>NZ_JAJNKB010000010.1 GCF_021533195.1 Portibacter marinus
TGGAGTCAGCTCGTTTCCTTTCCATCCAACCTTTGAAGAGGTCTTTCATCTCAATTACAACATGCTCCATCTATTTCCATTAACCACTTTTGATTAACTTAGTACCCGATGGAACTTCAGGGCACACGACTGTTGCAAACAAGATTAACCTGAATCCCCACAAGTTTTTATATCCGGTTTTCGATGCATTTAGCAGCAATATAGAGGCGATGATGGAAAAGATGCTGGTGGCTATACCGAGTTTGAAGTGTAAATCAACCAATTCACCTGAATAGTTTTCGCTAATACTTAAAAAGTATCCAAAGACAGAAGAAACAATAGCAGACAACGTTCCAATATAAACCAATAGAACAATACCGCTTCTCAGACTCTTCCATCTATCTACAAAGGTAAGCACTTCAAAAAAGGAGGCAATGATGAGTAGCCCAATCGGAAAATGAACGATTAGGGGGTGAAAACGTCCTAGAAATTGAATCACAGCTTCCATTTTAAAATAGAGATGTATGTTTTAAGTCCTTGGAACTTACAAAAAATCTTCTCGTAGTGGAGAAAAACTATCAATCAACCTAACATGTTTGGTCAAAAGTTTCACAGTATGATTTTTATGGGGATATACGTAGAACATGTCACCTTTTTTAAGATGTTGTTCATCTTCGCCTTCACAATAAAATATGATTTCACCTTCTGCCACGTAAGAGGTCTGAGCATGTGGGTGAGAATGGGGAGGTTCTTTCTCATCCCAGGGTCCATCTGTAAAGTCAATTAAAACAGTCATTAGTTCTCCGGTGTGGATGATTTTACGCTGTAAACCAGGCCTAACTACTTCAGCTTCCACATCATCAAATTTTAATACAGGCATAATGGTGAATCTTTATTTTTTTAATACAAGTCCATTCTCTCCTTCTTCAAAAGTCAACTCAATATCTTGATTTTGATACTTGAAAGATAAGCGTTTACTTTTTTTCGTCTGACAATCTGAGAAACTTATATCCTTTAAAATTTGACTGGCATGCTCAATATCGTCCACAGGAACAATGACATGACCCATGATGGTGGACGTTTTAGTAGCTTTAAGAATACTACTCATGTATGGTATCCAAATCAACTCCGCATCTTTTTTTACAGGTAGATAAGCATGACTGCCTGACTCCATTTTAGGTTGACCATTGAATGGTAATATGGCCATCAAATTTCCATGATCATCCTTTAGTGTCGAGAAGTTCTGATGTACTTCCAAATTCACACCAGGATGAAACCTGGCTTCTATCTCTGCATTTGCATCGCTATGTACTTCATCCAAAAGTACAAGTACATTTGGCTTCACCAGAACCAGATGCCTTTTCCATGATTTCAATTCATTCCCGGGATAGGCCTTGCTGGGATCCATCAACGTATAATCCAAATCAGGTGCCGTTCTAAAATTTAAAATTTTGCCGCCCACTCCTTCTTTCCAGGGCTCATCCTTATACTTGGCAGATATTTGCTGCTCACCATTGACATATACCACATTATGTCCGGCACTATTAGCGATAGGATAATCCCAACGCGCATTGTTAAAATACTTTTCATCATAGACATACTTACCTCTGCCATGGTCGGTGATAAAGTACTGACCTTTCCAATAAATGGAAAATTGACCTATGTCCAAATGGCCATGATGTGGATCATCATTATACCCTGCTTTGCACGCAACTGTAAAATGATCTTTGTCTAAAAAATCTGTCCGCATAAATGCCCAGTCAATAGACGAAAAATGTCTGGAGGCCACGCTAGGTTCTATGGGATCGACTGGCGGGACAGGCCATATGATATCAAAAAGATCTTTCCCCTTGCCCATTAATTCAGACCGATACCAGGCAGCATCAGGATCGTTGGTTTTTTCTATCAACTTATTTATCAGATGGGTAGATCCTACCACATCTCCTTTTCCATCTCCGAAATATCCTGTCAGTCCATACAGCGCAAAATCTACGGGATAGCTTTTAAGTTTTGGATGTTCATATAGACTATATACTCCATCTGACAATCTGTCCATCGCTTCAATATAATAGATCGCAGCCCTCATGCCATACGCCCAATATCCTCTTCCTTCCTGCCAACCTCCATCATTTCCAAGTTCATTCAGAAATAGCGTATTTCTCTTATAAGTTTCAATTACTACATCGATTAGTTCAGGGTTTTCTGTTAAAAGAGCCATAGATGCTAAACCCATGCCGCTCCAGCAAATGGTATTCCAGTTACATTTATAGGAAGTGGACCACCAGTGGTAATCGTAATTATTTCTTGCTAAAAGTATGGCCTTTTCAAGCATAGCACCACGCATCTGATCCCGCTGTCTTTTACTGAGCGCAGAATAGAGCCAGTCATATGCCATGGCCATTTCTGATGCAATGTCACCTGTTCTGATGTCATAGTTGAAAACAACCTGATCATCGTCATTAAGTGCATTCCATGGCCATATCCGATCATAAATAATTGGAAACTCGTGGGCTTTGATGAGCCATTTAGGTTCATCACATAAGGCTTCTGCAAACTCAAAGGCCTTATCTGCATACCACTGTTCTTTTGTCATCTGGTACATGAAAGCAAGTTCTACCATTCCATCGCGCAACAATCGAATCCAGGAATTGTACTGGCCGTCGCCATCGTATCTCGGATTCTTAGATTGTGGAGGTGGATGACCTACCGGAGTATATAATAGACGATTGCATTCTACCTGGAGCTTTTGCATGATTTTTGAAGCCTCACTGGAAGAAGCTATGCGTTGCCGGAGTACTGGTATGTCATTTTCGGAAAAGAATAGGTACGGATGTTCAAGTGTCTTATTAACTTTCCAGTCTACTTGAATTGGGTTTTGACCAATAAGATTTAAGCTTATTAGTATGATAAGCGATACAGTGCTTACGAGGTCATTGAAATTTTTCTTATTCATCTCCTTAAAGTGTATGGTACTAAAAGTAGATAAAATTTGAACAAGTTGAATGTGAAATATTAGTGAAGGGCCAATTGGCAAGCAGCACCCTTTTGAGCGAAGTTAACAATCTTTCGCATTGAGATCTATCCCTTTGTAATATCCCGTGTCTATATTCTCCAAAGATTTGGTAATATGTGTGATCTGGCCTACGTGATATGATAGGTGTTCTGTGATATGTATCATTATAGCAATACCAGACTCCTGAAAACCCTGGACACTATAATTCTGAGTCAAGATTTCTGGAGTCAGCAGCTCTATTTTTTCACCTAGCTCCTCCATTGTCTCTGCGAACATTGATTTTAGTTCTTTCTTATCAAATCGTCCAGGCTCTGCAGAAAATTCGCGATCACGATCTCTAACGTCCTTTTCCCGAAAGATACCCGAGCACACGTATTGCCTCAGATTACCGCAAATATGTAAGATCAAATTTGCGACACTGTTTACATTTTCATTTTGACTATACCAAACCTGTTCTTCATTTAAAATTTCAAGGCACTTATTTACACGGGACCAATTCTCGTCGAAAATCCTTCGTTTTATATCCTGAATGAAAATTTGATGATATTTATCTAACATAAACTAAGGTATTTTAATCCCCTTTACTTAGCTCTTCTGCTCTGCGTAGTGCCGCCTTTAATCCATCCTGAAATTTTAGGTGCAATGCGTCGTTATGAAATGTATTGAATGCCGCTTCAGTGGTCCCGCCTCGAGAAGATACTTTTTTGATCCACTCATCGCAAGACAAATCAAACTTGTTGTACAATTCAACGGCACCCCGAAAAGTCTGGTAGGTCAGCAATTCAGATTCAGAAAGTGAGAATCCCATTTTCTTTCCTGAATCAATCATGGCCTGCATGATGTAAAATACATACGCAGGGCCTGAACCGGAAATGGCTGTAGCCGCGTCAATGGCTTTTTCCGTTTCCACATAGATGGTTTTGCCAGTGGCGTTCAGTAGGTTTTGAACCATGACCAATTCGATTCTCGTCACTGCCTCAGAAGATGTAAAGGCAGTCATGCCTACTCCCACCTGAGCAGGCAAATTGGGCATTGCCCTAATGATTTTATTGATACCCAGCGCGGTACTGATGGTCTCTATCTTTACTCCAGCCATGATCGACAAAGCTACCTGTTGATGATCTACAAATGGTTTGATGCTTGCAAACAAAGCTGTGGTATCCTGGGGTTTCACTGCAAAAATTAATAAATCAGCTTCTTTAATATAATCACCAGGTTCACCATACACCGTACCGATGTTTAATTTTTTAAGTTCCTCTGCTTTTTTGAGTGATTTTTCAAGAATGAGCATTTTATCGTGTGTGACGATATGAGAGTGCAGAAAGCTTTTTGCAAATGTCAATCCCATATTTCCACCTCCGATAATCAGTATTTTCATTGTTTTGCTTTATGATTTATATTATTCAGGAATTGCAACTCAACCTTTCATGACTCTAGATCCAATTGTTAATTTTCATTCTGAAAGAAAAACTGAATTTCAGGATGCTTGTCTTGTGCCATTTGCAATGCCCAAGCCGTTTCTGCCATAAAAACCAAATTCCCGTCCTTATCCGTAGCCAGATCGTTTCTTCTTCTATCCTTGAAAGCCTTGAAAGCCTTGGGGTCATCATATTTTATCCAACATGCTTTATACATATTGATCGGCTCATATGAACACTTCGCTCCATACTCATGCTCCAATCTATATTGAATCACTTCAAATTGAAGAGCGCCCACCGTTCCGATTATCTTTCTATTGGATTCTAACTTCGTAAACAACTGTGCCACACCTTCATCCATCAATTGATCCAGACCCTTTTCCAATTGCTTATATTTCATAGGGTCGGCATTGTTCACATATCTGAATTGCTCCGGAGAAAATGATGGTATTCCTTTAAAATGCAATTCCTCTCCCTCTGTCATGGTATCTCCTATCTTGAAATTACCTGAATCGTACAAGCCGACAATATCTCCGGGATACGCTTCATCCAGTATACTCTTTTTAGAAGCCATAAATGCTGTGGGGTTTGGAAATTTCATTTTCTTACCCTGCCTGACATGAAGATAATTTGTGTTTCTTTCAAACTTACCGGAGCAAATTCGCAAAAATGCAATTCTGTCTCGATGCTTGGGATCCATATTAGCATGAATCTTAAACACAAAACCTGTAAACTTCTTTTCCGTGGGAATTACCGGCCGCTCTTCCGTCATTCGTGGTAAAGGGTTCGGTGCAATGTCTACAAAGCAATCCAGCATTTCTTTTACTCCAAAATTGTTTACTGCACTCCCAAAAAACACAGGGCTCAATTCTCCCCGTAAATATGCGTCCTTATCAAAAGAAGGATATACTTCTTCTATCATATTGACCTCCATCCTCAATTCCTCAGCCAATTCTTCTCCAACGATTTTATCCAATTCCGGGTCGGAAAGATCCTCGAACTCGACTACACCATCATCTTCGCTTTGCTTGCCATGTGGCATAAAAAGAACCAGACTTTTTTCGTAGATATTATAAACGCCTTTAAACCGCTGTCCCATGCCTATAGGCCAGGAAAGTGGACATACCCTCAATTTCAGTTTTAATTCAATCTCATCCAAAAGCGTGAACCCGTCTTTTCCTTCTCTATCGAGCTTGTTGACAAAAACGATCATAGGCGCTTTTCTCATTCGACATACCTCTACCAGTTTTTCAGTCTGATCTTCCACACCTTTGGCCACATCTATAACTACAATGGCACTGTCAACTGCAGTCAATGTTCGATAGGTATCTTCCTGAAAGTCTTTGTGTCCGGGTGTATCCAGAATATTAATCTGTTTATCCCTGTATTCAAAAGCCATCACTGACGTTGCAACAGAAATACCTCTCTGACGCTCTATCTCCATAAAGTCAGAGGTAGCATGCTTCTTTATTTTATTTGACTTAACCGCTCCTGCAACCTGAATTGCCCCTCCGAATAGCAGCAACTTCTCTGTGAGTGTTGTTTTACCTGCATCCGGATGCGAAACAATTCCGAAGGTTTTACGCTTTTCGATCTCCGCTACTAAACCCATTTCATACGTAAATTTAAGGCTGCAAATGTACGAAGATTTTTATTTAGCTTTCAGTTCCACATCAGCCAACTTTTCTGTCCATTTAAGTATATATATTAAATTTGCTCAATGGACTGGAAATCTTCCATTATTGGTTTTAAAAGCTATCTTCAGCTGGAGCGGTCATTATCTGCTAATTCCGTGATTGCTTACGAGCAAGATATCCAGAAACTAGCCTCTTTCGCGAGTCAGGAAAACATCAATAAAACGCCGCTGCATCTCGATTATAACGATTTGGTTTCATTTATTATTTATGTCAATGAATTGGGTCTGGGAGCCCGATCACAGGCAAGAATAATTTCTGGTGTAAAAGCTTTTTTTAAATACTTGTTGCTAGAGGATTTGATTCAGGACGATCCGTCAGAACTACTGGATGGGCCCAGGCTTGCCAGAAAGATCCCTGATGTGCTCAGCTATGAAGAAATAACACAAATCATCGCATCCATTGATTTAAGTGAAGATCATGGACATCGTAACAGGGCAATGCTGGAAACCCTTTATGCCAGCGGGCTGAGAGCCTCAGAATTAATCGATTTAAGAATCACCAATTTCTTTCCTGACATTGGATTCATCAGGGTCACCGGAAAAGGGAATAAGGAAAGGCTGGTACCTATTGGCGAAGCCGCCATAGAACAGATTCAAATTTACCTGAATTATTACCGATCGAAGCTTAAAACCATCCAAAAAGGCTTTGAAGATCACATTTTCCTGAACCGCCGGGGAAAAATGTTGACCCGAGTAATGCTTTTTACCATCATCAAGCAAGCGACAATTAAGTCTGGAATAAAAAAGAAAGTAAGCCCGCATACTTTCAGGCACTCCTTTGCCACTCACTTAGTGGAAGGTGGAGCAGATCTAAGAGCTGTGCAGGATATGCTGGGTCATGAAAGCATCACGACTACGGAAATCTATACTCACTTGGATTCTGAGTACCTCAGAGACGTGATGATGACACACCATCCGAGAAATAGAAAATAAAACCATTTAAAAGCTATTTTTTACAGTAGAACTCAGTTGTCATAAATAGTAATAATGTATCCTAACCAACCGTTTTCTAAAATAAGCAGTCTAAATGGTTAGAACTAAGCAACAATTCACATATGAAGAACCTGTATCTATTCTCCTTGATGTTATTATTCTTTTCCTGCGAAAAGCAAATTTGCATCATTGGCGAAAATATGGCTTCATGTGCTCTAGAGGACGGTGAAGAATGGTTTGCAGAGGAAGCCAGTTTTCGGTTTCTTAGTGCACATAAAAAAAACATTAGCATACGAATAACTTCTCATAACTTTATGAAGGAATTCAATTTTACGAATATTCCTTTTCAGCTGGGAGATCATAAATTAGAATATGATAAGGATTTGCAAGAAAAAAACGCAAAGCCTTATGCCAGATTGGCATGCATAGACTATGACGCCGTTTTTTGCTCATACGGGCTTGACACAACAGCTATACCAGCATTCATCACTATTGATGAAATATCTTCAGATTCTGCTATCATAAGAGGAACTTTTGAGATGAGCTTTAAGCTTGAATATAACGCTCATCCATCATTACAAGAATTTACCACTTATGAACAAGGTACATTTTTCGCCAGCCTAGTACAATAAAGCAATGACTTGAAAAGATATTAACTTTCTTTTAGCATTTTTAATGCGATCACGTGCGTTATACTGCAATCTTATCTATTTTTCACTTAGGTTTGCAGGCGTTTTGAAATTAGTCAGTTCCATATTAGTTGCCCTTATTATTTTGCTCACCTATTCCTGTGCTGTGCAAAAGGCGCCTTTGGGCGGTAAAAAAGATGAAACACCGCCGGAACTGGACACTATAAGATCTACGCCGAATTACATTACTAACTTTGATTTGGACCAAATAGTCTTGAGATTCGACGAATTTATACAACTCAAAAATGCATTTGAGCAGATCGTCTATTCTCCTCCTCTGGCCACCAGACCTGAAATCATACAGCGCGGTAAAAAATTAACCATCAAACTTCCTGAAAATGCACCACTGAAAGAAAATACAACTTACACGATTAACTTTGGAGATGCTATCGTCGACTTAAATGAAGGCAATCCGTTATCCAACTTTCGATACGTCTTCAGCACAGGTGATGTCATTGATTCCCTCAGCATCTCGGGAAAGGTCGTTGATGACTTAACGCGTGAGCCGGCAGAAGATGTTTATGTCATGCTTTACGATAAACTCAGCGATTCCATCGTTTTCGAAGAAGCTCCTTATTATTTCGCAAAAACCAACAAATCAGGCAGCTTCGAAATTCAAAACCTAAGGTCTGACACTTTTAAAGTGGTTGTTCTGAATGATGGCAATTTGAATCTGAAGTATGATGAAGGAGAAGCCATAGGCTTTCTAGATTCATTCATTTACACAACAGATTCAACTCCTCCTCCATTGAGCTTAAATATATTCGAACCCTTACTGGCTATTGAACTACTCGACGAAGAATTCTCTCCATTTAAAATGAAGTTTGAATTTCGTGGACAACCCATAAATATTACAGTCGGTAATTATCGGGATTCTGTTTATTGGCTAACGGAGATTAATAAGGACAGCTTAATATTGTGGCACGATAACAGCATACCCAATGATACATTTTATATTCTTGAAGATACCATTACCTACAAAAGACGCGTATTTGACGGTGACATAGAACCCTTCAACTACCGTAAATCGAATTTGAAAAGAAATGGTGGACTTGAACCTGGCCAACCCATTGAATTTGAGTTTCCCTATGCCATAAATAGTATTGATTCCTCGAAATTTGAACTGTCAGATAGCTTGATCAGGCCTATAGAATCGATCGTTCTGGACAGCCTGAATCCTCGCAAAGTTAAGATTGAATATAATTTCTCTTTCGGTGATACCATGGCACTCTACATTGAACCCGGAGGAGTATCAATGGTGAACGGATCCATTAATGATACAATCACTGAACTGGTCATTCCTGAAAGCAGGGAAAAATTCGGAATCATTGACCTAACCATCGATAGTCTTAATGCAGAGCAGCAATACATCATGCAATTAATGGATGGCGACAAAGAAATTCGAAGAAGACTCATCTCCGGAGAAAACCAGGCGAAATTTAGGTTCGACATTTTACCGCCCAAAACATATAGCGTAAGACTGACGTTAGATGCCAACAAAAATGGAAGATGGGATCCAGGAGACTATTGGAAAAAAACTCAAAGTGAAGTCTGGCAGGAAACAAAACTGGAAGAACTTAGACAAAACTGGGAGTTGGAAGCAAAAGTGGAATGGAAACCGTAAATTCGCGATATGATTCTTAGAACAGAAAATCTGATCAAACGCTATGGAAGGAGAGAAGTGGTGAGTTCTGTATCCATCAATGTAGCACAAGGTGAAATTGTAGGTTTACTGGGGCCAAACGGTGCCGGTAAAACGACCACTTTCTACATGACAGTAGGTTTCATCAAGCCATTTTCTGGCCACGTTTATCTCAATGATGAGGAGATTACTGATCTGGCCATGTATAAAAGGGCTCAAAGGGGGATCGGATACCTACCGCAAGAACCGAGTGTTTTCAGAAAGTTGAGTGTTGAGGATAATTTAATGGCTATCCTGGAGTTAACTGGTATTTCAAAAGAAGAACAGCGGGCTAAAATGGAAAGCCTGATCGATGAATTTACACTCCATAAGGTCAGAAAAAATATGGGTGATTCCTTGTCGGGTGGAGAACGAAGAAGAACTGAGATCGCGCGCGCATTGGCCTCTGATCCCAAGTTTATACTGCTTGACGAGCCCTTTGCCGGAATAGACCCCATCGCAGTGGAAGACATTCAATACATCGTGGCGAAGTTGAAGAAAAAGAACATCGGCATCTTGATTACCGACCATAATGTTCAAGAAACTTTGTCCATCACCGATCGGGCGTATCTCATGTTTGAGGGTAAAATATTGAAAGCCGGATCAGCTGAGGATCTGGCAGCTGATGAGATGGTTCGAAAGGTATATCTAGGTAAGAACTTTGAGTTGAAAAGGAAATATATCCAGGTAGACGATGAATAATTTAAAAGGATATTTCTTTTTTATTTCTGCTATTATTTTGGTTGTTTTTTATGCCAATGGCTGTACTGAAGAAGAGCCTGAATTGACCACTTCAAACAGGATTCTTGCAGACTCCATTTTAAGAACAGAAATTCGCTTTGTGATTGAAGAAGTAGATTCACTTTGCCAATTGACCTACCAAAGCACCTTCGATAAAGCTGTGGATAGCATCTCAGAAGTCAGATTGAAAGAGATTGAAAAGTATATTCCGACAAGATGAAAATTGCACTACAAATATTGATGCTGTCTGGGATCTTTTTAATGGGTCTAAGCTTTCAGAAAGTGCCAATGAAGTCTCAACAGCAGCTCATGAAGGAATACATTGACGAAAAACTGGCGGATAGAAGAGCAGAAGAATGGAAAAAATGCAGAACTGAAATTGTGAACAAGGCAGAGCGATATGTTGACTCCATCATTTATAGACAAGTCAATTTTAATATTGGCGATAGCCTCAGAGCTCCCGGAAAACCAGCTAAGCCTGCAAAACCATTTGACACCTTAAAGTTGGATAGTACACCAATCAAGCCTATTTTAGGAGATAGCCTGACTGAAAAGCCTCCTAAGTAGTTTCTACTTTACCACATATTTACTAATTTTAAAGAAAACAATGGTGTATCAAACTTTGAAGAAAAGCCTATCGTTACTCACTGTTGTCCTGCTTATATTTGATTTTATAAGTGGTATGAATGCACAAAATATGAGAGTAAGGGACTATGGAATCGAAATCGGCGTGCTTCGACCCGGAAAGTTGAATGCAATCACGGATGTATCCAGTGTCTCGGTGGGTCATAAAACTTTGATAGAAGGCAGCAATATCCGGACTGGTGTGACGGCAATCTTACCCCATGATCGAAACCTTTTTCAGAACAAGCTTCCGGCGGCCATTTATCTGGGAAATGGTTTTGGAAAATTGATGGGTTATTCACAGGTGAAAGAGTTGGGAAATCTTGAAACGCCCATCATACTTACCAATACACTTAGTGTGCCAACTGCCGCTAATGCCTTAATTACTTACACCTTAGATCAGCCTGAAAATAAAAGTGTCAGATCTGTCAATCCAGTGGTTGGTGAGACCAATGATGGATACCTAAATGATATCAGACAAAGAGCCGTGAAAGAGGGACATGTGTTAGAGGCCATTGAAAGTGCCCAAACTGGACAGGTAAAAGAGGGCAATGTGGGTGCAGGAACCGGCACAACCTGTTTCGGTTATAAAGGAGGTATCGGCACTTCATCACGAGTATTGCCAAAAAGTCAGGGTGGTTATACGGTCGGCGTTTTGGTACAAACCAACTTTGGTGGCGTATTCACATTGAATGGAACACCCATCGGTAAAGTGCTTGACCAATATTCACGCAGATACCAATACGACGCAGATGGTTCTTGTATGATCGTGGTCATCACAGATGCTCCACTAGATGCCAGAAATCTGGAAAGGCTTGCTAAAAGGGCTATGCTGGGCCTGGGCAGAACGGGTGGGATTGCGTCCAATGGAAGTGGAGATTATGTAATTGCGGTTTCTAATGCCAAGGAAAATTACATTCCATATCATTCGGAAGATCCTATCAATCATAATCAATACTTGCGAAACGACGAAGTCTCCGGCTTATTTCTTGCCGTTATCGAAGCTACGGAAGAAGCCATTTTAAATTCACTCTTTGCGGCAGAAGACATGACAGGAGTAGATGGACATGTTAGGAAAGCCCTGCCGGTGGAGGACATCCTGAAATTGATCAAGGATAAGTAAAATAATTAGTCATTTAAACGAGTAATTAATTGATACAGCTCATGGTGATAATCATCACCCTTAACATCCGATCTAAACCATATTAATCCGCTTTTATCCACCAAAATATAAGAAGGATAATAGGTGATCTTTAATTCGTGAAGAAGAGAATCTGTTAGCGGAATGATCTTACTGTCTATGGGAAATAAATGTCGATTATAGTAATCCTTTGTTTCCTTTAAGTTGTACCTGGTATGGGTTAGGATCGCTAGGGTATGGACATCATGTTTCCCAGCATGAAGGCTTGCTTTCTTCAAAAGAGGTAAATTTTCTCTGCAATGCCTACACCATTCACCACCGAAATAAAGCAAAAAAGCTTTTCCGCGAGGCACCAATAACGAATCAACGTAGGTATTGGTTCGATGACTTATCAAGGCTGAATCCAATGGAGATATCTGATAGGAAATCTTTCTGTTTAAATAGTCATAGTCGTAAAATCTGATTTGTTTATTAGAATCCAACGGTGCTTCCTTTTGCAACCAAATCAATTCAGAATAAGCTTCATGTAACTGGACTTTATCATCTAAATCAATATAACTTCCCGGAATAAATGGCCAAACTGTCACATACTTGTCCAGTTCTTCAATGTATGCATATTGAGATTCTAAAAACTGAAAAGTAACCGTACTTTCTGTAATATCATCCACTTCGACTTTGAATTCGAAGTCTTCAATACCTGGTAATCTGCTATTAAAGCGCAATCTCATGGTATCCTTTACCGCAAATGTATCAAATGATCCTGCTTTGTTCTGAACGCAAACCTTCTTCTCCTGGCTTTGAAGATCAATAAAAGTGTACAAGTAATTGCTGTCATAATGTACAGCATTAACCACCAAAGAGTCGGGGACAAATGTCCTAATATTTGAGACATATGTCCGAATCTCTTGATGGCGATGATCTACTAGGCTATCTATTTCGGGAGTAAAAGGGCTTGATTGAGAAAGCGTCATGGTCACACGCTGATCAGTAATTACCGTATCTATCAGATCAATGGTATTTTGTGCGAAGTTTGATTTGTTGAACAAAAGGAAAAAGAAGAGAATAAAATGTTTATGCATTTAGATTTTGGCTTCTATTGTATCGGAACGACTAATCTTAAATCGTATTGCATACCTTGGAACCCTCTTTTTCGTCTAAATAAAAAAATACTTACCGGGCAGCTGATTGATAAATTTCTTCTTCCACCTTCAAACTCTTCATATAATCTGGTAGGTTGGTCTCAAATTCAGCATTATTTTTCAGACCATCAATAAAGTGTTGCTGCGTAAATAGAACAGAGTCTCCGGCAAAACCTCTGTCCTCAAAATGATATTGATGCTCTAACTCACCTTGACCCAGTTTCTGAACAGTAAGCCTTCCATCTTCGTACAAGCGAATAGATCCACTTCTCGTTTCCACCAACATCTCCCCGAATGTTAGTCTCGGATTTCTTGCCCGGCTTTCATTGTATCTGTTCGCATCGTAAAAACCCAACGCACCTGATTCAAATTCAAATTGGACCCAGGCAAAGTCTTCGCCCTTGATATTTTTATTGAGTCTTCGGAAAGTTGCCTGTACATTCTTGATTTCTCCAGCTAAAAATCTAAAAGTATCAATGAAATGGATGCCGGTCTCATGTATGAGTAACCTATCCATTTTCCTAAAATAGGGCTGGCGGTTAAGATAGGCATCCACTTGCCAACCATCACCCATTCTCATTCTATGGTGTATGGCGATGATCTCCTCTTCTACAAGTAACTTCCTGATTTCTCGATACCATGGTTGCCACCTCCAGTTTTCATGAACCATGAAGCGCACTTTAGACTGGGCAACCAAACCGGCTATCTTTTCTGCATTTTTAAAATCAGTGGCCAATGGTTTTTGGCAAATGATATCGATTCCCGCATTGATGGCCGCTTGTATCAATTCATGATGCGTTTCAGGCGGAGTAATAATATCAACAAAATCAATTTCTTCCTTTTCAAACATGGTCTGCACATCTGCGTAAGCATTTTTAAATCCAAATTGACCTGCCACATTCTCAGCCCTTTCCAGATTCTTATCACAAATCGCTACTATTTCGATCCCTTCTATCCTTTTCCAGGCATCAAAATGAAAGGTACTAAAATATCCGGCCCCTATACACGCCCCTTTAAGCATCACTTACTTTTTTATTGGGATCCATAAATAACCAGCATACAATTGCCAATGCTCCCAATGCAGCAGCAACATAGAAGAAGGTATTGTTAGAGCCTGTCCATTCCATCAGATAAGGAAAGGCCAATCCAGTTGTAAATGCACCAATATTTCCAGCCATATTCATCATCCCACTTACTTTGCCAGAATCTTCCTCGCCTATGTCCATACAGAAGGACCACGAAGGACTCAGCGTCATGTCTGCTCCAAAAATAGCAATGGTCAGGCACAGTACCGCACTCAGTATTGTATCCATAGAAAGACTGGACAGGACGCCGACAATCACCAGGGTAAACCCAATGATAGCAGGCACTTGTCTTGATCTTCGAAAATGACCACGCTTGTAAATAGCGTCCACCATTGCCCCTGAAACCCAGTTTCCAATCGCACCACCTATCAATGGCAGCATGGCATAAAAACCAGCATTGACAAGATCCAGTTCATACTTCTGCTTTATGAATGGGAAAAGCCAGGTGAGTGTAAAGAAAAATATGAAATTGCTACCGACATACTGACCCATAGCCAACCACATATTTGACTTGGATAAAATCTTACTTAAAGCCAGCGGTTCGCTTTTGATCACTTTTTCTTTTTGGCGATTACTCATGATGTATGCCTTTTCATCTTGACTCAAAGCTGGATGGTCTTCAGGTTTGTCCCTGAAAATGATGTAAAAAATGATTGCAAATAAAATACCGATTGCCCCAAAAAAGAAGAAAATGTTTTGCCAGCCCCAACTGGATATCAGGAAGGCCACCAAGGGCAATGCAAATGCCGCCCCAAGCCTTGAGCCCGAGAAGTTGATACCCTGAAAAATACCTCGCTCATTTAAAGGCACCCATGAAAATGCAGCTCTTGAAATCGTAGGAAATGCTCCGGCTTCTCCCGCACCAAAAATAAACCTGAAAAATACCATGGAAACAAAACTCCAGGCCAGGCCAGTAAGTGCGGTGAACAGTGACCATAGTCCAATAATGGCACTGAGCACCTTTCTGGGGCCATATTTGTCTCCAAAGGCACCTCCCGGCACTTGAAATAAAGCATATCCGAGCGCAAAGGCACTCAAAACCCACCCCATCTGCGTATCAGATAGACCCAAATCTCCACTAATGGCTTCTTTGGCAGAAGAAATACAAGCTCGGTCTACATATAATAATATCGTAATTAAAAATGTACCAATAAAAAATCCATATCGTTTCATTTTTCGAGCTTTTTGACCAGTTCATACAACGTCATGTCATCGCCGACATTTCCAGGAAATACGATAAATGGGAAATCAGATGTTTCCCATACCGGAACCCCTGCCATAGCTTGACCCAAGACTTTGGTTTGCTTGATTCTCAATACTTCAGTCGCCACATCGTTAGAGGTTATTCCACCTTTTGCGATCAGGTAGGATATGGATAATCTGAGGCCTTGTCCTACTTTCACGACGCCGGCAGCTACTTGATTTACGATCTCTAAGGCTTCTTGCTTGTCATTGCTATCCACCGCCGTTCTGCTGGTATAAAGCACGGTGGTATTTCCATTTCCAAGATGATGGTTAGCTTCCTCTCTAATAGATAAAATACCCTTATGAGAAAGTAAGGCTTCGGTGGGCATTTCAATGAATTTCAGACCATTGAGCATTCTGAGCTGCTGCAACTGTCTGGTGGTTTTAGGAACATATGAACCAATGATGATTAAGCCTGGAAAATGACCATCTATGCGAAGATCTTGTATATCCAAAGGCGATCGAGGCTTGATACCTCCCAGTGCATTGACAAAAGAAGCCGAACTTCTGTACAGCAACTTGTTCTTTGCTTTCAAAGAAGCCAGTGCAATTCTTTGAAGATCAATATAGGCTGCAGCATTTACAACTATGAATTCCGATGATGAATCATTGATTTTTTCAGCCAGTGCAGTAACAGTAGTGTTTCTAATTTCATCAATGGATAAAAAATCTACTTCAACTTGCTCTCCAAGCTTTTCCGAAATATAGGTCGGCAGATAAGAACTTTCATAACCGAAGGATTGGTCTTTAGCAAAGGGTGTTTCACAAGCTTTTTGAAAGGTATTACCTTCTCTCACATAGTGCTGATTTTCGAAGGTATACCTCCCTCCTTCGAAAAATGCCGGTATAAAGAGACATTTTTGATGAGGATCTTTCAATGCATTGACCTCATCTTTAAAATGGCCTCGTAACGTAGAGTCTGAACGTGAGATATATAATATTTGAAGACCTTCTTCGAAAGAAACAGTTTCGACATCATTTTTTATCTTTTTATTGATCGCAAATGCCTCCTTCCCATTCTTGCTTCGTGAATTCGTCAAGATAAAAAGCACTGATCTATCCGAATGTATAAATGCCTGCAATGCCTCCCGACTATAAATCGTCATTAATGGTACATCATACACTGTTTGACATCCAGTCGGATCATCATCTATTACAATAACTTTTGTTTTTGAGTGGACCAGGTGGTCTCTGATCTCCAGATACAGATTGGGGAGTTTTTTGCCCTCTTTGATAGATGATAAAAGTGCTTCCATATTATTGTATGGCTACTACTCTCGCTGGCGCTCCATCACCATTCTTGATCTTTAAAGGCATAGCAATCAATGTAACTTTTCTGGTAGAGAGGGCTTGTACATTGGTCAATCCTTCTAATATGATGACATCACCTCCCAATAGAATTTGATGTATCTCTGTAACTTCTGCTAAATTATGTACATCTGCAACTGAAGGTGGTTCTACTGCCAGGATATTAACTTTATTGATAACACACCATTCAGCAAACGCTTTACTGATTCTAGGCAAATCGTCTCTATAGGAGTCTGTTCCCCATTTCGAAGACCAACCAGTTTTAATGATCAAACTCTCTCCCTGTTTAAATTCAGCTAAAAGTGCACCCAGATGTCTGACCTCTATCAGACCTTTAGATTCAACATCTGTAGCATTGACTATCCATGCCGGAGTAATAAATCTCGCTACTGGAATCTGATCAATGGTTTGATCATTAACGCCAAAATGAAATGGCGCATCCATATGGGTTCCCACATGTGAATACAAAGTGTAATTCGAAGCATTCCAGCCATCTTTATCTAATGATTTTGCCTGAGTAATCTCTACCCCTTTAATTTCATTTTGATAGGTTTGCGTAAGATCTATAATACGTTGCTCACTCATAATTGGTCAATAATTCGCGTTGCGATTTCAGTAGTAGTAGCATCACCACCCAGGTCCTTTGTCAATCGTCCATTAGATGTGGTTCTATGAATAGCTTCTACCATGTTTTCTGCTGCCTTCTTTTCTCCCAAATGCTCCAGCATTATTGAAGCGGACCATATCTGACCTATAGGATTCGCGATGTTTAGACCCTTAATATCCGGTGCTGAACCATGAATGGGCTCGAACATGGAAGGATACACTTTTTCAGGATTGATGTTTCCACTTCCACCTAGTCCGAGACTTCCCATAATAGCGCCTCCCAGGTCGGACAATATATCTCCGATCATATTGGTAGTTAAAATGACATCAAAACATTCTGGTCTCAATACAAAACTGGCGGATGCGTTGTCCACATACATTTTTTGATATTCTACTTCTGGATAGTTTTCAGCTACTTCAGCAATAACAGTATCCCAAAAATGTAAAGTATGGATCAATGTGTTGGACTTCGTCACATTGGTTAATTTCTTATGGCGTTTCATCGCTAACTTGAAAGCATAATGCGCTACCTTTTCCGTACCTTTTCGTGTGAAAATACTAGTATCTGTTGCCATTCCATGAGGCTCGTCAGGATATAAAATTCTACCACTCTGCACAAACTCACCCTCATTGTTTTCACGAATAATAACAAAATCGATATCCTTTTCCGTTTTATTTCTCAATGGACTTTCGACTCCTCTAAAAAGTTTTACCGGACGATAATTGACATATTGCTTTAGGCTGGTCCTAACTTTGTTTGTGAAATCCTTGAATGGAAGCCGGTCATCAACTTCTGGCAGGCCTACAGCACCAAAAAATATCGCATCGTATGATTGAATAACCTCAATGCTACCTTCAGGCATAAAGCTTCCGTGCTTCAAATAATGCCCAGCTCCCCATTCGTGTTCGTGAAATTCAAGATCTAGTCCATGTTTTTTCGCAGTAGCTTCCAGCACTCTGACACCAGCAGGTACTATTTCTTCCCCTATTCCGTCGCCATTTACCACAGCAATCTTGTAACCCATCTTTGAATTTTCGTTTTGTTTCAAATAAAGTTACAACATCACTTGAATCAACTATTCTGTAGTGTGGGCTACCTTTTTTAGGATCACACTTTTCCAGATTTCGTAACCTTTTTGGTTCATGTGTAAGCCATCTTCAATAAATATATCCTCCATGGGCTTTCCATTTTCATTCAACATCGGAAACCAAACATCTATAAAATGGACATTTTGTGTTTGCTCACTATAACTTTTCATTTTACCATTCAGGTCCACGTACTCCTGCTCAAGATTCCATCTGGCAAGACTGGGCTTAGGTGAAATGAAGTAAATCTCGGCTTCAGGCAAAGCATCCTTAATTTTGTCTACAACCGCTTCAGTGGTCAGCATGATTTGCTCAATCGTTTTTCCAGCGGAGAGGTCATTGTCTCCTTCGTAAATCAAGATGATATCGGGATTGTACTGGATGACCAAATCATCCAGATAGTACAACAACTCATGCATCTGTGAGCCTCCGAATCCATGGTTTGCCGTCTTATAATTTGGGAAAACATCCCCAAAGTTCTTCCACATTCTGGCACTTGAACTACCGGTCAGAAGAATTAATCCTTCGGCGTTTTCTACTTCTTGAACTTCTATAGCAGTCAACCGTTCGATTTCCTTTTTCCATTTCAATTCGTCTTGTGCCGCCCCATTGACATAAAACCAAAAACCTATTATCAGCATCATTAAAATTCGCATCCTGTCTCTTTTATAAATAACCATTTTTGTCTTTGAACAAGATAGATAAAATGATTTACCTTAGCCGCATTAATGAAAGAAAAGGAAATCATATACTTTGCATCAGATTTTCACCTGGGTACAGATGGGGCATTGACCAGCGAAGAACGGGAGAAAAAGCTGGTGCGATTCTTTGATGAGATTTCTAAAGATGCGAACACCATTTATTTGCTCGGAGATATATTTGATTATTGGTTTGAATATAACCGTGTCATCCCGAAAGGTTATGTTAGAATTTTGGGCAAAATTGCCCATTTAAGAGATTCGGGAATTAAGATTGAAATTTTTACAGGTAATCATGACATATGGATGTTCCGTTATTTTGAAGACGAGTTTAATATTCCGGTTCATAAAAATCCCATTCGGGTCACTCACAATGACAAAAGTTTTTTTCTTGGTCATGGAGATGGACTGGGGCCAGGAGACAAGAAATACAAAACCATTAAGAAGATTTTCACCAATCCGGTTCTTCAGAAGATGTACGGTGCCATTCATCCCAACATCGGTCTTCGAATCATGCGGAAACTAAGTAAGAAAAGCAGAGAGAAGACCCATATGGAAGAACTGGAGTTCCTGGGTCCTGACCGGGAATGGTTGGTGAGGTTTTGTGAAACTTACATTAAAAATAATACTGTAGATTATTTTGTTTTTGGTCATCGGCATTTACCGATAGATTATCTACTTTCCGATCAAAAAACAAGATATATTAACCTTGGAGACTGGCTGACTCAATACAGTTATGCTCGATTCGACGGAAATGAATTAAATCTTTTATTTTTTGAAAATGAAGAAGGGAAAATATATCCTTAGTTTTATCCTGGTCCTATTCCTGACTGGGTGTACAACATCTAAGCAGGTTATCGAGGACTTTAATTGTTCCCTGATCGACTACCCTGTTCGCGATTTTAAGGTAGATCTGTTTGGTAGTATTTACACCATTGACTTCAAAAACAGGCTTAGGCTTTATGACCAGAACCTCAATTTGCAATTTGAATACTATAACAACACTTTAGGTGATATTTCTTATATCGATGTGACCAACCCGAAAAAAATCGCGATCTTTTTTGACGGATTTCAAAAGGTCGTCTATGTAGACGACACCCTTTCTGAATTGGCTCGATATGAAGGTGAACTTAACATTTTAGCTATTGGAAGTTCGAGGGATAATAATCTGTGGATTTATGATGGTCTGGACTACAGACTAAAGAAGATTTCAAGAAATAATAAACTCCTACTTGAATCCAATCCACTTGAAAGCTATCACCGATTGAATATTCAGCCAGACTACATTATTGAGCACAACAACATGGTTTATTTGGTGGAAGAGGGCAATGGGATTGCGGTATTTGACAACTTTGGAACCTTCAGCAACTTTATACCCGGGGATATAAGCTCAGTTTTTCTCGATAAAAACCGCATGTATTATATGAAACAAGGCGCGATCTATCGGCTGCTGCTGGACAATGCATTTGCGGAAGAAAGGGAAATAAAAACGGTCTCACTAAAAGTGAAGACCGCATATATTTTTAATCAAAATATTTTCTACCTGGAGAACAACTGTATGAAAAAGACGTCTATTGATTAGACTGTCATGATGTCTTCTTCCTTAGCTTCTATCAATTGATCTACTTTTTTGTAATACTTTTTAGTCAAGTTCTCAACATCTTCTTCTTTTCGTTTGCCCGCATCTTCAGGATAACCTGCTTTCACCTCTTTCTTGATAAAATCAAGCATCTTATGTCGGGCACTTCTAATAGAAATCTTGGTTTCTTCGCCTTCGTTTTTAGCTTGCTTCACCAATTGTTTTCTTCTTTCTTCAGTCAATGGTGGAATGTTAATTCTGACAAATTCTCCGTCATTCATAGGGGTAAGTCCGAGATTGGCCTCAAAGATTGCCCTTTCGATGGGTGCCAACATGCTTTTCTCCCAAGGTTGAATGGTAATGGTTCTGGAGTCGGCGGTATTGACATTAGACACCTGCATCAATGGCGTCGATGAACCATAGTAGTCCACCATAATACTGGATAACATAGCGGGTGAGGCTTTACCTGCTCTGATCTTTGACAATTCAGATTTTAAATGATCTAAAGCATGTTCCATTTCACCTTCTCCATCGATCATCTTTTCGTCAACATTCATTTCTTCACTCATAATTCGAAAAATTTGATTCTAATATAAATAATTTTCTAGATTCTTTCGAAGCCTAAATAGTCCACCAGCACTGCAGGCATTTTTATTCCGGTTTCATTTTGATTGTTTTCAAGAATGCAAGCAATAATGCGGGCCAGCGCTAAGGCACTTCCATTTAAGGTGTGTGCCAGGCGCTTTTTACCTTCGTTATCTTTGTAACGCAATTTTAGCCGATTTGATTGAAACGTTTCAAAATTAGATACCGAGCTTACTTCTAACCAGCGTTTTTGTGCGGCGGAATAAACTTCGAAATCATAGGTCAAAGCTGATGTAAATCCGGTGTCTCCTCCACAGAGTCTGAGAATACGATATGGCAGTTCCAGGCTTTTTAATAAGCCTTCTACATGTTCTACCATCTGATGGAGCGTATCATATGACCTGTCCGGATGTTCAATTTGTACGATTTCTACTTTGTCAAACTGATGAACCCTGTTTAATCCTTTAACATCAGCTCCATAAGAACCTGCCTCCCTTCTAAAACACGGTGTGTATCCTGTCAGCTTAATTGGAAAATCTGTCTCTTCCAGGATTTGACCTCGTAAAATATTGGTAATAGGAACTTCAGCCGTAGGTATGAGATACAGGTTATCCTCGGTCACATGGTACATCTGGCCTTCCTTATCCGGTAATTGTCCTGTTGCTCTCGCTGTTTCTTCATTAACCAATAGCGGCGGAACGATTTCTTCAAATCCAGCTTTAGCAGCCTCGTCCAGGAAGTAAGTGATTAAAGCTCTTTGTAGTCTGGAACCTTTACCTCTGAACAAAGGAAAACCTGAACCTGTAATCAAGGCACCTAACTTAAAATCTATAAGGTTGTATTTTTCCGCTAACTCCCAATGAGGAAGAGCTTGATCACCCATATTCGGCAAAATTCCCTCATAATCTTTGTAAACTTCATTATCCTCTTCTGAACTTCCCGCAGGAACACTTTCATGTAATGTATTCGGAATAGACAATAAGGCATCCTCGAGAAGATTAATGACCTGGTTCATTTCAGCCTCTTTTTCATCTGCATCTGCTTTGAGATCACTGACCTTCGATCTGAGCTCATTGGCCTCCTCTTTCTTCCCACTTTTAAACAAATTTCCTATCTCCTTAGACAGGTTGTTCAATTCAGATTTCTTTTGATCAACCTCAGTTTGCAGATCTTTTCTTCGATGGTTTAGGTCAATGGCTTCATCTACCAGGGCGATTTTGGTTGCACTCCAATTTCGCTTTTT
This sequence comes from Portibacter marinus, assembly GCF_021533195.1. Taxonomy (GTDB): domain Bacteria; phylum Bacteroidota; class Bacteroidia; order Chitinophagales; family Saprospiraceae; genus Portibacter; species Portibacter marinus. The sequence continues at coordinate 22,490 of NZ_JAJNKB010000010.1, forward strand.
AAGGCTTTCTTTAATTCTTTCCTGTTGCTCCTCTATCTTATTTACCTCTAACATATACTGTGTTCAATTTAAGAGGACGAAATTACAGATTAATCTAATAATTGGTCCGTTTTGTAAATTAAAATCACTTTAACAGTGTGTAATTCGAAATATAAGTGTATTTTTGCCACGCAAACCAATACCACTAGGTATTCGATTAATTTCCTATTAATATTTATTCCACTTACTTCGAGGATCGATCATTAGGTAATTAAATTATTATAATTATTCCATATCAAATTAACATTTATCATTTCTAATCGAAAACTATGTACGATATTTTGCAGTTGAATGACATGCTAGTACCTGAACTTAAGGAACTAGCCGAGAACATTGGCCTCACCAAATACAAGCGACTAAGCAAGCAAGAACTTATCTATAAAATCCTTGATCAACAAGCCATTGAAAAAGGAAAAGATAGTGGCACTGAAGCTCCAAATGAAGAGAAAAAGAAGCCTGCACCACGAAAAAGACCACAGGCTAAAGCCAAACCTGCTCCTAAGAAAGAGGAAAAGAAACAGGAAGAACCAGCAAAAAAAGAGGTTCCAGCTAAGAATTCTAATGGTCAGAATAGTGGCAGCAAGAAAGAGGATAAAAAGGAAGACGACAACAATAATAAGAAGAGCCGCAGTAGCAACAGAGAGAGCAATAACAAGAATAATAACCGCAACAATAGTGGTAATAATAACAGCAGTAACAAGAACAACGACAACAAGAATCAAAAGCAAGAGAAAGAAGATGTCTTTAATGTAGAGATCGACGGTTTGATCGAAGGAGAAGGAATTCTTGAAATGATGCCTGACGGATACGGATTTTTGCGTTCCGCTGATTATAACTATCTGACTTCTCCGGATGACATATACGTTTCTCCATCTCAGATTAAATTATTTGGAATCAGAACAGGAGACACCGTTGTAGGTGCCATCAGACCTCCCAAAGAAGGTGAGAAATACTTTGCCTTGTTAAGGGTATCCAGAGTCAATGGCCTGGAACCAAAAATGATTCGTGAGCGAGTACCGTTTGATTACCTGACTCCTCTTTTTCCTGAAGAGAAATTTAATATTGTTTCGCACCCTGAAGGGAAGGATTATGGTAACCGAATGATTGACTTGTTCTCACCTATCGGAAAAGGACAAAGAGGATTGATCGTTGCTCAACCTAAAACAGGAAAAACTTTCTTGTTGAAAGATGTTGCAAATGCCATTTCGCAGAATCACCCTGAATGCTATTTGATTGTAGCATTGATTGATGAGCGTCCGGAAGAGGTGACAGATATGAAGCGTAGTGTAAAAGCAGAAGTCGTGGCTTCAAACTTTGATGAGCCTGCTGAAAATCACGTTCGGGTAGCCAATATGGTTTTAGAAAAAGCTAAAAGATTGGTAGAATGCGGACACGATGTTGTCATTCTACTGGATTCGATTACCAGATTAGCAAGGGCATACAATACTGTTTCACCTTCGAGTGGAAAAGTACTATCAGGTGGTGTGGAGGCCAATGCACTTCATAAGCCTAAGAAGTTCTTCGGAGCAGCTAGAAATATAGAAGGCGGAGGATCACTTACTATTCTGGCAACAGCCTTAATTGATACAGGTTCTAAGATGGACGAGGTGATCTTTGAAGAATTTAAAGGTACGGGTAACATGGAATTACAATTGGACAGATCACTGGCCAACAAGCGTCTGTATCCAGCCATTGATCTCACGAAATCCAGTACCAGAAGAGAAGAATTATTGCTTGGAGAAACAGTGCTTAAGAAGATGTTCATCCTCAGAAAGCATCTGGCAGATATGAAGCCGGATGAAGCGATGGAGTTCCTTAGAAAGCATATGTTGGGAACCAGAAACAATGAGGAGTTCTTGATATCAATGAATTCTTAGTCTAAAGCTTTGGAAATTCGATAATTAATTCTACCTTTGCACTCCCTTGAGAAAAAGAGGTTAGAATTAAGAAAATTTTATAGTTATGAAAAGGACATTTCAACCATCCAGAAGAAAGAGAGCGAACAAGCACGGGTTCAGATCAAGAATGAGCACGAAGAATGGAAGAAGAGTGTTGGCCTCTAGAAGAGCTAAAGGCAGACTTAAACTTACAGTTTCTGACGAAAGTAAATTGAAGTAAGTTTCATCTTACTTTATACTATGATATATATCTGAAAGTGGTTCACGCTGCTTTCAGATTTTTTTTGCCTTAAATTCTAACTTATCTGGAGATTTGCTTAATAACCTCCCCTTTTTAATGCACATCTCCTGAAATAGAACCATTCTGTATTAAAATCAATACCAGAGAGCTCATCCTTTTTTATCGTTATACATACAACAAATTATCTTTAACTTGCAACATGCAGGATTTTTCATTTCCTAAATCTGAAAGACTTACCAACAAGAAAAAGTTTGAGTCCTTATTCTCAGATGCTGAAACTGTTTCTGCATATCCACTGCGCTTAATATATATTCTCCATGACAGAGATGAGCATTTGCCTACGTTTCAAATTGCATTTACGGTTCCAAAACGTAAAGTTAAAAAAGCGGTTGACAGAAACTTTTTGAAACGAAGAATGAGAGAAGCTTACAGGTTAAATAAACATTCATTTATTGATCACATTGACCAGCGACAATTGAGTGGCTACGGAATCATGATTTATACCGGACAAGAGAAAATGACCTTTCACCAAATCGAGAAGGCCTGGAAAAAAATAGAAAGGAAGTTTGTACTAAAATAATGTTGAGGTTTCTTTTTCTTCGGATCTGACCAACCATTGGACGATCACTCACGTCTATAAACTATAGATGAAAACCTGTATCTATATTTTCCTATTAGCGATGTTTCCCAACTTTTTATATGCTTGTGACTGCTACTTTAATTCGTTTTGCATCAATGCGCAAAACTCTGCAAACATAGTAGAGCTGGAGGTTTTGGAAATTAGTAAGAAAGATTATTATCATACAATAGATTTCAAAGTTACGGAGGTATTTAAGGCTATAAAGAATACATTTCCAAAATACTTATCATATAAAGCTCAAGGTGATTGTTCGTATAATCTCCAAAATTTCGCGAATATAGGAGATCGATTAATTTTTGTCATTGGAAATACTGAAAGTAGTCCTGATACAAAATATCCTATTTTTAAAGTTTTCAATTGCACTGAAGTGATGCTCAGAAGAATGGGAAATTGGATACATGGTACTATTCTTGACAATGGTCGTCTTTACCAAAGAATTCATATCGATGAATTTAGACTGAAAATTCACGATCTGTGTAATGCTAGATTATCAGTGTATAATTCTCTGGTAGATCGAATATTCGTAAAATATAATGAAATCCATATTGTTTTGACCAACCCTCTTAACCACAGTAATGTCAATATCTATAATTCTCTGGGCCAATTGATATTTTCAAAAAAAATGAACGACCACCAAGATCATATGATCATTCAAGCTGCTGATTGGTCATCTGCTGTTTACTTTGTACAATTTGAATATAGAGGTGTCAGTATGGTGACGGCTGTAGCACTGACATATTGATAACCACTTGACAATGAAAAAGATATAGCTTAGGTTTGTATCATGTCTGACTTCTTAGAAAAAGAGGATAAAAGAAAAGCCGAAAGCATTGCCTTTGCTGAACCAACAAAGGAAACAGCCCAACAAACCGCCATGCTCAAACCACCAGCTAGTCCGGTTTCTTCCTCTAAATCACCCATTCAAAAGAAAGAGACAAAAAATGAAAAGAAGAAATCAGGTGATGATTCAGGTGTGGATATTGATATCAAACTACTTCCTCCAAAATTACAAATGTCATTCTGGAGATTTAAGTTGATGGCCGATACAGGCGGTACAAAATTTAAGTATTCACAGGGCGACTTTAGCACAGGACTGGGTTATAAATATGGTTCATCATTAAGTTTAGGCGTCTCTAAAGGGCCCTTTTCAGGAAGTGCTTCCTACCAACCCGGAGCTTCTGATTTCACACTAGGTGCAGGTTATAAGCAAGGAGCTTTTAATGCTGGCCTCTCCGTAAATCCACTTGGACAATCAGCTTCTCTAAGTCTTGGCCTGGGCGCACCATTGGCTCCCATGCCTGAACCCTTCAGTATGGCCATGCAATCAGGAGGAGATGCAGCTACCAACATGATGATGCAGGGACCCATGGCCCCATTAAATGATCCTATGGGATATTACGATCACAACAAAGACAACATAGCAGACATCTCCAAAGCTGCAAAAATGGCAGGAGACCTGGCCAAGCAGGGCAAAGGGATTAAATTTGGCGCCGGTGCTCGCCTCAGTGCAAGCCAATTAAGTGGAATCTCATTGACGCTTGGCCTACAAGGTCATTTTTAAGGGAAATCAAAGCTTTTAACAATAAATGGTGTCTATATATATAGATCAATAACTATAAAAAAAATTACCATTCAGGTAAAAGTTGTACAATTGTATATGACACCTGATGCTAGAATAAAAGTCCATTAAGACATTTAATTTTGAGAACTATCCTTCTGCAATGGATCTCATTAGAATTTCTGATGAATTAAAGAGTGTCACCACGAAATATGTTAAATCACGGCTCTAAAGCACAAAAAAATCACATTTTTTAAACCTTTCCCACATTTGTCTGTCCTAATAGTTCATAAATGAACTAATATTGTTGGCAGATTTTAACCCTTATCATCATTTTGGTTTTTTAACACATCGAGTGGCGCGTTTAATGGATCAATTTATGGAGCCTATGTTGAAAAGCAAAGGTTATCATTTCCCGGTCTCGTGTATAGGAATACTGGCAGATCTATGGTCTGGCGATGGCATTACTCAAAAAGAACTAGGCACCTCAATGGTGAAAACTAAAAGTAGTGTAAATAAAATGTTAGAAGCGCTGGAGAACCATGGTCTGGTCACCAAAAAAGTTGATCCTGATGATAAAAGAAATAAGCTTATTTTTCTGACAGCAAAAGGTCATGAATTCAGAGAGCTGTTAGAGAAGCAATCCCTTTTTTACCAATCAAAATATTTACAAGAACACTCAGACGAAGAAATCAACATCGCTAAAAGCGTACTCAAATCCATTTACCTAAACCTTAAAGACAAAGTCAAAACTGCGTATTAAATATGAAAAAAGGCACAAGAAAAAACATCATTTCTGCCATCATAACCATCATAATATTGTTGGCGGGACTATTCATTTTCAGAAAGTTTTCCAGCCAGAAAGAATCAACAGTAGGAAGTGCTGAAGTAAAGAAAGAATTAAGAACTGTAAAGGTCGACTATTTTTCCGGAGAAGACATCCCCAATACGATCGAGGTAGATGGAAGAATTCAGGCTTACGAACGCGTCTCCATCAGTTCTAAAGTGACAGGTGTAATGGAAGAAAATTCAGCAAACGTAAGAGAGGGAAGATACTTTAAAAAAGGTGATTTATTATACGCTATTGATGACAGAGAGGCCATTTTCAATCTTCAATCACAAAAGAGTGCACTTTTTACAAGCATTGCCCAGATGATGCCTGACCTGAAATTCGATTACGAGGAAGCCTTTACGAAGTGGGAAAAATATCTAAGTGGTTTTGAAGTAGATCAACCCATTCAACCGCTTCCCGATCCCACATCTGACCAGGAAAAGTATTTTGTGGCAGGTCGCAACATTTACAATCAATACTATAATATTAAAAGTCTGGAAACCAGGTTAAAAGATTATAAAATTTACGCACCGTTTTCAGGTATCGTCACCCAGTCCAATGTTTTTCCCGGTTCTATCATCAGTCCCGGACAAGTTCTAGCCACCATGATCAACACCTCTGTTTATGAGATGACCTCGCCGATACCGCTGAACCAATTAAAGTATATCAAGACAGGTCAAAGCGTCAAATTAGAATCCAGAGAACTCGGTCAGGATTGGACCGGACGAGTGAGCAGAATTGGCAACCAGATAGATCCGACTACTCAGAACATACCTATTTACATCACCGTTTCGGGTAGAGGGCTTACAAATGGTATGTACCTACAAGGGACATTAAGTGGTTCCACACTTGAAGATGTCATCAAGCTTCCAAAAGATATTTTCTTAAATCCTGAGACTATCTATGTGGTTAAAGATTCCATCGTTAGGGCAAAGGAAATTGAATCCATAAAGCGGGTTTCCGATTATGTTTTAGTAAGGGGCCTTGAGCCAGATGAAGCGGTAGTTACGGGTTCATTGGCGGGTCTTTACGAAGGACAAAAAGTGAAGATATGAAAGGTGTAGTAAAGTACTTTATCAATAACGAGATCGCAGGAAATATACTGATGATCTTACTATTCGTTGTAGGCATCATCGGACTCTTGCAGATGAAGACCACGTTTTTCCCGGAAGTGGAAAGCAGATTAATCGCCATTCAAGCCATTTATCCGGGATCATCACCTGAGGAGGTGGAGGAAGGCATTGTTTCCAAAATTGAAGAAAACCTTAAAGGTCTAACTGGTGTGGAACGAGTCACTTCAGTGTCTTCTGAAAATTCTGCCAATATTAATGTCGAAGTATTAAAGGGTTTCGACACTGACGTCATTTTGCAAGATGTCAAGAATGCGGTAGACAGAATCAGTAGTTTTCCTGTGGACATGGAACCACTGGTCATTTTCAAACAAGAAAACCTGGGTTTTGCCATCAATTTTGCTATTTCAGGAGATGTACCCCTAAAAACACTCAAGACCATAGCCAGGCAAGCAGAAGATGACATCAGAGCCTTAGAGGATGTGTCAAAAGTGGAGTTATCTGGTTTCCCAGATGAGGAAATTGAAATTACTTTTCGGGAGGAAGATTTACGAGCCAACAATATCACATTTTCAGAGGCTGCAAACAGAATCAGATTAACCAATTTGGAGGTGACTGGAGGTACCATTAAGACTGAAACGGAGGAGTTGTTGATTCGTGCCAATAATAAACAATACAATGCTGCCGATCTACAAGACATCGTTATCAAAACAAATCCAGACGGAGGTGTGGTCAGACTTTACGAGATAGCAGACATTAAAGATCGATTTACCGACCGACCACAAAGAACATACGTTGATGGCAACCCTGCCGTAGTCGTGGTGGTGCAAAACACATTAGAAGAGGACATGCTCGATGTGACCGACAAGGTCAAAACCTATCTCCAAGAGTTCGAAAAGAAATTCCCGGAAGTAGATGCCACCATATTGCGTGACGGATCTATCACTTTAAGACAAAGGATTGACCTTTTAACCAGCAATGGAATTACAGGATTCATTATCGTTTTGATTCTTTTAGCCATGTTTCTCCATTACAGGTTGGCCTTCTGGGTAGCACTTGCCATTCCAATCTCCTTTGCAGGCATGTTTATTTTTGCGAGTTTGATAGGTGTTACCATCAATGTCATCTCACTTTTCGGGATGATCATCGTCATTGGTATCTTAGTGGATGATGGTATTGTAATCGCAGAGAACATTTATCAGCATTATGAGGATGGCGAGCCTGCATTTAAAGCTGCGTTGAATGGCACCATGGAAGTGCTTCCAGCTGTATTTTCAGCAATCATCACTACCGTTATCGCTTTTTCCGCCTTCTTTTTCATAGATGGCCGATTGGGTGACTTCTTCCGCGAAATGGCCATTGTCGTAATTTTTTCATTGGTTTTCTCTTTGGTGGAAGGTGCATTAATTCTCCCTGCACATATTGCACATTCGAAAGCCTTGGCTAGAGACCGAAAGCCTAATATGATTCAGAGAGGCCTGGACAATATGATGCTTTTTCTAAAGGACCGATTATATGGTCCGATATTGAACTGGGCGGTACGGTATAATTGGCCTACACTGGCCATCTGTTGTGCGGGATTATTCGTTGTTGCCGGAGCTTTATCAGGAGGGTTAATCAAGTCTACTTTCTTCCCTGTGATCCCTAGAGAAAATTTTCAGGTACAGTTGAAATTAGCCTCAGGTACTCGGGAAGACATCACACTCGATGTTTTGAATAGAATAGAGGATGCAGTTGTAGCGGTAAATGATGAGCTTAAAGAGGAATTTTTCGGTGATAGCATCAATCCCATAGAGAATATTCAGAAAACGATAGGGCCTTCAAGTTATGAAGGCAATTTGAATGTGGCCTTGTTAGAAGGAGAAACCAGGGGAGATGTCACTGCAAATGTAATCATCGGACGAATCAGGGAAAAAGTAGGGCCATTGCCCATGGCAGAAACTTTTACTTTTGGAAGCGGTTCTCCTTTTGGAAAGGCATTATCCCTATCTCTACTGGGAGAAGATGGAGACCAACTTTCTGCGGCTGTGGATGCGGTCAAGGCCAATCTGGAAAAAATTCCTGATCTAAAGGACATCGTAGACAACAATCAGGAAGGTCTTAAGGAAATTGAATTGGAATTGACTCAGAAAGCCTACAACCTCGGTTTTACGCTAAGTGATATTATCAGCCAGGTTCGCCAGGGATTCTTTGGTGCAGAGGCTCAAAGAATTCAACGAGGTGAGGATGAAGTCAGAATCTGGGTGCGCTATGGTGAAGAAGATAGGTCTGATATTTCGGATCTTTCAGACATGCGCATTCGAACTCCGGATGGTCAGTCCATTCCATTGGAAGAATTGGCCACCTTTAACACAGAAAGAGGGGTTATCAATATAAATAGAATAGAGGGAGCCCGAGAAGTAAGAATTGAAGCAGACGTGGCTAATGATCAGGTAAGTATCAGTGATGTAACGTCAGATGTCAGAAATGTCATTCTTCCGGAAACACTAAAAGAATTTCCCGGAGTTGTTGCTTCATTTGAAGGTCAGGAACGGGAACAGGCTAAAACAAGGGATTCTTTACAACTGGTGATGCCCATCATTTTTCTTATGATGCTTTTTGTCATCATTTTAACCTTTAAATCAGTCAGCCAGGCCCTGATCGTCTTCGCTTTGCTACCCTTTGGTTTTATCGGTGTGGGAGCCGGTCATTATATACATGGTTTGCCCATATCCTTATTTTCAATACTCGGAGTCATTGCGCTCATCGGTATTTTTGTTAATGATGCCCTGGTCTTTATCACCACTTATAATGAAAAGATAAAGAACGGCGTCCCGCAGCAACAAGCGGTTATAGAAACTGGACGTTCTAGATTCAGACCTATTTTATTGACCTCTATAACTACCATTGCTGGCTTGGCACCGCTGATTCTGGAGAAGAGCTTTCAGGCACAATTCTTAATACCAATGGCTATTTCTGTTGCATATGGCTTACTTTTCGGAACTTTTGTACTCCTGGTCCTAATCCCGGCATTACTAATGATTGTCAATAGAATTAAACGGACGGCCATACATGCCTATGAAGGTGAAAAGCCCAGCAGAGAAATGGTAGAACCAGCCTATCCGGGACGTCAATCCAACTTCCTGGTATTTCTATTTGCCGGTCTGGTTGCCTTACTCATTTTTGGAATGCTGGTTTTTGGATTATTCAAGGCGAGCTCGGTATTTGCATTAATATGAACAAAATGAAATCAATTTTATATTCCATCCTTTTTTTGACTGGTCTTTATGTCAATGGGCAGGAGGTTATGACACTTCCTAAAGCCATAGCGATAGGACTAGAAAATAACTTTCAAATCAGTATTGATGAGAAGTCAATTTTAATTGCTGAGAACAACAATACCTGGGCTCGGGCAGGAAAGCTGCCTACAATTGACCTCACTGCTAATTTTAACAATACCATTACTCAGGATAATAACCCTGCAAGTTTCCTTCGAGGAGAATTTTACAATGGTTCCCTGAGTGCCAATCTGGGTATAAACTGGGTAGTATATGCCGGAGGTAGAGTGCAAATTGTAAAGGACCAATTAGACCTCGCAGTTACACAACAGCAGTTAAATAAGCAAAGTGGAATTCATGAATTAATGCGAAATATCTATCAGGACTATCACGAAGTACTTTTTCAAAAAGAGCGACTTCTTGTATTGCAGTCCACTTTAAACTTATCTAAAGTCAGACTTGCTTATGAGGAAACACGCAGGGACTTCGGCGCTACCAATAGCTTTAACCTGATACAATTTCAAAATGCTGTGTTATCGGATTCTATTAACCTGGTTAATCAAGATCAACAGGTAGAAATTGCCAAGCGCAATCTTTACAATACCCTGAATATTATCGGCTTTGCCAATTATATTTTCCCTGAAAGATTGCAATTACAGGATGAAGAGATAAGACTTGAAGCATTACAAGAAGTTCTACAGGAAGAGAATTACACTTTAAAAAGCCTTCAATTAATAGCAGACCTCGATCGACTCAATACCCAAATTGAAAGAACAAGCATGCTCCCTACGGTAAGCGTAAGCGCATCTGTGGGTGCCGCTGAAAACGCCTTCAAAATATTTGCTGAAAATCCTATGACTGGTGAACCTTATGACTTACTCTTTAGCAACCGCTTAAATGGAAGTGCAGGAGCTTCTGCCAGTTGGCGATTATACGACGGCGGCATCAGAAAAGATAATATCGCCAGTGCGATTATTCAGGAAGATATCGATCGGCTTTCTATAGAACAAGCAGTGGCTACTATCGGCAACCAACTTGAGATATTGGTGGACAATTATAATAATCAAAGGAGAATCTTAAAGTTATCTGATGATCAAATAGCATTGGCAGAAAGAAACCTGACGATTACAGAAGAGCGCTTTAAGGGAGGACTGATCAGTTCTATCGATTTCAGAAACGTTCAAAACCAATACATCAATGCTGCGTTTGCTAAGGTCAATGCGATATATTCCATTATAGTGACTAAAAGCGAGATTGACTTTTTAGTGGGAAAATTTGAGTAAAATCATATTTCACAATCATTTGTATAAGGTTTATCAGAGAAAGACATTGATTGTGATCCAATATGGTTGTAATAACTTCAGTTGCTCAATGCATACGCATACCAATCTGAGCAATTACTCCGCGCGCATCAATGAAATTGAAGCTTTTACCTATGGTATTGCAGACGCTTTGATTGAGAATGGTTTACTTTCTTCCAAAGCCATTTACAAGGTTGTTGAAAACCTAAAACAGCGAATGATTGAAAATCAGGAACAATTACATCCAGAAATCCAGGTAAGAATAGATAAAGAAACTGCAAAAGAATATGTAGCAGTAAATTGTCCCTACTTTATCAGACACGAAGGTGGCTGTTGCACGCATAAAGATAAAGTTTCAGGAGCATGTACCATATATGAAAACAGGCCAAGAGTGTGCTCAGAGTATTCTTGTGCGACTGATGACCGCATTTGGAAAGATTTCGACAAAATGGAATTGAACCTTGAATACATTCAGGAACACTTTAACAACCCTGATTTTCAAGGTGAAGGATAGGGAAATCACCAACTCACTATTTCCTCATTTCCTTATAGGTATTGATCAACCCATTGGTACTGGAATCATGCGAACTGATCTTTTGATCATTTTTCAGCTCAGGCAGTATATTGCTCGCCAAAACTTTTCCAAGTTCAACTCCCCATTGATCAAAACTGAAAATGTTCCAAATAAAGCCTTGTACAAAAATCTTATGTTCATACATAGCAATGAGCATGCCCAGAGTTTCAGGTGTGATTTTTTTGACCAAGATGGAATTTGTAGGCCGGTTCCCATCAAATACTTTAAACGGCAACAACTCTTCGATTTCATCCGGTGACTTGCCTGATTTTTCCAGATCCTGTCTCACTTCATCCTCCGATTTTCCCTTCATCAATGCTTCCGTTTGCGCAAAAAAATTGCTCAGTAAAATTTTATGATGATCTCCAATGGGATTATGACTGATGGCCGGGGCAATAAAGTCGCATGGTATGAGTCTCGTGCCTTGGTGAATCAATTGATAGAAGGCATGTTGACCATTGGTCCCTGGTTCACCCCATATGATCGGTCCCGTTTCATAATCTACCGGTTGTCCGGACCTGTCCACCGATTTTCCATTACTCTCCATGTTACCCTGTTGAAAATAGGCAGCAAATCGATGCAAATACTGATCATAAGGAAGAATAGCTTCAGTGGACGCGCCCATAAAATTTGTATACCAAATCCCTATTAAGGCCAATGTTATGGGTATATTATTACTGATCTCCACAGTCTTAAAATGCAGATCCATCTTGTGCATGCCTTTCTGCAAACTACGAAAATGGTCAAACCCAATTGCACAGGCAATGGGTAGTCCAATAGCTGAGGAAAGGGAAAACCTTCCTCCTACCCAATCCCAGAATTCAAACATGTTTGCAGTGTCGATCCCAAACTCACGAACATCTTTTTCATTTGTTGAAACTGCTACGAAATGTTTGGCAATAACTTCTTCTGATCCTCCATTATCCAAAAACCATTTTCTTGCAGTCCTTGCGTTCGTCATCGTCTCCTGGGTCGTAAAAGACTTGGATGCTATGATGAACAATGATGTCTCGGGATCTATCTTTTTAAAAGTTTCTGCAATATGCGTTCCATCGATATTTGAAACAAAATGTAATTCTATACCCTCTACCCAGTACGGTTTTAATGCCTCAGATACCATCACAGGACCAAGATCAGATCCTCCGATTCCAATGTTTATAATATGCTTGATTTTCTTCCCCGAATACCCTTTCCAATCTCCAGAGTGAAGCTTCCCTACAAATTTTTCAACCTGCTGCATCACCTTTTTAACCTCTGGCATCACGTCCTCACCATCTACGATGATAGGATCATTAGATAAGTTCCTCAATGCAATGTGAAGCACCGCTCTGTCTTCGGTTTCATTAATTTTCTCTCCTGAATACATGGATTTTATGCCATCGTGGATTCCACACTCGCGAGCCAGATTCCCAAGCAAACTCATCGTTTTTTCGCTGATGATGTTTTTAGAATAATCTACCAAAACATCGTCCAGACGTAAAGAAAAACTTTTAAATCGATTTTTGTCCTTGAATAAATCTTTCATCTCCACATCTACCATTTCATCATAATGGCTCCCAAGTGCTTTCCAGGCATCTGTATTATTGGGGCTGATTCTATCTAACATTTTCTATTGATTTGATACAATTTTACGGAAAAGCCTATTTCTTTTTGCATTTGTCTTCAAAACGATTTCATAAATGTATGATAAATTAGATATTGAACAATGATGAAGTTCTTTACCCTTTTACTTTTTCTTAGCCTTCTTTGCTAAGTCCATCGATGCTGATATTTCAGGACTGACAAATTGACCATCAACGGAGATCATCGGTATTTCCAGACCCCAAAACGATGATTTAGACATGGGTGACTATGAAAAAATTTATGGTCCCCTGAATCAAAGACTTAGTATGATTGCAGAATACGCCATGTATTTTGCCAGGGACTCCATTATGCTGAGTGAAGCAATACAGGTCAACGTTGGAGCTGAATTTAATGCAAACATCATAGATGTAAAACACCTTTTTGATATAGCAGCCGGAGCTCTGGTAAAAATGACTTTACAAGGTTGCGACCCTAATGAATAAGTCGTAGCTTTAAGAGATGAAAACCCAATTGATCTTCATCATTTTACTGTTGACGACCGGCCTACAAGGTCAAAGAGGAATAGAAGCAGGTGCGACCATACTTCCTCAGATTTATGGATTATATTACGATCAGTCTCCATCAGATAGAGCCATCAAAATTCCCTATTCCTTCGCAATAGGGGTAGATGCAGGTTTTAATTTCAACGATTATATCGGATTAAGAACAGGATTTCTATATAGCCCACTTGGCGAGAAATATAATGATATAGCTGTTGATCCAGAAGTATCTTATGAATTGAATCTTTCCTACATCCAATTACCAGTCTATCTTAAACTGAATTCTTCTATTGAAAGATCTTTTTCATTTATAATGATAGCGGGCCCTTATTTTAGCTTACTTAACGAAGCTACTTTGACCGTTAACTCTGAAGATCCAGTTCCAGTTCTTGGTGACTACAATAGATTTCTGACAGGAGGTGCTTTAGGTTTAGGATTACAACTGAATCTCAGCAGAGGGGGTAATCTTAATTTTCTGTGGTACAATTCTGCATCTTTAGATCCCATTTCAACACAGGCGCCCTCCAGGAGAGTGGTTAGCACCGGCCTTCAATTGGCATATCACTATTTCATTTGGGAGCCTAGGTGAGTTTCAATCCATTGATATCTTTTGCCCTTTGAAAACAATTTCCATTTCAATTGTTCTTACCTTGCATCTTAGCAATAATCTCTATGGTTCAGAATGTTTTAATAAAAATACTGCTTGCGCCCTTTTCATTGCTTTATGGTATGGCCATCAGCATGAGAAATTTCTTCTTTCAAATAGGTCTGATCAGACAATCAGAGTTCAATATTCCGGTGATCAGCATAGGTAATTTATCCATTGGCGGAGCCGGAAAAACACCACATGTGGAATATTTAATCAACCTTCTAAGACCTTATATCAATGTATCAGTGCTCAGTCGAGGTTATGGACGAAAAACCAAAGGCTTTTTGTTTGTAGAAACGAAAGGCGATGCCAACCAATTTGGAGATGAACCGCTTCAGTTTAGAAGAAAATTTAAAGATATCATCGTAGCTGTTTCTGAGTCAAGGGCCTTAGGCATTCCTGAAATGATAAAAAAGTATCCCCAGATCAATACCGTTTTGTTAGATGATGCCTTTCAACATCTGGCTGTAGATCCCAGCTTAAATATTCTATTGACCGAACAAACCAAGCTTTTTACCAATGATTTCCTACTGCCTTCAGGTCGGCTACGGGAATGGAGATCAGCATATAGAAGGGCTGATGTCATTATAGTGACTAAGTGTCGACCTGGATTTGATAAAACCCATAGAGATGAAATCATTTCGCAAATCAATCCTGAGCCTCACCAGAAAATATTTTTTTCACAATATTTGTACGGGGATCCTTACCATATATACAAACCCTCAGAGCGGGTAAAAATACAAGATGATCAGACTATTCTAATGGTCTCAGCCATTGCCAATACGGATTATCTAAGTTATTATTTAGAATCGTTAGGTTGTGAAGTTGAACATGTTCAGTATGAAGACCACCACTACTTTACCGAACATGAAATTTCTGTCATCAAGGAAACTTATGATCAAATTTCCAATCCTAAAAAGATCTTACTCAGTTCCGAAAAAGATGCGATGAGACTAGATCTCCACCGCGACTTTATTTTGTCAAATCAACTTCCTATTTTCGCGCTCCCTATTAAGGTTGAGTTTTTATTCGAAGAAGGCAAGCTTTTTGATGATATGATCAAGAGTCACCTTCTTAACTTTAAAGTGTAGAAAAGATTGGACAACATACATCCCATATTTGATCGCATCGTCAGCCGGAGCGAAAAGGAGCAATTATTAAATCAAAAAGCAAAAGTATTCTGGCTTACAGGTTTATCCGGTTCGGGTAAGAGCACAATAGGTGAAAAGGTAGAGAGATTGCTTTTCAATGAAGGATATTTGGTGCAAATCATTGATGGAGACAACATCAGGTCCGGAATTTGTAATAACCTTGGATTCAGCCTCGATGATCGTGCTGAGAATATACGCAGGATAGCAGAAGTAAGCAAGTTGTTTGTCAACTGTGGTATCGTCTGTATCAATAGTTTCGTTAGCCCCACAAAAGAAATTCGACAAAAAGCCCAACAAATCATAGGTGAAGATGACTTCTATGAAGTCTATATAAGTACATCTTTAGCTGAATGTGAATCGAGAGATGTAAAAGGACTTTACGCTAAAGCCAGATCAGGTGAAATAAAAAACTTTACGGGAATTGATTCACCATATGAGATTCCACACAACCCATCATTAGAAATTGATACAGAAAATTATAGCGTAGAAGAATCTTCGTTACAACTATATACATTTATTAAAGATAAGATTACATGAGTTTTTATAAAGAGCTTCAGGAGAGAAAGAAGAAAATATGTGTGGTTGGCCTTGGATATGTTGGCCTACCGATTGCTTTAGAATTTGCTAAATATTTTGATGTAATTGGATTCGATATCGCAGAGCATCGAATAGAATTGATGAAAAATAAAATAGATCCTTCGAAAGAATTAGATTCATCAGCATTTAAAGATAAATCCATCATCTTCACATCAGATCCAGAAGACATAAGGGAAGCGCATTTCTATGTGATTGCTGTGCCTACTGACATCGATGAGTCTCGAGTACCCAATCTTAAACCTATCCTGGGTGCTTCTAAATCTGTGGGAAAAGTCTTAAAAAAGGGCGACTATGTCATTTATGAATCTACAGTCTATCCTGGTTGCACGGAAGAAGACTGCCTTCCGATTCTGGAAAAGCTCAGTGGATTGAAAGTCAACAAAGACTTTAAACTAGGCTACTCTCCAGAGAGGATCAATCCGGGGGACAAAGTCAGAACATTGACAAAAATTACTAAGATCGTAAGTGGAAGTGATGCAGAATCTCTAAAGCAAATTGCAAAGATTTATAATCATATTTTAGAAGAAGGAGTTCACAAGGCTTCATCAATCAAGGTTGCAGAAGCTGCTAAAGTTATCGAAAATACGCAACGAGATCTGAATATCTCATTGATGAATGAACTGTCCATGATCTTCGAAAGAATGAACATTGATACCAATGAAGTTCTAAAGGCAGCTGGGACCAAGTGGAACTTCCTTAACTTTCACCCTGGCCTGGTTGGTGGGCACTGTATTTCGGTAGACCCTTACTATCTGCTTCACAAGTCCAAACAATTAGGTATCGATCCGCAGGTGATTGCTGCAGGAAGGCGGATCAATGATGGTATGCCAGCGTTTGTTGCTAAAAAAGCTACGCAAATGTTGATCGAAAAAGGAAAGAACCCGGGAGAGTGCAAAGCTTTGATCATGGGTGTTACTTTTAAAGAAGATGTTGCCGATATTAGGAACTCAAAAGTTATCGATCTTTATAAAGAATTGACCTCATACAGCATTCATGTACATATCACAGATGAGCACGCTTCACCTAATGAAGTGGCACATGAGTATGGTGTTTCGATGGTGGATCAAATCTCTACCGATTATGACCTGGTGATTGTTGCTGTGGGTCACGAAAAGTACAAACATATGAACATATCTTCCTATGAATCAATGACTAAGGAAAACCCCATTCTCATCGATCTTAGAGGTATATACGACAAAGAAAAGTGGGAAAAAGCTATGACTTATTGGAGGTTATAGTAATTTTGCGGCTCAATTTTATTTATGAGCTATCATATTAACCACTTAAAAGAGCTGGAGTCTGAGTCCATTTTCATACTCAGAGAAGTGGCTGCTAAGTTTGAAAATCCGGTCTTGATGTTTTCAGGAGGAAAAGATTCTATCCTGATGGTACACTTAGCTTACAAGGCATTTTACCCGGCTAAGATTCCTTTTCCTTTGCTTCATGTTGATACCGGTCATAATTTTCCGGAGACCATTAAATATCGAGATGACCTTGTTGAAAAATTAGGGTTAAAATTGATTGTAGGCTCAGTAGAGGAAGGGATCAAAAATGGTCTGGTTACAGAGGAGAAGGGGTTTAATGCCATGAGAAATGGATTACAAACCGCCATCCTCCTGGACGAATTAGAAAAAGGAAAGTTTGATGCAGCGCTTGGAGGAGCCAGAAGAGATGAAGAAAAGGCCAGAGCTAAAGAGCGTTTCTTTTCACATAGAGATGAGTTTGGACAATGGGATCCGAAGAATCAACGCCCTGAACTTTGGAATCTATTCAACAATAAACATCAATTCGGAGAGCACTTCAGGGTTTTCCCCATCAGTAATTGGACAGAGCTGGACGTTTGGCAGTATCTGGCTGTGGAACAGGTAGAACTTCCATCACTTTATTTTTCTCACAAAAGAAAGGTTTTTAAACGAGACGGTACATTACTGGCTGATTGTGAATACATTAACAAACGACCGGAGGAAGAAGTGTTCGAGGAGGTGGTTAGATGTAGGACTATTGGTGACATGACATGTACGGGCGTTTGGAAGTCGGATGCTGCTACAATTGAAGACATCATTAAAGAAGTATCGACCACCAGAATGACAGAAAGGGGTGGACGAACCGATGATAAAAGGAGTGAAACGAGCATGGAGGATAGAAAGAAACACGGTTATTTCTAGAAATAGAACCATGGACCTTAGTCCTATTAAGTACGGGACCCCGGACTTTAGTCCAAGATGAAAACCACTTTTTGGGCTTCAGTCCGCAAATAAAACAGGAATACCATATAAAAAATAGACATAGATCTAAATGGAATATAAGAGTTCAGAATTACTAAGATTCACCACCGCTGGTAGCGTGGACGATGGGAAATCAACCTTAATCGGAAGATTGCTTTATGATAGTAAATCGATTTATCAGGATCAATATGACGCCATCAAGACGGCAAGTGAAAAAAGAGGTGAGGAAAATGTGAACCTCGCATTGCTGACAGACGGATTGAAGTCAGAAAGGGAACAAGGCATCACCATAGATGTTGCCTACCGCTATTTTTCCACTCCGAAAAGGAAATTTATTATTGCGGATACACCAGGGCATATACAATATACCCGTAACATGGTGACTGGTGCCTCTACAGCGAATGTTGCACTGATTATCGTTGATGCCCGAAATGGTGTCGTCGAACAAACCAAACGTCACGCCATAATCGCTTCCTTACTTCAAATTCCACATCTTGTAGTTTGTATCAATAAAATGGATCTGGTGGATTATAGCCAGGAAATATACGATCAGGTCCATGATGATTTTGAGTCATTCGCAGCAAAGCTCGACATCAACGATGTCACTTTTATCCCTATCTCAGCTCTGGTAGGTGACAATGTAGTAAATCGCTCTAAAAAGACAACGTGGTATGAAGGTCCTACGCTAATTTACTACCTTGAGAATGTGCATATTTCAAGTGATCATAATTTTATTGATGTCCGATTTCCCGTACAATCAGTCATCAGACCGTATAATGACGATTTTCACGATTATAGAGGTTACGCCGGTAGGGTGGCAGGAGGCGTTCTGAAAAAGGGAGATGAAGTGATGTTGCTTCCTTCCGGTTTTACCTCAAAAATTTCCAAGATTCAGGGACCTGATGGCGAACAGGAAGAAGCCTTTCCACCCCAGTCCGTAACCATTCTTATTGAAGATGACATCGATATCAGTCGGGGTGATATGATTGTGAGGCCTAATAATTCAGCAACAGTTGCTCAGGATATAGATTTGATGATTTGTTGGTTCAGCTCAGATAAATCGCTGCAGTTAAGAGGTAAATATGCAGTTTTACATACCACCCAGGAAGTAAGATGTATCGTAAAAGAAATCAAATATCGCCTGGACATCAATACTCTTCACAGAGATATGGAAAATAAGGAAATAAACATGAACGAGATTGCCCGGATAACCATCAGAACTACCAAACCACTTTTCGTTGATGCCTATCGCAAGAATCGCATTACAGGAAGCGTTATCATTATTGACGAAGCAACCAACAATACCGTGGCTGCTGGTATGATCATCTAATTATGGGAAAAAACATTCTAATTACAGGCGGAGCAGGCTTCATTGGTTCACACCTCATTAAGTTATTTGTTCAAAAATACCCGAATTACCAGATTTACAATTTAGATGCATTGACTTATGCTGGTAATTTGGAAAGTCTCAAGGATATAGAAAGTGCAGATAATTATCATTTTATTCACGGAGATATTACAGATCTGGATTTTATAGGTCAATGTTTTAAAAAGCACGCTATATCTGACGTTATACATCTCGCAGCAGAATCTCACGTCGACAGATCTATTTCTGATCCTTTGATTTTCATAAAAACTAATGTTTTAGGGACTGCGAGTCTTCTTCAAGCAGCTAGAGATAACTGGGGATCTCAACCTGGACATTTATTTTACCATGTTTCCACAGATGAAGTATATGGCTCGCTCGGAGAGAAAGGCTTTTTTTATGAAGATACGGCCTATGATCCCAGAAGTCCCTATTCAGCTTCGAAGGCAAGTTCTGATCACTTTGTAAGAGCCTTTCACCATACATATGGACTTCCAGTGGTACTGTCTAATTGCTCCAACAATTACGGTCCGCATCAGTTTCCTGAAAAATTGATACCCCTTTTTATCAATAATATACTAGAGAAGAAATCACTTCCGGTATATGGCAAAGGAGTTAATGTGAGAGACTGGTTGTATGTAGTAGACCATGCGCGAGCAATTGACAACATTTTTCATAAAGGTTCCGTGGGTGAAACTTACAATATAGGAGGTCATAATGAGTGGAGAAACATCGATCTTATAAAGTTGCTGTGTAAGTTGATGGATCAAAAACTGGGACGTTCACCAGGCACTTCTGAAAAATTGATCACGTATGTTAAAGACCGAGCCGGTCATGACATGCGCTATGCCATTGATGCAAGTAAAATTAAGAAAGAACTAGGCTGGGAGCCTTCTTTACAGTTTGAGGAGGGACTAAGTCTGACCATAGACTGGTACTTGGAGAATAAGGATTGGCTGGAGAATGTAACCAGTGGCTCATATCGCGATTATTATGAAAAAATGTACGAAGGAAAGCTTACCTGAATTGCTCTACCCATCTTTTGAAGAATATATCATTAGTATAATAGTAGTTCTCGTTGTTATCCAGTTTTTCAAAAAGCAGATGTTTACTTTGCAAAGCTTCAACAGATTGAAGTGCTGAGGATCCTGAAAATCCATATTTAGACAGGAAAGATTGTTTGGTTATTTGATCTACCTGACCTTCTTTAGCCACTGCAACCAATAAATTCCACTGATTCTTAGGAAGAATATTCTCCAATTGTAAAAAGCTCACCTCAAATTGTTTCAGGCACTGTAGTTTTGATTTATTCAAGATGTATGGGTCTACTTCCTTGTTGGTATTGCCGAATACTTGATTACAAAGAAAATGGGTGTAAAAAGTATAAGTTTCACTCCAGGTCAAGATTTCATGTATATGTTGATCTCTAATGGTTTTTTCATTCTCTTCAAAGTGTTTCTTAATAAATTCAAAATAGGGCGCATATCCAATTTTGTGGATGGTCATTTGTGCGGTAGACCCAAAAAGAGGTTTTTTCTGAGTACTGAATAATCCAGCTAAGAGATGGGTCTCGCTACCGGAAAAAAGTAAGTGTAATTTTGGAGAACTAATGAGGTGACTTCTTAGGGTTGCATCTATCAATGACCCGTTCTTATAGGTTTCAATAACCTGAAATTCATCGATGGCAATTTGGATGGTCTGCCGGGATTCTTCTAACAACTCCATCACACCGGTCATGGAGGCACTTACATCCGAACCATCTTTAATTTCTAATTTCAATTCAGGGTTACCGGTAATGGCATCAATCTTAATGCTTGGTTGAAATCTTTGAAATGTTTTGATTATTTTGGATAGCTTAGATTCCTCTTCTGAAAATTTTCTGGTGACCGCGGATACAAATGCATTGATAAAATCTTCATCAGATCTTGTATTTAAAACATCAAGATATATGGTGATAACATTCTTTTGGGTTTCCAGATGGTGATGAAAATGATGAATAAGATGACTTTTACCCAGTCGGCGATCAGAAAAAAGCACCAGGTTTCTCCTATTCTGAAAGGCCTCATTTAGCAGCTCGAGATCATCCTCTCGGTCACAAAAATAGTCTGGACCTCTATAATTAAACAATTCGAATGGGTTATCCATACTCTAATATAAGCCTTTTTAAGTAAAATTCATATTATATGATTCATATATTATGAAACATACATTACGGTATATATTTTATGAATCTATTAATCTTTTACTAAGCACACTTAGGTTTGGTTTCATTTTTGCACCCTCTTCATAAAAAGTATAAATCAATGAAGGGAATTATTCTCGCTGGTGGATCAGGAACAAGGTTATACCCTATCACAAAGGCCATATCCAAACAACTGATGCCTATCTACGATAAGCCGATGATTTACTACCCGCTCTCAGTGCTTATGCTATCCGGAATCAAAGAAATACTAATCATCACTACAACTGAAGATCAGGCTTCTTTTAAAAGACTACTGGGAGATGGTAAAGAATTGGGTTGCCGATTCGAATACGCGGTGCAGCATACACCTAATGGATTAGCTCAGGCGTTCGTAATTGGAGCCGATTTTATTGGAAAAGATTCCGTTGCATTAATACTAGGTGATAATATCTTTTGGGGTTCGGGGTTGTCTCAACTTCTACAGGAAAGTGCGCGTATCCAGAAAGGCGCGAGAGTATTTGCTTTTCCGGTTCATGATCCGGAAAGATATGGGGTGGTTGAATTCGACAAAGAAAAAAAGGCCATCTCTATTGAAGAAAAACCAGCAAAACCTAAATCTAATTATGCCGTGCCTGGATTATATTACTATGACAATCAGGTGGTGAATATTGCGCGAAATCTAGAACCTTCTGCTCGTGGTGAATATGAAATCACTTCCGTGAATCAAGCTTACCTTCAAGCGGATCAACTCAGTGTGGGAATAATGAATAGAGGTACTGCCTGGTTAGATACTGGAACTTTTCAGTCCCTGGCAGACGCCTCTGAATTTGTCAGAGTCATCGAGCAACGCCAGGATTATAAGATCGGATGTATCGAAGAGGTCGCTTATAGAATGGGTTTTATAGATTGTGACCAACTTAAAAGTCTGGCAGCCCCGCTTATTAAAAGTGGTTATGGTGAGTACCTGATGCGAGTTTGTTAATCACACGAACAAATTAGATTGTCTCCGTAATTCTGCTTCACTAACCTGTATCCTTTAGTATATGGGTATCCCCCACCTATTCCTAAATTTTCTGCTTTGATGGTATATTGACATTGAAAATCAATCGTGCTCTCATTCTCCTTTAGATCATTGGGGTCACAATATTCGTTTTCAGTCGCAGAACAATTGGTAGTAATTAAATTTCCTAATACATTATTCAAAATAAACTTAATGTCTATTTCATAGGTAGAAGCAAGTGTCTCATCAATGTCGGTCGCATATCTACCGGCAGGTTCACCTTTTCTCACGATTGAATCAGGGTATATCTCAAATTTATCAATGAAAAAGGAATGTATGGTCGCCACCTTTTGAAACTGGTTATTCTCTTCAAAATTCAAATTTCTAAACTCCTCTGTAAAGGTTTTATCTTCCATATCAAAAAACTGAGGTGATAACTCTGCCATTTCAGTATCAACCCAAATCTCGTTAATTAAGTATTCAAAAGCATTGAGTACCCTGCCTTTTCCAACACCTATGGTATCAAATCGTGAACACTTCATTCGAACATCTGCACTTTTTGCTAGATAGTATACGCCTGGCTTTCGTGATCCCGGAATAGGCAGTTTATAATCTTCGCTGAGAGACCATGATCCCTCATATGCACTACATGGACAATAAGTTTGTACTTCATTGATATCCAAATAAGGCGAATTATAACTATCGTTGAAGTCTTTGTCAAAAAAATCAGAAAGAGGATGAACTCCTATTTCCAGACCTTCTTTTGAAGATTCACTGAAATACTGGCTTACCCATCCTAAGATTGCCCCTACAACTACAAATCCCACACAATAAAGAGCCAATCTAGTCCTCAGCATAGTTGAAGATGCCCTGTTTTTTTCCAATTCAGATTTGATCTGCTGATTTTCCCTTTCGATATTGACAAGTGCCTGGGCAAGATTTTCTTTTTCAATGAGTCTTTGAATATTATCGATCGAACGTTCATACATCCCTTGCGTTCCATTGCCATAAATCAATTTTGTAAATTGACTTGCACTAATGCTTAAATCCTTAGAAATTACGCCAAAGGTCGTTGTGCCGAATCTGCTGGTATTTTTATTCCAAACACCATAGCGCTCCTCAAGCTTACTTATAAATTTTTCTGTCAAATCCATTTAATGCCAAGCAATATCAGGTGTGAAAATGTGTGAATCAGTATAAAATATTGTAAAATTTTAAAACAAACAAATTATATTTTTTGTTATAGCGCTTGAGTTAACTAATTTCACCGCCGCTATTGAACCTCATTTACTAAATATATAGAACTAAATTTACTTTGAAGAAGCATATCCTTTTTTTTATAAATCTTATTTTACTGTTATCCTCCCTTTGTGCATATAGTCAAGAAGAGACCCCAACAGATATTTTATTTATAGGAAATAGTTATACATATTTTTGGAATTTACCTCAGCAGATTAATGCCATGGCCAAGGCAAAGGGTATCAACCTGTTCGCTACTCAATCAACAGCCGGTGGAACCAACCTTGGTCAGCATTGGAGAGGCGAAAAGAATCTTCAGACAAAGGAGTTGGTAAATACCCAGTCATATGACATGGTAATCTTACAGGATCATAGTCTCAGGGCAATTGATCATCCAGATAGCCTGAATTACTATGTTAAATTATGGTCCGATCTGATTCGATCAAAAGGTGGCGAAGTTTATTTGTATATGACCTGGTCAAGAAAATGGGATCCTTATATGATTTCCACCATTTCTAAGGAATACGAAAATATAGGCAAAGAGATAAAATCGATAGTGGTTCCAGTAGGTTTAGCTTGGAAAAGAGCACGAGAGTTACGACCGGAATTAGATCTCTACGATCCAGATGGTTCTCATCCATCAACCATTGGCACTTACTTAACAGCGTGTGTTTTTCTTGAATTTCTATCCGGTGAAAATCCTATTGGGTTGCCATATCGATTGATAGATGAAGATAAATTCGGGCAAAAGTTATATCTCAATATTTTATCACCTGAAGATGCTCTCTTTTGTCAAAAAGTAGCGCACGAAATATACAGCATTGATAACAACTAAAACAAAATATAGTAAAGAAAGAATAGGTTTGATTCTTGGGCCGGTAGTTTTTCTGGTCGTTCACTTTGGTGTTCAATTGGAAGGTCTCAGTGATCAGGGGCATGCTGTGCTAGCCAGTACATTATGGATAGCCATTTGGTGGATCACCGAAGCCATTCCTATTGCAATTACTTCTATCCTTCCTATTGTTTTGTTTCCACTTACAGGCGCTCTAGGTCTTTCTGAAACCACTGCTTCATTTGGTCATAAATATATATTCCTTTACATAGGGGGATTTATCATTGCTATTGCCATAGAAAGGTGGAATTTACATCGAAGGATAGCCTTGACCATTATCAATTATATCGGAACCAATATGAAGCGTATTGTGCTTGGATTCATGGTCGCCACTGCGTTTCTTTCCATGTGGATTTCGAATACTGCAACTTCTGTCATGATGGTGCCTATTGGAATGGCCATTGTGGCACAGTTGAAAGATAATCTTTCCACACCTGAAAACGAAAACCAGATTTTTGGGAAAATGTTGATGTTAGCTATTGCCTACAGTGCATCGATCGGGGGAGTAGCTACTCTAATTGGTACTCCACCCAACCTAGTACTTGCGGGTATTCTGGAGGAGCTGTATCATGTTGAACTATCCTTTGCCAAATGGATCATTTTCGGACTACCAGTCGCCATTGTTCTTCTTTTTATATGTTGGAAATATTTAACTGAATATGCATTTAAATTGAATGTGGTATCCTTTCCAGGGGGCAAGCCAGAAATTCAAAGACAATTAAAAGAGCTTGGGAAGATAAGCTATGAAGAGAAATCAGTCTTGATTGTTTTCGCTTTGACTGGATTTGCATGGATTACCCGATCATTTTTACTGCAAAGCTTCGTACCCGATCTTGACGACACAATTATCGCGGTAGTAGGTGGTTTGCTTCTTTTTTTACTTCCTGCAGCCAAAGGAAAAGGTAGAAAGCTGCTGACTTGGGAAGAGGCCGTCAATTTGCCTTGGGGAATATTGCTTTTATTTGGAGGAGGTCTGGCGCTAGCGGAAGGATTCAGCACCAGTGGTTTGGCAGGGTTTATTGGAAATAAGATGTCTCTTTTAGACGGAATTGCCATCATCCTTTTACTGCTCATTTTGGTAGCCGCTGTCAATTTCCTTACTGAAATAACCTCTAATCTTGCAACAACTGCAATGATGCTTCCTATACTAGCGCCTTTGGCACTTGGAATTAATGTACATCCTTATCTTCTGATGGTAGGTGCGACTGTTGCCGCATCCTGTGCATTCATGCTTCCTGTTGCAACCCCACCCAATGCAGTAGTCTTTGGATCAGGATACCTTAAAATATTTGATATGGTCAAAGTGGGAATCTGGATGAACATTATCTCCATTCTCTTATTGACTATGTTTGTCTACTACCTTCTCCCTTTTCTCTGGGATTTCGATCCTATGAATTATCCTCAATTTTTAAAGAATCGCTAAAATTTAGAATATGTTGAAAATTACTCAATTTACTATTTTATTCATGCTTACCTGTTGCATTCTCACAGCCCAGCAAACAGTTACTGGCTTGGTGACAGGAAACGATGGATTACCACTCATTGGTGTCAATATTTTTGAAAAAGGCACTGATAATGGTACGACTACTTCAATCGAAGGTACTTATACCATAGAAGTCCAAAACGAAAATGCTGTTCTCACTTATTCTTACATAGGTATGCAGGAAGTCGAGCGAATTGTAGGACAAAAATCGAACATCGACGTCATCATGTCTGAAGATGCAAAAGTGTTAGATGAAGTAGTGGTGACGGCACTTGGATTAGAACAAGACAAGGATAATCTTGGATATGCCAGTTCAAATGTAGACGGACAAAGTATAGTAAAATCTGGGGAGCCTACTGTTCTTAATTCATTAGCTGGAAAATCTTCCGGTGTAAGGATTACAAGAAATTCAGGAGATCCCGGAGCTGGATCCTATATTCAAATTCGTGGACTTTCCACCATTACAAGGGATAATCAGCCATTGATAGTTGTCGATGGTATACCTATCAGCAATGATGTAAGAGGAAATAGCGACAGAGGAGGTGTCAGTCAGGAGTCTAGATTAAATGATATAAACCCGAATGATATTGAAAGTATATCTGTACTGAAAGGGGCTTCAGCTGCAGCCTTGTATGGGACACAGGCTTTAGGAGGTGTGATTTTGATAACTACCAAAAGTGGAAGCTTTCAATCCAAAACCAGGGTCTCCTTGAAAAGTACTTATTCATTGGATGTGATCAATAGAATTTATCCCCTACAAACAACCTATGGACAGGGAGATCGAGGCGTTTGGAATCAAAGAGCTAGGGATTCGTGGGGAGATAAAATAGCTGATCGTAGTGGAGGTACAGACAATTTCGATACCTCTGGTGAGTATTTTGTGGACCAGGAAGGAAACATTTACTATCCCATTATCGATAAAACTTCTCAGACCATTTATGATCAAAGTAATTTTGATCAAATTTTTCAAAATGGTCAATTTCTTGAAAATAACTTGAGTGTCAATGGAGGTAACAAATCAACTGCAGTTTACTTCAGTCTGAGTGATATGAATCAACAAGGAATTATACGAAACAACTCAGATTACCGTCGAACAACTTCAAGAATGAATGTCAAGCATCTTTTCTCTGACAAAGTTAAATTGAATGTAACTTCTAATTATACGCGTACGGCGTCAAATCGAATACAAAAAGGAGCAAATTCTTCTGGTCTCTATCTGGGTTTACTTCGAACACCTCCTGATTTTGATAATACAGGATACCGTGGTGAATACTTTAGAAATTCAGATGCTTCTCCAGTTCCCAACAGACACAGATCTTATAGAGAACCTATTGCGGCGGATGGAACTCCCACATACAACAATCCATCTTGGACGATTAATGAGCAAGAAAATAAAGCAAAAGTGGACCGTTTCATTAGCAGTGCAGAATTAACGGTATCACCCACCTCGTGGATAGATTTGATAGGAAGAGTGGGATTGGATCATTATTCTGAGAAAAGAAATGAATTCTTTACTCCGGGATCAGCAGCAGGTGCATTCAATTCAGGACTTTATGAGCAATCCATTGCTACCAATACTGTTTTTAATATGGATTATATCGCTAAGGCTACCAGAAATCTGACCAATAATTTGAACGCAACGGCACTAGTAGGGTTTAATTATAATCAAAAATCAAGAAATGTTAATGGTGTCAACACCGTAAATTTCATTCAATTTGTGGATGTAGCGAGTGTTGTAAGAGATAAGGACAATGCACTTCCTGAGAATGTCACAACCGCGAGTTCACAGGGACAGGAGCGCACAGCTGGGGTTTACTCTTCACTTTCTTTGGATGCCTTCGATATGTTGTTTGTTAATGGTACTCTTAGAGTAGAATCTGCTTCTACATTTGGAGATGCGGCGAACAATACTTTTCTTTTTCCTTCAGTTTCAGCCGCATGGCATTTTAATAAATTAGGTAGTCTTCAGAATGATATTTTCTCTTTTGGTAAACTAAGGGCTTCATATGGTGAAGTGGGGGTCCAACCGGCAAGATACAATACCTCTAATGTGTATGTTTCACCTACCTTCAATGATTCATTTGGGGGAGGTCTGAATTTGGGATTGTATGGAAATGGAGGTTTTGTACCTAGCGCATTTAGAGGAAATTCTTCACTCTTGCCTGAGCGCAAGAAGGAGTTTGAAGTTGGCACGGACCTCAGATTCCTAAAGAATAGACTTTCATTCAGTGCTACCTACTTTGATAACGTAACTGAGGACGTACTACTTGACTTTCCAGTCGCTAATTCTAGAGGATATAGTCAAATTTATGCGAATGGGGCAGAGATCAGAAATGATGGGTTTGAACTGGACTTAGGTTACGATATCATCCGTAATCAAAACATGAATTGGAACCTGACTGCAACATTTACCAGAGTAAGAAATGAAGTCACTGATCTGAACGGAATTCAATCCATCAACTTAGGAGGATTGGCTGCTGTGAATTCAAGGGCAATTGAAGGCCAACCACTAGGTGTATTATGGGGATCGAGAACATTGCGAGATGAAAATGGTGCAATCGTGTATGATGAAAATGGATTTCCTGAGCAAGATGAACTAGAAGGCGTAATCGGCGACCCTAATCCAGATTGGCAGGGATCGTTAATTTCAAGTTTCAGCTACAAAAACTTTACCTTAAGTTTACTATTTGAAACCTTTCAGGGGGCTGATATTTTCGCAGGAACGAAGTCAGTCTTAACTGATTTGGGAAGATGGAAAGGTACTGACAACGAAATCACTGCATCTAGGAATCTCAAAGAATACAATGGCAATATCATTTTTATAGGTGAAACCTTTAGAGGTAATGTTCAAGACTTTGGTGCAGGACCTGTCGCTTTAACTGAGTCTTGGTATAATGGAGATGGAGGGTTTTTTAGCAATGGAAATGATGAATTGTTTATTGAAGACGGCTCCTGGTCCAGACTACGTGAAATGAGCCTGTCTTATCGATTGAATCCCGGATGGACCAATAGCACTCTTGGAAAAGGTGGCATGGAACTCACCTTGACTGGTCGCAATCTTCTATTATGGTCGCCTTTCGAGGGAAATGATCCGGATACCAATCTTTCTGGAGTAAGCGTAGCGAGAGGTATTGATTATTTTAATAATCCTGGAACCAAATCTTATGTATTAAGTCTTCTTCTTGATTTTTAAAAATAAATTATGACTAAAATAATAACCATTATACTACTTTCCACTTTGCTATATGCTTGCAGTGGATTAGTAGACGGAATTAATCAGGATCCCAATAATCCAACAAGTGCGTCTTATGAAAACATCCTTACAGGATCTCAGGTAGGGAATATCATACTACAAACGGGAGAAACCGCCAGAAGAGCAGGAATTTTTAGCGGATATTACACCGGACTTGATCGTCAGCACTTGGGTTTTAGCAATTATTCCTTGACCACTAGTGACTTTAACGCTTTGTGGTCTGATATTTACGTTGATACCTATCGAAATGCACTAGTAGCTGCGGATGCCGCTGAACAGGAAGGAATAGAAGGTATTACACTTGGAATAACCCAGGTGATGCGTGCCTATGCTATCGGTACTGCAGCCTCTCTATATGGTGATGTTCCTTTTGAAGAAGCCGGAAAGATAGAAATCGAAAATCCTGCATATGAGGAACAATTGGCAGTATATAATTCGGTGCAAAGCCTTTTAGATCAAGCTATTTCTAATTTGGAAAGCGGAGGCGGCCGTCCTGCTTCTGGTGCAGATATATATTACAATGGAGATCCTGAACGATGGAGAGAAGCGGCCTATACACTTAAAGCCAGGTTTTTCATGCACACTCAGGAATACGCACAAGCATACAGCGCTGCTCAAAATGGGGTCAGTTCTTTTGGCAGTTCCATGTATGCTCCACATGGTAGTGGATTAGAAGAATCCAATTTGACTTATTTATTTTTCGCAGTAGAAGTAAGGGGCGCAGATGTGATTGTTTCAGATTTTATGAGCAGTTTGGTTGATTCGGATCCTCTTGAGAATACAGATCCCGGTCTATATAGAGGCCATTCGAAGACAGATGAAACCGCAAGATTTAACTTCTATTTTAACAGAAATAATCTAGGAGTTCAGCCCAACACTATAGATGGTTTTGCTGCTGCTACAGCCTCTGCACCTTTGATTACCTATCAGGAAAATTTATTAATCCTGGCCGAAGCTGGATTTAGAAGTGAAGGATTTGAGGAGGCACTCATAAGACTTAATGATTTTAGGGCATTTATGAACGAAGGTGGTTACATTGCCGACGGGCCTGCTCCTGATTTGCTATACGATCCATTTGAAGAAGCTGATTTCACGTCCGGAGGAATCGAAAACATGGATGGTATTGATAAGGAAGCCGCGCTTCTAAGGGAAATTTTAGAAGAAGATTTGTCACCTTCTTTAATCAAATAGAGGGTTTTAATGATATCAGAAGGACATTGAATGAAATCGGTGTTAGAGTTCCCGTTCAGCCTAACATGGGGTCTGAACTTCCACAAAGATTCCTATATCCACAGAGTGAAATAGACAGAAATACAAGTGTTCCTAATCCTATACCTGGATTGTTCACTCCTACAGATATCAATCAGTAATTATTGCTTGAAGAAAAAAAATTGACAATGAAATATTTTAACAAGATTCATACGACCATATATCTAAGTCTCATACTTTTACTAATCGCGATATCATGTGGTGATCGCGAAGAATTGCTGACTGATAATACCCTTAAAATTTTAGCGATTTCTATAGATGGCGAAGATGTTTCCAATAGTGCAGAAGACATATCAAAAAATCCTCAAATTACCATTGTGTTTTCGCATACACTGAATACAACAGCGCTCGAGTCTGGTCTATCTTTTTCAGGCTTGTCTTCGAATGCATATGACATTGAATATGCCAATACCAATTCAACCATCACAATTCAACCGAATGATCCTTTAGATTTCGAAACCAATTATACCATCAGTCTTGCGCCGGGAATCTATGGTCAGGATGGAACAGAATTAGAGGAAAACTTCGAGTTTTCCTTCACCACTGCTCCTTTTATACCACCCAATGTGACGCTAGAAGTTGATAATGCATCTGTAAGTGAAAATCAAGAAAGCGCGGTAATTATTGTTTCGCTAAGTCAGGCAGTAGAGGAGCAAGTTACGGTTGATTTAGAAATCTCAGGGGAGGCTACCCAGAATATTGATTACACTTTGAGCAAAACTGAAGTGATATTGCCTATTGGCATGACCACAGATACCATCATTTTATCTACCATTCAAGATGGAGAAATAGAAGGTTCTGAGTCTGTTGAAATTGCTATTGCAAATATTACAAACGCTGTCGAGCTTGAACCCCAAGTCCTCTCCATTGTTATTCTGGATGATGACGTAGATACCAATATGGATGGATTTCCGGATCGCGGATTTATCATTAACGAAGTTTTGTTTGACCCACCTGGAGGAGATGCTGGAGACGCTAATGGAGATGGAACAAGAAGCCCATCAGAAGACGAATTCATTGAATTTGTAAATGACTCTGATAGAGAAGTTGACTTAAGTGGTTTTACACTATATGATGCCAATAACTTAGAAACTCTCGAACCTCGACATACATTTCCTGACGGCACAGTCATTCCTAGTGGTGGCATCTATGTTTTGTTTGGCGGGGGGAATCCAAGCGGCGACTTTGGAACGGCGGAAGTTGCTGTGAGTACGACAGGAAATATGAATTTATCAAATGCAGATGATGTGATCACCATTTTAGATAATCAAGGCAATGTTTTTCTGAGTTTCGATACTCAGATTGAAGGAGCGGGTATATCATTTGGGGAAGATCAATCTATTACAAGAAGTCCTGATATTAACGGAGCATATACCCTCCACACGAATGCTAATGCAGAGTCTTTTTTCTCCCCAGGTAAAAAAGCTGACGGAACCAATTTTGCAGGTGGTTCGGTAAACAATGGTGTAGGATTTATAATCAATGAAGTATTGTTTGACCCACCTGGAGGAGATGCAGGCGATGCCAATGGTGATGGAACGAGAAGTGCATCTGAAGATGAATTCATTGAGTTTGTGAACGACTCTGATGAATCAGTTGACCTTAGTGGATATACATTGTTTGATGCCAATAATTTAGAAACTATGGAGCCTCGACATATTTTTGCTGAAGGTACTGTGATACCACCAGGTGGTGTTTATGTTTTGTTCGGGGGTGGAACACCTACGGGTTCGTTCGGTGAAGCACAAGTTGCTGTTTCAACAACAGGAAATATGAATTTATCTAATTCAGATGATGTCATTACTATTCTGGATACTGATAATAATGTTTTTATGACTTTTGACACACAGGATGAAGGTGCCGGAATAGACTTTGGATCTGACCAATCTGTTACCAGGTCTCCGGACTTGGAGGGAAGTTTTACTTTGCATACCACTGTCAATCCAGCGCTTCTATATTCACCAGGAACAAAAGCGGATGGCACATCGTTTTAAAAACGTGCGTAAGGAAATATGGATACTAGGCTTTTTGTGGATTACCTTTGGCTTGAGCTGCTCTAAGAAAGATGTTGATACCGAAAACAACCTAAATTTGCTTAGCGTCTCTGTCAATGGTTTACCGCTGATGGATCAAGTTGAAAATGTGTCTATTAACCTAAATCTGGAACTAGTGTTTTCAGGTCAATTAGAGACAAATAAATTTGAAAATTCATTTCAACTTTTGAAAGATGGTGTCGAAGTAATAAACAATTTAAATTTTAGATACAGAAATGCCTCAACTAAGGTTAATATTGAAAGAGAGCTTGAATATAGCACCCGCTATGAAATCAAGCTTAGTAACCTGGAAATTGGCAAAGAAGGCTTTAAGCTTGATGAAGCTATATTGTTTCAATTCACAACACAAGAAGAAGGGGTGGCAACTTATTTGCCACCTTGCCTGTCTGCGGCGGCGGATTGTCTCCAGATATTAAGAATAAAACAAGATGAGATTTTTTTAGACTTTGCCTATTATGCTAGCTTTCCTATATTTCAAGAGAACTTAAAACTAGATTCTGTAAGAAATGTAGTGATGGTAATTCATGGCCAAAACAGAAATGGCGATGAATACTATAATTCAATGATCAAAACTATAAAGAGTTTAAACAAAACCAACTCTACTTTGATATTGGCTCCACTCTTTGAAACCAATACTAGCTCCACGGGAAACAATATATTTTGGCCGACGACCAGTTGGAGACAGGGTGCTCTTTCACAAGGGAGTGGGTCTGTTAGCTCAGCTAAAGTTATTTATAGCTTTTTGGACCATTTTAAAGACAAGAATGTATTTCCCAATCTTGAACAAGTAGTAATAGCAGGTCATTCTTCCGGTGCAATGATGTCACAGATACTGGCTACACTCATAAATCCAGAGCGTTATCTTAATGATTTCGATCTGATGTTTACTGTTGCAAACAGCCAATATTTCTATTACCCTTTAGACTTTAGATTTGATGAAATGTCAAACGAGTTTCAAAATGTTAATAATTGCCCTAACTACAATTGGTGGCCCTACGGAAATGTAAACTTTCCGGACTACATGACTGACATATTGTTGGGTAATACAGAAACAAATATTACCACAAATCGTGTTTTGTACTTGTTAGGAAATAATGATGTAGTGACTACCGGTTCCTTGAATACCGATGATTGTGCTGCCACTGTTTTAGGAAAAAGTCGTTTTAATAGAGGGGAGAATTACATTCGCTTTTTAAAGGAATACTATCCTGAAGCAAACCAAAGTGAAAAAATAATAGTCTACGGCGTAGGTCATAATTATGATTCCATGTTTAATGCTCAGCAATTCAGATCATGGCTAGATGGGAACCTGGATTAAATCTTCTCTATTTCCCTTTCAGTATTGTTAGAGTCCATTTTCTATATTTGTGTCAAATGAAATATATTCTAATTATACTTGTTTTTCTGCCTTTACTGTCCAGTGCACAATACACTCATATTCCTCTTCATTCGGACCTCCATGACTATGCACGAAAACTAGAAATACAAGGCAAGTCGGATTTACATGCAGCCATCGGTGAATATTCATCCCGAAGTGTATTTAGAGAAACCATTGATACTTTTGTTTCTCTTTCCGGTTCCCAAAAGTACCTTGCCACAAAGCTTATAAAAACATATCCAGAATTCTGGGACGATATTTCTACTTCAGAAGTTTTCCAGGCTGAATACATTGACAGTACTCAGACCTTTTATACGTCCAAAGAATACCAGTATTCGGAGATTTTGAACATTATTGAACCTGAAAAGCCAATTCTCAAATATTTTTACGCCAACAGAAATCACTTGGCACTCATTAAAGCCAAAGGGTTTTTACTTAAAATCAATCCTGTTTTGTATTTCGGGGCAGGTCAGGATTTGGCTCAGCAAAAACTGACTTTTGAGAACCGCAGAGGGATAGCTCTAAGTGGGCATATCAATGACAAAGTATATTTCTATTCCGACATACTTGAATCTCAGGCCGTTTTTCCAACTTATGTCAATAACTACGTTAACAAATTCAAAGCTATTCCCGGAAATGGCTTTTATAAAAACTACAATTCCGGGGTGGTTGAATCCTTGAGAGGATATGATTTTCTAAATGCAACAGCCTACATCAATGTCAATATCTCTAAAAATATCGGTGTAGAATTTGGTAATAATAATCAGTTTCTGGGAAATGGTCAACGGTCACTTTTGCTTTCTGACTTTACGAATAATTATCTCTATTTGAAACTGAACACCAAGATCTGGAAACTACATTATCAAAACATTTTTGCGGAGTTAATACCCATTTCACCTAAGGATGTACCTTCTGGCCAGATTATCTCCCGCAAGTACATGACTACTCATTACCTAAGCTTTAAACATAAAAATATTGAATTGGGGGTATTTGAGACTGTCGTTTTTGGTCGTGATGATGGTTTTGATCTTCAGTATCTCAACCCTGTGATTTTATATAGATTAGTAGAATACAATCTGGCAAGTTCAGACAATGTCTTGATAGGACTTAATGGAAAGTGGAATATTGGCCGAAAATTTCAGCTTTATGGACAGGTCATTATGGATGAATTTAAGCTCAATGAATTTACTACCAATGATCCCGATCGACAAGGATGGTGGGCCAACAAATATGGTATTCAAGCCGGAGTCCGTTATGTAGATGCATTCAATATCGAAGGTTTAGACTTACAAACAGAATACAACAGAGTCAGGCCATATACATATGGACATCGTTTTATCCAGAACAATATATTGGCCAATTATTCACACGCTAATCAAGCACTCGCTCATCCGTTAGGCGCTAACTTTAGTGAGGTAAATTTTTCAGCAAGCTATTACATTACACCAAAATTAAAATTAAGTTCATCAAACTATTTCATGTTACAAGGTCTGGATACCCCTGAAATTCTTTTTGGAGCTAATATTTTGAGGTCCTCAGATGAAAAGCCGGCAGAATTTGGAAATACATTACTTCAAGGACAGTCATCTCGTACCATACTATCCATGAATAAGTTAAGTTATGAAGTATTTCCCAATTACTTTTTCGATGCTAAGCTAAACTTTCGGTCTCAAAGGTCAGAAGTGTCAGAACTGAACTTTAATAACCTGACATTAGAAGGTGCGATCAGGGTCAATTTTTGGGAACCTAAAATGTTCTTTTAAGTCTATTCCTAACCTATGGAAGAACTACATCGATAAATATCTATCGGCTGTACATTTCAAATTTCATCCTTTGTTCAACGCTACTTAACTGCAATACCGATGTTTTCTTTACTAATTCCTCAATCCTATTGCGTAATTTTGCGCTCTTATGGAAACATCCAAGTCAATTAGAGAAGTTGTAAAGAAGAGGATCCTGGTCCTGGACGGCGCAATGGGCACCATGATTCAACGCCATAAACTCACTGAGGATGATTTTAGAGGTGAACGCTTTGCAAGTTTCCATAAAGACATTAAAGGCAACAACGATTTGCTCGTGCTCACGCAGCCCGAGATCATCAAATCTATTCACGCAGCTTATTTGGATGTAGGCTCTGATATCATAGAAACCAACACTTTTAATGCGAATGCCATATCTATGGCGGACTATGATATGCAAGATCTGGTTTATGAAATTAATGTGGAAGCTGCGAAAATTGCCAAAGCTGCCACGAATCAATATTCAGATAAGCCTCGATTTGTAGCAGGAGCTCTTGGTCCAACTACCCGATCTGCTTCTATTTCGCCTGATGTGAATAACCCAGGGATGCGTGGTGTGGATTTTGACGAGCTGGTAGAAGCCTACTACGAACAGGCTAAAGGCTTGATGGACGGAGGAGTAGATCTGTTTTTAGTGGAAACTGCTTTTGATACATTGAATGCAAAGGCGGCCCTATTTGCCATTGACCAATTGCAGGAAGAAAGAGGTTCTGACTTACCTATCATGGTATCAGGAACGATAACAGATTCCAGTGGGAGAACTTTATCCGGCCAGACCATCGAGGCCTTTTGGATTTCTATCAAACATATCAAATTGTTCAGTGTAGGCCTTAACTGTGCACTCGGTGCTAAAGAATTGAGGCCTTATGTTGAAACGCTCAGTAAAATATCCGAGGTTTATATTTCCGCTTATCCTAATGCTGGCCTTCCCAACGAATTTGGAGAATACGACCAAAGTCCCGAGGAAATGCAGAGCTATATAAGAGATTTTGCATCCAGTGGATTTGTCAACATTATCGGAGGCTGTTGTGGTACCACACCGGACCACATTCAAGCCATGGCTAAAGCAGTAAAGGGATTACCTCCCAGAGAAATACCAAAAGTGGATGCTTTGCCAATGTATGCCGGCTTGGAACCCCTTATTGTCAGAAAAGACCTCAACTTCATCAATATTGGAGAAAGGACCAATGTGACCGGTTCAAGAAAATTCGCCAGGCTGATTAGGGAAGAAGATTATGAAGAAGCGCTTTCCGTGGCTCGGCAACAAGTAGAAGGTGGTGCTCAGATCATTGATATTAATATGGATGAAGGAATGTTGGATTCTGTAGAAGCGATGAAAAAGTTTCTGCTACTTGTCATGAGTGAGCCGGACATTGCCAAGCTGCCGATCATGATTGATTCTTCGAAATTTAGTGTCATTGAAGAAGGTCTGAAGTGTGTGCAAGGTAAATGTATTGTGAATTCCATTTCAATGAAAGAGGGAGTGGAACAGTTTAAAGAACAAGCTAAGATTGTCAAGCGCTACGGTGCTGCTACTGTCGTGATGGCATTCGATGAAAAAGGTCAGGCAGATACCATCGAGCGAAAGGTTGAAATTTGCAAACGAGCATACGATATATTGACAGAAGACGTAGGTTTCCCAGCTGAGGACATTATTTTTGATCCCAACATATTTGCTGTAGCTACTGGAATAGACGAGCATAATGAATATGCCATTAATTTTATCGAAGCTTGCAAGCAAATTAAAAAATTGTGCCCAGGCGCTTTGATTTCGGGTGGTGTAAGCAATATCTCCTTTTCTTACCGAGGAAATAATGTGGTTCGTGAAGCCATGCACTCAGCTTTTTTGTACCATGCCATTCAAGCAGGTATGGACATGGGGATCGTGAATGCGGGAATGATGGAAGTCTACGAAGAAATTCCGCCTAAACTGCTTACCAAGGTGGAAGATGTTTTATTTAATAGACATCCTGAGGCAACCGATGCATTGACTGCTTATGCTGAAGAAGTCAGAGGAGCAGGAAAAAAGAGAATTGTTGATCTGGAATGGAGAAAAGCATCAGTCCAAGAAAGGCTGGCACATTCATTGATCAAAGGCATTACTGATTTCATCGATGAAGATGTAGAGGAAGCTAGGCTAAAATATGATCAACCTTTAAGCGTCATCGAAGGGCCGCTAATGGATGGCATGAATCGTGTGGGAGACTTATTCGGTGCGGGCAAAATGTTTCTTCCTCAAGTGGTAAAAAGCGCACGTGTTATGAAAAAAGCGGTAGCGATTCTTACGCCATACATTGAAGCCGCTAAGCAGTCTACTGCTGCATCAACAAAAGGAAAAATTTTATTGGCCACCGTAAAAGGGGATGTACACGATATAGGTAAAAACATTGTTGGAGTAGTTCTGGGTTGCAATAATTATGAAATTATTGATCTGGGTGTGATGGTGCCTGCTAATAAAATTCTGGAGGAGGCTGAAAGTAGAAAAGTGGACATCGTAGGACTCAGTGGATTAATAACCCCGTCTTTAGATGAGATGGTCTATGTGGCTGCGGAAATGGAGCGTCGAAAGATGAAACTTCCTTTGCTGATTGGCGGCGCTACAACTTCTAAAATACATACCGCAGTCAAAATTGAACCTGAATACTCAGGACCAGTGGTACACGTTTTAGATGCTTCAAGAAGTGTGGGTGTGGCGTCCGCTCTACTTACAGAGGATGAAAATGACAGAAATAATTTCTTCCTCGATACCAGAAGGGAATATGCAGATATGCGTGAGAAACGGGCTGCCAGAAAAGACTTTAAGAAATATATATCCATAGAGGAAGCACGTCAAAATCGTGTTAAAATAGATTGGTCGTCTTACAGTGCACCGATTCCTAACCAATCAGGCATTACGGTCTTTAACGACCTTGACTTAAACGAACTACTACCCTATATCGATTGGACGCCATTTTTCATCAGTTGGCAATTGCATGGACGCTATCCCGTGATCTTCAATGATGAGGTAGTTGGAAAAGAAGCTCGACAATTGTATGATGATGCACAGAAAATGATTGAAAAAATCGTAGAAGAAAAGTGGTTGGAGGCCAATGGAGTGGTCGGAATTTGGCCAGCATATGCACAAGGAGATGATGTTGTGATCAAAGCCGGGGAGGAAGTTGTCACCCACCATTTACGCCAACAGAGAAAAAAAGCAGTGGGTAAATCCAATTATTGTTTGGCTGACTTCATTGCGCCTAAGGATGATTATATAGGAGGTTTTGCCGTGACAGCAGGTGGAAAAATAGAAGAAAAGGTTCGTGAATTCGAGGAGGATCACGATGATTACAATGCGATTTTATTGAAAGCTCTTGCTGATCGGTTTGCTGAAGCATTTGCCGAATATGCTCATGCGAAAGTTCGCAGAGAGCTCTGGGGATATGCAGCTGATGAAAAACTAGACAATGACGCATTGATAGCGGAAAAATACCAAGGGATACGCCCAGCTCCAGGTTATCCCGCCTGTCCCGATCATACAGAAAAGCCTATCTTGTTTGATCTTTTGAATGCGACTACTAATACCGGTATAATATTGACTGAATCCTATGCGATGTATCCAGCGGCATCGGTCAGTGGTTGGTTTTTTGCGCATCCCGAAGCCACTTATTTTGGAGTTGGAAACATAAATGAAGACCAGATAACCGATTATGCACGTAGAAAAGACATGTCTAAGAAAGAGATTGAAAAATGGCTGGCACCTAATTTGAATTATAAGTAGCTGCTTTTTATATAAAACTATGGAAGAACATAAAAAAGGAAAAGATGACGAGATTTCGATCAAAGAAATCATTGTTAAAATCAAAGAGTACTTCTGGGAAATCGTTAGAAAATGGTGGCTAATTTTGATGAGTTCGATTTTGTTTGCAATTGCACTTGGATGGAAGGCCAAGAGAGTTCCTGAAACTTATCCTGCCTACCTTTCTTTTATGATCAATTCAGAAAATCCAAACTCTCTTAGTTCTGTTTCCGGGCTCCTGGGAACATTTGGTCTGGGAGGTGCAAGTACAAGTGAATACAACCTTGACAAAATGATCCAACTATTGAAATCAAGGAAGATAAGTGAAGAAGTCTTTTTTAGCCGCATTGAAGTAAACAACCATCAGGATTATATAGCAAATCACCTGATCAATCATCTCGATACTATTGACAGGTGGGAGGCTAAAAAAAGCATGTTTAAATTTGGACCTTATGAGGATCCTATCGCAGATTTTCGATTTGAGAGTGATTCTATTCCCGCCTTCGCTTATTTAGAAAACAAAGCACTTAAACGACTTTTCACGAAAGTGATTGGAAGTGGTGATGTTCCTGGATTATTATCTGGAAGTTATGATGAAATAACCAACATATTGTATCTAAGTTTTACCTCTCAAGATGAACAGCTTTCAATTAAAGTTGTCAAAGAGTATTATGAAAATCTAGCTGAATTTTATACTTTTCAATCAGTTTCCAAACAATTACATACCTACAAATTAATTAAGCAAAAGAGTGATTCGTTAGCTACACTATTAGCAACCAAAGAATATCAATATGCTGATGCAATACAATCTAATCAAAGAGTATTTGCAGAAACAGATCGTCTCAATGAAGCAAGATTGCGAAGAGAAGTGGAGAAACTCAATGTGATGTATCTAGAAGCTACGAAAAATTTAGAAGTGGCTGATTTTTCTCTTAAAAACAAAACCCCATTTATACAAACTATAGATTTACCAATTAGCCCGATCGACTCAGAATATGAATCATTTCCATGGGCAGTCATTAGAGGACTTATTTTAGGTGGATTTATAGGTATTCTGTTTGTATCCCTGAGGAAATTATACATGGATATCATGAATTATTCATAATTTTCTATACATTTGTATCGTTATTGAGTAATATTTTTACTCGTTTTCTATGATAGAAACACTCATATCATCAAAAACCCGAATTAAACTGCTGCTCAAATTCTTTTTGAACAGCAACACGAAAGCCTATCTGCGTGGCTTATCTAACGAATTTGGGGAGTCTTCAAACGCGATCAGGGTAGAACTTAACAGGCTGGAAGATGCCGGCATGTTGAAATCGACATCAGTAGGGAACAAGAAGTTCTTTTCTGCCAACACTTCACATCCATTATTTGGAGAGGTACATAACATTCTGATGAAATATGTTGGATTTGATCAAATCATAGAAAGGGTGGTCAGTCGATTAGGAGAAGTGGATCAGGTCTATGTTACAGGAGATTTGTCCAGAGGAATGAATAGTGAAATTATAGACCTTTTATTTATTGGCAATATCGACAAAAACTATCTCATAGAATTAATAGAAAAAGCGGAAGAATTTATCTCCAAGAAAATTCGCTACATCACCTACTCCCGTGAGGAAGCCGATAAAATAGACTGGGAAAAATTTAAGCCAAAACCATTGTTGCTTTGGGCAATAGAGTCATGAGTAGTGGATTAACAACATATCAACAAAAGGAAAATCGGCTCGATGAAAAGGAGTACCGTTGGTTTGTGATCTATACCAAGTATAAGACGGAAAAATACGTGGTCGATAAGCTAAAAAGAAAAGGCATCAATGCCTATTTGCCTTTACTTAGGTATACGAAAAAATGGACCAGGAAAATCAAGCACTATGAGGTTCCATTGATCAATTGTTATGTTTTTGTCCATATTACCAAACAGGAATATGTCCAGGTTTTAGAAACTGAATATGTATCTGGATTTTTGAAAAATCGGGGCAACCTGAATGAAGTAAGAGAGGAGGAAATCGAGATGATGAGAAAAATAGTGGGCGAAAAGAACGATGTTATAGGAGAAGCAATTACATTCGAGCCCGGAAAACCTGTGGAGATTATATCCGGAAATTTAACCGGATTGAAAGGTAAGTTGCTAGAAAAACAGGGTAAAAAAGAATTTTTAGTTGAGTTGGATAGTGTGGGATGGCAATTTAGAATGGTTATTGAAGAAGGAAGTTTGAGAACACTCGGAATGAAAGAAAGTCATTTTACTTAATATGACAATGTAGTTTACTGAAGTTTAGAAGGAGGTTTGTGTCCTTCATTTTACTTGTTGGCGGAGTGTAGAAAGATAAAATAATGATTTTTTAGGAGAGAGTTGTTGCGACTTATCAAAGGCGAAGCCGTGCCGATTTACGATTTGCGATTTGCGATTTGCGATTTGCGATTTGCGATTTGCGATTTGCGATTTGCGATTTGCGGAAAATAGCATTTGAATAAAGAGCAATTAAAAAAACGATTTTTCAATTGGGTTATCAGTTTTAGATGTCCTGAAACAAGTACCTTTTAATGAAGAATCTAAAGTTTTCAAGAATCAACTTATACGATCTAGCACATCTTCTGCTGTCAATTATCGCTCTGCTTATCGTGCAAAATCTACAAAAGATATGATCAACAAGCTTAAAATTGTTGAGGAGGAACTGGATGAGTCGTTATTTTGGTTAGAATTGATCCATAACAGGTTTCCAGATATAGAAACTAAGAAAGAGTCTATCGAAAACAATGTACTTCTTTCAATAATTGTGAAGTCTATCAAAACATTGAAATCCAAATTACCCGTAAATCTAAAATCGTAATTCTCAAAATTCATAAAGCACCAAAAAACATGAAGAATTACCTATTTAACACATTCACTTTTTAACTTTTTTAACCCCTGTTTTAAAAAATGAAAAACCGAAAATATGACATCTCAAATAATGCAAACTTTCAACTTTAAACTCTAAACAACAATGAAAATTTCTGTCATCGGCACAGGTTATGTAGGGCTCGTTTCAGGAACTTGCTTTGCAGATACCGGGAATGAAGTAGTGTGTGTAGACATCGATGAAAACAAAGTAAATCGAATGAGAAATGGTGAAGTCCCTATTTTCGAACCGGGACTAGAACTCTTATTCGAGAGAAATACCAAACAAGGTAGACTTAGTTTCACGACATCACTTGAAGAAGGCATCAAAGATGCTGAAGTGATTTTCCTAGCTTTGCCTACGCCTCCTGGAGAAGATGGTAGCGCAGACCTAAAATACATTTTGGGGGTGGCAGAAGACCTCAGTAAAATCATAACTGATTACAAAGTTATCGTTGATAAAAGTACCGTTCCTGTTGGTACTGCCGAAAAAGTTCATGCTGCATTGGCTAGCAATCTGGATGAATCTCTTTTTGACGTGGTTTCGAATCCGGAATTTCTTAGAGAAGGTGTTGCAGTCGATGATTTTCTTAAACCTGACAGAGTAGTGATAGGAACATCTTCGGAAAGGGCGAAAAAAGTCATGGACAGGCTATATGCCCCTTTTTTGAGAACCGGAAACCCCATATATTTTATGGATGAACGGTCGGCAGAAATGACCAAGTATGCTGCAAATAGCTATCTGGCTACCAGAATTAGCTTTATGAATGAAATTGCCAATCTATGTGAGGAGGTTGGCGCAGATGTAAATGCTGTGAGAAGAGGAATGGGCAGTGACACTAGAATAGGAAAGCGCTTTTTATTTCCTGGTGTGGGATTTGGTGGATCGTGTTTTCCCAAGGATGTCCTGGCATTAAGTAAGACAGCCAAAGATCATGATTATGAGTTTAAAATTCTGAATTCCGTTTTAGATGTCAATGCTGTTCAACGTGAGCGAATCGCAGACAAAATCATTAACCATTTTGAATCACTTGAAGGAAAGACCATTGGCATTTGGGGATTGGCATTTAAACCT
This sequence comes from Portibacter marinus, assembly GCF_021533195.1. Taxonomy (GTDB): domain Bacteria; phylum Bacteroidota; class Bacteroidia; order Chitinophagales; family Saprospiraceae; genus Portibacter; species Portibacter marinus. Next base: position 66,294 of record NZ_JAJNKB010000010.1, read on the forward strand.
AATACGGATGATATCAGAGAAGCTCCTGCGCTTTACACAATTGACAAATTATTAGCAAAAAGAGCTAAAATCAAGGCTTTTGATCCAGAGGCTATGGATAACATTCGTGAAATCTACGGAGATAAATTGGAGCTCGTCAACGACCAATATGAAGCCATAATAGATGCAGATGCATTGGCCATTATGACAGAATGGAGTGTATTCAGAACTCCAAGCTTCAAGACGATGAAAAAAGTAATGAAAAGACCTATTATTTTTGATGGTAGAAACCTCTATGATTTAGATGCGATGAATGAAGAAGGATTTCATTATGAAAGTATCGGTCGAGCCAAAATAACCTCATGAATAAGAAACATGAATACGTAGAAGAATCACATCTACGAAGTATTGTCAAAGGAATAACATGGAGGATCATCGCATCCACCACCATTCTTCTCATCACTTATTTCACTACGGGAGAAATGGATACCGCTGTTAAAGTAGCTAGTATAGAGTTTTTTATCAAATTGCTTCTATACTATCTCCATGAAAGAGCGTGGCTAATGTTGCCAAGAGGAACATTGAGAAGATGGATTGGTGTAAAGAAGAAAAAATCTGAGCAAACATGAAACTTTTGAGCTTCGTTCCAATAAAAACTAGACGGTTATGAACATTGAAATGGTCGACTTGAAAGGTCAATATCTTAAAATTAAATCGGAAATCGACCAGGCAGTGCTCGATGTCATCAATTCCACCAGATTTATTAAAGGTCCTGTGGTCAACAGATTTGAGAAAAACCTGGCAGAATATCTCCATTGTAAACATGTGATAGGCTGCGCCAATGGCACAGATGCCTTACAAGTAGCCATGATGGCACTGGAACTACAACCTGGTGATGAAGTGATTGTTCCGGCTTTCACTTATGTAGCAACAGCAGAGGTAATAGCACTTCTCGGACTCAAGCCCGTCATGGTAGATGTCAATTTGGACGATTTCAATATCAAAGTGGATGAACTGGAACAATACATCACCGAAAAAACAAAGGCTATAGTTCCAGTGCACCTATTCGGGCAAAATGCAGATATGGACGCTATTATGGCTATTGCCGGAAAACATGGTCTATTTGTAATTGAGGATGCTGCACAATCCATTGGATCAGAGTACAAAGGTAAAAAATCTGGAACCATAGGACACATTGGCTGTACCTCATTCTTTCCAAGCAAAAATCTGGGCTGTATGGGCGATGGTGGCGCCCTGTTTACCAACGATGACGAATTGGCACTAAAAATTAGAATGGTAGCCAACCATGGTCAATCCAAGCAGTATCACCACGCGCGAATTGGAGTAAACTCCCGCCTGGACGCCATTCAAGCAGCTATTTTAGATATTAAACTTAAGTATCTAGATGACTATGCTGCAGCCAGGCGTGATGCAGCAGACCTGTACGATCGTCTTCTGAAAAACATTGACATAACTACACCGTACAGAAATCCGGATAGCACTCATGTTTTTCATCAATATACATTAAAATCAGATCACAGAGATCAACTTAAAGAGCATTTGAAGGAAGCTGGAGTTCCACACAATGTCTATTACCCTATTCCGCTGTATAAACAAGAAGCCTTTAAAAATTGGAACGAAAATTTATACCTGGAAAATACAGAGAAGCTATGTGAATCGGTCATTTCACTACCCATGCATACTGAATTGACTCAAAGTCAGCAAGAGTATATAATAAATCAGCTTTTATCTTAACTTTGCCTCTCGCAAAAAATGCCACTAAGTCATTAATACTGAAATAAATAGAAATCTGAAAGAGGAATTAAAGGCCCTCAATCACGAAAAACTAATTAGTGATGGGGGAGATGAACGTATCGATTTACTCGAAAACGGTAAACACAAATACCATATAGCACCTTGTGATTATCAAGGTATGTTTAGCAGAGGGTCTTGTACTTGTTCGAATTTAAATCCACAATCCGGAGCACTCTTAGGACAGTTTTGTGATTATATCGAACAGGAAGATTATTCGACGATCCGGAAAACACAAAGCACTCGACTGAAAGAACTCTTAAATTTTAAAGGCCAGGATGCTTTTGATGTGGTTTTCGCTCCTTCAGGAAGTGATCTGGCTTATCTACCTTCTATTATTTCTGAGATTTTACAACCCGGTAAAGAGCAATTGGTTTTGTTGACTTGTCCAGAAGAATTAGGTTCAGGTTCACAAATGGCATTTTTAGGCAAATATTTTGGAGACAAGAACCAATTTGGAGAGCCCGTTGAGAAAGGAGAAGATATCAATCCTCATTACAACATCAGTTTGAGCCGATTCACAGCACGTACGAAGGAGGGACATATTATCGACCATGCATCAAACATAAAACAGGAAATCGATAAGCACCCGAAAATGGCTAAAATTGGTGCGCTGGTCATCGGTAGTAAATCCGGAATTGAGGACGATATTAGCCTGATCCCCAAGATCGATAATAATGTCATGTGGGTGGTAGATTTGTGCCAGTTCAGGAACTCCAAGAAATTGGTAAATGAACTTTTGGACATGAATTGCATGGTCATGATTACTGGGTCCAAATTTTATATGGCACCACCGTTTTGTGGAGTGATGTTGATTCCCAAAGCATATGCACGACTTGTTCAGCGATGTACCGTCGATCCCGAACTGGTGAAGGGCTTTGACAGGATATTCTCCTATTATGACTTTCCCGAAGCGTATGAAAATTTACGAAAATTTTTCCCTAAAAAAGAGAATCCCGGATTGACTTTAAGGTGGGAAATAGCGATCGACGAGATGGAGCGTTTTAATGCTATTCCAGTAGATGAGGTCAATAGCTTGCTTTATCGATGGAATGACATTGTCAATGAAGAAATAAAAGCAAGTAAGCATTTTGAGCTAATGCCCCATCAGGATCAGACCAATTCTACCATCATATCATTTAAAGTACGCCACCCTGACGGCGGGTATCTGGAATATGATGAACTCAGAAAGTTTTTCAAGTTTGTAGTGGAGCAGGATCATCACTGTTTTGATCGGTTCCATAAAGTGTTTTTTGGTCAGCCTGTCAGGTATGGTCACGGAGCCTTTATCAGACTAGCGCTGGGCAGTAACAATATCTTTAACTTACTGAAGAGGTCCAAAGACGAACGATTTAAAAATGACCGAATTTTAGTCGATTTATTAGATCGCAAGGTTATAGAATTTGTGAATCGTGGGCATTCTTAGATTAGATTGTGCAAAACTTTGCTAAAGGTTGATTTTGACGCACAAAGTGTGGAGCACTGATCAATGACAAATCCCATCTTATAGATTGTGGAAAGTAAAAGTACCATAAACACAAGTAATGAAGCACGATTACGAAGGTATTCTCCAAAGCAAATGAGCAGAATTACCTCTGATATTCTAGCGACACGACCTATAGAAAGATCACTTTACGTCTATTCCCGTGAGCTATTGAATGACCGTCTTAATCATTTGAAATCTGTTTTTCCAGCAGGTACAAATCATGCCGTAGCCATTAAGTCTAATTCACACCCTGAGGTACTGGCAGAAATTACACAGCAGGGTTGTGGTTTGGAGGCAGCGTCATATGAAGAAGTATTGCTTGCAGCTCAGGCCAACTGCCCTTTTGATAAGATTGTTTTTGATTCCCCGGTAAAAACTGTTCAGGAAATAGAATCCTGCGCCAAAAATTATCCGGGAATGACCATAAATGCCAATTGCTTTGAAGAGTTAAATCGACTTAAAGGTATGATGGAGGTCAACGTAGGTATCAGGATCAACCCTTTGGTCGACATTGAATCTCCTGGTATTTATAATGTAAGCCATACGGGTTCCAAATTTGGAATTCCCATTAGTCAGCGTTCGGAGATCGTGCAGTATGCTTTAAAGATGGATAACGTTAGTGGCTTGCATATTCATGCGGGATCTGAAATCGGCAGTAGGGTAAACCACATTAAAGCCATCAGCTCTGTCGTGCAAATAGCTGAAGAAATAGCGAGTAAGGGAAAAAAACTCGAATTCATAGATATTGGAGGAGGTATCTCGGCTTCATTGGAAGGTCTTGAATCGTTTTTTCAAGCACTGATAGCTCATAGTCCGGAGATTCTGAATTATCAGATCATTACTGAGTACGGTCGATTTGTTCAGACCCATTGTGCATTTGTAATTAGTAAGGTGGAATATTTACTTAGTCGGTCTGAAACAGATATTGCTTTGATTCACGTTGGAGCAGATTTATTTCCGCGCGAGATATACAGTTCCGCTCCGCCCCATCATGACTATTTAGTAATTAATCAGGAAGGTCAACTTAAGTTGGGAAATGAAAAGAAATACGATATAGGGGGACCATTGTGTTTTAGTGGGGATTTTCTAAAAAGGGGAATCGAACTTCCGGAAATAGATGCTGGAGATTTCATCATTATTACAGACGCCGGAGCGAATTCACTGAGCATGTGGAGCAGCCATTGTAGTCGCGAGGAGGTGGAAGTAAAGATTCTATGAGCAAATTGTATATCTTGACTGAGTCCTTCCCATATGGTAACGGTGAATCATTCTTGCAATCTGAACTTGAGATCATAGCTCCTTTTTTTGATCACATTATTTTATTACCTAAGAAAAAATACACCATAAGTAGAGAGATTCCAGTTAACTGTCAAATTGATGATAGATTAACATCCATAAACTTACGGTCACTAATAAAAGAGATGGTCATCAATTTTTTCTTTGTTAAGTACTTTAAAGACTTTTTCTTACAATATAAGAGTACAAGAGTTCGGCTGATTCGATCTCTCAGATATTTTTTCAAAATATGTTCTGAGGGCAAATCCATCTATAAAAAAATTAGAATTATAGATTCAACAGACAGTATCTTTTATAGTTATTGGTTAAAAAGCACAGCTTTTGCAGTTTCTCTATTGGATAAAAAGATAAGAAAAGTTAGTAGAGCACATGGATCAGATATTTACACTCTGAAATATATTCATCCGTTGCATCACTTTATTGGAAAGAAACTTATGATCTTTTCAGTTTCTAATGTTGGTAAAAAATATCTAGAAGAAACGTATCAAATACCACAACAGAGCGTAAAATTATCTCGACTTGGAACTACCAGGTTGTATCAACCTATATCTAATGATGTCTCTGGAAACCTAAAAAGACTGGTTTCTTGTTCTAACTGCATACCTTTAAAACAATTAGATAAGATCTTGATGGCTGTTACAGAGCTAGCTATGAAGAATCCAAAATTAAACTTTGAATACATTCATTTTGGAAGTGGTCCCTTACTGGAAGATCTGATTGAAAAAACTTACCAATTACAGTTAAGTAATCTAAATGTGCACTATAGAGGGTTTCAAGCAAACGATCTTATTCAAAAATTTTATAGCGAAAACTACGTTAACGCTTTCATTAACTTCAGTACAAGTGAAGGTGTACCGGTTTCAATCATGGAAGCAATCTCCTATGGAATTCCAATTGTTGCATCAGATGTTGGCGGTAATACGGAAATAGTAAATGAAGTTACTGGACATTTTTTAAGCCATTCTGCAAGCATATATGAATTAGCTGATATTTTAGATAAAGTAGTGGTTGCCAATAGTCATATTTATCAGAGAGCATTAATCATCGATTATTGGTCAGAAAACTACAATGCTCTGGTTAATTATACTGATTTTGCCAATAGACTAATACACCTGAATGACTAAAACGGTCTATTATGTAACCATTAGAGACCTTTCGAAAGATAGATCACTTGGAGTTATTAAGAAGATAAAGGGGCAATTGAAAGCTTTTAAAGATTTGGGTGTTGATGCTCATCTCATTTCATTGTATGACGAAGAAGTTCAGATAGATGGCAAAACAATAGGCTTTACAAAGCATTTAAGGAACAGGTTGGTCAAGCAATTCAAATCAAGTAGGTTTTTTAAAATTACTCGTAATAATGTGGCATGGCAATCGGACTCAATCCTTTATCTCAGGTTTTTGAAAGTGAATTATTCAGTAATTAGATTCTTGAGGTATTTAAAAAGAAAAAAATTCACTGTCGTTGTAGAATATCCCTCATATCCATATTCCGTAGAAGACAAAGGGTTAAAAGCTAAATATTATTCCTTACTCGATCGCATTTTAAAGAAAACTTTCAATAAACATGTTGATTTAACGGTAAACTTCAATAACTTGAAGATCATAGAAAATAAGCCCTCAATACCTATCTCTAACGGAATACAGGTTAAACCCTTACCAAATTTATCTAACTGGGGCATTAAAAATCAAGAAATTCATCTAATAGGGGTTGCTAATATTTCATTTTGGCATGGTTACGACCGAATAATCAAAGGTTTGGCTGAATATTACAAAAGTGATCATAATTCAAAGGTTTTTTTTCATGTTGTAGGAGATTCTTCAGAGAAGAAAAACCTTGAGAAATTGGTAATAAAACTGAAACTTGAAGACCATGTTATTTTCCATGGGTTCCAATCCGGAACTTCTTTGTCAAGGTTAATAACTCAATCTAATATTGGTGTTGGATCTCTTGGGTTGCATAGACTCAAATTGGATAGCACAAGTACATTAAAATCTAAAGAATACACCTTAAATGGTCTACCTATACTGGTGGATCCTAAGGACCCAGACTTCAAAAATGTTGATTTTGCTTATTTAATAAGTTATGATGAATCTATCATCGATATAAATGATGTTGTAAGGTTTTACAAAAAGCTTATTTCGAAAAATGAAAACAATCAATATATTCAGGATTTTGCTGTTAAGAATTTTAGTTGGACGGCAAAAATGCAAGAGGTACTTAAGTTTGCATCCTAAATGTTAAATTTTGACTACAAATCATTTAGTCCTTTCAAGAAAAATTTCTTGATTATGTCTTCAGGGGCTTTTGCAAATTTTCTTATTGTCTTCATTCTTACTCCTGTACTAACTAGGATATTTTCGGAAGAACAATTCGGCGTATACTATCAGTATTTTTCGCTTGCTACAATTATTTCAACAATTATATTAGGAACATACCCGGTGGCATTGGTCATCCCTAAATTGGAACGAGAGTTTCTTAAACTTCTTAAGTTAGTAATCGCACTTTCAATTATAGGTACATTAACACTTCAAATTGTTATTCTGATCGCTGGAGATAAATTTATGGCAGCTACTAATACTGAAAATATAGGTGAGCTTATTCATCTTTTGCCATTTTCTATGTTTCTCATTTGTATTTCACAGATTTGTAACTACTCTAATATTAGAGAAGCTTTGTTTAAAAAGAATTCGTCTTCTATGGTGGTGTGGAGTGGTAGCGAAAAGGGATCTGCTTTATTGCTATCACAAATATTAACTCCAAGTGCTATTGGTCTTGTTCTCGCAAATGTAGTCGGTAATATTGCGAGGATTTTTACATTACTATCATTTTCGCTCGTAAAAAAAATGAGAAACGTGTTTTCCATTTCTAATTTCGAGGTTTTTCAAAAAGCACGGGAATTTATTAAATATCCAACTAGAGTACTGCCATCCACACTGATTAGTACGTTTACCTCGGACCTTCCCTTATATTTATTAGTAGGTAAGTTTGGCATAGCTGCAGTTGGATTTTTTGGAATGGCCAGAAATCTCTTGAATATTTCTTATAACCTGATAGGCCAAGCACTTGCTCCTGTATATTTTAAGGAAGCGGCATCACTTTATGTGAATGACAAAGCCCGACTTAAAGAATTGACAAAGAGTATATTTTTTAAATTGTTAGTTATTTCATGTCTAGGTTTTGGATTAATCTTTGGATTTGGTGACATTATTTTTAAAATTTTTTTAGGCGATGAATGGCTAACTGCAGGTAAAGTTGCCGCAATCATCAGTGTATTTTACGTTTTCAAAATCATAAGCAGTCCTTTTTCGAATTTATTCAATGTAGCACACAAAGAGGACCAACTACTTATATTACAGATTGTTATTGCTATTTGTAGAATCCTTGGAATTTACATAGGTATATCCACTAGTCACTTGCTTCTTGCAATAGCTATTTATTCCTTCTCTAGTGTCATTGGATACGCCTTTTTTCTCAATTCCACATTTGCACTTTTGGATATCAATGCTATACCACTATTTATAAAATCAATATTGATAATGGCCTTTATTTTTGGATGCTTTTACCTACTGAGGTTATTGATATCCAATTGGTTTTCATACTTTCAATATGACCTGCTTACAATATGAAAGGACAAGAAAAAGAAAAAGCTATTGATGAGCAATTTTATTTCAGTGATGGCTACTTCAATCGTTCCCAAATTGATTCCTTGACGACACAACTCATATTAGTGCATGAGAAAAAACCCTCCAGAATATTGGAGATCGGTCCTGGTAATGGATTTGTTTCAGATTTTCTGAAAAAAGGTGGCTTTGAGGTTGTTACATTTGATATAAATGAAAAGCTAAACCCAACAGTTGTAGGCGATTTAACAAAATTAAATCAATATTTTACTAAAAATCAATTTGATTTAATTTTATGTGCAGAAGTACTAGAACATTTACCATTTGATGAGTTTGAAGGCATAATTAAACAAATTTCTCAAATTTCTCAAAAGTGGGTAATCTTGACATTGCCAAACCGACATAAAAATATTCTTGATCTCAGTTTATCATTTAGAATACGAAACCAGCGCACAAAAAATCTTAATTTCCAACTAAGGTCACCCTCAAGAGGAGTGAAATGGGAAGGTCATTTTTGGGAGATTAATTACAGCAAAGCAACTACTATCAAAGAAATTGAAAGAATTATTTCTAAATACCTTTATATAGATAAATCGTATCTCGAACCTAGAAATCGTTACCATCATTTTTTTGAATTACGTACAAAAGAAAATGAGCAATAAGATACAAGTTCATCCTAGTTCATATATTGATGAAAACTGTTCTATCGGAGCAGGAACTAAAATTTGGCATTTTTCACACATTATGTCAGAAGCAGTAATTGGGGAGGATTGTAATATTGGACAGAATGTTGTCGTATCTCCTAAGGTAGTATTGGGCAAAAATGTTAAGGTTCAAAACAATGTTTCCATATATACAGGGGTCATATGTGAGGATAACGTTTTTCTTGGTCCGTCCTGCGTTTTTACCAATGTAACCAATCCCAGAAGTGCCGTGAATAGGCGAGGGCAATACGAAAAAACAAAAGTCGGAAAAGGTGCAAGTATCGGAGCAAATGCAACCATCGTCTGTGGAAATGACATTGGCCGATATGCATTTATAGGGGCAGGCGCAGTAGTAACCAAGGAAATTCCTGATTATGCGCTTGTGGTAGGTAACCCGGCAAAGCAAATAGGTTGGATGAGTGAATATGGCCATCGTTTACACTTCGATGAAAATAATCAGGCCATTTGCCCTGAAAGCGAAGAAGTCTATTTATTGATAGATGGGAAAGTAAGCAAACAAAGTTAAATTTGTCTGATTTAAAAGTTCTTCTAATTACTTACTACTGGCCGCCATCCGGAGGCGGTGGCGTTCATCGGTGGTTAAAAATGAGCAGGTATTTTCCAGACTGCAACATTGACCTACACATCTATACACCCTCTAATCCAGAATATCCAGCCTATGATCCATCATTGGTAAATGAAATTGATGATCGTTTGACCATTATCAAACATTCTATAAGAGAGCCTTATGCCATCTACAAGAAATTTACTGGTAAAAACAAAAAAGAAGGAGTCTATTCAGGCTTTATTAACGAAAAGAAATCCCTGGCACAATCCTTATCTGTCTGGATTCGAGGGAATTTGTTTATTCCAGACGCTCGAATGCTCTGGATAAACCCTTCCAGACGATACCTGAAAAAATTACAGGTCAATAATAATTTCGACGTCATTATTTCGACCGGGCCCCCTCATTCCATGCATATGATCGCACATGGCGTCAAAAAAGAATTCCCTCAAATAAAATGGATTGCAGATTTCCGAGATCCATGGACCAATATAGATTTTTATGATCAACTAAAATTGACTTCATGGGCAGATCGCAGGCACCGGCGAATGGAACAATTGGTTCTTAGTCAAGCAGATCGAATTGTTACTGTGGGTTTTACCATGGCCAAAGAATTAGAAGCGCTGGGTGCTGATCATGTAGATGTCATTACGAATGGTTTCGACCCATTGGATTTTGAAGAATCGGTTGAACTTGATCCTCAATTTACCATTATGCACCTTGGTTCAATGAATAAAGACAGAAATCCAAATGTTTTATGGAAAAGTCTATCTCAGTTACGGAAAGAAGAGTTCTACCCCAAGGTTAGGATCATTGGTAAAACAGATGTATCTGTAAAAAATAGTTTGGCCGAATTTGGAGTAAGTGATCAGGTAGAACTAGAAGATTTTATCCCACATTCGGAAGCCGTAGTGGTCATGCAATCAGCGCATGTTTTATTATTGGTGATCAATAATACACCTAATGCGGCAGGAATATTGACCGGAAAGGTTTTTGAATATTTGGGCTCCAAACGTCCTATTCTAGCCATTGGTCCTGAAAAAGGAGATGTAAAAGATTTATTACACCCATTTAATCACGCCTACTATATTTCATATGGTGAAGTTGATCAATGCACACAAATCATTAAAAAATTAATGAAAAACAATGCTCCTGCCGATGTAGAAGGGATCGAGCAATACAGCAGAAAACAATTGGCAATAGAATATTGTGAATTAATAGAGGAAGTATGCCGATGAATAAAAAAGTAATCGCCATCATTGGTGCGAGACCACAATTTATCAAACATTTTCCTTTGGAAATGGCCGCTTCTGACCATTTTAATCTGATGACGATTCATACTGGCCAACACTATGATGAAAATATGAGTCAGGTTTTCTTTGATCAATTGGGTATGAAAACACCAGACTTTCAATTGTCTTTGGGAGGGGGGAGTCATGGCAAGCAAACCGGGCAAATGTTGATCGAAATAGAAAACATCGTCCTCAAAGAAGAGCCTGATGTCATCGTAGTTTACGGAGACACCAATTCTACACTAGCAGGTGCTCTTGTAGCTTCCAAGCTACACATAAAATTGGTACACATTGAAGCTGGCCTTCGCAGTTATAATAAAGCGATGCCGGAAGAAGTAAACAGGGTTTTGACCGATCACGTTTCTGATTTACTTTTGGTACCTAGCAAAACGGCAGTTAAAAATTTAAAAGCTGAAGGTATTGAAAAGGGTGTTTTCATGGTGGGTGACATAATGAAAGACCTGATTAGAATTAGTAGAGAGCGTGATGTCCTCTCATCTGACCAAATAGGGGATTATCTTTACGTAACCTTACATCGACCCTATAATGTTGACCACGAAGAAAGATTAAAATATGTTCTTGAATCACTGAAGCAATTGGGGAAGCAAGTCATCTTTTCTGTGCATCCAAGAACGCGCCAAAGTATTCAAGCATATCATATTCCCATCGGATCAAATATTAAATTAATTGACCCCCAACCCTATTTTAATAATCTATCGTTGCTCAGCGCATCAGATGGATTGATCACAGACAGTGGTGGTATGCAAAAGGAAGCCTATTGGCTTGAGAAACCTTGCATAACGATTAGAACTGAAACGGAATGGGTAGAAACTTTGGAAAGAGGAGCCAACCAATTGCTTTTTGAAGATTTGGAGAAATTAAATGCACTCATTTCTAAAAAATCAAAGATTGTCTATGACTCCAACTTATATGGAGATGGGTATGCCGCAGATAGAATTGTTGGCGAGATAATGAATATACTATGAAGAAATACGCTCTGATAGGTGCTGCCGGATATATCGCTCCCCGGCATATGAAAGCCATTAAAGATACAGGTGGTCAATTGATTGCCGCTTATGATCCCAATGATTCGGTAGGCATCATAGATTCATACTTTCCGGATGCTGCCTTCTTCACAGAATTTGAGCGATTCGACAGACACCTGGAAAAGCTCAAGAGGAGAAAAGAAAAAGTAGACTACGTGGTCGTTTGTTCCCCGAATTACTTGCACGACGCGCATATTCGCTTCGGCTTGAGGTATGGGGCAGATGTGATTTGTGAAAAACCGGTCGTCCTGAATCCATGGAATATTGATGCACTTCAGGAAATGGAACAGGAAACTGGACAGCGCATATATAACATCCTGCAATTAAGATTACACGATAGCATTATTGATTTGCGTAACTTGGTTTCAAATGCACCTAAGGATAAAATATTTGAATTTGATTTGACATATCAGACCTCTCGAGGTCTTTGGTATTACACTTCCTGGAAAGGAGACGAATCTAAATCAGGAGGAATCGCAACCAACATCGGCGTGCACTTTTTTGATATGCTCGGATGGGTTTTCGGAGAGGTTCGAAACAATTTGGTGCACATACATACACACGATCGGGCTGCCGGCTATCTCGAGTTTGACCATGCACGGGTAAAATGGTTTTTAAGCATCAATTATGATACATTACCCGAAGCTGTAAAGGCAAATGGTCAACGTACTTATCGAAGTGTTACCATTGATGGAAGAGAGATTGAATTCAGTCAGGGATTCACGGAATTACATACTAAAAGTTACCAGGATATACTGAATGGCGGAGGCTACGGTATAGAAGAATCAAGAAAAGCCATTGAACTGGTACATGAAATTCGGCAATCTGATCCCATTGGACTTAAGGGTCATTATCATCCTTTTTGTGAGAAGAAATTAATTAAACATCCGTTTAAGAGGTGATCAAAGACCTAGTTAACAGCCTGTTCGGGGATTTTAACAATCTCCAAAATGGTGTAAAGATACTGTTGCTGGCTCTTCTATTGACAGATGTGGCTTTTTTAATCTTGCATGTATTTGCTGCATTTTATATGAGACATACTGATGATTTTGATTTCTATTTGATGACACGAGATCGTAGTTATGCGGAAGTATTTCAATATATCAAAGAGTTTAAGATTGCACTTTTTCTATTCATGATGTCCCTCAATACAAAACAAGTGTTGTTTGCCATTCTGGGTTTGCTTTTTGTTTATTTGCTTGCAGATGACATGATGGGATTACATGAAGGAGCTGGCGTCTATTTCAAAGAGACTTTTTTAAGTCCGGAAGCAGGTAAGTTGCCAATGGTCGTTATTCAAGTCGTGTTCAGTTTTCTTGTCTTCATTATTTTTGCAATCTTAATATGGTTTTTTATTAAATCGGGAGTGGATTCGGAATATGAATTATTTTCAAAAAAGTTAATGCTGCTGGTAGTCTTTTTGGCCATTTTCGGAGTGGGCATTGATTTTTTGCATTCATTATATAATCTGACGGACATAGATTCAGAGTATGTGAATCAAATATTGGCATTAATTGAGGATTGGGGTGAAATGTTGGTGATGACTGGAATTGTGGGGTATGTGTATGGGGTTGTGCTTATAAATAGCAATGTCCAAAAAAAAGTGATTAATTAGAAATAGCGGAGAATACATTTATGGGAAAAAAAGTTTTATTGACAGGAGGTGCGGGGTTTATTGGTTCTAATATTTTGGATGCAATGCTTCAAGATGACCGGATTTCATTTGTCAGAGTACTTGATAATTTATCTACAGGCAAACGAGGAAATATAGAAGAGTTCATGGACCAACCCAAATTTGAGTTTATGTGGGGTGACATTCGCGAGTACAATACCTGTTATGACGCATGTAGAGATATGGACATGGTTTGTCATCAAGCGGCACTGGGGTCTGTGCCTCGGTCCATTAAGCAGCCGGTGACAACTAACAATGTGAATATTGGAGGGACGTTAAATATCTTCACAGCCGCAAAGGATAGAGGAATTAAACGCGTGGTGTACGCCGCTTCCTCATCTACTTACGGAGATTCCAATGAATTGCCTAAGAGAGAAGAGAATATAGGTTCTCCTATCTCACCGTATGCAGTTACTAAATTGGTCAATGAATTATATGCAAGCGTATTTGGAAAGCTGTATGAGATGGAGTTTATAGGATTGCGGTATTTTAATATTTTCGGTCCAAAGCAGGATCCGCATGGAGCCTATGCTGCTGTTATACCCCTGTTTTTCAAAGCGGCAATGGAGGAAGTGGCGCCGACTATTAATGGAGATGGTTCGTTTAGTCGGGATTTTACCTATGTGGAGAACGCGGTGCAAGCGAACTTGCTCGCTTTATTCACAGAGGAAAAAAGCGCCTTAAATCAAATATTTAATATCGCATGTGGTCAAAGAACTTCTTTGAATGACTTGTGGCAGTACATAACTTCAATAGCCGGGAAAAGCATTGAACCGGTTTATGGCCCTACGAGGGCAGGAGATGTACCACACAGTTTAGCCAGTATTGAAAAAGTAAAAACCACTTTAAAATATAAACCGGAAATTGATGTCAAAAGTGGATTGAATTTGACCTATAAATACTACCAGGACAATGGCTAAAACTTTTATAATTGCTGAAATAGCTCAAGCCCATGATGGCAGTTTAGGAATTCTACATTCTTACATTGATGCTATATCCGAAACGGGTGTAGATGCTGTCAAATTTCAAACACACATTGCTGAAGCAGAAAGTAGCATCTATGAGCCTTTCAGAGTTAATTTCAGTTATGAAGATAAGACCAGGTTTGACTATTGGAAGAGAATGGGGTTTAGTTTCGAGCAGTGGTTTGAAATTAAAAATCATTGCGAAAAAGTGGGTTTGGAGTTTATCTCTTCTCCCTTCTCGCAAGAGGCCGTAGATCTATTGGAAAAATTAAATGTAAAAAGATATAAAGTAGGATCCGGAGAGATATCTAATTTCTTGATTCTTGAAAAAATAGCCAGGACTAACAAAGAAGTAATTCTTTCCTCGGGAATGAGCTCTTTTGAAGAATTAGACCGAGCAATAGAACATTTAGAAAAACATCACAACAAAATTTCTGTCCTGCAATGTACTACAGCCTATCCCACACCCTATGAGAGATTAGGCCTTAATATCATTACTGAATTAAAAAAGCGATATCCAAATTATAAGATTGGTCTTTCAGAACATACAGGAGACATATATGCAGGTGTTGCAGGAGTAGCCTTGGGGGCTGAAATTTTAGAGTTTCACGCTGTATTTGATAAAAGAATGTTTGGACCTGATTCAACCTCCTCTCTTACGATCGATCAGATATCGACCCTGGTAAGCGGGGTGAGGTCAATAGAAAAGAGTTTAAATAATCCAATTGATAAAAATGACTTAAAACCATTTACAAAGTTGAAGGACATTTTTGAAAAAACACTAGCCGTAAATAAAGATCTTGAAGTTGGTCATCAATTGAAATTTGAGGATTTGGAAGCTAAAAAACCTTCTGGTAGAGGTATCGGCGCCAACAGATATGAAGAGGTCATTGGTAGACGCATCAGCAAGTCATTAAACAAATGGGATTTTCTGACGGAAGATCATTTAATAAAAAATTGAGTTTGAAGAATATTTGTGTAGTAGTTACGGCAAGGCCATCATATAGCAGGATAAAAACAGCTTTAACTGCAATCAAGAATCATCCGCAGCTTAATTTGCTGTTAGTGGTAGCTGCTTCTGCATTGCTGGACCGATATGGCACAGCCGTCAAATACATAGAAGAGGATGGTTTTAAAATAGACGCTAAAGTTTTCAATGTTCTCGAAGGTGAAAATCTAACAGCACAGGCCAAGACTACAGGTCTGGGAATCATTGAGCTGGCTTCAGTTTTTGAGCAATTAAAACCGGACGCTGTTGTAACCGTTGCTGATCGTTTTGAAACAATGTCTACAGCTATAGCTGCGAGCTATATGAATTTGCCTTTGATACACATTCAGGGAGGAGAGGTGACCGGAAATATAGATGAAAAAGTAAGACATGCCATCACTAAATTAGCTGATCTCCATTTAGTCGCTACTGAAAAAGCCAAAGAGCGGGTTATAAAAATGGGTGAAGATCCGAATATGGTCTTTAATACCGGCTGTCCATCCATTGATCTGGCAGACATGGTTCTAAAAAACCCAAAAATTGACTTTGATTTATTTAAACAATACGGTGGTGTAGGTAAGATTAAAAATTGGGAACAAGGATACCTGGTCGTATTGCAACATCCCGTCACCACAGAATATCAGAAAAGCAGAGTTCAAATAGAGGAAACATTACATGCCATCTATGAACTTAATATTCCTACATTTTGGTTTTGGCCGAATGTAGATGCCGGTTCTGATGGTACATCGAAGGGAATCAGAAGTTTTAGAGAAAATCATAATATAGACCATATCCACTTCTTCAAAAACATGGAAGGAAAAGACTTTCTTAAGCTATTATACAATTCAAAATGTCTGATAGGAAACTCAAGTGCCGGTATAAGAGAGTGTAGTTATTTGGGAGTTCCAGTTGTAAATATTGGAAGTAGGCAAAGTGGAAGAGAACGAGGACAGAATATAGTTGATGTTGAGCATAATCGTGATAAAATAAAAGGAGCAATTAATCAAGCAATTTCAATGGTCAGGAAACATGACGACATTTATGGTGATGGTCAATCCGGTGATGAAATTGCACAGAAAATCGCCCAAATACAGATTGGGTATACGAAGCGGTTGACTTATTAAAAATCTTAAGATTCATATTGCAGAAACACAGGATTTTTCAAGAGACATCCTGGATGAAATGGACGGTAAGTATACTTTGAGTACCGGACCTGTTTTGATGTCTGATTTAAAAAGCCTACTGGAAACTGTAGATGTTTTTTGGTTTAGACTTGCCTATAAAATTGATGAAAAGGTATTGACCAATCATACCCGTTGCAGGGTTTTGGCAACACCGGTCACTGGAATCGATCATATTGATGAAAATCTATGTAGAAAATACAATATTGAGATTGTTTGCTTAAGGGGAGAAACAGAATTCTTAAAAGAGGTTCGTGCCACCGCAGAACATACCATTTTCTTAACTCTCGCTTTATTGAGAAAAGGACTTTCATCCATTAGCAGTGTGCTGGCTGGACATTGGAAAAGAGATGATTTCAGGGGGTACGAAGTATATGGTAAAAAAGTAGGCATAATAGGAATGGGTAGACTAGGTCAAATTGTCGCTGCTTATTTTAAAGCAATGGGCTGCCATATACTATACTTTGACACCGCTGAAAGACAGAACCTCGAAGGTTTTCATGAAGTGAATAGCATGGAAAGACTCATAGAACTCTCAGACATTGTTTCACTTCATATTCCATACAATGAAAAGAATCACAAGGTGCTTGACAGTTCGATTTTAAAAAGATTTACTGGTTCAAAATGGTTGATCAATACAAGCCGAGGTGGTGTGATAGATGAAGAAGCGCTTGTCAATGTTCTAAAACATAGCCACCTCGGTGGGTATGCCACTGATGTATTATATGGTGAACCGGATATTGCAAAAAATCCCCTTTTCATTTACGCAAAAGACCACGAAAACATCATAATTACTCCTCATATCGGTGGCAATACTTATGAATCTTTTAATAAAACAGAAAGATTTATCGCTGATAAAATTTATAGATGGGTAGGTAAAAATTATAATGTTTAGATGAATATACTTGGAATCATTCCTGCTCGAGGAGGTTCAAAAAGAATTTCTGGAAAGAATAAGAAATTACTAGGAGGCAAACCCCTGGTAGAGTATGCTATACAGGCTGGCTTAGAATCTACATTAATAAATGAAATATTATTAACTTCTGACGATCTCGAAATACTTAAAATTGGCGAATCCTATCCTTCCATTATAAAAAGGGTAAGACCATTTGAAATCTCTGGTGATCAGGCACTCGCAATTAGTTACGTTCAGGATGCCTTAGCATATATGGAAACAGATTATGATATGATTGCCATAATTCAGCCGAGCTCACCATTCACTACAGCGTTCGATATTGATTCTACAATAAAACTGTTGCAAAATTTCGAAAGTGCGGACAGCGCAGTAAGTGTAATGAAACTAGATCATGTTATTCAACCTGCGAAGATTAAGAAAATGGAAAATAAAGTTCTTATTCCATATTTTGAAAAAGAAAACAATCGTATGGCAGAACATGAATTACCTGAATTGTACGTGAGAAATGGATCAGTTTATGTGAGTAGAATATCCACCATTAAAAAGAATCGCATAATAGGTGATCACTGTCTGGGTTATGAAATGCCTCGAGAACGATCTCTAGATATCAATGATCCGATCGATTTTGAATTTGCAAAGTTTTTATTCAATAATTCACATGAAGGATAAAAAACATGGGAGCACTTCAGGTTGGGACGAAATATGGGAAACCCAGTTGGAGGAAAACCTGGATAATCCTATTTACACAGATGCTGAACCAACAGATATTCTTCAGTTCTGGCAAAGGGGCTACGCCAGTGATTTGATTTCACTAATAAAGGACAGGAATTATAATTCATTTTGCGAATTAGGGTCAGGGAGAGGCACTACGACCCTATATCTCGCGCAAAATGGATACCAAGATCTCACGATGGTAGATTTATCTGAAACAGGTTTTGAGGTTGCTAAGCATTCCTTTAAAAAATATGGTGTTCAACTTCCAAGACTGATTTTAGAAAATGTAGAAAATACTAGTTTTCATGATGAGTCATTTGACTGTATTTATAATATTGGTTTATTAGAGCACTTCTTAGACCCTACACCAACATTGCAGGAAGCCTATAGACTTCTAAAAAAAGGTGGATTAATTTTTATGCCCATTGTACCCAAACAATCTTTAAAAAAATCGTATTTACAGAGACTTTTTCTGAATCCAATAGGACTGGCAAAGTTTATCATAAAATCGATATATGGCAAGAAGTCTGAAAACAATAAAATCTTGAGAACGGATTATAATAAAGAATACTATACCGAAATAAGTGCATCTCTTGGTTATCAAAATGTGCAGTGCCTGCCGTACAATCCCTATTGGAAAATAAATATCAATAAGGATTTAGAAAAAAAAATAACACTTCCTGTTTACAAATGGCATTATAATACATTTAAAAGGCATCAATCTCTGTCTTTTAAGACAAATCGCTTCTTCAATCTTTGTCTCCTCCTTATTGCAGAAAAGTAAATGAAAATAGATGTGGCTTATATGGTCTCTCATGGTTTTGCTGCAAGGATGGTGACACAAACCAATTTGCTGGGAAGGTTAGTAGAAAAAGGATTGGGAGTAGCACTCATCGCACCTGACTCTGACGATATAAATCTTAAAACATATTGTGAAAAATATGGCATTCACCTATATGAATTTCGACCTAAGAGTAATTTCTGGTCTGATCATTACATGAAAGCAAGAGCTTACTTTCTGGAAGACATCAATAAAAATCCTGCCCTTTATGAAAAGTATATTTATGATATCAGATCTAAACATAAATCAATCTATAGATGGTTAAGACCCCGTTTACTTAAAATTACTCATGACTTAAAGAAAAATTTTCCCGGCATTAAAAAATGGTATTCAGCAAAGGAGTCAACAATGCTGGAGTCGGAAATGGCATATGACCTTTTAAAGGAAATCAATCCCCAAACCGTCATATCTACATATCCGGTTAATTTTTCTGAGAGCATGCTTTTGAATGCCGCAAGAAAACAAAGCATACAAACCGTGATCCACCTACTAAGTTGGGATAATATCACATGCAAAGGAAGATTTCCCCACCTTGCTGATAAATACATTGCGTGGGGCCCTATCATGAAAGAAGAATTAATGGAATTTTATAGCGTCAGTGAAGATGACATTTATGAATGTGGCGTTCCACATTTTGACATTCATTTAGATTCCAGATTAAATCCACATCCAGCACCATATCTGGAAGAATTAGGTTTGGATCGCAATAAGCCATATCTTTTTTTTGGAATGAGTTCTCCTAGATTTGCGCCACATGAAATAGACATTGTGGAATGGCTGGCTCAGAATGTTGAAGCTGACCAGTTTGGTACAGAAATGCAATTGATAGTGAGGCCACATCCACAAAATGTTCAAGGGTCAATGGCAGATGAAAGTTGGTTGCCCAGATTAAAATCCCTGGTGAGTTCAAGAGTAGGAGTTGATTTTCCAGATTTAAATAAGAGTGATTTGCCCTGGTCTATGAGAGAAAATGATATGGATAGAATGTCAAACCTTCTTGCTGGATGTTCCGTATCTCTAAACTCAGGTAGCACGCTTTCAATTGATGCTTTAATGTGTGGAGTACCTGTGGTACTAACTTCGTTTGATGGAGACAAACAGCTAGAATACTGGAAATCAGCTAGAAGACTGATAGATTATACTCATCTTAGAAAATTAGTAGAACTAGGTGGGGTAAGTGTGGTGGAGAATTTCGAAGAAATGACTTTGGTACTTCATAGATATTTAGAGGATAGTAGTTATAATCAATCCAAAAGGAAGGAAACAATTAGAGCAGAATGTACTTTTCCCAATTCAACAACCAATTGTGTTGAAGTCATACAATCATTTATTTGAATGAAGGAACCTACCTTTTTAATTATTGGTGAAAGAAGAAGTGGAACAACGACTCTTGCCAGATGGATAGAAGATCATCCTGAAATTTATTTGAACCCCAAGATGGACCTCGGTTACTTCATAGATAGTGAATTAGTCGGCAGTAAAAAGTACCAAGAGGGAAAAGTTGATTATGAAATTTGGGGGGTAACTCATTCAAGAGAAGAGTATCTGGATTTTTTCAAAAATGCAAATACTCACAAAGCAATTGGTGAAAAAAGTGCAGATTACTTTTTCTGGCATCAAAGCCATCAAAGAATAAAGAACTATTTTCCCGACATTAAGCTCTTGGTCACTTTAAGAAATCCCATTGAACGAGCATGGTCTATGTATTGGAATGAGGTAGGAAAAGGTCGGGAATCTTTAAGTTTTTCTAAAGCAATCAGAGCTGAAAGTAAGCGAATTGAAAGTAGTGATTACGCAAGGGATCATCTTTCATATGTAACGAGGGGCTTCTATGATAGAAGTTTGCAAAAATTATTTGAGGTGTTTGATCCTCAAAATGTCTTGGTCACCATATTGGAAAAAGCAAAAATACACCCTTCATCTCATTTGAAGTCTATTTATTCTTTTTTAGACGTAAATACGGATATCGGTTATTCTAATGTTGACAAGAAATACAATAGAAATTGGACTATGATTCAGAAACCTGTTTTGAACAAAGTTCCATTCTTCAAAAAGTTGGAGAATAAATACTTCTACACTGTAAATAAATTGTCATTGCTTTTATTCAGAAGAAATATCTACCGCAGAAGAAACTTTGTCAAAAAAATTTCAAAACCTTTTAGAAACTCTAAAGAAGATTTCATAATGAAGAAAGAAGATCGAGAATATTTAGAAAAAATTTATTCCCCTCACATCAAGGAGCTTGAAAAAATGCTTGATTTAGATTTAGGAGAGTGGTTAAAAAGATAGTTACAAAATTTAAGCGGAAAATCGCCGAATTTATGGCAGCGGAAAGCTCCCAACACTTTCTAATTAAAAATTGGGATTCAATTAACGATATTTCTGTATTGGAAAAAATTTTTAGTACTGAATTCTTTTATAGAGAAATGGAACCTGTCCAACCTAATTTAAGTCACTATAATAAGGTTTTACTAATTGCGCCACATCAAGATGATGAAAGTATCGGATGTGGAGGCCTTCTCCATAAATTAAAGAGACTAAATGCTGCCGTAACGATATTATACACAACGGATGGTGCACAAGATAATTTAGGAGTTTCAGCAAAGGAATCAGTTGAGGTAAGAAATCGTGAATTATCAGAAGCCCTTAAGGGGCTGAAGGTACGAATTGAGAAATTAGATATTTCTAATCTTGAACCTAAATTGTCGTTACATCACATTAAGTCATTGACTGATTTGATACAGACTTTACAGCCCGATTTGATACTGCTTCCCTGGTTTTTAGACATTCCTGTAAAGCACAGACTAACCAACCATATGCTATTGCTTTCAGATTCAATTATTTCTATAAGTGACCATTGCGAAATCTGGGGATACCAGGTCCATAACCACCTATATCCTAATATTGTGATTGACATTACAGACCATGTAGATGACAAGTCCAGAATGATCGATTGCTTTAAGTCCCAAAATGTAAACTTTAAAGATTATAGGCATCTTACTATCGGTTTAAACGCCTACAATAGTAAATTTCTAAAGCGAGCAAATTACGCTGAGTTGTTTTTTGGAATGGACGCCCAAGGCTACTTATCTATAGTAAAAAAGTTTTACAGCGAGCATTTAAAGGAAATCTATCGAGGAGATCAACAGTATATACAGAATGTGATTTCTTTAGAAAAAGAAATTGATGAATGAAAGGTGGAGCCATTTCAGCTCGATATATCTTTATATCCAATATTCTTTCGAAAATTGTCCTATTTTTTGGAAGCATAATTTTAGCAAGGGTTTTATCCGTAGAAGACTTTGGTTATCTACTAACCTTAAATATACTTTTTGGCTTCATTAATTTATTTTCCATAAGTGGATATGAGTTTTACTTCATACAAAACAAGGACTACCAAGGTGACCAAGAAATGGTGTTGCTGAGACAGGTTTTTAATCTACGTATCATCCAATCAATTCTGCTGTTTATCATAACCAATGGAATTGCCTTCTATATATGGATTTACAACGATCCCGTTCTGGCGAAACTCTTATCTATATCTTCTTTTCTGTTTTTGATTGCCCTTATTTCTAAACCTGAAGAAGCTCAATTATCCAAATCACTGGATTTTAAAAGAATTTCTATTTCGAGATTTGCAAGAGACGTAGGAGCCGCACTTTCAAAAATAGGTTTTGCTTTTGCAGGTTTAGGCCCACTTACTTTTAGTTATGGAAATTTAGTAGGCAATACTGTTTATTCTTTGATGATAAAGGCAAAACATAATTTATCATTATTGAGAAAAACAACATTTGCCGATAAGGTAGAAGAATACAGTAAGATTAGAAAGTTTGGTTTCAACTTATTCCTCAATACATCAGGCTCCTATTTTACGAAACAAGTAGATAAATTTTTCGTCGCATCTTACTTTGATAAAAACGTTCAAGGTAATTACCAATTCGCTAATAATTACGCTTCCTATACTTTTAATGCTGTTATTGCTCCTCAGACCAGTATGGTGCTGTCACTTATGGCTAAGAATAGAGAGCATACTCAATATTTACTAAAACTCTTTAAATATTATGGGGTGGTCGCTATTTTTCTCCTATGTCCTGTAATCCTATATGTCATAATATTTGCCAAGCAACTCATTCCTCTTGTATTTGGAAGTAAGTGGGAAGGAGCGGTTTTTTTGTTTCAGATTTTCTCTATTTATTATCTACTCAAGGTTGTACTGTATCCCACGAATGGAATCCTTACTTCAATGGGTAGACCTGATATCAAAGCCAGAATAACCATAATTTCATTTGTTATCACTATACCGATATTAATATATGTTTCCTTTATGGGTTATCAAATAGCTACCTATGCAATTATTTTTGTAACAATTTCAACCATTTCAGATGGTCTGTGTGCATATAGAGGATTTCAACTGATGCAAGCTTCTTATTTTCGATTTTTAGGTGATAGACTTGTCCTTTTTTCTCGTCACATTGCACTAATAGTGGTTCTTACATTAATACTGACAGTATGCACTATTAATTATCTCAGTTTGATACTTGGCTTGTTAGCTACCGTGATTTCAACCTATTTAATACTATTTTTTAATTATGAAGCTTTTAGTATTTCACTCCAAACATTTATTAAGGAAAAGCGGATACTAAGGCTATTAGACTTAATTTTCTTACAAAAAACTTAATGAATCAAGTATATGAATAAATTATTGGTAACAGGTTCTTCTGGTTTGATTGGCTCAGAAGTGGTAAGACATTTTAACCAGATTGGTTGGAAAATCTATGGTGTAGATAACAATATGAGGGCAGATTTTTTCGGCCCTAAGGGAGATACCAGATGGAATCAAAATCAGTTATTAAAGAATTGTGATAACTTTGAACATATCGAATTGGATATAAGAAACAGAGCAGGAGTTCTCAAGCTTTTTGAAGAGCTTAGACCTACTCACATCGTCCATACAGCTGCCCAACCATCGCACGATTTAGCGGCTTCCAGACCTTTTGATGATTTTGATGTCAATGCTGTGGGTACCCTAAATTTACTGGAGGCATGCAGACAATTCTGTGGAGATTCACCATTTGCTCATATGAGCACCAACAAAGTTTATGGAGATGCGCCTAATTCATTGAACTTGGTTGAAAAAGAGTCCAGATGGGAATATGGGGATAAAGAATACTTTGATGGTATCAAAGAAAGTTTTACGATAGATCAATCAAAACATTCCCTGTTTGGCGCTTCAAAAGTAGCCGCTGACATAATGGTCCAGGAATATGGGAGGTATTTTAACTTACCTACATGTGCTTTACGTGGAGGTTGTCTAACCGGACCTAATCATTCCGGAGTAGAATTACATGGATTTTTAAGTTATTTGATTAAAACGAATATAGTGGAAGGCGAGTATACCATCTTTGGCTACAAAGGCAAACAGGTAAGAGACAATATTCATTCCTATGATGTTGCAAAATTTATAGAAGCATTCTTTAATAACCCTGGATATGGTGAAGTCTACAACATTGGTGGAGGAAGAGCTAATTCAACCTCTATATTAGAAGCATTTGATCGGGTCGAAGGGATTACAGGTAAGAAAATGAAGTATTCCTACAGCGAAAAAAACAGAGAAGGAGATCACATTTGCTACATATCAGATTTGTCCAAAATGAAAGAACACTATCCTGAATGGGATATTACGAAGCCTTTACAATTGGTCTTTGAAGAAATTGTGGACAGCTGGGAAAGAAGGTTAGCTGTGCATGGGTAAATTGTTAATTGTCAGTTGGACTGTTCACCCTTGGCCCACAGGCTCCTCAGTGATCATCAATAATATAGCTTCTCAGTTCAAAAGAGAAGAGTTAATAATTCTTGGAGAGAAACCTCCGGCCAAACTAAAACACACTTGGCCAGATGACTATCCAGAGATAAAATATTTTGATGCAGAAATCAGTATATATGGTCGTGGTCAAAAATATCTTCAATGGTTCAAAATCAATAGACTTGTAAAAGTTATAAAACGCATCATAGAGAGCGAAGATGTAGATAAAGTCTTGTGCGTTTACCCCAATGACTTCTTTCTATATGCATCCTACAAGGTTAGCAAGCAAAAGCAAATTCCTTTTTACACTTGGTTTCACAATACTTATTATGACAATGAAACCGGATTAAAAAAAATATTGGCTGGATGGTTACAACCTAAGGTTTTTCAACAATCAGAGAGAGTGATGGTGATGAGTGATGGCATGAAGCAGTTTTATGACAAGCAATATCCGCAATTGGAGAGCCATACATTGCGTCATGGATTTCCTCTTCCTCCACCTCCTAAAAATACATATTCCAGTAATTCCGATAAAACAACTTTTGTGTTTACAGGGTCATTAAACGAATCTTGCAGAGATGCTTCAGTGCGGTTAATGAAAGCCTTGATTAAATCACCTACAAATGAAATTCATATTTATTCAGGAAACCCTAAAGCAAGATTTTCAGATTTAGGTATTTTAGGTGAAAATGTTATCTATCACGGATTCATTGAATTAGATCGGTTGTATGGCCAGTTACCCAAATATGACATCATGCTTTTACCGCATGGGTTTGACGGTGAAAGAACCACAGTTGAGTATGAAACCATATTTCCGACCCGAACCATACCCTTGTTAAGGAGTGGGAAACCTATATTAGCCCATAGTCCGAAGGATGTATTCTTGACAAGCTTCTTAAATGAAAATGAATGCGCATTAAATGTAACTGTCAAGTCAGAGGCTGAAATATTAGATGCCGTGGAAAAGTTGCGAACGGATAAAATGTATGTTGATGAATTAGTTTCCAATGCACTTAAAACCAGTGAAATGTTTGAAATAGATCGAATTGCTTCAAGGCTTAAAATTTTAATTGACTTTTGAGTATTTCGTACCATACCATCATTAAATGGTGCTTTGTCGCATTGTCAATCATTTTCCTATGCAATCTAAATGGCGTTTTGAAAATGGCATTTGGAATCAATGCGCCACTTTCGCCATTAATTTTAGTCTTTTCCTTTATTATCATTTCTTTGGGCGTATTCAACCTCAATGTTTCAATAAAAGACAACTACCTTATTGCTATTGTCTTATTTTTCTTATCATACTTAATAATAGGCTTCGCCTTTCTTCTTATCGATGATAGTTATTTACATCCAAAAACATCGTTAATAAAAATATACAGATCTTATATTTCGTCAATTATAATTATTGTAGCGTCTTTTATAGCAACAAAATCTCTTATGCAAGCTGGAAAGCTCAGCTTTCTATTCAAGCTTTTACTATACACTTCACTTGTTTCAATTTTATTTATAATCATAGGAAAGGAGTTAGGTGTATATGATTACTTTCAATTTAGTCCTGTTGATTTTGATTCAAATAGAGATACAGGGTTATTTGGAAACCCCAATGAAACAGGAGCATTCTCAGTTTACTTTCTAGTAATAGTTTTATCTTGTTATAGTTATTTTTCTAAATACAATATATTGCTTATTCCTCTCATAGGATTAGCATTTTACGCCTGCTTTTCTACTTTTTCAAGAGCTTCAATTATCACGATTATACTCATTTTTGTATTCTATTTAATTTATCAATTAAAGAACATATCAAAGATTAATCTCGAACATTTACCAAAGATTTCGCTATTCATCGTCTTTATTGCACTAGGAATCTTTTTAGTGTCAAAAAGAGTAGGCAATATGGTAGAAAACTTAAGTTATGGTCAGAGAACGAGGGTGATTCAAACTGTGAGTCTCTTGGAGGGCCAGATTAATAGAAAGACAACTTCTCACCGAAGTGATGTTTATGCTTTTGCTATCAATGAAATTTTAAAAAGACCTTTATATGGATATGGAATTGGATCATTTCATAGATTAAAATATCTGCCTGGAAATCGAAAATACGGAGTACATAATACGCATCTACTTATTTATGGCGAAAGTGGAGTATTGCCCTTTCTCATTTTTATTTTGCTTTTTATTTCCTTGGGTTTAAAGGCCTTGTTTCATTCAAATTCAGCATTGGGTTTCTTTATTCTCGGTGTTTGCGTTGTGTATTTTGTCAATGTAGCTGGTACTGGACACAATGCCTTGGATGATAGAATATCAAATCTATTAATAGGAGTTTCACTCGCCTTTATTAAATTTAGATAAGATCATATGTGTGGAATCGCAGGATTTATAGATTACAGTTCAAGTGTAAGTGACGAAGATTTAGTTAGAATGACAGATTCTATTATTCACAGAGGTCCTGACAGTGCTGGATATAAAGTTTTTAACACATCTTTAGCTAAAGTTGGGTTGGGTCATCGCAGATTATCTATTATTGATATTTCCTCATCGGGAAGTCAACCAATGACAAAACATGGTTTAACAATAGTATACAATGGAGAAGTTTACAACTATAAGGAAATAAAGATAAAGCTATTAAAAGCTAACTATAAATTCACTTCCACTTCTGATACCGAAGTCATTCTATCAGCATATGATTATTGGGGAGAAAATTGCGTTAAAAAGTTCACAGGAATGTTTGCTTTTGCGATTTATGATCAAACAAAAGATCAGATATTTTTATGTAGGGATAGACCAGGTGCTAAGCCTCTATTTCTTTATAGAAAAGATAACATAATCATGTTTTCTTCTGAATTAAAAGCCTTTCATAAATGTCAAGCATTCTATAAAAGTATAAACAAAGACGCTGTAAACCTATATTTTCAATACGGATTCGTTCCCAGTCCTATTACTATTTTTAATCATTGCACAAAGGTCAAACCTGGTTCTTATCTGATTATAAATCTAAAAAGTAGGGCAGTAAAAGAACACAGGTATTGGGATCCGAATAAATATGTTACAAATGAAGGCTTAGCCTATAGTGAAAAACAACTACTTCCTTTGATAGAAGAAAAATTAGTAAAGGCTATCAATTATAGAATGGTAGCTGATGTACCTGTTGGGGTGTTTTTGAGTGGTGGTTATGATAGTTCTTTAGTTACTGCCGTTTTACAAAGTGATCGCACTGAAAAGATAAAAACTTTTACTATTGGATTCCAGGACAAACGTTACGATGAATCCTCATACGCCAGGAAAGTGGCTGAATATTTAGGAACAGATCATTCGTCATACATTTGCTCAAAAAAGGATACTATTGAACTAATTCCTAAAATGGCCTCTATCTTTGATGAACCATTTGCAGATAGTTCAGCGATTCCTACTTTGCTTGTAAGCAAATTAACATCTAAACATGTCAAAGTTGCAATTTCGGCTGACGGAGGAGACGAATTATTCGCGGGTTATAAAAGAAACACTCGATTTTTAGAGATTAGCAATTCACTTAATAGAATTCCTGGCAAACTTAAAAATTTATTAGCTCACTTGATTTCCGGTAGTCAGTCTTTAGGATTATATCCGGATGATCTGAATAGAAAACTGGAAAAAAGTAAAAATTTGCTTATCGATATTAGTCTCGCTAATATTTTCAACGAATATTCAAAAAACTTAACGGCTTCAGAAGCAAATTTCATTTCCAATCATAAAGTAAAATATGATCCTCAATTGGTCCTAGGAGATCCTATTGAGTCGGATGATAACTTAAATAAAATGTTGAGTGTTGACTATCAATCTACTTTGACAAATGATATGCTGGTAAAAGTAGACAGGTCTACAATGCACTACAGCCTGGAAGGAAGAGAACCATTGTTAGATCATGAGTTATATGAATTCGTTTCCTCAATACCCTCTGATCTTAAAATGAAAAATGGCACACTTAAGTATCTGCTGAAAGAAATAACGCATAAGTATATTCCCAAAGAAATCATGGATCGCCCTAAAAAAGGTTTTGGTATACCCTTAAATAGTTGGTTAAAAGATGATTTAAATGACATGGTGCATGATTATCTTAATACTAAGGCAATTGATAAGTTTGATATTCTTGATAGCAAAGAAGTACTAAGTAAAGTGAGGTTTCAAGAAAAGTATGGAAAAGAAAGAAACAATATCATCTGGTCAACTTTAATGTTTCAAATGTGGTGTGAAAAATGGCTTTGATATCGAAAATTTTTAAACATTTAAGATTAAATATTACTAAGTATTTTATTCTGGCTACAAAAGGAACAATAGGATATGCAAAATACTTAGGAGTAAATGTAGGTAAAGACTGCAGAATTTATATTACTCGATTTGGGTCTGAACCATTCCTGATTTCAATAGGGGAACGAGTAACCATAACTGCAGGTGTTCGATTATTAACTCATAATGGTTCTACTTGGTTAATAAGAGATGAAAAGGGAAGAAGGTTTGACTACAAACCAATAAGTATTGGAAACAATGTTTTTATTGGTAATAATTCCATCATCATGCCGGGTGTCATTATAGAAGACAATGTGATTGTAGCGGCTGGTTCCGTTGTGACAAAATCAATACCTAAAGGATATATCGTTGGTGGTAATCCCGCAAAAAAAATAGGTTTATTTGAAGATTATCACAATAAAGCTTTGGCATCTTATCCTTCAGAAATAGATAAAAATAAACATTCCTCTTACAAACAATCAATTTTAGAAATTGTGGATAAAATTCCAAAACCATTCTTAAAGTAATCCTTTGAAAATTTTATTGCTCATTGATAGTCTTGGGCCTGGTGGTGCGCAAAACCAACTTGTTCTGTTAGCCAAAACATTGAAAGCGAAAGGACACCTCGTCCATGTCTTCTATTATCACGATATTAATTTCTTTAAGGATCGCCTATCAGAAGGTGATATTAAAGTGTTTTTGTGTCAAAAAAAAAACAAATTAGGCCTAAACGTTATCCATGAATTAAACAAATTGGATAAAACATATGGCTATGATGGCATCATATCTTTTTTAGATACCCCAAACTTTTACGCTTCAGTCTTGTCAGCGCTAAAAAAAGAAAGATTAAAAATCGTTGCTTCATACAGGAGTAAAACTGAAATTGGAACACTCCCTTTTTTAAAAAAAATACAATACCATTTTATCAACAAAAATTCGACCTATCTGGTCTCCAATAGTATTCATGAAAGATTAAATTGGGTCAACACTAATCCTGTTCTAGCTAAAAAGTTTTATACCATCTATAACGGAATTGAATTCGATTCAGTAAAGGAAAAGAAGAGTTATAATAGCATTAAACGAATAATGATGGTTGGCAAATTGAGACCTTTAAAAAATGCTCAGTTAGTTCTTTCCATGCTTGAAAACAATAAGGTAGATGGCATTGAAATTCATTGGTTCGGCGGAACAGAATTTAACAATGATAAGATGAACTCACATGCTGAAAAATGTAAGAGTAGAGCAAAACGGTTAAAAATTAAATGGATCTTTCATCAATCTACTCCTAAGATCAAGGAAAAGTATGCTGACTTTGACCTGCTTTTGCATCCAAGTCTATGGGAAGGACTGCCGAACGTTGTTTGTGAAGCAATGAGTGCCGGTCTGCCCGTGTTGATTTCCAATATTTTAGATCACCCTCATTTAGTCAATCACCATAAAGATCTTTTGTTCAACCCAGATGATGTGTATGATCTGTACCAAAAGCTCAATAACCTACTTGGTTTAAGACCATCACAACTACAAGACATTGGGCTTACATTAAGAGCCCGTGCAAAAAATTTATTCAATCCAGATCAAATGTCCAAGAAATATTTAACATTGATTTCAGGTGAAGCTAGTTAAGCCCCTAGTCTTCATACATGTCGAAAAAGCTGGAGGAATCACCTTACACAATATGTTCCACTATCATATTGATGGTTATATCTCCCCAAGTCCCAGATTCGGTCCCTATTTTACCGTCGATACTTTCAATTCTATTAAGAAATATATTTTTCCCCGGCCCAGCTCAATTGGAGGTCATCGATTACACCCTGAGTATAATTACTTTCCTGATCAATTTCTATTTTCTATCGTAAGAAACCCCATCGATAGATTGATAAGCCATTACAATTGGCATATATCTAAAAAGAAATATCAAAAAAGCTTTGATGATTTTATCTCTGAACCATATTTTAAAAACTTTCAAAGCTTTAGATTAACGGGCTCAAGAGATTATCATAAAGCCATTTCCATCATCAATGATAGGTATGGGTTTATTGGCATCTTTGAAGACTACGATTCTTCCATATCCATTTTATCAAATCAAATTTTCAATGACCCTTCATATCTTAAATATGAAAAAGCAAATGTGACTCCCGGGAGGGAAAAAGCGATCAGCAGAGCAGATCTGAGTGAAGATTACATTCAGAAAATTACTCAATATAATGCAACGGATATGGCCACTTATCAATATATCAAAGAAGTATTTTACAGCACTTACCATAAAACTGGCCTCAGTACAATAAAGGATCACTTGAAATTAAATGAATGGGACCACATCAGGCGAAAGTTGAGCAATAAATATTTAGCGTATTTTCTGCAACCATTATACGAAACAAAAGTGAAGCCGGGATATTGATCAATTCATCTAAAGTCAAGAAGAAAGTGATTTTCGTTGGATCATTTAAAAAAACTGGCTCTTCTGGAAATGTGGGTGGTCAAATGTTTGCTTGTAAATCATTGGTAAATAGTGATATCACTGAGAAGGTCGATTGGAAATTGGTAGATACTACCGCTGAAAGTAATCTCAAAAGAAACACTTTGATAAGAATATTTAAAGCATTAAAAAGAATGCTGAAGTTTACATATCTGTTGATTAGATATGATATAGAATCCGTTCTGATTTTTACTTCTTCAGGTTGGAGTTTCTATGAAAAGGGAATGATGATCAGAATTGCTCATTTATTCCATGCTCAAAAAATCCTTGCACCTCGTTCAGGTTTTATCATAGACGATTTGCAGAGCAATCCAAGATTTAAAAATTTTGCAAGAACCGTTTTTAACAAATGCGATTATGTATTATGTCAGGGAGAATATTGGAAAACTTTTTTCAAAAATCACTTCGAAATCCAGGATCACAAGCTAGTTGTCCTCAAGAATTGGATAGATTTTCATAAATACTCGCCTAGAAAAAAGATAAGAAAAGAAAAACATATTCAGGTCTTATTTTTAGGATGGGTCGACAAAAATAAAGGCATTTACGATCTCTTAGAAGCGGCAAAACACTTAAAGTCTGAACCTTTAAAATTCAATATCGCAGGAAATGGGAAAGAATTCGAAAGTGTTAGGGATTTTGTAAGAAATAATGACCTAAAGAATGTCAAACTATTAGGCTGGGTATTGAGAGAGGAAAAAATTAAATTGTTGGCAGATTCTGACGTATTGATATTGCCTTCTTATCGCGAAGGTCTTCCTAACGCACTGTTAGAAGCCATGTCTTCTAAATTATTGGTTATCGCGTCTAATGTCGGTGCCATACCCGAAGTAATAGATGATGGCGAAAATGGCTTTCTGATTGAGCCAGGAGATGTCAGTAAAATTGTTGACAAATTGAAAACAATTATAGATAATCCAAGTATGGTAGAAGAAATGGGAGAGAAGGCACGGATGAAAATCGAGTGCGAACATTCTCAAAATTCAGCCATAACAGTCATGAAAAAAATTCTTTAGCTGAAAATCATAAAAACTGTTGTATCCATTCTTTTGATAATTTAAAATAAATGCAAGCCTCTTGAAATACAACTTTTGCATATGGTCACTCCTCCTGATATTGATTTCATGTAATAGTCGTACTCAAAATATATCTGAAATTCCAGGATACAGATCTGTTGAACATGACCGATTAGAAGAATCAACATACAAATTTCAGCCCATCCCTGATAATGCCACCTTGCGAAGGTACAAACATCGGACATTAGTGGTTACCCCCAATTTAGAATATGATTCCTGGCGAGAACTTATCTTTAAAAATGATGAAATCGATCTTTTTTTAATCACACCTGGCGATTATTTGAAGTGGGGTCAACTAAGACCTCACAAATCCGGAGAATTAAAGGTCCCTAAGATATTCCATTATTATAATCCCAAATTAAAATCTAAAGCTCTCCACCCGGTTCAACTACAAAAGGATGAAGCCGCGATTCTTGAAAACTTCAACTTCAATGAAATCGCTAATTGGAAAATTTATGGCCTGACATTCAGTGGCAAGCAAGATCAAATTAATAATTTGAAAGGCGGTATAAGCAATTTAATCATAAATTCCTCTGACAGGATTACAATAGACTTTTGTATTATCGAAAATGTACTTCGCAGTGGTGCCATACGCATTTCTACATCTAATCATACCGTTATTTCAAATTCAGTTATTCGGGATAAAGTAGAAGGCTTAAAAGGCGACAATGTGGGAATTTTAGTCGGAGCGGTAGAAAATCAAGTTTCATTAAATACCAAAATTTATAATAATGAAATCATAAACTATACAGATGGTATTCAATTACTTTACTACACAACACCGTCGCGTAACAAACCAGTCACAGGAGAGTTACCTGGAACATATATTGGATACAACGATATTTACATAACCCCCGATCTCTATCGTCAAAAAGAAAACAGACTCTTTTCTTGCGCTGAAAATGGAATAGACATCAAAGTTGGAAGCTCTTCAAAAAATCCACTTCATTGGGTTACCATTGAAAATAACAATCTGTGGGGATTTAGGGATACAGATTCTTCTTGTTCAGGGAGTTCTAACGGAGAGGCCATTACGATTCATAGAAATGCTAAAAATGTTCTACTTAAAGACAATGTCATTTTTGATTCATCCAGAGGCGTCACTGTGGGATGGAAAAATAATAGATTTCCAGACGAGGAAGTAGACCTCATCACCATCTCTAATAACTTATTATTTGATTTCTACCACGCAGATGAAAAAAAAGATGGAATAGGTTTCATTTTATCTGGTAATACAAGATTAGTGAATAATACCCTTAAAGGTATAGATGTCCCACTCATTATTGAAAATAATAAAAAACGACATCAATTGGATTACAATGTTTTTATAGGTACCCGAAGAGGCGCTTTTTATAATTTGAATAAATCAAGTGAATACAATTGCAATATATGGCTTGATTACAAGGCAAATGACCTAAGATTTAAAATCCGGCCAAGAAACAAGATGGATAAAAACTCTGAATTGTCTCAATTCGAAAATTATTCTTTTCAAATCAAGAAATGGACAGATCCACAGCTTAAAATCGCAACAAATGTGGCAGTAAATACCGCTCTGGAACAATGTGAGTGTCGAGTAGAAAAATCAATACCGATTAAATGAAACAAATCATTCAAGACCTTAAAACCGGAAAAACCATATTAGAGGATGTTCCTGTGCCATCGATTAAAGAGGGACATGTTTTAATCAAAACCCACCGATCTTTAGTGTCACTTGGTACGGAGAAAATGTTGGTCGAGTTTGGTAAGGCAAATTATATACAAAAAGCCAGACAACAACCGGAAAAAGTAAAGCAAGTCATTCAGAAGATTAAAACAGACGGTTTAAAACCTACTTTGGACGCCGTTTTTCGAAAACTTGGAGAACCATTGCCACTGGGTTACTGTAATGCTGGTCAGGTGATCGGGATAGGTAAAGGAGTTAAAGGCATCCAACTAGGTGATCGGGTAGTTAGTAATGGTCACCATGCTGAAGTGGTATGCATTCCAGAAAATCTCATTGCTAAAATTCCTGATAATGTCAGCTATGAAGAAGCTGCTTTTACAGTTATTGGTGCCATTGCCTTACAAGGTATTCGATTAATTGCCCCATCATTTGGTGAAACGGTAGTGGTTACAGGACTTGGTTTGATAGGTCTGATTGCTTCTCAAATTCTTAAAGCGAACGGTTGCCAGGTTATTGGTTTGGATTTTGACACTAAAAAAATAGAACTGGCAAAAAGTTGGGGAATTGCTGCCTACAATGCTTCAACCATCAATGTGGTAGACTCGGTTCTTGCAAGAACAGGTAACATAGGAGCGGATGCTGTTCTTATTACCGCATCCTCAAAAAGTAATGATATCATCTCACAAGCGGCTCAAATGTCCAGACAGAGAGGGCGTATTGTGCTGGTCGGTGTGATAGGTCTGAATATGAATCGAGCTGATATGTATGAAAAGGAGCTTACTTTTCAAGTTTCATGTAGCTACGGTCCTGGACGATATGATTACAACTATGAGAATAAAGGCCTGGATTACCCAATAGGTTTTGTAAGGTGGACTGAAAAAAGAAATTTTGAAGCTGTGTTAAAAGCAATATCTGAAAAAAGCATCAACACCCTTCCTTTAATCACAGACAAAGTTCCACTTTTAGAATACCATCGAATCTATGGCGAAATGTCTTCCACTAAGTCGATCGCATCCATTCTGGAGTATACAGATAGTGTAGACACAGAAATCTCAACAGTTAAAGTAAAAGACAATCCTTTTAATCCTTCTAAAGGAATAGTGGGCATCATCGGGGCTGGTAATTTCACGGCATCTATGATTGCACCTGTATTAAGCAAATTAGGTGTTCAAATGAAATACATAGTCTCTTCAAAAGGGCTATCAGGGACTGTTTTAGCTAAAAAATATCAAATTAATTATTCATCGACTGAATATAGAGATGTGCTGGATGATCCTGCTTGCAATGCTGTTATTATAACGACTCGTCATGGCATGCATGCTGAAATGGTTATAAAGGCGCTACAGAAAGACAAGCACGTTTTCGTAGAAAAACCTCTAGCGCTTACTTTTGAAGAAATCAATCAAATTGAGGAAGCATACAAAAATGCAAATTCTTCGCTGACAGTAGGTTTCAATAGAAGATTTTCTCCTTTTATTCAAAGTGCTAAGACCCAGTTAGGAAGCGCTGCAAAACCTATCAATGTTATCGCAACTATGAATGCTGGTGCCATTCCTCAGGATCATTGGGTTCACGATTTAAATGAAGGTGGGGGAAGAATAATTGGAGAGGCATGTCACTACATAGATCTTATCACTTTTCTGACTGGTAGCCTTGTGGATGAGGTGGTCATGAACGCACAAGGTAAAAAACCTGGTGCGCAGACAGACAATGCAAGTATTTTACTGCGTTATGCGAATGGGTCACAAGGTGTGATTCATTACTTTTCCGATGGTAATAAGTCCTATTCCAAAGAAAGAATTGAAATATATGATCAGGGAAAGAATATCATCATTGATAATTTTAGAAGTATTAAGTATTACGGATACCGTTCAAGAAATAGAAAAAAATCACAGGATAAAGGGCATTTTGAACAGTTTCGAAGGTGGAGTGAAATGATTCAATCAGGAGATCAACATCTCATCCCATTTCATGAAATAATTAATACGAGTAAGGCTTCAATTGCTTGTGTTAAGTCTTTGCAGGAAAAAGTTTGGATTCAAATTTAACAGCTGGGGTGATATCCATTTCAAGATACTTCCATACCATCATTCATCTAAAACCTATTCAAATCTTTTATCAGTTATGGTATAGGATGAAGCCTGCATACAAGGTACCTGAGATACACGGAACGAGTATTAGCTTTAAATCAGAAATTTATTTTCAAAACCTGATACCTCACTCTTCCTCTAACCATAAACTATCATTTTCATTTCTTAATCTGACTCACTCTTTTAGTGAGCGTGTCGATTGGAATTTTTCAAAATTTGGCAAGCTCTGGACCTATCATCTCAACTATTTTGATTTTCTGCTACAAAAAGATAGCAATCTTGAACATTCTATATCTCTGCTTACAGACTTTTATCAGAATTACTGCAATTTAAAAGATGGTCTCGAACCCTACCCCACCTCATTAAGAATAATCAATCTTATAAAATTTGTAGGTGTTTATCATCTTAATATTCCATTGTTGGATAAACTGATCGCCTTAGATACCAAAAGATTGGAGAAAAATTTAGAATATCACCTACTTGCTAACCATCTTCTGGAAAATGCATTTGCCTTGATTTTCACTTCTTATTATTTAAAAGATGAAAGATTATATCAGAAATCAAAAAAATTACTTCTCAAAGAATTAGAAGAGCAAATTCTAAACGATGGTGCTCACTACGAACGCAGCCCCATGTACCACCTAATCATTTTTAGACGACTTCTAGATCTCATTCTGCTATTAAATTTAAACCCGTGGAAAGGAAAAGAAATCCAAAATACATTAGAAGACTTTGCGGGAAAAATGCAAAGTTGGCTTACTCAAATGACTTTTTCTAATGGATGTCTTCCGCATTTTAATGATTCTGCTAGAAATTCTTCATTGACTCCCTTGGTATTAAATAAATACTTTAGTTCTCTAAAGATTAGAAAGCAAAATATAGCACTTTATTCTTCAGGTTTTCGGAAATTATCATCACCCGAAATGGAATGTGTGGTCAATGTAGGTAATATTACACCTGCTTATCAACCAGGACATGCTCATGCTGATTCACTTTCATTTGTTATGAATATAAGGAATAAACCCTTTATCGTAGACACTGGTATATCAACCTATGAGAAAAACAAAAGAAGGCATTCTGAAAGGTCAACGGCCGCACATAATACGGTGACCATTAAAGGTGAAAACTCAAGTGACGTATGGAGTGGCTTCAGAGTAGGTAAAAGAGCCAATACCCGTATCATCATTGCTTCTGATGATCATATTCAGGCAGAACATGATGGATTTAAAAAATTTAATATTATTCATCGAAGATCCTGGATTAAAGAAATTGGTAGCATGAGAATCATCGATTTACTACGTGACTCGAAAATCCGTGGTTGTGCTACGTTGCACTTTCATCCAGATATCTCTATTGAGAAAGTGGAAAAGAAGCGTATCCTATTTGATGGGGCGTGTATAGAACTTTCAACAGATCAATTTAAAATAGAAGATTATCAGTTTGCCAGCGCATTTAATCAGCTTATAACGGCAAAATGTATCAAAGTCACTTTTTCAAATAAATTAGAAACACTAGTTAATTGGAATTAGAATAGGGCTTTGCTGGAATTTTATTTAAAGCTTTAATGACAAACACAACTTGAAAATTCTCTTTCTAACGGATAACTTCCCCCCTGAAGTAAACGCCCCTGCAAGTAGAACATATGAACATTGTAAAGAATGGGTCAAACTCGGAGTAGAAGTTACTGTGATAACATGTGCTCCAAATTTTCCAATGGGTAAGTTATATAATGGATACAAAAATAAAGCGATCCAAAAAGAAACCATGGATGGAATTGAAGTGATAAGGGTCTGGTCATACATAGCTCCCAATAGTGGTTTTCTGAAGCGAATTCTTGACTTTGCGAGCTATGCAATCATGTCATTTATTGTGGGACTGTTCGTAAGATGTGATGTTATTATTGGAACTTCTCCTCAATTTTTTACAGCTATTTCAGCACGATGTTTAGCGTTTTTCAAATTAAAAAAGTGGATTTTTGAAGTGAGAGATATATGGCCGGAATCTATCGTGGCCGTAGGTTCCATGAAGAGATCTTCCAAATTGTTCAAATTCTTGCATTGGATTGAAAAAAAGTTATATAGAAGTGCCTCTCTAATCATACCTGTAACAGACTCCTTCAAAGAGTACATCTCAAAATTCACAAATACATCTAAAATACATGTAGTTAAAAATGGTGTTGATCATGAATTATTCAAACCTATTCCTAAAAATAAGCAGCTTTTGCACCACCTTGGTCTTCAGGGAAAATTTATTGTTGGATACATTGGAACCCTTGGAATGGCACATGCCCTGGAATTTATTGTTGAGTCCATAAACGATCCTAATTTATCAGATAAATTTCACTTTATTTTCCTCGGTGATGGCTCTGAAAAATTAAAACTCATTAAAAGGTCGAAAGAATTGAAATTAAGCAATACTTCATTCTTGCCTTTTGTTTCCAAGGAAAGTATTCCTGACTATATCAGTCTCCTCGATGTGGCTCTCGTAAATCTTCGAAAGGATGATACATTTAAGTCCGTAATTCCTTCGAAAATTTTCGAAAACGCAGCTATGCAAAAACCAATACTTCTTGGTGTTTCAGGAGAGTCAAAAAAGATAATTGAAAAATATAATGCTGGTTTATGCTTTGAACCAGAAAACAAGGCAGATTTCATTCATACATTAGATAAAATGCTAAATCCGCATATTTATAAGGACCTGGTAATAGGTTGCCAAAAGCTTTCCAGTGATTATAGTAGAAAAAGACTTGCAGCCACCATGTTAAATCATATAAGCCATTTAAATGAATAAAATAGATATCATCGCCGGCGCACGACCTAACTTTATGAAAATAGGTCCCATCATACATGCTATTCACCGGTTTAATGAAACTGCTTCGACGCCCATCGAATACCGCCTTATCCACACTGGTCAACACTACGATAAAAAAATGTCTGAGGACTTTTTCGAACAGCTGAACATCCCTGAACCACATATCAATCTGGGCGTTGGATCCGGGACTCAAGCTGAACAGACAGGAAAAATCATGCTTCGATATGAAGAAGCCATCCAGGATTGGAAACCTGAACTGTGCATTGTCGTGGGAGATGTAACCTCTACCATGGCTTGCTCCATCACCGCTAAGAAGGAAGGTGTTAAAGTGGCTCATGTAGAAGGTGGTATCAGATCTGGCGATGAGTCTATGCCGGAAGAAATTAATCGAATGGTAACCGACGCTATTACCGATTTTTTCTTCACCACTTCTGAGGTTGCTAATCAAAACCTCAAGGATCTGGGACACGCTGATGAAAAGGTTTTTTTTGTGGGAAACACCATGATCGACTCCTTATTAGGGAATTTGGAAAGACTTAAAGATCCTGAACTGGAATTAACGAAAGGAAAATACCTCGTTATGACACTTCATCGACCTTCTAACGTAGATGCAATGAAAAACCTTGGTGATCTACTGGGGCTCATTAACGAGAACATTAAAGACCATAAAGTACTTTTCCCTATGCATCCCAGGACGAAGAAAATGTACGACCAACTGAACATGAATTATGATCAACTCGTTATCACCGGTCCAATGCCTTATTTAGAATTTATTCATGCTATAAAACATTCCATGGGTGTCATCACGGATTCTGGCGGCATCACCGAAGAAACTACTGTGCTGGGTATTCCTTGCATGACTTTGAGAGACTCGACTGAACGTCCTGAAACAGTAACGATCGGTACCAATGAAATTGTGGGTACCAATCCGAAGAACATTCTTCCTTATTTAGAAAAGCTTCTTTCAGGTCAATGGAAGAAGGGTGAAATACCAGAACTTTGGGACGGGCAAACAGCGAAGCGGATAGTACAGATTATTTCAAAATTATGATCCGTTGCTGAAGTCTGTTGACTATTCCTGGCTGGATTTTGAAAAGCTGATCACTGAGGTAGCAAAAGATGACAAAATCTCCTCTGTTCTTGAGATAGGCGCAGGAGCAAACCCTTTCTTTTCGGATCAACAAGTCGAGGCGTTAAAACTCGAGTATACCATTCTTGACATAGACCCGCTAGAGCTTCAAAAGGCTACGACTGCAAAATCAACCAGAGTTGTTCATGATCTTAGTATAGAGCCCCTCTCACAGAAATTCGACCTGATTTTCTCCCAAATGCTACTTGAGCATCTTAATGATCCAATGTCTTTTCATCAAAATATCTTGTCCATGATGAAACCCGAAAGTATAGTCTGTCATTTCTTCGCTACAAAATACGGACTTCCCAGCTTGCTGAATCTCCTACTTCCCTCTCGGCTTTCGAATTTCATAGTTTATAAGCTACAGAAACGCGATCCCATTGATCATGGAAAATTCAAAGCTTATTATAAAAAATGTACTGGACCTCTTAAATCGACAATTAGTTGGTTTGATTCCATAGGCTACAAAGTCCTCTCCTTTGATGGCTACCTGGGTCACAGTTACCTCGGCAGCATTAAATGGCTACATGAAATAGAAAAGTTATACTGTCTCATTATCAGAAAGATAAATAATCCGTACTTTTCTTCTAATGCTATTTTAGTCATGAAATCAAAACAGAAATAACAATTGAACGCGAAAACAGTCATTAAAACCCGCCTATCCATCATGATGTTCCTCGAATTCTTTATCTGGGGGGCCTGGTTCGTCACTTTAGGTACTTTCCTTTTTAATAATTTGGGGGCCAATGGAAGCCAAACGGCCATGGCATTCTCTACTCAATCCTGGGGTGCCATCATTGCACCTTTTATCATCGGACTCATAGCCGATCGGTTCATCAATGCAGAAAAAATTCTGGGCATTCTTCACCTTCTTGGTGCTTTTCTGATGTATCAAATGTATAATAGCACTGATTTTACCAGCTTCTATCCCTATGTTCTGGGTTACATGATCGCTTATATGCCCACTTTGGCATTGGTGAATAGTATTTCTTTTAATCAAATGGAAGATCCGGAAAAGGAATTTTCATTGATACGGGTTTGGGGTACCGTAGGCTGGATATTAGCTGGTCTTTCCATCAGTTTTTTATTTCATTGGGATTCACCCGAACAAATAGAACAAGGGCTACTCAGAAATACATTTCTCGTGACCGCCATAGCATCTGCGGTTCTTGGCCTCTACAGCTTTACCCTCCCGAAAACGCCTCCTAAGTACGATAAAAAGGACAAGGTTGACCTGGGAACTATATTGGGCCTGGATGCTCTGAGGTTACTGAAAGATCGCAACTTCTTGATCTTCTTTATTTCATCTGTTTTAATTTGTATTCCACTGGCTTTTTATTATCAGACGACCAATCCTTTTTTAGCAGAGATCGGGGTTAATAATCCAACAGGGAAAATGGCCATTGGTCAGGTATCCGAGGTCATATTTATGTTGCTCTTACCGGTATTCTTTAAGAGATTTGGATTTAAAATTACCATTTTAGTTGCCATGTTGGCCTGGGTAATCAGGTATATCCTTTTTGCCTACGGTAATGCTGGTGAGCTGGCCTTCATGTTGATCATTGGCATCGCTTTGCACGGTATATGCTATGATTTCTTCTTTGTTTCCGGCCAGATATATACCGACTCAAAGGCAGGCGAAAAAGTAAAGAGCGCTGCTCAGGGATTAATCACTTTGGCAACCTATGGAGTGGGTATGTTGATAGGATTCTGGGTCGCCGGAAAAATCACCGATTACTATCTTTTAAGCGAAAGTGTACATAATTGGCAAGGTGTATGGCTCTTACCAGCGGCTTTTGCTTTACTTGTAATGATATTATTTTCTATATTTTTTAGAAATGAGGAGGTGAGGTATAAGGAGGAGTAGTTAGATGTTAGTTGCTAGATGTAAGTTTTGAGTTTTGAGTGATTATAAACAATTAAAAGTATGGCAAAAGGCTCATCTGAATTCGATAGATATATACGAGGCTACAAAACAATTTCCTAAGGAAGAAATGTATGGGTTGACTAGTCAATTGAGAAGGGCGTCTGCTTCCGTTGGGATCAACTTAGTAGAAGGACAAGCCAGAAACACAACGAAAGACTTTTTGAGGTTTATATATAGCTAGAGGCTCTAATCAGGAAGCAAGCTATTTACTTTTACTAGCCAGAGATTTAGAATATTTATCGGAAGAAACTTTCATTCGATTGCAAGAAAAGAATATAGAGGTAAATAAAATGCTCAACGGTCTGATTAAATCTCTGCAATAAAAAAATCTAGCTAAGTACTTTCAACTCAATACTTATAACTTAAAACTTTAAACATATGCAAACAATCAAAGGACCCGCCATTTTTCTAGCACAATTCATGGATGACCATCCTCCTTTTAACTCTTTAGACGGTTTATGTCAATGGGCAGCAGACCTAGGCTACAAGGGAATACAAATTCCGACAGGAGAGTCTCGACTGATGGACCTTAGTCTGGCAGCTGAAAGCCAAACTTATGCCGATGAGCTTAAAGGGAAAGTGAACGGTTACGGCTTAGAAATCACCGAGCTATCTACGCACTTGCAAGGTCAACTTGTCGCAGTACACCCTGCATATGATCTTATGTTTGACAATTTTGCGCCCGATGACTGTAAGCGAAATCCTCAAAAGCGCACGGAATGGGCAATCCAACAAGTGAAAGATGCAGCGATCGCCAGCCGAAGATTAGGGCTCAATGCACATGCCACCTTTTCAGGAGCTTTGCTATGGTATGCAGCCCATCCCTGGCCACAAAGACCAAAAGGATTGGTTGATCTCGGATTTAAAGAATTAGCCCATAGGTGGTTACCGATACTGGATGTATTTAAGGATAATGGTGTCGCCTGTTGCTATGAAATACATCCTGGTGAAGATCTACATGATGGTGTAACCTTTGAGCGATTTCTGAAAGAAACCGACCATCATGAAGCAGTGAGTATTCTATATGATCCCAGTCATTTTATACTACAGCAATTGGACTATCTAGAATACATAGACCACTATCATGAATTCATCAAAGCATTTCACGTCAAAGATTCTGAGTTTAACCCTACAGGAAAGAAAGGCGCTTTTGGTGGTTACCTGGACTGGAGTGAAAGGGCTGGAAGGTACCGATCACCAGGTGATGGTCAGATCGACTGGAAAACCATCTTCTCGAAACTTACCCAATACGGACGCGATGTGTGGGCTGTCATGGAGTGGGAGTGTTGTATCAAGAGTCCGGAACAAGGTGCCAGAGAAGGAGCACCTTTCATTGCCAGCCACATCATCGAAGCAACAAAAAAGGTTTTCGATGATTTCGCAGGTGGAGAATTTGAAGATTCGGAATTAAGATCAATGTTGGGGTTGTAAATTAGATTTGCGACGTACACTTTGAATTTTAACCTGAGTAACATTTTATTGATTCATTTTTGGCTGTTCATTCTAAAGTAGCCCTATTTAAAAATCTTTATTATGCTAAAATTTGCAGAACATACCGCTCATTTAGTTTCCTGGATTCCTGAAGGACACCAAGAGGTGCTTTACCTAAGTCCAAATGCGATCATGAAAGAGGGTGAAGCCATCAGAGGTGGTGTTCCCATTTGTTGGCCGTGGTTTGGACCACGACAAGGCAAACCATCCCATGGTACAGCGAGAATCAGTCCCTGGCAAAGAAAGTCTGAAAACAAATTCAAATTGTTCACTAATGAAGCAACACTTACCTTGCTGGTGGAGGAAGACGGGCCAACATTGACCTTAACCCTTATCACTAAAAACACGATGTTTCGTACCTTTGAGGTCACTCAAGCATTACATACTTATTTTCAAGTAGGAAATATTCATAAGATCAGTATTCACGGACACGAGGAAAATGCTTACTACGATAAAGTCTTGAACGAACATCAACAGCAAAAGGGAACCTTAATTTTCAATGGGGAGACAGATCGCATCTACTTGACAGCTAAACCATCCATTATAAAAGATCCTATTCTTAAAAGGGAGATTACCGTGAGCAAAGAAGGATCAGGATCCACAGTGATTTGGAATCCGGGAGCAAAAAAATCACGAGAGATCAAAGACCTGCCTGACGATGGATTCGAGCAATTTGTATGTGTAGAAGCTGCGAATACACATCTGGATCCAGTAAAAATCAAACCTAATGATGAGTATACTATTAAGCAAAAAATATCCATTAATTCATCGAAGTGACAAACAATAATTATTACATCGCCATTATGGCCGGAGGGATTGGATCCAGATTTTGGCCTGCATCCACTGTAGATCATCCAAAGCAATTCCTGGATATTCTAGGAGTAGGAAAATCATTG
This sequence comes from Portibacter marinus, assembly GCF_021533195.1. GTDB lineage: Bacteria > Bacteroidota > Bacteroidia > Chitinophagales > Saprospiraceae > Portibacter > Portibacter marinus. Next base: position 110,997 of record NZ_JAJNKB010000010.1, read on the forward strand.
ATCCGACTGACATTTGAGCGCTGCATTGAACTGGTTTCTGTGGAACAGATTTTGATTGTGACCAATATTCGGTATAAATCGCTGGTGAAAAAACATTTGCCTGAGCTGCCTGAGCAAAACATCTTATGTGAGCCATCAATGAATAATACCGCACCTTGTGTTGCTTATACTGCACTTCATATTAAAGCGATAAATCCCGATGCGGTATTTGCGGTATTACCGTCTGACCATGTGATCTTGAAGGAGACCGAATATCTGAAGAAGTTGAGTGCCGCTTTTGAGTTTGCTGCTGCCCATGAAGCCATTGTGACACTAGGCATTCAGCCGACCAGGCCGGATACTGGTTACGGTTATATCGAAACGAACAAAAGCTCGAAGCTCGATCTTGATGGTAAGCACTTAGAACGCTCAGCTCCCCCACAGGCAGCCTCTCAGCTCTCTGATCAAAATACTCCTCTTCCAGTTCAATCTTTCCGTGAGAAACCTGATCGCAAAACTGCACAACAGTACCTGGCGGCTGGAAACTACTATTGGAATGCTGGCATGTTTGTATGGAGTTTGAAGACTATTTTAAACGCCTACGAAAAATATGCAGCAGATATCTTGAAAACACTTTGTGAAGAAGAACAAAAGTTTGGAACCGCAGATGAGCAAGATTACATTGACGAAGTCTACCCTAAGACTTCTAAAATTTCAGTGGACTATGCCATTTTGGAAAAGGCTACCAATACCTATGTCATTCCTTCTGACATTGGCTGGAGTGACTTGGGAACCTGGAATAGCCTTCATGCATATTTAGAAAAGGATGAAAACGGAAATGTGATTCAAGCTCGTAAATATCATGTCACAGAAACTAAAAATACCTTTATTAGGGCTCAAAACGAACGAGTCGTGGTTTTAAAGGGTTTGGATGACTTTATCGTAGTAGACGAACCTGGAGCACTTTTGATTTATCCGAAAAAGGGTGAGCAAGAGATCAAAGCAGTAGTAAAGAAGCTAAAATAAAAATGGTAAAGTCTTTGTACTTTACAAAAGATTGAAAAACAAGAGAAAAATAATACTGGTCTCCAATACTTCATGGAGTCTTTACAATTTCAGATTAGGGCTAATCCGTGCCTTGACCAGAAAAGGTTTTGATATAACTGTGGTAGCGCCACGAGACAGATTTACTTCTAAACTTATTTCCGAGGGTATCACTTACAGAGAAATATTCATCAAAAATTATAGTATTAATCCCATCGACGATCTGAAAATTATATTCCAATTGTCGAAAATATACAGAACTATTCGTCCTCAACTCATTTTTCATTATACAATCAAACCAAATATCTACGGGAGCATCGCGGCCTTTTGGCATCGAATTCCTTCTATATCCATTACAACAGGATTAGGTCACTTATTTGAATTTAAGAATTTCATGATCAGGTGGATTACCGTTTTTCTTTATCGATTTGCTGCATACGTCAGCAAAGAGCTTTGGTTTTTAAATGAAAATGATCGGGATGTTTTTGTTTATAAGCGAATCGTTCGTTCCAAAAAAGCCAGAGTTCTAAAAAGTGAAGGCATTAATACTGAATGGTTTTCACCCAAAAAGAATAAAAGCTTTCAGGGTGTACAAAGATTTCTTTTTGCCGGTCGATTAATTTGGGATAAAGGAATACGTGAGTTTGTTGAAGCAGCTAAAATAGTTAGATCCAGACATCCGAGAACGAGATTTGAAATGATAGGATTTATAGATTCTTCAAATCCTAAGGCTGTTAGCTACGATGAAATTGCAGAGTGGCAAAAGCAGAAAATAATTAGATATCTAGGAGAAACTTCAGATATCAGGCCAGTCCTGCAAAGAGCCTCATGCTTAGTATTCCCTTCGTTTTACAGGGAGGGCATTTCAAGAATTTTAATGGAGGCCGCCGCAATGGAAACTCCAATTATTACAACCGATAATGTAGGCTGCAGAGATCTTGTAGATGATGGAGTTAATGGTTTTATTACTAAACCGAAGAGTGTAGAAGATCTAGTCCATAAAATTGAGCTGTTCTTAGCGCTTTCAGAAGAGGATAAAATTGTGATGGGTAAGCTTGGGAGAAAAAAAATGATCAGACAATATGATGAAAGTCTTATCATCAATGAATATATGGAGGTCATTCATTCTTTTCTCCCAAACCAACCTAAATCAGAATCCCAATCTAAAAACTATAGGCTACATTAGCTCTGAAGAAAAATGGAGCACCTGGAGTAAAGTGTAATTCCTCCACAGGTACACTTTCATTTCTCAGCCTTGATTCTGTGGCAAACTGTGCTTCATTCCATTCAGTATTAAACAGGTTTTCTATGTTAAAACCCAAAGTAACCTGACCAATCCGATAGCTCATATTCAAATCCATGACTAAATAACCTAATGCTGTTATCGAAAAGTCTTCATTTGCAGGCCTATCACTGATATATCGATATTGCAGCCCTCCTTGCAGCCCGTTAAATGATTTGTAGTTGAGCCCTCCAGTTGCCGTAAATGAGGGCGCAAGAGGAATATAATTTTCTCCTTCGGCTTCTACAGACCGAGCATGGGTATAGGTAATATCTGAATTAAAGAAAACTTCATCCACAATCTGGTATCTCATGCCAAATTCAATGCCTCTACGATTGGTTCTACCACTTGGCTCCACGATCCCTGCATCTCCTACGTATACAAATTCTTGTTCCAAAAATAAATACCAGAGAGCTGTATTGATCCAAAGTCTTTTTATCGGTTTCCATGTAGTCCCCAAGTCGATCCCGTAGGCTGGAGGTAGTATTTCCAAACCATCTTTAACAACAACAGCTCTAGTATCATTCGAGTGAAAACCTATTCCAGATTTCAGGTACAATTGAAGCGTAGGTCCAGGATTATAGATCACATTTAATTTAGGAGAAACTATTGCATTAGAGGCTTTTTCAGAGCTATATGCCGTACTGAGACGGTCTACATAATGACTATTAAAATAATCAAATCGAAGTCCTGGATTAATCATAAATGGTCCAAAGTCAAATTCCGCATTGGCAAAGGAATAAAAGTTGGTTTCATTTACATCTCCGAAAGCGACCCTCTCCCTCAATGTCTTCCTATTTATCGTCCACGATAATTCGTTATCATCTATATCATCATGTCTAACTCCCACCCCAAAATTGAGTTCAATGTCACCAAAACTATTGTCAATGGTCTGAAAAAGACTGGATTCTAATCCATATATTTCTCTATCCTCATGTTGTCTGATTTGATCTCCGTTAACAGGGTCCTCCAGAAAAAATGTAAAGTTGGAAAACAGTTCAAAATCATACTTGACATAGTATGACTTGGTTTTTACGAAACTGTTCATGCCAATAATTTTCGTATAATCCAATAAAACGTTGGTTCTCGCAGTATTCCCCCCTTCGGTATCGTCTACTGCTCCAAATCTTGATATCGTTCCGTTTTCAACCAGTCTTTGCGGAATTTGTCCAGAGGCATCCCATTTACTTTGGAACCGACTGAAAAGTAAAGAAAGCCTGTTTCCTGAATTGAAAGTTTGATTGTATTTCGCCATCACATTTAACCGGGAAAAATTCTGAGGACTTTCAAACGGACCATCACTCAACAAATACTCAGAGGCGACATAAGCGTTCTTGTTTTTCTCTGAACCTAAAATATCGAACAATCCGAAAAATCTCGATGTGTTGAATTGACCATACTCTACACCAACTTTACTTTCATCGATCTTATCCTTTGTTTTGAAAGCTACGTAACCAGCAGTATTAAAATTACCTTGATCAGCATAATATGGACCTTTTCCAAAATCAATTTGGTCAATGGTTTCAGGAATTACAAAATGCAGATCTGCATATCCCTGACCATGTGCATGTGACACCATATTTACAGGCATACCATCTACTGATAACGTAATATCAGTTCCATGATCGATATCAAAGCCCCTCAAAAAAATCTGCTCTGCTTTTCCTCCACCTGCATGTTGGCCAATAAATAATCCTGGAACCTTTCTCAAAATTTCCTGAGAAGAACTAACTGGGTCAACGCTAAGGTCTATATTTGCTACCTGGTAAGGTGTTTTAACTGAATTAGATATATAAACCTGATCGAGCTCGAAATATTTAGGCTTCATCTTGATTTCTACTTCTCGCTCAAAATCCTCATCCGTGACGATGTGCTTAGCAGTGGCAAAACCTAAGTAGCTGAAATGAACTGTGTCTCCTACTTCTGCACCTTTTAAAATAAAATTTCCTGAAATATCAGAATGACTATGAATATTTTTTTCTGAAGTGAAAATGTAAGCTTCTACAATTGGTTCTCCAGATACTGAATAAATACTTCCTGTAATATCTTGACTTATAACATTTAAAGAAATCACAGAAAGTATTACAAAAAGAATTGATTTTCTCATGTTTGTAAACTTTAGAATGAATAATATTTTTTCAGACTAAAGCAGGATTTGGAGGTGGTAACAGAACTTCTCTATGAAAAATAGAGAAAATCTTTTGATAAAAAAAGCAATGCTCAGTAAATACCCGTTGAATAATATCGACATTGCAATCTGATTTAAAAATCTTATTATTCTTGATTGTCAAATCTGTATTTACATGTTTGTTTTTAGACTCTTTATCATTATCAGATTGCTTTAATATCTTATGCGAGTGCCCAACTTCATTGCTATCGTGGTTGTGAAAGTGGTATTCCCCTAAAATAATATCATCTGCATGGCTTGTTAGATGGTACAATTCAATTGTAACCGGAGAAAATGTAGCAAAAAACATGACCGCTATCAAAATATAAGCAAGAACTTTCTTTTCTTCGGATTCCATATAGGCTTTTGGACCATTAACCATTAATTAAAGATATAAAATATATATTGGCAAAACTTGTTCATTTATTGTAAAGAAACTATAACCTAAATACGAAGGGTATATCAATGAAAGTTTTCTAAAGGAAACAATTTTAATGCTCTATCATCATTAAATAATAAAATGTCGAAAGCTGTATTCTTATTTCCGATAATTATTCTCTGCTCTCAGTTACACTCACAAAACATTTTCGATACCCATCGATCAGTCAAGATGTACGCTGAAGTAGTGGCTGATACAGCTTTGCAAATTAATTGGATACATGATCCTGAAGGATTTCGATATGAACTTTACAGAAAAACGTTGGATGATCAATCGTGGGGAGAACCTTTGATGGTGAGCGACGGTAGTGAAACCTCTTATTTAGACCAGCTTGTGCCTATTAACCAAATTATAGAATACAGAGTCATAAAATTTGTTGACACGTTAGTGGGATATGGATATCTATACTCTGGTATTGAATATCCAATTTCGCCATCCATTAGTCCTGTCTTGCTTGTGATCGAAGAAAAAACAATGGCAAATATTAGTGATGTGATCCGTGGATTTGTAGACGCTCTTGAAGCAGATGGATTTTATACAGAATCGATAGTAGTTAAAAATAGCGCCTCTGCCATAGCAGTTAAGGAGTCTATTTTAGAAACCGCTAAATCAATGTCAAAAATTCATTCCATCATTCTATTAGGTGATGTGCCTGTTCCACACTCAGGTAATATAAATCCCGATGCTCACACTGATCATAAAGGTGCATGGCCAGCTGATTTGTACTACGGAGATTTGGATGGTATGTGGACCGACACGTTGGTAAGTAATACCAGCTCTGAAAATGATAGAAACCATAATGTTCCAGGTGACGGTCGATTTGATCAGTCCTACATTCCGAGTGACATAGAAATAGCTGTTGGACGCATAGACTTTTCTGAATTGGATGTATTTGAAAAAAATGAATATGAACTCCTTGAAGACTACATACTCAAAAATATCAAATACAGGAAAGGTGAATATCAGCCTAGAAGGAAAGCAATAGTAAAAAACACAAACCCATGGAATGGTGGACTTGGTCAAAACGGCATTAGAAATTTTAGTGCTCTGGTATCACTCGATAGTATTGTTTATCAGGAATGGAATGATGCGTTTACAAATTCTTATCTCTGGTATTATGGTGGCGCAAGTGGCTCTTATACGAGCGGCACAGGTCTGGGAAACAGTTCCACTTATGCAGAAAAGGACTTTTTGGTGACCTTTACTGGTTTTTTTGGATCCTATTTCGGAGATTATGATTACCCAAATAATTTCCTGCGATCAATATTAGCCTCTGGTGACGTACTTGCAACCAACTATACTGGTGCTCCAAATTGGCATTTCCATCCAATGGCTATGGGATTTCCTCTAGGTTATATTACCAGGCTTTCTCAAAACAACTCATCTATCTATGAAGCTGGTTATTTTCCAAGGTCCATACACAGCAACCTTCTTGGTGACCCTACCTTGAAATCATTTGTTTCTGTTCCTCCTCGCAATTTAGAATATTCTCAAGATGGGGGTATAATCAGTATAAATTGGGAACCTCCTTTCAATGAAGATGTATTGGGTTACTTCATATATAGAAAGGGCGATTATGAAAAAAAATACACCCTCATAAATGATCATCCCATTTCCTCAAACAGTTTTATGGATTCATGTGTATACTTAGACGATTTAAATGTCTCCTATCTAATAAGAAGTGTAGATCTTGTTACATCTCCCAGCGGGACTTTTCGAAATCTAAGCAGTGGAGCCCATATTTTTATCGATACCGTCCAACCCTATAATGTAAAAGCCGATTTTTCCTATACTTTGAACGACAACATTTTACACCTTATTAATTCATCACAAAACGCTGATCAAATTACATGGACACTACCAGACGGAAGCACCTCGACACAAGATGAAATCTTTATTCCTTATGATTCTTCTATGGAATTTGAGGTCACATTGGAAGCTTCGAATTTATGTCATGCTAATACAAAAACTGAAAAAATTGTTCTTTCTAGTTCAGATGAAATTGATAGAAAAGATACTGCCTTTTTGTATCCAAATCCTGTCCAAAAGGGTGGCACAATAACAACAATTGAATACTTCAAGGAATATCAATTAGAAAGTTCATCGGGGAATCTTGTAGATCAAAAAGTGTTCGAAACGCCAAATAATCAGATCATTTTAAATAATCAGATATCAGCGGGCACCTATATTTTGACAATTGTTACAAAAAAAGGCGCTCAAAAATATACGCTAATCATCCTATAATATTTTCCAATTCTCCCATAGAAAAGGAAATTGATAGGTCGTGTAATGAGTCTTTTGTAGTTGACTTTGAATCTCGTACATTCTTTTTTTCGCATTAGGCATAAAGTGATGAAATTGGACCTGTATTTGTTTAATTTTATTAATTAATCCAGAGCTGATCAAATATTCTAAGAGTTCATACTCCCCTCCTTCGATATTGATTTTCATCAAATCAACCTCATCTATTTTTCTTTGATCTATAAACTCAGAGATGCCCTTTAAGTTTGCAATTATGGATTTATTTCCACATTTATAAACGGAGGTAGAATCTTTGTCTATCCCTAAAGAAATCTGCTGATCCTTCGGTGCCAAACCAAAACAGTAAACTTCTATATCTGGGTTTAATTCAAATCTTTCTTTAATCTGATTACAAAAGCTGGGATTGGGCTCGAAAACAAGCATTTTGCATCTATATCTACTATATATATCACTTGCCCATTGACCTTCGTAACCTCCCAAATCCAATACCAGGCTATTCTTACCAAGATCAGGGTAGGTGTAACGATAATTTCTGGACTTATTTTCTTCTTTCCATTTTCTCAATATCTCCGTCCATTCTTTATCCTGGCGCTGCATAGCTTTACCAAGTTTCATTACTCTCTTACCAGAGGCAACCAGAACTCTACTTAAAAGTTTCATTTCTTTCGTCTATGTAAATATTGCTTAAATTTTCTAGCCAGCTCAATTTTAGAAATTAGATAGTGAAACAAAGTTCTTCTATAAATTTTATATCGAAATGGGAAGTAATGCGTTTGTTTCTCCAAAATTAAGGGTTTTGGAATGGCCTTTTGTTGCTCAATAAATGCTTCGTAGGATTGACAAAGCAAGTGAACAGTTTTAGTAGTGGTATCCTCCAATTTAGACTTCCTTTCTCTTAAAGGAGGAAAGTCACTGATGAAATCGTTGGGGACTTGTAAGAAATTTTGGATAACTTCTAAATTTTCAAACAGCGTTTCGTATGAAAGAAAAAGTGATTGGTGTGCTTGAAATCTGGAAAACCAATTGGTAAAGTGATCTTGCAAATGAAGGATATCTCTCTTTTTTTGGGCATATTCCTCAATGGTCATGTCTATATCCAAAACCGGATTGTCAGGAATGTATTTTCTGAGAAGCAAGCTTTGGGTAGTTTGATACTTTCTCCTAAAAAGAGATAAGGTTGCTACCACTGGATCACCATAAATGTAAATCACTTTAAGATCAGGACAATTTAGGGGCGGCAAAAACATATGTTTGTATCCATCCGTATTATCTGGACAATTACATACGAGCCACTTTGAAAGTTCTTTTATCAATAAGGTTGTGCCTACCCCACCTGAAGATACAATCAGGCAATCTAAATGTTTTCGTATGTATAGTGGGTTTTTCAATTATAAGCGTATCCAGTCTTTATGTACTAAATCATCTGTGATGATAGAATCATCTGTAAACCACTTTTTAGGCGCTACAACTATTTTATTGGAATAATTGCTCAGATACGCTGCCCAATAAGCAAATGAGCTGTTTGGTATAATAAAGTGCTTACATGATTTCATTAAGTTTAAATAATTTTCAAACTTTTTTCCTTTATGCGAGTGATCGACAATGGTATTTTTATCTAAAAATCCAAAATTCTCTCGACACCAATTGATATCATCCGAAAAGATAAAAAAGCTTGGTGAATCGACATTTTCCTGCATAAATTTTACTCCTTTCTTAAAGTAGGATAAATCTGTAGCATTTAAAACTTCGTTTTTTAAAAAATCTGTTCTTCTTACGTTGAGACAAATTGAATTACTATCAATAATATCATGGTAAAGTTTCGTCGAATGGTCAATGACCTTCTCTCTGAACGTAAAGTCTGCTCTTAAATCATCCTCTATTGCATCAAAATAGCGGTGACTTTGCCACCAACCATCATACAATACCTCATCTCTCGGGTTTTCATAAAGTTCCTGATCAAAATGAAAGAATCGTTCTTTGAAAAAAGTATTTTGCCATTGAACGTATTTCATGATCAGGCCTGAAATTCTAGCATTTTTAATTCCATGAAGTGAAGAAATGATGTTTCTGTTTATATCAAATTGTGGTTCTAGTCTAAATACATCCAGATCATAATTTCTATAGACAAATCCTTTCTGCTTTCTTCTGTTCAATAGTGAACTTAGATCATACTTCACGTCAGTAGACAGTTTTTTGGCCATTGCTTGACCGAAGGCATATTGAAACATCTGATTCCCTAAACCACCTTTGAGCCTGACTTTAATCATATTGTTTCAGTGATATAATGGAGTTCTAATTGATCAATCAACTTGGTTAAAGATTGTTTTTGCTTTTGAAGTAAATACTCTTTCTGAAATTTTAAAACATTATTTTGAAAGTTCTCGTCGCTGAGTAATTTGCGAATTTTCTTTTTGATTTGATCATCACTTTCGGTATTGCGATCACCTCGCAATCCTACCTGGTGATACTGTATACGCGCAGCGCATCCATTTTGATCGGAACGACCTCCTGAATAAACCAACATTGGTACTCCAAAATGAATGCATTCATTGATGGTGTGAATTCCCCCATGATTTATCGAGATATCAGCATATCGGAGGGCTTTGATTTGAGGTAAAAAGTTGAATACAAATACATTTTGGGGCAAGCTTGCCCTTAATTTATAGTCCAGATTACTAATGCCTATAAATAGTGACCATTCAGGCTGTGATCTGAAAATAGAAACTAGTTTGTTGAAGAATGCGGTATTCTCCGAATTTAATGTACTAAATGTGCCAACTATGATTTTCTGACCTTTTGCTTTTTGATCTTCTATTAATGTTATGAAATTCTTCTCGAAAATTTGTTCTTTTCTCTCTTCAAATACCATGGGGCCAATATAGAAGAGATTGGGCCTTTTCTCATGAGGAAACTCAAGGCCTTCTAGGGTCATGGAAAAAACTGGTAATTGGTCGTAGTGGAAAATACCTGGCCAGAAATCCAACTCAATGAATTTTCTTGGAAAACCCATATTTCTGGCCATTCGTTTCAATACTGTCCTTCGATCCGTCCCAAAAGATAACCATTTCTTCATCCAGTTCATTTTTCTTCTTTCCTCAGCAAGATTATCCCATTCCTTCTCGATGGCGTCAAGATTCTCCTTATTCGGAATAGTAGAAGTCAATAGGTAAGGTAAGCCTTTAGATCTCCAGATGGAAAACCACTGAGATAATAAAATCACTCTTTGTTTTAGTGCATAAGCTGAAATAATAAACTCATGGAGTTCAATATCGATTATAATAGCATCAAAATTATGCCTACTTATATATTCAATAAACTTATCGGGATAGACCGCAATGTAGGCGTCTCTTCTTCTTTTACGAAAAAATAGAATGCTAAAAAGCAAGGTTCCTATTTTTCCCATTTTTTGGAAGGCCGGGGACGTTTTGGGAACTGTATTAACTTTTATCTCTGGAAATTTAACAAATTCAAATCCATTCAACTCATAGAAATTGCTTTTGTCTCTGACAGCTCCTGCAACAATAGTATTTCCTTCATTCTGCAACCTTTTGCAAAGTTCTAGACTAGCATTGCTTATCCCAGTTAAACCGGAAGTGATACATAAAATGTGAGCCATAATTATTCTGCGAGCAATTTCATTAATGTATTTTCAATATACTTTGAAAATCTGTAGATTGTATGCTCTCTTAAAATACTGACTACTGGTAGCTCTAGGTCTAATGTTGAGTTTACCTTGACAACTGTTTTAATTCCAGTCAGGGAATCACCTCCCAGACTGTAAAATGAATCATGTAAACCTATTTTATTTTGATTTAAAACATCACACCAGATATCATGGACAATCATCTCTATTTCAGTGGTAGGTGGCTCTACCTGTAATTCTGGTTTCTTCACTTTGTTCTTCGTGATGAGCACGAGCTGCTTTCTATCTATTTTACCACTTAGGTTAAGTGGCATATCTTCCTCGAAAACGACATATGAAGGAACCATGTAATGAGGAAGCCTTGCTTGCAGATAATTCAGAATTTCTTTTTCTGATAAGTTTTCTGATGCAACAATGACAGCTGATAAATACTTGATGTCATCATCATTAATAAGAACAACTGCGGCCTTTTCTATTTTAGGGACACTTAACAAAACATTTTCTATTTCCCCAAGTTCCACACGATTACCTCTCAATTTCACTTGAGAGTCACTCCTTCCCGAATATATAATATTGCCATCGCTTAACCAGTAGCCCTCATCTCCAGTGTTATAAAATTTATGACCATTGAATTCTTTTAAAGTAACAAAGCTTTTATCGGTAAGCGAGCTATTTTTATAGTACCCTTCAGCTAATTGTGCTCCACCAATAAATATGTTTCCTTTTTCACCAATTGGCGCTTGTTGCAAATCAGAATTCAAAATTCGAATCTGAGTATTATAAACCGGCTTGCCTATAGGGATGCTGGTTGAAAATTGCTTTCCAGGGTAAACCTGTAATGCAGTAACGTCAATTGCGGCCTCAGTGGGGCCATATAGGTTATGAAGTGTGCAATAAGGCAAAAGTGATTTGAATTTTTCTACATGTTCAGGCTTCAGTGCTTCACCAGAACAAACGACTTGTCTTAAAGTAGGACATGCACCTTCTTTCAACGTCAGTAAAAAAACCTCTAACATAGAAGGCACAAAGTGAATTATTGTAACACCAAATTTTTCAATGAGATCAATAAGATAAGAGCTGTCCATTTGGCCATTTGGCTTTGCCAGCAACAAGGGGACACCTGTCATTAGTGGTAAGAAAAGTTCCCATACAGAAACATCAAAACCGATACTTGTTTTATGTAAGATCAGATCTTTTTCCGGATTTAGTTGATGATAGTCTCTTGCCCAATAAAGTCTATTCATGACCGCAGCCATTCTGTTCATAACTCCCTTGGGACTCCCCGTAGAGCCTGAAGTATATATGATGTAGAATAAATTCCCTGCATTCGACTTATTGATAGTTGCACTATCTTCACTTTCAGATAAAACTTGACTGACGGACAGTGTATTAACCTCTGCATCCATTGAGGAAATGATATTTTCATTGACAAAAATGCCAGACAAATCAGACTCCCGGTAAATTTGATTTATTCTCTGTAGAGGTAAATTCGTATCTAATGGGACATATGCAGCGCCACTTTTAACAGTGCCAAGAAGTGTGATGATCAATTCAAAGGAACGATCTAAACAAACTCCTATTCTACCACCCTGTTCAGGGCATATTTGCCTGGAAATAAAATGAGCTATCTGATTAGATTGCAAATCTAAATCTCTATAAGTGTATTTCTTTCCTTCAAAGATTATTGCTGTTTTGTGAGGATGATCATTGACCAGCGTTTCAAATTCGTCAATGATACTTTTAGTAGTCGCTAACTCTTTTGTAGTTCTATTAAATTCATCAACCAACTTAAGATCTTCAATTGAGATACTACTTATTTTTGCAGCTCCCTCAGAATCTAATATGTTTTTTAGCAGGGTGTTGAAGGCGTGGATAAACATCAAACGGTGTGACTCATCAAAAATTTGTTCTGAAAAGTCAATGGTGATTTTTGGAACTGTTTCATCATTGAAATTATATACTTGTATTTTGACCGCATGACCTGGATCACAAAAGCCACTATCCAACCATTCAGATTTCATAGAAATCGTTTCACTATGATAAAACTTAGTGGTTATAAAATTGAAGACCGAATTAAATTTTTTAAGTAATTCCACTGAGCTTGCGTCATGTATACTATTCTTTAGAATATCATTTGATTCGATTTTACATTTATTAAAGACCTCTGAAAAACTGTCTTTTTCTTGTAATTCAACTTTTAAAGGAAATATTTTTAAAAACGGTCCTACCGTATTCTTTTGTTTTATGTCCGTTCTACCATGAAAAGGCGTACCTACGACAGGGATATTTGTTCCTGTAAATCTTCCAACTAAAATATGAGTGATGCTAAGAAAGAAAATGTAAAGTGACTGTTCGTAGGTCCAAGATTTAAAATCATCATGCTCTAAAAGTCTTTTTATTTCGTCAACTTGTTCAATGGTGAGATTAATGTGTACTCTATGCGTTTTGTTGATGAAATCCTTAAAAATTCTGCCAAAAAAAGGGTTAGGTAAAGGCAATTTCTCCAGCTTCTGTTTCCATAAACCAGGTGGGTTTGAATTCTTATTTTCTGTGCGATTTAAATACTCCTTGAACTCAAATAGTTTGGGTTCATCATCACTTCCCTTAAGTAACTCCTCATATCTTTCACAAACATTCTTTTGGAGTAAGGCAAAGGACCAACCATCAGTGATTAGATGATGTATTTTAAAATACCAAATTTTAGATTTTGAATCACTTTGTAAAATAGCAGTTTTATATAAAGACTTCTTGGGATCAAATGGACGTCTGGTTTCGTCAATCATCCATGCCTCTGGGTCTACCAGGCTTTCTTGTATCTCCACATCAGGCAATTGATCGGAGAAATACGCTTGCTCTACATTGTGAAACCTCATATTTAGGACATCACAGTTCCTTATTGTATTAAACAAAGCTTCTGTGAATGTATCAATGTCTACATGCTCATCCAGATAAAATGCAAAGGCCATGTTGGAATGTGGAGACTCCAGGTTCAATTGATGACCTGCCCATATGAGTTGTTGGGTATTTGATGGTTTGTAAGCGTCCAAAATATTTTACTTGTTTCTCAATATGTAATCCTCAATTGCTCTTACCGTTCTGAAATTTTCGATAGTCATATCTTGTGGAGTCACATTGACTTGATAATGCTCTTCCACAAAATTGATGAGCTGCATCATCCCCATAGATTCGATAAAACCAGTGCTTAGCAAATCGTCTTCTTCTTCTATCGTTACACCCTGAATACCTCCCAGTAATGTCTCTTGTATAAAATCTATTATTTCTTTTTTCATTCAGGCAGTTTAAGATCTTTGCGATCAATTTTACCAGTTGCTGTTCTTGGGAAATCTTTTACGATATAAAACTCTTGTGGAATGGAGTATAACGGAATCATTTTCCTTAATTCACTAACAATCATGTTTGTTTCAATAGCTTTATTCTGATAGGTTTTAATCAATGCTATTAAGCGTATTTCATCTTCTTCGTGTAAAAAGCACACGCTTTCTTCTATGTCTTTAATTTGATTAATGGCACTTTCTAAATCACCAATTTCAATTCTATAACCTCTGTATTTGATCTGGTGATCTTTCCGACCTTTGAAGTGAAGTATTCCCTTTTTATCTTCAAAAACCAGATCACCAGTCTTGTAATATTTCTTAACATAACCACCCTCCATTTGTTCTAAGTACATAGATCTATTTGTTAATTCTGGTTTGTTCCAATAACCAGCCATTAGTGTAGAGCTCCGGATGAGTAGTTCACCTACTTCGCCGCTTTCACAGACTTGATCCATTTCATTCAAGATTTTGTATTCTGTGTTTTTCCACACCATGCCTATTGGAATTGGGCTTTTTCCAGAAGGAATCTCATTCAAATTGTAGTAGGTGCATTGGTTGGTTTCAGTTGGTCCATATATGTTACTAACTTTTACGTTTTTAAAATACAACATCCACTTTCTAAGCTTTTGGGGGTTAAATGGTTCTCCTGCATATAACAACCATCTCAATTTTTTGAATTTCATTTCAAAAAACTTTTCATATGACATCATCTGAATAATAGCTAGCGGCACAGAATACCAGATGGTCACAGCTTCTTTTTCAATAAGTTCTGTTAAAAGCTGTGGAAATATAACTTCTGCATCTGTAGCAATGATGGTTGTGGCTGCCATATAAACAGCGGTAAAATAACCTAAAGTTGAAATATCAAAAAATATAGGTGCGTGATTACCAATAATATCTAAATGAGTAATCTCATATGTTGATGCTGTTAATTCGGCATACGCCATTCCACTTCTGTGGGTGTGCATTATTCCTTTTGGCTGACCAGTAGATCCTGAAGTGTATAGAATGTATGCTAAATCATCTTCCAGAATATTTATTGTACGTGTTTTTTCATATTCATTCTCAGTGGCTTGCGACCAATTTATACTCTTTTGTTTTGCTATTCTTGCCCCTATCACTAGCAAGCCGGTGAGTGAATCAAGAATTGAAGCGACTTTATTTTCTTGAGTCTCATGGGTAATGATGGTCTTAATTCCACAATCTCTGATTAGATACTCTACTCTCGCCTTAGGATGCTTAATGTCAATAGGCACATAGACACCACCGGACCTCATAATGCCGTAAATAGCCACTACAGTCTCCAGGCACCTATGCATATATATGCCCACCCTATCTCCTTTTTTTATTCCATGATCAATAAGTGTTGCTGAAAGTGCGGACGCTTTTTTATTCAGAGAACGATAGTTAATCTGACCCTTTCCACATTTAAATGCTACTTTATCTGGAAATGCTAAAGCCGATGAAGATAGATAATCCGAAAGACTGCAGTTCATGAAGTAAATTTAAAGACCGAGCATACTTGCAATAATATTTCTTTGAATATCGGAGGTGCCCGCATAGACAATACCTCCAAGAGCATCTTCTACGTCATTAAAAAGACCGTACTCCCTGAGGTAAGCCTTTCCTCCATATGTCCGAAAGGCGCTCAGGCTTGACTCCACGAATGCCTCACTGATATAATATTTCAGAAGTGCAAAGTCTAAATTAGTAGCTCTATTTTGTTCTTTTAGCCACGCTGTTTTATACAATAATAACTTCGAAGTTTCCAATCTTACTTTCATCTCAGCAACCCTATTAGATACGCTTTGAAACTTGGAAATAGATTTTCCAAATTGCTTTCTTGATTTTGCAAAATTTACCACTTCTTCTAACTGTCGCTCCATTACTCCTAGTTGGCTAGCCAAAATAGTACAGCGATCATATTCTAATGAATGATTTAGGATGCTAAAACCTAATCCCTCTTTGCCAAGTAGGTTTTGCTCAGGTACTTTGCATTCATTGAAAGTGATTTCACCTATCGGTATACTCCTTAGACCAACTTTTTCTTTTTTTTCACTTTTAATAAAACCAGGTGAATCAGCATCAACTATAAAAGCAGAAATGCCCCATTTACCTACTTTAGGATCTGTAATGGCAAAAACAATGGCCATATTACATATGGGTCCAAATGTTATTAGGCATTTTTTACCATTCAGTATGTAGAAATCGCCTTTTTTCTCTGCCACAGTGTTCATGGCATAAACATCTGAACCGGAATCCGGCTCTGTAAGGCAATGAGCTCCTATAATGGAACCCTCACATAACCGAGGAAGATACTTTTCTTTTAAATAATCTGAACCAAAACTATATATTGGAGCCTGAACTGTCCACATTTGTGCATTTAATCCAAATGTAAGGCCCGTGTCTTTGCAACCATAACCCAGACCTTCCATAAGCAATAGAGACTTGCTGAAATTAACTTTCTCTTCATGACCTCCATATCGTTTAGGAACACTGAAACCTAAAATGCCTCTTTGAGCGCAGGATAACCACAAATCAGAAGGAAATAAACCATTGATTTCTTTATTAAGTTCTTTTTGTGCAAATTTGATGATTGCTTCCTTCTCATCGAGATAATCTTGAGGCCAGCTAAATTCCATATCTATTCGTAATATTACAAAACATGTGAAATTATCTTTTTTGGTGAAAAATTTGGGACGGCGCGGTTTTTTATTTAGAAATTCTTTTTTTCTTACGCATTAAAGCACGGAACATATCAAAAAGCTATATAGCATACTTAATCAGAGAGATCGGAATCGTTTTAGTCTTTTATTCGTCATTATACTCATTCAAAGTATCTTTGAAGTAGCTGGAGTAGCCTCTATATTTCCTTTTATGCAGTTGATTTCTAATCCCGAAATAGCTGAAAATAGTGAATTTTTTCTGCTTTTGACTAATTTTTTAAATATTGATGACTTTCGTGAGCTTCTCCTCTGGGTTGGTTTTGGCATTTTGGCAATAATAGGTGTAAAAAATGCAATCGGTCTTCTTTCTACATGGTTAAAATTTAAATATTCATGGGACACCTGTCATACTTTAAGTCTGAGATTGTTACGATCTTTTCTTAATAAACCGTACAGCTTTTATCTTAATTCTAATACATCAGATGCCAAAACTTATGTCATCGCTGAAACCAATAGTATTTCTGTCGGGGTACTTGTACCGCTCATTGAATTCTTTTCAAGATGCCTATCTGCTATTATTATTCTAGCACTCCTTTTGTATGTAGATATCAAGATCTCTCTGATGATGTTTACCATTATTGGTGGTGCGTATTTGATTATATTTTATTCAAGAAGAAAGTTTCTGTCTACAGTAGGAGAACACCGATTAGAAATGAATACATTAAGATTCAGATCGATAACAGAGTTATTTAATGGAATTAAGACCATACTGGCTTATCATAAGCAAGCACTTTTCTATAAAAGATTTGAATATGGCAGCAGAGAATTCTGTAATGTTCAACCTAAGTATAATTTCATCATCTCTTCACCTAAATATATTCTTGAATTTATTTCGTTTACTGCTATTATCGCTGTTACGATCTATCTTTTTCTTACTGAAGGAGACCTACAGTCCGTTTTACCTAAGCTATCATTATATGCTCTGGCGGGTTACAGACTCATTCCTGCATTTCAAAATGCCTTTACCGCCATATCAAAATATAAACATAACTTACCCGCTTTGGACAGAATGTATGAGGACTTAAAAATGGGTAAACACCTTGATGGAAAGATGCTTAAAATCACTTCTGAGGTACTTCCTTTTGACAATAAAATAGAGTTTAAAAATGTACGTTTTAAGTACGAAAATGCAGATCATGATGTCATCGAAGATCTTTCCTTTTCGATTAATAAAGGAGAAAGGGTAGCGTTTATCGGCTCCACTGGCTCTGGGAAAACCACTATTATTGATTTACTCGTAGGTATTCTTATGCCACAGAGCGGACAGATCTGTGTGGACGGGAAAGTCCTGGTACACGAGTTAATCGATCTTTGGCAAAACAATATTTCATACGTACCGCAAGAAACTTTTCTTTTTGACGACAACATTCAGAACAATATTGCATTACAAATAGATGAAACAATTAATAAAGAAAAATTAGTGCAAGCTGCAAAAGTTGCGGAAATATTCGATTTCATAAATTCACAGGAGCAGCAGTTCAATACTGAAATTGGTGAAAATGGGGTCCGTTTAAGTGGCGGACAAAGACAACGACTGGGCCTGGCAAGAGCAATCTATAGAAATCCTAATTTGCTGATTTTAGATGAAGCCACAAGTTCACTAGATAGGCTGACAGAACAGAGTGTCATAAAGTCACTGGAAAATCTTCCCAAAGATCTAACGATAATTAGTATCGCTCACCGACTTTCAACTGTCAAACACGTAGATAAGATTTATATCTTAGACCAAGGAAAAATTGTAGCGCATGGAAGCTATGAAGAACTCATTAAGTCAAATAAAGCCTTTAAAAAGCTAGTAGAAATTTCTTAATTCTAAATCAAATGAATAAACTCAACTTTATTACTCTATTTGTTTTCTATCTTTTATCTGCAATGTCACTGCATGGTCATACTCCAGATCATAGCTATCTGGTATTAAAAATTTATGGCGATGCAATTGATGGAAGAGTTGAGATGACATCAAAGGATATGAATAGGGCATTGGGAATCAACCTACCTGATCGTATGTCTTTAGAAGATGTGATGCCTTATATGCCTCAACTAACAGATTATTTTCAGGAAAAACTAAAATTGAGTTCAGGGCAAGAGGAATATCAACTTCAATTTTTAGAACCTACCGTATTGGCACTTGATGAAATGGAGGACTTTGTTCGATTTCATTTTAACCTTAATGGCGTTTCAGAAGTACCTGATCAATTGGATATCGACTATAATATACTTTTAGATCAATATCCAAGACATAGAGGCGCACTCATTGTTGAATACAACTGGAAAGCCGGTATTGTAGAAAACGAAGCTTTAATATCTTTAATATTTACTCCTAATAACCGGCAACAATCCCTTGACTTAACCAGTGCTTCACTTTGGAAAGGTTTTGTTGCATTGGTAAGGCTTGGGATCTGGCATATTTGGATTGGACTCGATCATATTCTATTCATCATCGCATTAATTTTGCCTGCCGTTGTTTATCGTAAAAAGCTTGAAGATGGAAGCAATAAAATGTCAGGTTGGATACCTGAGCCAAAGTTCAAACCAGCTTTTATTTACATCATCAAAATAGTCACATTTTTTACCATAGCGCATTCTATAACACTTGCTCTTGCTTCCTTAAACATCGTGAACTTACCTTCACGAATAGTCGAATCCATAATAGCTATATCTATTGCACTTGCAGCCTTTCATAACATCACACCTGTCTTCAAAGGACGCGAATGGCTGATAGCCTTTATATTTGGACTATTTCATGGTTTTGGCTTCGCAAGTGTGCTCGGTGAAAAGGGTTTAAGTGGTGATTTTATGGCTTTGTCCTTACTCGGTTTTAACTTAGGCGTTGAATTGGGTCAATTGGCCATAATCATAGCAGTCTTCCCGCTACTCTTTTTGATACGGAAAACCAAAGCTTATAAGCATATTTTGCTCTATGGCTCCATCATACTGATTATCATTTCTATTTATTGGTTCATTGAAAGGTTTTTTAATATAGATCTTCCAGCCGGTGCTTATTTCTATAGGCTTTTAGCACTTTTCGGGGGAAGTTAGAAAGATTAAAAAATGGATGGCTCTAAGACATATTCTTCTGAAAATAATGCACAATCTTTACTGGAGCAGTGGAGAAAAAAGAGGTCTGTAAAAAATTTTAATGAAAATGGAGATCTATCCAAAAAGGGTAAGATTACTGCTGGAATGCAAAATATTTGGATATTACAGCAACTTGATTTACAAAATCCTTTTTATCAGCATACGGAGGTGTATAAATTTAGCAATGCCTCACAGATTAATCGTCAAAAATTAATCAATGCCATTATTCAAGCCATTCGGAAGCACGAAATTTTTCGATTCAATTTTGAGCAAGATGGAACAGAAATCAGATATAAGCTCAATGACCGCATAGAATCATTTAATGTTGTAGACCTAGGTAATGCTGGAGATGAATTTAATGCCTATGATATAGCAAAACAATTTGGTAGAAAGCCATTTTTGCTTGACAGTGATTTATTGATAAGAGCAGGTTTTATTAATTTGGAACAAGATCAACTTTGGTTATTGATTTCAATGCATCATATCATTGGGGATCGTGATTCACTTGATATACTATTCAGTGATATTTTGAAAGAATACAAAACTGATGATCATTTACAATTAAAAACAGACCAGTCATTCAGAGATTATTTAACACAAGAGATCTCTGACAAACCAGACGTTGATAGCGAGTTTTGGAAAGAACATTTTAAAAATATTCCTCCTGTTTTAGATTTAGATTTTAGTAATAATAGGGATAGCTCACCAAGCTTTACCGGCAAAACAATAAAAGCAAATATTGGAAAACTATCTTCTGAAAAAATTGCCTTTATTGCTCAAAATTTTCAAACGACCACCTATGTGGTGCTTTTGTCTTTGTTCAAATATCTTCTGAGCATATATTCAGGTGAATCTCATGTTTCAATTGGAGTACCTTATTCACAAAGGCTAGAAAAAGGTTTTAAAGATACTGTTGGATACTTTAATAAAACATTGGTCATTGATACCATATTGAACTCAAAACTTACTTTGTCTGACCTCATTCTTAAAGTCAAAGAAAATGTGTTATCTGTTTTTGCACATTCTAACTATGATTATGCCGATTTACTTGCTTTACTAAACCCTCCAAGAGTTCCCGGTGTGAACCCTTTGTTTCAAGTGATGTATGTGCATAATAAAAAATCTAATATAGATCAGCATGGCTTACCGTTCAATGTTGAACAAGAAACTCTGGATTTAGGCATTTCGAAGCTGGATATGACCCTTTTTTCTTACGAGAAAGAAGATGGGATCTCCCTTAGATTGGAATATGATTCTAATCTTTTTGATCAATGGCATATGGAACGTCTATTCGATCACTTCAATCAATTAATTACTAAAATAAATCTAGATTCACCTAACGTCTTAAATGAATTGGAGATTATTGGCGAGATTGAAAAGGAGAGGATCGCTAATTGGAACAATACTCAAGCTCCCCTACCTGAATTTAAAAACATCAGTGCCGCTTTTCAGTTCACAGTTCAAGCTAACAAAGATAAAATTGCAGTAGTAGATACTGCAGAAAAAATTACTTACGATCATTTAGACAAGAAATCTAGTTTGCTGGCAAAAAAAATACTATCCAGCACCAAAAAAGGCTCCATCATTGGCGTTCTGCAAGGCAGAAATATTGACTTTGTCATTTCTATTTTAGGTGTATTGAAGTCAGGGTGTATATATCTTCCATTAGATCCTGAGTACCCTGAAGACCGACTTAAGTTTATGATTGAAGACTCTAAAACTAGTTTAATTATTAGTGATAGAGCACCAACATATATAAAAACACCCGTTATTTCCGTAGATGCTGAACCACTTAAAAATAAGTTGCCTACTGATTTACCAGAAGTGGTACAAACTAATACGGCCTATATTATCTATACCTCAGGAAGTACAGGAAACCCTAAAGGCGTACAAGTAAGTCATGAGAACCTTCTGGCTTCAACATTCGCAAGACCTCATTTCTACCCACAAGACCCTTTCTCCTTTTTACTTCTCTCGCCATTTTCTTTCGACAGTTCTGCTGCTGGAATCTTTTGGACGCTTTTAACGGGAGGTAAATTGGTGCTGGCCAGGAAAAAGCTGGAACAAGAACCAGAAGCACTTGGCAATACCATTGAGAAAGAAGCTGTAACACATACTTTACTTTTGCCCTCTTTGTATGAGGTTCTTCTAGAAACTATTGATAATCATAAACTAAGGTCTCTTAATACAGTAATTGTAGCAGGTGAATCTTGTTCCTATAACCTTGTAGAAAAACACTTTGATCACTTAAAGAATTGTGATTTATACAATGAGTACGGCCCCACTGAAGCCACCGTATGGACCATCGCCACACAGTTGAAACTCAACAACCATCATGAGGTACCCATTGGTCAACCTATTGCGAATACCCAGATACATATTCTTAATGAAAACTTCAAAAGAGTGCCCATTGGTGTAAAAGGTCAATTGCTGCTTAGCGGTAAGAATATATCAAAAGGATATCTCAATAATTCCGATCTCACTCATGAAAAATTTGTGAAATTTCAAAACAAAATATGCTATAAAACTGGCGATATTGTTCGCTATAATCTAGATGGCTCTGTTCTATTCTATGGAAGAGAAGATCAGCAAGTAAAGATTAATGGTCACAGAATCGAATTGCAAGAAATCAATATTGAAGTGTCTAATATTGGAATGTCAAAATCTTCTTTTGTTAGTACTTACCAGGATTCAAAAAATAGAAAGCATTTAGTAGCCTATATCGTTCCTAACGATTCATACTCTGAGAACACTCTCATCAATCATCTCAAGGGAAGTTTGCCTCATTATATGATACCAAAAGTATTTATCGAAATTGATCAACTACCCAAATTGCCGAATGGCAAAATAAATACAGAACTCCTCCCATCTCCTAAAAGTGTTGAAACTTCCGTAAATAGGCAGGTTTTACCTCCCCAAAATGAAAGACAAGAAACTCTAACAAGTATTTGGAAAGAAGTGCTCAACTTAGAACATGTGGGAATAGATGATAATTTCTTTTCTCTTGGAGGTGATTCAATTCTTAGTATTCTGATGGCATCAAAGGCTAAAAGTGATGGTCTTGATATCAAACCAAATGATATATTTAAGTATCAGACGATTCGAGAACTAGATGTCCAGGTTGGAAAGCGAAATATTCAATTTGAAAAAAGTGAGAAGATCGAACAGATCAATAAGATCGAACTCAATAATCTTCAATCTGCATTTTTAATTAATAAATTATCCTCCAAAAATGACGACGGACTACTTTTTTTGGAATTTGATATTGAAGGTAACATTGATGTAAAGGCTTTTGAAAACGCTCTCGCAAAAACAGTTAATAGACATGATGTACTTCGCACTGTGATATATGAAGAAAAAGGTGTCTATTTCCAGGAAATAAAAAGTCATTTTTTATACACGCTGTATCAAGATCGCGTTTCTATCGACGAAAAAGAATTAGATCTTGAGACGTGCGCTAATATGTTTTCATTATTAAAGATCAACGAGGGCAGATTTAAATTAATATGGAAGTGCCATCATATCTTGGTTGATGGGTGGTCATGTGGAGTCATCATCAAAGACCTGTTGAAATTTTATGAAAACGAAGGAGCGTTTTCTCAGATTCAAAATTTTCCTACTTATCTACACTGGATAAAGAATAGAAATTCTGCTAAAGCCAAAAACTTTTGGAGCGCGTATTTCCAAAAAGATACAATCCTAACCCTGTTACAAAATGAAAAGGTAAGCATACCAGAAAAATTTGAAAATGCCGAAACCATCATCCCTGAAGATTTACAAAATAAAATAAAAGCATTTTGCAGAAGGTCAAAAGTAGCTCAAAGCTATTACTTTCAAGTGGTATGGAGTTTGGTACTGAGTGGATTATTTCGTAGCAGACATGTAAGTTACGGCTTGACTGTTTCAGGAAGGAATTTGAGTTTTCCTGGAATTCAAGAAATGGCAGGACTCTTTATGAATATCGTCCCTGAAGTAGTCAATATTCCGGAAAACAAAGAGATCAATACATGGCTTCATGAATTACAATACTTAGCTTATGAAAAACGACGCTATGACCATTGTTCTCTGCCTGAAATCAAAGAATGCTTATCATTTAAACCTAATCAATCACTATTTGATACACTTTATATCTATGGGAATTTTTTAGCTGAAAATACAAAAATAGGTAGCCTTAATATTTTAAACTTTAATGGTGGTTTTTCTTCTTCATATCCTCTGACTATTAGAATAAAACCCTTGGAGAAAACAGAGATCATATGGCGATTTAACTCCAATATTATAAGCAAACAAGCGATAGATTTTATTCAACAAGAGTTTTTTAATTTGGCTGAACTCATCTGTTCAAATCTGTTTCTAAATATATCTGAAATTATTAAAAGATGGAATAATTACCCAATTCACTTTTCCACTTCTAATTTAAAACCGGTTAAAGAAAAGAAGGGAATAGAGCAATTTTCTCTGGTTAATGTAGAAAACCTCATTATTGAGGACTGGACAAATATGCTTAATGTGAAAGTAGATAATGATTCAAATTTATTTATGCTGGGAGGAAGCTCTCTTGACGCCGTCGAAAGTACCTCTAGGATTGCAAATCTTTTGAATGTGACCCTAAACGCTTCTGTAATTCTGAATCACAATACTCCTGAAAAACTAGCAAAATTCATAGTTGAAAGTGGAAATTCGGAAAATGAAAGCGAAATGGTTGTGCCCATGAAATCTGGTAATGGAAGTGAGCCTTTGTTCTGTTTCCATGCAGGAGGTTCTCAAGTGTTTTTCTATAGTGAATTTGCCAGGAAAATAGATTCAAATATACCTGTATACAGTATTCAAACACCTCGATTAAATGAAGAAAACAGTCCAAAATCTATTGAAGATCTAGCCCGGATATATCTCACTGAAATGAGAAAAATCAAACCTAATGGTCCGTATCGAATGATGGGTACATGCTTCAGTAACACCCTTCTCGTCGAAATCAGTCATTTACTTGAAATCCAAGGTGAAGAAAGCAATACTTTATTGGTCGTAGACTCCGCTCCTTCCTTATCTGCTTTGGAAAACCTTGACGAAAAGAAATCAAGGTGGAAAAAGTGGATAAAGCGATTGCAATTTAATAACCTAATTAGGAGATTTGAGAGATTGATTAACCCAAAGTCAGAAGCTGAATTGATATCAGATATTTTCAATACAGAAGAGCAAGATTTGGTAGAGACAATTGAGATATTAAATGAAATGTATCGTCAATATCAGTGGAAAAACATCAATGATGAGGTTCACCTTATCAGGAGCTCTGAATTTGCTAATCAGCCCAGGAAAAAATTTCACTTAGAAGTTTGGTCAAAATTAACAGATAATCAACTACATGTGCATGAAGTTGATGCTCAACATATAAAGATTTTTGAAGAATCTGCAGCAAGGTCGCTGGCCAGAGAAGTCAATCAAATTTTACAGCAATAATACACAGTGATAACCTCTGAGAAAGTCCATATTTGGCAGTTTCTCGTTACAGATGAAACACCTATTGAACGGCTAAAGGGATTTCTCAATCAAAAAGAAAAAATTGATTCTGAAAAGTTCGTTTTAAAAAAAGATAGGGACCTGTCTATTGCTAGTAAATATATGCTTAAGAAGCTACTATCAAACTATCTCAATCAAAGTCTCAGCTCAGTAAAATTATATAGGGATCACAATAATAAGCCTTACTTAAAAGATACTGATTTAAAGTTCAATCTTTCCCATAGCAATAGCGCGATTTTAGTCGCTATAACTTTACAAAATTCGATTGGTGTAGATATCGAAGATTCTTCCAAGATAATTGATGTTTTTTCGATCGTCAACCGGTATTTTTCCAGTTTTGAGATTGAATCGTTAAAAAACACAGACCCAGATCTTCAAGTAAAAGCTTTTTATAATCTATGGACAAGAAAAGAGGCTTTTATAAAAGCTCTAGGAGGTGGTCTCTCTATTCCTTTAGTGAGTTTTGGAATGGAGTCAGCAGAAAAGAATTACCCCCATTTTATACATTTGGATTGGAACGGAGAAAATCAGAATGATTGGACGATTTATTCTTACAAGCCTTTTCCTAAATACCAGGCTTCTTGTGTAGTGAAAAACCAAAAAGCAACTTTCGAAATATTTGATTTTAAAGTTTCATAGTTTTACAACTATAAATGGTCAAGAATCTTTTGCATTTCTTTTTTCCACCCAATATTTTTTTCTGCAAATTTTCTGATTGTCGATACATTTTTTTCAACCATTGCATATTGATCAGAAATTTCTTTCAAGTCGATTGAGGAGTCATCAGGATCAACTTTTATGATAAAATTTTCGTCATCAAATTTAGAATCCTTGCAGCTGTAAAAAAATGGCAAGCCTCTCGCACAGTATTCCCGATGTTTAAGTCCTGAACTATAGTCTAAACCCACTCTATGAATACCCAAATTTCCTATTCCTAAATCAGCTTGATTATAATACGAGTCTAACTCCTGATTATATTTATTTGACATAAATCGAATATAGTCCTCAAAAGGAGAAGCCATAGCTTTCAATCTGTTTTCTTCAGGTCCTTCTCCAATGATGGTTAAAGTAAATTTCTCCCTCATGGCCTCTTCGGCCTCTATAAAACCATTGATCAACCTATCTATTCCCTGTGATTTAGTAAGATGTCCAACAAAAAGTAGATCTATCTTATGGTCCGTATTGATTGTTTTTGGTTTTAATTTTTCAACATCAATTGCATTCTCTATCTGAATACAAGGAATTCCTATGATAGTCTTTCTGTCATCCAAGACTGTAGCTTTATCAATTCGACGAGAGAAATCACTTACTTTCTTGAAACGATAAGATGCAATTTTCTTTTTCAAGCCAGTGTACTCTTCAATAAACGGAAAGGTGGGAAAATCTAAAATAACCTTACTTTCAGGAAAATGTCTGGATAATCTCTCTACCATCATTTCTAGTCCCGAACTCATCGGGCTATAACGAATGTAGTAAACACCATATGTTTTTTTTAGGATTTTGGGAATGTCTCTGAAAAAACAATAAAACAAATTGAATGACTTTGCAGGTTCTGATCCAAAGTTTTTCCTCTTGATCAATTTATCATTCAGACAATATCCTTTTGCAGATATTGCTAAAAAGTCACATTCATGGCCTAAAGCACGAAATGCACTGGCTTGAGACTTTTGTTTGCGGGCTATTCCGAAAGTGCTTTTTTCATCAATATAAATCCTGTAAATGATCAAGATTTTCATAATCTACTATAATCTGTATTGGCTTTGTGAATATAAAGTTAATTGTCAATTATATGTATCTTCATGACAAAGACTACGCTGAAATGAGGTTATCATACATATTTATTTTTCTGGGTTGCTGGATTACCACCCTGGCTCAATCTACTTTAACCAAACAAGATCAACTCGACGCCATAACGACCTTCCGAACCCTTCTTTCCATTCCTAACGATGCGAACTACCCTGATGACATTATGATGAATGTCGTCTGGTGTGAAGAAGTTTTTGATGCTTTAGGTTTCGAAACAACAAGGCTAGAAACCGAAACACTCCCCTTACTACTCGCAGAATATGATTCAAACTCAGCTGGCAAAGAGACCGTTTTAGTTTATTTACAAGTGGATGGCCAACCTGTAGATTCGAATTTCTGGTATCAGGAAAATCCCTATATCGCCGTATTAAAAGCAGAATCGAAAGATGGAGGTTGGAAACAAATTCCCTGGGATACGCTTGAATCGAATTATGATCCGGACTGGAGAATATTTGCACGCTCGGCCTCTGATGCCAAAGGACCGGTCGCTATGTTTCTCAAAGCCATGGAGTTGATAAAAGAAGACGAAGAGACCATTCCTTTTAACCTCAAAGTGATTCTTGATTTTGAAGAAGAGCTGGGCTCACCACGGCTGGCTGGTGCCGTAGATGCCCATAAAAACATACTTAGCGCCGATCATATGGTCATTTTCGATGGCCCGATGCATCCCTCTAATCAGCCGACACTCTCATTCGGAGCACGAGGTATTGTAACCGTTACTCTGAAAGTTTATGGTCCTGACTTTCCTCAACACAGTGGTCACTATGGCAACTATGTCCCGAACCCGGCCCTCAAACTTGCTCAGTTATTGGCCAGTATGAAAGACACACAAGGTCGGGTTTCTATTCCGGGCTGGTATGATGGCATTCAATTAGATGAAGAAACAAAGAAAATCTTAGCTGCTGTTCCCGATGATGAACAAGCATTGCAATTTAAGATGAGTATAGCTCAACCCGATAACATTGGCACAAATTACCAGGAATCCATCCAATATCCCAGCTTGAATATACGGGGAATGCTTGCCGGCTGGGTCGGAAATGAAGTACGCACAATCATTCCTTCGGTAGCAACGGCAGAGATCGATATCAGAACGGTGAAGGAATCTGATCCTGAAAACCTTATTCGCTTGTTGCAAAATCACATCCGGTCACAGGGATACCATCTCGTCACCGATAAGCCGACCAAAAAAGAGAAAATGTCTCACCCTCTCCTTGTACACTTCGATTATGAAATTAACTATCAAGCCTTTAGAACGGAGCTGAATAGCACAACGGGCCAATGGCTTCGCTCTGCTATGAAGAAAAAAAATGGCTCAGAGCCAATCATGAAGAGAACGAGTGGGGGTAGTATTCCGATTTCACCATTTGTTATTACACTTGGTGTGCCAGCAGTAACGGTTCCTACTGTTAACTCTGATAATAATCAACATAGTCCGAATGAGAATCTAAGATTGGGTAATTTTGTGGATGGAATTCAGACCATAAGAACCATTCTCACTCATCCGATTCGCTAACCCCGAAAAATCTCAAATAATGCTGCTTCATTTCAATTCCTCGCATTTCTAAATCATCGAAAGTGGAATTGTGAAAATTGAATGTACCGTAAAGATTGGACAAGTCCGGCAACTTCCAAGATCCTTGACGTTTACTTTCATGAAACCATGAAGTATCCATAAATACAAGTGGTTTTTCAATGACATTCGTCGGCCTTTCCTTTTGAAAATCATACAGTTTATACGAAAAACCTGTTCCGCAACGGAATCCTACATACCTCGTATATCCCAGGGAAGAATCTTCTTTAATGCCGATTTTCTCCAGATTCTGAGGCGTTTCGTCCACTTTAAAGTTTAAGAAGTGTTGCCTGCTTCTGGTTATTTCCTGTCCACATTCTCTTTCTAGCTTTTGCTTTTCCTCACTCATCATCGCACCCTTGTTATAAGATAGGTAAGAGGGATGTATGCCAATGTTATACTGGCGTTCCTCAGCAGTCCTTAATGCTTTTCTAAAAGTTGCGTGGTTAGACTCATAAAAGTTATCTAAGCTGTGGTTTTTTCCCCTTAAAAAGTAGATCGTCTTCTCCATGGACCTTTCGCTCAATAGCCACTCAAAAGTGTCAAATGGGTCTTGTCTGTTTTTCTTCTTATCAAAAAACTGATTCCAAAGTAAGTCGAGATTCTTTAGGGTTCTTCTATGATACAAATGACCTACGGTTTTCCTTAAAATGGACCAGGGGGAAGTGAATTTCTCCACAAAATCTACATCGTGCGTTAAATGAACGGGCGCTTGCAGTCTGGTGTTAATTTTACCTTGACAAAGGGAGGTTATTAAATCTTGAACCAAATGATCTACGATCGGTGTCTTTTCCAGACCATTTCGAACCAGATACAATTGGTCTTCATATGATTTTCGATCGTTTAGAAATAACTGGAAATCCATAAACCGTTCTTCGAACCGTGATACATGGAAAAAGATGCTCTCCAGAACATCAGACTCCTCTAGCTTATTCACATCTTGAAAAATTTGATCAGCTCTAAATATGAAATGTTTGCGCTTATTTTTCTCCTTCGTGTAGGATATAATCCGATCAGTCTCTTGGTTTAAATTCAACACGCATTCCTGTAACTTTGTAAAAGGATGATTGTTGATGAAATCAATGGTGTATAAAAGTCTTGCTTCTGCCATCGCCGGCAGAGGTCGATCTGTATGAATAGAAAAATAGCTCACCATTGAAAAAAATTACTCAAGATCTTCAATAAGGGATGATTGATCTTTGTGATCTGATGATAAGGTACTTGCTCACCTCCGAATCCTCTAAAAAATCTTTCCACACCTGGTAACATCGATCCTTCAAAATCAAAGTCTTTACCTTTTGCAACGGAATCTTTAATGGCATGCCAGATCAAACAACCGACTGCTTCTTGCTGCATGCCTTCTTGATTCTTTGTCGTATATAAAAGATACGCTTTTTGATGATCCTCAATGGTATAAATGGCACCAATGGTTTCACCTCGTTTATTCTTGTAATCCCAAATGCACCCTTGGCCTCTCTCAATGGAATGGGATATCAAACGAAGCATAATATCAGGATTAAAAAATTCCGTGATCTCGTTTTCTTCAAATGTTTGCCTAACCATGTTTAAAAATCCTGTCACATCAGTTGAAGATTCAATCCTCTCTTGATGGTCCTGTTTACACACTACATTTCTAAGTTGTTTTTTCAAATTACCCTTCAATTCCGGCTCTGTCTGTCCTGAAGGTATCACATAGGTATATCTGGTGTTCTGACTATAGCCTTTTTTATGAAATGGGTACCAAGAGGTGGCATCTGGATTGAATTTAAAACTCAGGTAATGGAAATTCGGCAATTGGGCTTCTAAATCACTCAAGGTTTTCAAGTGGCGACTATTGCGCTTATATCGATTAGAAGTTGGACTGCTCTCTAATACTATTGGACCTAAAAACGGTGTGTGAGGTGGCATTCCGATTTTTTTTAAACCATACTTTTTTGATTCATAATACGGCCATACGCCAATCAGTTGATCTTTTTCATGAACTAAGGCCACCTCCCACTGGTCATTGCAAACGATGTCTAGAAACCAGGGCTGTGAAAATACCGGTATATGATCGCTTTGATTGCAAAACGCTTTGTATGCTTCTTTGTGCTTCACTTATTAAACTATGTGTAATTTTACAGCTAGTGCATAATTAGCACTTTTTTTGATAATGAATCATTATAAATGCAAGTAGTACTTTTCATTTCTTATCCTTTCGATCGTCAATCAGATTATCTATGTGTGGGATATTTGGAATGATTCATCATGAAGGTGGCCATAAAGTCAATGAAGTATTTCTGCGAAGTGCTACTCAAAAATTATATCATAGAGGCCCAGACGGTGAAGGTTATTTTGTAGAAAACAATATAGGACTAGGCCATAGAAGATTAAGTATTATTGACTTAAGTGATCGGGGCAAACAACCCATGGAAAAACATGGATTGGTCATTTCCTACAACGGCGAACTGTACAATTATAAAACGCTAAGGTCAGATCTGGAGCAAATGGGATACCGTTTTCATAGTCATTCGGACACCGAGGTCATACTTAGCGCTTATGATCAATGGGGAGAGGATGCAGTACATCGATTTTCAGGAATGTGGGCTTTCATTATTTATGACCGGGTAAAAAAGCATATAACACTGTCGAGGGACCAGTGGGGCATGAAACCTCTATTCATTTTTAATGCGGAAGGATTTACCTGCTTTTCATCTGAAATTAAGGCATTCACAATCTTTAAAGAATGGAATGGTGAACTGAATAAGGATTCAGTTTACGACTACTTGGCCAATGGTTTGATTTACCACAACCGAGACACTATGTTTCAAAGTGTACACTCCATGGAACCTGGTAGTCTGCTTCGCTTGGATTCAAAAGGAAAAGAATTAGAATCTTTCAACTTTCAAATAAATGAAGATCATTTTTTAAATTCTAATTCACCACCCGATCAATTTTCAAATTTATTTTCCCAGTCGGTGAAACGGCATTTCGTAGCAGATGTTCCAGTCGCATGTGCTTTAAGTGGAGGACTAGATAGTTCTGCAATTGTTCAGGAAGCCGCTGAACAAGAATTGCTGTTAGATACCTTTACCTTCACGGTCAATGAAAAAAGTTATTCTGAATCTGAGTATGTCCTGGAGCTCAAGAATAAACTTGAAATTTCCAATCATCAAATCAGACCGTCGTTTCAAGAGCACCTAGAGGCTCACCAGGATGCAATAATGGCCAACGAAGCCCCTGCCTTAAGTATGAATTTGATTTCCAGCTACTTACTTTATCAAACCGTTCATCGCAAAGGTTACAAAGTACTGCTGGCAGGCCAAGGGGCAGATGAACTTCTGTGTGGCTATCATTTCTACTTTGTACCCTACTTAAAATTTTTAAGTAAGAAATCTCCCGTCATGGCGGCCAAAATGCTGCTTTCTTTGGGCATTCATTATCCTTCTAAATTCTCATCTGTAATCAATAAGGAGAAATCGAATCTTGACCTTTTCCTATTTCATCAAAAAAATGAATCGGAAGACAGTGCCGCAAATTTTCAAAACTTTTATCTCAACCAATTGACCTGGGGCCACTTACAACGATTGCTGATTTTCGAAGATCATTTATCTATGGCCAATAGCGTAGAAGCTCGACTCCCTTTTTTAGATCAAACTTTTTCCAGATATTGTATTGGTCTCGATTTCAAGTATAAACTGCATCTTTCAGAAACGAAGTACCTATTACGCAAAGTAATGAAAGGCCGCCTTCCTGATTCTATCACTAACCGAAAAGACAAGATGGGATTTGTGTCTCCTCAGGAGCTATGGATCCAGCAAAATAGAACCTATTTTTTTTCAGAAATCAAAAAATCCATTCAGAAGCATCCAGGATGGATTGACGAAAAAGTGATTTCCTTTTTAGATTCAGGTAAAGCTAAAACTATCCACCAAGATATTTGGCGCTTGTACAGTTTTTTCAAATTTTTAGACCTTGAATTCTAGATGACAGAGCGATTGAAAGAAGTATGCTTGATAGAAACTGAGTCGCACCATGAAGTGATCAGAAATTTAGTGTGCTCTATTCATCAAAATTTTATTGTAACCGTAATCACCAATTCAATCTGTGATCGAGCATTGTCTGTTTACGACTTTATCAATCTTCGCATTTATAATTATGAAAAAGACAAGCCCAAAGTAGAAGCGTACTTGAAAAAGGAGAACTTTTATATCAAAATAACCATCACTCCACCCAAATTGTCTTTTTTCAAATTACACTCTTTTTGGTTTAAAGATTCTCAGTTATTAATTCATAATATGAATTACTGGCTCGCTCCATATCGCAATCTTTATTTCTTAAACCAATTCAACCGCAAATCTGCTCTATCATTCATAAAGTTGATCAAATACTTTCGTACTTCAAGCATGGAACGTAAGTTGTATCATAGGACCTTTCAGCATTTTATAGCTCCGTCTCAAATCTTGTTTGAAAACTATAATACCCACGTTAAACTGACTTCTTATTTTCACCTAGCCTTTACATACCGTCAAAAACCTCCTTCTTTGGCTAATACCATTAAGATAGTCATTCCCGGCACTATTAATCAATATAGAAATTATGGGAATTTAATCGATGGTATTCAAGAGTATTCCAAGCGTTCTGACAGAAAAATGGAGATCGTTCTCTTGGGAAGAAATCATTCAGGCATAGACTTTCAGGTTTACAATACAGATCAATTAAGTTTTCACACTTTCAATGATTACGTCACAGAAGATAAATATTTACAAGAAATTCAAAATGCGGACCTGATGATACTTCCTCTTGAAGAATACATTGAATATAAAGGTGTGCTTGAAATTAAAGGTTCTAGCAACATTTCTGGCGGAATCAATGATGCAGCATTCGTTGGTTGCCCTATTATTATACCTGAGTTTTATCGGCATGGCTACTTAGAAAAATATATAAACTACTTCCGTGATGAAAGTTCGCTGATCAATCAAATCGGGAATGTACTTAATGATATCAATGCTCGACACAAAATGAATGGAACCTTGACCTACAACAAAATGGCAACAGTATGGAACACCGAGCAAATTCTAAAATTAGGTGCAGATGAAACTAACTCATAGTTTGATTCATTATCTAAAAACTTTTCCTTTCTATGCCCACATAAGGTATCACCCTATCATTGAAAGAATCCACCAAATTCTCATACCCGAGATTAAAGAGGTATTGGATACTGAGTTCCAATTTTATAACCTTGTCATCCCAAAGGAGAAAATAAACCTGGCATTTGACATCGGAGCTAGTATCGGAAATAATACCAAACATTTAAGGCGACTAGGAATTAAAGTCATAGCAGTCGAGCCTGAAAAAACCAACTTTCGGATTCTTAGGAACCGATTCCGAAAAGATTCCGGTGTTGTTGTCGTTAGAAATGTGGTTTCTGAAACAATGGGCGTATCGAAACTATTTGTTGAAAAAGGAAACTCACTACATACTGTTAACGAAAAATGGTTAAAGGCTGCACCAGCAAGAAGTAGCCATAAAGTTGTATATACCGGTATTCAAGAAGTTCAATCCATCACCATTAATGATCTTTTTCAACAATATGGAATACCTAATCTTATTAAAATCGATGTCGAAGGAAACGAACTTAAAGTCATCAAATCAATAGGTCAACCTATAGATTTTATCTTATTCGAAGCAAATCTTCCCGAATATTATTCAGAAACACTCAAAATCATTGAGCTTTTAGACGGATATCAGTTTCAGGTTTATCATCTAAAAAAAGATGGTTACACGTTACTTGGAAATGAAACTTGTTTGTCTGAACTCAATGAAATATCGGTAGAAATATTTGCTCAAAAAGCCTATTAAAATCCCCAATCTTCGACGTCAATACCAAATTCACTCTTTAATCTTAGCATATCTTTACGGAGTTCACTCTTGAAATCCAGAATTTGCTGGGGATTGAGCTTGAAAACCCGACCGGCGAAAAGTTTAGGAATGACCGTCTTTACAAAAGATTTTAATCCCGAGGGAAAAAAATGACCTAGCTGACCCATCTTTCTCATTAATGTTATTGCGTAGTAGTTTTCTGTAGCATAATGATTTTGAGG
The DNA here is from genome assembly GCF_021533195.1 of Portibacter marinus. Lineage (GTDB taxonomy): Bacteria > Bacteroidota > Bacteroidia > Chitinophagales > Saprospiraceae > Portibacter > Portibacter marinus. Next base: position 145,925 of record NZ_JAJNKB010000010.1, read on the forward strand.
AGCAGAAAAGTCATGGACATTATCCTCTAGTTTTAAAAATTTTGTGATTACTTCCAGGTTTTTCTCCTGATTTTTGATGAAATCTTCAAATTTGATGACTAGTATGCGTTCGCGAGGAAAGAATTCTAAATACTGAGAAATTTGCATGTGATATTTACTAATGTCAAGCAAATGTTGCCAATCAATCTCTTCAGCATTGGCAGGATCGTTTCTATGAAAATTAAGATGTGATTCAATCCTTTCTATAGGATCCCTTACGATATAAATGAAATAAGGATTTTTACAAAATTCATAAATGTTTTTTGGAACTTCTTTGACTTCCGGAAATTTCGAATAGGATGTAGATCCATCCAATGTATATTTGTGAGAACCTATCAACGAAGGAAACAAACTTAGATAATCATTTTCTTTATATACTGGATTCCCCATATTTTCACTAAAATAGGCTGGCTCTTTCGTTATTCCAGGGCAGATCTGTTTACTTTGTGATAGTAGGTCATATAGATATGATGTGCCGCATTTCATTGCACCAATGATGAAAATCTGGTTTATAGAGTTTTTAGATACCATGCCCTTTCCGACTTTCTATGACATCGATCATAACATTTGTAAACTTTTTAAAGACTTCATGTTGGTCGAATTGCTCTTCCACATATTTTCGACCGGCTATTGCTTGTTGTTTCGTTAGTTCTGGATCCTCGATAGCTTTTCGTATTTTTTCAGATAAATCAACACTATCTCCAGGAGTAGCCATATAACCATTTTGTCCATTGTTCAAGACTTCTTTAATGCCTCCGGCAGAAGTAGAAATGACTGGCAGTCCAGTAGCCAGAGCTTCTATGTTAGCAACACCTAATGCCTCTCGTAATGCGGGTACACAGAAAAGGTGTGATTCATACATCAGGTTCAACACGGACTCCTGTGTCAAAGGGCCTAAAAAATGAATTTTTAAACCTGGAAATGAATTTGAAATTAACGTGCGTACTCTTCGATGGATATTCCCTACCACATGGATTTCGAATGTAAACTCTTGCAGCAATTTAATAGCCTGACATAATTCTACCAGACCGCCACGGATAGCGTCGCTCTTAATAAATAAAACCTTGATAGGATTTTTTTTACGGATGGCATTTCTTTCTTTAAACTTGAAGTAATTAAGGTCAATTCCTTTGTAAAGCGTGAATAATTTAGCCTTTTTCAATCCATATTCAGATACTAGATAATCTTTCAGATGATTAGAGTTGGAAATGACAAGATCTAAATGGTGAGCTGCTTTTTTCTCCAAAAATCTGGACTTGACCATGTGAAACCTCTGTTTGGAAAAGAAAGCAAATTGTCGACCTGCTCTCAATTTTTCATCATCGTTGATAAAACCTATGACAGGGATCGTTTTTAACTTAAGTGCTGTCCAGTATCCTAATATGGCATTTTTGAAAATAATGAGATCAGGTTCGAAGTCCAGTTTTTGTATGGCATGATAGTATTTAAAGTTGTCCAGGTACTCCCATAGAAAACCATTATATCTACCATATTCATGATTAAGTTTGATGACGTTTTTATGGGGATGATCTAAGTCCTGCGTAATTACAGTTAACTCAAAATTTTCACTCTTGTGACAGCTTCGAAAATAATTGTATACAAATTTTGAGGGACCATGAGTGATGGTCTGAAATGTAGATGAACAAATAACAATCTGATATTTTTTCTTAGGTTTCACTTACCAAAAAGAAGCTTTTTTACGATGATCGGATCCTTAACTATCAAATGCACTAGCATCATCACCTTTTTGCTTTTTCTCAAGATTGACGAGGAAGTTTCCCTGATATTTGAATTGGTATAATACATATAAGAATTGATAAAGTACCTGTTCATTTTCGAAGACCAATTACTCACCATGAGGATTTCATACCATTTTTGATAGAAGCTTGCTCTATAGTGGTGGTATTTTTCTTTATTTAAGATACTTCGATCGGGGTGTTGTCTGGCTTTTGCGATGATTCTATCACTTAATTTTCGTGTATTGCAATGCAATAATGCTCTTAATATGAAATCAGTATCTTCTGCTTGATATAGATTTTCGTCGAAATATCCAATTTGTTCAAAAACTTCTTTCTTAATGGTGCATGTACACAATGATGTCCAGCCTTTAGTTCCCAGAAAATAGTCTTCAAAGGCTTCGTAACCATGTTGATCACTATTAAAATAAATCTCATCAGAAGAGTACAAGTGATCTACATCTTTCAATTCTGCGCCAAAAAATCTAGCCCTTCCATGTATAAAGTCAACTGAAAGGTCATTTTTTATAATTGAAATTGTTTCTAAAAATCGATCTTTTTCATAGAGGTCGTCAGAATCTAAAAATGCAAGCCATTTGTTCTGCGCTTTTTTAATTCCTAAATTTCTGCTGGCTGCTGGACCTTTATTCTTTCTATTTACATGATGGAAAAGTTTGATTCGCTCGTCCTCTCCTAATAATTCCAAACAAATTTCATAGCTGCCATCCTGAGAACCGTCATCGACAAGGATTAATTCAGATACTTCTTTATGAAGCAATACTGAGTTTGCGGCTTCTTTTATATATTTTGCAGCATTGTATACCGGAATAATTACTGTAAAAAGCATCTGTAGTCCAGAATAATGAAAACGACCAAGATAAAGCCCAGAAACGGGATTATAGAATTTAACTATAAAGAAGTTTGGGAATATAGACAGCTTCTACTCTCTTTAGCATGGAGAGATATTAAAGTCAGGTATGTACAATCTATACTTGGATTCTCCTGGTTAGTCATCAAACCGCTTTTGAGTTTAGCTGTCCTGGCCTTCATTTTCAATCAAGTTATTAGGGTAGGAACGGATGGTGTGCCACCACTTCTTTTTACAGCTAGTGGAGTAGTGGTTTGGTCATTCTTTAGCAGTATCATAGACGATTCTAGCAATTCTATTTTGAATGCTCAGGAAATGGTTAAGAAGATTTATTTCCCCAGAATTGTACTCCCTGCATCTAAGGCATTATCAAGCTTGCCCGAATTTGTTGCCTCTATCTTGATACTCCTATTTCTTCTTTTGTACTTCGATATTGAGTGGACTCCCTCCATCTTATGGTTCCCATTGTTCATTTTGTTAATAATGCTATTAGGATCTGGACTTGGTATACTGATAAGTAGCCTAACCATTAGATATCGAGATCTGAAATTCGTAGTTCCTTTTTTTTTAAGGATAGGGTTGTATATTTCTCCTATTGCTTACTCTAGTAATTTAATACCTGATAAATATAGTTTTTTATTGTATCTCAATCCAATCGTTGGAATAGTAGACGGAATCAGATGGTCATTATTTGGTGTAACTTATGACTTCTCTCATATCTGGTTTTGTTGTATTTCAATACCTTTAATCTTTCTGGCCAGTAATTTTATTTTTTTCAAAAATGAGCACACCATTGCAGACATTATTTAGATGACTCGTGAAGTAATTAAGGTAGAGAATATCGGAAAGCAATATTTCATTAATAGATATAATGGAACATTGACAGGAAGCTTTCTCAGTAATTTTAGGAAGTCTAAAAAAGATTCTTTCTGGGCCTTGAAAAAGGTTTCTTTCGAGGTGGAGAAAGGGGAAACTGTTGGAATAATTGGTAAAAATGGAGCAGGTAAAAGCACGTTGCTTAAAATTCTATCTAAAATTACCCCTCCTTCAGAAGGGTCTGCAATTATTCATGGACGTGTATCTTCACTTCTGGAGGTCGGAACAGGTTTTCATCCAGAGCTGACTGGCAGGGAAAATATATTTTTGAACGGTTCTTTATTAGGTATGAAAAATGCCGAGATTCGCTCAAAGCTATCTGAAATCATAGCATTTTCAGGTATTGGTAATTTTATTGATACGCCAGTAAAGAAGTATTCTTCCGGCATGTACGTTCGCCTGGCCTTTTCGGTTGCTGCTCATTTAAATTCAGATGTGCTCTTTATCGATGAAATACTTTCTGTAGGAGATTATGAATTTCAGCAGAAGTGTTTAGGCAAAATTAATAGCCTATCTTCAGAAATGGGAAAAACGGTGCTTATGGTTAGCCATAATTTCAACTTAATACGTTCCTTTTGTAACCGAACCATTAAACTGGAAAATGGTCGTATTGCGATGGATGATGTGACCTCTATCGTTTTATCGAAAGAATTTGAGAACACATCAGACCATTTGACTGAAAAATTGGACTTAATTCACAACTTACAAGTTAGGCAAGTGGGCGACTCCATAGAAATCATCTTAGATTACCATTCGGAAAAGGAGGTTGTTTTCCCTAACTTTTCATTCGTGGTGAGTGATATTTTTAATAGAAACATTTTTGGAGGCAATACTATGTATGCAAAACCTCCGGACTCAACCACCTTTCCAAAAAAAGGTACCCTCAGAATTGTCATTACAGAGCCTGTGTTAACAGATGGTGATTACAATCTTTCTATTTGGTTTGGGATTAACAAATTCAAACAGCCCATTGAAAGCATCAATATTTTAAAATTTAGTATTAATGGTATGGCAAAATTACCTTTCAAGCTTAATTCCTTGAATTATGGAGCTGTTATTCCAAAATGGAAGTTTGATGTGGCAGAAAATTAGAAAGTTAATTTTATATATATTCGGAAAAATTCGTTCTATATTTTTGACTCGAAAATTTGGCATAAAGAAAGGTTACATACATAGAAAAAATGTTGACCATTTCAATGATTTGTCAAACACTGATCACTATCAAGATGAGGTTTACAAGTATGCATTTGAGCTACTTACCAAGTTTAATTATAATTCTATTGTAGACATTGGTTGTGGTTCTGGATACAAATTGAGAAAGTATTTTAAGGACTATGAATACATTGGAGTAGAAGTTGAACCTACACTTTCTGAATTAAGAAAGATGTTTGATAGTGCCAAGTATAAAACATTTGAAGAAATCAGAGGTCATAATTTTGACATCATTATATGTAGTGATGTAATAGAACACGTAGAAAATCCTTCCGCATTCATTTTGCAAATCATCAATGATATTAAATTTAAACATCTTGTATTAAGTACTCCTGAGAGAGATTTGGTAAGAGGTAGATATGATTATGGTCCACCTAAAAACAAATTTCACTACAGAGAATGGAATAGTCTTGAATTTCAAGACTTCCTTTCGACCTATCTTCGTGTAAAAGAACACCTTATCGTTGATCATAATCAAGGAACCCAGCTGGCTCATTGCCTAAATCAGAAATTGAATAATCAAAGTTCATAATGCATTGGTGGTGACTAAGAAATATAGCATTATTGTTTGCACCAGGAATCGTTCAGAAATCTTAGAGATCTGTCTGAATGAATTGTATCAGTACTATCCCGACAAACAGTCTGACTTTGAGATACTTGTAATAGATAATGGTTCAGTGGATAATACAAGGAGCGTTATAGATCACTTTAATCAGATAAAATATTATTTTGAAGGTACAGTGGGGTTATCAGCAGCCAGAAATAGGGGTATCAAAGAGGCAAATTCTGAGTGGATCATTTTCCTGGATGATGATTGTAAGATAGATTCTAAGTTCTATATTGAAATTCGGAAAATTGCCGATCTCCAAATCTATGAAGCATTTACAGGAATATTTAAACCCTGGTATAGGCAAAGGAAACCAGATTGGATTCCTGATTCTTTTGGTAGAAAAAAGATCTTTGCCACTGAAATTCAAGATTTAGGCAGGGATTACGTCAGTGGTGGCATTATGGGTTTCAAAAAAAATCTGTTTAACCAAACTGGCTTATTTCCACTGCATCTTGGAATGAAGGACTCGAAAATTGGTTATGGAGAAGAGACTTACATAATAGAAAAATTAAAAAATTTAAAGGTCAGAATAGGAATTAACCCAAACCTTATCATTTATCATTTGGTAAGATCTGAGAAACTAACCTTGCAATGGCATCTACGAAGCCAATTTGCACATCACAGAGATAGTTATATTATAAAGGGTGGAAAAGGGTACGTATATCTAGTGGCCTATCCTATAATTCTACTTATTCCGAATCTATTTTTAAGAGGGATAAAATTTAGCACTGATCCACTCTACAAGTGGCAAAACTTCGTTTTTGAAATGCTAGAACCCTTCTATGCGAGTGCCGGAGCCATTAAAGGAAAATTATCTCAAAATGACCATTTTTCCTAAATTGTTCTGGAAGTATTCTCCAATTCCTAGATCATACTTTTTTAGACGTTCATCATCTTTGTCTTTGGTTTCAACAGAATAGATGTAGACACCATTGGCAAGTCTGTTGCCAAATTGATCAGTACCATCCCACTTATACTGTGTTCTGTTAATACCTATTTTCAAAGGTCCAAGCTCTTCTTTGAATATCTCTTTGACCAATTGGCCACTCACTGTGTAAATTTTAATTTTTAAATCCTCTGGTATTTCACTTCCCGTTAAAGTAAATATAAATTGAGTAGAGCTGGAAAAAGGATTGGGATATGTTAGCACTTCAGAAATACTTTGATCAAGCACTATAGTGAAATCAACTTTCAAATTCAGATCACCTGACTTATTCTCAGATCTATCCGCACCATTAACGAGTAAGCTATAGGTTCCATCTTTTTCAAATTTCGGTTCTAGTTGAAATTTGATTACATTTTCTTGCGTGTTTTCAGGTAAAACTATCTGTAATCTTGGATCTGATATATCAATATTCTCCAAAGATCCATCTGGATGTATAATTCCCAGCTCTATTACAGAAGGGTCATCCAGTAAAAGATATTTGTTCTCATCTTTCAAGGTGATTTCAATCACAGGTTGAGAAGAAACTATATCCCCTGGCAAGATTGTAGTTCCATCAAACTTTGCCTCTATGATCGGGTTTCTGGAGTCTCCACGAACGTGAAATTCTTTAACACCAAAATTGTTTCCGTCAAATTGCTCTAAAGATTCATCTTCAGGATTGACTTCAATTAGAAATTGATAATCTCCGACCATATCTGAAGTGTTTCTCGAAAATTCAAATAATAAATTATTCTTTGAACCAGGAGATTTAACTTTCTCATACTTCTCTTCAATCTGATTCTGAGTATTGACTATGGAAGTTTTGATTAGAATACTATCACTGGCTACCCCTTGAACTTCACTGATGGGCATAGAGACTACAAGGCTTTGTCCTTGCTCTAAAGTATCACTTTGAAAACGATAATCATCGCTGTTTGTATTTAGTGCATAATCGGGATAAGACTCATAAAAAACCCTTAAGAAATTAACTTGAGGAGCTGTTCTATTAATATCCCTTGCCTCTACCTCAAGCTGCAAGTATGGATATTCTTCACTATTTATAGAAGAAATATCAATCTCTGTTTCAGTTAAACCTTCCATTAGAAGTGATTTATTTCCATTCTTTATGCCATAAAGATTCAAGGAAACAGAATCTGTAGCTTCCGGTAAATCATATTTCCAAATCACACGATCCCAAATCTTGGATGGACCAATGATATCACTATGATATTCACCGCCGGTGGTCATCCAGAAGACAGGTACCGTGTACTCTACTTCTGAATAAATGTCGTCTCCTATAATCTCAATTAACGGACCAGTACCTACATCATAAATGAAAAGATATGGAACTGTGCCTTTATCTTTAAGATCCCTGATTTTTTCTGCTCCTAAAGACTCTAAAACTGAAAACATATTATATCCGAGCTGAATGGAATCCTGTTCCCACTCCTCTGTTTTTAGATCTGCTTGATCATCTATTAAAATAGTGTATATGCAAACTCTGGTTCCCTCTGGTAACATCGATAATACTTCAATAAAATTTTTTCTGTCTTCAATCTTATCCATATTCCAGGCGAAAATATCACGCTGCGTAGGCAATGCTCCATACTTGGATGGGTCATCGTTTCTTACTGACCAAGTATATAGATCTCTGGCATGAATACTAAGGTAGGAACCAAAGTTGCTGTGGTTTAAAGACCCAAATGGTTGACCATCATATAGCAACCATCTCCTGGACTCCGTACTCAATCCTAAATCAAAGCGTAAATCATGTGGTTCTCGAACAAACTCCCACTGCCGGTTATCCCTCAAACCATATGTATCTCCTTCATTTTCCTGAATCTGATACAAATGACTCGAGTTATAGCCAAGATTACCATTCTCTAAATAAATAAATGAACTGGAATTCCAAATATATCCCACTTCCGGGTTTAACGAATCAGGGCTTACTCTCCAATAGTACACCGTGTTGTTTTCCAATTGAAATTCAGGAGCCCATTCAATTATTCCTCCTGATGCTTCTACTTTATTCTCTCTCAATTGAGCACTGTTAAAATCCAGGGTGGTATCGATCTGAAAAACATAAGTTTGGCGCTCCAAGAATACATTACTGGTTGAAGCTTTAAGCGAGAACGGACATTCAGAGTTCAACACACTCTTATTCGCTGGAAAGATTGTAGTAGCGCCTTGATCCAGAACGAAAAAGCTAAATCTCTGTCCATTATTAACCCTGCTTAAAGTATTGTTAGATTCAGCTACAGGAGAGGGTAATTCCTGTATTTGATCATCAGCATCTAGCGTAATTTCAATGCTATTGCGTCCTAAACCTGAAAGGCCTGGTTGAGGAATCTTCAGAGTAATGCTACTTCTTGAATGAGGTGCCTCTATCTTTGTGACCACGGCATAACGCAGCGAGTCATTTGGTAGATAGTGGTTTAAAGTAATTTGTAAACTGTCATCGTCACTTTTCTTGCCAATATTAACAACATCGAAATGAACCGAAAAACTATCAATATTGGTACTCACTATCTTTGGTAAAGTAGCAACGGTTTCATGGTCGACTATAAAATCAGGTCCTTCATAATGCTGAAGTCTTAAAGCTGGATCTCCATGATAAGTAAGTTGCTCCATCAGTATTTTAGTGGAAATACCTTCTATATCATTCCATGTTTTAATAACCGCTCTTAAAGCATCTCCAATTCCCAAGCCGTAATAATCTGTACCTAAATATTCATAAAATCTTTCTCCAAAGCTTCTCTGAATACTGATATAGGCTGCACCTGAAGACGCTAAAAAGGAAATGGCTCCTCTATCTTCTTCAATTACAAAATCTTCACTGACACCTAAAGTCGAGGTATGAACATTCCCCGAATGACAACCAAGCGAGATCATGAAAGGATATTTACCTTTATTATCGTATGCTGATGGATCTTCTATACTAAAATCAAAAGTACCTACTGCGGAGTGGCCGAAGAATGTCATCATAGCCACACCATTATTGATGATGTCCAGAATGCCTTCTGATAAAGACGATTGAATAGGCTCAGCCGAGTATTTTCTTACTGTTTCTACATCAGCACCAAACTTATTCTTCTCTATTTCCGACCTCATGGATTCCAGAGAATTAAAAAGAAACTCCTGAATATTTGGGTCTCCTCCACTCAGGTGTACTATCTTTTTTGTCCAGGCTTTGTCTTCAATGGTTTGAGGCAAAGACCTAAAGCTCTCGTGTTCTTGAATTTTATTGAGATAAATAGCTAAGTCATTACTTATCCGCGTTCCAATTCTGCCACTTGATAAAAGCGCGTAAGAACTATAGTTACCATTGGAGGTCAGCAAATTATCACTTCCAGGATACCCATAGGTAGGTACCGTAAAATCCTGATTAATAGGATTATCGATTTGTTCCTGAGTTCTATATACTGCATACTCTCTAGCCTTACCCACTAAAAACACATACTTGGGATTACTCCAGTTCTTCGTAACCCAATTCACAAAATTTTTCACCGAATAACTGTGTCTATGCACGCCATAGGAAAATTGCTCATACAAGTCCTCTACATTGACCACCACGGAATTATAGTTCCCTCCTGCTGCCGAGCTTCTGTAAGATGCATATGCCTCAACCTGGTTCGTAGATCCTTCCATCAAGCGTGGATGTGAAATAATGATAAAATCACCATCCATGTTACGATAATCCACGAAAGGCATTTTCTCCATCTCTGCCACCCTGATGATTGCTTCTCCACTATGATAAGCGATCATGTACCTGTCTTCATCTGATGCAGGAATTACAAAGCGATATTTACCATTAATCTCCTCAGGAATAATTCTACTTGCAGTCGCTGGATCATAAATTACAGGTTTACTTCCACCATCGAACCTGTCAACCTCCACAAAACGCTCTGTGAAGTCACCTTTAATATAAAATTCGAAGTATTGCTCATTTCCAAAATCAAACGCTCTTGGGTAATTCAAATCAACTATCGCCATAATGTTACGATCAAATTGATCTACTTTGCCTTCCAAACGAATTCTATTGTTGCTCTTTAATTCGCTGATATTAAAATCAATATTATCCTGATACACTCTGTATCCTGAATGCTCATATAGCTTTTTCACTTCTCCGTTTAACAGGAAATCAATCTTATGTGCGGTAGAGTTTGTCGTAAATCGAATATCTACAGAAGGTGTTAATCCAGCCTCCACAATATTCGTCGCTGCTAGGGTCACTTCGTTGTTTTGCCTCAGCGGTCCACCGAATCCTTCCCCGACGTCAAAGTGAGAATACCTGACATTGTCCGAACCATTATGGGTGGGCTTATGTACCCTGTTACTCAATACTTGACGCTCTTTATGCATGTAAAAGGATTCAAAAGGCCCACTCACTTCCTGGCTAATCACTTCATTGACCCGCAAATTCGTATCCCCGTTGTTCCAGGTCAAAAAATAGGCCGCAGTATCGGTGAATAAGCTATACTCCGGATTTAACTGCATGATTTCCGGATTCTGATAAAAGATTGCATCTAATTCACCCCGATTCTTCCTCCCGTAAAACTCAATGTAATCACCATCGCCCATTCTCCCTTGATTACTAACATATATAGGGTAGGCCTTTCCATTGTGATACAATTGATAATTAGCACCTTCCAGCGATCCCGCTGGTATACCCGAAGCCCCTAATTGTGGAAGTGTTATCCTATAAATGCCATCTTCCGCAACTGAAATTTTATAGTATTCTTGATCATAATTGATCCATTCATTGCCGTAGAGAGTGTCACCTCCCTCTGAGACAAATTGGGCATTTAAGCCTGGTATTATGGATGCAAATAAAAAAAGTAGTAGAATCTTATTCATTACCAAAAACTGTTATGTTGGTCTCAATTTCCCTTGTTTCATACATTGTAGATAAATACCTAACGATCATCTTTTCAATTTAATTCGAATTCCTCCCCCGTTTTTCGCGTTTTTTTGTCAAATTCAGGTCTAAATTGGCAATCAATGTGACCGCACTATTTTTTATCTTCTCTGTTTCTATACTGCTGCAATTATCATACTGGATTTTTTTTTATGTCAATGTTACACCTGGGAAGCCCCAGAAAAGGCCGAAAGCAAATAAAAACTCTTCAGTTTCAATTGTCATATGCGCTAAAAATGAAAGTCATAATGTGCGCCAAAACTTTCCAGACTGGATCCTACAGCTAGGTGATAACGACGAGTTGGTAATCGTGGATGATTTCTCTACGGATCAGACTTACGATTTAGCTAGATCCCTCTGTGAGTTGAACCAAACTCCATATTGCAAAGTCATCAAGGCTAGTGAAGACATACCTGGAAAAAAAAGAGCTTTAGCCGACGGAATCAATTCATCCTCTAAGAACTATATTTTAGTTACAGATGCAGATTGCCAACCAGGACCTTTGTGGAAATCATCAATGACCGCAGAAATAGAAATGCCGACTGAAATATTACTCGGTTATGCTCCATTTCACAAAAAACCAGGTTTTCTCAACCTCTTTCAAAGATTTGAGTGTGTCTTAACGGCGCTTCAATACTATTCTTTGGCACATGTGGGTTTTCCTTACATGGGGGTTGGGCGCAATCTGCTATTTAAAAAATCCCTTTTTGATGAATCTATTTATGACTTTAATGCTGAGAATTCTGACTATTTAGCGTCGGGTGATGACGATCTTCTGGTATCAGCATTAGCAAATGAAAAGAATACGAAAACCGTCCTCAATCCTGACAGCTTTGTCTATTCCGAAGCTAAAAAAGATTGGAGTTCTTATTTTAAACAAAAATCCAGACATATTACCTCATCTGTAAAGTACAAACCGATCATCAAGCTTTTTTTGGCCATATTTTCTACTACGCAGATCGTCAGTAATTTACTTTTCATCCCATTAATATTTACGGAATATTGGAAGTTCGCACTTGGTTTATACTTCTTGAAAAGTATTACTGCAACATTGACCTACTTAAAAGCTTCCCGAATCTTTCAGGAAAGAAACTTATTTTATTTCACACCCATCATGGAGCTGAGCTTAACTTTGTATTATGTAATTTTATCCCTCAGTTATCCATTTAAGAAAAAAACAGATTGGAATTAATCAACAAATATTTTCCTAAGCTCAGTGCGCTTCAACAGAAACAACTGGCTTCACTACCTGAACTCTACCGTGAATGGAACGAGCGGATTAATGTGATTTCTAGAAAAGATATGGACAACATTGTCTTACATCACATTCTCCACTCATTGTCAATAGCGAAATTCATTCGATTTCGAAAGGGGACCAACTGCCTGGATTTAGGAACAGGAGGAGGGCTGCCTGGTATTCCATTGGCCATAATGTTTCCTCAAACAGAATTCACTTTAGTGGATGGAACCAGCAAAAAGATTGCGGTTGCTTCCTCCATCATCGATGCTATAGGACTACAAAACTGCCAGGCATTTCCTAAGAGAGCTGAAGAAATGAAAGCCAGATATGATTTTGTACTGGCTCGCGCAGTAACCAGACTGGATAAATTGATGACATTCGTGCGACCATTGATTAGCAGTGAAATGAAAAATGCCATGCCCAATGGTTTGATTACTTTAAAAGGGGGTGATTTAGAAGAAGAGTTGAAAGAAGTGAAAGGCGCAAAGGAGCAAGTAGCTATTTATGATTACTTTCAAGAGGAGTTTTACAAGAACAAGTATATTGTGTATGTGCCAATGTATTAAATAAATGGAGCTTTTAGACTACAGATTATTTCAAATAGGAAGTTATGAATTTCAAATTCATCAGCTAGTCTCCATAATTCTCATCACCATCTTTGGCATCACTGTTTTTAGATGGCTAAAGGTTTATCTCAATCCAAAAATTCGCGACTGGGAGACTGTAACGGATGCACAACGCAAAAAACTGATGCGCATCATCAGCATGTTCTTTATTTTTCTTGGAACGCTTGCCGTTGTTTTCGTGTTGGGCCTCAACTTCAATATTAGTCCTACTACAGGAACGCCCATATACATATCATTTATTCTTGAAGCACTGGCCATTATTCAGTTTGCAAGACTTCTGGACTGGATTGTTTCCAGCTATTTTATACACCGAAACTTTGTCCGCAGAGATGATGAAAAGGAAGCCCCTAAAGAAAGAGATACTGAAGGTATTGCTACCAGAACTGTTCAATTTTTAGTCTATATCATTGCACTTATTCTGATTATTAGAACACTTGATCTGGATTACGTGCTCACCACCGTACAATTGAAGGATGGCAATCCTTTTGATCTGAAGCTTTCTAATGTTTTTGGGGCCATAGCCATATTTTTAGTCGGACGTTTACTGATTTGGATCATTACCCAATTGTTTTTATACGGATATTATAAGAGGAAAGGGATCGATATTGGTGCTCAATTTGCCGTGAATCAATTGATATCTTATGTGGGTTACTTTATCGCCATTTTGTTGGCTTTAGAGACTATGGGAATCAACATGACTTTAATTTGGGGTGGTGCTGCAGCTCTCTTGGTTGGAGTGGGATTGGGGTTACAACAAACTTTCAATGATTTCTTTTCGGGAATTGTGTTGTTGTTTGAAAGAACTGTTAAAGTTGGCGATATCGTCCACATGGATGGTTTAACCGGCATGGTAAAGAAAATAGGGTTGCGCGCAAGCATTGTCGAGTCCAGAGATGCTGTTTCTGTTATCGTTCCCAATTCCAAGTTGGTCAATGAATCGATAGTCAACTGGTCTCATTTATCTGACAATATTCGTTTTCACATTAGTGTGGGAGTGGCATATGGCTCCGATACCGAATTGGTAAAGAAGTTGCTTCTGCAAGCCGCAAAAGAGAATAAGCAAGTCTTAAAATTTCCGGCTCCTTTTGTCCGGTTTATGGAATTTGCGGATAGTTCCCTAAATTTTGATCTATACTACTTCTCGAAGCAGTTGTTGACGGAGCAGGATGTAAAGAGTAATCTAAGATTCAGAGTGGATGAGCTATTCCGGTCTAATAAGATCAAAATTCCATTTCCTCAATCAGAGATTTACGTACACAGACAAGGCGAGTAGGACGTTTTAGTCCTGTTATCTGACAATCTTCACAGATGTACCTTGGCTAACCTGCTGATTAACTTCCATACCATTCAAAATTGCCAACTCTTCATATCTATTAGAAGGCATGTTATAAGACCTCATCACTTGAGCAAATGATGCTGTTTGTTTAGCCTGCACAATATCTATTCTCTCAGCTTGTACATTGAGTCTAGCTGGATCTGTCAACCTCTTGAAATTGGTCATGATGTAATCAAAAGTTTGCTCATATCTGTTGAAGTCTCCCTCTTGTGTCACACCGTGAAACACATAAATGGTATTATCATAATCTATCAATACTGTCTGCACCGCCAAGGTTTGAGATTGCCCATTTTGTCCCTGACTTACTTGTCTTGAAACCATACCGTATGCCGGAAAACCGCCAATGGTCATATTCTGATCTCTCACCACCTGCAAATTGAGGTTTTGAACGATTTCCTGCTGAGCGGCTTGAATTGATTTTTGTGCAGAAAGCGTAAATATAGATAATGCTTTACCGTCTTTGGAAGCCATCTGTACCTGCGTAGGAGCATTAATCAATTGCCAGCCATTAGGGTACGGAAACTGAAATCTTAAATCAGGATGATAAAATACATTATTGTCAGTATACCCTTGTCTCGGATCTTCACCATAGACCATATTGTCGATCATTCGTAAATATTCCTCACGATTGACTTTCAGATTTGTTGCGCCATTTTCCTCCTGCCATTCCGTTGCCAGTTTATTGACCTTTTGATACCTTCTACCCGGATTTGGATGGGTAGACATAAATTCTGGTATTCGACCTGCCTCTGTATTCTCAGTCTTTCTCTCCAAAGTTCTAAAGAAATCAGCCATTTCATGGGCATCATAACCAATATATGAGGAGTAATTCACGCCCAAAATATCGGATTGAGATTCATTGGATCTGCTAAAGCTTAAAAATAAAAGGCCTAATCCCTGCTGTGCCTCCTCTGCAAATTGCCTGAATTCGGGAGAAATAATGAGCCCTCCGATAAAAAGAATCTGTCCCAATGTCTGTTTGGTATATTGTTCAGCCGAGTGCCGCGCCGTGACATGTCCGATCTCATGACCCAGTACTCCGGCAAATTGTGCCTCATTATTAAAGTGAGCCATGATTCCTCTTGTGAAGTAGATATATCCACCTGGCAAAGCAAACGCATTGATCACTGGAGAATCCAAAATCTTAAATTCAAAATCTTCATCCGGTGTATGCGACCTCGCAACCATTTGCTGGCCTTTCTGCTTTATAAAGCTCTGTAACTGTTGATCTTCATAGAGCCCAAATTGAGATACGATCACGGGATCATTTTGCGCTCCAATTTGCTCCTCTTGCTCCGGAGTCATAAAGCTTACTTGCTTCCGGCCTGTGACTGGATTTCTGATACATGCAGGTATAACAGTGATAATGCATAGAATAATGGAAGTGATGGAAAGTCTATTAATCATCTTTATAATTATCAAATTTTACAACTTTGGTCTGTGAACTTGTAACTACTAAAACAAAGTATTATTGCTGTCCGCTACAGGTTCAATAAGTGTCGGATCATTTTCTTTGACACTGTTGACCTTCGTTGAAACTCGATAGGCTTTCATGTTGTTCGGTGGATAGTCGATGACCAATTGAACAGCTTCTTTCCCAGATAATTCGGGGTCTAACCACATTTCCTCCTGTTCGGGAAGTAAGATTGCCGGCATCCTGTCATGAATTCCTTCCATGACTTCCGTAGGTGGTTTGGTAATCACAGAAAAGGTATAAACTTCTTCTCCCTCAGGAGATTTCCATCGTTCCCATATACCTGCAACAGAAAATATCTCCTGGTCCTTTGTGACAATACGATAGGGTAATTTTTCTTTGCCAGATCTCTTCCATTCATAGAATCCATCCATTGGCACAAGACACCTCCTTGATTCAATGGCTTTTTTATAACTGTTCTTCTCCAGAATAGTCTCAATTCGGGCGTTGATCATTTTATATGCTATCTTTTGATCTTTTGCCCAAAATGGTAAGAGACCCCATTTAAAAATATGAAAATGCTGAGGATCTTCTGATGTGACTACAGGCATATAATGAGTAGGGGCTACATTATAATTTGGCAACGGGTTGTATCGCTCCAATTCGTCACTATAGAATGTAGCGTGAAAACGTTCCTCTAGCTCTTTTTCAGATTTGGTTAATGAGGATCTACCACACATTATTTCTTAGTATGTACATAACAATCTATTCCTTTCTGTTTCAGTGTGCTTGCTATTCTGCTGGCCTCATCATATGAGTTATATCTACCCGCAGTAATCGTATGGTACTTACTATCGTCAAACTTTACAACCTCAGCAGAACCGTACCCCAGATTTTTTAATTTATCCACCATCTTCGAAGCATTATCCTGAATTAAATAACTGCCGGCTACCACAAAATAATTTCCGCCAGAATTTGAAGTGGTGGAACTTGATGAATTGGTGGAACGCTTAGGGGTAGTCGAATTTTTTTTGCTGGCAGCATTAATCTCGGCCTTTTCTGTCTCTGTTGCTTCAAAACTGAAGTCTTCTTTGGGATAATCTACGACATCTTTTTCAGTAGCCTGAAACTCAGGATCCATTTCTGTGTTAGCAGGATACTCTACTTCAACCCCAGCTCTTGACGCCTCTTCAGTTGATTCAAAATATTCATCATAAATTTCCTCATCCGAACTATAATCATCGTCATCCGAGTCCTCATAATAATCAGATTGATCCTTCTTACCTTTACACGATTCCAATCCGAAAGAAGTGCCTAGAAAGATTGCAAGCAATAAAGTCAGGGTCAGAAAATATTTTATAGTACTATTCATTGTTGTCTATTCTTGGGATAAAATTACAAATATTTATAATATGTAATAACGCTGATAATCTATTTTTTATTAGACCCATCCATTAAAAAGACCGTTGCACTGATGTGTCAACAGTCTTTTGTTTATAAGTTAAACGCTGATTTACTGGCGTAAAACTGACTTCTTTAATCTGATAATAATACGAAAAGCTAACTTGTTATGTTATCAAATTAATGAACCAATCTTTACGCACTTTTTTTATAAAAATAAACTCAATCTTGACCTATGCTGGATAAACTTTCCTTTTTGATATCCAATTTGTGTAATATTAAATGAATCTTCTTTTCATCTTCCCAAGAGCTTCCAAATACCATGATATCATCTCCATTTCTATAGGTATGTATAGTAGCAATATCCTGAGAAGGCTGAATGTTTTTAAGGTATCCGCTTTGACCATCATAGATGCCATAACTCGTGTAGACTCCATTCTCATAGCCTACTTTGGATTTGATCAATAGCTTGTTGTTGTTTAAGTACTCGAACGATATAATATTCTTCTTACTGCCTATGTCTGTCAGCATATATGCGGTAGAAGTTTTAAGTAGCTCTCCCTTACTGCTGAAATGTAAAAACTGAAAATCAACTCCATTTTCCGAGGCAATACACAAGATGTTTCCGTTTTCTAAACTGGTAGCATATTTATAATCAGTACTGGCTTCCGGCCTGTCTTCATATTTGTTTCTTAAGTCCTGTGCTACTTCAGTATAGGCTTTTTCTTTGAATCGAATCATTTGAGAGGATCCATTATCTACTTGATATGTATAATAGCCCTCTGAAACTTTATTCTTTTTGTTACCAGAAGTGTGTAAGTATACCATCTTTACATTATCCAGATCTAATACTTTATCCACCTTTTGATCTGCCATTTCTTTGGATTTGGGTTCGAAAGGCAGTATGATTTCCGTTTCACCCTCGTAGATACCCTTATGGTCAAAGAACAATATTTTTTGTGCCGATGTATTTTGATCTTCATTAGCTTTTCCTCCGGACTCCAACATTGCAATATAGAACCCTGCCTCAGAGCCATCTTTTTTGTTGATTATCCCACTTGTATGGATGTCATATGCTTTTTCAAAGGTGATTTCTTCATCTCTCAATACCTCCCCTTTCTTATCCAGGGCAACGAACCTATATTCTTTATGCTCATTAAACTTCAAGGATTTATCATCTATTTTCCTTCCGTGGGCCAGTAGTGTTAGGGGTAGGTCAATGTTTGCAGCTGCATATTGATGCATTAAAACCCAAGTACCATGTTCTGAGGTTGGATTAAAGTTATTAGTGTGGGATTTCTTAGAAACTTTACCTTTATCATAGTTTTCGGTCAGAAATTCATATTGACCATTCTTAAAGCTGATATGACTGATTTCGTGGTATTCATCATTATTACGAACTGATGAAATGATCGGATATTTGGAAATGATTTTATCCAAAGATGGATCATTCGATGTCCCTACCCTGTATTGTATCAACTTGGGTAGACCCCTTTTGTACATGGTGTAGGGAGTCGTCACTTCTTCTTTGATGGTAATGGAAAAAAGTGAATCCATATTACCATCTTCGTTTAAGTAGTAATGGTTGAACACGTGATAATCCAGTGCTGGATTGATCACCTGCCCTCTAGTGGAAACCATGGTTCCTTGCTCCTTGGTTTTAAAAAGAAAATTGTAACCGTCATTTTCAGGTTCAATGTATGGACCCTGGTCTATGGTGTCATAGAGATTAACGGTGGTTTCAAATTGGGCGATGGCTTGGCATAGGCTAAAAATTAGTAATAGTGCGATTTTGCAAATTGTTTTCATAATCAATAGTTTAAGCCCTGGAGAAAACACTCCTATAATGATTTAGAAACAACAGAAAAGCTTTCCCCTCATTAAACTTCCAACAAAGTCAAATACTTTACATAAATAGAACCTTTATGGGTCTGAAAATATGGTATCTCCCTTAATCAACCATGAAGTTCCGAATGCCCATAATGCAATAGATTCTAACCAGAATATCGGTTTCGTTGCCGATTCAATCCATTCATTAAATACAAAAAAGATAACTCCGCTGGCCACAACACAAAACAAAATGATAATGGCACAGACCCTAAAAATGACATTTCTTTTCTTTTTTTGATCGGTTATCGGGCTGGAAGGGTCAGATCTGGTAAATAAGAACCAGGACATAAAAGCCAGAACCAATAAAAATAATGCCGCAGCAATCAAATGAATGGTTTGGGTAAGCTCGTTGTCGTACAGGGCCACTCTATCGCAATTTTGAAACTGCTTCATCAAAGCATCCATACCACTGTCGAAATTTTCTGTGAAGACTGTGCGTAATTCTTGATGTCCTTTGGTGGGAAATAGCGCTATAATCAATGCCAGAAAAGAAGCTATCCTACTCATAATAAGGTCTATGGGATCAGGCCCTTTGTACGAAAAAAGGAAGAAAGCCAGACTGGCAAGAATGGCAACCAGGACATTTCTCATACCAGTGTGATAATAGTAACTGATAGAGTGAAAAATTTGATCGCATTCAAATAAAATAAAACTTCCCAACACCAATACTATTGGTAAAGCGATCCCCAGAATTCCGATACTCCTGCGAAGAACCTTATAGTTGATGACGTAGTTGTGGGGCTGGCGCTTATCCATAATGATACTTGTGGTGATTTCTTATAAGAGAGAAATGTTTGATATTTGTGACCCCCGATTATTTAGATTTCAATGATTGATCTATGATGATATAGTGTATGTGCTCTACGATTGGAGCTAGTGGAATCGACATTGTGGATGGCAGAGGTGCTTTGATTTCATTCAGTATCAAGAGTATTTTGGCCAACTTTTGTATTCAGTGAATACCAATCATTAGCATTCCCGGGTGTTCTCGGAAATGAAGAGCGAATGTTCCCTTCGGGTGAAGTCCGACAGGGCTTCAAATGAGCGAACCGCGAAAGCGGATGGGCGGCCATGTTATTCCATTTCTGACCAACATGTATACATATAG
>NZ_JAJNKB010000011.1 GCF_021533195.1 Portibacter marinus
CAGTCATCTTAGATCCTTCTATTCTAGTTGACGATCCTATACTTTCTATAGTGGCAATTCTCCGAAGCTCGTTGAGGTATTTGGATTTTTTTCCATCAATGATACTCCACATACCTTTGAAAGAGTCAATTTGACCAATGAGCTTGATTATTTCTTGGGTTGTTCGAAAATCGAATTGAAGTTTGCTCTCCATTAGATTATTTGAAAATTATCTATATTTTATCCAAATATAACATTTCTTTCAATCTATCTATAAATTATTCGTATTTTATTTGAATTAGGGGTAACGGCCAGCGACATCCAGAGTGCGACCGAGAGGGAGCATTATGTGATGACGCATGTTACCTTCTGTATTCTTTTTGTCGTAGTTAAATGAGAATAATTGTTCTTGAATGTAATAAGACATTATTCCCATCAATTATTTGTATTAAATACGTACCGGTTTGAAATCCATCTAACCCTATAGAAATGTGATTGTCTGTCAAAATTCTTTCAAATATTAACTGTCCTCCTACATCTATAAGTCTTATAACGTGGTTTTCCACATTAGTTCGATTTAGAAACTCTATATGTAATTCACTATTTGTTGGATTAGGATATATTTTAACTTGAGATATTTCTATTTGGTCTGTTGAAGTTGATTCTTCAATATCAATAATTAATGTGTCTGTTACTGTAATACTATCGTACACTGTGATATTCAATGTGTCAAACACTAGTACCGTATCAAATTTTATTTCATCGATAAAGTCAAATTGAGCGACTTTGGTTTTCACTGTAAATCCAGTTGGATTCTGCAGATTTCTGATAGTATCAGATGATACTTGAACATATTGTGGCAATAAAGAATCTTGACTGTTTCCTAACACGTTATAACTCAATGTATCAAACATCTCAATTGTTCTAGTAGAATTAAAATGTTCCTTTACTTCTAATTCAGTAAATGATTTACTCCACATATAAGCATCATCAATTACCCCACGAAAAAACCCAACCATACCATCGTTTCCCCGAATATCAACTCCTATTAATTTAGGAAAAGGGTTACGCAAAAGTGGCTCTTCTATCATGCTTTTGGATCCGACTAATTCTCCATTAACATAAAATCTGTACACATCTTTGTTGGTTGTAACGAGCATATGATGATAGACCGAATCAGCAAAATTAACTTCTGATCTTATTTCTTTCCAATCAGAGGCATTGTTTACACGAATCCAATAAGTACCACCTGAATTGTAGTAAGAATAACCTGAAAAATCACAATTATAAAAACAGCCTTTTGAAATAACAGCAGAAGTATCACTGAATCTATAATCAGAAACCCAAGCAGCAAAAGTAAATTCTTCGTAATTGATAGTATCTAATTCTATGTAGGCATTAGTACCGTTGAAGAATATTGCGGAATTCTCCTTACCAAAACGATCAGCAACAAGGATAGTATTTTGTCCCTTGCCATGATCACCAATTGGAGAGCTATCTAGTAAATTATTCTCAAATTTCCAATAGCCAACAAGAAGGTCATCGAGTGATTGAGTGTAGATATTTGTTGTAAAGAATACAATTACAACTGTAGTTAAGAGTTTATTCATGCTATTATTTTTTTTCTATATAGAAGGTAACGTTTCAGCCGCATCCGGAGCATGAGCGAAAGCGAAATGTTCCGTGATCGCGGCATGTTAATCACAGTTTCCGTTTGCAGTTTGAATAATCAAGTTTTGTGGTATTAATTCTATCTCAAAGTTAATAACTTTGTTAATCAATACTGATTCAGCAAACCCGACTTTGTATTTGTTAGGATACTTTTTGATATATGAATAAAACAGGTTGATTTCACTTTTCCTTTCTGTAATTTCCAAATTTAATAAATTATCAGCTACCTCATCAAATACCTTTCGGAACTTATTAATTATTGGATCTATTGGAAAAAACAGGTTATAATCTTTGAGATCGATCTTTAAGTATTTCGATAATGTGTTGTCATTAATAAGCAACAATTTATCGACATAAGGAGTCAACTTGTAATTAGATTTATTATGGGTTTTTTCAAAAGATAATTTACCTAGAATATACTTCTGATTATGTTGGCTAAAATTTCTTAGGCCATAGGCAAACCTATATTCAAAATTGTTTACATATGCAGAATTTAATATAGCCTTAGCTTCAATGTATTTTGTTGATGTTTCCCCAAAACTTTTGCGGTAGTAAATTTCAAAGTGATCAACAAAAACCTTGAATGAAGAAAATATGTTATTTATCACTCTATTTACATCTATAAGAGCTAATTCTCCGTAATCTGCGTGCGTACCAGGACTTGCAAGTTTTATTAAGTGTAAATCTAGAACCCTTTTATAATCTTCTAAATTAAAAAATACTTCTGTTGCTCTACGAAATTGATAATTCATCTCAAAGAGAATATCGTTAGCTTTCTTAAGCTCCCTATACAAGTAATTTGAAATCTCTTCAACAATATCTATTTCATCTAGCTCATTAACGGTGATAAAGTAATACTTTCCAGGGATTGGTTTGACCTTCAGTTTTGGATGCATTTTAAATGTGTTTATCCCAATTTCTCTTCTAAAGTTGAAATATGGTGTTTATACTTTTCTAAAACCTCAGGAAGATTTTGTTTTAAAATTTCTTTGATTCCAATTGCATAGTTTATCGCATTTTGATGTGGTGATATGCTTTTATCAATCACTGGTCTTACATATATTTTAACCCCTTCGAGTCTTGCTTCAAAATCATTATATTCTTCAAAATAATCCATATTTATATCAAAGAGAAGAATATAATAAGTTTGAATATTTTGCATCGCCAATCCCAAGTTTGTAAGTACATCTATTACAGGAATTTTAAAATATCTATCATACTCTATGTTTCTTATACTAGGAAATTGGTTTTGATGGACGGGAACTAAAGTCTCATCTTCATAGTCACATAAACCAGAAACATCCAAACAGTTGTAAAAATAATTTGAATTGAATGTTTGACATTTTACATTCTCTAATATCTTAATAAGAACATCAATATTTGCTAATGCTTCATCTATATTTTGCAGTAGATCTTCAGCTGCATAGAAATGATCCAAGATTTCTGCTTTAACATTTATCATAGTTTGTAGTTATATTTTTAAATTGTGATTAACTAACTTATATCCTTACAAAAATATATTCATCATAGGCTTTTTGAAAATTCTAGCCAACCTCAGCCACCTAAAACAGCATAGCACCAGCCATTTCTAGCATACTCACCTAATAATTAACATTCCTTGAAATTCGAAGAAGGGTGTAGTGTGTTTCGAAAGTCAGTTCATATGATGATTATTCACATCTAACATAAAACTTTCAATTTATTTAGCAAATGGATAAAGGAAATTCAAGGAATAATTTTACTGAAAAGAAGGCATCATTTACCTTTTGTTTTGAAAACTCTGGTAAAATCTTAGTTTAGGATATTCCAGGTAGGTACAGACCAGCCAGAGCTTATATTACTTGTCTGCAACTGGCTTTTCTATTTGGCTTTAGTGAATCCTCTCTCTTTCAACCATTCCGCCATTTTGTCCCAATAGCCATCGACATACTTAAAACTTCCATCCTTATTTTGAAGGATAAAATTATGCGTAACTCCTTTGATGGTCATTACTTGAAAGTCTTCGTTATCAAGGTCGGGACATATCTTTGTCCTAAGCTCAGCACTGGGTCGATAGGACCGGTTTCCTTCATTTTCTTTCAATATTCAGGGTCTAAATGAGTCCAATCGTTGAACGCTTTTTCAAACCAATCTTGTTTCAGACTAGCGTTACGGATAAAACTATTTATGGAATCGCTAGAAACATCTGTAAGGGCAAGGTTGAAGCCAGCGACCGTCTTCGGCCCATATTTCTTCTAGCAGATACTCGGTAAATTTATTTTCCGTAAGTAGTTTTTGTCTAGTTTTACTGGAGAATATTATCATTGAAGTTTGCTTTAGCCGAAGACTTATACCTTTTTCGGCGTTAAAAAGCTCGTATTGCCCGAACGCGATAACTTATACTCTTACTGTTAACGTTCTCTAAGCCACCTCCAAACTGCATTCCGTATGCTCTCACGATGCTTAACTCCGTAGAACTCCAGTAAAGAGCATTCTCGAATCCTCCAATATTATTGGGATCACCGGGGCCTGAATTACTGTTGTCTCCATCTGTATCAGCTAAATTCTCATACATCAGATTTAATTCATGCAATGACGGTAGATACCAGTCTGCATATCCTCCTTTCTCTAGCTCTGCACACATTCTTGCTGCGTAGATCTGACCATCGTCACTGATTGCCACGTGAGAAGAAATGATGATCGCCGTGTTCATTTCCCCTGCAAACACGCCATCTCCCTTGGCTTGAGTACTACCACTTGTACCCGCATACCATCTTACTCCCGCACTTACATCCGTAAGATCTGCTACGAGACCATGCTCTCCGGATTCATCTACATAAAAAACGATACCTCCTTGAGCCAAATCACCAATCTTATATTGACGCAAAGCCAGCGTACCGTCTGATTTTCTTACAACATTACCGGAAACGTCAGTCACGGTATCCATTACCGTTATCTTAGTTGTACCGTCTATTTCTACATTTTGTGCTTGAAGATTCAAACCTTGCAGGCTTATCAAAAAAGTTAAAAGTGCTAACGCTTTAATATTGATCATTCTTAACAAATTCATTTCTATTCTTTGAGTCTCAAAAATCTTACGGCATTGTCATAGAAAATGCCTTCTTTATCCTGTTCAGTTAGAAAGTCAAGACTATTTAAAAAATGGATTGACTTTTCAATAGCATATGGCCATACCATTTGGTCAGACCCAAACATCACCCGATCTAAGTAGCCCGCATGTTTTGCGTTCTTTAGAAATTCGGTAACCGTTCGCTGAGTATTGGGTTCAACCCATAGCATAACAGCTATATCAGTATATAATTGGGGATAATAGGCCATGAGTCGCAACGTATGTTCGTGCCACTCTTCTCCACCGTTATGCATCAAATAAATCCTCAGTTTCGGATAGTTTACCAAAACATCTTCAATCAAATACGGGTCACCCAACTTAAGTCTTGCTTTTGGAGCCCACGAATATGTTCCTCCTGGGTCGCCACCACCTGTATGCACTGCAACGGGAATATCATACTTTTCACAAATACGTAAATAGGGCTGCCAAATTGAATCGCTTAGTGTTGTACCACTATAATACGCCCCAACTTCTCCAAATACTTCAATTTTCTTGTCTATAACCATTTGCTCAAACTTAACACTGTCCATCCCATAATCATCCGGAGAAAAAATCAATATTCCCCTGATCACTCGATCAGTGCTATCCTTTGCGGCCCATTCTTCCACACTTTCAGGATTACCACTTACGACCGCTTTCACAATATTAAATTTATCAAGAGCTGCGAAGGTTTCAATCCGATGTATTTCGGCATTTGCAGCACCTTTCTTTCCATAGGAATCACTTGGTGGTTCACGTTCGCCAAAGTCAGCTTCTGAATAGGAATGAATATGCATGTCAATAATTTTAGTCTGGGAGAAAGCCGGTGATAATTGTACCAGGAAAGTAAGTATGACAAGGATTGTTCTGTTCATAAAATGTTGTTTTTAATTGTGCCTTAATGGTGATGAAGTGACTGTCGTGGTATTTTGGTAATAGCCATGAAGGGTAGTGTTTAATTTAGGGTTGAATTTGTTAAATGATATGCAGTGCTTTGTTTTCCTTGATTGATTCTCCATTGTTTATTTCTTCACCATTTACTCGCCACCTATTTTACAAAAATTCAATAGATTCAACTTCTATGGTTATGGCTTGGTTTTCTGTAATGAAAGAGGTGACCATAAATAGCTTTTCCATGTTTGTAGGCTTAAACTTATTGAGAGAGATATCATAAAACTGCCATTCGTTGGTTAAGGTAAGCTGCACTTTGGTTTCACTGCCATCAGTAGGATTGGTTATATCCTTAAGAGCTATATCGACTTTCTCACCCCCTTGAGTACCTCTTAACTTTAGCCTTAGAGTTTCAAAGTTTGAAAAGTCTTTCACCCTATTGGGGTCAGGAACACCATAACCCGTATAAAAATATAATACGGCCCAAGGTTCATTTTTAAACTGTATCGTCGCATGGCTTCCCAAAAATTGAAAATTAACGCCTTGACTATTATAGGCACTAGCTATTCCACGATCATAACCATGAGTAACATAGCCAGACCTCATCACTTTAGCATAGGGTGTATCGTCATATTCGTTGTAAACACGAGATAACTGATCAAGCGATTCTTGACTAAAGCTTGATTCTCCATCTATGATCATCTTCTTTAGAACATTACCGGTAATTATAATATTCTCGTACTTGATAATTAGCTCGTAGGGTACAAGGAAAACAGGTATAAGGGTGGGGTGAACCATAATATCATCAATCATTGCTTCATATCCTTCCCCTATCTCGGTTTGCCAGTCTCTCGAACCAGCATTAAAAAAGGCAAAGGTGCCAGGTAGATCCGCATTAAGAAACTCGTCAAATGAATTACGAATACTAATATTGTAATTATTTTCTGTGGTGATAAGATCATCTATTAGGTTATAATAGTTGAAAATGACTTTTTCTAAATCTGAGCCTTGAAGTTGGCTTAAAAATCCTGAACTTTTCAAGGATTCAAAGCCACTAAGATTTGGCGTTAAGTAGCGTGTTGTCCAAGCATCGTTGATCGCTCTAGAAACAAAATCGATGTTTTCTACGCTATAGGGGTAACCTGGTGAAAATTGTTCATCATACACTTCAGCACGAATTTGATAATACTCCGGATCCATACGCCGCCCTGCAAGACGCAATCTAGGGAAAATCTCAAGGCGTATGCTATTGATCTTTTCAGCCTTTTTAAGGTCACTTTCAATGTTTTGAGCAATGCTATTTAGGTAGCCCTGAAGCGTCTCACGATCTAATCGCTTTTGATTGGCATTATTGATCTGAATTGCTATCATAATACCTATCACAACAAGTACGATTTCTCCAAGAGCATACTTTAAATACTTTCCAGATTTCCCTCTTGAAAGTAAATCTTGTCTAATTTTTCTAAAAAATTTTATCATTGGTTTGCGGTTGGCTGTATTTCTGAGTAATAGCGTTAAAGGTCGTGCCCTATCGACAACAGGCATGACCGTATTCACGGCGTGTAAAGGTCCGTAGCTTTATCTCCTAAATATAGTTCTTCTGGACTTAAAACTTTGATTATACTATGTTTGAAGTCCTTTTTGTTTCTTGTAATGATTGCATCAATTGAATTACATAATTTAGCGCATTCATGTTGGACGGCATCCTCATAATCCTCTACTTTCGTTGTTAAGGCTGTAAGAAGTTCTTTTCTAGATACATCTTGAGTTTGAATTCTGTTGAGCAATATTCTTATCACTTTTTTTGTTCGTTTGGAGCCAATTTGTCTTTCTATAATATAATAACAAGTAAGCATTGAAAATGTAGATGTGATCAAGTGATATTTGCCCTCTTTCGCATCCATAAAAATTTTGATTGCCCACTTGGAAAATGGAAGTCGATTGGCCGTTAAGTCGATAAGAATGTTAGTATCAAGAAACAGATTCACCTATTTGTATTTTTCAGTCAAAATATTGCGTATCTCTTTTTTCTCATCAAAGTCAGCTGGTAATTCAATAACTCCGACTATTTGACTTAATTCATGATCGATTTCATCTGCATTTTGGTCTGTGATTCTTTCTAAATAAGTCTCTATAATATCAGAAAGACTTCGATTGGACCGTTTTGCATATTCCTTTGCTCGCTTGATAATCTGTCGATCGATGGACAATGTCAATTTTTTTTGCATACGTATACTTTTCACAAAAATACGTAATCTAAATTAGAAGGTCAATTTTTAATCGAGATGCTTCTTATGGGCTTACCTCTATGGACACTTACGAGATGGCGATATATAGAAGAGCGACGATAGGAAGTGTGATGGTTTATCTAGGTATTGTTTAGTCGTCGTAGTGAAATCTGCATTGTATAATTGAACATTTTCGATCAAAACCTTTCTTTCCACTGATTTTATAAACCAATCTATGCTCTTGAGTAATTCTTCTCGACCAAAATCCTCTCATTCCATATTTGAGTGGCTCTGGTTTGCCTATTCCTTTGAAAGGTGTATCTCTTATTGCCTTCAGTAATTCTTTAATTTTATTGACGATATCTTTATCCGTTTCTAGCCAGTACTCAAAATCTTCCCAGGCGTTAGTCGTAAATTCAATGAGCATGCGCTGTTATTACTAATCTAAATTGAATTTCACTGTACGATCGGACTTCAATTGATCGATAGATTCTTCAAGTCTATCTCTATTTGCTTTTGTTGAAAGAAGATATTCAGTTTCACGCAATGAATTATATTCTTTAATTGACATGATTACTATCGCATCATCGTCGTTATTGTTTCTCGGAACAATAATAACTTCAAGTGACTTACTGACAGCATCAAAATATGCTTTCATTTTTGACCTTAGAGAAGAGATTGAAACTGCTTTCATGATATAATATTTGTACTTCTAGTTGTACAAATATATGTACATCTTCTTTGAAAAACAAGTTGAATTGTAGATTAGCTTCAGTTATCTTATATAGTCCCTTCAGTTCTGCTATCTAATTATCTTATACCTGCAAAAGGCATTGGCTAACTTATCTCTCTACTTCTTCTTCTGGTCAGATTTTTCGAGGTGACTCTTTATCATCGACAGCATTCTTTTGGCATTTGCACCGGTCACCCCCGCAGGGTCCATGGTAATCACTTTATTGTAAAGTTCAATAGCCTTATCCGTGTCTCCTGATTTGAAATAGCCTTCCGCTAAACTATCCCATGTATTGGCAGAATCAGGGAAAAGTTGGGTATTCATGTCAAACACAAACATCGCTTCCTTATTTCTTCCTTGGTTCATAAGACGGTAACCTGCACTATTCAATTCACCTTCAAAATCAAAAAACTGATACTGAGGATCGTTCACTAATCGAAGGGTCTCAGATTTGAGTTTTTCAATATCTCCAGCTTCAAATAAGGTTGTAAGGTGTTGCATCGGATCCAGAATGAAATCATCATCTTCAAAACTCAGCGCTGTCGCTAGTGCCGGATCAAGGTTATTTTTGTACTCTTCAAAAGTCATTTCTACTGCGACGTGTGGAGCAGTCCATTGCGCTCCTTCCCATTGGGGTTTGTCCTGCCACCATGCAAATGAGAGAAATAAAGGTATCTTGCTATTTGGTAATTCTAATCGATTATTATCTCCATAAAAATTGACATTTTCTGAGGATGGCTCTCCAACAAAGATCACGTTGGTATAATTGTCCAATTCATTGATCAAGTTTTGACATGCTGAGAAAGTTCGGCGTCCTATAATCACGATGAACTTACCGACTTGATTGATTTTTTCAGTCTCAATAACTCCGGTGACAACCGCTTTATTTTTATAATTATTTCCACCTCCATTCAGCCTTACATCGAGTACCAATCGATCGACATCGTTGTTTTCTATGAAATCGAACACCTTTTCATAAAAAGCAGGAATGTTCTCTTCCGGATCATCCTGAATCTGACTTTGTCTTACATACACCGTTTTTTCATCCGGCAAATATTCATAATAGTAAATTTTATCCAGATTCTTTAGATAGTGTGGCGTTTTTGTTTGATCGCGTGCATCTACATAATCTTCTGACTGAGTAACAAAACCGTATTGAGTGTCCAGGTTTTCACCAGATGGTAAAGCCTCAATCACAGAAATAAATTGTTGGCCATTTTTTTCCACAACTATTTCAACGGAATCGGATAATTGCGGAATCACTTTCTGTGCATGCAGTACCGCAGGCATTGACAAATAGCGGAGTCCATAAGCTTTAAAGTATTGATCATTTTCATTCGGAGGTACAGGGTAAATAGCTTTTAAAGCATCTGCGGTTTTCATAGTACCAATTTGAAGGACCTTTGCTCCCACAACTTCTTCGTAATCCTTGTGTGCACCTTGAATGTATAATCCGTCTTTAAAAAGATAGAAGTTAACGGGTAGCTGGCGAAAGATACTATTGTTGTGTCTGAATCCCAGGGCCGTGTGGCCATACTTAAAGGAAGAAATAAGTCTGGCAAAGCCAACTACGATCTCGTGGGCTTGCAAGTCGGGAATTTCCTTGCTGAGCACCTCCACCGCATGGTCAAATTCTTCAGCAGTGGTCTTCTGGAATAGAAATGGATAGTCAGTATGTATGGTTTTTTGAATGAACCTAAGATCCTGTTCCCATTGCTGATCGGTCAAGTCATACTGGGCTACCATTTGAAATGACAGGAGCGCCAGAATAGAAATAATTATCGTTTTCATATTGGAATTTAATTGATCAATTTAATTTAAAGACGGCTAACAGAATGAAAGGTTGCAAGAAATCTTGACGTTCGGCTAAGTGCTTTTGAGGGTTTGGTATAACATCATAGCAGCAAGCGTCGTTCCGACGAAGGAGGAATGATCGCTTTTGCTGCATGTTATAGATCGGCGTTAGTTTGGCTGTAATTCTGTTGAACTAAGCTGTTTACCAATTTTCCTGATTGCATTTTCAATCTTACTTACCTGTTTAAGACTTGGAAACTTGATTCCTTTTGCATATTGTCTTAAAAGACTTGAATTCATTCCAATGCGTTTTGCAAGGGTTGAAATGTTGATGAAGTCATTAACTAGGAAGAACTCTTGAATATCCATAACCAGTTCAAAATTATAATTTGGTATTGGCTTGCTTGAATCTTCGAAGTATAATTTCAATGCTTCCTTCATGTTTGTTTTTAGTTGATCAATCGTTTCTCCGAACGAGGTAACTAAATCATCTTTAAAATCAATTCTTCCCCAAAATCCATCTTCTCCTTTTTCAATTATTAGTTTATATGTTTTCATTTTAATCCAGCTTGTTTAAGAATACTGTTTGCAGTACCTGTCGGAACTTCTTAGCCGCTATGATACGGGAAAACAATTGTGTTTTTAACTCCTTCTTTTCGAAGTATTTTATGACTTCCTTTTTGTCGGATTTCTTTCCAACCGTTTTTCTTTAGCTTTTTAAATAGCTCATCGCATTTCATGACTAAAGGTAACAATAATGTTACTAGAAATCAAACCGATTTGCTTTTTTTCTAGTCATCTCTTCCTTGCGAACAAAATAGATATCTCGAGAATTGATGTGGCCACAATCATTCTCCTAAATCATTGAAATTCAGTGTGACCATATTCCTAGGTTCCAAGGGCTGATATTTTAAATCTCATGTTTACTGTGTAAGATGTGTCAAGATTTCTTTCTTTGCTCAGCTACGTATTGCGCATAGTCGAAGCCTGCGTTTTTTGGAATCCCAAAAGATGGAAAATTCATTATTTGGGTTGCTTCATCGCCATAAAAGAAATTCAATTTTAAGTTATAGTCTTCGGAATTTTGATTTTGATCGTAATACTGCCTTAGCCACTCTACATTTTTGAGTTTCACTCTTGACAATTGTTGGTTACAAGTCACATTGACATAAACTTCCTGTTCAAAATAATCATGAAGGGTTGCAGGTTTGCCATTTTCTATCCAATAAACGGTTCTGTATACATATGCTTTTGTTCTTTGAATGATATCTTCTTCGCTTACAGATGATTCGCTTGTATAGAAAATGGGTGTGAATATAATCCGTAACGGCATAAGGGGACCATGCACCTTCAACATCGTCGACCAAATTGATGGCCACTTGAATCGTACGATCCGACGTGTCTTTTAATTTCAAATTGATTTCTCGAAGGCATTGACTTACCAATTCCTCTGCCTCCAGAGCTATTAATTGCTTTAATTTATTCAGAGCCAGTTCTTTACCCATAGGATTGAATCCTGCAATAGGCAAAAGCATATCATTTTTATTGGCACCTTGTAATAAATACAAATACTTTTCAAAACGCTCACGATTTCCAGGCAGCTTGTATAACTCCAGAACTTGATCCAGAACTTTTAATAAGATAAATTTCATATTGGGTGTTTAGCTATTTATTCCCTCACCAGAAAACGCCCGGGTCGTTCAGCAGTCATTTGCTCATCTTTCAATACAAATTGACCATTGACCAGGACGTGAATCACACCTGTAGAAAATCGATTAGGTTCCGAATAAGTTGATCGATCAATAATGCGTTCAGGATCAAAGACAACAATATCAGCCGGGAGGCCATCCTCAATTTTTCCTCTTGAAAGAAGCCCTACAAAATCAGCTGGAAGTGAGGTCATTTTCCGAATGGCTTCTTCCATAGTCAACAGACCTTCATCGCGAACATACTTACCCAACACTCTGGGAAAGGTGCCCGTAGACCTCGGATGCCCAATCTTAGGATCATCTTCTGTTACTAAAAACCCATCGCTTGCAATCATATTCCAGGGCTGGATCAATAGCGCACGAAGATCTTCTTCTGCTACCCCACCCTTGACCTGGACAGGTTGTGTTGCGTCCAATATTAATTGGGCGATCAGATCAAATGGATCCATTTGTTGGTCAAGCGCAATTTCTGAAATGTATTGACCCACCAAATCTGGATAATCATAACTATCTACGATTCTAAAACCATCATATCCAATGGCTTTGACCCAGGAAAAGCCATTATTGATGCCATTCTCTGTAAACTTCTTTGCCTGTTTCCTTGCAATTTCCGAGGTCAAGTGAGGACTCATATCTGCCATTGGATTTTGCAACAATGGAAAATTCACGGAAGGGTTTCCCGTTGGGATGATGATGCTTCTTAAGGTCAACTGTCCGCCAGCGCCGTCATATGGATATTGATCTGAAACCAGAACTAGTCCATCGGCTCGTTTTTGATCGACATAGGCTATCAATTCTTTTGTTTTTCCTTTGTTCTGAAGCCCGACTGCCTTGATATGGCCCATTTTTGCAGGAATATTGGCCTTTTCGGCTATGTCAATGACCTCCATATTGGAAGCCAGCCAATGATGTACAGGATTTCGTACATGCGAATCGTATATGCCATTATATCGTGCGGCAACCTTGGACAATGCGATGATTTCTTCGGTTTCACTGAACATACCTGGAGGATACATAAGCCCCGTGGAGAGTCCCAATGCTCCCAGTTTCATGGCTTCCTCGATGTCTGCTTTCATTTTGTCCAATTCTTCCGTTGTAGGTTTTCGCTGTTGATCACTTCCCATGGCAGCTTTTCTAACTCCATTATGACCAATATATCCCGCTACATTTGTTCCGGACCCTATCTTAGGAATGGTATCTTGAAACATTTTAAAATCATCCAAACTCCAGTATCCATCGGGGCTTCCCACAACTGTAGTGACTCCCTGCCTGATAAAGCATTCATTGCTATTCCTTTCAGGATTAATGATTCCTTCTGGCGTGTGACTATGAACGTCGACAAAGCCGGGAGCAATCACAAGTCCGTTCGCATCGATAATTTCTTCAGCTTGAAATTTTTGATTGTTGTCAAGCACAAACATCTTTCCTTCCTTGATCCCTATATGGCCTTTTTTTGGAGCATTGCCCAATCCGTCATAGATCTGTCCGTCTCGAATGACGATGCTAAAGGATGCAGTTGGCTTACAAGAAACCAATAATAGCAAAAGAGCTATTCCCGCCCAAAAATTAGTTGATATGGTCTGATTCATATGGATTTTATTTTTTTGACCATTATTGTTCATACTTCTGAGCAAAGCTGACCATCTCTTTTATCAGCGGTGCGATATGTTGGCCTCTATCAGAAATAGAATAGGCTACCCTTGGCGGAAACTCATCATAATCCTTCCGCTTTGCCAGATCATTCATCACCAAAATTTTCAATTCCTGGATTAACATTTTTTCACTGATGTCCGGAATCAGTCGCTTCAGTTCACTGAGTCTCAACTCATCATGGGTCAACAGTTGCTGGAGAATGACCAATTTCCATTTGCCCCCTATCAATTCTGAGGTAGTTCTTATCGGACATCGAGGCGTCACATATATTTTCTCTTCCTTCATACACACCAAAAGGTTAGTGTACTAAAGATAGTCCGCTTTGCGCAAACAACCTAAGTTTGTGTCATCAAGTAAAATAAACTTACGATGAAAAGCAAAATTGCGTTATTGGGAGCTACAGGGCAGACAGGATCAGTCTTTCTGGAAAAAGCACTTGCCGAAGGATATACGGTCAAGGCTTTGGTTCGCAAACCCGACAAAGTAAAGGTTAAACACGAAAATCTGCATGTGGTGCAGGGCGATGTATTAAATCAGAACGACGTAGACGAACTGATTCAGGATACTGATGTAGTGGTCAGTCTCTTTGGTCATGTCAAAGGATCTCCTGAATGGTTACAGACCCATGGAACCAAAAATATCGTCTCTTCGATGAAGAAGGAAGGAGTAGAAAAAATCATTTCTTTGTCTGGCGGAGGACTCCCATTTCCCGAGAAGGACCAACCCAAATTTGTGGACAAAATGATTCGTTTTATCATGAAAGTAGCGGTGCCCAAAATTTTGAATGATGCCATTGCGCACCACAAAGTACTGGAAGAAAGCAATCTTAACTGGCTTATCGTGCGCGGACCAAGGTTGACCAATGATCCACCAAAGGGTACCTATCGTGTGGGATGGGTGGGTGTTAATGCCAGCACAAAAATAGCCAGAGCTGATTTGGCCGATTTTATTTTGAAACAGGTTGAATCAGATGAGTTTCTGAATCAAATGCCTTTCGTGAGCTATTGATGCTCGCTCAACACCTCACTGACTGTAGCGGTCATTTGATTGAAAGTGAGCTGTTCATGATTGGTCAAGGCATAGGCTTTGTTGACATGATCTTCTGTCTTTGTCAATATTTGTGCTGCTGTTCTCCCCACGTCGTCGAGATCAATGACGGTAAATTTGGCCTTGCCGGCGGGAAGGAAGACTTGTTTTTTTGTGATGATGTCAGCTCTTAATCGTTGTGAAGTTTTGCATAAAATAGGCAGGTCTCAAAAAGGTATAAGGAAGCGAGCTGTTGATGATCAGTTTCTCAATCTTGTGGTATGGAATGAATTTGCTTTTTTCTGCACCCTGAACAGACAGAAAAACAATGTGCTGGATTTGCTCTTCCAGTGCCATGGAAATGACAGGATCAAAGTACTTGTTGACATCTGCCAGTTGTGGTGGTCGGAGCAGGAAAAGAATCTCCGTTTTCTCTAAAGCTGCCTTAATACTGTGTTGATCCTCAAAATCAAAAGGAACGGCTTCTACATTAGCAGGAAGTATTTCACTGTCTTTTTTTACATCTCTGACTCCTGCCAAGATCCTGAAATCTTGCCTTTCAGAAAGCAGATGATCAAGCACTGCGCTTCCAACATTTCCAGTTGCTCCTGTGATCAATATGAGGCTCATCTTTCTGTTTTACTGCTGAAAAAAGGGTTGTTGATATCTGAGTACTAGGATCCTTTGTAAAAGTAAACATTAAAGGCGGGAAGGATTCAACGTTTCTGGATGAAGTAAAACAAAGCCCTGCTTGGCCTAAAATACTACTTAAAAAATGTCAATACATCAAACTACGCTTTCTATTCAATCTTTTTAAAGGTCTCAACAATTGACTGGAGATTGTCGTCAATACCCTTTAGGGGATGATGGGCATTTTCACTGTTAACATCTTCAATTTTCAAGACCAACGATTCATCGTTTACATCCATAATCCGATAGTTAAAGCTAAAGCTTAAGTCCGTCAATTGGTTTTTAACCATCAATTTTCGATCATCCACACTCCACGTGCCTCCGACATAATTTAAGATGAAAGTCTTGTCATCAGATAGTCTTAAATAAGAACCTGCCATTGTTTCATGATCAATCTCATTACCATTTATATCGATGAGCTGGATCGATTCAGTTCCCCACTCTCCAACAAGATCGCGCTCTTCAATTTTTTCAATCTGATGTTTTTCGCACGCGGAGAAGGACAAGAGGATTGTAAGTATCAATAGATTTTTCATGTGCTATTTTTTTTATAAACGAATAAAGACGCTTTATGTCTATATTTTCTCATCTTATTTCACCTAAGCAATGGTGTTAAAGCCAATTATCTATCATTTCGCTTTCTATATTTTCCAATAAATTCAGAAACCTCGGTCAAACTTGACGTGCGTAAAGCTACTTTTGAATCCTCATCTAATATTAAATAAGTAGTATAATTCACTATTCCCAATTGACTAATAGGATTATTGTGAAACTTAGCGTTTACTCTGTAATTTTCCCACTTAATATTGGTCTTCACGAGATATTCTGACCAGTCTTCATGACTGTGATCTCTAGATTAATGCCGCCCTTTTATATAATACGGATAATCAAATGTTCTTCAGTATCGTAGTGTACATACAAGAACTACTGCATTGGTTACAAATTCACTTTAGAACTCACTGGTTTGATTTAGATTCTAGAACTAATTTGATTATCACTCATAATCCGTAATTCGTAATTATTGCATTATTCGCCATTCATCCATTCTCGCAATGTCCACATTAATCACCTTATCCTACTCATTTATCTTTTCATCAATCTCCCTGAAGTTTACTATATTAATCGAATATTTAACGATTCTTCAATTTTTACCCAGCCCATATGTACACTAAAAAAGTTTACAAGACCTCAGACATGATCAGGTGGACTCGATTTGAGACCTTCCTTTTTATCGGAGTAATCACAGTAGTGGTTGCCCTTTATTATTTCTTTGAACTCAATTGGCTCAAGATCCCATGGACACCTCTTGCCCTCATTGGCACTGCAGTAGCTTTCGTCATTGGTTTTCAAAATAATGCCGCCTATGGAAGAATTTGGGAGGCCCGCAAAATATGGGGAGGCATCGTGAATACTTCCCGAACCTTCGGTATGTATGTGCAGGATATGGTGACCAATGAACATGCAAAAATACCATTGGCCAAGGAAGAAATTCACCAAGAAATCAAGACCCTTGTTTACCGTCACATCGCCTGGATGACCGCACTAAGGCACGCTATGAGAAGTTCCAAACCCTGGGAGCATGTGATGCAGGAAAAAAGCAATCAGGAATGGAGTAAAATGATCCACCCACCAGAATGGGAATCCACGGTGGCCGAGGATATCAAACCTTACCTGAGTCAGGATGACATTGATTATGTACTTAGCAAAAACAACAAACAAACGGCCCTACTTTATCTCCAGTCTCACCATCTAAGGAGACTTAAAGAAGCCGGATCAGTCTGGGAGTTTTCGTTCTTACAGTTGGAGGGCGTCTTAGAAGAATTGTTTACCCTCCAGGGCAAATCTGAACGGATCAAGAACTTTCCATATCCACGTCATTTTGCCACTTTGAACCATTACTTTATGTGGATTTTTGTACTGTTTTTACCATTGGCACTGGTTCCACAATTTGCAGAAATAGGTGCCGATATGATGGACAAACAGCCGATCATAGGTGATCTTTTTGTATGGCTAAGCATTCCATTTTACGTGGCTGTGGCCTGGGTTTTTCATACTATGGAACGGATCGGAAGAACCGGTGAAAACCCATTCGAGGGTTCGGCCAATGATGTACCGATTTCCACTATAGCACGAGGAATTGAAATTGATCTGAGACAAAACCTGGGAGAAGTGGATGAAGAGATTCCAGCTCAATTTCCAATGATTTATGACACTCAAATGTAATGTGGGAAGGTTTGGCTAATCCCCTATCCTAACAGGCTGCACCCATGCAGATTCAAAGCGAATGTTTTCTACAGGATTCGGATGAAGCTTTGAAGAGGTAATTTTACAACGGACGAATAGATGTTCCGACTCTAATTCAAATTGAGCACTTGTACCATTGACCTTCAAAAACTCCTCTGATGTCGAATTCCCTTTCCTGCATCCTATAAAACTGATTTCGTAATCTATGCCTTCGACTGCCTTCACTTTTACGGATAATTGATGGTCTTGGAAAAGGGTCTCCTCCAATTCTACTCCTGTACTGGCATAAAAATTTCCTGCTTCCATCGCAGCAATCAGTGAACGGGGTTTTAAGGAATCTGCATTGACATAAATCCAGCCCCGACCGGCATTGCTCCAACTTTCTCCCTTTCGATGATAATGATGGGCATCATCTGTGGCCAATCCATACATCAAAGGTTGATCATTATTGACATAAGCGATATTGATCAGGTCCCACATTTCCTCGGTGGAGACGTGGGTCGAATCTCCCGTATTATGGACTTGTGGATGACCATTGTACACTTCAAAAAAACGTTCCCCTTCCAGCTGAATCATGTCTGATACGGTCAATGCATAACCAAAATTGGGATGATTAACATGAGGAATCATAGGGACCTGTAACGCTTCTCGTTGGCGTAGGACTGCGTCAATGTTGTTCTGCAATACCTCGCTGACACTGCCACCTCCCTGAGGTTCGATTGTTTCCTGAATATTGGTAGCGTTGAGGTGTATGGGTTTTCGATCATATTGATCCGTAATCTCCTCTGAAGCAATGATCAGGAATTGCTCTTCTTCCTCAAACTTACTTCGGTACTCTTCCAGGGTTTTCAATTTCACACGGGTCACGCCTGTATCTATGCTATAAGTCACCCAATTTTCACCATAAGAATTCAAATAATCCTGAAAAGCCTCCTGATACATAGAATCCTTCCTGATGGTGACCCATCGATCGCCTTCGGCCAATGTATTGTGATCTGACAAAGCCACAAAGTGATAATCATGACGCTTATACCAGTCCATGATGACTTCCGGAAATTCATCACCATCGCTCCAATACGAATGGGTATGGAGGTTGCCTTTATACCATTTGTTCATCTCCGGGGTTGAATTGTCATTACAGGAAATGCACAGTACAAAAAGTCCTATCCATATGAATACGAAATGTAAAGCGTGGAGTTTGAGAAATGCTTTATAAAGCCTTATCATAGGTCATTGAAATATCAAAAGTTAGGTAGTACCAAACAAATATAATATAAAGTCTAACGAGAATCACCTAAAAGCGTGACAACATTTCCAATCCCGGTTCACCAAGGAAGTGTTTTATAGCTCTCATGCACAGATCTCTACCATTATCCCCATTGGTCAACACCACCAGACCTCTTTTTGACTCCGGTAACATCACAACCAGAGAATTTACACCTTGATCACTGCCTGAGTTAAATAATGCATAATCGCCATTGGATAGATCCTCGAAAACGATCCAACCCAGTCCAAAACTTATTCCGCTTCTGACCTCAACTTGTGGTTCAATCATTTTATTGAAGAGAGACTGGTCGAGATAAGTACTTTGAAGCAATGCCAAGGTAAGTTCGGTAAAATCTTCCAAGGTGGTTAAAAGATTATCTGCCGCATTCACCTCATCGGACTTGACATAATCATACGCATTTCCTGCTCCATCATGGGCCCCCGCAAAGTTTAGTTCCTCCATTTTCGGACTCCATACCAAGGAACTATTTTTCATACCCAAAGGCTCGAAAACCAAATTTTGAACCTGATTTTCAAATGAGTCGTTATATTTGTTTTCCAGAGCTTTCCGGACATATTCAAATCCTTCTCCAGAATACTGAAACTGCGTTCCGGGTTCAAATTCAAATGCTAACTTTTTATCATCGTACATGTACCTCCAATTTTTAAAACCACTCTGGTGACTCAGTGTATTGATAAAAGTTAATTTCTGATGTCTCATATCACCTTGCACATCCGGATCAATCCACTGGTGATAAAGAGGTTCATTAAGATCCAGATTTTCCTTTTCTATGAGTTTGATCACAGCAAGGGTTGTGATCGATTTAGTAAGTGAAGCAACGTCGAATACTGTAGAAGAGGATATGTCGTTGCCATTGACATCAATTCCTTCTACGATTGTGTTTACGACAAGGCCATCCTCAATAACAGAAATGGCAATTCCCGGGACATTGGCCTCTGAGATCCACGCTATCACTTCTTGCTGAGCAGTACGCTCAGTCTCTATTGTATTTTGAGCCAACGAGTTGTTTACAATTGATACTAGTAAAAGGAAGAATAAGCTAGATTTCGTCATTACTTCAGGTTTCTTAAAATTTAATGATTTTAGTAAATTTTATTTAAAGACACTTGCGATTTCCTATCGTTGCATTTGTCTTGCTTAGGTCGTAAACATTTTTTGCATCTTAGGCATAAGAGTGCTCATCTAAGTCAATGGGATCACTGGTAGTTAGAAGATCTTGTGCAGGCTGGTATGGTCATGTATTGATCGAGGTATGTTGTGAAAATCTGTCGAAAATGATTTAAAGAATGTATTCTTGTATTCCTTAAGTTCATTGATCGACAATTAACACTTCTACCGCATCGTCAAAGGGTCGCTCTCTCCGGCCTACGCCCTCATTATAATGGTTCCAGAAAATGTATTACACATGCATTTTATACCTTGCATATAGAAAAATGTCCTCCATACTTAAAAGTCCTTCTGCGTGAACGGGTCGCTTGTACAGATCACTACTAAACAGCAATTACTAAATTCCTAGGAATTTTATGGACTTTTTGCTAATTTATCTCAGCAATCATAAAAACTCCTAAAGCTATGGTAAGGTTTCTGACTTTTATTTTGGTAATAACTTTGTCCTTGAATTTGCAATCGCAAATTGTTTTGAAGGAAATCATTACACCTTCTGAAATTGA
The DNA here is from genome assembly GCF_021533195.1 of Portibacter marinus. Lineage (GTDB taxonomy): Bacteria > Bacteroidota > Bacteroidia > Chitinophagales > Saprospiraceae > Portibacter > Portibacter marinus. The sequence goes on from NZ_JAJNKB010000011.1 coordinate 20,665, forward strand.
TGAAGGCACCTTTGAAAGCTACGAAATTGATACTGATAACAGTACACAAAGTGGGAACCTCATATGCCATTGGGATTTCGGAGATGGAAGTCCCAAAGCATTGTTGAATTCATTTAAAACGGGTCATATTTATTCAGATGATGGCAGTTATGCGATTGATTTTTCAACCCAGGATGAAGAAGGCCAAATTCTGAGCTTAAGTAAGACCATAAAAGTCAACAACGTCAGGCCGGAAATACGCTATCTAAATGGAAAGAATACTGATTTTGCAAATCAGAAAGCAACATTTGAGGCAGTGGTTTATGATCCGGGAGATGACCAGATTACTTATAAATGGGATTTTGGCGATGGCAACATCAAAGAGGGAACGAGTTACGATGAAGTCTCTCATTTTTATACCCTACCGGGTGTCTATACAGTCAGACTTGAAGTGGATGATGGTGATGGTGGTAAGGATTCTGAATCTATTACTATTTCAGTGGAAAATGATTGGTATGGATCGACCTCCGGAGATCTCGATCTTAATCTTGCGGGAGCCACCAGTATCATGTATCAGACCAGAATCGACACCATCACCCGAGAAGTAACCTCTTGCTTTAAGGCCATCACGCTGTATGACGATAACACCAATACTTTTTTCTGGCTTTTCAATCAGAGTATGTTAAGATTAGCCGATAATTCATTTGAGATTGGGAAAGGGGAAGATAAATTTTATTTGTCTTTAAGAAATTATTTGATGACCTCATTGTATGAAAATCAAAAGACTGGGTTTAGAATCCAGGAAGTGCAAGAGGATTGGACACAATTTACCGGCTCCGCCTTTCGGCAACTCAGTTTGATTCCTGATATGTTAAATGCAGCCCAAACCGGCGAAGATATTTATGGTCATTCTTTTGAGGCTGTTTCAGGTACTGTCAACTTTGAACCGATGGTCGGTGGACGCCTGAAAGGTAGCTTGTCAGCATTAATGTGTGAACGATGCGAATCTGAAGACCCTGAGAATCCACCTCAGTACATTAATGTTGATTTGAGCTTCAACATAAGGGTCAATGATGTTGCAGCCTGGCATATGAGTGTTGGCTGTGAGGAAGAGCTCAATCCATTTTCAATACTGGACTTTTCCCTGGGAAATGATAAGGTTAACGTCAATCCTGATGACCCCTGTCTGGAAGTTACATTTACAGAAAACATTGACCCCAATTCCATTACAGCCAATAACATCAAGCTAGGATACTATGATGGTTCTGAGCAATTTAAGATTGCAGATATTGCCATTGATTATACGGATCCAAGCAAAATCTTGATCATTCCAAAAGATGCTTTGCGGAACGGGGTCAAATACCAATTAATGATTCAGGATGGACCACAAGGTTTGAAGAGTGACCAGGGAGGCCAATTGACCCAGGCAGAAGAATGGACGTTTTCTACCTTAATTGAACCCAATGAGCTCTCTGTCAAAGTGTATCAATCGGTAGCGGATGCTCCTTTGATCACTGATAAAAACACCGTGGTAAGGATTTTATTGAATTGGGAAAAGCCCAGTGATGTGAGTGATCGAAGTTTTGTGAAGGAATTTCCGGCTGTCATTAAAATGAGGGGAAATGGAAGGAGACTAGGGAGGGATGAGGCGGTGACCATTAAACATCAGAGTGAATTCAACAGGGAGGATACGACCATGGCTCGCAATACGCAGAATCTTTACTCCTGGAAACCTCGGCCTTCGGATGGCAATACAATGGATATTGAGATCATACCTAACTATCAGGTGTGCCCAACTGGAGGAGAAGATCTGAAGTATCAGGTCACTTATAATATGAAGCACGCTGGCATGAAGCCCAAATTGAAGATGGAATATTATTATTTGAAAAGTGGGCTTACAGACTTTATCAATGAACTTGAATTGGCAGATATCTATGAATACATCAGGAAGAACAATCGATTGAGCGAGCAAATTTTTCCCATTTATGAGATTCAGTCGATCTACAAAGGTTCTCTCATAGCTGAGGAGATCATGGATATACAGACCGCAGACATAGATAGCATTGTGGATCTGACAGAAGGTGGAGCTGGTGGAGTAATGGCATATCAACTATTAAGTTTGATGGAAGATGGTTTATTTGAATTTGCGTTAGAACGTATTTACAATGAATTAATTCTGACTTCAGATGCAGATATTGTCGTCATGATTTACTCATTTAAGATTGGTGCTCCAGGAGAAACTTTTCGAAGTAATGGTGATGGATTCAGGCCCATGTGGGGAAAAGAATTTATTACCATTAGGTTTGATGAAGTAGAGAAACATTTAAAGAGACCCACCTTGGCACATGAGCTCGGTCATACATTCTATCTGGAACATGTACCTCGCGCAGCTATTGATGAAATCAGGGAAATTGTTGCTAGTCTGCCTTTTGATCATTGGGAAGATGAGATATGGCACGACCATATTGATGGATTTAGAATTATTCCCAATGGAAATCGTGGCTACGTCAAAAGTTGCGACCATGGAAATGGAGAGTCAGATGAATTAGCTTCCATTATGTTTCCAGATTTGGCAAATGTTTTCTATAAGGAAGCCTGGATAGACAAACCACAATATCTCAAAGCATTAAAACATATTAAGCAATCAGGAAAGGGATTAAGTTTTCATGCCCCTGATTCCGAGTTGGGATATGAATGGGCTTCTATAGCGGGTAGTAAACCAGTCTTAGAAGAAACCATTTCTGTTTATGTTTCAGGTCAATATGATCGCCGAAGTGGTGATGTTGAAATAACTGCTGTGAGACCGCTTGAGCATAAGGTAGGATATGCGCCAATTGAAGGTTTCTTAACTTTAAGCTGCTTGGATGAGGCAGGTAAGGTCATCGCGCGTCAAAGTTTCAGTCCTGTTCCTGATATCCAAACCTGTTCGATTGAGAAATCGCAGGACGTGATCCCCTTTTATACTTCGATTGAAATTCCTAGAAATGCGTCACCTTCGACTTTTAGTATTGTCGAAAAAGACAAGACCTTAGATTCGTATAGTGTTTCTTCATATGGACCTACTTTTCAGATCATCTCTCCATCAGCAAACGACACTTTGGAAGGTTTGACTTCATTTGAATTTGCAGGGTCTGATCCGGACCATGAAGAGCTAAATTTCAAGGTCTATTACAGTCCAAATGGCGTACAAGAATGGCAGTTGATCAAAATCTTAAATGGTGCAAAAACAGATATCAATGTGTCAGGATTGAAACCGGGTGAGAATCCTGTCTTTAAGGTGGAGGTCTCTGACGGATACCACACTTCTTCGAAGCTGATTCCCGTCCATCTCGATTTTCCCTTTATTATGGAATGGTATACTCCGAATCGGAGACTCGGATCAATGGAAGATATTATCATCAAATTTTCCAATCCCATCAAGCCTTCCTCAAAATCAGATCAGTGGTTTAAGATATTCGAGCGAGACCAGAGTGGTAAGATATCAGCCGTACCTTATCGCGTTGAATATTCGGAAGACTTTCTATCGATAAAGATTATTCCGCATGAGGCCTTGACACCGAATTCAGAATATAAGATTTCCTATCGAAAGGGCCCTAGCAAGGAAGAAATTGCTAAAAAGGAAAGAGAGGAAAAAGAGAAAAAAGAGAGAGAAGCTCAGGCAAAGCAGAAGTCCAGTCCATTAAAGAGGTTTCTTGCTAAGCAGGTGGATAAATTGACATCGGATGATGAAAACAAAGAAAATGCAAATGTACTGAAGGACATGTTGGGCCTGCCCACTGATGAAAAACCGAAACCACAAGAAGAGGAGGAGGATGAGGAAGTGCGAAGGAGTCCCCTTGATATTGCAGACTTGATTCTCGGCAAGGAAGAGGAGTCAGAGGAGTTGATCGAAGATATATTTGGCAACAAGCTTATGGAGCATTTCTCGTGGCAGTTTAAGTATATAGATTAACAATCTCCTGAATTTTGAATACAAATTGTAATATGAGTTTGTGGTTTTACCCATTTGATAATGCTTTTTAAAAGCGCCATTTCTCTTTGTTTTTCTTTTTTCCCAAAGTGAAGCATGCTATCTAATAGCACAAAGTCAAATTCCTTATAATTGGAGTACTCGTAGATGTCGCTGACCATTCCCTTTAATGGCAAGTTTTCGGTTTCCGCAATTTCATTGAGTTGTTCAATCCCGACTCTTGAAAGGTCAATCCCAGTAACTTCGAATCCTAATCTAGCCAATGCTATTGCATCCCTACCTTGACCACATCCTAAGTCTAAAAGCTTTCCTCTATTCTTGATCGCAGAATAAAATGCAATCAATTCAGGATAAGGATCGCCAAACAAATTTTTTGTTTGATAATATTTATCGTATTCGACGCTCACCATATCATCATTGTTTTCATTGACCCTCATCGTAAACAATTTCCATATCCTAAATCTTCTATACGCTGTCCCACAAGCCATAAGGCTTCTCAGCATTGAAGCTTCAATCCAGCTCTCATTAATGATTTACTTGTTTAACAATATAACCCAGAAGATCATAACATTCCGAAAATCATGATCCATTTTATCTTATGGATATATAGTTGCACCGTTTTTACTCTGCTTTTCCGACTATGTGCTCGCCAAGTGATAGATTCTTTTCGATGAGCTCGAAGAAGAGATTCTTACCATTATCCCCATTTGTAAAAATGACAAGACCCTCTTTTGTTCTGGGCAGTAACATGATTAAGGTATTAACACCTTTGTCTCCACCGGTATGAAGGAGCGCATATTGATCTTCTTTAAGGTTTGGTAAGATCTCCCACCCCAATCCCATGACGATGGCATTTTCCATACCATTCTGCCGAGAAGTCATTTCATGGAATAATTCAGTGGATAAATTGGCTCCATTTATGACAAATTCGGCAAATCGACCATAATCTTCAATGGTCGTTAACAAATCGTCAGCTGCATTGGCAGTGGTATGTTTGTACGTTTCATATACGTTTATTCCTTGGGCATCATGCCATTTGGCAAACCTATTTTCATTGATAGAATCATTCCAATAGAAATGAGTATCCTCCATTTTCAGTGGTTCAAATAGTAAAGAGTCGGCAAGTGACTCTAGTGATGTATTGAATCTGGCTTCTAGCGCTCTTCTCAAATATTCAAATCCTTCCCCCGAATAACGAAAGGAAGTACCAGGAGGAAAATCAAATTCCAGACGACCTGATTGGTTTTCTGAACGCCAGTTTTTAAAACCTGTCTGATGTGAAAGCACATGCCTTGTAGTGATTTTTTTACTGTTGATATCACTCAAAACATCGGGATCAGTCCAATTAATATGCAATGGCTCATCTAAGTCCCAATCTCCACTTTCGACCAATTGCAATGTCAACATAGTAACAATTGGCTTGGTCAATGATGCCACATTAAAAATCGTGTTAAAAGGTGCTGTTTCACCCTGCTCTAAATGCCCATAAACGACAATCTGTTGGAGCTTACCATCGTTTATCTTTGCAATACCGACAGCCGGAATATTGTTTCGCTTCAGTAAGGTATCGATCGGTAAAGACACTGTCGAGACGTCATTGTGTTTTTGCCCCTGTCCTACCGCTGATAGGGTTACGAGGGTCAAAAATAGAAAGTAAACAAACTTTTTCATCCTTTTATTTTCTCGCAAGCAAAGGTAAAATAATCTTAAAAATTCGGTGATAGACGCCAACTTTTATATGACATGGTGTTCTTTTCTTCTAAACACAAATGCTAGAACAAGGGAACAAATTGTTCCCAAAGCAAATGTGCCAATCATATTCTCCATAATATAATTGCTTAGATTAAATTTATTTTGGGCTTCATTTATGTTCATAAGATTATTCTGAACGGCAAGATCTATGATATTAGGAAAAAAATCAGGTGAAATTAATTGATGTGTAATCGCTTGTACTATCGGACTCAATAAAGTAATTATACATGTGATGATCATACCAAATTTAATACCTTTTGCTAATGGAAAACCATTGAATCCTACAGACCTTCTTTTATCCCAAAAGGCAAAGAGATAAACAGCGATAAACAATCCATCATAAAGGATAGAAAATTTAGAATGCTCAGTTATATTTTCGCCATGCCACCCCATCATCTTCTCAAATACCTTCCATAGGATGGTGACAGAAAAGAAGATAGCGCTCCATTGTAACTCCGTTTTGTAATTCAAAATTTCAACTTTTTGTAAAGTACGTATGCCATCAGCAAAACTTGTTGACCTCACTGAGAAATTAAGTTCCTGATAGCTCGCAGCATTAAAACGTCATTAGCCTAAAACGTAGATATCAACTATAGTTCTAGGTGACATTGCAAAAATTTAATCTTATTCACGTCGTCTTTAATGTTTGGTACTACCTAACATTTTACAAATTTTCCTATTACGTTGATGCGGCTGGATCAACAACATTCTTGATCTAATTGGACCGGAGGGCATGCCACACTACCGTAGCTGCAATATACGCAGCAATCACCGGCTTTGGGCTTAAGTACAGTTTGGCAATTCGTACATTCGTAGAAGAATTGGCAAGCGTCTGTAGGCATGGTCTCTACATTTCGATGTCCGCATTCAGGACATTTAAGGACAGAGCGAAGTACAAAGTTTTGATTTGTTGACATGCTTCTATTTTTGTAAAATTGAAGTGCTGCAAATAACAATAGTCCAATTCCTGCTGTCATGAAAAGGCCGCTATACTTTTCCAATCCATTACTGATCCCAATTAATGTACTCCCTGCTCCCAGACCAAGTAATACAGCTGGAAGCCAACAGCAACTCGTTGCAATGATGAAAGCGATTGCGCCTCCGAGGATTGATTTCTTGTAATTCAAACTTGAATCTTAAATGGACCACAATATACTGAAAATAGGATCATATTTCTACGACTAAACTATTGTACCTCCTTTTCCGGGCCTTGCAATTGCCTTTTCAATCATCTGGCAAATAGAATTTGCCAGTCCTAAAAATCTGCTCATCGCCCCAAACCAAAAAGTCCAAAATCAGCATCCTACTTATTAAACAATTGTAAAATGAAATCAACATTTCTCATCTTCTTCACTATGATTTTAGCATTGTCATCAACTGCACAAAGCACACTGTTTGAAATTAAACGCACATCAAATACTTTACAAAAAAAGGAAGATCCCTACTGCATGGTCGTCCTGGCCGATACTTCATCAGTATTCAACATCGAAACTTTTACTGAAAAAGTGACCATAAACAGAGATACTATAACATGCGCTGAGTTGGAAAGAATTTACGAACTCAGAAATTTATTTGACAAGGTAACCGCTAGAATTGATTATGTGGAAGTGGTGGATACCAACGTAGTGTTTGATCCCAAAAGTTATGAAGAGCAAATTAAGATTACACATCCTCGTTTGTCCTTTGAAGACTATTGGGAAAAGCGAAAGCGTTGGATAAATGCTAAATGATTTATAGGAAGCGGAAATACTTATTCAAATATACCATCCATTTAAAATCATCATTGACATAAAAAAAGGGCACAACCATTATTGCTGCGCCCAATTTTATTTTTAGTAGTAAACTACTATTCTTGTTCTATCTATTGAATGATCAACTTATTGATGGAAGAATTCTGACCATCGCTGATGGTTACTGAATAGAAACCAGCACTTAGATCATGATCTAGTGTCAACTTACTTCTGAAACTGTCAAACCGGCGATTAAGCACTCTTTGACCGTTTGCATTCATTATGCTAATTTCTAATCCATCACCTGACTGAAATTCAGAAGGATCTAAAGTAATTTCAATAGGCTGATGGGTACTCGCTGGATTGGGTGCAAACTTAATGCTTCTATCCACCAATTCGTTCTTCACAGAAGAAGATCCTACTACCAACATATCGATTTCCTCTTGAGAAAGCACTCGATTGTAAAATCTTAAGTCATCCATCAAACCATCAAAAGTCTGATTCTCGTTGGTAAAGGTCAGGTGATGGCCCACTACAAACTCACCACAAGAATTTTCCACTTGCGTATCTCCCGTGAAAGTATCTCTTCTTGTTTCCTGGCCATTCACAAAGAAAGCCCACTCCCTAATTTCAGGATCAACCGTTAAGCATAAATGTATCCATGTATCTGCTTCATCCAACTTATAATTCGTCCTTAAAGGTCTTCCAGTCAAAAATGAAATGATACTATCTGGATCACTCTCGTTATTAGGATTTTGTCTGTACAACACAACCCTACCTCTGTTATTGTCCTCTGGACCACAACCATTTTTTTGAGCTAGATAATTCTGGCGATCAGTCTCTAAAGGTGCCGCTCGATGATTTACATAAAGCGCAAAAGTACCCGCCGTTCCACCATCTGCTGCCGGTCCAACTTGAAGCTTTCCCTCCGGCGTAACAAAATACGCATCTTGATTAAAGTATCTCACTGCACCGCCTTTGATACCTTCTTCGAATGTCAGGTTTCCATTGTTTTCCGCTGTGATACCTGAAATGGTATCTGTCAAATTACCATCTAATGGATAGTGCATGACCAATCCCTCTTCCAGGTCTTGAGCATACAAACCGGTAAAAATTAAAAGCGCTAAAAAAGGTAAAATTTTTCTCATAAATTAAGTTTTTAATTCCACTTCATCTTAAGTTTTGAGTGAAATTTGAATCATTACATTTCATAATGACTCGGTTAAACATTACACATTCAATCTATACGAAGATAGGAGATTAATTGGTAAATAAAAAACTTTCGTCCAACATAACAGCTTAGTAAACACGCGTGTTTACAGTATGATAACAGCCATTTAATATTTATTTAAATTTGCATCGCACCACAGATCGTAAGCTTGCTGCAACTCCTGAACCTTATCCGGCATAGCTTCTGAAAGATCATTTCGCTCTCCAGGATCTACACTCAAGTTGAACAGTTTTAAACTTAAATCATCTCTGATAGGCTCAACGTACTGCGCCGAAGGCTCGCTTTTCCAATGGTTTTCGTTCGTATTCGTCAATTTCCAATCTCCTTTTCTTACGGCCCATGTCTTTTGCCATTTCCATACCAAAAGTCGATCTGAGTCTGGTTCAGATAAAAGCCTTCCATCTATTGTAGGATCATCAAGTTTTACGCCTGCTACCTTGGCAATAGACGGCAAAAGATCCAAGGTTGAAACCACTCTTTCTTCCACCAAACCACCTTTTTTCTGACCGGGCCATTTCACAGCCATTGGCACCCTGATGCCTCCTTCCCAAAGTGCATATTTTCCTCCTGTCAATGGCGCGTTATCCGCTCCTGTAAGTGGTGATCCTCCATTATCTGATACGAAAATGATCATGGTATTTTCATATTGATCACCATTTTCCATCGCATCCAGCAAGCGACCGATGTTATCATCCAAACAATGCAAATTAGCCAGGTAGTATTTGCGCATAGCTTCCTGATTAATAGCGCCCAATCGTGAATACTTATCATAGTACGCCGAATAGGAACCTGCAGCATGATGAAGAAACTTAAGACTGTCAGATGGATCATAATTGTCAATGGGTTCCACTTCATAAAGGTCTAAATACTTTTGAGGTACTTCATGAATAAGATGGTGTACGGAATTGTATGCCAATGTCAGAAAGTAAGGCTGATCCTTTTCGCTTCGTTTCCCAATATAGTCAATGGCTTCATTGGTGAGGATGTCTGTCAGGTATCCTTCTTCATAGCTTTTTTCTCCTTCATTGTGAAGCAACGGACCCAACACTGCGCTTGTACCATATGGGTCCGGAGTGCGTTCCCTCATTGAGGTGCTGTGAAGCCAAAAGTCATGTGCATGAGCATTAAAACCTAAAAACTCCTCATAGCCGTGACGCAATGGATATTCGCGCTTGTCATATTTGGCGTGAAAATTACGCCCCAAATCACTTTTACCTATTCGTGCAGTGGCATATCCATTCTCCTGCAAATATTCTGCGATCGTTTTCACGCTATCCGGTAGTCCCGGGCCCCAACTTGCTGGACCATCCCATCGAAATTGATTTTTTCCGGTGAGAAATCCAACTCTGCTAGGACTGCAAACAGGAGCGGTCACATATGCCTGCGTGTAAATGGTTCCTGACTTGGCCAACCTGGCCATGTGGACAGTCTGCGCTTCGCCATTGTAATGATCAAATGGTGAATAATCAGCATAACCCTGATCGTCAATTACAATAAGTAATACATTGGGCGGAGAAGTGAATTCCGGGCCTTGGCTCTTTATACTGGTGCAGGCCGTCAGGAGGACTAGTGATAAGAAAGAAAATAATTTCATTAATCAATATTTATTGTGATGCGACCTGCATGACCCGGTCTGGATAATTCGTAATAAATCCATCAATTCCAAGTTCCATCAGTCGTTGAATGTCCGAATAGGAATTCACTGTCCAGGCGTAAATCTTAAAGCCGGATTCATGTAGATTTGCAACCGATTCTTCATCGAGACTTCCATGATACGCGTTAATGGAATAGGCATTAAGCTTATTACCTACTTCAATAGCTTTATCCAAATCTCCATGAGGCAAAATTCCAATTTCAATGGTATTACTTAAGTTTCGCATGATGGCTAATTCATCATGTCTGAAACTGGAAATATGAAAATCTCCTAACTTCCATCCATGGTCACTGATAAACTTTTGAATGAGATGATAGGTTGGTTCTGCAGTGCCGGGGCCCTTTAACTCTACGTTGATTCGCAACTGCTTATCAACCACCTTTAAAGCCTCAGATAGGAGTGGTATTCTTGAACCATTAAGCAAAGTTAGCTGGTTAAGTTGTTCCAAGGTATATTCTGAGATATCTCCTTTAGTGCCAGTCAATCGTTTTAAGTCGCTATCGTGAAAGCAAACCACATTTCCATCCTTAAGAGTAAATACATCCAACTCGATCATATCAGAATTCATTTCAACTGCTTTCCCGAATGCATCGAGTGAGTTTTCTAAAGCGTAGCCGCTGGCACCTCGGTGCGCAATGATTAGCGGTAGGGTTCTCAAATTCAATTCTGCTACTAGCGCAAAATGATCTGAAGCATACCGACTTTCTATAGCGTCTGTCAAAGTCGCAAATTTAAGGACATCGATCTGTGGACTTACGAAAATGTAATCGATTCTTCGTTGGGCTGGCACCTCGTGATTAAAGCCAGTAAAAGTACCACTCGGTCCAAGCTTAATCGGTGATTTTTCATGAGCATCATTCATCATCTTAGAAAGATTCCGGATGGGTTGTGTCTCCGGTGTCAGATTGAAATCTCCCATCATGACAACGGGAAATTGCTCCTTATTTAAGGAATCCATCATCGAAAGAATAAGATCGACACTATTGATTCTAGCCTCACTTCCTTTATGGTCAAAATGGGTATTGAATGCCAAGAACTCTTCGTCAGAATCCCGATCCACAAACTGGCCCCAGGTAACGATACGAGGCAAGGCTGCATCCCATCCAATAGAAACGGTATCGGGTGTTGTCGAAAGCCAAAAGGTTCCTGATTCCTTTAAATCCAACTTTTTACGATCATAATAAATGGCACTATATTCTCCTTTATGCCCCCCTTCTCTACCCTCTCCGATTCTGGAGTAGGCTAATAATTGCTCATCTAGCCAATCTATTTGGTGAGGCAAGCCTTCTTGAGTTCCCAATACATGTGGCGCATGAAATCTTATCTGACTGGCAAGAAATTCCTTGCGATGGGTCCACGCATTCTCTCCGTCACTCTGTACATCTAAACGAATGTTATACGTCATCACCTTGATCTTTGATGATAGGTGATTTGAGTGATTTTGCTGTGCGAATAATGTGGAACCAAACATCGTTAGCAAAATCAAACAAAAATATGATTTATAGAAACTTCTTTTCATTTAGCTTAGGCTTTTAATAACCATCATTTTGAGGATAACCGGGGCCAAGCAAATCTAATTCTGCGGGTGGTATAACCCAATTGACATGATGTGGTTCAATCCTGTCTCTAGCGAAATTTACCAGATTGTCATTGGCTGCATGGTCACGAATATATTCGACCAAAACGCCCATCCTTTTGAGTGTATACCATCTTTGACCTTCAAAAAAAAGCTCTCTAGCCCGCTCCTCTAACAGGTTTTCCTGATTAATTTCCGTATAAGGCGCGGCACCTGCACGTGCTCTGATGGCATTAATGCGCTCAAGGGCCATCTCGGTCTGGCCCATTCTCATATGTGCTTCTGCTGAAATCAGGTAGGTTTCTGCCAGTCTGTAGACCATAATATTTTTAAAAGTTCCGGCTTCATTCGGCTCTGCATCTCTTTGCTGAAACTTCAATACGCCCGGATTCATGGTTTTGTAATATTGATTGTAGATATTAGGGTTGTCGCTATCACGTGTATATACCATCACTGTATCTCCGATTTCTACACCTTCTGGAAGTGTAGCGGGATCGTTGTAAATGTAGGCGGAAATCATGTAGGTATTGTCATCTCTGGTATCTCCGGGATCTTCCGCTAAGAGATCCACTAAGTAGTTGTTAGGGATCAATAATGCAGCACCCCTACCTCCATTTTCAGAACTTCGAACAATACCCGGAATCTCAAAGTAGTTGGCCATAACACTAAAGTGTATTTGGTTACGCGTTCCCCCTCCTATTACGCCGTCTTCTATCTGTATGGCAAAAAGTGTTTCGCTATGATTCAAATCTTCAGCAAAAACATCTCTAGTATTGGGTACAAGTGAATAGTTTTCATTGTTAATTACCGTTTCAGATTGAATAATAGCTTCTTGCCAGTCCTCTTGCCACATAGCAGTTTTCGATCTGACGTGTCTTGCCGCAGCTTGAGTCCAACGTCCAAAATCTTCTGTAGTCCAATCCAGATTTTCAATGGCAAAATCCAGGTCTGAATTGATCAGATTAAAAATTTCTTCAGGGGAGCTTTTATCCTGTGGCAACTCAAACACATTTTCGGGTGTTGTGGACTCAGTTGTGATAAATATATTATTAAAAAGTCTATACAGTATGAAGTATGAATTGGCCCTCATTGCCCTTGCTTCGGCAAGAATTTGATTTTTTCTATCCTCTTCACCGGCGGGAAATTCAACATTTTCGGCTGCATTGATGATGGCATTGCTTCGGTCGATTACCCTGTAGTAATTTCTCCAATAGTGGCTGTATCCACCTAAGCCACCGGTTGTTAGATCTCGTCCCCAGCCTAATCTGGCGTACAAGGCCACCTCACCTGCCCGTCCTGCGGTCAAATCAGATTTAGCCTGAATAATGAGGGCTCGATGATCGTTGTTTCCTGCACCACGCTCGATGTAAGATCGATTGAGATTGTACAATCCAACCACTGCATTTTCTAATCCTTCAGGTGTGCTGTATAAAAAGTCAGCTGAAGTTTCTGATAGCAGTTCATCTTCCAGAAATTTCTCACATGAAGACAATAAAGCTATGAGCAAAATCAGTGGTAGAAATCTTATCAAGTTCTTCATATCAAATCCCTTTTTAAAATCAATTCGGGGTACTTTATGATCAATTTTATTATTTAAGTCTTTCATTTGCTTAGATTCCAATTTTAAGTCCTACTGTATATCCTTTTGCTTCCGGAAACGCTCCTGGATTATTCTCAGGGCTATAGGAGAGATAGTCTGTAAAGGTTAGTAGATTTGTTCCGGTAAAATAAATTTTAGTATTCCTCAATCGGATGCGGTCTAGTAAACTTTTGGGGAGGGTATAGCCAATGGTTAATGTTCTCAAACGAACGTAACTGGCATCCTGTACTGCGAGAGCGAATAAATTGGATGGCGTTCCAGGCCTTGGTCTTGGAGCAGTATTGCTGGGACTTTCAGGAGTGAAGTAGTCTCTCCTTATACCATTTCTGGATCCTTGCAAAGTACCGCCAAGGGCAAAATCAGCCAGATAAGGGTTAAGCCGAGTGGCACCTTCTACTATATAGACGTCTGCAAAAAGCTCAAAATTTCTCCAGTTGACGGAAGTGTTGATCGAGCCATACCAATCCGGATTCTCACGGAATATTCGTCGATCATCATCTGTTATTTGTCCATCGTCATTAAGGTCTTTGACTCTGATATCACCTACAATTGCATCTGGCTGCGCAGAATTTGCAATTTCCTCCTCGCTTTGGAAAATACCATCAAATACCCTTTGACGTATATTATCAATGGGTTGGCCAATAAACAGACCTTGGGAAAGAAAATCTATTGGCTCTCCATTTTCATCAACGCTACCATCAAGACTCAAAATTTTATTTCGATTCGCAGACCATACTGCTCCTATGTTCCATCTCAGATTCGGGCTCCTCAAAACATCGTAGTTGGTCGTCATTTCGACTCCGCGATTCTCTACCTCCCCGATGTTAAATCGAGTCACTTCAAATCCTGTAGTACCAGCCAGGACTCGATCCAACAAGAAATCTGTAGTGCTGGAATGGTAAGCTTCTATACTTCCTAACCATCTATTATTCCACAAACCAAAATCCACTCCAATGTTCAATGTTGTGGTAGTTTCCCATTTCAGATTTGGATTAGGTAATCTGCTCAGCGGTGCAAACCCTGCATGGGTTATCCCTCCAAAAGTATATGGAAGATAATCTGCGAGCCCTAATGACTCTGATGGATTGATCCCTTCATTCCCAGTTGAGCCATAGCTGACTCTCAATTTTAATTGCGTCAATGCTCTGGAATCCCTGATAAATGGTTCTTCATGAATTTTCCAGGCCACTGCTGCTGCAGGAAAATATCCCCACTTGTTGTTTTCAGCGAACACACTTGAACCATCAGCTCTCATGGTTAGTGTCAGTAAATACCTGTTCATCAGATTATATCTCGCACGACCGAGAAATGAGACCAGTCGACGACGGGACACATCTCTGGTATTGCCTCTGATGAAACTTGCATTTCCATTGAAACCTAAAGCATCATTTGGAAATCCAGACTTAACAATTGCTGTTTCTTCATTATCTCTTTGGTTGGTAGCTTGAACGAAGGTGAAATCCAATACATTGGAAGCATTAATTACAGGAGAGTAGTTGACAATATTTTCAATCAAATACTCTCTGTAAAATTCATTTCGCAGGGTTGCCAAGCCCTGAATGTCAGCATCTGCCTCTGAGTGCTGAGTACTTCGATAAATGCCTTGATCTGTCCCTCTGTTTCTCAGAAAAGTATTCAGCTTATAACTCAATCCATTGATGATGTCATAATTGGCAACAAAGTTCAGATCTGTTAAGGTGGTTTCTATCTTATTGTCTGATTCCTGAATGTTCCAAAGCGGACTCACTGTTGTAGATCCTTCTCCCAGAGGGAATTTGACAATGTTGCCGTTTTCGTCAAATGGTCGTGCCAATGGTGATATGGTAATATAGTTGATTGAACCGGACTCAATATCCTGGAAGTTCTTCTGGAAATTTACGTTGGCCTGCAGGTTTAATTTTTCATTGATTTTCTGATCTACATTGAGGCGAATGGTTCCTCTGTTAAATCCAGAGGTCGGAATGATTCCGTCCTGACCAAAATAATTGAAACTGGTGTAGAATTTGGTTCTTTCACCACCACCGGAAAGGGTAAGCGCGTGGCTTTGCAGGACTGCATTCTGAATTAAAAGTTCTTCCCAATCCACAAAACTTCCTTCTTCTAATGATTGCAACTCTTGAGGTTCGAAAATGATCTCATCATTTAGATACTCATCTCCGTTTTCTGTTCTCACTGCTTCGCGTCGTACTTGTGCAAACTCCGGACCTGAAAAAAGATCGAAATTCTTGGTCAATACCTGTGTGGTTGAATATCCGTGGTAATCTACCTGCACTTTGCCCTCTTTCCCTCTTCTGGTGGTAATCAGGATTACTCCATTCGCGGCTCTTGCACCGTAAATTGCCTGGCTGGAAGCATCTTTCAATACTTCTATGGATTTGATGTCTTCAGGGGCAACATCGTTGATATTATCATATGGCACACCATCCACAATGATGAGAGGGTCATTTCCCACTAAAGAAACTTTACCTCTGATCACAATATTGGAATTACCTCCTGGCCTTGCATCGGCAAGATTGACCTGGACACCTGCTGCCCTACCTCTCAACATCTCGCTGACATTCGTTGACGGAATAGCAGTGGCCTCTTCGACATCGACGCTGCTGACTGCCCCGACGACATCACTTTTCCTAACCGTTCCGTAGCCCACGACCACTACTTCATCTAGTTGGGCCGCATTTTCCTCCATAATGATGTTGATTTCACTTTGTCCCTGGACTTGAACCTCCTGGGTGGTATATCCGATGTAAGATACGACCAGAATAGCCTCCTCGCTGGAAACCTCAAGATTGAAGGTGCCATCTATATCCGTTGTAGTACCGATAGAGGTGCCCTTTTCCTGGACTGTGGCTCCTATAAGGGGTTCACCCTCACTGTCTGTGATTTGACCTGATACTTCAAAAACAGATTGATTTAAGATGGCGACTTTTTCAAAAGTCATGTTTTCCGCGCTTAGGTTAATTCCTAAAGTTCCGGCGATCAACATTAAATAGTACATCAAATGTATAGTCATGGATAAATTTTTAATCTGGAATTTCTTGGAGTTATGCTCAGGTGTGTGAAGCTTGAAAATATTTACTTTGCTTCGATATACACCGAGAGTAGGATCAAATTCCAGCTTTTTTTGTTTACACAATTCGCCCAAAGATAAGATAATTTCAGGTAGTCGAATAAGTGGAGATATTAAATTAAGGATAAAATTAACTTAGTAGGTAAGAGCCTTAAGAGTTGCAAGAGCTAGCCTGAGATCTTTTCCAGCAGCTGGCAAATGGAATTTGCCAAGCCCATGGCAGTACTTAGTAGCCTCGAAAATTATAACTTCTTTCTGCCAAGAACTCACAAATTATTTAAACGATCAATCGCCTCTTCGATGTTGATGCCTGCACCCAAAACCCTACTGAATAAATCTCCCTTTCGCTCCACCCTCGAAATCGCTGATTTTATATCAAATCGCGAAGGATCCAGTTTTTCATTGATTTCACTCCATTCTAAAGGCATCGAAACCGTCGCGCCGGGAACCGCCCTGACACTATATGCTGCACAAATCGTTTGCCCTCTCTTATTTTGCATATAGTCCAAATAAATTTTCCCCTCTCTTTGCCTGACATTTCTTTCCACAGTAGCTAAATCAGGCAGCATGTCAATGATGTGCAAACATAACAAATGGATAAAATCCCTGGCCACTTCGCTGGTATAGGATCCAGACAATGGCAGATAGATATGCAAACCCAATTTCCCAGAGGTCTTGCAAACTGACGGTAATTTTAATTGCTCGAGTAACGCTTTAACTGCATGGGCCACTTCAATCACATCTCGAAATGCAGCTTCTTCAGGAGGATCAATGTCAATTACAGCATAGGCGGGATTTTCAGTATCGAATATGCTGGTATGCCATGGATGCAACTCGATACTCCCTAAATTAGCCAGATAAATCAATGATGCCGTGTTATTACAAAGTGGATAATTTACCGTTCGGCTGGAGGAATTACTGAAAAATGGAAATGTATCCAACCAGTCAGGGCTGTCAGTCATGTCTTTCTGGAAAAAAGCATCTCCATAAATTCCGTTGGGAAAACGGTGCAAACTTAGAGGACGGTCCTTCAAATAAGGAAGGATATACTCCGCCATTTGTATATAATAGTCGATTAAATCAAACTTCATTAAACCTTTCTCGGGCCAATATATCTTTTCAGGATTGGTGATTTTTACATTTCGCCCATTTACATACAAATGTGAATCATCACTTAGCGGTTTCTCCTTTTGATCACTATGATCAATATCATATCCTGGCCTTTCTACATTTTGACCATCTTCATTTACCCATCTCAAAAAAACGGGATGACGAAGACGACCGGAGCTGGTTCGCTCTGTAAACTTAACTTCACATTTCAATCGAGGCATTATCCAGATGACTTTTCTGTTATCGCCTTGCAATTCTAAATCAAATAGCGGTCGATCCCTTATAATGGGTGCAAACTCCTTACTTAATCTCTTTTTCTGGTCTCTGTTCAATCCACTTCCTACTAACCCTGCAAATTGATAAGCACCATCGATTTCTTCACACAAGATCAGTGAAGAAAAAATATCCGCCTTTTCGATTTTTGTGAATCCTCCAACGATAAATAAATCAGTATTCTCTACCTTATATTTCAGCCAGGCTTCTGATCTGATGCCTTGAATGTATGTAGAGTCTTTGCGTTTTGCGATAATGCCTTCACCGCCTTCCCCCTTAATTTTATGAAACAAATCAATAGGATTGGTATCTTGATATTCGACCAATTGCAAGGAATCGCCAGGGTTAACCAGATCATTTAAAAGGCTCTTACGTAATTCCAGTGGCAAAGATTCCGTATTGTAGCCATTGACCTCTAGTACATCAAAAACGTAATACTTCAATTGACCTAAAGATGATCCCGCTTGATAATTCTGGAGTGCCTGAAAACTAGTATGGCCTGCATTGGTGACGAGAACCACTTCTCCGTCTAAAGTCGCATTTTGTCCCAGGTTTATCAATTCAGGAATGATAGGGCTAAATTTTTCATTCAGGCTATTCCCATTTCTTGAAAACATCCTTACCTGTCCATTTTTAACGATGCTAAGCACTCTGTATCCGTCGTATTTTTCTTCATAAATATAGTGATCATCGGCTTTGAGCGTTTTGTGAGCGTTTGATGCCAACATGGGAAGCGGAATTTTTGAAATGGGAGGAGCACCTCGAATTACTTCAGCATCGTAAGGTAAATCCGTGCTGAAGTCATCTTGCTTCTTAATCAACAACCAGTGCTTTTCGTTACTTTGGGTTCCCGGTTTAACAAGCGTGAAGTTGCCTTTCAGCTTACTGCCTGAAAACGTGAGTTTTAATTCATCGAATTCTACAGGCACTTTATCAAAGTTTAGTACATCAAAAGTTCCTGTATCCCAAATTGTCATTAATCCTGCGCCGTAGTTGCCTTTTGGAATAGTGCCTTCAAAAAACAGGTAATCTACAGGATGATCTTCTGTTTGTACGGCCAATCTTTTGTCCCGGGGATTCATAGATGGCCCTTTGGGAATAGCCCAACTCTTCAGCACGCCGTTAATTTCCAATCTTAGATCGTAGTGAAGTCTCGAAGCCTGGTGTCTTTGAACCACGAAACGACGTTGATCCGATCCGTTAAGACGCGCGCCTGGTTCTGGTGTCTTATCAAAATTTCTTTTCTTTCTGTACTCTTCCAGTGGCATATCAAGAGGCTTTCTTAGCACTCTTCTTACGCTCAATACTCTCTTTAAGTTTGGCCATCAATTTATCGGCAGTCGTTACTTCTTCTTTGAATTGAACTTTCTTCAACTTTTTACCACCTTGTTTTTGTTGGATGATCTTCATCAATTGCTCGTTGTAAATGTCTTTAAATTGGGTCAAATCAAATGGTTCCGTATACTGCTCTATCAGTGATATGGCCATATCAACTTCCTTTTTATTCACTTTTTCGACGTCGATTTCTAATTCAGCAGGGTCTCTGATTTCATCTTGAAATCGAATCATATTAGCCACGAGAATTTCTTCATATGGACCTATGAGGCATAGATGTTCCTTGTTGCGCATAACAAAGGATGCCACTCCTAATTTCTTTGTCTTTTGGAGGGCCTTCAGCAAAAGTTGGTAGGATTTACCACCCTCTTTTTGAGGTTCTAAAAAATATGGTTTTTTGTAAAGTACTTCTGCTACTTCGGATTCGTCTACAAACATTTCAATAGAAATGGTCTTGCTTTTCTTGATATTGGCCTGCTCGAAATCTTCATCTTCCAGGACGACATATCCTTTTTCAGTCTTAAAGCCTTTGACGATGTTCTTCCATTCGACTTCTTTTCCGGTCTTTTCGTTGACTCGTTTATACCTGATGCGTTCATGATCAGCTGAATCCAGCATATCCAATGGTACTCTGCTGCTTTCAGAGCCCGAATACATTTTTACAGGTATGGTCACCAATCCAAAACCAATAGAGCCATTCCATATCGATCGCATATCTTTTTTTTATAAAGATAGATGCATCCCTTCATTTTCATAGTGAAAATCGATATTGATGCGATAGCGCTGTGTAGCTGGCGTTCTGAAGCGAATGCGTAGGAACGAGTCCGAAGGACCGAGCGAACAGCGAGCGGCGAAACATAGCGACCTGAGGTACGAGGGTATCGCCCTAGCCTATGACCCTGTCACTACCTAAAAACGGTTGGTGATAATGCCGCTTATCCGTGGCCTTGTACATGGCATTTGCGATCGCTCCAAAAATGGGCGGAAACGGAGGTTCACCCATACCTGTCGGATCGATTTCATTTTGCACGAAATGCACGTCTATTACTTTCGGGGCTTCACCCATTCTAATCATTCTGTATTGATCAAAATTTTTCTTTTCAGGCACTCCATCTTTAAAAGTCAATTCTCCATATAAGGCATTTCCAATACCGTCGACAATGGCTCCCTCAGCCATATTGGTCGCCGCATCCGGATTGACGACCACACCACAGTCGATGGCGCAGCAAACACGTTCCACTACCGGTTTTCCTTCTTCCAGGCTTAGGTCCAGGACATGTGCTGCATAAGTACTATGACAAAAATAGGCGGACACTCCTCTATTTTTCGGGCTCCCTTCTTTGCCCCAGCCCGATTTCTCGCGCACCAATTCAAGCACTCCGGCATAACGTTCTGCATCGTAGTCATTTCTTTCTCCCACTGGGTTTTCAGCTGCACGCTTTAATAAGTCCAACCGAAACTGAATGGGATCCTTGCCTGCGGCTTCTGCCACTTCGTCCAGGAAAGACTGCTCCGCGCCGGCCATAAAATT
Organism: Portibacter marinus; assembly: GCF_021533195.1. Lineage (GTDB taxonomy): Bacteria > Bacteroidota > Bacteroidia > Chitinophagales > Saprospiraceae > Portibacter > Portibacter marinus. Next base: position 41,473 of record NZ_JAJNKB010000011.1, read on the forward strand.
AGACCGTGGTGCTCTGAAAGCACCAATGGTTATATTAGAATCAATCGACCAATCTTCTGCAAGATAATGATCAAGAGCTCCAGCCGGAAAACGATTCGCAAATAAAGGACTTTCCGGAATGCCTCCAGCTTTGACATGAAGGGCAGTCAGATTGCCACTTTCATCCAAAGCAGCACGGTATGTGGCATGATAGGTAGGACGATAAATTCCATTGGTCATGTCGTCTTCTCTGGTGTAGACCAATTTGATGGGAGATCCAACAGTTTTGGAAATTAGTGCGGCTTCAACCACATAGTGTCCGTAAGCTCTTCTGCCAAATCCACCTCCCATTCTGGTCATGTCCATTTCAATATTTTCCTCAGGCACCCCCAGACTGGAAACAAGGGTGGGAACAATCGACGAAGGGATCTGGATGGGAGTGGCGATTTTTAATTTGCCTTCCTGAAAATGTGCAAAGGAGTTCATCGGTTCCATACAGTTGTGCGCCAGAAAAGGTGCGGAGTAAGTCCGCTCGATTACTTGTGCAGCATTTGCAAATGCTTGATCGGGATCGCCATCTTTTCGCACCACTCTGCCAGGCGTTTTTGCCAACTCTTCCATTTGCTCACGATGCCTTGCTGTGGATTCCAGGCCTGCCGGAACACTTCTTTGGGATTCTCCGCTCCATCCTTTAACAGTCTCTATATATTCTTCGAAAGGTTTCCATTTTACATTAAGCTTCTTCTTGGCCTGCATCACTTCCCAGGTAGAACTGCCGACGATGGCAACTACTTCAGGAAAGGCATTGGTATCAAATCCAGCCTTTACAAAATCGTCCTTGTAGCTTTTGATGGTCACTACATCCTTGATACCCGGCATGGATTTTACTTCGTTTCCGTCCACCTGATCCAGGGTCATTCCGAAGGCAGGGGGATGGGCTACCATTGCTACTAGCATCTGATCTGTTTTGTAATCCAAACCAAACATTGGTTTTCCCGTAACTATGTCTTTACCGTCAATATTTTTATGAGACTTCCCGATTATTTTAAAATCTTTGACTTCTTTTAGTTTCACTTCATCAGGTACCGTCATGGTAGCCGCAAGGGATGCGATTTCTCCATAAGAAAGCTTTTGCTCGCCATCGCTATGGTGCAAAAATCCATCAGCGGAGGTTATTTCATCTGCTTCAATGCCCCATTGTTGAGCAGCTGCAGCTATTAACATTGCTCTCGCAGAGGCCCCGGCCATCCTTAATGGTTCCCATCTGGTCATGATGCCGCGACTTCCTCCTGTAAATTGTCTACCGTATTTGTCTTTGTGGTATGGTGCCTGTTCTAACATTACTTTCTTCCAATCGAGATCCAACTCTTCTGCGATCAGCATGGGCATAGAGGTTCTCACGTTTTGTCCGAATTCGGGATTAGGAGCATAGATGGTCACTACACCATTGTCGCCAATTTTAAGGTAGGAATTAATCTCAAACCATTCTTCCGGCATGGCCAGAATTTCTTCCTCTGTCTTTGATTGGCAGGATGCCAGCCAACTAAATCCAAGAATCATTCCGCCACCGGCTGCAACAGAAGTTTTAAGAAAAGTCCTACGACCTACAGATGTTTTTATGATAGACATGATTTAAAATTTAAAAGTGAAAGATGATGAGGAACAATGCTAATATTCTTTAGCTGCGGTCTTAATCGCTTTTTTGATACGTGTATATGTTCCGCAACGGCAAATGTTGCCCTGCATTGCAGCATCGATGTCCTCATCGGAAGGATTGGGGTTGTCATTTAATAAAGCTGTGGCGCTCATGATCTGGCCTGCCTGGCAATAACCACATTGAGGAACATCGTGTTCTAACCATGCTTTCTGAACCGGATTTAAGCCTTTTTTTGTGGCCAGACCTTCAATGGTTGTAATCTTTTTCCCTTCTGCAGCTGATACCGGAAGGATACAGGATCTCATTGCAGCACCATCCATGTGAATGGTACAAGCGCCGCATTGCGCAATACCACACCCATATTTAGTGCCGGGTAAATCCAGATGATCCCGCAAGACCCATAGCATTGGTGTAGTTGGATCGACATCTACTTGCTGTTTTTCTCCGTTGATGTTTAAATTGAAATTTGCCATAGCTAAATGTATATGTTGTTAATATTTTAAAGATACGAAAAATGAAGTTGAATTATAAGTTAGCGATGGTCACCTCTCTTCCACCCACTTCAGCCAAAAGGTCAATCCGATTCAGAACAACGGCGGTGTTTTCTATAAAATTTACAAATCGTTCATGTACATCGGCCTTTTTATACCAAATCCCTCCACTTTCTATAATTTCGAGTTCGCGTTGTGTATCCCACGATCCACCCATGTGGACAAACATGGCGTTCTCATGGAAGAGTTGTTTCAATTTTTCCACATTTTTGTCTGCCATCCAATCCCATTTTTGTTGGGATAACTCTAAGATTTGCTGCTCAGGTGATGCATTTGGTGAAATCTGATGGGTGGTGGCGATGACGGAGGTCAAGGTGGATCACCAGGTGGTAGCATGTCCGGGGGAAACCAGAGGTCGAATAAACCAGCAAAATCAAATGACAAAAAAACGAAGAAGAAAAATAAAAAGGATCAGAAATCACCATCGAACTGATGCAAAATAACTGATAAAAGTTATTCCGTACAAACTTTATCGCCGAGGCAGAGCTATATTAAATTCTGCTTCGGCTTTTCTTTTTCAAAAATACAAGGATCTTCAATAATATCTTATTTTTAGCAGATCTCTTATACTAAAAATTATGAATCCATTCAAATTTATCACTTTCGCATTATTACTGCCAAGCATTTTTATTTTTGGACAAAGTGTTGAAGTCAATCTTAGCCCTGACAGCGAGTCACCCATCATCAGCAAACATATTTACGGACATTTTGCTGAGCATTTGGGTCGTTGCATATACGGAGGGTTTTACGTCGGAGAAGATAGCCAGATCCCCAATACTTCTGGTGTCCGAAATGATGTGGTAGAGGCTTTAAAGGCTTTGGAAATTCCCAATTTGAGATGGCCGGGTGGATGCTTTGCCGATACCTATCATTGGAAAGATGGCATCGGTCCTAAAGAAGACAGGCCCTCTATATTGAATGTATGGTGGGGAAATGTCAGAGAAGACAACAGTTTCGGAACGCACGATTTTTTAAACATGTGTGAGCTTTTGGATACAGAGCCATACCTATCGGCCAATGTGGGTAGCGGAACAGTACAGGAGTTCGCAGACTGGATCAAGTATACTACTCATCCGGCAGGTTCCAGTCCTATGCCGGAATTAAGAGCCAAAAACGGTCGTACTGAACCCTGGCAAGTGAAGTACTGGGGAATCGGAAATGAAGCCTGGGGTTGCGGTGGAAATATGAGACCAGAATACTATGCAGATGTTTATCGAAGATTTGCGACCTATGCTTCAGATTGGAGCAATAGTGGAGGTATGGTGAGAATTGCTTCAGGGGCAAGTAGTTCAGATTACAAGTGGACTGAGGTTTTGATGCAAAACATCCCTAAAAATCTGATTGAAGCGATAGCTTTACATCATTACTCCGTGATCGACTGGGGAAATAAAGGACCTGCCAAAGATTTTTCGGAGAAACAGTATTTCCAAATTATGAAGGAGGCTCTTAGAATGGAGGAACTGATTTCCAAACATGTAGCCATTATGGATCAGTATGATCCGGAAAAGAAAGTCGATCTTTATGTTGATGAATGGGGAGGATGGTATGATGTGGAACCAGGTACGAATAGCGCATTTCTATATCAACAGAATACCATGAGGGATGCAATGCTCGCCAGCACAACCCTTAACATTTTCAACAATCATGCAGATCGTGTTAAGTTTGCCAATATTGCTCAGGCCATCAATGTGCTACAGGCAGTGATCCTGACTGACGAGGAAAAGCTTATCTTGACACCAACCTATCACGTTTTCAAAATGTATACGCCTCATCACGATGCTCAACTGATTCCCGTATCTTTTGACTCACCGACGTATGAATTCGAAGGTCAAAAACTTCCTGCCATCTCTATTTCAGCCTCTTCAGGTAAGGAGGGAAAAACTTATTTAACGATTGCCAATATTGATGCCAGACAAACACATACTATTGAAATTAAGGTGGCTGCCATTGATGTAGATAAAATTGACGCTAAAATTCTGACATCAGCCAATCTTCAAGATCACAATTCGTTTGAGGATCCCGATAACATTGTAGTACAAGAATTTAATAATGTTTCCATGTCAAACGGTATCGTTAAATTAGACGTTCCACCATTTTCCTTGGTGGCAATTCAGGCAGCAAAATAGATGCGTTATGAGTAGCTATGTCATTGGATTGGATTACGGGACTGATTCTGTCAGGGCACTACTTGTCAATGCAGAGACCGGAAATGAAGTTGCAGCAATGGTTCACGAATATAAACGATGGAACCAGGGACTTTACTGTAAGCCTCCAAAAAATCAATATAGGCAGCATATTTTGGATCATATAGAAGGGCTTGAGATCACCATAGGGGGAGTACTGACAGAAGCCCATCTCGATCCACAATTGGTGAAAGCCATATGCATTGACACGACGGGAAGCTCTCCACTTCCGGTCAACAAAAGTGGTGAGGCATTGTGTCTACAACCACCCTGGACAGACCATCCCAATGCCATGATGATATTATGGAAAGACCATACTGCAGTTGAAGAAGCTGAAGAAATAAATCATCTGGCCAGGAACTGGGGAGGGATCGATTACACCGTGTTTGAAGGTGGAATCTATTCTTCTGAATGGTTTTGGGCTAAAATCTTACATATTATCAGGGAGGATGAAGGCGTTCGCGAAGCAGCTTATTCGTGGGTCGAGCACTGTGATTATATAACCCATATGTTGACAGGGAATAACGATATCCATCTACTGAAAAGAAGCCGATGCGCTGCCGGTCATAAGGCGATGTGGCATGAATCATGGGATGGACTTCCCTCGAAGGATTTTCTGAAGCAACTAGATCCTTATCTGGCCCAATTGAGAGATCATTTGTACGAAGAGACTTTTACGTCAGATGAAATTGCTGGTACGCTAAGCTCAGAATGGGCCACGAAGTTAGGATTGACCACTGAGACCAGGATAGCTGTGGGCACTTTCGATGCCCATGCCGGAGCTGTGGGAGCAGGCGCTCGTGAACATACCTTGGTGCGTGTAATGGGAACCTCCACGTGTGATATGATAGTAGCTTCAGAAGACACCCTACAGGATCATCCAGTCTCAGGTATCTGTGGCCAGGTGAACGGATCCATCATCCCTGGAATGATAGGGCTTGAAGCAGGTCAATCTGCTTTTGGAGATGTTTTGGCTTGGTTCAAAAGCATTCTTTTGTGGCCCATGGATCAGATGTTGCCACAGATCAGTTTCCTTTCTGACTCACAAAAAGATGCCATAAGAAAATCTTTTGATGAGGGTCTGATAGAAAAACTATCCTTTGAGGCAGAGCATATTCCCCATACTGAAAGCTTGCCTGTTGCCTTAGATTGGATCAATGGCAGAAGAACTCCAGATGCCAATCAGTATTTAAAAGGTGCCATGATCAATCTTTCTCTGGGAACGGAAGCTTCACATTTGTTCAAAAGTCTGGTATATGCCATCTGCTTAGGATCAAAAAAAATAGTAGATCGTTTTGAGTCAGAAGGAGTCGAAATTAAAGAAGTAATTGGAATAGGCGGCGTTGCCAGGAAATCACCATATATCATGCAGTTACTTGCAAATGTTTTAAATAAGCCAATCGAAGTGGCTGAATCTGATCAAACTCCTGCACTGGGAGCGGCGATATATGCATCTGTTGCAGCCGGAATCTATCCCAATGTTACATCTGCTATGGAAATAATGACCTGTGGTATAGAAGCAACCTATTTCCCACAGGAAAAGGAAGTTGTCGAATTGCAGAATTATGAACGGTCATACGATGAACTCGCCCGTTTCATTGAAGAAATCACTGAAAAAAGAAGAAGCAATGTCAAAATATAAAGAACTAAAAAGATCGTGTTATGAAGCCAACATGGAGCTACGGGCGCAAGGATTGGTGGTTTATACTTTTGGCAATGTAAGTGAAGTTGACCGTTCCAAAGGCCATTTTGCAATCAAACCAAGTGGCATTCCCTATAAGGACCTGCATGCTGAAGATATGGTCATCGTCGATTTTGATAACAACATCATTGAAGGTGATCTAAGGCCTTCTTCTGACACGAAGACACATGCCTGGTTGTATAGAAATTGGAGTAAAATCGGAGGAATCGCTCATACCCACGCCACCTTTTCCGTCTCCTGGGCACAGGCGCAGAAAGACATTCCTATTTATGGAACCACTCATGCAGACCACCTCACCAAAGATATACCTTGCGTGCAATGTATGTCTGATCATCTCATCCGCGGAGATTACGAGCACAATACTGGTATTCAGATTACAGAATGCTTTGAAGAAAGAAGCCTTGATTATCAAGAAGTAAGTATGATACTGGTCGGAAATCACGGACCCTTTACCTGGGGAAAGGATGCGAATGCTGCTGTATATCACAGCAAAATATTGGAAGTGATTGCGGAGATGGCTTATCGAACCTTGCAGATTAATCCTGAGGCTGTGCCTTTGAAAGATTCCCTTATTCAAAAACATTACGAAAGAAAACACGGAAAAGACGCTTATTATGGACAGTAGTCAAGCCCTCATAAAAAAGGAAATATGGTTTATGACAGGCAGTCAGCACCTCTATGGCCAGGATGTTTTGAAAAAGGTCGATCATCATACTCAAACCATAGTAGATGTTCTAAATAAAGAAGCTAACTTACTAGTGCGCCTGGTCAAAAAACAAGTGGTTACCACTCCTGAAGAGATTTATCAAGCCTGTCTGGAAGGCAATGGATCTCGAAATTGTATCGGTGTTATGCTATGGATGCACACTTTTTCCCCTGCCAAAATGTGGATTCGTGGGCTTCAAAATTTAACAAAGCCGATTTGCCACCTCCACACCCAGTTTAATTCTGAAATTCCATGGGAAAATATCGACATGGATTTCATGAATCTCAATCAATCTGCACATGGAGACAGAGAGTTTGGCTTTTTGTTGACCAGGATGAGAAAAAGGAGGAAGATTGTTGTGGGTCACTGGAAAAGTAAGCGTGTTCATAAGCAGATTGACGTGTGGTCTAGGGCTGTGCTGGGATGGCATGAAATGCAAAATCTCAAGATCGCAAGGATTGGAGACAATATGAGGGAAGTAGCGGTTACGGAAGGGAATAAAGTTTCTGCTCAAATTCAGTTAGGCATGTCTGTCAATGGATATGATACTTCTGATGTATTAAAACACCTGCCGGACAAGGGAGACAGGTTGGTTTCTGAACTAATTCAAGATTACGAAGACAAATATGAAATAGCACAGGATTTAAAATCAGGTGAATCCATGCATGATTCTTTGATCGAAGCTGCCAGGATTGAAATAGCCTTGAGTAGATTTCTGAAAGAAGGCAATTTCGGAGCTTTCACCAACACTTTTGAAAACTTAGGAGCCTTTAAGCAATTGCCGGGAATTGCAGTGCAGCGATTAATGGAAAAAGGATATGGTTTTGGAGCTGAGGGCGACTGGAAAACAGCAGGATTACTGCGCTGTATGAAAGTGATGTCCGCTCAGCTCGAAGGCGGTACCTCATTCATGGAAGATTATACCTATCATTTTTCACAAGAACGCTCACTGGTTCTGGGTTCCCATATGTTGGAAATTTGTCCCAGCATAACTACCGGTCGACCCTCATGCGAAATACAACCTCTTGGCATTGGCGGAAAAGCTGACCCAGTAAGATTGGTATTTGACGGCGAGCCCGGGCCTGGATTAAATGCTTCCTTGATCGATCTGGGCAACCGTTTCAGGCTTGTGGTGAATGAGGTAGAAGGAGTAACTCCGGAATCCAGACTGCCGCATCTCCCGGTCGCCCGTGTCCTGTGGGAAGCCAAACCTGATCTTGAAACCGCCGCAACAGCCTGGATGCTGGCCGGGGGTGCACACCATACGGTTTATTCCCAGGCCCTAAGTACGGACTTCCTGGAAGACTGGTCAGAAATGTCAGGAATCGAGCTTTTGGTCATCGATCTCGAAACAAAGATCAGAGCATTTAAAGATAAAATAAAGTCAAATGAGGTATATTACCACTTGTTTCAGAATACCATTTAATCATATGGGCTTCGTCGGTGTTTTCCTGAGATTAACTTAGACTAAAGCTTCTATGAAATCAGTTACACAGTTCGGACTGATCATATTCTATACATGTTTAATTCAAAAAAATGCATTCAAAAGTTAAAGTTTATTTAGGTTTAATTCTCTTGGTATTACTGTTATGTCAATGCAAGAAAAATGCAAATCAAACAGATTCAAATCCATCTGATCAAGTGAAAACCAACATCACTAAAAGTGCATACGGATTAACAGCTGCCGGTGACAGCGTCGAGAAATACACCTTGTCCAATACCAATGGAATGAAGATCGATGTCATCACCTATGGTGGAATTATTACTTCATGGACAGCACCAGATAAGGATGGGAATTACAAAAATATCGTTTTGGGCTATGACAGTCTCAGCCAGTATCTCTCTGGCAGTCCTTACTTCGGTGCAATTATAGGTCGATATGGCAATAGAATCGCAAATGGTAAATTTCAGTTAGATGGGCAAGAATATACCCTGGCTACCAATAATGACCCCAATCATCTGCATGGTGGAGAAGTAGGTTTTGATAAAGTAATCTGGGAAGCAAGTGTAGGTTCGCCAGGTGATGCTGCAGTGTTGATCTTGACTTATACCAGTCCTGATGGCGAAGAAGGATACCCTGGGAAACTTACTTCAACAGTCACTTACAGATTAACCAATGATGATGCTTTAGAGATTGACTATATGGCTACAACCGACCAAAAAACAATCGTTAATCTGACGCAGCATTCTTATTTCAATTTATCCGGAGACTTTTCTCAGAGCATATTGGACCAGAAAGTGCGGATTCTGGCAGATGAATATCTACCTGTAGATGAAACTTTAATTCCGACAGGTGAGAAGAGAAAGGTAGAAGGTACGCCATTTGATTTCAAAGTACCCAAAGCCATTGGACAAGACATTGAAGTAGAAAATGAGCAGTTGAAAAGAGGAAATGGATACGATCATTGTTGGGTTCTCAATGACCACGGCTCCTTTAGAAAAGTAGCGAGTGCTTATCACGAGGAGACAGGTCGATTTTTAGAAGTCATCACGAACGAACCGGGCATTCAATTCTACACTGGAAATTTTCTGGATGGAACGCTTCCAGCATATGGAGGCGGCACTTACGGATTTCGCTCCGGATTTTGTCTGGAGACACAACATTTTCCCGATTCGCCTAACCAGAAAGAATTTCCTTCAGTCACATTAGAACCAGGTCAGCCATACCGTTCAAAAACGACTTATCGCTTTTCCGTAAAGTGACTATAAATGGACATGCCATTCCATTACAAGATAGTATATGTCACATCATGATCTCCTCATAGAGCGCTTCTTCGAGCTTCTCGTTTTGTAATTTTTCGCTTATTTTTAAAGCATTGTTTTTGTATTTCTTATTGTTGACAAGATCAGAGATCCTGTCATACAGATTATCGCTATTGATCTTGCTGATATCGATCCCTAGAGGACCTAATTCTTTTTTGGCAATGATTTTATTCCATACGTATTGATCAACGATGTGAGGAATAATTAAAGTAGCACAACCGTATTTCAGTCCAGTATGTGTGGTACCAGAACCCCCATGGTGAACCACCGCATAAAGTTTAGGAAAAATATAGTCGTAAGGAATTTGATCTACAAAATGAAGAAGATCATGGTCATATTCAGATAGAGCTGTTAAGCCTCCTGCTGCCGTATTGATGATGGCTGGTACCCTTAATCTCATAAGAACATCCAATACAATTTCAGATTTTCCCTTAGGATCTGAATTAATCATACTTCCGAAGGTGACCAGAATTACTTTATTATGATCTTTAAGGAATGATTCCAAGGCTTGATCCGGTTTCCAATGAGTCGTTTTAGACCGTTCGTGATATCCTTTCACCGTCCAATGAGGAGGCCAATAATCAGGACGTTGAAACAATGTTGGAGATATGGTGTAAATGGCTTTATTGCCAAACAAAGCCTGTTGGATATCTTTTTGTCTGATTTTCTGCGGGACATCTAATTTTTTAACCGCACCCATTACCGTTTTCACCAAGCCAAAATTGGCCAATTTGTACGTCCATTTGTTGATCATAGGTCCAAAGTCCTTATTGAAGGCAACATGTGCATGGTCTTTCACATAATGAAGATAAGGTACCGGGCTGATTAGAGTCGTTTGTCCAGGGTTCGAATGACTCCAAATTACCGGATAGATGACTTTACCATTATGTATAATTTTATCAGGCTGTTCTCGCTCCACCACCTCTTTTTGAATCTTAAGCATGACCGCATTGATCTTATTCTGCATTTTGACGAGCTTCAAATAAGCCTTCAGTTTCTTCCAGCCAAACGAGCCGCCACCCATTGCTATTTGACCCGCAGGACTATCCAACATTTCAATAAAATCAGGTCCCAAAGATTCGAATCTGAGCCCTGTATCTAAAGCCAGATCTCTGAATTGTTCCGGCATTAAGCATAATACTTCGTGGTTTCTGGCTCGCAGAATTTCACCTATTGCCAGGAAGGGTTCCATATCTCCGCGAGTACCTACTGAGGTTAGTATAAATTTCATGATTTTGAAAATGCTTTATGTTTGACTATTTATCTATGACTGAATTTTGATTGCGCTTTGTTATCCGTTCTATTTCTTTTAATAATAACGGAAAAGCGGGTTCTGTCATGGAGTGATCATAACCATCTAATTCTAGTATTTCAATGTCTTGATGCCCGATTATTTTCATCATTCTATAGAAATAGGCATTTTCTTCATATCTACCAAGTAATTCTAATTCGCGATCCCCAGTTATCAAAAGAACCGGAGGAGCGTCCTTTCTCACGTGATAAAGTGGTGCCAATTCATCAATGATAGGTTGGGTTCCTCTAATTCCACGCTCTTTCCGGACCGTAAAGTGAGTGATGGTATGGCCGCTAAATGGTATTAGGCCGGCGATATTATTGGCATCAACGCCATGTTTTGCCAAATAGCTCGTGTCAAGACCAATCATACTTGCCAGATAACCTCCAGCGGAATGTCCTGAGACAAAAATTAGGGAAGGATCCCCACCGTATTTTTTAATATTTTTGACAACAAATGCTACTGCTGCAGCTGCATCTTCAATGTATTCTGGAGCTCGCACGCGCGGATAAAGTCTATAATTGACTCCTACTACTGCTACCCCTTTATCCAGCAGGGCAACAGGTATTTCCTTTTCACCAGACGTCAATCCCCCTCCGTGAAACCACACAATTGTAGCAAAAGACTCCTTGCCTTTCGGATAATAAAGATCTAAAACACATCTTTCACTTTGATATGAATTTGAAACCAAGTTGGAATCCTGATAGTATTTCAAATTAGATTCCATAATGTATTCCGTATCCTGAGTCCAAGAAAGACTCCAGAACATCGCACACATCAGCAATAAAAAATAATCTTTCATATGCCGTAGTTCTAAAGGGTTTTGCAAGATGCTCTACTTGCTTTTCAAATGCTTGTTTCTATTTCACTAAAATTATTTAACCAATCGCCAAAATCCTGACTGAAACGCTCAAAATCTTCTATTAAGGGCAAATGACCGCAATCATCGTAAATTAATAATTTTGAATGAGGAATCACATGATCTATGATCATGGCGTGTTCAATTCTGATGATTTTATCACGATTTCCTGTGATAATCCAGGTTTCCGGTTTTAAATCTCTCAACATATCCGTGATATTGATGCTGGGCAATTGACTGAATATCATGTGTAATTTTGCTATATCATGCTTGCGAATTAAGGGATACATTTTGTCAATGGTCTTGTTGAATATTTCCTTTCGTCGAAGTTTGAGAGCCTGATGGGCATATGATAGTGCTGCTTCTTTGAAAATAAGCTTGCTTCGCTTCATCATGTGAAAAGCGGATTGAAAAGCTTTAGATTGAAGTAGGTTGCCTTGTGATATTTTTTGTACCCAACCTTCAAATCCCGTCCAATTCCCGTTAAGAAAACCACTGATGCTCATCACTGAAATGACATGCTGAGGAAATTGACTGGCATAATTCAAAGCTACAAATCCGCCCATACTATGGCCTACAAGCAGTGCCTTGCTTTTGACGATATCAAGAATAAAACCATTGAGAAAGTCATTGAAGAAATTAATGTCAACAGTTGCGGGATTGAAACCGTCAGGTAAAGTCGATGGATAGTGGCCTGGCAAACTTAGTTGATACCAGGTTCTTTCCACGGCCAACTGTTCCATACCAATTTGCCAGAAATTGAATGATGCTGAAAAGCCATGAATTAGGATAATCGGTGCAAGATTGGATTTTGATATTTTAGAAGAGAAAGCTATTTTCTGATCACCATGATGATAAAATTGTATTTCCATAAATGACTTCCGATCCTCTATAAAGTTTACTTAGAGCAGGCAAGGTACATCAAAACAAACCATTTTCATTGGGACTGGCTTCATCAATTATTTGTCCTAGATCCCACAGCTCCACGATTTTTCCATTTTCAAATTTAAAAAGGTGGACCACCGTAATTTTCATGCTCTTCTTTACGATCAAAGAATGTGTGATCACAGTTTGACCATCCTGAAAAACATTTTTAACATCGACCAACTCATTGGGTTCATCATTGTGGGCTTGTTTCATGGCTTCCAACAATGACTGGCGGTCACCTTTAAAATATTGATTATGGTGAATGAATTCTTTTGAAACATATTTATCGTAGCCTTCCTCCACTTTACCAGTACCAACGAGATGTAAGAAATCCTTAGCAATATCCTTTGGGTTCTTTTTCATCGTTTATTATTTATCCATGCAATTTAATCCATTCTACATTATCATTATCAGAAATCTTGATGACCAATGTTTGAGTACTCATAGGCCATGCTCCAATTCTTTTTTGAGATATGGTGTAATACAGATGCTTTTCGGAGGTGCGATCTGGTTCGCCCAATAAGTCAATAATTTCAGGATACCTAAGGCTTCTTACGCGATCGCCATATAATATTTCATCAACCATCGACGCCCGATAAGGATAATCTGCACCTTTTTTTTCTTTCCATTTTCTAGCATCAAATGCAGATTCAGATCCTTTCACGCCATTATTTCTATGATCAACTTGGCAAGAAAAGATAAAAATACAAATCATGAGGATCATCCACTTTCCCATTACTCGCATGATCGATGTTTTATATTGAAGATAAGATTTTCATACAAATGCGAAAAATGCGACAAATTGAGTGTGACTAAAGCTTGAGTTTTCATACACCAAAACTTAAATTGCGAACGTTATCATATTTGCATGAAAAAACAATGTTCTGCTATAATCAAAGGAGAAACATTGTAAGAATAAGAGTACACAAATTAGTAATTAAGATGCCGGCTGCTTTTTTGTATCCGGCATTTTCTATTCTACCCATTTAATTTGATAAATTCTGCTCGGAGTGGAGGCTTGTGTATGTTGAGGTACAATATCCTCACAACCGCTGACAAATAAGGTCTGACCATCTTGACTAAACTCGAGACCCATAGGCCGATTGAAATCTGCTGTCACAATATCCCCATATGGCAATAGCCTTTCTCCTGTACCCGCAAAAACCTCCACTTTGCCGTCCATTGTAACGGAATAAATACGGTGAGTAGAGGTTCCTGCTACGTATAACTTACCATTGTAGAATTCCAGATGTCCAAGCCACATAATAAAAGGCACTAAATAGTCATCCGGTACATAGGTTGGAATGTTAGCGATGGTTTCAACTTCACCATTGGGATCTATTTTAATAATTTTACCTTCCTCCGAATTTATACTGGCATAGAGATTCCCAGAATCATCACCTGTTAGCCCTCTGATGCCTTTATCTACCTTGGCTAAGATCGATGCACTTCCGTCTATGGCGACTTTAATTACAAACCCTTCCCGATCTGCAATGTATAAGACACCCTGACCGTCTAAATATATACCCTCTGGCTTTTTTAATTCTACCTCTCCCATGCTTATCACTTCACTCGACCCTACTGATGAAAATTTGAGAACCTGACCTGCTTGTGTATGACTGACATAAAAATTTCCTTGTGGATCACTGTCTATGCCCCCTAAATATGGGTAGGCGTTAATTGAATTAGTTGTTTGTCCATTTGCTCCAATGTAAATGAGATGGGACATCTCAAAATCTCCATCTGAAAGATCATTGATAATATGGTAAGATGCCATGGCAAGTTGGCCGTCCTTATTCATGGCCAACTCACCTGATCCACCTTCCAGTTGTTTTGTATGATGACAAACTATACGGTTAGAGCTTAGTATCAGATCTTCAGGAGTATGAACCAGTGAGGGTAAATAAACTTCCGGATCTTTAGGTAGGGAAATGATTGCAGCACGATATGGTCTTCCCTCTATGATCAAATCCCCATCGCTATCCAACAATTCAGAAGGCATCCGCTTACCTTTTCTAGGGATCACTTCATTGGGCTGAGCATCTACATAATGAGCATTACTCAAACTTTGAAGAAAGTCCAAATCTTGTGATGAAAATCGCTCTGCTTTCACGATATAGATTCTATACTTGGCGATGTGATCCAGTCCAAATTGGTGGTATTTTATTTCTATATCTGAAGCATCTGCCCTGTTGCCGTTATCACGTGCCTGTGGATCGAATGCAGGCTCTAAGCTCTGTGTAGGTTCCATCTTTTGACAGCCATACGTCATGATAAAAAGAAAGATCAGGAAAAAAAACATGCAAAATGAAGTTGCAAGATTTACCTTACCAAATGCCAAAATGTACAAAGTTCTGAAGAAAAGCATCCATCAATATACAATATTACTTAAGGATAAAATAGATATTATTCCTCTCGATAGATCACTTAGTCATTATCCACATCCTTGGTACCCATTAAATATCCCAGTGGTTGATAGGCTTTCAGATGATCAAACATCACTTTGAGCATTCCTGATAGAGGCAAAGCAAGAATAGCACCCGCTGCTCCCCATATAATACTAAAGGCAACCACTGTTAAAATGCTAAAGAGAGGATTCAGGTCTATATTGTCACCCACAATCCAGGGCTGTAAAATATACGATTCAATCACTTGAGCGACGGACATGATGGCTACAATTAATAATATATCTGTCATGCTCCCTCCTGTAGCTAGTGTAATCAGGCAAGCCATAAGCCCACCCACAAGATTACCAACAAATGGGATAAAAGTCAGAAAAGCAGCCAAAACCGCAAGTAAAATAGCATAGTCAATGCCAACCAGGAAAAAACCTAAGCAATAAACCACTGATAGAATTCCTATAATGATTAACTTGCCATTAAGGTACTTTTGTGTCACCGTTGCCACATCTTCAATGGTATTCTCTGCCTTCTCATCATTATGAAAAATTCTGTGAAAAAAATTACTGATGCGATTTCTTTCTGCCAATAATAGAATGCAATATACAAGTGAAAGAAAAAATTTACTCACAATACCTGCTACACCACCTATAAATGCTAGAATGTTATTCTGCATTTTATTGACTGCTTCTTTCGCGTATTCTTCCTGATCTTTAAAGTTAATCCCAAACCAATTTTTAATATAGTTCTGTGCCTGTTTTTGAAGTTCAATCATTTCCTCCTTGATCTTGTCAGATTGTTCTGCTAACTCTTTAATCTGCCAACCCAAGGCACTCAAAAGACCTACAACAAAAAGCAAAATCAACAGGGTACTGACTATTGCTGATAGATACTTATTAAGCCTCCACTTTAAAAGCTTATCGTAAATCGGATTGAGTAAAAAAGCAAACATCCCTCCGAAAACGAGAGGGATCAGCAGCCCCTTGCCATAGTACATGATGATGGAGGCGGCTATGACTACCAGCATGACCATCGTTGACCTCTTAATCTGTATTGCGCTTTCCTTTTTCATCGTACCATCATATTATACTATTCTCCTACGCCGAATCGCAATAGCTTTATTTCTGCAGTCATGCGATCAATGGCGAGCTTGAGGCTTTTAAATAGTTCTGATTCTTCTTCATAGTTGGCGGATGCAACGTTGTGCACCCTTCGATCTTCCGCCATTTGGTCATAGCCTTCCCATTCTTCATCCTTATCAGGATCTATTGCAATGGCTATTCCCCCACCCTTTTCCACGATCTGAAAGGCGGACATATCGCTAGCTCCATCGCCTACATAAATGATCTGCGACATGGGAACATAATCATTTTCCGGGTCATGATCAATATAGGTATTTTCAAGTTCACTAGGCGAGTCCAAATCCAAACCTTCTTTCAATTGTTTGATGTAGTGTACTTTGTCAACATGGGTAATGATTCTCTTAGCACCGAGAATCCGACCTTCGGTATCGAATAAAAGCTCGCCACCATAAATTCTATCGAAGTGATCAGCAATAGGTGAAGCTTCAGGAATGGTTTTAAAACCAGCAGTCAACATCACAAATTCAAGTTCTATCTCTTCGTCTTTTTGTTGTAAGTGCGCTTTTAGCCTGGGAATGAAATCCTGAACTCCATCGAACAAAGGATAGCTAGCACCTAACTCTTCCATAGATTGTTTTCTCAAAGGACTGTTGTCTTTGTGGCTCCACTCTCTAAAAGCCTCCGCCTTTGCAAGAGCGTATTGCCACATCTCATCCTTCATCCTTGAATTGACTTCTTCAGAAAAAGTTTCATAATCCAAATCGAGGTGATCGAACAGTTTTTCAGTTGTACTGGGACCTAAAGTTCCATCAAAGTCGAATACCAATACAACTTTTTCTCTTAATATTCTAGTCGCTGAAGTAGACATAAAAATGCGTTTTGTCTCTCGAAGTGCTGATTCAATTGGAATTGTTCGCTTTTAGGTCATTCTGTACTATCTACTCCTAAACTCATGAGATAGGCCAACAAATCCCTTAACTCATCTTTATGTAAATGGGCTGTTAAGCCAACTGGCATGAGGGAATTACTGCCAATTTCAGTTTTTTTTATCTCTGAATTTCGAATTTCAATAACCTGACCATTGGCCTGACGAATACGCATTGATTGATCAGTTTTACGATCTAAAATACCGATGACTTTCTCATCATCTTTATTAGTAATGATCATGGTCTCGTAGTTTTGTTTGATGTCTGCATTCGGGTTGATCACTGCTTCCAAGATTGCTGCTGGAGTCATAAAACTTCCTATCTTTCCCAGATGCGGACCACTAAGGCCACCTAATTTGTCCACCATATGGCAGGATCCACACATCAATTCCTGTCTGCGATACACCAATCTTCCTCTGTACTGATCACCCTCATTTTGCGCAGCAACTATCAGTTCACTTTTCTCTTCTTCGGACATTTCCAACCCAATAGATGAGATTCCTCCTGCTTCTTTGACGACTTGTTCCAGTTCCAAAAGGTTAAGTCCTGCTGTCTGAACCGTACGTAAACTTGCACTTGCTACCATTTCAGGTAATGCTTCTTTTCTTAATGCGTTTACTAATATTTCGGGACCTTGGTTGGTTCTGACAAATGCACGAATCAGGGATTCTATGTGGTCCGCTTTTTCAAGCTCTTTCAGTAAATCAACGGCATTATTGACAGCTGCTTCTGGATCATGTTCTATCCATGCAATGTTAGCTGCTAGTCTGTTCTGAATTGGTCCAGGTGTACTGGCCATTTTCCTGACCTTCTCCTGCGTTCCGATTTCGATCAGTGCTCTGCTGCATTGCAACAAAAGTTCATCATCATCTGCATTATCAATCACCGACGCAAGATCATTTTCAAATCCATTGGCTTGCCACTTGCCCACTAACTTGACGGCCTCTTTTTGCACTTTTAGTGAATCATCTTTGATCAGTAGGTGCAGTTCATCTAATATTTCTGTACTTAATTTACGCTCTAAAGGGGAATCATTCACTATTGAGAGGAGTTTTGCACTATGTTCCTGACGGGACTTTTCGATTACTTCTTGAAATATCGGACCAACACCAATAAGGGCCAAATGCTCCCAAATTTCCTCTCTGGTCTCTTCTTTCAGATCTTTATCATCTTTGTGATCATAAAGATATTGTGCAACTTGAGGTTCTTCTGAAGTCAATAATGCGAATACCTGAGCATCGGTGTCGCCATCAAACAGATCCTCGCCGTCTGCAAACTTCTCTAGCCAAAGATCCTCTGTTTTTTGTAGTAATAAGGATAACGCAAACTCAAGGTATTCATCCATTTCGTGAACTCTTACCTTGATGCCTACTTCCACGGCTTCATATGTTCCTGCATTTCTCAACGCGTGTAGGGTTTCCAGACGCACCTGTGCATGAGGATCTCTGATCAATCTGCGGAATTCGTTGACATACTGGCTTTCCTGATCATAGTGCGATATTAATCTAATGGCTGCAGCACGTTCTCTATGATCATCTGACTGTAAACTTCTCTCTAAATGCCCTTTATCAAAGTGTCCGATGGCTGCCAGTAACCAAAGTCCCTCGATTCTACTTTTCGACTCTGACGGCTTGAGGCTTACCATCCAGGATTTTATCTCAGAAGGCTCAATTTGTCTCTCTACCAATGCTCGGTTGGCTAATATTCTGACGACTTGTATTTCTGACTTCAGTAAGCTGAATTGATTCTCCAAGCTTAGTTCTCTTATGTTCTTCTGGGGTGCCAGCGCATTTTTTTTATTGACCAACTTCCAAATTCTACCATGCGTCTTATCCCTCAGTGGGTGATGAAAGTCTACTTCGCCATGATCGATTATGGGATTGTACCAATCTACAATATAGAGCGCACCGTCTGGACCAAACTTTGTATCGACCGGTCGGTATGATCGGTTCTCTGAAACCAAAAGAGTTTGTAATTCTTCGGCCTCATAGGCACTATTTTGAGGACTCAATGCATACCTTATGGTCCGATTGGCTCTGAAATCATTGGTGATCAAGTGACCTTTCCATTCTCCTGGAAAATTAGAGGAATAGACCATTGCAGCGCCCGTATATTTGGGTTTGCCTGTATTGAGACCAGGCAGTATGCGCCGAGACCCTACAGCCTGCATGTGCGCTGACCCCGGAAAAATATAGCTTATTCCTGCGTAGCTCGCACCATCAGTTGAAAAGGATTGTCCCCACTCATTCAGTGCCTCACCCCATGGATTGATCAATCCTCTGCTGAATACCTCTAATTTTTGATGTAGTGGATTATAAGACCATATTCCTGCTCCATTTAATGACTTTATTCCATCTTTAGTTTCAATGTATGAATTGATGTAAATTCCTTGAGTGAAATGTAAATCACCCCATGGCATCCATTTTAAACCATGAATAGTGTGGTGTACATCTGCATTTCCAAAACCATCATACACGACGAAAGTTTCGTCTGCCTGATCATCCCCATTATAATCTGCCAGGAAAAGTAATTGAGTGGTTGCAGTGACATAGGCTCCGCCCTTCACAGGCATGACCGAGTGCGGAACCAAGAGATTTTCAGCAAAGACGATGTGCTTGTCGGCCACGCCATCACCATCCGTATCTTCAAGAATCACAATCTTATCATTAGGCTCTCTGCCAGGTACAATGTGTGGATAAGTACTGCTTGTCGCCACCCAGGCGCGACCCCTGGTATCCCAATTGATATTAATGGGATTTGCTATCATCGGATCCTTTGCAAACAATTGAACTTCGAATCCCTCAGGCACCCGAAATGCCTTTTGCTCAGCGACAACATCCGGTTCAGGTATGAAAGCAGGAATTTCATCATCTGCATACTTTTTTGGTGCTTCATAGGGCTTTTCCATTTCCACTTCCAGGTCATATTCATAACCATTCATCAAGCGTCGTATTTCCTCTTCTTTCTCTTCAACCAGTCTTAAAAGATCGTCCATTTCATAAGCCAGATGTCCCATCTCATGACGCCTGAATAAGTAGATGTAGGCCTCATTCAATGGTCTCATTCTAGACCGCCATAAGCGATTTTTTTCCCGGATAGTAGTCACCAATCTTTCATGTTTCATAGAATCCAGCGCTAGAACTACATGATTTTCTCGACCAGCTTTAGATATCAGACGTCCATTGACATGAACAGATGCAGGTTTGGGTGTATGGATTCGACCCTTATAAATCCCATGATCTGGCTTGAACTTAAAATAGGTGCCATTGACCGTATTCTTTTGAGACATAATATCACATTGAAGGCAATGTTCGACTATCCCGTTCTCATCCAGGGTCAATTCAAATGCTTGGTCAGGTTGAATTTGCAGATGTTTAAGTATCACTTCAGCCACCTTTTGATGTCCTTCAGCATTGAGGTGAAGTCCATTCTTTGCAAATTGCCTAATCTCCTTAAGGCTTTGATTGAGGTCAATGTAAACATATTGGCGTGTTTCAGCCTGTTGAATTATAAAATCACTGACTACAGATAAAGCCTTATTAGCTTGTGTTAAATCTAGGTTGACTGGAGGAGGTGTCAATAAAATGATCCTGGCATCTAAAGAATCTACTCTGTCCAATAGCCTGAGATAGCCAGACTCAAATAACCCGAAATCTGTTTCATCATCAAAAAATACACCCTCTCCACCATAGCCGATGAAAAGAGTAGTAGGATTGGCTTCTTTGATATGATTGAACAATGCCTCAGAACCATATCCCTCCTCTGCAGAGGGCGGCAGCCAGGACCTCGTGTTTTGGGCTGAGCCAAACTGTGAACGAGCCTTACCGAAAACATCGTCCGCGGCCCAACCTATGTTTTTAAAACTTACTTCTTTTGGATAGTAATACTTAGTCATCTCCACCTCCAAAACAGGATGATCTTCCATATTGGCAATGAAAGAGCCTCCGACGAAGACTATATTTTCTATTTCTTTGTTACTCAAAAATGACGGATTACCGTCATTTTGCTCACATGACATCAAGAATATTGAGATGATTATGAGTATTTGTAAAATTCTGATCAAGTGGCAGTAGATACTTTTTATAAGCTTAAGATGGTAAATTAATCCAATTTTTATTTTATAAGAAAGAAAAGACTTAGAATAAAAATACTATTCTAAAATTACTGTCGACTACGATTTATGTAAGCTACTTGACAAATCTCTTACAAGAGGAAAACCAAAATCAGTGAAAATCAAGTATATAAGTATAGAAGTGATAATCATATAACGCTTATTACCCGGTTGCAAAAAGCAACATAATAAGTACCTAAAATAAAAACACCTTTAATTTTTCAAAGCCGCTATGTTCACCCACATGGCGGCTTTTTTAAATATCAATCCCAAAAATCATGCAATGCTGCCAGGGTAAATTGTCGATGTTCTTCTTAAGTTTAAAACCCGCTAGCCTCATCTCTTTTTTGGCCTGCTGCTCCGTCATTTTATGTACTTCCTTTATCGGAACTTTTGGATCCTCTCCTCTATATTCAATTAAGTATACTTCTCCTCCAGGCTTGAGCGCCTTTTTTATCGATGCCAACATTTCCAAAGGAAATTTAAACTCATGGTACACATCCACCATCAGTACTTTATCTACTGAATTGACGGGTAGCTTAGTACTTTCTTCAATGCTATGAATCAGTTGGACATTAGTTAAATGCTCATTATCAAGCTTAACTTGAATGGCATTCAACATTTCATCCTGAATATCAACGGCATAGACTTGTTTTACTTTTGGTGCCATCTTGAGCACATGATATCCCGATCCAGCCCCGATATCAGCTACGATATCCTCTGACTCGAGATCCATATTCTTAATTAATCTTGAGGTATTTTCTTCGGCTTCTCTAGAGTCCCGATCTAACCAGTCCATGGCTTGATATCCCATGACGTGCGCTATCTCTCTTCCTAAAAACCATTTACCAATGCCATTGCGATCTCCCACTTTGTAGGTATAGACTGCGTCTGTGGTTTTCGGCTGCGCTTTGCAGGTCACTACTGAAGTCACTATGAGAATGTAAAAAGTAATCTTTAGAATGAAATGCATAAGCTTTTTCTTCATGAACAACAATCGAACGATGTATGTTCTCTGCATTCCACTTCAATCTGAACTTTGCAATGCCCTAAATGATTCAGATGGTCTTTCACTACCAACATCGATTCGCTTTATGATCCTCAGCTTGTGCGTGTATTTTCCAAGCTCACTATTATATATTCCATGATGATCAAAATAGTCGAGTCGAACTTTACCAAAAGCATGTAGGATTTGAGATTCCTCGGTAATCAGTCCTACATGGACTATCTGGCCTTTAGCGTTCTCGAAAAAAGCAAGGTCTCCTGGCATAGCATCCGAAGGAAAATCGACTATTTCACCTGCTCTAATCTGACCGCTGGCATCACGAGGAATACGAATTCCAGCCAATTTATAAATCATCTGAATTAGTCCGGATCCATCAATCCCAAAAGGCGATCTTCCTCCCCACTGGTATGGAGCATGAATGTACTTCATACCCAATTTTACCAATCGTTCATTGTTCATTTCCACAGCATCTCTCAATAGGGCTTGACCACTATAGGTCATTTTCCCATCTGGCATTCTAAAACTCATTCCATCAAATCGATTCAAGGTAGAACCAATGCAAATAGGAACACTATGGTTTCTCCCCAGAGCTCCCTGGACCAACTCCAATGCCATCGCTTGTCCTTCGAGATTCTTTTCAAAATCCTTTTTGTCGATTCGATAAAGTTGCAGAGCCGGAACCCATCCGATATATCCGCCCCATTCAGTACTCACCTTTAGCCATTGTTTGCCTTTTCTGTCCAGAATATGAGCTTGTTCTCCAAATAGTAATTGCGACACTTGCTCTTCTGCATGAGAAGGCTTTGAACGCAAGGACGCAACGGCCACGGTGCAGATCGCATAAGGATCTTCACTTTGTATGATTTTATTTCCTTTTTTCTTCGGCATTAAAGCTAAAACATTGACCTAAACATAAAACAAGAATGATTCCAAAACCATCAATAATTCATAAGCAAACACAATAAAACGGTTGAAAAAACTATTTTTGCATGGATGAAACTGGTGTATTCGATAATATTAGGTCTTATTGTGATTAGCTGTCAAAGTATTCAAGCTCAAGACCAACATTTTTCCCAATTTTTTGCGGCTCCATTGAATCTTAATCCTGCGTTGGCTGGAGCTTACGAAGGTTCTTACCGCGTAGGTGCAATTTACAGAGATCAGTGGAGAACGGTGCTGGATCATCCCATTTCTACTTATGGTGTGGGAGGTGATCTGCGATACAATATGCCTTTTTCTGATGCTAAAAATCCAGATGCAGCTTCTATTGGTTTCCAGTTTTTTGGTGACAATGCAGCCCTCTACGATCTTAATACAAACCAGATTTCCTTGTTTTTTGCTTATCATAAAGCACTGGACAAAAGAACGCGGCAATATCTTAGCGTTGGATTTCAGCTGGGTATCGCTCAAAGAAATATCAACTACGAAGATCTTACTTTTGGCGATCAATTTAACAATCTAAACGCCTATGATCAACCTACTTCAGAATTATTGCCGGTGAATAATTTTGCATACGGAGACTATGGAATAGGATTGCACTATACGATTACCCCTTCTGACTTTTTCAACTTTAATGCAGGATATTCACTCGCTCATTTTCATACGCCGAATATTTCATTTTTTGAAAATCTTGACGTTGTCAATCCAGACCTGGAAAGGGAGAATGAATTGTATATGAAACATGCTGCCTACTTTAATACGGAATTCAGAGTATCAGAGCAGGTGCGCCTAACGCCAAGAGCATTATTCTTGAATCAAGGCCCACACCAGGAGCTTAATGTGGGTAGCGGTATAAGACTGGCAAGAAACGAAGCCGCCCGCCAGGCTTTTCATATAGGAACGTTTTTGCGAGGTGTGAGAGATGAGGATGCATATGCCCTTGATGCTTTAATCCTGCTTGCTGGCTTCGAATATGATAATATGTTGATCGGGTTCAGTTATGATTTAAATCTTCGTGATCTATTGACAGACAGACAAGGGATTGGCATATTTGAATTTTCCATTTCTTACATTGGGGAATACGAGAATGATTTCAACTTTTGCCCGACTTTCTAATGTATTTGCGGGAAGCATGTGTCGAGAATTTAGCAGAAGCTATTCAGGCGGAAAAGCAAGGTGCGGATCGACTAGAATTATGTTCCAGACTTGATCTTGATGGACTGACGCCCTCCTTTAATTTAGTAAGGCAAGTGTTGGATAATGTTTCCATACCTGTAATGGTCATGATCAGACCAAGAGCTGGTGACTTTGAATATTCAGAACAGGAATTGGATGAGATGAAAAGGGAAATAGTAGCTTTCAAAAATTTGAATATTGCAGGATTTGTTTTTGGAGTATTAAGCAGTCAACACATTGATATTGGACGTACAAGAAGCTTAGCAGAGCTCGCATCTCCCTTTGAGATATGCTTTCACAAAGCCATAGATGAGGTAGAAGATATCATAGAAGCCGTGGAGCAATTAGCAGACATCAAGCAGATTACAAGAATTCTTACTTCAGGGGGAGCATCGACTGCTGAGAAAGGTATAGGAACTTTGCAGCAAATGATCGACACCGCAAGTGGGAAAATTTCCATTATGCCTGCCGGAAAAATTAGACCTGAAAACATTGACCTGTTACATCAAAAGCTAAATGCAATTGAGTATCACGGAAGAAGCATCGTGGTAAAATAATGATAAATAGATAAAACTTGCTATTTTCATGTCGATTCAATGACCTAAAATAAAAGCATGAATAGAAGGAAGGCCATGGGGTTAATGGCTTTAGCTGCCGGTGGAATGACCCTTTTCCCCTCTTGTCAATTTACAAAAGTACCTACTCTTGACCATTTACAGATCGATAAATCCACCTATAAAAAATTAGTTACTTTAAGCTCAAAGATACTGCCTATACCTGAAGAGCAAATTCTGGAAAATATGAGTCCCGCAGATTTCGTCTTAATTATGATGGATGATTGTAATACGGTTGAAGCAATTGATAAGTTTACCTCGGGAATGACTCAATTCTTTGAAGAGTACGAAGTGGATGAAATCAATGAAGAGCAGTTAAGTGCTATGTTGGAAGAAAATGATTTCCTGCAAAAGGTAAAAGGCTACAATGTTTGGTATTATCAAGGTCTAGAAACCTATTTAAATAGCTTTACCGATTATGAATTTATCCCTGCTCGGTTTATAGGGTGTGCAAAAGTGTAAAAATGGAAAATAAATTTGAAGCGATAGTCATTGGTGCCGGCATGTCAGGTGCTTATGCAGCAAAAGAATTATGTGATAAAGGCATTAAGACGCTTGTGCTGGAAAGAGGAAGAGATGTCAAACATAATGTGGACTACCCTACTACCAATATGCAACCCTGGGAATTTACCCACAGAGGACAAATCAGGCAAGATGTTTTAGATGAGAATCCGGTGATCGGGAGGTGTTATGCCTATAAAGAAGATGCGAAACACTTCTTCGTTAAGGATACTGAACATCCTTATATTCAGAAGAAGCCTTTTGATTGGATTCGCGGCTATCAGGTGGGTGGCAAATCAATTATGTGGGCAAGACAGGTGCAGAGGTGGAGTGATTACGATTTTGAAGGCCCAGCCAGAGATGGTTTTGCAGTGGACTGGCCGATCAGATATGCAGATCTTGCTCCATATTATTCAGAAGTTGAAAAATTTATTGGCGTTTCCGGTAATCGAGACGGTTTGGATGTATTGCCGGATGGCGAATTCTTAAAGGCCTTTGACTCCACGTGTGTTGACGAATATTTTAAAGAGGTATTGAATGAAAATTATCAAGGCCGGCATGTGATCTATGGAAGGTGTGCGCATATCACCGAAATGAAAGATATTTTCAAACAGCAAGGCAGAACACTCTGTCAAAGTAGAACGATCTGCCAGCGAGGCTGTCCTTTCGGTGGTTATTTCAATGCGAATTCCACCTTAATCCCATGGGCCATGCGAACGGGCAACATGACTTTGCGCCCCCACTCTGTTGTTCATTCCATCATTTATGACGAAGAAAGAGGCAAGGCTACAGGGGTTCGGGTCATCGATGCGCTTACTAAAGAGAGCAAAGAGTTTTTTGCTGATATTATTTTTGTCAATGCAGCCACCATCAATACCAACGCCATCTTACTCAATTCGACGAGTGACAGATTTCCCGATGGATTGGGCAATGACAATGGTATTCTTGGTAAATATGTTGCATTTCACAATTACCGAGGAAAGATCAATGCCATTCATGAGGGGCATAAGGAATTTGTTTCCGAAGGGAGAAGACCTACTTCCGGTTACATTCCAAGATTTAGAAATGTTGAAAAACAGGAAACTGATTTTCTTAGAGGTTATGCAGCTGGCTTCAGCAACAACCGCTACCGCAAGAGCAATTTGGAAGGTGTAGGAGAAACGCTATTGACCAATATGAATGTAAAAGGCGAATATGGTGAATGGAGAGTAGGATCTCATATGATGGGTGAAACCATTCCAAAGGCCACCAATTACATTGCTTTAAGTAAGGAATCTACTGATGAATGGGGAGTGCCGTTGATTAATCTTTCGATTGACTATGACGATAATGATGAGAAGATGCTCCTGGATTTTTTCGAACAGTTTACAGAAATGTATGAAAAAGCGGGCTTTGTAGAAATAAAAACCAGAGATACCAAACAGGCTCCAGGTCTGGACATCCATGAAATGGGTGGTGTAAGAATGGGCAACGATCCTCAGACTTCTTTACTTAACAAATGGAATCAGATGCATACCTGTAAAAATGTATTGGTAACAGATGGCGCATGTATGACATCCGTGGCCACCCAAAATCCATCTCTGACCTTTATGGCACTGACGGTTCGTGCGGTAGATCATGCAGTAAGAGAGCTCAAAAAAGGGGAACTGTAGGCTTTTAAATTATAAATTCAGATTTAATATGATCAAATCTTGGGTTCTATATTGGTTTGTAGCTGTGGTTTTATTTGTTGTCTCAAAAGCTTTAAAGAAAAGTAAACATCAGTCTCTGACCATTTCCTTAAATGTGCTGGCTATTGTATTTGCTGCAGTAGCCACCTGGATGATGTTAAAGAATTGAAAAAGGCAAATAGTGACTAAGGCATTTGTTTAGGCAAAAGGTCGAATATTTCATGGCCTTGCCTTCCCTTAATGTATTGCCAGGCGTCATTTCCTTCTTTGTCCTTATGATAAGGATTGGCACCTTTTGAAAGCAAAATCCGAATACACTGAATCTGATTTCGCTCGTTCATTTCTCCTCCTCTGAAGTATCCATGAATTCCATAAAGAAGTGGAGTGGCACCGAAATCATGATCTGGTACATCATAGTCTACTGGAAATTGCAACAAGGCAGAAACCAACGAATCCTGCCCTGTCCAGGCTGCCCAGTGCAATGCAGTCGCTCCATGAAAGCCCACTTGGGTATAGTCGGCACCTTTATCAAGTAAGAAATGGGCAATATCTGTTTGATAATATCCTATAGCAGCAAGTAATGGAGTGTCTTCTTTCCAACCTCCATAACCATTGATATTCGCTCCATTTTCAATAAGCACTCCCATGATACCCAGAGCAATTGAATCTGAAAATTTTCCAGCATGAAGACAATCACTTACATATTGCAAAGGATGAAGTTTATGATCCGCGTTTTCGCCCACAAAAATGGCTCTGTTGGCCAATTTCGCAACAAGTGCTGGATCAGCATTAAGATGCTCGAGTTGGCCTTTAATGATATAGTTTTGTAGTGTATGCACTACTCGCCACCCTCTGGTCCGTAAAACAATACCCATGTAGAAAAGTCATCACTTAAATTGAAAAATCGATGTTTATCTCCGGCTGGTACAAACAAGAAATCACCTTTATTGACATGTGTGGCTTGATCATTATGTTGAAATTCACCCTTCCCTTGGGCAATGATATATACTTCATCTCTGGTATGGGGTTCTTGCAAGTCTACCAGATGAGGTTTGTATATTTCGACTGCCAATGTACCATGCGTGAAAATTTCCACGAATGGATTTTTGGTAGTGGATAGTTTTTGGAGTGCCTGATTTACAGTGATATGATTCATATGAACATAAGTTCGTTTGGGTTGAATGAAGCGTGAAGATAGGAAATAATGCCCAAGCTTTGATAACGCTTTGTGAAGGCAACTATTTGCTGGCAAATGGAATTTGCCAGTCCCACGGCAGATTACAAGTCCCGGGGCAGAATACCTACCTACAATAGACTTTTAAATCTCGGTCTTTTCGGTGTCACATCGCCTAAACGCTCCCTTTTGCTTGCCTCGTAGGCTGAATAATTTCCTTCAAAAAACACAACCTCTCCTTCATCCTCAAAAGAAATGATATGCGTTGCTAAGCGATCTATAAACCATCGATCATGCGAAATCACCAAAACACATCCGGCAAAATTATCAATGGCCTCCTCAAGTGCTCTCAATGTATTGACATCGATATCATTCGTAGGCTCATCCAATAAAATTACATTTCCGCCTTCTTTGAGCGTAATGGCCATGTGTAAACGATTCCTCTCCCCTCCTGAAAGTACACCAACCTTCTTCTGTTGGTCTGATCCGGAGAAATTAAATTTAGAGATATAGGCCCTGACATTGACCTCACGACCTTCCACTTCAATAAAATCATTTCCATCTCCAACTACTTGAAAAATGGTCTTCTCTGGTTTTAAATCCTCATGAGATTGGTCTACATAGGCTAATTTTACGGTTTCTCCGATCTCCACCTTGCCTGAATCAGGTTCTTCCTCTCCCATGATCATCCGAAACAACGTCGACTTTCCAACTCCATTTGCGCCAATAATTCCTACGATTGCATTTTTAGGTATGGAAAAGCTCAAATTTTCAATCAAAACCCTATTGTCAAATGCCTTTGTTACTCCATCGACATTGATAACCGTATCACCTAATCTCGGTCCTTTGGGAATGATCAACTCCAGACGAGCTTCCTTCTCTTTAACATCAGCATTGGACATCGACTCGTATGCATTCAATCTGGCTTTCCCTTTTGACTGCCGTCCTTTAGGTCCTTGTCGCACCCACTCTAACTCCTTTTTCAAGGCTTTTTGCCTTTTGCTTTCTGCTTTTTCTTCATTTGCAAGACGATTGGCTTTTTGTTCCAACCAGGAACTATAGTTACCTTCCCATGGTATCCCTTCACCTCTGTCCAGCTCTAGAATCCAACCTGCAACATTATCCAGAAAATAACGATCGTGGGTCACTGCAATCACTGTTCCGGGAAAGCTTTTGAGATATTGCTCCAACCAGTGTACACTCTCTGCATCCAGGTGATTCGTAGGCTCATCCAACAACAAAATATCTGGTCTACTCAGTAACAATCGGCACAAAGCTACCCTTCTTCGCTCACCACCTGACAAAACAGAAACTTTCGCATCATCGGGTGGACATCTTAAGGAGTCCATGGCTATTTCCAGCGTGTGATCCAGATTCCATGCATCCAGTTGCTCCATTTTTTCACCAACTTCTCCCTGCTTCACTATTAAATCATTCATCTCCTCATCACTCATAGGTTCAGCAAATTTCGCATTGATCGCCTCATATTCATTAACCACATCTACAATGTGTTGAACTCCTTCCTGAACCACTTGTTTTACCGTCTTATCCGGATCGAGATCCGGTTCCTGTTCAAGATAACCGATCTTATATTCTCTATCAAAAGTCACTTTCCCCTGAAAATTCGTATCCAGACCAGCGATAATTTTAAGTAAAGAAGACTTCCCGGAACCGTTTAATCCCAAAACTCCGATTTTGGCACCATAATAAAATGATAACCATATGTTCTTAAGGACTGTTTTATTAGGTGGATATATCTTTGTGACGCCTTCCATGGCAAAAATCACCTTCTTGTCTGACATAATAATATGCTTTTGTTTTGAAGGCTCAAATATAGTGCTTTAGACCATTACACTGCTATGCATCGCTGATAAAAATGCATCCAAATCACTCCGAGAATTATAAATACTGGTAGCCAGACGGATGACCTTTCCTCGCAAAGAAATGTGAACGTTTCGCTCCTTTAATGCCAGGCTAAGTTTTTTCATATCAAAATGGTCAGGAAGTTTCACACCAAGGATATGATTGCACCTTCCGGATGATTCCTCAATGAAACAGCCATTGGCTTTGAATGCATTCAAGTAATCATCGATGAGGTTTGTGGAATAGGCCTGCAATCCTTCCACCGTCCATACCTGGAGTTGGGTCAAAGCGGTATGCATCATCGGAACTAGAATAAAATTACTATGCTCACCCACAGAGTATCTTGCTGCACCAGGCCTGTATTCAGAATTATAATTGACCAGATTTTTAAAATCGTCGCTACGTTTTCGAATGGTCCAGTTTTCTTCAATGGGTAGGCCTTTCAGGAATTTGTCATTGTAATAGGCAAATCCGATACCATAAGGACCGAATAACCATTTATAACCCACAGTTACTAGAGCGTCGGGCTTTATTTTTTGCACATCAAATGCAAGCGCCCCGATTGATTGCGAACCATCAATAATGAGATAAGCATCATTTTCATCACAAGCAGATCTGAAAGCCTGAAGATTGAACAAGGTGCCGTCTGCCCAATGCACATGACCACATGCCACCAGTAGCGTATCTTTATCGATTGCGTTCAAAATTGCTTCATTCCATTCACTTGATCGCCTGTCTCCGTATGAAGGTGGAGAGATAACCTCCAGGGCTAGGTTATTTTCTTTAGCAAGCCTTTCCCAGACATAGTAATTGGACGGAAATTGCTCACCTGGTACAATGATTTTCTTTTTTTTCCCAATGGTAAGATTGGCAGCAACATTGGCCAGTCCATAGGAGGCTGAGGGCACTATAGCAATATGATGATGATTTGTACAATTGATGAGGTTTGAAAATGCCTGCTTCAATTTGTCTACCGGCTCAAAAAAGTCTTGAGAAATGACCCTGTAGGGTTGAGATTTTGCCCTGACTCCAACTATTCCTGAAACTTCAACGGATTTCAAATTGGGAGACATGTATGCGTTGTTCAAATAATGAATATGATCTTCAATTGAAAATAGATGTCTGCCGCACTTTAACATTTGCAAAATTATATACCTTAAATGTAAGAAGAGTAAGCGTTTATATGTAGTAAAGACTCTGAAATCTTACTCTAGTACTTGATAGATTAACATAGGTTTGGCCTTGTTCTTCACTTCAATGGAACCCACTTTCTCACATTGAAAGGATGACTTAATTTGATCATAACAGGCTTCAGTGATGATGATCTGATTTTCTTTAGCGACATCCTGTAATCGTGCAGCAGTATTCACGGTGTCACCAATTACGGTATAATCTAAGCGCTTAAGGGTGGATGATCCTATATTCCCTGAAATCATTTCCCCACTTTTAATGCCAATGGAAACCTTGGGCTGATATTGGTCAGGCGTTTTTGAAGTGGACAGTTTGTTGATTTTATCACGTATAGCTATGGCTGCATCTACAGCTCTGTCTAAATGATAGTCGTCTTTAAAAACAGCCATGATTGCATCACCAATGAATTTATCGATGAATCCATCGTTTTCAATAATGATTTTAACCATCTCATCGAAATATTCATTTAATAACTTTACAACCGTATCCGCAGGCTCATTTTCCGCAAATGATGTAAAACCACAGATATCAATAAAAACCACTGTTGCTTCTATCGTTTCAATGGCCAGCAATGTGCTTTCGAATTCTCTCTTACCCATAAAATTAAGCACGCTCTCATCTACATACATCTTTAGAATATCATTTTCTTTGATAGCTTTTATGGTCTCCTTCAGATGCTTGGTGTGTTGTAATGTTTTCTCCATGGTCAAGGTTAGATCTGCAAAGTTGATGGGTTTAGTAATGAAATCAAAAGCACCCCGATTCATTGCTGTTCGAATATTCTGCATATCACCATAAGCTGAAACGATGACAGCTTTTATCAATGGACTTACATCAGCCAGTTTGGTCAAAAGTGTCAAACCATCCATTTCTGGCATGTTGATATCACTCATGACGATGTCAATTTCAGGTACTTCGTTCAATTTTTCCAGTGCACTTACACCATTATCTGCGAAATGAAATTCATACTTCTGTTCTCGTATTTGCTTGCGGAATTTCTGTCGAATGAGAGTCTGTAAATCCTCCTCGTCGTCTACCACTAATATTCTTGACATCATGACTGGGTATTAAGTTTGTCCTTTAAGAGTTTGAAGTCCAAAGGTTTGGTTAAAAAGTCGTCGGCTCCTAGTGATTTAGCTGTAGTAAGGTTTTCCTGATCTCCATACGCGGTTATCATCATAACAACCGGTGGAGGTACGATGTATTTAGATTTTATTTTTTCGAGCAATTCAAACCCGTTCATACCGGGCATGTTAATATCGCTCAAAATTAAAACAGCGCCCTGATCCATCGTACTCAGCAATTGCAGTGCTTCTTCTCCTGAATAAGCAAAATCAAATGTGTATTCGCCCTTTCTTATTTCTTTTCTAAAACGCTGAAGAAATAAATCCTTCACATCTTTTTCATCGTCTACTACTAAGATTTTTTTCATTTTATTTTACTTTTTTGGAAGTTGAATCGTGAATTCTGTATACGCTCCGTTTTCAGTTTTCACACTTATCGAACCTCCGTGAGATTTAATGATATCGTAACTCATGGATAGGCCTAAACCAGTGCCCTGTCCAGTGGGTTTGGTCGTGAAAAATGGCTGAAATATTTTACTCCTGGCTTCGTCCGAAATTCCATTTCCATTATCACTTACCTTTATAATTATATTTTCGTCTAAATTTTTAGTGGATACTGTGACCGTAGGTGCATAATTTGGTAGATTCAATTGGCCTTTCTCATTAACTGCATAGAAAGCATTGGTAATCAAGTTCAGTATTACTCTTCCGAGATCTTGTGGTACCACCTTGATTTGTGGCACGCTTTCATCTAAATCGGTTATAAGTGTGGCATTGAATGATTTATCCTTTGCTCTTAATCCATGATACGCAAGTCGGAGATATTCTTCTGCGAGTTGATTAATGTCTGTTGATTCTTTTTCTGCGGTGCTTTTCCTACTATGTTGAAGCATTGCCTTAACTATATTCTCCGCTCTTTTGCCATGAAAATTAATTTTTCCCAAATTGTCTTTAATATCTTCTGCGATTAACTTCGCCTCTTCTAATTCCCCGGAAGAAAGTTCGGTATTCATTTCATCGATAAGCTCGCTACTCAATTCTGAAAAGTTATTGACGAAATTGAGTGGATTTTGGATCTCATGAGCAATTCCTGCCGTTAACTCGCCCAAAGAAGCCATCTTCTCACTTTGTATTAATTGATCTTGGGTGGCCTTTAAATGTTCAATTGAATTTTTCAGTTCTGCTGTTCGCTCTTTCACTTGCTGTTCCAGTTTGATATTTTGATTGGCAAGTATTTCCTTCTTTTCTTCCGTTATTCTTATTACTTTTTGAGATTCTTGCGATATGGCCACAAGGATTTCCTTAAACCTCACCGAAACATAAACCAGCAAAAGGATAGGTGCTATTAATACAGTCAATGAATTAATAGGCTTTTCATATTCATAGTAAAGATCTAGTGAATATTTATGCAAATAAATATATGTGAATGCTCCTATTACAGGAAGTACAAGGGCTGCAACTACCGCCCATTGTCCTTTAGTGATAGAATCCCAATTCGTATACAGGAGATAAGTGATGTATGCAACCATCAGCGTAAATACAATTCCAAAAGGCAGAGAGATTGAGAAAAGATGTGCAATAGCACTGGTGATGGTCAGCGTAATTAAAATACCAATAGATATCCAGGTGGTGCGTTTGGTCAAAACCCATTCAAGAATGATCAATGAAAATGAAAA
The DNA here is from genome assembly GCF_021533195.1 of Portibacter marinus. GTDB lineage: Bacteria > Bacteroidota > Bacteroidia > Chitinophagales > Saprospiraceae > Portibacter > Portibacter marinus. The sequence goes on from NZ_JAJNKB010000011.1 coordinate 75,486, forward strand.
AATGGCGGGCTGCAAACTTACAGTGAATACAAATCTAAGTTTCTCCTCTGGATATGATATTTCGTAGAAAGTATTGTAAAATAAGCATATCGCTGATATCAAGGTCAAAGTGGTTAATATAGCTATCAATTTGAAAATCTTCTCCCTGGGATTTAAATAAACCATTAACTAAAAAAGAAAGAAAAGCAGAAATGATATCCCCATGCATAAAGCCCCATAAATATGCGTTTGTCTCAGATCGTTTTCAATTCGATCCAGGTATCGTGGACCATTTAAATTGATAAAATTTTGAAGGTTTTCTGGTTTGAAGCGAATTTCTCTTTGGGTAAAAGTGGTCTCATACGCTACCAGGTGCATAGCGAGCAGGTATTCCTTGTTTGGTTGGAGTCTGATGGGTATGGGTTCTTTTAGAATCGGATTGTATGCCTCATATGGATTGCCCGTTTTACCGAATGAATGAATCAAAACCCCATCTAGATAAATATCGGTTGCAGCCCAAAGATTACGACTAAGGTACAGCGGCATATTTTCAAATGAACTATCCAGTGTAAAGGCTAATCTAAACCAGCCCTCTAATCTGCCAACAGAATCTTCCATCGATGCACTTAGCTCAGTAGGTTTCAGCTTTTCCCAATCACTCACATCTATTCCAGGTTCAGCCCACTTCTTATCATCTCCAGCCTTGTAGATCCATCCATCTAGAGGGGCGAGAAATAGTCTTTGATAGGATTGGAATTGTGAAGTCGATAATACGACAGGTTTTTCCTGACCATGAAGTATTGAAATACAGCAGAATACAACTAATATAATCAATCCTCTTCTTTTCATGATTCACATGGAATTAGGATCGAGAATTTGCTACCATTTCCGTCTTTGGTTTCCACATTGAGAAGGCCACCATGTCCTTTTGTTACAATGTCAAATGCTAAAGATAATCCCAATCCGGTTCCCTCTCCGGTAGGTTTTGTCGTAAAAAAGGGTTGAAATATTTTATCCTTGATTTCATCAGGTATGCCTTTACCATTGTCCGCGATGTCAATGACCACATGGCCATTTGATTTAGATGTAGAAACAGAAACTGTTGGTTCAAAATCAAAGGATTGTTCCAACTTCTTTTCATTGACTGCATGAAATGCATTGGTAATGATATTTAAAATGACACGACCCATATCTTGAGCTATAACAGGAACATTGCCTACTGTGTCATCGTACTCAGTAATCAACTTTGCATTGAAAGATTTGTCTTTAGCTCTGAGTCCATGATAGGCTAAACGTAAAAATTCATCGGTTAATTTATTGATGTGAACAAGCTCTTTTGTGGCAGTGCTCTTACGACTGTGCTGCAACATTCCTTTGACAATGCCATCGGCTCGCTTTCCGTGGTGCGAAATCTTTTGAAGGTTCTGTTCAATATCTTTGGCGATTGCTTTCGCCTCCTCAAACTCACCGCTTTTGATTTCCTCGTTCATTTCTTGTAATAGTTCCGTGCTTAGCTCTGCGAAATTATTGACGAAATTGAGTGGATTTTGAATTTCATGAGCTATTCCCGCTGTCAGTTCTCCCAGTGAAGCCATCTTTTCAGACTGAATGAGTTGATTTTGAGTGGATTTAAGATTGGTCAATGTTTCTTCGACCTTCAATTTGGCTTTTTCCAATTTAACAAAGTCCTCATATCTACTGTAAGCCACTGAAAACGATTCAGAGAGATTTTTGACCAGTTCAATTTGTTCTTCATTTAAGGGATTTCGATGCCCAACATACAACATGCCCTGCAAAAAAGGAATAAAATGCAAATACAATGACTCAGGGGCATCATGCCCTCCCTGGTATCCTAATTTATTTTCAATTTTATCTAGCTTGATGAGCAAATTGGTCCAATCCATAAATTCAGCTTTGTTCCAATGGACTTTATAGACTTTTTCATTTCTCCAAAACTCAACGGAATTTTTAGTAATGTCGTTGGTTTCGTAATTTAGAATCATCACTCCCAGAGATTTGCCGTCCGGTGCAGACAAGTAAACATCAATTCCCTTCGTTTCTTCATTCATAATGAAAATACCACAACGGAAAAATGGTACGCCCAGGTTGGTTAACTCTTGCCAAACGATTGGTGTTATGCGATTGAGATCTTCCGTAGATCTCATACTTGCAATTTCTCCACGTACGCGATCTAACGACGACTGTTTTTTTGCTTCATTTTCTCTTTTCTCTGATTCCAATAATTCCCTATACCTCTGGTAAGTCAATCCGAATACCTTGGCAAACCGTTGTAAGGTCTTGATTGCTTTAGTACTTAGCACATTCCTTGTGAAAAAAAACAGGGCGCCTTCTTTGAAGATAAAGACCGTATTATAGTGCGTCCCGAAAACCTCACTTGCAGCAGGGAGGTTATAGCCCCTACCCTCTCTCATGGCTTGGTAGTAAGCTTTCGAATACTCGCCTGAAAGTTCAAATTGAATGTGGTCATCCTGTGCTTTCCAGGCCAGGTAAATATTTTCAAATAAAGAATGAGCAGTCATATCAATGTGTCCTGAGACATTGATGATGGTGTCCTCATCAGTTGCTGAGGTAGTCCAGACATCCATTTTCATGTTTTCATGGATTATTAATACTCCACACCTCATGGTTTCGATTCCCAGATTTTCTATCTCATTGAACATAATATTAGTAGCTGCTCCGATATCTTCTCCAGACCTCATTCCGATGGCTTTAGAACGCACTCTTTCCAAGGCTGCCTCTATTTGTGCTTCTCTTGCTTGTGCTTCCGCTTTCTTTAAATCCAGAAAACGCACATAAGTTTGTTCAAAAACCGCTGCAAAACGGCGAAAGATATCTATGGCATTGGGTACTTTTTCATAAGTGATAAACAATAAGAATCCGAATGAACATTTCACCAAGTGATTGATCTGATAGGTAGGTAATGCTAATCCATAATCCTTGATTTGTTGGAAAGTTGCTTCCAGGTCAGGCAAAGATTTCATATAGTCGTAGTGCTCTTCCAGATCAGTTCCACCTAATTCCTGAACCAAAATTTCTTGATCATTCTGAACGAAATCATACCACTCTAAGAAGGAAGTTTCACCCATCAATGGTAAAATAAATGGATGTTGGAGTTTTCCTTCACTACTCATGATGCAGGTAGTAGACTTCATATCCGGAGATAAGATATTGTATCCACAACTCCATGCAGGTATTCCTAGACTCTGAATCTCCAGAAATAGCACATTAGCAGCATCTGGCAATTCTTCACTTTTCGTCATCGCCATGGTCCTGCTCCTTACTTTCTCCAGTCCTAGTTGTACTTGAACTTCAAGAGCTTGATTTTCAGCTTTTTTGAGGTCGAGAAATCGCAAATGTGCAAGATCAAAAGCTTCAGCAAATTGCACTAAAATCTCCAGGTCACTTTGTGGAGGATGCTTTACAACTCCTGGAAGACTATATCCTATTTCCCCATGAGTAGTGCGTGCCATTATAAATGTCAATCCTCCTATACTTCTGATATCGTCCGCTGTAGGTGCATTCGGATCGATGTGTTGAAAATCACCCAATGTCACCATTTTATGGACATAATCAATAGCTTCTTCTGCATCCATAGCATAAACGACAGTCTGTTCATCACCTACTTCCCACTCTGAAAGTAAAGGAATATCACCATGTATATGCCTGGGTAATTTCATAACGAAACCGATGCGCCTTCCATCTCCGGAGGTCATCGCTTTCTCGTAGTGGTTAGGAGACCAAAGCATATGCCAGAAATAGTGCGCTTCATGACCAAGTGCAATGAATTCTGACCTCATGGCAACTACCACATCGAGTAGATCCTCAGATTTTTTCATGCCTGTGGCTTGCGCTCTTATTCTTTGTAGAGCACCTTCGATTTCAAGCATTTTATTCCTCCGCTCGAGCTCAAAAGTTCGTTCTTCCACGGCTCTTCTTAATCTCTCGTTTTCAGCCTTTAGAGCGTCCTTGCCTATAGCTTCCCCTTCTTGGATTTTCGAGTCCGGAAATGATCCGTGTTGCTGCAAAATAATCCAACGGTCATCACTTTTTTGCATTAGTGTGGACAACCTGAATTTCTGATAAAAATTCCATTTTCCATTCAGTTGGACAAACATATCCCCATACTCGTGGACCATAAAGTAAGGGTCATATTTTATAACATCAGATACCTTGTTTCTCAATTCAACCACTCCCTTCATTTGATCTATGACACGGTACGAATAATCAACAATTTCAGCCTTACTATTCCAGATTTCTTCCTCAGAACTTCCTATATTCCTATAGTCTTGGTCCAGATATTCGGCCCACCTTTCCAGATCTCCTTCGAAGTATGAAGACCAATAATCATCCATTACATGTTTGATTTCAACAATAAGATCATTGGTTTGGGACATAGATTATTCAGTTTGTCAGTACAGGCACTATACTAAATATACGTCAATGTTATTAATTAGAACAACTTACTCACTATTTGTACAAATTTCTTACACATAGCCGAGAGCTATGTGAAATTCATAATCCTTGTTGGCACTATTTATTGGGGAAAATGCAGGATTTTAATTGGTTTTACCTGGGACAAATCTACCATCCAACTTCCTCAATGTATTGTACAGATACGACAAAATGATGGCTAAACCTAAAAGACAAATCTGATGATATCTCTACTTTTAGTGACGGAGCAAGTAATGGATTAGATCCATATCTAATTTCACAATGCTATTGGGAGATGTCTGCAGATATTCTTTGAAATATCTGGACATATGGGACTGATCATAATAACCAGTTTTGTTGGCTAACTCCGTCCAGGTGATCTTTGGATTAGATTGCAAAAAGTTGAGAAGGCACTTAAACTGATAGATTTGAATGTAAACTTTGGGGCTTAGCCCAATCATTTTTTGAAAGTGTCGTTCTAAGGTTTTTCTCTGATAATGACATTGCTTTTCTATTTCCTTGACCGTAATTCCGCCTTGCCGCTCATGAATCATGGCCAAAACCTCCTCAAATCGCCCATCCTCCTTCTGGGCTGGTAAGCATCCTACAAAAAATTGATTTAATACGCCTATTTGGCGTTCTGTATTTTGGTCCATTTTTAATTTTTCCAACAAATGATTGGAGGCTTCTTTACCGATAAGTGCCTGGAGCGGAATGGCATGATTGGTCAATTTAGACATGTCATTCCTAAACAGACGATGCATACCAGTAGGTTGGAAGAAAACCAAAAGAGATTTAGTGTGTCCTAACAATTCGCCATAAACGGGAAGTGTAACTTGCCCTGTGACCACAGCTGATTCAGAAAAGAAATCCCTGTTACCTATTTTTGCAATGACTATATTTTGTGAATTGATAACTTGAATGATGAAACCACTTAAGCCAATTGGAGGGGATAGGTATGGCTCTTTCACCCCTTCTGGAACCTCAAGGACACCATAATTAGCAATGAAACTACGCAGGTTTGGTGGGGGAAGGTAGTTAGATGGCTGACTCATTGAAGCCAAAAATAAGAAAATAAGCGATTTTTGTTCACTGCTTATTTGTAAATTAGTTTCATTGACTTCTATGCAAAAAAAAGGAGTCCGCTCTAACCAACGGACTCCAGAGAAAAAATTCTCACTTTACTACTAAGACTATTGCTTCTTGAAAACTAGAGGAACAGTGTAGATTTCATTTCTCTGTACATCCTCTGTTTTTAATTTCTTGTAATTCAGTTTGTTTTTAATTCTTTCAGCGAATTCTCTCTTAGATACATTGACGACTACGATTTCATTCTTAGAATTCACAATAAATTGTACGTATGTTCTCTCATACTGCTTTTCCATGTCACTAATGTCAATTGTTTTCACCATATCGACGATTTCTTTTCTGATTTCATCAGGGTTTACATCAAGGTCATTAGCAAAAGTTGAAAAGCTGGTAAATAAGGCGCATATGATTGCTGCGAAAAATAATTTTGAATTTCTCATTACAGATATTTTTAAAAAGTTTAATAAATAAGATTTTTGAAGTTAAGCAATTGACTTTCAATTACTTGTTTCTTTTTTTGTGTTGATCAATATGGCCATATCGAATACACTTTAAAGACGGAGATTCTTTCAATAAGTTGCTCTGATGACCATCATATTCTATGAACTGACATAAAAAAACTACCAACGGAAGTAGAAATAAGACGACAATTATTTCTCATTTGATTCCTCAATTGTTAATTTTTGTTAATAAAAGAAACAAAACCATGAGATATACCAGTGGACTGATGAGTAGCGTAAATAACAATAAGAAATTGTTGAGAAATCGTAAACAGCTTCCCCAAGTAAAGGCATTCAATACTTGAAATTGCGAGCACTGATCAGATATTGGCTTGTAAAGAAAACTTAAGGTTTAAAAACATTGGCACACACAAAACCAGAACATTGAGATCAAAAGGTCTGAGTGTCCTCGATCAGAGAAACTTTATCACTTCACGCTTGTTGTTTATCTTTGTATCAACTATGATTTATTAATTAGGACATCGACAAAACTTATTTGTTAACACATAAATAGAACAATTATGGCAATCAGATTAGGAGAAACAGCTCCAAACTTTAAAGCTGAAACTACAGAAGGAACAATTGACTTTCATGAGTATATCGGTGATGGATGGGCTGTACTTTTTTCACATCCTGCAGACTTCACACCGGTTTGCACAACGGAACTGGGCATGGTGGCGAAGCTCAAGGACGAATTCGCTAAGAGAAATACAAAGGTGATCGCACTCAGTGTCGACCCTATTGAGGATCATAATGAGTGGGTAAAAGACATTAATGAAACTCAGAATACGCATGTAAACTATCCTTTGATCGCAGACAAAGACCGAAAAATCGCGGAAATGTATGATATGATCCATCCTGAAGCGACGGAAAAAGCAACAGTCAGGTCGGTATTTGTCGTGGGACCTGATAAAAAAGTGAAATTGACACTAACCTACCCTCCATCTACGGGTAGAAATTTTCAGGAAATTCTAAGGGTCATCGATTCTTTACAACTTACAGCCTATCATTCCGTAGCCACGCCGGCAGATTGGAAACATGGAGAGGATGTGGTGATTTCACCTTCTATTTCTGATGATCAGATTCCTGAAAAATTCCCCAAGGGTCATACAAAGGTGAAGCCTTACCTTAGGATTACACCGCAACCAAATTTGTGATCTTTCGATAAAGAATACTGTAAAATAGGTTACACAAAGCCCTGTAAGGAAAACTTACAGGGCTTTTCTTTTCGGGACATGTGCTGCTCGTGTGTCCTTTTGTCGAAGAATCAATTAAAACCCAATCATCGATTTTAAAATGAAAAAGACTTTTCTATGGACATTTATGTCTTTAGTCTTGCTGATAGAAATTCCGGCACAATCTACATTCGTTGGTGTAAAAGTTGGGATCAATGGCAATTACAGTTCCACTCTTAAAAGTAAATCCGGAGATAGATCCGAGCATGAGCGGTTTGGCAACGGATATCAAGGTGGGGCTTATGCGGGTATCCGACTTTTTAAAGGTCTCAACTTCAATGCGGAATTTGCATATGTCAATTCTACCTTTGAGATGGATCACACTTCTTTTACAAAGTATGATTCACGGGCCAGTGAACATTTACTTTATGAGGAATTGGTCATCAATCATACCGCTTTTAATTTTTCAACAGGCATAACCATTGACCTAAAATACATCCAGTTAGGGGTAAATCCTGAAATCTCAGTTTTGGCACAATCTAATGGGTACGGAACCAGATTCCAAAGCGACGAAGGGCATTCAATGATCTCTGGGAAGCGTGTGCAATATCGTTTCTTTTCGAAAAGAAGACAGGTCTACAATCGGGCAAATCCGGAAGAAGATAACGCATTCACCGTCAACAGGCTTCTATATGGCATGGACGTTCATTTAAATTTTTTAGTGCACAGCCCATTTTATATTCAAGCCAAAGCTTTCTATCCATTTACTGCATTTGTGGAGGAAGTCGTCGGGTTTTCAAATGAATCGATCCATCAAAAATCCATCAACTTTCAGATTTCTACTATCTACCATGTATCTTTTAAAAATGGACATAAGATCAATGCCGAGCGAAAAGTTAAAAAAAGGATAAAATAGATCAAGAACATCCCTCCAGACCAACGTTTATAAATATATCACCGTCTTTAGTGAAAATTTGAATATGAAAAATGCAATGGTTTTGATTTTTGCTTTATTGGTTTTGTGCCAATGCGAAAAGCAACCTCAATATGACGACGAGGTCCCCAAGTGTATAGTTGATAAAATCGAGGAATTTAAGCAAGGAGTGACTTCATGCGATGGAAATCAGGTAGGTCCAAATGTGATCAGCTACAACTTCCAGGGTGAGGTGGTGTATGTGTTTTCTCAAGGGCAATGTGTGGCAGATGGAGGGGCACAGGTTGTGGATGAAGAGTGTGAAGAATTATGCAATCTAGGTACTATCCTGGGGTTGGTAGAATGCAGAGGAGAAAACTTCGCTGACAATGCCGTGCAAATTGAAGTTCTATGGCAAGATTAACTCTTTGATTTTTATTGACACTAAATCTGTGATGTGGAAGGGAATTTATAGATCCAAGTCGTGAGTCAACTCCTTCATCAGGAATGCAGTTGTTGACCCACGATTGCTAAGTTGTAATAGGATATCTGAATATTGCAGGACCCTACTATGGTGATGGCTATGAAGACTTCAACATCGACAAATTACAAGAAACTAGGATCAGTAGGCATACCAATAGATAGTTCTAATCCGCTGAACTGGTCTTCGTCCACGCACCCAAGATAAATCCTGCTACTGTTATCACTAACATCGTTGAACCGCCATTGATCCATGCTAGACCATATGGTTCTCCCTCAAACATACCAGTAGTGATCATGGTACATAGGACAAAGCAGAAGGAGATTAATAGACCGATAATTGCTCCTTGCACACCGGATCTAATGTCCATTTTTACAAACATCCATGCAAGTAAATAGATGGGAAGAATAGTCGCGATTGTATTGGAAATCCAATGGCCAGCACCTGCAGGAGCTGCTTCTATATCTGCCATCGTGAGTCCTGCAGCATCCATCCATGCCTCCTGAAATAAGAAACCATACCACAGAAAACCTAAGGCATGTGCAATCACAATCGCTACCCATACGGCAGCATGATTAATTTTAAGCGCACTCATAATTAGTTTGTTTAGGGTTAGAAATTTAGTTTACATATACTTCTTTAAGTTTATACTTTTTGTAAATCAATTGGCCAGTCCCAAAACAGTTTTACAACACAAAACCATCTCGATAATCTCTCTTCACAAATTGATTAGCCGGCTCATAGTTGGTAATTTTCATATTCTCACCATCCCACCTCAGCTTCTTTCCCGTTCCAGTATAAGCCATTGATTTTTCACCGTTATTATTCTTTACCTCTTCTTGCGTATAAAGACTCCTGATCGCCAGATTTCCCATCAGCACGATCTCACTAAATGGACCTGCATAGTCAAAATCTGAACTGGCTTCGGCCTCACCTCTAATCGCAGCGATCCAATTACGCTGGTGATTTCGTTCCTTCACTCTGGTTAAAGTGGGCTCCGGCTCGACAAAGGCCTCATTGGCAGATTGAGGTAACAATCGAGGGTTGGCGCCATAACAATCACACATCAATTTACCCTCTGAACCAACAAATAAAACGCCACCATCCCAATTCCCCATGGCTTCGTCATCGCCGAGTTCTTCCGGTCTTGGAGGCATCAATCCACCATCATACCAGGTCAATTTTACTTCAGGCATGCCCTCTCTGGCTGGAAATTCATAGTAGACCATACTAGCTACCGGAGGACTTACATGTGATCCTACCCTACTCCAATTGACCACCTTAAATGGTGCAAAAGCTTGCACTGCTGTCGGATATTTTAATTTCAGTGCCCTTACTGCGGGATCCATGACATGGCAGGCCATGTCACCTAAGGCTCCGGTCCCAAAATCCCACCAACCTCTCCAATTAAATGGTTGATAACCTTCATGATACGGGAGCTTTGGAGCTGTCCCAAGCCAAAGGTCCCAATTCAGATAATCAGGTACTGGCACAGACCCTTCCGGCATCTTCATTCCTTGCTCCCAAACGGGTCGATTCGTCCAGCAATGTACTTCACTGACATCCCCAATGGTTCCAGCCTGAATCCATTCCGTAATTCTACGGATATCATCACCACTTGATCCCTGGTTACCCATTTGAGAAACTATATCATATTTATTGGCAGCTTCAGTCAACATTCTGGCTTCATAAACATCATGTGTTAAAGGCTTCTGAACGTAGACATGCTTTCCTGCTTTCATCGCCATCATAGCTGGCGGCGCATGCATGTGGTCAGGCGTTGAAATGGTCACCGCATCAATGTCATCACTCATTTCTTCAAACATAATCCTGTAGTCCTCATACCTTTTGGCTTTCGGAAACATTTCGAATGCCCTGGAGGCCTCCTTCGTACTAACATCACACAAAGCAACGACATTTTCCTTTCCTTTTCTGCTCATTTTATCATATCCGGCAGCATCTCTGATGTCACTAAAACCCTTTCCACCAGCTCCAACCGCTGCTAAATTAATCCGATCATTTGCCGCGGTATAACCGACTCCACCCAGAATATCTCTTGGGACAATCATGACACCTCCTACACTTAATCCGGTATTCTTAATAAATTTTCTCCTACTGTTTCTCTTTTGCATATTTTAATATTGTCTCGTTAAGATATTAATTACCTGCCAATCTTTAAAATAATAAATGGCTGCCTTGGACCAAACAGACAAAATTCATAGCTATTTTTATAAATATATATCTACAATTCCCTTCATTTTCAACTTTTAGAATCCATACATATCAGCATTTTGAATTGCAAATTGATTAAATCTGTCAAAAAAGACGTGATTACGCCTATGACTCCAGTATTTAAACGCTTATTTTTATGTCAATGGAAAATAGATACCTCGAAGGCATTAAGAAGCAATTTTATTATTATAAAACCCTTGGTGAACGCACGTTTGACCAACTGGAGGACCATTACTTATTTACTGAACTCAGCCCATCAAGCCATAGCATCGCACTCATTGTCCAGCACTTGAGTGGTAATATGAAAAGCAGGTTTACAGACTTCTTAACAACAGATGGTGAAAAGGAGTGGAGGAATCGAGATCAGGAATTTGTGCCATTGTTTCGTAATAGGGATTCCATGGAGCAGGCATGGACGGAGGGTTGGTCCTTGGTTTTTCAAGCTATTGATCAAATTAAAGATATTAAATCACTGGTCTACATTAGAAATCAAGAACACACTGTTTATGAAGCGTTAAACCGCCAATTGGCACACTACGCCTACCATATCGGCCAAATTGTTTATATCGGAAAATCGATCAAGGGTGATGATTGGGTAAGTTTATCTATAGCAAAAGGAGCATCAAAACACTTCAATGAAAGCAAGTTTACCAAGGGCAAACATAAAGGTCATTTCACTGATAAGATTTAGGTTCAATATAGATGGTTTATGCTACCTTAGTGATCACAGCAATTAGTGGCTTTAATGACTGTTACAACAGAAAACAAGAATGTATACTTTGAATGATTATTATTCATCTGATCTGTTAAATTAGTGGTAGAGGGAAGGCCATTAGTCGATTCGAAGTTTATAAATAATTTAAAATATGTAATTTCAAGTGATGGAAGATCCTACTATTTATCACAGAGCTAGAAAAAGAACGAGGAAGAAAAAGGCAGCCTTTGTGAGCCTTATTGTATGGTTATCATTTTTCTGTTTTTTCATGCTGGCAGACATCAATGATGGTTCCAGAAGCATCGAATGGGCTTTCTATCCTTTAATTCCATGGGGAATGGGGGTTTTGATTCAATGGTTTTATGCCTTTGATTTCATGGGTATGGGTGAAAAATGGGAAAAAGAAGAAATTCAGAAAGAGATCGAGAGAAGAAGGAAAGTTTTGAATGCGTTTGAAAAAGAATACGGAGAAATTGAACAACTGGATCTCGAGGATTTAAAAGAGATCAGGAGAGCTCACAAGGACTCTGATTTTGTGTAATGATTATAGTGCCTCTAATCCGCCATAATCCAATTTGATTTCAGACCTTACCTCATCCAGAATTTCCATCAATTCAATGCTATTCTGTAAAGTCCATTTTTTACTTTCAAGCTGACCATTGAGCAAACAGGAATTGACTTCTTCTATTTCAAACTTAAAACTAAGCGGTTTATGCCCATATCCCTTTGTGACAGGAAAATCCATACTTTTAACAAATCTGGTATAAGTATTGGCTTCATGCCACCTTCCATGTATCCTGATACAGCCATTTTCTCCATATAGAAATCCATCGCAAGGCGAAAAATACTGCAGACTGCAATTTAGGATGGCCTCCCTGCCATTTTCATAATCGAATAACATGACTAAATTCTTATCTGTGCCATTGGGATAATACTCAGCCTCTACATTCATTCTGACTGGCTTACCCAACATATAATACGAAAGAAAAATGGGGTAAATACCGATATCGAGAAGAGCGCCACCAGCCAATTTTTTGTTGCATAGTCTGCTTGTCAAGTCATAAGGTTGATGAAAACAAAAATCTGCTTTCACAGCCTGCAATGTACCGATCAACCCGGATTCAATATCGTTCTTAGCATCCTGTAAGGCGGGATTAAATCTGGACCACATGCCCTCCATTAAAAATAATCCTTCTTGACGCGCCTTGTCCACCATCGCTCTTACTTGCTTTGCATTGACAGCAAACGCTTTTTCACAGAGCACATTTTTACCAGCATCAAAACACATCATCACATTCTCATAATGATGCGAATGAGGTGTGGCTACGTAGATGATGTCAATTTCTTTGTTGTCCAACAAATCCTCATAGCTACCATAAGCCCATTTTGATTGATACTGACTTGCAAATTCCTTTGCTTTACTTTCACTTCTGGAGGCTACTCCAAGTAAAGTTGCGCTCTCAGTTTCTTTTAGATCTTTGGCAAACTTGTGGGCGATCTTTCCGAGGCCCATGATGCCCCAATTAATTGTTTTCATTCTCTAAATATAGCTTGAATTCAAATAACTCTTAAATTTGCCATTAAAGTCTTAGAAATGAAGGAAACTACCAAGTTGATATTAAACCGGATTTTCGCCATTTTGACAGGCGTGGTTGCAGGTGCAATTGTTATGGGCATGCTGGAAATGATCAGCAATTCAATGTATCCCTTCCCTACCGGTGCTGATCTTTCCGATCCGGCTGTCATCAAAGAACACATCAGCACTTTGCCTATTTCTGCATTTCTTATTGTTCTTACTGCACATGCTATTGGTGCCTTAACTGGTGGCTTTGTGGCTTCTAAAATGGCCAAGGTAGAGAAACGTGGAGCTGCTTTGTATACGGGCCTTATATTACTTTTGGCCGGCGTATTAAATTTGATTTCCATACCGCATCCGCTTTGGTTCAGTATCGTTGACGTTATTCTATTTACACCGATGGCATTATTGGGAAACATGCTAAGGAGTAAAATATGGCCTTAACTTCTATGATCTGAAACCGATTTATGTAGATTGTTCATAAGCTTTTTTCAGCCACTTTTTTACTTCAGCATCCACTTCTGCTAACGATGAAATGGTGATTCGATGGGTACACATGGTTCCAAAAGGTCCTGATCCCTGAAGTCTTCCATCATTTTCCTGATCTTTGATTTTTAAACCCAGATCTATTCGTGTTTTCGTGGCCGGTTTGATCAGGGCAAACTGTTTAGCCCGGATGATACTAACACTGCTTTTCTTGGGTACGATTTTAACATCGTTTCCAAAACCCTCAACGATTTTGATTAATTCATTGTATATGGGCAATAGAGCTTCCTTACCCTGGTATTGTGCATCCACAAGGTCCGAATCTTCCATTTGATTTTCCTTGCTCAATAAAATAATGGTATTGGCAAATCCATGGGTTACACCGTGTTCGCCTTTAAGAAATTTCATGGCTTCACCGTGCTTAGCAAAATTTTTGTGTTTGAGAATTTTTTTCCACTCAGCCAGAGACTTACCTGTTTTTTCCGGCATATTATCAATCATCGTTTGAAGAGCCTTGTCCATAGATTTTCTTTAAGTTCCAGTCAAGATACAAAATAGAAATCTTACCTTCAAATGTGTTCGGAAGGCATCTCAATCGCTTTTCCAGTGCGATTATCGATAGGCATCAATGCTCTGGTTTCTAATAAGTACGAAGTGAGAATTTTAGCCAGTTCTTCGGTTTTCTGTGTTTCGGATTCGACTAAATTTGTTGACTCACCCAAATCGTTTTCAATGTCATATAATTCAAGTGCTCTTTCCGTATGACGGTAAATCAATTTCCATTTTCCTTTCCTCATTGCACTATAAGGAAATTGATCATAGGTATGCGGAAAGTGCCAAAAAATGGGGCGTTCCTGCTCATCAACTTCCTCCCCTTTTAACATGGGCACAAAACTTATCCCGTCAGTCTCGGGAATTTGCTTAGATGCTACCCCTGCCATTTCCAGAAAAGTGGGAAATACATCCTCAATGATGACATATTGATCCTCTGTTGTTCCAGCCTGAGAAACCCCTGGCCAGTAAACTACCATTGGTACCCTGACACCACCTTCATAAGGAAGCAATTTATGTCCCCTCAATGGTAAATTTCGGGTGGCTTGCTTAGGAGAACCGTTATCTGACATAAATACGATAATGGTGTTGTCAGACACCCCCAAATTGTTCAAGTGCTCCCTAATGTCTCCAAGAGATTTATCCATTCCCTCGATCATAGCTGCAAAAACGGCATCAAATTGACTTAAGCCTCCCCCCTCATACTTTGTGTAGAATCGCTCATCCTTCTCCCAAGGTGCGTGAATGGCATAATGTGACATATACAGATAGAATGGCGAACCATCTTCTACTGCTTCTGAGACCGCTTCTTTGGCCTCAATGGTCAATGCCTCAGTTAAAAAAACATCCGTTCCATGATATTTATCCAGTCCTGGCACATCCCAGATCAAATTACCGGGCTGCCTCCAATCAGCACTGTAATTATATTTTCCTAAGTAACTTCCAGGGCCACCTGCTGCATGACCGGCAATATTGACATCAAAACCAAGATTTCGGGGATCCGAACCCGGAGTATCTTTAGCTCCGAAATGCGCTTTTCCAACATGAATGGTCTGATATCCATTTTGCTGTAAAATCTGTGGTAAAGTAGTTGCAAAATAGGTCAGGGAATCACCTTTTTGGTTACTCAATCCATTCATATTCCATTCAGGAGGTTGTATGATGCTATGCTCCGGATCCGGCGATTGATCTTTTCTTAGTGTCCAATTGGTCACCATATGCCTTGCAGCATTCATACCGGTCATCAGACTGATTCTAGATGGTGAGCAAACTGCCGTAGCATAGGCCTGGGTAAACTTCACCCCATCCTCTGCTAATTGTACCATATTAGGAGTATAATAATTCTCGTTTAGTTGAGTCACTTCTGTATGGAAGGGCAAGGATGTATCCTGCCATCCCATATCATCGACAAAAAAGAAAACGATGTTAGGGGGCAAGCTTTCATTTGTTGAATTCTTGCAGCTATAACAAAAGGTTCCAACCAAAAAAGTAATGATATAAAGTCTCATCCTGCTAATCTACGTATCTGGTGCGACATGCAATGGCTTTGAGACTAATGATTTTTTTTGCAAGAAATACAATTGGGACAAATCTAATTCAAAATTTTAAAGGTCAGTTCTCGTAGTAAATCTCCCTGATCGATATTCTTTCGATTGATGCCTTTACTATAACCGTCATATTCTTGCAAATCGAGTAAGATTTGTCTGATTTTGTCACTTTGATAGTTCCTAGCTGCGATTCGATAGTCCTTCATAAAGTAGCTTGAAAAAACACCAATCTTACTTGCCAATGTCCTGTCATCTAAACTTCCCATGGATTGAGTCTGCCAGACTTTAGTGAAATAGCTATAAAGCGAATTTATACTTATAATGATTGGATTTTTCTTTTCGTTAGCAGCAAAATATTCAACGATTCTAAATGCTTTTACTTTATCTCTTTTTCCCAAAGCATTCTGCAATTCAAAAATATTATAGTCCTTTGAAATCCCTACGAATTCCTGAATATGTCGACTAGTAATCGTTTGCCCAACATCCAGCCTCATACCAAGTTTTTTGACCTCATTATTGAGTTTAGAAAGGTCCGTTCCCACAAATTCAGCAAGCAAGCTAACGGCTTTTGGCTCAATTTTTAAAGATTCTGCAGCCACCATTTGCTGTATGTGAGCAGGCAATTGATTATCGTAAACTTTTTTGGTCTCCAAAACAACTGCATTTTTTTTAAGGGCTTTGTGGAAAGTGGTCCTTTTGTCTAATTTTTTATGTTTGTAGCATAAAACCAGAATGGAAGTGGGGGAAGGTGACTCTACGTATGATTGCAACTGTTGGATCGATCTCATTTCCTGAGCTTCTTTGACGATTATCACCCTGCGACTGGCCATCATGGGAAATTGTCTTGCATTGTCAATTACCGCTTTAAACTCAATTTCTTTTCCATATAAAATAACTTGATTGAAGGCCTTGGCAGCTTCATCGAGAACATTGTTTTCAATGTAATTACTCACTTGATCGATATAGAAAGGTTCTTCCCCAGACAAAAAATAAATGGGATGAAACTTTTCATCCTTCAGCTCCTTCAAAATATGTGAGGCATCCATACATTCAGATTAAGTGTGCAAATATACTTATTGGATTTTCAATTTATAAGATCCATAATCAAACCATTCATGAATTATTAAATTATATTCATAAATTCGACATCCTTAAATTATTGATATGAAATACAGCAAACTAGGAACAACGGATATTGATGTGAGCAGAATTTGTCTGGGGACCATGACCTGGGGCAATCAAAACACTGAGGAAGAAGGTCACCAACAGATGGATTATGCCCTGGATCAAGGTGTAAATTTTTGGGATACTGCGGAGATGTATGCCGTTCCTGCTCACCAGGATTATCAAGGTAAAACTGAGGAAATCATTGGTTCCTGGTTTAATAAAAATGGCAAAAGAGATGAAGTAATTCTTGCAACCAAGATTACAGGCCCTTCAGCCAATATGAAATACATTCGACCTGAACTCAATTTCAGTAAAGAGCAAATCCATCTCGCAATCGAAGGCTCATTAAAGAGGCTGCAAACGGATTATGTGGATTTGTATCAGCTGCATTGGCCGGAAAGGAATACCAATTTTTTTGGCAAATTAGATTACAAACACGACCCTGATGAAAAGTGGGAGGATAACTTCATGTCCATTTTAGAAACGATGGATGGATTGGTTAAGGATGGTAAAATCAGGCATTGGGGAATTTCCAATGAAACGCCCTGGGGGATGATGCATCATTTGCAAATGTCAGCCATTACTGGAAAGTCCAGGATCGTTTCTATTCAGAATCCTTACAACCTGCTGAATCGATCGTTTGAGGTTGGCCTGGCTGAAATGGCTATCCGGGAGAAGGTTGGATTACTCGCTTATTCTCCCTTAGCATTTGGTTTGCTGACAGGAAAGTACCATACGAAAACTGCGAGACCTGATGCCCGGCTTTATCAATTCAAGGTGATGGATAGGTACAATAGTGCTGAATGTCGCGAAGCTACTTCAGCATATATGAAGATCGCGAATGAAGCAGGCATGAGCGTCACTACTCTTGCTTTGGCCTTTATCAATCAACAACCTTTTCTAACCTCTAATATTATAGGTGCCACACGAATGGATCAGTTGAGAGAAAACATTGCTTCCATAGATGTGGAGTTAGATGAGGATACCATTCGAAAAATTGATCAAGTGCACAAGAAGTATTCAAATCCTGCGCCGTGAGGTGAGAGTAGTCGTTAGTTCTTAGTTGTGAGATGTAAGTTGTAAGTCCTCAGTCAGCTTTCTCTTTGAGAGCTGAGCGGAAGTATCTGCTTTCTCTTTGAGAGCTGAGCGGGAGCTGAGAGCGTGGGAAGCTCTCTAAGAGATATGGGAGAGGTAAGTTGTTAGTTGTTAATTGTAAGTTGTTAGTTGTTAGTTGTTAGTTGTTAGTTGTGAGATGTAAGTTGTAAGTCCTCAGTTGCTAGTCAGCGGTCTGCTTTCTCTTTGAGAGTTGAGTGTGAGCTTAGAGCGTGGGTTATCTGATTTCTCTTTGAGAGCTGAGCGGGAGTATCTGCTTTCTCTTTGAGAGCTGAGCGGGAGCTGAGAGCGTGGGAAGCTCTCTAAGAGATATGGGAGAGGTAAGTTGTTAGTTGTTAATTGTAAGTTGTTAGTTGTTAGTTGTTAGTCTTCAGTTGCTAGTTCTCAGTAAGCTTTCTCTTTGAGAGCTGAGCGTGAAAAAAGGTTAGATCCCTTAGAGAGCACGCTAAACTCCAACGCAATGCTGCAGCTCTCAAAGGGAACAGCAAACAGCAAACAAAAAATGGCAACCATTTGCCTTATAAATATCGGCGCAATTCGATTATATTGTTCAATCTTATTCAAAAGTCATGGGAAATAAATTAAAAATATCCGCCACCATCGATGCTCCGCTAAAAGAAGTCTGGGAAAAATGGACTCAAGAAGCACACATTATTCAATGGAACTTCGCTACTGACGAATGGCACTGTCCTTCCTCCAATAACGATCTAAGGGTCGGAGGAAAATTCAATAACCGAATGGAAGCTAAAGATGGCAGTTTTGGTTTCGACCTGGAAGGTGTATATACTGCTGTTGAAAAACACCAATTAATTGCTTATGATCTGGCTGACCAGCGACATGTTGAAGTCCATTTCACTGAAAAAAATGATCAGACAATTATTAATTCTACATTTGAAGCGGAAGATCAGAATTCTGAAGAGCTTCAACAAAATGGATGGCAAGCCATCTTGAATAATTTCAAAAATTATGTAGAGCACAGATAAAATAGGTGATTCACCTATAAAAATGGATTTATTCCTGCTGATATTTGTGGCTCAATTTAAATAGAATGAAACCATCGCTAATATTAATCCTATTAGTTAGCCTCAAAATATCAGCTCAAAAACCATTGCAGTTCATTAAAGTGAAAAATCCTGATCGAACAGTTGACCTTAGTGTGATCAACCATTCGGGCATAGACTATTCCGTGACTATCAATATGGAATTAGAAAAAATGACCTGTGATAAAAAATTACCAATAACAGTCGAAATTGCAGCTGGAACTACCATGCCATTGGCAAAACTAACGCCTACCAGCGAACAACCTGGAAAATATTTGATCAATTATAGGTCATCAGCGAACCAACCACTTGATTTAACTTATGAGCCTAACCTAACCATTTACACAAAAAACAAGGATAAAAGATCTACTCAATTATTGATCTACCTCAATCAAAATGGTATCGCCTACAACGAAATCAATACTTCTTACAATGGTGATACAAAGGCAATGTATGAACGGATGCTTACAAGAAGAGGAATTGACAAGAAAGAGGCAAGGATTCCCGTGGTCATTTATAGAGGGGAAGCCTACCCTGATATTAAAAATGTCAAAAAGTTTTGTAAAGAAAAACTAGCTAATGAAGGTCACTTTATTCGAAAACAAGACCGTAAATATTAGTTTGAAATTATTCCATTTCCAGCCATTCTAACTTAATAATCAGCTCTGAAAAACCAGATTATGAAACCATTTAAAATTAATTCAGATGTTCAAATTGCTTATTTCACTGGCCTGTATTCTCTTAAGTGTATGGACTTATGCTCAATCTCCCACTCCTTTTAATTGCAGTGGTTCCAGCCAGGGATTTGGTTATTACATAGCTTCCGAAACAGAGAATAATACTCCAACAACACTTTCGTATTCTAATTCACGATTGAGTAGAATTACTACGTCGACCGGAACAAGAACCACTGTATGTACACCTACACAAATGGGCAGATCACTCAATGGACTGGCTTTTAATCCACATGACAATTTTCTATATGCGGTTTCTCGCTATGATCCAAATTTGACTACGGGTAAATCTGGTCGACTTTATAGAATTGGCTCCAACTGTCAGCTCCAAGAAGTATCGGTTACAGGCTCCATCATTAAATTCGACACCAATGACAAAGCAACAATAGATGCTGCAGGTGGCAACATAGGTTCAGGAACCTTTGATCTTGACAATAATTACTATGTGAACACCTCCTTTACTAACCAGGCATCCACTGGCTTTACCAATAAGATTCAAATAATTAGAATCAGTTCAACAGGTGCCACAGTGCTATCCACTCAGACTTTAACTTGTGCATCTTGCACAGGAGAACTACGGATTACGGATATCATTTTTGATGAAGCCAGCAATAGTCTGCTTGGCCATAACTTTATTAATAAAAGACTGTATAAAATAAATGCTTCTACTGGAGTTTTGACTCCGATAACTCCCTCATCTGGAACGGGTTTGACTTCACCAGTTTTAGGCATGTATAAAAATAAAGACGGGATGATCAGAGCCATCACTGAAGCTGGTCAGATCTACAATGTCAATGCGACAACCGGCACATTTACGCTAATTTCTACCGTATCTGACTTTAGAAGCAGAAATGCAGATGCGGCCTCCGGCTGTTATGCTCCACCATCCATTTCAGGTCATCTTTATCTTGACTCAAACAGGTTGACCGATGGTACTGTGAACGGAACAGGTACTGACAAGGCTGGCTCAACTAAAATGTATGCGAATTTGATTATTGGTGGTCTTGTAGATAAATCTTCGGAGATATTGCCTGATGGAACTTTTCAATTTTTAGGCCTATTTAGTGGGACTTACACTGTAGAGATCAGCAGTTCTCAAGGCACCATTGGGCAAGCGCCTCCAGCACAAAACCTACCTTCAAGTCATGAGTGGGTCGGTGATAATATAGGAGCCGGCGTAGGGAATGACGGAACACCAGATGGCAGACTTGGCGTCACCATCGCCTCTGGATCAGATGTTAGTGAAGTGAATTTTGGTATTGACATGGCTGTAACAGTGCCGTTAGACTTTACATCATTTACAGGGAAATTAAGTGATCAATATGTTTTACTTTCATGGACTACGGAAAATGAGTTAAACAATGATTTTTTTGAGATTCAAAAGAGTACGAATAATTTAGATTTTAAGACCATCGGTAAGGTCTACGCTGGTACAAAATATGAGTTAATAGATCGCAATGTCGTTACCAGTAAAATCGCATATTATAGGTTGAAGCAAGTAGATATCGATGGATCTATTATGTATAGCAATGTAATCTCCATCCACAGGAAAATTAATCAGTCGATAACCGTGCAACCCACTCTTTTTTCAGATTTGCTCACGATCTACTTTAATGATCCATTTGACAGCACTTCAGAACACACCTTCAAATTGTATGATTTAACCGGCCGAATGGTGGGTAGCGAACGTATTTTTGAAGGTGAGAATGCGGTTGACGTATCAAAGTTACAAAAAGGCATTTATTACTATACCATCGTAGATCAAAGACAAACCATCTTGCAGACTGATAAACTGATTAAGCCATAAAATAGGTGAAATACCTAGTCTAAAATAGGTGTTTTACAGGATTCATGAAGGAATAAGCTTGCTGATATTTGTGTTGGAATTGAAACGAAATGATAAAGATTAAAAGGTTCTTGAAAAAGAGAGGTAAGCTACAGAAAGGGGTGCTCGAAAACCGAATTCGTGTGAATACTAAATCCAAAAAAATAAAGATTATGCGCAAAGTGATAAAACTTAGTGCTTAATCTTCAAATAACAATTAACATTAACAAAGAAATTTAAAATCAAATGGCACAGACAAAATCTGAAAAAAGAAACCAAGCTAAGAAAGTGGCTGAGCAAACAGCAGCTAAGAAAAAAGCGGATAGAATGGCAAAAGGCCAAACCGGTTTAGCTTCTAATGCTAAGAAGGCTAAATCAACCATTCCACAAACAAAGAAGAAGTAGCATTATTTAAGCGATTTGAACAGCCGATACAACCCAAAAATCTGTATCGGCTTTTTTATTGTATCAAGCCATGCTGAATGGCGAACTTGACCAAACCAGCAGTATTTTTAACATCTAATTTATCCAGAAGATTTCTTCGATGTGAATCCACTGTTCTAATGCTGATGAAGAGTTTGTCTGCAATTTCAGGATTCGAGTATTCATCAGCGATCAGTTTCAATATTTCAATCTCCCTCCTGGTCAATTGTACTGGAGGGCTTTTCTTTCTTAACCCGTTGTTGGTTAAGTTTCTGATCAGTATTTTTGAAACTTCATTGCTGTAATAAGTATCGCCTCCTGCAACTGTTTTGATGGCTTTTATCATTTCTTCGCTGCCCGCATCTTTTAGTAAGTAACCCTTCGCTCCCACTTCCAATATCTTCAAGATATAATCATCTTCGTGATGCATAGAAATGGCCAATATTTTAATGTCGGGATCTTTTTCCAAAATGACTTTGCTCAAAACGATTCCACTTTCGTCTCCCAATGTGATATCCATGAGAATAACATCCACTCCATTTTCTTCCAGAGCTTGCAAAGTGGTTTTAAAATTACTGGTACTCCATATTACAGATAGATCCTCTATGTCATCAAGTATGGAAGCGACACCATCCCGGAATATCTTATGGTCATCTACGATTCCGATCCTAATCATTTTTCACATTTACAGGTACCAGTATTTGTACAGAGAATCCATCATTGGGCCTGGTTTCCACCTCCAGAGTTCCTTGCAATGTTTTCACTCTTGTAGCAATATTATTCAGTCCCATTCCAGATTTCATTTCTTCATCTGTAGCACCTTTGCCATTGTCTTCTACTGTCAATTGTATCTGATCATCAAAATTTCTAATCTGGATTTGAATTTCAGAACACTGTGCGTATTTTATGGCATTATTGATCAATTCCTGAATGATTCGGTAGAGATTAATCTCTAACTGGTGGTTCCATATGACATTTTTCACTCCATATGAGTAGTAAGCCTGGAAGGCATGATCCTCTCTGTCATTTAATCTCTTAACCAGATTAGAAACTGCCGTATTTAATCCAAAATCTTTTAAACTCTGAGGCATTAAATCGTGCGAAATCAGCCGTATATCCTTTGAGGTTTCTGAAATCATCTCATTGATATAACTCAGTCTTAACTTCACTTTATCATTGGAAGCCAGACTTGAGAGCGCGTCAATCTGTAGTCGGATGGAAGACATCATCGGCCCTATTCCATCATGTAATTCCCTCGCAAGTCGGGCTCTTTCTTGTTCCTGTCCTAAAATGATACTTTGAGTAGCAACATCCATAGCTTTAACACTTTCTGTGGTGTCCAGCAAAGTGATTAGTATTCTATCTTCCAGCTTTTTACCTCTTATATTGATAAAAAGTCTACCTATGGGAATCCTTTGCAAATTGAAAGATTTGCGTTTTCCTTCCAATATCCTGCGGACCACATTGATCAACTTCTCAATATTAACCACTTCTGAAAGCGTTTTTCCTTCTAATTCCGAAATTGATCTTTCCAGACATAATAGCTGCTTTGCTAGCTTATTCATGGTAATGATGTCTCCATTCAGATCGCATGTCAAAATGCCAAAAGGTACCTGATAAAGCACTGTTTCATTGAATTTCATGAATCTCACAAAGTCCTTCATTCGAACATTTATTTACCCTAGCAACTTACGAAATAAAAACTTAATGGAAATTTCCGATACGCAAAAAATAATCGCTGATACCACTGCAAAAGTTTCAGCTATTTCAGCCCTTCCGATTCCTTTTCTGGATGTGGCTGCCATGACTTATTTTCAATACCATATGGTCAAAAGACTAGCTGAAGAACATCATTTAGAAGTAGATAATACCAGAAGCATGATCATATCATCTCTGCTTTCGTCACTAATCTCTAAATTAGTAGCTACAGGTCTTGAAAATCTAGCCTCCCGAACCAAGTTAGACAAGATGTTAAAAGATTCGCTCATCAGAGCCTCAATTTCAGGATTTTTGACCACCATCATTGGAGAAGCATACGAACTCCACTTTAAAAATGGAGGAACACTAGATGATATCACTCTGAATTCATTCGCTGGATATCTAGAAAGTCAGTTTCGCAGTGACCGTTGGTCATTAAGTAATCTGACAGATGATTTTATGAAAGGTATCGAAGAATTTACCGATTAAAACTTTTTATTGGTGTGGCGTAAAGTCCGACTTTACCGAATTTATTTTCAAGAATCCCTGGGTAGGCGTTGTTTTAGCTCGCGAAGATTCACAATTAACATCATGTATTTTGGTATCCATTCAGGAAGGTAGAACCTTCGACTATTGGATTTGATCAACCATACATTATTAGATGATCAGCATCAGGCAAAAGCTTAATGAATGTACTTGCAAACCTAATCGAGCAAACATTTATGAGTCAAGCTTTTTTCCTATTTTTTCTATGGTATTCCAATTTCGGGTGGTGATGTTTTGATCAGATAACTCTTCCAAAATTTGCATTGCTTTAGGAGTCTTTAAAAGGGAAACATCTAATACACTAAATATCGTACTTTTATCCTTTCTCACAATCATGAAAGTACGATCATCGCTGTACCAGGGTATCTGTAAGTCGATTTCCTTGTTCTTTTTCAGAAATGTCACATAGCGTCTGATGTTTTTATGCATTTTGACTTCTTGAAAGGGATTAGTTCTCAACATCTCCCTCAAAGTTTCTTCTGTTCTGATGATAGTGGGAACCGAAAAACCAAAAGTACTTTGCAATTCATTCTCTAATATGGCTTCCAGCTCTTCTGGTGCCTGTTCATCTCTCTCAAAAATAATATTTCCTGAGTTTAAAAGTGTAACAGGATGATCGAAGCCAATGGAGGTCAATGTTTTCTTGAGTTCCGCCATTGGAACCTTATGATGTCCGCCCACATTAATTCCTCGAAGCAATGCAATATATTTCATTGGTTTCACAAATTTTAAGATAATGCAAGTTAATGGATAGTATAACATTGGTAAGTATCAAAAGGACTTTTTCACATTGACAACCAATAAAGGGTGTGAAAACCAATCTTTATTTACTATCACCATGTGAGGTTAATATGCAAGCTAAATCTTAATATGACCATTTTAATGCAATAATTCTAATGACTAACGCGGAGGTAAGCCCTATGAACGATCTGAAAATGCTTTGAAGATGTCACATGCCTTCCAAGTTAGCTAAATTGAACAATTATTTGGGCTATTTGCTTTGACATATAAACATGAAACTATTCCAATGTACGGCTTGTAACCAACCTCTCTTTTTCGAAAATACCTTCTGTACAACATGCGGCAGCAAATTGGGATATCTCGATTTTAAATTTGAGGTCATTTCTTCATCGAACAGCAACGATTTCTCTAGTGAGGATGTGAAATATGTTTACTGTGCCAATCATCAATTGGACGCATGTAATTGGTTGATTTCAAAAAAAAATGAAGGACAATTGTGCAAAGCTTGTTCCTTAAACAGAGTGATCCCAAATCTGAATGATGACGAAAACTTCGAAAAATGGCGAAAAATTGAAAGTGCCAAACATCGACTGGTATATAGTTTACAGAGATTTGATTTACCTTTAAAAAACAAGTTGGATGATCCCGAAAATGGTTTAGCATTTGATTTTTTAAGCCCCACCGATCGCAATCCTGAAAAGCCGGCAGTTAGGACGGGGCATGCCAATGGTGTGATCACTATAAACATCGAAGAAGCTGATTCTGTGCATCGCGAATACATGCGAAAAAAAATGGACGAACCTTACAGAACGCTCATTGGCCATCTTCGACATGAAGTGGGCCACTATTACTGGGATCAACTCATATATCGGAACATTGAATTACTCGAACAATATCGGAAGCTTTTTGGAGATGAGCGGGAAGATTATGGGCAAGCATTACAGCGTTATTACGATCAAGGGGCTCCGGATCACTGGGAATCTAATTATATTAGTGAGTATGCGACCATGCATTCATGGGAAGACTGGGCTGAAACTTGGGCACACTATTTTCACCTGATAGACACATTGGAAACAGCATATGCTTTTGGTTTGAGTCTAAATCCCAATTTACAAAAGGTTTCAACCATGAACATGCAAGCGGGGTTTAATCCATATTACCAGGACAATTTCGATCGTATTATCGAAGCAAGCGCTCCTCTTGCTTTTGCTGTTAATAGTATTAATCGAAGTATGGGACAGCCTGACCTTTACCCCTTCGTTTTCAACCCATCCGTAGTTGAAAAATTGAGATTTGTCCATAAGATTATGACTACCAGTGGTTAAGCTCTCGATGTTGTAAAATTCATCAGAATCATTAATTTTGAATCAAGGTTGTAAATCTTATTTGTCACATTTATAGATTAATTTAACCTATTTTCGTCCCATGTTTTATCTGGCATCATTCGACCCTTTGGTAGCACTCATTGCTGTAGTTACCATCTTTGTGATCATGGTCAGCTTCGTATTAAAAAAAGCGAAGCAACCATTCATCATTGGGTATATTATCATTGGTATAATCTTGGGCAGAACGGGACTTATTCAGGATGGTGACTTGGTTCACAATCTAGGAGAATTGGGAATTATCCTACTGATGTTCTTTATAGGGATGGAAATCAATTTGCCTGATCTGGTCAACAAGTGGAAGGTGGCCATTTTGGGAACAATGATGCAAGTTTCGCTTAGCGTTCTATTGGTTATTGCCATGGGATATTGGTTTGAATGGAGCTTATCCAGAAGTGTGATTCTGGGATTTGTCATCTCATTGAGTAGTTCTGCGATTGTCATTAAATTATTGGCCGACAAAGGTATACTGGACACCAAAGTGGGACAGGATGTGTTAAGCATATTGCTCACACAGGACATTATTATTGTGCCACTATTGATCGTCACTTCTTTTCTGGGGGGTGACACTCCCTCAATCTCCAGTATGGTGCTCATGATTGCTGGAGGAGTGTTTATCACTTTTATTTTAGCCTACATCTATTTTAAGCGCGAAATCAAACTGCCCTTTAGTAATGGTCTGGAAGAAGACCATGAATTGCAGGTTTTCGTTGCCATCTTAAGCTGTTTCGGTTGTGCATTGATGACCTCATTGTTTGGACTGTCAGCTGCCCTGGGAGCTTTCATAGGTGGCATGATAATGCACGCTGGTCGTTCAACGGATTGGATTCATGATGTTTTGCACTCACTTCGCGTCATATTTGTTGCCTTTTTCTTCATTGGTATTGGGCTTCAGATTGATTTTTCATTCATCTGGGAAAATATTAGAGAGATACTTTTCATGTTGGTCCTGGTTTATCTGACCAACCATGTGATTAATTCGGTCGTCCTTAGATTATTCGGAGATTCCTGGAGGGAGGCCATAGTTGGTGGTTCACTTTTAGGTCAAATTGGAGAGCTGAGTTTCCTAATCAGTTTATCAGCGTTTAATCTGGGAATTTTACAATCCTATGGTTATAAATTTACCATTAGTTTAATCAGTATGACCATGATTATCAGTCCTTTTTGGGTTGCCCTGACAGAATTTGTGTTAAGGGTATTTTATAGGGGAGATAAATTTCAGCTAGAGTAATTAAGAAATCGGTCGTGATTTCAAAATGAAACACTTAAAAGCGGTCCAAAACTTCTTCATTGATCTCACCCAAACCACTCTGCAAATAAGGATACATTACGCCCTTTTCGATTTTAAATAGTCCTTTGAAGGGGTCATTCACAAAATCCAAATGAGCATCAAGGTCTGCATATTGAACATTTGGACGACTAAGGGCAAAGTGCAAACCACTGGCTATGCCTAGTTTACACTCATCCATGCAGCCCACCATCACCTCATTACCTGCGGCCTTTGCAACACTATTGATGTGTAAAGCCTGTTCTAATCCACCTACTTTTTGAATCTTTATGTTCACCATGTCGATGGCTTGGTTTTTAGCAATGCGAAAGGCATCGCCAAGGTGTTTCAGGCTTTCGTCAGCCATGATTGGAACTTTTGTCATGGGGCCTTGCAATATATGGGGAATTTCGGAATTCAAACCCATGGGTTGTTCCAGGATTTCAACGCCATATGGATGTAATTCCTTAATGAATTTAATCGTATCATCTGCAGAGTAACCTTGATTTCCATCGAATCTCAAAATGATTTGTTGACCAAAGTGCTCTCTAATCTTAATAATGCGTTCGATATCCATGTCCACACTAATGCCCCCCTTGATTTTCAAAATATTAAATCCCTGTTGGAGAATCTCTCTAGCTTCTCTCAGTGTTTCATCAACAGTCATAATTCCGATGGTCACACAGGTGGGAATGCTTTTTCGATTTCCACCAAGCAACATATAGAGAGGGAGTTTAGCCCTTCTTGCCAAGAGATCATAAAGCGCAATGTCCACCATAGCCAGGGTTGATTTACACCCAGGTGTCATCATCCTCATCTCATTCATGAGCTGTTCTCTCATAAACGGATTTTTACCTTCCAGGTAGGGAATGAGCATGTTTTCAATATTAGATTTGACATCTTCAGGATTCTCACCAGTAATAATTAAATCGGGCGCTGCACAGCCATATCCTTGAAGACCATTAACGGTGGTGATTCTCAGGATGAAATTGGTCGCTTCAGAAATGGTTTCATAAGCGATGGTGTAAGGTTTTCTCATCATGAGATGCAACTCTGCAAACTCTACTTTCTCAATGATCATAGGTAATTTTTAATAATCAGGTCCACCAAGCCTTCTGCTCCATGAGCCAGAACGTCAAATGCCGGAAGATTGACTTCTTCTTCAATGCTGCGGCACGCGGCTTCAATTTGCTCAGGTTCTATTCCTTCATGATTCACAGTAATGGCTATAACTTCCTTGCCAGAAATGGTCTGAATTGCGTGGATTTGTTCAGGCAGCGAATGGAGCCTATAACCCGGAAAGCCGTCATATTCTTTTCTCATGGGAGCATGTTGCAAGATGACATAATCAGGTCTCCCGGCTGCTAAAATTTCAAATCCTCCTGGATACGCAGGATTCATCAGACTTCCCTGCCCTTCGATAACAATGACGTCCGGTTTTTTGGCCTTATATGCACTGACCACCGCATGTTCAATTTCTCCCGATACGAAGTCGTTAATACAACTGTCCATAATCATGGAAAATTCTGCGCCCTGCATCCAGGCCGTCTGACCTGTGCCGATCATCTCAGCAGACTTATTTCTGGACCTCAATCCATGAACGATTAACCAGGCAGTGGTTCTTTTTCCAATTGCTGAATCAGTGCCTAATACCGCCAATTTAAGTGCGGTCACTTTCTCTATCTCTCCAGTAAAAAAATGCAGTTGATCCCGGTCTGGAGTTTTTCTAACATCTCGGATTTTAACACCTCGGTCCTCAGCTAACTTGGAAATTTCTGAATTGTTGCATATAAAATCATGAAGACCGCTATCGATATTCAACCCAGCTTTGATTGCATTCTTAATTACTTCCAATGCTTCTTTAGGCAGCCTTCCACCGTCTGGTGCCAAACCAATCACAAAATATTGGACCCCTTTATCGCGATTTTGTTCTAAAGCTTTTTCAAAACTTTCGAAGACAGGGATGCCTTTGTGTTTTCCGTCTAGTACCATTCCTGCATCCTTACCTGCATGCCTTTCGTCGATGATTCCCATGACTTCATATCGATCTGTGAATCTGACGAGACCATGAGCTGTTTTTCCTTCCGGCGTATTAAAGGCACCATCGCAATAGACGATGGCCTTACCACTTATTTTTTTTGACATGTTATTTCTTATTTCAATTGTTAAGGTGTGTTTTTATTTGCATGCGAGTTAACCAATAATTATGATACAAATTAAGGAATTTTTAATCGCTGATATTATATTAGATACTTCCGAGTT
This sequence comes from Portibacter marinus, assembly GCF_021533195.1. Taxonomy (GTDB): domain Bacteria; phylum Bacteroidota; class Bacteroidia; order Chitinophagales; family Saprospiraceae; genus Portibacter; species Portibacter marinus. Next base: position 105,381 of record NZ_JAJNKB010000011.1, read on the forward strand.
ACATAAAATACTCGAGATATATCCAACTAGTCCTGCACTCAGCCCATTGTGCTTTGCACTAAGCAAACTAAAAATCATCAAAAAATCCACGCCCTGAAAATACTATAGAAAAAAAGATTAATTTCGAACCAATGAACCTGAGAGATAACGTAAAATCAGCACAAAATCGCGTGGGTAAAGAAGCTTCCGTACTTAGCCAATATATTCTTGACCAAAGAACTGATGAATATAAAGGTCTTGATTTTTACGAAGACATCATCAACCTCGAAGTAGGTGACACCTCTCTCTCCAGAGCCAGATCACTTGAGCGCCAATTTAATTTTCGCCAAATCTACATTAAATTTGAGGGGCACAATCCCACCGGTACCCAAAAAGATCGAATTGCCTTTGCACAAGTTTATGATGCCATCCGTCGAGGTTTCAGTAAGATCGTATTGGCCACTTGCGGAAACTATGGAGTGGCCGTTGCTTTAGCTGCCCAATTAGCGCATATTGAGTGTGTCATCTTTATACCTGAACGCTATCATACGGAAAGGATCAATGAAATGCAGGAATTAGGAGCGGAAATTCGAAGAATTCCTGGTAGTTATGAGGAGGTCGTCGAAAAAAGTTCGCTCATTGCAGCAGAAAATGAATGGTACGACGCCAATCCAGGAGGAGACAACACAGTCATCCAAATCAATGCTTATGCCCAAATAGCCTATGAAATTTATGACGAAATGAGAGACGCTCCGAAGATATGCGCAGTTCCCGTTTCTAATGGCACCTTGTTCGCTGGCATTTTTAGAGGATTTAGTAATCTTTACAAACGAGGAAAGACCTCCAGGATTCCTCAAATGATCGCGGCTTCTTCCACCAATAAAAACCCAATCATACAATCCTTTAAGAAAAGATTAAACCACTGTGCAGATCTCAATCCTGCAAAGATTAAGGAGACCTCCGTGAACGAACCTCTAATAAATTGGCATAGTTTCGACGGTGAGGAAGCTTTGCAAGCGCTTTATGAGTCCAATGGGTTTGCGTATAATATCACTGACAAGGAAATGAGAGAAATGAGCCAACTCCTACTTAAAACTGAAGGCTCAAAGATTTTACCTGCCTCCACTGCTGGTTTGATTGGTTTACTAAAGGCCAATGAAGAAAATGCATTGGAACCTGATCGATTTGTAGCCATATTGACAGCACGAGATTAATTATTTTTTGAGATCGATAAAAAAAACGCCGTTTTCTGAGCCGTAGTAGATTCTTGAAGCAGAAACAGAAAGCATTTTCAGGGTCCCGAAACCGTCAATTATGATGTCGCTGGCGGAAAATGTATTGTCTGCAGCTCTGGAGAAAAGCCTAATGTAGTCCGGTTCACTCGCAAGCGACTCTATGTTTAGCGTTAGCAGTGTTTGGCTGCCTTCATTCTCAAAGTCAAAAATAACTTCATCGGGGTCTGTCGCAGAAATCACTTCTTTCAATTCCCAAAAGCTATCTTCAACTGCATATGATTCAATATTTCTATCTAAGTCACTGATATATATAAAGTCTACACCTTGGATATCGACTTTCCTTCCATATTCAAAGGTTGACCCCGGATTTTGATTTCTAAAAGTAGTATTGGTAGACCAAAAATTACCGACTTTGTTAAAAACCGTAGCAGATTCATCTGTAGGTGCCCCGACAATGGCTCTGGTAGTGTTTATGGCTACACTTTTACCAAATTGGTGACCAAACGCTGGCGCCGGACCGGTCAGTCTGGCTTGTAAAGCTTTCATGTCATTGAATATATATGCTGCTCCTGATTGAACTGTATTTTCAGTGGCCAATGGAGCTCCTATAATGGTCTGATCACCGTCAAGGTCTACTGAAAAACCGAATCGATCACTGGTACTGCCATTTGGTGAACTATAGGTGTGACCTAGCGTCCACATAGATCCTCCAGAAGGAATGTATTCTAAAGCTTTACTTTCTTCGTAAGCTCCAATAAGAAGTCTATTTGTTGATAAAGCCATATCGTCTCCGAGACTTGGTGAAAATCCTGCAACTTCCGACTGCAAAGTTAGCCTTCTCTGCCATTGGCCAGAACCAATATCTTCGTACAGGACAATAAAAGCATAATCAGTGCTTCCAACATCATCAATCAAAAATTTCAATGCTAGGAAAGGGCCCGCCGCGACCATACTTTTGAGCTTACTAAAAGATGTTAACAAGTCGCTGGGCGAGAAATTATTATCAGGCAGCCTCACTGCGGAAGCCCCCCCTGTTCCACCACTACCCCCAAAATTAATCCACTTCCCACCATCATAGCCCTCGAAAGATTTAGTTGAGGTATTGAATCTGATGGTGCCTGCGGATGGAGCAGTTGCATCATCTCCAATTTTAATCTTTCCATTGACCTGTACTTTTTGACTGGGATTAGATGCGCCAAATCCAGTATTACCACTCTTATCTAACCAAACCTGAAAGCCTCCATTGGCACCCAAAAATAGATTGTTAGAGGAATAAATTCTTGTGTCTCCTGCTCCACTACCACCGGTAGAAACTCCTATTCGCAAGTTGTTGAGTCCGTTGCCAATTTTTAAATCCCCTTGGCTTCCGCCAGCTAAATCCCAATTACCACCTAATAGGTCCAGATTGGCTTGAGGGTTGACTACTCCTATTCCAACTTTACCATTTGCACCAATACGCATCCTCTCTGTAAAAGTATTCGCATCAGAACCGAAAAGGAGGCTTTGAGATGATGGAAATAAGATCGATGGATTAGGGGAGGAAGTTCCACCACTAGAGAATTCTAAGAACATGGAATTTAAAGAATTAGCCAGGCGTATGGTTGCTTGCTCTGTTTCTTGGTCTGCTCGAACATCAAAGTTCGCCTGAGGATCAGTGGTGTTGATACCTACCTTCTGCGCGTCCACGGTATTCAGCGATATGAGCAATAGTGTTGTTATTAAGTGCTTCATAAATACAGATTTTAATGAAATATCTGATTAATCTCATGACCAGACCATGAACATTGAGGCAATGGTAGTATAGAATGAGTAAATGGTGTAATTATTGATGCGACTTAAAGATCTCCTGTATATTGGTCTTCTTCGCTCGACTAACTGCCACATTGTGACCACCCTTCATTTCAAGATAGCCTCCATTGGTTTTAACGTACCTGATGACATGCTGAAGATTGGCCAAGTATGATTTATGTGTCCTGTAAAATGCATAATCGGCAAGCAATTCCTCAACTGTACCTAAAGTTTTACTCACAATAAGTTTTTCCCCAGAAGTGAAATACAAAGTGGAATAATTGCTATCACCTTTCACGTAAACGATTTCAGAGGGATCAACGAACTCTATGGAAGCATGCACATTGATCGGTATCCTCCTTTTATTTATTGATAGCTTAGACATGGCATTAACGATCATCTCTGCGGATGCTTTCGCTTGCCTTTGCCTCTGCAATTCAATTCTTTCTATCGTTCTTCGAAGTTGATCTCTGCTTATTGGCTTTAAAAGATAGTTTGTGGCTTCGGCTTCAAAAGCCTGAAGTGCATATTGATCATAGGCGGTAACGAAAATAACATCCCCATCCAAAGGCTGGAGTTCTTTTACCATCTCGATTCCAGAAGCAGACTGTAGATGGATGTCCATAAATAACAAATCGAAATGGTTACGCTTAATAAGACGTCTAGCCTCTAATTCATCAGAAGCTGTGGCTACCAGGTCTACTTGTGGACAACTTCTTTCAAGTTCCCAACGCAAAGTTTCTAGACAGTGCTCTTCATCATCGACTGCGATGGCCGTTAGTTTACTTTCCATTTGTTATCTTTTTGAAAGGTAAGGACATTCTAACTATCGTTCCTGTCCCTCCATTTTCTGCTTCTAAGTCTTCAATATCAATGTGACAATTTTGCATAATGTTTTGTAATCTTGTTTCAGTGATTGATATTCCAAATGACCTTTTTCGCTTTCTTACATTTTCAATTTTTCTGCTGGCTATCCTTCCAATACCATCATCTTTCACCATAACATGAATAACATTTGCTTCACGACTGACCTTAATTCTTAAATGCCCTTTACCTACTTTGTTAATAAAGCCATGCCAAATGCTATTTTCTACAAATGGCTGGATTATGAGCGGTGGAAATGCCACTTGGTTTGGATTCAAATCCTCACCTATTTCAATACAATATGTAAATTTATCTTTAAGTCTAATATTTTCCAGACGCATATAGAGTTCAAGCGCTTCCAATTCATCAGAAAGCGATATCTCCTTCATCATGCTGTTTCGCAATACAGATCTGATCAGTTCTGAAAAAATGGTGAGGTAGTCTGCAGCATTTTCTTTATCATTCTTAATGATGTAAGACTTAATGGAATTCATAGAATTAAAAATAAAATGCGGATTCATCTGGGCTCTCAAAGTTTCGCTCTCTAATTCGGCAAGTTTTATCTTAAGGTCGTTAAGTTTTCTGACCTGACGGATCCTATATTGAAAGAATATATACAAAATAAAAAAAAGCATAGCCAATGCCAGTACGAAAAACCACCATGATTTCCAGTATGGATTTTTAATCATGAACTTCAAATAAATCTCGTCTTTCCACGGAATATATCCGACAGTACTTTGCATAGTAAAACTATAATTACCAGGTGAAAGTGATGTTAAAAATAAAGGCTCACTACTGTTAGAAACATACATCCATGGTTGATCATCTTTTAACCGATAACGAATAGAAACTGCGGAAGGCTCAGAAAAATAAATGGTATTGTATCTGATTTCAATGTTGTTGTTCTTGTGAGAAAACATCAATTCTTCTTTTAGGCTAAGGTCAACTCTATGATTGTTAACCAACAATTCATGTAAATAAACTTTCGGTACTTCTCGGTTTTTATAATTAAAGTTTAGGTCAATCTTGTAGTTTTGAAATCCCAAAAGGTATAAGTGCTCGTCAACCAGTTCAATGGATTCAATCTTTTGATGATTCAAAGTATATTTAGGATCAATTCTTAAAAAACGATCTAATTCTGCATTATAATGATAAATGCCATCTCTACTCAAGACCAATATACCTTCATAAGAATCCTTTACGATTTGTCTTATCAAGCTGTAACCAAGACCTTCTTCAATACCATAATTCCTATCTAAAATAAACTCACCATCCACTTGCCTCGCTTTGAATAATCCATTTTTCTCGGAAGAAATCCAGTAGTGCTTTCCTGATCTTTGAATTCCAACGATTTTGCCCAGTGTTTTAGATAATGTGCCTTCTAGGAGAGAAAAGCTATGTACTATTTCATTTATAATATCGTATCTGTCGAGTGAGTTTTCACCATAAATCCACAAATATTCTGTGTCTGCAAAAATGGACAACGGAACTGTTTGAAGTTCGAAGGTGTCTTGTTGATCACTGGAACTGTTCCAGGTAATGAATTGTTGCTGAGGCCTATACATTGCGAAATGCCGATCCTCAACTATGGTGTAGTCATAGAGGCCTTTTCTGAACTCATTATTAAAAGGTATTTCTAGATATGAAATCATTTGATTTTTCAGATCTAATCGACCAATACCGTTATAGCACACTATGATGAGATCATTTTCTTGTTCAATTACTTTGATTGGGTTTCGCAGCTCTTTTGGCAATGCTAAAGAAAAGGATGGTTGGTCTTGAGGATGCAAAACGACAGTATGATTATAAAAGTCCAGGGAAAGCAGTGCACCAGAATTTAGCTCATGTAGAGAACTGGTTTGTTGTTTTAGCATTTCAGCTTTCTGAACCGAAACTTGGTGGGGATCATACAGATTGAGTCCACCATCTGTGGAAACCCAGACTCTTTGCTTTGAATCTTTGAAAATGTCATAAATAAAATTGCCGTTCAGATTTTGTTTACCAGGACCTGCGGTAAGAATCTTAACTACTTCCCCTGTTTTGGCATCGATGATTTCCAAACCATAATACATGGCCAGCCATAAATTTTCACCAATCCTTTCCCATCCCCTAATGACACCCTTGATGGTTGATGCGTATTGAACCAAGTCTTTGTTATCAGGATGATATCGATACAGGTATTGGCTATAATCACTAAACCATAAATCACCGTCCAACCATTGAAGACCGTAGAAGCCCACTTCCGTTAAGCTATTTATTTCATAAGTATCTGTGTTGAACTGAAATACACCTTCATCGACTAAATACAATTGATTATTCTCACCAGGCACCTTAATCATATCTTTAGGAGAAAGCTTTACTGGTAGTCGCCTGGAAACAAAAGTATTGAGATTCAAAACATATAAACCCTCATTGTAAGATGAAAGGTAAGCTAAAGAATCATTTACGATCAGCGATTTATATAAAACTTGTTTAGGGAATTTATCACCATCTTCAGGTTCATAATTTCGTCGCCTAAAAGTATTTGTTTCGTGATTATAAAGACTAACACCATTGTCCTGATGAAGAACAAAGACATTACCTGAAGGCGTGATCTCAATGTCCATAACCGCAGTGCCCGCCAATGATAAATGATCGTTTCCTTTTCTAAAGTGTGTAAAATTTGAACCATCAAAACGAACCAGGCCTTCAGGTCCCCCTAACCAAATGAATCCCATACTATCTTCAGCAATGACATTTACCTCTACAAGTGGAAGACCACTCGTGTAATCATAGCTGATGAAATCATATTGAGCGTTTGATGCAGTGAAAAGTGCTGTACTGAGATAAATTGATATGTATAAAAGGACTTTCAGTGTAAATGTCTTCAAAGGCGAAGAATTATTCATTCACCCTAATTTATTTCGTAATATGGTATATATCTCCGTAAATATAGGAGAAGATGAGTGATTTGTACTTTGCAATGAAGCAATGGGAATATGATAAAGTAAACGGCGTCAACTTCAGCCGACCTATTCCCTTCCAAGGATCAAATCCTCGAAATAGCCTTCAGCATGTTCTAATTCTTTAAGCAATGATGTTCTACTTTTAATGAGCACTTCCCTTGGGACCCCATCAAAGGGATTCATAATCTGGTCCGCAAGGTATTCCAGATTTCTAAGATCTAGTTGATTTCTGATATCATGAATTCTAGCAAGGTAAGCATGGGCAACCCGTTTTGTTTCAGGATTCTTGCTCCCTGCAACATTGACATAAATAGGGGCAGAATGAAAATTGGTACTAGCTTTTAAAAAATTAAAATGGATGGGTTGGTTAAATACGTTTTCAAATCGCTTATCTCCATATCCTCGTAAAGCAAACCAACCGGTATGCTCGATGTGGTGTTTAAACTTAAAGACCAGAGAATCAGAATGGTCCGTTCTTGAAATCTTTTTGATCACCTGCCCGTTATTGACAATTTCCAGAAATTTAATATTATCGGCATGAGGATCAAACTTAACCATGCCTGAAATCGTAATGGAGTCTCTGTTGGTAAGCTCCAACTTACTGCCCAACTGTTGATCATTTATGGTAAACTGCAGTACGGGACCTGTAGTCACGAATGTTTTACCTAATTCTATAGATTCCAGCCAGTTTTCATAATTAAATTCTCCCGAAACATGGGTATAAAATCGTTCGTGACCTGGTATACTTTGATCGGCGCAAGGATAGTCAGAACCAGCAGTCGGAGCAACTTCAAAGCCCAGATTAAGTACATCATACCAGGCATTATATCCTGCCCGATTAAACTGTAAAACTTCAATAAAATGCATGAGGTCGTGAGGTAATACAAGGGCCATTCCATTTTGTGGAGAAGGGCCATCAGGTTCATCTTGCCAGGCATGTGCAAATCCGTTCAGTCCACCATGAGTAGTTGTTTGCTCCCAAATTAATCGATACACCAGGTATTTTTCTTCATTAAAGACTGGAACTTCAGACCCCAATGTAATGGTATGTCCAAAAACATGGGTTCTTGGATTTTCCTGACCCGCCGCTAAAAGATACCCATTCTCTTCATAGACACTTCTTTTACCAAATGCATATTGTTCTGCCATTTTGAAGTTTTTTACTTTTCCTGACTGTAGCAAATTGCCCACATGTATGTCTTCTGCTTGCATCATTTTCGAAATATATGGATTCAATTCTTCAGTGGGCCGTGGAATGTGTAAATGAAGATCCGAACTATACCATTGATCCTCTCGCATATTGACCCACCTTTCTAATCGGATGGTATGATTGCTGACTGATCCTGACTTCAGAAATAAGGTGTCCATCGCAATTTGATACTCGGAACCTTTCATGATCGTGAGGTAAATGGTGTCTGGCAATTCTGAAATAAAAGAGGAACCATCAGAATAGAACTGAATTGAATTAAAATAAGGGTTAAATATTTCCTTGTTAAATAGAGGTAATGCGGATTCGAGATCGGTCAATTGGGCACCAATGTCACTCATATCGCAATCACCTCCTGCCGGGAGCGCATCTTCTGCGATGTAAAAGTTATTTGCTTTGTCTTTTATTTCAACACGTGCTGGCGTCTCTAATCCAGTGGTCAAATCGAGAATACTAAGTTGTAATTCACTGTTCTGGCCATAAAGACTAGGTAAAGAAAACAGAATGATTATCCAGCTCGTAATGCTTAATGATAAGGGTTTGACCATTGATGAAGTTGATTTCGTTTAAAGGGGTATTCCAATACTAGCTCTGTCAATATAGCAGTTTTTTTCATCAGCGAACCAACACATCTCCTTAAATGATCTATTTTTAGCCATTCATCAGAAGTTCTCGTCAAATACTCAATCATGAAATTATTCAATTCAATTAGATTCATATTAGTCACGATCTCCTTCATGGTATTAGCTCTTCAGTCAGCTCGAACTCAGAACCGACAGGGCAATATCGTCGAATACTTTGGAAAAGAAAAAGTAAATGAAATCAGTGAAGGTCAACTGATTCACGTTTTCCAGGATGGTTTAGCTGTTTCAATTAATCAGGGTTTTAATGCCCCCATTGATTTTCCCATCGAACCAATCTTCAATCAATTCCTGAATCATCCCGATTACCAACCTCTACCTAGTGACGTTTTTGATATTGACAGTCAAGGTCGTCCTGTCACCTGGAAGCCAATCGTAGTTGACAGCACGGGGACTTTTAGCCAAAGAAGTTTGAGATCCGCTTATGTATATCTGACCTATCCATCGCCGGAGGAAAAAGTGGTACTTTTTGAAGCATCTGGTCATTCTATTGCCCTAATCAACGGTTATCCCCATGAAGGAGACCACTATGACTTCGGTTATTCCTTAATTCCCATTAAATTGCGAAAAGGTCAAAACACCTTTGTCCTCAAAATTGGTAGGTTTCCAAGGGTAAGAGCCAGACTTATTGAGCCAAGTTCTCCCCTACTCTTCACTTCCAGAGATATGACACTTCCTGATGTTTCAAGTGAGGATAATGCGCGATATTACGGCGCCATCAGAGTGGTCAACGCCAGTGAATCCTTTATTGATACACCAATCATTATTGCTGTGCTTGGTCAAAAGAAAAATGAATCTGAAGTCATCAGCCTAGCTCCCTTATCAGTGACCAAGATTCCGTTCGAGACTCCTTCCATTTCCGGGATGACCCAGGATACCATTGACATAGACCTCACATTAGTGGATGATAATGCTCAAAAGCTTGCTTCAACTACAGTCACCCTAAATGTCAAATCAAAATATGAACATCATAAAAAGACTTTTGTCAGTAATATTGATCGAAGTGTTCAATATTACAGCGTTGCACCTTCTCTGAACAAAGATTCTTCTACCCAGGCATTGTTTCTATCTGTCCATGGTGCTTCGGTTGAGGCCACAAATCAAGCACGGGCATACAAAAGAAAAGACTGGGGTACACTTGTGGCTCCTACTAATCGCCGACCTTTTGGCTTTGCCTGGGAGGATTGGGGCAGAATGGATGCATTGGAAGTACTAGCGGATGCGAAGAGCATTTATCAGCCTGATCCACAGCGCATCTATTTGACTGGTCATTCGATGGGTGGGCATGGAACCTGGTATCTCAGTGCCACTTATCCGGATCACTTTGCAGCCATCGCTCCATGTGCAGGATATCCGGATTTACTCGAATATCGTAAAAGTTTTGTGCGCAGATTATCCAACATGAGTGCCACTGAACTGGAAAGATTCGGCATGACCCCTGAAATGGTTAAGGAGATGAATGCTCCCATGACCTTATCGCCAATGGACAAAATGGTAAAAAAGGGAGGCCACCCATCCAGAACATTGACATTTAGCAAAAATTATTTGCATCACGGAGTCTATATTTTGCATGGTGAGAAAGATAATGTGGTGCCAACTTTCATTGCCAGAGATATGCGCCAACATCTTGGAGGTTTTCACAACGATTTTGTTTACTACGAGTATCCGGAAGGCACCCACTGGTATGGTGATCATAGTGTCGACTGGCCGCCGATCTTCGATTTTTTCAAACAAAGAGCAATTCCGGAAGATGATGAAATTAAGAATCTGCAATTTTTAACTGCTTCTCCAGGCATTTCTGCTTCGTCACATCATATTTCGATTACACAACAGGTCAAGCCACTGGAAATCAGTAGTTTCAATTGGTCAATAAATGAGACCTATGCGCTTGAATTCACCAATACAGAAAGCGCCTCGCTTGATTTTTCTAATTTCAAAAACAACCCTGAGCATATTTTAGTTGATGGACAACGCATTGATCTGAATGGAAAAAAAGCACTACACCTTCAACTAAAGGATACCATATGGAATGTCGTGAATACACCCGATTTATCTCAAAAGGGCCCGCATAGATATGGAGGTTTTAAAGACGCATTCAACAATGATTTTGTGATGGTCTATGGAACAAAGGGAAGCAAAACTGAACACGAATGGAATCAGATGAAAGCCATGTTTGATGCGGAAACATTTTCTTACCGTGCCAATGGCTATGTCGAAGTAATTGCGGATACAGACTTTTCACCGGAGGCCTATATAGATCGAAATGTAGTGTTATATGGCAATAAGGACAACAATAGCGCATGGGAACTACTATTATATGATTGCCCTGTGCAGTTCAGTAATGACAAGGTTTCTGTCAATGGCAGTGTTTTACTTGGACCTGGTTGGGCCAGTTACTTCATTTATCCGCGGCCGGACAGCGATGTAGCATCTGTAGGTGTCGTCACCACTACTGGATTAGCTGGTATGAAAGCGGCTTTTCCTAATCATTATCTGGTCAATGGTACCTCCTTTCCGGATTTTGTGCTGTTTGATGAATCTGTTCTTGAGGAGGGCATCAATGCGGTAAAAGCTGCGGGCTTTTTTGGCAACGATTGGTCTGTGGAAAATGGAGAATTCGAATGGAGGTGAGTAAATGGTGGAGGATACAGGAATCGAACCTGCGACCTTTTGACTGCCAGTCAAACGCTCTAGCCAACTGAGCTAATCCCCCAAGTGTTATCTATCAATCGTTTATGTTATTCTAGAACTTTTTCTAACATTTAGTGTAAAACATTTCAGGCAACAAGATAGTATTTTGAACTCGTATTTCTTAAAAGGTTTTATGACAAATTTTTTCTTCAACCAAAGTGAACTCATTATCTAAGAAAAAAACTTATGGTTAACTTACATATAATTGGGTGAAGGAGAGAAAGATATAGTTTTGTAAATTACTCTTGCTTACAAAAGTTTTAAGTTCAGGAGTTCTGTAGCACAATAATGCACTTTGATCTATGAAGTCAGCATAATTTAAAACAGTTCATTTAATACAAAGTTATGCTTAAGGGGGGATGCTTGAAAAACCATTGATCGATTGGGGGCATATGGGAGTCTCAGATCTCTTTTAAAGTCATTTATAGTAAATACGGATGGCTACAATATCAATGCTGTACTTAATAATCTGCGCGAGAATTAATCTAAATGTCCAAATTATGTTAAATTATTTTTAACTCACTATGAATCAACTTTTCCATTGATGAATCAGATAATTTAATAACAAACTTTGATGCTCGTTAAGATTTTGTATTTGTTTTTGCACCGGTATTTTATGTGTTTCGATTGAGGAACGTCATTTTTGTATCTATATTTATAAATTCTGATAGAGCTCATTCAAATACTTTAAAAGTATCCATCCCACTAACCCCATCTTGTCTATTTAGCTAGGAATAGAGAATTTGCAATTAAAAATAGTAATGGCAATAGACAGTGAAAAATTATATCGACAGTTTCAAGCTTCAGGAATGAGTAGGAAGGAGTTTGCACAGAAGGTTCGTATTCCAAAATCGACTTTAGATTACCATGTTTAC
>NZ_JAJNKB010000012.1 GCF_021533195.1 Portibacter marinus
CTATGGAAAAGCCGCATAGTTTTCCACAAAAAAATGTGGAAATTAAAAGAAGCAAAATATTATGATAATAATTAATATGTTATATTAATTCTTTAAGAAAACGGTCCCACTTTGTGGGGACACTTCATTTCTAATGGCAAAATCTATATTGTTACCACTCAGACAGACGAATTGAGTATAGATGTATACAATCAATATGGGGACTCGTTACATTCCGGAAGAAATAATATAACTGACCCATTTATTTTCAATATTGAGATTCTGAATGACTCAATAATAATGGCATGGAATTGGTCCTTCCAACAGAATATAAATGAAGTAAGATTCTTTGATCTTAACGGAAACGATATTAGCAAAAGGTCGCTCGATTTTGATGGTTATCTAGATTTTGGATTGTTAAGTGATGGTGCCATTTTAATAAACGACAGAGATGGAAAGACCCTATTGAAATATAATTATGAAAATGACGAAGTCAAAGAATTTGAATCCAATAATGGAGAGATCATTTTTGTAGAGGAATTAGGGAATTCTAATCAATTCGCCTTGTTAGGTAATCTTTTTACTGCGTTTCAGGTAAGGTTGTTGGATGAAGAGGGAAGTAATCTTCAAGTCATAGTAGATACTTTTGGAACCTATGAAACAAAATATGAATTCGATTTTCCTTTGTTCCCTCAAGGATTAGCAACCAGTAATTCAAATCTTTTGGTTGTTGGAGCAACAATAGAAACTGGTGAAACCACTGAAATTCGATGTTATACAGGAGATTATCAGAACCCTTCAATTTTAAGTTTTACGGATAATGTAGGTAGTTCATGGGATAACAATCGAGGAATTTCTAATCAAACTGGAGGATATACTTTTGGTATATACCGCAAATTCGATACGAATAGTGGACCATTTAATGCTGATTATTATCCAGTAATTATTTCAGTGGATTCGACTTGCGCCATTCAACCTCAAGAATCTTTTAAAGGACGTATTTATCATGATACGAATAGGAACAACATGTTTGATGAAAGTGAAGAAATCATTCCATATAGTCCAATATTGGTCCTCCCAGATTCTTTCTATGTCTATTCTGATGGAAATGGTTTTTATGAGTTTCCCGCGGGAATCTTTGATGTTGATTTTGAATTTTTAGAATCAGATTGTTACGAACGAGGTTCTACTTTATTTGCGTCAATGGACTCGTTAGACAAAGATGGCATTTACAATATACCAGTGTATACCAAACAAAATTCAGGCCAAGCTCCCTATTTGATCTTTAATATGACACGGGCAAGATGTAACGGAGAAGCCGAAATAGATGTAAGTTTGGTTAATTCTACATGTAACCTCCTTGACGGGAAAATCGAAATAACTGATTTGAAACTTGTTGACCTTTTAGATTTGGCACTGCCACTCACTAAAGAGGTAAATGAGCTAGAACCTCAAGGAATAGAAACCTTGACTTTTAAAGTTTCTATTGCCAATGAAGAATTCACTGGTGAAGAATTAGAATTGGCCGTAATTTTTGAAAACGACGACATAGAGATTGACACTACCTTTGGTGAGATTATAAGGTGTGGTTTTGACCCGAATGACAAACAAGTTATTCCAGTGAAGATAGGTAGTGACAGTCTTGATTATTCGCTTATCAGTGATGAAATTTTTTATACCATTAGATTTCAAAATGAAGGGAATGATACCACTTACGATGTAAGAATTGAAGATACCTTATCGAGTATTTACGATATCAATTCCTTTAGGCCGATAAATTCCAGCCATTCCTATAGACTGCAAAGGACTCAAGATCATAAAATACTTTACTATTTTGATGATGTGAAACTCCCTCCTAAAATACAAGATGAGGCAGGAAGTCAGGGTTATCTTACCTTCGCTATCAAAGCATTAGAAGATGTTCCGGAATTCACCGAAGTAAATAATACTGCCTATATTTATTTTGACTTGAACAGACCTATTCAAACAAACACGATCGAACATAGCTTTGTGTCATCTTTCGATAAAGATTTGGATCAATATTATTTCTGGGACGATTGTAATGATAATAATGCTAGTGTATTTCCTGGGGCGGAAGAAATACCCAACAACGACCTAGATGAAAACTGTGATGGAGAAATATTGGTGATCGACGAAGACATGGATGGATTTAACTCGGATGTGGACTGTGATGATAGCAACGCATTGATTAACCCTGAAGCGGAGGAGATTCCGAATAATGAGATCGATGAAGATTGTGATGGAGATGCATTGATCGTTGATAAGGATATGGACGGTTTTAATTCCGATGAAGATTGTGACGATTCCAGTGAATCAATTAATCCGGGAGCACAAGAAATACCCAACAACGACATTGATGAAAACTGTGATGGAGTGATCCTGGTGATCGATGAAGATCTGGACGGTTACAACTCAGATGAAGATTGTGATGACAGTAACGCATTGATTAACCCTGAAGCGGAGGAGATTCCAAATAATGAGGTCGATGAAGATTGTGATGGAGAGGCATTGATCGTTGATAAGGATATGGACGGTTTTAATTCCGATGAAGATTGTGACGATTCCAGTGAATCAATTAATCCGGGAGCACAAGAAATACCTAACAACGACATTGATGAAAACTGTGATGGAGAAATATTGGTGATCGATGAAGACATGGATGGATTTAACTCGGATGAGGATTGTGATGATAATAGCGCTTTAATCAACCCTGAGGCCGAAGAAATTGCGAATAATGGTATTGATGAGAACTGTGATGGTGAAGATTTGATTTCTTCCTTATTTGAAAATGCATCTGATTTTGGGATTGATATCTTTCCGAATCCTTCACGTGGAGAAGTTTATATTCGAAATGAAAAGGAGATTAATTACTTGCTATCTATTTATCTAATTGATGGTAGGAAAATTCTAGATAGAGAGTCCATTAATTATCAGAAAGTGTATAAGAAGAACTTGGAAAAAGGAGCCTATTTCATCATACTTGAAAACAAACAACAGGAAGGAGTCCGATTTGAGAAGTTGATCATTTTTTGATTGCAAATGAAAATTTTTGTCAAAGCCAAGTGGCTTAGAATTAAGAGGAAGAAATAGTTTGATCGTTCGCTCTTTCGCCTTAAAAGTAGGTAATTTCTTTTTGGCGTATTTGTAATTGAATTAAAACCAACAATACCATTGAAAAATATTAAAATCTCATCAAAATTCAGATATCAAACCATCAAATCAGTTGGAGGAATTATACTTTTCCTATTTACTTATCTAATTATGTTAGCACTAGCGATAGCTCTGACAGTCGTCTGCATTTATGCAGCTATTGCAATGATTAGAGCTTCTCCAGGTTTAGTCGTTGGAGCCTTGGGTGTAGGATTGTCAAGTTTAGGTATTCTAGTTTTGTATTTCCTTGTAAAATTTCTTTTCAAGGCCAATAAAGTCGATCGCTCTCTTTTGACAGAAGTTCGGCGTAAAGAGGTACCTCAGTTATTTGATATGATTGATGCCATTGTTAAGAAAGTAGGGACTAGTCCTCCGAAGAAAGTCTATCTCTCATCCGACGTAAATGCTTCTGTGTTTTATGACTCAAGCTTTTGGAGTATGTTTTTCCCAATAAAGAAAAATCTTCAAATTGGACTTGGTTTGGTCAATTCTACCACAATTTCTGAACTTGAAGCCATCTTGAGCCACGAATTTGGTCATTTCTCACAAAAGACGATGAAGGTAGGAAGCTATGTATATCAAGTCAATCAGCTTACTTTCAATTTGTTGTACGATAACGATTCCTATGAAAATATGATAAACAAGTGGGCCAATGCAAGTGGTTACTTCACATTCTTTGTGATCATAGCAAGCAAGATCGTAGATTTGATTAAGTGGATTTTAGCTCAAATGTATGGTCTGGTCAATAAGTCGTATATGGCATTGTCAAGAGAAATGGAATTTCACGCAGATGCGATTGCTGCCTCTGTCACCGGATATGAACCGTTGAAAGAATCGCTTTTAAGGTTATCTCTTGCAGATCATTCCTTTTCAAATGTATTATCCTTTTATGAAAAGAAGGTGACTGAAAACCTTAAGACTGATAATATTTTTAAAAACCACGAATATGTCATGAAGTTTCTCGCTGAAGAGAATGGAGTGAATATAGAAGGTCGTTTTCCAAAGGTTGATGAAAACACATTGACCAAATTCAATAAATCAAAGCTCGTTATAAAAGATCAATGGGCATCGCATCCTAGTACTGAAGATCGCATTAAAAGACTCGAAGCAACAGGATTTATGATGGATGAAAATAAGAGTGATCCAGCCTCTGTACTGTTTGAAAACATCGAGGCGATTCAACAAAAGCTTACCTACAAATTATTTAATGACATTGATAAAAAGTCCGAATTTTCTGTGATTTCACATGAAAGATTTAAATCAGAGTTTATATCTGAATATGAAGATGGTAGCTTTCCTAAAAAATTCAATGGATACTATGATCGTAAAAATCCCACCGCATTTGAAACGAGTGAGATGATGGATTTAAGTGGAGCTCAGCAATTTAACGACTTGTTCTCGAGTACTAAAGTTGAGTGGGTCAATGAATCATTGGCATTGGAACAAGATATTGAAACATTCGAGCAGATTTCGAACGGCTTGATAAAAGTGAAAACTTTTGACTTCGACGGCAAAAAATATAATAAGAAAGATAGTAAAACTCTTGTGCCAAAGTTGAAGCAAGAATTGGACACGATCTACTTAAGAATTAAAGAAAATGACCTTCAAATTTTTCAATACTTTGTGAAACAGGAACGTGAAAAGGAGCTTTCGCCACAATTGCAACGTATGTATGATAAATTGTTTGCTTACGAAAGAGAAATTGATGAAAAGTCTAAGCTGTATAGAGAAATATCCATGGCATTAGACTTTATCAATGTTACAACTCCTTTCGAACAAATAAGAGGTAACTTTGCGAAAGTCGCAGGACTTGAAAGGAAATTGAAAGTGGAAATAAGAATGATGCTTGAAGATAAAAAGTATGAGCAAGTAATAACACCAGATATAAGGGAAAATCTTGATTTATACCTATCCAGGGACTGGACTTATTTCGGCTACGATAAATACAATGAGCAAAGTCTAGAAGTACTATTTTTAGCTATTAATAACTATGTATTTTTATTATCTCAAGGTTATTTTATTTTGAAGAAGAGACTGCTTGTGTATCAAGAAGGATTAATATAAAATGGTCTGTATATTGAAAGTCTTCGGGTGAACATTTTTGCTGGGTATAGAAAGTTTTACAATATCACAATGCAAGATCTTTCTTTAAGATTCTATGGTTTTTATATTGTTATAATCTATTCGAATTTATACGGTATTGCAATGATCTCTTCATACCATGCATTTGTCATTCTTATTTCAATAATGCCTTCGTCTCCCGTTTCAATCCCATTGAATACACTAGTATTTTCTAAAAAAATTGTCACTCCATCGCTGTGATATTCAATGAAATCGTCTTTCCATAATGTAGCCCATCCAGAATTCCAAATCTGAAATTTTGGTCTTGCTGAGTAACTCTCGAAATGATCTACGTATATTCTAATTGAAGATTTATTTTCGATCACTGCAGGCGTAAATGATATAAGTTTTGGATCTTCCGCAATAAAGATACCTAATTCTTCTTTGAAAAAATTCATCACAAGTCTTACTGGAGTTTCTTTTTTCATAATTCCTCTTGGAACAATGGCGACGAACTCTTCTCTTTCAGCAGTGATTGTTGAAGCGTCTGATTCATCTACAAAACTGAGTATAGCTTTATTCTTATCTGCGATGAACCCATTGCCCTTTATAGTAATCGTGTCCCCAGGTTTGCCAGCTAGCACAGTAAATTCAGAAACAATGGGATCTTCAATAAATAATCCGTTGTATGTGTCAACATAACCATTAGATTTAACTTTAATATTTGCTCGTTGCCTATCTACGATCGATCCAATTGTTGTTCGAATCGAATTTTTTGTAAATGAAATTATTTCTGATGGTTTATTTGCAATTTGTAGTTCAAGTCCATCTCCGTAAACATTTTCAACAGAAATATCAATAGTATCATGAAACTTAACATTCTGAACTTCTTCAAAGATCATTGGTTTCGCATAGATAAATTCACTTTTAAATTGTTTGCGTCTTAATCCAGAATTTGGTGCTTTACCAATGACTTGTAACTTAGCCTCAGAACCATTAAATATTGGTTTGACGACAAAATTCAACGTAGTGTCTGTTAGTTCGATAATCTCCTTATTAATACTTCCCAATTTGACGGAAACTTGTTTCAAGTTCTCGAAGTCTTTTCCATAGATAGTAATTGTGTCACCATATCCTGCGGTTTTTGGATTAAAATCAAAAATCTTGAAAGGCGGTTCTGGTTTAAACATAAGTATGCTTGCCTTTCCTTCCGAATGAAAGTCAGCGGTTTCAATGAAAGCATGGGCCTCCACATAGTAATATAGACTCTGGTCAAGTTCAATTACTTTGTGGAACTCTTTTGAGCCCTTTTCAACACTATATTTTGTTTGCTCTGTTTCATCACCATGAGTAATGAAAACAAACCCCATATCAACGATAGGCTCACTTCCAAAGTTGATGACTTCGGCACTTAGATTTAGATTCCCATCTTGCGTTATCGTGATGGGATTGGTCAAAATACGCGGATAATCCTTTTCTAAGACCTCATCTTTATCGCAACCCCAACCGAATGCTAATATGGCCAATAAAAAAAGTAAAAACTTATTCATAGTTCTTATAATATAAAGTGATGCCGTAAAGCAAATCCCGATCAAAGGAATTAAAGAATCCGGTCTTGTTGAAACGATCTCCGAGTCTAATTTTAATATCTGCAGATAACTCAACAATCTTAAAATCGAAAACAAGTGATGTCCCTGCAATAATAGAATTTTGCCATTTGTTTATTACCCAGGGATCTCTTATTTGTGACGTAGTAATCTGGTTTTGCTGAATTTCATCTGTTATGTATCTTATGTCTTGGGATACGAAATCGGTACTAATTCCAAGTTGAAGAAAATTAGATACAAAGCCTTTATTCACTTGATATGTAAAATACATAGGAAACTCATATCGACGAGTATCAATGACCACTTGGTTATCCCTCATTATACCTTCGTTAGAAATAATGTTTGAAGAATAAAATCGCTGCTCATAATATAAGAAGTCCAATTGCAGGCCAAATCTTCGATTGAGTCTTGGAGAATGCAGATGCAAACTTAATCCTGAAAATAAATTATCGGCATGATATTGTTCTTGTACATACTCTTCAAGCCTGCTGCGATTAGAGAATCTAAGCCTTGAATGTCTTTGTCCAAAGGTGGCTCCATACTTAAATCTGGCCCATTCATTGGATTTAGTATATAAGGTCGACGAAAGTGCATAGCATTGATTGTACTCTTCGACTGCGGTGATAAAATTTTTAGTATTGGGCACCAATAAGGTGATCTCTTCAAGGTACGAAGTCTTGCAATCCGCTGTTAGAGCAGTGATGATATTTTTCCATTGTGGATCTATAGTTTGAATTAGGCTATTATTGTCTTCAACGTTTATAGGTGTTGTGTTAATCAAATAAATACGGTCATTCTTTTTGAAGTAAAACAAATCCCCTCTTTGATAGAGTGAAAGTACTCCTTCTACCAAAACTTCCGTATAAGTGTTTTCTACAATTGCTGCTGTGAATTTTCGTCCTTGGTCGTAACTGAAAGTAATGGCCTTTTCATGATCAATCGTTTCTGTTTTTGACCCATTTCTAAATACAAAATCGTCGAATCTGGATTTGAGATCAGCCTGTAAAATCTCACCCTTAATCGTGTCTTCTTCAAGATTTATGTAATATCCAGGAACAAAAACCCTTTGGCCAGTCAGATTAGGTATAGTTAATACGATAAATAAAAAGGATAATAAGTGGTCTCGGTTCATTCTCCATTGTATTTGCAAAAAGCGAAGATACAAATATCATTGAGCAATGCCCAATTAAGTCTTGAAATTCATATTTACTTCTATTGACTTACTTGAATTTTGAGGTAGTTCTTGTCCCAAAACTTTCTTGATATTATTTTGATTACAACGGGGAATAAGTGATTTTAGCATGTACCTTACTTTAGAGCAATTGAAGAAGTCTTAATAGATAGATGGGCACTAGAAAACCACAAATATTGATCTTCAAACTAAATTCAGATACTCTATAAGTTTTTGTCGTAATTGCTCACTTTATCTTGATGCTAAAAGCGATATGCTCTTCCTTTCGTTTCGGCATAGAAGAAAACGATATAAGTCAAAATAGAAAGGACAAGAAATAGAAGAATTAAAGAAACTGTGATTTGCTATACCGTTAAGATATATTAATTTTTATACAATCAATTCCCATTTCGTTACTTTCCGTTATCGACTAACCACTAACCAATGATAAAATTCTTCAGAAAAATTAGACGAAGACTTGTTGCTGAAACCAAATTCAGTAAGTATTTACTTTATGCAATTGGAGAAATTGTTCTGGTCGTTATCGGTATATTAATTGCTTTGCAGATCAACAATTGGAACGAGAAAAGAAAAATCCGGAAAAATGAAATCATTATTTTGGAGCAATTAAATGAAGACCTTTCTAAGAATCTTGAGGAAGTACTTGAAATAAAAAGCATCTTAACTAAAGCATCAGGTAACTCCAAGTCTTTTTTAAGGTTCCTGAATTCCCAAAATAATCATGTGGATTCCATTTCCGTATGGTTAGATAAGCTCGATCGAAATCCCATTTTTAATAATGCAAACACTACCTACAAAAACCTGGAAAACAATCCGAATAAAATCATTTCTAATGATACGCTGCGACTTAGGATAACACTGATGTACGAAAAGGAATTCAAAAATATAGATGTTCGTGAAAACGGCTACAAAACGCACTTCTATCCTGAGTTTAAAAAACATCAGAGAGAAAATTTTACCATGACTACTTCAGTTTCAGAAGATGGTAAAGAAATTATATTCGATTATAACCGACCCAAGAATATTGAAGATTTAAAAAAGAATGATGGGTTTAAAAACGCCTTGATTGATATGTATAATTTTTTAAAACTTAGAATTAATTTTCTGACGATGACCGAAAATATACTATGGGCTTTAATTCAAGATATTGAAAAAGAAATTGCAAGCTTAAAATGATCAAATTCTTTAGGAAAATTTGAATAAAGCATCCACATTATGCTTATTGCAAAACATAAAGTCGTCTACGTTCCGGAAAGGGTACTAATGCTAAGGCATTCTATTTTCAGGAATCGCACCCACTGCTTTTAAAAATCGACGCCTTTAAGTTGATAAATAAACCTAACTTAACTTTATGATCCTTGCTATTTGGATGGGACTCGTTGTCCTCATGATCTTCTTTGTTTATAGATTTGCAAAAGATCTTGTCCTGCACAAGAACTCCATGGAGGAGGTGAGTACATTAAAAACAGCGTTAATTGGTTTTGTGGTCAATTTTTTCGATGTGCTTGGAATCGGAGCTTTTGCCCCACAAACAGCCTTGCTGAAATTCACAAAGCAAACGGAAGACAGGGTTTTGCCGGGAACGCTTAATGTTTCCAATACCATTCCCGTTTTGATACAAGCGTTGATCTTTATACAAATTGTAGAAGTGGATGCAATAACCTTACTCGCCATGCTGGCTTCAGCAACCATTGGAGCGATCTTTGGCGCGGGTTATGTTGCAAGAATGAAGGTCAAAAGAATTCAGCTCATTATGGGATTTGCTCTGCTCGTTACTGCCTTTTTCATGTTGGCAGGTCAACTAGATTGGATTCAGGGTGGAGGAGAGGCGCTTGGTCTAAGAGGGTGGAAACTACTTTTAGCCTGCATGGGGAATCTTATTCTTGGTGGATTAATGACAGTAGGAATCGGCCTTTATGCCCCATGTATGGCTCTGGTCTATGCGCTGGGTATGTCGCCTTTGGTTGCCTTTCCGATCATGATGGGGTCCTGCGCTTTCTTAATGCCACCGGCTTCCGCTAAATTTATAAGTACGGGTAGTTATAATAGAAAAGCAGCATTGGCAATGGCCGTTCCTGGAGCGATTGCGGTATTAATAGCGGCCTTTTGGGTCAAATCTTTGCCTTTGGATACTTTGCGCTGGATCGTAATGGCTGTGATTGTTTATACCTCATTAGTGATGTTTAGATCAAGTATGAAAAGCTAAACTGACGAGTTTGTCCTTCTTTTTCTGAACACCCGACCGATAAAGGAAGGATTATGATATTCTTTTCGGTAGTTGCGGAATTGAATAGTTAGCTTAAGGTCAGTTTTTTGGATGAAAAAGAAATGGATTTCGAATACGAAGAAAAATTGAACAACGAGACAAATCAAGAATTATGATCAAATCTGACATGGATCCTTTTGAAAGCTCAGCCCTAACTACCATTCTAGTGGTTTCAGACATTTCTATTTCCAAGGCATTCTACGTCGAAGTATTAGGAGCAAAAATTTACCGTGAATATGGGGGTGATTCCCTTGTACTAGATTTTTTGGACAATTGGCTTCTGCTCGTGACCTCTGGTGGTCCAACAGAGGATAAACCTAACACGTATTTTATGGTACCCAATAACAAAGATCAGGTGAGTCACTGCTTCACGATTAGGGTCCGGAATTGTATGAAGTCGTATCAGATTTTAAAGGATAGAGGAGCAACTTTCATTACGCCACCTTTAAAAAGAGGAAAAGAGACCAGATGTTTTTTTCGCGATCCTGACCATCATCTTTTTGAAATAAGCGAATATAGTTCCACTTAGGTCTGATATGGGGGGGGACCTGATAAGAACCCCTGATCATAGCATATGCCTCTTCAGATAAATCACCCAAAGCTCTACTCTCCCCTGTGAATTGGAATCACAGCGATGTGCATATGAAGGCTCAGCTCCTGCATTGGTATTTGCAGTATCTGTAGCATTGGCACTTTGAGGAAAATTGTGAGAAGCGAGATTTATATTCCAAGAATTTGGGATTCTAAACAGAATACTATTAAATTAATTAGAAATTGGCGACCATAGTAAATTGCTGAAATCATAAAAAGTAAGCAACACGTTTAAATTGCTATCGCAGAAGAGCCAAAAACGTGCATCATAAGCGCTTGCGTTTGAAGTTAAAATAAAATTTATAAATTTAGCCTAGATCCGATTTGCAGCTGAATCTGAGAAGTGTCTGATTTCGCACAAATCAAAAAGATAACCGTTTAAGAACTTCAAAACTATGCGAAAACACTTCTATTTCATACTAAGCATCATTCTTTGGTTGATCATGCTGATAGGATTTTCGGACAATTGGTTAACTGATATTGGTCAACCAAGCAACTCTCAACCAAAATTTCTTATCCATGCATTTTTCGCTTTTAGCTGGTTCACTATTCTAATCGTTCAAAACGGATTGATTAAGTGTAATAATGTCTAAAACCTTACTTTACCCTTCGTTTCCGTACGCACGTACCATAGCAGGGCTAGTTGTACTTCACCAAAACAAAAAACCAATGATTAAATTCTTTAGAAAAATTAGACAAGACTTTATCTCAGAAAATCCGACTGCCGGGACCAACGGGCGAGCAGGTAAATTCAGTAAATATTTGATTTATGCCATTGGTGAAATCATTCTGGTTGTTATTGGAATCTTGATTGCACTTCAAATCAACAATTGGAATGAAAATCAGAAATCTAAAAAGGACGAACGTTATATCTTGACTGAAGTAATAAAAAACCTGGATGAAGATGGTGGCTTTGTAGATGATATTATTCTACAACGTCAAAAGACAAAAAATGCCTTCATCCCTTTGCGGCAATTCGTAGACTCCATAGGGGTATATAATGATTCACTGCAGTTTCATTTGGCTAATTTACTTACGTTTGAGCGCTACTTCCCCATTAATAATGCTTACGAGATATTAAAATCTAAAGGATTACAACTATCCGATAATACTCTAACAACGAAAATTTCGAGATATTACGATTACGAACAGCCAAAAATGAGCAGCAGTATTTTTGATATAGAAGTCTCCATCCTCAAAATTTATAATGATCCCAATGGTTTAATGCGGTTCATGTCATTCATAGAAAAAGATGAGCGTATGGTGGTGGAAAATCCTGAAGACCCAATTTTTAAGGATGAACTATCTAATTTCCTCATAGCTTTTCAAGATAATAATGGTGGGACTCTCGACAAGTTATTGCAATTTAAAGACCTCAATACAACTTTAAGAGAGCAAATTACAAATGGATTAATAAAACTAAACTAAAACAACATGATGCTCAAAAATGTAATTTGCCTATTTCTAATGTTACTCATTGGATTTACTTTATCGGCACAAAATGAAAGTTTACCGGTTAAGGATCTTAAAAGTCTTTATAACAAAAACGAGGAGTTGAAAAAAACCGTTGACTTAATGCTAAAAAATGTTCATGATTTACCCAATGGGGAGCCTAACCCTTGGAAGGACAAAAATGTGAATGATTTATATGATTTCTTAAACGAATGGTTCTATTTCTTGCCCAATACACATAATGGCCTGGATAAGATTCTACAATTCACCTTTCTGTACTATAAAAATCCTGATGGAATGAAGTTCGTTCTTAGCGAACCAGGACTCAGTTGGTCTAATTCATTCATCGAAGAACGTGGTAAATTTATGGACAGTCCAGAATCAGCTAAAATAATTGAGGACTGGTTATCTGACAACTCTCTCGGGAATGAAGACTTTGTATTGCCAGATGAAGGATTCAAGTCATTCAATGATTTTTTCACCCGAGACTTAAAACCTGGAACACGCCCTATTGATGATCCAACAGATAATGCTGTTCTTGTTTCACCAGCTGATGGAATTATTAATATGATAGCTAATGAGCTGGAATTGGACACAGAAATCCCAACAAAAGGTAGAATGACAATGAGCCTAAATTCACTGCTTGACCATTCGAAATATGCCGATAAATTTGTTGGAGGTTCAGCAATGGCTGTTTTTCTCATGCCAGACAACTATCATCACTATCATTCGCCAACAACTGGAAAAATAGTTGAATCAAAGGAAGAAGTTGGGAACAGACTTTTTGGAATGCCTAATATGCTAGACATGATCAATAATGGCAATCCGGGTTATAATAAGGACTATAGCGTGTTTGAGAATTTTAGACATGGGTATTTTATTATTCAAACCAACGATTATGGATTCATAGCAATGGTTCCTATAGGTTTGCAGACGGTAGGTTCTGTAGTGTTTGAAAATGACTATAAAAAAGTAACAAGTGAAAAACCAATAAAGATTTATAAGGGAGAAAAGCTTGGACATTTTGCGTATGGAGGATCTACAGTATTATTAATTTTTGAAAAGGGCAAGTTGAATTCGATGACTGTTGAACAGGGTCAAAGAATAGGAAAATTTAAAAACTGATCACAAGATATAGCAAGCAACTGCATTAAAATCCAGAAGGTGTGTAATTATTTTTAGCAATCTGCACTAACTACATAAAGATTTGAAAAGTGAGTGAAGATTTCTATTTAAAATACATCAAGCCTTATGAACTCATCATCTATAAAATTACCAGAGCATATACCAATAGCGATGACGACTTTAAAGATTACTATCAGGAAGTTTGTTTGCAAATTTGGAGAAGCCGCAAGAGCTTTCAGGGTAATTCCCAATACTCAACTTGGATTTATCGTCTTACACTTAACATTTGTTTGACACTCAAACGAAAAGAAAAGCAAAGAAAAGAAAGTTCTCTAGAAAATTCCAGTATCTCAATATACGAAATAGAGTCAGAAAATTATTCTTCCGAAATGGATAATCAATTGGCTCATCTCTACCAAGGTATTAAACAGCTCAGTGAAATCGACCGAGCAATTATTCTACTTCACCTTGAGAAAAAAAACTACCAAGAAATCGCTGAAATAATAGGATTAAAGGCTAATAATATTGGAGTGAAAATCAATAGAATTAAAAAAAAATTAAAATCAATAATCAATGGAAGCTAAAAGTATAGAGCAAATTTGGGATCGTGGTTTTTTGCAACAACCCATACAAACAGCAAAAATCAATAATTATTTAGATGTTCGATCAATCAATGTGGTAGAAAAACTTTGTAAATCCTTCAGCAAAGGAGTGAATTTTAACCTTTTGGCTGTGATTACGGTATTTGCCTTGAATATCTGGCTTGATAACGACCATGCTATTCTATGGGGAATTATAGGTTCATTGCCGGCATTGTTTTGGTTCGGGCTGGGTAGAAAGCAATTGCATGAAATCAAACAAATTAACTATCAGAATAATTGCTATGAATACTTGAAATCAGTACATTCAAAAATGGAAATAATAAGAAATTACAACCTTAAGACGGGAGTCATAAGCATTCCTGTTATCTTAACTCCATTGCTTATCTATACCTTTTATAATCAACAAGGGAAAACGCTAGGTCAAGTTTTCGGAATAAATGGCATGGACCTATCCCTGGGATGGATTTTTGTGCTTATTCCACTGTTGACTGTTACCGCCTATTTTGTAAGCAGGATTATTTTAGAATGGCAAAGCCGGAAGCCAAACGGTATCGACACGCTCATAAAAGAAATGGAGATCATAAACACCCTAAAATAAAACAGCGTGAAGGCAATGACGTTTCCGTACGCACTAACCACAACAACGGCAATGAGTAATTGCTTTTTCTTGTCTACTTTAGCGTATCCTTGCAAATCATAACTGCCTATAAACCAGACCGTTCACATGAATATCTAAAAAATGCATAATCTAATCTTTATATTATCTCTTTCATTCACATTATTAGCATGTCAAACCGGTGATAAAATAGAAGACATCGTGGTAATTGGTGGTGGTCTAATGGGCAGTTCAACGGCATGGGAGCTATCAAAATACGGCCAAAATGTTCTATTGATTGAGCAGCAGGATTCAATTTACACTTTTGGCTCTAGTTATGGAGAGGCAAGAATTTCTAGAAGTTTAGGTGCGAGAGATGATATTTTCTCATTCCTGCAACAAACCTCTGTAGCGGAAACCAAAGATCTCATTGACTTTCTCAATAAAGTCGAATTGCAGGAATTACATACTATGGAGGATATCTACACCACCTCACCAGTAACCTATATTTATTCTAAATCCCAATTAGATGAAGTTGAAGAATTGTTAGACGGGCAAAGCGATAAATATGAAATCGCCTCAACCGCAGGTGAAGCCAAAGAAAAATTTGGAATGAAAATATCAGATACTACTATGGTCATTAGAGAGTATAAGCCATACTCTGGCACTCTTAATCCCAAGGTATTGATTAAAAAACTACATCAGGGAATCAGAAAATCCGGGAGTAGAATCAACTACAACCAAAAAGTTACCAGTTTAAAAAAAGAGAATGGATACTATGTTGTTAAAATTAGAGATTCTAAAACCGGAACAAGCGAGACTATTCTGAGCAAAAAAGTAGTTGCCGCTGCTGGTCCATATAATGGAGCTTTAGTGAAAGATATAGCACCATACTTTGACCATTTAATAAGTCCAAAGCGTTTATTTCTTTCTTTTTTAAAAATAAAACCAGATAAGTATGATATGTTGACAAGTGACCAGAAGGACAGACTTGTTTCCTCTTATCCTGTTGCATATTTAAATTCTGAAATATTTTATTCTATGATTGAGAAGTTTGACAGTGACCGAAGACCTCTATTGAAAGTAGGTGGACATTTTTTAAGGACTGATATTAAGAATTTGGACGAAGTATGGGCAATGGCATTGACCGAGCAAGAAATTCAATGGAGCAAAGAAAATACGGCGGACTATTTGGCTAAACTCGATTTACCTATAAAATCTTCTGATTTAGAATTTGACCATGGCTACTCTTGTGTATATTCTCTAACTGAATCTGAAATACCATACGTAAGTCATACCTTGAAAAATGGAACAGAAATTGATTCCAGCTTTTTACTTGTCGGAGGAATGTCAGGTATTGGTGCGAAAGGCTCATTAGCTTATGGCTTAATTGCTGCTGATCATATTTTGAACATCGATAATGCATCATTAATGTATCAAAAGGCTAAATCAGCCTTAGGCGCAAGGCGATTGATGGTGGATCTCAAGAATCTAGACCAATAGATCCAGATGCCAAACAAACACTAAAGTGAATGGACAACGTAAGTCCTTTTTTGTGACCCGTAAAAGCAATTACTGCGTTTATTTCAAGATTGTATTTGACGAAAATTTAGGATGGGTTTGTAGGTCAATGGTGAGGTCTCTATATGGATAAGGTTTCTTGTGTCTAAAAATAATTGTACAACCCAATTGTGAGTTCTAAACGTTGATTCGTTGAATTCTGAATTCCTCTAGATAATGAGCGATTAAAATTGCATTACAGCTATAGAAGAAAAAACGTCAAAAATAATATATTTAGATAAGAATATTATTGAGTTTGTGGTCATTAGAAAGCTGACAAAATGAAAAGAAATGTATTAGTTTTTATGACCATTTCACTGCTGTATTCAGCTGTTTTTTCCCAAAGTGAAACGAATCAGATTATATTGGAAAGGATGGAGTCTAAGAATATTCCTGGAATCGCTTTTTTGATAGCAAAAGATGGAAAAATACTTGACCAAGGGTATTATGGAAAAGCAAATCTGGAGGTAGATGCCGATATCACTGAAATTCATTTTAATGAAGAATTGAAATTTAAACCTGGAACTGATGCATCTTATTCAAGTGTGCCATTTGTATTAGGTGTTGTGATTGAAAAAATAACCGGTCAATATTATGGAGATTATATGAATGAAGTACTATTGAAGCCATTATCCCTAAATGAGACATACATTGATGACCCCATTAGAATTATACCACATAGGGTATCCGGCTATCTTAATTATGACCCTGAAATAATGAAAACGCGAGTATCTGGAATGGGTAATGGATATTTGATGGCTCCTAGAGCCTACGGCAGAGCTGATGTGGGCAATTTGTACAACAGCCAATGATTTGCTTAAATTTTACAGTGCTCTTTTTTCAAGTGAATTTCTAAATGAAAAATCAAAAAAGCTGATGTTTGAATTGGCAAAGCTTGATAACGGAAATTTCGTTTCGTACGGTGCTGGATGGAAGAATTGGCTTATTGGTGGTATTTTGGTTTGCATCGAGCTACTAGTTTATCCTTGTCCAAAGAATTAGCCACATTATATTACCCCGAGCTAGAAAAATTATCTAAGAAAGTACCAGTTGAGGATACAAATCCTAAATTAACAAAATTTCATTTAGAGTTTTTGCAAAACATAAACTCAGACAAAAATAATGTAAATGTGCATCCAAATTTCCCATTTTCATACTATTCCAACTATTTAAAAGAAGTTATGTCAGAAACTCAGTCAATAACATACTTGGGAATGAAGAATGTTGACAATAAAGGAATACATTTTTTTGGTGAGGATATCCAAACTTTAAGATATTATCGTTTAGAAAGTAGCCAAACTCTTTATACAACTGCTTATCTTGACAAGGCTGAGAAGATCGTATTTCTTGATTACCCTGAAACCGAATAATGATGAAAATGAGCACTAACTTTAATACGTATCGATTTCTTACTCGGAAATTCTGCAGAATTTTCACGCTGCAGGA
Organism: Portibacter marinus; assembly: GCF_021533195.1. Lineage (GTDB taxonomy): Bacteria > Bacteroidota > Bacteroidia > Chitinophagales > Saprospiraceae > Portibacter > Portibacter marinus. The sequence continues at coordinate 17,648 of NZ_JAJNKB010000012.1, forward strand.
TCATACACGAACGCATTAGTATACATTAGCAAACGATAATAATCATGAAACATTTAATGAAATCATCATTTATAATCCTGTTAGTCCTGGTGAGTTGTAAAAATAGTCAAGTTGAAAATATCAATAGTCCTATTGATACTAGCACAATGGAAAGAACAGAATCAGAAGTTTACTTGGAGAAACAGGCTCCGAAGTTTACACCTTCTGGACTCCCTTATCCCTTTTCAAGTGCAGTACAAGTTGGCGATATCCTTTTCCTTTCTGGTGAAATAGGAGATGCTGGGGAAGGGACGGGAGTTGTTCCAGGTGGAATTGAACCTGAAACTCACCGTATGTTTGAACGAATACAGGCTACGCTCGCTCAGCACGGACTTAGTCTAGATGATGTCTTTAAATGTACCGTGATGTTAGCAGACATGTCCGAATGGCAAGAATTTAATAAAATATACGCTGGCTATTTTGAGGACGGTAAATACCCTACACGCTCTGCCATGGGCGTTAACGGTCTAGCACTTGGTGCTCGAGTGGAGATGGAATGTTGGGCCTATAATCCTCAATAGCACCAAAAATGCTGGTCATTAAGAAACGTATGCTAATACGGTGTCTAATTAAGTGTGGTAGGTAGCAAGTTGAGAAAATAAAAATTCTGGAATAGAATCTTGAGTAGCGATAACAAAAGCTAAAATGCATACACAGAAAGTCTTGCTCAAGATATTTACGAAATGCAGCGCTTCATTATTGGATAAATGAAGATTGCCTTGTCTATCTTAAGCAAATAAAAGAGGAAACATCAGTTTTTATCAATTTGCTTGAAAGTACTATTCAAAAGAAATCTTACATTCAATAAATGATAAGATTCCGTAACGAACTATTCAAAAGAATTCTGAGTGAATTGTACTACCCAGAATGATATATTAATCATTCCCAACAAAATTGGCCCTTCCAAAAAACCTTTGATTCACGAAGTTATTGAGATTAGAACCAAAGCGGTAATTGAATCCAAATCTGGAATCGATGGTATATGCCGAAGGTAGGTTTACCCTCCCACTCAAAATATCTTGTTCGGTGAAATCTCCTGCTGCCAGGTAAATCTGATCCTTTACATAATTTCCTTCTACCCTCATATAGAATGAAAAATTCCCAGTGACTCGGACTTCTGCCCTAATATTCAAACCTGTGGTCCAGGAGCTAAAATCATCTAAATAATTTCTCAATCGATAGCCCACTTCCAGATTACCCCAAACTTGATTAAGTCCCAGACTTGTTCTCAAACTATGAAGGAATCTGGTTTCTTTAGTAACGCCATCAATCGTTTCTTCGACATATTGATTATTCCTCACTTCAACCCCATAATTCATTCTTAGAAATCTGTTGTTCTGCTCCGATTCCGGAAAAAAATTGTATTCTATAGCGGGTCTAAAGCTAGTTTGAAACTTATAATTAAAACGAGTATTCTGAAGACCTTCTATATCATAGCCATACGACCACTGGGGTGAGATAGACTTCACCAGCTGGTGACCAAATCCAAATTCTGACACATCAAAACTATTTACATTTTCATCGATGATTGGATTACCGTTTTCATCAAGAACCGGTAGGCCATTTTCATCAACTCTTGGTTCTTTTTGAATCGTTCTTCTCAGCCTTTCCTCAATTCTTCCCGATAAATTTATTTTCCATTTATCAGTGATACGGTTAACATTGATGTCTCCACCAATATTAATTTCTCTGCTCAATTCCTCTAATTCAATGTTCGCATCACTCCCCACATTAAAAACCCAATAATTCCAAGGATCAATAGTTTCCTGCTCTGTTTCTTCCATCATGCCAGAGCTAGTCTTCATATTGATTTCGATTCCCTCACCGGCTGTTGTTTTCGCAACATACGGAGCTAAACCTAATTTGATGAACCGAGTAAGTTTTTCCCGAACTTCATAGTCGGTATCTGTTTGTTTGGTATTTACAAAGAGGGTGTCGTTTCTTCCCGCATGGATATTTTGCTGACCAATAAACAGAAGTTGATATTGTCTTCCACCTCCACCAGATCTGTTATTGTTAATTAACAGAAACAGATCAGCCGTTTGATTATCCCTGTAGAAATTAACTGCTGTAATTTCTGTTCTGATAAAATCCATATCACAACCTCCATCCCACCGCTCACAACCATCTATAAACACTCTGAGTTTAGCTGGAGCGTTGGAATTATCAAATAATGTCTGACTTATAGAACGGGAAGTAATTGCACAGAAGGCCAGAATCAATAAAAGCGGTATTTTTGTCATTTAATTAGAGTCAATTCTTGTTGATCGCATCCTTAACATTAAATTTAGATGCAAAATAATAACCTTACAATTGCGTTTTGTCATAATTGTTGTCAAACAATAATACTTATTACCTGGAAACTCATATAAAATAATTGCCGATTTCAGTGCTTTTACGCTTTGAGTCCTTTTGTAAGATGTACCCTTATTGATTCTTAATGCTCTAGAAATCGCTTCCATACCTCTCTGGGATTCGCTCTCTTTTGAAGCTTTATAATCTGGTCTTGCCCAAATTTACTTTTTTTCGAAACAATTCAAATTTAGTTAATTTTAGATTGGTATTCATTTTCGGTAAGGCTACAGGTACCCTTAGACTATGATTCGCTTCTTGAAAAAAATACAATAATACCGCTTCTTCAAATGAGTTTATTTCATGCTTCAGTAATGAGAGAGAAATCAACAACCTTGAAATCAGATATTGAAGTTTTGCAAGGTAATATTAGGAATTACCTAGAAAAATAAGAGACCACTTGTTTACAAATCACTCAAAGGGCATACTTTGCAAAAAGAGTTGAAGGACCAAGTTTTGTGAAACTTGAAGAATGGATTTACGAAACAGACTTCTTTTGTAAAGCAACAAATGTACTATATTTAGAGAAACGATTCCCCAATGATCCCATTCTTCAGAAAACTTCGGCAAAAATTTATCTTCGATAGCCTTCCAGCCACCCGACGAGGTAAGATGAGTACTTATTTGGCCTATGCTATTGGGGAAATTATATTGGTAGTTTTGGGAATTTTAATCGCATTGCAGGTGAATAATTGGAATGAAAATCAAAAGAATAGTGTAATAGAAAACACTTACTACTGCAGAATACTTGAAGATTTTGAACAGGATAGAAAGTTAATATTCTCCTCGATCGCCTTGGCAGATGAGAAAATAGAATACTCGAAACAGTTAATACTAGACCTTCATCGGTCTGAGAAGGATAAACAGACTTTATTAAACGATTGGATTAAAACCATACGGCTTGAAGTCTTTGTTCCAAGAACAGTAGCATTCGACAACTTAAATTCCTCTGGTAATCTCAACCTATTAAAGAATTTGGATCTTAGAAATGCATTATCTCAGTTCTATAGCAATATGGAAAATATTCTCAGGCAAATCAATCAAAACAGAGATGAGCTAGTGGAAAGGTCTTATCCTGAAAATGCAGCTGGCTTCGGTCTACAAGAAGTTGAATATATGCAAATGTCTTTGGGTTCGAAAGTTTTAGAGGTGCTGCCCAAAATAGATTGGATTAAGGACGAGAACCATATCTATTTTAAAAAATTTGAGAGTGATTTAATATTTAATATCGCAATGTATGAACGTCACAAACAACATTTAAACAGAATTCTCGACGAGATAGAAGAGCCTCTTAATCGTCTGGAGGACACATGTAAAAAAATAAATTAATAACAGCTTAAGCTATCCAGTAAATGATCAAATTCTTTAGAAAAATTCGCCTCAATTTTCTTTCAGAAGGAAGAACCAAAAGGTATTTGACATATGCCATAGGAGAAATTGTTTTGGTAGTCGTCGGAATTTTGATTGCCCTTCAAATTAACAACTGGAACGGACATAGAAGAGAGCGTGAAATGGAAGAAAAATATTTATCGTCCTTGCATACCGAATTTAGCATCAATCTTGAAAAGGTTAATACATCCATTAGGGAAGCAACCGATATTTTGCAAGATGTGAATCGCTTATTGGTATTGTTTGATAAAAGTGTATTAGATACAGTTACCACTGACTCTGTGGATGTAATGCTGCAATTTCTTGGACAAATAGCAACTTATGAACCCTCAAGAGGAGTATTAAATGATATCATTAGTTCTGGTAATTTAAACTTAATCACTAGTCAGGAACTTAGACAACGTCTGGCATCTTTTGAAAGCTTGCTAGAATATTACAAGCGTCAGGAAAATGGAGGAATATCTAGAAAACAAAAAATAAAGGAGATATTTTTTAAAAGAGGCAGTCTGAAAAAAATAGCCTTTCATGAGAACAGAATAGCCTATCACTCATATTCAGAAAAAGTAAACAATAAATTGCTGTTTGATTCGGTGGAGTTTGAGAATTATTTATTTGAATATGCTTTAGTACTCAAGTCATTAGCTTCAGATGAAATGTTTTTGGGTACCATAAGAAAGGAAATAGAAACCATATTGAAAGAGATTGAACAGGAACTTTCATAAATCCTCAAGTAATTTTAGAAAACCAATGATAAAATTCTTTAGAAAAGTAAGAAAGAGTTTCTTAGCAGAGCAGAAATTCAGCAAGTACCTACTTTATGCATTAGGTGAGATCATTCTAGTGATTGTTGGAATTCTGATTGCGCTTCAAGTTAATAATCTAAACAATGAGAGAACTAACTCCATAGAAACTAAAAATAACCTCACTACACTACAAGCAGAATTGATTTCAAATAAAGAAAAAATACCGCACAATATCAATTTAGTCAATGCTCAAATTCGAAATAGCCTGAACCTGATGGACACTTTGAATAACAATTTGGATCTGGCAAATGAGGACCTTTATCTTTTGACGAAAATTGGAAAATTGGGTCCATTGCGACTTAAATCCTTAACGACAAGTTCGCTTAGTGATTTCATAAACTCGGGAACTTATACTGCTTTTTTGACGAGTGAAGTGAAAAATTATTTATTATCCTATAATTCAGAAATCAAAAACGTCGATATTACACTAATTAGATTTGAAGAGTACTGGAAACAAATTGAGATGCCCTATCTTATAAAGCATTTTAGTGTGTTAGATATGTATACTCAAAGTCCGGATTATAGAAAAAGAATGTTTGAGATTCTAGGTGAAGATTCAATACTTAGCTCAGGGGATAAATTTTTCACAAACGACCTCGATGCATTTTATAATAATAGGGAGTTTGCAAGTATGTATACTGCAAGATTTGCCGAATTGCGAGCGGTTTACTTTGCCATGGAGTCGCTCAACAGCTCTATAGATGATCTTATTGAAAGTATTGATATGATCTTATAAGTCTCATTGATTGGTGGATAAATTTTGAATCTGTAGAGATGGAAAAGTTAGTGAATGAAATAGGACAAAATAATGAACTTTGTAAGTAACCCGATTTACGTATTATCTATATTATGTTTACTGGTTGTTTTAGCCGTCTATGCCGGCAAATCCAGATGGGGTAAAAAATTTGGAGCAGCCTTGTTGGTTATCCTATTTACCGCTGTACTGGCAAACCTTAAGTTGGTCCCTTCTGCTTCCAATAGCATTTCCTTATAGGATGCGATCTTCAAATATGTTGCACCTATATCAATTTTCTATTTGTTGCTCAATGTCAATTTGACCTCCATTAAACAAGCGGGCATACCCATGATTGGCTTGTTTTTATTAGGCTCATTGGGAACAACAATTGGTATTCTTGCGTCCTGGTATATTCTTTCACCCGCAAGTGTTTTGGGTGAGAATGCAAAGATCATTGCCGGCATGCTTACTGGTACATATACTGGAGGCAGTGTCAATTTTAATGCGATAGCTCTGGAATACAACTTTCAGAAAGAAGGTATTTTATATGCCGGGACGGTTGCGGTAGATAATGTGATAACCACGCTGTGGATCATTGTAACCTTGTCGTTTCCAGTGATTTTAAGTCGCTTTTGGAAAGGCAGGAAAGGCTTAGAATCAGAGACTTCTATTAAAAGCGTTGTTCATCCTGAAGATGAAAGCATCGACTTAGTTACACTTGCATGGTTGTTTTTTTTAGGGTTTTCGGCCTTCTACACCTCTGATTTTATTCATACATTTTTGCCTCAAATACCTGCGATCTTGATACTGTCAACAATTGGTATACTCGCAGCTCAGATTAAGTTTATAGCAAATCTGAAGGGTAGCCATATTCTAGGATTGTATCTCATGTTTCTGTTTCTAGCTGTCATAGGTGCCTATTGTGAACTAAGTGCTGTTGCCGAACTAAAGAACGCTGGTATTTCCTTGCTCCTATTTACTGGATTAGCTGTTTTTTTACATGGTGTCATCGTAGTTCTTGTAGGAGGCCTAATTTATCGGGATTGGGAAATGATAGCTATAGTGAGCCAGGCCAACATAGGTGGAGGTGCTACAGCTATTGCCTTAGCAGAATCCTTCAATCGTAAAGAATTGGTGCTACCTGCAATTTTAGTGGGTACTTTGGGAATGGCTTTAGGTACCTATTTAGGATTTCTTGTGATTTATATTCTGTAGATTCAAGGTGTAAAAAATACGAAAACGTAATGGTTAAATTTTTTAGATATTAGCAGAATGCAGAGGAAGACGATCGATGACTTATTACTACTTGGAAACCCTTTACTTTATGAGGTCAGTGAACCCATTGTGGAATCGGAGATGCCCTTTGTTAAAAAATGGGTTGCTGACTTACATCATGTGATGGAAGCAATAAGGGCTAAGTATCATTTTGGTAGAGCCATCGCAGCTCCTCAGTTGGGAATCATGAAGCGGCTCATCTACATGAATATTGATCAGCCGACCGTCTTTATTAATCCAGTATTAAGCAACTTAAGTGAAGAGAAAATGGAACTTTGGGATGATTGCATGAGCTTTCCCAACCTGCTAGTCAAAGTCAGAAGACATAAATCCCTCACTATAAAGTTTCGCAATGAAAACTGGCAGGAACAAGAATTGGAAATGCATGATGACCTATCTGAGTTAATACAACATGAATACGATCATTTGGAGGGCATTCTTTGCACCATGAGAGCTATTGATAATCAATCCTTCAAATGGAAATCTTTTTGAAAAATGATCAAATTCTTTAGAAAAATAAGACATCAGCTGCTATCCAAAAAACATTCAGCACGCCTTACGGTACAAAATACTGTTGCCTATCATGAAATGATTTTCTCGATATATTAAAAAGGATACAAAATCATTACGCCAATAAAGGCCTCTTACCTGTTAGCAAAACAAACTAAGCAATGATGACATTATGGTTTGATCATTCTAACCTCTTTAAGCAATGCTTCCACTGCCGCAGCTAATTGCTGATCTTCGCCTTTGATCACTTTTTCAGGATCATTAGCCACCTTAATGTCTGGCTCCAGTTGCTTGTTTTCAAGATAATCCCCATCCGTATCTACCATACCTACCTGTGGAATTCCGAATACCATTCCATTCTGTAATCTTTCCCACCACACCGCTGTCCCAGTTCCCGGAACAGGCATACCCACTAACTTTCCTATGCCCAGCGCCCTATAGGTGTAAGGGAACATATGAGCATCCGAGTAATTGCTTTCACCCATCACAACGATCGATGGTTTCGTCCATTTGAATTGAGGTTCACTTCCCAAATTTTGACCGCGAGGCATAAAGGTGATGTATTTTTGCCCATTCAGGAAAGTAGCTAAATCATCGTGAAGCCAGCCACCACCATTGAATCGGGTGTCCACAATTAAACTCTCTTTACCGGCATTTTCTCCGAGCACTTTTTCATAGACAGTGCGATAACTCTGATCGTTCATCCCTCTGACGTGAACATAACCCACTTTTCCGTCTGAAAGCTCTTCGACAATCTTAGCACAATTTTCCACCCATCTTTCGTATCTGAGTTGACTTTCTTCACCGGTAGATATGGGCTTGACAACTTCATCCCATGTTTCTCCGGTACTTGGATCCTTCAAGGAAAGTAGCACATTTTGTTTCAGCTTCCTATTCAGTAATCGGTAGTGATTAACTTCAGGAGTGATGGTCTCACCATCGATAGCCGTTATGATTACTCCGCTCTTGATTTTCGATCCTTCTTTTTGAACGGGACTCTTATCCATTACTTCTGTGATCTTCAACCCTTCACCCATGTACTCCTGATCATAAAATAATCCCAGACAGGCAGTCTGATCATCGGTGGATTCGTTAGGCCTATATCTTGCTCCTGTATGCGATGCGTTTAATTCTCCCAACATTTCGCTTAACATCTCAGCGAAATCATAATTATTGTTGATGTGCGGCAAGAATCTTGCATATTCGTCGCGATAGAAGGTCCATTCTACTTCATGCAAATCCTTAAGGTAGAATTTCTTATCTACTTGCCTCCAAACGTGATCAAATAGGTATTCCCTTTCCTCTGCCTTTTTTAATACCATTTCACCACCTGTAGAAATATTCTTATTCTTATCACTGTCGATCTCATACTCCATCACCTTATTTGAGGCGAGGATATACAATTTTTTGCCTTTTTTACCAGGAACAATGGTGCCTCCACTCTCTGAATTAACCTTGGCAGCAAGCTTGGTCTCTTTAGTTCTAAGATCAGTCTTCCATAGGTCGTACCCTTTTTCAAATCTGGCGAAATAAAACAAGTATTTGCCATCATCCGTGACATATGCATCTGACATTCTGGAAGAGTGCCTTGTAAGCCTTACTTTACGGTCATCTATTCCGTCCAGGTTGATTTTGATTTCTTTAAGCGTATCCTTCGTCGAGTCTGTTGTTTTATCCGCGTCAGTTTCATCCTCCTTTTTCTTCTCTTTTTCTTCTTCTTTTTCTTCCTCCTTTAATATTTCATACTCTTCTTCAGTAAGTACAAACTCATCATAGGCCTTTTGATTGAAAAACATTCCATACACGTCAAGTTCTCCACCCCAACTAGCGTCATTCTTCATGCCATCTCGATCCGAAAACCAGGACACCATCTCACCTTTCATCATCCATTTTGCCCGGGAATTAGAATAGCCACTTTTGGACAGGTTAATGATTTCACCTGAACCATCGGCTTTTACTAAGCCTACCTGGCTTATCCATTGCTGGGGTTGGTTAAAATCAACCAGAAACCATTTGCCATCCGGCGACCAATCATAGTGTTGATCACCATCTGAGTAGGAGTAATTGTGTTGCGCACCCATCACTTCTCTAACTGATTTACTATCGAGATCAATGACTTTAAGAATAACTCGCTCTTCTAAGTAAGCCACTTCTTTACCATCTGGAGAATACGCTGGCTGAAATGTTTCATATGGGGATTCCAGAATAACTTCTTCGTCAAGTAGGGTAGAACTAAAGAAATATTTCTCCTCATCACGTGCGATTGAGGTTTGATATAAATTCCAGCTTCCATTTCTTTCACTAGCATAGAGAATGGAACGGCCATCAGGAGAAAAAGAGACGGACCTTTCCTGCTCGGGTGTATTGGTGATCCGCTTACTGGTCCCTTCTTTAATGGAACTTACGAAAACTTCCCCTCTGGAGATAAAGACCATTTCTTTGCCATTTGGAGCAATATCCATTTCAGATATGTTGCCTTTTATAGGTAGAATTTCTTCGGAGTTGTATCGATTATCAGCATTAAGTTCTATGTTGACTTTAGCCGGTTGACCACCATCAGTCATGGTGTATACTTCTCCGTTAAAACTAAAACACATCATTCCGGTATCAGAGATCGACAAATAGCGGACCGGATGCTTGTCGAATGTAGACAACTGTATGGAAGGTGAAGCAGGATCGGTCATGGATTTTGCATGGATATTATACGAACCACTTTCTTCGCTCAAGTAATAGATCTTGCTTCCATCAGGAGAAAATAAAGGGTTGCGGTCTTCACCCTCCCAGGTGGTCATTATTTCGTAATCACCTGTTTTAGTATCATAAACCCATACATCTCTTGTCACGGAAGAAATATGGTGTTTTCTGAATGCATCTTCGTAACCTTTTCGGTCATGGAAAGCAATCTTGCTGCCATCTGCACTGTATACCGCGTTTTCAGCCGGGGTAGTGAGCACCTGTAAAACCCGACCTCCGTTTACGGGTACCGAATAAAGCTCAGACAATACTCCGGAAGGATATTGCTGATTTTTGTGATCGTCCAGCCTGGAAGAGGTAAAGATTACCTTCGTATCATCGGGCGTAAAATCTGAAGGAAAATCACCAGAGGAATGATAGGTTAATCGTTCCGCTTTACCACCTTGCGAAGACATGACATAGATGTCAAAATCTCCATATCTATCAGATGCGAAAGCAATCTTTGATCCATCATTTGACCAAACAGGCATATAGTCATGTGCTTCGTGCAAAGTCATAGGAAGGGCCATACCACCTTCAGCGGACACTTTGTAAATGTCACCCTGGTAAGTAAAAAGTATCTCACTGCCATCTGGAGAGATCGCAGTATATCTTAACCAGAGTGGTTCATTTGCCCACGAAGCCAAAGTCAAAAGAACAAACAAGAGGGTCAGTGTTTTTTTCATATTCAGATTTTTAAATTTTTTAGGATTTGCCTTAAATATCTATAATTGGAAGGATACTTTAAAATAATTGGTGGTTTTGTATTCTGCCATTCAGGATTATTGGCTTTTTTACTCCAAGTGGACTTGCAAAATGTGAACGTAGATCTATGATATCTCATCACAAACATCAACCCTTTCCACCAATTCATTGTTAATAGACTATGGAAAAAAACGCATCTGACCTGCAGGAATTTTTCGAGAAAGCCAAAGCAGAATTATTTAGAGCCAACCAGGACAAAAGACATCCTTTTGGTTCATTGGTATTGGCAACGCTGGGAAGCTATCCTGAGCAGAGAACAGTGGTCAAACGCAAGACACTCAATGATCTAAGCACCTTAATTTATACAGATGAACGGTCTGGTAAAATGGATCAAATTCAATCAAACGCGAAGTGTTCACTCTCGTTCTACCATTCCAAAAAGAAAATTCAGGTCAAAATTTTAGGTCAATGTCAGACCATTACCCAAGGCCAGTTATATGAAGAACATCGATCAATTGCACTCCAAAATAAGTCCGATTATAGCACTACTAAGCCACCCGGGACACCCATTGGTAAACCTGAATATGAAAGAGGCGCCGAGGCCTATTTTGTACTCCTTCAGGTCGTTCCGGAATTCATTGAGATTCTGCAACTAGATCGACCACACCATAAACGCGCACGTTTTTCTGCTGCCGAAGATTGGAAAGGTTCATGGTTGGTTGCATAATATTGCTTTTCTTTACAAGTTCATGAGTTCGCAGACCCTGTATATCGATGTAATTTTGCCATTGGCATTGCCTAAACAATATACCTATACTGTCCCAACAGAACTGGCATCTGAAGTAGGCTTTGGAAAAAGGGTGGAAGTGTCTCTAAAGTCAAAGCGATATTCTGGCCTGGTAGTCAATCAAAGAAGAGGTCTTCAATTGGGATATAAAACCAAGGATATACTAGGAGTCATTGATGAGCTGCCCATTATTTCTGATATTCAGTTTAGACTATGGAAATGGATTGCTGATTATTACTGCTGTACCGTTGGAGAGGTAATGTTGGTCGCATTGCCTTCAGGTCTAAAGTTGACCAGTGAAACCAAATTGGTATTGAAAAAAGGGGTAGATGTTTATGAAAAGGATTTGAACGACGACGAATTCCTGGTTTCGGAAGCCATTGACATACAGAATGAACTGACCATAGAGCAAATTCGAGGTATTCTGGGCAAAAAAACAGTTTATCCTGTCATCAAGTCTTTGATGGAAAAGGGCGTAGCGTTTATCAAAGAAGAGCTGCAGCACAAGTACAAACCCAAGACCATCAAAGTGTTGAATCTTTCACCGCAACTCGAAAAAGATGAAGCGTTACTAAGTGAGACTTTCGATCAGATTCAACGGTCGGATCACCAGACGAAGGCCTTATTGGCTTACATACAATTGCGCAGACAGTCGAAATGGGTGCCCCAGACTGCAATTTATCACCTTTCAGGTGTGACGAGCGCCGTGATTAATGCTTTGATTAAAAAAGAAATTTTTATCCAGGAAGAACGTGAGATCAGCAGATTGGATAGTGGATTGGTCGAAGTAGAAGATAAACACCAGCTGACCTCCTTACAGGAAAATGCACTTCAATTGATCCGATCAGAATTTGTGGAGAAGGATGTTGTTTTGTTACATGGTGTGACAGGCAGTGGTAAGACCAACATTTACATTGAATTGATCGAAAAAGAATTAGAAGCTGGTGGACAGGTATTGTTTCTACTGCCAGAAATTGCACTGACCGCTCAGATTGTGGCTCGAATTAAGAAAGTTTTTGGTGATGACGTGGGACTTTACCACTCCAAAATGTCAGACAATGAGCGTGTTGAACTTTGGAAAGCCTCCATGTATCAGAAGAAGGTGATTGTCTCTGCCAGATCAGGGATTTTTCTGCCATTCCAACATTTAAGCCTCATCATCGTGGATGAAGAGCATGATCCTTCGTACAAGCAGAATGACCCGGCTCCCAGATATCATGGCCGTGATGTCGCTATTTATCACGCTTCTACTACCGGAGCCAAGGTATTGTTGGGCTCTGCAACGCCATCATTTGAAAGTTACTCCAACTGTAAGATGGAAAAGTATGGCTTGGTCAAATTGAGTGACCGGTACAACAAGGTAGAAATGCCGGAATTGGAATTGGTGGATTTGAAATACATGTACAAAACCAATCGCATGAAGGGAATTTTCTCCCTTCACCTCCTGGAGCAGATTGAAGCTACATTAGCCCGAAAGGAGCAAGTGCTGATATTTCAGAATAGACGCGGATATGCCCCTACGGTCAACTGTGATTTATGTGGTTGGACCACAGAGTGCGTCAATTGTGATGTGACCTTGACCTTGCACAAATACCTGGAAGAGTTGCGGTGTCATTATTGTGGCTACAAGATTAAAATGCCTCCATCCTGCCCTGCATGTGGCAATCCGAATTTAAATAAGAAAGGCCATGGTACAGAGAAAATAGAGTTAGAACTGAAGGAGTTGCTTCCCGAAGCAGGCATTAAACGTATGGATTATGATACAGCAAAGACCAGACGCCAACAAGAGCACCTCATCAGTGATTTTGAAGAGCGAAAATTTGACATTTTGATCGGAACACAGATGATTACCAAAGGGCTTGATTTTGAAAATCTTAAACTGGTAGGCGTGGTCAATGCAGACGCTAGTATCCATTTTCCGGACTTTCGGGCACATGAGAGGGCCTACCAAATGTTGACTCAGGTGAGTGGCAGAGCGGGAAGAAAAGGCAGTCAGGGGAAGGTCATTCTTCAAACTTTTATGCCTGAACACCAGGTGCTTAGAGATGTGGTGATGGACAACTATGATAGCTTTTATGCCAGAGAAATCCAGGAGCGAGACAAATATTTGTATCCTCCCTTTTACCGAACGATCAATATTACTTTGCGTCATAAAAAATTCAATATTGTCGAGGAAGCTTCCAGGATTATGGCTGCGAACCTGACCAAGCATATTGGATCGAGGTTAATGGGACCTGCTCAACCTTCAGTGGCCAGGGTCAGAGGTATGTACATCATGCATATTTTTATTAAAATGGAGAAAAACCCTAAAGTGATCAGATGGATTAAAGACCTGGTTTTAGCTGAGAAGAATTTATTTCAAGAAACGCGTGGATTTCAGTCAGTGAGAATAAAAATTGATGTAGATCCTTATTAATTTTAAGCGATGGATAGCGAGAAAAAAAGCTGGGTCTCCAGATTAGAAAAAAGATGGGGAGTCACGAGAGCCCAGGTTTTTATTATTTTATTGGTTTTTGCCTGCACAGGCTTCACTGTAATGTTTTTAAAGCGTCCTATCGTCGGATTTTTCACGGAAGATGGTGAAAGAAATCTGCTTTTTTCAGTGATTTACTACATCTTGATTCTGCCTGTTTACAATCTCATATTATTGATCTATGGCTTTATTTTTGGCCAATTTCAATTTTTCTGGGAGTTCGAAAGGCGGTTTTTCAGAAGGATTATTGGAAAGAAAACGGAGTGATCCTAATATACAAGAGTAACGGTATCGGAGTTTATTTCTTTAACTCCAGAGTGAAATAGATTTGGATTGATGGGGATGAGTTGACCGGAAATAATGAGGTCATAAGATACTTGTTCTTAGTTGATATTGAAGTTGTACTTTGCATCAATCTCTTCTATGGCAATAGTAATGCTATTACCATTGATAGTAGTACTTGCATTTAATGTTTTTTCAAAGGGCTTTAGGGGCGTCACTACGTATGAAATTATTTTAGCATTCCGGTAGTTAGGTCGGCCTTCAGGGTCCAATTTGGAGTATTTCGTCAAATTGTCAACGTTTATGTTAAGCTTAAGATTACTTAGATCTTCATACCATCTCATTTTCTCGGTACTGCTGGAAACAATACGCAGCTTTAATGGAAATGTCTCACCTAAAGATATACTTTCATCATCAATTATAATTCTGGCCGTGATTCTATTGAAATGATCACAAGCTGGAATTTTCAGTACCAAAAAAGTTACCACCAAGAGGAAAAGAGCGAAAAAAAGGTACCTCATTTTTTTAATTAAAATACGATCAACTTCTTCGCTTCTACCTCATCTCCTTGTTGTAAGCGCAAATAATATACACCACTGGTTAATCCGCCAATGTCAATTAAATTTTCTCCAGCTTTAAAATTGATATCCTGAATGATGGTCCGGCCATCTGAAGTCAATATCCTTCCAGTGAAGTTGGAGGTCTCTACGGAAACATGGACATATAAGACTTGACTTGCGGGATTTGGAAAAATCGTAATCTGTTTTGCGAAGCTTTCAACAGTAGCTACAGAAGGGGCATAAGTGAATTTGAGAATCATTCCTGGATGGCTTAGATTGTTCACTTGACCAAGGTCATTTTGAGTGGATAATCTGCCTGTCTCATCAGTAATGACATAAAAGGAATTTCCATCCGGATCCACGACCACATCACGATACCGATTGTGACTATAAAAGTGTTGAGTAGTATCTCCGATCATCTCGGTTCCATCCTCACTGAG
The DNA here is from genome assembly GCF_021533195.1 of Portibacter marinus. Classification (GTDB taxonomy): domain Bacteria; phylum Bacteroidota; class Bacteroidia; order Chitinophagales; family Saprospiraceae; genus Portibacter; species Portibacter marinus. The sequence goes on from NZ_JAJNKB010000012.1 coordinate 32,732, forward strand.
TTGGAGTCTATAAATTCTGCCTCTCTTCAGGCTGGTGACCAGTAGTGAATTCTTCCATCCTGGTATGGCGTCGCTTTCATAAATGCCGATGCTTGAAGGTGCAACATTGGGTCTACACACCCATGAATTTGTACAATCAGGATTATTGAAGTCATAGCTGTCTGTTACGGCAAACATTGAAAGTAAGGGCTCTTTAAAATTCTGTGCTGTAAATTCACTTTCTTCCTGAAAAGTAGCGTCTTCAGGACAAAACGATTTGTCATATCCTATGTTTTCGCAATTGGCCGAGGAAGACCAATTACAGTAATCGTAAGCACTGTCATCGTTTTGATAGCCTGCCACATTGGGCCAGCCATAATTTTGACCACCCTCGATCAAATTGACTTCATCATCGGTATCAGGCCCATGCTCGTCAGAGTACAAGATACCATTGGAACCAAAAACAATGCCCTGTGGATTTCTGTGTCCATAACTATAAATGTGACTTCTGACACCATTTAAAACTGGGTTACCTTCGGGTATCGACCCATCGAGGTTTAGCCTTAATATTTTTCCCGGATAATTGGTCCAATCCCTTGCATCTATTTCTTCTTGAGTCGGTAAAACCTGGGATAAAACAGGATCGCAATAGTTTCTATTCTGATTGGCGCCCTGATCGCCAATCGTATAATATAACTTATCGTCCGGACCATAAACCAGTCTGCCACTGTTATGATCATTGCTCGCGGGCATTTGGTCTAGAATGACAATGGGATCTGTCAGACTTCCATCATCACCTTCCTTACTGTAAGTATAGCGCACTAATTTCTGACGGGCTTCATTATTCACAAGCTCCGTATATGATAAGTAAACATATGGCTCTGAACCTAGAATGTCTTTGTGTAGCGCCATTCCCAATAAGCCATCCTGCCTTGAATCCACGTATAGATCATCGATTAAAAGTAATTCATCCCGCGCTCCCGATTCCTTATTTATCCTAACTACTTTTCCAGCTTGCCGCTCCGTTACCCACAAATGACCTTCTGGTCCATAATGCAAATCCCAGGGTGTATTCAGGAAGCCCCTGGTTCCAATTTCGGTCATGATAAATTGAGCTTGAAGTTGGACTTGGAAAAATCCAATTACTAAAAGGAGTAAAGTCAGAATTCTAGTCATCTTTTCTTTTCTGTAAATGAACAAATACCATTCAATCTAATGAAGCAAAATTGTAAAACTGTAATGTAGTGTTATGCATTAATCTTATTGAGGTCGTAGATGACGTTTGAAAGGATTAAACCTTGAGCTGGTGCAATTTCAAAGTACTTAGGATCATCTCGGAGATCTAAATAATCTACAAATTTGCTAATGGGAAGTCTTCCCTTTCCAACCTTGATGATGTTTCCCGCTATAAGGCGCATCATATGATGCAAAAATCGGTTACTGGTAATTTCGAGGACGTAGGTTTTCTGCTTTTTTTGTCTGGTTAGTTGGGCATTAGTGATATGACACATGGTGTTGTCAACCAGATCAGGTCTTTTGCAAAAGTTTCTGAATTCGTGTTTGCCAATGAGCTTTTGTACACATTCCTGCATTTTTGAGTAGTCCAAAACCTCATAGACATAGGTGTATGGTGAAGTGGTAAATGGGCTTCTTTGATTGGTGAATTGGTATTGATAGGTTTTGTGTATGGTGTGTCTTTGTGCGTTAGCCAATTGATTAACTTTTTGATAATGAAGAACTGAGATATCATTGGGCAATCCCATATTTAGCATTGGAACGAAATCAACCTCTCCGGCTTCCAGATCCATATGAAAAAAGTATTGTCGGGCATGTACACCGGCATCCGTTCTGCTGCAGCCGTGAATTTTTACCTGTCTGTTCAGCAGTCTTTCAAAAGCTTCTTCAATGGTCTGTTGAACGGTCGGGACACTTTTTTGCCTTTGCCAACCCGAATATGCGGTGCCATCGAAAGCGATTTCAAAAAAGTAGCGATCTGACATTGAGTTATTGATCAAGGCTGAGATTATGGGTAGGCCCAAAGAAAGATTGCATGATTCTTAAATACTGATTCATTTCTTCCAGAATACTGGCTGCCTGATGCTGTCCTTCTTCAGTAATTTTATAATACTTTCTATTTCTATTCCCCATGTTTTTAATATAAGATTCAATAACACCATCCGCCTCCATGCGATGGAGCAGAGGATACAGAGAACCTTCTTTAACTTGAATCTCATTCTTTGTAAGGTTCTTGATGGCCTTGGTGATCTCATAGCCATACATGGCCTGATGTTCGGTGAGCAGTTTTAAGATGATCGGCTCCAGACTTCCTTTATAAATTTTTGAATTCATATGTTCGTGCTTAGTTGCGGGTATTGAGATTTTAAATCATGAAGCAAACCCGAAGGGATCTTGAAGTAGAAAACATATAAAAGGAAAATGCAAATGGTGAAATAAGCTGACGTTAAAGAGACGGTCAATGGGGTTGCGACCAGCTCCTTTTGCTCACCAATGGCAAATATTGCATTTGGTAAAGACAAGAAGAAGATAACAAAAATTATTCCTGCATAGGTATGATAAGATTTAAGGAACAAATAAGTTTCCATCTGCACCTCTCTGACATAGTAGTTGTAGCACATGATGATGGCAAATAATGTAATGCAAAACGATATCGTCACCGGACGTAAATAAGTAAATCCTAAATAGGTTTGGGAACCGAAGAAAAGTATGAAAATTAATATCGTTGCTAAAAGTGCCGGTGGTCTGAGGGTATCCAGCACATTTTTCCAAATATGCTTACGCCAAAACTTTTGCATCGCCTTTTCCTTCTCCTTTACTATTTGACTGAAACCTAAAGTTCCGAAGTTCTTATACACCTGATTAAGGGCCTGTTCAAAACTTACGGATTGATCCTCTTCCATTTTTTCTTCAATGGCTGACGCCAAATGGTCGATTAACTCCAATTGAACATCCTCATATTTCACATAATGATGACGTAGAAACCTTTTCAGGTGCAGTATTTGCCATTTCGATAACTTCATGACCACAACATACATAGGATTCCTAAGTATTCAAAATTGATTTACTGTTTTCTTTTGGACATTAACTCCATTACTTTTTGAGTAAGAATCTCCTTGCCGTTATTATTTTCAAAGTGATCAATAGTGGCAACATGGCCGTTAGAACGGTCTTCTTCCATCGTCTGTATCAATTTGGTGCGAAGATTTCTTTTCATACCACACCAGGTTTTGTAATCAAAAGATAAATACTCCTGCATCTTCATTTCTGCGATTTCCAAAACTTCTTCCTGGGATACGATCTCATCAACCAATCCCACCTTCTTGGCCTCCAATGGGCTCATTTGTTTGCCTGTCAACAAATACTGGTAAGCATTTCTTGACCCAATCCAGAAACGATACAAATGAAATATCGATGGGGTGGCCATTATTCCTACCGGTAATTCGTTTAATCCGATCTGAAACCGATCATCGTCTGCCATCACTCTGAAATCTGAAGCAATGGCAAGGACACAACCGCCTGCAGGACTATGTCCATTGATGGCACTAACAATGGGGTAGGGAGCTTTGACCATATTCATCACCAATTCGAAAAAGGACTCAAAGAATACTCGGGTCTCCTCGATTTCTTGAGCAATTAATTCTTTGATATCGAGGCCAACCGAAAATATATTTTCCTGTCCTGAAAGTATAACGCCTTTGGCTTCTCGCTCGGGAAAGGCTAGGATGTATTTGTTGAGACTCTGAATCAATTCAAGATTGAGGGCATTCCCCCTTCCGTTGTTGAATTGACAAATTTCGTAGTTCTCCTTTTGAGTAATGTTAAGCTTGCTATCATTCATATCATTATATTTTTGCTGCGACATGTGCGGCTTCGTAAATAGCGCGTTTCGCATCTAATTCCGCCGCTTTTTTGGCACCACCTATCAAGTGTACCGTTTCACCAGCCTTGTCTAATTCATCGTATAATTTTCTCAATGATTCCTGCCCGGCACAAATCACAACAGTGTCAACTTTTAGTACTTTTTGTTGGTCATCATGAAAGATATGCAAGCCCTCATCATCGATTCGCTCATAATTTACATTGGCCAACATTTTTACCTTTTTCATTTTGAGTGAGGCTCTATGAATCCAGCCAGTCGTTTTACCCAGATCCTTCCCATGTTTGCCACCAGAGCGCTTTAGTAGGTATATTTCCCGAGCAGGTGGCTCGATCTCAGGTGGTTTTATGGCGCCAGCATTTTGATAGCTCATGTCCACTCCCCATTCATCCATATATTCTTGAACGTGAAGCGATGGTAAAATGCCTTCGTGAGCAAGATATTCCGCTACGTCGAAACCAATACCACCAGAACCAATGATGGCCACTGAGCTTCCGACCACCTTTTTGTCGTAGAGTACTTCAGCATAATTTAACACCTTTTGATGATCCATCCCCTCAATTTCTGGAACCCTTGGTGTTACACCGGTAGCAATGATATACTCATCAAAGTTGCCGGCTTGCAGCATCGATGAAGTAGCCCTCGTATTCAGACGTATGTCTACCTGATGCTTGTCCAGCATCACCCTGTAATATCGAATGGTTTCTGCGTATTCTTCCTTTCCAGGAATCACCTTTGCCATATTGAATTGCCCGCCTAGTTCCCTTCCACTTTCAAACAGTGTAACATGGTGACCTCGTTCTGCTGCGATGGAAGCAGCCGCCATGCCTGCAGGTCCAGCTCCCACAACTGCTACTTTTTTCTTATGCTGAGTTTTGGGATAATTAAGCTCGGTTTCATGACAAGCTCTGGGATTCACCAGACAGGAAGACACTTGCATTTGGAAAGTATGATCCAGACAGGCCTGATTACAGGCGATGCACGTATTGATTTCATCCCTCCGGCCTTCCATGGCTTTCTTTACAAATTCAGCATCTGCTAAAAAAGGGCGGGCGAGCGAAACCATGTCAGCCTGACCTTCCGCAATGATTTTTTCAGCAATTTCCGGTGTGTTGATCCTATTGACTGCAACCAGCGGAATATTGACCTCTCCCATTAACTTTCCCGTAACCCAGGAAAATCCACCCCTGGGTACTACGGTTGCAATGGTGGGAATTCGGGCTTCATGCCAACCAATTCCCGTATTAATGATGGTAGCTCCCGCTTTCTCAACCTCTTTTGCCAGATGAACTACTTCTTTCCAGGTGGATCCATCCTCTACCAGATCGAGCATTGAAAGACGATAAACTATAATAAATGATTCGCCTAGTGTCTGTCTGGTTTTTCTGATGATTTCAAGTGGAAACCTAATTCTATTCTCGTAGCTTCCTCCGTATTCATCAGTTCTATGATTGGTTCTGAGTGCAATAAATTGATTGATGAGATATCCTTCGGAGCCCATGATTTCTACGCCGTCATAGCCCGCCTCTGAAGCCAGCGAAGCGCATTTTACGAAATCATCGATCGTACGATCAATATCAGCCAGACTCATTTCACGCGGTTTGAAAAAATTTATAGGGGCCTGAATGGGACTAGGTGCCACCAGATCTTGAGCGTAAGAATATCGGCCTGTATGTAGTATTTGCATGCATATTTTTCCGCCAGCCTCATGTACGGCATCAGTAATCAGGCGATGCTGCGCCACCTCTTCGGTATTGGTCAATTTTGCTGCATGCGGAGCAACAACACCTTCGGTATTTGGTGATATTCCACCAGTAATGATCAATCCCACTTCCCCTTTAGCTCTCTCAGCATAATACACGGCTGCTCTTTCAAAGCCATCCGGCAACTCTTCCAGCATGGTATGCATGGAACCCATAATGACCCTGTTTTTTAAGCTGGTAAAACCGAGATCAATGGGTTGTAGTAAATGATCGTAACTGCTTGACATATCACATTCTTTAGAATTTCAATATAGAATAAAATTACGGAGATTGGGAAGTTTTTGATTTTATTTGACTTAGAGTCAGAAAAAAGATAAAATATTTATAATTTGAGATTATAATTATCCTGATATTCACAAGTCAAGTTATGTTTATAATAGGATTTCAATTTGGATGGTCTGTAATGTTCATGTTGATCATGCTTATCTCCATCATTTTTTTAGTAGGCTTTGTTTTTCATGTGGTAAGAAAAAAGGCCCAAAATGATGATGAACCTGTGGATGTTCACAGGGAATAGAACAAAACATCATCGAAGATGTTGAACTATATGGTGAGGAAAGCGACGTGCCTTTATTAATATCTATCATACATATGAAAATCTACGGAACACTGTTCATTATACTTTTACTGGGAATAGGAAGCTTTGTCGGCTTTTCTAATCCGCCTCGGAATCAAGAGCCCGTTCAAAATACCACTCAAGCTTTTAACACCATGATGAAAGTGGTGACGCACAAAAGATGTATGAACTGTCATCCTAACGGTGATCGGCCCAGACAAGGAGAAGACAGCCACATTCATAATTTTAATGTTCAAAGAGGTGATGATGGCCATGGTACTGCAGCATTAAAATGCAGCACTTGCCATCAAAAAGCGAACAACGATAATTCTGGTGTTCCTGGTGCGCCTCACTGGCATCTTGCTCCAATATCGATGGCATGGGAAGGTCTGAGTGATGCAGAGATTGCAAGGCGCATCATCGATACCAAGTTCAATGGCGATCGAAGTATTGAAGAAATTGAAAAGCACATGACAGAAGACGACCTTGTACTTTGGGCATTTGATCCAGGTGTCAACAATGAAGGGATTCCAAGAGAAAAGCCTCCGGTCTCAGAAAAAGATTACATTCAGGCTGTAAAAGAATGGATTGCAGGCGGAGCTCAAATTCCAGAACAATGAAAATACAATTTAATATAAACGGCAAAGCAGTTTCAGTTGATGAGGATGCACGAACCCCCTTACTCTGGGTGGTTCGCGATGTGTTGGATTTAAAAGGAACGAAGTTTGGGTGTGGCAAAGCAGCTTGCGGTGCTTGCACTTTGCATGTTAATGGTGAGGCAGTGAGATCTTGTTCGTTCCCTGTAGAATATGCCGAAGGCAAAGAGATCACGACCATAGAAGGTTTAGCCAAAGGAGATCAACTGCATCCTGTCCAACAAGCCTGGATGGAAGAGATTGTCCCACAATGTGGATATTGCCAGCCGGGTTTCATGATGTCGACAGCGGCCTTATTGGACAAGATCCCTAATCCGACCGATCAGGATATAGACGACAACATCGCTAATATTTGCAGGTGCGGTACCTATTACCGGATGAGAAAAGCCATTCACAGAGCTGCCGAAATTAAAAATACACCGTCATGAAGAAAGTATCACGAAGAAGATTTTTAGTGAGTACCGGAGTGGGTGGCGGTGTAGTCCTTGGAGCGATGTACTTTGGCGGTTGTGGTATTGTCAAACGCAAGATTGCAGGCTATGCGAATACTGCTGAATCACCATACCTTGGCAATACCAAAACACCGTTAATTTGGTTCGAGGTCATGCCAAATAATCAAATTATTTTCAGTTCCTCGAAAGTAGAAATGGGACAGGGCGTTTTTACGGGTCTTGCTCAAATAGCAGCAGATGAGTTAGATGTTGAGATGGGCCAAATGGAAGTGAGGCATGCTCCTTCTCAGACAGGGAATGTAGATCGATTCGCGACTGGAGGTAGTACTTCGATCAATAGTCTTTGGACACCTTTAAGAGAGTTGGCAGCTACGATGCGGGAAATGATCAAAAACCATGGTGCTGAGTTGATGAATGTTTCTGTTGACAAGCTCAGCACAAACAAAGGTATCGTTTCTGGGGAAAACCAGTCGATGACATATGGTGATATAGCTTCCAAAGTTTCTGAATGGAAAGTTCCTTCCACACCCTCTTTGCGTAATATTGATCAATACAAACACATCGGGAAACCCATTGTACGGGTAGATCTCGAAGATAAAGTAAAAGGAGCCCACATCTTTGGGATGGATGCGGTGATGCCTGACATGCTTTTTGGTTCTGTCGTCAGATCTGAAAGGGTAGGGGCCAAGTATGTGGATGCAGACATCAGTGAGGCTGAGAAAATGCCAGGGGTCGTAAAAATTGTGAAAGAACCGGATTTTGTTGGGGTTATAGCCACCTCATACAATGCTGCAAACAATGCCAAGCATAAAATTAAGGCTCAGTGGGATGTGGACAAAGTCTGGCAATCCAGCGAGATTGAATCCATGATAGAAGTGGGCAAGGGCAAACCTGTGGTGATTCAGAAAAATGGTCAGCCCAATAGATTTCTTGGAGAACAAGATGAATTTATTTCGAGCGAATACAGAAGCCCGATCGGAGCTCATGCACAATTAGAGCCCAATGGTGCGGTAGCTCACGTAAAAGATGGCAAAGCCACCATCATGATGTCTACACAGGTCATCAAATTAACAGCGGGCGAAGTGGCAGATCGACTAGGTATCAAAGAAAAAAACGTCAATATAATTCCCACTTTTCTAGGAGGAGGTTTTGGTAGGAGGCTTCATACCCCCAATGCCATGGAGGCAGCCGTGATGTCCAGAGCAGTTGGTCGACCGGTCAAATGTTTTTTTACCAGGCAGGAAGAGTTTCAGAATGATTATTTCCGACCACCGACACATCATATTTTAAAAGCTAAACTTTCGGCAGAGGGTATAATTGAAGCATTAGAACACAATGTGTCGAGTGGTGATGTAATGTATGGTTCTCCCCTTGTACCTAATTTTGCACAACCACTGATTGGATCAGACATCGGTGCATGGAGGGGTGGAATGGTGCAGTATGGCGCAATTCCTAATTATCAAGCCATTTCCTGGCGGGTTAAATTGCCATTTGCAACAAGTTGGTGGAGATCTCTAGGGCTTTTAGCCAACACTTTTGCGATCGAGAGTTTTATGGATGAGCTGGCTATTTTAGCCAATGCTAATCCTGCTGATTTTCGATTAAGGCATATTCAGAAAGATAAGGCAGGAGATCGGCTAAAGAAGGTAATTGAGGCAGCCGTGGAGAAGTCAGGATATAGAGATGAGTTGCTATCCAATGGCAGAGCCATGGGAATTGCTGCTTCTACGGATGTCAATACACCTGTATGTCATGTAGCAGAAGTCAGTGTAGAAAATGAGCAGATCAAAGTACATAAAGTGACATGTGCGATTGATGTGGGATTGGCTATCAACCCCGATCAAATCAGAGCTCAATGTGAAGGAAGCATAGTCATGGGAATAAGCGCAGCCATGTATGAGGAGATGAAGGTAGTCGACAGTGTTTTAAGACCTACCATTTATGGACCATACAAAATGGCTTTGATGAAAGATGCGCCCAAAGAAATAGAGGTAGTAATTCTCGAAAATGATGAGGAGCCAGGTGGAGTAGGAGAGCCTCCTCTAGGTCCTATAGGAGCGGCGATCGCCAACGCTGCTTTTCGGATCACTGGAAAAAGAAACCGAACGATGCCATTACAAACGTAGATAAATAAAGAATTTAGATGAATAAAATATATCAATTGACAGTCCTTTTTATTGCGGTATGTATCACCCTTAGTTGTGAAGATAATATGGTCGAAACGCCTGAGGATAAACCCATACTGACTATATCAAATAGTGAAGGCTTTGAGAATACGAGTAATCCTAATCTTATTTTCGAGATTACCATCAGTGAGGCACTAAATGAAGATCTAGAAATTCCAATCACCGTTGAAGGCCTTACAGCGGAACCAGGTGTGGATTTTAAGCCATCTGATGAAAATGCTTTGACTTTGCCAGCTGGGCAATTAAAAGTAGAGGCAAGGGTGGAAATTATAAATGATCAGTTAAGGGAGGTAGATGAAAAGTTAAAGGTCATAGTAGGTGATATGGAGGCAGTGGAAATTCAGAATGACGTTGCTATAGGTATTATTAAAGATGGTGATGAAGCCGAAGTATCCGATCCCACTGGATATCAAACTGATCGTATGCTTTATGGGTATGACCTAGTTTGGGAAGAAGACTTTACTGGTAGTACACTGAATGAAGAGTTCTTCAATTACGAACTGGGAGATAATGGTTGGGGCAACAATGAATTGCAAAACTACACCAATGACCAGGAAAACGCATTCGTTGAAAATTCTAATTTAACCATAAGAGCAAAGGATCTTGGAGGTAAATACACATCTGCCAGACTTACAACGCAGGATAAAAAGGAATTTAAATTTGGAAGAATAGACGTCAGAGCAAAGTTGCCCAAGGGACAAGGTATATGGCCTGCGATCTGGATGCTTGGTGAAAATATAGATGAGGTGAGTTGGCCGGCATGTGGTGAGATAGACATTATGGAGTTAGTAGGACACCAACCGAAAACGGTTCATGGAACAGCGCATTGGGGTTTAAGAGGGGAAGCCAGTACTTACAAAACATCTTCTAAATCAATTGCAGATAATTTTGCTGACGCCTATCATGTCTTCAGTATTGTGTGGGAGTTTAATCAAATTACCTGGTATCTTGATGAAGAAAAGTTTCACAGCATAGATGCGAGTCAAACACAGGGTAAGCCATATCCATTTAACAATGAGTTTTTCTTCATTTTAAATATTGCAGTTGGAGGAAATTGGCCGGGTTCACCGGATGAAACGACTGAATTTCCGCAAGAAATGAATATTGATTATATCAGGGTTTTTCAAGAGATAGAATAAGGTAAACTGATTCAGGATGTTGACTTGAAAAGAACTTTAATTATTGTCTTCAATGATGTTTTTGACCCTGCCTACTTCTTTAGTATCCAGCATGACTTTAATGCCATGCGGATGATAAGAGGACTTGGTCAAAATTCTTTGAACAAAGCCTTCAGTTAGTTCGCCGCTTCTCTGGTGCTGTTTCTGAACAATCTCGACCAGGCTGCCCTTTTTTATGTTTTCTCTATGTGTTCCAGCATCTGACATTCTACCTCCGTTTAAAGTCATCTTGTAAGCGTACAATATCGTCTTCATCTGATGGATTTTCAGGATCGGTATGTTGCCAAATTTCTGCTACTTTGCCCCAATCGTTTAATCCTACCAACCGATGGCGCTCTCCTTGCTGTAAAGTAATGACATCACCTTCTTCGTAGGTTTCAATATCTCCTTCTATGTCATTGTCACTTCTGACAATACCCACTGTACCTTCTATCACCCTCCATACTTCTGATCTTCGGTAATGATATTGCCAGGAAAGTCTTTTTTTAGGTTCCACAATTAAAATCTTGGGACTGACTTTTTTATTTTTTGTCAATTCATCTACTTCAAATTCAGGGAAATATTCCTTAATAAATTGTTCCGTATTGGATTCATCGATGACAAAGAAACCACCCCATGGACGTGAAATGTCATAGCGCTCCAGACCATAACCCTTCTCCAGCAGCTCTTCTCTAGTAGACTCAAAAATATTACTCATTTGCCTTTATTTGTCCACAAAATATTGTAAAACTTTAGAATATGAAACTATTTTAAGTGGATGAGCCACCGTAGATATGAAAATCAAAGTTAGTAATCAGTCGCAAGTCGAATATATATTATCAAGTACCAGCTTTAAACTCAATTTTTCTGACGACTGCTTTTGAACCTGATTTGATGACTAAAAAATAAATTCCGAATGTCGCATGTTCAGGGAATTCAAAGTCATAAGATTTTACACCTGCATCTACCATCTGGTTTTTTAGTAAATGCTTCACCGGATCACCTGATGTATTAATCACATACATTTCCATGGGTGCAGATTTCGGAAGTAAAAACTCCAATTGAAAATTGCGGTCTGTAGGATTGGGATAAATCGTAAAAGTAAGATTGGCTAAAGAAATCTCGGAATGTGTAGCCGTGCTGGTGTAAGTAGTTTGACCATTGCCATAAAAAGAAAATGTCAAGAGGAATAAGGTGCTTAGCATTAATTGTTTCATAAAATCCTTTTGTTATTAAAATTACATATTACAAATAATCATAATTCGTGCCAGACTTGAACTTAATAGATAATGTTTAGTTTAGTTAGTATGAGCGCATTTTCAATCATTAACATGCCTTCGCAAAAAGGGAAGGTTGCAATAGTAACCGGTGGAAACGCCGGTATTGGTTACGAAACAGTGAAAGGTCTGCTGGCCAAGGAGTCTCACGTCATTATGGCCAGCCGAAATCCTGATAAAGCCAATGAAGCTAAAAACGCCTTACTATCTGAAATACCCAGATCTTCACTTGAGTTCATTCAACTTGATCTGGCCAAAAAATCCAGTATCGAGGCGTTCGTAAGTGAATTTGAGTCAAAACATGACCGCCTTGATTTGCTCATTAACAATGCAGGGATCATGATGCCACCTTATGGGGAGACAGATTTTGGATATGAACGTCAATGGGGCGTCAATTATCTAGCTCACTTTTATCTCACAGGGTTATTATTTCCGATTTTAAAGAAAACTGAAGAAGCCAGGATCGTTACTTTGAGTAGCCTGGCCCATCAGAATGGAAAGATTTATTTTGATGATGTGAACAGAAAGGATAACTATGATAGAAATGAAGCTTACAGACAGAGCAAAGTGGCTTGTCTGATTTTTGCGTACGAGTTGAATAGGAGACTAGATCAAAATGGCATGTCTCAAAAGTCACTAGGAGCGCATCCAGGAGTGGCCATTACTAATTTATTAGATGATGGACCGTGGTACATAAAAGCATTAGCGCCTTTCTTTAAATGGATGCTTCACTCTGTTGAAGATGCTGCAAAACCTACATTGATGGCAGCTCTAGATCCTGCCTTGACCGGTGGTGAATATATTGGACCAACAGGTAAAAGAGGAATGAAAGGCGAACCTGGCAAAGTAGATTCGAATGATTTGTCTAAAGATCCTGATGTCGGCGATCGATTATGGAAACTTTCTGAACAGCAAATTGATTTTAAATTTGAGGTTAGTCCAACTTAAAATCCCATATAGGCTCTGCTTCTAATAGGTGTTCCACGAAGTAATTCCATCTTTTTTTGGTAAAATAATCCCTGTGCTTGCCCTGGTAACCATGTCGCTGGCTTGGAAAAATGAGCATATCAAACTCCTTATCAGCCTTCACCAATGCTTCGGCCAGTTTATAAGTTGCTGAAACATTCACGTTGTCATCCATATTTCCATGGACGAGAAGCAGTTTACCTTTTAAATTTGATGCCATGGTAATGTTACTGACTTCATGATAAGTCGAGTCAACCGGCCATCCCATATACATTTCAGGCCACCATGCTTTTTCCATTCTAAAATCATGATCTGCAGAGCTGGACACAGCAACTTTGTAGAAGTCCGGAAAGGCCATCATGGCATGTCCTGCATCGTAACCTCCCGCCGAATGGCCAAAAATTCCAACTTTGTCTGTATCAATCCATCTATATTTGGTACCAAGATGCTTAATGGCCAGAACGTGATCTTCCAGATTGTTGCCCATATTTTTATAGGAATGATTGGCAAACTCTTTTGACCGGCCAATAGTCCCGAGACCGTCCACCATCATAACTATAAAGCCAAGTTCTGCAAGAGCCTGATTATTTAAAGCACGATCGAAAGATTTAGGAAATACTTGTGTGTGTGGGCCTGTATAGCTATGATCGATAATCGGATATGTCTTATCCGGATCAAAATGGGTCGGTCTCCAAATTGCACCATAGATGGTTGTTTTTTTATCCTTTCCGATCAGACTGAATTCCATAGGAGCAGTCCATCCTTTTGACTTTAAATCGTCGACATCAGCTTCAGTCAATTCTGCCTTCACCTCACCGCTGTCCGCTTTTCTAATCACTGTTTTAGTTGGGATGGCAACGGTGGAATAATTGTCAGAAAAGTGTAGACCATCCGGAGCGAAATCGATTTGATGATGAAGCTTTTCGGGTGTGAGAAGTATCAATTCACCACTAAATAAAACTTTATACAACTGCTGGTGGTAAGGATTCATTTCCGGATCCTTCCCGGAAGCGAGGATGTAAAAGGCTTTCTGATCTTCATCAAGATGAACAATATCATTGATCACGAATTCCCCTTGGGTTAAAGATGTGATGGTGTTATCTCCTAAATCGTAGTAATACATTTGTCTCCACCCGCTCCTTTGGGAAAGGAAAGCTATTTTCCCTTCGTTTTCCAAATAACGGAACTCAAAATCATCAATGTTGGTAGGGCTTGTCTCCTTAAATAGTTCTTCTACCTGCGCTTTATTTAAATCAATTTTCGCGATGCTAATCTCCTGAAATCCTCTTTTTCTGTCTGTTGCTATAACTACTCCACTTTGCTCCGTCCATTCAGTACCCATGGAATTGATATGTGTTCGTGCAGGTAGCTTGAGATTAACTTCTTTTTTTGTTTCTACATCATAGAATTTTGCGGTGACCATGACCATATTGGTATCTCCTGGAGAGCCCCTATAGTAAGCATATAGGTCTGGACGGAATTTATCATCCTGACTATAGTCCAGCATGTACATTTTATCTGCATTCCTCAAATCGACAAGATTGGTCCTGATAAATTTGGAGTCAGGAGACCAATCTACCCAAAAGCGTTCCGGTCGCTGTCCATCTTCCCCTTCCATCTTATCAAACCAGCCATAGTAAGTTCCATACTCATAATCTTTAAAGCCGTCAGAGGATAATGGATATGATGTGGAATCAGTGGTAGATCTGATGTATAGATTGAAGTCTTTTACAAATGCCATCCATTGACCATCCGGAGAAATGGATTGCATTTCAGGTACTTGCTTTTCATTTTCTATTTTACTGGCGGATAAATCGTAGTTTTCAAGAGACAAAACGAAGGAAGAGTCAGCATGTCGAAAGTACAATGAATCTTCCTTCATCTTGATTTCTGAGATTTCTATTGATCCAGCATTGTCAATTTGCAGCAAAGCAGCAAGTCGATCATGATCAAATAGTTTCGATATCTCATAACTTTTCAAATCCACCTTATGGTACCATTGGCCTGCCTCATCATATTCTTTAAAGATTGCAGCTGACTGATCTTTCTGCCAGTTTACATCAGTATAAAGATTGAAAGCAGTTTTATTGTGATAATGGTCTCGCATAAAGCTTACTGCCCTGTCATAGTCTTCATATGTCAATGACTGATTGTAGCTGATGGTAGCTATTAATGCAAACAGAGAACAGAACAAACCTTTCTTCATTTTTTACTCATTTAAGTCTTGAAGCATGACTTCGATGGCTTTTTCTAACTGTTGATCTCTTCCTTGATCTATCACGCCCGGCATGTTTTTCACTAGCACATCGGGCTCGGTTTGTAGATTTTCCATCCATGTTCCGTCAATGTCCTTAGCAGATATTGGAACAACACCCCAAACGGACCCATCGGGAAGTCTTTCCCATCCTGCGAAGCTACAGGTTCCAGGCGTCGGCATACCTACAGTTTTGCCGATGTTTAAGTCAGAGTAACCCTCAGCGAAACAGTGACCATCACTGTACTGAGCCTCATTGATCAGGGCGAGAGTTGGTTTCGTCCACCGTGAAGTGGGCTCTCCTCCCACTACCTTCGCCTCAGTAGCGTAGGTAATAAATGGTACACCTGTAAAGAACATGGCTAAGTCCGCAACAAGGTCACCGCCGCCATTGAATCTGGTATCTATGATCACGCCTTCTTTTTCAAAATACTTTCCCATCATATCCTCATACATACTTCGGTATGGCTCATCGCTCATGCCAGGAATATGAACATATCCTAATCGACCGTTACTTTTTTCTTTGACTTCCTCCTCGTTTATTTTCACCCATCTTGAATAGAGCAGACGGCGTTCTTCAGAAAGGCTAATAGGTTTTACAGTAATCAATTCGCGTTTTTGATCATTAGGATTTACCACTTCCAAAAGGGTAAATTTACCGGCTTTACGATTTAGGTATTCTGCCACATCGCGATCAGGACTGATCGTCACGCCATCTATTTTCTCTATGACCATGCCCGGCTCGACATCGATATCCGATTTATCCAGTGGTCCTCCTTCGATCACTTCTTCTATCCGTATGCCGTCGCCCTGGTGGTCGTAATCCATAAAAATACCCAATGATGCCGTCTCATCTTCATTCTCTACGTTCATGCCCCTGTATCGCGCACCAGCATGTGAAACATTGAGTTCCCCGATCATTTCACTGACCATCTCCGTAAATTCAAATGAATTGCCAATAGATGAAAGGAAAGGTTCGTATTCCTTTCTCATTTGATCCCAATCGATACCATGAAAATCAGGATGATAGAATATGGCATTGGTCCTTAACCAGATATGATCAAACATAGCTTCTCTTTCTGCATCAGCATCATACTCCATTTCACCATTGATCTTAACCGCGTCTTTTTTGCTCTTCTCTGGGTCAATTTTTGAAATTTTTCCGCCACTTAAAAGGAATAGGTTTTTCATTTCCTTATCCCATGTTAAACTGCCACCATTCGCGTCCAGCTTTAGAGCCATCTTGGTTTCTTTTGTTCTGAGATTGGTGCTCCACAAATTGGTCTTACCTTCAAATCTCGACAGATAATATAAGGTCTCTCCGTCTTTCGAAAGAACGGCATCACTTAGAAGTGAAGAGTGGATGGTCAGTCGATCGGTCCAATCTTCCATTTCGTCCCATTCAAAGGTTAAGGTAGAATCTTTCTTTTCTTCCTTTTTTTCATCCTTGTCTGTATCCTTATCTATCTCCTTCTTCTCTGCTTCCTCTTTCTTCTTTTTCTCCTTTTCTTTTTCCTCCTTGATGGCTTTTTGCAACTTGTATTCTTCTTCGCTCAGATTGTGTTTATCCCATGCATCTTGAGTGAAGAACATGGCATAGACGTCAGATTCTGTCCTGCCACTGGTAGCGTATGATTTTAATCCATTTCTGTTACTAAACCAAAGCATTTGTTTGCCACCATTGACCCAAATGGGACTGTAATCCCTATAACCACTTTTTGTTAAATTTTCCCTTTTTGATCCATCCGCTGCCAACAAGAGAATATCGCTGTTGCTCAACGTTTTATCCCAATCTACCAAAAGCCACTTGCTGTCCGGGCTCCAGCGAAAATACTTATCACCATCTCTCATGTGAAACAAATCTTCAGGTGTCAATAACGTGACTTCTGTACCGGTTGAGTCATCTTTAACTTTCAGCGTTCTCCTTCCTTCTATATACGCCAGCTTTTTGCCATCAGGTGAGTAGCGAGGCATGTAATTATCTTGATCGTTTGAAATGACCACAGTTTCTTCCAGTAGGGTAGAAGCAAAAAAGAAGGGTTCTTCCTCTCTAGCTTTGGTGGTCTGATAGATGCTCCATTTGCCATCTCTCTCAGAACTATACAATACGGACTTGCCTTCAGGTCCCCACGTTATAAATCGTTCTGCTTCCGGTGTGTTGGTTAATCTTTTGGTGAAAGATTCTTCTACAGAAGTTACAAAAACTTCACCTCTTGAAATGAATGCAATCTCTTTGCCATTAGGGGAAATGGCCATTTCCTGTACGTCTCCATTGATAGAAATGTACTTATCAATGTTTATGCTTCCTTGTGTCTTTATGTCAATGTTTACTTTAGCGGGTGATTCACCATCTTTCATTGTATATATCTCTCCATGGTGACCGAATGCCAATAAACCATCCCCACGGCTTAGAAATCTTGCAGGGTGCAACTCAAAATTAGTCAGTTGTTCCGATTGAGCCGGGTCGTCAAGGTTAAGCCGATGAACATTAAATACACCACTCTTTTCGCTCAAATAGTATAGTGATTTTTCATCCTGGCTTAAGATAGGCTGCCTGTCTTCTCCTATAAAATCAGTGATTTTAGAATGCGTGCCTGATGCCACATCGTAAGACCAAATATCTCTGGTGATGGCAGAAACATGATGCTTTCGCCAGGGGTTTTCTCCTCCTTTTTTATCATGATAATAATACATAGTGCCGTTGGAATTGATTTCTAGATCTTCGGCAGGAAAGGTGAAAACCTGATCTACTCGTCCACCTTCAACAGGTACACTGTATAATTCGGATTGAGACCCATGTGGAAATTGGCGATGACTGGCCAGATCCTGCCTGATGCCTCCGAACATAATATTTTTATCATCAGGCGTGTAAGTGTAAGGCACTTCATCATTAGAGTGATATGTAATTCGATGCGCCTCACCGCCATTTGCTTCCATGACATAAACATCAAAATTCCCATATCGATTGGAAGCAAATGCCAATTTAGAGCCATCATTAGACCAAACAGGCATGTAGTCTTGAGCTTCATGAAATGTAAGTCTTGTTGCGGTTCCGCCCTTAGATGATACCCTATAAAGATCCCCTTTATGGGTAAAAACAATCGCGCTGCCATCTGGTGAAACAGAGGGATAACGGAACCAACTTTGATCGTCTTGTCCCATTAAAGCAAATGATAAGCCCAGCGATAATATTAATATTTTCAGCTTCATAATTTTAAATTTGTAAGAAGCCGAAAATAGGAAAATTTGCAGATTAGAATTGATTTATTTCAAACGTTAATTACACGAAGCCACTGCCTCTTTAGCCAGACGCTTGGCCATAGTGGCATTTTCGTCAAAATTTTCGCTTAAATCTGAAATTACGGTGAAGACTATATTGCCATGTAAGGTATGCACCCTTGCTTCCGAGTTTAGATCGTTGCCTTCCAAAACCGCTTTGTCTCCAATGCCCTCTGCTTTTGTAAAAAAAGATTTTGGAATCATACTCGTGATTGTTTTTGCTGCCGATTTGACCTGCTCTGATTCCTCCTCCATTTCTTCTTCAACTTTCTTATGGAAGGCAGCAACCTCTTCATCTGTCATGGTTCGGTAGTAGTTATCGAAATATTCACCATAGGGCTTATCGATTTCTTCTTTGTCCAACAATTTGAAACCACCGATTCCAATGGTGTTATCCTTGTCCACCTCAATAGTTCTAGAACCGACAGTGAGACTTTGTTTTCTGCCAGTCGACCAATTGTAGTTACAATATCTTACCATGGGATTACTTAATAGTTTGGGTGCATTTTCCAGCTCAGGAGGTCCTTTCTGCTCTAATTCTGCAGCTGCCATCTCTAACCATCCAGCGATTTGGTTTAAATCAAAAATATTGCAAGGTTCCATCGCATGTTCTGCCAGACAAGAACTGCCTGTTTTGTTTTTTTCAGAAACATTGTTGCTGAGCTTAGAGACCTGGTCGGTGGAGTTACCACCACAGGCCGAAAGCATCAATGCCGTGATCATTAAAGGAAAAAGTAATTGCTGCATGAGTTTAGGTTTTATAAAATATCAGTGGCCTTTAGAGACCAGTTCTAAAGTAATAAAAATTATATCGTGATAAAAATCCAGGGATAGAATGATGAGGTATTTTAGATGTAAGAACCTTATCTATACCTTCTTATTGATTTAAAGCATCCAACAGTTCTCCAATGAATGGAAAAAATTCCCTGGTGATCAGGTGTTCAAAATCTTCCTTTATCAAGGGTTGGTTCAGTTTGCCTCCTAGTATGATTGCAGGAGAAAGTGGTGCTCCGGGAATGGTGATTTCAATTTCAAAAGAATAATTACTGGGATCGAAAGAGATAAGTCCAAGCTGAGGTTTGAATTCAGCTTCCAATCCACAAGACGGAAATTTCCAGATATTACCTGATAATTCTCCAAGAGGAAGCAAGTCTGTTTTAATAGCAAAGCTTCCATCTGCAACATTGAATTCAAATCCAAGCTTATTGCCATTTACGCCAATAGTCCCTCCACTATCAACTGTCAATGGGGAACCTTCGGAAAGTACCTTAAGTTTTGCACTATTAAATTGAACATATTTTTGTTGTTCAATCTTTCTCACAGGTTTGACCAAATCTCGATACCCTTGAGTGTATGGCTGGTAAAATTGATTGCCAATTTCCCCAATAAACCATGGCTCCTTTGTTTGAGGATCATGATAAACACGGTATTTGCCATGATCTTCCGGCATGACCAGTTTGGCCCCCAGTATTTCAGATTCATTGACAAAATTTATGTCATCGTTAAGCAATCTGCTATAATCAGCTGCCCAGTCATGACTTTGAGTCGAAGAGCTTCCCGATTGAAGTGAGAATTGCAGTGGAGGAGGCATCAGGGAATTTCCCTGGTTGATATTTTTTTGAGAAGAATATGCAGCGGGAAAAGCTTGTTCTTTTTTTTCTTGTTCAGTCAGATAACTCATTTCTTTTGTCTTCCAATCTAGTTCAAGTCGTAAGAGCAATCCTCACCCTTTAGGGTGATTTTATATAAAAAAAACTGATGGATTGCAACCTTTTAATAATGCCATCGTATTTGTGTTTATATTCAAAGAAAAAGGACTTGCAAAGCGATAACGAAATCATACAGTTGGTACAGGACGGCGAAACTGGGAAAGTGGGAATCCTGTATGAAAGGCATAAGAAGGATCTATTTTACTATTTCTACAGGATGACCAACGATAAATTGAAGAGTGAAGATTTAGTACAAAACACTTTTATCAAAGTCCTTCGATTTAATCACCATTATAAAAGAGGTCAGCCCTTTAATTTTTGGTTGTACTCCATTGCACGAAACCTTTTTCTGGACTCTGTAGCAAAAAAAGATGTTTTGAAGCATTCAGCAAATGAGGAGGCATTGTACAACCATTATGATGAAGATCAAGGTGTTCAAAAAGCGATGGAGCAAGAGGAAAAACACCAAATATTACAGATTGCTTTAAACAGACTGGATAGTAAGAAAAAGGAAGCAATCGTACTCAGTCGATTTCAGGGAATGAAGTACAAAGACATTGCACAATTGACCAATAGTACAGAGACCAATATTAAATCAAGGATCCGTAGGGGGCTTGAGGATTTGAAATTAATTATGAGCAAATTAGAATTACAATAAAATGGAAAATTCAAGAGATTGCGCACATGCTAAGGAGCAATTATTAGAAGAGATTCAGGAAGGCTTGTCTGAAAATGGCTTTGATCTTTTTATTGAGAAGCACATTGCCTGTAGAGAGGAGTTGATATCAATGTATAATACTTTAAGGCAACTCGATCAATTGGAAATGGTAGAGCCATCATCTGATATGGATCAGGGCTTTTATGCCAAGTTAGCTGCGGAACCTAAACAAAAATTGAAGCTAAGAAGGAGCACGATCTGGTTTAGAAATATAGCTGTAGCCGCTTCAATTTTCATGGTAGGAGCCTTGATCGGATTTTACCTGCTTGATAGAGGAGATCACGAGATGATGATGGTTGAAGATGATTTGTTGAATCAAGAAAACATCGTATTGACCTCTAATTCATCCATGAGTAGATTAGAAGACATCTCTGAAATGAAGAACGCTCCGAAATTGGACAAAAAGATCATCGAAGCGTTAAATCGAGCATTGTTGAATGATCCCAATGTCAATGTTAGATTAAGTGCTATAGAAGCGATGTTACATTATGCGGATAATCCTAAGGTAAGAGAGAATCTGATCAAAGCGATTCCCTATCAGACCTCTCCGATCATACAGATGACATTGGCAGAAGTGATGATAAGTCTTGATGAATCGGAATCAAAAGATGAATGGTTGCAATTGTTTCGCTCTGATCGACTGGAAGATGGATTTAAAGAGCAGTTAGAAGAGGCTCTAGCCCCGGTAATGAAATTGTAAGTAATAAGTGCACAATTATACAGCTGAAACCGGCCATTTCTGCTGACCATTGACATAAATTTTATTTAAAAAAAAAGATTCTAAAATGAAAAGAGTATTACTAATAATAGCGGTTATGATGACTGCATCATTGGCCTACAGCCAAAAAAGTACAGACAATATGAACATGGATTTCGATGTTTCCGCTTATGAAAATATTCGTATCCATAATTACAACGGCAATGTCACGGTCAATGCCAAGCCTGGAAAGACGCTTAGTCTCAAAGTAAAAAGAACACTCACCTCAGGATCTGGCAGTGAGCTGGCCAAAGCAAAGGAAGAAGTTTACCTGGACACGACCGTCATCGATGGAGAATTCATTGTTTTTATGGTTGCTCCACAAAAGTTCTTTAAAGTTGACGATGAGGGAAATAGTTATTATAACGGACCTTCCTGGAACAACTGGTCGAAAGGTAATATCAAGGAATACGGAGTGGAATACGAATTTGAAATTGAAGCCACCATACCGCCTGAAAAGAATTTATATGCTGCCACACATCGAAAAGATGTGGACGTCATCGGAATTCAAGGGAAAACCACCGTCAAGACACATCACGGAAGTGTGAAAGCCAAGACTGGTGCCGAAGAAGTAATAGCTAAATCTCATCATGGAGATGTCACTGTTGAGCATACTGGAAATAACGTTACAAGTGGTGTTTACAAAACACACCATGGGGATATTAGAACCACCTTTCCTTCACTAAACGCGGTGGCATCTATGGATAGTCATCATGGGGATTTTTACATTGATTACGATTATGAATTCGTCGCTCAGAAAGTAAGTATCATTGAAGACGGGAGGAAAACAAAATATAAATACGGTGGAGAGACAAACATTAAAGTAGGTAATGGCAATGGTAAGCTTACCTACAGAACGCACCATGGAGATACATACATTACAAAGAATTAAAATAATTATAAAATGAAAATATTGAATATAGTAATTGCAATTTTGTTGGGCTTCACCTTATCGGGAAATGCTCAGCAAGCCAAGAGTGAAGAAATTAAAGTGACGCTTTCTAAACCCGGCTCGCCAGGTGTTCTCAAAGCAAGTTCTCACAGGGGCAGCATGACCGTAGAAGCTCACAGCGGTAATGAAGTCATCGTAACACTCATTACGGATGAAGGTGATGATAATGACGGTAATTCCTGGGGTGACAGCAGAAATGGTTTAAAGAAGATTTCGGCAGGCGCCTATAATGCAGAGATTGTTGAAGAGAACAATACCATCAGAATTGAGACAGGAAGTCAGACCACCACACACTTGAAAGTCAAGGTACCTAAAAATTTCGATGTCGATCTTCATACCCATCATGATGGAGATGTTTATGTCAAAGGAATTGATGGGACTTCCGAAATTGATGCTCACCATGGACAGGTAACGCTGGAAGATGTAGGTTCATCAGCCAATGTTAATACGCATCACGGAGAAATCAAAGCCACTTTCAGAGCCGTGGATACATCAGTTCCTATGGCGCTGACAACTTACCATGGAGATGTAGACATTACATTACCTGCTGGAAGTGTTTTTAAAACCAAATTGAAAACGACAAAGGGTGATATATACACAGATTTTGAACTGAATATGGACTCCCCTGTCCAAAAAGTTAATCAAAGTGGTAGTAAGACAAAGATAGAAATAGGAGGATGGAGACATGGTAATGTAGGTTCTGGTGGTCAGGAGTACATGCTAAGTACATATCATGGTGATATTCTGATTCGAAAAGGTTAACTCTGTTTTTGAATTGAACAGATTAGTAGTTGTGAGGTCTGACTTTTCCAAAGTCGGACCTTTTTTTATTCGAACAATAAATCAGTCGAAGCAGTAAGACTTACAAAAAAATATGGGAGATATCAAACCTTTATCGAATAAAGACGCTATTAAGAAAATTCAAGATATGACAGGTGGTGGGACCATGATGATGTTTTGTTGTGATTTAGAAAATCAACCATTTCATGCCACTCCAATGTCAACTCAAAAAGTAGAAGACAATGGAATCATTTGGTTCTTTAGCGCTGCAGATAGTGAACGAAATCAGATTTTGAAGAGAGATCCGAAAACTCAGCTGCTAATCGTAGACGATGGCTCCAGTAATTATCTAAGCCTTTATGGTAAAACCGAATTTGTAGACAATCAGGAAAAAATAGAAGAGTTGTGGTCTCCTATGGTGAAAACATGGTTTCCAGAAGGTCCAACTGATCCTAATCTCAGTTTATTAAAATTTGTGCCCCAGGAAGGATTTTATTGGGATACCAAACATGGAAAATTAGTAGCCATGGCCAAAATGCTGGCTTCGGTAGTGACAGGTAAAACCATGGATGACAGCGTGGAAGGCGAGTTAAAAGTTTAAACCATTACATAAAGGACGAATTTTGAAGTCTGCGCAGTTTTACTGCGCGGGCTTTTTTCATTTACAACTGTAGTAAGACCATTAAATTATTACATTTACAACATGATTTTTTGTTTTAGAAGGATCCATGTGGTCATCATTCTGCTATCGATAACGATTTTACTTTCCTGTGATCGCAAGGAGGCCGATCATGAGCAATTGTTGGTTTTTTGTGCGGCAGTCATGAAGCCCGTAATGGAGAAAGTTGTCGATGTTTATGAATCAAAATTTGATGTTAAAATTGCAATACAATATGGTGGTTCTGGAACCCTGCTTTCTAATATTCGGGTTTCAAAACAAGGGGACCTGTACCTGGCAGCAGACGAGAGTTTTGTTGTCGATGCAGAACGATATGACCTGATAGCGAATTCAGTGCCACTTGCTCATATTTATCCCGTCATTGTCGTAAAGAAAGGGAATCCTAAAAACGTGCATACTTTAGAAGATCTTTTAAGAAATGATGTAGATGTGGTGTTGGCCAATCCTGAAGCTGCCTCCATTGGCAGACAGACCAAACAAATTCTGGAACAGAAGGAAATGTTTTCGAAAATAGAAAAGAAAGTTGTGGCTTTCGTACCAACAGTTAGCGAAGTGGCCAACAGCATAAAACTGGGAACATCGGATGCTGGTATAGTCTGGAATGCAATGCTCAATCATTATGATGATCTTCAGGCTGTAGAAATGGCCTCGCTGCAAGAAGAATCTCAAAATGTGAGTATTGCTCTGCTTAAGCATTCTAGAAATAAGAGTGGTGCTCGTCACTTCATAGCGTTTATTTCAAATGATGCAGATGCTCTACAGATTTTTGCTGATTTAGAGTATAAAAAGACAAATGATCATTAGCGAGTCTAAGAAATATCATCAGCATAAACCATCCCGATCAAACCTTGGGTTTTATCTGATCATGGGTGTGATCGCTTCAACCTATATTTTGCTAATTGTTGCTATGATCGTTGCTGATTTTTCATATACTTCACCAGATCATATTTTGGAGGCCATCGCCACTCCCGAAATCAGGTATGCCATCAAATTAAGTATGGTCACCAGCACGATAACAATGTTGCTGAGTTTACTGGTAGCTATTCCTCTTGGTTATATTATGGCGAGGGTTGAATTTAGATTGAAGCGAATCGTCGATGCGATAGTCGATATTCCCATTGTATTGCCACCTCTGGTTATCGGTCTCAGTCTTTTGATACTTTTTCAGACTGTTCCAGGCCAATGGATTGAAAGTCAGGTGCGTATTACCTACACCATAGGAGCAGTTATTCTAGCACAATTTATGGTGGCCTGTGCTTTTGCTGTAAGAACGATGTACGTGACATTTGACCAGATACATGAAAGGCAGGAGCAAGTGGCTTTGACCTTGGGATGTAATAGGCGGCAGGCTTTTTTTAAAGTCTTGTTACCTCAGGCAAAGAATGGTATTTTAACAGCAGCTTCGCTAGCGTGGGCAAGAGCTTTAGGTGAATTTGGTCCCATATTGATTTTTGCTGGTGCTACGAGAATGCGTACGGAGGTATTACCCACTACAGTCTTCCTTGAAATGTCTGTTGGAAATATTGAAGCAGCTGTAGCGGTATCTCTCCTCATGATATTAGCAGGGTTTTTAGTGTTGTTTATTGTCCGTTATCTCGGTGATCGAAATGCTATCAGATGATAAAGGTCAGGGATTTACATATCAACCAGGGAGATTTTATACTTAAACAAATCACATTTAATTTGAGCGAAGGCGAGTATGTCGTTCTTATGGGTAAGACAGGTAGTGGGAAGTCGACCATTCTAGAAGTCATTTGTGGCCTGCGAAATATCGAACATGGAGAGATTTTTTTGGGTGACAAGGTCATCACTTCTCTTGATCCGGGTCAGCGACAAATTGGTTACGTGCCACAGGATGGTGCGCTGTTCAGCCATATGAGTGTGATGGGAAATATTGCATTTCCTCTCAAGTTGAGGAAGTGGCCAAAAGCTTCCATAAAAACCAGAGTGAATGAATTGGCAGATGAACTGGGAATATTGAATTTATTAAATCGAAGTACGACCAATCTTAGTGGAGGCGAAATACAACGTGTGGCATTAGCCAGAGCGCTGAGTTTTAAGCCTTCGGTATTGTGTCTGGATGAACCATTAAGCGCTTTAGATGATGAAACTAAAGAAGATATGATCTCCGTATTAAAGGTTTTGCAACGTAAACATAAGGTGACCATGCTCCATGTTTCTCACTCGCGAATAGAGGCTGAGCGCCTGGCAGATCGAGTGCTTCACATGGATGAACTGTGTGGCCAGCAGAGAGAAAGGTAAAAGCCATAAATGAAAGTGTTTGATCATTAAACACGATCTTTTTTAAATAAGAGTTGAGCCTGGATCTTGTACCTATCGTCGATAATTTTATTAAATTGAGACTATCCAAAAAGGCATTTTAAATTTGATCAATGCGAACACTCGTTATTTTCTGTATTCTGTTCACCTTGTCTTTTGGACTGATCAAGGCTCAAGGCGAATCCCATACTTTTAATCGAATTACTGTCAATGAACACCTGGCGCACAGCGACATCATGGATCTGGTACAAGATCATGACGGATATCTTTGGATTGCCACTAATAATGGATTAAACAAGTATGATGGCTACCAGATGAAGACTTTCAAATCTGATGTAGACGACAGTACTTCCATTCCTGGAAACAGAATCACTCAGCTGGAAAAGGATGAAGACGGTTTTATTTGGATTAATATAGAACATAAAGGTCTCTTTTCATTTGATCCTCACAGCATGAAGTTTCGAAAACAGAATTTGTCTGCTCTGGGTGGTCTGTACACGGATGGCCAATTAGGTACCGATTTCTATCTTTTTCAAGAGCAATTTATAGCTTTCATAGAGGGAGTGGGATTGATCAAAATACCGGTGGATGAAGGTGAATTTGCAGGAGGTCTTCAGCTCTTGTCTAAAAGCAAATCAAGCCGTGCCAGACTATCATCATTTATGCTCAGCGAGCAAGGCTTGTTATGCCTTTTGAGCGATGGAACCATTGAATTATTAGATCATCAGGGTGTCATTTCGCAGGTACTTTTGCCTGTTGGCCATACCACAAATATTCAAAAGATTTATTACAAAGACGATCGGTTATATACCTTATCAAGCGATGAAGTAGTGATCTTTAATTGGAGATTAGGTCAATGGAACTATGAGAAAAAGCATGACCTGAACTTGGAAGAAGAGGTGCGATTTCGAGACTTGTTGGTAGATATTAACAACGAGATTTGGTTTTCTAATTTAAACCATGTTTATAAGATTGAAACTTCGAGTGGAAAAGTAATCGATATAGGGATAGAGCATTGTTCATTTCTCTTTCAGGATCGTTTTGGAGTCCTATGGCTACCCACTGTAGGTTATGGGATATATTTTACAAGTCTCATCAAAAAGCAGTTCAAAAAGATCATCAATGAGGAAGATCCAGATCGGATAGTATCTTCAATTTACGTTGATCATCGTGGCAGAAAATGGATAGGTTACAGGGATGGTTTGACCATTTTTAGCACTGATGCTGATGCTGATGGTGATCATATCCCAATGCAACATTTTTTTCTGGGTCAGTATATTTCATTTATCAAAGAGGGACCAGATCACACCTTATGGATTGGCGTCAAGCACCGGGGTTTATTCAAAGTACGAGAAAACCGGGGTCAATTGTCATTTTACAATATCAGGAGCGAGGTCAATGGAGATCTTTCATCATTTGACAACCTGATGAGAATGACCATTGACAGCAGCCACAGATTATGGGTGTCTACCTTTGTGGAAGGCCTGTTTATTTTTGACTTGGAAGCCAATACAGTAGAAAGATTGAACAGTAAAGAGGGTCAACCTAATGGATTGGTGAGCAGCAATCTTACAGATGTTTATTACGATCAGTTAGCTCATAAGATCTGGGTCGGTTCCAGAGATGCTGGCCTGCAAGCCATAACTAGTACTGAGGATCATGAGTATCATGTTGACTCGTATCAATATGATCCATCAGATTTTAATAGTATCAGCAGTAATCATACATGGCAGATTGTAAGAACGGAAGATTCCATTCTTTGGGTTGCAACTTTAGGAGGAGGGATGAACAGGGTCATCGAAAATGATGTATCTGGTGATTTGAGATTTCGTCGGTATACCACAACTGATGGGCTGATCGACAATGATGTCGAGGGTGTACTGGAAGACGAATGTGGTAATCTATGGCTAAGTGGGGTAGGGATTACAAAAGTCTTGGTTCAAGAGGAAACTTTTGAGCACTTTGACTATGAAGACGGTTTGCAAAGCAATTCTTTTAAAGTAGGAGCTAGTTTCAAAGATAGAGAAAACAGACTTTATTTCGGGGGTATCAATGGCGTAAATTACTTCTTACCACAAGACATCACGTATGATACCATCGTGCCGGAAGTGGTCATTTCACAGGTAAAAATAAACGATGGTAAAAATGAATATATACTAACTCCCTCTCAGGGCATTGAAACCTTCGTCCTCCCTGCTGATGATAATAACATCACCTTTAGTTTTGTAGGATTGCAATTCAATGCACCTACCAATAATCAATATCAGTTCAGACTATCTGGACATGATGAAGGCTGGTCACATGTGAAATACCCGAATCTGCAAGCCAATTATCTGAATGTTCCTCCCGGAAATTATCAATTTCAAGTGAAAGCATCAAACAGTGATGCGAGGTGGTCTCCCGAAATCGCGAGTATTGAGATCTTGATCAAAAAACCATGGTACGTCACCATTTGGGCTTATTTGTGTTACACCTTGCTGATGCTTTTGGGACTATTTCTCTTTAAGAAGTTTACAGAGAAGCAATTTCGTTTGCAGAATGAACTTCTATTGGCTGAAAAAGAACATGAACTTGACCGTTCTAAATTGTCGTTTTTCACTAAAATATCGCATGAATTAAGAACACCATTGACCCTGATTAAAGGGCCGCTAGAAGAAATTTTACTATTACCCAAGCTTAGTCATAAGGCAAAAAATAAGCTTGATCTAATGCAAAAAAGTACCAATAGGCTGCTGAATTTAACCAATCAACTACTGGATTTTCGCAAGATGGAGACCGGTAACATGAAGTTGAATGCATCGCGACAGAACATTGTGAAATTTTCGCAGGAATTGTTTTTGCTTTTCTCGCAAAGCGCTCATAAAAAAGATATTAATTACCAATTCTGTTCTAATGTGAAGTATTCAGAACTTTATTTCGATGCGCCCAAACTTGAAATCATTTTGATGAATTTGCTGATGAATGCTTACAAGTACACCCCTAAAAACGGAAAGATTGTCTTTAAAATCAATGAGGTAGGTCATATGCACGAGAATGCCGTCTGGACTGAAAAAAAGTTGGTCGAGAACTATGTGGAAATTAGAATTTTAGATAATGGTCGGGGAATGAAAGTGCAAGAAATAGCCAAAGTATTTAATCCTTACTATCAAGTTAAGAATGTCTCTGCCAGTGATACACTGGGAACAGGCTTAGGGTTGTCTCTGGTCAAGGGTATGGTGGAACTACACAGTGGTGAAATCAACATCGAGAGCGCTGAAAATCAAGGTACTGAATGCATTGTGAGATTACCTCAAGGTCGAGAGCATTTGAAAGCAGAAGAAGTCCTAGAAATAAACCATCCATCACCTTCTTGTTTTTCACATGAAATCGATGAAGTATATGTGACGACAGCAGAATCGAGTGATGCCTATATCAACGGTTTACTGAATAAGGAGAAACAGTATAAAGTGTTGATTGTGGAAGATAACCCAGAAATCAACAGCTACATTAAAAGTGTTCTGGAGAAGGAATTTCATGCAGAATGTGCCTATGATGGTAAGGAAGGATTCGAAATGGCTCTTGAATTTGAACCTGATTTAATATTGAGTGATGTGATGATGCCCGTACTTGACGGAATCGCCTTATGCGAAAAGATTAAAAGTGATGAAGCTACAGCCCATATTCCAGTGATTTTGCTCACGGCACGTACTTCTATCGTCTATCAGCTCAATGGACTAGAAAAAGGAGCGGAAGACTACATCAGTAAACCTTTCAGTGCAAATATTTTGCAAATGAAAATCAGGGCGATTTTGAAAAACCGAGAACTTCAACGCGAATTTTATCGACGCCAAATGCATCTTTTACCCATAGAAAAAAACAGTCTGAATGAAGATGAATTATTAGTATGCGAAGCGATCGCGCACATTGAGAAAAATATAAATAATAGTGATCTGGACGTTGAGTCATTGAGTGAAAAACTTTGCCAAAGTCGTTCTAATCTGTATCGCAAAGTTAAATTGGTTACTGGAAAGTCACTGGTGGAATTAATAAGAGATGTCAGATTAAGATATGCAGCTTCACTTCTCAGGGAAAGAAAATTGACGGTGACAGAAATTGCATACCAGTCAGGGTTTAGCAGCATTAAATATTTTAGGAAGTGCTTTAAGAAGCAATATGAAGTTAATCCCTCTGAGTTTCACTTAATCGATCATGTCCACCGTGAACACCTCGTCAAAACACAAGTAAAATACAACTGATTTTGCGAATCCTTTGAAAAGAAGTAAGATGTATCGCATGGCATTGCATGAAAAAAATTAATTACTGAACATCCATCTCTTATGACTATAAAAGTCTGAATTCAGGGCATTTGAACAATATGTACCCCTGATTTGATCGATTTGTTCCCCTGTATAATGGACAGTTATTTTCAACTTTAAATCTGAGATAACTTTCAATTCTTTAAAAATTAACAGTATGGTAAAAAGATCAAATTTTGGTTCACCACTTCTGCTATTAGTGCTGCTGATATTCACTACTCAATTGTCATCGCAGATCGTAGTGGAAGGAAGTGTTTCAGACGCTAATGGAATTCCGCTAATCGGGGTTGCCATTTCAGAGCAAGGCACAAATAATGGTACGATATCCGACATCGACGGAAACTATACCATTGAAGTTAGCGAAGACGCTATTTTACAGTATTCGTATTTAGGGTATTTTACGCGTGAAGTTGCAGTCAATGAGACTACAGATTACAATATTACATTGCGTGAGGAAGCTGCTCAACTGGATGAAGTGGTTGTGGTCGGCTATGGAACCGAACAGAAATCTAATTTGACGGGGTCAGTTGCCAGTATTAAAAACGAAGAGCTGACCATGGTTCCAACAGCAAGTACTACAGGACTCCTTGCGGGAAGAACGCCTGGTGTTATTACAAAACAGAATTCAGGTTTACCCGGCAGTGACGATACTTCCATTAGAATAAGAGGATTTGCAGGAGAGCCATTGGTGCTGGTGGATGGTGTTCAGATGACCGGAGGACTAACCAGAATTGATCCCAATGACATCGAGAGTATTAATATTTTGAAAGATGCCTCGGCTGCTGTGTATGGTTCCAGGGCCGGTAATGGTGTCATACTAGTCACCACGAAAAGGGGATCAAGTGGTCCGCCGAAGATTTCCTATGATGGCAGTATTACTTTTCAAGAAGCTACAGCAGCATTGCAACACGTTAATGCCGGAGAATTCGTAGAACTTTCAAGGGAGGCAGACTTACTGGATGTAGGAGATATTAATGCCACTTTCACTGAAGAAGACCTTAGAAATTATCAAGAAGGTGCACCAGGATTTGAGGGAGGTGACTGGACAGGCGCGCTATTTAATAATTTTGCTCCACTTCAGCAACACAGTTTAAAAGTATCCGGAGGTTCAGAAAACGCGCGATATTTCTCCTCGCTTGGATTTACGCAGCAGGAGAGTTATTTTGCTTCCCGGGATTATGACTATGATCGGTTGAATGCCAGAACCAATATTGACATAGATGTTTCTAAGAATATTCTCTTTACAATGGACCTTTCCTATCGTTACGACTTCAGAGAATCTGCAAGAGATATCAATGGTGTATACAATGATCTGGCTACTGCCCAACCGATTTATCCTGTTACTCTTCCTGACCCCACACTTGGAGTACCCTATACAGGCTTTAGTCAAAGAAATCCAATAGCAAGTTCTACACAGTCTGATTTTGGTTGGAACAAAAGAAGAGACGACACCTTCAGAGGTAGAATGGCGCTACAATATAAACTTCCTTTCATAGAAGGATTGAAAATTAGAGGAGAGCTCAATACTGTACAGGTCAACAGATCCATTAAGAATCTAAGAACACCATATCATGTTTGGCAATACGATCCGGCGACCGATTCGTACATCGACCAGGGGGTTAATAGTCCTACTAGCTCTATTTCCGATTACCAATTCAGGAGTAATCAACTTTATCCTCTAGTTTCACTAGAATATGAAAAGTCTTTAGGTCAACATGATTTAAAGTTCTTGGCATTGGGTGAGCAACAGACCAGAACTTTTAGTTTTATTTCTGCCTCAAGAGATAATCTATTGTCTACTGCCATCCCAGAACTGTTCACGGGATCAGAAGACTTTCAAACGAACAATGGATCTTCGGGTGCTGACATCGGCCGTAAAAGTTTGGTGGGGAGGCTAAACTATAAATTTGCAGATCGATATTTGTTTGAAGCCACTTTCAGAGCTGATGGCAATGTTTTATTTGCGCCAGAAAAGAGATGGGGCTATTTTCCAAGTTTTTCAGCTGGATGGATCATTTCACAGGAACCATTCATGGCGGGTACTTCAGGCTTTTTAGATCGACTAAAATTGAGGGCTTCCTACTCCGAGTTAGGAGATGATACAGCTAATGGTCTTAGTGGTTTTGATTACTTGACCGGTTACAGGCAGGTCAATACAAACGATCCTTATTTATTAGGAAACAACTCTGTGCAACCACAAATCGTAACTTTAGGATTGGTGAACCCATTATTGACATGGGAAGAGATTACCATCTATAATTTAGGACTAGAGATGGCCTTCTTACAAGGTAAGTTGGCAGCGGAAGTGGATGTTTTTTACAGAGAACGGGATGGATTACTCGGTGAAAATTTGAAAGAAATTCCAAGCACCTTTGGAGGGTCGCTTCCTTTAGTCAATCTAAATAGTCAAAATAATAGAGGGATTGAAGCGATGGTTTCATATCGTGAAAATATTGGCAATGTGAGAATTAATATCTCACCAAATTTCACTTACGCAAGGGCCAGATGGGGTGATGTTTTTGATGAGGAAGAATTTACAGATCCGGATCAATTAAGAATCAATGGTCGTGAAGGTCAATGGGTTAATCGAAATTTTGGGTATGTAACGGATGGCATTTTTATGAGTCAGGAGGAAATAGACAACTATTCGATTATTCAGGATGATGGAGACAACTCAACACTTCGACCTGGGGATATTCGGTACGTAGATCAAAATGATGATGGCATCATTGATTTTAGGGATCAGCAAGTGATTAGTTATGCCAGTGGCATACCTGATATCTCTTACGGAATGAATACAGGAATCACCTACAAGAATTTCAGCTTTAATATGTTGTTACAAGGGGCTTCAAATTTCAGCATCAATATCAATGGTTCTGCGAGAAATATGTTCAGTAACTTTTCTACGCCTTTGACTTACCATTATGATTTAAGATGGCAACCGGATCCTGAGAATCCTGGTGAAAACATAAATCCGAATGCTGCCCTTCCAGCTGCCACATTATCACCGGGTGTTAACAATGGCAGGGATTCAGATTTCTATCGAATTGATGTGACCTATTTGCGAATTAAAAACGTCAATCTAGCTTTTAATATTCCACAGTCCATGACAGAGAGAATAAGAATTCAGCAGTTTCAGGTTTATGCAGCGGCAGAGAATTTACATACTTTTTCAAACCTGGGAATTTATCGCAATTCATTCGACCCCGAATCGGCAGGCGGTAATCCTTCCAGAAATTTCCCCAATAACAGAAATTACACGATTGGGTTAAGAACTACATTCTAAGCAAAAAAAGAATAAAAATGAATAAAATATATATTATAGTTTTCTGTCTTGCCCTGGTTCAGGCTTGTACAGATCCATTTGAACTTACTAGAAACGACATCATACAGGAGGATTTGGTTTTCGAGGATGAAAATCTATCCAATGCTTTTTTAGCTGATTTATACAGTGACGCTTTGTTTCAGTATACTTCAGGACAAAGTAACTTCAATATGAATTTGATCAATGCCATGGGTGGTGAATCCAGAAATTTTGCTCCTTGGCAGGCCCCCTTCGGCCAGGTCATTGGTCCGATTTTTAATGAAACTGGTGCGGGTGTTATTTCTTATTGGCCATACGACCATATTAGGCAATGTAATATTTTCATAGAAAAGCTTGGTGAATCTTCACTTGATCCAGAGTTCGTGGAAGTTAGGGTGGCTGAAGCTAAATTTATAAGAG
The DNA here is from genome assembly GCF_021533195.1 of Portibacter marinus. GTDB lineage: Bacteria > Bacteroidota > Bacteroidia > Chitinophagales > Saprospiraceae > Portibacter > Portibacter marinus. Next base: position 67,046 of record NZ_JAJNKB010000012.1, read on the forward strand.
CACATGCCTACTTTGAAATGGTTAAGCGATATGGCGGCGTTCCGATTGTCACAGAAGCTTTACCAATCGACGCAACACAAGACCAACTTTTTGTAAGCAGAAATTCAGAGAAAGAGGTTTATGATTTTATTGGTAGTGAGATGGATGCAATTGCAGCAGTATTACCAGGTATTGCAGATGATGATGGAAGAGTGACCAAGTGGGCAGCGCTTGCCATGAAAAGCAGAGCGATGTTGTATGCTGCAAGTGTGGCTCAATTTGGAAATGTTCAATTAGACGGCTTGTTGGGATTTCCGGCTTCAGAAGCTCAAAGCTATTATCAAAAATCCCTGGCTGCTTCAAAAGAAGTCTTAGATGACGGACCATTTACCCTTTATCGCAAGCAAGAAGATAAAGTGCAGAATTTCACTGATTTATTCATAGATGAAGCAGGAAACCCTGAAGTGATTTTAGCTGAAAAATGGGATGCGGTTGCCGGAAAAGGACACGATTGGGACTTGACAGCTCATCCGGATGGCTACGGATTCAGTTGGAATTCTAATTATCCGGTCTACCTGGAAAAGTTGGAATTATTTGATTTCATGGATGGAAGTTCTGGCAAAGTGGACAGAGCACTGTATGATGATGCAACACCAGTAGACCCAGAATGGTTTTTTGGCCAGAGAGATCCCAGAATGCGTGCCTCGATTTCTTATCCGGGGATGATATGGAGAGGGCAAACGGCCTTTTATCACAGAAGTACCGACTACACAGACCCAACCGATGGAGAAGTGAAACGAAGTACAGATAATTCATTTATTATTCCGGGTTCAGACGGATGGAGAGGTGCCGGACCCCGAAGGAACATCAACGCAGCAGTAACTTCTCTGCAAATCAGGAAGAGGTTGGATGAAAATCTTCCTGCCACAGGTACCAACCTATCAAGTACTGATTTTCATATTTTCAGACTTGCGGAGATTATGCTGAATTACATTGAGGCTGCCTATTATTTAGGAGATCCCAATGGTGATATGGCCACCTATCTCAATGATGAAATCAGGGATAGAGCGGGCATGCCAGCTATTCCTAAAGGAGAAATAACGGAGGATAGAATTCGTCAGGAAAGGCAAGTTGAATTAGCCTTTGAGCAGCATGTCTTTTGGGACTTAAGAAGGTGGAGAATTGCTGTGGAAGAATTGGACAATAAGGAAAAAACCAGGATGCATTTCCGATATAATTACGATACAAAGATGTACACGATTGAAACTGCCCCAGGAGATAGAGGCAATGTGCGCAGCCATACGGAACGAAATTACTACTACGCCCTGGGCTTGGGAATTATATCTGATAATCCTAATTTGATCGAAAATCCAGGGTATTAAGAAATGAAAGTGAAAGTTTTTCCATACTTGATTTTGTTGACTTTGGTTTGCGGTGCGCTGCAGACTAAAGGTCAACAAAAATCGATGGAACTTCAAAAACCAAATCTGATATTGATCATAGCAGATGATTTGGGGTACGCTGATGTGGGATTCAATGGTTCTACCGAAATTCCCACACCTTATATTGACAGAATTGCCAACGAGGGTGTTAAGTTTACCAATGGCTATGTCAGTTATCCCGTTTGTGGGCCCAGTCGAGCAGGCATTATTACAGGCAGATATCAGGATCGATTTGGCTTCAGTAGGAATCCATTGTTTACGCCCAATGATTCCTTGAGTGGTCTCCCGTTGGCAGAAGAAACGCTAGCTGATGTGCTGGCCAAAGCTGACTATAAATGTGTGGCTTTGGGAAAATGGCATCTTGGTGCACATTATTCCCAGCATCCCAATCAACGCGGATTTTCTGATTTCTATGGTTTTTTAAGTGGGGGCCATCATTACTTTCCGGAGAAATGGACTTTGAAAGATGAGTTTGAGGCCAAAACACAATTTGATGGATATAAAACCAAGCTACTGAGAAATCAAGAGAGGATTGAGGAAACGGAGTATCTCACTGATGCGATTTCCAGAGAGGCCATCTCATATATAGATAAGTACAAGGAAGAACCTTTCTTTTTATATGTTGCTTACAATGCTCCACATACGCCAATGCAAGCGACTGAGATGTATTTGCAAAGATTTAGTCATATCGAGGATGAAAAAAGAAGGACCTACGCGGCAATGGTCAGTGCTGTGGATGATGGTGTGGGAGGTATTCTAGAAAAGTTGAAGGAACTTGAACTTGAAGAAGAGACTATTGTTTGTTTTATTTCCGATAATGGAGGACCACTGAAGATAAATGCTTCACTCAACACACCTTTAAGGGGAAAGAAAGGAGACGTTTTTGAAGGAGGATTAAGAGTGCCATTTGCCATGAAGTGGAAGGGCGTTATTCCTCCAGGCTTGACATTTGAAGAGCCTGTTATTTCATTGGATATTTTTGCAACGATGGTTGGACAGATCGCCCCTGACATTGACACGAAAAATGAGATAGACGGAGTAGATCTGATTCCATATATTTCCGGTGACACTGACCACCCACCGCATCCTTTCCTCTATTGGCGAAAATATGATCAAAAGCATTACGCCATGCGATCCGGAGAAAATAAACTCATCGATATGGATGGAAACAGGATGTATTATAATGTTGAAAAAGACATCGATGAGTCTGAAAATACCATTGACCGCAATAAAAAGACCTACGAAGAGGAATGGACAAAGTTTAATGAATGGTATCATTCATTGCAAGATCCAGTTTTCCTGGGTTTAAGACAAAATGATCAATATGAAGCTAATCATCCCGATCGATTTAAAAGACCTGAAACTAAGAAATGATGAAACTTATACTAATTCCTACTATTCTTGCGATTTTTGTGCTGATGTCATGTGGTACGCAGCCTCCTGTGGAAGATGCGACTGAAGGTGACTTACCCAATATCGTCATAATTTACCTGGATGACCTGGGTTATGGTGATGTAGGAGCTTACGGAGCAACAGAATTGAAGACCCCCCATATGGACAGATTGGCCAATAATGGAATCAGGCTAACCAATGGATATGCTTCTTCTGCAACATGTTCTCCTAGCAGATTTTCATTATTGACAGGAGTTTATCCTTGGAGAAATCAAAATGCAAGAATACTTTCCGGAACTGCACCTTTACTGATCGATACTTCACAAACGACCCTACCTAAAATGTTAAAAACTGCTGGTTATGATACAGGAATTGTAGGCAAATGGCATCTTGGATTAGGAAACGGAAATGTCAATTGGAATGAGCACATTTCACCAGGCCCCAATGAGGTAGGCTTTGATTATTCATATATAATGGCTGCCACTCAGGACAGGGTTCCAACCGTTTATATTGAAAATGGAAATGTTGTTAGACGGGATAAAAATGATCCCATTGAAGTCAGCTATGAGGAAAATTTTCCAGGTGAACCAACAGGGAAGGACGAGGATGCGGATCTGAAAATGATGTGGCATCATGGACACCATAATAGCATCGTCAATCAAATCCCCAGAATAGGGTTTATGAAAGGTGGAGAAGATGCCAAGTGGGTCGATGAAAATATGGCAGATACCTTTTTAATAAGGGCACAAAATTATGTCAGAACGAAGAGAGAGGCACCTTTCTTCCTGTACTACGCGCTTCAGCAGCCACATGTGCCTCGCACACCCCATCCAAGATTCGTTGGACAGTCCGGTATGGGTCCGCGAGGTGATGTCATCGTTGAAGCCGACTGGTGTATTGGTGAATTTCTCAAAACTTTAGAAGAAGAGGGATTGCTGGAAAATACACTCATTATTTTGTCCAGTGATAACGGGCCTGTTTTAAATGATGGCTACTACGACGATGCCGTTGAAAAATTGGGTAATCATACTCCCGCAGGAGCTTTGAGGGGAGGAAAATACAGTCTTTTCGAAGCGGGTACCAGGGTTCCGTTTATTATTTATCATGAAGGTCAATTGGAAGCTAAAGTTTCTGATGCACTTGTTTCGCAGGTCGATCTGTATTCCAGCCTGGCTGCACTTGTCGGGAAAGAAATGAACACAGAGGACAGCCAGAATTTATTGGATGTACTTTATGGGCGTTCAGAAAAGGGAAGAGACCAATTGGTCATGCAGGCCACTTCCAGAACCGCATTTCGCAAAGGGAAATTTGTCATGATTCCGCCACATCGGGGCCCTGCGGTAAACAAATCGGTCAATATTGAACTAGGTAATGCAGTTGAATACCAATTATACAACCTGGAAGAAGATATCGGCCAGGCTGTTAATTTAGCGTCTACGAAGCCGGAGAAGTTAAAGGAAATGCTCGAAGCTTATAAAGAGGTGGTGAAGGGAGCGAATTTGCAAGAGCATGAATTAATTCTGAAGTAAATGAGAATTTACCTGGTCTGTATTTTCTTAGGCATTGCTTTCCATTTATCCGGTAAGAACATCTACATCGATGGCCTGAAGGGCTCGAATAATAACGATGGCAGGAACATAAATTCTGCCTACCTCAATCTAAGTGCTTTAGATGATATTAAATGGGAAGCTGGAGATAGCCTTTTACTGGCAGGAGGTCACCGTTACAAAGGAATGATAGACTTAGAGGGAGTGATCTCTTCAGAGGACCAATGGATGGTTATCACCAGTTATGGTCAGGATATGGCGATCATTGATGGGAGCGGATACGAAGCGGCCATTCGCATCAAAAATTCAAGATCAATTAAGATATATAATGTTAAAGTAACTGCCAATGGTGGTAGGGTGGTAATTCCATCTCATGGGATTCAACCCATGCGTTGTGGAATTCTATTTCTCGCCAATAAAGCCGGGGATTTTGGAAATCTGGTCATAGACAAGGTAGATGTTTTTGATATATTTTACGGAAGTCAGGAGGTTAGGAGAAGTGAAGATGAAGTCCGAACAGCCAACGGAACACAACCATATGGATGGGGAATTAGAATCATCAATAGCCACAATGATGCAATGGTTAGTGATGTCAATATCGTAGCTTGCAAGATAAATAATACGGGTCACACCGGATTAAAATTGACTTCGTCAGTAGATTGGTCAAGTCATCGTATTCATACCGTTAACATCACGGATTGTGAGGTAAGACATACCGGTGGTCCGGGAATCCAGATGAGTGGTGTACGGGATGTGATGGTTTCAGGAAATACAGTGGATCATTCAGGAAGTACTTCTGATACAAGAAAGTGGGGTAGGGGAAGCGGATTATGGACCTGGGGTTCAAAGAATATCCAGATACAAAAAAATAGGTTTACGAATGCCAATGGACCTGCCGATTCTGCGGGTGTTCACATTGACTTTAATTGTAGCAATGTCGTCATACAATATAACCTGAGCATGAACAATGCAGGAGGGTTTTGCGAGATTTTGGGCAATAACTACAATTGCTGCTATAGATACAATATAAGTGTCAATGATGGTCATAGAATCAAAGGAGAAAGCGGAGCGTTTCAGGAAGGTAAAATCTTCTGGTTGAGCGGATATAGCGGTAAAGGAAAGAAGCGAAACGGTCCATTTAACAGTTATTTTTACAATAATACCATTATCGTACAAAAGGGTATACAGGCTAATATCGCGGTGGCCAATACCAGTGAAGGTGTGCTGATTGCCAATAACATATTTCACATCGAAGGCGAGAGCAGTGTGGTCTTAGGTGATCAATATCAACCAGAGCAACAAGGAGATAGCCTTCAGCAGATTCCCAGAGTAATCTTCTCGCATAATCTGTTTTTGCGTAAGGAAGGTTGGCCAGAAAATGTCATTATTCAACCCAAGCACTCTTTTTTTGGAGATGCAGAATACAATAAAGTTGGCAAGAACTTGCTTGGCTTGGAACATCTTATGCCCCAAAATCATGCGATTGTCAAAGATAAAGGTATCATCATTCAGAAAATTCCATTTGATGAGATTGGTTTAGAAATCGGTCTGGATGTTGAACGAGATATATTGGGAAACAAAGTGGTGGGATTGCCGGATCTGGGAGCGATAGAGGTCAAGTAAAATGAAATCCTATAAGGTTGTAGTAATGAAATAATAAAAAACAAAATCCAAGTGAAATAATGATTAAGGCTGTCACGGCTTTTGAAGCTATTGAAAAATGAGCGTTGTAAACATCCTTTATACCAAAATAAATTGAGAATGGATACAAAAGGACAGACAAAAGCGGAAACATGAAAAGGATTTTTAAGGTTAGAGTTGGACCATATTCTAATTTTATATCGTTTGATGATATGGCGAACAAGACAGTGAATAGTATCAATAGAAGATTATTGAGGTTCAACAATGCCATTGACTTCGATGGTTGTCAGTTTTTTTCTCTTCTTAATTTGAGCAATAGAAATCGGGTTAGAGAAAAAAGCATAAAAATGATTGCTAAAATGAAGTAAGTTAAAAAAAGATGTCGATGAATATTTGGGTCTTCCCAGGCTTTGATTTTTCTATATGTTGATCGACCGAAAGAAAAATAACCAATTTTCTCCTGATCATTTCGCAGGAAAATCAGTTCTGTATCTTTGTTTTTTTCTTTAAGAATTAACGGATCTTGCGCTGGAATAAAAATTCTCTCGTTTAGATATAACATGGAATCTGCTTCAACCCGAACGCTGATTTTTCTATTCCCTAAGAGGAAACCTAATCTTTCAAATGTAGTATGACTATCATTCATATATAGATAATCACCGGCAACATCATTTGGAATTTTTAAACTGATCTTATTTGGCGAACTTGGCGTTGATTCCTCGTTTAGTATATGGAATATTTCATTTTCAATTTCGACCTTGACATCATATCCCATTGGATTATTAAAGCACATGAAAATTCCCAGACGAGATTCAGGAAAGATAATTATGCTGCTTTCAATACCTGTATCATCCCCATAATGATATAAGATTTTCTGATTATCAATCATTTTGATCCTCCAACCCAATCCTTGTTGATAGGTAAGACCTGGATGATAGGTAAAATGTGTAGAGAAAGCATTAGCAATCGTTTCCTGGCTAAGGAGGTTGATGCCATTGAATTTTCCATTGTTTAAGTAAAGTTTTAGAAAATTCACCATATCTGCACCAGTAGTTTTAAAGCCAGCAGCACCCATCAAATTCGAATAAGACTCATCTGCTACCTGACTGTAAATCTCGTTTTGATCGTTTTCTCTTAATCGATACCGTCTCATTTCTGGTAGCGTATTTATATTTTCGCTAAAGCCGGAATATTCCATTTTTAATGGCACCAGTAAATTCTCTTTGATATATTGTGAGAAATCCTGACCACTTACTTCTTCAATCAGAAAAGCGGTCAGTACAAAGGCATAGTTACTATAGTTGAAAAATCGACCAGGTGTCCAAATAACCTGAGGAAAATATTTCTCTATATATTCTGCCAACTCCGGAATGGCTTCAATACTTTTAGATTCCATATAGCCCGATCTGTCGTCGATTCCCGAAGTATGCGTTAATAAATGCCGGACCAGTAAATCTTCTCCATATTTATTTCTAATTAAATTTTCACCAATATAAAACTCAACTGGTTTATCAAGCTCAAGTTTTCCAAGTTCCACGAGTGATAAAAGTGCAGTGGTGGTAATCAACTTTGAAACAGATGCAATTTCTAGTTCGGTACTATCTGCTGAAAATTTTACCTGCGATTCAAGGTCAGCAAGTCCGTATCCTTTTTGCAAGTAGGTGGAATCTTTACTTACTATACAGATCACTCCACCAGTCAAATATTCTCTTGCACTTAAATATTCCTTTACTATTGAGTCGATAGCTGAAATAATACGCTCCTCAACGACCTGTGCTTTTGCATTGTTTGCAAATAGTATAAGATAGAAAAAGGCTAATATATACCTCATCATATTATTCATTGTAAGATTTTGGCACCGCCGAACATTTTTCAATAAATTCATAACTTAGATCCCAGTGATCTACAATGGCCTTTTTTACTTCACTAAAGTTTTTGTTTTCTATCAGATCAATAATTTTGTCGTGTGTTTCATTGGTTTTTTCAATGAATTCACTTTTCATGTACTCTAATTCATTGATGAATACAGTAGTCTTAAGACTCTTTAAAACTTTTTTCAATGTGGTGTTAGAATAGCTTTTGATTAGTAACTCGTGGAATTGAAGGTCTTTTTGCTGTCTTTTTAAGGGATTGATTTCGGTTTGGATTTCAAGGTGAATCCTTTTAAGATTAGCAATTTGCTTGGGAGACCATTCCGAGTTAGTTACAGCCATCGCTTCAATCAAACCTATGGTATGGTAGATATCTTTTGCGTGGCCTGGATCTATTCTCTTGATATAAAACCCCTGATTAATTTTATATTCCACTATACCTGATTGCTCTAATTGTGAGATTGCTTCGCGTATTGGTGTTGCACTAACATCTAAGTCTTTGGCGAGACCGGCAAGTGAAATTTTTTCACCAATAGCCAGCGTTCCTGACGTTACCCGGGAGATTAATAAGTCCTTGACCTGCTGTCGCAGTGAAATTTTATGGAGCATTATATCAATAATATAAATCGTATATCATATATGATTATAAAAGTATGAAATATATTTGATATGTCAAATAAAAAATCGAAAAGTCTAAAAATGCAGGATGCTTTTATGTATTTATTCCCTAATTCTTATATCTACGTGAAAGAAATCCTTAGTTCCTTTACGTTTTGTCCACAATGCATCACCAGCCTCTGTATCATCTTTTAAGTAAGCTTCGTAAAAGTTTTTAACAGTTTCAAATAGAAAGTAGTGTTGATGATTGAATGGCTCGTCCAATTGATCCAGGATTAATAAATTTCCGGTAAGGTAAGCGTGGCCAAAATCTTTAAGGATAAAGTAAAATCGATTAGCCTGACTCAATGAATCGAATAGAGATGTGTTGATATGCAATGCTTCATTTTCTGGCTTTTCATGTTGATGAAATTCTAGCCTCGGGATATCAATGTTCTTAACATCATAGTATACAGAATTTTTCAATTGTTCAAATCCGTTATTCTTCCCTTCCCAACCATCCAGAGAAACCATCGCATCTGCTACCTGGTTTTTCATTTGGTATAGTAATGTTGGAATACCATCACCATTTAGTCCCAGCAGACCTATCCTCTCCGGATCAGCCATCTGAAACTCACTAAGCATGCCTTTCACTATTTCGATCGTTCTTATTCGTCTGTTGATCGCTTGTTGAGGGCTATTTCTATACAGCTGATTGTATGAAGAAAGAGGGCCGGTAGATATGACAAAGTATCCGTGACTTGCAAGGTATTCGCACAATGTACTCATTTTCCAAGATCCTCCATCATGCCCAGCGATGACAACAGGAAATCGATTTTCTGCACCCACGGCATTATGCATAGCAGCTGTAGGTGATGAACTTATGGATTCCATTTCACTTTGAGACAAATCGATTCCTGCACCGAACTTTGCATAATTGTAGAATATCTCCATGGCTGTAGCTTTCTCTTCCTCTTTCAGTTCTTCAAAATCATTTTTTTGTAGCGTTTTTAAAAAATAGTGTTTAAAGGGTAAGGCTTTCTGAGCATTCCAGGCTTCGTTGCTAGGGTACCAAATTGATATCTGAATAGGTAAAAATTGACTTACCTTTTGAGTGATAATTGACCTGCTATGATCCCAATAATCAATGGTTTTAAAACCAACCTGATGATTTCCTGGTTTCAATTCTTTCCAACCAGGATAAACTTTCTGACTGTTCATGGAAGGGAAAAGCGTAAGCATACTGACTGCTATGAGCACTATTCTAATCATATTTAATATTAATTAAACTTTTTTAGTTACACTTCTATAACTGTGCTTATTCACTTAAGTGTTCTTCACTAGGATACTGAAAATTCTGCGTGTATCTTTTCACACTCAATGCATTTTCTTTTAAGAATAAAAAAACCTCCTTCATTACTCCTCCTTGGTGATCAAAATAGCATTGTATTTATTTTGAATATTGATGATGATAGAATGCCATCTCAGAGACTTTGTAAAAACTGTTTTCATATCGTATGAAACTTATCAAACAAAAATGAAATAGTCATCATCAATATTGCTATTTAGAATGGAGTATATGTAAAGATTTATTAATTTTTATCCATGATGTACTTGAAAACAACCGAATGTTACGGAGCGGGAAAGGCGTATTTCGAAAATTTTATTTGCTGAATCCATTATTTTGTTTTACTTTAATAGCATTAACACCTCAATTTCTTGTAACCCTTTTATTGCTTTTAAGACTGCAGTCTTGACATAGGTTCATATGCAGCCTTTCTGAAAGTAATGGAATAAAAAATCACAGCATGAAAGCGAGATTCAGTGTTATTTTCCTACTTGCCTTGACACTAGTATGCCTATCTGCACAAATTTGCGACGCGCAAAAATTGTTTACCAATGAGGTACCAGTTCCATACGCCATCGAGGGTCCTGATTGGCGGATCGACATCATTGATACGCTGCACAATTTTGACCCAAATGGAGCAGTAAGTACGGTTATTGACCAAAGCAATGGTGATACCATGACTTTCAATCTAAATGCTTCGGTACAGGCATTTGCCTATAATAATCCTGATAGTACGAATGTTCCCGGAGCTTTAACTTATGCAGGACCTACCTTCATAGCTGACAGGACAAATGACAAAATTGATTTTCCAATCACCAATAAAATTGACACACTAACGACGGTGCATTGGCACGCATTAAATTTACCAGCGGAATCTGACGGTGGACCCCATCAAAGAATTCAGAAGAATCAAACATGGCATTCCGTTTTTTCGATCATTGATGAAGTGCAGACAGCTTGGTATCATAGCCACCTGATGGATTTTACAACTGATCAGGTCACGCGTGGTATGGCAGGTGTGATGTATGTACAAGACCCAGGCAATGATCCATTGTATGCCCAACTGCCCAATGAATATGGCGTTAATGATTTTCCTTTAAATATTCAGGCTAAGAGCTTTCTCTTCGATTCCAATAATAAGGTGACATCCATCAAAGCTGGTGAAAAACCAGGTCCAGGTAGTTTTGGTATGGTAAATGGAGTATTGGGTGGCGCGTTACATGTCCCTTCCTCGATGGTGCGATTGCGGATGCTCAATGGCTCCACCATTAAAATATTAAACATCGGATTGACCCGAGATTTACTCTATAACTACACAACTCAAAATGATTCTATTCATTTTGACACCATGTATTTGGTGGCAACCGGAGGAGGTTATGTAGACTATCCTCGGCCATTTACAAATAATTTACTTTCACTAGGAGATCGTAGAGAATTTGTCGTTGATTTTGGTCAATATGATCATGGCGACACCCTGTATCTTACCCATTTTGACAATAAATTACCAAAGGATGCGAAGTATTCAAAGCATTGGTATTCTTCTGCTATGTGTGCCTTTGTCGTCGACACTACCATTCACCCTGAGCAACCAGTGACTGTTTTGCCTGCTACATTGAAGTCCTATGAAATAGCCCCGGGCCCAATATTTAAAACCAGGGAAAAAAAAACTTACTCGGATTAGGTGGATCAGGTAACTTATGGTCGATTGATGGTACTCCGATGGTTTTAAATGTCATCAACGATACTGTACTTGTCAATACCAAAGAGAAGTGGATCATCAATAATACCACTGAACATGCCCATCCGTGGCATATTCATAAGGTCCAATTTCAGATCATAGAATATGTGGGTGATGTGGGAATTCCGGATGGAAAAGGAGGATTCACAGAACAGCCAGGAGTTTATACCTATCCCGACCTTCCAGATGAATTGTTTGGGTGGAAGGATGTCCAACTTATTCGGGGAGGAGCGGAGATGACATATGTTGCCCGCTTCGATAGCTTCCCCAGTCCATATGATATGGACAGTCTATATACACATGGTTTTATGTATCATTGTCATATTCTCACTCATGAAGATAACAGCATGATGCACCAGTTCGTAGTGGTGGACTCTTTACTTACGACCGTTAATACAGACGAAATTGAAGAAGTAAAAACACTTACTTTTGCACCTAATCCAGCTTCTCATTCGATCAACTTTAAAGGAGACTTTACGGGTGCAGGAGTATTGCGCTTTTATGATGTACAAGGGAAAGTTTTGGATGAAAGGAAAATGTCTTCTTTGCCTGGTACAAACGTATCCGTAAGCCATTTGCCAAAGGGGACCATCATTGTGGAATATGTGTCAGGTAATCTCAGATTCGTAGAAAAATTAGTGGTTCAATAATAGTCGCGATCGCTATAAATGCAGTTTTTTTCAACTGTCGATCACAGAGGCTATCATTAAATGATATAAAGCGTCATCATTTAATATTTGGTCCTGGTCGTAATCGACAAGTCAGAATCGATATTCAATCAACGTCAGCCTCCTCAAGTATCTTTTAGATTAAAGATGTAGATATAAAATCTTTGCGGAGTTATGGATTTAAGCAATCAATAAACTATCTTGCGGCTCGAATGCACTTACAATGCGTATGAATTCATTAATACTCTTCGTAAGTAATTGATTTTGAAGTGATGGGGGATTAGCTCAGTTGGCTAGAGCGTTTGACTGGCAGTCAAAAAAAATAATTTTATTATTATTTATCACATTTAATTAATTTTAGTCAACTCTCTCAATATCAAGGTTTTAACAAACCATTCATTTATCATGTTTAGTTAGGCTTGTAAAACATTATTCAATATTGTTTATCAAAATGTTTTACAGAATGAGAAGTTTTCCTACAGTATCAATTGTTTTACACAAGAATTATAGAAACAATGCAGGTAAGTACCCAGTAAAGATACGTGTAACCTATCAAAGAAAATCTAGATATTTTAAAACGCAATATGTCTTAGATGAGGATGAGTTTGATAGATCATACAAATCTATACGCCCAAGAGGCGAGTACAAATTGCTTAAAGATGCTCTATTAAAAATAGAGTTCGAAGTTCAAGAGTTCATTCGTCAAGATGAACGCTTTTCTTGGGAAGCTGTGGCGGATTTTCTTTACGGTGTTGAAAGGAAACAAGATGATGTCATATCATCTTATCAGAATTATATTGATTTACTTGAATCAGAGAAACGATACGGAAATGCAAGGGCATATCGGTACAGCTTAAAGTCCTTAGAGGATTTCCTAGGATCGAGATCCAAGCTTGAGTATAATGAGATCAATGTCAATTTCTTAAAAAGATTTGATTCTTTCATGAGTCAAAGAGGACTGTCAAAAACGACAATCGGGGTTTATATGAGATGCCTAAGATTCATCATTAATGAAGGAATTCGTAATGATCATCTATCGCAAAACTTATATCCTTTTGGTTTAGAAAAGCATGGTAAATATGCTATCCCGAAAGGAAATAACACAAAGAAAGCTTTATCAAAAGATGAACTTCAATCTATAGCAAATCAGGATTTATCAGGGAATCAATCTTTGGAGTTTTGTCGAGACTTCTGGATGATAAGCTTTTATTGTGGAGGAATTAATTTTGCTGATCTTTTAAGGTTGAGGATAAGAGACTACAACAGAAAATCAATAAGCTTTATAAGAGAAAAAACAAAACACACTAAAGTTAATGCTTCAAAAACAATAATACATTTGACAGATAGCTGTATACAATTAATTGAAATTTATAGATCTCATACAGAAATCGAAGATAGTTACCTATTTAGCTATCTTGAGTCAGCGTCGAATAAAAAGCAAGAAAAATCACTTGTTGATTCTTTCAATAATCACATTCGCAAAGGAATGAATAAACTTTCTTCGCTGCTACAATTGTCGTTCAAGGTTGGACCTATTCATGCAAGGCATTCTTTTGCAAATCTAAGTTGGAACAAGAAGGTGCCAATTAGCTATATTGCAAATACAATGTCGCATTCCTCAATAAAAACTACTTCGTCTTATCTAAAGTCCATATCTGATGAGAATAAAAAAGAAACTATGGATGTAATATTTGAAGATTTTAAATAAAAGAAAAATGAAATTTCTTGATAATAATTTTAGTGTGATCCCATTTGAGATACTATCAAAAGCCCTTGAAAAAGAATCCAAAAAATACGAAGGTCAATTTCTGATAATTCAGGCAATGTATGATCATTTGACTAGAATAGAAGATAACATTTCTTCTAAAAGAATGACTTTTGACTATTTGTATTATGATATAGTTTCTTACCTAAAAATGCCTTTTTTACAGAAAAAGGAAACCGATTACCTCGATGCAATAAGAGATGGTGTTTTTAGACGTATTGGACATATTTTGAAAATCTTAGATCAAGATTCACATGCATATGTGGCACAGATAATTTTTGACCGTTTAACAGCGGAGTTAAACTCACTTAATAATTTGAAGATTGAAGATTTAGATCTTATGTTAATTAGTGAGAAAGAATTCTCAGAAATTTGTAGCATAATAGAAGTAGATAGGACAGAAATATTTGTTGTAATCGAATACAATAAACCAGAAATTGTTCTATCACAACAGAATGTAGAGAATATTGCACCTCTGAAGTTTAAATCTCATAAAGTATACTTCATTCATGAACTAGGAATTTTTGAGTTTTTGAAAAGTAAATGGAAAAGAACAGATGGCAGTGAATTAGGTGAGACTGATCTATCTAAAATAATTTCTATAATCACGGGTTCTGAAAAGGATGATACTTTCCGCGAATCTATAAGAGATTTGAATATTGCAACAGAAGCGGCGAAAAATAGTGTCTCGAAAAAACTAAGCGATCTAAAAATTTCAAAAAAATAGGGTTGCCCCTACATTTCCCCTGTGATATCCTTGTGTTATAATTTAAAATTATGGACAACATTTATATTACAGTAGAGGAAGTGGCAACTAAAATTCAATGTTCTATTCCGACAATTTATAGATATGTTTCTAAGAAATCTATTCCTCATATCAAACAGGGGCATAGACTGCTTTTTATTTCTAATGAAATTGATGAGTGGTTATTATCCCAACGAGTAGAGGTAGAACGCTCTCCCAGAGACTCACTTGAAAGATTTAAAAAGTAGCGAATTATTATAAGTATCGAGTACATATATCAAATTATCAGGACTCTAAAATAGAGCAGTCCTAATCTCAAAACAAAGTGCATTCTAGTGTATCAGAATTCTTAGTCTGACCTTGACATACTATGCTATGTCTGAAGTAAAAGTCTTCATACTAAATGCACAATCTAACAATATGTAAAATGAAGTCAGAAGTATACAAGCTTAATAATATAATAAAGAAGAATGGATTCATATATCAGCAGATTAGAAGATCTGCCAAAGCAGCGATTTACAAACAAGTTGATCCTAAAACAGAAGACGTGATTGCCTTTGAGGTTTTCAAAATTTCCATACAAAGATCAAGGACATTTGAAGGAAGATTCTTTCCTAAAAAAGAGAAGTTTCCCTCTAATGAAGATTTCGGAAAGATCGCATGGTCAGTAAAAAGTTTAGCAAGAGCCTTATTAATTTTTAACAAATTAAATCAATAGACAATGAACAATCTAAGTCAATATTCAGAGTTTAGCTTTTATCCAGAAATTTTGGTTCCTATACCCAAGAGTGCGCTTTTGTATGTTAAAGATAACTTTCAAAATGCGGATCTTACAAATGCTTTCAAAGTGTTATTGGAGTTTGGTAAGAGATATCTTAGATCTCATGAATACATACCAATGAGTTCTCATATTACATGGAATTCTACAGATATACGCCAATTTGAAAAAGGATCGAGAGGAATCTTTAAAAGTCAGCTAATACCATTTCTTTTCGAAGTCGATAATAGCTATAGTGCAGGCAATAGTTCAAAATCGTACAGATATCTGCCCGAGGTACTGGTCTCGGGATATAAATTAGTTAGTTCAAATATTATTCAAGAGGAGAGACAAGAATTTCTAATCTATAATAAGGAAGACGTTGAGTACAATGAAAACTCGCAAATTCTTAAGGTATTAAGAAAAGTAAACTTCAAGAATATCCATCTTAAAAACAAAGATTTAGCGAAGGGTCTCCTGAACAAGGCTGACCATAAGGGTAATTATTTATTGAGGACAAAGTTTGAAGATTATACAATTACAATTAGTAGCTACACTACAAATAAGGGTAAAATAAAAAACTTTAAAAGATTCAAAATATATCAAGAGAACCTACAAGACCTAGAGAATCTAGAAAAAGAAATGATTTACCAAAGGAGCAAATATGAAATACTCAAATGTAGCAGAAAACTTAGAATTTCAAGAGACAAGACCACTAACAGACTATCTCACAACCTGACAAGTATTCCTTCTGTAACAATTAAATATCTCACGCTCAAAGATGAAAAACTTAAAGAAATCGATATGAGAAATTGCCACTACGCACTCTTTGCAAACCTAATACTAGACTTTGACAAAACATTCTCAGATCAATTACTACTCAAAGCCATCAACAGACATAACATATCATTCCAACGCCTCATCAGGGAGGCGAGAGAGAACAAAACAAGAAGAACACACGCATATATGTTGTCACATTTAAATAATGAATTGGAAGATGTACAATCATTTATGCGAAGTGC
The DNA here is from genome assembly GCF_021533195.1 of Portibacter marinus. Taxonomy (GTDB): domain Bacteria; phylum Bacteroidota; class Bacteroidia; order Chitinophagales; family Saprospiraceae; genus Portibacter; species Portibacter marinus. The sequence goes on from NZ_JAJNKB010000012.1 coordinate 83,558, forward strand.
TCTTAATGGTACACTTTATGAAGAAGTTGGTAAAGCTCTTTATGGAGAAGGCTATTCGGAAGAGAAACGAGATATAATAAAGCGTATGATTATGCAAGTTTTTTATGGAAAATTTGATAAAAATTTATCAGTTGAAAAACTGCAATTTAGAATGCATTTCCCTAATGTTTTAGAAATTGTAAATGACTTAAAAGCTTATATGTTTCGCAACTTCCGAGTAATTGAGTCTTCTGAAGATGGACTTTATACATGTTGTATTCATTCAAAAGTGTCAAAGAAAAGATCTGATTATATAATTGGAAATAATTGCCTATCAATTTTACTAATGAATTATGAGGCAAAATTATTTGTTGATGTCCTGCTATACGAATTACTTGGAAAAGGGTACGAAGTTATTTCTAAACATGATTCAATATTAGTTAAAGAATCACAATATGACGAGATTAAGCATGAAATAGAGTGTATCTTAGATCGAGAGCTTGGAAGGGGAATGTATTGTCTCAAATAAGGGTTGTGCATTTGGAAATTTTCGCTCTTTTATTGGATGAGATATTAATTAGTGTCTCTACCACTTAGAAAATATGGCGAGCAATGCACAATCCGATTTCATGATTCTTCATTTCAAAAATCTTGGTGATTATTACCCCGTATCCTATGAAGAAGATAGTACATTACTAAAGTGGTGAAACTGAAAAGTAGCACTAAAAACAGATAAACAAGCGTACTCATCATAGATCTGAACAAAAGAAACTGAATTGTGGAAAAGGTTGATAAAATACCTAATATGAAAATGAAGAGTTTGAGTAGCACCTCGGCAAGTTTTTTTAAGGTAAAATCTTTAAAAATCTCTCGAAGTAGATCATAAACTCCTTTACCTATGTATGCAGAAAATGCTTTTATCTTTTTCATATTTTATAATTCAGTAGCTAAAATCACCAAACGGATCATCTAAGACACTATTTATCCTTCTTTCAAATACCGAAAATTGAGAAAGTGCAAGTTCGTGTTGTTGAAGTTCTAAAAACAATTTTCTAATATTATTTTGATTGCTTGCCATGCTAGACCGAAAATCATCATATGAACCAATCTTCCTACCTTTCCTTTTCAGAAAAGTATCAATTTCTTTCAAACCCCAGTTTTTTTTGCATCATTCATTGGTTACCATGAGCCATATAAAAGAAACCAAGACTTTTCTGTCCTTTTGTCAATTTTTATAATGCACTCCTATCCTTTAAATTCTTTTATCTGATACCTGTCACTATTACACCCGAGTGCAGACACAGTCAAAAATGCTAAAAATAAGATTCTCATATTAAATGCAAGTAAATGATCACTTTGACCTATATAGCCAGTATAAGATAACATATTATTGCATCTGATCAAATTTGATCTTGTTTTATCTTTGACACAGTAAGAGTCTTCCTGAGCAGACTCTGACTATCTTAAAGTTTTAGTATCAAAGCTAATATTGTTCAGGATTGAAAAGGACCTGAGTCAAGAACAATTGGCACACTTATGTGATACAAGTGCATCATATATTAGAAAAGTAGAAGCTGAGAAGGTTAACATCTCTATGTTAAGACTCCATGAAATAGTAGCTGAATTCGAATTGAGTTTGGGTGAGTTTTTTAGTATGATGAAGTGTAAGTTGATATTTACTTACCTATCGTTATAGGTATTTTTACCTGTTTTGACACGATTCATTTACAAGTTCTAATAAATGCTTATTTTGGTGTTAATCAACTTTACACCATGAGCGCTCTTATTTCAATTTTTTGAACTATTCACTCTCACATTTTAAAGAAAATTTGTCATTTATTTACAGATGGTCATACATACCTTTTGTTTTATATTCTAAAAATTGGAATATAGTATATATTTAGTTGTTGATATGGGAGAGTTATAGGCAAGCAAAACTAAAGAAAGATGAGACTAATATTTTTGATGATAATAATCATATGTTTTAGCGCATGTAAAAGCGATCAGAATGTTGTTGGTCAATATAATCAATTGGAAAATCAACGCAAATAGATGGTTAATAGTCTTATGAAAGAACATGACTCAACCATAATGAAAATTCAAATGAACCAAATGATACTAGAAGAATTAAAGACTGTAGGAATTGCTAATAATCGAGATTCAATTCAACAAATTTTACTAGATAATCAGCAGTATCTTAGAACGGTTACAATACTCAAAAACAAAATTATTTCAAACGATAAGACTTATATTCAGCAATTTGCAAATCAATTGAAAGTGAGCTTCCCCCCAATTGTTAGACAGAAATAGTCTGTTTTTAAGTTTGAATTTGGCAGTTCGGTTTTCCACATTTCAATATCAAAAATATCCATGGTAAGATATTTTCAGATGTTGAACATAGTGGG
>NZ_JAJNKB010000013.1 GCF_021533195.1 Portibacter marinus
TTCGTTGATCAAAGAACGGATGGTGACTGCCCTCAAGAATATAGCATCACCAGAACATGGACGGCTAAGGATGCTTGTGGAAACACTTCCACAGCTTCTCAAACCATCAAAGTTACCGATGAGACACTTCCCACCCTCATCGGCAATCTACCACCAGACATCACGCTGGATAATTACTGCTCTGATCCAAGCATACCAGAGCCTCCAGTGATTACAGGTGATGACAATTGTGATGATGATGTCGAAGTGATCTATACAGAAACTATTGATGATATGACTGAATATCCAATAAGTTTCAAAATCACCAGGACATGGACCGCTATGGATGATTGTGGAAATGTGTCGGAGACGCATACTCAAATGATCTCTGTACCTTATTGCTGTTCTGATGAAACTGCATTTGCTTATCAAGAAGGTAATTGCTTTATTCAAGGCGGTGGCAAGAAAGGAAAAGGGAAAGGGAAAGGTGGAAGATGGGGCTGGTACATTGAAGATAATCTCGATGATGTCATGGCCAATGGAGGTGTGATTACCTATCCATTCATTGCCGGAGCAGGTCTATGTGACTTAGAAAGCGGAACCGAAGTTGGAACGGTATCACTGTTGTATGACGACGGCAAACTGTTCGTTACCTACAACATAATGAATGCAGACCTTACAGCAGATGAGATCTATACCATCGGTACTGTGCATGTTTATGCCGGATGTGAAGCACCAAGCAAACTGGCTCCTGGTCAATATGGCAACACCGGTGAAGCTGTAGAGATGAGTCCGGGTATCTGGGTTGCCATGGTTGAATTAGATCCTAGCGACATTGACTGTAGCGGTGAGGCTTATGTTATTGCTCATGCTGAAGTAGATATTTGCCGTAGAGTAGATCCGCCAGTAGATAGCGCTCTTGAGATTATTTCTGATGATAATGAGAGTCTAGAGAGCATCGATGAAGAAGTAGTCGAAAGAAGGGAAGTTGTAGAATTTAAGGTTGCAGCTTATCCGAATCCTACTACTGACAAGCTTTCTATAAAATTAGAAGGTTTACAAGCAGACATGACAACAATTCGATTTATCAACAATATTGGAGAATTGGTTAAAGAGATAACTTTGACTGATCCCGCTGTTCATGAATTGAATCTGAACTTGTCTAATGAATTAGAGAATGGTATATACCACCTACAAGTATTTAATGGAGAAGATTTTAAAACCTTAACCATAATGCTTATAGACTAAAATTAGGTAATTAGGTATTACAAACTTGTCGGGCCTGGTTGTCATAACCGGGCCTGACTTTACCATAGGTCATGAAGATTTCAACACTTGTCATTATTCTCTGCATTTTAAATATTTGTAAACCAATACAAAGTCAAGATGTAGTGATCTCGGATACCTATGATCCGGCAGTGACTTTGGCAGATTTCGGTTTTACGAATATTGACTTTACTATTTCGGGCCAATCTTTTTCCAATCTCAATTCGGCATTCGGCCTGAAAAAAGTTTGTATCAACATCAACCACTCATTTGTAGGTCAATTGAATGTGGCTTTGATATCACCTTCGGGCACTAAAATCGATCTTGTTTCAAATCGTGGAGGAAGTCAAAACAATTTTGAAAATACTTGCTTTGACGGTATATCAACGGAAATCATAGAATTTGGCAATCACCCTTACTCAGGAACATACCAACCAGAAGACCCTATCGCACTCATCAATGACGGTGGACCTTTTAATGGAAGTTGGAGAATCGAAGTTTATGATAATTCAGTGTTATTTCAAGGTAGTTTTGTCAGTTATGAATTAACTTTTGGTGATTCACCACCTGTTATAGAGCCAACTACCAATGATGAATGCGCTATGAGTTTACCACTTGAAATAAACAACAGTTATAACTGTACGCTTGCTACTTCAGCAACATTATCTCAGGCTAGTGATTCAGGAGTCAGCACCTCCTGTTCAGGATTCAATTTTAATGATGACATTTGGTTTTCATTCACTGCAGAAGATCAAGAACATGTCATTAGCACCTCCGAAGTAAACCCAAGCACTGATTTGATCTATGAAGTCTTTTCGGGTAATTGTAGTAGTTTGACTTCAATAATGTGCTCCTCCACAAGTGGCTTCCAGGTGGATAACCTCATTCCTGGTCAATCCTATTATATTAGGGTTGCTTCGACCTCCATCGAACCACAAATTACGGTATTCAATATTTGTATCAGTGAAGGTATTCCCCCTCCTCCAGCCAACGATGATTTCTGTAACGCATATGAATTGAATTCAACAAACGGATTTTGTTATTCTGGGGCTACATTTGCTGGTGCTACACATTCATCGACTTTTCCTGATTGCCAAGGTTTTGAATTTCCAGATCCTAGCAATGATATATGGTTCAAATTTGTCGCTCAATCTCAAAATGTATCTTTCACGATAAGTAATATGGTGGGGACTTCCAGGTTTATTTATTTCCAAATCTTGAGTGGACCTATAAATTGCAACAACCCACCTTCGCATAATCTTTCTAGAATTGATTGTTATGTAGATGGAAATCCAGGTAATACAATTGGTTTCTCCACTGATCAACTCACTGTGGGAAACTCGTATTTTATCAGACTAGCGACTTCCACTATGCCCCAGAATACTGTTTTTGACATTTGTGCTGCTTCCAGTAATCCTCCTATAAATGACAACTGTGAAAATCCCATTGACCTTTTTGTCGGCCAATGCAATGATGTCAATTATACCTTAACGGAAGCGACTGAGTCACCACAAGAAGATCCATGTCCTGACTTAGAATTTTTTAATGATGACATTTGGTTTAGGTTCACACCATCTGTTCCAAATATTGTCATTGATGCTTTTAATATCACAGGTTCAGATGATGATCTTATGTTTGAGATATTTTCCGGTTCCTGCTCCAACTTACAATTAATCTTATGCTACGATGCTATTCCAAATGGACAAATCACATTGACTGGCTTAAATACCAATATTTCTTATTTAATTAGGGTGGCATCAGTACTTCCAAATTCACAATTCATAGATTTTAATATGTGTATAAAAGAAGAGAGTGATTGCCCTACTGAAGTAAGATCATTTTATGACTATAGTTCTTATAGTCTTCGTCATGTCGTAGAGTGCTCTCCTAGTAATACTACCGTTTCTTTTCATTCATCACTTGAAGGGAAAATACTTGAGTTTTCAACTCCGACAATTACCCTTTCAAATAATAAGATCTTTGATGCTACTAACTTTTCAGCGCCACTTCGATTCAGTAACTCAAGTTTAAATAATACCAATTATTTATTTGACGTGACAGGAACAACAACACTCAAGAATATTAGCATTGAGGGCAAATCTGTCAATTCAATGAAAATAAAAGTAAGTGCAAATGGGATTTTGACATTTACTCAGTAGGCTGTATTGGCGATCAAGGTTAAGTACATAAAAAAGCGGCCCCACACATTGCGCAGAGCCACTTAAAAAAATGTAATTGGGAATAACCTCTATTAGTCTATTTTAATCAGCTTGTCAGTTAACAAGTTTTCACCATCCTGAAGTTTGATCATATAGATCCCGGAAGGCAATGTTCCTATAGAAAATCTATCTGATATCACCTTCCCCTCAAATCTGTAGTTTTTACTGATAACCAATTGGCCATTCATGTCAAAAATGTCCATATTCACTACATCTGAAACCGATTCCTTATTGCTATAATCCAATAAAAGCTGCTGTCTTGTAGGATTGGGCCAAAAGCTAAATGACATGTCTGTACCCAAAACACTCTCTCCCAGGTTTTCAGGTAACGCACTAGCACAAGTCTCTACTTCAGATATCGAAACAGACATGAGTGTTGAAGAATTACCATCATAAGCATCAGACAAAGCAACAGATACACTTTGTGCTACAGGTATGGTTACATTCACAAAAGCCACGTTGGCACCGTTAAAGCTGCCATAATTGACCACTGCACCGCTACCATCCACATAATTTATACTCACGCTCTCGTCATATCTTCCAGATCCTTTACCATTCAATTTGCTACCCAAACCACTGATAGTAAAACTTACATTATCAGCAATTCCCATAAAATCTACTGTTGAAGTTGAAGATCCTCCTCCACTGTGCGTCAACGTTGAAGGATTCATTGTAAATGTAACAGAACTACAGTCATCACAACCATCAGGTATTCCATCTCCATCAGCATCTAACGCGTCATTAAAGCCTGGACACAAATCATCCGCATCACAGACCCCGTCTCCGTCTGAATCTGGAGTAAGGCATTGATTATTGTCTTCACAATAGTTTATTGAACTCAGATTCACACTCAAACCAGATGCACTGCCATCATATGAATCAGAAAGATTGACTTCTACAGATAAGGCTTTAGCTGAAATACTCACATTATATACAGAACCTTGGTTGCCGTTAAATGAACCGTAATTTACAGTCTGCCCTTCCTCATTGATATAAACAACATTTACCGATTCCGTATACCGATCACTCGGCTTTCCTCCGGTAACGGAATTGATTCCTGAAACGGTAAATGAAATATTCTGAGACGTCCTATCAAAAACGTAAGATGTGGAGCTACTTCCACCTCCAGAATGCGTTAAAGGATTACCGGCAAATGTACCAGTCAATTCCTGACAATCAAGATCACAACCGTCTGGAACTCCGTCGCCATCGCTATCAATAGCATCGTCAAATCCAGGGCAAACATCTTCTCCATCACAAATTCCATCACCATCACTATCCGCCAGGGAACCAGTACAATTACAGTCTGCGCCATAGATATCATTGACCGTACAAGCATCGCCATCATCACAAGAAGTTCCGATTAATCCATCATCAAATCCAGGGCAAACATCTTCAGCATCACAGACTCCGTCACCATCGCTATCCGGCTCTGGTGTACCTATACAGTTACAATTAGCATCATAAACATCACCAGTTGTGCATGGGTCTCCATCATCACATAATAGTCCTTCATCCGTACAATCCGCACAAGGTGAAAGACAAGTTGCTCCAGCTACTCTACTTCTGATCAAATCGCCGGGCTGTGGACCGAAGCCGTTGCTCATGTTAATGCCTACTCCCGAAACCAGGTGGCAATAACTCATAATGGTACCTCCATTGTTTGGTAGTGGAGGGGTGGGACAGTTAGGGTCTCCATAGCCTCTGGCCGCTGCACAACCATCGATTGCTGTATTGTTTCCATTCCATACACAAGAGTGGGTATGTGGTGATCCCAAATTATGACCCATCTCATGCGTAATAACATTGGTTGTCCATGAATAAGATGGCAACTCATTATAATAGCTATAGATGTAGCTGTATGAATATCCATAGGAAGTACAAAGTGCATTCACCCATGCTATACCTCCACCACTTGGAGCGCCACGAGAGACAAGGTGAGCCAAATCGCCGTTGTAGCTAGGAACCTGACTTCTAAAGGATGTCAATGCATTACTAGTAGAAGTAGTTGCATATGAATCAGGAGTATCCCAAACTTTGATCTCAGAGATTTTAGTGGTGATAGATTCGTTAGCATATAGCGTGGCAACGATATTGAAAATACCTGTCAATTGATTCACGGTATTCTGTACAGAGCCCTCTTCCAAAAACATATCGTGTTCACATTCAAAATAAACATTTACACAATTTTCAACCCTGGCTCCAGTATTTCCATCAATTATATTGTTTCTGACCTCTTGAAGCATTTCTGTATCGCAATCAAAATTTGGCTTGTCCTCTCTCTGATTGTTATCAAATAAAATGTATTTATCCTTGGAGTTTTGAAGTCGGCCAATGACGAGATTGCCTCGCTCTCTGGAATCGATAATACCTATTAACCGATCCTCCATAAAACTTAAGGCCACAATGGAATTCTTATCTCCTTCAACGATCCCTCTGTAGAATTTCGCTTCAATCTGCCCAAAAAATGGGTTGCCAGAACTTGTTTTGACGTTGAAGCCCGGAGACAAAATTTCTTGCTCGACCAATTCAAGTGTTAAGCTTTTGTTTCTAAATTCCAGAGGGATCTTTATAGCCTCTGAATCATTACTTAGCAGCTGTTTTAAATCTTTTTGAGTCATTGTAAATACGCTGTGATCTACATTGGCATCTCGCAGATTTTGAGCCTTTGCAAAAATATCAAAGGATTCAAAGCTAACATTTTGGTTCTTTTTGGACTGGACCAGGTTTGCCAATTTATTGGATTGTGCAAAGTTGCTGGACAATCCAAACAGGCAAATAAAAGTAAGTGTAAACAGTTTTCTAATTCCCATAATTTAATTGATTGTTAGTTTAGCAATTTTTAAACAGTGGCCAAAAATAGAGTTGTAAATCACTTAGAGAAAAATTAAATCCCGAAATGTCTTTGTCGCGGGAAGCAAAATTCTGAAATTGAATCTTCCACGCTATTTATGATCTATTATCAAAAAATAATAGGTTTTGTATTATATTTTTCAGAGATGGAATGACTTCTTGAACAAACCACTGGTTCTTGGCCTGCCAAATATTGTTTCTGGGAGAGGGATGAGGCAGAGGGAAATATTTGGGTAAGAACTGTTCAAATTTCTTTACATTTTGTGTCAATGTTTTATAGGGAGAGTTCAGATAAGCATCTTGTGCATATTTACCAATCAATAAAGTGAGGCGCACGTCTTTAATCTTAGAGAGCAATTCAGGGTGCCATGTTGGTGCACAGATCTTCATCGGAGGCAAATCACCTGACTTGCCTCGGCCAGGATAGCAGAATCCCATAGGTACCACTGCGAACTGGTCAGGGTTATAGAAAATATCTTCATCTACACCCAGCCAATCTCTTAAGTTATCTCCTGATTTATCTGCCCACGGTTTTCCTACGTCGTGAACTATACTTCCCGGAGCCTGACTAAGCAGAATAATTTTGCTAGTAGGCCTGGCAACAACTATGGGCCTGGGTCCAAGTGGGAGTTGGTCAGCACAAAGCGTACAAGATCGGATGTTCTGCAAAAGATTTTTCATGAACTATTTCTTGTGGATTCTCAGCACAATCTTTCCTTTATTTTTATTTTCTGCCATATATTGGTGAGCATCGCAAGCATTTTCAAAGTCAAATTCTCGGTCCACATTGGTTTTAAAGGGAAAGTGATCTGGAAAAATAAACCGCTTCTTTAGGCCGCTAATTAATTCGGATTTGTAAACATCATCTCTTGCTCTCAATGTACTGCCTTCTATTTTTAATCTTTTGGTAATAATAGCTGCAATATTGGTCTCGGAAATATTGACTCCGCCCAGAAATCCAAGCATGACCATCCTTCCTTCTGTTGTCAAAACTTTCAAATTCTTTTGAAAATATGGTCCTCCAACAAGGTCCAAAATCAAATCGATTTCGCTTGTAGCTTGATCAAAGGATACCTTTTTATAGTCAATACATTCATCCGCCCCTAAGGACCTACAGAAATCGTGTTTGCCTTTGGATGCCGTACAAATGACATGACAACCACATGATTTCGCAATTTGTATGGCTGCAGCCCCTACTCCACTGGCCCCGGCGTGAATTAAAATGCGTTCACCTGCTTGTATCTCGCCGATATAAATAAGGGATTGATATGATGTAATGAAAGCTTCAGGAACAGCGGCAGCTTCTTTTAGGTCAATGTTATCAGTCAGGTGGATAAGATGGGAAGCTTCGACAGCTAGATGATCTGCATATGCTCCACTTGCGACAATGGAGCAAACTTTGTCACCCAAGCTTATATCTTTTACCTCTGAACCTAATTTCACAACTGTTCCCGAAAATTCAAGACCAAGGATATCAGAAGCACCTTCAGGGGGTGGATAAAGACCTTTAATTTGTAATAAATCTGCTCTATTTACCCCGGCATAAGCAACTTGAATCAGACATTGACTAGGTGAAATTTCAGGTCTAGGTCGTTCCACGAATGCGATTTCTTGATTCTGTGCTATTATTGCTCTCATGTTTTAAAGATAGAGAGATTTAATTTTTATTTGAAGGAAGAGAACAATTAAAGTCAGGCATCTGGATCCGTCAACATCTTTCTGGTATGTCTAATAATGTAGTTTCTCCAATCTGTAATCTCAACTTTAAGTATAGAGGTTTTTTTGCCGGAAGTTGCATTTAACTTTACAAAACCCAAAACATTGGCCCATGCATACAGATAAATTAGCTCAGGTTTTTGCTTATTGAGAATACTTCCATCCTTTCTTCCCCTTTCTATTTCTTTGAGAAAAATGCTGATGGGAATGTTTTGAATGTCGCGAACTCGTTCATAATAACTGGACACCTTCATGGCATCGGTTATTTTTTCATCCAATACACCATTGCTGGTAGACCTGACAAAGGAAATAAAATCAAGCATAGCTTCTGAATATAGAAAGTTTTTCTCGCTAAAAGCGATGAAACTTTTCATTAAGCCAACCAATCCCTCCAATCCCGATTGATCTTTAGTTGCTTCCACACTTTCATAAAAGGTATCAATAAGAGCCTGAAATGCTCGGTAGGTAATGGCCATATACAAATTCTCTTTACTAGAAAAGTAAAAATATATGGTACCCTTAGATATTCCGATTTCGCTGGCCACATCTTCCATCTTTGTGTTGGCAAATCCTTGCTCTGAAAATACTTTTTCAGCCGCATCGATGATCGCGTTTTCTTTCAGATTTCTTTTCGTAGAAGTAGCCATAGTGAATAAGTTGCTGCGCTGAGACAAACATAAGTATTTAATAAGGATACGAGAAGGGAGTGCGAGATTAATTCTTAGGTATAGAAATTAATGAGAGTTGTGATAAATTGTAAATAACATATGGGTAATTCTTAACTGTTTTAGCATGAGAGTGACTCATACAGCTGGCTAATAAGATTTGCCAGTCTCAAAATCACGAAGTGCAATTCTCAAAATCACGAAGTCTCACTTGCAAAATCACGAAATGCCAGTCAAAGAATCACGAATTACCAGTACTAAAATGATCTGGTAGTTGAAGAAAACTACGATAAGCTAAGTTGCACTTTCTTCTCCAACTCAGCCACCGTATCCTTAAAAATCAAGTCGGTATCCATCAGGTCCTGTACTGCCTTGCAGGAATAAATGACGGTGCTGTGATCACGGCCGCCAAAATTATTGCCAATATTCTTCAGGCTTTTGTTGGTTAAATTCTTGGCGAGATACATGGATAACTGACGGGCAATGACGATAGATCGCTTACGTGTTTTACCTCCAAGTTTCTCTATTGGTACCTGAAAATGATCTGCCACCAATTGCTTAATATTTTCTACTGTGATTTCCTTATTCAATTGGTTCACAAAGCTCTGTATCACTTCCTTGGCCAACATCATATCGATCTGTCTTTGGTTCAATGAAGCCTGTGCGATCAATTGTATCAACACTCCTTCGAGCTCACGGATATTATTCTTGATATTGTAACAAATGAATTCTGTCACATCACCAGGTAGATCGATGCCCTCTTTATTCATTTTTGACTCCAGGATGGCCAATCGGGTTTCATAATCTGGTATCTGTAAATCAGCCACCAATCCCCACTTGAATCGAGAAATAAGTCGATCTTCCATGCTTGCCATATCCTTAGGAGCCCTGTCAGAAGTCAGAATAATTTGTTTACCGCCCTGATGCAGGTGATTAAAAATGTTAAAGAATATTTCCTGAGTCTTTGTTTTACCTGCTAAAAACTGGATGTCATCAATGATCAACACATCGATCAACTGATAAAAATTGACAAAATCCGTGACCGCATTGGTCTTAATAGATTGAATCAGTTGATTCGTAAACTTTTCAGTACTTACGTATAGAATGTTTTTGTTTTTGAATTTTTGCAAAACAGCATTACCTATGGCTTGTGCTAAGTGTGTCTTGCCCAGTCCGACATCCCCATAAATCACCAATGGATTGAATGCTGTCCCTCCGGGGTTCTCTGCGATGGCTTTGCCTGCAGATCTTGCCAGTCGATTACAGTCACCTTCGATATAGTTTTTAAACGTATAATTCTCGTTAAGTTGTGGATTAAACTTAACCCGCTTAATACCAGGAATTACAAATGGGTTCTTGATCTCATCTGTATCAAAACCTTTCTGAATAGAATGATCTTGCTTATTAGTTGCGGACTGACCTACAGCTCGGTGATTCTCCATCAGAAATTGATATTCTAACCGGCCACCTTCACCTAAAGAGATTTGTAATCCTTTCTTTAAAAGATCAATATAGTTCTCCTCTAACCATTCGTAAAAAAATTTGTTAGGCACCTGAATGGTTAAAACATTCTCCTCTAACTTTACCGCTTTGATGGGCTCAAACCAGGTCTTGAAACTTTGTGGATTTATATTAGACTTAATATATTCCGCACATGCATTCCAAGCTGTAGTAAAGTCTTCGTTCATTCGAATATTTCTTTCAGGTTTTAACAATAGTATACGCAAACCAAGTCTAGTATAGCATGGGGCAACACTACAATAGATTTACTAAAATGGCGCGAGAAATCGATTTTCCTTATTTCAAGGAGGATAACTAACCAATCATTTTTTCGGGGAAACAAATATCAATTTTTTTAATCAATCGTAATAGAAATTTAACAAAAAAAAACCAATAAAATGAATTGAAAATCAAACATATAGAAGAATTCTATATATAATGAAAGTTGTCATATGTTAACCCATGCTGGACACCGAAATTTACATATATATAATCCCTTAATATGTAAAAAATAACCTAAACTATTTTTCCAAGCCAAGTGTTCTGGCATGATGTGCAGTTCCCTTTCTTGTTCTTTTCGAACACTAAATCTATCCTTCCGAGCATCAAGCCCGCAAAACCAACCTGGTTGACAAGTACTCGATCACCTTTTTGATTGATTACCACATCCGGCTCTTTCATAAATGTGTGGGTGTGTCCACCAATGACCAAATCGGTTTCGAAAGTATTGGCTGCAATCACCAGATCTGACACCTTTTCACTTCCATACTTATAACCTAGATGAGACAGACAGATCACATAATCACATTTCTCGTCCTTACGGAGTCTCTTCTCATATTTTATAGCCACCGCCAAAGGATCCATATATTGTGTTTCTCCATAAAGCTCTGCAGGAACGAGTCCTTGAAGCTCTATACCTAAGGCGTAAACACCAATCTTTACACCGTCCATCTCATAGGTCATGTAATCCTTTGCCACCCCTTGCATGGCAGTATTCGAAAAGTCGTAATTGCTGCTCAACATGGTGAAACTTGCCTTTCCCATTTGCATGGCCAGGTTCTCAATTCCTCCATCAAAGTCATGGTTTCCGATAGTACACAAATCATACTTCATTTCCGACATTGCTTTCACCTCTACCTCTCCATGAAAAAAATTGAAATAAGGGGTGCCCTGAAACACATCACCTGCATCCAGAAGTAAAACATTCTCTTTTTCCTTTCGGATTTCATCTATCATGGCCGCGCGCTTGACCACACCTCCCATTCCTTGATTTCTTCCACCATCCATCGGGAAAGGATCAATTCTACTATGCATATCATTTGTATGCAATATGGTGATTTGGCTAAATTCAGCATTGGCACTAAATACCTCCCAGGGAAGTAAAGATGCTCCTATGGAACTAACAATCGTATGACGTAAAAAAGCTCTTCTGATCATTTTAATTAATTTTTACGATGCGTCCTTCCTTTTTGGCTATTTGCTTAATGCCCTGTTCTGTATCGCGTTTTACGTGCTGTATCAATGCATCTCGTACCAACAAATCATAATCATATATCTCTTTGCCGGCAAAAACACTGGTACCGTCACCTCCGTAGGCCAGATAGTCATTCAAGCCTACTCTGTAGATCTGTTCCTCGTCAATGGCTTCACCATTTAGTGTAACATTGATGGCCTTTCCATCCTTAATCTCAAATTTAACGCCTTTGCTTACCGGCCATCCACCATAATCCGCTATCCTATCCAACAACTTCATCACCTCATCTCCCGTTAAATCCACTGCCACCATCTTGTTTTCGAATGGCATCACTTCGTAAATCGTTCTAATCGTTATGGGCCCCGCTGCAATTGAATTGCTTCTGACACCTCCATAATTCTGCACAGCGAAATGCACAGGTTGGTTGCTTAAACGTTGTGTCTCTTCCAGCATAATATCAGCAAACCAATTCCCTATATTGGATTCCACACGCTCTTTCACCAACTCCACTTCTAACTCTCCAATGACAATGTCCATTTTTGAATCGAGTTGACTTTTGTATGGTTCTATTAATTCAGCCATCGCCTCATCAGTACCGGCTTGATCACCCACATCGTACCGCTCATATTTAGCATCTGCAGTGTGCCAGACCTGTTGGGTACAACTTGCCATAGAGCATAACAAAAGCAGCAACTGTAAAAGATTTTTCAATTGCATTTCCATTCTTCTAAAATAACAATTTAACCTCACTACGCAGTGCTTCTTTGGCTTTATCCAAGATGGGAGCGGTCGCTCGTTCTGCGATGAGGGCATTGCTGTATCCAAGTGCATCATCGCCCGGAGCAAATCTGTCCGCTGTACTTGCTATGCTGTTCTGCACTTCATTTTTTGCCAACTCTATAATTTTCCAAAGGTTATTTGAAGCATATATCTGCTGGGAAAGATTGTGCTCATATTCCTGCTGTACGGCTATCATCAGAACGGACTGAAGCTCTTTCACAGTCATTGAGGGCTCACGCATTCTGTAGACCAACTGATCTAGATTGATTCTTTCACAAAAAAGCATTAACCGTTCGTAAGCCTGAATTCTCAGCGGCAAAGTTTCACTCTTTTTATCCGCCTGCAATCTCATAGCTTCTAAGTTTATTCTATTTCTAAAATAAGATCTTAACAGAAAAAAAACCGTCAGAAATAGGACAAGAGATGGCAGAGTATATTTTAATAATTCCCAAAAGTGCTCCATTTATACTATTTTTGCGCAAGATCGTATTTTTATCATAGAAGTAATTTATATCATATGATAATTCTTAAAATTTGTTGGTAGGTCAAGTTTACCAATTGACACTATCAGTTTTAAAGAACTTTATGCGATCGTCATTCGTTTACTAGGTATATAATGTGAAGAAATGGAAGTACAGACAGCAACTAAAGCACAACCGATTCATATAACTGAAAGTGCCGGTGCACAATTAAACAGAATTATGCAGGAACAAAATATTCCTGAGGATCATGCATTGAGAGTAGGCGTCAAAGGTGGCGGTTGTTCAGGCTTTTCTTATATACTCGGATTTGATAAAAAGAAGGATCGAGATGAATCCTATGAAGTAGCGGGAATGGATGTCATCATTGATAAAGCACATGCTATTTATCTTCTAGGAATCGAAATTGACTGGATGGATGGTTTGAATAACAGAGGCTTTGTTTTCAATAATCCTAATGCAAAAGAAACTTGTGGTTGCGGAACCAGTTTTTCTGCATAAGCAATCGACTCGACGATTCAAATCAAACGGTTTTTCAATTTTTATCTGACAATTCAAAATGGTATCGTTCGATATTCGTAGCTTAAACAATATCTTTAAGTTATGAAAGATCGAAATCTCACCAAGGAAGAATACCAACGCTATTCACGACATATCATTTTACCTCATCTTGGTGTGCAGGGTCAAACCAAATTAAAGGCAGCAAAAATACTGGTGGTCGGAGCCGGTGGTCTGGGGATTCCTGTCCTCCTTTATTTGGCTGCAGCAGGTGTTGGAGAGTTGGGGATTGTGGATTTCGATCTTGTGGAATTTAGCAATTTGCAAAGGCAGGTGATTTACAAAACTGAAGATGTCGGCAAAAGTAAAGCTCAACTAGCCGCAAAATTTGTCAAAGAGCAAAACCCACTTGTACAAGTTAATGAATACGAATGCTGGTTGGACTCAAATAACGCCTTAGAAATCTTGGGTGATTACGACCTGATCGTCGATGGAACAGATAATTTTCCAACCAGGTATCTTCTGAATGATGCTGCCGTCTTATTGGACATGCCTTACATATATGGTTCTATCTTTCGCTTTGAAGGACAGGTGAGCGTTTTCAACTTCAATGGTGGACCCCATTATCGGGACCTTTTTCCTGAGCCTCCTGCACCTGAATTGGTGCCTAATTGTTCAGAAGGTGGTGTTCTGGGCGTATTGCCCGGTATGGTAGGTTCCATGCAGGCTCTTGAAGCCCTTAAAGTTGTAACAGGTGTGGGTGAAGTGTTGTCAGGCAAATTGTTAACCATCGACACTTTAACCAATATGTACCGCAGTTTTCGTTTTGGCAAGAGAAAAGACCAGCCTCCTATCACTGAATTGATTGACTATCAACAGTTTTGCAGTCCAAACCATCCCCTTGAAGAGATTACAAGTATATCAGCCTTGGAATTGAAGAAATGGGAGACCACTGACAAGCAGTATCAATTGATTGATGTGCGAGAGCCTTATGAATTTGAAATCGTCAATTTGGGAGGTGACCTTTTCCCCAAGGCCAAGATTGACCAATATCTAGATAAAATTAAAAGAGATATTCCCGTAGTGGTGCACTGTAGGAGTGGAAAGCGCAGCGAAGAAGTCATTCGGCACCTGAAGTCCGAACATGCATTTGATAATTTGGTTAATTTAGAGGGTGGCATCCTAGCGTATGCTACCGATGTTGATCCACAACTTACCGTTTACTAATCAAAATTACTTTGAATGAAAGTTTTATCGGCGATATTAATTTTTTTGTTGATCTATGGATGTAATACCACTAAAGTGCTTGAAGCAACTAATGAATTGGAAGATGAGACCACCATTTGTAACCATAGAGCACTCCTTGTTGATCTCACCAATAACGAAAATTGTGGCTTTCTATTTCAACTGGATGATGGGACAAAGCTGCTTCCCTCTGAGATGCCTAGCGTAGATATTCCTTTTATAGATGGATCCTACGTTTATATCGGATATAAAAAGTATGATGAGGTAAAAACTCGTACCAACTCACTCTGTGGACAAGAAGATGTGGTGGTGGAAATCACTTGTATACGTGAATATGAAGATGAAAAAGCAGAGACTTCTCTAACCTATGAAGATTGTGAGTCCGTAAGGAATATTGCAAAGACGCCATGGATGAAAAATCTTAATGCCAAGCTTAAACCTCAAAAAATATATGAATACGACTATGATGTAGGCTATTTGTATTTGTTTAATGTCAATGGTGTAAATTACTTGTATGACTGCTTAGGTAACCAAATGTGCACTACAGAAGATGGAGGTGACTGTTTGTCCTTAATAGAAACATTAGGAGAAGGTAAAGTTTTGCAGGTAAGGAGGTAATATAAAGTTTACTTAATGCTTGAGAATTACTTTTTCAAACTCCTCCTTGTAAGCGCGACCAATCGGGATTTCATGATCATTCTTCAGGTAGACCATAGAGGCTCTGACTTTCTTTATTTTATGACCATTAATCAGATAAGATCTATGGACTCTGTGAAAATTTTCAGACTTTAGTTCTTCTTCCCAGTACTTCAGGGTCTCATTAGATAGCAATTTCTGCTCAGTGGTAAACAGTTCGGTGTAATCTGCATCAGATTTAATGTAAATGATTTCACGGATATCTACTTTAATGTGTTCATGTCCAGATTTAATAAAGATGGACTGGTTGACCGGAGCTCTTACATGGGCCGTTTCAGGATGAACTTTATTCGCTGCTTTTAGAAATCTAGCAAATGAAAAAGGCTTCAGCAAATAATCAACTACATCAAAATTATAGCTTTCCAGGGCAAATTCTGAAAAGGCAGTCGTGAGGATCACAGGTGGAGCGTCGCTCACCGCTTTCAAGAAATCCATACCTGAAAGCTTGGGAAGGTGAATGTCGAGGAATATCAAATCTACCTTATTTGAATTTAAGAAATCAATGGCTTTGATAGCATCGGCAAATGTTGCGACCAATTCTATTTTACCATAATCCTTAATATACTTTTGTAAGATCCTCTGAGCAGGTGGTTGATCTTCTACAATGATGCATTTCATATTTGCAATTTATAATAAAAGAGGTTTGGATCAGTACAATTTTCCCTTTTGGAGTTCAATGGTCAGTAAAACGATATACTCATCATCTTCTATATTGATCTTCAGCTCATGGTTTTGCGGATATATCAAGTCCAAGCGCTTCTTTACGTTTTCGAGTCCAATGCCCCTTGCCACCTGATCATTGTTAGTCTGCTCATGGAATTTGTTTTTGCAATATAATTTCAGGAGGCCATTTTCATCGACCTTCACATTTATGTTTATAGCAATTCCTTCCGAAAGACTGGCAAAACTGTGCTTAAATGCATTTTCAATAAATACGATCAGAATTAAAGGCGCTATTTGATATTCTTGAAAATTTCCATCTTTCGTAAACTTAACCTCGCCTCGTGCTTCTATCTGTAATTTATTAAGATTCACATAACTTTCCAGCTGTTGTATTTCCTTACTTAATGCCACCAATTCGTCCTGGCATTCATAAAGCATATATCTCAACAGGCCTGAAAGTTCAAGTATGATTTCCGGTGTTTTCTCCGAGCCTTCAAGCGCATAAGAGTAAAGATTGTTTAAGTTATTAAAAAGGAAATGTGGATTGATCTGAGATCTCAGAAATTGCAATTCACTTTGACGTACGGCGTCCTTTAAGATTTCGACTTGTCTTTGACTCGTAATGGCATCCCAAGCAAATTTACCTCCTGATATGATCGTAATGATCGGTATAAGATCCATGAAGGCTAACCATGCCTTAAATGAAGCACCTCTTTGCGGAAAGTAAATCTGCTCTAAAAACAGTTCCTCTATCAACACCGAAACGATAAGCGTGGCCATAACGATTGCAATCAGAGTCCAAACGTTCCTTTTCGAATAGAAATAAGGTAAAGCTAAATAATTGATGACCAGCGCGGCAATTGCATAATTAGCGAAAAATGCGAAATGGAAATTCATGAAAGAATCGCCCCTTCGGTCGTAAGCATAAAATAGGAAGACTATCGCATTTAAGGCAATTTGAAAAAGCACCTCCCTGGTTGTGAATTTAGACTTCATCGAACTGCAATATAATTTAATGTTGCCTTTTTGCATTCAAACAATCTGTGAACAACCATATTATAAGGTTGAACTACGCTGAATATAAGCGATCTAATCAAACCAAAGGTGAGAAAGATGGTTAAAATTAAGGCGATGCGCTACAACAAGAAGTCACTTACTTGGTAGGAGTCTAACCTGAGTGCAAGTAGTCTTGTCGTTGAAGGGTGCCAATCGGTAGTTCGCCGAATGTATTTGCAAGAGCTCCTTAGATGCTGCATTTTTGAAATGTAAAAATAGATGTCGATGAAAAATTTACTATATGTCCTTTTATTCCTATTGACTTTTATCCTAGGATTGGATGGCCAAAACATTATCAACGGTAGAGTAGCTGATGCATCCAGCGAACAGCCCATTGATTATGCCACCGTCATGGTCCTGGATAAAGAGAGTAAGGAAATGATTCAAGGAGTAACCACTGAAAACCTGGGAAAATTTAGCATTGAAGTCAATGAGACCAACGTTTATCTAGAAGTAAGTTTTCTTGGCTATGAAACCATCACCTTAAATGATATCACATTTAACAATGGGGTAGCCAATGTTGGCGTCGTCCAATTAGGCATGAATGCAACGGCACTCGACGAAGTAGTGGTCAGGGCTGAAAAGTCATCCACAGAGTTCAAATTAGACAAGCGTGTTTTTAATGTAGGTCAGGACCTGTCTAGTACAGGGGCCAGTGCCCTGGAGGTACTTAACAATGTACCTTCTGTCAATGTGAATATAGAAGGTGCCGTCTCGCTAAGGGGTAGTGCCGGGGTACAAATTCTAATCAACGGAAAGCCTTCCATCCTCACCAATGAACAAGGAAATGCATTAGGAACCATTACAGCGGACATGATTGAAAAGGTGGAGGTCATTACAAATCCATCTGCCAAATATGAAGCAGAAGGTACCGCTGGTATCATCAATATCGTTTTGAAGAAGGATGAGAAAAAAGGGGTCAATGGTTCAATTTCCTTAAACACAGGATATCCACAGAACCATAGTTTAGGCTTCAGTTTGAATAAAAGAACAGAAAAATTGAATCTCTTTACCCAACTTGGAGTAGGATATCGGGTATTGCCCAGTGATGTCAGAAACATCAATGAGAATTTGTTAACCGGTCGCACCATTTACTCGGAGGGTGTCGAATACCGAAATGAGAATTTTTATAACCTCATCTTGGGCGCTGACTACTATTTTAATCCATTGAATGTCATGACCATCTCCGGAAGTTTTGCCTACGAGATCGAGCAGCAACCTTCAGAGACAAATTTTCAGATGACGGATGCGGCGGGTGATTTAGTGAAAGAATGGAAAAGAGAAGAGACCACTTCGGCCTTTAACCCTAAGGTCCAATATGAGTTGCAATATAAACGTGATTTTGTAGATGATGAAGACCATCAATTGCTGTTTAGCGCCATTGGAAATTACTTTGGCAAAACACAATCGTCTGAGTTCACTAATACTTTGATCTCCGGAGCCGATGATTTCAGTGATCAACGAACAAGGACTCAATTTAATGAGGGTAAATACACTTTCAATTTAGATTATACCAAACCATTTAATGAACAATGGACGCTTGAAACTGGTGCACAATATATTGCAAATGATGTCAGCAATGATTTTGAAGTCAGTAATTGTCAGGACGGTAATTTTGTAATTGAACCAGGATTTACCAACGTTTTTAATTATTATCAAAATGTGCTGGGCGTCTACGGGACCGGAGCATTTGAAGGTGAAAAATGGGGATTGAAATTAGGTCTGAGGGCTGAGAATACTGATTTGAGAACGGTATTGGAAAATACCAATGAAGAAAATGATCAAAACTTCACCAATTGGTTTCCGACAGCACATACTTCCTACAAGATATCAGAACGGTTTTCTGCTCAAGCCGGATATTCGAGAAGAATTTTTCGACCCCGGCTTTGGGACCTTAACCCGTTTTTTAATATTAGAAATAATTTCAATGTCCGCACGGGTAATCCTAATCTTTTGCCTGAATTTTCTGATTCATATGAGGTAGGAGCCATCTATATTCTGGATAAAGCTTCTCTAAATGCTACTGCTTACTATAGGTACACCACTGATGTCGTAGAGCGATTCGTGACTTTTGAGGATAATGTTAGCACCTTTAAACCTTTTAACATTGGCACCCGGAAATCAACAGGACTGGAATTCAATTTCAAATATGAGGCAGCTAAATTTCTGACTTTTACTGGAGACGCCAATTACTTTACATTCCAAAGAGAAGGTCAATACCAAGATGTTAATTTTGATTTTACGGCTGATCAATGGTCATCGAAATTGACCTCCAAATTAAAGTTTTCAAAAAGTCTCGATTTCGAAGTTACCGGAAGATATGAGTCTGAGGAAAGAACAGTTCAAGGCACAAATTCAGATAATTTGTGGGCTGACTTAGGTATGAGATATAAAATTGGCAAAGGCCGGGCTGTATTCAACCTGAGCGTCAGAGACGTTTTTGCATCCAGAGTTCGTGAGACTTTCACAGAGCAGGCCAATTTCTCAGTGTATAGTCGTCAGCAAAGAGGGCGATTTGTATCCCTTGGCTTCAGCTATGGTTTTGGTAAGGGTGAGGCCATGCAGTATTCAGGTAGCAGAAGGCACTAACCTTTAGCTGTCAATCGGTAGATGTAAACGTATCCGCAGTTGAATTTCTCACAGGTGGAAATTCTTTCTTACATTTGCATAAATCCTAATATGTTAAACGAACATTTAGACGCAAGTGGGGAAAAACTGAGTTCTGAAGAACAGAGCTATGAGCAAAGTATACGCCCGGCTGTACTATCTGATTTTAAGGGTCAAAGAAAGATCGTAGAAAATCTGGAAATTTTTATTAAGGCCGCGAAACTAAGAGTTGAAGCACTGGATCACGTGCTGTTACATGGCCCTCCAGGTCTGGGGAAAACCACGCTCTCGCACATCATTTCCACGGAAATGAACTCATCTCTGAAATTGACGTCGGGACCAGTCCTCGAAAAGCCGGGTGATTTGGCTGGATTGCTGACGAACTTGCAAGAAGGTGATGTTTTGTTTATCGATGAGATCCACCGGTTGAATAATATTGTTGAAGAGTATCTGTATTCAGCGATGGAAGATTACAGAATCGATATTATGATCGATTCCGGGCCTAACGCCCGATCTGTTCAGTTGAGTTTGGAACCATTTACCTTAATCGGTGCAACGACCAGAATGGGATTACTAACTGCACCGATGCGTGCTCGATTTGGCATCAATTTCTTACTGGATTACTACGATATCGAAACCTTACAAGGTATTATTGAGCGAAGTGCAGGCATTTTGGACATACCCATAACTACCGAAGGTTCCTTCGAGATTGCCAAACGTTCCCGGGGTACACCTCGAATTGCGAATGCGCTACTCCGTCGAATTCGTGATTTTGCTCAAATCAAAGGAAACGGAACCATTGACAAAGACATCAGTAAAGTAGGATTAGATGCTTTGAATGTAGATGATAGTGGCTTGGATGAAATGGATAATCGCATTCTGGACGCAGTGATTAATAAATTTAAAGGAGGGCCCGTAGGTCTTACGACCATTGCCACTGCAGTAGGTGAAGAAGCCGGCACAATTGAAGAGGTTCACGAGCCATTTCTGATCATGGAAGGTTACTTACAACGCACTCCGAGGGGGCGAGAAGCCACACATAAAGCGTATCAGCATTTGGGTATTGTGCCACCAGGAAAAGCGGGGTCGCTTTTTTAAATAGTGTGAATTTTCCCTTGCGAAAGTATCTGATGTCAGGTTTTATAATATGTCAATGTAAAGCGCAATGTTTTCATAGCTCTCTTCGACGTCGTCGCTCCAGTTCAGAGTCGCAAGAATAAGGAGAACAACACAACTTTATTCCAGCTAGATCTCGGTATTGTCTATAATACTGCAAGTCTGGATGACGCTTGTTGTTTCGGAGTTCCAGATCTTCTGCTTGAAGCTATTTCGCCTCACATTCAAAGGATATCAGACTGAAATACGAAATCTATCAAAAAGTAGATCCTCTTAACGCATATTTGAATTTATATTCACAAAGAAGGAAAGTATTTCAGTCAGGGTAAATACATAGCAGGGAATATTGTTTTTCCTCCGATGTTGCCTGAGTTAAAGGTGGATATGGGGGAGGTTTTTTATCACTGAAATTTCTCTACTCTATCTGCACTTCCATTACCGTTCTATAGGAGTTATCAGTTAATAGATAGTAAGAGTAATCATCCGTATTTACTATATGATTCATCGAAGATGAAAAATATTGATTGTAACTACCGAAACTGCCTTCCAGTAGTTTCAATACTTGAAAATTTCCCGTAGCTCTATGCATTCTTCGTAAGATCACAGCTGGAGTATCTGAGTCGCTATCCCAATCAAATCTTGCTCTTAATTCAGAAATAAAAAACTTGTTATATTCTTGAAAATCCTTAGTCAGATCAATGATTTTTAGAGCATCGCCATAGGCAAGGCTGAATTCGGTACCATAGTAAGTGAGCGTAGGATTAGACATAGGCTCTACAAATACTACTTTTCCTTCATTGTCCACCGTCATCTCCTTTCCTGCTTCATTTCCTAATGTGGGGAAAAATACATTTCCATTATTGAATTTAGCTACTTGACCTACACCACTTTCTACTAATACTAATTGATCGTTGCTGCTTTGATATTGAAAATAAAATTGCGAATTTCCCAGCTGCTTAAATTCTAAAAAAGGGTCATTGTCATCAATTTTTATATCCTGACTAGTCAACTGATCATCTATCGTTGTCACGCCATTAATCTGTACCTGCCCATCCAGAACTGTATTACCATCAATATCCAGATTTCCATTAATTCCCAATTGTTTACTGGCAAAATTCCCATCAATCAAGGGTGTCGAAGTCTCTGAATTCGCTATCACCAGCCTATCACTGCCTATATAGTCCTGACCCGCCTTATAACCAATAAAAACATTCCCCGAATTTCCGGGTCCTGCATTCCATCCGGAGCGATAACCTAAGTAGGTATTTCGACTGCCGAATGACAACTTATTTGCTGTTTCAGAACCCACAATCGTATTAAAATCACCAGTCGATAGTTCCTCGGAAGATCTGAACCCATAAATAGTATTTGATACACCTGAACTCATACTACTTGCAGATAACCAGCCTGTAACTGTATTAGCGATATTCTGTGGAACGTCGCTAGGTGTCACTCCTTTACCTATGTACGTATTCCCATCCTTTCCAAACTCTAAAGCATGACCACAGAATCGCATATCTTCATTCCCATTGACCTTAAACACAATACTGTCCACCCCACTTTCCACTATTCGAATCCCACTGTCTCCATCGTTATCAAGCGATAAACTCCCAAAGCTTTTCCAATTGGCTCCATTATAACTTTCGAACTTCTTCTCATCGGGATTGTAGCGCAAAACTCCAGGCGAAGCTCCTCCTTCTGTGTATCCAATCTTTAATCGACCATTTACATCCAAAGCTTCTGAGGGACTTAACAATCCTTTATTAATTCCAACCTGTCGATCCGATGTCATTCTAATCGTCGGAGTTCTCAATTGTGGAAAAGTAACCGGTGGCATGCTATACAGATCAAAGTTATTCCCAGACAATCTTACTTCACCTTTTGAGACATTATCTTGTAAAAATCGAATGGTAGATATATTTGCACCTTGTAAATCTATAACGCTGGACTGCGTTGCCGATTTAATGACCAATTGACTTGTATCTCCTTCATTATTAATTAAGAGCTTATCACTAACTTTGACTTCTACTGGATTAGTTTGAGCAAAAATCGAAACGGAAATGATTATTAAGATTAGAATCAGTGATGTGTTCATTGTCAATGTTTTAAAATTGTGTATAGAAAGCCATAAGTAAAAAGGGGCAATTTTAATTTTCATAGATCTCTTATTAGGGTTAGCTCAATAATCTGGGTAGCGTCAAACTCTGTCGCTAGAAAATAGGAATACAATTCCTTGTTTATCGTTACAGGAGCAAAAGAGTAATTTTTCTCGATTGGAGTAGTTGGTATGTTAGTTTCCGTAATAGTGAATATTGTCTCAAAAGCGCCTGTATTTAAATTTCGACGCATAAATTTGACAACTAGGTTTGGTGCTGTTGGGTCAAATTCTACATATTTTAAGCGGATACCTTCGATGACCAAATTTGTTTGTAAGTCTCTATCCATATTTTTTACCTGCTTTATATTGCCAACCATGCCTATCCAGTCTGTGAAGTCGCTAGAGTGATAGTTGATGGAAGGGAAAAATTCTCTCACCATTCTTCCATCTGGCAGGGCGATGACATTCGCAATAAGACCAAATGAATTAGAAAGCGCGTCAATTTTCACATTTGCTTTCATCAACACATCTCCACCTATTTCCACATCCCCATTAAGAGCGAGCGAATCTATTTCAAAATCTCCGTAGATCAGAGGGTTAGGATTCGTTGTATTTTCTATGTATAATTTATTACTACCGGGTTCACTATGACCTGCGAGATAGCCTATGAATATATTCCCATCACCAGTATTTCTTCTACCTGCATTGTAGCCTAAAACAGTGTTTTTACTTCCATTTTGATTGGTAAGCATCGCAGAAGCGCCCACTACTGTATTAAAATCACCGGTTGTCAGATCATGCCCCGCACTGTTTCCAATGTGTGTGTTATTCAATCCATTAAAAATAAATGGTGTGCTTAGCCAACCTAAGGAAGTATTACCTGTATTGTCGTTGAAGTCTTGTCTAGCACTTTGGTGACCGATAAAAGTATTTCCTTTCTTGCCCAAGTCCAATGAATGACCATTGAAGCTCATCTGCTCATCTCCATTCACAATGAATTTCACACTGTCTACTGCTGATTCTGCGAATGCCATCTTTGTGTCTCCGTCTCCGTCGATCGGAAGACCATCCAAAGTATTCCACACGAACCCATTGTACCCTTCGAATCTTGCAAGCGATTGGTTATAACGCATTACTCCTGCAGACGGTGTATTAGACCCATCTCCAAGCTTAATCCTTCCATTCACATCCAAAACCTCAGTTGGTGCTAATAATCCCTTTCGAATGCCAACATAATTGTTGGTCGTCATCTTAATCGTGGGTGTTCTAAGCAAAGGAAAAGTAACGGGTGGGGAACTATACAAATCAAAGCTACTTCCTGACCAGCGCATTTCGGCATTTACAGTGCCATTGTCAAGCATCTTAATCGCAGACTGTGTTGACCCGTCTAATTCTAGGAGACTAACACTTGCAGTTGATTTAATCACTACATGACTGGAATCGGTGGTGCTTACCACCTCAAGCTCTTGAGAAGGTGTCATGGTACCAATTCCGACTGCTTGATTCGCCAAAACTTGATTTGCTTTTACATGCTGGGTACTGTGAATATTTCCATGGACATCTAGAATCTCCTTGGGCAAACCCTCTTCAGCTAGAAAATTTAAGCCTACTTTTCCGTTCTTAAGCATAATCAATCCATCTCTTGCTTCATCCTCATTGCCATTTCCCACGGCTAATAACGTTTCTTCATCCTTCCAACCTCCTTCGGTACCCAGTCTATTGACATTGTACCTTCCAAAGACAGTATTTAAGTACGAATTGGCTGTCAAATCTTCACCCCACACCGTACCAAAAGCACCTGTATTTCTATTGTTACGCCCCCAAATTGTTCCGTAAGCTCCTAAACAAGTATTGAAACTTCCCCACATTGTTGAATGATCAGCGGAACCATCATTCTGAAGCCCCCATAAGGTACTAAAAGTACCAGAGCTTGAATTTCTTGTTCCCCAAATCGAATTATGCATGGCCAGTGCTTGATTGGTGCTGCCCCAGACAGTACTTGTGTCTCCGGTCACGGTGTTGTTATATCCCCAGGTGGTCGCCATCTGACTCTGCAGTCGATTTTCTTTGCCCCATGCGGTTCCGAAATGTGCTTCTATGTCATTCTGATACCCCCATGCTGTTCCATAGGTAAATCCTACATTGTTTTCTTGCCCCCAAACTGCTCCGTAAGCGCTGGAGAGTGTATTCTTCCTTCCCCAACCCATAGCATAGCCCCCTGATACATCCGTCTCAGAACCACTCGCAGTGGAATAAACTCCTGAGGCTACCGTGAATGCTCCCCAGGAAGTAGCATGTGAACCACTTGCGATGGTTCTGTTTCCAAATGCAGTAGTATTAAATGAAGATGCTGTATTTCCATTACCCCAGGCAGTAGCTTGATTACTGCTAGCCTCATTGTCCGTACCCCAGGTTGTTGAGTAAAGTCCAGAACTGATATTATTCGCGGTTTTCCCCCAGTTCATGTGCTGCACCTGCATGGAGGCACTGTCTACTGTCTGATGGAAAACTCTTACACCATTGATGTCATGGCTTAAAGATTCGATTTGTGCTGTCAAACCGCTTGTCAACAGGCTTATACAGAAAAATGCTTGGATTAATTTGTTCATTTGGATGCTAATTGGATCAATTATTGACCTAAATTAATCCCAAACCAGCCTCTTTAAAAGGTTAAATACCTATTCAAAGCCTCTCAATACCTATTCTGGGTCAGTGAGTGATTATTCTGGACTGCTAATTACTTACTGTATTCATCAAAACACCAATGCCATCGATGGATATATTGATCTCATCACCAATCTCTAGCGTAAAATCCTGTGAAGGTACAATGCCTGTACCCGTCATTAAAAGCACACCAAATGGGAAAGAGCATTCTCTAAACAGATACTCTACCAATTCATGATGCTTTCTTTTCATTTGGTCTATACTGATCTGATCCTCAAAAACCAAAATACTCGATCGCATAATTTGCAACATTATCAGGGACATTGGATTCAAAGCGGTATTGGTCAATAATAAGCATGGACCCAAGGCTGCACTTCCGTCATAAGTTTTCGCTTGTGGCAAGTATAAAGGATTCTCTCCTTCTATACTCCTTGAACTCATATCATTACCTATAGTATAACCTATTATATGTCCATCCTTATTTATGGCCAGGGTCAATTCAGGTTCAGGAACATTCCATGTACTGTCTTTCCTAATACGCACTGCATATCCATGTCCTACGATCCGGTGTTTTGTGGCTTTAAAAAACAATTCTGGCCGTTCTGCATAGTAAACCTTATCATAAAAAGATGCTCCACCTGAAGCTTGAGACTCCTCTTCCCTGCCCTCTTTACTTCTCAAATAGGTCACTCCACTTGCCCATAACTCCTGACTATTTATTGGAGGTTCAATAAAATCTTTATTGAAGTCTTCCCATATTTCATACTGTCCACGGTCAATATGCATAGTGATACGGTTAAATGCATCGTCCTTTGTAAACAAATCGTCCCAGGTCCAATTCTTCACCACCTGAAAACTACCATTGACCTCAACAACTACCAAATCCTGATTTTTAAATAATCGTAATGCTTTCATTTATGTCAATATCACATAGGCAAGAAATAAAAAGAAGGCCGCTGATGTCCCTAAAATCAGTGTCCCTAAGCTAAAGAAACGATATCCTTGATTCACATTCATTCCCGACAATCTGGTCAATACCCAAAAGAAACTATCATTGGCATGCGAAACTACAGCCGATCCCGCACCTATGGCAATCACCACCATCGCTTTCTGCAATCCTGTTTCAAATCCTAGATCTCCCGTGATCGGAGCCAAAATAGCTGCTGCCGTTGTCAATGCCACTGTGGAAGAACCCTGAGCCGTTTTCAAGGAAGCCGCCAGGAAAAAAGGCAACCAAATCCCTAAATCCACTCCTCCTAGAATATCACCCAACATTACCGCTATTCCAGAATCTCGTAAAACCTGGCCAAAAATTCCACCCGCTCCTGTAATTAATAAAATACCTGCAGCACTAACAAGTGCCTTTCCAATCCAACCGGAGGTAGAAAACATTTCGGCTTCCAATCCGCGAGGCAGGGTAAACGAAAGAAACATCCCTATAATTAAAGCAATAAAGGGTTCCCCGAGAAAAAGCAGCAGCCGAATGCCAATATTATAGTTGTCATAATCCTCTGAAAGCGGGGAAAATCCCTGAGTGACCAGTAGTGATCGAACAACTATCAAAATAATAGGCACCACAATGGGCAGACTTGACCAGGCTGCTCCAGGTGCAGTTTTCATCTGTTCCGCTATTTCTGCTTCCGAAATATCGGGAGCAGGATCGATATAGGATTTGCCAACAATTTTCTTTGCAAAAAGCAATCCGACTGCCAGCGCTAGCAAACTAATAGGAATACCTACCAGCATGACCAATCCCAAATCAGCTCCCAATTCATTAGCGGCGTAAATAGGTCCGGGAGTAGGAGGTACCATGGTATGGGCAGCAGTAAGCCCTAGCCCTAATGCAATGGCAGAACCTGACAAAGAGATACCAGCTTTTTTGGACAAGCTTTTATTCAAAGGTGACAACAAGATGAAGCCGCTATCTGCAAAAACGGGTATGGATACGATCCAGCCAATGATCCCCATGGCAGTAGGCACCCTCTTGGGACCAGTAACTTTGATTACTTTGTTAGCCAAGGCATATGCCCCTCCGGACTTCTCCAAAAAGGCTCCAATGATAACACCTAAAATAATGATCATTCCGATCCCACCTAAGGTGTTTCCAAAACCTTTATTTACAGATGCAATGATTTGATTCATAGGCATACCCGCCATAAAACCATAAAGTATAGCTACCAGTAGTAAAGCAACGAAAGGGTGGACCTTAAATCTTACTGTGAGTAAAATGATCAGGAGGACGCTTATTAAAAGAAAAAGAATGGCCATTGTATATAGTTAGTGGTTATCGCCTTTGACTTCACTGCCGCTACCACCCACTAAAATGTCAAAATCTGCTCCTAAATGGGATTGCTGAACATGATCCAGGTAGATGCGAACATAACCTCTTTGAGCAAGTGGTGCTGGAGGTATCCAATTTTTTCTTCGCGCAGCTAATTCTTCCTCACTTACATCCAAATGAAGTCGCCTTGCTTCAACATCCAACTCTATCATGTCTCCATTCTGCACCAGAGCCAGGTTTCCGCCAATCGCAGATTCCGGTGAAATGTGCAACACCACTGTTCCTGCAGCAGTACCGCTCATCCGACCATCGGAAATACGAACCATGTCTTTCACGCCTTGAAGCAATAGTTTTTCAGGTAAATCTACATTTCCCACCTCTGGCATGCCAGGATAACCTTTGGGTCCCACTCCCTTCAGCACAATAACGCAATTCTGATCAATATCCAGATCAGGATCGTCTATCCTTGCGTGATAATCTTCCATACTCTCAAATACTACGGCTCTTCCCCTGTGTTGCATCAATTCCTCGCTGGCTGCTGAGGGTTTAATCACTGCACCATTGGCACACAGGTTTCCTTTCAACACGGCAATCCCCGCTTCCGGTTTCAAAGGCTTAGTTAGTGTCATTATGACACGATCATTATAACATGTGGCTTTCTCGGTATTTTCACTTAATATGTGACCATTCACGGTCATGCATTCCTGATGAAGCAAATCACCAAGCGCTTTGATAACGACCGGTAAACCACCTGCGTAATAGTAGTCTTCCATGAGATATTGACCAGAAGGTTTTAAGTTGACCAACAAGGGCACCTTACTACCCAACCTATCAAAATCATCCAAATTTAACTCTACGCCGATCCTGCCCGCAATAGCCAATAGGTGAACGATCAAGTTGGTCGATCCACCGACAGCGGCATTAACGACAATCGCATTTTCAAAGGCTTTTCTAGTTAGAATTTTACTGAGTTTCAGATCTTCTCGTACCATCTCCACAATCCTCCTGCCTGACAGCCAGGCCATGGTTTTCTTTCGAGCATCTACGGCTGGAATAGCGGATGCACCAGGCATTGTCAGCCCCAGAGCTTCAACCATGGAAGCCATAGTAGATGCTGTCCCCATGGTGTTACAATGTCCCTGACTCCGGGATGCGCAAGCTTCAGCCTCTCTGAAGTCTTCGGATGAAAAAGCTCCCGATTTTTCATTGGCTTTTATGGTCCAGGTAAATGAACCCGATCCCAATTCACCTCCCCTAAATTTGCCATTGAGCATGGGACCACCTGGCACAACGATCGTTGGCAAATCAACACTACAGGCGCCCATCACCGTTGAAGGTGTGGTTTTATCACAACCCGTTAGCAGCACAATGCCATCCAGGGGGTTGGCTCTAATCGACTCTTCTGTATCCATACTTGCGAGATTCCTGAAAAGCATGGTAGTTGGTCGCATAATGGTTTCACCTAGTGACATTACCGGAAATTCTAAAGGAAAACCGCCCGCTTCGTAAACCCCTCTTTTGACCACTTCCGCAAATTCCCTAAGGTGACCATTACATGGTGTCAATTCTGACCAGGTGTTGCAAATGCCGATCACAGGCTTTCCGCGAAACTCGTCATCAGGATAGCCCTGATTTTTCAACCATGAGCGATGGACAAAACCCATTTTATCGTCACTACCGAACCAATCTTCGCTTCTGAGCTTTTTGTGCTTTGCCATACTAATTGTGGATTTGGTATTGAAAATGGGAATTTAAATTTGGATTACCAATTTTTTCTGTAATTCGCCAATCGTTATTGGATTTTCGCCAATTTGTCATTCGCTAATGGCAATAGGCTGTTGCCAGTTAGTGATGAACACTGATAGAAAAGATTTACTTTATCAGCATTGCTCTTTAACGACAATGCTCTTCAAGGGCTAAATTTGGCCTTTGCGCTTGCGAGCCCTTTAAGAGCTTTTCATTTGCCAACTTTCAATATCTTTCATTACTACCACCTTTGCAAGCACTTAAAGGGCACGCCTCCCCTTAAGCTCCGCTGCAGCCCTGTAAGTGCATTTATAACACTGCTCTTCAAGGACTAAATCTAGCCTATGCGCTTGTGAGCCCTTGAAGAGCTTTTAATTTGCCAACTTTCAATATCTTTCATTACTACCACCTTTGCAAGCACTTAAAGGGCACGCCTCCCCTTAAGCTCCGCTGCAGCCCTGTAAGTGCATTTATAACACTGCTCTTCAAGGGCTAAATTTGGCCTGTGCGCTTGCAAGCCCTTGAAGAGCTTTTCATTTGCCAACTTTCAATTTCTTTCATTTACTACCACCTTTGCAAGCACTTAAAGGGCACGCATTTCTCCAAGCTCCGCTGCAGCCCTGTAAGTGCATTTATAACACTGCTCTTCAAGGGCTAAATTTGGCCTATGCGCTTGCACGCCCTTGAAGAGCTTTTCATTTGCCAACTTTCAATTTCTTTCATTACTACCACCTTTGCAAGCACTTACAGGGCACGCATTTCTCCAAGCTCCGCTGCAGCCCTGTAAGTGCATATATAACACTGCTCTTCAAGGGCTAAATTTGGCCTATGCGCTTGCACGCCCTTGAAGAGCTTTTCATTTGCCAACTTTCAATATCTTTCCATTACTACCACCTTTGCAAGCACTTAAAGGGCACGCCTCCCCTTAAGCTCCGCTGCAGCCCTGTAAGTGCATATATAACACTGTTCTTCAAGGGCTAAATCTAGCCTATGCGCTTGCGAGCCCTTAAAGAGCTTTTAATTTGCCAACTTTCAATTTCTTTCATTACTACCACCTTTGCAAGCACTTATAGGGCACGCATTTCTCCAAGCTCCGCTGCAGCCCTGTAAGTGCATATATAACACTGCTCTTCAAGGGCTAAATCTAGCCTTTGCGCTTGCAAGCCCTTAAAGAGCTTTTGATTTGCCAACTTTCAATTTCTTTCATTTACTACCACCTTTGCAAGCACTTATAGGGCACGCATTTCTCCAAGCTCCGCTGCAGCCCTGTAAGTGCATTACTATTTTGGCTATTCCTCACGTTAAAATAAATCCAAAAAATCCTCCTTTTTCGATCTACTTACAGGAATGACAGATCCATCGTCAAGAATGATTTGGCCATTCTTGCCACGAATATATCTACTGACGTAATCCATGTTGATCAGATGGGACTGATGAACTCTAATAAACTTGGAGTGCTCGATAGCCTCCATAATAAATTTAAGCGTCTTGGAAATGAAATGTTGTGTTCCATTATTCATGTAGACTGTGCTGTAGTTGCCACTCGCCTCAGCTCTGATAATATCATCAATCTTTACAAACTGTAAACCATCTAATACAGGAAGAGCCACTTTCTGCACCTGGTCTTTCCCGGAGAGATACTTCATTAGTGACTCCAGCTTGTTGCCCAGTACATCCTGTTTTTCAATGGTTATGGACTTGACTGCTTCCGACAGCTCTTCTCCATCGATGGGTTTCAATAAATAAGCGATGGCATGAACTTTAAAAGCTTCAAGGGCATATTCATCAAAAGCAGTGGTAAAAATAAATTTGAATGGAGGCTTGCTCCAGTGTTTCAAAAGGTCAAAACCCGTACCATCCGTCATTTCTATATCTAAAAAAACAAGTTCCGGGTTCTTGTCCTTAATTTCTTTGATTCCATTGGATACACTTTCTGCCTCACCGATCAAATTGATTTCTGGTGCAAACCATTCTATTTGTTTGCTAAGCGTAGAACGGCAGTGTTCCTCGTCATCTATGATAACTGCTTTAATGCTTTCCATCCTCTAGACTGGATTTTAATAGGGTTCAGAAGAATGGTAACTTCTGTTCCCGTAGGGTCTGATAAATCTCTGTATTTTAATTCTGCGTTAACATTATATATGGAGTTGAGTAGATCTATTCTTTCAGATGTGATCTGCGTTCCGTAAGATTTCCTTCCAATGTCATTTTCACTCTTATCATCTGCTGCTCTGGTTCTGCCTACTCCATTATCTGTCACTACTATAGCCAAACGCCCTTCTCTCTCATTCACTTGAAGGTTGATGATACCGTACCTGTCTAAGTTTTTCATTCCATGCTTGACTGCATTTTCTAAAAATGGCTGAATCAACATAGGAGGAATTAATAAATTTTCAAGATTCAAAGATGTGTCTACCTGGTATTCATAAGTAAACCTGTCTTTAAATCGTATTTTCTCAAGTTCCATATAAAGGTTCACAGCTTTTAACTCTTCTTCTAAGCTGATCAATTCTTTCTTAGAGTGATTTAGTATTGTACGCATTAATCTAGAGAACTTGGTTAGGTAAATAGAAGCGACTTTAGGATCTTCGTGCATCACGTAGTCATTGATCGAATTGAGACTGTTAAATAGAAAGTGAGGATTCATCTGAGAGCGAAGATTATTCATCTCTTTTCTCAAAAGGTCATTGTAATAACGCAATTCGCGCTCTTTAGATTCAGCTTCAGCGTTAGCCATCCTGTTTTTCTGATTTTGATAGGCATAATACCAAAGCAGTGATGTTAACAATAAAATGATCCCGATTCCCAGGTAAAGATTATTTTTGCGCTTGGACTTTAATTCATTAATTTCCTTCTCATAGGCAAGCCTTTCATTAGCACTTTCGACCCGAAAAAGGTCATAAGATTGATCTATACTTTCAGCCTGACTGGCTATTAGTTCGCTATTATCTGAAGTGAGAAGGGATACTTTCTCGGCAAGAACTTCATTCGCAGCTTTATAACTTCCCTCTTTACTATATAAATCGTAGGCTGCATCCAGATATTCCATCTTAATCCTAGCCAAGTTGTTCTCATCAACCAGTTTCTTGACCTCAGTCAAATAATTTTCACTTTGAGAGAACTCTCCCTTGTTTGAATGATAATTGACCAAGCTGAGTAAAGCAGACGATTCGGCGGAAGGATCGCTTCTTTCTTTAGCGACTTCAACTGATTTTATAAGATACTCCTCAGCATCTGCTCTATCTAAAGCCAGTAGAATTTTACCTTTGATGAGATAGATTAAAGGTAATCGAGAAAGATCTCCACGTTCTTCATCTATCTCAAGTGCTTGATCTATATCTAAAAGAGCTTCTTCATTAAGGCCCAACTCCCTCAAAACATCCGCTTTGAGATAATGACACATAGCAAGGCCTCTGGTGTAATTTATCTCTTTACCAAGATCAATGCACTCGTCACAGATCGATAGGGCCTCACTAAATTTTTCACCTCTAAAATTCAATTCAATGACAGCAAGTAAATCAAATAGCAGTCCTCTCAGGTTGCCGTTCTTTCTATCTATATCAGCCGTCTTTTGCAGAAAATAAGTAGCACTATCTATCTGACCCAGTTGCAAGTAAATATTCCCTAAATTGTAATAATGTGTCCCATCCTTTTCAGTATTAATTTTAAGTTTAGATACATAATACTTCTTAATTTGAAGCGCTTTTGCTAGATTTCCCATGACACTGTACACGGAAGAGAGATTACTTGCTCCCCAGTCTGCTAAGATGGTATCTTTAGCTTCTATCGCCTTGTAGAGCATTTGCTCATAATAGAATCTAGAACTATCAGTTTTATTCTTGTAATAAAATACATCTGCCATGACCATATCATGCATGGCACGCTCCAGTACATTACTATTTAAGGTAGCACCCATTTCTCGAGCTTCCTTTACAGATAGTGCTTCATTCGCATACATAATGGCCTCCAGTTGAAGACCAGGTGTATCTCCTTCGAAAGAGAGGTAGATATCAATCATACTTCTTATACTATCTTCCGCTTGAGCGCTGAGAAGATGCACGCAGAAAATGAAATAGCAGGCTGATATCAGCAATAGCCGCTTAAAAACCTTATTCAAATTTTTTAGTTTTATTCCTCCTAAAATAGGAAACTTTCAGGTAAAACCTGTTAACCAATTTCTAAGCTGCTATTTTCGGTTCGTAACCGGGAAATGATATGTTATGCCTGAGCAGTAGGCGTGAAATTCATAGGAGGATAAATCTCCTTCTGTTGAGATTCGCCAATAGGACCAAACTGCTTTTCATATTTTGCGACGTTATCTGCAAGGGCTTTCATGAGCCTTTTAGCATGTTCAGGAGTGATTATGATCCTTGATTTCACTTTAGCTTTAGGAACATTAGGAACCAGTCTGATAAAGTCCACTACAAATTCAGAATGTGAATGGGAAATAATTGCCAGATTAGAGTAGGTGCCTTCTGCAATTTCTTCCGGTAAATCTATGTTGACCTGGTTTCCAGGCTTCTTTTCGTCTGCCATTTTTAATTTAATTTTAATGTAAAACTAAGGTTAATAACCAGAACATTACTATCTATGTTTGCGTTTTGACAAAGATTATGTACAAACCAGGCGTCTTATTCTCTTTAATACTTATCGCGATCCTCTTGAGTGATTGCGCTCCTGCTAGATTTGTTAAACCGCTTGAAAAGGAGGAATGGGCAGTAGGCGTAAATGCAGGTGGCCCATTGATTAACTTTTTCAATACCATCCTACCCATCCCCTTCAGTTCCGTTTATGCAGGATATGGTGTCAATGATAGACTTACAGTCCATGCCGGATTACATACGACAAGCTTGATATTTAAAAACTTGCAAATCGACGCCGGTGGCACCTATCTTTTATCTAATCAGAAAGGTAAGTGGCCGGGAATATCTGTCAATGGCACCTTAAACGGTATCGTTGATTTAAAGCAATTTAATCATCGCCTTTATCCAAGTCTGGCTGGCAACTTCTTCTACGATTACAAATATGGTAGATTTTATGGAGGCATGGAACAGTGGTTGGATTTATATCCCGGGCAAGTTCCTGATGGCTCTCAATACAATCCCTGGGTTCCTGCTTTCTATGTGGGACAGACCATTAAAATTAAAAAATGGGAGGTCAATTTTGAGTATAAAAACCTTGGTCCTTTTTCATGGAATAAAGGTCATGTAGTCCGTTATGCCAGGACTGGAGACCATGGAGCAAATGGATTATATGTCACCCTACAAAAGAGATTTTAAAATGCAAAAAAGTCTGTTTATGCTGCCGCTTATGATCTTTCTGGCTTCTTGTCAGGATCTGGCACCCTTGCTCTTTAACCCGAAAACAGACTTTGAAGAATATCAATGGTCAGCTTATCCCGACAATGCTTTTTTTGACAAGGAGCAGAAATATACAGTTCCATCAGAAGAGTTTCACTACTTTACTTTGGAGTCAGATCACGAGGGACAGGTTGAAACCATTCACGCACTATACCTTGGAGACATCGACCAAATAGATACCGATACGGTCATTGTTTTCAATCATGGCAATTCGGGTAGCATGGACACCTATTATCCCTGGGCTCAATTACTTTATCATGCAGGTGGAAAGTCCCGATACGGTGTCATGATGATGGATTATCGAGGATTTGGCTTATCCACCGGATCCCCTTCTGAATCAGCACTGATGAGTGATGTAGATGCTTGTTTGCAATGGCTAAAAAATCGGGGATTGACTGATGAACGATTGATACTATATGGATATAGCCTTGGTTCTATTCCCAGCGTATACCTCGCTGCTAATCCAAGATCGATGAAGGCTCACAAGTTGATGTTGGAAGCACCCATTGGGAGTATCAATACCATGGCGGCAAATGGTTCTATGCTATCCCTTCCAGCCAGTTTTTATGCTGATCTGGAAACCCATAATATCGAAGAGATAAAAAAAGTTGACCAGGATCTTTTCTGGATCCATGGTCAATCTGATAATTTTCTAAACTACTATACACATGGCGAGCCCATATACAGAAATCATGGGGGAACATATAAGGTAGCCGTCCCTGTTCGGTATGCAGACCACCACAATTGTCCTTTCATGTATGGAGAAGAACGTTATTGCAAGTCTATCCATGAATTTATCAGGCACCAAAACTAAGTACAATTTATTTCGTCGTCCACTCCAGGTGTAGAATCGCTGTGAAAGCCTTGTCTTTAATTTCAATTTGCGAAGGATATGCATTTTCATTTTCTGGCTTAGCTAGCGACTTGAGATATGGACTGAAGTTGAATTGAATTTCACCCATCTTCTGTAGATCTAATAAATCTTGATCAAAGAATTGAACGACATGAGCGCTTCGAAACTGATCTTCAGCCACCGGTATGTTGATATTTAAGGATTTAGGCAGGTCAGATGACTGGACATCCTGCCATTTGTGATCATCAAATTTACCAATCCAGTCCCACTCCCCATTTGTATACCTTTGATAATACTGTATCATATCAGGATTATAGGTCTTTTTTCCTATCACAAGTTGGTCCCATTCACCATTATCCTCATTCAAAGCTGGAAAAGATGTCACTTCTGTTTTCTTAATGACCAGGTGATTGGGTAGCTTCGAACAATCAGGCACTTCATATTCCACAGCTCCTGCAATGGCAAGAAGTGGATAAGTAGCATCACTTAATTGTCTGATTTTATATTGAATAGGGACTCCTAGAGATGGATCGCTGCCACCATCTTTCATCCATTGAAAACAAGACTGAATGGATTCCATACCCAATCCTGAGCCAGCCACCGCTGCAGCCTCTTGTGCATCGCCTCCCAAGATCGCTACCTTAAAAGTTGAATTCGAAAAGAAATTCTTTATGTCCGTACTTATTTCGCCATCCACCTTTGAAAATCCGGATCTGAACTTTGCCTCTATTTCGGCTGAAGTGTTGTATTCCACACCTTCATAAGTAAAGATTCCTATCAACATTCGGCCATATGCTACTTCTGTAATCAAACCAAGTGGACCTTGCGACGATGTGATATCACTGAGCTTATAAGGGTCTATTTCTTCGTGAAAAAGATCTGCAGGTGTTTCCGGATTACCAATGCTGGCCGTGTGATAAATCTGATAAAATTTGACGATGAAAGAGTGTTTTTCAATATTGGATTCAAAATCAAATCGACCTTTGACACTATTGCCCAGATACTTATAATCTAGACCAACATGGACCATACTCTGTTCCAAAGAATAAGCTTCCTTTGCTTCTGCTTTGATATTCGCTGAAAAGGATCCAGCTGCATTTTCCATTTCTTTAATCGCTTTGTCTACATTTCCTCTTTGTGAGGGGTCCCTGACTTCCCGAATGTCACCCAGGTCAGAGGACACCATAATGGGAGCACGCTTAATTCCTCCGATTCCGCTGAGATCATTTTGCTCCATGTAGTCTTTGATTTTGATGATAGATCCGGGATAAAGCGAAGCAGTATTGGTGGCTGCTGCATCGTCAAAGGCATTTAGTGTCAGATTTTCGATCACCACAGTCTCTTTGACTTTTTTCCCGTTGCAAAGGAACTTGTGTCCGTTATTAGCGACATCTTCATTGTAACCTCGGTCTGTCTCCTCATAGTGAGATTCGGGACGAGGAACGATGTCGTCAGGATTAAAAATACTTTCGATGGCTTCTTTGTTGAGTTCCTTAACGGTTTCAATTCCTTGCTTTTGACAAGCGGCCAAGAAGATGAAGATTGAAATTGGAAATACAATATTTTTCATATCTATAAATTTTAGGTCAATGTTATGATTAGAAGGATAATGATCTTTTATGCTTTGATTTAAATCTCGGACATCTGATTTTATGGTTTGGACGCTGATACAGCCGAATACCTACTCTCACAGAGAATAAATGCAAATTGTTGAATATTTGGAGCGTATGGCCTTCTGGATTCGGAATTTGAAATCCTCCAGGTAGGTAGTCGTAGTGCAATCCCAGAATCAAATTACGTCTGCCTGCGCGGATTCCCGCAGACAGTTTATATGTCGTACTGGAGGATTGATGTTGTGAAAGTATTTGAGGCGTAGTAGATTCCTGTAATTCAAATTGAGTAAATTCATTTTTACGCCACATTAAGCCTACCCCAACATATGGGTCTAAACCGAGGGGGATAAGGTAAGTCAAGTGATTAAGGTTGTACCTAAGCCCAATTTCCTGATAACGATCAACAATACTGTTGTTGCGATAATCAAAGCGCATGGATGAAGGATATACATATTCCAGATATACCGGAATTGATCTGTGACCAACACTTAAGGCACCATGGTAGGACAAGCTCTGTTTTTTAAATAAAGCTTGTTGATAATAATGAAAAAAAGAAAATCCGAGGTCAGCTTGAATATAGAAGGTCTTCTTACTAATCGGATCGGTAGCCTGGAGATTTGTCAGACATCCAAAAAGAAGTAAAAGGAATAAAAATGATTTCATCGATCTTGATTTTTATGATTTCTGACATCATATAGCAAGACCTTTGAAAAGGTTACCTATGGTTCATGGCTGAGCTGAGTAGGTCTATGAAAAAGCTAAAGGATACTCAATCGCTTAGCTGATGCCGTATCCAGTGCGCAGTATCCTGGTACACGGCGATCAGTTTTATCAGTTCATTGTGGAAGTCATCTGAATCATACAGTAAATCTTTCATTTCATCTATCATTGATTGAATAGAATTCATTTCCAGAAATCGCAGAATGGTAGTGGATTTATGCGTTGCTTTCTTATAGATTTCGATCGAATTATTTTCGAGAACTTCTTCAAGGTCTTCTATAATGTCATCCAGGTCCCTGGCTGCGAGGGTAAGGTATTCAGAGATCGCCTCCTTGTCGTTATCAAAAAAAGACTTCAATGAACTTAAACTAGGTACATCCGTCAGATTTTCAAAGGGCGTCCATTGAGGCACTGATTGAACGACCTGGTTTATCTCTGAAGTAAGCAATGAAATTTGCTCATATAATTTTGACATAGCAATGGGCTTGCTGAGAACGTTGTTCATTCCTACCTGCCTTGCTTTCACAATGATATCCTGGGATTCATAAGCAGAAAAACCGATAATCGGTACTTGTGCTTTTTTCGGATCATCTAATGTCCTAATGGCCTGGGTGGCATCAAAACCACTCATACCTGGCATATTAATGTCCATTAATATCAGGTCAAAATCCTCCGTTTGAAGGTAATCCAATGCCTCCTCCCCACTATTAGCTCCGTAAAAATTAGCATTACACATTCGACAAAAATGTTTTATAATCAGTAAGTTAGATGGCTGATCATCTACATTTAAGATTCTCAAGTGTGAAAGATCCATTCCTGAGAAAGTCTTCGAATGCTCATTTTGACAAACTGTAATTTCGTGCCCTTTATCTACACTGAGTTCAAACCAAAATGTGGAGCCCTGACCTTTGGTACTTTCTATTTGCAGATTACTTCCAAGCACTTCCAGTAACCGATTGGTTATAGATAAGCCCAAACCACTGCCACCATAAAGACTATAAATCTCTGAATTGGCCTGTGTAAATGGATCTTTTACTTTCTGTACTTCACTTTCACTCATTCCTATACCCGTATCTCTAATCTCTATCCGCAAGTGAATTTGATCACTAGTTTCTCCTTGAACTTTAACAAAGATCGTGATGGTTCCATTCTTGGTAAATTTGATCGCATTCCCAATAAGGTTGGTAAGGATCTGATTAATCTTGACCTCGTCACTGACCAACTCTGTTTTCAAGTTTGGGTCAATCTCTGATGTAAGCATAACTTGATTGATCTTTGCCAATGGTCTATAGATTTTGACCAGTTGTTCTAACAAATCACTCATGTTAAATGATTTAGAAACAGGTGCCATGACTTTAGCCTCTAGCTTACTCAAATCCAGTACGGAATTTATCAGTTTCAAGAGATGGTCTCCTGCTGAATGAATGACGTCCAATAACTCTTTCTGTTCTCCCTGAGGCTCAAAATGATCTAATATTTTACTCGCATTAATGATGGCATGGATTGGTGTTCGGATTTCGTGTGACATCGTTGCCAGAAAATTGGACTTCGAATGTGCAGCTTCTTCACTAGCTTTTTTGGCTTTAAGCAATTCTTTTTCATACGTAATCCTCTCAGAGAAAGGCATTATAATCAGCTGAATTTGAGAGACTTTATCTAATTCACCCTTAACAACTTTGGAATTGATTAAGGTTTCTTTGAGGCCTCCATCTTTTCTCCTTAAAGAATAATTGACTTCATTGACCTCTCCTTGTAAACGAAGTTTCATCAAATGCTGAGTTTCATAAAAAAGCCTGTGACCAATGGGTAGAAAATCTTGAAATTTTTTTTGGTCCTCAATTTCCGATCGTTCATATTGCATCCAACTCAAAAAAGTATCATTGGCATAAACGATATCGCCTCTTGAGCTTAATAACAAGTAACCACAAGGAGCATCTCGTAGGAGTTTCAGCCAATCATCGGAAGTTTTTGGTGTGCTATGGTCTATATGGGTTTTATTCATAAACTATAGTTCCAGAAAGTCCGTGATAGCTGCTATCGTTTCCTCAGGGGCACTCATATGCGGACAATGACCGGTTGCATCCAAAACCGTGTAAGAGTTGGAAGGAATTTTTTCTTTGAGATACTCTCCAACTGTTTCAGGGGCAATGATGTCTTCCTGACATTGTAAAATAAGACAGTCAGCTTTGATGCGGTGGAGGTCTGCTCTGTTATCAGATAAGAACGTAACTTTTGCAAATTCCTGAGCAATCTCAGGATCGGTCTTACAGAAACTTTCTTTAAGCTCATTACCCAGTTCAGGTTTATCAGCATTTCCCATAATTACCGGTGCAAGAGAGGATGACCAGCCCAAATAATTGATATCCATTGCTTCCAACAACTCCTCAATGTCTTTTTGATCAAATCCTCCGTGGTAATTCTCATCATTGATATAACACGGGGACGGACCAATCATAACCAGCTTTTCGATCAAACCAGGCTGATGTATATCCACTAATGCACCGATCATTGCACTAACAGAATGCCCAACGAAAATGATATCATTAAGATTTAAGAACTCACAAAGGTCGATAATGTCCTGTGCGTGTCCAGTCAGCGTATCATATTTCTGCTTGTTGTAATATCTGGCATCAGATCCCCCGGCTCCAACCAAATCAAGTAGAACAACTTTATAATCATTTTCAAATGAAGGAGCTACAAATCTCCACATGTTTTGATCACAACCAAATCCATGAACAAAAATCATGGCTTGATCACCATTTCCTGTAATCTTTACGTTATTCTTATGTAGTAGTGTGCTCATATTACGACTAGTTCATTAAAAGTACCCTTGTGCATTTAAATCCCCAAATTTATTTGAAAATCAACATGTTTTATCAGCAATATTAAAATTTAAATGAAATTTTTGTGAATTTATTTCCACAAATTTATCATCTCAAAACTTACATTGACATACGAATGCATCTTTATGATACTCGAAAACGTTCAATTTTATATCTAAACTACAATAAAATGAAATCCAATCAACGTAGAGACGCCCTTAAATTGACCACTTTAGGAATAATTGGTTTGATTTTACCGGACGCCGCAAAGTTAAGTTATAAGCAGAACGATACTTTTTATCCTTTCAGTAAGCCTATATCCCGTCATTTTCCAAACATAGACCCCGAAGTGATTTCACAGGTAGTCGGCAAATCTCACGCTGATCTGGACACCGTCATGAAAATGGTAAACAAGAGACCTGAGCTGGCAAGATCTGTTTGGGAGTGGCGCTTTGGAGACTTTGAATCGGCAATTGGTGCAGCATCGCATGTCGGCAGAAGAGATATCGTTCAATTTCTGATAAGCAAAGATGCCAGGCCTACAATTTTCACCTTTGCCATGATGGGTAATTTCCAGGCCTTACAAAGCATCATCCAAAATTACCCGGGAATGCAGAAGACAATGGGACCCCATGGTATTAGCCTGCTTGACCATGCCTATGCCGGTGAACGTATGAAAGATAATATGGATAAAGTTGACCTCCTAAGCTTAGAAAAAACCATTGCTTATCTACAGGAACTTGGAGATGCCGGTGGGCTTGACTATCTCGATGTCAGTGAAGATGAATCCGATCAATTCTTAGGTGACTATTACTATGGTAGCGAAGGAGTTGAAGGCTTTACAGTGCAGTTGAATATGCGGAAAATGTTATCGTTAGCCCCGATTGGAGGGTTTGGAGGGGCAATTTACAAGACAGCAGATCATACCTTTATTTATAACGGTGCCCCATCTGTGCAGATCAGGTTTAATTCGGAAAATAACCAAATCAGTTCACTCACGGTGACGACTCCAGAGGAAAGTATAGTGGCTGTAAGATCCTGAAAATTTGTTAACTTCATTATTCATCTAAAATGATTTTAATGAATCGAATAGCGATCTTATTCTCCTTTGCAGTATTGATATCTTGTCAGCAAGAAAACATTGACCAAAAAATATCTCAAGACACCATTGCACGG
This sequence comes from Portibacter marinus, assembly GCF_021533195.1. Lineage (GTDB taxonomy): Bacteria > Bacteroidota > Bacteroidia > Chitinophagales > Saprospiraceae > Portibacter > Portibacter marinus. The sequence goes on from NZ_JAJNKB010000013.1 coordinate 42,146, forward strand.
CATATGGCAGCGCTTGCCTCAGACGAATTCCAAGGCCGCATGCCTTGTTCTGAGGGTGAGGAGAAAACAATCGCATATCTGGTCGAAGAAATGAAAGCCCTGGGACTTCAGCCTGGAAACTGAGATCTTTACACCCAAACAGTGCCGCTGATCGAAATCGAGACAGAGATATTAGGCGAGATGAGAATTCAAACGAAATCGGGCGAGCTCAACCTACAGCCTCGTAAAGATTTTGTCGTTCACACAGAAAGAGGTGCTGGCCAATATAGCTTGAATAATTCCGACCTGGTCTTCTGTGGCTTTGGCATTGTCTCCGAAAAAGACAACTGGAATGATTATGCTGGTATGGACATGGAGGGTAAGACTGCAGTTGTTTTGGTCAACGATCCAGGATTTGGTGGTGAGGACTCTACTTTCTTTAAGGGAAATACCATGACTTTTGGTGGTCGGTGGGACAACAAGTATGACTTTATTGATGAGTTAGGGGCTGATGGTCTTTTGATCATTCATCAAACGTCGATGGCTGGTTACCCCTGGTTTGTCATTCAAAGTTCCTGGACCGGACCAAAGCAGGGTTTGGCTGACATGAATCGAGAAAACGATACGGCTATTAAAGGTTGGATCACCATCGATGCCGCCCAGGAATTATTCAAAATGTCAGGTCAGGATTTTACTGCGATGATCAATGCTGCCAGAACTCCGGGTTTTAAGCCTATTCCACTTGAGGCTAAGGTGTCTGTTCAGATAGAGGCTGAAAGCAATATTTGTGAATCTCAAAATGTGATAGGCATTCTTCCCGGTCAGCAAAATCCCGAAGAATATCTACTATACACGGCGCATTGGGATCATATAGGAGTAGGTGAGCCTATCGATGGTGACAGTATTTATAATGGAGCATTAGACAATGCAAGTGGCACCTCTACAGTCCTTGCTATTGCCGAGATGTTTGCTACTGCAGAACAAAAGCCCGATCGATCAGTGGCATTCCTACTTGTGACCGCTGAAGAGCAAGGTCTGCTTGGCTCAGAGTATTATGCTGAAAAACCAACGATACCGAATGATCAGATTGTAGCCAATCTGAATATGGACGGCGTAAATCCGGCAGGAGAGATGAAAGATTTGAGTATTACCGGAATGGGATATTCTACTATGGATGACATTGCAGCAGAGGAGGCTAAAAAGCAAGGCCGATATACCATTCCAGAACAGGAACCGGAGAAAGGCTACTTCTACCGATCAGACCAGTTTAATTTTGCAAAGAAAGGCATCCCGGTACTCTATGCCGGCGGCACTTATGATCACAAAGAAAAAGGAAAAGCATATGCTAAGGAATTCACAGATACATACATAGCCAAAAGGTATCATGCGCCCGCGGATAATTTTGACCCGGAGGATTGGAATTTTGGTGGTATGCTGCAGGATGGTCAACTTTACTTCAATGTAGGCTGGCACCTGGCTAATTCAGATGTATGGCCAGAATGGAAACCGGACAGTGAGTTTGGCAGACCTGTGCTTAAAAAATGATTCAATCTTACGCCATTAACCATGATTTCGATGAAATTCAAATTTGCAAACCGATTTCCAAGGTTAGAGACCAATAGGTTGATCTTGCGTTAATTAACCTCAGATGATGCCGTTTTTATACATTTTCTAAGGAATGATCCAAGGGTCAATGCTTATGTTGAAAGACCCAGAACTGAAAATGTAGATCATGCCATTTCATTCATACGGGATCGGGATCAGGACTTTTTTTACAAGAAGTCCATTTTCTGGGGAATGGAATTAAAAACCACTGGATTTTTAGTAGGAACCATTACGCTTTGGCATCTAGACTTTAACCAAAACCAGGGAGAAATCGGTTATGATTTACATCCAGATTTTCAAAAAAGGGGATTAATGTCAGAAGCCATTGATGAGGTTCTGAAGTTTGGATTTCACATGTTGGATTTAAAAACGATTATTGGCGTTTGCTCACCCAAAAACATAGCTACTGTAAACCTTCTGGAGAAGATGGGTTTTCAATCGATAGCAGAAAGTGAATTGTCTGAACTTGATCAGGAAGCGGGTTTGATATGCTTCAAGAAGGTAATCGAATAACCTATTTTCTTAGAATTTTCTCCATCTTTCTACCTTTCGCAAGTTCATCCACCAGTTTGTCTAAGTACCTGGTTTTTCTTGTGAGGTCATTGTCAATCTCTTCGATTCTATAACCACAGATAACTCCTTTAATTTGATCTGCATTTTCATTTAGTTGAGCCTTTTCAAAAAATTGCTTAAAAGTGACCTCCTCATGGATCAGCTCCTCTATCTTTTGATCAGAGTAACCTGTGAGCCAATGAATCACCTCATGCAGCTCTGCTTTGGTTCTACCTTTCTTCTCGACTTTCGTCACGTAATGCGGATATACTGAAGAGAACTTCATCTTCGCAATTCTCTCATTGTGTTCAGGAGTGACTTTCATGTTTGCGGTTTTACTTTAAATATAATGATATCTTGAATTTAATATAATGAGGCACTATTTTGAATTCAGAAGAATTTTTTTCGCGGTGGCACCTACTACCTTTTCTCTGCTGTAAAATAAAGGATAATACCTGTCAGATGCCCAGTCCTCGAAAAGATTATCATAAAATGCTGAATCAGGATTACCAGACTGACCTGGGCTATTCATAAATAACGAACCATCCCAATTCCCTGTATCAATAATCACTTTGAAAGACGCACCACTGGATTGATTTAAATTATTGCCTGTACTCCCTACGGTATATCCATTTCCACCTCTGATGTGAGGCCCCACATTTAGCTTTTCAGCGATGGAATCACTCACCAATTGACCTAAGGCATGCTCCAGGAATATGTGTTTATTTTCAAGTTGTCCATATTGCCATTGACTTGTATCATCCCCCAACCTATCTTTCAAGTTTTCGGAAGTTTCCCGAAGTGTAGAACGTAAAAAGGCATCTCTTCCCGCTATGATATTTTCACCAAATCGCCCATCAGGAAAGGTGAGTAAGTCAATTAATCTGCTCATTTGCACACTGTATATATCTCTGATCGCGACGGGTACGAAACTGCGTTCAAATTCCTGCTTCAAAACGGATTCCCACTCTACATATATGGCAGCCGACACCGACTCCGGATTCAGTTCGAAATCCTCCCAATTTAATAGTTTCTCCATGATATACTTAACTTCGGGTGAATTTGACTTCACACCTCGTAACAATGGAATAAGCTGGGTGGCAGGAATCGATTTATAGTCCGTTTGCAATCGAGCCATATCCATCATTGAAAACTTGCCACCTTGAGACAAAACCTCATGAATCCGGTCTCCCCTGAAACGATCAGCCCAGGAATAACCAATTGCATCCCATTCAGTATAAGTTGATGGAGTGACATTTTCATTAGCAGTAATGAAAAAACCACTTTCAGGATTATAAATATTAGGCTTTTCGATAATGGGCAGATAGCCGTCCCATTCAAATCTGCCGTCACCTGGAACGGGGACCATCCCACTAAAGTTTCTTCTTAAAGGCGCGATGCCCACCGACTGCCATCCGATGTTTCCAGACCTGTCAGCCCAAATCATATTCTCCCCTGGAATATTTGAATAATTGCAGGCTTCTCTGAATTCCTCAAAATTCTGGGATTGATTCATTCTCAAGCTGGCTAAATAAGGAGCACCACCTACTTCCATCCACCCACATTTCACTGCAAATGCTACATTTTCAGGTTCAATGGAATAGACAACAGGTCCATGGATCGAATATTTCAGAACAGCCCGATAATCTTGAGCTCCTTTTACCGGGATCATAGTCACTATAGAATCAAAATCGACCCACTCCTCATTGTGCCAATATTGATTTTGGTCAGATGGATTTAACTCATAAACGTACAAGTCTTCTGCATCAGTTCTGAAAACGGTCAATCCCCAAGCACCAACTCCATTATGCCCGATGGAAATTCCCGGTATTTCAGGTTCTCCCCCTCCTATGACATTCCAGCCAGGACCGACCAGGTGACACATATATCTCAATGAAGGAACAGACTGCCTTCGATGCGGATCATTGGCCATTATTGGAAATCCGCTCACAGTATGTTCGCCTGTAATGACCCAATTGTTAGAACCAATGCTATAATCTGACTGGTCATTTTGAAATTCATTGAATGGTCTCTTATTTTCAGGAATCTCGTTGACCGCTGAAACCAGGTTTTCTTTTCTGAAAGCAACAGGTTTTCGATATGCATTATACAATTCAAGAATATCGTGGTCTAACCACTCTTTTTTTATCGTAGAATCCAATGCCAGTTTAGGTTCTTTAGGATGAAAAAAGTTCAAATCAAGTGTCTTGTCAACACCGACAGCAGCAACTTGTCTTGCAACATCTAATTCATCATCGATGTTTCCAAGTAGTCCCTGGTGGCGAGAAATGACCACCTCAGGTGTCCACTTTACTGGCTGAATGCCTAGGAGCTTAAATTCAAGTGGCAGTTCTTCTGGCTTCTTATTGGCCAGGTCAATATAGGCATTTACACCATCTACAAAAGCTGTGATGATGGATTTTCCTCTTGGATGATAGTGGTTCATTTCGTCATCCATATTACCCCTGAATTTAAATAATCTGGTTCCAATGTCCCTTTGCAATTCTTCTGGACCCAGTATTTCTGCAACTGTTCCTTCAGCCTGCCTGCGCCATATTTCAAATTGGAATAAACGGTCTCTTGCGGCATTCCAGCCTTGCGTGAAAAATAAATCGTGTTCTGTTTGTGCATAAATATGAGCGATGCCCCACTCGTCTACTAAAATCTCTACCTCTTTGTCAAGTTGATCGAGTGTTAAGCGCTCAGGAATGATCTGCGCATCAATAGATTCAGCAAAAAAGCATAGGAGACAAAGGATAAACCCTGTCGATTTGAAGTGCAACATAACGAGTAAGTCTTTTTAGTAGAAGTAATCTATGAAGTAAAATACAAATTATTTAACATCCATTAAGACTCTTCATTTAAACAAATCAATGGTTTTGCTTAATTTGGTAAGCACATAACGCCCAACCACCTTTTGTATGAGAAGTAATTTGCTTATAATTTTAAACTTCTTCCTGTTAATCACGACTGGATTAAGTCAAGCAAACATAGAGCGCGTCTTTTACCCTTCTGCTCAACAACTTTATGGGATTGAAAATGGCCTTCCTGATCGATGTGTGTTTTATTCTTTTGTTGACAGCCTTGGAAAGTTGATGGTTATTCCATGCTTTCATGCCCAGATATCCTACGATGTTTCATTCTATCAGCTAGATGGCTTTAAGCCGCTGCAAAAAAATATTATAGATTCAGGATTAGATGATTTTTCCTATCTACATCCCATAGGGTTTAATAATAATATAAACTATGGATACCTGTTCAAAAGAACACAGGAAATGGCAAGAGAAAATTATGCATTTTATGAGTTCAATCCAATCTCAGGACAATTCGATCACTACAATCTTCCGACGCTTGAAGGAAAAAAACTGAGAATAGGCAGTGCCATCAAAAATGATAAAGGTTATGATCTTCTTTGTCATACAGATCAGGATATGGTCATCGTTAATTTTGAATCAGGACGAATGCGGATCCTGGGTAGTTTTAAAGTTCTCAAAAAAATACCATCGGCAACACGTAATTATCCATTTTTAAAAGTCAAAGACTTTTATTATGCATCGGATCTTTATAATCTATATCGCTTTGATCCGATACAGCAAACCGTCGAAAAGATCTTCACTATTGATAAAGATGTCAGGGATCCTCATTTAGTAATAACACGATTTATTGAAACATTAGAGGGTGAACAATTTATCTACCTCTCAAAAGTTGATCAAGTTTTCAAACTAAATAGGAAATCAGGGCAGTTCGAAGACTTTCGATACTCTGTTCCTAAGGCATATAAAGGGAACATCAAAAAGATGGGATTATTTCTAGATGAACTATCCAATATCTTACTAATATTTGAATATTTCGATGGCTCTAAAAAAGGTTTGATACGAAGTCAGTTAGGACAATATTCTGATTACTCTGCAGTTATTCAAAGTTTCGATGATATCGGCTGGGAATATGGTATTGACCTAAACTACTACAGTACCGACTTTACCAAGCAAGTGGTTAAAGCTGCATATAACTTTCAAATTGTAGATGTTACTTCTAACGAAGGCATCCAGAAAATTGAATCTTCGGCAATGAGAGGCATCCATCATTTAGTGAACGAGCATTACTACTTGGGTGGCAGTCGTATTCTGGAAATCGATTCTACAGGTTTACAAATTCAAAACGGGGTTTTAGACTGCAAAGATGAATATATGTATGACGGTGTTATCGAAAAAGATAATGGAGGACGAATCATTGAACCCAGGCTGAACCGATTGTATAAGATAGATCCGATCACTTTAGAGTGCTCTGAGTTTAATTTCGGAAGGAACATCCTACGATATAAAATCATTCCAGACAGTGACGAATATATTATTGTATCTAACAGAAAGCTCTACACCTGGAATACGGAGACCAATCAGCAAAGACTATTATCTGATTCAGATGTCCCAGGTTATGTGAACCAAATTTTCCTCTTTGAAGAGGAGGTATATCTGGTGACCAGCATTGGGCTGTATCAATTAGATCGAATGAAGAATAAGGATTTTAAGTTGGTTCATCCCTCCTTAAGAGTTCCCATCAACATGATGACCTCTGATGATCAAGGTCGCTTTTGGTTAGGCACTTTTGCTGAAGGTGTATGGATATTCGATCCCAGGACTGAAGATCTGATGATAGTAGATGAGAGCAAGGGTTTAAGTGACAATACCGTTGCAGTGCTGGAAAAAGACAACGAAGGTGATTTATGGATCGGCACCTTTAATGGCATTACCATCATCGATCAAAATTTAAACATCATTGGTCACGTCTACGAAGCTGACGGTCTTGTCAATAATGAATGCAACAGGTGGTCTATTTTTAAGAATCAGGATGGCCTCTTGTTTTTTGGAAGTGTTGCCGGAATCAGCATCATCGATCCTATCCAATACAAGCAAAAGATCAATGAAGATGATCCAGTAAAGATTTATCTCACCAGTCTCAGCTTTGGTGATTCTACCATTGTAGAAGGAACGATGTCTATCGTATCTAATCTGGACAAAGGCATATATCTGCCAGCAGCGAACAGAAACCTTAAAGTTTCTTATGGATTATCTAGGTACACAAATCCTACTTCTTCAAGTTTTGCTTATAGGTTGGAGACTGTCAGCGATCAATGGAACTTCATAGGTAATATCCATGAACTTTCCCTGGTGGATTTACCCCGTGGATCATACAACTTGCTTATAAAAGGATCAGATTACAGAGGAGTGCCTACTATCAATACGATCAGGGTACCATTAATAGTGGGCAGTTATTTCTATCAGACGTGGTGGTTTGTTCTGATTTGTGTATTCCTTGTAACAACGCTGTTGATCGCATGGTCAATCAGGCAAAAGCGTTTGCGACAACTTCTGGAACAAGAAGTAGATAAAAGAACTTACACCATTCAGAAACAGACAGAGGAATTAGAAGAATTAGATAGATTGAAATCTAAGCTATATACTAATATTACACATGAGTTTCGCACACCACTTACCATTATCGACGGATTATCTAAGCAGCTTGATAGCGATTCCAAAATATCTGAAATGATCAGGAGGAATACACAAAGTTTACTTTCTCTGGTTAATCAAATGCTAGATCTCAGGAAGTTGGAGTCTGGAAAGATGCTTCATAATCCCATTCAGTCCGACCTTTCATACTATCTAAGGTACATTGGGGAGTCATTTGAACCCATTGCGAATTCTAATGAAGTAGAGTTGCTCTACGAAGTCCCTGAAGATGAATTGATTTGCGATTTTGACCCAGATCAAGTTCTCAAAATCATATCCAATCTTGTATATAATGCAATTAAGAATACACTCAAAGGTGGCTATGTAAAAATTGGCCTAAAGGAAGACAAAGCGGTTTTGCAAATTATGGTGAAAGACAATGGTGTAGGTATACCAAAGGAGAACTTGACCAATATATTCAATCGTTATTACCAAATTGGGAATGCCAATAGCCAGGCAGGGATAGGAACTGGAATAGGTTTGACGATTGTTAAGGAATTGGTTGCATTAATGAATGGACAAATGCATGTCGCCAGTGAAGAAGGTTATGGTACAACATTTATTATTAAGTTACCAAAATCAAACCAAGCTGAATTTAAGACTAAACTGGATTTCAGTTCAATCCATCAATGGTCTGCTTCCTTTCCTATTAACGGAAAACAAGAAAAGGAACAGATTGACCTCAACAACCAGAGCAAAGATAAACCAACAGTACTCATTGTAGAAGATAATGCAGATGTCATGCATTATCTAATATTATGCCTTAATGAAAACTACTATATCTTAAAGGCTCACAACGGTGAAGAAGGACGATCAATTGCGCTTCAGACGATGCCTACCATCATTATTTCAGACATTATGATGCCTGTAATGGACGGCTATGAATTTTGCCGTCAGTTAAAAAGTGATATAAGAACCAGCCACATTCCTATCATCATGCTCACAGCGAAGGCAGATCAAGAATCTAAGTTAGATGGTTTGAAGCTCGGAGCAGATGGCTACATGATGAAACCATTTGACAAAGAAGAACTATTACTTCGAATTTCAAATCTTCTCACAATGAGAAAAGCTCTTCAAGAAAGATACAATAAATTAGAAAATATCAATGACGCAGTAAGTCTACCTAACAGAGAAGACCAATTTATTCTTCATTTCAGAAGTGTAGTTCAAAAGAATATCGATAGCGAAAACTTCGGAATCCAAGAAATGTGTCGTGCTATGGGTATGGGTCGAACGCACTTGCATGAGAAAATCAAGACCTTAACTGGAAAAACCCCAATCCAATACCAAAAAATGATCAAGATGCACGAGGCCACTATTCTCCTCAATCATTCGAAAGCTAACATATCGGAAATAGCTTATCAGTTGGGATTTAAAGATCCCAAATACTTTTCTAAAGTGTTTAAAGAAGAATATGGAACAAGTCCAAGCAACTATCATCAATCCTCAAGTTCCGATAATTAATGGTCTCTGAATAATTTTACACCTTTCGAGTATAATAACCCACTACAAAACCGGACTAATAAAACATTTTTATCTGCATCTAAAATAATACTTATAAAATGCTCAAGACCCTTGAATTCAAATTGAAAAATTTACAGAAGCTTAGGTTTGAACCAACACTCTAGAAGCCATTTACTTCACTCGAAAAATTTACTGTAGCTACAGGAGAGGGCACCCATATTTTTTCTTTCAAAGAAGTCTCCTTGTGTACAGCACACAGGTTTTACACGCAGACTTATTTTATTAAGAAACTTTTCTACCCTATCAAGTTTTTATAATTGTACAATTACGCAGTGCGAATGTCTTGTTCCGGTTGCTCTCAATGATTTGCTTTTGAGATAGTATTAAAATTTTCATGGAGGATTTATGCAGAGAATCTTATCTGCTGATGAAGTGAATTAAATGGATAAACGCTTGATGAACTGGATCAACTTCTGTCGCCTTTGATCGGAATTTTTAAGTCCTGAGCATTAAATTGGGTCTGTTCTTCCATCACACCCACTAAAGTCTTAAATCCAACCAGGTGCTGGTGTAAACAGAATTTTTGCTGACCACAGATTATATTCAATTTGCCAGAAAATCGATTGTATTGTATTTGATCAATTTCTGACCACTTGATCATGTTATCTTCACCTAACCAATCCGTAATGTGTAGTTCATGATCATCAAAATGTACTTTGTGATTCACATAGTAAAGTAGGATGGGTGCGCCTATCGTACCAAATAAAATAAGAATTAAACCTGTCAGTTCAAACATCGCACGATCATTTGAATAAATAGCTATCGCCAGGAAAACGATCATGATAGCGAGCGAGGCGTATCCTAAGACCTGGTAAGTTCTATTCATTCTCAAATGATACTTACCATCATCATCCGGTTCTACCACTTGTCGGGATTTTAAATGGATGTACCAGACTGGTAAACCAGCAAACAAACCTATTAGTACGAAACTTAGTAATTCTTCCCATCCCATAATATATGAAAATACTATAATTTTGAAAGTTAACAAAATTATGTTCTATCAAATATGTCACCCCTAATGAATTCTACCGCATTTACATAGACCTAAAGTATTCACTCGTTCACTGAAAATAAGCATATCTACGTAAAAGAATTCTGCTATACCCACCTCGCTCATTCCGTTCTACCAATGATTTCTTTTGCTAAGTGATCCAATGATTTATAATGATCAATCATCACTAAATTCCAAAATTTTTTTCCATAGTAAAGATTTTCAAATTCCAGGTCTGAGAAAACCTCTTCATAATTTCCCGTAAACAATTTTGAATCTTCATTACTGTACTGTATTCTCAGATTGCAACCTTGCCTCATTGGAACCGACGAATTGGAGGACCAATTCTACATATTGATTCGCTTCCTCAAGATTTTGAATACGTTCCTTTAGTACTTTTCTATTGCTTGTAAATTCTGCTTGCAAGGCAGTCAAGATTTCTTTTCCTTCATTGTTCAGTTTTCTCTTTTCGTTCCAATTGTTGACTTGTAAAGCTATCAGTATACCAACTACCACAAGTATAATCTCGCCAATGGCATATTTGAAGTATTTGCCAGTTTTGTTCTCACTCATGAGTTTATAGCCTATTTGACGAAAAAATTTAATCATCGACTATTAGACCATTTAATTCAGCAATTAGGACGTTCATCTGATTTTTGACATCAGCCATTCGATCCATATAGTTTTCATATTTGTCTTGTTCTAAGGCTAATAGAGAGATGAATGATGGGTGTTGCAACAGATTATCGACCTTTATACGAGCCACTATGTCAAGCCTTCCTTCTTCCTCTTTAATGAGAACTTCTTTGAGGATATCTTGCTGAAATTTTTGCCCTAATGTTACCCTATCATCGTTATAGTTATTAATAAAGAGACTATATCCAGGTAGATATGATTCATAAGTTGTGATGATCTTTTTTCTCATTTCCTTATCTTTAATCAGTTCAAATCCTGCAGATTTTAACGCATCGAATGGGCCCCGTTCATATCGGAATTGAATGTCAAGCTGTATCATTCTCACGTATCGCATAAGCGTGTCTTTGCTGTGATTTTGATTGGCATATGCTGCTTTTTTTAAGAATTCTAAACCTATTCTTTTGGTCTCAAACCGACCGTTAAACACCTTGTCATATAATTCCAGATCTGATTGTAGTGAGGTTTTGATGTCTTGCAAGATTTCGCGTTCTCTTTCCTTGTTTTTTAAGGTTTCATTCCAATTATTAATCTGAAGTGCAATGAGGATGCCTATTACCACAAGTATAATCTCACCAATGGCATATTTGAGGTATTTGCCAGTTTTGTTCTCACTCATGAGTTTATAGCGTATTTGACGAAAAAATTTAATCATTTTCTTTAATCTCCTATTTCTTCATAAATTTTTGACTTTAGTGCCTCGGCTTGCTTTAGAAGCCTTCTAAAAACTCTACGACGGTACTGGTTATTATCACTCTGGCTTAAGTTTAAATAGTGACTAAAAGCCAAGTAAGTTGAAGAATTGGGATTATTAATCCACGTAGTATCTAAGAGTTTTAATCCAATATTTGGGTCGTTGAATTCTGATAAAAGCTGAAAAACCGGGTACATATCTTTAGATTGCACAAATAATTCTCTCTGCGAGGTGTTCACCTCTCTAATATACCGCTGATTGGCGTATATGCTGGTGTAATATGCACTTATCCTTTGTTGAAGTTCTTCATTATCCAGAGTGTACATACTACCAGAATTGACCATTTCGTCATAGGTTCTGCTAGTAAAGAACAATTCATTCCAAGAGGTCTGTGAAAGCTGCATGACAGAATCGATATCCTTTACAGTATTGGCTTTATAAAATAAGTGAAGGCCTTTTTCTGCATTCGATTCATAGATAGCATACACTGAATCTACTTTTGTGAAACCATCTATATCCTTCTTAATATCACTGACCAGATTCCTTAGGAGCTTTGTATTTTTTTTAGATTGCTGTTGTCCCGCGTTCCAGTTATTAATCTGAAGCGCTATCAAGATGCCAATGACTACTAAAAGTACCTCGCCGATGGCATATTTGAGGTACTTGCCTGTCCTGTTTTCGTTTAGCAAAGATTTTCTAATGCTTCTAAAGAACTTAATCATTTCGTTTCGTTAAGTCTATTATGATTTCAATTATTGCTTCTAGACGTTGTAATTCATTGGTGTGATTTTCTAGAATTGCCCTAAGTCTTGCTCTACGCGTATGCATCATCTGCTCAAATTCAATCGATTCCAGTACAGATAAATCCATTCGATCATCTTCAAAGTTGATGCCGCGACTGAAATGTTTTCGCATGTAGGGATACAAACTTTGTCTGTTAAACTCTATTGCATGTTGCTCATCTTCATGATAGTACTCAAAAGTAGGTTCCCAAAGCAAAAAGGCATCCCGAAGTTCTTCGTTTTGAATCAAATCAAAATTTGTACTGTTAACGAGCCATTTTATCCTGCCCTGTGTAGGTTCAAAAGTCCAATCTGCAAATGACTCGAGCATAAATGAGCTTAATGAGTCTAAATTCGTTTTCGTTACATCTATAGGAAATAAGTTGACCACTTTATTAACTTGATCCAAATGATATTGATGCATAGACTTTATGAATGCCAGCTGCTTCTTATTATTGATAAACTCCTGATGAATTTCTGAAATGATGTTACGCTCCTTGATCTTGTTTTTACGGTTTTCGTTCCAATTATTTATCTGTAAAGCAATGAGAATGCCGATGACAACAAGGACTATCTCACCAATGGCATATGTAAAGTATTTGCTTACCTTATTTGCTCTCATAAGTCTATATCGTGATTTTCTGAAAAACTTAATCATCTTATTATTTCAATTCCCAGTAGGCAAGATCCGTCTACACACCATCTAATGATCTATTATTGCATTTCTACCTTCACCTCTTCGATCTATACCCACATCATAGGACTTCAACACCCCTTGCTCATCATACATCAACTTGATTCCAGTTGCATTCCCGATAGAACCCTTTACCATTTGATGTCCTTTCTCTTCTAATGCTTTAATCGTGGTAGCGTCCAATTCTGAATCTACCCGAATGGTATTAGGTTCTACAAATGTAATCTTCGGAGCGTCTATCGCATCTTGCATAGACATGTCAAAATCTAAAAGATTGAAAATGATTTGAGGAACATTCTGCGTTATCGTGTGACCTCCCGGAGAACCCATCGCAGCATAAGGATTCCCATCCTTCATAATAATTACCGGACTGTCTCCAGACAATTTATGCCTACTAGGAAAAGCATCCATCGGGTTGCCCTTTGGTTCAAAAGTGGAATAAGCCATAGAGTTATTGAGCCATACTCCTGTACCTTCGACCATAATTCGACTTCCAAAAACATTGCCAAGAGTCTGTGTTGCACTGACGATGTTGCCAGATCGATCTGCAACTACAAAGTGCGTAGTATTAACGCTATTGGGTGAAAAAGGTGGTTCAAACTCGGTTGCTCTATCCTTATCAATTGAACTTACAAATGCGTTGAGCACTTCTTTTGAGAGGATACTATCAATCGGTGCTTCTCTAACATCAGGGTCAAAAGAATAGGCTAAACGAGCTCTATAAGATTCTTTTGTCATCTCAGCAAATCGATGGAGGTAATCTGTTGAATTATGATTCAAGGAATCCCTGGGAAACTGTTCCATCAGACCAAGGTTGAACAACGTTGGGAATGAATTGGCTGGCAGCGATGCGGTATAGACTTCGTAACCTCTATAGTTATAACTTAAAGGCTCCCACCACTCCGCTTCATTTAACTCAAGATCTTTTTTCCTAAGAAAACTTCCGATATCCTTCATTTTCTGATCAATCTTTTCGGCAATTTCGCCTCTGTAAAATGGATCAGCACCTTCCTTTGCAATGGTTCGAAAGGTCTGAGCAAGATCTTTTTGGATGAGCCGATCACCTTCTTTAAGCGGTTCTCCATTCTTGCTGTAAAAGGACTTCGGATAATCATTAAAAGCCGAAAAAGAATATTCGATAAATCTTGCAGTGTTAGCACTGATTAAATATCCTTCTTCTGCATGTTTTATAGCAGCATCAAAAAGCTCTGACCATTCAAGACTGCCATATGCCTTATGTAGAGCAGCCCAAGCATTCAAATTTCCAGGCGTTGAAATCGCTTTAGGACCAATACGATTCTCCATGTGGCTAGAAGTAGGTGCCCTCATCAAATCCGAATTTGTTGCTTCAGGAAATCGGCCACTTGAGTTCAAATATCTCACTTTCTTTTTTTCTGCATCGTAAATGAGCGTCGTTCCATATCCGCCAATTCCAGACATCATCGGTTCTACTACATTCAGTGTTGCCGCAACGGCGATCGCTGCATCGAAGGCATTTCCTCCTCTTTCTAGTATTTCCAGGCCTGCTTTTGTAGCTAAAGGATGGGCAGAGGCGACTTCACCAAATAATAAGGGTTTCTCCACTTTCGTGCTACAAGAACAAAGTAATGTTACAAGAAATAGGATTTGAAGGGTGACCGTTTTCATTTTTTTAATTTTTTAGGGGAAGTTTTTCTATTTCAATGATCATCATTTATGCTCTTCAATAAAATTAATGATTTCAATAGATTTTTCTTTAATCCTTGTATGTGCGGCAGTTGTATTTTCAAACATAAACTTTCTGACCCCAAGCGCTGCCACGAATGTGCCGACCAGTTCTTTGGGGTCAAGATTGTCCCATAAAATTTGATCGATGATATCTCCTTCATGAACCTCAACGTTAATTGGGAAATGAACCATGTGCATTGACATTACCGATTGATAGTATTCAATATTGCTCCTAAATCGTTCTAGTTGATCTATCTGCAAGCTATTTAGGTCCATAAGTTTTTCTACCAGTTCCTTATCTAGCAATTCGATGTTACCTGAAGAAATAATGGTGTTGAAAGTGTTATTCGCGTAATCACGTTTCACTTTAAAGGCATAGTCGTATTCTAATTTTATAATTTTCTCCATTGTATCGATGGTAGTCGATGCCAAGTGTATTTTATTCAAAGTACTTTTAATCGCAAGGAGATCTTTTTTCTGAACATCGACAATTCTATTGATATCTATCGTGTCAGACACCAAGTCGCGGATCAAAGATTCTAAATACACTTCGGCAAGTTCAGCGTTTTTCCTTTCTGTGTTCAAATTGTTAATCTTTAACGCAATGAGAATTCCAAAAACAACCAGTAGGATTTCACCAAGCGCATACAACAGATACTTGGATACGCCATTTTGTCGTAACATTTGCTTGCGTAGATTTCGGAATAGTCGCAGCATTTCGTCTTAAAAATTTAAAGTTTGATATTCCGTTTCATCAGGGGGACCCGCAGTGATCAACATGTATGGTTTTTCACCAAGGACCATGATGGTAGAAGCAAAAGTAAAACCACCACTTCCCGTCCAGGACCTGCAAACCGGATTCAATGGATCCTCCTTCCCTCTCAAAATATTCATAATCGCCTTTTCGTCTATGTCCTCTACTTCAGTCATTCCCAATTCCACAGCACGAAATCTTATATGAGAATTAGAATTGGTAGGTTGATCAAGCTTGCCAACTTTAGGACCATCATCCGAATGCCAGGGTTTTAAGTTCGTATTCACAATCGGATGATTGGTATGATAAACCGCATCATTCTGATTTTCTGGAAGATGACGCACGACCTTACACGCAGAAGCCTCAAAATTATAAACTTCGCCGTCTATGCCTACGATATAACTTTGACCTGAAGCGTGTGGTATGGAATTGATAAACTGCAATATTTCATCCTTGTCCGTCATACTAATGAGTTTTTTGACAACAAATGCTACCGGCACTCCTTCATCCGCAGCCTTAAGTTGCATAATGGTATTGACAACTACTCCTAGTCCCTCTTCATTCATTCCATTAAGAGCAATCAGTCCCGGATGCGATAAAACCATTTGATTAGGCTGTCCATCCATACCAGATATCTTAAAAAGAACCTGATATTTATCAGTGTAATCTTCGATGTCCATGTTCTGTGCAACCATAGCAGGATTCCCATCTCTTGCAGGAATACCCACATCACTGCAATGATGGTTATTAGGGTCATCAATGTAGACCCAAAACTCGTCTAAAAGATTAAGAACCATGACCTCCTCAAATTTCTGCCCAGCACCTTCAGCGATCCCTTTGACTTCCGCATATAATTCTGGCGTCCATTTTTTTATTGAAGCTTCAAAGTTGGCATACTCCATAAATTCATCCAATACTTCAGAAGCGTCTTTCCCAAGCGCTTTAGAAGTATTTTCCTTCCACAGTCCGATAATTTCATCAATCTCTTTTTTAAGTTTTTTCCCATGCTGAAGTCCAAGTTCATACCCGCTTCCACGAAGCTCTATGACATTCAGTTGACGATTTCTAACTATTGGATGATCACTGAGATCACTAACTTCCGCAATACTCAACGTGGCATCTATCTCAGAAGGAGGCTGACATTTAATATTTAATTCTAGCAAAATCAAGCACATCGCTAGCATGAGGAGGATTGGATTTTTAGCAAAAATCATATCAATTTCTGTTTATCTCATTGGTAACTAATTCTAATATTTTCTCACACTCTTTTAACAATTTGTAACCTTCCATTGCATTGTGTCTTGCATGCATTTTTTTGATGGAAATATGACTTTGCAAAGTGGGATGATTAAGGAGTTCTTTTCGATTAAAAGGAATGTGGTCTTCATAGGCTTCAAATTCCAATGTATCTTCTCTGTAGAATTCTAATGTGAAGTCAAAACGTTCCAGATTGCTCATCGGATAGTGTTCGGCTAGGAAGGGTACAATCGTATTTTGAGAAAAATGAATCGCGAGTTGTTCATCATCATCCAATTCGTCGTCTACGCCTGACCAAATGGTTAACTTATTCCTCAATTCTTCATTTTGGATAAGATTTAAGTTGCCTGAATTCACCAGATTATTTGATGCTCCAGGTCTGGAGTTGTAATCGAACCAATCGAAAACAGCATACATGAGCATATCGAAAGATGCTTCGCCATGTTCTAAAGCTTTGCTTTTGTCTTGAAGTTGGCTCATTGCGTTCATAATCCCTAAATTTCCATCATAAACTCGCTTGGCATCCCGAAGATTTTCAGTAAATTCTACTTGCAAACTTTGCAATATGCTTCTTTCCGCAATTCTATCTAATCGATCCAGATTCCAGTTATTGATTTGTAAGGCAATCAGTATACCTACCACCACTAAGAGTATTTCTCCTATACCATATAGCAGATAATTAGAAAACCGTCTATTAGAAGAAGTCATTTTGCGCATTTTTCGAAAGACCTTAACCATTCCTTAGTTTTAGTTCTTTGACCAATTCATTTCTCACCTTAGTAATCTTCCCCAAAAGCATTAAGTAGTCATTTCTATAGTCTTGTCTGGCATCAATCACCTCCACTAAAGCATTTCGAAATTCAAAGTCTTCACACAAATTTTCCAATGTATACGTTACTTCTAACTTTCCGTTCTCGTCATAACTAAAAAGAACCTTTTTCCATATGATCTCGTTTGCCCTTCCCAGTTCAGTCCGGAAATAATCGATAAAACTATTCGAATACTCTAAAGAATGATATAGATCCTTAATTTGAGCTCTTAAGGTTTCGTTTGGCAAATTCGACATCATCTTTGCAGATAACATTTCGTCGTAAGTATCATGAATACTATAAAAGGCGGGTAGTACCTGATGGGTCAATAAAACCGTATCCAGGTATAATTTGCGCTCGTCTACTGCATTACAATTTTCCACATACTGTAAGCCCTTAAGCGAAATTTCATAGTTGTTTTCTATATCAGGAAGTCGCCAGGAATATCCATTGAATAACTGATCAATGTCTTCGTTCAATTCCAAGAGAAAATCTTGTTGCGTATTTGCCACCTTCCTTTGATCGTTCCAATTGTTGATCTGAAGAGCAATTAGGATTCCTGCCACTACTAACAAAATTTCTCCTGCTGCATAGAGGAGGTATTGATTGACTCGATGTCGCTTGATGAGGTCAAACCTGATTTTCCGGAAAAATTTGAGCATTTGAGGCTTTAGGGTTCTTTACTAAACTAATAATAAGAATTTTTTTTGTAAAGATCGGAGCTTATCCCGTTTTCAGGTAACCATTAATGCGCGAAATCAATAACCTGATATCATTAAGGAGGACCTCGTACTCTTCACTTAGAATGGTCGGATAGCGTGTGCGTTCATGTAGTAAGTTCCTGAAATACAAGTCTTCCCATACATTTTCAACATTCAAATCTTCAGCTTCAGATTCATCTCTTAAGAGTTGATTGACCGGTATACAATGGTTAAGTTGATCTTTGTAATTATTCCAAGATTCTCGTTCTATCTTTTCCCATTCCCGAATAGTTCTTAGATTAGCTTCCCATGAACCGATTGATAATCTAATGGTATCATCCCTGATAACTTCTAACTTTCCACTGCCCATGATATCATTTACAGTACCCTCTTGAGCCCTAAATACCGTAAAGCCCAAGCCTTTCATGAACAATTTTACAATTTGATCTTTTTTGAATAAATTCGAATCTAATTCTACAAGCACAAATATCGAATCAATGGAAGAGGACGTCGCTCTAGCCTTCTTCATTACTCTTTCCAACTATTTTTCATTCTTCCTTAAATCTTCTACAAAACTGATCAAGTATCGTTTTTCAGCAATTCGATCCAATTTTTGTTTATTCCAATTATTGATCTGAAGCGCAATTAAGATTCCAAACACAACCAGAATTACCTCTCCGATTGCATAAAGCAAGTACTTCTTGAACCTTCCTCTATCAATTAATGACATTATTACTTCTTAAAAATCTGATCATGGTCAAATTAGAGGCGGATAATAATGGAAAAGATCTGAATGTAGTGTGGCAGAGAGGATTTGAGGGTTTTAAGCATTGATCCAGGGTTAATTACATTCAATATAAAGAAAATAATCAATTGAACGAAGAACATACAACCTTTTAGAGGCTTACAAAGACCACCATTTCAACTATTCAACAAAACGATTAGTAAGTTAAGCGATAGTTACAAATCAAAAATCATTTTCAGTAAGAAAATCGTAAGCATTCCCCAAAACGTACCTGTCGCCATACTCAGAATTGCCAGTACAATTGCATGCGGCATCCACTTTTTCTCATAGGCAGCAGTAACAGCAGGGGCAGTAGCGATCCCACCTACATTAGCCATACTCGCTATAGGAACCCAGGCTACATTGACATTCAAAATTTTCGCTAAGCCTAACATCACAAATAGATGGCTGATCAACCAGATCACCAGGAAGAAGAGGAGTTCCAAATTCAACTCGAATGCACTAAACCTCAGCTTCAAACCCAAAACTGCCATTACTATCAGAATCAAGAGGCTTCCCATCTTCAAAGCAATCTTCACATTCCAGCCCTTCACATAATTCCCAAGTACTAAACCTAATCCAGAAAGCAAGAGAATCTTTGCGATGTAATTTTCGGTGACCACATTCACTAAGAATACCGAAGCAATCAAAACAACCGCGATGAGAAGGAGAGAAAATTCACCGTCCGAACTTTCTTCCAAGCTCACAGGCATTTTTGAATCTGTAATCCCCAGCTTCTGATTCAAAAAGTTGCTTTCCTTTATTCCCTGAAACATTAGAATGGTCCAGACATTGACCAATACGTTGTCCATCACAAGTATCGTCAAAAAAATATGTTCCGGGCAATTTACGATCTCTTTTAGGACCAATTGACTTGTACTCCCACCAATCCAACTTCCCACGATGGGTGGCAGTCCTTTCCAATACTCCAAGTCCTTTAAAACTTCTGCCACAAAATCTTGATTTAGCCATATGACTATAAGCAAAATAGGAAAAACGGCTATCCAAAGAGAGCCGGCAAGAAATACGGCAAGCGGCTTCCATCCAATCGCCTTCAATTGAACCAAAGAAAGACTGCTCATAGAGGCCAATACAGCCAATAAGATCAAGTACTCCTTGTTAAATGTATGTATATATCCGGCAGAATAATCCTTTCCAAATAAAAGAGAGATACCTGCCGGTATCAGATATGCCAATAGAATGGCTGGGACCCATTCAAATAACTTTTGAAGCAATCTGTTGTCCCACCTGTCTAAAATATAAACAGAGAATAACGTGATTCCAACGATTATAAATGATTCCAAGAATTAGCTTAATTTATCTTTTCATAGTTTCCACCCTCTCCAATCAAACAAGATAAATTTTATTCCTGAGATACACTACATTGGCTTTACATCCTCCTCACTTGCGCCATTATCGATCAATTTCAACCCCTCCACACCTTCACATAGAACAGCACAATTATGAAATCATCGCTAGTGATTAACAACACGCTAATAACTGCAAACTTCTTTGGACGAGCATAAAAAGAAAAAGAGCAGCCAGATAGCCGCTCTTTTCCTAATTCAAAATTCGATCAATTATTTAATAATGCTAATTTTCTTAGATGACATTGAGTGCGGAGTCTGAATTACAATGAAATAGATGCCATTTTCCAGATCCTTAGTTTGGAATTTAATTTGTTGTGGACCTTTATTGAATGCTCTGGATTCAATTTGCTTTATCCGTTGGCCACTAAGATTAACCAATTGAACACTGACTTTTTGAGTCATGTTCAGATTAAAATTAATCGAAGTCTCATAGCTAGATGGATTCGGAAATACATTTATTTGCAAATCATCAAATAGATCGCTTCCCTCGTTAGTTTTTTTCAATGACGAAGCACCACAATCAGAGTCTCCAGAATTGATCGCATTAATTATGATTTGGGCAACTGCTATCAAATTATCAGCTTCAGCGTCAGTTAAATCTTTCCCCCTTTTTGCTTCAACTTGATTTATGAACGCATTGAGCAAATCAAGAGCCTCCTGAGGATCTCCATTGGCACAAGCAGATACAGCATTATTGATTTTGACAGTAAAGGCATTTTCTAAGCCGTGTTTTACAGAAAGACTTACAACAAGTCCTTCTAATGTACTTACCGCGCCATCAACATTAACAATTGGATCGCAAACGTCACCTATATTGTCTTGATCTAAGTCTTCTTGACCTGTATTAGCGTCTAATGGGCAATTATCATCTCCATCAAGAACGCCATCATTATCGTCGTCCGGATCAACACAATCAGGAGAATTGTCGCCGTCATTATCTGGAGAAGTACTTGAAGCATCCAAAGGATCAGATCCACATGCTAGTTCATCATCATCCGTTTGTCCATCATTGTCATCGTCCGGATCACCGACATCACAAAGACCATCACCATCCGTATCGGTTCCATCATTTGCTACGTCATCCGTCCCGCTTGAGCAGTCATCACAACCATCGCCATCAGCGTCTCTACAAACAAATGGATTCAAAACATCAGAATCATCAACGTCAGCAACGCCATCGTTATCATCATCCGGATCACCGACATCACAAAGACCATCACCATCCGTATCGGTTCCATCATTTGCTACGTCATCTGTACCACTAGAGCAATCATCACAACCATCGCCATCAGCGTCTCTACAAACAAATGGATTCAAAACATCAGAATCATCAACGTCAGCAACGCCATCGTTATCATCATCTGGATCAACACAATCTGCTATTCCATCTGAATCTGTGTCAGTTTCTAAATTCCCACATCCACATTGACCGGGGTTAGTCTTATTAGCGTCAAATGGACAGGCGTCGTTGCAATCGGCTGTTCCGTCGCCATCTGTATCTGTGTCAGCTACTCCACATCCGCATATTCCAGGTGCTATTTTGCCAGGATCTGTAGGACAAGCGTCGTTACAATCGGCCGTTCCGTCACCATCTGTATCTGTGTCAGCTACTCCACATCCGCATATTCCAGGTGCTGTTTTATTGGCATCATTAGGGCAGTCATCATTACAATCTGCCGTTCCGTCATTATCTGAATCTGTGTCAGCTACTCCACATCCACATATTCCAGGTGCTATTTTGCCAGGATCTGTAGGACAAGCGTCGTTACAATCGGCTGTTCCGTCCCCATCTGAATCTGTGTCAGCTAATCCACACCCACACTGGCCTGGATCTGTTTTATTGGCATCATTAGGACAACCGTCATTATTATTACAAACGCCATCACCGTCGCTATCTCCACCTAAAGCTGCGCAAGGATCACAAACTTCTACAGTAACCGTAGTAGAAGCATCAGATGTAGTGTTGCAAGTACCTTCTCGTCTTACATAATAAGTAGTGTTCTGAGCGGGATTGACTATATGAGGACCAGGACCATTTGCAAAATTTGTGCCTCCGCCATTAGGTTGAGTATACCATTTAACGACTGCTCCAGTTCCGTCGGTTCCACCTGAGGCAGATAAAGAAACTGCATCTCCTGGACAAGTAGTACTAGGACTTGCTGTCACTGTGCTCATTGGGGTTGAGTTTTCTAAAACGGTAATGCTTATGGAAGCGCATGCGCCTAATGGCGTACAAATATCTCCTTCACCACGGACAAAGTAAGTGGTAGTACTATTGGGCGCAACAGTTATGCTCGTACCGGAAGTACTTCCAATTAAACCTGCACCGCATGCTGAGGAGTAAACTTTCCACTTAATTGCCTCATTTAGATTGCCGATAATATTAAGCGCGGTACTTTCACCGGGACATATGCTATTTGAATTTGAAGTAATGGATGGGGTTGAAGCAGGTGTCTTGATTACTTCTTGATAAACCAAATCATCAAAATCGAATGTGGCATTGGTGCCTAATCCAACGCTACATCCATCATCAGGAGTACTAGGATCTACAAAAAATACAACCGAGTTTACATCTTTCCAATTTAAAGTATGAACTTGAGATGCTTGCAAATTTGGACAAAAAAAATAGACATCTCCGTTATTCGATACTACTCGCCATTGTCCTCCACCGTCCACATTATCAAATCTCCTCGTTGTAAAACTGATAAAATTAAAGCAATATTCATTTTTGGTGATAAACATTGACCCATTCGCGTTAGGTTGATTAGAAGCTGGGAAAATTACTCCACCGGAACCATTCCAACCTGAAAATGAAAAGCCTGGATGACTTGGTCCTGAATTAAAAGTCATCGTTTGAGCTGAAAGTGTAAATTGAAGAACGAAAAAACATAGAAAGAAAAGCAATCTGTTTGCAGTATTCGTATGCATAGCTTGGATTTTTAAGGGTTATTAAATTGATTTAGAACAAGTGCTACGTGACGTAGAATCTAACATAGCTTATTAAATATACGAAATAAAACATCGGTAGCATGTGCTTTATGAATTTATATTTAGCATGGCCAAACTTTCAAAAACATTGAGCAAATTAAACCGTAAAGCAAAGCTATAACCTTATTAAAATTGAAGATTTAGTGGAGTCTATTTTTTACTTCCTTCATTGGACATCGAAGATGAAAACATCTAGAGCATGAATATTCAACACCATAAATTTATGAGCATCTTAAGAATGTACAGGAGATACTTTAGCTTTTTACTAAGCTTCTATTTATTCATGCGCCGTAATGGTCTGCAAGGCAATCAAAATTCCTACTACTACTAGAAAAATTTTCCCGATAGCATAAAGCCAATACTTGCTAAATCGTCATTGATTCAGCATTTTTTGCCGTATTCCCCTAAAAAACTTAATCATATCCCTTTAAATAACTTGATATAACCTTTTTCACTTCCTGGTTCTTTAAGAGCGTCCTGTTTGCCACCCTTTGCATAATATTAATTTTCAACCCGGACTCAAACAGCAACTGCTTCAATTCATCTTTCTTGAACTCTTCTATAAATTTGCTCCGATTCACCAAATTCATTTGATCACTGGTTTCATTAAATTGATTGCCATAATTCAGCAATCTCCTCTCACCTAAAAATGGCCTCACCCTTTGCTCAATGATTTCATTGTTATTAGAAATGGTAAAATTCAACCAGTCTATCTCCAGGTAATAGTCAAGAATTATTTTTTTTACACCCAAATCTCTTACTTGATTAGAAAGATTAGGGTTATTCTTTTTGGTAACCAATTGATTAGGCTCCGATCTTCTTACAGCATCCAAGTTTCCAATTTGCTCAACCGTAAGAATACCCTTTGAAAATCCTATGAGTTCTTTGTGAGTCTCAATAATAGTTTCTGTTCTTCTCAATAAACTATCCAGGCTTAAACTATCGGTTTTAATATTTTCTAATACTGCCGATAACAATTCACGTTCAGCTCTAATTGATTTTTTTGTTTCATTCCAATTATTGATCTGCAAAGCGATTAGTATTCCTACAACCACCAAAAGAATTTCCCCTGCTGCATAAAGAATATATCTATTGACTCGATGTCCCTTGATGAGGTCAAACCTGATTTTACGGAAAAATTTGAGCATTTGAGGCTTTAGGGTTAAATTGATTAAATATAGAAAAATTATCACTTATTCGAAGCGCAATCATATACACTCAAGACACATTAACATCCATCAACGTTTCGATCAATTATCATCCTGGCAATTGAGGACCTGCATACAAAGATTAGCTTTATATTGGGATCAAATGATACTCAGAAATACATACTTCTTAATGTTTCTCATCTTCATAGTCATTTCATGCAAGATAGAGCATCCTGAGCAAAACCAAACGATGGTAACCTTTTCCGAAGGAACCAATATCTCTGTTGCAGTTTCTCCTGATGAAGATTTTATGGTATTTGATCTGCAGGGAACACTTTTCAAAAAAGGCAAAGAAAAGATCCAGGCACAACCCTTAACTGGCCACTTCATGGATGCAAGACAGCCTGACATTTCGCCCGATGGCAAAAGGATAGCTTTTCAATCCTATCAGGATGGCAATTGGCACATATGGTCCGTGAACCAAGATGGTTCTAACTTAAGACAATTAACCGCAGGTCTATACGACCAAAGAGAGCCTCATTTTGCGCCAAATGGCAGTAACATTGTATTCTCCTCCGATCAGTCAGGAACCTATGATATTTGGATACATAATGAAATCAGTGGTGATTTAAGTCCTTTAACTTCCAGTGATTATAACGATTATGGCCCGGCGTATAGCTATTGTGGAGATGCTATCGCTTTTGTCCGTCAGACGCCAGATCAATGGGAGTTAAACATCATTTCTCTAGGCTCAAATAAAATCAAAACATTATACCATTCTCCCGCAAAAATATACGCTCCATCTTGGTATAGCAATGACAGTATAATCAGCTTTATTGAACACGACTGGTTGGTGAGCCAACTGAAATCCATTGACATCAAAACAGGGGAAGTCCGTAACATTACTACAGAAGAAGAGGACGTTTTTCCATTTAGAGCTCAACATCGATCTGACGCTTCCTATTATACCAGCGATGGTCATATCACAAAATTGGTAAGTGGCCAAAAGCAAACCATCCCTTTCGAAGCCACCCTGCCCATTGACATCAATAAATATAAGCGAAAGGAACCCAGATTAGTCGAAGCTCAATCGCAAAAAGTTAAAGGAATCCATTGCCCTCAATTATCTCCGGACGGTGAAAAGATCAGTTTCATCGCATTGGGTGATGTTTGGATCAAGCACCTTAATTCTGATGAATTGATAAGAGTGACTGACGATTCCTATGTGCAACTCATGCCTGCCTGGCATCCCAATGGCAAAACTTTGGTTTATGCTTCTGACAAAGGCAATAGAACAGCACTTTGGGAATATGATATAAAAAACGCAAAAACAAGAAAGCTAGGCCATATTACCACTATGCCAAGTGGAGTTTCCTTCAGCCCGGATGGAGGAAAAATAGCCTATACCATGGCATTTGGTCCCCGATCCGGTAGATTATCCATTATGGATTACAATACTGGAGAATCCCGATCGCCAAGACCCAGCTTTCCTTATAGCACCAGTGCTCCTTCCTGGCATCCGGATGGTCAGTACATTTTAATGAGCATGCTTCAGCCTTATTCTGGCCTGTACCGGGAAGGTATCGCCAGAAATATCATCATAGATTCCGAGACAGGAGAGACCTCAGTTCAGCAGGCACCTCCAGATTTATCTTTTGGCGCTCGGACAAATGATGTACCGCTGCTCGTAGATGGAGGCAAAACTTTAGTCTACATTTCAAGGGGCCAACTCAAGGAGGTCCAACTCGACCATGCGCTGAATGTTATTGGTAAAGAGATGGTTATTTTTGAAGAACTATCGGATGCACCTTCTATCAATAAATCCGGGGATAAGATTTTGGTCATGTCAGGATCCCAACTGAAAATAATCAATCGGTCAGATGGATCAATCGAAAATGTAGCTATTGACCTGGAATATCAGCATAGTAGCGATCATCCATCGCTCACCATTCATGCCGGAACAGTGATTACGATGAATAATGAAATTCTGAAGAACCAGGATATCATTATTAAAGGTCAAAAGATTATGCAAATTGTACCCCATGAGGATCGTAAGCAATCTTTGAACTTTATAGATGCATCAAATCAATTTGTCATTCCGGGATTAATCGATATGCATGCCCACCAGGGAAGTGATCTGGGTACATCCCTCGGACACAAATGGTTGGCATGGGGTGTAACCAGTACACGGGATCCAGCTACCTATCCTTATGATGCTCAAAATAGAAAAGAAGCTCAGATTAATGGCAATATTCTACATCCCAGGATTTTCTATACCGGTAGTCCTATTGATGGAAACAGGGTTTATTACAATGGAACCTATGCGCAATACTCTGAACAGCAAATCAGGCGTGAATTGCAAAGATCAGAGGCATTAAACTACGACCTTATTAAAACGTATGTTCGATTGCCGGATAGCCTGCAATTACTTGTCATAGAACGAGCGCACCAGCTGGGTTTACCTGTCACTTCACACGAACTTTATCCAGCTGCATTGATGGGCGTCGACGGGGTAGAGCACATATTGGGAACCAGTCGAAGAGGATACACTCCGAAGATGAGTGAAACCTATAAATCTTATTCAGATGTGCCGACCATGATGGCTACTGCAGGAATGACTTTTACTCCCACCATAGGTATCTATAGTGGATATAATTATATGCTCTTTAAAAATCCAGATTTATTAGATGAACAAAGAATAGAAGTATTAGAGGGAGCGTATGTCAAATCTAGTGCGCGTGCAGGGATCAAGCTTGTAGAAGAAAGTCCTGCAGAGTATGAGATCATGTTTAGACGTCAGTCCGAGTTAATCCAGAAAGCCTATGAAAAGGGTGTGACAATTGTAGCAGGCACTGACTCTCCCATTTTGCCTTATGGCTTTGGTTTATTTATAGAACTAATGTGCTATCAGGAGGCTGGTTTGAGTCCAA
The DNA here is from genome assembly GCF_021533195.1 of Portibacter marinus. Classification (GTDB taxonomy): domain Bacteria; phylum Bacteroidota; class Bacteroidia; order Chitinophagales; family Saprospiraceae; genus Portibacter; species Portibacter marinus. The sequence continues at coordinate 69,615 of NZ_JAJNKB010000013.1, forward strand.
TGGAGGTATTAAAAACAGCGACAGTGAATGCTTCGAAGGCGCTAAATACCTCTGATCAACTGGGTCAAATTAAAGTTGGGATGATTGCGGACCTTTTGATTTTAAATGAAGATCCTACTCGAAATATTAAAAATTTGAAAACCATAGATCGAATCATTCTTTCAGGCAAGGTCTTGCCAATGGATGAATTGCTATTGCCTTTCATTGAAGAAAATAACGACAGGGAATGAGTCCGAGAGATGATGTAAATAATAAGCATAAAAAAAGAAAGGTGGCTAATTAAAACCACCTTTCTTAGACTTTATACTTTATAGATAAGAATTAATCAATAACTCTTACATCAGTTGCATTCAATCCTCTTTTTCCTTGTTCAGTCCTAAACTCAACCTTATCATTTTCTCTGATGTCATCTATTAATCCAGATGAATGTACAAAAATATCATCTCCTGAATCGTTTGGAGAAATAAACCCAAATCCTTTTGAGTCATTAAAAAATTTTACTGTGCCTTCTTGCATCTTACTTTGTTAAATATTAATAATATGTTCTGTTCCAGCAGAATACTTTATTGACCATTGATGGTATCCACATAAAAGTGTGGAAAGCGCATGGCAATAATTGCTCATTTAAAACGATAAAGTATGGATGAAATAAAAAAGGAAAGAAGAGAATAAACTCTTTAACTAATTACTAAATTATACCTTATTATCAAAAGGTGTTCTTGCTTGAACGTCGCAAAGGTATGTAATTTAAAGTCAATAAACGAACGATTATCAAAAACTTATTAGATAATCTCAAAATGATGAGAATTGCTCCCGTCTTTGAAGAGCTCATTTAGATCTTGTCTCTCTCTTGAAACTTACAAATTCCATCTGCAAGTCTCACCAAACACCATTAATCCAAAATAATTAGTCCAGCAACATATTGCGGCCACTCCGAATATATTTCTTGACATTGAGCCAGAAGGCAGTCACCAGATAAGGAATGATCGTCGAACCAAGCGTAGCAAATGTTAAGTAAATGAAATAAACACGCACCCGGGCAGAGCGAATCCCCATCTTCTCAGCAAGGTAACTACATACCCCAAACACTGACCTTTCAATCGTTACTCTAAAGAAGTTCAACATAATGCACAAATTTAGAAATAATATACGAAAAAATCCAAAAACTAGTTCAGATCAACGCTACAAACTTGATAGAAATGCCGCCTCCGTTGGAAAGATATTCACCGTAGTGTTAAAGATAGAATTGGAATTGTTCTTATAGTGGATGATCAATTCAACATCAAATTTTCCCTCCTGCTGATAGGCGTGCTTGAAACTTTTAAACTTCCCCTTGAGAAATTGACCATCACCAAAATTCACCTCATAGACAGCCTGCGGATTGTAATTCCCAATCGAAAACTCAAGAGGCTCAAATATATGCATCGTGCCAGCTATGTTCAGGAAAGGATCGATGTTTTGCAAAAAAGGAGTAACACTGGTTGCTTCTTCCACAATCTTAATGGTGCTGAGATTTTTCGGGGCTTTCACAGTCCTGGCAAAAGACTTTTTAAAAACAGACATGGTACCAATACACCCGATTACACCAACGATCAAAATTAAACTCAACTCCTTTCGCTTCAGGGGCAAACTGATGCGCTCAAAGATCTGACTGATGGGGTCTATCGTATCTTGTCGATTCATAGTATTGGGATGTACGTTAATAAAATCGGTGGATTCGATAAAATCGGCTTCGAATCTGAAGTGAAGATAAGTCAAGCTTACTGAGTAAAAAAGGAAAAAAATATATTTAAATATTTAAATATGTTAAGCGAACCACGCTTTGACTTGCCCGCGATGATTCTTTCCGACAGGAACCTCTTTACCATTCAACATAAAAATGGTGTTGCCTTCGACGTAATCGACAAAGTGTCGATTCACCAGAAAGGATTTGTGAACCTTTTCAAAACCCTTCGAAGCAAGTGCCTCCTCATAAGCAGTAAGCGTCGATGGAGTCAATAACATTTCATCTTTGAACCAAACTTTCACGTAATTACCATAACTTTCCAGATAGTATACATCAGCTATATTGACCTGCACATGCCTTTTATCCACCTTTATAAAAAGATGAGAATCGCTGCCAGAATCATGCAAACTTGACCTCATATCTATGTTTTTCATAACCCTTTGCACAGCTTGCAAAAAGCGATCAAATGAGAATGGTTTTAAAAGATAATCTGCCACCTGTAAGTTGAAGCCCTCCAAAGCATATTCCTCATAAGCAGTGGTCAAAATGATCTGTGGCCTTTCTGTCAATGATTTCAAAAAATCCAAACCCTTCAACTTCGGCATCTCTATATCCAAAAAAATGAGATCTACTGGCCTGTCATTCAAGATACTATACGCTTCAGTAGCAAAGTAAAATTGACCTATAATCTCCAAGAAAGGAAGATCCACAGCATATCGCTCTATAATTCGATGAGCAAGTGGCTCGTCATCTACGATTATGGCATTGATCTTTTTCATAAATCCAAATATAACGTAACTTCAAAGGTTTGTCCTTCACTGATTTCAAGTTCATGCCGCTTAGGATAGCGAATCTGCAATCGCTTCCTTAAGTTTTGCAGACCCATCCCTCCTGCAGGTACGTCACCTTTCTCAGGATCTACCGAATTTTGCAGCCTAAACTTCAGTTGTTTTGGATTGACTTCGAGCAATAAGTGAATATAGCCAGGCTTTTCACTGGGCTGTATACCGTGTTTAAAAGCATTTTCTACGAGATTGATCAACATGAGTGGTGGTATAGGTTGTGCATCATTCTCAACCTTTATGTCCATTTTGAGTTCAAACGGTGTATTCAGTCTCAGTTTCTGAAGATCAATGTAATCTTTCAAATAATTCACTTCATCTTCCACTCTGACATATTCCTCCGCTCCCTTATAAATGACGAATCGCATCAACTTCGATAATTTCAGAATGGTTTCAGGTGTGAGATCCGACTTTTCGAGGCTTAAAGCATATAAATTATTCAAGGTATTGAAAAAGAAATGTGGATTGATTTGCTGTTTCAGTAAACTCAATTCTGCCTTGGTTTTTTCTTGTTCCAATGTTTGCATGGCTGTAGATTTTTTATTCCATTCAATGAGCACAATAATGGGGAAGGAAAAAATCATCGCGATCAGCGGAAAAATATAAGTAATGTCATCGAAATTCTGTATTCCTGTCGCTCCAAGTGGATGAATGGTTAATTGTTTTATCACAGGAAACTGATCGAAAACGGAATTAAGAATAGGGGTAAGCAACAAGATCAAACCTATACAGCCCAGAAGATAAGCAATAACTCCCTTGCGTTGTAATACCTTATTGAATAGAAAGTAATGATGAATGTAGTAGTAGAGATAGTAAGATGCATAAATGATGAAAATCTGCGGAATGAATATTAAGTAGCTGAAAAACCATTGACCTACAGGTCTATCATTCAGCATATTTTGAAAATCATTCGTAAAGAAAGGCAGTGCCAGAGCAAGAAGGGCGAAAATGATCATGGCCAACTTGAAAAAACTCAATCGCCTGAGTCGCTTTCTGAACTTAAGAAATACAGGATTCTCTTGTGTCAATTTTAGAAGCCAGTAAATGAGGACGCTACTAATCACTAAATCTCTGGCCACGATAATAACCCATCCATCTTCCATCCATGCCAATCCCATCCATTTTGCCCACGAAAAATACTGCACAACCCACATGATGACCAGTGGGATTAATACAAAGGAGCAAGTCCATGTCAACCAGTAAATCCAATTCCTCTCCCCTACCCTATCCTCTACAAAAGTGAAAATCACAGCGGGAGCCATAAGCACATTAAGCAAACAGAAAATACCTAAATAAACGCTCCAGCCCAATTCGTTTTTGACTTGCATCAGGAAGTAACTGTAAAAGAGGAAGTAGCACAGATACAACCAACCATTCTTTTCAAAAAAATATCGCAATGCAGCCTTAATTCGAGTATTCATGTACAAAAAATTGTATGGAAAGATAAAACGGTCAGCTTCACGATCACAATCAGAATGATCAATGGCTGAATTTCGATGATGAATGGAAAATTGACCAATGAACACGAAAGAGATGCCGTTCGTCATGTTTTGTTTCAATCCCCCAGGTCCCACCATAATTTCAGGTCAAAATTCATCAAATGGAACTAGCAATAAAAGATCTTGAAAAAATTTACCCCAATGGGACTAAAGCTCTAGCAGAAGTAAATCTGACAATTGGCGTTGGCATGTTTGGTCTCCTGGGTCCCAATGGCGCCGGCAAGTCTACCCTGATGCGAACCATCGCCACCCTGCAGAAACCGGATAAAGGCACCATTTCATTCAACAATATTGACATCTTAAAAAATGAGATGTCTTTAAGAAAAAGGCTTGGCTATCTGCCCCAGGAGTTCGGAGTGTATCCCAGAATGTCTGCCCGTAATCTGCTGGACTATCTGGCACAATTAAAGGGTGTGGCATCAAAATCCAGACGCAAAGAATGGGTAAATTATTGCCTGGAATTAACGAATCTAAGCGATGTAGCTCACCAGAAAGTTAGTGGTTACAGTGGTGGGATGAAACAGCGATTTGGTATCGCACAACTTTTGCTCAATGACCCGCAACTTATCATCGTCGACGAGCCAACAGCCGGATTAGACCCTGAAGAAAGACAGCGATTCCTCAATGTTTTAAGAGCAATAGGGCGAAATTGCATCGTCATTTTTTCTACACACATCGTGGAAGATATCAAACAGCTTTGCACAGATATGGCCATCATGAATGAAGGTCTGATTCTCGAGCGTTGCAAGCCGGAGGAAGCCCTAAAGCGAATTAAGCATAAGATTTATGTCGTTGACATCGAAGAGTCTAAGGTGCCCGCACTCAAAGAAAAGCATGTGGTGCTTTCTACCAAATTTGTTAAAAATGATAGGGTCAGCGTTCGGATCTTCTCGGAACATCAACTGTCACCTCCGTTTGCTCAGGCATCCGCTAATCTGGAAGATTTCTACTTCATCACTTTAAAAAAAGGACATGTTTAAAATCATATTCACGGAGGAGTTACGGTTTTGGAAAGGAAACTTTTTACCCTATGTTTTTTTCACATTTCTTTTCATTGTTTGCTTTATGTCAATGTGGGGTATGGCCAGCGAAGAAATTTCTGGTCCCGGAATGACCATTCAGAATTCTGAATGGAGGCTATATGAATTGCTGACTTTCCTACAGCAATTAATAATTTTCTTTGTTCCAGCCATCATTGGTCATTCTGTATATAGAGATTTCAGTAGTGGCATCCACAAGTTATTGTATGCTTATCCTATTGGCAAATATAACTACCTCCTGGCCAAATTCGCGTCTGCATTTATCGTGTTGCTCATTATTGCCGCCGCTATGGGGCTTGGCCTCTTCATTGGCAGCCTTATGCCCGGTGTGAATCCGGATGCGATAGACGGTCTCGGTATGGGCAGGTATTTAAAACTCTATCTTTGGATTTTACTACCTAATTTAATTTTGGTTTCTGCAGTAGTCTTTGCCCTGGTGAGCCAATGGAGAAACCTATATCTTGGATTTATAGGAGTGATTATTCTGTTTGTCTTAACCAAAATTTTAGGTGCTTTCCCGTTCCACGCCATTGGCTACCTGGATCCGTTTGCAGAGGTTCTGTCCAACCTCCAGACTCGATATTGGACATTGACAGAAAAGAATTTTAATGCCTTCCCTGTTGACACCAACCTGCTGGTCAATCGAATAATTTGGATTCTTGGTTCAATTACATTAATGATCTATACCTTCAGAAAATTCAGACTTCATCATTTCACTGATTTAAGCAAAAAAAGAACCCAAAGTCAAAAGATCAACGTTAGTGTCAAGTCTGATTTACGACCGCCTAGCGCTATTAGGCATGAACTTTCCTTTAGTATAAAAGATCAATTCCATACGATCTGGCGGCTATCCAACATTGATTTCAAAAGTATCATAACCAGTTGGCCATTTATCATTTTACTATTGATCGGCTTTATCATGGTCCATATCCAGCAAAGGGGAATGGCTCCACAGCACGGTGTACCCATTTTACCCACCACCGCAGAAATGCTTCGTATACCCATGTTTATTTTCTCCGGCATTTTCAATTTACTGACCTTCTTGTACAGCGGATTGCTCATATTCAGAGATAGGCAGAGCCAGATGAGCGGTTTGATAGACACCACTCCTCAGCCCAATCATGTTTTTCTTTTAACAAAATGGTTGGCCGTATTAAAAATGCAATGGGTTTTATTGAGCATCATTTTGATCGCAGGTATATCTGTTCAGATTAGTGAAGAATTCTATCAAATTGATCTGGCACATTACCTGTTTGAATTATTCATCCTTCAATTCATACATTTTGCCATTTGGGCTTGTGTGGCCATGTTTATTCATAGTTTGATCCCCAATATGTACGTCAGTTTCATCATTTTGCTGCTCATTCCTGTAGCTGTTTTAATGATGCCTACTGCTGCTGAAATGCTTGACCTGCCATGGTTAGGCGAGAGTGTCCTACATTTTAATTTGGTCCCGGACATCTACGTTGGTTTCACCTACTCGGATTTCAATGGATATGGAAGTATGCTGTCGACTTATGTTGTTTACAAAGCATACTGGGCTCTAGGCGCCTTAATTTTACTCTGTTTGGCCAATGTGATATGGAAAAGAGGACGCACATTTACGATGAGAGAAAGGCTGCAAAACAGGAGACGAAACGTCCGGGGAACGCAAGGGCTTTTGCTGATGGGATTCTTCCTATTGTACTTGTCAATGGGCGGTTGGGTGTATCATCAGGAACATCATAGATCCAGAACATTCTATACCCAGGATGAGGAAGACCAGATTTACGCAGAAAACGAGAAACGATATGCACAGTACATGGGCATGGTTCAACCCAGATTGGCCGCAGCCCATCTCAATATGGACATATATCCCGATACCAGGGACTTCCACCTCAAAGGAAATCTGACTTATGTCAATAAAGTAGATCAGGAAATCGACACGATTTTAGTGGGAACTTCCTTTAAAGACAGTGTGGTCATTGACATGAAAACTCCGGCAACACTCCTTCACAAAGATCATCAAATCAAATACGCATTATATGTACTGGATCAACCATTATGTGCTGGAGATTCCTTACAAATGACCATTGACATACAAAACCATCCCAATACCCTATTTCACGATAATTCCCGAGTGAATACCAATGGAACATTTATCACAGGTCAAATTATACCTACACTTGGAGTGAGGCATGCTTTTCTGAAAAATGCTGACAAACGAAAGAAATACGGTTTGCAGGATCGTACGGTCAAAGAACTTTTGCCATCGGACCCCGCTTTGTTGGGATACGAATTTTTCCCCAACAATATGGGCAGGATCGAATATGAGACTGTGATCACAACTTCAGAAGATCAGATTGGATTGTCCATGGGAGACCTTATAGATTCAGGAGAGCGTAACGGTAGGCGATATTTTCATTATAAATCCAATGGCCCCATCAAAAACTCAATTTCCTGGATATCAGGCAAATACGATATGAAATCAGAAGGACTGATTGATGTTTACCACCATCCGGATCATCATTTCAACGTTGATTATCTGATAGAGGGTGCGCAAATGTCGATGGCCTATTGCGAGCAATGGTTCGGGCCTCTTCAACATGAAAAATTGAGGATGGTGGAATTTCCGCTTACAGAAGGAAGTTACGCTTCGCTCAATGGCAATATGATTCCAATATCGGAAGTAAAAATGTTGTGTGACATTGACCATGAAAAAAACTCAGAATACAACCATCCTTTCTTTGTGGCTGCGCATGAAATAGCACATTACTGGTGGGGGCATAAAGTGGATCCGGCCAATGTGAAGGGTGGACAATTGGTTTCTGAGGGCCTGGCAGAGTATATTTCGAAAAGAGTGGTAGAGCAGCGATATGGACAAGAGGTCATTCGGAAGCATCGGGAGAAGGAGCAAAATATGTACTTCGAAATAAGAGGTCAAAAGGCTGATGAAGTTCCACTGAACATGGCAAATCTGGATCAACAGTATCTGAATTATGTGAAAGGAGGATTATGCCTGACGCTATTGTCAGAATATATTGGAGAAGTTCGATTCAATCAAGCTTTGGCTAAGTTTGAAAAGACGTATCGTTACAAAGCGCCTCCCTTTGCTACTTCACTCGTTTTTTTAGATACTTTGCGGAATGCAGTTCCGGATTCCTTGCACTACTTGGTGGAAGACTTATTTGAGACCATTACCCTCTATGACCATAGCATCAAAAGTGCGGTCCGCACGGATAAATGGTTGGAGGTCATTGTGCAAGCCAGAAAGTATAGAAGTGATGCCCAAGGGAGAAGGCAGGAGGTCAATGAGTTTAAAGATTACATCAGAATAGGTTTGGTAGATGCCAATGGGGTGGAAAAGATCGAATGGATTTGCTTAGATCAAGGACTGAACACAATAAAATTCAAGGTGGATTCCGAGATTGTTCAAGTGGTGATCGATCCGGACATATTGTTTTTGGATATAGATAGAGCCGATAATATTATAATGGTCCAGCGCAGATGAGAAAACTGAAAGGGAAATGTAGTCTTAAACTGAGCATGAAGGATGGCCCCGAGATTGGGTTTAAAAGTGATATGAGGTCTACTTGGTTGGTGCCAGCCTTTTCTCAATAAAGCTTTGGAGAAAATTGATATCTTCTCATTGGAAAGCCTTATTACAGAGGAAGTGATCATCTTGATATGACCATCCATGATCATGTATCTTGGAAGGGATTTAAGTTGGATATCTTTTACAAAAGTTGCTGATTTAGATTATGTGTTAGAATCATGGTGCCTACTACGTAATTGTCCTCCTTGATCTACTGCTTTGTGCCAATTGTCTACCTGGTTCAGCCCCCCTAATTATCAGAGAATAATTAAATAGGTTAATAAAAGTGGTTGAATAAGCCTTATCTTTGTATTGCGAGCATCGACAGAAGGTAATACTAAACCGATGTTGATATCTAAGCGTAGGCCTGCCTTAGTTTTTTATTCTCAACCCATTTAGGGAATCGAATAAAAGACGAGCATCTCCATCAGGCTCTTAATGCCCGATATTTATATTTGTTTACTTTAGGTAATTCCAGTATCTCTTGATACGCTACGTTTAGCAACATCTTGTTCGTTCTTTTTTCTTGATCAGTGATTACGTCCACATAACCTAGATTACCTAGAGCCCAGAAGATCGCCGGTACCAAATCTAAAAAAGAGGTGCTAATAACATTTATGAATAGATGCGTTTTACCTTCTCTATCCCTTAGAACCAAATCGTTCTTTTCCGCACAGTATCTCGAGGATATTGTTATATCCTTCACAAAGCTGCTATCTGCGTAAGTCGCAAATGATTTCCGGTATTGATTTTCAAAAGCTTCGGAAACAGAGGAGTTGATACCTTGTATCCTATGTAGTAATTTTAATGGGCTTAAATACCCTCCCGCTTCTCATAAAATGTCCTCTTTAAGGTGATATCTGTAACCAAAGTGGCGTCGCGATAGCAGCCATATTATGTTAAAGCGTGTTATCTCCTGTGGTTAGAATTACTGAACATGTGTTTTATAAATTACATTTTTCAAAGTTTCCTTCTCTTTTGGTTTAAGCTGACCAAGCTTCTTTACGATTCTTTGTTTATCAATAGTGCAAATCTGGCCAACTACAATTCTTGACTCGTTATTATTCAGATGAACTTTTACTCTGGTTGGATAATTTCTTAGGTCGGATGTTATTGGAGCTATAATAATAATATTCAAGTTGGAATTCATCTCTATAGGTGAGATGATTACACTCGGTCTGGTCTTCTTTACTTCACTTCCAACTGTTGGGTCTAAGTCGACAATAACAGATTGATATTGCTTATATGTCATTCTTCGAAAATTTCATCATCGAAAACATCATCTATAAGTAATTGATCATCACCATTTTCATGCATTTGCTTGAATTTGGTTGACCATCCGATTCGCGGACGTTTGACTGGAAGAATTTTTATATGATCCTTTTCCAAAACCAATTCTACAGATTCTTGAATGTTATATTGTTGGAGAAGAGTTTTACTTAAACGTAAACCTTTGGAGTTTCCAATCTTAATAATATTAGCTCGCATATCTATTATATGTTATTACAATGTAGCAACAACTATATATATTATTTTACAGAGTTTGTTTGAAATTTCATAGGAGATAATTTTTGGCACTATCATCATTATAGATCCAAACTGAAAGTACCATGAATGCTCTAGTTTTACTTAATCAGGTATAACTTCATGATCAGTTTCGTCCTTCTATTATCGAAAAGCTGCATAGTTTTCCACAACAGGATGTAGGAATTAAAAGAAGCTAAATATGATGATAATAACTAATATGTTATTCGAATTCTTAATGAAAATGGTCCCACTTTTTGAGGACACTTCTGAAATAGCATTCAATATAGATTCGATCACGAATTACCCTATTATTCTGACCCCTTCATGTTTTGGCCATATAATCTTGCCAATTAACCATCAAGTATTTAGGTTCGCCATCCTTTTGCAAATCCATAAATCCGTATTCATAGCAAAATAGATAAAGGTTTCCATGCATCGTTTTATAATAATGTGTGAAAAAATGTGGATTAAATCCTGCTTCGAGCAGTTCTTCTTTGCGAATCTTTGAAATCCCAGAATGGTGATATTTTTTCAGAATCTTGCGATTGATTTTGAGTTGGCGATCTACTTTATAGTAAAAGGCTTCTTTAACTTTACGGTTGGCATATTGATGAGCTGATTTGCAATATTGATCACAAAAACGCTTGCCTTTTCGGCCGGTCAAAGGTGAGTTACAATAGGCACAATTCTCCATAAAAGTATAATATACGCATATTATACCGTTACCATTTTACTTCTGTCCTATTTTTATCGTGATTGCATCATATTCTTTAAATAATGAAGCTATCATGATTACAATTTTCAGATTGGAACACCAATCCAAACCTTACATAGGTATCCACAAATCGATACCTGCTCACGAACGTAAAAAAATTTTACTGTTGAAAAACATCAGGTTCTCAAAAACCTACGATTGTTATTGCATGCCTTATGCCAGACGCTATTACAATGCGCTTGTAGCCACAGGTATTCAAATTCAAATTTCTCAAACCGGAAACGCAGGTTCACATACTGAAAAATGCGATAATAACGGCATAGAGCACGAAAGCTCATCTTCTGTAACTCCCGAAGTCAAGGATGCAGACACTAAAGAGGAATCTGATTCTGAATCCGAACCAGGGCCAGGAATTCAATGGTCTGGTAACAATTTTTATGTACGAATAGCCTACTCACCCAAGGAATCCATATTTATCAAGAATCTGAATGGTTCTTATTGGAGTAAAGAGCATAAAAATTGGGTGATCAAGGCTACCTTGGAAAATTTAGAAGCGCTACAGGATCGTTATCACAAATTCAGTTTAGGGCAATTTCAAAAGATTAAGGAATTGCTGCTAAAAAAGAAAAATCCACAAGCGCTCGAAATCTTTCAATCTCCGGAATATCCGAAGCAATTGCTTATTAGATTAATAGGTTATGGGATAGACTTTGAATATATAAAGCAAATCAAAAGTCGTCAATATGACCCTGAGCACAAGCGGTGGATCATAGATTTTGATCAAAATATCCTTGATCGTTTGATTGCTCATTATGCAAGCCGTCGAGTTCGAATCATCAATAGGGTGAACAGTGGCATACCCTCCGATTACAAAAAAAGCAGTCTGTCGACAGGTGAGCGAAAAAGAAGATTGATTCATAAGTATGGAAATGCACTAAAACCGTTGATTCAAAAGTATGTGGACAGAATGATTCTTGAAAAGTACGGTTGGAGAACCATTATTTCTTATACCGGAAAGTTTGCCAAATTCAAGACATACTACATGGGCTGCGATCTAGACGAACTGACTGCAGGTGACGTGAATGCTTTTTTGGTTAAATTGGTCAACGAAGATGTATCGGAGAGTCTTCACAACATGTACCTAAGTGCCATAAAATTTTACTATGAGCAGGTGGCATATAGAGCCGATTTTAAAATTGAACGCCTTTCCAGACCTAGAAAGGGCCGATATCTCCCAACGATTCTTAGTGTCAATGAAGTTGACAGAATGTTCCGAACATTAAGCAATATGAAACATCTTGCGATTTGCTACACTATATATAGTGGAGGGTTGAGACTGTCAGAGATTCTCAACTTGCGTGTACAAGACATCATTTGGGATCGCAATCAAGTCCTGGTCAAAAGCGGAAAAGGAAATAAAGATCGCTACACCTTGTTGGGATTATCCTTAAAGGCCATTCTTAGATTATATTTTGATGAATACAAGCCTATTTATTGGTTATTTGAAGGCATGGATAAGAAGACCCCTTATTCAGAGAGTAGCGTTCAAAATATTGTAAGGAGGAGTGCCCGATCAGCTGGTATAGCCAGACGGGTGACGCCTCATACTTTAAGACATTGCTTTGCTACCCATTTATTGGACAAAGGTACTGACGTTCGATATATCCAGGAATTGCTTGGACACAAGGACATAAAGACCACTTTAGTTTACACACATGTAACGACAAGGAGCATGGAGAAGATCAAGAGCCCTCTAGACGAGCTAATGGAGCAACGCTTATTACAAAAAGCGCAATGAATGATATATATTTGTGAGGATATAAGGGAGTTAGGCGGAATACGTTTTTCGTTTTGAAAGTCCTGAAAATTGATTCAGAATAGTTGACAAGGACGTGATTAGAGGGTTGCGTTTGGGTACATTGCCAGCGCACGTTAAATTGATAGCGTATTTCTTAAAAGTGAATTTTTACAAATTATGATCACTTTGTTCTCACGATAATCGAATCTTAAATTCATGCAGTTTACTTCGATTTTCAGGTCTTACTGTCTGATTTTTCTCACCACGTAAGATTGAGATTGGAATTCCGAACATGTCAATTAATTTCAGATAATCAACTTACTATTCTTGTCCGTCTGAGTCCGCTAGTTTTAAATGATAAATTCGTGTATTCCAACGGCATTATCTATAATCTGACAAGACTTTCAGCTGGAGGCCAACGCTTAAATTGTACTCCACCTAACACTAGACAAGACGCAATTTCGCTTCGAATAGCATGAAATGCGATGTGCAGAACTAAAAATTCATATTTTTGGAAAAACGATAATTAATGAGGAGCGAAACTTCGCTTGTCATCACCGTTATATGGAATTCGTCTGAAACAACATCTATAAAAAATGAGAAATCTATCTAAATAAAAATTAATAATTTTCTGTGTTTTAAGAATCTCAAATAAGTATGGATGAAAAATATTACGTGATAATTTATAGAAATGATTAACATTTAAATTATGCAAAATCGATATAGAATTCGGCACTATTCAGAATTAGCATCTATCAATAAATGAAACAAACAAAATTCCAACTTATAATACTCAGTACGATCCCAATTCTTTTTTTCATTTCATGGAGCCTGAATGTCATCTTAAATGAATTCTGTCGATACTCAGTGAATTGCAGATCATTATTTGAAAAATTTGGTCCAATTACCTTTATTGGAACCTTCATGTTTCTAGGTTTTTCACTTATCAGTGTTTTTCTGATAAGGCTCTTTTTGAAAAAAAAATTGACTAACAGAAACTACATAATATTGATGATGCTAAATTCACTTCCACTTTTGATTCTTATTTTAGGAAACATGATTTTTTAAGAATTACTGATAGTGCTAAATAATATGCCTTTCAATATTTAGAAGTTGCTGATTTAGTAAATAAAATAGGTCATCTCATTATCACTTACAATCCAATAAAAAGTTTTAGATACAGTAATTAGTATGACTATTAGAGGGAATTGAGATCAATCTATTCCGAATTGCGATATAGGTTGAAGTAGCAGCAAATAGATCAAATTGCATGTGGTTGAATTGAATAGCCCAACAATTTCTCAACAATCAGTTGGCGAATGATCAGAAAGCCAATCCAATTAAAAACTACTACATACGCACACAAAGAAGTAGTAATTGTGATTAATTATTTTGACTCAGAAGTTTTTACTGATAAGAAAGATTTTCAAATTGAAATATTCATATCTTTCAATATGGTTCGTAAGGATCAAAATGATCGAGTAGGTAAAGGGGACTCTCACCCCTAAACCTCTCACAGAACCGTACGTGAACCTCTCAGCTCATACGGCTCTTCATGCTCATTCTTTCGAATCGAATACGCCACTAAACTCATTCCTTCCAAACGTAAGCTGGAGGTTGATTAGATGAAAGTACTCAGAACATGTCAACCCCTTCGCTCCACCTCCATTACAGAGGCTTCATCACTACTACGAGTTGATCTGCCACTCTCCCAATGTCTCAGTATTCGCTTTACCTTTCAAGGCTTATAGCTTTCCCTCAAACAACAAAGGGGAGTTTCCCCAGTTTCGTAATTGAGCCCAGTATTAAGGTCATGCCATCTATACACCGGTAGATTGCCAAGCCTGTGCAATTCTAGAATTCTACACTATTGGCTTATCTCCTCAGTCCGCAGCACCTCGGATTTTAATCTACAGCAAGGTTATTTACGATGCCTCTACGATGGTTCGCTCACATCTCGCTCATCTCCTTAAACCACACCTGATAGAATCCTATATAAAAAATTAGTCTCTACCTTTTCCACAACGCTCAGTACCAACCCGTGAAAGGTAAGCACCTTGTGGTGGTTTGACAGGTAGTTCTAGTCCTCCCCTGCCGAAAGGCCTTATCCCAATCTCCAATTGAATTTATTATGCGTGAGGCTTCTGACCTTGCCATTCTTACATGGAGTCAGCTCGTTTCCTTGCCATCCAACCTTTGAAGAGGTCTTTCATCTCAATTACAACATGCTCCATCTATTTCCGTTAACCGCTTTTGATTAACTTTATACCCGATGGAACTTCAGGGCACACAACTCCATATAACATGCTGCAAGAAGTAAGAGCTTCCTATCGTCGCTCCTCCTCTTGCAGCTATCCCGTTAGGCGGAATACGTTTCTCGTTTTGAAAGTTCTGAAAATTGATTCAGAATAGTTGATAATGAGCAGATTAGAGGGTTGCGTTTGGGTGCATTGCCAGCGCTCGTTAAATTGATTGCGTATTTC
>NZ_JAJNKB010000014.1 GCF_021533195.1 Portibacter marinus
AATACTTCTTCAGTAAGTCAGACGATCATTGTAGAAGATAAAACAGCTCCAGTCGCACCAGCGGCTCCTGCTGATCTCACTTTGGACTGTGCTGCAGATCTACCGCCGCCTGTTAATCTCACTGCAAGCGACAATTGTGATGGTGACATTACTGTGTCACCAACTGCTCAAATAATACCGGGAAGTTGCCTGAATAATTTTACCATGTTTCGTACCTGGACATTTACAGACACTTGTGGCAATACTTCAGCGGTAAGTCAGACGATCATTGTAGAAGATAAAACAGCTCCAGTCGCACCAGCGGCTCCTGCTGATCTCACTTTGGACTGTGCTGCAGATCTACCGCCGCCTGTTAATCTCACTGCAACCGACAATTGTGATGGTGACATTACTGTGTCACCAACTGCTCTAATATTACCGGGAAGTTGCCTGAATGATTTTACTATGTTTCGTACCTGGACATTTACGGACACTTGTGGTAATGCTTCGTCAGTGAGCCAAAAAATAGTTGTACTGGATGATGCAGCTCCAGTCGCACCAGCAGCTCCTGCTGACCTCATTTTGGAATGTGGTAATGATGTGCCTCCGCCAGTGAATCTCACTGCAATCGATTATTGTGATGGTGACATTACTGTGTCACCAACTGCTCAAATAATACCGGGAAGTTGCCTGAATGATTTTACCATGGTCCGTACCTGGACATTTACAGACACCTGTGGCAATACTTCCTCAGTAAGTCAGACTATTATTGTAGAAGATAATACAGCTCCAGTCCCACCAGCGGCTCCTGCAGGCCTGATTTTGGACTGTGCTGACGAGGTCCCACCACCCATAAATCTCACTGCAATCGATTATTGTGATGGTGAAATCACTGTCTCGCCGACTGTCCAGATTACAGCAGGAACAAGTCCTAATGCTTACAGTGAATTGAGAACTTGGACATTTGTTGATACGTGTGGGAATGTAGCTAATGTGACACAACTTATTGACGTAGGAGATAGTTCTGCACCTAATATTCCTATTTTAGATGATATTACAGCGGAATGCGAATTATCTTCTTTAACTGCACCAGAGGCGCTGGACAATTGTGCAGGTTTAATTACTGGAACCACCAACGTATCTCTACCGATTTCAGATCTTGGATTAACAGTGATCAACTGGGAATTTGATGATGGAAATGGAAACACATCTATTGGGACGCAGAATGTGATCGTTTACGATTTATCACCACCTGAGATGAGCGAAATTATTATACCGTTGGATCCAATCCAATTAGGAACGAGCATAAATGCCTCAAGTTCTTATACTGACAATTGTGATAAAAATGACCATAGTGGAACATGGTTTTGGGGAGATGCCTCAGGAAGCTCTTCTCCGGCCAACATAGATCAAAATTTGAATACGATTACAGGGTCCCACACCTATTCGGAACCAGGCGTTTATATTATTTCTCTTTATCTTACAGATGCCTCTGGAAATAGCAGTGAATTAGCAGCAACCACATATGCTGTCATTTATGATCCAAATGGAGGATTTGTAACCGGAGGAGGTTGGATTGAATCCCCTATGGGTGCTTATAGACCCGATGTCAATATTTATGGTAAGGCTAATTTTGGATTTATATCTAAATTTAAAAAAGGAGCAAATGTTCCAGATGGCAATTCTACCTTTCATTTGAATGCAGCGAATTTTAATTTTAAAAGTACGGTTTATGACTGGTTGGTGATTGCTGGTGCGAATGCTAAATTCAAAGGAGAAGGTCAAGTCAACGGTGAAGGAAATTATGGTTTCATGATTACTGGTATTGATTCTGACATAAATGAACCTAGTGAAGCGGATAAATTTAGAATTAAGATATGGGACATGGATAATGGCGATTTTGTCATATACGATAACCAGTTCGGTGAGGATGATGAATCTTACCAGACCCAGGATATAGGAGGTGGTTCGATAACGGTCCACAAGTCAGCGAAAGGAAGATCAGCTCAATTAGATGATCATGCAGCCCGCCCAACCATGACATTATTTCCAAATCCAGCACGAGAAAGGATTACTATCAAAGTCGAAGGAGGTACTCAAAATCAAAAAGTTAAGATCTTGGATCAGCTCGGTAAAGTAGTATGGATGGGTTACGCAAAAAGCAACAATCAAGATTCAGAAATTACGATAAATACTGGAGATTTTGCAGCAGGTATATATTTTACAACCATAAATGTGGCTAATTACCAAATTGTAAATAAGTTCGTGATCATAAAGTGATGACGTAATTTCTTATGAAATAATGGGTCGTATTTTCTCGAAATACGGCCCTTTTTTATAGCCGAATAATTTTAAAAGTGTCAAAAAGTGAAACTTGTTTATAATCTAAATAGTTAAACTTTCACATATTCAACTGCTTAATTGACATCTAGCATACTCACACTTATTCTTTTTCTCTTCAAGTCCACATCGGTCACTTTAACCTCGACACTTTGTTGAATGGATAAAACTTCTGCAGGATCAGAAATAAACCGATCGGTGATTTGGGAAATATGCAAGAGGGCAGATTCTTTAATTCCAATGTCAATGAATGCACCAAACTTAGTCAAATTGGTAACTTGACCTTGAAGTATCTGGCCAATTCTAAGATCAGAGATTGTTTCTAGTCCTTCTTGGAAGTCAATTTGTTTGGCTTTTGACCTTGGGTCTAATCCGGGTTTCTTCAATTCATTCACAATATCATATACTGTTGGAAGTCCTACGGCACTATTAACAAATTGGCTTAAATCTATACTTTCAATAAGTCTAACATTACCTACTAAAGCCGATAATTCAGTTCGTAAGGTTTTTATGATATTCTCTACAACTGAATAGGACTCCGGATGAACTCCTGTATTGTCCAACGGATTCACCCCATCTTTAATTCGAATAAATCCTGCACATTGTTCGAAAGCTTTTACACCAAGTCTAGGAACTTCTTTTAGCTGTTCAATATTGGTAAATTTTCCAATCTCACTGCGATAGTCTACTATATTTTGTGCAAGTCCAGGCCCCAAACCTGAAACATAACTCAGCAAATGCTTACTGGCTGTATTCAGATTGATTCCTACTTTATTGACACATGCTTCCACTGTTTCAGTCAAACTTTCTTTCAATAGTTTCTGGTTAACATCATGCTGATATTGGCCAACCCCAATGGATTTAGGGTCAATTTTTACCAATTCAGCTAATGGATCCATCAATCTCCGTCCAATACTCACTGCACCCCTGACGGTGAGGTCTTCATTCGGAAATTCCTCTCTGGCAATTTCAGAGGCAGAGTAAATGGATGCACCATCCTCATTGACCAAATAGATTTCAACCTTAGGTAGATTTAATTTTTTCAACCATAGGAAAGTCTCACGTCCAGCAGTACCATTTCCTACAGCAATGGCTTCCGTTTCAAATTTTGATATTAGTGTGTAAACTTCATCTTCTGCCTTCTGTACATGATTTTGTGGAGGATGAGGGTAAATCGTTGTGCTTTTCTGTAAATCTCCCTTTTCATCTAGACAGACCACCTTACAACCAGTTCTAAATCCCGGATCAATGCCCATTACTTTCTTGGCTCCCAAAGGTGGACTAAGGAGCAAATCCGCAGCATTCCGCGCGAAAACCTTAATTGCTTCTTTGTCCGCTGCATCTTTGGCATCTTTCAAGGCTTCGTTTCTGATGGAAGGAAGAATGAGTCTTTTTAAGCTATCTTCAATTGCACTTATGATATAGGACTGTGCATCTGTTTGTCGTTTTATGTAGTATCGATTGAGCCTGCTTTGAGCTTCATCAATGTCAATGTCTACCTTGGATCTTAACATTCCTTCATTCTCTCCACGCAAAATGGCAAGTAAGCGATGTGAAGGCGTTTTCTTTAACAAACCGTTATAATCGAAGTAATCTCTATATTTTGAAGCTTCCTCTTTCTTATTTTTAATGACCTTGCTGGTAATTATCGCTTTTCTGTTGAAAATAGAACGGACGATATCTCTGACAGCTGGATTTTCACTGATCCATTCAGAGATGATGTGCCCTGCCCCTTCCAATGCCTCATCGGGATCACCAAACCTCTTAGCCTGAGATCGAATATTATCTGTTCGCTGGGCCATTATGATTTTAGCAAGCCCTTCATATCCTGCCTTTCTGGCAATTGCAGCTTTGGTCTGTTGCTTTCTCTTAAAAGGAAGATAAAGATCTTCCAATGTTTTGTCATTCCAGGTATCTTGAATGCGTTTCTTTAATTCAGCGGTGAGTTGGCCTTGTTCTTCGATAGACTTGAGGATGGCCTCTTTTCGTTTGAGGAGGTCTTGTACGTTTCTCAATTCTTGTTGAATGGTGCTGATTTGAACCTCGTCAAGGGAGCCGGTAGCTTCCTTTCTGTATCTTGCAATGAATGGTATGGTGGCTCCGTCGTCAAGAAGTTCGACCGTTTTAAAGACTTTGGATTGGGGCAGACCAGTTCGTTGAGCTACTAAGTTTTTAATCATAGGGTGAAGATATTTAAATAACTGGTCAAGAATTAAAAATGATAGGAGATTTGAGAATGGGATGTGTGCTGAAATTGCAGGATTGAAAGGCTTATATCTAATTACCTGGCAAATGGAATTTGGCAGTCCCAAGACAGTGTTTAAGACTCCGATAATTACAATAAAATACGATCACAGCTAGCGAACTACATCTTTCAGTCCTTGCATTCCTATTTACGCTTTACCATTGGTAATTCTTAGGTCTGCATCCTGATTAGACAACCTCCAAGCCAATTGAAAAATATGTCGCGCTACCTGCGTCATTTTATCAAAATTGATTTTCTCGACTGTATCTGTAGTCTTGTGATAGTCCTCATGCACACCATTGAAGAAAAAGATAGAAGGAATCCCATTTTTAGCAAAATTATAATGATCCGATCTGTAGTAAAATCTGTTAGGATCTTCTTCGGAATTATAGGTATAATCCAAAGTCAATTGGGTATAAAGTTGATTCACTTCCTCATTGACATTGTGAAGATCCTGGCTGATTCTGTCTGAGCCTATCACGTAAATATAATTGGGATAGTCTTCATATTTCTCATCTACTCTTCCCACCATATCGATATTAATATCTGCAATGGTTTTTTCGAGCGGAAAAACCGGATATTCAGTATAATATTCAGAACCTAGAAGCCCCTTTTCTTCCCCTGTTAACCATAGAAAAAGGATGCTTCTCCTAGGACCATTGCCATTTTCTTTAGCAATTTGAAAGGCCTCTGCCAACTCCAGAACTGTTGTACTTCCCGAGCCATTATCATCAGCACCATTGAAAACATCATCGCCTCTCATTCCAACATGATCATAGTGAGCAGATACGATCAAGACTTCATCTTTTTTATCTGTTCCTTCAATGTAGGCCAATATATTATTACCAGCTAATTCGTAATCGCTTCGCTTTTGCACCAATTCCATATCCGTCTTAAGTTTCACACGCTTAAACTTACCTTTCGCAATCCGCTTTCTAGCTCTAAGCATTTTTTTCTCTTTATTTCCAATAATCTCCTTAGCAATATTAGAAGAGATGTAAATTGAATTAGCCTTTTTAGTCTGACTGTCTTCTTGTTGGCCAATGATTACTGTTGGGCCCAATAACTTACTCCTATTTTCTGCCAACATCTTCTGAATATCCTTGGTAATGATCAATACCACCTTCGCGCCCTTCTCATATGCCAATTCCAATTTTTTATCAGGATACTGTGACCACTCTGACTCTCCTGTATCGCCGCTGATTAAATATTTGCCGTCCTCATCCATAGGTTCACCTTCATTAATCATGATGACTTTTCCTTCTATGTCCGCTCTTTTATAATCTGTATATTTTGGATCATCTATTCCATAACCCATGAAAATCACTTCATCAACATCGATTTTTCCTAAGTCCATATTTTGATCCGGAAAGGCTAAGAAATCCCATAAATGCTTAAATCTACTTTCTCCTACATGAATAGAAATCTCGTCCCAACTGATCCATTTAAAATCAACTTTTTGGAAGTAGCTATCTCCTTGCAAAGGTTCAATTCCCATTCTTTCTAATTCACCAGCGATGTATGCAGATGCCAGATCGTTACCTGGTGTTCCTGTTTCTCTTCCCTGAAATTCATCTGAAGCCAGAATGGTAAGATGCTTGATCAGATCTTCCTTTGTAATGGTCATACTAGTCGTATACGCAGGATCCTTCTCATCCATTATTTTTTGGATCGAGGTATCTGGTGTTGTGACACTCTCTATAAATTGAGCTTGAACTAGGCCAAATACGAGTAGCAATATTATTGTGAGTTTCTCTTTCATTGTTATTACATTAAATTGTACTTATAGCAAAACTTCCATATTTGAGTATTTCTCTTTTATGTCAATGGTTAGTGAGCCGGAATTTTATTGACTCTTCTCTCGTGTCGACCACCTTCAAATTCTGAGGTTAAAAAGGCTTTAACCATGTTTTTGGCCATTTTGAAACTCACGAATCTAACTGGAACCGCAATTGCATTGGCATTATTGTGTTGACGGGCCAACTCTGCCAGCTCTACTTTCCAACAGACCGCTGCCCTGATGTGCTGATGTTTATTAGCGGTAATGGCGACACCATTGCCACTACCACATAAAATAACGGCCAGGTCATGTTTCTTTTGAGCCAATTCATTGGACAATGGGTGAATATAGTCCGGATAATCAACAGATTGATCAGAGTTGGTGCCAAAGTCTTTGACTTCATGGCCCATTTTTTGAAGCATTTTAATAAGTGGTGCTTTGTAGGGAAAACCTGCATGGTCGCCACCAATTGCTATTTTCATTTTTTATATATTTTAATCTTCGAGGCCAATTGCAGATCGAAGAATTTTCTATCTGTAAAGCTTGCAAATGTATTTGGAAGTACGGTAATAAATGGTGATCAAAATTTAATCAAATCTTGCAAAGAGAGCCTGAAAGCCCAAAATCATTCGAAATCTGCTATCTGATAGCTTGAAAATAGAATTTAAAAGTCCCGTCGTGAATCTAATGCAAGTTTATCATCAAACTAATACTAGACTAAAACTGCTATCTGATAGCTTGCAATTTCAAAAGGCAGTTTAAAGCCTTATCTAACAGCTTGCAAATAAAATTTGCAAGTCCCAAAGCAGTCCCAAAAAAAATACCAAAGCACCTTCTAGCTATAGCTTTATTCAATTAATTAGCCAATCCGCTCAAATTCCAGTTGCCAACAAGGTTTCTCATCTCTGTCGCAAAGTTCGGATCTCCCAGCTTATCTACATCCTGCAAGATTTGATTTGCAGCCTTCAGTGCCAGAACATATTCTCTCCTAAAACTACCATCTCTGGTCTCCTCATCCAAAGTGTCAAAAAATGCAAGTCGTTCAGCAGATACTTCAGCTAAAATCCTCATATGTTTCTTAGCTTTCTCCATCTCTCCAGCCCTAAAATAAATCTGGATGAAAGGATAAACATTGTCATCATAAGGAAAATTCATGTTTGGAAATCCTTCAAAATACTTATCTGCTAATGCAACGGCCTTAGATCTATCATATTTAGCCATTTCTTCAGCACCCCGTCTGATCGTCATTTGCATCGCCTGAATTTCTGCACCATAGCTATTATCAATAAACAACTTCTTATTATCAAAATTACCCCATCGCCATTTGTTCATAACATTATCATACAATGCTTCCGTATTAACGCGACCGCTTCCGTATATGCCTATGTTCCTATCCGAAGTGGTTTTAAAAGGAACTACTCTGAAAGCAAGACCTTCCAATTGGGTATAGTCATTGATGCCCATCAACTTCTCATTCTTACAAGTGACCGCAAAATAGATTGGTCGTTCCCAAATATTAGAAGCAATCACATCCAAAATCGCTATCTCATCCTTTCTCAGCGACTGCTTGCCATCTGCAAATACAAATGGTATAGATGGTACAATTGCCGATGAATCATTTGGCACAGTCATGCCCATCCTGGCTACTGCTTCCCTATTGGTTGGTAAAACCAGGTGTTTGGAAGGCACATAACCTTTAATACGATCATTCACACCTTGAGGCCTGGCATCGCTACTCATCAATTTAAGTGCTGAATATATATTAACGGGATTTTTGTTATCAGGAGGAATGAAATACAATTGGTTCCTTTGCGATCCTCGATAAGCTTCTTCTGTAATAGTTAGGTTTAAAGCAGGGGATTCATTTACTTTCGACCTGAGTTTATTGATATACCAATCTACGGCAATTAAACTTAAGTTAACCACCCGTACATCAGTTCTGATTTCCTCGACTTCCTGAGCATACCACAGGGGATAAGTATCATTATCTCCATAAGTGAAAATGATGGCATTCTCTTCTAATGAATTTAGAAAATTAGAGGCATAATCTCTGGAAGCATAATGATCTTTTCTACCTAAATCATCAAAGTTCTCTGTTACCATCAGCAATGGTGCCACAAGAACCAAAGCCCCTGCAACAGCTGCCGCTGGAATACCCTTGAATTTATATCTTTCGAATCCAAGATAAATGGCATTGACCGCCATACCTATCCAGATACAATAACTAAATATAGATCCCGCTAAAACATAGTCTCGTTCTCTGGGCTCATTTGGAGGTTGATTCGAATAAATTACAATTCCGATACCTGTTATTAAAAATAACATAAAGAGTGCCGTAAAATCCTTCGGCCTCCTTTTGGCATGGAAAAAGAGTCCTATTAAACCAAAGAGAAAAGGCAACATGTAATAATTATTGTTGGCCAGACTTTCCATGCTCTCAGGCAAATCATCCATATCATAATTCAACTTGGCATCATCTACAAAACCTATTCCTGATACCCAATGACCGGCACTTTTATCCCATGGAAAATATCCCTGATCTCCATTCTGTCTTCCAGCAAAGTTCCACATAAAGTATCGGCCATACATCCACCCCAATTGATATTGGAATAGAAACTTCAGATTATACGCCATACCAGGTGTCCCTGTGTCCTGTCCCCACCACATGCGATGGAGCTGAGATCTCCCTGGGTCGTTATGACCTATCCTTGGAAACAAAATCTTATCTTCTTGATTATACACATACTCATACTTCTCATCGACGTATTCGTATTTGTCTCCCACTCTTCCATATCTTTTTTCAATCTCAACGTCTTGAGGTTGAGCATCAAAATGTGGCCCGTAAAGCAAAGCTCTTTCACCATATTGCTCCCTATTAAGATAGGGGAGTAATCTTACAGCATCACTAGGAACATTCATATTGACAGGAGTATCCGCATTGGCTCTGATCACAATTACTCCAATGGTACTAAATCCTATAGTAACTAGTGTAAGCGCTACCAAACCCATTTGAAGAAGATACTTTCCTTTAGTATGAGCATGTCTGAGCCCTATGTAAACCAAGGCACCTAATAATATTAAGGTGATGGCCAGACCTGAGTGAAATGGCAGACCCAAACCATTGACAGCAAAAATTTCAAAATTCTTCCACAGCGTAGGAATCCCTACAATGATCAATTTTTGAATAATACCCACGGCGACCATCCCAGCAGCGACGGCTAAAATTCCTCCACCGATTGAATGCTTTTTATATTTCTTGAAATAGTATAAAAGTGCAATTGCTGGAAGCGTCAGAATACTTAAAAGGTGAACTCCTGTAGATAAACCCACAGCATAAAGTGCAAATAACAACCATCTGTCTGAACGCTCGTCATCGGGAAGCGCATACCATTTAACTGCCGACCAAAAGGTCAATGCAGTAAAAAAAGTAGACATAGCATATACCTCACCTTCTACCGCAGAAAACCAAATGGAGGTCGCAAAGGCACTTGCAAGTCCTGCAACCACTCCGGAAAGTGCATTCGCAATACTTGCACCACCAGTCAATTCTCCTTCTCTTCCTACCATCGCTAATTTTCCAAAAATCATGGTAATCCAGGCTACAAACATCGCCATAAATGCAGAGCATATACCTGACATCAAATTGACAGCGAATGCGATGTCTGAAAGTTTGGAAGAAAAAATTTCTCCAAAAAAGGCAAACACTCTTCCTACAATCATAAACAGTGGTGCTCCTGGAGGGTGCACTACCTGTAATTTATAGGCGCCTAAGATAAATTCGCCGCAATCCCATAAACTACCCGTTCTCTCGGCTGAAAAAAAGTAAACTATAGCATTGATGGCAAAAACACTCCAACCTGCGATGTTTATTAGTTTTTTATTTGATAGCATATTAGTCTAAAATTGAACCACAAAAGTAATAAAATTGCTAAGATTACTCTTTTTTAACATGTGTCATAATGAGAATCACGTATTCAACGCAATAATTGTGTGTTCTTTGTATTCTTTGTCTATGAAAATCAATAAATTGTAGAATATAAGGTCCAAATCATGTAATGGCTCAAGGAATAAGCAGCGATATGGGTTCTTAAATCATTATTAATAAACCATGGTTAAATTTTTATCGACTCTTTTTTTAATTTTCCTGGGATGGAGCACTAGTGCACAAGAGGTCATGGTATTTCCAAAGTGGAGAATTGGAGTTACACCTACTGCATTGGTCAATCTATATCCTGGCCTTCAAATGAGTATTGATAAAAGACTGAATGAGCGAATTAATTTGACTTGCGAAACAGCCTATCTTTTTACATCAATTGAAGAACAGCAAGGCATACGAATACGACCCGGCGTAGAGATTTTCCTGGCCAGAAGTAGCTGGGTCTCTTATGTTTGCGGTGTTAATTTAACCCATCGGTTTACCAGGGGACAAGTGGTAAGACCTACCATTGCAACAAATGGTGAGTTTAATTTTCTCAATTATAGAAAATTAGAAACGATGCTGACAGGGATGAATCTATCTAATCAGTTGCTATTTAAACTCAACTCAAGAACCTATCTGGAAGCAGGTGGTGGCATTGGTATAGGTAGATTGACCACTGAACTAAAGGGTGATGAGACAGAGTTTTTTACGGTCAATAGAATGTTGGCCCGTTCTACCACACCTCATCCGATAGTATATGCACATTTGAACATTTCATACGCTCTGGGGAGATGAGGCTAGCAATCATTTTCATACTAGTTTTTCTACTGGGTTGCAGAGATCAGGAATTTAAAGCACTGGCCTACGTTCCCACTTACTTTGATGCACTTGATTTTAGCTCAATAAGAACTCTGCCACCCCAACCCATCGTTCAGCAAGGAACGATTGTCCAATCCGGCAATTATTTGTTTGTTAACGATAAGAAACGAGGTATTCATGTTATTGATAATACTGTGCCCGGCAATCCTTCCTATATTTATTTCTGGAATATTCCCGGTAATCAGACATTTAATTTTAGGGACGGCTTCCTTTATGCTGATAATGGGCCTCATATGCTTGTAATTAACATCTCAGATTTTGGAAATATCAAATTTGAAATGTATATTGAAGGAGTTTTCTTTAAAAATATGAAGGAGCAGTTTCCGGAATTTGCGACATCAGGTGAATTTTTTGTGTGTCCAGACCCCGAAAAAGGCTTGGTGAAGTCGTGGAATAAGGAAATCGTAGAAAACCCAAATTGTGAAAAAATCTAAAATAATTACTATGAAATTGACACATCTCTTATTTGCCAGCGCTCTTTTTCTGCTTATTTCTTGTGAAGTAGACCTGGGCATCTCCACTATCGCACCCTCTGATACCAATACACAGGGATCATACGCGAATATGATTGTTCTAGACAACCTCATGTATGTCATTACAAAAGAAGATTTACAAACTTATTCATTAGAAAATCCTGAAAACCCTGAATTGATCGATGAGCAATTTCTTGGTTTTAATATAGAATCATTGCTTCATTATAAAGGAAACTTATTTGTGGGTTCACCTCAGGCCATGTATATCTATGAAATTGATACAGAAGGAATTCCGAGAAACTCCAGCATCACTGATTATACCGGTTTCGGAGCAGATTTTTGTCAGCGCGACCCGATTGCTGTAAATGACGAAACAGCATTTGCAAGTTTGTCTTCCATACAAATTGGGCAGTGCCGTGAAGTAGATCGAAATGAAATCAGAGTATTTAATATTGAGAATATCAATCATCCCAAGCACATCAATACTGTACAGATGGAATCTCCAAGAGGAATTACTCTTGATGGTGACCTACTTTTCATTTGCGAAGCCAACAATGGTTTGAAAGTGATGGATGTCAGTGATCCTACTCATTTCATTGAACTATATCATTTTGAGGGTTTTAAAGCCTATGATGTGATTGCCAATGATGGTCTACTTGTTGTAGTGGGTCCTGAAAAGATCTATGAGTACGATTATTCAGATATCAACGATATGAGATACTTGTCTCAGCTGGATTTTTAGGCCAATAGTATTACTATAATTTACATGGTTTACAATAGCTTACCGATAGACAATATGTCTTTCTCTAAATTCAATTTGTATTAAGCTAATTTTACTGGTGATATCCACATAGGCAAAACACTGCTTAAAATTAAGGTTGAACGATTTTTTCATTTGAGCATGAAAGTTCTTACTGCATAAAGCTTTCTTTAATAAACCGTGTTACCATCATCCCTGAGCAAGAATTAATGGTATCCTCCCATATACTCAGATCTTCAATCAGCATAAGTATTGAAACACTCGTATCATCTTATATTCGAGACGTAAAAGTATAAATGACAATTTATCAAATAAATGAGTTGGCCTCCAATGCTCATCCATGACCGATAGAGGGATATATTTTAATATTGACCTTCTATAAACCCTATTTTTTTGTTGTCCGGGATATGAACACCCTTCTTGACCACCACGATACCATCTCGAATGCAGTACAAGTCTGTTTCTGAATCTTCCAGTTGGGCGCTCCCCTTTATTTCCACATGATTTCCAATCTTAACATTTTTCTCTACAATGGCCATTTCGATTTTACAATCTTTTCCAATACCTAAAAGTTTTTGCTGAGAGGCTTCAGAAATATCTTCTAATTTCTGATAGAAATCATTACCAAATATGACAGAATCTTTGACAAATGTACGTGGCCCAATTCGCGACCTTATTCCTATCACAGAATTTTCAATCTCCCTTGCATGTAAAATACAACCTTCAGATATTAAACTATTGTTGACTAATGTTCCAAATATTTTAGAAGGCGAAAGCATTCTCGCTCTTGAATAAAGCGGGAACGTATTGCTATACATGTCAAATTGTGGAAGAAAATCATTCAGCATCAGATTGGCCTCATAGTATGATTTAATCGTTCCAATGTCTGACCAATAGCCACCAAAAGGATAACTGGATACCTTGTAGTCATCATTTTCCACTGCATGTGGAATGAAGTGCTTTCCAAAATCTGTTGCTTCCGGCATGTCATCAAAAAGCTTCTTCATTGCTTCTTTACGGAAAACGTATATTCCCATAGAAGCCAGGTAGTGCTTTTCTTCCTTTGCATATTTCTCTTCGACAGGGGAAGTCCATTTATCCAATTGGTCTGTACTCGGCTTCTCGATAAAATCATTGATATTATCATCCTCATCGACCTTCATAATGCCAAAACCTGGCGCATCACTGGCGTCCACAGGTATGGTCCCGATGGTTACATCAGCACCTGTTTCAGTGTGATGGTTAATGATGGTTTTTAGATCCATCTGATAGAGTTGGTCTCCAGAGAGAATGATGATGTATTCATGCTCATGCATGTTGATCCTGGGCATCACTTGCTTGACTGCATCAGCGGTTCCCTGAAACCACTTTTCATTGTCCCGGGTCTGTTCTGCTGCATGGATGTCCACAAAACCTTTAGAAAATATGTCAAAGTGATAAGTATTGGTGACATGCTTATTCAAGGATGCTGAATTGAACTGGGTTAAAACCAAAATTCTCTTCAAACCGGAGTTTAGACAATTGCTCACAGGAATATCAATCAATCTGTATTTACCCCCTAGCGGTACAGCTGGTTTAGAACGGTCTTTCGTAAGTGGATACAATCTGGTTCCGGCTCCCCCGCCCAATATGATGGAAATTGTTTTTTCTGTCATTTTATTAATTTTTTATATTGATCTGCATACTCTTGAGCTGACTTCTCCCAGGAGAAATTCTTTCGCGTACATCTCAATCTTAATTTTTTGAATTCTTTTTTGTTCTTGTAAGTCTGAAGTGCTCTCATCATAGCTCTTGCAAAATCATACGAATTGCTTTGATCATAGGTAAATCCTGTCCCATCTTCCGGAGACTCAGTAACGGTATCTCTTAACCCACCGGTCGCCCTTACTACTGGCACTGTGCCGTATCGCATGGCAAACATCTGATTCAAACCACAAGGTTCAAAGCGAGATGGCATAACAATAAAGTCTGAACTCGCATATATTTCATGGGCAAGCGCTTCATTGTACATGATGAAAGACTTCACTATTCCCGGTGTTTCCAAATGTTGAATCTCAAATTCCAATCTTTTATCACCGCTACCCAGTATGATAAAACATGCATCATTGTCTTGTGTCAATAGTGCCCTAATCGCAGGAGCCAGCGTATCCACACCCTTTTGTTCTGTAAACCTTCCTATAAAGGAATACCATGCTTTATCCGGATTCAATCCATACTTTTCAGCGAAATGCTGCTTATTAGTTTGCTTAAAATTATCCCAACTCTTAGACCACTTATGAGTCAACAAATCATCAGTCTTGGGGTCCCATTCTTCGTTATCAATACCATTTAGAATACCTATACACTTGTGCCTTGCACCACCGAATAGATAGGCGAGACTGCCAGGTTGCTGAGTGATCTCTTCCATATAACTGGGAGAAACCGTATTGACCATAGAAGCACATCTCACCGCCGAAGCCATGGAATGAATGGTTCCATCCCAATCTAACAAGCCAGCATGTCTTCCTTCAAATGCTGGCAGTGTTTCGTAGTGATGCCAATCAAAGGCACCATAATAGGCTGCATTGTGAATGGTGTAAAAAGTTGGTACATTTTCGAGACCTCTGTACTCGTAACCATATTTCATAAAAAATGGGATCAATCCTGTCATATGATCATGACAATGTACCAGATCAAACTTGGACTGATCAGAATGAAGCCAACTCAGAACTACTCTCTGAAACGCAACATTTCTTTCTACTTCATCTCTGAAACCATGACCATCAGGAGCAAGATAGATGGAATCTCTGTCAAATTTTCCGGGGATATCTGCACAATATAAATCAAAATCCAAACCACTCTTCCGAATTTTCTGGATAGCAAATTGTATATAATCTCCTCTTTGGTAGAAAGCTCCTGTAAAGACTGTTTCATAAGCTTTGTCATGAAACCATATCATGTCATATTTAGGAATAATCACAGATGCTTCCACATCAAATTTCTTGAGGTACTTAGGCAATGATCCCACCACATCACCCATTCCACCAGCTTTTGCTGCCGGATAACATTCGGTACTCACTTGTAAAACTTTCATTTCTTCTCCTTTTTCAATATCACGGTTCCCAATGGCGCCAGACTCATTTCGAGACTGTATTCCCGACCATGAGATTTCTCCGCAATCGTGCTGTATACTCTTTTCTTTGAACTTCCACTTCCACCATACTTCACACTATCTGTATTTAAAAGCACTTTATACTTTCCTTTACCTGGAACTCCAATTTTATAACCATGCAGAACATTCGGTGTAAAATTACAAATGACCAAAACAGATTCATCTTCACTTTTTCGCACATAAGAAAGAACGCTGTTTTGATGATCGTCATAGGATATCCATTCGAAGCCATCAGGCGAAAAGTTCTTTTCATTCAATGCCGATTCTTCAACATAAAGTTGATTCAGGTCTTTGACCAGCTGTTGGATCCCCTTATGTAAAGTATAATCCAGAACAAACCATTCCAAGGATTCATTAAAATTCCATTCTGATCTTTGACCTATTTCATTACCCATAAATAGAAGCTTATCTCCCGGATGAGTATACATGTAGGAATAAAGTAATCTTAGGTTTGCAAACTGTTGCCAGTCGTCACCCGGCATACGAGAAATAATGGAACCCTTTCCATGAACAACTTCATCATGTGAAAGTGGCAACATAAAATTTTCTGTAAATGCATAAGTCATCGAGAAGCTGATCTCGTTATGATGGTATTTTCTATAAATGGGATCTCTGGAAAAGTATTCTAATGTGTCGTTCATCCAACCCATCATCCACTTCTTTCCAAATCCTAGTCCTCCTGTATGAGCGGGTTTGGTCACTCCAGGAAAAGCGGTAGATTCCTCCGCAATCATTTGCACATTGGGGAAAGTGCCATAAATGGCAATATTGAGATCTCGCAAGAAATCCTTGGCCGCCAGATATTCATTTCCTCCGAATATGTTGGGAGACCATTGACCTTCGTCTCTGGAATAATCCAGGTAAAGCATAGACGATACCGCATCCACTCTTAATCCATCGAAATGAAAGTGTTCAAACCAATAAAAAGCACTGGATATGAGGAAGGATCTAATTTCGTTTCGCTCGAAATTAAAAATCAAACTGTTCCAGTCAGGATGGAAACCTTTTTGCCGATCAAAATGCTCATAAACACAGGAACCGTCAAAGTCTGCAAGCGCAAATTCATCATTTGGAAAATGGGCCGGTACCCAATCCACGAGAACACCTATTCCTGCTTTGTGAAAGGAATCTACTAAAAACTTAAGTTCATCAGGATCTCCATATCTGCTGGTCGGCGCAAAATAAGAAGTAGAAAGATAACCCCAGGACGGATAGTACGGATGCTCAGTAATCGGCATCATCTCCACATGAGTAAACCCCATTTCCTTGACGTAGTCTACCAGGTCTTTTCCAAGCTCCTTATATGAAAGAGAATCTGTACCATTTTTTTTCCAACTTCCCAGATGGACCTCATATACTGCAAATGGCGACTCGTGCTGATTTTTCTCTGCTCGTCCCTTCGTCATCCATTTTTTATCTTTCCACTTATGTTTGGAAGTCCAAATAATGGACGCCGATTTCGGCATCAGTTCTGTTTTGAAAGCATAGGGGTCAGCTTTATGCCTGATTCTTCCATCTTTTGTGGAAAATATCTCGAACTTATACATTTCTCCCTCTCCCAGGCCTGGTGCAAAACCTTCCCATATACCTGAGCTATCCCATCTAACATAAAGGTCATAACCCTCACCAATCCAGCCATTAAAACTTCCTACAACCCTCACTCTGTCGGCGGATGGAGCATATACCGCAAAATAAACTCCTTTTTCACCATCCACTTCCATAGGATGCGCTCCGAATTTCTCATAAAGCTTGAAGTGTTTGCCAGCTCTAAAAAGATTGACATCAAAATCAGTAAAATAATTGTGAACCTTAGTTTTATTCTCCATTCGTTATATTTCGCGAATAATTTATTAAAATAATTCGTAAAAGCGGCTTTAATCTTTTGATAAAATCAATAAATTACTGAAATGCACGTTTTAAAGAGAAGTTGCCCTAAGTATACACCAGGATTCTGGCCAAAACAGAACTATGCATAAAACTTTTTTACTATTTCTATTCCTTCTATTTTTGATCAACTCTGTAAAATGTCAGGATGATTTCACTTTTCCCAAATCTGGTGATATAGGATTGAATATCACCAATGTTTTAAGTTCTTTTATAGGTAATAGTAGCAATCAGGATAACATCGCTTCCTATCCATTTGTCGCTAAATTGAATTACGGCAGAAACGCGGTCAGATTTGGTGTGGGTTTTACTTTTGATAATTCGAATGAGACTTTTGTAAACATTGAACAATTCATATTCAATAATTATCAGCTTAACGCGCGAGTAGGTTGGGAACGGAAGAAATACCTGGGCAATAGATTTGGCTTTTACTACGGATTAGATTTGGTCACGATGATCAAGAATGAAGAAACGACGGTAAGTAATTCGATAGATGTAACATCGATCAGAACCGACACTCAGGGGTTGGGAGGTGGCTTAGTTTACGGTTTTGAGTATTACATCAATAAGTTTATGTATCTCGGCACAGAAGGCAATATTTATGGACTATATAAAATCTCAAAGCGAACCGAGTCATTTCAATTCAACATGGACATCAACAGTGAACGAAAAATAATCGGATTTGAGGCGCAAATAACACCTCCTGTCAATTTATATGTGATGGTAAGATTTTAAGATGAAGCGAATACTACTTTTATTGATTATTTTTTATACCTATGGTCTTAGAGCACAAGACACCATAGAGGTAAGAACCCAGGAAGACTTGATCACTGAATTTGGGATGAATATAACGGCTCTCGTCAATCAATTGATTCCATTCAAACAGGTTTCGAATCGAACGGGACCTTATTCTGCTACATTGAAATTCATCAGAAACCAAAATGCCTTCAGAATGGGAATCGGTATGCATCTCTTATCAAATGATTTTAACGCTAATGTTCCTAATTTCAATGCTAAGGGTCCCGATATCTTCAATTTCAATCTCCGCCTGGGATTTGAGCGTCGACATCTGGTCAACGAGAAGTTTACCTTTTATCAAACTTTTGATCTGATGTTCATGGCGGGTAATTTTAATTCTCCGATCAACGATTTTTCTGACAATGAACATGCAGGTGCAGGGATTGGACTTGGCTTGGGAATTGAATATTTTATTTTTAAGAATTTAAGCTTAAGTACAGAAGGCATAGGGTTTTTAGGGGTGGTAGGTGGAACCTCCAGTATTTTTAATGCAACAGTAATACCACCCATATCTATATTTCTTAACTATAAATTTTAAGCCCATCATACAGAAATTGGAAAAAAATCGTTATAATAACAATCCACTTATGAAAATCATGAAGAAAACAATCTACACCACCTGTCTCCTGTCTTTGATATTCCTTCTCACCCTTAGTTGCGAGAAAAACATAGAAATTTATAAGAAAGACATTGTTCTGGAGCTGCCTGATGAAAACTTTGACTATATCAATGGAAGTTATAAAACCGCAATCAGTGAGGCAACAAGACAGGTTCCTCAACTCCTAAAAAATACCGGTGTAACCAATGAAGGGGCAAAATTAGGAAGAGTATTGTTTTATGATACCCAATTATCGCTAAATAACAGAGTTTCCTGTGCCTCTTGCCATGAACAGTCATTGGCATTTTCAGATTCTAAAGCTTTTAGTGTGGGGTTCGAAACCAAGGTCACGCCTAGAAATAGTATGGCCATTGTTAATCCAATCGTAAACAATAGTCTTTTCTGGGATTCAAGAGCCAGTTCGATTGAAGATTTGATTAGTGAGCCCATCAAAAACCACATCGAAATGGGTATGGAATCCATGGAGTCTTTGGTAAGAAAACTTAAAACTATTGAATATTATGATCCGTTATTTGAGGAAGCTTACGGAGATCGAGTGATTACAGAAAAAAAAGTGGTAGATGCCATGTCTCAGTTTTTGAGATCAATGGTTTCCATGGAATCCAAGTTTGATACTGGCGCAGCTAAGGGCTTTACCAATTATTCAGAACTTGAATTGAAAGGCAAAGAAATCTTCTTTAGTAAAGATGCACAGTGCTCTTCGTGCCACAAAGGCATAAATTTCAGTGCTCCGGACGGCGGAGGAGCAGGTGCGCGAATCTCTAACGATTTTATTGATCAATCGGACAACGGTTTTGGTGATAGCGAATATGCAGGTCCTGAAATCATGGGAACTGCAAATATTGGTTTGGATGTCGTTTATTCCGATAATGGATTCGGCCAGGGCCAATTTAAGATTCCAACTTTAAGAAACATTGAATTGACCGCTCCATACATGCATGATGGTCGATATGCTACTTTAGAAGAAGTGGTTGATCATTACAGTTCAAATATTCAATTGCACAATAATTTGGATGATAAATTTCTGGAAGCGGGGCAAGTCAAACACCTAAATTTCAATGACAGAGAAAAATCGGCTTTGGTTGCTTTCTTAAAAACACTGACAGACCAGGAATTTGTCACTGCAGAAAGATTTTCAGATCCTTTTATTAGGTAATTTCAGTCGATTGGGAACCGATTAAAAATTGAAAACATTGATGATCTTATGAAGACCAATCAAGTATATTCTAATTTTGAAAAAACCCAATATTTAAAAAATAAGATTTTTGATGCTTTTTTAGATGGGGATTATCCAATGGCTAGGGCATTTGTATCTGTCATGCTTAATTTGGCTGAAGTAGAGAAAGGAGAATGGAATTATTCTAATCTAATTCACATCAGTCATACCTATCTCGGTTTAATTCATCTTGCTGAGGAGAATATCGAAGAGGCAAAAAAGAACCTTTTAAAATCAATTAATTTTAAAATTGGCTCACCTCAACTCAAGTCTTTTGGACCCAATATGATGTTAGCAGAACAGCTATTGAAAGTTGGGGAAAAAGAAGTGGTTTTAGAATATTTGAAGAAGTCTGGTAAGATTTGGTATTTCATCTTTAGCTTTTACAGGCTTAATAAGTGGCGAAATCAAATTAGAAATAATGAGATTCCAGATTTCGGAGTAAATCAGAATTTACATCTCATGAAGCAAGAAAATTTAAATTTAGAAAGACGTCATTGATCAAAAAAAACAGTCTTCTGCAAGCAGAAGACTGTCGAATTTTGGTAATAAAGATTGAGTTTCACCCCTGAATAAAGAGGATTCTCTTACATCTTTGATTCTCCCTCATAGTAGTGTATGATAGAGAGTATGTCTTTGTCGAATTTCAGTGATGGATCCAGATCAAACAGTTTTCCGTGCATTGAAAAATCATCGATTAAGGCCTCATCCAATATCGCTAAAGCCTCTTTTTTTCTGCCGATCAGACTAAGGCAAACAGCACGACAGTAAAGCAATTCCGGACCCCAGGATTCTTCTTCAGCTTCATCCAGAGCTTCGAGGGCATCTTCTACACGCCCAAGTTTAATCAGCAAACTGGCATATTGGTACCATAGGTGTTCTTTGTAAGGGGCTAATTCTGTAGCTGTTTCGTAATACTTAACAGCATTCGTATTGTCTCCTAATTGAACATAGGCAGTAGCTATTCCTTCAAAGTACTCCTCCCTCTCTTCATCTATATTTGCTGCTTTCTTAAATGCACTTATGGCTGAATGCAAGGATTTCTCTTTCAAATAACATTGGCCTAAATAGAAATAAATTTCATCATTATAGGAGTCTAATCGAAGCGCACTAAATAAATTGGCTTTTGCAGATAACAAATTGTCCAGATTCAAATTGCATATTGCCATTTGAAGTAGTATTTCGCTATCTGGTCCGAAATATTGATTGGCCTCTTCGAAAATCGTGAGCGCCTTTTGATAATTATTGAGATAGATACAAGTCTCAGCACATTCAAGATAGGCCAGTTCAAAATCTTTATTTACTATAAAGCTATACTCCATGGCTGTTATGGCTTTGTCATATTCGCCTAAACTGGAGTAAGCATGTCCCAGATTATACCATGCCAAAAAGTTGTAAGGATTTATTTCAAGCAGCTCATTGTGAAATTCAATGCTTTTCTCATAACATTTCGAAATGTCTACGCTGATATATACTTTCTCCAGGGCCTCGGTGTATAAAGGATTGATCAAGAGCAGTTCTCTGAGCGTAGAAAACATCCGCTTATAACGTTTTCCACTCTCGTAAATCAGTGCTTCAGAGAAATAGATCTCACAAAGTTCATCTTTACCCGCATATTGCTTGATGGGCTCTAGCATTTTAAGTCCAACATTGCCACCGAAACACCTGGCTTTCAATATGGTGATTTCGTTCTCAAATGGTGATATGATTTCAGCCTCTTCAAGTACTTCAAGGGCTTCCTCTATTCTTTTACCTCTGATGAGCAATCTTGCTTTCGTGATAAAAAATTCAACTCTATATTGATATTGTTCGATGGCCATTTGGACCACAGCCAGCGCTTTGTCTATCAGAAATTCCCCCTGATAGTAATTGATCAACTGATAGTAAGTTTTTTCGTCGAGGTAAGACAGATTCCCAGTTTCTGACATAGCCTCGAACTCACTCACCAGATGTTTTAGTTTGTGGTCTCGTCTCGTTCTGTTTTCCATATTTCTCTTAAGCCGGATTATAATTAACAGGTGGTAAATATAAATAAAAAAGAAGCTGGCGGAATTGATTGCACCATTTATTTATCAACATATCCTTGACGAACTTCAAATTGGATAACAATTGCTAATTGTTGTTATTCAAGCTCATATATATATTTTTTATATTTATTTGTTTTGGATTATCAGCTAAATGTTTATAAAGCACTTCACTACACATTAGAATATAATCTACGTGTTCCGTGGAAAACTTTTTTTAATGACGAAATATAAACCAGTGAGAATTAAAATACCTGCAATGATCTTATGAAGGGTTAATTCATCTTTACCAAATCCAATGGACAGTACGGTGGTTATAAAGGGCTGGAGGTAGAGATATAAACCAGCGACTACAGGGCTTAAAATTTTAATGGCATATGCATTAAACAGATAAGTAAAGAAAGTGGCAAAAATGATGACGTAGATAAGTCCAATCCAGGCATAGGTTGTAAAGGCACTCCAGTCTATCTGAATAAAATCGCGATAGGAAATAATAATAATCATAGGTGCGGAGAAGGTGAATACCCATTTGATTACAGTCAAAGGATGATAAGTTCTAAGCAATGGTTTGATGAGCACCAGATAAAGTCCATAAGCGGTTGCGTTTAAAATAATGAGTGAATTCCCCAGTAAATAATCATTGCTAAAATCTATTTTTCCTCTGGCACTTAAAAGCACTGCTGTTCCGATTCCAGCGAGAACGATGCCTGCTATTCTATTTAGCGTCAATCGCTCTTTGAGTATAACTACGCTGAAGCCTGCTACAATAATGGGAGTGGTACTTACAAGCAGAGAAGCATTAATAGTCGGCGTTTTTTCCAGACCCATTAGAAATGAATTTTGAGCGATTACAATTCCGATAATAGAACAGAGAATAAAATATGGAACATCTTTCTTTTTTATTCGTTCTCTTATGAATGAGACATGTATGATCCAAAACATAGTTCCGGCCCCTATTACTCTGAAAAGTACAAGGGCTATAGGAGGAATAAAATCTCCTTGCATCACATCTTGGGCAATGATGTAGTTGCAGCTATAGAAAATACTGACAGCGAAGAGGGCTAAATGCGCTTTGACCTTATTAATATACTTGGATTTTTACATTGAGCTGAATAACTTACTTGAATTTACTGACCACAAGATTTAGATATGCATGATATTCCATTTTCTGGATTGAGAAGACAAGATATAGTAGAAACCTTGAATAAAGAACCGTTCGATCTACTAATTATCGGCGGAGGTGTAACAGGATGCGGAATTGCTCTTGATGCTGCCAGCAGAGGCCTTAAGGTAGCGCTTGTCGAGAAAAATGACTTTGCCTCAGGAACGAGTTCTAAATCTACCAAACTGATTCATGGCGGGTTAAGATATCTAAAGCAGTTTGATGTTGCGCTTGTACGTGAAACGGGTAAAGAAAGAGCTGTTTTAAATCAATTGGCTCCTCATCTTGCGCTTCCGGAAAAAATGCTTCTCCCCATTGTTGAAGATGGAACCTTCGGAAAGTATTCAGCTTCAGTCGGACTGTGGGTTTATGATTGGCTCGCCGGAGTTTCAGGTGATGATAAAAGAAGAATGCTAACCAAGGAGGAGGCACTAAAAAAAGAACCTTTACTGGATGAATCGATATTGAAATCAGCTGGTTATTACGCTGAATATCGGACTGACGATGCCAGACTGACCATAGAATTGATCAAAAAAGCAGTGAGTCTTGGAGCGGTAGCTTTAAACTACTGTGAGGTGGTTGACTTTTTAGAAGACGAAAAGATCAAAGGAGTGGAAGTAGTAGATCGACTGAAGAATCAGCACTACTATATCAAAGCCAAGAAGGTCGTTTCTGCAGCAGGTCCCTGGGTGGATACCCTTAGAAAAATGAACGATTCCTTTGAGGGCAAACGATTACATCTGACAAAGGGCGTACATTTGGTGTTTCCACATGTCAAGCTACCTTTAAAGCATTCCGTATATTTTGATGTTCCAGATGGAAGAATGATTTTTGCCATTCCCAGAGGAAGAGCTACATATGTCGGAACCACTGACACAGAATACCATGGCGATCTCAATAGAATTGTTGCAACCAAGGATGACCTGGCGTACCTTCTAGACGCTGTGAATAGTGCTTTTCCAGATATTGGCCTAAGTGCAGAAGATGTAGAATCAAATTGGTCAGGATTACGGCCGCTGATTCATGAAGATGGGAAGTCAGCTTCAGAAATTTCCAGAAAAGATGAAATTTTTCATGCGGATAATGGGTTGATATCAATTGCTGGAGGTAAATTAACGGGATATCGAAAGATGTCTGAAAAAATAGTCGATCTGGTATGTGATCTACTGAAAAAAGAGGAAAGCAAGCTATTTCCACCTTCAAAAACTGAATCCATACCACTTACTACGCAGCCATTTAAATCGAATAAGGAAGTAAAAAAATACATTGACACCTTAGCAGCAGCATTCGAAATAGAAAATATTAATCCGTACTATGCCTGGTACATCGTTACGAATTATGGACAGGATTGCAAAGAAATCATAGATGAAGCCAAGGGAGAGAATAAGACTATTTCTGAACAAGAACTAATTGCTGCTGAAGTAAATCACTGCGTAAAAAAAGAACTTACGGTGACTGTCGCAGACTTTTTTGTTCGAAGAACCGGACGTCTATACTTTAATATACAAAGTACCATCGATTATAAAGATTTCGTTATAGATAAAATGGCCAAATATTTTGATTGGTCACCAGAGCGTATAGAGAAAGAGTCAGAGGAAATGAACCAACTGATTCAAGACGCAACAACTTATTATGACCAGGAATTCGAATAAGCTTATTTTAACTTTATATGTGATCTACGCGCTACTTTATTTCGTGATCACAGCTATCATTTATCAACCCAGTTCGACTCAGAGTAAGAATATATTGATTGCTATTCTCCATTCGTTGAGTAATATGCTTTTCTGGATCAATGCGATAGGAATCTTTCTCTTGAGCATTTTACTCAGTTCAATAATAGGCATGATTGTAATGCACTGTCAAAACAAGCCCAAAGCCTTTGGAATCTTCAAATGGATATCAATCACAACCCTTCTGATATTTATGATCAGTTATATCATATCTCTATTTTAAACTTTTAGCACTAATTTTCCTCGCTTATCGCCACTAAACAATTTGAGAAAAGTGTCTCTAAAGTTTTCAAT
This sequence comes from Portibacter marinus, assembly GCF_021533195.1. Taxonomy (GTDB): domain Bacteria; phylum Bacteroidota; class Bacteroidia; order Chitinophagales; family Saprospiraceae; genus Portibacter; species Portibacter marinus. The sequence goes on from NZ_JAJNKB010000014.1 coordinate 25,254, forward strand.
ACCTTCTATGACCGTCTCTTCAGTTTTAATTTTACCCTCAGCTACCCATCGACCCAATGCTTGTAACGCTTCACTATACCTATCTGCAAAATGAAAGATGACAAAACCTTCCATTTTGGCACCATTGACCAATAATGACATATAATTAGAAGGTCCTTTCATTCCATCTGTACTGTTATACTGACTAATGGCACCACATATTACCACTCTTGCCTTCTTTTTTAAGGCTGTAAGTGCATGATCCAGAATGTCTCCACCTACATTGTCAAAATAAACATCTATACCGTCCGGACAATACTCATGAATTTTTCGTCTGACATTTTCATTTTTATAGTCAATGGCATGGTCAAAACCCAGTTCTTTTTTAATGTAATTGCACTTTTGTGGTCCTCCGGCAATACCGATTACCGTACAATTCTTGATCTTGGCGATCTGGCCCACCACACTTCCAACGGCTCCAGCTGCTCCAGAAACTAAAACGACATCACCTTCTTTTAATTCACCCACATCTAACAAGCCAAAATAGGCGGTCATTCCCGGCATCCCTATAGTTCCAGTGTAGGTTTCAAGTGGTGCCATCGATGGATCGACCTTATAGAAGCCTTTACCATCCGTCAACTTATATTGCTGCACACCACCCATTCCAAATACGAAATCTCCCTTTTTAAACTTATCATTTTTCGACTCCATAACCTCACCCACGGCACCAGCTCTCATCACATCATCCAATTTCACTGGGGGTATATAAGATCTGGCATCATTGATCCAGCCTCTCATCGCAGGATCCATAGATATAAACTTATTCCTTATGAGCATCTCACCATCTCCAACTTCTGGAATTTCAGTTTCTATAAGTTCCCATGTTTTTTCATCGGGAACGCCCACAGGACGATTTCGTAAAATTTGTTGCTTATTCATACTTTATATCATTTGCTGACCACTTGGCGTTGTCTGTTGAAATTGAAATTGTTCTTATCTCTTGACCTATATCACTAAGTTAAAAAGATACTGAATGTTCTATACTTAATCCCATTTAAAGGCAGTATGTTTGCACACTTTTTCTAAATTTCAACATATGGAACCTACATTTTCTATTATTAGTACTGCATTGGTCCTCACATTTATTTTAGACCCCTTTGGGAATGTGCCATTGTTGTTGACCATTTTGAAGGATATAGATCGCAAGCATCATCGCAGGATCATTATCAGGGAGATGATCATTGGTTTGATCATCCTGGTGCTTTTTCTATTTGCTGGTAGAAGCTTTCTGAATATATTTCATTTAGAAACCAGTTCGGTTTCCATAGCCGGAGGGCTTATTTTTTTAATCATTGCCTTAAGATTGATTTTTCCTGCGCCTGATGGCAGCTCCATTTTTTCTTCTACCGGAGGAGAACCATTCATCGTTCCTATTGCCATGCCGATGGTTGCCGGGCCATCTGCACTTGCAACGCTTATGGTCATGGCGAATAATCACGAAGGTCATCTTTCAGGCCTTTTTTTCGCAGTATTGATTGCTTGGGGCGCTACTGCTATCATTTTACTGCTCTCTCCACTGTTTTTTAGGTTACTTAGAAAAAAGGGATTGGTAGCATTAGAAAAATTAATGGGTATGTTGCTTTTAATTATGGCTGTTCAAATGCTATTGAATGGTATCAGCGAATATGCTCACACCTTGATGGCTACTTTCGAAAATTAAACCAGACTTAGCTTATCTAACCATGTCCTTATGTACAGCCGCTTGATTTCTGATTATCATTGTCATCTCTGACTAATTTTCTTCTGCGGAATTGTATATGTGTCTCACTGGGCCTTTTCGCACACAAGCTACTTTAAAGATTGTCATTTAATTTAATGAAGAATTCAGATCTTCCAGATTGCGACCTTTAGTTTCAGGCATCATTTTCCACACAAATAACAACTGTAGTAACATCATAAAAGCGAAAAATAAAAATACGGGTGCTGCTCCAATATTGGTAAAAAGAACCGGGACGAATGAAGGTATAATCGCTGCTAAAACCCAATGAGTACTACTTCCGAATGCCTGACCACTTGCCCGAAGATGGTTGGGAAAAATTTCTGAAATAAATACCCAGATCACAGCACCCTGTCCTATGGCGTGTGATGCAATAAACATGAAAAGAAACAGTGGCACAGCAAATCCCTGCCATTGATTTATAAAAGAAAGGGCCACCATAGTTAATGAGAAAATATAGCCTATGGAACCGATATACATCAATTGTTTTCTGCCTCGACGATCGATCAGGGCTATTCCAATCAGTGTAAATATCAGATTGGTTATTCCAATTCCCACACTGCTTAATAGTGCTGATTTTTCTCCAAGACCGGCAATTTCAAAAATTCTAGGTGCGTAGTACAGAAATGCATTGATACCGGAAAATTGATTAAAAAAAGCAATTAAAAAAGCCAGAATCAATGGAAAACGGTATTTCTTCATGAAAACATGTTCAGATTTAGGTTGATTTCCAAAGCTGTTTTCGATCTTATTAGCCAGTTCCTCTGGGTCTTCATTGGGATTGATTATAGCCAACGTTTTCATGGCTTCAGCTCTCTTAGATTTCGAAAGAAGCCATCTTGGACTTTGAGGCACACCCAAAACCATTAAGGTGTAAATCAGCGCAGGTAAAGCTTCTACGCCAATCATCCATCTCCATGCATTCTCAGGTATGCCACTTAGAAGGAAGTTGGAAATAAAGGCCACTAAAATGCCAAAAACAATGTTGAATTGATATAAGGCCACTAATTTACCTCGATCCTGGGCTGGCGAGATTTCTGAAACATAAGCTGGAGCGGCTATGGTGGATGCTCCGACGCCCAGGCCACCGATAAACCTAAAAATGGCAAACATATAAGGATCTGTAGCCAAGGCTGATCCAAGAGCTGATACCAGGTAAAGTATTCCGATGATAATTAGTGTTTTTTTACGTCCAAATACATCAGTAGGAATTCCTCCGAAAATAGCACCAATGACCGTACCCCATAGTGCTGATGAAATGATCACAAATCCATGAAACAAATCTCCCTTATCCCATAGTTCTTGCAAAGAAAGGTCCGCTCCTGAAATTACAATGGTGTCAAAGCCAAAAAGAAAACCAGCCAGTGCAACAGTTAATGACCAATACCAAATTTTTCTACTTGTCATCATTCAATGTGTTAAAGTGATAATCCTCCGTCTAATGTTATACATTGCCCCATCATGTAGGACGATTGGTCAGAAGCCAACCAAATGGCTGCGTCCGCAATTTCGTTTGCTTCTCCATATCTTCGCAAAGGAATGGATTTTTTTAAAGCCTCCTCTAACTCGGGTTTATATTGAAACATTTTATCCAACAATGGAGATATGGTATATCCGGGACAAATGGCGTTGATGCGAATATTCTTACTTGCATATTCCATAGCAGCCGATTTGGTCATCCCAACAACTGCAAATTTAGAAGCTGAGTAACTAATGTTATTGGGAGATGCTTTTAATCCTGCTAAGGATGCAATATTGATAATATTGCCATGCCCCTGATTGAGCATTTGCTTTAAGGCTGCTTTCATTCCATAAAAAACACCGGTCTGGTTCACAGCTATGACATTTTCCCAGTCTTCAAAGCTAAAGTCAGCGGTCTTTACCAGTTTTTTAGGTCCGATTCCGGCATTATTAATCATTACATCAACTTTTCCCCATTGATTTACACAAGTATTGATCAAATTCTCTACCTCATTGTACTGGGTTACATCCACCTTTTTGTGGATTATATTTTCATCCTGTGATTCATTAGCAATGTTGATATCTCCCAATAAGCAACGATAGCCCGCTCGCAGAAAAGTTTCGGCCATGGCTTTTCCCAATCCGGATGCTGCACCCGTTATGACGGCAGTTTTGTTTTGCATAAAAAGTCTGTGAATATAAGCTTGTCACTAAAGTTAAGATTATTCTAAAAATGACAGTCTAAATCTCAATATTTAGTTGATTCCGAAGAAAAGAAATAATTACTTCCACAGTAAGAGGATACTGAGAAGTCTTTATCTCACTTCCCATGAAATGGGTTTCAGGTTGATCCATGGGCTTCAGTACTTTCAAAGAATCAGGGGTCGAAAATTGCTTGAAAATTTTTGGGAAAATATCAACCTCGACATGACTGTCTTCTTGTATGATGTTTTTCTTATAATAAACCAACAACAAGGGTACAGTCACCTCACTAAAGGTCTCAGGCTTCATGGTTGTCTGCACTAAATTTTGCAAATGACTAAGAGCTTCAGCTGGATAAAGAGTGTCCCAATACAGATCAGCTTTTGGCTCTTTAAATTCTAATTTTCGATTTTCACCACCAGCTACTATATGCGCGACTTCCTCACCAATCAATGTATTCAAGATACCAGCACCAGTTTGATCATCTTTATAATTAGGAGAAATATTGATGATCGCGTGTACTTTTTCAGGATATTTTGCGGCCAACAAGGTGGCTAATGTGCCTCCGGTCGAAGTACTCATAATGATGGTTTTTTTTCCAATAGCATTGCCGATTGCAAGTGCTTCCTTAGCATCTTCCCATGAATTTTCAGGTGTGAAATCCTCCATTGAATGGGGTGGAAATTGCCCATGATCCCCCCACCGGGCATGGTAAACATTAGCCTTCAAGGTATCCGCTATGATTTGATTTGCAGGGAAGCCATCCATGTAAGATCCGGCAAAACCATGGAGATATACCACAGAATAATCAGTTTTTATGGGCTGATTATTATAAAAGTCGATTCTGGCTTGGTTGTCCTCTCTTATAGGAAAATTAGACTCCGCCATGGCTATGGAATCTTGCAATGACTTCAGAGGCTTTTCAATCTCCCGAAAATCAAAATCATAATTTGGTTTGACCTCAGAGCTATCTTTGCACTGCTGAATACCAATAAGAAACATGAAGAGGACGGCTACATTTTTCATATCCATTAGTATTATTCCTACGTACAGTCAAAGGTTCGATCAGTACATCATTTAAATCATAAAGCACTGATCCATTTATCTTAGCGATGATAGTCGTAACTTAACCATCATTTGAAATCTTAAAAACCAAACTTATCACTTGAATTAAGACTAAAAGTGTTTAAAGGAAATACTCACGCAAGTCCCACTTCTCTTTTAATTAGGAAATACTGTTCAATCTATCCTCTTTTTTTGAATAGCATATTTAGCCATCTTGCAAAGTCCTTCACTAGCAGACTCCAAATTCTTAAATTTGGGATCTTTGGTTAATCCTTTTTGATACCGATAGAAGATTTGCTGCGCGATCACTGCTATTTTGAAAAGTCCATATATATAGTAGAAAAGTATGTGATCAACACTCCGGCGAGTAAGTAGAGCATATCTTTCGACCAATTCTGATCTTCCCGGATTCCCCGGAAAAATAGTAGACGACGGCAAACCTTTCTGTAAAAATCCAGGATCGCTTTTCACTGTCCAATATCCCAATGTTGTTCCTAAGTCCATTAATGGATCTCCTATGGTCGCCATTTCCCAATCTAAAACGGCATTAATTTGCTCAAATGATTGGTCTTTAAAAACTACATTGTCATAGCGAAAATCGTTGTGAATCAAAGAGTAGTCTTCGGATTCCACCTGATGCTCAGCAAGCCAATTCATGACAAACCCAGCCTCATCGACCTCCTTTGTTTTTGCTGCAATATATTGTTTCGACCAGTTGGAGACCTGTCTCTTTACATAACCTTGAGGTCTGCCAAAATCTGATAGTCCTAAAATTTCAGTGTCCAGATTATGTAACTCGACGAATGTCTTGAGCCAGGTTTCAGCTATTTGTTGAAATTCAGACTCCGATCTCTTTTCATTTCTAATGATGATTCCCTTAACCCTTTCCATGATGTAGAAAGGAACACCGAGCAACTGTGTATCATCAAAGAAATAAACTTCAGGGACTTTATTCCAGTGACCATTTAAAGCGCTTAAAATCTTGTATTCCCGTGCCATGTCATGGCCTCGCTTAATGGCACCCAGAGGAGGTCTGCGTAAGACAAATTCCTTATTTTCAGTACTGATGAGATAGGTCAGATTCGAATATCCCTTTGAGAATTGTTTGAGGTCAATGGAAGACTTATCATCCTCAATGAGTGAAGCTTCATTTAGTATTTCTCTAATTTTGACTTCAGCAATTTCTTCGCCTGAAAGAACTTCTCTTATATCACTCATATTCCAAATTACTAAAATCTCATCAATGTGAAAAGACCCCTCAAGTGGGCGGCCTTTTTTTATTTATACGGAGTCATCAATTTACTAGTCAATAATCAGCTTCTCTTGCAATTTGCTTTCCCAACTGATACATGTGCACTTCATCGGGACCATCTGCGAGTCGTAATATACGGGCAGCTGCATAGAAATGAGCCAGTGGTAAATCCTGGCTGAGGCCCAAACCTCCATATATCTGGATGGCGCGATCTATAACTTTACAGGCCATTCGGGGTGCGACAATTTTAATCATGGCAATCAAATCTTTTGCCGCCTTATTACCTTCTTTGTCCATTTTATCTGCAGCTGCGAGGCAAAGTAGTCTTGCTTGATCAATTTCACATTTACTCAAAGCCAATTCCTGTCTTATACTACTATAGTCTTTGAATGTTTTTCCAAAAGTCTGCCTTTCGTTCACCCTACGTGCCATTAATTCAAGAGATCTTTGAGCCATCCCGATCAATCTCATACAATGATGTATTCTGCCTGGTCCCAAGCGACCTTGTGCAATTTCAAAACCTCTTCCTTCACCCAAAAGCATATTCTCCTTAGGAACACGGACATTATTCAACTTAATTTCACCATGTCCCTCTGGAGAATCATTGTAACCAAACACTGTCATAGGTCTGATGATGTGTACACCTTCCGTACTTACCGGTACTAAGATCATGGATTGTTGCAAATGTCTGTCTGCATTGGGATCAGTTTTACCCATAACAATCAGAATCTTGCAATTGGGATGTAGCGCACCTGAAGACCAAACTTTATGACCATTAATAACGTAGTCCTCTCCATCTGATTTGATAGTAGTTTCGATATTGGTTGCATCCGAAGAAGCCACCTGGGGTTCAGTCATCAGAAAAGCAGATCGGATTTCACCCTTTAATAATGGATTCAACCATTGATTTCTTTGATTTTCATTTCCATACCGGGCTAAGACTTCCATGTTTCCTGTGTCCGGGGCAGAGCAATTAAATATTTCTGATGACCAAAGGACTCTACCCATGATCTCCGCTAATGGAGCATATTCTAAGTTGGTTAATCCCGGACTATATGCTCCGTAAGCTTTAGGAAGGAACAGATTCCACAAGCCGGCTTCCTTTGCCTTTGCTTTTAGGTCATTGAATCCGGGCCAAATCTGCCAGTCAGATTTAGGATCATGATGGAATGCTGAAACTTGTTTTTCCAGCGGATAAATGTGCTCGTCCATGAAGGCCTGTAAACGATTTTGATAATCTCTGACGCTGTCTGTGTGTTCAAAATTCATTTCTGCATATAGTTATGTTTTCGTAAAAAACACGGAATAGCCATTGTTTCATTGACAAATGATCTTGCTCATTCCAACACTTCGTAAGTTGTGAAACATTCGTCATTTGACCAGGTAACCTCCATCCGCTGTATAGACACCCCCAGTCATGTATGACCCATCATCCGAAGCCAGCAACAAAGCCAGACCTGTCATCTCTTCAGGCATGGCCATTCTCCCACTTGGAATAGATTCTTCCAGATGGTCCAGAATTTTTTCATTCGACCATAAGGCCTGGCTAAACTTAGTTTTTACCAGTCCCGGACAAATGACATTGCACCTTACCTGATGCTTCCCCCATTCCTTAGCCTGATTTTTAGTCAACATAATAACAGCAGCTTTACTCATAGAATACAGTCCTAATCCAAATCCAGGATGTAGACCCTCCACAGAACTCACATTGATGATCGAACCTCCATTATTCTCGATCATGTGAGGCAGTACTAAATTAGATAAAGACCAAACGGATTTGACATTGACATTGATGATCTTATCAAAAGCCACGTCCTCCACATCCTCTATTGGTCCAAAAACAGGATTGATAGCCGCATTATTGACTAAAACATCAATTTTCCCATAAGCCTGAATCGTTTTTTCCACCAGGGATTGTCGTTGTAAATCATCCCCAACATGACATTCAATTCCAGTGGCTTCATATCCTTTGCCCTTCAGGTCAAATGCAACCTCCTCACATGCTTCCTGCTTTCTGCTGCTGATCACAACCTTAGCTCCTTGCTTGCAAAAGCGTTCAGCGATTGCCTTTCCAATACCTTTGCTAGAGCCCGTTATAATGGCCACTTTATCGTCTAAATTCATTTTGTTAATGGTTGTGAAATTAAATCAGTACTTCTTGCTGCGTCTTTAATGTCAATGTGGCTTCGTCCATAATAATATCCTTTAAGCCTGATATGGCTTTAAGTTCATAATGAAAAAAATACCTCATCGTGTGAATCTTACTATCTAAAAATTGATCATCATAGGTGCTAGAACCTTTCATTTCGTGTGCTTTAACCGCCATTTTGAGCCATTGCCAAGCCACGCAAACCGTTGAAAAATAGTTCATGAACAAGGTGGCATCTGCTAAATAGGTATTAAATTGACCCCTTTGAGCAAACTGACCCAGATATTGCATAATATCTACAATGTCTTTCAACCTTCTGCCCAATTGATCTGCATACTTTGAAAATCCTTCAATTTTTTGTGCTTTCTGCATGGTTTGGCTTATCTCCTGAGCCAACAATTGAGGTGCTAAACCATCTTTCATGGTCATTTTACGGCCTAATAAATCAATCGACTGAATGCCTGTAGTTCCCTCATACAAACTAAATATTCTTATGTCTCTAAAATACTGTTGCAAGATGTACTCTGAGCAAAAGCCATAGCCTCCCAGTACTTGTAGCCCATCGGAAACCGAGGAAATGCCCTGCTCTGAGGGATAGGTTTTGGCCATGGGGGTAAGCAATTCGAGCAACAAATGCCATTTTTGCCTTTCTTCATCATCCGAAGCAATGGTCATCGCATCGTGGTAAAATGCTGCCTGTAAAACCAAACTCATTGCGCCTTCACTTATGGCTTTTTGACGCAGCAACATCCGCCTTACATCTGGGTGATTTATAATCAATGTTTGGTCCTGTGACAGATCTTTTTTCCCGCTATCCGAAATCTTTCTACCTTGACTTCTTTCATTGGCATATTTTAAGGAGGCCTCATAAGCCGCCATGGCAATAGCAGCAGCACCTCTTCCTACCGCGATCCGTGCTCCATTCATCATTTTAAACATGTGCGCCAATCCTCGATTCTTTTCACCCACTAATTCACCAATACACGAATCCTTTTCTCCAAAGATTAAATGTGTTGTACAATAGCCTTTCTGCCCCATTTTCAAGAACTCTCCTGCCGTTGTCACATCATTGGAACGACCATCCGGTTTGTATTTTGGTACTGTGAATAATGAAATTCCTTTTGTGCCTGCAGGGGCACCTTCTATTCTGGCCAATAATAAATGTATGACATTATCTACGTGCTCATGATCGCCACCAGAAATGAAAATCTTTTGACCTTTGATCTTGTATGTTCCATCTTCTTGAGGATATGCTGTGGTCGTAATATCAGATAAGGACGACCCAGCCTGAGGTTCTGTCAGGCACATGGTACCCGCAAATACTCCTGTAATCATTTGCTCACTGTATTTAGCAATCAAATCCTCTGACCCAAATTCCAGTATCAACTCTAATGCACCAAAGGTCAAACCCGTATATCCCGGCATGGAATTGTTAGCCGCGTCCATAATGGCAAGTGCAACGGTATGGACTGACAAAGGAATTTGCAACCCACCGTGCTCTGCCGGCAATGGTCCAGCTATAATACCCAAATCTGCTCCTTCTTTGAACATCTTACCAACTTGCTCATGAGTGACAATTTTGCCATCTTGAAAGTGTGCGGGATGCTCATCCATTTCCTGGAAATAAGGAAAAAGCTCTTTCTCAGAAAAGTCAGTGATTGCATCGAGAAACATACTCAGTCCTTCTCTGTCATGATCACTGAAATAACCTTCTTTTAAATGTGTGTCCGCTTCGAGTACATCGAAAAGTTGGAATTTTAAAGTATCTGTATTTATAAATGTAGCCATGTATTTTGCTTTTGCGCTTTTAAGTTACAAATTCTGCTGTGTTTTTTGACTTTATGTCAATTTTTCAAAGTACAACAATCTCCCTTTGTCTACAGAAATGTTTATACGGAAGCCATACAAAGCAAAATACCTCCTATAAAAATCATGGTCCACCCATGAAGATTTATATATTTTTGTTAGATGAAAACCATCGTGATTCAAATTAATAATCACAACATTCGTTTGGGTGTACATACAAATATTCCCATAGAAAAGTCAAATTTACCTGCACAGGCTATGACCTTCAAAAGCTCAGCTTTAATTTTCTGGGAGGCTGAAATGATTTCATATTCCAAATCGACCAAGAGATTAAGATTGCGAGTAGTGAAGTATGATCTTTGTGATGGTATTGCTTTAGAATTGCAGCAATCAAAATATGAAATTCAAAGTGTCCATTTCGAGCCACTTCATTGGAAAAGCCTGGAACCTCTTCTTACTACCTATCAAAAGAGTCAATTGTCCCAGATACTTGCTGGCCCTACTGAGATTAATTCACAGCCTCATCTGAGCAAAATTTATTTAAAAGTGCCCCTCTCCAAGTTAAGTTTTGGCATGGGGCAGGTCAGGTTCCATAGGGCTTTTCACTGGAGAAGACCGGAAACTGAAATTGCTGTATCTCATCCAGATAGCATACCGGAATTTGAGCATATCAAATTCTACTTTACAAAAATTTTGGGAAAGGGAACCTTGGAATTTACAATCACTGTAGAAAGTACTAAGAGCTCTTCAAAAATTAAATATGTCACTTCTAAGGACTTACAAAAAATCAATACAGAAGCTGTTCGTGTGCTTAAAATTTCAAAAATGAACGAGTGGGCTACTAAAAAACCCAAGTTAGAACAACCGGATAAAGCTCTATTTACATTTGATGATGCCATGAAAAGTTATGGGGATGAGGCTCTTGGCAATATAGATTCATTAGAAAAAGATCTGCTATTTCACTTGCTTGAGAAAAAAAGTGTTCGAAATAAAATGCAATTGCGTTACTTGAGTGAACAGATACATGATGTAGAACAAAAACTTTTGATGACGCTTGTACCACAATTCGGCTTCATGATAGTGCACAAGGGACAAGAAATGCTTCATTATGTATGGGAATTACTAAATAGTCATGCCACCTATATTTGGTCAATTCCGCGATATGTGGAGTTTGATCCAATCAAAGTCATTGAGAATGAAATACAGACCATCACTGTTCACGGAAGACAATTTTACCGAGATCATTTTGAACCAAGTGAAACCTTATATTTTAATACCATTCGACACAAGGCAAGTCATTACAGTTACGAGCAGTATTTTGCAAGATGGAAGAAAGAACTAGATGCCCTGCTTATATGAAAAAGTGCTTTAAAAAGTAGATAATTTAAAGTCATGAAAATACTCATCATAGAAGACGAAAGAAGCATAGCCAGCCGCCTGGAAAGATTGTTAAGATCTATACTGCAGTCGAAAATAGAAAAACTTGAAATAAGAGCATACATAGAAGGAGGACTCGACTATATTCAACAGCATGAAATAGATCTGCTGTTTCTTGATCTCAATCTGAATGGACAAGACGGCTTTGAAATTTTGAAAACCCTATTAGCAGAATCATTTCAAACCATTATCGTATCGGCTTATAAAGAAAAGGCAATCGAGGCATTTGAATATGGTGTGGTCGATTTCGTTCCAAAACCATTTGACAAAGATCGCCTAGAAAAAGCACTGTCACGCATTCATCAAAAACCAGATCGTTTACATTCATTGATTATCAAAAAACAAGGCCAATTAAAAATCATCCCATTGCATGAAATCATCTACATTAAAGGCGCAAATATTTACTCAGAAATTTACACTGATAGTAACCCAAAAGAACTGTCAAATAAAACACTAGATCAACTTTCTAAAATGCTTCCTCGACAATTCGTTCGTATACATAAATCCTACATTGCTGACTTGAATAGAGCTACTAAAATCCGGATTCAACCCGGAAGTAAGTATGAACTGATTCTTGAAAATAATCTTATTCTGCCGATCGGTAGAACAAAATACAAGTCCGTAAAAAAGCAAATGGTTAGTTAGCAGGTAAATCAAACTCCATTAAGGGCAAGCTAATTCGAGGGTTTCCAATATCTTCCCCTTTCATAAAATCAATCATATATTCGGTAATTTTGGGAGAGGAAAGGAACAGTGGATCACTATGACCTGCGCCATCTATAATAAGATGGTGACCATTCGCTAATGATTTTAGCGTAATTTTTGCGTTTCTTACAGAAGTTCTTCCATCCAAGGTGCCACTAATACACATCACTGGAACTTCAGATTCAAATGGTGTTCTAAATTCTGCACCCAAGTCGAAGTGTTTTAATGCATTGTATTCAATTAAATATGGAAAATTAATAGCGTCTCCCAAGAGCGTTTGCCTGGATTCCGTTGTAATTCTTTCAAGCCTTTCGTCGCTAATACCTGAAGCTATATCCATTGCTGTACTCATGCCATTGAATTGTCCTGCTCTGGTATAGATGGCATATTCAGTAATTCCTGAGAAATCACCTTTTAACATCTTTTTGACAAGCAATGGCAGGTCTTTAAAGTTTTCTGGCGCACCTAACGACCATGAAAATAAAATTTGTAAATCAAATTTGCCCAAAACCATAAGCACCTCTTCATGATTGAGTGGATTTCTCACGTTAATGGTCACCGGAGCGCGTCCTACTTTAGAAAGCAGATTTTCAAGATCTCCAAGAAAGTCAGGATAAATTTCTTGAGTTTCCGGTCGAATTTTCAAAAGACTGTCTATTCGTTCTAACAAATCCTGTTGGTCAGATGGTAACTTGACCGTGTGATCGTACCCTTCCACACCGGCAAGAATGCACCTGTTGATATGTTGCTCATGACGCTTCAAAGTCGTCAAGGCCAGATGAGTACCATAACTAATTCCCCAAAGGCTTACTTTGTCTTCACCAAGCACTTTTCTCAAATCATTAATATCATCTGCACTTTCGTTGGTATTATAAGCTGAAAGGTCATGCCCAAGCTCTTGATAAAAGTCTTCCATTTTAATCACTTCGGAAGCAATGGCCTCGCTGGCATTTTCTGGAGTCATCGGCTTACTCAGATCGACAAGGTAGTAACCCGGGTAATCAGGTAGTCCATCTGACATACCGGTCCCTCTTTGGTCAAAAGCAATGACATCTCCGATTTCGCGCATGCGCATAAACAAATCAAATCTAGGCCCACGTGCAGTATTGATTCCTGAACCCCCAGGACCGCCTGCAAGATAAATGATCGGTGAACCAGGATTGGGAGAAGTGCTTTTAAATCTGACAAACTTAAGTGTTAACTGCTTACCTTCTGGGGAGCTTCTGTTTTCCGGAACCTTAAAGTTACCCAGCTCCGCATCTATCTGCTCTCCTTTGCTGTTTTCGAAAATATAAGGTTCAATTTTTAAAGTCGATTCTTGAGAAACACCTGCATTTGAAATGATGATCACCAAAAAATAGGATATGACATATTTCTTCATTTTCATTTTTAAAATAAATATGAATGTATTTCGTACACCTTACAAAGTATTTTTTGTGTACTGCTCATAGGATGTGGTCAACAACTTTTGACACTAGACAAGTAGACCTATATTTACCATATGAAATGGCTGTTGTTTCTTTCATTGTTGATCTATTCTTTAAGCCTGGTTGCTCAGAAAGGCTATATCTCTTATGAAAACTGGCAATTTAGTTTCGATGATCAAAAAACATGGACGGACAGCTTTCCCGAACAATCCGGGCAGTATTGGCTTAGAGCTGAAATAGATATTAAAGATGAACCTGACACTAATAAAATCGCCGGGCTTTATCTCTCAATGCTCGCCTCCACAGAGGCATTTTGGGATGGCCAATATATAGGAAGTAATGGCAAGATTGGAAATTCCATTGCGGATGAGATTCCCGGAAAAATTGAGAAAATATTCCTTCTACCACAGGATAAATTAAAGAAAGGAACCCATGAAATCTTACTTCGTTTTTCTAATCATCATGCAAAAGATAGAATGAGGTATTATGGAATGGCAATTGTTGACATGGTATCCGCGATAGAAAAGCCTCTCAGAAACACCGCATTCATTCATATTTATGCCGGATTATTTTTGATTACTGGCTTGTTTTATTTATTTAGATTTTTCAATTTTCAAAGCGATTTGACCCGCTTATTTTTTTCCATCTTATGCCTACTTTTTTTTGGATTAATCATCGTTGAATATATTCGCAATTATTTCCACTATCCTTATCCGTGGCATTTCACCAGACTGAATATAATACTTGCCATAACTGTACTGATATCTCTTTCACTCTCCATGTTTTTTATATTCAGATTTACTTTATTCAGACTGTGGCCACTCATCGCTATACAACTATTGATGATCTTCTACTTCGTGTATCTCCGGGTTTACGGTTATGACTATAGCACCTTCTTAACCATGGTCATTGGATTTTTTATCTCATCACTCATCATCATATTCGCCATTATAAAAAAACGAAAAGATGCTAAATTGCTGCTTATCAGTGTGCTTCCATTGGTAATCGCACTTGCGCTAGGCTTTAAATATTACGACGTAATATTGTACATTGGCTTTGGAAATCTGGTCTTAGTTAATTTAATCTCTCTTGCCAAAAAGGAACGCCGAGATCTCGATGAAAGAAGGCAGGTAGAACGTCTGTCGGAAAGGCTAAAGGTCGATTTACTTAAAAAGAATATACAACCCCATTTTATAAATAATTCCTTAACTGCTGCAATAGACTGGATAGAGCGCAGCCCTGAAAAAGGAGTTGATTTCCTATTCGCACTGAGCAGGGAATTTGACATACTTTTGGAAATTTCCGAAAAGAAGCTCATTCCTATCAATAAAGAAATCGAATTATGTCGAACGCATCTCGAAGTCATGACATTTCGCAAAGAGGAGCCTTATATTTTGAATGCGCAAGATATTGACGAATTCAATGTTATTCCTCCTGCTATCTTCTTAACTGTGATTGAGAATGGCATCAGTCATCAAAAGTCGGAGGGTAGTGGCTTAATATTCAAAATTACTTCCGTTAAATTAAAAGGAGAAATAACCTATAAAATCCATGTAAATGGTATAAGCAGGACTGAACAAATTTTGCAAGAGGGAACCGGAACTAAGTACATCAAAGCACGACTAGCTGAAAGTTATGCTCAAAATTGGTCCTATAAGAGCTATAGCACCTTCGATGGGTGGATTACAGAAATAATGATAAAAGAAAAGGAGACTTACTTTTAAGTCTCCTTCCTACTATACCGATGTGAAATTGTATTTCTTAAATACTGAACCTGCGCATCTCGTTCTTCATCACTTCCTTCAGTTCATGTGCGACGTCCATGCTCATGGCCAGGTCTGAAGGAAACGCAAGTGGTCTTGTTCTTAATCTGCTTCTCGTGCGCTCACACAATGCTCTTCTATCTCCATTAAATGTACTGGCGTATTCACTGAAGTGCGCTTCTACATTAAATGGCCTGGTTTCTATCAACTCTTTTGTCTCAGCATGAAACAATCCAAATCTTCCGGAAGCGACTGCAGACTTGGTCCTGTGGATCTCTACTACCTCTGCAACTACAGTCACGAACTTATCTACTTTCAAATCATTTCCCAATGAATCTTTCTTCACGTTTCCTTTTTCGTCTAACACATATTGCCATCCATCCTTAATCTCTTCCTTATCCACATATCTATTGATGACTTCTCTTTCCGGGCTCACTGCTATTTCATCCAGATCTAATCTGGCCACATAATCGAAATCATATCCGATATCCTCTCTGGTGTAATATTTGGTCCAGAATGTATTCATTTCCTTAATATTTACACTCATGATTTCCCTTTCAACCTCCCTTGGCATAAACCCAAAAGTATTGTTGTGCAACTTAACCAATACACGGTTGGTACCTAGAAATTGTGCTTCTTCTAGCAACGTGCGGCTGTCTTTATAACTATCCGTATATTTTTCTAAGGCCACTAGTTTATCATAAGCTCTGCGCGCTGCACGCTTATCCCCATTTTCAGCCAAAGAAAGTAAGCGTTCTGCCTCGTTGTAATTATAAACCGTTGCATGATCTGCCGCTTCATCCTTTAATGCTGCTACATTGGCAAACCTAAACTTAGCGCGATATCCATCCTTACTTACCAATGGTAGAAATGGTGCAATCAAATCCTGTCTTTCTTCTATTTTATGATACGTATTAAATACTTCATCCCAGGCACTTGGTCTTTGAGATTCCTTTAATCTCTGAGCATAAGCAAGATCATCAGCAGTTACTTTAGCAAATGCCTGCTCAAGGATCTTAACATCTTTTGTTTTCTTATTTTTACCACTCATTTTCCTGGCGACTTTTACGATGGCTTCATCGTAATTTCCTCGTTCAACCATTTTCTCTAATGAAGTACATGCACTAAAGAAAACCATGGTTATCATACCGGTTAAAATTGTTAGATTTTTCATAAGGCTTTCTTTTGATTGTTTTGAAATACTGTCTATGACATTAATTAGTTATTTATAGAGAAGACGGAAGATTTCACCCCTTGTTGCAGTTGTTAACTTTGTTTAACTAAAGGGTTGCGAAAGTGTTAAGAGTACGTCATAGGGGTACAATGCATAATGATGAAAGGGAGAAATAAGTAATATTTTTGTCCATTTCGTTGTTAATATGCTATGGTTAGAATTTGTGTTTTATTGCTTTTTATGTCAATGTTGGCTTCCTGCGCTTCGACGAAAATGTTGAACAGGCAAGCTGAGTACGAACGCGAACTAAATCGGCTGGTAAAGGCACCTTTAAATTTAGAGGAAAAGATGGATGGTGTCGCAGCAGTTCTTAATGAAGTTCTACAGGAATCACTGGATTACAATCGTGCTAAGCACACCCTTAGACATATCACTCAGTTTCAAAAAAGAAATAAAGCAACTATGAATGTCTTACTCCAACAAATGGAAGCGGAAAGGAGGAAGATGAACCCGGGACAACAGATTGCATTTTCTGTTTCCATTCTGCGCAAGCCATATATTAAATCCTTCCTGACCATCGTACCTAAGGTGGAAAAGAAAATCAATCGCAAGCTGAAACAAGTCGCCATGTTCGGCAGGTTTTTAAAGATTTTAAATCCATTCTGATCTTTTCGCTTTCGCTATGCACTGACTTAAACTGACTGCCTCTTGCCACAGCTAGCAAATAGCTAAAATATCTTTCATATAAATAAAATATATTCTGATTTTACTTTAGCTTTCAGAATATTTACTAACCAATTTTATATCTATATGAATTTATCTATTAGTAATCGCAAGTTTTTCAGCATATGCGTTGCAACGCTGATTTTTTGCCTGGGAGCTCATGCACAAAGTGGCACAACCATCACTGGGAGCATAGTAGATCAGGAAACAGGTGTACCTTTAATCGGAGCGACCATCATCGAACCATCCTCTGGAAGGGGAACAGTAACCGATTTGAATGGTGAATTTGCACTCAATGTTTCTTCACTGCCTACCAGATTAGAAATTTCCTATACAGGCTTTGTTTTGCAAAATCTCGATGTCACTTCAGCTGACAATCTGGAGGTGTCACTTGCACAAAGTTTCAGCAGGCTGGATGAAGTAGTAGTCGTGGGCACAAGAGGGAAACCCAGAACCATATTGGACTCAGCAGTACCCATCGATAATATCAATTCAGCAGATCTCCAACTCAGTGGCCAGGCTTCCGTTGATCAGATGATTAATTACAGAGTGCCTTCTTATAATTCAACCAATCAGACCATCTCAGATGCTACAGCCCATTTCGACCCCTCTGAATTAAGAAATTTAGGTCCTTCCAGAACCTTGGTTCTGGTCAATGGCAAAAGAAAAAATCAATCTGCTCTGGTATATGTGAATGATACACCGGGAAAAGGTGAAGTCGGAACAGACATGAAAAGCATACCTGTCGAAGCCATCGAAAGAGTAGAGGTACTAAGAGATGGAGCAGCAGCTCAATACGGGTCTGACGCCATCGCAGGTGTAATCAATATTGTCCTTAAAGAAAGATTGATTGGAGAAATCACAGCCGGTGCCGGAATAACCACTGCTGGTGATGGCCTGACTTATGAGGCGGGAATTAATAAGGGCTTTTCAGTGGGTAAAGGTATTCTAAATCTTACTGCAAGCTACTATCATCAGGATTTGACAAATAGAGCTGGTGAACCAGGTGGCGATGGGCTGTTTGGTGTGATTTTCGGAGATGAAGCTATTCTCAATGGTACACATCCATGGATTCAGGAAAATCCGGATCTGGGAATGACTATCGGCCAGCCAGAATACGATAAGATTTCCGGTTTTGCAAATTTTGAGAATCCATATGCCAATGGCGCAGGAGAATTTTATGCGTTTGGTGGATATACTTATCGGGATGGAAAATCCTTCGCATTGTATAGAGCACCGTACTGGATTACCGATGATGCAGGTCTTTTGACTCCTGATGGTGAAACCTACCAAGGGTTTCAGCCCACCTTCGAAACCACCATTGGTGACCTCTCCTTTACGGTAGGTAATCGTTATAATGTCAATGGATGGAATACCGATCTGAGTCTTTCCACTGGTTCAAATTCTGTCAGTTATATCATCGGAAATACAATCAATCCTGCTTTACTACCCAATAGTCCTACAGAATTCGATGCTGGGGCTTATTCATTTGGAAACATACTCGGTAATCTTGATTTTTCCAAGGCATTTGGAAGTGCTGTTCTGAGCTTTGGCTCTGAAATTAGAAGAGAAAGATTCGTTGTCGAAGCAGGACAAGAAGAATCATATGTCGATGGCGGTGCCCAATCATTCCCTGGGCTTCAGCCTGGAAATGCATTAGATGAAACCAGGAGTAATGTAGGTGTCTACGCTGGATTAGATTATGATATCACAGAAGACTTTCTATTGGGTGGAGCTTTCCGCTATGAAAATTACTCAGATTTTGGTGGCAATTTTTCATGGAAGGTAAATGGAAGATACAAGTTGAGCGAAAATGGCGCCATTCGTGCTTCAGCATCGACCGGATTTCGAGCTCCTTCCCTACATCAAATTTATCTATCCAATGTACAGACTTTGGTTTCGGGAGGAACAGTATCCAACCAAGGAACCTTTAATAATGTAGATCCTGTGATCAAAGCACTTGGAGTACCTTCCCTGGATGCTGAAACATCGTTGAATTTTACGGCTGGATTGACTTATAAACTATTGAATAACTTATCTTTTACCGCCGATTACTATAATATAGCAGTAGATAATAGGGTGTTATTTACAGGTGAAATTGGATTTGATGGAGATGACACTTCAGTCAATCCAGTTGAGCAAATTCTAATTGATAACAGTGTGACCAGCATCAAATTTTTTGTCAATGCTTTGGATACTCGGACCTCTGGGGTGGACCTGGTCTTGGATTACAGAGATGTTGCATTGGGATCCAGCGCATCTTTAGACTTGATATTATCTGCTAATTTTAATCAGACCAATATAGATGGAACCATTGAAGCACCAGGCGTAATCGGTGCTGAGGGCTACAATATTTTCAATAGAAAAGAACAATCCAGGATAACCAGTGCGCGCCCTAATCAAAAGGTTTTAGTGGGTGCCAATGTTAAATTTGGAAAGTTCAGAATAGCATTAAACAATACCTACTTTGGCTCTGTAACATGGCAACATGCTACTGATCCTGATAAAGATCAAACGTTTACGCCGAGAGTTCTTACAGATGTGATCGCTGGCTACGCATTAAGTTCTAATGCGGATGTAAATCTCGTCATTAACAATATTTTCAATGTTTATCCTGATGAGATAGATACTGGTGGAGACTTCGTTACGGATCTGGGTGGAAGGTTCCGCTATCCTTGGGAAGTGAATCAATTTGGCTTTATGGGTACCATCGTTAAGGTAAGAGGCAGTTACAAGTTTTAAAATCCAAAAATAGAAAAGTTGCAGCCGTTGATATACTCAATGACTGCAACTTTTTTTATTTGATGACAGATTGCAAAAAAAGTGATTTGTCTATCCCTGAAAATCTATCTTCATATGTGAACCATCACAATAGGGCTTCTTTGATGAAGCACCACACCTGCAAAAGGCTGTTTTGGTATTCCTGGTAGTAACGTCTCCATCCTTATCTTTCACAGAAATACTACCGTAAACCAGGAGTGGTCCATTCTCTAAAACTTCTATATCATGCTTGTCTTTGCCTGAAACGTCTGAAGGATTATCATTCATAAAATAGGTCAATGCTCCTGATGGACATTTCTGCACTTGTGATTTCAATTGTTCAGTGGTGGCATTTTCAGGTTGAACCCAAGGTTTTTCATTGGGCTTGTAAACTTGCGGAAGGGTCTGGACACAAATTCCTGAATGATAACATTTTTTTGGTTTCCAGACTATAGTGATTTCTCCGTTGGTATATTCTTTAATTTTATCGACTGACATACGCTACTTTTATTTACAAAGTGAATAGGAACCAAAAATGATCGATCTAAATATAACGATCTCACTCCTAACTCGCACGTTTTGCTATATTTAATGAATGAAAAATCTGCGAGCCATTCTTTTCTGGTCCATTATATCTGCTGCATTTATAGGGCCCGGAACAGTGACGACTGCAGCAAAGGCTGGCGCATCTTTTGACCTCCGACTTTTGTGGGCATTGACTTTTTCTATCATCGGTACGGTCGTTTTACAAGAAGCTGCAGCGAGACTCAGTATTGTTTCAGGTAAAAATATTGGCCAAATAATAAGTACAGGAGATCACCGCAAGTGGGGACAGCTCATTCTTGTATTTCTAACGGTGGCTTTCGGATGTGCGGCGTACCAAGCGGGAAACATGCTTGGCGCAGTGGCAGGATTAAATCTTTTTTCTGACTGGAATCATTTTCTCACTACCTTCCTGGTTTTTATCATAGGTTTCGCACTTTTATGGACCTCTAATTTCAAATTGATTGCTACTGTGCTGGGTTTCGTAGTGGCCATCATGGGATTCGCTTTTGTGTATGTGGCTTTTAAGACGGATACATCGGCTTCCGCTTTTTTATTCAGTGCTGTAAGACCTTCACTTCCCGATGGAGGAAATCTGCTACTTATTGGTCTGATCGGCACCACCATCGTACCCTATAACTTGTTTCTTGGCAATGGAATTAAGCATGGTCAAGAAATGAAACAAATGCGCTTTGGTTTGATCATCGCCATCATACTGGGTGGTATTATTTCCATGTCCATCATGGTGGTTGGTACTGAAGTAACGGGAGAATTTAGTTTCCAAAGCTTGTCTGACGCCATATCCAATCGAGGTGGTCACTTTTTAGGCTTGCTATTTGGAATAGGACTCGCAGCGGCTGGATTAAGTTCTTCCATCACATCACCTTTAGCAGCTGCGATTACCGCACAGAGTACTTTTAATGATGAAAAAGATCTATGGAATGAAAAAGGATATCGATTTAAATCGGTTTGGATGATCATCATGGCTATTGGACTGGTCATCGGTCTTTCAGGAGTTAAAGTCATACCCGTTATTATTGCAGCTCAAGCCCTCAATGGTTTATTACTTCCGGTGGTTGCTTGCTATTTGATTCTGATCGTAAATCGAGCAGATCTAATGGGCCGGTTCAAGAATGGTTTGCTATTAAATATTTTGAGCCTTATGATCATTGGGGTTTGCATATTCCTTGGACTTAACAACATATTCAATGCATTGAGCAAGATTTTTAGTGCACCTGAATGGAATAACTACATCGGGTTAAAAATGACATTATCCATTGTCGGGATAGTTTTTATGGGGTGGAAAATTTTTATCAAAAGAAAAGAGTAAGCAAAATGAAATGCTTACTCTCATTGGTTTGTTTGAATAAAACCTACTTCAATCTTTCGTTTTTTGATTGAAATTGACAACTTATATTAATCAGCTGTCATGATTAATGGGGTTATGCAAAGTCATTTTAGTTTATATATTTTTTCATTATTGATCCCGCTGGCAAAAAGTTGGCCTTGTAAACTTGTCAGTGACCAGATTTGATAGGTTCCTAATGCTGTTCCTACGCTACGCCAGTTTTGATCCTCCGTTAATTTGAAAACGCCGTAATTACCAGGTGTGGCATAAATTTCTCCACTTTCCATCACGGTCAAATTCTTTAAAAATTCACTTTGGGGTAAACCATCGTTAAATACTTCCCAGCTTGATCCTTCATCTTTAGATATGTAAACATTTTGATCTGTAGTAATAAGAATACCATCACTTATTCTAGCGGCATCCACAACGAATTCGGCAGAGGGTATTGTTAGTTTGTTCCAACTTTCTCCACCTAGCGAATGATGTAAACTTGCCGGGTATGCGGTGTGAACAAAAACTTCAGAGCTTGACCCCAGACTTATTCCTTCAATACCACCTACATTTAACACCTTTTGCCATTTTAATCCGTTCGCACTTTTATAAACACCATCTACAGTCGAATTTTGAGCATTCAACCATCCAGCGATGTAGAATTCATTTTCTGATGATATCACCATTTGAGAGATACCAGAAAACACAGGTAAGTCAGTCTGAACCTTGGTCCAGCTTACCCCATCATCATTTGATGTATAGAGGTTTCCAGGTTCATATGCACCCACGTAAAGTTTACCGTCCGGATGCTGAGTAAATTTAGAGAACCAGCCGTTAAATGAGGGTACTGATATAGGTTCCCAAGATTCTCCCTGATCCGTACTTCGATAAATAACATTATCAAAATGGGTAAGAAGACTTCCATCTAAGGTGGCAAATAATTGTTGTCCAAACTGGTTTTCACTGAAAGGGTCAAAAGTCACTTCCTCCCATTCTGCCTGCAATACTGAAGAAGCATCAAAACCCAAAGGAAGTGTTATTAAAACTTTGGCTTCCACCTTGTTCCCTTTCATATCCTCCACTTCTAAACGAAATGGTGGAAGACCTCCGGATAAATAGATCAATGTCACATCGAATGTACCTCCTGTCTTAGAGCTGTTGAGACTAAACTGTCCTACATCTGAAAGAGGATCTCCCCCGAAAGTGGCCGTTTTGTACCCAGCGGGGGTCTTAATTTTATATTGAATACTCAAGTCCGCTTCTCTTGGAACTTCGACGGTATATTCGTCTCCGTTTTGTTGTTTTAAAGTTGAATTGGCATTAAAGCTCACTTCTATAGATGGTAGTTCATTTACTACTTCATCCATAGGTTCATCCTCATTGTCAATGGGTTCTTTTTCGCAGGAAAAAACAAATAATGACAGTAACATCAGACCATAAATTGATAAATTTTTCATTTTTTGAAGTATTTGGTTTTACAATACTCCAAAGTAAGTGTAGACTTATACTTAGTCGTTTGACAATTTCTCGCAATACATATACATTTTCTTGTAAATGCTTCAATATTAAGCTTTAGATGATACCGAGGATGGTGTATATCCAAACTCTCTTTTGAAACTTCTTGTAAAACTTGAAACTTCAGAAAAGCCACATTGAAAAGCAACTTCACTTACATTTGCACTCCTGGCTGTCAATAAATCATTGGCTCTGTGCAATCTCATTTTCCTTATCAATGCCCCTGGCGACTTTCCAGTTATGGCCTTCAGTTTTCTATGTAGCTGTGACTCACTTAGATTTGAAAATTCTGCCAATTGGATGACCCCAAAATCAACATCTTCCATTTTCTCTTCAATATGATTTAGAATTTTGAGCATGAAAGCATCGTCTAAAGATTTTACATCAATCTGATTAGGACGAATTACCTTAGATCCACTAAATTTATCCCTTAAACCACTCCGGATCTTCAACAAATTTCGAATCCGCAATAGCAACTCTTTCTTATGAAATGGTTTTAATACATAGTCATCAATTCCCGTTTCGAGACCTTCTAATCGATCTCGTTCAGAGGCCTTAGCTGTAAGCATAATTACAGGAATATGGGATGTAGCTTCATTTTTCTTGATCAACTTGCTAAATGTGATTCCATCCATTACAGGCATCATCACATCGGTAATAATCAAGTCAGGAATAGTTGTTATTGCTAGTTCATAAGCTTCTTTACCATTGATAGAATCCAAAACGTTGTATATGGGTGACAAACAAGATTTTAAATATGACCTGACATCTTCATTGTCCTCAACGACCAGAACGATAGGGGCGTCTTTCTGCAAGGATGTAGTAGGCTGAATATCTTTGCTTATTACATTGTGATTTTTCAAGCTATCCAAAGTTAAGGAATGCTCTTGTGACTGAAAGCTGAGCAGTGGCAGCCTTAGAATAAAGGTCATGCCTTTTGCTTCATTGTTTTGAGCTTGCAGGGTTCCTTTGTGCATCTTAGTCAATTCTTTCGCAAGCGCCAAGCCTATTCCTGTACCTTCAGCAGCATGATATTTCGCACTCTTGGCTTGTCTGAATCTTTCAAAAATAATTTCTAACTCTTCGGTCCCTACTCCTGGTCCTTCATCTGATATTGCGATCTGTATTTCATCATGATCGACTGCGTCCACTTTTAGCACTATCTGGCTTTGTGGAGGAGAAAATTTAATGGCGTTGCTTACTAAATTAGTGATAACCGTCTCCAGCTTTTCAGCTTCAAATAAAGCTTTGCAGTGCTTTAAAGTACTAATGTACTTTAATTGGACCTCCTTACTGGTGGCCAGTGATTCGAATGAATAAAGACTGTTTTTGATCAGAGGTAGAAGGTCTCCTTCTTTGAGATTGAGTTCTTCTTTTCCTGCATTAATTTTAGATAAGCTTAAAAGTTGATTGATGTAAACCAACAATTTCCTCGCATTTTTAATACTTGCTTCTAACTCTTCCTTGAACATTAGATTGCTTTTTTCCAAAACAGTGTTCAATTGACCTAAAATTACTGTAAGTGGGGTTCTGAATTCATGCGAGATATTAGCAAAGAAATTGCTTTTCATTTCATCAAGTTCCTTCAGTCTAAGGGCTTCTTTTTTCTCAAACTCCAAAGCCTTTGTCATGGTAATCCTTCTTTTCTCATACTGATAAAGAAAATATAGAAGAGCCATTGACAAAAAAACATACGCAGCGATTGCCCAACCGGATTGCCACCACGGCGGCATGATGATAAAACTAAATAATTTTTGGGCTTCATCTTTGGCATCGCTGTACGCATTGGTTTTCACATGAAATTCATAGTTACCAGGCGGAAGGTTTGAATATGAGACAGTTCTCTGCTTGCCTGTCTCTTGAAATCCAACCTCATGATTAAGCAGTCTGTGTAAGTATTTTACCTGATCAGGAAATCTAGAATTAATACCTGCAAATGTGAATCTGAAGTTATTTTGGTTGTGATTGAACTTAATTCTAGACGTTCGATCCAGGTTTAAATAGACTTGTTCATCATTGACTAAAGTCTCTTCTAAAACGACTTTGATGGCATTCTCTCCTTCAAATTTAGAAGCAGGGTCAAAAATATGAAATCCACCAACTCCCCCCAAAAAGCATTCACCTGTAGAAATTTGTTTTATAATATTTGCACCGTAATACACCGGTAGCAGACCGCTAGCATTATCAAAGATCCTAAAATCCCTTGAGTCAGGTTGATAAGCGACCAATTGTTGATTAGACAAAACCCATAAGTCCTTTTCTGGAGTAGCAACAAAATCATATGCAGTCGATATAGGCAATCCTTCCCGAAAAGAGAAGTTTTGAATCTCTCTGGTGTCAGCATTGATTTTGACCATTCCTTTTGAGTCGGTCGACGCCCAAATATTTCCCTCTTCGTCAACTTTCATAAAACTGATCGACACAGATTGATTTTCAGAATAGAAGAGACTATCTAAATGGTCATCATGTTGTGACCAAATATTTATGCCATTATTAGTACCAATCCAAAGATTTCCGACTCGATCTTTGCATAAACTTTGAACACCCGGATGGTTTAAAATAGTTTGACCATGCTCATCAACTAATCTTGAATAATTACCTTGCTTATCAACTTTGATAGGTGAATAGTGAGCATTGAACCAGAAAGAGCCATCTTTTTCAAAAGCAAAATCGATGTGATGATCCATATAAACGGAAAGCTCATTAAATTTTCCTTCTAATTTTTCAATTTGGCTTGTGTTAATATCATATTCATATATACCACAGTCATTGATTAATAGCAATGCATTATTATACAGAGCAAGACTGGTCCCTAATAAGTCCCATTGATTACAAGATCCCTCCGGCAGCACTATTTCTTGATACTCATCTGAATTTCTATTCCACCTGATCAAGCGATTCTTGTCGGTCCCCATGAAGAAAGTACCAGGAGATATTTCTTCGACATCAGTTATCCTTTCCTGATCACCAATAATAGAAGGAGTAACAATTTCGAAAGTCTCATCTGGATGGAAAGAAATTAATCCACTCGCACTTCCTATCCAATAACGGTCATTGTGATCTCTTATCATCGAAAATAAACGATCGTCACCAATGCTATAAGGATCGTCACTATTGTATGCATACTGTGAGACTTTCTTAGAATTTTTATCTACATAAAGTAATCCCGCCCTGTAAGTAGCGATGAAAAATCCAACATCATCGACTGGTATGATGGCTGTTGCTCCTAAAAAATCAGGTCTGATCGGTGAAGTGGCATAGGGTGTGATATCGATAAAAAGTTGGATGTTTCCACTTTGGATATTGATGGTATAAAGTCCTCCTTGCCAGGTTGAAAATAGAAGATGTTGGTCATCAAAAGGTGCGATGGCTTGAACAAAATTCCTATCGTTTTGAGAAGAATCTTGGGTCACCAGAAAATTTTCAAATGTTTTTTGTTCTGGATCATACCTGGTCAATCCTCCCGGAAGTCCTTTTCCCCTTTCACTTTCCCATGGGTTTCCAGATCCAAACCATAAGTTTCCATCCGGATCAAGGTGGACAGCTCTTAAAAAAGGTCCTTTTACACCTGCTTTTTCCTGAACGTTGTAGGGTAAGTAAAGGCACGAATCTGTTTCAGGCGAATACACTATAATTTTTTCGGTTGATTCAAGGCATAGTACTCTGTTTGAAAATTGATGAATGGAATGAATTTCATTATCGAAATCACAGAGGATTCCATCGATTTCACTTTCAAAGTTTTGATTCAGGCGATTAAAGAGCTGCAATCTGCGTCCGGAGTTGACCCATAGCCTTCCTTCATTGTCTTCGTGTACAAACTTCGCATAAGTATCATTTAATGAAAATGAGTTCTCCTCATCACTCCAAAAACTTTTGAATTCATAACCATTATATCGATGAAGGCCGTTCCAGGTGGAAATCCAGATATATCCATCACTGTCTTCGGTCAACGAATTGACTGGGCTTGAGGGAATACCATTGGAATAGTCGTACTTTTGAAAAGTATACGGTGTAAATTGGCCAAACATTACCGAAAAATTAATGCTGATCCATAAAACAAAAGTGCATACTATGGTTTTATCTTGAGGCAACTGGGCTAAAAGGTTTTTATGAATTTATGAAAAATCAATTGAAACGACACTTTCATCTTATGAAAAGGGCTACAATTAATCAAAAAGTATTAAAAAGTTGAGGGCAATTACCATAGAAAACCTTACCAAATATTACGGTAAGAATATAGGGATCGAAAAGGTGAGTTTACAAGTGGAACAGGGTGAGGTCTACGGATTTATAGGTCCCAATGGTGCCGGTAAGTCTACCACAATCAGAGCTTTAATGGGATTGCTCATTCCAACTTCCGGAAAAGCAAAGATTTTAGGGGTCGATGTTTTCAAGGATGGTGCAAAAATTCGACAGCGAGTAGGTTATTTGCCCTCTGAGATAGATTATTATGACAAGATGACCTCTCTCGAACTTTTGGAATATCATTGCAGATTTTACGGCATCACAGACTATTCGAAAATACATGAATTGGCCTCTATTTTTGAACTTGACCTCGAAAAAGAAATCGAAGATTTGTCTTTTGGCAACAAAAAGAAATGTGGCATAATACAAGCCTTGGTCCATGAACCCGAAGTCCTCATTCTGGACGAACCTACGTCTGGTTTAGATCCACTGATGCAAAATGTTTTCTTCGATTATCTTAAAAAGCTGAATAAAGAAGGAATCACCATTTTCTTTAGTTCACATGTCCTTTCTGAGATTCAGCGAATCTGCCAAAGAGCTGCTATTATTCGAAATGGCAAAATTGTGGAAATTGAAAACATAGATACGCTGCTAAAAAAGCAAATGAAGTTGGTGAAAGTAATCTTTAGAGTTGTTCCCGATCATTTTGAACTGCCTGAAGGTGCTCAGAAACAATCCATTGTCAACAATAAACTTTCTTTTGAATATTTAGGATCCATGAATGAGTTGGTGCAGTGGTTGTCTCAGTACAATATATACGATGTAACGATGACTGAACCAGATTTGGAATCTCTTTTCATGAATTACTACGAACGATAATATGATCTGGAATTTATACCGTAAGGAACTTCAAAGGAATATCAAATATTTACTGATTTGGGCTTCAGTTTTGATTATTCTGACTTTTACGACAATGGCCATGTACCCTTACATGTCTGATGCAGGTGATTCTATTGCCTCCGTTATGAAAATGCTCCCACCTGCAATGATGAAAGCATTCGGAATAGATCCCGATATGTTTACGAGCATTGTTGGTTTGTACAATACCTATTATGGTTTCTATTTGGTATTACTGATGGGCATTTATTCGGGTACCAACGGAGCCACTATCATTTCTAAAGAAAAAAGAGACAAGACTTCCGAATTTTTAATGACCAAACCATTGACGCGGAAGCAGATTTTTCAAACCAAGATGGTAACACTATTCACTTTACTTATTTTAATTTTCAGTATTCAGGTTTTATTTGCATATGTAGGCGTCAAAATTTTTGGCGAGGCCAATGTGAATTGGGAAATATTTAGAACGATGCATACCCATGGTTTAGGTTTATTGATTTTCTTCACCAGTCTGGGTGTATTTCTGTCTATGATCATTAATGGCAGGGTAAATTTTATGGGTATTATAGTGGGAATTGTTTTTGGGTCTTATTTTCTGGATGCCATTTCCAAGGCTGTTGAACAGGTCAATTGGTTAGGTTATATCTCACCCAATTACTATTTGGATTTCAATATTTTCGCACCGGGATTCGGCTTTAGGGTATTCAATTTTGTCTTTTTTATGGTTTTATCATTGGCATTGATATTTTCAAGTTACCTGATTTTCAGAAAAAAAGATTTATAGGACCTCGGACTTCAGTCCGAGCACAGGACCTCGGGCTTTAGCCCGATTTAGGACCTCGCGGCTTCAGTCCGAGCACAGGACCTCGGGCTTCAGTCCGAGCACAGGACCTCCGGTTTTAACCCGAGAAGCTGGGATTGAAATCCGAGGTCCTATCCATGGTCCTAACCAAAGTCCTATACCTCTAAATTCACAAAGGTAAAGGGATGTTCTTCATAGTGATTTACAAGTCTCGCTTTCACAGGATTATCAAGAATATATGATATCACATTTTGAACCATTTTCTCATTTCTCATATAAATATCAAAGCTTTCTTCTTCCCATACTTTTTCACCAATTATGCCTCTTTTTTGGTTGATGTACCTGGCAGATCCTCCCTTAATTAATTTCATTATTTGATCTAACTGCACATAATTTACTGGAGTAGTATTTGGTTCAAGAAGACTTTTTATTTGAATGCTGGTGTCAATAAGCATATGAAAATGATTAGGCATGATGGACAATGCCAGAAGCTTATAGTATTGCATGTGATAGGACTCTATCCTTGCCAAGAGGATTCGAGCGATATCCGGATTTCCCAGAAAATTTGGTCCCGACGAACCATGTAAATTCTCCTCTAAATCGGTAACATACTTTCTTCTAGTTTCATATTTCATAAAGTTTGAAGTTTGCCGATCAGTATTTCGTGGGAAACTCCTAATATTTGAATGATAATTATTTCGTAACTCCAATAGTTTTTCCTTTGGAATCGCACCTTTTAAGGAACAGGTGATAAAAAAAGTTGCGCCAATGGGTTGAATGTGTGGCAGGTTTCTTCGATAGAAAATTTTATCTTTCTTCATATAGATTAATAAATCCGCGAGATAAGTTGTTAACAATCGGACCTTAGATTTTTGAGAAAGTAGGTTAGGACCTCTGGGTTTTTACCCGATACAGGACCTCGGACTTCAGTCCGAGCACAGGTCCCCGGGTTTTAACCCGACTTAGGACCTCGGACTTCAGTCCGAGCACAGGTCCCCGGGTTTTTACCCGACTTAGGACCTCTTGGCTTTAGCCCGAGAAGCTCGGATTGAAATCCGAGGTCCTATCCGAATCCTAAACGCAGAAATTTTGTCAGTTAAATCAGCCCACTTCATGACAATTTTTCCGAATAAAGAACATAGAACACGATGGCTAAATATTTGTTTCCTAAATAAATGAAAGTAATTTTAAGCACCGACCGATACTTAATGGGTGCAACATTGACATAAATAAGAAAGAATACAATACAATGACATACGATAATTTCACTATAAAAGCTCAAGAGAGCATCCTTCGCGGACAGCAAATCGCTGGAGGCAAGGACCAACAAGTGGTAGACACCAGCCACTTAATCATGGGAATTATGGAAATCGATGATAAAATTCCAGAGTTCCTCTTCAATAAAATGGGTGTCAATGTAGGCCAGTTAAAGGCTGAACTCAATGACGAAATCGCGTCACTACCGAAAGTGGAAGGTGGTGGAAAACAGTATTTATCGAATGACTCCAATAAAGCATTGGCAAAAGCCAAAAAATTAATGAAAGAATACGGAGACGAATTTATCTCCGTAGAATTAATACTGCTCGGAATTATAGATGGTACGGATAAAACTGCTAAAATCATAAAAGGCTTAGGTGGCAGTTTGAAAGGCATGAAAGATGCTATTACAGAGCTGCGTAAAGGCCGAAAAGTCACTGATCAAAGTGGCGACGGCAATTACAATGCACTTAAAAAGTTTGCGATCAATCTGAATGAAAGAGCTGAATCCGGGGAATTAGATCCTATAGTGGGAAGGGATGAGGAGATCAGAAGGATTCTTCACATTCTATCCAGAAGAAAGAAAAACAATCCCATTCTTATCGGTGAAGCGGGCGTAGGTAAAACAGCCATTGTTGAAGGAATTGCCTGGAGAATTGTCAAGGGTGATGTCCCTGAGAACTTACTCAGCAAACAAATTTTTGTACTTGATATTTCTACCTTGGTGGCTGGTGCAAAATATAAAGGAGAGTTTGAAGAACGTCTAAAATCTGTCATCAAAGAGGTCAAGGAATCTGCAGGGGAATTTATCTTATTCATAGATGAAATCCACACTTTAATTGGTGCCGGTGGCGGCAATGGAGCTATGGATGCTGCTAATATTCTGAAACCCGCACTGGCTCGTGGAGAAATCAGGACCATAGGAGCCACCACACTGGATGAATATCAGAAATACTTTGAAAAGGATAAGGCTTTGGTCAGAAGGTTTTTGACTGTGTTTATTGACGAGCCATCTGTGGCCGATACGATTTCTATACTTAGGGGAATCCAGGACCGCTATGAGGTGTATCATAAAATGGATATTTTGGATGAAGCATTGGTGGCTGCCGCCGAATTATCACATCGCTACATTACGGAAAGACAATTACCGGATAAAGCGATTGATATTATTGACGAAGCGGCTGCAAAACTCAGACTTGAATTGGATTCAGTACCGGAAGAAGTAGATGAGTGGGATCGCAAAGTGCGCCAACTGGAGATCGAGAAAGAGGCCATTAAGAGAGAAGGAGATAAGCGTAAACTCAAGGTCATCAGCGAAGAAATTGCGAACGCAAAAGAAAAACTGGACTCCATAACAGCAGCCTGGAAATCTGAAAAAGAGATTGTTGATGAAATCCAGGAGATCAAGAAGGAAATTGAAGAATTGGAACACAAGGCAGAAGTTGCAGAGAGAGAAAGTGATTTTGAAAAAGTTGCGAGAATTCGGTACGGTGATCTGAAGGAGAAGCAGTCTCAATTGCAAGAAGTAGAAAAAAAGCTTGATGAGTTGCCTGAGGGTTCAAGATTCACAAACGAAGAAGTCACAGCTAACGATATTGCAGAAGTGGTTTCCAGATGGACAGGTATACCGCTTCAAAAAATGATGAAGACCGAAAGAGAACGTCTTCTTAGAATGGAACAAGAAATAGGTAAGCGACTCATCGGTCAAAAAGAAGCTGTAATTGCCGTTTCAGATGCCATAAGGAGGTCAAGGGCCGGTTTGCAAGACCCAAATAAACCTATAGGTTCATTCATATTCCTGGGTCCAACGGGTGTAGGTAAAACTGAGCTCGCTAAAACATTAGCCGATGTTCTTTTTGATGATGAGAAGGCTATCGTCAGAATAGATATGAGTGAGTACCAGGAGAAACATTCCGTTTCACGATTGGTTGGAGCGCCTCCGGGATATGTAGGGTATGATGAAGGAGGTCAATTGACGGAAGCAGTACGCCGAAGACCATACAGTATCGTATTACTGGATGAGATCGAGAAAGCGCACCCGGACACTTTCAACATCTTACTGCAGGTTCTTGATGATGGTCGACTAACTGATAATAAAGGCCGTGAAGCTAATTTTAAAAATACGATCATTATTATGACCTCCAATATGGGTTCTGATGTGATTTTGGAAAATTTCGAAGACCTTGCAGCAGTAGGTGAAGAGCACCGTCAGGATATTATTGAAACCACAAAACTGGAAGTTTTTGAGGCCTTAAAGGACAATCTTCGACCAGAGTTTCTAAATAGGATCGATGAAAAGATCATGTTTCTACCGTTGACCAAGGAGGAGATCAAGGAGATCGCACATTTATTACTGGGTAGACTCAGGAAAAATTTGGCGCGTCAAGGGTTGAAAATTGTTATGACTGACTCTGCAATGGATCTACTGGCGGATTTAGGATATGACCCGCAGTTTGGTGCAAGACCGCTTAAGCGAGTCATTCAAAATGAAATCATTAATGAGCTCTCTAAGTTTGTACTCGGTGGATCGTTGGTAGATGGAGATACCATTTATGTAACTACAGATAATAAAGGTTTTGTGTTCTCTGAAGAAATTAAGGAGGACAGTGGTTCGCCCAAATCTTCTTCGAATGGTACTCCGCAAAAAACGAAGCGTGAGCGGGATTTAGAGGAGTTGGAAAGGGCCACAAAGAAAGTCCAGGATGCGGTTAAGGATATTGAGAACGAAGACGGAGAATCAGATCATGAGGGTCCGAAGCCTGAGCTGGATCCCGGAGAGAATTAGGAATTAAATTATTTTGTTTACATTATAATCCTGAAGCCTTTCAGGTTTCAGGATTTTCAACACTAATATGAGTGTTAATTACATACTTAGGTCATTTAATTATGAAATATATAATTGCAGCATTTTTTGTTTTTACTATAAGTTATACCTACGCTTGTGATTGTGTATATCATACTTTTTGTGAAGGCACTGATTCTAATGTTGAACAGAGTGTGCTAATCATAGAACGACCTGACGCTTTTTATATCCCGGATACAAGTATTGGCATCAAATATTACGATGTTAAAGTTATAGATCAACTATTCGGTTTTCCATTAAATTTGGATTCATTGACCGTCATTGATGCAGCTGACGATTGTGATCGTGCTATTACGACTTATTCAGATACCATCATTGTTAAGTTCCCAGAATTACATCAAATAGATATTGCCAACTATCCAGTCTTTGTCACTCAATCATGCTTAAATAAAATATTAAGTGTTCAAAATGATACCGTCAGCGGAATGATTTCTGAAGTGGATTATTCCCTTAATCCAGAGAAGATGAGTTTTGTTGACTTTTTGCAGTTTTACGAATTTGAATGCTCCTTTTTTGCTCAATATCCGGATTTGAAAGAATTGCAAGGTGTGGCAGTGATTCAGAATCCAATCGAGACTACACTTAGACTTAAAAATAATCTAGATACTGATGTAGATTTCTCAGTGTTTAACAATTATGGTCAGTTGATTATTGAAGATACTATTTATCCAAATACTATATTTGAACAAGAATTCTCCAATCTCCCTAAAGGCGTATATTTCGTGAGAATCGACGATGGAATAGGTCCAAAATTTCATAAAATATTGAGACTGTAGATGAACATTTTTACAGCTCAATATCTATTTGGAAGATCAATAAGTTGAATTTACTATAAAAATAAACCGACGCTATTTTTCTAGGAGAATAACTCCATGATCGCCTCCCCATGCCCATCCGGGGTGGTATAAAATGGCCTGCCTTCTATCTCATAGTGCGTTTCTGGATCTATCCCTAATGCATGATAGATGGTCTGATGAACCTCATCGATGACTACTGTGTTTTCAATAGAGGCACATGGTCGCTCATCAGCAGTTTTCCCAAAAATATTGCCCCCTTTTATGCCTCCGCCCCACATCAGGATTGAGCTTCCATCCGTGAAATGACGATGCATGCCATAAAACTTTTCATCTTCGATGACGTCGGGCTGATCTACCTGATCCTGAACCTTTTCACCAGGCCTACCCTCAATGATAGCATCGCGACTAAATTCACTAGCCAGAACGATCAGGGTGCGATCCAGATGACCGGACTCATCCAGGTCTTTGATCAATTGAGCGATCGGTCTATCAATCAATTCCTTCATGGTTCTCGCCCTCAGATGTCCATTTTCGTGTGTGTCCCAGCCCAAAAATGGTTCATATTCAGTAGAGACACTGATAAATCTTCCACCACTTTGAGCCAGTCTTCGGGCAAGTAAACACCCCAATCCAAATCTTCCTGTATCGTATTTTTCAATGACATCTTTAGACTCCTGTGATAAATCAAAAACCTTGGACTCCGGTGAGTTCAGTAACTTATAAGCTTGCTCCATTGACCTGGACAAGGACTCTTTTTGATAATCACTTCCTTTTCCCAACACCCTGCTTTGATTTGCTAAATCCTTATACAATTTATACCGTGCTTCAAACCGCTCTAAAGACATTCCCGTAGGCGGTCTGACACTGTCCAATCCGGTTCTGGGATCAGGAATTAGAAAAGGTCCGTATTCCGATCCTAGAAAGCCAGCAGTATGAAACGCCTTCAATTCCTCGCCTTCCCCGACAGTAAATCGTTGGCCAATGGAAATAAAGGGCGGAATGACTGGATTTACAGGCCCCAGTTCTTTTGCAATCCAGGCACCAATATGTGGTGCTTGCACCGTTTGCGGTGGTTCATAACAGGTATGCCAATGATATTGATGCCGGGTGTGAAGGATATGACCTAAGTCTCCGGATTTGTAAGAACGTATAATGGCGCCTTTGTCCATCACTCCTGCGATGTTCTCCAACCCTTCAGAAAAGAACAAGTCATCTACTACTGTAGGAATCTTTGGAAAAGTACTCAACACTTTTTTACTCTCGATGCCTTTAGAATAAGGGACATATGACTTTGGGTCAAATGTTTCAGTGTGGGCCATCCCTCCTGCCATCCATAGTAAAATAACCCTATCGGCAGATGAATTTACCGATGCGACTTTATTGCAGGCACTTAAAAAACTTAAGGTCGGTATAGATATCGAAGCAGCAGCAACGCTTGCCGTAGTCATTTTTTTGATAAATTCTCTTCTGGTCGAGTTGTAAGATTCTTGCATAGAATTTGATTAACTGATAAACTGAAATTCCGGGAGGAGTATCAAAGCCCAAAAAAGATCTTGAACCGAAGTATTATTGGGAAATGGTCCAAGCATTCTACTGACAATTCGTTTTTCTTTGACAGTAGGCTTTCTGGATAACAATTCCTGATATAGCTGCTCCACCATCAGTTCTGGATGTTCCTCATAGCGCACAAGCCATTCTTTGGCACCTTCTTCCAGAACCTGACTTAAAAATGCTCCATTGGTCAGTTCCAACGCTTGGAGCAGAGTGGCTTGCTGATCTCTACTTGTGGTCACGTTTTCTCTGGTAGGGCGCCCAAGTGCTTTGAGGAAAGGGTGTTGTTTGACCAAACTCGCTCTTGCAAAAGTTTGATCATTCTCATTAGATGTAAAATCAAGCAATTTATCCCAATGCATTGATCTGTAATTCTCCAGATTGACCCACTGTCTATCGTCATATTCAATATCTTTCCAGGATGGATTTGGTAAACTATCAAAACTCTTCCACCCTTCACCACCCTGTATGATCTCTTCATTTCCGTCTTCATCCATCATTTTCAAAGCGTACAAAATGCCCGCTGGATTGGCCAGTTTACCTTCATTACTGGCTTTGATGGCTATCAAATTTTGGCCTTGTTTTAAAAAGTCTTTTAAATCTAGCTTCTTCACTTCTCTCCAGTCTTCACCTTCTGCAAGTTTTTGACCATTGACAAAAAACTCAAAGGAATGATCTACTGAAAGCATTAATTCGGCTTTTTGCAAGTCATCTTTAATATTCAATTTCCATCTAAAATATCGTTCCCCAGGTTCAGGCAATACCACACGATCAAATTTGAGCTCTTTATGCCAGTATCTATCATTGGATAGCATTTCTTCACATGGATGATAACCTACGGAGTGAAACATGGGCGCTATCACCTTGCTAATGGCATCTGAAAACTGCTCGGCAGTCAGTCTGCGCATTATAGGACCAGAAAAAACAAATTGATCGTCGTTTAAATCCGATATATTATCTACTGAAACAGCCTTGGATTGATAGATCCTAGAAGTCATAATGGTTTTAAGTAAATGCTTAATATCTGTTCCTGACTCGATGAAATCCGAAGCCAACCAGTCTAACAACTCATGATTCCATGGCGTATTGTCCATTTCGTCAACGGGTTCGACCAAGCCCCTTCCCATTAAATTCTTCCATATTCTATTGACTAAAGTTCGGTAAAGTCGGCCATTATCCGGTTGGACCATTACGTCTTCCAGCAATTCAAGTCGCTCATCTATAGTCTCTGCTTGCACAGATCCCAGTTCATTATAAAGAAAACTGACCTTTGACATGACACCAGTTGGTTTATCACACCGATTCAGTTCAAGAGGAGACTCTGCAAAAATAGAAGCAAATTCGTATGCTTGTTTCAATGTAATGTTGCTGACAAAGCTGTTATGACAGGAAGCACATTTTACATTCACACCCATCAAAGATTGTCCAATATTCTGAGCAGCTTGCATCTCAGTTCTTTGGCTTGCATTCACCACTCCTCGCCATTGAATCCCTTTGATAAAACCCTCCGAGGCTTTGTTAGGATTTACCAACTCCTTTGTCATTTCATTGTAAGACTTATTCGACAATAAAGAAGCGTAAAGCCAATCTGTAATTTGTTTTCTTCCACCCGTAATAAAACCTGGTCCGCTATAGTCGTTTCGGAGTAAATCATTCCAGAAAGTGAGCCAATGTTCTGTATAATTTGTCACATCCGTTAGGAGATAGTTGATCAGCTCTTCTCTTTTATCGGGATCCTCATTTTTAATAAACCAGTTGACCAGTTCAGTGTCCGGAAGCAATCCGGTGATGTCCAGGTGTGCCCTTCGTACAAAGTCCTTGTCCTCTAATTTAACAGGCCATTCGATACGGTTTTCTAAGAAATATTCATTGACGATGATGTCTACTGGATGGAGGTATATGCTTGTTTGATCGATTATAGGTTTGGAGAGTGCCAATGGTGCCTCCTTGAAACTCCCCGTTGTTTTATCTGACCAATAAGCTCCTTGATTGATCCATAAATCTATCAAGTCAATTTCAGACTTTTGTAAAGTCTTGCCTTTTTTGGGCATGACTTCATCATGATTAGAAGGTAGATTAATCCTTCTCGACATTTCACTTTCTTCGGCTGATCCTGGTACGATGACCACCCCATTCTC
The DNA here is from genome assembly GCF_021533195.1 of Portibacter marinus. Classification (GTDB taxonomy): domain Bacteria; phylum Bacteroidota; class Bacteroidia; order Chitinophagales; family Saprospiraceae; genus Portibacter; species Portibacter marinus. The sequence continues at coordinate 63,321 of NZ_JAJNKB010000014.1, forward strand.
ACCTCCTTGAAATAATCCTCTTTTACTGTCTAAAGCAAGTCCTCCCTTCTTTTTGAATTCGCTATGACATTGATAACAATTGTGTGCTATGATGGCTCTCACCTCAAGATTCAAATCTTCTTTTTGACTTGTAGATAAGGTATCTACATCAGACAAGGCTGAAACCATATCCTTTACCGCTCCTAAATCATAGTCTTGTTCTTTGTTATTCAATCCTCCAAAAAGATATCCTTCACCATGAGTCAAGCTACCGCCATAATGACCTGTTAGAAAAACTAAAATATCGAGTAGGTAAAGGGGACTCTCACCCCTAAACCTCTCACAGAACCGTACGTGAACCTCTCAGCTCATACGGCTCTTCATGCTCATTCTTTCGAATCGAATACGCCACTAAACTCATTCCTTCCAA
>NZ_JAJNKB010000015.1 GCF_021533195.1 Portibacter marinus
TGTATCGCCCTTGCCCGCCCACCCGCTTTCGCGGTTCATTCGCTTTGAGTACTGTCGTACTCAACCCTTCGGGAACGCTCTTTCATATACGAGGATTCTGAGGATCTAACAGAAGCGATTAAAGCTAGGTTATAAGTTACCTAAGGGTGAATTGTTGTATCGCCCTTGCCCGCCCACCCGCTTTCGCGGTTCATTCGCTTTGAGTACTGTCGTACTCAACCCTTCGGGAACGCTCTTTCATATATCAAGATTCCGAGGATCTAAAAGAAGCGACTAAAGCTAGGTTATAGCATTAGTTTAATTCAGAACTTGCTGCTTCAGCTGTAAGCCCAACCTTCATTCAAAATCAATAACACCAAATTAACAATATGATCATCCAGCACATTTAAAATCGTAAGATCAAAACCGAAACAATCTTACCACACATATAACAAATCCATACTTCCATGTGTTATATCTGCATGTCGAAGAAAGATGCAACACAGTGGATCGAAGAATTGATCAAGAACCGAATTCCGTTTGTGCTATTCAGGGAACCAGGTGCAGAAGCCAGAATTATCATCCAAAATAAGCCATTGGATCATTACGAAGGTACAAGCATTAATAAACCCGGTTTCTACATTTTTCCGTTTTCTACGAAAGAGACTAGCAAGCCAATTCACTTTTCAGATGATACAAATATTCTTTATTCGGAACTGGCCAACTTGAACATTGACCTCCACAAACTTCCCAAGTCCAAGATTCCGAAGCAAGACATATATGAAGTCAGTAAAGAACAATATGTCGAAGATCTGAAAACCTACTTGAAAGCATTTAATCAGAAAGACCTTAAAAAAGCCATTTACTCCAGAGTCCAGGAAGAAGAACTTGATAGACCACTATACATTGATGAGTTTTTTAAAAAATTGTCGAATCAATACCCCAAAGCATTTACTTATGCCATGCATATTCCCGGTGATGGAATCTGGATAGGTGCCAGTCCTGAATTATTGCTTTCTTATGCTAACCAAAAAGCCAAAACAGTCGCACTTGCTGGAACATTAAAAATTGACCACAAATATGCTGCGCCCCAGTGGACAAGAAAGGAAATTGACGAACATCGCCTGGTTGAAAAATACATTATCGCCCTTTGTGAATCTCAAGATTTAGAATTTGTTAAATCACAAGTCAGGACATCCAGCACAGGAAAAGTTTACCACCTCAAGTCAGATTTCACCCTCCAAATTCCTCTGGAAAAAATTCAACAATTCCTTGAAAAATTACACCCAACACCAGCCATATCCGGACTCCCGCAAAAAGAATCTTTAGATCTGATATATGAAGTTGAAAAATACGAAAGGTCTTACTACTGTGGATTCTTAGGATATGTAGAAGGACCCGACAAATTCAACCTTTACATCAACCTTAGATGTATGAAAATTACCGGTGATAACTACTATTTGTTTGCCGGTGGAGGGATTACTCCAGAATCCGATATCGAAAAGGAATGGGAGGAAACAAAAGTTAAAATGTCTACATTGACCGATTTATTAGAAAAGGATGCCAACTACGAAGAAATCAGTCCAATCTCTTGTTAAAATTTGTGAGTCTAAGGGAATCAGCAATATTGTCGTTTCTCCTGGTTCCAGAAATGCTCCCCTCGCCATAGAGTTTGACAACAATAAGTCATTTACTCATTTTCAAATCACAGACGAACGGGTCGCCGGATTTTTTGCGCTGGGATTGGCCCAACAATCCTCAAAAGCATCCGTCATTTGTTGTACGTCTGGGACTGCGGCATTGAATTATGCACCTGCTATCGCTGAAGCATACTACCAAAGAATTCCATTGATTATACTGACTGCAGACCGTCCTGTTCAATGGATTGATCAGGGAGCAGGACAAAGCATGAGACAACTTGACCTGTACTCCAACTATATTCTGAAGAGTTTTCAGCTTCCCCAAAATATTAAGTCTTCAGAGGAACAGTGGTATAACGATAGAATAATAAACGAAGCGATCAACCTTGCACACAATGCTGTGCCCGGACCTGTTCATATCAATATACCTTTAGAAGAACCTCTTTACGAAACAGAAGAAAATGAACATGTTCCAAAAATCATCAAACCTGTTGAAACAAAAAGAGCGCTGACAGCAAGAAGCCTCGAAGAATTGCAGGCAATCTGGAAGATTCATGAGAAGAAAATGATCATCTGCGGAATGCTGCCTAACAATCCTGTGATCAATCAAAGGATCAATGAGTTGGCTAAGGATTCTTCAGTGGTCGTACTATGTGAATCTCACTCCAATGTCAACGGCCCCATCATTTTTCAATGTATTGATAGGTTAATTGAGAGTTTTGACCGCAATCATATAGAGCCATATACTCCTGATCTGCTGGTTTCCTTTGGTCATTCCATCATTTCAAAAAAAATTAAATCTTTGTTGGCCAGCCTTCCCATAAAATCCCATTGGCACATTGACAGCATCAATAACCCAAATGACACTTTCCAGCATCTGACACATCACATTAAAATGGCTCCAGCTGATTTCTTAACTACTTTTGAACCACCTTCTCAGGACAGCTTTTCTGAGTTTCAAAGTAAGTATGACGAAAGAGAGAAATTATGTTGTAGTGCACATGATCGGTTTATCCAATCAGCCGCTTTTAGCGACTTAAAAGCATTCAGCATCATTTTGCCTCACCTCCCACGAAATTCCATGTTGCAGATGGGCAACAGTGCTTCTGTAAGGTATGTACAACTATTCAATCAAAGACCGGACATTTCCTATTTTGCGAATCGGGGAGTAAGTGGGATAGAAGGCTGTACCTCCACCGCATGTGGCGCAGCTTTCAATTACCTGGGAACCACGACTCTAATTACAGGAGATCTTAGTTTCTTGTATGATAGCAATGGACTTTGGCATAACTATATCAATTCTAACCTGAGAATCATAGTCATCAACAACCAGGGAGGCGGCATCTTTAGAATTATCGATGGCCCTTCGAAAACCAATCAATTAAGCAATTACTTCGAGGCCCATCATGATATGACTGCAAAAAAGAATGCAGAGAAATTTGATCTAGAATACGAAGCTGTCCATGACGAAGCATCACTTGCGCTCGCTCTGGAAACTTTTTACCATTCATCAAGTAAGGCCAAGATTTTAGAGGTATTCACTCCTCGTATCATCAATGACAAAGTGCTTAAAGATTATTTCCGTTTCATTTATAAAGAGACCCATTAATGAGAGCGCGATACCACAAAAAAACATTGCACTTTAAAAAACCCAGCGGTACATCCAGGGGTGTCCTGCATGAAAAAGAGAGCTATTTTATTATTCTTGAGAATGGTGCTGGACAAAAAGGAGTAGGAGAATGTAGCGTACTGAAGGGTTTGAGCCTGGATGATCGGCCTGACTATCTGGATCAATTGAACCACATCATAGTTGAAATCAACGTTGAGAGACCAATTTCGGAAATTTTAGAAAGTTTAGACTTGTGGCCATCTATTAAGTTTGGTTTGGAGAGTGCGCTAATAGATCTTGAAAATGATGGCGTACAGATTTTATTTCCATCTCAATTTACATCCGGAAATGCTGGCATACCCATCAATGGTCTAATCTGGATGGGTGATAAAAATGACATGCTCTCACAAGCACAAAACCTTTTAGAACGAGGCTTCACTTGCTTGAAGATGAAGATAGGAGCCATCAACTTTGAAGATGAATTGGAAATTATAGCGCATATCAGAAATACTTTTTCTGAAGAGGATTTAATTTTAAGGGTGGATGCCAATGGGGCATTTTTACCAGACCAAGCCATTGAAAAACTCAAAAGGTTGAGTGAATTCGGATTGCACTCCATAGAACAACCCGTCAAGGCTGGTCAAATTGAACTGATGGCTGAACTTTGTGAGCATACGCCACTCGCAATAGCATTGGATGAAGAATTGATCGGTTCTTCGACATTTATTCTCGATCAAATCAATCCTCAATACATCATATTAAAACCAAGTTTATTGGGTGGTTTAAAAAGCAGTATGAAATGGATACGAGATGCTGAGCAAAAAGGCATTGGCTGGTGGGTTACCTCAGCCCTAGAAAGTAACATTGGCCTAAACGCCATAAGCCAGTGGACTTATACACTTCAGCCTATCGGTCATCAAGGTCTCGGTACTGGTAGTTTGTATACTGATAATATTGCTAGCCCTCTTGAGATCCGAAATGAAGAAATTCACTACAACACCTCAAAAAATTGGGAACTAAATGAGTTTTTCTGAGGTATTACAAAAGTGGGTTAGCGGAGAAGATTTTATTGAAATCAAGACTTCAGGAAGCACTGGTCAACCCAAGACCATTCGCTTAAGCAAAAGTAAAATTGAAGCTTCTGCCAGAATGTCTCTGGAGTATTTCGATTTAAAAAAGGGCGAGCAAGTGCTGTTGGCACTTCCCACTAACAAAATAGGTGGCTTTATGCTTGCTATCAGAGCCATCATCGGGGGCCTAAAAGTATTAGAAGTTGTACCCAAATTAAACCCCTTATCTGAAATTGTTATTAAAGAAGAGATAGCGTTTTGTAGTTTGACCCCTGCCCAATTAAATGCCATTTTAATAGACGAACATGCGAGCACACAGCTTCGGAAAGTTAAGAAAGTACTTCTTGGTGGCTCAGATATTTCACCTCACACATTGGCACAAATTGAAAAACTACCCAATACATTCTACCACAGTTATGGTATGACAGAAACCATAAGCCATGTGGCCGTGAAAAACTTAAGTGAAAAACAGGATTTTTTTCATGCCTTGAGAGGGGTTTCATTTGCTGTACAGAAAGACAGCAGACTGTTTATTCACGCTTCCAAAATTCTGGACGAACCGTTGCTGACCAATGATCTTGCAATAATAGAAGGATCAAAAAAAATGAAGTGGATAGGGAGATCTGACCATGTTATTAATAGCGGAGGTGTCAAACTGATCGTAGAAGAAATCGAAAAAAAAATCCGCACACACTATCCTGGTGAATTTTATCTCACAAAGGAAAGTCATCCTATTCTTGGAGAGCAACTGGTGATGGTTGCAAAGGAGAACATTGCTGCAGAAATTTTTAAGTCACTCAGTAAATTGGAAATACCTAAAAGTATTTTCGTCACCAGTGAATTCCAATACAGCGAAAATGGAAAACTACTGAGGCTTTCACCTCAGCAGTTGATGGAATTATAACTTAGAAAATTTAAGGGTCTCAACATTTCCTACTTCATCTGTAATAACTGCCACGAAATGACCCTTCTTCTGTCCGCTAAGATTAATGAAATGTTGGTTTTCATTTGATTTTAATGCGTCCTTGTAAATTCTCACTCCAGCCATATCAAAGATTTCTATACTTTGTAAGTTTTTCTTCGATCGTATGGTTAATTGTTCGTCATTTCTGTTAAAATTGACCGTCATAGATTGATTGCTTCTAAAGTCTACTTGTACAATTTCAGAATATCGCTCATTGCCATTGTAGTCCACTTGCTTCAATCGGTAATAATTCAATCCGGAAAAGGGATCTCTGTCTACAGCATCGTAGTCAATTTCTGTAGATGAATTACCTTCTCCTACTACAAATGCGAATTCCTGGAAAAACTTACCATCATTGCTCTTTTCGACATAAAAGCCTTCGTTGTCAGACTCAAATTGGGTTGCCCACTTCAAAACTGTCATATCTCTTTCTTTTTCAGCCGTGAAATAAGAGAAGGTCACAGGTAAAACGCCCGCTGCATCATATTTACATGTCATTTCAGATTGAATAAAATTGAAAGTTCCTGCAATCGTGCCATCATAAGAGGAACAATTGCACGGACCCGCTTTGGTATAGATCACTTCTGTACCTGAGCAACTAGATTGTGCAATGTAAGTCCCGTTCGATTCTTCATGTGAACTTTCTGAAATGACCAAGATCTCGGCAGGTGCAGCTATTGCCTTTGAAGCAGCATCTGCGCTTGGATATTCAATCAGAATGCAGGAACCTTCCTTCATCGTGTTCATGGTAGGGCAAACATCCTGTGCACTTAGGGAGCTAAATGATCCCACGATCAATAGCAAAATCATTGTAAAGCCTGTAGTTTTCATAAATTTTAAGTATTTAATAAGTAATATGAAAGAAGTAACATAAACTATGCCTAAAACATCATATTAATGTATTTTATAAGACATAAATAACTGTATTAAAATCTTTTATACTTTAAAGATAGTTTTAATATGAAGAAAAAAGAATTTGTAGTGGTAAACTTTATTAGTTAAGGTGTCTTTATAGATGATAGAGTTTTATATAATTGCGATGCCAACACTACAACTTGTGAAGAAATGATCGAAATGAGAGGAGCGATTCAATATGCACATCAGGAAAAATATCCTGGTCGTTTTGTAAGCTTACACCACGAAGATCAAATTTTCACGATTTCAGCGGACAACCAGTGCCACCTTAGAATCGAATTGATGACACCTAAAATCATTCGCTTCAGGTATGCCGTCAATCCCTTTTTCCCAGCCGACTTCTCGTATGCCATTGATCCCACCTTTAGTAAACAAGAAGTGAGTTATGCGTTGGGAGAGGAAAGCTCCAAAGTAATCATCAGAACCAACCTGCTGGAAATACATATTCTGAAAGATCCCATTTCTGTGCATATTTACGATCATCAAGGAGTACTTCTTTGCTCTGACGAAAAAGGCTTTCATTGGGAATCCAATTACGAATATGGTGGTGAAATGGTAAAAATGAGTAAAACAGCATTTGTCGACGAAGCTTTTTATGGCTTAGGAGATAAAACCACTGGTCAGAACGTGAGAGGGAAGCGATTCACGAATTGGGGGACGGATCAATTTGGATACCACAGGGGATCAGATCCCATGTATAAAAACATAAACCTTTACTATAGCTTCCATCAGGGTAAGTCTTATGGAATCTATTTTGACAATAGCTTCAGAACGCATTATGACATATGTCATGAAAGAAATGAAGTAGTCAGTTTCTGGGCTGAGGGAGGTGAAATGGACTATTACTTTTTGCATGGTGATGACCTTTTAGATGTGAGTAGTCAATATGCAAACCTAACCGGAGTCCCTGAACTGCCACCGATGTGGGCTTTGGGCTACCAACAAAGTAAATGGTCTTACTACCCGGAATCGAGGGTGAAGGAAATTGCTGCCAAATTAAGAGCAGAGCGAATTCCGTGCGATGCCATTTATCTTGATATTGATTATATGGACGGCTTTCGCTGTTTTACCTGGGACCAGGAACGCTTTCCTGAACCCAAGGAAATGGTCTCTGAATTAGGACAGGACGGTTTCAAAGTCGTGGCCATCATAGATCCGGGAATCAAAATTGATTTTGATTACGATGTTTTTCAAGAAGGCTTAATTAAAGACTATTTCTGCCGCAGATCTGATGGACCGCATATGAAAGGCAAGGTATGGCCTGGAGAGTGTTATTTCCCTGACTTTACCAATCCCGAAGTTCGAACCTGGTGGGCTGGTTTGTTTGGAGATCTGGTGGCCAATGTTGGACTTTCCGGAATTTGGACAGACATGAATGAACCGGCCATTTTTGAAGTCCCATCCAAAACTTTTCCACCTGATGTGCGACATCACTATGATGGTCATCCCTGTTCTCATCGAAAGGCCCATAATGTTTATGGTATGCAAATGGCCAGAGCAACTTCAGAAGGGTTTCAAAAGTTTGCAAAAGATAAAAGACCGTTGATCATCACTAGATCCGGTTTTGCAGGAATGCAAAGATATAGTAGTACATGGACAGGTGACAATTTGGCCAACTGGGAACATCTGTTTTTAGCACACATGCAGACCCTCAGATTAAGCATTAGTGGTGTTTCTTTTTGTGGTTCTGATGTAGGTGGTTTTATTGATCAGCCTTCAAGTGAATTATTTGTGCGATGGATGCAATTGGCTATTTTTCATCCATTCTTTAGAAATCACTCTTCCGGAGATCATGGTGACCAGGAACCATGGACATTCGGGGAGGAAGCCACAAAATTAGTAAGAGAGGCCATAGAGTTAAGGTATCGATTGCTGCCCTATATCTATACTTGCTTTTATGAGCACACCATAACTGGAAAGCCCATACTCAGGCCGGTCATTTTCAATGGCAGCATGAAAAAACCCTATTTGAGGAACAATAACGAATCGGGATATTTAGGGGATCACCTTTTTTATTCCCCTATCATGAAAGAGGGCCAAAAAGAAAAGAATATTTTTCTACCTGAAGGGGTCTGGTACGATTTCGAATCAAATGCATACTTTGCCGGTAATCAAACCCATGCTATCCCCTCTCCGCTGTCTAAAATTCCCGTTTTCTTTAGAGAAGGTGCCGTGATACCATTATATCCTGTTTTGCAGCATGTGGGGGAGCATATTGTGAATACCGTAACTTTAAAAGTTTATTATAGTAGGAAGGTTACAGAAAGTAGCTTTTATCATGATCGAGGTGATGGCTTTGACTATAAAGCCGGGGCCTTTCGCTACACGAAGTTTATAACTGAAGGAAATCTCTCAAATTTTTCATTGACACAAACTTATGAAGGTCAGTTTACTCCGGAATTCAGCAAATATAGAGTTCACTTTATTGGACTGTCCGCGTCCGAACTTTCTATAAAGGTAGATGGGAATAAGGTGGATTATTATCAACGATTAAATGGAAATATTGTAGAGATTGTGGTTAAACAAAGTTTTTCAAAAATAGACATCCAACTATAAACTTACATCGAATGAAATTTTTAGTCGCTAGTATTCTTTTTTGTTCTATCCTTATTTTCAGTTGTACAACATCTGAAAAAACTCAATACTCAGATGTTTATGAAAATATGCCCGATGAAATGGAGGCTGTACTTGAGGCTCATGGCGGACTGAAACAATGGCAAAAAATGAAGGCCATGACTTATGAGTTCAATCGCGGCGACAAAAAGGAATTGCACAAAATCGATCTTAGTAACCGGAAAGTGCGATTAGAGGGTGGAAATTGGGTCATTGGATATGATGGCGAAGAAGTTTGGGTGAGTCCAGATAAACAAGCTTATGGCGGAAATTCAGCCAGGTTCTATCACAACTTAATTTTCTATTTCTATGCCATGCCGTTTGTTCTGGCTGATCCCGGAATTAATTATGATGTTATGGAGCCTGCAGAAATCAAAGGAAAAACATTGAATAGGATAAGTATTTCTTACAACAACGATGTGGGAGATGCTCCGGATGACGAATATATTTTGTGTTATGACCCCGACACCAAAAAGATGGAATGGCTGATGTATACAGTTACTTATTTCTCAAAAGAAAAGAGAGACCAATACAACGCGCTGCATTATAGCCAATGGAAAGAAATCAGTGGCCTTTTGCTGCCGGAGAAAATGTCTGGATACAGAACTTCAGGAGACACCATCACAGAAAAGAGATATGAAAACTTGTTTCAAAACGTGGAGTTGATGCAAGAATCATTTGATCAGTCTATTTTTGAAATGCCTGCTGAAGCAGAAATCGACAGTTTAAAATAGGTCTTTCTCACCCAGTTCAAATCTACTAACCACCTTCTGAGCTATAGTTCGGTCACAAACTGATTGCCATTAATCGATATTCTCTAATCCTCTTCCTCTATGATCTGGGTATTGAATCCAATGGGATTAAATCCGGCCTTTTGCTGTGGTTCATCATCATCGTAATCCTCCCAATCGGTCACGTCCTTTAGAAAAATTTCCATGTGTCTATAGATGAAAGGTTTCTTCAACTCATCTGGCCTCAAAATTTCAATGGTTTTAGGAGGCCTGGGGTCACCGTAACCTTCGATGTGTGGAAGAGATTCCATAACCAATACTTTTCCATTGAACAATTGCTGATAAATAAGTGCACCATTGCTTTTGATCATAGGGCGCTTCACCGTCTCGTCTACCTTTTCAGAAATACCGCTAGTGGTCCTTCCTAAATTGAAAACAATCAATTCCATATTCTCCACTTTATCCTGAACTTCTATTTCTGCATCGAGTCCCGTTTTAGATGAGATATTTTTAAGCGTTTTCATAATCAACTCTTTCAATCCGTCGTGCCAGTCTTTTCTATACTGCTTAGTGTTCTCTAAAATTTCGTGATATTTCTTTACTTTCTGTTGAATTTTAATCAAGTCGCTGTCCATCTTATTACTTTGATATTTACTTCTAGTGCCAATGTAATAAAGTTAGTGTCAAAATGTTCTATTAATGGATTAAAACAAATGCACAATATCTAAATTTCAATCATTGAACTGCAGCAAAATTTCTGGCGATTACTGTTTCCACTTTTACGCCTTCTATCCTACTCTGCAACCAGGAAATGATATCTAAATAAAGGAAAGGCCTCCTTTCGAAAGGCATTTGGCGAATGACGACCAATTTGTCCCTCAATATTCTAAATTCCTCATCCAATTCTTCCTGCTGAATACGAGGTGTTTTCCTTAAAAATTTAAAAATCTCTTTTTGTACTTCATGAAGATCATTCATCTTCGATAAAAAGCGGAAGACCGACTTGATTTGATAGGATATTAGCAACTCGTTTCCCAATTCAAAGTGAGCGATCAAGTTCAGAATTCTGGCAAAGCTCTGTATGTCTTCACGAACCTTGGGGAAATAATTATTAATGATCAAATTCAAATAATGAATACATTCCTCATTTTTCCCTGCTCCGAAATATAGACAGGCGATCTTATAATAAAAAACCATTATTCGATGCGGATCCCAATTATACTCATTGGTTTTTAGCAATTGTTCCAGCTTGGGAATTGCTGCCAAACCTTCTGTAAAACTACCCTGCATATAGTGTAAGTTAATCAGATGCACGTTCTCGAAAAGCAATAAAAGGGACTTCACATTCCTATTTATTTGATACTGCTCCTGCGTATCGAGGTTTACTAACAGTTGATAATTCTCTTTAAACTTTCGATATTTCCCTGCCAGGAATAAAGCATTTAAAACGTTATGCAAGCCCTTGATATAAGAAGACATCTCCTTCTCTATCATTGCCGGATACTCCAAAAATAAGTTGACCCACCTCTGTGCGTATCTATAGTAATTAAGAAAGTCATGAATCATATTGGAATACCATACATGCGATTGGAAATAATACATCTTCTCGTAGAAATCGAGATCCTGCAAATCATAAGAGGGCATCAACTTGTCAAAATAATCTGTCACATATCTATAATCACTTTTGTTCCTGATGTAACCATGCTTAAGATATAGTCCATAAAGTTGCAAGGAAGCTGAAGATAGGTTGGCAGACTTTTGGTTTCTGTGGATCAGGTAGTGTGATATTTCATCCAGCTCCAGTGCCTTTGCTGACATGCTTCCAGTAATATGCTGAGACTCAATATGCTTCTCAAATTCAACCATATTCTGAGCTACCATATATTGCTTTTTTTCGATGGCCAGATTTTTTGCTTTATCCAGTATCTCCAGACTAGCTTTATACATTCCTTTGTCGTATAGAACATAGGCATAATCCAGTTGTTCGCTGAGATATATGTCAATGTTATTGCTTCTGTGGTAAAGTCTCAGAGAGGCAAGCAATTGTTTGTATAGATGTGCTTTAATGTTTGCAATTTGGCTTCTTTTAATACCTGAAATTTTCTGAGCAATGATTTGATCTTCCTGGTTTTGGTATTTGTCAAGAAAGTCAAAGAGTTGGATAAAAAGGGGTTCTCTCGATCCATTGGTTCTTTTGGACATGAGCTTAAAATGTCGTTTTTCGGCCTGTGAAAGCGAATTAATTAACTGGATGAGTGAAGAGTTATGATTACTTGACATCGTACTTTAAATAACTATAACTATCTATTTAACAATATTTTATGATATCTCTATTTTCATTTGAAATCGTAAGATAATGGAATTTTGAATTGGGAAATGTAAAACACTGAAATATATTTATAAGTTCTTTAAAGAAATTAAACAAATTGAAAGATGGCTGCTGAAAAAGTCCACATTTTTGACACTACACTAAGAGACGGAGAACAAGTACCGGGATGTAAGTTAAATAAGAAAGAAAAAATAGAAGTAGCGCTTAAGTTGGAAGAACTGGGCGTCGATATAATAGAGGCGGGTTTCCCGGTTTCCAGTCCTGGAGACTTTGAGTCCGTCACGGAACTTTCCAAAATTATAAAGAAAGCTACAGTATGTGGTTTATCCAGAGCTGTAGAAAATGACATTAAGGTAGCTGGAGAGGCTTTAAAATTCGCTGCAAAGCCAAGGATTCATACTGGTATAGGCACTTCTGACTCCCACATAAAATTCAAGTTTAAATCTACGCAGGATAAAGTGTTGGAAAGAGCCGTGGCGGCTGTAAAATACGCTAAGTCTTTTGTGGAAGATGTGGAGTTTTATGCAGAGGATGCAGGGCGAACAGACGATGCTTTTCTTGCCAGAGTTTGCGAAGAAGTAATTAAAGTAGGAGCGACGGTTCTTAATATTCCGGATACTACAGGCTATTGCTTACCTGAGGAATATGCTGCTAAAATTGCTTACCTGAGAGACAATGTAAAAAATATTGATAAGGCCATCTTATCCACCCATTGTCATAATGACCTAGGCATGGCGACGGCAAATTCTATAGCGGGTGTACAGCATGGTGCCAGACAGATTGAATGTACGATTAATGGTGTAGGTGAGAGAGCGGGAAACACCTCTTTAGAAGAGGTTGTGATGATTTTAAATCAAAGATTTAAAGGACAATTCGAAACAGGTATCAATACCAAGATGCTCAGTTACATGAGCAATTTGGTATCCGAGCGGATGGGAATGATTGTTCAGCCCAATAAAGCAATAGTCGGAGCGAATGCTTTTGCACATTCGTCAGGTATTCATCAGGATGGTGTAATAAAGGAAAGAACTACCTACGAAATTATGAATCCGCTAGATGTAGGTGTTGATCACTCATCTATTGTATTAACTGCCAGAAGTGGTAGAGCCGCTATAGCATACAGATCCAAGTTGATCGGCTATGACTTAACCAAAGAGGAATTGGATGTAGCCTATGATCACTTTCTTGATTTAGCAGATAGACTTAAGCAGGTAGAAGATTCTGATCTGGAAAAACTGCTGAAGACAAAGATATACTCGGTTGCCGGATAGAAGATTAAGAAATATAACCATATTACCCGGCGACGGAATCGGACCTGAAGTAATCGCACAAGCAGTGAAAACAATTCAGGCCATTGGTTACAGATACAATCATGAATTTAAGCTAGATCAGGCACTCATCGGTGCAAAGGCCATTGATGAAACAGGAAATCCCTTTCCGGAAGCCACTTTTGAAAAGTGCAAGAGTGCGGATGCGATCATACTTGGCGCTATTGGTGATCCGATGTATGATAGTGATCCGAATGCTAAAATTCGACCAGAACAAGGATTGTTAGACTTGCGTAAAAAGCTGCAACTTTTTGCCAATATCAGACCTATAAAGGTTTATAAAAAACTTCTGCATCTATCACCGCTAAAGAACGAAAGGATTAAGAATGTTGACCTGATTATTTATAGAGAATTGACAGGAGGGATATACTTTGGAAAAAAAGGGCGCTATGAAGATGGCAAAATTGCATATGATCACTGTGTGTATTCTGAAAACGAGATTAAACGAATAGCACATTTGGCATTTCAAGCCGCAATGAAAAGACGTAAAAAGTTATGTCTGGTAGATAAGGCTAATGTTTTAGAAACTTCCAGGTTATGGCGGTCTGTGGTTCGGGCGATGGCTACTGAGTACCCAGAGGTTGAAACATCATATTTGTATATTGACAATGCAGCTATGCAACTGATGATTGCGCCTTCTCAGTTTGACATTATCTTGACTTCGAATTTATTTGGTGATGTTTTGAGTGAAGAAGCAAGTGTCATTGCAGGTTCCCTGGGATTATTGGCTTCTGCAAGCATTGGTAGGAGATCATGTTTATTTGAGCCTATACATGGGTCATTTCCTCAGGCAGCAGGTAAGGATATAGCGAATCCCTTAGGTACGATTTTATCTGTCGGCATGATGTTCAGACACTTTGGGATGGATATAGAGGCCAATGAAGTAGAGCGAGCAGTTGAATTATGTATGAATGAGGGCATATTGACCATTGACTTAGATGTAGAAGTACACTATAGTTGTTCTCAACTAGGCGATTTGATTTACAGTATTATCGCTGAAGATTTGGAGCAGATTAATAAGCGGCAGTTAAGAATGGGGTCGTCGAGCATCATTTGATGCTTGATAGGAATTTTAGTTCTTCATCATTGAATGAACGATTTAACACAAACAGCGAGCTCCGCAAGCACCCAAAAGTGAGCGTAGCGAGCGCCCCATAAGCAATCGAAGATTGCGCCCTAAAAGGGAACAAAGTGACCGCCCTAAAAGCAATCGAAGATTGCGCCCCAAAAGGGAACGAAGTGACCGTCCTAAAAGTGAGCGCAGCGAGCGCCCTAACAGGGAACGAAGTGACCGCCCTAAAAGCAATCGCAGATTGCGCCCAAAAACAAAATGAATGACAAATATGAAAAATAAATACAGCAAGCACGTAACACAGGATCCGACCCAACCGGCGGCGCAGGCCATGTTATATGCATTAGGACTAACTGAAGAAGACTTAAAAAAGCCACAGGTAGGCATCGTCAGCACCGGATGGGAAGGCAATCCATGCAACATGCACCTGAACGATCTTGCGGCCAACATTAAATCCAACATCAATCAAGACAAACTCATAGGTCTAATCTTTCATACAATAGGTGTAAGCGACGGCATCAGCATGGGAACAGCAGGCATGAACTTTTCCCTCCCCTCTAGAGACATTATTGCCGATTCTATTGAAACCGTGGCTTCAGCTCAATGGTACGATGCCATTATTGCCGTAGTGGGATGTGATAAAAATATGCCAGGAGCCATGATGGGCATAGCCAGGCTGGATCGACCTGCAATCCTCGTTTACGGAGGGACCATTAGTCCTGGATGTCATCTGGATCAGAAATTAGATGTCGTCTCTGCATTCGAAGCTCTGGGTCAAAAGGTAGCCGGGACTATTTCGGAGGAGGACTATAAAGCTGTAGTACAGAAAGCTTGCCCCGGACCAGGTGCGTGCGGAGGAATGTACACCGCCAACACTATGGCCTCCGCCATTGAAGCGATGGGTATGAGTTTGACATTCAACTCGAGTATTCCCGCTACTTCTGAAGAGAAAGATAAAGAAGCAAAACGCATTGGCGAAGCCATTCAACACCTTATAGATAAGGATATCAAGCCTTCGGATATCATGACCCGGGAGGCTTTTGAAAATGCGATTAGAACCATTATCGTACTTGGCGGATCCACCAATGCTGTTATGCATTTAATAGCCATGGCTAAAGCCGCCGACGTCGATATTACCATTGATGATTTCCAACGACTAAGTGATATCACACCATTTTTAGCAGATCTCAAGCCTAGCGGAAAATACGTAATGGAAGATCTCTTTAACATTGGTGGTGTTCCTGCTGTGATGAAAAAAATGCTTGAATTGGGCATGTTGCACGGTGATTGCCTCACCGTTACAGGGAAAACCTTGAGGGAAAATTTAAAAGATGTTCCTGCACTTCCGGAAGATCAGAGCATCATAAAAGATATGGACCAAGCAGTAAAGAAAACGGGGCACCTGCAAATTTTATATGGTAATTTGGCTCTGGAAGGCTCTGTTGCTAAAATTACAGGGAAAGAAGGAGAGATATTTTCAGGGGTGGCCAGAGTATTTGACAAAGAACAAGATGCCAATGATGCTATTGTGGCAGGGAAAGTAGAGCCTGGACAAGTCATCGTCATCAGGTATTCCGGTCCGAAAGGTGGACCAGGGATGCCAGAGATGCTTAAGCCAACTTCAGCTATTATGGGAGCTGGTCTTGGGAACTCTGTCGCCCTCATCACAGATGGTAGGTTTTCCGGTGGAACACATGGATTCGTAGTAGGACACATTACACCAGAAGCAGAGGTTGGTGGAAACATTGCATTAATTGAAGACGACGACGTTATTACTATTGACGCCGTTAATAATAAACTAACCCTCGAAATTTCAGATGAAGAGTTGGAAGCAAGGAGAAAGAATTGGAAAAAGCCATCAACGAAAGCCCACAAGGGTATTTTAAGAAAATATTACAACTCTGTATCTACAGCCTCTGAAGGTTGCGTTACAGATCAATAAACTATAGGATGTCATGGAAAAGGCTACTCAAACTAAAGTAACAGCAAGTGAAAATGGAAAAGCACAACGAATAACGGGTGCGGAGGCCATTATCAAATGCTTATTGGAAGAAGGCGTGGATACTATTTTTGGTTATCCCGGAGGTGCCATCATGCCTTTTTATGATGCACTTTATCATTACGAGGATCAGCTCACGCACATCCTGGCAAGACATGAGCAAGGCGCCATACACGCAGCGGAAGGTTATGCCAGAGTGACCAGGAGAACGGGTGTTTGTATTGCCACATCCGGACCTGGAGCTACTAATCTAATTACTGGTATCGGTGATGCCATGTTGGATTCAACACCTTTAGTCTGTATCACTGGACAGGTCCACTCTTCCGTGCTGGGCAGCGATGCCTTTCAAGAAACAGACGTCATTGGTTGTACCACTCCTGTTTCTAAGTGGAATTACCAGGTGACCAAAGCTCACGAAATCCCTGAGGTCATTGCAAAGGCGTTTTATATTGCCAATTCGGGACGCCCCGGACCTGTGGTCATTGACATCACTAAGGATGCACAATTTGACGAACTCGATTTCATATATCATCAAAAACCTGCGATTAGAAGTTACTTCCCTCATCCAAAATTAAACCAGGCAGAAATCGACAAAGCTGCTGAACTGATCAATAATGCTCAACGTCCATACATCCTGGCCGGTCATGGCATTCAGATTGCCCATGCCCAGGAAGCATTCAAAATCTTTGTAGAGAAATCCGGAATTCCCGTTGGATGTACCATCCATGGTTGGGGATCCATACCCAAAAATCATCCCTTGAACAAAGGAATGTTGGGCATGCATGGCAATTACGGCCCCAATGTTTTAACCAACGAATGCGATGTTTTAATCGCCATCGGCATGCGTTTTGACGATCGGGTAACCGGCAACCTGGATAAATATGCTAAGCAAGCCAAAGTGGTACACATTGAAATAGACAAATGTGAGATTGGTAAAAATGTACCCGTAGATGCTCCTGTACACGCAGATGCGAAAGATGCGCTGATCGCATTGACAGAAAAGATAGAAAAAAAGTCCTATCCGGAATGGAACAAGATATTTGACGACCATGAAGAAATAGAGCAAGAGAAAGTCATCTCTAAAGATATGGCTCCCGACCCTGATGGTAAAATTAAGATGGCACAAGTCATTAAGATGATCTCAGAAATGACAAAAGGAAAAGCCATTGTTGCTACAGATGTAGGACAACACCAGATGGTGGCAGCCAGATATTATGATTACAATGATACCAATCAATGGGTGTCTTCTGGTGGTGCAGGAACGATGGGTTATGGATTGCCGGCAGCCTTCGGCGCTCAGCTAGGAAACAAAGATAAAGTATGCCTCGCAGTAATCGGTGACGGCGGTTTTCAGATGACCTTGCAAGAATTGGGGATGTGTTCGCAATGGAACGTGCCGGTCAAAATCATTTTATTAGACAATGAGTATTTGGGCATGGTACGCCAATGGCAGCAACTGTTTTTCGAGAAAAGATACTCATCGGTTGCACTGACCAATCCTGATTTCGTAAAAATTGCTGAAGGCTTCGGTGTTGCAGGTAAAAAAATCACCAAGCTTGAAGAAGTTGAAGCAGGTCTGCAAGAAATGCTCGACTACGACGGACCTTATTTACTGCATTGCATGGTAGTCAAAGAAGAGAATATATTCCCTATGGTCCCTTCGGGTGCCGGAGTTTCCGAAATAATTTTAGAATAATGGAGAAGCAAGAATTTACCATTTCCGTATTTACGGAAAACAGGACTGGTTTGATATCAAGAGTTGTGTCAATTTTTACCCGCAGACATATCAATATTGATAGTTTGACCACTTCACAATCTTCTATCGAGGGTATTCACAGATTTACCATCGTCATACAGACAACTGAAGAACAAGTGGTGAAACTGATCGGTCAATTGGACAAGCAAATTGAAGTTCTAAAATCTTTTTATTATACGAATGACGACATCGTACATCAGGAAATCGCTTTGTACAAAGTACCTACAAAGGCTTTCTCAGGTGGTGATGTCATAGAAAGGATCATACGCAGGCACAATGCACGTATTCTTAGAATAGAACCTGAATATACAGTGATTGAAAAAACAGGTCACGAATTCGAAACGGACGATCTGTTTAAAGACCTCAAGGTGCATGGCATCTTTGAGTTTGTTAGAAGTGGCCGTGTAGCGATTCCTAAACCAATGGAAAAACTTTTAGAATATCTAAAGGAAATGAACATCACCATAAACGAAAATTAATTAATCAGAAACATAAACAAAACCGCTTAATACAATGGCAAAAATGAATTTTGGAGGCGTAGAGGAAAACGTCGTAACGAGGGAGGAATTCCCTTTGGAAAAAGCAAGAGAAGTCCTGAAAGATGAGACCATTGCTATCATAGGATATGGTGTGCAGGGACCCGGTCAGGCATTGAATCTTAGAGATAATGGATTCAAAGTCATTATTGGTCAGCGTTCACCGTCTAAATCATATGATAAAGCCATCGAGGATGGCTTTGTCCCGGGAGAGACCCTGTTTTCCATCGAAGAAGCAGCTGAAAAAGGAACCATCATTCAATATCTGCTTTCCGATGCTGCACAAATTGAGATGTGGCCAACTTTAAAAAAGTATCTAACTCCTGGTAAAGCACTTTATTTTTCCCATGGATTTGCTGTTACTTATAAAGAAAGGACCAATATTATTCCACCAAAGAATATTGACGTGATCCTTGCAGCACCAAAAGGATCAGGAACTTCTCTGAGAAGATTATTTCTAGCAGGAAAAGGATTAAATTCAAGCTTTGCCATTCATCAGGATGCTACAGGCAGAGCACGGGATCGGGTGATTGCTATGGGAATCGGAATTGGTTCTGGTTACCTTTTTGAAACTACATTCAAGAAAGAGGTATTTTCTGATTTGACCGGAGAGCGTGGAACATTAATGGGTGCGATTCAAGGTATCTTTGCAGCTCAATATGATTTACTAAGATCCCGAGGACATTCCCCTTCAGAAGCGTTCAATGAAACTGTGGAAGAAGCGACAGAATCATTATATCCATTGGTTGCAGAAAATGGAATGGACTGGATGTATGCGAACTGTTCCACCACCGCTCAAAGGGGTGCATTGGATTGGTGGAAAAAGTTTAGGGATGCGACGAAACCCGTGTTCGAAGAATTGTACGATGAAGTAGCAGCAGGTAGAGAAGCTCAAAAGTCAATTGATTCTAACAGTCAAAAAGACTATCGAGAAAAATTAGAAAAAGAATTGGAAGAATTGCGAGAATCAGAAATGTGGAGAGCAGGCAGAACAGTAAGATCGCTAAGACCTTCTAACGATTAAATTACGAATTAACTCATTAAAAGTGCAGCAGATGTCCATCTGTTGCACTTTTTTTTAGCAGCTAGAAACTGAAATACGATACTATGATTTCTAAAGAAAGCATTGAGTTGGCAGCTAAGCAATTAGAAAATGTTATTCTTCATACTCCTTTAATGCGAAACATCACGCTAAGTGAAGAGTATGATTGCAATGTATTTCTGAAACGAGAAGATTTGCAATCGGTCCGATCGTACAAAATCAGAGGAGCGTATCATAAGATGACTAGGCTAACAGCGAAACAAGCCTCAAAAGGGGTGGTTTGTGCCAGTGCCGGAAATCATTCGCAAGGGGTGGCATTGGCTTGCCAATTATTGGGCATAGAGGGTGTGATCTATATGCCGGCGACTACTCCCAAACAAAAAGTCAGAAAAGTCAAACGATTTGGAAAGGATTACATTGACATTGTTCTGATCGGAGATACTTTCGATGATGCCTATACGGCTGCCATGATTTATGCTGATTCTGAGCAAAAAGCATTTATTCATCCATTTGATGATATCAAAACCATTGAAGGGCAAGGAACGGTTGGAATTGAAATTTTGGAGGATCTAAGGGTTTCTGCTGACTATTTATTTATGGCAATAGGTGGTGGAGGTCTTGCTGCCGGAGTTGGATCTTATTTTAGGTCAATGAGCCCTCATACTAAAATCGTAGGGGTTGAGCCGGAAGGTGCACCGGCCATGTATGAATCTTTAAGAAGTGGTAGGGTGGTAGAATTGGAAACTATAGACCCCTTCGTGGATGGAGCTGCAGTACGGCGAGTGGGAGATCAAACATTAATGATTTGCCAGGAAGTGCTGGATGACATGGTTTTGGTACATGAAGGGCGAGTATGTTCCGTTATCCTGCAAATGTATAATGAAGAGGCCATTGTGGTAGAACCAGCCGGAGCATTAGCCATTGCTGCTTTAGGTCAATACCGCGCCAAAATCAAAGGTAAAAATGTCGTTTGTGTGGTCAGTGGTGGAAATAATGATATTACGAGAACAGAAGAAATACGAGAAAGATCTTTGCTGTATGAAGGATTAAAGCATTATTTCATCATCCGTTTTCCTCAGCGAGCAGGCGCATTGCGAGAGTTTCTAGAAGTTTTGGGCCCGGATGATGACATTGCATTTTTCGAATACACCAAACGTACATCTAGAACCAGCGGTCCAGCGGTAGTGGGGATCGAGTTAAAACATCGCGAAGATTATGCTTCCTTAATCAAGCGCATGGACGCCGCCGGCATTCAGTACCAAACGGTCAATGACAAACCGGATTTAATGGGGGTGCTGGTGTAAAGGGAGGTGAATTTAATAGCAACCCTGTCAAAATCGAACCCTTTTTTCAATTCTGATCAAATTTAATTGCGTTTCTAACTATTTGATATAACTGTAATTTTTCTAAAGAATGTATGAACAAACTATATCAAGCTCGGATTTCCAATAAATCAGAAAGAAAAAATTCCCAAAACGACAAATTATGGATTGCTCATTTTTCCCTTATTAGAACGAAAAGATCTACGGCTGCAATAAATAATTGAAAAAGAACTCACGAATAAAGCATCTGAAAAATATCAAAGTTCCAAGCATCGAAAAATTATTATTTTAGATAATCATAACACATTTAGCAATGAAACCACTATGCTTTATTTTAATGCCTTTTGGGAAGAAAAAAGATCGATCAGGGAGATTGATTGATTTTGATGCAATTTATCGAGAATTGATTAAACCTGCAGTAGTGGCTTGCCACCTTGAGCCGATAAGGGCTGATGAAGAACATATGGGTGGGTCGATTCACAAACCAATGTTCGAAAGACTAATTCTGTGCGAGTATGCCATTGCTGACTTGACGACTTCTAATGCCAATGTGTTTTATGAATTAGGAATAAGACATGCTATCCGTCCTTATACCACTATTCCAATAAGCGCCTTTGATAGTGATCTGCCGTTTGATCTTGTGATGCAGAGGACTTTGAAGTATGAGCTAAATCAAAATGGGAAGCTTTTAGATGCTACTAAATCATTGAAAGAGTTGACTTCGTGGATCATGAATCAGAAAAATGATAATGCTGATAGCCCTGTTTTTGATTTAGTAGAGGATCTTGAAGTTCATCACAATCTGTCACATGAAAAAACTGACTTATTTCGAAAGCAGAATGATTACAATGAAAATATAAAGGAGAAATTATTACAAGCTAGAAATGCAAAATTGCAAGTTCTGGAAGATTTGCATGATGAACTGAAGCCTCTTGAAGAAAAAGAAGCTGGAGTGGTAATTGATTTATTTTTGTCCTACAGAGCGTATAGTGCATGGGATCAAATGGTTAAATGTTTTGAAGAAATGAATAGACCTTTACAGGGTACAAAACTGGTTCAAGAACAATTAGCCTTTGCTTTAAATAGAAAAGGGGAGAGAAAAAAGGCAATTAAGATACTTGAAGGATTAATAGCAAAATACGGAGCGGACCCAGAGACAAATAGTCTGTTAGGTAGGGTATTTAAAGATTCATGGAAAGAAAATGAAAAAGCAGGTAACATTTCAAAGGCTAGAGGTCTCTTAAAGCTAGCCATTAATAAATATCGGGAGGGATTTGAAGCAGATTGGCGAGACGCATATCCAGGAATTAATTTGGTTACTTTGTCAAAGGTTAATGGCGAAGAGGAGATTGTCAATAAGTATCTACCCTTAGTAAGATTTGCTGTCGAAAGAAAAATTGAAAAATCCGATCCAGATTATTGGGACTTAGCTACAATGTTAGAACTGTCCGTGATTGGAGAAGATTTTGATAAGGCTGAAGAATACTTAGAAGAGGCCCTTTACTTGATTCCGGATCAAGAATATTGGATGGCGGAAACCACGTCAGAAACATTGGAGATGCTAAGAGAGCACTCTGAGGATGCTAGTTATAGAAGTCGAATAGACTTGTTGATTAATGAATTAAAAAGTCAACGATAACTCGTAATTAATTTCATATGACAAACATTTATCTGATCTAAATTAGAACAATAAAAGATGGATTATTGTAACTTAACTTAAAATTACTCCCCTCATTGGAAAATAATCCACAATGAAAAACAAAGCCTCATTAAACCAAAACATAACTCAGAATATTTTCATCGCCCATTCTAATGATGCGGGTGATTTACAGATATTAAAAGGCTTATATAAGCAGTTCTTATTATTTGAGAAAAGTAAAGTGGTCAGAATTTTAGATCAAGAGGAGCTTTTTAAGGTTGCAAGAGATCAAAATGAAAAGATGAATTATGCCTTAGAAGCCGACTTAATGGTCCCTCTTTTAAGTGCTGATTTATTGAATGATGAAGACCAATTGGAAATTATTCTCGAGCGCAAGAGGTTAGAGAAGGAAATCCTTCCCGTCCTGGCAAGTAAATGTCTCTATGATGTTATTCCAGAACTAAAAGACCTTAAAGAGAAAATGATCCCGTCTGCCGAAGAATCTGTTCTGGAATCGACAGATAAGACATCTGACAACGACTCCATTTTTTCAAACATCGTAAAAAAGATCGTTTCCTTTGTGACAGGTGAATTCACTCCTATCTCCATTCCTTCGGGGAAAGCTTTTTTAATCATTACCTATGTCAATGGTTTATTGGGAATAGGAGCAGCGTTATTTACCTATGTCAGATTCGGTGCAGAGTTTCTTAGTTTTGGTTTGTTATTGATGTTTGCCAGTCTTTCAGTTGTCAGTTTCGTTAAATATAGCGCTTCAAAAATCTAATATTATGGGACAAATAAAGAATTTAAATGCCTTCCAACGCTATGTACAAAAACAAGAGTGGGCTAACCTTTTAACGCTTGTATTTCTAGGAGCTTTTTTATTGATTGGGACTGGGGTTACAACGTATGTTCATTATCAAGGAAAGTATAGCGAAGAAGTGCAGCAGATGGATATTGAATTGTATGGGATACAAATTGACTCTCTCCAAAGTGAGATTGACTCAATGAGAGATTCACACCGTGACGAAATAGTGAAAATTAAGGAGCAAGTCGATAATCAGAGAGAAATAATTAGTTCCACTCAAGGAGACAATCAAGATATGAGTTCTTTGATTGATTCCTTAAGAAACGAAGTTGAAATTGGATCTAAAAGGCCAAAGTCTTTGACTATTAGGAAAAGAAGTATATATCCATCGAATTATAGAAGGTTTTCGCCAACTGAATTGAAAAAGACTTTCAATATTCAACAATTAATTTTTGAGGATGAAGACACAGGGGTTGAAATCATAACACTAGAGCACAATGTTGGACTAGTAGAAGCAAGAGGTTTTGAGAGATTTGTCTATTCAAAGCTAGGCAGTGACAATAAGATGTCAGTCAGAAAGAATACTAAAATTCCTAAAGGAACCTACGTGCTGAAATATCCCACCACAACCATACTTTGATGAAAAAACTAAAAATTTTTCTCTCTTACGCTCACGAAGATGAAGCCATGAAGTCAGAATTGGATAAGTATCTGATTAGCTTAAAACGTTTGGGTAAGGTTGATGTTTGGAGTGACCATGCCATAATGGCTGGAGATGTTTGGGATGATAATATTAAGCATGCCCTGCACGAAGCGGATATCATACTTCTTCTTATTAGTGTTGATTTTAACAATTCTAATTATATATGGGAACAAGAACTTAAAGTAGCAATGGAACGTCATAGTCAGGGTTCTGCAAGAGTGATTCCTATTATACTCAAAGAATGCATTTGGAAGGATTTCGAATATTCGAACCTTCAAGCTTTGCCAGATGGTGGTGTACCTGTTTCTACATTTCAAAGACCAGAGCAAGCTTACACCAATATTGCCAGAAGGATCACAGATGTTGTAGATTACATGATAAAGTTAAACAGTTTAAATTGAGAATCTAAACTAATTTTAAAACAAACTAAATACAAGATTAAATTGCAAGCACCAGAATGGAAAACAAGGATTGAAAAAGAGAAAGATGAGAGGACTGGAATTCTTAATCTGGGTAATTGTGGATTAACTGAAATACCAGAGGAACTTTTTCAAATGATATGGCTTCAAGAAATTGTATTGTCAAACAACTACGAAAAAGTCGACAACAGGTGGGTACCTAGTAAAAAGATAAGTTCTGGTTTTAAGAATACAATCGCCAAAGTTCCAGAACTCAGAAATGCTTCAAGTTTAAGAAATTTTAGGAAGCTTACGACATTATCATTAGCGGGTTGTTTTGATATGAAGCTTGCCATTGACAATGAGGTACAACAATTAGCTAAATTGCTTCCTCCAACTCTAATCCATTTAGATTTATCACACAATAGCATTCATGAAATTTCAAAGGATTTTGGTATTGGCGCTCTACAGTATTTTAATCTGAGCAATAATAACCTTAAGCAAATAACCTTCCAAAGAAATTTCCCAAATCTCAGGGAGCTTCTACTTTCAAATAATAAATTGGAGACTCTAGACCTGCCATTTAACAATATGGTTACTAAGGTATCGCTCGATGGTAACCAATTAGAATCATTGAATGACATTAATCTTCCCAACAGTATTCAAATACTTGATCTTCAACATAATTTGCTAAAAAATGTGGATTTCGATAAGCTTCCTTTAAGACTTCTTCACCTTAATTTGTCTCGCAATCTTCTAAGCGATTACATAGAGATTACAAAACTTGTTTCCCTTTCCACTATAGACTTAAGCAACAATAGTCTTACTACAATTCCTAATTTCTCCAAGACTCAACTTAAGAAAGTCAAACTCTCGAATAATAATATATCAAACTTGGATTTTTCTTCGCCTCCTTACTACACCCATCTCGAGTTAGCAGGAAATCAGGTCTCGTCGATTGCTGGATTAGAAAATCATTCCCAGCTTGAATATGTTGATTTAAGTGATAATAAGATTTCCGAATCAGATCTTAAAAATGATCGAGAAGTAATTGCATCATTAAGGAAGAAAAAGAGTAATAAATTCACCTTACTAATTCACGAAAATCCTTTCATTTATAATCTAAGAAATATAAAGGAAGAAGACTATAACCTCAAATTTACTAGTAATCATCTGAACACTTTCATTGCTGACTTTGACAATTTTATAGCGGATAAAGAAACTGAATTAGAGAATTACTATCTACCAAATAAAATCGTCCTCTTAGGCAACAGCAATGCTGGCAAAACGAGTCTTACTTCTTTTTTAAAAGAAAGAAAAAAACAAAAAGTAGGCCAAAAGCTCAAAAGTACAGAGGGACTACAAATACACTACTGGAAAGACAATAAAAATTCTGAATTCATCATCTACGATTTTGGAGGACAGGATTTCTATCACAGTACATATCAATTATTTTTCACTAACGATGCCACATTTATAATCGTATGGGCTGCAGATAGTGATGAAAATAAAATCAATCTAAACACAGACGAAGCTAGGCCTGAAGCGTACTATAATTTTGATCATAAGTTTTGGATAGGGAATGTTGAGTATATTTTAGAACAATCAAGCAATGACAGTGATCCTAAGATTTTTACTGATAATATTTTATGTGTTGAAAATAAAATTGATCTGAATGTTTCCGAATACATCACTAAATTTTCATTTGGAGGTATTGAGCATTTTAAGGTTAGCTTAGTTTCAGATAGAAGGATTGATAAAGAAAGATGTAATTGGCTAAGAAAGTATATTCTATATTCACACAATAACTCATTTGAAGATGTTCCCACCTTTTCTGGAGCTGTGAAAGACTACTTGAACGCTTGGGAAGAAATGCGAACTGAAAAGAATAAATGGTCCGTAAGTGAGTGGAGAAGATGGATGAAAAAGAAATCAAGGAATTGGGGACTATTAAATCAAGACCAAAATCGAAAAATTATTAATCGATTAATCTATGCGGGCTTAATTATTCACTACCCCCATTTAAAAGGTCTTGAAACAACACTTTGGGTAGATCCGGAAGAATTTAGAAGTGACATTAATAGTATTCTAAATTCAAATGAGATTAAAGATGCCAAAGGTAGCTTAAATAAAAAGCAAGCATACGAGCTTAAACATTTTAGGGATTATAAAGCAGTGCTAGAGAAACATTGGCTGGTTTTTGAGGATTCTATCAATGATAACGAAATTCGATATATTTTTCCTCAATCACTGCCTTTAAACTTCGATAAAAATGTGCTTTTTAACCTTTCCATTTTAGATCTAAATTTTGCATTTTCTATCTCCTTTGATGAATTTATGCCTCTAGGCATTATGAACAGGGTAATTACTAATCTTGGAAGAATAGCAGAATCAAAATTTTACGGAAGATATGATATTGTATTGAACTACGAGGGCTATAAGATACATATCAAATGTAATTTTGAGAATCTCACAATTTATGTTTTTGCGGGAACTACAAGTGAGGCAATATTGGAGGAGATCTTTAAGAATTTACTTTATGCCTATCACCACCAGGCTTCCGATGTTGGTAATTTGCTGAACGAAAATCACTTTAAAATTCCAAGTGATTTGAAAGTTTGTATTGAAGAAGGGTTTGAAGTAGCATATCGTGATATAGAAGAGGCAGCAAGAGATAATATTCATAATGTTATTGGCACAAAAGCAGGGTCAAAGAAGAAATCATTTCCGCTATATAAGTTTTCACATTTCTTAGCAGATAAAATTAGTCCACCATTAAAAGTTTTTATATCCTACTCTCACGATGATTATCAATTTAGGGAAGAGCTTCAAAAGTTCTTAGTTGGTATGGAGAGAGAGAATAAGATTGAAGTCTGGCAAGACGGAAGAATACAAGCGGGAATGGACTGGGATTCAGAAATCAAAAAGAATTTGGATGATTCAGACATCATCATTTTACTTGTTTCGCAGAGGTTTATAGCTTCTAATTACATTCACGAAGTAGAATTAAAGAGAGCAATTAACACGATCGGTGACGACGAAAGGCATTTGATACCGGTACTCATTAAAAATGCCGATTATGAAAATTGGATTTATCCAGTAAAAAAGAAAACTAATCTAACCGCTTCAGATATAAAGCTAGGTAATTTCCAATTTCTTCCAGTTGATGATAAATCTAGAAAGCTAAAGGCTGTGAATAAGTATCAATATCAGGAAGATGCATGGAAGCAGGTGGTTCAAAAAATTAGAGAAATTATAGATCTAAAACAGTTATGAGTAATTATTCTTGCTATATAAATGATGGTGTGATTAAGATTGGAGAAAATAGATATTCTGAACTCTCGGATAATAGAGTGATTGGAAACGAATTCTGGAAACGTAGTTATTTAGAACAAAACCCTATTGTAGATTCACCCTTATATAATGATTTACTAAGTGAAAAAAGAGCTTTGATAAATGCAGTAGGAAAAAGAGTGTTTATCTCCCATCGACAAGCAGATGAACAAATCGCTCGGAGAGTTGCTACGATGCTTCGTATCGCTGGAATTTACTATTGGCTTGATGTTTTAGATCCACAATTACAAAATACAAACATAACATCAATACAAACGGCTAATATTATTGAGATTGCTCTGCTAAATTGCACACACGTTGTTGCAATAATGACAGATAACTCATTTGGATCGACGTGGATACCTTATGAGTATGGCAGAGTAAAGGATAAAAGACTAATAATAAAAAATGCCATTGCATATAAATACAATTTGACTCGACCACTTCCTGAATATATGGAACTGGGAATCAAGTTTGACAGTGTTTCTATGATGATTAATTTTTTAAGAATCTAATAGCTGGTATGAGTGATAAAAATATCGAAAAGCCAAAAGTATTTATAGGTTCTTCTTCTGAGGCTTTATCAATAGCAAATGCCTTAGCCAAAGGCTTAAACGATGTTTGTCAGGCTGATATTTGGGATCAAGGCACTTTCATAGAAAATGAAAACTACCTTGAAAATCTCTTATCTAAACCAAAGAATACAGACTTGTTAATTCTTGTATTGACTGAAGAAAATTTAATTTATTCTCGTAATGAATTTAAAAAAGCTCCTAAAGATAATTTGAATATGGAGGTAGATCACTCTTCTGGATGAATTAGGAAGAAGAGAACTTTTTTATAACCAGATGCCCCACAATTTTAATCACTTCGATAAGAAATTTGCTTAATGGAAAAAACTTAAAAATATGAAAAAAGTAAAACACAAATGTTTCATATCCTTTCATAGAAGGGATAAGGATGAAGTTGATGAATTTTGCCAAAAATTCTCTGGCAGTTTTATTCGGAGAGGTTTGTTAATGGAAGATGATATAGTAGATTCAAAAAACACAGACTATGTAATGAGAAGGATAAGAGAACAATATCTCAAGGATTCTACAGTAACAATAGTATTGGTAGGAAAATGTACATGGGCAAGAAGGTTTGTAGATTGGGAAGTGCAAGCATCACTCAGAAACCCTTCAGCAAGCTATCCAAATGGGCTTGTCGCAATTCAACTACGGAATTCTTATAAAAAACTTCCAAGCAGGGTTAAATTAAACATTGATTCCAGTTATGCGAAATTTTACGAATATCCCACTACAAATCAATCTCTTTCAAATATAATTGATGAAGCTTATTATTCAAGATATAATTATCAAGAATTGATAGTAAACCCTAGAGAACGAAATCTGTACAACAGAACGTGTGAATACTAAAACCACTTTGAAAGATGTGTGAAA
The DNA here is from genome assembly GCF_021533195.1 of Portibacter marinus. GTDB lineage: Bacteria > Bacteroidota > Bacteroidia > Chitinophagales > Saprospiraceae > Portibacter > Portibacter marinus. Next base: position 29,229 of record NZ_JAJNKB010000015.1, read on the forward strand.
TTTTGCGGAACTTCAATATTCAATTATATATTAAACTTGGGATGATTATTATCTGATAAAATGGGGACTGAAAAATTAGGACCGATTGGGTATACTAAATTTTTGCGATCTTTAAATGTAAATTTTCAAATTACAAAGCTATGGTTACCACAAATTCAAGTGTAGAGAAATATGAGGGAATTTTCATTGATAAAAAACTTGAAGATGACTTTACTGCAGAGTATTTAGCAGACAATGTCATTCAACACAGATTCTATATTTTAATAGGAATCTTCTTATTTCTTGTCTTTCATCTACTCGATCGTTATCTTCTTGAAATTAAAGAATGTGATATTTCTTGGGAATGCCTCCTCCATCGTAGTTGCGAACTTTGTACAATGTTACTAATTCGCTTGACTGTTGCAACTTTGTGCTTGGTAGTATTCTTCTTATCCTTTACAAAATTCTATTTAAACAGGGGGTTTGCTTTAGTCACTACGGCACTGCTTATATGTTCATTTGGTGTTAATGCGCTTATGTATACCGCTTTTACGAATACTCCCGAATACTATACAGGACTTATAATTATTATGATTTTTGGTACCGTACTTTTCCGATTAAAATTTAAACAGATTCTATTACTTTGTTTGACTTCTATTTTGGTTTTTAGTATAATATGTTTAGTACTTTTTAAGGAGGAACTCATTTTGCATACTTTTATTAGTCAATTGACATTTTTATTTACTGTTGGAACAATTTGTTGCATTGGGGCTCTCCACTATGCTAGGAATGCCAGAAATCTATGGCTTTTAAATAAAAAACATAGGCAGTCCACACCAAGTAATGCGCGTCACAAACAGTATGATATTTTTATAAGTTACTCCAGAAGTAATAAAGGAATTGCAGAAGAACTTGAGCAAAAGCTAGATGCAACTAACCTATGCGTATTTCGAGATCAATCAGAGCTTGTTATAGGTAAAGAGTGGCATAAAAGTTTGATGCAATCTATACGTAATTCAAAAATGATTGTTTTTATAGCTTCACAAAAATCTTTAGAAAGTACAGATGCAATACTAGAACTAGGCCATGCCTTTATTCTGGATAAAAAAATATGTACGTTATTAATTCACGGACTATCAAACAGTGACTTACCTTTACAATTACAAGCTCTTTATCATGTTGAATATGATACTGAAGCGCAGAAAAACAAAGCTGTAAATCAAATTAAGGAAGAAGTTTTAAGGCTAACGACCTCAGATTAGTAACTGCTCATATTTTCTCAATCTCGGTGGGATAATATTTTAAGTTGGGTTTAGTACATACTCTATCAACAAACATAATTCTGAGGGGCGACATAAAGTGGTCAGAGGTTTGAAGTTCCCCCCGAAAACTAGACAGTGAATATAGTTTGATTACAAACCATTAAATTTACTGTTATGAGTAGAAAAAAGTATACCAGCAAATTCAAGACAGATGTCGTATTGGAGGCCTTAAAGGAGCGAAGCACGATTGCTCAGC
>NZ_JAJNKB010000016.1 GCF_021533195.1 Portibacter marinus
TTGATAAAAACTCTCGCTTCCAATTGGTGATCATCTGTGGATGGATATCATATTTCTGTGCAAGCTGAGCAATCGTGCTTCGCTCCTTTAAGGCCTCCAATACGACATCTGTCTTGAATTTGCTGGTGTACTTTTTTCTACTCATAACAGTAAATTTAATGGTTTGTAATCAAACTATATTCACTGTCTAGTTTTCGGGGGGAACTTCAATGTTGGACGGCAGGTTATACCATGAAGCAGAGTCAAGTAAAGCAAGTATGGGATGAAGTAATAGAAAAGTACCTACAGCCAGCGGATATGCTTAATGAGCCAATAGAAATAGAAGTACGGAATGATAATGGAAAACAATTTAGTAGTGATATGATCCAACGATATTTTAAGGATAATTATCTCAATCAGGTATTTACTCATCCGTATTCTCCTGAAGAAAATGGGCACATAGAAAGTTTTCATAAAACGCTAACCAGAGCAATTGAAAAGGACAAATTCGAGGACTTAGAAGAATTAGAACTAAGGCTGGAACGATTCTATAAGTGCTATAACAATCAAAGACCTCATGGTTCTATTGCAGGCACTAGCCCCATGATGTTTTGGGCATTGTGGGAAGATGACAAGATAGAGGCTAAAGAACTCGGGAACAGCCGGGTGCAGTATAATTTGCTAATCGATAGGCAAGATATACTTTGTCACAAAGAGATTAATAGGTACAAGCATCCAATAAAATTATCGGGTAATACGAACTGAAATGTTCTCGCATTTTATTGAATACCCTCGATGGGTATTACATAAAAAAAGAAAAGCAGGCCTACTATAAAATCATCGGTACAAAGGTCACTGATGATGTTCTCGCAAAACAAAATTACGTATATTTATTATGCGCAGTATTCAACATGAAAATTTTGTCCGATTAATAAGGGGCTGAACCAATGGAGTCAGAGATAAATTTTATGGACGAACCCAAACCAGACTTAAGAAAAAGTTTTAGAGAGAATGAATACTATCAGAATATGACAAGACACTTAAATTCATTCTTATTTATCATTAAATCACTTGCAGAAAATAAAAGTGAAATTGAGATAGAAAAACAACTAGAATTAAATATTTTGGAATACGCTGAAAGGTTAAAACGATAGAAAATATTACCTTCAAAGCCAGCATAGAACTGTATGCATGAAGTAATTCCTCCTATCGTCGGAACTCCTCATGCAATTGACCGTTCTGCGCAATTTAAATTTAAAAAATAAGCACTTGCTACATCACCATTATATATTAATCTTAGTATTCTTTATTTTGATTGGTTGCCATGAACAAGACCATAAACTCCTAAAAAATCAGCGATGGGAAATAGTCGAAAGGTGGACCGAAGATATAAGAAAGGAAAGAGCAGACTTGGAAATTGAAGGTGATGTTTATTCCACTTTAGAATATGAATTTGAAAGTAAAGATGAGTCAACAGAACTAATTGAATTTCAACAATCTAAGTATAGGAAGATAGCTGTAAATAGTGATTTCAATAAGATTCTTGATGTTCCGATAATTAGAAGTAAATCTTATCAATTTAATAAATCAGGTCAACTCATAAAACAAATAGAATTTCGTGATCATAAAAATTATCCAAACTTAAGCGTTGATCAATATTACTATGATGGGAATGGAAATCTTATTGAAATAAGATATTTGGACTCTGATGAAAAAGTGGTCCAACAAAAGCAATTTAGATATGACTCCAATGATAGAATCATAGAATTGGTTGAACACGATAATGAAAAATCAATTTCGTCCAAATCTATTATCTCCTATTTTGATGACTACTTAAAAGTCCACGATATCATAATCCAGAACAATGATACATTGACAACTTACACCTCAAATTTCAATCGATTCGGTCAATTAATCGAAGACTCACCAATGATAAAGAATAGCTTTGATAAGGCAGGTCATTTGATTAAAACAGAGTTCTATGACTTAGACGGTATATTAATTGACTACAAAACTTTTGAATTTGATTCATTGGATAACAAAGTTGAAGAAAGTTCATATGATTCTTTAGGTAATTTAGTGAATTCGAAGTTTTTTATTTTTGATCGAGAAGGTGAATTAATACTAGACATAATCGTTGACAGAGATTATACTATTTTAAACAATTATAAGGATAAAAACGAATACAGAAATTTCCTCCATATACCCAATAAATCTGATCGAAATAGATATGGCACATGGACTTTTAAAGATAATTTCGGGAATGACACCAAAATTGTGCGATATAGTGAAATTGGAGAAGGATTATATAAAGACGAAGTAAAAAGAACAGAAATTCAATATGATGATAAAGGAAATTGGATAAGAAAAGAAATCTATGATAATGATTCTTTGACAACAATTAAAATCAGACAATTAACATACTTTTGAATTATAGAAAACTGCGCAGAACATGCGTCATCACATAATGCTCCCTATTGGTCGCACTCTGGATGTCGCTGGCCGTTACATGCAAGCTGAAAAAAAATCCCAGCCCACAAGAGCAAAGAGTGCTATCGCACACATTGCTCTTATATCCAACCCTTAAAATAGTTACTATTCATACGACCAAAGTCAGGAAGATCCTGATTTCAAGGATATGAAATATAACTTTATCTAAATTTTATTATCTTTGATACGACCAAAATCAGATAATACCTGATTTTAAAGATATGAAACATAACAAATGCAATTAGACTCAGAAAAACTTATATCACAATTTATGGAACAAGACCAATCTTGTTTTCATATCGAGGAGGTATATCATGAATTTCCGGAATCATCTAAAGGTGCAATAAGAGAGCTATTGAGTGATATGGCCAATAGAGGAAAAATATCAAGACTTAAAGAAGGGCTGTATGCAATTATACCTCTTGGTGAATCAAGCACAACATATATTCCGGAATGGCATCAACTGACCAAACATTTAGTTGAAAGTGCTGAATACTATATTGGATATTACTCAGCATTACAATTACACAACCTAATAACTCAGCCCTCATTAAAACAGCAAATAGTTGTCTCAAAGCAGCAGAAGAAGTCTAAACTAAAAATTCAAAGGATAGAATTTCAGTTTATTTACCATAACAAGAATCATTTTTTTGGAAGTAAGAAAATATGGATTAACCAATTCGATAAAGTATTGTGTTCGGATTTAGAGAAGACAATTGTTGATTGTTTATTTAAACCAGAATATGCAGGAGGAATAGTAGAAATTGCTAAAGCAATTTACGAATCAAAGGACAAATTAGATTTTGGCAAACTTCTTAATTACACTATCCAATTCAAATCCCAATCAGTGATTAAGAGATTGGGGTATCTCATTGAATTATTAGATATACGAACGGAAATTATTAACTCTTTACTGACTTTAAGATCAAACTCATACGCAACGTTAGATACTGAACTGCCAAAAGAAGGTAAAAGATTATCTCGGTGGAAAATTCTAAAAAACATTGATGAAGAAACAATTAAATCAGCTCTCTATACATGATAAAACCAGGCGAAATACAAAAGTGGGCAAATAAAGTAGGCGTTAGAGATTCTCAAATTGAAAAGGACTATATCTTATCCTGGATATTATGTGGAATTGCTAATCATTCTGAATTATCAAAAGAAATTGTCTTCAAAGGAGGAACGGTGTTGAAGAAGGTATACTTTGATGATTATAGATACTCTGAAGATCTTGACTTTACATTGATTGCTGATCGATCGAATGATCAATTAAAAGAGTGGTTTGATCAGACTTTTGAATATATAAAGGAAGAAGCTAACATTCCTCTTAAGATCATTGATCAAAATGATCACGAGGATGGTGGTATGAACTTCTATATTTCATATATCGGACCATTCGGTGGAGATGGTTCGAATAAAAAGGTGAAAGTCGACATCTCTCGCAGCGAGGAATTAGTATTTGATCCAGTAACTAAGTCAGCAATTATTAACTATTCTGATCTGCCGGATTATCAGTTATTATGTTATCCATTGGAAGAGGTCTTAGTTGAGAAACTAAGATCCACAATTCAAAGACTCCAGCCAAGAGATTATTATGATATATGGTATTTACTTGAAATTCATGGTATGGATGTCGACTATTTCGTTCCGGAATTCATCAAGAAATGCGAATCAAAGGATATCGATCCATCAAGCTTTCATGGATCAATAGAAAAGCGGCTACCACAATATAAAGGAAGATGGGCTAAATCAATGGCAGATCAAATACAAGATTTACCACCATTTGAACAGGTTGAAAGAGAAATGAATAGACACTTAAAGAAATTCGAAGTATGACACAAAAGCAATTAGAGGACTACCTATGGGGAGCCGCAAATATTCTAAGAGGAATGATTGATGCAGCTGACTTCAAACAATATATATTCCCACTTTTATTCTTCAAAAGAATATCCGATATATGGGATGAAGAATACGAAGAAGCATTAGAATTATCAGATGGAGATTTAGACTATGCAATGTTCAGGGAAAATCATCGATTTCAAATTCCAGAAGAATGCCATTGGAAAGATGTCAGAGCTGTTTCTGTTGATATAGGAAAGAAACTACAAAATGCATTACGTGAAATTGAAAAAGCCAATTTTGAATTATTACATGATGTATTCGGTGATGCTCAATGGACTAACAAAAGACGATTAAGCGATGAAAAGCTCATCGATTTGATTGAGCATTTTTCGGAAATGAATCTCACGACTAAAAATGTTCCGCATGATTTGATGGGTGATGGATATGAGTACCTCATTAAGAAATTTGCTGATGATAGCGGACATACAGCGGCTGAGTTTTATACTAATAGAACCGTTGTTGAGTTAATGACCCGAATCACCAATCCACAACCCGGTGAATCTGTGTATGACCCAACTTGTGGCTCTGGAGGGATTTTATTGAATGCTGCCTTGTATCTGAAAAGGCAAGGAAAGGAATACCGCAACTTAAAATTATACGGACAAGAGTTAAACCTGATAACTTCTGCTATTGCACGTATGAATATGTTTATGCACAACATTGACGAATTTCTGATTGTGCAGGGAGATACTTTAGATAAACCCCAAATTCTGGAAAATGATGAACTGAAAAAATTTGATGTCATCATGGCGAATCCACCCTATTCGATAAAACGATGGAGCCAAGAAAAATTTGCCAATGACCCATTTGGCAGAAATATTTGGGGTACTCCACCACAAGGTTGTGCTGATTATGGATTCCAACAGCACATCATTAAAAGCCTCAATCCTAAAAAAGGAAGAAGTGTATCTCTTTGGCCACATGGCGTATTGTTTAGAGATGCGGAGGCGAGTATGCGTAAGAAGATGATTGAAGAAGATTTGGTAGATGCTGTTATAGGTTTAGGTAAAAACCTTTTTTACAACAGTAGCATGGAAAGCTGTTTATTGGTTTGTAATATGAATAAACCAAAGGAACGAAAAGGAAAAATCATTTTTATTGATGGTAAAGATGAGATAAGACTGGAAAGAAGCGATGCCTATCTAAAAGACAAACACATCAAACGAATGGCGGATGCTTATTGGAATTTCAAAGATGAGGATGGCTTTTCAAAAGTGATGACTTCCAAAGATATTCTAAAGGAAAATGACGGAAACCTAAGTGTTCAACTTCATGTAAAAACAAATGGAAATGAACAGACTAAATCTTTAGAAGAATTAATGTCCGAATCTAAATCCAATCAAATAAAAATTGAAACTGGGTTCAAAGATTTGATTAATCAACTGAATGAAATTGGAATTGATATATGACAATATTGAAAACACAAAATTGGAACATTCATTTAGTAGATGATGTTGCAGATGAAAAGTCTATTAGAGTTGACAATCCTTCTATGAGCGAATATGATAAATTCGTTGGACTTGAGCATTTTACATCTGGAGATTTTGTTATAAAGAATTATGGTTCAACGGAAGATTTAAAGTCAGGTATGAAATATTTTTCTGATGGAGATTTACTTTTTGCTCGTCGAAATGCTTATTTAAAAAGGGCTTCAAATGTGAACTTTGAAGGAGTTTGCTCAGGGGACGCAATAGTAATTACACGAAAAAATGAAAGGATTATTCCCCGATTTCTAACTCTAATTTTTAATACGTCTTGCTTTTGGGACTATGCAATCAGCAATGCTGCTGGCACGATGTCTAAAAGAGTTAAATGGCGAGACTTAAAAGAATATCAATTCAAACTCCCTCCCAAAGACGAACAAGAAAGTATCCTTAATTTATTTCTCACTCTTGAGACACAAATCGAACAAACGGAAGCACAGGAAGAGAATTTGAGAGGGTTAAAAAGGCAGCTTTTAAGAGATTTGTTTTCAGAAAAATTTGAATTTGGTAATCACTTGTCAAAGGATGACTTTGAAGAAAAGACTTTCGATGAAGTTGCTGATCAAATTTCGAAAAGGATTGACCCCGGAAAAACTGAATTGGAAATTTATGTGGGATTAGAACACTTAGACCCTGATAATTTAACAATAAAAAGAACAGGAGTACCAGCGGATGTTAAAGGAACAAAGTTATTGATTTGGAAAGAGGACATCATATTTGGAAAACGTAGGGCATACCAAAGAAAAGTTGCCGTTTCTCATTTTGATGGAATTTGTTCTGCTCACTCAATGGTATTAAGAGCAAAAGAATATGTTATTGAAAAAGACTTTCTTCCATTTTTTATGCAATCTGATGCTTTTATGAATAGAGCTATACAAATATCAGAAGGTTCTCTTTCTCCTACAATTAAATGGAAGGTTTTAAAAACACAAAGGTTCTTTTTTCCAAAGAAAGAAAAGCAGCAAGGGTTAATCACTTTGTTTAAATCATTTGATACAAACATTGAATTGTTGAATTCACAAACCCAAACCCTAAAACAACTCAAACAAAAACTCTTAGACGAAATACTTGGATAATATGGCTTTCAATGAACTCAATAGTGTAGAACATTTTGTGATTCACCAACTTTCTGGTGTTAATCTAAATGATGTCAAAAATGGACAAGTAGCCGAAAATCCCGTTCACTATGGAGCCAATAAATGGCGGTATGTGCCTGCTGAAGTATTAGGGAGAGATATTACTGAAGTGCTATTGGAGAAAGAATTGAAAACGTCTTTGATTCGTCTGAATCCAAGTATTGAAAAAAATCCAGATTTTGCAGATGAGGTTATCCGAAAGCTAAGAGCGATACTTATTACTGTTTCTAATGTGGGTTTGGTAAGAGCCAATGAAGAATTTGCGAAATGGTTACGAAACGAACATTCTTTGCCGTTTGGAAAAAGAGGTGAACATGTCAAAATCAAATTGATTGATTATAATCAATTGGAAAAGAACTCTTATATCATAACCAATCAGTTTAAAATAAGAGCGAGAGAAACCAAGATACCGGATGTGGTTTTGTTTCTGAATGGTATTCCTGTAGTTGTTGGAGAAGTCAAAACACCAGTCAGACCCGCAGTAAGCTGGTATGATGGAGCACATGATATTCATGTTACCTACGAGAATAGTGTTCCGCAATTGTTTGTCCCCAATATTTTATCTTTTTCATCTGAAGGAAAAGAATTATACATAGGTGCAGTGAGAACGCCTTTGGAGTTTTGGTCGCCTTGGAGAATCGAAAATGAGAAAGACGAATTACATCAAATAGCAGGCTTAGATGATGTTGCTCAGCAACTCACCCATTTATTGAAGCCTTCTACGTTATTGGATATTTTACAATTTTATTCAGTTTATGGAACAAGTAGTTCAAAAAAGAAAATTAAAGTCATTTGTCGCTATCAGCAATATGAAGGAGCCAATGGAATTGTTAATCGTGTTTTAGAAGGGAAAATCAAAAAAGGATTGATATGGCATTTTCAAGGTTCAGGAAAGTCCTTGTTAATGCTCTTTGCAGCTCAGAAATTAAGAAGACAAGCAGCCTTAGGCAATCCTACCGTTTTAATCGTTGTAGACAGAACGGATTTAGATTCCCAAATTACTTCTTCTTTTGCCTCCGCGGATGTTTCCAATTTTGTCACAACTGACAGCATTAAAGAACTCAATCGTCTCTTAGAAAAAGATACCCGAAAAATTATCATCACCATGATTCATAAATTCAGGGATTCTACTCCTGATATGAATTCACGAGATAATATTATTGTCATGGTTGATGAAGCGCACCGCACACAAGAAGGAAATCTTGGAAGACAAATGAGAGCTGCTTTACCAAATGCCTTCTTATTTGGACTTACGGGAACTCCAATTAATAAAGCAGACAAGAATACATTTTGGGCATTTGGAGCGATTGAAGATGAAGGTGGCTATATGAGTCGCTATACATTCCAAGACAGTATTAGAGATAAAGCTACTTTACCCTTACATTTTGAACCAAGGCTTCCAAACTACCATATTGATAAGTCTGCCTTAGATACCGCTTTCAAAGAAATGGCAAATGATTTAAGTGAAGAAGATAGAAATAAGTTAAGCCAGAAGGCAGCAAAGATGTCTGTATTCTTAAAAGCACCAGAAAGAGTTTCAACAATTGTAAGTGATATAGTTAGTCATTTCAAAAAGCATGTTGAACCAGAAGGTTTTAAAGCCATGATTGTTACTCCTGACCGATATGCCTGTGTCCAGTACAAAGAAGAATTGGATAAATTAATGCCAGTTGAAAGTAGCAAAGTAGTTATGAGTTCATCAGCAAGTGATGATTACGAATTCAAACAAAAGTGGGGAGTAGATAAAGACAAACAGGAAAAGATAGTTGAAGAGTTTAATACCCCGGATAGTTCGTTGCAATTTATCATTGTTACTGCAAAATTATTAACAGGATTTGATGCTCCTATTCTCCAAACCATGTATTTGGATAAGTCTTTAAAGGACCATACCCTTTTACAAGCCATTTGCAGAACCAATCGCCTTTTCCCAAACAAAACATTTGGAAGAATTGTAGATTATTTTGGCGTTTTTGATGATACTGCCCAAGCATTAGCATTTGATGAAGCAACCATGAAAACGGTTATCACCAATTTGCAAGAATTGAGAGATAAACTCCCCGAATACATGACAAAGTGTTTAAATCATTTTGAAGGAGTAGATAAAACTATAGAAGGTTTTGAAGGATTACAATCTGCACAAAATGCAATAGGCGATAATGAAAAAAGAGATGCTTTTGCCAAAGACTACACTTTACTTGCAAAACTATGGGAAGCATTATCACCAGACGATGTATTAAACCAATACCAAAAAGATTATAAGTGGCTTTCACAAGTTTATACCTCAGTTAAACCAACTTCAGATGATAATGGAAGGTTATTATGGCATGCATTAGGTGCTCAAACCACTAAATTAATCCATGAGTACATTCATGTTGAGGGCATCAATACGGAAATGGAAGAAATGGTATTGGATGCTGAGATCATTGAGGAATTAATGAACAAAAAAAATCCAAAAGAAGCAGAGCGAGTTGTAAAGTTATTAATTGCAAGATTTAAGAACCATACAAATAATCCAAAATTCAAAGCTTTAGGACAACGATTGGAAGAATTGAGAAATAGAGCAGAACAAGGATTAATCAGTAGTGTAGAATTCATCAAACATCTTTGTGAATTAGCAAAAGATACTTTAAGAACAGAGAAAGAAATCATTACCATTCAAGAGCAAAAAACAGCAAAATCTGCATTGACAGAATTATTCCTTGAAATGAAGAATGACCAAACTCCTGCGATAGTTGAAAGAATTGTTAATGATATTGATGACATTGTAAAAATTGTAAGATTTGATGGCTGGCAAACTTCTGTTACTGGAGAAAGATTAGTACAAAAAGAATTAAGGAAAGCTTTGTTGAAGTACAAATTGCATAAAGAGGAAGATTTATTTTATAGAGCATATGAATACATTAAGGAATATTATTAAAAAAGTATCGCAATTACAGCACACTGCCGTCCTCGTTCCTGCGGGCGACAGAGAGCTGTAAGCCACCCTCAAATGAAAAGAGTAAATTGAAAATGAAACCCATAGACAAAGGAATGCCAGCATGTAACACTATATATCACGCCATAGCTCCTTCGTCACTACGTCGGATATAATTATCCGTTATCTTCTATTGCGTGCCCTGAATGGAAACCTTCTCATTGATTGAATCAAATAGAGATTGTAACCAATGCTGTAATTTAGATGGAGGTTGGCCCTCCACAGACGCTGTACAGGCGAAGTCTGCAAATCGCCTTAAAGGTGCTGGGAAAGTGATTTTCTGGTATCGAGCGTTTAAGGAAAAGGCTTGGTAAGACAAGTCAGATATGAATAGAAAAGATGAATGTAAATGAACCTTCGATGAAATATCGTGAAAACGTACATTCTGTCAAAACTGTGATTGAATTGTGTTCGCAGGACGAGTATAGCGGTTACCTGATTATTGGCTATATGGCAGACGGTATATAGGAGGCATGATTTCTATTTAGGCTAAATTATGGAACAGGGGAGATCAAACAAGATTGTAAAGGGAAAGACTCAATTAGGGTAAGCACTTAAGAGGTCAAATACCGATGTTTGTTTGAAGTCAGACTACCTCATAGTAGTAATGAAGCTTTTGTAATGAAAGTGGAGCGAAGGGGCTAGCAGCTTAATTGTTTTTAGTAAATTGTCAACAAGATGTTTGCTCTTGGAGGAACGAACCACTAAAACGTTAACTGAAGAGCCGTATGATGGGAGACTATCACGTACGGTTCTGTGAGAGGTTTGGGGTGAAATTCCCCTTACCTACTCGATAGACTTGAATAGCGGAAAAGTTTTAGCAGTATCATGGCTTAGAACATGTCACTGTACCATAAAACCAACTAAAAGACGTGACCACTCAGAAAATTAAATAGCCCTAATGCAGGAATCAATATATATGCATAAACAATTTACAGTAAAAGCACCTCTATTTAAGTCCCTTATCAAAAGGTCCTGAAAGCCTCAATCCAGTGCTTAAACTATTCGTTTTGTTTGGACCTATATTGCCTGAAGTGTATATGGACAAGGTTCTTGTTTCCCTAAATTTTATGCCATAAGCCAATTCAATAACGGCACCACCTGAAAAAAAGTTTTGACTGGAAATGGATTCTAGAATGATTTTTTCGTTTTGAGTTCCCAACGGAGTATTGACTATGTAGTCATTAAGTACTTCAGATATTACAAAATGAGTTACACGCGAAAGAAATACTCCTCCTGATAGATCTAAACTGGCTTTTGACCAAGTTAAAACTGTATAGGAGCAGGTGAACTCGAGCGCAATTTGATGCGCATAGTCAGAAACCTTAGGAGATCCAAATAAGCCACCGTCATCTAAAACGTAGATAGTGTGAAACAATGATGTGTCTATGTTACTATTCTTTAACCCGTTCTTTTCACCATAACCATAATTGAAACTGAAATTAAGTTTTACATTTCCTAAACCCTCATGTACCCCAAATCCTATATTGTACCCGAGTAGGTCAGAATGTTGCCAATAAGAACCAAAACTTTGATAACTTACACCTGACTGCGAAAAACAACATGACGTAAATAGCAAGAACATGATCAAGCATCTTAATTTTAGTCCAATCATCAAAGCTTATATGTAAATATAACATCAAGAAAAAAGAAGCCTTCTTCAAAGTCATATGGAATCCCATTAATTAGACCAATATCGAAAGACTCTGAAAACTTATAGGTAAGCTTGTGGCTTGCTATGAGAGAAATACTTCGTCGGCTGAAGACTTGAAAGAACTCTGCATCAATATCTACTCTTTCGCCTGATGGGGTAATCAGCTCTGAACCTTCAGAAACTTGAAGTAAACCTACCTGCATTCGTTTCTTATAGGAAACATTTCCCCCAATGTAATATTCAAAATCGAAAAACTTTAATACTCGTTTTGTCAAGCCTAAACCAATAAAGTAGGCATTTATTTTATATCTGCTACCATTTCTATTTATAGAACCAAATCCTCTCTTGTAATCAATATCTGTGAATACGTAGTCACTATCGTCTGAATAGAAGTGCAATTGTGGTTTACCAGTACCTAATGCAGGTCTATTGCCAGGTGTTGCAATATGCCTATAAGAAATTTCGAGATTGATTGTTTTAGAAATTTTATGACTATATCTTAGTGAAGTTGAAGGTCCAGGAGGAATATAATCATCTCCGAATTCTGGAAGATTTAATAAATCAATTCCTAGAGAAAAGCTTAATTGCTGTGCAGTTATGCTATATGAGCCAAAAAAAATGAACCCAAATAGCATAACAGGTACAGCCCAAAACGTATTAAATCCATAAATTACAATCACAAATATTGTATTTTACACAATTTTATCTATCTAACTTCAGTAATTAAAAAGTCTATATCAGCTCCAGTACTTAACCACTTACCGTTATAGCAATTAGAGTAGCAATGTCTCTCATTAATATTATCACAGAAATAGGCGAAATCACCACCAAAGTCAACATCTTTTGCTGTTTTCTTAACTGAAAAAGATAAATTTGACTGGATTCCTAGCGGACCAGCATTAGTAGATGATTCGGTAGGCTTAAAGTTAACACTTCCATTTAACTGCTGTCCCATAGTGTGAGTCGTTTCTGTCCCTTCCTTTCTATGTTTACCTGTCCACACAAATTTTCTCTCATCTCCATGCAATCCTGATTCAAAATCCCATCTGACAAAGTTTAAGGGAGAATATAGAGGTAGTGCGTTGTACTTATTTTTCAAATCATTTCTTCTGTAATATGCAAACTTTGTATCTTGGATGAAAGCAAATGTAGTAGAATTAACCTTTGATGATGCATACAAGTCTATTTGAAATCTACATTTGGTATTCCACCACCAACACCACTTATCTCCCAAATTTAATCCAGTTGTTCCAGAATTTAAGATTATAGCAAGACTTCTTTCACTGTTTACGCTATTATTGAAGGAAGTTCTTAAAGCCACGGCATTAGTATTTGGACAAATATATTGATTTCTTAAATTATTACTTACTATATTTTTTGTTTCGTTTATAAAACACTGATTATTATATAGTGACAGCATAATACTGTCTTTCAAGACTAAAAGATTTTCGGATGGATTTTTAAACAAATGACTTCCAATTTTAAGGTATTCCTGATCCTTCCTTTCATTAAGATTATAATCATTCCAATCAACACCAGCTAAGTCCTCACAAAACCTCACCTTAGACTTATTATCAAAGTATACTTGTTGACTCACTTTTTCTTCATCTAGCACTACATAGCCTTCTCTATTAACTAAGACAGTAGTTTCAAAAGTAGGTCCATCATCACCAACGTCTAATAATTCTAGGTTTCCATCAATATAGAAATGATATCCCTGATTAGGCTTTAAGAGATCAAATATATTCTCAGAAAAGAGTATATTTTGATCAACAGATTGACTTGGAGTTGAGATATTTAGAAATTTGACCCCTAGTGGTTCAGCCCCCTAATTATTCTCTGATAATTAGGGGACTGAACCACTAGTACCTGGCTTTTTAGTTGATTTTTTGTTTCCTTGATTGCAACTGACACATTTCGATTATTTTATAAAATCCTAAATAAAATTTATGTTTCACCTTGAAAAAAGCCAGCTCGCAACACCGTTTCAACACCAACAGGCGATATCTAAACATTTCATAAACAACTATATTTTATGTAAAACATAAAATAATTTTCGTTGTAATTAAATATTGTATTATTTTTGGATTCAAGTTTAAATCAAAAAAATGCATCAATTACGTTTTAAGGGCTTATTAAAAATTTTTCTTTGGACTATTAATTTAGCATTGATTGTGGAAATTGCTATTGCGGCTATAGTTATTATTTTGATGTTGGTGATCATCAATAGTGATGAAAATTTAGTCTCTGGTTGGTCCGCTTTTTTACCCGAAATCAATGAAAGTTATACTGTTTCTCAAAGTCCAAAAATTGAAACGGCAACTGCTTCTGCAAGGGAGGTTCATATCCAATTTTCTGCCACAGGAATGATCTATTACTTTTTGAAATTTATTGAAACCATCTTTAACCTTTCCATCATTATCTGGATTACATTTTTATTGGGAAAGATTTTCAGGTCGCTTCATAATGAACATCCCTTCACTGTGAGAAATGCCATTCGTTTGCGGACTATTGCTTCTTTAATTATTGCTATTATACCTTTTAGTACAATCCAAAGCCTTGTATATCGAAACTATATTTCCAATAATATTTCTATTGAGGGAAAGACATACGTTTATTCCATATTTCCAATGGAACTAGCCAAAAATGAAATCTGGCTGGATTTTCAGATGAATTTACAGTATTTGCTTATCGGAGGTCTACTCCTGCTTGTAGCAGAAATATTCCGCATTGGTGTTTTTTTCAAAGAGGATAGCGAATCAATATTATAAACAAAGGCAAAACAGGATTCTTTACAATGTCATCAACTTATAATCAACAAATCTGCTTGTTATGCCAATAATCGTAAACCTTGATGTGGTTATGGCCAAAAAGAAAATGTCTCTAACTGAGCTTTCGAGGCGGGTGGGTATATCTATGACTAATCTCTCACTTTTAAAAACAGGAAAAGTCAAAGGATTGCGTTTCAACACATTGGAAGCCATTTGTGAGACCTTAGATTGTAAACCGGGTGATATTCTGGATTATGAAAAGGAAAAAAGTAACCAGCAACAATAATATATCTTTGCAATGAAATTTTTAAAGTGGTATTCGCTTTTTATTTTATTCAGCCTATTGCTCTCAGCTAAAGTCAATGCACAAAAGCAATATCTTGATAAAGAAATCAGCAAGGTTTTATCCGAGCATCAAGTTCAGGGAGCAGCGGTTGCCCTCTTCAAAAAAGACACAGTATTATGGAGTGGATATTTCGGTAAATCAAACCTCGCCGAAGATAAACCAGTGACTGAAAAAACTCTTTTTGGCTTAGGTTCTATTTCTAAAACGTTTTTGGCATTGGGTGCAATGATTGCCCAAGAAAAAAAACAGTTAAATATTTACCGCCCTTTAAAACAAATGGATCTCCCCCTATCATTTACAAATGAATTTGAAGTATCAAACCCAATAAAAATGGTGCATTTGCTGGAACATACATCAGGTTTTGATGAAGCACATTTTGATATTTTTGCAAAAGCAAATTCAAAGACAACATTTGAAACGATTATGGTCCTAAGTCGATCCGCACTGACAACCCGCTGGCCACCTGGCAACTATTATTCTTACAATACCTTAAATTATATTGTTTCTGCTAGTATTCTGGAGCAACAAACAAAAGTTCCATTTCAATCATTCATAAAGAATCAAATATTTGATCCTCTGAAAATGAATAGAGCTACTTATTTTCCTACTGATATTGCTGATTTAGCAGAAGGATATTCCGGAAATAACATTGAACCATTTCCGGATATTCCACAATGGCCAGGTGGAAGTCTAAGTGCCAACCTAGATGAAATGATACGCTTCACGCAATTATTGTTAAACTCCGGCACCTATCAGGATTTGCCAATTGTAAGTATGAGGTCAATAGAGGCAATGGAAACCCCGGAGTCTTCATTACTTGCCAAACAGGGTGTCACATTTGGCTATGGAAAAGGATTAATGCAGGAATTTATAGGTCAACATTTGTTCTATGGACATAATGGTAGTTACGGTGGTTTTCTATCTGAATTTGGATATTCAAGGAATGCAGATACTGGTTATGTCATTTTACTAAATAATCGAAATACCTCTGCAGCAATAAAGGAAATAAAAACACTGTTACTTCAGCCATTTAACAAGGAAGCAGTCGATGCAGCCAGTCAAAAAATTAATGATGAACCTTTAAGAAATAGTCAGCTAGATATTGAGGGAGCTTATCAACCAGTTACCTCAAATTTGGAAATTCTATACCCTTTCATGCGATTGGCAGATATTCAATTCATCGAAAAAGAAAAAGATAAATGGACACAAAAAAGTATACTCGGTGATGTACAGGAATTGGTGAGAATTGGAGAATATATTTTTAAACTGGAGCACGAACCAAAGGCCACTACTGCTTTTAGAGTAGGCGAAGCAGAAACTTTATGGCTTGGTGAAACCAGTTACAGAAAAATTTCCTCTTCTAGTGCATTGTTTCAGTTTTATACAGCCATAATATGCTTGTTGGCATTTATATTTTCATTTTTTAGTATTTCATATTCAATTATTAGACGTTTGATATTAAAGCGTGAGATAAGCCGCCTGCAATATCTTACTTTCTTTTCGACTCTAAGCTTAATATTGATGACTGTGGCTGTCGTTACTCTCTACAACCCAATGAGGCTATATAGCTTTGGAGCACTATTATTCTATATCTCAGGATGGTCATTCTTAATACTGTCATTTTGTACGCCCTTTTCTTTGATAAAATATCTTTTCAATAAAAAGAGGACACAAAAATGGCTAACTATCCAAATAGGAATTTGCACAACTGCCTGTATAATTATTTCAAGTTATTTATTCTATTGGGAAATTATCGGATTAAAACTCTGGAATTATTAAGGTCCAATCTACAATACTGTAACAATTAATATTTAAATACCATCTCTTCAACATGAAAACATCATCAAAAAATGAGAAAAGCACTTTTAATAATACTGATTATTTTTTCTGCTTGCAAGAAGGAAAAACAATCGTTAATTACATCAATAGATTTAAATAATGATTCAATAGCTCAAATAAAACAAATTGAAAAAAACCTAGTCCCAGTACATTATTTAAAGGGTTATGAACATCGTAGGTCCATAAGCGAATTTATGGAAGAAAACCAAATTCCAGGAGTAAGTATAGCGTTTTTTGATCATGGCAAAATTTCATGGCAAAAAACCTACGGATATGCCAATCTTGTAGATTCGACTAAAGTGACCACTAATACAATTTTTAACGGTGCTTCCTTAAGTAAAACTATTACAGCCATCGGAGCTTTAAATTTAGTAGAAAAGAGAGTATTGTCCTTAGATGATGACATCAACCAGTATCTAAAAGGCTGGAAAATACCTGATAACGAATTCACTAAAAAAGAAAAAGTAACTCTGAAGCAACTTATTGGTCATAGAGGTGGTTTTGAAAGATATGTACAGTCATCCTATTTTCCTAATGATGAATTACCTACAATAACACAAATGCTCACTGGGGAAAAACCATCTGTTGATCCTCCTGTATCATTAGTCTATACTCCTGGAGAAAAACAAATTTATTCAAATCCGGGCTATTCTGTGATTGAAAAAATTATAGAAGATGTTACTGATAAACCATTTGAAGATTGGATGGAGCAAAAGTTATTTGACCCTTTTAATATGACTAACAGCTCATTTGAACAGCCGGTCCCAAAGAAATTCTTTCAGCAAATGGCTACCGGGTATACTGATGATTTAGAACCTTATCCGTATAAGCTATTTCCTTACAAAGCTGCAGGCGGTATATGGACGACACCTAGTGATTTAGCAGGTTTTTTAATGACTGTCCTGGAAGATCATCACTCAAATACCAATAAAATTTTATCGAAAAAAATGACAGATAGTGTTTTCGCTAAAAACTCGGATAGGCTAGGATTTGCAAAAATTTACAGTGATGAGAGTAAAGATGTACTTTTTGAACACTGGGGAAGCAATTCCGGCTTTACCTGTTACTTACTAGGCTCGGTTAATCACAATCAAGGTGTGGTTATTATGACAAACAGCGATAATGGCATGTCCCTTATGAGCTATATTGCCCGAGCAGTTGCTGTTGCAAATGACTGGGATTTATTACAGCCTCAAGTATTTGAGAGTATGAGCTTGGACACTGAAAAAACAAACAAATTTAGAGGAAATTTTAAAGGTGGAAATGAAATATTGAAGTTTGAAGTAATTGAGAATGAACTTAACTTTTTAAGTGAATCAGGTATTAAGTCAAAATTAGTTTCTATCGCAGAAAATAAATTTATAGATCCAAATGAAAATACACTGTATGAATTTCTACAAAAAAATAATGGAGAAATTAAATATGTACGTATGACAAAAGCAGATGGTTATAATAGTGATTACCTAAAACAATAGATATATTGAAGTTCCCCCCGAAAATTAGACAGTGAATATAGTTTGATTACAAACCATTAAATTTACTGTTATGAGTAGAAAAAAGTATACCAGCAAATTCAAGACAGATGTCGTATTGGAGGCCTTAAAGGAG
>NZ_JAJNKB010000017.1 GCF_021533195.1 Portibacter marinus
TCCTTTAGAGCTTCTAAAACTACCTTTGTTTTAAACTCAGGTGTAAACTTTCTTCTTGTCATTTTTCTCACAATTTAGTTATTAACAATTATTTATAAAAGTTGTCCTAAATTGTAGGGGCACATCAGTAGTATGGTATAATGAATTTGTACTGAATAAGAATCATTAGTCAAAAACATTGCTATGAAGTTTCTAAAAAATCATCCTTTTGCTGTATCTGCTCATTTTAAGCGTTGTACAGTCCTCACTTTTGCAGTCCCTAAAGAGCAGCTTCTGTCCTTTATACCTACATGCCTTGAATTAGACACTTTTCAAGACAAATGGGCATTCATAGCAGTTGCTATGGTACAGACTAAAGAGTTAAGACCTAAAGGGACACCAAAAATATTGGGTAATGATTTCTTCCTTATTGGGTATAGAATTTTCGTAAGATACAATACAAGCTATGGTAAAAGATTAAGAGGATTATATATCATCAAGTCTGAAACCAATAAAAAGAAAATGGAATTCTTTGGGAATATATTTACACATTACAACTACACCACAACAGATATTAACATAAAGGAAAGTAATGGTATTAGGAGTTTTTCTTCTAACAAATCAAATTTTCTATTCAAAGTAAACACTAAAGATAATGAAGTTGAGCTACCCGATGATTCTCCATTTAGCAAATGGAAAGAAGCTAGGAGATTTGCAGGTCCATTGCCATTTACATTTACCTATGATACTGCAGACAACTCAGTTCTCATCATAGAAGGAGTCAGATCTAATTGGAAACCAAAGACTATTGATATAACGGAATACAATTTTGGATTCTTAAACGGTTTGGATTTAGAAAAAATCGTTTTAGCAAACGCATTTGAGATAAATGACATTCCGTATTACTGGAAAAAAGGAAAAAAAGACATATGGAATTAAAAAGACGACCATTCCAAGGTGTACTAAACATTCTAGATTTCAATAGACACTTTTATTATTACGGACTAGCAGCATTGGCATTACTACTCGTAGTAATATATGCTATTAAGCTTCCCACTATTATCTCAGTTGTACTTATTGTAGGGTTCATGTATGGATTACTGATGCCACTTATTGTGTCTGCCTATGTCTATGATTTTTCGGGTTACTATTCGTTAAAGTGGCTTGACCACTTTATAGAGGACAAATCATTATCATCTGAGATTGTAAATATAAATGCAGGTTTTGATGAAACCAGTTACATAATTAAAGACAAGTTCAAGAATGCTGAGTTGCAGGTGTATGATTTCTATGATGAGGAATTGCACACAGAAGCAGCGATTGTAAGAGCAAGAAAAGTAAGTCTTGTATATCCTAACACCGAGCAAATAAAATCTAATTCTATACCCAAAGAAGATGAATCTACAGATATAGTATTCCTCTTATCATCAGCTCATGAAATCAGAGAATTTCCAGAAAAAGTAGAATTCCTAAAGGAATGCTATAGGATTTGTAAACCCAACGGGAAAGTAATTATGGTTGAACATCTAAGAGACTTTCCAAACTTTCTAGCCTTCACCGTAGGGTTCAATCATTTTTTTTCAAAAAGAGTTTGGAAAAAAGCATTTATTTCAGCGGGATTTGCTTCTGTCCAAGAAAAGAAATTTACACCATTCATGTCAATATTCGAATGCACTTTATGATATCACCAGAAATACTCAGTGTTCATTTTATAATTATAGGTGTGCTATTAATAGCATTGGCAACGATGCATGTCATATTTCCTTCTTACTTCAATTGGAAAGAAGATTTAAAGAAATTAAGCTTGATTAATAGACAAATGATGAAGACTCATACTTTCTTCATCGCCCTTGTAGTACTTCTTATTGGCATACTCTGTATATATTCAAGAGACAACTTGATAAACACAGAACTAGGAAAAACTATTTCTTTGGGCCTTGGCATTTTCTGGATAATAAGATTATATTTTCAAATATTCGTTTACTCCAGTAAACTCTGGAGAGGTAAAACCTTCGAAACATTTGTTCATATGATATTCAGTATCTTTTGGATATATTTAGCAACAATTTTTCTTATTAATTACTTTGAAACATAGCCAGCGCATAACAATAGATACCACAGCATATCCTCCTTCGTCGGAGACGCAGGGTATCATTCACCGTTATCTTCCCAGCGAAAGTAAGACTGCAAAAAATGTCTTACTCCAATTCGATCTAAATAATTTAAGATAGGATCAATAAAGCTGCAGCATTCTAATTACGCGAAACAAGCTTCCAACTGAGCACTCATGAGCGGCTTAGTCCTTCAATCAATTTCCTATCAAGATTTAAGAAAATAATATCCCAACTTTACTCAATCAATTGAAATAGAAGCATATAATGTAAGAGTAGTCACATTTATAAACAAAGCCAATCGGACGTGTACATTTCAATTAAACGCTCATGAGCGGCGTAATCCTTCATTCAATCTAAAATCACGATTTGATGAAAATACATTCCAACTTTACTCAATCGAGTGATATAGAGGCATATAATGTAAGAGTAATCAGATCTGTATGCAAAGCCAACCTAGCGAGTACATGCCAATTATACGCTCATGAGTGGCATTGTCCTTCAATCAACTTTAGATCACGATTTGAGATAATAAAAGCACAATTCAAGTACATCAAATTAAGACGAATTGCCACGAAATGAAACTTATGATTTGAATGAAGTACATATATAAACGGGACAGCTGCATGTGACGAGCATAAGCGACGCAAATAATGCGCCGGGAGATAACACGCGATAAGGAGTAATCCGCTCCCCTATCATTAATAATGAAGAGAAAATTACGAAAAGTTGTATTTTTAAATCTGAAACGGACACTGTGAAAGGCGGACTCCTCTTATCGCTATCACGTTATCAGCAATTCTGGACGATCAGATGAGAAGCCTTATCTTTTGATGAACTAATAACTACACATAGATTATAACTTTCATAAGCTAAGTTATCAATGTTAATATTGATTTAAGTCTATTGTTCTTTTTTTGAATTTCTTACTATATTTTGGCAAATTCATAAAAATGTGATATTTACCATGTTCAAAAATACTTATGAGAGTCTGTTCCTAATTTTCTTTTGCACTCTGATTAAAAGCTCAATGCATGCTCAGTGTCCTACTAACTTGATGATATCTTTTCAAAGTGAGATAGATAGTTTTATTTTCAATTATCCCAACTGTGATTCGATCACAGGTCATCTTGAAGTAGACAGCAGAAACGATGCAATTTCGAACCTGAAAGGATTTATGAATCTCTCATACATTGGCTCTTTACAAATAACAGAATCCGATCTAACTGATTTTACGGATTTAGTTTCGATAAAAGTTATCGATAATTTGAATGTAGCGAGAAAATCGGGAATATTAAATTTTAAAGGTTTAGAGAACATTACTTCCATTAAAAACTTAAGTATTTCATCGGAGGATTTATTAGAATTAAATGGTTTACAACATCTAGACAGCATTGGATCATTTTCAATTTCAAGAGGTAAGATTAAGAATTTTTCAACTCTATCTTCCCTAGAGTCCATTCATGAATTAAGTATATCTAGATTAGATTCATTAAGATCTGTTTCATCATTTAACAATATTACCTCTGTGGAAAGGCTTGACATAACCTCCTGTATGAACCTAGATTCGATCGATGGTTTCAATAATCTTGCACATATAAATGACTACTTTGAATTGTCAAGTCTAAATATCAAATCCTATAATTCATTTGCAAACTTGAAATCTGTTGAAACATTGTATTTCGATCGCCTAGGCAATATAGATTCTCTTCCTGAGTTTCACAATCTTAACGTTAAATGTTCTTTGTGGATTTCCGAAACCAGCCTAATTTCACTACCGCTCTTAAACAACACAAAAAACATAAAAAATGGAGTTAGCATTTCGGGTAATTCGAGATTAAATTCTTTCATAACGCTAAGTGAATTGGAAGAAGCAGGTGGATCTATAGATATATCTAGAAATGGAATTCAAAAATTAGATGCACTAGAGAAGTTAAAAGCAATACGTGGCAATCTTTGGATTATTGATAATCCAAATTTGAGAGAAATTGAAGGTTTCGAAGCTTTAGAAGAAATTTATGATTCAGAAAGTTCCTTTTTCAGCAAACTTATAATATCAAATAATATCAGCTTAGAAAAGCTAGGAAAATTTCCGCAATTAAGTAAGGTATCAATGATTGAGATTATGGATAACATAAATTTAAACAGTTGTAGCTTTGACAAAATTTGCTTACTTGTGAATCAGGGTACTAAATTCTTTCTTGAGAATAATTCTGAAATGTGTAATTCCATTGAAGGATTGTTAACAGGCTGTGATTTTCAGTTAGAAGGCAGAACTTATTTTGACCTTAATGAAAACGGAGTTTTTGACTTAGGTGAAACACCTTTAGCGAATATAAAAATTACTATAGATTCACTATCACTTACCTCTATCTCGTCGGACTCTGGAAAATTCAATTTTTCACTTCCAGAAGGCTTACACCTTATTAACATTGAATTTCCGGCATGTTTTAAATTTACTAGTAATCCTTTTCATGAAGCGATAGACGTTTCTTTAGTAACACTTTCGAGAAACTATGACATTGGTTTCTTTACTTTGTACGATACCGTAGATGTTGCTTTTAATGTAGTGCAACAAAAACTTAGATGTTCTACATCTTCTAATATCTACATCACAACAAGAAATAATGCATGCTCACCTTTAACTGATGTCAAAGTAAAGCTGTTAAACACACCAGTGCTAGATATCTTGGAATCTTCAGATAGTTTTGAGCTAATTGATGATACACTAGTTTGGAATATAGATAATATCAATCCTCATCAAACATATGATATTGCTTTGGATGTCATGGTCCCTGATGAAACTTTTGCGGGCGACACAATTATTTCTACTGCATGGCTAGATGGTGGAATAACCGAATATTCAACCTCAGAAGAAGGCATTATTAGATGCGCCTTTGATCCAAATGACAAACTTTCATTTGCCAAAGCCACTGATAATCAAGGAAGTTTCTATAATCTTAAAAGTGATTTTTTGAGATATACAATACGATTTCAAAATGTGGGTAATGATTTTGCCAAGGACGTTAAAATAGTAGATGTAATCCAAAATGAACTAGATATTACCTCCTTTGAGTACCTTTCAAGTAGTCATCCTGTTGAGATAAATTTTCGCAATGAAGACTCTTTAATATTAAATTTTGAAAATATATATTTACCAGACAGTGCCACTAATAGTTTAGAAAGCAATGGCTATTTTCAATTTAGAATAAGACCTAAAACAGATATTTCCGATTTGACTAGCGTGAAAAATAAAGCAAAGATCTATTTTGATAGCAATAATCCAATAATCACGAATGAAACAATGAATATTATTGTAGAGTATCTTGATAGAGATCAAGATAATTTCTACTTCTGGGATGACTGTGATGACGAGAATCCGACCTTAAATCCAAAAGCAGAGGAAATAGCAAATAATGACATTGATGAAAACTGCGATGGAGAAAAACTAATCATTGACGAAGACATGGATGGATTTAACTCTGATGAAGATTGTGACGATACAAATATTCTAATAAATCCAGAAGCAGAGGAAATAGCTAACAACGGAATTGATGAAAATTGTGATGGAGAAGATTTAGTAAGTTCGAGCTTAAATTTGAATAATGATGAAAGTTTGAAAATATATCCTAACCCTTCAAATGGACAGTTTAGTGTTAAGAATAGTATGAATTTAGAATTTAGACTCAGGGCTTATCGCTTTGATGGAAGCCTATCCAACACATTTATAGTAGAAGAGAAGCAAATTCTAAAAATTGATAATTTTGATCCAGGGATGTATTTAATCAAAGTAGACTCAAAAAATGGAGCTTATCAGAGCATGAAAACAATCCTAATACACTAATACTAAACTCTTAGCGACTAGATAATGAAAAGCTGATAACAAGCGACATCACATCATGCTTCACCTATCGGCTTGCACGCTGGATGTCGCAAAACCGTTAGGCGGAATACGTTTCTCGTTTTGAAAGTTCTGAAAATTGATTCAGAATAGTTGATAATGAGCAGATTAGAGGGTTGCGTTTGGGTGCATTGCCAGCGCTCGTTAAATTGATTGCGTATTTCTTAAAAGTGAATTTTTACAAATTATGATCACTTTGTTCTCACGATAATCGAATCTTAAATTCATGCAGTTTACTTCGATTTTCAGGTCTTACTGTCTGATTTTTCTCACCACGTAAGATTGAGATTGGAATTACGAACATGTCAATTAATTTCAGATAATCAACTTACTATTCTTGTCCGTCTGAGTCCGCTAGTTTTAAATGATAAATTCGTGTATTCCAACGGCATTATCTATAATCTGACAAGACTTTCAGCTGGAGGCCAACGCTTAAATTGTACTCCACCTAACACTAGACAAGACGCAATTTCGCCTCGAATAGTATGAAATGTGATGTGCAGAACTAAAAATTCATATTTTTGGAAAACGATAATTAATGAGGAGCGAAACTTCGCTTGTCATCACCGTTAGGCACCATGGAGATAATTTCAAAGCTGTCTATACACCAAATTATTGAAGAAGAAGCATCTTTATATTGGATGTCATTTCTATCTAATTATTCTGATAATACACATGTAAAGGGTATTCCTTAAAATCTAAAAAAATGCAAAAACTAAAATTTTTAAATCAACTAGTAACAATTCTCCTGCTGCTTAATTTTTTAACCGCCAGTGCTACAATCGAAGAATATAAAATTGAAGGAAAATTTATTAATTATGAAGCAATTGATTTACAGGGTATAAAGATTAAAGCCTCAATAGTAACGCCTTCAGGCCATCTTATTAAAGATATTGCAATAAATGGAAAGGGAGAGTTTTATATCGTTGGAAAATGCTTCAAAGAGTTAAATCAAATATGGTTGTCAATTGGGGACCTTTATTATGGAGAAATTCTTATCTCAACCTACTTATCTATTGTAGTTGACGTACACCAACTTTCAAAATTAAACGTCAACTTCTACGGTCCTGGAATTCAGTTTGAAGGAATTGATGCTGAGGCCACAATTCTTGCGAATAAATGGATTAATTATCATCGAGATGAAAAACTAATGTTGAATAGTAAAATCCAAGAGGTAAGCTATTTGCATAATACAGAATCTGAAAAAATTGATAGCCTTACTAGGCTTTTTAAAAAACTTGAGCAAATAGAAATCAACTTTATAAACGAAAATCCAAGTAGTTCATCATGGATCTTAGAAGATAAACGATATTCTGAGTATTTTAATCAATTATTTTCAATTTGTGACAAAGACGACATTGATTGGACAAATCTAGATCGTGCTTTAAAATATACACCAAAAATTTTAGGAAATTCAGGATGGCTATTTTATAGGTACGGGAGTTTTATATTAAGTGAAGCTTACATCGGCTCAAACATATTACAGAACTGGGAAAAGCAAGAGAAAAATTTAGAAAAACTTGATTCTACCAATCAAGATTTTCTTATTCTATCAGGAATACCAGACGATCTACAATGGCAAAAAGGATATCTTATTAAATTTCTTCCTCTTGTTAATGAAGAATGGACTAGAAAATATATACAAGAAGCATTGATAATAAACAAGAATAGTAGATAGAAAGATTAATAAAATTTACAAGAGCGGAAAGTTTTGAAAGAATTGCCGATACTACTCAAAGATGTCACGGTGCCTAACATGCGACATCACATAAGCCTTCCTTCGTCAGGCCTCTGGATGTCGCTATCACGTTAGGTGGAATACGTTTCACGTTTTGAAAGTCCTGAAAATTGATTCAGAATAGTTGACAAGGACGTGATTAGAGGGTTGCGTTTGGGTGCATTGCCAGCGCACGTTAAATTGATAGCGTATTTTTTAAAAGTGAATTTTTACAAATTATGATCACTTTTGTTCTCACGATAATCGAATCTTAAATTCATGCAGTTTACTTCGATATTCAGGTCTTGCTGTCTGATTTTTCTCACCACGTAAGATTGAGATTGGAATTCCGAACATGTCAATTAATTTCCGATAATCAGCTTACTATTCTTGTCCGTCTGAGTCCGCTAATTTTAAATGATAAAATCAAGTCTTCCAACGGCATTATCTATAATCTGACAAGACTTTCAGATGGAGCCCAACGCTTAAATTGTACTCCACCTAACACTAGACAAGACGCAATTTCGCTTCGAATAGCATGAAATGCGATGTGCAGAACTAAAAATTCATATTTTTGGAAAAACGATAATTAATGAGGAGCGAAACTTCGCTTGTCATCACCGTTACCTGTAATTTAACCACAGCATGATAAGAATTTACATTGATTGGAATTTGTTCTCAAACATGAGGAATCAGCGGAACACAAATTTCAATGAAATTGAAAACTTTATTAAATTAAACGATAAATCTGTATTGATCCCTTTTTCTCCAGCTCATTTACAAGACTTGAAAAGATCATATTTTCAATCTGAAAAAGGAAAGATAGAAACAGAAAAGGATTTAGCTTATATTTCTACTTTGACAAATGACTATTGTCTTTATTATCGACATAAAGATAAAACTGTTAATCCACAAAGAATAAATCCACTCAAATACTTCAATGAAATTTACGTGGACAATGATAATCTAGATCCATTTGATTTTGAAAATCTCTTTGATTTGGATGACCCTTTGGGGAAACTTTGGCATTCCTATATCAAAATTTTAAACTTACTGCCAACTGGAATTGACTTCAGTGAACTTGATAAGTTACCTCATAAATATGACGAATTCAAAGAGATTTTTTCACACTCAAAGGTTAATAACAATTTTGGTAATTTGATGAAAGATATCATGGAATTATTGAATGATTCTGAAAAGTTTGAAAGAATTTTTAAATCGATTCGAGAGACTTCCAATAAAGACATGAAGATTAATACTAACACAGAAGAGTGGGGGAACCCTTTTCTGTATTTGAGTAAAATATTACAACAAAATAAGATTGAGAAAAGCTTTTTGTCTCTTACTACAGACATTATCAAAGATTCAAACAAGAAAGCTAGTAGGTTTGACTATTTCTCAAATTATTACATACAACTGGACATGTTCGGTTATAATAAAGACAATAAAATTTCAAATTTGATTGATGACGCTTCTCATTCATTTTATGGGGCTCATTGTGATATATTCGTAACGGATGATCGGAATACTTATCGTAAATCCATAGCACTTTATTCGGAATTAAATATTTCAACTGAAGTATGTAATTCCACAGAATTTTTTACGACCGTTAGAAAGAAAAAGATTTACCCACCTGAAGAAACTATTGAAAAGCAGATTATATACTTCATTAAAAATTCTTTTATTCTTCTTGATAGTGTGGATGACGAATTTAATCCGGCTAGAATCCATAAAATTGAACCATATTTCAAGAATTTTTTCAATAGAATGCAGATAAGTGAATATGAAAATGAAACAGTTTTAACATTCTATAAAAAACATGGTAACTACTCTGATTTTGTCTTTTGGATTGAAATGAAAAATGTAATCGATATAATAGTAAGAGAATTGGGAACGGATCAAAGCAATAGATCAGAGTTTCTCAATGAAGAAATAGAAGATGTTGACAATGGAAATTGGACCGGACGAATCTGGGAATTTGGAGATATAATATATGAATTGGATTATCTTAAGGAATCTTTTGGACTAGTGTTTAGATTAAGATTAAAAACTACAGGTAACAATATGCATGAGTGAATATTTCGCTATCGCTCATACTCACCATGCATTACACCGTTATATTTCATTTACCCTTGATTTCAGTAGGTTGGAATGACTTGAATAAACGCTTAAGCCGGCTTTCGCTCGTTACTTGATATCACTGATTCCCTGTGATGGACTTCAGATGTCCGATTGAAT
>NZ_JAJNKB010000018.1 GCF_021533195.1 Portibacter marinus
GTATTACAAGCGATTGGAGCAAGGCACCTTTGAACTGCCAATGGAACAGGATCATAGTCAAGAAGTAAGTCTTTCTTGGGAGTCCTTGATGCTAATCATTAGTGGTATCAGTCTTCAGAAAATAGTACGAAAAAAGCGATATAAAAGAGCCTGAAAACGGGGATAAAGTCACACATTATTAGTATATTTAATATGTGTCAAAGGATGAGATAATAGCTGAAAAAGATGCAAAGATTGCTAAGCTGGAACATGAGCTAGCAGAGATAAAACGACTCATTTATGGTTATAAAAAAGAACGCTTTATTCCCAACTCACCATCGGTAGAACAACTCAATCTTTTTGGACAATCTGTAGAGGAAAAGGAGGATATTGATTCGGTAGTAAGGAATGAATCTTCTGCTTCCAAAATAGTACATAAAAAGGTAAAACATCCCGGTAGGAACCCTATTCCAGATCACTTTCCTTGTGAAGAAGAGACATTACGTCCAGACGGTGATTTAGCTGATATGGTGATCATTGGCCAGGAAGTTACAGAAATGGTTGACTATACTCCAGCCAGTTTGATCAAAAAGCGAATCGTCAGACCTAGATATGTATCTAAAGATGGAGAACATGTACTGATCGCTGCTTTACCAGACCGACCGATGCCTAAATGTATAGCAGAGCCTAGTTTGATAGCATGGCTGCAGGTTAGAAAATTTGTAGAGCACATGCCTTACTATCGCCAGATCCAACAGATTAAGAGAGATTACCGCTGGGAGTTATCCTCTTCGACTGTAGGCAACTGGTTTAATCAGTTATGTGAGCTTCTCACACCTCTTTATAATGAATTGAAAGCTCAGATACATTGCAGTACGTATTTACAAGCAGATGAGTCGCCTGTAAAAGTTCTACAAAGTGATAAAAAAGGGGCTACTCATAGAGGTTATCAGTGGGTTTATCATGATCCGGTAAAAGGGTTGGTATTGTTCGATTATAGAAAAGGTCGAGGAAAAGCAGGACCTAAAGAAGTACTTGAAAAGTACAAAGGAATTATTCAATGTGATGGTTGGCATGTATATGATAGCATTGCCAAATCAAGTCCGGATATTGACCTGGCAGGCTGCATGGCTCATGTACGCAGAAAGTTCTATGAAGCTAAGAACTCGAATAAGGAATTAGCTGAATCAGCGTTGAAACAGATTCAAGAAATTTATAATCAGGAGCGTTTAGCCAGGCAGAGTCCAGATCGGAAGCAGTATCGAGATGAACATGCATTGCCACTGATTCGAAAACTTCGGGAATGGGTAGATGAGAAAAGCATCGAGGTATTACCCAATAGTCCTATTGGAAAAGCTATGACCTATTTGGTAAAGCAATGGTCCAAAATAGAATTTATCTTCACGGATAGCAGGATCGAATTAGACAACAACTTCATAGAGAATAAAATTAGACCTTTAGCGCTGGGAAGAAAGAATTATCTATTTGCCGGTTCGCATCAAAGTGCACAAAGAATAGCGATGATGTATTCCTTCTTCGCAACATGCAAAGCTAACAATGTTAATCCCTATGAATGGCTGAAGTCCACAATCGAAGTTATAAATGATACTAAAATGGATCAGCTAGCAAATCTACTCCCAGAAAAGGTGTAGTTGCTGGGATGGATACAGATAATCTAGACTAACCGCCTTTTCACTTTACACCCTACTTCAAAAAAAATTAGGTCGTCGGTGCTACCTCCATCGACCTAAATAATCATAACTTAATACTTATACTTATGAAAAACTTCATCTCGTAGCTAAGTCATATACAAGCCTCAACCTTACTTTGAAAGGGTTGTAAAAATCTATGTTCTTACCGTTGTTTTCTAATGCATTATCAATGAACTTTAAATTTACAGCACGAAAATCAAGATTATAAGCTTTACTTCCCTTTCTCATACTTAGAGTGACAAAGGTCTCGTTAGCAAAAGGTTCAAAAGTAAACCTACTAAATCTGTAATGGATACCTTTCTTACTAAGACCAAACATAATTTTATGTAAAGAAAGACTAAATGCGTTGTTTAATCCCATAAAATAATCCCAATCACCCTTAGTAAAAACCTTCTTTCTAAGACCTAAATGTGGTTGCACACTTGTATTGAAGTACCAGTCGTTAAACCATAAACGCAATTGAATAATTTCATACTGAGGATGAAAATACCTGTAATTTATTCTTCGATTCACGTTGTTAAAGATTATAGAAGTTCCTATTCCAAATTCAAAGAATAGATTATGCTTTACAACTATATCGCCAGAAATACCATAAAAGAATTCATTTAAAACCGATGGTCTCCCATCAATAATGTTGTCTGCTAGGTTCGGCCTTACAAAGTCTACTCTCTTATCCGGTTTCGTAAGTGAAGTTCCAATATTAAATTTCAAAGATTCAATACTTCTTTGACCATACAAGTTAAAGTAACTTAATACTAGCAAAAGAGTAAAAAGCTTTGAACCCAGTGATGAATACTGTAAATTCTCATAGTTGTTGTTGTGTATCATAATTTAATTTTAAATCTTCCTTATTAGTAAAACTCTATAACAGTATTTATGGTATTCTGACCGTTCAAAAACTACTAAATGTAGAGAGTGACATCAAAGAAATCTTAAGTGAAAGATAAATATCTTTATCTTCAACTAATCTCTTTTTATAGCTTCACCACTTTCTTTGTCAATGTTGTATAACCTAAATTCAAAGATATATAGTAGACTCCAGCGTTATATTGTGTCAGGTCAATCTCAAATCCCGATTCTGGCATGTCTTCTTCACTATATTCCATAATTTTACGAGCTTGGGAATCAAAAACCAAGACATTTTTAACAACTGAATCGTCAGGAAGTCCCTTTAGATCAATGAAAGTTATTCCAGTGGTAGGGTTCGCTAATTTTATGTTATCCTCTATTTTCTGACTTGAATTTGGATTATATAAATTAAAGTTATGTAGAAGAGCTGTTCCACAAGTGTTAGTGCCTTCAGCTCTTATTGTCGCAAATCCCGAATAATAGACCACACAATTATTACCATTAGGGTAAATTGTTGCTGATCCATTGTAAACCGACCAACTGTACGGTACTGAACCTGATGAACTTACTGACAAATGAGCACCAGTTGGAACAACATTTGTTGACTGAGAAGGAGATCCGTTTACCAAAGCATTATCCAATGTTGGTGCACCAATGTGTAAGGGTTTAGATATCAATATGTCTGCGCTACCAGATTTGCTTAATGTAAAAGTGATAGTACCATCTCCATTTGAATTTGATGCACCTCTCAAAGTCGCAGAACTTCCGCTTCCTGACGTTGCTGAAGCAAATAGATTACTTGGAGAAACTGACCATGTAACAGTTCTCTGTGGAATTGGATTTTCTAATGTGATAGTCTTATTTGAAGTACATATTAGAAATCCTGAACTAGAAGATACATAAGGTACTCTTGTCGAATTTAGTGTAGTAGGATTACTACCGCCACCTAACCAGTTACTCAATCTGGTGCTACTTGTTCCTCCTCCTGTCCAAGACTTATCAAATCTTCCATAATGAACCAAAACACTAGAAACATCGCACGTCGCTCCTGATCCTTCCGCTTGGCCAAATATTCTATTATTTTGATCAAATATAGGAGATCCCGAAGAACCACCCTCAACCTTTCCCTGGTCAAGTCTAATCAGCCAATGGAACGTCCCGTCTAAGCCAGGGTCTCCATTATCGCTAGCTTCTGAATCAATTATAAATGAAGATACTTTTTTAGCATCTCCAGCGGGATGATGAACACCAAGTCCGGATGTGGCTATATTTCCAGAACGGTCCCACCCTGCTAATGCAATATCATCTCTTTGTTGATCAGTAAGATTTAGCAACGATCCATTAATTTCTAACAAGCTAAAATCTGTATCAATATGAGATGCCCTCAACTGTGAACCACTGAATGTAATCCAAGAACCAGAACCATCATTTCCAGAACTATTACCTGGACAACTTGGGCTACTTGCTTCATATTTAAATCTGAAACTTACTTCAGCAGGATCAAATCCATTATCATTAGTACAATGCAGCGCTGTCAGAAAAAAAAGTCGTAAATCACCAAACTCATTATTAATCAAGGAGCCAGAACAATGTTCATCCATCCCACATAAAATAAGTCCAACAGCATCACTTTCCGTTTCATAACCATTTCCAAGACTGCAATTAACATCAAAATGACAATCCCCTGCTTTGCCAAAACCTGTATCATCGCGGAAGATTGATGAAGGTATTCCTTGACTAATATTAGGGATTTGTAATTGAAGACTTTCAAAATCGTTGTCGTCAAGCACTACAACTATCTGGCTTTCACTCCCAGTAATTATATCAGAAATAAAAATCCCATTTGTAATATTTGATGAAACAATCGGTCCTTGAATAAAATTCTTCTCGCGGGAATAAATGTACATCTTAGCGCTAGTTGGTAGGTGTGTATTTGAAAATTTATACATTAGGGAGCTAGCTTGAGATCTAAAATTAAGTGTCCATATGATCTTATCTTCTAATCGCAAAGTGTCACCATCCAATTTACTGAACTCCGTTGTGGTTCGCACTGCAAATCTGTTATTCCCTTTTCCTTCAAGCTTATCCTTTGCAATTACTTTAGCAAAGTCAACTAATGTAAGTTCATATTTTTCAGTCGGAAGATTTAAATCATAACCTAAAATTTCAATCGCACTTGAAGAATCGGGTATATATTGACTGATGACCTGACCCGAAAGTAAATCAGAGATCAAACACAGGATCATCAAATTAGTAATGTTTAAAATAAATTTCATAAGATATTTTTAATTAGTAATTAATAAAAGAATTAAGTGCTGAAAAGCACAGATAGATATGCAGAGGTACTGTAGATCTACAATAAATTAATTGTGAATCTTATCGATATAACTGCCAAAGGGTCATTATTGAAACCCAACCAATGAGTAGAGCTATAGCCCCGAGGCTAGAATACCAAGTAATGTATTAAGAAATAAACCCTAGGTTCAAATGAAGTGCTTGTTAATTTTGATGTGCTTGAAAACCTCATTGTTTTAAGATAAGAAGTATGAAATTCTAAACCTAAACTTTATTGGATTCACTAAATCTAAGAGCTTTCCATTATTTGCAATAGCAGGGTCTCGATATTTGAGATTAAAAAGTCTATAGTCTACTATAATACTAACCTTTCTAAACCTAGATTCTATACTTGGAAATAATTCATATGAGTGAAGATTCAATTGAAATTTGTCGAATTCGTTGGTCATATTAAAAGAATTATAAAATAACTTATAATATGATAAGCTTATTACGTTGCTTAATCCGATTAACAGCTCTACCTTTTTTAATTTATTGACCTTATACTTTGGTTCAAAATTCAAGAAGAGGTTTGCATTAATATACCAGTCATTAACATACAATGGTTTAGTAAGATCTTCGAAATATGATCTATTATTTATGGGAAGACTAAAATCATTATGATTAAATGCTAGGCCAAGACTATATGACATGGAAAAACTTTGTTTAATTGAATCATCATATGAAAATGCAACAAAGAATTCATTATCCAAGCTCGGATCGTCATTCTTTATTCTCTCTACTACACGGTTAGGCCAATTTTCTAGCAAGAATTCAGTTCTGGTGTCTGGTTTGCTCAATGCAGTACCAATTACTATTGCTGTTTGCTGAGAATTTAAAAAATTGAAAGGAATCACAACAATTAATAATAGCCAAATGAATATTCTATCCATTACTTTCATTTTTAATAGAAGAGCCATTCTCAGCTCTTCTATTTTTGTGTTTTTATATTTTAATAACATTCTTTGCAATTACCCCACTATCTGTTACAATGCGAACTGTGTATGATCCCGGAATTTGATTAGCTAAATTAAATGAGATTTTGTCTTCACCTCTCCTAAAAACACTTCTATTCACTACTTGATTTCCATATTCATTTAGGACTGATATATGCTTAATTTCAATTTCGGTTTTACGCAACTCACTGACATCTAAATAAAATACATCTTCTGTAGGGTTGTTGACAATCATTTGTGATGACGTGTTATAGATCGAAAATAACACTAAACTATTTGAACCACAAGTGTTGCTAGCTGAAGCTCTAACTGTCATGAATGGATAAGAGTAAGCATTACAACTATTGTAAGAAGGATAAATATTGCCATTACCATTCACTTTTTCCCAAGAATAACTTGTTACGTTACTCGCGCTTTCAGCATAAGCTCTTAATATAGCTGGGGGGTTGCTGTAAGTATTAGTTCCTTGTGCTGGTTGCCCATTTACTGTAGCATAATCAAGTGATGGTTTTCCAATCCATATTGTTTCACTTAAAGTTACTGGATCACAACCAGATTTTGAAAGAGTAAATGTAAGGGTAGCTAGACCCGAACTTGAACTACTGCTACTTTGAAATGTTGCAATTGTACCGCTCCCGGAAGAAACATTTACTAAAGAAGAAGGACTTACTGACCAAGAGGTGCTTCTGCCAGGAATAGCATTCACTAAAGTAAATGATTTATTAGAAGAACAAACGACTTCATTGTCGTTATTATCAATATATGGAACTCTCATAGAGTTGACAAAAGTTGCAGGATTACTATCTCCCAGCCAATCACTTAATCTAGTGGCACTAGTTCCTCCTCCAGTCCATGAGTTATCAAATCTTCCGTAACCATCATCCAGGGTTTGTCCACCGCAAAATGAGTTTCCTCCCCAGAGTTGACCTACTATTCTCTTATTTTGATCGAATAGCGGAGAACCAGATGACCCGAATTCTGTTACCCCATTATCCCAATCAACAACCCATAATTCAAATCCCGTCTGATAATTATCATCACGTGAAACCGTCGTGGAAAATGTTGAAATCTTTTTCGCATCAGCATCTGGATGGTGTATCGTGACGCCAGATGTTGCAGCATTTGTACTCCGATTCCAACCTGCAACAGTTAACCCTTCCGTACCAAGAATTTCATTATTGAACTCCAACAAAGCGAAATCAGAGTGATCTTCTCTAAATGCAACTAACTGTGCACCTGTAAATAGTACATATTCATCTACCTCATCGCCAGTGCTTGTTCCTGGACAACTTGGAGTTTCTGCTTCAAAACCAAACCTAAATGTATACAAGTTAAGATTTCCAGCTAAACAATGTTCAGCTGTCAGAAAATACGGCGTCATATCGTTACACTCTGTATTAATTAGAGCACCAGAACATTCTATTCCATTTCCATTAGTCATTAGTCCAACTGCATCATTCTCTAATGTCCATGAATTTCCAACTGAACATCTGACATCAAAGTTGCAAGCACCTGCGTCACCGAAAGCTCTATTATCAACTTTAGGAATCCCATGATTTATACTCACAATCCTTAAATAGAATTTATCAAGATCTTCTTCATCTAAATAAACAACAATGGTAGCTTTATTTCCTTTTATCATATCTGAAGCAAGATCACCTTCAAAAACATGACCGCTTAATATAGGTCCTTGTACCATTCTATGTTCTTTTGAGAATATATACATACTGGCACTTTCTGGTAATTTTAAGTCATCAAAATGAAAACTTAAACTTTTTGCTTTTTTTGTTCTAAAATTAATGGCCCAAGTAGCTTTGCCATTATTTCTGTTCATCATACCGTCAGAGAGGTCGTAGTTAGTTTCTATATTTTCTGAAACGCGACGGGACTTATTGCGGTCTTTCTTATTTCTACTCCTCACTTTATCAAAATCAACAGGTTCCTGGTAAAGAGATTTAATTTTTTCAGGAGTATTTTGTGGAAGGTAATCAAATACTGATTGCTTTTCTGGTAAAATACGCGTCATTATTTGACTAAAACATATTTGCTGAAAAGCAAACGTTAACAATACAATGGTTGTAATTTTTTTCATAACTTTTTTCTCAAAACTACAGCTACATCTTACTTTTTCCTTTGTACATTTTTACATATGTTTTGTATTTTTTACTTAAGTCTTAACAACAAAATTTAATCTCATTACAAACCTTTGACCACGAAGTAAGTAGTATTCATTCTTATTAAGCCTCATATTTTTCTCAGATTATCTATGCTAAACTGCTAGTCTCTTTTTTCTTTTTCTAATAAATGCAATGGGAGTTAAGCCACACTTCTTTTTAAAATACTTTGTAAAATGAGAGTGATCTGAAAAGTTATATGCGTATACAACTTGCTTAATTGTTTTGCCAGACAATAAGTCGCGCTTAATCATTTCTATTTTAATATTATCAATTATCACTTTAGGGCTTTTTCCTAGAACTTTATTACATCTTTTATAGAGAAATTTAGAAGATATCTTAAGTTTTTTAGAGTAATGACTAACGTTGGAATACTCATAAATATCGTTTTTGATCATACTAATAAAGTTATCTACAATCCTGTTGTTTTTGCCTAACTCATGTAAGTCTTCAGCACTTAATATTTTTAGGATTGTCTTAATAACTGAAGGTTTGATAGCTACTTGTATTATATCCTTATCAAAAGAGAAAAATAATGATATCAAATTTACGATCTTGTCATAGTTAGCTGAAAAGACCAACGGATTATTGTAGGAAATCTCATTTAGATAATCTAATGAAATTCTATATTCAGATGGCTTGATATTTTGATGAAAGAAACCGTTTTTAATTCGTAACGAATATCCAGTGCATTTGCTTTTAATATTGGAAACGTTTTGACCTTTTAATAAAACCAATACTTGCTTATTTTGCAATTCCACAACTTGGCCATTTATAGTTATACAACCTTTACCATCTTCAATGAAAATGATTTCGGACTTTTGTTGGAATCCATGACGACATGATTTCTTTAGAAGATAGCTTTTCTTGATGCGTTTTAATGTCATATTATAACGGTTAATAGTGCGTAAGAGGTGTTATAAAGGACGTAGCAAAATAAGGATTTATTAGGATTACAGAGAAGTTTGTTATTTTGAAGTGTCCCCACAAAGTGGGACCGTTTTCTTAAAGAATTAATATAACATATTAATTATTATCATAATATTTTGCTTCTTTTAATTTCCACATTTTTTTGTGGAAAACTATGCGGCTTTTCCATAG
>NZ_JAJNKB010000019.1 GCF_021533195.1 Portibacter marinus
TGGAAGGAATGAGTTTAGTGGCGTATTCGATTCGAAAGAATGAGCATGAAGAGCCGTATGAGCTGAGAGGTTCACGTACGGTTCTGTGAGAGGTTTAGGGGTGAGAGTCCCCTTTACCTACTCGATACTTTTCTAGTGCATAAAATTTTTTTCTTATTTCAAACGCTAAATTCCTTATCATTTTGTCGTCTGGTTTCTCTTGAAGATTACTTTGCTTAAAAGCTTGCTCCATTTCATTTTGTTTCTCTGAAGCTTTCTCCAACAACTCATTGTAATCAAACTTTCCACTTTTTATCTCTAGTAAAAATTCGCGATCCTTTCTAAGTACGTTAATTTTCTCATCTCTTGCAATTTCTATTGCCATTTCTAACAATCTAAAGGTATGCATCATATTTTTAGCATCGTAATTCTTACCATGACTCATTGTGTTTTCATATCTATCTTCATTTCTATTCTCTACCCACAACCAATACTCTTTGTAATCTTTACAGTAGGATGAATATCCATCATGGTTAAAGTAAAGTAGACATTGCTGTATTTCATTTTTTGGAATAGAACTTAGTGAGATTGAGTTCGAAAAATCATTTTTCATTATCCCTTTATAGCCTAAATCTTCATTGTGATAGAGACCATATACATCCTTCATGTTAGGGATTTTGGTTAATCCGCAATCTTGCTG
The DNA here is from genome assembly GCF_021533195.1 of Portibacter marinus. Classification (GTDB taxonomy): domain Bacteria; phylum Bacteroidota; class Bacteroidia; order Chitinophagales; family Saprospiraceae; genus Portibacter; species Portibacter marinus. The sequence continues at coordinate 680 of NZ_JAJNKB010000019.1, forward strand.
TTTAAATCCTTTTAAAGAGAGAAATTTAGTCAAAGGAACAGACCCATTTCCATAATTCACATAACAGAATTCAAGTACTGTTTTCCTCTTTTTGTCGATTGGTTTTAGGATTTTTTTATTCAAACCTTTGGCTTTCTTAATTTGGGAGATTGCAAATTTGCCAAAAGTGTTTTCACAAAGTTTTGAGAGGATTTGTGATGGCTCGATAATATCTAAGTAGGGATGTTTCAACAGAACTGCATGTTGCGGAGAATTTAAAAGTTCTAATATATTTGGATTATTTACGACCAGCAATTCCATAAACCTTCCCAATTCATAATAGACAATATCATTGGTTTCATTACTGACTTGTGGTATATAATTTAATCCGTAAAAATCCGATTGCGGTAGTATAAAAACACCTTTTATATCAGTATCAGAAGTTGGGGTTTCTAGTCCATAGGCTCTGCTACCACTAATACACTCCATTATGATCAAATCATTTTCTTTTAGATCCTCAATTGTCATATTTTGATATGTACTTTCTAAATATTCGATCAAGCTGACTAGAATCGCATTTGGACGGTGGAAGAGTTTCTTTCTTTAATTCTGCTTCTTCATTAAAGTTCTGAATAAGGTCTAATAAAGGTTGTTCACCACTATGAAGATATGACTCTGTAATACTGCTTTTTAGTTTAATTAATTCTTCAATCCTTGATATTAATGTTGATTCTATACCAAGATTTGGATATATTTTATCAAATTCAATTGGAGGCTTTTCTTTTTTTTCGAGAATCCATTTGCACACAAATGCAGATCTTAAGGCATAAAAGAACTTTTTGAGTTTGTAGTCTCTGTTTAATTCTAAATCTGCAACAAATTTTTTAGACATACTCAAATAATGATGGATTGTCGCTATTCTTGAATAGCAGGTATTGCTAATGTCAAGAATGTCATTAATAAATTCTGGATCAGATTTGTAAACTATCGGAGATTGAATTCTTTCAAGAATTGGAGCATTTGACTTTCTCAATAGAGCCAATGACTTCTTTAAGTCCCAGCCTGATATGTCAATATCATTATTCTCAAGCATCTTATCTATTGTATCCTTCTTTTCGCTTAGACTTAAATACCAATCTTTTTTATGGACATAAATAAGTCTTATGTCGAAATCACTGTCAGTTGAGGCAAATCCCCATGCTCTTGACCCTGTTTCACATGCCCATAAAATCTCGATATTTTTTGATTCTTCAATGGATTTTAGATACTTTCTTATTTTATCTGTCATTCATGATTTTTTAATAGATGGTAACGGTTCTGCTGCACCCGTCGTGCCGACGTTAGGAGGCATGATCGTGGTCACAGCTTGTTACCTCTCGTTTTCTATTTTAAACACAGATTTTGGTTTTGTTTTATAATTCACCTCTCCATTTTCTTCTATTTCTATTATCATGTCTTTAATAGCATTTGAATAATTTTTAAAGCCTTCAAAAAATTCTGGTTTAGCCCACTCTTTGCCGCTATTTGAATTGATCTCATCAACAGCCCTAAGTATCGATTCTTTTAATGTCTTTTTCTCCCCTTCATTAAGTTCGTTGAAGTCAATTGTATATGTTGCTATTTTCTCTTGGTTCTGAATGTATTCAATTAGTTGAGATTTATGTTTATTGTCCATAAATTTCGTAGCCGTTTTCAATAGGTTTGTATAAACCCATTTTGCTGGGGCCCATGCATGTCCACCTTCAAAAATTATAAATCCTGCCATATTCTATAACACTTCCCATTCACCAAAGTATTCATCTCCGGTAATTTTTTCGAGTAATTGACATAACGGAGTCCAAGATATAATGCTACCATCACCGTTATAGATTAGAATACAGTTTTTCCGATTAATAGTATCATAATCTTCGGATCCCATAATTACACCGTAGTCTTCATTGCTTATCTGAATTACTAAATTACCAATGTAGTTTCCTTTGTCTTCAAATTCTAATTCAATATAGTTGTTCAATCTTGAACCTGACTTAAATGCTGGTTTTCCCCAATGTTCTATTGAATCACTTATTACCTCATTGTTTAGAAGTTCCGATTTTATCTTTTCTGTCTTTAATTCGCCGATATCTTCTTTCGGTACAATTCTTAATATTATATCTGACATGATTTTCTGATTTTTAATGAGAGGTAACGGTGATGACAAGCGAAGTTTCGCTCTTCATTAATTATCGTTTTTCCAAAAATATGAATTTTTAGTTCTGCACATCGCATTTCATGCTATTCGAAGCGAAATTGCGTCTTGTCTAGTGTTAGGTGGAGTACAATTTAAGCGTTGGCCTCCATCTGAAAGTCTTGTCAGATTATAGATAATGCCGTTGGAATGATCGCTCTTATCTTTAAATGATAGCGGACTCACACGGACAAGAATAGTAAGCTGATTATCTGAAATTAATTGACATGTTCGGAATTCCAATCTCAATCTTACGTGTAGAAAAAAATCAGACAGTCAGTCCTGAAAATCGAAGTAAACTGCATGAATTTAAGATTCGATTATCGTGAGAACAAAGTGATCATAATTTGTAAAAATCCACTTGTAAGAAATACGCTATCAATGTGCAGTGCGCTGGCAATGCACCCAAACGCAACCCTCTAATCACGTCCTTGTCAACTATTCTGAATCAATTTTCAGGACTTTCAAAACGAGAAACGTATTCCGCCTAACGTGATAGCTGTAACCGGCGTGGCGTCGCGATAGCAGCCATGACGAGTTAAAGCGTGTTACCATCCGTTTTCAATTTAAGAATTTCTTTATATCTGCCTGACTCAGCATAATATTTTATAGTATTGTTTCGGATAATAAGAAATTGTTGCATGTATTTCTTTAGAAAAAGGATATCGGCAAATTTGCCCAATATGCCTAAAGGAGATTTATATTCAAATTCGTCATTCATGATTGTATAGTTCTTTGTTTCTTTAAATCTGTGAATGTGTTTGAAGGACTTAAAAATTCCTTTTTCCATTTCATCGGTAAAGTAACTGTACTTATCCATAGCTGTAATTTTGGATGTCAATGTTTGATAGAATCCAAAATGTTTAGCTCTCCAAGTAACGGTATCATGTAATTCCATTAAACCTGCTGTTAATCCACCAATCACTTTTTCATCTGTTTGACTTGTTGATATTTGGTGTAAATCAACACTTCGTGAAAGATTAAAGACAATCTCAATTGGAGAATTTATATGTGTTGTAAGTTGGATTGTTGGCATACTAAAATAGATGTTGGTCATTCCATTTGAGCCTATTTTTTAATAAGTATATTAAAAAAGGTACAAGTACAAATATCTCTAATCGCAGATTAATGTTTATATTGGATTTATCTAAAATCAGGTCATAAATTCCAAGATTTAGAAGACAAACTATTAATCCAAGGCAAGCATCAACTATTCCTAAATTGAATGCCCATTTGAGTCTTTTTATTATCGCAAAACCGACAACTAGCTTTAAAGCAAATAAAAAGGCTATAAATGCTCCAATTGGATTAAATAACGAGTCAGAATTTATTCCATATATGCTTAAAGCAGTCTTGTAGCCCATTAAATTTTGAGCTAGTACAATTGGTATCAGGCTTCCAAACAAAATGAATAGATATGAAAAAAATTTCATCCAAGCTGGAATATGATATTGTTCTGATGATTTATCTAGTCTCATTCGTTTATCTATGGTGATTCTAAATGGATGGTAACGGGATAGCGATAAGTGGAGGAGCGACGTTAGGAAGCTCTTACAATTTATCGCGTGTTATGCCCTGTTTCATTTATTTGCGATAATCTTAATTGAATATTCTATTGGATCTATGTCTTCCGAAATTTCAATATCCGGTTTTATTCCTAATCCGATGTAATCATCTCCGTTAGGTAATGCATCCCTTTTAGCTACAATGCTGACAGCGACTCCATTTGATAAATCGAATCTTAAAGGTTGGCCTGAATTGCCTTTACTTCTTTGACCTATTGTTTTTATGTTATTATTTCCCATAATGTATATCAAAAAATCTTCCGCAGCTGAAATCGTTTTGTTTGACTGAATTACGATAATTGGGACTTTGATTTTTTCTATTTCATCTAAAACAACAATTGTATCAGGATGGTGTACTTCATAGGCTATATTATTATAGAAATCCTGATTTTCTTTAAAAGATGGATCTTCTTCATATCCTTGATGTCTACTTCCTCCAAATGCTTTTTTTGCTGCATTATGGATTCTTGTTTTCCAACTAGGACCTACAATAAACGGTCGTTCTACTAGATGTTTTGCTATCTCAATAGCATTTTGTCCATTTCCTCCACCATTATTGCTTACATCGATAATCAGCCCAGCTGACTTATTTACTTCAGGTATAATTTCTCGAAAATCACTCACTACGACACTATCAGAAAATGAAGTAATAGTCACTATTGAGATGTTATCTTTATGGTCTATTGAAAATCTATTATTTTGTGATCGAATGTTTGTTGGATAAAGCTCAATTTTTTCACCTTCCCTAAATCGTTGATTGAGATTTCTGATGAATGCTTCTGATTTAATTTCTCCCTCGGGCGTTTGAAACTCTATCGCTACCGCAGAATTTTTTAATCCTCTTAGATTGGAAGTTGGGTCTTTTCCATCTACGCTTAGAATCTTAGAGCCTGGAGGAATCATATCTTTATATTTTGATTCAATTCTCGAAATCACAAATTCATCCTTTTCTGTCGCAATCATAACTGCAGGCACATCTGTCTCATCATACATCCATTGACTATTCAAGATAAGTGTTTTATTATTATCGAAATTCTTCATAAATGCCTTTAAAACCTTTATGTATTCCTCATTATTACGTGCTTCTAAAACTTTGGGAATAGTGCTTTTATATAAGCTATCAATATCAAATTCGATTTTGTCAATAAATGCGAAATTGTACACTATCTCAGACCATATTTTTGACAATCCGAAAATCTTTTCTTCTGTTGATATTACATCAGAAAATGATTGACTATGTGTTGCGATTGATAGTGATAGAAAACAACTAAAAATTAATATGATTCTCATTTATTTGTGTTTTCATTTTGGCTAAATAGGGCATAACGGTTAGTACACCTGCCGTACGACCGATAGGAAGTATGGTCATGGTGTACATTGTTAATCACTTTTTATAATTTTAAAATTTGTTTTTATTCCTTTTTCAAAATTGGAAATACTGAGAAAATAAATTCCTTTGTTAATCAAATCAAAGTCAATTACTTCTGATTTTTCTATACTTCCATTTCTTTGATAGATGGCTTTCCCACTCAAATCAAATATTTCAATACTTCCACTTAAGATTTTGTCATTTAGGCTTAAGTTCAATTTGTCATCAACTGGATTTGGAAAAAGTTCTAAAGAAATGGTTGATTTCACTTTTTTAATTGAACTGACTATACACTCTCCTTCTCCATAGATTTTTTCGTCATTTTTGAATGCACATAAGAGGATTGTTGGTAGTCCATTTATATAATCATTGTCTTGATATCTGAAACCCAAATTACTAACAACTCCTTCAATTAGTGTAAATTTTTCGTTATCTATAAAGTGCAGTGGGAAGTTGAATCGTACATGCTTTCTGTTGTCCTTTATGTATATTGAGTCGACATTGTAAAATTTGTGTTCGCTATTCCAAACCCCTCCAATATATAGAGAGTCACCAATTTCTAAAGCCAAATCCATTATCAGATATTCCTCATCGCTTTGGTTATTTCGGTACCATGCTTTTTGATTTAATGAATCCACTCGAATAAATCCACGAATTTCATCTAACCCCTCATATCCATCTACAATCTTAAACGTAAATCCATCTATTACAGTATCACCAACTATTTGATGTTCTGTAGAGCCCAAGCCCCATAGATTTCCGATTGTCAAGTTCCATTGGGTAGATTCTGACCCAAACAGATTCTCGTATGTTTGACCTATTAGTAGATTTGTGATAACTAAAAACAATATTGTTAATTTTCCTGCCTTCATTTTTTAATAATTGTGATTAACGTGATAGCGATAAGAGGAGTCCGCCTTTCACAGTGTCCGTTTCAGATTTAAAAATACAACTTTTCGTAATTTTCGCTGCATTATTAATGATAGGGGAGCGGATTACTCCTTATCGCGTGTTATCTCCCGGCGCATTATTTGCGTCGCTTTTGCTCATGCCATACAGCTGTCCCGTTTCTATATGTACTTCTTATAAATCATAAGTTTCATTTCGTGGCAGCTCATTTCGATTTCATGTGCTTGAATTGTGCTTTTATTATTTCAAATCCTGATCTAAAGTTGATTGAAGGACAATGCCACTCATGAGTGTATAATTGGCAAGTACTCGCTAGATTGGCCTTGCATACATATCTGATTACTCTTTCATTATGTGCTACTCTTACAATCGATTGAGTAAAGTTGGAATGTATTTTCATCTTAAATCGTGAATTTAGATTGAATATAGGATTACGCCGCTCATGAGCGTTTAATTGGAATGTACATGTCAGATTGGCTTTGTTTAAATATGTGACTACTCTTACATTATATGCCTCTATTTCAATCGATTGAGTAAAGTTGGAATGTTATTTTCTTGAATCTTGATATGAAATTGATTGAAGGACTAAGCCGCTCATGAGTGCTCAGTTGGAAGTTTGTTTCGCTTAATTGGACTGCTGCAGCTTTATTGATCTTGCTTTAAATTATCTAAATCGAATTGGAGTAAGTCGGATTTGCTGTCTTACTTTCGCTGGGAAGATAACGGCCAGCGGCATCCAGAGTGCGACCGATAGGGAGCATTATGTGATGACGCATGTTAGTGGTAGGCACTTCTTTCCTCACAGTTGGCTAAGATATTCTAAGGGTGTTAATATTCCTAATTTACT
>NZ_JAJNKB010000001.1 GCF_021533195.1 Portibacter marinus
TTGATAAAAACTCTCGCTTCCAATTGGTGATCATCTGTGGATGGATATCATATTTCTGTGCAAGCTGAGCAATCGTGCTTCGCTCCTTTAAGGCCTCCAATACGACATCTGTCTTGAATTTGCTGGTATACTTTTTTCTACTCATAACAGTAAATTTAATGGTTTGTAATCAAACTATATTCACTGTCTAATTTTCGGGGGGAACTTCAGAACAAACCTTGATAACAAAAAAAATCAAATAACATGATTAAGTTCTTTAGACACATACGGCAGCGACTAATCTCTGACGGCAAATTTAGTAGATATCTTCTTTATGCAATTGGAGAAATCATACTTGTGGTTATTGGAATCTTAATTGCATTACAAATCAATAATTTAAATCAAAAAAGTCAGGAAAAGGAACAACTCAAAGCTTCATTCGAGCTTATGCAGTTAAATTTGAAGGAAGACATTAACAAATTAGATGATCAGATTACCTACAATGAGTCTATTCAAAAACACATCGATAATTTTTTCAAAATATTAGCAAATCCAATAGAAACTCAAAAGTTGCCTTTAAATGAAATAGGAAATGTTGCCAGAGAGAAATCCTTTTATTCTGTAAATACAGCATTAAAATCTATGGAATCAGGTGGTCATTTCAAATGGATTAATAACAACGAATTGAGAGAATCTATCTACATCTACTACTCAGAAACTGAAAAGTTTTCAAAGCTTGTTGAAGCTCATAATCATTTTGCAAGAGAATATGTCGAAGGATTCGTTTAAAAGAACTGGGATTTAGCTGATTATATATCCGGTATTAATCCTTATTTTGAAACAAGAGCTGCAAGAACAAATAATAGAAAAGTGGTAATAGAAAGTGTTTAATTTGAAAGCATTGTCGTAGGTAGAAAGCTGAAAACCAATACAGAAATAAGTTGGTCTAATAGTTTAAATGAAAAAAGCACTTGATTTGTACGATAAAATTGAGAACTATTTGAATCATATCAATAATTAACGAAGCACAAAAACAGATAAGAATTAAGAGCCCCTTCGTCACTCCTCCTCTCTCATCACTAACTTTTTATCTTAAACCTTCCAAAAGCATCACTGCAAATATTATATTTAGATCATATCACGGAATTTGAATATTATTATACATAGAATCTTAGTCATCCTCGCAGTCTGCCTTTCTGCCGCTGTACTTAAAGGAAGGGAAATCAACATCTTAGATTATGGTGCACTGCCCGATGGTAAGTCATTGAATACTACTGCTATTCAAAGGGCAATAGATACTGCCAGCGTGTCTGAAAATGGAATTGTCTATATACCTAACGGAACATTTCTGACCGGTACACTTTACTTAAAATCTAATGTGGAATTAAAGCTCCATCAAGAGGCAGTGCTACTAGGAAGTACGGATATTGACCAATACTACAAGATAAATAGATGGAAAGCGCTGATCATAGCGCAAGGTGAACGAAACATCAAAATTACCGGGAAAGGCACCATCAACGGACAAGGAAGAACGCTAGCTGTAAATATCGACAACTTATTTTATGAAGGCAAAATAGATAGTGCTGATTACAACTTCGTTGAAATGAGACCTAAGTATTATTTACGTCCACAAATTTTGGAATTGGTAGCATGTGAAGATGTAGTCATTAAAGGAATTACTTTCAAAGACGCAGCATGTTGGGTTCAAACCTATGACAAATGCAGGAACGTGATGATCGACAGCATCACAGTGGATAGTGACGCCTATTGGAACAACGATGGGGTAGATATACAAGATTGTATCAATGTAATCTTAAGTAATTCCTTTATTAATTCGGCAGATGATGGAATTTGCCTGAAATCCCAATCCTCTGATCATTATTGCGACAGCATCACCATCGAAAACTGTGTGGTCAGATCAAGTGCCAGTGCCGTAAAATTTGGAACGGTCTCTCATGGTGGATTTAGAAATATCAAAATAAATAACATCAAAATTTATGACACTTTTCGCTCGGCTATTGCCATTGAATGTGTAGATGGAGCCGTCTTAGAAAACATTTTGATTGAAAACATCTCGGCTGAAAATACGGGAAATGCCCTCTTTATACGCCTTGGAGAACGATCAAAGAAAGAAAAAATGGGTGTATTAAGGAATCTGACGATCAGAAATGTAGAGGTAAAAGTAGCATTTGAGAGACCTGATTATCCATATGATATTCGAGGACCTGCTCTACCCTTTTTTCATAATACCTTCCCGGCATCTATCGTAGGAATTCCGGGATATCCTGTAGAAAACATTCAACTGGAAAACATTAATATATACCATCCCGGACGAGGAAATGCCGGACTAGCCAATGCACCGTTAGAAAGATTAAAGCAGATTCCCGAAGAAATCGATGAATATCCTGAGTTTTCTATGTTCGGCGAGTTACCCGCATGGGGCTTGTATTGCAGGCATGTCATGGGCTTAAGTTTGAATCAAGTCCATTTTCATCTGAAGGAGAAAGACTACAGACCTGCAATGGTTTTAGATGATGTTCACAACAGTTCCTTTGTCAAAGTGAAGATGCATGGCCCCATACAAGAGGTGCCTATCATCCTCCATAACTCATCAAATAATCGATTTACAGATTCCTCACCGAGTGATCATATCAAAAATTGAAACCTATTAACCTCCATAAGATATTGTTGAAGTGCGCCTGCACTCTGTTGCTTTTCAACTGTTCCCGGGAGACAAAAACAAATAATTTTCCCAGTTTAGATCACAAGGGTATTTTATTGACAACCAGATTTGACTCCTTTGAAGAATTTAAAAAAGAGGTAAAAATTGAATATTACGAACGTCCAAGATCTTGTGTTGAATTAATACAGCGCTATAAAGATCGTGAATTGGTGAGTAAACTATGCGAAGGACTTAAAGAATCAGAAATAACAGATGCTAATAATGGAAGCATATTGGATAAATTAAGCCTGATGGTAAAGTCTCCCTATTTCATAGCCAATCGATATGACATGTTGAAAATCTGGTTGTTAGCAAGAAACAGGCCTTATTATTTCGGAAATGGTGACATAGCATTTTATAATGTGGCAGTTGCGATGCAAGATAATATTCGCAAGGAAACTATAAAGGATTTACAAACTGAGGACTTTTCAGAGAAAGGATATATTAACACTTTTAATCATGTTATTTCCCAGGCTTTTATGACGGCACTCTACGGTGAAAAACTAGCTGATTTTATTGCTGATACCCATGAGAGAAATAAATTGCCAGAGTTAATTACCGGAGAGTTTTCAGAGACTCAAATTAACGATTTAGATGAAGGCCCTCTGGATAATTACATCGATGTGATCAATAATAAATGGGGACAGGAATTAGGAAAAATGCTGAGAATAAAATATGGTATCAACCGATACACCATTTGGGACCAAAAATTACTGGTGTCTTTTTTAAATGATCTACAGAGTTATTTTATGTGGTCTTTAGATATCCAAATGAAGGCTTTTTCAGAACAAGACCCCTTAGTATATAAGTTTGCCACTAAAATTAATAAAATCAACCTTCATAGCAAAGGTATGATGTGATCTATTGTCTGATGAAAAGACGAAGATAAAATGGCTCCTTTTCATTGTCCTGGATGGCATAAGTCTGTTTTATTTTTTCATGGTTAACGACACCATAGTCTGCAAGAAGTTCGAACCAATTAAGATCATTAACATATGCAAAGTCAAGATTTACATTTTCAAAATGAGTTTCTTCCATATTGGTTTCACTGAGATTGACTCCAACCATTTGAGTATTTTCAAAATTGCTTCCTTTAACAGAGGCTTTATTCAGGAATGAATAATCCCAATTCCCTCCCTTAATTTCTGCATTACAAATTTTTGCATAAGACAACACCGTCCTATTAAAATTTGAATTTAGAATTTGCGTATGGTTTAAAGTTGAATTTTGCATTAAACTCTTATGAAAAGTTGAGTTTACTATCGTTGCAGAATCCAGATTAGCCCATTGAAAGTTAGAATTGGTAGCATCTGTATTTCGTAAAACGGCACCTTTCATCGTTGTTTTTTCAAAATTTGCATCAGATATTATAGCATTTGAGAGATTCACGTGATTAAGATTTGATTCTTGAAGCATGGCATTTTTCAAATTGATGCCTTCCAAATGACTACCTTCCAGGTCTGCATTCCTAAGATCTGCATATTCGAATGAAATTGTATTTATTATTCGTGAAAATGAAAGCGAATCAAGATTCAAGGCTTTTATTAGTAGAAGCATCTGGCCTCTTTCCGGACTAGTCTTGATGGTATATTGATCAGAATATTGGATTTCGGTAGGAGCAAACGTTCTGTTTACCACTTTCAGTTGATCTATACTTTCAGAACTTACAATTCCATTTTTTCGATGTTCTTCAGAAAGTCTCCAAATAGTAGAATCCAATATGACATTTGCTTTTGCTCTTAAATCAGCTATAATGAAATCATTATGTTGTTGCAATTTTTCATTTTCTATGTAGGAGCGTTCTCTGAATTGTCTATTCTCCATCCACAAATAGGTAATGCCGATCACAAGACATAATATGAGGCTTGAAAATAGAATAGAAAAAATGGTAGATTTATGCTGATCCGATCTTTGGTAAATGAATATTAGGAGGCCAAGGGATAGTCCGGCAGCAAGTCCAAGTAAATAGGAACTGTCTCGTTCCAAATAGGGTATTTTCAGAGAACCCAGAGACCATCCGATCACACATGCTAAAAATAAAGCTATTATTGCTATTGGATTTAACTTCATTTCAACAGTTACAAGTCGGCAATTACAATCTTTTTCATCTTCAACATCCGCTCTACACTTTCGTTATTCTGAAGGAGTTCTCCCAAATTTTTCGGAATGACCTGCCACGAGACGCCATATTTGTCCTTCAGCCATCCACATTGACCTTCTTGAGCTTCCGCAGCAATCAAACTTGACCAATAATGGTCCATTTCATCCTGATCATCACATCTTAGTACAAATGAAATGGCCTCATTGATGTTCCAATCGTGATGAACATGACTACTCATAAAGCTGAAAATGTTTCCATTTAATTTATGTTGAGCAAATTGTATCGCACCTTCAGGCATTCCAAATGAAGGTTCATATTCAGCTTTCATGAGCACTGAACTAGTGGGGAATATTCTATGGTAGAAATCAAGTGCCTGATCTATGGCAGCATTTTGGTCGTTCACAAACATGACAGAGGGTACAATGTTTTGCGCATTGTTGATGGTATCCACGTCCAGTTGCCACGAAACACCATATTGATCTTTGACCCATGCATATTTTCGGGTCCAAGGATAAGCGCCTAATTCCATCAATGCTTTCCCATTCTCCAGTAGCCGCTCATAAATTCTTTCTATTTCCTGATCAGAACCACAATACACCATAAATGATATGGCTTCATTAATTTCATATTGAGGACCACCGTTTAAGGCGGTGAATAATCGATCATTAAGCTTGTACTGGACGGTCAAACCATTATCTTCGAAAATTTCTCCATTGAAAAGTTGACAGTGAAACTCCGCAGCCTCTCTAGCATTGGAATTAAACCATAAGCATGGGCTAATCTGTTTTTCCATCCTGAAATTTAATTTAAATTTCTAATACAACTAAACCTCCCTCCATGAGATTCAAAATCTTTTTTTAGTTTTAAAGATGAAAAGACGACAAGTACTAAAATATACTGCCTTATTTACCGGAGCTGCAGTCGGTGCTCCATTATTACTTTCTTTAGAAAGTTGTGCATCAGAGGTCAAAAACGTTAATACATATAAACCACAATTTTTTTCAGAAGACGATTTTGCCATTGTTAAGAAAGTAGTTGATACTATATTACCTGCCACTGATAGTCCTTCCGCTTCGGAGGTAGGCGTTCATGTTATGATAGATGATATGGTGGCCAATGTTTATCCGGAACCTGAAAAGCAAATCTATGCAGATCAGTCCAAGGTACTTATGAATCACCTCAATTCTTTAGAGACCATCGATAAATCACAACTTTTGTTAATCGAGCAGGGCGATGATGAAGTGCTGAGAAATGGATTTCAAGCGCTCAAGCAACAAAGTGTAGCGTATTACCTAAATACGGAAAAAGTAGGAAAAGAATTTTTAAATTATCTACCAGTCCCTGGCGAATATGAGGGATGTATTGAACTATCAGAGGTAGATGGAAAAGCATGGGCCATATGAGTTTTAACCAAAAAGGAAAAGAAGAAAGAACCTATGATGCAATTGTCATCGGTTCAGGCATTAGTGGTGGATGGGCTGCTATGGAATTGTGTAAAAAAGGCCACAAGACGCTCATGCTTGAGAGAGGCCGTATGGTGAAGCACGGAGAGTATCCAACCGCCAGCCTGGATCCCTGGGAACTGGACCATCAAAATAAGGTGACTGCTGAAGAAATAGCTCAGCACTATTACAAACAAAATAGACTCAATTGGTGGGTCAATGAGGACAATAAGCATTGGATTAACAAGGATGACGAATATCCCTACGATGAAGTCAATAGATTTGATTGGATCAGAGGTCATCACGTAGGAGGAAGATCTATTATGTGGGGGAGGCATTGCTATAGATGGAGTGATATTGACTTCGAAGCTAATTTGAAAGACGGTATCGCAGTGGATTGGCCTATTCGATACAAAGATATTGAGCCATGGTATGACTATGTAGAAACTTTCGTAGGTGTAAGTGGGCAGAAAGAAGGCCTCAAACAGGTACCCGATGGCAAATTTCTCAAAGCCTTTGAATTGAATTGTGCCGAGCAATATTTTCGCGAGGCTGTCGCTAAAAAATATCCGGACAGGGTCATCACGCCTGGAAGAGTAGCAAATCTTACAGAATATGATCCCGATAAACACAAGGGAACTCGGGGACAGTGTCAATCGCGTAACAGATGCTGGCGAGGTTGTCCTTATGGAGCTTATTTTAGTTCTGTTTCTTCTACCATCCCTGTTGCTATGGATACTGGTAATTTAAGTCTTAGACCCGATTCTATAGTTCATGAGATTATGTTTGATGCTGAAACCAGAAAGGCAACAGGCGTAAGAGTGAAAGATGCCAATACAGGCGAAGAATTAGAATTTTTTGCGAAAATTATTTTCTGTAATGCCAGTACGATAGGAACTACCGCTATCCTGTTAAATTCAAGATCCTCTGAATTTCCAGATGGTTTAGGCAATACAAGTGGTGAACTCGGTCACAACATGATGGATCATCATTATGGCATGGGTGCTTCTGCCACCCTGCCTGGTTTTGAAGACAAATATTACAAGGGGAGAAAACCATTGGGTTTTTACATCCCTCGCTTCAGGAACATTGATGAAAATACGAGGAGGAAAGATTATATCAGAGGATTCGGCTATCAAGGTCGAGCATCACGTGATAATAACAATCCAGAAGGACTGCTTGGAGAAGAGTTGAAGGACGCCATTTTTAAACCGGGACCATATCGAATCAGTATGACATGCTTCGGGGAATTGCTACCCTATCATGAAAATCGCATGTGGTTAAACTTTGATAAAAAGGACAAGCATGGGATGCCGATCATCACTTTCGACGCACAACTGAGAGAAAATGAAATGAAATTGAGGGTGGATGGCGTCAGATGTGCAGAGGAAATGCTTGAAGCTGCTGGTTGTACAGATATTTCTTCCTACAATTCGGCTACAGCCGTCGGAGCAGCCATTCACGAAATGGGCACGGCCAGGATGGGGAGAGATCCTGAAACAAGTGTACTTAATCAGTGGAATCAAATGCACGAAGTAAAAAATGTTTTTGTGACGGACGGTTCATGTATGACCAGTTCAGCTACTCAGAATCCGAGCATCACTTATATGGCATTGACTGCGAGGGCCGTTGATTATGCCCATAAGCAGATTGATAAAGGAGCGTTATAGCTTGCTTGAAGCCAAAGAGACCACTTTTTCGAGGCATGAAAATCATCCAGAGCATTATATACTGCTGTCGGTTTGGCATTAGTATTTATCGATCCGAAAAGATTAACTATGGACATCGGTTGAAAATTTATATTTCAAAATGATAATTTTTTCCCGCATGATAAAATATGAAACTGATCGTCTTATTTTGAGAGAAGCCTCTATGGAGGATGACGCATTTATTTTTGATCTATTGAATAATCCAACATGGATAGAATTTATTGGAGATCGGCAGATTCATTCACTTGGCGATGCTCAGATGTATATTCAAAACCAACTCGTTAGAAGTTATCAGATTAATGGATTTGGCATGTATATCATGGAACAGAAATCAAGTGAGACTCCGATTGGATTATGTGGATTTTTGAAGAGAGAACAATTAGATCATGTGGATATAGGGTTTGCGATACTACCTAAGTTTGCTGGGAATGGCTACACATTTGAAGCCGCTGAAAAGATCATGACAGCGTCTAATTTGTCAACAATTTATGGTATTACGAGTGATAAAAATGAAACGTCTAAAAAGTTACTTAGAAAATTGGGAATGGTACACATTAAGAATTTCAAGTTCGGTAAATACAATGGGGATTCAATGCTTTTTTCTACAGGGAAAGAGTAATTGAACTTATTTAGAACGTACGCGCATATAAGTATTATAGAATCTCTGTAATATATATGCTATTGCATATTTTCAACCTCTTTCTCCTCCACAAAAGTAGCGTGTTTAGAAGGCTGTATATAGTTATCATGCAATTTGGCATAGACGTAAGTAAAATTGGCACCAAACAACAGTATGATGCTTGAATAGTAGATCCAGGTCAGAAACAGAACCAACGATCCGGCTGCTCCATAGGCGGAACCTACATCTGAAAAACTGAGATAAATACCCAATAAATATTTGCCGATAATAAAAAGAATAGCGGTTACCAGACCGCCCAATCGCACTTGTCGCCACTTTATTTCGGCATCTGGCAAAAACTTAAATATCAGTGCAAATAGAAAAGTAGTAAGAATTAAACTGATGGTAAAATTTAGCGTCTGAACCAGCACCATTGCAGCACCCGAGAGCAAGTCTGTGAGGTAATTTTCAATAAGAAGAACCACACTATCTACGGCAAGAGTCACCAACAATAAAAAGCCAAGACTCACAACCATTGCAAAGCTTAATAGTCTGTTTACCAAATACTTAACAATAGATGACTCAGGTTTTGGTTTAAGGTTCCAAATGTTATTCAGTGCATTCTGCAAGGAGATAAAAACTGTAGTTGCACTAAAGACCAGCGTTCCAATGGTTATCGCCTTCGCCCACCATGTCTCTCCCAGGTCACCTGCATTCTCCAAAATCATATCTACGGTTTCCACACTGGACTGACCCATAAATTGGTGGAGCTGCTGCAGTAGTTTATCCTGGACGTTATCTGACTGATAAGCCGTACCGATCAGCATTGAGATCAATAGTGTGATGGCCGGCAATGAGATTAGTGTATAAAATGCAATCGAAGCTCCATAGGTCATTGGATCTTTCTGAAAGAAACTTTGCCCGGTATCTCTTAGCAAAATCAAAGTTCTCTTAAGTCTAGTCGCCATTAACCTTTTCTTTATATACTCAATTATGAAGTTGAATGTTCTACAACTCCCTAATCATAATGTTTCTAAAATCGATGGGTTGGCCTTCTGCCTGCAAGGCAATATGACCTTTGCTTAAAAGCTGACCGTCGATTTTGAGTGCGGGGTCATAACCAGCTACCACCCCACCTCCTATTTGAGGCTTGGTATATTCAAGCACCTTCTCACCATTGATATAATGTTGAACTAAAGAATCACCATGTACAATTAACTCTGCCTTAACCCATTGATCTCCAAAATAGGTATCTGAACTTGAGGGTATGCAATGTCGTGGGTCCATTTCATCTTTATAATAGACTTCTGTTCCAGGACTGCACATATTTCCAGTTGGACGTTCTTCCCCTGGGGTAATACCTGCTAAAAATTGCATTTCTACTGAAATAGGCCAGTTTTGTTCTTTCAACATGGTTTTGGGATCCTGGCTATGAAACATAACACCACTGTTCTTCAAAGCATAGGCAGGTGTGCCAGGATGGATATCTCCCACAAAACGATATTCTAATATCAGGTGAAAGTTGGAATAGGATTGATCAGTATAAAGATGGCCGAAACGATCATTGAATTCTCCTTCATAGTCATCATAGCGCACCTTAATCATCCCATCTTCTGCTCTAAATGTATTCGCGTAGTTATCGCCAGCTTCATAATGATGTATTTTTGCAGTCCATCCAGACAGGTCTCTACCATTAAAAAGATCTTTCCATTCTGACACTTCCTCCATTTTGGGAAGTGGCTTGCTGCCAGTACAAGAAATCATAAATATTCCAATCAAGAAAATTGCTCTCATTATATAAAGATTTTACATTTGAAAGATAAAGATTTTTATGCTTGATCTAAAAAAAACAAATGCGGCTGACCCTGATTTTGTTCGCTTGGTTAAAAAGCTGGATGAAGATCTGACCATAAGAGATGGCGATGATCACGAATTCTATGATCAATATAATCAGCTTGATGACATTAAATATGTGGTGGTCGCCATTAAAAATGGTAGGGCAATAGGTTGTGGAGCGATCAAGCAATGGGATGACCAGACTATGGAAGTGAAAAGAATGTGGGTGGATGTACAGGAAAGAGGCCAAGGCTTTGCCTCTCAAATCTTAAATTTTCTGGAGGAATGGGCGCGGGAACTCGGATTTAATAGATGTATTCTGGAAACGGGGATCAGACAGCCTGAAGCCATTGGCCTTTATAAGAAAAACAGGTATATGGTCATCGAAAACTATGGACAATACCAGGGAGTCAAAACCAGTGTCTGCTTTGAAAAATACATGCCCTCGTAAGGGTAAATATCTTATATTACAAAACTCCTTGAAAATAAAGACTTGTCAAGATAATGTAGGCTTACTTTTCTGAATGCCTAGACCAATGATTAATCTATTCCAGAAAATTTAAACTCAAAAAGACGCTGAAATTCTGACTTTAGAATTTCTTTGACACCCTTGTAATCCACCTTGCGGCCCAATTCTCTTTCCAGGGATGTGACATCTTTATCCTTCTCAGCGATACCACATGGTATAATATAACGGAAGTATTCAAGATCTGTATTTACATTGAATGCCAATCCATGCATGGTCACCCATCTGGAAAGATGGACACCAATGGCACATATTTTCCTTTGCGGACCATTTTGGTCTCTGGGCAACCAAACTCCCGTGTAATCCTTTAGCCGCTCTGCTTGTATTTCAAAGTGTGCTAGTGTCCTGATCACTGCTTCTTCCAGATACCTCACATATTGATGAACATCTGTAAAAAATTCATCCAGGTCGAATATCGGATAAACCACGATTTGCCCCGGCCCATGATAAGTGATGTCACCACCCCGGTTGATTTTAAAAAAGTCAATCTCTCTTTGTTTTAAGTCTTCTTCACTAAGCAACAAGTGATTCATACTTCCACTTTTACCCAATGTATATACCGGTTGATGCTCACAATAAATTAAAAAATGCTCCTGTGTTTCTTCCAGACCTTCCCGTCGGTTTTTAATTTTTCGATCTTTCAACCGATTATGAAGGATGGTCTGCTTATCCCATGCATCACGATAGGATATCCTGCCCCAGTCCTGAAATTGTACTAAAGTGTCGTTCATACTGATTTGTCTGTTACAAAACTACTGATGATAAGCGATTTAACTATTTTTAAGGAACAATTATTGAGAATACATTTGAAACTAAAGTAATGAAGAACTTAACGTCTATCTTGTTTTTATTGTTTTTAGGTCAATGGTTAAGTGGCCAAATTGCACCCAATTTTACCATAACTGATTCTGATGGAAAAGAACATCATTTATATGAAGATTACCTTGATCAAGGAAAAATCGTAGTCATCAAAATGTTTTTTGTAGACTGTCCAATTTGCAAGCCTTATAACGAGCCATTTCAAAATTTATACGAAGAATTAGGTGCAGGAGAAGATAGCGTTGAGTTTCTTTTACTGAGTACTAAAAGCTGGGACAGTAACGAAGATGTGCAAGGTTACAAAGAGCAATATGGTCTGACATTTCCAGCAGCAGGAAACGATGGTGGTGCTTTCCAGGCAACAGCACCTTATCGAAATGGAGATTTTGGGACATTTTTTGGATCACCCACCTTTATTGTGATTGAACCTGATAAGACCGTACACTTCGATATTGCTGCAAGTGGTGTAGAAGCTACATTGACGAAAGTAAAAGAAAAGGTAGTTGAAATTAAAAATCAAAATTCAGGAATGGCAGAGGGTACTCGGATTACCATAAATGTTATTGATTATAAAGGTGAAGAATTACCTCCATATAGCCTGATCTTGAGATCTTCAACGCAACCTGATAGTTTTTATATGGTACCAGACAGCTTTACTTATCCTTCGGCCCAATTTCCAGTTCTTGATTCAGCTGTGATATCTATGGAAATCAATGAGTTCTCTAAAAAAGGTATTTCTACCATTGACATTGTCATCATACAACGTCATATCCTTCAAATACTTACATTGGATCCATTCCAGCTTTTAGCAGCGGATGTAAACGACAGTGGTACAGTATCCACAGCGGATTTACTAAGTATCCGCAAACTCATTCTCCAATTGAAAGATGAATTCAAAGTTGGCAAATCCTGGCAAGCTATTGATTCGCGCTGTGGAACCAGTTCTGAGTATTGCAAAGAAAGCATTCCCATTCTTATGAATTTAGATCAACAAAATATTGATTTTACGGTTATTAAGTACGGAGACGTAAAGTAAATGCCCTTATATTATAGATTCCTGTAATATATATGGCATGGAAGTTGTTCATCATTTGGTGACCGCTGTAACGGTTAAAAACCAACCAAGAGGAGTGCTTCTGTTAAGGCACTCCTTTTTTAATAGGTATTCAATTCTACATTCGCCACTGTTCCCTTTTCTTCATAACTTCTAAAATCCACAGCACTTACTGACGAAATACCTTTCTTTTGCATGAAAACACCATAGAGTACATCGACTTCCGCCATGGTGGCTTTATTATGGGTTACAATGATGAATTGAGACTTATCCGAAAATGCTCTGATAATGTTGGCAAACTTTTGAATATTGGTGTCGTCCAGAGGGGCGTCAACCTCGTCAAAAATACAGAAAGGTGCTGGCTTCAAAAGGTATAAAGAAAAGAGCAAAGCAGTTGCTGTCAGCGTTTTCTCCCCACCTGATAATTGGCTGAGGGACTTGGGTCTCTTTCCTTTAGGCTTGGCTATAATCTCGATTTTAGAATTAAGTGGATCATTTTCATCTTCCAGCACCAAATCACAGTCATCACCTTGGGTAAAAAGACTCCTAAACACAACCACAAAATGCTTTCGTACTTCATTAAATGAATCCAGAAATAATTGGGTAGCCGTTTCTTCTATTTCACTGATGGTATTCATCAAACTAACCTTCGCCTTATTAATATCATCACGCTGCTCAGTGATGTGAATGAAACGCTTCTCCATCTCGTCGTAGGCCTCGAGCGCCATCGGGTTTATTTCTCCATAATTGTCAAGACGTCGTTTGTATTTTTCGACTTGCAATTCTAATTCCGTTTCATGGTTACCTTCTTCGATTTCAACGTCAAATAGGTCTGAAACTTTATATTCAAATTCGATACTCAGCCTTTCTCTAATGCTATTTTTTCGAAACTTAAAGTCGTTCAACTTGTCCTTGAGTTGATTGATCAGGTATTGCTTATCGTTGATGTTTTTAGATAGCTTTCGAATATCGTCTTCCACTTCATTGGCCAGTGCCCTTGCCTTAAAATAAGCCTGCTCAGCCTTGGTCAGATCTTCTTGTTCTGAAGATCTCTTCTGATACTTTAGTCTCAATTCTTCTGAAAGCTTGTCCAACTTTTCAGTGGATTCATCAAGCTCAATGGTTTGTTTTTCTAAGGTTTTCTTAGCGTCGCGTAGATTTTGCTTTAATTCACTTATGCTATGATCTTGATATCTAATGTCTTTGCTAATGCCCTCCAAAAGATTTTCACTCTTTATCAACGCTATGTTTTGCTCATTGTAGGTATTTCTGGCATTTGACAATTCATCGTTTAGTTTCTCGAGGTCAGAGTCCTGAGCGTTAAGCTCATCGTTGAGTGCGTCTACTTTGTTCCTATAGTCCTCCTTGGATGTTTTGATTTCCAGTAAGCCCATCGTTGTCTCCTCAATTTTCGATGTAAGATCAACAAGTCGGGCTTCGATGTTCGTTATTCTTTGGTCAGAAGAGTCCAATTTTGAGCGAAGAAGGAAAACTTGTCTTTCTTTGTCTGATCGCAACCTTTCTTTCATTTTGATTTCATGGGTGAATTCGCCCGATTTCATTTTTTCAAGAACTTCTTTTAACTCGCTCAAAATGAGTTCCTCCTTGCCGAAAAGCATTTTTTCTTTGCTTATTTGCTTATCGAGGTGTTCAATCCGCTTCTTTCGACCTATTTTCTTGCCTTCAAATAGTCCGACCGATCCTCCCGCAATTTGTCCAGGTCCTTTAAAGATGGAGCCACTTTCAGATACTATGATTTGATCTTTAGAGGAATTGTTAAATAGTTGCTTTTCCGAAATGATCTGGACATTTCCACAAAGGAGATTGATTAATGGACGATACTTATCCTCCGTTTGTATGACGGTTGCAAGCGATTCTTCGTGAACAACTGTTTTTTGTTCATCGATCTCATTCAAAAGAAAAAACTGAGCTTTGCCTTTTTGAGCTTTCTGGAGGATTTGTATTGCTGCTCTTGCTTCTTGCAAGTCATTGACAATGAAAAAATTAAGGTATGGTTGTAAAACTTGCTCTACAGCTGCTCTATACTTCTCTTCCGTATTAATGACATCGGAAAGCAACACCTTCCTGCCGTCCCACTGACTATGGAGAAATTTCACAGACTCAGAAAATCCTTCCATGTTTTCAACCATACTCTTCAGTAGGCTTTGTTCATTGGTTAGAGCATCGATTTTTCTATTAATCTTAGAAATCATATCTTTCTGAGGGGTAATTTCATTTTCGGTTTTTAGAATGACCTCTTTTCTGTTCTGTTCTTTTTCTTGGAGATGATTTAATTCCTGGTTAATGATCTCCAGTTGTTTCTCCAATTCAAGCAATGAATCTTTCTGCTCCCCAATGCCTTCCTTTATATTGATTATTTCATTTTCGCTTTCGGTTTTATCTCTCTTAAAAGTCTCGATCTTATTTTGGGTAACAGCGAGTTTTTTATCCAATTCAAAAATGGACTCCTGAAACCTTTGTAGATTTTTGGTTTTATCTTGCTGAAATTGCTTGTTAGACTGAAATTGACCGTTTAGTTGATCTACATTTTCTTGTAATTTTAGCAATCTTGTCTGATGGGTTTTGAATTCTTGTTCTCTTTCCAGATATTGTTTTTCAAGAGATACTTTGCGGCGGTGTATTTCCTCAAGTTGAGGTTCTGCCGAAGCTATTTGTAATTTTGCTTTGTCACTGTTATTCTTTGAAAAACTTATCTTTTGCGCCAGCAGGTTTTTTTCATTTTCTGACCTCCTGATATCATCTAGTAAATCATTAAGATTTTTTTGAAAAGCAGACAAATGACGCTCACCTTCTAAATTTTTAAGCTTCTCTTCTTCAAGGATAGCTTCCTTTTTAGATAACTCTGCCACCCAATCATTATAGTCCTTTTTGTTGTCTTCAATTTTTTGATTCAGGGAGACAACACCTTCTTCTAATTGATCCCACTTTATTTTATACAGAAGAATGCTGGATTCTTTATATTTTTCCTTGATCTCAAAGTACTTTTTGGTTCGCTTTGCTTGCTTTTCAAGATCCTTTAGATTTTTTTCAATTTCATAGAGCAAATCTTCAATTCTTTCCAGATCCGCATTTGTGAGTTTCAGTTTCTGAAGGGTTTCCTTCTTGCGCTTCTTGAACTTAGAGATACCAGCCGCTTGCTCGAACATTCTGCGTCGGGCATTTTCCTTATCCTGAAGGATATCATCCACCATACCCAACTCAATAATGGAGTAAGAATTAGATCCGATTCCAGTATCCATTAAAAGAATGTGAATATCTTTTAATCTGCATACCACATCATTGATCCGATACTCACTATCCCCACTTCTATAAAGTGCTCTTGTTATCTTAACAGTATTGTATTCGGTTGGAAGGACGTTTTTTGTGTTGTCAAAGATGATGCTTACTTCAGCAAGATTAGCTTGCTGCTTTTTAGCGGCTCCATTGAAAAGCACATCACCCATTTGCTCCAATCTTAATTCCTTAGACTTTTGCTCTCCTAATACCCATCTGAAAGCATCTACTACATTGGATTTACCACTCCCATTCGGTCCTACTATTCCGGTCACATTCTCATCAAAATGCAGTACAGTTGGATTTCCAAAACTCTTAAACCCCTTAATCTCTAACGACTTCAATCTCATAGCCCAGCAAAGATATTCAAATATGAATTTTACTTATACGAATGTTTTCCACATATGGGGATAACTTTAAGTTCTAATGATTAGGGAGACAAGACATATGTCCTTATTTACAAATATTCGTATGCAGTACAATAAACCAGTAGTACAACTCTAAGAAATGGCTTGTACAACCATTGGCCCTATCTAGATTTTTATTTTACTCCAATCAAATTTGTATAAAAACCACAAACTGATGAAAAAGGTAAATACCCAGTACAGCACTTCTGAAAACCATGCAACTACAAGGTTGGAATCAAAATACTTTACAAAGACAAAGACATAGATCATATAGAAAAAGGTCAAACTACCTTGAATCCATAGGCCCAGCTTGGTTGCCCCTATTCCTAATATTCCATTGAACAATATGGCACCACTTGAAAAGAAAATCAGGATAATTCCTAAAACATAGAGTATGGGACGAGATTCTGTAATGATGGTCATATCTTCGCGTCCAAACAGTGGATAAAGCATGAATTCCGGATAAAAGATAACAGGAATAGAAATGATGACCGTCAGGATAAAATTAATGTTGACCGTTTTCCATATCACCGGAATCACCTCATCGTCGTTTCCTGCCCCTCTCATATTACTAGCTAAAGTATTGATCCCCGAACTGAAACCCCAGGTGGGAATAGATAGAATTAAATAGACTATTCGGACAAGATTCGAGATTTCTAGTTTATTTCCACCCATGTTTTCAATTAAACTGAAAAACACAAACCATGAACCCAACCCGATGATGACTTGAATGACAATGGGAATAGAAACTTTGAACACCTGCCAAACCAAGGGTATACTAAGTCTTGGAAAAAAGAAGATGCCCCTGACCAAACGATTCTTCTCAAAAATCATATAGATGATAAAAACGACAAATGCGATAAACTCAGCCACAGATGAGGCCCAGCCTGCCCCGGCAATTCCCATTTCAGGAAAGCCCCATTTGCCGAAAATAAAAGCGTAATTCAATACCATATTGACCGTTGCCAGAACAATCACATCTACCACGATAAACCTGGTTTTGCCGATACCGGTATATAAAGCGACAATAATGACGCCCAGATAACTAAAGAAAATTCCATAGGATCTTGGAATGAGATATTTGACACATCGATCAAATGTTTCCAGGTCCGAAACAATTTGTTTGAAAAACCATTGGCCTCCAAACTGAATACCTGTAAATATTAATGTGGCGATCGCTAATTCAAAATAAAGTAAAGCATAGAAACTTCGCACCAAGTTGCGATTGTCACTCTCCCCGAATCTGCGGGCAATTATGATTTGACCTCCTCTGGAAAATCCATACCCTATGGCAGAAATGATGAGATAGAATACACTGACCAGACCTATTGCTCTGAAATCAACGTCACTGTAATGAAATAAAAAGACGGAGTCCGTAAGTGCAATAATGTTTTGGACTGCACTGCCCAACATGATCGGAATTGAAATCGCAAATATCTGGCGGTATGTCGTTTCTAACTTCAAGTTATTTCATTCTTCCAGCGCACAACATAAGAAATTTTATATGGTTTATATTTGCGCAAAATCGGATAAATGGAAAGTAAGATAATAAACCCGCCTGTTGCAAAGAAAATACCTGCTAAACTGACGAAGCATGGAGATACCAGGATAGACGAATATTACTGGATGAAGCTCACCGATGCTCAGAAGGATGCAGTCGAGAAGGACGAACAGACCTTGGATGTGATCAACTACCTTCAGGCTGAGAATACCTATACTAAAGCTATTCTGCAGCATACAGAAGAAATGCAAGAGGATTTGTTTAATGAAATCATAGGACGAATCAAGCAAACGGATATGTCTGTCCCATTCAAGTTTAATGGATATTGGTACATTACCAGATACGAGGAAGGTAAAGAGTACCCCATTTATTCAAGAAAACGAGAGACACTTGAAGCACGAGAGGAAATCATGCTAGAGGTCAATGAAATGGCGGGTGATTCTGAATATTATGCCATAGGCGGCAGAAGTGTCAGTCCGGACAACAAAATATTGGCCTATGGAGAAGATAAAGTCAGTAGAAGGATTTATACCATCAGGTTTAAAAACCTGGATACCGACGAGCATCTTGACGATGTTATCGAAAATACCACAGGATCTGCGGTATGGGCTAACGACAATAAGACCGTTTTTTATGCCAGAAAGGATGAAGCATTGAGATCCTATAAAATTTTCAAGCATGTGCTAGGGACTTCTTCTGAACATGATGAAGAAATCTATCATGAAAAGGATGAGACGTTCAGCACGTTCATCTACAAGACGAAATCACGTAAATTCCTTGTGATAGGTTCTTACGCTACAGTCTCTCAAGAATATCGAATTCTGGAAGCAGACAACCCTTCCGGAGAATTTAGAATTTTTCAAGAAAGGCAAAGAGATCACGAATATGCCATTGCACATTTTGAGGATAGATGGTACATTAAAACCAACTATGAAGCAAAAAACTTCAGACTGATGGTCACTTCTGAAGAGGAGACGACGATTGACAAGTGGAAAGAGGTCATTTCACACCGACCTGAAGTATTGTTGGAAAATCTGGACATCTTCAAAGAGCATTTGGTGCTCTCAGAAAGAATCGAAGGCATCACCAGGCTAAGAGTAATTCCTTGGTCTAATCACAAAGAGGAACATTATATCGAGTTTGAAGAAGAAGCTTGTATGGCCTACACATCTACGAACCCGGAATTTGATACGGAGATTTTACGTATCGGATACACCTCTATGAAGACCCCGAATTCTACCTATGACTATAATATGAAGTCGAAAGACATGAAGCTTCTAAAGCAGCAAGAAGTGGTAGGTGAATTTAATTCTGATGATTATAGATCCGAAAGGTTGAATGCCATAGCAAAAGATGGTATGAAGGTGCCTATCTCGTTGGTCTATCACAAAGATACGGAGATCAATGAAACCGCTCCGCTATTGTTATACGCATATGGTTCCTATGGTCATAGCATGGATCCATACTTCAGTAGTGTGAGATTAAGCTTGTTGGATCGTGGATTTGTCTTTGCAATCGCTCATATTCGAGGCGGAGAGGAAATGGGAAGGCACTGGTATGACGATGGCAAGCTCTTGAAGAAGAAAAATACCTTCACTGATTTTATAGCATGCGGTGAGTTTCTAGTTCATGAACGTTATTGTCATCCGAATAAACTATTTGCCATGGGAGGAAGTGCAGGCGGCTTACTAATGGGTGCTGTGATTAATATGGCTCCCCAATTATGGCGAGGCGTGGTTGCTGCTGTCCCTTTCGTAGATGTAGTCACGACGATGTTGGATGATACGATCCCTCTTACAACCGGAGAATATGATGAGTGGGGTAATCCAAACATTAAAGAGTATTATGACTACATTAAATCTTACTCGCCATATGATAATGTGAAAGAACAGGAATATCCCAACATGCTAGTGACCACAGGTTATCATGACTCGCAAGTGCAGTACTGGGAACCAGCAAAATGGGTTGCCAAATTGAGGGACAAAAAAACAGATGATCATCTCCTTTTACTTTATACGAATATGGGTGCCGGACATGGAGGTGCTTCCGGAAGATTCAAGAGATTTCGAGAAACGGCGATGGAATATGCATTTTTTATTGATCTGGCTGGTGTGGATTTTTGATTTATTTATATCTTGCGTCGCGAAAGTAATGAGAGCGTAGCTCAGTTGGTTTAGAGCACTAGCTTGACAGGCTAGGGGTCGGCGGTTCGAGCCCGCCCGTTCTCACTCTCTTACTTTTTCTTCCCGATACATTTTACCTTTGCTTAAATTCAATTGTAGTTTAAGAAATTAAAACTTTCGCTACCGAGAAGAGATTATTTTCACTGATCAGGCAAGAAAGCTTATTTCTACTAGTTTCGATAGCTGAATACAGTATTATTGATTTTATGCTAAAGGTTGGAGAGTAAAACGAAATATTTTACTTCTGGCTTATCAAAAATTAAACAGAAGAATTGATGGTCTAAGCGAAATGATAAAGAGCATCATTTTAAAATAAAAGAATAGGCCTTACATGTTTTTATATTTTTAAAATGTAAGCATAATATTTTATTCTATGTTTTACCATTAAAGTAGATAAATAATCTTCCGATTCCTTGTTTAAATATCTTTTGCATAATTTTGTTCTGTCCCAACGGAAAAGAAATTTATTTTATGTATTGTACCATTTGGTTATAAATCTGAACTCTTTTCCTCATAACTTTTAAGGTACAGTCGACTAAAGCAATTAGAAAAATGAGAGTATTAGTAATTGGCGGAGGTAATATGGGTTCTACCTATGCTGAAGCCATGTCTAAATCAAAGCTGTTAAGGAAAAGGAATATTATGATCCTTGATAGTGCGGAAGACAAAGTCAAATCTTTGACTAAATTATCCCACTTTGACGCCTTTCTGAAACCTGAAGATTGCGTACCTGAAGCGCACATTATTTTTATAGCTGTTAAACCTTACCATAGTGAGGAATTGTTTAAAAAAATAAAGCCTTTAGTTTCTAAAGGACAAATTGTTATTTCCATCATGGCAGGGGTCAGCATTGAACGCATTCAATCTGCACTCGGCATTAGCAAGGTCGTCAGGGCTATGCCTAACCTTCCTGCTCAAATTGGAAAAGGAATGACATCCTTCACGGCCTCGCCTGAAGTCTCCAAAGTTGAACTATTAACAGTAGAGAATTTGATAGACACAACTGGTCGATCGATTTATGTAGACAGCGAAGTTTTTCTTGATGCTTCTACAGGAATTCGGGAAGTGGTCCGGCATATGTCTTTTATTTCATGAAGAGCATGATGGACGCGGCCCTACAAATGGGATTTTCTGAGAATGATGCTAAGTTTTTAGTAGCACAGACCTTTGAAGGAGCAGTACAATTGTTTAACGCATCCAAGCTGACTCCAGATGATTGGATGGACAGAGTAGCTTCTAAAGGAGGTACCACCAGAGCCGCTTTAGATTCTATGGACGACAACAAGTTAAGTGAAAAAATCAAGGATGCTGCATTCGCTGCCTTTAACAGAGCAGTGGAATTAGGAAGTAAATATTAAAATCGTCATGAAGGAGAAAGAGAGCATAGTTATTAAAATTGGAAAAAATGTGATGACCAATTCTAGAAATAGAATTGTCCTTCCTATTTTGAAACAAGTAGTATCCCAGGTAGCAGAACTATTTGAAAGAGATATTATCAGTGTCTTGCTGCCAATAAAATTTCGACCTACATTGCAAATGGAAAGCGACCAAACGTTATTTTAGATATCATGGCAGGCAAGAAAGTATGCACAAAAATTACCGTTTAAAATATTAAAAGTGAAGCAGATAAATACCGAAATAAAAGACAATGTTTTAAGGTCAATGATTCGTCTTTTAGACGAAAACAGGTCAATGATTCTTAAAGCAAACAAAAAAGACGTCAACCATTTTGATCGTGATGATCAGGCTTTATTGGATCGGTTGATTGTCGACAATACAAAAAT
The DNA here is from genome assembly GCF_021533195.1 of Portibacter marinus. Lineage (GTDB taxonomy): Bacteria > Bacteroidota > Bacteroidia > Chitinophagales > Saprospiraceae > Portibacter > Portibacter marinus. Next base: position 21,977 of record NZ_JAJNKB010000001.1, read on the forward strand.
CGACGATATGAAACGATCACTTCGGGAGGTTTTAGCGCAGGAGGATCCGGTCAAGAAAGTGATCAGTGAAATTACAACTGATAATGGGCTAAAGGTGATTAACCGTACGGCAGCCTTTGGTACCATTATGATTATTTACGAATCCCGACCTGATGTGACGATTGAAGCTGCGGTGCTTGCTTTTAAAGCTGGTAACAAAATATTTCTCAAAGGGGGTAAGGAGGCAAAATTTAGTAATAAAGCTCTTGTGGAACTTTGGCACAAAGCTTTATCAGAAAATAATCTATCTAATAATTGGATTGAATACCTTGAACTGTCCAGGCAAGAGACTCGTGACTTTCTCGTCTCTCCTACTGAGAAACTAGATCTGATAGTGCCTCGAGGTGGTGAAAAGCTGATCCAATTTGTAAAAGAAAATGCGAAATGTGCTGTATTGGTTAGTGGAAGAGGTAATAATTTCATGTATGTACATACTGATGCGGATTGGGAAACCACGAAAAAAGTCATCATTAACGCTAAGACTCACAAGATTTCTGCCTGTAATGCTCTTGATAAGATCTTAATCAATCGAAGTATAGCTGCATTAGGGCAGAAATTGAATGAACTTCAATCTCTTTTACAGGAAAATGATGTTCAGGTATTAGTAGATCAAGAAGCACATGAATACATGACTAATAGCGTTTTAATTGAAGATCAGGAGATTTGGTCAGAAGAATTTTTGGCCATGAAGTGTTGTGTTGGCCTCATTGATAATGCGACGGAGGCTATTGATAAAATTAATCGTCATTCTGGTGGGCATTCATCGACCATAATGACCGAGGATGAAGAAACTGCCATGCATTTCATGGATCAAGTTGACAATGCTGCCGTCTATCATAATGCATCCACTAGATTTACGGATGGCGGTCAGATGGGTGTAGGAGCAGAATTAGCAATATCCACCGACAAGTTGCATCATAGAGGACCGCTGGGACTTAAAGAACTGGTGACCAATAAATATTATGTTTTTGGAAACGGCCAGATAAGAACATAAATTCTGAACAATTCACCCCATTCAATCATTCCATTCATAAAATAGAAGATGATGAAAGATAAAGTAATCCTCATTACGGGAGGATCCAAAGGAATTGGTTATGGGATAGCTGAAATATTGGTTGGAGAAGGGGCCAAAGTTGCCATTACCAGCAGAAGTCAGAAGGCTGCTGATCAAGCTGCAGAAGCACTGAAACTGGAAAGCAATCCCAATGTCATAGGAATCGAATCCGATGTCACGGATATGAATTCAGAAGAAGCGGCGGTTAAAAAAACTGTAGAAGCTTTTGGTTCTTTAGATGTTTTGATCGCCAATGCCGGTGTGGGGCATTTTGCTAATATTAAGGATATGACTGAAAAACATTGGCACCAAACCATTGATACGAACCTTACAGGTGTCTTTAATTCTGTAAAGGCTGCAGTAAATGAAATCATCAAGTCAAAAGGTTACATCATTACAATAGCCAGCCTTGCTGGGACCAACTTTTTTTCGCAAGGATCGGCATATAATGCCAGTAAATTTGGATTGGTCGGTTTTACGCAGGCCATTATGCTTGACTTAAGACAAGATGGTGTGAAAGTAAGTACAATTATGCCCGGTTCAGTAGCAACTTACTTTAATGGTAATGAACCAAGCCCTGAGGATGATTGGAAAATACAACCTGAAGACATCGGGAAATTGGTGCTGGATTTATTAACCATGAACCCGAGAACTTTACCATCTAAGGTGGAAGTGAGACCAAGTATGCCTCCTAGTAAATAGGTTAGACACAAATATAAAAAATGACATCTTACGCATAAAGCCAGACCGGTAATCGTACTTTCTAATCAAGCACAGCGATCAACTTCATCCACATAGAATTCTAACTGGATTGGAGAATTTAGTGTTTGAAAAATCAAATTTTATTCTGAAAGTAAATTTATTACCCTACCTTTGCAGCATTAAATCATTTATTAAGTAAAGTACAATGAACACAGGTACAGTAAAATTCTTTAACGAAACCAAAGGTTTTGGATTTATTAAAGAAGACAATTCTAACAATGAGCATTTTGTTCACGTTTCCGGTTTGATCGACGATATCAGAGAAGGTGACGAAGTAGAATTTGAATTAAAAGAAGGTAAAAAAGGATTAAATGCACACAACGTTAGAAGAATCTAACTGCAAATAATATAAAATTTTACACTTTAGCCCGTCAGCAATGATGGGCTTTTTATTTTTAGGTTATGAAAGCAGCTGGAATAAGAGAATTAAAAAAAGAACTTCTACTTAAAAACCATCAACAACTCGTCGAAATATGCCTTCATATGGCAAAATTCAAAAAGGAAAGTAAGGAATTATTGACGTATCTGCTTTTCGAGGCCTCTAACGAAGAAGCTTATCGTGATACCATCAAAGAGGAGATTGAAGATCGCTTTATTGAAATTAACAACACGTCATTTTACTACAATAAAAAGAGCGTCCGTAAGATATTAAGAGATACCAAGAAGTATATTCGCTATTCTAAAAATCCAGAAACGAATGTGGATTTGCTCATTTACTTTTGCAAACAGATGATGAAGCATGTTCCTTCATATAAGAGGTCTAGCGTTCTCAAAGGTATTATTGAAAGAGAGGTCATATCGATCAAGAAAACCATGGTAAAACTGCATGAGGATTTGCAATATGATTATGGATTGGAAGTGTTAAATTTAGAAGAAAAATTATGATAAAATCTGTCGAATGGTTGAATGAGCATCTCTACGATGAATGGGTTGTTATTTTAGATGCAAGACTTCCTGACAAGAAGGAGCGCAAAACGCAAATTCCAGGTACTAGATTTTTTGACTTAAAAGGTAGTTTTAGTGACGCTGATAGTCAATATCCTAATATGATGCCTAATAAAGATCAGTTCGAGGCTGAGGCTCGCAACCTGGGAATCAATGAAAATTCCATAATCATTGTTTATGATAATCTGGGCATCTATACCTCCGCTAGGGTATGGTACATGTTTAGATCAATGGGGCATCAAGAAGTATATGTATTAGACGGTGGACTCCCCGAGTGGATATACAAAGGTTATCAAACAGAAGCTGTTCAAAACCATAAAAACGCTAAGGGCAATTTTATAGCTGATTTTAATGCCGACTACTTTTGCAATATTGACACAGTGGAAGAGAATATCGAATCTGAAGAAGCCATTTTATTGGATGCAAGGTCTTCTGGTAGATTCGAAGGTAGCGCGCCTGAGCCTAGAGCTGACCTACAAAGTGGAAACATTCCCGGGAGTGTCAGTCTACCCTATACTGAAGTCTTGGAAAACGGCAAGTTTAAATCGCGGAACCAATTGGAACATTTCTTTCAACATAACAAACCGGTTATATTTTCTTGTGGCTCAGGGATCACTGCATGTATTTTATTACTGGCTTCTGAAATTGCACAGACTCCACAGAAAAAGACGGTTTTTGATGGTTCATGGACAGAATGGGCGATGAAGAAAAGATTAATGCATTAATTCTATCTTCTCTGCTGCATTTGCTGCATCATACGTTCCATGCCCTTACCTTTGCTCATCTGAGTCATCATTTTCCTCATCTGCTCAAATTGCTTCACAAACATATTGATCTCATGAATATTGTGGCCGCACCCCTTCGCAATTCTTCTTTTTCGACTCATGTTTAACAAGTCTGGCTTACCGCGCTCCTCAGGTGTCATGGAAAAGATAATAGATTCTACCTTCGAGAAGGCGCCATCATTGATATCGATGTCTTTGATCGCCTTACCCATTCCTGGAATCATCCCCATCAAAGACTTCAGGTCACCCATTTTTTTGATTTGATTTACTTGTTGCAAGAAATCATTGTAATCAAATTTGTTTCTCTTGATTTTCTTCTCCAGCCGTTTCGCCTCTTCTTCGTCAAACTGATCTTGAGCTTTTTCAACGAATGAAACGATATCTCCCATTCCCAAAATTCGTTGGGCCATACGCTCCGGATAAAAAACATCCAGTGTATTTAATTTTTCGCCCGTTGAAGCAAATTTGATCGGTTTACCCACCGTATACTTTACTGACAAAGCAGCACCACCTCTCGTATCACCATCAAGCTTGGTAAGCACAACGCCATCGTAGTCTATCACATCATTGAAAGCAAGTGCCGTGTTAACGGCATCCTGACCGGTCATAGAATCCACCACAAATAAAGTCTCCGTTGGCTCGATCCCCGACTTGATGTTTCTGATCTCCGTCATCATCTTCTCATCGATAGCAAGTCTTCCCGCAGTATCTATGATTACTACGTCATGACTGTGTCCTTTAGCATATGCAATTGCATTCTGAGCAATTTCGACGGGATTTTTATTTTCTGGCTCTTTATAAACTGCACAACCAACTTGCTCTGCTAATACGGTCAACTGATCAATCGCCGCAGGCCTGTAAACATCACATGCCACCAATAATGGATTTTTAGATTTTTTTTCTTTCAGGAACAGGGCCAACTTTCCAGAAAAAGTTGTTTTACCGGAACCCTGAAGACCTGCAACCAGGACGATTCCCGGATTACCCTTTATATTGATGCCTGTAGCCTGCCCTCCCATGAGTTCAGTCATTTCGTCCATGACGATCTTGACCATTAACTCGCCTGGTTTCACAGATTTTAAGACATTCTTTGAACCCAGGGCCTCATCCTTAATCTTATCCGTAAACTCTTTGGCAATCTTGTAATTTACATCCGCTCCTACCAGAGCTCTCCTGATCTCCTTGATAGATTGAGCGACATTAATCTCTGTTAATTTAGCTTCACCTTTAAGATTTTTAAAGGCACTCTCCATTCTATCCTGTAAACTATCAAACATGTTTTTGCTATTTATAGACCTGCAAATATAAGCGTTAGACGACGAACGACGGAACTAAATACTACGTTCTTCAATTTATTTTATAAATAAGCCTAATTTTGTGGGACAATTCTTTTAACGCAATGAGCACTAAATTTGTTCTAATTTTCTTTTGCCTGCTGGGGCTTTCGATGACCAATCACAATCCAGATGTAGGAACAGTAATAGATTCTTATAATGGTGTTCCCATATACTACAACGGCTTCTTTAAGAATACAAGCGGTAGAAACATAACTGAAGATGGTTATAATCTGGGATTGAAATGGCAATGCATTGAATTTGTAAAACGTTATTACTATGAGAAATACAATCATCAAATGCCCGATTCATATGGCCATGCCAAGGAGTTTTTTGATGATGAATTAGCAGATCAGGAATTCAATGAGGAACGTGGAATGCTTCAATTTAGAAATACACGAAGACACATGCCTCAGATAGATGATTTGATCATTTATGATGCAAGTGAGGATAATCCGTTTGGTCACATGGGCATTATAAGTTCTATTGAAAATGGAAAAATAGAGATGGTACAGCAAAATATGGGTACCAAAACCAGACAGGAGCTTATTCTTGCAGAATACAATGGAATTTATACCATCGCAGATTTCAATGTTAAGGGATGGATGCGCATCATTAAATAAAAGGTTATTGCGATAGGGAACTACCTCTTTTTTTACACCATTAATAAGGAAGGTCCTTATAAAATTATAATGAGTTATGCGAATCGTGTTTTGTCTTTTCTTATCCCTCCTCTTTTTCTTTGTCAATGGTCAAGGTGAATTTCGATTAGAAAGAGTAAAAACCATTCCAGCGAATGCAACTGTAAAGGATATTTTGGTACATCAGAACCATATCTACATTGCCTCTAATGTAGGGTTGTTCAAAATAGATGGAAAAAATCTGGAAACCAGGCTTTTGAGCAAAAGCCCCATTGATGCACTATGTCATGTAGGAAACGATGAAATTTGGGCTTCTGTCAACAATCGCTTTTTGCAAAACATGCGTACCGGAGAAACCACCAATTACAATGCTCCTGGTATTCAAATAAGAGACATTGACTATTCAAAAGGGAAAATATGGATCGCTACCAATCAGGGAATTCTCACTGTTCTAACCCGGACTAATGAAATGGGAAAAATTGAATACGATAAAAAATCAGGTCTTCCTTCTAACAATGTGGCTTTCATCCACATTGACAAACAAAAACAAATGTGGATCGGGACTGATCAGGGGATTGTATTCATTAATAAAAAGGACAAATGGAAGACCTACGAGAAAAAATTAAGTATGGAGGCCATGCATTACAACCACGAAGGGTTATGGCTGGTTTCTGATCAGGAAATGTGGGTGGTCGATGACTTTAACAGATGGTATCCCGCAGCAATTGATCGAGGACTGCGAAAAGGACGAATTCGGGATATTACAGCGGATTCCACTGGCCGCTTGTATATGGCCTCAGACATTCTAGTGAGATATGATCCTTATGACGAAACCATCGAAAGCTATGCGGAGAATACAGCCATCGTCAGTAAAGTCTGTAACGCAGTAGAAAGCGATCGGGACAACCGAATTTGGTTGGGAACAGAAGGAGGTGGACTTTTTCTGTTTGGATATGCAGATGAAGCTCGCAATGTTCAGGAACTCATTGCTTCCAGAGATAGGAAAATCGAGGAAGCCAATAGAAACGGAATGCCATTGGTAACGGAACAAATTGTAGAACCTATCGGCCAAGCTACTTTCGCATCCATCGAAGAAACGGTTACCGAGGACAATACTACTCTTGCAGCTGAAATCAATTCAGATTCAGGAGAAGGTTCCACATTGGAAGAACAACAAGACATTGCAATCGAAAAAGTGGCCGAGGATCCACTGGTAGAAGGCAGAACAGAGGTTGAGGAACAAGAACGAAATCAAGCTGAATCCAAAATTGAAACAGCTAAATTAAATGTGACCTCCAGGATCAAAAATGAAATAGCATGTTCTGGAGATTTGGCAGAGGTGTCTTTAGACATAGCGGGAGGTAAAGGCCCATACCAGATAGAATGGAACAATGAAAAGGGAGCAAGCCGTGATGTTTCTTTACCTGCTGGTCAATATCAGTATACTGTAGTCGATGCTAACGGTCAATCCGCTAGTTCTTCGCTGAGTATTGAGGGCAAGCCAGCACTCCAGATGAAAATCATCAGTAGGAAGTCACCTTCGGCGCTTAGTCGAAAAGATGGTAATGTTAAAATTGATGTAATAGGAGGAACTGCGCCCTACATTATCACTTGGTCCAATGGTGAAACCGGTGATAGAGCCAGAAGGTTGGAAGATGGGCTTGTGAATATTAAAGTTGTTGATGCCAATGGTTGTGTATTGGAGGAGGAAATAGAAATGAAAGCCAAAATCATGGCAGATTTGTCGATAGACAGGGTGACCGTGGGCCAAAAGCTGGAAATCAAAAATATTTACTACGAAGCTGACAGTACCGATATCACTTTGGACTCTTACGAATCTTTAGATGAAGTTTACGAGTTTTTATTGGAAAATGATCATGTTAAGATTGAAATAGGCGGACATACCAATAGTATTCCTTCGCACGCTTATTGTGATCGGATTTCGACAGCAAGAGCGAAATCTGTTGCTGATTACTTGTATGACAAAGGAATTCCTGAAGATCGAATCTCCTACAAAGGGTATGGAAAGAGACAACCTATTGCTTCAAATGAAACAAAAGAAGGTCGAAGAAGAAATCAAAGGGTAGAAATTGAGATTATTAGTAAATAACTAAAAGCTGATGTGCAACCATGGGTCTACACCTATCACCTTCTCAACTTCTAAAAAAGAAGCACCTTTAATATCAGAGCAGTCATAAGATATTCCAACCCTGTAGAAATTCTGAAATTCTTCCGTATACAATTCAAATCCAGCAGATAAAACCTTCTGCTGCATTTCTATTGCGTTACTCTGGCGAGCGAAAGAACCTACAATCAATGCACAAGTTGCCACTTCTTCTTCTTTTGTTACCCCTGGAATATATTCCGGAGTATACACATCACTCACATATACAGATTCCGGTGAATGGTTCAACCTTTTTTGATCAATGTTTATAGGAGTTTCCCCTGACATCACAACTTTGTCCTGTTCCATTACAAATACATGATAACTGAAAATCATAACAAGAAAGATAGCAGCTGCGCATGCCGTGCCGATTAAAAAATTTCGGTCAGCATGCTTATTCGTTCTCAACTCCACATTTCCAATCGTATCTCTATCTATAGTAGTTACAGCCTCAGTATTTGCGACTGCTTTACTAATAGGCTTTAATTCTAGAACAGGTAGGCCGTATGAATTCGAAGATGGCCTAATCAAATGACCTACCCTACTCCTGTTTGACCCTTTGTTAAGCTCAGTGTAGTTCCTTATATTTGCACCTATTTTTGAATGGATTGTACTCATTGCTTTCTAAAATTGGTCCGCAAATATATCATATAATCGTAAAGATACATTATATTTTTATATATATGAAGAATTTGCATATACATGCATTTGATGCAGCATAATTTATGATGAATAATAAAACAAAAGTAAGGGTGTTTTCCATAATTGTGGTGGGATATATGTTGGCTGCATTAGTTTGGTGGGCCCTTTTACTGAACCGCAAGACCAATACAATTTATGAGCTACAGTCTCTTCATCCACACAATTACCCTTCATTTGAGGAAGAATACGTAAGGCAACAGTATATGATCTTTGGTGAGGCCATCGTAATAGGAGGCGCTATGATATTAGGGATCATCCTATTAAACCGTGCGTTTAAAAGGGAGATGGTAGCAGTAAAACAACAAAAAAACTTTCTGCTATCGGTGACACATGAATTAAAATCACCGATTACCGCTATTCGCTTAATTTTGGACACCTTTAAAAGAAAGAAACTAAACCAGGAACAGACTTCTGTCTTGATACAAAACGGTCAGATGGAAGCGGATAGGCTGCATAAACTAGTGGAGGATTTATTGATGGCGGCAAGATTAAATCCTAAAACTACACTAGTATTAGAATCGGTCAATGTCCATCATATCATAGAAGATTTATTAGCGAGTTATCAAAGAAATTACCCTGCCTTTGAATTTAAGTTTGTCAGGGAAGGATCCCACTATACGGCTAAAACCAATGAGTCAAGTTTATATCTCATTGTTTCTAATATTCTGGATAATGCGGTCAAGTACTCATATAAGCACAAAATGGTGATCATAAGACTGTATAACAAAAATCAGGAAATTAGACTGACCATCGAAGATCAGGGACAAGGCATCCCGGAAGCCGAAAAAAGAAAGATTTTTGATCAATTTTACAGAATAGGAGATGAAAATATAAGAACAAGTCAGGGAACGGGTCTTGGACTTTATTTGGTAAATGAACTGAGTAGTAAACTAAACATGAAGGTAATGGTTAGGGATAATGAACCGGAGGGAACTATCTTTGAACTTGCTATTCCAATGAAATGATAAAACGATGAGTAAGAGAATATTGCTTGTAGAGGATGAATTGTCCATACAGAAGGTAATGCAAATGAACCTTGAATTAGAAGGTTATGAAGTGGTTGTTGCTGATAAGGGTAAACAGGCGTTAGAACTTGCTAAGAGCCAATATTTCGATTTGATCATCCTTGACGTTATGTTACCTGAAATCAATGGATTTGAAATATGTGAGCAAGTTAGGCTTAATAACAAAGAAATTGGAATCATCATTGTCTCGGCTAAAGATACCGCAGAAGATAGAGTACAGGGTCTTAAGATGGGTGCTGATGACTATTTGGTCAAGCCTTTCAATCTTGAAGAGCTACTTTTAAGGGTCGAAAAATTAATCAATAGAAAAGATAAGACCGAAAGGGCCACCTCTGAAATATATACATTTGGTGATAACTCTATTAATTTTTCTTCTTATGAAGCTTCAGGGAATGGTAAAGAATTTTTCCTAACCAAAAAAGAAGCCCAGCTACTTCAATTATTAATTGAACGTAAAAATGAGGCCGTATCCAGAGAGCAGATTCTTAAAACAGTATGGGGCTACGATGTTTATCCCGCAACCAGAACTATTGATAACTTTCTATTGTCTTTTAGGAAGTACTTTGAAAAAGATCCAAAAAATCCAGAATATTTTATTTCCGTAAGGGGTATTGGGTACAAATTCACTGAAAAGTAAAAAATGATAATTAGAACAGAAGAAGAATTGAAGGGAATGCAGGAAATCAGTGAGATTGTTGCATTGACTTTGGCTAAAATGAGAGCTTTTACAGAGGTAGGTATGACCACAAAGGAAATCGATGAATATGGTGGTAAACTCTTAAAGAAATTTGGAGCAAGGTCAGCGCCATACGAGTCTTATCAATTCCCGGGATATACTTGTATTTGCGTGAACAATGAAGTTGCCCATGGTGTACCCAACAAAAAAAGAAAATTGCAAGAGGGAGACCTGATCAATATTGATGTTTCAGGTGAGAAAAATGGCTTTTGGTCTGACAATGGTGGGTCATTTATCTTAGGAGAAGATATTCATGATCATAAGCCGCTGGTGCAAGCATCTAAAGATATATTAAAAGAAGCGATCTACGCCATAAGAGGTGGAGTGAAAATCAATGAAATCGGAAGAATCATTGAAACAGGTGCAAAAAAGCGAAAATATAAAGTGATTAAAAACCTGGCGGGTCATGGTGTGGGAAGAAGTCTCCACGAGCCTCCGGAAGATATATTAAATTACAGAGACCGGTTCAATCGTGACAGATTCAAAAAAGATTCAGTCGTTGCCATAGAAACATTTATTTCAACCCAATCGACAGTAGCCGTAGAAAAAAGTGACGGTTGGACTCTTGTCGGTAACAAAGGAGGATTTGTTACCCAACACGAACATACGATCGTGGTAACCGATAAAGAACCCATCATCTTAACCGCCAAGAACGGCGTTTGGGACTAAAAAACGAAAATTATGAACGTACATCCATGGCATGATGTACCTACTGGTACCGAGGCGCCTAACTTTGTGACCGGAATCATTGAAATTCCTAAAAATTGCAGGGCCAAATATGAATTGGATAAGGAATCTGGAATGCTCATTTTAGATCGAGTTCTTTATTCTTCAATCAACTATCCGGCTAATTATGGATTTATACCCCAGACCTATTGTGATGACCATGATCCTTTGGATATATTGGTACTTTCTCAAATAGAAATTGTACCCATGACGCTTGTCAAAGCCAAAGTAATCGGCGTTATGCGTATGATGGATGGCGGAGAAATGGACGATAAGATAATTGCAGTCGCAGCTAATGATATGAGTGTCAACCACTATGATCAAATAGAAGAACTACCTGATCATTGGATTAATGAGCTCCGTTCTTTCTTTGAAGACTATAAAAAGCTAGAAAATAAGACCGTGGTAGTAGATGAATTTCAAAACCGGAGTACCGCCATTGAAGTCATCAAGCAAGCCATTGTAGACTATCATAAAAAGTTCAGTGCCTAGCCGAACAAATTGATTTCTGATAGACTAGCGAAAGCAAAAACTATGGGAATCTTAAAAGGTAAAGTCGCATTGGTCACAGGTGGAGGATCAGGAATCGGTAGAGCAGTCGCTGTCACCTATGCAAAAGAAGGGGCTAAAGTATTAGTTACTGATATCGATGTAGAAGGAGGAGAAGAAACTGTGAAGATAATTGAAAAGAATGATGGCATTGCGTCGTTTTTCAAAGCGGATGTTAGTAAACCTGAGGAGTGTAAAGCCAGTGTCGAAAAAGCAGTCTCTGAATTTGGTGGACTCCATATAGCGTGTAACAACGCTGGCATCGGCGGCGAAGCAGCACTGATTGGTGATACAGGCATCGAAAATTGGCAGAAGGTGATCAGTATCAACCTAAGTGGTGTATTTTATGGTTTGAAATATCAAATACCCGAAATGTTGAAAGCCGGCGGAGGTGCCATTGTCAATATAGCCTCTATCCTGGGTAAAGTCGGAACTCCTCAAAGTGCGCCATACGTTGCAGCCAAACATGGCGTAATCGGGTTAACTCAAAATGCCGGATTAGAATATGGTGCTAAAGGAATACGAGTGAATGCTGTAGGTCCGGGTTACATCAAGACGCCTCTTCTGGAAGAGAACTTAAATGCGGAACAGATGAAGCAATTGACTGCAGCACATCCAATCGGACGGATGGGTGAAGCGGAAGAGGTGGCAGAAATGGTGTTATGGCTTAGCTCCGACAAGTCTAGCTTCGCCTTGGGAACTTACTACGCACTGGATGGTGGCTATCTAGCTCAATAAAATGGAACTTTTATATAGAATACTTTCATATTTGACCTTTACAATCGATATGATTGCGGTCATTATTTTACTGATCGGCATGGTCAAAGTGTTATATAAATACCTTGTTGTCGAGATCAAAGAGATCAGAAAAACGCATATCAAAAAAATACAACTGATCAGATGCGAATTGGGGATCTATATTTTACTTGCATTAGATTTTTTAATAGCAAAAGACATCATCCACACCGTTACAGACCTTTCTTATGAGCGTTTAATCGAGCTAAGCGTCCTAATTGTCTTGAGGACGATTATAGGATTTTTTATTGGCAAGGAGGTTGAAGTACTGGAGAAAGAAGAATACATAATGAAATGATTATCCGAATAACACTTATCGTTCTATTGATTTCCTGTATGAAGGACAAATCCAAAATGTTAGCTGATCAATTGGATGACCAATCTCAAAGTGTGGAGGTAACCAAGATCGAAATTTCTGGAGAAGAAGGAAAGTACACCTTTACCGTAGAACTATCCAGTCCCGATATTGGCTGTGATCAATATGCAGATTGGTGGGAAATTATTAATAAGGATGGCGATCTGATTTACAGAAGAAATCTTGGTCATAGTCATGTGAATGAGCAACCCTTTAGCAGATCAGGTGGCCCAGTCGATGTTTCTGAAAATGACTTTCTATACATCAGAGGTCATATGAACACCACTGGTTATGGCGCTAAAGTGATGAGTGGAACGATCAAAAATGGAATCAAATCTGACCAACTGAATAAGGATTTTGCTGAAAGTTTAGCTAATACGGAACCTCTTCCACCTGATTGTGCATTCTAAACACATTATCGCTGATAGCTCTGCTTTTTTGCAATTTTAGAAAAATATTGAACGTTAAAACACCGTATGTCTTTCAATAGGCATGCTGTTTGACGTATTTATAATTCTGTTAATATATATTTAAAGTATCATTAACACAATTTGATTGTACTTTAATGTCTTTAAAATAAAGATCTATGCAAATTCCAGCGACCATACAAGAACAAAGAATACAGAGAAGATCTAAAAGATTTTCTGTAGGAGTTCACCTATTGCTATTACTTCTATTGTTTTTACTTTGGAAAATGCCTATTGAAGTTCCCAATAGAAGCATTGACAAGCAATATGCTGTAGCCGTAAATTTCTCGGATGGTAAGAGTTCCGCTAGTTTTAAAAGTCAATCTACTGCAGGAGCACCGGCACCGAAAGATGAGAAATTTCAAAGAGCAGAAGTAACTCCTGAGCCGGAGCAAGAGCCGGAACCGGAACCTGAGGTTGAGCCTGTGCCGGTAGAAGAACCAGAGCCAGAGACGGAACCGGAACCGGAGCCTGTTGTAGAAACTCCTGAACCCACCAAACCAGTATTCACAAGAATTCTTGATAGAATTAGTGATGTAGTTGCCGTAGAGGAAGAGCCAATTAAAGTGGAAGACCCTGAACCAGAACCGGTCCCTACACCTTCTAAACCAACTTCTAAGCCTTCTTCGAAACCCACTAAGACAAATACAAGTGGTTCTGGAAGCTCGGGCGCTGTCAAAACGTCGGGAAGTGATTCCAAAACAACTTCACCTAATGGAGGACAAACTACTGGAGTAGGTAAATCTACTTCAGGTGATGGAGCAGGAAATGACGCCAGTGGTGATGATGGTGATAGCGGCATCGGCGACGGTGGAGCTGGCTTAGGTGAATATGATGATTCTGGCGATGGTGTTTTTGGAAGAAGGGTCACTTATAGAGATCCCAGTATGATCGCAAATGCATCTGGTAAGTCAGGTAGAATTACTTTTAAAGTCTGTATCAATAGAAGAGGTACGGTGACCTATGTTGAGATCATCAATAACCTGACAACGATTAAGGATAAAACGCTATTGAAACAGGCCTTATCTGCCTTGCAAAAATATAAGTATGAGCCCGATTTTACTGCGCCTAAAGAACAATGTGGTAGATATACATTGAAAATTGATAACTATCAGGGCATTAATTAATCATCTTGACACTCAACCATTTTCAGTGAATCCAGGGTAACAAGTCATACCTCCATCTATAAAAATGGTAGTTCCATTCACATAATCTGACTCATCGGAGGCCAACCATACCGCGAGAGAACCTACGTCTGAAGGCTGTCCAATTCTTTTATAGGGTATCAGTTCGTTGAGTTTATCCAAAGCTTGTGGAGTTGACCAGGCCTCTTTGTTAATCGGTGTTTGGATAGCACCCGGAGCGATACTGTTCACCCGAAGTTTCTGCGGTCCATATTCCTGGCAGAGCGATTGCATCAACATGACGATGGCACCTTTTGAAGCTGCATAGTTAGCATGTCCAGCCCACGGAATGATTTCGTGTACAGAGCTCATATGAATGATTTTACCCAGTGCCTTTGAAACATCCTCTCTAATACCGCGACGCAAAAATTCAATAATGGCCTCTTTAGCACATAAAAACTGTCCGGTAAGATTGACATCAATCACTCTTTGCCAGTCTTCCAGGGACATTTCATGAAACTTCCTATCTATTTGGATGCCTGCATTGGCTACCAGTATATCGACAGTCCCAAATCGAGAAATCGCCTCGCTGAAAAGATTTTTGACATCTTCTTCTTTACTTACATCCGCTTGAACAGCTATGGCATCACCACTTCTTTCATCATTCATGAATTGCTCAACCATCTCATCAGCGGTTTCACTATCCTTGTAATAATTGACCACAACATTAGCTCCGTCAACTGCTAGTGCTTCACACACAGCTTTTCCAATTCCTGAGCTTCCTCCAGTGACGATGGCTGTCTGACCTTTTAATCTTTCGTTCGGCTTCTGATACATTTTTTCCTTTATTTACTCTACCCCATCAGATATGTTTGGTCAATGCATGAAATTACTCCATATTATCAGGAGGCCTACGCATGGGAACTGCACTTTCTATAGCATAACCAATCTGTAGTAAAGCTTCTTCTGACAACGTAGTCCCAATTAATGTCAAATTCATCGGCTCTCCTTCATCCGTAAATCCCATCGGTATGGTGAGTGCAGGATAATGAGCCAAAGCTGCCCTTCCTGCATCATAATTATTGACTGAGGCCACTACATCCAGATTAAATGCATCAATAGGTTCGTCGAAATAAGATCTTGCATTCTTTCTCCCATTATCAATGATTTCAACTAATTGCTCCAGTGTCACGGTGTCTTGTAGAATACCCTCAAATAGTTGTTGACCATAAGGTGCTCTGATTTCCATGTCCTTTTCATTAAATGCGATGACGTCGGCTATATTTCTGATTTTAACCTTTTCACCGGCATATGTTTCAAGATAAGCGGGTAAGTCTTTTTTCATGTCAATGTTAAGAATGGAAAGGAATCCGTCCAGTTGGACATCTTTAGGATCAAAACCATAAATTTCTACACCACGCTTGGTCAATCCTACCATCATCTCTGCATATAGAGGTACTTCATCCATATACTTTTTATTAGCTCCCAAACGCAAACCTTCTAAAGGAAAAGCATCCAGATCAGAGCTATAATCTTTCATTTCCATACTTATCCTGGTCCATGGATCGGCATTGTCTTTTCCAACCATGGCAGACAGTAAGATGGCATTATCCGTCACGTTTCTGGTCATTGGCCCTGGTGTATCTAATGTACTGGAAATCGGAACAATTCCCGATCTGCTTAACAAACCAACAGTAGGTTTGAGTCCCACCACCGAATTCTTGCTGGACGGCGAAAGGATAGAACCTGAAGTTTCAGTTCCTACTGCTCCTACGGCGTAATTTGCCGCCATTGATGTACCGCTGCCTGCGCTTGAGCCTCCAGTTTCAAACACTGTTCTTCCATAGGGATTAAGCGTTTGACCTCCTACTGCACTGTAACCAACAGGACAACCGGAGCAAAAGAAATATGCCCATTCACTGAGATTAACCTTTCCTAATATGATGGCTCCTTTTTCCTTTAAGCGTTCGACGATAAAAGCATCATCCGTTTCATTTTCTGCCAGTGCTACAGCACCAGCGGTCGTTTTCATTCCAGCAGTGTTAATATTATCTTTTAACAAGATGGGCATTCCAAAAATAGGATGATGACTTTCAGTAGTGTTTTCATCTTTTTTAACGGCTTCTTCAACAGCGTTTTCATTGATCGAAATGATGGTATGAAGCGAGGTGTTTGGATCAAATTCATATTTGTTAATTCGATACAAATACCATTGTACTAATGTTTTATAAGTAAGACTTCCTTTTTCTATACTAGACTGTATAGACGGGATGTCTTGCTCGAAAATGTATGGTTTAAGTCGGACATAATCCTGTTCATTAAAATCTTTAATTTGCTTCAGAATGTTTTTTTGTAATGCTTTCTTATCCAGGACCTTGGATTGGACCAGCTTGTAACGCATTCTGCTATTTTCGTGATCAGCATTTTTTGCAATGATTTTGGCTTCATCATATTCCGGGTAGGAAGCAGTGATTTTCCTGGAAGATTGACAACTGAGGACAAACAAAATCGTGAGAAAGGAATAGACTAATTTCACTTTTAATATTTTTTGTGAAAATAGTAAATATCTGAATGCCTATGCCATTTCATATTTTCGCAAGCGAATTTGAATATTCGTTCCATTTTCTGAAGTCATCTCAATGTCTCCATCAAGTTGCCGGCTTAAGGCCTTAATCAATTTCGTTCCGAAGGATTTTTTTCCGTTAATGAGATCGGCATCAAATCCCACACCATCATCTGCTACCTCCAACAGTAAACCCTCAGGCTCCTGGTGTAATTTAATTTTGAGTGTTCCGCTCTCACCGTTAGGAAAGGCATATTTCAGACTGTTCGTAATCAGCTCATTGATGATTAATCCTAGAGGTATGATGGTGTCCACATCCAGATCCAGGTCTTCAATATCCATATCTAGTTTTACTCTATCTGGATTGATGTTGTAGGTATTGAATAACTCCTTCGCAAGATCATCAAGATAGGAACTGACATTGACGCCCTTGAGATTCTGCTTTTGATACAAATCTTGATGTATCAAAGCCATTGAACGAACACGTGCCTTGCCATCTTCAATTGCTCCGGCGACTGATGGATCACTGATGTTCTTCGATTGCATGGAAAGCAAGCTGGAAACCAATTGTAAATTATTTTTGACACGATGATGAATTTCTTTAATCAACAGTTCTTTATCATTTAATGCCTGCGAAAGCTTCGTTTTCTGACTATTGACTTTCTTCAAAACTCTATAGAGCAAAAATGAAAGTAATGAAATCAACAAGAGACCTATAGCTCCAATTGCAATGGTCCTATTTTTCTGGCTAAGCAATCGATCCGAAGCTTCTTTTTGTGCGTTGAGAAGCGCGATTTGATTGTCTTGCTCAACCCTATTGAATTTGGCATCGTTTAAAGCGATTTCTTCCAGGTGATCCCGATTATAAATGGAATCACTGACTGATTTGTACTCTTGGTGATGTAATAGTGCTTTCTCGAAGTCTCCAATTTTTTCATATGCCTTCGCCAAAATATCATGGGCAGATTGTTGATGCGTCAGTGATTGTTGCTGCTCTTTGTTATCGAATATTCGCTCTGCTTGTGATATCGCTTCTCTTGGTCTGTCTAGCTTTAGATACGTATTAGCAAGGCTCACTCTTGACTCATCAATATTATAATGGCTCTGTTCTCCCTCCCTTATTTTTAAGGCCGTTTTGAAACTTTCCAATGCTTCCTCATATCTTTCCTGCTCAGCATATAAATATCCCATGAAGTCATGATGGAAACCAAGGCCCCAATTGGTTCCTAGAATCGTATCATATTTTCCCTGCAATTTCAGATTGCGCTCCGCCTCTTCATACTTCTTTTGTTCTATCAAGATCAAAGCGGTATTGGCATGTACATTGGCCATCCCATTCGTATCTTTTGCCTCTGTGTAGGCCTCCAGAGCCATTGCATATCTTTCCAGTGCCTTTTCCTCCTGATCCATATTAGAATAAAAACTAGCTAAAGCATTATTGGCACCTGCAATGTCCGACAAATCACCCTTGGCAGTGTAATACTCATGAGATTTTAGCAGGTAGTCCTGAGCAAGCGTCATATTACCATTGAATAGATTGATGATCCCGATCTGCCCTGCAGAAACAGCCATCTGAAGAGTATCTCTGTTTCGATGGTGGTAATCGAAATGTTGCTGGTAGAAATCAAGTGCATTCACATAATTTCCAACAGCTCTCTGTGTCTTTCCCTGATATCGCACCACTTCCATATAGGAGGAGGAGTCTTTATTAACGGATGGCAAAAGCAGTAAACTGTCAATTATCGTCATTGAATAGCCGGCATCTGACCAGGAATATTCCTTTAAAAGTTGCCACATGGCTTCTTCTTTATCCGACAACTCAATCTGGGATGATGCAACAACAGCTTTCAAGCTATCATAGTCTTGTGCCACTAGGAGTTCGGTCGAAATGAACAGCAGCAATATGACGTTGTAGATATAGAAGTACTTCATTTCCTCAGAAATTTAAGAAAAAATAATTCATTTACTAGCAGCTTCTTTACAGACTTCTCTTCTGTAAGCGTTCCTTCCTTCAATTGCTGATCAATAATCGGGTATTTCAGACCGAAATCATGACGATGTTGCTCTATTTTATCAATAGTATAAAACAAACCTTTTTGTAGGTCTCGGAGATCACGATCCATCAAGGCAAGGTAATGGAATGATTATTTGTTATGTTCACCCTCCTGGGTGATATTGAGTACGAAGATTCTCTAAATTTTAAAAAACTTGGATTGAAGAATTTGACCGTCCGTTTGTTTGACTCTAGCAAAATATATCCCAGGATTGAGATGGGCCACTCGTATTCTATGTGTCCGATGGCTAGAGACCACACGCCCTAAGCCATCATAGATAACAACTTCCGCTACATTCCCGCTAGCTTTCACTTCTAGAATATCAATGGCGGGATTAGGTAAGATGAGCACTTGAGCATATTTGGAAGCTGTTTCGAATACACTGGATGAGGTATCCTGATTTAAAACCCTGACGAAAACATCATCAATGTATATCCCATCCTGATGCTGAAAGTCATCAGCAGTCATAGTAAACTTGATCCAGATAGCATTTCCAATATATGATGATATGTCGATGGTTTCAGTTACCCATTCTTCTATGGTACCTTCGTACACTGGCTCTTCATTTTTCTGAAATATCGTTCCTCTTTCTGAGTATGTTCCACATAAAGCTTCGTAATCTACACCATTGGTTGAGATCAACACTTGAGCATAGTCAAAGTCTTCCTCAATATCCCAGATGGCTTCGAATTCCAGGACCGCTGCATCATAGTTTATTAATGGCAAGGAGTCAATCATAACAAGTTCTGTAGTGGTAGCCGCTGGGTATCTTCCTTCTGGACTATCCGTTATACTTGATGGTCCTGATACATATACCTCTTCACTTATTCCCCATTCCTCCGAATTCCATTGCTCTAAATCCACACCTGGATCGGCAAAGATTTCTTCAAGATGAACTGGAGTGAATAATTCAAAAGTGTCTGATATTGCATATCCTTTATGCACTCGATGCAATACGTATTGAAGTGGTTTTTCGGAAGTGATTAGATCTTCGTCTATTGAATAAGAAAAAAACAAAGTATCCGATTCCAAATGCTCCATTTCTTGCTCAAATGAAATATCATCAAAAACCAGAGCGTCATCAAGACTTTCAACTCTGACTTTAATTTCACCCGATTGCAAACCGTATTTAGCAATTCTAAATTTAATTTCATCTGCACTTCTCCTCAGCCTAGTTGGTAGTGTATAATCATGCAGGATCAGTGCCGAAACTAAATTTTGCTTAAGAGCAGATTTATTAAGATGGTCGATTTTAGCAATGGGTGGCCAAAATCCAAAATCGCTGCTTCCCACCTCAGGTGTCACAGCCAGTATATCGAGGTGGCCATACATCCAGTCATCAGCATCACCATTTACTTTATAGCCTACGGTTTCAATTCCCGTGCCGGCCAGAAAATCGTTTTCGCTGGTCATCGCTTTGCTGATTCCTTTAAAAGTTAAATCATCTGTTGTCGCCTCATTATTATAACCCCAAGGATAAATCAAGAGGTTACCATAAGTATGATAATTAAGTACAACTTTAAAGTCATGATCCAGGCAAAGTTGGCTAACCGCCCTGGTCTCGGGTTCAGAAAATGGTGCAGGCCCTCTGTAAGTATTGCTATTGGGATTATCAGATGACCCTTCATCATCATAAGCCCATTCGTATCCATAATTTCTATTCAAATCCACACCTGCCACTAAGCCATTGACCTCTGATCTGTTTTTACGCCAGAGGCCGCCTCCGCTAGGATGTGTTTCCTGGTTGTAAACATAGCCATCAGGATTGACGCAAGGTATAAAATATAATTCCGTATGGTCGACGATAAATCTTATCAGTTCATCCTGCTCGTAGTTCTCCAGCAAATACCACATAAAAAAGAGCATCTGTGAAAGACTGTTGGGCTCTCTGGCATGATGAAGTGCCGTATACAATATTTCAGGCTTGCCCACTCCTTCTCTATTGAGATTACTACCAATAGTCATGTAGTATATCGGTCTGTTTTCAAAGGTTTTTATGGAGTCAATCGGCTGTCTTTTAGATATCAAATCGGGAAATCGGCTGTGCATACTATCCAGAACAACAAGGAGTTCTTCATAAGTATGGTAACCTCCCATTGATCCATAAGTATAGTTTTCCGGGGTTTTATAGGAGTAGATTAATTCATTGCAGTGTTCAGATCTGGTTCGGACTTGCAGTTCACTTTCTTTATTCTGAGATACGTAATATGACTGAACATCTGAGATTAATATTTCGAAATTTAATCCGGCCTCTGATACCAGATCTAATTCACTATCAGATAGATCATTGACGAAAAACTTTCCTTTTTTTAACAATCCATGATCGGTTTCTATGCCTAATTGCCTTAATTTTTGAATATCGCTTCCTTCCAGATCGACCTTTACACGATGAAACATTTCTTGTCCAGAAAGCCCATTGGCACACCACAAAACCACCAGAAACACATTAAGGAATTTCATAAAGTAAAGTTAAGTCGCGAAAATAATAATAATCCTAATATTCAGACTAGATTTCGATTACCAATCCTAGAGTGGGTAAGACGAGCCCCGATGCAGTATCTATTTCCTTAAGCAGATATCTTTGTGCAAAAATGGGATCATTTGGATTGATGATTACTGGATCTCCTTCCGGCAGACCGTCCTGGTTTAATGGTCGATCCAACAGTAATTCAAAGTTTGATGTCTTGTTGGCCGTGATGTTTTGCAAATCCATGTACACATCCAAAGTAAACCGTTTAAAGTAAAATTTCTTATCCACTCTTACATCTATGGCACTAAATGCATTGGCTCTTGCTGTGTTCAAACGATCAAAATCTCTTATACCACGACCATTTACATTCCAGCTGGTCACCAGATTTGAATTGGGGTCAAATGGTGTAGTCGGCAGTCCACTTTGAAAGCGCCAGTTGATTCCCGCCTCCCAATTCTTTGCAAAACGCCTTCCTATTGCAAGATTGAAAATGTTTCTGGCATCCCAACTTGAAGCCACCAATTCTTCGTCCTTATTTTCAAACTTACTATATCCGAAAGTGTAAGATGCAATTCCGTAAAAGCCCTTGTAGAGTCTCTGCTGATATAATAGTTCAATTCCGTAGGCCTCTCCACCTGCTGTCGACTCTATTCGCTCATTCCCAATGACACCAAAATCACCTCCAAGATTAGCCAGTGCAATTTGATCTCTCACCAAAAAGGGCGTGAAAAGGTATTGCTTGTAGTATCCTTCGAGCGTTGCTCTGGAAGAAAAGTTTGTGTTGTATTCTATTCCGACCACCAAATGATTACTCTGAATATACCTGATACCATTTTCTTTATTAACAAATTTACCCGCTTCACGGTAACCCATGGCTGTGTAGGTCGGTAGCTGGTAGTAAATCCCGGCATTGGCATTCAGAGAGAACTTTGATGTCAAATCATAAGAAGCTGAAATTCTTGGAGAAAATTGGTCTAATGGATTGCTCATTTCACGATTAAAATCGTTCCCATCAATTCTAAACCCGGCACTAAGGCTCAATCTGCCATCGATAAAATCCTGTCCATATTGACCGAAAATGCCATATTTATTAAGATTAAATCTTGAGTCGTAATCGATCTCAATCAAACCAGAGCCAAATGTGCTGATCCTTTGGAAGGTATTTGTATTGAATTTTGCGAATTCGTAATTGATTCCGAAACTTATCCTTTTATTGCCATAAGTCAGGTTTTGTTCAATCCGAGCCTTATTTTCTATTTCTTGAGATTGATAATCTAAGATCAGATTATCTTCGGTGGAATCATCATTATTCAAATATTTATACGATTCATTGTTTAACATGTTTCTGCTTAAAACAAATGTCGTAAATCCTCTGTCACCATATCTTTTATAGACAAGTCCATTAGTATAATTCCACTGAGGCGACACCGGTAAATTGTTAAGAAGAAATTGCTGGGATTCGGTTTCATTGGCGTCCAGATTCAACTTAAATTGATCAATAGCACCGAGACCAAGGAAATACAATTCATTCTTACCTTTACGGTATTTTACTTTTGCCTGAAAGTCATTATAGGTTGGTAAAAAGGGCAATTCCAAGGCATCAAATAAAAATTGTAGATAAGACCTCCTTGCTGAAACAAGAAAAGTAGTTTGTTCATTTATTGGCCCTTCCAGTGATACTCCAATATCACTTGCGCCAACTGTGGCTGTTGCACCAATTCTATCCGATCTCCCATCTTTTTGTTTAAACACAAAAACAGAACTCAGCGCATTGGGCCTGTTAGCAGGAAATGCGCCGCTGTAAAAATCTACCTCTCTTATGAAGTCAACATTGATAAGGCCTGTGGGACCGCCAGAAGCGCCCTGCGTAGCGAAGTGATTAATGTTGGGAACTTCAACGTCGTCGAGATAAAATCTGTTTTCATTAGGAGCCCCACCTCTGATGATGAGATCATTTCTAAAGGAAGGCGTGGAAGTTACCCCGGGAAGGGTTTGAACTACCGTAGAAATATCTCTGTTTCCACCAGGGTTTCGCTTGATTTCAGTAACACCAATACTACGTAGTGAAACAGGACTTTCTTTGGTTTTTTTGAAGGGAGAAGCTTTGACAACCACTTCTTCCAAGTTGGTGGCATTTTCTTCCAATCCTATATCTATCACCGCTGGTTTGGTTGCTGTGACTTCAAGCTCGAATACGGTTTCATCCTTGTATCCAAGAAAGGAAATATTAACCGTGTAAAATCCGGGTTTGACGTCTACTATGTTGAATTCACCGTCAGAATCAGTAATCGTGCCATCACCACTTTCCTGGACGAAGACCGTTGCAAATTCAATGGGTTCACTGTTTTTTTTATCGAAAACCCTACCAGTGATCGTTCCTTGTGCTAGTACAGAGCTTGAAAGCAAGATGAATACTAAAAAATAGAAATTCCGCATATCTTAAAAGATCCCGGAAATCTATTTAAGCAACGATTTTTTAGCGTAAAGTAACTTGCTTCGGTCCGAAATCGAAACTAATACAATTCTTGGCATATCATTGTTCAAAAAAGTGGCAACCTCGTTCATCCCTTCCTGCACTGGAGTCGGAAAAGAATGAATAACTTGACCATCTACATCCATGATTGTAACCTCAACTTTATCCATTCCAGCAGGGATATTAAATTCCAATTGAATGTATTGGTCTCGTTGGTAAATTTTCAAGTCACTTTCTGGCAACATGGTAAATTCAACACTTGAGAACTGCTGAACTGGAGCTGAATGAACATTCTCTACCGTAAACCGTTCGCCTTCTTTTTTCCACACCACGGTAAGTATTCTGAAGATACCACTCTGAAATTCCTCACCTGTATTTTCGTATCCTAAAGATAAAGTAGAACCGGCATCTGCGCCTTCTATAAAGATCTCCTGACCAAAACTTTCACCTGTCAATGAAGCGCGAAGAACGTGATCATGCACCACGTCGTTACCTCTGCCCGATTGATCATTGATTACTCCATCCTCTAAAAGGTATGTTGCCAGAAAATAGTTGCCCTGAAGATCTTGCAATACCTCTAATGTGACTTCTGTTGTAATCGTTGATCCTTCGATGTTTGCTGAAATTTCAAATCCAACTCTGGCATCTCTTTCAGCGTTTTCATTTATGGCCTTATCAAATTCACTGACCTTGCCAGACCAGGAAGAATTGCCAACATCTTGACGAACTTCATTGAGATAAAATTCTGGTTGATAGATTGCATCAAAGTTTTTGGTTATATCAACGGCAGCTTGGGATAACAAATCTCCACTATAGTGAGCCTTAACCAAAATTGCATTGTCATTTTCTAATTCTTCCAAGGCTTTAGCAAAGTCCCAACCCCAATTGCCACAATTAGGACACCAAGTTGCAGTCCTTTTAGTGACTAAAGTTTTTTGCTTTGTACTTTGAGACTGTGCAAAAGAGAAAGTGGTCAGGAAGCAAAACAACAAAGTATACAGGATTCTCATAATATCATATTTAGTGTAAAATTAGGTAAGTTTTTCAAATTATACGACAATTCCTCTTTTCTGTAAAGACTGTATTAATTGATTGGGATTTTGATAATGAATGGCTTCCAGTAATTCATTTTTAGCCGCTTTCACATTTTTGAGTGAATCATCAATAAAAATCGAGCTCCCAGGATCTATATCATATCTTTTAATGAGTAGTTGATAAATCGCAGGATCAGGTTTGATCAACTTCTCTTTACCACTAACCAAAATACCCTCGAACAGCCTTAGAAAATCGAAATTTTCCCATGCATACGGAAATGTTTCGTCAGACCAATTTGTAAGCGCATAAAGTCTGTATTGTCGACTATGATAGAGCTTTGTCAATAATTCAACAGTTCCACTGATTTCTCCTCCTATCATTTCAGGCCATCTTTCATAATAAAGTGGGATCTGCTCCTTGTATTGAGGAAATGCTTTTTGCTGAATTGCTATGGCGTCTGCAAAACTTCTACCCCGGTCTTGTTCAGCGTTCCATGCACCATGGCAGACGTTTTCAAGAAAATAATCCACTTCTCGGGTGTCTTCAAAAACTTTGTCGAAAACATAGCGAGGGTTCCAGTCTATTAAAACCCCTCCAAGATCAAAAATGATGGTATGGTATTGATTCATAAAAAAAAGCTTACCTCGTGAAAGGTAAGCTTTTAAATGCTTTATAGCTTTATTTTAATTATTTAAGGCTTCAAGTTTTGCCTTATACTCATTAGATTTTTCTAACTCTCCTTTTCTTGCATAAATTTCTTTAATCGCAAGAAGTGTATTGGTATCGTTCGGATTGAGTTTTTCTGCTCTCTGAAAATATGGAAAAGCTTTCTCGAAAAGTGCATCCATCTTAGCCTTCAAGGCATCATACTTCTTGTTGCCTTCTGCAGAAAAATCATTTGCCAATTCGTTTAAAGGATCTGTGTAGGTAGCTGCCTTATTATAGTAAAGTGCACCTAAACTATATAGTGCATCAAAGTTTTCTGGTTCTTTTTCCAATGCTTTGATGAACCACTCCTCTGCTTTATCAAAATAGAGGGCTGCCTTTCCTTCTTCAGCTGTGCTGTCAAGGGAAGTCTGCGTAGCAAGGTTATCGTAAACCGCTCCTAAAGTGGTGTATACCGAAATATTTTCAGGATCCTTTTGTACTGCGTCTTCTAGTTTACCGATCAGATCCTCTAATTGTCCCTCAGCAACCATGTGATTGATTTCCGCATAAAGCAAGGCTGTATCATCCGGATACATTTCACGACCTTCATTTAAATAAGCTACTGCTTGAGCTTTATCAGTCTCCTTTTTCATGTTATACAAACCTTCGAAAATAAATGGATCGGGTTCTCCCATTTCTTTAGCCATGATGAAGTACGGTTCTACTTCTTCATACTTTTTAGCATAATATCCACTAATGGCAGCATAAAAAATTTGTTCCTTCTTCACTGCATCATCTGGAAATATACCTTCTTCTCCGTTTTCCTTTAAAATTTCATTAATCTTTAGAGAATTTCTAAAATTTTCAAAGGCCAAGTCATATTGCTGGTTTTGAAATCCAGTGATTCCTGCATTGGAAACATGTCCAGCTGTAACTCTTAGGCTACTTAATGCGTCGCTCACTTCGAACTTTTTGTCTGTCACCTCTAAAGCCTTTTTAAGTGCCTCAAATGCCACATCAGCATCTCTGGGATTTTTCACTTCATACTCAGGATTGATAATCTTTTGATTCATTTCAGCACCGATGGCATCATTATAAATCTTTCCTTTGAGTATCCATGCTTTCCCCATCTCCTGAACTTCAGGATCTTCCAAAGCGGTATTGATCAAAGATTTAGCTTCTTCCAGCTTGTCAGCATTAGCGGAAGGGTCTAAATTGTAAGTTCCATGTAGTCTGTTTGCTTTCTTATAAGCTTTCTTGCCGTCTTGTCCAATGGCTAATGAGCTCATAAAAACAAGACCTACTAGCAGCAATAAGAATTTTTTCATATCAGTCATTTTATAAAATTTTCTTTCGTTATAAATTTAAGTGATCTATCCTTAAGACGAAATAATTACGTTATAAATCTATAATTTATGTTAAGATAAATCTAAGTTTCTGTTAATTACTCTTCTTCATCATTCTCATCAGATGGTGGAATAATAGCCACATCAGAGATAGAATCATCTTTTATCAACTTGATCACCCTTACTCCTTGAGTAGCTCGTCCCATCACTCTTAACCCAGATCCCTTGATGCGAATAACAATGCCAGACTTATTAGAAATCATGATATCATTCTCATCACTGACGATTTTTATGGCGACTACTTTGCCGGTCTTCTTGGTGACCTGCATGGTTTTCACCCCTTTTCCACCTCTATTAGTAATACGATAATCCTCTAGAGATGTTCGCTTGCCGTAACCATTTTCAGAAATCACAAAAACACTCTCATCAGCTTTAGAAGGATGACCTATCACCATACCCACAACATGATCGTCTTCTGTAGTTAATTTCATGCCTCTGACACCAGCTGCAGATCTTCCCATAGATCGCACCTTGCTCTCTGGAAATCGGATCGCTCGCCCGTTTCTGTTGGCTAAAATGATTTCATTGTGGCCATTGGAAAGTTTGGCTTCTATCAAATTATCACCTTCATTGATGGTGATGGCATTAATACCATTTACTCTTGGCCTTGAAAAAGCTTCCACATAGGTTTTCTTTATATTACCCCTCTTAGTGGCAAAAACTATGTAGTTTTCATTAATGAATGATTCATCAGTCAAGTCTTCGATTTTGATATATGCCTTTACCTTATCGTCTTTAGGCAAGGCAATTAAGTTTTGTATCACCCTTCCCATTGACCCTTTACTTGCCTCAGGAATCTGATATACTCTTATCCAATGGCAACGACCTTGCTCAGTAAATAAGAGCAGGTAGTTGTGGTTCGTTGCAATAAACATGTGTTCTATAAAGTCTTTATCACGTGTTTTACTACCTCTTGCACCTACTCCACCTCTACCTTGCGTTTTGTATTCAGAAGTTTTTGTTCTCTTAATATAACCTAGATGTGATATGGTAATCACTACTTCTTCATCCGGTATCATGTCTTCTATGCTGATCTCTCCTTCAGCAAAAGATATATCACTTCGTCTTTCATCCCCAAATCGCTCTTTCAGTGCAGACAATTCTTCCTTGGCAATGTCTTTCTGAAGATCTTCACTTGCTAAAATGGACTTCAAATATTCGATCCGCTTCATCAATTCTTCATACTCCTCTTTGATCTTATCCATCTCAAGGCTGACGAGCTTTTGTAGTCTCATTTCCAAAATCGCCTTGGTCTGAACCTCAGTCAGATCAAGTTCTTTCATCAAAGACTCCCTCGCTTCATCTACAGTCTTAGATCCTCGTATCAATTTGATAACCAGGTCAATATTATCGATAGCCTTTATTAAACCTTCAAGTATGTGAGCCCTTTCTTCTGCCTTATTTAATTCATATTGAGTTCTGCGAACAATGACCTCAATTCTAAACTTAATGAACTCCGTGATGAGATCTTTCAAATTTAAAATTCTAGGTCGACCATTGACCAATGCCACATTATTGACACCATAAGACGTTTGCAGTGGACTATACTTATACAATTGACTCAGAATAACTGAAGCCATGGCATCCCTTCTAACTTCCACGACAATCCTCAATCCATTTCTATCGGACTCATCCCGAAGATCCGTTATTCCATCAATCTTTCCATCATTGACCAATTCTGCCATTTTCACCATCAAATTGGCTTTATTGACTTGATATGGTATCTCACTGATAATGATGGTCTCCTTTCCGTTATCTTTGGTTTCTATCTCTGCTCGTCCCCTGAGAACTACTCTCCCTCTACCCGTTTCGAAAGCTTCCTTCACACCCTCCATTCCATAGATGATGCCACCTGTTGGAAAATCCGGCGCTTTGATATGCTCCATGAGTCCGTCGGTCGTAATATCCGGATCATTAATCGTCGCAATAATGCCATCAACGACCTCACTTAAATTATGAGGCATCATATTGGTGGCCATTCCTACAGCAATTCCTGATGCTCCATTCACCAGTAAGTTGGGAAGTACTGTTGGAAGTACCTCAGGCTCTTCAAGTGTGTCATCAAAATTGAGGCGGTAATCGACCGTTTCTTTCTTAAGATCTGCAAGCATTTCATCCGAAATTCGCTCTAATCTGGCCTCGGTGTACCTCATTGCCGCAGGGCTATCGCCATCCATGGACCCGAAGTTTCCCTGGCCATCAACCAACGGATATCTCAATGACCAATCCTGAGCCATTCTTACCATGGTATCATAGACAGATGAGTCACCGTGAGGATGATATTTACCCAGGACCTCACCTACAATTCTCGCCGACTTCTTGTGTGATTTATTATAAGTCAATCCCAATTCCGACATTCCAAAAAGCACTCTACGATGGACCGGCTTCAGGCCATCCCTAACATCAGGCAGAGCTCTCGCTACAATAACAGACATTGAATAATCAATGTATGCGGATTTCATTTCATCCTCAATATTGATATCAACAATTCTTTGATTTTCAGCCATTTATAAATAGTTATATTTTTATTTTATAAGCACGCAAATATAAGAAAATACAAGCATTTACAGGTCATTTTTAAGCAATAAAATTCACTAGATGAAAATCAAGTCATAAAGCCCTAAAATAAAGCGGTTTCGGACAACCCAAAATGGTAGGATCGGAGATGTTTACAAGCTTTGTAGCTTTTGGCAAGAAGGGGTCTGACATGTTTACAAAAACGTGATTTTTAGCATTCCGTGTTGTTTTTTGTAATCTGAACAATAGGCAGTCTTTTTGCACCGTTCCACATCAGTACGAATAAGTTGAGATTCAATGAAAATTAGTTTTTGGTTTAGGTCAATGGTTTTGCTGGTACTTATTTCCGGCGTATTTTGTCAGGATGGTTGGTCTCAATATATCAGTAAGAACAATTATAACTATTTCGATTTTCAACAGAAACCCTATTATTTTGGAATCACCTTGGCTACCAATTTCTCAGGATACAGACTGGGACACTCTAAAAAATTCATACTCAACGATAGTGTAGCAATCGCTGAATCCAGCTTGACACCGGGTCTGAGTGTGCATATGATTACCAATGTGAAAATTGGTGAATTCTTTGACTTTAGATTTACGCCGGGGTTTGCATTTTCTGAGAGAAATTTGCTTTACAAACAAACGCTTGGAGTAGATAATGTCAATAGAAAGAGATTTGAATCCGTCTTTTTTGAAGCCCCCTTTGCAGTCCGATATAAATCATTGCCATACAGAGACAAACGAATGTTCGTAGTTGCAGGTTTGAAGTATTCTTACGATGTCGCTTCTACCTCGAATTCCAGGCAAGCGGCAGAATTGGTCAAAATTTCTCCGCACGACTTTCAGGTGGAAGGCGGTTTTGGCATGCAAATGTTTTTCGATTACTTTATATTTTCGCCAGAAATTAAGGTTTCTCAGGGAATCGGTAACACATTAATTTATAACGATAATATCATCGAATCTCGGGTGTTGGAGAAGCTGCTCTCCAGGGTATTCACCATATCTTTCCATTTTGAAGGTTAATAATCGTTACCTAAGCTCACTTTTACAGAATGTCCTCGACATCTCTACCACCTCAGGGAAAAAAGAATGAAATTCAGACTCAAAAAGCGCACGCTCATTTCTCAACTGTTGAGCTGCAGCTTCAAAATTTGAAGCAAATTTCGCTCTTCTGTCGAGACTCCTTAGTGCCCTCTTCAGCCCATTTTCGTCTCGGTACTTTGTCAGGAAATCATCCGCTACCATCAATGGAACTCTTTGCTTTAGTTTATCAGGCAAATCTGTCATTCTTTGATAAAGTGTCAGATATGCGTCCCTGGTAAAATCTTCAAGCGCTCGTTCATGATATTGATCCCAATTTCTGGCTAAAATATTATCATACAAGATATCGATCACCACTGGCGCATACTTACCGTGATAGTTCCTGAGCCTTTTGGTCCCTTTTCTTACCATCTCATGATTGTCTGTAAAACTGTCTATCATTCGATGGAGTTGTATGCCTTTCTGAATTTCAGGAGAATACTCGGAGACCTGCCGATTGGTTATGAAATCAGCCATAAAATTTCCCAAAAGGATATCTTCATCGTTGCAGGAAAGAAATATATGGGCAAGAAAATTCATGGACTAAAGTAGTTGATCTTTAAATTTAAGATATCTTTGCGGCTCTTTTGAAAATTGGTAAATTATAAAAAATGGCACTTAAGTGTGGAATCGTAGGACTTCCAAATGTAGGCAAATCAACCTTATTTAACGCATTAACTTCTGCAAAAGCCTTAGCGGCTAATTTCCCTTTCGCAACGAAAGAACCCAATATAGGCATGATCACTGTACCTGACAAGCGATTGGATAAGTTGGCAGATTTGGTAAAACCTCAGAAAGTAGTTCCTACTACCGTGGAAATTGTGGATATCGCCGGATTGATCAAAGGAGCTTCACAAGGAGAAGGTCTAGGCAACCAATTTTTAGCAAATATCAGAGAGGTAGATGCCATTATTCATGTTGTTAGATGTTTTGAGAATGATAATGTAATCCATGTTGAGTCAAGCGTGGATCCGGTAAGAGACAAGGAGATTATTGATACAGAACTCGTTTTAAAAGATTTAGAAACTGCCGAAAAAGCATTGGAAAAACTAAAAAAGGCTGCTAAAGGTGGAGACAAGGCTGCTGTCAAAAGAATGGAAATCGGACAACGAATATTTGACCATCTGGCCGAGGGAAATTCTGCAAGAGATCTTGAAATTGGAGAAGGCGAACAAGAGATCTTTAAAGAAATGTCGCTATTAACGGCAAAGCCAATTCTTTATGTTTGTAATGTTGATGAGGGCTCAGCAGTGGATGGCAATGACCATGTAGCCAGATTCAGGGAATTGATTAAGGATGAGAAAGCCGAAACCCTGCTGATCAGCGCGGCAATTGAGGAGGAAATTGCAGAATTACAAGACTATGAAGAAAAAATGGAATTTGTCAGTGAGATGGGACTTTCTGAACCAGGTACCGTTCGACTTATTTTAGCCTCCTACACCTTGCTAAATCTGATAACTTACTTTACAGCAGGAGAAAAAGAAGTACGTGCCTGGACCATCACACGAGGCACCAAAGCACCTGGAGCTGCTAGTGTGATACACACCGACTTTGAAAAGGGGTTTATACGGGCAGAAGTCATAGCATATGAGAATTTTGTAAAATACGGTTCTGAAGCTGCAGTCAAAGAGGCCGGAAAAATGCAGGTGGAGGGTAAGGAGTATGTTGTGAAGGATGGCGACGTCATGCACTTCAGGTTCAATGTCTAAAACTTACAAAATTTACAAGCCTTATGGCTATCTCAGTCAATTTACAAAGGAGCACGATAGTCACAAAGTGCTAGGTGATCTATTTGACTTTCCATCTGACGCCTACCCCATTGGTAGATTGGACAAGGATAGTGAAGGACTTTTACTGCTCAGCAATGATAAGTCGCTAACGGATAAAATTTTAAATCCAACGCGCAAACTTGATAAAACCTATTATGTGCAAGTGGAAGGATTACTGAAATCACACTTTCTAGAAAAACTTCGAAATGGGGTCAAGATCAAGATTAAAACCGGTCAATATCACCAAACGCTTCCCTGTAAAGTGGAAATCATACCAGAACCTGAACTTCCTCCAAGAACACCACCCATCAGAGAAAGAAAGTCCATTCCAACATCCTGGGCTAAAATAATACTACGCGAAGGAAAGAACCGACAAGTAAGAAAAATGTTTGCCATAGTAGGATTTCCTGTGCTTAGATTGGTACGCTACTCCATTGGCGATAAAACAATTGAGGGCATGGATGTGGGAGATGTCATTCAAATAGAAATATAATCATAACATTGATCTGTTATCACCAAAATGTACTGAAGTCCTTGGATCAATTTTTAATGTACATCACTTCTTTTACTGCCTTAACAACCTTATCGACATTAGGTAAATATTCTTCTACAAAAGTAGGCGCATATCCCAGTGAAGTATCGGCTGAATTCACACGAGTCACCGGAGCATCAAGATAGTCAAAAGCATACTTTTGCACTTCATATCCGATTTCCGCTGCAACGCTGCTAAATGGCCATGATTCATCCACAACCACAAGTCTATTGGTTTTTTTGACAGAATCCACAATGGTTTTATGATCCAACGGCCTGATCGTTCGAAGGTCAATCACCTCAGCAGAGATACCCTCTTTTTCTAGTTCTACGGCAGCATCCTTAACCACTTCCATCATTTTATTGAAAGAGACCAAGGTAACATCTTTTCCCTCTCGCCTGATGGCCGCTTTTCCAATTGGTACTAATAAATCCTCATCTTCAGGAACAATACCTTTGTGTCCATAGAGCAATTCACTTTCCATAACGCAAACCGGATCATCGTCCCTTATAGCAGACTTCAACAAACCTTTGGCGTCAGCAGGGTCGGTACAGGATACGACTTTCAAACCGGGAACTGAAGCCATCCAGGCTTCAAACATTTGTGAATGCTGTTGCGCCAATTGTCCTGCAGAACCAGAAGGCCCTCTGAATACAATGGGACAATTAAATTGACCACCTGATTGAGATAGTGTTTTTGCTGCATTGTTCACGATCTGATCAAACGCCAGTATGGCAAAATTCCAGGTCATAAATTCTACGATAGGTCTTAATCCATTCATTGCAGCACCTACTCCAATTCCTGCGAAACCAAGCTCTGCAATTGGGGTATCTATCACACGTTTAGGACCAAACTCTTCCAGCATTCCTTTGCTCACCTTGTAGGCTCCATTGTACTCAGCGACCTCTTCTCCCATGAGAAAAACGGTCTCATCTCTCCTCATTTCTTCGGTCATAGCTTCCCTTAAGGCGTCTCGTAGTGCTAGTTCTCTACTCATAATTCCTGCAATTTTGGATGGCGAAAATAATCATAATTGTTGGATTAGGATTCCTTTCACGTTGATTTTATCGAAATTCCCTGATGACATCAAAACTACAACACTATTGCTTAGTTCAAGTTCAGTCAAGACTGCACTAAATTCCTCTTTATTATTGAGCACTTGAAGACCTTCGTGCGCAAAAGCATTTTCAACCTCATTTTTAGTCAGGGGTTTCAGATTTTTTACCTTTAAAGTATGCTCTGAATAATAGACATAGGCTTCATGGGCATCATCCATTGTGTTTTTATATTTAGGCAGGAATTTGTGGTTTAGGCTACTATAGGTATGTAGCTCTAAAATCGCGATCAGCTTCTTAGATTTATAATGCTCTTTCAAAGCTTGTAAAGTTGCACTCACTTTAGAAGGTGCATGCGCAAAATCTCGATATACAATACTATCATTACCTTCTATCAACAATTCCATCCTTTTAGAAGCTCCTCGAAATGTAGAGATAGCAGCAAAAAAATCTGCTGATGTAATTCCGAGTTCCTGACAAACTTTTAATGCGGCCATCATATTTGCCCTATTGTGATGACCAAAAACTTTAATTCTATATTGCTTATTGTCATAAGAAATATTACCATTTTCCAATTTGGGGAGCGCTTCATAAAATTTAATGTTTCTGACTTCACTAAATTGATTGGCTAATTTCTCAAGTTTGAAATCATCTTTGTAAGAGAAGATTTTGGACTGACGGGAATGAGATTGAATGAAGTTTTCAAATAAATCATCATATTCTTTTTCGGATTCAAATACATTGATATGATCCCAGGCAATTCCAGTAATGACCGAAAGGTCTGGTTGATAATGGATCATCTTCGGCCTTGAATCTATGCAGGAGCTTAAGTATTCGTCTCCTTCTATGACGATTAAAGGTGCATTGGATAAGCGAATCATCTCATCAAAACCATCCAACTCCGCTCCAATCAGATAATCAAAGTCAAAATCTCTGTAATTTAAAACATGCATAATCATAGCTACAGTTGTAGTCTTTCCGTGTGAACCTGCCACTACAATTCTCTGCTTTTCTTTCGACATTCTATAGATAAACTCAGGATAGGAAAGTACTTCCAATCCCAGTTCCAGAGCATGTTGAAGTTCAGGATTATCTTTTTTAGCATGCATTCCCAGAAGAACAAAATCTACTTCATCAGAAATTCTTGCTCGATCCCACCCTATCTTATCCGGTAAGAGTCCGGCCAACTTCAATTTAGATCGCGAAGGCTCATAGATTTCATCATCTGAACCTGAAACTTCGTGGCCATCGGCTTTGAGCAAGAGTGCCAGGCTATGCATAATTCTTCCACCAATAGATATAATATGTACTCTCATAATTGCAAAGAAAATGAAATTATCAAGAATCAAATAAGGGCAAAAGTTGATTTAGGAGTCCTTAATACGTAGAACGGCACAATTTGTGGGATTTTAATTAAATTAAAATTTGTAATAAAGTATTTGAACTAATCGTTTAGCTTGATAGTTCATTCACTGTAAAAGGTAAAACATGAAATCAAAGGTATCTAGAAAAGTTGCGGGATTTTTTGCAATGTTGATGTTATTAGGCGTATTAAGTTCTTGTAACAGAGGTGTAGGCTGTCCCAGTGCTTTTAAGGTTGTATCTGATGTTGTTACTATTATAAAGTAATTTTCAATCGTCTTTATGGAGTGGAATTCAATTGGTTCTGCGGATGATATCCGTGGAATTATCGAATTATCTAATTCTAAACCTCAAGTTATATTTAAACATTCGACCACTTGTCCGGTGAGTAGCATGGCTAAAATGCGCGTGGAGGACAACTGGTCCGTTGTAAACAAGGATCTTGATTTTAATTATCTGGACCTCCATCGTCATCGAGACATTTCTCAAATGATCGCTACAGAGTTGAATGTGCATCATGAATCTCCTCAAATTATTTTGTTGGTCGATGGTGAAGTCATTTACGATGCATCTCATTTCGATATTACCATTCAAGAACTGAACGAATCCTTGGATTTTCATTTTGACAAAAAATAACAAAATCGAAATCACGGCAGATGGCTCGCACTCCATTTTCTCAGAGAAATTTCAGGCTCTTTATCATTCAAAGCACGGTGCTATACAAGAAAGCCAGCATGTCTTTATAGATTCAGGACTGAAATATCTTGAGAAGCAACAAGTCAATATTTTAGAAATGGGATTTGGCACAGGACTTAATGCCTTATTGACTTATATATATGCAGCAGAAAGTGGTCTAAAAATCTACTATGAGACCATTGAGGCTTATCCAATAAAAATGGAAAAGGTCAGAGCGCTCAATTATCTGGACCAATTGAATAGAAAAGATCTGACGAAGATCTTTCATGACATGCACAATTCGGAATGGA
Organism: Portibacter marinus; assembly: GCF_021533195.1. Taxonomy (GTDB): domain Bacteria; phylum Bacteroidota; class Bacteroidia; order Chitinophagales; family Saprospiraceae; genus Portibacter; species Portibacter marinus. The sequence continues at coordinate 58,130 of NZ_JAJNKB010000001.1, forward strand.
ATGAAGCCCATACTTTTGATGATTTTACCCTTAGAAAAGTACAGGCCAAAATTCAAGAAGCTTCTTTCAGTGGTCAGTTTGATTTAGTCTACTACGATGCATTTGCGCCACTGACTCAGGAAGAGTTATGGACCCCTGAAATTTTTAAGAAAATCGCTTCATACCTCAACCCCAATGCCGTCTTAGTCAGTTACTGTTGTAAAGGTAGTTTTAAAAGAGCACTTAATGCTTCGGGATTTACGATAGAAAAAATACCCGGGCCTCCGGGCAAGCGCGAGATGATTAGAGCTACTTTTCGAACATAGCAGAAGTCCTAAATGTTTCAAAAATAAAAATGAGTCTGATAAGATCATATGTGACCAATCCCGAATTTCTCAGAGCCGCTTACCTTGATTTCAATCTGCAATTGGCTAATGCTCTTTCTTCTCACGTTCGCTTCATCATCCATCAAAAAGAACTTTACGAACCAACCATTAGCCCCATTATAGGCAGTGGGCTTCCTCAGCTGGAAGTGGATCAAACTGACAAATTACGACTCTCATTGGAGCAATACACTGCTGGTCATGCCAATGCAGATTTTCATCTGAGTCAAGATGTTTTTGCTGAAATTTTCAGTAATGCTGATGCCTCGAAAGAAGTCATTTTACATACTTTTTCCGGTAGAGACGCTGATTTTGTGATCCACAATGTTTATTCTGATGATGCTCTTGATGCAGCATTTGATCACATATCCCCTGCTTTATTTATTCCTGAAGATCTTGAATTCAGCAACCCGGATCATATACATGTTCTACTTTTCTCAGAAGATCTTCATTCTGATTTTACCGGACTTTTATCAATGACGAAGGCATTTAACGCTAAGTTGCACTTTATTATTCAGCAACCTAAGAAAGACAGTAGAACAGATTCCATTCTGGAAAAAATAGCGAAAGCAAATCAAATTCAACTGAAAGATTTTAGGTTTTCCGCCAGGTTTGTAGAAAGAATAGATGATGGTATTTTAGATGCCATTCAAGCTAATGACAAGTCCATGCATTGGATTGTATTCCAACACTCATTTTTGATCAAAGACTTTAATAACAAGTCTTTAAATGTGAATATGTACGACTTACTGGCTGAAGCTAAACATCCTATTGTAATTGTGTAATTTTTTCCTATTTTACCTTCGTAAAACAGAATTATGAAGGTTGCATTGCATTGGCAGATATTAATAGGAATGGGTCTAGGAATTGCTTTTGGCATAGTCATGTCATTTCTGGGATATAATGATTTTGTCACAGATTGGATTTCTCCATTCGGTACCATTTTCATCAGTTTGTTGAAAATGATTGCGATTCCACTAATCATTGCTTCCCTTATAAAAGGTATATCTGACCTGGAAGACATTGCAAAATTTTCAAAAATCGGGATACAAACAATTGTCATCTATGTGTGCACCACCATCATAGCTGTAACCATAGGGCTTTCCGTTGTGCACATTATTATGCCCGGTAATGCGGTTTCTGAAGAGACCATCGCTGATATTCTCGAGGATAATGGTGGAGAAGCGGACACGAAAATCACTGCAGCCTCCATGACTAAGGATCAGGGACCTCTTCAATTTCTGGAGGATTTGGTACCCAGTAATGTCATGGAATCCATGAGTGATAATGGATCAATGTTAAAGGTCATTTTCTTCGTGGTATTTTTTGGCATTTGTTTGTTGCTTATCGAAAAGAAGCATCGAGAACCCTTGCATAACTTTTTTGTGGGTTTGAATGAAGTGATATTGAAGATGGTCGATATCATTATGCTTTATGCTCCGTATGGCGTGTTTGCGTTATTGGCCAATCTGGTAGTGAGTACAACCAATCCAGATCTGTTTATAGCCCTGGGCATGTATGCTTTAACCGTTGTCCTGGGTCTGGCTCTTATGCTTTGTGTTTACCTGATCATCGTGAAAACAGTTACAGGTAGATCTCCACGATTCTTTTTTAATGGTATAGGTCCTGCTCAATTGGTTGCATTTTCAACCAGTTCAAGTGCTGCCACCTTGCCCGTGACTATGGAAAGAGTAGAAGAGCATTTAGGGGTTGAAGAAGAGGTCACCTCATTTGTATGTCCGGTGGGTGCCACCATCAATATGGATGGTACCAGCCTATATCAAGCAGTAGCTGCAGTATTTATTGCACAAGCTCTGGGATTTGATTTGAGTATTGGCATGATAGGTACCATCTTGGCAACTTCAGTTCTGGCCTCCATAGGTTCGGCAGCGGTTCCAGGAGCTGGACTTATTATGTTAATTATAGTATTACAATCCATAAACTTTCCAGCAGACAAACTAGCGATTGGCATAGCAATGGTAATGGCCGTTGATCGTCCTTTAGACATGTTGCGCACCGTCATTAACATCTCGGGTGATGCTACTGTTTCAATGGTGGTTGCGAAACGAGTCGGAAAACTGGGAGATCCCCAAGTTAAAGATTGGGACGATCACTATCAGAAGGAAATCAGTTAATCAGATACTACTTAGGCTCAAAATCCAATGCAATAGCATTGATACAATATCTGAGACCAGTCGGTTTCGGTCCGTCATTGAATACATGACCCAGGTGACCGTCACATCTTGCACAAAGCACTTCCGTACGAACCATTCCAAATGAACGATCATCTTCTTCTGCTACATATCCTTCCTTGATCGGTTCATAAAAGCTAGGCCATCCGGTACCAGATTCGAATTTAGTTTCCGAAGAAAATAAAGGCAATGCACATGCTGCACATACATAGGTTCCTTCTTTTTTATTATTCAACATCTCAGTAGCGGAAAAAGCTCGTTCTGTACCCTTTTCTCTCAATATATAGAACTCTTCGTCTGTCAATTCTTCTTTCCATTCTGCTTCACTTTTCTCAATCTTTTCTATATCTACTTTAACTTGGTCTTGTTCTTTCACCACTTCCTCCTTGTCGACTTTACTTGACTTTACATTTGTTTTCTGTGTATTACATGCCGACATAAGCATAACCATACTTAATAAAAACAATAATTTTTTCATAATATTCAAATTAGTTAAACGGTACAATCCGTATCATAGTAACCACTTAAGTATCTATTTGTTCTGAAATGTAGAGTTTGTAAGGCAAGAAATAGGGAATCAATGTATTTCTATTGCTCACCCCTCAACCTCTTATCTTGCTTTATGGCAATCTCCACGATCCTTCTCATTAAACCAATGATCGAAATAAAAATGAGATAACTGAAGGAGAAAATCAATATAATCCATTTGATTGATGCACTGTCATTTATTCCTATTCCCGACAGGTATGTGGAGACAAAAATGGATACTGCAGCCACTGTGATAAAAGAAGTGATACTATAGGACCAATATTTGGTTTTTTCCGTCGTATTGAGAAAAAATATAGCATTGGCCAGGCCAAAAAACAAAAGAAGAGTCAGTGAAATTTCCCATGAAATTGTATTGGTAAGTGCTACTCCAGCTTTTTGGATCAGCCACGCCACTAAATTAAAAATCAAATTAGCTCCTAAGGCAACCCCTGCCTGCTTGAAAGGACTAACCTCCTGCTGTAAGATTGTTTTCTTCTTGTTCATGATGATGTAACAACTGGCTCCCCATAAAGATCATATTCTTCAGCATCAATAATCGTTAGTTCACAGAAATCACCAATTCTTAAGAAATGTTGTGAAGCTTCAACTAGCACCTCATTATCCACTTCGGCGGAATCTGATTCAGTTCTGCCAACAAAATAACCACCTTCCTTTCGATCAATCAATACTTTGAATTGCTTACCGATTTTTGCTTCATTTTTAGCATATGAAATTTCCTGCTGAATGGCCATAAGTCTATTGGCGCGATCCACCTTTATCTCTGGAGAAACATCATCATCCATCAAATGCGCCGTCGTATTTTCTTCATGAGAGTATTGGAAAACACCCAATCGTTCAAACTGCATCTCCTGGACAAAATCACACAAATCTTCAAAATCTTCCTCAGTTTCACCCGGAAATCCCACTAACATTGTTGTCCTAATGGTGATATCCGGGATAATAGACCTGATATCATTGATCAATTTAGTGGTCTCCTCGCGTGTCACTTGCCTTTTCATAGCTGCCAAAACATTGTCAGCTGCATGTTGTAGAGGAATATCCAGATAATTACAAACCTTCGGTTGGCGTTTCATGGTGTGAATGATGTCCAAAGGAAATTTACTGGGGTAAGCATAATGTAACCTGATCCACTCAATGCCATCTACTTCACATAAAGCATCAAGCAATTGAGGTAAAGCTCTCTCTTTATAGATATCAAGACCATAATAGGTCAGTTCCTGTGCAATCAAAATCAACTCTTTGACTCCGATCCTCGCCAAATTCCTGGCTTGAGCAACCAGATGCTCTATGGGTTGAGAAATGTGTTTTCCTCGCATCAGCGGAATGGCACAAAAACTACATTTTCGATTGCAACCTTCCGATATTTTAAGATACGCAAAATGCTGCGGAGTGGTCGTCACTCTTTCTCCTATCAACTCATGTTTGTAGTCAGCATTTAATTTTGCCAATAAACCCGGCAACTCCATTGTACCGAAATAAGCGTCTACTTCTGGTATTTCTGCCTCCAGGTCATCCTTATACCTCTGTGAAAGACAACCGGTAACATAAAGTTTTTCGATATTTCCTGCCTTTTTCTCCTCAGCATAACTTAAGATGGTGTTGACACTCTCTTCCTTGGCAAGGTCAATGAATCCACAGGTATTCACAATAACAATATCTGATCCCTCATCTGTTTCATGACTCACCTCAAAATCATTTCCCCTCAATTGTGTAATGATATTTTCTGAATCAACCAGATTCTTGCTACATCCTAAGGTCACCACATTGACCTTCTCTTTTCGTAACGTTTTCGTTTTCATCGCCGCAAATATAGGTATACCAACATGAAACATTGTCTAATTGTTAAACGTTTAGCATTTCTTTAAATGATTGTCTAAACTTATTACGTTAAAGAGATATGAAATCCTTCGTCATTGGCTTCTTGTTATTTTTAGCTTATCCTTGTTTTTCACAACTTGGTATTCATTCAAGGTATCAAAGGATTAACGCCGAATTATGGAATATGTGGACCAATGAGGAACAATTGTTTACTAATGGCTATGAAATAGGATTAGATTACTGGTTTAGACTAAAGAATTACAGGATTGAATTTCTTCCAGAAATCTATGCCTTTCGTTCGACGACGTCTTCAGAACGCTCGACATTTAGATTCTCGTCGTTGGGTTTGGCAGCCAATGCACATTTTTATATTCTAGATTTTATTGGAGATTGCGATTGCCCCACATTTTCTAAAGATGGTAATTTATTTACGAAAGGCTTTTACTTATCAATAGCCCCTTTACTTGAATATCAGAACAAACAGGTCATAAGTGGCGATCCGATGATTGCGGACTTTCAGAATTTCGGTTATGGCGCAACTATTGGAGCCGGAGTAGATTTTGGTGTGAATGACCTCATTACAATCACGCCGTACGTAAGATTTAAATTTTTACCCGGGAGCAAATGGGATACTTTGGCCCTGGAGCGAGCAGTTGCAGGACAGGATGAAACTGTCACCTCCTTAAGTTTTTTCCAATTTGGATTGCGATTGGGCTTCAGACCAGACTATGTGCGAGAGCAAAACAAGTACGGCTTCAGGTAGAAAGGGCCAGTGCAAATTGGTAGATGACAATTCCTGCGCATACCGATACATTTAAGGAATGCTTGGTACCAAACTGAGGTATTTCAAGAAAAGTATCGACCATTGGTAGAATTTTCTTACTCAATCCTTCGACCTCATTGCCAAAAATAATGGCATACTTTCTTTCTTTGTCAATGTTATATGAAGCTAAATTTTTAGAGGCGGTAGTTTGTTCAATTCCTATGATCGTATAACCCATTGATTTTTGGCTGTGTACTGCCTCTGAAATATCTTCCACATATTCCCATTCCACCGATCGGTTAGCTCCAATGGCTGTCTTTAGAATCTTTTTATGCGGAGGAGTAGATGAAATGCCACATAGAATGACTTTTTCTACTAAAAAAGCATCTGAAGTTCTAAAAACAGATCCTACATTTAAGCCCGATCTAAAGTTATCTACAAGAATGGTAACAGGTAGTTTTTCCAATTGCTTAAATTGGTCTACCCCTACCCTGCCAAGTTCTTCCAGTTTAAGTTTTCTTACATTTCCCAAGGCATGATCATTATGCTTCTGCTCCAACTTCGTTGTATTTGCCTTTTTTAGCTTGCAGTGCTGCTTTGACAAAAGCTATGAACAAAGGATGTGGATTTTCAACAGTACTTTTGAGCTCAGGGTGAAATTGAACACCTAAAAAATAAGGGTGGTCTTTCAATTCTACGATTTCAACAAGTCCTGTTTGGGGATTAATACCGGTGGGGATTAGACCTGATCTTTCGAAATCTTTCACGTATGCGCTATTGACTTCATATCTATGTCTGTGTCGCTCTTCTACTTTGCTCTTACCATAGGCTTCATAAGCCTTGCTTCCCTTTTTAAGCTTACATTCATACGATCCTAATCGCATGGTTCCACCCATGTTCACAATTTTTTTCTGATCGGCCATTAAATCAATCACCTTGTGCGTGCTCTCCGGATTGACTTCTGATGAAGCTGCGTCTTCCAGTCCCATCACATTTCGATTGTACTCGACCACCGCACATTGCATACCCAGACAAATTCCAAAAAATGGAATATTATGCTCTCTGATATACTTGATGGCTTTTAACTTCCCTTCAATCCCTCGTTCTCCAAATCCAGGTGCCACCAAAACACCATGTAAATCCTTTAAAACAAGAGCGGGATCTTTATCCCCTTCCAGACTTTCACTATGAATCGAAATCACATTGACTTTACACTCGTTTTCTGCTCCAGCATGGACGAATGATTCATAGATAGACTTGTATGCGTCCGGCAATTCATTGTATTTACCGACCAGACCAATCCTGACCTCGTGTGTCGGGTTTTTAAGACGTCCCAGGAATGCCTTCCATTTTGTTAAATCAGGTTCACCCGAATAGTCCAGACCTAGCTTTTTAAGTGTAATCACGTCCAATTTTTCTTTCAGCATCAATAGTGGAACATCATAAATAGTTTCGGCATCGAGTGCCTCTATTACTGATCCTTCGTCTACGTTGCAGAATAGCGCTAATTTCTTTTTGATGTCTTCAGTGAGTGGATGTTCTGTTCGACACACTAGTATGTCAGGTTGAATGCCTGTTTGTAGAAGTTCTTTAACCGAGTGTTGTGTAGGTTTTGTTTTGAGTTCCTTGGCAGCACTTAGATAGGGTATAAGTGTCAAATGGATGTTCAGGCAGTTTTCTTTACCCAAATCCATTCTAAGTTGTCGAAGCGCTTCGAGATAAGGAAGTGATTCAATATCCCCAACTGTACCTCCTATTTCTGTAATGACTATATCGTAGTTGCCTTTCTGTTCTAGAAGGCGCACTCTCCTCTTGATTTCATCGGTAATGTGGGGAATGACCTGTACTGTCTTTCCAAGATATTCACCTTTTCGCTCTTTTTCTATCACGGTCTGATAAATCGAGCCAGTGGTCACGTTATTAGCCTGAGAAGTGGAACGGTTGAGAAATCTTTCGTAATGACCCAGATCAAGGTCTGTTTCAGCTCCATCATCCGTAACATAGCACTCGCCGTGTTCATAGGGATTGAGTGTACCTGGATCCACATTAATATAGGGATCAAACTTTTGAATGGTTCCGGTGAAGCCTCTTGCCTGAAGTAATTTTGCAAGAGATGCAGCAATGATTCCTTTTCCCAAAGAAGAAGTCACGCCTCCCGTAACGAAAATATATTTAGCCATTATACGATGATTACATTACGGGACACAAAGGTAAGTTATACTATTTATCTTCGCGCATTAAGAACGTAAGAATTTTAAATTTGTATCATGGAGGTTAAAGACATTATCATTTATCCCATTAAATCATTGGGCGGCATCTCAACCGGGCAAGCAAAATGTGAGCAGATGGGTTTTCAGTATGATAGGAGGATGATGCTTGTAGATCAGGAAGGAATATTTGTCACCCAACGTGATTTTCCTAAACTTTCAGGCATAGGTACTGAATGGTCTGAAGAGGGGTTTCGGTTTTATTTAAAGGGTGATCGAGAGGACTTCATAGAAATTAATCACGCATGTAACCTTACAAAGCCGATGCAGGTCCGGGTATGGAATCATGAATTTCAAGCTGATCAAGTCAGGGGCTTTGATGATTGGTTTAGCAATATTATCGGTTCAAAAGTTCATCTGGTCAAAATGACCGAAAAAAGTGTAAGGCATAAATCCCTCAAAAAATCACCATCTCGCACTTTGCTCAGCATGGCAGACGGATATCCTTATTTGATCATTTCAGAAGCGTCATTAAGTGACTTGAATCAAAGGTTGAATGAGCCAGTTCTTATGAATCGCTTTAGGCCTAATCTTGTACTGGGAAATACAAGTCCTTATCAAGAAGAGGAGATGGACTATCTGGGGATTGGTGCAGCGAAACTGCGAATGATAAAGCCTTGTGCCAGATGCATTATGGTCAATATAGATCAGAAAACAAGTAAAAAATTAGTGGAGCCCTTGAAAACATTGTCATTATATAAGAAGCAGGGTAACAAAATCTATTTCGGGATGAATGCAGTGTGTGTTCAAGAAGGTATCATTAGAAAAGGGGATCTTGTTTCATAATTTTGATTAACTTTACACATACAATATATTTCTAATATTTAAAGTGATGGATTTAAAGAAAATAGTTGTCATTTTCATTTTGAGTTGCTCGATTTCTCAAATACAGGCTCAAAAAGTTTATCTATGGTTGGATGCAGGATTGAAAGGCTCTTACGGGCCTAACATGTTGGTCAATGCCGATGTCTTAAATGCATTTGATTACAGTCCTAAAATTAATGGATCCTACTCTTTCGGAGGTAAGTTTGGACTTAATTTTGGCGAATACTATGCCGTAACATTTGATGGCATGTATTCACAATTTAAGCAGCAGTTCACTTATACTGCTGATCAAACCTCTTCAGCCACGATCAATGAATACCGCTGGACTTCTTTTGATCTTTATCCACTTTTTAGATATAATCGTACAATCAACTATGTAGAGCTCGGACCCCGGATTTCATGGCTGCAGCGGGCACAGCAATCTAATGCTGGTGCTCCCTTTACAGATATTTCAGGTGATTTCCTGGATTTGAGTTACTCCGCCGTTTTGGGTTTCGGGTGGTATGCTTTTGGCGATGATGCCTTTACAGCCATAGTCGGTGTGCGAATGGGTTACACACTTCCAGATTTTGTATCCGAACAGGGAAAAGCCAATAATCAAATTGACCTGGGACTTGTAGAAGGAAACGCATCCACTAATCCCGCATTCGTCCATTTGGTATTTGAACTGAATTGGGGTATCGGATATTACGCTAAAACGGTTTGTGGTGGTCGATCAAGATTCTTTAGGTTTTAAAGAAGTCGGTATTTTTTTAGGTCAATGGCCTTTTCAGCCTTTAATTCTGAATGTCTTCGAATTGGACTATTAAACCTTGATTTAGAACTTACTTTCCATCAAAGGCGTTGTTAATTTAACAGTAATTATATTCAGATGAAAAATCCTTATCAGCCAGTCGATTGTAATTTTATAGATCAAGTAGAAATTATGGCCACCAGAAAATTAATGGTCAATATTGCATTTCTCCACGATGATCAAATTAAAACGATTTATGCCCAAATCAAAACCTGGTTCACAAAAGAGAAAGTGGAATATCTGGAAACTCAGGATGGAATGGTGTTCAGAATGGATGAGATCATAGAAATCAATGGAGTCACCAATATTCAATCATGTACTTTCTAGTCTTTGTCCGGATTGACGGTTTCGAAAGATATGATACTAATAGGTTCTCCCCACATATGTATATTCATGGCGTCCGATTTCTTTGCGCGACACTCTACATTCTCACCATCGAATTTTAATTGCTCAGGCATATTGACAGGCAGATATTCCTTTCCGTTATTATCGATAATGCCCCAAAAACCCGTGCCTATATTGATGTATTTGGCCTTGCCTTCTATTTTGAAACTCATACTCTCGATCTGTTTTGTTTAAGAAGTTTCTGAATTGTAAGGTTCAAGTTACTAATTACTTGGGATTGTTCTGTTATAGTCTGCTTAAGGGTTTCTACATCTTCGCTAAATCCATTCCTCATATTAGATGGGCTGGGCATGAATGGACTAATTTTGACTTTCACATACCAAATTTCTATGACATCGTTTATTGCAATTTCCCTATCGTCATAATAGGAGTTATCTGAAATGAGAGTTAATGACCCTTTGGTACTTATATTATTTTTAACCCTTTTGACGACTACATCATTTCTGGTGATGATGACGTAAACGTACCCATTCTTAACGGAGGTAGACCACTGATCCTGTTCCATAAATCGGCAAACAATCTTATCGCCTTCAAAAAGTGATGGTTCCATGCTGTCACCTGAAACAGAAAACGATCGGAAAGTACCTCGGCTCTGCGAAAATTCAGGAAGGCTATAAGTCTCAAGTTCAGTGAAAAATTCTGGATCCATGATCAAGTCTCCATACCCGGCCTGCGCAGGAATAGGCACATGCACTATCTTTTCGTCCTGTGCATTGTCTGTAACTACAGTCAACACATAATCCCTGGATTGCTTTTCATTGGCAAACATATCTCCTTCGCCCAACAATAGAAAATTGGGATTAAGCTTAAACCGCTCTATCGCTTTTCTTAATACTTCCAGCGTCACATCCCTCCTACCCTTCACTATTTCGCTTAAACTTTGTGGAAGGTAGTCCAGTGAAATCGCAAATTGCCTGCTGGACCTCACCATATTCATGGCGAGAATTCGATCATGGCACTTTATAAATCGCTCAGTTACAACACTATTCATATTAATATATTCTATAATCCCAAAAATAGGAAAATAATATATATAAATATTGATTAATATGTTTTATTTCAGCAAATTAATGATAGAACCCTTGAGAATTTCTAGTCTTCGTCGGTTATCAAGCCGGTCGACTGGCCAAAAAAATGAACGAAACTCCTAAATTGATTAGAAAGTTCTGCATTCTGAGTAGCCTTAAAATAAGTGTCTGCCAGCCCACGCAATGTCTGAAACATAAACCGATCCATCTCCTCTACTTGCATGCTCTTGGTCCAGAGGTCCAGTTTGATCGTGTCTAATTGATCCTCATCAAATAGTGACATTAACATGGCTTTGCAGGGCTCATAGGTATTGGCTCCATCCTCCGATTTCCAATGGATTTCTGTCGGTATATTCTCCTGATCTAATCCTATCCTTACAAAAACTGTAGATTGTTTTTTCACTTCGCTCATATTGCTTCTAATTTCCAGTTATTATTTTTTAGCAAGACTAAAATACCATAATTACCAGCCAAATGACCAGCACCTACAGCACAAAACAAACTTCTTGATTCAGAAATTTGATCAAATCTTGCTGCTATTTTCTTATTTCGGTTCTTCAATAATATGTGCTTGTACTTGCCAAGCGATTGTTTGCCATTCTTGTATAGTTTCTGTATCTGCTCTTCTTCATACCACATCGACATTCTAAAAATGTTTTTTCGATACTTACCTGTATTCCTGGCCAGGTCTTTCAGCATTTTTATTTGGTCACTAAGCGAAATATTATGAAGTATTTTTCTTTGTGATTCAAAGGTCTCCATACCCTTTAATTTTTTGTCTAAAGACTTTGCATACTTCCAAAGATAGACATCCAATGGCAAATTATATTCCTGAGAAAGAATAGCTTCACCTATGAAATTAACCAGGACCATTGGTAAGAACCTGTCAAACAATTGAAGGTCTATGCTAAATGATTTAATCAGTTGATTTCGGATTCTCTCAAACTTTTTCTTACTTAATATATCAGATATCTTCCCACCTTCAGGTATGAATAAATGTTCATTGGCAGCATGAGACTGTACCTCGTCTAAATGATATTCTGCAGCAAAAACATCAACGTCTTCTAATATCCGCTTGACTTGTTCTATCCTTTGAAAAGCTGCTTGACTTTTTACATGCATGGTGCCAAAAAGGAAAGAGGTATGGTGGTTTTCCTTTTGTAATTTCCATAGCAGAGATTGCTTCATCGCAGCATATTATAGAAAAGGAGAGACTTTATCAAAAAGCCTCTCCTTCTGAATGATTATTTATTTTACTTATTCGTACTGAAACGGTAGAACTTTGTCTTTTTTAACCTTTGATAAAGTCATCAATGTCTTAATTCGCTCTATTTCCTCTATTTGCGAAAGTGTTTTGAAAAGCAACTTTTCGTATGTGGGGAGATCTTTGCATACGATTTTCATCAAAAAGTCAGCTTCTCCCGTGATGATATAACACTCTGTCACTTCGTCAATACCTCGAATCTTTTCAAGAAAATTATCTAAGGCATTTTCTTTCTGCCATGCGAGATTTACCAATGCAAAAGTCCTTACATTTAATCCTATCGCTACGGCATCTACCTTTGCGTGGTAGGACTTGATTACACCTGATTGTTCTAACTTTTTCACCCGTTCCAAAGTTGGCGCTGGTGAAAGTCCGATTTTCTTAGAAAGATCAAGGTTGGTAATCTTACTATTTTCCTGAAGAAGCTTAATAATCAACAGGTCTATCTTATCTAATTTTATTTCCGACATTTTTAAAATTTACATTTTGTGTTAAAACTTTATTCTTAAAGAACGCAAAAATATAAAATATAATTTTTAATTACAGCAATTACTTATCAATTTTTATTTAATATGATTTATGTCAATTTCAAAACTCATTTTAAGGTCAATGCCTGATTTTTTCAAAAGTTAGGGGAAAATTCCCATGTTCAAGTAATCACTTCCTATCTTATTAAGCGCGGCGATAAAAGCTGCAGATCTGTAATCGTGAACCCTCTTTCTTCTGCTTTTTACATCTTTTATTTGATAGTAGGCAGTAATCATTGTTTCCTCTAATCCTGACCTGACAAGATCGACTTCATCTGCACCTCTTGCCACTACTTGTCTTTCCCTTTTACCAATGACCTTTCCTGTGGTTTTTTCTACCAGGTCAACAAGGCTGCTGTAGGTATTCTGATTGAATCTTTTTTCCATCCGACCAAAACGCATATGAGAAAGGTTTTTCAACCATTCGAAATAAGATACCGTAACCCCGCCAGCATTTAAATACATATCAGGTAAAACGATAATCCCTTTATCCCTCAATATATCTTCAGCATCATCAGAAACCGGACCGTTGGCAGCTTCTGCAATAATTTTAGCTTTAATGGACCCTGCATTGCCCTTATGAATCTGGCTTTCCAATGCTGCTGGAACCAAAACATCACAATCCAGACTGACCCAACCATCGCGGTCTTCCAGCTTCTTGGAACCCGGAAATCCAATCATCGTACCGTTTTCTTTCCGATACTTGATCAACTTATCAATGTCCATTCCGTCTGGATTATAGATGGTTCCTTCCAACTCTGATACTCCTACAATGATCGCTCCTCCCTCATTCTGGGAAATTGTAGCCGTATAAGAGCCCACATTTCCAAGACCTTGAATTACCAGCCGCTTTCCGGAAATACCAGTAGTTAGCCCCACTGCTTCCATTTCGTCGGCCTGATTTAATAATTCTCTCAGTCCGTAGTAGACTCCTCTACCAGTTGCTTCAGTTCTTCCCCTGATTCCTCCCTGTGTAATTGGTTTTCCAGTGACACATGCCAGACTATCGATATCCCCTATCTTAAAAGTGTTATAGGTGTCGAAAATCCAGGCCATTTCGCGTGCTCCGGTACCATAATCAGGTGCCGGCACATCCAAAGCTGCTCCTATGAAATTTTTTCTAATTAGCTCTGTCGTGTATCTTCTGGTGATTTTTTCCAACTGCACTTCAGTGTATTTCCGCGGACTGATCTTTACACCACCCTTGGCTCCTCCAAATGGTACATCTACCAAAGCACACTTGAAGGTCATCAATGAAGCCAATGCCATCACCTCCTCCTGGTTCACCTGACTTGAAAACCTAATACCACCCTTTGTGGGTGTTCTATGTTGCGAGTGCTGAACCCGATAAGCCTCTATTACCTGGAATTGATTGTTAATTTTTACAGGAAAGCGCATTTGATAAACTGCATTGCACTCTCTAATCTGAGACAATAAGCCCTTGGGTAGGTCAGTCAATGCAGCTGCCTTATCAAAACTATTTAATACACTTTGATAGAATGCTGCTTGTTTTTCTCCTTTCATTTGTTTCAATTTTTATAAGACGAATTTAATCGTGGCTTGAAATTTCGTCTTCAATACTTTTAATTTTTCTATCTAAATAAACCAGAAATATGACAATACCTATAAAAGTTGCGACCATCACCGCAACTACAACATAGATTTTTCCTATGCTACGAAAAAAGTCAGGTCCTCCGCTCTGGGCCATAAGGACATTGGCATAAAAAAAACCAATTATGGTTAAAGCTATTGATTTATATCTCATCTAGTTTGTTTCTAATTCTTTTATAACGCATCATCAAATTGGCCATCCACAGCCCTAAAAGTGTGAAAGCCAGGATGGCTGGATAAAATACCATCCGCATCGTATTGTCCATATCCTCGCCTCCAAATCCCGGATTACCACCGTTACCCGGATGCAGACTGTCGGTCAATCGAGGGATCACAAAAATCAATGGTATGATGATAAAAAAAGCAAATATATTATAGCTCGAAGAAATAATAGCCCTTTTATCAGCGTCTGCCAGACTAATCCTTAAGACTAAATAAGCTGCATATATCATCATGGAAATCGCCGCCATATTCAATTTGACATCCGCTGTCCAGTAAGTACCCCAAGTATTCTTAGCCCATATAGCTCCTGTGATCAGTCCCAGAATCCCAAATAAAGTTCCAACTTCCACTAAACTACTCCCCACCTGATCAAAATACACTTCCCTTTTCCTTAAGTATCTGATACTGTATATGACCGAAACAAAGTAAAGGATAAACATCGCAAACCAAAGGCTTACGTGAAAATAAGTGTTCCTTAATGTTTCTGCTAACAAATTACGATAAGGAATTCCAAAACCTTTGTAAACACTGAGATTTACCAAACCACCTCTGCTCCATGCCTCTGCTCCTAATGACTGGTTGCCTCCGGACTGACCAACAAAAATTCCGGAAGGTAGAACAGAAGAACCCATATCTGGTGCATCCACCACCAGCGTAAAAGCCATGACTTCTTCATCAGTAGGTAAGTGCTCTGGCAGGTTAAAGTCAATTTCTAGCAATTGATCATTAACAACATTGACCCGCTGTGATTGTAATATGTAGGTGGTATCCCGGATCAGCCACGCTCTTATCTGAGACTTATT
This sequence comes from Portibacter marinus, assembly GCF_021533195.1. Taxonomy (GTDB): domain Bacteria; phylum Bacteroidota; class Bacteroidia; order Chitinophagales; family Saprospiraceae; genus Portibacter; species Portibacter marinus. Next base: position 73,559 of record NZ_JAJNKB010000001.1, read on the forward strand.
CTGCTCTGTGATGTCGGCATTGTACAACTCCACTTCCAAGGTCACTTCCTCTCCAGAATTAAGATTCTGCGGAGTTACGTTTACAATGCCAGGTTTTAAAGGCATTAAAAACCCCACGACAATCACGTATAACATTAAGACCACAGATAAAATCTTCCACCAACTTCCTTTCATGTTCTCCAAATTTGCGGAAATAAAAATAGTGAAACGCCTATCAGTATTCCTATTATTGCTAAAAGTAAAGATATGTTATTCACAATAGCTGTATCCTGAAGAATGTTTAATGCCGTACCTGTTATTTGTAAATTAAAAAGGATGACAGGTAAAACCAAAGGAATGGCCAAAACCGACATAAGTGTAGCACTATTTCCACCACTGGAAGCAATCGAAGACACTAAGGTAAAGATGACACCAATTCCAAGAGCTCCAAGTGTGACGCCCAAGAAAAAATAAAAGTAATTGTCTATTGGATTATTGATAAAAATGATAAATGAGACTGAAAGCAGGAGTCCCATCGCCATCAGACTAAAAAAATTATAGATGAATTTGGCAAGGATTATCTCTATAGGGCCAACGAGATAATAGTAATATAAGGACCTATCTGACATTTCCTGAGTGAAGCTCTTCATCATGGCACTTACAGCTGTAAATATAAAGACCACCCAAAAAATAGCGTTCCATAACATGGGACTGACGGTCTGCAGAATCTTAGAGATAATAAATACGGTGCTTACTACGTATAATAAGATACTCGTTAGGATGTACCGTTGACGCAGTTCAATATTGAGATCTTTTTGGATTAGAAACCAAATGTTGGCAAAGGCTTTCACTGACACAAAGGTACAGCTGTTTAGGAAATTCTCTCTCTATTCACAACTTTATTTTAAATGTGTTTAAAGATTATTTTTTCGTTTCATAGAAAATGATAACTTTGTCATATTATGATTTTTTATAATGTATAAAATACTGATTTCCCATGTATCGGTTTGCTATCTCTGCTGTCATTAACATCCTTTTATTGGTTACAACATCCTCTGCCAGTGCTACTTACCTGAAGGTTACTGCTGAGAAAGGAGATGGGGTTTATTCCTTGCTGAGAAAATACAAGTTGGCAGACGAATACTGCAACATTCAACAATTCTATAAAATCAATAATCTTTCAGCGAACGCCCATTTATTTTCTGGAGAGAAATATTACATTCCCGTCTTAATTTATGATTATAATGGCCGAAGCATTAGGTCTACCATTGGAAATGACGACTGGGACCTTGCGGTCAGCATTCAAAAGTACAACGAAGCCATGCAGTCTCAGGGTCAACGAAGTCATTCATACCAGGCAAGCAAGCAGCTTTGGGTACCATTTTCATCCCTTTACTGCAACAAATCAGTACCTAAGGAATTTGTCACAGACGATAAAAAAGCATCTGATACAAAAGTAGCTTCTCAGAAGCTTGAAAACATTCCCATAGCCGAAACCAATATCAATAAGATTGAAGCTGAGAAGGTGGAAACGCCTGAGGAAAAATCTGCACCTCCTACAAAGAGGACTTATGAGGTTGATAAGCTCTTTGGTAAAGCTTATGAAAAAATAGAAGTGGTAGATCGTTCCTTAAAAGATAAGGTCTTTTACATTGTCAGTGGACATGGTGGGCCGGACCCTGGTACGATGTGTGAAACTTGTCCCAGTACACTTTGCGAAGACGAATATGCCTATGATGTCGCACTGAGACTAGCAAGAAATCTTCGTCAACATGGTGCTGTGGTTGAAATCATCATTCAGGATGAAGATGATGGCATCAGAGATGACCTTTACCTGAAATGCGATAGAGATGAGCGTTGCAATGGCCAAAAGTTGCCCTACAATCAAAAAAGAAGACTTGAGCAACGAGTAGCGCACATAAACGCTTTATATCTGAAGCACAAAAAGGCAGGCTATAAAGACCATGCAGTCATAGCCTTACATGTGGACGCTGCAGGTAAAGGAACAAGGAAAGATGTATTTTTCTATCATCACGAGAAGTCTTCGAGAGGTAAAGAGTTGGCACATAACATTCATGACACCTTTAAAAGCAAGTATGACAGGTTTCAAAAAGGAAGAGGATATAAAGGAACCATCCGAACCAGAGGCCTTTACATGATTAATTATACCAATCCACCAATCGTGTATATCGAACTGGCTAATATCAAGAATCCTCAGGACCAAAAGCGCATACTATTGAACACCAATCGCCAGGCTTTAGCGAATTGGATTTTCCAGGGCGTCATTAAGTAAAAGGTTACAACCTCGAAGTTCAGCATTATCCATTCTTCCAAGGATCTGAAAGTATTCATCATGGGTAATCATTCCAAGATCTTGGGTCTCTACAAAGCTACAAGTATCCAAATTGGCCAAATCCATAACTTTTACGATGCCCGTTTTATGCATTTTTGCGTTTGTAAAAGGATCGCTTAAGTCCCCGATAACGACCCTCTTCGTAGAAGCACTTTTATACCACTTGCCATCCATTGAATAAGACTGCGACAGCAATTCTGTCATACCGTATTCAGAATAAATGGTTTTAAGATTCCAGGCCTTTTTCAATCGCTCTACAATTTCCTCCTTGGTCAAGTCGACCGATGAGGTTTTCATGCCACCAGTTTCAATCACGATCAATTCAGGAAAATCAATCTTGGTTTTGCTCAAGGCAAGTAGTGCGAAACTTACTCCAAAAAGTATGGTTGGAATATTATTTATTTTGTGGTGCTGCAGTACCTCTAATAATGCCTGTTCTTTACCAAGATAAAACCCCGATTGCTGGTCATTGCTTTCTGAAATAAGATGATTAACCATATAAATCAATGATGAGTCCCGTCGTTCCTGATAGCCTGGCAAATACCCTATGATAGCATATTGCTTAGGATTTCCGAAAAATTGTTCAAACCCCTGGATTGTATTTTGAAGATAAAAATCCAAGTCTCTGATCAAATGTTGTGATCTATTCCCGCTAGTGGTTCCACTGCTTCCAAAAATGGTTTCAGGAGTCCATACACCAGTCCTGATCAGATGTTTCCTAAAAAACGAAATGGGTAAAAAAGGAATTTTATCCACGCTATCAACATGTGCCGGACTTTTACTGATCAAGTCTGCAAACTGCTTATAAAGAGTATTATGCTTGTATTGAAAAAGATAAATATCATACGCCAGCTCGTCAAATGTATCGGATAGGTCCCCTACTTTTAAACCACTCAATATTTTTTCACGTTGTGATGTGTATGCTGACATTTTTATTTCGTTATCTTGATAGACAGGGCATATTTAATTAAATTTGAGCATATGTTTAAGTATTTGTACGTTCTCATTCTCTTTTCGCTAGTCATTTCATGCATCAATGCTCCTGACTACCCTGTCGAACCAGAAATCGAATACATTGGTATTAGTAAAAATACACTGGAGCAGAATAGTTTAAATACAGACTCATTGTTCCTCACATTTTCATTTACAGATGGCGATGGAGACCTCGGTCATCAACCAGATGATACCAGTCGAAACATTTTTATCAGAGACTTAAGGACTGGAAACTTCCAGGATAAATTTAAAAGCCCTTATATTCCTGAAGAGGGAATCGGTAATGGAATAACTGGGGACATTGAACTGTTGCTGTTTACTACATGCTGTCTTTTCCCTGATCCCAGTATCCCGCCTTGTAGCGCTCCTGATCAATATCCACTCGATACGGTGATCTATGAAATATTCATTAAAGATCGGGCAGGAAACGAAAGCAATAGAATTCAAACCGAACCAATTATTATTAGGTGCGTTGATTAATTTGGATAACTTTATATTAAATTACAGCGCTAAAACTAATTTTAATGACCACTTTTACCCGGCTGACCCTCAGCTTTCTGATCTGTTTATTGCTCGCTTCCTCATTTAAGTCTCAAGGTTTTCAACCTCCCGCTAGCAAGGCATCTGATCGTGCCGAAGCATTTAAAAAACGAGAGGCTCTAAAAGAATCATCACCCATTCATCTGGAGTTTACCAATGTAGGACCCACCATCATGAGTGGACGTGTAGTAGATATAGCCGTAAACCCGGATACTCCGTCTGTCTTCTACGTAGCATACGCCTCAGGTGGACTTTGGAAAACCATTAATAATGGTACGACGTTTAGTCCCATTTTCGATAATGAGGCAGTGATGACCATCGGAGACTTTGATGTACATTGGGAAACCGGAACCATCTATGTAGGTACGGGAGAAGTCAACAGCAGTAGATCGTCTTACGCAGGCTTGGGAGTTTATAAATCTACAGACGATGGTCAAAATTGGACCAATGTAGGTTTGGAAGATTCTCACCATATCGGAAAAGTCATGGTTTCAGAAGATGACCCTGATGTGGTTATAGTAGGCGTGCTTGGTCACTTATACTCTGACAATGAGGAACGGGGCGTCTTTAAGTCAACTGATGGAGGCCAAACATGGAATAAAACTTTATTTATTGATAAGAGAACAGGAATCGTGGACATCGACTCAGATCCATCTGATCCCACCACACTCTACGCCGCAAGTTGGGAACGAGAACGTAGAGCATGGAATTTTGTAGAAGCAGGAGAAGGTTCAGCCATTTATAAAAGCTCGGATAATGGCGATAGCTGGACCAAACTAACATCAGGTTCAAGCGGTTTTCCTACAGGGGAAAATGTGGGTAGAATAGGCCTGGCTGTTCACGCTGATAAAATATATGCATTGCTTGATAATTACAACAGGAGGCCTGCAGAGGAGAAAAGTGATGAAAATAAATTGGACAAAGAGCAACTTAGAAACATGTCTAAAGATGAATTTCTTAGTCTAAAAAAAGAGTTGCTCAATGATTACTTAAAGTCCAATAGATTTGACCGTAAATACGATGCTGATAAAGTTCAACTGATGGTCAGAAATGATGAGATACAACCCATCGCACTGGTAGAATTTGTTGAAGATGCTAATTCCTTGCTGTTCGATACCCCTGTCATAGGAGCAGAGGTGTATCAAAGTACAGACGGAGGGAAGAGCTGGGAAAAAACTCATGATGATTACATTGAATTTGTTTACAATAGTTATGGCTACTATTTTGGAATGATCGAAGTTGCTCCTTATGATTCTGAAAAAGTATATATAGCAGGCGTTCCCATTCTCAGATCAGATGATGGTGGAAAAAATTGGACCAATATCAACCAGGAGAATGTGCATGTGGATCATCATTCCTTGTGGATTAATCCTGATCTTCCAGGACACTTGATTAACGGAAACGATGGAGGGGTTAATATTTCTTACGACGACGGTGAAAACTGGATTAAATGTAATGCTCCTGCTGTAGGTCAATTTTACTCAGTAAATGTTGATCAAGAAGATCCCTATAATATATATGGGGGTGCCCAGGATAATGGTGTATGGTTTGGACCCAGTGACTATGAAGCCAGTACGAGATGGCACAGCACCGGACAGTATCCTTATGAATCCATTTTGGGAGGAGACGGTATGCAAGTGCAAATAGACCGAAGAAACAACGACATTGTTTATGCAGGACTGCAATTCGGAAACTATTACAGAATAAACAAAAAAACAGGTGAGCGGTCATATTTAACGCCAAAACATGATTTAGGTGAAAGACCATACAGATGGAATTGGCAGGCACCCATATTGCTCTCCTCCCATAATCAAGATGTTTTTTATATGGGTTCTAATTACCTACACAGATCAATGGATCAGGGAGAAAATTTCACAAAGATTAGCGATGATCTCACCAATGGCGGTAAGAAGGGAGATGTCTCATACGGAACCTTGTCATCGATTTCAGAATCTCCGTTCAGATTTGGTCTATTATATACTGGTTCTGATGACGGTGTCATTCAGGTATCCAAAGATGGCGGATATAAATGGGAGCGGATTTCTAATGAATTACCACAAGATATGTGGGTGAGCAGGGTTATTGCTTCTAAGCACAAAGAAGACAGGGTTTATGCTAGCCTGAATGGGTATAGATGGGATGACTTTACCCCATACCTATACGTTTCACAGGACTATGGTGCTACCTGGTCCAGACTGGGTATGGACTTGCCTCATGAAACCATAAACGTTGTTCAGGAAGATCCCGTCGATCCTAACATACTTTATGTGGGAACAGATCACGGTGTTTATGTCTCCTTTGATCAGGGACAAACATTTACCATCTATTCTAATGGTTTGCCTGCAGTCCCGATACACGATCTTGTGATCCATGAAAAAGAGAAAGAAATGGTCCTGGGTACACACGGACGCTCTTTTTATAAAGGTAGTGTGGCCGAAATTCAAAAATACAATGAAGTAAAGTCTGAGGATGCCTATGTTTTTGAACTAGATCCAGTCAGGAAATCATCAAGATGGGGCTCTGAACCCACAATATTTAACAGCAATACTGAACCAGAATATCGATTTACCATCTATAAAAAGCAATCGGGTCCTGTAAACATTGAAATTAAAAATGAAGATGGAAAGATCATTCAGAAGTTGACCAAACAAGTCAAATCCGGAATTTCCGAGGTGACTTATAATCTGACTTCAACTGAAGGCAAGGAAAAAGCAGAGGATGGTCAATATTATCTTGAAAAAGGAAAGTATTTGATCTCAATAGGAGATTCGGAGCAGGAATTTGAGGTTAAATGAGTGAAATTAAACACCTGTTTTTTGATCTGGACAATACAATACTAGATTTCTCTTACGCTAGTCACCGTGCCTTCTCTGCTACTATGAGTCATTTTTCCAGGCCTGAAGAGCAACATTATCAGATCTATAGCGAAGGAAATGCTAAAGTCTGGAGAGAGTTTGAAATGGGTCTCATTAGCGCCCAAAAGCTGCGTGGTAAAAGATTTCAGGTATTTCTTGATCGCATGGGCTGGGAAGAAGATGGCTATAAATGGAATGAGGTTTATTTGCATCATGTGGTCAATAACAACAAGTTCATCGATGGTGCAGAATCCTTGCTGAACAGACTAAGGGAAAAATACCACATACATATAGTTACCAATGGCCTAAAAGAGGTGCAACGACCACGCCTGAAGAAAGCTGGTATCTCATCCCTACTATCCTCCATCACCGTTTCCGATGAAATAGGTTACGCTAAACCCAACAGAGGATTTTTTAAAATTGCTATGAGAAATGGTCAGGTCAGCAATCCCGCGGAGGTATTGATGATTGGAGATAGTTACCATTCGGATATACGTGGTGGAGCAAGTTATGGGCTGACGACATGCTGGTACAACCCGGAAAAACTGAAAATGGACCCCAAAGTACATGACTTTGTGATCCATGATATTAATAGCTTAGAAGAAGTTTTATGACGGATCAGTTGACTTTAGCATTTTCATCTTTCGTGATTTGCTTAATTTTTGGATCACCTTTAATATTAACTTTCGCGTTACCTCGTGCTAGGCCGGTTATTTCATCGCTTACATTCAATCTTGCTTCAGATTGATTTCTAATTTGTATTTCAGCCTGATTTACATTAAGATTATAGGCTCTTAAATTTGATTGATCTTCCAATTCCAACTTTAACTTTTTTGCATTTCCAAAGAGCGATGCATTGGATTGTTGGCTGGCAACAACTTCTAATTCACTGGTTTCAATCGAACCACTAACATTACTTTGGTCTCTCAATGTTAAAAAGATGGCAGGTTGGTTCAAATTACCTTCTATGATAATCTCGCTTTGGTTTTTGGCGACCAGCTTGTCGTAAGCTAAGTTTGAAATACGCACGATCATCGGCAAATTTTGCTGAATGTTCTGAGAGTTTGCGAATTCCCTGTAGATAGAAAGGGTGCCATCTTTATTTTCGACTTTTAGATATTCGATCAGGTTGTCCTCAGCGGAGATTTCGATACTGGGAGGTCCTTGGGAAATGATGACTTTCACCTGGTCAGAGGCTTCTAAGGAATGAAAATCCGCAACTTCAATAGTCTTTGAAATAAGATTTTCACTTCCCTTGATTTCTATGTATTCAACAAACTTTATTTCCTGTTTGACTGAATAGATAAATGAAAAACTGGTCACCAGACCCAGGCTTAGCAGACTTAAGATGATTATATTGCTCATTTTCATTATTTTAATTTTGATGTTTAACAGATGTTTGATAAATATTCTCCAACTCATTAAAGTCAATGTTCAGTAGATCCATCATTTTAAAAAGTTCGGGTAGACTTTCCTGTATAAATTCTTCTTTTTTCGTTTTCATAACTATTTGTTTGGCTTTTTCTGATACAAAATATCCGATTCCTCTTTTATTGTAAAGTATACCCTGATCCTGTAAGAGACCGTATGTTCTCATCACTGTATTAGGGTTGACCTGTATATCTGCGGCGAACTCCCTCACTGAAGGGATTCTATCTTCACCACTGATTTCTTCACTTAGAATTTGCTCACAAAGTCTGTCAGCAATCTGAAGGTATATTGAATTGTTATTACTAAATTCCATCACACTTGCTTTTCTGATAGTTTAAAAATACTTGCAGCCCAAAGTGCTGGTGCCAATAAATATTTAAAGGCAAAAATGAAGAACTGAACCTGCCACATATCCTCTGGTTCACGACTGCCATCGCCAAACCGAAAGTTTCCTTCCTGAGGAGCAAAAGTGAAAAGCCCGCTGAACATATCGGCCCAGACTATTCGAAAGAAAATCGCGCACAATATGGCGGATACAATCCCTAAAAGAATTAAGAAAACGATGGTTTGAATCCCTGCTACCCTATTAAAAGCAATGCTGCCGAAGAAGAAAATGCTGTGAACAATAAAGTATATTCCCACAATTCTCCAATAGTGTTCAGAAAGAAAAATCTCGTTCATATATGCATCTCCACCAAATTTGTGAATCAATGGTGTAAATATCAAAGATGCAACGAGTATCAGTAGACTTATGGTCAATATAAATATAGGATTAGTAAAGAGCCATTTAACAAAGGTTTTCTCAAAACTGGAACCTGGTAAGGCTAAGAAAGCGGCTCTTGTAGAAACTTTACGAAACTCCTTGAAAGCCCACGAAGCATATAACAATCCCCCTATCATAAGTATTATTCCAAACTTCAAGAGGGTTCCGGATTCTTCGTCGTTTCCACCATTTTGAGGGTCAGCTATCCTTGCAATTAAATTGATGACGAACACAGCAAGAATAATGATTGAAGCTGCTTTTATCGCTGGCAGGTATCCTAAGTAGAACTCTCTTGTAAAAAGAGCACGAACCCTGGTGGTATCAAACTTTAGCATTTCTTTTTGTTTTGTGTTGTTCAAAAATCGATTTTAATTTTCGTCCGTTGGTTACTGTAGCATTGAACAGCGCCTCAAGATCGATCTGTGATTGTTCATCGGTATCATTGGGAAGTACAACAAAATGTCCACCTGGAACCATTTCATGATAGAGGGCCTGTTCAGGTATGCCAGCCCCTTGAACCTGCTTGAAACTTAAGGCTGAGGAAATATCAAAGATATCCTCGTTGAGCACCACATTTCCTTCATCTACAATCACTATTTGGTCCAATAAATTTGTCAAATCTCTGACTTGATGTGAAGAGATCACTACACTTTGATCTTCACCAATGGATGATATCAGGACCTTCCTAAACTGTGCCTTTGAAGGAATGTCTAAACCATTTGTGGGTTCATCCAAAATCAGTAGTCTAACGCCAGTGGATAAGGCAAAGGCAATCTGAACTTTCTTGCGTTGTCCATAGGAAAGTTGGTTTGTCTTAGCCGTTTTGTCGACCTCGAAACTGCTCAGCAAGTCATAAAACTTTACCTCATCAAAGTTCTCATAGAATGGAGCATACAACTTCTTGTATAAGCTGATTCGCATTGATGGAAGCTCATATTCTTCCTGAACGTAAAATATTTCTTTGGCGATATCTGGATCTCTTTCACGGATAGTCTGTCCTAAGACCACAACTTCGCCCTCATCGGGAAAAAGCAAACCGGTAATGAGTCGCAGTAAACTGGTCTTCCCTGCTCCATTCTTTCCTAGCAGTCCACAGATTCTTCCACTTTGAACCTCCAGATTTAGATTAGTGAATAGATCTTTCTTTTTAGAGTATCCAAAAGAAAGATTATTGATATTGATCATAGCTACTGTTTTAGTGTATTACTATATTAGTACACTACAATAATAAATCCTTTTATTGGCGATTCCAAATAAATCAGTATAATTTTTAAATAATTCTATATTTGCACTGATATAGTAAGGTGATGAATACCTTCTCTATATCAGAAGAATCCAAGTGAACCAGCAATGCTTACACGTATTTTAAATGAGCAAAGGTAGAACCATATTGACAGATAAGAGATTTGAACTAACCCTTCAGAGATTGGCTCATGAGTTGATAGAAAACTATGGCGACTTCGAAAACACCTGCATTATTGGGGTCCAGGAAAAAGGGGTCATCTTAGCGGAGCGAATACATAAACTTATTGTTGAAACCACTAAATATGAACATCTACAGTTAGGCAAACTGGACATTACCTTTTATAGAGATGATTTCAGAACCAGAGTTGAGCCTCTTCGAGCTTCCAGTACAGAAATTGATTTCCTGATTGAAGGTAAGCGTGTAATTTTGGTAGATGATGTTCTTTATACAGGTCGAACTATTCAATCTGCACTTGCAGCACTGCAGGATTTTGGGCGTCCTGATCAGGTAGAATTATTGTGCATGGTCGACAGAAGATTTAATCGTCATTTGCCCATTCAGGCTGATTACATTGGTATTAGAGTAGATGCGGTAGATGAAGCCTATGTTAAGGTTGAATGGAAAGGTTATGAAGATCGTGACAGAATTCTATTATTTGCAGCTAAATGACAGTTATGGCAGAAACGAAAGAACTCAGCAGTAAGCATATCCTTGGAATCAAGAATCTTAAGCCTGAGGACCTTCACCTTATTTTCAAAACAGCGAAGAACTTTAAGGAAGTCATTAATCGACCCATCAAGAAAGTTCCCTCACTGAGAGATGTGACCATTGCCAATCTATTCTTTGAGAACTCCACCAGAACACGCATATCATTTGAACTTGCAGAAAAAAGGCTGTCGGCTGATGTGGTCAACTTTTCAGCAGGATCCTCATCGGTTAAAAAAGGTGAAACCCTATTGGACACGGTGAACAATATCTTGTCAATGAAGGTCGACATGGTCGTCATGCGACATCCTGCCCCTGGAGCATGCGCATTTTTAGCACAAAACATAGAGGCCAATATTATCAATGCAGGGGATGGGACCCATGAACATCCTACCCAGGCCCTGCTCGATGCTTATTCAATGATGGAGGTCATTCCCCAACTCAAAGGCAAGAATGTATTAATTTGTGGAGACATCAAACACTCCAGAGTAGCACTCTCTAACATCTTTTGTTTGACCAAGCTAGGCGCCAATGTGAAAGTTTGTGGGCCCCCTACCCTCATCCCTAAATATATTTCTAAACTTGGTGTTTCCGTAGAATATAACATGCGAAAAGCATTGGAATGGGCGGACATTGCAAATGTTTTACGAATCCAACTTGAACGTCAAGATATCAGGTATATTCCTTCTTTACGTGAATATGCTCAATATTATGGAATTGATAAGACTTTGCTGAACAGCTTGAATAAGCCAGTGGTCATCATGCATCCAGGACCGATCAATCGTGGTGTGGAAATCAGTAGTGACGTTGCAGATTCTGATCAATCCATTATCCTACAACAAGTAGAAAATGGTGTAGCTGTAAGAATGGCCGTTCTGTATCTTCTAGCCGCAAAACGAAAATAGCAGTTGCCTTACAAAAGAAATTTTGCACATTTTACTGTTTACAATAAAATGCAATATTTTTCGTAATTTGTACAAAATAAATGAATGAAATGAGGATTGCAATTTTGTATATGATTGCTCTAATCATCAGCCTCGGTACTTTAGATGCTCAATCCTGTGAGCGGTATATCAAGGACAATAGTTTATTGGGTCAACTTCAGATCTTAAAAACCACTTCTGAGAAAATTGTGTCCAGGGGAAATTATTCCTACTTGTTTGCCTTCGAAACTACAGATCAAAACATATATGTTAAAATGATCTCTGACAATGGTGGAATTTTGAATGAAGGTGATGAAATCATCTTAATTGATGCCAATAAAGATCGGAGACGGTTTAGATTTAGTGGTCAAGCCAAAAGAACCAGTCGCGGAAACATTCCCATATACGAAAACTACTTTAAAATTTCAATTGCTGACCTGAAAAAATTCGCAACGATCAGGATCAGCGTTCTTTATGTACAAAACAATATCAGCAATGACTGGCGAAAGCTTTCACTACCAGCCAATTACCAGGCTAATCTGCTGCAATTGGCCGCATGTTTTTTATCAGAATTGAACGAATCCAATATCAATGACTTGGTTCCGTCTACCAATTTAACTACTTCAACTTCAAATAATGCAAAACAAGTTAATTTCTCCGAGTTCAGCGATACCGAACTTTCGAGCCTCAGAGGAGACCTCGAAGAGGTCAAGCAGCTAATGAGAGAACAGATTGCAGAAGAAAGGAATCGGGCAGATAAAATCAAAGCCCAAATCAATGAAAAAGTGGCCTTAGCTTATGAAAATTCCAATAAGAAGAAAAAAGAACTCGCCAATGAAGTTTTAGCAGAACGTAAGAAAGCCAACGAGGAAATCGAATCTATTCGTCGGGAAAATCAAGAATACCTTTTACAGGAGAAGTCAAAAGCAATGTCTGAAATTGAGAAAATTCTTGAAAGTGTTAATCTAGCCAGACAAAATGCAGCAGAAGAGATTTCGGAAATCAAATTGAGATCAGCAGAAAAAATAGCCCAAATCAGGAAAGAGACGGAAGAAGAATTATTGAGAATTAATAAAGCCTTGGAAGAATCTAAATTAGAATATGCTGATAACATCTCCTTGTCACGGGAAAAATACAATTCAGAAGTAAAGAAAATCAGACAAGAACTGGAGCAAAGTTTGACTGAATATCGCGAAAAAATAAATGAACGAAAAGAACTTTCTGCTCAGGAAATTTCTACGGAAAAGCAAAAGTCCTTAGATCAACTTATTAAGATACAAGAGGAGAATGCACTTGCAGTTGCAAAAGCCAGAGAAAATGCAGCCATCGCCAAGGAAAGAATAGAGATGGATCTCGCGGAACTTAGGCGTAAAATTTCTGAAGAGAAGGCACTGATCCAGACACAGAACCTGGAAGAGATTTCTAAATTAAGAGAAGCCAACAATGCAGCCAAGGAAAAACTTAATCTTGATTTCATAGAGGCTAAAAAAGTTGCAAGCAATAATATCAGTGCATTACAAGCTAATGTAGAACAACAGCAACAGGATGCAGCTGAAAGAATTCAAAAACTTCGTGAAAGCACCAGAATCGCTATTGAAGAAATCAATAGTGCTCTTCAGCAAAAGCTACAATCCACTGCTGAGATCGAGCAAAAGAAACTACAGGAAGTAGAACAGGAATACGCCAGAAAGCAAGAGGCTTTCGCCAGGGAAATAGAGAAATTGAACCAATCCCTTGCAGCCAGGAAGGAATTGGCCGAAGCAGAAGAGGAAAGACTTCAGCGGGAAGCCATGGAGGAATTGAAAGAGATTCGAAACAAAGCAAATGAAGCGATTACTAAAGCAAGGAATGCCTCTCAGTCTGAACTCCAAAGACTCAACGAAGCCCTAGAAGGTGAAAAACAACAGTATTCTCAAAAGATCACCTCTAATAAAAAAGCCGCAACGGAGGCATTGCAGAAAATAGAGGAAGAGAAACAGAAAGCCATTGCCCTATCTCAAAAAGAATTACAAGACTCTAAGGAGGATACTTATGAGAGATTGAAATTAACGCACGAAGAGGCCAATCAAAGGATCCAGGAAGTCAAAGAAAAGAATGCCAGAGAAATCGCTGATTTAAAGACCAATGCTGAAAACGAGAAATCGAGGATACAGGAGTCAATCCTTGAGGAAAGAAAATCAGGAGCAGAAACTTTGAAATCCATAAAAACGGAAAATGAAGAAAAAATATTAGAAGCTAAGATCAGCTACAATAATGAGTTAAAGAAATTGAGCGAAGAATTTAATGATACCAAAAATCAAATCGCCAAAGATCTTAAAATAGCTAAAGAGTCAGCCGCACAGGAAATATACGAAGCCGAAAAAAGAGTACAGGAATCAAAACGCAGCGCTGATGCACAGGTCAAATCGGCACAAACTGAAGCCGCTCAAAAAATAAATACCATTACCAATGAAAGTGCAAATGAAATAGCGATCATAAACCAACAAGCTAATACTGCTATCGAAGCTGCTAACCAGTTGAAGGACGAAGAATTGAGCAAAATACAACAAGAAATAATGCAAATTAGAAAGAAAGGCAATGAAGAAATCGCTCAGTTGAGACTTCAGCAGGAAAGAGAAATGGAAGATATTCGCAATGAAAGCTATAAGCAGAAACAACAATATATAGCCAATGCGGAAAAAGCTCGAGAGGAGAATAATCAAGAAAATGAAGCACTGAGAGAAGAATATACTACACAAATATACGAAGCACAAAAGAACGCATCCGAAACTGTGCAGAAAATAAAGGAAGAAACGCAGCTGGTTATTCAATCTAAAGAGGAGCAAATATCTGAATTAGAGAAAAAAATTAAGGACCTGGAAGACAAGCTTAAAAAACTTGAAAAAGGCAATTAACGTTAATGATTTCATAAGACATTAACCGTTTGATCGCTTTCTATTATCTTTGCGTTTTGTTTATAAAACGTATGTTTTACATTAAATTTTTGGGAATGAGATATTTAGAAGTTGGAGCTTCAATCATTTTTTTTCTTATCTGTAATATTATTACAGCTCAAAACTCAGATCAAAGATCTATTACCATTACTTCTCCAAACTATGATAAGGAGTATGTAATCCTTGGTTATTATTATGGCGACCGCCAATTGGTACTGGATACCGTCAAAAGAAACGACAAAAATGAATTTGCTTATCAAAGTGAAGGTGCGCTTGACGAGGGTGTCTATTTACTTTTATTAAGCCCTAATAATCGATTTATTCAATTTTTAGTCAATAAGGGAGAGGGTAACCTTGACATACAAGTGGACACTGCTGATCTGGCTAAACCTATCATCAAAAATTCTCCTGACAACCAGCTTTTCCTGGACTACATTGCTTTTTTGAATGAGAAAGGAAGGGAAAATGAAAAATTGGCTTCTGACATTAATGCTGCGAAAGAAGCGGGGGAAAGTACTGCGGTTTTGGAAGAAAAAAGAAAAACACTTGACCAACAAGTGAAGGACTACCAGAGAAATATTATTGAAAATCATCCCGAAACGGTTACTTCAAAATTGATTTCATCCACTTTAGATGTGACCATGCCTGAATTTACAGGATCAGACGAGGAAGTAAAATCAAAACAATACTACTACTATAAAAGTCATTACTTTGATAACATTGATTTGAGCAACGCCATTTACCTCAGGACACCTTTCCTACATAATAAGATCGATAATTATATTAATAAGTTGACCCCGCAGGTGCCTGATAGTATTAATGTGGCCCTCACTACCCTTCTTGACATGATGGAACCTGCTGAGGAGACCTATAAGTTTTACTTAAGCTACTTTTTAAATACCTATGCCCGGTCAAAGGTCGTAGGACAGGATGGTGTGTATGTTTACCTGGTTGATAATTATTATGCAAAGGGTAAAGCTGATTGGGTTGAAGATGATCAATTGCAAAAAATTATTGCTGAAGCCAATAAGATAAAACCGACCTTGATAGGTAAGCAAGCGCAGGATATAACAGTTTACCGAAGAGACAAAACACCGATTTCTTTATCAGATATCGATTCAAAGTATTTGATTTTATATTTCTGGGCTCCGGATTGTGGGCATTGCAAGAAAGCCACTCCTCATGTCATCGATTACTACAATAAAGTGAAGGACTCTTTAGACATTGAGGTCTTAGCTGTTTGTACCAAATTAAGAGATAAAGAACCAGATTGCTGGGAAGGTGTAGACGAAAAAGGAATGGATTTATGGATCAATGCCTCAGATGCCAATCACCTTAGCAGATTTAAAATTAAATACAATGTTCAGCAAACGCCATCCATTTTTATTTTAAATGAAGATCGAGAAATTGTGATGAAGAAAATAGGCGCTGAATATCTGGATGAAGTCATGCAGGAGATTGTCAGAATTGACAACATAAAAGCAACCGACACCCAGTTAGAAAAATAAGTAGAACTTTTATTTCTTTTTCCAGCTACTTTTTAAAGTAACTGTTCTATTAAATATCTTCTTGTCAGGAGTTGCGTCCGGATCCAGGGTGAAGTAGGCATTTCTCATAAACTGAAAGTACTGCCCCACCTTTGCTTTATCTAACGCAGGTTCCATGTATGCTTTCTTAATGACCATCGAGTCCTTATTATAGAAATCCAAAAAGTCTCGATCCTCATGTCCATCAGGTGTTGGATCGGTAAACAAATGATCTAAAAGCCTCAACTCACATTCCTTTGCATGAGCAATTGATACATAGTGCAAGGTACCTTTTGCCCTGACACCGGAAGTATCCTCTCCTGATTTACTATTTTCATAGTAAGTACAATACACTTCTTCGATCTCACCAGAAGCCTCATTCATTTTATAATCTTCACAATGCAATATGTATCCATTTTTCAATCGAACATCCCTTCCTGGACCCATTCTGAAAAACTTTTTAGGTGGATCTATCATAAAATCCGCTTTTTCAATATAGATTTCTCTTGAGAAAGGAATCATTCGAGTCTTCGAGTTATCATCCTCAGGATTATTAATGGCCTCTATTTCTTCCGTCTTCCCTTCTGGATAATTGGTGATGATCACTTTCAATGGATCAATAACTACATGGACTCGATTAGAAATCCTATTCAATTCGTCTCTGACGCAGGATTCAAGAAGTTCCATTTCGATCAGGTTTTCTCGCTTGGCTACACCTGCCTTGTCGCAAAAAACGCGCAAAGCTTTAGGCGGATAACCTTTTCGGCGCATTCCGGCCAGTGTGGGCATTCGGGCATCATCCCATCCACTTACCAAACCCTCCTCCACTAATTTGAGCAGTTTTCTTTTACTGGTAATCATATATTCCACATTCATTCTGGCAAACTCAATTTGCCTGGATGGATAGATTCCCAATTTGTCGATGAACCAATTATAGAGGGGTCGATGGTGAATAAACTCCAAACTACACAGAGAATGGGTGATGTGCTCAATAGCGTCTGATTGTCCATGCGCAAAATCATACATAGGATAAATGCACCAGGCATCACCTGTCCGATGATGACCAGCATGTTTGATACGATACATCACAGGATCACGCATCAGCATATTCGGTGAGGACATGTCTATTTTAGCTCTCAAAACCTTCGATCCATCAGGAAAGACTCCTGCTTTCATTTCTTGGAAAAGCTTCAAATTCTCTTCAACACTTCTTTTCCGATAGGGACTATCCACTCCTGGTTGGGTCGGCGTGCCTTTCATCTCCGCTATCTCTTCTGGCGTAGAGTCATCTACATATGCGTATCCATCTTTGATCAGTTGCAAAGCAAATTCATACAATTGGCCAAAATAATCTGAAGCGAAATAAAGACGGTTTTCCCAGTCAAAACCTAACCACTTGATGTCTCTTTGAATGGCATCAACATACATGGTCTCTTCTGTTTCCGGATTAGTATCGTCAAATCTCAGATTCGTGATTCCTCCGTACTTTTCAGCCGTTTCAAAATTAATACAGATAGCCTTAGTATGGCCAATGTGTAAAAAGCCATTTGGTTCAGGCGGAAATCTCGTGTGCACATGACCATTATGCTTGCCTGAGGCAATATCTTCTTCAACAATTTGCTCTATAAAATTCAATGATTCTGCCATACTTTTTACATTCTGGAAGGCATTTCTATTCCTAGTAAATGCATTCCTGATTTTAAAACTTTTGCCACAGATTTACTTAATTTCAATCTGAAAACTTTTGCCACTTCGGTTTCTGCGCTCAAAATTCTTAGATCATGCCAAAACCTGTGATACAACTTGGCCAAGGCATAACAATAATTGGCCAAATTAGAGGGATCCAGCTGCTCAGCTGCCTCTGTAACGACTTGAGGAAATTGAGACATCGTTCGAATTAAGTCGACTTCAAGATCTTCTAATTCCTTATATTCTGCGTCGCTTACATGCTCAATGCCATCACTTTTTCGTAGTACGGATTGAATTCTGACATAGGCATTCTGTATATAGGGCCCAGTCTGACCTTGCATGTCTACGCTTTCCTTAGGGTCAAAGATCATGCGTTTTTTAGGACTTACTTTGATGATGAAAAACTTTAAAGCTGCCAGCCCTATTTTTCTAAAGATCTCATTTCGTTCCTCTGCCGTTACACCTTCTATTTCCCCTCTTGATTCGGAGCTTTCTCGGGCTTCTTTGATCACATCTGCGATCAGATCATCAGCATCGACAACCGTTCCTTCCCGGGACTTCATTTTACCAGTCGGTAAATCGACCATTCCATAAGAAAGGTGGAATAACTCATCAGCATAAGGTTCCTCTAACTTCTTGAGTATGGCGAATAATGCTTTAAAGTGATAGTCTTGCTCGTCTCCGACAACATAAACCATTCGATTAACCTCATGGTCTTTATTTCTTATTTGAGCAGTACCTAAGTCTTGTGTCATGTATACAGACGTCCCGTCAGAACGAAGTACCAATTTTCTATCCATGCCTACATCTTCCAGGTCCACCCAAACACTTCCATCATCTTCTTTGTAAAAAACACCCTTTTTCAAGCCCTCCGCAATGAGTACTTTACCCAGTTTATAAGTGTCAGATTCGTAGTAGATATGGTCAAAGTGAACACCCAAATTTTCGTACGTTTCATTGAATCCGTCATATACCCATCCGTTCATCTTTTGCCACAGTGCGATCACTTCTTCATCCGCACTCTCCCATTTCAAAAGCATATCTTTGGCATGCTTACCTAATACACTATATTCATTAAAATAGGTATTCTTATATCTGGAGAAGAAATACTCCTCTTTTTCACCTACTTTCCTATGGTCTTCATAAATCTTTTTAGCAGCTGCTGTATCCTGCCAAGTCTTATACTCTTTTCTGAATTCCTTTTCGAAACGCACATAGTATTCACCGATCAAATGATCACCTTTCTTGTCTGCCTCTTCCGGTGATTTACCATCTCCAAAATATTGGTAGGATACCATTGACTTGCATATGGCTATGCCCCGATCGTTGACAATCTGAGTTTTCACGACATCATATCCGGCCGCCTCTAAAAGTTGAGCACTGGACCATCCTAGTAATATATTTCTGATATGCCCAAGATGCAGCGGTTTATTAGTATTAGGCGACGAAAATTCCACCAACACCTTTTTTCCATTTTTTGATGTCCTCCCAAAATCTTTATCTGTTAATATTTTTTGGAGCTCTCCTTTCCAGAAACGCTTCTCAAAAGTAAGATTCAAGAAACCTTTGATGACATTAAAAGATGATATAAAGTCATGACTTCGGACCAATTCCTGACCCAATTCATCTGCTATCTTCGGTGGAGGCATTTTAAGTGCCTTTGTAAATGGAAAAACGACCACTGTGTAATCTCCCTCAAACTCCGAACGGGTTTCATTGATTAAAACCTCTTCAGCTGGATGGTCGTAATCATATTTTTCCTTTAGCACAGTACTAACTGCTGCTTTTATTTCATCAATTGCACTCATAGACGGCCAAATTTAACGCTATATTCTAAATAAGCTATTCCTTATGCTGGAAAAAGGCGAAAATTGTGCTGCCATAGTTGCGACTCTTTACAAAGCAGGGATGATTTTCAAAATTATGGTTGGGATTGTGTTCTAAAACAAATATCCCCTCTTTACTGAGGACTTTCGCCTCAAAGATCTTGTCCGGTATCTCATCTAAATTTGGAAGTGGATATGGTGGGCCAGCAAAGATATAATCATAGACATCGTTCGTATTTTTTAAAAACTTAAAGACATCTGAGCGGACAATTTGAATATGCTGTGAGACACCCAGTTCAAGGGCAATTTGATGAACAAATTTGACGGCTGGGCCAAACTTATCTACGTAAGTCACATCCTTACATCCTCTGGATATAAATTCATAGCAATGGTTGCCTGTCCCACCAAATAAATCCAGCATTTTAGTCTCTTCAAAATCGATCTCATTCATGAGGATATTGAAAAGTCCTTCTTTCGCATAATCAGTGGTAGGTCGTGTAGGCCATTTATTAGCTGGCGGATAGAATTTTCGTCCCTTAAAAGTGCCTGAAATTATTCGCATACAGCAGCCAGAAATAAATCAACTAAGTCCATTTTTTCCTCCATGTTCGTAAAGCCCAGAACCATCTCTCTGACATTTACTACATATTCTTCTACAGTCAGCTTAAAGGAAACGACTTTTTCTTCCTGCCCATGAAGGTGGAGTACAAAATGGTTTGGATCAAGATTCAACTGATTGAAGGCCAACATCGTAAAATACAAATAATCGTCTGACTGGTTGACTGCAAATTGATTGTAGAAAATGAAGCGCCCACCCTTTCTCACCAATATGATTATGCTTTCATCAAGTAGATTACAGTAAATACCATCTTTTCTCAATCCTTGTATATAGGCTAAACTCAGATGTCGAAATTGGGCTTCTTTTTTCAGTCCCTCAAAAGCATCAAGAAATTCTTTATTGTATGCATGAATGATGTTTAAATTCTCTTCGCTGCATATTTCCATTTCAATTTCATGATGATAAATTGGAAAACTATTGGCAATCACATCGCCTTCCATTCCATATTGATATTCATTGGCTGGTATGAATGAAAAGCTGGGTAATTTGCTAAAAATATTAACAGCACTGTAGTAGTGGTTGGCCAGATTTTCTTGTTCAATAATGTTTGCAATTTCACTTACAGCATCTTCTCCTAATTGATACTTACACGCCATTTTTAAGTGATTATTGACATCACTTATTGCATAAAAAAAACTGTCCGCATCAAAGATTACGGACAGTATATTATGGTTATAATTTTTTTCTAATCTGTATTCTGCTATTATTCCCAATTTCCTGATAAGCTTGGTGAATTCATGTTACCGAATTTAAGCATAGCTTGTGGATTATAAGACTTGTCATATTTCGCATATTTCGGGTCTCCAAACCTACCCATGAAAGTATTTCTCGGAGTCCCTACTTCGACAACATTCACTAAAGTTTGTTGATAAGTCAAGGTATCGGCGTCGATCTTGAAAGTCTCGCCATTCCCAAAGGGAACATATCTTAATGAGTCCAAATTAATGCCCAGTGCCTCTAAGGTATCAGCAGTGCTATAATAAAGGGTATCCACGGTAAATTCTGCTTCAGGATTATCGGGATCACCTATCACTTTCAACTGAGGAATGTCCTGATTTCTTAAAACGTAAGCCAGCGTATCAAAATTGGGAGCATACAAACCAGTGATGGTTCTGTATAACTCCTGAGATGTTCTGATATCTTTCAGACGATCCACCACTCTGGTCTCACGCCTCGTTTTTTCCGCCTGAAATGCGATTGGTTCCTTTACATTATAGTAAAGAAGGTAAGCCAAACCCACGATTCCCAGAATCAGGAGAATATTAAGAATTAGTCGCATAATTTAATCTGTTTTTTCGTTTGTACACTCACAATAATACTATTTTTTATTTAATTCGTACATCTATAAAAATAAAAAATGAAATCCACATACATTTTAGCAATTGAGTCCTCCTGTGACGATACAGCCGCCGCTATCATTAAGGATGATAAAATTGTAGCAAATGGTGTGTCAACTCAAAAAATTCATGAAAACTACGGTGGTGTGGTGCCGGAATGGGCTTCCCGAAAACACCAGGAAAACATCATTCCTCTTATAGATCATGTTTTGAAGGAAAGTGGTATACACTTAAGGGATCTAAACGCCATTGCGTTTACAAGAGGGCCGGGCTTACTAGGTTCACTCATTGTGGGCGTTAGTTTTGCTAAATCATTGGCCCTTAGCCTCAATATCCCTATCATCGAAATACACCATATGAAGGCCCATGTTTTGGCCCATTTCATCGATGATCCTAAACCCAATTTTCCATTTCTGTGCCTTACTGTATCCGGTGGACATACCCAAATCATAAAAGTTGAAGATTTCAACAAATTAGAAATTATGGGTAAAACCCTGGACGATGCGGCAGGAGAAGCCTTTGATAAAGCAGGTAAAATGTTAGGGCTTCCCTACCCTGCTGGTCCTCACATTGATCGGCTGGCTCAAAAGGGCGAACCACGATTTTCATTTCCAGAGCCTTCAATCGATGGACTGGATTTTAGTTTTAGCGGTTTAAAAACAGCATTCCGCTATTTCCTCAGGGATCAGGTCAAGGTTGAACCTGATTTCATTTATGAAAATATGAATGACATAGCCTGTTCCATTCAGCATTCAATCATTGATATACTACTCAACAAATTAGAGCGGGCTTCAGCAATTACAGGAATTCAGGAAGTCGCCATAGCAGGTGGTGTTTCAGCAAATAGTGGCTTGAGATCAGAATTGATGAAACGCAGTGAAAAAAATGGCTGGAAAGTACACATCCCAAAATTTGAATACTGCACTGATAATGCTGCTATGATCGCCATCGCAGCGCATTACAAATACATTTCAGGCGACTTTAGCAGCCATGCTGTAGGCCCCGATGCACGATTGGCATGGTAAGGCTAGTTTTCATACCCTCGTATGGCACGGACTCCTCGTTATATGACAATCTTAGAAATTCTAAGATCCTTACTGCTCAAGCTGTATTTGCAGAATGGATTCCTGCAAGTAAAAGCCATTCACTCACCGACTATGCCAGGAAATTTATTGAGGAATACAACATCCACCATGAGGATACCGTCATAGGAGTATCTTTCGGCGGAGTGCTGGCCATTGAAATCAATAAACTTCTTAAGGTCAGGAAGGTCATCACCATATCCAGCATTAAATGCAGATCTGAAAAACCCAGGTTGTTCAGAATACTGGAAAAGACCGGAACATACAAGCTTTTCAAACCTTCGGTTCTTAAATTCGGATTAGATCTGATCGTTCCTTTGTATGGAAGAAATGTGGCCAGTTACTTATGGTTTAGACGGGTTTTTAAGTCCACTGAAAACATTTTCTTGAAATGGGCTTTGCAAGAAATTGTATGTTGGAAAAACGATGAAATTCCTGAAAATTTGATTCACATTCATGGAACTAAAGACCCCCTTTTTCCTATTGATAATGCTGAGCAAGTAGACCATGTTATAGAAGAAGGCACGCATGCCATGATCAGGTTTAAAGCCAAAGAAATAGCTGAGATAATAAAAGGAGAAACCAGCTAGTTTATAATCAGTATAAACAATACGTTAAATCATATGTATTTAATGGTACTTGTGTACCTTTGTGGGACGAAACCGTAAATAATGAAAAAAGCTTATATAATAGGCATTATCATGATCATTGCAGGAATTGGTTTTTTAATTTCTTCAGCAAGTGACGTGAGTACTTATGCTAACTTTAAAGAAGCCAAAGGAAATTCTACGGTGAAAATTGCAGGTTTCCTGGTTAAAAACAAACCCATCGTTTACGATCCCAATGTCGACGCCAATCTCATGACCTTTTTTATGGAAGACAAAGATGGTGAAATCATGAAAGTCACTTATCATGACTCCAAGCCTCAGGACTTTGAGATGTCAGAATCTCTAGTGGTCACCGGCAAGATCAGGGAGGGAGAATTTGTAGCATCTGATATTTTACTCAAGTGCCCTTCCAAGTATAAAGATCAGGAGTTCATGTTAAGAGAGAATGGATAAATAGATGGAAGAAATTCAATATTTTGGAGAACATTTGTGGCCTAAGAATATTGGTCATTTTCTCATCATTTTAGGCTTTGTTTCTGCGCTTTTCAGTGCGTATTCATTTTTTAAATCTACCAATGAACGCTTGAAAACCGGCGATGAGTCTGAAGATTCGGAATCTGAAGCCTGGAAAAGATTGGGAAGGCTTGGCTTTGCTTTTCATGGATTAAGTGTATTCGGAATCATCACGATTATTTTTTACATCATGGTGAATCAATTTTATGAATATGCTTACGTTTCTCAGCATGTTAATGACTTTCTCCCCATGAAATACATTACCAGTGCTTTCTGGGAGGGTCAGGAAGGTAGTTTTTTACTGTGGATGTTCTGGCATATTATACTTGGCTTTGTGGTGATGGTTTATGGAAAGAAATGGGAAGCTCCGGTATTGAGTTTACTGGCATTAGTGGAAGTGATTTTGATTTCCATGATCCTGGGAATTCAGTTTGAAATAGGTGATTCAGTAGTAAAAATAGGAAGTAATCCATTGCTGTTGTTCCGTGACACTATGGATATCCCACTCTTTCAAAATGCAGACTATGTGAGTTTGTTGAGTGGATCAGGATTGAATCCATTACTACAGAATTATTGGATGACCATTCACCCACCTACGCTATTTCTTGGTTTTGCTTCCACAGTGATTCCATTCTGTTTTGCTGTTGCTGGACTGTGGGTGAAAGAACCTAGAGCCTGGATCAAACCCGCCTTGAAGTGGTCTCTATTTTCGGGGGGAATTCTGGGCATAGGGATATTAATGGGAGGAGCATGGGCCTATGAGGCTTTATCATTCGGTGGTTACTGGGCATGGGACCCAGTAGAGAACATGTCGTTGGTACCCTGGCTACTTATGGTTGCAGGTGTACATTCCCTTTTAATAGCCAATGGCACCGGACGAGGTATTAAGACTTCTTATATTTTATTGAGTCTCAGTTTTATCATGATTCTATATTCGACCTTCTTGACCAGAAGTGGAATATTGGGTGATACATCGGTGCATGCTTTTACTGAAATGGGGCTAGAAAACCAACTGGTTTTACTGGTGGCTTTGTTTACCATCATTCCCGCGGTTGTATTTATTATGCGCCGTAAAATTGTTCCTTCACAAGAAGATGACAAGTTCAATTCTCGGGAATTTTGGATGTTCATAGGAGCGATTGTGCTGCTTTTCTCTTCTATCCTCATCACGGCTTCGACATCGCTGCCCATTTATAATAAAATTGCAGAAATTTTTGATCCTGGTTTTACAGGCCTTGTCATCCAGGAACCCATTACCCATTACAATAAACATCAGATCTGGATTGCCATTTTTATAGTCCTCTTATCTTCCAGTGCACAGTTTCTAAGGTATAATGGCAGGGTGACCTCTACTTTTAAAAAGAAACTTTTATTGCATGCTGGCATATCTGTGGCTGCAACCATCGTTCTCACCTTTATTGTCAATATTTGGCTAGATATTAATTCAGTACCTTACTTTTTACTCATGTTAGCCGGAATTTTCGGCATTGTGAGTAATGTGGACTACTTCATTGCCTTTAACAAACTCCAGTGGAAAAACAGTGCAGGTGTGTTGTCGCATCTTGGATTTTCCATCATGTTGATTGGTATAATTGCATCTGGAGTCAATAAACGTCATATTTCTAAGAATGAGTTTGTTTTCAGAGACATCATGGAAGATGAAAATCTCAAGAAGAAGGTGACTTTAATCAAAGGGAAACCCATTTTCATGAGTGGTTATTGGGTAGATTACCAGCGTGATACCTTGATAGAAAATGAGCGGACTTATGATATAAAATTCACAAAGGTCGATTCTAACAACCAGGTTCTGGAGGAATTTATGGTCAACCCTGTGTCCGTCTACTCCAACGATAAAACGGAAATTGTAGCATTCAATCCTTCGACTAAGAGATATCTACATAAGGATATTTTTACGCATATTGCAGGACTTCCCGCACAAGTATTAAAACTCGAATATTCGAAAGAGATGGAAGATTCTCTGGTCTATCAACCGATAGAGGTAGGCCTCAATGGAAGCTATGAAAATGATAGTCTGAAAGTGACACTCAATGGACTAGACTACGACCCCAGGCATCAGGATTATGAACCCAAGGAGAATGATTTAGCGATTGGTTTTCACATCCAGGTGACCGATAAAATTTATGACAAGCAATATGATCTCAAACCTGTGGTGGTGTTGAGAGGTGCGGTGGTTTACAAATATTACGATGAAATTCCTGACCTGAATATGCGTATCCGGGCCAATGAAGCCTTTTTTGAACGGTTTTTCACCATGGAAAGTGAACTGGAGTACCAGCAATTCGTCATTAAAGAAGGTGAATCCATCACCATCGAAGATGTTCAGATTGTTCATAATGGCTTTAATAAAACGCCAAAAAACAGAGGTTACAAGGCAGAGGAAGGGGATATTGCAATCGCCAGTATTTTGTCATTTAGAACCAATGGCAAGACCAAAAATTTAGAGCCTGTCTATTTAATACGAGGTTCGCGCCAAAGCAGTATCAAAGACTATGACCCTGAAACTGGTGTGCATTTTAAATTTACCCAAATCGATCCAGCAACGGGCGAGTTAACATTCCAATTTGCCAAAGATGACAGAAACAGTATCCAGGTACCAATGGAGATCGCCATGAATGTGCCTCGCTCTGACATCATTGTAATTGAGTCTATTGAATTTCCAGGGATCAATTTATTCTGGTTAGGTTCTTTAATGATGCTTACGGGTATGTTGGTCGCTATGGGGATCAGACTTTCTTCAAGAAAAGTAATGGACTAAAGATGCAAAAAGGATTGTGTGTTGGTACCGGAAATCTGGCCTGGCATTTTATTCCTGCATTAATAAATCTTGAAAATACTGTTGAACTGCAGGTTCTGGGCAGAAATCAGGATGCTCCCAAATGGCTGAAAGATCTCTCCATAGATTACATTACAACCTCGCAGGATATAGATCCAGAAATAGAATTTGTTTTCCTCATGGTTTCTGACACTTCCATACCACCATTGACACAAGACCTCAAAGAATTCCTTCCATCACATAAAAAGGTGGTTCATTTTTCAGGAACAGCTACTATTGATGCGATAGATGACCATTTTACCGATAGAGGAAGTGTATGGCCTATTCAATCTTTGTCGAAAGGAGACCACCAGATTGATTTAAGTAAAATTCCTTTATGCATCCATGGATCATCACCAAATTTCACGTATGAATTGAGGAGCATTTTTCAAAAAATTACCTCTAATATCCATCTGATCGAACCCGAGATCAGACCGTTTATTCATGTGGCTGCTGTCTTAGCAAATAATTTCACCAATCATCTTTACGCTTTGAGTAAAAGCTTACTAGACTCAAAGGGCGTAGATTTTGAGATTTTGAAACCCATCATTGTTCAAACTGCGCTTAAGGTAAGAGATAGTGATCCACAAATGTTGCAGACAGGACCGGCGTCTCGCCAGGATATGGTAACCGTCGAAGAGCATTTAAGCATGCTCGAATTTGATCCTGTTTTGCAAAAATTGTATGAACTTTTTACACAATCAATTATAAACAGCAAATATGAGAATCGTAGGTTACATTGAGCATCCTGTTTTTAAAATAACCATTATGCATATGAATCACCGCTATGCGCTTAAGTTTGAGCATCATGGTCTCGAACAGACTTATAAAATCAGAGCTTCAGACCACTTTAAGAATGCAGAGGACGTTAAAAATGCCGTTTCTACTGAAATTTTGGATTCTGTTAAAAGGCATTTCAGATCCATGGAACTCACCATGCTTGAAATGCTGACAGTTGAGGGTACAACTGAAGAAGAGGAATTCGAAGAAATTATCTAATGATAAAGATTGATTGTACTAAAAAAGTAAGAAGCCAGTCCTCTGCTTTCAGAGCTGACTTCTTGTGGTTTTGTAGTTATAAGTTGCTACCATATTTTGAGGACACCAATGCGAGGCCATCATGTCATCCCATGATTACGGACTCCTCAAGATTCACCGGGTCTTGTAAAAGTCAAAATAATGTCAACTGGCCAGTTTTGTAATTCTCATGTAATTCTAAATTGAGCTCCTCCAATTCAGCGGCTTTGAAATACAGCTTTCTCGCCAGTTCAATTTGTTGTGATATGATGCTGGCAATTTCTCCGTAACCTCTGTGCCGATTTTCCTGAATGGTAGCACTCAGTTTTCCTCGCCGAAGATCTTTGATAGTGTTTATGACCCTTTCCTTGCGGTCAGGGACGTGCTCTTCTAGCCAACTTTCAAATAATTCATCTAAATCGAAGTTGAGTCTGACAATTGTATACCGTAGATCACTCGCTCCAGCTTCGGCCACAGCTTTAGCAAGATCCAAGATTTCATGATCTGTCAGTCCTGGTATGATAGGTGCCATCATTGCGGTTACAGGAATACCTTCTCTGCTTAAAGTCTTAATGGTATTTAATCTTTTACGAGGAGAACTGGTTCGAGGTTCCAGTTTCTGCTGGAGTCCGCTGTCCAAAGAAGTGACGCTTATCGCCACTCTCACTAGGCGATCATCGTTCAGCTTTTTAAGAAGGTCGATGTCTCTAAGGATCAAACTATTTTTTGTGATGATGGTCACCGGATGCCTATATCGGTAAAAAACTTCCAATAGTGATCTGGTGATCTTCAGTTTGGCCTCTATGGGTTGATAACAGTCCGTATTGCCTGAAAGCGCAATGGGACAACATTTCCATCTTTTAGATTTAAGCTTTTGTTCCAGTAGTTCAGCTGCATTCTCTTTAATCAGTATTTTTTGCTCAAAATCAAGACCGCTGCTATATCCCCAAAAGTTATGTGTGGGCCTCGCATAGCAATAGATACATCCATGCTCACACCCCTGGTAAGGATTTATAGAATATGAAAACGGAACGTCTTCAGAATCAACATAATTCACTACGGTCTTTGGAAATGTCGGAATATATTCAGTCTTGATGGAACTGCTTTCTTCTTCATATTTCAGATCGTCAAAAACTCCTTCCTGACTGTCATATTCTTCGAAGCGATGTACCGGATTATAATTGGCTCCCCTACCTTTCATCAATTGTCGTTTTATTCGTCAAATATAGTCTTATTTATCGACATTAATAAATTTTCTAATATTTTATTGTTAACGATTAATATTTTAAATTTGCACTCTACTAAATATTAAATGATGAAATCTGCTTTAACTATTTTAAGCCTGTTGATCCTGCTCTCTTTAAATTCTTGTGGTGAAAAATCAGGTGCCAGCGGTGGCGATGGATTCGATGCAGCTTACCCTGCGATGTATACAGACCTTGGACTGCCTCAGTACCGAAGAGGAACCCTGCAAAACGTCACCGGCAAAGATGAAGGCGTGAAAACGGTGCATACCTTCACTGTTGTTTCTGAGGATCCTCCGTCATTTTTAAGAGAATTTTTCTCTGAGAATATGAAGGCATTGGGATGGCGAGACCAAAATGCACGGAGGCAGCTTTCCGAGATTCATGAAGACGATCTTTACTTCGCCAAGTATGTGAAAGGTCGAAATAAATTAGACATCAGTTCTTCTGCTTTACCTGAAGGTGGGTCTAAAACCAGAGTGACCCTGTCTGTTTTCGGATCTAATTAATCTGATTGATCTTTTCCTCATGTGTTTTTGCGAGTTTTAAAATGACATTTTAATGACCAAATTCACCTCGTTTTCAAGCACTTAGGAGTGTAACTTTGTTCTCAACTTGAAGCGAATGAGATTTTTTTGGTTATTCCTGTTTATCTGCTTCTGCCAATGTGAATTAATGGCTCAGCAAGGCCTTGTCTATGGATACATCGTTGATCAAAGTACAAGAGCTCCACTGGCATTTGCAAATGTTGCCGTTGATGATGAAGATGCTGTTATTGAAACGGATTCAGCAGGCTACTTCGAAACCTATCTAGATCCAGGGTTCCACAAAATCAGTATCACCTATCTGGGTTATGAATCTATGGTACTACATCAGATAAAGGCTGATCCCATCAAGCCCAACGAACTGCTGATCGAGCTAGACCAAGTAGCCAGTCAGTTGGATAACATCGCCATTACAGCAAGTGTAATAAGCAGAACAGCGGAGACACCATTGTCCATTAAGTCGATCGGTATCAACGAAATCATGCGACTTCCTGGCAGTACCATTGATGTATCCAAAGTCATCAAAAATCTGCCTGGCGTACTACCTAAAGTGTCATTTGGTTACAATATTATCGTTCGAGGTGGTGCATCGCATGAAAACAAGTTTTTTATCGACGGTATAGAAATCCCATCGATCAATCACTTTTCTGTTCAAGGAGTATCAGGTGGCCCAAACGGACTCATCAATGTCGATATTCTCGAGAGAGCCAATTTGATCACCGGGGCATTCCCAGCTGATCGTTTTAATGCCCTCAGCTCCGTTTTAAATCTTGAAACCAGACCGGGCAGAGAAGACAGATTAGGCACAAAATTCACCTTAGGTGCTACGGATGTCGGATTGACATTAGAAGGGCCGATCGATCAAAAATCCAATTTTATCGTCTCCGCCAGAAAATCTTTTTCAGAGTACTACCTCAAGGCATTCAAACTTCCAGTTCTGCCCGCATACACAGATTACAATTTTAAATACGAACGGCAATGGAATCGCAATTCACTGAAAATCATAGGAATAGGCGCATTTGATCGCTCGAGATTAAATCTTGATGATGCCAACAAACCCGATGCAACTGTTGGTCTGCTTTATAACACCGGTTATATCCCTGAAGGTGACCAAAATGTAAATACCATAGGATTAAATTATAAAAGATATACGGACCAGGGGCATTCGACATTCATCGCCAGCACCAGCTACTTTAGAAACAAAGCCATCAAATACTTTGATAACACCTTCGAGACGGAAGACCTATGGTTTGACTACGATGCTGAAAAAAGAGATAGTAGAGTCCGTTTCGAACAAACACAATTAGTAGGCAAAAACAAACTGAAATTCGGGATCAATGGTGAGCAATCTCATTATATCCTGGATAACTATTCGATTGAAATCGGGCCTGATATTTCTCCCATTGTCCTTGATTTTACGAGCAAGTTGACCACTTACCAATACGGTTTCTTTGCAAGCTATTCTTTGAATCTACTCAATGACCGACTCAAACTTTTTGGCGGTGTGAGAATGGATGCCTCCACTTATGGGACATTGACCCGTAATCCGCTGTCTCAGACTTCACCCAGGGCAGCAGTTTCATACCAACTCACTGAAAAAAGCAGTGTAAGTGCCTCGGCCGGCTCTTATTATCAGCTTCCTCCTTCGGTCATGCTGGCTTATGCCGATGATGGAGAAATGATCAATAGAAATCGGCTGGATTACATTCAATCAGATCAATTGGCTTTGGGATATACTTATCAGCCATCTGAGGACAAGATTTATTCTGTCGAGGCTTTCTACAAAGCCTATAGCGACTATCCTTTCCTACTCAGAGATTCAATTTCGTTCGCTAACGCAAATGCCGATTACGTGGCAGTGGGCAATCAACCAGCTGCATCCATATCAGAAGGTAGGGCATATGGAGTTGAGATCTTTGCTAGAAAAAAATTCAGAAATAATAACCTTTGGTCAGCAGCTTATAACTTGTCCAAAAGCGAATTCAAAGATACAGATGGGAACTTTATCCAGAGCTCCTGGGATACCCGCCATTTTCTCACTTTAATATTCGCCAGAACTTTTGGAAAGAACTGGCAATTTGGTACGAAGTTTACCTATGCTAGTAGCTCACCTTACACCCCATTTGACACGGAAAGATCATCTAGAGTGGACTTTTGGGATTTAAACCGGAGAGGAACCTTCGATTTCGACAGATTAAATTCAGCTTATCTAAAGCCCTTTCATCAACTTGACATTCGGTTTGATAAGAACATTTACAAAGACAAATACACCGCAAACTTTTACATTGACATTCAGAATATTTACAGTTCTGCCATAGAATTCATACCTTACCTGGTACCGAAAAGAGGCGTAAATGGCGAGTTCCTGATTGATCCGAATGATCCTTCACGATACCAAACGGAACTGATCTCAAGCGATTCCGGCCGTGTTTTGCCTACAATAGGAATAATCATTGAATTATGAGACTATTTTTGATGTCAATGTTTTCGTTAGCTACCTCTTTCATTTCTGATTGCGGTTCTGAGAAAGTAGTTAATGAACCGTGCTTTACCGATCGCGCCGTGGTAGAAACCATCACTAATATTGTAGTTGAATGCACCAGTAATGAGGCATTTGTATTACTTCAACGAACTGATGGGAACGAGCGATATTCAATTTGCAATAGTGACCTTTTTGAAATTCAAGAAGGCATGACCTATACGATATCGGGTAAAAAATATGAAATGAAGCCCAATGAAAGATGGCCGGGTGCACCGTTGGAGTTGACCCAACTTAAGAAGTGATGATGATTTTTTCCTTGGCATCTTCCAATTCTTTGAGCCGTTGATCCACCTCCACCAAATCCTTATCCAATGATTGGATAATTCGGTTTACTTTATCCTTTACAGAATACACATTAGAAAGAGCGTTCTTTATTTTTTGTTGAATGATCCAGTCCGAAATCAGATTGTCAAAGAAGATATCTGTAAATGAACCCAGGGAATCGATCCTGATATCAAATGTAAAGGAGCCTGCACCTAAATTGTAAAGATCTTGTTGAAACTTGCTTAAAATATGTTTGGCTTTAAAAGCAGTTTCCCTGGCTCTGTCCACAGCATCATGCTTATTATAACTGGCCATTCTGCCCTTTCCCATCATATCCCAATTGCCCCAATTCTTTGCCTGCTGCAGAAAGGTGAGCATTCTTTCAAGCATTTTAGAAGCTTCTAATCCCGTATGGACTGCACGACGAAGATCATTTCTAATGATGATTTGACGATCAGTCTTCTTTAAAATCTCTTTTAGTTCTCTTCCCGAAGGGGAATTCGATGTGATCAACTCCTGAGTACGCTGTTTTTTAAGCGTTTTCAATTTGTTTTCAAGTAGTGTTACATCCACCAGCTTTTTTTCCAATAACGATTTTTCATATTCCAGAATGTCAACCGTTTTCTTCATACCATTGAACTTCAATGATGCCTGTAGATATTCCTGCCTTTCTTTTTCAATTTGCTCCTCCTTACTGCCCAAAACTTTGTGAAATAGTGACTTGACACTTAAGGACTCGAGTTGCTTCCAGTCGTTATATTCCTTATCCAGGAGCTTTTCAAATTTTTCCAACTCCTTGTATGCCTTGGCCAATTCTGAATTGGTTTTGGCAAAGTGTTTCCTGATGTTTTTAACATTCTGGATTTCTTCAAGCGTTTTGTGTAGTTCCGTCTGAGTATCCTTTGAATTCATATTAAATTAAGAGGTAATGTTCGTCTGTAAGGTAATATTAATTATTTTGTGTACTAAAATTTAAGTTATGGGATTTCTAGGTGAATTTAGAAAATTGTTGTTTGGTGTCAAGTCTGTGAGCAAAAGTGCCGGTAAGAAAGCAGTAGAAAAAGGAAAGGATATCGGAGATGACATTCTAGATAAATCTTCTGATTTTTTCGAAAATGCAAAAGACGCAGTAGAAGATCGATATGATAAAGTCCGGGATTCTTTCAAGGAAGAAAGTGCAGAGGCAGAAGAGAAAGTGAAAAAGACCAAGGATAAAGTCGTGGATCAGGCTAAAAATATTGGCAAAAAGATCGCTGAAAATCCTGTTGTGGACAAGGCTGCTGATGTCTCTGAGGCAGTTGGAAAAAAGGTATTGGAAGTAGGTGGTGACATGATGGAAAAGGGTAAAGACGTGAGTGAAAAAGTGGGCAAGAAAGTCCTTGAAGCCAAGGATAGGATTGTGGAAAGAGCCAAAGAAATTACAGACGACCTTGGCGAAAAGCTGGATGACACTATTAAGAAAGCGGAAAAGATGGCTGAGGAGGAAAAAGCCAGGCCAAAGTCTGAATTTGCAGAAACTCCTATCGATGTAGATGATTCCCTTTTAGATGATAAAGATGATTTTTTCAGTAAGGCAGCCGCCTATGCAGATGGAGATCATCACGCATTTAGTGAAGGGAAAATAACCATCACCCCAAGTGAAGATATAACAGATTTAGAACCTAAGGAACCTAAAGTTGTGAAGGCTGCTGGTTTTGAAGATTTGGATGGAGATGGAGACGAAATAGCTGATGATGCAGAGATCATAGAGGATAATAATGAAGTCATCGTTGACAATGCAACAAATGAATTGAAAGAAATCAAAGCCAAAGCAACTGAAGTGTCAGACCAAATTAAGGAAGAAGTAGAGAAGATCACCTCTGAGACCGAAGCTGCTGTCAAAGGTGTAGCTGAAGATGCCGATGCAATTAAAGATCAGGCAGAAAGCAGAATTGATAACGCTGTTTCAGAATCAAAAGACAAACTCGACGAAGTGGCAGACATTGCCGAAAACATTTCAGATGAAGTCACAGGCAATGATGACGCTGAGCCAGGCAAACCTAAGGACAGTTAGGCCCTGGAGGAGCCAACCATCTTGATGAGCACTAGAGTAAGTACTGCTGAGATGATTCCAATCACACCCATGAGATACCAACTGGTTGCATAACCAAAATTAGAACTGACCTGCAATCCCAGATTAGGGCCGATAATGTGCGAAAGTGAAAAAGCAATCGTGTAAGCTCCCATGTATTCTCCTACCCTCCCCTTGGGCGCGCGTTCAAGTGACCAGGAGTTGGAATAAGGAAAACCAAGCATTTCAGAAAGCGTTAAAAATATCATACTAATTATCAACATCCAGAACCACATGGTCGTATTCAATAAGAAATAGGAAATGGATAAGAATATGGTTGAAACAAAAATGATTTTTAAGGCTGAAAATTTGCGACGTTCCATCCAGCTCACTAGAGGCATCTCGGTCAGAAAAATCAATATACCATTCAATGCCATAATCCATCCAATGGTCTTCTCATTGAGGTGATGAATTTCTTTGTAGAAAAGCGGCAAGTTGGCAAATAATTGAAAAAATGCGATGTTGAAAAGAAAGAGGATCAACATCATGAGCAAGTAAGCTTTGTCCTTCCACACCCCAGTAGAGCTGGCTTTAGCGTACAAATTATTTTGCTTTTCCGCTTCCAGTGAATGTGGCTTAGGTCGCAAAGCGATCAGTATGAAAACTGCAGATAAAATACATGTAATTCCATCTAAATAGAACAATAAACTGGCGCCATAGCGATAGAAAATAAAGCCTCCAATAGCCGGGCCAATAGAATATCCCAAATTGATGAATAACCTGATCAAAGAAATGGACCTCGTTTTGTTTTCTGGCAACGAGTAGGCGTCTATAGCCGTAAAAGCGGCAGGACGAAACGCATCGGAAATGGTCATTTGGACGAAAATAGCGATGCAAACGCCCAGATAACTTTTAAAATAAATTAAAATCATAAAGCCAAACCCCGACAGCATCATACTGGTGATCATGACATGATAATAGGAGAACCGGTCTGTCAATTTTCCGCCTAACCAAGAACCCAGAAGAGATCCCAATCCAAAGAAAGTCATGACCCATCCAATTTGGCTTAAACTAAACTCCAGATTTTTCGACATATAAATAGAAAGAAATGGAATAACCATAGTGCCTGCCCTATTGACCAATGTTGCAAGAGAAAGCCACCACATTTGTCGGGAAAGACCTCGGAATGAATCCAGGTAAAAATCGAAGAGCTTTATCCCAGGCCTCCTTCTCATGTTTGCTCGAGCGCTATTTCAAGGGTTTTATGAAGATTACCATTCGAAACCAGACAGCCCTTTTCAATCATATTAAATATTTCAGTTTCCCTGATATCTTGATATGGTTTCTTGGTTTTGTAAATCAACAAATCTTCTGGTGGACTTCGCATGGCTTGTGCAATATAAGCCGCATCCCTGAAATCTGCCAAAGGATCATCAAGTTCCATGGTGATCAGGTGAATCTCCTGCTCGCCACAGTGGAAAGATCGAATGGCATTTTTTTCGTGAACTTCAAGATGTGTCACATTTCGGAGAATTTTTTCGAAAACAACATCAGAAAATAAGTTCACTATTTTCTGTGCCTCATCAGGCTGGTCAATTTTCATCTTTACCCAATCCGTGGCAGTAATGCCATTAATCACGAGATAATCGATGAACTCTTTCTCTAATCCTTTTAATTCTTCGTCGGTAAGTAGTCTGTATTTCGCCATGATCGCAAATTTATTTAAAATAAAACTAATATGTTCCCGGCATTTTCCATTTTTGCAAATGGATTCTAGCAGGGAGAAGCTCTACACCTTTGATTTTTGGATGCTTTGTTTAAGTCAGGTTTTATTCTGTGCCAGTTTCTCTATGATCATTCCTGAGCTGCCACAGCACCTGACCAATTTAGGAGGAGAGGAATACAAGGGATTGATCATCTCATTATTTACCCTTACAGCGGGAATATCTCGTCCCTTTAGTGGAAAATTAACGGATACGATAGGAAGAATCCCTGTCATGGTTATTGGTACACTATTTTGTGTGGTTTGTAGCTTTCTGTATCCATTTATGACTTCTGTTTTCGGCTTTTTGTTGTTGAGATTTTTTCATGGGTTTTCAACTGGCTTTAAGCCAACGGCATCTTCTGCATATGTTGCAGATGTTGTTCCGATTTCACGGAGGGGAGAAGCCCTGGGCATTATGGGTGTGAGCTTTAATCTGGGTGCTTCAGCTGGACCTGCAATAGGCTCCTGGTTAACGATTATATTCGGCATTAATACCATGTTCTATATTTCAAGCTTGATTGCATTCATATCTATTTTCATCCTGCTGGGTCTAAAAGAATCGCTGGTCAATAAAGTGAGCCTTACACCTCGATTACTATTGCTCAAGAAGAATGAATTTATAGACTTTTCAGCGATTGCACCAGCAATGGTCGTCGTATTCATCTACTTTTGCTTTGGCGGAATGCTAACCATCATTCCCGACCAAAGCATCTTTCTTGGAATTGAGAATAAGGGTATATTTTTCACCTATTTTACTGCTTTTTCCATTCTTTCAAGATTATTCGCTGGAAAGTTATCAGACCGGCTGGGCAGGGTGATTGTTATTCGTTTTGCAATCATAGCGCTTGTCTTATCCTTACTGTTTTTAGCGTTTGCCTCACAAGGCTGGATGTTATTGGCGGCCGGATGTTGTATTGGGTTTTCTATCGGTATTGCTGCTCCTGCACTTTTCGCATGGTGCATCGACAGATCTGCAGACGAAAATCGAGGTAAAGCGCTTGCAACTGTGTATATAGCTCTTGAGGTAGGAATCGGACTGGGCGCTTTACTTTCAGCGTGGATTTACGATAATGATCCGGATAACTTCTGGAAAGTGATGAGTTTAAGTGCTTTAATTTCCTTGATGGCCATCATCTATCTGGCTTATTGGAACCATCGGAAAAAGAAAGGATTAAGTTTTTAGACCATTCTAATTCTGCAGATTTTGTCTCATGTTACAGGAATTCAACCTAAAGCAAATTGAACCATTGAATTGTACAGTCATTTGTCTACAAATGCTTCTCAGCTAGACTTTCCAGTCATGCATTGCATTAGTCAATCATCAAGAACTTCGTTTCCATGTAGTAGATACTCCAGATACGTTCTCCGGAGCTGTCGAAATTTTCTCCACGGTCACTGGTAAAAAAGAAATATTTGCCGTCAGGCGAAAACCTAGGTGCGGCCTCATTATGCGATGAGTTTACAATTGGACCTAGACTTTTAGCCTCACTCCATTGGCCATTAATTAATCGTGTATAATACAAATCTTCTCTGCCATAACTATCCTCCCGATTCGAAGTGACGAAAAAAAGCAACTGTCCGTCCGGAGTAATACAGGGCCCACTGTCAAACCCTTTATCATGAGAAGGCGGAGTAAGTTCTGAAGGATCACTAAAAGAATCATCACCATTCATACGTGTTTGATAAAGATTAGCAACCTGTCCAGAAGTACCTTGAGTCCAGTAATAAAGTTGGCCACTTGCATCTATAGTTGGACCGGCTTCATAATGTTTAGGCCATTGATCCTGTGCTGATCGAGTTCTATTTATATTGTTTGGTAGCGCTACTGGCGCTGACCATCCTCCGTCTGTTTGTTTCATGACCCATAAATTCATGTCCAGAACATCGGACTGAGCGATTCCTGCGATTGGTCTATCGCTGGTCATAAAGAAATATTTTCCATCCGGAGAGATAAACGGCCCTTCATCTCTTCCAGTAGAAAAATCAGCTACCACAGCTCTAGACCATAAGCCTTCGCTATTCCTTTTAGTAGTGTAAATCTTTTGCGGTGAGCCATCATCCTTTCTTCGAGTAAAGTAAGCCGTGTTACCATCAGGTGCGAACGTAATTCCCCACTCATTGGCATCGGAAGTAGCTATTGTACCTGGTTCAAATAATGTGGGTTGATCAATGATGCGAGTCCCTTTTTGAAATCTTTTTCTAGAGATTTGTATACCATTGACATCGTATTCATAAGTTATACCATCCAATTGACCATTTTTGTATACCGATTTATTTTGGAGCTTTCCATTCTCGTGATAACTGACATAAAGTCCTTGTGCGATGTCATCAATGTAAAAAGATTCCGATCTGAGTTGACCATTGGGATAGAAATATTCCCATTTGCCATTTCCCAGGCCATTTTCCCACCAGGCTCTGTACCTTAAAGTACCATCAGGATACCATTCAAGCCAAAGGCCCTCGGCTCTACCGTTGACTTCCTGACGCCACAACTTTGCTCTCCCATCTGTATAATGCTCCACGACCACACCTGTATAATTTTCAGGTTTATCTTTTTCATCCATGACACTTGCCTTGTTGAAGTCAAATTGACCATCAACACTGAATCCGATTGAAAGTAGAAGTAAGATTTTGATCAACTTCATAGTATTAACATCCTTATTTCAAAAAAAAAATAAATTATGAACTCACAATTACCTAAAAAGTTTCGCTCAGTCCGATTATTTGCCGATAACGCTGTTACCATTGTAGGGACAACAGATCAGGTAAGAATGTTTCAGATACTTTCAGTTTAACATCGTTAATCATCAAAAGGCACCTAAAAGTTTTAATTATTGATGATTTCTAAATTACGAATTGAAAAAGATGCAACAAGCTTACTTCAACCACTTAAAATCTATAATTAACACCAAGACTTAAGGGAGTAGCTACACTGAAAACCTTATTAAAATTGTTGAGGTCATATATTCCATATAATAGCTTAGGTTTAAAAGTCGCTGTCAGATTAAAATGATCGCTTATTTCATATCCAATCCCAAAATTGTAACCTATTCCACCACCAAATCCTTCTCTTTCTGGTAAAGCGAAAGCGAGATTGGCAAATCTATACCTAGAATATCCTAGGGTTAATGCCACTCCATGTCTAAGAAACCACTTATTTTCTTGACCAAAATACTTTCGGTTTTCATACCATATTTCAGCATTAAATCCAGAATAAAAAGAACTATATGCACCAGTATTTGCCGTATTGAATATTTTATTGTCTTTGTAGTAATATCTGTAATGAAGCCATCCTGCAAAGCCGTAGCTTCTCAAGCTGTTATTAAAACTGATGCCCACTTCGTGTTTAGAAATTTCCTTTGCTTCTTTATTTTCGACAGATTTCTGTGCGTTTACTAAGCCGGCGATAAACAAAGCTAAAGTAAAATAGATGTGTTTCATTTTCATATTTAAATTAAGTTTAATGTTATTTGATGAGAATCGGTATGAGAACGGCTTGTGTATAAATGAGCTGTTCTTACATGATCTTATAACATATATTTAACATTTTTAATGATGGTGACAATTAGGAAGTGGAAGCAAGTGATGGTTTATGATTCAACTACAATACATTAGCTGTAGTTTTTGTGCTTTTATTTCGTTTAAGGATATCACTGATAATCTTTTCTCCGTGATCTCTTGTATTCTCAATAAACAGTTTGCTCGTCTTCAAACCTGCACAGATCACTCCCGCAACATATAAGCCCGGAATGTTTGACTCCAGGGTTTCCTCATCGTGAGTCGGAACACAGTTTTCTTCAGTATTGACCTGTAAACCCAGTTTTCTTAAAAATGAATAATCCGGAAGATATCCAGTCATGGCCAGTACATAATCATTTGGAATTTCTATTACTCCATCTTCCGTGTTCAATACCACCGTTGAAGGCTTAATTTCTTTCACCGTAGTATTAAAATAGGCCTTAATCGAACCTTCCTTGATCCTATTCTCAATATTGGGTCTGATCCAATATTTCACTTTTGAATACAATTCAGGACCTCGAATAGCCATGGTTACCTGGGCACCTTTATAGTGACATTCCAATGCCACATCACATGCTGAATTCGCTGCGCCCACCACCAGCACATTCATGCCGATATAAACATGTGGATCATCGTAGTAGTGCTTCACTTGAGGCAAATCTTCTCCAGGAACTTCCAGCATCCGGGGAGTATCGTAGTAACCTGTGGACACCACCACATTTCTTGCAGCGTACATTCCTTTTGTTGTTTCAATCTCAAAAAGATCATCTTCCTTGTTCAATTTCCTCACCTCCTCAAGTAGATGAATGTTGATATCATAGGTTTCAACAATTCGTCTGTAGTACTCGAGTGCTTCCCTCCTGGTCGGCTTGTCTCCATGAGAAATAAATGGTATGCCGCCGATCTCCAAAACAGGTGAAGTGGAAAAGAAAGTCATATTGACCGGGAAATTGTAAATTGAATTGACCAGTACTCCTTTCTCCAGTATCAAGTATTTTAAATCGGCCTTGTGCGCAGCGATGGCACAATTCAGACCTGTCGGTCCACCTCCAATAATAATAAGGTCATAAACCATGAATTCTAACGCTTTGGCTTCCAGACTGTTTCCCTAACGCCTGTTTTCGCGGCCACAAATCTTGCCAGGACGAAGAAATAATCTGAAAGTCTGTTAAGATATTTTTTAATTAAAGGATTGACCTCCGCAGATTGTTCAAGAGACACCACCCTTCTCTCAGCTCTTCTGGCAATGGTTCTGCAAATGTGACATAAACTGATGGCCTGGCTACCGGAAGGCAGTATGAAATTCTGAAGTGGCTCTAACCGATGCTCCATATTGTCAATCTCATTTTCCAATAATTGGATGTCGGCTTCCTCAATCGTAGGAATCTTAAATTTTGATTCTTTAGGAGAAGAAAGCATCGAACCCATCACGAAAATATTATCCTGAATCCTTAAAAGTAAGGTTATAATCACTTCTATATCAATCAAAGATATCAATTGACCTATAAAAGCATTCAACTCATCTGTTGTTCCGTATGCTTCAATTCTCAGATCATCCTTAGACACTTTTTGACCGCCAAACAGTGACGTTTGACCCCCATCTCCTTTTTTCGTATATATTTTCATTTTTACTTTTTGAGGTCAATGACTTTTGGTACTGTAATATAGGGCTCTTGAACAGAAGGCGCATTTTTTAATGCTTCTTCATTGGTCATTTCATTCCTGGCTTCATCGTCCCGCAACACATTCACATCCTGATTGATGTATCTTAACGGCTCCACTCCTGTGGTATCCACTTCTTTAATTTTATCTATCATTCCCAGGATATTCGTCAGATCCTTCTTCATAATCTCCTTTTCCTCAGGGGACAAAGATAGTTTTGCCAGATTTTCCAACTTGTTAATCAATTCATCATTTATTTCCATATGACAAAATTAAGCTTTTTAAAGAGGAACTTAAAAGTTATTAACATCTATAGAAATGGTTTACCAATCACTTATTCAGTTAATGTACAAATTGTAATTTAGCGCCCTGACTGAGAATTATGGAGAAAAAGAAGATCAAACACATCGCAATTGCCGGAAACATTGGTGCCGGAAAAACTACCCTTTCAGAAAAATTAGCCAAGCACTATGGTTGGGAAGTGCATTATGAGGATACCAATACCAATCCTTACCTCAGCGATTTTTATAACGACATGCAGCGCTGGTCCTTCAATCTTCAGATCTACTTTTTAAATAGCCGTTATCAACAACTCATCGAGATTAAAGAGGGTGAGAAGACAGTCATACAGGACAGAACGATCTATGAAGACGCTTATATCTTTGCACCAAACCTACATGACATGGGACTGATGGCTAAGCGAGATTTTGAAAATTACTTCACACTCTTTAAGACCATGGCTGACCAAATCGGCCCCCCCGATTTAATGATTTACCTTAAGGCTTCCATATCCACATTGGTGTCTCACATTCAAACAAGAGGTAGAGATTATGAAGGCAATATGAGTTTAGATTATCTCAAGCGCCTCAATGATAAATATGAGCGTTGGATTTCCAACTATAAAGGAGGTAAGCTGTTAATCATTGAAACAGATCAATTGGACTTTAAAAACAATCCTGAAGATTTTGGGAAAATTGTACAATTGGTGGATACAGAACTTTATGGACTATTTTAATGAATTACGTAACAAGGATGCCACTCTAGTCGCGGTTTCAAAAACGAAGCCCGCTGAAGACATCATGAGACTTTATGATCAAGGTCACCGCGATTTTGGAGAAAACAGAGTGGGAGAACTTGTAGAAAAGCATCAGGCATTGCCTAAGGATATCCATTGGCACTTCATCGGTCATCTACAGTCTAAAAAGACCAAAGAAATTGCTGAATTTATTCATCTTATTCATTCAGTCGACTCCTTTAAGCTGTTGAAAATCATTAATAAAGAAGCGAGTAAAAATAATCGAACTATAGATGTGCTCCTTCAAATCAAGATTGCAAAGGAGGCGTCAAAATATGGTTTTACATTCGATGAACTGATCAGCGATTTACAGCCCGGAAAATATGAAAACATTCGCTTCCGAGGAGTTATGGGCATGGCCACCTTCACAGATGACAAAGACCAAATTCGCAATGAATTTAAGAATTTGGTTTTATACAACAACGAGATTAAGGCCACCCACTTCCGCAATCAGGAATCATTCAATCAGATTTCCATGGGAATGTCGGGCGACTATGAAATAGCGCTTGAGGAAGGTGCTACAATGCTTCGTATAGGAAGCCTGATTTTCGGCTCTAGAGATTAGCCCAACCAATAATCATATTCTTTAATATAAGTCGTAAGTTTGCGTCATGGAAATATTCGCAGAGAATCCATTATTGCTAATTTTTATCGTGGCGGGACTAGGTTACGCCCTGGGTAATATCAGCGTAAAAGGTGTAAATTTCGGTGTATCAGGAGTGCTGTTTGTCGGACTATTTTTTGGTGCCATGAATCCGGAAGTTAAAATTCCTCAAATCGTTGTCTTACTTGGATTGGTAGTTTTTGTCTACACCGTAGGAATGCAAAGCGCTGCAGGTTTTTTTAGATCCTTCAAGCTTCGTGGATTTAAGGATATGATTTTCATAAGCATTATGTTAGTCATCACCACAGCTCTGGTATATGGAGTTTACGAACTGCTAGATCTTGATAAAGCTTTAGCTGCAGGGATATTTGCCGGGGCCACTACCAATACACCTGCCCTTGCTTCTATTATTGACATCATCAATAACAAGGTCAGCGACCCTGCTTTGGCTTCTCAATACAGTGAAAATGTGGTGGTAGGATATTCGATTGCTTACCCAATGGCCATTATTGGCATCCTTATATCCCTTATTCTTTTTCAAAAGCTGTTTAAAATCAATTTCAGACAGGAAGCAAAAAAGCTGAAGAAACACTACCCTGTCGAACGGAATACCACTAATGCAAGCGTTGTCATTTCAAATGAAAACATTTTTGGCATGTCTGTTCGCGATTTAATGAGAACCTACGACTGGAACATTGTATTCGGAAGAATTAAAAGTGGAGATCAGACATTTCTGACCAGCTGGGATACCATATTGCAGGAGAACGACGAAGTAATGATCGTTGGCGATCAGGAAGACTTGGAAGAAATTATCCCGCTAATGGGACATGAAAATGAGGATAAGATTAGTTTTGAAACCTCTTTATATACGCAAAGGCGGATTTTCGTTTCAAATCCAAAGGTTAGTGGAAAGTCAATTGCTTCGCTGAATCTAACGGAGCATTATAACATGCTTATCACTCGTGTTCGAAGAGGGGACATC
Organism: Portibacter marinus; assembly: GCF_021533195.1. GTDB lineage: Bacteria > Bacteroidota > Bacteroidia > Chitinophagales > Saprospiraceae > Portibacter > Portibacter marinus. Next base: position 117,582 of record NZ_JAJNKB010000001.1, read on the forward strand.
GATTTAATTGCAAATAATAACACGGTTATTGAACTGGGTGACAGAGTCAGAATCGTATGTCAAAGGAAAGATGCAGAGGAGATTACTCAGATTTTTGGGGATTCTTATGATCAGATTAGTCACGTCAACCTTTTTTCTTTTGGTTTAGGGATTGCTATAGGACTGCTGATCGGAATGATAGAAATCGGTTTTCCAGGAGGATTTACTTTTAGCCTTGGATACGCGGGTGGTCCTTTAGTGGTAAGCATCATCTTAGGTGGACTAAGAAGATCCGGTCCGATTTTGTGGGTTTTGCCTTATAGTGCCAATCTCACGCTCAGACAATTTTCACTCATACTTTTACTAGCCGGAATAGGAATTAATTCAGGAAGCAGCTTTATTTCTACTTTCTCTAGTGGGAATGGGTTGCAAATGTTTGTAGCCTCTCTATTAGTCGTATTAATATCGACAGCATCTCTCCTGATTATCGGCTATAAGCTTTTGAAAATACCTTATTCCATTTTATCGGGAATGGCAGCAAGTCAACCTGCAGTTCTAGATTTTGCCAATGAGCGCGCAGGCAACAAATTGCCGAATATTGGTTACACCACCATATTACCCATTGCACTGATCCTTAAAATTCTATTGGCACAACTTTTATTTACTTTCCTTTCTTGATAAAACGGGCATTCCCCTCACTTGACTTCAGGAAGTAAGTCCCTTCAGGTAGTGAACGCACATCAACTTTTCGATTATTGACCTGAACGGAACGAATACGCTGCCCCATAGTGTTAAAGATTTCCACCTGACTCACACCTTCAGGAACCATCAAAAAATGCAGGACTGGGTTGGGGTATAGTGCCAATGGTTTAGTTGGACTAGGGTCATGAACGGATGAAATCTCTCCGGAAGTTTGGATAATCGTGTTGTAGAAATTCAAGCCACCCCGCTCGTTCCCGATCACCATTTCCAGGTAACCATCTCCATCTATGTCAGCTACATCTACTGCTAATCTTCTGCCCAAATATTGACCTAAAAGGTCCTCTGAAATCAGATCATATGACGCACCTTCCAAATCGGTATCGTAAATGGCAACCCTCCCTGTTTCATTGGCTACCAACAGCAAGGAAGACATGTTATCTGAATAAAAGCGAGGAGCTGCTGAAGCTTTGCTGGTTCCACTGTCTTTGACATTGACTTGTCCCAAACCCAATATAACATTCGAGTTGCTGAAATCCGGATTTTGAGGACTGCCTATGTTCTTAAACGCCTTTAACGAACCAATGCCCTCAGAAAGAGGATAGGAATTACGACCACCAACTACGATATCATTTAAACCGTCACCGTCTACGTCAGCAATAGCTAGCCTGATGGTATTGTTCTCAGAATCTAAAGACTTGTAGTCAAAAACCGGCGACTTAAAACTAACCGGGTTCCCTGGGCCGGATGTATTTTCAAGGTAGACTAATTCCCCGCTTAATGTCCCCAATAATAAATCCTGATCACCGTCACTGTCCAGATCACCAAAAGTGGGTGTAAAGGACTTGTCAAATTGAGAAAACGCTAGAAAATCCAACCAATTATCATCAACCAGCTCATACTTCGGTTCATTTAAACTTCCTACATTTTCAAATAGGTAAAGGCGTGTTTCTGCACCTGTTGGAATTCCAATCAAGCCAAAAGAGCCCACCACAAGGTCCATTAGCCCATCTGAATTATAGTCCAGAAACGAAGGATAAGAGTCTGTTCCCAAATCTAAAGTTGTACCTACCAGCCAGTCATCCTGAATATAATTGAAGTTCGTATCTACACCCTGATAAAATAAAACCTGATCAGTGTTGGTACCAAATTGAGAATTGGGAGCCACAAGCAAGTCATTGACACCATCATGATCCACATCTAAAATGAAGGATGCGAGGAATATTTGCATTTCAGCTGGCAAATCGTCAGTGGGAAAATTGACTTCCTTATAGGTTGCAAAAGCATCTTCCTGAGAACCACCATTCTCTATGTAAATCAAATGCGTACTGCTAACCTCTCCAAGCAACAAATCCTGAAGACCATCATTATTTTTGTCTAAAATGGACACCGTAATCCCTTCGTGTCGGGTACTTCCAGATATCAAGCCATTTGGAATTGCACAGCTGGAGTTGTCTTTACTCAAGATGATATCAGGAATCAAACCTCCTTCATAAAAGTTACCCCAGCAATCATCTACTCTTTCGTAAAGCAGGCTATCACTTCCAAAACCTTTTTCCTGAGACAAGTTTTTAAAATAATATAAATATCCACCTGAAGGCTGAAAAGCCAGAATGTCAATATCCCCGTCATCATCCACATCTGCAATTCCAGGAATGCCGTTATTGCCTACATACAATTGCTTGTAGTCTCCATCTCTGTTATAATAAATGATGTTGTAAGCCCCATGAGGGTGTTCGAAGGCTTCAAAAGAGAGATGGCCATTTTCTCGTTTACCAATCCATACTTCGATTCCGGTTACGGGATCTGTTACCCCACATGTAAATAAGTCGTCCACACCATCTAAATTAAAATCTTTCACAATCACCCAGCATGGGATGTCAGGAAATACGGACTCATATTCAGGCGCATAGCGATAATGGAAAGCCATGTTCTCATCGTAGATAAAGGTCCGAATGGCACTTCCTTTCCGGTCAAAAACCAGTAAGTCCGCTTCGCCATCTTCATTGAGGTGAATCGCTTGAAATTGGGGAGCTTCGAAGCCTCCGGTTAGTGGATTTTGATAGTTTTCAAAAGCGACATCGAGCCTGGTTTTAGACTGTCCATTTACAAATACCATTGCCGCTAGAAAAAATAGTGTCCAGATCGCTTTCATATGCATTGATAACGAGGCCAAGCATTGAAAAGTTTTGATACAGAATGCTATATTTGAACACATGAAGGTCAAGATACTTGTAATCGGTGTAGGAAATATGGGAAGTTCACATGCTCGTGCGTATCATGCTTGGTCTGGATTCGAATTAGTTGGTCTGGTGGCTCGTCATGACACTCGCAAAGACACTTTGTCCAAAGAAATGGGTGGAGTTAGCGTTTATGCTGACTACAAACAAGCCATTGAAGAAACCAGTCCAGATGCCATTTCCATCAACACTTATCCGGAAACGCATGAGGAGATCGCGCTGTACGGATTGAATGCCGGATTACATGTATTTCTTGAAAAGCCCATGGCGACTTCAGTAGAAGGTGCACTTCGGATCAAACACACTGCTGAAAAAAAGAATCTAAAAGTGGTCGTCGGTTACATTCTGCGCCATCATCCCTCCTGGATCAAATTCACAAAGTTGGCACAAGGTCTCGGCTCACCCCTGGTTTTAAGAATGAACCTTAATCAACAGAGCTATGGTGAGCTTTGGCAGACGCACAAGAATCTAATGAAATCTATGTCACCCATTGTGGATTGCGGCGTTCACTATGTTGATATCATGTGCCAGATGACTCAATCTAAGCCCGTTCAGGTCTATGCCACAGGGTCAAGATTAACGCCTGAAATCTCCGAAGACATGTATAACTATGGGATGTTGCAAGTGACGTTTGAGGACGGTTCCATTGGTTGGTATGAAGCTGGCTGGGGTCCAATGATGAGTACGACGGCCTATTTTGTGAAGGATGTGATCGGGCCTGGGGGAAGTGTAAGTATTGTAGAACCTCAGCATGAGGGGGGTGATATCGAAAACCACGTTAAAACTTCCAGGATGCTTTTGCATCATACCGATCCAGCCAAAGAAGACCAATGGATAGATGTTAGTGAAGAGCCTGATCATCAAGAGCTTTGCGAATTGGAGCAGAAGTATTTTTACAAGGCCATACATGAAGATATTGATCTGGCTAAGCATCTGGACGATGCTGTCAATAGCTTGAAAATTGTCCTGGCAGCAGATCAATCCATCAGAGCAAACAGAATAGTAACACTATAATGCGCAAAAGTATTGCTATTATAGGTGGAGGTGCGGCTGCTCTGGCCTTTGCCAGTTTCATTAATACTGAGCGGTATGATGTCACTATCTATGAGAAGAATAAAGCACTCGGAAGAAAATTTTTAGTGGCTGGCAAGGGTGGTTTCAATCTGACGCACTCTCAAGCGATTTCCACATTGAAAGGAAAATACACTCCTGAGGGCTTCTTAGATCGATGCCTCGATACCTTCACCAATACAGATTTCAGAAAATGGTTGGACGAGATAGGTATTCCTACCTACATCGGTTCTAGTGGAAGAATATTTCCAATTCAAGGCATCAAGCCTATTGAAGTGTTGCAGAATATTTTACAGCATATCAAAAATAGAGGAGTCGTCATCAAGACTGATTACGAATGGAAAGGAGAACGATTGGCGGATGTGATGGTTTATGCCCTAGGAGGTGCAAGTTGGCCGGTGACAGGCTCTGACGGGTCTTGGATACAGTACTTCGAAGAAGCCCTCCCATTTTACGGAGTGAACTGTGCGGTCAGAGTGGAATGGCCTAAATCAACACTTCAACAAGTGGAAGGTAAGCCTCTGAAAAACATTGGTATAGAGTATAAAAATACTAGATATCATGGAGAGGCGGTGATTACCAAGTTCGGTTTAGAGGGTGGAGTAATTTATCAACACTCTCTGGAGATTCGATCCGCTTTGAACATGCACCAAAGCACCACCATCTACCTCGACTTGAAGAAAGATCTGAGCGAGCAGCAGATACTGTTAAAATTAAAACAGTCTGGCGAAAAGACGTTGACTTCGACATTGAAAAGAGATCTTAAACTCTCCAAAGCTTCGATAGAACTTTTGAAGGGCTTCGTTAGCAAAGATGATTTTCTCCATAAAGTAACATTGGCACAATGTATTAAAAAACTTCCCATTCTGGTCACTGACATGGCGCCTATAGATGAAGCCATTAGCACCATAGGCGGAATTCCCATCGATTCATTAACATCAAACTTTGAATTGAGCGATATACCAGACCACTATTGTATTGGAGAAATGGTGAATTGGCATGCTCCAACTGGTGGTTATCTGCTGCAGGGCTGCTTTAGCATGGGATATTTTCTAGCTACCAATCTATCCGCTCGCCATCCCTGAAGAATCCACCGGTAGGTCCGTCATCTGGAATCTTAGCAGCCCATATTATACTTTTAGCACCTTCGGGAATACTTCTGGTAGCATCACTACCTCCCATATCTGTGCGCACCCACCCTGGACAAACGGAATTGATTTTCACACCTGTACCTGTTGCTGAATGAGATTGCTTTATGGTTAGCATGTTTAATGCGGCCTTAGAAGTACTATATGCCGGAGTTCCGGACTCTTCCCGCGTCAATGAACCGGAGCCACTTGAAACATTGACCACTCTACCCCAATTGTTCTTTTTTAGAAGCGGCCAGAATGCCTGCGTGACCCGCCAGGGACCAAAAAAATTGACATCCATCGTCTTTTGGGATTCTTCCAAATCAGCATTCATGGCATTTTGCCATGTATCATAGTTAATGCCCGCGTTGTTGATTAAAATATCCAGATTACCGAACTTCTGATCTACCCATTCAGCACAATCTTTAATACTCTCACTTTTGCTGACGTCCAATTGATGAAAGTGGACATGATCAAATTGATCTTTTAATTCTTCCGTGGCTTGCTCTCCTTTGGTTTTGTTCCTACTGGTCAAAATCACTTCGTATCCATCCTCTAAAAGTTGGCGCACCACGCCAAGTCCAAGGCCGCGATTTGCACCAGTCACTAATGCTATTTGGCTCATAGTTTGTATATTTACTATTAAATCAATAAAAGATTCATGATGTTCAAAGTTTTTTCTGCAATAATAGTCGTGGGCTTACTTGCCGGGCTGGGAATAAGTCGAAACAATGGTGATTCAGAGACTATAGTCACTTCGCAGGACAGCCTGGGTCAAAGGATCGCTTCGCATGATTTTGGAGCGGACATGTACGTGGGCACCCATCAAAATATAGAGGATTTATTAGCAGTAATCCAGAAAAAGTATGCTGGCAAGGCAGTCATCTTTGATCTTTGGGGTACTTTTTGCAAGCCTTGTCTATCAGATTTTAAGAACAGTCCAGCGAAAAAAGCAGTCTTAAAAGAGGAGTATGATGTGCATATGGTCTATTTGTGTGCGGGCATGAGTTCCAATTTTAATGAGTGGAAAAAAGTGATAGAACGCGATCAGCTGGTGGGGGATCACATTTACCTGGATAATAACCTCACGATGGCATACAGAGAAAAGTTTGACGTAAAAAGATATCCCAACTATATTCTTATGGACAAAGAAGGTAACTATAAACCCAACTTAATCAGAGCAGTGAGTGACATCCATGTAGACAACTTTAAAGCCCACCTTTAAGCAATGAGCAATAGGTGTCTGAAGTAGAATATGCAACTTTACATTTTTATGGTTGGTGGCAAGCCATCACTTGTCTCTTTGCCTTTTTGGCCTTGGCAGCCATCTGGTGGCATTTGGGAAGAAGGAAAAATGACTATGCCCAAATTTGGCTCGCCCTTTCTGTACTTTGTTGGTCTATTACAGGATTTATGGAGGTCTATTTTGCAATGCAGTTGTCCGAATTATCAAATTTTGAAAGTTCTGAAGCCCAACAATTAACTTTTAGGATGAGTGGCTACGGTAGCCTTTTATCGCTCGGAAACAGTTTCTTTATACTTTTATCTCTTCCGTGGTTCAAACATATTCCGGAGCGCATTGAGCCCATCATTAAATCAAAATATTGGCCTTACATCGTGGGATTACCCTTTGTGTTTTCACTTCTACCCACGCTGAGCAAGATCTTTTTTTCTGGCAATCTGGAAATCATCAGTGAATTAGATGTCTACTATTCTATCCTGACATTAGCCTTTCTGGGCATTGTGCTTTGGGAATCCTTTGCTAAAAGAAGACTAAAACTATTGGCCTGGCTGTCTCTTGCCTGTATCTTGATTACTTTTATAGCTCAGGTTTATAAAATATCTGGTAATGAGATAGATATGCGCCTATTTTCTGCTATTTTTAAGAGTGCGTTGATAATGATTTTCTTCGCACTCGCGATGAGTTGGGTTAAGGATCTTTCTGAAAACATTCTACCTTCCAGCCATTATTTTTTCATTTCACTTTCCGGGACTGAAGTGATGATTAAGGGAATAGCGGGAAAGGACAAACTGGCTTTTTCCATTTCCCATGCACAGTCGGAACTTCTGCAAGCATTTCTTAGAGCAAAAGAAAACAATGACACCTGGCTAGAGATTAAGCCTAAAGGTGCACGAATTTCTAAGAAGGAATATGCCATTAAGGACCACAATGAGATTAAGCGACTTACGCATGCTATCCTGGATGGAATCTATGGCAAAGATAACTGGACCAAAGAAAAGCATGAAATACCTTTCAAAAATCAATTTTACGAAACGAAAGGCAGAGGTTCGAGGATGATTAGGCTCAGACTTCCTAAAGAGAATGTAAGTTGGAACATGGCCTAAAACTACTTTTTCCGTTTCTTTCTACTCTTCTTACTTTTCTCAAATTCCCGAATCTCATCCATCAAAGTTTGGTAGTCATTCTTGCGCTCCAGATCAACATGTAAAGTGTCTACATAGTCGTCCTCTTTTACATTTAGAACCTTGACCGGCTTATGAATGTATTGCTGTATTTCCTCTAACAAAGGTTTTTCTTCTTCAGAACAAAAAGAATAAGCCTGGCCTTTATTCCTGGCTCTTCCTGTCCTCCCCACCCTATGAACATAGTTTTCAGGTTCTTCCGGCAAATCATAATTGACCACAATTTCGACATTTGGAATGTCGATCCCTCTGGCGGCAACGTCGGTCGCAATCATAAGTTTGCATTCTCCCTCTTTAAACGCTTTAAGGACCTTAGATCGATCGGTCTGGTCCTTTTCCCCATGAATCGAAAGGGCTTCAATATCTGCACGCTCCATGGCTTTTTTAACCCTTTCTGCCCTTACTCTGGTTCTGACAAACGCAAGAATTTTAGCGTCTGGATTCTCACGAACCACTCTTTCAAGAAAGAAGCGTTTATGATCCATCTCTACGAACATGACAGAGTGTTCTACCTTCTTAGCCACAGGATCCTTAGGGGACAATTGTATTCTAATCGCATTCTGCCTAACAATGGAATAGGCGATTTTCTTAATCTTATCATTGATGGTTGCTGAGAAAAAGAGCGTTTGCCTTCTCTTTGGCAGTTTTCTAATCAAATCCTCTATGTCTTTGATGAACCCCAAATCCAACATGTGATCTGCCTCATCAAGCACCAGAATTTCTACATGGTGCGTTAACAATGCTTTCTGCGAAATCAAATCGAAAACCCTGCCTGGTGTTGCTACGATAATATCTACCCCTTTATACAGTTTCATGATTTGGGGGTCTTGCTCCACTCCACCGATGACGGCCATGGATTTAAGTGTTGTGTATTTGGCCAACCGCTCAAAGACCGTATGTATTTGAACTGCCAGTTCATGCGTAGGTGCAAGCACAATGCAATTCACATCACTTTTTCTTCTTTCAGATTTTTTCTGTTCATAAAGCATATCGATGATGGGAATGGCGAATGCTGCAGTCTTCCCTGTACCTGTTTGAGCTACCGCCAGCAAGTCTTCCCCCTTAAGGATATTGGGAATGGATTTGTACTGAATGTCAGTTGGTCTTTTATACCCAAATTCAGCCAGTGCCTTTTTTACCTTCGGATTCAGTCGATAGTCTTCGAATTTCATGATAACGAAGATACTTCAATACCTTTTGTCACAAAATTACTTTCCGACAAATTTATTTTTCTTCCGACAAATCGATCCGACAAGCCATTTGTAGTGGATTTTGCGGAAAAACTAAACAATGAGAAAAATCTTTGTCTTCATACTCCTTGGCTTTGTCCCCTCTTCTATTTTCGCTCAAAATGCAAAAGGAATAGATGAATTAATTAACGATGCTTTTATGCCTGTAGCCATCCTTTGGGAAAACTTGGTCTTTACAGAAATCTTTGGTGTACCCATTGTATTGATCTTGTTGCTTGGAGGAGCACTGCTCTTCACGCTATATTTTGGATTCGTCAATATCCGTCATTTCATTACCTCCATTCAAGTGGTCAGAGGAAAGTATGATGACCTGGAGAAAATGGACAAAGACCTACCAGACACCATAAGGAATGAGTCTCAACACGGCGAGGTCAATCATTTTCAGGCACTGGCCACAGCTGTTTCGGGGACTGTCGGGCTGGGCAATATTGCCATGGTGGCTGTCGCCATTTCCATTGGTGGGCCGGGGGCTACGTTTTGGATGATCATCGCAGGCCTACTGGGCATGTCCTCCAAATTTGTAGAGTGTACTCTGGGGGTGAAATATCGGGATATCAATGAGCAAGGACAGGTATTTGGTGGTCCCATGTATTACTTATCCAGAGGATTGGTTGAAGACAAGCGTGCCATTCTCGGAAAGGTTCTCGCCACGGTTTTTGCCGTCATGTGCGTAGGAGCTTCTTTTGGCGGCGGCAACGCCTTTCAGTCTAATCAGGCTGCAGCTCAACTGATCGAAAGGTTTAATATAGGCGGAAGTGCAGCAGGAACCTTATTAGGAATTCTATTTGCTATTCTAGTGGGAATCGTTATCGTTGGGGGAATAAAGAGGATTGGTAAAGTGACCGAGAAGCTGGTGCCGTTTATGGCGCTGCTATATGTTTTGGCAGCCCTTTTTATCATTGTATCCAATTGGACGCTAGTCGACGATGCCTTTGCTGCCATATTTTCTGAGGCTTTTTCTCCAAGGGCTACCATCTCCGGAGGGCTTGCAGGGGTCATTATTCAAGGTTTTCGGCGAGCGGCCTTTTCCAATGAAGCCGGCGCGGGATCAGCGGCCATAGCCCACGCAGCGGTTCATACCAGGTATCCTGCATCCGAGGGACTGGTCGCTTTACTTGAACCATTTATTGACACCGTTTTAATTTGTACTTTAACAGCGTTGGTTATCGTCATCTTCAACATGGATGGTGCTTTTGTCTATGGAGATGTTTTAGAAAATCAAGTTTTACTTTCACAAACCGGCGAGCGACTTGGAGGGGTGAACATTACATCTATGGCTTTCGACGCGGCCATCCCGGGATTTTCGTATGTCCTTGCCATCGCAGTGGTGCTTTTTGCATTTTCAACGATGTTGTCCTGGTCCTATTACGGTTTACAGGCTTGGAAATATTTATTCGGCCGGGGTAAAAAAGCAGATCTCACCTTTAAAATCATATTTCTCTTGTTTACAGTGTTAGGATCAGCGGTGACTCTGGATGCAGTGATCAAATTTTCAGATGCGATGATACTGGCCCTTGTATTTCCCAATATGATCGGCTTGCTTTTCCTATTTCCCAAGGTGCGTCACGAACTTCAAAATTTCCTTGACAAAATCAAGCAAATGAAGCTACATAGAAAATAAGAAGTTCTCTAAAATACCTACTTTTAGGCCTATGAAGGATTTAGAGCTGGCCCATCAGAAATTAAAGGAAAACAAACGTTTTTTTAGTAAGCTAAGCAATAAGGAAAGAAAAACTTTAGATCACTATGCTCATGACGCACACACAAAAGTCAGCAATGATTTTGACTGCCTGACCTGTGCCAATTGCTGCAAGACGACCGGTCCACTGTTTACCAAAGCGGATATAGATCGGCTGGCCAAGGTTTTCAGCATGAGTTCAGCCGTCTTTATTACGACCTATCTCAGGCTGGATGAAGATGGAGATTATGTTCTTCAGAGTACGCCTTGCCCATTTTTACAGGCGGATAACAAATGTCTGGTTTATGATGAAAGACCGAAAGCTTGCCGGGAGTTTCCTCATACAGACCGCAAAAACTTTTATCAAATTCGTAATTTGACTCTGAAAAACACCCTGATGTGCCCGATCGCATTTAGAGTGCTAGAACAAGTCAAAATCAATATGCAAAGTTAATGAAGCACTCAATCTTTGGTTCTACTAGTTGGATATTTGCTCTTTTAATGGTGGTCTATTCATGTCAATCTTCCGGTGAGCCACCTGCTCCTGTCTCACCTGTTCCTACAGAAGCTCAGGTTGATTATCAGCGAATGGAGTTCAATGGCTTTGTACATTTTAATATGAACACCTTCACGAATATGGAATGGGGTTATGGGAATGAAGATCCTTCATTATTTAATCCTACAAACCTGAATTGTGATCAATGGGTTTCCACTATGAAAGAGGCGGGAATGAAAGGTGTCATTATCACCGCTAAACATCATGATGGATTCTGTCTCTGGCCATCTGAATACACGGAGCATTCTGTTAAAAATTCACCCTGGAAAAACGGAAATGGTGATGTCATCAAGGAACTTTCAGAATCTTGTGCGAAACACGGTCTAAAATTCGGCGTTTATCTTTCGCCCTGGGATCGGAATCACAAAGACTACGGAAAACCTGAATACATTACCTATTTCAGAAAGCAATTAACAGAATTATTGACCCAATACGGCGACATTTTTGAGGTATGGTTTGACGGTGCCAATGGCGGGGATGGCTACTATGGCGGTGCCAATGAAACCAGAAAAGTTGACAAATTGACCTACTACGATTGGGAAAACACCTACGACCTTATCTATGAACTTCAACCCCATGCTATTATATTCAGTGACGCTGGTCCAGGTTGTAGATGGATTGGGAATGAAAATGGATATGCCTACAAAACAACCTGGTCACCTTTGCTGATGGATAGTGTGTACGGAGGAATGCCGGAATACAGCGAAAAATATTCGATGGGACAGGAACATGGAACCCATTGGGTACCTGGTGAAGCGGATGTATCTATACGGCCTGGTTGGTATTATCATCCCTATGAGGATCACAAAGTCAAAAGTCTGGAAGCACTGACTGACATCTATTACAAATCAATAGGTAGAAATGCCACACTTTTACTCAATTTTCCTGTGGACAAGCGAGGTTTGATTCACGAAAGAGATCGCGAACAAGTCATTAAACTCTCCGAACAGATCGCTAAAGATTTTAAAGAGAACTTGATCAAAGATGCCAAAGCTAGTAGCTCAGAGAGCCGTGGAAAGCGTTTCAACACTGAAAAGACCATGGATGATGACCCCGAAACGTATTGGGCAGCAAAGGACCAAATGGTTACAGCAACCCTGACCTACACTTTCCAGGAAAGCAAAACTTTTAACAGGATCGTCATTCAGGAGCATATCAGATTAGGTCAAAGAGTGAGGGCCTTCAATATTGAAGTATTACAGAACGGTGATTGGAATCCCGTGGCAAAAGGAACTACCATCGGCTACAAGAGGATTCTAAGAATTCCGGATGTAACAGGTGAGGGTATACGCTTAAACATTGAAGACTCCAGAGCTGCGCCCACCATCAGCAATTTTGCCATCTTTCATGCACCACCAATGATGAGTCCTCCGAAAATCCAAAGGACTGTCAATGGGCAAGTTCATATCAGTGTTCCGGATGAAAGAGCAGTGGTTTATTACACCACCAACGGATCAGAGCCAACTACTGATGATCAGATTTTCGATAAGGATATAGATCTTCCTCGTGGTGGCCTGATCAAAGCCATATCCTCATTTAATGGTGAAGTAAGTGAGACCGCCAGCGTAGAAATGGATATCGCGCCCGGAAAATGGAGTATAGTAAATGCTGGAAATGAGTCCTTTAAAGCCATTGACTTAGATGAGAATACCTGGTGGGCTGGAGATGAATTGATCCTAAAATTGAACGAAGCCTTAAAGCTTAAAGGATTCACTTACTTGCCCACTCAACAGCGTTATCCAACAGGATTTGTAGAGAAATATAGTTTTTACACGAGCATGGATGGAGAAAAATGGAAGCTAGTTGCAAGGGGAGAATTCAGCAATATCAACAATAATCCAATTGAACAAAGGATCCCATTTGAAGAGACTCGCGCGGCATACATCAAATTCGTGGCCAATCAGACAGCGGATGATCGTCCCGCTTCGATTGCTGAGCTGGGCATCATCACCAGGTAAACATTGCTTATTTTTCACGAACTTTGAACGCGAGCCTTCAATAGTTTTTTTAGAATAACCATTTGACCAAAGTGGTAGTAACAATGCTCTATCATTGCATTAATATTTCGCTTATAATCCCCGTATTTGACATCTACGAAAGGTGCAGTCAACTGCTCATCGGACAATTCCTCTACATGCTTCGCAAAAGCTTTCGCATTTTCTAGGAGCGTCGATCTTAACCTTTGCCATTTCTGCTCAGAATCGATTTCTTCCATATCGAAACTGAATTTATCTCGAATGGTCAGGTCACCGCCTTTGAATACATTCATTACCCCATCGATGTAATAGTTAAGATGAAAAGTCAGTTTTGCCAATGTATTCAAGTCAGAGACTTGTGCAGTTGCCATTTTATAATCTACGTCTTCTAACTGTTCCTGTATATTGGTATTGGCAATAAATTGGCCATCTAGTAGTACCTCTTTGAAGCGATTCGCCAGTCTGAGCGATTCTGTCATATCAAACGATCTTAAAGAACAAGATGAAACTTTGGCTCTTCTACTTTGCAGGAGCTTTTTTCTTCCTTTTAGTCTTAAACAATTCCTTAAGCTCTTTTTCATTCATGAATCCAAGGTCAAGGAAGGTCGCAGTCACAAACTTTTTAATATCCTGATAATCTCTGCCTCTCTTATCGGTGTAGAACTTTAGCAACTTTCGGATGTACTTAAGACTCAATTCCTTAACATCCTGGTTAAACTTCTGATTTGAGAAAATATTGATATAGTTGACAATGGTCTTATTTAACTCAAAATATTCAGTGTACTCAGACGGAATAAGATTGTTAAACACACGTCGGAAATTGGCAAAAATGGCATTTCTCAGACATCTGTTCTGAATCGACAGACCCTCATGTTGATAGTAATACTCTCTGGCGGCATCGATGGCTGTTTCATCGATGTAACCCTTAGCATTGATGACATCTAATGTTTTAAAGTATTTACTTAACTCATCTTTCTTCGATTTGTCCACGAGGTTAGAGAATCTTTTTTGATGTTCAGCACTAATGACGTGCTTGCTCTCCTGCATCTCTTCCAAAAGCAAGAAAAAGGTTTCATCAAAATTATCCTGAGTTTCTCTAACTTTATTGAGTGCATCCGTAAATGTCTTTTGAACATCATCCGGCAGATCATAGTAAAGACCAATCAAGAGCAGCAATTCAACAAATTCCTTTTCTTTGTAAAACTTCTCATTTTTCAAAAGCTCCTTGATCTTCGGCATCAAACTCGAATTATCCATCTTATGCTCAGCTCTGTAAAACAAAAAGCTGGTAAGAGATGGAGTCAGCGTTTTCAGTTGACTGACATTCTTAGGAAATGCTGCCGTGTAGTAATTTAGACTTTCAAATTGTTTGGCAAATTTTACATTAGCAGTCCTTCTAGTACGAACGTCTCTGTATTTTTCTAATTTCTGAGCTTCCAGAAAATAGATGACTCTTTTATTTTTGATGGTATTCATGATATTGGTGATCCATATATCAGAACTAAGCGCAAATCCCAGCTGAATGGCCTGCCCCACCCTGTTTTTTAAAACATCAAAATTATTGGAATTACAAATGGCAAGCAGAATATCTTTAAAGTGGTTCTGTGGTCGTAAATATCTAAAGTTATCGTTTGTTTCTCCTCTCAGAACTGCATATCCAAGGATTCTTGATAAATATAATCCTTCAAACTTCTCTTCCAGTAATTTCTTTTCCAATGCCACTAATTGTAAAGGATCCTCCTCGGCTACATCTTCATAGATGGTTTGAATGTAGGGTTCGTATTTTTCTCTTAAAGCATTGTATTGCTCCTCCTCTTCTTCTTCAATATATATCGCAAGTTCTTCTGATTCCTGAATGGCATCAGCAATCTGGTCTAGTTGCTCCACATATTTATCTTCTAGCTTTTCCATATGAAATGGTTTAAATGTTTGTATTTAATAAATCAAAACCTAGTAAAACAATTAAGCCTTACTAGGTTTGATATTCCGATATGTCGTAAATATAATGAAATATAAGATATATTCCACTAATTTGTAATCACTTATTCCTCTTCAGCCTCAGCGGCGGCAGCTTCTGCTTTATCTTTTACTTCATCCATCACCGGACCGTCACCCGCTGGTACTTTAGCCAAATCATCTGTAGGATTAGTGTCTGCATCCTCCTGCGGTGCCGAAGCTTCAGGACTCGGTGTTACTTCCTCAGCTGGCGCTTCAGCGCTTGCAGCAGACGTTTCTGCTTTAGCCTCTGCTACGGGAGCTTCTGTCTTTGCTTCAACTGGAGCTTCAGCTTTCTCCTCTTCTGCAGGGGTTTCAGCTACTTCTTCTTGAGCCGTGAATGCTTGCGCTGCATCAGCATCTGCACTTGCAACTTCAGGCATCGCACCAGGCTTTCCACTGATGGCCTTCCATCTATCTTGCTTCTCTTGTTCAGTTTTTTCTCGTCTGGCCGCAATCTTCTCGTCCTTGGCAGCGATCCAATCCTGGAACATTTGCTCTGCTTTTTCTTCTGTTAGGGCTCCTTTAGAAACACCTCTTAATAAGTGTTTCTTGTAAAGCACTCCACGAAATCTTAAAATAGCTCTTGCAGTATCAGTAGGCTGCGCACCTTTCATCAACCAATCTAAAGCTTTGTCGTGATCTAGTTCGATTGTTGCCGGACTTGTCATTGGATTGTATGATCCGATGTTCTCTATGAATTTTCCATCTCTGGGGGCTCTTGAATCAGCCACTACGATGTGATAATAAGGTCTTTTTCTACGGCCCCTTCTGGCCAATCTAATTTTTACTGGCATTTTTGCTAAAATTTATTTGGTTTAACCATACCCATTTTATCCGGTCAAGCGGACGGTGGGATTTTATCGGGCGCAAAAGTAGCATTATTTATCGAAATAAAGTAACCATTCGTTATTTGTTTTGACAATTACCTCCATTAAAAATTAAATTTTAATCCTAAACTGGGTAAAACGGGTAATTGATCCACTCTGTTATAGGTCACTCGATCAAAATAAAATATGTTTTTTCTGTTGTAAATATTCGTGATGCTTCCATCAATAACCAGATTTACATGGTCAGAAAAGTGGATGGTTCTGGACAAACTGAAGTCCAAACGGTGGTAGTATGGCAGCCTGCCTAAGTTGCGCTGAGCTTCGTAAATGATGCCGATTTGATCAGGATTTTCCTGCACATAGTTGGTTCCAAGGCCATCGGCGAATGGATTGAAGTTATAAAAGCCTTGTGTCCGTGTAAACGGAAATCCCGACCCCATATTCCATCTTAAACTGGCCGACCATTTATTAAGTGTTCCAAAATTATAGTTGCCCAGAACATTGACATTGTGTCTCCGATCAAAAACAGGTGGATAGATCTGCTGTCCATCAAATCTTGTGACAAAGCCAAGCGCATAATTAGCAATCAATGAAAACTGGGCCATCTTGTAATCAAAACCGATATCGAGACCATATGCCTCACCTTCTTCAGTACTAAAATTGGGATCTGAAGCTTGGATTTTATTTCGATTCACTATGATCAACTGATTAAAATCCTTGTAGTACATCTCAAAATTCAAACCCAGATTTCTGGTGACATCCCATTCAACACCTGCTATAAGGTGGTTCGCTGTTTGAATATTGTTTCCGGCAACTTCTCTTGTATCCAACTTGAAGATTTGCCCCTCCGGTCCACTTAGAAATCCGGTAAACAAATTGACCACATCTCTCTCATTAGAGGAGGCCAGTAAGTTTTGAGAATACATGCCTGCGGCTAATTTAAATCTAAGTATATCATTGACATTGTATTTCAATGCCAAGCGTGGTTCCGGAGAAAATTGACTTAATGAGGCGTAATATTGTAACCTGAATGAACCTTCTAATATCAGCCTTGACAATACATATCGGTATTCTGCAAAGGCCGCAACCTCAGTAGTATTCTGTTCCTGGCCAAGAATGACATTAAAAGGGTTGCGAAAGGCAAAACTGGTATTAAAGCTATTGAACTCCAGGCCATAGTTCAATTCACTTTGATTGGCATACAAATTAAAGTCTATAATGGCATTAAAACCTCGAATTCTGGAAGTTCTGGGGGTACCATCTGCTTCATTCAAATTGATCATGTAATCCGTATAGCCCATCATTCCATTCAGAATGAAATTAGAATTACCTGGAATGAGTTTGAAATCAGCACCTCCTCCGCTATTCTGCCAATTTAAGTCTACAATCAACGGGTTATTATACTGATCTATAAAATTGAAGCCAAAGAGATTCAATTGACTTCCGTTTTGATTTGCAAAACTGACTTTACCATAAAGATCGGTAAAGTTAAAAGGCAAACTGATAGAGTCATTGAATCTGGCTTGGTCGTATAAAAGTTCAGATGTTTGATCAATGATGGACTTCTTAGCACTAAAGACAAAGGAGGTGGATCCGCCTTCATCTTTATATTTAATGATGGGACCTTCAATGTATGCCTTGTAAAGAAAAGGATTGATTGCGACCTGTCCGCCTAATCTTTTTTTATTACCATCCCTGGTGGTGATGTCCACTATTGCAGAAATACGACCACCATATTCAGCGCTAAATCCACCGGTAAAAACATCTACATTTCGGATTAAGTCTGTTTCAAAGACGGAGAAAAAGCCTATAGAATGAAAAGGATTATAGATGGTTAATCCATCGAGTAAAATTTTATTCTGTATTGGCGAACCACCTCTGATATAAATCTGACCACCTTGATCACCTGTAGAAATGATCCCTGGAATCAGTTGCAGATATTGTGCTATGTCTGCTTCTCCTCCAATGGATGGAAGTTTTAAAATTTCATCAGCGGAGAGGCTTATTTTACTGATTTGCACTTCGCTGCGTGCAGTTTGCCTTTCCGCCGAAATGTTGACGGTGCTTAGTTGGATGGAGCTTTCCTGTAAGGTAAAATTCTTAAACAATATTTCGCCGGCTCTTAGGTCAAAATCAAATTTCAGGGTGTCGTAGCCCAGATAAGTAATGGTCAAAGTCTTTGCGCCTGGCTCGACCTGACTAAAGCTAAAAAAGCCATCGATATTGGTGGTTGTGCCTAATCCAGAATCATTCAAAATGACATTGGCCGATATGATGGGCAAACCTGATTGACCATCCAGCACATTGCCTCTAATCACACCATTACTCTGACTGAACAGAAATGTAGAAAAAAGTAGAAAAATAGACAGACATGAGTACTTCATTCCATCAAATGTCAGATGGAATAGTATCCAACGCTTTGTGCAACTTAAACAAAAAATCGAAACCTCGAATTTCGGTTTCTAATTCCATGCTGTCCTGATTGTATGACTTTATTTGATAGGTGGCCGGCAATGCACTATTGTGATTGAAAGCGTTTTGCTCTAATTTATATACACCGGAAATGGGACTTCCGAGAATATTAGTAACAAGTTGACTGTCTTGAAATTCAAAAAAACCATCTTCAAGAGTAGTGGTCAAATCTCCGTCTCTATAAGCTTCGTAGATACTCCACCTGCCCTCAAGTTCGTAATTAAGTTCGCTTTTATTATCTGATTTGCAACCATAAGCTAACCCTATCACTACAAAGCATAAAAGACATGCATTCTTTATCATGAATCAAAGGTATGAAACCAATTGTAAAAAATAAACATAAACCTTGCGATAAATAAGTGGCTTACTTGATTGAAAGCAAATAAAAAGAGCTCACTTCCAAATCGGGAAATGAGCTCTTTGCCGGTTATTGGCATAATATCTTTGAGCTTCTAGCTTTTGATAAACTTTCTTTCTTTTATCCTTGCCTTTTTACCTACTAATTCTCTTAGATAGTAAAGCTTAGATCTTCTGACTTTTCCTCTTTTATTGACAAGGATTTCCACGATATTCGGATTGCCAAAAGGAAATATTCTTTCAACTCCTACTCCACTGGACATCTTTCTGACCGTAAAGGTTTTATTTCCTTCTCCTCCACTAATCTTAATTACATCCCCCTTGAATATCTGAATCCTTTCCTTATCTCCTTCTACAATTTTATAACTCACAGAGATGTTATCTCCCGGTCTAAATACAGGGTGCTCATTAGCGACTGAAGATTGTTCTTGTACAAATTTTATAGCGTCCATAACGTTGTGCTTTTGAAATTGGACTGCAAAGATACACTTATTTTTAATTCCTACTAATTCGAGCGTAAAATTTTATTATATATATGAAATTATCTAATAAGTGTTGCAAATCCTTTGTCTTCGACCAACATACCCCTGGAGTCTCGGTAGCTTAGTTGATAAACATAAACACCTGCCTGGGACTGTCCTCCGGTATTATTTTTTCTTCCATTCCATCCTTCCAGAGGATCGTCTGTTTCAAAGACCTGCTCTCCCCATCGATTGAAAATTTTCATGTTGAAATCGGTCATGCCTGTGATGATGCCTTTGCCTAAGAACAAATCATTGTTCCCGTCAGCATTGGGCGTAAAAGCATTAGGCATAAAATAACTCACAAACGGTAAAACATCTATGATCTGAATGGATGTATCCGGGCAACCACTAGGATGAAAGGCAACCAACTGAATTTCATGAATCCCAGTATCTCTGAATGTAAATGAAGGATTTCGCTCAAAGGAAGCACCCTGGTCTCCAAACTGCCACTGCCACCTGACAGCGTTCGTAGACATATCTTCGAAGTTGATGGTTGGATTCAACGAAGTCGGATCTTTTGGATCGTAGTCAAATTCTGCTTCGGGTTTTAAATCAATTTCAATGAGGTTATTAAATGACCTGCTTATTTCACAGCCAATGGGAGAAATGATTTCTACACTGACATCATAAGTCCCGACTTCTGTAAAGGTCTGAAATGGACTGATTTCAGTCGATGTAATACCATTTCCAAAATCCCAGAATATATCATAGGTGCTATCTATAGGTGTAGAAAGATTATTGAAGAAAATATTCGCTGGCGCACAGCCAAAGAAAGTACTTGGTTCAATAATGATAACTGGCGGTGCCGGTAAATACTCAAAACTCTTGGTGATGGTATCTTTGCATGCATTTATGTCGGTGACAGTAAGTTTAACGTCTTTTTCACCGGGTTCCCTGTAAGTGTGGGCGGGGTTTTTAATAAATGAAGTATCCCCATCATCAAAGTCCCATTCCCAATTGGTAATGTTTCCTGCTCCCGAAGTCGACAGATCTGTAAAATTAACAGGTCCCGCAATACAGGTATCATAGCTCAAGTTGTAATCTGCTTCGATATCCGGAAAAAGTTTGACTTCAAAATAGGCCGTGTCTCTGCAGGCATCATCAGGTTCATCGGGATTAACCACCATAAATCCATCATAATTTCCCAAGCCAGGAAATGTTACTTCTATATCTTTCTCCCTGCTGGTTACGACATTGCCATTGATATTAAAATTCCATAAATACCCATCAATAAAAGCAGGGTCTTGAGATTCATTCACAAAGTCAATGGTAAAGTCACCACAAGAAATCACTTCATACTCATTAGGTCCGATTTGAGCATCATGTCTTACCCCTGCTGAAACAAAGTTTTGACATTCTGTCACATTAAACTGAAAATCTCGACTAACCTTACTCAGCAAAACTCCATTTCTGTATTCTTCAATGCAGACACCTACGACGAACTGACCGATCAAATTAGGGGTTCCGGTAATCACTCCGTTGTCCGCGTTAATCGTCAGGGCAGGATCAGCCGCTACTGGATTATTAAATGAATACTGTGGTAAACGAAAAACAACGTCATCCAAAGGTGGGGGACAGTTTTCTGGGCTCGGAGTAATTCCATCGCAACCCGCAGCATTGCCAGGATTCTCCATCGAACCGAAAGGACCGCCTCCTTGCTTTGGACTACAAAACTTATATACCAGGACGTCACCATCCCTGTCTGTGGCAGATTGATTGGCAAACAAAGGTTGGTCACTGCAAATCAGAATGGGTGGAAATTCATTGAATCTGGGACTACTGTTACATACCTGCTGTGCTGCAGCTGTTATTTCAATTCCAAAAGATGCCCCAGTGTCTTCAGGAGCTACGATATTAGTAATAGTTACATTCCTACAGCAGCGCTGATAATTGATATAATAGCTTCGGTCTGATACAGGCAATCTGATGTCACGAATGTAATGACCTTCCTGAACACAGATTCCTGCCGGAATCTCCTGGCATGGACTTTCCTCTAATTCCAGGACCCGGATACCACTTACTGGAACGTCCTCTGTAGCGATGTGACTAAAACCCCCACTACCAGTTTGCCTATAAATCGCGATAGGAGCTGCATTATCAAAGCCTGCTCCACCAGTGGGTCCACAATCTCTGTACATGGTAAACTCAATTCGATAGGTACCGATTGCAATCCCATTTACAGTATCAATTCCCATGCACCGATAGGTCACATCACCACCTATAATATGCCTGCTGTGTAGTGGACTGCTAAAGAACAGCATAAATAGTGTAAAAGTGACTAAGCTTAAAATACTCCTCATTGGTCTAGGTTTCTCCATATTATATCCAAAAATAACATAATTCGCTGCTTATAAAACAAAGCTTATAATTTATGAACGTATGTCGACGTTCAAATAATCTAATCATGAAGTGATTTAAATTCCAACGAATCGATCACGCCGTGAAAAACTTTTACTGCTTAACATTTGCGAAAAATCAATATACCGAGATTACATGCAGATTGAAGACAACCTAACTTTAATTTCTACTATATTAGAAAACGGTGATACAATCGTCATACCTTCTGATGGCGTTTGGGGCTTATCATGCGATGCAAGAGATGTCGATGCCGTAAGAAGAATCAATGAAGGAATCAATAATCAAAAGCAGTGTGTAAAGGAAGTCATCGTAGGAGACATTCCAATGTTGAAAAAGTATGTTTGTGATCTTCATCCGAGAATTGAAACCTTATTGTATTACCACGAAAGACCAATTCGCGTAAGATGTCGACAAAAACTCTTCAAAGACGAAGTCCATTACATGAGAATTGTAAAAGACCAGGTCAGTCGAATTCTACTTAGTGAATTAGGATTTCCTCTCTATTTTGTATCTTTTCTAAAGGATGATCACAAAACACATCAGCCACTTCAAAACATTAAAATTCAAGATCACTCGCGCATCAACTTCATTGCAAGTCAGGACAACAACATCGAGTACGAAGCCAATCCGTTGTTGAGAATAGCATTTGATAAAGAAGGAATGATTAAGGTTTTAAAATAAGGTCTTAAGCTTTTACTACTTTAATTCAGCAAAAATGTTCTTTTTGGATAGGGCTAAGACACTTTGTGTAAGGAACACATCATCCTCAAACCTTACTCTTAAAGCTGTATTTTTGTCAAAGTAGAGTTTGGCCACTTCCTCTTTCAAAATCACTTCGAGATATTGGTCTATCCAATCATATTGATTGCCTGAAACTTCCAAAGTCGCTCTAAATTCATTCAGCAGTTCAGTAGATGCGCTCCATTGACCTACAAACTCATCAGCATTTTCAGGAACTTCTAGCTCCTTTTTCAGGAATTTCTTGAATATGAAAGCCTCCACCTCCATCACTGCCTTTGCTAACTCACTTGACAATTCGAGGCTATCAATCGGTATGTAGATATCTGGTGTAATACCTCCAGCAGCATAAACCGGACGCTTTTCCACCTTAGTTACAAAAACAGTGGTATCCATAATAGGAACATCAGTGCTTCCAGTCAACTCACCCGACTGTATTCTGCTGGCAATATCGTCTCGATAGGTCTTTCGATCTTCAAAGGATTTTTGAATTAACCTGCCACTTGGTGTAAAATATTCCGCGACTGTTAATCGAATGGCACCGCCATTGTTCAAATTGTACTGCTCTTGTACCAGACCTTTACCAAATGTTCTTCTACCTACTATTAATCCTCGGTC
Source organism: Portibacter marinus (assembly GCF_021533195.1). Lineage (GTDB taxonomy): Bacteria > Bacteroidota > Bacteroidia > Chitinophagales > Saprospiraceae > Portibacter > Portibacter marinus. Next base: position 140,477 of record NZ_JAJNKB010000001.1, read on the forward strand.
CCAATCTTGTATGGCTCCTGCTATGATTTCACTTCCCGAAGCTGATCCTTCATCTACGAGTATGGCCACTTTGTCAATATCGTAAAAATTCTTGCCGGTGGATTTATATTCTGAAACCCTTTCATTTCGACCTTGGGTATAAACCATCAGTCGGCCTTTCTCTTTAAATATCTGATTCAGCATCTTGGTGGCTTCAGGCAAGAAACCACCGGGATTTCCCCTTAAGTCCAAAACCAGGTGTTTAAAACCACCCTGTTCATTCAGCCTGTTAAGACAATCCATAAACTCTTTGTACGAGTCAGAACTGAAGCGATCGATCCTCACAACTGCATAGTCATTTTCATAAATAAAGCCTTGAACGGATTTTACATCAACATTTCCGATGTTTAAATCCAGGTTTCGGACATCTTTTGTCTCAAAGTCACGAACCTGAAGATTAAGCTTTAGATCTTTATCTCCTTTTAACGTGTTGCGAATCTGGTCATATGAAAGCGATCTGCCAGCGATGAGTGTATCATTGACGGAAAGTATTTGATCGCCTCGTTGCAATCCTGCCATAAATGCGGGACCGTTTTCAATGATGTGGTTCACATACAAGGTATCATTCAGAAAGATGGATTCAATACCTATACCTTCAAAGCTTCCGCCCATCTGATCATTGAGCTGTTTCATTTCCTCTGGCCTGAGGTAAATGGAGTGCGGGTCCAGGTGATCCAATACATTTTTAAAGGCATCCTCTATTAACTCCTCGCTATTCAAATCGTCTACATAGCGAGATTCTATGAATCTGACCAGCTCCTCTACCCTGCCTGAATTAAATCCGGCGTCGCTGTCTGTTTTGACGATTAGACTGCCCACCACATCTTTTCCTGCCATCCTGTAGCCTGCAAATAATCCGATGAGACATGCTAATGAAATAAGCAGGGGTATCCAGATCTTATAGGTAGCCAGGGTTTTATCCTCATTATTTTCCACTCACCAAGTTTTAGTGTAATATCTGCCAAGTATGTATCCAATTTGCAAAAATACAATACTTTACCTATTAATTAACGTTTCCAATGCAATTAGCATTGCCATTTTATTATTTTCAACAATCACTCCATTTCTTTTGATCATTCGTAACTTTAATGCGAAATTTGTGCTGACATTTTAGATAATGAATATGAGAAACAAGCCACTTGATATAGATGACCTGGATTTAAAAATACTTTCTGTTTTGATGGAGGATGCCAAAACTCCTTATACTGAGATTGGAAAAAAGTTATTCGTTTCGGGAGGTACCATCCATGTCAGGATGAAGAAACTGCAGGATCTGGGAATTGTGAAAGGGGCTTATCTCAATATAGATCACGTAATGTTGGGATATGATCTTAGTGCCTTCCTTGGCATATACCTAAAAGAAAGCTCGATGTATAAAGAGGTCATCGAGCAGCTCAGAGCCATTCCTGAAATTGTTTCTGCGCATTATACCACTGGTGTTTACAGCATCTTTGCAAGGGTAATCTGCCGTGACACCAACCATTTAAGGCAGGTGTTATCTGAAAAAATCCAACGTATTTCAGGAATACAAAGGACGGAGACATTTATTTCACTGGAGGAATCGATTCAGCGCCCCATTTCTCTGGACGAAGAAAAGTTGATCAACCAGTTGTAACATACGCAACGCTGGCACAATAGATATTGCCCAAGGCCCAGCAAATTTATTTGCCTTCATAAATCAGATTAAATACCAAGTGCCACGTCCACCTGCCAATAAATTGTCAGAGCCTTTGATTCTACTCATGCCCGATAATTTAAGACTACCATTGCCCGGCAAATTTATTTGCTGTCACATTTACCAACTGGTCATTAGATGACAGTCTTTGTAGATTGACCTTCTTGAACAGACACATTAAATTACACGGAAAAAAAAAAGAGGACCGAAGTCCTCTTATGTTTTTTAAGCACCTAAATAGTGTTTCAATAATTTACTTCTCGAAGCACTACGCAATTTATTGATTGCTTTGTCTTTTATCTGTCTTACACGCTCTCTGGTAAGTCCAAATTTCTCTCCGATGTCCTCTAACGACATGGGATGCTCTACACCTATACCGAAATACAATTTGATAACATCACATTGTCTGTCGGTCAACGTGCTCAATGATCTTTCGATCTCTCTTCTCAAAGACTCACCATATTCTAGTTTTGAATCCGTGAGTGGCGTCTTAGAATTCTCCAAAACGTCAAGTAATGAATTATCTTCTCCTTCCACAAAAGGTGCATCCATCGAGACATGTCTCGCAGCCACTCCTAGCGTAGTTTCTACTTCTTCAGTAGGGATGTCCAAGAGTTCTGCTAACTCTTCAGACGATGGTTCTCTTTCAAATTCTTGCTCCAACTCGGAGAACGCTCTATTAATTTTATTCAAGGACCCTACCTTATTTAAGGGTAACCTTACTATTCGAGACTGTTCTGCTAAAGCCTGGAGGATAGACTGACGGATCCACCATACAGCATATGAAATAAATTTAAATCCTCTTGTTTCATCAAATCGCTGTGCGGCTTTGATCAGACCTAAATTTCCTTCGTTAATCAAATCACTCAGTGACAAGCCCTGATTCTGATATTGCTTGGCTACTGAAACGACAAATCTCAAGTTAGCTTTGGTTAACTTCTCCAATGCTTCCTGATTGCCTTCTTTGATCTGTTTTGCTAATTCTACCTCTTCTTCCGGAGTAAGCAAATCCACTTTTCCGATTTCCTGAAGGTATTTTTCGAGAGACTGGCTCTCTCTGTTAGTAATGGACTTAGTGATCTTAAGTTGCCTCATTAATCTACTTTTGGTATTATTAGCTAATTAGAAAATATTGTACCAACTTGTAATTGATACCTTTACGTAAAAGGTTGCAAAATTAGATTATAATTATGCGATTCCCAAATATCGAATGTGAATGTTTCATAACATTAGACAGATTATTAATTGACACACCACAAAAAAAGTTCAAAATATTTGATAAAATGGATTATTTATTTTTAATTGCGCCCGTCGGACAAGATAATTCGGCGTTTTTCAAATAAAGAATACCACTATAGATAAAAGATTGTGAATGAGTAGAGTGCAAATAAATATGGAGTTTATATTTAGAGCTTCTCCCGCTATATTATATAGCTTCCTAACAAGTCCTTCTACATTGATTCGCTGGTTTTGTGATGAAGTGGACATTCAGGATGATGTATATACCTTTTCATGGGATGGAGCTGAAGAAGTAGCTGAACTTATCGATGACATCGAAGAGGAGCGTCTGAAATTTCAATGGGAAGATGCTGATGATGATGAATATCTGGAATTCAAGATGTACAAATCCGATGTAACGAATGAAACCGTCCTGGAAATAATCGACTGGTGCGATGACGATGAAGTAGATGAACAAAAAGATCTTTGGGAAACTCAAATCAATAAGCTCCGGATTGAGTGTGGTGGTTAACCTATGTACGAATTCCATAAAGATAAAAAGAGGTATTTTGAAATGCAGAAAAATACTTCTGCAGAATACATCATCCCCTTTGTAAGTCAACACATTGACCTGACAACCCCTAAACATATTTTAGAAATAGGGTGTGCAGAAGCAGGAGTGCTTAAAGCGTTTACAAAACGGGGGCACTATTGTACCGGAATCGAGCTGCATCAAGCAAGGGTAGAAACCGCTAAAACATTCTTTCAGGAAGAACTGAAGGATGGGCATATCAAATTTTTTGTCAATGACATCATGCAAATAGACGTCATGAATGACATCGGTCATCAGTTCGATTTGATTATTTTAAAAGATGTCATTGAGCATATCCCAAATCAAGCGGCATTCATTGAGCGTTTACCCGCTTACCTAAAGCCGCAGGGAATGGTGTTTTTCGGATTTCCTCCTTGGTACATGCCTTTCGGAGGGCATCAGCAAATATGCTCTAATAAAATTTTATCTCTATTACCTTACTATCACCTCCTCCCAAAACCAATTTATAAATCCATTCTAAAGGCTGCAGGTGAGAAAGAAGGCACCGTAAAAGAGCTCATGGAAATCAAGGATACTGGAATATCCATAGAAAGATTCAAGCGGATTGTTCGAAGTAACAAATTCAACATTATGGATCAAAAACAGTTTTTGATCAATCCCATATACAAGTACAAGTTCAATCTAAAACCAAGAAATCAATTGCCGATCATTAAGGACATTCCTTTTTTCAGAAATTTTGTCAGCACATGTGTATACTTCCTCATTAAGCGTTCTAACTCAACTTCTTAAAATCTGGCTTTCTTTTCTCAATAAAGGCTGCTACTCCTTCTCTTGCCTGATCAGAAACCATCAATTTCGCAAAACTACTGATCTCAGATTCGAAACCCTGGTCGGTTACAGAAAGATTGATGTTCTTAATGGCATGACTGATGGCCAGGGGGCCTCGCTTAGCAATGGTCTGAAGTAACTCTTCTGCTTTGGCCACAAGTGCTTCACTGCCCACCACCTCGTTGACAAGGCCCAAGCGATAAGCTTCTCGGGCATCCATCATATTAGCCGTAAGTATAAACTCCATAGCTTTGGCTTTTCCAATTAAATGAGCCAAACGCTGTGTTCCACCATATCCGGGGATCAAACCCAGCTTGACTTCTGGCATACCAAACATGGCATTCTCAGTCGCAATCCTCATGTGACAGGACATGGCCAACTCCAGACCACCTCCTAAAGCATAGCCATTGATTGCCGCAATAACTGGCTTTGGAAAATTTTCAATGTCAGTGAAAATCTCATGTCCTTCTCTAGAAAGTTGGATGGCATCCTCTTGAGAAAGTTCTGGAAATCCTTTTATATCTGCTCCTGCTGCAAATGCTTTATCTCCTGCACCTGTAATGATTATGCCATGAATAGTTGCATCATCTTTAGTGGCTTGACAAGCTTCGCCAATCGCTCTAATCAATGGAGCATTTAAAGCGTTCATAGCCTTAGGTCGATTAATGGTGATGACTCTTAGACCCTTTTCATCTTTTACGGTTAAATCATTCATGCTTCAGTGTTTCTCCCTGTGAACAATCTAAAAATCATAAAACCCAGAAAACCAAGTAAAAACATAGAGGAAATTAAGGAGATCATCTCACCGGTTTTATAGGTCTGTGGATCAAATTCAAAGACTATGGTATGACTACCTGGTGGCACTTTCATCGCCCTCAACGCATAATTCACTCTAATGTGATCCACTGGTTCTCCATCCAAATATGCTTGCCATCCTTTATCGGGACCATACCACATCTCTGAAAATACGGCTAATTTATCACCGGTACCTGTTGTAGTATAAGTTAATTTGTTAGGTTGATATTCTGTCAATTGAATCCTGGCATTGTCCGATCTGGTCACTTTCCAATCGCTAAAATAGCCCTGAAATTCCTGATGAACCAAAGCCGTCTTAGCAGGATCCACACCATTTAGCCCATTGATCTCTTCCAGGTTAGTCTTCACGATGATGATATCTTCTACAAACCAGGCATTTCCTAAAGCACTCATGTTCGGTTGGACCTGTGGCTTACCATTCTCGTCATTGGTAATAAAATACTTGGTATTCAACATGTTAAATACATTGATATTCCCTTTACTGATATGATAATTGTATAGATCCTCGATGCGTTGCAATTTAGCTGGACTGTATCCACCGATGGTTTTATGAAAATAAGAGGCAAAGGAAGAACTCCAAGGATCTTTGGTCATATCATGTACTCTAAAATGCGGATCGGTGTCTTTTAATAGATATTGGTCCACGTCTCTAGGTTGGTACTGATTTTCGATGGCCCTTGGCTCCACAAAATCATTAGAATTCACATATCTTTTTCCTATGCCAAACAAATCTATAATAGTAAGCAATGTCAATCCGGCAAAGACATATGGCATTCTTAGTTTGTTTTTGATATATGCCCAGATGAGTGATGCGGCTAATAAAATAAAAGCGAGAGACCTTATAGAATCTCTTCTTAACAAGGCTTTTCTGTCTTTAATTAAAGCATTGACATCATATCCCATCTGACCATACCTGGCATCGTTGTTACCCGCAAAATCAAAAAGTGCAGGACCAATAAGAGCCATTATCAAGCAAATCCCGCCCAAAATTCCAGTTGAAATGTACAATTGCTTTAATGTCTTATACCTATCGATGTCTGACTTCGATAGTTGATGTAGTCCTAATATACCCAGAAATGGAATCAAGATTGCGGTGACACTCAGTACAGAGTTTGGTGTTCTGAACTTATTAAACAGAGGGACATAATCAAAAAACAGTCTATTGAACCACTCCAGGTTTTTACCCATTGAAAACATAAAGGTCAGTACCACACCCGTAAGTAGCCACCATTTTACCGGACCTTTAACTATAAACAAACCAAATATGAATAGAAAGAACATGACAGCTCCGAAATATATTGGACCGGAAGTACTTGGAAGTCCTCCCCAATAAAGTGGTGCACGTTCTATATTGGCTCTTCCTCTGAGTGACTTTGCGATGGCTGATGAGGGTGCAACAGGCTCTGCGCTACCTCCACCAACGAATCCCGGTATGAAGGATGAGAACAGGTCCAGCGTATTATTACTCCAATTCATGGCATAATTAAATTCTAAACCATCTGTCTCACTACTCGAATTTACTTGCTCGCTTTTGTTTTCTATGATAGGTTTGCCCCTCATGGTATCCTCAGCATATTCTGCTGTTGTCATTAATTTGGAGGCAGAGGTGCCCAAGGCTATTAGCAAACAAAACAAAAGTATGCCGCTTGCTATTCCAAAATTCTTCAGGTCCTTATTTTTAATATGCCTGTACAGTTCGAAGAGAACATATACAACCATCAATATACCCAGGTAGTAAGTCATCTGGTAGTGATTTGCGTGCAGATTGACAGCCATTCCTATCATAAAGGCAAGCGCTCCTACCATAAATTTATGGCGATATGCTAAGATGGTACCTCCCACAATCATAACACTCGGAATAAGTGCTCTGATTTTACTGGCATGACCAGCTTCAAATAAAACCAGGTTGTTTGTTGTAAAACTAAACGCAATGGCACCTAAAATACTCAACCATGGATTGACTCCAAGTAGCAGCATCGTCACATAGAAGAAAAACATCGCTCCTATAAAGTAGCCAATCGGCCTGCTAAAAAACAATTGGGAAGTTCTTTCAATATACTTTACCAAATTACTTTTCTGCTTTGCTGACATCTGAAAAGTAGGCATTCCACCAAACATGGAATTGGTCCACAAGGTCTGTTCACCTGTTTCTTTTTCGAAATCCACCGCTTCTTTAGACATTCCAATAAAAGAGGTGATGTCACCCATTGGCAATCTCTTTCCTTGCAGCTGCGGATTAAAATAAATAGATGCCAATAGTATAAAAACGACCAAGGCAATCAAGTGCGGAATGATCTTCTTCCAACTAATTTTCATAAAGCTTTAAACTGATTAATTTGCCAGCAAAGTTAATTTTTTTAATCTAACCAAAAGCTCACTGCATAAAAATCAGAACCCTGTTCGCAACTTTCTGATCAATTGCCACTAACAGCCACAGAAGCATCCACTCTACCCCATCCATATTGAGATGAACGAGATGGATAATATTGCGAAGCATTTTTCAATTTTGACATTACCTGACTTCTGGACATCGATGTGTTGGTACTCCATACCAATGCAGCGATTCCTGACATCATAGAAGTAGCACAAGAAGAGCCCCCTGTATATTTGGGCTGGTTGGTATTACTGGAGGAAAGAGTAATGGGTGTACTTCCACCATTGCTCTTTTCCATTGTCACAACGAAGTCCACTTGAGAACCTGAATGACAATTGCCACACTTTTGTAGTGATGATCCATCCTTAACACCCGTCACAGCAACTGTTTGGCTCATTGTCGCTGGAAAGACCACACCTACCCAGGTTGTGATTGAAAAAGAGGTACCCGCTGCCGCAAATATTAATTTGCCTTTGTTGTAGGCATAATAAATACCATCGGCTACAGTTCCGCTGTAGAAAATATCACCAATCGACATATTGATGATATCAATATTAGAGCGACCACCAGCCAAAACCAATCCATCTCTAACGCCGTTTTTTTCATTAGAGCTATTAACCAATACATCTTCAGTCCCCCTAATGGTCAGCAAATCAGATTTGTAAGCAACTCCTACAGAATTTCCGTCCGTACCTCTGGGTGCAACAGCCATCCCGGCCATTGCCGTACCGTGTCCACATGGATCATTAGCTGAATCTTTTTTCTTCCACCACCAGCTTCCACTGTATTTTGTACTGACTTTACTGACAGAACGACTACCCGAATTGCCTTGTGTAAATGCAGAACCAATATTATCCTGACTGAATGATCCACCTGTATCCAATATGCAGATACCTATGTTATCTCCCTGAGCGCTATTCCAGGCAGAAGGAATGTTCGCATGAGAAAAGTTCCAGGGCATTTTGGTATTTGGTGATATGGTACTATAATCACTGGTAGGAATACTGAAATTCGGAGCACCATCACATCCTGATGAAGAGCGGTCATTAATTAATTCCATATTGTAGCCTAAAGGTTCTACATATCTGACATCTTGACGGGCATTTAATTCCCGGATCAGTGCTAAACTGGTCACCCGAAATTGCAGCTGTGGCAAAACGGCATGTTTTTCTATGTCTATATCTCCTTCGTATCTTTTGATCAGCGATATCAAATCATCAGCTTTTGCAACCCATTGATCATCATCCACATCAATTTCATGAATCTCTTGTTCTACCTGAACTCCCTCAATGGTGTAACCTACTGAGATTATGGAATCGGATTGCAATGCAGCACTCCATATCATTTCGTTCGACATATTTGACCAATATAAGATTTGGTTATTTCTCATTTGCTGGTCAATTTCAGCATTGATTTTAGACTTTTCAAATGGATCAGTTAATTTAATTTGGTCAACTTGAATCAATCCTGACTCTTTCGAGCAACCGAATAAAATAAGGATCGACATTAGTAGGATTAGCTTTTTCATTAGTTAGTAGTTTGTTCTTCTGCCTAGACAGCAAAGTGAGTAATTAAATATTGTTATTTGACCTGGAGTCAAATTTTTATAGTGCTCAATATAAACTTTAGTCTAAAAATTATCCAATTTATTAACATGTATTTTATTTGCACTATTTTTAATCCAACTTACTAAACAAACCCACTTTGTTCGAAGACCTGATTAGCATATATGACAATTTTACCAAAAACGAAAGAACTCAATCGCTTAGCAGATTGGCCTATGAAAACCAATTGCAGTTTATTAAGCGTGAACCTTTTGGTGAACAGCAGACCAGATTAAAAGAATTTAAATTATTCGATAAAAAGGGAGTAAAGAGGCTGTTGGGTATTATTGACTTTAAGTCCCAGGAGAGATCTGACCTTCACATTCGCTTTTATGATTTTATCATAACCAAAGACCTAGAAACCAAGGTGACATCAGTAGTAGAAATTCATCATTCGACTGTCAACGCCGGATACTTTATGATCAAACCTCTCAAAGGACTCTCAAAACTTTTCCGAAGATCAAGGAGGGGCGACTTGAATAGTATATTTGACAAAAACTTCAAGACCATTCCTCCCATTTCCCTTTCCACTCAAGCTATGGAAACCTTACTGGAAAATCCGAAAATAACAGTAGAATGCAGAGAAGACCTTTTCATATTTTATATGAGAAATCAGCAAATAAAAATTAGTGAGGTTTTAAACATTATTGACTTTGCGGAAGAGCTGGTTCATTGGATTAATGTTGCTCCTTACAATGACATCGTCTAAACTAAACGTCATACATACATATTTGTAAATTTATCATATATTACGCCCGTTTATAATATGTAAACCAATGACTAACTATATAGCTACACTCTATTCTCATAAAGCAAATTTCGATCAAATCACGAATGAAGCCAAATCGGTCTTTCCTAAAGCTGAATGGCAGTATGAAAGAAAAAATGAATTTACGGAGGCTTCCATCACCATGAAAAGTGGTTTTCTTCAAGGAAAAAAGAGAATTAAGATCAGATATCGTGAACGGGATACCTTAGGGTTTGAACTTAAGGATGTCAATTGTCCAGTTACTTCTAATCTTCAAGGGATGTATAATTTGGTTCAATCCATTCAGACCAAATATGAAGACATTAAAAATTTGCTTCTAAAAAAAATAGAGACCATCAATTCCGAATTCTCCATCATTATGGAAAGTAATGCGGAAAAGGAATTTAAAGCACTGGTTGATCATCTTGCATCTGCAACAGATGCCGTGGTTTTTGCCCAGCCAAGAACAGGGCTGATGAATAGCCTGAATCAGTCCTGGTTAGATCAGGACCTTAACCTCATCCTCGATACTGAAGGTAACAGTAATGTTTCTGAACTGAAAGTCGAAATTTTAGCAAAATATTTTGATGGAAGTGAAACTGAAATACCTGAACAGGCGGACCGTAAGACGACGTCAGAAAAATATATTAAGAGTCTTGGCATCACAGTTAATCCTAAACTGCCTCCTATTCCCACTGAGGAAAACACAACATTTAGGAGCGCGAAAGAGATCAGTGAACGGATAGTGGCCTTGGCTTTGACCAATTTGGTAGCCTTTAATAATATCAAAGGTGAGCAAGCTTTGCAATTTGCCAATAAACACGAAATAATAAACTTACTGACTCCTCAGGAAATTGAATTTCTTAAAAATCCTACCCAAGAGGCTAAAACATTTGAGACCTGGAAATGTGAAGGAATATGGACACTGTGCTGGGCTTTAGGCATTGTGGATGAATTAAACTTTCCTAATAAGATGGCAGATTTGTCTAAGATTGACGGGGAACACTACCCTATCGGGTCTGAGCTGAAACCATCTGAATTTATGGAAAAGCATCGGACAGTTATTGAGTACTCGTCCATTGTAGACGCTAAAGATTTGTACTATAGATTCTATTGGGCCTGCTTAGATGCTAAAAAGAAAGGCAGAGAAGTAGAGAAAGTTCACCCGGGAGTCGTATATGAGCGTTTATACGCCTTAAATTGGTTAACCACTCACAAGAATCAAGACTGGGATCACATCTCTACAGATACATAACCTTATTATTCCTAAAGTTTATCGATATCTGACATTCTGTAATTGTTGTCTATTTGTTTAAATTTTGGATTCCCAGATATTTCGTATATTTTATGAAAACAAACCCACTCAATATGAAATTTATATTGCCACTATTTCTGTTCGCCTCAATACTGGTCTCGTGCGGAAATTCAGAAACTCCAAAAGTTAATGGAAGTGAAGTCTCTGAAGAAGAGAACAGCGAAAATAGAACTCTTCCTAAAAATGATGATCGCGTTTCAGGCTTTTTCAAGGTAACTGTAGATGGTAAAGATTACAATTCTGAGCAACTTCAGGATAATTACTGTGATATGTCCTTCAATTTTGCTGGTGAAAAGTCTTTCGTCGCAATTAGGTTCAAGGATGTAAAAAGCAAGGATGCTTTAATATTTAACATCTATGGACCAGAGGACTTTATCGCTGACCCGGCAGGAACGCTAAATGCATTTATGTTTACGCCGGGAGCAAAGCAAAAAATTAATGTTCAGTTTCTGCCGGGAGATAGCATGGGTAGTATGTCCAGCATAACTATGATCGAAGGAGAAGTCAACATATCTCAATTTAGCGAAGGTCAGATTAAAGCAACCTTCAACGGTAAGGGCGCGAAGCCCACTGATGTGGTGACTAAAAAGAACTTGGTGCCCATCGAAGGTGAAATTGAATTAAAAACCACGAACATTACAAAGATTGGCAATAAGGGTGATTAGAGAATTATTTAGTTCTGTAAGACATTTGCTCATCTAAAGCAACATCTTTATTCCTACGTCGATATAGGGTTATTCATAGTTTTGATGTCAATGATATTATGAAGTATCTCATTTTATTTGGCATCGGTCTATTATTTTCATGCAGTCAAAAAAGAGGTTGCACCAATGAATTTGGCAGCAATTTCGATCGAGATGCGATGGTAGATTGTTGTTGTGAATTTGACGTAGAAAAGATCATAAGCGACTTGTTGGGCCAGCATGAAATGACGGAGACCTGCTCAAGTCAGCCTAATCAATACACCATTACAATCGAAAGAAATCAAGACAGCAATGAGGGCATCATTATTTCCAACTTTAACGATCAAAATACATCCATAGAGGCCAATTGGAACTCTGATGAATTTAAGTTATCAAAAGATTTCTTCTCAAGTGATTGCAATGTAGAAGTGACAGGATCTATGCATCTCAACAATGGCAAAGTGCACTTTATCTACGCTGCTATTCCTCCACAGCTCTGTCCTGACTATGCACCGCGAACCTGCGAATCAAGAGCTTTATAATCTTATTGCTCCCAAATTACCTTCTCTTTGGATTCTGCCCAGTCATCATACTTTTCATTGTATTGATCATGAATGAATCCACGTCTCACTTTTAAAGTCGGAGTGATCAGCTTATTATCGATGGTCCAGTCGTCCTTCGTAATGACATAGCTGGAAACTTTTTCATAAGCTCCAAGGTTTTTATTCACCTCTTCCAGATGATTTGTCAAACTTTCCTCCACACTTTCCTTTGAAGCAGTTTTTCCACTTTCAGACAGATTAATGAGTGCCAATGGCTGAGGTAGACCAAGTCCTACCAGACAAATTTGCTCAATATTTTCATTACTGATTAATTTATCTTCGATAGGGACTGGCAAGATGTACTTTCCTTTTGCCGATTTGAAGGTATCTGAAGTCCTTCCTACAATTCTCAACCAACCATTGGAATCCATCACTCCTTTGTCACCTGTATGCATCCATCCGTCTTGCAATACCTCCCTGGTTTTTTCTTCCTCCTTGTAGTAGCCCGACATGTTCCAGGGTGCTTTAGAAAGAATCTCTCCAGTTTCAGTATCTAATTTTACTTCTGTGATCGAAATGGCTTTTCCGACGGTTCCTTCTTTATCCTCATTCTTAGGAGTCATGGTAATTCCTCCACAAGTTTCAGTCATTCCATAGATCTCCCTGAGTTTAATGCCTAGCCGATTATACCAGCGCTTCAATGCAACCGGCGTTGGAGCAGCAGCAGTCAGAAATATCTGAGTGTCACCTAAACCCAGCCCTTTTTTGATTTTATTTTTTACAATTCCTGAGATAATTGGAATCTTGAGTAATCGATCCATCTTCTTCGGCTCCATTTTAGCAAAAACCCCTTGCTGAAATTTAGTCCAGATTCTGGGTACTGCAAAAAAGAGAGTAGGATTGGTGCTCTTCAAATTATCCACAAAAGTATCTAATGACTCTGCAAACGATATAGATCCACCGGCAGTGATACCTCCGACTTCTACCAATACACGTTCAGCAATGTGATTTAATGGAAGAAATGAAAAGAATCTCGGATTAGTCATCTCGTATAATCCCATATTGGCCTCTTCCATTTCTCTATCAATCAGTATACTCAAGTGTTCGTGGGTCAACATCACTCCCTTAGGTGTACCTGTTGTTCCTGAAGTAAATAAGATGGTCCACAAATCCTTAATAGGTGGAAGTGGGTCACCTTCCATAGGTTGTGCATTGGCAAGCAAGTCATCCCAATCTTCTCCTCGGTCAATAGTGGCGTTACCTTGATAGTGTGGAAATTTGATGATAGGCATATCTGCGGGAACTCCTTTCGACAAATGATCCCATTCATCTAATTTTCCCACCAATAGCAATTTAGCATCACTTTTTTCGAGCACAACATTCAATTGATCATTACTCAGATTTGCATATAGGGGTACACTTACAAATTCACCCATCATCAAAGCAAGGTCCGCTATAATCCAATGACAACAATTCTTTGAAATTAATGCAATATGGTCCCCCTTTTTATACCCTTTGCCTTTCAGTACGTTGACAAACTTACGAGCAGCCTGACCGGCTTCTGCCCAAGTATATTCCTTATAAACGCCTCCATCCGGCTGTCTCAGAAATACATCATTAGCTTTGGCTTTTTCATTTTTGTAGAATTCATGGAGTATAGGCTTAAGTTCAGACATCTCTCTAATATTTTATGTTGCAATATATTAATTACAACATATATTGAGTCATGAATTCAGGAAATTCACAAATAAATCCTAGTTGAAAGCACACCTATGCCAATAAGGCCTTGTAATCCTTCATCCCATTCTACCTCTTCAGAAGAATTTACTCCTCGATAATGATGCGCTTTTGGTCACCATTATAGACTGCGAAGTAACCTAAAGCACCATTCGTGAAATTAGAATTCGGATTCGCTGGTGCAGCACTTGGTTGCCCATTCCCTATAATGGTATTTAATGTCAGAAGGTAATCGTATGCTTTAGGGTCAATGGCCAAAAACTGAACATCGACAGTATCACCAGGATCGAATAATCTGACAAACAAGGGGATCTCCGTTTCATTACCATTGACAAACCCATCATCAAAAATGAAAACATCCTCGCGACTTCTGCGCAAGGTGTCATTCAAAGCATAGATCACCCTATAATAATTCTCCTGGTCAGGGTTATCGTTCCAGTGAAGAAATAAAACCTTTCCTCCATCACCCATAAATGGTCCCATCGGGTCTCTCTGTTCAATGGAATCCAAGGTCACATTTGGAGGCATATCCGCTGTCGAAGAATAATTCACACCATCTACATCAATGCTTAATGTATATTGCTTGTCGTCCTTTGCAAGGTAATCTTCGATTCTGTAAAGTCCATCCTCTGCATACGGTACTTCCACGGTTTCTCCACCCACCTCTGTTAATGTAACAAACGCATTGTCTACAATTTCTTGCTCCTCTTCTTCAAAAAACGAACTGGTATAACTCAATTTCACTTCGAAGTCCCTTTCACCTTGATAGAGTTCAGCCTCTACTACTATGTTAGGATTTGCATCGTTTAGGTCAATATCAATCACTTTTTCACAAGAAATCGCTAACCAGCCTATCATCATTATATAAAACCAAAGTCTCATCATTCTAAAATTTAAAGTTGTAGGTCAATGAAGGCACCCATCTGAACAAGGCAATTTGAAATGCCTCATTTTCATTAGGATTCTCTTCACTTTGCCTAAAATCAATGGTGAATGGATTCTGTCTGCCGTATACATTATAAACCGACAAATTCCAACTCGATTCAAATCGATCACTTTTACTACTAATGTAGGTCACCCCAAGGTCCATTCTGTTGTAACTAGGGAATCTATAACCATTCCTCTCCGTAAAATAAGGAACTGAAATACCCTCTAATTCATAGCGACCGGACGGAAAGGTTGCCGCGTCCCCTGTATAAAAAACAAAGGTTCCGGAAACATTCCACCTAGGGGTAATATTATAAATGCCCACAACTGCCAGATCATGAATTCTGTCTTGTCTGGCCGGAAAATAGTCCCCATTATTAATCTCTGCAAAACGTCTGAAAGTTCTACCGATTGCATAACTGATCCAACCGGTGAAGTCGCCTTTTCGCTTTCTCAGAAATATTTCTGCTCCATAAGCATAACCATCACCAAAGACCAATTCACTTTCTACATCAGGGTTCAGCACCAGATCCGCGCCATTCTTATAGTCAATCTGGTTTTCCAGCGTTTTATAATAGGTCTCCAATGAAAATTCATAGGCATTGTCAAATAGATTTCTGAAATACCCTAAAGCGATTTGATCACTGATCTGTGGTTTCACATTCACACTGGATGGCACCCAAACATCTGTTGGTGTTGTAGTCGTTGAATTGCTTAACAGATGTACAAATTGATAATTCCGGGTGTATGATAATTTCAATGAACTTTTCTCGTCCAAACCAAACTTTGCAGCAACTCTGGGCTCCAATCCTCCATAATACTTGATACTATTCCACTCCTTAAAGGTCTCCTCACTGGTGATTTCCCCATCAGGATTATATGTTTTTACCGTTCCGGGACCAATCTGATTAAACATGGCATATCTCAATCCATAATTCAGACTCAACCAGGAATTAATCTTTTGCTCATTCTGAATGTACAAAGCACCTTCCAGCGCATAGTTTTCAGGAATGGTGTCTGAATTAAAAATGCTGTTTTCATCTGTAGAAATGGATCCAGGCAAAAAGGTATGATAAATGCCATTGAAACCAAACTTCACCGTATTATTAGGGCTAGGAAACCATGAAAAATCCTGTTTAATATTCCAGTCCTTAATCCCTGAACTAACAGCAAAATTTGCATTCTCAGCAAAAGTTACCTTAAACTTGTAATCATAGTCACTGAAAATAACCGAAGTGTTCGAAAAAAATTTGTCACTAAACAAGTGATTCCATCTCAAAGTACCTGTGGTATTTCCCCAGTCAAAACCAAATTGATTATTATTGAAGCCAAATATGTCTCTGCCGAAATATCCTGACAGGTAGACCCGGTCTTTTTTTCCAATTCTATAATTGGCTTTCGCATTAAGATCATAAAAGTACAGTGTAGAATTCTTCAATTGTTCATTGGTGGCAAAATTGAGAAATACATCCGCATAAGTCCGGCGGCCAGATATCATGAAAGATCCTTTATCCTTCACAATAGGTGCTTCGACAGTCAAGCGCGAAGAAATCAAACCTATTCCTCCAGAAACACCTAGCCGTTTGCTATTCCCATCTTTCATCTTGATATCCATAACAGAAGACGCCCTTCCTCCATACTCTGCGGGAATCCCACCTTTGTACAAGGTTACATCCTTGATGGCATCAGAATTGAAAACGGAGAAGAAGCCTAGTAAGTGTGAGGCATTGTAGACAGGAGCTTCATCCAGCAATATTAGGTTCTGGTCTATACCACCACCTCGTACATAAAATCCACTGTTCCCTTCTCCTGCTGACTTGACGCCGGGAGTAAGTTGCAATGTCTTGATAATATCTTTCTCACCAAAGATAACAGGAACGGTTTCGATGTCTCTGGGATCAATTTTAGTAACACTCATTTTGGTTTCTGAAACATTGGCATCCTCGCGTTCCGCTGTAACCACTACCTCTTCCATTTCTATCGATCCCTGGCCCAGCTCCACATTAATTTCCAGAGGCTTGTCCAGATTTATTTTTCTAATCTCATTCTCCAGCCCAATAAATTCGTACACTAAAGTATATTCTCCTTTTTCTAGTGTCAGGGAATAGAAACCATAAGCATTAGCAGAAGTACCTGTCCCAGGCAGTTCCTGTACGGAAACAGTGGCACCTATTAAGTCTTCACCAGATTCTGCATCTCGAATATTACCACTAATCGTGAAACTTTGTGAAAATCCAAGTTGAAAAACGAAAAGTAGGGTTAGTAATAAAGTTATTCTCATTAGTATTAATTCTGGAGATGTAACCTTTGTAGAACGAAATATGTTTTCCGATGTAGCACATTTATGCGCATATTTGCCTGGGGGGTAAATTTACAAGACCAAGCCTTCTCAATCTTCTACGAAAATGTTTTTCTTATAAAGATAAAAAGGGGAATACCCAGAGAAGTTACTATGAAATAAGGTATGATCAAAAAGGCCATACCCAAGTTGAGTAGCAAGGCCATGACCAGGAGCTGAAACCCTAATCCGAAAATAGAAACACCAGTCATGAACCAAGTTGGCGATAAAGGATCTTGTGAAGCAGAAGGGTCTAAATGATAGATCACTTTATCAAAAAAGATGTACAAGAGGTTATAAATGCGATACAAAAAAGTGACTAGCCTTTGACTTTCATACGGCATCGCTTTAGGCGCTTCAGTTTCTAAAACCCGACTGGTAAGATCACCTCTAACTCTGTTTCTTAAAATGACATAATAGTAATTGTAGAGTGTACCTTGAAGCTGCATCATTAATAAAGCGATCATAATATATAAAATATCATAATGTGTTTTATACCCAATGATGAAGAGAAATGAAGCATTTAATATGATATCACAAATAGAATCCAAGTACCTTCCTACGAAAGAGGGTTTCTGCTTCACCCGAGATAATTCTCCATCTGCAGCATCCAGAATTGACTTTAATATGATCAAAATTCCAGCTAGAAGGGGCATGTCATAGAAGATCGCTAAAGAAGCTCCAATTCCCACAAACAGAAAGGAGAGTGTGATGTGAACCGGAGTTATATATGTATCTTTGACTTGATGCGCGATCCATGCCGCAGGTTTGCGGCCATAGTCAGATAGGTCTATAAATCTGTGTTTTTCAGGTAGTTTCGACATCCAGCTAATCGTACCTCTGCATAAACTCTTCTGCCTTATCCACCATAGATTTTACACCGCAGAAGAAGGGTACGCGCTGATGTAGTTCAGTAGGTTGGATATCCAGAATTCTACCAAAACCATCCGAGGCCTTACCACCAGCCTGTTCAGCAATGAACGCCAAAGGATTACATTCATATAAGAGTCTTAATTTACCTTGAGGGTTAGAGGAAGTGCTTGAATAAAAATAGATGCCTCCCTTTATCATATTGCGATGGAAATCACTGACCATGGAACCAATATACCTGGATGTATAAGGTCTGTCTTCCTCTTCTTTCTGACAATATTTGATGTAATCTTTCACCCCTTGCGGGAAATGGACATAATGACCTTCATTCACAGAGTAAATAGAACCTTTTTCCGGGAACATCATATTAGGATGGGAAAGGTAGTAGGTTCCAATGGCGGGATTGAGGGTAAAACCATTGACACCATGCCCGGTAGTATAGACGAAAATAGTGCTGGTGCCATAAACGATATAACCTGCAGCTACTTGCTTATGCCCCGGCTGCAAAAAGTCTTGCAACTCTACTGGTTTGCCCACCTCTGTAACTCTGCGGTAAATAGAGAATATGGTGCCAACTGAAACATTGACATCTATATTAGAAGAACCATCCAGCGGATCGATCAAAACCACGTATTTATTCTCGTTTCGGCCTTGCCGCCCCTTGATGGATAAAAAATCTTCCTCTTCTTCCGTAGCGATTCCACAAACTATATTCCTGTTAATCAATCCATTGACAAAAACATCATTGGCATAGACATCCAGTTTCTGTTGGGCTTCTCCCTGCACATTGGTCTCACCTATTTGACCTACAATGTCAACTAATCCTGCTTTGTTAACCTTGTGGTTGACCATCTTTGCAGCCAGTCTGATCGAATTAATCAGGCGGGACAGTTCTCCGGATGAATATTTAAATTCATTTTGATTTTCAATGATAAACTCACCCAATGATTGATTAATCTGTGGCATTTTGTTTCTGATTTGATAATAAGCGCTAATATCTTAATATTTAGCTACAAAATATCTTATTCGCAATATTCTTAGCCTCACATCTGTCAGTCATTGTCTTTAAATTTTTTAAATTTGCTGTCTTACAAATCAATAGAGATGGCAAAGACATTATTCGATAAAGTGTGGGATTCGCATGTGGTGCGAAGTTTGGAGGACGGTCCGGATGTATTATTCATTGATCGCCACATGGTCCATGAAGTGACCAGTCCGGTCGCCTTTCGTGGAATCAAGGCAAGAAGAAGTGGCGTAATTTTTCCCGACAGGACATTTGCAACTGCAGATCACAATACACCAACTAAGAATCAGCATTTGCCGGTCGAGGATCCATTATCAGCAAATCAACTGAAAGCTTTAGAGGCTAATGCCAGGGAATACGGCATCAGTCATTGGGGCCTGGGGCATGAGAAAAACGGTATTGTTCATGTTGTGGGGCCTGAGTACGGCATTACATTACCTGGGGCAACCATTGTATGCGGAGATTCACATACATCAACACATGGAGCATTTGGTGCGATCGCTTTCGGAATCGGTACTTCTGAGGTAGAAATGGTTCTGGCCACTCAATGCATCATGCAGCCTAAGCCTAAGAAAATGCGGATCAATATTAAAGGCGAACTGACCTTTGGCGTCACTCCTAAAGACGTTGCATTGTATATCATTTCTAAGTTGACCACCTCAGGTGCTACTGGTCACTTCGTAGAATACGCAGGGCAGGTTTTTGAGAACATGACGATGGAGGGAAGAATGACGGTTTGTAACTTGAGCATCGAAATGGGTGCAAGAGGCGGGATGATTGCACCAGATGAGAAGACTTTTGACTATATACGAGGTCGAGAATTTACGCCCAAGGGTGCTGACTGGGATAAAGCCATGTTGTATTGGGAAACCTTGAAAACTGACGCAGATGCTGTTTTCGATGAGGAATATAATTTCGAAGCCTCAGATATCGAGCCTATGATCACGTACGGAACCAATCCTGGAATGGGGATCGGTATTTCAAGGAGCATTCCACATGCTGAGGAGGTTGCCGGTGGAGTATCTACTTACAGAAAATCTCTGGGATACATGGATTTTAATGAGGGTGAGGCTATGATTGGAAAACCGGTAGATTACGTATTTATAGGGTCTTGTACCAATGGACGAATTGAAGACTTTCGCGCCTTTGCATCTATCGTGAAGGGCAGAAAAAAAGCAGACAATGTGGTGGCATGGCTGGTACCTGGATCCCATAAAGTGGAGCGTGCCATTAAAGAAGAAGGGTTATTAGACATCCTAGAAGAAGCCGGTTTCGAATTAAGAGAACCTGGATGTTCAGCTTGTCTGGCCATGAATGATGACAAGGTGCCTGCAGGAAAATATGCTGTCAGTACCTCTAATCGAAACTTCGAAGGCAGACAAGGACCGGGTTCCAGAACCTTGCTTGCAAGCCCATACTCTGCTGCTGCCGCGGCAGTAACAGGCAGAGTAACCGATCCGAGAGAATTGTTAAAAGAAGATGCGGTATTGGCCTAGTGGCTCAAACCGTTTAAACCACAAAAGAATAAATATGGCTTACGATAAATTCAAAGTATTAAGAAGTACGGCTGTTCCCATGCCCATTGAAAATGTGGATACAGACCAGATCATACCTGCCCGATTTTTAAAGGCAACCGAACGTAAGGGATTTGGTGACAATCTATTCCGGGATTGGAGGTATAATAGTGATGGTAGCCCCAAAGCTGATTTTGTACTGAACAATCCAACCTACTCCGGAAAAATATTGGTAGGAGGTAAAAATTTCGGTTCCGGATCTTCGCGTGAACACGCAGCATGGGCCGTTTACGATTATGGATTCAGATGTGTGATTTCATCTTTCTTTGCAGACATATTTCGAGGAAACTGCCTGAATGTCGGTGTCCTGCCTGTACAGGTCAGCGCTTCATTTCTAAATAAAATTTTTACTGAAATTGAGAAAAATGCGGATGCTGAGTTTGAAGTGAATTTGCCGGAACAGACTGTGACTATTCTGGCAACTGGTGATCAGGAAAAATTCGATATCAATGGTTATAAGAAAGATAACATGCTCAATGGCTTTGACGATATAGATTATCTGAGCAATATGAAATCTGAGATCGAGGAATTTGCTTCTGGACTACCCTTCTAGATGATGACCAAGCGTAAATTGGAAATAATGGACACCACCCTAAGAGATGGTGAACAGACTTCAGGAGTATCTTTCTCAGAATCTGAAAAGCTTACGCTTGCCAAATTGCTTTTAGAAGAACTTTTAGTAGATAGAATTGAGGTTGCTTCGGCAAGGGTTTCCGAAGGAGAAATGCGGGCTGTAAAGGAAATTACTTCCTGGGCAGGAAGTCGTAATTTAAGGGAGCGAATAGAAGTGCTAACATTTGTTGATGGAGGGAAATCGCTTGACTGGATGAGTGAAGCTCGCGCCGTTGTTCAAAATTTATTGACCAAAGGCTCCATGAATCATCTAACTCACCAATTGAAAAAAACTCCGGAACAACATTTTGCAGAGATTCATGAGTGTATTGAACAAGCTTTGCAAAAAGGGATAAAAACCAATGTCTACCTGGAAGACTGGAGCAACGGGATGCGGAACTCGAAATCCTATGTTTTTGACTACCTTGATTTTATTACCAATGAATCCATCGAGCGGGTACTATTACCAGATACTTTAGGCATCTTAACCTATGGTGAGACTTATGAATATCTTTCAGAGATCATTGCCAGATATCCTAATACTCATTTTGATTTTCATGGTCACAATGACTATGACTTAAGTGTTGCCAATGTGATGGAAGCCCTTAAAGCAGGTGTTCACGGCTTGCACCTTACCATTAATGGGATGGGAGAACGCGCTGGAAATGCGCCCTTAGCTTCCGTGGTTGCGGTCATTAACGATTTTATGGATGAAATTGAGATAGGGGTGAAGGAATCTGCATTGTACAAGGTAAGTCAACTCGTTTCAAACTTTTCAGGTTTTGGTGTACCGGTGAACAAGCCCATAGTGGGTGAAAATGTTTTTACACAAACTGCAGGCATCCATGCAGATGGCGACAGTAAGAAAAATTTATATTTCAATGATTTACTTCCGGAGAGATTTGGTCGAAAGCGGAAGTATGCTCTTGGCAAAAACAGTGGGAAGGCAAACATCAAGAAGAACCTGCAGGAATTGGGACTGAGTCTGAATGACGAAGACTTGAAAAAGGTGACGCAACGCATTATTGAGCTGGGAGATAAAAAAGAGATCGTTACTAAGTACGATTTGCCATTTATAATTTCTGATGTATTGGACAGCAGTAAGCTCCAAAAGAATGTCATTATAAAATCATATGTGCTGACTCATGCTAAAGGACTGAGACCTTCCACCTCCATTTCTCTTGAAATGAATGGTGAAGAGATCGAGGCGCACGCGCAAGGTGACGGGCAATACGATGCTTTTATTAATGCGCTTCGAAAAATTTATGCAGCCAAGCAAATGGCCTTTCCCAAACTGGTCGATTATGCTGTACGAATACCCAGGGGGAGTGATTCAGATGCCTTATGTGAAACCATTATTTCATGGGAGACCAAAACGGGAACCATTAAAACAAGAGGTTTAGATTCAGATCAAACGGTCTCGGCGATCAAAGCGACTGAAAAGATGCTGAATTTGATATAACTGACAAAACAAATACGAATATAAAAATGAATTTAAAAATTGCACTATTGGCCGGAGATGGGATTGGCCCGGAAGTGATTGATCAGGCAGTGAAAGTATGTAATGCAATTGCCACCAGATTCGATCATCATATCGAATGGAAGCCTGCATTAACGGGAGCTGCAGCGATAGATGCAGTGGGGGAACCCTACCCTGATGAGACGCACGAAATCTGTGTCAGTTCCGATGCTGTGCTATTTGGAGCCATAGGTCATCCTCGATTTGACAATGATCCTTCGGCAAAGGTCAGACCGGAACAAGGATTGCTAAAAATGAGAAAGAAACTGGGGTTGTTTGCCAATGTAAGACCCACTTTTACCTTCCCATCGCTGATCGATAAATCACCTTTAAGGAGGGAGCGAATAGAGGGTACAGATCTGGTATTTCTCAGAGAGTTGACAGGAGGTATATATTTTGGACAAAGAGGTCGTAAAGACAATGGTGAGACGGCCTTTGATACTTGCACCTATACCAGAGCAGAGGTGGTACGGATAGCAAAGAAAGGCTTTGAAATCGCGATGAAGAGATCTAAAAAGCTTTGCTGTGTGGACAAAGCGAATGTGTTAGAAACTTCCAGACTGTGGAGAGAGACCTTTCAAAGGATGGAAAAAGATTATCCTGAAGTAGAGGTTTCCTATGAATTTGTGGATGCCGTAGCCATGCGTTTGGTTCAATGGCCCAATGCCTACGATGTATTGGTGACCATGAATTTATTTGGTGATATTCTCACCGATGAAGCTTCTGTTATCTCTGGTTCCATGGGATTAATGCCTTCCGCATCCGTTGGAGAAAGTATCGGACTTTATGAACCCATTCATGGGTCCTATCCACAGGCTGCAGGAAAAAATATTGCTAATCCTCTAGCGACTGTGTTATCAGCCGCTATGATGTTTGAAGATCTTAATTTAGATGAGGAAGCACAAGCCATCAGAGAAGTCGTTAATCAATCGCTATCAGAAGGAATTGTTACCGAAGATCTGGCTGATGGAAATAAATCATATAAAACCAGTGAAGTAGGCGACTGGTTAGCTAAAAACATTTAATATGAGTATCCAACCATTTCATTTAGCGATACCAGTTGAAAATCTCTCAAGAGCGCGCGCTTTTTATGGCAATGTTTTGAATTGTTCTGAGGGACGCAGTGATGACCAATGGGTTGACTTTGACTTTTACGGACATCAATTGGTCATTCATGTAAAGGAGAATTATGTAGCTGATCAAAGTAGCAACCCAGTAGATGGGCATGATGTTCCAATTCCTCATTTTGGTGTCGTGCTTAAGTGGGAAGATTGGGAAGTTTTGGCCGACCGGCTCAAAAAACATGAACTTCAATTTATCATTGAACCTTACATCCGGTTTAAAGGCCTTCCCGGGGAACAGGCTACGATGTTTTTCAAGGATACGGAAGGAAATGCTTTAGAATTTAAAGCTTTCAAGGATATAGGCCAATTATTTGCCAAATAAACTTATTGATCAATGGATCATTCTGTACTAAAGGTAGCATTGGCACAAATCGCCCCCATATGGCTAGACAAAAGTGCTACCATCGATAAAGTCATACAATGGATTAACAAAGCGGGCGCAGAAAAAGCTGATCTCGTTACATTTGGAGAAGCCATTCTACCTGGATATCCCTATTGGGTTTCCCTAACAGATGGAGCTCAATTCAACTCTAAAATTCAGAAGGAAGTTCATGCGCACTATGTCAAGAATGCCATTGAGATTAATAAAGGTGATTTGGATGGAATATGCAAGGCTGCACATAGCAATAACATTGCGGTATATTTGGGAACCATAGAACGTGCCCCAGACCGGGGAAATCACAGCATCTATTGTTCGTTAATTTATATCAGTCAGAAAGGTGAAATTCAATCCATTCACCGCAAATTGCAGCCAACTTTCGAAGAACGTCTTACCTGGGCACCTGGCGATGGAAATGGTTTACAAGTCCATGGCTTGAAAACTTTCACTGTGGGTGGATTAAATTGCTGGGAAAATTGGATGCCCTTGTCCAGAACAGCATTGTATGCAATGGGTGAAAATCTTCACGTGGCAGTTTGGCCTGGGGCAAAAAGAAATACGGAAAACCTTACGCGATTCATCGCTGAAGAATCTAGAAGCTATTCCATAGGAGTATCCGGGCTGATGAGAAAGTCAGATTTTCCAGACCATACACCACACCTCGAATTAATATTGGAAAATGCTCCTGAAATTTTGTCGGATGGCGGTTCTTGTATCGCAGGACCTGATGGTCAGTGGATCTTAGAACCTGTGTGTAATCAGGAAATTCTGCTTACTGCAGAATTAGACTTTAATCGAGTATTGGAAGAAAGACAAAACTTTGATCCTGCAGGACATTACAGCAGACCGGATGTGACCAAACTGACTGTCAATCGACAAAGACAGTCCATCATAGAGATAAATGATTAACCTCTAGCCCATATTCATCTCATTCTTATTCAATTCATCTTGCAACTTGCGCATTAACACCTGTTCTTTTTCAAGCGTTTTCTTTCTGTATGCATCAAATTCACTTTTTGTTTTGCTCAGATTTTCTTTCGCTTTAGCCGTTACAGCATGGCTTCGATTAAATCTGAAAATATAGAAAATCAATGCACCTAATAGTCCTAGAATCAAGCTCCACATCATAGTATTATAAGTGCTTTTATTGAGCAAGATACCGAAAAGCGAAAAACTGTCTTTTTCCTTATTCACTTGTGCCAAATCAGATTGCAACGTTTCTACCTTACTTTTCATGGAATCGACACTTTCCTCCTGCATAATGATTGTACGATTCAGATTTGCTATTTCATTATTATTGGATTCAAGTGTGTCAGCAACGTTGCCATAAAATTTGTTGAGGAAATCCTTGCGAACCACCTTATACTGTTGGTAATTATTTGATTTATCAAGCAAGTAATCGTATTGTGAATCTATAGTACCATCATTTAGGGAACCCGTATTTTCATTGCTTCCCTGTCCTGTCAGTACAGAAACCCATAAAAAAGCCAAGGCGTAAAAGATTAAATTTCTCATTTATTAATCATTCTTGTTCTTAAATACTATTACAATCATTGTTCCATTATTGTAAAATTAAGAAGCTAAGGTATTTATCTCTGTGGCGTAGTGCTAGATATCTATGGAAAAATTGGCTAATATGTCATCGCGAACTACTTAATCCGGGATAAAAAAAATACCCCAGCGAAATTAATCACTGAGGTATATCTCATAGTGCTTCATTAACTAATCAATGAAGTTGTATGGTTTTATGCGGTTTGAAGTTGGTGTTTTCCTTCCCTGACTTCTTCTACCATCTTGTTGCAGAAAGCAGGCAAGTCATTTGGGTTTCGGCTTGTGACCAATCCCTGGTCTACTACCACTTCTTTGTCATACCAGGTTGCTCCAGCATTCATCATATCTGTCTTGATTGACTCAAATGAGGTGATTTTTCTACCTTCCAGTACATCAGCCTCTGCTAGCAACCAAGGTGCGTGACATATAGCACCTACTGGCTTATGACTCTTGAAGAATGAACGTACAAAACTAACTGCCTTTTCATTTCTTCGCAACTTGTCTGGATTAATCACACCGCCTGGCAACATTAAAGCATTATAATCGCTCTCGTTTGCTTCATCCAGTGTTTTGGTTACTGAAAATTCAGATCCCCAATTTCCATCCTTCCAAGATTTAATTTTACCGGACTTCTCGGATATAATATCTACCTTCATACCAGCATCTTCAAATGCTTGACGTGGTCTGGTAAATTCTGACTCCTCAAATCCATCTGTTGCGAGTATCGCAACTCTCTTTTTACTCATATTTTCCATTTGTCTAGTAAATTTTGTGAAACAAATATTTCAATAATACCTATTCGTTTCAATTGTCAAATAAATAATTGTGATGTATTATAATCGCAATTACAATCATCATACGACTTTACCTAAGATTTTGTTCGAATCGTATGCCACATTTTTTATATAAGTTCGAGATAGTATGGCTTTGGATGAAACCAGAAGCTTGAAAATGGGTTAATAGAATATGAAATTAACTTTACAGCAGCATCAGGGAGCTTTCATCTTTCTAACGTTAATTCCCACTTTGATCTACTTACCGCTAGGAGCGCTGCAGTTGGTGGGTAGCCTTAGTTTGGTTGAGGTATTTTTGATAACCACCGCCTTAGCAAGTGTTACTGCTTACTACATCTTTAGTAATAGATTGTTTAGAAGAAGGGAAAGTTTTGACATGCGACTCAGTTTTTTGTTTTATGCCAATTATCTGATGTATATGATCATCGTGCTCATTTCGTTTAATCTGATCGTTATAGCCGGTTTTCTTTACAGTGAGCAGGTACCTATGGGAATGAACCTCCTACCCGAGCAGGCCACCAGCCTTTTACTGCTTGGAATATATCTGCTACTGATTAGCAGCTTGGGCATGTATTACCATAGCTTTATCAAGAAGAAAATCAAGCAAGCATCTAAGTAAGCCAACCTTTTTTTTCACATTTTCTGGCATACCAATAAAGTGCAAAACTGACTATTGGGAGGATAATCGTAATCGCAATTTGTCCGAATCCATAAAAGGCCTTGGCTTCATTGATAAACAGATTGAAAGTACATTGAATGGTGACTGCAAAGAAACCTATCAGAAAAAGTGGTACCGCAAGTTTTTTTCGAAAGAGTAAAAAGACGCAGGCAAATGTGGAAATGAAAACAGCGATGGCAAAAACAACAATATACCACAGGGGTAAATTGTCCATTATTTCCAACATCTCTGGTGTAAAGTTGGCTCTCCACGATTCAGTGTTCATTGCTTGTGCAAAAAATTGGCTCACTCCGGCCAGGTTCCATAGAAGTGCTAAAACAACTATTATCCAAAATAGATATCCGGGTTTTGAAGTTGAAGTACTCATTGATTAACGTTTAGTTTAGACCTTTAAAGTAGTCATATTACGATAAATTTGTACCTTTGCGGCCTTAAAATTAAAAGGCAATGATTTCAGCAAATAATATTTCTCTCCAATACGGGAAAAGAGTTTTATTCGATGATGTTAACATCACTTTTACCCCTGGCAATTGCTATGGTGTCATCGGTGCCAATGGTGCAGGTAAATCGACTTTTTTGAAGATTCTTTCGGGTGCCATTGATGCCAATACAGGTCATATTTCGATTGAACCCGGAAAAAGGATGGCTGTGCTTTCTCAGGATCACAACTCATTCGACAACCACTCCGTGCTTGATACTGTAATGAAAGGGCACAAGGAATTGTGGAATCTAATGAAAGAAAAGGACGCCATCTACATGAAGCCTGATTTTAGTGATGAAGATGGGATTAAAGCAGGTGAATTGGAAGAAAAATTTGCTGAAATGAATGGCTGGAATGCAGAACCCGAAGCAGCAAGTTTATTATCCGGAATCGGTATACACGAAGATCTTCATTATAAGTCAATGTCAGAATTGTCAGGTGCGGAGAAGGTTCGTGTTTTATTGGCACAAGCCCTGTTCGGTGATCCGGACATTTTGATCCTGGATGAGCCTACTAACGATCTGGATATCCAAACGGTGACCTGGTTAGAGGATTTCTTACTTGACTTTAAGAATACAGTGATTGTAGTTTCGCACGACAGGCACTTTTTGGACACAGTTTGCACACATACGGTAGATATCGACTTTTCTAAAATCAATCTGTTCACCGGAAATTATACCTTTTGGTACGAATCCAGCCAGTTGGCTTTAAGACAAAAGCTCAATCAAAACAAGAAGGCCGAAACGAAAAAGGCGGAATTGCAGGCATTCATTGACAGATTTAGTGCCAATGCTTCCAAGTCACGACAAGCGACAGCCAAGAAGAAATTGTTAGAAAAGATCAATGTTGCCGATATCAAACCCAGTAGCCGAAAGTATCCGGGCATTATCTGGGAACCAAAGCGTGAAGTTGGGGATCAAATTTTAGAAGTTAAGAACCTCAGTTATTCTGAAAATGGACAATTGTTATTTTCTGATATCAATTTCACCATGAACAAGGGGGACAAGATCACTTTATTGGGTAAGAACAGTGTAGTTGTAGATGCATTTTACGATGTGCTTGCGGGAAGAAAAGCGCCTGATACCGGAGAGATCAATTGGGGTCAGACCATAACCGTGGATGATATGCCTAACGATCACGATCACTTATTCAATCAATCTGTGACTTTGATCGATTGGCTTAGAGAATATTCTGAAGATAAGGATGAAGCCTTTATAAGGGGCTTTCTCGGAAAAATGCTTTTTTCAGGTCAGGAAAGTCTGAAAATGGCCAACGTTTTGTCGGGAGGTGAGAAAGTCAGATGTATGTTATCAAAATTGATGTTGTCGGGTGCCAATTTTTTAATGTTGAATGAACCTACGAACCATCTGGATCTGGAAACAATCACTGCGCTAAATAATTCATTGATCAGCTTTAAAGGCAACATGATATTCACGTCACGGGATCATACATTTACGCAATCTATTGCCAATAGGATCATTGAATTGAATGATTCCGGCGTTGGATGCTACGATAGTTTAAAGACTTTTGATGAATATCTGGAAATGAAAGCTGCTCTTGCTGAGAATTGAAGTTGATTTCAGATTCTTTCGTCTGGACCATCATTTTTGTTTATATTTCTTCTTTTCTCTACGATTCATTTCCATCATAATGACTTGATCGGTCCAGATCACTTCATAATCTTTCATGGGCATTAGAAATGCTGCCCCCTTCTGTGTCAAAAAATATGGTTGAATATAAGCGTAGTTGCTTTCCTGATCTCCTTGTTTCTTCTTGTAATATCGAATATTGAATCTGAGATGGGCCCCAAAACTAAAATTGCTTCCTCCTACTAATCCTATAGGTTCTCCAGCCAGGACTTCATCACCGGGTTTAACAAAGATACCATCTTCAGCAAAGATTTTGTAATCAGCAAAACTTCCGTCTCTATGCTCAATGGTCAGACCATCACTATTGCGATCGAAAAGCAAACCGTTGCCATTTGATGTATCAGAGATTAAATCTACCTTAGTTACGGTACCCCTTCTTGCTGCAAAAATAGTATCTGCCTCATTAGCCCGGATCATGATTGCGTACCAACCTTTTGGAATATCTTCGTCGCCATACTCATGATTAAGGTAGGTCATCTCTTTAATAACGGTAGTTTTTCCGTGTTTTAAGGGAATAATATAAGGAAAGTCTTTTTGAGGGCTCCGCATGATGTTCCCTGGAATATATGTATATCGATAGCCAAAGCTGAAAGACTGACCAGGATCCCTTGCTTTCACTTTGGTGAGAATTTGTCGACCTCTAGCTACCGTTTTAGAAAAACCTCGGTAGCCATCTCTGCAGGAAATATTATTCGCATCTGTAAAGGTTAGAGTCAACACTTGTGTGGAATGACTTCTATTGAATGAATAGAGGATATATTCCTGTTTTGCTTTATCATACTCACGTTCAACGGAAACCAGATTCGCTTGAGCTGAAGATAGTTGTAATGCTAAGAGCACAAAAAGTGTCATGGTGTAAAGTTTCATGATGTCAATTTAGGCTGTATTTTACAAAAATATAAAAACAGGTGCAAGTATGCAATCCAACATATTTTGGAGATCCAATACAAAGGATCATTTCCATTTTGAGAAGGAAAAAGCGTGGATTTATTCTAAAGATGTGAAATATATTTTAGTTTTGCAGCTGGGTTTGTAATCCGCCGACAGTGTGGTATGGAGATGATTAATTCGTTGAAGAATTTTAGATGAATTGGGATAATAGAGATTTTTTTTTGCAATTTGTAGCTCAATGAAAAACAGTCAGAACGATTAGAAACTCACATAAGACATCATTAAAAATGGTCGCGTAGTTCAACTGGATAGAATATCAGATTTCGGCTCTGAGGGTTGAGGGTTCGAATCCTTCCGCGATCACAGAGAATGCAAGCCCTTCCACGATAGTGGGAGGGTTTTTTTATTTATCCAAAGGCCAAGTTGTACTTAGGATTTTGGATATATAAAAAAAGCTTTCTGCGGAGCAGAAAAGGGTTTGCATTTTGACCTTTAGAGCAACGAGGATCATTATTTATAATCCTTCCGCGATCACAGAGAATGCAAGCCCTTCCACGATAGTGGGAGGGTTTTTTATTTACTTAATTCTTTTTTTCCTTACCGAACACATCCCTTTCCGACTTTCCTAGAATCTGATTGGGCCTCGGCGCTTCATCGTAGGTGTGCGAAAACAATTTCTCCTGATAAACCCATTGGCCTTCCTGAAAAACATAACCTTCATAAGTACCATCCGGCACCTTGGTAGGCCCCTGCCCTTCCCGCTGTCCCATCACTTCCATCAGGTGATCATGCACTACCATATTCATCGCCGGGTTGTAATTCAAAGAGAGTATTGCATCAGCTGAGTAAGTGAAAATTACCCTGTTCTTTAAGATATCCCGAGATTCATTCATCGGCTTGACAAATACCTCCTCTCCTAATACGGGAGCACCTTCCTCATCAAATGTTAATACGTCGAAACTCTTAAATTTGGTGTATTCATCCAACTGGCGGAAAGAGAATACGAAATATTTGCCGTCTTGCTCAATGAGATTATAATAAATTCCACCTAACCAATCTGAAGGTCCTAAAGTCATGTATTCAATATCTTCCAGGGCTGAGAATTCATCATCCAGTACAAAAGATGGTCCATCCTTCTTAATCAAATACCCGTAATAATCATATTGATCTCCTTCAGCTCGGACTTGCCAGGTGACCAACTTGAAGGTTTCCAAGCTGTCAGACAGTACACTAAGTTCAGGAGTCTGCGTAAAATCAAAATTGAAAGCATCACCAGCAGCAATAATGTCATCAAAGGCTGCTCGAAAATTCTTTACAGCTATTGAACGGTGCTCAGCAACATTGGCATTAATCATGACATCACTCCAAAAAGAAATATCGTATTTTTCCTGGCCATTGAGTCGAAAGATCGAGAAGGCAAGAAATATCAACAGGTACAGTCTCATATTATTCATGTATGTAAACAATACAAGATTAACGCCGAATTCATTCCAAAACGTATAAAAAAGATTACGCTGAAACAGTTCTATTCAGTAAACTTCTCCACTCGGGAAAGGATATGCAGGTAGTCTGGCCGATCCGCAGCTGAGTTGTGTATAAAGCTGTATTTAATTTCTCCTTCATCGATGAGAAATACACCCGGCATTTGAAATCCATCTCCCAGCTGCCTCCAACTGATGCCATTTCCTTTCAGAATGGCAGCGTCGAAGCCTCTCACCCATGTTTTAAAGCCAAAGAGCTGGCTGAATGTACCTTTCAAAAGTCCAAACTGCCGATAGTACTCACACGTCGCATCTTGCACCCACTTTGGATCTTGCAATTTGTACTTTTCAAAATATTGCTCTGCTGTCTCTTTATCAGACATGTGGACAAATACCAAATCACCTCCCTTTTCTTCAATCTCGTTTTTCAATCTGGACAAGTCCTGAAGTGCCTCTCTACAAAAAATACATCCAAAGTGCCGTAAGAACACCAGCAAAACCGGCTGCTTTTCAGACAATTCTAAAACAGAAATACCATCGCTGGTCTTCATATTGTCCAGCACTTCTTTTTTCATATCTGTAGCTTCTACTGTCAATTACATATTTTTATATACATCAATTACTGCCCGGACATGCTCCGCAGATTCTTTTAGCAAGTCTTTTTCGTCTTTTTCTAACTTTAATTCCAACACTTCTTTAATACCGCCTTTGCCTAGCTTCACCGGAATTCCTAGGAAGATATCGCTAAGTCCGTATTCACCATTCAATTTGGCACAACAAGGAAAAATTCTATCTTCATCTCTGACGATCGCTGCTACCATTTGCGCAGCAGCAGCTCCAGGTGCATACCATGCAGAAGTGCCCATTAATTTTACAAGCTCTCCACCACCCTTCTTCGTTCTTTCCACAATCTCATCCAGACGAGAGGATTCAACCAATTCAGTAATCGGTATACCAGCCACAGAGGTATATCTTGGAAGTGGTACCATGGTATCTCCGTGACCTCCCAGAAGCATTGCTTGTATGTCTTTAGGTGATACATTTAACTCCATTGCCAGGAAAGCCCTATATCTTGCAGTATCAAGAATACCCGCCATTCCGAAAACCTTTTCATCAGAAAGACCCGATGCCTCCTGAGCGGCATAGGTCATGACATCTAACGGATTAGAAACCACGATAATGATGGGTTCCTCCGAATGCTCCATAATGGATTTAGTAACAGATTTCACAATATTGGCATTGGTCGAAATCAAATCATCTCTGCTCATACCCGGTTTTCTTGGAATCCCTGCAGTGATTACTACGATGTCCGAATTGGCAGTTTCTCTATAGTCCTCAGATCCCGTAAGACGTGTGCTATAATAGTCAATGGGAGCTTGCTGAAAACTGTCTAGCGACTTACCTCTCGCCATGTCCCCTTTTATATCCAGAAGTACAACCTCTCTAACAATATCCTTGTGTGCAAGAACATTCGCCACAGTGGCGCCAACATTACCGGCTCCAACTACTGTTACTTTACTCATAAGATTTTCTTTTATTTTTTCGTTTTATCTAATGATACAAATGTATTATATATTTCTTAGAATCAGCCCTCATCCAAATACTTTAATCGACACGTATTGTTGAATGAGGGACAGAAATAATACACGTAATTTTATATTTTTGTTTTGAAATAATTTGGAAGTTTTCTAAAACACATTAATTATTTACTTCTTATATGAAGAACGGTTTCCTATTCATTGTTTTTTTTCTCTTAGGTCATTGCTGCCTTACGGCGCAATCGTCGCAGTGCGGATTTGACTTTTCTGAAAGCCAGCTCAAGCATTTTCTTTCGAATAAAAAAGGGAAAGAAGCATTCAAGAACCGTTCTCAAGAGACGGTTTATATTCCAGTCAAGTTTCATACAGTCGCAGATGTTGAAGGTGAAGGGCGTGTCAGATTTGAAAATGTCTTAGATCAGCTTTGCGCTATCAATGAAAATTTTCAGGACCTGGGATTTAGGTTCTATCTTAAAGACGGCACTGTCAATGAGGTCAATGATAATACCATTTACAATAACCCCAGCTCTGCTGCCGGAACTACGAAAATGGCCGGTGTGAAAAGTCAATTTGGTAAAAATGCGCTCAATATCTTTGTCACAGACAATGCCGGTCAGGGTACCAATGGCCTGGGAACTACCTTAGGTTACTATGATTTTAATCAGGATCTGGTCGTGCTCAAAAAATCCACGCTAGCTAATAACGTTCAGGTCAGATTTGTTCTCGGCCATGAATTAGGTCATTTTTTTAGTCTTCCCCATACCTTTAATGGATGGGATGCAGAACCCTGGGATGGCGAACCTGTCACCAGTAATTTTTCACCCGGAGGCGTATTGAACGAACTTGCTGACAGTTCTAACTGTGAGAATGCAGGTGATATGATCTGTGATACTCCGGCAGACTACAATCTCGGTTTTGGCTGGGATGGCTGCAGAGAATATGACGGTGGGTGTATGGATCCGAATGGGGAGCTGTTGGATCCTGATCAGTCTAATTTTATGGGGTACTTTCTAGGATGCGATGACTATTTCTTTTCCGAAGAACAGAAAAGCATTATTGAAAGTGACTATTTTAGTCCAAGAAGAGCCTATCTGAGGACTAGTTTTAGGCCTGCCGATGAAGAAATCGAACCGGTCGCAAAAGCAGTAAGCCCTGCAGACGATTCCACCACGCCCTTCTTCAATGGAGTGCATATGGAATGGGAACCTTCGGAGAATGCAACTCACTACTTGGTGGAACTTACACAGGCCTTATTCAAATTTTACTATGTCACAGAGCAACCCAGCCTTTTCCTGACAGATCTCAAAGCTGACAAAAATTATCGATGGAAAGTCAAAGCTTTTAGCGTTTTAAATACATGTACAGATTACTCTTCTTCTTTTAGCTTTGAAACCGGAGATTTATCCAGCAGTATTGATGAGGAGAAAGTCATGGATTTAGAAGTAAATGTTTTTCCTAATCCTTTTGATGGCAATTTTCTCAACATTGAGCTTAAAAATTCGTTAAAAAATGAGCACTATATTGAATTATATGATATAAATGGCCGAATTTTAAGTTCAGGTTATTATACTCAGAATATAATTAAGCTTGAAAACCTGGATTTAAGAACGGGATTATACCTGTTGAATATTAAAAATGAAAATGGAATTGTTACTAAGAAGATTGTTGTTGAGTAAGAAGTACTACGCCTTTCTGTTGATCATTATGAGTGCTTTAAGCGTTCATGGTCAGGAACTTTCCTATTGCGGCACAGAGGGTCTGGATGTTGAATGGGAAACTTATTTGAGAGAGAACAAGGGAGTGATGACTCGCTCTTTCAATGATGACATTTACGTCGCAATTACCGTTCATGTTGTAGGAGAAGACGATGGAATCGGCTACCATCCCCTTTCAACCATCCTCAAAAGTTTGGAAGGGCTCAACGAAGATTTCAAAGCTTCCAGGATTCAATTCTACCTCGCAGGTCCTTTTAATTACATTAACAATAGTGCATATTACGAACATAGTAGTTTCGGTACAGGCGCTCAAATGATGAATGAACATAATGTCGCGAATACCATAAATTGTTATATCGTTAATGATGCAAACGGAAACTGTGGATACCGCTCGTTTAACGGTGATGCCATTGCTTTAAGTAAATCTTGCACACAAGCCAATGATCATACATGGGCTCATGAGATGGGCCATTGGCTGAGCTTACCTCACACCTTTTCAGGCTGGGAAGGCACAGATTATAATTTAGACGAAGAAACTCCTACCAATGTTGGATCTAAACTGGTCGAGAAAGTTTCCCGAGACAATTGTACCTCAGCTGCCGACCGTCTTTGCGATACATCACCTGATTATCTCAGTTTTAGATGGGGCTGCGACGAGAACAATGAGTACCCCGATTCCCTGCGAGATCCCGATGGTGTTAAGTTTGCAGTAGATGGATCTCTGTTCATGTCCTATGCTTTCGACGATTGTCAGTCCCGTTTTTCTGATGGACAGATAGAAAAGATGCAGATGTATGCCAACAATTGGGTGCCTGAAGTGGTTTCAGATGATCCACCACAAGAAGAAATTGATCCCGGTCAAACTAAACTTTTGTATCCGATCAACGGTGAGGTGGTAGAAGATAAGATCGAGCTAAGATGGGAAGAGCAGGGAAATGCTACTTTTTATGTGGTTGAAGTCAGTCAGATCAGTAATATGGCATTGCTCAGTTTGAGGGAACTGGTCTATGGTACTAAACTAGAGGTTTTTGGATTATCGCCCGACAAAGATTATTATTGGCGCGTTAGACCTTTGAACGACTACCATTTTGACTATGATAAGAGAACTGAAACTGAAAATTTCAAAACCGGCGAACTTAGTTCTACAGAGGAATACTATGCAGAAAATCTTAAAATCTATCCTAACCCTATTTCCAGGGCATCGTCCATTTATATCAATCTCAAATCAAGCATTAGTGAAGATATGATGCTGGACATCTTTAGTCTGGATGGCAAACCGGTTATCAGAAAGTCCTACTATCTTCAGAACGGGCTGAATCAATTAGAAATAGACGCAAGTTCTTTGACCGCCGGTATCTACATTTTGCGAGGAAAAGGTGAACTACACAACTTTAGAAAGAAAATTGTTATTGAATAAAAATATGCCTCATATTTTTATACTTTTGGGTCGAATTAAAACGAAAAAATGAACTTACACGAGTATCAAGGAAAGGAATTGTTGGCATCTTATGGCGTGAAAATTCAACGCGGAATTGTGATCGACGATGTGAACGAAGTTGAAGCTGCATATCGAAAATTACAGGAAGAAACCGGTACGGAATATTGTGTCATAAAAGCTCAGATACACGCAGGTGGAAGAGGAAAAGGTGGCGGAGTTAAAGTGGCCAAGAATTTGGAAGATACCAAAGAGAAAGCGGGTGAGATTCTGGGTATGATGTTAAAGACACCACAGACTCCCGGAGGTCTTGATGGCCCGGGAAAAAAAGTCAACAAGGTACTTCTTGCTGAAGATTCCTATGCTCCGGATTTTGATGCCTGTTCAGAATTTTATGTTTCCATCCTTTTGGATCGTGCTAAAAAACGCAATGTGATTGTCTACTCTACTCAAGGAGGCATGGACATAGAAAAAGTTGCCGAAGAGACCCCTGAGTTGGTTCATAAGGAATTTATAGATCCTGCATTGGGTTTACTGGGCTTTCAGGCTAGAAAAATTGCCTTTAACCTGGGCCTTTCGGGAAAGGCATTCAAAGAAATGACCAAATTTATTTCCAATTTGTATAAAGCATTTTTAGGTTCCGATGCTTCGCTTTTCGAAATCAATCCTTGCATGCACAATGGCTCTACAGATGAAATTATCGCTGTAGATTGCAAAGTGTCGCTCGATGATAATGCACTTTTCAGACATAAAGATCTCGCCGCACTCAGGGATAAATCTGAAGAAGATCCAACTGAGGTAGAAGCTGGAGAATATGGATTAAACTATGTCAATCTCGATGGTAATGTGGGCTGTATGGTGAATGGAGCAGGCTTGGCTATGGCCACAATGGACATCATCAAGCTATCAGGAGGATCGCCTGCGAATTTCCTGGATGTTGGAGGGACTGCAGATGCTGCAAGAGTAGAGCAAGCCTTCAAAATCATACTTAAGGATCCCGAGGTAAAAGCCATATTGGTCAATATCTTTGGTGGAATTGTCAGATGTGATCGTGTGGCCAATGGAATCGTTGAAGCTTATAAGAATATGGGCAACATTACGGTACCGATTATTGTCAGATTGCAAGGTACCAATGCGGATATCGCAAAGAAAATTATTGATGAATCCGGACTGGAGGTACATTCTGCCATTCAACTGCAGGATGCTGCTGACCTTGTGAAGGAAGTGATCGCATAGCTTGGAAACCTATTCTTTATTTCAGCTCAATGAATATATTAAAAGGGTCATTGCCCTTAATTTTCAGGATTCTGTTTGGATCAATGCTGAAATATCCCAAGTCAAGCTTTCGAGAGGTAATTATTACCTTGATCTCATTCAAAAGGAGGAAAATTCAGAAGCCGTAAAGGCACAAGCGTCCGCAATCATTTGGTTTCGAAAGGTCAATTTCCTGGAAAAAAAATTCAAATCCCTGTTTACCAGTATCATAGATACCGGAAATGAGATAAGGGTCAAAGTTACTGTTCAATTCAGTGAACGCTACGGATTTAGTTTGGTTGTGGAGGATCTCGATCCCAGTTTCACATTGGGAAGAGCTGAAATGCTCAAACAAGAAATTCTGAACCGACTGAAAGCTGAAAACTTGGTTTTCAAAAACAGTGCATTGAAACTTCCCATTGTATTGCAACGTATCGCTGTTATTTCTTCTGAAACTGCAGCAGGCTACCAGGATTTCCTCCGTCACCTTCAAGCCAACTCTTACGGCTACGACTATCAATTGGACCTATATCAGGCCGCCATGCAAGGGCAAGCTGTAGAGAAAGAGATTTTAACGGCAATGGATGCCATTGAAAAGCGCGATTATGACTGTGTGGTTATTATAAGAGGCGGAGGTGCAAAGTTAGATCTTTCTGCATTTGATAATTATGCGATCGGCAAAAGAATTGCCCAGGCTAAATTTCCGGTCATTACAGGTATAGGACATGATATAGATTCATCTATTGCAGATGCAGTCAGTCATACCGATCTTAAAACACCCACCGCTGTTGCCGATTTTCTTATCGAATGGAACCTACATTTTGAGTCAAAAATATTAGACTACGGTCATCAATTACAAATGACCTACCGAGAAGTAATGCAGCGAAATCTGAATCGTCTGGAAATGATGCAGGAGCAATTCAAGAATACTTTTGATCGGATCAGGCAGAAAGAGCTCCAATCCTTGAATGAAAAATGGATGACGATACGCCACAACATTGACCTAAAACTCCGAAAACAAAAGGATTACGTGGAGTCGATGTCCAGGCAAGTTAAAATTTTGTCGCC
Organism: Portibacter marinus; assembly: GCF_021533195.1. Lineage (GTDB taxonomy): Bacteria > Bacteroidota > Bacteroidia > Chitinophagales > Saprospiraceae > Portibacter > Portibacter marinus. Next base: position 179,512 of record NZ_JAJNKB010000001.1, read on the forward strand.
TCAGCAAACTCTAAAAAGAGGATTTAGCATCATGAGACAAAACGGAAAGGTCGTGAAATCGATCTCACAGATCAATGCTCAGGAAGTGATCGAAAGTGAACTTCTGGACGGTAAAATAAAAAGTAAAATTACAGACCTATGACTTATAAAGAAGCAGTCCTGGAATTGGATCAAATTATGGCTGACGTCAATACAGACACGACCGATATAGATCAACTTGCCACAAAATTAAAGCGAGCGACGGAGTTAATTGAATTTTGCAAGGAAAAGCTTCGGAATACCGAGACGCAGATCCAAGGTATTTTTCAGGACAACGACTAAGTGTTCATTTTGACTTTTCTGGAACTCAGGAAGGATTGATCTAATGTAGGAAGCCTCCATCTTTCCATCAGGAAGTAGACTACGTAGGAAATAAAAACGCCAAGAATAGAGCCAAATAAAACATCTTCCAGGAAATGATGACCGAGATAAATTCTCGAAATTCCTACCAGTATGGCCACCAGCAAAAATATTACGGACAAAAACGGATTACGCAGGTAGAGACTTAGCAGACTCATCAATGCAAACCCAGCCATGGTGTGACCCGAAGGAAAACTCGTTAGACCTACATACGGTTCTATGCCTTCGATCCGCGCGTAAGTTTCTTCCAAACCCAGGTTTTGATAATATTTAAAAGGTCTTTCGAATGCAAATAACCGCTTCAATACTCCTGCGACTATCGTTACACCTATTCCTGTAAAGGCAATGGCCAACGAACATCGATAACGGATAAATAGGAAGATTAATGCAAAAATGGTGTAAACCAATTCTTCAGCAAAGCGGGTAGTGATGATGAAAAATAAATTCAGTTCCCCGGAATGAAATTGACTGAAAAAAGTAAGTACCTCTCCTTTGCTAAAAAACAATCTCAAGATCAAAGCACTCGTCCATATGATGAGGAACAACCAAAGAAATAATTTATTTACACCTTTCATTTGTCCTTTTTCAACCTCGCTATCAAATTTGTAAACCAATTGAAATTAAAGCCTCCGATGTCACCCAGAGCGAGATAACTTAAGATAACGCTTACTGGGAACAGCGCTATACAAGGCAACCAGGCAGCCATAATGGCACTGATGGATTCGCCTTTATTTAACTTTTCACCCATGATCATAAGTACGATAAACAGCATGAAAAAGGAAATCGCAATCAGCAATGGATAGCCATATCCCCCTTTCCTGACGATGCTGCCTAAAGGAGCGCCGATAAACATAAATATAATGCATATCGTTGCCCAGCTGTACATCTGATGTAGTCTTAAGACGTAGCGTCTTTTATTGGTATTTTTAATTCGGTTTTCATTGCTGCTGGCCTTGATGCGTTCATTGACAGTTTGGGCTAGGTTTAAGGCCCGAAACACCAGTGCTGAAGTGGTATTGGAAGGAATGATCTGTGCTATGGTCGAAACTGAATCAAGCGGAATCGTATCTACAAATGGAGATTCCTGCAGCACTATTTCCCGATAACGCTTAGGCGGTTTTTTGACAATGATGTCTTTTTCCAGCTTCCTTTCGCGTACCACGGTTCCGACTTGTTTTAACTTTTCATTCAACTTGTCCAATTGACGAGTGGTATCCTGATCATCCGCTGATGATGTGTCTCCAAGATACTGCATTCCTTTATCCATTTCATACCCGCCTTCCAGTCGGGCTAACCTTTCCAATGCAGTTTCCGTTTTCTCCTCATTAGCGATCACTTCCTTATATTCAGAGCTGTCAATTTCTATCAACTCCAATGCTCCAAAATCGTGTTTCCCCCTAATGTCAATTTTGACCAATTCATTGTCAATCGAGTCGATTCCATCTATTAATTGCAAAGTATTATACAGGTCGTACTTCCTTCTTGCCAAACCGGAGGTTTTCTCGGAAAATTCAAACTCGCTCATGTCGAAAATCTTTTTCCATGTCTCAAATTCTCCTCTAAGGAAGGTGGAAGGATTGCTTTTATTTCGCTGATTGCTTTCGATCATCTCACGGTATTGCTTCACATTCTCCAATTCCATGACGAAATACTTACCATTATTGATGGTATACATCTTACCCTTTTCGGCTGTAGTCAAATTAAGCGCGCTGCGATCGGTGTTATCGTAGATCATAACGTCCCTTATTCCGATGTCATCGGGATCCTTTTTATCTACCCGAATGCTAAAGCCGCGAAAATCATCATTGAAGATGCCTTCTTCAATGGTCATGGAGGGCTTTTGCTTGCGCACATTTTCGAAAGCCTGAAAAAACTTGAGGTTGGACTTTGGCTTCAGATAGTTGGAGGCCAGAAGGGAAAAAGCAAATGTAAATATGGCCAATATAATGCCCGGTCTCATGACACGGAGCAAAGAAACACCAGCTGACTTAAAACTTGAAATCTCATACTTCTCAGCCATGTTTCCGTATACCATAACTGAAGAGATCAGCACGGTAATGGGCACGGCTAAAGGAATAATGGTCACGGCATAGTAAAATACCATTTCCACTAAAAACCAAAAAGACAAACCCTTCCCTACCAACTCGTCCACATACTTCCAAAGAAATTGCATTACCAGAACGAATTCAGCGACGAAGAAGGAAAAAACATATGGCCCAATGAAGCTCTTGAGGACCAATCTGTCTAACGTTTTAAGTAGCATAATACTATCTATATCGTTTTACCGAATACCATTAGCGCACAAAGAAGATAATTTTTAATAAAATTAACGTGAATTGTAACATTTATTTGTTCTTCTCGTCTGTATTATGAACCCAATTTTGAAATGCAACTCAAAGAATTTGAAGAGATGGTTTTACCGTTTAAAAACAAAATGTACCGATTAGCACTCCGAATAGTAGGAAGTGTGCATGAAGCTGAAGATGTGGTCCAGGAAGTGATGATCAAAGTGTGGAAGAAGAGAGATCAATTGGAAAATGTGAGAAATGTGGAAGCATGGTGTATGACATTGACCAGAAATGAAGCGATCGACGCCACCCGATCCAAGCACAGAAGGACCGTGGGCATCGAAACACAGTATGACATGCATGATGAAAGTGTTAGCGCACAAAAGCAGTTAGAGACCAATGAAACGGTCAATAGGATTAAGCGATACATCGATGCGCTTCCGGAAAATTACAGAACAGTAGTCCATCTTCGGGATATTGAAGAAATGAGCTACGATGAAATTGCTGAAGTTTCCGGCTTTACTAAAGATCAGGTCAAGGTATACCTGCATCGTGGAAGAAAAAAATTAAGAGAACAGATTCTAAATTTTAGAAAATGAATATTAGTAAATTATTAGAACGATACTTCGAAGGTGAAACAAGCCTGGAGGAAGAAAGAAGTCTAAAAGCTTACTTCGCCTGTGATGAGGTTGCTGAAGAGCATCAGATATACAAGGATCTGTTCAGCTTTTACGCTGAAGAGGCACAGATTGAATGCCATTCTGAAGATTCTATAGACTTACTCCTTGAAAAGTATTTTGATGGAGAGACAGAATTGTCGGAAGAGCAGCGGTTGAGAGACTACTTTAGTAGCAATGAAGTAAAAGAAGCACATGAAATCTATGAAGACCTTTTTGTGTTCTTCGCAGACGAAGCAGAGATCGTATATCAGGGAGAAGATTCCATTGACCTATTGTTAGAAAAGTATTTTGCCGGTGAAAGCAGCATAGCAGAAGAACAAAGGCTGAAGGCTTATTTTAACAGTGAAGAAGTCCTTGAAGATCACCGTCAGTATAGTGATTTGTTTGGTTACTTTTCTACGGCTCAGACTGAAGTATTGGAAAAAAATATTGATCTGAGCAGGGGAAGAACACTACACATTGTGCGAAGAACGATGGTGGGAATTGCAGCAACGCTTACGATTTTGCTAGGATCACTCTATGTCATGAATCTGAATCAGCAAGGTGATTTGGACAACATGGAAATGACCGCTATGGAAGAGCAGGAAGCAGAAGAAGCATTGGAAACAACCATGGAAGCTCTGGCCTATTTAGGCGTGCACTTTAATAAAGGAACCGAGTCTTTAGAGCAAATCAAGAAACTTAAAAAGACTGAAATTTTTAAAAATTAGCAATAACATTCAATAACAATATCAATTACATTAAAATGAAGAAGTTAAGTATTATTTTGACAATGATGGTCTTCGCTGTCGCCTCGTCATTCGGGCAAGCAGACGCCATAGAGAAGTACTTTAATAAGTACATGGATGACGAGAATTTCACAGTCGTATATGTGAGCCCGAAAATGTTCGAATACGTAGCAAAGATCGCTCCTGAGGACATGGACAAGGATACCAGAGATGTTATCAAGGATCTCAAAGGCCTCAGAATCCTGACAACAGAGTACAACACTGCCGCTTTTTATAAAGAAGCAAAGTCATTGATCAACCGAGATGAGTATGAAGTACTGATGACTGTGCGGGATGAAGGAACCAATGTAGAGTTTTTAGTAAAAGACCAGGGAGGTGACATCATTAATGAACTGCTCTTGTTGGTCGGTGGCGACGAATTCGTCATGATGAGTTTTGTAGGCAAAATAGACCTCAATAAAATTTCAAAACTTGCTAATTCTATCGATATTGATGGAATGGAGCACCTGGATAAAATCAAAGAAGACAAAAACTAAAAAGATGAAAAACCTCTATATTCTACTGGCATTCTGCTTTATAGCTGCCAGCACTCATGCCCAAACCCGCTCTTTGAACCGATTCATCAACCATCATAAAACCCAGGATCACGCTTTGGCGATCAATGTCCCGGGTTGGATGTTGGATATCGTAGGAATGTCTGCCAATTTTATCAGCGAAGATGATGTAGAGGCAAGAGAAATTCTGAAGTTATCCGATAAAATTTCAAGGGTGCGACTAATGATCATCGATGACGGACCGGAAGTAACGAAAAAAGACATCAACCAGTTGATCAAAGGACTGCAAGCAGAGCAGTTTGAAGAATTACTAAGCGTCAGAAGTGAGGGAACTCAGGTTCGCCTGATGGTCCGCGAAAAGAGAAACCAGATCCGCAACATTACCGCTTTCGTAAATGACGGAGGACAAACCGTTCTGATAACACTTTCAGGTCGCTTTCAACTTGAAGAAATTAAAAATCTAAAAATTTGGGATTACGAGAAGGACGATGAGCCTTTACAAGTTCTGTAATCACTACCTTCTAAAATATATTAAAATGACAAAGCTAAATATAATAAGTCTACTATTCCTATGCCCTTTTTTAATGGTCAACAATGACTTTAGCCAATTTCTGGAGGAATTTGTGGAAACCAGAGATTGCTCCAAACTTTCTTTGAGTGGCAACCTTTTTTCCTGGAGTAATAAGGATGAAGTAAAATCAAAGATTAAGGATTTTCAACTGTTCATATTTGACGAGGATGATTACTTAAGCGACAAAGATGTCAGCAAAATCAAGAATGAAATCAGAAAAAACAACATGGAACTTCTAAATATGATCAAGTCGAAAGGGAGTCTCATCGAAATTTATGTCAATGAGAAAAATGATGTCATCCATGATTTGTTCATGATCGTACAAGGAGAAGATTCCAGCATTTTATTTAATGCCAATGGCAGTATTCGCTTTGAGGATTTGAAGAATATCAACATTGATTTCGACGGATCGGATGAGTTGAAGAAACTGTAGACCACTACTAATCCATATATAAACCAAGACCCGATGTGAATTGCTTCGGGTCTTTTGTTTTATTTAATGGTGAATATAGCCCCTGACTTTACGATGAAATTGCGATCAGTGTCTATAGGTCCATCGTACTGACAATCCGCTTCAATGATGACATCACCATCATAACAGTCGCTTGGCGGGTCCAATTTGTTCCAGTTGGACGGTTCCATCCAATCGATTCCCGGCCCCACAAATCTATACTTGATATCATTGACACTAAATACACTGGTTTCTGCATTGGTAAATTGCCCATTGCTCTGAAACAAACCTGCATAGGTAGAATACACTTCATAACTACCATTACCCTCTGTGCAACAAAGACCATCGCCATATGCGTCACTGATGATGAAATAATAAGCCACTCCGTCAGGCAGGCAAACCGTCTCAGTGATTTGCTGGTTCGCCAAAGAGACTGCGTATGGTCCTGCTGAGGCTAATTGTGGTCCGGAAGCACTACCCTCTCGAATTTGCCATGAAATATCCTGAGGATATCTATCAAACGTAATATCTATGAAAACCTGATTGCATTCTAACGGTGGTTGGCAGCCCATTGAACTTAAAAGAGATGCTCTGAAACCTCCAGGTTCAAACTGATTCCGCATTCGCATTTTTTGTCCATTGGTAAACAAGTTCATGCAAATGTCATCAGAGTAATCCATGTAATTTTGAACCATATCCACGCTTCCGCATGAAATATGTCCTATATCACAACCATAATTGTGATCATCAGAAATGGGCGTGTCGCTAACAAAATCATCATAATTGCAATCACCATCGCCCCAAATATGTCGCAGATTCAGCCAATGACCAATCTCGTGCGTGGTCGTCCTACCCAGATTAAAATAAGTTTTGAGATCGCCGATGGTTCCGAAGGCCCGTGTATCTGTCACTACCCCATCGATGGCCAGGTCTCCTCCAGGAAAAGTAGCGAATCCAAGCAAGCCATCGATGTCACACACCCAAATGTTGAGGTACTCGTCAGCTGGCCAGCCCGTCTTTCCACCTGTTGAAGTCGATTTCATGTTGGTACCTTTTGCCCACTTTGTTGTATCGGAATAGGTTCTGGTTATTCCACAGGTAGGATCTCCATAAGGATCCCGTGTAGCCAGGCAAAATTCAAATTCGGTATCGGCGGCTTGCGGCCAGAGGTTATCAGCATCTGCATTGAGTCTTCTGAAATCCTCATTGAGCACCTGCATTTGCGAGTATATTTGTTCATCTGAGATATTTTCTGCAGCAGTATTGTAAATGACATGTACCACGGTAGGAATCGTAATGACACCATTGATATTGCTCCGTTTTACGAACTGATCGCTGGCTGTCTGGTATGCTCTGAAAGCAGGATCTTGTTTTATTTGCTGAAGAAAAAGGTCATGGGAACCGCAGTTTCGTTGAGCAACTTGTGAAGTGGAAAAGCAGAGCAATATCACCAAAACATGTAGGGCTTTCATATTCTTTTTGCCTACAGATATCGGCTGTGTGGGAAAGGTTACCCTTTCAGCTTCTCTTCCGCTGCAGCCATGGTCTTTTTCGCATTTCCGACGAAGTACTCGTTATCGATTTGAATGACCGGTCTTTTGAGAAAGGTATACTCCTCGAGAATATGTTTACGGTAATCCTTCTCAGTGAGATCTTGTTCATTAAGTTTCATGGAGCGATACTGCATGGCTCTTCGATTGAACAGTGACTCGTAAGAACCGGTTTGCCTGGCCATAAGATCGAGTTCCTTTGCAGAAATGTGCTTCTCTTTGATGTTTTGAAATTCAAAGCCCTGGTGATGGAGGTCAAGGTCATTGATGATTCTCTGACAGGTATTGCAAGTAGACAAATGATATATTTTTCTCATCTTGCAAAGATAAAAATGACTTGGACATGGGCATAGCTGCTTCAGAATTAATATTGAATGACGATGGATCGGTTTATCATCTGAATCTCCTTCCCGGAGATGTCGCCAATACCATTATTACCGTTGGTGATCAGGAGCGTGTGGGCGAGGTTTCAAAGTATTTTGATCGAGTGGAGTTGAAGAAAAGTAAGAGAGAATTCACTTGTCATACAGGGTGGATCGGATCAAAGCGGATTTCTGTCATATCAACAGGTATTGGGACGGACAATATCGATATCGTATTTAATGAGATCGACGCTTTGTTTAATGTGAATTTGGAAACTAGAGAAGTACGGGAGAAGAAAGCGGTCTTGGATTTCATCAGATTGGGTACCTCAGGGAGTTTGAGCAATGAAGTGGCATTGGGGTCTGTGGTGGTTTCGGAAGTCGCGGTAGGCATTGACCACATGAACTATTTCTACAGGGTTCCAGTTCAGCTGGTGGATACAGAATTCGAAGATTCGCTGCGTATAGTTTTGGGAGGAGATTTTAATTTATATTCGGTCAAAGCGGATGTGGATTTGGCAAGTCGCTTTTTATCTTCCGACGGTTATGTTTTAGGGAAAACCCTTACATCTATTGGTTTTTATGGTCCACAGGGTCGATCGATTCGAAATGAGTTATTGAAACCAGATTTCATAGATCAGATTGCACGAGCGGGTGTGACCAATTTAGAGATGGAAACTTCCGGTATTTACTTGTTGGCAGGTTGTCTCGGTCACCGTGCGATTTCCATCAACGCCATCTTGGCCAATCGGCGAACAGGTGATTTCGCAAAGGAACCTGCGAAGGTGGTTGATGACATGATAAAAGGGGCACTGGAAGTAGTATTATAGCCTGATTTTCTTAATGTTTTCCATCTTTAGAAATTTTTGAATGGTTAAATAATATCTAGAGATAAACTTTTCGCCAGATTGGAAAACCGTCGCGATCAGTGACTTAGTTCAATACTGTGTAGTAAGTCAAGGGACGGGACCTGCTACCGCAAATATCTTAAACCTCATATACCAGGCAATAGTTGACTAGAAAACCAAAAGCAACCGTCTTGAAATACCTTCAGAAAGTGCACTCCTCCATGGTGATAGCGTTATCTTAGCAAAAAAAATTATTTTACTAGACCGTTACTATAACAAACACATGCAACAGATCTCATTTTTGCAAATATATTTATGGGCAGGCTTAATGATGGCGATGCCCACAACATTCATAGCACAGGAGAGTGAGCTCACGCTTGATGACCTGTTCACAACGCCAAAACTGACGGGGACAACCCCTTCTCCACCTGAGTGGGCACCAAACAGTGAGCATTTCGCCTTTTCCTGGAGTGAACCAGGAAATCCCGGGCGTGGCCTCTGCGTATCTACAAGCGATGGGAAGGAAGTGCGCCTCATTTCCAATACAGCATCAGAGTCAGTGCGAGATATTGTCTGGACCGACGCGAACACAATTATCAGTCTACGAGGTAACAACCTATGGCAGACTTCGCTAAGCCAGGGAGATGATCTCCAGTTTATGTCTGTCGAGGCAGGTGCAAGTAACCTGTCAACATCGCCAAGCGGCGACCAAGCAGCGTATATACAGAATGGTGACCTGTGGCTTGCTGACTTCCATTCCAAACAGAATCGCCAGCTCACCGATATCGGCATCGCCAGTCTCTCTAGCTTAGAGAAGGGGCGCTACAGCCGGCCGGAACGTGAAATTGGGCCAGGTATTTGGAGTGGGCCAACATTCAAGTGGTCCCCGGATGGTAAGACCATCGCGTTTCACGCCGTTGACCGACGCGAGATGCGAAAGGTGCCGTTCCCGGATTACCTCGCTGCCGAAACCAGTCCCAACGAGGTACGTCGAGGTTACCCGGGCGATCCAAATGAGATTCGCAGGGTTGGTCTACTTGATGTAGAAAGCGGTAACATTTTGTACCTCGATTTGCCAGACCCGCACGCCTTCCAGATCATCGACTTCAACTGGTCACAGGATGGCGCTCTACTGGTTGATATCGCATCTGACACTGCGGTTGAACGTAAGTTGTTCGTCGTTGCACCCGGAGAAAGCCAACTGCGCGAGATTTGGCGAGGTGTTAGAGAGAGCCGCATGTACACATCGTTTGGATCGACCTGGCATCCGGATGGAAAGAGGGTCATTTTTTTAAGCGATATGGGTGATCGCTACGGTCTTTATTCGATCGATGCCTCACCGTCCAGAGATCTTCCTCAGCTCCTAACAGATCCGTTCTACGATGTGCTGTCCACTCCAAGAATTGCTGGCGATGCAGTGTTTTATGCAGGCAACGGTGTTAATCCGTACGAACAACACGTGTATCGCCTGAATATGTCCGGTAGTGATCCCATACAGGTGACGCGTCTTTCGGGTAAGAATGATGGCTACCCCTCACCGGATGGCCAGCACCTGGTGTTCATGCACAGTAACGACACATCACCCCCCGAGCTTTACGTGGTAAGTAGCGAAAGTGGTGACGCTACTCAAGTAACCCACTCTCCGTTACCCGCTTTCAAGGAGCGAACCTGGGCAGCTGCTGAATACGTTAGTTTTCCTAGTCTCGTAGATGACTACACGCTGCATGCCCGGATTCTAAAACCTGCCAATATGCAGCCCGGTAAAAAGTATCCAGTGCTCTTTGGGCCTGTGTATTCGAATACGGCGAGGAATCGCTGGGCTGGTAACTACAGCCTCATACAGCATTTGTTGGCCAAGAAGGGATATATTATTGTACAGGTGGATTCACGTGGAAGCAACGGGTATGGCCGGGCATTCCGTGAAGAGTTTCTGCTGGGCTTTGCCGATCAGGATATTGAGGATTATGCCAGTGCCGTTGCCTATATGGAGTCACTGGATTATGTGGATCCTGATCGTATCGGCATCTGGGGCAGCAGTTACGGTGGCACACTCTCCGTTTATTCGCTGTTAATGAAGCCGGGCTTATTCCAGGTGGGTGTTGCTGGAGCGGCGGCTGTTGACCCGGAGTTCTTTGGTACGGATGACGTCGCGATTGTTCGTCGCCCACAGACACACCCGGAGATCTTTGAAAGAAAAGCGCTTAAGTATGCTGCGAATCTGGAGGACAAACTCCTGTTTATCCACGGCATGCAGGACCACGTGGTACCTTTTAAGACGACAGTAGTGTTAGCTGAAGAGTTGATTAAGCAGGGCAAGGACTTCGACTTTGCGTTTGCACCGGGTGCGACACATGGTTGGAGCCGTGAGCAGAATTACAATCGCTACCTGTTTGGCAAGATAATCGAATATTTTGATCGACATCTTGCTGTGCCGGCCGAGTAGAGATTTGCACTTATCATGTAAAGTTGATCCGTAGACATGCCCTAAATATTGAGCATCAGTATTCGTTGTAGAATCATGAAAATAAATAGATATCGAGGAATTAAAAAGAACATTAAAAACTATAGACTAGAAAGAAGAAAAGATCTAGGGAAAAATTAAATTATCGCAAATAAGACGAGTAGATTCAAGGCTACCTAAAATCAGTAGCCATTAATCGACTAAAACGTACTTACAGAGAGCAATGAATCGAATCTAACAAAAGAAAATACAATCACTATTTATTTTATATATACGTTTGAATAGGGCGTCCAACCCTACCCTACCTACCTATATATCAGTTAAGTAGAGGACACTTCACTTATATTGTTATGCTTTTCTTATTTATTTATCTCTTCTTCAATTAGGACAATAGTTGAGTCAACTTTAGTTAATATATCGGATAATTTCTCTCTCAATAAGCTGTTATTAAAGTTGGATAGCGTAAATCCGTTTTTAATACGTTTACTTTCAATGGCTATTTCCACAAATTCTTTTGACAACTCAATATCAGTATTTGGTTCCGTCCAGGCTATGATTGCATTCTCATAATCTATAATATCAGCAAAAGGTCGATAAAAATACTCCCAGTGATCTTCATATAAATGCTTTCTTACTTCTGAAGTGTCCCCACAAAGTGGGACCGTTTTCTTAAAGAATTAATATAACATATTAATTATTATCATAATATTTTGCTTCTTTTAATTTCCACATTTTTTTGTGGAAAACTATGCGGCTTTTCCATAGTAGAACGCTGGTGTTTTTTGTTTCAATACAGCTTGCCGTAATTCATCATTATAGTAAGCTATGTACTTCTCAATTCCTCTGTAGAGCTGCAATGTTTCATTTGTAGGATTTAAATATATGTGCTCGTATTTAATCAGTTGAAATTACTGACAACTCTTTTGATGCTCCACATTCTATTCCTGCCGGATATGTAAACTTGAAGCTATCTAATAAGTCGTCTGAAATGCATTCGGCACATCTTATCAAATTGGAAGACGGATATACAACTGAACAATTAAATAAAATGCAAAAGCTAATAAGGTGTTAAATCCGATACCTTAAGTTGGTTAAAGCCGGTCATTAAATGTGAGCAATAAATAAATATTTTCCGCAACAGCTTTAATTTTCGTCCTACTGACCTCAAGCAACCAAAAATCCTCGGAAGAAGAGGTTTTGGATTGGATATTTAAGCACGCCATTCTGATTAGCAAATTAGAGCACGGAAATAGGATTTCCGTAGTATTAAATTGACGTCAAAAACTTTGTTTGATTTACAATTGCTATTTTCGGTTTTTCAAATCAGGAGGTATGAGAACAGTAGGATTACTAATTGCATTCATTTTCAGCATTCAAGTCACTGATGCACAAGAAGCCCATCGCCGCTGGCGAAAGATGAACCAAATCAGAAATGACAAATTTGACTTGATCCTACCTGAGGTTATGAGAGAGAATAAAATTGATATGTGGATCATAATGAATCGAGAAGGAAGTTTTGATCCACTTTATCAAGATATGGGCGCAGGCTATGTCGGAAAGACAGGTTACTATATTTTCACAGATCATGGTGAGAGAAGAATAGAACGAGCTGCACTAGGAATCAGCGGATACCTATTGGAGGAAGGTGGAACATACGACTACTTCGGGTCGGAATTGGAGTTGAAATCTTATGTGCAAGAAAGAGATCCAAAAGCCATTGGTCTTAATATCTCTCAGGATATCGGTGGCGCAGATGGGTTATCATATTCAGGTTATGGAGAACTTGCTTCTATTTTGGGACAGGAATATGAAAAGCGCTTTGTTTCTGCAGAGAAGTTGGTTTCAGATTTCAGATCAAGGAGGGTGGCAAGTGAAATCGCAGTTTTTGCTGAAGCTTGTGAAATTGCTTACCAAATTACAGAGAAGGCATTGTCAAATGAGATCATAACTCCCGGAATCACGACCTTGGAAGATGTCGCGTGGTGGATGAAAGAACAGATGTTTGAGCGAAATTTAGAATCTTCTTTTGGTATGCCATCGGTTTATGTTACGGGCATAAGAGGGATAATCGCCACTTCTTCAGATCGTATTATCCAGAGAGGAGATATCATCATGATTGATTGGGGAGTAGGGTTGATGAATATGTATACGGATATGAAGCGTATGGCTTACGTCTTGCAGGAAGGTGAGCTGGTTGTACCTGATGGCATTCGAAATGCCTTTGATAAGGCGGTAGAGGTAAGAACGATTATTAAGGAAACCATAAAGCCAGGTTTCACCGCAAAAGAAAATGAAACCATGATTTATGAGGCATTAATTGCTAAAGGTTTTAATAAAATGAAGGGCTTTAATCAATTTACGGAGGAGGATATCACAGATGTTATTAACGGCTGTCACTCGGTTGGCAATTGGGGACATGGCGTTGGCCCATCTATCGCATTTTTTAATCCCAAACGACTAGAATATGTAATCCAGCCCACTAATCTTCTTTCAATTGAATTATTTGCCTACACCAAACTACCAGAGTGGGGAGGTAAAAAACTAAGAGTGCCGCTTGAAGATGATGCGATAGTTACAGAACGAGGAGTGGAATGGCTGTATCCGATCAATCCTAGAGTACTACTGATCAAGTAGATGGAGATCAAGAGTTTGGAAATTATAGCTTAAGAAGCAGCTTCCTTTCACTTTTTTATATCTTCACATCGTGTTGAAAATTCTCAAAAATATTCGCAGGAAAGCCATTGGCAGCAGTTCCTTTAGAAAGTATACGATCTATGCTTTGGGTGAAATCATCCTGGTGGTTATTGGGATTCTAATTGCATTGCAAGTGAACACATGGAATAATGCAAGTGAGGAGAAAAAGAAAGAAAATACTTATCTCAGGAATATCGAGAGAGATCTCCAGGATCAGATTAACACCATAGATCGACAAATAAAGTATGAAGAAAGTATTTCAGATCAAGCCACTCCTATCATTGAAAAATATAAGCGCGATGGAAGCTTTCTTGTCGACAGCGTTTTTACAGATGCCATTGGATACATATCTGGCAGGAAAACCTTTATTAAGAATGACCCTACCTATACGGAACTGTTATCCTCCGGGAATATCGATATCATCAGTGATAATATGTTGAAAGACGAAATCATAAAGTATTATCAGGAACTGACTCGCTTAGAGTTAATTTTCAATAAGAATAATAATCTGTTTGTAGATCAAATTTTCCTGCCGGAAGCGATCAGTTTAACTGAGTTACAAATAGGAAGTGAGTTTACACTTAACAAATCTAACAATCCAGAACCAGATATGATGGTCATTGATCTCAATGAAGAAAGGCTCAAAAACATATCAACGGAACTATTGAAGGTTCCTCAGAACGAACTTAAGATGATCAACATTATTAATTTTAGAAATTTTATTTCAGCCATACATCTTGGATTCCTACCACAGTTGAGAGACAAGACAATAGCACTTTTGGATCTATTGAAGCAGTAGCGAGACTGAAGACTGCGAGACCGAAATCTGGTTAGGATGAAATTGACTATATCCTTTTGATCCCATTAAGATCTCTTTGCCTTCACCTTTAAATCTAACATCGGGAGCATCTTCACTGCTTCATTTATAGCTCTTACCGGACCATTTTTCGTTTGATTCAGTAAGGCTTCTTTCTCCAAAGTTTCTTCGATTAATGTTTCTGTACGCTCCTGCTGCGCCTTTGTCGGTCTTGCAGGCACTCGATCTATAGCAAACAAGATGGATAGTATCTCCTCTCTTAGCCTTGGTCTTGTCCGATAATTCATGGATCCCGGAGGTCGTATCAATTCGTTGCGCTGGTTGTCCAATTCCTGATTTACCGTTCCAATCATTTCTATTTGATCTTTATAGGCCTCGGCGTCTTCACTGCTAAGTCGGTCTTTCAAATTACTGAGCTGTTCCTTAAGGGCATCAATATCATTGATCATCTCATGGGTACGAGATAAAATACCCGTTAAGCGATCAACGGAAGCCTTGATCTCTTCATAATCTTCTTTTTCCAATTCTAGTCTTGGATCAGCCTTAACCTCAATAGTTTTTGTAAATGAATTACCATCCACTAATACTTCGGCAGTATAAGTGCCTGGTACTATAGAAGGGCTAAAAGAACCCCTCCATCCTCCACCTTCATCGTTATCAAGTTTAGCGGGCTCGTCTGCTTGCAGATCCCAGTTAATTACATTCAGACCTGCGATTAATGTGGTATCCTTAATCGTTCTGACAGTAAGACCAAGATCATTCTTTATGGTAACGACCAGTTCGCCGTCGGGCTTTTCTTTGGAGAATACATGAATACTCGCCCCATATTTCGGATTTTCAGCAATGTATGTTCGCTGCCCCATGTTTTCAATCTGTTGGTACATATGCCATTTCACCGCTGGTCGTACGTCAAATACCATTACATCCTTTCCCTCAGTCTTTTTCATATCCAATAAGGATCCGGCATCGTCCATAATCCAAACGCCCCTGCCATGTGTACCGACAATGATGTCTCTCTCACGAGGATGAATCCGCAGGTCACGCACGGAGACCGGAGGCAAATTGTTGTTGATTCTGGTCCAATTTCCGCCTTTATCCCAACTGATATAAACACCATGTTCCATTCCCAAAACCAAAGTGTTTTCATTGTTAGGATCCTGACGAACTACTTTTACATAGTCATCCGAGGGTAATCCATTGGTCATCTTTTTCCAGGTCTTACCAAAGTCGGTAGTCATGTAAGCATAAGGTGTGAAATCATCGCTTCGATGATTGTCTACAGCAACAAAGGCTGTTCCTGCATCATGCCAGGAAGCTTCGATCTTGCTTATCCAGGAAAATTCAGGAAGCCCGGGAAGCCGCTTATTCACATTGCTCCAGTTTTGCCCACCATCCATTGATACATGCAAATTTCCGTCGTCTGTACCAGCATAGAGAACCCCTGCCTGGACCGGCGATTCGGCAATATAAAGAATGGTACAATGAAATTCAGCGGCCGTATTATCTTGATAAACTGTTCCTCCCGAAGTCCTCTGCTTATCTTTGTCGTTCGTCGTTAAATCCGGACTGATTACCGACCAGCTATAGCCGCGATCTGTACTCTTGAATATTACATTACCACCAAAGTAAACGGTATTCGGATCATGTGGCGAGATGTGAATGGGCGCGTCCCAGTTAAAGCGATATTTATGATCTTCGATGGCATCGCCCGCCGAACCGGTTATTTTTGGAAAGGGATGAATGCTTCTCACCACACCAGTATTGGCATTGACATGAAATGGAACACCTCCTTGTAAATTGGTATAAACTTCATGCTCGCTTCCTGGTATTGGCACAGCAAAATAGCCATCTCCATAACTTAACCGCTGCCAGTGTCGCTTCAAAATTCCTTTTTGATTCAAAGAATTAGAAGGTCCTTTCCAGCAGCCATTGTCCTGCAAACCACCATAGACATTGTAAGGCTGCAACATATCGATGTCTAATTGGTAAAATTGAGACAGCTCGATATTGTTGATGATGTCCCAATTCTTACCTTCATCCCAGGATAATTGGAACCCACCGTCACTTCCACTGATCAAAAATTCAGAATTCGTGGGATCTATCCAAAATGATTGATGATCACCATGGACGTCATCTGCAATTCGATCAAATTTACCTCCTCCATCTGTAGATTTGTACAAGCCTCCTGAAAGGGAATACAAGGTATTTTCGTTGGTGGGATCAACGCGGATATCGCTATAGTAGAAAGGTCGGAAATTGATGTTTTTATTGTCATTGACCATTTTCCAAGAATTACCGTAGTCAGTAGACTTGAATAATGACCCTGCATCTTTGAATTCAGTGATGACATAGACGATATTTGGTTTCGATTGAGCGACTTGCACTCCTATGCGTGCCATGTCGCTGTCTGGAAAACCATTCATGATTTTTTCCCAGGTGTCACCACCATCTTTAGATTTGTAAACAGCCGTTTCTCGTCCACCGCCATCAAATCTCCAGGGCTTTCTGCGGAAAGTCCACATTCCTGCGTACATGATTCTCGGATTAGAAAGGTCAATATCAATATCCGAACATCCCGTATCCTCATCGAGATAAAGTACTTTCTTCCAGTTTTTACCACCATCGATCGTTTTAAATACTCCTCTTTCTTCATTTGGTCCCCATTCTCTACCTAGTGCACACACGCAAGCGATATCCGGATTATCTGGATGAACAACGATACGCTTGATGCGTTCTGTCTTCTCCAGACCAAGGTGTTCCCAGCTTTCTCCTGCATCGGTAGAACGATAGACACCATGTCCATAGCCAACACTATTACGAGGATCTCCTTCGCCAGAGCCTAAGTAAATCACGTTATAATCAGAAGGAGCCACTTTTACTGCTCCGACACTATAAGACTTTTGATCTTTAAAAACTTCCTTAAAGGTTGTTCCTCCGTTGACCGTTTTGTGCAATCCACCATCCGCTCCCGCGATATAGAAAGTGGTCGGATCTCCAGGTATTCCTTCGACTGCTGTGACTCTACCTCCCATATTAGCTGGACCAATAGCCCGCCACTTCATCTTGCTAAATGCAGTTTCCTGAGCAGATAATGGAAGGATAAAAAAGGCAAAGAGGACAAAGGTTAGAAAGCGAGAATTCATGTTCAATAGTTTAGTGGATCTAAAGATATAGAAAAAACCACTTTGAGTATTCATACATTCCCATTTCAATATTCGTGTCTCTCAAACTTAACGTACCTGATCTGGTCAATAACTGTAATTTTATTTTTTTATGTTGGCCATAATATTAAGGTTAAAATTCGCTAAATCATACTTTGCAAAGGTCAACTAAGGAAGGACATTTAATATGATTTAAGAAAATTTAGCTGAAAATCAAAATGACTAATAAAACCGTTCATCTCCTTCTGCGTTAAGATTATGCAGATATTTCAAAGATTTAAATCAGTATTTTGCGAAAATGAAATTTAGCGTAAAACTTCTACTTATAACCTCGATAGCATTCTTGCTAGGTGGGTGTTCCCAAGGAATCAAGACCCATGTAACCGCAGCAGATATCCTTGGAAATCCTGAGTACCAGGCCATTTCTTACGGAGGTTATAGAGAAAATACCAGAGATGTAGTGCCCACTATACCGGAATTAAAAGATGATATGAAAATGCTATCTGCCATGGGTGTCAAACTATTAAGAACATACAATACACAACAATTTCCACATACGGCTAATCTTTTGCAGGCGATTAAACAATTGAAAGACGAAGATCCGAGATTTGAAATGTATGTGATGTTGGGTACCTGGATAGAGTGTGAGGGTGCATGGTCAGATTCTGTGAATCACGATAGAGGTAATGTAAAAAATAATACCGCGGAAATAGAAGCCGCTGTAAAAATGGCTCAGAACTATCCTGATATCGTCAAAATCATTGCCGTCGGAAATGAAGCGATGGTGCAATGGGCAGTCAATTACTTTGTTCGTCCAAATATCATTCTCAAATGGGTGAATTATCTCAGAGAATCGCGGGACAGTGGAAAAATTCCTTCAGGGGTCTGGATAACGAGTTCTGACAATTTTGCATCCTGGGGAGGAGGTTCGAAAAGCTATCAGACAGCAGAATTGGCAGCATTGATGAAAGCTGTTGATTTCATATCTCTCCACACCTACCCTTTTCATGACACTCATTACAATCCTACATTTTGGGGTGTGCCAGAAGATCAGGAAGACTTATCTAAAGTACAACAAATTGAAGCTGCAATGTTAAGAGCGAAGAATTATGCCATTTCTCAATATGCCAATGTTAAGGATTACATGACGAGTCTGGGACTTGATAAACCCATTCATATTGGTGAAACCGGATGGGCAACCATCGCAAGTTCTTCATATGGAGTTACAGGTTCTCGGGCTGCAGATGAATATAAACAGAAACTATATTATCAGCACATGAGAGATTGGACAATGGAAGAAGGCATGTCCTGTTTCTATTTTGAAGCCTTTGATGAACAATGGAAAGATCAGGGAGATTCGTTAGGATCGGAAAATCATTTTGGGTTGATCAACCTTCAGGGAGAAGCGAAATATGCTTTATGGGAAATGGTGGATAATGGAATTTTTGAGGGACTGACCCGCAATGACTTACCAATTACAAAAACATATGGTGGCAATCGGAGTGAATTGATGAAAGACGTCTATGCCCCGCCTCTGAAGCGTGAAATGGGACTTCTTGAAATCACAACTGTTAATGTAGACCGAAAAATTGGTGATCCAGTAGATGAAAATGTTTATGTGGTCATTCACGAAACGCTGAAACCTAAGGTCGGGAATGACATGACTTACCCAAGTGGCAAGCTGAAACTGAATGCCTGGGAAGGCACTTGTGGTATTGAAATGACACAAGATCGAATCATAGAGATCCACACCGGTACTGGAGCGTGGTGGGGCTGTGGTTTGGAGTTCGCTGGAGCAACAGGCGAAGACCTTAGTCAATTTCAATCTGGTCAATTAAAGTTTGAGATCAAAGGAAACACTCGATCCTCTTTCGAACTTGGGTTCCAAACTGGATCATATGGACAAGGAACGCAAATCAATAATCCGATCATTTTTGAGCCCGAGACTGACTATTTAATTACAGAGAATTGGAAATCCTATTCGATTCCCATCACAAAACTCAATCAGGGCGTAAATCTTGAAGATGTAACAGCTCCTTTGTATTTGAGAGGGCAAAGGGATTTTGATGGAAAAGAAATTCATATCAAAAATGTATATTATTCCGCTAAATAACCATTGACATAATACATATTCATGGGCCCTCTGTTTTTTACTTCAATTTGGCCTCTGTATTCACAATCGAAAACATCCTTCACCAAATCATAGGTATTTTGACTGATATTCACCCGGCCTCTGTCAGAAAACGACTCCATCCGTGAAGCAACATTGACCGTATCACCCCATATGTCGTAGGAGAATTTTTTACTGCCTACCACACCCGCCACCACTGGGCCGGTGTTGATTCCTATTCGAACATTGAAAGAAAACTCTGTGGATTTATCTGATTTGGCTTTCTCCACGAAATCAAGAATTTCAAGGGCAGCTTTCACCATTTTAACAGCATGATCATCTGTGGGAAAAGGTAAGCCCCCGGCACACATATAAGAATCTCCAATGGTTTTTATTTTCTCCAGGCCATATTTATCAATGATTTCATCAAATGCCATGAAATAATATCCCAAACCAGTAACCAGAAGTTCTGGGCTAATGCGTTCTGATGCGGCAGTGAAGGCTTCAAAATCAGTAAACAACACTGTAACCGATTCAAACTTCTTAGCCTTTACCTTTCCAAACAATTTCAATTCTCGAGCCGTTTCTTCGGGTAAGATATTGGTCAAAAGGTTTTCTGAACGTGTCATTTCTTTCTCAATAATGGCATTGGTTCGTTTTGTAAATTCATTCCGTCTGTATAATGCAATTGCCAATAGTAAAATTAATAACAACGCTATGGCGGTGGCAAAGAACAGAATTTTTTGAGTTTGCTTTTGCTGATTACTCAGTTTTAGCTCTGCCTCAAATTGTGCGTTTTCAGAATCCCTACGAATGTCGGCCATTTCCTGCACAGCTGCCAAATTTACCACGCTGTCTCTTACGGCAATGTATCTTTTGTAATAAGCTAAAGCGGCACTTGCATATCCGGTACGTTCATAAAGTGTGGACATTTTTAAATAGGCATCACTTATACGGGCTTTCAACCCATACTGCTTTGCTAAATCCAATGATCGTAGTGCATAATCAAAAGCTCTGTCCCAATCCTCTTTATCTGCATAAATATCTGACATGTAATTCAGGTAGGTGGTAATCGGTCTGTAGTCTCCTGCTTCTTCAAGTATCGAGACTGATTGCTTAATGTTCTCTTCAGCCTTATCTGTCAGGCCTTTCTGGGCAAATGCTAATCCTTTGTTGCCTAAGTTGTAGGCCAATGGGACCTTATTCTTCATTTTTTCGAAGAGTGGACCTGATTGATTGAAGTAGAACAAAGCAGAATCAGGTTTAGACCATTCCAGGTAGGTATCCCCTAAATTTTCTATTGCAATAGCATAATTCAAAGTATCCTGCACCTTCCGAAAAATTTCGATAGCATCAGAATAATATTGAATGACATTTCTACGGTTGTCCATTCCTCCATAGACTGCAGCTAAGGCGGTGTAGGCCATGGCCAATTGTCTTTGATCTGAATTTTTATTGGAAATTTCGACAGCATTAAAATAGCTATCCAAGGCTTCACTTAAATCCCCCTTTTGTTGTAAGGCATTGCCTCGCTGCATATAGGCATTAAAGAGGTAATCATTGTAGCCCAGTCGGTTGGCCTCGATCATCAAAGTATCGCTATACATCAAAATTCGATCGGGGTCAGGTAAATTGAAGGCGATCTCAGATAAAATTTTGAGTTTATCTTCGGGACTCAATGTACCCGATTCATAAATCTTGATTAAGCTATCTGCCAGTAATTCATCCTGCGTAAAACTGGTTATCCAGCAACCTGTCAGACAAAGCACTAAGCATATTTTCACCCAACCTTTGCATTTCAAGTACAACTTCATATAAAAAGCATCAATTGCTAAATTTGGTCTTGATAGCAGCGGTAATAGTATATATCTCTGGGTCAGAACCAATAGTGTAGAGTAGATCGTATACGTAATCTTCTTCACCTCCTCTAACGATGGTAGCTGTAATGGTGCCATCTCCCGTTAAAGTATTAGAAGTAAAAATACGCGGACCGCTAACGTAGTGGACACCAATAATATTTATGGGATCTGTAGATTTGTCAGAAGATTTAGCTTTCCACAAAACTGAATCACCCACATTGGCCCAAACGGTGAAATTTTCACCTTTAGATTTTATTAGAAACGACGTGTTACTTTCTGAGCTGAGAGATTGTTTTTCTTGCTGATTGGGACTATCAATATCAACTGTCAAAATGAGTTTGTGCAATTCTTGAGCTTTAGTGTTGACAACGCAACAACTAAAGATCAATAATAGAAATAATGGAGAATAGGCTTTAATCATCATAAACTCATGTTAGAAAGGTAAAAACTACCTCAATCAACAACTATGTATTGCCTACTTTAATTTTTGGGTCGATCTCATAAAACTTAAAAAAATCACCCTTCATTTTAAAGCGTATGCTATATTCATAGTCTTTATCTTCTAATGTATTTCTTTTAGGGTTTGCCTTTACCTTCTCCTTGCCATTGATCATCGTTCCTTTTACAATTTCAGAATCAAAAATATTGGTACCTCTAATAAATGATATTCTCCTGATTTTAACCTCTACGTCGCCTGTAGTTTTGCCTTGCCATTCAATAACGTCTGACGAATCAACTTGAATAGTAAATAGTTTGGGATTATTAGGATCATTAAACACCAATTTATCCGCCGGTTCGACACTGAAAGTACATCCACCAGGAGCGTTTCTGTCATTTCCCAGTAGTGTGGTATCTACTGTCAATGTAATAAAGACGGTTGGAGTTTGTGCTTGCAGTTTTCCGCAAAGTAATAGTACGGAAAGTAATAATAGATTTTTTAAGGGGTTCATTGTCTTTAGGTTTAAGTAGTAAATTCTATATTCTGTAGGTGTTCTTGAATTCAAAATTAAAGTTATGAAATTTAATGCTCATTCTGCCATTAGATGGTAATTTCTAGATTTTATTTACTGTGACTTTAAACTACTGAGAATAATTGATGTCTAGATTTCGGGAATTATCCATATACCAAACGCTCACTTATCCTTACAAACCATGCTCATTCATGTAATGTAGCGGCTTATAAACATCAATTTATCATCATTTCTACTCAACACTGTGTACTGTAAGATTTGTTATTGTTTATTTGTTGCATTCTACAAATACACTTAAAATCAGTTCATGACATTATTGCAAAAAATAGCGATAGGTATTACTATCATTGCAGTAATGCTAGCGCCCAGTTCAATCCTTTTCGCCCAACAAAACAATATGGGGATTGCAACTACTAATCATGATCCAAGTGCCATTCTCGAGATCACATCAGAGGAAAAGGGATTTCTTCCTCCCAGAATCACCAAAGCTCAAAGAGATCAAATTCATGATCCAGCGATCGGATTAATGATTTTCTGTACTGATTGTGGAGTTTATGGGGAATGGCAAAGTTATCGCGGCGGAGGTTGGAATTCGCTTTCCTTAAGTTTTCGAGCAGAATATGAAATCATAGAAGAAGTGACTGATGTTGCTAATTAGTGACCTACAGGTATCGCCACAACAGCGGGTGATATGATTAGCTACAAAATTTTCATTAACAACACACGTAATGTAGATGTAACAGGCGTTGCAGTTAATGACCCTTTATTAGGAAGTGTTTTGACCGGGAAAACCGAATCTACAGAAGATAACGATACTTTGTCAGTGTATGAATCCTTTATCCATATTGGAAGCATATAGTCACTCAAGCAGGCTTTGATTATGAAGGTGGAGGTGATGGTGGTAATATGGCAGGTCATGCGAGGATATACGAATATTCGGATAATCCGTGGACACAGATCATTACAGATATTGATGGCCAGCAAACCAATGAGCAATTTGGAGAAGCCGTTTCTATCTCTGCTGATGGTGCCAGGTTTGGAATTAGCGCTAGTAATAATGATCAAGTATTTCAAAATATGGGAAAAGTGAGAGTTTATGAATAGTTGATATTGGTCGCTTTGCAGAATCACGCGAGGGATAAAATCGTTTTCCAAAGTTGCAATGGCTCTAGGTTAGGAAAATTCACTAAACTTCCACCTTGTCTACCATTTGTCTCCCCTATATATTTCGTTTTCAGAGCAATGATGCATAAGCTTGCAGCAGTAAAATCTAAAATGTAATGAAAACTTCAGTAATCTTGCTATTTGCTTTTATACTTCCTTCCTTGATCAATGGTCAGTCGATAGAAGTACATGGAAATTTGAAAGTAAATGTAATGGATACCTTTAATACGGTAAACGATATCGTCGTCAAACTACCAGATGGCACCCTTGCCACGCGATTGTTGTCATCCCTTCCACCCTCAACTAACACTGCTCGGACTTGGCAGACCGATCTCTTACTTACTTCCACACTATGTAATTGTAGTACACTGCGTGCGCCCATCGTACAGTCACTGCTTGATAATGGCTATACTGTTCAAGATTTACTGAATTTTGGTTTATGCATACTGCAACTTTATAATGCCGAGGTATCTGTTCAAGTACTTAGAGATGGAGACCTATCCATACACCAACTTTATACAGGTGGCATTTCCGTAAGAAATCTGATTGATGGTGGGGTCACCATACCAGAATTAATGAATATAGGAATAACGGTACAGCAATTCTTGACTGCTGATGAACCGCCCATTAATCTATATAATAATGGCACCCTTCTAGACTCGCTTATAGGTAAGATTTATGTAGGAGGAATGATCTTTCATATGGACACCAATACGGGTGATGGTCTGGTTGCATCTACTCAAAACTTCGGAGATCCTTCGTGGGGTTGCTTTGACACATTTGTTGGTGCTATTGGTAAAGCGATAGGCGCAGGCCAATTGAACACGGAAGCTATGATTAATGCAGAGTGTCCCGATCTTACTTTGGAACCATACATTTTGGATCCAATTATTAATGGTCAATATGGTAATTGGTTCATACCCTCAAAGGACGAGTTGAATGAAATGTACGTAAAAATTGGGCCCGGTGCTCCACCACCTTACACTAACATCGGAAACTTTTTTACCACTAAGTATTATTGGACATCGACCGAAGAAAATGCATCTTTTGCTTGGAGACAATCTTTTATTGATGGCACGCAATCTATTTACAATAAGGGTATTGTGGGGAATTATCCTTTTTCCAAATTGATTAAATCTTTTTAATTTCAATCACCGCTTGCTCTA
Organism: Portibacter marinus; assembly: GCF_021533195.1. GTDB lineage: Bacteria > Bacteroidota > Bacteroidia > Chitinophagales > Saprospiraceae > Portibacter > Portibacter marinus. The sequence continues at coordinate 204,346 of NZ_JAJNKB010000001.1, forward strand.
ATGAATCAGAAGTGTTTAACGACATTTTCTTACGTAATCTTTGCCTGGCCTTTTTTACACCCGATATGGAAATATTCAATATCTGAGCCACCTCTTTAGTGCTGATGTTCAACATAATCAGTGCCATTAAGCGTAGGTCATTGGGCTTAATTTCTGGATAAATAGACATAGCTTTGGCATTAAAACCTTGATGAACACTATCAAAATATGTAGAAAACTGCTCCCAACTTTCATCACTATTTAAGTCAAGGTCAATCGCGCGAACCATTTGATCTAAACCAATTTCTTGGTTCTCCAAAGTTTTCACCTTCTTCGCCTTTATCTTTAAATTTTCCAAAGTCTCATTTTTGCGGGCCAGATTGAGAGCATGCGTTGTTAAGGCGCGCTTATTGTTTTCCAGCTCTTGATTTTTGAGTTTTAATTCTATGTCCACCTTTTCCTTTTCTAGTTGATCCCGCTTCTTTCTTTGTAACAGGGCATAGATACCTAGTAAAGAGAGTAGAAACGCCAGACTGATGGCCACTCGTTTGAATGTATTTAAACGTGCCTGTCTTACTAATAATTGAATCTCTTTTTCTTGAAGTGCTATTTGCTGTTCCTTCTTTTCAGTCTGAAATTGGATTTCCAATTTATGAAGGTTGTCCATTCTTTCTTTTTGAAAAACTTGATCGTACTGATTGAAATGCAGCATTCTGAATTCGTACGCCTGTTCGTAGTTTCCCAGCGCTGCATACGCTTCAGCCAATCGCAGATAGGTATTGATTCTCCTGGTTTCCGTACCGCTTTCTGTGGATAGTTCCAATGCTCTCTTGAAATGGGACAATGCTTCATTATATCGCATCTGTTGAAAGTAGATATCTCCCAGATTTCTTGTGGCAAGTTCTTCTATTTGCTTTTCTTGAAGTTGCTTTCCCATTTGTTTAGCTTTGGTGAAATATCTTTCAGCCTGCTCTAAAGAATCAATGCCTTGATACAATGCACCAATGAGATTATACTGTTTGGCCTCCTCTATTTTATGTCCATTGTTAATAAAATACGGCAAACTTTTCATGTAATAATCCAGCGCCTTATCAACTTTACCCGCTACTTCCATATTAACAGCAAGGTTAGATCGGACAATTGATAACCGATATTCATCTTGATCATCAATAAATATGTTCTCTGCTAGTAGGTAGTATTTGTTAGATTTATCCAAGTCTTGTAACTCACCATAAATGTTTCCAATGTTTAAATAACTGGCCGCAATGGCATATCCTTTTTGCTTTAGTTCTTCCTTTATTTTGAGTGAATTCAGATGTGCCTCTAAAGATTTCTCAGGTTCTCCCATATATTTCAAAATCACGCCTAAATTGTTGTAGACTTTGCTCAACTGATCTTTGTCTCCCAGAGCTTCAAATAAATAAGACGATTCATAAAGTGTTTTGCTGGCTTCCTCGTAATCAGCGATGTAATAATAGTAAATACCTAGATTTTTGATCCATCGTGCCTGACGTGCTGGACTTTCGATTCTCTTTAAAACTTCGAATGCTTGATCGAGATATGGCTTCGCTTTAGTAGGTTCATTGGGTAGTTCAAGCAGGAATAATTCCTCATAAGTATTTAAGAGTATAGTATCATTATCTGATTCTAAAATAGCTATGAGACTGTCGATCTTGTTTTTGTCCCGAGCGCTAGATAGAGGTGCAGTTAGACAAAAAAAGAAAATCGATAGAAGGCGTAAATGGAAACCCATTATGTAATTTACTCACTTTCGGTAAATTTAATCAAACCTTTCTGACTCTACGATAATATTTTCTTACACAGAATTGTGTATGATAAGAATTAAAAATCTCTACTTTTAAAGAATACTCAAAAGTCAATAATTTCTTCACAACAATAATATATCATTTCTTACCTTCACCTCATAATATGTAGTCGAGTAATCAGAGGAGTATTTTGCTAGATATTCTCTGTACAGTTAACCTAAAACTCTTCATACAAATAAGCCTATGACTCTCAAAATCCCCAGCATTTATCGTGTTTTCGTAATCCTGATTTTAATTTCGATTTCTGCAATTACTCAGAACATTAATGCTCAAGAAGCATGTGGCACACACGAAAGCTACCTGGAAATGATGAAAAACGACCCTGTATTTAGAAAAAAACAGGAATTGAGCAAACAGCAAGCATCGGCAAGATCAAATGTGCAAGGGATAGTAACCATTCCCGTTGTTTTCCACGTGGTGTATAATAATGCTGATGAAAATGTCAGTGATGAGCAAATCTATTCTCAACTGGAAGTGCTGAATGAAGATTTTGGAAATGTAATTACTTCTCCGACCATGTGGCATGAAGTGGCCGCAAATCCGGAAATAGAATTTTGCCTAGCCACAAGAGATGCTTTGGGAAATGCTTCTTGTGGAATAACCAGGACTTATACGGATTCCACGGAATTTGTAATTCAAACCAGCATTAAAGATGAATCTACAGGAGGGATTTCGGGTTGGCCTGCAAGACAATATATGAATATCTTTATATGTGACATTAGGAACGTACGCGGTTATGCTACATTTCCGGATGCAGAGGATTCTATAGATGGAATCGTTATTGATTACCTTAGTTTTGGAAGAGGACCTGAATATGTCTTTGATAGTCCAAATTATAGTTCTGGAAGGACAGGAACGCACGAAGTAGGTCATTGGCTTCGACTTGACCACATTTGGGGAGATGGCAATTGCGACGTTGATGACGGACTGACGGATACACCCAATGCCTCAGGGCCTAATTATGGCTGCAATGAGAATGCTCCGGCATGTAATAACCAATCGCCTGGCTATGCGGGCCCATTAATATGCATGGTTCAAAACTATATGGATTATTCAGATGATGATTGCATGAATCTCTTTACCCAGGATCAGGTAAATTTGATGAGGAATAATTTTGATGAACAGGGATCAAGGGTGAGTATATTGTCTTCCAAAGGATGTGATCTTCCAGCTGAAAATGAGTTATATTTTGCATTAACATTTGATGAATTTCCTGAGGATATTCGTTGGGAATTGCACGATGCATCAAATAACATTATTGCTTCTGATGGTAATTTTGAACCTGGAAATTATGATCTGAATATTCCGGCACCTTTGGCAAACAAAACAAAGACCTATACCTGGGATCTTCCTGATGGCAATTACACCTTAAAATTCTTTGATGATTTTGGAGATGGATTTCCAGATGGATCCTATGAGATAAAGTCGATCTTCGGTGAAACTGTTATTTCAGGAGCTGGCATCCCCTTCGATCAGTCAGAAATGTCCGTGCCCTTTTCAGTAAACAATGCTAAATACAGATTTTTGGGAACAGTCGGTAATGACTGGTATGATCCGGCTAACTGGAATAGAAAGGGTGTTCCCAGCAAATGCTATCAAGGAGATCTTATTATAGAGAAAGAATGCATGGTGGAGAAACTTACCATTGACCAACAGAGAAACCTCATCATTAGAAATGAGGCCCGGTTCACAATTACAGGATAAAGCAATCAAGGGCCTTACTCCAAATTTTCCGGTTTAAATTCTTAATCAGTTTTGGAACTGCTGCGAGCAATGCACAAACTCCCTACTCCACTGCACTCACTTTGTGTCCATTCTTTGCAACCCAGTACGGGTGCCAAACTAAGAGCACCTTATTCACATTTACATCAGTTCTCCTTGGCTTAACTTCATAAACCGTAATGTCAGCTGACACCTTTTCCCATTTGTCTTTCACCTCCTCGATTTTTTCCTGAAGTTCTCTTTCCAATTCCTGATAATCTTCATGAAGTTCTTCAAGATCCATTCGAGTAGCCTCAATCCTTTGTGAAGCCTTTCGACGCATTCGACTTTTCGTACTCGCTGAACTAAATGACCTTCTACGGCCTTTGAATACAGAAAAAATAGTCTCTGCGACACCAATAATCTCAGCTGTCCTACGATCTTTGAGCTCAGCTTCATGTTCATACAGATCCTGTTCCTCATCTCTTATTCGATCTTTGATTCTGTCAAATTTCTCTTCGTAGCGCTCTCGTAATTCATCAATCTCCTTGTCCCTTTCTTCACGTGCGAGTTGGGTCACTTTTGAATGAAAAGACTCCCGTCCTTCGTTAGGAACCTGATAGATCTCAAATTTCTCATGCACAAGAATGGGCATGGATTGACTTTGGTAAAGAAAATCAGAAAATTCCTTCTCGATATGCTTAAATTCTTTTAAGGTATTCATAGATTCCGGCGTATCTGCAAATGCAACCTCTACAGAATCCGGATAATCAGGTTCCTCATACAATTTTTTCTTCCAGTTATCAATGGCTTGGATAGAGTCCCAATCAATTCGTCCAAAATCATCCGGCGGTGGAGTCAAAAAGGCAACAGAAGTCACTTCATCTACATGTCTCTTGGCATCATAAAACCTTACATCTCCATTTACAAATCCACAACCTTCATAAATTAGATTCAAGTCGGTCATACCGCTTTCTGAACTGGCTTCTGATGCGGATTTCCACACGGGTAAAAACATCTGCTTTATATCTGAATTGAGCGAAGGAGGATGCTCAGTTGCTTTTTTGATGTCAATGGACTCTTGTGGATTTGGAGAGAGCCTTGATTTAGACACAGACTTAATGGATTGTTTTTTCTCTTTCATTAATTCCTTGACCTGAGGGCGTGTCATGGGTCCTCTCAGATAAGACATGACCCACCTGGTATGCATGACCACTGGTTGGTCTTCATGAACATTGTGAAGTAAGAATACTCGGGAACCTAAGGAAGAGATAAGTTGGCCAAAATCAGTTTTCACGCTGGATCCAGCTTCCTGGATAGCTCCTTCAAGTCCTTGAAGCACACGTGCCTTATCTCTTTCTGTCTGAAGCTTTCCTATAAACCAGGTTCCGGCATTGGAAAGCCCTTTATAATCAATATCTACAGGATTTTGGGTCACCAAGACGGCACCCACTCCAAATGCCCGGGCTTGCTTCAAAATGGTAAGCAAAGGTCTTTTCGACGGGGGCTGAGCAGTCGGTGGAAAATAGCCAAATATTTCATCGAAATAAAGCAAGCTTCTCAAGCTAGTAGTCCCAGATTGTCTTCTCATCCAACTGATCAAACTATTGAGCAGCAAGGTCACAAAAAACATACGCTCACTGTCCGATAAATGGGCTATATACATGATGCTGTGCCTAATCTTTCCTTCAGGCGTAAAATATAACTTATCGATGTCCAGTGCTGCTCCTTGTAGCCAATATTGAAATTGGGGTGAAGCCACCAATGTATTAAACTGCAAGGCCAGATCGAATCGGTCTTTTTCAGGAAAGAAAGTATCAATATCAAAAACCCCAAGCTTGTTAAATGGTGGGTTTTGTATGCCCATGATCAGTTTAGTAAGATCCAGGTCTTCATCATTGCGCCAATAGTGTTCAAACAGGGTTGCGAGTAAAATACCTTCTCTGCTCCTTACTGGATCTTCTTTACTTTCTATCATTCCCAGCAAAGCCGCTACTGTACCTTGGATTCTTTCTCTAAGCATCTCAGTATCAGAATCAAAATCTACCCCTGGCGCTGCAAATGAACCCAAAATATTAATGGGTACACCCGAATCGGAGCCAGGAGTATAGATGGTATAATCAACGCTTTCCTTTAGTAATTTTATGCGTTTCTCATCCTCACCCCAGCTTGCAAGCCCATTTCTCCAGGTTTCAGCCGTTTTTGCCGCATAATCTGATATGGTCATGCCCTTCCTACTAGCATCGTCCGGATTAATCCATTTTTCAAAGTCAGAGGGAGAGAGATCCTCGAATTGTAGTAAAAGGTTGGTCATATCTCCCTTAGGATCAATGATTAAAGCAGGAACCTGATCAATTGCAGCTTCTTCTAAAAGACCGATACATAAACCAGTTTTCCCGCTACCGGTCATGCCCACACAAACTGCATGCGTCGTCAAATCTCTGGCATCATAAATAACCGGTTCGGCTGTCAATTCCTTATTTTTGATATCATATTCCGCACCTAAAAAGAAGGCACCCATTTTCTCCGGAGGAAGTTGCATAATCCTATGTTTTTTTTGAATTTCAGCGAAATATAATGAAAGGTGATCACTATGTCAAAAGGATGGTTCCTGTTATCCATAAACCCTTCATTCAGTGGATAACAAAATTCCTCATTATTGGCCTTATCAGTACTTGCTGGTCCATGTTAGTTCTAACCCAATTATTTTTCTTTTATCCATACAAACATGGGGCTATTGCCTCTGTTGTTCCAACTGTAATATGGAATCATCTGTAAGCCAACCTCTTTATCAGTTTCATCTACGCGATATGTACCTTTTACCTTTATACTGGGTATTCCCTTTAAGATTCCACTTCCTATGCTTTCCACACTAATTTCTTCTGCTTCGCTCTTTAACATCACATCACTTAATTGAAAATCATGGTCAACTCCTTCCGCACAATAAACTAAAGGACCTCTTGAAACAGCCAGACGACCACGATTGGCCTCTATGAAATCTATAGCTTTATTGAACCTGGAATGCATATTTAAATTAAGAGTTACTTTGTCCCCGGTTGCCCATTTACGTTTAATCACTGCAAAACCATTTTCAACTTCGAAAGATACTGCCTTTCCATTGACACTGATCTCAGGTTTTACCTCTCTTGAATTCAAGTATTGATATAATTCTCCTGGTACCAATTGATTTCCCGCCCAGGTTGGAATTCGTAAGTTTAACGCAAAAGACAGTTCATCTTCAGACTTTATCATTAAATCAATCAATCCATCAAAAGGATAGGCTGTTTTCTGTTCAATATAAACATTACCTTCTTCTAAAGGAATAACTACGGATGAGCCTGCATAAAAAGAGGTAAATATCTGGTCACTTTTAGAAGCATACATCATTCCTGATACTTGGGGAACCAGCCGTGCCAGATTTGACGGACAGCAAGCGGTACTAAACCATGGTGATCTTCCTGCGGCGCCGAAACTAAACGGAGTGCTACCATCAGATTCCAAAGTATTGACGTAAAAAAATGCATCTCCTGTTAAGCTAATACCTGCCAATACATTGCAATTTCCGCAACATCAATGAATTCAGCATTACCAGTTAACAAAAACATTCTATAGTTAAATAGAACATTCCCTACTGCAGCACAAGTCTCATTGTAAGCTTATTTATTGGGCAAGTAGTAATCAGGACCAAATCCTTCTATTCCATGCAAAGCACCTAAACCTCCTGTAATGTGCATCTTATTGTTAGTGATGTCTCTCCACACCGATTGCAATGCCTCATCATATTTATTAGAGGAAGTAGTAGAAGCCACATCTGCCATACCGGAAAATTGATACATGGCCCTGACCGCATGTCCCTGTATATTTCGCTGATCAGCTACTGGGAGGTGTTGCTGTGAATAAGTAGCGGACATATACTTTTCTCCTTCAGGAATATACGTTACTCCTCTTATATTTAAGAAGTTTTGTGCCATGTCCAGATAAAGTTGATTACCTGTCACTTCATATAACTTGACAAGCGCTAATTCAATTTCCTGGTGACCAGGTGCTTGATTGACCGGTTGACCATTATTATAGTTAGGGTCAGCTTCGAAAAACACACGATTGATGTGCTGTGCATTTTTCTCTGCTATCTTTAACCATTTATCTTTTCCTGTCGAACGAAAATAGGCAATTGCGGCTTCATACATATGTCCCATATTCATGGCTGTGAATTACCCATGAATAGGGACGGTCTCCCATTCCTCCTCCACCCCAGTGGCTGTGATCTTTCGATACACCTGTAATATGGGCAACGTATAAGTAACCGTCTTCTTGCTGGGCCTGACCTATGATATCAATGATGCTGTCCAACTTGGACTCTAATACATTATCCGGATTCTCTTTAAGTAATAGCGCTGCGCCTTCCATAACTTTAAACAAGTCTGAAGAAATGTATCGATGTGGAAATGGAAGATCTGTTGTATCTCCATCAAGGAATGCAGCAGTTTTCCGTAAATTTTCAACTGCAGGTCTGGTTTTATTGAGCGCAAAGGGTACAAGGATTTCTTTCTGTATTTTGAGGCGTGGAGACCAGAAACTATCCTGTAATTCTACTTGATGATATGGAACGGCTTGTAATTTTTGCTTATCTGATTCCCTTTGAAATTCAAACGAACTACAGGAAACAAAAGAAAGAAAAGCAGCAATGCATAGACAAATAGGTTGAATCACTTAAAGAAAAGTTTGAATGAATAGGATCGTCTGAAATTTGCCTAAAAGATAAACAGAAAGGTACTAAGACAATAGAATTGGAGAAACAATTTTAAATACATCTATAAAACCACACGCACACCATTATGTAGTTTATGACTAGCACAAAGGATGTCGTGCAATTTCTGTGATGCTACTGTTTACTTGAGGTCTATTAAATGGTGCTATATTAAGCGGAAACCACTTTTGCGTCCAGATCATACTTTTTAACCAATCGCTTGGTAAACATTTTGTGTCCCTTAGGAGCGAGTAGATACAATTGTCCGCTTTTCATTTTAGCCCATGTGCTTAATAGCTTCCATTTTGTTACTAAGGATTGTACTTTATCCGTTTTCAAAGCAATATCCAAATAACTACGTCCTCCTCGCTTGGATCTAAAACTCATCGAAGGTTGTACGGTATCACCCGTTCGCTTATTGCTAAAGCATTTGGGGTCTTCATGCGCTTCGCCAATGGACTTCAATTCTGAATAGGATTTACTTGATAGCCAAGACATGGCTTTTTCTAAATACTTCTTTTTCTTATCACTCATACCTTTACTACAAATTTTTGTGTATAATAGTTCCTCAAAAGCAAGATAAACTATTGATATTCAATATATTTATTATTATTGACTTCTATCAACACTTGATTTTGATTGACGATGATCCTTTAATAATTTATTTAATTCTTTAACTTTGTCCGGGTATTCCAAATAGAGATTTTGAAGCTGTTGAGGATCTGATTCCATATTAAAAAGCAAACTATCTGTTCTAAAATCCTCATAGTTTTTTATTTCCTTAAAGAATTCTGGAATTTCACGATGACCACCAGTCTTGTCAGTGATCATCAGCCAATCTCCTTTCCTGATACCCCATATGCTTTCATAAGTATTGTGTATGGTCGCTTGACGAATTGGCGTGGAAGTGGACTGGCCGTTAAGGATCGAACTGATGTCATAGCTATCCGGAGCGGTGGCTGGATCTAGATCAATGTTTAGCATACTGGCTAAGGTGGCAAAAATATCAACTTGCGAAATGACTTCATCGCTCACTGTTCCTCCTTTGATGACTCCTTCATATTTAAATATAAATGGAACACGGTGCCCTCCTTCCCAGACATCTCTCTTTAATCCTCTTAGGTTGCCCATGCTGAAATGTCCAAAATCTCTGGCCCTTGGCCAGGCATAAGCTTCCGGACCATTATCTGAAGTGAAGATCACGATGGTATTTTCTTCCAGGCCCTTCATTCGAAGCGCAGTCAATACTTGCCCGACCACATCATCTGTCTGTACCACAAAATCTCCATACCCACCAGCGTTTGATTTGCCAATAAATTTGTCATTAGGGATGATGGGAGCGTGTGGGGAGGGCAAAGCCAAATAAAGGAAAAAAGGTTGTGATGCATCTTGTAGATGAACCCATTCAACTGCTTTTTTAGTCAAGGTAGGAAGAACTTCATAAGGATTCCAATCCTTTACTTTTGGACCGGGTCTGAATTCCCAACTGCCTTCTCTGATATCATAACCTATATTGTTGATATCCATAATTTCTGTAGGTGCTTCCATCACGCGATCGTTCTCAACCCAGGCATAGGGAGGAAAGTTGATCGTACCATCACCAAAGTAATAATTAAAGCCCCTTTCTAAAGGTCCTCCTTTGATAGGCTCGTCCCATACCACATCATCAGGCCCATAAAATGGACGTTCTCTCCCCCACTGTTCTACTGTTTCACTTGGCTCATTGATAAATTCCCAATCCCATCCCAGATGCCATTTTCCTATGCATGCGGTCTCATATCCTACATTCTGTAATACGTGTGCCAATGTAACATCAGAATCTTTGAAGAATGGTGGACCAAATGAACCTACAATTTCGTGCTGTCTCCTCCAGTGATAGGACCCTGTCAATAGTGCAAATCTGCTGGGCGAACAGATGCCCGATGAACTATGTGCATCTGTAAACCTCATTCCCTCCGCTGCTAGTCGATCCAGATGGGGTGTTGGGATTTTGGAATCAGAATTTTGACAATTGAGATCGCCATAACCCATGTCGTCTGCATAGATGATTACGATATTTGGACTGACCTCCTGACAGAATAATTCTAATGAAATTAATAAAATAAAGAGGGGAAAAATAGGTTTGAATTTAATCATAATACTCATTTATCCTTAAGTTAATCATTTCTGTTGATAGCGATTTATAGGTAGGGATAATTTTATGAAACAAAGTGAGCTAGATGATTCCAAGACATGAATCACTTCAAAGAATAGAGTGATGTGAAGTCAGGCATACCTTTCCACAAAAGCAATGATAAGACCTGACAAATCCTAAATCATGGCAGAAGCGATTAGCGAAAATTCGTAAAGGCCGTAGGTATTCACAGAAGGCCAGCACAGCTGATTTTTCCTGAAATATAGTATGACATGCCCTAATTGATAAGTAGTGTTGAAAGTAAGGGTTCTAGTTTTACTAATGAGACTGCATTCTAGATCTGTTAAGAACAAATCGTCAATCTGCTTCTATGCTAGCGGATCAATTCAATCAATAAAAGGTATATATCAAGCAGGATACTCTGTAAGGAGGAAATGAGGGCTGAAGATTAGAAATAAGATTAAACTGACTTTAGTCTAAGAATTACTTTTCTTATGGTCTGCCAAAAACTTTTCAAGACCAATATCAGTTAATGGATGCTTGAGTAAACCCAAGATGGCATCCAGACCACAGGTCACGATATCTGCACCGGATCTTGCCGCTTCTACAATGTGCAAAGAACTTCTAACCGATGCAGCCAGAATTTCTGTTTCATATCCCTGTATGGCGTAGATTTCTGCAATATCTCTGATCAGGTCCATGCCATTCCAGGTGATGTCATCTATTCTACCGATGAAAGGGGATAGGTAAGTAGCTCCAGCCTTTGCCGCCAGAATAGCTTGTCCGGGAGAAAAAACAAGGGTGCAATTTGTATTAATGCCATTATCGGTCAAATGACGGATGGCTTTAATGCCTTCTTTGATCATAGGTACCTTGACAACGATATTGGGAGCAATTTGACTTAATTCTTTTCCTTCTTTGATAATCCCTTCACAATCAGTAGAAATCACTTCAGCACTCACATCGCCATCTACGATATCACAAATTTTAGCATAATGATCTCTCACATTTTTATCTCCAGAAATGCCTTCTTTAGCCATAAGGGAAGGATTAGTGGTAACACCATCCAGAATTCCTAAATCTCTGGCTTCCTTAATCTGATCTATATTAGCGGTATCAATGAAAAAACGCATATCTTTTGATTTAGAGATAAAATAAAAAAGTGAGGAAACATACCGACGTCGCTCAACCCCCTACCCTTGCTGTATTTCTACCCTGGGGGAGTTCAGAGGGAGCTGACCGTATGACCCTCACCAACGGCAAAAGTAACAGAAATTACTTTACTGTCAAAGTTTGAGGGTGAAAGTTCTTGGTTGTCTTATGAAATTAGATTCATGTCGTCATCCCACTTTGCAATAACATCACGCTTGGACTGATCCACGCACTTCGCAATCCACTCAGGATCGTAGTCTACATCATGCTCTGCCAAAACTTCCTCAGGGATACCATCCCAAATATTTGGGCGATTTCCAACATATCCTAAATCTTTAAATCCTTCTCTACTGGTATAGTATCCAGTTACAGTTAGATTCCTCATTAGATTAAAGAATTTCCTGCCCGGCGCCATGTCTGGCTTTTCATTGTTTTCATCAGGATAAGCAATGTCATCGATAATGGCTATCTGTCGTGCCTTGGTGCAAAACTGAAATTGCTTGTTGAATCTTTTATTAGATTCCAGATCTAACCATGCCAGACCTCCCCTCATTGGCAATTGATGCGAAGGAATATCTTTCACGATAAATTTTATGAATGCAGGTACACCGGCACCCGTTGCTGACGTTGCAGATGCTGTGGATGGTAAAATAATGTCACATAAAACCGCAATGGTCTCTAACTCATGATTGGTCAGATACTTTTGAGATCTTATTCTATTGTCTCTTTCCAATTCTTTTGGAGTCCTTCCATAAAATTTTTCTCCTGCACCTACAGTTACAGCGTTTGCTGCTTTATCAGGATGACAGCTTGCAGCACTTCCTACGGTAACACCAGCAACGGCGCCTACTAGTAAAGTTTTTAACGTATCTCTTCTATCCATGATCAGATATTTTTCTTAGTCATTTGATCTGCAATGTACTCCGATGCCCTCATACTGAGTGCCATAATGGTCCATGTACAGTTTTTATCAGCTTGGGATGTAAAAACTCCAGCATCGACAACAAATACATTTTTCGCGTCGTGCAGCTGAGAATATTTATTGGTCACTGATGTTTGTGAATTGTCGCCCATTCTTGTCGTTCCGACTTCGTGAATGATTTGACCTGGCGCAAGCAAGCCATAATCGCTTTCAGGACCAGGTAGATCACCCATTGGAATTCCTCCCATCGCATGTGTGATCTCATCAAAGGTCTCCGTCATATGTTTGGCCTGTAATCGCTCATAATCAGACCATTTATAGTCAAATCTCAAAACCGGTATCCCAAATTGGTCTACCACATCCGGATCCAATTCACATCTGTTATCATATCTGGCAATGGCTTCACCCCTTCCGCCAAAACCTACAATGGCACCGAAAAATCTCTTTACATCGTCCCGCAACTTATCGCCATATCCACCTACCGCACCGCCAATGTATTTATTCATTTCTGAGATATTGAAACCAAACCCATAAGCTGGCATGCCTAATCCGCCCCAAACTTCGATGTGATATCCTCTTGGGAAATCCAGTTTAGAATGATCTCCCCACCACGGAGTGTACAGATGCATGCCACCGACTCCATCTTCATTGTAAAGCTTACGATCCATTAATGCAGGTACGAAGGCCGATCTTCCAGCACCCGTCGAATCGTGCAAGTAGCGACCCACATGATCACTGCTGTTTCCTAATCCATTCGGGTGTTGTGCACTTTTTGAATTGAGTAATATTCTGGCCGTACTACAAGCAGAGGCACCTAACACAACTGTTCTGGCTTTGAGCTGATATTCTTTTCTATCGTCTTTATTAATATAAGATACGCCAGTGGCCAAACCTTCATCATTGGTCGTCACTGACCGTACCATAGCATTGGTGTAGAGATCTACCTGACCACTTTTCTGTGCAGGAAAAATAAGGCATGAACCCGATGAGAAATCGGCATATGCTGAGCATGATCTTCCGCATTGACTGCAATAGAAACAAACACCTCTATCGTTATTGATTTTCTTCGTTAAAATGGAAAGTCTAGAAGGAATAACAGGAATACCTAGTTTCTTCGCTCCCTTTGCGTAGTACAATTCGTGAAGTCTTGGCTTCGGTGGTGGTAAAAAATAACCATCCGGATCATTGGGCAAGCCTTCTTTAGTCCCGAAAACGCCAATCATTTTATCTAACCTGTCATAATATGGTTTTACTTCATCATAGGTGATCGGCCAATTTTCACCCAAACCATCTACATCCTTGTGTTTAAAATCTACCGGACCAAAGCGTAATGAAATTCTTCCCCAGTGATTAGTTCTACCACCGAGCATTCTGGAACGCCACCACATAAACTTCGTATCATCTTTTGTGGTATAAGGTTCTCCATCCACTTGCCAATCTCCCCATGACATATCAAAATCACCAAAAGCCCTCGTCACTGATGCTCCTCTCCTGGGCGAATCCCAGGGGTTCTTAAGCTGAGTCATGGTTTGGGGATCTTTAGGGTCAAAAAATGGCCCAGCTTCTAATAGGGCCACTTTCAATCCTTTGTTGGCCAATATGTTACACGCCATTCCACCGCCAGCACCAGAACCTACAATGATGGCATCATAGACCTTAGCTGATTCCTTTATCTGCATACTATTTTCTTTTTGATGCAGTTAAGATAAGAATTTTGTGTGCGTCCACAAGAAAACCCCTCTGAATATCTTCTTACATCAATCCAAACAACTTAGCATACTTCATCATCTCACTCTGGTTGCTAATCTTCAACTTACCTGTCAGGACCGCCATCATGGGATTCATATCACCTTTCAATATTTTCAACATGTTATCAGACTTGGCTTTTACCACACATGTGGGTTCCCCTTCGAGACCCTCTTTACTAAATGCTTCACCGTTTTCAATCCCCACTGTAATGTTTTGACCATCCGGGGCATCCAAAATAAAGTGAAACCTGGTGTTAACTCCTTCAATAGCTTCTGGAGCAACCTTATCAGGCAAATCCATTAAAAATTCTTTTGCTGTCATTTTTATTGTTTTATTCTTAATCCATTGACAAATTCTACTACATAAGCGTTTGGGAAATCTTCCTCAATATTTTCAATTTTCCAAGTTTCAGCCTCTTCCTGACTCTCGAATTCACCTACCATATACAATACATTCTTCTGTGCTGTACGATAGGTCAAAATCTCAGGGAATGTGCGATAAATTTTGTGATCTGCAGGAATCGGCAAATTAGAATAGTGCACCACTACTCGATATCCGGAATACGCATCCTTACCCAATTCATTCATATCACGTTCCTTCTTCTTTCTGATGATGTTCTCCAATGCAGTGTCTCTTGAAGTCCTATTTGCATTAGCGATTTCTTTTTTGGCTTCCATTTGAGTTTGGCCATCAAGAAAAACCATGTCATTTGAGGTTGGAGAGACTTGAGTTTCTTTTTCAATTTGCCTATCATCCACCCTTTCAACTTCTGTCGTATCTGTAAGAGAAATGGAGATTGATACATTGACTGTATCTAAGACTTCATTTTGAGGCAGATCTATGTGCTCTGTAAGGGTTGAATCAACTTCATCCACTTCATTCGATGTCTCCATAAAAACTTCCTTGACATCAAAGTGAGCGGTATCCATATCGACTTCTACTTGTTCCTTCTCATAGACTATCGTTTCACTTCCCTCACCTTCCAATATTTTCTTTAGAAACTGCTCTTCAAATTTTATTTCAGTCAAACTTTTTATGGGAACAGCATTTTGATTCATCTCCAAAATCTTTATTTCGGTTCTCCGGTTCGCAGCATGTTCTTCCTCTGTACAATCCACTCCCTCCAGACATTTGTTTTTGATCTGACTTTCACCATACCCTACCGCCACAATCCGGTCTGAAGAAACTTCTAATTCACCGGTTAAAAAATCAACGGCAGCTTGCGCCCGTTTTTGTGATAATTCCAGATTGTCCTCAGCGCCTCCCCTTGCATCTGTGTGGGATCCAAGCTCTATGCTTAAATGTGGATTATCCTGAATGATATCAGCAAGATTCCTCAAAATCTCTTTTGCCTTTCTCGACAACGCGGACTTGCCAAATTCATAATACAAATTCTGCAGTTCTATAATCTTTCCTTCATAAATAGGGATCATTTCTACATTTGCTAAAAGTGTGCCCATAGACAGACCTTCTGTTAAATTGTCAGCCACACCTGGCCTGACTTCTCCTACCCCTTCAAAGCAAAGAATACAACCTTCCACATTGACAAAAGCTTCCATCCTCTTTACAAGGTATCCATCTTTTCGAATCATAATGGTATAGTGGTTTCCTTTGGTGAAATTTACCCGGAAGTCAGGGTTTGGATGATCTTTCAGGACAAGCACTTCTTGCTCAGCCGTATTATTATAGACCTCTATCAATGCGCCTGTTATGGCCTGTACTTCTTGGTTTTCATCATCCCTCTTAGGCGCTAAAGTTACTTCGAACAAGTAACCCTCTTCTCTTGACATAGGAATCTTAAGGAAAGTTTTCTCGAGCGCATTCGTTTCAAATGTGATAGCCTTCTTTTCAAAGGCATCTTTATAGGCTTCTAGTCGATATTGCTTGTCCGCCAGCAGTTCTGCTGTGAAAAATCCATCTTTATCAGATCTGACATTTACTATAAAACTATCTTTCTTCAGTTCGAAAAAGTCAATACTCACCTGATTCAAATATCCTCTGTTATCCTCTTCAAATACATAACCTTCCACAATCGAGCCCTGTGAAAAGACTTTGGTGGCTGCTAAAAGCATGATGAACAAACAATTTCTCATTTTACTTTTTAATTGTCATGATTTACGATAATACAACCTGATTTATTTGTGGTTGGTTCTTATTTTAGCTATTTATAAGGAAAACAACAAATATGCGTGTTATTTTCATGGGTACTCCTGAATTTGCTGTTCCGAGTCTCAAAATACTAGTTGACAATGGCGTAAATGTAGTGGGTGTTGTCACTTCCACAGATAAATATGGTGGTCGAGGTGGAAATCAACTCATTGAATCTGCTGTGAAGAAATATGCGCTGGCAGAAAACTTACACATTCTTCAGCCGTCTAATCTTAAGTCTGAGGCTTTCCTGGATGAGCTTAGGTCTCTCAAGGCGGATCTTCAAATCGTAGTTGCATTTCGTATGCTGCCAGTGGTGGTTTGGGATATGCCTCCACTTGGCACCTACAATCTACATGGCAGTTTGCTACCTAAATATCGAGGCGCCGCTCCTATTCACTGGGCAGTCATTAATGGTGAAAAAGAGACAGGAGTAACTTCTTTCAAATTAAAGCATGAAATAGACACAGGGGATTTGTTGTTCCAGGAAAGCATTGCAATAGGAGAAGAGGAAACGACCGGCGAAGTCTATGAAAAATTGATGCATCTGGGAGCTAAGATTGTATTACAAACTGTATTTGCCGTGCAGGAAGGCAAAATTGAACTAAAACCACAAGTTGCCGCACAAGCTTCAAAAGCGCCCAAAATTAATCGAGAAGTGGCAGAAATTGACTGGCACCAGGAAGCGGAGCATGTACGTAATTTCGTAAGAGGAATGAATCCATTTCCCGGAGCCTGGTTTAATTTTTCAGGATACACCATGAAAGTGTTTAAAACTTCTAATATTCACGTCCATCATAATATTGCTCCCGGCAGACTGATTTCGGACAATAAAAATTATCTCCATGTAGCCGTTCTAGATGGTTTTGTGGCTTTGGAAGACGTTCAGCTACAGGGAAAAAAACGCATGGACATTAAAGCATTGCTCAATGGCCTAGATATCATAGATTATTTGTGAAGTTGAATATAGTTTTTATCAAACTCCGCAAGTCTTTGTCTTAAAGCCATCGTCTCCTGGCCAGGCTTTCCGTTGCCTATAGTGTGTTTGCCAATTTGTCGGATCGGGATCACGCGTTTGACCGAAGAGGTCAGAAAGGCTTCCTTAATCGTAGGAATTTCCTCCGTAGTTATGGTTCGTTCAACGACTTCCAACTCTTCTCCACAACTTTCTATCAGTTTCATTCTGGTAATCCCTTTCAAAATGCCTTGATTTGTGGTACAAAGTTTTCCATCTTTATCGATGATGAAAAAATTGGATCGAGACGATTCGCTGATGATACCTTCTTTGTGATATAGAACATCAAATGCATCGTGTCTTTTCACCTTTTCCTTGAGACTTAGGATGAAGAAATAATCTGTGGTCTTCGCTGTAGGAAAGTCTCTGATATATTCTTCAAGCAACAACTTAATACCTTCCTTGTAATAAACTCCAGGAATTACTGGGTACGCAAGATGCATAATCAGAAAATTAGGGATGGTAGCGTCGTAACCATTGGGAGCATATCCACCTGTGTAAATAAATTTTATGCCTCCTTTGTCTATGTTATTTCTTTTGATTAACTCTCGAACAATCGCTTTTACCTCCTCCTTAGTCAAGTGAAACTGAAGACCCATTTTACGAACTGAATTCTTAAAGCGCTGGATATAATCATCAATATAAAGTGGTACTCTGTCGATAAATATAAAATAATCGAATACTGCATATGATCTTTGTATACTTAAGTCAGTCACATGCATGTAGCATTGATCTTTTTCGACGAATTCACCGTTGTAATAATGAAAAGCTTTAGACATTCGTTTAACCATTTAATTAGAGCAAATATATCATATAACATGAAAAGTATAGGCAGAATTATCATCTCGGTCCTACTCATCGTCGTAGGATTTTTCGTTGGGACTGCATGGAATAACGCCCAGCAACCGGAACAAGCCTCAGAAAAAACAGTAGCTTCTACAGATGAAGCTGGTGAGGTTTCATATCAAAAAGATCGGGAACGTGATCCTGGGGATCTTCCGATAGAATTGACACCCCATGAGGTCAAAACCATCAACCTGTTCGAGCAAGCTGTACCATCCGTAGTTTATATTACTACCAGTACCATCAAGAGAGATTATTGGTCCAGAAATGAACAGGAAGTTCCTGCTGGATCCGGTTCTGGCTTTGTGTGGGATGAAAATGGGCATATCATTACCAATTATCATGTGGTCCGTAGTGCTTCAAGTGCCCGGGTTACCTTTGCCGATCAAACCAGCTATCAGGCTGACTTGATTGGTGTTGCACCTGAGAAAGACCTGGCTGTTTTAAAGATCGACTATACCGGCGGCAAACTGGAGCCTTTGCCACTAGGCATATCTGAAAATCTGAAAGTTGGTCAATCTGTATATGCCATTGGAAATCCATTTGGACTGGACTATACTTTAACCACCGGGGTAATAAGTGCTCTTGGTCGAGAAATCAATTCGCAATCGGGCAGGCCTATTAGAGATGTCATACAAACAGATGCAGCCATCAATCCAGGAAATTCAGGCGGACCTCTTTTGAATTCAAGTGGACGATTAATCGGAGTGAATACTGCCATTTACAGCCCCTCAGGTGCAAGTGCCGGAATCGGATTTTCTATCCCGGTAGACGTGGTGAAATGGGCAGTCCCGGATCTTATTCAGTATGGCAGAATCCAGAGACCTGTGCTTGGGGTCGAGTTGCTCACAAACCAGCAAGTGGCAGATCGAATGGATCTTAACGGCGCATTGATCATCAATGTCACGAGAGGAAGCGGGGCAGCCAGAGCGGGCTTGAGAGGAACCACGAGAGACGGGAATGGAGAAATACAATTGGGTGATGTCATTATAGGAGTCGAGAATGTCGATGTGGGATCCAATAATGATTTAATTCTTGCTTTAGAAAAATATAATGTAGGCGATGTGGTCAATGTGAAAATTAGGCGAGACAATAAAGTGCAAGATGTCGAAATCAAATTAGGTAGCAGTAGTTAGAAAATTGTTTACCTTAGAATCTTCATGATAAAGCAAAATATTCCAAACTTTCTGACTTGTCTGAACCTCACGTGTGGTCTGCTTGCCATCATGAGTGGAGATCTGGATATTGGGGTTTACTTGGTGATCGCAGGAGGGATTTTTGATGTATTTGATGGTATGGTTGCCAGAGCTTTAAATGTCAGCTCACCGATCGGTGGAGAACTAGATTCCCTGGCAGATGTTGTCACTTTCGGGGTGGCACCGGCGATACTATATTATAAGGCATTCGCAGGTGCAGGTCAATGGTGGTTTCTTTTAGGTCCCATTTGTATAGTGGTCGCAGGGGCAGTACGACTGGCCCGATTCAATGTCACAGAAAGCAAATCCAATTTTTTTGAAGGATTGGCCATCCCAGCTTCGGGATTAACCTTGTGTGGTTTAGTATATGCACGTTTTTTTCTCACTGGTCTAAGTCTAAACTTCCTGCCTTTCTTGTTCATAGCCATTGGACTGGCACTGCTCAATGTTTCCAGTATTAAAATGTTTTCCTTCAAACAATTTGGATCATCGAAAGTCAAGATCTATTTTGCTGTCATCGCTGGTGCTGGGTTGCTATCTTTACTATTAATGCCAAGACTAACCATAGCTGTTCTAATGATTACCTATATTTTTCTGGCAGTAATTAATGGTTTTTTTATAAAAGAAACACTTTCGTAGATCTTTGAATCGATCTCATCGAAAACCTGGTTTTACAATGGTCTGTATTGAAGCGAATGATGTAACTTTCTAAAAAATGAAATGATGAACTTAAAAAATCTTTTTTGGTCGCTATTTTTGCTTAGCTGTAGCGCTTACATGGCAAGTGCTCAAAGCTCAGATGAAGACTTGGTTAGACAAGCGGTAGAAGATTATGTATTGGCCCTCTACGAGGTAGCACCGGAAAGGATTGCGAAAAGTGTTGATACTTCCCTGCATAAAATTGGCTACTACGACTATAATGGTAAACCACAAAACCATGTGCCGATGACTTATCAACAATTGTATGATTTGGCTGGAAGATGGAACAAGGAGGGCAAGAATGCGGATGATGACAGTCCAAGAGAGATAGAAATCTACGAAGTACATGACAAAACTGCATCTGCTAAATTGACCGCAGAATGGGGAATAGATTTCATGCATTTAAGTAAAGTAGATGGTCACTGGAAGATCATGAATATTATGTGGCAAAGACCACCGACACAAGCCTTAACTGCGCGTTGATACTGACCACGCTCACCTTTGGTTCCATAATTCTCCCTCAAGTTCAGTTCTCATATCCGATTAAAATCCGGATTGAAGATTTTCATTCGATTAATACCTAGTGGCCCCAGTCTGGTCATCTCTTCTCATTTTTCGTCATCAGAATGATATATTCATTATTTTAGAGCATGAACTATGTATACTGCTTTCTCTTTTCCTTCACTTTAGTGACCCTATCCTGTAAAGAAAATACAGATCAATATGATCCTCCCAATATCGTTTTCATCATGTCAGACGATCATGCATACCAAGCCATCTCTGCTTACCAAAATGATCTGATCCAAACACCAAATATAGACCGGATTGCAAGTAATGGCATGTTGTTTACCAATGCCAGCGTTACCAACTCTATTTGCGCCCCTTCCAGAGCTGTCATCCTCACCGGTAAACACTCTCATATCAATGGCAAGCTGGACAACCTTTCTCCTTTTGACACCTCCAATGTCACATTTCCTCAATTACTGCAGGATGCTGGTTACCAGACAGCTATGTTTGGGAAATTACATTTTGGAAATAATCCCAAAGGTTTCGATCAATTTAAAATTCTTCCAGGTCAGGGTGTTTACTATAATCCCGATTTCATAACAAAGGATGAGGGTCGAATCAAGATGAAGGGATATACAACGGACATCATTACGGATATGTCGATCGAGTGGTTAGAAAAAGAAAGAAAGGACGAACAGCCCTTCCTATTGATGTATTTGCACAAGGCGCCCCATAGAGAATGGTTGATGGCTGAAAGACATATGGAAGAATACACCCAAAGAAAATTTCCTGAGCCCGCGACATTGTTTGATGATTATGATGGACGGCCAGCTGCCCAGAGAGCTGAAATGAGTATTCTGGATCACTTAAGTTGGAATCGGGACTCAAAAGTATTCAGGAACGTAATAGAGGAATTAGAATTATCGCCCTATGGTACTGATTTTGGGAATTATCGTTTCGAACATGTACTGGATTCTGCACAGTATGCTCATTTCAGGAAATATTTCGAACCGGTTAATCGTGATTTCAAAGCAAAATATGCTAATATGTCCCGAGAAGAGCTGATGAGTTGGAGGTATCAGCGCTATATGCAAGATTATCTGGGGTCGGTGAAATCGATTGATGAAAATGTTGGCCGACTTTTAGATTATTTGGAATCCAATGATCTGATGGAGAATACGGTTATTGTCTACACCTCTGATCAAGGCTTCTACTTAGGTGAACATGGATGGTATGACAAGAGATTTGTCTATGATGAATCTTTTAAAACGCCGTTAATGATTTCCTGGCCTGGAAAAATTCAGGCCGGCACCACTTCTGATGAAATGGTACAAAACCTGGATTTCGCTCAGACATTTTTAGAAATGGCGGGAGTAAAAACTACTGAGGCTATGCAAGGCGAAAGTCTCATGCCACTGCTGACCGGTCAATCAAATCTATGGAAACGAGACGGCGTATATTATCACTACTATGAATATCCGGGAGAGCACGCCGTTATGCGACACTATGCCATCGTCACAAAGGATTATAAAATAATACACTTTTATCACGACGAGGATTATTGGGAATTGATTGACCGAAAAAAAGACCCCCATGAATTGACCAACGTTTATCATGACCATGCATATGAAGAAGTGAGAAATCAGCTTCATCGTCAACTGGATACCATGAGACAACAGTATGGAGACAGCGATTCCTTGAGTGCTGCATTTCTGGAGGTTTACCTGAACAGAAGAAATCAATAGATCTATGAATGAGCAGATTAAATTCATCATTATTGGTACAGGCAATATTGCCATTACCTACCTTAAGGCCATTGATAAAATACCCTTAGGTAAAGTAGTTGGTTTCATTTCCAGAAGTCGGCAGGAACCCACTGATCACAATGAACTGCCTGTGTTTGAAAGTCTCAGTAAAGTTGACATTCCTTTTGATGCAGTAATTATATGTACTCCTAATGGCTTGCATCATGTCAGTGCTATTGAGGCAGCTGGAATGGGAAAACATATTCTGTGTGAAAAGCCCATTGATATCACATTGGAAAACATTGATCTGATGATTCAATCCAGCGATGAAAATAATGTAAAACTCGGTGTGGCTTACCAAAGAAGATTTAGCGGAGATCATCCCAGAGTAAAGGCGCTGATTGATTCAGGTCAACTCGGTAGGATATTCAGCGTTGACTTAGCCATTAAAAACTATCGTGATGACGCTTATTATAACTCTGCTCCCTACAGAGGAACTTACAAAATAGACGGAGGGGGTCCTTTTATTCAGCAAGCTTCTCATTATATAGACTTGTATCATTGGTTTTTCGGTTATCCGGATCAGATTGTGAGCAAAATGGCCAAATTCGTGCATGACATAGAAGTAGAAGATCATGGCGTCGCTATTTGCACTCACAACTACGGATTAATCAGTACCATCACTGCTTCCACCGCCACCAAGCCAGGTTTTCCGGCCAAAATGGAAATCTACTCAGAAAAAGGATATCTCATTCTGATTAATGATATGATCACAGATTGGGAAATGGACGGAATCAGCAAACCTGATGCAGCTGCTATCGATAATCAGCATACTGGCTCAGCAACTGCGGTAGTGGAAGATACGACGAATCATGAGTTCATCATCAACGACTTCATATCGGCCATCAAGAATGATGTCGAACCAAGAATCACAGGAGCTTCGGCCAGAATGGCTACAAAATTTATTTTAGAGATTTACGACAGTCAGTTTTAAAGTCACTTACTATTCTTTATGAATGCCTCGAAGACTTTATAGAAATCTGCCTTCATTCGCTCAACGTCGATATCCCTAATGTAATGGATGCTTCTGTTTCCATTTTCCTTTGAACTGGTAATGTCAACTTCAGTGACCATAGAAGGGTCTATCGCAGCTTGAACAATGGCAAGATCCCAAATCACTCGATCCTTCCTCGAACCATCCAGATGATCTGTCCATCGGTCAGACAAAAAAGTACCCAGTGCACCTTGACCATCTAGCTTTTCTAAAACTTCCTCCCTGCTGAATTTCATCTGAGAAGCAACATTGACCGGAATGATATGCAATTCAGCCTCTGACTCCAACACCACATCTAAGGCTTGTGGGTCCATCAGACAATTGAAGTCCAACTTTTTCATGATATCGCCTTCGAAGTCATATGTTGTTCCCAACCAATAAATCTTCAATTTGTCTGCTATCGATGGTTCAATATAGATCGCTGACCCGATGTTTGTCAACGCACCTAAGACCACTATCGTTAGTTGTTCTTTGCCAATTGTTTTTTCAGCTTCTTCAATAATTTGATAGGCAGCTGCAGAATGTTGGGCCATATCACCCCAATCATACATTCTGCCTACCCCACCCCTTAAAGTCAGAGTTTTGCTGCCGATTTCACCCACTAAAACCTGGTTCAATCGGTGACTGTTTTCCATGGTTTCTTCGATGGCCCACTGACTGGCCTGCCACTGTGCGGCATTCAAAGCGATAATATTCCAGCCTGGCTCTAATAATGCCCTTGTCACTGCAAATAGATCATCTACTTCATTACCCGTATCTGCGTCCAATATGATACGTTTTCCACCTTGAGCAGATAATTCGAAAACTATGAAAAGTAGCAGTAGTATATGAAACTTCATGAGGTAAGGAATTAAAAATTGAAATAGGCTTTTGCATTCCTATAACAAATATCTTTAACAATAGACCCCAACCAATCCATATCATTGGGCAATTCGCCATTGTGGACATCCCGGCCAATCAGGTTGCAAAGAATTCTTCTGAAATATTCGTGCCTCGGAAATGAAAGGAAGCTTCGGCTATCGGTAAGCATTCCTATGAAGCAACTTAACAAACCCATATTCGATAAGGCGTTCAGTTGCTTTTCCATGCCGTCCTTCTGATCTAAAAACCACCAAGCTGCACCATATTGTACTTTCCCTTTAATGGCGCCTGTATTGAAGTTACCCGTCATGGTGGCAATCATCTCGTTATCCCTGGGATTCAGATTGTATATAATGGTTTTGGGCAAGGCTTTTTCATTGTCCAGTGCATTTAAATAGTCAGATAAATCTTGAGCTAAAGTGAAATCTCCAATGCTATCAAAGCCGGTGTCCGGTCCTAACTCTCTTAGCATTCGATCATTGTTGTTTCTTAATGCTCCCAGATGCAATTGCATGGTCCATTGCTTCTCGCTATATAATTTGCCCAATTCATGCATCAAGCCGGACATAAAAGTTTGACTTTCTTCATCCGAGATACTGTAACCTGCCAATCTTTTACAAAAAATATCATCCAGTTCCTTTTCGTTTGTACGTATGGAAAATATTTTGCTTAATCCATGATCTGATAGCTTACAGCCAAGTGTTTCAAAATCATTAATACGTTGTTTTAAAGCTACCAAAAGCTCGCTATAATTTTCGATTTTTTGACCAGCCGTGATGGATAATGATTCAATGTATGATCTGTATCCTTCTTTACTGATCATGATGGCTTTATCCGGTCTGAAAGTGGGCAGCATCTTGAAGTGATTGTCCTGTTCAGAAAATGATTGATGAAAATTCAGCTCGTCCGCAGGATCATCAGTTGTACAGACCACTTCTACATTCATTTGCTTTAACAAACCTTTAGCCGAAAATTCAGCCGTCTTAAGTTTTTCATTACAAGAATCATAGATGTATTCCGCCGATTCTTTGTTTAAGATCTGATCAATTCCGAAATAGTTTTTCAATTCCATGTGAGTCCAATGAAAAAGTGGATTCCGCATAGTATATGGAACAGTTTCTGCCCATTGCAGAAATTTTTCTTTGTCTGTGGCAGCGCCTGTGATGTAATACTCTTCGATTCCGAGAGCCCTCATTGCTCTCCACTTATAATGATCTCCATACAACCAAACTTGCGTTATATTATCGAAATGTCGATCCTCTGCTATTTCTTTGGGTGGAAGATGATTGTGATAATCTATAATGGGTAAGTCCTTGGCATAATTATGAAACAAGTCTTTGGCGACTTCGTTTTCCAAAATAAAGTCATCGTCCAAAAAGGGCTTAATCTTCTGTATCATCGGTATTATTATTGACCTGCAAAATAATAATAAAGTGCTAATTTGAACTACCAGGCAGGGTTATTCCCCAGTATTCAGGTCCAGAAGTCCTTCGGGAATTTCTACGTAAATTGTTTGTTGGTCCTGATCAATGGCCGCAACGTTGGAAAAATTGAGCGGGATCAAATATTGGTGCTTCTGACCTTGAACTACAGCTATTTCCTGTTCTGGATACTCTTCTATTTCCTGAATAATGCCAATTGGAATTTGCTCTTCTTCGTCGATTACTGAATAACCAATTGCAAATGCAAAGGTCTTCTTTTCTTCCACTTGAGATACATTTGCTAACTGATCTTTATGAAGATACATTGTTCGTGAGGCCAGTTCTTTTGTGTCTTCAGGATTATGACAACTTTCAAACTTGATGAGATTGTTATCGTAATCTTCGATGAAATAAGGCACTAAACAGCCTTTCAAAAGGAAAAAGCAATGTTCACTCTTTGCTAGAGACGAATCATATTGTTCCTCCACAAAAGTTCTCATTTGACCATTTACTCCATATGATTTTTTGGCGTAGCCAATCTCTGTATAATCCGGAAAATAATCAGTTATGTTCAACGAGTGTCTGTTTTAAGATAAAGCCTTTCTCTGCCCTGTCCTTCCATGCAATATTCACATCAGCATTTTGAGAATCAAGGATAATATTCTCCTTGTATATTAAACCTGTTCCTCTGGCATACTTTTCTATGGCATATCGACGGGAAATCACATCTCTTATGGTGTCGCTTTCAGTTTGAAGAACAGTTGCTACCTGATCATACTGAATTCCCCCAACTTCTTCAGGAACATCAACGGATATTAATTCATATTCATCCCAATTTGCATACATTTGAATGATTTCTCCAGCAACTGTTATTTGTGTGAACTCATCAAAGAATATATGCCCGTTCCAACTTCTGCCTTCAAGGGCGGGAAAAACGAACTTGACAAACTTTAGATTCTCTTCCGTGCGAGTAACGCGTGCATTGTTCTTGTGGGTAACCCAAACGTCAGTGACTTGCCAGGGTTGCATGGCATTTTGACGCCAGAAACGCTCTATTCTATAGATCGTATCTCCTGCAAGATCTACAAATTCCTCCACCATTTCCTCCTTGATCTGAGAACTGCTTTGAATAATCTTGGCACCCAAGTCATCGTAAATCGTAGAATCCACATCATAGATCCATGACATTCCTACCCCTACTGGGTAGTAGTCGTATCCAAACTTATTGCTGTCAAATTCTTCGGTAGTCTTTTCACAAGAAGCGAAAGCGATCAATAAAACAAATGCGAAAAGTAGATCGAGTCTCATAAATGTTAAACCACTCAAAAAATCAATTTATTGCTTCAATGAAGACAAAATGATACCCCCTCCAACAACATCATTACCTTCATAAAAAACTGCGGACTGACCGGGCGCCACCCCACGGACATTGGCATGAAAGGTGGATTGAATATTTGATCCAATTTGCTCAACTGTGGAAAGTACTCCCGGATCATTATAACGAACCTGAGAAACCAATTCCATAGGCGCCTCGAGTTGATCATACTTTTGAAGATTTAATTTGCCAACCATCATGCCGTTGCGCATCAGATCCTCTACTTCACCCAATACTACAGTGTTGGAGTCTGCTTGAATTTCAGTAACGTACATGGGCTTGCCAAATGCCATTCCCAAACCTTTCCGCTGTCCGATGGTATAAAATGGATAGCCATCATGTTGGCCAATAACTTCCCCCTTTCCATCTACAAAAGTACCACCTGATACTTGCTCCTGTAATTCGGGAACCCTCCTTTTTAGAAAACCGCGATAGTCATTATCCGGAACGAAACAAATCTCGTAACTCTCAGCTTTTTTAGACAATTCTTCATAACCCCAGTCATAAGCCATTTGCCGCACCTCCTCTTTCACATATGGACCTAAAGGAAACTTACTTCTCGCCATACATTCTTGAGATAATCCCCATAAAACATAAGACTGATCTTTCCTACTATCCTTGGATTTTTGAATGAAATAGCGGTTATTTTCCTGAGCAATAGTTGCATAATGTCCGGTAGCAATAAATTCGCAATCCATAGCATCTGCTCTTTTCAATAGCGCTGACCATTTGATATGCGTATTACACAAAACACAAGGATTGGGAGTGCGACCTGCAATATATTCATCTACAAAATTATCGATGACATAATCACCAAATTCTTCTCTGATATCCACAATAAAGTGATGAAAACCCATTTTAACTGAAATTTCCCTGGCATCATTGATGGAGTCCAGAGAACAGCAACCAGTTTCCTTACTCGAACCTCCAGAAGAAGCGTAATCCCATGTCTTCATTGTAATCCCTACCACTTCATATCCTTGCTCATGCAGCATCATCGCGGTGACTGTAGAGTCTATACCGCCGCTCATGGCTACCAATACCCTACCCATTTTACTCATTATTCTTCAATCTTTATTCTAAGTATTGTTTTTAATAATACTTCAGATTTTTCAAAAATGGATGCAAAATTACGATAAAATCTTGATTTTATCTTCATCGATCTGCACAATGTCTCCTTCTTTTAATTTACGTCCACGTCTGGTTTCAGGTTCGCCATTGACGAAAACTTCACCAGTCTGAATCCTAATTTTAGCTTCACCACCTGAGTTGACATAATTCATCAACTTTAAGAGAGACTTCAACTCGACAAATTCGTTTTCCTCTAACTTAAAATCTTTTAGCATTGCTCTATATTTATGAATGGATTTAAATTAAAAGTATGAAATTGATTAATTCTTACCAAATTAAACCAAGTAAAAGCAGTAGAGTTCCTGATAGGTGGCGAAACGCAGAAATTTTAATATCAAAGCGAAGAGACCCTATAGATAAGATATAAAGAACCCCATACAAGATTTTCTTCATCTCAAAGGTATTAAGGGGATATTGCTTCTATGATTTTTGTTGTCAATGGCCGGAAGATTCCAGGTTAGACATGAATTAATCAAGCTATGGATGTGGATGATCGCCGCCGGATTTTATATATTACAATTTGAAAATCAACAATATATTAAATTCTTTAAAATATGAGTGCTTACACAGCAGCAGACGATAGATACGATCAAATGAAATACCGAAGATGTGGTAAAAGTGGCATTAAACTGCCCATGATTTCTCTGGGCCTTTGGCACAACTTCGGAAGAGAAAATGATTTTGAAAACGCTCGTGAAATATTACATTATGCTTTTGATCACGGGATTACACACTTTGATTTAGCTAACAATTATGGTCCACCTTATGGAACGGCGGAGGAGACGTTTGGCAAAATCATGGCTTCTGACTTTTCAGACTACAGGGATGAGATGATCATTTCCACGAAGGCAGGATGGGATATGTGGCCAGGGCCCTATGGTAATTGGGGTTCACGCAAGTACCTGATGGCCAGTCTGGATCAGAGTCTCCAAAGAATGGGTTTGGATTATGTGGATATATTCTATCACCACAGACCTGATCCCGAAACACCTCTTGAGGAAACGATGGGTGCGCTTGCAGACATCGTCCGACAAGGAAAGGCACTATATGTTGGAGTTTCTCAGTATAAGTCGCATGAATTGAAGCTTGCTCAGGAAATTCTAGATCAATACCACATCAAATTATTAATTCATCAACCTCGTTACTCGATGATGGATCGCTGGGTGGAAGAAGACGGATTACTGGACACATTAGAGCAGCTAGGCATAGGTTCGATCCCCTTTTCACCACTTGAACAGGGATTGCTGACTGACAAATACCTGGATGGAATACCGGAGGACTCACGCGTTGCAAAGGATGGGCGTTATTTGAGCGAAAATGACATCACGGATGAAAAGGTAGCTAAAGTTCAGGCACTGAATAAAATAGCTAAAAGCCGAAACCAAACTATGGCCCAAATGGCAGTTGCCTGGCTGTTAAAGGATGAGCGTGTGACCACTGTTTTAGTAGGAGTAAGCAAAGTCAAGCAACTAAAGGACAATATTGGATCGCTTCAAAATATTGACTTTACAAATGATGAGATCGGCTCTATTAATAAAATTATTAAAGATTAATATATAAGGTATTGATTACGAGCAAAGCATTTCATATGGCTTAGCCTTATTTTTCTTGAGTTAGGCAAAAGAGGAAAAGCTGGTTATGTACTTCGTAATGGATGGTCACCCGATGAAAATTAATATGAATATTAAGAATTTGTTAATCTTAAATTTTGTTTTCAGTGCCGCTTTTCATAGATTCATCCTGTTTTTAAACCTTTTTAATCATTTTGAAGACCAATTCCAGCACATTCATCTTGTGCTTTACTCATTTTTCATGTGATTTTATCAGGTTTATGAACTAGAAAAATTTGCTTATTTAAACTTAATATTATTGTATGGAAAAAACTCTCTCAAAGGCAAAGTACGTGTTCGTATTTGCCTTTCTACTGATTGGGCAATTGGTTGTTGCCCAGAACAGAACCGTTAGTGGTCAGATAACTGATGCTGATGGTCTTGGCTTACCAGGTGTAAGTATAATTGAAGTCGGAACCAATAATGGTACCATCACAGATATCGATGGTAATTACAGCATCTCTGTCGAGGATGGTGCCTCATTGCAGTATTCCTATATTGGATATGCTACTGAGACCGTACTGGTAGGTGATCAATCAACCATTGATGTAGTGATGGTCGGCGACGCCAAGGTATTGGATGAAGTCGTCGTAACAGGTTACTCCTCTCAGTCTAAAAAGAACATTACAGGCGCTGTAAGTTCTGTAGAGGTCGAAGAAATTACGGACCTACCTGTCAACTCTGCTGAACAAGCCTTGCAAGGTAGGGCTGCAGGTGTAAATGTGACCTCTTCCGGACAACCTGGTTCAGGTACTTCTGTAAGAATCAGAGGCTACGGAACCATTGGTAACAACGAGCCTCTTTACATTATCGATGGTGTGCCGTCGAAAAGAGGTATTGGTGACATTAATCCTAATGACATTAAATCAATTCAAGTTTTGAAGGATGCTTCCGCTGCTTCTATTTACGGTGCTAGAGCTGGTAACGGTGTTGTTATCGTTACTACTAAAAATGGATCTGTTGATGGCAAATCAAAAATCACTGTCGATCTGAACTATGGTTTGCAATCCGTATCCAATTTACCTGAATTGATGAATCCTCAGCAACTGGCGGATTATATTTGGGAATTACAAAAGAATGCAGGATTGACTCCTTCGCATGGTCAGTATGGCAATGGTGCAACACCAGTCATTCCTGACTTTATCAATGGAGATCCTAATCAACCTTATGACAGGCTTTCTAATGCCATCACTCCTGCTGCTAAAGGTGAAGGAACCGACTACTTCGACGAGGTATTCAGAACTTCTCCTATCACAAATGCTAATATTTCTGCATCCGGCGGAAATCAAAGTGGACAATACGGTATTTCATTGGGTTATCTTAATCAACAAGGAACGGTCATTCATACTAATTATGAAAGATGGAACTTACGTGCCAATACGTTATTCCGTATCCGAGACAACATTAGAGTTGGAGAAAACTTCAACCTTACTTATGGAGACCGGGTAGGTTTGCCAGGTGGTGTCAATGGTTCTGGAAATGCTATTTCAAACGCCTTCAGATCACCATCTATCATACCTATTTATGATGTAGAAAATAACTTTGCAGGATCTAAAGGAGGAGAACTTACCAATGCAGCCAATCCAGTTGCTGTACTCTTTAGAAGTAAAGACAACAATACTACGAACCTAAGAGCTTTAGGTGGTGCTTTCATCGAAGTTGACTTCATCGAAGGTCTGACTGCAAAATCCTCACTGAATATCAACTTTGACAACTGGGAAAACAAATCTTTCGCTTTTCCTAATCCAGAAGATATTGAAGGTAATCCTACAGGAACCAGACTTTCAGTAGATCAGGGAAGAAGTGAAGAATGGACATGGTACAATACCTTAAATTATGATAAATCCTTCGGCATTCATAATCTAAATGTTTTGGTTGGTACTGAAGCAATCAACAGTAAATACGATCAGTTTGGTGCGAGTAGATCTACTTTCTTTAGTACTGATATCGATTACTGGCAATTAAATGCGGGTGAAGAAGGAATCGGAAACTACGGATTTGGTAGTGAAAGAGCGTTATTCTCAGTATTTGGACGAGTGAATTATAATTTTGCTGGTAGATATTTATTAGGAGCTACAGTGAGAAGAGATGGTTCATCCAGATTTGGACCAAGTAATCGCTATGCAGTTTTCCCCGCGTTTAATGTAGGATGGAGAATTTCAGATGAGCCATTCTTAAGAAATAACTCTTACATCGCAGATCTAAAATTAAGAGCTGGATGGGGACAGACCGGAAACGATGAAATTGGTGATTATAGATATTCACCTGCATTTGCTACTAGTCTGGCGTCATCAGCCTATGCCATAGGAGGATCAAATAGTTCCGTAATTTCTGGTTTCCACCAAACTGTAAGCGCAAATCCAAACGTAAAGTGGGAAACAACCACTTCATTAAATGTAGGGCTTGATGCAACACTAACCAATGGATTTTCAATGAGCCTGGATTGGTATGACAGATTGACTACTGATCTTCTCATTCAGAAGCCTTTGCCTTCAACAGCGGGAATCACAGCATTTCCATTTGAAAATGTCGGATCTGTTAGAAATACCGGTGTCGATTTAGCCTTAAATTACGATAAGGCGATCAATACAGATATGAGCTTTAATGCTTCGATAGTTTTCGGAACTTACCGAAATGAGGTGACTGATTTAGGAGGTGAAAATGTAAATATTCTTGGTGGCCAGGTAAGAGAATCACAAACTGCTATCACGCAGGAAGGTTTGCCTCTAGCTGCTTTTTATGGACTTCAAACAGATGGTATATTCCAAAATCAGGCGGAAGTAGATGCTCATGCAGAGCAGCCAGGTGCTGGTGTTGGAAGGGTCAGATATGTTGATCAAAATGATGACGGTGTCATCACACTGGATGGTGATCGTGTAGTTATTGGAAACCCACATCCGGATTTTACATATGGAATTAATTTAGGTTTCAATTATAAAAAATTCTCTGTGACATTATTTGCTAATGGAGTTCAGGGCAATGATTTATACAACGCCAATAAGTACTTTACGCATTTCAACTCATTCCAAGGCAACAGATCAACTGATTTATTAAATTCATTTGGATACCCGGGAGTAACCAATCCAGATCCCGAATTGCCATTGGTCAGTCTTGAAGCGCCTGCACTTGAGTATGGCTCTACTAGCTTCTTTATTGAAGATGGATCCTACTTTAGAATCAAAAATCTTCAATTAGGATATACCATTGATGACAGCCTAATTGGGTCTTTAGACGATGGTAGTATTAGAGTCTTTGTTCAGGGTACTAACCTGCTTACTTTTACAGAGTACACTGGTTTAGATCCGGAAGTAGGAATTGCGAATTTCTATAATGGTGGTGGTGACCTATCCATAGGTTTGGATAGTGGATTCTACCCGGTTAACAGAACATTTACAGTTGGATTTTCCGCAACATTTTAAAACATAAATTGGTTTATATAAAAAAATAAATGATGAAGAAATTATTATATATGTCGATGCTGACAGGATTGTTCTTAGTAACATTTTCCTGTGGTGACGATTTCCTTCAAAAAAATCCTCAGGGTGCGTTAAGTATCAATGTGCTTGCCAACTCAGCAGGGGTTGAAGGATTACTTATTGGTGCTTATTCCCTTTTAGACGGTTGGGAAGGTGGCTGGTCCACAGCTGGTGGAGCTCCCTGGAACAGTGCTGCCTCTAATTGGGTTTATGGAGATGTTTACTCAGACGATGCCTATAAAGGAACGGAGGCTGGTGATCAACCTGCACTTGAACTTATAGAAAGTTACAACGTCGACGCCGCGAATCCATATCTTATCGGTAGATGGGCTAGGCTATTTGATGGTATTGCAAGAGCTAATGATGTTCTTAGAGTAGTACCACAAGCTGATGATATACCGGCAGATGAAAAGGCGATCATAGTAGCTGAAGCAAAGTTTCTAAGAGCTCACTACCATTTTGAAGTTCAGAGACTTTGGGATAATATTCCATATATAACTGATGACTTGGAAGATACCAGAGTGACAAACGACGGACCAAAGTGGGACGAAATAGAAGCTGATTTCCAGGCTGCTGTTGCTGATCTTCCTGTAGAGCCTAGAAATGGCCAAGTCGGAAGAGCCAACAAAATGGTTGCTACTGCATACCTTGGTAAAGTTCAACTTTATCAGCAAAAATATGGTGATGCACTTAACAACTTTAATACCGTGATCAATAGTGGAAGGTATGCTTTACATGAAAATTTCCATACTAACTTCAGACTTGCGGGTAATAATGGAATTGAATCCATATTCCAAATTCAGGCAAGTGTGAATGATGGTTCAGGTGGTCAAAATGGTAACATGGGAGACCAACTCAACCATCTTCAAGGAGGACCTGGTGGCGGATGTTGTGGATTCCACCAGCCTTCCCAGAACTTGGTCAATCGATACAAAACTGAAGACGGTTTGCCTACAGAAGATTTCAACGCAACTGATTTGAAAAATGACGATGGTGTCTTAGCAGGTGAACCATTTGAACCTACTACGGAGCCTATCGATCCAAGACTGGATTACACCGTTGGTCGAAGAGGTATTCCTTACCTTGACTGGGGTGTTCATCCTGGTGCAGCTTGGGTAAGAAATCAAGCCTATGCAGGTCCTTACAGTCAAATCAAAAAAATGTATTACCAATCAGAGCAAGGTACAGGTTCTGATACTCAGGCTGGATGGCATGGAGCTGGTCTTACGGCTTTAAATCACAATATTATAAGATATGCTGATGTATTGCTGATGGCTGCAGAATGTGAAGTAGAAGTGGGAAGCGTAGATCAAGCTATTGAGTATGTAAATATGATCAGAAGAAGAGCTGCTAATGAAAGCACATGGGTAAAAGATGCAGATGGAAACAATGCAGCCAACTACCAAATATCTGAATATCCATCAGGTTTGTCTCAAGCTGATGCAAGAGATGCTGTACGAATTGAGAGAAGATTGGAATTAGCGATGGAAGGCCACAGATTTTTTGATCTGAAGAGATGGGGAGTTGCAGAAAGTACGATCAATACGTATTTGGACGAAGCAAAAACCAAAAGAACGTATTTAACCAATGCAGTTTTCCAACCTAAAAATATTAGAATGCCTATTCCTCAACAGGCTATA
Organism: Portibacter marinus; assembly: GCF_021533195.1. Taxonomy (GTDB): domain Bacteria; phylum Bacteroidota; class Bacteroidia; order Chitinophagales; family Saprospiraceae; genus Portibacter; species Portibacter marinus. The sequence continues at coordinate 239,277 of NZ_JAJNKB010000001.1, forward strand.
GATCAATCTAATGACGATGCGGGTATGCCTACTTTGACGCAGAATCCAGGATTCTAATAGATCTTTAAATACATAATAAAAAAGAGACATTTCGAACGATTTGTCTCTTTTTTGTTTTCAACTTATTTTTGTACTTATGAAGATCTTAAATTTTTCTTTCATTCTTTTGTTAATCTTTATTTGTGGTTGTAATCATTCGGAGGATGGATACAGATTTAACATTGTAGAGGCTAAGAAGTCAGGTATTGAATTTAACAATTTAATTGAAGAGACCAATCAGCAAAATATCATCATACATAACTATTTGTACAATGGAGCCGGCGTAGGAATTGGCGACTTTAATCAAGATGGTCTTGAGGATGTTTTTTTTGCAGGAAATATAGTCGACAACAAATTATACCTCAATAAGGGTGATCTGAAATTTCAGGACATTACTGCAGAGGCTAGAGTCAGTGCTTCCGGACAATGGTGCTCAGGGGTAAATGTAGTAGATCTCAACGGTGATGACTTGCTGGATATATATGTCACTACCACCTATCACGATAACGATAGTCTAAGAGCCAATATACTATTCATCAACCAAGGATTAAACAGTGAAGGTATACCAATATTTGAAAATAAAGCTGCCTCATACGGACTGGATGTGAAAGATTACTCGACCCATAGCCTCGCCTTCGACTATGATAAAGATGGAGACCTGGACATATATATCCTCAATAATAAATTGGATATTCCCAAAACCAGCGGATTACAGCGTAAAAACCGATCAGGAGATTCCCCTTCTAACGATCGTCTGATGAGAAATGACAACGGAGTATTTACAGATGTAACCAAGGAGGCCAATATACTAGATTTTGGTTTCGGATTAGGTATAGCCCTTTTGGATGTCAATGAAGATGGCTGGCAAGACCTTTATATTTCTAATGACTTTGTGACGAATGACCTTTTATACGTCAATCAAGGGGATGGCACTTTCGAAAATCAGGTAGGTAAATATTTACAGCACCAAAGTTATTCGTCGATGGGCAATGATATTGCCGATATCAACAATGACGGCTTGGATGACATTTTCACTCTGGACATGCTTCCACGTGAAGACGCAAGAATGAAGAGAATGTTTGGAGGAGTCAATCACTACTTCTACGACATCATGTTAAACAAAGACTATGAACTGGAGTACGCAAGAAATGTGTTCCAGATCAATAGAGGTGCCGGCCACTTTTCCGACATTGGAATGATTACAGGCTTGTACAATACGGATTGGTCATGGAGTGTATTAATGCAAGATTTGACCAATGACGGCCTCAAAGATATTTTTATTTCGAATGGATTTCCACGTGACATTACAGACCTGGATTTCAGTGATTACCATTCGGGAATCAATGTCATGTTTTCGGTAACGGAGAAGCTCTTAAATATTATTCCCAGTGTTAAAATTTCAAATGTGTTCGTTGAAAATCAGGGTGACTTAAAGTTTGAAGATGTTTCCGCTAAGTGGACCGACACCCTACCCTCTTATTCTAATGGTGCTGCTTATGCAGATCTGGATAATGATGGTGACCTGGACATCATCACTTCGAATATCAACGATTATGCTTTTCTATATGAAAACACCTCTGAACCCACCCAAAATTTCATACAAATCGAATTACATGAAAATTTAGACAATATTGAAAAAGTCGGTACTAAGGTATATTTATATCATGATGACGCAGTCCAGTATCAGATTTATCAACCTAATCGAGGTTACTGTTCGACTTCTCAAAGTGCTTTGCATTTTGGTCTGGGTAGTTCCAGGCCTGATTCGATAAAAATAGTGTGGCCTGACGGCGCTATTCAATTGGAAAGTGAGGTGAAGCTTAATCAAAAGGATACCATCAATTATATACCTAACCGAATCCGATCTTCACAGAGTTATAATGATCAAATGTTCGTCAGTGCAGATTTAGCTCTGATTGATAGTATAGCTCACACAGAAAGAAGGTTTTATGATTTTGATATCCAAGGATTAATACAATCCCTTGAATCTGAGGGAGGACCCGCTATAGCCGTTGGCGATATAAACGGTGATTTAATCGATGATATCGTCATAGGTGGGAACAGAGATATCGCAACTAAAATTGGTATGCAAGATAACGATGGCAAGATTGGTTTTCAGGATCTAGATGTTCCCACTACGGATATCTCGGGAATTCTAATCTTGGATATCGATAACGATTCGGACAACGATCTCTTTCTGACACTAGGCTCTTCCGAGGTTAATGATTACACCGTATATTCAAATCGACTGTACATAAATGACGGAAGAGGTAATCTCAAGCTAAGGAAAGAATCCTTAAAGGTCGACCCCTCGGAAGGCTCTTCGATGTGCTCTGCGGCAGACTTTGACAAGGACGGAGACCTGGATATATTCGTAGGAGGACACTCCATTTCTGCAAAATTTCCCCTGGCCTCCTCACCGCAAATGTTAATAAATGAAGCCGGATCATTCACCAACCAAGTAGACAGCTACCTGCAATTTAAGCCAGAACACCACTTGATTTCATCGTCCGTTTGGACTGATGTCAACAACGATGGCTGGCCGGACTTGATTACTGTAGGAAAATGGATGCCGATTCACCTGTTTGTGAACAACAATGGAAAATCATTTACTAAGGTGATCCTTCCCAATTCATCAGGGCTTTGGAACAGTATTACCGGAGCTGATTTAGATATGGATGGTGATATCGATTATATATTAGGAAATCAGGGACTGAATACCAAACTTCGATTAGACAGCCTGCATCCCATTAAAATGTATGCAAAGGATTTTGATGGAAATGAGAGTCTGGATATCATCACCAGTCACTATGTTGATGGAAAATATAAACCATATAACTTAAGAAATGATCTGACCAAACAGGTTAAGAGTCTAAGTAAAGTATTCCAAACCTATAATTCCTATTCAGAGGCCAGCACCGATCAGATTCTGGAAGCATTGGATACCTCAGGCATGCTAACTTACGAGGTCCATCATTTGGAGAGTATGATTTTATGGAATGAAGGAGATCATCAATTCAAGATGACAAATCTTCCATATTCTGTGCAGTTCAGTTGTGTTCACGGCATCGCTACCATGGATATGAATGCAGATGGAATGACCGATATCATTACCGTAGGAAACGATTATGGCACAGAGGTCTTATCTGGTAGAACAGATGCGGGAATTGGCTCTGTGCTCCTGAACCAAGGGAATAAGACTTTTCTAGACGCTCCGGCATCATCGACCAACTTTTATGCTCCTGGAAATACGAGAGGTATAGCTCAGTTTAAAAGAAATGATACTGATTTACCATATTATATCATTGCCCGAAATAATGACAAGTTCCTTTTGTATTCAAGTGACGTTACGCTGTCTTCAGTGTTACTTCCAAACGATGTTTTTAGGGTCAAACAGATTGATATAACCGGGGATGTGAAAATTAGTGAATATTACTACGGCGAAGGGTATAGCACGCAAAACAGCAAACACTTTTTCTTTGACAAAGAAAAGGTGGCAGAGCTTTATACCATCAATTTTCTGGGAGAAGAGGTGAAAATTTTTCCTAATGAGAACATTTAGTGTAGTTGTCTGTGTCGTGCTCTTGCTCTCATGCAATAAGAAATCTGAGCCTTTTGGATTTCTGAACGCTAATAAGACCGGTATTTCTTTCAATAATCAAATCCCGGATTCTGACATCATCAATATTTTATCCTATGAGTACATCTACAATGGTGGTGGCGTAGGTGCAGGAGACTTTAATAATGACGGACTACAAGACTTATTTTTTACAGGCAATTTGGTAGACAATGCACTGTATCTCAACAAAGGGAATCTGAAATTTGAGGATGTCTCTAAACAAAGTATGGTAGGCGCTTCAGGCAAATGGTGTACCGGCGTAAGTATAGTCGATATCAATCACGATGGATGGATGGATATCTATGTTAGTGTGACCTCGTTTAATACCAACGAACGTCCCGATAATTTACTCTTTATAAATCAAGGTTTAAATGATCAAGGGATTCCTACTTTTAATGAACAAGCAAAGACATACGGAATCGAAAGCGGAAAGCACAGTATTCATGCGGCATTTTTCGATTATGATCTGGATGGAGACCTCGACCTCTATGTCCTAAACAACGTTCTGGACCTGGTCAGTCCTACGGATTATCGCACGAAACAAGTCGATGGCAATGCGCCTAATAACGATCAGCTGTTTCGAAATGATGGAGACAATCAGTTTACGGATGTCAGTAAGGAAGCAGGAATCGTTATCGAAGGTTATGGCTTAGGATTGGCCATTTCGGATTTCAACAATGATGGCTTTCCAGACCTCTATGTAGCCAATGATTACATCACCAATGATTTGCTTTTCATCAATCAGGGAGATGGCACTTTTAAAAATGAAATCGCAGAAAGGCTTTCTAAGCAAAGCAAGTTTTCGATGGGTGTCAATACTGCAGATCTGGACAATGATGGAGACCAGGAAATTTACGTCCTGGACATGTTGGCTTTGAACAATGAACGATTGAAGAAATTGAATTCAAGCAGTCAATACAATAATGTTTTGAATAATAAAAAATTTGACTATCAAGAGCAGAATGTCAGAAACATGCTCCAGGGTAATTTGGGTGATGGTACTTTTACTGAAGTGGCCTATCAAGCAGGCGTTTTCGCAACAGACTGGTCATGGTCACCGCTTATGGAAGATTTTGATAACGATGGAGACATTGACATTTACGTCACCAACGGCTTTCCAAAGGATATTACGGACCTTGATTTCATAAATTATAAGGCCAACCGAAATATGTCTTTAAATCGAGCGGACATTTTAAATGAGATACCAATCGTCAGGATCCCGAACGTGTATTTCGAGAATCAAGGCCAGATGAATTTTGAAGAAAAGACTGCCGCCATGAACTTAGATAATCCATCCTTCTCTAATGGCGCTATCGCAGTGGACCTGGATCAAGACGGTGATTTGGACATTGTTACGAATAATATAAATCAACAAGCCTTCATCATCGAAAACAACACGTCTGTGCCTGCTAAATTGACCATTCGGTTTGATAAGTCCGCGTTGATCGGTACCAAGGTTTATGCCTACAAAGAAGATCAGGTCAGTTTTAAAGAATTCTTTCCACATACTTCTTATATGAGTTCAAGTCCTTATGAACTTCTATTTACGCAAACCTCAGATTTTGACAGCATTAAGATTATTTATCCAAATTTAAAATCTGAGACCTTAAAGGGTAATCAAATTCCCACAGAGATTACCCTCAACGACATGAAGGGAGAACCATTTGCCTATCCTTCTTCGGAATTGATCAATGATCTGCAGATAGATACCATCGGCCGACTGACACCCATTAATTTCGACGCTAATCTGCAGACTACCATTTTGACCGATTATACCCATAATTTTCCTAAGATAGTGAATGAGGATATGATCATTACCGGAGAGGGTTTACATATAGGAGGTAGTCTTATTCAAGATGTAACGGCGGCAGCAAAGATTTCCGATCATTTATGGTTGCTTTCTAAAGGAGCATATCATCGTAGTGACTCGCTTGGGTCATTGCAATTAATTGAAAGATCCGGGAAACCCGTAGATTCGGCCTTTGATCAAATCATAGGCAACTATTCTGTTCTCACCTCTTGTGATTATGATCTTGATAACGATAATGATCTTTTTCTGGGTGGTAGTTACAAGTATGGTCAATATCCCCTACATTATGATAATATGATTGCTGTTAATCATGGTGAGAATGGCTGGGAGTTTAAAAAATTAAGCTACGATTTTGCACCGCAAGATGCAGCATGGGCTGATTTGGATGGAGATGGATACAAGGATTTACTGCTTACAGGCCATTGGCAGGGTCTTGCCGTATTTGCAAACAACAAGGGTGAGCTGATATCTCAACCAAAATTGAATTATGCCGGAACCTCGGATGGACTGTTTTTTACCATTGCTGTTTCTGATTACAACGATGATGGCATCGATGATGTAGTTTTAGGAAATATAGGGACCAATACTAATTTTCAAACGGGGCCTATTAAAATGATTGCTGAGGATTTTGATCAAAACGGCACTATAGACCCTCTTGTATTTTTTAATTATAATCGACAAGGCACATTGGTTCCTCTCGATCTAAAAGATGAGTTAATCAGCCAGGTACCCCGTTTTAAGAAGGATTATACCGACTATTCCAGATATACCAAAGTAACAATAGATACTTTTTTAAATGAAGAATCCAGGATTTACAATTCGGACCATACCCACAGCCTTTATCTGACATCAAGTGAACAAGGACATCGCATCGACACCTTTCCTAATCAGATCGATAGGGCTCCGGTTTTAGTAGCCTCATTCCTCAGCGATACCTTGTTTATGGGAGGTAACATTTCATACGGCAGGGAATTTTGGGGAAGTTTTAATGGGTCTACTGGGTCCTGGTTGAAATGGGATACAGATCATTGGCTTGACATCAGTTCTTCTTTCCCCAGGATCAAAGGTGATATTAGATCTATCTTTTACTCTGAAGGGACACTTCTCATCGGTAAAGACGAAAATCAAATTGTAACTGTAAGATGAAGCTACATCTTTTTGTGATGGTGATCTTCGTTTTTCTTTCCTGCACAAAAGAAAGGCCAAATCCAAATCAATCCGCAATTGATAGGTTGAAGAATTTGTATCAAAACACAAAAACAGATGCCAACCATCCGTATCAAAATGAATTAAAAGCAGATTTACTAGCTGAACAATTGCATGATTTGCCATCCAATATCCCTGTACAGTTAAGGTATGAAACCGCTTATGAATACCTAAAAGCAGGAGAAAACGAGAAAGCTATAGATGTCATTAAAGATATCATTATAACGGATATTACGAATAGAAATTACGAATATTTTAGGTTAGGTGCCTTGGCCTATCTGAGAAAGGCTGAGCAAGAAAACTGTTTTCATCAATCTGGAAAAAATGCATGTACTTTGCCTTTCACAGAATCCACGATCCATACTAATAAACGGTCTGGTCAGCGATCGGTAGAGCTTCTTCTTCAAATGTTGAAATTCAAACCCAATGATGTTGAATCAAAGTGGCTATTGAATATTGCAGCCAGAGCCATTGGATCAGTAGAAATGATACCTCAGGAACACTATATCAATTTGAATCTTAGCGAAAACTCTGAAATTGAATTTGTGAATACATTTCAGGATGCAAGCATGGGTCATGCAGGCGGCTCTTCTATGGAGGATTTCGACAATGATGGGGACCTTGATTTGTTTGTCACCTCCTATCATCTTAACGATAACGTAAGATACTATGTCAATGAAAATGGGACGTTTAAGGATCATACGAAAAAGGCTTTTCTCAATGGTATCACCGGAGGATTGAATCTGATTCACGGTGATGTCAATGGCGATGGCTTTCAGGATATACTTATCCTAAGAGGTGGGTGGCTTGAATCATTTGGAAACCTCCCTCCATCCCTTCTCATCAATCAAGGTGACCATACTTTCATAGATCGAACTGAGGAATGGGGCATATTGGTTTACCAACCCACTCAAACCGCTGCCTTTAGCGATTTTAATAACGATGGCCAACTTGATTTGATCCTGGGATCGGAGCGGAAATCCGTCAGGCTTTATGAAAATACAGGTGCCCATTTCAGACAGGTGGAACAGTCAGGGATAAATTGCAAAGGATTTGTAAAAGGCATCAGTGTGGGCGATGTAAATAATGATGGCCTTTCTGACATTTACATCTCAGTTTTAGGAGATGAAAATCAACTGTATCTTAATAAGGATAACTTTCAATTTGAAGACAAAACAGAAATCTTTGGCGTTGCTTCACCGATCAACAGCTTTGTGACCTGGTTCTTTGATTACAATAACGATGGTTGGGAAGATTTATTTGTGGGAGGCTACAATATTGATAATAAAAGAAGGATGATCGATGAGTCCATTAAGGACTTTATGGGCGATACGGTCGCTTTCTCACATCCCAGGTTATATAGAAATGAAGGCGGGAGTAAATTTACAGATGTAACAAATGAAGTAGGGCTTAATAAAGAACTTTTTGCCATGGGTGGCAATTACGGTGATGTAAATAATGACGGTTACCTGGATATTTACCTTGGAACAGGTGAGTTCAATATGTGGGCTATCATGCCTAACAGACTTTTTATCAACCAAAACGGTGAATACTTTACTGATGAAACCTTTAACTCAGGATTAGGAATGATCCAGAAAGGTCATGGCATCTCTTTTGGAGATTTTGACAATGACGGCGATCAGGATATTTTTCATACCATTGGAGGTGCTGTTCAGGGAGATGTGTTCATGAACTACCTATATGAAAATAAGAGTACTCCCAGAAATTGGATCACACTAAGTGGATTATTGCCCGGTAGCAGAGTATCCGTATATACGCCTGGATTTAGCGTACAGAGAACGGTGAGTACTGGAGGAAGTTTTGGCAACAATTCTTTGTGGCTTGAAATTGGCCTGGGAACAGCAACAAAAATTGATTCCATAAACATATCAGATTGTACCTTTGTTGACCTTCAAGTGAACAGCAAGTATAAAGTGAATAAACAAATTTGTGAGATTGAGAAACTGCAATAGCTTATTTTTCTTAGTGATGGTTCTTGTCATCTCGTGTGAGAAAGAAGCTAAGCTGGATTCGTGGAAGCTAAATTTGCCTATAATCGGATCTAATTCTTCACCGAAATGTGTGGATTTGAATCAGGATGGGGTGCTTGACATCGTCCTGGGTGCTGGCAGAAATGAATTTCAGGATTGTCGCATGGGCGTAATAGCTGTCAATGGAGCGTCTGGAGATACGCTATGGACAGCACCATCAACTGATCAAATGTATGGAAGCCCTATTTTCCAGGATATTAATGGTGATGAAACTCCAGATGTCATTATTTCAGGTAGAGATTTAAACCTTTATGCCCTTGATGGAAACAATGGTCATCGGATCTGGAAGTATGAGAAGGCTAGTGACGAGTACAGTCCGGAAGGGCTGGCCCGGTTTAATTTCTATAATCCCATTTTCATTGATGATCAGAACAATGACGATTTACAAGATATCTTAATTCTAAACAGTGGAAACGTCAATGCGGCGCCATATGACAGCCTTAATCGTTATCCTGGAGTGCTGTTGGTTCTGAATTCTTATAATGGAAATATTCTTCATCTGGATACCATGCCAGATGGCAAGGAGTCCTACATGTCTCCTGTCCTATACGATTTTGATCATGATGGAAACCAGACACTTATTTTTGGAACGGGAGGTGAGACGATTTCAGGTAATCTGTTCAGAGTTGAACTGGATGACTTTTTGGAATCAGGCTTGCAGTCAGCCAAATTGCTTAGAAGCTATAATAATCAGCATGGCTTTATTGCGCCGCCATTGATTGCTGATTTCAACAACGACGGTTACAAGGATCTCTTAGCGATCAATCATGGAGGGTCAATCTGTTTATTTGACGGCCAAAATGATCTGGCATTAAGCTGGGAAAAAAATCTGGAAGGAGTAGAATTGAATGCTCAAGCCACCGTGGGTTACTTCAACAGCGACGAAAATCTGGATATTTTTATTTCTGGTGCTTTAGGACAATGGCCCAGGAACACAGGGTCAAAACAGTACTTCCTGGATGGTAAAACCGGTGAAATCGACAAAACTTACGAAATTGGATGTAGTGGATTTTCATCTCCTTTGTCAATGAATATAGACGAAGATCCTCAAGATGAGGCGCTGCTATACATCAACGATTTTGATTGCCGTCGTTATAATACTACCTATAATCTGGTCTCTCTTTATATTTTTGATCTGGATACTATTTCCATATTTGCTGAGACTTCCGGATTTGGTAAAAATATTAGCTCAACCCCATGGATTGGCGATCTTGATGGGGATAATAACTTAGACTTGGTTAGTATCATTGCGGAAAATACAAGAATATTCCACGAGTTTTTAGGTTTTAATGTAATTCGAAATGAGTATCATTACAATCCTAATGATAAAATTAAATGGTCTTCATATATGGAGGAAAACAACAGGTGTATTTATGAAGACTAGTTTCTTGCTTTTATTTACATTGATATTTGCTAACCCTATTTATGGTCAGATAGAGTATGAAGAAGCAAAACAAGTCCTGGAAAAGGCATTCAATGTTCAAATCCATTGCCCTAAGAAATTTCAACCCAGCCAAGTAGCATTATTGGAAAATGTTTCTGATCATTCTTTAGAAGAAAATATGGATGCATTGCTCAATAACACTACACTTGTTTTTTTCAAGTATAATGAAGGTCACATCATTATCGGACCCGAAAATATAATAGAGGGAGAAATCAAAGAAGTTAGTGTAAAAGCTGAAAATGAGCTCCTTCGCGAGAATGAACCTCAATTTGAATCCTATGCTGTAGGTGATCCACAAAACATTGTAAAAGTAGGTGAACATGAGATCAAACTCTACATCTATGATGACAACCTCAAGGATGGTTTGATCGGTGTTACGGCTATAGTTCAAGAAAGTGATCAGGCCTCCATCACCGACGAGATAGGAATAGTAGAGCTTTCGCTCGGGACTGGTAATTATTTGATTGACATCAATTACTTAGGTTATTTATCGAAAACCATTCAACTCAATGTTTTCGGACCAGGAAGAGTCGAAATAGCTTTGTCTAAAGAAGCAGTCACCCTGGAAGAAGTCACTATCAGTGCCAGCGCTGGTCAAAATAGTATTACGAGAGAAGAAATAGGATTGGAAGCTTTAAGTGCAAGAGAAATCAAACGAGTTCCTGCTCTTATGGGCGAGGCAGATGTGATTAAGTCTCTTTTATTACTTCCGGGAGTTTCGACGGTAGGTGAAGGTTCCAGTGGCATTAATATCAGGGGAGGATCAGTGGATCAGAATCTTATTTTACAAGATGGCATTCCATTGTTCAATGCTTCTCATGTACTTGGGCTTTTCTCGCTTTTTAATCCCGATGTTGTACAGTCGATAGAGCTTTATAAAGGCAGTCTGCCAGCAAGGTTTGGTGGAAGAGTGGCCTCGGTGATGGACGTAGAGTTAAAAGAAGGTGACTTTACCAGATGGAAGGGAACAGGAGGTCTAGGGCTCATTTCTTCTAGACTTACTTTCGAAGGGCCGATCATTCCCGAGAAAGTATCACTCCTGTTGGGTGGGAGATTCTCGTTTTCTGATTATATATTTTCCAGCATAAGAGTTGCTGAAATAAGAGAAAGCAGGGCAAATTTTTATGATGGTAATGCAAAATTGACCTTCAGATTAGGTTCCAAAGGTAAATTGAAACTTTCAGCCTATAATTCGTACGACAGGTTCAAATTTGATGACAATTTTGATTTTAATTGGAGAACCACGGCTGGAAGCGCCAATTTTAACTACGTATTTAATCCTGGGACCTCACTTATAGTGAAAAGTTCATATTCCAATTATTTGAGCGAATTAATTGATCCAACAGTGGGGTCAAGTTTCAGTTATTCTAATGGTATAAGCAATTTCAAGCTGAAACCATATTTACAATTGAATGATTTCTTGACTCTTAATGCATTTGCAGGATTGGAGATCAATCACTATAACATTGCTTCTGGAAGTATAGCACCTTTAACCGATGAATCCTCTCAAACAGAATTTGATTTGGATCCTCAAAAAGGACTTGAAGTTGCTGCTTTCATTGACCTTACCAAAAATTTAAGCGATTATATCAGTTTGACAGCTGGATTGCGTTACAGCCAGTTTCGAAATCTTGGACCCGGAGAAATCAAAATATATGAAGAGGGAGAAGAAAGGATACGAGAGAATGTTCAGGATATTAAAACTGTAGGTAATAATAAGGTCCTCAAGTTTTTTGATGCATTTGAACCCCGAACTTCGTTGAAGGTAATCACCTCTCCTATAAGTTCCCTTAAAATGAGTTTCAATATCACCAATCAATACATCAGTCAGCTCTTCAATACAACATCGGTCACTCCAGTAGACTTATGGTATGCTAGTAATACTTACGTTGACCCTATTCGAGCTTTCAATTATTCATTAGGATACTTTCTTAGTCTAGATGAAAACAAATGGGAAAATTCTCTGGAAGTCTTTTATCGAGATATTAAAAATACCATCGAGTACAAAGATATAGCAGAACTCTTTCTCAATCCATTTGTCGAGACAGAACTTTTGAATGCCATAGGAAGGGCTTACGGCGTTGAATTTTCCATTAAGAAAAATATCGGCCGAATTACGGGTCGCTTGTCCTATACTTATTCCCGCACAGAATCAAAAACTCAAGGCATATTCCCGCGAGAAAGAATCAATAACAACAATTGGTTTCCATCGAATTATGATCGCCCACATGATTTAAGTCTGATCTCGACCCTTCAAATCACTCAAAGAAGTTATGCTTCCGTAAATTTTGTATATAGCAGTGGAAGGCCTGTCTCAGCCCCAACCGGTAATATTTCTGTCGGAAATGTCAGAAACATACCCGTATATGGTTCCAGAAATAATTTTAGAATTCCTGATTATCACAGAATGGATTTTTCATACACTGTGGAACAGTCTCATAAAAAAGATCAAAAGTGGCGCAGCAGTTGGACTTTCTCTGTTTACAATCTATATGGACGTCGAAATGCATTCTCCGTATTTTTTACACAAAAGCCCTTCCAAAGTCCGGTTGCTAATCGTTTAAGTATTTTAGCCAGACCCATACCATCCCTAACTTATAATTTTAACTTTTAAGATGAATCAAAATTACATATTCTTCATCTTTGTCTTATTATGGTTTGCTTCATGTATAGATCAGATACCTGTTAATGTCAAAGAGGATGATTCAGAATATCTTATTGTACAAGCTGCACTTAAAGACAATGAAGATCAGCAGATCGTAAATATTACCAGCAATTCACCCGATGCCACAGATTTTCAAGCTAATTTTCCAGTCAATGATGCATTAGTATATGTCCTTAAAGATAATTCTCAAAGATTTGACTTTAGAAATGTAGATGACAGAGGAAACTATGGTCAGACACTTTCTTTAAATACAGGATCATTTTATCAGCTCGTCATTGAATACAAAGGCGTTCGATATGAATCTACCCATGAAGAATTATTGGAGCCTGTTCCCGTTGGTGAACTCAAAACTAGGGTAACGAATGAATTGGTCAATAATGCTGCCGGTAATGTGGTAGAACGTGAAGTCATAAATGTTTTGACCGATATCAACTTACCCGTCGATGAAGAAATTTACCTTAGATATCGTATTGATGGTACATACGAATACAGGGAGATAGGTACACCGTCCAATCTTAATCCGGTCACCTGCTATGTCGATGAAATCATCGACTTGAATAATCTCGCCATCATATCCAATACAGGTTTGGAAGGTGGAAATATTCAAAATAAGTTGATCCTGACTAGAGCTCCTGATTACCGATATTCTTATAATTACTGTATGCATATTAGTCAGGATCGAATCTCAAAAGAGGCATATGAATTTTGGCGTCTAGTGGAAAATGAATTTAACCGGACTGGGGATATTTTCGAAGCACCTCCCGGAATTATTAGAGGTAATATCAATGAAACAGGACCTTCAGACATAGGGTGCATTGGCGTTTTTTCTGTAGCGGCAGTGAGTACCAAAGATTTTCACATTCTTCCCAGTGCAGTGAATAATCCAAGACCCCGTTGCCAACCTTTCCCCGCTCCACCGCCTACATGCACCAACTGCCTTTTACTTCCAAAGAGTACTTTAACAAAACCGGAATGCTTCTAAGAAATTTGATATTAGTCTCTTTTATTTTACTGAGTCATCATTGCATGAGTCAGCTTGTAGTGAAATTGGATAAAGCTTTCGCGCTCAGTGGTGAAATGGTAAATCTTGTAGTGCTATCTCAAGACATTGCTTCAGATCATCCTGTCATTTTATTTTTAAGGGATAATAAGGGCGAAATCAGGCAAGAATCTTTAGGGTATTTTCAAAAAGGCATCGCAAAATTTTCAACCATCATTCCATCAGAACTTGAGGCAGGATGGTATAATTTCAGCGCCATTACTTTTTCAAACCAGAATAAAATACGGCAATATGCCAATTTATCTTTTCCACTATATCGTCCTAATTCAAAGATAAGAGGAGATTTGATAACCATTGATCAGCAAATTGAATTAGACAAATGTCCATTTGAGACACCCCGAATGGATGGTTTTTTATTGTCTGAGCCTGCGTACCTGAGTTCACTTTACAATTCATTAGAATCTGAATATCAATTGATTAGTCAAGGAGAAGTTTCAGAAAATCATAGAGCTTATCTTCATATTGAAACAAATAACGAGCAAGTATATTTTGGTTTTTTTAATCCATCGATCCCGGAAATAGTTGGTTTAAGAAAAAGCATGGATAGCATTTATAGCTTTCCGATTGAAAACATCTACTTGCCATTCAGGGGTCAAGTATTAGGAACAGACGCTTTCGGAAGAATTAAAAACTATGAGGCGGACTTTGTAAATCTTAATTTTGAATTGCCAGCCGTTCAAAATAGAGGTGAAGTGATTGCGCAAGACCCTATCATTGATGCATATATAGCACAACATCTTAAAAGATTGACAATTCAAGTACTTTATTCGCAGAGTTTTTATCAAGCGAATGATACCAATTTGATCAAGGCAGATAATCAGTACAATAAAGCAGATTTTATTCAATTTAAAAGCGTGCAAGAGTTCATAGAAGAAGTCATTCCAGTAGTGAGATACCGCAAGAGTACTAAAGAATTTGAAATCTTGAATGAGGAGAAAAAATGGTTTACAGATGGCGCATTGATCATCGTCGACGATGTTGTCACTGACGAGCAAACATTTTTGAAGTCCACTGACTATCAATCATTTGAATCCATCAAAATCTTTAGAGATAAGGAGAAATTAAAGAATGCTTTTGGAGCATTTGGAAGGTACGGCGTGATGGTTATTACTACGGATCAATACACTTCGCAATTTGAAGTTTCTGGCTCAGGTAATAATCAAATGAACATCAAATTCGATGCAGCTGAAGGGCCTGTGTTTTTGAGCACCTCGTTTTCAACTAGTGATTTGGTATCCACGTTAGCAGATCAGCAGTGCATTTTTCTCAACTATATAACGGATGAGGGATGTATCTTGGAATTAAAAAAGCCAACCAATCCATGAGGATTGGCTGGCTTCGTATATTTTAAGAAAAACTTTTTACTTAATTTCTACACCACCTTTCATGTCATCCCAAAGCAACCAAAGTTTTCCACCTTCAATCTTGTAGGTTAATTGTTCAACCTTCTCAGAATTTTTCTCGGGAGTGGTGACCACGCGCAAGACATCCTTGCTCTCATCGTATTGGTAAGCACCCCATTGATCTGAAACTGAATTAAAGACATAAGTCCATTCATTTTCTGCGGGCACAAGGAAAATACTATACTTTCCTGCTTTTAAAGCTTCTCCCTGAACAGTTAATTCTTTGTCTGACTCAAATGTAGTTGCTTCGTTAGCACCTGCTCTCCATATTTTTCCATAGGGTACCAATTGGCCCCAAATCGCTCTTCCTTTTGCTGAAGGAGCACTGTAGGCAACGATCACATTTGCATCACCTATTTTAGCTTCTTCTTTCATAGGGGGACTTGCTCTCTTTGACTTATCCTGAGCAACAGCAGTGTTGACCATGAAAGCGGCCAAAAACATGATAAAGCTTAATTTTAATATCGTTTTCATTTTTTATTGTTTTATTATAGTAATACAACTATAATACCGCTGAAAGAAAGGAAATGTTCTTTGTTTGTAATTCTTAACAATACTTTAATAGTGCGTTAGTGCCACTCAAGACACTAGTAGTATCTTCCGATCAATTCGTGTTCGACAATGGTTCTTTTCAAATCTAGAAAATCTACGGTTCCCTGATGCGACCATATCTTAGCTCCGTTATGGTCAATTAACATGGTATACGGAAGTGCTCCATTCCATTCAGGATCAATTGCTTCGATCAGAGCATACTTATCATCTTTGTCAAAAAGATAGTTCGATACGGCTGATTGCTTGTCTTTCAAAAACTGAAGGGCTTTTTCATGGGCAGATGGCTTGTCTGCGCTAATGGAAATGAATTCAAAATCACGTGCGCCATACATTCTTTGAAGCACTATGAAATCCGGATATTCCTGAATGCATGGACCGCACCATGTAGCCCATACATTAATTAGTCTTAGTTTTCCCGAATCATTGACCTTAAGATCAGCGATCCCTTTTTCATCAATCATCTCCAAAGTTACTGGTCGTGAAGCCCAATCGAGACTGTCCTTCTCCTTGTATTCAGTCTTCCACGCCCATTTCGTCGAACATCCGAAGGTCTTCGTTTCAGCAATAGATGGTTTCTCACCTTTAAGTCCTGAATCTATAGCATTCCGCAAATCCTCGCCATTTCCTGTTCCCGGTTCTTCACTACCATCAATTCTTCCCTTATAAATGAGCTTTCTTTCCTTGTTGAAAACGAAAGCATGAGGAGTTGCAACTGGACCATACTGAAGCGAAACTTCATGGTCATCCCCATCATATAGATAGGGGAAGTTATATCCTTTATAATCCACCCTAGGTTTCATAGCTTCGAAATCATCATTCAAGTCTGAATAGCCTAATTCATTATATAGAAGACCTAGAGGTGAATTAGATGTAATGGCCACCATCTGAAAAGACTGACTCTGGTAATCATCAGTAATATCGATCATTCGGTCTTCGTATGCCTGGGCGGTGGGACAATGATTGCAAGTGAAGATTATAGCCAGTACATCGCTCTGATCAAAGTCTGCCAGTTGAACATATTCACCTTTGTGATTCGGAAGCCTGAAATCAGGAGCAGGCTGACCTAATTCCAATGTTTTTACTTCCTGGGCAGGAAGGGCTTGAGGATTAGGCTGGAAGCCATCATCCAAGGTTTTAGTATCCACATCAGTCTGCATGCAGCTGGTGATGAACATTAACCAACATACAAGGAGTATATACTTAGAAAATTTCATTTTTATTATTAATTTACTTGATCTAATCTAAATATATAAATTAATGATATACAATAGAAGGAAATTTATAGCACGATCAGGAATGTTAGCTGCAGGTTCCATGGTACTTCCCATGATTTCATGCAAAGGTACAGCGAATAGTACCGCATCAAGTGAAGCAGTGATGTCCACGGGTGAAAGTGGGCTGGAACATTTTGGTATACAGCTTTATACGTTGAGAGACGAAATGCCGAAAGATCCTAAAGGAACATTGAAGAAAGTAGCTGAGTACGGATTTAATCACATCGAATCTTACGAAGGAAAGGATGGTATGTTCTGGGGAATGACCAATAAAGAATTTAAAGCCTACATGGATGAATTAGGATTGAAGATTGTGGCTTCCCATACCAATATCAATGAAGGTTTAGAGAAAAAGGCAGCAGAGGCCGCTGAGATAGGCATGGAATATATCATTTGTCCATATGTAGGTCCTCAAACTTCCATGGATGCGTGGAAAGGTATCACAGACAAGTTCAATAAGGCGGGAGAAATATGTAGAAAGGAAGGAATCCAGTTTGCCTACCACAACCATGCTTATTCATTTAAGGCATTTTCAGGAATGATACCACATGATTATTTGATGGAAAATACCGATCCTGATTTGGTAAAGCATGAAATGGATATTTATTGGGTGGTAACAGGTGGCGCTGATCCGATCGACTACTTGAAGAAATATCCGGGCAGGTTTAAACTCTGTCATGTTAAGGATCGAATGAAAGGTGTAGATGCGGCCGAAAGCCAGGCCAGTACTACGTTAGGAACTGGAGTAATAGATTTTCCTGAAATACTGAAAGTAGCCAAGGAAAACGGCATGGAGCATTATATCATGGAACAAGAGCGGTATGATAATTCTACGCCATTGGAAGAAGCTCAAAAAGGAGCGGCATATTTGAAAGAATTTCAGTTTGCTTAGGATTTAGGTCAATGTCATTCCGAAGGTATTTGATAGGAAAATTTCAAAATATTGAGTGACAATGCATTACTGAATTTGATCCAGGTGATATAATGTTGTATTCTAAATTTAGATTAAGAAATTAGGAAAATCCTTTCTTGTATTGCAATGTTATTATATATTTGCAGTCGCTTTGAAGAAAGTGAGAACAATAGATTGCGAAAGTAGCTCAGCTGGTAGAGCACGACCTTGCCAAGGTCGGGGTCGCGGGTTCGAATCCCGTCTTTCGCTCTAATTATACCCATTTCGCTAAAATTTGCCTTGGTGGTGGAATTGGTAGACACGCAGGACTTAAAATCCTGTGCCCCTTGGGGCGTGCGGGTTCAAGTCCCGCCCGAGGTACTATTTTAAACCTTGTAATTCAACAGAGTTACAAGGTTTTTTTTATTTATTGACCATGTGTGATTGTGGGCGGGACTTGAACGCTACCCTTCCGCCGGGTACGCCGGCGGCTCACTCGCTATAACGCTTCCAGCGTTATTCCTATAGTTAATGGACCGCTCCCTCACGCCCGAGGTACTATTTTAAACCTTGTAATTCAACAGAGTTACAAGGTTTTTTTTATTTATTGACCATGTGTGATTGTGGGCGGGACTTGAACGCTACCCTTCCGCCGGGTGTGTCGGCGGCTCACTCGCTATAACGCTTCCAGCGTTATTCCACTAGTAAACAGACCGCTCACTCACGCCCGAGGTACTATTTTAAACCTTGTAATTCAACAGAGTTACAAGGTTTTTTTTATTTATTGACCATGTGTGATTGTGGGCGGGACTTGAACGCTACCCTTCCGCCGGGTGTGCCGGCGGCTCACTCGCTATAACGCTTCCAGCGTTATTCCACTAGTAAACAGACCGCTCCCTCACTCCCGTGATAAAATGAAAATCAGTTTCTATGATCTGCCAAATTTATTTGCTTGTCCAACACAAAAATTTAAATTACATCAGATAATTAGTACTCTAATATATATATAGATCACCATCCAGTGCCTTAAAAACTTGGGTGTTCTACAATGACATTTCACCTGATTATTCAAGACTTACTTCTACCCATAAGCAATGAGAAGTATAGAAAACAGAAAGTAGAAATAATTTTGACATCTATTCAGTGAAAATCTACACCATAGGAATATTGAACTTTATGATACAATAGTCTGTACCTAGATGAGCTCGCAAAATTATTAGTTAGTGAAATTCTCCTGATTGAAGATCGAAATCCAAATTGACCTGATAACCAAATAAAAGTTATTAAAGGTTTTTTTGTAGAACCTTCAGTATGCCCTGGACTTTTTCGAACTGATCTACCAGTTTATCCATCATCATATCACCTTTCTCAATAGCGGATAAACTGATGGCTTCATCGATATGGGTTTTCAAGACATCCTTCTCCTGCTTTTCTTTAAACTTTTTGGCCAATACAGATTTAACCTTATTTGCAAGGCTCTCAATATTGTCTTTTAAAATATAACCATCTGCTCCCTGAAGAATGGTTTCCGCAGCTTTTTCCTCATTGTTCAATGCGCCTGTACAAAAGACAAATGGTATATCAATATCCTGTGTAACCATAAACAACAATGCCTCTAAACCAGTGGCACCTTTCAATTCAAAATCACTTACTATGATATCAACCTTCTGACTGGTTACAACCTCTTTAAATGAATTCAAATCTTCACAGTGAGTGAATTGAGGCGATTTAAATTCCTTCGAAAGATGATGTTTGGCCAATACAAAATCTGAGGTACTGTCTTCTAAAATTAAAAATTTTAAGTTCTTAAAATCCATTGCTTGTTAATTGCTATAGTTCTTTGTCAATTCTGAATGTAAATATACTACCACCTGACGGATTATCTGCTACAAATATTTCTCCATTATGGTGTTCAACTATTTTCTTACAATACGCCAGACCTATTCCATGGCCCTCATAATCCATATGTGACCTACTAAACATATTGAAAATATTTTCTTTTTGGTCATCTTCTATTCCGATCCCGTTATCACGTATACTAACAACCCACCATTCTTTCTCTTCCTTCTGCTCTATATGAATGCGGGGTGGCACATTTTTTTTTGAAAACTTGATGCAGTTACTAACCAAATTTTGTAAAAGTTGCTTGATCTCGATCTTATTCCCTCTTACTGATGATAATTTGCCAAAAGTAATCGTAGCCTTCTTTTCATTGATAGCAGTATTAAGATCCTGTAAGACCTGAGCAAGCAATTCGTGCATGTTAATCAATTCATAAGATCCACTTTTGCCCAGTTTGGCATAATCCAGCAAATGTTCTATTAATGCATTCATTCTGGAAGTAGCATCGATAATAAAATTAAAAATCTCAGCAGTCTCGCGATCATGATCTCCTTGCTCTTCTTTAAGAATTTTTACCATTTCTGTAACCGTCCTGATAGGTTCCTTCAAATCATGGCTGACTATATAAGAAAATTGATCCAACTCTCTGTTTCGACTTGCTAAATTTCTAATCAAGGCATTATTCTTACGCAATGTGGCCTTAATTTGGAGATTGCTCTCCTCTAATTTCTTACTTGACTGCTCTAACTGTAATAATGAATCTTTAAGTTCTATTTTACTAAATTCTAATTCCGAGTTGGCACTGTAAATGGTAAAACGCCTTTCAATTATTTTCGCTACTTTGACGATAAGTTTAGTGTCCTCACTTCTAAGGGAATTCTCGTCAGAATCAACTATGGTCAAAACTCCAATCACGAAGCCTTCATGATCGATAAGTAAAATTCCGTTAAATCTTAAAGCATACAAGCTTTCACTGGTGTCCTTAAGTTCACTACCAGATAAAGAGGTAAGGACTCCTTCCTTATTCGATTCTATAACTTCAGCGCAAAAAGTTTTGATTGGTAGGTCTAATGAAGTATTTCCTTGTAAATTACCATAAATCCATTGCGTGTCAAGGTCGTAAAGCGTGATCGCCAACACGGAAGGATGAAGACTGGCATTTAACAAATCAAAAATGTCTTCGAAAATGTCATCAGGCATCGAATGCAGTCTGTCATGTTTCAGTTCGTCTACATCCATAAGACTAAACCTAGACTTTTCAAATATATTGCTAAGCTCAAGACTCATAAAATTCTGCCACTATTTTCAACAGCATTTCTTGAGTCAAAGGTTTCGTCGAGAATTCTTTCACAATCCCAAACTCTTTAGCTTTGTCACGATCCTCCTGAGCTTCAGACGTGGTTAACATACAAACGATCATCTGTGCTTGCATTTTTTTCGGTAATTTCTCATATTCCTTCAAAAAATCCCAGCCATTCATTCCAGGCATATTAATGTCTAAGAAAACGATTTCCGGGCAAGCGTATTCGCCATTAACTGCAGTTTTAAGATATTCTAGCGCTTCAGGAGCACTGTAAGTTACCACTACTTCCTCACAAACATCAGCCTTTGTAATTACTCTTTTGTGTAAAAAATTGTCAGCTTCAGAATCATCAATTAGCATAATCTTATTCAACTTTTTACTCATTTTACTTCCTCTTTTTTAAAATTAAATTTTATCGTTGTTCCACCACTCTTGTTGGTCTCCGCAATAATATTACCGCCATGAAGTTCTACTACACGATGACAAAGAGCGAGACCTAGCCCTCGTCCGTTAAATTTACTTTGAGCGTGTAATTTAGTAAATAAGTGAAAAACTTTAGCATGATTTTTTTCATCAATGCCTATGCCGTTATCACTCACCTTAAATTCCCAATCTTCCTCGTTTTCGTCCACCGCCACTTCAATGCGAAGTGGCTTATCCTCACTTCGGAATTTACTTGAATTTTCAAAAAGGTTTTTGAAAAGAATTCTAGTTTCCTTTTCCATAGCATTAATGATAGGGGGGGCATCATAATTTATGGGAAGATCCATTTCTTCTGAAAGCTTTAAAAATAAATCTCTCAAAGATAGTGGCCTTCTTTTTCTATTCCGTCCTAATCTGGAGTACTGTAGCAATCCATCTATCAAACCTTTCATTCTCAAAGAGGCTTCACTAATAAATCTAAAGTAAGTCGCCGTTTCATCTTTAAATTCATCTTTATGCTCCTCATTCAGAATTTCTGTAAAACTTGTTAAAGATCGAAGAGGTTCATTTAAATCGTGTGAAGCCACATAAGCAAAATGTGTCAATTGTGCTTCTTTATCATCTACTCTTTGTTGCAACTCTTTGACCTTTCGAGATTGGTCAGTATACATTTTTAAGGTAAAATATACCAACCATACTACACCTGTGAAGAGCAACCTCCCAATTAAATCAGCACCCCATCCCACTCGTACATTAGCAATACCTATCAGTACTAATATACAAATGATAGAAGCCGACAGCGCACCATTATCTTTTATAAATCTTAAAAAAATAAGTAAAGGAAGAAGATATAGTATGTAGATAGGTATTTTAGGCCCGACGACAAAGTCAATCAAGAGTATTACAAATCCTAGGATCAGACTTGCAGGAACAGCATACTGCTTTAAGTAAGTTTCAATCAATCGCAATACAATATTAGTGTCACTATCGACGAAATAGACAAAATGCTATAAAAGTTCGCTTAGTTCAATAAAATCCATATCGGTAAAGTCTTTATTTTCCCCAGCCATGGCCCAAATAAACGAATAGCTAGATGTTCCACTTCCAGCGTGTATCGACCATGGAGGTGAAATAATAGCCTGATTGTTTCTGACCCACATGTGTCTCGTCTGATCCGGCTCTCCCATAAAATGCATTACACCTTGCTTTTCTGGCACATCGAAATAAAGATAGATTTCACTTCTTCTGTCGTGCGTATGAGGAGGCATGGTGTTCCAGACTGAACCTTTGTGCATGACAGTAAGTCCCATAACTACCTGACAGCTTCCTATACCTTCATTGTGTATATACTTGTAGATTGTTCTTTCATTGGCGGTTTCAGATGAGCCAAGTGTGACAGGTAGCGCATCTTCTTTTGTAAATAATTTTGTTGGATGTTGCGCATGAGCCAAAGCTGAAAAACAGTAAAATTTTGCTGGATTTTTAGCATCATCAGAAGAAAATTTTACGTTTTTAATACCTTTTCCTATGTATAAGCATGACAATTTCTCCAATTTGTAGGAATCTTCACCTGTTGAAATCTTACCTGTTCCTCCTACATTAATGATTCCGATTTCCCTTCTTTCCAGGAAATATTCACTTTTTAAGTCTTCATAGTTTTTTAGGTCAATGCTTTCGCCAAGGGGTACAATACCTCCTACTACCATTCGATCATAATGACTATATACAAAGTGTGACTGACCATCTTCGAATATTTCTTCAATAAGAAAGTTTTCTCTGAGCTCCTCAGTGTTCATGGTTTCCACCTCGTTCGGGTGAGATTCATAACGTTGTTCCATCTCTATCTTATATTTTATTTAAATAATTTCGTTTTCAATATTCAGTTTTCGCTATTCGCTATTCGCTATTCGCTAATTTCTAATTTTATCCCCTAAAGCCCTAACACGCTAACTCCCTAACGCCCTGACGCCCTAACGCGCTAATATCCTAAAGCCCTAATACCCTCACGCCCCAACGCCCCTAACAAGCTAACTACACTATCTCCCTAACACGCTAACTCCCTAACGCCCCAACAAGCTAACTCCCTAAAGCCCTCTCCCCAACACCCTAACGCGCTAACTCCCTAACACGCTAACTCCCTAACACGCTAACTCCCTAACGCGCTAATAACCTAAAGCCCTAACCCGCTAACTCTTCGACGCCCCAACTACCCCCCTAATCCAAACACATTCACCAGCCACAAACTCAACTGTGGAATAAATGTTACTAAAATTAAAGATACAACCATCGCTGCTAAAAAAGGGAGCAATGGTCTGATCACCTCAGTTACAGATATTTTAGCCACACCCGCTCCCACAAATAGAATAGTACCCACAGGTGGTGTGCACAGACCAATACATAAATTCAGGACCATAATGATACCAAAATGAACCGGATCCATACCCAATTCTACAACCACAGGTAAGAAGATCGGTGTAAAGATCAGTACCGCCGGAGTCATATCCATAAACGTTCCGAAAACCAAGAGCGTCAAATTGATCAACAGAAAAATAGCGATCGGATTGCTCACCGTATCTACAAGAAAACCAGTCATTAATTGTGGAATACTTTCAAAGGAAAAAAGCCAGGACATGGCCATTGAAGTACAAATCAGAAACATGACTATCGCTGTTGTTTTAGCACTATTCAGCAATATCGAAGGTAAATCCTTTATACCAATAGTTCTATATGCAAATCCTAATCCACCGGCATATATAATGGCGATGGCGGCGGCTTCAGTAGCAGTGAATATACCCATCACAATCCCACCAACTACCACAACCAACATCAACAAACTCAAAAAAGATTTTCTAAAATCTGTCCATAGTTGCGAAAGCTTGACCCGATCTCCACGCTTAATTTTTTTTCTATAGGCTATATAGGCCGCTACAACAATAAGGGACAATCCAACCAAAAATCCAGGTATATAACCTGCAATAAACAAGGCAGCTACAGATGCCGTTCCACCACTTGCAAGCGCATAGACAATCAAGACATTGCTTGGTGGAATGAGTAAACCTGTGGTGGAAGATGTTATATTGACCGAAGCACTGAAAGGAACAGGATAGCCTTCGTCCTTCATTCGATCCGTCATCACACTACCAATTGCTGAAGCTGCAGCAACTGCTGATCCCGAAATGGCACCAAACAACATAGAGGCAATGACATTGACATATGCCAAACCACCTGGCAAGCTTCCTACCATAGATTTTGCCAGGTTGACCAACCGATTGGCTATACCTCCCCTATTCATAAGCTCGCCTGCTAAAATAAAGAAAGGAATGGCCAGCAATGCAAAACTGTCGATACCCGTTGTCATTCTTTGCGAAACCGTAGTAATTCCCGGAATCAAGGAAATATTAATAAGCAGGGTCACAAGCGTTGATATTCCGATGCTATAGGCCACAGGCACTCCGTAAGCCAACAATGCAAAAAAGCTAACGAACAATACCAGAATACTGATTAATTCAATCGACATAATCCGCTATTTTAGAAATGTTGTAGATTGAATAAAACATAATCAGCAAACCACTAATGGGTACAATACTGTAGATAAAGCCCAGAGAAATGCCCATCGCCGGAGATTGTTGTCCCAAAATAAATGTGATGTAGACGAGATTACCCCCACCTATGACCATGACGATCAATGCAAACAACATCATCAGTATCTCGATCATTCTCATCCTCCTTTTCAAGGCCTCTCCTTCTAGTTTCTTTATGAGGTAGTCCATAGAAAGATGTGCTCTTTTTCCATTAAGGTAAGCCGCTCCTAAAATAGAAAGCCAGATTAAGGAAAATCTGGCAAACTCCTCTGTAAAAGAGGATGATTGACCGACCACATATCGACTAAAAACCTGCCAGACCACGTCGAGAACCATCAAGGCAAATATAAATATCAGTATGCCTTCAATAATCCTATTGACCCCTTTGTAAGCTGTTTCCATATTATTTTTGTTGTTCAATTCTTTCAATAAGTGAGGTCATTTCAGGATCATTAGCAAATCGCTCCTTCACGATGGATGCTTTTTCTGCAAACTTAGATTTATCTGGTCTGATGATTTCCACACCAGCATCTTCAAGTATGACCATACATTCATCCACATTATCCTTCCAAAACTTTTTTTGAGCAACTACGGATGCATCTGCTGCTTGTTGTAACCACTCTTGCTGTTGAGGACTTAAAGTATTCCAAAACTTTGTTCCGATCACCAGTACATCAGGAAGCGAACTATGTTCATCCAAAGAATAGTATTTGCATATTTCATAATGCCTGGAGGTTACAAAAGATGGTGGATTGTTTTCGGCCCCATCTACAACCCCTTGTTGTAGAGCAGTGTATAATTCACCGTAAGACATTGGCGTAGCCGAACCACCTAATGCATTGACCATGCTCACGGACATCTGATCATTCATTACTCTAATCTTCATACCGTTCAAATCATCCGGCTCTACAATTGGCTTTTCCTTGGTGTAAAAGCTTCTGCTACCGGCGTCGTAAAAGCATAGTCCTTGTAATAAAAATTCACTACCGGCCTGCAACAACTCTTTACCTACCGGACCTTCTAGTACATTGAACAGATGTTCGTGATCTCGAAAAATATAGGGGATGCCCAGGACCTTATATTTAGGAGCAAAATTAGACATGGCAGCCGCGCTGACTTTGGTCATACTTATGCTTCCTATTTGAAGTAATTCTAATACCTCCCTTTCTGAGCCCAATTGACCATCAGGAAAAATCTTTACACTCAGTTTCCCTCCAGATATTCTCTCGGCCTCCTCAGCGAAAACCTCCATTCCTTTATGTACGGGATGGCTGATGGGCAAAGTATGTGCTAAGAGAACTCGCTTCGTTTCGGTCACTTCACTGCAAGAATACATCATCAAAGTGCTAAATAATAATACTCCTAATAACCTAGTAATTAACGACATAACTATTCTTTCATTGACCTTAATATTCCCAATTCTAACCCCCTTAATTCAGCTAGTCCTCTTAATCTTCCAATGGCGGAATAGCCAGGGTTCGTTTGCTTGTGCAAATCATCAAGCATCTTATGTCCATGATCAGGTCGCATAGGTATAGCCCAGTCTGTATGTTCAAGAATCTTTCTCATTACCGCATACATGTCTACATCTCCATTCAAATGATCCGCCTCGTAAAAGTTACCATTTTTCTCCCTTTTGGTAGCACGCAAATGCAAAAAGTTAATCCGATTCGCAAATTTCTCCACCATTTTCGGAAGATCGTTATCAGGCCTCACTCCGTATGATCCGGTGCAAAAGCATAAGCCATTTGCAGGACTGTCAATATGCTGGAGTATGCTTTCTGCATCTGATTCAGTAGAAACGATTCTTGGCAGTCCCAAAAGTGGAAATGGTGGATCGTCAGGGTGTATGGCTAATTTTACATCATTCTTTTCAGCCACAGGCACTATTTCATCCAGAAATTGGAACAAGTTTGCCCTCAACTGATCCGCATCAATATTCTGGTAGGTGTCCAAAATCTCTTGAAATCTGACCAGCGAAAGGACGCCTTCAGTCGTGCCTCCAGGTAAGCCTGCAATAATGTTTTGGGTTAGTTTTTCCTTTTCAGGATGTGACATTTTACGAAAGTACTGCCAACCTGTATCGACTTCTTCCGCTGTATAATCTTTTTCGGCATTATCTCTATTGAGAATGCATATATCAAAGGCTGCAAATGCTGCTTTATCAAAGTAGAGCGCTGTAGATCCATCCTTCATGGGATATTCCAGATCAGTTCTTGACCAATCCAAAACCGGCATGAAGTTATAGGTGACGATTCTGATATCGCTGGCTGCTAAATGCTCAATAGAAGTTTTGTAATTTTCAATGTATTTTTTATAGTTGCCTGATCTTCTTTTGATGTCTTCATGAACAGGAATACTCTCCACAACAGACCACTTTAGCCCGTGATCTTCTATGATTTTTTTTCGCTGCTCAATGGCCTCCTTTGTCCATACTTCTCCACTAGGAATTTCATGAAGAGCATTTACTATACCTGAGGCTCCTGCTTGTCTGATATCTGCCAAAGAAACTGAATCCTTAGGACCATACCATCGCCATGTTTGTTCTAATCTACCCATAATTATACACCACTAAATGCTGAAAAACCGCCGTCAATCGGCACAATAATCCCAGTAATAAATGAAGACCTGTCATCGCACAACCATAAGATGGTACTTACCAATTCTTCAGGCTTTCCAAATCTTTTCATTGGCGTCTGACTGATGATTGTCTTACCCCGATCGGTCAAGCTTCCATCTTGATTCAAGAGTAAGTCGCGATTCTGATCAGCCACCAGAAATCCGGGAGCGATGGCATTGACTCGAATCCCCTCCCCATATTTATTGAGGACCTCTACGGCCATAGATCTCGTAAAATTGTCGATCGCCGCTTTTGAAGCAGAATATCCTACGACTCTGGTTAATGGAAGAATTGCGGACATTGAAGAAATATTGATGATACAGCCTGATTTTTGTTTCACCATCGGCTTTGCAAAGGCAATGGTTGGGATCACTGTACCCAGTAAATTGAGGTCATTGACCTTTTTGAATTCTTCAATCTTAAGATCAAAAAGTGTTTGATCTGGCATGATGGTAGCACCGGGCATGTTTCCACCTGCACCATTAATTAAAACATCTACCTTACCCGCTTTAGAAATGACCTGAGTGACCGCATGAGCCATAGCTTTTTCGTCTAAAACATCTCCAATGATATAATCTATATTGGTCCCTTCTTCAGCTAGTTCGGCCACAACATCTCTACACTTGCGTTCATTCCTCGCTATGATAAAAACTTTTGCACCACGCTCTCCCAAGCCCTGTGCAATAGCCTTACCTATGGTTCCGTTTCCTCCCGTAATACAAACTACCTTGTCTTTCATCTATTTCACAATCAGTTTTTTGTAAATGTTTTCTTGGGCATTTAAAGATATACTTAATACATAAACTCCCGGATCAAATTTCTGATTAATCAAAACCTGGCCCTTTGACTTAGTATAGAATACCTTTTGACCTGCCATCGTGAAGATAGAAATTTCGGCTACCATGAACTCAGGTGACTTAATTTGAAAACTTCCATTCGTCGGATTGGGATAGATGACAACTTTGTCAGCAGCAATAATGCCGTCAACGCTGCTCGTACCCATGAATTTAAGAATGTAGTTCGCTTGAGTGAAGCCGTCTTGCGCTGTTACAGTAATGGTAACCGTCGTCAAGTTTTCAACTGAGGTGGTATCAAATCGAACATTTGCCAAATCAGATTGAGTTGTGACTTCGATCGCCGGTAATGCACTGTTTTCTATGGTTAAATCATAGATAAGCGAGTCCGGGTCGAAATCCGGGATTACTTCTCCATCGAGTGAAATAGAGTTTAAACTTGCTACACTGCTGAGGAACAAGTCTTCCGGTAATGTTGGTCCTTCCCCCGGGCCTTTGTCCTGATTAGGCAAAATGGCTATCCAATCCACGATCGATCCACACTCAGAACCACCTAACTTTCCAAAATCAAAGTAATGATTCGAATCATCGTCTCCTGAAACTGCTATGGCAAATGGCTCTGGGTTTTCATCTAGGTACATGGTTGTCTCATTGCCCTTCATCACAACTCTTACCAAATGAAATTCTTCATCAAAATCGAAATTGTAGGACTCTTCTACGAGTGGCTCAGATCTTTCAAATTTGATGGTATTGTGATTGATCTTAATCTTCTCTCTCCATCCAAAACTTCTGACTTCAAAGAAGGTTATATTCTTAACGTCCGGATTGATTCCTTTAATTCTTGCCACTACTGTAAAAGCAGTATCCTGTTCTTCCAAACGATATCTCCATCTGAACTTCTGATCATCTGACAGATCTGCAAACATATAAAAGTTGTTTCCGGAGCCGTTCGGATCCACTAAGATGGTATCCAATTCCGGATTTACAGGAATGTCCTTAGGCTCGTAAAACGATGTCTCTAGATCCAATCTGGCATTGGCTCTATAAACATCCCACCCATTATCCTTTTCACTTTTGAGCATGGTGATCAAATAGGTGTGAGTGTTGAAATTATCCTGAGCAACTACCTTAATAGTAGCAGTAAAAAACTCATCTTCCTCACTAATCTCAATGTTGGTCGTCGCTTTGCGAAAACTGGTCTGAAGATTTATTGTCGGCAATTCACTGTTATTCAATGTTACAGTGTATTCAAATGCATTTGATGAAAAGCCCTCAATTGACAAACCATTGATCTGTAATTCACTTAAAGTGGCATCATTACTTAAAATAAAATCCGATGGAAGTTCGGGACCTTCTTTAGGCCCATAAGCTTGATTTGGCAAGATAGTCATCCAATCCACAAAGCTTCCAGTTGGCGTCCCACCTGACTTTCCAAATTCAAAATTGCTTCCACCATCTGATTCTTCGGAATATCCTACTGCAAATGGAACAGGATTTTCATCCACGTAAACGGTCATTACCTGATCCTCCATAGTCACTCGCACAATATGAAAATCTGCATCAAAATCGAAAGGAATGTCAGATTCAATGACTGGAGTCGATTTCTCCAGTTTAAAATTGTCATGATTTATTCTCAATTTATCTCTCACTCCTCCTAATCTGATTTCAAAGTATCCCACGTTTTTAGCTTCCTCAAATCCTTTTATTCTGGCTACTACAGTGAAGGCAGTATCAGAATCTTCAAATTCGTACCTCCATCTGAATTTCTCATCACTGTTTTCAAAATATTGATATATGTTATTGGTCGGAACAAGTGGGTCAACCATCACTTCATCGATTTCGGGTTCTTCAGGAATGTCTCTTGGTTCCATGAAATTAGTTTCCAGATCCAATCGATCCTCACCTCTGTAAACCAGCCATGGACCATCTGAATTTTCGCCTGCTGTAGAGAAGGACCAAATGGGGCCTAAAGTGACACCATTAACATTCTTCTGACCAATTTGCCAGAAATAAGTTGAGTCTGACTCAAGCATTAGCGAGTAAGTGTTTTCTGCTTGGGTCGAAAGTAAAATAAGTTCATTCTGTAATCCAAAAAAGATCAGACTACTATCTGTATTTTCTCCTAAATCCCATCTTAGAGTGACTGTGTTACTGATATCTTCAGTACCGTCTGCCGGGAAAGGATTTGTAGGTTCATCAGGCAAAGCATCTGAGGGATCAGTGGTTACATTCACCGTATTGCTGAAGTCGGATTCATTACCTGCAGCATCTACTGCAGAAGCATACACAGTGTAATCAGTCCCACCTGTTAATCCAGTAATTTCAGTGTGGAGCTCTGAAGTTTTCAAAAACTCTATTCCATTCAGATAAATCAAATATTCAGTTACACCAAAATTATCTGAAGACTCTTCCCAGGACAGCCCGATCGTATTGATGGTCACCTTATCTGCCATCAAATTGGAAGGTGCCGATGGTGCCTCTTCATCAACAAAGACCATGTCATCCGCAGGACAAAGTGTTTCACTTGTTTCGGATATACAAAAATCACTAAAACGCACTATTTCATCCTTTAATCCTTCAACTTTTCTTCTGTAAACTCCCCATTTTGGTCTGGAATACTCACCTCCATCTCTCCATAAATCAATGTCATTGTTACTATAGTTGACCAGTTCGACACCGGATTTTAAATCTTTTAAAGTGATGAGTAGATTACCGTTTTCCGAATGCTTTTGGTAGATATAAGCCTCGATCCAGTTTCCTAAAAAGGGTTCAATGTCCGTGCTCACTACCTTACCGAGATCATTGCCGGTGTCTCCACCATTGTGGATCACTTCTAACTTGGAAGTTCTTAAGGTTATTGTAATGACCGGAAAGCCACTATCCTCTCCACCTTTAATTTTGTTTTGAAATATATGACAGAAAGAACTGCTTCCTTTGAAGTCCTCTGGTATCTTAAACTTCCACCTATAATAGGACTCTGAACCCAAATCATGCTGTGACTCCGCATTCGTGCCAGGTCCACCTTTAATTTCCATTCTAACACGATCAAAAACTTGACATCGATCATTATCTTCTGCGATATGAGAATGAAATTCAAAGACATTTCTATCCAGAATGTTATCCATGATCTGAGTCACGTGAGGTCCAAATTCAGTATGTACACAATCAGGTGACTCTATGTCCAGACCTGCAGCCAAAATGGCATCGTAACCACTTCCACTTTCTCCATTAGGATTTAGAGTAATTTGAGCATGTGTAGTTAGTATGGTCGTAAGTATTAAAGCAAATAGGTATAAATTCTTCATATCCAATTATGTGGGTACCACAGAGGAAAATTCCTCTTGACTTCTTCTGATTTTTTTTCTGGGTCTAATGATTTCCATATTGCTAATATAGACTGGTCTTCGTAGGCAAGACCTGCGAGTAATAATCCTACAGAACGAATCGGTATTTCATCAAAATGTGAAACATCAGGTGGAAAAGTCCACCTAGATTTATCTTCGATGTAAGGCAACATGTAGTCAAATGCTTTTTTTACGCTGCCGTGTTCTCCTTCATAATTCCACAAATCGCCCTGATCGCTTGCCAACTCACAAAGTACAGCATATCCTTCCAGATTAAACAGCGAGTAGTTATAGGGTTTGGTTCTCGATAATTCATCAGGAAAAGAGCCATCATCCGCCATCTGAGCTGAAATAAGTTTCATAAATTGCTCACGGGAAACTTTTCTTAAATCTTCTCGCTCTGCCAATGCTGAAAATGCCGCCATTTGAGCAGCCCACCACGTACTGTGATTATTTCCATGATCCTTTTCATCTAATCCGTATTGATGGGTATTCATCCAGGTTGCATATTGATCAAACCAATTTTTAAAGCCGTCATACTCTTCAAGAGTGAGATATTCTAACTGTCTTAAGTTCATGATTGATTTTGCAACTTCAATCAAATGAATGGTATCGATGATTCCAATTCCTCTTCCGGTATGCCTACCTTTAATCGCTTGCGCATAAAGTAGGCTCGGATTCATTAATGTCTCTTTATTAATGAAAAAGGCAGTCAAATGCGTCAGCGCATGGTCAGCGTATTTTTCTTCTCCGGTGATTTTATATGCTGCAACTAAAGTTGAAACCCATTCATTAAGATTCCGCATTGCTATTCTATGTTCTAAGAAGTTATTGGGATTACTCAAGCCATCTTTCCTGATGTAAGGACCTTCAGGATCATCAGGATTCATCCACCAGTAATCACCCTCTGAATAGAAATCGTGGATACCTCCTTCACTTCGATCACTGACAAACATGGTGATTGGTGTCGGTTCCTGGTTAAGAAATTCTTGCGCTTTCTCAACGATTTCCCTGGCCCTTTCATCTAAAACTGCTTCCACATCCACTCCTGCTGTGTTCCCGACAGTCGATGGTTCACACGAAGCCATAGATATTAACAATAAGTATATCAGCTTTTTCATTCTTCTAATAATTTCCAGATTAATAAATGACTTTCTGTACTTCCTTTGTGAGGATTGTCATTTTTCCACACATCCATATATTCGGGACGATTAAGCCCAATACCTGCTAAAAATAGAAATTCACTATGTGCAGGATTGAATGTTGGTTCTAATTCTGTTTGGTAATTCCACTTTTCAGGATCTTTGAAAAATTGGTAACCAAACTCAACAGCTTTAGCAATACCTCCTTTGTCAGTCTTGTAGCTCCAGGCATCGAAAGATGTGGCCGATAACAGTTCCGCATATGATGTCCATGCATAGAGCGTATAATTGGTGTAATGTGACGGCTTGGTTCGCTCTAATTCATGGGGGAAACGCCCAATGCTATCCATCTGGATTTGTAGCTGAGATTTAAATTGCTCAATTGCAACTTGCATGACATCAGGGTCATTAGCGACTAATCCGTAGGATGCAATCTGAGCGCCCCACCAGGTACTGTGATTGTTGTTATTATTCTTCTCATCCATCCCATGGGAATGCGTCGTAGCCCATTCTGCAAATTGACCAAACCAGTTTTTCACTCCTCTGAGATCTTCAGAATCGATGAACTTTTTCTCTTCTAATACTCGAATACTATTAGAAACATTGATCAGTCCAATCACATCAATCATACCTATCCCTCTCCCATCTACAATACCCTTGATCGCTTGAGCATACAAAAGAGATGGATTCATATAGGTGGCACTATCAACAAACCAGGCATTGAGATGGGAAAGAATATGTTCTGAATATCGCTTGTCACCCTCTATAATTGTTGCTATAGTAAGATCACATACGATATCTTCAAAATCTTTGATTGCAGATCTATGTGCTGTAAAAAGTTCGGGATTACTTTGACCATCCTTTCTAATATAGGGTCCGTCTGGATGTTCTGGATCCGGCCACCAATACCGCCCTTCCGAATAGTAGTCGTGCTTACCTCCTTTGCTCCTGGTGGCCTTAAATGTTGTTACAGTTACAGGTGCCGACGACAAATGTTTTTTCGCCCTGCTTAAAATGGCCTCGGTATCAAATCCATCATATCCCGCATCACTTCCACTTTCGGTTGAGGTACAAGCCGCAAAAAACATGAATACTATATAATAAAATATGGCTCTACTATACATCTATTTGTCTTGACAAGCTTGTACTACCTGCTTCCTAAACTCATATTCAGTTTTGGGACCATTGATTCCCTCAGCCCAACTTGCCATAAATCTATAATTTAATTTTTTACCTGCATTTTCGAATAGCATTAAATGACTTAACTCGTCTTCAATGATAACAGGACCTTCCTCGTTTGAAGCCATGACCGCCATGCCTAAGTCCTGATGGTGAAATGATTGTTCACCATAAGTATAGAGGTAGGTATGATCATCCATATTGCCTGAAGTCGCATGGGGCAAATGTTTTACGACACCAGTTACCCATTTCATATCTTCCGGAAGTTGTCCGTCTTTTACGCTCATCTCTATTTCACTCCAAAAGTCGCCGGTTTTCAAACGCCAATCCTGAATCACCGTAAAAGTCTTTCCCCCTATTTTTAAGTCATTGAATATCGTTCTGACCTGGGCAACGTCCCCTCCGCTTTCAATCACCTCAATTTCCTTAGAATTCCAATCTGACAAAGTATAAACCGAGTCATTATAATATATGCCCGGGCTCCCCATACCCAAAGAATTACCCACTTTTAAAATGTCCGAACCCCAATTCATCAAATTGTGATAATCCCAGGAAACGGTATCCATTACTAAATCGTTCACTTGCTTACCATAGATATCAAATCGATGTCTGTAATCGGCGTAATAACGGTAAGCCACTTTATCATTTTCAAGTACAGGTCCCTCGAACATAAACCATTTATTCTGGCCAGTCAATGTCTTTGGTACTGATACTTTCTTCATATCCCTGTAAGGTCCAGAAATCTTAGTTTTTTCAGTGTCATTGTATTCGACAGGTTGAATTTTCATGACTACCTGTGCTTTTGCTTCCACCGGCTTCAAATTCAGGTAGCTTCCTTTGAAATCTTGATTTCTGGCTTCAATGACAGCAGGACCTTCGCCCAGTTCCACTTCAATTGCAGCTCTTCCGTTAGCCATTTCAATGACTTGACTTCTGGTGGGTGTTCCGTAATCCTTTAACAACCTTCCTGAACCATCTAATGAAAAGTACATTCGTCCTTCGTAGTCCAGCACTCGATTACCGTCTTTATCCATCATGAATGCTTCTACCAATGTATTTCCATTGGGCAAAAGATGGCTTTGTAGTTGGACAATGTCGGGATTACCCGACTGATTATAGGTATAATCAATATTGATTTTATCCTCTGCTACCACCTTTCCTCCTTTATATCCCATTGCCTTTAACTCATTCGCTCCTTCGTCAAATCTTATATTCCATCGCAATCCACTTGCAGGAAAATCTCCCAATTTGCGATCTTTTGTTCCTAAAGATTGGCCATTTAAGATCAATTCCACACTTTCACAGTTGCTGTAAATGCAAACTTCTCTTTCCTTATTTTCAGGTCCCTGCCTACGCGTCCATGTGTGTGACTCAATGTATATCATAGGTTCATCCGACCAATAACTCTTAAAAACAAAATAGGCATCCTTTGGCTCTCCATTTCTATCCACCAAACCTTTCTGATTCAAATATGGAATCGAATTTTCTGGTCTAAGAGGTGTACCAAAATCTTTGAAGGCCCATTGCGCATTTCCAGTGAAATCAGGCATGGTCTCAGATACAGAAAGATGCCAATCAAATAAATCGACAATATAATTTTCAGTCCAGTCTCCCTCCTTAGCAATATTTTTAATATTGACTTGATTCGAGACCTCTTCCCAATCATCCTCACTCAACATTCCTGAGCCTGTAATTGGATTCTCGGTATGTCTACCCACATGACTGGAACCTCCATACTCCATATGAAGAAATGCCGGATATTTCTCCATGCTTTCCTGAATTGATTTTTCGTATCCCGTATAAACCCCTGCGTACCACCCAGACCAGATAGAAGGTGAAAAAACATCCACAAGATCAGCACCATCATAATATTTCCTGATCGCGGTTAACCTCGAAGGATCCATTTCATGTGCTATGTTGTTCAATTCCGTTAAATATTTATTGATTTCCTGTGTATCATCACCATTTTCGAAATCCGGCAACCAGTAAACTTCATTACCCAATGACCAGAAAAATATGCTTGGATGATTTATATTTTGACTGATTTGTTCCTGAAGGAGACGCTTTCCGTTGTCCTTCCAGATTTGATTTCCAACTCCTCCCCGACACCAGGGCAGTTCATCCCAAACGATTATGCCCAGTTCATCACATGCCTTGTAGATTTCAGGATCCTGCGGATAGTGCCCCAATCTCAGGAAATTTGCTCCGAGATCTTTTATCTGTTCAATATCCTTTCTATGTAATTCATTGGGCATGGCCGCACCGAAACCGGCATGTTCTTCATGTCGGTGAGTACCACGCAAAAGAACTCGCTCACCGTTTAGAAAAAATGGTCCGTTCTTTTCAAATTTGTAAAAACGAAAACCAATGTGATCTTTGACAGAATCATGCAGGTCGTCACCCTTTATTAAAGCTACTTCTAATTCATAAAGGTTTGGCGATTTTGGTGACCATAATTTAGGATTTGACAGCGTCGGTAATTCTAAAGTAAGTGACTTCTGATTTTTTAAGTCAATGGTATTTTCACTCACAATTTGCCTTGATTCAGGATCGATGAGACTGGCCATAATTTTACAGTCCTGACACTTTTCAGCTTGCGCAATATTGACTTCCACAATAGCGTCAGCAGTAATCTTGGTGACGCTTGTCGGGTGAATTTTGGCGTTTGCAATGTGAATGTTGGGCACTTTCTTTACCCAAACGTCTCTGGTAAGGCCACCATAGATAAAGAAGTCTGATTTCTGAGAAGGTATAATTTCAGGATTGTAGGAGTTGTCTACACGTATCATAATATCTTGCTGACCATCCGTTTTTAAATATTTCGTGATATCGATCTCGAATCCAACATATCCACCAACATGATTTCCAGCCAATTCGCCATTGACATAAACGTCGGTTGAAATATTAGATCCTTCAAAATAGAGTAAGTAACTCACTCCATCAGAAGGATCTAATTGAAGTGTTTTTCTATACCAACTGGCGTCTCTTCGATATCCTGGGCTATTGTCTACTGCATCCCATTGGTTCCATGTGTGAGGTAAATCGATACTCGTCCAGGAAGGATCCTGAGTAGCCAATTTTAGATCTGAAATGTTCTTTTCAAGGTATTGCCAACCTTCGTTGATGTTTTCAATGCTTCTTTGTGTTTTATTCCCTGCATTATCCAATAAATCTGCGTTTCTGGAAATAAACATGACCAGGATCAATGCCAATATTCTCAAAACAAGGGACATATATTTTTATTTTATAGCATCTCTCCTTAAGAGTGCTTCGATGTAGTAATAGTCTGCGTAGACGATTGGTTGGTCTACTTCAAATTCACCTGGAACACTGCCGGTGCTATGCAGCAACAAAAAAGGAGCGATATTGGATTGATACTTGTCAGTTGCCAGTGATTCGAGAATCTGGTCTGTCCAGGATAAGTACCAATCTGTATTTTCCTGATCATATCTTATCAGCTCAAGTAAAGCCGATGCAGTCACTGTTGCAGCTGAAACATCACGTGGTTCATCTGGAATATTTGGAGCATTAAAATCCCAGTAAGGAATCTTATCCTCCGGTAAATTAGGATGGTTGTAAATGTATTGCGCACTTTTCTTGGCACGATCCAGAAAAATATCATTTCCAGTTCTTCCATAGGCCACTGTAAAGCCATATAAGCCCCATGCCTGACCTCTGGACCATGCGGACTCATCACTATAGCCTTGATGTGTTGTTTTCAATCGGGGTTCGAAGGTTGTGGTATCGAAATCTACCACATGAAAGCAGCTATTATCAGCCCTGTAGTGATGCTCATTAGTCGTTAATGCATGTTGAGTTGCAATATGATGAAATGTAGAATCACCCGTAAACCTGGTGGCATCAAATAACATTTCCAAGTTCATCATATTATCGATAATGACCGGAAATTGCCAGACATCAGCATTCCAATCCCAGGATCTGATCGATCCAATATTTTCGTTATATCTGTTGATTAGGGTTTTGGAAGCAGTAATTACCACATTTTTGTATGCTTCATTTTCTGTGATGGCGTAGGCTTTACCAAAGGAGGAATTCAATTTAAATCCAAGATCATGAGTATGATCATCATATTTTTCTTTCTCTATGAAAGCGGTCCAGTCTTCTGCTGCCTTTTTAATACTATCATTTTGACTATAGCTGTACAATTGCCATAATGTTCCTGGAAAGAATCCACTGGTCCACTGACGCGAATTACCTGTAATCAGGCTTCCATCTTCCTCCAAAGATCGGGGAATGGCGGTTGAGTCAAGTGGAATGACGTTGATGTAACCCAGCATCTTTTCGGAAGCCACATCCAACTGTGAACGGTTAGTCATATCATTGTCCGCACAGCAATACAATGCTGTAGTAACACATAAAATTACTAGTAGAAATCTCATGAAAGTATTTAAAAAAGGGCCACTCCCAGAATTAGTGGAAGTAGCCCATGAATATGATTGAATTACTGTAAAACTATGTTTCTAACCATTTTACCACCCTCAGTCTGTACTTGGGCGATATACATACCTGAGCTAAGGCCCTCAGCATTGGACCAGGAAACGGTATGTGTACCTTGACTTTTCTGACCATTAAATACTGTAGCCATCGTTTGACCTTGCACATTAAAAATTCTTACACTGACATTTCCATTCTTTGGATTATCAAATTGGAAAGTAATGTTTCCAGATGACGGATTAGGAAATGCTCTTAGTTCGATCATAGGATTAAATACTTCTGATGTCGAAACAGAATAATCACATAGGAAAGTTGAGCCAATTGGTCCTCCACTGGTAGATGCAGTAGCTGAAACGGCATCATCGGAAAAGCAAGGATCAAATTCAGCATAATTAAACAAATAGCCTCTATCATAATCTGAGCCAGCAAAGCTGATGTCTTCAACCATGATATTGGTAATTCCTGTACTGTCTGGGTAAGTTACTGCTTCGAATGCATATTGAATGATCGGTGCTCTATCTGGAATATTTCCTAATTCCAAAACTTCAGTAAAATATGCCATTTCCGGATCTTCTAATAGTGCAGCATAAGTAGGACTTAATACCGGTGGTTGTGAGACTGAATCGAAAGTTTCATAATGATTCAGTACATCTTCCGTCCAGAAAATGTTATTATTAGACATAATAGCAGAAGCTCCTTCTACGATCGTATCCAAAGACACTAAGAAATTGACTGAATCTGCAAAATTAATTTGCTCGTTAGCCAACGTTGGTGAAGTTCCAATAATACTTGGATTCATGAATAAATTATCTGTAATGACGGACTCTTTGGTATTTCTCAACTGAATCATACCGTGACGACCAACGTGATTGAACACAGTATTATTAGAAAATTCAAAGTAATTCAAACCTTGCATTCTAAAACCGATAAATAATCTATCCAGAATGTTATGCATTACATTCCCATGTATCACCACAGAATCCGCAAATGAAGTACGCGGATCTACAATTCTACCATTACCCTGTAATTTAGCGTAATCTCCCAAATTTCTAATCCAATTATCAATAATGAAGACACTGCTTCCATCACCTTCACTTCGCACAATGGCTTGTCTGTTTTTCTCAAGAATACAATTTTGAATCACATATTTTTGATTCTCTCCAAAAGCCCTGATAGGGTTGGTTTCATAATTGGAAGCCAATGGTCCCTCGTCTCCCATGATGACAAATAGATCATCCCAGACAAAACTACCGGTTCCACTGTATAATCGAGCTAGACTTGAGCCTCCAGTCTTATTTGCACGAGAAACAACAGGCTTTCCCAGTGCTTCGTCACCAGTGGCACCTAATTTAAAGTCGAAATCCCATTTAGCCTCAAATGTAAAAAAGTAGAGAGAACCTCTTTCAAGGAGATACTCATAATTATTTTGAGTGCCATCAGCCGCTGTATCTGCCTCAATAAAATCACTTAAATAAGTAAAAGGAAAATCCTCAGTTCCATCTAAGTTAGGTGGCACTGTTATACTCTGTGCCATAATGCCTGATCCTAGAAAAACCAGGGTTAAGAGTGTAAAGTAAAATCGTTTCATATTGCTAACATTTAA
Organism: Portibacter marinus; assembly: GCF_021533195.1. Lineage (GTDB taxonomy): Bacteria > Bacteroidota > Bacteroidia > Chitinophagales > Saprospiraceae > Portibacter > Portibacter marinus. The sequence continues at coordinate 279,578 of NZ_JAJNKB010000001.1, forward strand.
TTTTTAAATAGTTTAATTTATCTAATTATATATTCGACGCCTATCGTGGCGGTAGAACCATATCTTTCTCTATTCGTAATGAATTCGGGAGACCTGAAAAAGTTGATGTCTTTCTGGTCACTGAGATTATTAAGATTTAGGAAGGCATTGAAATTTCTATTGAATCTTTGCTTGAAAACCATGTCGAATCTCCAAAATTGATTGCTAAATCTATCTTTATCTGCATTAGAGCTATATCCAGTTAATTTAGATCCTTGATAAGCAGCAGATGTTCTAAAGGAAAATCCACCAATATCATACCCCAATGAAGTATTAAATATGTGCCTGGCTTGACCTATTAGATCTACCTCGCGCTGAAATGGAATCACTAGGATTTGTGTTTGAAAAAAAGGAAAAACACCTGTTCTTACGGTTTCTTCTCTAAAAGAATTGATCGTCGTCTGCGAAAATAAACGAGTATAGTTTGCACTTAGGACCAAACCATCAAAAGGCTTAGGAAGAAAGTTAAGATTAGTCTGAATGTCCAATTCAAAACCCTGAACATTTGATACAGGAGAATTAACAAACGTCGTTAATTCAGCATTCCCGAATCCCTGCTCAGGAAATCCATAAGCCATTACGAGAGAATCGCTATTCAAGCCTATTATGAATGGATAGAAAGCGTCCTTAATTTGCTTATAAAATACACCCGCAGAAATCAATCCCCATTTACCTGAATAAGCCGTTGCAAACAAATCATAATTTGTGGATACGGATGGTTTTAGATCTGGATTTCCCTGCTCTATTCTTAAATCTCCCCCCCTATTTACGATAGTAGCTGGAACCAAATAATCGTAATTTGGTCTTGCCAAGGTAGTAGAATAAGAAGCTCTTAAATCAAACCAGGAGAATGGTTTATATTTTAAATGAAGGTGGGGCATCAACACTCCATACTGTGCCTCTGCACTTCTTTCCTGCACATTCCCACTTTCTCCAAAGTCGCCATCAAGGTCAGCATATAAGCCATTATAACTGTTGTCTGAGTATTCATATCTGATACCAGGAATCAAAGTAATTTTATCTTTGATCTTTGCTTTGAGCATAGCATATGCAGCATATACTTGTTCCTCTAAATCATAATTATTGACGTCCTGATATCTGTAATCTCTTAAGTCATCTGCAAATAATTCACTAAATCTGATCATCCTGTCTGGATCAAATTCATTGCTTAACTCTACAACCTCTCCTTTTTCATTGGTGAAGGTCTGAGGTGTATCATTCTGAAAATTACTCATGGCGTAATAGAACTTTCCGGTAGGGTCAACACCAGTAGCTCCTTGTCCGTTTTCATCAAAAGGTAAAAATCTATTATTATTAAGAAGATAATAGAGCCTTGCCCTCTCTTCATCATAATTCCTGTCTTTCATTGTATTGATAGCCTTCACTCCAGCTTTGAAATTGATAGAGTTTGCATCTCTCTTGAAAACATTGAAGTCGAAATTGACATATCCTGTCGTAATTTCCTCTGAATTGCCGCTTGTTGAGGATGCAATTTGCAGTAAGAAGCTAGAAGTAGGATCTATATCCAGAAAATTATAGTAATTGAATGGATTTCTTCTGGAATTTTCGCTGTTTACTTCGGGATCGAACGGTGACCTGTTGTTATTAAAAGTCTGGGTATAATCAATAGGCGTCATTCCAGATACTCTGGAAACAGAGGTACCCCAATCCACATTGACTATATTTGAGCGGTGTCTGGCCGTAATTGATCCTGAAAATAAATCAATAGAACTTTCTGTAACGTTAGGGTTATATCTGACCTGAAATCCACCAACATTGTATTGTTCTATATGATCAAAGCGATCACGTGATGTTCTGGAATATAGGCCAAGTACATTAAAATCAGAATTGTTGCCGATCTTAAAATCAAATCCCAATGTCCCATTGGTACGATATCTTTGTTCTTTTCTTTTCACATACGTTAAACTACTTCCCTGTTGTTCGAAAATATTTAACGCCGTATCGATAACGTTCTTTGTATTGTCAGTCCATCCAACTCTAATGGTTTCACCACCTCGATTAAATCTCTCCGTATTCGCAGTAGCGATGACACCCAATTTGTTATCGAAAAATCGCTGAGAAAAAGACAGTGTCGCCTTATAGTCCGTGAATGTATTTTCCAAAAAGTTAGCACCACCTAAAACTTTCATTGCTATTTTTCTATCCTCTGGTGCACGCATAATATTCAGATTTACTGAACCTCCTATGGCATCCCCATCCATATCAGGAGTAGGAGATTTGAATAATTCTACTCCTGAGAGTAACTCGGGAGAAATTAGGGATAAATCTACAGATCGGTCAGCACCTGATGTGGAAGGTAATCTCACCCCATTAATTGAAATGGCTGTAAACTTAGGATCTAAGCCTCTCACAACTATCTTAGAACCTTCACCACCGCTTCTATTGATGGCGACCCCAGGAAGTCGAGATATAGCTTCAGCTGCATTGACATCAGGAAGCTCTTTAATCTTTTCGACAGAAATAAAATTACCGATGGCATCGGAATTTAGCTGTTGGTTAATCGCTTTAACTTGGCCCAGAGCTTGTGCAGTAATTACAACCTCAGTACCCAAAATTGACTCGGGTTTGAGTTCAACAGATATGGAAGTATTTTCACCTTCCACTACAGTCACTGGAATTTCTTCTGTGGCATAAGAAACGTATGATATAACTATAACTTGTTCCCCTACTGGAACATTGGTCAGAACAAACTTTCCATCATAATCTGTATTTGTGCCCGTAGAAGTTGATCCTTTTAAATAAACATTGGCCCCTGGAAGCCCGAAACCGCCATCGCCATCATTAACTTCACCTACAACGCTACCAGTTTGAGCCGCACCAATTACAGAAATCAGTACCCCCACCATCAAAAGACAGAGATTTTTACATACAGTATTCATCATAAAACTTTATTTGCAGTCTTATAGTAGGTTAAAGAATTAAAATAAGTCCTTAAACCTATCTTGCTAACATTATACCTTAAAGCTAGCAGAATACTAACACATAAAAGTCCAGATGTAGGAGGAAAAAAGTCTAAACCCTAAAAGCTACGGTATATTCAGAAGGATTTTTACCAAATTCTTTCTGAAAAACTTTACTAAAGTATTTCGGATCTTTGTAGCCAACCATAAATGCTACTTCGTGCACATTCAGCTTTCCGGTCTCCAATAATTGAATGGCTCTCTTCATTCTGAAGGATTTCAAAAAGTTCTTAGGCGTCATATCAGTCATGGCCTTAATTTTGGTAAAAAGCAAAGCTCTACTAACTGCTAACTCATGTGCAAACTGCTCAATTTTGAATTCTGGATTGTCAATATTTGTTTCTACCAGCTTGAGTAAATTTTGTAAAAATTGTTCGTCGGCAGAAGTAATCTCGAGATCCTTTGGATTGAACGCTTTATCAGCGAGTGCTTCCTTGATCATCTTTTGTTGTGCCAACAAATTTTCTACTTTGTACCTCAGCTCATCAGGATGAAACGGCTTCGAAATAAAATCATTGGCCCCGGATTTCAATCCCTCCAGTTTATCATCCAAAAGCGTTCTAGCTGTCAACAAAATCAGTGGAATGTGAGAAGTACTGAGGTCGCTCCTAATTTCATTGCAAAATGTGATACCATCCATCTCAGGCATCATCACATCACTAATAATGAGATCAGGTTGGTATTCGCGACTTTTCATCAATCCCTCTTTACCGTCAGATGCAATTACAATTTTGTACTTACCATCAAAAATAGAGGTAATATAATCCAGGACTTCTCTATTGTCATCAACTACCAGTAACTTAAGTGTACTTTCAGAAATAATTGACCGCTCTTCTGTGGCTTCGGAAGGCAGGACAATCTCCGTGGGTTTAGCTATAGCCTCAAATTGTCTCACTTCTACAATTTCCTTAGAGCTAAAATGTGACTTTCCTTTTTGCAGATTCACAATAAACCGAGCACCATTCCCTTCCTTACTTTCCACATCCAGGCGGCCCTTGTGAAGTTCTACCAATTCTTTACTCAAAGCCAATCCGATTCCTGTTCCTTTGATCAAATTGCTAGTCTCCCCTGGATTCTTCTCATAGAACCGCTGAAATATTTGGTTGTGCAAATGCTTGGGAATGCCTTCTCCCGAGTCTTGAACGACCACCATAACCTTGGTTTGCTCTTCCAATATTGATAGGATAATTTCTCCTTGATGAGGAGTGAATTTAAAAGCATTTGATAACAAGTTAAATAACACCTTTTCAATCTTCTCTTCGTCTATCCATACTTTCAAATCGTCATTTGGTAAAATCAATTTGTAATTGATATCCATTAAATTTGCGTGATCCTCAAATAATCCATAGATTTTCGAAAGATATGGTTTCAGTTGTACCTCAGTCACTTTCATTGGCTCGTGACCTGCTTCCATTTTTCTGAAGGTCATCAATTGGTTGACAAGATTAAGCATTCGCTGAGAGTTACTGTTGATTTTCAGTAATTTGTCTTTGAGTGCTTCATAATCATAAGACTTAAGATTCTTAATCAAATCCTCTATAGGACCTATGATTAAAGTCAATGGTGTCCGGAATTCATGAGCCACATTCGTAAAGAAATTCAGTTTCAACCTGTGCAGTTCCTCCTTCTGCAGCTTTTCCTTCAACTCAAATTGGTAAGAATCTCTTAACCGAAGATATCTCAAAATGGCATAAATTCCTGCTATGCCTATTAAAATATAAAGTAAATAAGCCCACCATGTTCTCCATGGCGGTGGTAATACCTCTATTTCCAATTTTTTAACTTCATCGTTCCACTTTCCTGCACTGTTTCCACCTTTCAGCAAGAATGTATATGTGCCATGTCTTTGAATAGTATAGGTCGCTGAAGGTTGACCTATAGAAGTAATCCACTCTTGATCCAGCCCTTCTAATTTATAGGAATAATAATTATTGTCAGGATTAGAGTAATCAAGTGCGGCAAAATTTATTGTAAAATTTGCCTGGTTATATTTGAAGAGTACTTTTTCAATTTCATTGATATTATGCTCTAATTTTAATGGTCTGTTATTTTGCGTAATGCCAGTAAAAACAACAGGCGGTTCGAAATCATTAATTATAATTTGCTGTGGATCAAACCTGGTATAACCATTGACACCGCCGAAAATTATATCGCCATTCGCAGTTCTATAATAGGCATTAAAGTTAAACTCAGAATTCGTAAGTCCATTTGCATTATTGAAATTGATAAATTGTTCATCATCCTTGCAAAATCTGGAAATACCGTTATTTGTACTCAACCACAAATAGCCTTTCTCATCCTCTATAATACCAAAAACCGTATTGCCCGCCAAACCGTCAAACGTAGAATAACTTTTTGACTCCAATGTCTTAGGATTCCATTTGATTAAGCCATTACTAATTGTACCCAGCCATAGATTTCCTTTGTTATCTTCCTGGATGCTGTAAATTTTGATATCCTCAAGGTAACGTTTGAAAACAAAAGGTAACCCATTGCCATCTACTTCTATTTGATTCAATCCTCTGGCTGTTCCCAACCATATTTCATCACTACTTGATCTGAACAATACCCGAATGAAGTCAGAACTCACTGATAGTGAATCAAGATCATTATGTTGATAGATCACCACCTCACCCGTAGCTTTATCATAGATATTCAAACCTCCTGCATAGGTGGCTATCCAGATCTTAGCGTCCTGAATCAATAAATCATAAACATTATCATTAGACAAGCCTTCTTCCAGACCTAGATTTTCAAAAGTCTGTGTTTTGATATTAAATTTATCCAGACCCGAACTGAAATGCCCTATCCATAAATCATCTCCATCTAATAATAGTTGTTTTACATTTGAACCAGCGATCGTATTAGAATGGTCGTCCGGTACAAAGTGTTTATAGGTTTGAAGGTTAACGTCATAGAAATTTAGTCCTCCACCTTCTGTTCCAATCCATAGGTCACCATTCTGATCCTCAGCAAATGAACTGACTACGGGAGCACTCAAACCTTGATGATACGGAGAATAGGTGTAGTTCTTAAATTGATTATACCCTTCATCAAGATGATTGACGCCACCGTAGTAGGTTCCAATCCACATACTACCTTTTCGATCTGCATAGAGCGCCTTAATAGAGTTATCAGTCAATGCATTCTTCAAGGAGCGATCACTCTTATATAAGGTCATTTCTTCCGTCTTCGTATCCAGTAAATTAAGTCCATCGAATGTGCCTATCCACAAGCGATTTGGCGCATCAAAGCAAAGAGATCGAATAATATTACTACCCAATGTATTTGATACTTCAGAATTGCTCTTTAAATGCTTTAGTATTTTGCCTTCTGAATCTAATTGAATTATTCCGAATTGATCTGTTCCTAGCCATATGGTTCCATCCACATTTCTGACCATTGCTGTAATAATTGATTGGTTCAATGATTCCCCTAAATCAATCTTTGCAAAGCCCTTGGTGTTCAAATCAAATGAATAAAGTCCATTCCTGGTTCCTATCCAAAATGTAGATGGTCCCATGTCCAAAATATGTGTAATTGTGTTGGTGTTGGAAGCATCAGTATTTCTATAAAGTTTAAATTGGCTAGTGACCGGATTGTATTCATTTAAGCCTTTAGAAGTACCTACCCAAACCTGATTTTCACCTTTTCTGTAAATGCAGGAAATATGATTGGATGCCAAACCGGACAAATTATCAACTTCGTGACGGAAGCTGGTAAAGGTATAGGTGTCAAGATCAAGATAACTCAACCCTTCCAATGTGCCAATCCATAGTAAATTTTCAAAAGGATCAGTGTAAAGGCTCCGAACATCATTTCCCACAGGTCCATTATCGGAATCTCCTTTACGGAAAATCGTGAAATTATACCCATCATATTTGTTCAAACCATCCCGGGTACCGAACCATAAGAAGCCATCTGTATCTTCGGTGATGGCGAAAACTGAGGACTGTGAAAGCCCGTCCTGGCGGCCAAGCTTTTTGAAATATGTCGCATCTTGTGCAACAAGCACTACACTCCAGCAGGTCCATGCTAAAAGCAGTAAACCTCTTACCAGTGATAAGTTAGTTTTACAGTTATTCATATTCGTGTAAACAAATATAATCTTTTTTTAATAGCGTGATTTCAAACAAAACAGTACAGTACAGCTGCTCCTCATACTTCTATTATCTTTTTTCTTTCTAATAAATAATTCATATGTTTAAAGGACTAACGAATATAGGCATCATACTGCTACTTTGTCTTGCCATTTCCTGCGAGGAAGAACTTGTAGATCATGAAATGGAGGAAGAGGAGATCGAAATTCCTGAAGCCAATGTCTTGTTGGCCAATGGCGGATGTCCTGACACTTTAATTCCTTTCTATTTAGAGAAAGATGGACAATTAATGATTGAAATGGAGAGTGCTGATTATGATGCCACTTCATGGACACTAGACAGTGTTTTATCTGGAGCGTCGAACGATAAATATCTAGTATGGAAAGGGAGTAATCACTATTCGGATCCTGGTAAAGGTTTGTTAAACTTTCGAATAAGAATTGAAAATCCTGGCACCTATCGCTTTCTATGGAGATCTAGAATTACTCAAGGCAATTCTAACACGGATTTTAACGATTCATGGTTGCGCATTCCTAATGCCGATCATTTTTATGGTAAAAGAGATAGTGACGGTCATATTGTATATCCTAAAGGTACCAATCAAGACCCGATAGTGGATAGCGAGGGCCAGGCGCACACGATGCCGGAGGGTGCAGGAAAAGATGGTTGGTTTAAAATTTATATGAACAGGCTTGGCTCATGGGCTTGGATATCGAGAACAAGTGACAACGACCCACACCAAATCTTTGCTATTTTTGATGAAGCAGGAGATTATACCATACAGATTGCAGGCAGATCGACAAATCATGGAATTGATAAACTGACGATGTTTTTGACTCACATACCACAGAATACAGCTACTGCTACTAATGTGTTAAGTGATGCACTATGCGAATAAGAATACTATTCAATAACAAAAGTAGATCTCAGTCTTTCGCCGGTGTAGGTAAGAAGTTCTAAATCATATTGTCCGGCAGAATATTCAGAATAATCAATTTCATAGATTCCGTCTACACTCACCTTGCTGACGTCATCTGTAAAAGCGATATTGCTTTTATTCTTAATGATCTGAAGTGATTTCACATTAGTGGTTAAAAGTTCAAAATCCAAATAAATAATCTTAAAGTCTTTATCCTTAAAAATTGGGAAATCCACTTCGACAACTTTGACTGCAGTTGGTGGATCCAATACTGTGGTATGAGCGCTTCCCAGTGCGAAAGTAAATGTCAAAAGCAAAGAAAATAAAGTGGTTCTCATTCTTTAATTGTTTAATTTTTTAGTCCTGTACCTATAGGACACTAAGCAAGAACGTTACCCAATTCATTTTATTATGTTTTATCGAAATATGTAAATAATACGTCATTAATATTGTTGTAAGCGACATCACCCGAAGCGAGAAATTCGCCCAATTTCCTCCATTTCGCGATTTCGATATCTTCTTCTTTCTGCGCTACCAGCTTGGTATCCGAACTTGTCATGTGATACCATTTTGTTTTTTTCAAGATTCTTTGTTTACTTAAATTTTTAAAAACATGGTAAGTGGTGGTCAATTTCGCTCCCCTAGTTAAATTTTTTAAACCACACTCTTCTTTAACCTCACGCACAGCTGCCATTTTATAATCTTCACCATTATCCAACTTCCCTTTCGGCAAATCCCAGAAGCCTCTGCGGTATATAAAAAGTATTTGCTCCTTCTTGTTGGTCACCAATCCACCTGCTGCCTTCACGATTTTGAACAAGGACATAAAATCATTGAAAAGCTTTTCTACATCTTCATAATGAACAACGATGGCTTTGTAATTATTCGATTTCTCCAGGTTGTCAATGTAATTTAGCAAGGCCTTTTTCTTGCCTAAGTAGACGAAGGCCAAAACGTGATCGCGTGGATATATCTGCTTCTTAAAATCCTTGGATGAAATAAGGATCAATGGCGTTTCGTTGATATAGATTTTGTACATTTGCGCACTGTTGTTTTTCTTTTGCCTGTCTTTTTAAGACAGCGCAAATTGCGAAAAATTTCCAAAAACAACACATTAATTGAACGAAGACAAAAACGGAAATCGAGTATGAGCAGTATTACTGGGAAGGCAAAAAAGTTTTTATTTGAATATTTATCTAATGCCTCACCTACGGGTTTTGAATCTCCCGGACAGAAAATATGGTTAGAATACCTTAAGCCTTTCGTGGATGAAGTTCATCTGGATAATTACGGTACAAGCTATGGAATCATCAATCCCGGGAAAAAATATAAAGTTGTGATAGAAGCTCATGCAGATGAGATTTCATGGTTTGTCAACTATATATCTGACAATGGTTTTATTTCAGTCATTAGAAATGGAGGTTCCGACCACGTCATTGCTCCTTCTAAAAGGGTAAATATTCATACTAAAGATGGCATTGTGCAAGGTGTTTTTGGCTGGCCAGCTATCCATACCAGAAAAGCAAAGGATACCAATAACAATCCTTCACTCAGCAATATTTTTATTGACGTTGGCGCAAAAAATAAAGATGAAGTGTTGGAAATGGGCATTCATGTGGGTTGCGTCATCACCTATCCCGATGATCTGTTTCAAATGAAAGATTTCTACGTCGGTCGAGCTCTCGACAACAAGATGGGAGGCTTTTGCATTGCAGAAGTTGCGAGAATGCTGAAGGAGAAAAAGAAAAAACTACCTTTTAGCTTATATGTCGTCAATGCCGTTCAGGAAGAAATTGGGCTCAGGGGTGCACAGATGATTGCTAATACCATTCAGCCTGATGTAGCAATCATCACTGATGTTTGTCACGATACCAATACGCCCATGATCAAAACGAAAGAACAAGGAGATATCAAGGCGGGGAAAGGACCTGCATTAACTTATGCACCAGCCGTTCACAACAAATTACTTCAACAGGTCATTGACATTGCTGAAAAGAAAAAAATACCGTTTCAACGACAAGCTTCATCCCGAAGTACAGGAACAGATACTGATGCTTTCGCATACTCAAACAAAGGGGTGCCTTCAGTATTGATATCCCTACCATTGCGATACATGCATACTACTGTAGAAATGGCACACAAAGATGATATCAGTAATGTCAGCAAATTGATCTATGAAACATTGCTAACGATCAAAGACGGTCAGTCGTATAAATACTTTTGAAAGCGCTGCGAAAACTAGTTGACTTCTACATTTATAGCAGCATCCACATTGCGCTGGGAGCCACTCTTAGTGTTTTACTTTGTTACGCAGTTTTAACTCATATTCCAGATAGTGATTACCCCCTTTTTGTTTTTTCTTCAACGATGTTCTTGTACGGCATTCATAGAATTGTGGGGATAAAGAAAGTTGAAAAATTTGACAAAGAAGGACGTTTTGCAGTCATCAAAAAGTTTAGAGTTCATTTGATTTTATATGCGCTCTTTGGTGGAATTGCTTCCATCTACTTTTTCTCCTCGCTTCCCACCCAAATACAATTGCTTCTGATCATTCCTGGAGGAATCGCGATGCTATATGTGTTGCCTCTTTTCACAGGTCAGAAGCGGCTTCGGGACTTTGACTTCATTAAAATTTACCTGATTGTTGTGAATTGGGCACTCATTATCGGATTAATTCCTTATGTGGAGGTAGTGGGATTTCTCGATGGAAACGGAGTGTTGTATACCGTTGAAAAGGCTTGCTTCATTTTCGCCATCACGGTACCTTTTGACATCAGGGACATTAAAGTAGATGAACACAATGGAGTGAGTACAATTCCCAGAAAAATAGGCGTAAGAAAATCCTACCATCTCTCTTACATACTTATAATGCTTGCTATTCTGATGGTTGCTTGTCTCAGTTATCAAGGGTTATATTCTGGTTTAGTAGGTCTAGGCTTAATCGCGGGCTATTTGATAACAATTGCCTGCACCAAATGGACAAAAGGGAAATCAGACGATTATTTTTTTTCGGGTCTTTTAGATGGAACCATCGCCCTAGTAGCGCTGATAGGCATTGTTTTAAGCGGGATTCTTCAGGTTTTACTATGACGCTTTGCAAAACCTTGAACCTTAGATAAATCAATAGCGGTTTTGCCATGATTATCTTCCTCTTCTTGACGATTAATTCGATAAACTTGTTTTAACAAGCAAGTTTTAGACCCTCGTGATCAATTGTTGATCATGCTCATTTTATAAAGGCAGGCTAAAGAATCTAAATGAACAAGCGTTTTGCGATCATCGAATATGATTGCCAAATCGCGAAAATGCTTAACATACATCGCAATATTTAGATTAGGATCCTACTATCCTTGGGGATGGAAAGCAGGGTATTCACAATAATTGTCTTCTCCGTTTCTAAGAAACCTGGCGCAGGTTTAGATCGAAGGAGATTACTTTTCTAGTCTGAAAGTAGATCAGGTCGTCTTTCCCTTGTTCTTTGTAATGCCTGTTCTTCTCTCCAGGCTTCGATCTTCGCATCATTTCCTGAAAGCAAAACCTCAGGAACTTTCCAACCGTTGTAATTAGCCGGTCTAGTATACACAGGTGGCGCTAGCATTCCATCCTGAAAGGAATCAAATAGTGCGGAAGTTTCGTCATTGAGCACACCGGGCAATAATCTACCAATTGAATCTACTAAAACTGCTGCTGCCAATTCTCCTCCGGATAATACATAACTGCCTATCGATATTTCCTTAGTCACCAGATGCTCCCGCAGCCTTTCATCGATCCCTTTATAGTGTCCGCAAATCAGCACAATGTGGTTTTTTAAAGAAAGTTGATTGGCCATATGCTGATTATACATTTCACCATCAGGAGTCAAATAAATGATTTCATCGGGTTGGCCATCAGAAACTATAAAGTCAATGCACTTCAGAATGGGTTCAATACACATGACCATTCCCGCACCACCACCGTACTGATAATCATCTATTTTGTGGTGTTTGCCAATGCCATATTTCCTTAGATCATGCACTGCAACGTGCAATAATGACTTTTCGGCAGCTCTTTTCATAATAGAATGCTCAAACGGGCTTTCTAACAATTCCGGAACTGCCGAAATAATGTCAATTTTCATTTATTGAACTTCCAGTAATTCTACTTCAAAGATCAAAGCAGCATAAGGAGGAATTTGGCCTCCAGCACCACGTTCGCCGTATGCTAAGTCATAAGGAATATAAATTTTCCATTTACTACCCTCCTTCATCAGTTGCAACGCTTCAGTCCATCCTGCAATTACACCATTGACAGGAAAAGAAATCGGCTCGCCTCTTTTAATAGAACTATCGAAAACCGTTCCGTCGATCAACATTCCTTCGTAATGCACCTTAACCTTGTCCGTTGGTCCTGGTGTAGCACCCTCTCCTTCTTTCAATACTTCATATTGCAGACCTGTATCTGTCGTTTTGATTTCTTCTCTTTTAGCATTCTCGGCAAGAAAGGCTTCTCCTGCACCTCTTGCTGCTGCAGACTTTTCAGCAGCTTTTTCCTGCGCATACTTATTAACCAAAGCCTGGGCCTCATCATTAGGAACCTTTAAATCATTCCCTTGTAAAACATCATTGATCGCATCAGCCATAGAATCCGCATTGATATTGTCAAAACCTTGTTGTTTCAGATTTTGACCCATCAGAATTCCAATGCTATAACTTAGTGAGTCCATTTTATTCATTGTATTTTGTGCCTCCAGTGTGAGGCTATTTAGTAAAACGATGGTCATAACCACCTTCATTAATATTTTCATCAACCTTGTTTTAATTCTGCGTAATTTTTAAAGTATTCAGGGATGGTTTCTATTCCTTTGTAAAAATTAAATAGACCATAATGTTCATTGGGAGAGTGAATATCATCAGAATCTAAGCCAAAACCCATGAGAACGGTCTTCACGTTTAGAACTTCCTCAAAAAGGGCAACAATGGGGATACTGCCGCCACCTCTGACTGGAATAGGCTCTCTACCATAGGCACGTTTCATGGCCTCGTGTGCAGCTTTATATTCCGGGGTATCTATAGGCGTTACCACTGGGTGTCCACCATGATGTGGTTTCACTTCCACCTTGACACTTTTTGGTGCAATTTTCAAGAAATGCTTAGTAAATAATTCTGTAATTTCATCGGGATCCTGATTGGGTACAAGTCGCATGCTTATTTTCGCATAAGCCTTCGAAGGCAAAACAGTTTTCGCACCCTCTCCAGTATAACCACCCCACATGCCATTGACATCCAGGGTCGGTCTCGTACTTGTTCGTTCTATCGTAGTATATCCGGTCTCGCCTCTGACTTCATCTACTTGTAATTCGTCCATATATTCACCGAGGTCAAATGGGGCGGAGTTGACAGCTTCTCGTTCTTTTTTATCCAGCTCCACTACTTTATCGTAGAAACCATCTACAGTAATGCGATTATCATCGTCTTTTAAGCTGGCTATCATCTGACACAAGACATTTATGGGATTGGCCACACCACCCCCGTAAACTCCAGAATGCAAATCTTTATTAGGTCCGGTGACTTCAACTTCAACATAACTTAAACCCCTCAGTCCGGTGGTAATCGAAGGAACATCATTAGCAATAACACTGGTATCTGAAATCAAAATGACATCGCAACTGAGCATCTCGGCATTTTCACGGCAAAATAATTCCAAATGATCTGAACCGACTTCTTCCTCACCTTCTATCATAAATTTAACATTACAAGGCAATTGATTCGTCGCATTCATGGCTTCGAATGCCTTAACATGCATGAAAAACTGACCTTTATCATCAGCTGATCCTCTGGCAAATATTGCTCCCTCTGGATGAAGTCTGGTCTCTTTAATCACCGGCTCAAACGGAGGAGAGTCCCATAGTTCCAATGGTTCAGCCGGTTGAACATCATAATGCCCATATACCAGGATCGTAGGTTTACTATCGTCAATAATTTTTTCACCATATACCACAGGGTGACCATCGGTTTCGTAGATCTCAGCCTTATCTACCCCAGCAATAATCATGTTTCTTTGAATCCATTTAGCTGCCTCGTGCATATCTTCTTTATGCTCAGGCCTGGCACTCACGGAAGGTATTCTAAGCAATTCTAGTAATTCTTCCAGAAATCTCTTCTTATTGTGGTCAATGTAATTCTGAATTGCATCCATCTTTCCGATTTTATTGTTTTGTGGCGCAAATATAACGAAGTGTATCACAATTGAAGTTTATTCAGAGACATATATGCTACTATTATATCACACTTTTTATAATATGTTTTAATTCTACTGTTATTTATTGCATCTTTGCACTATAACACTAACATTCATTTCTTGGATATTCTTACGAAGTTTTATAAAATTTTATCTATTGGTCTTTTGATTGGCATGATTGCACCGGGCACAGCCAATGGTCAAATAACGAATTCTGATACCAACAGTAGTGCTATCCAGTCAGATGATGGTCATGGTTTTGATAAAACAGCATATAGAAGTCTGACCATAGAAGATTATCTAAGAAAATTTACAGAAATGTCCGACCAACTCGAAGTCAAGAATGAAGAGTTAGCCTCTTTGCAGTATAGGATAGAGGCGGTCAAAGATCGTTCAAAAGAGGTAGAAGGTCAATCTCAGAAAGAATTGTTCAGAGAAAACATCAGAACACTAGGACTTTCAGAAAATCAATTGACAGAAGAGATAAAACTGCTCAAGAAGGGGCTTCGGTTGTTGCAGGAAAATAGATCAAGCACCACTTCAGATAAGCTGGAAGTACTAAAAGAGATTGGTAAAATAGAACAAGAAATTATAGCAATTAGAACAAGTTCAGAAGCTGCAAAGTCTGAAATCATCTTAAGTAAAGTGCAAATAGATGAACGAGAGGTATACCTCAATCCTCCCAAGCCAACCTGCAATATCGTCTTTAATGGCATAGACGCTCAAACCGATAAGCCTAGAAAAGAAACCGGAAAGGAATTTCTGTTCGGATATACCCACCCTAAATTGAAAAACTTTTTCAAAGAAAATGACTTTTTAAAATGTGAAGTGAAGCTGCTTGAACTTGATGGTAAAAAATATCTGTGGATGTATATCACCATATCATCTAAAGATGCTATCAAGAACTATGGTTATATAGCCCGCAACAATCCCATGAAATTTGAACTATTGAATGGCGAAATATTGTATGTTGCCACTGCTCAAAATGCACAAGGTCGATTGGAGACCATTACTGGCAACACGAACTACGAAGTTGTTCTTCCTCTAGATCGGTCGATGTCTAAGCAATTGGAAAGGGGTGAAATCGATAAAATTGGCATCATGTGGAGCTCAGGATATGAGCAATATGAAATATACAATGTTGATGTTGTCATGAATCAAATAGAATGCTTAAATCAACTTTAAATGTTAGGACTTAAGTTACCAACAGATCCAAGATGGGTAGATATGGCTGAAATGTCGATCCAGGATATCTTGACAGACCATGCATATTGCGAACAAAAAGCAGCCACCTTTTGTATTTCACTCATCAGTCAGTATCCTGATAAATTTGAAATGGTCGAAGAATTGGCACCCATAGTAACTGAAGAATGGGGCCATTTCAGAATGGTTTTGAAGGAATTAAAAGATCGAAACCTGAAATTGGGACATCAAAGAAAAGATGAATACGTCAATGGCTTATTAAAATTTCAGAAGAAGGGTGGATCTTTTGATGATAGATTGTTAGAGAAATTGCTGACTTGCGCTCTCATTGAGGCCAGAAGTTGTGAAAGGTTTCGCTTACTTTCATTGCACATATCAGAGGAAGCCCTTAAAGATTTCTATCATAAATTCATGGTTTCTGAAGCAGGGCATTATCGCTTGTTCATTGACCTGGCTAAGAAATATGCGGGAGAAGAAAAAGCATTAAAAAGATGGTCGGAGTACCTGGAATATGAAGCTCAGCTTTTGCAGTCCATGGAGCTTCGTGGTGATAGAATGCATTAAAAAAGGGCCATTGAATTTCATCAACAGCCCACTTTAAACCATTACGTTTTACCTAATTTTGTTTTAGTTTCTCAAGATAACCATTGTTGTCAATCACTATATGAGCCTCCGTAAATCCTCTATTCTTAGCTTTCAACATCGCTTTCTGAGCGTTGTCTAAGCTTCCGTATCCGCTCAATATAAATATAGTGTATTGACCTTTGGTCCATTGCTCAATTTCACCTAAATCATTGACCCTGGAAATATCGAACCAAAGAGGATCGGTATAGGATGCTAATCTGACTTTGTAGTTACTGGTTTGGGAAGCTGGTGTGAAAGTACTTGAGAAATTTCCCTGACTATTACCATTTTTAGAATCTCCTACCAACTCTAATTCAGATGTCAATAAAGGTTCATGAACGATAAAGGCATCATTATATCCCATTCCTTTTACAGAACTTAGAATCTTCGCAGCCTCATTTCTATCATAATAATACCCTAACCTAATCTTTGTTGCGCTATTCTTATGTACCTTGTAAAGATTACCCAGATTCGTAAGCTTTTTAAAGGTTCCTACATTTGCTTGACTTTTAGAAAGAGATGCCACTTGAATATAATATACTTTTGAAGGTGGAGCTGATAAGATCAGATTATGTTTAGCCAGCAATCTCGCATCTTCAAGGGAAAAATTGTTATCCGCCAGGTAAAATTTCGGATCACTCATGCTCGCTAATGAAGTATTTTCAGAGCTTTCTACGGTTCCTTCAACTTCCATATCCTCTAGATTCACAGCTCCTGGTATATCTGCATCAGCCATCATCATTCCTTCCATTGGAGTAGCATAATAAATGTCATCTTTACCTGCTCCACCCATTCGATTAGAAGTGAAGTAAAACTTTCCATCAACAGGCGAAATCACAAAGAAATAATCATCCATAAGTGAATTCACACCCTTCCCCATATTGATGGCTTCTTCAAACTCTAAAGCTCCTACCCTTTCTGAAATGAAATTGTCATAACCTCCAAAACCAGCTCTAAAGTCTGACGCAAAGAATAGAAAATTATCATCCTCGCTATAAAATGGAGATATTTCATTTCCTGGTGTGTTTACGTTGGGTCCAAGATTTACAGGAAGCGACCAGCCACCTTCCTTGTACTGAGACATATATATGTCGTAACCTCCAAAACCTCCTGGTCTGTTAGATGCAAAATATAAAAGCTTACCTCCATTTGCCAGGGACGCAAATCCGGTAGAAAATCCTGTTTCATTATATGGGAATGGCCTCTCTTGATCAAAGTCGCCTTCTTTTGTTTTTTCAGCGACAAATAATGACATGTTTGAGTCATCATGCCTGACAAATTTCACACCGTCTTTGAAGTTATTTTTCGTATAAGCTATTATATCCGATCCTGAACCATATGTGATTGGGCCTAGATGATAAGAAGACTTTAAATCATCTCTAAGCATGGCAATCTGATCTCCTTTGACTGCAAACATTTGATTCGCATTGGCCGTAAGAATAGATCTGTTTTTTCTGCTATTAAGCCCTTCTAAATCTGTTCTGAATGAATTGAAAACCAGCATATCATCCTTAAAAGAGACCGCAAAATCAGATGTGTTAGAGTTATGAGCAAATGGCTTCACATCATATTTATCATCTTCTTCCATCAATTGCATAGCAGCATCACACGATTCGGCAAAGTGCTGCCCGATCTCCATATCAAACTCCATGTACTTAATGTAGGTCAATTTTGCATTGGCGATGTCTCCTGTAGACTTAAGTAAATGGCCATAATGTAGGTAAGCCAACGGATTAATGTTTTCTTTAGTAGTCAACTGGTCGTACCAGTTGAGAGCTTCCGTTACATTATTCTGCATCCTATAACTTTCAGCAAGATTATACATGGCCTCTGTGTTACCGGGATGATTCGTTAAAATTTTCTTGTAGTTCTCGATTGCTAAATCATAAGCCTCTAATTCGTATTGTTTATCTGCAATGGCCAGAAGATCCTGGCTGCTTAAGGTAGAGGAATGAAAAGCAAAAGCTACGCCCACCAGAAAATATAGTAGTCTTTTGTTCATAATTTTGAGCTTAGAATTTATATTAATAGAAACAAATATATAAAAATAGTTCATTGACAGTATATAACAAATAACATTTTTTCATTATATGACGTGTTGAGATAAGGTGAACTCCGCATTTTTTATTGATTTTGTTGGAAAGTCTTGTTTAGATAAACATCGATGTGCCTTAGTCAAGAGGGGCCCTGCGATAATAAAGACTTTATTATTCTGCTATCAATAGATAATAATTATATTGTAGGCTGAATCACGACTCAATATGAAAATGAAATTAGTCTTAGTTATACCTATCATATTTAGCTTCATTTATACCTTTCATGCTCAGCAACTTACGCACCGTCAGGGTCAGGTTTTAGTTGAACTTAAAAAAGGTCAATCTGCAGATGAAGGTCTGGAGTTTCTTCAAAATAAACTTGGTATCAATACAGCACTTCAGGCCGAAATGCTTATTGAACAACCCATGAATGTTTGGAAAATAAAGTTTGACCATGCGCAAATAAATCAAATCAGACTTTTACAGGCCGCTAAAGAGGTACCCTATTTTATACATGCTCAAAATAATCATTTCATTAGTCAGAGAGTGATTCCTGATGATCCCGATTTTACAGAGCAGTGGCAATATATCAACGTAGGTGATAACGGAGGAATAGAAAATGCAGATCTGGACATTGATGAAGCTTGGAATGCGACGACTGGTGGCATAACCTCTTCAGGAGATACCATTGTGGTTTGCGTCATAGATGACGGTCTTGATCCTGAACATGAAGATTTTGGTGACAATGTGTGGATCAATTATAATGAAATTCCCGACAATAACATAGACGATGATAACAACGGATACATCGATGACTACTTCGGATGGGACACCTATAACAATAACGGAGAGGTTTATCAGGGAGGTGGACATGGCACTCCTGTCACTGGAATCATAGGGGCTCAAGGTAATAATGGAATAGGCGTCACGGGTGTTAACTGGGACGTCCAGTTGATGATCGTCAGAGGTGGCGGTGTGGATGAAGCATCTGCACTTTCCGCTTATGCTTATCCATATATCATGCGACAAAGATACAATGAATCGAATGGTTCGGAGGGTGCTTTCGTTGTAGCCACTAATTCTTCTTGGGGAATAGATTTCGGACAGGTAGAAGATGCTCCGCTGTGGTGCAACTTCTACGATTCATTGGGAATGGTAGGTATCCTGAATTGTGGGGCGACGATCAATGCAGAGGTAGATGTGGATGTAGAGGGCGATTTGCCTACTTCTTGCACCAGTGATTTCTTAATATCGGTAAGTAATGTCAACAGATCTTTTGAGAAAGAGGAAGCCTCAGGCTTTGGAGTAGAAAGCATCGATCTGGGTGCTTTCGGAACCGGGACCTATACCACGAGAAGTGGCAATGGATACGGATTTTTTGATGGTACTTCAGCAGCCACACCACATGTAACAGGTGCAGTGGCACTTCTGTATGCCCTTCCCTATCCAGAGCTCAGCAATCTGGCTAAAGAAAATCCAGCCAGTGCTGCACGGCTCATTAAAAATATCATTCTGGGAAGCGTGAGAAAAGATGATAAATTTAATGACCTTTTCAAATCAGGTGGTGTGCTGAACCTTAAAAATGCTGTTGAACTGATGGGCAATATATTTAGTGAATGTTCATTTCCACTCACCATCAATGTCGATCGCTTTGATTTGGACTCAACCACGGTCAGCTGGTCTGACATGGAATCCGCAGATAGTTATGATTTGAGATACAAAAAGCAAAGCGATACTTTGTGGACCGAGGTAATCGGAGTAGCATCTCCATTTACTATTAGTCAATTAGACGATTGCGAAATATACGAGGTACAGGTCAGATCTGTTTGTTCGACCGATACCACCAGTGATTATAGCTTTTCGTTCAATTTTGAGTCACTGGGATGTTGTCGAGCTCCAGAAGGTTTGCTGGGTGAAAATGACGCCATTTTAGTAGACGAAAATGCAATATTGTTAAGTTGGAACCCTGATCTTGATCACGATAGCTATTCTATAGAATATAATGTGGTGGGAAGCAACGCCATCGACACCGTCACAAGTGTAAATAATTTTATCCTTCTAGAGGATCTTGCGTTTTGTGAGGCATATGAATTCAGAGTGGTAGCCAACTGTATTACCGGAGAATTAACACCCTATTCAGAGGTATTTAGCGCAACTACAGCATGTGGACGATGTTCTAACTTACCGTATTGCCTTCCTCCGCCGTTAGAAAATTTTGGGGAGTGGATTGAATCGGTAACACTGGATGGGCAGTTAGCTGAAACAGGCGAGGATTTTGGTTATGGCAACTATGCTGGTTTCTTCGATCTTGACCTGAGGGTCGGAACAGAGATTGAACTAAAGGTAAATAAAGGTTTTACCGATATCTCTTTTGAAGAATGGGTGAAAGTTTGGATTGACATCAATGTGGACGGCATGTTCAGTGATGATGAATTGGTTTTCGACGAAGGAGAAGCTACTGAGAATAATATAGATACCACCATAATAGTCCAGGGCGATGTTTCTCCAGGGTTGACCAGAATGAGAGTTGGAATGGTTTATCTTGATGAACCTATACCATGTGAAGATCCAGATGTGTTTTTAGCTTTTGGTGAATATGAAGATTACTGTGTCAATCTAATTGGTCCTTGTGATTATGGCTTGGATCTCATTTCTATCGACCCTGGAATGACAGATGCAAATGTTACTTACTCCATGGTAGATACCTCAATTGCTTACAACTTAAGGTACAAGGAGGTGGATCAAGGTGATGACGACTGGAATACCATAAGCGTTTTGGATACCATGGCGATGATCTCTGACTTGACAGAGTGTACTGCGTATGTACTTCAGCTAAGAGCAGTCTGCCTGGTAGACACTTCTGGATTTGAAGCTGTATCTGACACATTCTTTACTTTAGGAGACGAGAATTGTATGGTCAATGTTGAGGATTTCGCGATTGAATTGTTTGATGTGAAAGCTGCACCTAATCCATTCATTTCAGAATTAAGTTTGAACATTCAGAGCCAGGTTACTGATGATGTCGTGATTCAAGTTTATAATATCAGTGGTCAAAAAATTCATAGAAGCGAAACGAGATTAAGCAGTGGACACAATGTCTATCGTTTTAATGATTCTTCTTCCTGGATGGCTGGAGTATACCTAATTAGAATACAGGCCAAGCAATATCATACCAGTCAAAAAGTAATTAAGCTCGGAAGGTAAGTCACAAGTACCTCATTTGGAGAAGATATATGGCTGCAATCCACAGCAGAAAGGAAAGGATACCACCTATGACCAGGAAGTGTTTGAACCTGTAAATTCCCATGCCATAGATGATGGTATTGGTCTGGTACCCTATCGGCGTAAAAAAGCTGAAATTGGCACTAAACATAACCGCCAAAATAAAAGCCTTTGGATCAATATCGAGCTTTAGAGCAAGGGCGATCGCAATAGGAGTCATGATAATAGCCGTCGCGTTATTGGATATAACTCCACTCATCACCATCGTGAACAAGAAAAGTAAAGCCATAACTATCGTAGGAGCAAGAGATGAAAATAAAATGGTCAGTTGATTGATCAAAAAATCATCTGCACCTGTGTTTTGCATGGCAATGCCGATGGGAATCATTCCAGCCAAAAGGAAGATAACAGGCCAATTGATGGCCTTATAAGCGTTTGACAACGAAGTGGCTCCGGTGAATATTAACAAAAAACTACCTATCAACGTAGCTAACAAGATATTAGTAGTACCTGAAGCAGCAAGGCCCACAACAATTAGTAGTGTCAGTATGGCGAAGTTTCGCCTCCAGGGCCTGACTGCCGTGACATCTTCATACTCTTCAAACAACAGAAAATTTCTCTCTCTCTCTAACTCGCTTAAAAAATCTTTATTGGTAGAAAGGAGTATTCTATCACCAGCCTCGATAGTGATCGTACTATCCAAGTCCTTTACAATCCTGCTTTTTTGATTCAGAATGGTTTTGTGTTTCTTGATGGCCAATGGGATTGCAGAATTACCGAACATATTTGTCAGTTGCTTCAGAGAGCTACCAATTACGTTTGACCCCGGCATGACGATGACTTCTCCGATTTCAAAATCATCCCGATCATGTTCATCCGTAGCAATGTTATCCTTAGCATTCAATATGACATATTCATCATTGTCTTTAAGTTCAGCCAACTTTTCGACAGTAGCTCGAATAAGAATTTTATCATTTTGATCAATTCTATAAAATTTCGAAGGCGAAAATACTCCGGTATTTCTTCTTTCAACAGAGAGTATATTAATGTCATCCTCATTTAGTGAAGGTATCTCTTTGATGGTTTGTCCAGCATATGCACTTGTAGAAGAAAGTTGGATGTTGGTAATGTAATCATCGATCTGGTATGCATCGATAAGCGGACCTCGTTTTCTTTTTCGAATGACGAACGGTACCAATATTGCTACTACAACTATGGCAATGGCCATAAAAACCAGTCCAAATCCTGTGAATTCGAAGAAGCCTAGCTTGGTCACTCCTCTACGCTCTGCAATTTCATTGACGATCAGATTCGTGGATGTTCCCATTAAAGTAGCGCTTCCTCCCACTATTCCAGCAAAAGAGATGGGCAACAAATACATCGCATTATCTAATTTACCCTGAGCATGTAACTCTGAAATCATCTTGATGAAGACGATGACCACTGCAGTTGTGGAAATAAAGGCAGATATCGTACCGACAGCAACCATCAAAACGGGGATTGCGAAGATAAAAGGCCACTTGACTACTGGTGAAAGAGCATTAGAAAGTAGTTTGATCACACCATTCCGTTCCAGAGCCCATGCAATGATCATTAAATTTAAAATGGTAATGACTGCAGGGTTTGAAAATCCTGAGATGGCTTCTTCAGGAGTAACCAATCCGAAGGCAGTCAGTAAAACCATGATACCGAAAGCCGTTTTATCAACAGGAAGGAGTTCTAAAGCGAAAATGACGATAGAGACTGCCAATATTGATAACAGAATGATTATATCCGCATTCATGGAAGAAGAATTGCTACCCTAGAAATAACATTAGTCTTAGTCTTGTTCAAATTTTACTAAAATAAAAACAATTCCCAGTCCTAGTAAAAAAGATATACCACAAAGCATAATTTGAGGGTCAAAAAACAAATAGTCTCCCGGTAAAACTTTGACTTCCTTAATCAACTGAATTTGGTCACTGAGCAGAAGGTCCTTATTCATTACTGTCACATCGGTGATCATCTCATTGGTGTCCTTGATTATCCATGAAGCGGGATTCCGCCAAGGCCAAATTTTATTGAGTGAGCCTAACATGAAACCAGTGAGGATGGCAAGTGTCTGATTTTTATAATGTTTGAAAGTGTAAGAAAGAATACGACTGAAAAGCACCAAACCTATCAAGCAACCCAAAGCAAAGAAAAAGATGACAAATATACTGCTGGAAGCAAAAGTACTCAAGGCCTGTTCAGCTTCTCCCCGTATGATGGTATACATTCCCAGCAAGAGTAAAATGAAACTTCCGGAAACGCCAGGCAGCAATAAGGCACTTATGGCAATCATTCCTGATATCATAACCAGCAAGAAATTAGTAGTTCCTTCAGCCGGGCTAAGCAGTGTTACCCCGAAAGCTACTGCAAACCCTATTAAAACAAAGACAATACCTACTGCATTCCAATGATCAATTTTTCTCGCAATATAAATGGCAGATGCAATGATTAATCCAAAGAAAAAGGCCCAGAGTGGTGCCTGAAAATTAGTAAGCAAATATCCTATCAGAAAAATTCCGGAAACCACACCAACAGCCATTCCTAAACCTAACAATAACAAGAAATTGCCATTAATCGCTTTCCAAAAACCACCAATTCCCTGTTTCTTAATTACCCCGATTAAGGAGAAATTAAAAGCTTTGATGGTGTTGATCAATTCTTCATAAATACCCGTAATAAAAGCTATAGTGCCTCCACTTACACCCGGAATAACCTCTGCTATCCCCATAGCCAATCCCTTTACAATCAGTCCTAATCTCATATTAGTGTTTTCTACCAAAAATCCTCTTCAACCCAAAAGCTTTATCCAGACGGTCATCGATTTCCGAAATGATGCCTACACGGTCAAAGTCCGGTTGACCAGCATCTACCCAGGCTGTATACCAGCAATCAGCAACAGCTTTAATGCTCGACCGCATTCTGTTTTCAACCATTCCATCTAATCGCCGATGATAAGCTTCGGCGTATCCCTCACATTCCAGCCTGACCGTAGACCCTAATCTTTTTTCATAACAATACTGCTTATCCTCATCATACTCAGAGCGTAATTCCAATTCTACCTCAAGCACCTTATTAAGATATCCATGAGAATCCTCAACAATACCCCAGAAAAAAGATTCCTTATCATCAATGTAGTCTGCTTGGCCCACAATAAAATCATATTGTTCTTCTGCAAATAGTTCAGGTAGGCGACTTTCCCAAAATGCATGAATTCCCTCCTGTCCAGACATTTGTCCATTATAATTCTCTGTGGTATGGAGAGGAACATGTGCATCCGCGATATAATGACCCATATCTGCAGCAATTCTTAAGATTCTATTGACATCCCTTGTTTGGAAAGCTTCTGTCAATCTATACTGTTGAACACCTAGCTCGTAAGGCAGTATGCCGTAAGTTGAAAAAACATCTACAAACCTAAATTGTGAACAAGTAGTCGCCTTCAAGTCAAAATACTTCATCAAGCTGTCGCACACATAGGTTTGCTCGTCCTCATAACGCTGAGACATCCAATTGTTCTTAATAAATTTCCTCGCATTTTGAAATTCCTTACTATGCTCGCTATCACTAAAAGTGATGATGGTCGTGTCTCTGTCATTTACCAATAAAAACGCTCCAAACTTAGTCACTGCATCTACGTAATTTCTGGGCACACTTTCAAAAGGACGATCACCCCAGTGGTCTATATCGATATAATGTCTTACCGCCTCAAAAGGTGTTGCATACCTCCTTTTATCAGGATCAACTGCATGTTCTGAGAGATAGTCGATGTTACTTTTAAATAAATTGATCATGTCCCCGGGCAAACAATAAACCGCTGTTCTATTGATAAGGCGATGCCCATAGAACCCCCAGGTAGAAGTGAAACCTGAGAAAACAAATAAGATCAAAAGAAACTTAATAGAATTCCTCATAGCGCCATAGTATTTTTCTGAAAAGCAGGTCCTGAACAATCATGAATTCACCCCAACTGCAATCTGCAAAATAGCGCTCAATTCGACGATCCTGGTCTACACCTCGCGTATTGATATCGGGATTATAAACATCGATTTGAGGAAATAATCTTACACTTTTAGTCTGATCCTGAATGTCAGTTACAGACACTACAGCGATGGGTACCAAAGATTGAATAGAGTCTTTGAGTGGATGATTATTTTCATATGCTTCAGCATCAACATCCTGAAAGGCTCTTACAAAAGCCTGGATTGCTCCCGCTTTAGCTTCTCCTGAGATCGAATAGCCATCCTTATTGTAAGGCTTTACTTCAAACTTATCATTGCTTTCACGAACAACCATGAAAGACTGCTTCTCTTCTTTTGGATAGCGAACAGATATTTGTTTGATCTCTTCCCTATCATAGGAAAAAACTGTTCTATCTCTAATATGATCCACATTATCCACCAAAAATCGTCCTCTTAAGCTTCCTTCGAAATTGGGTAATTCTAAAACATAAGGCTGCGTGTAGCCATCCATTAAAAATACTGTGCCCAATTCTCCTCCCGTTGTACCTCCCACCTGATACCCTTTAAGCAATACCCCTTTTTCATTGTACACTTCAACCTTAATGCCCAACCTGCCTATGGCCTTCATCATATTGTCATAAGCAGCTTTGGGTGGTATATATTTTAATTGCAGACCTGTCAATACATCTAACAAGTTTCCCATCACATTAGAATGAACTTCATGCTTGCCATTGGCCACCCAGATATCGCCCTTTTTCTCTAAAATCATTTTCCTGCCATTGCGCTGTGCCAATAATATCTTGGAAATGTCCTCTCTTTCTTTAATCGCAAATTGTCGATCTCTGATATCAATAGAGGACGATGACGTATTATTGTTTTTTACCAGAAAATAGCCCAGTATCGCTAAAATAGCAAGAATACAAGCCAGGATAAAGGTCGTCCTACTATTCTTCATATTTTCGACTGTACTTTCTTCTACGATAAAAATAATAGCTCATACCCATGAGAACCAGAAATAAAATGGGCAACCCTAGATTGAGAAACTGCCAAAAACCCCTCTCATTTTGGATCTTCACTCGATTCAATAAACGCAACTTGACATCTTTTCCTCTTGCTTCTATCAAACCTTTTTCATCTAATAAATACTCAATAGAATTGAATACAAATTGTTGATTTCCTTTGAATTGTATCTGCTCCCAACGATTGTATCCAAGTGCAGAGGTCCTGTTACTTCTGGGATCGTACAGGTTTTTAGCAAAGTCAGAATCAGAAATAACAATCATTTTTGTGGGTGAAGATTCCGCTTGAAATTCCGCTCCTATCTGTTCAAGCATATCATCCATTCGCTGAGAAACCCTGTTTTGAAAAAAGGATTCAAACTGCCCTTCCAATAAAACAGCGATTGGTTGCGGACCTTTATCAAACTTGCTTTCATCCATTTCATATCGTAGGAAGTCAAAGTTCATACGCATCGGTGCTACCTGAAATCTTGAGAAATTGGAGCTGCTTAATAAAATTTCCTTATCGATATTGGCTCTGGTCTGTATGGTATCGATGGTACTTGGAAAGAAGAAATTGACCCGATCGATGCTTTTAACGATTGGGTGCTGTGATTTCGATGCCACAAGTGGATGATAAACATAGGGAATGAGTTCTTGTTGAGGTTTTCCACCTTGTGTGCCAATGACTTGTGGAATCCTGGTACTCTCTATATCGAGGACCAGATTTGGCTGAATTCTGATTCCGTATTTGAACAGCATATCCTCAAGGTCCAGTGGATAGATATTGGGTAGATAATTTCCATATTTGCTGATCGAATCAAGAGATACATCCAGGTAATCTATCATCCACAAGACTTTACCACCGTTCATAATGTATTGGTCTATTTTGAATTGATCCTGAAGTGAAAATTCTTCAGTAGGTCCGGCAATGATCAATAAATCCAAAGACTTTCCAAGGACAGGGATACTGTCGAGATTTATCCTGCCCACATCATAATTAGCTCGCAAAAGACCTTCAAGAGCAACAGTTTGTTGAGCTGCCAGCTCTCCCTGACCTTCGGTCAATAGAATATTGGGCTTGTCAGGATTGGCTAATTTTTGAATGGCATCCGCAAACTTGAATTCAAGCAAACTGACCGAGTTGTTCAAAGCCATTTCCGCATTGATGCCCTGCCCCTGTGGTTCAAGCAGATTTACAGCAATGGATCGTTCACCCATATTTAATAAAGCATATGGATAAATTAATTTTTCGGTGGTCTCATTATCATTAGCCACCCTCAGATTCGTAGGGAGTAATCCAATCTCAGCCAACTCTTCTTTTCGGGCATTGACCTCTTCAGTGCTGCCTTTGGTTGGGTCTTCAAAGTCAAACTCAATCAATGGATTAATGCTTCTGAAGTCTTTTATAGTTTCAAGTGTGGATTGACGAAGTCTTTTGAATCCGGATTCAAGATTTCCATCCAAAAGGATTCTGACATAAACCACTTCATCTACTTCTTCCAGAAATTCCTGTGTGGCATCCGTTAAGGTATATCTCTTTTCTTCGGTAAAGTCCCAAATTTCATACACATAATTGCCTACAACATTTAGTGCGATGATGACGCACAAAAACAGTCCAAAATTCATAAAATCTCTCTTCATCATCACCAATTCTTTTTATCAATGGACAGCTTAGTGGCTAAAATAAATATCACTATCACTGAAAAAAAGTAAAGAATATCTCTGGTATCCAGAACACCCCGACTAATGGAATTATAGTGATATTCGATGCCTAACTTCTGAACCAAGTCATCAAATCTTCCGAAAAAAATAGGAAGAGAGCTCAAGTATTGAAAACCCCAATGAAAAAGGAAACAAAGAAAAGCCCCTATAACGAAAGATACGATTTGATTGCGGCTGATCGATGATGAAAAGATACCAATGGATGTAAAAACCGCTGACAATAGTAGCAAGCCAATGTACGAGCCTAACACTGCTCCAGAATCAATATTCCCCACCGGCGATCCCAATTGATGTACAGAATAAAAATACAGCAGCGTAGGAATCAAAGCAAAAATCACCAATAACAGCACTGAAAAGTACTTACCTAAAATCAATTTTAAGCTAGATATCGGCTTGGTCAGCAAAAGCTCAAGAGTTCCATTTTGGTGTTCTTCCGCAAAGCTCCTCATGGAAATGGCTGGAATTAAAAAAATAAATACCATGGGAGCGATCGTGAACAATTGGTCTAAAGTGGCATAATTATAATTTAATACACTGGTCTCTTGAAATACCCACATGAAAAGTCCTAAAAAAAGGAGGAATACACCAATGATGATATAGGCAATCAAAGAACTAAAATAGGCACTTAATTCTCGGGATATTATCGTTAACATTAGTTTGCCGTTAATTTTGTAAACACTTCTTCCATGGTATAGTCATCCATTCTCATACCTAATAAAATTAATCCTTCTTCTACCGCAAACTTGAATAATGATTCCCTGACTTTAACATCCTTTTCACAGATCAAAGTATATCTTGAACCTTGACTTGACTTTATCCTTTTTACTCCATTGATATTTAACAACTTACGTTCCTCTATAGCTTTGTCTAATTCAAGGTAGATGACCTTTTCTTGTTGCTGAAATTGTGTGAGGACATCGATGGAATCATTGGCTACGATTTGACCTTTATTGATAATGATGACACGATCACAAAGGGCCTGTACTTCTTGCATAATGTGAGAAGAGAAAAGGACTGTTTTTTCCTGACCCAAATTTCTGATGAGCGATCGGATTTCTAACAACTGATTAGGATCCAGACCGGTCGTGGGTTCATCGAGGATAAGCACTTCAGGATCATGTATCAAGGCCTGGGCCAATCCCACTCTCTGACGGTAACCTTTAGATAAAGCTCCAATTTTCTTGTGTGATTCTCGGCTAAGGCCTGTAAGATGAATCAGCTCCTCTACTCTGTTTTTTCTGTCTCCGATTTTATGAAGGCCAGCAATAAACATTAGGTATTCCCTGACAAACATGTCCTTGTAGAGTGGATTGTGTTCTGGCAGGTAGCCTATTTTTTCACGAACTTGTGCGGCATCCTCAGAGACATCCAAATTACAGACTCTGGCCTCTCCACTGGTAGCAGGTATATAGGACGTAAGAATTTTCATGGTTGTGGTTTTACCCGCGCCGTTCGGTCCTAGAAATCCTACGATTTCACCTTTATTCACAGAGAAGCTAATGTTTTTTATAGCCTTCTGATCGCCATATACTTTAGTCACATTCCTAATTTCGATGGACATCCTTGATTTCTTTGATTAAATGATCCAGGTTCCAGGCAAATTTAACGTTGTAGCCTGCCGTTTTAGTCCGTCTCAAAGCAGTTAGATAAGCACCATTTTCGAGTTTTAGTCCAAAATCATGGGCTAAAGTACGAATATAAGTCCCTTTAGAGCATTTTACCTCAAAATCAACAAAAGGCATTCTAACATCATTTATAACAAAGTCATGTATTATTACTGGTCTGGATTTCATCTTGACTTCCTCACCACTTCTGACCCGCCTATGACTGGGCACACCATCAATTTTAATTGCTGAATAAACAGGAGGATATTGCTCAATCTCTCCAATGAATTGCTCAGCTGTTTGCTGAATCATTTCCTGATTGATATGGTGGGTCTCGAAATGCTCCTCCTCATCCATTTCTCCATCATAGGATAAGGTAGTAGCACCCAGTTTTAAGGTTCCGGTATAGGTTTTATCCAAGTCCGTTAACTCATTGATTTTCTTTGTATAACGACCTGTACAAATCAAAAGTAACCCGGTTGCTAATGGATCCAAAGTTCCTGCGTGACCCACTTTAATTTTCTTTACGCCCAGAGCATGCTTTAAGGTATACCTTATTTTATTGACCACATCGAAAGAGGTCCATGTCAATGGTTTGTCCACCAAAAGAAGACTACCTTCCAGAAAATCTGTTTCTGCAATATTTTCTGCGTGGGAGATCATAATAAATATATCAAAAGACTGATGATGGCAACTGCAAAGCAATAATATGAAAAATACTTTAACTGACTTTTTCGGACAATTTTAATCATCAGGGTGCAGGCAAATAAACCTGTAACAAAAGCGGATAGAAATCCAATACCTAGTTCAGCCATGTTGGCAGCATTAGCTGAAAAGCTACCATCCAATAGATCTTTAGCTATTTTTCCAAATATTAGTGGAAGTACCATTAGAAAAGAAAATCTGGCAGCAGTTTCTCGATCCAGTCCCAGCAGTACGGATGTAGAAATGGTTGCTCCAGACCTGGAAATACCAGGTAGAATGGCAATGGCCTGGGCAATACCTACTACAAGAGCATTGGTAAAATTCAGAGATCTATCAGTTTGTTTTGCACGATCTGCAACAAATAGTAAAAGACCCGTGATCATCAGCATTAACGCTACTAATATGATGTTCTTGTTAAAAAGCGATTCAAGTTGGTCTTCAAAAAACAAACCCACCACTACTGCTGGTACCATCGATAAAATCACAAAACAAGTGAATTGGGTTTCTTTATTCCATTTAAATTTAAGCAAACCTTTAATCAATTCCCAAACCGTTTGACGAAACACCACAATGGTTGACAAAGCAGTTGCAAAATGAAGTACAACAGTCATCAGTAATGACTCCTCCCCCACCGCATCATCATTCAGAAAGTATTTAAAGAGTTCGAGATGTCCACTACTACTCACTGGAAGAAACTCGGTCAGACCCTGCACAATACCAAGTATGGCAGCCTTGATCAATTCCATTAAAAGCTATTTGAAGATGGCAAAAATCTCAACGACTAAACCAGCCAAGATAAAAATGGGTGCAATAAGCGTCCTCCTGGTGCTATAGATAATGCTGTCATCCCAGACATCAGGAGAGGGCATTTGACCTCCGGACATCAAAAGCATGCCTATAAATATCAATCCAGCGCCGACTAGCATGTATATATAATTATCCTTTCCAAAACTTAATGCATTTGCCGATGGCGTCTGTGCTCCCTTACCCAGCGTAGATTTTGTCGGTTTAAGTGTATTAGAAGACTTCGCCGGTTTTGACGTAGTCACCACTACTTTCTTCTTCTTAGCCATTTATATTAAGTTTTCGCAAATGTATAAATAATTTTACTTCATGAGTACAAATCCTCTTCTCTCATCGCCAAAAATCTGTTTAAAATTGCATTGGTACTTAATAAATTGACTAAAAAACCTACCAACAACATGATTATTGCTACCAGCACAATATTCCAGACACTCACTATTTGCTGTATCGTTTGATTAGAATACATCAGATAAATGATGGCAATGATGAAAAGTAACACCGCTATTCCTCCAGATAAAAGACCAGAGTAAAATGCCCTTTGTAAAAATGGTCGTTTAATAAAATTCCAATCTGAACCCAAAAGCTTGAGAGTATAGAACGAAGTTTTGGATTCCGCCAGGCTAAGTTTGATGGCATTAAAAATCAAAGTGAAAGCCAGAATAGAAAAGAAAACTCCAATTACCAATGCCAATCTAGAAAATTTTCTGACATTGGTTTGAATTTGATCTACATAGGAGGTTTGAGCATAGGCCTCCTTCACTTCAGGCATGCGCTTGATTAGCTCAAGATTCAATTGGTCCTTAGAAATATTTAGCTGGTAGGTGTCGTAGAACGGGTTTTCTCCTTCGATATCAAGAAAAGCAGCTCCTAATTCTCGTTCCATGAGCCTTTTCGCATCCTCTCTGGAGGTATAACGGATTGTTGATTGTACGGCACCGGGGATTGCAGCAAGTTGAGGCGTTAAATCATTTTTAACATTTGGTTTCACTTCGATTAACACACTTGTTTCGTTCCTAAGCGTTTTCACAAGTGAATTGCTCTTAAAAGCAATCATAAAATACACCCCTATAAAAAACAGCATCAAACTTGTGCATATAATTATGGGTATGGACCTGGAAGAAAATAAATACTTTATAACTTTGACCATCAATCATGACTCAATTATCTTGCGAAGATATTAGCAAAATGCGATATATGAACATTAATGCACTTCTAATTTTACTGATCGTCGTCTTTAACGCCATTGCTCTAAAGGCACAGATCACACTAAACAACCCGTCATTCGAAGATGAACCTGCCGATGCCACCGTACCAATGGGCTGGTTTCCTTGTGCCAAGGGTACGACGCCAGACATTCTGCCAGGTTTCTGGGGAGTCTATTCAGAAGCAAGCGAAGGTCAAACATTCGTTGGACTAATCACACGTTTCGATGGATCCTATGAAAGTATTGGACAGCGTTTTAGTGAAAGGCTGGATGAAGAAACATGCTATTCTTTTAAAATAGACCTGGCCCAATCCCTGAGTTATGCAGGTTATAATGAGCCTCTAAAAATTCGTATCTGGGTCAGCAATCGTAAATGTGCGAAAGAGCAATTGGTTTTTGAGTCTAAATTCATAGAACATTCTAACTGGAAAACTTATGACATCAACTTTACTCCTGATTTTAGGGCAAAGTATATATTGATTGAAGCTTTTTACACAGAAGGTGAAATAAACCGTACTGGAAACATTCTTATTGATAACATTACACCCTTGATTCCATGCTCAAAAGTATAATTCAATTTATCTTACTGTCATGCGCCCTCGTATTTCTTATGTCCTGTAAAAATGAGGAG
The DNA here is from genome assembly GCF_021533195.1 of Portibacter marinus. Classification (GTDB taxonomy): domain Bacteria; phylum Bacteroidota; class Bacteroidia; order Chitinophagales; family Saprospiraceae; genus Portibacter; species Portibacter marinus. The sequence goes on from NZ_JAJNKB010000001.1 coordinate 312,578, forward strand.
GACCCTAAATCGTATCTGATCAAAGAAAAAAATCAGGTTTGGTCAGTAAAAGAGGTGGATGGTGAATTTTCTAAGGATCAGTTGACCTATCTCGAAACTTACGAATACGATAGCGATGGAAACGAAATCGGCCATCTCATCTACAATACAGATGGAGAATTAAATGGCAAAGAGCTGTCAGTATTTGATGATAATCATACTCGACCTATTGGAACCAGGTATTATACTCCCCAAGATTCATTGTTGAGCTATTACCATCTGACCTATAATGAAAAAGGTGAAAAAATAACAAGAAAGGGGTTTGATGCAGCCACAGATGAATTACTGAGAATCGAAAGATTCTCTTACGATGATAAAGGAAATATGATCAGGAAAGAAATCCGTACACATGAAGATCAGCTTTTAGCATCCTATGTTTTTAAATACGATGAATTTGGAAACAAAACGGACATGGCATCCTACAATGGTGAAGGCATTGAGAGGGTACGTGAAATTTATAAAATTACCAAAAGAGACAATGAAAACCAGTGGTTAGAGAACTGGGGTTGGCAAGGTGAACGCCCAGTCACTTTTCGAACCAGAGAATTGATCTATTCGACTAATTAAATCGTTTCTTACTGTTGGTCCGAGAGCCCTTCCAGTGATTTTTTGAGCTCCTCTAACAGGTCTTGCATTTCATTTTCAATCTTTCGTTTTTCCGCTTCGTTATCTGAGCCTTTCTGTTCCTTTAGTTGCTCCATGGACTTTTCCAGTTCTTTCTTTTGATCCTGTAATTTTTCCAGATCAATATTGGATAGACGATCCTTTAAGGAATTAATTAGCTCTGTAAACTTATCGATTGTCTCATCGTATTTGCCTTCATCATATCTTTCTTTTTCGGCTACAACCAATGATTTAATATCACTACCCAGATCCTTAACCTTTTCCACTATCCGCTCAGCTTGTTCTTGCTCATTTTCACTTCCAAAAAAATAATTATAACCTAAAATGATTAGGAGCACCAGAAATGCATATTTGATTAACGTCCTCATAAGAAATAAATAAGTTTAGTTTTGTTTAAATGGTTACAATGCACGTGAGTCGCTACATTATATACTTTAATGCACCTCGTCCTTTAACCATTCCCATTTAGAACTGATTTTCGACAGAGATTATTTTTTGATCTACCAATGGTCACCTCCCTATCTGACAATATTTCATTATTTTTGCCCCTTCTTTAAATGGAAATATAGAAATATGCAATACAACGCATCAAAGATAGAGCGTAAGTGGAAAGATTACTGGAAAGAAAATAACATTTACCAGGTTGAAATAGACAAGAACAAGCCGAAATATTATGTGTTAGATATGTTTCCATATCCATCTGGATCAGGACTGCATGTAGGTCATCCCCTTGGCTATATCGCATCAGACATCTACACCAGATATAAAAGGATGAATGGCTTTAACGTATTGCATCCTATGGGCTATGATGCTTTTGGTCTTCCTGCAGAACAATATGCCATACAGACAGGAGTTCATCCAGCTCAATCTACAGATGAAAATATTGAGCGCTATCGAGCCCAATTAGATAATATTGGATTCAGTTTTGACTGGGAGAGACAAGTGAAGACTTCGGATCCATCCTACTACAAGTGGACTCAGTGGATCTTTCTTCAGCTCTTCGAGCACTACTACGATGTCGAAGCTGACAAGGCCAAACCAATAGAAGAGCTGAAAGCCCGATTTGCTCAAGAGGGCAATTCAGATGATGAATCTTCTTTTACTGCGCAGGAATGGCAGGCCATGAGCAAGAAAGAACAGGAAGATCTATTGATGAATTATAGACTTGCCTATCGGAAAACAGGCTATGTGAATTGGTGCGAAGCTCTGGGTACCGTCTTAGCGAATGATGAAGTAAAAGACGGCGTTTCGGAAAGAGGGGGCCATCCTGTAGAACAACGAGCCATGATGCAATGGTCGCTAAGAATTACGGCATATGCTGAGCGGTTGCTTGATGGATTGGATCAGGTGGAATGGTCAACTGCACTGGTAGCAATGCAGAATAATTGGATCGGAAAGTCAGAAGGAGCGCAGGTGTTTTTCGATATCGTCGGCCATGAAGGACAAATCGAGGTATTCACCACTCGTCCTGATACCATTTTCGGTGCGACTTATATGGTCCTTGCACCTGAATTGGATTTGGTTCAGGACCTCACAACTGCTGAACAAAGTGCTGAAATAAATCAATATTTAGACTATGTGAAATCAAGGTCGGATCTGGACAGAATGTCAGAAAGTAAAACCGTTACGGGAGCATTCACCGGGTCTTACGCCATCAACCCTTTTACAGAGGAAAAGATTCCGATCTGGATCGGTGAATATGTCTTGAAAGACTATGGAACTGGAGCCATCATGGCGGTTCCTAGTGATGATGAAAGAGATAAAGCATTTGCCATCAAGTTCAATCTCAAGATTGTCGATGTAGTCGACAAATCGGATTATCCAGGGGCCACATTGCATGATAAACTGGGAAAAATTATTAATTCAGACTTTCTCAATGGAATGGAAGTTCCCGAAGCCATTCAACACATGTTCAAGGAAATAGAAAGCAGAGGCCTAGGCAAAAAGAAAGTGAATTATAAATTGCGCGATGCTAATTTCAGCAGACAAAGGTACTGGGGCGAACCCTTTCCGATTAAATATGATGAGGATGGCATTGCACATCCGCTAGACTACGATGAACTACCGTTGGAATTGCCGGATCTGGAAGATTACAAACCGACCAGTTCTGGTAAATCTCCTTTAGCCAGATTAGAAAACTGGGTGAAGACAGAGGATGGTATGACCAGAGAAACAGACACCATGCCTGGATATGCGGGATCTTCATGGTACTTTTTAAGATATATGGATCCAAATAATGAGGAGGCATTTGCAAGTCAGGAGGCCGTAAACTATTGGCAGGATGTAGACTTATATATTGGAGGCACTGAACACGCTGTAGGTCACCTGATGTATTCCAGATTTTGGCATAAATTCTTGTATGATTTGGGATTGGTACCTACTGAAGAACCGTTTAAAAAGCTAATCAATCAAGGCATGATTCAAGGTGTGATTGAATATGTCTATCTGAGTAAAGAGAAAGAAGATGGCCATTCAAAGTTTGTTTGCGCAAGAATTGTAGAAGAGCAAGGGAATGAGGAAGACTATGCAAAAATACCCGTGTATGTTGATTTTGTTCAAGGCTATGGATCGCCAAATTCTTACTTGAACGTTGAGTCCATTCATCGATTTGTAGAGTGGAGACCAGAATATGAGGATGCTATTTTTCAATGTGGTCAGGGAAAATACCAGAAAGGTAAAAACGAAAGTGTAAATAGTCATTTGGTGACCAGTTCAGAAATTGGTAAAATGTCCAAAAGGTATTTCAATGTTGTGAATCCAGATGATGTGGTTGCTGATTATGGCGCGGACTGCTTTAGAATGTATGAAATGTTTCTTGGGCCTATTGAGCAATCAAAACCCTGGGACACCAATGGAATCGACGGTATTTCAAAGTTTATTCGCAAATACTGGTCTTTGTTTTTCGATGAAGAAGGAAAAGCCATTATTTCTGATTCCAAGCCCGATGATAAAGAGTTAAAAGTGTTGCATACGGTGATTAAGAAAGTCAATGAAGATGTAGAAAGATTTTCATTTAATACCGCTATCTCAGCATTCATGACAGCGGTTAACGAACTGAGAAAGTTAAAATGCCATAAACGTGAAATTCTGAATTCTTTAAATCACCTTCTGGCTCCATTTGCTCCCTTCTTAACGGAAGAAGTTCATGAGTTTCTGGGTGGAACGGAATCCATACATACACTTACATATCCTGAACACAATGAAGAGTATCTGATAGAATCTAGTGTCACTTACCCGATATGCTTCAATGGGAAAAAAAGAAGTGAGGAAAATTTTCCGGCGGATGCCACAAATGATGAGATTATGGCTGCGGTTAAAGAGTTGACAGTGTTTGACAAGTATACCGAAGGTAAAACAGTAAGAAAAATTATCGTGGTTCCAGGTAGAATGATCAATATTGTAGTCGGATAAAATCATGATAAAGTCAATCCTTCTATCGGTTCTGCTAAGTTTGATATCTCTCCATGGTAACGGACAAACGAAGGACAGGCCAAATGTTCTTCTGATCATAACCGATGATCAGGGCTATGGAGATCTTGGATCACACGGAAATCCTTATATATCAACACCCCATCTTGACGCTTTTACAAAACAAAGTGTCCAATTTTATAACTTCTATGTTTCTCCTGTTTGTGCTCCCACACGCGCCAGTCTGATGACAGGAAGGTACGCCCTAAGGACAGGAGTCCGCGATACTTACAACGGTGGATCCATCATGTCTACAGAAGAATATACATTGGCTGAATTATTTCGCGATGGTGGGTATCAAACCGGAATATTTGGCAAATGGCATTTAGGAGATAACTATCCGTCCAGACCGATAGACCAGGGATTTGATGAATCAGTTATACATCTATCAGGAGGTATTGGACAAGTGGGTGACTTTACCACCTATTTTCAAAAGGACAGCAGCTATTTAGATCCGGTTTTATGGCATAATGGAAGTCAAAAAAAATATCAGGGATATTGTTCTGACATTTTCACAAATGAAGCCATAAAGTTTATAGAAGCAAATGCACAAGCTCCATTTTTTTGCTATTTGTCCTTTAATGCTCCTCATACACCATTGCAGGTTCCAGAAAAATACTACCGAAAGTATAAGGATTTAGAGCCTAAATTTCCTGGAGATCTTGAAAAGACATCACAACTTTCAGAACGCAATAAGGAAGATGCTAGAAAGGTATATGCTATGGTTGAAAACATTGATGATAACGTGGGAAAAGTGATGGCATTGCTTAAAAGCCTGGCAATTGAGAACAATACCATTGTGATTTTCATGACGGACAATGGGCCGCAGCAGTTTAGATACAATGGTGAAATGAGGGGATTAAAAGGTAGCGTTTACAGAGGCGGCACGAGAGTACCATTCTATTTAAGATATCCCCAAATCAGCAATACCAGAGCTGTATATGAAAATGTTGCTCATATAGATGTTTTGCCTTCATTGGCAGAACTATGCGAAATTGAACCAGCTAAATCAAATGTATTAGATGGTAAGAGTTTTGTACCCCTAATAGTAGCGAGAGATCCTGAGTGGAATAAACGCTCCTTATTCTTTTACTGGACCAGGAAGTATCCGGAGCGATATCAAAATATGGCCCTATTGAAAGACTCCTTAAAATTGATAGGCCACACATCATTCGATGCTGATGTGAGTCAATTTGAGCTTTTCAATATCGAACAAGATCCTAGCGAATCGAAAAACATTCTTTTAGAAGAACTTGTCTCTGCCAGGTCACTCAAGGAAGAGTTGGATAGCATTTTGTCTAACCTGATTCATTCAAAAAATTTAATGAAACCACCACTCATAGAAATTGGTACCAACTATGAAAACCCGACCTTTCTGAATCGCAATGATGCCGGAGGACAACGTGGAATATGGGCACAAGAGGAAATATTCGGTAAATGGTATGCCAAAATTCATCCCGGAACTTATGATATCGATCTTAAACTTATCAATCCTCTAACAGGAAGTGTGACTGTACTTTTGGAGTTCAATGGTCAAATTCTAAGAAAGGAGTTTGTAGTGGACAACGAAGATATGATCACATTAGAGAATGTTTATCTCGCTGAAGGTTCCGGAGATATTATTCCTTCCCTCAGAATTGATGGTCGAAACATTTTACCATTTTGGGTCAGTTTTGATAGACACCAATAAAGAGAGATACATTTTAAGATGACTCAATCAGCTTTCTTTGAAGAGAGGTAGCAACAGCCTTAGTAGGAAACTATTTTAAATGTAGTCCGTCTATTCTCCTGATGCTCTTCTTCGGTACAAGTCTCGCAATAACAGTTGATGGCAGGACGTGTGTCTCCAAAACCTCTTGCACTTAATCTCTCCTGATCAATACCTTGAGAAACCAAATAATTTACAGCAGCCTGTGCCCTGTTTTGCGATAGGGTTATATTGTAATCATCCTTTCCTCTGCAATCCGTGTGAGAATTCAATTCAATTTCTATATCGGGATTATTCTCCAAAAGCTCAGCCAATTCATTCAAGGAGGGCTTAGCGTCTTCCCTAATAAAATATTCATCCAGATCGTAGTAGATGTTCTCCAACTCGAACTCCACTCCGGTGACAATAGGCTCAAGCAGCAAACTCACAGTATAGGTCTTCTCACCTTCTTCTGGAATTTTAGTCGGTTTAAAATCGATAGATTTACTCAAATATCCTTCTTTACTGGCCACAATTTCAAGATCATCACTCGGTAGGATGTCAATAACCAGCAAACCTTTTTCACCGGAATTCAGCTGCCGACCATTGACCTGAACAGACACGTTTTGTAAATCCTCTCTTCCGGTTACACCACTCAGCGGATCACTTTGAACAAGGTATTTATTCTGATTGGTCTTAATGGCCAAATACAATTGAAGGTTCTTAGTATCTACCTCATCAGCTACCTCTTCAGTCGATACCGGATCACTTACTATCCGCGATGCAAAAGCATAAATATCATCTCTAGCACTTTCCTTTCTGGAGGAAGTGAAGTATCCGGTTAACTCACCAGTATTCGCTCGGCGTTCAACATCAATGACAAATCCAAAATCATCGGCACCGGAATTTATTGGCGGCCTCATATTCTCTACCCTACTCCACGAACCATCTGCTTGAACATAAGTTCTAAAAATATCAAGACCTCCCATTCCTGGCCATCCATCCGAGCTAAAATAAAGTGTATCCCTATCGATAAAAGGGAATTTTTCGTGACCAATGGTATTTACGCCAGCACCCAGTATTTGTGGCACTGTCCAACCATTCTCCAACCTTTGAACATAATAAATATCGTAGCCGCCAAAGCCCTCCTCGATCTGTGCAGAGTAAAACAATATACTATCATTTTCGTGAAGTGTCGGATGTCCATAATTGATTCTGTCTTCAATAAAATCCAACGGCTCCGGGTCTGTCCAACTCGAACCTGAACGCGTGGCAGACATCAATTTGCAATAATCATCATCTAATTGACTTTCACACCGGGTAAAGATGATCTCCGTATAGTCTGAGTTAAAAGTGGCGGTTCCATCATTATGCTCACTATTGATCCTGGAATCGAAAGGAATGACTTCTTTACTGAATTGATTCACGATATACAAATCGGAAAACCACAATCCAGTCCAATTATAGATATCTTCATTCTCGTTGCTCTTCCGATCAGAGGTGAATACCAACTGCGAACCTTCAAAAATCTGAGGGGCATAATCTGAATACTCAGAATTCTGTGCCAATTTACTAACTTCATATGGCGAATTCTCCTTTTCCGCAAGCCATTGGGATGCATTGGTGCACTCCGTAATTTCCCTGGCGATCTGAGGACTGTTTCCTACCCTTTCCTGCACAGCTTGAAAAACTCTAACTGCCTCTACATACTGTTCATTCTTCTTTAAAGCATAAGCTAATTTTTCCAGTGCCTTATCGCCATATTTTAAATCAAAGGCTTGTTTATACCATTCGATGGCATTGGGAATATCATTAATTTCATTGTATGATTCGGCTAGAAGGTAGGCTTTCCGAGCTTTGAGCTCAGGATATTCCGTACGGTCAAATTCATCTGTCAACATATGTATGGCAACAGAAAATTGCTTTCGGTCATAAGCCATTTCACCATCTTTGATCTTCTGTGTGTATGTACAAGAAGCAAAAATGATGGTTACAATTAAAATTATAATTCGCATGAAAAAGATCTAGTCTTACTAATTAAACGCATTTATATAAATTTAGTTATCATCAAGGTAAAAATTATCTTACAAGTGCTGTATGATAACCTAAAAACTAAAAAGGCCTCGAATCAAACATTCGAGGCCTTTTATATCATGATAGGATTTTTACATTATCGTGCATTAGCTGCAGCTTTTGAAAATCCTTTCTTTTCACTCTTAGCCTTAGCTTTCATACTCAAATCTTTGGTCAAATCTCTTACAACTGGCGTCGCTACAAATATCGATGAGTAAGTACCTATCAATATTCCAATAAATAAAGCAAACGCAAATCCCTTAATCGCACTTCCACCAAAAACCAGGAGTATCGTTACGATCAATAAGGTAGTTAAAGAAGTGATGATGGTTCTGGAGAAGGTACTATTGATCGCTAAATTCAATACCTCATCAGTAGATTTACCTGTGTAGATCCCCAGATATTCACGAATCCTGTCGAAAACTACCACTGTATCATTGATGGAATAACCAATCACTGTTAATAATGCAGCTATAAAAGCCTGGTCAATCTCAAGACTGAACGGCAGCCTTCCCCAAAGCAGTGAGAATACACCCAACAAGATCAAAGAATCGTGGAAGAGTGCTGTAACCGCACCCAGTGAAAATTGCCACTTATTAAATCTGATAAAAATATAGGCAAAAATCAATACCAATGCTATAATTCCAGCGTAGAAGGAACTCTTCTTGATGTCATCTGCAATGGTAGGACCCACTTTCGAAGAACTGATGATGTGAGTCGTATTTACTGCATCTTGTTCCACAAATTTTTCCATGTCTATCCTTCCTCCCACAATTTCATTAAGGCCTCTTCCCAATGTATTGGTCACCTGATTAATCGCATCATCATCAGTATTATCAATCTGATATTGAGTGACAATGTTAAAAGTATTGTCGGTATCTACTGATTTGACCACCGGCTGACTTTCTAGTATGTCAGTTAATCCTGTCTTTAGGGTCTGTGCATCAATGTCAATTCCCTGCTCGAATTGAATATTGTAGGAATATCCTCCTTTAAAATCCACTCCCAGGTCTAAACCACGGGTAAATAAGGACGCTAATCCCGCAATGATAAGAGCTCCAGAAACCACATAAGCAATCTTTCGCTTACCTACCCAATCTACGTTCAAATTTGCAAATGCATTCTTAGAAGGAGGTGTCCAGAAACTCAATTTTCCATTCCTGCCCATCCACCAATCGATGATTAGTTTACCAACCAATACAGCGGTGAACACAGAAGAAATTACACCAATAATCAAAACAATGGCAAATCCCTTTATCGGACCAAGTCCGTAAAAATTAAGAACAAGTGCTACAAGAATTGTTGTGACGTTGGCATCTATGATTGCTGAATATGAGTTTTTAAATCCGTCAGAAATAGCTGCAAGAGAAGTCTTTCCTGCTCTTAATTCTTCACGGATCCGCTCAAATATAATCACGTTGGCATCCACCGCCATACCAATGGTCAAGACAATACCCGCCATCCCAGGAAGGGTCAAAACGGTATTAATCGAAGCCAACACTCCAAAGATAAATACTAAGTTAAGTAACAGAGCAATGATAGATACGATACCTCCACCTCCGTAGTAAAAAACCATAAATAAAAGGATCAGTAGTACACCGATAACCAGTGACATCAAACTCTTCCTGATATTTTCCTTACCTAATGAAGGTCCTACCGTCGATTCCTGAATAATTCTGGTTTTTGCGGGTAATTTACCAATCTGAAGAATATTGGCTAAATCTACAGCCTCCTGCACAGAAAATCCTCCTGAAATCGAAGAACTTCCTCCTGTAATCGGTTGGTTTACTCTTGGGGCAGAAACTACTGTAGAGTCTAAAACAATGGCAATCTGTCGATTCCCATTTTGTGCAGCCTTTGTAGTCAAGTCAGCCCATATTTTTCTTCCTTTGGAATTCATCTGCAGTGACACCGTTGGTTCACCAGTTGAAGGATCCGGACTTTGAGAAGCATTGGTAACCACATCTCCTTCTAATGGTGCATTTCCATTCCCTCGAACCTTAATGGCATAAAGTTCATATTCTTTAGTCGGATTGCCATCAATATCCACAGCCGGGTCCTGAGACCAACGGAATTCCATGTCTTTAGGGAATATAGATTTGATTTCCGGCTGGCGAAGCATGCTTAAAACGGCGTCTCTTTTGTTTCTTTCTGCAGTACCCATAGTGCTTGGACCATAAGCGATTTGCTGACCAGCTCCACCATTCAAATTAAAGATATTAAAGAGCGGCCCGTTGTCCACATTCAATGGATCTGCTATTTCTGTCGTCACCAGGTTCGAATCAACAACATTACCTACACTATCGTATTGATAGGTATAGGAGGTGTCAAATTGAACTTCATTTGTAGTAGTATCTCCCTGAAGCTGTTTAAGTCGCTCGTTCGCCTGAATGAAAGCAGCCTGAACACCTGGATCACTGATCCAGTAAGTATCCCAGAACTCCAATTTTGCGCTCGCCTGTAAGAAGTTTCTTGCTCGCTGAGGGTTTTCTATTCCCGGAATTTCCACAATGATCAAGTCTCTCCCAGCATCCAGGAACACATTGGGCTGAGTAACTCCCAGCTTATCAATACGTTCTTTTAACCTGTCAAAAGTCAATTGTACCGTTTCGTTGGCCAATCGTCTTAACACCTGTACCACCTCTCCATTCGAAGACTCCGTATTGATGTCTTCCCTCATACTCTCATTTCTAAGAAATATCCTGGAAAGGGGCTTTGCGCCCTCTATTTGTTGATATTCATTGGCAAATAAGGTAATGAAATCACTCTGAGAACTCTTCAACGCTTCATTGGCATTTTCCATAGCCCTCCTGAAGTCAGGATCATTGGAATTGTTGGAAAGTGTCAGCAACAATTCGTTCAAATCCACTTGAAGCACCGCACTCATTCCTCCTTTCAAATCCAATCCCAGTCCCAATTGCTGTTTTTTCAAGTCGTCATAAGTGTATTCTTTGATCATTGGGATCTTAAATACCACCTCACTTGATACTGAATCTAAATACTGAATTCTGGCTGCTTTTTTGGCCGAAATCTGCCTTACTTCATCATTATATTGCGAAGCAACTCGCTCTGCGTACTCTTCTGCCTGATTTTCAATTTTATTGGTAGGAATGACAAATAAGTACTGAAAAGCACTCACTATGATCATTAATATCAAAAAAAACTTGATTAAGCCCTTCCCTTGCATCTAACTTTTCTTTAATTTATAATACGTTTGAAAAAACTGCGCAAATATACGCCTTTTACTAAACTTATTGGCATTTAATTTATTAATCTTTAAATCTACCAGTTTTTCGGCTAAGTTCAGCATATTCAAATCCTTATATATTAGATATTTATACAGACGATAATAAACCATCGATAACCGAACATTCGTATTAAAAAGTTTCTATATTAGATGCGAAACAAATTTGCATAACCAAAATTAAATTTAATCAAATGGGTTTATTTTCATTTTTTAAAAAAGCCGGATCCAAGAAACTTAAAGAGGAAGAAGCCAAGGCCAAAGCTGAAGCGGATGCAGAAGCATATAAAGCCAAATTATTAGAAGACATCGTAGGAAGCCTTGACATAGATATAGAAGACCTTGATGTGAGCTTAAATGATGATGTCGTTACGGTGAAAGGAACAGCTGGATCTCAAGCCGATAAAGAAAAAGTGGTGCTTGCATTAGGTAACGTCGAAGGCATATCAGCCGTAGATGATCGCATAGAGGTAGAAGACAATACGCCTGCAGCTGTTTTCTATGAAGTTAAAAGCGGAGATTCCCTTTCTAAAATTGCTAAAGCACATTATGGTGATGCCATGAAGTATATGGAAATTTTTGAGGCCAATCAGCCTCTCCTGAAAGATCCTAATGAAATTTATCCCGGGCAGGTACTCAGAATACCTCCTCTAGACCAATAATAAATTGAAAGCGCACTTTTGTGCGCTTTTTTTTTCTCATTTATAAAATCAGTAATGACCGAAGTTTTTCTGCAATTATCATATCCTCAACTTTCAAGGTTAATTCAATCTGAAGCCAATAAACAAGAAATCAATGTCAAAGGATATGATTTAAAGATTGATAAACTGGTGATCAATAGCGAAGATGGCAGATTACGCATCACCGGTCAGATCGTCTCAAAATGGGATGCTTATTTTGATTTTCAGGCTACGCCAATGTTTCTAAATTCAGAAAACAAGTTGGAGCTACAAGATATTAAATTGAAGTTGGATGCAACTAATTTGATCTTTAAAGGCATCATCAAACTGGCAAAAGGAATGATTAAGTCCAGAATTGAAAAAATATTGGAGTCCCCATTGACTGAGCAAATAGAGGGTTTGAAACAAAATTTAGATCAAGAGCTATCTAAAGCACCGCTTCCCCATCAACTTCAATTAAATTCCAACACACATCATCTCTTAATTGAAACTATTCAAGCTTTGGAGCAGTATCTGCTTATAGCGCTAAAAATTGAACAAAAGATCAATATCTCATTCAAAGATCAAGAAGTATAACCTACTGAACAACATGAATCGGTTCTCCATCTTTAAACTTTCTGACATTTTTGACGACAATATCCATCAGGTTTTGTCTGGCGCCAACTCCTGCCCAGGCAATATGCGGTGTAATAAAGCAATTTTTGCATTCGTATAAAGGATGATGAACTTCCGGAGGCTCATTACTTAAAACGTCCAATCCAGCCGCTCGAATAAGATTACGTTTCAATGTATTTGCCAGAGCAAACTCATCGACCAGAGGACCTCTACCTGTGTTAATTAATACTGCAGACTTTTTCATGACGCTTAATCTATCCTGATTCACAATATGTTTGGTGGCCTCTGTTAATGGCACATGTAGACTTAAGATATCTGAAGTTTCAAATAATGTTTCTATATCTACAAAACCAACATGTGGTTTGGCATCTCGCTTAGGGTGCTTGTGATGTGAAATAACCTTCATCCCGAAGGCCATTCCTATTTCTGCAACGCGCTGACCGATCTGACCGAATCCTAGAATTCCTAATGTTTTGCCTTTGATATTCTGAATGGGTTCATTCGTGTAGGACCAGTCCCCTGCTGAGCTCCATTTACCATTTCTCACTTCGTCCGCATATTGTTCAACTTGATTAAAAATCGCAAAAATGAGTGCAAATACATGTTGGGCAACAGATTCATTACTGTAGCTGGGCGCATTACAAACAATGACATGATGCTCTGCTGCAGCTTTGGTATCGATAATGTTGTAACCCGTCGCCGATACCACAATACATTTGAGATTCGGTAAAGCTTGTATGCGCTTTTGATCAAAAGGAACCTTATTCGTTATCAAGACCTCTGCTCCCTGGCAGCGATCCATCACCTCTTCTTCTGAAGATTCTGCATAGATCTCCACCGTTCCTAATTTCTTTAAATTTTCCCAACTTAGATCTCCGGGATTCAGCTGCGCACCATCGAGTACTACTATTTTCATATAGTGAAAATAACAAATCCCGTGGTCTTTCTAATTATTGAGTGACCAATCATATTCGGTATAACTTATCGCGGCGTCGGCGTCGATTTTAGTATCGCTGTACTTGTTCAGGAAAGCAATTTTATCATCAAAGTCTTTTCCATACCAATCAAATATTTTAGAAACTTCGATTTTCTTTTTCTGAATTTTGTTGTATTTATCATTATTGATAAAGGATTTGGTCTGCTTTTCCAAAAGACTATTCATATTATCTGCAGTGAAAGCTTTATTGGCCAAAGGCGGACACGATTGAGCCGCACAATTAACCGCAAAGTGAATTCTGGGTTCATTGAACTGAGGTCTGATGATTTCATTTTCTATTTGATTCAAACTATAAGTCTGACCACCTAACTCAATCCACTTTTTATCCCAGGGCTCTCCATTTGAAATGTCACGTATAGATTGTACGGGATAATGATCTAATATTAATTTGACGGTAAAAGCGTTGTAGGCATTGATCCAGTAAGCCAACTGTTCATTGCGAGACCAACTGCCTTGAACAGGGTGACTGGACAAATCATCAAGATATTGATCCAACTTGGCTTCATCAGCTTGAAATCCCTTGTAATTAACAACTCCAGTTGCAGAAACATGCTTGGAAAGCAGCTGATCAAATAACTGATGATCGGGCTTTGCGGAATTAGAAGATTTTTCATCATCTGAATTCAAATCACCTTTTAGCACCTCTTCTTCTGATGTTTCTTCCTGCGAGACTTCTTTTCTCGTTTCGGTATCCATTTTCTTTTCGATAGGCCACTCCCGATCTTTTTCGACATCTTCGGTTTTCAAGTCTGTCTTAGCCTTAGCCTCTGCCTCTATGATTTCTTTATCCTCTGATTTAGGTTGGTCCTCATCGTCGATCGGAGGTGTAGAGCTATCTTCGAATTGACTTCGCTCCTCTTTTGCAACTTCTACTTCCTCATTTAAGTCAAGGGTTTCATTTACAACTTCAGCAGGCTTATCGGCAGTCTGTTCCATGAATTCAGCACTTTGATTTTGCTCTTGCCTCTGATCACATGAAGCATTGATCATTGTAAGCATAATGGTTATGAGTATTGTCATTCTTATCATTTTACTGTTTAGTCTTAATCTACGAATTAGTGGATATGTTTTGCTATCAAAGGCTTTTCATCACCAAAAGTTCGGCAAAGGACATTTGAGCTAGTGCTAATACCTCGTCTAGAAACTACCATCCATTCTCAGCGAAAAATTTCGGGGCGCTTCCAATAGCGCAGGACGAACTGCATAGGATGCATTCAAAACATTACCAATTATAAAGCTCAATTTGTAATTCTTCCATTGATATCCCGTCCTAAAGTTCAACAAATAATAACCGCTGTCATTGGCTTCTCGGAAGTTCTTTAGTCCTGGAATAAATAAGTTAAATTCTTCATCAATGGCAACCATGTGACTTACAAAACGAAAATTCCCGCCTACAAAAGCACCATACCCCGAAACCTGAATATCGGCCTTCGCTGTATGTTGAGACCGGTATTTTAAGATATTGTAGTCTACAGAAGAGGATGCTCGCGTTCGGTCATCAAATTCCTTATACCGTGGATCTAAAAAAGTGTACCCCATTAAAAAATTGACCGGAAACCGCTGACTTCCCAATACACCCGCAAAATTAAGATCCACTCCTCTGATCCTCGTGTCCCCGATATTGCTGGACTGAAACCCAAATACACCGCTTTTAGCAGTGAGTAAAAATTCCATCATATTAAGATACTCTGACCAAAAAATGGCCAAATCAAAAAAGGCACCATTTCCTCCCATTCGTACACCCTGTTTTAATCCGATCTCCGCCGACCATCCTGTCTCCGATTGTAAATCTTCATTGGTGAAAATCCTGAAATTAGCCAATCCTACCGTGGTGAATTTTTCAGCTATCGTGGGAAATCGGTAGCCTTGACCAATCGAACTTCGTATATATGTAGCTTTAGCCATCTGGTAATTGGCTCCAAATCTGAAAACAGGTTTACCTTCCTGAGTTTGTGCTGCATCCACCTGTTCTCTAAAATCTCCATCCTCAATTAGAATTTCAGAATTTCTCAAACTATTGTATTCATACCTGCCACCAAGAGAAAGTCGCCACCGTTCACCGATTTCCTTGTCTATTTGAAGATAGGTGCCTGCATTATTCGATCGATATCTTGCCCCTCCATATAAGCCGGCAATAATATTGGTCACCGTTCCACTGATTCCTGTTGTCAACTTTAATTTTAAAGAAGGAAAAGCCGTCTGAAATTGATATTCGCCGTAGTTCAGAAGACTAAAATTATCCAGACCATTACTCGCACCGTTATCTGTATAATACAGCCTGCCTTGCAGTCTGTGTTTGTTTCCTTTTTGATCGAAGTAGGTATAGTGTGGATCGAATATCCAACGATTGTTGAAAGAAACTACTTCAGTTCCCGCAAAAGGTTGATACGCCCCTCTTACCCCATTTTCCCAAAAAATAAATGACGCGTTATCTGAAAGATTGCCTACTACATTTAGTCCGAGGGTACTTCTCTCATTGATACGATATCGATTGCTAACGGTAATTCGCCCTCTACGTTGGTAGGTTTCTGCACGGAAGCTTTCTAATTGGTAGTACTGTACACCTGCCACAAGATCAAACTTGCCCATTTTTCTTTTATGCAAAAAGTGTGTTCCAATGGCATATGGGGCGGAATCCCACCATTTTGTTCTGAGATCACTAGGATTTGCATAATAAGTAGTATTGATGGAAAAGTTGGTCTCTGGTTCCGATCCAGGCATGGCATACCTTACATTAATCACTCCGTTTAATGCACTAGAACCATACAACGCCGATGCAGCCCCTTTAACCACTTCCACTTGTGCTACGTTTTCCAGGGCGATATCATTCCAATTGGGAAAGCCTGCGTCAGGTTGAAGAGCCGGAATATTATCGATCAGCAATAAGACTCGACTTCCTGCACCATAAGAATATCCGGAACCGCCACGGATTGAGGCTTGCCCATCAATAATTTCGACACCAGGTAGTAAATTCAGCGCCTGATCAAGGCTTTGGCTATTGCTATTTTCTATGATCGAAGGCTTTAACACCTCTAGAGAAACCGTACTTTCAGCAATGTTTTGTTCCACCATTGACGCTGAAATAACCGCCGTTTCCAAAATATTATTGGAGGTTTTCAGCACTACAGTAATAAAGGTATCTGTTTTATTGATTTCAATGTCCTCACTGGCAAACCCAACATATTGAACTGAAATACGAGTTGGTGAATTTTCACACGCTATTGTAAATCTGCCTTCTATATTTGTAATCACAGTGTCCACCGATGAAATAATCGTAGCACCAATCAAAGCTGACTGATCAGATGCAGCAATTACTTTACCTTCTACGCTGCGAACCTGAGCGAATATTCCATTGGTCCAAAGAAATAATAAAATTATGATTCTCACGAATCAAAGCTAAACATTATTCCTCAGTTTCTGGGAACTCGATAGGAGTGATCATAGGCAGCTCTACCCAGGCTGCTTCTTCAGAGCTAATCGCCCAGACTCTCAATATTCCGCCCGAGGCTCTGGCCACATGAGTTGCAAGGGTTCTTAGACTCTCATAGTAAGTAGCTGCAACGTCTTGAGGAAGTTTTGCTAAGATTGGGTTAATGTTTCTCAAACTGGTGGCTAGTTTCACATTTCGCTTTTCAACATGCTGTGGAAGTTTTTTGATTTTATCATCTAAATGTTTTTCAAAATAACCATCAATTTCTGCATAAAATTGACGCAATACTTCCGGTCCCGTATAGGTCCTGATGTGCGTAATTTTGTCTGCCCACTCCTTTTCATTCGGATCTATTTCACCATCAGCTCCGGCAATTAAAATGGTAACATCGAATACTGCTTCTTGAAGCATTTCGTATTCTTCCTTAGATATATTTTTGAAATATGGATTCATCTTTGAAATTTGATGCAAATTTAAATTTTATTCAATATCCTGAGAATTATTGCACATTAATTTATCCATTCACATAAAAATATTTAATATATGTGTAATTTTGCTATTTAAGTTATGACCAAGACAGCTAAAGTAAAAAAACAACACAAGCAGACACCACTCATGAAGCAATACTTTGCGATGAAAGCAAAGTATCCCGACGCCATACTTCTTTTCCGGGTCGGTGATTTTTACGAGACCTTCGGAGAGGACGCAGAAAAAGTAGCGAATGTTCTGGGCATTATTCTGACCAAAAGAAACAACGGCGGTTCAGATATTCCTCTGGCTGGTTTCCCCTATCATTCTTTAGATCTCTACCTACCCAGACTTATAAAAGCAGGGTTCAGAGTGGCCATCTGTGAACAGCTGGAAAAACCGAGCAAAGAGAAAAAAATCGTAAAGCGTGGAGTTACTGAAGTAATCACTCCAGGGTTGACAGTTGATGAAAAGCTGCTGGACCACAAGAACAATAATTTTCTTTGTGCCATCCATCGGATAAATGAGAAATTTGGTATTGCATTCCTGGACCTTTCTACGGGTGAGTTTATCATTAGCCAGGGAAATCAACTAAGGATTGAAAAATTAATTCAAAGTTTCCAACCTTCAGAAATCATTTTCGCAAAGTCTCACAAAGATCGAATCGAATCATTTACGGGATCAGATTTTTACAAATATCACCTTGATGAATGGATTTTCAGCACTGACTTTGCAACTGAAAAATTACGGGATCATTTCAAGGTCCAAAGCTTGAAAGGTTTTGGTATTGAAGAGGTTCATGAAGGTCAGGTGGCCGCAGGAGCGATATTGCACTACCTTGAAAGTACGGAGAACACTAAGCTGGACCACATTAATAGCATTAGTAGAATTCAACTGGATGAATACGTTTGGTTAGATAGGTTTACCATTAGGAATCTTGAATTGGTTCATAGCAACCATCCCACTGGCATTCCCCTTATCCAGATTTTGGACAAAACTGTGAGTCCCATGGGTTCCAGAATGATGCGAAAATGGGTATTGCTTCCACTTTTATCTGTGCAGGCGATTCATCAACGGTTATCCATCGTTGATTTTTTTAAAGAACAGGTAGAAAAAGGTGAAAGGTTACGAAGTTATCTGGAGCAGATAGGTGATCTGGAACGATTAGTGGCAAAAATCAGTACAGGAAAGATAGCACCTAGGGAACTTAAGCAATTGGAATCAGCTCTAAACCAGATTCCACATATAAATGAACTTTGTAATCAGACTGATCAAGAAACACTATGTGAAATAGCGTCCTCCCTGAGCTACTGTGAACAGGTCAGAGACGCCATCGCGGAGCAAATTATTATTGACCCTCCTTCTATGATCTCTAAAGGAGGAGTCATTAGTGAAGGTGTTCATGAAGAATTAGATGATTTACGCCACGTCGTAAAAAACAGCAAAAGCTTACTGGCTGAAATTCAAGAGTCCGAAGCAGAAAAGACAGGGATAACCAATCTCAAAATCGGATTCAACAATGTTTTTGGTTACTATCTGGAAGTCACCAACAAGTATAAGAATCAAGGATTGGTCCCTGAAAATTGGGTTAGAAAACAAACCTTGACCGGCTCAGAACGCTATATCACTGACGAACTGAAAAAGCTTGAAACCAAAATTTTGGGCGCGGAAGAAAAGATTCTAGTAATCGAAGAACAAATTTACCTTGATCTCATTGCTTCCCTATTCGACTATATTCCAGCTATTCAGAAAAATGCGCAGGTTATCGCAAAGTTAGATTGTCTGCAAAGTCTGGCATTGGTAGCGGAGGAGAACAACTATTGCAAGCCCATAGTTGATGAATCATTTAGCATTGATATTAAAGATGGACGACATCCAGTCATAGAAAAACATATGGAGATAGGAGAATCATATGTGCCCAATGACGTTTTCCTGGATACAAAAGAAACTCAGATCATGATGATCACGGGTCCGAATATGTCTGGTAAATCTGCCATTCTTCGTCAAACGGCCTTAATATGCCTTATGGCGCAAATGGGTTCGTTTGTACCTGCCAGCTCTGCAAGATTGGGATTTCTAGACAAACTCTTCACAAGAGTAGGCGCCTCTGATAATATTAGCTCCGGTGAATCTACCTTTATGGTAGAAATGAATGAGACTGCTTCCATCATGAATAATATTTCTGATCGAAGCCTGATACTTTTAGATGAAATTGGCCGGGGCACCAGTACTTATGATGGAATTTCTATAGCATGGTCACTTGCTGAATACCTTTATAATAATCAAAAATGCTGTCCGAAAACCCTTTTCGCCACGCACTATCACGAGTTGAATAAATTAGCAGATCGCTACGACCGCATCAAAAACTATAGTGTCTCCACAAAAGAAATTGGGCAAAAAGTCATTTTCCTTCGGAAATTAATACCGGGAGGCAGTAATCATAGTTTTGGAATTCATGTTGCTCAGATGGCCGGGATGCCGAGATCTGTGATAGCCCGAGCGCAGGAAATTCTCTTGGAGCTGGAACAAAAGTCCTTCGAAGCTGCAAAAACGCAAGGAGACATCAGTTCCAGATTAGACAATGTCAGTTCGGCGATGCAATTATCGATTTTTGAAACAGTGGATCCTACAGCCGGAAAACTGAAAGCTGCTTTGATGGAGGTGGATATTCACCGGATGACGCCGATCGACTGTATGATGAAACTCAATGAACTTAAAAAAATGATGGAAGAATGAGAGCTTTAGTGGCCTTTATTCTCATGTCAATACTCCTTACTTCATGCCTCAAAGATTTGAGACCCCAAGCATGGAAAGATAATTCGGCATTCCGTGAAGCTCAGTATCAAAAAGGTAAAGCCATTTTAGAGAAATATGCACAAGTCTCCGGTCAAGAACAATGGTCGGACATTCAGTCTTACAGGATTTATATTAGTGATGTTTTCTTTGGATGGAGAGGTAGAATGAAACAACCCTACGGACAAAGAATAAATCAATTTATTCTGGACTTTTATGCGAAAGAAAATTCCGGGACCCTTCTTTTTTTAAATGGTAAAAAGAAAGGCATGCTTTGGGGTTACAACGAAGGAAACACCTATACCAAAGAATCTGTAAATGGTCCTATAAAGGATGTTGATAGCAAGAAAATAAAAGCCTGGATTCCATTCTACCAACGTTTCATAGAAATGCCCTTTCGCGCAACCGCTGCAGACCAGATTTATCATATGGGTGAAGAGAAATACGGGCTTTACAATTATGATAAGGTTTATACGGCCTGGAAAACGGAAGAATCAGAGCAAAAACTGGAACAATACGTCCTTTGGGTTAATCAAAGTACCGGACTGGTCGATAAATTTCAATTTTCTTCTAGAAATCAAGGAGCAGTTTTGACAGGGACAGTTATTATAAGTGAACAAACCGTTTATGACGGAGTCATTATTCCTGGAATGTTTAAAGTGTATGCTCGAGAAGGATCTAGGCAGCCACTACATATTATCAGACCCCACAATTTTCAGGTGGTGACAAGAGAGTAAATGAACTACGAATAGTAATCGGTCAACTACGTTTAATAATCTACATTCGACACAAGGTCTTGTAGTCCATAATTTGTATGAAAACAATGAATCATGCAAGAAGATCAAAGAAACCTTTCCCAATTTAGAAACTGGATAAAGCAGTCTGTTTCACTCAAACTTTTGACCATCTCATTATTGGCACTATGCCTACTAATTCCAGGTTCTATGGTAAAATCCATCATTCACGAAAGGACTGGTATGAATCACGCTGCAAATATGGATGTCAGGTCTAAATGGGCACTCGATCAAGTAGTCACTTCTCCCATCCTCAGTGTACCTATCTCAATATCTGAAATCATTGATGAAAAGGAGCATGTTTATAAATCATATTATCATTTCCTTCCTGAAGACCTTCATATCCAAGCTTCTGTATCACCAAAAACTTTAAGTCGAGGGATTTTCGAAGTAATCGTCTATGAAGCTAAATTGAATATTAAAGGGAACTTTAAGGATATAGTAACTAAGGATTTATCCCATATCAAGGATGTTTTGTGGGAAGAAGCATTTATAACTGTAGGATTTTCTGATCTACGCGGAATTCAAAATGACCATCCTTTAATCTGGAACGAAGATGAGATTGCCTCAGTTCCCGGTACGAAGATTACTCATCTGAGTGCAGGTTTGACCTTTCCTTTGGAAGATTTTAACCCGGATTTACAAGAAAGCCATTCATTTAATATGGTTGTAGAGCTTCAAGGAAGTGAAAATCTTTCCTTTGTTCCCACCGGAAAAGTGACCACAGCTTCTATACAATCTGGATGGACGAGCCCAAGTTTTAGTGGCGCTTTTTTACCTGATGAGCGTCATGTAACCAACACAGGATTCAAAGCACAATGGCAAGTACTTCAGGTTAACAGGAATTTTCCGCAGAACTGGGAAGGTCATCATACAACAGCACAACTCCACCGTTCTGCATTTGGCGTGAATTTTATTTTGCCTTCAGACTCATACCAAAAATCAATAAGAGCCATCAAGTATGCACTGATGAATATCGCTATGACCTTTTTAATCTTTTTTTTAGTTGAGGTTATAACAAAATCACCAATCCATCCTTTTCAATATATCATGGTAGGATTATCGATCATACTTTTTTATGTATTGCTGGTTTCCCTAAGTGAACATCTGTCATTTGATAGGTCTTATCTCATAGCTGGAACTGCAGTCGTATCCATGATTTATCTGTACAGTCTATCCATATTTAAATCCCTGAAATTTTCCATATACCTGCTTGCCCTATCCATCCTTAATTTTGTATTCCTTTACATTATTTTGCAAATGACAGATTACGCCTTACTGATCGGAGGAATCAGTATGACAGGAATCTTAGCGGCTGTGATGTATGGAACCAGAAAGATCGACTGGTATAATATTCAAAAATAGGATACTGATCAAATAAAACAATCATTTTCACCTACTGACCGGCAGATATCACAAGTGGAGCTGCCGGTCAGACTATTGTATCACATTTGAGTAAAAAAAAGATCTAAAAAATTTTTTTTTCAAAGGAGATGTTATATTCATTTATTATTTAATATTGCCTCATCGAACGTTTAAAAGAAATATTTGATTAAGCAATCAGATAAGCAGACAAAAATGAGTAAACCTAGAGTAGTAAAAGATTACGACAAGCTTGACCAGGATATCCAGGAGCAAATCAAACTGACCTATCCCCACGGCTTTGACAAGCATCTCATCACATTCAAAAACATTAAGAATGCCTTTGTGAGTGCACTTCCCTATGAAACTGAAGAAAAGTATTATTTAGTGAGAATGACTCGTGAAGAAGCCATCGCCATCATCGCAGATGATGATGACTACAAGGAAGGAAAACTTCGTAAAGCAGTCATGGAAGAGCTTTCTATAAAGCACGATTTTGATGATGATGACGACGACGATGAAGATGACGATGATTTGATAGATGATGAAATTCTCGAATTCAATGAAGATGAAATGTCGGGCGAAGAGGATGACGACTAGTTCATGAGAGATCTTAAAATTTACACACCAGGTTCCTTTGAGCCGGAAAACCATTGGTACGACAAAGCCCTCAACGCTACTTTACATCCGATGGTTAGCTTTTTTCTGAATCTGGGCAATGATCGAATCGTTGAAAGATACTGCCATCTTAATCCAAGGGTCAGAAAGTCCGCGCTTGAAGACTTGTTAAAGGCAAGGCCAAAGTATTTCCGATGGGCAGGAGCTGACTTGATTAATGTTACCAGCGCAAGTGGCAATCGTAACATGGTGGTTATAGAAAACAACAGCTGTCCCTCCGGTCAGAAATCCATGCCTTTACTGCAAGATCATGAGGAAAAGGGAGGTTACAAAGAACTGATCGAAAGAACATTTTTACCCAGCTTAAAAGGCCAGAGGTTAATTACAGAAGGGAAGCTGGCGGTCCTCTTTGACAAAAATCCAATGGAAGCTTCTGGCTATGCCGCCACCATTGCTGATGTTTTAGACGAAAATGTTTACTATTTGCCCTTCACATTTGCAGATCTGGGTAAAACCCTAAAATATAAAAAAGGTGTGCTCTACTTTCTGGATGAAAAAGAAAATTGGACTCCAATTAAAGCGGCCTTTAGATATGTTACTCAAAAGCCCTGGAACCGGATCCCTATTGAGACTAAAACGAAAATCCTGAATCCGGTTCTGGCATGTCTATCAGGTGGCAGAAACAAAATGATGGCGGCTAAGGCATATGATATTTACAATGCTGAATTGAGAGGAACCGGCTTGAAAATCGTGACTCCAGAAACCATTTGGGATGTCAGTAAAAATGAAATACCGCTTTGGGTCAGAAAAATGGGCGGACAAGCCGTGATTAAAGTTCCATATAGCAATGCAGGACAGGGAGTGTATACCATTGTCAACCAGTCCGAGTTGGATCACTTCATGTCTCAGGATTTTGAATATGATCGATTTATCGTTCAAAGCCTAATAGGAAATTACAACTGGAGTTCATCAGGGTCAAAGGGAAAACTCTTCCATGTAGGTACCATCCCCAATCTGAAAGGACAAACCTTCGTAACTGATGTGCGAATGATGGTTAGTGCCAGCCCGGAAGGAATAAGACCATTGTGTGTTTATTCTCGAAGATCAAAGGAACCACTTTTAAATGAACTGAAGGAAGGTAGTGCGTCATGGGACATGCTGGGTACGAACCTTTCTGTCAAGTTGGGAGAAAATGAATGGGGCAGTGAAACCAATCGTTTGGTACTCATGGACAGAAGAGATTTCAATAAATTGGGAATAGGTGTAGATGACTTGATCGAAGGATACATTCAGACCGTATTGTCCATGCTGGCTATAGATTCTATGAGCAAGAACTTGATCAACGCCAATGGAAAATTTAGAAAGCGACTTTTTGCCTCTCTAAATGATGATCCGCATTTGATTTCTGAAATTTATAAGGAATGAAAATTCTTATTCTGACTGATCATCTCACTCATTCTGACACCAACTCTTTTTATCTAATAGCCAATAGTCTTTACAACAACGATTCCATTTCAGAAGTCCACATATGCAGTCGTAGTCAGAAAGAAAATGAGGGCTTTTTCGATGGTGAACAACACTTATTTCGAAGTAAGCAGCTTGACTCCAATATCGATTACGCATCTTTTGACAACTGGATTCGAAATCAACCCCCTGTCAGGGAGGACATTTCCTATTTTGACTATATTTTACTTCGATTACCAAGACCCATACACCCTTCTTTCTTTGACTTCCTGGTAAAGATCTTCGATGAAAAAAAGATCATAAACAGACCATCGGGTATCAAAAAGATAGGGAACAAAGCATTTTTAACTGAAATCTCCAGGTTTACTGCTCCTGTTAAGTTATTAAGGGATATTAATGATATAGAACAGTTTCGCGGGAAGTTTCCGGTTGTACTGAAACCTCTGGAAGAGTATGGCGGCAAAGGAATCATCAAAATTGAAAATGATCTGGTTTACATTGGAAATGATCGGCAATTATCATTCCCCGAATTCAAGAATTTATATCGAAGCCAACCTCAACAATACCTGGGAATGAAATTTCTCAGGAATGTCAAAAATGGTGATAAGAGAATTGTAGTAGCGAACCGTCGAATTCTTGCCGCTACTTTGCGTTTTCCGGCTGCAGACTCGTGGCTTTGCAATGTTGCTCAAGGCGGATCTGCTGCACTAAGTGGAATTACTGAAGAAGAAAAAGACATGATTTCATTTTTGGACCCCATTATGATTAAAGAAGGTATCTTTATGTATGGTCTGGACACACTAGAGAATGACCAGGGGCAACGAGTCATTTCTGAAATCAATGTTTTGAGTGTGGGCGGACTAGCCCCATCAGCAGAATTGTCAGGTC
This sequence comes from Portibacter marinus, assembly GCF_021533195.1. Classification (GTDB taxonomy): domain Bacteria; phylum Bacteroidota; class Bacteroidia; order Chitinophagales; family Saprospiraceae; genus Portibacter; species Portibacter marinus. The sequence goes on from NZ_JAJNKB010000001.1 coordinate 337,822, forward strand.
AAAACTTGGGAGACACATATGCAGAATTATTTGTAAACTTTGTTAAAAGAATTGGGTAGCCAATGATACACTCACACATAAAGAAGATTGATCTTGACATATTAGGTAAGGGTAAAATTTACCATTTTTGGTTTGACCTCGTTTCTGGCCCCTTTGGCGAATATATATCACTCCCACTTATCATTGCTAAGGGTGTGGAGCCTGGACCTACCCTTGGATTAACTGCAGCGATTCACGGTAATGAGCTCAATGGCATACCTGTTATTCATAAGGTTCTGAAAAACATTGACCCCAAAGCTTTAAAAGGGAACATCATTGCCATTCCAGTAGTAAATATCCCTTCTTTTCAGCGAAAAAAACGAAGATTCATTGATGGTACTGACTTGAATCACATCATGCCAGGCAAGAAAAATGGAAATGTCAGCCAGGTTTATGCCTATAGGTTCACTGAACTCATCTTGCCTCATTTTGATTACCTGGTGGATTTACATACTGCCAGTTTCGGACGAGTCAACTCTTATTATGTGCGAGCAGACATGAAACAGGATACCACCCGTAAAATGGCGCTTTTTCAAGGACCACAAATCATTGTTCATAACCCACCATCTGATGGAACACTAAGAGGAGTCGCGGCTGAAAGAAATATTCCGGCTATTACCGTCGAAGCAGGAAATCCCAACACTTTTCAAAGAGGTATGATCAAAGACGGCAGCGAAGGTATCATGAATATTGCTATAGACCTGGGAATGATCAGCGGCAACATTATAGAAGAAGATGTCGAACCGATAATTTGCAATTCATCATATTGGATCTATACGGAACACGGCGGTTTGCTAACCGTCTATCCAAGACTTGTAGACAGAGTCATGAAGAACGATCTCATTGCAAAGCAACACAACATATTTGGAGACACCAAACAAGAATATCATGCACCTGAAGACGGTGTCATCATTGGTAAAAGCGTCAGCCCTGTGAACCAAACTGGGGGTAGAATTCTACATCTGGGCATTCCAGCCCAGACATAGAAGAGTATTCTTAATTACTGGGTTGATCACCAGGTTGCATTACGATTCTCATATAATTGCCAGATCCAAAATATTTAGAGGCGGCATCTTTAATATCATCAGAATCTAGTTCATGAATCGATTGCTCTAGTTTATCCAAACTGATGGTAGTAGGACTCAAGTCATTAGAATAGACATACTCCAATCTTGATCTCCAGTAATTGTTTTCCTTTAGATTCTTAATCATTGACTGTCGTTGAGTTTCTTTCACCTTGGTCAGATCTTTTTCTTCTGCACCTGACTGCACTGCATTCTGTACGTCCTGCATTGCTGTAGTAATTAATTCTTCTGTATTCTCAGGATCACAATTGAAAGAAACAGTGATGGTATATCTCTCTTCTGGAATTTTGCTGGCATTTCCACTCACACGGACTCCGTATACACCACCTTTATCCTCCCTCATAGACTCTCTCATTTTGATTCGTAGTACGTCAAGCATCGCATTGAAATGATAACTATTCTCCGGTGTCCATTCGAAAGGGCCATGGAAAAATAATTCTACCTGAGTCTTAGGCGCTTCACCCATCTTAAATTCATCTTTGATTTCACCTTCTACGTAATCTATATTTCTATTCTTCCAGGTTTCCTCCATGCCCTTTGATGGTAAATTACCAAGGTACTTCTGAGCCAATTCTTTTAATCGATCTTCTTCAAAATTTCCCACAAAAATGAATGTAAATCCACTGGCATCTGCAAATCTTTCATTGTATATTTCCAAAGCCCGATCAAGATCTATACTCATAATGTCATCAACAGACGGAAATCCAACTCGTGGATGATTGTCCGTTTTTTTCTTCATGGCATAATCCATAAAATAATATTGTGGATTAGACATCAAATTCTTATAAATGTTAGACTGTTTATTGATAAAAGACTTAAAAGCCTGCTCATCCCTTCTCACATCCGTGAAGTACATGTAAATCAGCTGCATCAGTGTTTCTAAGTCTTTAGGAGCACTGGACCCTGATAGTCCTTCGAAATTGGTACCGATATATGGATAGACGCCTACTGTTTTACCTGTCAACAATTTTTCAAGATCAGTCGTAGTAAAATCACCAAGACCGGATTCATTGACAATTCTAGCAGCATTAGAGGCATTAAAATAGTCTGCATCATCATATAGACTGGTACCACCTTCACTGGAAGCCGTCATCAAAATCTCGTCATTTTTGAAATCAGTCGGCTTCATGACCACTCTAACACCATTGGCCAGCTCAAATTCCTTGACATCTACCTCTTCAAAGTGTTCGACCTCTTCAATGGCGACAGGGTCTAATTCCTCATCAAAAAGAGGAACATCAATGACTTTATCTTCATAAGGCTCAATTTCTTTTTCTTCTATACTCTCAACAATAGCCAATAAATCTTCTTCCGAAGGCAAAGGAACATCCTCCTTTTTAGGAGCGGTAACAACAATGACTCTGTTCTCAGGTGTAATCCAATTTTCTGCAAGTCGATTAATTTCATCCACTGTTATGGTTGGTAGATATTCTTCGTAGTATTCTAGTTGTTGGTCAATCGAAGGGATCGGATTATCTCTTAAGTAATGATAAACATACCTGGTTACTAATCTTCGGGAATCTATCTTATCCTGCTCCTTAGCCTGCCTTTTAATATTTTCCATCATGGCTATCTTTTGGCGCTCTAATTCAGATTCATTAAAGCCATGCCTGAGCGCCCTTTCATTTTCAGTTAATAAAACCTCAAGTGCACTTTCCACCTTACCTTCCGGCACATTCGCAAATGAAGTATAGGTATCTAAATCTCCAACATCACGACCATATCCTGAATAAGCAAAGATAAATGGCGGTTCTGCCTGCTTGGTGATTTCATCCAGACGATTGTTCAACATCCGATTGTACAGTTGGCGCACCAGTGATTCTCTGTAATCCCTGTCTGTTCTTACGGCAATGTGATCATGTTTGTACATTAATCTCAATATGGTGAAAGCTGCTTCTTTATCAGAATTGATAGAAACAAAAGTTTCTTCATGTTTAGGCACTACATTATCTTTCTTTTCTCGCTTAACTGTAGCAGGTGGGATTGGTGCAAAGAGTTCTTTTATTTTTTGCTCAGTTTCCTTCACATCTATGTCCCCTACCACCGCAACTGCCATCAAATCTGGTCGATACCAATCTCTGTAAAATCTCCTGATGGTCTCGTAATCCGCATTATTAATAATTTCTGGATCCCCAATAGGCAATCTCTCAGCATATCGCGATCCATGGTACATGATGGGAAAGTAATTCTTTTGCATTCTTTGCTCACCACTTAATCTGGTCCTCCATTCTGATGTCACCACACCCCTTTCTTTATCTATCTCTTCTTCATCAAAAGATATTCCATTTGCCCAGTCTGAAAGTACCAATAATCCCTTATCAAAGAGCTCCATACTATCTGTTCTGACCTGTAACATGTAAACGGTTTCGTCAAAACTTGTATAAGCATTTAAATCAGGACCAAACTTTGTTCCAATGCTTTCAAGAAAGTCTACCAATTCATTCTTTTCAAAATTCTTTGAGCCATTAAAGGCCATATGCTCAACAAAATGAGCAACGCCCAATTGGTCATCATCTTCTTGCATCGATCCCGCATCTACGATCAAACGAAGTTCTGCACGATCATCTGGCTTTTGATTACTCTGAATGTAGTAGCGCATACCGTTAGCTAAGCTTCCGATTACGACGTCATCGTCAGCTGGTATGGGATCTTCGCTTAAATCCTCAATACCTTCTTCAACCATCTCCATAGTTTCATCTACCTCAACGACCACAGTCTTAGCAGCCTGATCCATTCCTTCCATGGCTTCTTCAGCTTCTTCTGAAATAGCTTCACCAGCTTCATCCAAGGCCTCTTCTGCATCATCAGCAGTCTGTGTAAGATCTTCTTCGACCTCTTCGACAGTGTTGTCTATTTTTTGGGAAGTCTTTGGGGAACAGGAATTGATTAGGAAGACAAGTAGTAATAATATAAGTGTGTTCAATTTGAAATTCATCGCTCTAAGTTTAAATGGTTCTATTATTCAACGGGGTTAAGGTAAAAAAAGTTTGCAGTTGGTTGCTTACATACGTCTGATCCAAATATTCCGGTACTTGACCAAGTTGCTATGATCTTGTAGTGTAATAGGAGCATCACCATGTGGTTCGTTGCTTGGCAGGCCTTTGTATTGAGTGGTTCCCCAAATTTCGAAATCATTTAAGGTCACGACCCCATTGTGAAGAACGGTGACTTTCGCATTGCTGATTTTCCTGCCATTGTCATTGAAACGTGGTGCTGTATAAATGATGTCATAAGTTTGCCATTCACCTGGTGGTTTGCATGCGTTCACTAGCGGAATGGCCTGCTTGTAAATAGCACTTGCCTGCCCATTGGAATAAGTCCGACTTTCATAACTGTCTAGAACCTGCACTTCGTAGCGATTTTGTAAGAAAATACCGCTGTTCCCACGTCCCTGACCTTCGCCCGTAATGACTTCCGGAGATGCCCATTCAATATGTAATTGAAAATCACCAAAACTGTCTCTTGTTGTAATTCCGCCTGTTCCAAGCTTGACCGTCATGGCATCACCTACCAGGTCCCATTGAACGTCACCCCCGTTTATCCCTATCCAGTTTGAAAAGTCACTTCCATCAAACAATACTTGAGCATCTGAAGGAACGCCATTCACGATGTTTACTTTTGGTGGAATAGGTTCCCAAACTTCTGTCACTTCCGGATCCAGTGACGCTCTGTCCTTACCTTGTCCAAATCCCATATTAGTAGCTATACAAAGGGCTATACATACATATAAATACTTCATAAATGTTAGATTAATTTCTGGAAATATAATAATTATCATTTGGAAATTATGAAAGGTAAGATAAAGCGTTTAAATCTTCTTTAATTTCCATTTCCCTCTTCGAAATAAAAAAATAAGCATGACCGCCAAGAAAGCTTCTGCGATAGCGATGGAAGCGTACACACCCTGAGAACCAAAACCCAACGTCTTAGCAAGGGCATACGCCAGTGGTATCTCAATCAGCCAAAATGCAATAAAGTTGGTCACTGTTGGTGTCACCGTATCTCCGGCGCCATTAAATGCGTTACCCAAAACCATTCCGTATGAAAATACAATATAACCTAATGTAATAATTCTCAATGCCCGCACTCCTTCCCTAATCACTTCAACCTCTTGCGTAAAGAAGGCGATGATTTCGGGTGCAAAAATCCAAAAGATTATGCTTACAAATACTAGAAATACAGCGTTATAAAAAGATGCTGTCCATGCAGACTTTTCAGCTCGATCCGGTTTCCCTGCTCCCAGATTTTGGCCAACTAATGTGGCGACTGCATTCGCTAATCCCCATGAAGGCAGAATTGTGAAAACAATGACTCTGAAGGCAACCGTATATCCTGCAACCGCCGTATTACCGAATTCACTTACAATTCTGACCAGAAAGATCCATGAAAAAGTAGCTATAATATACTGTCCAATGCCACCCAAAGAAAGTTTGATCAATTCCCAGATTACATTGATATCTAATTTGATATCATGCCAAATCAATTTGATTGCGGAGCTCCCTCTAATTAAAATAAATAATTGCATCAGCACCCCGAATCCACGACCAATACAGGTAGCAGTCGCTGCTCCATTGATCCCCATCTCCGGGAATGGTCCGTAGCCAAAGATGAGCAATGGATCAAGAATGATGTTAATGGAATTCGCAAAGATTAAGGAATACATAGCGATTGCGGCATCACCGGCGCCTCGAAAAATGGCATTGAGAAGGTAGAGCAGGAATATGATGATGTTAAAACTCAGTAAAATTCTAGTATATCCCACTCCTTCTGCAATCAGAACCTCATCTCCACCCATCAATCTCAGAACCTCTTCCGCATAAATGTAGCCAAAGAGTCCTACAGCAATAGCTATGGTAGAACTCAGGATTATGGACTGAACGGCGACATTACTTGCACCTTTTCTATTCTTTTCCCCTGTTCTTCGAGCTATTAAAGCTGTGGTTCCGGCGCTTAGACCTATAGCCAGAGAATAAATGATAAACATAAAGGTCTCCGTCAAACCTACAGTTGCAATCGCATTCACGGAAATTTTTGAAACAAAATAGATGTCGACTACAGCAAAGATAGATTCCATGATTTGCTCAAGCATCATGGGAATGGCAAGCATGATAATAGCGGTGTTGATACTCCCTTCAGTAAAGTCTCTATCCTTGACCTGAATACTGCTCTTTATGGTTCTTATGACCTTTCTTAAACCCAATTGGTAATTTTTGCGGACCACAAATGTACGCAATAGACCATCAATAATTTCCATTTTTCTTTCTTCCGTGTCATCTTATATTGCATTATGCTTATATTTGCGTTTTATAAAAGAGAATAGAAATCCTATGGCTATTTATATCACTGATGAATGTATTAATTGTGGAGCATGTGAACCAGAGTGCCCTAATAATGCCATTTACGAAGGCGGGGTCAACTGGCAGATCGCTGAAGGCACTGGAGTTACAGGCAAGTACGAGTTAGAAACAGGAGAGTTCGTAGATGCAGAACATGATAACGAACCTGTAAGCGATGAGTTTTATTATATCGCACCAGATAAATGTACGGAGTGCAAGGGCTTTCATGATGAGCCTCAATGTGCCGCAGTGTGTCCCGTAGACTGTTGTTTGCCGGACCCGGAAAGGGAAGAATCGGAGGAAGAATTGCTAGCCAGAAAGGCAAGACTACACCTTTAAAGTCTATAGTCTATTCCCAAACTCAAGTAAGTTGCCGTATTTTTTACTCCCTGACTTTCAGTGGTATGTATGATTTCATTTAAACCAAGATTAAAACCAGCATTCAAGCCTAAATTTTTCATCAATTCATAACGATATTTGGTTTGAAAGCTAAATAAATGCCGATTCATCGTGAAGATTACTGCTTCGTTGTATTGAAAGCTACCAAGACTACTTTCTAATCCTCTATTTCCATCACGCAGACTGCCTTCATCAGATTGAGCACCTAAGGTGTAATGATAGGACGCACCTAGTCCCAATGATTGCTTCCTTGTCAGTTTATAATTGACAACTAAGGGAACACTTAACATTGAGATGCGATTGATACTTTGGTTAACCGCTTTAAAAACCTCGCCAGACACTTTGGTATCCATATCGTTTTCAATTTCAGGCACAAACCCACCCGGGTCTGACGCAGGATCTGTTTGCTCATTAAACAATTCAAAGTTATTTGCTAGTCCAATATTTCTAAGAATCCCTTTGGAACTAAATCTGATATATTTTACACCAGTCTGGAGGGACCACCTTCTGCCCAAGTAGTATTCTATTCCCATGCCGGCATAAACCCCCCGATTGGTATTGAACGATGAAAACAATGCGCCTGCCTCCAATATAACATCGGTGTCTGGCTTGTATTTGTATTTTTCAGGAATGAGGTGTATGTTAATGGCATCATTCTCTCTACTATCATTAACGCGAGAAAGAGCAGGTTTATCAAGTAAAGTAACCATAATGGGAAGTCTAACTCGTTCAGACCCAATTTTCTCTTCATCAATGGCAGAAACATGTTTTGCTACTTCAGTTTTACTGAATTCTTTTGAGTTGCTCTCATTTTGATCAAGATTTGATAAAGTCTCGTCTCCGACAACATCCATATTGCCTAAGCTTCCTTCCTTGTTGATCTTTTTTTCATCAGTTCGTTTTTCTGCTAAGAGTTGATCATTTAGTTTGGTGTTTATTGGTGCTGAACTGACATTGTTAGAAACCAATTCTTTATTTTTGTTTTTAACACTAGCTTTCTGCTTTAGAACATGTTCATTTTTATTTTTTGCTAAGAAAGCCTCCGTGTCATTGAACTCCTTTTTCAATGGTTCTTTAATACCTTGGTCCAGTCTATCTGATTTATTTTCTGTACTTTCTATCTGTGAATGATCTATGGCAATCTCCTCCGATCGCTTGGCAGAATGCTCTAAATTCATAAGCCACCAACCACCGAGGCCTATTATGCCCAATAGCAATAAGAGGGGGACCATATATCTTCTTCTCTTAACCGGCATCTCACTGTCCAGCAAAGTCTCCATGTCTTTCCACCCTTGCTTCGCCAATCGTTTGTAATTTTTATCCTGCATGATTAATGGTTGTCTTTGTGTTGCGAATCATTGCCTTGAGTTTTTTACGCGCTTCTGAAAGATGCCATTTCGAAGTACCCTCACTGATATCCAACATTTCTGCGATTTCTTTATGATTGAAACCTTCTATTGCATATAGACTGAATACCTTGTGGGTATTGCCGGGCAGTTTATTGACCAGCCGCAGCAAATCATCATAGAATAAGGAGTCTAAAACCAATTCATCTGACCGCTTCTCTTTTTCTTCGAATACCATTAGTTTCAGATACTTATTTTCTTTTCTAAAATGATCTGAGATACAATTAAATATCAATCTTCTGACCCAACCTTCGAAGGACCCTTTAAACTCAAAGGTGTGAATGTTCTTAAATACTTTCAGAAAGCCATCGTTAAGTATCATCATGGCCTTATCTTCATCCGATGTGTATCGAAAACACATGGCAATCATCTTAGGAAAATATAGATTATATAACTCCTGCTGGGATTTTCTTTTATTCTTAATGCACCCCTCGATGATTCGATCTAATGATGACTTCATTGTTTATGTAGACGGAGGGAAAGGAGGAAAGGGTTGGTCTTTAACAAAAAAAAGGTTAGGAAAATTAAATTCCTAACCATCTTTCATAATCTTCTTCTGTGCTTATGGCGATTTTTCTTCTTCTCGAGCTTATGAAGAGAAAGCTGAAAAATGCTCTTAGCATTCTTTTAAGTCTTTCCATTACTAAAGGATTATAATTATTAAATAAATAGTTTTCTGCAGTGTGCTATGGTTACAGACCGAAATACATTTGTGAAATTACTTTTAACTCCTAAAAATGTTCTGCGAATCTCGGTATCTGTGGTATTTGTATAAGAACGATTTTAATGCACTATTTGTTGATGTAGAATTCGAAATAATTTTAATTTTTTCTTATTTGTCTGCTAAACGCAGTAACATCATATCCTTAAAATTTGTCCTTAATCCAGAAAACTAATTTTTTCCATTCCTTTTAGTTTTCTTTCAATGGTCCTACTTTTAGAACTGGCTGTTTCAATTATTTTATTCGCTTCTAATATTTTCTTTTGTGTCTTATCCAGAATATCCCCAAATCTTCCAAATTCTGTTCTAACTGTGCTCAGCAGCTTCCAGACCTCATCTGTACGTTTTTCAATGGCCAGGCTTTTGAAGCCTTGCTGTAATGAAGTAAGGAATGCTCCCAGGTTGTTAGGCCCCACCATCATTATCTTATTATCATTTTGTATATCCATAATCAAGCCAGGAATTCTCAAAACTTCAGCATAAAGACTTTCTGTGGGTAAAAACATAATCGCAAATTCCGTCGTGTATGGCGGATATATATACTTACGTTGAATATCACCGGCCATGGTTTTCACAGCATTGGAAAGTTTCTTTTTAGCGACCATTACTTCTTGCTTGTCTCCGTCCTCATAAGCATCCAATAACTGCTCATAAACATCTAAAGGGAACTTAGAATCAATAGGCAGCCATATATAAGGTAACTTTTCATTGTTCCCCGGAAACTTTATGGCAAACTCCACGTGGTTTCGGGTATTAGGAATGGTAGAAACATTTAAGGCATATTGTTCCTGCGTCAATAATTGCTCAAGAATACTACTCAACTGAATTTCTCCCAGGACACCGCGAGACTTCGTATTGGATAAAACACGCTTCAAATCCCCTACTCCATTGGCCAACACCTGCATTTCACCTAAACCTTTCTGGACCTTTGTCAGTGAGTCTGAAACGAGCTTGAAGGAATGTGATAGCCGGTTCTCCAATGTTTTGTGCAATTTTTCTTCAACTATTTCCCTCATTTCACCCAGGTTCTTACTTACATTTTCGTGCAGGTTTTTTTGGTCTTTGTTGATTTGATTGAAAATAAATTGTCGTTGTGATTCCTGCTGATCTAATTGGCGCAAAATGACACTCTGAAAATTAAAGAAATTTTCTTGAATGTGCTTATTCAATACCAGTTCTAATTCAGCGTTTTTGCTTAGCAAAGATTTGTTAACATTTTGAATCTGTAGCAGATTGTAAATCAACATTCCTACAACAATCATAACTAAGACTACCAATACAACAAATAATTGATCCATAGTGTAAATATATATTAAATTTAATCATCATATGAATGAATTACATTTTTTTCATAACTTGAACAAGCTTAAATAAAAAGTAATGGTTCTAAAGCGACTTTTTTCTAAAAAACCTGATGAGGGAATTGAACATTCTATTCAGTTGAAAGCATTGTCAAAAGTGCCTTTGTCTCATAGAGATCTGGAATGGGACAGGTCTTTTATGGCGCATTTAGGTAAAGCTAAATTGGCATGTCGAACGCCTCAGATCGCAAAAGGAGAAGATGGTTTTACCTATTTCGAATTAGAAATTCCAGATGTCGGTGCCCCTTTCCAAGCTTATACTGTTGAAAATTTAATCTCCGACCACTTATTGAGAGATGGACATGGAGTAAAAGTTTTTTCATATAGTCGGGAAGAGGATCGGAGATTTTCGTATGGTGAATTACTCAATTACTACTACAGGCAAGAGTTCAGAAGTCATATTCAGAATTGGCTTAAGCCAACGCCTGACCAGTTTTCGGGAGAATTAAACATTATGGGTGGAGATCCGGCAGAATCTGTCCTACATCCCTTTACACGAAAATTAATTTTAGCTTACCTGGTGAAAAATGGCTTTCACTTTCCAAAAATTTCTCATATTAACGTCATGACCAAAGATGGAATCATGAATCAGCTGGTTTTAAACCTGGAACCATCCATGTTTCTTAATCAGAAACATTTTCAAGATGTATTGAGTAGTTTAAAGTGGTACTTCCCTGTTCATTACACGTACACTTCAGTTCCAGAACACTATCTTTCCAATATTTTTTATGATTTATAATAAACTACTTTAGATGAAGATCATTCTAACCAATCTCTTTACTCTTTACCTCGTTTTTTCATTTGCACAGGTGAAAGAATCTCCTTTGTTGAAAGAGGGTGAAGGTCCTTACAGTCAGTTGATTCTGAGAGGTGTTAATCTAATAGATGGTACTGGAGCACCCATGCGCGGTCCAATAGATATCGTCATTGAAAATAATATCATAACCGGAATACATAATGTGGGTTATCCCGGAGTAGTCATTAAAGACAGTGATCGACCGAAGTTGAAAGAGGGGGGAAGGTCTATCGATTTAGAAGGGCACTATGTCTTGCCTGGTTTTATAGACATGCACGGCCATATAGGAGGAAAAACGCAAGCACCTGATGGTGAATACGTCTTTAAGTTATGGATGGCGCACGGAATTACTACTGTCCGTGATCCAGCCTGTGGTAATGGACTGGACTGGGTATTAAAGCACAAAGAACTTTCCAAAGAAAACAAAATTACTGCACCGAGAATTTTCGCCTATACTTCCTTTGGACAAGGTGCCGAAACCCCTATTTCTACACCAGATCAGGCCAAAGAATGGGTCAGAAGTAATAAAGTAAAAGGTGCTGATGGCATCAAATTCTTCGGCGCAGCGCCGGAACTCATGGAGGCAGCATTACAGGAAAATAAAAAGTTGGGACTGAGATCTGCTTGTCATCATGCGCAGCTAGCTGTCACCAGATGGAACGTTCTCAATTCGGCAAGAGCAGGTCTAACCAGTATGGAACACTGGTATGGCTTGCCTGAGGCTTTATTTGAAGACCGAATCATTCAGGATTACCCGGCTGATTATAATTATCAAAACGAACAAGATCGTTTCGGTGAAGCGGGCAGATTGTGGAAGCAAGCTGCAAAACCTTATTCTGACCATTGGAATAAAGTTATGGAAGAACTTCTTGAACTAGATTTTACCCTGGATCCTACTTTTAACATTTACGAAGCGAGCAGGGACCTTCACAGAGCAAGAAGAGCAGAATGGCATGAAGACTACACGTTACCTTCACTCTGGAGGTTTTATCTTCCAAGTAAAATCAGTCATGGTTCATATTGGCATAACTGGGGCACGGAACAAGAGGTGAATTGGCGTGAGAATTATAATCTATGGATGACTTTTGTCAATGAATATAAAAACAGAGGAGGTCGGGTAACTACGGGCTCAGATTCCGGATTTATATTCCAATTGTATGGATTCGCCTATATCCGGGAACTTGAATTGTTGCGAGAAGCTGGTTTTCACCCCCTGGAAGTTGTGATGAGCGCGACACTCAATGGCGCAGAAGCTTTAGGGGCAGCCGATGTTATTGGTTCTGTCGAAATTGGTAAATATGCAGATTTGGTAGTAGTAGAAGAAAATCCGCTGGCCAATTTTAAAGTATTATACGGAACAGGTGCTATAAAATTAACGGATGATAATGAAGTCGTTAGGGTCGGTGGGGTAAAATACACCATCAAGGATGGAATAGTTTATGATGCGAAGCAACTGCTCAATGACGTCAAATCTATTGTAGACAAGGCAAAAAGCGAAGAAGAATTTGAAATTGAACAGCCGGGAATGAAAAGCTCTGAAAATTGAAAAAGAAAACATATCTGAGGAACTGGGGGCTTGGTATCTTGTTTGGATACCTTATTTATAAACTTATCCTTGCATTTATCAGCTAAACGAAACTAAAATTATGAAGCTAAGTCAATTTAAGAAAGAGGTCTACGTAGATAGAAGGAAGAAACTGGCCCATAAAATTCCGGGAGGAAAAATATTTCTGCAGGGAAATAGAGAGAGTTCTGTTAATTTCAAAGACAATTGGTACCCCTTTCGACAAGACAGTACATTTCTATATTATTGCGGATTGAATATTGCCAATCTAGACGTCATTATCGATGCCAATACAGGCGAAACAACTTTATATGGTAATGATTTGAGCATAGATGATATAGTGTGGACCGGCCCTTTACCCAATCTGGAAGAACTTGCTGAGCGAGTTGGAATTGAAAAGGTAAAACCATTGGCAAACCTTAATAAAGATTTGGACGGTAACTTGCATTTTCTCCCTCCCTACAGACCCTTACATGAAATGCGACTTCAAGGTTTGGGTGAGCCTTCCGAAGAATTAATTGAAGCGGTCGTCAACCAAAGGAACAAGAAATCGCCAGAGGAAATCGAAGCCCTTCACGAAGCATGTACCAGAACCAGTAGAATGCACTTTGAAGTAATGGCTAATGCAAAACGGTCTATGAAAGAATACGAATTGATCGCCATTGCGCAAGCCTATGCAAGGGGCCAGAATGCCGACTTCAGCTTTCTACCCATTTGCACCACCCAGGGTCATATACTGCACAATCATTCTTATGACAACACCCTGAATTCGGGCGATATGGTTTTGTTTGACGGTGGATTAGAATCTAATCAACTGTACGCCGGAGACATGACCAGGACCTTTCCAGTCGATCGCAAATTTACTGCGATGCAAGCTGATCTTTATCAAATCGTTTTAAATGCACAAAAAACAGCTATCAGAAACTGCAAAGCAGGAGCCAAATTTGTGGATATACATCTTGCATCCTCCAAAACATTGGCAGCAGGATTGATAGAATTAGGAATCATGAAAGGCGATGCCGAAGAAGCTGTCGCTCAGGGAGCTCACACCATGTTCTTTCAATGCGGCTTAGGTCATTTGATGGGATTGGATGTGCACGATATGGAAAACCTGGGAGAACAGTTTGTAGGCTACGGTGGCGGCATGCTGAAATCTAAAGAATTTGGACTTAAATCTTTAAGATTAGGACGTTCTCTTGAAGAAGGATTTGTCATTACCATAGAGCCGGGCATTTATATTATTCCACAATTGATCGACATGTGGGAAGCTGAAGGAAAATACTCAGATTTCATAGATTATAAAGCCCTGAATCATCTGAGTGATTTTGGTGGAATCAGAATCGAAGATGATTATGTCATAACGGAAAGTGGATTACAACTTTTGGGGGAACCCCTGGCTAAGGAAATTAAGGAAGTAGAAGAAATCAGAGCTGCTGCTAATCAATAGCTATACTGGGACAAATATAGTTAGGTATGATACCGGTACTTTTGATATACGTACGCATTTGAGTTTCAGAAGTATTCCCTGAAAGGACCAGCGCAGTGGACATCCCAAATTTATTTCCTCCCATAATGTCCGTTCTGAGCGTATCGCCGACCATTAGAATTTCATTCCGTTCTACTCTTATCTTCTTGCTTAGACGCTCATAGGCATAGATAAACATCTGAGAATCGGGCTTACCGAAGTAAATAAATTTTTTCTTACTGATTTTCTCTACCATTCTTGCAATTGCTCCCGTTGCAATATTAACTTCTCTCGTACTAACTGGATAAGTATTATCTGTGTTGGCTACAATAACAGGAATACTTTTAAGCCGCAAAAGATTAACGCATTTGTTGATATGAGTTTGCCACTCGAAACCTTCATCATCGAGAAAAACAAGTGCAGAAACTTCTTCTATTTGGTCAATGTCCAGATCATTAATAGGAACTGTCGGCCTGCCCAGGCCTTGGACATAAAATGATGAACCCGGCGTTCCTACATAGACAATGGTTCCTTTCTTGATCTTATTTCTGAGGAATGCGCGAGCCATCATACCTGAACTGATTATATCCTCTTCATCCACCAATTCCAGACCAAGCCTATGAAAATTAGCTGCTAGTTCTTTAGGACTTCTCGAAGAATCATTGGTCAAAATGATGATTTCTTTATCCAGTGACCTCATGTGTTTAACGCTTTCAACGACGCCTTCGATGATACCATGAGCATTCTTTATTACTCCAAAAGAGTCTAAAAAAATAGCTTTATACTTTCTTTGTACAGCTTCAAAACTGCTCAATTTCATCCTATGTCCCGCACTCATAAATTCAACTTTTTAAGATATATATTTGTATCTAATTGATCGTCCAAATGGGGCAAGAATTGATAAGATTCTGATTGTAATTTATAACTATAATCATCATGGAAAAACCTTCGACCTTCTCGAACTACATAATTTAGAATAAAAAATCGATAGCCCTCTTTAATAAAATGAAGTTCATTAGGGTCCAGCGGAAATACTTCATGGTAGTTCTTCAGAAAAAGCAAAAACCTGTCTTCTTTCAATATATCAAAGTTATAGTGAAACACAGTTTGATCACCAATATTCGACACAACTCTTGCCAGAAAATAGAAATCCAAGATTCTTGAATCTACTCTGAACCAATCATAGTCCCATCTTGAAAACAATGCGAAATTTTCAGAGACACTGAAATTACCAATGTTCCAATCAAGAAAAACAGGAATTTTGTTGAATGCTCTATAATGAAGATCATCGCATCTGGACAAGAATATCGAGATTTGCTCTTTGACTAAGTTACTGTTATGTGAAAAATGCGAATGACCATCACTTAAGTCTCTTTTCAGATGTCTGATGTCATCAAATATATCCTTGTTGGACTCGGGAAGCGTCTTACGAATCTGGTTGCAGCAAAGATGAAAATGGGCAATGCTTCTTGCTAATTTTACAATTTGCGTTTCATCTAATCTTCTGGGCGGCCTTTTATTAATTTTGACAGGGAGATAAAAAACCAAAGAGGCGTCAACATCCGCATCTTTATATCGATATATATAAAGACTTCTACCTTTCATTAGTGACCTGGCCAAAAATCCATCAAAAGGTAATCCGAGATTATTGCTCAAGGCATTGATAATCACATGATCGTTAGAAAATGCTTCATGCATGCCGAAGTAAGATAGTTTAGCAAACAAGATATTTCTATCATCCAGATCAATTTTATAAACTGCATTAGTAGAAACCTCGACACTAATATTAGTAACCTTCTTAATGCTTCTGATATCTCCGTAGCCTTCCCAGGCTTTCTTAATAATGGCGGTGTAATCTATGTTCACGATGTCCGAATGTAATATAAAAAATTCGTAAGTAGAAAGGAGCGCATAAATAAAAAGAGCCGTCCATGAAGACAGCTCTTATTGCTATGCGGAGGAGGAGGGATTCGAACCCCCGGTACGCGTTAACGCACGCCGGTTTTCAAGACCGGTGCATTCAACCAGCTCTGCCACTCCTCCTTGAAGCGGACACAAAAGTACATTTCATTTCTGAAAGGAAAAATAATTTATAAAGTTTTTTGTGGCCTTAAAAAGGAAAAAGGCACTCGATCTTTTTCGGGCGCCTTTTTAACTCGTTTAAAGTAGCTGAGCAGCTACATGAAAACATTAACTAAACCTAATTACTAATTACTACTTACTTTTTTATATCTTATACTAATGCTGCCATATCCCTGATAAGAATACTCTTACGCTTGAAATATATCAGATTAGATTTTTTCAAATCATTTAATACTGAAGTCACCGTTTGCCGGCTTGTACCAGTAAAGTTTGCAATATCCTGTTGTGTTAAACTGTGCTTCAGCAACATTTCAAACCCTACTTTTCGACCTTGATTTCTTGCATTATCCTTGAGAAAATCAATAATTCTTGCTCTTGCATCCTTGATGATGAGCGATTCTAGTCTCCTTTCAGTATTTTTCAGCTTTCTGCCTAACATCGAAATCAACTTCATGCTCAATTTGGAATTGTTTCTCACCACTTCCTTAAAATCGTCAACTTTCATGACATAGTAGAAAGTAGCCGAGTCCATTGTTTTGGCAAAGTCACTTCTCTTTTCCTCTCCAAGCAAGGACAATTCTCCAAACATTGCTTTCGGATGCAATATGGCTTTAATCACTTCCTTTCCTTCGCTGGAATGTGTTCCTATTTTCACGGTTCCCTTTTCCAGAAAAAATATACTATCTGTCAGATCACCAGCCTGGTAGATAAAATGATATTTAGGAGATTCTTTTTTATCTATTATACTTGCCAGCTTAACTAACTCTGAATGGGGGAGGTCCTCAAAAAGAGGAAAATTTCTCAAAAAATCTGCTTTGATCTGAATTTCCACGTCACTTTTTTTTCTTGTTTCAAACACTTATTACTTATTGATAAGGTCTTCATAATTGCGTCTGAATTAAAGACACTCACTCAGTGGCACTCCCCTACTGGTTCTTTTTAAATTGGAAGATAGTTGACAATCTCCCAACATAACTCACTGATATACAATTGTTATAATTCTTACAAACTAAAAATTATAATATGTAAATTTTATATATATTGAAAATACTATCAGGATCTCCTCACCATGAAGCGTAGGACTTTGGCCAAAAACACCAGCTGAATGTAGGAAAGCTAATATATTATTGATATGAGCGTACAAAATAAACGGCCCTGATAGTAGTGGAGAGATTTAAGCAGGAATTAATCAACGGCAAAAGACTAATCACTGAAGAAAATAGCTGTTCTCAGCAATTACTAAACCAAAGTATATATCCGTGAAATTCGTTGTTTACAGTTAGAATTAGTATAATTCGATCGTATTGATCGTACTCGAGTAACCTGTAAATAAGCCTAATCCATTTTCAAAATTACTATACGAAATGACTGGTTCTGATAAAGAAACCGTTTGTGAAGCCACCTGCTTGGAGTAAGATTTATAATATTGATAAGCATGACCAGTTATGGTCACCAATTCAAAATGGATCTCTTCTAGTTCAAATTGTACTGGAATAAATTTTTCATTGACGAGCGTTAGTGCAATGTCATCTGATATTTTATCTGTATCGACGAGGAGACCTTCATTGAACTTAGAATAATAGCAACCATTTTTACCAGATCTTATTTCCTTGATTAACAAATCTTCTCTTTCACCATCTGCATTTCTAAAAAATGGTTTGACTACAAAGTACCGATGCTCAGACTCTTTAAGAGGGACTCTTATTTGGACTTCAAGATTTTTATGCTTTGGGTTAAATTGCTCAGTACTATACTTTTCTAACAAGTACTTACTTATAAAGTTGGGATCTGGGATGACAGTTGTTCCTACAATAGGTGAAATACTATTGTCATCTTTTAGAGAAATTTTCAAACCGTATTCAACACCCGGTTCAGGTCGAAATGATCCTTGTGAAACAAACGCTTTTTCCCTTGATAAATAACGGAACCCAGGGTCATCTAATGGTTTTCCGTCTTTTAGCAGCACTACTTTAGCATCTGCCTGCTTGGGATAAAAATAATCATCTTCTGTATTCAGTCCGGGTGCAACATTGACTTTAACTTTAATTTTGTCCTCAGGAGTAATCTCTGAAAATGCATAAAGTTTCGTATGTCCTCCTTCTACATTAAAGAAGGCATCTTGCTCACAGGAATAAAAAAACAGAAGGCCGAATAAAAAGTAAGTTAGTCGCTTCACTGTAATCCTAGTTGGTTTCAAATTTCTCAATTGTAAATGTACAAATTACATTTGGATTCTCATTATTTTTAACATATTACAAATTCTTCATAAGTGTCTGATAATCATATATATAAAGATACGAATCTTATGTCCAATGGGGTGGATAAAATAGACTTCTGCAAGCCTCGTTACTTATTTAATTTATACCTAATACATAAGTTTTAGAATGTCAGACTGTAGCTAACAGAGGGAAGTATAGGTAAAATTGATATTTGTTTTTTCTGTGGGGTTTCTTCAGGGTTTTCACTTCTTCTTACATAGAAGAATAATGGATTTCTCCAGTCGAAAACATTGTACACACCAATAGAAAGCTTTTGCCTTCCCCAGCTATATTTGTTGTAAATGTTGACAGACACATCGATTCTTTTGTAATCTGGCAACTGTGTATTGTTCTTTTTCAGAAAAATATTGACAAAGAGTGGTTCATCTTCGCTCGGTTTTATGGTATTAGATGGGACAGTCACCCAATTTCCGGTGAGATAGATTGCATTGGCAGCCAATTCAATATTTTTATTGACTCTATATGTAAAATTTGAATTAATCATATGTCTTCGATCGTATCTAAATGGATACACTTCACCATTATTGATCTCCGCAAATTGTCGGGATGCCTTCGACCAGGTATATGAGACAGTGTTCTTAAATTTGCCAACATTCTTAACTAAAGTAGATTCAAATCCATAACTTAACCCGGTGCCTACCGGAATTTCTGTTTCCCAATCTACCCCACTGTTGATATCCAGGACTGGTCCTTCACGCAAGGTTAAAATTCTATTTAACCTTTTGAAAAAGCCACCGATTTCCAGATAACCAAATTCAGTAAATCTGCTTAAAAAGCTACCACTAACTTGCCAAGCTGATTCCGGTCTTAGTCTGTCAGTGGTGGGCAACCATATGTCAGTTGGTAATCCGAGTCCAGAGGTGGTCAGTAAGTGCAAAAACTGGTTGGATCTTGAAAATGTAAATCTAAGCAAGTGATCTTCGGTCAATTCTGAATTGATAATGATAGAAGGTAACAAAGCATAAAAGTTTGTTCCCCTGGATCTTATTAATGATGACCTAAGACCTAAAGTCACATCAATAGCTTCAGTAGCCTTTATTCGGTCTTCGACGTATACATTGGCTTCAAATCCGACTTCCTTGATTGGTTGTAAATTATCTACAAGATTTTCACGAGTCAGGATTTCGTCTATTCCTATCAAAGAATCCGCCTCACTAATGACCGCTAATCCAGGATCGAATTGATGCCTGACCAGATCAGTACCAAATTGCAGTTGATGTCGGTTCGTGGCATTGTAGTTAAAATCCATTCTAAAACCAGCATCTGTTATTTTACTTTGAAACAAACTTCCATTGTAAATCAAATCGATTGGCCTCCTTTCAATCTCCCACTTGGTCTGTTCATTCTTGAAAGCATCGAATGCGAATTGCGAATAATAGGCAGTGGTATTAAGAAAGAGTTTCTTCCCAGCTTTTGAACTCAATCTCGCCGAAACAATTCTATTACCCCAGCTCCAAGAAGTTTCAAAATTATCGAAAGTGTCTAGAGAATCTTTTCTGGCTTCAATGATGGTATTGTCACTAAATCCATCGCTTCCTTCATAATAGCTGAGGTAAAAAGTAGAACTCTTACCCACTTGAAATTTTAATTTACCATTGATGTCATAAAAAGTATAGTCTACCTGGCCATTATTGCCTTGTGCATTTTTAAAGGCTCTGGAACCGGATCTTATCCATGCATCCACGATGGACCTTCTTCCTGATATGATAAATGAACTTTTATCTTTGACTATAGGGCCCTCCAATGTAAACTTCGCAGAAATGGTTCCCAGCGAGAAGTCACCTGAATATTTTTGGAGATTACCCTCTTTGGTCCTTATATCCATTACTGAAGATAATCTTCCACCATATTTTGCAGGAAAAGCGTCTTTATAGAGTTTTGCACTTTTGATCATGGATGTATTAAAAATTGAAAACATTCCCAGAGTATGACCGGTATTGTATACCGGTACACCATCAAGCAGTATGAGGTTTTGATCTACCGAGCCTCCACGAACATTGATGCCACCCAAACCATCTGCACCAGTAGAAACTCCTGGCTGCATTCCTGCCAATCTTATTATATCAGGATCTCCTCCTAATGCTGTCATATTATTTAATATGTGAATTGGAAAGGTATTAACGTCCTGAATGTTGTTTTTCTTTACCAATCTGGTATCTTCGATAATGATTTCATTAAGAAGAATATTAGGTGTCATTTTAATGACATGGTTCTTTTCCTTTGAATCTAGAATGGCTGTATTGGCCTCGTAGCCCAGATAGGTAAATCGAAGACTGACCAATGAGTCCTTAGAAGAAAAACTAAAAAAGCCATATTCGTTAGTAAAAACACCAATGTTGGCTTTACTGCTATATACATTGGCATACGCCAGGCGCTCTCTACTGTTGGCATCTTCAATATAACCTGAGAAAATAAACTTACCCTCTTCGTCTTTATTTTCGTTTTTGGTGATCACGACCTGACCAGCTATGTATTCAAATTCTAAATTGGTATCTGCAAGTAATACCGTCAGTACATCAGATAAGGTCTCTTCCCGTATATTAATAGAAACAATGTAGTCTGGAGAAATAATAGTGGGGTCAAAAGCAATATTAATATTTGTAAGGGTACTGATATCGACTAAAACCTTGTTAAGTGGTTTCTCATAACAGGTATATGACACCTTTTTCTCCGCAAGCTCAATTTGTGATTGCAGAATCCAGGGAAAAAGTATCAAGAATAGTAGTAATATTTTTTTTGCCATAATCCTCAACTTAAATGCGGGCAAAATCATGCCAAAGTCATCAGGTTTCGAATACTTCAGTCTGGGCAAAAAAAAAGCTTCTGATCAACAGAAGCTTTAAATAGTATTGCTTATACTTTTAATTACATGGGTCCGCATTGATAGAGTACTTTGCATCACCTTGCTTAGTGATGGTCAAATTTCTATTCTTGTATGCAGCCTCAATGACTTTAATAGTGTTATTAATATTTTCTTTATCAAATTCTATAGGACTGGTAAACGTGCAATTTTCAAGGCCCTCAGATTCGAATTCGAAATCCACATCATAAACTCTTTCTAAAATTCCAAATACATAAGTATACTTAGAATCTTCAAAACGATACTTATTGGTTACAAAGAAATCAGCGTTGGAAACTGCCAACTGTTCTTTGGCGAGAAACATTTTCTCTGAAGTATCGTAGTACAATTTCTCATTCATCGTGACATCCATTGACATGCTACTTCCTTCCGGGGTTACCCTTACAGTGCCTTCTTTCACTTCCACTTCCATCAAACCATCTTTATTGGCTGTATTCACGGAAAAAGAAGTACCAAGTACCTGGACATTAGCTGCTTCAGTTCTGATGATAAAAGGTTTTTTCTTATTTTCTTCGACATCAAAGAAAGCTTCACCTTCTAAAATCACTTCCCTATTTCCATTTATAAATTTGCTAGGATAGGTAAAAGTAGATTTTTCATTTACCCAAACTTTAGTTCCATCCACCAAATCAATCGACTTCACTTCATTTGTGATGGTTGAAACCATTAGCTGATCAACATTAAGCGAGTTAGAAACTTGCCAGACTATAAGCGCTCCTATGAGAATAACACCGATCGCAGCGTATTTCATCCAATCCTTAATAGGATTTAATGGAATTACTTTAGCCGGTTGTTGTGAAGGAAGATCGGCCTGTAGCCTTTTTTGAAATTTTTGAAAACTCTTATCTACGTCAGGTTCGTACGTAGGAGTATAACCCTTAGATAATTCCCACACCTGGGAAACTTTCTGCTGCTCTTCTACATTTTGTGAAGAATGGGCTAACCAATCAATCAAAAGCTGCCTGTCGGCACCGTCTAACTGATCAGTAAGTTGCCTGTGCAGCAACGTCATTACTGATTTGTCATGCATAATTTTAAGCGTATATTAACAGTAAGACACTACTTATCAAATGTCCCCCTACTCAAATTAAGAAATTTTTATATCTCTTTATCCAAATAAGGATTTACTGCTATCTTTAATATCTTCAAAGCCTTTGAAATCTGATTCTCTACGGTTTTAATAGAAATTTCAAGTGCGGCTGCTATTTCCTTATAGCTCATTTCTTCAAATCTACTCATCATAAATACGATTCGACATTTCTCTGGTAGAGTGTCAATCGCATCATTGATAATCTCTTGAAGCTCCATAGCTTCTAAACTCTTTTCAGAGCTCCTAACGGAAATATTAACCACTGCATCGTCATCGTCGTTATCAAACTTCATCTTTTTACTACGTATGTAGTTCAAAGCTTTGTTGATAGCGGCGCGTTTCAGATAGGCTTTCAAAGAACTGGTAATCTGAATTTTTTCCCTCTTTCTCCACAACTCATAAAACACATCTTGAGCTAGATCTTCTGTAAGATTTGGATCAGGAATTATCTTATAAACAGCACTACAAATGTAAGAATAATACTGTTTAAAAATCTTCTCTATCGCTCCATCATCCGAATCATTCAGAAACGCAACAAGCTCTTTGTCTGTGTAGTTGCTCATATAGCCACCTTGGTCAAAGGTTTATAAATTTAATTATTCAGAAAGTAAAAAATGTACTTATGTAAACTATTTACCTAAAAAAATTCTTCAATCCTATAATAAGCAACAATCATGCAATTTAACATGAAATCAATATATTACAAAATTAAATAATATAAAAATTGAAGTTAATCAGTGCATTCTTACACTTAAAAATATAAAATAAAATTTGGTTGACGAAATTCACGAACAATCTGAGCACAATTTTCATTATTGTAGTAGAGAAGAAACTGAATTTCTTCACTACTTTTAATTAATTGCAATTAAACTACTTAAAATGAATTCTAAATTTATAGCCTTTCTTTTTGTGATCTCATTTCTAACCTTGTCTTGTAAGAATACTTCTGAAACAGAGAATGTTTCAGATGAAAATATGGAAATGAATTCGGAGGAAAAGAAATTTACCATCAGCCCTTTCTCAGACTCTCCTGCGTTTCCGGATGCAGAGATTACCTCTGTCAACTATCAAAATAGTAAATTTAGCTTTGGCATCGAAGCAACAGATTATCAATTGGGAGAGCAGACCTCGGATGCATCAACTAAGATGTGTGCTAATTCGGATAAAGGTCAACACATCCATCTGATTGTCGACAACGAACCTTATGCTGCGAAATACACTGCAGATTTTGACTACGAAATTGAAGACGGTGAGCATCACATGCTTGCTTTTCTTAGTAGATCATATCACGAATCCATCAAAACTGATGCTGCTCATGTAGCAAAGAAAATAACGGTGAATGGTAACAGTATCACAGAGGAGTCCGACATCGAAGAGCCCATGCTGTTTTATAGCAGACCTAAAGGAAGCTATGTAGGAAAAGACACTGAAAAGATCATGTTAGATTTCTACCTGGTCAATACTAATTTGTCAGCGGATGGTTACAAAGTGAAAGCTGAAATCAATGGGGAGGAACACATGCTTGATACTTGGCAGCCCTACTTTGTAGAAGGTCTGCCCATGGGTATCAACTCCATCAGATTAACACTGGTAGATAAAGACGGCAATAGAGTAGATACCCCTCTTAATCCCGTGACCAGAACATTTGAATTAATGGAGGATCCGGCACCTGCAGATTAAATGAGCTGGTCTGGAAAACTATAAGAAGTGTAATAACAATTAGCCTCCTTCATCAGAAGGAGGCTTTTTTTTTATAAACCAGGCTTTACTTGAACCTAAAATCGCATTGCGAAAAAAAATTAAAATTTGAAGGCTGCCAAATTCAATTTAATAAAGTAAAAACTGTATTTTTGCCGTCGCTTTTGACAAAAAGTGCAAAATGGTGGTTGTAGCTCAGTTGGTTAGAGCGCCTGATTGTGGTTCAGGAAGTCGTGGGTTCAAATCCCATCTTCCACCCTTTAAAAAAAGACATCTCCATACTGGAGATGTCTTTTAATTTTTTACAAACTTCTTTACATAGTTTCCTAACTGAATCACATATAATCCAGGCAAAAGATTATAAATATCAATAGTGTCTTCGTTTATGTGTCCTTTCTGTATGATCTGACCTTGATAATTAAAGATGAAATAAGAAAGATGGTCTTTTGTGACATTTACCTTTAGATATTCATTGGCCGGGTTGGGTGAGATTTCTAGTAATGAACTCTGATCATTCTGTATACGACTACTTCTATCCACAAATGCCTTTACCTCTACCCTATCAGAGGTACACGATAGCGCGAATTCCTGGAAGATGGGTTCAAAAAAGGAATAGTAGACATCCTGGCCGCCTGTAGAACCACGTAATATTACGTTTTTAGTATTGGAAAAAAGAGGATATATTCCCTCGTCATAAGAGCTCCGTTCAAATCTGGGCGACTTGTGACCAAAGTTTTCGATATTCAATTTAGAATCAGTTTTTAACTGATAGTAATTAGAAGGCGCCAGGGCAAAGTCTAAATAAACCAGAGATTCACCGGGACCGACCAATACTTCCTTTTCGGCTATCACCCTTCCCCAATAGTCCACCACCTGAAATCTTCTGACTGCAGATCTATCTGTGTAGCACTTTACTGAAATGAGTTTAGTGTGAAAACTATCTATGGAAAAAATTAAGCCTCCATTGATCTGATCCGGAGGAAATCCCATTTCTATTTCGGGTATATCGATTTCAAATGAATCCAGTAGGATGGAATCTACTCTATTTACCGCATAAAAAAAAGTGTCATTAAGCACTTTATGAACAGTGAAATGGTTTCCTTCAGCAATCACTTCGTCTGAAGAGGGATCTGTGTACCATAGGATTTGTTTACCCGATGCCACGAGTTCAAGATTTTCACCAGCTTCGATGGTACCTATGACCCACCCCGGCGTATCCACTTCCATAATGGGTAACTCTAATAGAGGTGTAACGTATTCTTGCGAACAGCTTTCATAATTCAGATAAATGCTGTCGGTGACTTGAAATACTTGGCTTAATTCATTTGATCCATTGGGCCACCAACTGTCCAGATCATGCTTTATTGCTGTCACTGTAGCATCTTTGCAGTATATTCTCTGTGGTGTGTCCAAATCTACTGTAGGTACAGCATAGTTTTCCTCAGATTCAATGCAAATTAATCCAGTCCTGAGCTCTATATTTTCCAAAAAAAGAAAGCCACTATAGCATCCCGGGACATCAGTAACAAATTCACAAGAAGTACTGAAGTCCGGCCAAAAGTACTGTTCGTATCCATAAGCGGATATTGAAAACGTCTCTTCTGGACATAATACTTGCTTGTCTGTCCATATGATTTCAGGGAAATTGATTGGTCCTGAGTTTTGCACTATGAGATGATGGTGATTAGTGACTAAGTCATGAAATATATCAGTTGTACCATCCGGCCATTCTACAATTACGGAGTCAATGATTCCTATGCCCGGTAGCCCGAAAATAATATGCCTGGAATTTCCTGTTCCATAACTCACCCCAGATTTCAATTCATATATCTGTTGGCCATTTTTATACTTGATCACCACTTTTGTGCCTATGGCATCTCTATTGACTGCAGTGCCAATGAGACTTAGTTTTAAATATTGATTTTGATTGCCCTGGTTAAAGAAAATTTCATCTGGTTCATATTCATTGATGTTAATAAGGGTTTCATTAAAGCTGGCGTAAATGTCCAGAAAGCCATCATTATTAAGATCTCCTACGGCTAATGATCTGGCTTCTTTTTCATCTAAAAAAGTCTGATCCTCAGTAAAGCTAAAGTCTCCTTGATTCCAAAAAATCTTTGACCCATATCCTCCTATCAGTATATCTTTATAACCATTGTTATCGAAATCCCTAACGATCAGTTGGATCCCTTCTAGTATTTCATTCCAGTAGTCCCCTATTGCCTTCTTTGTATACTGACCGTCTCCCATGTTTTCATAAATGAAATTTCCACCGGTGTGATTAAGCATGATCACATCCAAATCGAGGTCGTTGTCCAAGTCAGCAAATTCCGTCACCCAGGTTTGTTCACCTACATTTAACTGATAATTAGCTGCATTTTCTACAAATACACCCTCGACATTTTCCCACAGTTGATTTACCCTCCTGGGGTCGAGTGCATCCTCTACGCCCAATCTACATTTGGAAATATACAGGTCTCGATCTCCATCCAGATCAAAATCAGTCCAAATGGCACCATAGTTTCCAGACGCTTCTTCACCTATCGCTTTAAAATCAATAGGAAAAAAAGTCTGAAACTGCATTCCGTTCTTACTTTCCCAAAGCTTGGGAGCACCTTCATCGTCATTGACAAGAATATCGACTAATCCATCCTGATTAATATCATTCAAAGCAATATTCTGTGTATAGAAATCAGAAGAACTTTTGAAAGCTTGCAAATAGTTTTCAGTGCCAAAAAATTTCTTGTAAATCTTAAGACCATCGTAGTATCCTCCCAACAGTACCTCCCCTATCCCATCGTTATCTAAATCTGCAACATTGATCCCATATTGAGATCCATTTGCTACTCTGCCAAAGTTGTGAAATGAAAATTGATCTCTGTTGAGTGTTTGGTAGAACATCTTTAATCGATTTCCCTGATCTAACAGTACTATATCATCTAAGAAATCACCATTAATATCTGCTACTGCAATCGGTGTAATTGAATTCACGAGATCTTGTCCAAAAGGCATGCGAGAGCCTTCAAATTCACTTTGAGCTAATGTGAGTATGGGTAGGAATAGGCACAGTAAAAGTCTAATGTTCAAACTGTAATATATTTAAACAAATAAAGATATAATTTTATCTTCGCTTTGAATAAAAACCTACTTTCATTTCTCACATCGCAAAATATTTAAAATTTTTACTGCTGGCACAAAGTGGGCCTTCGCTGGAATCAGAATTTATGGCTGATCTCCATCAAAATGTAATTAAAGACGATAAATGGTTTTATGCATTTCGCGACTATGAAGGTATCAGAGCAAGTCTTAAAAGGAATAAGCATGTCATCCATTTTCAAGAATTTGGAGCAGGAAGTGCATCGCACAACGCAGGTGAACGTACCATTTCAAAGATAGCTCAAAATGCACTTTCTTATCCATACCAATGCCGATTAATGTTCAGGTTGGTTCATTTTCTGGAATGTCAGCATATTTTGGAACTGGGAACTTCATTAGGCGTAAGCAGTCTTTATCTTGGAGGCGCCAGAAAGGATGCCGTGGTTTACACCCTGGAAGGTGATCCTGCGTCATTTCAAATGGCCAATCATATCTTCAGTCAAATGGAAATGGATAACATACGCCCTATATTAGGTCAATTTTCTAAAACAGTTCCACAAGTTATAAGTGACCTACCAAAAATAGATCTGGCATTTATAGATGGACATCATGATGGTCTGGCCACTTCAGAATATTATCACCAAATTAAAGAGAAAACACATGAGCAATCTGTTATCATCATAGATGATATTTACTGGTCAGACGACATGAATAGTGCATGGATTGAAATTACAAAAAGACCAGAGGTGACTTTCAGTATTGATCTGTTCTTCTGCGGAATAATATTCTTTCGACCTTTTTCTAATGCTTCAAAAACAAGCTTTAAAGTTCGACCAGATAAAGTGATCTTTCATTTATAATTGCATTTCTGGAATTTCTCCACCTACTATAAGTGCTCCCTCTGTTGATCCTTTAATCTCTTCGACGCTTACTCCAGGGGCCCTTTCCAGCAGATGAAAAGCTCCATCCTTAATTTCCAGGACAGCAAGATTGGTCACCACTTTGCTGACGCACTTCACTCCGGTAATGGGTAGTGTACACGCTTTTAATAATTTAGAGGCACCACTCCGGTTCGTATGCATCATAGCTACAATGATATTTTCAGCAGATGCTACGAGGTCCATTGCGCCGCCCATGCCTTTCACCATTTTACCAGGAATTTTCCAGTTGGCAATATCACCATCCTGGGAAACTTCCATGGCCCCTAAAACTGTCAGTTGGATATGTTGACCTCGAATCATGGCAAAGCTTGTAGATGAATCGAATACTGATGCACCAGGCTTTAAGGTTACGGTTTGTTTCCCAGCATTGATCATGTCCGCATCCTCTTCCCCTTCATATGGAAATGGGCCCATGCCCAGTATTCCATTTTCAGATTGAAATTCAACATTGATATCATCAGGCACATAATTGGCTACTAAAGTAGGAATACCAATTCCAAGGTTCACATACCATCCATCTCGTAACTCCTGAGCAATTCTTTGGGCAATTTGATTTTTATTTAGCATCTTTTTTTGGTCTAACTGTTCTTTGTTCAATTCTTTTCTCGTAGTTGGTTCCTTGAAAAATCCTTTGGACGAAAACGCCAGGGGTATGAATAAAATAAGGATCTAAAACTCCGGGCTCTACTAATTCTTCCACTTCAGCAACCGTTATCTTACCTGCCATGGCCATTACCGGATTAAAATTTCTGGCTGTTCCTTTGTAGATGAGGTTCCCGTACTTATCACCTTTCCAGGCTTTTACAAAAGCGAAATCGGCTGTCAATGCAGTTTCCAGAATATGTGGTTTTCCATTAAAATAGCGCATTTCCTTCCCTTCAGAGACCTCCGTTCCATAACCTGCGGGCGTGAAAAATGCAGGTATACCTGCACCACCAGCCCGACATCTTTCAGCAAGTGACCCTTGAGGAATTAAATCAACTTCCAGTTCACCAGACAGCATTTGTCTTTCAAATTCATCATTTTCACCAACATATGATGAAATCATTTTTTTTATTTGCCTCTTCTGCAAAAGCAAGCCCAGACCAAAATCATCCACCCCGGCGTTGTTAGAAATACAGGTCAAACCTTTGATTCCTCGTCTGACCAATTCTGAAATGGCATTCTCCGGAATACCACATAATCCAAATCCACCTAGCATAAATGTCATATCCGAATTCACTCCCTCTAAAGCCTCAGCGGCATTCTTGTATACCTTATTCATATCCAATTTTGTGTTTGCTAATTTAGGAAGTATTCGGTTAAAAACTCTTATTATCTTTGCGATATGAGAATATCCATTTTTTATTTGCTTTTGATCCTCATTGTCTTAGGGTCGTGTGAATCGGTTTCAAATTCAAAAGAGAGTCCTTTGTATCTAGATCCCGAAGTAACGATCGATGATTTACACAACGGTTATCGCAACGGTGACTTTTCCGTACGTGATGTAGTTGATTTTTACTTAAGAAGAATAGACAGTATAGATCAAAATGGTGTAAATCTTAATGCTGTAATTACCATTAATCCAAGGGTAAGGGAACAGGCTCAATCTTTAGATAAAATGGAGTTTTCAGGACCATTATACGGAATTCCTATATTACTTAAAGACAACATTGATACCGGTGATAGTATGCCTAACACAGCTGGCTCAATCGTTATGAAAGACGCTTATCCTAATGCGGATGCTCCGTTAGTACAACAACTGAAGGAAGCTGGAGCAATCATCCTGGGAAAAACCAACTTAAGTGAATGGGCTAATTTTCATTCCAATGTATCATCTAGTGGATGGAGTGGATTAGGAGGTCAAACTAAAAACCCATATAGACTGAATCACAATCCATGTGGATCTTCAGCCGGTTCGGGTGTAGCAGTTGCCGCCAACTTATGTGTCGTGGCCATTGGAACAGAAACCAACGGATCCATAGTTTGTCCCTCTAACAATAATGGCATCGTAGGGATAAAACCGACAGTTGGTCTAATTAGTAGAACTGGTATCATTCCTATTTCTGATCATCATGATACTGCCGGTCCGATGGCCCGTACAGTAAGAGATGCGGTGCTCACTTTATCAAGTATGACAGGGTTAGACGAAGCTGATAAAGCAACGCAGCAGGATGAAAGGAGTATTGAAGAGGATTACACCCAGTTTTTGAGGACTGATGGCATTTCGGGTAAAAGGATAGGCTTTTACCTTAAGCCATTGGCTGAAGATAGTTCAGAACTTACGCTAATCATGAATCAAGCCATTCAGGAATTAAAAGAAGCAGGAGCTGAGATAATAGAAATTGAAGAAATCTTGCATCCAAGAACTGAATATTTATCATTTACAGTCATGCAATATGAATTTAAAGATGGGGTAAATCAATATTTGAGGGGATTGGCAGAAAAATCTCCGGTGGCCAATCTAGGAGAGATCATCGATCAAACCTTTAAGGATTCTGTAGAAATGCAATTTGATCACCAACTCCTCAAACGTTCAAATGAAAGAGGAGATTTGTCGAGTAAGGAGTATCGAAGCGCATTAGATTCTATTGTGCTTACCAGTAGAAAAGAGGGCATCGACAGGGTCATGGATCAATTCAATTTAGATGCCATCGTTGCACCCACCGGTGGACCAGCATGGAAAACGGATCACGAAAACGGGGACGCTTACGATATTTACAGCAGTTCGCCGGCAGCAATTTCAGGTTATCCCAATATCACCGTACCTATGGGTTTTATTGACGAATTGCCAGTAGGAATGTCAATATTTGGTCGACCCTGGACGGAGGGTAAATTGATAGAAATTGCGTATGATTTCGAGCAAAGAACAAATCACCGAAAGTCGCCAAAATATTTAGACTAGAGCATGTTTTTTAAATTTGAGACTGATGTATCGGCAATACCACTACCCGATCGATTTACTTTTCCATTTTACTATTCTCCGCATCCGATTGCGGAATTAGCTGCCAAAGAATTACAGGATTACCTAAAGCAACAAAGCGATTTTGATCATAACTTTGGGTTAGATCCATCTCATAAAGGATTGGTCATTGGAAAGATGTTTGGTGTGCTGGTTGTTCGGGATCTGGCAGGTGATTTGGGTTATTTGAGAGCTTTCAGCGGAAAATTAGCAGACAGTAATCACCACTATGGTTTTGTACCACCGGTATTTGACATGCTGGAGGAAGATGGATTTTACAAGCGAGAAGAATCAACATTAAATCAGCTTAACATTGACATAAAGAAACTAGAAAATGATTCTGAATACTTAGAGGCGATAGATCATTTAGAAGCATTAAAACAGAAGGCCGAGATCAGTATTAAAGAAGAAAGAAAGCGTTTAAAGCAAGGTAAAAAAGAGCGGAAAATTTTAAGAGAAAAAGCTGCACTGGAATATGAAGCCAACGATGCAGATTACCATGATTACCTCGAAACACTAAGTAAAGAGAGTGTCCAAAGCAACTACAGACTTAGAGATGCAATAAAGTATTGGAAAAATAGAGTGTTTGAAGCCCAAAAGCTGGTTCAGGAACTTACTACGCCGATTCAAAACTTAAAAAAAGAAAGGAAACAGCGATCTTCCGGTTTACAAAATCGCCTTTTTAGTAGCTATACTTTTCTTAATCAAAAGGGGCAAGAGAAATCCATCAGTGAAATATTCAAACATTCTAATCCTCCAGCCGGTGCAGGTGAATGTGCAGCGCCGAAATTACTCCAATATGCATTTCTCTATAACTATCAACCAATTGCTCTTGCTGAATTTTGGTGGGGTGCGTCACCTGATTCAGAGATTAGGAAAAGTGGGAATTATTACCCTGCGTGTCAAAGCAAATGCAAACCCATACTCAGCCATATGTTGAGTGCTACTAAAACTGACCCTAATCCATTGTTATTTAGTACTGAAGAAAATATTCATATTGAAACGGTTTTCGAGGATAATGCCATCATCATCATTAATAAGCCGGCTGATTTGCTTTCTGTTCCGGGAAAAAACATCAAAGATTCAGTGCTTACCAGAATGAAAGATCTGTATCCCGATGCCTCTGGTCCTATGGTAGTTCATCGTCTAGACATGTCAACATCGGGTCTAATGGTGGTTACTAAAAATTTGGAAGCATATAGGAAAATCCAGCGGCAGTTCGCCGAAAGAACCGTATATAAGAGATATGTAGCAATATTAGATGGGCATCTGGATCACAATGAAGGAGTGATTGAATTACCACTACGGGTTGATCTTGACGACCGTCCGCGGCAATTGGTATGTTATGAACACGGACGACATGCACTGACAAGTTGGCTCAAAGTGTCACAATCCGACGGCAACACCAGGGTTCATTTTTTCCCAAAGACGGGGCGAACCCATCAGCTTCGAGTTCATGCAGCTCATCATCTTGGTCTGAATGCACCCATTAAAGGCGATGACTTATATGGACACAAGGCCGACAGATTGCATTTACATGCTGAAGAATTAGCCTTTATGCATCCTTTTAATGGTCAACGTATTACCTTTTATAAGAAAGCGCCATTTTAAAGTGAGCCTATATATTAGAGATAGTAATAGGCGTATTTTAAAGGCAAAACAGTTTCGAGGTAGGATCGATTCATAATCACCGGTACTTTGGAGAAAGTAAAGAAAACTTTATACTCACCAGTTTGAAGTGGTATAATTTTAAGAATCTGTGAAGAGTTAATTTCGCTGGAATTTTTCATAATACTTTCTTTAAAAGTTACTATGGAAAAACTAAACATTGCCAAGCAATATTGTCACAGAATTTCATTTTGTTGATTTGTCGAATTCATTTGTCTTGCAGAGAACAAGAAGGCAGATCAAAAAAAGTAGTAAATTTCTTTCGGAGATAACAGGGCTTCCAGATCATACTTATCAATAATTAAAGGTGTTTTCAAATTACTTAAAAACACTTCACATTTTTCATTATCCAGTAAATCAATTTTAGTAATCCTCTTAGTGTCAAAATCTATAGGAATGTGTTTCATAGTGAAGAAGTTTAGTATAACACTACAACAAATCAGACCAAACTATAGTTCGCTATTTGATATAATATATTCATAAATTTGCATAAGATATATTTATGCAGACATAAGTATGCCTGTATAATAGTTATACCAAATAATAATTTTATGTAAGCAAGTTTCTAAAGACAGATGCCTTCCTAGAAATTTCATCGTATTTCTGATCACTAATCAAGTCTGGATGGACAATAGAACTGCCTAAACCAAAAGCCACTGCACCTGAATCTTGCCATTCCTGAATATTCGTTTCATTTATACCACCAGTAGGTACGAAATTCATTGCTCCAAGCGGGGCAGCTACATCGCTCAAATACTTTGGAGACAAATGGCTTGCCGGAAAGACCTTGATAAAATCAGCTCCCCAATACCAGGCTCTGTATATTTCTGATGGACTGAATGCCCCCATGACCACCGGGACGTCCCTCGAGTTTGCATACACCAGAACATCTCTTGATAAAATGGGTGTTACTAAAAATTGGGCTCCAGCTGCAATAGCCTCCCCGGCTTGTGTAGCCGTGAGAATGGTGCCTGCCCCCATTAAGATTCCAGAATGACCCCTTTTTACCTCTTTGATGATTTCCAGGTAATCAGGTGTATTTGAAGTCACCTCTATGATCGGAAGTCCACCTTCGTAGACAGCATGACATGTATGGGCCACATGATCTGATAGCGAGGATCGAATGATGACTATGGATTTATACTCACATATCATATCAATTACGTCAGCCTTCTTCATCTCTTAAATTTTTATTGCAACGGCGGTGTATTGCACAGTAATATAACTTAAATGTCAGATAATTTCATTGAGATTTTATGTCAATTATCATTTCTACCATGTTCATAGTATATTGCTTTTATTTATACAAAATTGAAGTTAAGATGAAAGTATTACGGTTGGCTCTATTTCTGATTCCATTCCTGGCAAATGCTCAGGTAAACCATGAATTCATTTTTGGAGACGCATTGCCGGATGCCCCCACCCTTGCGGAAAGAGGGGAATTCCAGGTAGGTGTTCGCACTCTTGACTTTATAAATAAAAATCAAATTGACATCTTAAATACAGATAAAGATGGCAATGCCGCGATGTACGATCGTGATTTCAAGGTAGAGGTTTGGTATCCCGCAACATTGCGCACCGGTCAAAAAGAAATAGTAGAGTACGAACAAGTAATGGGCTCTTCCAATGCTGAAGACAGGCCTATTGTACCATTTACATTTAAGGGGAGAGCTGCAAGGGACGCTGCTCCTCAAGACGGAAAGTTTCCTCTCATTATCGTATCCCATGGCTACTTAGGCTCAAGAGTACTGATGACGTATCTTACTGAAAATCTTGCTTCAAAAGGCTACATCGTTGCCGCAATTGATCATAAAGAATCTACTTTTCAGGATGCCAAGGGTTTTATTTCGACGCTCCTCAACCGACCAAAGGATATTCTTTTTATTTTGAATAGCATGATTGATAAGGCGCATTTTGCTTCAGAAATGATCGACCAGGAACAAATAGGGCTGATTGGTTACTCTATGGGTGGTTATGGTGTGCTCAACGTGGGCGGCGCAGGCTACAGTGATGCACTAGCCCAGTTTGTAAAAGGCAGGAGCAATGGCAATAATGCAATTGCGTCCCTGATAGCCGGTCATCCTGACCATCAAGCTATGATGGATCCGAAGATAAAATGCATCGTAGCCTTCGCCCCCTGGGGAATGAATGCTGGGATGTGGGATGAAGAAGGATTGAGTGGCTTGCGCTTTCCAACTTTATTTATTGCCGGTAGCGAAGATGATATTTCTGGTTATGAGAATGGTGTTAAGGCCATCTATGAAGGTGCTGTCAATACGGATAGGTATATGTTAACTTACATGAACGCCAGACACAATGTGGCTCCTAATCCACCTGCGCCAATTACTATGCAGAAAGGCCTACACTTTGATGAATATTATCGATATGCAGAACCATCCTGGGATGAGCGAAGAATCAATAACATTAATCAACACTTTATAACGGCTTTTCTGGGTACTCATTTAAAAAACGAAGATTACAGCAAATATCTTGATCTTCCTACCGACTCAAATAAAAAAACATGGGAAGGGTTTTTAAATCGTACTTCGACAGGTATGTTATGGCATTCAAATAAAAAATCTAAGTAATGAAATCTAAAGGATTTTACAGATCAATTTCAATTATACACACTTCATTATTTATTGGTCAATTGATGCTCTTTGCCATTTTGCTATACCTCAAGCAAGATTTTGAATTAAAAACAGATTTTCAGGAGGATATTTTTCTGCTAATCTTGCCTGCCTTGATTTTGAGCGTATACTTCCTCGGTAATTACATTTATCAAAGTAGAATTAAAAGCATTATTCCCAGTGAGTCATTAGATCAAAAATTGATCACCTATCGATCTGCTGTGATCATAAGACTAGCTTTAATAGAAGGAGTAACCTTACTTGCGCTCATGATCTATTTTATCAATGGGAATTCAATGTACCTTATCATGGCGCTTATTTTACTGGTCTACTTTTATAGCTTGAAACCAGGGAAAGATAAGCTCAATGACAAAGCACAATTAAGCGCGCAGGAAAGGCAACAGATTTAGCAATTTCCATAATACCAGAAGTGCAACTCTTGTTGTAAATCATTCAAATATTCATTTATATTTTCAACCCCACAGACCTCAACCTTGCCTTCCTGTAAGGTTGGTACTTTCTCATGTGTATGACTCACCTCATGACTCAAGGACATTGCTTTGATCCTTTCATGTATAGCTTTATGTGATCGTATTTCTGGGTTGATATTAATTTTCATTTCGCACACACATTTTAATAGTTACACTAATGTTTAATTCTGTGTATTATCAGTTTTGGCATATATAATCACTATCTTTATTTGTAATGTAAAATTTAATTTTTTATTCATTAAAAATTTTAAAAAAATATTCTAAACCATGGGTTCCGCACACCCTTTTCTTTGTATTTTACCTGCCTTCTACTTAGAAGCAATCTAAAAACTTTTCTTCAACTTCAACCTAATTTTCCTATGTCTACTTTTTTAGGATTTAACTTCAAGCACTTTAGAGGTGATCTTTTCGGTGGTATTACTGCTGGTATTGTTGCCTTACCATTAGCACTTGCCTTCGGACTACAATCAGGTCTGGGACCAGCTGCAGGACTTTACGGAGCTATATTTATCAGTTTCTTCGCCGCCATGTTAGGTGGTACTAATACTCAAATATCCGGCCCCACAGCTCCGATGACCGCGGTATCAATGGTCGTCATTGCTGGTATAGTGACTGCCAATGGAGGTAACTTGGAGAAAGCCATTCCCGCCATACTCGCTGTCTTTGTACTTGCCGGTCTGATTCAAATTCTGATGGGCGTCCTTAAACTAGGCCAATATATAGAATACATCCCTTATCCAGTTGTTTCAGGATTCATGACCGGCATCGGCGTCATCATCATCATCACCCAATTTTTACCCATGCTGGGTTACTATCCTTCAAATGATAACACATATGTTAACTCCTTTAAGCCTGCAGCTGAAGAGGTGTTGTTAGAAAGAATACTCAAGGAGGAAGCCAATGAGGAAATATTGGTATTGGAGGATTTCGCAGAAACGGTAAGAAGGGCGAATGCCATTACAAAGGAGGAAATTAATATGGAGGCCGTTGCTCTGGCAAAAAACAATGCGTCGGGGGTTGTGGGCTCATTGCGAGTTCTGACCAGAGCGGTCCAAAATATCAATTGGATCGAATTCATTCTTGGATTACTTACTATTTTTATCATATATGGCTTTAAAAGAATTACTTCCGCTGTTCCCAGCTCCCTGATAGCTTTGATTGTTATAACTCTCATTGCGTATTACTTTATACCTAGCTACAGAAAAATCCCAGAAATTCCCAGTGGTTTTCCACAGCTTCAATGGCGAGTTTTTACCAACTTTAATCTTGGGCAGGTCACCCCATTCATTATCTCTGCTATTTCTCTAGCTACTTTAGGGGCAATTGATTCATTGTTGACCTCCATAGTAGCTGACAATCTAACGAAAACCAAACACCAACCCAATAAAGAGCTCGTAGGTCAAGGAGTGGGAAATTCTATCGCTGCCCTCTTCGGAGGTATTCCAGGCGCAGGCGCAACCATCAGAACTGTAGTCAATATCAACAGTGGAGGAAAGACTCGACTGTCAGGCATGGTTGCTGGAGTATTGCTTCTATTAACGCTGTTACTTTTAGGGCCAATTGCATCGCAAATTCCCGCTGCGGTTCTTGCTGGGATATTGGTTACCGTGGGAATAGGGGTGATGGATTACAAAGGTCTAAAGCATATTGGTTCTTTGCCGAGAAGTGAAGTCGTTGTTATGCTCATTGTTCTAATATTAACAGTTTTTGTTGGACTAATAGAAGCAGTGATTGTAGGTATGATTTTATCTTCAGTTCTTTTTATGAAAAAAATATCGGACGTTATAGAAAATCGTACTAAAGCTTCGCCATTGAGGGAATTTTCCAGAGAAATTCCATGGATGGAAGAGGAGAAGTTCTTTAAAAAATACGGAGACAAGGTGTACATTAAACACTTGGATGGTCCGTTATTTTTTGGTTTTGCTTCCAGGTTTCAATATATGATGAAGGCGCTTCCTGATATTGAAACAGTGGTGATGAGAATGGATAAAGTGCCCTACGTCGATCAGTCTGGTCTTTATGCCATGGACGACGCCGTGGAGGATTTGCAAAGGCAGGGTATTACCGTTGTATTTACGGGTTTGCATGGCCAACCCAAGCTGATGTTTGAACGCTTTAAACTTGTTCCGGGATTGGTTCCAGAAAAGTTATCATTTGAAACTTTTGAGCAATGCACTACCTGGTTAGAAAAACATATTGATGAAGAAATAGAATCTAATTAGATACGTTAAAGAAGGGTGAAGTATGTTAGTCTTACCTTCGTTGTTATATTCTTATACTCATGTCAGATCAATGAGATATTCACCAAGCCCACGGCAAGAGAAAGTTATGAAAAACACATTAGTGATGTAGACAAATTGCTCTGGAAAGCGAAGGGAAAGCAAGCTTTTAATGACTCTGTTCATGTTCAATATCCTTATAGTGAAACACTTAGTATTGATTCTTCAGAGCATCTGGCATTTGGTTATAGAATAGATGGGAACAAAGGAGAAGTCATAAAAATAAATGTCAGTTCGACCAATTTGCTGATTGATCTTTTCGAAGTGACGGCAGACTCCATTGAAAGATTTGAACCAATCCTTCAACCAGAATTTCTTTCAGAAAGCTATACGTTTGAAGTCAAGAATGATGGTGCATACTTCTTACGAGCACAAAGTAGACTGCATGTATCAGATACGATCGAACTTCAAATTCATAGTGAGCCTTCATTCTTGTTTCCTGTAGAAGGAGGAGAAAACAGAGATATTGGAAGCTTTTGGGGCGATCCAAGAGATGGAGGTAAAAGAAAACACAAAGGCGTAGATATATTTGCGAAGAAAGGAACTCCACTACTTGCCGTAACCAAGTCCAGGGTACGTTCTGTCAGAAATCGTGGTCTGGGTGGCAAGCAGGTATGGCTATACGATAATGATAGAAATCTTAGTGTCTATTACGCACACCTGGATAGTCAATATGTTAGTCAAGGGCAGTCTGTGAAAAGGGGAGATACCATCGGTACCGTAGGAAATACAGGAAATGCAAGATATACACCATCTCATTTACATTTTGCCATTTACATACCTTATGAAGGTGCCATTGACCCTATTCATTTTATTCAAAAGACGTCTAAAGAAACAGTTGTTCTGAAGAACAATCAAATGATCTATCATCAGAAGATGGTGGCCAATAGAACGAAAGTTCCTTTGAGAATTTCTCCCTCAGCGCGATCTAAATCTTTTCGAAATGCCTATGATTCGGAAGTATTTACGGTTCTGGGGGCTACAGGATCTTGGTATCACGTTCGAGATTCGGAAATGAAGGCTTGTTACGTCCATTATTCCCATCTCAGACCAGATTTACCGCTTTAAGGATGGGTAGAGTATATCGGTATGCTAATAGACCATAGCATACCGATATAATTACGTTTAATTTTTAATGAATTTAATCGTTTTAATACCTTCGGCAAGCTCCACCTTTAAAACATATAAGCCAGGTGTAAAATACCTCACATCTACTGAATTCATGTTTTGTGTATGTCGATTAGAGGTTGAGTTCATTTGTCTTCCATCCAAACTAAAAATTTGAAATCCCATTACCTCAGATGAAGAAGTAATTAATAACTCTTCCATTACCGGGTTCGGAAAAACTTTAATTTCTTTATTATCGAACGATTCCGTTGAACTTTCCATTTCAATAAGAATGGTTTCAGAAATGATCAAACAACCACTTTCATCTCTCACAGCAACGCGGTAAGCTCCCGGCTCCAGATTACTGACATCTTCAAAATTAGAGACCGTTAGTGTATCATTGAGCGTCCATTCGTATTCGTAATTACCAGTTCCACCTTCAATACTGATGTCTATAGTTCCTCCATTTCCAGCAGATGCATTCTGAACTTCGTCTACGGTGAGTACCAGATCATTGTTGGTGATCACCCAAAAGCTACAACAGAAAAAGTTTCCGGCCTCGTCAAATACATTATAGGTCACTTTCGTACTATCTTTTGGAAAGATTGATCCTGATGGTAATCCTTCTGCAAGTTCTATACTCGCTATTGCACAGTTATCTTGAAAATTCGGAATGTCATAAAAAATGGTATCACATCCTTCTTGAAAAATATCACCAATACAGTCCGCAGTAGGAGGTATAGTGTCAATTATTGACTTTATAAAAATTTCAGCGATGGTAACATTTCCATTGACATCCACTACTTCATATGTCAATGTTCTGGGTCCCAAAGCATCACAAGAAGTATCACCGGCCAGGACCACACTCTCAATGCCACAGTTATCTGCTTCCTCCAGATTAAGTGGACTAAAATCCAGCATGCCATCAGCATCGACATAAAGATCCACACTGTCAGTGAAGATCACAACAGGTGCTTCAGTATCTTCGAAAACTACCAAGTTTTCTTCAGAAACAGCCTCACATCCATTTTCGTCAGTAACTGTAACAGCATATATTCCTTCCGGAACATTGATAATTTCTGAAGTATTGTCACCATTTGACCACAGATACGTATATGTTCCGGTTCCTCCTGTGGCAGTGATGGACAAAGTATTCTGACTAAAGTTTTCACAATCTTCTACAGAAACTTCCGATTCCAGAACCAGCGGTTCAGGGTCGGTAAGGGTAAAACCTTCTACAATCGTGCAACCACTTCCATCCGTAACTGTAATATCATAGTCTCCAGGTTCTAGTCCCGCAATGGCGATAAAGGCATTGTCACCATTGGACCATTCAAAACTAAAAGGCTGTTCAAAACCAACGGGATCTATAATAGCCTCTCCATCATTCGCTCCAGGACAGGTAATATCATTAAAGGATAGATTAAGGGTAAACGCACACGCTGCCGATTCCACAATCGCAGAAATGGTATCCATGCATCCATTGGCATCGGTTGCTGTAAGGGAATACTCTCCTGGCGATAAGCTGTCAATCGAGGAAGTTGTTTCCCCATTTGACCATAGATATTGATAAGGTGAGGTACCACCTGTAATAGAGGCCTGGATAGAACCATCATTGGCATCTACAGAAGTTTCATTGCTTACGACAAGGTCAAAAGTTAAAATCTCAGGTTGTTCCAATATAATTTCTGCCACTGCCATGCTGTCATTGCTATCTGTCACGGTTACCGAATAAAAACCTGCTGGGACATCATTGTTTTCTGCAGCATTAATTCCATTAGACCAACTATATCTATATTCACCTTCCCCGCCTGAAGCCACTGCCGTCAAGTCTCCATTGTCACCATTGCAGATGATATCTACCACCTGAATTTCTACTTTTATCGTATCCGCTGCGGCTGGCCTTATCGTCGTTAATGCTTCATTAAATTTAATCGCATCTCCACCAGAGCCCGATCCATTCGCTATGTTCCCGGCTGCAAACATCAGGATTTCTTGCTCGGTATCCACCACAGGAGCCTCCCACTCAAATATCCATTGTGCTACATTGTCCTGGAAGTTCTTAGCGCCACGATGTTCAATATACTTCCGGTCTCCTAAGACAGAGGTGCCCTCATCGTCCGAATTGGTCATAAAATCTCCGGCATTATTGAAATTATCATTGAATAAGGCAACCATTTGAAAACCAGCTCGCACCGCATTTCCGTCTGTATTATTTACTGTAATTCCCAAAGTATATGTTTCACCACTTGTGACAACGTCGGGCAAATTATCAATGAGAATATTGCCTTCAAAGTTATTTCCCTGATGACATGAACTACACACACCATCTCCAGGAGCACCGGTTCTACCATTGGGCGGATCCGACGAATTGGCAAGCATAAGCACCACAATGACAATGCCTGTCATATACTTTAATAGATTATTCATGAGTTTTATATTTAATAGTTATTATAAGTTTAAAAGTAATCAGACCTGCCATCAGATTTGTTAGAAAAAAGCAGAATGGTTTTCGCAAATACTTTTAATAATATGTGAAGATATTATAAAATTTTATAATACGTTATCAAATCTTTGAATATCGACCTCCGGATGGAGGGTTTTTTGATCAAAAACAGAGGCCATCAGTGCTTTGGCAAAGTATGGACCCAGGGAAGCCCCCTTGGTACCTAAACCATTAAACAAGTGTAAAGATGGATATGCAGAATGAGAACCTATGAAAGGCTTTCTATATTTTGTGGCAGGTCTAATCCCGGCCTTATGATCAATAATCTCATATGGCACATTGAGGACTTTTTCTATGCCTTCTATGAGCCACTTTTCCTTCTCACCAGTTGGCTGATCCGAGAATTCGTCCCAGGCATAAGAAGCACCGACCCAGAAAATATCCCTTTCAAGTGGAACAAAGAAGAGTTGATCCTTTAAAATATGATCCGTCTGAAAATTAGGAATCCGAACTAAGAGCAATTCACCCTTTGCAGGTGCAAACGGCAGTTCATTGAAAAATGGATTCTGAGATACGGCATGACCTTCACAAAAAATAACATGGGCAGTGATCCACTTTTTATACCTAACAGCTTTTTCATTGATTTCTAGTGAAGCATGATCGAAAATTTCGGAGGAATAGTATTTCCGCTCTTCAAGATATTTCCGCAAGTCCTTAATCAGTTGATCCATTCTCAACTGATAGCCATTGACCAATCCAAATCCCTGGCGGTCAAACAACTTTCCTTCAAAATCTCCAGCATCCTCAGCTGTTTGCATAAATGGCGAAGCTCCTTTTTCCAATAGCCGCGCGTCCCACTGATTTTGATCCTTAACAGTGGGTATGGTTCTGTAAATTTCTCTCTCATTCAGGTATTCACCGGACAGTAAATCTTCTGTCCATCTGTACATGGAAACGAATTCTTTTTGTAGTTCTTCATACATCCATGTCTTCACATATTTCCGTCCAGTGATGGGATTAATGATTCCGGCAGCCACCTTTGAAGCCCGACTTTTCTCCGGTGCATCAATTACATAAAAGGAAAGATTTCGCTTAATACATTGCAGCGCTATCAAAGAACCGGCAATTCCCTGTCCGACTACAAGAACATCCAACATTACAATCGATTTAAGATTTCTTTCTGTGCTTTGCTTAAGCTTGCAACCACCAAATCGTAGCTGTGATCTACCAGGTCTGCAATCATTC
Source organism: Portibacter marinus (assembly GCF_021533195.1). Taxonomy (GTDB): domain Bacteria; phylum Bacteroidota; class Bacteroidia; order Chitinophagales; family Saprospiraceae; genus Portibacter; species Portibacter marinus. The sequence continues at coordinate 380,847 of NZ_JAJNKB010000001.1, forward strand.
GATCATCCAGCTCCTTTTCGCAGAAAACCGTGTTCCAATGTTTTTTATTCATATGCCAACCAGGAATTATTTCTGGGTATTGATCTCTAAGTTCCAATGCATACTCAGGATCACACTTGAGGTTACACCTGAATTCTTCATCAGTCATTCCACACAGCGCATACATTTTGCCTAAGACCTTAAATACTAATGTATCAGGACCAAACGGGGTTTCTTCCGTGACGCCTTTTTTCGACAAACAATAATCCCTGAAACTGACGATATCCATTATTCCTCTAAAATGTGGCCCATTAAATCACTCTTAATTTTAAGATAAGCCTCATTTTCAACCGAAGGATCAATGATGATGGGAATACGCTCTGTCACTTCGATACCGTAATCATTCAAACCGTCCACTTTCTCTGGATTATTGGTCAACAGTCTTACTGCTTTTATATCCAGGTCTTTTAGAATTCTACCCGCCTCTTCGTAGTCCCTTTCATCCGGCTCAAATCCGAGGTGGATATTGGCATCAATGGTATTCATACCTTGATCTTGCAGCTGATAAGCCTTCAGTTTATTAATCAACCCTATGCCCCTACCCTCCTGCCTTAGATAAATGAGAATGCCTTTTTCTCTTCCAATGATCTGCAGCGAGCGTTCCAGTTGTTCACCGCAATCACATCTTTTGGAACCAAACAAGTCCCCTGTCAGACATTCAGAATGTATCCTCAGCACAACACGCTCATGATTGTTCAGCTTTTCGCTCACCATAACAACATGAGGCATTTTATTTTCATCACTATCCGCATAAGCAATCATCCTGAAATTACCGTAAGGAGTAGGAATCATGGCTTCTGACTGCTTTTTCATCTAACTATTTGTGAATACAAAGATATAAATTACGCATACAAGAACAGCCAGCTGCCCTAAATCGTTTTTACGATATCATAAAACTTTCAATTTTACCATGTAGACATACATCTTATACGACTCATATGTGTTGTTGATCAAGTTTGCAACTGCGACAGATTAAACCAATCTGACTGTTGGTTGTCAAACTTTGAAATTATAGAAATTATGAAAAATTTATTAATCGTTTTAATATTGGCCAGTTTTGGTCTGACTACAAATGCACAGGATGAAACCAGACATCGTAAGAATCGCATGCACAAGGCTAAATCTGAAATCGAGCTCTCTGAGGTTCAAAAGGTAAAAATGGAAGAACGAAAATCCGCCTACGAAGAAGTTCTATCAGATCAATCCATGAGTCGGGAAGAAAAAAAAGCAAAGATTGTTCAAATGCGTTCCAATGAAGAATCCATTCTTACGAAAGAACAACAGCAAAAAATGAAAGCCTTAAAGGCGGAGCGAAGCGCTGAAAGAATGCTAAATCGGCAAGATCGAATGGAGTCTATGGAGAAGCTAAAAGTCTACAGAGCAGAATTCGATCAAAAAATCAGTGCCGCAGATCAGGAGACACTAAGTGACTTACGACAAAAGCTCAAAGCGCATAAAAACACAGATCGCACTCAAATGTCTGAGGCAGATAAGGTTAAAATGAAATCAGACAAGAAGATGATGAAATCACTATCCCTTAAATACGAGGATGAAGTACTGAATTTTTTAAAAGAGAAAGGAATAGATGAAAGCATATCTGAAAAAAAAGAGCAAAGAGAACGCAAAATGAAAAAGGCTGATCAGAGAGGCCGTAAACAGGGAAGTCAAGTAGGCAGAAAAGGGAGGATAAAGTCAAAAGGTCATATGGTCACCCGGTTTCTGTTAATGGAAAATAAGTAGCCATTGAAAAATTTCCTCCGAAATAATTATTTTGGAGGAAATTTTAATTTTAAATGGCATACGATCAGCATCTGGCAGACCGGGTCAATTCTTATCTGGAAAGAAATGGCGTTAGTTTTTATTCCAGGAAAATGTTCGGAGGACTTTGCTTTATGGTAAATGATAAGATGTGCGTCGGAATTAGAGATGATATGATTATGGCTCGGATAGATCCAAAAGATGAAGCAGAACTCAGAAAATTACCAGGTGTTAGAGATATGGACTTCACAGGAAGGCCTATGAAAGGATTCCTATATGTGGGTCCTGAGGCCATTGATGCAGAGAAAGATCTGGAATTCGTCCTACAAAAAGCTTTGGCATTCAATCCAAATGCCAGGCGTAGTGAAAAACGGAAAACATCTTGAGTTACGAGCCATTTTTTCTTTTTCGAAGCGGTCATTTCAATTCCATTTATACTTCTCTGTTTCGTGCAGTTCCTCAGCTGTCCTACAATAGAGAGCGCATTTACACCCATGACGAGGATTTTTTAGACTTAGATTTTGTTAAGAATGGCCATGCCAGAGTGGTTATTTTGTGCCATGGCCTCGAGGGATCCAGTGAATCAAAATATATGATCGGAACTGGTGCATTGCTGAGTAAAAATCAATTTGATGTGTGTGCCATGAATTATCGATTCTGTTCCGGAGAGATCAACTTGAAACCTCAAATGTACCATAGTGGTTGGACTCCCGATCTTCATACGGTGGTAGAGTACTGCGCCAAAGATTACGATGAAATTTACCTGGCAGGCTTCAGTCTAGGAGGTAATTTGGTACTTAAATATCTTGGCGAGCATTTGTTTAAAAGATCCGCCAAAATCAAAGCCGCATGTGCCATATCTGTACCTCTGAATTTAAGCTCTTCTTCCGAGCAAATGGAGCAATTTCAAAACAGACTTTATACCTGGAGGTTTCTGAAGACCTTGAACGAAAAAATAAAACAAAAAAGCAATCAGTTCCCAGCGTTAATTGACACTAAATATATTAGTCGCATTAAGTCAGTCAGGGATTTTGACAACTACTACACCGGCCCGCTGAATGGATTTGAAGATGCGGAAGACTACTATGAAAAATGTAGTTCTGACCAGTTCTTATCTTCCATCAAAGTACCCACACTGGTAATTAATTCGAAAGATGATCCTTTCCTGGGTAAAAAGTGTTTTCCTGCAATTGATGAAGTCAAAAACATTCTCGTTCATTTGAATTATACTACCTATGGCGGTCACGTTGGATTTTATCAGAATGGACAGCACATGTGGTTCGAAAATGAAATTTTAGATTTCTTTGTACGTTCGAACAAATAGATTTCAAATGATCTTTCGGTTAAAAAACAAATATGAAAAAGGGATTGGCTGGTGCACTTTCTATTTTAGGTGTTGTCATGATCATCATTGGCGTTCTGGGAGCATTCGGAGTTATGTCAATGGGGACTTTCACCTGGGTGGCAATTATTTTAGGAATCATATTCTTTCCCGCAGGAATTAGTCTGATGAAAAGCACGAACTCAACTGAATAGTTGATCATTCGCTTTTCTTCCTAAGCTTTTCTGCATAAACAAAAGAGGGCCGAACTCCCCAGTTCGACCCATTATTCTATTGTCTCAGTCTTTATTCAAATTGTATTTTCTGTGCTACAACCCCACTCTCAGTATGGATCTTTGCGATGTAGCTACCGGAAGGCAGATTGTTTCGGTCTAATTGATAAACATTTGAGTTTATTCCTCTTTCGCTCTTCACTAATCTTCCTTCTATACTGTAAAGATATACTTTATCTATTGATTCGTCCAAATTAACTTGTATAGTTGTCATATTTCTTACAGGATTAGGATAAACTTTTAATCCCACGTCCAATGGTTTTAGTTCATTTACACCGGTGATCAAACATCCAAGATCCAATGCTACACAGCCTCGGGGAGCAAAATATAACATCATAGTGTCTAAATATGCCATGCCTTGAGCAGCACTCATATTCGGATTGGTCAATAACCCATTCTGATGTAGAGTGTCTGCATTAAATGTAGTACCAATGGACGCATTGATAAACGCGATCTGTAAATCGAGGGTATTTTTATTCCACCAGTTCCAGGGCGAACCTATCGGAATGGGCGTTTGAAAAGCGTACATATTTTCTACTCCAGCACTAGTTGAATAATTTTCAGACCATTGAATGGTGGCTGCTGATTGTGCTTCGACATTTGCACTGAGAGGATCAAATTCATCCAGGATAGCATCGAAAACGTCATTGTTTCCTTTCATATTCGCGGAGTCGATTACAGTGCGAGTACCAGATACGTTGACTACAAATTCATTGGTGGTAGGAACAATTACAGGACCATCGGGGAATGGCGCAAAAATATCACCTGTTGCATGAAAACCCACAAAAGCTGGTTCGTTTTCTTTGCCTTCTAACCAAGAAATATCTCCCATAGCTCCTCCGACGTTTACACATATTGAGAAATCACTGCTATAACCCACATGATTGGGCAAACTGGCTGCAGCCTGAGTAGTAGCGTAAGGATTACCGATAATAGTAGTATCGATTAAAGGTTCCAATGTCTGCGAGTTCAGAAATTTATCTAGAACCACTTCCTCGTATCTGTCCAGGACTGATGCACCAAGCGATACGTATCCGCCCGTTCCAATTCCCCACATTCCTACTTTATTTGGATCGATTCCGTAAGGATTTCCGTCTTCAGCAAATGTTTTTCTTAAAAAACGTACTGCCGTTCTTGCATCCTGGATTCCTCTGTAAGCTGCCTGCAACAATGTAGCAGTCCTTGTATCCTGATCTTCGGCCAATGGAGCCCATCCTTGTCTATAGGTAATGTTTGCAGCAACATAACCTTTAGCAGCAAGTCGCTTACAAGTATTCACATTTATTGAATCTTGAAGTCCCCCCGTTATACCACCATTAAAGTATTGTGGCAAAAAGTTGCCCGTTCCGATCACGATCATAACCGGTCGATCGGTGACATCATCACCATCTGGTGTATAGATATCCATGACCAGATCAATAGGTTCTATGATGCCCTGAGGCGCGAGAAGTATGGAGATATTCGACCCATAAACAATATTGGACTCTACACTCGTAGATTCAAATACATCATCTATGTATCTTTGCTGCCCATTTACGCTGATAAAGCTCAGCATCATCACAGCACAAAAAAGCAAATTGTAATTCTTTTTCATATTCATAAAGTTTTTAATAATTCTAATTTTTGTTATTCCAATCATATAATACAGAAAAATATGCCATCCGCCCTATCCTGGGCCCTCCGTATGTCTGAAAATTCATTGTATTTAGAATGTTTGAAGCTCCAAGTTTAAAGGTAAGATTTCTATTCTTCCAGTTCCAATTAATCTGACCATCAAGTAAAGAATAAGTCGGAATGAAACCTGTAAACTGCGGAGATCCTTCAAATAAAAATCCTTCTATCCACTTATACTGAACATTGAACCCAACATTTTTAATCCTCAATCCACCTACATCCACAATCATATCTCTTCCTGACAAACTGATATTATACTTATTCTCAGGTGTGTTAAACGCTGGAATAATAGGATCATCGGACGCCGTATTTAACTTATTCCACGAATAGTTTCCAGAGATTAAAAAGTACTTGGCAAAGTAGTAGCTTAAAGCGACTGAAAAACCCTGGGTAGTTACTATATCCTGCGCATTTGCACTTACTCGAAAGGCTTGCACCCTTGTCGGATTATTCAAAAAATTGTCGAACTCAGCATCTAATCCAATCTGATATCCAATGAAATCCCGGTATCTGGAAAAATAATAGGTGGCATCAACATATACTTTTTCGAAGAGTGTAGTTCTTAATCCACCTTCTAGTGTGCGCACTCTTTCAGGTCTGATCGGATCTACATCGAAATACTGGAGACGATTGATATCCTGAGCATTCAAGTAGTCACGAAAAGACTCCACATCTATCAATCCCTGAACACCTGTGATGTTGCCCAATAAAATCGCCCTTCCCACATTATAGAATAGATATTGGTCGGTTAGCGTCGGATTTCTGACCGCAGATGAAAATGATAATCTTAAAAACGTATTTGGTCTTGGGTTATAAACCAGTGAAGCAGCGGGTGAAAAAAGGAAGTCAAAATTTTGGTGTTTATCCAGCCTTGTTGAAATATTGAGCTTCAACTTACTTTCATTGAATGAAACTGTTCCTCCACCATATACGCCATACTCATAGGTGTCTATATTTCGCCCCATGGTATCCAGCAATATAGAACCTCTTGAATTAGGCAAGTAATATCTGCCATTTCCCCCTATCAGTAGGTCAATGCCTGAAAGAATGCCTCCTCCCTGGTATACATCATTAAATTTGTATTCTCCATGAAGATGTGTTAACGCTGACTTATCGAAAAATTTAGTACCTCCTTCAGAGTTAGCAATTCTCCCCGTGATGTCATTAAAAGCGTTTTCAAACTCGGAACTTCCTGGTATCAAAAAATCATTGGTTTCTTTGAAATCAACGCCCACATTAGCACTCGCCTCGGCTTGCTGATGAAGCCCCTCAAGTAAGCCAGGGTTATTGCTGAAGAACTCAGCGAGCGCCGCTCTGTAACCCTCTGGATTTCCTACGAAAGAAGAAACTTTGGGAAAACCTTCTTGGCTTTTAATAATAGGATTAGCAGTAGTGTTCCAATAACTGACGTACGAGCTGCCCCAGTCTCTATTGCTTGCCGCCCTTTGTTGCAATTTCAAAGCTGTAAAATAGGGATCATAAGAATCTCCGGAATCTTCGTGAGTTGCGTAAAATCGAAGAAAATACTTGTCTCGTTTTTTAAGTTCAGCCTTATGCTGGTAAAACCTAATATTCTTTAGACTGAATCTATTGTCCCCCTGATAAACAGTTGTACCACCTCCATAATTAGAAGCTATAACCAGTTCCGGAGATTCAAAATCTTGCTTGGGTTTCAATCTAAAGTGTAAAGAGGCATTCGCTTTTAGATTCTTAGTGCCGTAATCGACCAGATCCACTTCTCTATATCCCGTCCTGTGAAAAATACCCAGGCCCGGATTAGCCAGTGACTTGCTTAAGTCATAGGTTGACTGATATTCATCTCCGTAGATATTAACCGCATCGAATCTGCCCGGATTATCCACACCCGTCCTCGTATCAAAAACAGGATCGTAGTTGTCTGCCTGCCAATCATTGGCCTGTAAGTAAAAGAAATTCAACTTATAAGCAAAGCTGAAATCTCCCTCTTTATTTCTAATGGCATCCGCGAAGCGAAAGGAAGGATTAATCATACTACGCTCCCCTACTTTCACCTTAGCTGCCAAACCTCGATTAATGAAAGGATCTTTTGTCGTCATGGAAATCACTCCATTAAACGCATTTGGACCGTAAAATGCAGAACTGGCACCTACAATTAAATCGACTTTGTTAATGTCCAATTCCGATGCGCCCAGAAAATTACCCAAAGAAAAGTTTAAGCCAGGAGACTGATTGTCGACACCATCAATTATCTGTAATGATCTCACCGGACTCGTGCTGTTAAACCCTCTGGTGTTGATGATCGTGAAACCCAGACTGGCGGTCGTTAGGTCTACATCTTTTAAAGCTCCCAAACCATCGTAGAAGTTCGACGATGCCGTCTGTTTTATCCCGATGATATCCAGCGATTCTACAGTAAGTGGAGCGGCCTTCTGCTTGTCCGAAATGCGCTGACCCTTTACTTCAATGCCTTCCACAATGACGCTCGCTTCTCCCAATTCAAATGTCAATCGGTCCTCCTGATTAGATACTTCCTGCGAGGAAAGTTCATAGCCCAGGTAGGAGGCTTCGACAACGAAAGGTAACCTTTCCTCAGTTGTAAAAGTGAAGGTTCCATCCCAATCTGTTACCGTTCCAGAAGAAGTGCCTGAAACGACCACATTGGCACCAATAAGAGGTTCTTTGGTAAATTTGTCTACCACAATTCCGGATACTACCACTTGCCCGGTCACAGAAACCAATCCAGCAGAATACAGAAGAATCGCTATCAAATATCTTACCATACAGTTAATTTCTTAGGCGCAATATATCAATATTATCGTTTAATTGACCTTAAGTCAATTAAATTAAAATTGGAACTTCAAACAAATTACAAAATAATTGAAACAGTGCCGTGGTTATTTCGACGCGCTAATTCTTTATCTCATTTATAATGATCGGATTTCCGTATCCAAGATTGGTTAATTTGCTCATTTGCGTTTCCTGATCGCCTACCACCAGATAATACATTTTGTCAGGATTTACATACTTCCTGGCCAATTCCTTAACTCCTTCTAAGGTAATCTCTTCAACCGTTGTTTCCCTTTGCTTTACATAATCGTCAGGATATCCATATTGACTAATATTGGTAAGCATTCTTAGCTTTGCCATAGGCGTTTCGAAAGCTCTTGCGTTTCCTTTGATTAGAGAGCTTTTCGTAATTTCCAGATCCTCTTCGTTGTAAGTCGAAGCATAATTACTTAAAATCTCCTGAATCAGTGCACTGGATTCGTAGGTCACATTGGACCGGACTCCGCTAGATATCGTAAAGGGTCCCTTAAACTTTGAGCCTGTAAAAGAAGACCGAATCCCATAAGTGTATCCTTTTGTTTCTCTCAACTCTTGGGTTAGTTCTGATGCAAATCCTCCGCCTCCCAGTCGATAGTTCATGATTTCAGCTGGATAAAAGTCTTCATCTGTCGCTGCAAGTGCCGGATATCCAAATCGAAGAACGGATTGCTTGGCTCCCGGAATATTATAGAAATAAACCTTGGATTGTGCCGGAGCATCCGGTACAACAACGTTTGGAAATTTAACTTCTTTGGGTTGCCATTGCTCTGCTAAATACTGAAAAGCTCGGATGGTCATGGACTTATCGACATCCCCGGTCAATTGCACTGAGGAAATATTAGGTGCAAAGTAATTATAATAATAGGTCTTTAAATCTTCCATTTCTATGCCTTTCACACTCGTTTCAGTACCCAAGGTACTATTGGCCAAAATACTGCCTTCACCATATATTAATTTTGCAAATTCATTGGAAGCTATACTATTAGGATTTACAGACTGCTGCTGAATATTGCTGATCACATCTTGTTTAACCAGGGCTAATTCTGCTTCATCCCATCTTGGTTCCAGAAGCATTTCAGCCAGTAAGCTGATCGTTTCATCAAAATTTCTGGACAAAGTACTACCTTGAATAATCATTCGTTCATCGTCAGATCGAATGCTGATGGAAGCTCCTAGCATTTCCAGTGCTTCTTCCAGCTCAGACGTCGTTTTGTTTGCTGTTCCTCTAATGAGCATTTCACCAAGTATATTAGAAATTCCCACTTCATTTTTATTCTCCAGGAGCAAACCACCCTTTATCGTCATTAAAAATTGAACCATGGGCACTTCTCGGTTCGTTATACCCAATAACTCCATACCATTAGAAAATTTGTGCTTCCATATTTGTGGTGCCTGGACCAGAGGTGCCTCTCCATATGGAGGTTCAACACTTCGATCAAAAGTGGATGGAGTACGCAGATATTCAGCAGATACGCTTGCATCAAATTCCTCTTCCGCACCCTCTACAATGGCTTCCTCTACCACTTCCGCTGGCTCAGAATCACTTAAAGCCAATTCGACATTACCTTTAGGAACAAAGCTGGTTGCCACGAAATGCTGATCTTTCATATATTTTAGAAAAACACGCATGACATCATCTTTATTTACTTCCAATATCTTACTTACATCTTCATTAATGTAACCAGGATCACCCGCAAAAATCTCATATTGAGCAAGTTGAAAACCTTTACCTAATACACTAGACAGACTATTATAAAAGGCTGTTTCCTGTTTCATCTTAATTCTTCTGAGATCTTGATCAGAAATTCCATTCTTTTCAAATTGGGCAAAGGCAGTTTTTATACCAGCCATCACCTCATCAAGCTTTTTGTCCTGGAAGGCCCGTACCTGCAAATGGGCCTCGCCGGCAATTTCTGAATTGTAATTATACATGGTGACATCAGAGGTCAATTGAAGTTCATCTATCAATACTTTATTCAAAGGGGCTTCCTTTCCTTCTGACAAGTAGTCTATCAAAATTTCCAGGGGATAAACATCTGGGTGGTACTGATAGACGGTAGGCCAGGTCATGGTCAATTGCGGCAGTCTCGCAAAATTATCTTCGTAGAACAGCTTTTTCTTTTCTGTTAACTCTACAGGCTGCTTTTCCATTCTAGGGATTTCTTCACCGCTCTTAATTTCGTCAAAGTATTGATGAACCCACTCCTTAGTTTGTTCTATGTCAATGTCGCCAGCAATGGTAAGCGTCACATTATTGGGTGTATACCACCTATTGAAAAAATCCTTAACATCCTGAAGGGTTGCGTTCTGAAGATCTTCCAGAGAGCCTATCACCTGCCAATTGTATGGATGATTCTCCGGATATAGGTTCTTCCCAATAACATAGGAAACGTGACCATAAGGTCTGTTATCAACCCCTTGTCTCTTTTCATTTTTTACGACCTGTTTTTCTTTTGCCAATACAGGTTCTGTAACGGTATTGATAAAAAATCCCAACTTATCAGCTTCAGCCCAAATCATTTTTTCAAGAGCGTCTTTAGGTACGGTCTGAAAGTAATTGGTGCGATCTCTGCTGGTCGAACCATTGGCACCAGAACCTCCAATTCTTGCGCTCATTTGATCCAATCCTCCCTTTCCCAGGTTTTCAGATTCCAAAAAGAGTAAGTGTTCAAAGAGGTGTGCGAAACCAGTTCTGCCTTTTTTTTCTCTGGCAGAACCCACATGGGCAGTCAAGGCGAGCGCCACAACAGGATCTGATTTATCGACATGCAGTATAACTTGCAGTCCATTATCAAGTTCAAAGTTTTCGAACTTTACTTTAAAATCACTCCTTTTCGACTCTTTCTTTACGGTTTCGCTACCACAGGATAAAAGCAATAATAAGAATAGGCACTTCAATAAATATTTCATGCCTCAAAGATAATATTATTGTAACAACAGGAAGATACCGGCAGCTATGATTCCGCCCAAGATTGGCCCTACTACTGGGATCCACGAATAAGACCAAAGACCATCTCTTTTTTCTCCTATGGGTAAGATCGAATGCATGATACGCGGAATAAAGTCCCGTGCCGGATTAATAGCATAACCAGTCGGACCTCCCAGAGAAAAGCCGATCACAATAACGATTAAAGCCACAGGCAAAGCCCCTAGCGATCCCAATCCAATAGCAGTAGTTTGGCCATCTATTTCCAGTTCAGGACCTACTATATATAATACAGAGAATACCAGAACAAAAGTCCCCACTAACTCAGTGATAAGGTTTGGTATAGGGTTAGAAATAGCCGGCATATTGGCGAATGTGAACAACTTCAAATCCAGATCATCCGTTGCTTTGTAATGATCATAGTATGATGCAACTTTAAGAATGCTCCCCAAAGCGGCACCGATACATTGACCTAGAATATACATGGGCACTTCAGACCATTCAAATTTACCGGCAAATGCCAGACCTATACTGACCGCTGGATTGAGATGTGCTCCGGAATACGGACCGGCAACCAGTACGCCAACATATACCGCCAGACCCCAGGCAATGGCAATTCCGACTATTCCGGCATCGCCACCCTTTGTCTTGTTTAATAATGCATTTGCCACCACTCCGTTTCCAAGAAGGATAAGTAGCATGGTTCCAATGATTTCGGCTATAAATGGAGACATAGTTAGGTTTTGTTTTTTTCGCTATTCGTAATTCCTAATTCACTATTCGTAATTCCTAATTCATAATTCGTAATTCTCTATTCAATTCTCCTCCCAACCTCTGCTTCTTTCCACAGCTCTATGCCACTGCCTAAGCATCTCTTCTTTCTTGTCCTTCTTCATTTCGGGTTCAAACTCACGATCCACTTTCCACTGCTTCTGAATTTCATCGACGCTATCCCAGAAGTCTACTGCAAGTCCCGCTAGATATGCTGCTCCTAAGGCCGTAGTTTCCAAAATTTTCGGTCGAACAACTGTGCAATCCAGTAAATCGGCCTGTCCTTGCAATAAGATATTATTGGCTACTGCGCCTCCATCTACCTTAAGCATCTCTAATTTATCTCCTGTGTCTGCCTCCATCGCACTCACAACATCCGCAACCTGAAAGGCTATACTCTCCAATGCCGCTCGTACAAAATGTTCCTTTGTAGTACCACGCGTAATCCCCACGATGGTTCCCCTGGCGTATTGGTCCCAATAGGGCGCACCCAACCCCGTTAATGCCGGAACAAAATAAACACCACCGTTGTCCTCGACAGAAGCAGCCATTTCCTCGCTCTTATCAGCAGAGTCTAGCAATTCCAGGCCATCCCTTAACCATTGGATAACTGCACCTGCAACAAAAACTGACCCCTCCAGGGCATAATTCACTTCTCCATTGATCTGCCAGGCAACTGTACTTAAAAGATTATTTTTCGATTTGATGATTTCTTTTCCGGTATTCAAGACCAAAAAGCAACCTGTACCATAAGTATTCTTTGCCATTCCCGGCTGTACACACATCTGTCCGAAAAGTGCAGCTTGTTGATCACCAGCAATCCCTGCTATAGGTATACCATCCTCAGTCTTGCCATAAACCTCACTACTTTGTTTAACTTCTGCCAACATTGATATCGGAACATCCAGAAGATCAGCCAGCTCTTCATCCCAAGTCATGTTTTCTATATTAAACAACATGGTTCTACTGGCATTTGTGACATCGGTAATGTGGGTTTGACCACCTGTGAGTTTCCAGACTAACCAACTATCGATTGTTCCAAACAGCAGCTCTCCTTTTTCAGCTTTATCTCGAGCCCCCACTACATTATCCAAAAGCCACTTCACTTTAGTTCCTGAAAAGTAGGCATCCAGAACCAGGCCCGTTTTATCCCTCACCATTTCTCCATGACCTCCTTCTTTTAACTGGTCGCAGTACTTTGAAGTCCTCCTGTCCTGCCAAACAATCGCATGGTGAATGGGTTGCCCGGTAGTTTTATCCCACACCACGGTAGTTTCCCTTTGATTCGTGATACCTATGGCAGCCACTTCGTCAGTACCGATCTGATTATTCTTCAGCAGATCTTTAAGAACCTTTTCCTGTGTCCTCCAAATTTCATTAGCATCGTGCTCTACCCAGCCTGGTTTGGGGAAATGTTGGGTGAATTCCTGCTGCTCTATGGATTGAATGGATCCGTCGTGGTCGAATAGAATCGCTCTTGAAGAAGTGGTGCCCTGGTCCAATGCAATGATATATTTCTTAGACATATTTCAACTATAATTTTCCGAGTTCAAAACTTTAAAATAATGAAATACCTCTAAGTGCGAAAAAAATATATCAAAGTGTAGAAAGGATTAGAAAATTAATTCCTTTTCGATCATCTGTCCATCAATGATGTAGTTTTCAAACTGACGGATTTCATCTTCACTGAAATATTGACCTAAAACCTCCTTAAAATAATCATTAGAGAATAATTGACGATCAGACTCCAAAAGCATTTTGTGCAAAACGGACTTGAGTGTTACTGAACCTTGAAAACCTTTCCGGAATCTCTTTTCTAAATACATGGCGTAGAGAAAGCCTCTATGGTAAGGCACTTTTTCAATGGCACTCTCCTGCGAAAGACGCTGTAGTCCGATTTCTGAGTTCGGTACTTCGGAATATGCTGATTTTTTAAGATCCTTATAAATGTTTTTGGTCAACTTCCGAAAATCCTTTTCGGTCATTTCGTTGTTTTCCACCATTAATAGGTGCGAAAAGTATTCTGTGAAACCCTCACTAAACCACAACTCTTCAGTCAGGCTCTTATTTCTCATCTTCCCTCCTATCCAGTGATGCATAATTTCATGGTAGTAAAGCGCAGTCAGGTTTTCAAGTCGGGAGGCATCGGTATTGGAACAATAAGAAGCAAAGCCCCTGCTAAGACCCGTTCCACCTATGTAATTACTACCTGAAGAATAAAGTGGCAATAAGGTTACTGTATAAATGCTATCTGAATAGTCCTCCCAGAAATTTTGTTGTATCTGAACGATCGATTCCAGCTTTTCCGCAAGTTCTTCATCTTCAAAATGGGCCCAATCACCCCTGGTTAAGACATTGAGTTTGATTCCGTTCATGGCAAGGGTAGTCCGTCTAAAATCGCCGCCAACCAAAATGGACTCCAATAATTCATTTCTGGTCACGCGATAGGTGCCTTTTAATTTACTTTCAAAAGTATGATGTACCGTAGTAGGAGCATCCTCCCAGTCAATATCTATTTCATGAACAGCTTCAGAAGTATATAGGTATTCCGGAATGATGAACAACCGATGGCCAAATAAGTGAAAATACGATGCATTGACAATGGGGCGAAAGTAATGTGCTTTTTCAGGATTACCCTTAAAGTCTTGTTTTATGACATACTGAATATGAAGCAATTCAGATGGCTCCGATTTAATATAGATTTTATTTTGCTCAGGAACAATCTTTAACCGTGCACTGGTATTTAAGACTTGAATGGATTCAAGGCAGTCATATAAATTGACCTCTCCCCAAGCCTCATTAAAATATATTAAGGCTGTGTTTCCATCTGAATCAGCTTTCAATTTTAGATCAACTTGTAAATATGCATTGGACTCTGACAGCACCGGATGAATGGTATAGCCAATGTCTGAAGCAAAGCCCGCTTGACCATTCAGAAAAAAAACCAGGATCCATATGTTTACAAAGATTCTCATAGCTTATCTAATCCCCTCATTAGGACATTACATATATTTAACGGTAAATTTACATTTAATTTACGTTCTAGTCCAAATTATTTCACATTAAGTTTACATTAATTTAACATTGGGAAAATCGATAAGGGCTTTATATCTTTGCAGCATGAGATATATCACATTACTTTTGACCTTGCTTTTATTCAATTGCAAATCCACTGATTCTAACGAAGCTTCCACACCCACACTAGAAAAGGCAACGGTGGTCAGTTACGAAAACTTAGATGCAGATCACTTTGCAGAGGCCATTGCCGAAGGGGATGTAGTGGTCATCGACGTAAGAACACCTGAAGAAATTGCCGGTGGCAAAATTGATGATGCGATGGAGCTGAACTACTACGATACCACATTTGCAGATCAACTTTTAACGTTGGATAAGGACCAGGAATACTATATCTATTGTAAGGGGGGAGGACGAAGTGCCAAGACTTGTCGGTTAATGATCAATAATGGCTTTAAGAATGTACATAATTTAGAAGGTGGCTACACCTCATGGAAAGATTCTGGGAAAAATTAACACATTTTTTTTTCGATAATGCAAGCTTACTGACATAGCTTGCTATGATTAGAGATTTTATAACTTTTTAATCTTATCATAATTTTTTCATTTTACCGGACATTGAATATCAGCCTGTAGTAAAGTAAGATAAATTTATATATGTGAAAACGCCTATCTATACTTGCCTTAGACAATTTTTTAATATGACTCTCATCAAACTTTAGATAAAATTTACATGTGTGAATTCGGTGAAAGTAAGTGAGGTTTAATCGGAAAATTTGTTTTACTTTCGTCATTGTAAATACCAACTTAATCGCATGAGAATCCAAATAGCTAGTAATGAGCTCTTCATAGAGCTCGATGAGAAGGATCTTATTTCCCTCTCTCAAAAGTACCTCATCAAAGACAACTTCAAATTTTCAATCTTAGATGATGAATCTTTGAGAGTCAGTCTTCGCATGGAGGGTAGTGATAAATTATGCACTATGTTTGACAGCAATGAGCTCATCGTGTTTTTGCCATTTAATGAATTTGAAAAGTGGCTCAATAGCGATAATACCATTTACCATTCGGAAATGGGCAATAATGCCAGCAACAATATGCATATTACTTTAAAGAAGAATACCGTCACGCCGAAAATCCGTACACTGGGAGTTACAGGAGATTCAGCCATAGACGATAAGAACTTTAATTACAACTAGAACTGTAAGATGTTCTAATTTTCGCTAAATTGATCTTGATAAAAGCAGAGATTGGGGTCAATTATAAAAAATGAAATTGTCAGATTCGACGGTAAATCGAAAGTTTGCCTTGATGATTATATTGCCGTCGAAGAACCTCTGGAAATTTATATTAACCAATCTAAAACACCTGTATTGGTAACCATGCGTACTCCTGGTCAGGATGAGCTATTGGTTGCCGGACTTTTGTTTTCGTTGGGATTGATCGGGCCCCATACTGATTTGCAGTTTAAGACTTCATCTTTAAATCAGATTCGCGTGCTTAACGCTGATCTGAAAGAAAATCAAATCCAGGCTACTTTTCAAAACTCAAGTTGCGGACTTTGCAACCGTCCCTCGTGGGAAGACATTGCTGCACATTCTATCTATCCCGTATTTCCAAAACAAGAAAGCTTTCATTCTCAACTGATCCTAAGCTGTCCGTCTTTACTGAAAGATTCCAGCTCCGATTTCAATATTACCGGAGGCAGCCATAAAGTAGTTTTGATCAATAGGTATGGCGAGACCATTAGCAAAGCCGAAGATGTGGGTAGACACAACGCTTTTGATAAAGTAGTAGGTCAATGTTTATTACAAAACCAATTGCCATTACACACTCATCTGGTTATATTGAGCGGTCGATGCAGTTATGAAATGTGTCAAAAAGCATGGTTAAGTGGCATACCTGTCATTGTTGCACTTGGTGCTCCCACTTCTAAAGCGATTGAACTAGCGCAAGAGACTGGTGTTACCTTAATAGGATTTGCGAGGTCCAATCAATTTAATATTTACAGTCATCCAGATCGAATAAGCTATGAAGAAAAATAATGAACCCATCATTCCCATTGAAGAAAAAGAGGGAACCATCACTACACCCCATAGAGTTGCTGCAGGTGTGAAGGCGTTAACTTCATCTCTTAATCAGGTAGCGAAATACATGAAACCTGGTGAGGCATTTGCTACCATGAGAAAACTAAATCAGAAAGGGGGGTTTGATTGCCCGGGTTGTGCCTGGCCAGATCCTGACGATGACAGATCCTCCATCGGTGAATATTGTGAAAATGGCGTCAAGGCGGTTGCCGAAGAAGCGACCAGGAAATCCCTTTCCCCGGAATTTTTCCAGGAACATTCGATTGAAGAGCTTTGGTCTATGTCTGCCTTTCAACTGGGTAAGCTTGGGAGAATCGACCGCCCCTACTACAAAGGTCATGGTGATACCCATTTCACGGAGCTTTCGTGGGATGATGCTTTTGAACGCATTGCAGAAAAGCTTAAAAGTCTTGAAAACCCCCATGAAGCCATCTTTTACACCTCTGGTAAGACAGGCAACGAAGCCGCATTTCTGTATCAGCTATTGGTAAGATATTACGGCACAAATAATCTCCCTGACTGTTCGAATATGTGCCATGAATCCAGTGGCGTTGGATTAACCGCAACTTTGGGAAATGGTAAAGGTTCTGTCAAACTCGAAGACCTTCATGAATCCGAATTGATCATCATCATGGGCCAAAATCCCGGCACCAACCATCCCAGAATGCTTTCGGCATTGGAAAAATGTAAAAAGAATGGTGGACAAATCATTTCAGTAAATCCATTGAAAGAAACAGGATTGATGACTTTTAAACATCCGCAAAAGCCTGCTGATATGATGTTCGGTGGTACCAAACTTACAGACTTGTATCTCCAACTCAATATCAATAGTGATGTTTATCTTTTAAAAGCCATCATGAAACTTCTGATTGAAATGGAAGAGACGGAAGGAGGAATCCTTGATCTCACCTTTATAAAATCTAAAACAGATGGCTGGGAAGAACTGAAAGCCCATCTCGCTGAAGTCAACTTAGAAGACTGTTATGTAGCGACCGGTTTAAGTGCGGAGGAGATTGCCCAGGCTGCAGAGATGATTGCCCGAAAGGAAAAGATAATCATTTGTTGGGCGATGGGCTTGACTCAACATTTAAATGGGGCTTACAATATTCAGGAAGTTGTGAATTTGCTTTTGATGAAAGGAGCATTGGGAAAGAGAGGGGCTGGCACCTGTCCTGTCAGAGGTCACTCCAATGTCCAGGGAGATAGAACCATGGGCATTTGGCATAAACCGGGTGAGGATTTTTTACAAAAACTTGGACAGGCATTTCATTTCGACCCGCCGAAAGAACATGGCGTTGGCGTGGTAGATGCTGTTAAGGCACTTCACAGCGGCAAGGCCAGGTTTCTTTTCTCCATGGGCGGCAATCTTCTGACTGCAGCACCTGATACTACTTACGCCGCAGAAGCCTTCCGGGATACTGAAATGATCGTGAGTGTATCCACAAAACTCAATCGGACACACTTGGTTTCGAATCACGAGTCCATCATTCTGCCATGTCGCGGTAGAACAGAAAAAGACGATGGTCAGTTTGTCACGGTAGAAAATTCAGCTGGAATTGTACATCAAAGCAAGGGCGTCATCCCACCGTTCAATGATATTATTAAGTCGGAAGTGCGTATTATTTGTGAGTTGGGTTTGAAACTATTTCCTGAGGCAGGGATCAATTGGAAAGGATTTTCAGAAGATTATGATCGCATTCGGGATGCCATTGCTGAAATTATCCCGGGTTTTGAAAACTTTAATGAAAAGGTGAGACAACCAGCAGGTTTTTATTTGCCAAACGGAACGCGTCAGCAAGACTTTGATACAGACAATGGTAAAGCACATTTTACGGTCAATCCGTTGCCTGACTGTTTGTTGGATAAGGATGAGTTTGCAATGATGACCATCAGAAGTCATGATCAATTTAATACCACGATATACGGAGAGGATGACCGTTACAGAGGCATTAAGGGAATGAGAAGAATTATCATGATGAATCCAGAAGACATTAAAAGAATGGGACTCCGGCAAATGGACCGAGTCGACCTTTTCAGCTATTTCAATGGCGAAGAAAGGGTTGCAAAATCGTTTAAGGTCGTAGGGTTTGATCTTCCGATGGGCAATGTTGCTACCTATTTTCCTGAGGCTAATTCATTGGTGCACATCGACGCGCATGATAAAGTAAGTGAAACTCCAGCCAGTAAGTTTATAAGAGTCCAAATTAAACGTCAATAAAAAAAAGGGCGCGGATCGTAATCG
Organism: Portibacter marinus; assembly: GCF_021533195.1. Taxonomy (GTDB): domain Bacteria; phylum Bacteroidota; class Bacteroidia; order Chitinophagales; family Saprospiraceae; genus Portibacter; species Portibacter marinus. Next base: position 399,778 of record NZ_JAJNKB010000001.1, read on the forward strand.
GCGCCCTTTTATATTTATGATGGATACTATTTAGTTTTTATCATCCACTTCCTCAAATTCAACATCTGTCACCTCTTCACTATCACCACCTCCTGCAGAACCATTGCCCTCAGCTCCGGGATCATCTGCAGTTGCTCCTTCAGCTCCTCCTTGAGTATTGGCATACATGTCCTGGCTAGCTGCCTGCCATGCTGCGTTTAACCTTTCAGTGGCTGAATTCACTTTATCCAGATCCTGAATCTTGTGCGCTTCTTTCAAATCTGTCAATGCTGAGTCAATAGCCTCTTTCTTGTCTGCAGGTAATTTCTCACCATGCTCCTCAAGCTGCTTTTCAGTCTGGAAGATCAAATTATCAGCTGCATTCAAGGCATCGACTTTTTCTCGTGCTGCTTTATCAGCTTCCGCATTTGCTTCAGCTTCAGCTTTCATTTTTTCAATCTCTTCCTTAGAAAGACCTGTAGAAGCCTCGATTCTAATGTTTTGCTCTTTATTTGTTCCTTTATCCTTGGCAGAAACATTCAAAATACCATTGGCATCAATATCAAATGAAACTTCAATCTGAGGTGTACCTCTTCTGGCCGGTGGAATTCCATCCAGAATGAATCGACCTACACTTCTGTTATCTCTTGCCATCGGTCTTTCTCCCTGAAGAATGTGAACCTCTACAGAAGGTTGATTGTCTGCAGCAGTCGAATATATTTTAGACTTCTTGGTAGGAATGGTCGAATTGGCTTCAATCACCACATCGTATACGCCACCCATTGTCTCTATACCGAAAGATAGCGGCGTTACATCCAGTAATAAAACATCCTGTACATCACCACTTAATACACCACCTTGAATTGCTGCACCGATTGCCACCACCTCATCAGGGTTGACACTCTTATTCGGTTTCTTACCGAAAAACTTTTCTACTTCTTCCTGAATTCTAGGAATTCTGGTTGAACCACCGACAAGGATTACTTCATCAATTTCATTCTTTGAAATTCCGGCATCTTTCAGGGCTTCCTGACATGGCTTCAATGTTCTTTCCACTAGCGCATCTGCCAATTGCTCGAATTTTGCTCTTGAAAGTTTGACGACCAGGTGCTTTGGCACACCATCCACAGCAGTGATGTAAGGCAGGTTGATTTCTGTCTCTGTAGAAGAAGAAAGTTCAATTTTCGCCTTTTCAGCAGCCTCTTTTAGTCTTTGAAGAGCCATAGGGTCTTTCCTTAGGTCAATGTTTTCTTGCTGCTTGAAAGTCTCAGCAAGGTGCTCGATTATGACCTGGTCAAAATCGTCACCACCTAAGTGTGTATCTCCATTGGTAGATTTTACTTCAAATACACCATCTCCTAATTCCAGGATAGATATATCGAAAGTACCACCACCTAAGTCATATACTGCAATGGTCTGATCTTTGCCTTGCTTATCAAAACCATAAGAAAGTGCTGCAGCAGTTGGCTCGTTAATAATCCTCTTCACCTCTAAACCGGCAATTTCTCCGGCTTCCTTAGTGGCTTGTCTTTGAGAATCGTTAAAGTATGCAGGAACAGTAATTACTGCTTCTGTTACTTCGCTACCCAGAAAATCTTCTGCTGTTTTTTTCATTTTCTGAAGAACCATAGCAGATATTTCCTGTGGAGTATATTTTCTGTCACCGATTTCAACTCTTACGGTGTTATTGTCTCCTTTCACCACTTTGTAAGAAGTTCTTTTAGCTTCATCTGAAACTTCAGAGAACCTGCTTCCCATAAATCTTTTAATGGAAGAAACTGTTTTAGTAGGATTGGTGATCGCTTGTCTTTTCGCCGGGTCTCCAATCTTTCGCTCTCCATTGTCTAAGAATGCAACGATAGAAGGTGTGGTTCTCCTTCCTTCGTCATTAGGGATTACAACTGGCTCGTTTCCTTCCATGACGGCTACACACGAGTTTGTTGTTCCTAAATCTATTCCAATGATCTTACCCATTTTATATTATTTTTTGTGATTTTAATTTACGTTACACTATTTATATAATCAATCCATATGCCAAGGGGTTCGATCTGACATTTTGTACATCATACCGTTAAGATCTCTCATTTAGACATGACAAAAAGGTAAAAAGGGTGTCAGAATGGCGGCGATTATGATTTCTGGGCCTGGCAAAAATCACTGGCCAGCTTGCTGCCTCGGGACTGGTAAAGTTTATTTCGGAGCTTGGTTGCCTCGGAACTCATAAATTCAATTTGCATGAGCTGCTTAAACTTGAGGACCACTGAGCAAAAGGTGTAAAATTGCAATCTGAAAATACATTAAGAATAGCTTATCATTGAATTACGGTCATTATAATCCTCCGAACAATACTATTCTAAAGGTCGTTGCTGACCTGGAAATTGAAAATCTTTAGTATGGAAAGAAAGGTTCTCTCTTGGTGTTGATTGATCACTTTAGATCATTGGATCATATACAAATCAAAATATTTGATAAAATGGAATCAGTATATTCGTGAAGAGCTAATTTTGCCCTATTTTTTAGATTTTAGAAGAAAAATGTAAATTAGAAATCAATCACTGCCAAGGATTTCTATCATGATACTCTATCAAACTGTATTTACCCTTATTGAACTCTACTAAATTTCTTAATAATCCTGAATATGCATTTACCATCCACTTTCCACTTCAATCTAGCAAATTTTAGTACCGCTATGTTTTTAGTCTGTTTTTGCTCTGTAGATACGCTAAATGGACAGGCAGGTCTTCATCATTTAGCTGATGATAAAAAGGTTTTTATTGGAAATATAATCAGTAACGCGCACCTTGATAACCCGGATAATTTCAGAGGTGGCAAGGCTACTGAACATCTTCTTGAGGAATATAATCTGACCGTTCTTGAGAATTACATGAAAATGAGTTTCGTTCTTCCAAGCGCGCTACCGAATAACATTCACGAGTTGTCTGTAGAAGAATTTAAAGCAATTTTGACAGCTGATAAGATAGAAGAATTTCTTGGGAATGAGAAGTGGCAAGGCTTACGAAAGCGAGGTCATGCAATGATATGGTACAACCAAGCCCCGGAATGGTTGAATCTTGCAGGACCAACCTGGACAGGTCAACAAGTATTTGACTTTTCAAGGAAATATATATTGGCCTTAGGACAGATTTGTGGAGATCGAGTAGAAGAGTGGGATGTTATAAACGAGTCGATCGCTGATTCACCTTCCAATGGAAAAGGCCAATGGAGAAAAGGTACCTGGTATAGAAGAGCAAATGATGGAAGTATGACTGAATGGGGGGAAGCGACTTATGAAAATTATATTAAAATGCTTTTCTCATGGGCTAGAGAAGCCCAACCTAATGCCAGGTTACACCTCAATGACTATGGCATTGAGCTTTTTAATTCTAACCCCAGCTCTAAGAATTTCTTTATGAGAGAAAAGGTAAAAGCTTTAAAGGACTGTGGAGCACCTATAGATGGAGTTGGGTTTCAATCCCATTTTGTTTTATCGGCAATGGTCGATGCCAGCGGCGAACTAAATCAGGGTTTTATTGATGCGGTTGCAGCCACTATGCAAGATTTGGCAGAGGCTGATCTCGAAGTAGCTGTTACCGAATTGGATATTAGAATTTGTAATGAGGATCGGGAAGAAGCGCTTCAAGAGGTTGCATTTAGCCTATTGTGAAATGGCTTGGTCTCAGCCGAATTGCCACGAGGTGCTTATTTGGGGGCTTCGCGATGAGGATAATTGGATAACCTTAAGAAACGATGGGTTTTTCATGGGATGCCAGGATGCAGTCATTGCTGAAGGTGATTCCTATGATAAGAAAGCAGCGTACATGGGAGTCGAGAATGCTTTAAATACTTTGCCGGAAAGTGATGATTTTGGCTTCAGTCCTCTTAATGAAGGTGATGGATCTACGGCGGCATGCGGAGGAATAGGAGTTTTGGAACCCGCACTTTTATCTATACAAGGGCCTAGAGCAGTGAATCCTGGCGATATAGTTGAGTTATCCATTGAATATGTGGCAGGCATGAATCAAGACCTAGTGGTGTGGTTTCAATTGGACGAAAATCCCTTTACGGTGTATAGTCAGCAAACTATCGATTTGGAAGAAGGGGAATCTTCAGTCAATATAATACTTGAGATTCCATCCGACGTCAGCGTAGCTACTAATGCATATCGATATCTGGCTTTCGTTACTCCTGACGGAGCCGATCCCGGAGAGAGTTTGACGCAAATTATTCAAAATAGGGTCAGTGTTTTAGGGGAAGGTAGTCAACTAATCATATCCAGTAATGGTCCGGAGCAAGTAACACCAGGTGAGACGGTTAGGTTCAATGTTTCTTATAGCGCAGTTGAGGATCAGGAGATTGTGGTTTGGTTTCAACTAGATCAATCACCCTTTACAACGTATCAGGAATTTAGACAAGAAGCATTAATAGGCCAGAATGAGTTGGAAATTGAGTTGGAAATTCCTTCAGATGTGCCAATTGCACAAGATGCATACCAGTATCAAACACTATTGGTACCTACAGGTGGCTCCTGGCCCGATCGTATTTCAAATTTTGCTTTGACCAACATCGATGTTGTCATCGCGTCAAGTACTGGTGAGGAGACTTTTGATAAAACTTCGTTAAAAGTTTACCCAAATCCTACAGATGGGTCCTTTTTTATCCGATTGCCAGAAAATATAAAAAATATGAATGTGCAAATTTTTACGTCATCTGGAACATTAGTGCAAGCATCTCAAATACCGCAAGGAACTGAAGTCTTTGAAATCGGAAACTCACTGTTGCTTCCTGGAGTATACTATCTGCGCTTTAAAAAGGGTAATGAAATAACGATTCGAAAGATCGTTAAGTATTGAGTCTAAAGCAGATGTATTCTTAATTCAATTAAAAAGTAATCCACAAATGACTTACTATCTCCTCCAGATTGAAAATTAGAAGAATGATATACCCTTAGGGGGAGGGGGAAATAGATGGATTACACTGGTTTCAAAAGAGGCGCAAGATGGTCCTGAAATCCTCCTGGAACCAATACCATTGCATTTTGAACCTGCCGTAGTATATCAAGAGGTATTGAAATGTGCTGGAAATCCATGGACGCAGTTTGATGTGGATAGCGTTGATGAGTAATATGAAAGGTTGTCAAAACTTGGTGTATAATTCAGCGTTAAGCCAAACGATGCCGGGACGGTTAAAATTGCGGTTTTCGATGATACATGTGGGAATAATATACAACTTATTGAGATGCTTTAAGGCATTTCATCATTACGTAAGCACAACGGAAAAAAGTATTATTAGTGTAATCCTTGTTTTGTAACATCATATTTATCTAATATCTTTCAATTCATAAAGCAATTATTTTGAATGTAGAGGTGCAGAACTATATCAAAAATTTACCAGGAGATGAGCAGGAGATTGGTCACACATTGGCAGGCTACTTATTAAAAAATTTGCCAGAAGCTGAATATAAGATCTGGCATCGACAACCTGTATGGTTTTTGGACCAAAATCCATTTACTGGGTTTAGCAGCATAAAGGCCGGCATCCGATTGATGTTTTGGAGCGGAGCTAGTTTTAATGAAACTAAACTCAAAGCAGGTACGGGTAAATTTATGGATGCATCTATCATCTACAGTTCTGTAGGAGAAATTGAAAAGGAAGAAATAATCTCCTGGTTCCAGAAAGCTCGTCTAATTCAATGGGACTACAAAAATGTGATGAAGCGTATGGGGAAATTGATTCGATTAAAATAATTTTCTAAAATTTTTCAAGTATATATGAAGCAATTAATTTACTTACTATTCATTTTACCGTCTTTTGTACTGGCTCAAAATATCAAACTCGAAGGGGAAGCTCATATTACTGTGATTTCAAAAAACAATGGATCCGATAGTTTGGTGGTGACTGATGGTGGTGGCAAGCTTGGATGGAAAGAGTTGTCCTCCTTGATCAATTCATTGCATCACATAGGTGATTTGAAGCAAAGCCTATTTCCATCAGATCATGATGGATGGTATGCACTGGACGGGAGAGATATTAATACACTTCCCGCCCCAGCAAAGCAAGCCGCGATTGATTTAGGTTTTGTTGCGAATCTTCCTGATATGTCTGGAAGGATGTTGAAGCACCAGGAACAAGGTGAATTTTTAGGACAATTAAGTGGTAGTAACGAAATAAATTTGACAGTTGAGAATTTACCATCTTATAACCTTCCACTGGCAACCACTAGTCAGAATACCCATTCTCATAATGTAAGTGGAGTAGCACACCGTGCTGGTGGACATAGACATTGGTACAATGATAAATATTACCGTGATACTGGCTTTGATCCAGATTTTGCTACACCAGAGGGAGATCAAGTTGGTATAGTACGGGATGAACTTGCACGAATACACGAAGAGGGTTCGCATGAGCACACCATTTCCGGAACGGCAGAAAACGAAAGCCATGATCATTCAGTGCTGGTAAATAGTGGGGGATCTGGAACTCCTGTTGTGCTAGAACCAAGCAATATGGTGACCTTAGCGTACGTGTTTTTAGGTCAATAGCTTTCTCACAAATGAATAGAATAAGCTGTACTTTCAATTATTTCGAACGAAGGGTTGGCATGGCTGGTAAGCGTAAGTGCGAACGAAGTAGAGTAGCAGTCTGTGAGGAGCTGAGGTGAGATATCATATATCATGACAAGGCGGTAAGAACGGAACGCAGTGGAGAGCTTACTGCCGTGAGACAACATCGATAGTTATCGGTGCGCTCTAGCCATGATATGTGCCGAGGGAACTCGACGAACACCGATTTACTGCGCAAGTCTCAGGGCGCCAGCAGAGAGACCTTTAACTATATGCAGCTGGTGAGGTACGAGTCAGACCTATCTCTTTTTATAAACTCTTTTTATAAACTCCTTTTCGGTTTCCTATCTTAATCATTTGAACCACTAAAGCATCATCTTCGATGGTATAAAGAATTCTATAGTTTCCTGATCTTATTCGATATTCATTTAGTTTTCCAGATAACGTCACACAGCCTTCAAGTCGTGGTTCTTCCTTGGGCTTATTGATTCTTTCAGCGAGTCTTTAGATTTCTTTCTTGGCAAGCGTGGCTAGTTCTTTTAAGGCTGATTTAATAATCCTAACCTCATACATATTTATCCAGATTTCCTCTTGCCTTAAATTCTTGCATTACTTCTTCTATTGGATATGATTCTTCTCCTTTTCTGGAAGCTATAATTAGACTATCTAAGATATCTTCTACGATATCACCATGCTTTTCTAAGTCGATTTGTACAAACCGCTTTTTATTTTCATCGTCCGTGACGTAGTATATTCCTTCCACTTGCATTCTTTCTGGTTTTAAAGTTAACGATTCTATTTTCATATTGATTCATTTCAGTGAATGAAAACTCTTCAACTCATCCTCCAGCTCCTCACAATTATAAGTCCAATACCTTTCCGCTATGCTGACAAAATTATGTCCTGTCATATACTGAACCTTCCGGATATCATGATGCTTAAGCCAGTGAATAATCAGTGTAGAGCGGATCACTTTACCAGAACAGATCTTCCTATTCATCTTCTCAAGTACTCTTAATAAGCTCTTTGAATTTAGTTGTTAATTATGCGGTTGGAGCGACATTTTTCAAGGAATGATGACCTAAGAATAAATTTTATTTCGATTTGCAATTAATTTTACTTATATTATTTTTCAAATCGTTAAAAGCATTGTTTTTATCGAGATTGCCTGATTAACACCCGGGAGAAAAGTTCTTCCTTTCTATAAGGAATGATCTATAAGCGACAATTTCTCTTCTGCGATTAGCACACCATGCAGCAAGGGACTCCCACAATCTTCATGTCGCTCGTGCATAACTACATAATTTTTTATCATGAAAGTTTTTACTATAACTTTTACTCTTCTACTATTTACAATATTTTCTCATGCCCAGATGATCGTCGATGATGGCGGAGATGTCGGAATAGGTGGCTCTTATGGTTCCACAAAATTTACAGTTCCTTTAGGTCTTGCCCTAGAAGTAAGTGGTGAGGTTTATATGAATGGAGGTGTCGGGAAAGGAGTGTACATTCAAGATTACATAGGAGATGTCATTTTTACAGGTGGCTTTAACAACGAAGGATTCCTTGGTAAGTACAATGAAAGATGGGGAGATATCTATGGAGAAAGTATTCACTATGATAACTTATATCAAGGTTCAGACATTTCAATAAAGGAAAATATCGTTCCTCTAGAATCCGCATTAGTTAAAATTTTAGCCATTAATGCTGTAAAGTATGATCTTAAAGCATCATATTATGAAAACTCAGACCCAGAGTTAATTGATGAACTAATCTCTAGTGGAAAAAACAAAGTGGGAGTAATCGCCCAAGAACTAGATGACATCTTACCTAATTTAGTCAAATTCAATGAAGAGGCTGGAATTCATATGGTCAATTATGTAGATATGATTCCTTACCTGATCAAAGCCATTCAAGAACAGCAAGTGGTGATTGATGAGCTTAAGTCTAAAGTTAATCTTTTAGAGATTGGAAAATAACACTCACAAGTTTCCATTTTCTAATTTCTAAAATATTAAAAATGAAAAAATATAAAATATTAATAGCACTCCTAATTCCACTATTATTAAATTCCCAAAATATCATACAGTATGATCGCGTGGTAAAAAAGCAGATTTCTGCTGAAGGACAAGACCTTCCAGTTATACATTCTGAAGATGCACTCAACTCAGCTATACTAGCCACTAATGGTATTTCTGAAGTCACTGTGCTTAACAATCATGATTGGAGAAAAATCTACAGTTTAATTGGGCGCAATGTGCCTGAGAAAGAAAACTTCGTAGTCTACGATGATCTATTCTCGCATGCTAAGGAGATGATGGACTTTGAAAAAGTATACCCCATCATGCTCATGAATTATGATTTTATTTATGAAGGTACTGATGGTAAGCAATCTTTGGATAAAACGTTTGCTTCCACCATTTTACATAATAGTGTGGTTGGAGATCAGATTACATACACTATCAACAAAGATATGTTGTTCAGCAATAATTCAAATACTTATAATATCGAAGTTGATTTTGATAATGGTGAAGGCTATCAGGACGTATTTTTAAATGAAGGTATCACCATTGATTATCGAGGGCAGAGAAAAGAATTCTTAGAAATCAAGTTACGTACTGTAGATGATGAACAAACCTTGTACAGTCATTTTACTATTAGAAGAAAATCTTCAAAGATTGTACCTACTGTCAGGAATATGGGGAATTTTTCAACAATGAGAAGTGTTCCTCCCGAAAATCATGAATTTCAATTCAATGCCTCTAATGGGCACTCATTCACAGTTACGATTTTATATTCAGACAATATCGATGGACAAAGAAAACTTAGACGACCTTTCATCGTGACTGATGGGTTTGATCCAGGAAATTTAAGAACCTATGAAGGTAATAATTCCAGTAGTAATCAGGATCGTGTAGATCATAGAGGTTTATTCGAATTTGTGAATGGAGACGACTCTCCCTGGGAAACGGAACCGAGCGCTAACTTTGTTGATAAATTACATTCAGACGGATACGACATTGTATTCGTTAATTTTATTCAAGGAGCTGGAGATATAACAACGAATGGAATTGCTTTCAAAGAGTTTCTTAATGATGTAATTAATGGCCCTACATTTCGTGATAGTAAAACAGAGATGAACATTATTGTCGGTCCTAGTATGGGTGGATTAATAACAAGGTATGCTTTAGCTTCTCTTGAGGAGGATAATATTGCACATTTTACAAAATCTTGGATTGCTTTTGATTCTCCTATGAACGGAGCTTACATTCCAATATCATTACAATATGCTGTAGACTTTATGCATACATGGAATTTCGGTATATCACCGGCTATATCAAGTGCTAAGGATAAATTAGATTCATATGCAGCTTTACAACTTCTGATCAAGCATTATGACAATTTTGGAGAAGTTATTCACAACCAATTTTACAGTATAATGGATGACCTTGATTATCCTGAACTCCTTAAACGTTACGCGATTACTAATGGAGGTAAAAGTAGATTGATTGGTTCTACTGGTACTGGAAACTACGAAAATATCTTGTTTCGTCTAGTAAATACTCTTGGTCCTAGAATGTATGGCAATAGCATGCATAATACAAATTCCTCCACTTCATACAGACTGTTTAGAGGCGAAGGTAATTGGGGCACGACTGATAAATATGTTGACTATAATATAGCCTATGACGGTGCGGTAGGTGGTTACAATACTGCTCTTTATGCTGTAAATGGAGACAATGCATACAATGGTTGGGAGAAAGATCCAAATAATCCTGCTAATGAAAGATATATGAAAGCAACTTTCATTCCTGTTGCCTCAGCTTTAGGCTTCGAAGTAACCCCCAGTAATGTTTTCGATAGCTGGGAAGATTTTAGTGTTAATAGTAGTCCGTTCGATGAATTCTTCGGAATGAATACGAATGAGGAACATGTGAATATCAGTCAATCTACTGCTGATGATGTTATTGAAGATTTTTTTAGACCTGATTTTGATAATGGACAAATTCCTTTCGATAGAAATGGAAACAGCGACATTGTTTTTGACAAGCCAGTAGCTTTTACACATAGGAATACTGCGAGCTTCGGAGGAAATGGGAATACCGTAGAATTCCAAGATGGGACGGATGTAAATATTAAAGCTGGTGACTGGGTTAGATTCGAATCTGAAGTTTATATTAAGTCTGGCGCTAAGATTAACATTAACACTGCACCCATAAACTACTCTACAGTCTTTAGATCATCTAAAGCTAGACCAGGTCTCGATCCATTCGCTAAATCCGATTCTAGAGGAAAAGTGTATAATTATGAAACAGCAGATGGACTTAAAAACGTTAATCTAATAACTGTAACACCTAATCCTGCTCAGAACTTCATTCAAGTAACAAATAAGACTGAAACTCAAAGTAGATTTAGAATCATGAACACGAAAGGCGAGGAAGTGAAGGCCGTGATTATTTCTCCTAATACGAATACACGTATAGACATAACTGATTTACTCGACGGTAATTATATCATAATAGATTCAAATGCTGCACGGTTAGGCAAATTCATAAAACTATAAACATGAAACATTTAATATTGATCGCTTCCGCAATGATGCTTGTAGCATCTTGTGGAAAAATAAAACAAACCACCTCGATGAGTGGTCGAGTAATAGATTTCGGAACTGGTGAGCCTATAGAAAATGTACAAATCTATGTGCAGGATGGCTTCACAGGTTCCGGCCCCATACTTAATCACGATGATATCGGTGAAAATGAAGCACTGACTTACACTGATGAAAATGGGGAGTTTTTTGTAGAAATTAAAGCTGAAAATAATCCTGTCCTGTATCCTTCCAAGCCAAGTGAATACTGGAACTATAATGAAGGTGGGTTAGTGCAGTCTGGTGAAATTTTTACAAAAGGCGAAAATCACAAAAATATTGAGGTAATTCTCCGTGGACTCGCCTATCTTAATCTGAGATTCGAAAGTCAAACTACTTTGGAAGATAGCTTCATAGTCAAAAGTTATAGAGACTACCCTAATTTAGATACAAGAAATCACAGGGTAGGTACTTCATTTAATTATGAGGGTAAACTGGCTATTGGCAATCATCACTACACCTACGACTTCAGATATAAACGAGATGGGATCTGGACTAGTATTCTAGATAGTATCTACATTCCACTTGGCGAAACGAGAGGTGATACAATCTATTATTAGAAAGATGAAATATATAATATTAATCGCTTCCGCAATGATGCTTATGGCATCTTGTCTAAAAATAAAGCAAAATACCTCGATGAGTGGTCGAGTAATAGATTTCGGAACTGGTGAACCTATAGAAAATGTACGAATCTACGTGCAGGATGGCTTCACAGGTTCGGGTCCTATAATTAATCACGATGATATCGGTGAAAATGAAGCACTGACTCACACTGATGAAAATGGGGAGTTTTTTGTAGAAATTAAAGCTGAAAATAATCCAGTACTATTTCCTTCTAAATCTCGTGAATACTGGAACTATAATGAAGGTGGTTTAGTACAGTCTGGTGAAATTTTTACAAAAGGTCAAAATCATGATAATATTGAAATTATCTTACGAGGCAAAGCTTACCTCAACTTCAGAGCTGAAAGTATAAATGGACAAGCTGATAGTATAAAGTTTCTAGGTTATCTCGATTATCCTAGTCTGTCAACTCGTAGTATAAGTGAGGGAAAATCTTTTAATAGACAAGAAAAGTTTGCCTACGGAAACAGTTACTATACCTACGACTTCAGTTACAAAAGAGAAGGTGTCTGGACTAGTATTCTAGATAGTATATATATACCGCTAGGTGAAACAAGAGGAGACACAATCTATTATTAGGATGAAAAAATTAAGTTGTATTATCTCCGCAATAATGTTAATGGCATCTTGTGGAAAAATAAAACAAACCACCACGATGAGTGGTCGAGTAAAAGATTTCGGAACTGGAGAACCTATCGAAAATGTACGAATTTACGTTCAAGATGGATTCACAGGTTCAGGTCCCATACTAAATCACGATGACATAGGTGAAAAAGAAGCACTAACCTATTCTGATGAAAATGGAGAATTCTCTGTAGAAATCAAGGCTGAGAATAATCCAGTACTATATCCTTCTAAATCTAGTGAATATTGGAACTATAATGAAGGGGGATTAGTGCAGTCTGGTGAAATATTCACAAAAGGCGGAGGTCATAATAATATTGAAATTGTGTTAAAAGGAAAAGCTTACCTTAACTTCAGAGCTGAAACTATAAATGGGCAAGCTGATAGTATTCAATATCTTGGATTTGTAGATTATCCTAATGTGCATGAAAGAGAGTTAGAAAAAGGTCAAACCTTCAATCGAAAAGAGACGTTTGCTATAGGTAACAAATACTTTGTCTACGATTTTAGCTATAAACGAGATGGGGTATGGACTAGTATTCTGGATAGTATCTACATACCACTTGGCGAAACCAGAGGTGATACCATCTATTATTAGAAAGATGAAATATATAATATTAATCATTCCCGCACTGACACTTATGGTGTCATGTGGGAAAGTAAAGCAAACAACCACCATGAGCGGGCAAGTAGTCGATTATGGAACTGGTGAGCCTATAGAAAATGTTCAAATCTACGTGCAGGATGGAATCACAGGTTCAGGTCCCATACTAAATCACGATGACATAGGTGAAAGTGAAGCACTAACTTATACTGATGAAAATGGAAAGTTTTTCGTAGAAATCAAAGCAGAGAATAATCCGGTGCTGTATCCTTCTAAATCTAGTGAATATTGGAACTATAATGAAGGGGGATTAGTGCAATCTGGTGAAATATTCACTAGAGGTGAAGACAACCGAGATATAGAGATTGTATTAAGAGGCAAAGCTTACTTAAATTTCCGAGCTGAAGCACTAGAAAATCAAGCTGATAGCATTAGATGGTTAGCTTATTTAGAGTATCCGAGTCTATTTTCAAGACAATTAAGTAAAGGAAAAACATTTAATCGGGAAGATTACTTTGCCTATGGTAATAACTATTTTACTTACGAGTTTAGCTATAAAAGAGGTGACAAGTGGACTAGTATTCTAGATAGTATATATATACCGCTAGGTGAAACAAGAGGAGACACAATCTATTATTAGGATGAAAAAATTAAGTTGTATTATCTCCGCAATAATGTTAATGGCATCTTGTGGAAAAATAAAACAAACCACCTCGATGAGCGGTCGAGTAATAGATTTCGGAACTAGAGAACCTATCGAAAACGTACGAATTTACGTGCAGGATGGCTTCACAGGTTCAGGCCCCATACTCAATCATGATGATATCGGTGAAAATGAAGCACTGACTTACACAGATGAAAATGGGGAGTTTTTTGTAGAAATTAAAGCTGAAAATAATCCAGTACTATTTCCTTCTAAATCTCGTGAATACTGGAACTATAATGAAGGTGGTTTAGTACAGTCTGGTGAAATATTTACTAGAGGTGAGGATCATAAGGATATTGAAATTATATTGAGAGGTAAAGCATATTTAAATTTTAGAGCTGAAAGCGACAACGAACAAGCTGACAGTATAAAGTTTCTTGGATATTTAGAATATCCAAGCTTGTCATCTAGATATCAGAGTAAGGGAAAAAACTATGATATAATAGAAGGTTTTGCTTATGCAAACAGCTACTACACCTACGACTTCAGATATAAACGAGATGGGGTATGGACTAGTATTCTGGATAGTATCTACATACCACTTGGCGAAACCAGAGGTGATACAATCTATTATTAAAAATGAAATATATAATATTAATCATTCCCGCACTGGCACTTATGGCATTTTGTGGAAAAATAAAACAAACCACCTCGATGAGCGGTCGAGTAATAGATTTCGGAACTAGAGAACCTATCGAAAACGTACGAATTTACGTGCAGGATGGCTTCACAGGTTCAGGCCCCATACTAAATCACGATGACATAGGTGAAAAAGAAGCACTAACCTATTCTGATGAAAATGGAGAATTCTCTGTAGAAATCAAGGCTGAGAATAATCCTGTATTATATCCTTCTAAAACAAATGAGTATTGGAATTACAACGATGGGGGTTAGTGCAATCCGGAGAAATCTATACTCGAGGTGAAAACAACAACGATATTAAGATTGTACTGAGGGGCAAAGCTCACTTAGATTTCAGAGCTGAAAGCACCAACGGACAAGCTGATAGTATAAAGTTTCTTGTATATTTACAATCTCCAAGTCCTTCAACTCGAAGTCTCAGCAAAGGTAAAACCTTCAATAGGAAAGAAAAGTTTGCATATGGAAACAGTCATTACACCTACGACTTCAGTAACAAACGAGATGGTATATGGACAAGTATTCTAGATAGTATCTATATACCACTAGGCGAAACTACATGTAATACTCAGTATTTTGACGGAAGTGTTGCTAAATTCTATGTTAATGTGAGATAAATAACTTCTAATACTTCAATATCAAAAATAAATTGGAATGAAATTTTTATTCCAGTTTTTTAAAATAAGAAAAATGAATAAAACAATTATTTGCCTAATCCTAATAATCCTTGGAATTTCATCATTGCAATCTCAGAAATTAGTCCTCGAAACTTCCGTAAGTAAGTCTTTCTCTGGCTTCGGCGATATGTGGGGAGAAGTTGTGGATTTTTCAGCGAGCTACAACCTTTATAAGAATTTTTTCATCAAATCAAGCATAGGAGGTGGTGGTGCTAGCCAAGAGTTTTTTAGTCAAAAAGAACTTCAAGAGAGACCTAACTTATTCGTGGCTGATGAATGGACCGAAAACTTTCCAGGGGGGTATCCTGATTTTTTATTCGATAGAGGATTTGCACATAAAACGCCACATCTTGAGTTCCAAAAATATAGATTCATTAGTCTAACCCTCGTCAAAAAATTCAATGTATACAAAGGATTTTCAGTGAGCCCAGAAATTGGAATTGCAAGAATGAACGTTAAAAACTCTTACGTTACTGCAACACGACCTATACTAGAAGATCTTATCAATGAACAAAGACTTGTCACCATTTTGGTTCCTAATATCATCAACTTTGATACCTTTATGAGCGTTATCAATCTAAGTTTAAACTACAAAATCAAGGATGATTTTCGAATAGGTCTCCAAGGCTCAATAATGAATGGCGATATTATTCTTTCTACATTCGGTCTAAACTTCGCATATTATTTACTGTGAAGCTGAATTTCATAACATTTCTGCAATCAATTTTATACTTACTAGTATTTTTCGTGAAATTATTTTTAAACACTGCCATCCCATTACATCATAAAAGATGCGGATATTGATCAGTGATTTTTACTGGAATTTCTTGAATTTTATTGGCATAATTTCCTATTTAACGAGCTTCAGAAAAGCCTTGCTCGCAATATAACCGGAGCTATTAATTCGTTGCTTCCTAAGAATTAAAATTTAGGTCATTCAACCTTAAATTTTGTGTCTGAAAAAGTCGTTACAGACCTCTTTTTCGTCCTTCACAGGCACGATTCTGAAGACATCTCCACTACACTCCAATTCTAAATTATTCTATTTTTACTATGGAAATTCTTAAGGGAGGTCTAAATTGAGGCATGGCTGGTGATTGGCTAAACCTTGATTAAAACGTTTGCAAATGAAACTGTTGAATTTAATTTTTCTCTCAATGCTAACCACTTTTTATGTAAGTGGTCAATATTCGATGGAAGTTAAAGGTGGAGTATTTTTTGCAAATCTGATTAAATCACCTGAAAATTTCACTAAATCTTTTGATGGATGGGGATTAAAATCGGAAGTAACAATATTGAGAAATTTAGTCAGCAAAGAAAACAACCAACTACGTATTGGTGCCGGGTATACCATTTTTAAGTTTCTGGATGAAAATCTGTTATTCGTAAATGATAGAAATAATTCACTTTCAAGATCTTATGCAAATATCATTTTACGATATGAAAGAAACATCTATAAGGATAAAATTTATTTACAAGGATCTGTTTCTAACTATATACTCTTACATAAAATAGACAATGAGTTCTCATTGCAAAATGGAATATTTACAAATATTGATCTTGGAGTAAGAATTCCTCTTAATCAAAAGGTATCAATTGTGTTAACATCACCTATCACAATTTTTCCTATGTTAAGTGGTAGAACGCAAGTTGGAGCTGTTTCGTCTGATCCTTTTATAGATTTATTTGTAGAACAGATCGGTGGTGATCTAGGTGTATATTATGATTTTAAATATCCCCGCACATATAAAATCAAAAAGCGTTAGGTTCCTTGCAGAATTTGACGCTTTTTTCCCACCCCCCTAAAAATTAAAATTCAAGTCTTTCCAACCCTGAATTTTGTGTCTCATCAGTTTGTTACAGAACCTTTTTCGCCGCTTCCCACGTGCGTAAGCCTACCCTATTTTTCTCTTTCAGTTAAGAAAAAATAGGTCAGGAGCGAAGATTTGAAGGTTAAATTTTATGTTCGCGATCTTAAGAGCAGCGGCGCAGCTGATGATAGAACTCAGGATGATTAAGAGCTCTCATTTACTATGCGAGCCAGGCTCAGCCGTTTTAAGGTCTCTCCTATTTTTTCTTGTCTCTTTTTCTTTTGTATTCATATAGGATTATTCCCACTATAATGGATGCGATCGATGTGATTATGATATTTAACATATTTATGTTTTGCTCACAAGATCTGACCCTTATTTTGATTCATCCGATTTGTTAATTTACCTCCTAGCTACTATGCCCGCCAGGCTGAACCGTTTTGCTCTTGGCTATAGATCTTAAAGTAACGCCCCTTAGTGAAGCTCTCGCAATAAGAGAACCAGCGCATAAGACTGGATAAGAAGTCATCCGGCAGCTGCCGGACATCGCTTATCCGCCTGGATCTTATGCGCCAGCTCTCCACCTACTATTTTCACCTCGAGGTGTTACTTTTGCTGATTAATGTTACACCGCTTTATTCTACCTCAGGACTTTGTGTATTATACTACAGCAATTCAAAATACAAGTGGCATGCCTCTTTTGAAAAGAAAGATTTGCAGCGATTAGAAGACTTAAAACTTCTTGATGAAGATAAAAAAAATACACTCATTAATTTGATTGATACCTATATCAGAGATGCTAAAACTAGAAGAGCATATGCCTCTTAGAACCTACATCTTTGATTCTATTTTTTTTGAATCACACCACCCCGACAAAAACATATTATTCGGTCTTATATATAAATAGATTATTTTTATTTCTTCTTATTATTACATTGCTTTTAATAAGTATTGAGTCTAGCTTATTTTAAGATTGTATTTTAACACCCAGGAGAAAAGGTCTACCCAACCTATTAGCGATAATCACTTCCAAATTTTAGCACACTTAGGAAGTCTACCACAATCTACCTATCGCTCGTGCATTAACTTTTTAAATTCATATCACATGAAAACGTTAAGCATTTTTTTAACACTATTGTTATTCTCGTTTATGGCCAATGCCCAAATTGAAATGAATTCTAGTGGTGAGGCCGGAGTGGGCACTTCGCCACTTAGTGGTTTTTCCCTTAATGTTTATGGCGATACACGGATAACTCCCTCGAATAGCAATGGAACTGCTGAAGGGCTTGATATTGAGATCACACCGTTAGGAAGTCCTCCAACTTGGCAAACTATGTTAGTTTTTGACGCTGAAAATAATTCAGGACAAATTGGAAATTCAGGAAATAGAATAAGTAATTTGTATTCGGATAAGGTAAATGCCAATACTTACATTACAAATTCTGATCAAAATATAAAAGAAAATGTTTTACCCATAAGTAATGCTATCACTAAAATCTTGCAAGTTAATACAGTTACATACGACTTAAAATCTTCTTATTTTGGAAATAGTAGTGAAGAGCTACTCAATCAATTAGTTAATGACTCAAAGGCTATTCCTGGAGTTATAGCTCAAGAGGTACAAGAAATTTTTCCTTAAACTCGTGCATTTTGATAATTCTTCAGGTTTATATGGGGTCAATTATCAAGGGTTTATTCCTTATTTAATCAAGGGCGTGCAAGAACAGCAAATAGTTATTGACAGCCTTAGTCAAGAAATCACTAATTTGAAAAATGCCCTTACTGACATCGCGCTCAATAATATTGACAACACTAATGAAACCGACATCAGAGAAGATGCCATTCAAATAAAAGGAGCTAAACTTTTTCAGAACATTCCTAATCCAACTAATCAAGCAACTACAATAAACTATGATTTACCTAAAAACATTAAAACTGCATCGATCAACGTTTATAATGTTAGAGGAAAAATGGTGAAAACCATTGCAATTAATAGTAATAAGAAAGGTTCAGTCATCATGCGAGCAAGAGATCTCAAGCCTGGTATTTATGTATACACACTTTCTGCAGATGGCACTCTCATAGATTCTAAACAAATGGTCATCACCAAATAAAAATTAGAAAATGAAAAATTTTATACAGATCACGATAATTGCCATGGTAATTTTCTTTACCAACTGTGAAAAAAAACAGGTGGGAATAGAACCCAACGAACAATTTCAACTAGTCGGTGAATGGGAAGAAAAATTTCCTGAATTACATGATGGCATAGCTGACACGCTTGTTTTCACTGAAGATAACATAGTCAAAGAACACTTTTTTTTCGACGGGTTTAACTACGAAGAAAGGACAGATACAATCATCATCTTCCAAGATGAAAATATTCGAAAGTATTTCTTTGAGATCATAAGTCCTACTGAAATGATCATTTATCATTTCCTTGATAGAGCCTCTACTGCAAGTGAAAAGGATATTCATTACCAAAAAATTAAAAAATGAAAATAATAACATTTAGATATATATCAATAATTACGTTCATGTTTCTTCACTTTTTTACTTTCGCACAGATTACCTCTGAA
Organism: Portibacter marinus; assembly: GCF_021533195.1. GTDB lineage: Bacteria > Bacteroidota > Bacteroidia > Chitinophagales > Saprospiraceae > Portibacter > Portibacter marinus. Next base: position 419,232 of record NZ_JAJNKB010000001.1, read on the forward strand.
ATTGATAAATTCTATTACTACTATGATGAGAAGATTCCACTGTCAGTAAATCAAAATAAACTTTTAATATATTATGTTGAAGAAAGTGAAAATATCATTGAGTTACTTGCACAGTATAATATTGATAAAGAAGTTAATCTAAAAAATGACGTTTCAAACGAGAATAGAAAGGCAAAAATAATTGAGTTGCTTCCCTCAATGAATTATCAAGATGAATTAGAAGCATTAGAATTGAGTGACAATGTCATTTGTGTTGAAAAAATAATCGGTGACTCCACACCAGTATCGAACACGTTTTATGTTAAATTACATAATCTGAGCGACTCAACTAAATTAGTAGAGCTTGCTAATAGTACAGGCTCTAAGATAATAAGGCAAATAAAATCAAGAAAAAAATGGCACGTTTTAGAAGTAGATAAATACTCAATTTCTGACTGTATTGATGTTTCCAATATCTTCGCTGAATCTAAATTATTTGACAAGGTTGATCCTGGTTTTATGATAAACTTCTCACCAGCGTGTAGAACTGATTCACAATTTGGGAGTCAATGGGCTATCGATGATAGTGGAGTTGATATAAATGCTTGTGATGCATGGAATATTACAACAGGCTCAAGCAATGTTACGCTTGCAATAGTAGATGAAGGAATAGACCGGAATCATGATGAATGGACTTCTTCAACATTCACCTCTTTTTCTTATGATGGTCCAGTATCCTTTAACTATAAAGATAATGTCACTTTTGGAAAAGGTAATCATGAAGTAATATTCGAAGACGACGCACACATCATAGCTCGGGCTACTGACTATATAAAACTTGAAAGTAATGTTAGAATTGAAACTGGAGCACAAGCACTATTCATTACAGAACCTGTGAATAATACTTCTGTATTCAGATCTGATGATTTCACAACACATGCTGTCGATCCTACTAAGCCTAATAATTTCTTGTACGAATGGCACAACTACGGTAAAGTGTTTGAAAATAGCGAGGTAAGTGAGATAAAGGAAATAAATCTATACCCTAACCCTGCTCTTGAATTCATAAATGTAAAGCTAGACGGGTTTGGGTATTATAATGGAAAAATCTTTAATACCAATGGTGGAATTATCGAGTCTTTTGTAATAAAAATGAATGATAACATCATGCTTAATGTTAGTGATTATGCCCCCGGAACTTATTTTCTTTCAATAACCAAGCCTGATGGTACGCAAGAACTAAAGAAGTTTATTAAATTTTAAATAAGGCTATGAAGAATATTATTTTAATTATTGTAATCGCTACCGTAAGTTGTCAAAAGGCACCCAAATTTACAACTGTAAGTGGGCAGGTAATTGATTATGGATCTGCAGAACCAATAGAAAACGCTACTATTCGTCTAATTGACGGATGGAGAGGATCAAACCCGATAATTGATTCCGAAATGCACACCGATAACGAAACTGTCACACTGACAGATGCTAATGGTGAATTTAATGCAAGTATCGATGCTGCATATGATGTATTTCTCTTCCCTTCGAAAAGTGATGAATACTGGCCATATGATTTAGGAGTTACAGGTATTACAAATAAGGCTAACGGTTATGCGAAAGGATCAGACACCTCTAATGAGGTGTTACGTCTAAAAGCAAAGGCTTTTACAGAAGGTAGATTCAAAGATTCTCAAAATCAGAGAGATTCAGTTATTGTATATAGATTGATGCCCGATCTGATCGCACACCCATGGAATACATACTCAAATCCAAATGGAGAAGCTCTTATGCCTAATGGAAACGCCTTAATCATCGGTAATGACTACTATCGTTATAAAATAGAATATAAACGAAACGGAGAGTGGAATTCATTAATTGACAGTATCTACCTAGAAAAAGGAGAAACATTTACAGATACGATCTACTACTAATATTAGAAAAAAGACATTATCAAAGTGCTGCGCTCTTCACTGAGTGCAGCACTTTTTATTTTAACTCTTGAGTGATTTCGACTACTACAGGATCATACCCCCCTAAAAATTAAAATTAAGGTCTCTGGTCAACTCACTATTCTGTATTCTATCCTGCGTAGGAGCGGATAAAAGCAATCTTGACCTTACGTTGCGATTTCTGGATGAAAAAATACCGCGACCTTCTGACAGATTCGAATAAAAAGGTATCTCTTGTGAAGCTGTAATCCCAAGATTGGCCTGCCCCACCCGAACATAATCCAATATCTCCTCACCACCAGCATCCACCACCACATCTATTCCTTTAAAATCACGCCTGATTCCCGGCTTTACTTCCAACTCATTTTGTAAAAAATTAAAAAACTCATCACCTAACCTCATCACTTCATTTTCGTCAGTAATATTTTGTGCCAAAGACCATTCTAGTGACTTTGCAATCTTTTCTACATCAGGATCATTCTTATCCACTTCTTCGAAATGAATCACCATCGAAACGTCATAAACCGATGGTGTGGTCTCTTCATCCTGTGCTCTTGGAAACCAGCGCACCCTAAAATTGGTATTGAAATCGAAATTTAATCTGCCCGTCGGCTGAGTAATGATAAGTGTATCAATAATAGTAGTTATCGCTGTCACCGGTTCAGAATTCTCACCCCTATCAATTCTCAATTCATATTGCTGCCCAGGTTGTAGATTCATTTCTGCAGTACCTATGGTATATAGCGTATTGGGATCCAACGCAAAGGCGCCTTCCGCTCTGGGTAACCCAATTTCATTGCCATCCACTTTACGAAGCAGAAAACTTTCGCTAGTGCTAGTTTTGACCAATTCTACATTGAGGGACGGATAATAAATCTGCTCGGCCATAACAGCAAGTTGATCTGCCGGAAGTTCAGGATCCAAAAAAGCCCTTTCGACCCTTATAAATTGGTTTTCCTGAGATGCCGATAGTAATCCATATACGATCGGAATGTCTTTAAATTCTGCATTGAGATCCAGAGTATTATCACAAGTTGTGAAGATGATTATACTTGATAGAACTAAGAAAAGCCTCATAAAAATCTAATTCACTATAAACATAATCAAAGACTAGAATATTACATGTGGTGTTCGAAGTGTTTTATCGCAATTTGCCAATCAACGATCAGGTCTTTTGGATTGGTGATAGATTCAGGAGTGAAAATAGAAAAGAAAATCGGAACAGAAGACTTGGTTGGTTATTTTAGTACATTTGGCATGCGATCAAAATTAACGAAAATGTCAACAGCTAAAAATTCCGTCAAAAGGGTCACTACCAGCATTCTACAGGACATGAAAGACAATGGCCAGAAAATAAGCATGCTCACCGCCTATGACTATTCAATGGCCAGAATTCTGGATGATGCAGGTATAGAAGTCGTGCTGGTCGGGGACTCTGCATCCAATGTGATGGCAGGACATGAAACCACTTTACCGATCACCCTTGATCAGATGATTTACCATGCCGCATCGGTGATTAGAGGCGTGAGCAGGGCCTTTGTAGTCGTCGATCTACCATTTGGTTCCTATCAGGGAAATTCTCGTGAAGCCTTACAATCTGCCATCCGTATAATGAAAGAAAGCGGAGCACATGGTGTGAAATTGGAAGGCGGTGAAGAAGTAAAGGAATCCATTAGCCGTATTTTGTCAGCAGGAATTCCTGTCATGGGCCACCTAGGTCTCACTCCCCAATCCATTTACAAGTTTGGAACCTATGTAGTTAGAGCTAAGGAAGTAGAAGAAGCAGCCAAATTGAAATCAGATGCAAAGCTGTTGGATGAGTTGGGGTGTTTTGGCATTGTCCTTGAAAAAATACCGGCTTCGTTGGGGAAGGAGGTGACAGATTCTTTGAGCATACCTACCATCGGAATAGGTGCGGGGCCACATACCTCAGGTCAGGTGCTGGTCACGCACGACCTACTGGGTATCACCAAAGATTTTCACCCCAGATTCCTGAGACGATATCTTAATCTCTACGACGACATAAAAGGAGCCGTCGGACAATATATTAAGGACGTTAAAAGTTCTGATTTTCCTAATGAAAAAGAGCAGTATTAAGATTTTATGAGAAAATTTTTATGGATATTTCTGATTTTGCTGATCGTCGCAGCAGGCATAGGGTACTATGGTTATAATGCTATTTTTGCGCCCAATGTCACATTGGCACAAGATGAACAGTTGATCCGAATACCCACCGGCTTTACTTACGAAGATGTGCTTCTAATGCTGGAAGATAAAGAAATCATTGACAATAGCCGGACCTTTGATCAAGTTGCTTCCCTCATGGATTACAAGTCATCAAGTATCAGGTCAGGTCAATATGAGATTAAAAATAATTGGTCCAATAAAGAATTGGTCGGCTTGCTCAGGAGTGGTCGTCAGACACCCGTAAATGTCACCTTTAACAATCTTAGAAAACCGGAGGATGTAGCGGGAAAGATCAGTTCTTACCTTGAAATAGATTCTTTGACCCTGAAAGAGTATTTTGAACATCCATCTGCTCTTGAAAAAGCCGGTCTTACCCCTGAAACCTTTCTCTCACTTTTTATCCCCAATACCTATCAAATGTATTGGAATGTATCAAAAGAAGATATTCTGGATCGAATGATAACAGAACATGACAAATTTTGGAGCAAGGAAAACAGGCTTAAAAAAGCGGAAAAACTAAATTTGACACCTGAAGAGGTTTATACATTGGCATCTATCGTCGAAAAGGAATCGTTGAGAAATGATGAAAAAACGACCATTGCAGGCGTTTACTTAAATCGACTGAAGCAAGGAATTCCTTTACAAGCCGATCCTACAGTGGTTTTTGCTACAGGTGAATTTGATCTGAGGAGAGTGCTGAACAAGCATCTAGCGTATGACTCGCCTTACAATACTTATCTTTATGCCGGTCTACCGCCAGGTCCTATCTATATGCCTTCGATTTCAAGCATTGACGGGGTGCTTAACTACAATGGTCACGATTACTTATATTTCTGTGCAAACCCTGATCAGCCCGGCGGGCATCTCTTTGCCGCCTCACTGTCTGAACACAATAGAAACGCTGCTCGCTATCACCGATGGCTAAATGCACGAGGAATCAGATAGCGATTTTCTAATTTTTAATTAATTTCATTTGTAGGGAGTGTTGACCAAATTTAGGGGTACCCAGCCAAACCATTGTCGATCTGCGATATTTTACAGACCATTCTGAATTAATCGAAGGATCTTCACTGTCGAGTAACAAAATGTTCTTCTGGGGATCCAGTGTAAATTGTCCCTGGTCGTTTACTTGTTCTCCCTCCCAACTGTACTTTCCATCTGCCTTAAACACGATCACACTACCCTTCCAGGGGCTTTTATCCTCAATCCGGCCATTATCCAACACCATTTCTACTGCCCAGGGGTTGGCAGTAAGATCACTATTCTGTAGAGCCGTTGAATATGGATCGATACTTCTGGTGTCTTCAGTATCAATCACTTCGGGTGCCTGATTGATCTCCGTACCGTTATCTTTACACGCCAGACAAATGATTAAAACTGAAAAAATACAATACTTCATTTCACTTTTCCTGAAAATGCTACTAAATTTAGTTGATGGTGTGATCATACCTGCTTCGTAAAATCACTTGTTATCTTGGGAATTCATTGGCACTACAAAATTAAAGAAGATGCTTGATAAATTCAACCACTTTATTTCTAATCAAGAATTAGTCCATAAAAGTCAGAAGATTCTAATCGCCTGTAGTGGCGGGGTTGATTCCATGTGTATGACGGAGCTTTTCAGACGAGGTGGATATGATATTGGATTGGCCCACTTGAACCATGGTTTGAGGGGTGTTGAATCCGATAAAGATGAAAAATTATGTGAAGACTATGCCCGAAGACACCATCTGGAAATTCATCATGAAAAAATGGATCTTTCTCATATCCAAAGTAATTTTCAGGCAGAAGCACGACAAGTTCGATATGAATGGCTTTTCAATATCCTCAGAAAACATGACTATGATGTCATTGCAACCGCACATCATAAGGATGATGATATTGAGAATTTTTTTATTCGAATACATCGGAATTCAGGATTAAAGGGACTTAGCGGAATTAAGCCCAAGAACGGCAAAATCATCAGACCTCTATTGTTTGCATCCAAAGAAGATATTTTACTTTATGCCCAATCTAAAGAAATACCTTTTCGCGAAGATGAATCGAATAAAAAATCGAAATACAGGCGAAACTTCTTTCGAAACAAGATCATTCCCAAAATTGAAAAAAGGATTCCTGGCTATAAATACAATATCCACTCCACCATAGAAAAAATCAATGAAGCCAATGTGTTGCTCAATCATCTCATTGTAGGAATCGAAGAGGACATTACCTTCAAGGAAAGTGACCATATCTTCATTTCATTGGACAACTTAAAAACCTTCCCATCGGCTCGCTTGATTCTCTTCTACATTTTAAATAAATATGGCTTAAACAGAACGCAATCTGACAATCTATATGAGGCCGGCACTGGCGCAATAATACAGAGTGACCAACTTATTTTTCTTAAAAACAGGTCAGAAATCGTCATCAAAAAGAGGGTTCCTGTTCAAGCTGTTTCCATCCCCGTGAATTTATTTGAGACAGAGTACCACATTGGTCAAATGAAGATTCTGAAGATGACTAAAGTACAGAACGAAGGGCAGTTCAACTCGAGTGATGAGATATATGTTTCTCCTTCCAAGCTCCATTTGCCACTCAAAATCAGGGCTAGACGTGAAGGAGATGTATTTTATCCCCTGGGTATGAATATGAAAACTAAAAAGGTCAAAAAATTTCTAATTGATCAGAAATTAAACAAGTTTGAAAAACAGGCTTTACGAATACTAGAAGATGCTCATGGTAACATCGTATGGCTGATAGGGTTGAGGGCTGATGAGCGATTTAAAATCGCCTCCGAAGAGACTGATGCCGTAAAAATTGTAATTCGTAAACATAGCGGATAAATCAGATGTTATGGATGTATGGCGGAAGAAAGAGCGTATTTAATACATCCCAAACAAATCGTAATCACACTAGTCATTGCTGCTGTCACGGTACTATTTATCGCTTTCAGTGCTTCGTATCTCTATAATCGGGTACAGACAGGCATCCCTCCGGTACAGCTACCTTTGCTTTTTTATTTTAATTCGATCGTCTTGCTCGCCTCTAGTTACACGCTTATACTAGCCAAAAGAGCTTATCTGGAAGACGAGACTTCGAAATATAAAAATCTGGTACTCGCTACGATTATTATCAGCACAGTCTTTTTAGGATTGCAAATATTGGCCTGGCAGCAAATGCGGACCATGAACATCTTTGTCGATGCAGCGAATACTGGCTCTTACATGTATTTGATTTCTGCAACCCACTTCTTACACGTAATTGGTGGCCTGCCATTTCTTATCGTTTTTTATGTCAATGCGGTACGGAAGATGAGATCACCGGTAAGTGTACTGATTTATTTCTCAGATCCGGATAAAAAGCGAGACCTTCAACTACTGACCACCTATTGGCATTACATCGATATATTATGGATTTATTTGGTATTATTTTTTCTGATTAACTATTGGATACAATAAAAAAAGTTGTTAATGCTTTCTTAAAATGTGGTGGGAGGATTATTTTTTTTCCAGAAGCCGTATTTTTGATGATAAATAAAAGATAATGATTCGTAACCTGTTATATTTCTTTGCTTTAGTACTCGTTTTGACTTCTTGTGGATCCGCTTCAACCGATGATGTAAGTGGACAAATTAGGGGTGCAGAAAATCTGTCTGTCTATTTTGACAAGGTCAATCCTGACGGCGTCAATAATTCAATGACACAAGTTTCTGCTGATGGCTCCGGCAATTTCAGTATTGACATTGAAGAGCCTATTGAACCAGGCGTATATCGAATAAGAATTGGTACTAAAAGTGCCTATATCGTCCACGACGGATCTGAGCAGGAAGTGATGATTAGTGGCGATCTCCAAAACTTTAACAATTATAAATACGAGGTAGAAGGAAGTCCCTTGACACAACAATATCGGGACTTGATGGCTTCTTATTTAGAGAAGTCGAAATCCATCAATGAAGTCAGAGAAGAGGTCAAAGGAGATATGCATCCTCTAATAGCGATGCAAGTCGCTAACCACCTCTTTAAGAACAATCCTGCTTTCTACGACGAACAGGCCAATGTGAATGCGAAGTTGAAGCAATCCTACCCGGATGCAGATTTCACCAGAAGACATAGTGAAATGGTAACGCTTATGCAAAATGCAATTGCCGCATCCAGAAGAAAAGGTGGAAAGTTTAATGTAGGAGATGAAGCACCGGATATTGAATTGCCAGGTCCTGATGGAAAAGTGCGAAAGCTTTCAGATCTAAGAGGTGAGGTGGTTTTACTTGATTTCTGGGCTTCCTGGTGCGGACCTTGTCGCAAAGAAAATCCTAAGGTAGTCAAGACTTACAATAAGTATAAGGATAAAGGATTTAACATCTTCAGCGTTTCTCTCGATGGCATTCATCCAAGGAGATTACAATCTTACAAAACACAGGCAGATATCGATAAACAGCTTGAGGTCCAGAAGCAAAGATGGATTGGCGCCATCGAAAAAGATCAGTTAACGTGGGACAATCATGTAAGTGAATTGAAGCATTGGAATTCAGCGGTAACCAAACTTTATGGGGTTTCTTCTATTCCTCAGACTTTTTTGATTGACAGGGATGGAAAGATTGCTGCTGTAAATCCCAGATACAATCTGGAGCAGGAGTTGCAAAGGGTTTTGAACGAAAGCTAGAAAGTTTGTTTAGCAGAGCATCTGTTGCTCATTAATCTGAAGGCTCATGTGTTTGTCGTAGGTCAATGGGCATATTAAGTCCAGATGCATGATCTTTAAACAACATTTTGGTTTTCTCATCATCGATGAATGCGAGTACGGCGTACTCAGTATTTTAAAGAGAAGTTTTTTAATTCTATTTCATAATGTGCGACAATAAAATTGCCGTTGCGACACCTGCATTTAACGATTCTGCGCCACTTTTCGGACTTCTTGGAATCGTTAACACTCCTTTAGAATGATTCTTCACCTCTTCTGACACTCCATGTGATTCACTTCCAATGACTAGTATCATCTCTTTAGGGGCTTTAAACTCGTAAATCGACTCGCCTATCATGCTGGTACCGTAAATGGGCAAGTCGCATTTCAGTTCTGAGATATGGGCATTGATCAAATTTACCCTCGCAAAACTTCCCATACTGGCTTGTATCACTTTAGGATTGTAGAATTCCACACTTTCATGGGAAGCGACTATGGTTGCTACTCCGAACCAGTCGGCGCTCCTGATGATGGTCCCCATATTTCCGGGGTCTCGAAGATCGTCAAGATACAATACCCTACCCGCCAACTTTATATAGTCAATCTCGGGTTGTGCAGGAATATTTGCAACCGCCAGTATACCAGGAGGCGTCTTCAGATTGCTGATTTTACGGATTGATTTTCCATCTATTATATTATATTTAATTTTAATATCATCAAATAGAGATGCTTTCTCAGGCGTGCAGTAAATGCTGTCGAAGCTGATGTTACCTTCTTTGAGGCCTTCGGTAATGATTTTATCACCCTCTAGAAGAAATTTATTATACTTTTGACGGTACTTTTTTTGTTTAAGAGACTGTATAAAGGAAATGGTTGCCTTTGAAATCATCAATTGCCTGGATTATTAAATGTAAAATGCAAAATAAAGAATATAAATCTTTTGCCATATGTGCAGCCGCATTTTGCTTTCTGACTCTTTTTCTGGGTGCTTGTAATCCCACGGTCTACCTCGCAGAGGATGAAGCGCTTCTGACCGAAAACAAAATCAAGTTTGAAGATAGAAAAGCCTCAGAATCCAGGAGTTTGCTCAGAGATCAATTGGCGCTGAATTACAAGCAAAGACCAAATAAAGAATTCCTGTTTATACCAAGAGAGTGGTATTATTACCGATTTGAAAATTCATCAGATAGCATCTTCTTAATTTCCTGGATTAAGAAAAATGTGGCAGAATACCCTACCGTTCATGACAGTAGTCAGGTGCAAGAGACCGCCCTGGCGATGCAAAAATTTCTGAGAAAGGATAAAGGTTACTATCATGCAGAGGTGGAGCATCGGACAAAGATCAAAGATAAAGAAGCTTTTGTCACTTATCTGGTAGAAACCGGACGTCAGTTTGAAGTTCGAACCATCGAGTACATCACGGAAGATTCTTCTCTGGTAGAAGTGATAGATTCTCTTTCGGAAATGACTTTAATATCTCCGGGAACAGGAGTAACACGCCAAAATTTTAACAGGGAAGAAGCTCGCTTAGTCACCGCTTTACAAAACATGGGCTATGCTCAGTTTAATTCCAGCTTTGTAACCTTTCAGGGTGACACATCTGACTTTGGTTTTGATGTCCGGGTGAATGTACTTGCACCTGCACCCGGAATTTCACACCCCAAATTTACCATAGGGGAGATTCGCGTGTATACTGATTATGTCCCTGGTCAGGATAGCACTTTCGCTCTCGAGAAACAGCTGGATGATGTTGATTTTTATAGTCAATCCGACGAGTTTTTTGTGACTCCCAGAACACTCAGAAAACGGGTTTTTATTGAAGAAGGTACCCTTTATTCAAGGAATAAGGAATTGAGAACGGCACAAAATCTAACGAGTCTCAATACTTACCGTTTCGTGAGCCTTAATCCTACGGTAGATGAACAATTGGATTCTATTATCAATTATAATTTTCAACTTTATCCCATTCAGAATAAATGGGTTAGCGAGCAAATAGGCAGTGTTTATCTGGCCAATGTGCAAAGAACGGATAACCGATATTTCCTGGGGTTAAGTCTGAGCACTAATTTATCCAGCCGTAATTTGCTTCAAAATGCCGAGAATTTTAGTGTAGGACTGGATGGATTTGTAGAATTTAATCTGAGATCGCTAAACGCCATTGGCGCCACATTCCAGACAGGATTGAGTCAACCCAGATTATACGACGTGATGAAGCTCCTCACTTTTGCGGAGAAAATAAATTTATTGCCACAACGTGTATTTACGTCCTTGAATGATCATACAAACACAGATCTGGGCTTCTCCTATTCCTATTCTTTTACCTCGACGATCTATAGCCTTGCCTCATTAAACGCCAATTTCGGATATGATTATCGTCCTTCTATCCAGTCATCTACCCTATTTAATCAGATTGGCATCAATTATCTGTTGTTGAATCCACTGGAAACTTTTCAGGACATCCTTGATGATAATCCATATCTGGCCAATGCATTCAACAAAAGATTACTGACCGGAATATTGTTTAAGGACATTTCCTGGGTATACACCAAACCTCCCACCTCAGATGGATTCAGTTGGGGATTGACCTATTTCGGAGAAGTTTCTGGACTGGAATTATCCGCCATCAATGCAGGATACAACCTACTGAATGGATCAAATCAGGAATGGAATTTACCGATTGGAACGACGGATTCGATAGAGTTTTCAAAGTTTATAAAGATTGATCTGGACCATCATTTCAATCAAAAGATCATTGGAGCACATTCCTTTGCTGGCAGAATCAGAGCTGGCATCGCCCTACCATTTGGTGGTTCAGAGGCCGTACCTTTTGTTCGCCAATTTGCCGTCGGAGGTCAAAACAGCATCAGAGGATGGCAAATCAGAAACTTAGGTCCCGGAGGTTACGATATTTCGAAAGATCCTAATGCAAAGCCAAACACCCTACCCTACCAGACCGGAGACTTCATCTTAGAAAGTTCGCTGGAATACAGATTCCCGGTTTCTGGCTTCCTAAATGGAGCTTTGTTTGTTGATGCGGGCAATGTATGGACTTTAAGTGACGCAGATGAAAGGACAGACTCCCAACTTTCCATGGATTTTTACAAGCAGATTGCTATCGCATCAGGGATTGGAGTGAGGATGGATTTTTCCTATTTCCTATTGCGGTTTGATTTTGGGTATAAAATCCGAAATCCGTTTCCGAATGAAAGAGGTTCTTATTGGAATTACAGTTCCTTTGGGTGGGGCAATATCAATGACGCCAATTTGAGCTTCGGAGTAAATTTACCATTTTAAATCTCCCGCGATCTACTTAAAAAGAGTCGCTCTACCATATTTAGAACAAATGGGACAGGCATGAGGATCGTGACCCCTTGCCGGACAATATTCACGACCAAAAAATATGATTTGAAGATGTAATTTATTCCAGGTCTCCTCCGGGAACAATCTCTTAAGATCTTTTTCCGTCTTGGTCACAGATTTACCCGTACTCAGTTTCCATCGATAAGCCAATCTGTGAATATGCGTATCAACCGGAAAAGCGGGGTGACCAAAGGCTTGTGACATAACGACCGAAGCTGTTTTATGACCCACGCCAGGTAAGGCTTCTAAATCCTCGAAAGTGGACGGCACCTTACCACCGTGCTTCTCTAAGATGATCTTCGATAGGTTGCTGATGGCCTTAGATTTCATAGGTGAAAGTCCACATGGCCTGATGATGGCTTTGATCTCTTCCACAGGAACCCTCGCCATATCGTAGGGATTATCAGCCAGTTGCCACAAAGCTGGAGTGGTTTTGTTCACCCGAACATCTGTACACTGCGCCGAAAGAAGAACTGCGATGAGTAAAGTGTATGGATCCTGGTGATCCAAAGGTACAGGCACTTCGGGATATATTTCTTCCAAAATCTTGGCAATATCAGCTGCTATTTCTTTCTTACTCATGATCTACTTAATTCTGCTAAAAAATGCAAGGTATCTACACCGTCCGCATAGTCATCGATGGCGGGTTGCTGACATGCACCTAATGGAAGTATTTTAATATTCTCCATGTTCACATTTCCTGAGATACATTGGATCTCTCCAAGTCTGGTCATTATATCCTTCTCTAATGATGCAAGGTCGTCGAATTCTTCATAATGAATGCAAGCAATTCTTGAAACAATGTCTTCATGTCTTCGCATGATAATAGCACCGCTTGACATAAAGTCATCTCCATTTAACAAATAAATGGCGTGGTTGTAGTCAAAGTTATTCTTGTACTTATTGTGATGAATCAAATAATTATAATCTTCATGCAACTGTTCCATCAAGTCCACCTTATTGACTGAGGAGGATAAATACAGTTTTGAAACGTTTCTACATCCTAATCCGAAGTAAGTGAACACATCCCTGCCCAATGCCTGCATTTCCTCTTTTCGCAGCGGCCCATCCAGGATGGCAATGGCATTTCTGTTTCTCCTGATGATTTTCGGGTATTTGGCAAAATAACGCTCAAACTGCTTTGCACTCTGATTACTTCCGGTGGCAATGATTGCTTCCATCCCTTCCAGCCTCTCAAGAATCTGAAATTCGTTCTTCTGATTGAGTCTATCAATCAAATGTGTGGTAAGAATCGAATCTTTACTTGATGTTTTGACAAGAGCCTGGTGACCCGAGACATAACAACACATCAGATCGTGAAAACCGACCAAAGGAATGTTTCCTGCAAGTATAAGACCTATTTTTTTTGATATTTGTCCAAACTCATATCGTTGTACCCATTGCTCTAAAATATCTCGTCTTAGCATTGTATTTGCGATGGAATCCAATGCAAAATTGATATTTTCCATGGTGAACCAGGCATTATTTGCTTTCGCTTTCAGTTTAACTTCATCAAGTTCTTCACTGCCAGATCTCAGATAGTCTCCCAGTCTGACCAATTCAGAAATTCGTTTCTCAATACTCATTTAGCATTTCATTTAACCGCTTCTTACCTAAATCTTCCAAGGTGTTTTCATTGCGTTGTAATATCTCTTGTTTCCATTTTTCAGTCATGCCTATGGCTTTCAAATCAGCCTGTCTTAGCAACTGAAACATTGGAAAAGGTGATCTGTTTGCAAAATTAACGGGAGCATCAATTTCTGTTGCTGCAAATTGATGCTGAGGGTGGAAAGTAACGATTTTCATCTGATCAGAATAGCCCACTTTGTCAATAACCTCCGCATACATAGCGATGAGATCCAGGTAGTCATCGAACGAAGATGCAAAAGGGATAATGACGAAAAGCGTTTGGTATTCGGAAGATAAAAAAGTGCTAATGTGATCTCCTACTTTAAGAGCATCCGACTCGACTATCCATTTTATGGCATTTTGTTCAAGTGCCTGAGATGCAAAAGGGCAAAGTTTTAAACCCACCACATAGTTTCTGGCCCAAGCCATACATCGGTTGATGATCTCACTTTCCATGATCAATCTCCTTTCGGTGCGCCACATAGTTTCTCCATCTCTCCAGTAATTCCTTCATATCATCTGGCAATGGTGCTTCAAATTTCATCTCCTCATTCGATATGGGATGGATGAATCCCAGTGACCTCGCATGAAGTGCTTGTCTTGGGCATACCTCCAGGCAATTATTGACAAAAGCCTTGTACTTAGAGAAAACGGTACCTTTGACTACTTTATCACCGCCATACCTGGCATCACCAAAAAGCGGATGATGCATATATTTCATATGCGCTCTGATCTGATGCGTTCTTCCGGTCTCCAATTGACATTCAACCAAACTCACGTAATAGAGATCTTCCAGCACTTTGTAGTGGGTAATGGCATCCTTTCCAAAATCACCATCCGGAAAAACCGTCATCAATTTGCGATCCCTGGGATGTCTTCCTATGTGACCTTCTATCGTTCCTTTCTTGTGATCAAAATTGCCCCAGACTATGGCCTGATACTTTCTCTCAATAGAATGATCAAAAAACTGTTTGGCCAATCCCGTCATCGCCCGGGCAGTCTTGGCAATAACCAATAATCCTGAAGTGTCTTTATCTATTCTGTGAACCAATCCTGGTCTGTCCGGCAAATTGCCTTCCATGACGGGAAGCTTTTGCTGAAAGTGATGAGCCAGAGCGTTGACCAATGTACCGGATTTGTTTCCTACTCCAGGATGTACCACCATTCCCGGTTCCTTATAAATGACCATTAAATATTCATCTTCATACCGTATATCCAATGGAATCTCTTCAGGTATAATTTCGAATGCTTCTAATGGCTTATCTAAATAAACCTGAATATGCTCATGGGGTCGGATCTTGTAATTGGATTTCACCACATCACCATTGACCAATATTTGTCCTGACTTTATGGCATTCTGGATTTGATTTCTGGAAGTTTTTTCAATCCTGTCCATCAAAAACTTATCAATCCGGATGGGTCGTTGTCCGGGGTCCGTTATAATGTTATAGTGCTCATAGAGCTCATCATCCATATCTTCGTCCATATTGCTAAAAAATATAGGTCAAAGATAAACTAATTGTGGTGGCACGATAAGCCGCTGAGGTAAGCTCAAAAGCATCTATTGGAAAAACAATATTGACCGGCTCCTTTCTTCTGGCATAAAAATCCATGGATGGTCCGATGTATGACTGAACTTTTGAGGTCAGAAACCAGGACTCATCCAGGGCAACATGAAATCCACCTCCCCCATACAGATGGACCTTGAAGTCGCTTAGAAGTGTAATCTGATTGAAATATTCTGCCGCCACTTTGTCATAATCTCTGGAAATGGTCCTGATGACATTTAATCCCGCTCCACCTTCAGCGAAGAATTCAAATATGGAAAGGTAGATTTGTGGATAAAACCTGGCAATCGCGGAGTAATTAAAATTTCGAGTTCTTGCTTGTATATCAATTTGAGGTTCAAAATTTTTTACCGTCTCCATGTCAAGTCTTCTGCTCGAATAATTGAACCCAAGAAAAAATCTGGAGTAATTAATCTGCCTCAAAATCGTCACATCTAAACCCAAATGATTATCAGGACTATTTCTTTTGAAATCACCCAGTGGGATGAAGTAATTAAATCCACCCTCGACTACCGTACTGTTTTTTACTTCATAATAATAAGTCTCTTCCTCTTCTAAATCCTGTCCCATCAGGAAATTATTGAGGAGCACCGCTAGCATAATCAGACAAATCTTTGTTATGTTAGCCGAATTATTCAACGATTTATAAAAGTTGCCGTTCATGAGTCTATCATTCGAATCTATCTGTGTTAAGGAACCACAAGATACAAAAAGGAATAAACCTCACATTCTGCCTATATATGCTACATCCTCTTTTGAGTTTGAAAACATCAATGAAGGTATAGACATATTCACCAATAAAAAAGAAGGTTTTGTGTATTCGAGATACGCGAATCCTACGGTCGAAAGTGTTGCTCAGAAACTAGCAGCTTTGGAATCATATGGAATGGCGTCCGAAGCTTATGCTATGATGACTTCCTCAGGCATGTCAGCCATAAGCACACTGATTTCTGGCTGCCTGCAATCAGGTGATAAAATTCTTACTCAGGGTAATTTATATGGTGGCACCACTGAGTTAATAAAGAAAATATTTTCTCGTTTTGGCATTGAGGCCATATTCGTCGACTTCAAAGATTACGATAGAGTGGAAGCTGCATTAAAGAGTGACAAAAGCATTAAAATGATGTTTCTTGAGAGTCCTGCTAACCCTACACTGGCGTGTGTCGACTTAGAGATACTTGCACAACTCGGAAAAAAATACGGTGCGTACACTGCTATCGACAATACTTTTTGTACTCCCTACCTTCAGCAACCCTTAAAATTTGGGATCGACTTTGTAGTGCATTCTACCACCAAATATCTGAATGGTCATGGGAATTCCATTGCGGGTGCTGTGATCTCTCTGGATCACCACGCTATGAAAGAAAAAGTATGGACGGCCATGAAATTGCTGGGTACAAACTGTAATCCCTGGGATGCCTGGTTAACCAGTAATGGTCTGAAAACACTGGTTGTGAGAATGGAAAAACACAGTGCCAATGCCATGGCCCTGGCTGAATTTCTGGATCAGAACCCCAAGGTTAAGCATGTCAACTACACCGGTCTGAAAGAACATGCTGACCATGATCTGGCCAAAAAGCAGATGAGACTACACGGTGGTATGATGAGCTTTGAAGTTCATGGAGGAGTGGAGGCAGGAAAACAAGTCATGAATAAAATAAAGATGTGCACGCTGGCTCCTACCCTGGGAGATGTAGACACATTGATATTGCATCCGGCATCAATGTCTCATCTGAACATCCCCAGAGAAGTACGGTTAGAGAATGGTATCACAGATGGATTGATCAGGGTTTCAGTGGGCATCGAAGATATCGAGGACTTGAAATCTGATTTAGGTAACGCTTTAGACTAAAAATGAAATTTACCATTAAAACTCCTGTACCAGGAAATTATAAGGTCGTTATGAATGCCTTTGATAAAAAGCTTTTCGAGCATCTGAAGCCTGTCGGAGCAAGTATGGAAATTGTAAAATTCACAGGATCAAAAGAGGGTGACATCGTACATATAAGGTTCACCAGTCCCATAAAAGCAGAGTGGATCAGCAAAATTGTCGAAGACGGCGTGGACGATGAACGTGCTTATTTTATTGATCAGGGAACCAAGCTTCCCTGGCCTTTGAAATATTGGAAACATGAACATGTAGTAGCAAAAATAGGTGAAAAGAAGAGTCAGATTGAAGATCGGATTACTTATAAAACCTTTTCAATAGTTCTTGATGCACTAATCAGACCAGCCATGTACATGGCGTTTTATCCGAGAAGAGCTCAATATCAAAAATATTTCAAATGATTGTAATTATAGGTGGAGGAATCTCGGGTCTTGTCGCTGCCATTAATTTCGAAAGCGCGGGTAAGGAGTGTCTGATCGTAGAGAAATCCAGTATGGTGGGTGGAAGAGTAGCGACTGATCACTTTGAAAACATCCCATTTGATCATGGATTTCAGGTCCTACTTACAGACTATCCGGAAGCCAAAAAGTATTTGAATTACCAAGAACTGGATCTACAAAAATTTGATTCTGGAGCCGTCATTTTTAAAAATGGAAAAAAGAGCCAATTTGGTGATCCACTGAGAAATCTCTCTCATCTCTTCCCCACTATTTTCTCCTGGGTAGGCAATTTTTCAGACAAATTGAAAGTATATAGACTCTCCACCGCCCTTAAGATCAAAACGGTCAAAAACATATTCGAATCGTCAGAAAAGACCACCATGCAATATCTGAAAGACTATGGATTCAGCGATCAAATAATCTCCAATTTCTTTCAGCCTTTTTTCGGAGGAATATTTCTGGAATCGAAACTGGAAACGTCCTCCAGAATGTTTGAGTTTGTCTTTAAAATGTTTGCCAATGGTTATGCTGCAATACCCAGGAAAGGCATGGAGGCTATTCCTCTTCAATTGAAATCTCAACTGAGAAAAACCAAATTTGTGACTGGAATGGATGCAGAAGTTCAGAAAGATGGTCTGGTCAAACTTGGCAATGGGCGGACGATCAAGGCGGATGGAATTATCATAGCTTATGCAAATCAATCTTTAAATAGGAAAGGTTGCTCTACCTTTTACTTTGAGGTCAAGAACCGGATTTTAGAAAATCAGGTCATTGGTCTGCTTGCAGAAAGCAATACCATCACCAATAGCTTTCATTATCTTTCTGATCATATTTTATCTGTAACCACACTTGGCAACGATTCTGATCGGAATATTACCGACCAGGAGATACGATCTGAGCTTCATAAATACTGTGGGATTGAAGTGGACAAACTGATTAAAAGGTACGATATACCACAGTCTTTGCCAGTCCTTAAAAATATAGGCGAGGGCAATCGAGCTGACCTGAAAATAATCGGTGATGTTCCTGTCACACATGCTGGTGACCATTTGTACTATGGTTCTTTGAACGCAGCGATGTATTCAGGAGAGGTTGCTGCACAGACATTATTGGACTACTTTTCCTCTCCCACCTAATTCAATGGCCTGAAGGTTTGTGACCTTGCCATTATCTATCGTAAATCGTGCCATGGTTCTGATTTTGTGAAAGCCATGATGTCCGCATGCGCCTGGATTGATATGTAAAAATCCAAATCGTTTGTCTGGCATTACCTTCATGATGTGCGAGTGTCCGCATATGAAAAGATCTGGAGGGTTTATTCGAAATACTTCAGCTACTCTTTTATTATACCGTCCCGGATAACCTCCTATATGCGTCATCCAGACATCCATTCCTTCTACTTGAAATCTTTGATCCAAAGGATACCTCCTCCTTGCATCAGCGCCATCTATGTTACCATAAACTGCACGCATGGGTTTGAAAGCCTCGATTTCATCCGCTACTTTGAGATCACCAATATCCCCGGCGTGCCATATTTCATCGCATTCAGAAAAGTAAGACAATATATTTTTGTCAATGTAAGAATGTGTATCTGACAGTAATCCTATTCTTCTCAAGCCTTATTTTTGATCACTATTTTTCCAAACTGCCCACCCACCTTCATTTTCTCGAGCGCCTGATTTAATTCTTGCAAATGAAATACACTATCGATCACCGGTTTTATTTTGTGTGCATTCACAAATTGAATCATTTTTTCAAAGTCATCAGGTGAACCCATAGTAGAACCCAAAATCGACGCCTGATTCCAAAAAAGTCGCTGTGGACTGAAAGAAGCTTTTCCCTGCGTCCCGCCATAAATACTTATCCTTGCACCTTTTGAAGTAATGTTGACCAACTTAGAAAAACCTGGTCCACCTGCAGAATCAATGATGACATCCATGGGCCCAACGGATTTGAGGATTTGCTTATCCATATCGTCATCGGTGTATAAGAAACCGCCAGCAGCTCCCAACGCAATGGCCCTGTCAATTTTATCTTGTGAAGATGAACTGACATAAACTTCACATCCGTAAGCAATGGCGAATTGCATTGCAAAGAGAGCGACTCCCCCTCCTATCCCACTTATAAAAACCTGCTCATTATTCTTCAATTGAGCCCTGGAAAATAAAGCTCGGTATGCGGTTAACCCAGCAAGCGGCAGGGCTGCTGCTTGCTCATCAGATAAATGCTCAGGTTTTTGATAAAGATAGCCTTCATTAATCTGTACTTTCTCAGCGAAACATCCCTCTGATGGCATTCCTAATATATCAAATTCTGGCCCTTGATATGCTTGATGATCTCCCCACTCTAACCCAGGGTTAATGATGTATTTTTTACCCTCGTATTTGACCAATCCATCGGAGCCCAATATGACTGGGTACTTTATGCGACCATATTGACCTTTAACGATCCACAGATCCCTGTGGTTTAGTGCCGAACAGATCACTTCAGCTACAATGTTTTGATCCGAAACATTCATCTGGTAATCTATGAGTGAGGGGTATTCTCCTTCTTCCTTAATCACCTGAGCTCTAACCTTCATCGTTTTTTGTTTTTTACTTTACTTTTTTGATCAGCACAACCCAATCCATAAGTTCGTCATAAGGTGCTTTACCCAGGTTTGTGAAACCATTAGAATTTATGGTTGTAAGATTTCCGTTCAGAAGCCCTCCACCTTTTCTTGGATCGTACCATTGAACCGCATACTTATCTCCTTCATCTCCCAGGTCTATACTGGTGGTCTTCTGATCCTGCATTAAATAGACGACATAGATCTCACCCAATTTGCCAAAACAATAAGACTTCTTATCCATGGTCCTTTCATCCAGAGGTTCCATTTCATAGAACGGAATGTGTTTTTTAAAAAAAGTGAGTGCATGTTTATTTTGATCCCAAAATTTATCTCTACTTCTAAAATCTTCACAAGTAAGATCAGAATTTGGACTTGCATAGCCAAAGTACCATTCCACACCATAACCTCCTGCCATTAGTGTTCCCCATAAAGCATTAGACCGGGCAAGATGATGTTCCGGATCCTCGTCATCAGGAAGCAATGCAATATTTGCCTTCCCAGGCTCATCTACAGCTAATGCCCATGGTTTTCCTGAATCCAAAGAAGCCTTGCGCCATTTTAATACGCGATCGTGAACATCTATGAAGTCGGGATGGCTCAGTTGCAAGGATGCCCCGGTTAGTGGTGATTGATCACCAATCAATGATGCATACCGATCATCTTTATTGGGAAAGGTATGAATAACCATATGGTGATGATAGGGATCGATAGACTGAATGTATTCAGCCACCTTAAGCACTTCTTCTATGGGTTGATTATTCTCCTCGCCCAAATTCCAGTTTAATGCCAGATGATGAGAAAACCTGGCGATTAATTCCCGATAATAGAGTTTCGTTTGATCTCCAAAACTACCGTTATCCATTAAGTGATCTGTTTCTGTCTCATGTGTCTTAAAGTGAAGGAACATTCCACGCGTCTCCGCAAATGCAAAGATTCGCTCCCATTGCTCTAACTTAGAAACATCTAACCGTGTCTGATAGAAAAGTGAATCCCAGGAATGTAGATTATCTTTCACATTTGCATACTTCTCATATTCTTCAGTTGATACTTTTAAGAGGTAGGGATATACGTTTCTGTCATCTCCATCTACATTGAACGTTAAGAATGAAAAGACATTCAAGCCTTCTGAGGCGAGATAGTGAATTGCACCCATCAAATTCTTTCCTTTTCCATTTTTCCAGGTATACGCATTAGCATCAACAGGAAAATCATCAGCATGTGGTTGCCAGGATTTGAGAAATCCTTTGACATTAGTAGGTGCATCAAAATCTTCGTAACCCAATAGATTCTCGGGAGCATCGACACCCACCTTTATAAAATATTCACCACTTTCAGCATACTGTAAATACGGCTTTCCCACGTATTGTAACCTGCCTTTAGCGCGATTATCCAGTCCCGTCTTGTCATTTGCACCTACTTCGAAAACCCCACTCAATCCATCTAAATTCCTGACTGATGTCAACTCCTGGAGATTTTTAGAAACCGCAGCCCTTTCTCCTTTTTTGAATGAAACGGAATATTTCCATTCTCCTTCTTTATTAGGAGTAAACCTCACCTTCCAGATATTACCTCCCGTCGCACTGCTTTCTTCAGCACGACCATCGGCGGCAAAGAAACCAGGAACTGTAAATCTTTCATCACCATTCAGAAAGGTGACGTCTAAACGATAATTTAGAAAGGGATTATATTCATCCATTTCATCCACTTCGGGACCATTGAATATCAGCTCTATCTTGTGCCATTTTTTTAATTTCCCTGTAATTTGAGGATTCACCATTTGGCCGTAAAGGGGAATGAATAGAAGTGAAATACCTAAAGCTAATAAAGACCTCATTCGAGCGTATTTATATTAATGAATCAAATTCTAAAATAGCTGAATTATTCTACATGCCTATTTATTAGAGTCCATTTTTATATTCCAGATACCATTCTGTTCTTTTTCCCAGATCAGAACATACTTCCCATTATAACTTCCTGAACATTGGCCTATCTCAAAAATACATTGATCATTAACCGCTTTGATATAGATAGGAGTGAGATCAAGTTCATATTGCTGGCGATTCATGTAATCATATTCTACAGCAATGGCTTCATGCCCAATAATCAATGGTCGATGATTAAAGTATACAGCATCTTTAGAATACAGAGTCCTCACCAACTTAGCGGCATCATGTGCATTACACAGGTCCATCCATGCTTGCCTTCTCTCTTCTATTTTATTCAAATCTACGAGTGGAAAGGTCGCTTTTTCATACCATTCAAGAACAACCTCATTTTCCTCTCGAATCTGTATGGAGGCATACTTAGATGAAGTGCCCTCGTGAATTAATACAGCGTAAGAAATGGTTGAATCCAATGACGCATATATCTGAAAGTCAGTAGATTGACCATGAATGACATCATCTATTCCATTTAGTGCCACAACCTTTGAGGATTGAGAATAAAGGAAAGATGGAATAATTACCAATAAATAGAAGAATGATTGATGCATATTTTTAATACGGGAAAATGAACAATGGGTTGCATTTATATTCTTGAATTTACGACCAATTTAATGATCTGCGCCACATCCTTGGTTTTAATTTCTATAAAATAGGCTCCTGCTCCCAGGTGATCCGTTCGAATACCGGCTGTATTTTGATCTTTTAATTGGTATGTCAATGGCTGCTTTTCTCCAATGCTATTGTACAATGTAATCTGAGCAGAGGCTAATTCATCAAATGATATGGTTGTATGATCGAAAGCCGGATTCGGCGAAACTTTAATTTGTGAAGCATTAGGATCTAGCGCTGTAGCAGAACTTATCGTTTCCTCGAAAAGAACTACGGGCGCATTTCCTTCCACAACATGGTAGAACTTGTTGATTTCAAGGTTATGAAATGTCTGAACACTACCCCGGGGCCAATGGACCTTTAGACTATCCAATGGATGATCGGCAAGCCCAAAGTGAATTCGCTGATCATGACTAGACAGATAACTGCTGCCTGTGGTCACTTCTCTGATCAGTTTTCTGTCGCCTGTAAAGAGCTCAACTCTAGCACCGGATGCTTGCCGTGTAGATTCGACGCCTTCCAGTAATAGATTGACAAAGGATCCAGACTTATTATCATTTAAATAGATCAATGGCAGATCCTCATTATCCTCTGTGGTCCTGACACAATTCAGGACGATATCCAGTTGGCCGTCATTGTTTAAGTCACCGTATGCTACTCCTCTGGCTTTTCCTGCGTCACTTAGTCCTTTAAGGTGACTGACATCAGCAAAATCAGAAAAATACGGATAGTACTCATACAGCTTGTTCTCTTGTGGATCGTAAGACTCACTAATGGACCCCTTACCAACAAAAAGATCTAAATAGCTGTCATTATTGAGGTCTGCAAAGAAACTTCCCCAGCCGTATCCTTTGCCATCATTGACGTTAAATTGGTTGCTGATATCGGTGAAATGCAAGCCTCCATTATTTTGATAGAAAATATTATCTCCTACATTTGACAAGTAGTAATCGAAAAACCCATCTTCGTCGAAATCACCTATGGCAATACCCATTCCATCCATTGCAGCATTCGCCCTCATTTCTTCACCGATATCCCGAAATTGACCACCTTCATTCAGAAATAATTCATTGGGACCATGTTTGTATCCAAAGTCGTTAATGACGAACAAATCCGGTTCGCGGTCATTGTTGATGTCTGTGAAGCAGGAAACCAATGAACAGCTCTTGCTGTCGCTACTAAAGCGTTGCATGTTCCCAACAAACTTCCAGTTCCCCAAATTTTCATAAAAGAAGTTTCGCTGACCTCCCTGGATAGAATTGAAAAACGGTTCGCCCTCAAAATTTAGGAAATTAGACACATATATATCTAAATCTCCATCTTCATCTATATCTGCAAAGGTCGCTCCCATTGACCAATTTTCTCCGAAAAAACCAGCCTGATCAGCGACATCTGCAAACTCAATTCCACCTAAATTTCTCAAACAGATATCCCTATCGCCATTGAAAGTTGTGATGTATAGATCGGTGAATCCATCATTGTCAAGGTCGCCTGCTGTCACGCCCATGGTGTAGCGATCTGAAATCTGCGAAATCCCGGCTTCCTGACTGATGTCTTTAAAAAACCCATCGCCCAAATTGAGATACAGGTGATCAGGGTATGCACCTCCTATAAAGTATATATCTTGTAAGTGATCATTATTGAAATCAAAAATGGACACACCACCAGCCATCATATTAGGGCTGTATGTAATGTGTCCAATATTTAATTTTCTAGCGTGCTCAACAAATTGTTGTGCCGAGGCGCTCACGAAACTGGCCAATATGAGTACAAAAACCTTCACATTAGTATCCAGGGTTTTGTTGAATTTTATTATTGGTATCCATCTCAGATTGAGGAATCGGCATGGTTAATTCAGGTGCATCAGCATTAAAGCCATCCACCGATCCACCGGTTCTAACCACATCATGGATAAAAAAGCCTTCATATCCAAGCTCTTTCACCCTTTCCATTAATATCATTTCCTTGGTCACCTCACCTGAGACTTCAGCCGCTCCAGATCTTCTTCTGATGGTATTGATGTCTTCGATGGGCAAAGCTCCAACATCATTTCCAGTTTCCAAGGAGGCCTCAGCTCTGATCAGATACATTTCCGCCAATCGGATTAATGGAATGTTGCCAAATTGATAAATATATTTCGAAGTGAGACGATCACCACTTTGACCACTGGCATAAAAGAAACTTCCACGCTCATCACCTTCATCAAATAATGCCGCATAAGCATCTGTGACAATAATATCTCCACCTCGGCCACCATTGCCTTCATCTGCGTAGTGGTTATTCAAGTCATTTGCGCCGTCCTGACTGGTCACCTGAAATGCAAAAACATCTTCTGTACTGTTCTCATCGTTGTTAAATGCACCTGCAAATGTTGGTGTTAGCACATGCCCGCTATTTTCTATGACATTGTTGGCAGCCATTCCTGCAGCCGAAAAATTACCAAGTTGAAGATGAACTCTCGCTAGAAGCGCCTCGGCTGAATACTTATCCGCAAAGAATGAATTCTCTTCAGGTAATAAATCTACGGCGCTTTCCAAATCATCTATAATCAGATCATAAATTGCACTTGTCATTGCGCGCTCTATGCCCAGGTCAATCGAATAATCTGAAATTCCAGTCGTCCTTAGTGGCACTCCAAGATCACCAGATCCAAAATGTCTGATCAAATCAAAGTATAACAATGCCCGTAAAAATCTAGCCTCACCTTCGATCCGGTCTTTTTCTGAAACGTCACTTGTCACCACCCCGAGGTTATCCAATACAAGATTAGCTTGATTAATGGCAGCGTAACTATTGTTCCAAAAGTTTCCAACAAAGTTGTTGTCCGAAAGCATGGCCTTATTGATGACTTGTCTTGGGTCCAGAAAAGTTCCGACCCAATCAATGTAAGCGCCCCCACCTAGTAGGTCTGCCATCATTTGCAATTGTCCACCGTAGGTATCATCTTCACCTGCCTCAGAATAAGTTCCGATCAGGATGTTTTGAATATTGGCTTCAGATTCGGTAGCCAACTCTCCTGAAATAGATTGAGCCGGCTCCAGTTCTAATCTTTTTTCACACGCACTCATTACGAGCAATGCCAATGTGAAATAAAATATATATTTTAAATTATTCATTGTCGTTCTTGTTTAGAAATTAATATTAACACCAAAAGAGATCGTTCTGGCTGCAGGGGCAGAATAAAAAGCCTGACCTGTGGTTAAGTTTCCACTGTCCGCTCTCGATTCCGGATCATATCCCGGATAATCGGTAAAGGTCAGCAAATTAATACCACTTAAATAGAACTGAGTAGAATTCATTCCAACTCTTTGCATGAGGCTTGAAGGAAGATCGTAGCTCAAGGTTAAGTTTCTTAACCTAATAAAATCCGCTTCCTCTAACCATCTGGTAGAATGTCCTGTTCCATTACCCCAACCTAAACGTGCTTGCGGAACCATGGTTTCGTCACCTGGCTGCTGCCATCTGTCCAGCTGATCAAGCGTTTGATTGTCAAACCAATCTCCGTTCGCTGACTGGAAACGGCCTCCTGCATTGTAAATAGAGGCTCCCCACTCTCCCATAAAGGTGAAAGAAAGCGTTACCCCTTTGTACGCAAATGTATTGGTCAAACCCGCCGTCCATTCAGGAAATGGATTTCCCGCAACTATCCTATTCGCTTCACCAATATCATTGGTGGTGGCTTCAGGGTCTCCTTCTTCACTGTTGATATAGTACAAGGCATCTCCATTTTCTGGATCTACACCTGCGTATTCCGGCAGGTAGTGAGCTGATACCGGCTGCCCCACTCTATTGATATTTTGGCTAAAGATAATATCCGCATCATCGTTCGGCAAAGCCAGAATTTCATTGACATTATTGGCCATGTTAAAACTGGACGTCCATGAAAAACCACCTGAGTTGATGTTGTCTGTATTTAGTAATAGCTCAATTCCTCTATTTTCTAGTATTCCAATATTTCTATTGATCGAAGTGGCTCCTGAGCTTCCCGGGAGGGGTACTGAAAACAATAAGCCTTCAGTATTCTTAGTGTAATAATCTACTTCCCCCGAGATTCTGTCGCGGAACAATCCAAACTCTAATCCAATGTCTAGTTGGGTAGAGGTCTCCCAGGTCAAATCGTTATTTCCAGGCTGGGTAGGTTGAATTCCCGGTCTCTGATTATAAGATACTCCCTGGAATAAGAACCTGGAAGGGAAATTACCAATCTCAGAATTTCCCAGCTGGCCATAACTGGCTCTCAATTTCAAAAAAGAAAGAGTATTGTTATTGTTTAGGAAATCTTCTTGCGATATGATCCATCCCACAGAACCCGCAGGGAAAGTACCAAATCTTCTATTGCTTCCGAACCTGGAAGAACCATCTCTCCTAATGCTTCCTTTGATAAAATACTTGCCATCAAACACATACTGCGCACGGGCAAAATAGGAAAGAAAGTTGTAAGCTGTTTCTGTTCCGTTTCCAGCCGTAATCTCCGCTGCACTGGCTATCGTCTGGAAATCATCACTTGGAAACTGTGTTCCTGACACACTGGCAAATGACCTATCTGCCTGTGTAAATTCTGTTCCCAAAGTGAAATTGACATTGTGGAGAGGCGCTACATCCTTATCAAAGCTCAAATAATTGGTGAAAACATACGACTCCTGAATGGCATTGGAATTGTAAGCAAAACCATTGGTGGATTGAAATGGTGTTCGGCTACCTCTGAATTGATCTTCGGTCTGATAGCTCATATCATATCCAAAATCTGAATTGAACTTAAGGGAAGGCAAGATGGTGTATTCTGCATATCCTTTTCCTGTCAGCCTTCTCAGCTGCGTGATGTAACTCGCAAAATCCTGCTCAAGTAGGAAATTGGGATAAACAGTTCCCGCAAATGGAGTCCCATCTTCCAGCCTGGCCGGGGAAATAGGTGCCTGCGCAATGGCCTGTAAAGGTGTAACAAATGCATTGTCATTCGCTACTCTGTCAATCGTTGTCTTAGAATATCCCAAATTCAACCCGGCTGTAAATCTGCTGTTGAAATTGTGTCTTAGATTAGTTCTAGCTGAAAATCTATCGAGATCATTTCCCAAAATGATCCCTTCTGTATCATTATAGGCCCCACCCAAATAGTAAATGGTCTTTTCATCACCTCCGGAAACTGAAAAGTCAACATTGGATTGTCTTCCTGTTCGGAAAGCCACATCGTTCCAATCTGTATCAATCACTCCATTTTGCCAATCTGTATTATTAGAGTATCGATCGAATCGTCCTTCCACAAAACCTTCATCCGGCCAACCCCCGAATGCTCTTCCATTCTCTGCGGCCTCTGTTAATAATTCCACATACTGCTCCGCATTAAGCCATTCTACCAAATTTGTCGGTGTACTCATACCGGTCGACATGTTGAGTGACATTTTTGCCTTTCCGATTTTACCTCTTTTGGTGGTGATTAATACCACCCCATTGGCACCCCTTGCACCATAAATAGCGGCAGAACTGGCGTCTTTCAAAATGTCAATCGATTCTATTTCCGTAGGACTTAAAGAAAGTAAGGGATTCATGGGCGCCCCGTTATTGGACTCGTTCTGATTAATTAAAGGAACTCCGTCCAATACATATAGTGGCTCGCTACCTGCACTGATGCTTGCAGCTCCTCGTACTCGAACGACAATGCCAGCATCTACTTTTCCATTGACCTGTGTTACTCGGACTCCGGCGGCTTTACCTGACATCGTAGATTGAAAATTAGAAATAGGTACTTTGTCAATGTCCTTAGAAGAAAGCTTGGCTACATTGTCGGTCAAGTTTCTCTTACTAGTTGATCCATAACCGATCACAATGACCTCATCCAAAAGCTCAGAAGCTGAGGATAAGACAATGTCATAAGATTCTGCCCCGATCAAAGAAACTTCCTGAGTTTCGTATCCCGTGTAGCTGATTTGTATGGCTTCAGCATCAGCGGAAACTTCTAAAGAAAAATTTCCATCCAGATCTGTAATGGTACCATTAGTCGTACCTACCACCTGAACGGTGGCTCCAATTAATGCAACACCGTCTTCATCAACGACGTTACCCCTGATTGTTTGCTGGGCATAGGTTATAATCCCTGCAAACAACAATAATGTTGTAAACAATTTTTTCATTTGTAAAGTGAGTTTTTATTCCTTATAGAAACGTTAAGGTTTTATGCTTTGTTAATGATATGGCATGTATTTTATTTACTCGCATAGGTACTCAATGTAAATTTTAATTAAACTTAACCTGTCTGTATATTGTGTTGACCAAGGCTTTTAAACACAGCCTGTTTCAGTCTTACAGTATTGACAATCAGATCCATACGCTTTTATAACTTGTCATCGCCAAAAGAATTAACTATACAATGAAATGATTTAATCAAATAACTTACTTTTATTCTCAATATTTTTTAAAATGCAGGCGACGAAGCCATTAAAATTTAAAATTACCAAGTCTGAAAATCACGCGCTACACGTCCAGGTAGATGAAGGTGATAAGTATTATACCATCTTTCATCAACATCCTGAATTTCAAATCACTGCAAACATTAAGGGTGAAGATATATTACCATGCAATCGCTGAAGAATGCCATATATATTAGAGGTCAACAACTACTTCGCTATAGCAACAAAAACATCGACATTAGTACGTTAACCTCAGGAATTTACATTGCTAAATTACGTGATATAGATTCCTCCCGTGTAGGTGTTGCCAAAAGCTAGTAATCAGCAGATAAACGTTTCCTTATTTTCAATTTGTTCTCAGGTGTGGCTTTAATGTCAATGTATTTTGCAATGGTATTACTTCGTCTATAAAGCAGGATTGTATTGTCATTCTTATGATCGATTCCGTTCCGGTCGAAATCCTCATTAGTTCCAAGTGTTAGTGCGACACAATTCGGACGTAATACATTGGCCATTTCTTTAATTTCCATTTCGGTAAAATGGGATGCTGGAGCTATAAAGAAAACGTGGATATCGCCTTTTTCACTTTCACATAAATCATCGAAAAATGCCAACCAACTCAAAATATCCCGATTGGATGTACGAGAACCCACAAAGTACAAAATACCCTGCTCTTTACCATACTTACAAATGGGGCAAGCTTTGCTCCCCTTATCATTTCCCCAGAGGTGTAGCGGGATGAATGACTGAATATCTTCACCGATTTTCGGCCCGGAGGTATCCTCTTGCGCTCGCTCGGGATGTCCGGGAACATTGAGTCCCAAAATAATATTATGGTTGGCCATTTCGACCCCATTATCCTTTCTGGTCCTGAGCACACCACTTCCTCCCCGGTTTTGCATGGACTTTCGGACATCTGAGGTAAGGTGAGGGTCATTATCGAAAACCCATTCATCGATGTAATATGGATAGCCAATTTCAGGCTCGATGATCGCAGGATGAATGTGCATGGGAGTACGTCGATTAGGATACTTACCTGGTTTGGCAGTATAGATCGCGTATCTGCCCTGCTCGTCAGACTTCACCCAGCCTCTAATATTACCGTGCCTGGTTTCACCCGAGTACTCACCGTTATTGTCTGTGTGATAATAGTATAAAACGATATCAGGGACAGGAGTAACACCATCCGTTTTCAATATTCTGCCCTGTATGATCAATTGTTCCTGGCCATTTTCCCAGGCGATACTTGTATCCACTGAAGCGATTGTTTCGGGCATGAGGTAGGTGCATAATTCGCGATTTTCAAATGGACCACCGATTATGACTTTTTCCTGTTCTCGCTGTTGAGCTTGACAAGACATAACGATTAGCGTAAAAAAGAAAGTGTAATATTTCATGGTTTCAATTTAGCTTACTTAATTTTTAGATTTTAAGCTTTTGAGCTGAGCGGAGGCATCAATAAGCTAAGTGGATAGTAAGTCATTCCAATTTTCTTTATAGTGTCGACTCAGTCGTACCAATGTACCATCCTTAAGCGTAGCATCATAGTCCCCATTTTTCCTTGACTGCAATTTTATGACGTAGTTCTTGTTGATTAAACTGGCCCTATGCACTCTTCTGAAAATTTTAGGATCCAGGATTTGATTAAAAGCCTTCATTGAACTGTCATAAAGAAATTTTTCACCTCCCCTATAAATAGCAATGTACGGTCTCTCAGTAGAAATATGAGTGATCTCACTGACATCAATAATGTGGCTTACCTCATTTTTTCTAATGGTAATGGTGGTTTTATAGAGGTTTTGTGCCAAGGGCTTCTTTTTGAACACTAATGGCAGAAAAAAGTAGATGGAAGTACTGATTATGAAATAGTTAGCAGTGGCTGATTTGATCAAGGTGGAAAGTAAATGATGGGGTTGAAAGGCCAGGTAGCTAAAAAAGTAAAAGAGTAAGCTAAAGAGTATCAAATGAACCATACTAGCTGACAATGCCAATACAACTCTCATCATGACGTTAAACTGGTGCTTTTGAGTAAGTGATTTAATAAATAAAAGTAAAGGGACGTACATCAACCAAATGGTGTTATAAATGGCTGATTCAGAAATATAGAAACCTGTATTTTTCAAAACCGATGACAAATAGTTCTGTAATATGGTAGCCAGATAAATTGCTGAAAAGCATATGACCGAAAATTGTACAAAAGATATGCGTTGTTGTAAATTAATTCTAAGCATAACCCATTAGTCTCGCTTCATAAATTGTTCAAGGCCCTTTCTAGCTCCGCTTCTGATTTTCTTCTGTAAAAAAGGTGTCCATCCTAGGATGACTCCTGGTAATCCTAAAGCCATTCTTGACCATTTTGAAATGTCAAAGTAGTCCGTGTGTCTCCATATTTTATGATCCTTGAAGGTGAAGTGTGCTTTGATATGATTTTCCACCTTCCTTTTTTTGGGACCATAGTGGTATCGGGCAGTCCATTCGGCAGAACCCCTCTCATGGTCTGCTTTTACATTTTTATGATTAATCTGCAAATTCCCTTTGGCCCTTTTGATCAACATTTTCCACATTGATTTAGCTTCTTCGCCTACCAGCTTTCCAAATGCAGGATCTTCGAAAACAATGTCCTCGTGATAGCAATTCACCATCGCCTCTGCATCGTGATTGCTAAAAGCTTCATAGAATTGAATGATTAATTGCCTGTTTATTTCAGATTCTTCCATAGGTCTTAGATTTGATGAAGTTGCTAAATCAATACCTCTGAGTGTGAACTCTCTTTTCAAACGTGAATAACCTGACTCCAGCCGCTAAGTACAAATATCTTGGCTACAAAATTTCTGATCAGCATTCACTTTTCAACCATGCCTACTTCACGGTTCTAAATATAATTAATTTTGAGAGAAAAAGTCTTGACACCCAAAGGTACAGTGGATTGTGCTACTTTTTAATTCTGGGGTCGAAATCGAAAGGTTCAACATCAATAATGCATATTTTTTTAAAATCAGAATGTTGAGGATTCAGAAGATAGTTGTATTCGTGCTTAACAATGGATGAAGGTACCCTAAGGACTGCCGTTTCACATTCTTCTAACCATTGATCACCCATCGCCTGGCAATGCCGAAAATGTTGAAATTCATGCCAATTGGCCCTCAGTTTAGACGTATCTAAATTTAATACCTGCAGACTGTCCGGCACATGAATGACCATTGTTCTAAAGTTCTGATTTAAGCCCTCTCCTGAACGATGTACTATATTTTCAAGGCTTGCTAATGCTCTGGATGAGGATGTGTATACCACAAACTTTCCTTTGGAATTCCATCTTCCGGGATATCCAGAACCAGTCATTACGTCCGACCACTTCTTTAAAACGATTCTGAAAACTTCCATCTATGAATACTAAGCTAGTGCGCCATATTCAATTCTCAATAATTCTTCTTCTATGAGATCCATGCCTGTGATGGTATTCATAAAGGCGAGTGGTCTCTTATTCCCCAAACCAAAAGCGGGCTTTTCCATCCAAACTCTAAATGAAGCCATGGAGCCAAATACCTCAAGTCCTTTCTCCATCACACTGACAATCTTTAGCGCTACCTCACTGTCCCTGGCGTTCAGTTTTTTATTCTCCTTCCTGTACCTCAACATGGTCTTCAATGACATGTCAAAAATCTCTTCAGCAAGATAGTTCTTGCTGATACCGGACAATTCAGCGATTTCAAAAAAAATGTCAGAATCTACACCGTGATTCGCTTCATTAACAATACTATAGTCATCCTCGATACTGCTTTTATACTTCTTCAGAAACTTCGTACTAGGTGCCATGATCAATAATTTTATACAAAATAGGGATATTTGTCCACAAAATCAAGACAAATGTCCAGAATCTTCATCTAGGCACCACGTTAATGTACCAGAAACAGGATTTACATGTGCAGCGGGATAGGCTTTATAGCCATTTTTCTTGTTTAATATCTCATCAACTTTTTCTGCCTTGCTCGAACCCGTTACCAAAAATGCAACCTTTCGGGCCGCGTTGATGACTTTTCCAGTTAGCGTTATCCTTTTCTGGCCACTTTCAGGATGAGTAGCCACTTCCGTGGTATTCGCAGAAGTCCATAAGTTGATTTCATGAGGAAAAATGGAAGCTGTATGTCCGTCATCACCCATACCCAGGATTAGCAAATCAAAAATGGGTACCCCATCCTTAGTGATCATATGTTGATACATTTCTTTGCTATACCGCTCTGCCTCTTCAGCAGGGTCATTTTCACCTTTGATACGGTGTATGTTCTCCGGGGGAATATTAATATTTGAAAATAAATGATCCACAGTCATTTTATAGTTAGACTCACTATCCTGAGGTCCCACACAACGTTCGTCCCCCCAATAAAAGTGGACATTTTCCCAGTCGATATCCTCGCGATGGTTTTCAGCGATGTAGTCGAAAATAGCTTTAGGTGTACTGCCCCCAGAAAGCGCTATGTACACCTTATGCTCGACATTAATGATTTTCTTAAGTTCAGCTGAAAATGCTTTCGCAAGCTCGTGTTTATCCTCATAAATTTTAATGGTTGGTGTCATCATCATATTTTTGTGGACTGGTCCATTCATACTTCCCTAACAGCTTGTCAGCTGCCTCTGGGCCCCATGATCCAGCCGGGTATTCATGTAATTCAATGTCATTTTCATTTTCCCAGGCATCTAATATTGGATCGACAAACGCCCAGGCCTCCTCTACTTCAGCGCCTAAGGCATATAGTGTGGGGTCACCTTGCATTACATCCAGCAATAGACGTTCGTATGCTTCCGGCACCTCAGCCTCTGAAAGATCGGAATAGTTAAAATCCATGTCCACGTTTTCAACCTGAAAACCCTGCCCGGGAAGTTTCATCCCAAAATTCAAAACGATGCCTTCATTGGGCTGAATTCTGATGACCAGACGATTGTTCTCTTGCTTACCATCAAATAGATTTTTAGGAGATGGTTTAAAGTGAATGACTACCTCTGTCACTTTGGTAGGCATTCTCTTTCCGGTTCTCACGAAAAAAGGTACTTTCTCCCACCGCCAATTGTCAAAATAGAACTTTATCGCAGCAAAAGTCTCTGTTTTGGAATCCTTGGGTACACCCTCCTCCGCTTTATAACCTTTCATGGTTCCTGAGGCAGCATATTGCCCACGCACGGTGTTCCGTCTTATCCTGGACGGAGTCCAACCCCTCAGGCATTTTAAAACTTTCAACTTTTCTTCTCTGATCGCATCTGCTTCTATGGCATGTGGAGGTTCCATAGCTACCAATGAAACAATTTGCATCAAATGATTTTGAAACATATCTCTAAAAGCCCCCGATCCATCGTAATAACCACCTCGGCTCCCTACCCCATCACTCTCAGCATTGGTGATTTCAACCCTTGAAATGTAATTTCTGTTCCACAATGGCTCAAAAATGCTGTTTGAAAATCTGGTAACCAAAAGGTTTTGAACCGTCTCCTTTCCGAGATAGTGGTCTATTCTGTAAATTTGACGCTCTGAAAAACATTTTAGTAGTCCTTCATTCAATTTGTGAGCTGATTTTAAATCATAACCAAATGGCTTCTCTACTACGAGTCGCTTCCAGCCCTCTTTTTCGTCGGTCAGGCCCGCTTCACTGAGATTCTCAGCTATTTTAATATAGATGCTGGGAGGGGTAGATAGATAAAATATATAATTAGGAGGAATGTCATTTTCCTGTGCCAATTGCTCAATTCTTTCCTTTAATGGTTGATAACTGGAACTGTAATCACCACCAAGATCCTGATAGTAAAGTTGCTTACTGAAATCCTTGATACAAGCATTCTTCGCTCCGCGCTCCTTAGCAAAAAACTCGCTTTCATTCAGAACTTTGTCTCTAAAATCTTCGTCAGTCATGTCGGTTCTACTGGCACCTAAGACTATGAAGTTCTTTGGTAAATAGTTGCCCTTGCATAAATTGTACAATGCTGGGATCAACTTTCTCGCAGTGAGATCTCCAGAAGCACCGAAAATGACAAGTATCTGATCGTCTATCTTATTCATAAGCTTTGAACGTGTTGGATTTTCTTTTGTTTACGAAAATAGAAAAGTAGAAGGATAAGAATAGAGAATTACTATTTTTGAAAGATATAGAACAACTGACTAACAATAAAACAAAAAAATGAAGTACGATTTTGGAATGGTGGGCCTCGGTGTCATGGGCAGAAATTTTATTCTTAATGTAGCCGAAAGTGGATTCACATCCATGGGCATGGACCTGAATAAAGAATCAGTGGAAGCATTGATTAGTGAGGGTGGCGACACGAACAAGGTAAATGCAACTACGAAAACAGAGGAGTTTGTGGCGTCTCTGAGCTCTCCACGAAAAATCATGATGTTGGTCCCCGCAGGTAAAGCTGTCGACTCAGTGATCAATAGCCTGCTACCCCACCTCGATAAGGGTGACTTGCTGATAGATGGTGGCAACTCTTTCTACAAAGATACAGACCGACGGGAGGAAGCGTTAAGCAAAAGGGGCATTCACTTTCTGGGCGTAGGTGTTTCAGGTGGTGCGGAAGGTGCCAGAAAAGGTCCCAGCATCATGCCAGGAGGATCTGCATCCGCTTACCAGTATATCAAACCTATTTTTGAAGCTGTTGCAGCTGATGCCTGGGACGGAGAACCTTGTGTGGCTTACCTGGGACCCAAGAGTGCAGGCAACTACGTAAAGATGGTGCACAATGGCATCGAATACGGCATGATGCAGCTAACAGGAGAAATCTACGATGTATTGCGAAAAGCAGGCGGATTGAGCAATGATGAATTGCACAAGATTTTTAGTGAATGGAATGAAGGAAGATTGAAATCGTTTCTTGTAGAAATTACTTCCGAAATATTCAGCCAGAAAGACGAGGAGGGGGATGGCAGGTTGATTGACAAGATTCTCGACAAAGCCAAGCAAAAGGGTACTGGCAAGTGGACTTCTCAAAATGCGATGGACATTGGCATTCCTGTTCCTACTATTGATATCGCGGTAACCATGCGGGCAATCAGTGCGCTGAGAGAGGAAAGGGTTAAAGCAGATGAGCTTTATGATCGACCTGATGTTCGAAAAATGGATAAAGATGAATTGGTAGATTGGGCTGAGCAGTCGCTTTATTTCGGGTTCATTTGCGCTTATTGCCAGGGGCTTCATCAGTTAGCCGAGGCATCGAAAGAGTATGAGTACCATTTGGATTTAGCATTGATTGCAAAGATCTGGAGAGCGGGCTGTATCATTCGAGCAGAATTGTTGGAAGACATCATGAAAGCATTTAATGAAAATGAACAAATCGTTAACCTTCTGATGGCACCGGACTTTATCAATAAGGTCAATGGCACGGTGGGATCAGCAAGAAAATTGGTGCTCTATGCGATGGAATGTGCGATTCCGGTTCCGGGGTTAGCCAATTCTCTTACTTATTTCGATGCATTTACAGCAAGTGAATTGCCTTTGAACCTGATCCAGGCACAGAGGGACTATTTTGGTTCTCATACTTATGAAAGAAAAGACAAAGAAGGGAGTTTTCATACAGAATGGGGAAAATAAAAGAAACTGGAGCAAAAATTTTCTTGAATGAGCTTGGTTGGAATATAAAGCGTATGGTTTAAAGATGTAAATCATCATCCAAAATCATCAATTGCTCCAGTTATTCTTAGTCTAAGTGTGAAATTTCCTCATGGTGCAATTAGATATGAAATCTGATCAGTGAGGACACTGACCAGATTTCTAACAGTTTTGGTTATAAATTGTAAATCGAGTATGCTCAAAACTAACATCCATTTAGTGATGTTATTAAGCTGTGTAAATTCGTGTTATATCATCTTATAAGTCAAGGACTGTTCCAACTTCGTATTCATATTAAACATTTCATTAATGTGAAGTTACTTTATCATCAAATGTAATGTGTAAATGGCTGTAAGTAAGATGAATCGGGTGATTACTTCGCAGTAAAAGATTAATTAATATTTATTTCACATAAATCATCTTACCCGTTTCCTCGGCTCCATTTCCAATAATCTTATAGTAATAAACTCCTGGTTGGGGTAAGTCTGAATTACGAATCACGAATTGTTGTCTTCCTGATGAATAGCTCTCTTGATGAATCAAAATAATCCTTCCCGAAATATCAAAAATCTGAATATTAATCATTTCCTCAACACCGAGCGAGAAATCTAGTCTGGTGAGAGTTCTGAATGGATTAGGTTTATTTTGGTATACTACCAAGCCCGGTAATTGATTTGATTCTATACCTTCTGTTCTAAATTGCAAGTCAATACTGCGTACTTCACCCGAACGCATGTATACCTCTGGTATAAGCTCTGAGTTGTCTATACCTATGAATTCACTAATCAGGCCATCATCTAGAGCTTCCATTTTAAAGCCATAAATCCATTGACCCGCATCCAACTCAAAACCTTCGATATCATCAAAACTAATATAGATCCGTCCTGCCTGTTCATCTACCCTCAAGTGTTCATCTCTGAGAAGAGCAAGACCGTTAGTAATGCCGCGAAACTTTATCATCGAAGGATCATAAGTTAAGGCCAACTGAAAGCCTTCTAAAACTGCCTCGTGATCCAGGCTAAAATTCAGCTCGAATCGCTCCCCTGCCGATACCATTTTATCTGAGGTAAACATGGTTATTGGTGCCGATCGACTGACAGTCCCGGTATTCGACGAACCTTGATAAGAATCATTGACATCCCCTATTTTTATACCTATTAAATCTGCGTCATAGACAAATCCATAGTGATCCTTCATTTCGATATATTCTGGAAATCCCCAGGGCTCCAAAGGATTAGGAAAATCATACGCTTTATCAACAAAACGCCAGCTGGTGTTCTTAGGAAAAGTCTTATTCAGACCCAGAATCAATTTTCGAATCTGTATCAGATCTAGCCCCGAAACAGTTTGAGAGTTACTGACATCAGCCGCTATCAGCTTATATGGATCAGTAATACGCTGCAAACCCAGGATGTGTTTTTGAATCAAAATAATATCCAGAGTTGATACCCCAGGTCTATAAGCGTCATCATGAACTGGTCGTATCTTAAAGTTTAGCCCTTCTGGTATATTATTAAATGCATAAGAACCATTTTCATCTGTAAATTCTAATCCCTGGAAATCGGAATCCGACTCCATCCTCATTTCCACATTCTCCATTTTGATGTCATTCTGAAAACTGACGATTTCTCCACGTACGTCTGTGTATCCAATCTCAGTATCAGGGCATATGTCAAAGTTGTCATTGACCTTCACCTCCACTGCACAAAAGTCCTGATTACCAGCTTCGTCTGTTACCCATACTTTGAGCGGGATCAGTTGCTGTATGCCATTGCCCATTTGATCACAGCTCACCGTAAAACTAGTATCGGTCGTGTCTTTAGAAAAGGAAAAAACTAAATTTTCCTGCGGTGTACAATTGTCGAAACTGCCGTTGTCATAATCCACAGCCCATAAAGCAATTTCTCCGCCTTGTGGCATGATAGCGGTCGCAATTCCTGAATAGCAATAAGGAGTAGGTGGTTTACAATCTTCTACAGTCACCAGGTATTTTTCAATAGCAACGTTACCACAATAATCTTCCACTGTCCAGTAAACCTGATAAGTGCCTGGTTCCCAAATCACATTAATTTTATTTCCCAGCCCCTGAATGTCATAAATGCCATCCAGATCTAGATCTACTCTCCATTTGTAAAACAATTCTTCGGTACAGTCATCAGTCGCATTCACTTCTATTTCCACCGGCCCTTCACAACTATTGTAAATACAGACTGTGGTGTCCTGATAATCTTGTTCAAAAACAGGTTTAACATTATTCTCTACATAAATGACCTGAACATAGTGCCATAATCCAATTCCTGTAGACGGGTCATATTGACACCAATCCAAAACCTCCCACTGTCTATGAATGGCCAGACACGCACCATCGCCATACTCAAAGATTTTATCTTCATATTCTGCAGCAAGCTTGGCACAATTCTTATCTATGTACATGGGTCTGCCAGTTACAGAGGTGTCAATATCTACATTTACACAACCTTCTATAGTGATTTTTTCTGGCCATATAATCTGCTCTTCCGTAAAAGGTTTCGCATCGGCCACTGTTATGATTTGTACATCCTGATCAGTCATACCATTGTTATCAATAGCCGTAAATATTCTTGTAATGGTACCTTTACCACAATCTAAATCCAATTCGACTTCCTCACTCACTTCAATGTAGCAATTATCTACCGCGTAGCCATCAAGTCCTACGGTACCGCTGTTAAAAGCATCATTGATAATAATGGGCTTACGCGGTTCATCATTGATCACCACTTCACCAAAGATAGATAGATCATCGTAATAAAAGCCATGATTACAACTGATCGTTAAGTCTGGTGGTGCAGCAACTACAGGGAACAATTTATCATTCAAGGTTACTTCGACCCAGACGACATTTACATTACCATGTACATCTTCCACCAAGAATTGCACATTCATGGTATCTCCCACTTCAGCACAACAAAAGTCCACATAATCGTTAAACAACAAGTCGTTGTAAAGGTAGTCTCCCGGTTCACTTCCACATGAATCGGTCTTCTTGCGTACCTTCATCAATTTAATACCACAATTGTCGAAACTGCCATCGTCAAAGTTTTCAGCATAGATTCTAGTGGTTCCGTCCGAACCAATACTGGCTACCGTGTGTAAATCTGCGATGGCGAATGGAGCTTTATCATCTTCCACAGTGATCGTGGTATAACATGTATCTCTGTTGCCACAAGCGTCAAAAATATAGTACTCTACTGTACTTTCGCCCAGCGGCAAACCATTGGTTACATTGTTCTCATCAACAGGGTGACCCCAGGGATCATGATCGTCTGTGATAATTTTAGCTGAAAAATCGGTTTCGTTACAATTATCCTGCATCGTTGGAGGTGGTAAGATAATCAGACCCGTGTTACACTCATACGGCGACGTATAGACCGTCAAAGGAGCCGGACATACGAAGGTCGGAGGCTGTTTATCGGTAATCTTTATGACTTGAAAATCCTCCCTGGTTTCACTGGTACACCAATCGAATATTCTCCAATGCCGCAAAATCTTAAATGTTGTCCCACATCCTTCTACATAAGTATCTTCAAAACTCACCTGAATTTTGTCGCAACCTTCCAAGCCTAGTCCGCCTCCAGCAGATGGATCTGTAGATGGATGTCCATTAGGCAACGACGGATAATTGCTATCGCAGGCCAGCGATGGTAATTCAATATCATCTCTGTTCAGAGGAAAAATAAGGTCATCAATATCCTCACGCAATACATTGATGGTATCAGTACAAGCATTTTGATTGCCTGACTCGTCGACTACCTTCCAATATCTGTAAATGATCCGTTCCAATCCCGTATTACAGTCCTGCTCTACAATGTTGTCGGTATAAGACAAAGTTACGTCCGAACAGGCATCTACACCTGATAAAATAAAAGTTCTATCGTCCACAATGATCGGATCCTCAAAAGGTACCGGATAACCAACGCTATCGGGACTTGCATCTTCTGCGCACGAAATGGTGTAATTATCACATTCAATAAGCGGTATGTATTTGTCTTCTATTAGAAGCTGACCCCAACATGTATTATTACAAGCTGTTCGAACCGTATAGGTGATGGTTTTGCCAATGTAAAATTCGTTGACAACGGCATCAGGAATAATGAAGCCCCATTGATCTGTCAATTCTACTGTAAATAAATCTTCAATCCCATGATCATTTTGTAATAATAAGTCTGGCGTAATTTCAGACTCGCAAAGCTCATTCAGTGAAATATTTATCTGATCAAAGCATACGACTTGTGGGCCAGCGCCAACTGAAATATTGACATCATCTACAAATTCACAGTTGTCCTGATCAGTAATGGTCACAAAATATCTGGTGGTAGAAGCCGGTCTTACGTCTATCGAAGGGCTGATAGCACCATTACTCCAGGCATAAGAATAAGGAGGTTCGCCTCCACTAGCATTTGCTGTCAATGTGAAATCTTCCGGAAAGCAGGTACTGAGATCTGCTCCCAAATCAACCCGCAAGTCGTCTACTACAAAACCAAGACAAATAGAAGATCTGTTGCCCAGATTATTTTCGACAACTACTGAAATAAAATTTCTTCCTGTATTGATACCTTCTGACTGGAAGCGGATAGTCAGTCCGGCAGTATCTATAATCTCAGCGACACCCATCATTCCACTTTCTTCAATGCTTATCAACTGATGCCCGGCACCACAGCTTTCTACTTGAAAGGTATACTCAAATGAGCTTCCATTGCAAATGGTGTCTAATTCAATGTATTCTATTGGCAATCCGGTGGCGACATCCAGAAAATCAATACTTGCTCTGTAGGAGGTTAGATAGGAATAGACGGCTGCATCATCAGAAGCGGCAATAAATCCAGCTGTAAAATTAGTAGACGCCGTTAAAATATTATCATTTTGTAAGTCAGTTTCTTGTAGTAGAATGGTTGAAAACCCGGGGAATCCCGGGACAGGCCGCTGGATTCCGGATACTGCAGAGCCATTTAGCCTCAGGCTATTGATTCCACCATTCGGTATGACAATGGTCAACAAATGTTCGTTTGCGCTTCCCAATTTAGAAAATTCCAGAATGTTGTCACCCCTACAACTTCCCAAAGGT
This sequence comes from Portibacter marinus, assembly GCF_021533195.1. Taxonomy (GTDB): domain Bacteria; phylum Bacteroidota; class Bacteroidia; order Chitinophagales; family Saprospiraceae; genus Portibacter; species Portibacter marinus. The sequence continues at coordinate 461,136 of NZ_JAJNKB010000001.1, forward strand.
GGCACTACAGCCATTCCCACGTTTCCACCATTCTGTCCGGATATATGATAAACCATTGCAGGACGAGAAGTTCTTAAATAGAGTGGTTCTCCAATATTTCCGTCCAGGGGAATTTGATAGTAATCGCCTGCATCGATGGTAGAAGTCTGAATGAAAGCGCCATCGATAAATAGATTGGTTCCGTTTTCTATCGGTACCACTATGGCATAGTCCTGATCTGCGTCATTGCCTGATCTGGTCAATACATAATTAGTACCTGCATTAGAGGCGGGTATAATTTGATCCATTCCTCCGTCTTTTTCCAGAGATCCATATGCTGAAGTATGCTGTGAACCACTGATCACTGCGATATTTTTAGTGGCGCTCACCAGTGCTCCGGATACTGAAACATTATTATCATCGTCCTTGATCAAGTAACTTTCTCCTCTGTCCAACCTGACGGTATGTGGACTTGAAATTCCTGTCATGGGGATATCAAATTCAAACGTAACGTCAGTATCATCTTCAGATGCCATGACGGAAATAAAGTGTGCTTCTTTCTGCGAAACCGTTTGAGTGGTCGCAATTCTGGTATTGGTTTGAGAACCAACTCTAAATCCTCTTCCCAGTCCTTCACGACCTCGAATAGAAATATGATTCTTATTTAATCTGCCATCTGTAAAGTAATTGATCTCTATGGGTACATCTGAACTGACAATAAATCCCTTATCTCTTTGAGTGAGATTGGGTGCAGATGTTTGCAAATAGGTTAATGGTATGTCTTGAATCAAAGGGTTACCATTGGTTATGGTAAAGGATTGATTATAAGAATTATCCTGTGTACGAACGGATATGGTCGCTTGAGGAAACCGAGTCGAAAATTTAAGGCTTGCAGGACCATTGAGGTCACTGTTGTTCACTGTACTTAACTGCCAAATGGGAGGGATATAATAATAATGTCCAACAAAACAATTCTCCACAGACGGCTCAATGAGACAATCTGGATCTGCCTGATCGACCAATCCATCGGCGTCATTATCAATTTCGTCGTTACACCGTTCAAAACCTCCCTGAGGAGGAGCAAGACAGTATATATCTGCCATCCATCCTGAGCTGGTGCCTACAGATCCAGATTTAAATTCAAAGGTTAAGCAGGCTCCGTTGCCTCTGATCAATGAATTAATGGTAAATTCTTCACCGGGATTATTCAACGACCCGCTGTATTTTCCGATAAGATTTGAAAAAGTGGAGGGTCCGTCATAAACGTAGAGTGTATCGGGAATAGATTGACTACTGAGCGAAAACTCTTTAAAAAGTGCCCTCATCTTACCCCCATTATCGGCGCAGTAAGTGACCAGATAGTCTTCATTATTGCTATAATTACCATCAGGACCACCGGTATCATAGAAGGTAGAGCTACAAGTATTCATGACTTGAGCAGCCGAAACTACTGATAACAATAGCATGGACAGTAAAATACACGATTGATGATAAGTTCTATAAATCAACTTTAAACATATTATTGATTTCTTTAATGCAAAACATATGCCGAAAAATTTTAATATGTTACTGGATGGTTGTGAGTAGTGCTATATCGTCGTCTTCTAAATGACCTTTGCGGAGGTTTATATAAAATTAAAATCATAAAAGCAGCGTAACTAAACCTTCGTGTGTCTTTACTTCAAATCCAAACACAAAGAAAAAATACATTTCTATGAAACAGATATTCATCCTTTCGTTTCTCCTAGTATTGTCCAATGCTCTTTTTAGCCAAGATCAATGTGGTCTGCAAAATTTCGCTTATAATATCCATCACAATGGAGATGAATTCTATTTTATATTGCACGAACCTACTCCTGACGTCCTGGTAGACAATTACACTGTTATTATTAATGATGAAAAATATGAAAGTGACCGGGTAGAATTTGCACCTTTCAAAGCAGACTGTGTAACGAATTACAGTTTGAAAGTGCAGCACAAGGAACTGGACTTTTGCAGTGTATCGGCAAATGTAGGTCCCGTCTGTGCTCAAACTGACGAGTGCAAGATCGGTGAGATTTTCTATTCCGTTTCTGAATGCGATTCATCAGGCTTAGCGTTAATCGAATTAAACTTTGAGTACCAAAACACCTCAGAGGCTTTTGTAGTGAGAGGAAACGGCGAGACCTACGGTGAGTTTAGATATGACAACCTACCTATTGTAATTGGTCCCCTAGAAGCTCAATGTGATAAACCTTATGAGTTCGTAGTGGCAGATCAGCAATTCGAAAATTGCAAAAGCTTTATCGAAGAGGTTGTTCTTTGTTGTCCAGATCAATGTCTAGAGCCAAAATTTGAAATTATCTCTCAGGAATGCACAGACAGTCTATTATTTATGAAGCTGAGGATGCGAGAAGGAAGCTTTGGAACCAATATGACGGTACAAATCAATGATACTTATGTCAATGACTGGAAGCTGGATGGCCCTTACTTATATCTTGAAACATTTTACCCTTTCATTACCTCAACCAATACCATCACAGTTTGTAATATGGGTTTTGCCGATGTCTGCTGTTACAGCGAAACTTTCGAAATGGATGGATGCGGATCAACAGATCAATGTCAGATTGGTGGCATCGAATATTGGATAGACGATTGTGAAGAAGGTGATGAGACTTATATAGGTCTTGATTTCAGACATAATAGTAATGTAAGTGATTCCTTCGATGTAAATGGTAATGGAAATCATTATGGAACATTTGCCTACAAAGATTTACCTGTAAAAGTTGGACCCTTTCAAGCTGCCTGTGACGTCATTTATGAATTGGAAGTAAGAGATAGCAAGCAGGAGGCCTGTTTCTCTGTTTTGGAAGACCTGAATATTTGTTGCGGTCAGGGATGCCTCGAGCCTATTTTTGAAATTGTAAATCTGGACTGTAGTAATGCCGAGCTTAGAATGAAGTTAGAATTGATTCATCCATTGCCAGGAAATGGCTTGAAAGTGACTCTGAATGGTGCTGACAGTGTGTTTTATGTTTTGGAATACCCCTATGTCTATATCGAGTACCCCATAACAAGTGATCAAAAAGAGTATGAACTAGAATTGTGTGTTTTCACCAACGCATCCGGCGCATGTTGTTATGCCGTTGCTTTCGATATAGGTGAATGTGGCAGCAATAATGAATGTCGTATTGGTAACCTGCTTATCGATCCATATGCTTGTGTTGATACTGGAATACCTGCTTTCGCTTTAGACTTTGAGTATGCGAATGTGGGAAGCGAAGGCTTTACAGTTAAAGGGAATGGCCGGAACTATGGAACATTTAAGTATGAAGATTTACCGGTCTTATTAGAAGTGGAAGATGACTGTGATGTATTTTATGAGTTTGTAGTAACAGACAATGAAAAGCCATGTCGAGCAGTTGTCGAATTCGGTAATTATTGTTGTAATGATCAATGTTCCTTTAGGGCTCGTGATCGAAGAACCAAATGCGAAGATGGAATACTCACTGAAGTGGCATTCTTTCTTGAAGAAGATACAGATCCATTAAAAAGATATGAAGTCTTCGTCAACGGCGACAGTTTAGGTGTAATAGAGGAAAACAACATCTTTTTTGAATTTTCAACGGAAATAGCATTGCAACCTAACGAGCCAGTCATCTTGACCATTTGCGATTCTGACTGTTGTGTAGAGTACGAATTAGAGGTCAAAGAATGTCTACCTCCTCCTACCTCATGTACCATTAACAGTGTGGAAGTCAAAGAAGTATCCTGTAGTGATAATGGTCTTAATTTGATTCTGGATTTCAATCATGCAGGTACAACCAGTGAATATTTTGAAGTATACTCCTTATTGGGTTCAGTAGGCAAATTTAAGTATGCTGATTTGCCGGTGAAAATTGAAGGGTTCCCTAATGCCGGAATAGGTTTCAATCTATTGTTTCTATGTGATCAGGGCACACTCTGTTGTCAGGCGCATTTATTTAATACACCACAATGTTTACAAACCGATGGTAGTGAAGTCTCCAAGGTAAGTGAAGAAAAGCGAGAAGAGCAACATCGATACCTCCTTCAAAATCCTGTGAATGAAGAAATAACTTTGATTTCACCTGTCGAAGCTAATCGCTATCAAATCTATGATTCCAGAGGAGAAATGGTATATACTGAAAAGGTTTTTGCAAAAGAAAGTAAATTGGAGTCAAGCCATCTAAAAGCAGGATTGTATATCGTAAGAATAGAAAATGAGCGAGGAATCAAGCTTGAAAAATTAATCATTGCAAAATAAGACGTAGGAAATTTAGAAATTGATACATTTGCTTCCATATTGTTACAAAATACGCAAGCGCTAAAACAGATATGGAAAAGCAACTTTCAGAAAGAGTAAGAGAAATGTCAGAGTCGGCGACTATCAAAATGGCTCAGTTGGCGAGAGACTTAAAAGCTAAAGGAAAAGATGTCATCAGCTTAAGTCTGGGTGAGCCTGATTTTGATACCCCGACGCATATTAAAGAAGCTGCGAAAATTGCGCTGGATCATGGCTACACAAAATATACGCCTGTTCCTGGATTGATGGAATTAAGAGAAGCCATTGCTAAAAAATTCAAAAGAGAAAATGGTCTGGATTTTAAGCCCGGCCAGATTGTTGTGTCAAATGGCGCGAAGCAGTGTATCTATAATCTTTGCATGGCTTTACTGGATCCAGGTGATGAAGTCATCATCTTTACTCCTTACTGGGTATCCTATGCAGATATTGTGAAGTTAGCGGGAGGGGTTCCGGTATTTATTAACAGCTCCATAGAAAATGATTTTAAAGTCAGTCCTCAAGAAGTAAAAGACGCATTGAGCGCAAAGACTAAGGCCGTTTTATTTTCTTCCCCTTGTAATCCAACAGGCACGGTATACACAGCTGAGGAATTGGAGGCCATTGCAGAAGTAATTGGAGAACGAAAAGAAGTATTGATTTTTTCTGATGAAATTTATGAGCATATCAATTTTGGTGGACCTCATGCAAGTATAGGTTCTTTCGAGGTTGTGAAGGATCAAACGGTTACCATTAATGGTTTCTCAAAGGGTTACTCCATGACTGGATGGAGGCTTGGATACATGGGTGGACCTGAATGGATTACTTCCGCATGCGCTAAAATTCAGGGACAAGTGACATCAGGTGCCAATTCTTTTGGCCAGAAGGCTGCTATCGATGCCCTTGAGGGAGATCAAAAGCCCACAGAGGATATGAAACAAGCCTTTGAGCAAAGAAAACAACTCGTTCGTAGTCTTTTACAGGATATTCCAGGCGTCAAAATCAATGATCCACAAGGTGCATTCTATCTTTTCCCAGATGTAAGTGCTTACTTTGGAACAAGTTATGGTAATTATACCATCGAAAATTCCGAAGATTTTGCTGAGTATATACTTCAGGAAGCTTTGGTCGGGGTAGTGGGAGGCAGTGCTTTTGGAGCAGATGATTGTATTAGAATTTCCTATGCCGCATCTGAAAGTGAATTGAAAGAATGTCTGAGAAGAATAAAGGAGGCGCTTGCTAAATTAAAGTAGAATCTTGCTGCGAATTACTTTTTATTGCTGATAATCCTGGCAAATTGTCCCTTATGTTGGTTCAAGTTTCTAGATCTATAATCCTGATGCAAAGCCTTCTGTTCTACTGACATTTCATGATTTTCGTAAATACCTGCCTCAACCCTTTGGCGGAGTGCCTCGTAACATGAGACTGCACATGCCACAGATATATTTAAGCTTTGCACCATACCAAATTGTGGTATAACAAAATTTCCATCAAGCTGCTTGATTACCTCTTCACTTAAGCCAGAGTGTTCATTACCAAATACTATGGCAGTGGACTCCAGAAAATCCACATCGTATAAAGAGGTGCTGGACGTTGAAAGGTGAGTACCAATAATTTTATTGCAGTGTTGACGTATGTCATTAAAACATCTCCGGCAATCATCATAAACGAATACATCTACCCATTTCCTTGCACCAGAAGAAGCATTGATTCCCAATTCTATTTTTTCCCACACTCTAGCGTCTGTTACGATCATGTACATTCTGGGAATTCCCACCGCATCACAGGTTCGCATAACAGCTCCTATATTGTGAGGATCATGTACATTTTCAAGAACTACTGCTAAGTCAAGCTGCCTTCTGGAAGCGAGATCCTTAATTTTATTTGCTCTTTGTTCCGTTAGATGAATTTGAAAATCAGTCAATTTTTACAAACTTATCACCTATATACTGGACCAGGTCCAAATGCTTATTTTCGAGATATTTTACATTTTCAAACTTCTCGTCTCCCTCGTCAAAAACTTTCTGTATATCGTAGGCGGTTTGCAGGTACCTGTCTCGATCTAATTCCAGGTTTAATTGAAAATTAATGCCATATTTAATCAAATTGCGACCAATAAAAGTCATCATGTCGTATCCTTCGAAAGCGTCTGAGGTCGGAAGTGCACCATAATTGTCGTAAAACTTCCTCATAAAGGATTTGACCCTCATATCTTCCCAATCCACAAATTCTGAAAGGCAAATTCTCATATTCAAGTTCTGATAAAAGTCAAATTCTATTTTATCGGAATCAAAAAGAATAGGCATACCATATACGTAGACATCCGTATTGCGTTTTTCAATATTCAAAGTTCTTAAAACCGAGTATATAAAGGACTCATCATCATAATTCCAATTGGGCAAAATAATCGCCTTTTTGCCACCATTTTCAAATAGATCACCAAAAGCTCGCATACCCTCACCTAACGGGCCCTCATCATAGAAACATTCTTGCAAAGGATCTGAACTGCTAAAATTATTCAAGGCAGCGTACGTTTTCTGAAAATACTTAAATCTATTTTTAGCGGCATCGTTGTTTCGGCCAATCAGGACAATTTCATCTGATTTGAAGTTTTGATGAGCGTGTTCGATCAATTTAAAGTAATGGGAAGACAATGAAGCTCTCAGCTGAATATAAAAAGGGTTGTCATCTGTTATTCTTGTACTTGATAACCAGGGTGAAACCACAGCAATCATATTGTTCTTACCATATTCCGCTGCTAATGACAACGCATCCCGATCATAGGGTCCTACTATGACATCTGTGCCTTCAAAAGCACTGCTTTGCAATTTCTCAGCTACTGTTTCTTCCGATCTTTCACTGTCAACAACATTGACTATAAACTTGTATCCTTCATCATCAAATTCTTCCAATGCAAGTCTGACTCCGGCGTAATAATTAACAAATTTTTCATCGCTCAGGTCATTTGCATCGAATGTGGCATCCTGAGCATTAAATGGTAGAAAAAGACCAATTTTATAGGTCTCCTTTTTATAACTAGAATAATCTACATCGGGCTCTTCAACTTCAGCATCTTTTCTAATCGGTGGAATCTCTGTTTCGGGAACCTTTGAAATGTCCAAGGTATCAATGGTTTGATCCGTGCGATCCTTCACGACCTTATCTTTATTGCTATTATCTCTGGTCTTATTGAATAATCCACAGCCTGAACTGAGTAAGGTGATTAAAAATAAGACTACTATTTTACTCCCATTCGATCGTCGCAGGCGGCTTTGTGCTAATATCATAAACTACTCTGTTGATACCTTTTACTTTATTAATAATTTCACTTGAAATTCTAGCCAATATTTCATGCGGCAATCTACTCCATTCTGCAGTCATGCCGTCTACGGAATTCACAGATCTTAACGCAATGGTATATTCATAGGTTCGTTCATCCCCCATAACACCAACGGATTGAACCGGAAGTAATATTGCTCCAGCTTGCCAAACTTTATCATACCATCCTGTTTCTCTGAGTATAGATATATAAATGTCGTCGGACTCCTGGCATAATCTGACTTTTTCCTTGCTGATTTCTCCAAGAACTCTGATGGCTAAACCCGGTCCTGGAAATGGGTGTCTCGAAAGGATATACTGAGGCAGAGACAATTCTGCTCCGACTCTACGTACTTCGTCCTTAAACAGCATCCGCAGGGGCTCTACAATCTTCAAATCCAATTTTTCAGGAAGACCACCTACATTATGGTGAGATTTTATGGTGACAGAAGGACCATGTACACTGACTGATTCGATCACATCAGGATAAATCGTTCCCTGACCTAACCATTTAATATTATCTAATGCTTTAGCTTCCTTTTCAAAGACTTCTATAAATACTCTACCTATTATCTTACGCTTTGTTTCAGGATCTGAGACTCCTGCCAATTGATCTAAAAAAGCATCATTTGCTCTAACACCTTTAACATTTAAGCCCAATCCCTCATATGATGACAACACTTGCTCAAACTCGTTTTTCCTCAGCAATCCATTGTCAATGAATATGCACTTGAGTTGATCACCGATTGCTTTGTGCAGCAACATCGCTGCGACGGATGAATCGACCCCTCCTGAAAGTCCCAATACTACGCCGTCATCGCCAATCTTATCACGTAATTCACTGATGCTTTGGTCTACGTAAGATGCTGGAGTCCAGTCACCTTGACATTGGCATATGTTTCTTACAAAATTAAATAAAAGTTCTTTTCCTTCAAGCGAGTGTGTCACTTCCGGATGAAATTGTATACAATACACCGGATGTTCGTAAACACCTTCGATGGATCTATAGGCAGCTACAGGAATAGATGCAGTGTGTGCAATAATTTCAAAGCTTTCCGGAAGTGCTTTAATCGTATCTCCGTGTGACATCCACACTTGTGTTTCCCTCTTTAAACCATTCAACAGCGGGTCATTTGTCTGATCAATAGACATCATAGCCTTGCCGTATTCTCTGTGGTCAGATTTCAGGACATCACCTCCCAGATTTTGAGCAATGTACTGAGCTCCATAGCATACTCCGAGTACAGGCACTTTTCCAATAAACTGGTCCAAATCGATTTGCAAAGCATTCTCATCTTTTACTGAAAAAGGGCTTCCAGATAGAATGATACCTTTTATCGACGGGTCTAATTTAATGGTATTGGAGAAGGGCTGAATTTCACAATAAACATTAAGCTCTCTGAGTCTTCGAGCTATCAATTGTGTGTATTGAGAACCGAAGTCCAGGATGATAATTTTAGCTGTCATATAAAAATTTCAATATGGCAGCAAAGATAGGAAAGTATATGAAAGAATTTAATATATGAGTAACTGGACTCTATTATTCGCCCAATCTTCATTATTTGATTCAGAAATAGTAATCTTCGAACGATCTATACCATAAGCCACCAGTTGATCCTGAATTCCCTTAGCTCTATTTTTCGAAAGAACCTTACTGATGTCTACCGTCTCAGAATAGAAACTTTTGATTTCAGCTCTTAACTCCTCATTTTCTTTCAGGATAATTGCAACTTGATTCAATTGGTTAACAACAGAAGGAGATAAAGTTGCATCTCTATGATCGAATGCAAATTCGTAATCATAGTTAGTAGGTCTGGTGTCTTCTCCTTTAGGCAGCATCTCTTCCTCTGATTGGACCGTTGCTTCTGCTATCATTTCATCCATCTCTTCTTCAGCGGTTAATTCACCAGTCGCCTGTTCATCTGTTTCCATCTCTTCCTCTTTAGATTTATCCATCTTAGATCCATCATCTTCTGCCATTTGAGGTTTGCTGTCCAGGTCAAAGTTAACTCGTGATTTTTCGGAAATACTCATATCTGGTAGTTGTGCTACTTCTACAGCACTCATAACAATCGCTTGTGGGGTCACATTGTTAAGGGCTGTATAACTATTCGGTACTTCTTTTATAAATGCGAGAATTTTGCCTTTCTGAGTCATTCTGACCAGATGTGCTTCACTCTGATACAATATAACGTCTTCAATGACTTTTGTAGATTCTTGCGCGCTCACATTCAAAAAAATGAAAGCCAGAATAATCACAGATGAAACTTTCGTTTTCATATACATAGGATTAAATGCATTGGTTTATGAATACAATTTGCGATTTTTTTGCTTTGATAACAACTCTAAACGTACGAAGCTAACCAAATTGTCTGTACAAATGTGAAATTATGACACTTTTTAATCTATGAGCCCCCTACCCTCTTTGACGATCATGCCTTTTTCGTTAAGGTCGGTCATAATCTTGTCAAGGATGCCATTGATAAAATCTTTACTTTTAGGAGTGCTGTAAAGTTTGGCTACCTCGACATATTCATTTAGTGTCACTTTAGTTGGAATGGTTTTAAAGTGCATCAGCTCTACGATCGCCATTTTCAGTAAGATCATATCCAGAACTGCCAGGCGTTCATGGTCCCAATTTTTAAGGGTTGGCTTGATCAATTCGAGTAATTCTTCGTCCAATTCAAAGCACTTTTCCAATAATTCCTGTCCAAATTCCTTGATGGTCTCGTCTTCGGGAAAGAAGGTCTGAAAAAAGTGTTCTTCAGCTGGAAGTCTCTTGATACTTTTTTTAATGGCACCAATGATCAAAGATTTATCATCAACCCATTCGGAGTAACTGTCTTCCATTACCTCATTAAAGTATTCACTCTTACGACAGTGTCTGTACAACTCCAAAAGTATATCCAGATGCTCTTTCTTACCGCTGTCTTTGATAATATACTTCTTATACTCTTCTTTCTTAGAAAACTCCTTGTACACTTTTCGGCAAAAGTCTTTATCCGCCTTATTTTCAAAGTGCAGTTTATCAAATTTCTTTCTTAATAAAGCATTTTCATCAATGGACTGAATGATCGGATTTTTAAAAATCTTTGGAGTAAATGCCTTATCATAATCAGATGGCAGGTGCTTACCCTTTCTCTTCTCCTCATCTTCTAGAGCGATACTGCAAATTCTATGTATGGTATATAGATTAAGAAGATAGAGGTTAAATGTATTCTCTATAGACCCAAAATACTTCTTGGTTGCTTGATCAAGTTTAAGATTTTCATCTCTAGACAATGCATATAGCAACTGCATCACCTTTATCCTTACACATCTTCTACTTAGCATATTATTTCAAAGGGCTCTTATATTATATAAATTCCTAATACAAATAAAGGTCATTTTTTTTGAAAACTAGTTGTATTCAACAAAAATTTACAGCATTTGTATTTTCTTCAAGACTTAAATACCCAATTTAGCCTTAACATTGCCGAAACTTGGTAATTTTTTCACATGCCACTTATCTACGATCACGCCATCTTTTACCATTACAATGCCTGGATTAGATCTAATAATGGTTTTTAACAAGATATCATCAGCCGTATAATAGGTAGCATCTGGTCCCACTTTATCTGCAAATTCCATGACCTCATCCTTTCCAAACTTTCCTATAAATACATGAGCTGGAATACCACTTTCTTTTGCAGCTGCAACAAATGGATTGACTGTTTCCTGAAACTTTTCTACATAATCAGCATCCCATTCCATTTCATATCCCTCCCTGGTTTTCTCTTGTATTTCGGAAACCGTTTTTACTCCGGAGGTATCTGTTACAAAAGTAGTGTCCTGATAGCTAATTTCGGTCAATTGCGACTCACCTTTCAATTTGTGGCACACGATCCAAAGACTATATCCTTCTAAAGCCAGCAATTCATCAGCAGAATCATAACCATCCAGGGAAGTTACCTCAAAATCACTAATCTTGGTAGGTTCAATGGCAGGCTTTGTCTTTACTTGATCCAGTACCGTCCATTCAGACTTTGGATACTTACTGTATTCCTTTAAATATACTTCGTAAGGCAACTCTACAATTTTTGATGGATCTTCATTGCTCTGTAACTTGTATGCTACTACCTGTACATTAGCGGCAGCCTCCATCTCCTTTTCCTTGATTCCCTGTATATCATTTCCTACTTTAAAAGGACGGAAATCGGAGTGTGGAATATCCCACTTATAATTACTGAGACAGTATATAAATAAGCTGATAATCGCTATACCTAAAACTCCTGTTCTGATTTCTTTAGTAAACAGTTGATGCATTTTATTATACCTCGCAACGAAAATGAAAGCTGGAACCAGAAGTGCCAGATCTTTAAAGAATGAAATTCTTGGCTTCAACTTGACAAAGTCGCCAAAACATCCACAATCCGTGACTTTCATATTGGTTTCGTTATAGGCCGCCCAACTTCCAAACTCGAAAAAATTGACACCTTGTGGCACAAAGCCAGTCAAAAAAGTAAAGCCTGTAAGGATGGTGAAGAACATAACAAGCCCAAGAAATACCCAGGATGTAAATCCGCGTCTAATTCCAAGAATTAACATGATACCCAATGCTATTTCCAGGATAATCATAAACACCGAAAAGCCTACTGAATATTCAGCAAGAAAAGGAAAAAGCGGACTCAGAAAAGAGAACCAGGTTGGCTCAAAAACGGCATTAAACTCCGCGAAGTATTGTTCCATCTTATAAGCCGTTCCCAGCGGATCAACTGCTTTAACCCATCCTGAGAAAATAAACAAGGCACCACAGTAGTTTTGAAGAAAAGTCAAAAGCCAATCCTTCTTTTCCTTTACTAAAAAACCTACACCTATCGTAAGAAAAACCGCAGCAATTCCTACATAAATCAATATTGTCGTTAATGTCATCTTTCTTTTAATTTAATCAAAGCAAACAATGCATAATTAATGATATCCTGATAATTTGCATCTAAGCCTTCAGATACGATCGTTTTTCCATCGTTATCCTCTATTTGCCTGATTCTCAATAGTTTTACTAAAATCAAGTCTGTTATGCTACTCAACCTCATTTGCCTCCATGCCTCACCGTAATCGTGATTCTTAGCAATCATTAGATCCCGAGTGCTGCTCACATACTTATCGTAAAGTTGTTCGAGTGCTGCCTGATCTAGATCTGGTTTTTCAGATGACCCTAATTCCAATTGGATCAATGCCATAATGCTGTAATTCACCAGACCGATATATTCGGACTCTACTCCTTCCTCTACTTTACGGACTGTATTTTCTTCCAGACTTCTAATTCTTGAAGCCTTGATATAGAGTTGATCCGTCACAGAACTTGTTCTTAAGATCCTCCAGGAAGCACCGTAATCTTTAGCTTTATTCAGAAACAACTCCTTACATTTTCCTAACACATCATCATATGATGCTAAAGTTTCTTCCACCTGGTTTTCATTTACTTACTTAAAAACGAGGCAAATATCTTAAAAAATTATGTATACAGATGTTAATGAGTCCATAATAAATATTTAATACGATATTCGCGCTATGTCGATACTCTTGCTTTGCATCACAGTGAATGTGATGATTGCCATCATATTCAAGCTTTTCCCCAGGTTTGGAATCAATAACTTTCAAGCCATTGTTTTTAATTACTTGACCTGTCTCCTGGTAGGGACCTTTCAGCTCGGCAAATTTCCCATACCCCAAGACTTTATGTCTATGCCATGGTTCCCTTATGTGTGCTTCCTTGGTTTACTGTTCATAGCTGGATTTAATTTTAATGCCACTGCCACTCAGAAAATAGGAATTTCGTATACGGCCTTGGTTCAAAAATTATCTCTGATAGTCCCTGCGAGTATTGCCATTTTGTTCTACAATGAATCCGTAACTACTCTGAAAGTGGCAGGAATCATTGGCGCCATCTTAGCCATCATACTCATTCAGTTACCAGCGAGGAACAAGCCTGTAACGGCTTCGGTTTTTAAGCAATATACGTGGTTGATACTTGGCGTCTACTGTATTGCTGCCATCATTGAAGTATTGCTTTTTTATATGAATGTCAATGGCATCTCTACAGGTTCAGATATTTCTGTAGTAAGCGCTATTTTCGGAATTGCTGGGTTGACAGGGTTTATCATCATGATTTTTAATATATCAAGAGGTAAATCTGAATTTAAATTCAAAAACGTACTGGCAGGAATCTGTCTTGGAATTCCTAATTTTTACTCGATCTATCTCTTACTCTATTTACTTGTAGAAGGATGGGAGGCATCGGTACTTTTTCCGATTAACAATGTAGGAATCATATCGGTAGCAGCACTTCTAGCTTTCCTCTTTTTTCAAGAAAGACTCAATCTTTTTAAATGGATCGGACTCATATTATCCATCATCTCTATTTTATTAATTTCGATGTAAATGCTGGATTCTTATTTAACTATAAAGGATAGAAGTGAAGCGCTTTTCAAAGAAAAGTCCAGTAAGTTTTTTGCATATGCCGTACCGGTTTTTGGAACAGAGGATTTAGAGACATTTATTGATGCATTAAAAAAACAACATCCCAAAGCAGGACATTTTTGCTATGCCTATTATATTGGTGTTGATCGACAACAATACAGGGCCAATGATGATGGAGAACCTTCCGGAACAGCTGGAAAACCTATTTTAGGTCAGTTGGATAAGCGCAATTTAACCAATTGCGCCGTAGTGGTTGTCAGATATTTTGGAGGAACAAAATTGGGGGTATCCGGCTTAATCAGTGCTTACAAAGAAGCTGCCGCATTGGCACTAGAGAGTGGTCAAATTATCGAAAGGATCATTGCCGGTCAATTTGTGATTACAGCAGAAATGGAATATTTCGGCCCACTGATGCATTTTACCAGCACCGAAGGAATCAGATTAATTGATTCAAAATTTGCCGATAGAGCCAGACTTACCTGTGAAACGAGAAAGTCTCAAGTTGAAGCGAAGATCAAGCTGTTGAAAGCTCAACTATTAGAACGGCCTCCGCAAGACATTGATGAGGATACAGTAGTGCCCGGCGTACAGTTTGAAATTATCGAATAAGCGTTACGTCACCACTCTTAATGAGCTTTCCTCCGTTGTTTGGACACTGTGCCGTCAGTTTGTAAGTATACACTCCAGGAGTAGCCGGACTACCTTTGTAGTTGCCATCCCAGGCATCTAACACACTTTGGCTATGAAACATTTTATGACCCCATCGATCGTATATGTCGATCGATTGAATGTCTACAAAGATCGTCGGGTCGATATTTAAGTAATCGTTAACGCCATCCTCATTAGGAGAAAATATATTAGGAACACCAATGGTATTTATAGCTTCCTGACATTGATCTATTTCTCGCAACACCACTGACTTTTCTATGAAACACCCAGTTATAGCGTTCTCAATCTTAGCCAATACATTAAGTGTGCTACCATCCACACGTACTTTCACTTTTTCACAGCTTGGACAATCAATGATCTCAGCCGGCATCCATTGTAAGTTGTATGCATCATCACCCAGGTTCCGAATTTCTAAGGGCACTTCGGAGGCACCCTTGAAATAAATTTTTTCATCAGGTAGATCCGCTTTGATTTCAGGATGTACAAATACATTGACCTGGGCTGTATCAGAAACACATCCTTCGAGAATTCCAATAACTCTGTAATCACGGGTTACAGTAGTATTGCTTTTCGCAAAATATTCATCACTACTCATTAAGGTTTCATCTTCTTCCCATTCAATGCCATCAACCAGTCCACCAGCAAATAAATTCGCTTCTTCACCATAGCAAATTGTATCTCCTATGGCAAGTAATTCCGCTTTGTTTACCACTTCGATCAATACTGAATCTCGTAATATACATTCACCTGATATAGAAGTTAGTGTAAACATGGTAGTTTCGTCGATATCTGCAGAAGTTATCAAATCTCCTGCACTTTGAATAGATGTAGAAGGCGTCCAGGCAATTTGCCCGATTGCGCTTCCGGTTAATAATGCCTGCTGACCATTGCAAATCTTTTGATCAATACCGGCATCAATATCGTCTTGTGTCAAAACATTAATAAATAGTGAATCTCTGACAGCACATCCGTAATCATTGATGACTTCAACAGGATAAATGGTGGGAATCAAAGGAGATAATTGAACTGAGGAGCAATCCCGACAATCTTCAAGTGTAGGCCAGTTAATTTGATCTCCGTAATCAATATTGACTACAGTACTCTCGCCCAGGCATATGGTCCTGTCTTCACCAGCAAACTTGGTATGATCATCCAGTACGTTTACTTCTACAGTATCTCTTGTGAGACAATCAAATTCATTAGCAATTTGTATAATATATGCTGTAGTGTCTAAAGGAATGAAACTACTAACATCTATGGGTAAATCCCAGGCAAACCATTGTGCATCTTCGGATAAAGCATCTGTTACATAGTTTATATCCACAGTCTGTCCTTTACAAACAACAGTATCTCTAATGACTGTAATTTCTGGAGACTCTCCTACTTTAAGAATAGAGTCCATGACAATCGTGTCATTGCAATATTCGCTCCTTACGATTAACTCGACATTATAGAACCCTGTAACTGCTGGCTGAAAGCTATCCTGATTTCCTTCCAGTGATTCTTGCTGAGCACCGGAAATATTCCAATTTGTAGATTGTATCGGTGAAGTTGATTCGGATATAGCAGTGAGCAGCACAGAGTTGGGGATAAAATCACAAAATGACGAATCAGATAAGATAAAATTGGCTTCCAAATCATTGGTTAATATCGACTCACCTTCACGAATGATGGTGCATTCTTTGTTATTTGTCAATATGATCTTGGGAACGAAGCTACCTGGATCTTGGTAGGTATGTATGACACTATCAATGCTCTTTGGCTCTTCAATATCTAAAAGATTACCATCACCAAAATCCCATACAATTTTATACTCTTCTTCAAGGTCTGCTAAAAATTTTACACTCAATGGCACACAACTAGAATCCACTTCAAACGAGATATTTCCTTTGGGACCATCAAGTTTAATGAGCTCACTTATGGAAAATGTGTCTTTACAAACTTGAGATCTGATGGCGATAAGCTCTACATCAAAATTACCACCATATGAATATAAATGTGATGGTTCGAATTCAGTGCCTGAGCCATTATCATCCCCATAATTCCACTCATACTCTACGGCATTTTGCGACAAATTCGAAAAATTAACGATCAATGGTGGACAAGGAGCAAATGTGGTATCTACCTGAAATTCAGCGTGAGGATCAGCGACTTCAATTAACTTTCCTACATTCATAGAGTTAATACATTTTTCTTCATCCTCGATCGTAACGCTTACTTGATAAGCTCCCTCTTCAACAAACAAATGCATGGGCGCTACATCTGTACTGGTATTGCCATCACCAAAGTCCCATATGTACTGATATCCTGGTGAATGTAATCCATTCCTAAATGTTAAGGGTTGAGTTGTACAAGCCAATGAATCTGCTAAGAGATTAAAATTGGGCGCTCTAAAAAAAGCACCTAACCCAAGTGTGGTGGAATCTTTGCATCCCCAGTCATCTTCGACCACGAGCTTCAAATCAAATTTTCCAATGGACGGAGCAGTAAATTCTGCAGTCTTTTCATTACTAATTAACAAGTTATCACCAAGAATCCATTTGTAATCTATAATATTACCAAAAGCACTGGTAGAGAAGGGCGTAACTGACAAGACATCACTAAAACAAACCGGGTCTGGAGCTGCAAATCGCGCCTTTGCTGCATTTACGGTAATTGTTTCTGAATACATGGTGTCTGTACATCCGTGTATATCTGAAACTACCACTCCAATATTATCATATTCATGAGCAACTCTCAGCAACAATTCTGTATTGGGCCCATTTGGATTAGAAAAGTTGGCACCAGAAGGAAAGTACTCCCATTTAACTACGTCGGTAGATTGATCCATAAAATTCACCGTCAGAGGCGCACATCCGCTATTTACGTCGATATCAAAGTCAGCTTTAGGGTCCTTAAGATCTATGATTTGATTTAACAAATTACTACACCCTGAACTAATATCAGTCGCCTCAAGTGAAATGGCATATGTTCCTAGAGCTGCAAAGTTAATTTCTACAGTATCTTCATTGCTAATCAAAATGGTCTGTCCACCTATGGAGTACGTCCAATCCCAGCTATCCGCCTGGGTACTTAAATTTATAGCAGTGACTTTTGTAGGTTCATCGCAATGATATAACAGATCAAATTTATTAGCAGGCGGACTAACAGTCAAATGATCCTCTAATATCTTGCTTACAAAACAACCATTTGCTCCTATCGTAAGTTCTACATCATAAACTCCTGGCAAATCAAAATCTGCTTGAAAATTCTGTTGGTCAAAAACAAGTGTGTCGCCAATCTTCCATGACCATTCGTCTACCACACCGGAAGACAAATCAGTAAATGTAACCAAGTCCTGAGGGCATACCTCCGTATCACTAAGCTCAAAATCAGCAGAAGGAGCCGGACCACCTCTGATTAAAGAAGGAATATCCAAAGTATCTCTACATCCTAGGTCATTTTCAAAAATACCATAAAAGTCAGCAGAACCTTCTTCTAAAACCTCCACATCATAAAAAGTAGAAGACAAAGTAGCGTTGATAGGGCCGGTAAATCGCACAACTTCGGGACTTAAATTACTGGGTACGTTGGAGGTCAGATCAAGCTCTGCGATGAATGGAACGCAACCATCTAAATTGCCTATTACTTCCACCATCAGTGGCTCAACGACAATTGAATCCAACAGTTTGCTAGATTTACAACCAAACTCATTATTGGCAATCAAGGAAAGTCTATATGTGCCGTACTCGGCAACTGAGATGTCGGCAGTTTTCCCTGATCCGGTAGCAACATAATTACCGGGCTCTCCCACAAACCAAGAATATTGATTTTGATCGTTGCCCGAGGCATTCAAAGTAATAGATGCAGGTAATTTACATCCAGCCGGATTATCATAACTACCATTTATTTCCGGATTGTCACTAATGATAATCTGATGACTAGATATCTTGGTTCCAGAGCACTCTCCAGTATTTCTAAAAAGCATTATATCGTAGGTTCCAGGTGTCGTAAACCTGTGTACTGGATCCCTCTCTGACGAAGTGTTACCATCACCGAAATCCCATTCCCACGACTCCGCTGTAATACTTGATAGATCCTCAAATTGTACTTCTACACCGATACAACCAACTTTGGGAGAGAAATCAAAATCAATCAAACCTCCCTCTGAAATATGGTCTTCTAATACAACTATATGCTCACACCCAGAAGATATAAAGCGAGCCTTAATGGTGACATCATAATTTCCAGCATTTTGATAGACAAACGGGCCAGGGTCATATCCAATATGACTCTGACCATTTCCAAAATCCCACTCATATTCAATCCCGACTGATGATCCTAGATTGTCAAAATCTACGGTCATGGGAAACTGGCAACCCACCGCTTCCTTAGTCGTGACAATAATTTCCGGACTTTCACTCACTTCAATGAGATCCAACTTCGTAACGGTATTCTGACAACCTTTCGAATCAGTAATTTGTAGCGTAACCGTGTAGGTACCGTCCTGTAGGTAGGTTGTTGACGCTTGCAAATTGGGGTCTTGCGTGCTTATGGTTCCTGCATCACCTCCCAAGCCCCAGCTCCATTGTACTATTGATCCATTTGGGCTGCTGGACAATGAATTAAATTCTACTTCAAGCGGTGCGCACCCGACGGAAAAATCATTGGCAAAATCAGCAATTGGGCTACCATACACTTTTATAAAATCCTCTTTACATAATTCATCCTCATTTCCCATTGCATCAGTCACCTTGAGGCATATGGTGTATTCACCTACATCTGTAAATACCCTGCCGGGGGCTTTAAGGGTACTGGTCACTGAACCAAGCTGCCATTCCCAAGAGACAATATCACCTGCAGTGCTCGAAGATTCATCTTGAAATTTGGATTGAACTGTGTTACATCCTTCGAATTTATCAACCGAAAAATCAACTGTAATTTGTGCACTCACTTGCAGTACACTTAAAATTACGACAAACAAACTTGTATGTATAAGCTTTAATTCGATAACTTAAGAGCTCAGGTTATATCTATGAAACAAAACGTGCCAATAGGCACCTATGTATTATTGATCACAAATTTATAATAATTCATCAAGAATGGCACCGAAAACAATAGGACTAACTGGTGGTATCGGCTCAGGAAAATCTTTCATTGCCGAAATCTTCAAAATATTGGGTATCCAGGTTTATAATAGTGACATAAATGCTAAACTATTAATGTCTGAAAACAAACAACTTAAAAATGGAATTATCAAATTGCTAGGAAAAAAGGCCTATCATAGTGATGGCCAACTGAACAGGGAGTTGATTGCTGAAAAGATTTTTAAGAACAAATCAAAACTGGAAAAAATCAACAATCTGGTCCACCCCGCAGTCCGGGAGGATTTTCAAAATTTTGTAAAAAAGCACAAAAAGCATCAATACGTAATTAATGAAGCTGCGCTATTTGTAGAAAACGGATCTCATAAAGATTTTGACCACTTGATAACGGTCGTTGCTCCTGAAGAAGTTCGTATCGAAAGAGTAATGAAAAGGGATGGCGTGAATCAGGAAGAAGTCGTAGAAAGAATGCAAAATCAATCTAGTGATGAAAGCAAAATGAAAGTCAGTGACCATGTTATTTTCAATGATGCTTCAGAAAATCTTTTTGTACAGATTTCATCAATTCATCAAGCGCTCGTGAAATAAATCCCTATTTTTGCAAAAAAGAGCGTCAAATGATAGAGACTGAACTGAATTCAAAAGAACTGATCGCATTAGAAGACCAGCATGGTGCACATAATTATCACCCTCTCCCCGTCGTACTAAGTAAAGGTGAAGGTGTATACGTGTGGGATGTAGAAGGTAAAAAATACTATGACTTTTTGTCTGCCTACTCAGCCGTCAATCAGGGGCACTGTCACCCCAGAATAATTCAGGCCCTAACAGCACAGGCAAGTGAACTAACGCTAACTTCCAGAGCTTTCTACAATGATATGCTGGGTAAGTACGAAAAGTACATCACAGAATATTTTGCTTATGATAAAGTCTTACCTATCAATACGGGAGTGGAAGCGGTTGAAACTGCAATCAAAGTTTGCAGAAAGTGGGCATATGAAAAGAAAGGCTTAGAATCCAACACAGCTACGATCATCTTTGCAAAAGGCAATTTTCATGGTCGCACTCTGGGAGTAATTTCTGCCTCCACAGACCCTACCGCAACAAAAAATTTCGGACCTTATTTGCCTGGAATTGAAGTCATTCCCTATAATGATCTTGATGCACTTGAATTAGCACTTCAAAAACCGGATGTTGCAGGATTTTTAGTAGAACCCATCCAGGGTGAAGCAGGAGTTTATGTTCCAGATGATGATTATTTAGCAGGTGCAGCCCGGCTTTGCAAAGAACACAACGCCTTATTTATTGCCGATGAGGTTCAAACAGGAATTGCTCGAACCGGTAGATTATTGGCAACCTGTGGTAATTGTACTTGCACTGGACATTGTGAAAACAGGCCTGAAGTTCGTCCTGATATCCTTATTCTAGGTAAAGCGCTGTCAGGTGGTGTTTTTCCCGTCTCTGCAGTTCTGGCGGATGATGAGATCATGGATTGCATCAAACCCGGTGAACACGGCTCCACTTTTGGTGGCAATCCGCTAGCATGTGCTGTAGCTATGGCGGCACTCGAGGTGGTCAAGGATGAAGAGCTACAAGTAAACGCATACCGACTGGGAGTTAAGTTCCGAGAAAGAATGCAAAAACTGGTGGAAAGCCACGACTTGGTAAATTTAGTGAGGGGAAAAGGATTGCTGAATGCCATTGTTATCAATGATGATGAAGATAGCGATACGGCCTGGAACATATGTGTTGCCCTGGCAAAAAACGGTTTGTTGGCAAAGCCTACGCACGGAAACATCATCAGATTTGCTCCACCACTCGTCATGACTGAAGATCAATTGATGGAATGCTGTGATATCATAGAAAAAACTTTGTCCGAGTTTGAGTAGATTTTTAGTCGTTTTGTTTTTTCTTTTTTTAGGTCAATGGGCTGTAGGTCAAGTCTACAATGTGGAGCAGCGCAGATTAGTCACAGATACCATTGGATGGGCTGGCAATCTAAGTCTAAGCATTTCCGCTTCCAAATTTACAAAATCCGTATTTTCAGTAAATGCTGGTTCACATGTTCAATATAAAACCCTGAAAGATCTCTTCCTTTTTGTAGCCAATTATAACATCATCAATGCTGATGGTGAAAATTTCGATAACAGAGCTCAAGCTCATTTCAGGTATAATCGGGAATTCAATGAGTGGGTTCGCATGGAATATTTTTTTCAAATCCAGAACAATACATTGACTAAAATAGAAAGTAGAATACTAAATGGTGTAGGCCCACGTATAAAGCTTTCTCAGTATGAAAAAGCAAAGTTTTATTATGGGATTGCTTATATGTATGAAATAGAACATTTGACCAATCCTGAAATCGTAAATAGAGATCATAGAATCAGTTCCTACTTTACTTTTACCCTACTTCCCGAAAAGGGCATTAGTCTTTCAAACACCACTTATATCCAACCTTTAATCAAAGACTTCAATGACTTTAGGGTGTTCAATGACAGCAATCTTGATTTTGCCATTACCTCTAACTTAAGATTCACCACTAGCGTAAGCTTTCTTTATGATGCTGAACCACCTGAAAATGTACCTGGTTTAAATTATCAAGTACGTAATGGCCTGACTTATAAATTTTGATGATAATAACGTTCGCTAAAGACAACCATCATTGCATTTTCGGCTAAAGGTTGTATTCTGACAAACAATATTACCACCGTAAGGACCGTTTGTACTATCCCTCCTTAATATTCTGTCTTCTTCCGTTTTTGTAATATTTGATGACGAAAAATTAATCGTTTATAGCAATCTTTACACATTAAAATAAGTTGTAATATATTGAAGCTGTTTTTAACCAGCTTTTCTAAACCTATTTATTTATGTACCGAAGTATTGCTATCGTATTTCTTCTTTTTTTGTGGTCATTCAGTTCAGGTCAGATTACTGCTTCCTATACGGATGCCAACATTCATTTCAAAAAAGGAAAGGCTCACTTTGACAATCAATTATATGGCTTGGCAAAAGAAGAATTTCAACAAGCTGCAGTAATCTCATTAGAATTGTATGATGAAAAAAGTGCGTTACTGGCAGCTGAGGCTAAGTTGATGGCAGCTAAAGCATCTGTTTACGGAGGATTTCCTGAAGGGGAAAAAGAGATCATGGATTATTTTTTCGAGCACCGACCGGCACCACTCGCTTATGAGGCTGCAAGAATTATTGGAGACTTAAAATACGACCAAAAGCGACATTCCGAAGTGGTAGAGTATTATGATTTGATTGAATTGGACAAATTGCCAGAAGAAATCAAGAATGAAGTTTTATTCAAGAAAGGATACAGTCATTTTATACTAAAAGAGTTTGAAGAGGCAGAAAGTAACTTCGAATCCATACTAGGCAAGGATACTAAATATTATTTTCAGGCTTATTACTACATGGCAATGATCCAATTCTTCTATGGGAATTATGATCAAGCAATCGAATATTTTTTCCTTCTTGAAAACTATCCTGAATACAAGAGCCGGATTCCCTACTATATTGCTCAAATCTATTTTGAACAAAAAAACTATGATGATTTATTAAATTATATCCCCCAGCAACTCGACAATCCCGATGTAGAAAACAGAAAAGAATTAAGGCATATACTCGGGCAGACTCTATTTTTGAGGGGTGATTATGCGAATGCACTTCCTCACTTAGAGTTTTATGAGTCTCAATCCAGAAAAATGAGGAAGGAAGACTTCTATCAACTGGCTTTTTCTCAATATCAGGTGGGTCAATTTGAAAAAGCTGCTGTTAACTTTCTTGAGTTAAGCAACCTGGATTCAGAAATGGGACAGATCAGCAATAACTATCTGGCTGATGCTTATCTCAAACTAGGGAATAAGGAAGATGCTAGAATCTCCTTTAAAAATGTAATGAATTTCTCTTATTTCCCTGATCTTAAACAAGAAGCCACTTTCAATTACGGGAAACTCTCTGCTGAATTAGGGTACGATCGTGCAGCTATTAACACGCTCATTGATATTCCTCCCACAGCCAAGCACTATACGGAAGCTCAGAAAGTTCTGGGAAATCTTTTTGAATCATCTAAGGACTATTCAATGGTTATTGCGACCATTGAAAATATGCAACAAAAAGCACCTGAAGTCTTGAAGGCTTATCAAAAAGTGATTTTGGAAAGAGGCATTCAGTTGATCAATGATGGAAATATTTCATTGGCACTTCAGACACTTAAAAAGGCCGCTCAAACTCCTGTTGATAATTACTACACTGCTATTATACTCTTTCATTTAGGTGACTTGCTCCACCAACAGTTAAATTATGACGAAAGCATCAAGTACCTGAATCAGTATTTTACACTGGCAGAAATGACTGGGTCATTGCCTGCTAGCGCTAGTCCTGTTTTAGCTCATTACCTGCAAGGCTATAATCATCTTAAAACCAAAGATTACACCAATGCTCTGGACCAATTCACCAAGAGTAAGATGCTGATGAACCAGCAAAATTTTCGGGCCAGTCCCGAGATTCGTTTGAGAAGAATATATGCAGACGCTCTAAATAGAATTGCAGACGCTTATTTTACGGTTAATGATTATGCGAAGGCATCTGAACACTATAAATTGGCATCACAGATTAACTTTCCAGGACAGGACTACGCCTTTTTTCAATTAGGGATGATTAAAGGCCTGCAAGGTCAACCTTATGAGAAAATAGTTTTAATGGAAGAATTGCTGGAAAAAACTCCGAATTCCTCTTTTAAAGACGACGCCTATTTTCAAATTGGTGAAACACAATTGGCACTAAACCAACCGAGAGCAGCAGAAATAGCTTATAGCAAGATCATTCAATTAGATCGGAAATCTCCTTTGATTACCAGAGCACTTTTAAAACTTGGATTAATTGCCTACAACAAAGGAGAAACCCAAAAGGCCATCGATTACTATACCAATCTATTTGATAACAATCCTTCTAAAACAGAAGCTCAGGAAGCGCTCATTGCTCTTCAAGAAATCTATATTCAAGATTTAGGCAGAGCAGATGATTTTGCAGAACTTGTAGAAAAAGCTACAGGTTACAAAATGTCTAGTTTGGAGCGAGATTCCCTCACTTACATTGCAGCCCAGGGTAAGTTTGAAAACGGTGAGTATATAGAAGCCATTGAAAGTTATACAAAATATATTGACAATTTCCCAACAGGTATTAATAGGTTGAACGCAATCTACAATAGAGCTGAAAGTAAAACGATCTTAAAGCAGTATGCCGAAGCACTTCCTGATTATGATGTGGTAATCAAAGCCGGCCCATCTGAATATTACGAAGATGCGATTCTTAAGGCTGCACTGATTACCTACAATGATTTGAAGCGTTTTGAAGAATCATTCAACTACTATAGCCTTTTGAGTGAAGTCACAAGCGATCAACTGAAAAAATACGAGGCACAGTTAGGAGCAATGAGATCTGCCTATCGATTTGGTGATCCCGAAGCGTCACTTGCTTATACCAGCAAAGTGATACTTAATCCGCTGGTTAGTAAAGAAGATAAAGCTCTTGCCCATTTTTATGCAGGGAAGATGCACTATCTGAAGGAAAACCTGGACGCCGCAAGTCAAAATTTCGAGCAGGTCGTGTTGTTGGTTGACAATGAAAATTCTGCTGAAGCCAAATATTTACGTAATGAGATTGTTTTCAAAAAAGGAGATCTGGAAGCTGCTGAAGACATCACTATGGAATCTATCAGCAATTCCACTGCTTATCCTTTTTGGGTAGCTAAAAATTTATTGCTTCTCGCTGATATAACAATTGGTTTAGGAGATTTATTCAATGCCAAAGCAGCCGTAGAGGCCGTTATAGAAAACTTTCCGGAATCGGAAGAACTTCAATCTGAAGCCGCTTCAAAATTAGAAATGATTCTTGCGCGAGAAGCAGATGAGACAAGAATAGAAGACAATAAAACGATTAACCTGGATACAATTAAAGAAAATGAATAAGATTTTAATCATAGCGTTTGTTTGTTTGTGTCAACCCATATACTCCCAAGTAAGAGACACCATCAAAGACTTACCAGCGGAGCAAGTAGAGGTCATTAAGCAGTTTGAAGCCAGACTGGAAGATGCTCGTAAAATCAATACCATACCCGAGCCACCTGCCCAGCGGGTATTGGAGCAATTTAACTACGCAGTGAGCATCAAACCTTTGGAACTGGAATACCCTGAACCATCCATCAGGCCATTAGGCATGCCTAAAGAAGAACTTCCTAAAAAATACAATGGCTTTATCACCGCCTCTGCGGGTAATTTGAATACTCTAAACGCAGCATTGGGTTATCATTACATGACTGAAAATGAAACCGAATTTGATTTGCAGGCTGATTATTTAACCCAGGAGAATAAACTAGAGAGGTTTCAGAAATACAGTCACCTGAACACAGACTTATTGATCAGACATCACTTTAACGAACTGGTTTCTTTCCAGGTTCAAGGTGGTTACCATCAGAGAAATGTCAACTTTTATGGATCTCCCTTTGACGAATCCACGATTGCGGATACCAGTATTTACTCAAGAGCGATCACTGATTATGGCTTTGGCTTCAAATTTTTCAATGCTTCGGAGAACGAATATGGCGTGGACTATCAATTGGGATTAGACTATAAAAATTTGTCATTGAGAAATGAAAACGCGGTAGAAAATAACTTCTTAATCAAGTTAGGTGTCAATAAAAGCATAGGCAATAGATTTGATCTGAAATTGGATGGTATTGCGGATATCAGCAGTATTTTGGATACAGCGACAATTGCCTATAACAACTACCACATTAAGCCTGGTATGGCTTATCATACCGAAGCTTTCGGCATCTTCGCGGGATTGGATTTTGCTTTTGGTCCTGAAGGAAGAAATTACTTCCTTCCAGATGTTGAATTGAGTTTTTCACCTTTAGATTACGGTTTAATACCCTATTTATTTTTGAAAGCTGAATTGCAAAAGAACAACCTGGTGCCATTGATCGCATATAATCCATTCCTATCCACTGAAATTATTTCTAATTTACGCAATAGTATAGTGACCCGCTACGGTATAGGAGCAAGAGGTAAGTTAAAGGGATTTCATTATGATGTCAATGTGGCCTATGGCTCGACAGATGACCTGGTTATGTTTCGAAATCATTTAGATGATCAGGGCCTTCGTCAATTTCTAATAGAACAAGATAGTTTTAACATATTGGATGTGAACGTGGGATTAGAGTATAAACTTTCTGATCAATTGGAAGTTTTAACCCATTTCCAATACATCTACTACGATGAGATCGTATGGCAATTGCCTTCCTATCATTTTGATCTGAGCGCTCGCTATCATTTACTTAATAACAAATTAACGATCAGTCCTGCTATCTTCATACGAGATGGCATTACAGTCATTAGTGACGATCGGGAAGTGGTGGAATTGCCTTATATGTTAGATGCGAATATCAGGGCTAGCTATCAGGTAGCCAATCAATTTTCAGTATTCGGTGAAGTCAATAATCTACTTGCAAGTGAATATCAGCAATGGTATGATTATTCGAATTTTGGATTGAACGCAAAAGCAGGTATAAATGTGAAGTTCTAATTTACTTGTTAAAACCAATGCTTGGCTTATTAAAGACTTTCATATCTTCTTCTAAATTGAGCACATAGACATCATCATAAACGATCTGGGCACCACCATTCTTAGGTCTGTCCTCAAGCTTTAGGGAAGAGAGTCTCAAATT
The DNA here is from genome assembly GCF_021533195.1 of Portibacter marinus. Classification (GTDB taxonomy): domain Bacteria; phylum Bacteroidota; class Bacteroidia; order Chitinophagales; family Saprospiraceae; genus Portibacter; species Portibacter marinus. The sequence continues at coordinate 488,656 of NZ_JAJNKB010000001.1, forward strand.
TTGGTTTTTAATAATCTCCAAAACGATATTGCGAACGTCCCTGGCGTTACCAAAAAACTTATCCCTAAACCTATGCGCGAATTGCAACTTTTCAGACAGTAACTTCACAGCTTTAGGAGTAATGTGATATTTCTCATCGCTAATCATTTTCATGGCGATCATCGATAATTCAGTGGGTGTGTAGTCGTCAAATTTTAAAATCTTATCAAAGCGCGAGCTTAGACCAGGATTAGCTTTTAAGAAAACTTCCATGTTGTCCGGATATCCAGCTGCGAAGATGAAGAATTCACCCCTATGGTCTTCCATCCTCTTTAATATGGTCTGAATGGCTTCATTACCGTAATCTCCCTGGAGACCGTTATAATTTGACAAAGCGTAAGCCTCATCAATAAACAATACGCCGCCCATCGCTTCCTCAATTTTTTCAGCTGTCTTGGTGGCTGTCTGGCCTACGAAGCCTGCTACCAAACCCTGGCGGTCCGTTTCGATCATATGGCCCCGTTCCAAGATACCTAATGCCTTATATATTTTGGTCAAAATTCTGGCGACAGTAGTTTTTCCGGTCCCCGGGTTACCAACAAATACAGTATGCAGATAAAAATTATTCAATACATCTCTCCTGCTCTCCTTGTGATATTTTACGATTTCTACCAACTCGCGTATCTGCTTCTTCACATTTTCGATGCCAATGAGACTATTCAGTTCCGAAAGAGCTAGATCAAGCAACTTATAATCAACCGGAATATTAGGCCTTTCCATTCTCTCCTCATTCTTAATCGCTACCACATCAGAAACGTTAATTTCAGAAAGCGCTCTGGCATCCATCTCTGCAGGCTTGCCCTTCATCACCCTTAATCCTAAATTTACCTTGGCCTTCTCAATGAGATCAAACACGAATCTTGCATTGCCAAAAGTTTTGTCTCTTTCCCGGTATTCAGCTACGATCAACTCATCAATAACGGCTTTGGCGCTTTCCGTAAGAACCACTTCCTTTTCAACGCAAGCATACTCCGCAATTAGAGATAATTCCTGGGGTAGATAGTCTTTAAATTCGTAGAAAAGCTTGAAACGCGATTTAAGCCCGGGATTAGATGCCACAAAATGTTCCATCTCCTTCGGATAACCAGCTACAATAACCGCCATATCACCAGGGCCATTAGACATTTCTTTCACTAAAATTTCGATCACTTCCCGTCCGAAATCCTTCGAATCATCATTGGCCCTTGCCAGTGCATAGGCCTCATCAATAAATAAAACTCCGCCCCTGGCCTTCTCGATGGCTTCTTTCACCTTAGGTGCGGTCTGTCCAATATACTCTCCCACAAGATCAACTCGATCGACCTCATGTACATGACCTTTAGAAAGAAGTCCCATTTTTCGATAAATCAGGCCCATGAGCCTGGCAACCGTAGTCTTTCCTGTTCCGGGATTACCTTTAAATACGGAATGCACATTGATATCATCTTTTTCCTCAAAGCCTTTGTCTTTACGCAACTGCAGAAATTTAATGTATTGCGCGTGTTCCCTGACTTGTTTTTTAATGTGAGATAATCCTATCAATCCGTCTAGCCTCATCATCAACTCCTCGAATGTCTGATTTTCATCTTCACCCGGAGTCAGAACGACGGGAACTTTACTGTTGGGGAGTTGAACCATTGGAATACCTTCCTCAAAAACTTCTCCTACCATAAAAGGGACCACAGCAATTAGCTTATTCATAAAAACCAGTTCTACTGTATATCTGCCATCTCTCCATGAACCTTTGACATTGGAACCCCAACCTGCACTAATTTTGATCTGCTCCTCATCCTGCTTTACGGTCTGCAATCTGGTAACCTGTCCCTTTAACTCTCTGGCTTCGTTATAAAACTTTGCAAAAATCTCACAATGCCACTCCTCCTTCCTGTTCTTATTTTTGAGGATGATCTCATTGTAAATATATCTCGTTTCTTCTCCTGAAAATTCAACTAAATAGGTCCTATCAGGCTCATTTACATCATCATATTTACCTTCATACAATTTTAATGACTCCAGATCAAAATACAGATTTTCCTGCGGATTCTTCTTGACTCCAACATCCTCGACATAAAAGTACTTGGTTGCAACTTTTTCTCCATCGATCCAGGCTTCCCAGTAATAGGTACCTTTCTTCCAGAATACCCCTTCTTTCTTATTGCCCCAACCTTCTCTGATGAATACAACATTATCGTATTTGCTGACCTTGCGCTTAAAACTTAAAGCGCAGACTTCCTTATTCGCATTAAGTGAGTCGTAACATTTTAAATCAATATTAACTTCCCATACTGCTCGATCAAACTCTTTATTGTGAAAGGAAAGTTCAGCATAAATGTAAGAAGTCTCGTAGCGATCGAAAACCTGTCTATATTTCTTTTTATTGTCAGCCAGCCATTCTGTCGAAGAATAGACCATAAGCTCTCTGAACTTAAATTTCGGTGCTCCTTTTATCTCGTTCGTCTCTGACATATTATTCTGATTATCGGTCTATAAGACGTTAATTTAATTAATTATAACAAAAATCATCCCTCTTCTGTTGGAAGTATCTATTTTTTTGTCATATATCGGTTCTACTGACGTTAATAAACAATTCTATTAACTTAGTCATTGCTAGGTATAGAACGAAAATTTATGATAGCTTTGCAGCTTAAGAATTATGGCTAGAATTACATTTACATTTGAAGATAAAGACATTCCTACTAAGGTGGTAGAGAATGCAGAAGAAGGATATTCAATTCTTGAAATCACAGAAGATAATGATATACACCTCAATCATAACTGTGGGGGAGTTTGCGCATGCAGTACATGTCATATTTATGTTGAAAAAGGTGAGGAGGATTTAGAAGAGATTTCTGATAAAGAGGAGGATTTTATAGATCGAGCTATCAATCCCAGATTGGAGTCTCGCTTGGCATGCCAATGTATCATTCTTGATGACAATGCTGAAATTGAAGTTGAAATACCAGATCAAAAACAAATCATAGGACACGAACATTAGAACAATATGGGATTTGAAGATTTAGATGACATGCCTTATTCCTGGTCGGACCACGAGGATATAGCCATGAAGCTTTATGATCAATTTGGAGATGATTTTACAGAAAGTAAGATCTACCGAATCAGATTTACAGAATTGATTGAGTGGGTCCTTGCCTTGCCCGGGTTTGAAGGAAAGCGCGAAGATTGCAGTGAAGGGCATCTGGAGCAAATTCAAGCTAAATGGGTTTATGAATGGCGCGACAATCAATAGTTTTTGATAAATTTTCCAAAATAGAAACGCTCATCTTCGATGTTGATGGTGTCTGGACTGACGGTTCTCTACAAGTAACGGAGAGTGGAGAGCTCCTAAGAACCATGAATTCTAAAGATGGTTATGCGGGAAGGCGCGCTGTTCTAGCGGGCTACAATATGATCATTATTTCCGGGGGACATTCAAAAGGAGTGGAAGATCGACTGACCAAATTGGGCATGAAAGAAGTTCATATCAGTATCAGAGACAAAATGCAGTTGTTTAGCGAAATGGTAGAATCGGGTAAATTAGACCCGGAAACCACATTGTATATGGGTGATGACTTACCAGACTGTAAAGTACTCAAAGCGGTCTATCTGTCTTGTTGTCCTAAGGATGCTGTTCCTGAAATTATCGACACTTGTGAGTATGTGTCTCCTTATGAGGGAGGTCGTGGCTGTGTCAGAGACGTTATTGAAAGAGTGATGAGAAGCCAGAATAAATGGTGAGCATTTTGAGACCGGCGAACTTATTGATCATCGGTATCACCATGATGATCTTTTGGTTCTTTATGGTATCACCAGCATTAATCGAAAATGGGGTTGATCCGTCCCTAAATACCTTCCTGTTTACCTTACTAATGATCATGGTCATGATGATTGCCGGCGCAGGTTATGCCATCAATGATATATTTGACATGCGTGCTGACGCTGTGAATCGGCCAGCCAAATCGTTAGGCAGGAAAATCTCTGTGAAAACGGCCAGAAACCTCTATCTGGTATTAAATCTACTGGCATTCATCAGTGCCACTTATATCTTTTACAGAACCTGGAACTTTAATGTCCTGGCGATTTGTGCAGGTTGTATTTTGGTTTTGTGGCTGTATTCCAGAGTACTGAAATCTACGGTCCTGATGGGTAATGTGATCGTCTCCCTTCTCATAGGTGGTGTACCATTTATCTTTATCTTTATAGAACAGCATTCTTTGACTCAATTACAGCAGAGCGCACCATCTGTGCATCAAGCCCTATATATAGATACATTTGGTTTTGCCATCTTTGCCTTTATGGCCAATCTGATCAGAGAGATCGTGAAGGATTGTGAAGATTTTGAAGGAGATCTTCGAACAGGTACGATCACGATTGCCACAGTTTTGGGATTCAAAAAGGCAGATTACTTTAGCATTGCATTGAACATTATTTTACTCATTCTTTCTTATATTTATTTCAGGGTCAATCGATTAGGACACAATCCCATTGAACAAATCACCTTTCCTCTATTGATCTGGCTACCGCTTGTTATTCTAGCCTACTACTTGATCACCAAGGAGAGAAATAAGAGAAAATATACAATGGCCAGTAGATTCATAAAGGGTATTATGGTTTTAGGATTAATTTATATTTTGATCCACTTAAGGTATACTTATGCATAAGATTTACCTGGCTTCTAAGTCCCCTCGCAGGCGAGAAATAATTGAAAATGCTGGGTTTCCCTACGAATTAGTTGAGGTCGATGTCGAAGAGACGTTTCCAGAAAGCCTTGATCGTGAAGAAGTTGCAGAGTACCTGGCATTGAAAAAGGCAGAAGCTGTCACAGAGATACCGGATGATGGTATCTTACTTACTTCTGATACCATCGTCATTTGTAAAAAGGAAATCTTGGGAAAGCCTATTGATAAAAGTGATGCAAGAAGGATGTTATCCAAACTTTCGGGTGAGAAGCATGTAGTTATTACCGGTGTATGTCTAAAAGATCGTAAAAAGCAAGTGAATTTCAGTGATGTTTCGGAAGTGTTTTTTCACGAACTCACCAATCAGGAAATTGAAAATTACATCAGTACCTCAGCTCCTTACGATAAGGCCGGTTCATATGGCATTCAGGATGGTCTTGGTATGGTCGCAGTGGACAAAATCTCGGGTAGTTATTTTAACATCATGGGATTACCTATTCATCGAGTCTATCAGATCATCAAGAATTGGGACGACTGAATTTTAGACATTTCCATTCTCCCTTTGACCTGGAACTTAATAATGTAAAACCCACGCTTTCAAATTTATCGCTGACCAGTTTTTCGTCATTGATAAGGATTCCACTCAACAACAATTGTCCACCCTTTTCTGTATGCTCTATTAAAGCTTCTGCTGATTCCAATAATACATTGCGATTAATATTTGCCAGTATTCGATCAAATTTTCTGGGAGCTATTTCGGCCAGAACCTTTAGCTCACAGGTAATTTTAGTACATCCATTGATAGCAGCATTATAATTCGAATTCTCGATGGCATTCTCTTCTATGTCAATGGCATAGATAGACCTGGCGTGGAGCTTTTCTGCAAGGATGGACAGAATGGCCGTTCCGCATCCATAGTCCAAAACATTTTGTCCTTTTTCGATGAACCCTTTCATTTCAGACATCATCATGTAGGTGGTTTCATGATGTGCTGTCCCAAAAGCCATTTTGGGTTCTAAAATGATATCGATCAACTCTTCACGACCCTTACTATGAAAGGGTGCTCTGACATAGCAGAAATCATCTATCGATACAGGCTTAAACCCCGCTTCCCACTTCGCATTCCAATTCTCATGCTTGACATCAGAAACCTGAGGGTCTAAAGCCTGAAAAACTGAAAGCTTTGATACGCTTTGCCACGTCTCCTTAGTGAAATAAGCAAGCAGATGATCGTCAAGTTCTTCTATGCTCTCTACTTGCGCTTCGCTGAGCCTGTAGTTGAGAACTTCTCGCTGAATAGGGTCAGCAATCTCAAATTTTACAGAAACGTAATCAATCATTGCTTCAACCTTGAAGCTTTTAATGTATTCATCAACAGAGAAGTAACCGTCATAGGTCCTACACCTCCTGGTACAGGTGTAATGTAGGACGCTTTATCGGCAACAGCATCAAAATCCACATCACCTACCAGGCGATAACCCGACTTTCGCGTTTCATCCTCAACCCTATTAATTCCTACATCGATCACCACTGCTCCTTCTTTAACCATATCTGATCCTACGAAATTCGGAATTCCAATAGCCGCTACAATGATATCAGCTCTTAAAATTTCGGCTCCGAGATCCTTGGTCCGACTGTGGGTCAGGGTCACCGTACAATTTCCCGGATTCGCTTTACGAGAAAGCAGAATGCTCATAGGAGTTCCGACTATATTACTTCTGCCGATCACGACACAATGTTTACCGGATGTATCAATCTTATATCTTTCCAGCATTTGCAAAATACCATAGGGCGTAGCAGGTAAAAAACAATCGAGGCCCTGTGCCATCCGTCCGAAATTTACAGGGTGAAAGCCATCTACATCTTTTTTCGGATCTATGGCAAGCGTCACCTTCGTTTCGTCGATATGGTCTGGTAAAGGTAGCTGCACAATGAATCCATCAATGTCTTCATTTTCGTTCAATTCATCAATAATTTCTAAGAGTTCTTCCTCACTGATTCCTGCATCCTTTTGAATCAGTGTCGATTCGAATCCTACAAACTCGCATGATCTTACCTTGTTTCTTACATAAGAGCGACTAGCAGGATTGTCTCCTACCAGAACAGCTGCAAGGTGAGGGATATTACCACCTTCAGCCCTAATTTGGTCCACCTCCTCTTTAATTTCATTCTTAATGGTCTGCGCAAGCTGCTTGCCGTCTATTATTTTCATATGTCTAAGTTATTGAAATGCAAAGAAAATAAAAGATAATGGAATTGATAAGCTTGATGAAATAAAAGAGCGGGAGAAAACACTTCAGAATCCCCCGCTCATTGTGGGGTCTTTCGACACCCTAAAACACCTTTTTCTTGATGGCTGGTCTGCCACCCTTACCGAATGGTCAGCAATTCGTTCGCTTCCACGATAAACGGTACAACCAGGTTTGACTGAAAAAAGTGTAATACTAATTTTATAACTCTTTGTATTTGATATATATACTAAAAATACTTCATAAACATCAAGCACTATATAAGGGTATCCACCGATATATAAGCAATAATTGATGTGATGGAGGATTATTGGACATCAACCCCAAAATAGGTGCTTACCCTTACATACATTGTGACCCAAAAACTACTATTAGATGAAAAGAATAGTATTTTTGCTATTGATTAGTATAAATATTCAGTGCATTTCTCAACACCCAAGGTTTCTGAATAAAAATTTCTTTGTAAAAAATACTCCTGAGGATTTTTATTGATCTTCAGAAGCTATTGCAGTGCAAATGATATGAGCCTTAGGTCCAAAATTTTACTATCTGTACAAAACTCAGATTTAACTTCCTCATTGTCAAGATTAGAAGATCAGTTTGAGATCGTAGAATTGAGAAATAACTCAAGATTACTCCAGAACGTAAGCTAGCATTTACCTGACTATCTTGTTTTTGACCACCAAAACTTTAATACAGCGCTTTCCGAAATAGTCAAACTTAACAAGGTCGAGGATGCTCAAATACCCATTGTATTGATCTCTTCTTATAATGTACACTCCTATTATAGAGATAGAATGACATGGGGCGTAAAGGGTTTTATATACGATGCCAATAGTCGAAAAGAATTTCAGATTTGTCTTCATGCAATTGAAGAAGGTGAAATTTATGTCAGCAATGAATTGCACAAAAGTTTCAAGTTGGATTTCAAAAATCCCGATAGTGCGGAGAGTCTGACCCCTTCTGAACTTAAAATCATATTGCTTATTAGTATGAATAGGACAACGCCTCAGATTGCCAATCAATTATTTATCTCTACAAAGACTGTAGAGAAACACCGAAGTAACATCAGTAAAAAACTGATGCTTTCAGGAAAAACCAATAGCCTATTGCTTTGGGCTAAAGAGAATTTGGTGGAACATAGCCACTATCAATAAAAAAAGGCCTCCATCTCTGGAAGCCATACGCTTAAACCTTAAAATAGACCACAACTTTTTGTGCCTAACTTGTTATAATCAAATAACAACTAATTGCTGTTTATGTAGATGCAAGGACTATGCCACAATTGTATAAATCACTTAAATTTGCTAACGAATTTATTGAGACCTTAAGGCAGAGGATTCTATTAAAAAATAAGGTTGGCTAACAAACTGATTCCAGTCTGAAATCAGTTGATCTCTCAAATCAGCTATTTTTGTTCTTTTCTCTTCTTCATACTGATAAAAATCAGAACTGCTTTCTAGTTCTAAGGTATACACTAGAAGGTTAAAGCACATATTAAATTGGCCAGAAACCAACAACTTATCTAACATCTGATTAAGTACATCATCCTGAGTAAACCAAAGATTGGTACCAAATGACGCCGCATCATTGATGATTTCAGCTAAGGAATCACCTAGCAATTGATCGTAGGAAGCTTTGAAATCGGTCGGGCAATTAGGCAAAGCCTGGAGTTTGGCAATACTTTTCTTTAGATATTCATCTGTCAACTCTTTGGATAAGTTAGAGATTCTCCTGTATTCGTAAACTTCAGACTCATAAATCTTGGCATAATTCAATCTTCTGATTTGTTTAAGAAAAACATCCTGTAGAAGTTTAAGAAGAGATTGGATCCGGTCCAGGACCAATGGTTCATACTCCCCTATCTTATAGTCTGTGAGATTGAGTCTGGTAAGATGATTAAAGTAAAACGAAGGAATTTTATCTTTGATCAGACTTCCCAGATCGTTTAGTCTCTTTTTAATTTGATAGCGAATCCATAGAAAAATGGTCAGAATGACTGTTGCCGCACTGACCAGACCAATACCGATTCCGGTGCCAATATTGTTTTCGAAACCAGAAATCCAGGCAATAATGACGGCCAGACAAGCTACTGCCACGATCAGTAAAATAGCACCTAATGTAATACTGCGTATGCTTTTCAGATAAATCCTCAGATTTTTATTGCGAAAGCCTCTGGAAGGTTTAAGGGTTTCAAATGAAAATGGCGACATATCCGCTGATGATACATCTGAAATAATGATCAGGTCGTAGACCTTCCGCCTTCTTTTCTCACTCAGTAAGATAGCGTCGATCCCCTGATTATCATAAATTCCACCATCCATAATGCCTACATCCTGAGGATATTTATCATCTTTCAACTCAGCTAGGGCGTTCGATCGCTCATGCATAAAATCTCCAGGAAATCCGATCGGCTCAAAGCCCCCTGGAAAACAAGAGGACGCAGCTATGACATCACTTAGCTTTACTTCCTCATGGGCCACTTTGGGAACCTTTACATAATTATTTCCCATTACACCGTCATTCTGGAAGCGAAAATTGATGCCGTGATTGAACTCTGTAGCATTGAAAACGACCAATTCTAGATGAGAATTCATGTGATCTGCGTCCAGTAAGTCAAAAGTGTTTCCTTCAGTGAAATGCTTGTCATATATCTCCGCAAAGGCATTGATCAGATTTCTTCTTTTGAACGGATTATCCCACTGTCCCTCTCTTTTTAATTTGGACAGGCCTTCCTTAATTAAGTCCCTGGTCTTCAAGAGATGGATCAGCCCGTCGTAAATGGATTCGAAATTCCTCCCCTCTTCTTTTTGATAAGCATACATGACACCGGTAATGGTTCCGCCAGATACAGTAGAAATGGCTTTCACATTTTCAAGGAGACCTACCCGATGCAGGTAAGCCATAGCACCCAAATGAAATGAGGCCGCTCGATATCCACCTCCAGACATACAGAGTGCAATAGATTCAAATGGATTTTCAGGTAAGTTTTTCATAAGCCAAATATAAATTGATAAGGATTTACAGAGGTCAGCAAATGGTATCCCTCAGGATAATGGGCAAAACTTTCCTCCAGTTTTTTGATCAATTCTCTTGTACGCACTTTCTCTACTTCTGTAAGGTAAAAGTCAGAGCCGAATAAAATCTTATTCTTATACTCCTCTTGTTTCATCATACCCCGAATCTTCTCCCTGTTCTTTTCATCAAAATAAGCATAGGAAATATCTGCATAAACATGATCAAAATTCTTAATCATTTTGAGCGTCTTTACTACAAAATTTGTTGGATCCCTCCTGTTTTTATTGAATTTTTCCCATTCTTCATTATCCCCAAAGTGAGCCAAATTCAACTTAAGTTTAGGAAACTGCCTGGCTATCTTCTCCCAGTGCAATGGATCGAGAAAAATAGATTTCATGGCCTCTTTGGAAGGTACATTAACTACCTTTTTAGAATCTGTCAACACGTTATTGGGAAATTTGCGCTGACCAATCTCAACTTTTCTGCTGTTCGTACGTGTCCGAAGTCCACCGCAATGCGTAGTAACAGGAATGGATTTTTTTTCGCAGATTTCATAAATGTCCAGTAAGATCGGATCAAGAGGTGAATAACCCAGGCTGGGATATAATTTGACGCCGATAAACGGAGCACGATCATTCAATTCTTGAATGCCGGTCTGGTTATAGTCCTTTCTGAATGCTGAAATAAAATATTCGTATGCTTTTGGATTGTTTGGGTCAATGGCAATGAACGGAAGAATGGTTTGACGGTATTGGTACCGTTTACCTGTATTGAGTAATGAAGTCTGTAAAGGCAGTATTCGAAGAAATTGTTCTAATTGTGTTTTGTAATTGAAGACCGGGGCCCCTGAAATGCCTCGTTCCATATCCATAGCCAGATTGACAATGAACAGCTTGGGTGCAATCGACTTTTGATCAAAATAGCGATCATAGACTGAAATTAGATTCTCGATCACCTTTTCAGGATCTCTTAATCCTAAGAATCTTCCCAAATTGGGGTTCAACAATGCTGTAAGATTGACTTTATCTTGATTGCTAACCCAATTTAAAAGTTTAATAAAGTCTTTGGGAATATGATCTATGGAAAAGGAATGGGCGTGAACGTCGAAAAAAGAGTGATTAGGTCGCGTAATGTGGGGATCATCAAATACATAACTTTTCAAAGGTTCTTCTACCCTATTTTTAATGTGATCTTCAATAAGGCTGGCCTCTTGCAAAAACTCAGTACGTGAAATGGTCTGATCTGGTTTTCGAAGCATGTACAAAAAATTTAGAGTTAGTGTATCGTAGCAACAGATTGCTAACACTAACTCTAAATATATGAAAAATTAATGTTTCTTATTTCTTCAGAAAAGAGATCAATATTTCATTTAATTTATCTCTATGTGTCAAATTCAAGCCGTGTGGACCATCATCAAAAACATGGTATTCATTATCAGGAATACCTTCTGAAGCCTGCTTTCCGGCCGTATCAATGGGTACAATCTGGTCAGTATCTCCGTGAACGATTAAAGTAGGCACATTGACATTAGTCATTTCATCTCTGAAGTCAGTAGTTGCCCATGCTTCCGCACTTTTAATGGTCGCTCTGGGAGAGGCATATGATGCAATAGACCAATCGTAGTGTAAGGCTTGTTTGCTTACTTTTTCATTATTGTCTTCATAGTTATAGAAATTCTTATGAAATCCTTCAAGGAACCCAACTCTATCATTTTTCAATGCCGACATGATATCGTTCAATGCCTCCTCCGGAACTCCCTCAGGATTGTCGCTTTTCTTAGCCACTATAGGAATGATCGAACTGATTAAAGCTGCTTTGGAAATACGGTCATCACCATAATCCGTGAAGTATCTCACCACTTCACCTCCGCCCATTGAAAATCCAACAATGGTCACATCATTCAGATCCAATTGTGTTATAAGCTCTCTTAAATCAGAAGTTAAACTTGAATAGTCATAACCACCCCATGGTGCGGAAGATATTCCAAATCCCCGTCTGTCATAAGCAATGCATCTGAATCCTGCCTCTACGATCGCTGACACCTGCCCTTCCCATGCTCGGTGGCTTAAAGGCCAACCGTGGATTAAAATAACAGGTTTTCCACTTCCGTAATCTTTATAATGAATATCTACAGGTTCTTTAGCGTTTCTCTTGTTTGTAATAAATGGCATATATTTTTTTATTTTCCTACAGAGAATATACTGCCATTGTTCGCTTTCTTTCCACTACTTGCCTTGACACAAAGTCATTATCATCGCTTTATTTATCAATTTATACTAAACCTCCTGAATCTTTGCATAAAGGTAGGCATCCAGTAAGGCGTCATGCTTAATAAATCTTGCTTTTCTGAGACCCTCACGCTCAAAACCTGCTTTCTCCAGCGCTTTCATTGAATAGATATTGTCAACGAAAACATTGGCCTCAATTCTGAAGAGATTCTTTTCAGCAAATCCAATTTCAGCAATCTTCTCAATCGCGGCAGTTGAAATACCTTTTCTTCGATGAGTGGCGCCTAACCAATATCCAATTTCAGCAATATGCGAAGTTTCGCCATAGACATAGAGAAACCCAATACCCCCTATCATCTCCCCTTTATATCTGATTGCATATTGGCCTACATGTCCGAAGCGATCTTCAAATCCCCGGCACAACTCCAGAAATTGATCTGCATCTTTGTCAAAATAAGGATAGGGTACCTGCAGCGTGTTCTCATAAATGGCCTTGTCATTAATATGTTTGACTATCGAAGCCTTGTCAGAATCGCGAATTTCTGTTAGTGCCAATTGAGCTGTAATGGGATATGAAGCCGTCAACTTCATTATTCATCTTTGTAAATCTTGACTACTTTTTGTGTAGGAGTAACGTATCCTCGGTACATTCCTTCAGAGTTGAAAGGCATCGCTATATTGCCATCTTTATCAAGGGCCACAACGCCACCACTGCCGCCTTTTTCAACTAATTTTTGATTGATAATATATTCTCCTGCTTCTTCTAAAGTGGAACCTTTGTATTCCATCATCGCTGCTATGTCTCTGGCTACCGTATAGCGGATAAAATACTCACCGTGGCCCGTCGCAGATACACCACAACTCGTATTGTCAGCAAAAGTTCCAGCACCAATTATAGGAGCATCTCCTATACGGTTGTACCTCTTATTGGTCATTCCTCCGGTGGATGTCCCTGCACAGATATTGCCTTCTTTATCCAATGCCACTGCTCCCACGGTTCCATATTTATAATCTTCATTCAGAACCTGTATTTCATAGCCCATGTCCTCCTCATTTTCTTTTGCCTTTTGCAGTGACTTCCATCTTCGTTCCGTCTTAAAATAGGAAGGATCAACGATTTCAAGCCCTTGCTTCTTAGAAAATTCCTCAGCTCCTTTTCCTGTCAGCATTACATGCTCTGATTTTTCCATGACTGCTCGAGCAGCATTGATCGGATTTCTGACGTTCGTTACACCTCCAATGGCTCCTGCATTCTGATCCTTTCCATACATGATACTGGCATCCAATTCATTCAGACCAGCGTTGGTAAAGACTGCCCCTTTACCTGCATTAAAAAGCGGCGAATCCTCCATAAAGTTGATGGTCTTTTGTACGGCGTCTATACTTGATCCACCCTCTGCAAGTACCTTTTGACCTATCTCCAATGCTTGTGTCAATGCATCTCTGTACTCTTTGTCTTTTTCCTCAGTCATGTTTTTCCGTAAAATGGTACCTGCACCACCGTGAATGACCATTGCATATTCAGGCCTTTCTGCTTTGGAGGACGCTACAGCAGTCTGTTCTTCAGTATTGCATGAAAAAAAACATAACATTGCTAGAAAAAAAATCAATATCTTATTCATATTTACTTGCTTTTGAATCATTTTGAATTGCGAATCTTACCTATAGCATCAACCCCCTGCTTGATAAGGAGCGTAACTTTTTGTTCACCCATTTCTCTATGCAATTTAAACGTTTCCCAGATGCTTACCAAATAATCACGACCAAGGAGTGCCAACAAACCCAACATCGGTAAAAAGAAAACTAATAATCCATACCAATGGTAGTAATAAATCAGGATCACAAGTACAACGGGAAATAAAATCATATATAATCCTAGTGAAGCTGCAATGGAAACGGAGGCTAGAAATTCCGGCTCTCTCACATATTTTTTTCGCATATAAATGCCGAATAAAACCGGAATAGCATTCATACTTAGCAAGAGCATCACAGGAAAAAAAATCACAGTTGCCATGAGGAAATCAAGGACATTAAGCCGCTTTCGAATGGGCTTATCAATGACCGGGGCTTCCTCAATGATCTGTTGATTATCCACGTTGAGGCTTTTGCTGATCAGTCTTTCCTGAGCAAACTTTTCAGGTGAATCTTGCGTGACTCTAATGCTGGAACCAACCTTCTTCTCCCATTGACCTAAAGCCAATGCCTTGTCCAAAGTTTTCTCTTCTACGCCTTTGTTCAGTACCAAAAGCAAACTGGACAATTCTTGCTGGATCTTCCTGGTGAGATCTGTAACTGCTTTTCTAACATCATAATCGTCAGAAGGCAGAACCGGAGTAATCGGCTCACCTATATTGATGTTGACATAAGATCGCCAGCGATTCGGAGCAGAGTAATTGATACCGATCGGTATAATTTTTAAATTCAATTCAGGGTATAGTTCCATGGTCTCCAAAGACATCCTCGCTGCACCTTTTTTAAGTGGTCTGAGGTACTTTACTTGTTTGGTACTTGCTTCCGGAAAAATCAGTACTGCCCCACCCTTCGACAATTTTTCATAAGTCATGGACATTACACTTTTATTATCTCGCAACTTCTCATAACCATCTCGAAACCGATAAATAGGGATTTGATTGGTGGCTATCAGAATTTTTTTCAGCAAAGGTCTTTCAAAAAGATCTCCACGAACTAGAAAATGCAAAGTCCGGGGAAGAAAACAAGCCAATAGACAAGGTTCAATGAATCCTGTAGGGTGGTTGCTGCAAATGATCACAGGATCATCTTTCGGCATATGCTCAAGGCCATTGATGGTAATACTTCTAAAGTACGCCTTTAAAGCAATTCGTGTCAGTGGTCTTAGTATATAATACAGCATTTAACTTATTATTGCACAATGATAATAAAATGATCTTTATGTGCATGGCAATGCTATTACAGACGTAAAAGATTTCAATATTGGAGCAGAAAAATAAGGAACTTATTGTGATTACCGGGCCTACTGCGGTTGGAAAAACAGAAGTCGTTTTACAATTGGCCGAGGAAAAAAAACTAGAAGTCATTTCTTGTGATAGCAGACAGTTCTACAGAGAAATGAATATTGGAACAGCCAAGCCAAGTCCTACTGAACTGGTAAGAGTACCACATCATTTTGTGAACGCCCTATCCATTCATGATTCTTATTCTGCTGGTGACTTTGAAAAGGATGGTTTGAGGGTTTTAGGTCAATGTTTTCGTAGAAACGATCAAGTGATATTGACCGGAGGATCGGGTTTGTATATAACTGCCATCTGTCAGGGATTTAATAAATTTCCGGAAGTACCAAAATCCATTATACAGGAACTGGAACGTAAATCACTGAAAGAGCTTCAGGAAATGTTGGTAGTTAAAGATCCCGATTATTATTCCAGGGTGGATACCCAAAACGATCGACGCTTGGTAAGAGCTTTGAGCATCATCAAGGTCTCAGGTCGATCATTTACCTCTTTTGTTCAACAAAACTTAGAACAGCGCCCGTTTAGTATAAAGTATATTGTATTGAACAGGCCGCGCGAAATTCTGTATCAAAGAATTAATGAACGTGTTGACCTTATGCTAGAGCATGGCTTATTACAGGAGGCCAGAGAATTATACCCACATAAGCATTTGAAATCATTACAGACTGTGGGCTATCAGGAATTGTTTCAGCACTTTGACGGTTTGATTTCGTTAGAGGAAGCAGTGAGACTGATCAAAAGAAATTCCAGGCGGTACGCCAAAAGGCAATTGACATGGTTTCGAAAACTGGAAGGTGCCGTTTGGCAGCATCCCAAAGAGCAGATTAAAATATAAATCAGATCACATGAGTATTTGGAAAAGAGCAATTGACCTCGACCGCCTCAATAGCGAGCTGAACAAAAGCATGATCAATCATTTAGGGATTATGTTCATTTCATTCGGCGATGACTTTCTTTTGGGAGAAATGCCAGTGGACGAGCGAACCATGCAGCCGTACGGCATCTTACATGGTGGTGCGTCGGTGGTTTTAGCTGAAACTCTGGGATCAATGGCGTCCGAATTTTGTTTGCCTCCGGACAGTGAGCAATTTCCCGTGGGTATTGAGGTCAACGCCAATCACTTGAAGAGCGTTAGTAAAGGAACGGTCATTGGTAAGGTCTCGCCGGTAAGACTAGGAGGAAAAATGCACGTTTGGAATATTGACATTAGAAATGAACAGCAAGAGCTGATATGCGTTTCCAGATTAACAACTATGATCATAAGTAAAAGATAAAATTGATGAGAATTTTTTGGAGTATAATCCTGATTTTATTCATTTCCGTTTTAAGAGGACAAGTAGATTTTAATTTAGAATTAGTGGCACAAGTGCCTAACGAACAAGCATTAAGTGATGTTTGGGGTTATGTTGCAGAAGATGGAACAGAGTATGCCATTATAGGGACCAGAACTTCCACAGAGATATACAGTCTTGCTGACCCTTCGGATCCACAACTCGTTTTTAGCACTGTTGGCGCTTCTTCCATATGGCGTGATATTAAAACCTTGGGAAAATACATTTATGTTACTGCGGATGATGGAGATGATGGGATCACCATTATCAATATGACAGAAGCACCGGATAATATTACTTCTATAATGGTCCAACCACTTGTGAACGATACACCTATTCAAAAGTGTCACAACTTATACATTGACACCAACAGCCAAATCATGTTTTTGGCAGGTTGCAATACCAATCGCGGAGTTCTGGCCTTCGACATCACATCGGATCCATTGAATCCTCAACTGATTAATATTGTCAGTGAAACGTACGCCCATGACGTATTTGTAAGAGATAACAAAGTATTTGCCTCTGAGATCTTTGCTGGTGAATTTGCCATCTATGATATTGAGAACATTATGGAACCTTTCAAGCTCGGCAGTGCCCAGACCACTACTTTTTTTACACATAATGCATGGTCTAGCGAGGACAATCAATATGTTTATACAACTGATGAACGACCCAATGGTACAGTAGATGCATTTGATATCAGTGACCCTGAGAATCCGGTAAAAGTGGATGTATTTGTTCCATCAGCTATTCAGAATAAGGAGGTCATACCTCACAATACACACTGGCACAACGATTTTTTAATTACTTCTTGGTACGACTATGGGATTGTCATATCGGATGTATCGAATCCGGAAAAAATAATCGAAGTGGGACATTATAATACGGGTGAAAATCCGGACTGTTGGGGTGCATATCCATTCTTACCTTCGGGATTGATCTTGGCTTCGGATATTGCCAATGGTTTATTTGTTCTTCAACCCAATTATGTCAGGGCTTCCTACCTTACCGGTGTGGTTTCAGATGCGGATTCGGGAGATGCAATCTTTGACGCAGAGATTGAAGTTTTAACAGATCAAACACTTTTGGATCACACCGATCCCAAGGGTGAATACCTCATAGGAGATCTGCTTACTGGGGAGTTTGAAATGATAACAAGTCATCCAGACTATATGACGGATACAACAGTCATTACACTGGTTAATGGTGAAACCAATCAGGTAAATATTACCTTAAAAAAACAACCCACTTACCGACAAATCATCAGAACCGTCGACAAAACCACTGGTGATTTAATCACAGGAGCAGAAATCTTATTGCGCAAGAAAGGTCGTGATGTTCAGATGACTACGAATCAATTGGGTTCGATTGCCGGCGAATTTCCTGCTGGCGATTATACCATTGTCGCAGGTCAATGGGGTTATCAATACGAGGTTTTGAATACAGCTTTTGAAGAAGATGGAAGCTATGTATTGGAACTGGAGAGAGGTTATGAAGATGACTTTATTTTTGACTATGGTTGGAACAATAAGTCTTTCCCAAATGAACGCAGTCAATGGGTACGAGCTATGCCTATCGGGACCTATTTTGGTGATGTTGCTGCCAATCCTTCCGAAGATGTGGAAGGGGATATTGGAGAATATTGTTACGTGACAGGTAATGGATCAGGGGCAGTCAGTGATCTTGATGTAGATGATGGAACATCGCAGTTGGTCTCACCACCGATGGATTTGAGTACTTTTCCAGATGCTGCTCTAAGCTTCCATCCCTGGTTTTTCAATGGTGGCGGCTCCGGAGCTGATCCTAATGACACTTTTAAAATTCTGATCACGGATGGTATCGACACCGTTTTAATGCATTCTATATCAGAGGGCACCAATGGTTGGGCAGAGGCGGTTCGACTCAATTTATCAGACTTTATAGCATTGAATGATCGAATACAGATTGTTTTCGAAGCTAGTGATGATGCAGAGCAGAGGCATCTTGTTGAAGCAGCCGTAGATCAATTTAAGGTGTCTCTCGATGGTTTTGTCAAGACGGACAATGAGTTTTCCGCGCAAAAATTATGGCGAGTGTATCCGAATCCAGCCACTTCTAATGTGTATATTCAGCAAGACAGTTATGATGGTAAGGTCTTTTTGCAATGGTTTTCTTTATCCGGACGAATGATATCTAGTCAATCTATTCAAGGTGGATTAGGACGTATAGATGTTCCAGATGTAGGGGGAATCTACTTATTGAAAATAATAGAGGAAAGTGGGCGGACCGAAATCAAACGTTTGATTATAGAATAGCGTTACTTGCTGTTCCACTTATTACTCCAAAGAAGCAGGTTGGTTATCCGAGCTTGAGGGATTGTCATTTGGAGATCTTTCTTCATGACCGGTACTCGTTTCAATTTGATTGGGGTCTGGCTGGTCCTCTTTACCTTCCGGGTTTTTAGCCTGAACAATATGAGTTGTAAAAGGAAGAATACTCGAAGGGTCTAATTTCGTTTCATGCGTGTTTTTCATCTCGTGTTCGCTTTCTATTGAGAATGGCGCTTGATTTTTATCAGATGAAATAGTAGACTTCATTTGAGTAGTGGAATGATTAAGCTCGAATCCTTCCCTAAGACCAATTGACGGGGTGTCCTGCTTATCTTGTAGTGAATTAGCATAGGTTACTCCAAAATCATCAGCTTCTTTTTCCAGCTTCTTATCATTGTTAAGAGGAGTCCCATTTACTTCTGTGTTTGTAGTAACGCGCCCTTCTTTTTGTTGGTATACATGTGCAACTTCATGACCTATCAACTCCTGGCCTGACCTTGTGTTGGGTTGGAATTGTCCGGGTGCAAAGTGAATATTGCTGCCTTGAGTAAAAGCAAGCGCTCCCATTTCAGTAGCTTTAGATGAGTTTTTTTGGATGTGGAATTGATCTAAAGAAAATTGTGCCGGGGTAGAAAGTATGTTTCCAGTGACTGTAGAAGATTCCTGTTTCTGCTGCGCAACTTCTTCATCGTCAAAATTATCTTGATAAACTTCATAGGCATCTGTAGGATTATAAGTAGCAATATCACCTAATGCAACGCCAGTTCGAATTGCCCTAGCACAAATGTTCAAATTCTGCACTGTCCAATCTACGCTTCTTAATAAAAATACATGACCTCGAGTTACGGTTTGAATGTGTCTCCCAATATCTGCAACACCTTCCACCGTGGAGCCCGCTCTTAATTGACTAATCACACTTTGTGAATTTGAAATGACTTCATTAAACATACTTCTGGCGTCTCTCACAACAGCTTCTGCACCAGCTGCGTCAATCCTTGCTGCGATTCCACCATTGTCAGCTGCACGTTTCAATTCCTGACATCTTGCTAATAGATCCTGCCATGATCCGGAATTATGTAATCCTGCCTCTTCAACCACCTCAGCAATTCTAGAACCATACTTGCCAATACCTCTGACCCCAGCTATTACTTCTCTGGTTTCTCCCGACAACTGAAGTAGTGCGTGATCCATCTTGGGAAGTTGATCTATAATAGCTGTTAATCTTTCGGCAGAAGGCACCGTTGTTCCAGCTACATCTCCCAGTCTTCCAAACCCTGCCTCACCCGGACGTTCTGAAACATACCTACGAACGCCGCCAGCAGAAAAGTATCCACCCTCTTCAGCTGCATTAATCAACGCCTGAGCATCACCAATCTGCTCTACTAGTCTGGTTTGGGCGGCCTCGTCACCCAACCTTACTGCCTCATCTAGCTGTCCCCACAACGAATCTACTCTTTGAGCAAGTCTGGTCACTTCCCCTCCTGAAAGAGGTCTATATGCAAATTCAGGAATTCCTAATTCTCTCATCATTGTTCGGGTTTGGTCTACCAACTCTTGATCTCCCGCTTCTAAAGCCTCCCAAACCCGTCTATTCCATATGATTTGCTCCTGTTTTGTAGCCTGAAGGGCTGCTAATCTTTCTCTGACTCCGGCAGGCAATAAGTCATAAGCATGAATCCTTCTTGGATCTGTGAATAGACCCATGAGTAGTGTTCGTTCAAATGCTTGAGGACTATTTTCTACTCCCAGCCGTCTTGCTAAATATTCCATCGCTCTGGTCCTGGACTCGGCTGCTTTTGCTCCAGTAAATGAAATGTCAATGTCATTTGAAAAGTTACCGGTGGTGCCTGTTCTCTGCACCGTACCTCCAACTTCTTCTCTGATAAATGCTTCTAAATCTGCATATACTGCATCTCGAAATTGCATCAGTCGTTGTCCTGCAATACTGGATTCCGGTAATGCTTTGACCAGGTTATCCCATCCGCACTGTCTTAATACCTGCGCGGGCCCTAATCGCTCGACTGCTTCAGCTGCTAGTCTATCAGCAAATTCTCTTGAAATGGTTCCTGCGTCGACTGCCCCAAGCATATCGGCTAAGGCTTGTGGGAGCGACTTACCAGACTTCCAAGCTTCCTCGGCAGTATTTCCTACGACCCTGATACTTGTTTCGGTTCCTGCTTCTACTACTGCTTCCTCAAAGGTTCGTAATCTACTTAGAAGTGGAGCTTGTGCGGCTTCATCTAAATTTGATGTGATAAGGGTTGTCAGCTCCTCAACTGTTTTTCCCGATCGTCTGACTGTTTCTTCTACTCCTAATTCGGATATTCCTCTTCTTACTGCTTCTGCAGCTTCCCTTCCAGAAAGTTCACTGAAGTTTTCAAGTAAAGCTGAAGCACTTCTACTAACAAGTGCGCTTTCAAGTGCAGCAGCTTGTCTGGCCGCTCTAATTCCTTTTACTGCAGGCACAGCAATGTCTAAAAATACAAAAACAGTATCTATAATAGCCGATATCAATGCCGAGTTTACCTGGCCATCTTCCACTAATCTTCTTTCATTACTACCAGCAGAATCTTGAGCAGTAGATAAATCATCATATTGCTCCCATGAGCGAACAGCCTGCACACCGCCAAGCCCGATACCCACACCCATCCAGAAACCTGTGGCCAACCCTCCAGTGGCTAATTCAGAAACAATGAAAGCAGCAGCTGCTGCCGTACCCAAACCGAGAGAAATCCAAAATTCAGTGGTTTCATGATCGCCAATGACATCCTGAGCAATAGATTTATTAAAATTGTCACTCCAGTCTGTTCCGCTTGATCCCGTTTGCGCACCATTATATAATTGATTATGGATGGGCACCAAATCCTTCCAATCTAAATCATTGTTATCAATCTTAGGTAACGTTTCTTCTCCGTTGACAATAAGCTCGTTCAGCAGCCTCCGTGCAGTCTCCTCAAAACTTTCCTGATTTGTCTCTGACATACCATTGATGGTTGCGCTGCCCTCAGTCACTGCAGCATAGATCAAGGGGCTTTGTGAGGTTACTGCATTAAGTGCAGCTACAGTACTGTCCCATTTTTCTTTTACTTCTTCCCAACTTTTCGAAGGTTCTGCTTGGGAATCCGGATGGGTTCTCAACGGAGGTGGCCCAGAAGGATCAAAATGCCTGGAATAAATATGGTGTGTTTCGAATTCACCTCCCATTCGAGGTTCATACACTTCTTCATAACCAACGTGTATCATTCGAAGTCTTGCTTTTGCATCCATTAAAGCAGAAGCTTGTTGCATTAATTCTTGCAATTCTTCTCTTCTTATTGCTTCTAATGATTCCTGCGAAGGGTTTTCTTCACTTCTGGTATCAATAAGTCCCAGCTTTTCAAGCTCTTCTCTGGCAAATCGAATATTTTCTCTGATGTAATTCCTGGCAATGTTTCTTACATCCTGCTCAAAGTTACGTCTTAAGGTATTTAGTGCCCTGATATTTGATGGATCCATTCCTCGATTAAGACAATTGTTCCATCTGGTCATATTATTGCCTGCAACTTCCGAAATACCATCACCAAATGAATTCCAAATTCTTTCTAGAGTTCCTTCGTCGAGAGGACCCACCCAGGTTTGCTCCAAAATTTTATCAATAAATGTCAGTCTTTGAGATTCTGTCGCTCCACCAAAATTTGTAATGGAAGTGATTGTCCAAACGCTTCCGGTTCTTGCTGCTTCACTAATATTTTCGGCATCTCTTTCAGCGATTCTTCTATTGACCCGGGCATGATCAGCTGGCGTAGTATTCGGAGGAGTAAATGAATCATACATTCCTACCATTTGAATAGGTGCATTTGCATGATGTTGGGATGACAAATTCTCTTGTAACTGCAGTGGTTCCTTTAAAGAAGACTTCTGCTGGGAAGTCGAATCATTATTCTGTACCCTACCCTCATTCGGTTCCTGCACGTAATCCATCGTTTCAGTAGCTCCATGTGTTGTATGATATGCATGGTTGGCCGCATCTGCTGCCTGAATAATACTCATGATCTGCTCGTCGCTTTGAGTCAGATTTTTTCCGATAAGCTGCTCATGCATGTTCGCAAAATGCTCTCTATCTATTGCATTGTGAGCATCTTCATGTTCTTCCAACTCAGTATAAAATCGTTCCCATGCTGCAACCGCTTGACGATAATATCTTCGATGTTCTTCATCAGAGTGACTTTCGGCCTGTTGTCTGTAATGTGACAAATTAGTCCAGTTAGGCATCCGCTTGTTCATTTCAATATCAATGAAAACCCTAGCAGAATTTTCGTTTATAGGATCATAGTAGTAGGAGGGAGTGCTAGTAATACTCGCATCACCCTGTTCACCATCTACCGTTTGCTCTTGCCGCAATTGACTTCCAATTTCCCGATAGCTCCCTGTTATGTCGTAAGTATTAGTAGATTCTGTAATATTTGTCCTTCCAGTCCTAACAATAGCGGAGTCAGGAATGGTCCTCAATTCTTCATCTCCTTCACTATCTTCTTCATCTCGTTGAATGGAATCGTCCTTTTTCTGGGTTACATCATGACCCATGTCACTAGAGGTAGATGGCATCGTAGTCGAACTGCTTGTAAGTTTACTTGTAGCGACAGATAGGTGTTGGGTAACCTTAGCACCCATTTCATCGGCCTCCCGTTCCAGTGTAGGGTCGTCATTAACTTGCATACCTGTTTTGAGCTGGGTGGTCGGCTTAACTTTTCCTTGTCTTTGTTGAACAACATGCGTCAACTCGTGGCCGATTAGCTCCTGACCAGATTTTGTATCAGGCTTAAATTGACCAGGTGCAAAATGTATATCATTGCCCTGGGTATAAGCAAGTGCATGATTCTCCGAAGCGGAACTGGAATTTTCATGAATCTTTACATTAGAAAACGAAGTGCCGAAGGCTGTTTCCATTCGTTGGATAATATCACTACCCTCTACCTGACTATGGTCTTGTGAAGGTAAATTAACCGCTCGTTGAGCCACATCATCGTTATAATCATCGAGAGATTCGTCAATGGAACCAGTACCGGGAAAAGGAAGATCAGCACCATAGAACATCAACCATAAATCCATCTTATTAGTAGATGCCCAATTTTGAAATCCCGAGATATGATTATCAACAAAAGGATTCCACTTGCCAGTCACAACCATATTTTCATTTACCCCGGCATTAGTATCTGTTTCATTTTCCATAAAATACTCCTCAGCTGCCGAACTGTAATGATAGTTTCCGAAGAAAAGGTGCCATAGAAATGAAAAAACTGCTTGGCCTCCAGGAAATGCAACCGACATGCTAGAGTCAATTCGTGGTGGTACAGGCGAGCGCCAATTACTGCTGATCCATGTTAATAGTCTTCGGTCTCTATTTCTTCTGGAAGCAATCCTTCCTATCGCAGTTAGACATGCGGTAGCTGCTGGATAATAATAGTGCTCCCAGAGGGCACCCAAAACAGGTACTGCTTTTACGAAAGACATTCCCAAATTAATTGCATCAAGTCCTCTCTGCACTCTATTTATAGAAGTATGTAACTCACTATTGGAACTGTCTGTTGCAAAATCAGCAACAATTTGCATAGCATTCGTAATTTGACTGGCCTTGTCTGCGAAATCAGCGATACTGCCGGTTGCTGACCTTATCCTTTGTAAAGTACTAGAGTTTCTAATCCTCGAATTAACACGACTGGCATAGCCGACATAGTTAGAAACTTTCTCATTGTAATCCTTTATAGAATCTGACAGACTTTTAATACGCTCTAATAGATCATCGTCTCCATTTTCATAGGCTTGTCTTTTAGCTTCAGCCATCTCAGCAGTCATAGGTTCCATCTCACGGCAATTCCTTGCAGAGTTTGTCTTGGAAATGATTTGCGATCTTAGAGACCTGAAAGCGTCGTCATAATCTTCTCTATATTGATTGATGAAGGGCTGTAGAATTAAGATTTCACCTCTCTGCAAATCATCCCCGGTTTCTCTTCTGGTCAATGTCCGTATGGCTCCTGTTATATCTGAAGAGGCATCTGTTAATCTATCTGTGTTAACATTATAATCATCATTTTCATCTATTTCTCTTTTAAGTGAGTCAATCAAACTTTGAAGCTGAAGAAAGCTCAATGCTGCTCTGCCATTAGTGGTTGCATCAGCAATATCAAAAGGAAACACCAGTTTTAATTCCCCGCTGTCTTCTGAACCATCCCCGTCACGCTGTATTACCTGTTGATTAATGGATTGGGCTGAAATACTGTTCTCTACGGAAAGATTAGAAGTTTCGTCAACAAACTTGGCCTGAATAGGATTGTCAACAAGTGTTTTTCCAGATTCCAATTTATATTGTACTGAATCTTCGTCGTCATCACTTTCATCGACAGTGACTTCGTAAGGTCTTTGCACATCTCTGATTACTTCTTGTGTTCCATGGTCTTCGTGAAATTCTTCATGTAATTTTTCAGCATCATCCTCTATGGATGTCAATTCCGCATCCATTTGTCCTATCGTCTTGGCAATCAGTCTTCTGTGACAATTGGTAAAATGTGCTATATCAATGGCCTTATGGCCCTCTTCATGTGCATCCAACGCACTGTAGAAATTATTCCAGGCATTGACGATATTTTGGTAATATTGCCTGTTTACTTCATTTTCATCATTGGCAAGTTCCTTCACCTTCGGTAAATCAGTCCAATTAGGCATTTTTTTGACAATCTTCACTGTCAAATCCACCTGGGCTTTTTTTCCATCTTTACTGGAGGTCGCTATATCGTCAAAACTGGTAGAAATACTTCCGTCTTCACCCTCCTTTACCAGCTCATTGACAACTTCTCTATATTTACCCGAAAGTTCGTAAAACTCCTCTTCATGCACAATGGTTGTAGAACCTGACTTTATCACTGCTGAATCGGGCACAGGCGCCGGAGCTTGAGCAGGCGCATTTTGTAATTGTATGGTCTTCAACTGATTAACTGTTGACCCATTACTTCCCTCAAATATTTCGGTTGATTCTTTCTTCCTTTGAGCCGGTAGAGCTGAGTGTGCAGCTTTTGCACCAAGTTGATCTGCTTCTGCTTCCAGGGCCGGATCATCGTTAACTGACATACCGTTAGTGGCTTGAGTGGTAGGTTGTACCCGGCCTTCAGCTTGTTGCTTTACATGGGTCAATTCGTGTGCAAGTAACTCCTGCCCAGTAGATGAGTTCGGATTATATTGTCCTGGTGCAAAATGGATGTCCTTTCCCTGAGTATAAGCTAGTGCACCGACTTCTGATGCTTTGTTTGAATTGGTATGTATATTAACGTTGGAAAAATTATGACCAATGGTACTTTCCATCTTCGCCTTTACTTGATCCGGTATGTCATGATGAGCGGATGCCTCTTCGCCATCATTTAAGGGAACACCAGGTTTCATTTGAGATGGAGTGGATACAGAGTCTGGGTCATCATCTCCATCATTCCCACCTCCAATATTTTCACCGTTGTATTCATCTGGAGGATCAGCACCAGCAGCTGCAAATAAAAGTTGACTTGATTCTGACTCCTTTAACTCTTCTTCTTTTTCTGGCTCCTCCTTTTTAGGTTGTACAATGGTTACTGGCAATTCAGGACTACTTTGTGAGATTGAATCCTCAGTCACATTGAAATCCTGATCCACATCTTTTTGTGGCTCAAAGGTGGGCTCTTCCACTTTTTCCTTTTCTTCTTTCTTTTCTTTGACATGCTCCGGATCGGCAACAAATACCAATGGAGGTGGCTGCTTATATTCAGTAGCAAAGACGACATTCTCCTCTTCTAGCATGTGGGCA
This sequence comes from Portibacter marinus, assembly GCF_021533195.1. Taxonomy (GTDB): domain Bacteria; phylum Bacteroidota; class Bacteroidia; order Chitinophagales; family Saprospiraceae; genus Portibacter; species Portibacter marinus. Next base: position 515,279 of record NZ_JAJNKB010000001.1, read on the forward strand.
CTTGCTTTGAGAGGCGTGGTTTCTTTAGTGTTTTCTTGATTTTTCAATTATATCACCATTGCCGATCTGCTGGGCAAATCGAATAATATTGGGGTCAGACTTTTTGGCTATTGATCAAGAATAAAATAATTCTTACGCTAGCTTTAAAAATATCAACTTAAATATATTGAAATAAAGACTGGAAATCAAGGGCAGAATGAAATTGATTTTTTTGTAAAACTGAAGTGCCGCTAATATTGAATGAACTCCACTGATGTGTGTAAAGCAGAAAGATCTAATCAAAAAGTATTGTAAAAACGAGATTGGAGAAAGAAAAAAGGGCACACCTCATTTTAATATAGCTCAAAATCGATTTCTGAGATGGCCCCTACTTTTAATTTTATGCCGTAAATTAAATCAAAATTACCCCAAACTTCCAAGGATAATTGCATTAATCTTTAAAAATGTCAGGCAAGGTTCGTATAAACGGCCTGAACATCATCATCTTCTTCTATTTTGTCAATTAGCTTTTCAATGTCCTCCATCTGCTCGTCCGTAAAATCTGTCGGTGCATTCGGAATCCTTTGTAAGTTAGCAGCTGCAATTTCTATACCTAATTTTTCAAATCCCTCATTAAGGTTGCCAAAATTGGTATAATCTGCATAAGCGTAAACTGTACTTCCATCCAATTCGAATCGTTCTAATCCGTAGTCTATCAATTCTAATTCTAACTCTTCCATATCCATGTCCCCGGTCTTTTCGAACTCTACGACGGCCTTCCTGTCAAATAGAAATTCCAGACTTCCATTGGGCACCAAACTTCCACCTGACTTATTAAAATAAGATTTAACATTGGCAACAGTTCTGGTCGTATTATCTGTGGCACACTCTACGAAAACCAATACCCCGTGAGGTCCTTTCCCTTCATAATTGACCTCTTCATAACTTTCTGCATCTTTACCCGAAGCTCTTTTGATGGCAGCATCAATATTATCCTTTGGCATATTAGCAGCCTTTGCGTTCTGTATTGCCAAACGCAGTGCTGAATTCATATCCGGATCCGGACCACCTTCTTTTGCAGCAACTGTAATAGCTCTGCCCAACTTTGGAAAAATCTTCGACATTTTTGCCCATCTCTTCTCCTTTGCTGCTCTTCTATATTCAAATGCTCTTCCCATTAATTTTGTCGTTATTTCACGCAAAAGTAAGGATTTTCAACAAACGAATTAAATAACCATTTACCTTTTCATACATTTGAAATTAAAAGCTGGAATAATGAAATCACTACTCACATTTATAATCTTATTTTTCTTAATCATTTCTTGTGCCGAAAAGGAGCAAGAGGTAAATATTGAGCAATTGACTTATCCTGAGACAACAAAAGTAGATACCATTGACGATTACTTTGGCACGCAGATTACAGACGCTTATCGGTGGTTAGAAGATGATATGAGCGAAGAAACAGCTGAATGGGTCAAAGCTCAAAATGAAGTAACCTATGATTTTCTCGATAAGATTCCCTATCGAGATGAATTAAAGAACAGACTAGAAAAACTATGGAACTACGAAAAGATATCTGCACCTTTTAAGGAGGGAGACTATACTTATTTTTACAAGAATGACGGTCTTCAAAACCAATATGTGGTTTGGAGAAAAAAAGGGGAAGATGGCGAGGAGGAAGTTTTTCTTGACCCCAATACATTTAGTGAAGATGGCACTACCTCACTTAGCGGCCTCAGTTTTTCTAAAAATGGTGAACTGGCAGCTTATTCCATTTCTGAAGGAGGCAGTGACTGGAGGAAGGTAATCGTCATGGATGCCATTACTAAAGAAATATTGGAAGATACTTTAATGGATATTAAATTCAGCGGTTTGTCCTGGAAGCTAAATGATGGTTTTTACTATTCCAGCTACGATAAACCCAAAGGTAGTGAACTGTCAGCTAAAACAGATCAACATAAATTATATTATCACAAACTTGGCACTCCTCAGTCATCAGATGAACTGGTTTTCGGAGGAACTCCTGAAGAAAAACACAGATACGTAGGTGGAAGCGTTACAGATGACGGTAGATATTTGTTTATAACGGCCTCTATTTCCACCTCAGGTAATAAGCTTTTCATGAAAGACCTGACTGCTCCCAATGCTGAAATTGTTACGCTCCAAGGTGACACCGATGCTGATAGCTATGTGATCGAAAATGAAGGTTCCCAACTTTTTATAGTCACGAATCATGAAGCTCCAAACCAAAAAATTGTAACAGTAGATGCCGCTGAACCCCAAAGAGAAAATTGGGTCGATTTCATACCTGAGACAGATCATGTTTTAAGTCCATCAACTGGCGGTGGTTATTTTTTCACAGAATACATGGTAGACGCGGTTTCACAAGTGAAGCAATACGATTATGAGGGAAAATTGGTACGAGAGGTAGAGCTGCCAGGTGTGGGAAGTGCTGGAGGATTCGGAGGTAAGAAAGAGAATGAAATCATCTACTTTTCTTTCTCTAACTATAAAACGCCCGGGACGATCTATGCCTATAACCCCAAAAGTGGTGAATCTACTGTATATAAGAAGCCTGATGTAGCCTTTAATCCAGATGATTACGAAAGCAAACAAGTTTTTTATACCTCTAAAGATGGTACGAAGATCCCTATGATCATCACCCATAAAAAAGGAATAGAGCTGGATGGCAAGAATCCAACAATTCTCTACGGGTATGGAGGCTTTAACATTAGCCTGACACCTTCTTTTAGTATAGTCAATGCTGTGTGGATGGAGCAAGGAGGTGTTTACGCTGTACCTAATATACGTGGTGGAGGAGAATACGGAAAGAAATGGCATGATGCCGGCACCCAAATGAAAAAGCAAAATGTTTTCGATGATTTTATAGCTGCGGCCGAATACCTTATATCCGAAAACTATACTTCCTCAGATTATCTGGCTATTCGGGGTGGTTCCAATGGTGGTCTACTCGTAGGAGCGACCATGACTCAAAGGCCTGATTTAATGAAAGTGGCCCTTCCTGCAGTGGGTGTACTGGACATGCTTAGATATCACACTTTCACAGCAGGTGCAGGATGGGCATATGATTATGGCACAGCCGAAGATAGCAAGGAAATGTTTGAATATCTGAGGGCTTATTCTCCCGTTCATAATGTAAAAGAAGGTGTCGAGTATCCTGCCACCTTAATTACAACCGGTGATCATGATGATCGAGTCGTGCCAGCCCACAGTTTCAAATTTGCGGCAGAATTGCAATCGAAACAAGCCGGTAAAAACCCGACTTTGATCCGGATTGAAACCGATGCAGGTCATGGTGCAGGAACACCAGTAAGTAAAACCATTGAGCAATACGCCGATATCTTTGGTTTCACACTTTACAACATGGGTTTTAGCGAATTACCCACAGAATTGGAAGATTTGAAAGGTTAAAACAATTGCCCATGTAAAATTTGTGCTCAATTTGAACACAATACCACCTTCGATCATTTAAACTCTATGAACAGAGAAGAACTTTACGAAGGACTGGATGATAGAGCGCTGAACAGAATCATTGAGATGGCATGGGAGGATCGAACGCCCTTTGGTGCCATAGAGATCCAATTTGGATTATCTGAATCAGAAGTTATCACTATCATGCGACGTGAAATGAAACCCTCAAGTTTCCGAATGTGGCGTAAGCGTGTTCAAGGCAGGAGTACAAAACATCAGAATAAGCGAGACTTCAAAGAAGGACCACACAAATCAAGCAGACAAAAACACATTTCAATGAATAAAGTAGCCAAGCGTAATGGATAAATTATTATTAGTAGGAGGAAGCAGTGGAATAGGAAAATCCATATTAGAATTGCTAATTGACAAATATGAGGTGCACAATCTCTCTAGGAGCCAACCGGACTTGAGCCATGATCATCTGACCCATCATCAAGTGGATGTTCTGGAAGATGAAATACCGGAAATAGATGGTATCAATAAAATAATTTACTGTCCGGGAACCATCAATTTAAAGCCGATCAATTCTTTGAAAGAAGAGGATTTTCTGAATGACTTTAAGGTCAATGTGTTGGGAGCTGTCCGGGTAATTAAAAAATACGTCAGAGATTTAAAGCGCAATGGAAATGGATCGATCTTGTTGTTTTCAACTGTAGCTGTACAGCAAGGTATGCCATTTCATAGTTCAGTGGCGGTTGCCAAAGCAGGAGTAGAAGGTCTAACCAGGTCCTTGGCAGCTGAATTGGCTCCACAAATACGCGTTAATTGTATCGCTCCCAGTATGACCAATACCCCATTGGCCAAGGGCATTCTAAAAGATGAAAAAGCCATCGAAAGGATAGAGGATCGTCACCCACTCAAAAGAATAATGGAAGCGGAAGACATTGCCAAAATGGCTGTCTTTTTGATTTCTGAAGATGCCAGGACCATGACAGGCCAGGTGATCGGCATCGATTCAGGTTTGTCAACCTTGAAACCATAATAACAGTAGCGTTGGCTACATGTAAATAAATAACTATATAAAAATTTTAATATGTTCGGATTTGGGAAAAGCAAACTGGAAAAGCTTCAAAAAAAACACCAGCAAGTATTGAAGGAAGCCTTCGAATTGAGTAAAATCGATCGTAAAAAATCAGATGCTAAGTATGCGGAGGCCAATGAAATTGAGGAACAAATGATTGAACTGGAAAAAGAAAAATGATTGTTTCAGGGGAGGAAATCGGTCAGTTTGAAAAAAGATACAGGGCGAACCTGATCAATAGTATTTTAGGCTATAAACCTGCCAATCTAATTGGGACCAAGTCTGTCGAAGGCATTAACAATCTTGCTATTTTCACCTCTACAGTTCATCTAGGCGCGAATCCACCTTTGATTGGAATGGTTTCAAGGCCGGACTCGGTTCCCCGCCATACATTGACAAACATAAGAAACACCTCACACTACACCATCAATCACCTTCATAAGGAAATTTACAAGGCAGGTCATCAAACTTCAGCGAAGTACAGTGCCACTGTATCGGAGTTCACCCAAACTGATTTGACGCCTGTAAGTATTAATGGCTTTCCAGCTCCGTTTGTGGATCAAAGCGAAGTCAAGATGGGACTGGAATTGGTAGAGATTATTCCTATCAAACAAAACGGGACCTACTTCATTATTGGAGAAATTAAATTAATTGAGATAGATCATTCATTACTGCTGGAAGATGGCTCACTAGACTATTCATTACTAACAACCGTAACGGCCACTGGTTTGGACACCTATCACGAGGCCAGATTTATCGATAAACTTCCCTATGCCAGGCCACAATCTACCAAGTAAAATTTGTCCGGTTTGCAAACTTCCTTTCGTGTGGAGGAAGAAGTGGGAAAAGAACTGGCTTAACGTTAAATATTGTAGCGAAAAATGTCGAAGAAACAAAAATTCAAGGGTCTCAGGTTAATATTAGGAGACCAGCTCTATCCTTTCCATTCGTGGTTTGATGATGGGAAAGATTACGTATATGTTTTAATGGAAATCAAACCTGAAAGCGAATATGTCAAACATCACATACAGAAAATTGTGGGCATTTTCGCTGCCATGAGGAATTTTGCGGAAGATCTTAAAGACAAGGATTTTGAGGTAGCGTATTTCAAAATTAACGACGACGGAAATGAGCAGTCTTTTGAAAAAAACATCCAATTGCTTTATGAAAAGTACGAGGTGGAGGAGTTTGAATATCAAGAGCCCGACGAATGGCGCTTAGACGAGGTTCTGGCAGATATTTCAGGAGGCACCATGGTATCAAGTGAGCATTTCTTTACCGATCGCGATGAAGTAGAAACCTTCTTCAAGGATAATGACTCCTACCTAATGGAACGGTTTTACAGACATATGCGAAAAAAGCATGATATTTTAATGGAGGATGGAGAGCATATCGGTGATAAATGGAACTATGACAAATCCAATAGAAATAAATTGCCGAAGGATCACGATGTAACCGATCCCAAGACCTACAGCCATGATGTTTCCGATATTTATCAGGAGGTTCAGGATGCAGGACTCGAAAGCATAGGAAATATTGAACCCGAGAAATTTATTTGGCCCTTAACACGGAGGGAATCTTTGGCCTATCTCAATTTTTTCGTTAAGAACATGCTTGAGCATTTTGGTGATTATCAGGATGCTTTGTCAAATGAATACTGGAGTGTTTACCATAGTAGAATTTCCTTCTCCATGAACACTAAGATGTTGAATCCCAGAGAGGTCATAGAAAAGGTGGAGGAAGCCTTTTACGAGCGTGATGAAATTGACATTGCTACAACAGAAGGCTTTATTCGTCAGATATTGGGATGGCGAGAATACATGAGAGGCTTGTATTGGGCTAAAATGCCGGACTATAAGACATTAAATCATTTCAATAATAAGCGGAAATTACCAGATTTTTATTGGACTGGAGATACCAAAATGAACTGTTTAAGCAAGGCCATAGGTCAATCTCTGGATCACGCGTATGCCCACCACATCCAAAGACTGATGATCACAGGAAATTTTGCCTTGCTGGCTGGAATCAACCCAGATGAAGTAGACGAATGGTATCTGGGTATTTACATCGATGCCTTTGAGTGGGTAGAACTGATGAACACACGGGGTATGTCACAATTTGCAGACGGCGGCATAGTAGCGACAAAACCATATGTTTCTTCTGCATCGTATATCAATAAGATGGGTGATTATTGTTCTAATTGCGAATATAGTCACACCAAAAAGACAGGTGAAAGCGCCTGTCCTTTTAATAGTCTGTACTGGAATTTTATAGATCAACATTATGAGAAATTTAAAAATAATGCTCGAATGGGCATGATGTTAGCTACATGGGATAAGATGGATGGTGATAAGAAAGAAAGTTTGTTATCACAGGCGACAAAATATCTGGACAACATAGATACACTTTGAGTATGAATTTCGTTTTAAACGAAACTTGTTACCAACAAATTAAAATTGAAAATAAATGAAAAATTATCTTTTGCTATTAATGGCTGCATTCATGATAGGTGTAACGGCATGTGAAAAGCAAGAAATGGAGATGGAAGAGGAAGAAGAAGAGGAAATGATGAATGAATGTGATACAGAGGGTGTGACCTATGAAGGTGAGATTAAATCGATTTTGAGTGGATGTACGGGTTCCAGTTGCCATGGTAGCAATACGGGTAGAAGTATGGCCAACTATGCAGATGCTGTTAATTACGCAAAACAAGGCAGAATCTTGGGGGCGATTAAAAGAGAAGCTGGATTTTCACCGATGCCAAAAAATGGTGCAAAATTGGCTCAATGCAAGATCGATCAGATCGAAGCATGGATAGATGACGATTACCCGGAAGGTTAATGGTTGATCCGGAGGAAAAACGACGGAGTCGTTTTAAACCATTAACGCGTAGCACATCTACGCGGTGGGAAGCTAGACGTTGCGCAGCAATAATGCCAGAGGCGTTTTTCTTGAAAGTGTTCAAAAGCACTAATCTAAATAGATGGATAGACCTTGACTAGCCACATTATAACCATTGACAAAAACCGTCTTATAGGCCTTTGATTTATTATTTAGCAAAGGATTGGTATGATTAAAATGGATAAATTGAATTTTCGCCTTGTTCAATGGTGATAGATCAGCGAATTTCTTCATACTTTCCTCCACAAATGGGTGTGGTATTTCCGACATTTTCCGGTTTGGTAGCTCATCACCATCATAAAAAGTTGCGTCTATCAATGCATGATCCACATCCTGAATCAAGGCTTTGATATCATGCTCCCACTTTTCCCATTTATCAATATCCGGAATGTAGAGCAAAGATTCTTCCTTCCCTTCAATTAGAAAGCCTACCGTCTCAGAATATTCATCACGGTGAGGCACACGCATAGGAGTAACAGCCAGGTTTTCAGTCAAATTTATTTTCTGACCATCTTTGAGAGGCTTAAGGTCAATGTTATTCAGTTTGACCAATTGCTCCCACGGTCCGTTATTTTTGATAAACTTTGCCATTTTGGGCATCGCGTATACCGGCATTTGATTTGCGTTCATGGCCTCTTTACCAAGTTGAGCGAGTCCTAGGTAATGTCCTATATGGGCATGCGTTAATAAAATGCCCTTGGGCAATTGGTTTCTCTGTCTGGAATAGGAAGACATCATATGAAGCTGATCCTTAAAATCCGGTGTACAGTCAATTAAGAAATATTCATTGGTATTTAAGTCTACAATACCTAAACTCGAAACATAAGTAGGGCTTGCTGTGACCTTACGTGCAGCAATACAGCATTCTTTGTCACAATTAATCTGTGGATATCCAGCATCCTGTGCTATTCCCAGTACCACAACCTCCAGATTCTGTCCAGACAATGAGAAAATGGTCAGAATGGACAGTGATAAACTAAGTATTAGGCACTTTAACATAACTTTCATAGAGTAATTAAGGGTTAAATATATAATATTATTATAATATATAACTGGAATGGTGAATACTTATTAATTTTCACCAAGGTCAAGAACTAGCTGCGAATCGCATCATTTTGCTTTTTGTTTATCTAATTTATAGTAGATAAAATGAACAAAAACGAAGCTAAAAGACTATTAACCTTGTTGCCACTGGAGTCATTTTAGCAATTTAAGTGGTTAGGACATAATAATATTTTCCTACTAGCTCGTTGACATCTTTGAAATAAATCCAATAAAATTTTAACACTTTGGCAATAGGTTGATTTTGGAGAAATGTTGTCCTTTAAATACATGAAGTAATGAAGATAAGATTGTTTATACTTTTCTTAGGAATCGTGACTGGTTTGAATGCCCAAAAATCGGTTGATTCTGAGCCTCCTCAAACCATTCAAAGCACCTCTTTCAAATTCGATAAAGAATTTATAGACCTTGGTAAGGTAACCAAAGGTGATAAAAAGATATTTGATTATACAATGGTCAATACAGGAAGTGAAGACATCGAAATATCATACCTTGACTATTGTGCATGTACTGAAGTTGATTATCCGGTAGGAAAAGTCTTAAAACCGGGAGAAAAGATGACGTTTGATGTGGTTTTTGATTCTTCAACCAAGGATGAAGAAGAAACCATAGAAATAGCCATGGAATTGAAGAATATTAATCCAGAGGATGGTTTACCTTACTATTTGACCTTAAAATATCATTTTGATATTGTCAAATAATAATTAACAACGACCAATTACTCATTTGGGCAGAAAATTGCCCATTATATTATTATATTTGAAATAATTACTCATTTATCTATAAAGAGATATGAAAAACAAATACAAATTTTTAGGTTTACTGGGACTGCTTCCATTTTTTGCGAGCGCACAGTTGACTAACAATGGGGCCACCATTGTCATTGAATCGGGTGCCAAATTGGTGGTCGAAGGAAATATTTCCAATACCACAGGAACAATTACCAATTCTGGAACGATAGAGGTGAAAGGAGATTTTGTGAGTGATGGAACATTAAATTCTAACACCAGCACATCAGAAATCGTATTTAATGGTTCATCCGGAGATCAGAATTTTGATTCTGGTGATGTTACCGTTAATAAAGTAACAGTTAATAAGACTGCTGGCAAAGTAAACTTGACAGACAATCTTGGAATCAGTTCTGAGTTAGCATTGACAGATGGTTTGCTGGATATAGGTGCATTTAATCTGACTTTGGAGGACGGTGCAACCGTAAATTCTACAAGTGGTAACTATATTAAAGCTAATGGCGTAGGAGTTGTTGTTAAACCCTATTCTTCAGTGACTTCTTATGAATTTCCAATTGGAGGAGATCAATATTCTCCAATTACAGTAAGTGCGCCAGCGGTTGATGCTGATGCCACTGTGGGAGTTAACGTTGAAGAGTTGGCGGTTTCTGAAAATCCGGGTGATGTTGATTCATACCTGGAAAGAAATTGGACCATAGCTTATAACAATTTTAATAATAATACAGATCTTACCGTAACGGGTGACTACATTGATCCTGATGATATCCAAGGAACAGAAGCAAGTATTGTTGGAGCTGTTTTAGATGCCGGTATGGAATGGTCTTATGGTACAGCAGATGCCACAAACAATGAGGTGACTGGGACTGTAAATACTGGCGAAAGTAATTCTTCAGCTTTATTGACAGGAACGAATCTATTTAGAAGACAACCTATAAAGGCTTTCTTAGCAGGACCTTACAATGGTTCTACCATGAATACAGGATTAAACGATGCTACCACAGATGGATTGATTCCAGCGACCAGCCCCTATGATAATTCAGTATCAATCTCTGGATTGGTAAAAGGTATAGCAAGTGGATCGGTAGTAGACTGGGTAGAAATAGAAATGAGAGAGAATGCGGATGGAACCGGTAGTGTCTCTACTTATAGTAAATTTCTCTTAAGTGATGGAACGGTAGCGAACTTGGATGGCACCACTCCGGCAGTGTTCAGAGATGCTCCGGAAAATGCGTTTGTAGTAGTTGACCACAGAAATCATTTAGGAGTGATGACATCTAGTTCATTCCTTATTGGTAGTAATCCTTTAGATTTTACGAATCCTTTGACAGGTACTTTTGGAACTGATACCCAGAAAAATTTTAGTGGAACATCAGCATTATATCCTGGAGACGCTAACAATGACCTTTATGTAAGAGCTAAGCAAGGTACGGTAGGTGTTTTCCCTAATCTAACTGTTGTTCCTTCTGATAGAGATGTTGTTCTAAATAGTGGATTAGGGGGCAATGTAGATGGTATATTACAAGAAACATACTCATTGTACGACGTAAATTTGGATGGTTATGTAGTAGCTAAACAGACAACAGTTGGAGTATTTCCCAATTTAACTGTAATTCCATCAGAAAGAGATATTATCCTTAATGTTGCTCTTGGGGGTGATGTTGATGGACAGAAAACAGAACAAGTTCCTGAAAATTAAAAGAATAAAAATGAAAATTATAAATATACTTATTGTTGTATTGATCTCTTGCAGTTATTTTTATGCGCAGTCAATCGAGACAGTTACTGTAATGAATGGAGCTGAAGGACAGGTTTTTTTACGAAGTACTTCTAATTATAGCAGTGGCTCAAATGCAACTCCAACAAGATTTACTTTAAAAATACCCGCAAGTGATGCACCAAGTGCCAATCGTCCATCAGACGGTGAAGCAATAAATTTTGGAACAAATGTATTTCAATTTAATACTATTGATTTTCAAGGAGAATTAAATGGTTTTTACTACATATCCTTTGTCGCAGAAATAGGTGAATATGATTTAGCGAATATTGGATCTGAAAAGTCTTTGGTTGCTAGTTTCACATTTCCTGGCCTAAATTTAGCAAATGCAGTGTTAACTGATATCAATGAACCATTCATGGATGGTGGGTCGCAAATTATTTTGGTTGATGCCAATCAAATTTCTGCTCTCCTCCCCGTCGAACTAACGTCTTTCACCGCTACTGCACAAGAAGAAACTTCTTTGCTTAAATGGCAGACTGCGTCTGAAATTAATAATGAATACTTCGATATAGAGCGTTCTGCAGATGGAAGAATATTCGAGAAAATTGGAAAAGTGGCCGGTCACGGGACAACTACAGTAACTCAGAACTATGAGTTTGTAGATAGAGCACCACTTGCGGGTGTCAACTACTACAGACTAAAGCAAGTCGATTTTAATGGAGAGTATGAATATACGAAAATAGAAACTGTCGACTTTAGAGACGGTTCAGAAGGTGACATTAAGGTTTTTCCGAATCCAACGACTGATTTCGTGAACATTACTTTTGATAGATCGTACGATGTTGTTACAGTTACCAATCAGGTTGGACAGATCGTGAAAATGATCCCGCCTTCAGAGTATAAAGAAAACTTTATCAAATTGAATGTATCAGATTTTCCTAATGGCGTTTACTTCTTAGAAGCCAAATTAGGAACCGAATTGGTACACAAACAGTTTGTCAAAATCAGATAATACATAGTATTTATTAGTATAAAAAGGCTTCTCCAAAAGAGAAGCCTTTTGTGTATCCATAAGATTGATTTCACTCTATGCCTTTTAATAATCCATTTGAAGATCCAAATACTTCGTTTGAAATTACGGCCTTAATAGGCCAATGGAACATTATATACTCTAATTTTCCTATGTGGACAAATAGGAAACGAAAAAATCCAAGCCTAAACTATTCACTTAATTCTTTAGATCAGGAGTATATCATTAATGATCAGGTTAAATATAGAAAAAGCGGCAAGCTTAAAACCATCAACGGTACAAACAAAGTTGTTTCACTTCAAGATAAAAAGTTTCTATGGAGAGGTAGTGGAATCCTTCGATTCCTAAGAAGCAAGTGGCAGATTATCCATTTTAATGAACTCTGGTTGATTATTTATTTTGAAAAAACGTTCTTTACTCCTTCGGGTTACGATGTAGCAGTAAAGGAGGGAAATAATATTAATCCACATGTCATCCTCGAAGCACTGAATTATTACAAAATTCCGGTATTGAAGAAGATTCAATAAGCTAACCTACTTCCCATCCCACATCAAGTAGGCCTTTAGAAATGGTTCTATGTTTCCATCTAAAACGGCATCCGTGTTGTTGGTTGAATAATTGGTTCGATGATCTTTTACTCTGCGGTCATCTAAAACGTAGGATCTGATCTGGGAACCCCATTCATTCGCCATTTTACCCGCCTCAATTTCGCCTTTTGCCTCCCTTTGCTTTTCTAATTCCAATTCATATAACCTTGATCTAAGCATTTGTAAAGCCTTCTCCCGATTCATATGTTGAGATCGTTCTTGCTGACATTCAGCGACCAGACCTGACGGCAAATGTCTGACCCTTACGGCAGATTCTGTTTTGTTGACATGCTGCCCCCCTGCCCCACTTGCTCGAAAAGTATCCCATTCCAGATCAGCAGGGTTAATTTCTACTTCAATGGTATCATCGACCATGGGGTGCACAAAAACGGAAGCAAACGACGTCATCCTTTTCCCTTGTGCGTTGAAGGGACTCACTCGAACCAAACGGTGCACTCCATTCTCCCCCTTCATCAATCCGAAAGCATATTCGCCCTTGATTTCAATTGAAGCTGATTTTATCCCGGCAACATCACCATCAACTCTATTCAATTCTGAAACCTTAAACCCTTCTTTTTCACCGAACATGGTGTACATGCGCAGTAACATCTCTGACCAGTCGCAACTTTCCGTTCCTCCTGCTCCGGCGTTGATTTCGAGAATACATGATAGTTCATCCTCCTCATTGTTCAATGTGGAACGGAACTCGAGATCATCGATAGCCTCCAGATTCTTTTCGTAGGCAAGATCAAGCTCCTCCTCGCTTACATCATCTGACTGATAAAATTCATACAACACTTCTAAGTCTTCCAGCTTTGCATACGTTTTTTCGTATTGCTCAATCCAACGCTTATGCCCATTCAGTTCTTTTAGAATCTTCTGCGCCCTGTCGGGATCATCCCAGAACTCAGGATTCATGGTCTTACCCGTCAAATCCTCAATTTGTAATCTGCGTCGATCTACGTCAAAGATAGCCCTTGAGTTGGGCCAGCCTGTCTTTTAGTTCACTTAATTGATCGCTTGTCATATTATTCCTCCGGAACTTCTATATAAAAAATTAAATCAGCTTTCTCAGGAATAGACGGGGGTCTTCCTGCAGCACCATAGGCTTGCTCGTATGGTATAATCAATGTCGCTTTACTACCTCCTCTTAAAAGAGCCAATCCTTCATCCCAGCCTCTTATCACCTGACCTGAACCAATCTTGAACTGAAATTCCTGTCCTCTCTGAAAAGAATTGTCAAACATAGAACCATCCGACTTCAAAACCCCATAGTAATGAACGGTCGCAATGTCTCCAGGGTCTAATTCCTCACCGGTACCTTCCTCATGGATAATATATTGAAGCCCGGATTCTGTTTCCTGAATATTGTCACCAGCCTTTCCTGAAGCAATGTACCTGTAAGTTTCTTGCACAAATTGTTCAATTTCAGGAAGTCTTTGTCTCACCTCCTCTGCCTTGGTCTCAGACTCTATTCTTTCTGCTTCTACCTGATTGTTGTAACTGTCTTCATCCATTATATTGGTGATTCGAATATTATAAGACAGCATCTTTGTTGTATCTCCTGGAGGAAAGCCCAAATTTTTTAAACTATCAGTAGGGACCATTAATACCACCGAGTCACCGACAGATGCAGTCGCAAGTATCTCTTGCATGGCCTGTGTGATGATATTGGCATTAGGTTGCTCCTTCAGTTGAATCATGCTTTCCTGACCAGTATCTCTAGAATTAAATTGCTCGTTGTTATCTGCCATCATATTGACATGAAAAAAAACGAAGTCATTTTCATTCGGAGTTTCTCCTTCGCCTTCGTTGATAAGCTTATATTTAAAGCCACCATCCGTCATTTGCTCACCGCTTTCCGTTGCACACGAGGCAACCAAAATCAAAGCTGAAAGCATAGCTATAATTTGATATTTCATAAGGTATTATTTGTCAATGTTTCTAAAAGAGTGCAAATGTACGGAATTTATGCACATCTTCAATATTTGTCTATATAATCAGGCAAGACAGATTTGAATTTATTGATGGCTGCTTTTAAGGAACCATGAAAAGATCCTCCAGATGCGTTTTTATGCCCTCCGCCCTTGAAGTGGTCCCTGGCGATTTGCTGCACTGACAGATCACCTTTTGATCGTAAAGATAATTTAATGATGTTTGGTTGCTGAGTTATAAAAGCTCCTAAGCGCACTTTTCGCATCATCAATAAATAATTAACGATACCTTCTGTGTCTCCCCTCTGTATATCGAAGTTTTGATAGTCGTATTTATTGAGCACAATGATCCCCACACCATAATCTTCCAGGATCTCCATTCTGTTGTTCAGGCAGTGGCCAAGCAACTTCATGTTTTTAATGGGCATGGAATTGAAAATGTAGTCCTGAAGCCTCTTATCATCTACGCCTATTTCTTTCAAATGGGCTACTATTCTGAAAAGTTTAGCACTTGTGGAAAACCGAAAAGACCCGGTATCTGTAATGATACCTGTATATAAACACTCTCCAATTAAAGGGTCGATTGACTTTTGATCGCCTAAATCGGATATGAAGTCAAAGACCAATTCTGAAGTAGAACTGGCAGAAACATCTGAAAGCATATAATCGGGAAAAGGTTCAGGGTCAATATGATGATCAATCATCACTTTAACCCCTGATTTCTCATGGATCTTCTCTCCCAGGCGATCTATTCGGTCTAGTGAGTTGAAATCCAGACAAAAAATTACTTCCGACTTCTCTAGAACTTTATCACATTCGTCCGGCTCATTATCATGAATTAAAATATCATCAGACTGAGGTAAGTAATTGAAAGTATCCGGAAACTCGCTGGGAAAAATGATCTTTACATTATGCCGTTTCTTTTTCAGATACAGGCTTAAGCCAAGTGATGACCCAATGGCATCACCATCAGGATTTCTATGTGAAACAATTAGTATTTCCCTGGGCATTTCCAGGTAAGATTTAAGTTTATCTATATTCTCCATCATTCTGGGGCGAAGGTTATAATTTTTTATGACAGTTGAAAGTTTAAAAGTTTAAAGTTTAGGCATATACGATTGAAATGTTACTTTTGCACCAAATTTTAAAAACGTAATAATGGCAGGAAATATCACATTTACGATGATTAAACCGGATGCAGTGGAGGCTGGAAACATTGGAAACATTCTTCAGATGATCGAAGCAGATGGTTTTACAATAAAAGCAATGAAATATACCAAGCTCTCTTCTGAAAAAGCCGGTGAATTTTATGCAATTCACAAGGAGCGACCTTTCTATGGTGAATTGGTCGAATTTATGTCCAGAGGTCCTATAGTAGCAGCTATTCTTGAAAAAGATAATGCTGTGGAGGATTTCAGAAAGTTAATTGGGTCTACAAATCCAGAAGAGGCTGCTGAAGGTACCGTAAGAAAGAAATATGCAAAAAGCATTGGAGAAAACGCGGTCCATGGATCAGATAGCGATGAAAACGCAGTGATCGAAGCAAACTTTCACTTCGCGGGCACAGAGATATTTTAAGCGATGGCTTGATTGAAGAAAAAACCGGTGAGTGTCTGCTTATCGGTTTTTTTTGTTATACTTCTGTTTGGATAATGGTTACGCCTTCCCCTCCGGCTTCTTCGGCAGGGTGAAAGATCTTTTCAAAATCTTTGTACTCTTTGGCTTTATTCCACACGACCTTTCGTAAAACACCATTCCCTACCCCATGAATAATCTTTACCTCATAATTATTGCTAAGTAGAAACTTATCCAGAAAGTCTTCGATAATTTTAGAGGCTTCTCCTTTCGTAAATCCTCGAATATCCAATTTGCTATCTACATCCTGATGATTGCTGGTAAACTGTGAAGTTACACTCTTCCGTCTATTGGTCTCAATAGGCTCTCTTGCAGGAACCAATTCAGTGAGAGGTACAAACATTCGCATGATACCAATAGAAATTTCTGCCTTTTTCTTTTGGATTTCAAGAATCTTACCTATTTCACTTCCTGTTTTCAACTTGACATAGTCCCCTTTTTTAAATTGTTTGACGTCAATGTCTTTGTGGTAGTAGACATCTTTCTTAAGACGATCTATATCACCTCCCAAACTTTTTTTATCAGCTTTAATCTCTTTCGATAACCGCTTGGCCTTTTCCAGGTTTTTTTCTTCCTTTATTTCTCTAATCAACTTTTCCAGTCTCTTATTCTCTTCATTTTTTTCCGAAAGCTTCTGGGCCTTCTGTTCCATCTTGAGCTTTTTCCTCTTATATTCCAACTCTCCATGCAGGTTTTCATAGTTCTTAATGAGACGCTCCAGATCTTTCTGCCTGTTCTCAAGGTTATCTACCTTTTTCTCAAGCATTTTCTTTTCTTTTTGAAGGTCAGTAAGCAAGTGTTCCACCTTCACGTTGTCTTTCCCAGTTTTAGATTTAGCGTCATCGAGAATTCTCTTGGCTAGCCCTGTTTTTGTAGCAATCTCAAAGGCAAAGGAGCTACCGGGCTTACCTATTTTCATTTCGTAGGTGGATTGCAATTCCTTTTGATCAAAAATCATAGCTCCATTTACAATACCCTTGGTCTTATAGGCAAACATTTTGAGATTGGAATAGTGACTGGTAATGACTCCATAACAGCCTGTGCGCATAAAGTCTTTCAGCAGGGCCTCAGCTATTGCTCCTCCTATCTGCGGATCCGTACCGGAACCAAACTCATCGATAAGTAATAAACTCTGATCATCAAGCTCTTCTGAGAATGCTTTCATATTCTTTAGACGGGAGCTGTAAGTACTCAGGTCATCTTCAATGGATTGTTGATCACCAATATCGATACAGATTTTATAAAAAACACCCATCTCCGTATAGCTGTTTACAGGCAATAGCATTCCACATTGAAACATCAGTTGATTAAGTCCCACTGCTTTCATCAAAATCGATTTACCTCCGGCATTCGGTCCGCTGATCATCAACATTTTGTTCTGTCCGTGCAGCACCAGATCGAATGGTACCGTTTTCTTCTCCTCTTTATTGTTCTTTAACAATAATAGCGTATGATAGGCCGATTTATAGGACAACAGCGGAGTGGCAGAAATCTTTGGAATGGTGCCCTGATAACTTCTTCCAAAGTTACTTTTCGATTGGATCAAATCGTATTGAATCTGCAGATCAAAAGCATCTACAAAGTCTGAGGCATGTGGCCGTAGGGAAGCGCAAAGTTGCTTAATGATTCGATAAATCTCTCTTTTGCGGTCAGCATATAAATCAAAGAGATCATTATTAAAAGGTATAATGGTATCTGGCTCGATAAACACTGTTTTTCCAGTTTGTGATTCATCATGTATGATGCCCTTTATCTTCCTTTTATTTTCAACCGGTACACTTAAAACCCTTCTTCCATTCCTGTAACTCTCTGAGCTGTCCGTTAGTAATCCTTGTTTTCGATACCTGGACATCAGGGCATTGAATTCTGAATCTATGGCCTTCTGCTTTGATTTGATTTGCTTACTGATGATGGCTAAGTCCGGGCTGGCATTAGGTCTTACCTCCCCTTCTTCAGTGAAAACCTGATCTACGAGCGTGAAAACTTCACTGGAAATTTCAACTTGTTCCAGCAATCCACTCAGTAGTGGATATTTCTTGCTACGATCACCTGTAATATGTTCGGTGATTCGACGATGGTTTTGAATAATTTCATTGATCCTGAGGATAGACTCTACAGTCAGTACATATCCTTCTTTTCTCAGCAAATAAACATCTTCGGTGATGTCAGAAACTGCGCTGATAGGTATCGATTCTTTTTCGTCAACTGATAAGTTCCATTCTCTGATCTGAGCATACATATTTTGGATCGAAGAAACACTCGTGCTTAGTTGGAGATTTCTAATTTGTTCCACAGTTTTAGCACTTAAGCAGTATTTACCCAAGAGCTCCAGTAATTTGTCAAACTCCAATTTTTTCGCACCGTCTGAAGGTATAAACTGCACACTCATCGCCACCAAATTTTGCGAGCAAAGATAAAAAAAAGAGCTTACTCAGAATGAATAAGCTCTTTACTAGGGTTAAAGGTGCTGGACCTTTAGATGCTTCAACCACCATTCAGTGAGGCGAACATAATGGTGTAAAGGCAATTAGGGTTAACAAGGTTTTAGGTTTTAATGTATTAACAATTTAAATATAATAAATTCTAAATTGTGTGACTACCAAAATCCGACCTTCGGTGTTATAAATAGTACGAACGGCAAATAAATATCTACTTCGGTTACTTTCCCTCGGTATTCACTTGAGCCTCTTGCTTGATGGCTTTGGCAAAGGCAAAAAGATCATTGAATTCCTTGCGATAAGCAATCCCAATCCCGGACTGAATTTTACGAGTTCTCGAGGCGTCATAGTCCGATCTGGCATAAAGATTAAGTTTCAGCCGTCTATCTTCAGTGATATAATATTCCACCACAAAGTCTGGTGCAAAATATGTCCCTACATCGAATACGCTATTAACCACGTAGCTTCCACCCAATTGAATATTCCACTTGTCTTCATCAAAGCTGGATACAAAATTGATGTCATATTCATCAGGTAACAGGAAATTCGTGCTCTGAGCAATGCCAATGGGGTTTTTATTGGCAGACAAATTGACATCCACACCTGTAAGATAGCCATTACCTTGCAATGCCTCATCGAACAAACTGGATAGTAGAATAGAAAATTGATTGGATACGAACTCACTGATGGTACTGTAGCCCGTTCCAATTAAATTATTGCTATTCAAAATATTGTTTCCAACTTGATTAGAGTTAGTGGGTAAAAATGTTCTAAGCAATATCAATCCAAAAACCTGATCATTATACGCATCCTGATTCAATTCCAGTGTTCTTAATTTTCCTTCAGTCAGGGGTTTTAGTTCACCCACTAAATTCGGAAACGAAATATCAAAATCAATGTCCGGTTGAGACATGGTTCCTCCGAGATCCATCGTCAACGAAACGTCAGTTCTTTGCTTGGCCAGATCAGCAATCCTATTTGATCCTAAGCCATCAGGACTTTGAGGTATGTATTCTTCCAAAAATATGGTCAAGGGTGCTTGTATGTCCCGATAAGTAGCCTCAATATTGAGATTAGCATCTAATGGATCTCCCCTCCATTCAATACTTCCACCATCTTGAATGTTAAAAGACTTATTGACCAATAAGGATGGTATAGTAAATAAATACTGTCCACTTACCACCTCGTAGTTTCCATTCATTTCAAACTGACCTTCCTGATTGATCGTCAGACGTATAGCTCCTCTTCCTTCACTCTCCAGTATGTCTTTAGCTGTTTCATCAAACAATATAACCACTCGTGCATCCTCAGTCACATTAACCTTCATATCGAGACTCAAACCATCCAAATTGATTTCGCCTCTGTCAATGCGCCTTTCTTCTTTATTATAATCAATGATCTCAATAAAATCAGTCGTGTATTCTTCCGCAGTATATTCTACAGGTAAATTGAGTTCTGTATCCCGACCGGTGGTAGCCGTAACATCTATGACAATGGCCTCAAAAGGCCCTGTGAAGTTGACGATTATAGCCCCCTGTGCAAATCCATAATAAGACGGATTATCATCTTTAGTGGTATTGAGTGCAATGAACTGTTCAGAACTGATGGTTAAATCCAGTGAAAAATCCCGAAAAGCTGAATGCCTCATTCCACCCCTTACTGTTGCCTTTTGATTTCTGGAATCTATCAGGACGCCGTCTGTGAAATCAATAAATCCATCTGTAAACTTGACTTTATTTTCTCCAATTTTATATCGTGTCCCCAAATAATCTACTTTAGCTTTACCATTTACTATTTCTGCCTCTCCATTTAATTCCGGATAAGCCAACTTACCATGGTATTTAGCGCTTGCATTAAATTGACCATTGGTCTCAGACAAGCCATCTGTGATGATGTACTCCAGCAAATCCAACGGATAATTATTGATGCGCAAGTCCCCACTATTCTCTTTCAGGCCGATGTCATAATTTCCATCTAAACGTAGGTTTTTATTCTTGTCATAGGCCACCAATTCATAACTTACCGGTTCATCTAAATGATTGGTTCTTGCTTCCAGATTAACCCTTCCGAACTCATGATCTTCGAAGCCAAAGGAAGGTATATTAATTGATGCGTTGATGCCTCTAAATTTGAAAACGTCTTCCACTTCTATAGCACCATCAATGTTTCCACGAAGTCGGGCATTCGTCAACCTATTGAAGAAAGCTGTATT
Source organism: Portibacter marinus (assembly GCF_021533195.1). Classification (GTDB taxonomy): domain Bacteria; phylum Bacteroidota; class Bacteroidia; order Chitinophagales; family Saprospiraceae; genus Portibacter; species Portibacter marinus. The sequence continues at coordinate 536,036 of NZ_JAJNKB010000001.1, forward strand.
GAGAGACTTAATGTTAACCGCTACCCCTTTCTCGTTAATATCATCGAAACTTAATGCTCGTTGACCGTCAGACAAGACCAGATCATCAATTGAAATGTAGTCCGTCCCAAAAAGAATATTATTATCTTGATTAAACTTCCAGGAACTGCCAAATGCTTCGAAACTGGTATTCTCAAATCGAACTTTGAACAAATCACCTTCTGTCTTCAAAATACCATTGACATAAATATCCGTAAAACTATCTAAAAGCTCTGCACTGGACACGGTGAACTGCATCTGTTCTTCTCTTGCAATGGCCTCCACTTTAACAGGTGAGAATTCCACATTGCTTATATTAGCATATTCTACCACGAGATTCAAGGTTCCTACATCAGATTGAGCAAATAAGTCACCCACTATTCCTCCAAATACATTGCCATTTACTTCCAAGAATGGAAAACTGATGTCTAATGCACTTCTATTGGTCTCATCGCTGATTCTACCCAGAACAGTGGCATCTCTTATGAAAATGGATTCACCTAAAAGAACCTCAAAAATATCTTCGGATTCTCTAATCGTTAAGTCAATATCAAAATCATATCCGGGACTGGGTTCAGGATATCTAAAGTGAGTAATTTGTTGGGTGAAATTTGGATAATTGGTTTTTAAACTAGACAAGAAGGCGTCCGGCAACTCTTCCAATTTAAATGTTCCATTGAGTTCAATGTCTGCAAGTGAAGATTCCAGTTTAAAATTTCTTCTTTCCGGATAAGCTCCTTTAGCTGTCAGATCAAAACTATCCAGTCTAAATTCATTTCCATCCTTATAAAATATAAAGGAAGTACCTGAAGCAATACCCTGAGCATTATTAATATCTGTACCATTAGCATTGATATTCAAGTTCCCTTCAAGGGCAAAATCATCCTCCAGTATGTTTAACTTTTTCAATTTTAAAGCATTCACATCTGCGATAAAATTATAGACCGGAATAGAATCTGTAAAATCAATGGTTCCGCTGAAGTCCAGGTCGATGTTCGGGTCAGATATCAAAAAATCACCATCAAACAAATTTTGCTCGAACTTCCCTTCCATGCTGAAATCCCTGTAGATATAATCCCTGTACTCCAGTTGGTTTACATTAGCTTGTAATTCAGCATATACCGACTCCAATCTGAGTCCTTTTCCATCTGCTACCTCCGCTTCCATTTCCAGAATACCAAATTGATCATTTCCCGACCATTGGGCCAGGTCGAATTCTCGTAATTCCACTGCCCCTGAATACTGTGCGTTTTCACTTCCTTCTTTCAAATCCAGTCTCATGTCCAGGTCGGCATAGCCTAAGTCAGAACTCAGGCCTCCATATGCTACAAAGTCCTGGAAATAACCATCAAATCTTCCGTCAAACTTCAATCGCCCTAACTTGTAGAAGTTAGGAGGTGGGGTGAATCCCGGGATCAGTTCACTAAGGGTTGCAACCGTCATAGAAAATTCCTTGAGATCCAGGTTTAATAAAGCATCATCAACATCGGCAAGATTTCTCGAGATCATCCGCCCTTTTACGGATAATTCTTCACCCACATTAATGGTGATGTCCGGAGTAGAAAGGCTATTAACCCTCCCCACTACCTGGCCATTAAGAGAGATCTGCCTTTTCAGATTCCTGGTAAAAAATTCACTCTTTTTCATTGCGGGCGCAAAATATAAGAGTTCACCGATTCCCACTTTACTATTGGCAATATTACCTTCCATGATGACTCTGTTATTAAAGTCATTGAAATCCTTAATATTTCTAAACTTGAAAATGAGGTTGTCCCTGATGACACTGTTATCTGTTTCAATTTTCAGTCCTTCAAAGATCATCTTTCTTGAGCTTAGAGAAAATTCCTCACATATAAAATCATTGATATGAATCTGTTCGTCCTGGGATACGAGACTCCCTTTTTCGATTTTTGTAGAAATCTCAGCCATGGAATTCGTATAAAAATTCGTTGCTTCTATACTGATGTTATCGGCAAGTATCCTAGCAGGATCAAATTCTTTTGCAACTCCGTGAAGTTGTCTGGTCAGATCTCTTTGAGCAAACTCGCCGTTTATGATTTTAAGATTTTCTACATACAGATCAAAAGTATCTGGAATTGAATATATGCTGTCTTGAACCCTTATCTCTTCTATTCTTTCTTCTGATGGAATTTTTTCAAAAAAGGTAAGATCGAATTTCATTCCATCTGCATCTAAATCTGATATATAAAAGTCCTGCTTTTGCAGGTTAATGCTGTCTATCGATATGACGGCCTTATTCAATAGCAAGTAACGCTGTTCGCCTTTGATACTATCGATATAAGTGTACGTAAAATCATGCAAAATTACATCATCTACATTGAGATTGAATGGTGGAGGATTGCCCGCAACACCTGTCTGCTGTACAACATCTTTCTTCTGAAATAGATCCGCTAACTTGTAATAGGTGGGTGCATTTCCTCTTACATCGCTGAAAGACAATCCACGCAGTTCTATTTGATTGATATTGGCTTTGCGACTAAATAATGATAAAAGGTTATCGTCAAGTCCAGCATTTAGCGAAGTTGCATACAAAACGGTATCTCCACTAAATTCATTGCTGATTACAAAGTCCTCCATGACCAGACCTTTGAATACGTTCAACTTCACTTTTCCAACTTTCACATCGCCATTTATCGATTGCGATATTCTGCTGGCCAATTTATCAACCATAAAGTTTTGTACAGCAGGTACATAAAGAATTAAAGCAATCGTGAAGAGTAGAAAGAGCAACAAGGAAAGGGCATACATAAGCAGTCTTGACCACCATGTACTCTTACTTTTACCCTGTCCTTTCGGTTCTTCTTTCATTCAATAATAAATCGAAAAATTTCGGTGCTATTGATTTTTAAGCAACTTATAAACACCAATTACTTCCTTCGCTTCTTTAACGTCGTGCACCCTCAGTAAATTGGCACCCAATTCAAGTGCTTTTAAATGTAACGCAGAAGTAGCGTTTAAAGATTCCGAAGAATCAATATTCAAGGGTTTGTAAATCATTGATTTTCGGGACACCCCCACTAAAATTGGACACTCAAGAATTTTAAAAACCTCAATGTGATTGAACAGCTCGTAGTTTTGTTTGACCGTCTTTCCAAAGCCAAAACCCGGATCTATGATAACATCATTGACTCCACAATCTCTCAATAGTCGTAACTTCTTGATGAAGAATTGCAAGACTTCAGATGTGACATCTTCATAGCTTGGATGATTCTGCATATCTGTCGGAGTACCTTTCATATGCATTAATACATAAGGCGTTTTGGTTTCCGAAATGACGTCCAAGAGCTGTTGATCCAATTCAAAAGCACTGATATCATTCAGGATACCCGCACCCATTTCGATGGCTTTTCTGGCGACAAAGCTGTGATAGGTATCTATTGAAATAGGAATCTCAGGAAAATTATGTATCACTTCCCTTAATGTGGGCTCTAATTCACTCCATTCTTCCTCTGCCTCCTTCAGCTCTGCACCAGGCCGGGAAGAAGCAGCACCAATGTCAATGATATCCACGCCTTCACTTTGCATTTCACCCACCATCTCCATGGCTGCGTCAATGGACTGTACCCGAGATGCGCGATAAAACGAATCTGTGGTGACATTGACCACACCCATTATCTTGGGGTAATCGAATGACAGGAGCCTACCGTGGATGTTGATTGATTTCATGCAGTGTGCGAATTTAAATAAAATATTGCAGTAATGAAGTAGGGTGAAAATGACACTTAGCTGTCATTAAGTAGTTGTGAATAAGATCATAACACCAAAACAATATTGCGCTAAGTATAATGTTCATTGCTATATTTGCGTTCAATAAACGGTTCTAGACTCAGAAAAACAAATTATAAATAATTATCATATATATAATGCTTTATATTTGTTATTTGTGTTGAAAAACTTAAATTTATCGCTGTAAGAGCAGCAGCCTATTAAAAAACGGATGGAGTGAGCAATATCAATAAGAAAAGAAAAACCTTCTACAATCTGGTAGGTGCCCTGATCATTTTGGGTACTCTTATCACAGCCTACAATTTTATAGATCTTGATCAAGTGATAGAAAGTGAGCCCGTCACACCTGAAGAAATGATAACTTCAGAGTCTTTAAAATATGGCTTCGATGAACAATTGTATACCGTAGAGGACCATGTTTTGTTTCCCAATCAATTCCTTGCAGATATTTTAATGGGGTATGATATTCCACTGCCTAAAATCTTCGAACTGGAAAATAAGGCCAAGGATGTTTTTAGCGTCAGAAACATTCGAGCTGGGAAGAAATATGCTATTGTGCGAAGCGATAGCTGCTCAGCTGCTGAATACTTTGTTTATGAGCCCGATCCATTTCGGTACGTGGTTTACGATTTAAGAGACAGTGTTGATGTTCAGATCGTTGAACGAGAGGTGACCACTTCCGTGGAAACAACTGCTGGTATTGTACAGTCTTCTCTTTGGCTGTCTATGAAAGAACAAGGTCTCAGTCCTATGTTGATCGAGAAAATGGAAGATGCGCTGGCCTGGTCCATTGATTTTTATCATATTCAGGACGGCGATCGATACAAACTCATGTTTGAAAGAAAGTATATAGAAGGTGATCCGGTGGGAATTGGCAGATTACTGGGTGCTTACTACAAGAATTCTGACAATGAGTACTATGCTGTCTATTTTGAAAATGACGAGTATTCAGGTTTTTATGATTTGGAGGGTCGTCCTACTAAGAAAGGGTTTTTAAAATCCCCGGTCAAAGCCTCAAGAATAAGCAGCAGCTTCAACATGAATAGATTACATCCGATCTTAAAGCGTAGAAAACCGCATTTAGGAACGGATTATGCGGCACCATATGGTACTCCTATCCTTGCGGTCGGAAATGGTGTGGTAACCAAAGCTGGATATACAAAGGGCAATGGCAAATACGTTAAGATCAAGCATGATAAGACTTATTCAACCCAATATTTGCACATGCAAAGATTCGCAGCCGGGATTAAACCAGGTGTTCATGTAAAGCAAGGGCAAGTAATAGGACATGTTGGATCCACAGGTCTTGCAACGGGACCTCATGTGTGTTTCCGATTCTGGAAAAATGGCAGACAGGTTAATCACCTGAAAGAAAATTTTCCTCCTCCTGAACCTATGCCAAAAGAACAACTTCCTGAATTTTTCGAAACCCGAGATCACATTATTGAGCAGTTGGACCACGTTCACTTCAAAGATGAATCTCAGATTTCAGAGAATCAGCCCGAAACGACTGTTATTAAACTTCGTTCTTAGTACAACACCTACTTTAGTCCTGACCACTTATGTGGGCCCTCTTCCTACTTACTTAAGCTTTTGCAATGGTAAAGCCGAAGGTAGATCCTTCACCTTGCTTACTTCTGACATTAATGGTTTGATTATGTGCTTCTACGATGTGTTTGACAATAGCAAGACCTAAGCCGGAACCACCAACATCCCTGGATCTTGATTTATCGACTCTATAAAACCTGTCAAAAAGATGATTCAGGTGTTTTTGTTGTATGCCGATCCCGTTGTCACTTACTTCGACCAAAATATATTCTTCGAGATCAAAAAACTCAATATTTGTTGTTCCCTTCTCTCTTCCATATTTAATGGAATTAAAAATGAGGTTGTTATACACCTGACGAAACTTCTCTCGATCTCCTTTCACTTGAAAATTAGGTGCCTTGGTATCATATTTTAACTTGATCCCCTTTTGTTTGGCTTGCACTTCAAGGTCCATAATCACCTCGTAAGTCAATTTCTTAAGATCAAAAACTTCAACTTCCAATGTATCACTTCCTGACTCTAATTTAGATATGACCTCCAGATCTTCTACAATAGTGATGAGTCGATCCACATTTATAGCAGCCCGATTCAAGAATCTTACATTCACGTTCTTGTCTTCCAATCCCCCTTCAAGGAGGGTATGAATGTATCCTTGAATGGTAAAAATCGGTGTTTTTAATTCATGGGATATGTTTCCCACAAATTCCTTTCTATACTTTTCCAGTTCTTTTAAGTTCTTAATTTCTTCCTCTGTAAGATTGGCCCATTTTTTAACATCCGACTCTACGGATTTCCAAACATTCCCAGAAATCAAACTACTCTCGTTTTTAATATCGGACGATTTGCCAAATTTAGATTGTTGGATAATATTATAAATCAATCTTATTTTTTTAATCAGGTAGGTCACTATGAAGAATCGAACGATCAGATAGCAAATGATTAAACTTCCTAACCCTGAAACAACGAGCAATAGTACATTTAGCTCCAAGCCATTGATTAATGTAAAAACAACCTGAATGGCAACATTAAAAAGTGAAACAAAGACAGCGATATATATCGTGAGCGCTCTGGGGGAGAGATTCCTAAACATTAAAATTCGAATTTATACCCCACCCCTTTGAGCGTTTTGAAAAATTCAGGCCCTATTTTCTCTCGTAATTTCCTTATATGGACATCGATGGTTCTATCGCCCACGACTACTCCCCTGCCCCAAACCTTCTGTAAAATTTCTTCTCTTTTAAAAACTTTACCCGGACTGGAAGTAAGGAGCATCAGTAGTTCAAATTCCTTCTTAGCCATCTTTACCTTTTGACCGTGAATTCTAATATTGTATTTTTCAGTATTGATTAAAAGAGGACCGAATTTAAATTTTGTTTTAATCTTCTTCGTTTTCTTTTCATTTCTGCGTAACAATGCTTTCACCCTACTATTAAATACTTTAGGTTTTATGGGCTTTACAATAAAATCATCTCCGCCGGCTTCAAGAGCAGAAATCTGAGTAAAATCCTCACTTCTAGCCGTTAAAAAAGCAATCACAGTGTCCGAAAACTCAGGTTTCTCCCGCAACTGATAGCATACTTCCACCCCATCCATTTCAGGCATCATGATGTCAAGCAGTATCAAATCAGGAGAGAAATCAACTGCTTTTTCCAATGCTTCCTTGCCATTAGAAGCGGTCATGATTTTGTATTTTTCCTTCTCCAGATTATAACTTAACATTTCTAAGATGTCTGGTTCATCATCTACTAGAAGTATTCTGGATTTTCCCATTGGTTTAGTTTTGTTTAGGAGGTATTTGCATATTATCTTGCTTAGACTCCTTTTCTATATCCTGCAAAATATCAATCACTAAAGTATAAACTTCTGATTGCCTTGTCCGGTCTTGCATCAATAATTCAACTTCTTTCTTTATCGTTTCTTTGGGCACATCGTGAATAACGGAAAGTTTCTCTATAAAAACTTCACTTAAGCTATCCTGAAAAGATTCATTATACCGCTCTAAAGCTAATTCTGAAATGTGCATATCCGCAATGATTTTCGCTAATTTTTCGTCACTGAGTTCACTTTTGCCACTTTGACATGAGATCATTAAAACAAAAAAAGAATTAACGACTATACTTCTTAGGATATTCAAATGCGATTATTTTAGAATTTTCATTATTTAATGCTGCCCAATCCTTAACGTTACTTTCCACCAAGGTCATGCCACATGTGGGTACATTTTCCACGTCATACATGCCGAAATATTCTGCGATATAGGTCATTCCAGGATTATGTGCAAAAAGCAATACTGTATTCCATTCTGCTGGCAAACTCTGCACATGATCCATGATCGTACTTAGTGAACTATGATACAATGCGCGCTCTGATATCACCTGCTGTTCATTTAAACCAAAAGCATCGATAAAAAATTCAGCCGTTTGGTTTGTACGCCTGGAAGGACTTTTGATTATACCATCCACTTCAGGTATAATATCCTTTAATTTATTAGCCATTATTGGAGCATCTCTTCTACCTCTGTCATTCAATGGTCGGTCAAAATCAGTACTTGCCCCCGAGTTCCATGAAGACTTAGCATGCCTTATAAATATAATTTTTTTCACAATATGTACGCTCGTTATTGCCTTTGGTATATAAGATCACAAAGATAAAATAAAAAAAGTGATCTTTATGCTTCCGCTATCACCGAAAGGCTGTATTTTTAATGTTCTCACTTAAGTTTTAATATGGCTTTTTTACTAGAAAATTTTGATTTACACATTTCTCCTGAGTTGATAGCCCAAGGACAGAAACTCTATGAGAAAAATGCTGTGATTCATAAGGAAGAAGTCGAAAAGAATTTGTGGTCCTTCGAAGTGAGGGAGCGGAAAGTATATGAGATCGAAATTCTTGTATCTCCCAAAAAAGTCCTGAATTATTCTTGTGACTGTTCTAAATTTAAAGCCAATCAGGAATGCAAACATATCGCTTCCGCACTTTTTGATTTGAGGATGGCGAAAACTAAACCCATTACCAGAGGTCCTCAGGTAGTCAGATCAGTCCCAAAAAAATTGAGCATTCCGAATCTGCTCAATCAAATTGAACCAGATGACTTAAAAGTATTCATCAGAAATTATTCCAGAAAGAATAAAAAGTTTTCGACGGCCTTAAAGGCGAGCTTTGCTAGAAAAGTAGATATTGAAAATAATGAAGAAAAATATGAAGGCATTCTAAACAGCATCATTAAACCTGCAACCGAGGTTGATCATAAAATTTCACATCAAAGAATCCGACAATTTATATCTGTTGCAGATAAGTTTGATGCACAATTTGAAGATTCTATTTCACTCAAACAGTATACGGAAGCATTTTATATCATCAAAGCATTACTTAGCAAAGTCTCTTATGTGAATCATTGGACTGCAAGTGAGCATGAAGAAATACTCGACAAGGTAAGACATTTTCACAAGCAGTTTAGGCTGCTATTGGATATGCCAATTGCACCGTCTCTTCGTCGCAGCATTATTGATTTCGGGTCAGAACTAGCAGGTAGGTCTTACTATCATGTTACCCACGCAGAGCATAATCTGCTATTAATTTTACTCGATCCAGCTGGACTTCAGAGCAAGCGATCGAGACTTCAAGAGATTTTAATGTCGAAGTTAAATTCAGTGCTATTACATGATGGAGAACTTCAAAAATTGTGGATCATTCGTCAATATTATATCGAAAAAAATATTGACTTGAAAAAGACCACGGCTCCGGTTCTGAGTAGCCAAGCAGTTTACAGTATCGTGGATCGTCTTATGGAATTTAAGGCTTATAAAGGCTTGAAAAATTTCATAGAATTATTCGAGGTCAATGGGCATTTAAAGGATTCTTACTTGTCTAAATCATACATGAAGCTACTTTTGAAAATTGGGGATCAAGATGAAGTGATTGCTCACGCTCACGCTGGTTTATTCCTTTTCAAAGACATATTTTACTACCGGACTGTTCAACGCAAATTTCCTGAAAGCAGCTCGAACTTCTTTGAGAATATTCAGGAAAAAATTGCAAGTAAAAGATCTTTCGAATATCAATCTTTATATCTGGATTTGCTGGCTCATGATGAACGTACAGCAGAGTTGATAGACTATTTAATCGACAGCAGATATGCATTAAGACACATCTATGACAGAGCCGCATTTATCAAAAGAAATAGCAATCAATTATCCAAAGTTCTAATCAGATTATCTGATCAATATCTAAGTGAATATCTTGGAAAGGAAAGTTCAAATGAAATGCGCAAACTTCTGGTTTTTCTGAGAAAGAACAATTGGGAAAAGGAACTGAACACTTTACAACGCCACCTTTTAAAGGATTATGAAGATCGGCAAAGTTTACAAACAGAAATACAAGACTTTTAATATGAGTACAGATAAACTTAGATATCCGATCGGAGTTCATGTGGTCAAACCCTTTACGCCAGAAAGCAAAAAAGAAGCCATTCAAACAATTGCAGCGTTTCCTAAAGAAGTAAGAAAAACCTGCGCCAGTTTGTCTGAAGAAGAATTAAATCGCCCTTACCGTCCTGGAGGATGGACCAAGCGACAAGTGGTTCATCATTGCGCAGACAGCCACATGAATGCTTACATCCGCTTTAAGTGGGCACTGACTGAGGATACTCCTACGATTAAAGCATACAATGAAAAAGCTTGGGCTGAGCAACCAGACTACCAATCTTTTATAGGTCCGTCGATGCAATTGCTTGATGCACTTCATGAAAGATGGACATTGGTACTTAGAAACATGACCGATGACGACTTTCAGAGGTCATATTATCACCCTGAAAGGAATGCCGAAACCAACCTTGGAGAAAATTTACTTCATTATCAATGGCATTGCAAACACCATCTGGCACATATTCAGAGTTAGCTCGTAATTTCAATCGTACTATAGCCCTGTGCGTTCTTCTTCAGTTGTATCTGGGTCGTTATTCTTTCTTTTAAAGCTTCTACGTGTGAAATGACGCCCACTATCTTTCTGCTTTCTGATTGGAGTGATTCAAGAGTGGACATCGCAACATCCAAGGTTTCCTGATCCAAAGTTCCAAAACCTTCATCAATGAACAAGCTCTCCAGCGCTATATTCTTAGATGCCATATCAGAAAGGCTTAAAGCAAGGGCTAAACTGATGATAAACACCTCCCCACCTGATAAAGTGGTCACTGCACGCTCTATGTTTCCCTGGTAACGATCTATGATACTTAAAGTACCATCGTTCCCAGGCTTGTTTAGCAAATAACGATCTGTCAGGTCTTGCAGCCTACGATTCGCATGGGCCAGTAGATTTTTTAGTGTCAAACCTTGTGCAAAATTAGCAAAGACATCACCCTTGGCAGATCCAATAAAATCTTTCAGCAAAGCCCATTTTTCATTTTCCTTTCTCAAATGTGAAATCCGTTTTTGTCGCTCCTGCACTTGATCTCTTTTGGTCGCTTCCTGCTTTAGCATAGCTTGAAACTCTCCCAAAGAGGCACTTATCTTGTCTCGTTCCATTTCGCTCATTGTCAATTCTTGTCTCAATTGTTCCAAATCTTCATACTGCTTAGTATCTCTCAAAATCACTTGATCCAATTCTTTTTCAATCGATTGCTTTTCTGCAGTCATCATCAACTTTCGCTCATGCGCCGACTTCAATTCAGACCTTATTTTTTCTGCTTCCTCTTTCGACAGAAGTAACTTTGCTAATTCTTCAACCTTATGTAATCCTCTCTCCTGAATCTCTGCATTCAACTTCTTAGAAAGCTCAGATTTCTGCTTCTCGAAATTGACCATCGAACGTTTTCTATCTTCTATAAAAGCCTCAGCTTTATTGGACAAATTCACATGTTCCTGAATTTTCTGCTCAATTTTTTTCGATTCAACAGAGACCTGGTCGCCTTTAAATTTTGACTTCCGCTTTTGATCTAATTTCTTATAAGAATTAATGGTCACTCCTAGTTGATCATAAAGCGATATGATCTGATTAAGTAATTTCCAGTCCATTAAAGCAGAAAGCCCCTCTTCCTTTTTCAAAAGTAAAGCACGAACCTCTTTTAAATATGTTTCTGGATCTTCGAAATCTTCTCTTAGATCTTCTCGAACTTTATCAAATTGGTTCGTCAAGTCCTTTAATTTTTTGCGAGATGCATCGACCTGATCGGTATTCATTTTTAACCTGGCAATAAGCTGATTTATATTTCTAGAAAGCGTATTCCACTCTTGCTCTTGTACAGCAATACTTTTCTCTTTTTCTGAAATACGTTGAGATAACTCATCCTCTAATTGAAAATCGACATGATCGCTGTAAGGGTGTTCCAGAGAACCGCATAATGGGCAAGCTTCTCCATCTTTCAGTTCTGAACGAAGCTTTTCCAAGCTTGCAATTTTTATGGCATCTTCTTTTTGCTTCATCAGAAGCTTCATCTCTTGCCTGAAAGAATTTAAAAGTGCTGATTGTTTGTCAAACAAATTTTGTAGAGAAGAAAGCTGCCTGGAATCTATCTCACTTGCCTTCTGATTTACATTGATATCAAGTTCCAGTTCTCTCATGTTCTTTTCCAACTGAACCAACTTTTCCAACCGGGTGGTACGCTCGATCAATTTTTTGATCTCATGATGGACAGCCTGATGGTCATCTTCCTGGCTCAAACCAGCTTCAGAAAAAATGGTCTCTAATTTCACAAGATGTTCTAGAATTTGATTCTTAGCCTTAGTTGGATCTTTATCAAATTCAATATCTAAAGACAAGTCGGCGAGTTTTTGATTAATTTCAGTTCGCAAACGTTTGCCTTCTTGCAATGTGGCTTTTAGTTCATAATCATAGTCCTGTACTAATTTTTCGAAGTGCTCTTTTACGGAGACGTAGGTGTCTAGGTCCACTTGTTCATGAACAAATTCACTCATTTCTTTGAGTGCATCTTTCAACGCCAGTTGTGCTTTTGACAGCATCATCTGTTGATCCTTAATAAATAATTCGCTTTCTCTGATTCCCTGCTCGGACTTTTGGAATAGCGCGATTTCCTTTGCAAGTTTAGAAACTTCATCGTGAACATGCAGTGCAGCTTTCTGTCCTTTAAGATCTGTTAATCGAGCCTCACACAGAGCCAGTTCACTTTCCACAACCTTTAACTTTTTGCGAAGAACCTGCTGTCGTTCCTTTGTTTGAACCAAAGATGAAGTGAAGGTAATTTTCTTATCAAGAGAGCGTTTATATTCTTTTGCTTCTGAAAGTTCCTGCTCTAAATGCTTTAAGGATTCCTGATCCATTAATTTCATTTCTCCTACCAGATCTTCTTCAAATCTTAATAATCTTTTGATCTCCTTTGCTTTTTCATACGCTTTGGATCCTAATTTGCGATAAATGTCGGTGCCCGTAAGTTTCTCAAGCATTTCACCTCGCTCATTCTTATCAGATTTTAGAAATCGCGCAAATTCACCCTGAGAAAGAATAATCGATTTCACGAATTGATCGTAATTTAAACCGATGATCTCTGCATTTTTATCAGGCACTTGAGACTTCTTAATGTCAATGTAATTCCCTGAAGGATCAATCAACGACATTTCATAATCTTTTAGATTTCCTGTACGAGCGACTTCTACAGACCACGTAGAAATATATTTTAATCCCTCTACCTCGTATTCGACTTCAGCAGAGGCTGATTGGGCATGATGAGTAATGACAGATCCTTGATCCAGAATGGCATTTTTTGAGACTTTACCGTGTCTGGGAATCCTATTGTAAAGTGCCAATGTTATGACATCTAGTATGGTCGATTTTCCAGAACCTGTCGGACCTGTTATGGCAAAAATAGCAGTGGATGAAAGAGGCTCTCTTTCGAATGAAATTTCATGCGGCCCACCTTTCAGATTATTGATGTTGTAAAAAGTAATCCTTCTAATCCTCATCATTCATCATTTCCAACAATTCCGTAAATGCATTTCTCAAAATGGTCTGTTGCTTAGCGTCTAATTCTTCCGCTTCTATCTTTTTATTAAACACCTCAATAGGCGTTAACTCTTCAATGCTTACTGAAGGCTCAAACAGCTCTGAAATATCTTTCGCCCCTTTTTTAAATTCAATTTTATCCCTAATGATTTTAAAATAGGGGTTTTCCTGGAACTCCTGCTTGGCCTCTTCCCACTTGGAAATAATCATTGAACTAAATGACGGCTCTTTCAGAATCACCTCTATAAAAGCAGGCAAAGGGTGTGAAGACTCAAAATCATTCAACTCCCTATTCACTTCTTCAAAACTTCCTGTGATCCGAATCAATGCTCTTCGTTTCGGGACAGCGATCACTTGGGGTTCAGTAATCGCTTTATCACTAACTTCAAACAATACCACGCTTTTTAGGTCTTTCTTTTCTGAAAAACTTAATGCAATAGGGGAGCCCGAGTATCGGATGTATTCATTTTTGCCAATGATCTGAGGTCTGTGAATATGACCCAGTGCCACATAATCGAACACTTCAGGGAAAATCGCGGAATCTACTGCAGCCTCATTGCCCATATGGATATCTCTTTCACTATCACTCGGATCCGCCCCAATGGCATAAAGATGTCCCATGGCAATGCATGGAACTTCAGCATACTTTTCTGCGCAAATAATACCTAATTGCTCATAATGCCGTGCAATTCCTGCTCTAATCTCATCTGTTCTATTATTATATTGGTGCCTTTGATCGCGATGTCTTAAATCTTTGTCTTTAAGAAACGGTACAGCAGCTACGACTAAATTTAGACTTCCTTCAGCATCAAAAACCTCAATTATTTCATCTTCCATGTTTTCCGTAGCCTCACCGATCACACTAATATCCAGAGCTCCGAGAATTTCTTTGGGAGCATTGAGAAAGCCCGCTGAATCATGATTTCCACCGGTAATAATGATTTTGGTATCAGTATCAATCAACCTCTTCAGAAAGTGAAAATACATTTTACGATCTTCCGCTGAAGGATTGGCATAATCAAATATATCGCCTGAGACCAAAAGCAGTTGGATGTCGCGTTCAATAATGGTTTTGATCAACCAATCGAAGAAGGCTCTCAATTCATCCTGCATAGGAACTTTGTGCAGATTCTTCCCGATGTGCCAATCTGCCGTATGAATGATTCTCAACACTTCACAGTTTTCTTCTTGTATCCTATTTTACCCTTATCTGCCATTTTCTGAAGGTATTGAGGAATGAAAGGAACTTTACAGGCAGTTTCTCCCATATTGACCTTAACCTTACCAATTCTTTTTCCTGCTGCCATGGCCTCTTTTGTCAGTGCCTTAACAGATCCGCCAACTGCCAGGATAAAGTTGTTCTTAGCATAACTAACTCTGTCTTCTCTGTCATGAATATTTTCTTCTGCCCTTGACATTAATCTTCTCAGTTTATCTAAATCCAATTCATCATCGGGTTTCAATAAAACAATGTTAGACCATGTAGCCCACCCTGCTGAAGCAATATTTTCTTGTTCAGATTCAATCCACTCATCTGCAAGCTCCTCAGCATAGGGACTTTCTGCAGCTGCCCAGGCAACAGAGTACTCACTTATCATATACCAATAAGCCCCTTCCGCCCACTTCTGCAAGTCACTCTTGGTCATTTTGGATTCATCACTGATCAGCGCTGCGAGATACATGGCATCTGAATTTCCTGTCTCGTACAACGCCATGGCCAGTTCATGATCCTTCTTTACTTTTTTCACGATCTTTTTTAGATCTGCCACCTTGACTCCGTAGAAAGGTTCCCTCGCTCCATGATTCATGAGGACTTTCTTGGTTTGTGGATTACCCCATGACTCTAATTGAGTCATTACTTCCTCTACTGTCATTATTTTTTAGAAGACAAGATAAATAAAGCTATGCAAAAATCTTCTCCAGGATTTTGGAAGTTATCAAATAGGTGGGCTTAACACCACTGATGCCCAATGAACCTGAAGCCAATGTGCTTCCTGTTACCAATGGATTGTCAGAGGCATAATAGGCATAGCGGATTTTGACTTCTTCCGATATATTATTTCTGATGAGCGACGCAGCCTGAATGGCCTTCTGATAGTGTGCCCCTTCCATTTCGAGTCCTACTGCTTTCCATGAGGATTTAAGAAAGTATTGTAGTATATCTCTGTTCTGCAATGATGTACCCAGCACTGTAATCATTGTGCCTTGATATACTCCTAGCCCACTATCCTGAAAGTCTTCAGTGGTCAGATCGTTTTCAAAAGGATAATTATCAGCACTTCCTTCGAAGATATGAGCCGTGGCTATCATAATGTCTCCTTTCTTACCTTCCAGAATACCGGCCTTTCCCATAATATTGATCGATGCCACGTTCATTCGGTGTTTTTGACCATTGATTTCATATGGTTTGAGCAATTCATCCATGGTCTCGTAGGCTTGCTCCCCGAAAGCATAATCCATGACTACGATCACCTTATTATTTAGGGTTTCGGCATCAATATCTTTTCCTAATTCTTTAGGCAATTGGTCTGGCTTTAAATTGGCACAATCAATAATTTGCACGGATATGTTGGTACCACTTTGGTTATGAATCTCTATCATCCCATTAGCAAAAGCGTAGTCTCTGACCTTCACCCTTCCGGCACTACTGCTATTCAGTTCTAGTGCGATCTCTTCCAGTGACTTATTTTTTACCTTAGTACCTAATGCCCCATTCGCATAAAGTGTATTCATGACTGAATGCAGATTTGCACTGATAATGTGAATTTCCTTATGCTCCAATTGCTTTTCCCATATCGTCTTTTTGATCTGATTCGCCCATTCTTCTCCAAAAAAGTGATGCCCCAGTTTTTCACGAAGTGGAGAAGAAAAGCTGATTTCTCTGTCTATATCATCGAAAAACTCCTGCATGCTTAGTCTCCCTAGTTCATAAACAATTTCCACCAACGAATTGACATTTTTATCTTGCTCAAACATTTCTGCTGCAGCCATGGTCTCTTTAAATGTTCTGCCTAAAATGGCAGATAGATAAGTACACCCTACATTGGTATCGATCTCATTCCCAGCTCTCAGTTCCATGACCATGGCTTCCAACATATTCCAGGACCTTCTTTTTCTGTTTTTGGCATCCAGGCTATTAGCTCTGATTTTTTCGGCTTCTATGTACATAAAGGTTAGATGCGTTAAAACATCATAAATGTCACTTCTTCCTCTGGTCATCTCGATGTACATTTGCTCTTCGTCGATGCGATAGCAATTACGCCTTCGTTTACTCGGTACAATAGGTTCAAAGTCCGTGTCTTCTAATCCTTCTCTGCTGATCAACTTGATGTACCTGCATTGCTCAATTCCTTTGGGTAATCTTTGAAATATATAAAGCATACCATTGAGTTCGACTTTTTCAGAATCACTCATGCTGCCATAAATTTCAGGGTTGAGCGCCAGCATCGAACTGATCATTGATTCTCCAGAAACACCGAGCGGTTTATAACTCCCCCTGATGAAAAGATGTCTCATAGCCAGAGACAGTCTTTGTAAAGCAGCTCTTGAAATCTGAGCCCTACTTAGTCCTACTTCTTGTGTCATATGCTTTTGTGTTGCAAAAACAATTCCAATAACCAACGCTTACAGCACAAATTTAAAGCATCAATACTTGCCTTTCTCATCTAATGTGTTAAATTTACACTAAGTATGATAAATATGGATTGGAAGAAGAATATTAAGGGTGTTATTTTTGATTTAGATGGTGTTATTGTCGATACTGCCAAGTTTCATTATAAGGCCTGGAAGGCATTAGCAGACAAGCTGGGAATTGATTTTTCAGAAGAGCAGAATGAAAATCTGAAAGGAATGAGCAGAATGGATTCGCTCAATTATATTCTGTCTTTAGGTGAGTTGCAAAACATGCTGGAAGATGATAAGAGGAAACTAGCGGCCAGTAAAAATTTGTACTACCTGGAATTAATTGAAGAGCTTGATGAAAGTGACATTTTACCGGGTACCATGAATTGGATTCAAGAGTGTAAGCAAAATGGCATCAAAATCTCTTTAGGATCTGCAAGTAAAAATGCAAGAAGAATACTGGATGGTCTAAACCTAACGGATCACTTTGATGCTATTATAGACGGTACAAACACCACTGAAACGAAACCCCACCCACAGGTTTTTCTACTTGCAGCCAAAGCCTTGAATGTAGAGCCATCGGAATGCGTAGTCATCGAAGATGCCTATAAAGGACTTGAGGCAGCGCGAAAAGGTGGTTTTTATTCCATCGGGATTGGGGATCCTGAAATTCTAAAAATCGCAGATATCAATTTAACCAGTCTTGCTGATGAAAGCATGGACGTTTTAGAGCAATTATGAAAGATTATTTAATCGTACATCCGTGGAAGATCATCGAAGAAGGTTTTCATCCGGAGTTTAATAAAGTATCTGAAAGTATATTCAGTCTTGGGAATGGTCGTCTTGGGCAGAGAGCGAATTTTGAAGAACACTTTTCAGGTGAAACATTACAAGGCAACTATATCGGCGGTGTCTACTATCCTGATAAAACAAGAGTCGGTTGGTGGAAAAACGGGTATCCGGAGTATTATGCTAAGGTATTAAATACAGCAAATTGGAACATCATTGATGTTTATGTCAATGGCATTAGGGTAGACCTGGCCACCGCAAAAGTGATTGAATTTCATAGGGAACTTGACATGAAAGAGGGTGCCTTGCGCAGAACTTGTTGGATTGAATTAAGCGACGGCACACAATTGAAAATCTTTTCTGAAAGAATTAACTCATTAGAAAATAAAGAGTTAGGGCTAATTTATTACAAAATAAATGTAATTGAAGGAGCGGCTGAGGTGGAATGTAGAGCTGAAGTGGATTTCGATGTCAGAAATGAGGATTCTAATTACGAAGAAAACTTCTGGCATCAGTATAAAGCTGAGACCAGAAAGGATGTGAGCATAATTTCAGCGACCACGAAGAAAACAGGCTTTAAAGTAACCGTTGCCCAGAAGGTTCAGATACTACAGAACCACGTTGTTCAGTCTTTAACTCCATTGGAAGAAAGAGAGCGGCAGGTTGGTCATTTCGTCAAAACATCAGCAAAGAAAGGTGATGAAATCATAGTGACCAAATTCGTTTCCATGCTCTCTTCCCTTAATCATCCCAAGGAGGATATGAATAAGAACGCTTTAGAAGTACTCAAGTCGGCCTTTAACAACGGATATGACTATTATCTAAATGCGCAGAGACAAATTTGGAGTGATAAATGGAACGACATTGACATTACCATTCAGGGAGATGAAAGTGCTCAGCAAGGCATAAGGTTTAATATATTCCAACTTCATCAAACGTATTCCGGTGATGATTACCGATTAAATATCGGGCCTAAAGGATTCACAGGTGAAAGGTACGGCGGAAGCACTTATTGGGATACAGAGGCTTATTGTCTCCCCTTTTACATGAGTACCGCTGAACAATCAGTAGCGGAGGCACTGTTGATTTACAGATATAAACATCTTCAAAAAGCCATTGAAAATGCAGAAATGCTAGGCTTCAAGAATGGAGCTGCACTCTACCCTATGGTGACGATGAATGGTGAAGAATGTCACAATGAATGGGAAATCACTTTTGAAGAAATTCATCGAAATGGCGCCATTGCTTATGCCATCTATGATTATATCAATTATACCGGAGATGATCAATACATGGGTGAACACGGCCTGGAAGTATTGATAGCTATCTCTCGATTTTGGTCACAGAGAATTCATTTCTCCGAAAAGAGACAATTATACGTGATGATGGGTATTACAGGACCCAACGAATACGAAAACAATGTCAATAATAATTGGTACACGAACTATATTGCTTGCTGGACAATGCGATATACCATACAGTCCATTATAGGATTAAAAGAGGAAAACCCAAACCATTATCAAGCGATATCAGAGCGAATCAACTTTGACGAAGGAAAAGAAACAGCTCATTGGTTAGACATCATTGATAAGATGTACTATCCTTTTGATGAAGAATACCAAATCCATCTCCAGCAGGACAATTACATGGATAAAGAACAAATCCTGGTAAGCGAACTCGGAAAAGAAGATCTGCCCCTCAATCAGAACTGGTCATGGGATCGCATTCTAAGATCTTGTTTCATCAAACAAGCTGATGTGCTACAGGGACTTTTCTTCTTTCAGGATGAATTTGATCTCGAAACCATCAGAAGAAATTTTTTGTTTTACGAACCTCGAACTGTTCACGAATCTAGCCTTTCTCCCTGTATCCACTCTATTTTAGCGTCTAAGCTGGATATGCCCAGAAAAGCATATGAAATGTATGTGCGCACTGCAAGATTAGATTTGAACGATTATAACAATGATACTGAAGATGGTCTACACATCACATCTATGGCAGGAACATGGATGAGCATAGTTAAAGGTTTCGGTGGCATGGTGGTGAGAGATGGTGTACTGCATTTTGATCCCAAAATACCAGATCAGTGGAAGAGCTTTTCATTCAAATTAAAATTCCGAGGTTCTGTTGTACAGGTGTTTATATCAAATAACAGAACGGAATTCAAACACATTAGTGGACCAGAAATAAAGATCAAAGTGAAAGAAAAGGTACAATCACTTTCAAATAAACAAGATCAATACGAATTTGAAACTATATAAATGATGATAAAGATTAACCACTTATACCAGCTCCTATTCATTAGCATTTTTTTGACTGCTTGTGAAGTCAATAACGACAAACAAGAGATTGACTCCCATGTTGACTCAGAAGAAACCTATATTCCAGAATGGGCTAAGGATGCCAGTATTTATGAAGTAAACATGAGGCAGTTTACGGAAGAAGGGACCTTTGAAGCCTTCTCGAACCATCTGCAAAGGATTAAGGACATGGGAATCGAAATCATATGGTTGATGCCCATTCATCCTATATCGAAAGAAAAACGAAAAGGGACCTTAGGCTCACCCTATGCTGTAGCAGACTATAAAGCTGTCAACCCTGAATACGGCACGCTTGAAGACTTCGATGCTATGGTTAATAAAATTCATGATCTTGGAATGAAAGTCATCATCGACTGGGTGCCCAATCATACAGGCTGGGATAACGTCTGGATAGAAGAGCACCCTGAATGGTATACGAAAAATGATGAAGGAGAAATCATAGACCCTATCGACTATAACACGGGAGAATCATGGGGCTGGACCGATGTGGCAGATTTGAACTATGATAATCCTGAAATGAGGGCGGAAATGATCGAAACTTTAAAGTGGTGGATTAATGAGCGCAATATTGATGGTTTTAGAATGGATGTCGCCCATGGCGTTCCGGATGATTTTTGGAAGGCTGCCAATGAGGAGTTAAAAAAACAAGGAGATATTTTTCTATTAGCAGAAGGTGAAGTCCCTAAACAGAGAAATGAAGGAGGTTTTCATGCCGATTATGGATGGTCAGTCCATCATTTGCTCAATGAAGTAGCACAAGGAGAAAAGAATGCAGACGACATTTGGGCATATTATATGGAGGACACCAGCAAATTTGAAAAGGGTTACCATATGATGTTTACCTCTAATCATGACGAAAACACATGGGCCGGTACTGTATTTGACAGAATGGGAGATGCCCATAAGGCCATGGCAGTATTTACGGCCACTTTCGATGGCATGCCGCTCATTTATGGAGGGCAAGAAGAACCATTAAGGAAACAATTGGAGTTTTTTGAAAAAGATAATATCGGGTTCGAGAATTACGCTTATCAGGATTTCTATACGGACTTGTTGAAGTTAAAAAAGGAAAATGCGGCGTTGTGGAACGGTGAATATGGGGCTGCCCCTACCAGAATATCCAATGACCCGGATGTCCTTTTTTTCTATCGTGAGAAAGACGAAAACAGAGTCACCGTATGTATCAATTTCACAAATTCGAAAAAAACAATATCTTTAGCCGAAGATATCAGATCGCAGATGAACGAAATTGAAATGAGTGAATCAGCTGATCTGAGTGAAAATGAAATCGTGCTGAACCCTTGGGGATATATTATTTCCACAAACTAAATAAAAATTTGAGCAGGCGCAATGTGCTTGCTCGCTTTTAAAATAGCTGGTTTACAGGATAATTGGTGAACTCTGCTTGCAGAGGGTCATTTGACACCCAATAAATGCCAAATGGCATCTTTTAGCCTGTGACCAGTTTTTAGAAGCTATCGGATTCAACGTAAGCCTGAATCAATTTTTCTTCTCCTTCCTTGCCCTCATAAAAGTTTCCGTGTTCCATTCCTAGTATGTCATTGTACCCTTTGGAATGTATATACTTAAATACATTTTTATAATTGATCTCACCTGTGGTAGGCTCTTTTCTGCCTGGATTATCTCCAATTTGAAAATAGGCGATCTCATCCCAAGATTGTTCAATGTTAGGAATTAAATTTCCCTCTGTAATCTGTTGATGATAAATATCATATAGAATTTTGCATGAAGGACTATCTACATGTTTACAGATTTCATATGCTTGAGCCGATTTAGTCAGAAATAGTCCGGGATGATTCATAAAATTAAGAGGTTCTAAGACCATGACCAGCCCATGGGGTTCTAAGATCTCACTTGCTTGCTTTAAAGACTCTACTACGTTCTGAGTCTGGTAACCCATCTCCTTTCTAAGGTCCAGATGACCCGGAACGACAGTCATCCATTTAGCATTGACACGCTTGGCAACCTCTACCGATTTCTTAATGTAATCCAGAAATTCAGCCCTTAAATCCTCATCACCTCCGGCCAGATTGGGTTCATTCCAGTAAATTTTATGGGCAACGAATACACCCATATCCATTCCATTTTTCGCCAGGGCATCACCCATTTTCTTCTGAACATCTACATCGCGGTTAGACATCCCATTATCCTCAAAAGCACGAAATCCCATTTCTGCCATGAAATTGATCTGATCCACAGGATCACTACCTGCATGATGTTTAAACATCCCAAGATGTGGCGCATACTTTAGTTGAAAGTCATGCTTACCTCCAGACTTATTAAAAATTTCTTTGATTGAAAATCCTCCAACGGCCATTGGCGCAGCGAGTGTCGATGTTTGTATAAAATTTCTTCTATTCATTAGACTTACTTATGCCAATCAATATAAAGAAAATAATTTTACCCTAAATTAGAATTTACTTATTCCATCATTAATTAGTCAGAATCCGTCGTTATGCTATTTATTCAAACCATCATCTCATTCCTAAGAGATAAAGAATATCGTGATTTACTATTTACCTCCACTTTGATCATTATCATCGGAGGGCTTACTTATCATTATCTTGAAGGCTGGAATTTCATTGATTCGTTCTACTTTGCTATCATTACATTAACAACCATCGGTTATGGTGACTTTTCACCACAAACTTCCGGTGGCAAGATCTTTACTATGTTTTATGTATTGATCGGATTAGGAATGATACTAACCTTTATTCAAACCGTATATACGCATTATTCAGATATAAAAAAATCAAAAAAATGAAGTCACTTTATGTATTGCTATTCTTTTCATTAGCTACCCTGATCATCAAAGCCCAGGATACGGACCGAAAAATTCAATTCCCTGATGTGGAAGGCTTTAAAACCTTAAAAGTTGATCTCCACATTCATACTGTATTTTCAGATGGGTCAGTATGGCCCAATATCAGAATTCAGGAAGCGGTCAGGGATGGACTGGATGCCATTTCACTAACAGAACATTTAGAGTATCAGCCTCATAAGCAAGACATCCCTCATCCTGACCGAAACAGATCCTATGAAATAGCAGTGGAGCAAGCTAAACCGCATGACCTTTTAATCATTCACGGTGCAGAAATTACACGAAAAATGCCGCCAGGTCATTCTAATGCGCTCTTTATCGAAGATGCCAATAAATTGATGATCGAAGATTCATTGGAAGTATTCGCAGAAGCACATCGCCAGGGTGCATTTGTATTCTGGAATCATCCAGATTGGATTCAGCAAAGAGCAGATGGAGTTGCCAGAATGACGGACTTTCATCGACTTTTAGTAGAAAAGGACTACTTGCATGGAATAGAAGTTGTCAATGACTTAACCTACTCAGAAGAAGCATTAGAACTGGCAAAGAAAGAAGGCCTTACCGCCATCGGCACTTCTGATATTCATGGCCTGGTGGATTATCAATATAGATTGGCAGAAGGTGGACATCGACCTGTTACGCTGGTTTTTGCAGAAGAAAGAAGCATTCAGAGTATAAAAGAGGCTTTGTTTGAAGGCAGAACGGTAGCCTGGTACAATGATTTACTCATCGGAGAAGAGCAATGGTTAGATAAAATTATAGCATCTTCACTTTCTTTTGACAGTGAAGGATTCATCGGTCCTTCATCTGTGCTACAGGTCAAAGTCACCAACAATTCTGATGCAACCTATTTATTGAAAAATACATCTGACTATAGTTTGCAAAAGCATTCAGACATTGTGACCATCGCTCCTCATTCCGATAAATTACTATTAGTCAGAACTTTAGATCACGAAGGTGAGCAAATATCTTTAAGTTTCGAGGTACTCAATGCCATCAGTGGCAAAGATATGCATCCTGACCTGGATATTAATATTGATAAATAAACCGATCAATTTGTAAAGAATCAAAGTTTACTAGTCATGGCAATATTAGGCAATATCGTAAAGAGAATTCTTGACTTCACAGAAGCATTGGTTCCTCAGCAAGATCACGTTAGTAATCAGGAAAAAGTACTTGAAAATTTGCTTGAAAAAGCGAAGGATACGGTTTTTGGCCGCTACTACAAATTTGATAAGTTACTCGAAAGTGAAGATATACGCCAAGCTTTTGTGGAAGCTGTACCTTATCATGATTATGATAAGATAAATGCCAGGTGGTGGAGTAAGATGCATGATGGAACACCTGATATTACTTGGCCTGGATCACCAGGTTACTTTGCATTGAGCTCAGGAACTACAGGTAGTGAAAGTAAAAGGATACCTGTTACAGATGACATGATCGCCGCGATCAGACGAGGTGGTATCATACAGATTACTTCTCTTCGAAATTTTGATTTACCACCTGAATTTTTTGAGAAGGAATTCATGATGCTTGGAAGCTCCACCGATTTAGAAGAAAAAGAACATCATAAAGAAGGTGAAATCAGCGGCATAAGTGCCAGCAGAATACCTTTTTGGTTTCGATCTTACTATAAACCAGGTGAAGAAATTGCGCAGATCGATGATTGGGATTCCAGAGTGCATGAGATCGCTAAAAATGCTAAAAATTGGGACATCAGTGGATTAAGCGGTATTCCTTCCTGGATGGAGCTGATGATGAAAGAAGTGATCAAATATCACGAGGCTGATAACATTCATGATGTGTGGCCTAACTTGCAAGTCTATACCTCAGGTGGCGTAGCCTTCGAGCCGTATGCTAAAAGTTTCGCTGAACTTTGTGGTAAGCCGGTGACCATCATAGACACCTATCTTGCATCTGAAGGTTTTATCGCCTGCCAAACCAGGCCGGAGACAGACTCAATGCAACTTCTGACCAACAACGGCATCTATTTTGAATTCATTCCCATGAATCCTGATTACATTAAGGAGGATGGTTCCATCGTGGATGATGCTCCAAGCCTGAGCTTGAAAGAAGTAGAACTGAATCAAGATTATATACTGATCCTCAGTAGTGTCAGTGGAGCATGGCGATATCTGATTGGAGATACCATCGCCTTCACTGATATTGAAAGGACAGAAATCAAAATTACCGGTAGAACCAAATTTTTTCTAAATACAGTCGGTTCACAGCTTTCAGTCAATAAACTGAACGACGCAGTTAAGGAATTAGAAACTAAGTTCGATGCCAAAATACCTGAGTATACTATTTGTGCACAAAAAATAGATGGTGAATTCTATCATGTCTGGTATTTAGGTGCAGAAGACTTGAACCAGTCACCTGAAACACTTTCCGAAGCCCTAGATAGTTACTTGAAGTCGGCTAACAAAAACTATAGCGTAGCGAGATCAAAAGCTTTAAAAGGTGTTAAGGTGCACGTCATTGATCCTGAGGTGTTCTATGATTGGAGCGGTGCACAAAAGAAAAAAGGGGGCCAGGTAAAGATGGAAAAAGTAATGAACCAGGAAAAATTCGAAGAATGGGAAGCTTTTGTTCAATCACAGAGCTGAAGAAGTCATTTTCTCTTCTCTAATTCTGACCATTTCCATTATTTCCTCAGGAGATAGGTAGTATTTCTTAATTCTAGCCACATATTTCTCATCGATATCTGCATGGTTCAAAATAAACTGCTTGGTCTTAAGAATGTATTTCTCCATTCCGGACCTGATAGCAAAACCATCTGCTGCTCTTTCAGCACGCATGATATGATTGTCCACGAACAAATATTTGACTCCGAAAGCGATTAAATTGTATCGACTGCGATTCTGATAATCCATGATATGACCCAGTTCATGACCTAACCAACCGATCATAACATCACGTGGAAGGTCTTTAGTCAAATATCTTTTTCCTGAGATTTTAAAGACTTTGCTGATTAATATTACATACTCCCGATCTCTTCTATGCTTAAAAAAACTACTGAACTTTGGACGAGCCTGCATGGTAGATTGCTTAATACTGTCTTTAAATCTAAACTCAATATTAGCATCTTGCAATTCAGGATAATAACTTAACGCTTTGAGCGCTTCATCCTTAATTTCGTCTGGAATAATGTGATTGTTGGCAATAGACTTTTGACTTATGATACTCATCAATAATGTTACTGTGATCAGGCGTAATATGTTCATTCTCTTGATATAACGTCTTTTATGTTAGATATTTCATTTTAGTTTGTTATGTCAATTTTTTAGAGTTAAAACATGTATACAGTATGGAACCAATTCGCTACTGAATTTATTTTCCTGAGGATAGGTCAAAATTTCATTTTCCACCTCGAGTGTCGGGAAGTTAATGTGTTGGTTCTGATCTGACAAACTTATAACAACCCAAATTTGTTCCTGTTCGAATTTTCTGAGGAAAGACAGAACATAATCATTGTCAACATCCAAAAATTCAATTTCACCCTCCTGTATACACAAATACGTTTTCCTAATGAAAATTAGTTTTTTATAAAAGTTGAGAAGTGAATCCGGGTTCGAGATTTGCTCTTCAACAGAAATGCCATTATCATCTGCTAATTTGCTGTCATTCCACCAGGGACCACTATCTTTGTACCAAAGTGTAGATCCTGGGCTTACCATCTTGGCTTGCCATGGGAATGCCTCTCTGCGAGGAATGTCATTACCATCTGAAACCCCATAAACTCCGAAACCTCCTTCGCCTTCCATACCCAATTCCTGACCATAGTAGATAGCTGGAGCACCTTTTAGAAGAATATTTAACGCTGCCCCAATTTTTAACTTGGCAGGATGACTGCTAACCGAGGATGCATATCGCGTTGTATCGTGATTTTCAATAATAATGATCTGCTTTTTACCTTCGGGTGTCCCTTGAACACCTTGTTCCTGTGCCCACTCTATCTCCCCCTTGTTAAAATTACTGATGGCATATTTAAGTGGAAAAGCAAACATAAAATCCACACCAGCCTCATTATAAGCCTTTATACCGTGTGAAGACCAATCTGCCTGTTCTCCAATAAACTTGACATCTGAATTCATCTCCTTGACTCGACCGATCAATGGCTTCCAAAACTTACTATATACACCGACCAATCGACCTTTGTCGTCTAAGTCATCCATCATATGATCTAAACGAAAACCATCTATTCCATCTCGAAGTGTACCGTCCCCATGTGGATCCACCCAAAAGGCGAATTCTTTAAAAATCTGATCCTGTGTCTCAGGATTAAATAAATTTAGACAAGCTACTTTTCTGATATTTCCATCATACGAATGTATCTCTGCTAAGTCAAATATGATAGATTCCGGTTCGGTATTATTGGGCCCATTATACAAAATATGTTGACCATAGGGTGACTCGGGATTTCCATAACTTTCTTTAAACCATATGTGATCTTCCGTCACATACTGTACTTCCATATCTAAATATAATTTCATGCCTCTTGCGTGTACAGCACGAATCAAATTAAAATAATCTTCCAGTGTCCCGTAGCGGGGATCAATTTTTCTGAAGTCAGTTGCAAAGTAGTTGTGATAGAAGACAGAATCATAAATGGGCAGGATTAAAATAGAACTTGCCCCTAACTCCTGTATATAATCCAGTTTAGAGGCCAATCCTTGAAAGTCACCATGTTGATCTCCTTTACTATCGTAAAAGCTTCGTTGAAAAACATGATAAAAGATTTCATCTTTAATTTCCCGTGTGTTGTTCATTCCTCTATAAACCTACAAAATAAGCGATAAATGACGTGCACTTCAATACGTTTTGCTTTATATTAGTATTTATAATGGCATTATAGCCAGACTTTTAAGAGCAAACTAAACCTTATTTTATGAAATATTGGCAACTCACCATCCTGGTATTGATTGGTCAGTTCTGCTTTGCTCAGATGAATTTGAATTACCACCCCAACAGACTATTAATAAAATTTAACACACCTCCCGACCTGAATACAGTTGACCTCAATAAACAGTTGTTCAATATCAATAATCTTGATCGGTTGTCTTCCAAGCATGGTCTTCGGAAAATTAAACCGATGAATCCTTATGCAGGTAGCGATATCTTCGCTTTAGAATTCAGTGGAAAATCAGAGTTAGAAAAAATCATTCTGGAATACTCAGAGACGAGACAATTCCAATACGTAGAACATGATTTTCAGGGCGAGGGAGGTGGCGGACTTGTACCTGATGACTTTCGGTATGCTAGGCAGTGGAGTCTAAACAATGATGGCAGTTTTCCGCTTGGTCCCAGTCCGACTTCCGGAGCAGATATTGACATGCAAAGGGCTTGGGAAATCACAACAGGCAGTAGTGAAACCATCATTGCTGTGCTAGATTCGGGTTTAAAACTTGATCATCCGGAATTCGAAGGCAGGATCTGGTCGGATGGCGCGTTTAACAATGGAAAGGATTACGCTAATAACGACAATGATGCGTCCGATGACCTGGGACATGGTACCAATGTGACCAGTATTTTGGCAGCAACTGGTGATAACGCCAAGGGATTTGCAGGTGTGAATTGGCAAGCCCAAATCATGCCACTCAAGATACTGGACGAAAACAATTATGGTTATTATTCCTGGTGGGTAGAAGCCATTTATTATGCGGTTCATCATGGAGCGCAAGTAATCAACATGTCTGTTGGTGGCAGTAGCTACTCGTCTGCTCTCGAAGATGCAGTAAACTATGCTTATAGAAATGGGGTGATCATTGTCGCTTGTATGATGAACGAAAACAATGAAAGAACTTACTATCCTGCAGGATACGACAATACCATTGCTGTAGGAGCAACAAGTGCCGATGACACCCGCTCCAACCAGTTTCCATGGAACGAACAGAAGGGAAGCAATTATGGTCAACACATTGACTTTACTGCACCTGGCAATTATATCTATGGACTTTCGTACCATGATGAAAATAATTTTGATTCATATTGGTCCGGGACATCACAGGCAACGCCACATGTTGCTGGCCTCATTTCATTGATGTTGGCGCTAGATCCAACCCTCAACCTCGAATCTGTGCGTGCAACCTTAATCAATACAAGCGAAGATCAGGTGGGAAGAGCTAATGAGGACAGTGCAGGTTGGGACAAGTTTCATGGACATGGCAGGGTCAATGCGTATGAAGCACTGGCTAGCCTGGTTGTGAGTTCGGTAGCCCTTGAAAGTGATTTAGCTATTAGACTGTCGCCTAATCCAATTGAGCGGGGATCTATGATGCACATTGAATTTCCATCTGATGCGCAAAAGCGGCTTGCTATCTATGATGTATCCGGCCGATTATTGATAGTCGATCGCATCAATAGTTCAAATTATTTTTTCAATACTGCCAATCTGGAAACGGGTAGCTATTATTTAAAAGTCAACCAAAATATAAAATCAAAGACCATAAAATTTATCGTAAAATAGTGAAGTATACCGTTTTCGTTTTACTTGGTCTATTTTCTTTAACCACCGTTAATGCGCAAGGCTTTCAATGGTGGAATGACTTGCATGATTGGAACGGCGTCACCCCCTGGAGAAGATATATTCAACTTTCTACCAGTGGATTAGGTCCGAATGCTCTGCCCGTTCCCACTTTCAATAGTCGTGAAATTAAAGATGGCTACTCCATTGACAATCAGTTGCGTTACCATCACAATCCGGATGATCCAACCTTTGATCATCAGATCAGGATTGATTACCAATTGTTCAACAGAATAGGAATTGCAGCCTGGATGGTCACAGCTGAGTACTATAATACCAGTATTGCTTTGCGAAATCAAAGAAAATTAAGGGAATTTGAGCCCAAAGGCATTGTATCCGGTGACGTTTATCTATCCACCTACCTCAACATTTTACAGGAAAATCAAAATCGCCCTACCCTTCTTCTCAGTGCCAATCTCAAGACAGCTTCAGGTAATAATCTAGGTGGCGGGAGGCACACCGACACCCCTGGTTACTATTTTGACTTGCTGGCGGCCAAGACATATGGCGCTTTCCGGCCGTATATTGCCTCTGGATTATACGTATATCAAACTTTTAGTACCCGGAATTACCAGAATGACGCCTTTTTATACGGCATAGGTACTCATTTTAATAAACACAGATACGAAATTCAATTAGAATGGGCCGGGTATATAGGTTATTTTGACATTGGCGACAAACCAAGTGTGATAAGGGTTGACCTTTCCTTTAAAATAAATGATAATAATCGAATCCTGATCAGAACACAGACGGGACTAAATGACTTTGATTATCATACCATTTCGCTTGGCTATACTTATATTTATAGAAAATAGAAAGATGAGAACATTTCTGATGGTTTTTTTTGTGGTGTTGGGTCAATGGTTGTTTGGGCAGAATCAAGTATTGAGCGACCAAGAACAAGAAGTTTACAATGTGATTGTAAAACTATTTGATGGCATGAGAGCTGGCGATTCCACTATGGTGCACGAAGTATTTTCTGACGATGTAAGGATGTACACTTGCTTTAAAGATAAAAATGGAGAAATACAGATTCAACAAGGTGATTTGAATGCATTTCTCAATGCGGTAGGCTCCCCACATGAAGAGATGTGGGATGAAAGAATATGGAACACCAAGGTGGATGTAGAAATGGGAGTAGCTCAGATTTGGACGGAATACGCTTTTTATATTGGTGAAACTTTCAGCCATTGCGGAATCGATGCCTTCCAACTTATTAAAGAAGAAGATTGGAAAATCATACACCTGATGGATACCAGGATAAAAGATAACTGTGATAAAACCAAATAAATGAATATTTACAAGCTCTTAGCCATTCTCAATGCGGTCGGATTAATTGGTGTTTTAATCGTCAACTATTTGGCCAACGCTCTTCCTATTAATGGTTATGATACCGGGGAGTTATCTGATATGTACCCGAATCTTTTTGTGCCCGCAGGTTTGACTTTTTCCATCTGGGGTCTCATTTATCTTTTTCTTATTGCTTTCGTGATTTATCAATTTGTCAAAACTGATTTTGAAAATACGCCTCCTCATCATTTTCTGTCCAGAATATCTTTTCTGTTTTTTATCAATTGTCTGGCGAATATGGGATGGATCTTGTTGTGGCATCACCGAATGGTTTTCTTATCCTTTCTGGTCATGTTGATTATATTGGGCAGTTTGATTATGATCTATCAGAGGCTGGAAATAGGCCAAAGGAAAGTTAGATTTAGTAATAAATGGTTCGTTCACATTCCGTTTAGCATTTATCTCGGATGGATCACTGTGGCCACGATTGCTAATGCGACCACACTGTTAGTAGACTGGGGTTGGAATGGATTTGGACTTCCCGAGAGTGTCTGGGCCATGATCATGATCTTTGTTGCCACACTGGTTGGATTGCGAGTCTTTTCGGAAAGACATGACGTTGCATATGTATTGGTTTTAGTATGGGCATTTCTGGGCATATTTATCAAGCGAAACGACATTTCAAGTTATCAGGATACGGTCGCTATCGCCGCAGCGACGGGTGGAATATTGTTGATTATTTCTATGATTTGGGGAGTTATTCAGAAGAAGAAAGCGTAGCTTTGCACCATGTCTAGATTGAACATCGTTGTAAAAATTTTAATTCTTACTGGCCTGATAGCGATGCGCTATTTTGAAACCTTGGCGACACTGCCATATGAGCGGATCCTGACTATATTGGACTTTCTCATCTTTATATTTGCACTTAACGTAGTCTTATCCATATTTCTGCACGTTTACAAGCGGCGCAAGGGTTTACTGGGGCGTGGCAACAATAATGTCACTTTAGGTATCCGGAATATCTATTACCTCATTGTTTCACTGAGCACGATTGGCTTGATCCTGAGTTTGATTGGCGTTGAATTTGGTACTTTGTTTACCTCACTAAGCATTATTGCTGCTGCCATTGCTATCATATCTAAAGAATATATTTCGCCTATTATAGCCGGTTTTCATATCGCTTTGTCTAACACCATCAGTATCAATGACTACGTGAAGATCGGTGAGCTTAAAGGAAAGGTAGTAGATATTAGGTTGACCAAGTTGAAGCTCCTGTCCGATGAAGATGAACTCATCGCCATATCCAATGAAAAAGCTTATTTTTCTGATATCATCAATTATACAAAAGGGAATATTCGTAAAATTCACATCAATTTCGATTTAAGTTCAGCTTCATTTAAAGCCATTGAAGACCTTGAAAATGAATTAACAGAAGAGATTAAAGATTTTTCTGAGCACATTGTACCTGAAAGTTACTACCTGAAAGTCATGGAAGTCGACAAAGATCAAATTAGTTTCAGGTTTCAATATGAATTGAAAAAGAGTGATGATCGAAATATGGAAAGGGAAATCAGAAGGAAAACTATTCGTAAAGTCATCAATTCTATAAAGCTTAATGGCGCTTCAAGTCCCGTCCCAGCAGCTTAACTGGGAAAATCGTACATTTCCAATAGTCGTTATTGCAGAGAACATTCATTCTCCAACGAATGTCGGTATGATCATCAGAATCTGTGAAGCCTTTGGAGTTCAGACCCTTTATTTTACAGGTCCATATAGTAATCCTTCGTCAAAATTTAAAAAGGCAAGCAGATCAGCAGAAAAGTATATTGAAATCATCAAAGATGAAGATACGGTCTCTGTGATTCAGGGATTAATCAGTCAACACTTCAAAATCATAGCCCTTGAAATTACGGACGAGAGTACAAGTATAGCTCAATTTCAAGTAGAAAATGGAGCAAGATTAGCCATACTAGTGGGATCCGAAAGGCACGGAATCAATGACATTAGCCTAAAATTAGCTGATACGGAATTGCATATTGAACAGTTCGGAAAAACCGGCTCCCTAAATGTAGGTACTGCTTTATCCGTGGCGCTTTATGAGCTCAGCAAACAAATGAATTCAATCGCAACAAATGAATAAAATCATAAATTGCCTTTTTAAACTCAATGATCCTAGCCTTGCACACTTAAATTTTTGACATTTCTATGGAAATTTGGGAAATTGATCAAAATTAGGCGGACGCTTTTCAAGAAAGGCGTTGCGTCCCTCCTCGGCTTCATCTGTCATATATGCTAATCGCGTGGCTTCACCAGCGAAAATTTGTTGACCAATCAGCCCATCGTCAATCAGATTAAACGCATATTTGATCATTTTAATGGCTGTAGGACTCTTCTTCATAATTTCCTGAGCCCACTGATAAGCTGTGTGTTCTAATTCATCGTGAGCTACCACTGCATTGACCATTCCCATTTCGAAGGCCTCTTGAGCGGAATAATTGCGACCTAAAAAGAATATTTCTCTCGCCCGCTTTTGCCCAACCTGTCTCGCTAAATAGGCCGAACCCATACCTCCATCAAAACTTGCCACATCGGCATCCGTTTGCTTAAAGATGGCGTGTTCTTTACTGGCAAGTGTCATGTCACAAACTACATGTAAACTGTGTCCTCCTCCTACAGCCCAGCCCGGCACTACAGCGATGACCACCTTATTCATAAATCTGATTAGCCTTTGGACTTCCAATATATTCAAGCGATTGATTCCGTCCTTGCCCTTGTACCCTGTCTTGGAACGCACCCTCTGATCACCCCCAGAACAAAATGCATAGACGCCATCTTTTGGCGAAGGGCCTTCACCCGAAATGAGGATAACACCAATAGATCGGTCTTCTCTTGCATCCGACAATGCTTCGAACAACTCGAATACGGTAGTAGGTCTGAAAGCATTTCTGACCTCAGGTCTGTTAAACGCAATTCTGGCTACCCCATTAAGCTTTTTGTAGGTGATGTCTTCGTACTCCTTGACGGTTTCCCATTGTAATTCTTCCAACATATTGATTTGTATTTTTCGATGTGAAATCCAATTTAGTGTAATGATATTATTTTTTAGCGCTTTTTAACCAAGGATATACATAACATTTTATACTGCCTGGTACAGATATTTATGATGTGGAAAGAATGATTGCTATGCGAAAGACTCCGTAAACCTAGTCGTGCGGCAACCAACTTTTATAGTATTTCCCATCGTCAATATCCAGGGCCGCCTGAGTGACCATTAATGGCGCAAAAGTATCCACCATCACTGCCAGTTCTTCTGTTTTCTTCTTTCCAATGCTCCTTTCCATAGAACCCGGATGAGGTCCATGTGGAATTCCCGCAGGATGAAGGGTAATATAACCTTGATCAATATCATTTCTACTCATAAAATCACCATCGACGTAGTAAAGGACTTCATCTGAATCAATGTTTGAGTGATTGTAAGGCGCTGGAACTGCCAAAGGGTGATAGTCATAAAGCCTTGGGCAAAAGGAACAGACAACGAACGCGGATGTTTCAAATGTCTGGTGTACGGGAGGTGGCTGATGAACTCTACCTGTAATGGGTTCAAAGTTATGAATAGAAAAGCCATAAGGAAAATTATAACCGTCCCATCCGACGACATCAAAAGGATGCGTGGCATAAACGAGGCTGTGCAATACGCCCTGCTTCTTAATCTTCATCAAAAATTCACCTTTTTCATCATGCGTCTGAAGGTTTCCAGGTAGCTTAAAGTCGCGTTCGCAATAAGGACTGGATTCAAGATGTTGACCAAACCAATTCCTATATCGCTTAGGCGTGTAGATGGGGTGAAAAGATTCCACAATAAAAAGTCGGTTGTCCTCTGAATCAAACTCCAGCTGATAGATTACACCTCGTGGAATGACCAGATAATCACCATACTCAAATGGGATCTCTCCCAACATGGTTTTAAGTGTTCCACTCCCTTTATGAATGAAAAGCAATTCATCTGCATCTACATTTTTGTAGAAATAATCATTGAAAGAAGACTTTGGCGCAGCAAGAGAAATATGGCAGTCCTTATTGAATAGAACTGTTTTCCTACTGTCCAGATAATCACTTTCCGGCTCAACGTCGAAGCCGATTAATTTCAAAGAACGCATATTTTTTTCCAAAACCGCCTGGGGTGCAACATCTTTCGCACCTCGAATTTCTTTTACTTGAGTAGGCCTGTGTTCATGGTACATCAATGACGACATACCGTCGAATCCTATGGTACCAAATAGTTGTTCGTAGTAGAAATCACCGTTTGGCTTCTTAAACTGTGTGTGTCTTTTAGCAGGAATTTTTCCCAGTCGATGATATAGTGGCATAATCAAATAGTTGTATATGCAAGTATAATAAATTTTATACTGGATATGTTCAGGTCACGTTATTTGTCAATGTTTCAAGTGTAATAATTATCTTCGTTATCATGAAGTACTATTTAGTGACCTTAATATTGATTGGACTGTATGCATGCGGGGCCAATTCAGAATTAAACAAGATTGAAAAAGACCAATTTGCAGAGGCCAAGTCATTGTATGCCTCTAACTGTGCATCTTGCCACGGCCAGCAGATGGCGATGTTCGTTGATCGAAACTGGAAACACGGAAGTGACCCAGACTCGTTGGCCCTCTCAATAAAAAAAGGATATCCTGACGATGGCATGCCAGCATTTGAAGCCCTATTCAGTGAAGAACAAGTACAGGAACTCGTCAAATACATCACATATGGTATTGACAACAGAGAAAGTTTTTCTTTTGACGACCCCTTTAATCCCGATACTATTTTTGAGACTGACGGCTTAAAATATAGGTTGGAATTGATTAGTGATGAAGTGGACGTTCCATGGGGATATGCCTTTCTTCCGGACAACTCGATGTTGATAACGGATATTTCAGGTGAACTCTATCACAGGTCGGTGGAAGGTGAACTCCAGGAGATTGGAAACGTACCCGAAGTCGTTCACGCCGGTCAGGGTGGACTTATGGATGTTGAGCTGGATCCTGATTTTGAGACTAATAATCTGGTCTATATTTCCTATTCTAAAGGAAAAGATGACAAGCAAACCACTGCTGTTATCAGAGCAAAGCTTGGAGAGAAACAGTTAGAAGATGTGACTGAAATTTTTGAGGCGCTGCCCTACTTATCTACCAGACATCATTATGGAGGAAGGCTTGAGTTTGATCCCGATGGATACCTTATGATAACTGTCGGTGATCGCGGAAGGAGAGATGATAACCCACAGTCATTAGAAAACCATTGTGGTAAAGTGCATAGAATCAATTCAGATGGAAGTATTCCACAAGACAATCCTTTTGTTGGGCAAGCCAATGCTATGGAAAGTATCTACTCGTATGGACATCGAAATCCACAGGGATTGATATATGATGCAGACAGGGGAATCATGTGGGAACATGAACACGGACCAAGAGGTGGGGATGAATTAAACATTGTCAGGAAAGGGGAAAACTTTGGATGGCCTGTGGTTTCATTCGGCATCAATTATAATGGAACCACCTTTACCAATAAAACTGAAATGGAAGGAATGACGGAACCTGAGAAATACTGGGTACCCTCAATTGCTCCTTGTGGAATGGCATTGGTCTATTCAGACCTTTACCCTGAGTGGAAGGGAGATTTACTGATCGGTTCATTACGCTTTAAGTATGTCACCAAAGTTTCGGAAGATATGAGTGAAGTTTCTATGTTGAAAAACATAGGCAGGGTGCGAAATGTCAAATTGGACCGGGAAGGATATATCTACGTTAGTGTGGAAGAACCAGGAGCGATTTATAAGTTGATTCCAATTTTAGAAAACTAAGGCTCACTTTTTCTTCCGGCAAAAGAAAACATTAATGACTACTTATCTCTTTTAAAGAGTAAAGGTATCCTGCTGGATGAACTGAATGACTATGGATAAAAAAAAACTAATTGTGGTAATGGGCGTATCAGGCTGCGGTAAAACGACCATTGGTAAAGAGATGAGTAAGCGGCTCAACATTCCTTTTTATGACGGAGATGACTTCCATCCTGAAGAAAACATCGAAAAAATGAAGTCCGGCGACCCTTTGAACGATACTGACCGACGTCCCTGGCTGGAGGCCATCAATGAGTTTGCCAGAGAAAAGGTGAAAGAGACATCATTAATTGTGGCTTGTTCGGCTTTAAAGGAAAAATATCGCAGCATTCTTGCCAGGAATATAGACCTTCAGATAGTTTATTTGAAAGGAAGTGCGGAGTTGATTTTAGACCGAATGAATGATCGCGAAGGTCATTTTATGCCTCCAGAATTATTGGATTCTCAGTTTGCGGATTTAGAGGAACCTGTCAATGCCATCACAGTGGATATAGATCAAAGTATTGACGCTATAACCAGCGAGGTGGTCTATGAATTACTACAGCAATAATGAATTCAGTATTGCGTTTTTATAGAGAACTACATGCTTAAATTTCTCAAGGTTTTATTTATTCTGATCTTTCATGGATTCATGATCATCTTGCTGTCGTTGACCTCACAGGTTGGCGGTATCATTTGGTTCGTGGTGTTCTTTACCTGGTTGGTAGTGCGTTATAAGACGCCGTTTGTTCTCAAATTAGTGAGTTTTCTGGGCATCTATTTACTTGCTGTGATGACGATCGTTCCTTCTTTGGCCAGGAAATTTGGCAAGGTTCCTATGCCGAGCTCTATGAGTGGCAACCTTGTGCCGCACAATGCACTTTATCCGATATTGAATAGAAATTATGTCACTCCACAAACACTGAAAATTTTATTGAAGACAGCCGATGAAGTCGCGATCGCTAATCCGGAATTGAAAATGGTTTATTTAGATGCTTCCTTTCCCTTTTCAAAAGAAATGCCTCTGCCCCCGCATATCAGTCATAGCAATGGGAGGAAGGTGGATTTGTGTTTTGCATACAAAAAGAATGGAAAGTTGACCAACAAAGGATCCTCAATTTTGGGTTATGGGCATTTCGTAGAGCCGAAAGATGGAGAATACAATCAGGTAGAGCAATGTTTAGCAAATGGACACACCTTGTACGATGCCAGTAAATATGCTGGTTTTGGCAAAAGAAGGGATTATGAGTTTGATCCGTATCATACCAGATTGATCATTGAAAAGCTGCTTGAAAATAAAGAGACCAATCGAATTTACATTGAAGAACATTTGAAGCAAAGGATGGGTATTGTTAGTGAAAAGGTGAGAAGCACAGGCTGTTGGGCGGTGCGTCATGATGATCATATTCATTTTCAGATTTGAAAAAATCTGCTATCTGATAGCTTGTAGATGGCTTTTACAAGTCACGTTATAGTTCGCCAGAAAATCCAAAGAAATGCTGAAACTAACCTACAAGTGCTATCTGATAGCTTCAAAGGTCAAGAAGTTTAAAGCCTCATTGTCAGCTTGAAAAGGGAATTAAAAGTCCCGAGGCAAGAGTGAATCTGCTATCTGATAGCTTGTAGATGGGATGTACAATAAACCTCATAATTCACCAACAAATCCAAAGAAATGCTGAAACTAAATGACAACTGCTATCTGATAGCTTCAATGTTCAAGAAGTTTGGGGCCTCATCTGGCAGCTTGCAAATGGAATTACGAGTTCCAAGGCAAGAGTGAATCTGCTATCTGATAGCTTGTAGATGGGATGTACAATAAACCTCATAATTCACCAACAAATCCAAAGAAATGCTGAAACTAAACTACAACTGCTATCTGATAGCTTCAAGGGTCAATAAGTTTAAAGCCTCATTGTCAGCTTGAAAAGGGAATTAAAAGTCCCGAGGCATAGTATTACTCGATGAGCAGGAAAAAAACCATTGGACTTTACCTTCGATAGATTTGATATGGGCAAGATTCAAGCATTATTAAAATAAGATTTTACCTTTACCGGCATAAGAATATCAAATGAAAAAACTCTTACTATTATTGAGCCTGGGCTTAATAACATCTTGTAACGTCACCAAAGGTCTGGTGGATTCTATGTCACCACTGCAAACACCATTTGAAAAAAATGACAACTACTCAGCCTCCTATCATGAAGTGATCGACTATTATCAACTATTGGATCGGACTTCTTTAAACATTCAGGTCAATGAATATGGCATGACCGATAGCGGAAAACCCTTACATGAAGTGATCCTGGACAAGTCTAGATCTTTCACCCCTGAAGAGGCCAGAAAGGCTGGTAAAGCGGTACTAATGATCAATAACGGCATCCATGCCGGCGAACCCTGTGGAATCGATGCCTCTATGATGTTGGCCAGAGATCTGTTGGAGGATAAAGCATCGTTACTGGATTCAACCATCGTGGTTATTGTTCCTGTTTACAACATCGGCGGTGTGCTGAACAGAGGAGGTTATAGTAGGGCAAATCAAAATGGTCCCTCTGCGTATGGATTTAGGGGCAATGCCAAAAACCTTGATTTGAATCGTGACTTTATCAAGCAGGATTCTGATAATGCCAAATCCTTTAATCAACTTTTCACAAAATGGAATCCCGATATTTTTATGGACAATCACACCTCGAATGGTGCAGATTACCAATATGTCATTACGTTAATCGCTACTCAGAAAGATAAATTGGAAGCGAACCTTTCCAGGTTCATGACCAACGAGCTGCTAACAGAAATCTATCCTAAAATGGAGTCCAAAGGCTATGAAATGACACCCTATGTGTTCAGCAGGTCCAGTCCTGATCAAGGAATTGCAGGTTTTTTGGATCTGCCGAGATACTCGTCCGGTTACGCTGCCTTACACAACACTATTTCCTTCATGCCTGAAACCCACATGTTCAAAGAGTATAAGGATCGAGTGAAATCCACCTACTTTTTGATGGAAAGTATGCTGGAGTTTATTCAAAATCACAAGCAAGAACTGATAGATGTAAGAGAAAGGGCCATTGAAAACACGAAAATTCAGGAAAAATTTGACTTGAATTGGACCCTGGATTTTGACAAGGAAGATAAACTGATCTTTAAAGGTTACGAGTATCGTCAAAAGAAAAGCAAGGTCACAGGATTAGACAGAAATTATTATGATAGAAGCCGACCTTTTGAAAAAGAGGTGCCTTTTTACAATACTTATCAAGCAACACTATCCGTAGAAAAACCAAGGGCTTACATCATACCGCAGGCCTATCAAGAAGTGATCGATAGGCTCAAAGCTAATGGTGTAAGTATGGAAAGGATTCAGGAAGACCAGGAAATAGAGTTAGAGGTTTACAGAATTGAAGATTACGTTACACGTGACAATGCTTACGAGGGACATTACCCCCATTCGCAGGTTCAAGTGGTGAAAAACATAGAAAAAGTAAAGATCTATCAGGGTGATTATAGGGTTAAGACGGATCAGGCACAAAACAGATTAATTGTACATACTTTGGAACCTCAAGCTGCAGATTCTTATTTTTCATGGAATTTTTTCGACGGCATTTTGATGCAGAAGGAATATTTTTCACCTTATGTGTTTGAGGAAATAGCAGAGGAACTACTAGAAGATGATCGGGATTTAAGAAATCGCTTTGAGCAAAAGAGAAGGGACGACCGTAAATTCAAAGAAAATGCCAGCGAACAACTTAATTTCATATACATGAATTCTCCCTACTATGAAAAAACTTACAGAAGATATCCCGTCTACAGAGAATTATAGCGCGAAATGATATATGAATGCAAAGTAGGTGGTCATTTGACTGATGAAAGTCCAATCATGGTGTAATCCAATGCCTATGACGTGGAGATTATATCAACTTTTTGTTTTTGCATTACAACGGTTTATGCGTTTTCATGCATGGATCTCAAATAAATCCCGAAAAGGTATTGAAGGACGCGCGGTAAAAGTGAGTGTTCCTAAAAAACAGCATCAGAGAGTATGGATGCATTGTGCATCACTGGGAGAGTTCGAGCAAGGCAAGCCTGTTTTAGAAAAATTAGTTGAACAAGGATTTGAAGTAGTTTTAACCTTTTTTTCTCCATCTGGTTATGAAAGTAAGAAGCACTACGATAAAGCAGTATGGATCGGTTACCTTCCTTTTGATACCAAACCAAATACAAAGCTATTCATTGAAGAAATATCTCCGGATGCAGCGATATTCGTCAAATATGAGTTTTGGTGGAATTATGTCAATGAATTGATTCAACAATACGTGCCGACTTTCTTCATATCGGTTGTTCTGAGTAAAAATCATTATCTATTTCGTTGGTGGGCGAAGCCGTTTCTACGACTTCTGAAAAGTGTCGATGCAATTTTTGTTGCTGACGACCTTTCTTTTCAACTTTTAGATCACCATGGGTTCTCCAACATTCGACATTCAGCTGATACCAGATTGGAAAGTGTATTGAATCGTAAACGCCAAAATATAAGGGATCGAGTCATTGAAGATTTCGTGGGCCAAGAAAAAGTGGTCATATTTGGCAGCACTTATCCGGAAGAACATGGTGAATTGGCACAAATGACAAGCACAGTACTCAAAGACTTTAAAATTTTAATTTTTCCTCACGAGATTGATCTGTCAGCTGTATATAAGCTTAGTGACGAACTGGGAAAAAAAGGTGTGCTGTATTCTAAATCACCTGAGGCTTTGAACCCGAAAGACCTACATGTGATGATTGTTGATCGCATCGGATTACTTAAAGATGCCTATCGCTTCGCAAATGTTGTCTACATCGGTGGAGGATTCAATAAAGGAATACACAATACGCTTGAACCTTTGGTTTATAAAAGGCCTTTAATTTTTGGACCTAAATATCAGAAATTTCCAGAGGCAAGAATGTTGGCGACTCAACCATTTGTCAGAGTTGTCAACACCGTCGAAGAAATTGGTCCTGCTATGTTGGATTTAGCCTCAGGGAAGGAACAAAAACAGATCGACAAATTTTATCATGACCTGTTTGATGGAGTGGATCATATTTCCGATGAAATCGTAACAGCTGTCAACAACGCTATATGAAAAGGGAAAGAATAGAACAATTATTGCAGTTTTCAGATGTCCATGTTTTGGTCTTGGGAGACATTATGCTGGATGAGTATATCTTTGGTAATACAAAACGAATATCCCCGGAAGCTCCTGTTCCGGTTGTCAATTTAGAAAAGAGGCATTACAGGCTGGGGGGTGCTGCCAATGTAGCAATGAATACGTTCGCGTTAGGAGCTAAAACTTCTATTATAGGTCTGATTGGAGATGATTTTAACGGAAGATTGTTGACATCTCTCACGGATGAAAATAAAGAAATGAATACTTTTCTGATCAAGGATGTGGGTCGGAAAACTACTTGCAAAACCAGAATTCTTGCGGCAAACCAACATTTGCTCAGGGTTGATAATGAAGATGAATACGAGGTAGATGATGAAATCGTAGGGAAAGTGGAAAGTATGCTTAAGTATATCCACC
The DNA here is from genome assembly GCF_021533195.1 of Portibacter marinus. Classification (GTDB taxonomy): domain Bacteria; phylum Bacteroidota; class Bacteroidia; order Chitinophagales; family Saprospiraceae; genus Portibacter; species Portibacter marinus. The sequence goes on from NZ_JAJNKB010000001.1 coordinate 578,112, forward strand.
ACAATACCAGGATAGATATCATAGTGATGCAAGACTACAACAAAGGTTTCTTCAGTCCGGCGATGATTCGGGCTGTAATCAATTGGTCAAAAGAGAATGGCGTCAAATCAGCATTGGATCCTAAGGTTAATCACATTGATGTGTACAAAGGGGTCGATATATTTAAGCCTAATTTGAAAGAAGTGAAAACTTACTTGGGGAGTGAAGTTTCTGTCAACCTGGAAGGATTGGCAAAGGTAAATGAAGCCATACAAGAGAGATTAAGTATTGACATGCTGATTTTAACGTTAAGTGCAGAGGGAATTTATGTGGCGAATCAGGAGGGTGCGCATTGGGAGTCCACGAGTGTTCAGTCTATTGTAGATGTCAGTGGAGCGGGAGATACTGTGATGAGCCTGGTAGCGCTTTTGTACTGTAATGAGGAGGCTTCCATAGAGGAAATCGCCCAACTGGCTAATTTTGGTGGAGCAGCGGTTTGCCGAATTCCCGGAGTGGCAGTAGTAGACAAAGAGATGATAATGAACGTTATAGAAAAAGTCAAATAGAGTACAAAGTGTTTTGTAACCGATAGTATTTGAATAATATAATTGTATATATTTGACGATTTTAAATGAAGGCGTTTCTTAGGCGCCGGGAAAAATGCTTTAATTATTAAATAAACTTGAATATGAAATTAAGAATTACACTTTCTTTATTAACGGCGTTATGTGCGGTTTTAAGCCTTCAATCGCAGGTGATCTGGGGTGGCCCTGGTGATCCAAACGGTGAGTTTGCCGGCGGTCTAAATGACTGGACCACGGTAGCAATTGCTTCATTAAACCCAGACTCAGTTGAAAACGCTGTGTGGATTTGGGATGAAGATGCCATACCCAATAGAGGTGCATATGGTGTAAATGCCACCATTTTAGAATCGCCATCTGCGGCAAACGGAGCTGCATACTTTGATTCCGATTTTTACGATAATGGAGGTACTCAGGGTGCTTTTGGCGAGGGACCTGCACCTTCACCACAAACTAGTGAACTTATTTCTCCTTTAATTGATTTGAGCGGAGAACAAGATGTAGTTTTAACATTTTATCAAAAATTCAGAAATTTTTCTGCCGAAACTGTGATCAATGTTTCTGGAGACGGAGGAGCAACTTTTACACCTTTTCCTATAAATTCTGATGTTGCACTTAATGCTACAAGTACGGGCACATTTCAGGCAATTAATATTTCAGAAGTTGCTGGAGGTCAATCTGAGGTTGTGATAAAGTTTACCTGGTCGGGTGATTACTATTATTGGATTGTTGATGATGTAGCAATTACGAGGCTACCTAATAACGATTTAACCATCATCGATGATGAAACAAGTCCATTTTATACACCTCATTCTGCTGTACAACCAGTTTGCGCCATAGAAAATGATCCTTTCTTCTTCAGTACTTCTGCATCCAATTCAGGTGCCGATACTATTTTTAATATGACTTATAAAGTATCTATCTATAATAATGATACGGAAGATTTCATATTCAGTGATAGCGTAGTATATGATGTGTGGGCTCCCACTATTTCAGATAGCACCATTTTCATAGAAGATAATTGGACACCTGAAGGACTTGTACCCGGAATTTACAGAATCGAGCACGAACTCATAAATCCAAACAATTCTGCTGACTTCAATCCTGCTGATAACGTTGCGATCCAATTTTTTGAAGTTTCATCTACAACGTTTGCAAAAGAATTTTCAGGAAATGGCAGATTTGGAACCTGGAATGATGGAGAATTTTATGCCGTTGGAGCATTTTATCAATTAGGTCCAGATTGTGCTGAAAATTACACGATATCCTCTGTAGACTATGCTGTGGGACAAGTAGGTGCGGATACTCTGTCTCCATTAGTTGGAAGACCAGTTCAATTCTGGTTATGGAAATTAACAGTTCCACTGGATAGTTTTGATACTTCAACAAATTATGAAGAAGATATCATCAATATTTCTCACCCTTCAATGGAATTTGTAGCTTTTTCTCTAGATGAAATTGATGAAGAAGATGCAGCAGCAAACATAATTGTATCTGATGAACCTTTCCTAAGTATCGATGGAGATATCATCAATCCACAATTAGAGCCAGGAGAAACCTATGGTATCTTTGCTCATTGGGGTACTGATGGATCCACTTCGCCTTTACATTTATTTGTATCAGATGTCAATACCACCACAGATCTTTTCTACTCAGGTGGATGGTTTGGTGGATTTTCTGATACTAAATCTGCGCCGATTTTAAGATTACAATTAGAATTAGAGTCATCAGTTGATGATATACCTTTATCTGCTGAGGCCTTTAAAGTATATCCAAACCCCACTAGTGACTTAATCAATTTAGAATTAAATTTAGAAACCAATTCTGATGCAACTATTACGATTGCAGATGTCACTGGTAGAGTGATTAGTTATCAAAACTTATCAAAGGTTCAGAGTGAAACATTATCAATTAATGTCAGCAACTATGTTTCCGGAACGTATTTGGCAAGAGTTGCGACTGACATTGGTACTAAAACAATAAAGTTTGTGGTACAGTAATTCAAAAATAAACCAAATTACCTCATCAAAAAAGGCTTCCTTTCAATGAGAGGAAGCTTTTTTTTATATTTTTTCATACTGCTCCTTAAACCAATCCACCATGGCAGAACGCTCCAGGTCCGTCAAACGAGCTTCCGGATGTGTAACTTTAAAGGAAGATATAGGCATCCAACCCTTTTCCGTATATTCCACCGCTTCTTCAAATTTGTGTTTCGCTTTCTTTTCAGAATAATTGGCAAATTCCGAAAAATTTAAATGCTTTCTACCTTCATTGACATGGCCCTTTAACCACCACCCAACCGGTTGTAGGCGTGTATACCAAGGATATTCTGTATTATTGGAATGACAATCATAACATGCTTCTTTTACCTTGATCACCAGTGCATCTTCTGCCTCATAGTTGGCAAATATGTCCTGCGAAGGATCGGAAACCGGATTGGTCGTGTCGATTGGAAAGAATTGAATGATAATAAGGGCTGCAAGAGCAACCAAACCTGCTATTTTGAGTTTTTTCTTCATACTGATAACTTGAATCTCTAATCTAAACAAAATAATTTATATCCTAATTATCCCATGAATTCCCAGGCCGATCTATAGTTGCCGTTTTGATCAACGTGATCCGCTAAATCTGCAAAAAGTTCATAGGTAGCCAAAGTAGCAAAATCTCCAATGAGAACCAGCTTTTTCATAGCTCGAGTCATGGCTACATTTAATCTGCGCTCATCTTTTAGAAATCCAATTTCATTGGTCGTATTAGATCTTACCAAAGAAATAAAAATGGCCTCCCGTTCTTGTCCCTGAAATCCATCTATAGAATCAACTTGGATGTCAAAGACCTTCAATGTTTCATCATCAGAAATCAATCGTCTGATCAACCTCACTTGCTCTGCATAAGGACTGATGATTCCAATGGAGGCACCAGCCAATTTCTCTGCCTGGCTTAGTAAATATTCTCTTAAAATGAAGTATTCTCCTTCATTAGATATACTTCTCGTTTTATAATTGTAGTCCTCATCAAAACCACAACCACTGGTATCGATCAAAACCAGAGGCTCTTGATCATTTGGCAAAGTCCAGTCCACCACTTTGTCCGCAGCGATTAATTTTCCTTCATAAAACTTTTGATTAGGAAATTTTAAGATGGTAGCATTCATCCGATATTGCACATCCAAAAGATAGCTATGCTTAATATGGTCTGCCATACGGTGTAACAACGTTTCTCCTAACCCGAATTGGAGTGCCTTCGAGCTTTTCACCGTTGGAGCCAATTGAAGGTGGTCGCCAACTAAAATTACTCTCCTGGCTTTCAAAATGGCGTTCCAACATTCCGGTTCCAAGGCTTGTGAAGCCTCATCGATAATAACGGTCTCAAACTCCAGGTCCCTTAGATGTTGACTTTCGATGCCGATTAAAGTTCCTGCAATGACTTGCGCTCCAGATACTAAATTCGCCACTAACCGATCTTCCAGATCTCTTGCCCATTTTTTTAGTTCTTTAGCCTCCTGATACATCAGGTGACGATTCGCTCGCTCGTCTGAACCGAATTTACGTTTATAGGTACCAGCCATTCTTCGGGCTTCTTCCGCCTCAATTTTGACCTTTTTAATATGGTTCCAATCTGAGTGATTTCTAGTTTTTTCATCAAGGGTCAAATGAGAAATGTCGTCATCGATTCTGGTCACATTGCCTATCCTTAAAACATTGACCAGCGCTTTATCCAGCTTATATGCCAAAAGATCCACAGCATTATTAGACGGTGCACATACCAGGATTCTTTTTTCGGACTTCAGCAACACCTTTACCAATTCAATGATGGTCGTTGTCTTTCCTGTCCCCGGCGGGCCATGAATGATACCCATCCTATCTACCTGAAGCATCCCACGAATAGCTTCATTCTGCGAATCGTTTAATTTGTCAGAAGAAAATGCACTTTGAATATTTTGGGAATAGGAGAAATCATCTAAGTTTTGAACGCCTTCTCGCAATTCCTGGTGAGGGACTGACTTTGTTTTAATCAACGAAAAAATAGCCTCTCGCATCACCCTATAAGGCTTTTCATCGTAGCTTAACTCCATCATATACCATCCTCCACTCTTGAACTCGTCAACGGTTAAATTGGTGTTAGATAAAATAATGCGAAACTCGTTTTTCTTTGCAAAGGCAACACTTGCCTTGTATACTTCATCTTCGCCACCTTCTCTACTTAATGTGCACGCAGCACCTACCTTAAATTTATGATTTTGATCTAAATTCTTAGTTCTGAATAAAACCAACTCAACCCTTTCACCAATACTGTAACTGGCTCTTTCAAGACTTAAAGGATATAACAATATCCCTGATTTGATCTTGTCTTGCCTGGAGTCGTTCGCTCTCAACTTTTCGTAATATCTCTCTTCAGCTTCTCGCTCTGCTTCGATGGCCCTCAGCAGAGTCTGATATCTATTTTCCTCCATGGAGCAAATATAATATTACCATTGGCACAAAAATCTTAAATTGTGATTTCAGCTCAATTTTAATCATGGAACATGAGAACCATTTTTATCTTTCTACTTGCTTTGAGTTGCCTTTCAGGTCAATCAATCCATAGCATGGTAAACCAATGTAAAGTTATTGGACATCGCGGTGCACCTGGCTATGGTGGAGAGAATACGCTTTGGGGTTTCCAAAAAGCTGTCGAGTTGGGTGCAGATGGATTTGAATTAGATGTCATACCCACTAAGGATGGAAAGCTAATCGTTGGCCACGATTTTGACCTGACAAGACTCGTTGGTATAGATCAACTCGAAGCAGTCTTTCCGTTGGATAACAGACATTATGTCACTGAATTTACTCAAGATGAATTGAAGCAACTAAAAGTAACTTACCCGGCCCCAGGCAAAGATAGGTACGATTATGTATCTCTGACAGAAGACTATAGAATGCCAAGTTTGGAGGAGGCTTTGGATCTGCTTATTGACCTGCGTGAAAGGAAGAAAAAACCTGACCTGGTCATTTATATAGAAGTCAAAACGAAAAAGGGTTATATGAATACCACGAGCCTAAACCAAATATCTTTCTTGATTACGAAAGCCTTAGAAGAAAGAAATCTGTTGGATGATGCCAATGTGTGGCTTCAGTCATTTGATTTTGAAATGATGGACGTCCTGGCTGCTAATCCACAGTTGAAAAACATAGCTAAATCTCAATTAGCATTTGACAATCTGAGTGAAATCCGAAGTTTCCGAAAACCTAAAAAAGCTAAAAAATATCTACAGCGCAAAGTCGTGGACCGGAATCTAGAGTTCATACATCTATGGAAAGTACCTACAAAGTACATACTTGAAAAAAAGCAGGTACCTCTTATTGATCTGGCACATCAAAAAAATCTAAGATTCCATCTTTACACCTTTCGAGATCTTCAGTTCAAAAGCGATTATGATATCCTTAAATTATTAGGCGTGAGCGGATTTAATAGTGTCGAAGAAGAGCTTGAGTATTTTATTAGTAAAGGGGTAGATGCCATCATGACCGATGATGTACTTTCGGCGCTTGAAGTGAGAAATCGCTTGATGAGTGGAGAATAGAACCATTAAATAGCCACCTAACCACCCTACCTACCTTGACTTAACTCGCGTTAATACTGCATAAAAACAATCCCAGATACATTTTGTATCTTGAAGGGCATCTCATCAATAAAAATGGGTCAAAGAAATGTTCTTCAACCCATGTAATCCGTAAATAATTTTGTCAACTAAATATAATTGACGCCATTATTTTTTCTTCCACATTGCTATGGAATCGTTATTCATCTTGACATAGTCATCATTTCCAGCTTCTTTTGCAAGAGCTAGTGACTTCTCAGCAACCTTAATGGCTTCATTATACCTGCCTAATTCTGCCAGGATCAAAGATTCTTGTCTCAATTGCCAAAATCTTGGCTCACCAACCTTGGTTTGCTTTTGCACATATTCAAGAGCTTTGTCCAGATCTTTGCCTGCATTCAGATAATATACTCCCGCAGCATAGTAATCAGCTGGTGTAGGACCAGCTAAAACGCGATCGATTGCAGCCATGACTTTTACATCTACATCAGTGCTAATCTTCACAGGGATATATACATCATCCCACATCATACCCATTGTTGCACCATCACTCGTCAAGTTTCCAAACATAATGGTAAACGTTTCAAAAGACATTTGCAATTTGACAGGCTTAACCATTACTGCAGCTGCAGGATCTTTGTCCACATAGGCACCCCAGTTTCCACCTTCATAAGGGTAGAAGTGAACAGCCCATTGTGATTGTCCCGGCTTGGTTAAGATGGCGTAAGAACCGGCGTCGAGCTTCTTTCCTTCAACCATCACATCATCAGAGAAACTGATTTTGGTGGCTTGATTCGCACCAGTTCTCCAAATCTTGTCATAAGGAACAAGAGCATTTGTACCAAATATGTCCCTTCCCTTTTTGCTAGGTCTTGAATACTCAAGATTAATCTCACCGATTCCAAATTCCTGAGTTACTGTGGCCTTTGGACTTGGAGCCGGAGTCCTGATTTGACCCATGGCTGTAGTCATTGCCAATGCACACATCAACAAAGTTAAATTGAATATTTTTCTCATAATTTTGTATTTGTTTAAATAATGCACGAAAATACTAAAAACGGCCTGACTATATCAATAATCAGACCGTTTAACACATTATTATCAAAATTCTATTTTAGTAATATCATTCGCCTCGAAATCTTTTCATTGTCCGTCACTAGTTCATAGTAGAACACACCATTTTGATCAAAATCACTCGACTTCAGCACCACCTCATTTCTGCCTTTGATATAGTCGCCGGAAATAGATCTCACCAATGCACCAGTAACCGTGTAAACATTGATGGTTGCTTTCTGGTTCGATGGTAGATCAAAACTGATCGTCGTCTTATCCTTCCAAGGATTAGGTGTATTAACCATTGAAATCATATCGGAGTTACTGATCATTTCTCTTGGAATGATATTCAACGAAAGCGGTCGAATTTTCAAAGCCTCGTCGTATAGTTCATTATCAAAAGATACATTAAAGGAGATAGCATCTTCTAACTGCATTGGCTCTGCACTACTCAACTTGATATTGAAGAGTGTTTCGTCACTTCCCACGTTCAAATTTTCCTGTGGTAAAATCAGCAAGGTCAACAAAGTTTTGCTTCCTTCTTGTCTAACGGACCAATCTGAGACACTGATATCTAACAACTCTGATGTGATATCCACAACACTGATAGAAGGATGCAGCACAAAGCTTATTTGTCCTCCCACCAACTCAAGGTTATGAGATAATTTCACAGGTACAAGCAATTCATCCAAAGCGTCTATTTTTTGATCGTGGATATTGAAAACCAACGGTGCTCCTCTTCTGACAACATCATTCAACTTGTTCATCTGAATCGATCCATTAACATCACCAACTTTCATTCCTATGAAGTCAACCTTGTGGCTCTTGTTCATATCATAAACCATGAATGACTCTGGGAATACTTCACTAAACGGATTAGATGCATCCACAAATGAATATCCCGCATCCACAAATCTCCAGCTCGTATTATTAGGGAATGAGTTTACTAGCCCAAGAATGTTCTTTCTTAAATCCAGCAAGTCCTTTCCTGTAATCTTGCCTGATCTATTGATATCCGCGGCAATCAATTGATACGGCGAAGCCAGCTTCGTAATATTCAAAATATGACGCTGAATTAAAATCAAGTCCAGAGAAGATACACCAGCCATATGATCTGTATTCTTTTCAGGTCTTAGCTCGTATACTTTTTCACTTTGCATTCCAGCAAATCTGTAGAATCCTGAAGCATCCGTCATTTCATAAACATCACCATTGATCAGGTCCATACGTACATCCGGAACATGGAGTTTACTTTCGGTAGCTACTGTTCCTTCAATTCCATTCAAGTTGTCAGGACATACGTCATTAGGATCAGTGGTCACATAAGAAACGATACAAGTACTAACATTACCACCCTTGTCCTTCACATATATATCTAAGGTGTGAGACTTAAGGATAACACTATCACATGTGAACACAATGGTGTCATTAGTCATGTCAAAGTCAGGATTAAATGAATACATTAAATCTGTAGAATCCGTGGTATTGTCTGAAACTCCGAAGAACCATTGACCATCAGAAGGAAGCACAACCGTTTCGCCGTCTTCTTCAATCGCAATATTTCTATTTCTACACATTAGTTGTGGAGGTACTGTATCCAAAACGATATTAAATACTATTGAGTCCTCCGTTGTGTTGCCACATCGGTCCGTTGCGGTTACTCTAACCGTTGTATTTCCTTCCGGGAAGTCCCCTATTATCGTAGTTCCCATTCCACTTACTGTAGTATCAGAAGTATACACCACGCTAATCTCATTGCAGTCTGCAACTTCAAACTCATAGGAAACCAGTGTATCACATAGGAACAGTGAGTCTTCTAATGTAATCATTGGCGCCATCTCGTCAATAACAATAATGACTTGCTCAAAAGTGAAAACATTGAATGGATCTGGACATGAGTCAATGACCATCCAGGTTCTTACCACCGTATCCTGACAATTCGAATTTGATGTGATAAATTGATCTTCAAATGCAAACCCAAGGTTTGTACACATAGAATCCGGTATCATCACAGTAGGTCTGCTATCGATGGTATCCGGATCAATGCTGATGCATTGCTCTATGACCAAAGTATCTGCCGGCCAGGTTATGTTTTCCCCTCCAAAAGAGGAGCCCGTCTGCACGGTTAATATTTGCGAGCATTGACTTGAATTTCCGTTAATATCAGTGGCTGTGAATGTTCTCACGATCGATCCTGTTCCACATTCGTTCAAATTAAAGGCCACTGTATCAATCACATCTTCCGTTAAAACAGAACAGTTACTACCTATCGTATTTACATTGCCAAAAACGCTTAAATCATCGACAATATCCACACAATTTATAGTCATATCAGCAGGGCAATTCACGACAGGAGAAATGGTATCCAGAACCATGACCATTGCCGTACAACTGGTATCACCAAGTGAACTGGAAATCGTCAATGTCACTGGGTTTTCAATACCTACATCATTGCAGAAAAACATATTTCTGTCGATGGATTTTGTAGCATCTTCAGCACATGGCACACCACTGCCTCCGTCTACATCTGCAACTTCAATGGTCGCTTGTCCGTCTTCACCAAGGTAAACTGTTACATCATTAGCAATACACATGAGCATACCACCAGATTCTACGGTGACAACTGCCTGGCAATCTGTAGTGTTTCCCGCACTATCTACCGCCATAACATTAATGGTGACATCTCCTATATCATCACAGTCGAAACTAGTACGATCTAATATTAGACTATCTAGACCTGAACAAATATCAAAACTTCCATTATCAATATCATCTCCTGTTATCACAGCTTGATCATTTCCATCCAGTTGTACGGTAATATCTTGAAGAATACAGACAGGTTCACCTCTGTCGACAACAGTGACATCCTGCTCACAATCTGTAAAGTTACCACTGTCGTCAGTAATCCGAAGAATTACCGTCTGAGTTCCCAGTCTTTCGCAATTAAAGCCATTATTCATGATCTCTAGGTCGGCTAATTCGCCGCATAAATCAAAACTTCCGTTATTGATCAGGTTCGCCGGAATGGTCACCATTGCATCATCAAACAAGTTGACATTGGTAGTTCTGGTTACACATATAGGTGCAACACTATCTCTTACAGTGACCTGAGCCATACACTCAGTTGTATTCCCACTTTCATCAGTTATGGTTAGCACGACATCTTGAACGGTCCCAGCATCCGGACAACCGAATACAGAAGGAGTTATCGTGCGATCAACCACCATTCCACACTCATCAAAACTTCCATTATCTATTAAGAAGGGATCAATTGTTATGTCCGCTATTGTATCCGTAACGTTGATGGTAATATCATTCACATCACAAATAGGATCTGCGTTATCAGTAACCAATACTGTCACTGCACATGTTGCAATATTCCCACACTTATCTGTTACTGTATACACCACGGTATCTAAACCTACTGGATAGATCCCTGACGCATCACCTTCATTAGAATCTGCAAATTCAGAATCATTGGTAATGGTAAATTCAGTAGTACAGTCACTCAACACACTTGGAATTCCCAATTCTGCTCTTCCTTCACAGGAATCATCTGAAGAACTTACCGTGACACTTGAAGGACATTCGATGATCGGTGGCCTGTTGTCAAAAATAGTAATGACTTGAGTTGATGTAAATACCATGGGCTCTCCACACATGAAGGTTACAGTCCAATCTCGAATGATGGTCGTACAACTATTATTCACGTTACTGGAATCACGATCATCGAACTCAATATTAGTCATGGTGCAAATACATTCCGGGTCAATCATCGGTCCCCCACCTATAGTTTCAGGACTCAAGTCGACCACACACTCAGTGATGGTAATGTCAACCGGCATAACAATGCAGTCCTCAACATCTCTACAAATATCAACATCATTGTTATCCTGGACATCTAAAGTAGTTGTACAAAATCCAACCTGACCTGAAGGAGTAATGGCATAAATTCTAACGGTTCTCATGCCAATGCTGTCACAATCATAAGTTCTGCAACTGTCTGCAGGATTCTCGGTGAAACTATAAATGAGACTATCCCCACAAGGATGGTAACTACTGGCGTCAAAACTCCTGGCTTTGACAATGGCCATTTCATCATCAAATTCACCATCATTATCTAAATCCATAGCAGTAAGTCCTACACTAAGACCATCATGACAAACCACAATTGGCTCGACACAATTCTCGATCGTAAACTTCTGTCGACAGGACACTGTATTTCCACATATATCTGAAAATCTAAATAAAATAGAGTGCTCTCCCAATGGATACTCACCCATGACGGTAACGGTATCTCCGGCACCAAAATCTTCCAGATCAAAATCACCATCATTATCGAAATCAATATAATAAGCGTATCGCATCATATCTCCCGGAGTACAATCATCAGAAGCGCCAGCTGATAAAGTAACTGTCCCTGTTTCACAATTCTCGTTGAAAGAACAGATGGTAACATCCTCACAAGTCGATGTTAATACTGGTGGTACATCGTTGAAAATTTCTATGACCTGATCATATCTCCAAAACATAAACTCACCATTTTCATCAAATTGGCAGAAGTCTTCTACAAACCAACTTCTGATGATTTTCTGACACGTTGTTTCTGAATTTAGAATGTCAAATACTTTGTCAGAATAAGAATAGGCAGGCTGAGTACAGAAACCTTCTCCTATAAATCTTGGATAGCCATTGGGTTCTGGCAGGTTTTCAGGCAATAAAGAACCTGCATCACATTGTGCAGAAGTGAAGTAATCCTGAGGCCAGATGATGTTGTCAAGGTCAAAAGTATCTTCTGTTATAACAGTTATAAACTGTGAGGTTGTCGCAGTACCATTTCCATCTGTAGCAATAAATCTACGCTGAATGATACCTGTCCGACACTCATTCAATCCTGAAAAGACAGTTTCCTGGATTTCTGTATTATTACAGTTGTCCGTGGCTACTGCTTCTCCAAATCTCGATAAGTCATCCAGATCGATGGCTTCAAGACAGTCAACTGTTAAATTCGGAGGAGCAACAATTGAAGGAGGATTTTTATCCTGAACATGAACACTGACCATACACTGGTTAGCATTTCCAGAAGCATCATATACTCTGAGTACAACCATCACTTCTTCCCCGACATCTTCACAACAAAACTCCACTCTGTCGCCAAACAATCCTCCGTCATCCATTCCACATGCCTCTCCTCCATCCATTCTTCGGATTTCCAGGCCACCAAAGGCACAATCATCATAACTACCATCGTCGAAGGAGCTCGCAAGAGCATAAGTAGTTCCATCAGTTCTTACACTTAAAACAGTATGCTGCTGGCAAATGGCAATCGGAGGTGTTCTATCTTCAACCGTCACTGTAATCGAACAACTACTGGAATTCAGGCAATCATCAGTAACAGTGTAAGTGACCTCATGAGTTCCTAGAGGCAACAAAATGGTTCCGCCGTTGGAATTTTCTAAGAACCCACCAGGATAACTGATATCCACTCTTGGATCTGTAGTGCAATCATCAGACACTAATGCCTGTGGCAAATTGACCACACCCTCGCAAGTAGATCCATTTGAACTTACTGTCATGTCACCGAGGCAAGTAATCTGAGGTGCCTCCATATCCGCAATATTGATAAATTGTATAATAGTATCCGGGGTGACATTATCACAATACCACTCAAATATGAGCCAGGTCCTCATGATTTTTGTAACACATCCATTAGTTGGAAACACCTTGTCTTTATAAGTCACACCTAGATTACAGAATTCTCCGCTTGATGGATAAATAGGTTGGCCTTCTAGCATTGGCACACCAAATTCAAAAGGGTCCAACTCACCTCCATTCTCTAGCGTATCAAGATAATTGCATGTCAAGGCATTATCATTCATAACCGTTCGGTCTTCAGGTCCTACAATAGCATCCACATCTGGTCTTAAAACTGAGATTTGTTGCGTACACTCATCTGACTGATTTCCATATTCGTCCTGAGCCTTAAATGACCTTGTTAGTATATAGGAATAATCAGGATCACAATCTAATTGGGTCTGAGTCTGTCCAGTGGCAGTCAAAATGATATCTTCTGAACAATTATCAAGTACGAAAGGTCCATTATACTCCATCATCTCAATACAAGATACTGTAAGGTCGAAACACTCAATCTCAGGAGCTCTTTTGTCTTCCACATAAATCGTAGACCAGCAAGAATTACCACTACAATTATCCATGACTTTCGCCACTACCTCTCGATCTACATAATTGTTCCAATCTACGTTGTTTCCCAGCATAAAACCTTGTGGAGTTGTATAAATGACCGAGTAAACAGCCTCCACATTTACCGGAGTAGTTAATATCGCATCCGGACTAATGCTTAACATACAATTATTATCCAAAGAAACATTCATATTGGATAAGCAAGATAAAGTACCCGCGCTTTCACCTATCGTTACGGTTCTCATTGCAGGTGAATAACAAGCAGACTCGTCATTACTGGTAAAAACCAAATCTACTTGTGAGCCAACGGTGTTTCCATACTGTACATTCACACACTCAGCATCAGAAGCACCTACTATTGCAGCATCACCATCCACGATCCATTCATTCTCTGCACTGCCGTCAAAATCGTCGACACAATAGGTAACTAAAGCACCAGTGCACACCCCTTCCGCAGCTTCAAAATTGTTGGTCGCATAGTTGCAAGCTTCATCACTAATAATTTCCTGATCACCAACCGTGTTTCTCACCACTACCTCGTAGTCCTCCCCATCTTGTCTCACACCAAAAATGTAGTATTCACTATTGCCTGTTCCGCCGATCGGATATTCAGGCAATATGTAGCCATCTGGTCCTGTTGCAAATTCGGTCATTGGATATTGAGAGCCCTTTGCAAAATCATCTCCAGTCGGAGGATTCATTGTAGTAAAACCTGCGTCGAAAAGTCCGTTTGATTGTTCTATATACCAAGTCAGTCCAGATGGAGCAATGATCTGAATAAGTTCTCCAAATTGACCTTCTTCCGTATTTGTAGCATTTTCAAGACATATGCATGACTCATTGACAAGAGATGAAAACACAAATACAAAGGCCGGGTCGTGATCGTCTTCGTCCTCCCCATTCTCTCCATTGACCTGATTATCTGTAGGTCCACCAGGAAGTCCACCTGGGTCATTGTTTCTTTCATCATCAGGATGAGAATCAACATCACTATCGCTTAGGTCACGATCATCCATTCCTGTTACATGATCGATCTCGGCATAATTGACCAAGGTTCCGGCAAAGAAATCCTCGCCCACTTTCAGAGTGACCTTAATTGTAATACTGTCTCCTGGCTGCAATCCTCCTGGAATAGTGATTTCTTTTTTGGCCATTCCTTCGCCGTCCATCAACCACTCAGGATCATTTAATGTCATGCCTTCAGGTATATAGTCTACAATACCAATAGTTTTGGCGGCGATTTCACCTTGATTTAAGACTTTGATTTCAAATTCAACATCACTCCCCGCTTTTACGGAATTTGATATGGTTGTTTTAATCAAAGCCAGGTCAAAGAGCTGATAATTTAAGATGGCGGGATCATGATCGTCTTCATCTATGGTTCCGTTATCGTTAATCTCGTTATCAGTACCGTCATATGGGTTTCCGCCATTATCATTGTCTCTGATGCCATCTGGCGTGGAATCTACGTCGGAGTTTTCATTCCCGTATTCATCAACAGCGGCACTAATTTCCGCATAAATGATGATTTCATTTCCAGGAATTAAATTTCCAGTCTCAAGGGTTAAGCTTATGGTTCTTGAGGTCAATGGGTTGATGCTTTCATCGATTAAATAGGTAACAGTCGAATCATCCAATAACTTCCATCCATCATTGATATCAGGATTAAAGATTAAATCCTCAGGTAAGTAATCTGAAATCGTAACACTTTGGGCAGCAATAGAACCCTGATTGAAAATGGTGATCTTAAATTCCACAGAGGAATTGGATACCACTTGTTCTCCAGGATCTGTAAGTTCTTTTCTTAATGCTAAATCAAATATACCTACAGTTGCAGGATCATGGTCATCTTCATCTATTGTACCATCATCGTTAATTTCATCATCTGTTGCCTGTCCTACAACGCCACCATTATCATTATCAACGATATTATCGGGGGTAGAATCCACATCTTCCAGCGGATTGCCATCTGCATCGAATGCAGCTCCTATTTCTGCATAGTTTACCAATTGACTAGTGGTTGCACCCTCGTTTACGATTAGCTTGATATAAAGCTCGTGCTTAGAACCAGGAGTCAACGGTTCGCCCAATAATGTTTGTGCAATACCATCATCTAATTTCCATCCTGGATTTTGGCCCGGATCAAAAGTGTATGCTTCGGTCAAATAGTCATTGACAATCACTTCATCTGCCGCAATGCCACCTTGATTGAAAACCGTGATTTTATAAGTGACGACACTGCCATATTTAACCGCGTATGCACTGATCAACTCCTTTCTGAGTGCCAGATCAAAACCTCCGGCTGGAGTAAATCCAATATCAAAGGTGTGGTCTGACTCATCAGCGCTCCCTGTAGTTACTTTGATTGCAGGCTTTCCTTCAAAAACTTCACATGCATCTGAGATAGTCGCATCGCTGTCATTGATATCTGGTTGAGTACCAAAACCAACGTCTGCTTTGGCCAGAGTATAGGATGTACTTTCAGTCGTAAGGATACCGGAGTCCATGTTAAAATCCTCATCCACTACAACGATATAATACATCGCTCCTGAGGCAGGTCCATCAAAAATCCCATCATGATTAAGATCTACATTGCTTTCATTGAAATAGTAATTACCGTTGGCAGCTGTGGTTGTACTGCCTACTTCTTCACATTGCTCATTGTACAATTTAAGATCTACATTTGGCATGTGTGGTTCCCCAGCATCCTGAATGCCGTCGTTGTCAGTATCCACCCATAAAAGATTGCCAATTTCTAAAGGTAGGTCACCGCAAATCGTAACCATATCTCCAAGCCCAGAAGCTTTACCAAACTGAGGATCGTTTGTATGTTCATAAATAATTCCTACGCCAAGTTTTTCTCCCGTAGAAGTACTGTACTTATGCAGACCACCGGTGTAAGAATCGAAATCAGGGTCAAAAACGGTGGCTACAACTGAGCCATCACCAGGGAGTACCATGACACTTCCGGTCGCAATTTCTGAATGATACTCAGGACCTGATATCCAATAATCATAGCCGAAAAACTCGCCACCGCCAGGTCCCTCTCCATTAGCAGCATTAGGGTGACTACCGGTCAAAGGACCTGCCTGGGCGTTGTTCTCCAACCTCCACGTTCCGTTATCATTCCATGCTAATAATATATCAGGATGTTGATCATCCAGTCTTCCCTGAGTCACAACACTGTGATATCGGTGAGCGATCCTATCCGATAGGGACAAGATCATATTTCCTTCATCGGTGATTGCCAGATCTGTCAGCCAGTGTTGCGTTTTTCTCGAATCTGCGGGAGTATCTCTCCAAAATCCTCTTGGATAATCCGAACTAAATATCTCGCTGAATTGCTCAGTAGTCAAGTCAAATTCAAATACAGTGACTTTCACTTCCCCCTTATCTTTTTGCTGGAAAGCAGTACATGTTGTACCAACGTATAGTTTATTTCCTGACCTGGTCAAAGCGAATGCTTTATATAAGTCAGCTCCCTTGCAACCCGGGTCTGGTACTTGAAAAGCTCTGGTTGTCGATGTAGTTGGGTTAGTAGAGGACAAGCTGACCAATGTATTATTATATATATTAATAACATATAATGTTTCACCATTTTCTGAGATCTCAATGCCGCCGAGCCCCATTTTTCCTACTTGTGCGCCATATTCAGGCACATCTGGATCAGTTAAGATCGTTCCAATGGGTTGACCCAGTTGATCTAATCTCGCATGTAATTCGGTTACACCTGTCTTCGTATTGGTACTAAATATCGCACCATGTCCGTGCTCACTAAGACCCGCATATTGCTTGATAAAAGCAGCTGAAAACAATTCTTGAGTGGAAGGCTTCCAGGTTAGTCCCCAAACGGAACCAGTTTGGCTCTTCATCGCAAACTTTCGCACCTCGCTATCTAGAGAAAAATTATAATCTGTAAAAACAAGCGTTTCTATGTTGTCGTTCTCTCCTACTCCACCTTGCACAAAACAGGTCAATGCAACCCTTGCATTATCAGCACAGTATGATGCCGGGTCTACGAGTGAAAAATTGACATCGCAATTAGGGCTGGATACAAATTGCACGCTGGTCCCATTACCAGAGCTACTGGGGGCAGGACTGTAATTTCCGCCATGGACAAATTCTATTCTATAATCTACATCTGACTGTAAATTTGAAAAGCTATATGCTCCAAAAAAATCAGTCATTTCCTGTTCTACTAATTCTCCATCAGCATTAAAAGCCTTTACCAAAACATTAGCCACTCCCTCACCTGCACCTTCTTCAATAACACTTCCAGATATGGTATTACACTGTCCAGTTGCGCTCTGCAATCCAAGTAAAAGTAGTGCTAAAAATAATGCTGATCTCAAAGAATTGTTGCCGGTTTTTAAGCCGAATTCGCTTGTTATTCTCATGTAAGTCGTTTAAATCGAGTTGTTTTAAAACAATAGTTTTCTTAAATACAGAAGGATTCTATATTATTCTTTTGAGAGGTGTCGAGTAACAGTTTTGGTTGAGTCTTATTAGACCTATGACAAATATATAAACTATTTCTATACAAGCATTAAATATATTAAAAAAATCATATATATTTTTTTCACATAATATGTAACTGGATTAAATCATACCTTTTTTCTTGGCATTAAAATTGAATTTTCCCATTACATTTGAGATATATTGGAGTCCATGTTTTTTCCGACAATTGAGGTAAATGCTTTTTATTCTGTATTAGTGTTCTATTTGTCTTAAAAAGCACTCACAGAATTTTAAAAACAATAACTTTGTACACGGAAGCAGCATAAGCAGAACCATGCCGTTTCTTACCATAACAATTAGAATGAAATGCGTAGCAGTGTAGGACTATTCCTAGTTTTATTATTATTTGGTGGGTGTTCACTTTTCAATGAACCTGGTTCCGAATTGATCTTGAATGTCGACAATGAGTTTGAAGTAGACATTATTGAGCATCTTCAACCTGAGGGGCGAGATTTACGATTTGCTATGTCCTCCATTAATGAAGTGATGTGCGAAGAGTCTGAGCTCGTACTTCAGACCGCTAAAAGTAGCAATGCTATAAATATAAAGATTAATGAGATTGCGGTCATGGATAATTGCAATTCTGGTATGAGTTATCCATATGGCGAGGCAGACTTTAAATTAAGAAATAGAGATTACCAATTGAGTATCCAGGTGAAAGAGCTGAATAGCCACTTTGGAATGCTGAATGTGTCGGAGGAAGAATACATCATCACGATGGAGGATTCTAAAGGACTGGTCCTAACCAGAAACAATCTTCAGAAGATCCCTAATTCCTTTGCCTGGGGTTATTACCAAAATACTGCCAATGGATCAAGCGATTTAATTTCATCTTTTTTACGCGAAAATAACTTGGTAGTGAGGCCATTGGTTCACCTTAAACCCGGTTTCTATTCTTATTTCAGTATTGATTCAGAAGGAAATGTCATCATTGATGATTTGCCTTATTCTGGTAGCATAGAAAAGATTGCATTTGATAACATCGATCTGACCAAAGTCAAGGATAATCTTTCGACTTTTAAAACTCAGAATCCTGACTTAAAATTTACCATGTATTTTTCTGACGGTACAATCCTTTAATTTTCTTTATTTTCATTTTCTAAACTAAGAAAATGGATAAGGTGATTAATTTGATGAGCGATACGGTGACAAAGCCAGGCACGGCCATGTTGAAGGCTATGATGAGTGCAGAGGTAGGTGATGATGTCTTCAGACAAGATCCCACAATCAATCGTCTGGAAAAGCTCGCTGCAGACCTTTTCGAAAAAGAGGGTGCACTTTTTTGTCCTTCAGGAACCATGACCAATCAAATTGCGATTAAAGTCCATACTCAACCATTAGATGAGGTGATTTGTGATGAGCTTTCTCATATCTATCAATATGAAACCGGAGGGTATGCCTTCAATTCCGGAGTCGCTATCAACCTCATTAAAGGAAACAATGGTAAAATAACGGCTGATCAAATTGAAGCTGCAATTAAAGATGACTACGATTGGCTACCTAAATCTAGCTTGGTCGTCCTGGAGAATTCTTGCAATAAGGGGGGCGGAAGCTATTATACATTAGAAGAAATTGCAACTATTAGCGCCCTTTGTAAAGAGCGAGGACTTAAACTGCATCTTGACGGTGCCAGATTATTCAATGTTTTGGTAGAAACGGGCGAAAGCACTGCAGAGGTGGGTCGTTATTTTGACAGCCTTTCCATTTGTCTGAGTAAAGGATTGGGAGCGCCGGTTGGGTCTTTGCTCATCGGTGATACCGATTTTATCAGCCAAGCCCGAAGATTTAGAAAAGTGATGGGAGGTGGGATGAGGCAAGCTGGAATTCTTGCCGCCGCAGGCATATATGCATTGGAAAACAATGTAGAAAGATTAAAGATCGACAATGACAGAGCAAAGGAAATTGCTGAAATTTTAGGTCAATGTAATTTTGTGGACGACATTCGACCTGTAAAGACCAACATACTCATCTTTGATATTAAAAGTAAATATGACGTTCAAGAGCTGCTCAAAAAGCTAAAAGAAAATGACATACTAGCGGTGCAATTTGGACCACAAACCATTAGATTTGTTTTTCATCTTGACATTACCAAAGAGATGATGGACCGGCTGAAAACCGTACTTTCTCAACTGTCCTTACCTTCACGTGATTTTAATTCATCACGAATTTCAGCTGCACGCTCATAGTCTTCGTTTTTGAGAACTTCTTCCAACAGCTTATTAAGTGCATCCTTGCTGTAAGTATGTAGTGGTGCATCTTCATCTTTTTCCTGTTGTCGGGCAGGTCTGCTGGCTGATGAAGCCATTCTTTCTTCTTCCGCTTCATCAAGCACTACTCCTGCCTGCTCCATGATAAACTCAAAAGTATATATGGGACAATCAAATCTAACTGCCATAGCAATGGCATCTGAGGTTCTGGAATCAATTTCAAAATACTCTCCATTCCTGAGGCACACCAGCTTCGCATAAAAAATACCGTCTAGCAAGTTACTGATGACAACTTCTTTAAGCTCTATATCGAATGTTTCGAGGGTATTCTTAAATAAATCGTGAGTCAATGGGCGATTTGGTGACATTTTTTCCATTGCAACGGCAATGGCCTGTGCTTCAAATCCACCAATCACGATTGGAAGTCTCCTTGATCCTAAAATTTCACCCAGTACAACTGCATAGTTATGCGACTGAGTAACGCTATGAGATAACGCAACTATGTCCAGTTCTATTTTTTTCATTAAGCTTCGGCTTTAAATTTTCTCAATGCCTCGTTAAGCCTCGGAACCACTTCAAATAAATCACCCACCACACCGTAAGTTGCTGCTTTGAAAAATGGTGCTTCGGGATCCTTATTAATTACGACAATAACCTTTGAATTGTTCACTCCTGCAAGATGTTGGATTGCTCCTGATATTCCGATAGCAATGTACAAATTAGGTCTTATGGCAATACCTGTCTGACCTACGTGCTCATGATGAGGTCGCCAGTCAGAATCGGCCACAGGTCGGGAACATGCTGTCGTTGCTCCAAGAATGTCCGCTAGTTCTTCAATGATTCCCCAATTTTCCGGACCTTTCATTCCTCTGCCAGCAGAAACGACAAGTTCAGCTTCGGGTAAAGGGACAGTACCCTCTGAGACTTCAACCTCTGTAACCTGCAATCTGCTCGATGGTATTTCAGCTGACATCTGTTCTACATTACCAGCACTTCCTGTTTCTTCTACACCAAAGGAATTTCCCATCAATGAAAGAATCTTAACATCGGTATTGATTTCATAAGTAGCAAATGCTTTACCAGAGAAAACACCTTTGGTCACTTTAAAACTTCCATCCACGTCAGGTAAGGCGTTGACTCCGGAAACTGAGCCAGCTTCCATTTTGACAGCCAATCTTCCAATCAAGGATTTTCCGTTGCTGCTATGACTTAAGATGATGACCTGAGCGCCGATATCTCTGGCAACCTGAGCAATTACTGAAGTATATGCCTGGCTATTAAAGTGATTCAAAGCCCCATCGTTCACATTCAAAATTCTTGAAGCCCCATACTTCCCTAGATTTCCGGCACCATTGACTTCACCCAAACAGAGTGCAATACAGTCAGCACCCATTTTCTCAGCTACCTTACTGGCATAGCTCACCGCTTCAAATGCGGCCTTTTTAAATTGTCCTTTTATCGTTTCAGCAAATACTAATACTGACATCTAATTCTAGTTTTTCTATATTTAAATTACTTTCGACTCTTCGTGTAACAACCTTACTAATTCATCCATGTTTTCAGGATCAACCAGTTTTACACCTTCTTTCTTTTCAGGCAATTCATATTTGACCACACTTACCGGTGCGGGAATGTCTCCAGGCTCTATGACCTCTAGCGGTTTCCGCTTAGCCATCATGATCCCTCTCATGTTAGGAATTCTTTGCTCGGCCAAACCCTTAGCCGCGGAAATGACAAAAGGTGTATCTACTTTTATTCCTTCGACACCACCCTCTATATCTCTGTTGATCGTAGCAGTCTGACCTTCCATTTCCAACTTGCTGGCATATGATATGAATGGCAAATCAAGATACTCTGCAACCATTCCTGCAACCTCGCTACCATTAAAATCTATGGTTTCTTTACCCGTAAATACAATATCATATTGCTCATCTTTTGCATGATCTGCGATCAACTTGGCAACGCCCAGTGCACTTTCAGGTTCTGCATTAATTCGTATAGCTCTATCTGCTCCAATGGCAAGCGCCTTACGAATGATGATATCATTGCTTGCAGGCCCAACATTTATAGCCACAACCTCACCTCCCAAACTTTCCTTCAACTCCACTGCTCTTACCAATGCATACCATTCGTCATAGGGGTTCATAATGAACTGAACACCAGAGGTGTCGAATTCGGTATTATTTTCAGTAAAAGCTATTTTCGCTGTAGTTTCAGGCGTTTTGCTAATACACACTAAAAACTTCATAACTTATTTCCTTAATTTTGCCACAAATATATATAATTATAACAGATAACATTTGTGAACAGCCATTGTTGTCAAAAAATTGTCCAGATGACTGAGCGTCTTGAAACTTTATTAAATCACATAGAAGATTCACCAAATGATGGATTTCTCTTGTTTGCCATTGCAAAAGAATATGAAAATATTGGAGAAGCAGAGAAAGCATTAGAATATTACGAAAAATTGAGAATAGATGATCCAAAATATGTGGGCTTGTATTATCACCTGGCAGGCTTGTATGCAGAACTGGACATGACCGAGGAAGCATTGGCCATATATGAGAAAGGAATCCAGGTCGCAGAAGATCTCAAAGACTTGCATGCGCTTTCGGAGCTGAAAGGAGCCAAATTAAATTTAGAGCTAGAATTATAAAATGACACCATTGGATATAGAAGAATTTAAGGACAAAGCCGGCCAGACCGATCAAGAGTTTAGTGATCCTATCTTACAAAGTTTACACCATATCAAAGCCGGCCAATGGGAGATGGCACATGACATAGCGCAGGATATTCCTTCAAAATGGGGATCCTATGTTCATGGCTTATTGCACAGAATTGAGGGAGACAAATGGAATGCGTCCTATTGGTACACACAGGCAGGTGAAGATGGATTCATGGGCACCATTGACCAAGAATGGAACCATATAGCTGATGCCTATATGAAGTCAAAGGCTACTTAATGGAAGCGTACTACTACAAAGCATATTACCAACTCGAAAGAGAACATTGGTGGTTCAGGGCTAGGCTTGAGATTTTGAGCTCAATGATCAGCAATAGGATTTACAAAGGCAAATCACTTAAAATACTCAACGCCGGCGTAGCTACCGGTGCAACCTCTAAGATGCTGGAATCATTTGGGGAAGTAACCTCACTCGAATACGATAAAGACTGTTGTCATTTTCTCAAAGAGGAATTGAAAATGGATGTGATCCAAGGATCGTTAACTGATCTTCCTTTTAAAGATAATAGTTTTGATCTGGTCTGTGCTTTCGATGTCATTGAACACATTCAAGACGACCAAAAAGCAGTTCATGAAATCAAGCGGGTGCTGAAGCAAGATCAGAAATTTTTCGTAACCGTTCCAGCATACCAATTCTTGTGGAGTGAACACGACGAAGTGAATTATCATTTCAGAAGATACACCAGGACTCAATTAGGAAAACTATTTTCTGAGGCTGGTTTACGTGTAAATCTAAAATCCTATTTTAATGCCATTCTCTTTCCTCCAATTGCCCTGGTCAGAACACTTTCAAAGCTTTTACCAAATAAAAATACAGAATCGCAAGAGAACAGATCAGATTTCGAAAAATATACTCCGGGCAGTTTATCCGATAAAGTTTTATACAGGATATTTAAGACAGAAAGATTCTTTTTGAAACGCGGAGTACGCTTTCCTTTTGGAGTATCCATTCTCATGATTGGGGAAAAAGCAGATCCTTAGATCTCTATTTGGCCGGTAAAAACCATTTGGACAGGTCCATGCAGAACGATATTGGTATATCGGTTTTTATGTGCATTGAAACTTACCTTTAGTGCTCCGCCCTTGGTCATCACATCTATATCGCCAACCGGAAGATTGTTCATACTGCGATGATATACAATTGCGGCTGCTGTAACTCCGGTTCCACACGAATAGGTCTCATCTTCCACACCCCGCTCATAAGTCTTGACCTTAATTTTGCCATCCATCTCTTGAACAACATTGACATTGATACCCTCTTGAGCGAACGGAGCACTATATCGAATTTCACGCCCGAAGGCTACGATATCAATGTCTTCACCTTGGTCTAACAATCTGACATAGTGCGGTGAACCTGTATTCAGAAGGTACGTTCTTTCGTCTAATCTTTTCATATCTGAGACATCATTCATGCCGAGTTTAATCCAGCCTTCATTTGCTATTTCTCCGGAATGAAGTCCATCGATGGCCTGGAAATTTGTTTTTTCCCCCGCCAATCCCATAAAATGTGCAAATGAAATCGAGCATCGACCGCCATTTCCGCACATGGTACTTTCTCCGCCATCGGAATTATAATAAACCATTCGAAAATCGCTGGTTTCGTGCTTTTCTAAGATAATTAAACCATCCGCCCCGATACCATATCTGCGGTGACATAATCTGGCAATGACTTCTTTATTGTCCTTTATTACGGAAACATCTTCTCTTCCATCAAAAAAAATAAAATCATTACCTGTCCCCTGATATTTCCAAAATTGATACTTCATGAACGTAAAAATAAAATTTCGAATTAGTTTAGCGCTGTGAATTGGTTTTTAAAAATTTCTATTGTTTTATTGTTGGCATCAGAAGTACTCCTGGTCACCTATTACCGAGAAATTATAGGGCCTTTAAATAGTGCCATACTCTTGGCATTCACCTCATTCCTCATCGGATTACTAGGGATTGCAGCCTCGTTCGAGCTAAGTTCTTCGAAGGAATTAAGCGTATCACGGTATAAGTTTTTGAAATATATACTGTCCATTATTGTAATTTCTTTTTTTCTGTACATGAACATCAGTATACTTCAACCGGCTTTTCTGATGAATCCGCTATCAATGACAGACAATTCCAAGTCTGACATCATTCCACTGGTCATGGTGATGGTGGAGCGTTTTCTACAAGGTGATTTTCCTTACAGTGAAGTTTCGATCTGGGGCTACACCCTCCGACCTACCTATCTACCGATGATCTGGCTCCCATTTACGCTAGCGGAACTACTAGATTTTGATTATCGATGGATACCATTTACAATACTTTCTTTAAGCTTGTTGCTACTGCAAAGTTACATTGTCAAGTATGCGCAGAACCTATTTTATTTGCTTATTGCAACCATAGCACCCTGGTTGGTTTGGTACTACATAATATTGGATGATACGGACTTATTTACCGTTTCTATTGAAAATATGAATGCCGCTTATTATCTGCTATTCGGCATGGCATTGATATCTCGAAAATATTGGTGGATAGCAGTAACAATCGCACTTTGCCTGATGGCTCGATTTAGTTTTGTGCTTTGGCTTCCATTGATGGGAATCATTCTATTAAAACAAAACCATCGCAGAGCTTTGACCATTATAGGGATAAGTGCTGGACTTCTGATTTTAATCTACATCGTGCCCTTTTTAACCAAAGATCCTTCGATGTTTATGGACAGTCTATCAAGCTATACTGTTGCAGCAGTAGGTGAATGGGCCCCAGCCTGGCAGGCAGAGGGAGAAAAACCACATCACTTATTCCGGGGAATCGGACTTGCTGGATTGTTTTATGAATTTGGTGATGGAAGTTTGATAGAGCGCATTGAATTACTAAAAGTTTGGCACTACCTAACTTCTATGGGTTGTCTTATTCCAATGGCCATCCTTTACTTTTGGAAAAGTAAATCGATCTACACTCCTTACTTCCTCTTAGCGTCATTAAAAGTTTACTTTGTCTTCTTTTATTCTTTCATCCAGGTACCTTATTCCTATTTGATGTTGGTACCTATATTTATCAGTGTTTTGATTTTTGTTGCTGTCTGGATCAATCCGAATCAAGAAAAAATCGCGTAATAAATTCAACAATTTCTGAGCATTTCATATTATTAAGGGGTAAATTGTTCGTTGTTATACATGAAACCGGAAAAGTTTTCAATGAGACGGAATATATTCACTTTACTATTGTGCTTCGTATGTGCCTTCGCTGCTGTATACGTTAATAACCAGTTTTTTCAACCTACTGAGAAAATAATTGAGTACCGCCAACCTGCTGTATTGGCTGCAGAGCGGATTATGCAGGAGAATATCAGTAAACAGCAGTATTTTTCATCTTCTCCGACTAATTTTATTTCTGCTGCAGACAAGGGAAGACCAGCCGTCGTTTTTATACGTGCTGTGCAAAAGTCCGGAAAAGCCAGATCAATGGCAGACAATCTGGGAGGGTCGACCGGTTCAGGAGTGATTATTTCTGCTGATGGATATATTGCGACCAATAATCATGTGGTAGAAGGAGCCTCCACCATAACCGTTATGCTAAACGATCGCCGTGAATATGAAGCAAAACTAATTGGAACTGATCCTACTACAGATTTAGCCATCATCAAAATCGATACATACGACTTACCTTTCCTTACTTTCGGTGATTCAGACTCCGTAATGGTGGGTGAATGGGTAGTCGCCATTGGAAATCCATTCAGACTGCAATCTACGGTTACAGCTGGTATTGTTAGTGCCAAAGCCAGAAATATAAATATTCTGGAGCAACAAGGCATCGAGTCTTTCATTCAGACTGATGCGGCAGTTAATCCCGGTAACTCAGGAGGAGCTTTAGTTAATACTGCCGGTGATTTGATTGGTATCAATACTGCCATTATGACTTATTCAGGTCGTTATGAAGGTTTCTCGTTTGCCATTCCGTCTAATCTGGCTAAAAAAGTAATTTATGATATTATAGAATTTGGAGCAGTTCAAAGGGGCTGGTTGGGTGTCACAATTTTGAATGTAAATGATAAAAGAGCCAAGGAGCTCGATCTAGAAGTCGTGGGAGGTGTCTTTTTGGACAGGGTCAATAACGGTGAGGCTGCTAGTCAAGCTGGTCTGAAGAGAGGTGATGTAATCATCGGCGTAAACGATATTCCTACCCTCAGTACTCCTGAATTTATGGAGCAGGTAGGCCGATTTCGTCCTGGAGATAATATCAAGCTTTCCTATATCAGAAATGGTAAGGAAAAAATTGCAGAGGTCACTTTGAGAAATCAGATCAACAGTACAGACTACGTTGCCATCAGAAAAGATAAGATTTTCACCGACCTGGGTTTTGAATTGAGGGATCTCGATCAAACAGAGAAAAAGCGATTGGACACTGAGGGTATTTACGTTGTCAGTGTTTCCAGGGGTAGCAAAATAGAAAGGACAAATATGGATCCGGGCTATATCATTACAAAGATCAATGAGAAACCTGTGAGAAATGTGCAGGATCTGCTTAAGGAACTGGAGGATCACAAGGGTATGGTCGTACTCGAAGGGTTCTATGAAAATTATCCAGGTGAATTTCCATATGCTTTCATCATGGAATAAGTATCAAGTCCTCCATAAATTTCATCTATTTATCAAACACTGTATTGGTTTGTAGTGTTGTCATGGTCAATGTTTCCTACCTATAATATCATGGTTTGAGAACAGATCGAAGCTCTATACTGAGTTATTCACTACATTTACGGCTACAGATACAAAGAATGACCGACTTGAATTTTAATAAGAACGAAGATGAGATGATGCTCGCCATGAGCAAATTAGAGCGCAAACTGAATGAAGTTCACAAAGGAGGCGGACTCAAGAAAATAGAAAAACACCACGCCAAAGGAAAGTTAACCGCTAGAGAGCGCATTGAATATTTGATCGATCGAAAGAGTGATGTCATTGAAATAGGAGCCTTTGCTGGTTTGGACATGTACGAAGAATATGGCGGTTGTCCTTCGGGAGGTGTGGTTGTGGTGATGGGATATGTTTCTGGAGTGCAATGCCTTATTGTTGCTAATGATGCTACCGTAAAGGCTGGAGCCTGGTTTCCCATCACAGGTAAAAAGAATCTGAGGGCTCAGGAAATCGCTATGGAAAATCGACTACCCATCATCTATCTGGTTGATAGTGCAGGGGTTTTCCTTCCATTACAGGATGAAATTTTTCCCGACAAGGAACACTTTGGTAGAATTTTTCGCAATAACGCCAGGCTTTCCAGTTTAGGAATTCCACAAATTGCTGCAGTGATGGGAAGCTGCGTGGCAGGAGGAGCCTACTTGCCGATCATGTCGGATGAAGCATTGATTGTAGAGGGAACAGGATCGATCTTTCTAGCCGGACCTTATCTGGTCAAAGCTGCTATAGGAGAAGATGTGGACAAAGAAACATTGGGTGGTGCTAAAACCCACAATGAAATATCGGGAGTTGCCGATTATAACTGTGCAGATGATAAATCTTGCCTGGATAAAATCAAAGATTTAGTGGGTAAAATGAATCTTTCATCTGAAAATTATTTAAATCGAATCAAGCCACAAAAGCCTGAGATTGAGGAAAGAAATGTGATAGGGATCATACCGGCCAATCGGTCGAAACCTTACGACACTAAAGAACTGTTGAAGTGTCTTGTGGACCGTGACACCTTAAACTTTTACAAGGACGATTATGGGAAAACCATTATTTGTGCCTACGCCAGAATAGACGGATGGTCAGTAGGTATAGTAGTGAATAATCGAATGGTCGTCAAAAATGGTAAAGGGGAAATGCAATTTGGCGGAGTGATCTATTCAGATTCAGCTGATAAAGCAACTCGATTTATACTGAATTGCAACCAAAAGAAAATACCATTGATCTTCTTACACGACGTATCGGGTTTTATGGTTGGTAAGAGATCAGAACATGGTGGTATCATTAAGGATGGCGCCAAAATGGTCAATGCAGTGTCCAATTCCACTGTGCCAAAAATTAGCATCATTATAGGCAATTCCTATGGTGCAGGTAATTACGCCATGTGTGGAAAAGCATATGATCCGAGGTTTATTGCAGCCTGGCCCACAGCAAAAATCGCAGTGATGGGTGGTGAACAAGCTGCCAAAGTACTCGCTCAAATTCAAATGAGCTCAATGAAGGCTAAAGGTGAAGAGGTCGATCAAAACAAACAAAATGAATGGTTTGAAAAGATTAAAGACAGATATGATCGCCAAACAGAACCCTATTATGCTGCAGCAAGATTATGGGTAGATGCCATTATAAATCCTGCAGAAACCAGAAAATTTATTTCTAATTGCCTCAAGGCGTCATCAAATACACCAATTGAAAAGTTTAATGTTGGTGTCATCCAAACCTAAAATAGTGGAATTAGTTGCTAAAACCATGGCTGGATTGGAAGAAATCCTGGCTGATGAACTTCGAGCCATAGGTGCGGAAGAAATTGAAATAGGCCAAAGAGCGGTTACCTTCTTTGGTGACAAGGAAGTGATGTACAGAGCCAATTTAGAATTACGTACGGCCTTGCGAATCCTAATGCCTATCAGTCGATTCCGAGCCAGAAACGAAAATGATCTTTATTCTGGGGTCAAACGCGTTTATTGGGACCGGTACATCAGAAAAGACCAAACCATTGCCGTTAATTCTGCCATTTCATCAGACTTCTTTAACCATTCTCATTATGTGGCACTTAAAACCAAGGATGCCATTGTCGATCAATTAAGAGACCGATGGGGAAAGCGGCCGGACGTTGACGTGGATGATGCTGATATTCGAATCAATACGCACATTCATCGGGATAAAGTGACCATTTCTTTAGACAGCAGTGGCTCTTCTCTTCATAAGCGAGGCTATCGACTAGAAACAGTGGAAGCACCAATCAATGAAGTTTTGGCTGCAGGATTAATCTTGCTTAGCGAATGGAATCTTAGAAAACCTTTTTATGATCCAATGTGCGGATCGGGCACATTCTTATGTGAAGCAGCGAGGATGGCCATTCACCACCCTCCTCAGTTTTATGACAGAACCTATGGCTTCATGAACTGGAAAGGCTATGATGGCGAGATTTGGGAAAAAATTGTAGCTCAAAGCAAAGAAAAAGTAAAACCGTTAGATGTCGATATCGTTGGCTTCGATTTAGATCCCGAAAGTGTCCAGGCATCATTGTATAACATAGCAGAAGCCGGGCTAAAAGGACTGGTTCAAGTCCACAATGCTAATTTCTTTGAAAATTCCAGTATACCTTCTGGGGCGCATGTAATGATAAATCCTCCCTATGACATACGATTAAAGCAAGAGAATATCATCGAATTTTTTAAGGAAATCGGCGATCACATGAAAAAAAACATGCCTGGAACTGAAGTTTGGATAATTTCCTCTAACATTCAGGCATTAAAATTGTTAGGCTTGAAACCGAGTAAGAAATTTAGTCTTTACAATGGACCTAATCCGGCTAAGTTTCATAAATTCGAATTGTATGAAGGAAGTCGTAAAAAGTCTTA
This sequence comes from Portibacter marinus, assembly GCF_021533195.1. Classification (GTDB taxonomy): domain Bacteria; phylum Bacteroidota; class Bacteroidia; order Chitinophagales; family Saprospiraceae; genus Portibacter; species Portibacter marinus. The sequence goes on from NZ_JAJNKB010000001.1 coordinate 608,494, forward strand.
GTATTCTTGGATCATTGATTTTAGTTTGTGGCCATGTCAGTGCTCAGCAACATTTTGTTACGCCAAAAAAGTTTGAATTTACCGTCACACACAGCACTTTTCTGTATGATTCAACGTTTACGAATTACCAGGTCAACCTTCCGTTGGCGTACCAATTTGATAAGCTGGCATTGTTCTGCAAGTTTGAGGAAAAAGTCGCCAGGCAGTCCAAAGTCAATATGAGGTTTAGGTTGGGTTCTTTAGATTATGTGAATTACCTGGAGCAAAAGCCGAATTGGCATTTAACAAACACTAAAAATGAATAGACATGAGATCACTGCTTAACATTTTATTTCTGGTAATGGTAGGAATGGGAACAATAACTTCCCTGGATTCTTGCAGAAAGGTCGAAGGATGTACCGATGAGGCAGCAGAAAATTACGATCCGGATGCGGATGTAAGCGATGGATCATGTGTTTATGCACGCGATAAATTTATCGGCACTTACGCCGGCGTCCTAAACTGTCAAGCACCTTTGCCCAGCGGAGAGGAATTCACGATGGTTATTTCAGAAAGTCTGACCAGCAATAGTGAGGTTTTGGTAAGTTTCCAAAATTTGAATACACCGTTACCAGAATTAGTGGCGAGAGTAGAAGGAGATCAATTATTTATTGATCCCGAACAAGTTTCCGTGGCGCTGAATCCAATGGAACCTACTATGCTTACTGATGTGGAATTTTCTGGAGAAGCAACCATTGCGGAAGATTTGTTAGGCGGCCAACTAAATATAAAAATTGTACTGCTTGGAACTGCTTTACCTTGTGATTTTACTGCGATGAAGCAGTAGGTAAATTTCAAATCATTATCGGATATCAAATAGATCCTGAACGCCTATTTTCTTGTAAGTGGTAAAGCCTTCGGCGTATTGAAATCCGGCTTCCCGTCCAAAGTCTCTGGCCTTGGCAATGATGAATTCCATAAAATCCTTTCCGGAAATGGGAGAAGAAGGTTCTTTTGAATCCGGATCATAAAATTGGGACTTAAATGCCTTAATGACTTCCATTTTCATATCAATGACATTAGAAATGTCATAGACAAAATCAGGCTCAAGTGCTCTGTCCTGTATGTAGTGATAAACATTTTTAGGTCTCCATGCTTCTTGTACCTCACCGTCTTTAGACGTTTTAATTTTCCTTAGCCCGGAAAGAAAACAGGCCTGATGCACCAATTGTGCAGCACGACCGTGATCAGGATGGCGATCTTGAATGGCATTGGCCAATACAATTTTAGGCCGATAGGTTCTTATGACTTCAATAACCTTAATCAGATTCTCTTCAGTAATTGAAAAAAGTCCGTCTTTCATATTAAGATTAACCCTGAATTCAGCTCCCATTAATGCTGCTGCATCTTGAGCCTCTTTCATTCTTATTTCAGGAGTACCTCGAGTCCCTAATTCTCCCTGGGTCAAATCCACTAATCCTACTGAATACCCATTCTCTATTTGTTCCAGTAAAGTACCAGAACAACTCAGTTCGACATCATCCGGATGAACGCCAATCGCTAAAATATCTACCTCCATTTGTCTCTTACCATTTTAATAAAACACTTCCCCAAGTAAATCCACTTCCAAAGGCTGCCAGACAGACCAGATCTCCATTGTCAATCCTTCCATCTTCCCAGGCCTCGCAAAGTGCGATCGGAATAGATGCTGCTGTGGTGTTTCCGAATTTGTCAATGTTATTATATACTTGTCGATCTTCCAACTTTAATATTTTCTGAACAAACTGCGCAATACGAAGGTTCGCCTGATGAGGAATTAAAATCTTAATGTCCTTAGTTTTAAGACCTGCAGTTTGAAGCGCTTCTAAAATGACTTCAGGGAATTTCTGGACTGCTTTTTTAAAGACCAACTGTCCCGTCATATTAGGAAAGATCATTCCCTCTTCCACCATTTTATCTGTCAGAAAAATGCCACCGTACTCTTTATCCTCAGGGTATCCGAAATTCTCCTTTCCCAGATGGTATCCACCATGCGAACCCGGGTTAATCATAGCCAATTCTTCAGCATGCGTACCATCGGAATGTAAGTGAGATGCAAGGATTCCTTCATGCCCCTCAGGACCTCTCTGCAGCACTACAGCACCGGCCCCATCACCAAAAATCACTGTTACTCCCCTACCCTCTGTGCTAAAATCTAAACCCATGCTATGCATTTCTGCTCCCACAAGTAAAATATTCTTGTACATACCGGATTTAATAAATTGATCTGCAACTGTTAATCCATATACAAAGCCTGAGCACTGATTTCGGATATCAAGTGCACCGATTTCGGTCCCCGTAATGCCCAGTTCTCTTTGAAGCAAAACACCACAACCCGGAAAATAGTAATCAGGACTAAGTGTTGCGAAAATAATAAAGTCGATATCTTCTTTGCTTACACCCGCTCTTTCTATGGCAATTTCTGACGCCCTGGCACCCATGGTTGTAGTGGTCTCTTTGTGCTTTTCGCCATACCTTCTGGATTTGATTCCTGTTCTCTCTTGAATCCATTCATCGGAGGTATCCATGACTTTTTCCAGGTCATGATTCGTCACTTCTTTGTCAGGCACATACTTTCCTATGCCCGCTATTTTCGTTGAATACATACAGTTCCATTTAAGAATCCTTAATTTATGAATTCTTAATGACAGCTACTTCCCTTTTTAGTTGTTTTTATGAATTTCGATGAGCATTGTGGGAAATAAATCTTTATTTTAGATTTATGAATTACGACACCAATAAAGAAAATTTAAGCCGAGAGATCGTTGCACTACTCATCAAATTAGCGCGAAAAGACGGACAACTGGATGAAAAAGAATTTTCCTTTATACTACAAGTCTGTGCGGCAATGGATATCTCTGCCGAAGAAATGAGGGAAATACAACTAAATTTGGATGCCTATCAATTTCGTCCTCCACAAAATGAGCAGGAACGAATGACTGTTCTTTATTACCTCCTCTTTTGCATGAAGATCGATCGTCAAGTCACCGAGGAAGAAAAAAAACTGGTTCAAAAGATGGGGTTCCGTCTTGGATTCAGGCAGCAAATGACAGACGATCTTATTTTATCCGTTCAAAACCATATAGAAGGAAAGCTACCAGAAAATGAATTGCTACAAAAACTTCAGAAGTACATGAACTGATGTCTCGTACACTGCTGGAGAAATTAGGGATTAAAGCAGGAATGAATGTAAGATTTATCAATGAACCAAAAGATTACTTTCAATGGCTGGGTGAGCCTTTACCTGAAAATTTAGCATTTCAAAATGAGCCATTAGATTTCATCCATTTTTTTACCAATGACATAGAAGATTTAGAATCACAACTACCGCAATTACAAAATAGCATAGTTCCGAATGGTATGATCTGGGTGTCATGGTACAAGAAAAGCGCTAAACTCCCTTCTGAACTCGATGAAGATATCATAAGAAGTACGGCATTGGCCTTAAAATTAGTCGATATTAAAGTTTGCTCTGTTAGTCCTCAATGGTCTGCTTTGAAACTGGTCATACGTAGAGAACTGAGATAGAGTATAATCTTTACCATTAGTCAGTACGCTGCCTTCCTTCCAGGTCAAGGTAAAGTTTAAAACAGCTGTCTAGATGAATAATTCTGGCAGCTATTTTTAGGATCAATATCACCTGGGCAATTAGGAAGGTCAATGCCCACAGATGGGTTGGAATCACATTTCTCAATTGAATCAGGATGAAGACTGCAACGATCATAAGTACAATGTTCAATCCCGATAATAAACCAGCAGATATTAGATTTTTAAATACAAATCCGCTCCCCTTCATCACAGCGCCAGTAATAAAAGGCTGGTTGTAAGCTGCAATTTGAAGCTTCGCATACTGTTTAACCATTAATACTAAAAATGCAAGCAGCACAAAAAGGATAGCGCTGATGGACAATTTCTGAATAAATTCCCAATCACTATGAACCTCCAGAATATTTATACCCATGAATAAGGAAAAACGATAAGATACGAATCCTATGATCATTATGGTAATCAGATAGTACAAACTTAACCGAAGTATTCTCCAAAAATAATTTAATCCTCCGTTCCAAAATGATCTTAGAACGATATATTGATTGTTACTCACTACAGCATAAAGAATGGCAGAACTTGTATAGATGCTGAATATATAACTGAATACTATGACGATGATTAACAAGTATAACATTGGACCCAAAGCAGAACCATAATTATTTAAGAATTCCAAGACCATACTTACATCAAAGCCCTCTTTTTGGTTTAGCACATCTGATCTTTCAAACTTACTTTTAAAATAAAACGTGATCGGTGAAGTGACAATGAAGGTGGTCGCCAGATTAGCCACATACAAAAAAAGGATAGGCCATCTGTACTTTAAGACGCCTTGCCATGCCCTAGCGTATATTTTCAGGGCCTTCATTTAACTTAAAAAATTTAGAAAATCCAGAAGGTTCTGTATCCCTACCTTAAATCTGGAAGTATATTTTCTATATGACTTGTTTTGCTCTAAGCTTAAGGTGTTGTCGATGAAATTTTTCTCAAGAATTAATTTACGATTGGGGTCCAACTGTACCTTGCTAATTTTACCAGTACCTGAGAAACTAAATGCTTTACTGCGCTCTTTTCCTCCCCAGACTATGAATTCCTGCCTTCCACTCTCAAACTCTACCTTCACTTCAACTGGTAGAATCATATCTCCTAATCTTTCAAGGACAAAAGAGGCATTGTAGTAGTTTTTATTTTTTTCAACCGAAAAAGGCTCGCAGTCATCAAGGTTTTCACTTAAACCACCGGTAATAAGCTGGTTTTCATTTTCTATACTTGTAACCCTATAATCACAAATTGCAGTGCCATAAAGGGCTTGTTCAAAAAATAAATTTAAATCAAATTGTAGTTCCTTCAGATATTCATTGCTGATATTATCCTGGAAAATCTGTATGAAATCTAGACCACACGGATGATGAAACTTCCAGGTTTCGAAATAAATCTTCATGATTTCATCAAACTTGGACCGACTAAGAATTCCTTCTAATGTTCTAAGCATCATGGCTGTCTTGTTATAAGCTATAGGCCCATATCCTCCATGGACAAATTCTCTGGCCATGAAACTATTGTCAGCCACCTGGGGATTATCGCTGGACCAAAACTCATATCGATTATATTCCTGATTGCCCATTTGAATACCAGCCATCTGAAATAACGATTGCTCTTCCCCGTAGTAATGATCCATAATTCTCCCTTCGTAATAGGTGGTGATGCCTTCATCCATCCAAGGCTCCTCTTGTTCATTGGTAGCGACCATCTGCATGAAATATTGATGAACAAACTCATGTACGACCAGAGTTTCTGGAGCCTTAAATCCTGAAGGAAGTAAATTGGAACTCAATGAAGAGAACAATGTGGGATATTCCATTCCACCCGCGAACAAGCCGTGAATAGGAGAATCGACCATCGTTAAACTGGAATATGGATAATTTCCCACATATTCCTGCATATAAGTCAACGCTTGCTTTACAGCAGTAAAATATCTGTCCACAAATTTTGCATGTGAAGGATAGTAAAACAATTTGATATCCACATCCTGCCATTTTTCTTCATGGGTCTGAAAGTGAGGTGAACAAGTCCAAGCAAAATCAATTACATTTTTAACTTCAAAGGTGACAGCCTTACGCCCGTTTCTGATTACCTCCTCCACCTTTTGACCGCTGGCACCGACAATGTAAGTATCCGGAATTTCAATGGTGACTTTGTAATCGCCAAATTCACCATAATACTCACCAAGTGCATGATATTGATGACACGACCATGCTCCCTGTCTTTCATATCTCATTCCTGCGGGCTCATAGACACCCAACTTGGGAAACCACTGAGCGAAGAAGTAGTAATCCTGATTATATCCAGTGCGAACCATGCTTTTGGGAATTTTCGCTTCCCACTTCATAAAATACTTGCTTGTTCCTCCAGGAGGAACCGGCTGCATCAGAGCAACACGGTAAACCGTTTGATCTGCTTCATTACCATCATCAGGCGCAATGAATTCACCTGTTAGGATATTTCCTGCCTCATCTTTTAATTCCAGTATTTCTGAAAAAGCCCAATGACACTCTTCCTTCAAGGATTTAGTCAATAAACTAAATCGCCCACTTTCCTGCATAAAAGTGGAGGATGTATTTTTGAAGGCATTGTAATAAAGGTGAAATTGCAATTCGGATACTGCTTGGTCAGATGGGTTAGTCCATGTGATCATAGAATTAGCAGTTAGCTTTTTTTTCCTGGTGTCTAAGCTTACCTCGATATCATAGTTAGCCCGGCCAGTCTCAACCTTCTGGGCAGATAAGAAATTAGCAAAGCAAATTAGCGCTATCCAATAAAGTAAGTTATTGCCATCCACTTTGCTAATATATAAAAATCACGATTTTCTTCCCAGCATCACTACTCCACCTACTAAACATGCCACACCTAAACCCAACATGATATAACCTGATGTTTTTCCACTCTCATCAGAAGCAGAAACCTCTAAACCCAGAATTTCAGCTGAAGCCGTGCTTTCTGAAACTTTGTTGTAACCCATGTATCCTAGTACGATGGCAAGTACGATTAAAATTCCACCAACTGCTTTGTTCATTTTTGTTTTATTTTGATTGAAAAAATTAAATTTCAACTAATACATATCGACGCGAACATATGTTCGATTCTTACGTAAGGTAACCATATCTCATGAATCCAATGACTATAATTGTTTATTGCTTTATCCTTTTTTCAGTCGTGGGCACATTTCTGCCTTATTTAGACTGCTCTCACTGGATCGTCAGAGGACAGTCCTACTTTAGGGCGGTGTATCTTGGCCTAAACGCATTATTACTGGTTATCACCTTGATATTTCTTCCCTTTACATGGCTCACGATTGCTGCTATCCTTTTGCTAGTGGCCGCCATTGTTGCTTGCCTCATTTCAGTTTTACCATTTACTCCTTTAAATTCAATCGAAGTTCCTTTTAAAGATAAGAAGGATGCAAAAAACAGTTTGAATATCCTTGTTTTCAATGTATATCAATTTAATGATCAATATCAAAACCTAGTAGACCTTGTTTTGAGAATTGATCCTGATGTTGTTTTCCTAATCGAGACCAATACAGATTGGGCTAAAGGGGTAAATGCATTGAAGAAACATTTTCCTTACCATTTTGACGAGATTAGAGAGAATACCTACGGTTTGATGTTCTTTACGAAGAGAGAACTCTTAGAAGGAGGAATCAACTATCTGGTCAAACCGACCATTCCCTCAGCAGAAGCATTACTTAACATCGAGGGTGTTAAAGTAAGGATTCTGGGTTTGCATCCAAAGCCACCATTCCCGGGTGAGGCTGAAACCACTCATTATAAAGATCGCGAGCTAGCTCAGGCCGCACGATACTTTAAAGCTCAAAAAGAAGATGACCATCAAATTCTGATAGGAGACCTAAACGATGTTGCTTGGTCAAGAGCGTCTCTATACTATAAGAAAGCATCTGGAATGAAGGATCCAAGGGTGGGTCGTGGCTTCTATTCTACTTTTCCTACCTGGTTTCCTATTAAAATTCCATTAGATCACGTATTTTGCTCTCCGGGATTAGAACTGATAGATTTTAAAGTGCTAGAAGATATCGGATCTGATCATTATCCAGTTAATGTCGAGTTTCATGTCCCTAAATAAAGAATGCGTCTCCGATGAGAAAGTATAGAACCATAAAAGGCAAAAAACACGCTCTGAAAAATGAGGGCAAGTTTATGATTCGAAAGCTAAGTATGACCGATCGCTTAAGAATCAAATCTTCTAAATCGAGGGGGCAGGTTTTAAAGAGCCTGAGAAGTAAGCAGTCTATTTGATGTAGACAGTTTTAACGTTTGTAAACTCCCTAATGCCAAAATAGCTCAATTCCCTCCCATAGCCACTGGTTTTTATTCCTCCGAAAGGTAATCTGGGATCTGATTTTACATACTGATTCACAAAACAACAGCCCGCCTCTAATTCGTACTCTGCTATTCTTTCTCCCTTTTCCAAATCTTCTGTAAAAACACATGCACCTAACCCAAACTTAGTGTCATTGGCAATTCGGATAGCCTCCTTCTCATCTTTTACTTTGATGACTGATGCGACAGGTCCGAATATTTCTTCTTCATACGCCGGCATACCAGGTGCCACCTTGGTCAGTATTGTTGGAGGGTAATAGGCGCCTGGACGATTGGGAATCTGTCCTCCTAATTCAAGCCTTGCTCCTTTCTTGACACTATCAGTGACTTGTTGGTGCACTTGATCTCGTAGATCTTTTCTTGCCATTGGCCCTAAATCAACATTATCCATAGGGTCACCAACGGATGCAGAAGCCATCTTTTTAATAAATTGCTCTAAAAACTGATTGTAAATATCTTTCACAACAATGAAGCGTTTTGCTCCGATACAACTTTGTCCTGAATTCAATAATCGTGATTGAGTGCATTGGTCCACCGCTAAATCTAGATTGGCATCCTTTAATACAATGTAAGGATCACTCCCTCCAAGTTCCAGAACCGTTTTCTTTATATTGCTTCCCGATTCTGAAGCCACGGCTGCACCTGCCGGTTCACTTCCTGTCAGCGTAGCAGCCTGAACATAGTTATGATTGATGATTTTTTCAACTTTCGAGCTGGATATGATCAAAGATTGAAAAGCATGTTCTGGAAACCCGGCTTTTTTAAAAACTTCTTGGATCTTTAAGGCACAACCTGTCACATTGCTGGCATGTTTTAGCAGACCTACATTTCCAGCCATCAATGCAGGTGCGGCAAATCTAAAGACTTGCCAAAAGGGATAATTCCAGGGCATAACGGCCAACACCACGCCCAATGGTCTGAAACATATTTTACTCTTACTGGCATCGGTATCGATGATTTCTTCTTCTAAAAAACGTTCTGCATGGTCTGCATAGTACCGACATACCCAGGCACATTTTTCTATTTCTGCTTTTGCTGATTGAAGGGTCTTCCCCATTTCGGTCGTAATCATGCTTGCCAGCTCTCCTATATCTTCATCAAGAATATCAGCAGCTTTATGCATCAATTCCGCTCGCTTCCCGAAAGTAGTTGATTTCCAAACCAGAAAAGTTTCATGCGCATCGTTGATGGTCTTTTCAATTTCATTTAAGGTAAATTCCTTGTAGACCTTTAATTGTTCTTCCGTGGCCGGATTTAATGTGATTATTTTACTCAATTTTCAAGCATTTTTCTTTCCTTAAGCGATAATCCATCGTCATAATTTTTCAATTCAACGATATCCGCAGGCATGCCAATGTTGGCTTCAGTTAGTGCAGCGACTACCTTGGATTGTGCGATAGATTTCAATTCCAAGCCACTGAACTTATCGTCAAATGTGTTGATCCAATAAAAAACCTCAATGTCTACCGTAGATGTGTTTAAATTTTTCACATGTGTGCGAGGGAGCTTATCCTCTTTAAGGATACCTTCTATATTCATGATTTCTCTAAGAATGATTTCTCGAGCCTCTTCAATATCAGATTCATAGTCCACTCCAACGATAAAGCTACCGCGTAAATATCCATCGATGGTGTAATTATATAACGGATTTTTTAAAATTTGACCGTTAGGAACATAGACATCTTTACCATCAACGGTTTTGATGTGGGTATCTCTTAAATTCATTTCTAAAATAGAACCTTCCACGTCATTGCTTTTAATATAGTCCCCTATTCTGAATGGTCTTTTAAAAGCCATAATGACTCCTGCCAGAAAATTTTCAGCGATATCTTTAAATGCAAAACCAATAATGAAGGTCGATACACCTACCGCTCCAAGTGCTGAACCAGCGATAGCGGCCATGCCTATGATATAGAGGAAGACCAGAAAAATAAGGATAACTATGGCAATGTTGATCGCACCATCAAAGAAATTGATGAGCAGCTGGTCCTCTGCCTTCAGACGGGCATATTTGATAATTCTTCTTCTAAAAAAACCCAGGATGACAAATAGTAGGGCACATACAACAATCGCAAGCGCAACCTTTGGCAACAGAACAATAAATTGATCATAGTATCCTACAATTTGTTCCTGTAAATCATTCAGTACTTCCATATATAAATATTAAGTTTTAGGTCTTGTATATTCTTTCTTTAAATCAAGCAATCTTTGTAACTCTACTTCAACGGTGGTTTTCTGACTAATAAGTTTGGATACGATATTAGTAGGCATTTCGACATCTTTTAGTGCTTTTTCATAGTCTTTGATTAGAACTTTGGCGCCCCGCTCGATCTCCTCGACCAATCCCGGAATGTCACTATCCACAAAATTGAGTTTGAAATTAATAAACATCTTATGCATTTGGCCTAAAACGGTACTGCTTACCTCTGGATCACCTCCAAGAGACTCAGAGAGTTCCTGCAGTTCCAGGTGCATATTATGTCTGTCTGCAGCAAAAGATCGACACCATTTAGCCAATGTTTTGTCTTCTGTATGATCTGCAATGGTATCAAAACCGTCTTCAGCGTCTTTCAACCTGGTAATCAAATCCTGTAGCGCTGTTTTTATTTTAGCAATATCCATGTGATAAAATTTAATGGTAGAATTTAGTATCTATTGACATAGAGAATAAATGCTTAAGATGTTCGATGATTAATCTAGCTCAGCGGCTTCTTCATCTGTTAACTCATCGCTGGCATAATGTGGGTACACGTTTTGTATGAGATTCCAATTCTCCTTAATGAGGGATTTAAGGAGAACAAACAGATCATCCAGGATCATGTACAATTCTTTATGATCTTCACTATCACTATTAGTCTTTCGCATCTCGTAAAAAGCACTATAGCCTTCAAAAACCTTGGTGATCTCATTAGTTTGGGAAAGAAATTCACTAAAAGATTCAAAAACGTATTTTTTGAGATTGTTAGGTTTATTTTTTGACTGTCCATTGGACCTAACACTCAAGTCCTCTACCATCATAGAAAGTGGCTTCTCACCGAAGTATTCACATATTTTAAGAAAATTTTCAGCATTGGGTTCTACCATTCCGTTCTCATACGACGCAATACTGTTCCTACTGATACCAATTCTTTCAGCGAAACCTCCTTGGCTAATCCCATTCAACCTCCTCAAAAATTTCAGATTGGCTCCAAAATTTGTAGGTTTGGGAATATTTTTCTTTTTCTTCACCATAAATGGAAGAAATATTTATATTTTTGTGAATAATTTCTATAAAGTGGATGTTGACTATATCATATTTTAAACAATACACGTCTTTATGGAGATAATGTCAACAAAACGAACATACTGAATATTTTTTAAGTTGAGTAGGAAATGTGATTAAAATTAAGCAGCACCAATGGCAATAGAAAAGTCTACATTAGCACATAACATAAGATTTCTTCGCAAAGAACGCAACTTAAGCCAAGAGGAACTATCTAACCTTCTTGATATCAAGCGATCGAATATTGCCGCATACGAGAGTAAAAATGTAGAGCCCCGACTTAGAATCATTATGGAAATAGCCAAAATTTTCGACATCGATGTAGCTACACTAATCGAAATTAGATTAACACCAGATAGTGCCTACAAGCCTTTTAATACTACCAACACACCTTCTGAAACTGAGTTAAATCTTGATATAAGGGAGAATGGGGAGTTGCAAGATTTTATAGAAAAATCCATTAAAATCAGAAAAGTTTTAGAGGGCTTCAAAGCATTTTATAATTTTAGAAAAAATGGCATAGAGGCAGATAGCCCCGAGAAAGAGAAAATCATATTTGACATCGACAATTTCATTCAATTAATGGAGCATCTGCTCAACTATAATGAAAATGTGATTAAAGCCATGTCAAATTCAAGCACCACTATCGAGTAACTGAAACACCATTTCTTAAATTTTGTAGCATTTTATCAGCATTTACTATCCAGGTAGGTGTTTTTTTTGTTATTAAAATTCCCTTTTTACATCTATCCCATCACATTCTATCTCATAAAAGTCGCTACTTTTTAATCATATATTTATCATTTTATAAAAATTAACCGATATATGTCATTGACTATCAGCTAATTAAGACCATAATGTTATTATTTTTCACATTGTTTTGTGAAAATATTTGCTATTGTGCAATATATGCCTTATATTTGTTGTTATAATTAACGAATTAACTAATCAATAAAAAGTATTAACATGACAGAGTCACAATTTGTAGAAAAGTATAATGAGTATAATGATGCCTTACACAACTTTGCTAGAAAATTGACACGAAACAAGGTTGATTCTGAAGACTTAGTCCAGGAAACTGCAATTAAAGCATTTAGGGCCTTACACACTTTTAAAGATGGTACGAGCTTCAAAAGTTGGGCGTTTACCATTCTGAAAAATACTTTTATTAGTAAATACAATCGTAAGAAAAGAAGGAATGTAGTTAACAACCCTATCGAAGATTTTACTTTTGCATTAGAAAACAAATATTCAGTGCGAAACGATGCTGTATCTAAAATGAGGTTTAAAGAGCTCGAAGCTTCTATTGAGGAATTAAGCTACAAGAGTAAACTTCCTTTCTTAATGTTTGTAGAGGGATATCAATACAATGAAATCTCCGAAATTTTAAATATTCCAATTGGAACAGTGAAGTCTCGTATTAATTTTGCGCGGACAAAACTGAAGCAAAATATGTCAGTAGTTGAAAAATTAGCGGCATAGTCACAATTTTCGAACATTTATGATGGTTCGAAGTAAGATTATTATCAGAATATTTGTAAATCTTAAAAATTAAAATTATGAGCGACGACAGAAATAATAATACGAATAAGTTTCTCTTTATTGCGGGAGTAATAACGGGAGCAGCGGCGACTATTTACTTTAATACACCACATGGGCGTAAAGTAAGAAATGCTATTGTAGAAAAAGCAGACGAAGTAAAAACCAATGTCTCTGAGAGAGCAAATGAATTTGCTAATACAGCAAAGGAAACAGGACAGTCAGTGTTACAAGGCGCCAATAGAACGATTGAATCAGTAAAAGATTCAGCTCGATCCGCACTTGATTCTGCAAACAGCACAATTGATAGCGTAAAATCAAGATTTATTAACACTGTTGATGATACGGCAGACCATATTGAAGATGTTGCAGAAACAAAGGCCTCTCAAGTGAAAAGTGGTGTTAAAAAAGCAAAAACGAAATTAAATAGCACAACATAAATATCGGCTAAAGAATAAATACCTATGTTACTTCTGTGACATAGGTATTTTTTTAACATGAAACATACAAGTGGAAAATAACGAAAGCATTCTGACAGAACTTGGTGAAAACTACGAATATGTACGTACGATCGTAAGTAATGAAATAGAGTTGGTTAAGATAAATGCTTCTGAAACAACAGCGAAGGTTCTGGGTTTTGTAGCATTAGCTGTCTTAATTCTATTAGGTTCATTGCTAGTGCTTGTTGGTCTCTTGATAACATTGGCCATTTATCTTTCCAGTTTATTGAATTCGGCTGTATTAGGTGTTTTAATCACGACTTTAATTCTCGCGATCGCAGTGTTTCTAATTATAATATTTAGAAGAAAACTATTTTTTGAACCTATTGCATATGCCATGTTTAATAGATACGAATCAAAAAGGAAAAAATGACGTCATTGTACGATGAGAGAAGAAAAAAAATTAAATTGGAAAATCACGCTGCAAAAAAGTTGCTGATTAACAATCTGGAAAATTTCAAATTGACAGATCTGATAACAGGTAGCGGGACATTACCAGGTTTCATGAAGGGTTTAACTGAAAATCCCGGGAAAGTAATTACTGGTGGTGATTTAGTAAGTAGAACTATTTTATCGCGTGGGAATATAGTGAGAAGAACATTCAGATACTTATCTTTTATAAAAAGAGCAATAAAATTACTAATTAAATAAATAATAATTATGAGCGCATTACAAGACAAGTTGAAAGGGAACTGGAACATTGTTAAAGGTGAACTTAAGCAACAATATGGAGAATTAACAGATGATGATTTAACTTACGAAGAAGGTAAGGAAGATGAATTATTAGGAAAAATTCAGAAAAAAACTGGTAAAACAAAAGCTGAGGTAAAAGACTTTATTGACAGCATTTAAAAAATACACCATTCATCGAACAGAGTCAACAACTTTTATATAAGGAAGTTGTTGACTTTTTTATTTCAAACAATCAGAATTAATGAACTACTTAGGATTTAAGCCGGAAACGGTAAATAGTACGAGCGAGCAATTAAATAAGCTTTTGTGCAATTATCAGATTTACTATCAAAATTTAAGAAATTATCATTGGAATATATCCGGGGAGCATTTCTTTGATCTTCATGTTAAATTTGAAGAATTGTATAATGAAGCCAAAATTAATATTGACGAGGTTGCTGAGCGAATTTTAACTTTACGCAAAAAACCCATTTCCACTTTAAAGGAATACCTCGAACAAGCTGATGTAAAGGAGCGGTCAACAGACGATCCGAAGAAAATGGTGGCCAATATATTAGACGACCATAAAAAAATTATTGCTAATTTAAGAGCCGTAATTGAAAAAGCTGCTAAGGCTGAGGATGAAGGTACTATAGATATGACAGCTGGATTCTTAGCATCGATAGAGAAGAATAGCTGGATGCTAGATGCTTGGTTAAACAGATAAACGATATGAAAGAACAAGAAAACAATGAAATCATTGACTCCAAAAATATCTCTACAAGATATGGAGTGATTGCTGGTGTTAGTATCAGTATTATTTTATTATTATTCCAATTGGCAGGAAGTGATTTTGAACCAGTTTTGAAAATAAGTGCTATGATTCCATTGGCAGTATGCATCGCCTTAGCATTTAATAAGATTAAATCGTTAGGAAAAAGTGTTTTTCCTTCTGGTGTTTCGACCGGTTTAAAACTCAGTTTGATTGCTGCGATTAGTGTTTTGATTTTTAATTTGATACTGTTTTTAATATCTAAGGATTTGTCCTTTAGCAAATATGCGATCATACCAGAGACTGGTGCAAACTTTTTGACCGTATCCGTCATTCTGCTTTTCGAAATTTTTGTATTTGGAGGCGTTATGAGCTTCATACTCATGCAGTCCATGAAAAGATCTAGCAAGACCAGATGATAAATAGATCAACCCTCCGCAATATGACCTATTGGACCATCATTATCATAGGTTGCGGATGGTTGCTTTACATAGGTAAGTCATTAATCTTACCCCTACTATTTTCCTGCCTGTTTGCTATTTTTTTGATGCCTCTGACTAAATTTTATAAGAAGAGAATCAAGTTCTTGTGGGTCAGTATCCTATTGGCTTTTCTAACAATACTAATACCTCTTTCTGGGATTCTGTTACTCTTCTCTTTTCAATTGGTCGAGATGATAGAAAATTTACCTTCAATTGCTAATCAGGTAGAAGCTGGGGTAGCGAAGATTATAGTTACGTTAGAGTCATTGAATCCTTTTAAGCAATTTAAAGCCTCGGAACTGATTAATGAAAATATCGACAATATTGCGAAAGGACCCATACAAAGTATAGGTTCCGGACTTCTAACGTCTTCAGAGCTAATCCTATCGATGTCACTCACTTTTCTGTATACTTACTTTCTGCTGTATTATAAAAACAGTTTTAAGAACTTTATCATATATCAGTTTAAGAGATACAAAAGGAATGACATAAAGGATACACTGCTTCAGATTAAAAAAACAGTACAAGGATATATAACAGGTCTTGGAATCGTCATACTAATTTTGACTGTTCTGAATAGCATTGGATTATATTTTATAGGAATCAAATATCCCATTTTCTGGGGTGCTTTAGGAGGTATGCTTGCCATCATACCTTACATCGGTTCTATTTTAGGTGGCTTATTGCCCTTTTTATATGCGCTATCTACTACAGACACCACCTGGCAGCCTGTTGCCATTTTGATTTATTACACTTCTATCCAACAGATTGAAGGAAACTTTATCACACCAAATGTGATTGGTAGCAAGATCAATATTAATCCATTGGTTGCTATCTTGTCTTTGGTGTTCTTTGGCTCCTTCTGGGGTATTGGTGGCATTATTCTATCATTACCATTGATATCAGTAGCCCGTATAATATTGGAGCAATTTGACGAAACCAGAGCTATTTCCATGCTTCTAAGTGCTGACATAAGAGAAAATCAAAGTAAATTTAGCAACCTCTTGCCCGGTCAAAACGAACAGCATTTTTTACTACCTGAAGACGAAGGTTATACCGAAGAGGTTAAGTGATCTGTGTTGTTGAGCTCATCGATCATAAACTTAGAACCTATCTGCCTGGCTATAAATAATCCCGTATTAGCGTGCTCATATTTTTCCATTTCTTTCAATGGTTCATTCTGCATGATGCATAATAGAGCACGAATGGTTCTGCCATGGCTACAAATCAGAACCTTGTCATAATTCAGGTTTTTGAGAAAAACACAAAACTTCCTAATTCTTTCAGCCAGTTCTTGTGCACTTTCACCACCTGTAAATCCTACGTGATAATTTTCAATAGCCCACTCACCTGTTACTTTTTTATACTCTGCCAAACTGCTTTCTGTATGCGGTTTACCTTCATAAACTCCCCAGGATATTTCATTTAATTCAGGGACTTCCAAACTGTCAATCCCCTGTTCTATAAACTTTTGAATCGTTTGCTTAGACCTTTGCAAAGTGGAGTGAATGATGAGGTCAAAACCAAAATTCTGATAGTTTTTATAGAAGAGCTGAGCTTGATGAAGGCCAACTGAGTCCAGAACAGAATCCACTCCACTTCCTTGCCAAATTCCCAGTTTATTATATTCAGTTCTACCATGTCTGATGATGAAGATTTCTTTATTCATAGGCACAATATATAAAAAAGCAATATCCATCATTATGGATATTGCTTATTGTCATGGTGTACTATTCCTTTTACACCATTGCGAAACTTAATTGATTACAACCTATTGTTTAATCTATTCATTAGCTCCAGAAACATTTCCAATTTTGCTGTAACCTTTTCTTCATCTATCATGTAAATTATATACTGATCGTCAATTAAAACTTTTCTAACGAGATTAGAATATCTATGCATTAAATTTTCAGGATCATCAGGTATGGTGAGAGAATGGGAGGAGACATGATGTATCATAGTATAAGTTAGTAGTGTAAGCGAATAAAAAGAAGCGTGAAGCAACTAAGGTGTAAAGGAGTTGACTTCACGCTTTACGGTATACCAAGTATACTTTTAAAAAGGTGTAATTTATTCTTTATTCCATGGCATTTCTTGATAGAAACATCTGTTCCTTACCGGGGGTTAATTACTATTATGCCAAAAGCAAGCCAATTTATACATGATTGGTTATCAATCGTTTATGAAAGATGTCTATTCATACAATTATTTTATTTAATAATTTTCTCTATATTTAATAATATTTGCCAAGAAGTTTTATCCTGATAGGAATTAATACAGACCATTAATTGTACTTTTTTCTGAATTAGAATTCTACGCTGTTTGAAATTGAATGAAATAAACCCCCATTTCTTGAATTTTTATTAAATTTAATAAATATTTACATACAGTTTATATGCTTACTCAAATCAATATGAAATCAATATCCGGCCTACTCTTTGAATCCCCGGTAGTCTGTATTGACATTGATGGAAATGTGGTATCTTATAATGAATCCTTTAAGAATTCCTATAATTTGGAGCTTCAAAAGATTGGCAAACTCAACTGGTTAGAGATAGATGTAAGCTTAAACAAACCCATTCTTCAAAAAATACGACAAAATGTCTT
Source organism: Portibacter marinus (assembly GCF_021533195.1). GTDB lineage: Bacteria > Bacteroidota > Bacteroidia > Chitinophagales > Saprospiraceae > Portibacter > Portibacter marinus. The sequence continues at coordinate 626,289 of NZ_JAJNKB010000001.1, forward strand.
AAATAAAGGTCAAATTAAATGGAACACTTACATCTACCTTGATAGTGTTGAATATAAAGTCAATATTACTGCCAAAGCTACAGAAAAATACAACTCCTACTTATTTCTACAGATACTCCCATGGCAAAATTCAAAGTTTGCTAGATTTTTAGAGAAGTCCAATGATTCCGCGTATTGGTACTGGAATTTTATTAATGGTCAATTGATTATTTCTAAAAACTTCGCTACAATTCTATCAATACCCACCAATAGTTCAGATACATTTCCGGCAAATATTTCACAAGCCTTAAGTCCAATTTTAAGTACAACTGAAATTTTATCTCTTCAAAATAGTATTAGTAAGGCAAAAAGAAATAAAAGTCCTTTGCAATTCACCTGGCAATTTAAGGGGCAACAATATAAGTTAAATGCCGCGCCTACGCTTCTTGGTGAAAAAGTATCAGGCTTCGAAGGCATTATTAAAAAATTCAAAAATGCTCCTGAAAAACCTCAATCTGTAATTCGAAACGCAATTGAAAAAACCCAAGATTTAGTGTTGATTTTAAATGAAGAGCTCAACATTAGCTATGCAAATTTAGCAGCCGTATCCAAACTAGGTTTCTCAAAGTCAGAATTTGCAGAAGGAATGAACATCATGGATTTTGACATTGAACATACCAGGCAATTTTACGATCAGCAAATGACTCAAGATGATGAATTGACTAGATCAAACTTTACAACTATTTTTATCAGAAAAAATCATAAGATATTGCCTTTGGAGATTGAAGTGATTTTACATGAAGAATCGGATGCAAAATCATTGTATCTGCGGGCTCGGGACATTTCAAGTGAAAGAATTCAACAAAGTCAATTAAATGCTTCCTTAGCACACAAAGAATTGACATCGAGAAGACTCTTACAGGATAAGTCGTATTTGTTAGAAGAGGCCACACACTCGAAGGCATTTAAAGATATAATCAGTGTGAGTAAAAGTTATAAGCCAATCTTACACCAAATTGATCAAGTTTCTAATACTGATGCCACAGTGTTAATTGAAGGTGAGACAGGCACCGGAAAGGAATTAATTGCAAGGGCAATTCATAACCGCAGTCAAAGATCTAAAAATCCCCTCATAGTTGTTAATTGTGGCAGTCTTCCACGCGATTTGATTGAGAGCGAATTATTCGGACACACAAAGGGTGCTTTTACAGGTGCCCTACAGAGTAAAAAAGGAAAATTTGAATTAGCGGATAATAGCACCATTTTCCTTGATGAAATAGGAGAACTACCATTAGATCTGCAGACCAGATTATTAAGAGTGCTTCAAGAGGGGGAAGTTGAAAAAATTGGTAGCGAGAAAACCATCAAAATAAATACTCGGATCATAGCAGCCACCAATCAAAGTCTATTCGAAATGGTGGAAGAGAAAAAATTTAGAAAAGACCTATATTACAGGCTCAATGTTTTTCCTATCATTAATATCCCACTTAGGGAAAGAAAAGAGGATATCGAAATACTGGCTAATCATTTTATAAAGAAATATAGTATAAAGCTGAAGAAAACCATCACAACACTTAAACCTGATGATCTAAATCGACTTCGATCTTATCACTTTCCTGGAAATATTAGAGAATTAGAGAATATTATTGAGCGTTCGGTCATATTAACTCAAGGTCGTGAGTTAAATTTAGATTTTTGGAGTCCAAATTTAGCTAATGGTGATAAGGAAGATCATGATATAATGACATTAGATGAGATACAGAAAGTTCACATAATTGATGCCCTGGAGAAAACGAAGTGGAGAATTAGTGGAGATCATGGAGCTGCTCGTTTGTTAGGGTTAAAAGATCAAACACTATTCAGTAAAATGAGAAAATTTGAAATCACCAGAAATTAAATAGGATTACCTACAAGGGCAACGTATGCTATTTGATCTCCTACTAGCACGGGTGAAGCGATAACGGTAGCTTCAACCTCTATTTGATCTACCCCCACATATTTGAAGCTAATTTTACTTTGTGACCCACCCTTAAAAATTTTTTCAATATTACTTTTATATTGTTTCACTTCAGAAGGTGGTAATTGGTCATATATCACAGTGCCTATTAGTTCATCCCTGGTATAAGGGGAATTTCTCGTGTTATTAATATTTATGATGATTCCATTTTTATCAAGCAAAACCATTTGATGTTGAGCATTTTCCATGAAGCTCATATAGGTTTCCTTAGTTCGCTCAAGAGATTCTAGGTAAGCAACTTGTTTGGTATTCTCCAAAGCTATGACACATGCCGAGCCCACTCTACTTTCATTCTTAGTATCTTGAATTGGGATTAAAATAAGTTGGTAATTAGCTTTACCTTGATCAATTTTAACATTTATCATCTGTGGCTCATAGTCACCAAATAAAACATCTAACTTTGCAGTAAGTAAATGCTGATACTCTTCATCAACTAATTGAGTTAACTTAGTTCCAATCAATTCTTGCTTACTAGTTTTACCCCATTTTCGATTCGCATCCGTAACGATATATGATGGGGATATAAATAATAGTGGATTTCTAGAGTTTTCATATATAGCGTTTAATCTATGAGCTGTCTGCTGTATGGACTCGTCAAATTCTTGTAGCATAGACTTCGTCCTACTTAAATCTACAAATGTAATGACTACTCCTTCAACTCTTTTGTCACTTGTTCTATAAGGTGAAATCCTCATCATGAACTCCTCACCATCCAAATTCTTTATAAGTTTTCTAACAGGCTTTTCTGTCTGTAGTACTTCTTCGCAACTATCCTCTATTTTTTCTTCATTAAATTGATTAGCGAAAGCCGAGATTAATCTTCCTTCATCAGCTTTGATCAGGTCAAATTGTCTTTTAATCGCAGGTGTAAATCTTCTGATTCTCAAGTCCTTATCTAAAAAGATGGTGCCTATATCCGTCGACTTCAATAGATTGTTAATATCGTTATTTGCTATAGTTAATTCTTTGTTTTTATATTGTAATTCTGAATTAACAGTGTGTAATTCTTCATTGACAGATTGTAATTCTTCATTCGTACTCTGTAATTCTTCATTATTAGTCATCATTTCCCTATTCTGTGCATTGATCTCATCCACTCTCATTTTCTGATCTTTCTGCAACTTACGTAGAGACACTTTATATTTTGCTAGTTCTGTTTCTAACATGGCTATTCTTTCATCAGCGCTTATTACACTCAGGTCCTCAGTTTCCTTGACATTAACCCCTAGTTTGAAGGGTCTAACTTCATTAAAGAATACTCGGCATTCAATTACTCCATTTTGTATGCTAGCAATATCAACTTTTTCAAATGTCATATCAACAAATGCGCTTTTACGTTCATTTTTAAAAACGACATTAGAATAGCGAAAAATCTTGTCCTCTTTAAATGCTTTAGCGATAGCTTCCCTAAAAAAACTTACCTGAGAAGACTCCAACATTTTCTCTAAGTTAAAATTTGCTAAAGATGAAGGTAAACTTAGTATGGTATCTAATTCTCCAACCATATATAACACATCTAGTTCAGCGTTTACAAAGAAGCTGGTAGGATATCTATTAATAATATAATTACTGAATGGATCTTTAGAATATTCCGACATAATTAATAATTACTGTTGATTTGATTTTTGCTTTATGGTTTATGGTTTATGGTTTATGGTTTATAGTTTATGGAAGGATAAGAGGATTAATTTTAACTTATTTAAATCATCTTCAAACAAGGGTTCGAGATGCAAGTTGAAGGTCTCGTGTTGGTCCTGTATATTAATTTCAACATTCTTAAGTATTTTTGATTTTTTACTTTTCTTTATGCCTTGAATAGCATTCTCAATTTTTTCAATAGATGGCTCGTCGAAAATTCGAATAATATTCTCATTACTTTCCAATGATGCCAGATTATTTTCAAAAGCAGAATTAGAAAATATAATCCTTCCAGAATCTTTAATAAGTAAATAGGGCAAGACTTGCATGTCTAAATATTTCTTAAAGAACACACCTAATTCATTAGCCTCATTTTTTGCTTTCACGATTTTGTCCACATCAACAAGAGTTACCACTACACCGTCGACAATATCAATATCCTTAATATAAGGGATAACCTTCAAAATAAAACTGGTGCCACTATCGTCTAAGATCTCTTGTTCATACTCCTTTTCAGTTCGCATAACTTGCTTCGACACTTCCATAATATCAACCCCTACCAATTTTGAAGAAAATGTAGAAATAGGCCTATTAATATCGGTTTTCTCTATTTGAAATTGTTTTGTAATTGCAGGCGTGAACTTCCTAATTCTACAATCACTATCTAAAAAAATAGTGGCAATCTGAGTACTCGTAAGCAGATTGTTCATGTCGTTGTTTGAATTCGAAAGTTCCTTATTCTTATATTGCAATTCTTGATTTACAGTGTGCAGTTCCTCATTCAATGATTGAAGCTCTTCATTGGAGCTTTGTAATTCTTCATTACTGGCCAAAAGCTCTTGATTAGAGCTGTGAAGTTTTTCTGCTAAATCTTCTAATTTGAGTTTTAATTCTTTTAACTCTTGTTTTTTTTCATCGATAACCTTCTCAGACCGAATCAATCTCTCAGATATATAGTTGGCTTCATCAATTTCAATAATGATGCTTTTGCCCGAATCAATTTCATCAAAATTCTCATCCTTAAAAGTCATCCTAACGACTGGATCTTTGAGCTCTTTAAACTCAAATTTTTGAAAAGTAATATCGGTGCGTATTTTCTGATCTGATCTTTTAAAAATCACATCCTTGAATACCTGTTTAATCCCAGATTCAATTGCAAGCCTTACACCATCTCTAATAAGAAGCGCCTGCGATGGTGGCAACATACTATGTAATGTTATCTCGCTGGTATTTCTGGGTAAACTAAATATATCCTGAAAAGAGCCTTTTAGATAGAGAATCGTAAGATCCTCATCTAGAAAGACAGTTCTAGGAGAATATTCTTCTATTAAATTCTTAGAAAATGGTTCAACGACATCTTCTACAAGCTGATCAGTTGTAGCAGAGTAATTTTGACGTGAATGCAAGCTTCGATTTACAACCCTTTTCCAAGTTGATTTTCCTTTTATAATCTCCCTACTAGAACTCTTAAAATTTACATTTTGCTTAACAAAAATGTTTAGGTCGCTATCTTCAGGATGGAATACCGTATCGAATTCGCCTAAAGATTCACTTGGCCCTAAGACTAAAAATCGCTCAGATTTCAGTGAAAAATAAAATGTTTTGAGAATCTTTTGCTGTGTAACGGATTCAAGATAAATCAGGAAGTTTCTACAAGTGATCAAGTCCATATTGATAAATGGTGGGTCAACTATTGCATCATGAATAGCAAATATCACCTTCTCCCTAAGTATGGGTTTGACATAAAAATTTCCTTCGTCCTCAATGAAATACTTATTCAAGTATTTCGCCGGGACATCTGAGGAAATACTTGAATTGTAGCATCCCACAGTGGCAAAATCAATTCCTTTACTATTGACATCTGAAGCGAAAATTTTAAAATCATTCTTAATGTTGTTCGCTTCAATAAACTCTAAAATTAAGATCGCAAGTGAATATGCTTCTTCTCCCGTAGAACACGCAACCACCCAAACTCTACAAATTTCATCTGGTTGAAGGTTGTCAAAAATTTTCTTTAGAACGTCAGATGCAATCGTGTCGAAAACTTCTGAGTCTCTAAAAAACTTAGTGACATTGATTAAAAATTCTCTAGCCAAAAGTTCTAGTTGGTCATCATTATCAAGCAAAAATTCATGATAGGCTTCAAGATTGTCCATTTCATGAAAAACTCTTTGCTTTTCAATTCTTCGGTACAATGTTGGCCTTTTGTAAGATTTAAAGGGAATGTCAGACTTTATACTAGCTAATTGTACAATTCTTTCATATTGTTCATCTTTGGTTTTCTCTCCACTAGTGTAATCTTGGGTATTTTGATCATCAAATTTACTTAACTCCAGTACGTTCTTAAGTTTTTTAGCTAGGTCTCCTGGAGCCATTTGTATATCTACAATTCCAAGATTTAAGAGGGCTTTTGGCATACCATCAAATTCACTAGTTTCAGGTGACTGGACCATTACTACTCCGTCATTCTCTTTTACGGTGCGTGCACCTCGACTTCCGTCAGTTCCAGAACCGGAAAGAATAATCGCGACTGCATTCTTTTTCAATCCACGACCAAGTGAATGAAAGAATTTATCAATAGGCAAATTGAGTTTCTCAGTCTCGTCGCGATCATGTAATTTTAATAAGCCATATTGATAGGTTAGCGTTTTATTGGGAGGCATCAAATAAACATGATTTGGCTCAATAAATTGATCTTCCTGAATTTGATGTATTGGCATTGAAGTGTGGTTTCGAAGAAGATCTTCCATCACACTTTTATAATTAGGCGATAGATGTTGTATAATAACATATGCCGCTCCCAGATCAGGTTCTAAATGGTCGAGAAATTTTTTTAAAGCATCTACTCCACCTGCAGAAGCTCCAATACCAACTACCTTCATAGACATACCAGTCTTTTATGCGATATAATTTGACTTAAATAAGGTGCTAACAAATAAAATGGAATAGTTTTGTAAAAGTAATATTTTATTTGAAAATCTTATTAGAGCACTAGTCGTATTTTCAAAACTATCTTCATCATAGAATATTGCGTGGATTTTTAGGCTAGAAAATGAAAAGTACCGGAAAGTTATTAGAGAGTTATGCTATCGATTTTAATTCCCACTTATAATTTTGTTGTAGTTGATCTAGTTCGACAGCTAAACAACCAGTGCCAGGAAGCAAATATCCCGTACGAGATTGTCTGTTATGATGATTTTTCAGTTGAGGAATTCAGGTTAAAAAATCGCAAACTCGACGCAGAATTCGGTGTTTCATACATCGAGCTCGGAGAGAATAAAGGTAGATCCAAAATCAGAAACATGTTGGCGCAGAATGCAAGGTATGAGCAATTACTTTTCATAGATTGCGACAGCGAAATAGATAATGCCTTATTTATTAGGAAGTACATTGAGTCCATTGAGTTAAGGAAGGTTATTGCTGGTGGTAGGAAATATGCACAGGAGAAACCATCTGAAAAATCCAAAATGCTCCATTGGTACTACGGCACTCGTAGAGAATCACTTTCGGTTAAAAAAAGAAGTGAAAATCCATATAGATATTTCCACTCTAATAACTTTATGATTTCACGAGATTTAATGATGAAGTTTCCTTTTGAGGAAAAGATTTCCACTTATGGTTATGAAGATTCTCTGTTTGCAGCAACCTTAGAAAATGAGGGAATAAACATTAAGCACATTGAAAATCCCCTCATTCATAAAGGTGTGGAGGATACTCAAGACTTTCTGCGCAAGTCTAAACTTGCTGCTGAAAACCTGGCAATTCTCTATCATTCAGAAGCATTAAATAATACCCGGATGATAGCCTTCCACGAAAACATAAAAAAAATTGGTTTTAACAGCCTCTTAAAAATAATCATAAGAAGTAGAAAAGATCAAATGCTCAAGAATCTTCATTCTGAAAATCCGAATCTCTTCTACTTCGATTTGTTTCGCTATGATGTATTTATCAATAAACTCAGTTTCTTAAAAGCATCATCTTCTTAGCAAATACTCCAAGTGATGTACTTACTTCGTAAATGTACATACCTCCTATCACTGGCAGTTGGCGATTCTCGATTTCCACTTTGTTAAGTCCCGAGCTCAGATCTAATGTCCTCTGGTGCACCACCTTGCCTGAAAGATCCATAATTCGCAAATAAGCTTTTTCTGGGTCAGGAACCGAAATATCGAAAATGGTCATATTGCTCCAGGGATTGGGAACATTTTGACCAATGGTTACTACAGGTTCCCTTTCTTCATTTCTGATCTCTATGCTAAGGGTCTCTCCATTTTCTCGAGCCACCTCTGCACTTTCAGTATTAAAACTTAATTGCTCTAACACTTTGTCAGACAAGAATCCATCGAACTCCAATGTGAAAATGGTTTGACCTTCTTCAAATGACTCGTCAAATGCATCCGTAAATAGAATTCTTAATTTTCCTTGATGGTCCAAATGATGATTTTCAACCAAGTTCGAAGTATGATTTTCAATCTGCAGTAATTTAAGGTCCATATTATTCAGGCTCAATTCAGTGAATAAACCAGCAAATTGAAGAACTTGATCAGCTTTGATGATTAACTTATTTTCTTTAACCTCAACGGCTAAAAGTGCAGCTTCTCGTAATCTTACACTTTCATTAACATCACCTAATTTAATACCAATAAAATTGGTTTCAGGTTGGCCACTCAAATAGTAGATATCGTGGGTCTCAGGGATAGGAGTCGCCCAAGGATCACTTGGATCCAAAAATATGTGGTTATCAGGAACAAATGACCAGGATTTTCCTCCTGGAAACTCATTGGTAATTCCAAGCAGCAATTTTCTAATCGTAATGATATCAGATGCAGACACATTGGCTGATCGGTTGACATCAGCTGCTAAAAGCTTATAAGGTGATTCAAATGTTTCTATACCTAGAATATGCCGTTGGATAAGCACCAGGTCAGTAGTTGAAACTCCATTAGTCGCACGATCTTGCTTGGTGGGCCTCACTTTATAATGTCCTCCGGTGACCATTTCAGGAAAAGAGAAAAATCCATTCTCATCCGTCATGGTTTGTAGACCGGCCCCTTCTAATACCACATTGACATCCTTCACATAATCGACCTGATTGCCAAAAACCACCCCTTTTACAAGTCCCATACCGCAAACCATGATCGACGTAGTATCACTCACTGTAAAAGAAGCAACACAAAAATCAAAGAGTCCGTCTTCATCTATGGCATACAGTTCTAATTGTTGGTTGCCAAGACCATCGCAGTCAAAATAACGTAAGGTATCGTTGATGTCTTCTGAAAATGCAACATTTACTGCCTTTCCACAAAATGCTTTGCTGTCAGCATCCAGCATTGAGGCTGTAACCCTGGCGACAAAAACTGCATCATCATCATCGTTATCCGAAGTATCTATACTTTCTATAAAGAATTCCTGACCCAGGAGGCAGATAGGTTGAGGAGTCACACAGTTATTAATCGTTATAATATACGAACAATCATCTGTATTACCACAGCCATCATCCAATGTCCAGGTGATCTGATTGTCTCCTGGCGGTAAAAATCCATTGAAGTTATTTCCATTTCCTATAGAATCAGGTCTTTCGTCAGCATAATCAATGATGTACGTCCATTCTAGACTATCTATCGAAGTACAATTGTCTACACCTTCAGCGCTAAGCATCACCTGAACAGAGCCACAATCAGAATCATAAGAGCATATGGTTGAATCCATACAGGCTGATGTAATCACAGGAGCCTCATTATCATTGACCGCTATTCTTTGTGTATCAATGTAAGTCGCAAAAGTAGAACCATCTGTTCTATTACACCAGTCCGCTACATACCAGACTCTTTCCAATGTAAAACAGCCCTCAGAAAAATAAGCAGTGGTATCATCTTCGTGCGTATAAGCTACCATTGAATTAAAACTTTCATCATATTGAGGGAATGAACCCAGACTATCCGGATCAAGATTTGTATTGCATTCAGTGATCGTTGTATCATTTGGAAATGTAATGTCTTCTCTGGTAAAAACTCTCTGTGCAATGACTGTAATTTGCTGCGAAATGGTATCTGCAGTTCCAAAGTCGTCGGATACAATGAAAGTTCTTATGATTGAACCAGTTTGGCACATATTGATGTCTGCTTGTTTTAGCTCAATGATAGTATTTACACTACAATTATCCATGACGACCGCATTGACATTATTGCCACTAAAAGCTAAAGAATCTGCATCGATGATTATTTCCATAGGGAAGTCCACATTTTGTTCTACAAATCCGAATGGAGAGAGGTCTGAGGTATCGACAGGAAAGTCGTTGCTTACAGTAATGTCCGGTAAGTCCGTTAAAAAAGAAGGTTGGACATTATCTATAACCTGTATGGAAGTCATGCAACTATTTGCATTTCCTGCATCATCAGTCACCTGCAGTACGATCATCAAATCGTTCCCAATGTCAGCACAGCAAAGCGTTACCGATGGTCCAAATAGGGTATCCATATCTACTCCACAGGCTGACTCCATTCTGCGAATTTCCAACAAAGCCTCTGAACAAGCATCCAAACTGCCATTATCAAAAGCCTCTGCTGTCAGTATGGCCATACCGTTGCCATCCAAACTAAAGCTCATACCTGATTCACAAATAGCAACCGGCTCAATATTATCTTTTACTATAACGGTGTAACTTTCCATAGTTGTGTTTCCACATCGGTCACTCAACATATATTGTATGACGTTTTCACCCAGCGGTAATTCTATCTCAATTGAATTGGTATCGAATTCAACTCCTCCGGGATAGAAAATATCTAGTTGAAGATCTGATTGACAATTATCATTCATCTCCGGTTCCGGGACGGTATAGCTTGTTTCGCAACTGGAAGAAGCGCTTGAAATGGTCACATCTTCCGGAACGATTAATACGGGACCAGTCGTGTCGATAACAGTGATGGATTGTTTGAATGTAGCCATACCATCTTCAGCGCAATACCAGTTAACCACTGTCCATGTTCTTAATAGCGTTCTTCCACAATTATTGCCTCCAGTGAAAACCATGTCGTCATAGCTTATGGCCACATTGCAAAATAAGTCAGATGGTGGATAAAGATCAATTCCATTCAAGGATGGGGCTCCAGTCAGAGAAGGATCCGGATTTCCGTTTTCATCTACGGGATAGTCGCTTCCGCAGTCCACCATTACTGTGAGTTCAGGACCTTCTACTTCTTCGATATCAAATTTTTCAATAAGCACTCGCTGATCACAACTTTCCATGATATTGCCATCTTCATCCTCTATTCCATATGTTCTGGTGATAATTTTATCTATGGTAGCACTGTCACAAGATACATCCGTCAATTTCTGATTGAGCAATACTACTTCAAAGGTGGAGCAATTATCACTTATTTCAGGGAGCGGAAACTCTATAAACTCACTACAACTGATGACCGTATCCCTACAATTCATCATAGGAGGAATCTTATCCTCTACGTTAAACCTCAATGAACAACTGTTATCAAAACATTCATAGAATGCTCGAGCGGTGACCACAGTACCCAAATATTCTCCAGTAATGGTATCGCTAGGAAGCTGGTTGCCTTGCTGATCAAATAAAAGAATGCGGTAACTATTAATGTCGCAGTTCGCTTCTTTTATAACCATTGAGGGGGTGATTTCAGCCTCGCAATTTTGATCTAATGAGATATTCTGATCTGTCTTGCAAGCAATCGATCCCGGATCACCAGAATTTATGCGGATTTGTAGGTTGCAAGAACTGGTATTCCCACCAGTATCCTCAGCTTGAAAAGTTAAGATCGTCAAGCCCGCGGGAAACAAATCTCCAGAATTCAATCCAGTAGTATCTGTTCTTGTGACCGTTACCATACAGTTATCACTAGCTGTTGCATCTTCAAATTCAACCGGAGCTTCACAAACACACGGGTCTGTTTCAATTAGAATGTTTGAAGGACAAGTTATAACTGGACTTTGTTCATCTCTTACAGTAACGAAAAAGGTACAGCTAATTTCTTCGTTACATTCTGTAACTGCTGTCAACTGATTGGATATAGGAGATTCCAATATATTATTACATGCAAAATCTGCTTGATCAATTCCTGATATTGTGATATCGCCTGGGCACTGTAAAACGGGTGTAATAGGAACGTCCTCTGGTGACAGGGTAGCATTTCCACCACTGTCAAGAGTAACCGTTACATCATCGCAAATAATGCTATCCACATTTTCCTCCTGAACTACTGTATATCTTATATTACACATAATGGGTTCAGAATCACTCTCATCTGTAAAAGTAAATGACCTGATGACTCTTTGAGAATTGCCCGGGCAGCCTCTGTTCGGATCTCTGAAATCAGAGTATTCTATCATCAAATTCCCTGTTACATTTTCAATGGCCGCACCCTCGTATGAGAGAAATCCGAGTGAGTCTCCAGCTTGCGGTGGAACATCTTCGATACATGTGACGGGACGCTCTTCTGAACTTGGACATGTGATTTGCAGCGTTTGTGCTGATAGTCTTGTAATGCTTAGAATCATGCACACGGCAATGCTAAGCTGAAGGCTGAAAGCTTTCATCTTTAAATCTGTTTTTGGAATGAAAATAAATCAGTTTTAAATATTTATCTTCTCAGGAGGATTGTAATCTATTGGGATATAGAAGTGTAAATATAGTAAATAGTTTTAATATGTAAAATCCTTTACCGTTAATTATGTCTTTCTGACGATATCATTACATTTGATTTATGAAGAGGATCGTTGATTATGTATTGAGTATATTTTATCTCATCTATTTTTTCACGGTATTGCTGATTTTCGAAGTCCTTCAGAGGGTTAGCTTTACATTATTTGGAAGAGAGGCTCATCAAAAAGTAGTAAATGTGCTTAATTTCTTTTTGTGCTATGGCTGGTATCTGACGGGTTCAACTATAAACTTTGAGATCGAGGAGCAACTACCGACTGATCGTTCCATCATTTTTGTAGCCAACCATCAAAGCATGTTTGACATACCCGCCATCATATGGTTTCTGAGAAAGCACCGGCCACTCTTTGTGTCCAAAGTAGAGTTATCGAAAGGCATACCCAGTATTTCTTACAATTTGCGAAAAGGTGGTGCTGCCTTAATAGATCGCAAAGATAAAGTGCAGGCGGTCAAAGAAATCAGACGCTTGGGTGAATACATTTGTGAGCATCATTTTTCTGTTGCCATTTTTCCGGAAGGCACCAGATCCCGAACCGGAGGTCTAAAAACGTTTGCGAGTGGAGGTGTGGGTACAATTTTGAGTAAGTGCCCGGAAGCAATAGTGGTGCCTATCTGTATACAAAACCTACATCATTTTAATCCTAAAGGTTTCTTTCCGCTAAGAAGTTTTACTACCTTAAAATGGACCGTTCTTTCACCTATTGATAAAGAAGGCAAGACCGTAAATGAAATGGTCCAGGAAGCTAGAGATATGATACAAAAAAAGGGTAGCTTCGAAAAGCTACCCTAAGGCTTAGAACAATTACTATTGAAATATTGACCTTGCTTTCTGAAGTAAGACTGATATTAAAACAGCGACTTGAATAAAGCCAAACAAATATTTCATTCTCATCACTCATCAGAATACCAGAAGCTCCAGTAAGCTTATCATTATTCCATGAACACCTATAACTACGTGACCACAAGCAAATCTGGTTTTCAATTCAAGTTTGTTCAGGTAGGATGATGGACTTCGAACAAATATTGTATCTTCAAACTTCAATTGAAAGATGAGCGTAACAAAACAAATCGTTGAACTGATTAAGTCGAAAAATGAAAAAGGCCTAGAGTTGTTATATGATAATTACTCAAGAGCACTTTATGGAATCGCCTATCGGGTATTGAACAACCAGGAATATGCGGAAGAAGCTTTGCAAAATAGTTATTTGAAGGTTTGGAAAAACATCAATCAATACGATGAGCAGAAAGCAACCTTGTACACCTGGATGGCCCAAATTGTAAGGTATTCTTCATTGGACATAAGGAGACTCAAGTCATTTGAGCGTCAGGAAAAAACCGAATCTTTAGAGCCTCGCGTACATAAAGGCAAATCAGTTACAATAACAAGTGCTGATTCAATAGATGCTAAAAAACTTCTTCAAGGCTTAGAAGAAAAGTATAGTATTGTTCTAGAGTATTTGTATTTGAAAGGTTACACTCAACAGGAAATGTCGGATGAATTAGACATCCCTATAGGGACGATTAAAACAAGACTCAGAAAGGCTATCTCAATTATTAGAACAAATTTGAAGGATGAGAAGAAACTCTTTATGGGCGTGCTCTTCTTATTGGTTATACTAATAATTGTTAAAATATTTATATTTTGAATTTAGAAGAAATAAGAAATTCTGGATTACTGGAATCCTACGTGATAGGATTGCTGTCAGGACGACAACTTGCAGAAGTTGAGTCGCATCTGAAAGAGTATCCGGAACTAAATTCAGATCTAAGCGAAATTCAAAGAGCTTTTCGTGCTTATGCTGAGTCTAATGGTGTTGAACCGAGAGCTGCTTTTCGTTCAGAACTTATAAGAGAAATTACAGGGAAAAATCCTAGCAGTCCACGAACCAACCAAAAAGGTGGAGGTCGAGGTCCCTATTTTTTACCTTTTTTAATCTTTGCAGCATTAGCTATTGGGGGAATTTGGTGGGGTTATAATAATCTGGATGATTTTGAGACTCTTGAAGGACAATATACTGCGCTCAATGATGAATACACTGATTATCAAAGTGTTTGTGACTCAATCTCTGCTGATAATGCAGAATTAAGAGCCATGATGAATACCATTACCAATCCAGGCAACAGAATCATTCAGCTAACGCCCACTGGTAATTTTGCAGCCACTAATTTGTACCTGCATACTAATGCTGAGCTTCAACTAAACTATATTCAGGCACTGGCTTTGCCTTCTATTGCAGCCAATCAGGCTTTCCAGTTATGGTCGTTGAAAGAAGAGCAAGATCCTATTCCATTAACGGTATTTGCCAACGCTGAAAATCAGATTATTCCTGTAGATTTCGAAGAAGGAACAGCTACATATGCCATTACCATTGAAGATGCGGCAGGTGCTCAAGTGCCAAATCTAAATCAGTTGATTGGGACCATAGGAGTATAAGACTAGATCTTTCCTTTGATCACTTCTTCAACGACTTCTGGATTTAATAGCGTGCTGGTATCACCCAAATTAGAAGTATCATCTGATGCAATTTTTCTTAATATCCTTCTCATGATCTTGCCTGATCTTGTTTTGGGTAGCCCTGACACTATCTGTATTTTATCCGGTTTTGCAATGGGTCCGATTTCTTTGCGAACGACATTCCTGATTTCATTTTCAATGTCTTCAGAATGATTTTCACTTACAATGACATAGGCGTAAATTCCTTGCCCTTTGATATCGTGCGGATAGCCCACCACTGCGGATTCTATTACTTCCTCATGTTCATTAATTGCATTCTCGACCTCAGCAGTACCCATTCTGTGTCCAGAAACATTGATGACATCATCCACCCGACCAATTACCCTGATACGGCCATCCTGATCTCTTCTGGCACCATCACCTGTGAAATAATAGCCTGGAAAGGTGGAGAAATAGGTCTGCCTGCAGCGTTCATGATCCCCATACGTTGTCCGTAAAATAGAAGGCCATGGAAATTTTACACAAAGAAGTCCTTCCACGTCATTGCCTTCAATAATCTGTCCTTCAGTATTTAAAAGAACGGTCTGAATCCCAGGCATAGGATAAGAAGCGTAAGTCGGTTTGGTATCTGTAATTCCTGGAAGAGGAGTAATCATAATACCACCTGTTTCAGTCTGCCACCAGGTATCTACAATAGGAGCTTTATTTTTGCCAATGTGCTCATCGTACCAATGCCAGGCTTCTTCATTAATAGGTTCACCTACAGATCCAAGCATCTTAAGAGATGACAAATCGTACTTTGCAGGCCATTGGTCTCCCATTGCCATTAAAGCTCGGATAGCGGTAGGCGCAGTGTAAAACTGATTCACTTTATGTTTTTCACATATATCCCAAAATCTTCCAGGATCAGGATAGGTGGGAACCCCTTCAAACATCATGGTTGTAGCGCCGGCTAGCAGTGGACCATATACAATGTAAGAATGACCTGTGATCCATCCGATATCCGCGGTACACCAATAAATATCACCTTCCTGGTATTGAAAGACATTCCTAAATGTATAGCAAGTATAGACCATGTAACCACCGCAAGTATGAACCACCCCTTTGGGCTTACCTGTTGACCCGGAAGTGTATAAAATAAAAAGCATATCCTCCGCATCCATCACTTCCGCCGGACATTCTTCTGACTGATTCTCGATCTGTTCGTGCCACCATAAGTCAGTATCGTCACTCCAGTTTACGTCATCACCGGTATTTTGATGCACCAGGACATGCTCTACACTATTACAACCAATGTCCATTGCATTATCGACGACGGATTTAACAGGAATGTGCTTTTCCCCTCTATTATTGAAGTCTGAACAAATAATCATTTTTGCTTGAGCATCATCTACCCTATCAGCTAAAGCTTGTGCTGAAAAACCTGCAAAAACAACAGAATGTACCGCGCCTATACGGGCACATGCCAGTATGCCAATCGCCAGTTCGGGAACCATGGGCATGTAGAAAACGATACGGTCTCCTTTTTCAACTCCTAAGTCTTTAAGAGCGTTTGCACATTGACAAACACTTGCTAGCAACTCCCTGTAAGTAAAATGTTTTGATTCCTTTTCAGGATCATTGGCTTCCCAGAGTATCGCAGTTTGATCTCCTCTCTCAGTGATATGCCTATCTAGACAATTCTCTGTTATATTCAATTTTCCACCCTTGAACCACTCGACTTTAGGTTCTTTAAAATTCCAATCTAATGTCCTGTCCCACTTTTTATGCCAATGAAAGGTCTCTGCTTGTTTTGACCAAAACTTCTCCGGATCATTCGTACTTCTTTCATAAGCGTCCTTATAGTCATTTAAATCTTTGATCTGATGAGTCATAACTTACATTTTAATGATTTACTGCTTTCCCTGCACCTCTGGGAATTCTAATGTTTTCAACGAGTTCCTGAACAGTATCAGGAGGAGCGGGTGTTAATCTACTGACTATTAAAGAAATCACCAAATTTACCAGCATCCCAATGGTTCCAATACCTTCTGGAGAAATTTCAAACCAATATTGATCTGGTGTCCCGCCGCCAAACTTGAAATAGATAATGTAGCTCGCCGTGAAGACCAGACCCACTATCATTCCAGTCACTGCGCCTTGCATGTTCATTCTTTTATCAAAAATACCTAAAATGATAGCCGGAAAGAATGATGAAGCTGCGAGGCCAAAGGCAAAAGCAACGATGGCTGCCACATAATCAGGCGGGTTATATCCAGCATAGCCGGCCACTAGGACTGCAACTGCAATAGCTATTCGCGCAGCTCTCAATTCTCCTTTTTCACTGATTTTAGGCATCAACCACTTTTTTAACAAGTCATGGGAAATGGAACTTGATATCACAAGTAACAAGCCCGCAGCCGTTGAAAGGGCAGCTGCAAGTCCACCGGCCACCATCAAAGCGATTACCCAAGCTGGTAGTTTTGCAATCTCAGGGCTGGCTAATACAATAATGTCCCTATCAAATGTCACTAGCTCATTCCCTTCCCAGCCGCGTTCGTTGGCAACACCGTTTACAAAAGCTTCATTTTGATCATTATAATATTGAATCTTGCCATCTCCGTTCTTATCTTCAAATTTGAGAAGTCCGGTTTCTTCCCAACTATTAAACCATTTAGGTACCTGTTCATAATCGACATTGTCAATACTGGTGATTACATTGGTTCGAGCAAATGCAGCCACTGCCGGAGCTGTTGTATAAAGAATAGCGATAAATAGCAAGGCCCACCCTGCTGACATTCGGGCATCTTTTACCTTAGGAACTGTGAAGAACCTCACTATAACATGAGGCAACCCAGCAGTACCCAGCATGAGAGCTGCGGTGACGCAAAAGAGATCTATTCGGGGTTTGTTGGGCTTGGTGTACTCATGAAACCCCAGGTCTACTGATAGTTGATTTAACTTGGCTAACAAGGCTGTTCCATCGGACATATTTCCACCCATACCAATTTGTGGAACAGGATGATCAACCATTTGTAATGAAACGAAGATAGCCGGTACTGTAAAGGCAAAAATGAGTACACAGAATTGCGCAACCTGTGTATACGTTATTCCTTTCATACCTCCAAGTACCGCGTAGAAAAAAACGATGGCAGATCCGATCAGCACACCAGTACCAAATTCTACACCTAAAAATCTGCTAAAGGCGACCCCTACCCCTTTCATTTGTCCTACCACATAAGTAAAACTAACAAAGAGGGCACAGATTACTGCGACCAATCTGGCAGTTTGAGTATAATATCTTTCCCCAATGAAGTCCGGGACTGTAAACTGACCAAATTTTCTAAGATAAGGCGCTAATAGTAAGGCAAGCAGTACGTAGCCGCCTGTCCAGCCCATCAAATATTGGGCACCATCATATCCCATAAAAGAAATGAGACCCGCCATGGACAAAAAAGACGCAGCAGACATCCAGTCTGCGGCAGTAGCCATGCCGTTCATTACCGGATGAACCCCTCCACCAGCTACATAAAAATCATTGGTTGATCCAGCTCGAGCCCAAATGGCAACACCAATGTACAATGCGAAGGTAAATCCAACGATTAAATAAGACCAAATCTGTATGCTCATATTTCGTCCACTTCAAATTTTCGGTCTAGTCTGTTCATCAACCACACGTAAATGAAAATTAAAATCACAAAAACATAGATTGCTCCTTGTTGAGCAAACCAAAAACCAAGCGGAAAGCCGCCAATTTTAAATTGATTCAAGTAATCTGCCAGTAGAATCCCGCATCCATAGGATACAAGAAACCATATACTGAGTAAGCATGACAAATACATGAGGTTCTTACGCCAGTAGGCTGTTCGAAGGTTTTGATCCATAAGGATCAAATTAGTGATAAGTACTGAGAATGCACAAACCTTTCAAGAAAAAATAGATAGTAGTAGCTTTACGATGCTTAATTTATCTGTATTCATGGGACTTGCACGATTTATCAGCAAGAAGAGAAACGTTTACCAAACCTCACAAATCAAATTTGCCAGTCCCAAAGCAGCACTGAAGTGAATGATCAGTTATGCAAATGGGACTGGCAGATTGTCCTTCAAAATTGTTTATCAAATAAAAGTGTCGAACCTACGGACTAAAAACCTTCAATCCAAGGTGCACCACTTTCTTCCATTTTATCAGCAATGGTCTTAAGCGTTTCATGGAAATCCTCCACTTTCTCGGCAATCTCCTCAAGCTGCCCTTCAGCACCTTTTACCACATCAATTTGACTCTGTGTAGGGCCATAAGTGCTATTGAGTGCACCATAGCCTTGCCACATTGCTGATCTTGGTGTCGGTGCATACCTCTCTCCGATTTCGTCTTTCACTGGATCACCATTCATCGCTCTGTCTAATGCTCTGAATGTAATCGCAGCATCGTAAACCATCTTTGACAATTCAGCATAGTTTTTGTCAACTCTTGACAAAGCAGTTTCCAAGGCACCATGTTTTCGCTCTGCATTCTGTAAAGAAGTGGTAACCTCCGTCATTCTTTCCTGGAAGTCCTCAAATTCTTTTCTAAAGGCAATGACTTCTGATTTTGGTTTGCTTGGCAAAGCACCATCTCTTAATGGCACCAGCTCAAATTCTTGCATTTCACCAAAATCTGTAATCACTCCATCTTCTTTTTTACCCATACTTACAGAATACTTACCCGGCTGAGCATTAAATCCTCTACCTCCGAAGCCTCTCCCTCTGCCTGTCGGAAGGGTAACTGGACTCTTAGACATCCTCGTCATATCCCATGTGACTCGTTGGACACCTTTTTTAGGTTTGGTTTCCATTACATTGACCACATTTCCAGACGCATCCTTTACCGTGAAAACAAGCATTACCTCTTCTTCATCTTTTTCATCTGCTAGCGCTTCCCAACCTGGAAAAGGGATGTCTTTTGATTCTTTCATCAATTCCTTTTCTGCCTTCTTACGTTCAGAGGCCATCGTTGGATAATCATCCTTCAGATAATAGGTAAATGTTGCTCCATGCTCTGGATTAGAAGCAGTGTAATAAGAAGCACCCATTGTTCCAACGACCGACTTTGGTTCGTACCACAAGGCATCTTTAACTGGGAATAAATGAGCCTCTTTTTTAAGTACCTCATCGTCTAATTGACGAAGTGGCGTATAATTATCCAGAATATAGAAACCCCGACCAAAAGATGCTGCGACTAAATCATTCTCTCTCCGTTGAATCGTAATATCCCTGATCGGGATGGTAGGCATACCTGAAGAAAGTTTAGTCCAATTCGCACCATTATTCTTTGTATAAAATACTCCAAACTCTGTCGCTGCAAATAATAGGTTAGGATCTTCATGATCTTGAACTACCCTCCAAACCAAATGTCGATCGGGTAAATCCCCTACCATAGATTTCCAGCTTTTACCTTTATCTGTGCTTTTGAATAAGTAAGGTTTAAAGTCACCATATTTATGATTGTCGGCGGCAAGATAAACCACATTGCTATCATGTAAATCAGCATAAACATTGTTCACAAATGCCGTTGCAGGCATACCTGATATAGATCCAAGTTCCACTTTCATCCACGATTGACCATCATTTTCAGAAACCTGAAAAATACCATCATCCGTACCTACGTAAAGCAATCCTGCCTGTATCGGTGATTCTGCCAAAGATGAGATGGTATTATAGTTCGACATTGCATTGACATCCCAAGGATTGTCCCAACTTTGGACTTTTCCCATAATAGGAAGGCTGATTCTTTCCTGATCTTTGGTCAAATCTCCAGAAATAGCAGTCCATGAGTCTCCGCGATCATCAGACTTCCATACTCTATAGGAAGCGAAATATAATCTGGACGGTTGGTGCGGACTCACTACTATAGGTGCATCCCAATTGAATCGTTCAAATTTTTCTCCTGGTCTAGCTTTGGGCTGAATATTAACCTGTTCACCGGTAATGCGATCGACTCTGTGAAGTCCCCCCTGCTGGGTTTCAGCATACATAATATTGGGATTGCCTGGTTCAGTAGCGGATTGATGTCCATCAGCACCCAAAGTTTTAAACCAGTCAGCATTACGAATTCCATGTCTGTTATCAGTCCTCGAAGGACCACCATGTGAACCATTGTCCTGTGTACCTCCATATACCATATAAAAAGGTTCCGAATCATCAACTGCTACTTTATAATATTGGGTAATGGGTAAATTATCAATAAATCTCCAATTTTCAGCATTGTCATGTGATTCGTAAATACCTGCATCCGTACCCACTAGTAAATAACCAGGCTCATCTTTTCTAAATCCTATATAGTGATTATCAGAATGCTTGTCGGATTCCTTCAATCTATCAAAGGTTTTACCATGGTCATGAGACACTTGGATTCTTACATCCATCAGATAAATCGTACCTTCATAATGAGGAGAAGCATATAATTCCTGATAATAATGCGGACCTGTTGCTCCAGAAACGGCATCAGACATTTTTTTCCATGAAGCGCCCATATTTTCAGACATAAAGAGCCCTCCTTTAGTGCGATCTAGCTCTATGGCGGCATAGATCGTCTCATTGTCAAACGGTGAAATTGCCAGACCGATTTTACCTAAGTTGGAACCTGGAATTCCGTTAGTTAAGGCAGTCCATGTTTCTCCTCCGTCCATACTTCGATGAATTCCAGATCCAGGCCCTCCTCCCATATAAGCGGCGACAGTTCGATGTCTATCCCAAGTGGCCGCATAAATAATATCAGAGTTTGTAGGATCCATTACGATATCCGTAACACCTGTCCATTCATCGTCACCAAGCGTTTTATTCCAGGTCTCTCCTCCATCGGTAGATTTATAAAATCCGCGCTCTCCACCTTTGCTCCAAAGTGGTCCCTGAGCAGCAACAAATATAACCTCTGAATCATCAGGATGTACGATGATCTTAGAAATGTGCTCCGAGTCCTTCAGCCCCATATTTTTCCATGTACTTCCGTCATCGGTACTTTTGTAGATGCCGTCTCCAAATCCTACATGCCTTCCACCGACATTCTCGCCTGTACCGACCCAGATCGTAGAATTAATGCTTGGATCAATAGTTACGCAACCAGTAGAATAGGTCGATTGTCCATCAAAAATCGGTTTCCAGGTGGTTCCAGAATTCTCTGTTTTCCAGACACCCCCGGACCCTACAGCTACATACCACACGTTTTCATTCTGTGGATGCATGGCAATGTCAGCTATTCTTCCAGAAGCGAAGGCTGGTCCGATGTTTCGCCATTCCAGGCCTTTTAGATTAACTTTTTCTTCTTTCTCTTTCTTGTCTTCTTGTTTTTCTGCTCTCTTTTGCCCTGACATAGGCATTGCAAAAAAACAAATAGTAAATAGTAGTAATATAAATGATCTCATAAAATTTGTTAGATTTAAATTCAGCTCAAAAGATAATTAAAATCTGGTGTCTTCTACTAATATGCGGGATTTATAGACTAACTTAATCCCGGATTGGAACCACTTTGTAACCAATATGCATTATAGTTATATAATTTAAGATTTTCTTAACATTCTTTCCAATGGAGTCGATCATTCAAATCTTTTACTATATCTCCATTATTTCTGGAGGCTTACTTTTCATTCTTCTTCTATTATCAATTCTGGGAGGGATGGATTTAGATTTAGACTTAGGAGTAGACACGGAGGTTGATGCTGGAGGATTAGGAATAGTAAAGTCAGGCTTGACCTTTATTGCCATAGGTAGTTATACTGCTAAATTATTGCTGGGTGCATCCACAAACCCTATCTTGACTATTTTACTGTCACTTATTTCCGGAGTGGCAGCTGTCTTTATTCTCAGCTATTTTCTGAGACTTTTGCTGAGCTTGCAATCAAACGTAAATTGGGATTATCACCAGGCAGAAGGTAAAAATGCCGAAGTTTATCTTAGAATACCTGAAGAAGGAACTGGATTGATAAAGGTCAATATCAATGGAGTAAATCGGGAATTAAAAGCAAAGGCTTCAGAAGAAATCGCTACCGGAAGTGAGGTTTTAATTTTGCAAGTCGACCAGGAAGTAGCTGAAGTCATTCTTTACAAGGAAACTAAATAATGTGGCTTGAAGAAGCCCTTCATTCACAATTAAATAAATTAACTATGAACTTAGAAATTTTTGCTCTACCCGCAGCCATTCTGGTATTGCTTTTTCTACTCCTATTGTTCTTTATCAGTCGTTACAAAAGATGTCCATCGGATAAGATCCTTGTGGTCTACGGTAAAACGGGTGGAGGAGCAAGTGCAAAATGTTATGCAGGTGGTGCCGCATTTGTCTGGCCGGTTATCCAGGATTACCAATATCTGGATTTAACACCGCTTTCTATTGATGTCAATCTCAAAGACGCTTTATCCAATCAGAATATCAGAGTGTCCGTACCTGCTCAATTCACAGTGGGCATAAGCAACAAGTCCAATCTTATGATTTCAGCTGCTGAGAGACTCTTGGGCCTTGATCGTAAGAATATTGCTGCGCTGGCTCAGGATATCATCATGGGTCAAATGAGATTGGTCATTGCCAATATGCGGATTGAAGAACTCAATTCCGACCGAGATAAATTTGTGGAATCTGTCTATGGTCACGTTGGCAATGAGCTCAATAAGATAGGTCTAGAACTCATCAATGTGAATGTCACTGATATTCACGATGAATCAGGATATATTTCTGCCCTTGGAAAAGAGGCTGCAGCCAAAGCAATCAATGATGCCAAAGTGAAAGTCGCCAATGAGCTAAGAACAGGTTCCATTGGTGAAGCTGAGGCTCAAAGAGAACAGAGAATTAAAGTATCAGATGCAAATTCAAAGGCGGAAATTGGAGAGGCGGACGCGGAAGCTCAGGCCAAAGCAGGTAAGAATGAAGCTGCCATCAGAATCGCTACATCCGATGCAGAAAGGGATGTACAGATAGCAGAGGCTGAGCGAAGAGCAACTGCAGCTCGAAAAGTGGCATCGGCTAAAGCTCTACAAGAAGCATACCTGGCCGAAAAAGAATCAGAAGAAGCAAGATTCGCTATGGAGAAAGCCAGAAAGCAAGCTGATGAAGTGGTAGAAGCCGACATTGAAAAAGAGAAAGCGATCATAGATGCACAAGCACAGGCCGCTACTAAAATTGAACTAGCCAATGGTCAAGCTGCAGCCACTCTTGCGAATTACAAAGCTCAGGCTGAAGGAATTGAGGAGTTACTAAGTAAGCAAGCTGAAGGTTTTAGAAAACTTGTGCATGCTGCAGGTGGAGATGCCCAGAGTGCCATTGGATATCTGATGTTGGATAAATTAACTGATATTGCTAAAATACAGGTGGAAGCGATCAAAGACCTAAAGATAGACAAGGTGGTAGTGTATGACAATGGAAGCGGTGATGGAATGGGTAATTTTGTAGAGGGCCTCTATGGAATGCTTCCTAAATTAAATGATTTTCTTGAGCAGTCAGGCATGAGCTTACCTGAAGCACTTGTTAAATCAAAAGAAGTCCTTGCATCTAAAAACGGAAAACCAGAAACTCCTGAAGTGACCGAAGAATAGATTTTGGCTATCTTTGTAG
Source organism: Portibacter marinus (assembly GCF_021533195.1). Lineage (GTDB taxonomy): Bacteria > Bacteroidota > Bacteroidia > Chitinophagales > Saprospiraceae > Portibacter > Portibacter marinus. The sequence goes on from NZ_JAJNKB010000001.1 coordinate 650,619, forward strand.
TTCAATTGCTAACTAACTAGATGCTTCGACATATCATTATCACATTGGCCTGCTTTTATAGTGGGCTGATTTATTCTCAGCCACCTTCTAATGATGATTGTGTAAATGCAATTTTTATTGACAATCTACCATTTGTTGACACCGTGGATGCAACACAAGCGACCAATAATTTAGGTTCGATAGATTTACCGGGATGTGGTGACATGAACGACGGTGTTTGGTTTAGTTTTTTAGGAACAGGAAGCACTACCCATATTGGAATTCAGACTGATGAATTTGATGTGGAAATCGGGGTGTATACCGGCTCATGTGATGGGCTTCGCTGTGTGAAAAGCATTGATGAATCATTTAGCAATGGGGGTGAACAAGGAAGGATCAAAACCATCCTGGGCTTAAAGTATTTTGTCAATGTCGGCTATTGGGATGAATCAGAAGGTCCAGAAGGAAATTTTACTATTGAAATTACATCGGAAAGTTCTCAAAATGATTTTTGCGGATTGAATGAGATGAGCAATCAGTTCGAAGCAGTGGAACTGATCAACAATGGTACTCAATCTGTTGCTGCCGATTTCATGGTCTCTGCTAACACTTCTGTTTTCACTTTAAATTCAATAAAAGTGAACCTGTTATCCAATACTGAAATTGATTCATTAGATATTGTCTTTTTTAACGACTTCAATGGCTTACCGGGTGATCAATATGGAGAAATTCTACGTAACATGATTCCAGCAGAACAACCGGTCATAGGCCAAAATTTAGACTTCAATTTTCGCGAAGTGACCATTAATTTAAATAATCCGATCAGATTTACTGGTAATGAGAATAGAGAGCAAAGATATTGGATCCAAATAACCGCCAAAAATGAAGACCCTTTAGAACCTATTGGTTGGGAAACCCTCTCTACCGGTGTGACCGGACTGCCATTGGCTAAAAAGCAAAGTGATCCAGGCTCATTGTGGCAATTGACAGAAAGTGAAGGTGTCTTACAATTGATCGGTGACTGTCTTGACCTTGATGGCTGCGCCACCGCCAATAGCTTGCAAGTCCAATTTGAAGATAAGGATAGCTTATTGGTTACCTGGAATGCTTCCAATGTATCCAATATTGGCTTTTCCGTCTTTGTATTTGAAGATGAAACCTTACAGGATACCATTATAGAATTGCAAGTTGACTCTACTCGAAATTTCACATGGATTTCAGGACTTCAAACCGGAACCCCATATATAATCGGATTAAAAACCTTATGTAATCAGGATGATTCAAGCATAATTTTCATTAATTATATGACAAGGAACACGCCTGCTAATGATAATCTATGCAACGCGAATTTTCTCGAAGTTAATGGTGGCTGTGCGGAAGCCTCTTTTACCAACATAAATGCAACTACTGAAGTTTCCGAACCCGGAGCCAACTGCTATGATGGAGGAGCCAATAGCACTGTTTGGTTTTCCTTTGTTGCTCCTCAAAATGGTACTGTGACGATTACCACAGATTTGCTGCCGGCCACTTTGTTGGATACTGAGATTGCTTTATTTGCAAGTCCAGGTGACTGCAATGATCTTTCAACATTATCCCAACCTATTGCCTGTGATCAGGATAGTGGTGAAGACATTGACTTCAATTCTATTTTATTTTTGGATTCGCTCACGCCAGAAGAAATATATTTTATCCAGGTAAGCGGATTCAATGGATTAACCGGCAACTTTTGTATTGAAGTTCAGAGTAATTCAGAGTGTGCTGCGGTGGGTGGCTTGTCCATTGATCAAATTGGCACCGATAAAGTAGAACTGAGTTGGAATAAGGTGGTAAGTGCTACAGGTGGTTTTACCTTATTTGGATATGAAGCTGGAACTGATGTGATGAACGAAAGTCCTCTATTTCAGATTGAGACTGCAGTAGATGAATCTTTTGCCACTATAGAGAATTTGGTCCCTGGCTTTGCATATGAAGTGTATGTTACGGCTAATTGTGAAGATCGTGGTATTTCTATCCTTTCTGATCCCTTAAACTTTCGTATGGGGCCAGCTACCCCAGAATGTGGCGACCTTTTTTATGATAGTGGGGGCATAGATTCCACCTATCAAGACAATGAAAAATATGGCTTGTTGATCGAATCACCTGGTGACCATACACTTTTATCCATTGATTTCAGTTTTGTAGACATAGAAACAGGTTTTGATTTTCTTAGGATCTATGATGGTTCTTCAGCTGAAGCCATAGAGTTATCCAATTCAGAGGATGGCATATTGGAGCCTGGATCCTACGAAGCATCACAAATGGGAGGAGACTTATATCTTACTTTTGAATCGGATGATCAGCTTAATTTTGAAGGCTGGGAGGCCACTTTATCTTGCATGAGTGTTTCAATAGATGATGATATGAAAAAAAGTGAAGTGAAAATCTTTCCGAACCCGGTTAAAGATGATATCACTATCACAGCCCGAGACCAAATACTTAAATTAGAACTAAGTAACTTCAACGGTGAACTGATCACAACCGTTGAACCATTTACCAAGCAATACCATATGAATATCGCTTCTTTGCTGCCAGGAGTATACCTGTTTGAAATCCATATGGAGCACTCTTTAGAGATTGCAAAATTTCTAAAGGAATAACTTGACTATGACTTGATGTAAGGTAAACCAGCAATGATATGAAGTGCTTGTTTTGTCGCATGAATTCTAACCCCTAAATCCATTCCTACTCTATGATCCAGATTGGTCGCGAAAAAGTATGCCTCATCTCCCATTTCGAGATATCCCACATACCACAAAATACCATTGGAACTCCACCCTGTCTTACTAATCATAGAATAATGATCTCCTGCTTCTGACACCATCATTCGCTTTGCAATTTCCTCTGTCCTTTTGCTGATAGGTAACTCACCGCTATACAATCGTTTCAAAAAAGCTATTTGCTCTAAAGAACTAATTTCAGAATCACCCATTAACCAAAATGTGGTCAGCGACTCCTGAGTCACCTCCATCTGTCCAAATTTTAACGATTCTACATATTTTTGCATTCGTTCAGCACCGACTTGATCTGCTATTCTTTGAAAACACGGAACGCAGGAATAATGAAAAGCTTGTTTAAAGGTTAGGTCCTGATTCCAATTTTCGACTGAACGTTCGATCCCATCCCATTCAAATATAAAATATTCGTCCTTTATTACTTCTGTTTCCAAAGCGATGAGTGAATTAGGTATCTTGAATGTAGATGCCGGTATAAATGCGGTTTCAGCTCTCTCAAAATCATTAGAATGATAAATGTCCCGTTTCAAGTCATAGATTAAAATTGATCCTCTTACTTGTGCAGAATCCAAAATAGCCTGAAAAACAGGTGCCGCACGTCTTTCATGAGTAATGTCAATGGGCTTTTGTGTAATCTGTGTTGAGAAATCGTAAAACCAAACAGAGAGAAACAATAAACTTGGTATCTTCATATCAATGAAATGAAAAAGTGAGCCATAATATTATAGCTCACTTCGAAATTATTTATGTAGTCGTCACAGAGACGGTTATTGTCCAAATTCGTATCCAACCCCTACCTGGAGAAATCTATTCTTAACGGATACATCGTCTATATTATTCCCATCTTGATCGGTGATATCGACCTTATTTAGGTTTCTAAATCCATAATTATACTTGATAGAAAAATTCAGCCCACTAAAATTTGCATTAGCCCCAAGTAAGAGACCATAATCAGATCTTTCAAATTGCTCCACACGGTCATTTGATGTAATCAAGACTCCATCCTGCCTGATGGTTTGCGCGGCAGCATATCCGATGTTTAAACCACCCAAAAGACTGATGGGTCCAGCAATTCTCAGATCGATTCCCGGGATAAATCGAACGTAGTGTTGTCTGATCTTGAAATCCTCGTCGGTACCATTCTGAATGTTTGCACCTTCACGAGAATACTGAAATTCTGCAACTGCTTTTATATTATTTGTTAGGGCAAACTTGGGAATAACACCCATATAATAGCTGAGAATATTGTCATGTTCCAATATGTTGGTTTCAAAAACAGAAGCTTTTCCATAATTTCCACCTCCTTCTACTAAAAGTGAAAACTGAGCATAGCTTGTGCCAATGAATAAAATGAACAACCAAATTGATAAAACAAAGCGTTTCATAGAATTTTATTTTTGTATGTTATAAAACTATTGATCTTACCTTTCGGTGTACTTAAATGTTCAAAAGAGATATACTTGATGCCTCCTGCAGGACAATCTTAACATGATGAGTAAATGGATTAAATTCTAAGCTCCTAATCTATCTCGATTTACAGAAAACCTACAATTGCCAAGACATTTCATTCGCTTTATTTCCAGCCTCATTTCTGATCATTGTAGCTTAGCTGTGATAGTACTAAATCCATTTAAGATGTCCCATTTTTATAAATCTCTTGTCATTCTTTTGTTCTATTTTTTATGCGACATCGTGAGCGCAAATGATTGTAATTGTACCATCGATGATGTATTTCACAATTCAGTTGAATCATGCACCATTACATACGGTGCGACAATTACAGTTGGCAGTCCGGCAGAATTCAGAAATGCCATCACCCACGCCAACAGTACGGGTGGCGATTTGACCATATTAGTCGAAAACGGAACATATCAGATTGCATCCCCATCCTGGTATCCCTACATTACTGCAAGCAATGTGGTCATCAGAAGTCTTTCCGGCATCAGAGATAGCGTTATACTGACAGGAACAGGGATGAGAGCAATATCTGATACAGAGAATGTGATTTTCGCAGTGGGAGACAGCATTGTCATTGCAGATCTGACCATTAGAGATTGTGGGAATCATGGCATTGCAGTTAGCGGTGATGCTCTGTTGGTACACAATATCAGGATTCAGAACACTTACGAACAAATGCTGAAAGGTGTGTCATCGGATGGTGGCTCTGATGGAAGCAAAGTGCAATGTAGTTTATTTGAATATACAGCAGGTGTAGGTCCTAATTGGTACATAGGAGGAATTGACGTTCATGACGGAGACGATTGGATGGTCAGGGATAATATTTTCAGGTCTATAGCGAGTCCTGCAGATCGTCTGGCCGAGCATGCCATACATTTTTGGAATCATTCTTCAAACGTGATCGCAGAAAGAAACTGGATCATCAATTGTGATCGGGGAATAGGTTATGGGCTGGGGACGAGCCCGGCATCTGGTGGTATCATCCGAAACAACATGATCTACAATGATGGCACAGGCTTGTTCGTAGATGTGGGAATAGGTCTGGAGAGTTGCCCAGATACAAAAATTTACAACAATTCGATATTTTCTTCATATACAAATGCCATTGAATATCGTTTCGAATCTACTACAAATGTTGATATTAGAAATAATCTGACCAACGGGCTCATCCGGTCTCGAAATGGAGGTACAGCGACACTTGGCTCTAACTTCACTAATGCTATTCCGTCAATGTTCAAGTTACTGGCTGAAGGCAATCTCCGCTTGGTATCAGATGAAATAGTGGGTGTTATTGATTCTGCAGATCCACTTGATGAAGTATCAGTTGACATTGACCAAATCCTGCGACCCAATAATAATGAAAATGATATAGGCGCTCATGAATATAGCAAAACTTCAATAGCATTGCCATTGATTCAAATTTCAGACCTTGAATTTTTAGGGGGATTTCGTATTCCTGGTAATGAGCAAGGTGAATCCAATGCCAATTACGCATCCGGTGCGATTGCCTATAATTCTTTAAATCATTCGATATTCTTAGTAGGACACAATCATGAAGATGCCATTGCAGAATTTGCAATCCCAGAATTAAAGCAGACAGAAATTATTGACGATTTAAACCTTGCTACCTTCCTTCAGGATTTCAAGCAAATCCTTGGAAGTACAACGAACGGAAACGCACAAAATCTTGATCAAATTACCGGAATGCATTTGATAGATGGTCGTCTCATGGTCAATGTCATTGAATATTACGATGCTCCAGGGGACAACAGTCAAACAACGCTTTTTGTAGAGTCACCTTCCAATCTCGCTTCATCCCTGGTTACGGGATATTATCATCTGGCTGATAAGGCTCATGCCGCTGGTTGGATATCAGAAATACCTGAAAGCTGGACTGCAGAATTAGGAGGTCAATACCTGGTGGGCAGTTCAAGTAAATATCCCATTGCAAGCAGGCATAGCATTGGCCCATCTGCCTTTGTTTTTGATCCCAGCTCTATGACTATCAACACTACTCAAGTGATTTCTACCATAAGCTTATTGGACTTTAGTTTAGCTACACCATTGCATGCAAATTTCTCGCATTATGACAATGCTTTTTATAATCTTATAGAAGTCAATGGCGAAACACCAAGTGGACACACCTTTCAAGATGCAGATGCAACGGTAGGCAACAATCACATTTGGACCAGTGAATCTCAGGCTAGTTATGGGTTCATTGTTCCTGGAACAAGCTCATATCTCACCCTCGGATCTTCCGGAGGTCATCAATCCGGAATAGGTTATAAAGCGACTCAAAATGATGGCTACTTATGCGGTGGTCCATGTCCCTACCACGCTGAAGATTACTACAACTATTATTGGCTCTGGGATGTAAATGACTTAGCAAAAGTTAAAAGTGGTATAATGAATCCTCATGATGTCCGACCTTACACTTATGGTCAGTTTACTGTACCATATCAAATTGATGCAAACAAAGGAAGTGTGGAATTTCATGAGATAAGCGGAGGAAGCTTTGATCCTTCCTCAGGCATTTTATACTTATCAATATCTGATGGAGGAACTCCTTCTAACAGTGTTTATGGACGAGTTCCAGCTATTGCAGCTTACAGAATTAATACCATCCTGGGAGAAGAAGTCAGAGATGGAATTGACAATAATGGCGACGGAAGAATAGATGAGACTTTGGTCAACAAATGGGTTGGTCCTCTTAATGGCAATTGGAATGAAAATGCACAAAACTGGAGCAGCAAACATTTTCCTAACAGCAATAATATAGTAGTCATAGGGTCTGGCAGTTCAGTGACCATTCCTATTGGTTTCACTGCAGAAGCTTTTTCAATCATTGTATCATCCAACGGAAAGCTTGATATACCTCCCGGAGCTGAATTGATCCTTAACGCAAGCGAATAGGATACTGCCTAATCATACAAAAACAATATTTTATGCTGCTTAATTATAAATTTCACAATTAATGGTGTAAATACATATAATTTATCAATGGTATTGCATTAATACATTGAAAATATTACTTTTATCTTTAGACCTTCGAAAAGCTTTAGTGCATTAAATGGAAACGACTTTTAAAACGATTTATAAAGATGTGATTAATAAGCTAGATTCTTATCTACCTTCACATCTCACCTACCACAGTACAGAACACACCAAATATGTAGTGAAACTATCTGAATACATTGGTAATAAAGTAGGACTAAATGAACGAGAGTTATTTCTGGTAAAGGTAGCAGCACTTTATCACGATCTAGGATTTATTATAGGCCCTGAAGACCACGAAGAAAAAAGCTGTACGCTAGCTATAAAAGATCTTCCTGATTACAATATTGACCAGGAAGAAATCGAAAAAATTTGCGGCATGATCATGGCCACAAAAATACCACAGGTTCCTACGAATATTTATGAAAAGGTGCTGGCAGATGCCGATCTTGAATATCTAAGTACGGATTCTTTTGAACGAATCAGTAACCTGCTTTACAAAGAATTGCAGCACTTTAATGACGATCTCACCCTCGATAAATGGAATGAAATACAAATTGCATTTATAGCAAATCATGAATACCATACACGATATTGCAAACAAAACAGAGAAAATAAAAAGCAGGAAAACTTGCAGAATTTAATTAATCTGTCTAAGTAAACTAAGCCTTAGCATTTTCTAATCTTTTCATGACCGATTTCACTGCGGCCAACAAGACAGTTCCGTTAGGACTGCCCAGACCGGTACAGGGGTCCCAACCACTACCTGCTTTATACGCACCATTCCCACCGTCATCTATTTCATTGAATGCCACTTTCACATCCTTATGATAGAAAATAGGGTTAGCAAAACCCATATTTCGAAATCCTTTCTCATTCAATGCTTGGTTTATTCTGGCAATTAAAGCAGCCCACAGAGGCGTCGCTGCGCTCGTACCCATTGCAATCTGTTGCGAATCTCCTACGTAAACCAATATGCCCGGAAAGGTTGAAGCATTGGCAGCGACATCGGGAATACCTCTTTTGTGACCATGATGTAAATGAGGAGGCATGTGACTTTTTTGATAGACTGGTAAATCCCATATTGTTGAAAAACCACCACCAGACTTAAAATGTACATCCTGTCCCATCAATTGCTGCTTTTCCTCCCAGCTATGTTCGTCGACTATGACACTGCCCTGAATATGAACCTGACTGCCTCCGACCGCTAATACCAGTGGATGTGAGGCTGGTAGCTGGATATTCTTTTCTTGCGTGGTTACGCCCAATACACCGGAAGAACCCAGGTCTCCTGAAGAAGTGATCACCGTAACATTTAAGGATGCTGCTTCGCGTAAAACCTGATCAAGAGTCAACTTATCATCTTCCGAAAACTCCTTTTCCAAACTTCCCCAACTCATCGAAACAATGGATGGTCGAAACTTACGGTCATGAATGGCTTTTTTAATAGCCTTGGCGATTTCAGCTCGTTTATTCCTGGCAAAATACACAACGATCCTTGCTCCTGGGGCCAGCGATGCAGCAATCTGTACATCCATATAAACCTCGTAGTCATATTGAATATTTTTCCCTGGCTCGTTCTTACCTCCGTTAACGCTTCTCCACGTAATTTTTGGCATAGAAATCTTCATATCCTTGAAATATTTCTCTAGAACACTTTTCTTGTAACCCCCGCCTAAGGAGATGATGGCTATGGTCTGCCCTGTTCCGTCCTGTTGGTTAGGGAAATTATACAATTTTTCAAAAGTGCTGGGGTTGACCGCTTTGCCTGCCAACATTGCACCTGGAATCCCTATTTCCTTCGGAAATATTTTCTTCGCCTTGACAGGTAGCGTATTGAGGCCGGAAATGCTTTCGACAATTGCCCCTAATTCTGCTGGTAGTTTGATATCATTCTGATAAAAATAGTATTGCTTACCATCAAGTACGGTAGATTTTATATCAATTTTTAAAGCTTTCTCTATGTCAAAAATCTTTCCCCTAACCACAGCCCATCGCTCTATGGCATTTTTAATTTTAATTTGAAGCTTGTTGGGTTTTAGAAAATCTTCTAATATCCTGAATGCATCTGCGGCTGGCAAATGGTGCTTATTATACTTTCTTCTTGAAATCAGTGCATTAAATTTTTGCTCTACATCTTGAATCAACTCCAGCGGCTTTAGCAATGAACTGCTTTCAGGTTTAAAAAAGATGGTAAAGTCTATGGTCTTCTGACCATCAGCTTTGAACCTCTTTTTTAAAAATTCATTTGCTGGAATGACTTCATTTTTGAAAACTTTGGTTTTAGCGGTTGTCATCGGGGTACATGTTTAAAGGTGGAGAAAAGGATGTTGAATCTTCATCTATTTTTTACTAAAGTTAGGAATTTGATTTGTATTTTCAATTTAATTAAAACTCAGATGCCCAAACCGAAAAACCCTAATCTTAATAGTCCGGAAAGTCTCTTTTTATTATACGATGACATCCGTACATATCTAAAAGATCCCCTCCTATCTCCAACTTACGATGAAAAATTGGAGAAACTATATCACCAAATTCCCTTTTCCGATCTAGTCAATCTGGAGATTAGACTGGATGGAAACCAACAGGTGGATGTCAATGTCATCTATAGAGAGGCCGATATAAAACCTCTCTTGGATTGGTATTCTAAACAAATGGATAATGATGGTATCAATCTCATCAGACTTGTTCAAGAGTGGAAGGACCATGGAAGTTTTATTCATAATGTGATGAATAATATTTGGCTCATGTATGATTTCGGAATAGAGCATAAGCTCCCGGTCACGCCCTGGATTATACTTACATTGGCGACTAAAGGATTTCCAGCTGATTTAATCAGAGACCTTTACGAGAAAACTGCTCGGCAGCTGACGCATGAAATAGGTCATGAGGAGTGGGACAGCTTTGAGAATTTACTATTGAAAATGCCAGAACATCTAAGTATACCCGCCGTAGGTCTGCTTAGTAGAGGTCATTTAAAATTACGCTTCGGATTACATGCGTTCCATTCTATGGAAGAGGTAATCGAAACGCTCTCTACGCTGGGCTGGGAGGGAAAGTCTGATTTTTTAAAATTCCATTATACATGGCCTGTCGATAATGCTTATTATACTGATATCGGTCTGACTATCGACAATGGCCAACTCGTCAAAAATATAGGTCTAGAGTGTTTTCTTGATAAAACAGATAATTACAGACATACTGAACTGTATCTTGATTTTTTGATCGATCAAGGTTGGTGCCTACCAGGGTATATGAAGGCTTTGCTTGACTTCATAGGAGAACATAAGGTATCTGCGGATTTGCTTCCTATGACTAAAAAACACCTTGTCAATAATGGTTCAGTTGTAGTAGAAAGATGGGTTTCTCACTTTAAGATGGTATATAAAGCAGACGGCCCTCCTGCTGCTAAGGCTTATCTGATTTATAACCTGAAATTTTAACGATGGATAAGCATTTGTCCATATTAAGACCCTTACTAGATGATTTACCGGATCATATTTTTCCTAAAATATATCAATCTAAAATTGCGGAGATTGCGTCTTTGCTTCCTCCATTAGAGCATGGGATCATTGAATTTACCGAGCGCCCGTATTCTCAAAGGGTAGACCTCATGATTTGTTGGTTTTATTCTGAGGCTAAGTCCAAAGGTTTTGTGCCAATGCTAGATCCATTTCCTGAATTCAAGGGCCTCGTGGAGTTCCTAGCTCATTGGAAAGATGAAGCGAAGTTTTTGAGCTCGATGATAGAAAATATTTACCTTGTTTTTGACCTTGTGGACATAGAGGCACCATTTGTTGAACCTTGGATGTATTTAGCATTTAAGAGATTGTATTTGCCGCCTGATATTATTCTCGACCTCTTTATCAAAAGTGCTTCCTTTCTTCCACATCAAATCCCTGGACCATCTATACCCATTCTATTGAACATTCTTGAGAGAACCAGAGACCCATACTGGGTTTTTGGTTTTGGTCTTTTGCATCAAAGGGGTGAGCAACTTTTACGTATAGGCATTGCCGACTTTCAAAACATAGAGTCCATTGCCCATTTTCTAGCAGAATGCGACTGGCAAGGTAATTCCGACAAGCTAAAAGCACACCTTATCTTCATTGAGTCTTTTACCAATAACTTTGTCTTGTCTCTTAAAATTTCAGATCATATTGAAACAGAAATTGGCATCGAATGTATTCTTTCAAAAATGAATAATTACAGCGCAGCAAGGATTCTGATTGATTATTTGGTAAAGCATAAGTTCTTTAACCACCATAGGGCTCAGGCCATCTTAAAGATATTGATTCCGGATCAATTAGTCCCTAAAGTGCCATTTAGATGGTTAAACCACATTAAGTTTAATTTTGATGGAGAAAAGATGGTAGCTGTTAAACCATATCTATATTATGAGAAACACTAATTTGAGGATTTCAATTTTTGATCTAAATATTTGAACAGAAGTTTCCGTTTGCCATCTGGCATGTCCCTGGAAGAAGGCATGTAGAGGTATTTTCCCCAGGCTTCTCTTACCATGATTTTTTTGAGAAAAGAATGAATCTTTTCAAAATGTTGGCTATTAAAAGGTGTGATGATTCCTGACGCTGGATAGATCAGATCATAATCTTTTAATAATTCTTCATAGATGATTTCAAATGTAAGTTCTTCTCCCCTTTCAACCATTTGATAGTCACAAAGTACTCTTACATTTATATAGGAAGAAGTGTGGAGCATATAGTTGATTAAATCTATCGGTATGACATTGTTTTCGAATGGAAAAAATACATAAAAGAAATTTCCATATCCCCTGTTAGCCAATCGGAAGGCAGATTGACCTGTAATCGAAATAGAGTCCAATATCTCTACGTCCATGCCTTTACTGTAACTTTTTGGCTGCAAGATGTGAACCGATATATCCGCTGGCTTCTCTGCTGGGCGTCCTCGATCAATTACTCTCAGTATGCACTTTTCAGGCGTACCGTCATTATTGAGGAAGTAATCACTATTATCCTTTTCTTCTCGATATAAGCCTGTTTGATCACTGATCAATCTGACGGGTAATTCCTTTAAAACTTGTGTATCCTTCCCTTTTAATGTTATGACAATAGAAATATCAAATAGCGCTTCAAGATCGACATCAGCGGGAATTACAAACTCGTAAATACCACCCTTCGACATGAAAGATTCCATTGACAAACAAGATGATTCAATCTCAATATGTTTAGATGGGAGATGGGGTTCAAAATAGTTGAAAACAATACGGCATTCATCGAATGCAAAGGGTTTATAATTTCCATTCACCAACTGTAAAGGCCATGCACCGATAAAATCCAACATGGTTTTCCGTTGAGCTTTGTCGATTTTGACATACGTCGCACCAAACTTTAATTTTTCCTTGAATGCTTTTCCGGGGACGAGTAGTCGATCCATACTAGCAGATCGCAATTCATTCTTTAACAGCGGATAGAAAGTACCCAGTATGCGTGTGCAAGCTGGATTAGAACGAGGACCCAGTTTTTCATAATCAGGTTGCTGATTTTCCTCTAACCCATATAAATCATATCGTACACCGATACCGAGTAGGTCTTCGGGACGATCAACATTCTCCTCAAAAAAGCTCTGTATATCGCCTTTGGCGCCTGGACTTTCAAATAAGATAGAGGTATAAAAAGTACCCGAACTGGCATAAATTTCAGATGAATCAACCATTCGGCTGGCATTGATCTGTCTTAAAGCCATCTTGTAACAGTTGTGCTTAAGCAATGTCGTTCCATTCTTTGATACCACTAAATGATCAGAAAAAACCTGGGTGAAAATGGACATGGCAGGAGAAACATCAATCATCACGGCATTTCGTTTTCCGAGATCATTCACAAAATAAACTTCTGACCCTAGCAATTCGTGGACCATTGATTGCTCAATAATTTCATCATCGTGCCTAAAAGTTTTTTCTTCAGTTTCAATACTATGGATCAAGACTTGTTCGAAAGAGAAATTCATAGTCCCATAGTAATTCCAATATCCCGGATGCAATCCTTGCAACAATTTTCCCTCTTTCTCCGTCTTAATAACCTGATAAAGAATGTGGAAATCAACATCTTCCCGATCCTCTCCCAGGGGTATGGTCATCCACCTTTTGAACTTCTCTGGAGTATTGATAGCACTGATAGAAATGTAAGTGTCACCTTCAGAATCATACTGAATGATTTTTTCAAACTCTCTGATTACCTTAAGGGTATCTTCTTCAATGATGTGGTGGATATAAATCCTTGGTGGAAGGACCACCCGAGCAGTGTTGGGTTCATAGCAAACCAGAGGGTAGTGATAATTATTGTTTCCAGTAGCAGGATCTATAACTGTTTCTCCGGAAAAATGTAGTCTGGGGTAATGAAATTGACTCATACCAAATCTACCTCTCGACGCTCTATGGGTTCATTGGCAAAATACATGTTTACTTCACCCATATTCTTGACTGGGAATTTGCCACGGAAAGTGCAATTAAATTTACCCTTAATAGCATAGTAGGTCGATTCTGAAATATTGATTCTACCTGGCTCACCGCCTGATTCCATCCTACTCGCTAAATTCACAGCATCTCCCCAAATATCGAATTGAAATTTCTTTTTGCCTACCACTCCTGCAGTCACAGCTCCGGTATGAATGCCTGCTCTCAGATTGATCCCTTCTACAGCCACGTCTATTTTTTCCCTTGCCCACTTTTGCGTAATTTCTATCATTTCGTAAGCTGCAAGGGCCGCATCCAGTGGATGACTTTCATTTTTGACAGGCATGCCTCCCACACACATGTAAGCATCACCAATAGTCTTTATCTTTTCCAGCCTATATTTAGATGTTACATCATCAAATTTGGAAAAAAGATAATCTAATCCTTCTACCAATTGGTCAGGATTCAATTCCTTTACCATGCTAGAAAATTTGGTGATATCTAAAAATAAGATCGTCACATTATCATAATAGCGAGGTGTTGCTGTACCCGTACTCTTTAATTCATCTGCCACTTCCTTAGGCAAAATGTTCTGAAGCAAAGATTCAATTTCCTGGGTTTGCTTAGATATTTCCAGCGTTCTTTCCCTCACTTTATCTTCCAATTCCCTATTTACTTTATCCTGAAGATCTGCATTGACCTGTAAATGTCTGATGATTCGGAGTTGTTTTTCTTTATTTTCTTTCATTAAGTAATTAATGGTATTGGCCAATGCCAAGGCGAAGAGGAGCATTTCAATTGTAGCGCCAACGAATAAGGCATGATTAGAAAAGAACTCCATTTCGCGAAAAGTAGGATGTACTTGACCTAGCATTGCAGCAATCCCGAAGATGAACCAGAAGATGTGGGCCGTGATTACATATATCGCACCTGGAAATTCATCTCGATAACTCTTGATCCCTACTGTAAAGACAATGATCATGAACGGTATGACCGAAACTACCATGAGATTAACCGCTAAATCGAATGAGAAGGGAAGTAAGCAAAGAACCAATACTAAAAAGATGCTGAGGTAATCTATAGATTTCCCCCATTTCGGATAACGTTCTGAAACTCTATAGAAATCTTTGACAAAGTAAAGCACGCATAAGGTTAGAATCACAGGTTGGACACTTTTAAATACAATTCTTATTTGCGGTGCATAGTCGAAGTTAGGAAACATTTCATTGAAAATGCCGGATACCTCTAGAACAGTGAGAAAAAGCACTACTAGTGATGCCAGGTAAAATCGGTAGGCTGTGTTTTTTGTAGAAATAGAGATAAAGAGATTGTACAGGAGCATCACCAGAAAAATACCGACATACATAAATGCTATCGCATACGAGATATTCTTACGCTTAAGTATTTTGACTTTCTCTGAAATGGTAAAACCCAGATTGGTCGGTTTAATAGATCCATTAAATCTCGGACTTAACTTGACTACAATCTCTCTTGAGGCATTGGCATCAACTGGAACTTCTAGCAGATTATTAATGCCTAATGGCAAGTCTATCATATAATGTGGGAGTAAATGACCAGTCCTTTTGACCACCATTAGTCCATCTTCCTTATAGGCCAATTCTATTAAACCCCAGTTTTTAAACTCTAAAATATAAGACTCATCAGAAGTGCTTTTATTAACCAATTCGTATTTTATCCAATAAGCATCATAGTCCAGATTGATTTCCTCAAGGCTGTTTCCATCTAGCATCTCGATCTCATTCGAAAAAAAACTCTGAAATTCTAAAACACCTTCTGGATCTAAAACGTAATGAGGAGTTGTGATTCTCTCACTATAACTTTCATTGGACAGCGTAATGCTCTGTGAATAAGCAAGACTTGTAGATATGAAGGTTAAAAGGGTGATTAAACTTGTTAGTTTCATTTTGTTTTATGGGCATTTCTCTAAAGCCTATCTTTTAATACAAGGAAAATAGTAATTTTTTACTAATTTGAGCCTGATAGCTTATTATTAATACAACATTCAATATAATGTCAACTAACCAAACCCTAGGTCAAGCGCTTGAAAAAGAAGGAAGCGAAGATCAAAAATCAATTTGTACTGAAGCAGCCTTAAATTTAACCAAAAGTGAATGTGTAGACATTCTTGAAAATCACGACGTCGGATTGCGACGTGCAGACAAAGAATCGCTCATGCGACTAGTGCGATTTAGAGTGAATAAAGTGATGCCGATACTTCCTTGGAAAGATGTAAAGATTGGCGAAGAAGTGAATCCTAATTGGTAACAGTATTACTTTCAGAAATTAAATGGTGCTACTGATAGCGAATTTATTCTGATGATTGAGAATAATGTCTTTTCAAGATAATATGAAAAGACATTATTTAATTTAAGCGGCTATCAGCCTTGAACCCTGGATAAAATATGTAATAATGGATTTTAATTCACTATATGATTTTGTGATATCGAAATTAGACAGCGAATTGCCGGACCATATTACCTATCATAATACGGAGCACACTAAATACGTCCTTGAATCTGCCATTCTGATTGCCAGGAAAGAGGGAGTAGGTGGAAATGATTTAGTTTTACTCAAAACCGCAGCACTTCTTCACGATGTAGGTTTCACTATTAGTCATAAAGAGCATGAGGCCTTATCCTGTGATATTGCCCAGAAAATTCTGCCGGATTACAACTATTTACCGGATCAGATCGATCATATATGCGAAATGATCATGGCAACCAAATTACCACAGAAGCCTAGGGATAAACTCGCTAAAATATTATGTGATGCCGACCTTTACTACTTAGGTGGAAATAGCTATGACGCTTACGCCAGTAGATTGTACAATGAGTTCAAGGCCAATCAAATTGTAAAAAATGAAAAGGAATGGTTGGCCTTGCAAATTGATTTTTTAAAATCTCATCAATTTTTCACTCAGACCGCCAGAAACAATAGAAATAAAAATAAAAGAAAAACATTAAAAGTACTTCGCAAAGAAGCAAAAGGCCAGATAAAGGGAAACCAGATCCAGTCTATCAAAGACAACATCATTGACTTCTTTTTGATGGTTATCGGTGTTTCGATCACGGCTTTTGCACTTCAAGGTTTTTTGGTTCCCAATAAATTTTTCGACGGTGGAATATCCGGAATTTCTCTGCTGATCTCACAAATTTTCGATATTGACCTTAGTATCATCATCGTTTTACTCAATCTACCTTTGATTATCATCAGCAACTATACGGTAGGTAGAAAATTTGCCATCAGAACCTTTATTTCCATCGCACTTCTATCTGTCGCACTTTGGTATATGCCTGATATCACTGTCACCAATGACAAGCTCTTAATAGCCGTATTTGGAGGTATCTTTTTAGGGCTGGGAATCGGCCTTGCGATGAGAGGAGGAACTGCACTGGATGGAATAGATGTGTTGGCCTTATACACTTTTAAAAAGACTTCCTTTAGTATGACAGAAATCATTCTAGCCCTCAATATTGTCATTTTTGCCATTGCGGGTTTGAAGTTTGGAATCGAAAGTGCATTTTACTCCATATTGACCTATTTCGCAGCCACGATCAGCCTGGGCTATGTAGTAGATGGTCTTCAGGCACAAACTGGAGTGACCATTATTTCCAATCAAAGTGAAGAGATAAAGTACAAGCTGGTCAACGAATTAGAGCGTGGAATTACTGTTTACAAGGGTGAAAGAGGCTTTTTACCCGGTCAGTACGAAGTCAGTTCGGAATGTGATATCATTTTTACAGTGATAAGGCGGTTAGAAATGAGAAAATTAAAAATACTGGTATACAGTGTTGATCCCAATGCATTTGTATTTGCCAGCACCATTAAGGAAGCGACCGGCGGTGTTCTAAGAAAGAAAGCAGGTTATTAAAATAAAAATGCCCGGGCGGGGACCCGGGCAAACAATAAACCAATCTCATAAAAAGATAAGACTATATAAAAAAGACGAAAATTCTTTTTTTAATCCACATTGTCATGGATGTAACTATTTCCTGATCTGAGCCCACCCTCATCATCTATGCTCACTGTATACCTACCACCCGGATGTGCAGAAGAATGTTCCACATCTTCTAATTCTACATTTCTTCTTGCATATGCCGGCACCTTAGTATACTCATTTACAGTCTTGGGATCATCTAAATTCTTGTGATTGTTTGCTCTCAAAGACTGTCTTCTAGACTCTTCTAATTCTCTCATTTTTCTTTCGTACTCCATTTCCTTCTGCGATTTTTCATCGTTCTTCTGCAAATCATAAAGGTCGAATGCCCTCTCTGCATGAACCTGACTAATGTTTCTTCGTGGAGCAGGATTGTCAAATTCTATGGTTTCAGCTGCTGGAGGCTCGATATGTGTAGAAAAGATATCATCTTCCTCTTCTTGCTGCACCATAGCTGTTTCTGGTTCCAATGGAACGACTATTCGCTCAACTTCTTTCTTGGTATTTGCTCTTCCTTTTTCTTCAAAACCCGTAGCAATTAATGTAATGCTCAACTTATCATCTAATTCTTCATCGTTGCAATGACCCCAGATTAGATTGGTTCCATATCCAGCTTCTTCTTGCATATACTCCGTAATCTCGCCCAATTCTGACATGGTCACCTCATGCTCAACAGAGGTTGTGATATTTAAAAGAATATGTTGTGCTCCACGGATATCGTTATCTTTTAATAGTGGTGAACTCAAAGCTTGCTCAATAGCAAGGCGAGCCCGATTTTCTCCCCCTATCAATGCATTTCCCATGATTGCTACTCCGGAATTTCTCATAACAGTATTCACATCTTCGAAATCGACGTTGATTTTGCCCGGTACAGTAATGATTTCAGCGATCCCCTTGGCAGCCGTAGATAAAATATTATCCGCATTGGCAAAGGCTGTGGTCAATTTTAAGTCGCCGTAAATCTCTCCCAACCGGTCATTGGAAATGACCAATATGGCATCAACATGTGCTTTCAATTCTTCCATCCCCTCTAGGGCCTGACGAGATCTCGTTAAGCCTTCAAACTTGAAAGGTAATGTGACGATTCCCACAGTAAGAATGTCCAGATCTCTTGAGACCTTCGCAATGATAGGCGCTGCACCTGTCCCCGTACCACCACCCATACCGGCAGTGATGAATAACATCTTCGTTCCGTCGTCTAAAAACCTGCGGACCTCTTCTACAGATTCAATGCAAGCCTGCTTGCCCACTTCCGGCTTCGAACCAGCTCCCCTACCCTCTGTAAGATTAGGTCCGAGATGAATTTTTACTGGAATAGGACTGGCTTCCAAAGCCTGATTATCCGTATTACAAATGGCAAAATCTACTCCCTTAATTCCATTAGAGTACATGTGATTTACCGCATTGCTACCGCCGCCCCCGACACCGATAACTTTGATGATGCTTCTGTTGTCTTTTACTAAATCGAATAACATAATGTTGAGTTATATAGTTATCTAAAATTCTGAGTCAGGACTTGCTTCAAAGAACTCTTTCGCATAGGTGAAAAGATTCTCATACCATTTTCCTGATTGCTTTTGGTTTAAATTAAATTCATCGTCTCCTACCATGACTTCCTCCTCTTTGCGAGGCTGATTATCCTTTGGCTTGTTAATATCCTCTGTATGTCCAGTGACTTTTCCATGTTCAATGGCATTGATTAAAAGGCCAACACCTGTAGAGTATATAGGGCTATCGACCATACCATCATACTTATGCGCCAGGTGTTCCGTAGGAATACCAATTCTGGTATTCATCCCTGTATGAAATTCACTCAGCAGATTGATATTTTTCAACAAAGAACCACCTCCTGTGATCACGATGCCTCCGAAAAGCTTACCTTCAAAACCGGATCTTCTGACCTCCCATAAAACATAGTCAAAAATCTCTTCCACTCTCGCCTGTATGATTCTTGCTAGATTTTTCTCACTGATTTCCTTTGGCTCCCTTCCTCTGAATCCACTGATCGTTATGATTCGATTGTCCTTGATTTCTTCTGCAAGAGCAGAACCAAATCTAATCTTTAGTTTCTCAGCATATTCTTTCATGACCGTACAGCCTTCCTTAATGTCATTGGTAATCACATTTCCACCAAAAGGAATAACCGCGGTGTGTCTGATGATCCCATCTTTAAATATGGTAATATCAGTCGTTCCGCCTCCAATGTCTACGAGTGCAATTCCTGCTTCTTTTTCCTGCTCGGATAAAACAGCTGCGGCCGATGCAATGGGTTCTAATGTAATGTCTGCAACTTCAAGACCCACTTTTTCCACACATCTCAGGATATTACGAGAGGCCGTGACCTGTCCCGTGATGATATGGAAATTAGCTTCCAGTCTTACCCCTGACATGCCTACAGGATCCTGAATATCCTGCTCATCGTCAACCGTAAATTCCTGAGGAATAACGTGAAGGATTTTATCTCCCGGAGGCAGTACCAAACGATACATGTCGTTGATCAGTTTTTCCACATCGGCATTACTGATCTCCTCCAGACCTTCTTCTCTCATTAGAATGCCATGATGATGAATGCTCTTGATGTGTTGACCTGCGATCCCTACATGGACTTTCTTAAATCTTACATTTGCGCTTTTCTCGGCAATCTCTACCGCATCCTTAATGGCTTTCACCGTTTTGTCAATATTGGAAACGACCCCCCGATTCACTCCCTCAGACTTCACTTTACCTATACCGAGAATCTCGATCTTTCCGTATTGGTTCCTGCGCCCTGCTATCGCGCAAACCTTCGTCGTGCCAATGTCTACAGCAACAACGATTTCGGATGTACTTGTTTTGAATTCATTCATAACGAACGTCTTTTTAGTCTTTTTAAAGTCTTTTAATTCCTGACAGTTCTGACGATCTCGTCATACTGAAAGTCAAGTAAGGCATACTTTCCCCAGCCTTCCCTGGTTAATCCTTCTTTATAAAATTGTTTGAGTTTAAATACTTTCTCATCCAGGTCGTCAACAGATCCCAGCAGTATCTTTTCATTTCCCAATTTCGGAACCAATAAATAGCTGCCATCCTTTTTAACATGGATCTGCTCAGTTAAAGCCTCTAAAAACTCGTCTTCATTCACCCTCCTGGCTAATTTGAAAATGGCATTAAACTGATGGTTTTCATCTTTTTTGTAATCATGGCTGTACTTGTTTACATTTCCGGTAATAACAGGAACTCTGACCGTTGCAATAGGACTTAAAGGCACAAAATCTCCATCTTCATCAAGGTAGTATCCTTCTTTACCATCACTGATTCGCACGATCGGATTCTTTTGCTTCAGAACCGTTCTCAGAATATTTCTGCCATCCATAAAAACATCGACTTCACCAATAAAATGATTGTTTTTAAGAATGCGCTCAATTTCAGCAACATCCAGTTGTTCAATATTCACCCGTTCTACATTGTATCCGATTGATTTTCGTACTTCATTCTTCACATACTCGCTATTGATCAGCTTCTTGGTTTTATCCTTATATGCAATGCTCACATGAAATGCACGCACACCCATTTGCTTCTTTTCCTGAATAGCAAGTCTGGATACTACAACAAAGCTCACAATGCTGAATAGAATGAGGCTCACCTTCAAAAACCTGTTTTCACTGATATATTTCTTTATATTTTTAATCATTTTCTTTTATCCATGACCTGATTTCAGGTGCAAACACATCTATATCTCCTGCTCCAAGTGTCATTATTAATTTTCTTTTTTTTCCTTTTATAATCTTCATAAGGTCTTCTCTCTTTACCACTTTTTTTTCTTTTAGGTCAATGGTTTCCAGTAACCTTTCAGAATTAATCCCAGGAATCGGCTTTTCTCTTGCTGGATAAATATCCATTAAGAGAAGCTCATCCACCTTACTTAGTTCGTCACCAAACTCACTCAAGAAGTCTCGAGTACGGCTGAATAAGTGCGGCTGAAATATGACCGTCATTTCTCGGTCAGGCCACAGACTTCTCGCAGAGCCAATGGCTGCTCTTAGCTCACTGGGATGATGCGCATAGTCATCAACGTACACCATACTTCCACCTTCGAATATTTCAAATCTTCTTTTAATACCACTGAAAGTCTTTACTCCAGCTTTTATCTGCTCCTTTTCAATCTCTAATATCCTGGCCACTGCCATTGCTGCACACATGTTTAATGTATTGTGCAATCCAGGCATCATTAAACTCACATCTTTTAAATCACCCTGATCGAAAACTTGTCTTCCTTCTTCAAATCTTAAGTTGCTAATCTTAAAGTCAGCTTCTTCGCCACCATAGGTGAAGACATCCACTCTTTTGTCCTTAAGCTTTTTCAAAAATCCATCGTCCAGCAATTCTATCAGGTCCTGCTGTATGATGACTTTTCCTCCTTCATTGACCTTCAACAAGAAAATCTCAAAACTCTCCTGCATCTTATTCTTCTCACCATAAATATCCAGGTGATCAGGGTCCATGGAAATCAAAACTGCAATTTCAGGTGATAATCTGTGAAATGACCGGTCAAATTCATCAGCCTCTATCACCGTCCATTCACTTTCCCCATAGCAATAATTAGATTCGAAATTATTGGCAATGCCTCCCAGGAAACAAGAAATATCCATGCCTGAGTGTTTCAGCAAGTGGGCAGTCATGGAACTGGTCGTTGTTTTACCATGCGTCCCCGCAACTGCAATGCACTTCTTCGCTCTACTGATCACACCCAGCATTTCAGACCGTTTCATGACCGGAATATCCGATGCCATCAAATGGTTAAGCTCCTGGTGATCTCCTGGAATGGCCGGAGTGTAAACTACAGCATCCAGTTGTTCCGGAATTTTTGCTATGTCATCTTCAAAATGGATTTTCATCCCTTCGCTTACCAACTTTTTAGTAAGCGCGGTTTCGGTTTTATCGTAGCCATGGATTTCAGCCCCCCTTTGATTAAAATATCTCGCCAGAGCACTCATCCCTATTCCTCCGATACCGATAAAATATAGTCGTTTCAAAGCATCTAGTTTCATAGATTACTTTTTTGCTATTTCAATAATTTCAAGTGCAATGTCTTTAGCTGCATTTACCTTTGCCAATGTTTTTATGTTTTGAGACAATTTACTCATCTCGTTTTCATTGTTAAGAAGCTCAGTAACTTGCTCTACCAATTGGCCTCTGGCATCTTCATCTTTCAGTAACACTGCTGCATTTTTATTGACCAATGCCATTGCATTTTTAGTTTGATGGTCTTCCGCCACATTTGGGCTTGGAACCAATATCGCCGGCTTTCCTACGATACACAACTCAGAAACTGTCAGTGCACCTGCTCTGGAAACGACCACATCAGCAGCCGCATAAGCAAGGTCCATTCTTTCCAAAAAGGCCAAAGCCTTTACATTGGGAAGTTTCGCAGTTTCACTTTGCACAAAATCTTCATAGTAGATCGATCCCATTTGCCAAATCCATTGCAAATAGGGATGATCTGCTATGAGTTTTGTGTTCAGTTGCATGGCCTCATTCAACGTTTTTGCACCGAGGCTTCCTCCGAATAAAAGTGTAGTTTTCTTATTTGGATCCAGTCCGTAGTGCACCATTGCTTCTTTATACTTATCCCCCAGGTCAACTATGTCTTTTCTCACGGGATTGCCCGTGAAAACGATTTTCTCTGAGGGGAAAAATTGTTCCATATTTGGATAAGCTACACAGATCTTTTTCACTTTTGCTGCTAATAGTTTGTTGGTTACTCCAGCATAAGAATTTTGCTCTTGAATAAGAGCAGGTATTTTTCTGGAAGTCGCCATCTGAAGCAGAGGTCCGGAGGCATAACCACCTACACCAACTACTACATCGGGTTTAAACTTTCTCACTATGTTGCCCGCTTTGAATAAACTGCTGAATAGTTTTATCGGAAACATCAAATTTCGTAATGTCAATTTTCTATGGAACCCACTGATCCAAAGACCTTCTATGGGAAATCCCGCTTTCGGAACTTTTTCCATTTCCAGTTTACCTTTCGCACCTACGAATAGGATCTCGGCATCTGGCTGTATTTTTTTAATCGCGTTTGCAATGGCAATGGCAGGGTATATATGACCGCCGGTGCCACCTCCGCTAATGATTAATCTCATCTTCTTCAATTTCTGTAAGCTCCACTTCTTGCAGCTTAGCTGTTTCTACATATCTGCTCACACTCAATATCACTCCCAGTGAAATACAAGTCATGATCAAGGAAGTACCTCCCATAGAAACAAGGGGGAGTGTCAATCCTGTCACTGGCACCAGGTTTACGGATACCGCTATATTGGCAAATGCCTGAACGACGATATTAAGACAAAGTCCCATCGCAAGTATGGCACCAAAAGTTTTAGGACATTGCGTCACCATTCGCGTACATCTGATCAATAATAAAAGATATAGCGCCAGTATCAGTAAGCCACCTATCAAGCCATACTCCTCGCAAATGATGGCATAGATAAAATCCGCGTATGGATATGGCAAGTAATTCCTCTGAATACTATTGCCTGGCATGACGCCAAACCATCCACCTTCGGCAATCGCAATCTTTGCTTGGTTAACTTGCCACATTTCATCAGTATTACCGCCATAAAAGAATATAGTAATTCTCGAAACCCAAGTTTCTACTCGGGTATATTCTGGAAAAGCATGTCCTAAAATGACCACTAATGACGCCACAGCTATACCCACAAAAAAGAGTAGGAAAATATATTTTAACTGAACCCTTCCGATGATCATCATCAGTAAGCAGGTGAAAAAGAGTAATGCAGCAGTCGATAAGTCTGCAGGCATGATCAAACCGCAGACGATCATTACTGGAATGATTAAAGGCAAAAAAGAACTCTTCAGATCTTTAATGACCTCTTGCTTTCTGGAAATCGATCTTGCAAGAAAAATGATTAATGCCAACTTGGCAAAATCCGATGTTTGGAACCTTTGGTCTAAAAAAGGTATGGTTAACCAGCGTCGTGCTTCATTAATTTCCGGTCCGAAGAATATGGTATAGCCCAAAAGTGGTATCGCGATCAATAGCAGAAGCGGCGCCCACCTGGAGTAAAACATATAGTCGAACTTGTAAGCGATATACATTGAAAAAAGACCTACACCTAGAAAAACAATTTGTTTCAATAATAGTAGTTCTGTGTTTCCTCCATGCGTTTTATATGCCATAGATCCTACTGCACTGTAAACAGCGAGTGTGGAGAATATAGCCAGAATGGTGACTATCAGCCAGATCAGCTTATCTCCTTTTAATCTATTATATGCATGTGTTATACTAGTCACTTACTTAATTGTTATTATTTCGGTTTTTGCTTTATCATCTCTTAAAGAGCAGGCTTTGCACTTTAGCCGCGCGCAGCTCTTAAGGAATATTTACTTTGGCCATCTCTTAAAGAGCAGGCTTTGCACTATAGCCACGCACAGCTCTTAAAGAGAATACTTATTACGTAGCTCTTAAAGAGCATATACGGCCTCTTTAAACTGCGCTCCCCTATCCTCGTAGTTCTTAAACAAATCAAAACTTGCACATGCCGGACTCAGCAACACCACATCACCCTCCTTCGCGCACATTGCTGCTTTTTTCACGGCTTCCTCCATCGACCTGCACTCCACTCCTTCCCCAAAAAAAGCAATCAACTTAGCATTGTCCTTTCCCAGATAGATGCGATGCTTGACCTTTTCTTCTACCAGTTCCCTGATGGGCTCATAGTCATTGCCTTTGTCTGTACCTCCCACGATCCATATAACCGGAGACTCCATCGCATCAAGGGCATAGTAAACTGCATCCACATTAGTAGCTTTACTATCATTAATAAAAGTAATGCTATTAAAAACCTTTACCACTTCCAGCCGATGAGGAACATTCTTGAATGAAACCAATCCCTTTTCCACGGATTGCCGATCAACACCCATTTCCAGCGCCACTTCTATAGCACAAAGGGCATTAAATCGATTGTGCCTTCCTTTCAAGCTTGATTTTGTTATGTCAAATTTTTGCCCACTCTTCGTTAAGAGTGAGTACTCACTATAATTTTTTTCTTCAATTGCAATTTGCCGACCGACATCTCTCATCACTTCCAGATCAGCATTGTATATTAGAAGGTCTTCACTCCGCTGATTCATGACTATCCTCCACTTGGCTCTTTTATACTTTTCAAAATCATGATCGTATCGATCCAAATGATCCGGAGTAATATTCAGCAACACAGCGATATCGGGCCTGAAGGTCTCAATTCCATCTAACTGGAAGCTGCTTAATTCGAGCACATAAACCTCAGTGCTTTCCTTTTCTTCGGCGACCAACCTGGCAAAACTATCTCCGATGTTGCCACCTACTTGTGATTTCACCCCACCCGCTTTCAGCAAATGATCAATAAGTCCGGTTGTAGTAGTCTTTCCGTTACTTCCAGTGATGCCTATTATGCGTTTCTCTGTGAAGTAAAAACCAAACTCTATTTCTGAGATGATCTTTTTTCCGTAATAGCTCAACCCTTTTATTACATCAGTATGATCTCCTACTCCCGGACTTTTGACAACTAAATCGTAATTCTTAAGTTTGTCGAGGGTATGTCCATTCTCTTCAAAAGGAATCTTCAATTTATTCAAAGACTGTTGATGCTCGATACTTATCTTTCCGTAGTCTGACAAAAGCACTTTTAAACCCTTCTTCTGTGCCAATAATGCCGCTCCTATTCCACTTTCACCTCCGCCAACTATAGCTACAGATTGAAAATCCATTACCTCATTTTCAGTGTGATGATGGTCAATATGGCCAGCATGATCCCTACGATCCAAAATCTGGTTACGATCCTCGCCTCATGCATCCCTAGCTTCTGAAAGTGATGGTGAAGTGGCGACATCTTAAAAATTCTTCGTCCTTCACCATATTTTCTCTTGGTGTACTTAAAGTAACTTACCTGCAGTATTACGCTCGCGGTCTCAGCTAAAAAAATCCCACAGAGAATGGGTATTAACAATTCCTTCCTGATCAATATGGCGAAAACAGCGATGATTCCACCTATGGCCAGCGAGCCCGTATCACCCATGAATACTTTGGCCGGGTATGAATTAAACCATAGAAATCCGACACATGCTCCTAAAAAGCCGGCTGCAAAAATGACCAGCTCTTCAGATCCTGGAATATAAAGAATATTGAGATAGTCAGCAATGATCGTATTACCAGAAACATATGCCAGCACTCCCAAAGTTGCACCGATTATGGCTGAAACTCCTGTGGCCAATCCATCTAAACCGTCAGTAAGGTTAGCTCCATTGGAAACCGCAGTGACGATGAAAATAATGATGGGTACAAAAAGCAAAAAGATAAACTTAGAAGCATGATCTCCTAACCATCTGAGCAAAGCTGCATAATCAAATTTATTTCCTTTTATAAAAGGAACATTGGTCAGCGTTGTCTTCACATAAGCCATTTGAACCCGTTCGTCTGTCTGGTTGACTTGCGGATACCTAACGGTAAATTCCTCCATGATCTCATAGTTATTCTCAATGGCCTCTTGCTGCGTTACCCTTACGGTTATGTCCGGATGATATAACATGGTCAGACCAACAATTAACCCTATACCTACTTGACCAATCACCTTGTATTTTCCGGCAAGACCAGCTTTGTTTTTCTTAACGACTTTAATGTAATCATCAATAAAACCGATCGTCCCCAACCATATGGTTACGGCCAACATTAAAAGAATGTAGACACTTCCCAATCTGCACAGTAATAAAACTGGCACAAGAGTTGCCATAATAATGATGACACCACCCATGGTAGGAGTTCCTGCCTTTTCAAGCTGGCCTTTGAGTCCGAGATCCCTGACGGTTTCTCCTAATTGCAATTTTTTCAAAGAACTTATGATCCTGTTTCCGAATAACATACTGATCAATAAAGACAGTAAAATCGCTAGTCCGGAACGAAAGGATATATATGTAAACAAACCTGCACCCGGCAGATTAAAGTTATCTTGTAAGTATTCGAATAAGTAGTAAAACATGTCAGCTTTTCGCGATTCGCTTATCGCGGCTCGCTATTTTACAATCGTGTAATTCGTTAATGGAACAACTTGTAGCCTTAACTCCAAGTTTTTCAGTTGCTGTTCCTCCTACCTCATCTTTTGAAAGTAAAGGTCTGGGCTTCTTTTTCATCATCTAAGTTCTGTCATTCTCAGCCATTTCACTTCACTGTCTACTATTCGTCATGGTTTGATCTTGTATTCGATCTTCTGATGCCAAAAAGTGCAGATTGAATGGCAGCATTTTAAAAAACAGCAGGATCCAAAACTTTTTTTGGATAACCTGCTGTAACTGTTAAAACCAACCTGAGAATGATAATAGAACCTAAATTCTAATTCTTTTGCCCGAGAAAATCCCGGACTATTTCTTTATCGTCAAATGGCCACTTTTCGCCTTTGACTTCTTGATATTTCTCATGTCCTTTACCAGCGATCAACACGATGTCTCCATCCTTTGCCATACTTAGAGCAGCTATGATCGCCGATCTTCGTTCACTGATACGTATCATTTTTTGAATCTTTCCCTGAGGTATTCCTGGCATCATGTCATCGATAATGGCTTCCGGGTCTTCATCACGAGGATTATCACTCGTCAGAATTAGTCGGTCACTACGCTCGCTCGCCACTCTAGCCATTTCCGGTCTTTTTTTCTTATCTCGATTTCCACCACAACCCACCACAGTAATAACAGAAGTGCTTTTACCTTTGAGCTTTTGAATGGTATCCAATACTTTTTCCAAAGCATCAGGAGTATGGGCATAATCGACAATTGCATTAATAGCACTTCCCGTCACGCTGACCAGATCAAATCTCCCTTCTGCACTTTTTAACGAACTAAGCACTTTCAAGACTTCGAACTTATCTTGCTCAAGCTCCATTGCCACACCGAAGACTGCAGTCGCATTATATGCATTAAAGGCTCCGACCAACTTCAGATGAACATCGATATCATTCATCTCCAGTAAGAGTCCGGCGATACTGCTTTCCATAATCCGAGATTTGTAATCTGCGATCTTTCTCAAACTGTATCTACGCTTGAATGCCTTCGTATTCTGAATCATAACTTCTCCATTACGATCGTCTACATTGGTCAAAGCAAATGCCTCAGGTTTCAACTCATCAAAGAACTTTTTCTTAGCGCTGATATACGCCTTGAACGTTTTATGGTAATCCAGATGATCATGCGAGATATTGGTAAATACCCCACCCCGAAATTCCAATCCGGAGATGCGATTTTGATCAATCGCATGACTACTCACTTCCATAAATACATACTCACAATTTTCCTTATTCATTTGCGCCATCAGCTCATTGAGTGAGACTGAATCAGGAGTTGTCAGTTTTGCTGGAATCGTTTTTCCAGCAACTTTATTTTCTACAGTAGAGATTAGCCCTGTTCTATAGCCAAGCTTTGTAAATAGCTTGTAAAGTAGGGTCGCCACTGTCGTTTTCCCATTGGTACCTGTGATTCCAACCAATTCAAAGCCCTTAGACGGATAATCATAAAAGGCTGAGGCCACTTGTCCTGTTACTTCGGAGGAATGATCTACTTTCACGTAGGTAATTCCTTCTTTGATGGTTTCAGGCCAATGTTCCAGCAAGATCACTTTGGCTCCTTTGCTAATGGCCTGATTGATAAATTCATGTCCATCTGTTTGGTAACCTTTGATAGCAGCGAACATCCATCCCTCTTCTACTTTTCTGGAATCCAATGTGATTCCAAAGACCTCTGTCTCCTCACTGCCGTTGATCTCAAAGCTTGTTCCCGCAGGTAATATATCTGTCAATATTTTCATTTATCTCTTTTGATAAATGTTAGTTTAATGTTATTTCAATGGTCTGATCTTCTATTTTCAATCCAGGCCTCAGCGATTGCGCAATTACTTTTCCGTAACCTTCACTGATCACTTTTAATCCCAAATTTTCCAGGATGAATGTAGCGTCCCGGAGACCCATGCCTTCAACGCTGGGCACTTCCTTCTTCTTCACTTTGTTGGGCTTCAATTCCAATGAATACTCCCCCGGAGAAATCACTGCCCAGGGATATTTGGAAGACGAATGCTCTAATCCAACGTAATCTAAAAGATCTTCCAGGTCTTGAGAAAAACCAGCACTATAGTTTGGCTTTTGAAAATTGGCCAATTTAGGCTTCTCATCATCTGTCATAGAAGCAATCAGGTTCTTCTTACTTGCAAAGCACTGCTCGGCAATCTCCTTGAATACCGGACCGGCTACAGTTCCTCCGTAGAAGCCATCTACTTTAGGTTCGTAGATCACTACGATGCAAGAGTATTTAGGATCATTGGCTGGAAAGTAACCAGCAAAGGATCCGTTATACCTTTTTACTTCCTGATCTTTGTCTGCATAATCAAACCTCGCAGTACCCGTTTTACCGGCAAAATCAAAAAAATCAGATTTCAAACTGGTAGCGGTTCCTGTTTTCACCACTTCCTGAAGCAGCTCCTGTGCAACTTTTATGGTGTAATCACTCGCTATTTTATCCTTCACCACTTTTGGCTGAAAGGGTATATTATTTCCATTTTCATCATAGATTTCAGAAACCAAATAAGGCTTCATCAGCTTACCATCGTTCGCAATGGTATTATATAGATTCAAGACTTGAAGTGGCGTCAACTCCAATTCATATCCATGGGACATCCAGGGTATGGTGGTTCCATACCAATTCTTGTCATTTGGATCTTTAATATACGGCGTCTTCTCCCCCACTATTTCAATTCCTGCGACCTGATCCAGTCCAAATTGCCTCAGCAATCCGACGAACTGCATTCTGGTCTCAGTACTCTGATTGAAATACCGGTCTGCAAGTTTTGCAATCCCTACATTAGAGGATTTTGCAAATGCCGTTCTAAGATCTACTTCTCTGAGCCCGTGTCGATGCGAGTCTCTCATCCATAGATCATGAAATTTCTTTATACCTCCCTCTAAATCCACTTTCGTATCAGGGTTAGCATGTCCCGCCTCTACCAAAGCCAGCAAACTGGCCAGCTTGAAAGTAGACCCTGGTTCGCTACGCTCACCTATAGCATGATTGTATAGCTCAGCGTAGCTCCCATTCGAATTGAGTTTAAAGTTAGATATAGCTCTTATTTTGCCCGTCTCCACCTCCATTACGATGGCAGTTCCGGCTCGTGCCTGGTGTTTTTGAACAGCTTTTAACAGTTCGTTGTGAACGATATCCTGAATCCCAACATCGATGGTGGTGATGACGTTTGCACCTTTTTTAGGTTCATATTCCATCGGATCATAGACCGGAACCCATATTCCGGGTCCGATTTGCTTCATTAGCTTTTGATCCTTAACACCAGCGAGTTGCTTATCAAAATATCCTTCGATACCAATTTTAGAAGCGTTTTCGCGATCTTCACCAATCGTTCTTTCAGCTAAAGAACCGAATGGTTTGGTACGCTTGGTCTTATCTTTTACAATAAAACCACCTCCGAATTGGCCTCTTCGAAACAAAGGAAACTGCTTAAATTTCTGTAGTTGAAGAAAATTAAGGTTTTTGGCAATGGTAAAATATTTAGTTCCTGGTTTACCCCAGGACAATCCCGCTTGCCGCTCCTTTGTTAAAAGTTGCTTCCACTGAGCACTTGACCTGTTCACCTTCGTATATCGCGATAGATAATACGCAAGCGAATCAATCTCTTTATTCCAGACGTCATTTTTTGCCTGGGTCAAATCCATATAAATATCAAAGAACGTTGAAGAAGTGGACAACAATTTGCCCTCTTCAGTATAAATATCTCCTCTCGTGGCGTGAACATCTACCCATTTCAGGTTTTGTTCCGCTTTTGCCCGCCACTTATCTCCTTCAATCACATTTATCTTCACAATTTTAAAAGCAATGACCAGAGCAAAAAGAATAAACATCAGCAATACCACATAAACTCTCAGCAGCAACTCATTCTTCTTATCCATAGTCGCTCTAACTTTTAGAAGCTTCTATTTTCCTGGGAAGATTTTTACTTTCCAAACCTTCATAACCATCCAGCTTTCTAATAATTTCAGACCGGGTACTTTTCTGCATGATGTCCGACTTGATAGACATATACTCCCATTTCGCCTCCCTGATCTTATTTTCCAACTTTTTGGTCTTTCTTAAATTCCCTTCTGCATAGTGCGAGTTAAAAATGTAAACCAATCCCAGCAAACCAATGAACATTACATAGCTCATATTCTTTGCAATCGAAGGCAAGCCAAACAGCTTTCTTCGCTTATGCTTTGATTTCGGTTTTTTCTCACTCATAACCTAAACTTTTACTGCGGCCCGTAGCTTCGCGCTACGGGCACGGTTGTTTTTTCTTATTTCCACACCAGTCGGCACTATTACTTTTTTTGTCACACTCTTTAAGGGCTTTAAGATCTTTCCAAAGTCATCTTTGATCAATTCACCTTCAGCATTTCCCGATTTCATAAAATTCTTCACCATTCGATCCTCGAGAGAATGATAGGATATGATCACCAAACGACCATTGATCCTTAGTACCCTCACGCTTTGATTCAACAAAGACTCGAGCGTACCCATCTCATCATTCAGAGCTATTCTAATGGCCTGAAAAACCTGAGCCAGATAGCGGTTGCGATTACCTCTGATAACGGGCTCAACCACTGAAAGCAAGTCTCCTACCATAATGATATCTCTGGAATTTCTGGCGCTTACAATTTCCGCTGCAAGCGTTTTAGAATTTCTGATTTCACCGTACTTGCTAAAGATGGCTACCAATTCCTCTTCAGAATAATTTCTGATCAGATCGATGGCCGTGTCTTCATACAAAGGATTCATCCTCATATCCAGCTTTACATCAGGATAGCGAAAAGAAAATCCTCGTTCGGGTGCATTCAAGTGAAAGGATGAAACTCCCAAGTCACCTAGAATTCCGTGAACATCATTAACCTTCAATAATTTTAGAAACCTTTCCAGGAAACAAAAATTAGAGTGTACCATTTCAATTCGATCATCTTCGATGCGATTGTTATGCGCATCCAGATCTTGATCGAAGGCTATTAAGCGACCTTTATCGCTGAGCCTTTTCAAAATTTCACGACTATGACCACCACCACCAAAGGTTACATCAACGTAAACTCCGTCGGGGTCAGTGACCAACTCATCGACACTCTCCTTAAGTAAAACTGGATTATGATACTCCATCATTATACTTGATCATCAGCGTTGTTGTCATTGCCAAATATTTCATCTGCGATTTCCGCAAAGTTATCTGGTTCTGAATTCAACATCTCGTCATATGCGTCCTTCGACCATATTTCGATCTGCTCATGATAAGCAAACAAAACAGCTTCTTTCTCTATGCCCGCATATTCCACCAAGCTTTTTGGCAACAATATTCTCTCAGCACTGTCCGTCGAAATCTTGGTTGCTCCTCTGTAGAAGTACCGCATCGCTCGACGCTGTTTTGTATTATAGATGTTGAGTTGGTTTATTTCTGTCGTCTTTTTTTCCCAAACATCGGAGGGATACATCATCAGATGCTTTTCAAATCCCCTATTCACCACAAAGTTTAAAGCTCCTTCCCCAATTTGCTTCAATAGTGCTGACGGGAGACGAACTCTCCCTTTGGCATCTATTTTAACTTCGTACTCTCCAGTGAATGTGTACATTTTATCTCCGCGGTTGATAATTCAAATATAGAATCACTTTCCCACTTTTTACCACTTTTTACCACATTATTCATCAAAACATATGAAAAAAATGATAATCTGTAAGTGTGTATAATTAATTTGATTACACTTCACAATCAATTTGATGACAAAGTGTGTCTTATACACTTTCCTGGAGTTTAAATGGCGAATATTTCCGTCATCTAAATACAGTTACAATATTTCAAATAACATATTATAGAAAACAAATATATGTAAAGTATTGGAATTGTGATAATATTTATTAAGACAAATTTGTATTAAAAAAATCTATAATATATAGAACATCGATTTTCTGGTGCGAAATAGGTTACCAGTCAGCTCCTTATAGTTTAAAACAAAATGGATAAGTGCTATGATTCTGAGTGACTTAAGCATCAAAAAATTAAAGTTAGAAGAAAGGTAGAGTAAGCTAGGGACGTCTAAGAATCCCTCCTATAAGAATTGGAAAAACTATTGAGTTTCATTTTCAACACGCCCCACACTGCTTCCGAAATAATGCCGCTGCTCATTTTAGAAGTGCCTTCGATCCTGTCAGCAAAAGTAATGGGCACCTCTATGCTTTTAAAGCCCAATGATCTTGCTGAAAACTTCATTTCTATTTGAAAAGCATATCCCACAAACTTGATCTTATCCAGATCAAGCGCTTCAAGAACTTCTCGCTTATAGCAAATGAAGCCGGCAGTCGGATCCATAATGGGCATCCAGGTAATCATTCTTACATAAAGCGAAGCCCCTCTTGATAGTATTTCACGATCTAAAGGCCAATTCTTGGTGGCGCCTCCTTTTACATATCGCGAACCCACACTGAAATCATACCCTTTTTCCAGAGGAGCATGCAATCGAGGTAAATCCTTTGGATTGTGACTAAAATCAGCATCCATTTCGAAGAGAAAATCATAACCTCTTTCGAGACCGTATTTAAACCCTGTGATGTAGGCTGTTCCTAAACCGAGTTTACCGCTTCTTTCGATCAAATGAATCCGATCCGGAAAATCTTTTTGTCTGCCCTTGACTATTTCTGCAGTGCCATCCGGAGAACCATCATCAACGACCAATAGATCGTAATCTGAACCTACATCAAGAACTGCTGTGATCATTTTCGAGATGTTTTCTTTCTCGTTGTAGGTCGGTATAATTACAAGTTTGTTACCCAAATTATGATAATTGCGAAACCAAAGATATTATTTATCGCCACATTTAAAAAGCAACGGGATAGGCTTCGGGATTAACTTCAGCAAGTAGCCGATAGATGGTTTCGAATATTTGTTCAGGATTTGGCTTGGTATAGTAATCACCATCGGAACCATAAGGAGGTCGATGTGCCTTTGCCGTCAGGGTCATCGGCTTCGAATCAAGATAAAAATATCCATTTTGTTTTTCCAGGATTTCTTGTAAAATATAGGCGCTGGCTCCACCAGGCACATCTTCATCCACAATCAGAAGCCTGTTGGTTTTCTTTAATGAGTTGCCAATGATACCTTCCAAGTCAAATGGCAGCAATGTTCTCACATCGATTAATTCGATATTGATGTCGAACTGCTCCAATAACGGTATTGCTTTTACTATTTCAGCGATACAAGCACCATAACTAACCACCGTAACATCACTTCCTTCTTTCATCACTTCAGGAACTCCGATTGGTATGGTATATTCTCCAATGTTTTTTGGGACAGCCTCTCGTTTTCTATAACCATTGAGGGTCTCGATCACTATTGCGGGATCATCTCCCTGAATAAAGGTATTATAGAAGCCTGCAGCTTGCACCATGTTTCTGGGTACTGCGAGATACATTCCTCGTAAAGCGTTGATGATCATTCCGATGGGAGAACCTGAGTGCCAAACACCTTCGAGTCTGTGTCCCCTGGTTCTGACAATCAAAGGCGCCGATTGTAAGCCGTTGCTTCTATACCGCATAGAAGCCACATCATCAGTTAAAGGTGCAAGGCCATAGTATAAATAATCAAGATATTGAATTTCCATGATGGGTTTAAATCCTCTCATTGCCAGACCGATTGCTTGACCAACGATGGTCCATTCTCGTATCCCGGCATCAAATATCCTTTCTGCTCCATATTTCTCCTGCAAGCCTGCCATACCTTGGTTTACATCTCCAATTTTTCCTACATCTTCTCCGAACGCCAGTAAATGATCATACTTTTCAAAAGCTTTGTCGAAAAATCGATTGATGACCTTATAACCAGGCTCCAACGGAGGATGGTCCTCATATTCCATATGGACAACAGGTATCTTAATGGCTGCATGATCTGTATCAGAATAGAGTTTCGTATTATAGGTCTGCTTTGATTTATTGTCTTTTTTGTCAATGTATGACTTAACTGAACGAACAGCTTCGTGATCGGTGAACATCCCCAGATAGAATGCCCTTTTGGCTATTTGAGTAATTTCACTATAATTGGGTTCAACAAGCCCATCCAGTTCTTTCTTTAATGCTAAGATTTCAGATTGAAAGGGTATGCCCTGAGCTAAATCCTGAAGCAGCTTGCTGACTTTGGTTCTTTCTTCCTTTATCGGGTGGCTGTATCGTTTCCAGGCCAAGTTTTTTCTTTCACGAGCAAAATTCTTAGCGCGCGACTTCATCTCACTGATGGTTTTCTTATCTGCGATACCGCTCTTCAGTATCCACTCCTCCATCTTTACATTGCAGTCCCAGTCTCGTTCCCAGCTGAGTCTTTGTTTCGACTTGTATCGTTCGTGCGATCCTGATGTTGAATGTCCCTGAGGCTGAGTACATTCTATCACATGTATCAAAGCAGGTGCCTGGTTCTTTCTAACTTTCTTGATGGCTTTTTCATACGTAGCAACTAACTTGGGGTAATTCCAGGCTTCCACACGGTATATATCAATTCCCGGTTTGTTTTCATCTGCCTGCATACCTGCCAAAGCTTCAGATATACTGGCCTTGGCGATTTGTTGCTCTACCGGCACAGAAATACCGTATCCATCATCCCAAACAGAAACGGCCAATGGAATCTGCATTGTTGCAGCGGCATTCATTGCTTCCCAGAATGGTCCCTCTGCACAACTCCCATCGCCGATTGTACAAAAGCATACCTCTCTTCCTTTCTTTGAAAATTGATTCTTCTTGCCTAATAAATTCTTTAGCTCTTTATATTTATTGGAAGCCATGGCCAGTCCGACAGCTCTTGCCATTTGCCCAGCTGTACAAGATATATCAGAGGATTGATTATATAAGTCAACTTGATTGGTGAAAGAACCATCTGTATCAAGATAGGGTGTAGCAAAATGAGCATTCATTTGACGCCCTCCTGAGAATGGATCATTATTCGCGTCGGTATACATTTGTGCAAAAAAGTCCTCTATGGATGATACTCCAAGCGCAAACATGATCGTCTGATCTCTGTAGTAACCTGCACGATGATCTCCCTTTCTAAATACTCTGGCCAATGCGACTTGTGGAACTTCCTTACCATCGCCGAACACTCCAAACTTACCTCTACCCGATAAAACCTCCTTTCGTCCTAATAAAGAAACTTCCCTACTGACCAGACAAGTCCAGAAGTCCTTTAAAACTTCATCTTTAAATGCTTGTCTTGGTGTAGTTTCTGAATCTGTTCTGATTTCTTCAATAGGAAAGTCTAGCATATTTTCGATACAGTGGTTTTTGTTAACAGCATTGCGTCACTACGGACAAAGTTGCTCTAAATCGGTACGCGAATTTAATAAAATTTACCAAAAAATCGTTAAGAAGAGGGTGGTCGTACTCATAAAAAACTTTGATTTTGAAGCATCAAACATGGCGTTAACCCTACATTAACAGTATATTTGGAAACTTTGGTTTTCTTTTTGTAGTTAATTGTGTAGATTTGTAAGAAATAAAAAATTCGAGAAATGAAAAATACTATTCTTTTTGTTTTAGCATTGTTTTGTGCGATTTCAGTAACTACTGCGCAAACAGTTCCCACTACTGAGGCAATAGAGCAAAATATTGAAAAAAGACAAAATGGAGAGGGACCACAAATGGTTTTTGAAAAAATGGTGGTTGACTATGGAGTGATAGAGCAACATTCTGAGCCATTAAGAAAATTAACTTTTGTCAATAAAGGCACAGAGCCTTTGGTCATAACCAATGCGAGAGGATCTTGTGGTTGTACAGTTCCTACTTATGCCAAGGAGCCAATTATGCCTGGTGAGTCAAGTGAAATAGAGGTAAGGTATGCCACCAACAGACTCGGTAAGTTTAGCAAAAAAGTGACCATTACTACTAACGAGGGTGGAGAGCCACACGTTATCAATGTAACGGGTGAGGTTTACGCAAAAGAAAAAGAAGAAGGTGTACCTGCATCTAAAGGAACTTTAGGCGGAGGTAAATAGACCTTAAAAAGGATATCTTTTAAAGCTCTGGATTAAACAATTCAGGGCTTTTTTAATTTAATTGGTGGACAGATTTTACACCATAGCAATTCAAATAATTTTCAACAATGATTACTTTACTATCACCAGCTAAAACATTGGACTATTCTGAAGATGGAAAATTCGGTCACACTATGCCGCGACTCTTGGATCATTCACTTCGGTTAGTGGATAACCTCAAGAAGAAGAATAGCAAAAAGTTACAAGATTTGATGAACATCAGTAAGGACCTTGCAGATCTTAATGTGGATCGCTATGAACAATTTTCATCTGATTTTAAAGAAGAGAATAGCAAACCTTCCATTTTGGCATTCAAAGGTGATGTTTATGTTGGACTTGAGGCTGAATCCTTCACAGAGAATGAAATGGAATTTGCTCAGGAACACATCAGAATACTTTCCGGTCTTTACGGATTACTCAGACCGCTTGATCTGATGCAACCCTACCGTCTTGAAATGGGAACATCCTTAAAAACCACCCGAGGTAGAAACTTATACGAGTTTTGGAAATCTAGAATTACAGACTTACTGAACGAAGATCTGGAAAATCAGGACAATAAAACCATACTGAATCTTGCTTCCAATGAATATTTCAAAGCAATTAAAAAGAAAAAGCTCAATGGAAATATACTGGAGGTTAATTTTAAAGAAGACAGAGAAGGAGAATTAAAATTTATTTCTTTTAATGCCAAGAAAGCTAGAGGTTTAATGTCTAGATACATTGTGAAAAATAGAATCGACAATCCTGAAGATCTAAAGGGGTTTGACTATGAAGGTTATTATTATAGTGCAGACCATAGTCAGGATGATGAATGGTTATTCATCAGGTGATGCACTGAATGACTTATTGAGGGATGCGCCCAACATAGAGCCTAGCATGCACAAAAGGCCTCCTATTAAAGCGGTAAAAATGACTGGTATAATATTGGATACCCCTCCGAAAAGTACACCGATTCTATTCGCTAAAAGATGTTGATTTTCGATGTCTATGTACATGGCATACCCTCCCCACAATACAAAACCTGCAAGAAAACCAAACATTCCGATCAGCCAAAAATCAGATCTTAACAGAAAAGCACTGACAGCAGCCACCATCGAAACAACCCACCAGGGCAACCATTGACATAAAATAAAACCTACTAAAAAGATAACTGCTACGTGAATCCAATACTTCATTGTTTGGGTTTCAATGTGACCATTTGTTTTACATCAATTTCCTCCATCTTTCTAGTATTGTTCAACCGGTAGTAATTTCCTTTGTCCCAGTCCTCCACGAAATGTTCATAATATGGACTTCCCGGATTACCGCTGATACCACCTGGGTATATACCATAACCTCTTACAGGATCACTCATCTCTACGACCATTCTCCACGAAGGTCCAGCATGCCTACTAATGGCATTAGGAGTATTCGGATGTCCTGGTGAATTAATATCGTTATAACCAAAAGCAGGGATTTCAGTCAAGTGATCAATCGTGGTATTTCTGCGCTCACTCCACACATCCACATCAATCGAATCAAATTGACATGCTTTAAAACTGCTATAAATGATGTCACTCATCGATTCTCTGATGACCGTACTATCTATATCAAATATTTCGTGCTCCTCTTCCTCTTCCATCATTTCGATCAGTCTAAATGCCTCCACATATGGAATATCCAACTCTTTTCTGGCTTCACTAATTTCATCGAATACCATATCATAAAATTGATTCCAAAAAATCTCAAAGTAACTCGCGGCCTTCGATTGTGATGTGTAGACATAATCCCAATTTTGCAGACTTTGTAAAACTCCAGACTCTTTTAACGACAGTGCCTTGTCATCAATGTGCTCCAGTAGAATAGGTAAAGCTTCTTCAGCTTTCAGACTATACGCATCCAGTTGCAAATTCATTAAATCCTGAATGCTGACCTGGTCCATGGATTCAAGTCGTCTGTTAATATATCGACCCCGAAAATCTTCAAATCCTCCATTATAGTAGTAAGGATAACTCTCATCGGTCGAATGCTGATTAGCGGAAGAGACATAGTTCCTTATGGGATTTTTTTCTCGTGGCAGTTCATCGAAAGGTATAAATCCTTTCCAGGCAGACGCGGAAACTGACCCATCTTGTATGAAGCGCCCTTGTTGATTTTGCTTCACAGGGAATTTTCCGGTGACAGTCATAGCAATGTCGCCATCTTTAGATCCGAAAATAAAGTTTTGAGCAGGAGTGGAAAAACTTTGCAGTGCCTGCTGAAATTCATCGTAATTTTTTGCTCGATTGATGTTTATATACAAATCTATTTCTCCGGGTGCAGGTGCATCTAAAGAAACCCACCTCTGAGCTAAGTCCAGGCCACTGATAGGATCTTCAAGAACTGGCCCCCAATGAGTATAAAATACTGTGTCCTTAACAGCATCCTGGCCCTTAACCCGAAATTCCTCAATTTTCCATTCTGATTGCTGGTAAGTACTATCCAGCAAGTATTCCCGTTTACTATCATCTTTCCATTTGATCTGATAAAGATCTAAGACATCATGACCCACGTTGGTTTGCCCCCAACTGATATTTTCATTAAATCCCAGAATGATACCCGGCATTCCGGGTAACGATACACCGTAGGCGTTAAACTCTGGACAGACCAAGTGCATTTCTATCCAAATGGACGGAAGTGTTAATTTTAGATGAGGATCATTAGCGAGAATCACATGGCCTGTAGAGGATTTCTCTTTGCTCACTGCAAAATTATTACTGCCTATAAATTGCTCTTGATCAGAACGTTCATTAAAATTTAAAAACTGATCCATGGCTTGATTGACACGATCCTCAAATGACAAACTGGGAGGTAAATATTTCACATCCTGAATAATAGGACTTTGTTTCTTATTTCTATCAGGGTATAAGTCATTAAATCTATTCTCCCCAAATAAATTCAAGGCGTTGGTAGTAGCCACATCGATATTTCTTGAATTGAGTGTGATGGCCATTGCTTTCACAAAAAGAGCAGTTCGATAGGGAGACCAATCTTCTGGTTGGTAATCTAAAAGCTTAAATTCCAATGGCAAATCAGCAGAGCTGAGCTGTCCGATATAATGATTAATACCATCGCAAAAGCTTTGTATGAGTTGAAATCCCTCTTTGCTTTGACCCCAGGCTTCGGCAGCCAACTTTGCGGCACGAGGCAAGCCTTTTCTTCTAGCTCCCTGGTCGCGATTCAACGCTGAGATACCTAGTATTTCTGCATTTCTTCCCTCTACTGCTCTCGTGGTGATATCCATTTGCCAGAGCCGTTCTTTAGCAATGACATAACCTTGAGCAAACAATAAATCTTCTGTATTTTGCGCAAAAATATGAGGAACATGCCGTTCATCATAAACGATGCTTACTTCTTCCTTTAGTTTTTCGGATGTCAGGTCAATGTTTTTATGTGTTCCAGATTCCGCATTGCTCCAAAATCCTGTAAATGGATTCATAAATTCACCAATCGGAGGAAGGACTGAACCACCCATATTAATCGGCACGCTCAATCCCAATATGAGCATAATCAAAAGAAGGAAAGAAACTATGGGACGGACATAACTCATGAGCTCAATTTATGTTATATATTGGTAATCTTCAAGCATATACTCATTTTATGAAACTTCTCGGTAAAATATTCCTGGTCTTCATTTCACTAATAGCTATTCTTCTGGCCATTTACCTCCTAGGACCACAGGTGAAATATAAAACCTATGATAATGCACCTTTGAGGGGTGATTATACTTTTAATGAGATAGCTCAGATTTTAAGAGAAAGAAATCAGACGAAAAGTTTGAAAGAAGGTAATCAGGAACTGATCATTTGGGCCAATGATACCTTAAAGACGGAATATTCTTTCGTTTATATCCATGGATTTTCAGCGAGTCATGGAGAAGGCGCGCCACTTCATCAGAACATTGCTCAAAGGTATGGAGCAAATTTATTTTTAAGTCGCTTGCCACAGCACGGTTTGATGGATGAAGATGCGTTTGTTTCTTTGACACCAGGGGCTATGGTGGATTATGCTAAAGAAGCTGTGAAGATTGGAAAATCGATTGGAAAAAAGGTGATTTTGATTTCATGCTCAACAGGTAGTACCCTAAGTACTTATTTAGCCTCTGCCGATCCAGATATTGAGGCCCTAATTATGTTTTCTCCCAATTTCGAAATGCATGATCAAAACACTAAAATTTTGACCAAGCCATGGGGATTGACACTTGCCAGGCGTATCAAGGGGGGCGATTATCACGAATGGAACGCGCCACAGAGGGCAAGGCCTTTTTGGTATCACAAATATCGACTGGAAGGAATTGCGGCCTTGCAGTCACTTATCGAAACCACGATGAAAAAGGATGTGTTTGAATTGGTGGAACAACCGGTATTTGTAGGATACTATTATAAAGACGAATCGACACGTGATTTCACCATCTCTACTGAAAAAATAATGGAGGTTGAAAATTTGATTGGAACAGCTGAGGAAGAAAAGGTTTTCAAGCAGTATTCTGATGGAAACGCTCATGTTTTTATATCCCCTTTATTTAATCCATCATGGCAAAAAGTGGAAAGTGATGTTTATCTTTTTCTAGAAGAAGTTCTAAATATGTCACCCAAGCTGGAGGAGGTCCTAGAATAAAAGAGGGTACCACTAGTAGTGGCACCCTCGACGTCTTTCGACTTAGTTATGTATCTTAATTCAAAATTATCTTTTCAGAAAACACTTTGTCACCTTGTGTAATTCTAAGAATCAACATTTGAGTATCCGCATTGTCGATACGTATGTTCTCATCAAAAGACCCTTTAAATAACGGGAAATCCCGTGCGACTACTTCTTTTCCCTGAACGTCGAATAACTGAAGTTTTAAAGGTTTTGCTTCTCCTTTAAACTTAATATTGATCTGTTCCTTAGCCGGATTAGGAAAAACTTGCACGTTTTCAAGTTCTAATGAACGAAGCTCTGTATTGGTCACTTTTTCATCCTTCTTAGCCTCCGGTAATTTGAATCTAATAGGTAAATTCAATTCCATAGCCACCGGTTTTCCGTCTTTCATTGCAGGTTCCCAAGTGGTTTCATCCGCCATTTTAGCAACTGTTTCAAGAGCAGATCCACTTAATCCGTCTAATTCCC
The DNA here is from genome assembly GCF_021533195.1 of Portibacter marinus. Lineage (GTDB taxonomy): Bacteria > Bacteroidota > Bacteroidia > Chitinophagales > Saprospiraceae > Portibacter > Portibacter marinus. Next base: position 693,444 of record NZ_JAJNKB010000001.1, read on the forward strand.
GTTTAAGTGAAATATTTCTAATTTTACCATCTTTGCTGATAATGAATGAGGTGACTACCATTCCTTCCTGACCTTTTGCAGCAGCTTGCTTGGGATACTTGAGGTTGGTATAGATATATTCCAAAAGTTTTTGCTTAGAACATTGTTCTTTAGATGCGGAATCTTCCAGATCACTGCAACCAGGGAAGTAAGCTGGAGTATCGAAGTCAGCAACAGCTTTTTCTGCGTGATCTTTAGTCACCACCTCAACAATGCCTCTAACCTTTCCAACTCCAAATTTATCGTCAGCCTTCTCCCCTTTATAAACATTTACACTAGCGATATTATCTTTATCAATATCCCTCATTTCACCTTCGAAAATTTTACCATTTAGGTAGATGATAGGATTGTCCATTTCTTGATCTACTTGATCTTCAGTAACAGTATGGTCTTTAGTTGTAATTTGAACAACACCGTACTTTCCTTCCTCACCGTAAATTTCCATCGCTACCTGACCTTTCATTACGTTGATGGACTCAATTTCAGTCGGATCTAATTTTGAAATAATGTCAGCTTTGCTTTTTTCTCCATTTAATATCATTAATACCGGCCCTTCAGACGCGAGTCCATTAAAAATCAATTTGGAATCTGAAGTGACATTAGCAATATCTTTTATTGCGATATTTTCTTCATCTTTTTTTGATACATCGGAATTTTTATCCTCTTGCAATTTAAACCTCACGGGTAAAGTGTACAATACATTGACCGGCTTCCCTCTCTGCAGACCTGGTTTCCACTTTTCATCCATACTATTAACTACCTCTAATACAGACTTGTTGGTCCCTTCACTTATAGAGCGCACTACTTTAGCATTGGCGACCTTGCCTTCTTTAGTGACCACGAATTGCACCACCGACATCCCTTCTATACCTGCTTCACGATCTTTTTTTGGATACTTTAAATTAGTATAGATAAACTCTAACATTTTTTGCTTGGCACATTGCTCCTTATCTTTTTCTGTGCCTTCTATATCTTCACAACCGGGAAAACGGGGCATTTCTTCCACGATTTTAAAGATTTCCATAGGGAGCTCACCATCAGTGGTTACTTCAGGTTTTTCTTTTCTATCTTGCCTCTTGCCATAACCAACCACCACAACCTCGTCCAGATCACTTCCGACACCCATAGTGACGTTGATCACTTTATCCGTATTGGGGACCATTTTTTCGACACTGTTTCTGCCCGTATAAGAGAATAATAGTTTTGAACCCGCGGTTGCTTTGAGAGAAAAAGAACCATCAACATCTGTAACTGTCCCATTCTCTGAAAATTTCTCTACAACGTTGACTCCGATCAGTGGTTCCCCGCTTTCTTCTGCCGTAACCGTCCCGGATATGGAGACTTTCTCAACAAGTTCTGTCTTATTTAATGCAGCTTCATCACCATTAAATGAGAAAGTAAAAGCGAATAAGAGTAACAATAACACCGGAATTCCAAGTGCATACATAACTATAGTCGGACGTCCTGAGCGTTTTTGATTAATCATCTTAATTCTGTTTTTTAAATGTGAATTGAAAAATTGATGGGTCAATCCCATCTGTAGATTGTTGTTGGTTTGTGCCAATAACAAACTCTTATATGTCTTTTTACTGGAGTTTTTAATGACCACTTGATCAGCCAAGTATTCATGGACTTCCTTCAATGCGTTTTTGTAAAAGTAAATCATCGGACTGCACCAAAAAACCACCTTTAAGATCTCGGTGATGATGATATCATAACTATGTCTTCCCTTAATGTGCTCTATTTCGTGCTCCAGAATTCTATTGATCTCCTTAGACATCTCAATTTTCTTGCTGAAAAATATCCACTTAAAAAAAGAGAATGGCAAGTGAACCTGATCCGTTAGAAGTAATGTATATCCAGCTTGCACTTTCTTTTCTGCACCGTGATAGATTTCAACAATCTTTCGAATTCCAATCATCAAGCGCGTCAAACTTATAATTAACCCTATAGCATAGATGAAGTACAAAATAGTATACCAAGCAAATTGATCTTTTTTCTGTGTTGCAACAACCGCCTCAAGGTCATCGATTTCCATCAGTACCGGATAGATGACATAAGCAACATTCGATTCATTTTTCCATGGTATAAATTCTAACAAGGGAAGTAAAATTCCTGTGACCAGAGTAATAAGCAAGTAAGATCGATTAGCAGTAAAGAAGGTCTTTTTCTTTAAGAATAACTCATAGATTCCATAGAAAAAAAGCCAACAGAGCGTAACTTTAAGTAAATATGCAATCATTGTTCTTCGTCTTTTAGGTCGTTAATAATATTACTCAGGTCTTTAAGGCTTAAATCTTCCTCCTTCACCAGGAAGGAAACCAGAGAGTTTAATGAGCCATCAAAATAATTGCCTACCAATTTCTTCAGGCTGAATTTTGAGTATTCATTTTTCATGACCAGAGGAAAATACTCATAAGTTCGGCCATATGCCTTATGGTCCACAAAGTTTTTCTTCTCTAAGATGCGGACAAAGGTAGAAATGGTGGAATGCGGTGGCTTGGGATCCGGCATTTTTTCTATCAACTGGCTGACTGTACTGGGACCATGTTCCCAAAAAAGCTGCATGATCTCCTCTTCTGTTTTTGTTAATTTATCCATAATTCAAATATATAACTAATTTTTTAGTTATGCAACTAAATATTTAAATACACCTGTAAATTTCAAAAAGCTGATCCTGTCAGGTCACATTATTACAGTCGTTTTCCTCTTCATTACAACGCCCGCATATTTATTTCGTAACCACTAAACCATTAAGCATGAAAAACAATGCTATTTTTCACATCAACCTTCAAGGGCTGGATCTCAGCGAGGACCAAACACGAGAACTGGAGCAAAAACTAACCGATACCACTATGGAATATCTCGGTAGTTTTAAAGCAGGAAAGGACTTTATTTCTAATGCTGTTGCCTACACTCCTCATCCTGATGATCCGTATCCATGGCCGTTTCCTTGGCCCGGACCTTGGGGACCTATCCTGGGACCCATTGGACCATATCCTTTTCCAAGACCTTTCCCTGGCTTCTTTCCGATTAATAGAAAAATATTGGACAGAACACTGGTCAGTTTAAAGAAGTGATATGGATACTAAAAAGTCTTGTCCGAGTGCTCCTTACAAAAAGGGGCATTCGGTTTTCGGAAAATTTGAAGGAAATACATTGCAATATCTGGAAGAACTGGATGTTATTGAGTCTGGAGATCTTGAATTTGGCAAACATGAAAACGTAAGAGCAACCATGCCATGCGTCACGAAGGGTTGCATTAACTGGAACGGCAATAAATGCACTGTTCCGGATCAAATGTCCCATTATTTTAATCCTGTCCAAGATTTATCTGCCGTTGAAAACTGTCCCATTAGAAGCAGTTGCAGATGGTATGCTCAGGATGGTGATCGCGCCTGTAGCATCTGCCCATTGATCCAAACGAAGTTTTTCTAACTACCCATATCTATGTCGCACCCTGACTTTATAACTTTCTCAAAACCATGATCGCTTAGGTTTGAATTAGGCCCGTTGAAACAAAACTTTATTACATTTGGTTAATAGGTCTAGAAACTTAATTTGTGGCAAGAAATTTAACCAGTTTACAGAAGGCGAACAAAAAGACGGATCTTAAAACCTCCTTCAAGGCCCTTAAATACATTCCACGTTTTTTTAAGGAGATATGGTTAATCAATCCTGGAATGTTTTTGGCCAATGGCAGCTTGAGGCTCATCAATGCCTTTGCTCCTGTAATCATTTTATGGGTCGGTAAGATCATCATTGACCTTATCATAGACCAAACCAAACTTACTGCAGCAGAACAGGATTATAGTCAGATATGGAAGTTTGTAGCGATCGAATTGGGTATTTTCATTGTTTCTGACGTCATCAACAGGCTCATCACTTTAACTGATGGTCTTATGGGAGACCTGTATTCAAACAGCTCTTCTGTCACCATCATTAACAAGACGAAAGAATTAGGCATTGCTCAGTTAGAAGACCCTGACTTCTATGATAAACTTGAACGAGCCAGAACACAGACCAACAGTCGTGTAAATCTCCTTTCCAATTCACTCAGTCAAGTTCAAAGTGTCATCTCTATCATCACACTAATGGCCGGACTTATTTTCTTTGAACCTCTACTTATTATATTGTTGGTGCTAAGCATCATACCCTCATTTATAAACGAAGTCAAATTTAGCAATAAGAGTTACTCTCTGGCCAGGTCATGGACTGCAGAAAGACGTGAATTGGATTATTTAAGATATATAGGTGCTAATTCTAATACAGCTAAGGAAATCAAGCTCTTCGGACTTACCGGCTTTGTAGCTGACCGTTTTAAAACCTTGTCTGATAAGTACTATGAGCTGAATAAAAACATTGTCATTAAGAAAACAGGCTATGGTATCATATTCAACATCCTCGGTGTGCTTTCGTATTATGGTGCCTATGTATATATTATACTTAGGGTGCTGACAGGAGTGCTGACCATAGGTGAATTGACCTTTCTTTCCGGTTCCTTTAATCGCTTGAGAAATAATCTGCAACAGTTCTTCTCTAGATTTACCAGAATTGCAGAAAGCGCGTTGTATCTGAAGGATTACTTTGACTTTATTGACTTAAAAGTACCTGAACATGAGGGGGAATATTTACCCTTACCCAAAGAAATCCAAGAAGGATTCTTTATAAAAGACCTCTATTTCAGATATCCGGGTGGTGAAGATGACGTTTTAAAGGGCGTAAACTTCCGAATCAATGCAGGAGAAAAAATGGCCTTCGTGGGTCAAAACGGTGCTGGCAAAACGACATTGATAAAATTAATCTTACGCTTTTATGAGCCCACCTCGGGCGAAATTCTGCTTGACGGTGTCAATATCAATCAGTATGATCCTCTGGAATATCAGGCGATGTTCGGCGTTATTTTCCAGGACTTCTTTAAGTATGAATTCACTTTAAAAGAAAATATAGCAGTCGGAAATATCGATGAATTAGAAAATCAGGAAAGGATAGAAACGGCCGCAAGTCTCAGTCTGGCTGATGAGGTTGTATCAGCCATGCCGGAAGGATATGAACAGCAGTTAGGCCGAAGGTTCGTACGTGGCCAGGAACTCTCCGGTGGTCAATGGCAGAAAGTTGCCCTTGCCAGAGCATATATGAAAGACGCCAATGTCTTGATTCTGGATGAACCCACGAGCGCGCTGGATGCTAAAGCAGAATTTGATGTTTTTGAGCGATTTATCAATCTGACCACGGGTAAAACAAGCATCATCATTTCGCACAGATTCTCTACCGTCAGAATGGCGGATCGTATCATAGTCATTGAAGATGGTAAAATTTCCAGCATTGGCACCCACGAAGAATTGATGCAAGATGAAGGTTTGTATGCTGAATTATTTGAACTACAGGCAGCTGGTTATCAATAGTCTAACCTTCTGATAGCAAGACATCGATATCGACATCTTTAATAGAAAATATTTTATAGGGTAAATAGTTTGAATTCTTGTCAAAGTACAAGTAACAAGGTACCGGTGGTAGCTGAAAATATTCATAAATTTCAGAACTAAGCTTTTTATCGAGGTAAACATGTTCTCCCTGCGCATAGGTATCTATTAAACTCTTCTTCCATAGTTGCTGAGAGCTTTTATAGTCCAGGGCCAAAGTAACCAGACCCAAAGGTTGTTTCGCCAGTTTATCATATGTTCTTCCTGACATGGTTAGTTCATCAACACACTCTTCGCATCTGGTATGCCATATATATATATCATGATATCTTTTTCAGCATAAAATGATTTGATTTGACCCAATAACTCAGGTACTGATTGGGCAGTGCTGATCCAGACTCTGGCACCCGTATTCATATGTTCCAGGAATTTTCCTAACTCAGGTTCAGTAGTTGATGCAACGGCATTCCTAACATCTTCGCTGATATCATCAACTCTGGCTTTAAAAATTTCTAACTCGTTCATTGCCAATTTCTTCTGCCAATCACTTGCTAATACGGGAACAATGTTCGTCAGATACTTAGTCCTGTCTGGCAGATCTAATGGTTGACCTTTAATGGCTACCAAACCTTTTTTATTTTCAGGTAAATTATTCAGCTTGCTGATGAAAAGATCAAGTTTCGCTTTCTCTACTAATTCATCATATTTCCTGATATAGATTTCTAAGCCTTCTGCGTAGACTTCCGTGTCGTAAGCCAAGCCTGCCTTTTTCTTATCCTGTTCCGCCAGGAAGCGATCTACATTCTTTTTATCTTCCGGGTCACTGCTATCGCCATTATAAATGATTCTCGATAGAGACCGAATCTCTTTTTCTTCGTGACTCAAAAGTTTCAATGCCAGCATACTATAATATCTGATGCTATTTTCACTGATGACAGCTGGAATATGACCAGTAATTTCTGCCCATAAATCATCTTTCATGGTTTTGCCGACATATACGTAGGCAAAATCAGCATACATCTCTGTGGATCTTTCATTTTCTAAAATCCAGGCATAAGATCTATCATGCTTCTTCAAGAACTGTTTTTCGATCTTAATCAAATCGTCATAAAGTGATCTGATCTGTTTGACTTTGTATTCTTTCTGTGAAGTCCTGTTCATGATGGTGCTGTATTTCAGTCCCTTAAACTCGTTCTTCTTATCTACTTTGAAATCTAAATAAGCATTATAAAACGAGTTCAATTCAGCATCGCTACCCTCAAATTGAATCGCTTTGTTTTCAAACTGATCGTATTTCCCTTCCAGTGCCTTTAGGTCAATGATAATTTTCAAATCATGGTTAGAAATGATCGCACCAGCGTAAATGTCACTGATTTTAAATAAAACTTTTTGATAGGGGTACTTATGATCCAAAGTAAGTTTAAAACTACCATCTTCATGGATTGCTGCAGTCTTTTGTACAAAACCTCTAAAATCAGGAGATAAGATCGTATACTGAATAAACACATCCTGGTGATTATGTGCTGAATAGCCTGTTAATTTACCTTCGATATTGGGAAGGCTATCTAAAAATTGGCCATTTTCTATGTTGAAATCAGCTTGTGCATTGGTAAAGGCGGACCAACCAAGGAAAAGGATGAGGAGGGTAATCTTATTCATTTTTCGCATTAATTACCCAATATGGTACCAATTCTATGCCAATAAGCCCCTTCTAAATGCCAGCTTGTTCACGCACTTCTTTTCTCATGTCTTCCAGGTTAAAATCATCTAAATTTTGGATTACATAAGGGTCAAAGTAACCGGTTGAATCAATAAACAAGTAGGAAGGAAAAGTTCGCAGATCTAATAATTCCATAATGTCAGCGGAAAGTTTTTCAGAAAGAAAAATATGCTCACCTTCCCATGGAAAATCGAGGATAGACTCCATCCAATATTCTCTCTGCACATCGATCCCACTGCATAAGTAGACCATTTTGACCGACATGGTATCTATTGCTAATTGTAATGACTTACTATTGATAAGGTCGCTTTTACATCGATCCATCCAGGGTACCCAGAGATCTATGATGATCGGTTGATTTTCATATCGCTTCCTAATACCAGATATCAACGCATAAATATCTTCTGTTGCGGATAGGAAAGCATTTTCTAAATCTGGCAGAGGAGCTAACACTGTAGCACTAGCCTTCCTTTCTGTAATTTCAGAATTGATTTGGTCCATCCACTCAAGATCCCTCGTCATGTCTTCATCTCCTATATGTTTTGCCCAATTGCTGAATTTGGCAGCATTTACTTCCGACAAGTAGACACTCCTTTCTTGTAAAGACTGAGGCTGGCTTACCAACATGACATAATCAGATTTATTTTTTGGAAGTTGGGCCATTTTCTTGATATGAAAGGCTGTTTTCGCTCGAAAAAGTTCTTTTTTATAAGGGTCAAGGAAATACTCCTTTCCTACTGTATAGATGTCCTCATCGTATCGTCTGAAGTCTGTCTTTTTATTAAATTCTCTTAGAAAAATGTCTAGGTCTGCCGAACTGTAAGCTTCATTTAAATGATTGTGGAGCGTTTTCTCAGTAATCATTTTTGTTTCTAATCTGTTAGGCACCCCAAGGAAAAATCCCAGAAAGTCATAATACTGAACGGTTGCATTGGACGTTAGGATAGGATTAAAACTGGTGCATTCCGCAAACAAATCCTGGTTCATTCCCTTTCCCCAATGTACCGTCAGAATATCTGCATACATCGATGCCATTCTATCATTGCTCAAGACCCATTCCAGAGCTTTACCGTTTTTTTTCACATACTTTTTCTCCAGAGAGGCGAGTTTCTTATTGATCTTTCGAATTTCTTCGACTTTGTCATTCTTATCCAGGTCCTGACTCAGAATAAGTGCCAATTTCTCCTCTTGTAATTCCTTCTTACTTTCTACTTTAAAATCTTCATAGCCATTTACAAACAGCGAAATTTCCGCGTCTTTACCTTGCATTGCTACACCGGGGCCCAGGTGATAAACCGGCTGATTTTTCAAAACCTCCAGGTCGAATTGAAGATGTATTCCATCATTGACCATCAACTTACCATAATACAAGTCTCCGAGAGCTATCCAAATCTCCGTGTATGGAAAACACTGCAATCCCATTTCAAATGAACCATCATTCTCAATTTCGAATGCACCTGCAATTTGCCTTCTGAAAGTCGGAGTAGAAATGGTATATCTTAAAATAAGTCCGCTGTCCTTGAGAGGATCAAAGTTGACCAGTTGTCCTGTAATTTTAACTTCTGATGTTTTATCGCAAAGTTGATTTATCTTATTGTGGGATTCAAGTTGCTTTGTGTTTTGGCCGTACAAACACAGCATATAAAGGAGCAGAATGCCGGTGAGTGTTGATTTTCGCAAGATGGATTAGTTTTAGTTTAGAGTTAAAATTAATAATCTTGTTTCCAAAGGTACAATTTAGCCATCCGCTAATATGTAAAATCGTCTTGATCAACATAATAAGCCCCACTTTTTAGTAGTTTTGCGACTATGCAAGACACAAGTTTTGAAGATTTGAACCTTAACAATAGCCTTCGGAAGGCTATAAATGAGCTTGGACTGATCCATCCTACTACCATACAAAAGGAAGCTTTTGCGCCGATTATGTCTGGAAGAGATGTCATAGGCCTTGCGCAGACTGGGACGGGCAAAACCTTTGCTTACCTGTTACCGGCTTTGCGTCAGTGGAAGTATTCTAAAGATAGATTTCCACAGATCCTAATTGTTGTCCCTACCAGGGAGTTAGTAGTTCAGGTATTTGAGGAAGTTGAAAAATTAGCTGCCTATATGTCCCTGGAGGCAGTTGCAGTATATGGAGGTGCCAATATTAAACCACAGATCGTAGCGGTGGAAAGTGGTTGTGATCTGGTGGTTGCAACGCCAGGCAGATTATTAGATTTATGTCTTAAGGGTGCTCTTAAACTCAGAGCTGTCAAGAAATTCATTATTGATGAAGTAGATGAAATGCTTAACCTGGGCTTTCTACATCAACTGAAGAGGGTTATCGAATTTCTTCCTAAAAAGCGTCAAAATCTTCTTTTTAGTGCTACCATGACCGAAGATGTGGAGGAAATCATCAAAGCGTATTTCAATAGTCCTATAAAGATTGAGGCCGCACCGATGGGGACACCCTTGGAAAATATAGAACAAACCGTTTATTATGCTAGAAATTACAATACCAAGTTCAACCTTTTAGTCCACTTACTCAAGGCCAATGATGAGTATGAAAAGGTTTTGATCTTCATGAGTACCAAGCGTATGGCGGATCGTCTGTATGAATCACTGGATGGTATATTTCCGGAACAGGTAAGTGTTATTCATTCTAACAAATCGCAGAATTTCCGCTTTAATGCAGTAGATCAATTTACCAACGGAACGATACGCATACTGATCGCTACTGATATTGTTGCCAGGGGAATAGATGTTTCCGAAGTATCACACGTCATCAACTTTGATGTACCAGAACAGCCGGAAAACTATGTCCATCGAATAGGAAGAACAGGTAGGGCAGATAAGAAGGGTGTATCCATAACGCTTTCTTCAGAAAGTGAATCAGAAGCACTCGCAGCAGTCGAAAAGCTAATGAATTATAATATTCCGCTACAGTCCGTTCCAGAAGAAGTTGAAATCAGCGATGAACTGATCCCCGAGGAATTACCTGAGATTAAAATCAAGAATGTCGTTATACCTAGAGCTAACAAAGGTAGACCCAAAGGCGCTTTCCATGAAAAAAAGCTGAAGAATCAAAAAGTGAATCAGAAGAGGACACGGAAAAAGAAAACGAAAAATAAAAAACGAAGGTGACTTGAGCAGTTACTGAATAGGGTCACTAAACTGCCATTGGCATGAAGCCTTACCAGATAAAATAGAGGAAAACGAGTAGAATGAAACCAAAAAGATAGGCTCCTAGTCTAAATGGTGTACTAGCCAGTCGCAATGCCTTTTTAATTAAGGTCGAAGATCCAGTTTTTGTTTTATCTATGGCTGTGACATAACGAGTGATAAACTTAGATTTCCCATCTACTTTTACCATATTTTCATCCACTTTGTCAGGATTAAATGAAATTCTCTTGGCCATAATCGCAAGCGATCCACCTAAAATAAGCTTTAGCAATCCTTTGCCTACAGGGACTTTTTTGTCAATGGCCTTTTTTAACATCGGAATGGTTACCACGAAAACGATGCCTTTGAATAGCATCCCCAGTACATCTTTAATATTCGATTTATTGACTCTACTGCCCATATCATCAATGTCTAAAACACTATTCTTCATTAATCCCAAAGAGTACTCAGAAATACTGGACAGGTCCTGCCCCAATTTTCTAGTCAAAAAAATGACACCCGTCAAGAAACCTAAAATCAAAAAAAGAATGCATCCAGCGATCGCATATATGATGTATTCCACATGCACTAAATCAATGACAAAAAAACCAACGAAATACAATAGCAAACAGATAAGGATTGGTCTGCCTATCCACTTTAGAATATATTTAGGAAAGAGTAGTAAATCCATTAGATTCTCTGCTACCTCCTCATTCTGATATTTTAGGATATCAATGCCCAGTTCCGATTGAATGGTACTCTTCAGTTGTTCTGTGTCTTTCTTTTTCATAATTATTAGTCCAATGGAACATTTTCTACGATTTCAAGTCCGTAGCCTATTAAACCGATACGTTTTTTAGGATGGTTACTTATCAGCTTTATTTTTTCAACACCTAAGTCTCTCAATATTTGTGCTCCAACGCCGAAGTCTCGTTGTTCCTCTTTCTTCAGTGGATCATTAGTCGGATTATTGTCTAGCTCTTTAAGCTTGGAAATGATAGAATCTCCTTTTTCGCCATGCCGCATGTAAAGGAGCACACCTACTCCCGCATCTTCTATTAATTTTAGTGATGATTGAAGCTGGGTTCCATACTCTCCGAATAAGGTACCCAAAATATCTCCTGTTTCAGTTTGAGAATGCACCCGGACTAAAACTGAATCCTCAGCCTGGATATTTCCTTTGTAAATAGCCAAATGGCGATCACCAGTTGTCAGTTGTGAATAGACGGCCACTTTAAAGGTTCCAAGTTTTGATGGAACATCCAATTCAATTTCTTTTTTTATGATCCTTTCTGTTCTCATTCGGTATTCGACGAGATCTTTAATGGAAATGATCTTAAGGCCATGCCGTTCAGCTATTTTGAGCAATTGGGGAAGCCTTGCCATGGTTCCATCTTCATTTAAAATTTCCACCAGTACTCCGGCAGGGGCAAATCCTGCCATTCTGGCCAGATCGATGGCCGCTTCAGTATGTCCGGTTCTTCTCAGCACTCCACCTTTCTTGGCTCTTAAGGGAAATATATGTCCCGGTCTGGCAAAATCTGAAGCTTTGGTATCCGGGTGGATCAAGGCTTTAATACCGGTCGCCCTATCGTAAGAAGAAATTCCGGTAGTACAACCTTGCCCTATCAGGTCTATCGATACAGTAAAAGCCGTTTCATGCAATGCCGTATTGGTCCCCACCATCATATTCAGCTCCAGCTCCTCAGCCCTATCTTCATCTATCGGCGTACAAATCAAACCTCTACCGTGAGTGGCCATAAAAGTAATGATCTCGGGGGTTACTGTTTCTGCTGCACATATAAAATCACCTTCATTTTCCCTATCTTCATCATCGACGACAATCACCACTTTACCAGCTTTAATATCTTGTACTGCTTCCTCGATGGTGTTCAATTTATCCTTCATTTCATTTCTCTTTTCCTGCTTTAATAATAAGTTCATTCAGTTTATTGTTTTCTTTCTTCCACGAAAAATGCTGCAAAACAAATTGCCTGGCGTTTTCTTTAATCTCTTTATACTTTTTCTTGTTCTGCAATACTTCAGTGATTCTAAGCGCAAATTCTGCAGCTGAGTCTGCGATGAACAAATGCTGACCATGATTTGCTCCTATAGCATCATTGACGTTGCTAGTAGTGATACAGATCTTCTCCATAGCCATGGCTTCGAGTATTTTATTCTGTTGACCTGCGCCACTAAAGATGGGAGCAACGAAAATTTCAGCGCCCGCATAAGCCTCCCTAATGTCTTCGATCCAGCCTGTGACCTCTATACCTTTACGATTCAGTTTTTTCACTCTGTTGGTTGGCCTCGCACCTGCAATTCGTATTCGATAATTTGTTCGAAGCGCCGGCTTAATTTCCCTGGCAATAAATTCCGCTGCGAGTACATTGGGATGATATCCCATATTCCCAACAAATAAAATATCGCAATTCATCTCTTTGTTGATGGGATGAAAATAATCAATGTCGATTCCATTTGAAATCACGATAATTTCTGAGCTAGCATCTATTTCATTTTTATCTCTTTCCGAAATGATGGTCAACCTATCGAAGTTGGCCGCCACCTCTCGCTCATATGATCGAAGTCTTTTCGCCTCTTGACTGGAAATCAATCTGGCTGGAAAGGATTCGAAGTTTTGTCTTTTGAGATAATTCATGGAAAAGCAATCCATGTAATCTAATACTTTAGGCTCTTTCCGATATCTTACGTATTCAGACATACGTATTAATTGACAATAAATAACATCAGGTTGAATTTGATCAATCGTTTGATTGACTTCAAAATTCACTTTCCTGGAAAAAAAATAATGGACCTGGAAAGGCTTTTTGCTGATCAAAGCTTTCGCAGTTCTGGACAGGGCCGACTTACGAGAAATTTTTATAATCTTAATGGACTCCGTAATGGCTTTAATCGTCTCAATCGACTGATCAGATACTTCTTCGTCAGACAGTGAAATAAGGTGTAATTCGTGATGGTTTGCCAAATCCTTCATCTGATGGTACAACCTTAACTTGTCCCCTTTTTCCAGGGGATACGGAAATCTTGATGAAAGAATTACTAATTTCAAGCCTGCCTTTTCTGAATTTTGGGCGCTAAAATAAGCTTTAATTTTTGTTATGTTTACTCGTATGAAAGTTTACCCTTTTCTTTTACTCATAGTTTTACTCATTTCTTGTAAAAAAGAGACGTCTGAACAACCCAACATTGTCATCATTCTTGCAGACGATCTGGGATTTGGGGATCTGGCATGTTATGGTTCAGAGAAAAATAGCACACCGCATTTAGATCAAATGGCCGCGGAAGGTGTAAAGTTTACCAGTTATTATGCTGCACAAGCCGTATGTTCAGCTTCCAGAGCAGCACTTCTCACCGGATGTTATCCAAATCGGATCGGAATTCATAATGCATTGATGCCCAATTCCACCATTGGCTTAAGCACCTCAGAAACCACCATTGCAGAAATGTTGAAAGGGCTAGGGTATCAAACAGCAATCTACGGAAAGTGGCATTTGGGCGATCACCCGAATTTCTTACCTACTAACCACGGCTTTGATGAATATGTGGGCATTCCGTACTCTAACGACATGTGGCCACTCCATCCTCAACAAGGACCTGTTTTCAATTTCGGACCACTACCCTTAATCAAGAATGAAACCATCATTGATACAATTACAGATCAAACTAATCTCACAGTAGACCTTACGCATTACGCTACTGATTTTATCAAACAAAATAATGATCGACCCTTTTTTCTTTATCTGGCGCACCCCCAACCTCACGTACCACTCTATGTTTCGGACCAATTTAAAGGTAAATCTGACAATGGGTTATACGGTGACGTCATCATGGAAATCGACTGGAGTGTCGGTGAAATTTTAAAAACACTCAGGGAGGAAAACTTAGACCAAAACACCCTGGTCATATTTACCTCTGATAATGGCCCCTGGTTAGCCTATGGCAACCATGCAGGTAGTGCCGGCTATTTCCGTGAGGGCAAAGGGACAGCATGGGAAGGAGGTCAGCGAGAACCATTTATAGCCTGGTATCCTGGTACACTTCCAGCAAAAAGCAGCATTTCAACACCTCTGTATGCCATTGATATCATGCCGACCATCGCTGAAATCACGGGCGGTCAATTGCCTTATAATAAAATAGATGGTAAGAATACCTGGGAGATATGGAAAGGTGAAAAAAATGAAAGTCCACATGAGGCATTCTATTATTACTATAAAACCAATGAATTACACGCCATCCGATATGGAGACTGGAAGATGGTGTTTCCTCATCGTTACCGAACCATGTTTGGCCAAAAGCCAGGCCGCGATGGACTTCCTGGAAACTACGCTCAGGTAGACCTTGAAAAACCAGAATTGTACCATTTAAAAAGAGATCCTGAAGAGAAAGAAAACGTATATCGAGATCATCTCAATATTGTTGCAGAGATGGAAAAGCTGGCTGAACAAGCTCGTTTAGAATTAGGTGATCAGCTAACGGGCAGAGAAGGGAAAAATGTAAGAGAACCGGGGCGGGTTTCAGATTAGGCGTACTTAATCATCAATTCCTTATAGGTATCGAGTAATTCCTTGGCATTATCTATGTTGTCGTAGGTGTCGGCAACAAAGTCCTTGGCATTTTCAGAAATCTGCTTGACAAATTCCGGGCTTTCGGCACACTTTTCTACGCATTCAATAAACTGTTCGGGAGTATCTGCGATTAAAACTTCTTTTTCGTGCTTGGCATCGATTCCCTCTAGTCCCAGTCTCGTGGTGATGACTACATTCCCAAGTGCCATTCCCTCAAGAATCTTAACCCTCATACCAGAACCACTAAAAAGAGGTACCACTAAAGCTGAATGTTGACCTAAAAATTCAATAGCACTGTCGACTTCTCCATGAACGATGACGTTGGGCATGCGAAGTGACATGATATTATAAGGTGTGTTTCGACCTGCTATATGTAACTTAAGATGAGGGAACTTGATGTGCATGCTTGGCCAAACTTCCTGCAAGAACCAATCCAGTCCTTCCGTATTGGGACGCCAATCTAAAGAGCCTATAAAACAAAGCGAAAATGATTCATTCTTGTGTACTTTAGGTTGCAACTTGTATGACTTGGTTTCTATTCCAATGGGTGATGCGATCGCACCATTTTTATAACCAAGATCTTTAAATGTCTTTAGATCTTTTTTAGTGACAGCTATCAAATAGTCATACGCATTGAGGTTCTCAAGTTCGAACTTCTTCAATTTCTTGGTAAGATAATTCAGATATAATTTTTTAGGAAAGAAGGTGGTATTCTTCGTAATTCTCTCCCAAATTTCATGCTCTACATTGTGTGCCCTCATGGTTATGATAGCATCCGAATGTTCTCTGATTAACTCTACATAAGGCGCCAGATATAAGGTTTCTAGTTGAATCACATCGAAGTGTTCTTTCTTTAACAACTCCACGATGGCCTCCTTAAACTCACTGCTGATAAATCTACTGACATGGTAAGATTCCTTCCTGAATAGATTAGAGAATGCACCCATGGGGGTAATGGCATTATCGATATCCACGAAATGAATATCCTTATAATGGTCATAATCATCAGGAATATTGGCTACATCTGTATGATGCTTGCTAGTGTTCATACAGAGCAAAGTTATCTCACATCCAAGTTCAGCTAACGCTCTGCTTAAGTAAGTAACAGCAATTGTTTCTCCATCCTTTAGTGGATAAGGAAATTTCTTACAGAGTTGAAGTATCTTCATATAGGTCGATAAAAACTAAAAGTTTTCTCTAATTAGATGCTCAAAAATAAGAGAATAATTGTTAATTCCGAATTCTGATCATTTAATTAGTGGGTAATATTACTCGTTTCAGGCTGTTACAATAACGTGTATAAATTAATTTATATTCAAAAAAACTTCATTCTTTACGCAATTAGGACGAAGCTGCCTATATTTCGCATTTTATAATCTAACTGTTTTTTGTTATCGGAACTCCTGCCATGCTTACTGCGAAGAATATCCACAAATCTTTTGGAGATCTAGATGTATTAAAAGGCATTGATTTAGAAATTAAAAAAGGTGAAGTCGTTAGTATAGTAGGGAAGTCAGGAACCGGTAAAAGCACTTTACTTCATATTTTAGGGACTTTAGATCACGCTGATAAAGGTGAGCTTCACATTGCTGATCAATTGATAAGAAAACTCAATCCCAAGCAACTTTCTAAGTTTAGAAATGAAAAATTGGGCTTCATTTTTCAATTTCACCATCTACTCAATGAATTTACGGCATTAGAAAATGTCATGATTCCTGGAATGATTGCAAAAAGAAACAAGAAAGCACTAAAATCTAAAGCACAGGATCTATTGGATTATTTTGGATTGTCAGATCGACTTCAGCACAAGCCCAA
This sequence comes from Portibacter marinus, assembly GCF_021533195.1. GTDB lineage: Bacteria > Bacteroidota > Bacteroidia > Chitinophagales > Saprospiraceae > Portibacter > Portibacter marinus. Next base: position 710,168 of record NZ_JAJNKB010000001.1, read on the forward strand.
TCAAATGTCTGGTGGAGAACAGCAAAGAGTAGCTGTTGCCAGAGCATTGATTAATGATCCCGAGATCATCTTTGCCGATGAACCTTCCGGTAATCTTGACAATGTGACATCAGAGGAGCTACATCATTTGATTTTCAAGCTGCGAACAGACTTTAATCAAAGCTTCGTCATCGTCACTCACAATAACGAACTGGCGGCAATGAGTGATAGAAGCTTGACCATGGAAGACGGCCTTATTAAATAATATTTATGTCGACCAATGATAAAAATGGGCCCATAAAGCAAAGCGATGAACCCCAGATCGAATTTGCTCATGTCAGGTCTTTTTTCAAGAATATCATTAAGGACATTCTGGATCTCAAACATGGCGTAAATAAGAAGGCGACCATAGAAGAGATCAATAATAAGAAAAGTCTTTCAGGTGCCAATGCCTGGATGTTGATCTGCTCTATCATGATTGCCTCGATCGGTCTTGATAGAAATTCACCTGCTGTGATCATCGGCGCCATGCTCATTTCACCCTTGATGGCCCCTATTCTGGGAATAGGGCTAGGAGTAGGGATTAATGACAGACGAGTGATCAAAACCTCCTTAATGCATTTTTCTGTCGCCATATTAATAGCGATTGTGGTCAGTACCATCTACTTTCTAATCACTCCTCTTGGAACCTTTGGCAGTGAAATCAGAGCCAGAACTGAGCCCACAATTTTAGATGTTCTCATTGCACTTTTTGGGGGTGTAGCGGGTATCATCTCTATTGCCAGAAAAGACATCAGCACCACCATTCCCGGTGTGGCCATCGCTACCGCATTAATGCCACCACTTTGCGTAACGGGATTTGGCATCGCCAATTGGGAAACCAACATCATACTATCGTCCTTTTATTTATTCCTTACCAATACATTTTTCATTTGCTTGTCCACATATATCATTGTGCGCTTACTAAGATTCCCTTTCAGGAAGTATCCAAATAAGAAAGAAAAGCGACGCAATATGATCTACGTTATCCTTTTTTCCTTGATCGTTATTATACCAAGTATTTTGATCTTAAATAAGGTGATTTTGAAAATCGACACCTTTAGTAACATTGAAAAAATGCTGGTCCAGAACTTCGGTAAGGATATGGAATATCTGGATGATTACAAATTGATCCAAAATGATACTACTAACCTCCTCATTTTGAAGGTCTACAGCAATTCCAAGAATCCTTCGTTAGAGGCGGAATGCAAAAGCAAATTAGATTCTCTAGGACTGAAAAACATGGAAGTTAAGGTTTTATATACGTCCGAAGTGAATTTGAATCAATTTGATCGGCTCCAACAAAAATTAAATTCGTTCGATAAGTTTGAAAAGTTTTCTGATTCTTTAGTGGCCGTGCAAAATGAAAGGGCGATTGAAATAGAAAATCTAAAGTCAAGACTTCAGAAAAATGTGCTGGATTCTATGGAACTAAATCCACTCTATAGAATAGCAAAGAATCGCTTTCCATATATTCAAAAGATCAGTGTAGCCAAGGCAAAGGGTCAGCAATTGACGACCGGTCAATCTATCTCAGAAATTTTGGTTTACATTGAGTGGAACGAGGACATTCGACAGGACCAACGCGATTCTACGCAAGCTTATTTGCAACCCTTCTTAGAAGGTTACTTCAGAAAAAAAGAAATATTAATCGTCAGTAAATGAAATACAGAATAATCACCGTCCTACTCCTGCTCGCATTGATAGCTTGCAACAATGAAAGAAGCGACAAGGAATCTACAAATATAAAAGGCCATCCCACGCTAGAGGAAATGATCGGTCAGATGATTATGATTGGGTTTCGTGGCTTTGATATCGCCGAGGTAAGCGATACCATCCTTGCACATATTGAAAATCAGAGGGTGGGTGGCCTGGTATTATTCGATTATGATGTAGTTAAAAAGGAAGCGAAAAGAAATATTAAAAATCCTGAACAGCTTGAAAAGTTGATAACTGATCTTCAGAACCATAGTGAAGACCATCTCTTTATTGCCATTGATCAGGAAGGAGGCAGGGTCAACCGACTAAAAGCAACCTATGGATTTCCAGCCAGCGTCAGCAATCAATATCTTGGTCAACTGAACAACCTGGACAGCACAAAATTCTATGCAAGTCAAAATGCTGCTACACTGAGTCAAATGGGCATAAATGTCAATTTTGCTCCGGATGTTGACCTAAATATCAATCCTGAAAATCCGGTCATTGGAAAAATCGGAAGAAGTTACGGTGCAGACACATCTACTGTAATCGCTCATGCTTCGGTCTGGATAGCAGCCCATCAGAAAGAGAAAATTATATCCACGCTTAAACATTTTCCAGGACATGGAAGCTCGCACGCAGACTCACACTATGGCTTAACTGACATCACTGATTACTGGCAACCGCAGGAGCTCATTCCTTTCAAAACATTGGCCCAGAAAGATCTGGTAGGGATTATGACTGCACATGTGGTAAACAATCAATTAGACACCGTACCTGCTACTCTTTCCAAAAAAATCATTAAAGAAATAATTAGAGATGACTGGAAATTTGATGGACTGCTATTTTCAGATGACCTACATATGGGAGCTGTCAATGATTTATATGATTTTGAGACCATTTTAAAGAAATCCATTGACGCCGGGGTGGACATACTGCTTTTCGGAAACAACCTTAGGTATGATGAAGAAATTCCGCGAAAAATTATTGCGAGTGTAGCCAAAATGGTTGAAACTGGAGAAATCTCTAAAGAGCGAATCCTACAATCTTACAACAGAATTATCAAAGCCAAAAGTCAGATCCAGTGATCCACGAATTCACCTTCAGGATCATACCGCTTCGCTTGGTTTTCAATGTTAAAGTAACGATCGGATCGCGGATCATTTCCCACTCCTGCAATGTAATTCCAGTTGCCATAGTTGCTGCAAGGATCATAGTCAATTAAAAGCGATTCGAAATATTGAGCGCCCAATAACCAATTGAGATTAAGATCGTTCACCAAATAACTGGCAACGTTCTGCCGACCTCTGTTAGACATAAACCCGGTCGCATTAATCTCTTTCATATTGGCATCCACAAATGGCACACCTGTTTCTCCGGCTGCCCATTTAGAAAACAAATCCATATCTTCCTTGTCGCTAACATCACTGGATTGTTGAATACCTCCCAATTGAAAAATGGCGTTACCATACTTTTTTCCCATCAATCTGAAAAAATCTCTCCACATCAGTTCAAATATTAACCAATAGGTTGATTCATTCTTGGTTCTTTCTTTTTCGTATTTGAAAATCTGATGAGCAATTAATTTTGGAGAGAGGCATCCTTGCGCCAGGTAGGCTGAAAACTTTGAGGAATAATCCCTGCCCAGCAGTCCATTGCGAGTCTCTTTATAAGTCTGTACCAAATCAGACTCCCATAAATAGTAATTCATTTCCTTCAGACCGGCAGACTCACCTCCCAACAAAATGGGCGTAAAATCGGCTTCTTCTTCACTGAATCCAAAATCTGTCAAATTGGGAATGTCACCTTCCTCAATCTTAAAAGTGGAATCTGGAAGTTCAATGTCGTCTGTGGGCAGTGGCTTTCTAATGGGTACAAACTTCTCTACTTCTTTTCGAAAACTGGTGAATGTATCTGGAGTCTGGGTGATAGGAAAAGGAAGATCGCCTGTGTAATACAACATTTTTCCTCTGGAAAACCTTACTTCTCGTCCAATACTCCAAAGATTTTTTTCAAGGGCATCCTGTACCTCTATTTCTTCCTGGGTGCGCTCCCGATTACAAAAGATCCAACTGGCCTTACTTTCATTACATATATCAAAAAGGATTTCTTCAGGTTTTCCTGTTCTTACAATAAGCCTGCAACCCTTCTCTTTCAAATTATTTCGAAGATCTTGTATGCTCTCAATGATGAACCTCGCTCGGTATTTGTCTGTTTTTCGAAATCCAAAACCTGTTTTCCCTTTAAATACTCTTTCGTCGAAAATATAGACATAGATTAATTCGTCGACTTGACTTTTTGCATCATAAATAGCTTCGTTATCGTGCAGTCTGAGATCTGCTCTAAACCAAACAATACCTCTTTTATTCATTCTGTTATATTTGCTTTTATAACATGACTAAAACTGATTTAGTTTATACATTTACACTCTTAAATCATAGATATGAAACACTATTTGATTTTATCGGTTTTAATTATATGCTGCAAGCCAGCCGCCAATAATTTAGAACAGCAAAGAGCAGAAGTCATGAAAATCCACGATGACGCAATGGCCAGAATGGGTGAGATTCAAAATGCTGTAAAGGACTTAAAAGAAATGCCTGTGGACAGTGCTGAACAGAAACAGGTCGATGGCTTGATTCTGGCTCTGGAAGATGCTGAAGAAGGAATGATGTTATGGATGGAACGATACAGTGAACCGAAAACAGAAATTGAGCAGTTTTATAGAGATCAAAAAGAAAAAATACAAATAGTAGCAGATGACATTGATGAAAGTATTGCGCGTGCAAAAAAATATATGGAATAAGTTGACTTATACGTTAGTGGGGATGCTCATTTTAATATCGTGCACAAATGAAGATAAATCCTTACCTATTTTGGGAGAAAAAGAAATGGTAGAGGGGCAAGAGGTACCCCATTCCATACCGGATTTTTCATTTGTCAATCAGGATAGCACGATTATAACCAACGATCAGCTGAATTCCGGACCTTATGTGGCAGATTTCTTTTTTACTCACTGTCCGTCTATTTGCCCGATCGTGACAAAGCAGATGTTGAGAATTCACGATGCCTTTAAAGAAGAAAATTTAAAGTTGGTTTCATTCACAATGGATCCCAAACGAGACACTCCTGAAAGGCTGAAAGATTATGCTTCGAAATTAGAGGTCGATGCCCCCAAATGGCACTTTTTAACTGGCGACAAAGAAGAATTGCATGACATCGCCACCGATTTTTTTAATGTAGTCATCGAGGACGATGAAGCACCAGGAGGATTTAATCATAGCGGAAAAATCATTCTTGTAGATAAAAATAGGCATATTCGTGCGTTCTGTGAAGGTACTGATGAAGAGGATGTGGACGATTTTATAAAAGATATTAAAATTTTACTTTCTGAAAATGAAGACTAGCATACTACTGCTCATGATGTTGATGAGCTTCTTTTTCTGCCAGAACAAAGTCTATGTGCAGGGAGAACGTTTATATAATACCTATTGCTCGAATTGCCATGGAAAAGACGGAATGGGTCTCAAGAATTTGTATCCGCCCTTAAACAACAGTGATTATTATGAGGAGAATCAGGACATGATCGCTTGCATTATCTTAAAGGGACTGGAGGAAGAAATAGTCGTTAACGGCAAAGATTACATGATGCCCATGGTGGGTTTTGATAATCTCACCGACGTGGATATCACTAATATCATCAACTATGTTAATACGGCATGGGACAATGATATCGAAGAAACTACCATCCAGCAAGTGAAGAAAGATCTGGAGAAATGTAATTAAATTTATTTCTGTATTTTGTCGAATTATAGCTCGTTGAATTATTAAATTATTGCTTCTGAAATTTATGAAGAACTGGATACTACTTATTCTTATATGCTGTTCAACCTCCCTATATGCTCAGGTCTTAAACGATGAATGTGCAGGAACGGTTAATCTTGGCACCGCCCCGATTTGTACTGACATGGTTTATTCAAACGCAGGGGCAACAGCTTCTGATCTGGGAGCAAATAACGATCCCGATTGCTTTGTAGACGCTCCTGCCAGAGATGTATGGTTCAGTTTTATTGCAGATTCGGAGATCACTAATTATGTCATTGAAATAGAAGCATCAGAGGAAAATTCTAATCCAATTCAAAATATACAAGCAGGCTTATACAGAGGGTTTTGTCCAGATAATGTTTTTGCTATTAATACTTGTGCGGCTTCGGATATCAATGCAACCACGCTAGAATTTGAAGTATCAGGTCTGACACCTAACGACCTGTATTATATAAGAGTTGACAATTTCGGAGGAGAATCTTTCTCGGGAGATTTCACAATTTGTGTTACAGCTCAGGATCAGGAATTCACACTGAATGAAGTAGGTTCTACAGAATGTTCTGGTATACTTTACGATTCGGGAGGGCCTAATGGTGACTATTCAAACGGAGAAAACAATACCTTTACCATATGTCCAGGAGTGGTTAATCAATGCATCGAATTTAATTTAGAATACTATAATATAGAGGGTACACTTTCAGGTGCCAATGGTGATGTTCTAAATTTTTATAATGGTGAAGACACTGATGCTCCTTTAATTGTCTCACTGGAAGGTGCCAATGGTACTTTTCCTAGCGGTAATAGTGGAGTTTGTTACACCGTTTATGCTGAAAATTGTCTGACAGTTCAGATGATCACGGACGGTTCCACCACTTTTGAAGGTTTTAAAGGAAGATGGTCCTGTAGCAGTCAAAAATGCGATAAACCGGAATCCATTGCCATCGATACCAACGCATTGGAACAAGATTTAATCAATAGCCTGTCTTCATCTTTGGTCGACATTACCATTACAAATATAGACTGCCCTAATGCCGCATATGGAACCTTTGATGCAGGAGAAAATTCTGATCTTGGCATTGAAAAAGGCATTATATTGACATCAGGAAGTGCAGCCTATGCAAGAGGACCAAATGAGTCAGATGGCAATCCGGGATTTAGCTACATCGGTCAGGGTGATGAAGATCTGGATGCATTATCAGAACTGTATGGAACAAGTTTAGCGTCTAACGACGCTTGTGTGATCGAGGTCGAGGCTTTTGTAAATTCATCTGAATTAAGCTTTCAATTTTTATTTGGTTCGGAAGAGTATCCTGAGTTTTCGCAAGGTGACTTTAACGATATTTTCGCATTACTCATAGAAGGTCCGGGAATCGAAGGCTTGCCAGAATTAGGTGGGAAAAAGAATTTGGCATTAATACCAAACACAGATATTCCAATCCAGATCAAAAGTGTTAATAGCGAAACCAATTCTGACTATTTTAGAAATAATGTCCAAGGACTAAGTACAGAATATGATGGGCTAATTATAGATTATCAAGGCCGTCAAAAAAGCTTGACTGCTACTTCTTCGGTCATCCCTTGCAATACTTATAAATTAAAGTTTGCCATAGCAGACAGAGTAGACTTTCTATATGACTCAGGAGTATTTATTTCTGAATTGACCAATACGGTACCGGAAGTAACGCTTATTTCGTCGTATGGATTTGACTATTTACTGGAAAACTGTTCTGATGGTCAGGATCAAATCGCCATACAGTTGAGTGAACCTCAAGAAATGGATTTGAAATTTGCGCCAGTCATCAAAGGTACGGCAACTCTTGGAAGTGATTATCAAATTAATTTACCAGACACCATTGTGATTCAGGCTGGTCAAACCCTCGTGACTTTTCCTATCACCGTTCGTTCTGACAATTTGATGGAAGGGACAGAAATCATAGAAATAATTTTTCAGAATGATTTTGGATGCGGCACAGTAGAAATTGCCACTTTACAGATTGAATTAAGAGAAGCCATTGAGGTTGTTGCGGAAGGTGGTGTCGATAGTATTTACATATGTGCAGGGCAGGATTATATATTGTCGGCAGACGGTGCTACCTCTTTTACCTGGGAGCCTGCTGGTGATTTAAGTGACGCAACCGCTCAAAACCCAACATTTATCAATCCCTCACAACCAACGATTTTTACAGTTTCAGGAAACATCTCACCATTTGACTCTCCTGAATGCACGAGCAGTGACATGGTGATGGTCTTCCCCGTCGAGCCAGAATTAGAACTAATACCGGATGGTGAACTTACGCTTTGTTTAGGCGATAGCATCGGTGTGCAAATCGTAAGTAATGTAGAGGGAGGCGGTGTCATCTGGGAAAATCCTGACTTGGGAGTATTGTCTCCGAATACCGATTTTACTTTTATAAAACCTGTTGCTGCCTCCTTTACCCCAATTCCTTTTGTGGCTACATTGGAATTAGATGGATGTTCAGTCTCTGATACCCTTTTTCTACAAGTGGATGCTTTTGAGCTTCCAGAAGCTCTCGTTCAGGATTCACTTATATGCCAGGGGTATGAGGTGCAATTGGCCACAGATCCCGGCAATGAAGGTGTGACCTATCAATGGACACCTTCAGACTATCTCAATAATGACACTATAGCCAATCCGATTGCGACTGCTACGGAAGACATCACTTACACGTTGGTTGCAACTTCTTTTACTGGTGCCTGTTCAGATTCGCTTGAGATCAACATCAGGGTTCAGGAAAGTGAATTAAATATAGCGGCACCTGATTCTGTATTCCTATGTTTTCCTGATTCGATTTTACTTTCTGCCAATGGCACAGCAAATGGTGCAGACATTGTATGGCAACCAACCAATATACTTACTCCAGCTTCCGGTCCGGAAGTATTGGTGAAGCCGGAGGTATCTGGCTACGTTATTGCATCTGCAGAGTTTAATGGGTGTACAGCTGTTGATTCTGTGTGGATCGAAACAGATTCTCTCCCATCCATGGAATTTGAGATTATTCAAGAAAAAGACATGTACTGCCTGGGAGAAGTAATAACAGTCGTTTCTGCAGGATACGATCCGCTTGATTTTCCGGATATTTCATTTGCATGGGACCCGGCTCCGGGAATTAACTCTCCTTTAGATGAAAGAAATTTAGCGGTCATAGCCGCTGATACAGCTCTTTTAAGAAGAGTGACCGTAAATGGTGCTTGTAGAGACACCATTGAAAAAGAAATTTTCGTGTTAGATCCTATTGTAGGAATCATCGTATCTGATACTTCAGCACTTTGTCCGGGTACCCCTGTACGATTGATGTTGGAATCAGAACATAAACTGGAAGATATCATGTGGGATCCGGGCACACCCGATCTGTCTTGTGATGATTGTATAGATCCCATTGCAGCTTTTAATGAAACAACTGTTGTTACGGCTATGATGGACGCAGATGGTTGTCCTGCGACAGCTTCTGCACAGATAAGAGTGAAAGATGTTCGACTCAATATTGTTTTTAGCCAGAATAATATTTGCCCTGGCACTCCAGTTCAGCTGTCGTTGCAAGGTAGTGGTCCGATCACCGATATCAATTGGAGCCCATCAGGTCTGCTAAGTTGTGATGACTGCCCTACCCCAATTGCTTCCGTTGATCAGAATACAACCTTTGAAGTAGAGGCCACTGTGGACGGATGTATCATTTCGACCACAGGTACATTGACTATAGATGAAAGCATTAGATCGGCTACGGTTCTGGTTTCTCCTAATGATACTGTTCCTGCAGGTGCGGAAATAACGCTCTCTGTTCAAAATGAACCTACTTTCGGTCCAAATACAACCTATGAATGGTTTATTGATGGTGAATCACAGGGTGAAGGTGGACCAACTTTTACTACAACTCAGGCAGATACCGTTTTTACAAACTATCAAGTCAGAATCGTTGATGAGAATGGATGCTCCTGGGAAGGAAGTACTCAGGCAATAGGGGTGTTTCCTAAATTCCGATTACCTAATGCCTTTACTCCAGGGGGAGGAACCGATGAGATCAACGATGTATTCAGACTCATTCAAACACCTGCAGTTGCTTTAGACAATTGGCAAATCACCAGGTTTGAGATATTCAATAGATGGGGGCAGAGGGTTTTTGAATGTGAAGACCGCCAATGTGCAGTTGTTACAGGATGGGATGGTCGACTAGGCAATAATAGCCTGGCACCTGCGGATGTCTATATTTATGCCATCCAGGTCGAGATTGATAACGGAGATACGATTGATTTCAAAGGAGATGTGACACTTCTGAGATAAAAATTCTTCTTTAGATTTCTATTTTAAACCTTAGATTGATTCTTCTGGAGGTCAGGGCGTTGGGAATGGCGAACTGTCTGTTATTGATCGCTTTGATCCAGGTATAGGAAGCAACATTTCTGATTTGTAACATGTTTAAAACATCCAGGCTTACCCAGGATTTCCTAAAGAATCTTAGTGGATGATTAGGCTGTTTCGTAATTCTGGAACGGTCCCAAAGCATGTAGGCGAATCCAAGATCCACGCGCTGATAAATCGGGAATCTGTAAGTATTTCTATAAATTTTATTATTGCCCCGAACTCCGAAAGGCAATCCACTGGCAATACCCAGATTTAAATTCATCCTGAAATTCTCGTTTTTAGGAAGATAATCCTGAAAAAACATATTGAGAGTCATAAGCTGGTCCGTCGGTCGAGGCACCCAATTGACACGAGTTGCTACAGAATCTCCAATTTCACGCTGAAGATGCTCCACGCCTATAATTTGCTCTCTTGTTTGTAAAAATGAAAGATTTACCCAGGATTCTGCTCCCGGAACAAATTCACCATTGACCCTTATATCCAATCCCATTGCATAAGCATTCGCATCATTTTCTCCTGAATACCTAATCCGAACGTTGTCGATTTCATAGCTCACAACATCTCTCATCTGCTTGTAGTAAATTTCTGTTATCAACCTGAACTTTTTAGGACTGACTGTCCTCCAATAAAAGTCATAACCTAAACCACCTACCAGATGTGTTGATTTCTGAGAAAGCAGATCGGTATTCAATGTACCGTCAAGTCTGCGCATCTCTCTGTAAAATGGAGGCTGATTATAAACTCCCCCAGAAAGTTTGAAAGTAAGATCATTCCTATTATTAATAGGCTTATACAATATCTGAGCTCGAGGACTGACGAAGAATTCCCGGTTCAAGTCCCAGTAAGATAGCCTCACTCCACCAGTAAATCGCCATTCAGCCAGGCCAGTATAAAGAGAATATGAATCTTGCAAATAAGCGGTCAATCTATTAGACAAAAGTGTATTATTGGTCTGATAGCTAAAATTCAACGGAATACTTTCACCCGTATACGGTATAGAGTACAATGCAGAATCCAGACGTTCCCATTCATTAATCTTATCAAAGATATATTCCGATTGATATTTCAAACTCCATTCGACAAAGTGGTTTGAGCCGCTTCCATTATCAGATTGTAACTCAATCCCGCCTTTATGTTGAAAGTTGTAAACATTGGCGAACAAGAAATTCCTGGTAAACTCATGCTGGGTTCCTACCCCTAGTACAGCAATTTCCTGTCCGGCATTATCATTAAAATTTGTTTCTATTTCACTGAGTCTGTATGCTCCGATGATATCAAAGGTTTCAGATTCCTGACTGGTGTATGTAGAAGCCAGAAATTTCATGTAAATGGGATTCTTATCGCGTTCAGGCAGATAGGTTAAAGACAGACCGGTCATGCCATTGGTAAATCTATCTTCTTCACGACCCTCATAAAAAGTAGTCAACTGCAGCGCAAAGTCAATGAAACCCGTTCCTTGCACACCTGAAACGGGCCTGAAATTGTAAACAGAACTGTTAAAATTAGCCAACAATCCGACCTGCCATGACTTATTGATGTCATAACTTAAATAAGTTTGTAGATCCGTAAAGTTAGGCAGGTACTCTCCTGCAATGTCAAGAGATCCCAATAAATATCTTGTGGTTTTGTACCTGGTCCCAACTAAATATCTGAATTTATTATAGGGCCGCTTGCCAAGCTGTCTGGAACCTTCGATGTGAGCAGACGCTCCTAAAAGTGAGGCTGAGGCTGACGCGCGAAACTCCTCAGGCCGCTTGTAGCTGATATCCAAAACAGAAGATAATTTGTCTCCATACTTAGCCTGAAATCCACCACTTGAAAACTGGAGATCTCGAATAAGGTCAATATTGGGAAAGGACAATCCTTCCTGCTGTGAACTCCTAATTAATTGAGGACGATAAATTTCGAAATCATTGACATAAACCAAATTCTCATCATAATTACCACCTCTCACATTATATTGAGAAGTTAATTCTCCACCAGTACCACTGTTTACACCCAGCGCAATACTGGGTAAAACACTTTCAAAGTTTCCAGATGCAGTAGGCAGATAAACCAAATCCTCTACTTCTTCTCTAATAATGCCTAAATCCTCTATCCGTGATTCTGTGATTACCACATCAAGTTCTGAAGTTTTGGGTACCAGCGCTGCATTGATGTTCCGTGAGGCTCCGGTTCTGGTTTTTTCAACAAAAACTCTTGCCTCAACATATCCAATTCTGGAATATATTAAGAACAAGTTCTCGTTAGCAGGTACTTCTAAGACGTAAAGACCTTCTGGATTGGTTTCAGTAGAATAAGTACTACCTTCCATATAAACCGTTACAAAATCTATGGGCTCACCTGATTCAATGTCAGTGACTTTCCCAATAATTTCGATGTTCTGTGCAGAAAGATCTAGACTACAAAATAAAAGAAGTAAGAGAGTAAGTGCTTTCCCCATGCTATGTTCCGAACGAATTTTAATCAGAGAAAGTATACTGCTTCTCGATTGCTTTAAAACGCTTGATGGTTTCCTTCGGATTATCAGACTTAAAAACACTGGATCCCGCTACCAATACATCAGCACCAGCTTCCAAAATCTTCTCCGCATTCTGAAGGCCTACACCGCCATCTATCTCTATTAATGTAGGTAAATTTCTATCAGTGATCTCTTTCTTTAGTGTCCTTATCTTCGCTAAAGTATTGTATATGAACTTCTGCCCTCCAAAACCAGGATTAACACTCATGATCAAAACATGATTCAGGTCTTCTAAAACATCATGTAAAAGACTGACATTGGTATGGGGATTTATGGCAACTCCCGCCTTGACATGGTGCTCCTTTATCAATTGAATGGATCGGTGCAGGTGATCGCAAGCCTCAAAATGAACATAGATATGATCTGCTCCTGCATCTGCAAATTCACCAATATAACGGTCTGGCTGAGTTATCATTAAATGTACGTCTACCGGTTTTTTGCTGTAGGCCGCCATTTTTTTAACTATAGCCTGTCCAAAGCTTATATTTGGGACAAACACACCATCCATAACATCCACATGCAACCAGTCAGCCTCACTTTCATTAACCATTTCAATTTCTTCCTGGATCCTACCAAAATCTGCGGCCAGTATGGATGGAGCAATTATAGGCATACTTTTATTTTTGCTGCAAAATTAATATTTTTTTTGGCTTTGATGAAGAAGTCCATTTTTTCACGGCCTTATAAAATTATTTGAAAATAAATTGTCAGGCACGACAAATTTTTTACTTTTTTTTAGTGGTCAAGTAATTTTCATTCGTCTTGTAGCCGTTAATGCCCTATTCAAATAATTAATTTTAAAATAATATGACAACAACTAAATCAAAGCAGACCACAATAGCATGGTTAATCACAGGTATGATCATTTTTGCTGGTCTTGCAGGCTATCTATGGTTTGACAGGTCTCAACTTGCGAAAGCAAATGTTGAGCAACAGGAGCAAATAGCAGAAAAAGAGAGAGTTCAGGCTGAATTAGAAATTCAATATGAAGAAGCTATGACCAATCTGGATGCTATGAAGACTGATAATGTACAATTAAATGAGTTGATAGAAGAACAAAAATTAGAACTAGCGGACCAGAAAAAGAAAATCAGCGGATTGCTTTGGACACAAGGAAAGCTTAAAGAAGCAAGAGAAGAAATTGCTAATTTAACCGCACTTTCCGAACAATATGTCGCTGAGATTCAAACACTTAAGGACGAGAATGTTCAGCTGAATGCTAAAAATGTGAAGCTGGAAGAAGACAAGACGATGCTCATTGATAATCTCAATGTAGCAAAAGAGGACAATGAAGAGCTTCAGGTTGCTCAGGCAAAACTAATGAGTGAAAAAGAAGAACTAGAGGAAGTGAAATCAGAATTGGAAGCAAAGGTGAATGTAGCTTCTGTGATCAATGTGGAAAATGTAGTTGCACAGGGATTGAAGACCAAGAACAATGGAAAAGAAGTTGCGAGACAGTATGCTAAGCAAGTAGAGAAAATGAGAATTTGCTTTGATACTGAAGAAAATATGGTAGCTGAAAAAGGTCAGGAAATATTTTACGTAAGAATCATTGACCCACAAGGTGAGACCATGGCCATTGAGTCAGCTGGTTCTGGCGTATTAACCAATGATGCCAGTGGAGAAGATGTTAGATTCTCTAAAAAAGGTGTCCTTAATTATGAAAATAAGGAAGTGACCGCTTGTGTTGACTGGGCTCCGGGTACAGCTTTTCCTAAAGGAAACTATGAAGTAGAGGTATATAATAAAGGCTACCTTGCTGGAAAGGGAGCTGTCCAATTAAAATAATCCAATTTCATACATGGTATGAGGTGAGCCGATGGATCGTTGATTCATCGGCTTTTTCTTTATATATTCATTTTTTTTTAAGATCATCGCAACTTATTATGAGGGGATCTGAAGGTCTTTGTATGTCAATGTCTGAATTTAGCGTGAAGGAGATATTATGAAAATAACATTTATTGGACCTGCACACCCATTTAGAGGCGGGATTGCTGCCTACAATGAACGTCTGGCGAGAGGACTTCAGAATCATGGACACGAGGTCAAAATTTACACCTTCACCGTCCAGTATCCAAATATCCTCTTTCCTGGAAAAACTCAATATTCATCGGAGCCTCCACCTACAGATTTAGATATACATAGACTGATTAATTCTACCCTACCTTTTAATTGGTTTAAAGCAGGTCAACAAATCAAGAATGAAAGACCGGATTTGGTAGTGATGAGATACTGGTTGCCATTTATGGGACCATGCCTTGGAACCATCGCCAGGATCATTAAAAAAAATGGTCACACCAAGATCATTACCCTATTAGACAATGTCATACCACATGAAAGCAGACCAGGAGACAAAGTTTTTACGCAGTATTTTGTAAAACCGGTCGATGCGTTCATCGCCATGTCGAAAACCGTACTCAAAGACATCACACAATTCGATACGCTAAAACCGAAGGTGCTCACGCCTCATCCACTCTATGATAATTTCGGTGAAAAAGTGAGCAAACAGCAGGCGCTCAACAAGCTGAAGCTGAGTCCGGATTTTCAGTATATTCTATTTTTTGGATTTATCAGAAAATACAAAGGTCTCGACTTACTATTGGAGGCCATGGCTGATCCCAGACTTAAAAATAGTAATATCAAACTTCTCATTGCTGGAGAATACTATGACCATAAAGACATTTACCAGGACCAAATTAAAAGACTTGCAATAGAAGATCAAGTGATTGGATTTGACGAATTCATACCTGACTCTGATGTAAAGTATTTCTTTAACGCCTCCGATTTAGTGGTACAGACCTACAGAAGTGCAACCCAAAGCGGTGTGACGCAAATTGCCTATCACTTTGATAAACCCATGATCGTAACAGATGTGGGAGGTCTTGCGGAAATATGCCCGCATGAAAAAGTCGGGTATGTGGTGCCTGTTGATGTCGAGGCAATTGCTGATGCCATTCATCGATTTTTTAACGACGCAGATCAGGAGAAGATGATTGAAAATGTAAAGAAGGAAAAGAAGAAGTACAGTTGGGATATCTTGATTGATAAAATGATGGGCCTCTATCATAAGATTCAATCTTAATACACTTGCAGTGCATATGATCATCTATTCAAAAGTAAATGTTAATCCTGGGCAATGAAATTCCTATATTTGAGCGATTAGCAAGAAAGCATGGATCAAATCTCAATAGTAAAACGCAATTTTCAGGAAGCCATCGCTCTTCGTGAGCAAATATTAGAAAATGAAGAGCTGCATCTCAAGATCAAGCGTTTATCCGAAGAAATTGTAAAACTTTTCGAAAATGATGGCAAGCTTTTGTTTTGTGGAAATGGAGGAAGTGCATCCGATGCTCAGCACTTAGCTGCGGAATTTTCAGGTAGATATTACTACGACCGTCCCCCATTGTATTCTGAAGCATTGCACATCAATACGTCGTACTTAACTGCGGTAGGTAATGACTACTCTTTCGAGCAAATTTATGCCCGAATGGTAGAAGCTATGGGCAAGAAGAATGATATTCTAATAGGCTTATCCACCTCCGGAAACTCATTGAACATTGTTAATGCGTTGGCAAAAGCGAAACAACTGGGAATGTTCACCGCGGCATTCACTGGGTCAGGAGGGGGCAAAGTAAAAGAACATTGTGACTTATTGATCGAAATTCCAAGCTCTAACACCCCAAGAATACAGGAATGTCATATGTTAATTGGACACTCTATTTGCGAATATGTAGAAAAGTCACTTTTCCCTATAAAAGGGAAATAAAAGACATCATTGACTTAAGAACATTAATGAAAGTATACGAATGAAATATTTACTGATAATCGTGGCGCTGGTCTTTATGGGTTGTACTTTATGGGCTCAGGATGTGCTGAAAGACACCATTCCAGGCTCGGAGGTTACTTTTGAATTAAAATTAATAGAAGGAAACGATAGTATTGCAGACTTCTATATCGGTACTCACGAAGTCACTTACGATATGTTTGCGCTTTTCAAAAGAAAAGAATTTGACACCCCGGAAAGCGATCTCGATGATGATTATTCACCTGATGCCATTACCCGACCTACGCCACCTTATGAAGATATGACCTGGGGGATGGGAACAGAAGGTGGATTTCCTGCTGTAAGCATGACCCAGAAGGCAGCCATGAGATATTGTGAGTGGCTGTATCAAAAAACGGGGAGATTTTACAGACTACCAACTGCAAGGGAATGGACTTATGTGGCAAAAAAACAGCCCTCTACCAAAGGTTGGTTTTATGAAAATAGTGGCGACAAATATCATCAGACTGGTACATTCCAATCTGATGTCGATATTTATGACCTCTATGGAAATGTGATGGAGTGGACCTTGGACAAAAGAGTACTGAAGGGAGGTTCTTATATTGACAATGAAAGCGATATTACGGCAGATACCAATATTAAATATGACCGAAAGTGGCAACAACGTGATCCTCAAATTCCAAAGAGTATCTGGTGGTTGACGGACGGTCCATTTGTCGGATTCAGACTACATTCACCTGTGGAACAACCGACGAATGAAGAGGTTGAATCATTTTTTAAAGCATATTTTGAATAGACTCCTTCAATCCCGGAAAGCTTTCCTTTTATTGTTTTTTACTGCAGCGACAATATCTATATCTGCACTATACTTAGATTTTTTTGTGATCTATACTTTAATGAAGCCAATTACTACAAGTATAGCCATCATATATGCCATGTTGTTGGGTAGCTCTAAATTTCAGAAATATAGGTTATACGTCATCTTTGGCCTCATTTTTTGCCTTGTTGGTGATACTTTTTTATTAAATCCCAGATATTTTATTTTTGGACTTTTAAGTTTTCTCATTGCTCACCTATTTTTTATCATAGCTTTTTTGGCCATTCAAGGGTTGAACAAATCACCCTTGATTGCTGCTGCAATTCTAATCCCTGGCTTATTATTTTATCTATATATCATGCCCTATCTAGAAACTCTGAAGTACCCAGTATTGATATATGTTATGGTCATTTTAGTCATGTGCTGGCAGGGAACTGCTTTGTTTGATAAATTGAGAAGCAGAAGGTTTCTATATGTCAATGTTGCTGTCTGCCTCTTCGTCATTTCCGATACCATACTGGCTTATAATAAATTTGTGACAGCTTTTCACGAAGCATCCCTGCTCATACTACTGACATATTGGTCATCCATATTCTTGCTCTCATTATCTACTTTGAAAGATCACTAAGGTTTGTTTACCTTACCTCGAATCTACCTTTCAAACAACCTACATCTTTTCTGGAATTATGTTTTGACCTACTATTCTTCGTTGACCATCGATAAAGAATAAATATTATTCCTTAACTTCCGACTGAAATTAAATGAACACAAAATAATAAAAATGAAAAAGGACAGGAGGACATTCGTAAAAGCCGGTGCATTGATCACAGGTGGGATAGCTTTAAATCCATTGAATATATCAGCAAGATCGTTCATAAGTGCAGATGATACCATTAGAGTGGGACTGATTGGTTGCGGAGGACGAGGAACCGGTGCTGCTTTCCAGGCACTCTCTACAGCCCAAAATGTAAAATTAGTGGCAATGGCTGACGCCTTTCAGGACAATGCTGAAAAATGTCTAAAAAATCTAAAAGAATCGCTTGAAGAAGATGATATGGATGCCGCAAGGTTGGTGGTTACGCCAGAGACCATTTTTGCTGGATTTGACGGATACAAAAAAGTGATTCCCATGTGCGATGTGGTCTTAATAGCCACCCCTCCTGGATTTAGACCGATTCATTTTGAAGAGGCTATCAATGCTGGCAAACACGTTTTTATGGAAAAACCTGTGGCAACAGATGCCAATGGTGTTCGTAAAGTCCTCGAAGTTGCAGAAAAAGCAAAAGCCAATAAGTTAAATGTTGTAGTTGGATTACAAAGACATTATCAGACTAAATATATAAAATGGGTTGAGGCACTGCAACAAGGAGCTATCGGAGATATTATTGCATCCAGAGTATATTGGAATAGTGACGGAGTCTGGGTTCGGGAAAGAAAACCTGAGCAGACAGAGATGGAATATCAAATGAGAAATTGGTATTACTTCAATTGGCTGTGCGGAGATCATATTGCAGAACAGCACATTCATAACCTGGATGTAGGCAACTGGGTTAAGCAGGCCTATCCTATAAAAGCTTACGGAATGGGAGGTCGAGAGGTCAGAACCGGGCCGGATCACGGACAGATTTTTGATCACCATGTGGTACAGTTTGAGTATGAAGATGGCTCAATGATGTTTAGTCAATGTCGACATCAACCAGGTTGCGAATCAAGAGTAACTGAAATGTTCCATGGTTCTTCAGGTACAGCACCGTCGCCTGGTAAGATCATTGGAAAAAATGGCAATATCATTATGGATCATAATGATCGCCAAGATCCAAATCCTTATCAAGTGGAACATGATTTATTGTTTGCTGCCGTGGCCAATGGTGATTTTAAATATATGGATGCCGAAAATGGAGCGAAGAGTACCATGACGTCACTCTTAGGAAGAGCCGCCACTTACAGTGGGAAAACAGTCACTTGGGATGAAGCAATGAATTCTACAAAGAGTTTAATGCCAAAAAAATACTCCTTTGATGCTGATCCACCAGTGATGCCGGATGAAAATGGTAGATACCCTGTTCCTGTTCCTGGGAAAACAGAGGTGTTGTAATCAATGAAAAACATATTAATCTTTTTTTTACTTCTTTTAAGTGGATTTTTGAATGCCCAGAACATCTATGGCTATTGGGCTATGGGCACAATTTGGAGTTTTACTATAAAAGACGATAACATTACTTCGCAAATCGCTGATCAGGTATTTCAGGAAGTAAAAAGGATTGAAAAAATCTTCTCTAACTATGACGAGTACAGCGAGCTTGCTGAACTTAATCAAACTGAAAACTGGATGCCGGTCTCACCGGAAATGCTGGAAGTAATCAAATTTGCTGAGGAATTGCGGGAGCGATCCAACGGAGCTTTTGATATCAGGATTGGCCAAAGTATAGACCTTTGGAAAAAAGGAATAAAGGAAGGTGATGCACCAAAATCATCTGCCTTGAACTCAAAACTAACCGAAGACCTTGAACTCCAAGTCGATTATAATCTGGTGAAAACCAATGCCCATACCAAATTGGATTTTGGAGGAATTGCCAAAGGATATGCTATCGATAAAGTATTTGAGATGTTCATTAATATGGGCTACGATACCATTTTAATTGACGGCGGAGGCGATATGCGCATGGGCTCCTCTCCCACCGGAAAAGGATGGAAAATTGCACAATTTTATGAAAAAGGGAAGATCTTATGGCTGGAAAATACTGCTATAGCCACTTCGGGTTCATACTATCAATACTTAGAGCAAGATAGTTTGAGGTATAGTCATATTATTGACCCTGCAGATCAGCAAGCTGTTAGTATAGATCGAGGGATCACTGTGAAGGCACCCACTTGTATGGAAGCAGATGCACTGGCCACCGCTATCTCTGTCAGTGGTCATTACGAAACACTTCAGAACTTTTATGAATTCCAGGTAAATATTTTGGAAAATGGGGAATGGACAACCAAGCAATTCTAATCTGGCAGATCATATACTGGGAATGCCGTGATCCGTAGTGTAGTGCAACCATAAGGAATGAGCGTGATTTCCTGAATAAGCGAAGGGGCTTTGTGTACATATTTTTCAATTCAATAATCACTAGAACATTTGACCGATAGAAGCGTTAAATATGTAATGGAAAAAAACCCAATAGATAAAGACAAAATTGCAAAAAATCCGCATTCGCTGGAGTACGCACACAATGTCGGAAGTGCTGTCATTAAGCCAATTGATAAAGGCAGGATAAAAGGATTGGCAGTCAAGGCAATGTATGAGCAAACAGATCTTCAGCTCAGCCAAATCAAAGAGCAAATTGATTTACTTGCACATCAAGCTCCTGCAATTCAAGATCGGGTATACATCTCCGAGAAAATTTACCAGGCTGAATGCAGATTTAAACCTCTAATAGGTAAGACGTATCATCTGTATGAAACTGGTGAGAACCAATGGCTCTTGAGTATGATCGCTCCTGAGGAATGGAAGAATTGTCCACATTCTTTTGTAAATAGTGCCAAATTACTTGCTGATCATACCTGGGACGTCGTAAAAGAATAGTGATTTCAAGTCAATCTTGCTGGGGTATCCAGATTTTACAAAACATTATGATCTGACAAGGTGTTATAAATATTCGCTATAATGAGCAATTAAACTTAATGATAGGATATCTCTTTTCAGAAGCTAAAGAAAAAGGACCACAAGATCCTTTCGAGAGGCTTTTAAAAATTTTCAAAGACTTGTTACTTTACACATCCGGAGATGTCAATGAAGCCATTTCATGGTTGACTGAATTAGACAAGCAATACAACCTAACGACACCTGATTACGGTATCGCTGACTTTGTTCAGGATCTCGTCGAAAAGGGTTATATTTCTGATCCTGAAAAATCAAGGACTGGTGGCGGTAGCGTTCCCACTAAGAAAATGGAAGGAGAGCTAAGAAAGAAAGCATTGGATGATGTTTTCGATCAATTAAAAAAATCAAAACGTGGAAATCATAATACCAACTTTACAGGTCAGGGAGATGAGTATACCGCAGAATTCAGACCATACAATTTCGGAGACAACCTCGATAAAATTGCGATATCCGAGTCTATTAAGAACTCTCAGATCAATCATGGAATCGACGACTTTAAACTAACTGAACAAGATCTCCAGGTTCATGAAAGTTATTATAAAAGTCAGACCAGTACGGTTTTGATGATTGATATTTCTCACTCCATGATTTTATATGGTGAAGATCGCATCACTCCGGCAAAAAGGGTGGCGATGGCACTTTCAGAATTAATAACTACAAGATATCCTAAAGATACATTAGACATCATCGTTTTTGGAAATGATGCATGGCAGATTCAAATTAAGGATTTGCCATACCTGCAAGTAGGACCCTATCATACCAATACTGTGGCTGGACTAGAATTGGCCATGGATTTATTGAGGAAAAGAAAAAATCCCAATAAGCAGATCATGATGATCACAGACGGAAAACCCACATGTATTAAGAAAGGCAAAAAGTACTATAAAAACAGTATGGGCCTGGATAAGACCATTTTAAATAGGACATTGGGCCTGGCTGTCAAATGCAGAAAATTGCAGATTCCAATTACCACTTTTATGATTGCGAGGGACCCATATCTGGTCAATTTCGTCGATCAATTTACAAAGGCTAATAACGGGAAGGCATTTTATAGTTCATTACAGGGTTTGGGTGAATTTATATTTATGGATTATAAACAGAATAAACGGAGAAGAAAGAAATGACAAAATTAACAGACATAAAAACATTGGGAGCCCTAAAAAAGAGCGGTTATGTGAGCAGAACGCTTAAGGAGGAATTAAGGGATAACTTGATCACAGCACTTCAAAATGGCAAGGAGGTTTTCACAGGCATCCGGGGATTTGAAGACACTGTAATACCTGACATAGAAAGAGCGATTTTATCAAAGCACAATATATTATTGCTTGGACTGAGAGGTCAGGCCAAAACTAAGATTGCCCGACTTTTGGTGAGACTTATGGATGAGTACATTCCCGTCATTAAAGGAAATGAATTAAATGATGATCCACTCAAACCCATTACCAGTCAAGGAAAAACGACTGTTGCAGAAAGTGGAGATGATACAGAGATAGATTGGATGCACAGAGATGAAAGATATGTAGAGAAGCTCGCCACCCCGGATGTTAGCATTTCAGATCTAATAGGTGATGTGGATCCCATAAAAGCAGCCGCTTTGAAGCTACCTTATTCGGATGAAAGGGTGATCCATTTCGGTCTCGTCCCAAGATCTCATCGTTCGATTTTCGTAATCAATGAATTACCTGATCTTCAACCAAGGATTCAGGTGTCTTTATTCAACATTCTTCAGGAGGGCGATCTGCAGATCAGGGGATTTAAACTACGATTGCCTTTAGACATCCAATTTGTTTTTACGGCGAATCCTGAAGACTATACCAATCGGGGAAGTATCATTACTCCACTTAAAGACCGGATTGAATCACAGATCCTGACCCACTATCCCAGAGAAATTGAAACAGCAATGGCTATTACAGCGCAGGAAGCAGGCGTTACTAATAATCAGAAGGAGAAAATTACTTTTCCTGAGCCGCTGAAAATGTTGTTGGAAATGGTCTCATTTAAGGCCAGAGAGTCAGAATTGATAGATGATAAGTCAGGGGTATCGGCAAGATTGAGTATTTCAGCTTATGAAAACCTATACAGTACTGCAGAAAGGCGGATGCTGATTTCTGGTGACAATCAAACACAAATACGCGTGACTGATTTCTGGGGAATTATTCCCGCAATTACAGGAAAGGTGGAATTGGTTTACGAAGGGGAACAAGAAGGACCTTATGCTGTGGCACTTGGACTCATTGGTTCTGCCATCAAAGATATGTTTCAGACTCATTTTCCCAATCCAGAAAAAAGGACAAGAGGTGAAGAACGTGATCCTTATGGGGTCATTAAAGAATGGTTTGGGGCTGGCAACCATCTAGAATTGCTCAACGATGCTTCTAATGCAGAATTTGAAGCCTCTTTAGATCGGGTAGCTGGACTCAAAAAGTTTGTGATGGACATGTCGATCAATAAAAAAGACGAGTTATTGTATAAAGAACTACTCATTCACGGCCTTTCCGAGTATGATGTCATCGCGAAGGATTTTCTCGACAGAAGCATGGAATTTTCAGACCCACTTTCAGAAATGTTCGGTGAATTTGACGATGATGATTATTAAGCTCTACTAAACACTTGTTTAGATAGACGAAAACATCTTCACCATTTACACCTTCAGCTGTGGCACTTCATCCATGCAGTGTACTGCTTGGTCTATATTTAACCTTACCCACTTGCAGCGCTTTTAGATTTTAAATTATCTTTGCAGCGATTTAAAAAAAGAACAGGTGAGCATATTAATATTTTTGATCATTTCCTATATTCTCTTGAGCATCAGCCTTTATTTCGTTTTCAAGAAAGCAGGTGTAGAGGCTATAAAAGGTTTAATTCCGGGAGTGAATTTTGTAGAATGGTGCAAGTTGATCGGCAGACAACCCATCTACGCGCTATGGCTACTATTTCCAATTGTCAATATTTTTATTTTTTGTGGTATGGCAGTGGATTTGGTAAGATCTTTTCGTAAGTACAAGTTTATTCATACCGCAATAGCTGTACTCTATGCGCCAGCCATCTTTTTCTATATAGGTCTAAAAGAAGAGGAGCAGTACGATGCCCCAACCCTTCCGAAGGAAAAAGCTTATGCTGAAAAATTGGAAGAAGCGAAACGTAACAATGACAACCTGGCTTATAACAGATTGATGAAAGATAATCCTTACAAGAAATCGGCTCCAAGGGAATGGGTAGAATCTATCTTCTTTGCTGTTTTCGCTGCTGCATTTATAAGAATGTTTCTAATCGAAGCCTATGTTATTCCCACACCTTCCATGGAAGGAACACAGATGGTAGGTGATTTCCTTTTCGTTTCCAAAGCGCATTATGGTATCAGAACCCCTATGACCATTGCGATGGTCCCCTTATTGCACAATGTCATACCTGGATTAGGAACGGAATCCTATTTGGAAAAACCTCAGCTTCCCTATTACAGGCTCCCGGCACTGGAAGAAATCGACCGAATGGAACCCATCGTATTTAATTGGCCGGTGGGAGATTCCATTTTCCTGACCAGTAGATCTTATTCATATGCTATGGTTCAGGATATCGCTAAGAACAACTTCAGGGCTGATCCCGCGTTAAAGCCATTATGGGAGCGTCAGGAATTTCGTACAAGGCCCGTTGACAAGAAAGATCACTATATCAAACGTTGTGTGGCTATTCCCGGAGATACCCTACAAATAATCAATAGTCAGATTTATATCAACGGAGAAAAGCAGCCTAACCCGCCTTTTATGCAACTTCGAACCTTGATTTTACTTCCGGAAGGCATGCTGGCATCCGATGTCCTAAAACTAGATCTTTTTGACCTGGACACAAAAGTAGCAGATCGATCTTCTAATTATATCATTGCTTATCTTAATGAATCAGAACGTGAAGAAGTGAAAGCGTTAAACCCTGAACTCAAGGTTTTCCCATACATGGAACAACTTGTAAAGATGAAGGAGTTTGAAGCCACAGGACTAAGAGATTCCCTTAAATTGGGCAGACAGATTATTCCTGTTTCACCAACACTTTATAATATCAGGCTTAGCGATGATCAATATGATGCATTATATGATCATCCTATGGCAGAGACTTTTATTGACAAGACCTATTCCAGAGACCTTTTTCCACAAAATACAGAGATATCTAGAGACTGGACGGTCGATAATTACGGGCCGATATACATTCCAAAGGCTGGGGATGAAGTGGTCATCACCCCACAAAATCTCGGCTTTTATCAAAGAATCATCAATGTATATGAGAACAATGACCTGAAGGTGGAAAGAGGTCGAGTTTACATCAATGGTGAACAGACATCCAAGTATACTTTCAAGCAGAATTATTACTGGGCCATGGGAGACAATAGGCATAACTCTGAAGATTCGAGAGTGTGGGGCTATGTTCCTGAAGATCACATTGTCGGAAAACCATTATTCATTTGGTTTTCACTCAAAAATGGAAGATTGTTTGACGGTATAAGATTTAACAGAATTTTCA
Source organism: Portibacter marinus (assembly GCF_021533195.1). Lineage (GTDB taxonomy): Bacteria > Bacteroidota > Bacteroidia > Chitinophagales > Saprospiraceae > Portibacter > Portibacter marinus. Next base: position 735,370 of record NZ_JAJNKB010000001.1, read on the forward strand.
GGGGGGCAGATGCAGGAAGATAGAATTGTTAACCTTTTTCCTTGAAAAGTTATTAAGCCCTTAAAGAGCTTTAAGCTCTTTAAGGGCTAGGAGGGCTAGGCTCTAAAGACTAGGGCTAGCAGATGCCTGGCTGAGGTATTCTATTAAGCGGACTGCTCAGTAAATTGCTTCTTTTTTAAGCAGATTCCTGCTAACTTTGGATCTCAAACCTAATTCATGATTAACATGTCTATTCTAAAGCGGTGGGGCCTGGCTTTTTTCTTTATTTCTGCCACATTTGCCAGCTTTGCACAACTACCAGCATCTGATTTAATACTGTTTGATTTTAAGAAAGTCAATTCAGAGTATTTTATCACCAATGGTAAGATGTTGAATAAATTCAATAAAGGCTTTTACAACAACCAGCCAAGCTTTTTCGATGCACAGATGCTTTACTTTTCAGCGCAAACGCCCGGAAAGGAACAAACTGATATCTACGCCATTGACCTCTTGCGTCAAAAATATTGGCAAGTAACCGATACTCCGGATGGAGAATATTCTCCTACGTTAATGCCCACCAAGCGGCACTTTTCAGTCATAGTGCAAGAGGACAAAACCAATGTACAGAAACTATGGCAGTTTCCTGTGGACCAATCTAATTTGGGAAGTGACATCTTTCCCGGAATTACAGGTGTGGGGTATCATTGTTGGATCGATCGAGAACATGTAGCCATGTTTATAGTTGGTGAACCGCATAAAATGGTTATTGCTAATCGCATCACAAAGTCTCAAAAAGTGGTGATAGAAGATATCGGCCGGGGAATGAAAGCTAATCGTCAGGGGCTTCTTTATTTTATCCATAAAATTGGAGATGATAACTGGCTCTTAAAAAGATACGATTCAAGTAATAATACCATAATTACCATCGTTCAAACACCTGGACAATCTGAGGATTTTGAGCTCATGCCTGACGAAACGATCATCATGGGTAGTGGATCTGATCTATTAGCTTTTAATCCGGATTTTTCCAAAGAATGGAAAAAAATAGGTTCTCTGGCTGACGTGGGGATTCAGGAAATTACCAGACTGTCGATAATTGGCCAGAAATTAGTAGTAGTAAGTAAAAAGTAATTGGTTTATGAGAGTGTTATTATGGATGTTTGTGTTGGTAGTATTGGGTTTGGGCTATGCCAATGGTCAGGATGAAATTGCATCTGATTATGACAAGACCTTAAAAAAGCACAGAAAAGATTATAAAAAGGCATTACTTGTTGACGATCGAGCACCGATTGATGATAAGAAAGACTTGAAAAATGTGGATTTCTACCCACCAGATAAATCTTTCATTGTTAAGTGTCTCTTTATTGGCAATACAGAGCCAAGACCATTCGAAATGGCTACTTATTCCGGTGAAACCAAGCCTTATATCAAATATGGAGAGGTATTATTCGAGTTGCCTGGAAAGGGCACTCAAAGACTGAGTGTGTACCAAAGTTTAAAAGCACTCACCATTCCATTGTATAAGGATCACCTTTTCATACCATTTAAAGATTTGACTACAGGTGACTCCACATATGGAGGTGGAAGATATATAGATATAAAAGTTTCAGATATTAAACAGGGTATTGTTTTTCTTGATTTTAATAAAGCGTATAACCCTTGGTGTGCTTATAGCGATGGATTCAGTTGTCCTATTCCACCGGAAGAAAACCATTTAAAGGTTGCAATTGAAGCTGGTGAATTAGCATTTAAGGAGGAAATCAACTATCAAAAATCCTGATAAATCTGGAAACTTATTCAGTAAATTTAAGGTTTTACAACCATGATTCGCCTACTAACACTACTTGTTCTATTTTTCTATTTCATCACAACGCAGGCACAGAATCGTGATGTTATCGCAGGTGAGGTGATAGTCCAGCTAGAGCCTGGTTACAGTCTAGATGTCCATTTACTTTCAAGAGGTAAAGTCGACTGGAATCCACCGAAACTCATTAGCAAATCTTTAAACATATATCTGGTAAAACATGCTCCGGAGCTTAGTTTTGAAGAAGTTGCAAAAAGCATAAGCGCTTCTCATAAAGTAGTAGCAATCCAACCTAATTTGAAAACAACTTTACGTAGAGCTCCCAATGATAAACATTACTCTAAGCAAGCAAATTTTCAAAAAATTGACATTGAGAGAGCATGGGGCGTTACGACCGGTGGAACCACCATATTAGGCGATCGAATCGTCGTAGCGGTCATGGATTCCGGCTATGGCTTAAACTTGATAGATTTGAGCGAAAACCATTATCAAAACACTGATGAATCGCCTGGAGATGCAAATGGAGATGGTTGTCCCGGTATTTGTGGCGTAGATGATGATATGGATGGCCTTATTGATGAGGATGCAGAAAACAGACTTCCTTCTCATCCTTTATATAATCCGAATAGTGCTAACGACGATGATGAAAATGGATATGTAGACGATATTTGGGGGCTTAATTTGCAAACTTACACGGACACCCACCCCGCTGATAAACATGGTACTTCCGTTGCCGGCATCATTGGAGCGGTAGGTAATAATGCTGAAGGAGTCAGCGGTGTGAATTGGGATGTTGAAATGATGTTGTTTTCTGAGGTGAGCAACATTAGCCAAATTATCGAGGCCTACGAATATATTTATAATCAAAGAAGATTGTATAACGAATCAGGCGGAGAAAAAGGGGCATATATTGTCGTTACGAATTTTTCTTCCGGTATTGATCAAAGATTTGGTCACGAGTTTCCAAGTTGGTGTAACATGTACGATAAACTTGGTTCTGTAGGCGTATTATCTGTGGGAGCAACGACTAATGTAACAAGAGATGTAGATGCTGAGGGTGACTTACCCACTACTTGTTCCAGTCCGTATTTGATTTCGGTGACCAATCTTAATATAGCAAGAGAAGAACAACCTGTGATTAATGGTGGCTATGGTGCGGTGAACATAGATTTAAGTGCGCCGGGAACTGGCACGTTCACAACTGACTTGACAAACACTGACAACGTGGGTACCTTCTCTGGAACCAGTGCAGCTACACCGCATGTTGCAGGAGCGGTCGCCTTAATTCACAGTATTCCATGCGAAAATTTTGCAGCCTATTATAAAGAGCAGCCTGAAAAAGTGGTTGAAATTAAAGACTATATTTTAGGAGCTGTGGACCCTGAACCTGGATTGGTTGGAAAATCTATTTCAGAGGGAAACCTCAATATTTATAGTACGATGGTAGCGCTAAAGGACTTTTGTCCCACTCCAGAAGGTGGAGATTTAGCCTTTAAGAAAGTATATCCGAATCCGACCAGCACTCGTGATGAGATTACCATAGAATACGATGGGCCAGATGGAATTGGCGCTTATGAATTTGGCGTTTTTAATATGCAGGGACAGCTGATGTATACAAAGGCCATTCAGCCGCCCCTTTATGGTGTTAAGGAAGAAAAAATCAGAATTCCTACTTTGGCACCCGGGGTTTATTATTTTGTTATGAATGGAGCCGATCAGATCATAAGCCACAGGCAAGTCATTTTACCATATTAGAATTTATTACATATGTAATATTTTTGGGATGGCTTGCTTGGTAATTTGATTAAATAAACTATCTTTGCACCCTATTTTGAAATTTTGGCTCCGTAGCTCAACTGGATAGAGTACCTGACTACGGATCAGGAGGTTGAAGGTTCGAACCCTTCCGGAGTCACAAAGGCTTTTGTGGAGGTGATTTAGAAACTTAGATTATTTAAACAGGAGACTGATAAAAAGAACGATAAGATGTCTAGAGTTTGTCAATTAACAGGAAAAAGACCTATTTCAGGTAATAATGTTTCGCACTCCAATGCGAAGACTAAGCGGAGATTTTTACCGAATCTTCACAAGAAGAGATTTTATATTCCTGAAACGAAGGAGTGGGTTACTCTTAAAGTTTCTAGCAAAGCTTTAAGAACCATCAATAAGTTAGGAATTTATGCTTACATCAAGGAGGTAGATCCTACTGGTGAAAAAACAGGCATTAAATTATAATTTTTTTAAATTAGCGATATCATGGCAAAAAAGTCAAAAGGAAATAGAATTCAAGTAATACTGGAGTGCACAGAGCTTAAAGCTACAGGTCAGCCGGGTACTTCTAGATATGTTACTCAGAAAAATAGAAAAAATACTCCGGATAGGTTGGAATTGAAAAAATACAATCCTATCTTGAAGAAAATGACTGTTCACAAAGAAATTAAATAAAAATGGCTAAAGTATCTAAAAACTCAAGAGTAGGACAAAGAGCCGCGAATGCCGGTTCCGGAAGAGACTTTGTAAAAGTTGTTAAAAGCGTAAAAGATCCTGCTACCGGTAAGTACACCTATAAAGAGCTTATGATCCACAAGGACAAAGTGAAGGAATACTTTGCACAGAAATAATATTATTTTACAGAAAGATAGTATAGATATTTAAGGGCTTTTCTTACCATAAGAAAAGCCTTTTTTATTACTTTCCGCACCTAAATTATTAAGCTATGGGTTTTTTCGATAAATTTTTCACCAAGGAAAAAGAGGAAGACCTCGATAAAGGCCTGGAGAAAACTAAGACTAATATATTTGGTAAAATCTCCAGAGCTGTCGCTGGTAAGTCCACCGTGGATATAGAAGTCCTGGATGAGTTGGAACATATTCTGATCAGTTCTGATGTAGGCCTGGACACGACCATTAAGATCATCGAAAGAATTGAAGAGAGAATTGCCAGAGATAAGTATATCAATACCAAAGAGCTCAATGACATTTTAAGAGATGAAATAGTTCAGCTGCTTTCAGAGAACAATACGGCAGACCTGGAGCAATTTGCTCCCGTCACTGATAAGAACCCTTATGTTATCCTTGTGGTTGGGGTCAATGGTGTAGGCAAAACTACGACGATTGGTAAGCTGGCTCACCAATTCAAAAAAGCAGGTAAGAAGGTGGTGTTGGGTGCAGGTGACACTTTCAGAGCAGCAGCGGTAGATCAATTGGGTATATGGGCCGAACGCGTCGGTTGTGATTTTTACAGTAAGGGCATGAATACCGATCCGGCTGCCGTGGCCTATGAGACCGTTCAGTATGCCATGAATAATGACTGTGACATTGCGATTATCGATACAGCTGGAAGACTACATACCAAGTTGAATCTGATGAAGGAGTTAACCAAGATTAAAAATTCTATCGATAAGAAAATGCCGGGAGCGCCACACGATGTAATGTTGGTGTTGGATGCTACTACAGGCCAAAATGCCATTGAACAAGCAACCAAGTTTACCTTGGCAACCGAGGTAAAGTCTCTGGCTCTTACTAAGCTAGATGGGACGGCTAAAGGTGGTGTAGCAATCGGTATCTCTGACCAATTTAAAATACCCATCAAGTATATCGGTGTGGGTGAAGGTATTGAGCAACTACAGATTTTTAATAAGCGTGCATTTGTAGATTCACTTTTTAAAGGAAGTGACACTTTGTAATAATTGATCATGCTTAAAACATTGACACCTCAGCTTTACACCCTTAAAGTAGAAAAAACACTTGCGTTTTATGTAGAAAAATTACGCTTTAGCTGTATAGCTAAAGATGCGAAAGAGGGCTGGGCACATATTAGACTGGATAACGTCAATATCATAATCTGTGAACCCAATAATCATCTTAAATTTAAACAGCCGCTGTTTACAGGTTCATTTTACATCGAATGCGATAATGTCGATGACCTTTGGAATCAATACAATATCAATTCCCAGATTGCATATCCTATAGAGAATTTTGATTACGGCATGAGAGAATTTGCCATTTATGACAACAATGGGTATATGCTGCAATTTGGTCAACCTTTCTAGAAAGCTATTTATTTGTAGATATCTACCTCTGATTACTCCTCTCTTGCTCACTGGAAGAGCAACACTGCATACTCATGGCCAGCTAAAACGTTTTTATCCAAATTTCTTTTTTTAGAAAATATGTCTTAGTATTTTAATGTTACTATAACACAACCTAAGCGTATGGCAGATAAAAACTATGTAAAGGCACTTCGCAGAGCAAAAGCAAAGAAAGCTTTCTATTCATCCCTTATAGCCTTCGTCCCCATTGGTTTTATGCTTTTTATCCTTAATGTAAGCCTCATTGCCCCTAATGTTCCATGGAGCCTCTTTCCCATTTTGGGATTTATTGTCATCCTTGTCATCCAAAGGTTGATGATGTTCAAACGTCCACAAAAAACAATTTTTTCTGATGACTATCTGGAATACCAAACTGAAAAGGAAATGAGGTTGATTGAGTTTGAGGACGACATGGACGATTTAGAGGCCGAAAAATTACAATTGAAGAATTTAGAATTGCACCCACTTTCCAGAAAGGATAATGAGTTGGTTTGAAAATGATGTAAAATGATCATCATTTCCTAATTTGGCAAATGCTAAATAATCAGTATTGAAACCACTTACAAAGCTTGGCTTTATTATTACGCTTCTCTTGCCTTCCATTCTAGGTCATACCCAATACCAAATAAAAGGACAGTTTCTAGATTCAGAGCACAAATACTCAAGAATCATTCTACAATACGTTCCGTCTCTTACCCAATTATCCCGATTGGATATGAACAATTATGTGAACGTTGCCGCAGTAGATTCACAGGGTTACTTCACCTTAAATGGCAATGATATTCCACTAGAGCCCATGGTTTACCAATTGATGCTCTCTTCTGGTAAGAACCATAACAGTATATTTAGCGGCAGAAGCAAAAATTACATTCAAGTAGTTTTAGACAGAAATACTCGTATGATCATCTATGATTGTATGGACATATCAAGTACATTCGCTGGCTGTAATGTTGAAGGTAGCATTGAGAGTCACCTATTGCAAAAATTCGCAGATGAATTTCTTCCATCAATAAAATCAAAAACCAACGTTCAAGGTGAAATGGACTCTGAATTAAAAGACCAATTTGCCTATAGATACCACAGTGATGCCATTAAAAAGTACATGGATACCAGTCAATTCCAAATCCCCGCACTTTATGCCTACCATCACCTTAAAGATGCTGAGTTCGAAATTAAAAGTGATCCCAATTTCTTCAGGAACTTTCTAAGCAGAATGGAAAGCTTAAATGGCGCATCACGATATTATTTGGAAGCTAAAATTGAAATTCAATCCATCCTTGAATTAGTAAATCTAGATGACGAAGAAGCTAAACTTGATCCGACCATCATTATTTTCATCACGCTTTCAATTATCATTATTGTTTTAGGGTTTCTGACCATATACTATCGTGTAAAATGGAAAAACTTGTTGAAAGATAAAGGTGAACTTGATATGGATGAGTTACTCCACTCGGTAACGGAGAAAGAGCAAGAGATTATCGAGCTTATCTTAGCAGGTCATTCCAATAAAGAGATTGCAAGCCAGTTGTTTGTCAGCTTGTCAACTGTCAAGACCCACATCACCAATATTTATGCTAAACTTCATGTAAGTTCAAGAAAACAATTAAAAAGACTCTTAGCCAGTGTGTCACAAGATAAATGGCCACATAAGTAAGATTCAGACTGGTACTAGTACTCATTTCCCACCCTACTTATTGAGATTATCTGGTTATGATCGTTAAATTAGGTGCATTACTAAATCAAATACATACGATCATGCAAAATTTATGTTTTATACTATTGATGACTTTATCTTCATTCTGCCTTCATGCTCAAACCAAAACCGATGTCATTATATCTGAAGAGGTCATACTGGTTAATTATCATTCAGAAATGAGTATTTATGAAGCACTTGCTATCAGTACCTTGCTGAAAAAGCGTGGGATTGAACTGACTTACAACGAATATAAGTTAGATGAAAAAGGAAAACTGATTGCGGTTGATTTTGATATTGACTTCAATAATGGTAATAGTGGATCAGCATCCTGTAGCCAAATGCAATTTTTGGGGACCTCTTGTGGATTTTTCATTGACAATAGACCTGATGCACGAAATTACTGGGACAGGTTCTCTGAATATCAAACTGGAGGAGTTAAAGCATGCTGAATAACACCCACGTCAACTTATGATGGATCCCTCCATCCTCAATTTGGCCTCTTCGAAAGGAGGGATCAATCCTTGGTGATCAATAAGCCCATTTGCCTGTAAAGGCATTGTAGACATTGACCCCAACTTTCCAGGAAATACTTGCGGCCTCTATAGTATTATCTCTCGTCGCCGCATAGATTGCAAATTGCAATTGTTCACCCAAAATCTTCACCTTTCTGCCCAGCCCGAGATAGAGTTCACCATGATAAAATTTTTGATCTGGAATCGAAAGTGCTGCTGCACCTGCAATTACTTCTAATTGTAAGTAATTGATTAAAGGTATTTTATCCATGATGAAACCATTGAAATGATGAATGGCCATCGCTTGGAGAAAAGTTTTATTGGTAGATAAAGTAGGTCCTAAGAGTTGATAATCTCTGAGAGGATCTGCAAAAAGGTAAGGCGTCGAACCTCTGAAATACTTATACTCTATAAACCTCAAACTCCTGGTATTCAGGAAGCTTCCTCCAAGTAGCAACCAATTGGTATTTCCAAACTTCGTCAATGGCATTTCCTGAGACAGCCGCAGTTCAATGTAATCAAAATCAACCTCTGATAGACCCACACCTGGAAATCCCTTGTGGTACCTCAAATTCAATGTAGGGTAATGATTACCAATTACTATTTTCTTTCGTCCTCGTGTGATGTACTTTTGACCAAACTTATATAGTAAGTCCAATTCGAAAATAAAAGATCTGTATCGTTCAAATTCCGCTGGAGTATTGGCCTCGCCAAAAACAAAGTCCGTCCAGCCTGCTAAATTTAGATCTTCAATTGATCGCTTATCGGCATACTTAAATTCACCGGTAGCATAAAGACCATTGACCAACTCCATCACATGCCCCACACTGAAACGTTGATTTCTGATATAGTTACCACGACTAATGATATTCTGTAGAGACTCATATATAGTAATCAAATCATAGGTATCACCAACAGAAGCAAATACCCGCCCAAACCTGCGAGGCATATAGGTATACCCTACTCTTAAACTCCCTTTCCAGTCATTATTCGTATATCCATAATCGACACTGTATCTGAATCCCAGGGCATTATTGTTTGAAAATTCTTTCTCGACATTTCCTGCTAACTCATGACGATAACCACCTACTCCTAAGGGTCTTACAGATTGTGCAATGGACTGAAATCCCAGAGTCAGACCTTTAGATCTATTCCTGTAATTGACTCCGGACCATAGCACATCTAAAAAAGTAATTTTATTATAATCTGAATCCTGCGCCATATAATATTCCTCACTGTGCTCATAATTCCACACTGAATCCTGTTTTAAAATAAAGGCCCGTGCTTCAGCTTCCACCACGATATTTTTAGGCCGCAGTTTTTGCCATATAGCCGTATCTCTTTCTAAAGCTTGCTCAGAATATTTGATGATTTCATTACCGAAAAAATTCCTCTCAAAGACAGGCTCCAGGTCAAATTCTGTATCAATTACCTGAGTTTCTACCTTGTATAAATTACTTCCGATTTTAGATTGATAGGCAAAGGTCTTTTCTGTAGCTCTATATTGATCCAGAGCTACCTCCGTGTAAGCAACTTCAAATTCAAAATCCTTAAATAGTGTGATGACCTGGTTGTCCAGCGAAAGCCTTGCAGATGATATTATCCAGTTTGACCCATCCACTATAATTTCACCATTGAATAATGGTGCTTGTTTGAAAATAGGTTCGACGGCAACGGTGAACATACTATCACCCTCTATGACATCAATAGCTTGGACCTTAAACCTATAATTAACAAATGCGCCTGCACCTATGGGCGAAGTGATGGGACGATCCGATAGCGTGGAATTGTCAATAACATTGGAATACAACTCAATATTGGCCTCCCTTGGATTTCTGAAAAACTCTATGGGATTGTATTCGACCCCTTGACCACTTCCTCTAAATCCTCGATCAATATCCATTCTGGTGAAGCGATTCATTTTGTCATCATCTGAATTCTTTAATTCGCCTAATATTTCAGCCTTGTATTGGCCGTTCGAAAAATGCTGACGTGAGGCCGTCTCACTTAAATATACGATGTCGAAGCCTTCTTCCACAACTATGGTATCTTCCGGTTCTGAAGCAGGTCTGAAACGCTCAACCTGGGTTTTGATGTAGTTACTATTGCTAAATGTCGAGCGATCGGTCAAAATCTTATCCTGATTTTCTCGTACCATCCGTATGACTCTATTGCCAATCTTTGTTCTTTTCGCTTCAACCGTTACAGCTCCGATTTCGATATCGGTCGGAACCATATACACTTCTACAAAGGTATCTTTGCGAATATCCAGTTCTAAGACTTTAGTTTCATAAGTAAGGATACTAAAGTAGTATTCATTTCTACCCCGTGGAGGCGCCAGTTCAAATGCACCGTTTTCGTCGGTATGGGTACCAAAGGATGAATTCGGGATATAAACATTTACATAGGAAATGACTTGTCCTGAAACAGAATCCAAAACCACACCGCTCAATTTCTGAGCACTTAAGCCTGTAAAAAATAAAAAGAAGATTGCAAAAAGGATGTGTTTCATTCGGATGGCAAAGTTGCAGAATAATTACTGAACTTCAACGAAATTTAGATCAAATTAGTTTTTCTCGTGATTATTGAATTACTTTGATTTATGAAGGAAACATTAATCTTTTTGATGATCTTGTTGTTCATCGGTTGTGCTGAACAGACAAGTGAAATATCCGATGATATGACTGAAGAGAAAAGCCAGAAAGTTTTGTTGTTTGTAGGAACTTACACCGATCAAGAAGGTCACGTCAATGGTAAGGCTGAAGGAGTCTATGCATTGACTTTCAATGTTTCAGATGGCAGCTTAAGTCCGACTAACCTAAAAGCTCAGACTACAAACCCCTCTTATTTAGTGGTAGATGCAGTTTCCAAGAACATATATTGTGTAAATGAAAAAGTTGGTGAAGGGGAACAAATATCAGCTTTCTCTTACACAGATGATTCAATAACTTTCATCAACAGTTTACCGGCCAATGGAGGCGCGCCATGCTATATTACTAAAGTGGGCGATTACCTTCTGACCGCAAACTATGTGGGAGGAAATTTTGCCATGTATTCATTGGGCGAGCAAGGTGAAATTGGTCAGCTTAAACAGGTGATTCAAAAGAAAGGCAAAGGCAAAACTTCCAGACAGGAAGCTCCTCACGCACATATGATCACCCAAAATCCACACACCGAGGAAATTTTTGCCGTTGACCTGGGAACAGATGAAATAACCATTTACGATTTAGACCCTCAGGAGGCCTTGCTAAAAGAGATTTCGGTAATTAAACTTGCTGCAGGATCTGGACCCAGACATGTAGACTTTCATCCTTCCGAGAACCTGGTATATGTGCTTAATGAGTTGGATGGCACCATCGATGTTCTGTCCAAGCAGGGAAACACTTATCAATCTGTTCAGAATGTGAAGAGTACCGCTCAGAAAAACAATGAGGAAGCAGGTTGTGCGGCAATAAAGGTACATCCATCAGGTCAGTATCTTTATGCAAGTAACCGAGGTCCTTTCAATACAATTTCACAATTCAAAATTCAAGAGGACGGTCAACTAGAATATATTGATGAGATTAATTCCGGTGGTGAAGTACCCAGAGATTTTACAATCGATCCAAGTGGACAATACCTGCTCGCAGCCAATCAAAACTCAAATAATATTGTCGTATTTAATTTGGATACTGAAACGGGCCAATTGACACCTTCTGGTGTTCAAATGGCAGCGCCTACTCCGGTTTGTCTAAAATTCGAGTAAATGGCAGGAATAAGTATTTTTGATATTTTTAAGATCGGTGTGGGACCATCTAGCAGTCATACCATGGGACCATGGAAAGCGGCTCAGGCGTTTGCTAAAAAAGTAGAGATTTCAAAAGTGAATAGCATCGTAGTGGACCTCTATGGTTCCCTGTCCAAAACGGGAGTAGGGCATGGAACCGATATAGCAGTGATGCTGGGTTTGTCTGATTTCAATGTCAAAACAATTGACACTAACAAAATCGATAAGTATATCACCAACATAAAAAGTGGCGGCGCTATAAAGCTAAGAAATGAAAAACTAGTGCCTTTCAAGCCTGAAGATCATATTATTTTCCATAGCGAAATGCTACCCTTTCATCCTAATGGAGTAAGATTTACAGCGCATTATGATGATCAAAGCATATTTCAGGAAACATATTATTCCATTGGTGGTGGATTCATTTGTAAAGAAAATGAGCCTTTAGATGAAGAAGAGCTTGTTCTTCCCTATCCTATTGATAACAGCGAGGACTTGAAAAAATGGACTCTGAAACTAAAGACGAGCTTTTCAAAGGTAGTTTTGAAAAATGAATTAAGCCTGCGAACGAAAGAACAATTCGCTCATGATTTAAATGAGATATGGAACTGCATGCAAGATTCTATATACCGAGGATGTCATCGTTTTGGCATTTTACCTGGTGGACTTAAAGTGGATCGTCGTGCTGCAAAAATCAATCGTAAATTGATTAAACGAGAAAATTACACCAATCTTCAAGAATGGAAAAGCGCGATTATGAACGAAAAGTATAGTTTTTCAGATACTCTTAAATGGGTATCCTGCTTTGCTTTAGCCGTAAACGAAGAAAATGCCTCTTTCGGAAGGGTGGTGACAGCTCCGACAAACGGTGCTGCAGGTGTAATTCCCTCCGTACTCATGTTTCATCATTCTTTCAATAGTAACTCTGAAGAAGATATTCATAAATTTTTACTGGTAGCTGGAGAAATAGGTAGTCTTTTTAAGAAAGGAGCCACCATTTCAGCAGCGATGGGTGGATGTCAGGCCGAAATTGGTGTATCCAGCTCAATGGCAGCTGGTGGATTGACTGCTGTAAATGGAGGAAATATCAATCAAATATTGCAAGCGGCTGAAATAGCAATGGAACATCATTTGGGAATGACTTGCGATCCTGTTAACGGTTTGGTTCAGATTCCGTGCATCGAACGAAATACCATGGGAGCTATCAAAGCCATTACAGCAAGTCAGATCGCTCTATCTTCCGATCCAAAAAAGGCTAAAGTAAGTTTGGATGAAGTCATTAAAACGATGTGGGAAACGAGTTTGGATATGAATACCAAATACAAAGAGACCTCCGATGGAGGCCTCGCAAAAGTCGTTAATGAAATGATGGTCGAATGTTGACCTCATTTTTATAGTACAGGCGAACTGGGTTGTCCACGCTTATCTCTTCTTGTCGTGAAATAATCTCTCTCATAGAAGTGATTATCTATTCTTGCTTCCTTCGTATTTCTGAATTTTCCATATTTCTCAAGAAAATCAGAACCTTTAGTATTGACATATTTATCAACTACTGCGTATTCATAAGCTGCGTCAAAATCATCATCTTTCTGATGTCTTGGTCCAGTGTACAAGTTCTCTGCAATCATATTTTTAGCAGTTACTGTATAGGTATCCTTATCAACACTGATCAGACCTGCTGGTATTAGCATGTAATGCGCGCCACCTTCAAATCGGTCACGATATCTATCATCATTTCTATAGCCATTTCTATCGTTGATGGGACTATCCAAATGATCTTTTGTATTGACTTCTATATATCTGATGGAATCCGACGCTTCATCTACAATTACGGCATTTACTTTACCGATCTCCACATCGTTATCTGTCACTACTTTAAATCCACGAATATCAATGGCTTCCTGGTGCTTGTCTAAGCTGTTGTAGTTGTCTAATCGTTTAAATCTCTGTGTCATCGTCTCCATAATAAATCTTTATCATTAAAAAATTGTCAGTATAACCAACTGACTATCAGTAATAAAACTGTAAAACGCGTCAATTTGTTCGATAAAAATACACACTCTCTTTTTGGTTATAGTAAAGTATTACTCTTCATTATATGTATTATTAGTTTTTATGGACATGAGATTAGTAAATAAAAAATGCCTGCACAAATGCGCAGGCACTTCTCTTTATTCAACACAGTTTGTCTCTATTTACCTTTGTATTGTTCCAAAAGGCCCATATACTCTGTCATAAGTTTTGAATAGTGTTCTTTTGCTGATTCAGCATATCCGGGTTCAGTTAACATTCTGTCTACTAAAGGATATTCAGATAAATCAATGCCAGCTTGTTCCTCCATAGCTTGCTTGACCAACAATCCAAGTTCTTGCCTATTACTAAATTCTTTAACATCAAAATAACCTTCCATGTTACTGATATGTGAAGATTTCCTATAGGATCATTGCTCTATTTCTTCCAGATCCCAATTTATTTTAGGACTCTGATAGTAATTGATGTCCTTCACATCCCAAACCTCTGCATGTTTTGCTAACCGTTCTGAATAGGATTCCCATTCTCTGTTGTCTTTAGAAGTCCAGGCAATTTCAGCAATCGCCGTCAGTCTGGGAAACATCAGGTACTCGATATCATCCATTGTGATTACCGTTTCTGTCCAAAGCGGACCTTCTATTCCATAAATGTTTTCTTTTTTGATGCCTGGTACATATTCATCCGGTTCCCAAAGATAGGCGCTGTCAGCTTCGATGTAAGCCGCCCAATGCAATCCAATCCTACTGGTAGAATCATACTGCATATCCAGATAAGTCTTTTTTGCAGGTGATAATATCAACTTCGCATTTTGTAAAACTCCTTTCTTCGCATTTTCTTCACTGGCCCAAAATTGGACTACATTTCCTTCTAACATGGAAGCAGTGGCTATCTCGTCCCATCCGATGGACTTTTTACCATGGTTCTGAACAATCTCCTGCGTGCGATTCATAAACTTAATGTAGTCCTCTTTTTTTGTGGCATGGGACTCATCTCCTCCTATATGTATGTATTCGCCTGGTGTCATAGCTGCCAATTCCCTAATTACATCATCTACAAATTCATAGACAATTTCTTTATCGGTACAAAGCGTGCTAAAACCTACTTCTATTCCTGTATACAGATCAGGGGACTGATTATTGCAGTTTAGTTCTGGGTAGGCAGCCAATGCCGCATTAGTATGACCTGGCAAATCAATCTCCGGCACAATAGTAACATATCTGGAAGCAGCGTAATCGACGATTTCCTGGTATTGTTCCTGGGTATAGAAACCGCCTTCTCCTCCTCCAACTTGTGTTTGACCTCCAACAGCGGTAAGATCCGGCCAAGATTTAATTTCAATTCTCCAACCCTGATCGTCAGTAAGGTGAAGATGTAATCGGTTGAGTTTGTAGGCAGATACGTAATCTATCACTTTTTTCACATCCGCGACATCGAAAAAGTGTCGGGCCACATCCAGCATTGCACCTCTGTATTCATAGGAGGGTCTGTCTCGTATAGTACCCGTTCCTACTAACCATTGCACATCTTGTACACCGTCGGCATGTATCTCAGGAGGCAACATCTGTAATAGAGTCTGAATACCGTAAAACAATCCAGCTTCAGTGTCCGCAGAAATCACCAGATTTTGCTTCACGACCTCTATGGAATAATCTTCACTGAATCTATTGTCGGTATTTTCTTCAAGAAACAGGTTTATCCCATTTGAAGCGCCAGACTTACTTCTCGCTGTAAGCTCGAATCCTGTTGCCTTGGCAATTTGGGCGTTAAAATATTCTGCGAGCGGTCTAAGCTTTGTCTCATCACCAAGAAGGTTGATCGGTGTGGATGCTGTCATTTCAAAGCTACCTTGTGCCACCTGAATTCTCCGAGGCAAAGGAATGATATCCTCCTTTTTCAGGTCAATGTTTATGTCTTCTGAACACGAAAGTATAAGTATACCAATGAAAAGCGTCGCAAAGTAGTATTTAAGTGATCGGATCATATGTCTAATTTGATCCAATAAATTTAGTAAAATAAATTACACCGCCTCTAGAACTTCGACAGGAACTATCCAATCATACTTATCCTCTACGGTTCCATTTCTCAGCCCTGTAATGATATCATAGGCCAAATCAGCTACCTTGTAAGACTTTGTATCCAGATTGATTTCTCGACCATCGTGATGAATCTTATGCACTTTACTCACCACTGCAGCCGTACCCGCACCAAAGACTTCAGAAAGCTTTTCTTGCTCAGCTGCTTCAAAAATTTCATCGATCGAAACAAGCCGCTCTTCAACCTTATAACCGTGATCTTTAAAAATAGTGATAAAGCTGTCTCTGGTAATGCCTTTAAGAATGGTACCATCAGTCTGTGGCGTCACCACCACATCATCTATCACAAAGAATATATTCATCGTACCCACTTCTTGCACATATTTAAATTCTTTGGCATCAAGCCATAGAACCTGATCGAAACCCTCTTCAACCGCTTTTTTCGCCGGATACAATGAAGCAGCATAATTACCAGCTGCCTTGGCCTCTCCTACTCCCCCATGAGCTGCCCTTACATATTGTGTTTCAGCTTTGAGGCTTACAGGTTTAGTGTAATATGGCCCCACAGGAAGGGTCAGAATGATAAATTTATAGCTCTTAGAAGGTCTTACGCCCAGGTATTCATCGGTTGCAAACATATAAGGCCTGATATAAAGAGCACTCCCATCATGTGGTGGTATCCAATCGCTATCCAAACCTACAAGCTTGTGTAAAGCTTCCAGAAACAATTCTTCAGGAATCGCAGGCATACACATCCTCTCGGCGGAAAGATTAATTCTTTTCGCATGCATTTCGGGACGAAGCAAACATGGAGTGCCATCTCTTTTAACCGATGCCTTCATACCTTCGAAAACAGATTGACCATAGTGTAAGGCCAGATTTGCCGGGTGAAGACTTAAATTTTCTACCGGTTTAATTTCTGCATTGATCCATTCACCATTTTTATAATCCGCAACGAACATGTGGTCGCTAAAAACCTGTCCAAACGGGATGTTATTCATATCTACCTCGTGTATCTTCGATTTTTTTGTCTTTGTGATCTTTATCTCCATGATTAAATGCTTTGTGCAAAGTTAGAATAAATAAATTTGTAACCTTTACTTTTGTTTCCTAAATCAGACTAAATTGAACCACTACTTCTACGACTTCGAGCTTTTCCACTCTCCGGATTCATCCATTCCGCCAGAAAATTTTCAAGGTGAAAACGCGAAGAAGTTGCTAGTCGTTGTTCATAAGTCAGACTTTCATCAAGAAAACCAGGACTTTTTAGCTAAAGTATTATCTGCTATAAAGTTAGAGATGCAAAAAGACGCTACTATTCTGCTTATGCCTGATGATCGAAATTATGCGGTCAATGATTTGATGAATAGCCACGATTATCAAAAATGTTTGATGTTTGGAATTCAACCGACTGATGTGGGTTTTGCCATTGAAACACATTTATATTTACCCTTTGAAATCTCAGGTAAGCATTACATCGTGGGGCATAAACTTGAAAAAATCAAGGCCGATACAGATAGGAAGAAAGCACTATGGAGCGCCCTACAGCAGGTATGGTAGTAGGTTTTATGTCAATGGTTTTATGTCAATAGTTTTAAAGTTTGATCAATAATTAATGAGTCCAAAAATAAAAGAGCTACTGTTCGCCACAGGAAATAAAAACAAAGTGAAAGAGATAAGAGCAATGCTATCAAATCTCCCTTATCATATTGTGACCATGGCGGAAGTGGGTTTCTACGAAGAGATCCCCGAAACCGGTAAGACTTTGGAGGAAAATGCCATTTTAAAAGCGAAGTACTTGCATCACCGCACAGGAAAGGCAGTGATTTCTGAAGATACTGGTCTTGAAGTTGATGCCTTAAATGGGAATCCTGGAGTTCATACGGCCAGATATGCAGGTGATTCTCGAGATGCAAATCAGAACATGGACCTTTTGCTGTACCATCTTAAATCATGCGAGAATAGAAATGCTCAATTTAGGACGGTGATTGCTTTGATAGACAAAGGTTCTGTCAAAACTTTCGAAGGTATTGTCCGTGGCTACATCGCAAATGAGAAATCAGGCGATAAAGGTTTCGGTTATGATCCCATTTTTATTCCTGAAGGCTTTGAAGATACATTTGGACAAATGGATATGGAGTTGAAGTCCACCATGTCTCATCGAAGTCGCGCGCTTCGCAAACTAATTGAACATCTTGAACAATGAGAAGTAAACTACCTAATGTGGGAACGACCATATTCACCGAAATGTCAGGTCTTGCTGCTCAGCATGATGCCATCAATCTCTCGCAGGGATTTCCCAACTTTAACCCGGATATCAGGTTACAAAACCTGGTATCAAAGCAAATGAAAGAGGGCTATAATCAATATGCGCCTATGGCCGGAGTAGTTGAGCTAAGGGAAGTGATCGCCGAGAAAATCAAGTTCTTATATGATGTTGCGGTAGATCCTCAATCAGAGATCAATATTACAGCTGGTGGAACGCAAGCAATATTTACCGCCATCACAGCATTTATACATTCAGGGGATGAAGTTCTGGTGGTAGAACCGGCATTTGATTGTTACAATCCAGCCATACAGCTGGCTGGAGGAAAGGTCATACCCTTCGAATTAAATCCACCGGATTTTGCTATTGACTGGAAGAAATTTGAGGATAGTATCACCCATAAAACCAGAATGATCATTATTAACACTCCACACAATCCTACAGGAAGCATTTTGAAACATGAAGACGTGCTTCAACTATCTAAAATCGTGGAAAATCGTGACCTGGTTGTGTTGAGTGACGAAGTTTATGAACATTTGATCTTCGATGGGGAAGAGCATTGCTCTATCCTCAAGTATTCCCATTTACGCCACAAAGCCATTGCCGTATTTTCCTTTGGTAAAACCTTTCATTGTACTGGTTGGAAAATCGGATATGCAGTGATGCCTCCTCAAATGATGAAAGAATTTCGTAAAGTTCATCAATTCAATGTTTTTAGCGTTAATTCATTCGTCCAACATGGCATTGCAGATTACCTGAGCGATCGATCAACCTACATGAAACTTCCGGATTTTTATCAAGAACGAAGGGATTTACTGGCCGAGTTTCTTGCTGAATCTCCTTTTAAAATGTTGCCCAGCAAAGGCAGTTATTTTGTGCTTTGTGACTACTCCGCTATAAGTCAAAGTTCAGATACTGAATTTGCCAAATGGTTAACTGCTGAAATAGGAGTGGCTTGCATACCCATTTCAGTCTTCTATTCCTCCGGCAGACAAGATGGATATGTTAGGTTCTGTTTTGCCAAGACACCGGAAGTACTGCAGGAAGCAGGGAAATTACTGCAAAACTTATAACGATTAAATAAACATACTTAACCATTCTATAGATCATCATGAAAAGTTTTCTTCCTCTCTATTTAACATTATTTAGCTTTTTTCAAATAGGATTTGCACAAAGTCCGGAAAATAAACAAGAAATTAAATATTTTGACCCCAACTATGATCCACTCACTAAGGAGGAATTTCAATATTTGCTTTATAACTATCCATTTTTGGATGTAGTGGGTGACTCATCACATCATATGATACTAGTAGAGCGAAAAGAAGGTGGAATAATTAAGAATATGACCTTATTTGATCGCATACTTGAAGAAGCAGTTGGGCAACAATTTGATGCCAGTCTTCCCGTCGTTGCCATTTTCTACCCAGGAAAAGACCCCTGTAATTCAAGTGGCAGGGCTACTAATCGCACCATGAAAAAATGGTACAATGAAATGGAACGTTTAATACAAAAAGTGCACAAAGCGAATGTTATTTATGTCTATGCTGATGACAAAGGACTAGCTCGCAGAACTGGTGATCGAAACTGGATAGAAGACCCTGAGAACCTCTTCAGGTCCAGCTTTTTCCAACGCCATTATCCGTGTTCAAGTTATGTCATTATCACAGAAGAAGGTCAATATAGTGCCTATTTCGGTGAGTTTTCTAAAGAAGGTTTAGTGGCTACCTTTCAAGAGCTTTTAAAAAACTGATATCTTATTGATATTGGAATCGCGAAAAAATTCTAGAGAGCCCCATTAGATTTAATGCTAAGCATTTAAGAAGTAGGAAAGTTTAATGTTAAGAATTCGCGTGGTTTGAAGCATGCAAAAAAAAAGTCCTATGCGAATAATCACACAGGACCTTAATTCTTTCTTGAAGATATTGACCTTAGATAAACATAAGGTTATGAAAGGTCAATTTCTGATTGCTTATCCAGCAGTTTCTTCCTTATTCACTTTACCTTTGATGGTAATTCTTGTATCAGGAGGAGTTGTGTTAGCAGTAATGGTCACAGTTTTAGTCTGTGCTCCGCCACCAACTCTACCTTTTCCTTTAGAGTCAAATCTTACTAAAATCTCACCAGACTCTCCTGGAGCGATTGGTTCTTTCGGCCATTGAGGAACAGTACATCCACAAGATCCTTTAGCGTTAGAAATCACTAATGGTTCGCTTCCTGTATTTGTAAACTTATACATATGCTCTACTTTTTCTCCGTCCATTACTTCACCAAAATCGTAAGAATTCTCTTCGAATTCGATGGAAGTCGTCGGTCCAACAGGTACTGCAGGAGCAACTGGAGTTGAAGGAGTAGCAACAGCAGCTGTAGGAGCGTTAGGAGTTGCCAAATTGGTGTCTTCAGTAGTGGCTGTGTCGTTATTACAAGATGTCATAGCGAAGGCAAAAACTACTGCTAATAAACTTAAATACTTCATTATTTTAAAATTTGAGTTTTACTAATGTTTCTAAATTCGATTCAAATATAAAGTGAAAAACATAGAGTTTTCAGTTGTTTGCAACTCGTTAACAATCATTTGCAACTCGTTAAACTTGAACTCATATTACGTTTTTATTTAATGTTTTCAAATATTGTGCCGATCTCGGCCGGTTTATTGTAGATAATTTATCTGTACCGCAAATCACGAGCAATCCCTTAAAGAGCCTTCTGCGCTCCAAGGCTCTGCTGCAGCTCTTGAAGGGAAAAGCGAATCCTGAGAAATCCCTTAAAGAGCTTTCTGCGCTGCAAGGCTTTGCTGCAGCTCTTGAAGGGAATAGCGAAAAGCGAATCTCGAACTTTCATCCCTTAAAGAGCAAACCTACCCTCCAAAGCTTTGCTGCAGCTCTTGAAGGGAATAGAAAATCACGAGCAATCCCTTAAAGAGCCTCCTGTGCTGAAAGGCTTTGCTGCAGCTCTTGAAGGGAATAGCGAAAAGCGAACTGCGATCAGCGAACTCCCCAAACTACCTACTAGCAATCCAACGCTGAAATTCTTCTAAAGATTTTGCATTCAGACAATCCTCCGCCGTTAATCCTCCTTTTCGCGCCGCGGCGACACCCCACCGAATATCATTAATCCCACCTATACTATGGGCATCCGGATTAATCGAAATCATCACGCCCTTCTCCACTGCATAAGGTATCCACGACCAATCTAGATCAAGCCGATGCGGACTGGCATTTAGTTCTATAACGACCCCGTTGGCAGCACAAGCATCAATAATCATTTTGTGATCGATCGGATATCCTTTCCTGGCCAGAAGCAATCGCCCAGTCGGATGGCCTAATATTCGACAAAAGGGATTCTCGATCGCTGTCAACAATCGTCTCGTCGCTTTTTCTTCATCCATCTTCAAATTAGAATGAACAGATGCAATAACCAGATCAAATGTTTCTAAAACCCCATCATCATAATCTAGAGAGCCGTCATTTAATATATCTGACTCTATGCTTTTAAAGATTCTAAACTCCGGATATTTCTTGTTTAACGCATCTATTTCCTCCTGTTGTTGATACACCCGATCTACCTGCAAACCATCTGCATAAAAAGCAGATTTGGAATGATCACTCATAACCAGATACTGATATCCCTGACGCATGCACTCTAAAGCCATTTCCTCGACCGTATTCAGTCCATCACTATACACACTGTGATTGTGTACTACGCCCTTGATGTCGGAAACTTCCACCAATTCAGGCAAAGCATCATCCTTCGCCAGTTCAATCCAATAATCGTCTTCTCTCAGTTCAGCCGGTATAAAAGCCAAGTCCAGGTTTTCGAAAACCAATTCTTCCTCCTCAGCAGATTCTGCCCCCATGTCCATCAAAGCATCACTAAAGTCACTTGCAGAGCTAAGCAATATGCTTTCTAATCCAAATGCTGATGTTTCCACAAAATGAACGTCAACCAAATGATTATGAAATCGCAATCCATCTTCAGTGACCTCTATACCTTCTATTTCATTAACCTCCACTTCTACATCTGCAAGAACTTCTATACCTGATACCACCGGAAGTTTTCTGGCCACTTCCCCGACCAATCCTATTAAGGCATCTGGGTATCGATCTCTCAAAATTTGCAATAATTCGATAGCATCCGGAACCACAGCAGCATAATGTGCCGAACCTCTGGATTCTATAAAATACTCTAGCTGTTCTTCTACTTGCGCCTGAGTCTTCAACCCGAAACCTTTTAGTTTGACCAATCGATTCTCTCGACAAGCCTGAAGTAATTCTCCCGCAGACTCCACTCCCAGATCTTTCCAAACTGTCAAGATCTTTTTTGCTCCCAAACCTTTGATCATTAACAGTTCCTGGATTCCCTCTGGCGTCATTTCCAGATATTTATTCATAGCGGACATCTCACCAGTCTCTATCAACTCTCTGATCTTCGAGGAAATAGCCTTGCCTATACCGGGAATTTTTGAAATTTCTTCTTCACTCATTTGAGTCAGATCATCCGGCAACTTCCGCAAAGTAAGGTAGGCATTGGTATAGGAGCGGGTCTTGAATGGATTTTCTCCGTGAAGGTCCATCAGTTTTCCCAACATATTGAATTTTGAAGCAAGCTCTTTATTCGTCATCATTTAAACATTGACCTACAAAATTATCACAACAAGCCCTCCTATCCACCTTATCATCCAAATTTCTGAAAATAATTTTAACATGACCGTAACTTTTGCAAACTTACTGAGTATACAATGCAAACGACAGAAAGAAATATCACTTGAATTATACTGACGAAGAATTGATGCAGCGTGCTAAAGCAGGAGAACTTAAATGTATATCTACACTTTTCGATCGATACCATGTGCGGTTATACAACTATTTCTTTCAGCAGACGCGTGACAAAGGTCAAAGTGAAGACTTGACTCAGAATGTGTTTGAACGAATCATTAAGTACCGAAAAAAATATCGGGAAAAGAAAAATTTTACTTCCTGGATCTATGCGATTGCGAGAAATGTACATATGGATCTTTACAGGAAAAAAAGATTTGACTTGCCCGGCAATGATAAGGTGCAAAGACTGGCTGAAGTTCCGAATGAGGATGAGACCATCGAAAGTTTGCATGACAATAGACTCAAACTAGCTATGGCTCAACTGAGGCAGGATGAGCAGCAAATCTTATGGATGACTAGGTTTGAAAAGATGAAGTACGCTGAAGTTGCCGAAGTGTTCGAATGCTCTGAGGGTGCCATCAAAGCAAAAGTACACAGGACGATGAAAAATTTAAAGGAAGTATTTTTTAAAATCATTGTAGATGAATAAGGAAGAGAAAATAATTGATTACCTGCAGGGAGAGATGACTTATGAAGAAAGGTCGAAGTTTGAGAGATCATTGACTTCAGATCCTGTTCTAAAGGCAGAGTTGGAAGAATACCGTCTATTATTTGATGAAATAGATCAGATGGAGATTTCCAGACCCTCATTAACCTTGAAGTCGAATTTTGACTATATGCTCGAAAGCGAGATGATCAGGCAAGATTCAAAATCAAATGTGATGACATTAAAAACCTGGCGATCAGCGGCGGCGGTAGCAGCCATCCTTGTCATCGGATTTTTAGTAGGTCAAAATTGGACACAAAAAAGTGTGATTAATCAACAGTCTCAAGCATTGGTTGCGGATATGAAACGTAATATGAAATCCGAATCAGTTACTGGAAGAATCGAGGCTGTGCAAGTTAGTCAGCAATTTGCAAAACCTGAAAATGAAGTTTTAAATACTTTGATCGAAACATTGAAGAACGATAGTAGTCCTAATGTGAGATTGGCCGCTGCAGAAGCCCTGGACCGCTACGCTGCGGAAGAAAAGGTACGGACTGCTTTGGTCAGACAACTATCAACAGAAAAAGACCCCTTCGTACTCATCGCTTTGATCAATACATTATCAGAACAAAAAGTAGAAAAAGCAATCGATCCTCTGCAGGAATTAACAACAGCAGAAGATGTTGCAAAATTTATTAAAGATGAAGCCCATCTGGGATTAATTAAAATTGAAAAAATTTAGAAATGAAATATTTATTGACAACAATAGGAATGTGTATCGCTCTGGCAATCGGAGCACAGGATTATAACGTAGCCCACAATGGTGGAAAACTGATACTTGAAGGCGTGGATAACGCAAAAATCACATCGTACGATGGTTCTGAGGTCGTGTTCAGCGCCAAAATAGAAAGAGATGAAAAAAAATCGGAAAGGGCTAAAGGTTTAAAACCCATCAACTCTCTAGGTTTAGATGACAATTCCGGGATAGGTCTGTCCGTAAAAAAGGATGGTGATAATTTGAAAGTCACTCAAATTGGTGAATGCATGTGTGATGATGACGAAGGTTACACCATTAAGTTGCCAAAGTCAATGGGAGTGGACTACTCGCATTCTACCTACGATTCAGATCGGCTCATGATAGAAGGGGTTACAAAAGAAATCGTCGTCTCCACTAATTATACCAATGTAAAATTAAAGGATGTCACAGGACCAATGTCTGTAAAAACAGTATATGGAGATATTGAAGCCACATTTTCAAGTGTAGAGCAAAACTCTTCAGTATCTCTAAACTCTGTATATGGCTTTGTAGATGCTGCTATTCCCGCAGCCAGTAAAGCAAAACTAAGCTTAAAAACACCCTACGGACAAATATATACCGACTTTGATATTGATGTCGCTTCCACTAACGGCATGAGAGAACTGTCAGATAAGAAGATAAGTGGAACCATAAATAGTGGTGGCGTAGATTTTATGATCAAATCAGGATATGAAAATATCTATTTAAGAAAAAAGTAAGCTGATGCCCCGGCTCATTCGTCGGGGCACCACTCTTTATCAAAAAAGGACTTTCAGTCCTAAACAAAACAAACAATTATGAATATTAAACATGCAATACTGGTTGCATTGGCCATGCCATGTCTGCTTGCAGCGCAATCAAATTTAAGTACAAGCTATCCACTGAATAACGCTTCTTCCATAAAACTTGATTTTCAATATGGAGATCTGGAAATTGAGAAGCATTCCGGAAACGAAATCAAACTCGAGGCCAATGTTTTGGTCAATGGTATGGATGGATCGCAATACTTTGACCTTGATTCTAAACGCTCCGGAAACACCCTTGAATTAACTGCCAGAGCTGACTTCGAAGGAGTCGATAAAAGAATGACCATCATTATGAACGATGGCTCCAAGATTTACAAAGACGGCAAAAATATGACCATTGAAGAAGTAAGTGATGATGAAGGAGTTAAAAATGTATATCATGGACTGGATGTGGATGCCACATTTACCTTGAAGATTCCTGAGAACATAAATTTACATGCAGAAACAACCTTTGGTAGTATCATGATTAAGGATTATTGGCAGGATATGCACATTCACAGTACTTACGGTTCTGTGGACGCGGTCATTAAGAATCCACCTTCTGCACCCGTCATGAAAATTAGCAGTACCTACAGTGAAGTAGACCTCATGATCCCCTCTTCTGTCAATGCAGCTTTAAAAATGACTACGGGATTCGGTCGAATCTATACTGATATGAATATCGAACCGGAATTTAATTCGAAGGGCAAAAACAGACATCATGGACAGGACATCGATGCCAAACTGAATAGTGGTAAAGGTTCAATTACATTGGATGCAACATACAGCAATATCTATTTGAGGAAGGCTTTGTAGTTCCAAAAGACAAGTAGTTACAATTCATTGATCGCTATAAATCAGTCACTTGTCTAATTTGATGCCAATTCTTTACAATTTTTTATAGATTGTTAAAGAAATTTTAAATAATCTGCAACTTTTAGAAAAAATCTGAGTCCTATAGAAAGAGACCATAACGAAAACTAAGGCGTAAGCCGAAATCCAAAAATTATAAACTTCTATTCATATGAGAAAGGGTACTTCAATCCTACTGACTATTTTTTGCTTCATTTTCAGCCTTGAGGCTCAGCAAAAACATCATCGGATTGTGAATTGTCATCGAATCGATTCTAAGATCGAGGTGGATGGCAGGTTGGATGAAGAAGCCTGGTCCTCTGCACTTCCAATATCGGATTTCACTACCTGGCAGCCATCCCAAGGATTACCCGCTGAAAACAAGGCTGATGTTAGAATGATGTATGACGATAATTCCATTTACATCGGCGCGCATTTGATCGAGCAATCTAGAGAAAAGGTTAGTGTCCAACTCACTCAGAGGGATCGAGTGGGAAATAGCGATTGGTTTGGAGTCATCATCGATACCTATGGTAATGCACAGAGTGCATTTGAATTTATCGTAGGTTCTTCAGGTGTGCAATTCGATGCCATACTTGGGGATAACGGTGAAGACACCAATTGGGATGCCGTGTGGTTTTCTGCTGTAAATATTACCAATGAAGGGTGGTTTGCTGAAATTCGCATACCCTACTCTGCACTTCGTTTTGCAAAGGCAGATGTCCAAAAATGGAATCTTAACTTTATCAGGAGGGTCAACAGAACCCAGGAGAAATCATCATGGTACCCGATCGATCAAAACCAGGGCGTATGGTTGGCACAGATGGGACAAACTGAAGGCTTGACCAACATTAAACCTCCTTTAAGGATATCTATTTCTCCTTACATCAGTGCTTACGCGCAACATCAATCCACTGCCAACAATCTAAGCACAAGTACTGGTTATTCATATAATGGTGGTATGGATCTGAAATATGGTATCAATGACGCGTTCACATTGGACATGACACTTATTCCTGATTTTGGACAGGTACAGTCCGACGACCAGATTTTGAATCTCACTCCATTTGAGGTACGATTTGATGAACGTCGACAATTTTTTACAGAAGGAGTAGAGTTATTCAGTAAGGGCAATCTTTTCTATAGTCGTCGGGTAGGAGGTGCACCCATTGGCATGAATGCCATTTACAATCAAATAGGATCTTCGGAAGAAGTGCTGGTCAATCCTCAGAATTCTAAATTAATCAATGCCTCGAAAATCTCAGGACGAACGGACGGAGGGTTAGGAATCGGAGTTTTTAACGGACTTTCTAACTCCTCTCACGCTATTGTGGTAAACACAGAAAACAACACAGAACGGAAGATCCGTACCTCTCCGGTGACCAATTACAATGTTTTTGTACTGGATCAAAATTTGAAAAACAACTCCACCATTTCCCTAGTCAATACCAATGTTACACGCTTCGGAGACAGCTTTTACGATGCGAATGTGACTGGTACGCAGTTCAATTTCAAAAACAAGGAACAATCCTGGAGTTTTTCGGGGGAAGGCGCAGTTTCTCAGAAATATTATGCTGAAAGCGATAATGAGTATGGGTTATCTTATGAAGGAGGGGTACGAAAGATCAGTGGTAAATTTACTTATGGAGCATACTATGAGCAAACAGGTAAGAACTTCGACCCCAATGATCTGGGGTTTCAAAGATTTGGGAACATCAGAGAGGTGGGAATTCATGCGGTTTATAGCGAAGTCGATAGCTTTGCCTTTTTCAATAGAGGAAATTTCTGGGTTAACGCGAATTACAGTCGCATCATAGATCCTAATGAATACTCAGAATTACATTTAAATACAGGCTTCTGGATGAGGGCCAATAATTTTATGGAATATAACCTATGGTCTAACCACGAGCCCAAGACCAAAAACTGGTTTGAACCGAGAATCTGGGGTAGGCATTTCCTGGAATCCTCATGGAGCAACGTCGGAATTTTCGTTGGAAGTGATACCAGAAAGCGTCTTCGCCTCAGGGGTGTCATTACCTACATGGACTATCATGAACATAATAGAGATGGTTTCTTTGTTTTCGTAAATCCGGAATGGCAAGTCAGTGATAAGTTTGCTTTTGAAATAGAAACGGAATATGATTTTTCCAAAAGAGATCCACGTTTTGTCGACATCATTAATGGAGATGAAGTAATTTTCGGACGAAGAAATAGAACTACCGTTGTCAATAGTATCAATGCAGCGTACACTTTTACGGACTTGATGAGCATTGATTTCAGACTAAGACATTACTGGTCTAAGGTGCATTACGACGGATTTAATTTATTGATGGAGGACGGCACTCTGGGAGATACTGACTATGATCAATTCAACGATTTTAGTTTTGGTCTGATCAACGTGGATTTAAACTTTAGATGGCGTTTCGCGCCAGGAAGTGACATGATCATCAATTGGAAAAATAATATTGCAGGAAGAGTGGATGATCGGGCTTTTGATTATTCAGAACGATCCTACTTTGATGATCTCGGCAGCTTAAGCAGTTTCCCCGAAAACAATAGCGTGTCAGTCAGGCTGGTTTACTATTTGGATTATCAGCAATTTACCAGTTTTAGAAATAGGTTGTAAACATAATTTATTATAAATTGGAGCTATGAAGTGGTTAGGATTCATAGCTCTTTTTTTATGTCAATGTTGGCTGTATGGCCAGGATCATGCATTGTTGTACAGCCAGGATTTTACGCAATCTGATTTGTCTGACTTTTATTTCACGGATTCCTCGGCCTGGAAGTGGTCTGATGGTTCTTTGGAATTGTTTGGGAAAAGTGATTACCAACCACCTTTCAGATCACCACACAATATCGCCATTCTTAAGGATATTGTAGTCAGCGACTTTGTTCTTGAAGTGGATTTAAAGCAAACCGGTCGGGAATATGGTCACAGAGACATGTGCCTTTTTTTCAACATTAATGATCCGGCTAATTTCTATTATGTTCATATCGCTTCAGTGGCAGATGATCATGCGCATAATATCTTTTTGGTGAATAATGAAGCCAGACGTAAAATTGGTACGGAAACGACCGAAGGCGCGAATTGGGGAAATCAATGGAACAAAGTCAAAGTCATTCGTGATGCCAGTGAGGGGACGATAAAAATATACTTTAATGACATGGATAAGCCCATCATGAAGGCTTCAGATTTACACTTTTCAGCAGGTCACATCGGTTTCGGCTCTTTTGACGATACAGGAATGATTGATAACATCAAATTGTGGGGGAAGAAAGCACAGATGAAGCGGTTTTTTTGATGTACTGCATTCTTCAAGCTACAACACCTAAATGTAAAATATCGCTCAACGAATAGTTGAATGGTATTTTTGTACAGGTTTGAAGACGTGTGGTAACTTTCTCCTAAGAATTCTACGAGCTACTGCGACTCAAATTAAATCTCTGTGAACCGAATGGTCTTTCCAAAGGTTCCATCTACAGACCTTCAATCTATGAGCCTTCACTTAATCTTGATTTTCACTGCAGGTATTACTGCTTTATTAATCTTTCTACTTCCTCATCTGCTCAAAAACAGATTGTTATCTCCTCCTATGATTTTCGTGGGTATTGGATTTCTACTCTTCAGTTTGCCTGTCGATCTGCCTTTCATCAATCCTGAAAGCGATGACCTTGATCGAAAAATTGTGGAGTATCTGACTGAATTTATCGTCATACTCAGCCTGGCTGCCATTGGCCTTAAAATCGATAGAAAACCCAGCTTTAAGAACTGGGCATCAGGATGGGCACTCGTGGGCATTGCCATGCCAATCACCATTATCTTATTAGGCCTTGCCGGACACTATGTGCTGGGGCTTTCTCTTGCCGCCTCAATTTTGCTAGGTGCAGGACTTTCGCCTACAGATCCGGTCTTAGCCAGTAATGTGCAAGTAGATCCTCCAAATTCCGGTGAAGGACATCCCGTCAAATTCGCTTTAACAGTGGAAGCTGGTCTCAATGATGCACTGGCTTTCCCCTTTATTTTCCTCGCGCTCGTTCTGGAAGAACAGGGCCTTAGCTGGTTAACTGTTGGAAAATGGTTCAGTTTTCATTTTATATACAAGATCCTTATCGGAATTCTCGTGGGATTTGTAGTCGGGAAAATTATCGCTAAATACTTTTTTAGTTTTATCGAAAACATCGATGATAAAAGGAAGAAAGAAATCAGTGAAGGTACATTTTTAGTGGCTGCTACGCTTCTAACCTACGGATTTGCCGAATTTTTTCAAGGTTACGGATTTCTGGCTGTTTTTGTTGCTGCCACCACTGGAAGACAAATTGACAAAGAACATCCCGCACACAAAAGAACTTATCAGTCTGTCGATCAGGTAGAGCAGGCACTTATTGGCATATTTTTAGTTGCTTTCGGAGGAATCCTTGCGACCAATGGACTGACTGGATTGTCACTAGGTCACATACTGGTCGGTTGTTTACTGGTCTTCATTATCAGACCCTTGTCTGGAATGCTCAGCTTACTTTCCTTTAAGGCTCCTTTTCGGGAAAAGGCATTGGTCAGCTTCTTTGGAATCAGGGGAATTGGTACCATTTACTACCTGGCATTTGCGACCAATGAGTTTGAAAACTTTGGCTTCATCGAAGATATATGGTTGGTTGCCAACTTTACCATCATTCTATCTATATTTGTGCACGGACTCGCCGACGCCTTCTTATTGACCTCCATTGAAAAGAAATCTACGACAACACCTTAATTTTCGAAATCTTTGACTCGTTGTTAAATGCCTTATCGATAAAACCTTCAAGGTGTCCATTGACCAACCAGGTCTCCACTCCTGCTTTCTGGGCAATTTTAGCAGCCTCAATTTTACTGGCCATGCCCCCACTGCCTTGAGCAGATTTGTCCTTAGAAATGAAAAGTGTAATCTCATCCAGATCTTCTATTACCTCTATGGTAGTGCCATGGTTATCCTTGAAATCCTTGTAAACGCCATCCGTATTCGTAGCGATAATCAGCAAGTCTACTCCCAATAAAGCAGCCGTTTTTCCTGCCAACATATCATTATCTCCAAACTTAATTTCATCAGTAGCTACGGTATCATTTTCGTTGATGATGGGAATATAGTCATTGGCCAGCAACACATCCACTGTCCGTTTGATATTGATCCTGGCATCCGTATGTTCAAAATCCTGGTATGAAATCAAACATTGGGAACAATGCAACCCAATGTCACTAAATACCTCCATAAAAATTCTCATCAGGTGAGGCTGCCCTATGGATGCCAAAGCCTGCTTAACTTCTATAGACTGTTTCCCGGCTAACTGTACGAATTGCTTTGCTACGGCAATTGCGCCTGAACTTACAATAATGAAGGAATATTCATCTTTGAGCAATCTAATCTGACGTGCTATCTCTTCTATCTTACCCCGTGATATAAATTCAGTGTTTTTTGTCAATGTAGAGGTACCCAACTTCAAAATGACTTTCTTTCTATCCATAAATTTTTAAAACTCAAATTTGACGCCAACCTGAACATTTCTGCCAGGCGCAGCTTCGTAGTATCTTGCACCAAAAGCATTGATCCTTATATTGTCATAATACGCCGCTCCAAAAATGTTGTTCAGGGTGATGAAAGGTACCATCCTACCCCACTTCTTACTTACTTTCAAAGCGCCAAATGAGGCAGCCGGAACACTTACTTCATTTTCATTATCGGCAAAAATCGCAGACTGATAAATATGTTGAAAGTAAAAGTCCCATCCATTATAATGATAAGCCCATAAAAAGCCCAACTGATGTTTAGGAATACCTGGCAAAGTGTTCCCATTGAGTTGCTCAAATTCTGTAAACCGAAAATCCGAATAGGTGTATGAAATCTCTGCGGTCATTTCTTGAATGGGCTTAGCAGACAATTGCAATTCGATTCCCTGTCTTTCTGTCTTTCCCGCATTTCTATAGAATGTACGACCAGTAAAATCCTGAAGTTCGTAGGGCAACAATTCATCTCTGGATTGTATATTAAATAAAGTAAGGTCTATGGTCAACTTTTGTCTCCATTTCGCTCTATATCCTACTTCATATGTATAGGACTGTTGAGGATTCAGGTCAATATTAAAACCTCCCAAGTTATCAGGCCTGGCACTCAATTCATTGAGCGTAGGTGTCTCAAAACCATAGCTGAATCCAAGCCTGATGACCTGATCATCAGCGATTCGATAGCTCGCATTTAGTGTTGGACTTACACTGGGCAAAGCTATCTCACCATCCTGAATGCCATCCTCCTCAAATCGATCTATCACCTTGATGAAGTTTCGATCATATCGAAGACCAAGTAGTACATCCAGCAGATTCAGACTGCTTTTCCAAACCAGATAAGCAGATTGATTTTGAAAAATCTCTTTCTGCGCAAGTGAGCGATCTCCGGCTTGTCCCTCAAGATTATCATATCGTTGTCGAAAGTCATCCTGGAATAAAACATCGATCCCTCCTACCAATTCATTTCTCCAAAGGTCACTTGACCATTTTTTACTATATGAAGTTATGACGCCACCGTAATTTCGAAACAGATCTACCTGTCCTCCGGATGTAAATGGCAGTTTATTGCTAAAATCCCTGACGGTATAGAATGCGGTAACGTTTAGTTTTCTATTCCCTTGAAAGGGAGCCGTATACTTCACACCTGAAGTTAATTGACGCACTTCTTCTCCTGCTTGATAAAGAATATTTTGGGGTCTGGCTGCTTTTCTATTTTCCATGGCCATTTCTAGGTTTACCCCTCCCGGATCTAAACCTTCCGGACTGACCAGCCCGTTCAGCATCCACACGAGTTCACTTCCGTTCTTCCACCTTTTCTTAAACCGACCATTGTAAATAAAACTATTTCCACTTGACCATTCTCTGAAGCCATCTGTTTGCTGATAGGAAAATTGATGACTCCATTCCTTTTCTCCGAATCGATGATTAAATTCGGCATTGGCCTGCCAAGATCGAAATGAACCATAAGTGATTGACGCCCAACTATCTCGTGCTTTATCCGAAAAAGTATTGATATTAATTACTCCACCTGAAGCATTGCCCCACACTGCAGAGGCAGTGCCATTGAGTACTTCGATATCCTTGAGACTGCCTAGAAAAACGTTGTCCACCTGCCCTTGACCATCAGGTGTGGAAAGTGGGATCCCATCCATCATTAAGCGGACTCCACGTATGCCAAACGCGGATCTGGCGCCAAAACCTCGGATGCTAATTCTTAAATCTTGCGCTGTATTAAATTGGTTGGTGATGAAGACACCCGGCGTTGATCCTAAAATACCTTTCAACGACTGACTTTGAAGCGAAAACATCTGTGCTGGAGAGATCTTGTGTAATGTAAGCGGTGTTTTCAGTAAGCTGGTATTGATCCTGGTAGCAGTGATTACAATGTCATCAATATCATTCACCATTAGAGTGTCCTGCGCCGCAACCACACATTGACCTAGAAACAATAGAAAAAATGTCCAAATCTTGACCATACTAAATCTCATAAGGCCAGCAAGATAATCATCTTCTAAGGAAGAACTACCGCAAGCACAATACAACAGTAAATAAAACATATAGCTTAGAAAAGGAAACGACAGTATAATTCCAGGATTAGAGTAGAACTGTCTTCATACAAAATGCTTACTTTTGTCAGCATGAGGGATATCCATTCAGATTTGCAAATATTAAAGGTAACCCGTCAGAATACCATTAATCTGATCAAGGCACATCATTTAGACCAGCTCAATGAAATTCCGTCGGGCTTTTCCAATAATTTGATATGGAACTTTGGGCATGTGATCGTCACCATGCAATTATTGGTTTATGGCCTTAGCGGTATCAAAATGTATACAGATAAGGAACTGGTAAAATCCTATAGAAAAGGGACCAAACCAACAAGGAAGGTTCATCAAAATGAAGTAGATGAGCTTATACACTTAGCTCTATCCACGGTTAGTGACCTAGAAAAAGATTACAAAGAGGAACTATTTCAAGAATTTAAAATATATACCACCTCCTACAATATCACGCTCACCAATGTTGTAGAAGCCATTAAATTCAACAATGTACACGAAGCCATGCACTTTGGAACCTGCCTTGCCATTAAAAAATTCATATAAGCCTTAAATTGGTAATAATCCCGTAAAAGTCAAACTCTTCTCCCTCGCGACTTTTCGTCAAGAGAATATAAAAGACATCCACTATATTAATAAAATTGTTGGTGCAGAAAACCAACATTTTACCCGTCCACGTACTTATTAGTAGGAATTATATTAACAAAGATTAATTCTTCTAATTTTTTT
Source organism: Portibacter marinus (assembly GCF_021533195.1). Classification (GTDB taxonomy): domain Bacteria; phylum Bacteroidota; class Bacteroidia; order Chitinophagales; family Saprospiraceae; genus Portibacter; species Portibacter marinus. The sequence continues at coordinate 769,597 of NZ_JAJNKB010000001.1, forward strand.
TAACAACAAGCGTGTTCATCATTCACACGTCATCAAAAACAATCTATTTTATGAAAAAATTATTACTTGTATTAATGATTATTGTTTTAGCAATAATCAAGAATTTTGCTGCACATTTGACCAGTTCCATTCAGGTGACTGCCAGATGTAATGGCATGAACGAAGTTCCGGCTGTGACCACAGATGGTCAGGGACTTGCCGTTCTAACAGTTTCAAGAGATATGTTAACGGCCAAGATGATCTTTCAAGCCACGAACTTAACAGGGCCTATTACAGGTATCCATATTCATGATGGATCTAGTGATGAAAACGGACCTGTTTTAGTAAATTTAACGCCTTTTCTTGATGGGCTTTCACTTGAGACAACTTTAAGTAATTCTTCATCCTTTAGCATTAAAAAACTAATAGCAGGAGAATACTATTTGAATGTACATACAGAAGCTAATCCTGGCGGTGAAATAAGAGGTCAACTCAATACAGAAACTGACTTGCTTTTTTCAGGTATTCTTTCGGGTTTAAACGAAGTTCCATCAGTAAGTACAGATGCCACAGGTTATGCCGCCCTGGCTCTTTCTTCTAGCGGAAATACTTACCAGCTAAACGCTGTATTTGAAGGCTTGTCAAGTCCTATTGTTGGAGCCCACTTACACATAGGTGAAGCTGGGACCAATGGAGGCGTTGCAGTCGATCTTTCAGCGAATATTCTGGATTCTACGATAGTGGTCGATTTTACGTCAGACGCTGAATTTGCTGCAGCACTTAAGGCAGGTCAAGTTTATTTAAATATCCATACGGTTCTTAATCCGGGAGGGGAGATCAGAGCTCAACTTGTGCAAAGATCAGTATTGTCTTTTGACGTTGCATTGAGTGGAGACAACGAAGTCCCTTCAGTAAGTTCTGCTTCCACTGGAATCATGACCTTTTCTCTGGATCTGGAAGCAAATATCTTGAGTTACACTGGATTTTTTAAATCAACTTCTTCAGCTGTAACGGGTGCACACATTCATTTAGGAGGAGCTAATGAAAATGGTCCGGTAGTGATCAACCTTTCCAATGATATCGATGGACAGTTCATAACTGGTAGTACTAATAAATTGACTTCAGCACTCTTAGATGCCATGCTGACTGGAGGCAGTTATGTAAATATTCATACGGAAGATTACCCATCCGGCGAGTTACGCGGTCAGATCACCAGATTACTTAGAGAAGGTTACGTTACGCATATTGATTCCACTCAATCGATATCTGGTACCAGCTCAACAGCTACAGGGGTTTCTATGATTTCCATAGATCGAAATCAAACCAATGGCCACTTTATGGCAGTAGTGAACGGAATTGCCGATGATTTTCAGGCCGCACATTTTCATGATGGAGGTCCCGGCGAAACAGGTGATGTCATTTTTGATATTGGACCCTTTGTCATCGATGCTTCAGGAGCCTATGGTTATTGGGAAAATATGGGAGATGCCGCGGTTAAGTTTAGAACCAGTGGAGTATATATTAATTTTCACACGACAGAATTCCCGGGTGGAGCTGTGAGAGGAGATTATAGTAGAGGTAGTTCTTTAAATGTAGGAACACCGGATTTTAATAGAGCGCAACTTTTTGTCAGTTCTAATACACAATGTCTGGTAGGCGCACTTGTCGCCGGATACAATGGTGAAAGTACACTGTATACTGCGCAAGTAGAAGCTATGGATGCAGACGGAATTTATTTTGCCAATAAGTCCGACGCTTTATATCAGGTCAATAGATCTTCTAATCGAATCGATAAGTACGATAATGTTTTGGAAGCCATTTTCCATGGTGAGACCGTCAGTAAGTCCCTTCATTCTAGTAGTGACTTTGTAAATGGTCGGGAATTAGCTGTAGGGTTTAATCAATTTATAGTAGCTCAAGATGCCAATGATTCAAATGACCAGACCAATGCTTTGTTCGTCTACGAAGAAGGAGAAGATACCATCAGTCTTGTCAAGCAAAATACTACAGATATTAACCTATGGGGTATCCAAATGGTCGATAGTACCTTATGGGCAATAGAAGACAATTCTTCTAATGTTGCCTACTATGAAAATTTCCTGGATCAACCTGAGGGAGAAATCAGTGCGACTGGAAAAGTAAGTGTTGAGAATTTAGTGAGAACACATGGCTTATTTTACGATGTACGAACAGACGTGATGTATTTAACAGATGTTGGAGAGGCATCTTCTGCAGAAGATGGTGCCATCGTGATTGTTAATGAGTGGAGTGTTGCGATTGCGGATGATGTGATATCTGCAGATGAGCAAGTTAGAATTGAAGGTGCCAATACGGAACTTGGAAATCCCGTTGACATTGCATATGATATGGCTACGAATTTGATTTGGGTAGCAGAAAGAGCGAATGCAGGTGGTAAAATCTTAGCATTCTCAGCCCCTTCAGAGGGAGGTGACATCACTCCAGATGAATCCATACCTTTTGCAGGAGCGTCAGCTGTCTATTTTAATTCGACAAGAAATGCAGGAGAATTTACACCTGTAGATCCAGGGTTCGATGGTCAACTGTTGTTTGCAGGTAGATTGTCCGGTAGCAATGAAGTACCAGAAGTGGAAAGTGATGCTGTAGGAGTCATTGGAATCAGAATGAATGAGGAGATGGATATGGCAAGTGTCAACCTGTCGATCAACGGTTTGGGAAGTACTTTTAGCGGAGTTCATCTTCACAAGGCTCCGGCGGGTGAGAACGGAGATGTCATCTTAAATCTTACGGACGCATTCGAAAACAATATTATAAGGACCGAGGCAACAATTGGCGATGACCTCCTAACAGATATGTTGTCTGGTGATATTTATGTCAATGTGCATTCAGAATCTCAAGCTTCAGGAGAAATTAGAGCACAGGTGTTACTGGAAAAAGACAGAACTTTTGTCAACTGGATCAATGGCGATCAGGAAGTACCTGCTATCGACGGTGAAGCTAAAGGATTAGTCAGTGCTAATCTAACAGGAGTTTTGAATATGATGGAGATTAGAGCATTCTTTACCGATTTGACCGGTGATGTTACAGGAGCACATCTACATAATGCAGCTGCTGGAGAAAATGGTGGTGTCGTTTTAAATCTCACTGATTTTGTTTGTGAAAACAATAGAATCGAAGCAAACGTAGACGTCTCTCCGTTTATTGACGAATTGCTTGCCGGTAATATTTATCTGAATGTTCATACTGCTGAAAACCCCGGAGGTGAAATTAGAGCACAATTAACTGAGTGGACTGGAATTTCAGCCGATGGCTGGATAGCAGGAGAACAGAGTGTACCAATGGTTTTGTCTGCCGGTTTAGGGCTGGCAGCTGTAAATCTTAGTCCGGATAGGTCCACAATGACTGTTTGGGCAGTTAGTGATTACCTCAGCTCAGAGGTGCAGGCAGCTCATTTGCACATCGCTGACCAGGGAGAGAATGGAGGAGTTTGGATCAATTTAGCAGAAGGACTGAATGGAAGCGACATTGAATTGACAGTAACTGAATTTGATGCCACTATGTTGAACGCCTTCTTAAAAGGTGATGTCTATCTAAACATCCACACACCTAACAATCCAGCAGGTGAGATCAGAGGACAATTATATCCTAATATCAGACAAGGTTATAACTTTGGGATTTGTCAGGAGCAGGAAGTTCATGATGTATTGGGAGCAGAAGAAGCAAATGGTGGCGGTATAGTGAGCATCGACCGAAACAACAGCAATCTCCACCTAATGACCGTAGTTTCAAATACTTCTGGTCCTGTTACGGGTGCCCATTTACACCAGGCACCAGAAGGTATGGACGGTGGTGTCATCCTGAACCTAACCAATTTGTATGAAAATGGAGGTATTTTTACTTACCAGGCAACTGAAAATTTTGCAAGTGAGATCGGAACGCCGATCCTGGACGGCAATGTTTATATTAATTATCACACAGAAGCTAATCCTAGTGGTGAGTTAAGAGGTCAAGTTGTAAATGACATCTCTTGTCCGATATCTACTTTTGTCTTCAATGAACAAAATATTAGTTTTAATGTTAATATATTCCCTAATCCGGCACAAGACTTTCTAAATGTAGAATGGGATGAAAAGGAAGGAGAAAATTTGAACTTAATCATTAGAAGTATAAATGGCCAGACACTGGTTCAGCAGAATCTTACTGGTAACAGAAGAGTCAACCTTGGCAGCTTAAATCCCGGAATGTATATTCTGGAATTGAGAACTAAGGATGAAAGAGCTATTGCGAAATTCAGTAAGATGTAGTTTTAAAATAGTTTAATTGATAGTGGACCCATCGGATGAATTCCGGTGGGTCTTTTTTATGTTTACTAGTAGTACATGCCGAACAGAATCATCATCTCATCTTCGCTGAGCAGTCCAAACTGGATATCCGAATTGGATTCATTGAAATAGGTAGCTTCACACTGTAAACCTTGGCCTTGATTGAGGACTAACGGGGGATCAAACTCTATTAAAGGAGGATGTTCCCAATCATTGGTGTAATAAACCAATTCTCCTTCTCTGGAACCGCCTTTAATATAAACACGGAACTCCTCCATTCTTTTATGGGCATGTGACCAAAGGTTCAACACATTGATTCTTTTGTTAAAATCATAAGTTTTGGTGATGGTGGTTTTTTTGTTTGCCGGCAAATTAAAATCAGTGTTGTTGAGAAATAAATTATCAGCGATATGCGTCACCTTATCCTTAGAAACCGTATGAATATTGGCATATATTTCTCCTTCATATGGTTCATTTGAGTAATTGACATAATGTGCATTCAGATCTAAGCCCTGATTTGCTTCAATTCTCAATGCAACTCCTTCCGGCAAACTGTAGTCTGTTCGTGGCCATTGGGTTCCCCAGACAAAGATTTGATCTTCAACGGAGCGATAGGTCTCGAATATCGGTGCTCCCTGTGGAGTCCTAAAATCTCTATATTCAAAAGGTGCGGGTCGCTCAGCATCCTCTGCAAACTTGTAAAATATGAAATGGTGACTTCCACTTCTCATACTGGATTCAAAACGTGTAGCATAGATTTCCTCACTATTTTGCAGGGGCCAATAATAAAAGAATTCACGCTCATTGTTGGGATGAACCGTAAAAGGTCCAAGGTGAAATGAGAGTCCGCTTTGAGGTTCGGAAAGTTCCACAAATTCATTGTCTATGGGATCAAATCTGGTACTATCATTCAGCAGTTCTACATCGGCAACAAAGCCATCTTCAGGAGCGCCTTCCACAATCCATTTTCTAATGTACTCCAACTCGCCATTGGTTAAAGGCTTACTGCCTAGCGGCATTAAACTACCATACCCTGGATGATCGTTATATAAATGTTCATAGTCCAACACATTAATCTTTTCCCAAAGAAAACTTTTGGCTAATGAAGGCAAACCTTCTGTACCCAATAGCTCCAATCCATCATTCAGGGCCGCTCGATTTTTCGGATCGCGGCCTACCAATTGATCGTATGCAACGTCGGCGGTGAGGACCAGACCAGATTCTTTGGCAAAACTGGTTCCTGCGGAATGGCAATCCACACAATTAGGCTCCAGAATTTGTTGTTGGATGACTTGCCAGGAAGATTGTGGTTCTAATGGCTCTTCATTAATAGGTCCTATATCTGATTGACAGGCACTAACCAATGCCATCATCGCCACTAAAAATAGATTTCTGTATCCTGTCATGTCCTGCTAACTTGTTTGAAATTGTGCCATTACAATAACGCACTAATATAAATATTTGTACTTTGGTTCTATCAAAATCAGAACAAAATGGAAATTGCAATGGTGCTGGGAGGCATTCTTGTACTTGTTTTATTAATCAGTGTTCTCAAACTCAATGCTTTTCTCTCATTCATTATTGTTTCACTTGGCTTAGGGCTGGCATTTGGTATTCCTGCCGACGAGGTGAGTAAAGCTGTCCAAAGGGGGATTGGAAATACCCTCGGTTTTTTAGCCATTATTCTTGGGTGTGGAGCAATGCTGGGAAAATTGGTTGCTGATTCTGGTGCAGCGCAACGTATTGCTGATTCCATGATCAAAGTTTTTCCGAGCCGCTATGTACAATGGGCAGTGGTCATCACAGGCTTTATTGTGGGTATTCCCATGTTTTATTCTGTAGGTTTTGTCATTCTATTGCCATTGGTATTTACGGTCGCTGCCAGAACCGAATTGCCACTCTTATACATAGGTCTGCCCATGTTATCGGCACTTTCTGTGACACACGGTTATCTGCCGCCCCACCCTGCACCTTCAGCATTGGTGGAAGCATTTGGAGCAGATATGGGAAAGACTTTAATTTATGGATTAATCGTCGCGGTTCCAGCAATCATTCTAGGTGGTCCGGTGTTTGGAAGTACTTTGAAAAAATACAGACCAAAACCTTTGAAATCATTGTTCAGCGGAAAACGATTTGAAGATGATGAGATGCCTTCGCTGTTCGTTAGTATTTTCACTGCATTGTTACCCGTTTTATTAATTGCAGGAGCAGCATTGCTAGAAATTATCTTTGGAGAACATCCCGTTTTAACTTTTGTAGGTGATCCTGTGATTGCAATGGTATTGACCATTCTATTTGCCATCTTTAGTTTGGGAGTGGGTAGAGGTAAGTCAATGTTTGAAGTGGGTGAATCCCTTCTCAAGGCGGTCAAAGACATTGCCATGATTCTTTTCATCATAGCTGGAGCTGGAGCACTTAAAGAAATTTTGGTTGTGAGTGAGGTCAGTTTATTGATCGGTCAATTGCTGGAGGGTGTTCAAGTCTCTCCATTGATACTTGCATGGGGAATAGCTTCAGTCATTCGGTTTTGCGTTGGATCAGCAACAGTTGCAGGCCTGACAGCTGCTGGCATAGTCGCTCCTTTGATTTCTTTGACGGGGGCGAATCCAGCCTTGATGGTTTTGGCCACAGGTGCAGGAAGCCTCATGTTTTCACATGTCAATGATACTGGTTTCTGGTTGTTTAAAGAATATTTCAACATGTCGGTCAAGGATACCTTGAAAACGTGGAGTGTGATGGAAATCATCGTGTCTGTAACAGGCTTACTAGGTGTCCTTTTCTTGGAATTATTGCTTTAGTGTGGTGGGTAGGTTACTTGCAGATGAATCGTGGCAGACACAAAGCAGTTTGTAGATAAATCAAACATGCCCGATAAATACAATGAAAATTCAATAACTTACAACAACAAATAAAATCATGAACCCACAACAAAATTTCGAGAATCTCAATCTGGAACTTCCTCCACCACCTCAACCTATGGGGGTATACAAACCTTTTTTGATTGTTGGTAATATGGCGTATGTTTCAGGACATGGGACATTCAGAACGGACGGAACCCTAATCAAAGGACGTATCGGACAGGATTTGAATATTGAACAAGGTAAGCTAGCTGCTAAACAGGTAGGCCTCTCCATTATTTCAACGTTGCTTGATAACCTGGAAAGCTTAGATAGGATCGAAAGAGTCGTTAAGGTTCTTGGAATGGTCAATTGTACGCCAGAATTTGGCAAGCACCCTTACATCATCAATGGCTGTAGTGAGCTGTTTCGAAATATTTGGGGTCAAGAGCATGGCGTAGGAGTAAGATCAGCAGTAGGAATGGGTTCTCTTCCTGATAATATCCCAGTTGAAATCGAAGCCCAATTTTTACTGAAGTAATTCTCAATGAAAGCATTTGATCCCAAGCTACAGTTCCGGAAACATCGCCATAAGGCTGTTTCCAAATAAAAATGATTAATTTACTGACAAAATAAGCGATATCCATTGAGCAACTATTGGAACAAAATTGATTACTCGGAAATTGACACCCCTGCTTTAATCGCAGATCGAGACATGGTCGAATACAATATTCAACAAGCCATCGTATACGCACAAGGAGTAGAACACTTTCGCCCTCACATTAAAACACACAAAAGCCTGCAAGTAGCAAAGATGCAAATGGAAGCAGGCATTAACAAATTCAAATGCGCCACCATTGCCGAGGCTGAGATGCTAGGAATAGCCGGTGCTCCCGATGTACTCATCGCTTATGCTCTTCAAGGACCAAAAATTGGCCGATATCTCAATTTAATTGAGAAGTATCTCAATACTAATTTTTCTAGTGTGGTAGATGATTTCGAAAATGTACAAATTCTCAACGACACTTTTGCTTTGGCAGATGAAACTGCACAAGTCTATATCGACATCAATAATGGTCAAAATCGAACAGGAATTAAGGTAAAGAGTGCATTTGAATTGGCAGAAACGGTCGAGGCCCTAGAAAACGTTGAACTGATGGGCATTCATTGCTACGATGGACATCTTCGAATGTCCAGCTTCGAAGAACGGATCAAAAAGGTTATGAAGTCTTTTGGACCAGTCGAGAAATTATTTGATCAGATTACAGAGTTGACAGGTCGCAAATTAAATATTATAGCTGGGGGAAGTCCCTCATTTACAGTCCATTCTAGGTTTCATGATGTGGAATGCAGCCCTGGTACCTGGATCTTTTGGGATCAACGATATGCAGAGCACTATAAAGAGCAGGCATTTAATAAGGCAGCAATTTTAGCTACGAGAGTCATATCACAAATTGACAAATATCATTATTGCCTGGATCTTGGTCATAAAAGTGTAGCCAGTGAAAATCCTTTTCCCCGGATCAAATTTACGGATAACCTGAAAGCAAAACAAGTCAGCCAATCTGAAGAACACCTGGTCATCAAATGCAAAAAGAAGAACCAGTTACAAGTGGGTCAGGTTTTGACTGCATATCCTTATCACATTTGCCCTACCGTTGCCCTTTATGAACAGATCCACGTTGTTTCCGAAGGTAACTTTACAGATACCTGGGATGTTACTGCGCGAAAAAGAAAAATTACGGTGTAAATGGCGAGTCAGCTGATCATCGATGGGCATCTCGACCTCAGCATGAACGCTATGCAGTGGAATCGTGATTTGAGAATGCCCATTGACAGGATCAGACTGCTTGAAGAAGATCAAAGTGATAAGCCCGATCGAGGAAATGGTGTTGTTTCATTTTCTGAAATGCGAAGAGGTAACATTTTCTTCTGTATAGCGACTTTAATTGCCCGGTATGCGAAGCCTTCACACCCTCTGGGTGGTTGGAATTCTCCAGAGCAGGCCTGGGCGACTGTTCAAGGCCAGATAGCCTGGTATCTTGAAATGGAACGACAAGGAGAGCTGAAGCAAATTAAATCCTATGAAGATTTTCAGACCTTTATGAGTCATCGGGATCAGGGAAGCATCGGATATCTTATGTCCCTTGAAGGAGCAGATTCCATAGTAGACTTCGATCACTTATACCAACTTCATGACCAGGGGCTCAGAGCTATAGGACCCGCTCACTATGGTCCTGGTACTTATGCATACGGAACTAACAGTGAGGGAAGTATCGGTCACAAGGGTCGGGAACTACTGAAAAAAATGGACGAGCTAAAGATCGTGTTGGATGTTACCCATCTTTGTGATACCAGTTTTTGGGAATCCTTGGATCATTATAACGGGGTGGTTTGGGCATCACATAGCAACACTAGATCTCTGGTTCCGCACAACCGCCAATTCTCTGATGAGCAGATTCGAGCCTTGATTGATCGTAATGCGGTCATCGGCCAGGTACTGGACGCTTGGATGATGGTACCAGATTGGACCCGTGGAGTTTCCACTCCTAAAAATACAAGCGTGACCTTAAGTGATATGATTGACCACATGGACCATATTTGCCAAATAGCCGGTAATACAGATCATATTGCCATTGGCAGTGATCTGGATGGAGGGTTTGGGACAGAACAATGCCCTTCAGATATCAACACTATTGCTGATCTCTCTAAAATTCCCACCTTGTTGGAAAACCGTGGGTATTCCCAGGACGACATTCAGAAAATAATGCATGGTAACTGGCAAAAAATTATAGGGAAAGCTTTAAAAGAGAGCTTTGATTCCATCACCTAAATTACGCTTTCACAACTGATTTTCTTAGTATGCTTCGAGCCATCCAGATCAACTAAAACTCAACAAAATCCTTTGCCCAGAGGACAAATATCTACTCCACATTATTTTTCAAGGGCACATTTAAACAGTTCACTCTATCATTACTTGAGGTTGATTGGTAAGATAGCCATTGACCTGCAAAAAATGATCAGTTTCTTCAACCGTCAGTTTGTAATAATCAAAATTGCGGTAGTTGAAAAAGCCATGACCCTGTCCTTCATATAAATGCAAAGTACATGGACTACTGATCGCTTTCATAACCATACAATAATACTCTGCCGTTTCAACCGGCACCAGTGAGTCCCTAGTACCCAGGAAAAAAATCGTCGGAGGAGCACCAGGTCTGATATTGTGCAAAGGAGAAAAATCTTTGTATTGATCACCAATCCGTTCATAACCATATCCACCTGGACCGTTATCAATGACAGGGTTGTACAGAACCAGGGCGTTTGGCTTGCAAGAGACTGACAAATCATCTGAAGCATCGTTAAATTCTTCAATCATGGCTGCAGCTGCTGCCAGATGTCCACCTGCAGAACCACCAGAACCAATGATTTTATTAGGATCAATGTGCAAAGCACGGGTATTCTTCCTCAAATATCTGATCGCCGACTTGGCATCTTTCAGAGATTCAAATGGTGTCGTACCACTATTTTGCTTCGTTCTGTAGTCAGCTAAAAAGCAAACCAGTCCCCTTTTAGAAAAGTAGTTGGCATGATGTTTAAAATGTGAACGATCCCCACCATTCCAACCGCCTCCAAAAAAGAAAATTATGGCCGGGTATGTCCTGGTACTATCCCAGGAAGGCGGGTAGTGGGCTTCCAGATAAAGCTTAGTTGTATCCACTTCCTTGTATAAAATCTCATTCTGTGCCACGACATCATTTGATAAAATCATAAAGAGAAGAAACAACCAACAAGCGATCTTTCCATTATAAAACCGTAACCCATTAAACCTGTGTTCATTAATCATTTTTAATGTTGATGCTTATTTTAATTTAAACCTTGAATCATTTAGAGAATAATGTGATATGCTCTCTGATTTTGAGGCATCATCTTACCCTCACTTTAAGGTAGCATTAAATGATGCTCTTTCATTAATTTGATTAAATTTATTGTCATGACGTGGCTAACTTTCTTACTTTTTACAGGATTTGTAGCAGCATTTGCCAGCTATAAATTAAGAAGGGACAACATCAATACCCAAGATGGATATTTTTTAGGAGGCAGATCGCTTACTGGAATTGTAATCGCTGGCTCCCTACTCCTAACAAATATATCAACGGAACATCTGGTGGGAATGAACGGTTCTTCCTATAGAAATGGAGCGATCATCGTAGCATGGGAAGTCACCTCTGCATTGGCCCTGGTGATCGCAGCTATGTACTTTGCACCACGGTATTTAAAAATGGGCTTAACCACGATTCCCGAATTTTTAGAAAGAAGATTCGATGGATTGACAAGGACCATCGTGGCATTACTACTGATCATATCTTTCGTCGCTACCCTTCTCCCTATTGTACTGTATACCGGCGCCTTAAATATTGAGGCGATTTTTGAAATCTCAGATATGCTGGGTGTTTCGCAGCGCAGAGGCATCTGGATTACCATACTTTTTGTGGGAAGTCTAGGAGCCATTTATGCCATTTTTGGAGGTTTGAAAATGGTCGCCTACACGGATACGATTAACGGTTTTGGTTTATTGGTAGCTGGATTATTAGTACCCATTATGGCGCTCATGGCCATCGGAGGTGGAAATCCTTTCACAGGACTTTCAGAAGTATTTGCCAATGCTCCCGAAAAATTCAATGTGGTCAGTCGGGAGTCAGGTATCGGTCAAGGTGCCAGGGAAGCCATACTACCCTTCGAGGTTTTGTTTACCGGGCTCATGATCAATCAGATTTATTTCTGGACCATGCATCAATCGATCATTCAACGGGTTTTAGGTGCAGTTAATTTAAAAGAAGCGCAAAAAGGCTTGCTGCTCACAGGTCTGCTGAAGATTCTGGTTCCAATCGTTATCGTCTTACCCGGAATAATAGCCTTCTATCATTTTGGTGACATGTATTATGATGATCAGGACAGTATCTATCCAAGGTTGGTCAAAATGGTACTACCCGCATGGTTAACTGGTTTTTTCGTTGCTGTAATGATGGGGGCCATACTGACTACTTTCAATTCTGCTCTAAATAGCGCGGCTACTGTTTTTAGCCTGGGAATCTATAAGAGGTACATTAAGAAGACCGCAGAAGAATCTACATTGGTCTCAATTGGTAAGTGGACGTCGTTTATTTTAGCTGCATTTGCAATCCTTATTGCCCCATATGTCGCGAATGCTCCCGCGGGTTTGTACCAATTACTTCAGCAACTTAATGGAATATTCTTTATTCCCATCGCCAGTGTTATCATCGCAGGCTTTCTTTTTCCCAGGGTCTCCTCGACAGGTGCCAAGGCAGGTCTAATTTTCGGCTTGGCATTCTATGTCATCACCTATTATGTCCTTGAGGTGGACCTCCACTTTGTACATATATGGGGCATTGAGTTTGTATGCAACATCATTGTGATGCATCTGGTTTCTATGCTAAGGCCACCTAAAGAGCGGTTCACCATTCACGATGCCGGAGTGCTTGATTTGAAGCCTTGGAAATATGCCAGATCATTCAGCATTTTCCTTGTCGTTGTGACGATTTTGATTTACATCTTATTGGGCAATGTATAAAAAAAGGTTTCCAGCAAAACGCCAGAAACCTTTTATAACACAGATTATAAATCTACTTTTTAACTACACTAATGGTCTGATATTTTTGATCATCCTGAAGCATGATATGATATAATCCCGCATGAAGATGACCTAAATTTAATTGGATATCCTTGGCATTATAGCTTTGACGGAAAACCAATTGTCCTGCTGCATTAAAAACAGAAACTTTTCCAATCACCTCTTCGGACTGAATTCTCACTTTTTCACCCACTGGGTTTCCGTAAATTTTCAATCCATCGAAAGTCAGTTCCACCAAGCCTGAAGGCGGTGCTACAGATACGGTAGTAGGTTCACTGAATATATCCAAACCTGGTACAAGTGGACTTTGAACCAAAGCAAAGTAAGATCCGCTATCCTCAGTGGTTACACTATCTATCTGCAAGGTAGCCTCTTCAGCGCCTTCCACAACCATATCTTCACCTTTTATCCAGGTATAAACATTGGAAGAACCACCTACATTCACTGATATTGCTAGTGTGTCACCGGTATCCAGATCCAGTGCTGTTGAATCACCTACATTAGCCTGAGGAGAATATCTGAATTCCTCTACCAGGGTATCTTGTGTAATGACCACATTACTTTCCAAATCTTCGAAAGTTAAGAAGTTATCATGTACCCTGACTTTAGCACCATCTCCCCATACAATTCCTGACATGTCAGGTAGGTCTGTCAAATTATTTCCATTTAAATATAATCTATCAAGTCCACTTGAGGTCAATAATTCCGGAGGTAAAGCATCGTAATTACCATCGTGGAAATACAATTTAACCATAGATGGTAACGTGAAAAACGCGCCTGGGACCATGCCTTCTATTGGCGATCCTTCCGTATTGAATTCTGTCAGGTTTACCATTTTTTCAACCCCTTCTGTTTCAATAGATGTGATACCACTAAATTTCAACTGGAAGCGTTCGACTTTTGTCCAATTCCAAAGAAAAGATGGCAATGCACCTACTAGAAGTGAATCATCTCTAAATTCAACCTTACTTGATAACTCGGTTAGATTACCAAGAGATTCCTGTAATGTACCAATCAGATGCATATCCCGAAAATCTACCCCTACTACTCGTCGTGTCAAACTATCTACAGTAACTCCTTCCCAGGTATCAATGGGTCCGTTTAACCAGGAGTCATAACCTACCCATGTTTCACCACCGTTAAAGTTGTAAAGATCCACAAGTGCTAAAGAATCCATACTGGCTGCATTTCCCAATAGCACGATATCATGAGAAACAATATCTAAGCCCGGAACAAGTGGACTTTGTACCACGACATAATAGGTCCCTGCATCTACAGCTTCATCGAATGAAGTTATGACAAAGCTTTCACCCTCGCCTACCAGATCTTCTCCTTTTATCCAAGAATAGACATTCTCACTTCCACCGACCGGCACTTGTAAAGTTACTTCACTACCTGGCTCAGGCATTAAAGTCATCATTTCACCCACTTTAGCCTGCGGAGAGTATCTGAATTCTTCAACCAATGTATCCATGGTTAATACAATATTATCCTCTAGATCCTCAAAAGTCAAGTGGTTATTGTGAACCCGTATTTTTGCTCCTTCAGCCCATACAATATTAGACATATCAGGTAGCTCAGTAAGATTGTTTCCATTTAAATATAATCTGTCCAATCCGCTGGTAGTGACCATTTCTGGAGGCAAGGCATCATATTCTCCGTCATGGAAATACAATTTCTGCATTGAAGGCAACATGAAAAATTCAGCTGGTACCATGCCTTCTATAGGTGATCCTTCAGTATTGAATTCTGTTAGGTTTACCATTTTTTCAACGCCGTCTGTTTCTATGGAGGTAATTCCACTAAATTTTAATTGGAAGCGCTCAACTTTTGTCCAGTTCCATAAGAATGAAGGAAGTGCACCCACCAACAGAGTGTCATCTCTGAACTCTATCTTACTTGAAATCTCGGTTAAATTTCCTAGCGTTTCCTGAAGTGTACCGGTCAGATGCATATCTCTGAAATCCACTCCGACTACACGTTGAGTAGCGCTGTCGACAGTTACACCTTCCCAATCAGCAATTGGTCCATTGAGCCAGGTATCGTAACCCTCCCAAGTATTTCCACCGTTATTATTATAAAGATCTGCCAATGCTATTGAATCCTGAATCAATGGTGACTGATATAGATATACTGGCTCAGAAACAATATCCAGGCCTGGTACAAGCGTACTTTGTGCTACAGAATAATATTTCCCTGAGTGTACTGCAGGATCAAATGACTCTATTTCGTAAATCGCTGTCTCAGCAACAATTTCATCATCCCCATCTAACCAAATGTATACATTTTGCGATCCGGGTATCGTAGCATCAAGCCTTACAGTATCTCCGACATCGGGATACATGAAAGTTAATTCAGATGTCGTCATTTGTGGTGAATACCTGAACTCTTCCACTGGCATTTGATCCTGAATAGAAACGTTAGGTTCTAAATCTTCAAAGTCCAATTTATTATTATGAACTCGGATTTTTGCCCCATCGCCCCAGGTAATGCCTGACATGTCCGGTATTTCAGTAAGGTTGTTACCATTGAGGTAAAGTCTGGTGTAGCCGGAAATAGAGGTTATATTAGGTGGTAGGGCATCATACTCGCTATCATGCAAATACAATTTATCCATGGCAGGTAACTCGAAAATCACCGCTGGAACCATACCAGCGATCGGCGTATTCTCAGAATTAAACTCTGTCAGGTTAACCATATTTTCCATGCCGGTGACATCTATCGATGTATAGCCACAGAACTTTACCTGAAACCTTTCGACATTCACCCAGTTCCATAAGAATGCCGGCAGCTCGCCTGTTAATCCTTCGTGGCCATTGAGTTGAATCTTGCCACTCATTTGGTCCAGGTTGCCCAGACTAGAAGGTAATGTACCTACCAATGACATATTAATAAATTCTACATGGGTAACGCGTTGTGTCGCGCTGTCTACGGTCACATCTCGCCATGTCGAAAGAGGACCATTGAACCAGGATTCGAAACCATCCCAGTTTTCACCTCCACATTGATTGTATAAATCCACTAAAGCCAGTGAGTCTGCTGCGAGATCCTGCGCATTTAGGTTTGAGGTAAAAAAGCTTAGACATGCCAACAGGCATATCGTAAAAAGTTGTCTAATTGTTGCCATAATTTTCATTGTTTAGTAAATCAGTATTTTAAAGGTTTTTCTTGACGATTGTATTTTTGATTCAACCACAAGGTGATAAATCCCACTATTCCATTCTGAAAGTTGGATTGTAGTTTGTTTTTCACCATTCGTATTCATGCTTTTGACTCTTTGACCTAAATGATTATATATTTCTATGCGGTCTATGGTGTATTCAGATTCGATGTTGATTAGATCACCATTTGATGGATTGGGATAGATTTTTATGTCAATGGCATCCAGGTCCTCTATATGAGTAAAGATACCGAAAACATCATTGATGATATTCTCATCATTTACAACCGTATAATTTCTGGTTTCCGGAGTTTGATTTTCAAATTCCTCCCCTTTTCGATAATTGTAGGTAATGACATCACCCGCTGTTTTCTTAGGCAAGGTAAAGGTGTACAATTGGTCTCCCATCTTTTCCATAAGGTATCCGTCGTTCCAATCATTGTCGATACCCATCAAATAAAGATTATCTCCATCTGTATTGGCTTGAACATTAAAAGTGACATCTCGATTTAAGATTCCAAAGAGCGTATCACCAGTTACCTGCCGGTCAGCAACTCTAAAACTAAGAAATACATTGCCTGTAATAAGTGAGTCCATATTTTCCTCTCTGGGCATCAAAGTGAGTACAGTATTGCCCAATGAGTCTGTGGAATAAACGGTATCCGTGACTGCAATTGTGGTTCTTGAGAAAACATCCCAATCATATTCATCATCTGCCAAAGCTGTAGTAACAGTCCAAGTATGGTCCCCTGCCACTTGATCACCATTACTGCCGTCGTCGTAAAGTTGAATTGGCACTATTCTCCAGCTGCCTTCAATGACCATGTCCGTAAAGGATTCACTACCATCCTCGAAATAAAGGGTCACTTCAGATCGATCTACGGTAACCACGTTTTCCACATCTATGGTTTCCCCAGGGATGACAGTTCCGGAATATAGACCATGAATGCTTCCTTCCTGATACTGTACAGAAAGTATTTCCGTACTGTCACTCAATGACTCATTTAAGGTAAGTAGGACTGATTTTGAGATATAATTATCTAAAGGCCCTGCCAGAAGTGTCTTGTTTATCACTTCATAGGTATTGTTCCCTTGAACAACAAATGACGCATCTTGAATTGAATTCGCATCAATAAAATAATCGAAATTTAAGATGATTCCACTACCATCTAAAGTGGTAACAGCCGAAAGGAGTTGAGGAGACTGTCCCGCCCGATTCTCTACTTCCATTTCATCTAATGCATTAAGCTTCCCGCCATTTTGATCAGCAATAACCGATCCTTCATAACTCAAAATCACACGCTCTTCTTCTGCAATTGCTTCACTTAAGAAAATTCTGACTTCTCTGTCGATTCTACCTCTAATTTCAAATCCACTAACCTCATGAACTTGTCCATCAGCCTGTACAATCAAGCCTTCATATCCCTCTGATCCGGCCATTCTTTTTGAAAAGTACAAATCAATATACTGACCACTATCATGGACCACTGCCTTTTGAATCACGGGGGCGACAGGTTCAGGTACCAGAAATACTCCTTTAGTAAATACTTCACCATAGTTGCCATTGCTATCATAGGATTTGACATAATCATTTGTAATCCTTGTAGTGTAGTGACCATAGTCAGATTCTTTCACACTGGAGATACTATATGTTTTATCATCTCTCCCAAATCTACTCAGTCCTTCTTTAAACCATTGATAGGTAATAAACTCCTCTTTTGTTCCTGCCTCAGTACAAATCATCTCAACTGATGAGCCCAGCGGTGCTACGATTTCCTGAACATCACCCACATCAAACATATCCCTTGCTTCCAGTCCAAACTCCATTGGGTTTGGCGAAACTGAGTAGAAAAATTCAACGATCCTTTCCATTAAGAAATAGGAGAAACGACTATTGTAAAACCATTGCGTCCCTTGTAGATTTCTTGCACCTTCAGCTCCCAGGAAATCCAGATTAGGGACATAATCATAATTATTATATCGAACATTGATTTTTCGAATATCCGTACAATTACGAAATGCATCAGAAATTCCTTTTCCGAACCATGCGGCCTCGGTATCGAAATGTTGTAAGGACTTTAAGTACAACTCATCTGGTATGATTTCATCTCTGAAACCATCATTCCCATTGACCCGAAACTGCTGCAATGCCGTTAAGAGTCCAACATCATGCGGAACATATCCAGACAAATTGTTCTGCCCGTCTGTTCTCCGACCAATAACCGGCCAGAGCCAGGTCACTCTACCGATCGTTTCCGTAGAGTTAGGGAGAGCCCGCTCTTCCACTCTTACACCAAACCATTCTGAAATGGGACCGTCAAACCACTTGTTAAACCCTCCGTCATAAAAATCCTGCCATTCAGTGGAAAGGTTTTCACGATTAAAGCCCTCCTGATTAGATATCCAGTTAGGACCATCTGTGGCCCAATAGAAGGCTACTAAAGCCAATGAGTCCTGCTCTGCAACTTTAAATTGTGAATGAATGGATGTGAAGGCAATCAAGCCCAATAAAACAAGTATATATTTTTTGATTGCTATCATCATTTTATTGTTGGACAATTATAGAGCATTTTAATACATAGGAAGTGCCATCATATCTGGGTACAGCGCCAGGATGCAGCGCATCGACTTTGAGAATTCCTTTATTGAGTGAATTAATGGCATTTAAGTCTGCAACAAAAGCGATAAAATCACCACGCTCCACCCGATCAACTACTGTAGATCCATTTGCTGATATCTCTGCCTCTGTTGTGATTCTTTCTACATCTCCAGCGGATAGAGATTCAAGATCTGTATCTGCTGCAATGTCAATCTTCATAAATTTAGTGCTGTTCTCTACATTTAGATCAAGGTCTAGCCTACCAGATGCTGGAGCTGCAATGACCGAGTTATTATTTGCAGGATTATAATAAAAAATAATGTCTATCTTCTCCTGGATTGCAACATTTTCAGCCGAGAATGTGCTATAATTAGACTTTATGTCCTGATATACCATACCTTCTGAAGCAGCAATGGCATCGTGAAATGTAGCATCTTTTGCATAAACGACCAATTCATTATAGACCCTTACAGCGGGAACGACTTCTACCGTTGTTTCCTTCTGAACTTTTCCCGATTCATCGATTAATATGACCGTGATTCTTGATTTATTAGCATCATCCGGAATGATGTAATCATACCGCACTTTAAATTGCTTTATTCCAGGTCTGATGGTGCCGAAATTATGATCAGCGAAAGGATCGTCATACGAATCGTCACTGACGTTATATCCGGATCCATTCTTTCCTTCTATGGTTGTTTTGATGATACACGATTTGATGTCAAAATCAGAATCTGCTAGAATTTCAAAGCTTACAATGTCATTGGCAGCACCATTCTTTTGCCCAATAGGATTGATCTCCAAACTCGCATCCGAATCCTCATAATCCACTTCTATTCCATCTTCTACAAATCCACCACAAGCCAGCAGTATACCTGTAAGAATTAATATCAATATTTTATTTACTCGTTTCATTCGATCTTATTTCCACCAAAACATTGAATCCCAGTGATCATTGTACCAACTCAAAAAATCTGTTCCGGAACCCGGCACTGAAGCTATGACGGGGTATTCACTACTATAAATTGGTTCCTGGAAAATCGGCATTTGCAAATCGTTATTTCTAATGATCCACATCTTCGCTTCGTTTCTGCTTTCATCTGTAGTAATCGGAACATCAAAGCCATTTGATCTGGCCAAAGAAACATTTCCAGGATTATTAGCAGTTTCAGAATCTGAGTAAGCGGCCCTGCTCGGGAATTTACTTCCGCTTCCATTCGGACCAAAATTTTCAGCACCGGAGGATGCCCTCATTTCAGGCAGCATGGTCCTTCTATGATCAAAGTAAGGCTCTAGTCCAAGGAAAAAGGATGCCAACCACTTTTGCTCAGCAATGAGTGTCAACTTATCTCTCCCCCCGTTATAATCCACATCTGGTTGGGACAAATATTCTGCAAGGCCAGCTACACCTTGAGAACCATACGCTCCCTGATAACCTGAACCTGTAAAATCAGCACCATAAAAATTAAAAGAAGCCTCGATTGCGTTTTCATAATGCATCTGCGCATCCCCAGCAACCATACCACGCTCAATGGCCTCGGCAATAAAAAATTCCTGCTCAGAATAAAGAGCAATCAAAGTAGGCGTAGAAGCAGACTCCAGTAAAGGCTGTCCGGTCACATCTTCTTTTCTGAAAAAGTCTCCCAGAGCTGAAGCGAATGGAAACCCTCCATTCCATTGTGCAGCATGTGCATTATCTGTAGTGATGCCATAAAGATGTCCGGCATATTTTACCTCTCCTGGATTGCTTGGCAAAACATGGGTCGTTGGATCTGTATGCACCTTTCTGACAGGCTTGGCTATAATCGGAAGCCTTGGATCATTCAACGAAATCAGTCGCTCAATAAAGACATTACTAAATGGTGCTTCTTCAATCTTAGCTTTTGAAATATTATACAATACTGAAGGTCGTTCCACACCATCATTTTTGAAACTCGCATTGTCATCATTCGACTCCATGATGGGATAGTTTTCTGTATCGGAGAGTATTTCCTGTAAAATGGATTTTGCTTCTTCGGGAGCGGCATCTGCCATGTACATCCCCAATCTAATTCTCAACATGTTTGCAAACTTCTTCCACTTCAGGATATCACCACCGAAAACCAGGTCATTGCTTTGATTTATAGGTACATCTGATCTATTCAAAGCTTCTCCGGCATCTTTCAATTTGGCAAGTATGGCGGGATAAATTTCTGATTGTGGATCATAAGTACTGAGCAAGGGGGGCTGTTCAGATATGGGGTCAAAGTATGGTACATCACCATACAGATTAGTAATCATCGAAAATGTATAGGACTCCCAAATATCAGCGATGGCTTCATATCTGACGTCTTGCGCTTTAAGGGCTGCATTCCGAAGATTCTTAACGACCCTAATGGAACTATACATAGGCACCCAAAATCCTGAATCGTCGAAGGCATGCCAGGATTTGTGCCTGTTTCCCTGACTCAAACTCTTCGTTTTTCCGTGATACTCGCACACTGCGGGTATCACATTCCACGCCAAATAATCAAAGCCACTAACGGTCGACCACAACATGGGTATCATAAATACAGACGGGTCCACATCGCTGTCACTTTCTGTTTCCAGTAGTCCGTTAGGAGCATTTGGATTGATGTTAATGTCTTCCGGCCATGTATCACAAGAGATACATGCCATTAGCGCCATAAATAAAATGATTTTATATCTCATTAGAATTTCATGTTTAAATTAAATGCAATGTTCCGGACTGAAGGGATGCCACCCCTATCTAAGCCGGGCACAGCACCAGCCTGGTCTGAACCACTGAAAGTTTCTGCATCTACATTAGGAACTTCAGTAAAAACAGCCAGATTCCTTACCACTATTCCTACACTTACATTTCTCATCTTGGCTTGCTTGACCCATTGATCCGGAATGGTGTATGACAAACTAAGTTCTCTGATTTTGAGATAACTGGCATCGTATATGACCGCCTCCGGAATCTCATTATCCATTACATTTTCCCAGTATTGCTGACCTGTCAACCCACCTGAACTAAGTCCTGATTCCTTTAGCACTTCTGCAGTCAATTTTTTATAGTTTCCATCATTGTCCAGATACATTCCATCAGGTACAATGTATTCTCGTTCCACATAATTACCATCAGGACCGATTCCACCTAAAAGGGTCTCTTCAGAAAGACCTCTGATGTTCAGGTTATAATTGGTTGAAGAATAAAAAACACCCCCATATCTGACGTCCACAAGGCATCCCAAACCGAAATTCTTATACTTTAGATCGTTATAGATAGATCCCATCCAATCAGGGTTATAATTGCCGAGAAAGATCTTACCTCCCCGCTGTGTGTCACCAGACCGGGTATAAAGGATCTCCCCGTTTGGAGCTCTTTGATAACCTTTACCATAAAGCGCACCCCTTCTTTCTCCCAGTCTGTCTTCCACAAATAAATGTGTTGTTACACTTCTGGAAAGAAATGCTTCAGGGCTTTCCGGGTCATATTCTTCCACAACTGACCGATCGTAGGACCAATTCAATGTAGTGTTCCAATTAAAGTTACTGTTTTGTATAATGTCACCATTAATCAGTAGCTCTACCCCAGTACTCCTGATTTTGCCCGCATTCTTCAGAATAAAGTCGTATCCCGTTGTAGGTGAAACCTCCACTCTTAAAATTTGATTGGAAGTCAGGGAGTTATAGTAGGTGGCGTCAAGTTGGAAACGATTGTTGAAAAATCGAATATCCGTACCTACCTCCCAGGCACTGGTTAACTCTGGTTTGAGGTTAGCATTGGCCTTCGTATTACTTTGCACAATGGTGGCCACTCCACCCTCACCTTGCCCCCAGAAATATTGATCCTGCAAGGCATATGGTCCGGTATCATTCCCAACCCTTGCCACACCACCGCGCAACTTCATAAAGCTAATTACAGATGGTAATCTGACCACTTCATGGACCAGCCCGCTCAGTGTAAAGGACGGATAGAAGTACGAATTGTTATTGACTGGCAGGGCACTCGACCAATCGTTACGTGCAGTTACATCGAGGTAGAGGAAGTTTCTGTAGGCAAAATTGGCGAAGCCGTATAACGAGTTCAATCGTTTTTCATAAATATTATTGTTTGTAATCGGATAAACTCTGCGATTTCCAAGATTATAGATATCCGGAACTAAAAGTCGATCTACCCTACTATTGATTCCTGAACCATCCGTCTCGAGGTGATTGCCGCCAAAAGAAAAAATTGCGTTCAAATCAGGCGTGATGTCTTCCTGGTATCTCACTAAAAAGTCAGCATTCAATTCTCTCGATTTGCCCTGTCCGGTCGAAAATGCACCAAACCTGTTATTAGGACCCACCGTACTGAATGCATTCTGAGCAAAATTTTCTACATAGGATCTATTCTGCCCTACCCTTCCCATCAAAGATAGTTTCGGCGTAATCTGATAATTCGCTGTAATATTTCCCAGCAATCTCAAGTTGTCAAAGCTTCTTGTATTTTCATAAAGAAGGAAGTAGGGATTGTTCGAACTCGCCCGCCATTGCAGCTGCTGTAGTTCTTCAAGGCCTGGCACCCAATAGTCTTTGAGGGCTTGTATGTCAATGTTTCTTGGATAAAGTCGAGGATCAAATCCCTGATTATTTTCACTACTGGATTCTATGTACTTAATATTTGCACTAATTTTAAAGTCCTTATTTAAATTTAGGGTCGCTCCAAAATCGATTCGATCTGTACCTAATCCTGTGTTTGGAATGATGCCTTTCTGAGCAATGTTGGTATACGACAATCTGAAGTCTCCCGCTTGATTGGAACCGTACACGGCCACATTGTTATTATAAATCATTCCAGTTTCATAAAAATCTCTTACGTTATCTGGGTAGGCAACCCAAGGCAAATAACCATTGAATTGAGGTCTGATTTCACCATCAAATCGAGGGCCCCAATTGATTCTGGAGTCATCATTGGATATCGATCCATCCGGCCAGGTACCATTATTGCCATCAAAGTATCGATATTGACCACCCGAACCCTGTCCAAACTGATTTTGATATTTAGGAAGGATAAAAGGGGTTTGTGCGGCAATACTGATATTTAGATCCGCACCTATTCTGTCTTTTGCTCCAGCACCTGATTTAGTAGTGATCAAAATGACTCCTGCTGCTGCTCTCGAGCCATATAATGCCGCAGCCGCTGGACCTTTCAGAACTGAAATTGAAGCCACATCATCTGATGCCACATCATTAGATCCTCCGGGAACGCCATCGATCACAAAAAGAGGGCCATTGTTGCCGGCCAGTGATGTTTCACCTCTAATCACAATTCTGGCTCCACCTCCTCCGAGACCGCCACCAGCCTGCGTGATGTTTACCCCGGCTACTTTCCCAGACAAAGAATTCACCATATCTAATTCCCTCGTTTCACTGATGGACTCACCATCCACCTCTTGGGTAGCATACCCTAAAGATTTTTTTTCCCTCTTCATGCCCAAAGCCGTGATGACTACTTCGTCCAATTCCATAGATTCAGGCTCTAAGCTTACATCAATATCCCTCCGTGTGTCAACTGCAATTCTTTGTTCATTATAACCTAAAAAATTGAACACCAATGTATCTCCAACTTCAGCGCTTAGACTGTAGGTTCCATCGAAATCAGTTGCTGTACCTGCGCTCAGATTTCCAAGTGGATATACCGTCACACCGATCAGGTCCTCACCTGTTTCTGAATCGGTTACCTTTCCTGAAATGTCAATAGATTGGCCAACGCCCCAAAAATAGCATAGCACAAAGACTATAAGTAGATAAAATGTTCTCATTAAGTTTTCGTAACGGAGTATAATAGCTTAATTACCTCAATATATTCAAAAAAATTCTTCTAGCAATGATTAGACAAAAGATATATACAATTAACTTGGCGATTTTCAATCATTTATTCTACACAGACCAATGACGAAAAAACTACAGACTATTTTAACATCAGCCATCCTGGTATTTACCATTTTATTAGACGCTTGTTATGGTCAAAACTTGGTCGCCACCTCTCCTCATAGCGGCACAAAGTCAACTGAACCAGTGGATTTGGTGTACCCACTACTGGATGCCGCCAATTCCAGATGGTTCTTCTTTTCATCCGCCTGCAGACCATTTGGAATGGTCAATCTTAGCCCTGATACTCAAATCGGAGGAGCCTGGGGCAGTGGATATAGATATGACACGGATACCATAAAAGGATTTAGTCATATACATGGCTGGCAAATCGCCGGAATATCTGTGCTGCCTGTCTGCTATGAGTATAAAAGTGAATTGTGGGAGCAAGGATATTATTCCCAGTTCGATCATAAAAAAGAAGAAGCTAGCGTCGGATATCATAAAGTCGAATTGGACCGATATGACATTGAAGCAGAATTAACCAGCACTAAAC
The DNA here is from genome assembly GCF_021533195.1 of Portibacter marinus. Classification (GTDB taxonomy): domain Bacteria; phylum Bacteroidota; class Bacteroidia; order Chitinophagales; family Saprospiraceae; genus Portibacter; species Portibacter marinus. Next base: position 794,517 of record NZ_JAJNKB010000001.1, read on the forward strand.
GTGTTGGCTTTCATCGCTATCAATTTCGAAAGGATGGTCAACGTGCTGTTATATTTCAGAGTAATGGACGACTAGGTCCTGCGGATATGAAGAATGGACGGCTTTTGAAAGTCAACAACAAAACCATTCACGGTGAAATAACGAACGCACCTACCAGGCGAAGGCCGAAAGATCTAAAAGTCCATTTCGCTGTGCATTTCGATCAGGAGATTCATCAACTCATCGAATTAGATGCTGATCACCAACTGGTTGTCTTTGGCGATGATATTGATGAACTTAAAATGAAGGTGGCCATTTCTTATACTGCCATTGAAAATGCCCAAGAAAACATGGAACGGGAACTTCCAGGCTGGGAATTTGATCCAATCGTTCAAGAATCTCGGGAGGAGTGGAACCGTTTATTGAGTCGGGTGCAAGTAGAAGTGCCAGCTGATTCGATCACTGTCAGACGATTTTACACTGACCTTTGGCACGCATTACAAGGAAGAAGAACCATCAGCGATGTAAATGGTTCCTACCCTGATCATACCGGAGAAAATTTTAGGATCGGCCGGATTCCTCTGAATGCTGAAGGCAATCCGGAATTTAATCACTACAACTCGGATTCATTCTGGGGTGCACAATGGACCTTAACCACACTTTGGGGATTGCTCTATCCTGACATTTATTGCGAATTTGTTAAATCCATGCTGTTATACTATAAGGATGGAGGATTGGTTCCCCGGGGACCTTCCGGAGGTAATTATACCTATGTCATGACAGGTGCAAGCTCTACTCCACTCATCGTCAGCGCATTTCAAAAAAACCTTGACATAGGTGAACCCTCAAAAATCTATGAGGCGCTTAAGAAAAATCACGTTTCCGGTGGCATTATGTCTAAAGCTGGATATGAACATGAAACCAATAAGGGAGGAGGATTGGAAGATTATATGACGAAAGGGTATGTTCCCTACCCCAATCCTTATGGTGATTTCGGGTATCACCAGGCAGGCGCAGGATTGACTTTAGAATATGCTTTTCAGGATTACACCCTTGCTCAGATGGCCAAATCACTCGGGAAGGAGGAGGATTATCGATATTTTATGCAGCGTTCTAAAAACTATCAGAACGTGTATGACCCACAATCCGGCTGGATGAGGCCGAAAGACCAGAAAGGCAAATGGAAGGAACCGTTTGATCCCTATGAATACACCAATGGCTTTGTAGAGTCTAATGCCGCTCAGGCCACTTGGTTCGTGCCACATGACCTGGATGGTTTAGCAGAGCTAATGGGCGGAAAAGATAAGGCTGTTGAAAAGTTAAATGCTCAATTTGAGGCAGCCGCAGAGCGTGGCTTCACTGCCGGAGATTCGCATGCTCGAGGTGAAGATCCCACTTTAGCCAGAATTCCTATAAACTATGGCAACCAACCATCCATGCAAACTGCCTACATTTTCAATCACCTCGACAGACCTGATTTAACGCAATACTGGGCTTCCCGGATTGTCACGACTACTTTCGGGGGATTGAGTCCGCATACTGGGTATAATGGAGATGAAGATCAGGGGCTGATGGGATCATTGGCAGTTTTGATGAAAACGGGTTTTTTTCAGATGACCGGTGGTGTCGAAGCAGATCCCATCTATACACTTTCTACACCAATATTTGAAAATATAAGTTTGGTACTACCAAACTTTTCAAAACTAATCATCGAAAAGCATGGGAAGGGAGAAAAGGTAGAGCGTATCGTTTTTAATGGCCGGAATTTAAATCAACCATTCCTTTTGCATTCGCAAATAATGAAAGGCGGACACTTGGAATATTACATGAAATAGTAGTAAATTACACAGGAAATACGAAATCGAATGGACTTATCAAAAGAAGAGTTAAAGAACGCACATGACACCATGGAAATGTGGGAAGAAGATGTTCTCACAAGGTATCCAGAACCCAAAGAAAAGGCAAAGGAGGATTTTCGCAATTACGATGATCCCGCCAGAGATACTGTGCGTGAATTTTATAAGATGAACCACATTTATCAAACCTATGATTTTGTAAGATCAAAAGAAGATCAATATCTATCATTGACCAAAAAAGAAATGACACTCTGGGATGCAGTAGAGTTCTTGAATACATTGGTGGATGATTCTGACCCCGATACAGATTTAGATCAAACCCAACATTTATTACAGACCTCCGAAGCTATTAGAGCGGATGGGCATCCTGATTGGTTTGTTCTGACCGGCTTTCTCCATGACCTTGGAAAAGTTTTGTGCCTCTATGGTGAGCCACAGTGGGCCGTCGTAGGTGATACCTTTCCCGTCGGGTGCAAGCATTCTGACAAGATCGTTTACAGCGAATATTTTTCTGATAACCCCGACAGTACACACGAGATTTATAGCGATAAAATGGGAATCTATTCTGAAAATTGCGGTTTGGACAATGTGCATATGTCCTGGGGTCATGACGAATACATTTATCACATCATGAAGGATTACTTGCCTGAAGAAGGCTTGTATATGCTTCGATATCATAGCTTTTATTCACAACACAGAGAAAAGGCCTATGATCATCTGATGAATAAACACGATCACAAATTGTTTGAATGGGTTGACAAATTTAACCAATACGATTTGTATTCGAAAGCTGCAACTCCGCCGGATGTTAAGGCCCTAAGACCCTATTATGAGGATTTGGCCTCTAAATTTCTCCCTGACATTTTAAAGTTTTAAATAGACAAGCAATCCAAATAATCTATTGAAGGCTTTCATTTAGTGTCACAAAAAAATATTAACGACAAATACTACCGTCTGTTTTATCAGTATGAGGGTGAAGGTCAATGGATGGAGAAAATATGGCGCGAAGCTTTCCGGGATGAATATCCTGAAGGACTTCGTCATTATGGTTATTTGACGAAGTCAGAATTACAAAAGATTCTAAAGCTGCTTTCATTAAATGAGCAAGATGTAGTTTTGGATATCGGTTGTGGCAAGGGAGGACCCGGGCTAAAACTGGCTGAAGAAACAGGAGCGAAATTACTAGGGATCGATATCATCGAAGAGGCTATAGAACAAGCAAAATCATTCTCCACTCAATTCCAATTAGAACAGGAGGCACTTTTCCACGTAGGTGAATTTTATAATATTCCACTCGATGATGAGATGGTCGACGCTGTGGTAAGTTTTGATTCCTTTTGGACGGTCACTGATAAACTTTTTGCACTGAAGGAAATAGGACGGGTATTAAAGCCCGGCGGTCGATTTGTTTTTACTCACTGGGATTTAATTGACCAGGACCCCATTGATTTGTTCAAACAATCAAAGATGACATTTAATTCCAGACATGATAGTCCCGGATGGAAGGACTCCCAGAGAAAAGTATACGAAGGAATAGCGCAATATGAACAAGAGTTACGTGAAGAAATGGGAGAGGGCGCAAGTATGTTGCATTATGAAGCCAAGGTTTCCATGCCTTACCTGGATGCAAGCATAAGAAGAATTTACTGCCTGGTGAAGACTTAATCAAAATGCCACTTATTCAATGGCAAACTTGACCTTCACCTCATACTCAACTTTGATGGGTTTAAATATAATTTCCGGTTTTTGATCCTGCTGCTTTACCTTTCCATAGCCTGTTACAACTATTTCATCGACACTACCATTACTCCACAGGTGAAATCATAATATGCGCTCTGTGTGTACCCGGATTCATGATCCAGGGATGATTAGCAGCTATGGGCTTTTCCGGCAGACCTGTTGATGCTGCTGTGGCGTATGGCATATACACTACATACCTGTACTTCGCATTAGAAACTTCTGACGAAGAAGGATCATAACTACTATCGGGACCGTAATAGATATGAAGTGTAGAACCCTCTTTACCCATTTTTAACTTCCCGCTTTTAACTTCTTCTTCCCTGATATTAAATATTTCTTCCGCCCCTTTACCTTCCTCTCTAAGTGCCCGCCCGCGAGCCATAAAAGGCTCCATATCTTTGTGATAGCATGCAGCAATAAATCCCTCTTTCTTAGGATCATCTGCAAGACAGATCAAGTCATTGGTACCCTCTTTCATTGTTACAAATTCTCCGGCCATGTTGTAACCTATTACAGTAGATTCATCCCGAAATTCAGCAGGGGCTGCCATTAATGCGGTTGCGATCAGCGCTTCATCACTATCGATAGGCTTATATTGGTCTATACCCGTTTCCTCTGTCATCGTTTCAGAAGCTTCAGTTTGTTGGGTTTCAGTATTGCAAGCCAGAAGAATAATCATAGCAATTATGTAGGTCAATGTTTTCATTGTAATGGTTTAAGTTTTACCTAAGATAATCAATTCTAACTTAATACCTAAATGAAAAATCACTAACAACCAAGCAATTCATAAGTAAATAGTCTGTCACATCAATTTCGCATTGAATATGGTCTTTAAAAAGATATAAAAAAGCAACAACTATTCAATTATTTATTTAATTTCATTCTCAATATTAGATGACCTGCTGTCTATCTCAATCGTAGTGCCATCATAATAACCCTAAAAATCTTAAAATGAAAACCCTACTTCTGCTCTCACTTTGCTTTCCATTATTACTTTCAGCTCAAAACATAGGTATTGGCACCCCAATCCCCTCTGAAAAATTAGAAGTTAATGGCATCATCTTTTCCAGCCAGGGAGGCATCAAATTTCCTGATGGAACAATTCAGACCACTGCATATTCACCTCCACCGGGAATGATGCAGAATGGTCTATCAGCAATGGTCATCGAATTTGCACAGGTATCCGGCATCAATGTATCAGGACCAGCTATAGATGTAGAAATAAACAATGGTATTAATGTTCAAAGTGGACAGGAAGGTGTTAGCGTCGGTGTACAACTTAGTGGTTCAACTTTCGACACTTCAAACCCTTCATTACAGGAATATAATTTTTCCAGAATATCTGATAACAATACTTCAGAAATTAGAAAACTTCTATTAACAGGTACAGAGATACCCTATATTGAAGTATTTAATTTGAGGATCTACGGCGAATTTGGACAATATTATATTGACCACTGGACGAGATACGAAGGGTGTATCATATCGAACTTAAGTACTTCTGGTAGTGATTTCTTAAGTGAAGCTGTGAGCTTTGAATACAAGAAAGCCTGTTACAGATCTTACAAACGAAATCCGAATGACGGAAGTCAAACCGGACTAAATGAGGTTTGCTTTGATCGGACTTTGGGACAAACAGGTTGTGGTTGTGGCTGGTAAACTACAAATGTAATTTTCTTAAAGCTGAGCTTAGCATAAAGCGTACAGAGCCAATCGATTGATTCAACAAGATTGGAGGCAAAATATATCACCATTTGGGTCAGTGGATTATCCATAATAAAGTATTAAAATCAATGGATTTATCTTCGACCATTTCATGTCATCCTACCAGAAATGCTATCTTAGTTGCTCAATTATTGATTATGAAGTACATCTTTCTGTCCATATTTTGCACGGTCACTTTCTTATCTTGTTCGAATACAGAAACAGCAGAGAAAAATAAACCCAAACCCAATATCCTATTCATTATGTCTGATGATCATGCCTATCAAGCCATCAGCGCTTATGAAGACGATCTGTTGCAAACTCCAAACATTGATCGAATTGCAAATGAAGGCATGTTATTTACCAATGCATGTGTAACCAATTCTATATGTGCACCTTCCAGGGCAGTCATATTATCCGGAAAGCACAGTCATCTCAATGGAAAGATCGACAATATTTTTCCGTTTGATACCACTCAAATAACCTTCCCTCAGATTCTACAGGACAGCGGATACCAGACTGCCATGTTTGGAAAATTGCATTTTGGAAACAATCCGAAAGGCTTCGACCAATTTAAAATTTTGCCGGGGCAAGGCCACTATTACAATCCGGATTTTATTACCAAAGATTCAGGAAGAGTTCAAATCCAGGGATATGTGACAGACATCATTACAGATATGACATTGGACTGGCTCAAAAATGAACGGAAAGAAGATGGACCTTTCCTATTAATGTATCTCCATAAAGCTCCTCACAGGGAATGGCTCCCGGCTAGCAGGCACTACACCGAATTTATTGATAGAGAATTTCCGGAACCTGAAACACTTTTCGACGATTATGAAGGAAGAGGTACAGCTGCCAAAGAATCTGAAATGAACCTGCTCCAACATATGAACTGGGCCGGTGATTCCAAGATTCCCCCGGAAGTCATGGATGAATTAGGTATACCTCAAACTGCCAAGTGGGATAAACAGGCCTACACTAATAATTTGGGTAGAATGAATGAAGTTCAAAGAGCGGATTGGGATAAAGTATATGCTCCTATGATTGAGGAATTCCGAAAAGAATTTCCCAGTATGACCGAAGAAGATAAAATGAAATGGAGATATCAACGCTATATGCAGGATTATCTGGGATCCATTGCTTCAGTAGATGAAGGAGTGGGGGAAGTCCTCGATTACTTGAAGGAAAGTGGCCTGGATGAAAATACCATTGTGGTGTACACCTCTGATCAAGGTTTTTATCTGGGTGAACATGGATGGTTTGACAAAAGATTTATCTACAATGAGTCTTTTAAAACACCCCTCCTGATAAAATGGCCAGGTGTCATTGAGCCAGGCAGTGAAAATACACAAATGGTCCAGAATCTTGATTTCGCGCAGACTTTTTTAGAAGCGGCAGGGATAAGACCTCCGTCTGATATGCAGGGTGAAAGTCTCATCCCACTATTCAAGGGTGAAACCGAAGGATTTAGAGACGCAGTTTACTATCATTATTACGAATATCCATCTGTTCATATGGTCAAACGTCACTATGGCTTTGTCAATGAAGATTATAAATTAGCTCACTTTTATTACGACATTGATGAATGGGAACTTTACGACCGGAAGAAAGATCCACATGAAATGAACAATGTATACAATGATCCTGCCTATGCTGAAATAGTGGTCGATTTAAAAGAAAAACTCCAAGAAATGCGAGCGTATTATAAAGATGGACCAGAGCTCGATCAGAAATTTATTGAAAAATACAAAGATTTGAACCGCTGGGATAAGTAGATCAGTCCTTCCTGTACATATATATGATGGATGTTGTAGTGGATGGTTCAACCTCACCCTTTTTCGTTGGATCGTATAAGTAGGCTCCTGAATCTGGTGACCAAACCAACATCTTGCTACCTGTCCAAACAGAAGTGTAAGGTCCCGGAGGCGGTGCGTCTATTTTACTGATGGGTGACGCCGTCTCAAGCATGGTATTGATTCTACTGCCTGTAATTTGATTAGACAAATCATAGCCCCAATAGATTAATTCTTCACCCGTATAAACCATGTCCGGATTCAGCACAGGGGTTGCCAAAGATCCAGTTGCACCCGAAGTCCATGAATTGGTACTGGGATCGAACTTGCCAAATAAGCCGTATCGAGTAGTACCGGAGATATCACAAGAACCACCGCCAAACGGACCACCGCTATCCGCTGTATAAGTATTTTTTGTTCCACCGTAAAAATACAATGCCGTGCCTGTCGAAATTGCTTTAGTTCCAAACCGAACGGTAGATCTATTAGTCGCTAGCCAGGAGTCCAATTGAAGATCATAATACATTTGTGGAACACTACTGTAATTACATGCAGAGTAACCATTGAAGCTACCTCCTCCCACAACGACAAGTTTTCCATCTATATAGGCCATGCCCTCATCACTTGGTTCGTTTACATTGCTGATGGGTCTCCAGTCGTTTGTGGCCCGATTGAGAATATACCCTTCAGTGGTTTTCAGGTTACCTATGCTACCTCCTCGGATAATAAGTTCTGTCCCCGTCCATGCAGCCTTGGCTTCCTTTCTCGGCGATGGTGGATTTGTGGTGACGATTTCACTCCACAAATCCATGACAGGGTCATATTGAAATAAATCATTGACTTCTCCAGTTGCTGTGGATCCCCCAAAAATCATCAAATGTGATCCTGTCCATGCAGCCGTAAACTGACTTCTTGGAGACGGTGCACCGACGCTTGAAATTGGTGTCCAGATTCCAGAAATCGGATCAAGTTTCGCCCCAAAATTTGAAAATTTACTTAAGTCACCTCCCCAGACCAGCATTTCTTTCCCAGTCCAAAACCCTTCCCTGCCTACCAAATCAGAGGGCTTCATATTAGGTAGGTTCGTCCATTCACCATAAATAATCGTATCCGGGACCAAGTCTAAATGAGATTGTTCATAACTTCCATAAATAGTGAAACCGGCTTCCTCTAATTCTGGATTCGGGAAGGAGTCACTTAATACGATCGTTCCCGAAGGTATGGGATTGCCAACAGAGGCAATGAGGGGTTTCCACTTACTTGAAGTATAAGAATAAAAGGATTGGTCTGACAACTGGTAGATCATCAGGCCTTCTGCCGGATCTGTAATATTTAAGGTGTCGGTTCTCGGAATAAGTAAACCTTTATCCGTGGTATTTAATTCTAAAATAGCAGACGGATGAGCAGCTGTTCCTGACTCACCTATTGATACTGATTGGGTAAATAGGGTAAATGGCATAAAAATCAAAAGGCTGATCAGGTATCTCATAGCTTGGATCTGGATTAGTCTAAACAAAGATAGGTCAGTCCTTTGCCTTGAACCTCTATGAAAACAGGTATATTAATTTCAGGAAAGCGTGTTTAGGTTGAACCTCCTATTTTAGACATTATAAAGTCTAAATCGGCTGCTTCTTAAGATCATTTTGATGTGATGATTATTGAACAAAACAAGGTGGTGTGGGTCATAAATTAAATTTTAGAGATTTTTTAATGAAGTTTTTTATCTTTAAGACTCAACTTTTCACCATGCTTAAAAAACTTATTCCAGGAAGGGTTAAACCCTATTATGTAAGGATAGCTATTTCTAAATCTATCATCAGTCTGTTGTTTCTTTTGTCTATGATTAACAGTCTCCAGAGTCAAGAGAAGATCATGGAAACTATGCTTGAAAATTTGGACTCTTTAACGATTCTATATCCTCAAACTAAAATTTACGTTCACACTGATAAGCCCTACTATTCAGTTGGAGACCATATCTGGTATGCTGTTTACGCTATTAATGCCAATGATCACCAAAATCTTCCCCTCTCTGAACTAATGTACGTTACCTTAGAAGATGCTGAAGGCCATATAGTCATTCAGCAAAACTTGAAATTAAATGGCAAACGTGCCAGTGGAGATATCGCGGTAGATTTAGATTGGTCTGAAGGAATTTATACGCTGAAGGCTTTTACCTCTTACATGAGAAATTTCGATTCTAATTATATTTTCTCTAAAGAAATCGCAATTTACTCCAAAGAAGAGTCCGGTACAGACGTTAGTTTAAAAACTTCTCTTGAGCCTTATCAAATTAGATTTTTTCCGGAAGGTGGAGATCTCATTGCCGGTTTAAATACAAAAATAGCATTTGAACTAATTGATACCACTATTCAGGAAATCGCCGTACTCAATGGTTTAGGTGATCAAGTGGCCACAGGTAAAGTCGTTCAAAATGGTTTAGGGATTTTTAATCTAATACCGGAAATAGAGGAGAAGTATTATGTTATCCTGGGTGAAGAAAAGTTCGCCCTTCCTAAGGTTAAACCTGCTGGCTACACACTAAAGGTCAATACTCTTAGTGAGGACAAGATTTATCTGGATGTTATCGGATCAAAAGGAAAGAGTCTTGAAAACACCTTTATTATCGGCCATATTAGAGGAACTCCTTTTTTAACAAGGGACGGACTTGAGGGCCAGAAAGTTTCTATGGTACTGGATAAATCGAGTATACCAGAGGGTGTTTCTCAAATTACACTTTTTGATGATCAAGGAAGGCCATTGACAGAAAGAACTTTCTTCATACGACATCAACAGGATGATTTGCAAGTTGTCGCATCAATTCCGTATGAGTATCTGAACAAAAGGCAAAAAGCAGAAATTAGCGTTGAACTAAGTGGAACAGGGCTGGGATCAGGAGATGGCACTTTCTCCATTAGTGTGGTAGATAGCAAGAGCGTGCAGGGATTGAAAAAGGGAGTGAATATTAAAAGTTATTTATTGCTGGGTTCTGAATTTACCACCGGGATTGAACATATCCATCAATATTTTGAGACCAACTCACCCCGCAATCGGTTCAAGCTCGACCTGCTGATGCTTACGAGAGGATGGACGAGGTTTACCTGGGAAGATATTAGAATGGACAAAAAACCTGAAATTCAATTTCCACCTGAAAACGGCTTTACCATCTCAGGCCAGGTCTTTGAAAAAAACAAGCCTGTTCAAGCTCAGGTGAATTTTTCTACAGTCGACGATGATTTATTTTTTGCCAGTATACCCACAGAAGAAGATGGAAGTTTTACAGCATTGGGTTTTGACTTGGAAGCCAATGAAAAAATTAATATTTCTGCTTATAAGCCAGGGAAGAAAGAAAAGAAAATCACCAAGAACATTTCAGTTAAAGTTGATCCTGCAGAGATTTTCACTGTCTCGTCCAATCAGCGATATAGATACGAAGGACCTCATCGAAATGAAGTGACTGACTACATAGAATTGTCTTATGAAAATCAGATGATGGACAGTTTATATGATGGGATGCAGATTGAATTAGATGAGGTCGTAATGACAGCAGACCGAAAAACGTCGAGGGATCAGAAAATTAAAAAAGAACGAGGAATCATATACACCAACTACGATCGAAGAGTTTTTATAGATTCAATGCCTAACCGTCGAATGTTTACGAATGTTTTTGACATGGTGAGAGGTCAAGTCCCCGGTGTGAACATCATAGGTACTGCTGGCAATCAAAGGTTTCGGTTAAGGGGTGGCTCCAATAGTATTCGTGGAAGTAATGATGCACTGGTCATCGTAGATGGAGTGCCTGCAACATATGAGTATGTCAATGCAATTAATCCTGACCAGATTGAATTTATTGACGTCCTCAAAGGTATATCTACTTCCGCCCTATATGGGACACCTAATGGTGTTGTCGCCATATACACAAGAATGGACAATGGTAGTGTCTCAAGAAATTATAAAACCCCTGACAACATCGCCAGTTTTCTACATAACGGCTATTATCAAAGTCGTAAATTTTATAGCCCGGATTACAGTCAATCATTTCCAGGAGACGAGAAACCTGACTTGCGTACTACATTGTATTGGAATCCAATCGTTGAACTTGAAGAAGGCAAAGCGGTGGTAAACTTCTTTACTGCGGATCAGGTCACCGAATATTTGATAGAAGTCCAGGGAATAACTGAAGCAGGATTACCCTTTGTGGGATATGATACCTTCGAGGTTCGATAAAGAGATTCTTAAATTTTATCCAATTTCTCTTTTGTGAAATTATGGTCCATGATGTCTCCAGTATTGAGCGTTGCTACCGGTTCGAACAACATGATTTCGACCTCCTCTTCTGCAATCGGTCTGTGCTCTACACCTCTTGGAACTATAAGAAATTCTCCCGGTTGTAAAACAATAAAATGGTCTCTAAATTCCAATCGAAGTTTACCTCTCACGACATAAAATAACTCATCTTCTTTTTCATGTTTATGCCATGGAAACTGACCTAATAACTTAGCAACCTTAACGTGCTGACCATTCAATTCTCCAATAATCCTAGGATTCCAATGATCGTCAAACAGTTGCAATTTTTCTGCTATATTTACTTTTTTCATGACTTTTGTTTCATTTGGGTAAAATCTTGTTTCATCAACATAACCTGCGTTTCCATGCCATTTCGATCAAAAGTGAGCTGTAGTGTATCTAATTGATCCAGCATTCTTGTCTTAATCATGTAACATCCCAGACTATCGTTAACGGATCTCAAATTGTAATCATTCATCTGAAGTATTTGAGTTCCTATCTCTAGTCCTTTTGCCTCAGCATAAGATCCACTGACCAAAGCTCCCACATAAACCTTTTCCTCTTTGAATTTCAATCTAATACCAAAATGTTCCTCTTTTTTATGGTCAAAACCCAGGTTTTCGATTAAAATGACTTGCTGTTGGTGCCAATCCAGTATTACTCTATAACCTTTTAGGAATCTATTGCCCAGAGTCATTGCACCCTTGCTTTCGAACTCAATCAACTGATCAAATAGTTCCAAATTCCCCAGCCGGACTGTGTCAATCATAACATACTTAAAATCGCTTGATCCACCATCACCATACACTCCCACTGAATTGCTGCCTTTCATTGTAAAGATGGCTAGACTATCAATGTGATCTTTTGCGGCTCCCATAACCATACTGAACCCACCTGTAGCTCCGGTATCAAAAGTCACATTGTTAAAAGTCATCCGATCCATTGTGATCCGCACCAATGGTTTTTTCTGACTCCACCTTTCCCGCATGGGTAAAACATAGTGTTCTTGTGGAATGTCAAACAGGGACATACGATCTGTAAATGTGATCTCCTTGCTTTCATAATCAATCTGCCAGTATAACTTAGACATCAGGTTCGAGCCAATTATTCCATCTATTTTCAGGCATCCTAATTCGAATACTTTATTGTAATCGATGATTAATGCTGCCATACCCTTAAAAAGTACATCACCTATTTGCAATTCATCCACCAGGATGGTTTTTTGTTTTTGTTTAACACCTTGAGAATCACTGATATCGACTGTACTAATGGTTTTATATTTCAATTGGTCAGCCAGTTCCTTACCAATCACATTGGGTGCACCCGTGTCAAAAAGAAATTGGTAGCTTTTGCCTTGTATCTTAACCTGCATCAGAGGGATACCAAAAGAGAAATCAAAGGGTATCTTTTCAACAAAATTTGTGTTCATAACCCTTCCTCCCTGCATGGCTCTATGGTATTTCGATTCGCAGCCAAATAATATCAAAACACAAAACAAAAGGCACAAACTCTTCAGCTTCGGCATTCCTTATGGTCTTTGATAGGTAGATCGATTCAAATGGGGTAAAGCTTTTTCTTCAAAATGGACCAGATAGATGGTGACAACCAAAGAAGTGAATAAATAAGCAAGTAGCAGGAAATTGCCAAAAGGGATGATATCCGTCAAATAAAACCAATGACCGAAATATAACACGATACTTAATCCCAACATTGACCTCAAAATCTCAACCCATAGCGCTTCTTTCTCATTATCCATTAAAGAAGTATAGCTATACACTGAAACAAAAAGAAACCCTCCGTAGATGAACAAATTTGGGAATCCGATATCGCCTATTTTAACCATCATATGAAGCATCATAGCCGTGGTAACGACGTATTGAAACCAAGCCCAGGCCTTCTTATATTTAGAACTTTCAGGCGCATATTTCATCTGTTTTTGAGGATCCTTTTCATAATGTAAAGGAAATCTTTCCTCCACGTCATCCGGCCTCCACCCTGTGGGCATAAACCAAACCCGCAACTTATCTTTCCAATCCGAAGCGTAATAGCAGTCTTTTGTAATCTGCCATGCATGCATCCAGTTTATCTTAATTGGATTCCATGTCGAAACAGGCTTTTTGACCCCGTAGACACATGGCTCCTCTTCCAGCTCTTCCTGAAAAGTGCCAAAAATTCGGTCCCATATTGAAAAAATCGCCGCCAGATTCTTGTCGATATAAATGTCATTGATGGCATGATGTACGCGATGCTGCGAAGGGGTGACAATGACATATTCAAGCCAGCCTAATTTAGGGATATGTACGGTATGATACCAGAACTGCAAAAAAAGGTGTATCGGTGCAATCACAGCAATGACCTCAGCAGGTAAACCAAGCAGAGCCGCCGGCAACAGAAATAGGAATCCGTAGCCAATGATATTAGAGATAGGCTGACGAAGTGCACAGGCCAGATTAAACTCTTCACTGCTATGATGTACAATGTGTTGGTTCCAAAAAATATTGACATGATGATTCAGTCGATGGCTCCAGTAACTTGCAAAATCAATCGCTATAAAACTTAAAATATAGACCAGAATGGTGTTCTTTATTTCGAAAATTGCAATGTGATCGACGACCCAGGCATAACTAACAATAACAATGGAAAGCTTTAAAATCGACTTAAGAGTGTTTGTCGTACCCGAACTGAGACTAGAGATGGTGTCCATCCCATTATAAGAGAGCACACCCTTTCTCCATGAGTATAAGGCTTCCAATACAATCAGTCCCAAAAAAAATGGGATGGCAACTAATAAAACCTGGGCATATGTGTCCATTTCAAGGTCTAAAATATGGAAAGATTTTAAGAAAGTAAATGACGAACTCTGATATTAACTAGCTTTTAGTATTTTAGTATCACAACGAAAACAATATGGCAGATATATCAGAAAAAGTAAAGGAATGGACCTCCACCGTATTTGATGAAGATACAAGGTCAGAGGTCAAAAGGCTTCAAAACGAGGAGCCATCTGAGCTGGAAGAAAGTTTCTATAAAAATCTAGAGTTTGGGACAGGTGGTATGCGGGGAATCATGGGTGTCGGAACGAATAGAATCAATAAATATACACTAGGTAAAAGCACTCAGGGATTATGTCAATATTTGAAAGATAACATCGAAGACTCAGAGATAAGAGCCGTCATTGCCTATGACTGCCGAAATAATAGTGATACGCTGGCCAGGACTGTTGCAGAGGTTTTTTCTGCCAATGGCATTAAGGTTTTCCTATTTAGCGCACTGAGAACCACTCCTGAGTTAAGCTTTGCTGTAAAGCATTTGGCATGTCATGTGGGTATTGTATTGACCGCAAGTCACAACCCACCGGAGTACAATGGGTATAAAGTGTATTGGAATGATGGAGGCCAATTGGTACCTCCGCATGATTCAGCCATTGTAGAAACCATTAATGCTCTGGGCTACGAAGAAATTAAATTTGAGGCCAATGATGGCTTGATTAATGTCATCGATAAAGAGGTAGATGATGATTTTATTGATGCATGTATTGAAAATGGTAGTTTTGGTACTTCAAAGGCTGCAAAGGATGATTTGAATATCGTGTTTACTTCCCTTCATGGAACCTCTATCACGGCTATTCCGGAAACACTGGATCGGGCAGGATATAGCCAAGTGCATATTGTAGAAGAGCAAAGAGAACCCAATGGGAATTTTCCCACGGTCAAATCGCCCAATCCGGAAGAAAAAGAGGCGTTGGCCATGGCCACTGAATTAGCCAACAAAGTGGGAGCGGATATACTAATCGGCACTGACCCTGATTCGGATCGTTTAGGCATAGCTGTGAGAAATAACAAGGATGAGATGGTTCTCCTCAACGGCAATCAGACCATGATTGTAATGGTAGATTTCCTGCTTAAAAAGAAAAAAGAGAAAGGACTTGAAGGCAATGAATTTATTGCCTCCACCATCGTTTCAACTCCCATGCTGCGAGTCATAGCCGAAGATTATAATGTAGAGTATAAAGAAGTCTTAACCGGATTTAAATGGATCGCTAAGTTGATCAAAGATCATCCTGAGCTGCAATTTGTAGGCGGAGGAGAAGAAAGCTATGGTTTTATGGTTGGCGATTTTGTCAGAGATAAGGATGCGGTCACCAGCACTTTACTGGCCTGTGAAATTGCTGCGCAAGCAAAAGCGGAAGGCAGTTCTTTCTATAAAAAGCTCCAACAACTCTATCGTAAATACGGTTATTTTAAAGAGCATCTCATTTCTTTGGTAAAGAAAGGAATTTCAGGAGCAGAAGAGATCAAGCAAATTCTAAAAAATCTAAGGGAAAATCCACTGGAGGAGATCAATGGTTCGAAAGTAGTTTTAGTCGAAGATTATCAACTAAGTAGGGCATATAACCGCCTGGATGGATCGGAGATGAAAATTGATCTTCCTAAGTCTAATGTACTGATCTATTATACGGAAGATGGCAGCAAGGTGGCAGCCAGACCGTCCGGAACTGAGCCAAAGATAAAGTTTTATATCAGTGTTCAGGAAGGGGTGGAAGAAGGAGAAAGTCTTGTTGATGTCGAATCGAGATTGGATCAGAAAATACGAAGCATTGAAAATGAAATGTTAAAATAAAAAAAGAGGATGTCCATTGCTTCGACATCCTCTTTACTTTATGGCTCTTGTAGCTTGATTACAATTTAGTAAATTTCATGTTTGAAGTTTGAATACCATTGGAAATACTAATAACGTATATCCCTTTATTAAAATGCTGTATATTAATATTATTTGGTTCTGAGGATATTCTTAATGTATTTTTAGAAACCAATTGACCATTTATAGTTCTAATCATCACATCATATACTTCGCTTTTTTGCGATTTTATATCATCCAACGAAATGCTTAAATACGTAGACACCGGATTTGGAGCTATAACGATATGACCTTTCCCTCGAACCAATACAGATTTCGTTTCAGTCACAGAATATTCCCCGTTGAAGTCCACTTGCTTTATTCTAAAATAGTGATTCCCAGGTTTTATGTCAAACAACACGCTTCTATAAGTATTTTCTTGCGCTCTATTCACTCCTGGAGTCACGAAGTACTCATTAACCCACTCCCTATTATCAAGTCTTTGAATATAAAAGCCTTCATTATTAACCTCCCAGGCTGTGGCCCATTCCACAACCACTTGCTCTGGCTTATGAGAATAAGCTTCAAAGGATAACCATTCAACCGGCACTGTCGCACCGCTTGTACCAGGATTGGGTGTACCAGAGACTTTGGTACCATCAGATTCAATCTGAATACTCTCACCATCTCCTGAATCTGACCCTTCGCATCCATCTGACTTGCCAAAAGCTGCACAAAAGTCAAACATCATACTTGATCTAGTAGCAGTATTGTCATAGGAAACCTCATCCACCCTCTGCATCGATCGGTCTCCGGCAGTAAAGGCATCGGGCTTTTGACCAATATAAAGTGCAACCGCTCCTTGTGAATTGAGAAACTGTTCATCTGCTCCTCCACACTCATCTGGTGCACCAGCATAGTCAAAGGGTTGGTCGAGATTATTGACTGCAGAGTCACCAAAAACAAAGTACTCTCCTGGTGCAATTTCACCAAACATTTTTCCCATAAAGCATGACATGCCTTGGTCGTCAAAAGCTACTGTCAAATATTCATCTATTTGCACATTGTAGTTACCTGCATTGTATATTTCAATAAACTCTCCAGTTCCATCGCTGGTATTTGGATCAACTTCAGTTATTCTTAAAGAATCTACTCTTTGAGGTGCTTGA
The DNA here is from genome assembly GCF_021533195.1 of Portibacter marinus. Classification (GTDB taxonomy): domain Bacteria; phylum Bacteroidota; class Bacteroidia; order Chitinophagales; family Saprospiraceae; genus Portibacter; species Portibacter marinus. The sequence goes on from NZ_JAJNKB010000001.1 coordinate 811,662, forward strand.
TATTCCCAGGCTCCCCTATCTGGTATATTTCCATCTGCTCCACGAACAAATCCTCTACCATCATAATCAAATGTAGCTATGGTTGTACCATTATCTATAGCCAAACTATTAGATCCAAATTCTAATATAGGTACTGCATAGGTATCCTGGTTTTGAATTCCTCCTGCTTGCGGATCAAGACTATTGGACATTCCACCCAAAGTATCTGTCTCCTGCTCCATAAATATAGTTCCTAAACCAGCGGTAATACCGATCATGTTATAACCATTACTGATTAAGGCCGATTCACTTGCAGTTGTATCTTGAAATAAATCTTGCGCTGCTCCTGCAGGTTCGTTTTTGGCTATTACATTATTCTGAAAATCCAATGTTCCTTCATTCGTGACTTCGGCTGTTCCGGGTATCCTTTGTGCCACAGCCACACCTCCTCCTTGAGCAGGACTACCTGGTATTCCAGCTTGACCGTCACCTTTAGGTTGACCAGCTCCACCGGCTCCACCTCCATTGTTTCCTACTAGTGTAGAACTTAAAAGTGTTAGATTTCCGGCACAATAAATTGCTCCTCCATTACCGCCATTACCACCGTTTCCACCATCAGCATTTCCGCCATCCGGTCCGCCGGCATCTCCTGCACCACCACCTCCACCGGTAGCACAACCTTGAAAAGTCGCTCTTGTAATTTGTGCAGTGGTACCAGAACCTATATAGACAGCACCTCCATCACCACCATCTCCACCATCGCCACCTGTAGTAGTGCCAGCTTCAGAACTTGGTGTAACACCTTGTCCACCCCCACCGGTGGTACATTGAACAAATGTCACTTGATCCATTTCAAAAGTACAATTAGCACCCACATAAATAGCTCCACCATCATCACCATCTGTCCCATTTACACCTTCTGGACCACTTCCATCCTGATTACCTTGCGATCCACGTCTACTGGATAATTGATTGAAGTATATTCGTTCAATTTTTACGGATTTACCATCACCTATATGAAAACCTCTTTCCTGGCTGCTAAAATTGACTCTGATCTGCGGACCAGGTGTACCTGTTCCTTGTATATGTAGGCTTGTGAAACTTCCATTTAAATCAAGATCTCCATATTCATTATTGTCCTCATATAAACTTACGGATTCACTGGATGGACTTCTTGCGATTTCATATGTTCCACTTACACCCCCTGGTAATGTACCAGGCAATACAATAAGAACATCTCCAGTACTAGCATTAGCTTCATCGATCGCTGCCCTTAATGTGCAGTTTCCATCCATATCCATACACTTGCCATCTCCGGGAACCATATCCCGCGCACCCACTAAATCTGTATTATTGTCCACAATAAGAATTAGTGGATCAGATTGTGTGATAAGCTGAGCACTTAAAAAGTGAATAAAAAGAAAGGATAATAAAAATGGTAAAAGTAATTTCATAATTTAATGTTTAATAGTAATTGTTGATTAATTCAACATTAAAACATTAAATAGTGTTCGCTTCGAATAAATAAGAATATTATTCAAAATGATCCAGCACCATGAACTAAACGTTTTTTGATTTTACTTAAATGATTGTAAATTAATGAGATAGCATTCAGCTGATTAAAAGACAAATTAAATAACTTTACGCTAGAAAAAATCTAGAATTGACCAAATCGTAATTATTATACACCAAATCAAACATTTTATGTTGGCGAATAATGACAAATACTAAGCACTTGTCATAAAATACCAAAATTTTTTGCAAATTATATATGTATTTTTAATATATGTATTGTGCTAATAACTATGATATTAATTTAGTGAGAAAGGCTATATATACTATATACCCCACCTGTTTGTTTTAATTAAAAACAAATATTTTCACTTAATATCAAACAATTGTAGGGTTATTTATATTCACATTGTTAACGATATTATATCTACATTAGCCGATCATGTTAAAACTACTCACATCTAGTGAACTTAAACTTTTGACTATTTTGAAAAACACTTTTAAATCATTCTTATGATCAATTTTAAATTTTACACGACCATCCTATTATTGTGCCTTACTTTTTCCTTCGCGTTAGCGCAAGATCCAGGGGATACTGTTCTGGAAGCAGTAGAGGCTGAAACAGAAGCTGAAGCTGAAGTGGAAGTTGAAGCTGGAGTTGGTAAAATTGCAGCAGCAGTGGCTTTAGCAGCTGCTTCAGCAGCAACTAGCCCATTTTGTTCAGTACTAAATGGAGTCAGTGGGTCCATTTCTTCAGATACACAAGAACCAGCTATTAAAAAGGCTTTCATTGCCAATTTTGCAGAAGGTGGATTTGAACCCTCCTCTCCGAATCCAGGTGTAGATATATTAGGCTTTGGAGAAGCGGAAGCCGAATCTGAGGTTGAAACAGAAGTGGAAGCTGAGGTAAATAACGGTGCAGCAGTTGCCGGTGGTGGAACTTCTTATAGTTTGGCAGCAGCTGGAAGAGCGCTCTATGTAGCTACTAACGGAAAATACTACCTTTATCCGGCTGACATCGCACTCTCGGGAGATGCACGAACTTCAACATCTACAAGCACATCTAAAATAAATGTTCCTTTACCTATGCCTGTTGCAGAAACGCCGGACTCAAGTGATCCACCTGTTTTTGAGGCTCCAGATGATGAGGTCAACGACCCTCCTGCTGGAGGTGGAAACCAGGTATATGCAGACAGTACAATAGTTCCATTTTTGCAAGCTGATGTAGAGGCTGAAGTTGAAGCAGAGGCCGAAGCGGAAGCAGAGGCAGAGACTCAGTACGGTGCTGCTGCAGCAGCTGCATCAGGTGGAGGAGCTACTTCTTCAGTTGGTGACTTTAGCAGAGCCGACAGTAGAGTAAGTGTGGCTACATCTGCAGTTACTGATGAAGTGAATATCTTAGTACCTCTAGAACCACCATTTGTAAATGCACCTATGGGTAATAACGAACCTGGAAGTTTTAATAATGCCAGCTATTCAGGAAGTTATACAAAAGAGAATTATTTCAATTCTAACACAAATCAGCCTACTACAAGTAATGGGAAAGGCTTGTTTGAAGCAGAAGCAGAAGCAGAAGCAGAGGCAGAAGCCGAAGCAGAAGTCGATAACAATGCAGCAGCTGCATCTGCAGTTGCTGTAGGATCAGGTGGATCCAACGGTCTGGGAGCCACTGCAAAAGCAGCTACTGCCAGTTCAGCATCCACCAGTACAGAAAAAAGCATAGGTGATGAGCAGAGAAGAAATGATCAGACGATCGTAAGAGGTGACACCTACGATTCTTATGACCTCGGACTAATCTTTGCTTCAGCAGAAGCAGAAGCCGAAGCTTTTGCTGACACCGATACTGTTTTTGCAGCAACTGCAAGTGCCACTCCAACTTCAACGGGAGATGCTGCATCCGGTGCGTCTATATCATTCACAGCAAAGGATGAGGCTCCTCAGAGTAATGAAGCAGACGGACCTCAATACTACGAATATAGACATCCACGAACCGCCAAGGCCAAGGGCAAAAGACAAAAAGCTGGATCCAGATCCTCAACCGGAAATTTTGAAGAGGAAGATGAAGCTGAAGCGGAAGCAGAAGCAGAAGCAGAAGTAGGATACAATGCAGCAGCTGCATCTGCAGCAGCGGTAGGTATTCAAGCAAAAAATACAAATTTCCCAATATATGCTGATGCCGCGGCTAGTACGGCAACTTCGACCAGAGTCTATGACAATCCTGAAAATTTAAGACAGGAAATAGTTGATGAAGGTCCTTCATTACCAGGAGATTTAGGAGATTTTCCAGAAGGTGAATTTACGTACAATGATTTTGTGGCGGAAGTAGAAACAGAAGCAGAAGCTGAAGCTGAAGTAGGCTTCCAGGCAGCCGCCATTGCAGCCTCTGCAGCAGCAGTTGGATATGATGAGATTGTAGTTGATACAGATTATGCCATCAATGAATTTGCAGCGGCAGTGGCTTCAGGGGCCGGAGCAAATGTGGAGCTTTCAGTGAGTATACCAGCAAGCGGTTCGGGAGATGTTGTTGCGACAGCTACAGCTTGGGACCCCGAGGGCAGAGGTGTAGCAGTGGCAGTTGCAGTAGCAGGCGTTCCAACACAAGATACCACTGATAATGAAATGGAAGCAGAAATGGAACATGCTTCATATGCTAGTGTTTCTGTTACTATTCAAACTGATGAAGCCAATATGTTTAGGGTTAAAACAGTGGAAATCAATGAAGTGAGCAACAATAATAATAATGAAGGAAGTATTGACAGTACAGAGATGTCAACTGATACTTTAGATAATAGTTTTACTGAACTTGAAGCAGAAGCAGAAGCAGAAGCAGAAGCAGAAGTTGCATATGGAGTTGCAGCTGCATCCGCCGCAGCGGCGACAAGTGGCTATGGTGCCAAGACAGAAACCATTGCCAGAACAGTCACTTCAAAGCCTGATTACATTTGTACAGAATACTTACCCACAACCTGGGTCGGGCCCAGTGAGGGAGCAAATTGGTATGACAATAAAAGCTATTGGTCACGTAACAGATATCCAGAGTTTTGTGAAGACATCACCATTCCTTCCGGTGTTACTGTAAGGATCGGCGCAGACAAAATTGCGACTATACATACATTAACTATAGAAAGCGGAGCAACTGTAATTACAGGGCCAAATGCGCAAATAAGAGTTACTGAACCAGAATAATGTTTACCTAAGAATCTAAAACAATTTTTGAACATTATTTAATTATACGGAAATGAAAGTAGTAAAGCTCTCCAAGGATGAAATTGCCAATCCTCTAAAGAAAATAGACTTTAGAGAGCTTAATCGGCTTGTGATCAAAAGCAGAGAAGGCTGTACTATCGTTCCTTTTAAAGAAATCATTTTTCTAAAATCGGATAGCAATTATTCTGAAATTCATACAGATGATAACAGGCAGCACGTAGCTTCAAAAACCTTGAAGTCAATGGAAGATAAATTAAATCATCTATTTGTGCGAGTACATCAATCTTATATCGTTAATATTCTACATGTTAGGGAATATAGCTATTCCGAAGGATTGAAGCTTTTAAATAATCAAATTATACCTGTTAGTAATTCCATGAAGAAAAAAGTGAGTATGATTTTTAAGTAAATAAAAAGTCTACCTACTAATTCAAAACTCTATAGCGGCTTTAAGCTCGCTATAGGGTTTTTTTATTCCTAAAAAATTGTACGATGTATTTTTCTGTCCACTACCAGTCCAAGATTTTATTTTCCAAGTCTGACATCTTGCCATATGGTCCTTTGTTTGTCATCTAAGAAAGTCCATGCTACAAAGCGCGACTTCTTATTGCCTTGCTGCATTTCCACAGTTTTATATTCTTTTACCTTTGCTCTTCGGAAAGCTTTGAAAATGGATTGCAAGATTGACTCTTTAGAGACCAGCGTTGTAAACCAATAACATGAGTTGGGTAACTGCCTGCTTTCATGAATCATGTTATGGATAAAGACTTCCTCCCCTCCGGGTGTCCAAAGCTCTGTTGCTTGTCCCCCAAAATTCAAGTTTTTGCTTCTTGTTGACTTTGGATTCAAACTTTTTATTTTCTTGCGATTAGATGATTTAGCCTCTTTGGCTGACGAATAAAATGGAGGGTTGCACATCGAGAATTCAAATAACTCGTCTTTTTTAATGATTCCTTGAAAGAATCGATTTTTATTGTCTTGCTTTCTGATGTCAATATTTCCTTTCAGTACACTGTTTTCTTCAACTATTTTAAGGGCATTTAGATATGCGGTTTCATCAAGTTCACTGCCTACAAAACTCCAACCGTATTCCTGATGTCCTATGATCGGAAAGATACAATTGGCCCCACTTCCAATATCAAGTACTTTTATAGATGACCCTTTCGGCTGGCCTAGTAAGTCTGCCAGATGGTGAATATAGTCAGCTCGGCCGGGAATCGGAGGACATAAATATCCGTCTGGAATGTCCCAGAATTGAATGCCATAGTATTTAATGAGCAAAGATCTATTCAGCAATTTCACAGCTTCCGGATTGAAAAAATCAATCGACTCCACCCCGTGATCATTGATAAAAATGTGTTGGCCAAGTTCAGGCTCTGCTTTCACTAGACTTTCAAGATCGTATCTGCCTCGATGTTTATTTCTGGGGTGTAGTTTAGATTTCATAAAACCTGCATCCTTCTATTTCATTGATGAATTGCCAACCGTAAGTTGTGGCCGGCGTTTGATATCCTACTTTAATTTTGCTCTTCAACACCTTGTCCATGATCTCACAAGACGCAAGTGCGGTAAAACGGTAAACTTCTGGGCATTTCAGCCTCGCTACGATTTCATTGTGGTTGTTGCACACTTTTCCATAGAGCAAAGCAAAACCCTTTTGATTCTGCTCTTCATCAGGACCCGTTAGATTTTTATTGACCCATTTTTTTGCCAAACTCTTAACCCAGGAAGTTCTCAAAATGGGATTGATCAACCAGGATAATTTCATCATTCTGATAGTAGAAGCAGGCATGGCAGTATAAACTTCAATATTGGGAATTCCAGTGGATGTGTAGGCTGTAGAAACATCTCCCCAGGGAATAGTTCCAACTATTCTTTTCACTTCTCCAAAGTCTACTTCCATGTGCTTGTGCGCAATACGAACCTCCTTCAGCACACCATTTTCTCTAGTTAAACCATTCTCGCCCAATTTACTTACGGCTGTGATGGCTGTTCCGTGCGACATAACACTATTTTCTGAAGTAAATGCCAGTTGAAGATGTGTTGCATCTGGCATTTGCTCTTTCAAATATACCGCCAGGCAATCGGTGGGTATCACATCAAAGCCTATGCCCGGTAAAATCATCATGTCTTTTTCCTTAGCTTGATCATGATATTGTTTCAGCGTTTCGAAAACCTCGACTTCACCGGTTATATCCAGATAATGAGTTCCACTTGCAAGACATGCCTTTACTAACGGTTCGGCAGTTTTGGCAAAAGGTCCAGCTGCATTGAGCACTGCATCAACGTCATTTATAAATGTTTTGGTAGCCCCATCCAGGTTGAATATTCGGTAAGGCAAGTCGTATTGCCTGGCTACTGCCAGAATCTTATCTTTGGATCTGCCAGCTAAAATAATATCATGTTGTCTTCGAAGTGCTTCTTCTATGATAAGTTTAGCAGTATATCCATTGGCACCATATAATAGGTATTTCATCTTATTATTTTAACATACCTGCGATATAAGCAGTCGTCCATGCAGCCTGAAAATTATATCCTCCAGTGATTGCGTCAATATCCATTACCTCACCCGCAAAGTACAAATTTTTGACTGCCTTACTTTCCATTGTTTTCATATTAATGGATTCCAGGCTAACTCCTCCACAGGTCACGAATTCCTCCTTGAAGGTGGTCTTTCCTGAAACTTGGTAGGTATCATTGGTTAACAAAACAACTAATTGATTCATTCCTTTCTTTCCAAGCTCATTCCATTTTTTCTCTCCGCTCAATTGTAATTTATCGAGTAAAAACTGCCAAAGTCGATCCGGAAGTTGATATGGCCTGTAATTGCTGAGATTCTTTTGAGCATTTTGCTCGACAATGCTTTCCAACTCTTTTCTAACCACATCGTTATTCCTTTCATTGACCCAATTGACCTGAACCTTAAACTGATAATTGCATTGAGAAAGATATCTTGCGCCAAAAGCTGAAAGTTTTAATATTGCAGGTCCGCTCATACCCCAGTGCGTGATAAGCAAAGGTCCGTCTGATTTAAGCGCTGTTCCCTGAATGGAAGTTAAAGTTTTCTCTACCACAATACCCATCAGTTCGGTGATCTTCTCAGATGGCATGTTGAAGGTAAATAAGGAGGGCACTGGAGTTTCAATTTGGTGCCCTAATTCCTCTAACCATTTCAAACCCGATAGCTTTGGGGACCCACCGGTTGCGATGATGACTTTGTCGAAGGTCAAAGTATCTCCTTTCTTAAATTGGAGATTTATTCGAAACTGATCATCTGCGAAGATCTGGCTGACTGCTTTTTTTAGGTGAATTTCAATTTTGTGCAGATTAGACTGCGTGAGAAAACAGTCAATAATTGATTGCGAATCTTGAGATACCGGAAAAACACACTGGTCTTCTTGGATCATGAGGGGCACTCCTCTGGACTCAAACCATTCGAAACAGTGTTTGGTATTGAAAATGTGAAATATTTTTTTGAGTTGCCGCCCTCCGCGTGGATAAGCTTTCCATAACTCACTAATGGAAGTGGTACCATTGGTGACATTACATCTACCCCCACCTGATACTTTTACCTTACTCAGGAGCTTAGAAGTCTTTTCAAATATTTGGACTTTTGCTTTAGGATGATGTTCCTTAACAGAAAGCGCTGCAAAGAAACCTGCTGCTCCACCACCTATAATTGCTACTTTCAATGTTCTTTCAATTAACGTTCACACAAAATCTCAGTAGTTATAATATTGACCCAAATCCGATTAGAGGATTAACAATCCAAAATCTCTCATGACATACATCTCATCACTATACCAAAATCCTTCGAAGTGATCGAGATTGCGCTCGTAATCTTTTTTCAGGTCAATGAATCTTCGAGGCTCTCGATCTTTTACAAAATTTTGCAACCAAAAGGCATCTTCACTTTTCAAAATGACCCTTTCCTCTGCATCGTTAGAAAACACCCTTATTACAGATTTATTCCCTTCTTGCTCAATTGTCAATTCACTACCGACCCAATAGATCAATGCATTGGGTTTAGTAATCATATGCTCTTGCACTTCTAAGGCTTCTGCAATAAAATTTGGATCGATGGTCGTTTCAGGAATTGAAAACTCAAACCAATCTTGCAACGGAAAATCTATTCCGACGCCGTGCATATAATTGTACAGTGATTTTCGCAGTCCTTCACTGAAAATGGAATGATCCAATCCCGTTTCATCCGTGAATTGCACATCATTATGGGCAAAGGTAATTTCTTCAATGTGTGGGGTTACCCCATAAGCTTGAGGCTCCAGGCCAATGGGACTGTGAGCTGTTAGTGCAAATTGGTGCCAAAATCCTGACTGAATAATGCCCTGTTCGAAAAGTTGCCGGGTCATTTCCAGGCTATCAATGGTTTCCTGGATAGTTTGTGTAGGATAGCCATACATTAAATAAGAGTGCACCATGATCCCAGCATCCGTAAAGTTTCTAGTCACCTGGGCCACTTGTTCAACTGTAACTCCTTTGTCTATAAGGTTGAGTAATCGATCTGAAGCCACCTCTAATCCACCTGATACTGCTATACAACCTGACTTTTTTAGCAAGCGGCATAAATCTCCCGTGAAGCTTTTCTCGAATCGAATATTGGTCCACCATGAAACGACCAATCCCCGTTCTATGATTTCCATGGCCAACTCTCTCATCAACGCAGGTGGAGCGGCCTCATCTACAAAATGAAATCCACACTCACCGGTTTGCTCTATCATCTTTTCCATTCGGTCTACGAGCAATGGTCCGGCTACAGGCTCATAATCCTTTATGTAAGCCAGAGAAACATCACAGAAAGTGCATTTTCCCCAGTAGCATCCATGTGCCATTGTTAGTTTGTTCCACCGTCCATCACTCCATAAGGAGTGCATGGGATTAGCAATTTCAATAACCGATATATACTTATCGAGGGGTAAATCTGAATAATCCGGCGTTCCTAAGTCTTTCTGTGCATAATCCTTCCTCAGAGAATAGTTGTTATAAACCACTTCTTTCTTATCTAGCAAGAAGGTCCGTTTATACAATTGATAGTCAGGATTGGAAGGTTGAGGGTTTTTGATGTTAGAGATAATGAGCTCTAAGGGAAGTTCGCCATCATCAAGACAGATAAAGTCCCAAAATTCAAATACCCTGGGATCATTCACTGATCGCAATTCTGTATTGGCAAAACCGCCTCCCATCGCTATTTTTATTTGTGGATAGTGCTTCTTGATAAACTGACCACACCTCAAAGCACTGTAAAGATTACCAGGAAATGGAACAGACAAGCAAACCAATTTCGGAGCCTGTGCCTTGCAACATTGACCTAAAATCTCCCATGTAAGTTGATCTACAAAAGTCAGATCGTTTTGTAATTCTGTATATAATTCGTCAAATGAATGTGCACTCATTCCCAAACGCTCAGCATACCTGCTGAATCCAAAATGCGGATCTACATGCTCTATGATAAAATCTGATATATCCTCCAGAAACATAGTAGCAAGATGTTTTGCCTTGTCCTGAAAACCCATGGTTCCAAAAGTCCAATTCAAATCGTCCACCTGGTCGAAACGTGGCCCGCGGGGTAGAAATTCTTCACTTGCTATTTGTCTTGCCATGCTGGGAGCTTTTCCTTGCAGAAATGCGATGACCGGATCAATTAATCGAATGTAATCTTCCTTTAAAGCATTTACTCTATTGGCCTTTTTACTCAAATGTTTGGTGGTACCAAACATTTGTCGAAGTCCACCCGCAGAAAAAATTTTGAGAATGACTTCTATTCCTAAATCCATTTGAAAACCTTCAATGTCTTTAGTATTCAGGAATCCTTTAATATAAGCAGTGGCCGGGTATGGCGTGTTTAATTGAGTAAATGGAGGCGTAATGAGCAAGACATCCGGCATGATGCAAAGCTAAGTGAAAAAAAGAAAAAGCCCGCTGATTCCAGCAGGCTTTGTATTTAATTATCCAAATGCTTCTTGTAATAGTGATCTCCTATTTCAACAGGAATATCCAGAAAAGGAAACTTGACTAAATACTTTCCGTCTTTGATACCTATCGTTTCCGCAGGTTTCGCGGTTGAATCATATTTGTTGGGTTCCATAAACAATCTTTTTACATTCCAAAAGCATAATAATGTTCTCCGGGCAGGTCTTTGTAAACACCTTCCATCATCACACCACCTTTCTTGCCCTCTAAGATTCTAATCAAATCATCCTTTGATCGTATTTTCTTACCATCAACTGATTGAATAATAAAGCCTTCCCGCATCATAGTTTGACGTCGGATTTTACCTGGATAGATTTTAGTGACCATAACACCACCATCAGTTTCTTCCAGATCGAGTCCAAGCACTTTAAGCACCTCTACGTTTTCTTTTGAAACCAGTTCGGTACCGCCTTTACTGTCTTTAAGAATTACATCCAAAGTCTTTTCCTGGCCATTTCTATCAATGGTAATCTCAACTTTTTCTCCAGGTCTATATCTGGCAATCATACCCTGCAACTGTGGAGTGGTGGTGACTTCAACATCATTTATTTCAACAATAACGTCACCCGCCAACATTCCGGCATCGGCTGCAGCACTGTTTTCCATCAAAGTATCCACATACACCCCTTTAACAATGTCGAGGTTTTTCTCTCTCGCAAGATTACCATCCAAATCTCTGATCATGATACCCAGAACACCTCTCTGAACAACACCATATTCCATCAAATCTTCCATCACCTTTAGCACAATATTAGAAGGTACTGCAAATCCGTACCCGCTGTAAGCGCCTGTTGGACTGGCAATGGCAGTATTAATACCTACTAATCCTCCGTCTAGATTGACCAATGCACCTCCACTATTTCCTGGATTTATAGCCGCATCTGTCTGTATAAAATCTTCGACTGCATATCTTTCCTTTAGAATATTGATATTTCTTCCTTTAGCTGAAACTATTCCGGCAGTTACTGTGGAGTTAAGACTAAAAGGATTTCCTACAGCCAGCACCCACTCTCCGATTTTAATTTCATCTGAATTTAAAAATGAAACGGTAGGCAGATTTTTTTCTTTAATCTGCAACAAGGCTAAGTCGGTAGTAGGATCTGTTCCCACAAGAACCGCTTTATAAGTTCTGTTATCATGTAGTGTTACTTCGATGTCCTGAGCATTATCAATCACATGATTATTGGTCATAATGTAGCCATCAGAGCCTACTATAACACCTGAACCTGAGCCTACTCGGGGTTGTGGATTCATTTGCTGTGGTCCACCCGGCCTCATATCAAATCGCAGATCAGGACCAAAAAATTCTCTGAATGCATCAGGTATTTGTGGCTGTCTAAACTGCGCATTTTCTCTGGCTGAATTGAGCTGAGTAGACTTGATATGTACTACTGCATCAATGACTTTCTCAGCTGTTTTCGTAAAATCCAGAGGAACGATCTCATTATTTTCATTTAATGTGAAAACGGCACTTGAAGATGGAGTTTTATTTATGTGTTCAATTTGGATAGGGGTTCCATCCTTTTCTATTACCTGAAATGCGCCGATGGTCATTAAGCTTACGAGCAAGGCGATTAAGGCAGAATATAAATAATTCTTACTCATCTTGTAAAATTTAAGTGAAACAAAAATGGGCGAGGAGAACTCCTCGCCCTATCATTAATCTTATGATATTTCGATTAGTCTAGCTGGCTTTTCTTTAGCCTCTTCCCTTTTAGGAATCGTGATGTTGAGCACACCATTATGGTATTTAGCTTCTATCTTGTCCTCATCCACCACATTTTTGTTTAAGTGGAAAGATCTTGAGAATGAAGTGTAGCTATACTCTCTTCTAACAAATCGCTCATCTTCATTTTTTTCCTCATTGTTCTTACCATTGTGGTAGCTGATGGTCAAACGATTTTTGTCTAACTCTACCTTGAAATTTTCTTTTTCAAGTCCAGGTGCAGCCATTTCTACAAAATAATCTTCATCATTCTCTTGAATATTAACTGCTGGCATGTTCATACTTCTTGCTAAAGTACTTCCTGTATTCCAATCGAATAAATTATTCCAATCATCGTCAAAAAATCTTGAGACGGTTGGTAGCAAACTATTTTTTACTGGTAACATAACTCAAAATTTAAATGGTTAATAAATAATTTTTTCACTTACATATAATGCAAAATCTATTCCACAGGCCCTATGCCTGACAATTTTACATATATCCTTTAAACCTATATGTCAATTTGGCAATCGACTGTCAAAATTTCATTTCTTGCTTGTGAAGATGTTGCATTGTGTTCCATCGAATGAAGTGTAGGGTTGGTATAAATTTTATTTATGATAGAAAACCTTTTCATTATTTTGAGCAGATATGAGAGCAGCGCATTATACACAGTATGGGGGTCCTGAAGTTTTTTCAGTAGTAGAGAAGATCAAACCTGAACCAGCTAAAGACCAGATTTTGGTCAAGGTCTACTGCACCACCGTGAACAGAACGGATACAGGAATGACTTCTGCTATGTACTTTGTCAGTAGATTTTTTACGGGTTTATTTAAACCTCGTAAGAATACGCCAGGAACAGATTTCTCCGGGGTTGTGGAACAAGTTGGATCAGAAGTGACCAGGTTTAAGATTGGAGACGAAGTTTTTGGTTTTGACGATAACATTCTGGGTTCACAGGCAGAATACTTAGTGATACAATCAGAGGGCAACGTCGAGCACAAAGCTGACAACGTAACACATCAGCAAGCTGCGGCAAGTATAGAAGGTGCACACTATGCACTCAATGTGTATAGGCATGCCCATGTAGGAAAAGGTCAGGATGTTCTCATTTACGGAGCGACAGGCGCTATCGGAACAGCAGCAGTGCAACTGGCGAAACCTTTACAAGTTGATAAATTGCACGCCGTTGCTAATACTAAAAATTTGGACTTGATCAAGAAATTGGGAGCAGCAAAGGTGTATAACTATGAAACTGAAGATTTCACTGAGAGTAGTCATCAATATGATTTGGTTTTTGATGCTGTAGGTAAAACTTCATATAAGGCTTGTAAGAACTTGCTAAAAAAAGAGGGCGTGTATATTTCCACAGAACTAGGAAAAAATGGCGTCAATATTTGGTTGGCAATGACCAATAAGCAAGTCAAATTCCCTTTTCCCATAGGTATCAAAAACTCTCTTAAAGTCGTGCGAGAATTGATGCAGATGGATAAATTTAGACCTGTCATAGATCGCAATTATCCTCTGGAAGATATACAGGAAGCTTATGAATATGTAAGTTCCGGGAAAAAAACGGGAAATGTAGTATTGGAAATGATCAGGGAATAGCGACCAGTCTTCATTTATTTCTCCACAATGCTATCAGTTGTTTTTGTGCCCAGGTAAAATTCTAATGGCGGATCAAACCTAGCTGTCTCATTTTAATCGCCTAAAGGATTCTAGATAAAGCATCTCTATTTTCTCTCTGGCCCAGGGCGTCTTTCGCAACATCTTTAGGCTGGATTTAATGGTTGGCCTATTTTCAAACACATTGATACCTGTTTTATGGGCAAGATTATCCCAACCATGTTCAGCAACCAGGTACTCTAACATCTCCAGTAATTTGACTCCATGCAATGGATTGTTGGGCTGGGATTCCAATTTACGCTTATCCGTCATTTGGCTTTTTTTAAAATGAGTGCTATTGTTTGTGCGACGCATGCTGGTTTTTCTTCGCCATTTACATCAATGGTCACCTGATACTTGATCTTCACGCCTCCATTGACATCGATCACCTCTAAAAGTGTAGTTCTAGCTCTGATTTCCGAGCCAGAAATAACAGGATGAGTAAATCTGACCTTGTCCAATCCATAATTGATACCCATTTCAGCATTTGTAAATTTCACACTTTCCGAAGTCAATCTCGGGATTAAGGATAGCACTAAATAACCGTGCGCAATCGTTTTTCCAAATGGTGAATGCTCTTCTGCCATTTTTTCATCCACATGAATCCACTGCTGATCCATTGTCACTTTTGCGAATTCATTGATCTGTTGTTGGGTGATTTTGTGCCAGGGAGATACGCCTATTTCATGGCCAACAAAAGGCCTTAGTTTTGATAATTCGATTGAATTAAATTCCGTCTTTTTAACTTCATCAGATGGCATAAGCTCCTCCATTTGCATGTAAGGTAATCCCGCTGATAAAGGCCGCTTCTTTCGAAGCAAGGAACAAGTATGCATAAGCCATATCTTCAGGAGTCCCAATTCTTCCTACAGGTATCATCGAAATCCCTTTGTCGATTACTTCCTGGGGCATACTTGCGGTCATATCAGACTCAATAAATCCGGGGGCCACACAATTTACCGTTATGCCATACTTTCCTACCTCTTTACATAATGATCGTGTAAAGCCCTGCACTGCAGCCTTGGTGGCGGAGTAGTTGGTCTGACCAAATGCACCTGAACTTCCATTAACTGAGGAGGCGCTAATGATTCGCCCGTAGTTAAAAGCTTTCATGTGAGGAATTACCGCTTTCGTCACTTTGTAGAGACTGTTCAAATTGACCTCTATGACTGTACCCCACTCCTCCTCTGACATTTTCAGAAATGATCGATCCCGTATGATCCCAGCATTATTGATCAAAATATCAATTCTACCGAGCGTTTCCATGATGGTATCCACTGCTTGATTGATCTGTTCAGTGGAGGTAACATCTACTTTCTGAAACATTGTTTTAAAGCCGGCTGAGGTTAAGTTATTAGCCAGCTCCTGGCCTTCATCAAGGATATCCCAAATCACCACCTGGGCACCTGCTTTAGCAAAAATTTTAGTAATTCCGGCACCAATGCCCTTTGCTGCTCCGGTAATTATTGCCACCTGGTCATCTAATCTGAACATCATGAGTTTTGATGGAAAGATAAGTAATTCATAATACAAAGCGAATACCTGGTCGAATACACTGTATTTCATTAAATTTGCGAAATGCGACTGCTTTTAATCATCAGCCTTTGTTTCTGCTCGTGCTTATTACTTGCCAATGAGGGCGTACCGGCACCTAAAATCACCCCTTCCTTCAAATTTGATGGCAAGGTAAATCAATTGGAATGGGCCGACATTCCTCCGATTGACCTCATTGTCCAAACCCCTGTGTATCATGGAGAACCCACACAGGAAACAGTGATTAAATTGGCTTATGATGAAGATTACATCTATTTATCTGGCGCCCTGTATGATGATGAACCTGAAAAAATTCTCGCTAATAATAAGCTAAGAGATGGTGGGGATGAAAGTACAGAATGGTTCGGATTGGTGATAGACAGTTATAATGACAAGCAAAATGCCTTAAGCTTTTTTACCACCCCTACAGGTTCGCGTTTCGACGCCGCTATTTTAAATGATGCCAATGGCCGAAATCCTATGAACCTTAGTTGGAACAATTTCTGGGATGTTAAGACGTCCATCACTGAGGAGGGTTGGTTTGCAGAAATGCGTATTCCGTTCAGCAGTTTGCAATATCAAGTTATTGATGACAAGGTAGTAATGGGCATTACCATATGGCGGTATATCGCCAGAAACAATGAATTGCATATATCGCCGGACATCTCCCCGGATCTGGGTGAAATGGGCGGATTCAGACCTTCTCAGGCCAAAGAATATGTTTTTGAAAATGTCAAACAGAAAAAACCATTTTATATTACTCCTTATGTATTAAGTGGATTCAATAATATCCAATCCATCAATGCTGGTGGAACGGCTTATGAAGCAGATAGAAAGATACTGGCTGACGCAGGACTTGATGTCAAATTGGGATTAAAAAACAATTACACTCTCGATTTGAGTGTGAATACTGACTTTGCACAAGTGGAAGCGGATGATCAACAAATTAACCTCACCAGATTCTCCCTCTTTTTTCCAGAAAAAAGGTTGTTTTTTCAGGAAAGGTCCGGAATTTTTGATTTTAGTTTTGGCTCGAGAAACAACTTGTTTTACAGTCGGAGAATAGGAATTGATTCTGACGGCAATACCATTCCTATATTAGGAGGAGCGAGACTAACTGGTCGATCAGGTGGACTGGATGTAGGTGTCATTTCCATGCAAACTCAAAAGACTGATGAATTCTTGAGTAATAATTATTCCGTGTTGCGTCTGAAGAAACAAGTCATCAATGAAAATTCTCAGGTCGGCTTCTTATTTACCAATAATGTTAATTCGGAAGGAATCTATAACGCAGTTTACGGATTTGACTCTAGCATCAGGATACTAAAAGATGATTTTCTGACCTTCAAATTTGCGCAATCCTTTTCATCCGGTATAGAGCCCAATTTGGCATCTGTGGATCCCAGTTTATTTTGGATGAGTATGTCCAGACGCACTGAGAAAGGGTTTACCTATGGTGCAAGTATTTCCCGTTTAGGTACTGATTTTAATTCTGAATTAGGTTTTATTGAAAGATCGGACTATACCCGATTGGGTACAAGGGTGCAATACAATTGGTTTCCAGGCGAAGCGTCCAGCTTTCTGCGACATGGAGTGAGCTTACGAGGGGTTTCTTTCTGGGAAAATACCGGAAACACTTATAACTCCTGTTTTTATGGCTTGGGATACAATTGGCAATGGAAAAATGGGATTAGGCTGGAATTAGGCATGAGGTTGCAATACGATGACATTACAGAAGCCTTTGAGTTGGCAAATGTGGCCTTGGTTCCTGTCGATCAATACCTTTACAACAATGTTCAATTAGAGTTTGGAACAAGAACCGGTAGACCTTACATTTTCAGAGGGGAATTAAGCAGTGGTCAGTTTTTCGATGGTTACCGCCACTCCATGACCCTTTCACCGGTATGGAATGTTTCTCCTGGTTTGGGTCTCAGTGCAGACTATGAATTCAACAATGTCGTTTTTCAGAGTCGTTCGCAGGAATTTACCGCACACATTGCCAGAGTTAAGGCTCAGTTGATGTTTTCAACCAAGTTTAGTATTTCCAGTTTCATCCAGTATAACAGTCTGGATCATTTATTTTTGGGAAATATTCGGATCAGATATAACCCCCGGGAAGGAAACGACCTATTCATTGTCTACAATACAGATGCGAATTCACAGCGGAATATATATGAGCCCCGGTTACCAGCTACCAATCAATCCTCCCTTATCGTGAAATATTCATACACATTTACACTTTAGTGATTCTAATCATTAGAATTCCATATTTTTGCGCGCTTAATTAAATTTTTAATGATATCAATAGATAACATAGCCGTCGAATTTAGTGGACAAACTCTTTTTAGCGATGTCAGCTTTGTGGTAAACGATAATGACAAAATTGCTTTGATGGGCAAGAACGGAGCTGGAAAATCCACCATGATGAAGATCATCGCAGGGGTTCAGAAAGCAACCAGAGGAAGGGTTCACAGTCCCAAAGATGCGGTCATAGCTTACTTACCTCAGCACCTTCTGACGGAAGACGATTGTACTGTTTTCGATGAAGCAATGAAGGCATTTCAAGGCTACTTTAGTATGAAGCATGAGTTGGATGCACTCAATAAGCAACTTGCAACCAGGACTGATTACGATTCTGAAGATTATATGAAATTGATCGAACGGTCTTCTGATCTAGGTGAGAAGTTTTACTCTTTAGAAGAAGTAAATTACGACAAGGAAGTAGAGAAAGCTTTATTGGGTTTGGGGTTTGAAAGGAGAGATTTCACAAGACCCACATCTGAGTTTAGTGGAGGCTGGCGAATGAGAATTGAATTGGCCAAAATACTGCTTCAGAAACCCGATTTAATTTTACTTGATGAGCCTACCAATCATATAGATATTGAATCGGTTATCTGGTTAGAGCAATTTCTGGTACATCAGGCCAAGGCTGTCATCGTGATATCGCATGATCGAGCTTTTATAGATAATATTACCAACAGGACCATAGAGGTCACGATGGGTAGAATATATGACTACAAAGCCAACTATTCACACTACCTCCAACTAAGACAAGAACGAAGAGAACAGCAGCTCAAGGCTTTTAAGGAGCAACAGAAATTCATAGCCGAGCAAGAGCGATTTGTGGAAAGATTCAAAGGCACTTATTCGAAAACCAACCAAGTATCTTCCGTTGAGCGAATGTTAGAAAAACTAGAAATCATTGAGGTAGACGAAGTGGACACTGCTTCTTTGAAGCTTCGCTTTCCACCAGCTCCTCGATCGGGGGATTATCCAGTTGTCGCTAAAGATTTGTCTAAATCTTATGGAGATCATGTCGTATTTAGAAATGCTTCTTTAGCTATTGAACGAGGTGAAAAGGTTTGCTTTGTGGGAAGAAATGGTGAGGGAAAATCTACTATGATAAAAGCCATCATGGGTGAAATTGAATTTGAGGGTACTTGTGGATTAGGCCACAATGCGAAAGTAGGATATTTTGCACAAAATCAAGCTGCTTTATTGGATCCAGAACTCACGGTATTTCAAACAGTCGATGAGGTAGCCAGAGGCGAAATCAGGACGCAATTAAAGAATATTCTAGGAGGATTTATGTTTAGCGGCGAAGAGATCGATAAGAAAGTCTCTGTATTGTCAGGAGGCGAGCGGACCAGACTTGCTATGGTTAAGTTACTGCTCGAACCCGTGAATGTTTTGATCTTAGATGAGCCAACAAATCATTTGGATCTCAGGTCTAAAGATGTTTTGAAGGAAGCGCTAAAAGCCTTTGATGGCACATTGATTTTGGTTTCACACGACAGGGACTTTCTCAGAGGTTTGGCCGAAAAAGTTTTTGAATTCAAGGATAAACGTGTGATCGAGCATTTTGAAACTATTGATGACTTTCTAGAAAGAAATCGAGTTGAAAGTTTGAGGGAAATGGAAGTGTAGTGTCTTTATATGATAAAATGATCATATATTCATGAATATCTGAGATAAGTGAATATCTTTGCATTGAACTGTTAAGATGCAAAAGCTATTTCCATTTCTAAAGTGGGTTAAATCTTACGAAAAATCTTTTCTCCCGGGAGATCTATCTGCCGGACTAACAGTTGGTGTAATGCTCATTCCCCAGGGAATGGCCTACGCCCTATTAGCAGGGTTGCCTCCTATCTATGGTTTGTATGCATCTACGATTCCGCTCATCATCTATGCTTTATTCGGAACTTCACGACATCTGGCGATTGGACCTGTAGCCATTGTAGCTTTGCTGATTTCTAGTGGAGTTTCTTCCCTGGCTGCTCAAGGCACTGCGGAATACATTTTATTAGCCATTTTGCTTGCCTTATTGGTAGGCTTGATTCAATTCATGATGGGAATATTTAAATTAGGATTTCTGATTAATTTTCTGTCCCATCCTGTGATTTCCGGATTTACATCTGCAGCAGCCATCATTATTGGATTGTCTCAACTCAAACATATATTGGGACTGAACATTGAAAACGGTAAGTTTTATGAGATCATCAACAGTATCGGCAGTCAAGTACAAAATATTCACATTGCAACGCTGGTGATAGGTTTAGCTTCCATTTTTTTATTAATCATATTTAAGAAAATTAGTGGAAGAATTCCCGGAGCTCTATTAGCCGTCATATTAGGAATTTCAATGGTCTATTTTTGTGGTTTGCAAGAAGAGGGCGTTCGAATCATCAAGGATGTGCCATCAGGTTTTCCATCTTTCTCTATACCAGTAATCAATCTGGAAAGCATTCTTAAATTAACACCGATTGCGTTTGCAATAGCGTTTGTAGGGTTCATCGAATCGATTGCCATAGCTAAGGCCATTCAATCTAAGCATAAGAATTATAAAATTGACCCCAATCAGGAATTGATTGGTTTGGGTATAGCCAATATTGTGGGATCATTTTTCAAGTCTTTTCCAGTCACCGGTGGATTTTCCAGAACAGCGGTAAATGATCAGGCTGGTGCCAGGACTGGACTGGCCAGTGTCATAAGTGCAATTTTGGTCATAACTACGCTATTATTTCTCACTTCCTACTTTTTCTATTTGCCATATGCGGTTCTAGGTGCCATCATTATTGTAGCGGTGATAGGATTAATTGACATTAAAGAAGCCCTTCACCTATGGCAAAATGACAAGAAGGATTTTGTTGTATTTATGGTCACGGCGTTGTCAACTTTAATTCTGGGAATCGAAGAGGGCATAACTGTGGGCGTAGTATTGTCCCTCATCATACTCATCTATAAAAGTTCCAATCCTCACATTGCAGAACTGGGATTGGTTCCCGATAGCGAAGAATTCAGGAATGTCAATCGTTTTAGTGACCTCATCACCTATCAAAACATTCTGGTCATTAGATTTGATGGACAGATATTCTTTGCCAATGGCAGTGCGTTGCATCAATTCATACAAAAGAAGATCGAGGAAAAACCCCAACTTGAATTTCTTGTGCTGGACTTCAGTGCGGTAACCAATTTAGACTCAAGTGCAGTCCATTTGGTTCAAGACATCATAGAGGAACTGACTAAAGGAGGCATAAAGGTCATTTTCTCCAATGTGAAGGGGCCTGTCAGAGATATACTCAAGAAAAATAGAATTATGAAGGATGAGAATAAGGACAGTTTTTATCTCTCGAATTATCAGGTTTTCAGAGATATCATATTTAAAGAAAGAAAAGATTATACGAAGTACGTAACGCAAACAAAGAAATGAGTTGCGTTATGCTAAAATATAGATTGAACTTAAATGTACATAACAAGTTTTTAATACATAGAAATTATTCAAAATGAAAGTTGAACAAATATACACGGGCTGTCTTGCACAAGGAGCATATTACATAAAGTCAGCCAATGAGGCCGTTATTATAGATCCACTAAGAGAGACTCAGCCTTATATCGAAAAATTAGAACAAGATGGCGTCAAACTTAAATATATTTTTGAGACCCATTTTCACGCAGACTTTGTCTCAGGACATATAGACCTTGCTAAAAAGACCGGAGCAACCATTGTTTACGGTCCTATGGCAGAGACTTCCTATGATATATACTCAGCAAAGGATGGGGAAGTATTAGAGGTAGGTGATGTCTCATTCACTGTGCTCCATACACCTGGACACACTATGGAAAGTTCTGTCTACCTACTGAAAGACCAAGATGGTAAAGATTATGCCATTTTCACCGGTGATACCTTATTTCTAGGTGATGTGGGAAGACCTGACCTGGCTATCAAACAAGGATCTGTAACTGAAAAAGACCTCGCCGGATACCTTTACGACAGTCTTAGAAATAAGATTATGCCACTTGCGGATGACGTCTTAGTTTATCCTGCTCATGGAGCTGGATCTGCTTGTGGCAAGAACTTAAGCAAGGATACCTGGGGCGTCTTAGGCGATCAAAAGAAAAACAACTACGCTTTGCGTGAAGATATGACTAAGGCTGAGTTTATTGAAGAAGTGACATCAGGACTAACTCCTCCACCACAGTATTTTCCAAAGAATGCCATGATGAATAAGGCTGGCTACACCAGCTTTGACCAGGTTCTTGAGCGTGGAGCTGTACCGTTGACACCAGCCAAATTTGAAGAAATAGTTGAACATCAGGATGCGCTCATGTTAGACACCAGAACACCTGATGAGTTTGCTCAAGGGCATATTCCCAATTCAATTTACATTGGAATCAGGGGAAGTTTTGCGCCCTGGGTAGGTGCTCTAATCACAGATATTAATCAACCCATAGTCATCATAGCAAATGAAGGAAAAGCTGAAGAAGTCGTGACCAGATTGGCGCGCGTAGGTTATGACAACACTTTGGGTTACTTGGAAGGTGGTTTAGAGGCCTGGAAAAAAGCAGGCAAAGAAGTAGATCATATTGAATCTATAAGTCCTGAGGAATTTGAGCAAAGGATGAATAAGGGTAAGATTGAAAATATTTTGGATGCCAGAAAACCATCTGAATATCTCGCTCATCATGTCAAGGGAGCTGTAAATTTCCCGTTGGACTATGTCAACAAGAACATGGATAAGTTATCGGACCAAGGTACTTATTATATCCATTGTGCAGGAGGGTATCGATCTATGATTATGTCATCCATTCTACAGGCCAGAGGTGTCAGAAACATCGTTGACATCAAAAAAGGATTTAAAGGCTTGGAAGAAAACGGAAATATACCACTCAGTGTCTACCAATGTCCCAGCGATATGACGCAGGAAGAGCTTGATGAACTGGTAGCTGCTGTTAGCTAGCCTTTCAAAGTAAGAAGATTGGAACGCACTAAGTTTGAATTGTGAGTTGAAGATTTTATTTTCACGCAGATGAGTGCTGACATTGTTTTTTCCAAGGGAGCGTCAATCAATTACAAATAGAAGATCGATGAAAACATCTTTGTTTGCTGATTTGAAGCGCTACAGTCTTAAAAAATTAGGAGGAGATCTAATCGCAGGTCTTACAGTGGCGGTGATCCTTATACCACAGGGGATGGCCTATAGTTTGTTGGCCGGTCTAAAACCTATTTATGGTTTATACGCGGCTTTAGTCCCATTGCTCATTTTTCCATTTCTTACGACTTCAAAATACTTATCTATCGGGCCGGTAGCATTGATGTCCATTATCATATTGGGTGGAGTTTCAGCAATAGCAGAACCGGGAACTTCGGAATACCTTGGCCTGGTCATCGCATCTTCCTTTATTGCAGGAATATTTCAGATTGCCTTTTCTTTTATGAAATTGGGCAACCTGACCAACTTTTTATCCAAACCTGTGATGAGTGGATTTATTTCTGCTGCTGGAGTAATCATAGCCATCAGCCAGCTTAAATTTTTATTCAGTCTGGAACTTCCCAGAAGAGTGTCAGTTATCAATATGGTAAAAGACCTTGCAGGTGATATTACCAATGTTAATTGGTTTTCACTTGCAATAGGTTTAGGAGCCATGTTGATCATCATATTTTTAAAGAAAATCCACAAAGCCATTCCAGGCGCTCTGATCGTAGTGATCTTAGGCATCATCTTATTGACAGGTTTCGATTTAGAACAAGAAGGGGTCCCCATTATTGGTGAAATGCCTCGCGGTCTACCAGATGTCAGTCTTGCATTCTTTCAGTCCAAAAACATCATCGAATTGTTACCTACTTGTTTAATCATCGCATTGATCGGTTTTGTAGGCAGTTATTCAATTTCCAGGACAGTAGGCAGATTAGAAGAGCAGCTAGCCGTTCAACCCAACAGAGAATTGTTTGCCTTGGGTCTTTCCAAGGTGATTGGCAGTTTTTTCTCTGCGATGCCAAGTACGGGATCTTTTACCCGTTCGGCCATCAACTATGAAGTGGGCGCGCGAACTCAGATATCCAGTCTCATCACTGGGTTAATATTGGTCGTTACATTGCTTTATTTCAATAATGCCTTTTATTATTTGCCGGAACCCATTTTGGCAGGAATAGTGATCACTTCTGTTTTCAGCCTGATCGATATCAATCAGGCTCGTCGACTGTATCTGATTGATCGCAGAGATTTCATCGTATTTTTTATCACCTTTATTTCTACATTACTCTTCGGAATCACAACGGGAGTGATCATGGGTGTTTTGTCATCTTTTACTGATATTATGTTTAGAACTCGCAAGCCATCATATGCCATATTGGGCAAACTTGAAAACACTTCAGTTTATAGAAATATCAACCGTTATCCTGAAGCCATTCCACACCGGGACATCTTGATTTTTAGGTTTTCCCAATCTTTATATTTTGCCAATGCAAGCATGATGATCGATGCATTGCAAAAGGAAAGAGGAGTTTACCAAGAAATTGAATACGTGATTATTTCATTTCCAACATTTGCGGTGCCGGATGCAACGGCCACTTTCTATTTTTTCAGGCTTGAAGCATATTGCCGTTCGAATGACTTACGTCTCATCTTCACTGACCTCACAGGACCTGTCAGGGACCACTTTAAAAGGGTCGGCTTCACTGAGAAATTGGGAGAGGAAAATTTCTTTCTTACGGTAAAAGATGCTTGCGATGCCATTCACAATGGTGATGTCGGTCAGGAATTGAGCAAAGATTATTCTAAACAAGCCAATCGATATAAGCGCAGACCTTCGATTTCTCCAAAATTTTGGGAATAGCCGTTTCCAATCTGCAACATTTATCGCATATGGCAGTTCTAATAGCTTTCAAACCATATTTGCATGATCGAAGAGATAATTAAACAAATCACACCTGATATCAAAGCCTTGATTTTTGATCTGGATGGAACTCTGGCAGATACTATCCCCTTGCATCTCCAGGCCTGGCAAGAGGCTGGCTCTCAGCTTGGATTTCACGTTACTAAAGAAATGATCCTTGATCATTCGGGAACACCAACCATCAAAGTGGCAGAAATTTTAGGTAAAGAGTACCATTGGACCATTGACCCTGAAACTATTACGGAAGCAAAGCTGGCCAACTATAAGAGAATCAAAATAAAGCATGGCAAGGTGCAACCTATTCAACCCATTCTCAAAATAGCTCATCAATATCGAGGAAAGTTGCCTATGGGAGTAGGTACTGGCTCGACCAGGTCTGGGGCTTTAAAATCATTGGAAGATATTGAGGCCGTTGATTTATTTGATATCATCGTTACTGCATCGGATGTTCAAAATCCTAAGCCTCATCCAGAAACTTTTATGCGGAGTGCCCAGTATTTTGGTTTTCAACCAGAAGAATGCATGGTCCTTGAAGATGGTGCTGCAGGTATCAAGGCTGCAAAAGAAGGTGGCTTTAAACTCATAGATATTAGGGAATACCTATAAGGACCTTTTGGATTTCAAATCAATACTGAATCTCTCACTTAGCAGTAATACCTTTTTCACCAAAGCATCATCTTGCCAATGGTTGGAATCACAGGGTGATTGAACTTATCTGACCACCATCCGTTTAGAATAAAATTTGATTTATGGAAAAAGCTATATTGGCAGGAGGTTGTTTTTGGTGCACCGAGGCCGTTTTTCAGGATATCATAGGAGTAGAAAAGGTGGTATCAGGTTATATTGATGGACATGTTAAAGAACCTGGTTATCGTGAAGTATGCAGTGGCACGACCGGACATACAGAGGCCATTGAAATCACCTATGATCCCGAAGTCATTACATACGAAGAGCTATTGGAAATTTTCTGGACTACTCATGACCCCACTACTTTAAACCGACAGGGAAATGATGTGGGTACTCAGTACAGGTCTGGAATATATACACATTCTGATGAACAGCAAAATATTGCTGAAAAATCTAAAAAGGAGGTGGCCACTCAAATATGGGATGATCCAATCGTCACTGAAATAAAACCCGCTAAAATCTTTTATCCGGCAGAACCTTATCATCAAAATTATTACAAGCGTAATTCACATGTAGGTTATTGCGCTGTAGTGGTCGCTCCCAAGGTGGCTAAAGCCCGACAAAAATTTGCAAACAAAATAAAAGCAGCATAATGGCAGAATACAATGACCTGACACCAGAGGAAGAAAGAGTTATCATTCATAAAGGAACAGAGAGACCCTTTACAGGAGAGTACGATAAGCACACTGAGAAAGGAACGTACATCTGTAGAAGGTGTGAAGCACCGTTGTATAAATCAGAAGACAAGTTTGATTCAGGCTGTGGGTGGCCATCCTTTGATGATGAAATACCAGGGGCTGTAAAAAGAGTGAAAGATGCTGATGGAAGGCGGGTAGAAATTATATGTGAGAATTGTGGAGGACATTTAGGTCATGTTTTTGAAGGAGAGCGGTTGACGCAAAAGAACACCAGACATTGCGTAAACTCTATCAGTATGAAATTCATTCCTGAGCAATAGGCTATATATTTGCTAATGTGGCGAGCTTTATCCATGATAATAGTCAGATAGTCCATATTTGCTACTTATATATTCTATTTCTGTATAATAACTCAAAAATATTTGGTTTAAGATTACTTTAAAATAAAATTTTAAGATACATTAGAATTCTATTGTCCAATGACCGTATAAGTGTTAGTAATATTTCGATATGAAAACCATTAGCATACAATAGATTTGGTTAATTCTTTTGAACACTTAAATTTTATTACTTATGTTTAGAGCTAAACTCTCACGAAAATTTCATTACACACTCTACTTACTTTTTCTGTGTTTATCATGCCATTTTATGCATGCACAGACGACCGTTTCAGGTGTGGTTACGGATAATTCCGGAGAACCACTCATCGGTGCCACTGTGTTGGAACAAAACACAAACAATGGAACCGTTACTGATATTGACGGTACCTATTCCATTTCCGTTGGAAATAATGCGACTCTGGTTTTCACCTATGTTGGTTATCGAGAACAGGAGATCGCCGTTGATGGGCAAAGCAACATTAATGTTAGTCTTACACTCGATGCAGCACAACTTGCAGAAGTTGTCGTTACAGGCTATGGCAGTCAGAAAAAATCTAATTTAACCGGTTCTGTAGGTGTCGTAGATGCCGCGACCATTGAGGCCAGGCCGATCACAAGTGCTTCACAAGCTTTACAAGGTCAGGTGAGTGGAGTCTGGATTAATCAGGCTTCTGGAGAACCAGGTCAGGATGGTGCAACCATCAGGATCAGAGGAATTGGAACACTGAATAATCCTAATCCATTGGTTTTGGTGGATGGTATTGAAGCGCCTTTTGATAGTGTTGACCCCAATGATATCGCTTCTATTACTGTTTTGAAAGATGCAGCTTCTGCTGCTATCTACGGTTCTCGGGCAGCTAATGGTGTGGTATTGGTCACTACTAAAAGAGGAAAGAAAAACTCAAAGCCTGTCTTTAATTATACAGGTTATGGTGGAACCTCTGAAGTCAATTCAACTCCAGGTTATATTTGGGACACTCAGGAATTTATGGAGCTGAGAAATGAAGCAGATGTCAACTCAGGAAATCAACCTTTATATCCTCAGGAGATCATCAATAAATACTCTGGTTCAAATGCTCCCAATACCAATTGGTTTGATGCTATCTTAAAACCAGGCAGAATTCAACAACATAGCCTTTCTGCCAGAGGAGGAAGTGAAAATACGAACTTTAACATTTCGATTGGATACCTTGAAAACCAAGGTGTTGTTACTGGAGTACAAGGAACAGAAAGATATAATGCCAGGTTAAATCTCGACACTGATGTTACCGACAAGTTTGGTATGGGTGGTAGTTTTTACATCAGCAGACAAGTTTCCGATTTGGACAATGTGGGCCAGGATGGAGGTGTTCTTGCACGAGCAACTCGTTTAGGACCGAATTTTCCTGCATACACGGATGATGGACGAATAGCTGATAGAGCCAGAGATCTGGATGCCATCGAATTATCGACTCCTAATATCCTTGCTGAAGTCTTGGCTTTAAATAGACTACTAAAAGAAAACACATTCTTGGGTAATTTTTATGCAGAATATGAGCCTATTCAGAACTTGACAGTTCGAGGCACATTTGCTGCTAATTACATCCAGAACAACAATCGGTTTTTCAATCGCCGAATCGAAACATTTGACCACGAAACGGGTGATTTGGGCCTAATTTGGCTTGAAAATAGAAATCTTACACTTCAAAGTCGTGAGCGACTACAATTGACTTCCTGGTTACAGGCTACCTATGAAAAATCCATTGGTGCCAACAACTTTAAAGTAATACTTGGAGCAAATCAGGAAAGCTACAATGATCAGCAGTTTCAGGCCAGTAGAAGTGAGTTACCGAGTAATTCATTAGCTGCGTTGGATACGGGTAATCCAGAAACTTCCACAAATGGTGATTTCGTTGGACAATGGGCCATGAGATCCATTTTTGGTCGAATTAATTACGATTTTTTGAACAAGTACTTATTTGAAGTCAATGTCAGAAGAGATGGATCATCGAGGTTCGGATCTAATAACAGATGGGCCACTTTTCCTTCATTCTCAGCTGGATGGGTTATTTCAGAAGAGCCATTTTTTAATTCTACAGTAATTGATTTCTTTAAAATCAGAGCTTCATGGGGACAGTTAGGTAACCAGAACATCGGTAACTATCCTTTTGCTTCGGCTATTTCTTTCAGTCCTGCCTATAGCTTTGGAGGACAAATTGTAGGTGCAGCAGCGCAGACTTCCCTGGGTAATCCAGATATAAGATGGGAAACCACCACTCAGTCTGATTTAGGTGTAAACATGTCTTTATTGAATGGTAAAGTGAGTATTGAAGGAGATTACTTCATCAGAAATGCTTCCGATATCTTATTCAACCAGAATAATCCAGGAGTTACAGGTGTGCGATCACCAACTACTGTGAATATTGCTGAAGTAAGAAATACAGGTTGGGAAGCATCTGTCAACTATAGAGAGAATATCAACAAATTCGGATTTAATATCGGAGGAAACGTCACCAATGTACGAAGTGAAGTTTTAAGTATAGATCCGTCTCTGGCTGGAGATGCTGACAGAGTAATTCAAGGACAATTTATTATTCAAAGAGGAGCTCCTATTAATGCTCTTTATGGATTAAATGCAGTCGGAATTTTCAATACACAAGCTGAAATTGAAGCCGCACCTGATCAAAGCGCATTTGGTACACCTACCCCCGGTGATCTTCAGTATGAAGATTTCAATAATGATGGTGTCATTACGGCAGACGACAGACATGTGCTTGGACAAGATAATCCTACTTGGTTATATGGAATTAATATGGGTGCCAATTTTGCCAATTTTGATATTGCAGCGATTTTTCAGGGAATTGCTGATGCACAGACCTTCGAAACAGGTAGATTTTATGCGCCATTCGCTAACAGTGGTGGAGCTTCTGTTATCTGGAGAGATCGTTGGACACCAGAAAATACAGATGCCTCCCTACCAAAAATTAGAATTGCACAAGGGGGTGTTAACAACAATGTGAATCATTCTTGGTTTATCAATGAAAGGTCTTATTTTAGGTTAAAGAACTTACAAATAGGCTATAATTTGCCTCAAAGCATGTTAGATAACAATTTCATGGAGAGTTTGCGCATTTACGTCAATGGAACAAACCTATTGACCTGGACGAATTTCATCGGTTTTGATCCCGAGCAAGAGCCAAGAACAACGAATGGAACAGCGATTTATCCTCAATTGCGCATCATCACAGGAGGTATAAATCTAAGATTCTAAGATCAATCGTAATTAAAACATAAAATAATTCAAATGAAAATTTTTAATAAATATATACTCACAGGGCTCGTTGTGCTGATTGGCTTTTCGAGCTGTGATAAAGATTTTTTACAGAGAACACCTTTAGACCAGGGTAGTGTCGAAGGATTTTTTGAGACTCAGGAAGACGTCATTAGAGCCATCAATGGTATTTACGATGTTTTTCAGGGATCCATATGGGGTGGTTCTTTTTATTGGATGCACCAAAACTTTGATATTCTAACTGATAATGGCGTGGGATGCTGCCCTTGGGAAGCACAATATACTACGATCGCAGAAGGTCAACATAATCCTGGTACAGGTGGAATCATCAACTTCAAGTGGGATTTCGGATATGAGGGAATCTTCAGGGCTAATTCAGTTCTGGAAAATATGGGAAATGTTGGCTTAGATCAAGGGACATTGACTCAATATGAAGCAGAGGTGCGATTTCTGAGAGGATTGATTTACCAGGAGATGACCACGCTATTTGGTGATCTTCCTTTGATTACCACGGTCCTAACCAGAGATGAAGGGCTGGAAGCTACCAGAGCTCCTAAAGCTCAAGTGCTTGCTCAGATTTATGAAGATTTAGATTTTGCTGAAGCTAACTTGGATTTGACTCCTAACAATGGAGACATAGGAAGACCTACTAAGCAGTCTGCCATTGCTGTAAAGGCAAGACTTAAAATGTACAATGGAGATTGGGCTGGAGCAGCTGCTGAGGCCAAGAAGATTATGGATCTTTCTGCTGCAAATCCTAACTTGATCGGATTGGTAGACAATTATATAGATGTATTTAGTCCTACCAATGAGAATAACAAAGAGGTTCTTTTTGATATACAATATACCGGAGGAACTCAAGGGGAAGGTAATTTCATGCAAGTTGCATTGGCTCCGGGACCAGAAGGTACACCTGGTAATGGTTGGGGTTCGATTACGCCTACAGATCAGTTGGCCAATGCATTTTACATGCGTGATGGTCTGCCAGCTGATGAATCACCGCTCTTCGATGCGGATAATCCCTACATGAACAGAGATCCAAGGTTGTACGACAATCTTTTTGTACCTGGAATCAGTACATGGAGAGGCGAAACATTCGACGCGTCATTGGCAGGATTTTCTCCATACTTCGCCATTAGAAAATGGGTAGATCCAGAAGCTACAATTGGTGAAAATGGTTGTTCTTGTAATGAAACCAATGTTATCCTATACAGATATGCTGACATTTTAATGATTTATGCAGAATCCATGAATGAACTGAACGGGCCCACTGATGAGGTGTATGAAGCCTTAAATGCTGTGGTAACTAGAGCTGGAATGCCAGCTTATGAGCCAGGTCATTCTCAGGATGAAATGAGGGAGGTCATTCATCACGAAAGGCATGTCGAATTTCCTTGGGAAGGAACCAGATATCATGACTTAATCAGATGGAGAAAAGCAGCTGAAACGATTCCTACTGTGACGCTCTTTGGTGAATCATTAGATGATAGACAATTTATTACACCTAAGCATTATTTATGGCCTGTGCCACAGAAGGAAATTGACTTAAATCCAAATTTGTCACAGAATCCAGGTTATTAAAATTACAGAGATTCATAAAAATTAAGATATTAAAGTGGAACACTATTAAATTAGTGTTCCATTTTGTTCATTAATATAGACTTATTTTCAGAAAATGAAGTTCTCTTACAAATCACCTTTTATCTGCGTTTCGATCATCTTTATATTGATGTCTTGTAAGGAAGATATTATTGGGCCTATGGATCCAACGGATGAATTTGAAACATTAGATGAGGAGCTCATTAGTTATTTGAAAGAGAAAGCACCAAATGGCTCTGTTGACTACTTCAGTTTACCACAGAGTACGGATTTACAGAATATACCAGCGGATCCAAAAAACAATCTGACGTCGGCAAAGATCAACCTCGGGAAGATGCTGTTTCATGAAACAGGAATCGGGATCATTCCGAAAAATCAAAATAGTGCAGGCACTTATTCATGTGCTTCATGTCACCATTCAAAAGCCGGTTTTCAAGCAGGTATCAAACAAGGTATTGGCGAAGGTGGAATTGGATTTGGCAATAATGGGGAAGCCAGAGTTGTTGACGAGGCTTATGGATTCGACTTTCTGGATATTCAACCTATCCGTTCACCCTCTATCTTAAATACAGCTTACCAAACCGTTATGTTGTGGAATGGACAATTCGGCGCTACTGATGTCAACATTGGCACAGAAGATCAATGGGCATTACGAAGTCCGAAGGAAATTAATTACCTGGGATTTGAAGGATTAGAAAGCCAGGCCATTGCTGCGCTGAAGATTCATCGACTAAAAGTGACCGAATGGATCGTGGAAGAACTCGGCTATAAGGAGCATTTCGATACCGCATTCCCTGACATTCCAGCTGAGGAGAGATATAATGATACCATTGCCGGTCTGGCTATTGCTGCTTACGAACGAATTGTACTAGCTGACGAAGCTCCATTTCAGTTATGGTTAGATGGCGATGCTGATGCCATGACTGAGCAAGAGAAAAAAGGAGCCATCCTATTTTTTGGAAAAGCGAATTGTGTGCAGTGTCATACAGGACCGAGCTTGAGTACCACTGAGTTTTACGCACTGGGTATGAAAGACTTTAGTGGTGAACATATCTCCCCTACCATTGCTCAGGACTTCTTTACAAGTGCACAAGGTAGAGGTGGATTCACAGGAGATGATAATGATTTGTATAAGTTTAAGGTGCCTCAATTGTATAATCTTACCGATTCTCCTTTTTATGGCCATGGAGGCAGCTTTACTAGTATAGAAGATGTTATAAACTATAAGAACGAGGCCATAGCAGAAAATCCCGCAGTACCCTCAGAAAAATTGTATTCCGGTTTTGTTCCTAAAAACCTAACTGACGAAGAAGTAGATCAGATCACAGCTTTTGTTGAAAACGCATTGTACGATCCAAATTTGGAAAGATATGTACCTGAGTCTTTACCCTCAGGTCTGTGTTTTCCCAATAATGACGAACAGTCCAGGATGGACCTGGATTGTAATTAATCTTTAAGTAATGAAAAAGCATTATCCTATTATACTCATCTTATTGGTTACCCATAGCCTTTTTGGCCAGAGCAGCTTTACGGAAGTTTCGAAGGAAGCAGGTATTAATCATGCTTTCGTTGTGGATCAAGCGACTTTTGGGGGTGGAGCGTGTGTGATTGATTTTGACAATGACGGTTGGGAAGATGTATACATTACAGGAGGACTCATTAAAGATGCGCTCTATAAAAACAATGGAGATGGTAGTTTTACGAATGTGATTGACAAAATGGGCTTTGAAAATGTTTTTGAAACCAACACCCAAGGCGTCACTGCGGCAGATGTAAACAGAGATGGCTTTAAGGATCTTTTGGTTACGACCATGAATTTTTTATCAACCGAAAGAAATTCAGCACCCAACTTTTTATTCATCAACAATGGCGATGGTACATTTTCTGATCAAACGAAGGAATGGGGTCTTGATCAATACACCAGTAACAGCACAGGGGCCAGTTTTGGGGACATCAACAAGGACGGCTATCCCGATTTATATGTGTCTAATTATTATTCTTCATCACCGATAGGAATCAATATTTATAATGAATCGACCATCACCAACTCATTTGTCCCAGCATACGATTTCCTATTTCTGAATACGGGAGGAGAAAGCTTTATTGAAGTCAGTGAAGCCTATGGGGTCAATCACCAAGGATTTGGTTTTCAGGGAGTTTTCAGTGATTTTGATAATGACAGAGACTTAGATCTACATGTCGTTAATGATTTTGGTTTCAAGAAGACACCTAACAGGATGTATAGAAATGAATATCCTAGAAAGAAACTTTTAGAGAGAAGCAATAGTCTTAGGCTGAATTATGGCATGAATGCGATGGGAATAGCCTTCGCAGATGTTAATTTAGATGGTTGGATGGATTATTTTGTGACCAACTTATCCACCAGTGTTCTGGTCTACAATAAAAGAAATGGAGAAGGTTTTGAGGATATGACAGTTCAGGCCAATGTGGCTATACCAACTATTACGGATGAAGAATATTCGGGACCACCCATCAGTTGGGGAGCCAATTTTTTCGATTTTGATCACGATATGGATGAGGATTTATTCGTCTGTAATGGTGCTTTAAATCCTACCATCCGACTTAATCCTAATCTGTTTTTCAGAAATGACGGAGGTCGATTTCAAGAGGTGGCCAAAGAATATGGACTCTTTGATTTTAGAATAGGAAGAGGATCAGTCGTTTTCGATTATGACAAAGACGGAGATTTAGATTTACTGGTTGTCAATCAGGCACCAAGACAACCTACTACTCTCAATGGAAAATTATTGGAAGCCAGATGTTTGCTCTTACGAAATGATGCCGCAGATGGCAATTGGTTACAAGTAGAATTAGAGGGAATGCATACTGATAAAAATGGTCTTGGAGCAAGAATCGAAGTAGTAGTAGATGATCTGGTTTTGATCAGAGAGATCGATGGAGGTTCCAGCCATTTATCTCAGAACACCACTATTGCCCACTTTGGACTGGGCGATCATGAAGAGGTAAGCAGTGTCACCGTTCATTGGATTGGTGGAGCATTACAACAGCTCTCAAATGTAGATGCCAATCAACGCATTAAAATAACAGAAGATACTGAAACCGGCATAGATCCGGAAATGGAGGTTTCATTTAATGTGACTCCCACCGCATTTCGAAGTCAAGTGACCATTACTTATGAACTTCCTGAATCCCAATCTGCTACTGTCAATCTGTACAGTGCTGATGGGAGGTTGATTGAGACTTTAGTGAATCAGGCGCAAGGCAAAATTGGTGTATTTCAAACCACCATTTCACCGGATTTACCAATGGGAGTTTACTACTTCAGATTGATTTCAGAGAGTGGGAATGTTACCATCCAGGCAGTTAAAGGATAATTGAATTGGTTAAAGACAATATTAATATTTGTTGTTTTTCACACACAAAGTGGACTGGCACAAGAATTTCTTCCTGATGGGGGATTCGAGACGATTGTCAACGATAATTGTATCAATCCTAAAAATGGATTCAATGAAACTGTTTTTTGGTATGCTATTCAGGGCACTCCAGATTTATTTACATCCGATTGTCCCCTACCGGTAACCAACGAGGTTTTCTGGACGGATGGATCACAAGCGGGTGAGGGCTCTAATTTTGTTGGACTCCGATGCAGGGTCAATGCCAATCAGACCTATGTCAGTGAAGGCTTGGCCACAGAGCTCTCAGAACCTCTGGAATCCAACACGGCTTATTTCGTATTATTGAAAGTGAGAAGTAAAGGGTTTTATCAAGGTTTTCCCACTAGTGTCATTTCATGTCCCCTTAAACCAGATAAGAAAATAGAAATTTATACCCACACCGATTCAATCAAGGTTGAAAACGACTTTTCCAATGGCACATCGACAAGCAATGGTGACTTGATTGGGGTTTTAAGATCCGAGGTTTTGACCACAGACCAGGTATTAGAAGAGTGGACCACAATTGGCACTTGCATAAAGCCAGATGTTACTTCCCAATATTTCTCGTTGAGTATGCCCATCGGTAATTTTGGCACCTTTCCACCTTGTGCCGCAGACGATACACAAGGCACTTTTTATTCTTTTTATTTCGAAATGGATGAGGTCCAAATTATTAAACTACCAAAACGACTGGACACCATCACCTATTTGAACGACAACGCACCTCTTGACGTCTATCTTCCTGAATTTTTTGAGATTGAATATCTGAAAGATGTCGAATATAAGTGGACAGATGGATTTGTGGGCAGCAATAGATCTATTTCCACTGAAGGCAACTATATTATTCAAGCGGTCTTAGCGTGTGGAAGCATAGAATTACATTTAGAGGTGTTGCGAGAAGATGGAGCGTTGCCGATTTATATCCCATCTGCATTCTCACCAAACGATGATGGAATAAATGATCGATTTACACTATATCCGTCTCCAGAAATAGCCATTGATGAATTTGACCTACAGATCTTTGATCGATGGGGTAATCAAGTGTTCAAAAGCAAGCATATCGAAGATTCCTGGAATGGTCGAATGCTATCATCAGCGCTGGGGACCGGTGAATACATATATGTTCTCAATTGTCTGATAACAGGAAAATCAGGAACTACAAGGCATCGCAAAAGCGGAAGTCTTGCGATTATAAGATAGTAAGGCTATCTCATAATGAGTAATTTCATCATCTCCTGAGCTGAAACTCGAGCTTTTCGGTCTATAAAATCCCTAGGGGTTTCATCTCCAACTTCGTAAGTCACTGCTTCTGCTCCAAATTGAACGATAAACCAACCCTTAGAGACCGGGCTTTCCAGTGGGTCAGGGTCTTCATATGCATTGCCTTCGCCTAACCGCTCTTCGATGGCCTCTACCCAATAATTTCTAAAATCCATCAGGTGTTCATGCTCGTCCGGATAGGTATAGTAGACATCTTCCTGGGTAGAGTGAAAATCGATGCCAAGAATAACATCTGATCTTCTATCACTGACGTATTCCACGATATGCTGGGCAATCTGCTTTGTCTCCGGTTGACGATAGTATTGCCAATCACGATTCAGATCAATTCCACCTGCATTGTGTCGCCAATGTCCCATATCCACACCATCTGGATTGAGCAATGGATAGACCAATATTCTGTACTTCTTCCTAAAATCTGTTGCTAGTGTTGAGTTGCCCATGACTTCATCTAAATAACTCTGTAAAGCCTTGTATCCGGTCACTTCAGGAGGATGTTGGCGACTTATAAAGACAACCGTTTCAGCTTTCTCATCGAGAGGTTCAGAAACAGCTCCAAAAAGTGATCTGCCTAACTTGGATTTACCCACCTCAAATTGCTCTAGTGCAGTATTTTCGCACACCTGATCGAACCATGCCTTGACTATTTCTGAGTTACTTAGTTCTTGCCCCGAAAAGTAAATGGGCTGAGTGGTTAAATCGACTGTAAAAACGGCCCTTCCGTCTTGAAAGTCTGCAGCTGAACTATCAATGGGTGTCCATTTGATCAAATCAGAACTTAATTTAGGCCAGTAACGATGTTGGTTTTCGCCGTAATCCATGACCAGATGCACCGTCCTGGGTTCTTCGGAGGACATAGTAAATGCATACCACGGACTACTATTGATCGGTCTGTTCTCCGGTAGAATGAGCACCCTGAACGTAGAATCATTGTCTTGCGAGAATTGATTCATTCTAGCACCTTCGAAATCATTGGAAACGGTGACACCATCTATCGTCCATGAACTCTTTTCTTGTACTTCAATGGGCTTGGTGGAGGTATCAATGGGATTTGGAAAGTCATAATTGATCAGCTTGCCACTGGAACAGGCAGCTAGTGCGAAGATGAAAAATAAAAGTAGTAACCTCATTGTTAAAAATTTATCGAGCAAATATATCAATGTATCGAGAAGAATATGAAAATGGGAACGTTATTATTAAATTGGTCATTAATGTATGCAAATGTTTTAATATGAGAAACACTATCGGTAGAGTTCTTCTGATACTGGGAATATATTTGGGATTAAAGTATTTAGGAGGATCGATTGGAGCAAAATTGCTATATCCGATCACCTTATTGGTTACATTCCTCCACGAATTTGGTCATGCGCTCGGAGCAGTCTTAACCGGTGGCAGTGTGGAACAGGTCCAAATTAATCCCAATGGAAGTGGATATACCGTGTCGAGAGGAGGTATCAGGTCAATCATCATTATGGGAGGATATATTGGATCCGCCATTTTGGGAAACCTGCTTTTTTACATAGGGACAAAATCTCAGAAGCTCATCAAACCCATGCTTTATTTACTTTCGGCTGCGATGATGTTTACAGCTTTCTTTTGGTTCAATTCATTCTTCACCACTGGCATATTAATACTTTTCGCGATAGTGCTTGGTTTCATTGGTCTAAAGACTAAATACGGTAGGGAAGTTCTTATGTTTATTGGCTTAGCAAGTATTCTATACATCATCCAGGATTTCAACGTAGGACCTAGTTCAGATCTTGCTGCCTATGCAGACACTATGATTATTTTGCCGGCTACGGTCTGGAAATACATTTGGTTAACCATCGTAGTTTTGCTCTTCATTATAAATATCAGAGCCATATTTAGACCACGTGCCAAAAAGGAAAGTTTATAATATTACTCAGTTTGTAGAAGGTCAATCTGAGTCTGTTGCTGAAATTTGTAGTGTACTCCATGATCTGTTTCTCTCCTACCCTAATGTGAAGTGTTTCATTCGATATAACATTCCTTTTTACGACTACAGAAAATGGGTGTGTTATATTAATCCACTCAAGAAGTCCAATGCTGTAGAATTGGTTTTTTTAAATGGGAAGGTGCTCAAGGAAAGCTTTGAATTTCGTAAAGATAGGGGAAGAAAAATGGTTGCGGGAATAGAAATTGACGAAATCAACGATGCTGTGCTTCAAAATGTGGTGATGGTATGGGAAGAAGCTATTTTGTCGAATAATTGAGGTTAACTATCCGCACGAATCGCTAAATTAAAATGATTTTCATCTATTTTTAGGTCTGGCAAAATTGATTTGCCAGCACGAAGCTTCGCAACTCAGCACTGCCTTCATCTGCAAAAACCAGAATCACTCTATTATCTTTCCTCAACCTCTTCAGGTTAAATCGTGCAAGACCGTTGATACCCGCCTACTAACCTGGCACAATTGATTTGCCAGCGTTCATCTGCAATAAATAGAACTCCGCATTAACCTCACTGCAAAAAGCTTTTAACAGTTTTGTGCCTATCCATTGCAGTAGTGGTAGTTTATAATAATCTAATCATATCAAGACACTATAGGTCAAGCTTTAGTTTTAAATGTATTTCCAACTCAGGGTACAAATTAGGCAATTCAATTAAATCTGCCTCAATACCATTCAAGTATCTATTAAAAAACTTTACAACTAAATCTGAAGTTATCTTTATGGCCCTTGTTGGGTCAATGTTACCTGCTTCATTGAAAACCGGTAAATTAATCATAAAAGGTATATCCATAAAACTTGAATGACCCGAACCCTTAATCTCTGCCAAATAGAAATCTTTTGAACCGCTGTTGTGATAGGCGATATCATTAAAATCGGGGTGATCATCAGCCCAATCCGAGGATAATATTAGAAAAGGTTTATTGAGAGTTGTATCAGCCATTCCCCCCCATTGCACTCCGTCGATGTTTATGCCTGCAGATAATTTTGGATTGTTAAGTAGAGCCTTACCTATTGCTGAACCACCCTGTGAATGACCAAATACACCAATTTTAGATATGTCAGCATGCCCAGTCAAAAAGGTGGTTTCAGACCATATAGGAATTTGGCGAACAATTTCATGTATGTCTTTTTCCCATCGATCGGATATCTCAGATGCATAGTAATTTTTTAGAAGATTGTCAATGGCTTCACGTTTTTCCGTATGGTCTGATGCAATATTAAATTTCTCTGTCGCTTCCCAGGCCATGACTGCCATTTCTTCGTTGTTGTGTTCTTCTTCATATACTTTATTAAAGAATTTCACGTCATTGGGAGGGAACTTTGAACCAACGCTCTCATAAGTATGATTAATATTTAACACTATAAACCCTTGGCTCACAATTTCTTCGATTAAAGCATAATATCCAAAGGCATTTGAGTAGTAACCGTGAGAAAATATTAATATTGGAAAATTACCACTAGCAATCTCTGCTTCTTGTATTGTGTTTGTTTTGACTTTGTTGAGATAATTGAATGTGTTCTCTGGAAGATTGTATTTTTTGGCAAATCCTTTTCGCCCCGCTTCATCAAGGTATGGTTCAACCTTTCCTTCTGAGTCAGTCGTAGGATACCAGATTTTCATTATTAGTTGTCTATTGTCTCCTTCTTCCTTTGTCATATATTCCTCCTCATTAGTGTCAACGACAAAGTACTGAGCACCTACTCGATACTGACCTGCTGGCGTGGGTAATTCAAAAACAGGAAGAGCAAAGGCTAGCAAAAACCCTAATACAAGAATCAAAATTAAAAATCCACCTTTCAAAATTTTCAGTACACGACCACTATTAAAAAAGGATTGACCTTTAACCACAAGAAAAATACATGTTAGATATACAAGGTAGATAGGTATTAACTGCCACCTAACTCCCTCGAAAACATATTGTACGATTAGTAGTGTAATCAAAAAAACTGCTATTACCTTTCGATTACGTTTGATTGCATCTGAACTAAGTGAGAATGGTAAGAGAAAAGCAAGTATCAGAATCAGTATTTCTGTATAACTCATTATGGTCTTTAGTAATTGTTAGCGTTCTTAACTTAGATGAAGTTAAGAACTGAATGGGTGTACATAATCATATTGAACTGTTTACATCTCCCTACCATCTTGGTATAATTCATTTGCCAATGTGCACCTAAATATTAATACCATCTCTTCTTTTCGCATCAGGATTGAGAATGCAAACCAGCAATACTCCACGTCCACTACAATAAAAATATCTACGAGAAGACCCTTAGTTCTTTATTAAAAAAGCAATTTTTCCGCACTGCTCTCCATTTCTGGTCCTCGAAAATTTGAATTCTCTTGATTTACGCAATGCTAAAGAAATCAAACCTGCAGATCCCACTGTCGATTTCTTTTTATTTAATGTAGCACTGGAAACATTTCCACTTTCATCCACACAAACATTGACCACAACCTGCCCAGCCTTATCTGATAAAATCAATATGTCAGGTACCTCTCGAACTTCGCGACTGCCGATTCCATCATATAATTTAATATCCAGGTCTTCATCGATTTCAATGATCTCAACAACAATATCCAGCGGCTCGCCAAAAACCGGATCTTCATCCGGAAATTGACTATCTAAATCATCATCACTGTTTTCATAAATATAATCATCTTCCGAAGCAGAAGTCATTTCATCTCCAGCACTATCGTTCATATCATCTTGTTCATCCATATCCTCTGTGGACAGTACCTCATCTCCAGATAAGATGTTGTCATCTTCTTCCTCCCGTGATCCTGCTGATATTACTTCCTCATCCTCCCCGAGTTCTTCTCCATCATCTTCAGCTACAACTTCAGGTTTTTTAACAGGTTCGTCTTCTATAGGGATTGCGACTCGACTGCAATAAGTAGAGGTATTCTGAGAAGCTCTATCCGACCCTAGTCTTTTGGCTTTGTGCCAGTCTGTACAAGCTGCCACATCATCCTCTATTTCAAAGTACGCATTTCCTCTAAAAAGTAAAGCTTCAGAATTAGCAGGATTTTTCATGATACTATAATCCAAATAGCTAATGGCAATCAATGGGTTCCCCAATTGAAGTTCAGCTTGACCTAAAATCAGGCAAACTTCTTCATTTAAACCGTGAAATTCAATATATGCCAGTCCATCCTTCTTGGCACCTTTATAAGCTCCAAGTGCATACTTTGCACGAGCTCTGTAAATCAATACCTCTTCAAAGGCAGGATCCCCTTTAACGATATCATTATAAATCTGAATGGCTTCATCAAATCTTCCGCTATCAAAAAGATAATTACCCTTCACATATTTGAAACCTGTTTCCTCCTCTACACTTTGAGCGTGTACTGACGTGATTAATGAAAGGATGAGAGAAAGTGCGAATAATATTGTTTGGGTCTTCATACTTGCAATCTTTGTTTGTAACCTTTAGACGAAAGTAAAGAAAGCTAAGTTTCTATTTCATCTTACCTTAAATAAGGTTTAACATTTTAAACTGCGATTTTAGTATGTACAAAAAAAAAGCGCCCAAGATCCTCACCTTGACGCGCTTATTACCCTAAAACTAATTTTTATAAAACACCCTTTGGATATAAGAACCTATTTAAATAAGCCCCCCCTATCCAATGTGCAATTTTTTTTTGAAAAACTTTATTCAGCAATATACCTTATTGATAATCAGCAATATAAACTTTCTGTGAGGTAGAATAAATAATTACAGATCGTCTTATCATTGGTGAACTCTGCAGTAACTTGTCATGGAGATAGATTTTCTGGGGCTGGTCAATGGGACATTTTAGTGCAAAAAAAAAGCGCTCAAGATCCTCATCTTGACGCGCTTATTACCCTAAAACTAATTTTTATAAAACACCCTTTGAATACAAGAAACCTTTAAATCAAATCCCCCCTATTCACTTGCAAAAAAAATCACATTTTTTCTGCAGTACTCCTTTATGTCAATAATACTGTTTTGCAAACTCCCTATTTTAAAGAACTATAGACTATTGAATAAGCTTTTTCCCAAAAATCTCCTCTGGGAAATGGGACTACTTGCGTCATCCCGACGAAAGTAAGCTGCTCTTCTGGATCAATAAAGAACTTAGTATTGAAGTAGCCTCCCCATTCAAAAGTCCCAGGTGATTTCATGGAAGCGGCCTGGCCTGCCTCTGTTTTGAGCTGAAAACCTAAGCCATAAGTTATTCCAGGAGTCTTAGAAAATCCTTTTCCTTCCATATTTAGCATGATCATTTGGTCTGAAGTCATGACCTCAATTGCTTTTCTGGATAAAATCCTTTTTCCATTCCACTCACCATTATTTAAAAGGGCTAAAGTCAGTTTCATATAATCTGCTGCTGTACCAGACATTCCTCCCCCTCCTGCAAAGTGGTTTCTGCCAATGGCCATTGGATAATTGAGAGATTCATCTTCTGACAGAATCAGTTGACCTTGATCATCAAATGTATAAACAGGTACAATTCTTTCATGCTTTTCTTCTGCAATAATGTAACCAGTATCATACATTTCAAGTGGCTCAAGGATGTTCTTCTGTACATAAGCTTCCAGAGACATTGCTGTCACCTTTTCTATGACGCCACCCAATACTTCCATGTTTAGACCATAACTATAGCGATCACCTGGTTCAAAAATCAATGGCACCTTGGCCAATGATTGAATCATCTCAGTAGTACTTAACTCGTCATGAGACAGACCAAAGCCATTGGCACCAAATTCATCATACATGGCTTGAATGGCTCCACCCTTGAACACGCCGTAAGTGATTCCTGAAGTATGCGTTAATAAATGACGAATAGTAATTGGTTTAGATGATGGTTTTAAGGTATAAGTTGAATCCTCATTGTTAATGCTCGTTGCAATCTGCGCATTTTTGAATTCAGGAAAATAGTAATGCAGAGGATCATCTAATAATATCCGACCATTTTCATAGAGTTGCAAGATGGCAACAGTAGTGATCGCTTTGGTCATAGATGCTAATCTGAAAATATCATTCTCGGCATACGCTTCGTTAGTGGCTCTCTTTCCAAATGATTTAGAATAAACGATTTCGCCATTTTTAGAAATCATAAATACACCACCAGGGAGATGGCCATCATCTATGAAGTTCATAATGTGTTGATCTAATAATGCCAATCGTTCTTCAATGATGCCATTGGCATGAACCTTCTGATCGGTAAATAATAGGGCTTCATTTTGAGAGAAAGCAACATTGACCATCAAAACAAGAATCAAAGTGCCCAGTAAACGTCTAAAATTCATAGGAGGAAAAATTATGGTAAAGAAGCTAAGATATCACTTTTAGTGCTAGAGGATATAAGGAAAAAATAGATATGGTCTGGAGATGATGACATAGGTACAAAAAAAAAGCGCCCAAGATCCTCACCTTGACGCGCTTATTACCCTAAAACTAATTTTTATAAAACACCCTTTGGATATAAGACTACACTTTCTTCTTTCCCCCCTATTCCAAGTAAGAAAAAATAGCACTAATTTCTACATTTTTATCTTGTATATATGTAGTGGAATGACTTGCAATCTATTATACAGCTCTATAGAAATAAAAAAAATATAAATTTTTGACTTTCTCTCTTTCCGAACATCGTACACCTAAATAAATTAGATTAATAAAACAATAATGTCTAAAATACAAGCCATCCTATTCCTCCTTCTGACATTCACTTCACTTTTGGTGGCACAGGTGGATGACAATTTGCCCGACAAAGAGGCGGTAATCGATACCTCTGCCGATAAAGAGATTATTCCCGATTATCTCAA
The DNA here is from genome assembly GCF_021533195.1 of Portibacter marinus. Taxonomy (GTDB): domain Bacteria; phylum Bacteroidota; class Bacteroidia; order Chitinophagales; family Saprospiraceae; genus Portibacter; species Portibacter marinus. The sequence continues at coordinate 855,460 of NZ_JAJNKB010000001.1, forward strand.
TGAGTACGATCAAGCTTATTACAAAATTGATTACATTAATAGAGGTCTGGGCGATGTTCCTGTTCCCATGAATCGATTTACTCCACAGGCAGCCATGGAAACTTTTTTTGTATCATGTCGATCCGGTGAATTCGACAGAGCAGCCCATGTTCTTAATCTTAATCTACTCCCTGAGGTTGCTCAAATTAATGAAGCTGAAATTTTAGCCGAAAAACTTTATTATATCATCAATAGGCGATTACAGATTTCATGGAACGATATTCCTGACAGACCTGATGGCCAAATAGATATTGCTGGAGCAGGACAAGATAATATTGCAGGAAAGCCTAGAAGAAACGTTAATATAGGAACGCTAAAATCTGAAGAGAGGGATGTCAAAATTGGCTTACAAAGAGTTAAGGTTAAAGACACCGCTCCATACTGGGTCATATCAGCCCAAACGGTTGAACACATTGAGGAACTCTACAAAGAATTTGGACCAAGTCCATTAAGTCAGGAGATGCCGGACTGGTCAAAAGTGGTGGTGATGGGAATTCAATTGTGGAGAATCCTTGGCTTGATCATACTCATTATTCTTTGCGTTGTCACATTTTTATTAATTAGAGGATTTTTAAAGTATGCTGGCAAAAAATTCGATCACTTCTGGATTTCCAATATTTCAAAAAAGATTGCAACACCCATTGCTTTTTTGACCAGCTTTATCCTGTTTTCTTTTGTATTTGAAAATGTTATTTCTTTATCCGGCTCCTGGTCACCGATCATCTACTCTTTAATGACGGTGTTAATCATAGCAACTTTGATATGGACAATCATCACGACCGTCGATTACGTTTTTAATCTCATCTCAGAGTATCGAATTGATGATATTTCTGATGAAGAAAATCAGTCTTCCAGAGAGTTGTTGACCTACATATCGGTAGGTCGAAAGGTTTTAACATTTGTTCTCATTATTGTCGGAATGGGAATGGTTTTAACACAATTTGATGCATTACAAACGATAGGATTTTCTATGCTTGCATCAGCTGGGGCTGCGACCATCATTTTGGGAATTGCAGCGCAAGGTACTTTAGGAAATTTGTTTGCTGGGCTTCAGATAGCTTTTTCTAATCCCATTAATATCGGGGATACCATTGAATTTGAAGATCATTTTGGTGTCATTGAAAATATAAGATTTACTTATGTAGTCATTAAAACCTGGGATGATAAGAGAGTGATCGTACCATTGCAATATTTTATTTCACAGCCTTTTGAAAATTGGTCTAAAGGATCTGCTCACACTGTCAAGACCATCACCGTTTATGCTGACCCTAGAACTGATGTTGGTAAAGTAAGAGAAAAAGTCATTGAAATCATGAAAGAAAAAGGGGATTACGAAATGGAGCATGAACCAAAAATTGAAGTTACCTCTGTAGATCCTAGATCTGTCGAAATCAGAATTCTTATTCACGGAAAAGATCCCGGTACAGCGTGGGATCATGAAGTTGCACTTCGTGAAGAAATCATCAATTTTGTAGCTAATTATAACGATGGTCAAATGCTCGTGAAAGAAAGACAAATTGAAATCAGTGAAGGCAATTAAGGTAAAATCATATCTTTGCATTAGAAATTAAAATCAATGAAAGAAGTATATATAGTTTCTGCTACGAGAACTCCTATGGGAAGTTTTGGAGGAATGTTAGCGGGTATTTCTGCGACAAGCTTAGGTTCCACAGCCATCAAAGCAGCTTTAGAAAGAGCAGGTGTGGCTGCTGAACAAGTAGATGAGGTCTTTATGGGAAATGTTTGCAGCGCTAATCTTGGGCAAGCTCCTGCTAAGCAAGCCAGTTTAGGATCAGGAATTCCCAATACTGTCCCGTGTACTACGGTCAATAAGGTTTGTTCGTCAGGAATGAAGTCCATTATGTTCGGTGCGCAAAGCATACAATTGGGACATGCCGATATCATCGTGGCCGGGGGCATGGAAAGCATGAGTAATATTCCTTACTACTTACCTAAAGTGAGATGGGGTTTGAAGTACGGGCATTCTGAAATGATCGATGGATTGCAGAAGGATGGTTTGTCAGATGCCTATGACCACCAGGCAATGGGCGTGAGTGCAGACAACACGGCTAAAAAATATGATATTTCAAGGGAAACGCAGGATGAGTTTGCCATTGATTCTTATAAAAAAGCAGCTTCGGCGACTGAAAATGGAAATTTTAAAGAAGAAATAACTCCAGTACAGATACCTCATAGAAGAGGCGAACCAATCGTCATGAGCGAAGACGAGGAATATAAAAATGTGAAATTTGAGAAAATTCCTTCATTGAGACCTGTCTTTTCTAAAGATGGCACTGTCACAGCAGCTAATGCCAGTACGATTAATGATGGCGCTTCTGCCTTGGTTTTGGCAAGTGAAGAGGCCGTCAAGAAATTTGGTTTGAAGCCTATTGCTAAAATACTTTCATACGCAGATGCTTCTCACGAGCCAACCTGGTTCACAACAGCACCAACATTAGCTGCTCCTAAAGCACTTAAAAGAGCTGGATTGTCTAAAAATGACATGGATTTGTATGAGGTCAATGAAGCCTTTGCAGTAGTGACCCTGGCTTTTAACAAAGAATTGGATATCGATCCATCAAAGGTCAATGTGAATGGTGGTGCCGTAGCTTTGGGTCATCCACTTGGGTCCTCCGGGTCTAGAATTACTACGACTTTAATTCATGCCTTACATGCACAGAATGGGAAATACGGGTGTGCCACTTTATGTAATGGAGGTGGCGGTGCCAGTGCGATTGTTGTAGAAAGGTTGTAATTCTTCAATTATATTTAAATTTCTTAAATTTAAGGAGCAAGACCAAAACCAGCAAAACAGAATTAGAATTTTCAGTCGCTAATATTCATGCGCTGGTTGCAATTCATAATTAAAGATGCAAAGTAATTTTGATCAATTCATAGTGCTGCTAGGCGATATAGTAGACTTCGAAGAATTGATGCGAGAAGATAAACAGCTTGCTTTGCATACACTACAAAAATATCAAAATCACACGGATAAAAATTTAATTCGATATGGCGGTCAAATAGCGCATGGATATTTTGAGAAGGGTTATCTAGCTACATTTTCAGAAATTAAACGGGCAATTAGTTTCGCATTAGATCTCCAAAAAGATTTTCAGGAAGATTCAAATTTGCAATTACCCATGATTGTAGATAGTATTCAAAAAGAGGAGAAAAGAGTTTCATCCAATAGATATAAAATACTTAGCGATACTATTGTAAGTGCAGCAAACACAGAAGGGATTTATTTGAGCACACGGGTGCAAAATATTTTAGTTAACACTGACTTTTTCAATTTTGAGCCCGTTGAAAACGAGAAAGATCAACAAAAAACCACAGATTTTACATTATTTAAAATCAACGAAAGAAGTCTTGGCACACTAGGCACAAGAAAAGTGACTACACTGAGACAAGAGACAATTAAGTGGCTTTCAATCATAGGTATATCTTTCGCTTTACTTTCATGCCTTTTTCTATTAACAAAGAATTATAACTACTTCTCGTCCCAACAGAAATTATCCTCACAAGTTAATGTAACGCAAAACGATGCAAAACATTCTATTGCTGTACTACCTTTCCAGAATCTAAGTGAAGAAGCGACCACTTACTTTGCAGACGGTGTAATGGAAGATATCTTGACAAGCTTAGCCAAGTATAGTGGAATGAAAGTCATCTCGAGAACATCATCCATGCAATATCAAAACACGAAAAAATCTCTACCTTTTATTGCTAAAGAACTAGGAGTGAACTATTTGTTGGAAGGCAGTATAAGGCAACAAGGAGAAATTGTGAAGATAACTGTGCAATTAATTGATGCACAGGAAGATAGTCATGTTTGGGCTCAAACCTATGAAAGAAATATTGAAGATATCTTTGAAATTCAATCCGAAGTGTCTAAAAAGATTGCTAGTGCATTGAATGAAAATATCGGCCCTGAGATTTCGTCAAATTTAGATAAAAAGCCAACAAAAAGTCATGAAGCATACAATGCTTTGCTTGAAGGAAGAAATCTAATTGGCTTACGCACCAAGGACGCTTTAGAAGAGGGCTTAAATCGATTGAATGAGTCTTTGTCATTTGACCCAGGATATGCGGATGCTCTGGCTGAAAAAGCAACTATCTATATGTTAATGAGCAACTTTAATTTCATGGATGAAAAACAAGCCGCTACACTTTCCGAAAAAAATGCTTTGGCAGCGATCCAGTTAGATTCAAAAAATGAAGTTGCCTATGCAGTTTTGGCAAGTTTGTATGATGAGCAACGAAAATGGGTGCAATCAGAATCTGCGTTCAAAATCGCATTACAACTGAACCCAAACAATGCAATAGTCAATTATTGGTATAGTTTATTATTAAGGGAACTTAAAAGATATAATGAAGCCATAAAATATGGTTCTCTTGCTGCGGAGTTAGATCCTCTCTACCCAGTAATACACTCTGGACATGCATTAACTTGTCTCTTAGCAGGTAGAACGGACTTAGCGAAAACGGTATTAGACAAAGGAAGGGTGCTGTTTGATGATTTCTTTTCATATCACTGGGTTTGGGGCTATTATTATCTAATGTTGGAAGATTTTGATAGTGCTCAAGCACATTATGAAAAAGCTGATCTGCTTAATCCCGATCTGCATTCTGTGAAACGCAGTTTGATTTACTGTAAAGGTAAACTAGGTTATACGGAAGAGGTGGAATCGTTTATCTTGACCCAGCAAGGTAACACTGAAGAAGATTTTCTTGGTTTGGCTAATGCCAATGCTGGATTAGGAAGGGTTGAAGAATGTTTGAATAATCTAAAATCTTTATGGCTTATTGGAAAATTATCTACATCCATCAAGGAAAGTGTTAAATTTAAATTGTTAGATGGGCACGAAGGATTTGAAGAGCTCATTAAGGAAATGGAAGAAAAAGAACGATCAAGTTAAGTACTAAACTAACCTATACCTAACGAAGTATTTCGAAGGTCATTTCTGTATTACAAAGATCAAAAATTTGACTGATAGACTAAAAGTAATTATAGTAACCATTGACAAAAAGATAGCTGCAGAGCTATCTCTATGGTTGGTTCAGATGGGTTATTCAATTACAGGTATCGAAGAATCAATAAGTAATATCAATGCTCTGATTACTAATACTGAAGCAGAATTGGTCATTTTTGATTTCAGAACAGGATTTCTACAAGATATCCTCGCCGAGGCAGATGGAGAAAAAAATCACGCTCAGCCCACCAAAACCAAAAAGGTCATTTCTGAAATGACCATACCGATCTGTTATTTAATGGATTCGGAGCAACATGAAGAAGCGATGAAACAAAAGAATAATCATAATGTAATCTGCTATCCTTTTACCAAACAAAGTCTAAAGTTTGCCATTGATTCAGTAGCATTGACGGAAAAAAGATCGAGCGCTCCAAAAGATATTTCTATCCTTGTCAAGGATGAACCGCTTAAAATAAAAGATCGAATCTTCGTAAGGCACAAAGAGAGAATGGTAAAGCTTGAAATAGAACACATTCTTTACATCGAAGCCGATAGCAACTACAGTAGGATCTTCTCCAAAGAAAAATCCTACCTTTTAGCCACGACATTAAAAACCATGGAAGCTAAACTTCCTGATTCACATTTCTTTAGAATTCATCGCTCCTACATTGTCAATCTTAAACAAATCGATGAAGTGGCTGAAACTCACTTGGTCATCGCCAGAAAAGCATTACCAATTAGTAAATCCCTACGATCCGGGTTAATGAGACGACTACAGACTATTTAGTGGTTGAAACTTAAATTGATAATAATAGCTTCATTATACATAGTCCATAGATTCAATACATTCTATTTATCATTCTACGTGAGATTAGCTTTTGCACTCACTCAAAATATCCGCCACTCACTCAATATTTCACCTGTTTCATCCTATATCCCTTTGCTAAACTGGTGTGAACCGTCATACTTGCTGAAATATTATTGACTTCAAAAAATTTAAAATGAAAAGATTATTTATTCCATTATTCGCTTTGCTTTTCGCCATAAGTTGCGAAAAAGGAAGTCTAGACCTCTTACCTGCTGAGAAAAATTCGTTCGAAATGCAGTATAAAGAAGTTCCAAAAATTGATATTTGTCATTTCAGTCCAGATGATGGCACCTACAAAATTTTATATATCAATTTAAATGCCTGGCCAGATCACCAGAGTCATGGAGACGTTAGACTAGACGATCCGGATGGCGACGGCTATGTTCCGGAAAATGGTTGTGGTTTCACTGGCCTAAACGGAATGGGTGATTGTGATGAGGATAGTGCCAACGCATCAGAAATAAATCCCGGCGCTATAGAAATTTGCGGTGATGGTATAGACAATGATTGTGTCAATGGCGATGAAGAGTGCGAATTATTGCCAACTGCTATATATAATGGCCCAGTAGGAGAATGTACAGAAGTAGATGTTACAGAGACCGTTGGTATTCCTACTTTCATTAGATTTTGCCCTAGCCCAATTATCGAGGTTTGCTTAGATACAAGGCAATTCGGTGTCGACAATTGCCAATATGAAATAATAGATGCTTCATTACAGGTAGAGCAATATGGAGTTGTCGAAGTCATTGATAATTACTTACGGGAATTCCCTGGCAGAATTTGTTTCACTACCAATTTTGTATTTGATGAGACAAGTGGTCCGATCAAAGCTACTTTTACGTCTTATTCAATAGGAGAATTAATATGTGATTAAAAGAGATCATGGTTGGCATCATTCGCCAAATTTGGATTGCGATTTCGAATTTGGCGAAGGCCATCCATTTTACAAATCAGCAACATTAAACCTTAATATATAATTTTTTAAAACTTATGTCATGCCAACTAAAGGTCAAGTATTAATTGATAAATTTTCAGGAGACACCATTGAATTTCTGGAAACAGCTAAGGACACCAATGGCGAACGCGTATCTATAAGAGTTACACTTAAAAGTAAGGGACAAACGATCGATGATCATATCCACATTGTTCAAGAAGAAAATTTTAAAATGCTTTCAGGTCGAATGGTCTACTTTATTAATGGTGATCAAGGTTTTCTCAATGAAGGCGAAGAGATAACCTTACCTAAAAATGTACCCCATAACCACTACAATATTGATGATAAACCAGCTACATATATCCAAACCATATCACCTGCTCTTGATGTAGATTATTTTCTTGAAAACTTTTTTGGAATGATCAATGATGGAAAGGTAAAGAATGGTAAGCTTCCTTTCCTGCAAGCTATGGTTACTTTGAAATACTTAGAAAGTCCTTCCCTTTTAGCAAACTTACCGAGAGGGTTTCAAAAAGGCTTAGCTTCCGTTCTGGCACCCACTGCACGGGCCTTTGGGTATAGGGCAATCTATCCTAAATACACAGGTATAGAAAAATAAACCTGAGCTGGTTTTAAAATCTCGATTGACACAGATTCTAATGGATAAAGTAGATTGAAATCAATAAAGACAGGAACTTATAATGATAGTCTTTAAGTACCTGCTATGAATAGGTAAGGAGGGAAATCAGTCTTGCTAGTTTCTAATGATCCGACGGTATAAATTCTGTACTTAATATAAAATAAGGATTGAAATTTGTCCAATAGTTAAGTAAATTGCCTGCCCTACTTATTAAATTGACTAGAACCTATATCCGAAAGTGGCGTGTGCTCTGACTTCTCTAGATAATAGTCTTGTATCTATGCCCTGTCTGAAAGTATCAAGGTCATCCAGATCAGGATCTGGACCATCGCCCTGAAAATAACCGGTTTCTAAAAGTGGTAAATCAAGACCAAATGAGTAATAAAAATGATCGCTCACCTGATAAATTCTTGGACAGATGCCTAAACCAAGAGCAAAGGTGACTTCTGAAACATTCCTGGGATCGTTATCCGGATAAAATTGATCATTATAGCGAAAGTCTGGAGTCAAAAATGTTGTGATACTAAACCAATTACTTAGATATCTTTCGTACTCATAACGGAAATTAAATCTAAACTCATTTATTGAATACTCTTCCTTCTGTTCACTCCACCGGCTGTATTCGATAAGTGATTTCAAATTATATTTGTCTTTAAAGTAACCATAACCTATTCCTAAACCAGGTCGAAATTTGATAGCACTACCGGAAAGTGCTGTATTGGTAGTAAGTAAAAAGCCATGCCTATGGTTTTGAATTGATTTCTGTAATAAATTTTGGGATGATAGTTTAACTATTACTGTTAAAAGTATTACTATTAGAATTAATTGACCTTTCATGATTGAGTTTTATTTCAAGTGACTATAACGATATTTAGTTTGATCTGCTGCGTTCAAATCCACTCTTACTTTACACAATTTTTTAAAATATTGATAAATCAATTATTTAATAATCAATATTTCATGCAAAACAACCTCCTGTCATTTTGTCATAAATAGAAACATTTTGAGTAGTTTTGCATTCCTTTTTAAATAGATAATGAACAGAAATGTATAATGATAATCCAACGTTGGTAGGACTCACTAAGATCATCGATGAGTCAAAACAAGGTGAAGCTTTAACGGGTGTGGAGCCATTGGAGGCCAATGGGAAGTCTTTTTATATAGAAAGCTATGGCTGTCAGATGAATTTTTCTGATTCTGAAATCGTCGCATCCATTCTCGCTGAGGAGGGATTTTCTGCGACTCGCAATATGGAGGAAGCGAATCTCATTCTGATCAATACCTGTTCAATTCGCGAGAAGGCCGAAGATACCGTAAGAAGACGGTTGAGAATTTTTGACAAACTGAAAGAGCAAAAGCCTGAAATGCTCGTAGGAGTACTAGGTTGCATGGCAGAAAGGTTAAAAGCTAAGTTTCTGGATGAAGAGAAATTGGTAGATATTGTCGTAGGACCGGATGCATATCGTGATCTGCCAAAGTTGATTTCAGGAGCGGAGGATGGTCAGAAAGGGGTTAATGTGTTGTTGAGCCGCGAAGAAACCTATGCAGATATTTCTCCCCTGCGATTGGATTCCAATGGAGTTAGTGGCTTCATTTCCATTATGAGAGGTTGCGATAACATGTGCTCTTTCTGTGTTGTTCCCTTTACCAGGGGCAGAGAGCGATCAAGAAATCCCTTTACTATTGTAGCTGAAGCTCAGGATTTATTTGACAGGGGATACAGGGAAGTGACGCTTCTTGGACAAAATGTTGATTCATTCAAATGGACCAATCCGGAAACTGAAGCTGTGACCATTTTCGCTCAATTGTTGGAAATGGTAGCGCAAGTTGATCCTTTGTTAAGAGTGAGATTCAGCACTTCTCACCCTAAAGATATCACAGATGATGTGCTTTATACCATGGCGAAATATAAAAATATATGTAAGTATATTCACTTACCCGTGCAGTCAGGCAACTCCCGTATTCTGGAGTTGATGAATCGAACTTACGATCGCGAATGGTACAAAAACAAAGTGGACAGAATTTACGAAATTATACCGGATTGTGCTATTTCTTCCGATGTGATTACAGGATTTTGTACAGAAACAGAAGAGGAGCATCAGGATACTTTATCAATGATTGAGTATACTCAATATTCAATGTCGTATATGTTTTTCTATAGTGAAAGACCAGGTACATTGGCTGCTAGAAAATATGAGGATGATGTTCCATTGGAAGTGAAAAAACGGCGTTTAAATGAGGTGATAAGGTTGCAAAACCAGATCTCGCACAATTTGAATGCAAAGGATGTTGGAAAGGTATTCGAGGTTTTAATCGAAGGGGACTCGAAAAAGTCTGATCAAGATTTCAAGGGTAGGAACAGCCAAAACAAGCAGCTGGTTTTTCCAAAGAAAAAAGGATTGAAGCCTGGAGATTATTGTAAGGTAAAAGTGAAAACCAGTACGAGTGCTACCTTGATTGGGGAGATTGTCGAAGGTTAGAGAAGGATGCAAATGGAATTTGCCAGTCCCGAGGCAGCGTGATTCACAATGTAGATGGGTGTGAGTACATGGTAAATAGAATTTGCAAGTCCCGAAAGTTTTGCCGGTCCCTGGGCAAGGTGAATTGACTAGCCTGGCAGAGTATATAGTCTGTAATTGATATGATTAGAAAATTAATCTGTAAAAATTGTCAGAAGGCATTTAAAATAAAATCAAATGCTCCTTCAAGACACGAGTTAGAAGATGAACTCGGCAGATATTTCTATGCCACATGTTCCCATTGCCACATTGACAAAGAATATCATGTCAATGAAGTAATGGCGGAAGAGGGAACATCGAACACAATACTTTACATCATATTGGCTGTATCTATCTTTATGATTATGACTATAGTTCTGCTTCAAATGGGTTTCATTTGGTTGGTTACATTGACATTACCTGCATTTGTCTATTATCAATTGAAAAATTCAAGAGCACAATCTGTACAACTATTCAACCAAAGTAATATTTCAAGAACAAGACCTAAAGAGAGATGAGCAGTTTACAAGCAATAAAACAGAGGTTTGGGATAGTAGGCAGATCTCCATCACTTGAACATGCATTAAGTACGGCATCGAGAGTGGCCAGCACGGATTTAACTGTTTTGATCACAGGAGAAAGTGGTGTCGGAAAAGAAATCTTTTCAAAAGTCATTCATCATCTCAGTCCCAGAAAACACAATCAATTGATTGCGATCAACTGTGGTGCCATCCCTGAAGGTACGATCAATTCAGAACTTTTTGGGCATGAGAAAGGCGCTTTTACCGGTGCGACCAGTGATAGAAAAGGTTATTTCGAAACGGCTGATAATGGAACCATCTTTTTGGATGAAATCGGAGAAATGCCATTAGACACTCAAGCGTATTTGCTGAGGGTCCTGGAAAACGGCGAATTTGTTAAAGTGGGATCCTCTGTGGTGCATAAAACAGATGTCAGGGTCATCGCTGCTACCAATGTGGACCTCAAGGATAAGATCAAGGCAGGTAAATTTAGAGAAGATCTTTTTTATCGATTAAATACAGTTCCCATTCATATTCCCCCATTAAGGGAAAGGCCAGAAGATATATTCATTCTGTTCAGGCGTTTTGCTGTCGATTTTTCTGACAAATACAACACTGAGATCATTAGGCTCGACGAAAGAGCACGAATGCTGATTGAAAACTACAACTGGCCGGGAAATATTCGCGAACTTAAAAATGTAGTGGAACAATTAAGCGTGCTAAGTGATAATGCACAAATTTCTGCGGAACAATTGATTACACTTATCCCCAATATCACTCAGCGGAATTTGCCAAGCATCCCCAACTCCGGAAGCACACCAGGATTCGAAGAAAGGGAAATTTTGTACAAGCTTTTATTTGAAATGAAAAGTGACCTCAATGACTTAAAGTCACTTGTATTCGAACTCATTCAGACCAATAATCTTGAGTTTCCGAATATGAACAACTTTTCGAATAGCGTGGATCGGCTACCAGAAAAATTTGCAGAATACAGAAATAATGGTTCTGATGAAGTCCGGCATGATTTTAACAATGATGATCGTCCCATTTTAATTGACCAAAATAAACAAGGTGGATATCAGCAATCCGAGGTAATCGAGGAAAATCTATCCCTTGACGAAATGCAAAAGGAGTGGATTAAAAAAGCCCTGAAAAAACATAGTGGTCGAAGAAAGGATGCAGCAGATGAACTAGGCATATCCGAGAGAACGTTGTATAGGAAGATTAAAGAATATGAGATTTAGCAAGTAACCATTGCTCAATCCTAATTTGTTATGAAAGTATTATGATCAGAGTTTTAATATATACATTGACATTCATCACTATGGCTAGTTGCTATACATTGAACGGTATCACTATTCCTGAAAATGTCGAAAGTTATTATGTTGCCAATTTTGACCTGAAGGCCCGTAATGCTCCTCCACTAATCAATCAAGTTTTTACAGAGGATTTAAAAAATAAGATCAATCAGCAAACTAAATTAGTGGCCAACGATACTGACCCAGATGTGGAATTCAATGGGAGTATTTCCAGCTTTACACTTCAGCAATTGGCACCCACTCGCGATCAAGAGAGTTCGTTGAATAGATTAAGAGTATCGGTTGCCGTAGAATACACAAATCATCGGAATGAAGACTTAAGCTGGAAACAAACTTTTAGTCAAAATTTCGATTTTTCTCCTGATCAGGACCTCCTGAGCGTCCAGGATCAAGCTATTGCTGACATTTACGAACAAATTATTGAACAGATTTTCAACAAATCCTTCGCAGATTGGTAAGCATGGAAGATAAAGATCTAGCATATTATCTTGAGGACCTTAACAGAATTCATGACCTCAGTCTGGAAAAGCTTGGGGAATGGAGGGATAAATACCCATACAGCCAGGTAGTCCATTTCCTAATGGCTAAAAAACACCAACTCGAAGGATTTGTGGATGATATGAATGTCTATCATAAAGCCTCTTTCTATGCAGTTGATAGAGCTTACCTGCAGGAAAGAATGACGCACTCTGAATTAGAAATGAATATCGAAGGTTATGGGGCACCACAATCAGGAGATACAATTAGTCAGGAAGACGGTAAAGACGTAAATCTGTCAATGGATGCCCGAGAGGAGTCAGTTGAATCGTCAAGTAAAATAGAAAGCCTCACCGCACAGGAACCAGAGGTGGTACAATTCGAAACAGAAGACCTTTCAGATTTTGCTCAATGGGTATTAAGTCTCTCAGATCTAACTACCGTTGAAAAAAAGAAAAAGAAAAAGAAGAAAAAGAAGAAATCAAAATTGGAAAAGAAGATCGAAAGGAGTGTGATTAAGAAAGATGAGATTGTTACGGAGGCATTGGCGAACATCCTGGCGCAGCAAGGGCATAAGGAGAAAGCAAAAGACATGTATGAAAAGTTAAGTTTGATATTTCCAGAAAAAAGTAGTTTCTTTGCACTTCAAATTGAAAAATTAAAGTAAAATGGTAAATTTTTTAACCGTTATTATTGCTCTGATATGCATACTTTTGATGCTTGTCGTGTTGATCCAAAACCCTAAAGGTGGGGGAGTTGACTCTACTTTTGGAGGACAAGGTGCAAACCAAATGTTTGGAGCTGCAAAGTCTACTGACTTTATAGAAAAACTGACTTGGGGTCTTGCTATTGCACTTTTTGCAATGTGTATAGTTACTGTTTTAGTTGTAAACGGACAATCAGTGGGCGACGGAAGTTTGGTTCCGCTCCAATCCCAATAAAAATTAACTTATCAGGGCCACGTTAAACGTGGCTTTTTTTTTTGCCAAAATGGCAAGCAAAGCTGCAATAAATTCAGGGACTTCAGCTGATTTTCCGAATAACTGCAAAAATGTCATAAAAGCACCCATTGGCACACAAAATGATGTATAGTGGGTGTAAATAGAATTATCAAACTAAAAACTTTTTATAAAATGAAGCCAATCAACGATAGAGTGGTAGTTAAGCCAGCCCCGGCTGAAGAGAAAACGAAAGGGGGAATTATCATTCCTGACACGGCTAAAGAGAAACCTCAAAGAGGTGAGGTGATTGCTGTAGGTCCAGGGAAAGATGGAAATTTAATGACTGTTGCTGAAGGTGATATTGTACTATATGGAAAATACGCCGGTCAGGAGTTGAACTATGAAGGTGAGGACTACCTCATCATGAGAGAGGATGACATACTAGTCGTTCTATAACACATTATTTTAACCAATTTATTTTTAAACGAAAAAAAGATTTAGATATGTCTAAAGAGATTAGCTTTGATTCCGAAGCACGTGAACAGCTAAAATCAGGTATAGATGCACTAGCCAATGCTGTTAAAGTAACGTTAGGGCCAAAAGGAAGAAATGTAATTATTCAAAAGAGCTTTGGTGCTCCGTCTATCACAAAGGATGGTGTCACAGTTGCAAAAGAGATCGAGTTAGAAAATCCTGTACAAAACATGGGTGCCCAGATGGTGAAAGAAGTAGCGTCCAAAACTGCTGATATAGCAGGTGATGGTACTACTACTGCCACCGTTCTTGCACAAGCTATGGTAACTGCCGGAATGAAAAATGTTACTGCGGGCGCCAATCCAATGGATCTTAAAAGAGGAATTGATAAAGCCGTAAAAGCTGTCATTAAAGATCTTGAAAAGCAAACGGAGGTGATCGGTGACGACTTTGAAAAGATAAAGCAGGTTGGATCTATTTCCGCTAACAATGACAATGAGATTGGTTCTTTAATTGCTGACGCAATGAAAAGAGTTTCAAAAGACGGTGTAATTACTGTTGAAGAAGCTAAAGGAACAGATACTTATGTAGATGAAGTACTTGGGATGCAGTTTGATAGAGGATATCTTTCTCCATATTTCGTGACCAATGCGGACGATATGGTGACTGAGTATGAAAATCCATACATCCTGATTCATGATAAGAAGATCTCTAATATGCAGGATATTCTCCCTGTGTTAGAGAAAGCGGTAGGAGCAAACAGACCTTTACTAATTATTGCGGAAGACATTGAGTCTCAGGCTTTAGGAGTTTTAGTGGTGAACAGGTTGAGAGCACAGCTTAAAATCGTCGCTGTTAAAGCACCTGGATTCGGTGATAGAAGAAAGGCAATGCTTGAAGATATCGCTATCCTAACTGGAGGTACCGTGATTTCTGAAGAGAAAGGTTATAAGTTAGAAAATGCTGATTTAGAGCATTTGGGTACTGCTGAGAAAATTACGGTTGATAAAGATAATACGACCATTGTCAATGGTGCCGGTGAGAACGATGCCATTCAGGCAAGAATCAATCAGATTAAGTCTCAGATTGAAACTACTACATCTGATTACGATAGAGAGAAGTTACAGGAAAGACTTGCAAAATTGGCAGGAGGTGTTGCCGTACTTTATGTAGGTGCAGCCACAGAGGTGGAGATGAAGGAGAAGAAAGACAGGGTTGACGATGCACTACATGCGACAAGAGCTGCTGTGGAAGAAGGAATTGTTCCCGGTGGTGGTGTTGCTTTGGTTAGAGCCATTGATTCATTGAACAAGGTGAAGGGCGAAAACGAAGATGAAAAAATTGGAATTCAGATCGTCAGAAAAGCATTAGAAGCGCCGTTGAGAATTATAGCTGACAATGCTGGAGTGGAAGGATCTGTTGTCCTTCGTCAAGTCATGGACAACAAAGGTGCGTACGGCTACAATGCCAGAACGGACAAGTATGAAGATCTGAAAAAAGCTGGAGTAATTGATCCAACAAAAGTAACCAGAATTGCTCTTGAAAATGCAGGATCGATCGCGGGGATGATTTTGACTACTGAGTGTGTGATCAGTGACAAACCTGAGCCTGAAGCTGGGGGAGCACCTCACATGCATGGTGGTGGAGGAATGCCAGGAATGATGTAAGATCATCTTATAGATTGCGAATAATAAAAAGCCCTCGGATTTTATCTGAGGGTTTTTTTATGTCAATGGGCTACATATAGCTTCCAATATAAATAAACCACACCGAAGTTTTGAAGCTATCCAAATGAACAGATATCCTATCGCTTTTCAAACATACTTTATCTATAAATTAAGTCAATTAGAGGCAAAAGTGATACATTAGTTAGCTAAAATTCAACTGATGAAAGCGATATTTCCTTTTCTAGCTCTAATCCTCTTCACATACTCCCTTAAAGCACAAGAGACACGTTTACTCCGATCACCTGATCTGGGTGAAAAGCATCTTGTATTTGCATATGCCGCGGATATTTGGGCTATGAATTTGCAGGATCAAACCGTAAAACGATTAACTTCCACTGCCGCTATAGAAAGTGCACCTCACCTTTCACCTGATGGACTCACAGTGGCTTTTACTTCCAATAGAACAGGAGGACCATCTGTTTATACTGTTTCAATAGAAGGAGGCACCCCAGAGCGATTGACCTGGTATCCTGCCCCCGCGTTGGTCAGAGGTTGGACTCCTGATGGAAGCAAGATTCTGTATTCTTCTTCACGAGAATCTGCGCCTACGAGATATAATCGACTTTGGACGGTTAACAAAAATGGGGGACCATCGGAACTTCTTAATCAACAATGGGGATTCGATGGCTCATTCTCAGCTGATGGCCAGCGCATTGCATTAGACAAGGTGAGTCGATGGGATTCAGAGTGGCGCGGTTACAGAGGTGGTCAAAATACACCACTCATCATATTAGATCTTGACTCTAATGAAGAGGTCTTATTGCCCCATGATAAAACTACAGACATACACCCAACTTGGGTAGGAGACAAGATTTACTTTTTGTCTGACAGAGATGGAGTGATGAATATCTTGTCTTATAGTGTTGATGATCAGGAAATAGAGCAATTGACTGAATTTGAAGGTTCTGACATCAAATGGCTATCTGGTACTCAAGATAAATTAGCTTTTGAAAGAGATGGGTATTTGCATCTCTATGATCTGATGTCTGGAGATGTTCAAAAATTGACCATCTCTGTGAAGGGAGATTATCCCTGGGCTGAGACAAAATGGGAGGATGTAGGCAGATCAGCCGGGAATGCCGCCATATCACCCAATGCTAAAAGAGCCATTCTAGAGGCAAGAGGCGAATTGTTTACTGTTCCCGCAGAAAAGGGAAATACACGAAACATAACATTATCTTCCGGAACAGCTGATCGACGACCCATTTGGTCTCCAGAAGGTGATCAGATTGCATGGTTTTCTGATATGGACGGAGATGGTTACCAACTCATTCTTGCTTCGCAAGATGGTCTGACCATCCATAAAAAAATCTCTCTGGGGGAATCTAAATTGGGGTGGGAACCTGCCTGGTCCCCGGATGGTCAATACATCGCTTTTGGGGATGATGACGTACGGTTAAAGATAGTAAATTTGGAAACAGAAGAAATAATTACAGCTGATGTAGGAGGTATGAATTTGGAACGTGGAAATATGGATATCAGTTGGTCGCCAGATTCAAAATGGATTGCTTATACCAAAACTGCAGGTAATGGATTCCGTCAAATCAAAGTATATTCAATGGATAGCGGTGAAGCAAAGCCGCTGACCAATAGTTTTGCGGATGCATTTTCACCCACGTGGGACTTAAATGAGAAGCATCTTTATTTCTTAGCGAGCACAGACCTTGCATTGGGATCAGGCTGGGCCAATACCAGTGCTATGACTGCTCGCCCTGAATATGCGGCTTACCTTATTAATCTTGATGCTGATGATGAATCTCCTTTTATTCCGGAAAGTGATGAAGAAGAGATACAGGAAGAAGACGAAAAGGAAGAGGAGGATATTTCAAAAGATAAAGATAGTCAGGAGGACAAAGATTCTGAATCTGATTCTAAAGAAAAGGTTGACGATGAAAAGCAACCTATGAAGATAGATTTTGAAAATGTCGAAAGAAGAACCATAGCCTTACCTTTACCTGTCGCTAATTATAGAGCAACGGACAGAGGGCCAGAAGGACATGTATTTATTGCAGAAAGAAAACCAGATTCCAGGGGGGCTGTCTTGCATAAATTTAGTTTGAAAGACAGAGAAGCAAAAGAGTTTTTGGATGGTGTTAGATGGTTTGAATCTACATATGATGGTAAAAACATGTTGGTTCAGGTAGGTAACGACTGGAAAATTACGGGAACAGGAGGGCCAAGCGGCAAGGATGGGAAGTCCTTAAAGATTGATCTGGATATGAAATTGGATAGATCCTCAGAATGGAAACAAATCTTTGAGGAAGCGTGGCGATACCAAAGAGATTATTTCTATGATCCCGATCTGCACGGCAGAGACTGGGATGTTGTGTATCAAAGATATGCTCCTTTAGTTCCTTTTATCAAGCATAGATATGATCTTACCTATGTACTGGACCAGATGAATGGCGAGTTGTCTGTTGGACATAGTTTCGTTTTTGGTGGTGACTATCCAGAAACAGACGACGATAAAGTGGGTTTATTAGGAGCTGACCTGGTGGCAGATCAAGGCAGATGGAAGATTACACGAATTTTTAATACCGAAAGTTGGAATCCCAATTTGTCCAGTCCATTAGATAGGCCGGATGTTGATGTCAAAGAGGGCTTTTACCTTGTGGGTATAAATGGTAGAGAATTGACAGCGGATCAAGATCCCTATTTCGCCCTGGATGGGACCAGAGGTAATCAGACTGTGGTGCACTTGAATTCAGAACCTACATTCGAAGGTTCATGGACAGAGATTGTTAAACCCATATCAAGCGAAAATGCGCTTAGGCAGCGCGCATGGGTGGAAGATAATAGAAGAATGGTTGACGAATTATCAAACGGGAAACTGGCTTATGTATGGGTGCCGAACACTGGTGGACCGGGTTTCGTGTCATTCAATCGCTATTATTTTGCCCAGCAGGATAAATTGGGCGCTGTCATCGATGAACGTTTCAATGGTGGAGGTCTATTGGATGACTATATGGTCGATTTGATGACCAGAAGCTTAAGAGCTGCCATCACCAATGAAGTCCCAAATGGTCAACCCATGAGGCTTCCACAAGGCATTCTGGGGCCAAAAGTTTTATTAATTAATGAGATGGCAGGTTCAGGTGGTGATTTTTTCCCCTGGGTATTCCGACAACAAAACGCTGGTCAATTGGTGGGTGCAACCACCTGGGGAGGATTGGTTAAGTCGTCCGTACATTATGGATTGATCGATGGTGGTGCCTTGACCGCACCTGATAATGCTGTATTTGATCCCATTAACAACGAGTGGATCGGTGAGAATAAAGGGATAGCTCCTGATGTTCCGGTGAGGCAAGATGCCCAGTCATTAAATAATGGAAGAGATCCCCAACTTGAAAGAGCTGTAGAAATCTTGATGCAACAAATAAAGGGAAGGAGTAACGATATCTCTCCTCCGGCTTATTCGAAACCCGCTAAAAACTAACCTTTTAAAAGGAAACTTTCTGTTATTGGCATTCTTTATAGGGAAATAATTATTTTCATGCTAAGAGGCAAGTAGCTATGACTAGATATTTTTTGGTATGCATATCATTGATCATGTTATCCGCATGCTCTGAATCAGTTCCTGAAAACATAAAGTTAGAACTGGCAAGTCTTCCGGATAGGATAGACTACAATATCCATGTCAAACCGATTCTTTCAGATCGATGTTATAAATGTCACGGTCCAGATGCCAATCAGAGGAAAGCTGATTTTCGAATTGATATCAGAAAAAATGCTACTTCAACTGTATTAAGTGAACAAAGTGTAGCCAGCCATTCCATAACTGCAGGAAATCCTGGCAAAAGCGAAGTATTTCTAAGGATGATTTCTGACGACATTGATTATATGATGCCACCTCCAGAGTCAAATCTACAACTGACTGACCGAGAAAAAGCAATCATCACCAAATGGATTGAGGAGGGCGCTGAATATCAAGAACACTGGTCCTTTAACCCACCCTCGAAAAATAAAATCCCTAAAACAAAAAATGAAACTTGGCCGACTCAGGACATAGACTTTTTTATCCTCAATAAGATGGAAGAGCATGGTATAAATCCATCACACCAAGCGGATAAAACAACACTGCTTCGAAGAATAAGTCTTGACATTACTGGTCTTCCACCAACAGTAGAGGAGATTGAAAAATTCGTAAAAAGTTCGGATCCTCAAGTCTATGAGAAAACCATCGATGAGTTATTAAGTAGACCCGAATATGGAGAAAGGATGGCATCCATTTGGCTTGATGCTGCCCGCTACGCAGACACCCATGGATATCAGGACGACGGTCTCAGGAACAGTTGGCCATGGAGAACCTGGGTCATAGATGCCTTTAACGATAACATGCCTTATGATCAATTTCTTACAGAACAATTGGCAGGTGATCTTATTCCTAATGCTACGAACGCTCAGGTTCTGGCAACCAGTTTCAATAGAAACCATCCACAGACTCAGGAAGGTGGTGTTGTGGAAGAGGAATACCGTGTTGAATATGTAGCAGATAGAACAAACACCTATGGAAAGGCTATTTTAGGTCTGACCATGGAGTGTGCAAGGTGTCATGACCACAAATACGATCCCATTACACAAAAAGACTACTATGCTCTTTCGGCCTACTTCAATAATAATAACGATTCTGGAATAGTGCCGTATAATGGAGAAGCTGCACCGACAGTGATGCTACCTACTCCTCATGAGAAGAAACAGCTTGATTCTCTTCAATCTCATATTTCAGAATTGGAAGAACAATTGGTATCTGAAAACTATAAAGCTGATCTCAAAACGTGGTTGGATGAAGCTGGTAATGAAATTGAAGTAGAATATGGTAAAGTAGCACAATTTGACTTTGAAGAGGCTTTAGAAGTGGAGAAAAGAAAGTTGAATTTGGATGGTGAAAAATCTTCAGGTTGGGCTGGAATCGGGAACAGCGGCACCACAACTGCCTATGTCGATAGCGTTTCTTCTAAACCAGATGCAGCGATCTTTGGTGACGAAGCCAGTAAACCTATGATCGTGGAAGGATATAGGGGTAATGGACTTCAATTTCTTGGCGACTGTGGTGTAAGGTTCAACAGACGAATGGATTATGATCGATATCAGCCATTTTCTGTCAGTATATGGATTAAAGTATTGAAAGAAGGGGAAAAGGGACCGATTTTTAATAATACCAATGGTGATTTTGAAGGTTACAGAGGTTGGATATGTAAACTCAACGAAGACGGAACTTTGAACTTCCAGCTGAATCATGTTTGGCCGGACAATTGTATTGATTATCAGACTATAGATAAGGTTAAGGTCAATGAATGGACCAATATCGTAATGACTTACGATGGAAGCAGTAGAGCTGATGGTTTAAGATTTTATATTGATGGTCAAGTGCCTGATTACTTCCTTCACGAAGACAATCTAAATAAAAGCTTGCAACACGGTAGATATGGAAGCAATTGGTCGAGTTTTCCTTTTATTCTAGGGAAAGAAAAAGAGCGATCTACCAAGAATGTGGCCATGGATGAATTGATGGTTTTTAATCGTGAACTATCGCAAGTAGAGGTGGAAAAAATTGCTGGAGCACGTTCGATGCTTTCGATCAGTGACGATAAATTGGTAGAGTATTATTTGTTAAGCGGAAAGAATGAGCGGTTCAATGAAGTGTTGGCACAAATTACCGAAGTTCGAAAGCAAGAAAATCTGATCTCTACGGATGTTTTGGAAGTGATGGTGATGGGTGAGAAAAAGGAGTATCGCCCGGCATATATTTTAGATCGAGGGATGTATGATTCGCCACTAGAAATGGTGAAACCGGCAACACCTTCAAAGTTTAAAGCAATTGGTGCATCGACAGATACCTCAGCAATATCCAGCAGGATGGATCTTGCAGAATGGACCGTAAGTTCACAAAACCCATTGACTTCAAGAGTCCATGTCAATAGAATATGGAGTATGCTATTTGGTAAAGGTCTTGTTTCAACTCAGGAGGATTTCGGAAATCAAGGTAATCTGCCCACGCATCCCAAATTGTTGGACCATCTTGCCATAGACTTTATGGAAAATGGATGGGATACTAAAAGACTTATTCGAAAGATTTTACTTTCTTCAACCTATCAGCAAAGCTCGGTAGCGAGTGAAGAACACCTGAAAAAAGATCCTGGAAATCAATATTACAGCAGGTTTCCCGCACATCGTCTATCTGCAGAAATGATTAGAGATCATGCGCTTGCCTCTTCTGGTCTGTTAGTAGATTCTTTAGGAGGTCCAAGTGTGTACCCTTATCAACCTGACGGAATCTGGGAAGCTTTGGCTACTCGTAACGCAACTGAATATCACCAGGGAAGTGGTGAGGATTTATATCGGCGAAGTCTGTACACTATATGGAAGCGCAGTGCTCCGCCACCATCCATGTTAAACTTTGACGCACCAGATCGCTACTTATGCACAGTCAATCGACAAAAAACGGCTACCCCGCTTCAGTCATTAGTGTTGATGAATGACCCTCAATATCTTGAGGCCTCAAAAGTTCTTGCCTTGACCGTCCATCAAAAGTCAACAGGTAATTTTGATGATCAATTGGATCTACTGTACATAGCCTTGGTTTCGCGAGAAGCAAGTCAGAAGGAAAAAGAAATAATGGAAGGGTTATATCGGGATGAATTAAAAATGTACCAGAATGATAAAGAAAGTGCGAGAAAGTTACTCGATATCGGAGAGTTTGAAATAAAAGTTGAAGATTCAATAGCAGAAATTGCGTCATTGACCGTTGTTGCATCCACTTTAATGAACTATGATGAATTTGTAATGAAAAGATAATTATGGAAAGACTTAATGATATGGTTTCAGCGATGAATAGAAGGGTTTTCCTGAAAAACAGCTTATATAGTTTAGGTGGGACCGCTCTGGCATCGATGTTCGGTGGCAATTTGTTGCACAACATGGGAGGAAACGAAATGGGACTTCCGCATTTTGCTCCAAAAGCCAAGCGTGTCATCTTTCTTTTCCAAAGTGGGGCACCGTCCCAACTTGAACTTTTCGATCACAAGCCCAAACTGAAGGAAATGTTTGGACAGGAGCTACCAGCATCCATAAGAGGAGACCAAAGGGTGACTGGTATGACTGCGAATCAAAAATCCTTCCCTTTGGCCATGGGAGATTTTACTTTTGACCAATATGGAGAAAGTGGAGCATGGTTGAGTAATTTATTGCCTTATCACCGTGAGATTGCTGATGAACTCTGTTTTATCAAAACCATGCATACGGAAGCCATAAATCACGATCCTGCGATAACTTTTATACAGACGGGATCACAGCAAGCGGGCAGACCGAGTATTGGTTCCTGGTTGAGTTACGGCCTGGGTAGTGAAAATAAAAATTTGCCAGACTTTGTGGTCCTGCTTTCAAGAGGAGTACCCGGAGGTCAGCCGCTTTATGCCAAGCTATGGGGTAATGGATTCTTACCATCACAACATCAAGGCGTCATGTTTAGATCTGGAGATGAGCCAGTTTTGTATTTAAATGATCCAGATGGAATGTCCAGAGAAAGTCGAAAGAACATGCTTCAACATCTGGAATCCTTACATAGAAATCAATATGAAAAGACCAAGGATCCCGCTCTGCAGGCAAAAATCGCACAATATGAAATGGCATTTAGAATGCAGATGTCTGTTCCGGAAACTTTAGATCTCTCGAAAGAGCCTCAGCATATTTTTGATATGTATGGCCCGGATGCACGAGTTCCGGGTACCTTTGCTAATAATTGCCTTCAAGCCAGAAAGTTGGCAGAAAGCGGGGTAAGGTTTATTCAGCTCTATCAAATGGGTTGGGATTTTCATGGTGACCTGCCACGTCAGATCACTGCAATGTCTAAAACCGTGGATCAACCTTCTGTAGCGTTGATTAAAGATTTAAAGCAGCGTGGCATGCTTGAGGACACATTGGTGATTTGGGGAGGTGAGTTTGGTCGGGGCTGTTACTCACAAGGGAAGCTAAGAAAAGATAACTATGGAAGAGACCATCACCCCAGATGTTTTACCATTTATATGGCAGGTGCAGGGGTCAAGAAAGGGGTCACTTATGGAGAAACCGATGAATTTGGATACAATATCGTAAAAAATCCGGTCCATGTTCACGATTTTCAGGCAACACTCATGCACTTGATGGGGATCGACCATGAAAGATTCACTTACAAAACACAAGGCCGAAGATTTCGATTGACTGATGTACACGGACATGTGGTCAAAGATGTATTGGCTTAAATGTTATTTATTCTTGAGGAAGTTGCAAAACAGATTGCTTATCATTTTTTAATTTAAACACCGTTCATCATGAAAAACATCTCGAGTACATTGTTCTATCTCATGCTGTTGTTATTCAGTGGGTATGCCAACGCGACAAACCCTGTAAGCCACTCAGCTGAAGTACATTTTAGTGGTCATGTAGGTCAGAAAGCAGAGGTTAATGAAGGAAAAAATCTATTTAAAAGAATAAAGCGAACCTTAGGTGGAGCTGTAAAAAAAGCAGGTAGGTACTTTCAAGTCATGACACAAAGAGGTCAGAAGTTCCTCATTGCATGGATTGGATTATCAATCTTCTCACTTGTTTCTATTACCGGAGGATATTTATTTGCCGTTATAGTGGCCACAGATGCTGCCATTTTACTATTCTTTCTATTGCTTATTCTCGGTTTGGTAGCTGCTGTAGCTAGCAATGTATTTTTCATACTTTGGTTAGTTGATATTATTAAGACCGATAGTAGTGGTACTCGAGTACCTGGACCAGACGATGAAGAGCGCGGAGACCGTGAACGAAGAAAAAGACGTAGAAAAAGAAATTAATGCAACCTAATCCCTGGAAAAGTAAGCAAATAAGTACATTTATGCCATGGATATTTTCGGAATTTTATCATTACTGACCATACTGGCTGCGACATTTGGATACATCAATATAAGGATATTGAAGCTTCCACATACCATTGGTATGATGTTGATTGCTTGTCTTTTTAGCGGATTGGTTTTTCTTGTTGGTCTTTATAATGATCAATTTCATGATTTGGTGTTTGAATTTATCAATCAGATAGACTTTCGGACACTGTTATTGGATGTGATGTTGAGCTTTCTACTCTTTGCAGGTGCTCTTCATACCAATTTTCAGAAGTTGAAAGAATATCGTTGGCCAATCATAAGTTTCGCCACTTTAGGGGTGATGGCTTCTACATTTATTGTAGGAGGACTGGTCTACCTGCTTTTACTTGCTTTTCAATTAGAAGTTGATTTTATATACTGTTTGTTATTCGGAGCTTTAATTTCTCCGACCGATCCCATTGCTGTATTAGGTATTTTAAAAAAGGCCAAGGTGCCTAAAAATCTTGAAATAAAGATTGTCGGAGAATCCTTATTCAACGATGGCGTAGGAGTTGTGGTCTTTCTGACCATTTTTAATATTGCCAATATTGAATCAGCGGAGCACAATCAGTCAGTTGCCGTATTATTTGCGCAAGAAGTAATAGGAGGACTGACTTTAGGGTTGATCGCAGGTTGGTTGTCTCATCGATTAATGAAGTCGATAGATAACTGGGAAGTGGAGGTAATGATCACGATTGCTTTGGTTCTTGGGGTGCATTGGATTGCTGTGTTTCTACATCTTTCAGGACCATTAGCAGTAGTTGCTGCAGGGCTTTTGATTGGCACTCACCATAGCAGGACTACTTCTATGTCAGAAATTACAGAGAGCTACATTGACAAGTTCTGGGAGCTAATAGATACCTATCTGAACGCCATACTTTTTGTCTTGATTGGTCTGGAAATTCTGATTCTACCCTACAATCTCAGTTATATATTACTAGGATTGATCATCGTTCCCATTGTGTTGATCTCAAGGTATGTGTCTTTATATCCTTTGGTCACTATTTTCGATAAATATCTGGACTTTGTGCCTAAAACAGCATTGATCATGACCTGGGGTGGGTTGCGTGGTGGAATTTCAATAGCATTGGCCCTCTCATTGACAGACTCGATGAACAAGGATCTTTTTCTCATCATCACCTATATTGTAGTGGTTTTTTCAATTTTGATTCAAGGGCTGACCATTGGAAAGTTGGTGCAAAGAATAAATCAGTAGTCTTCCCGATTTGACAACAAGCAATTTACTGGTGTTTTGCTTGACGTGATGGAATAATGAATGAAACGCATTATTTCTGGCAAATAGAATTTTTGGTCCCAAGGCAGTGGGAAAAAAATGAAATTCTGTCAGTCCCCGGCAGCTGGGGTGAGAATGAAGTTTTGTCAGTCACAAGTCCGTCCGGAGCTTTACTAGTATCTAAAACGAATCATGAGAAGAAAAACATCAACCTGAACAACCAATCCGGTAAGCTGGAGCTGAGGTCTTTAGGCACCGTGTAGTACCAACCAAGCCAAGGAATAATGGGGATCTTGTGAGTTTCAACAAATTCGATCAAAGTACCATCAGGATCCTCGATATAAGCAAATCGTCCTGCCGCCTTTCCCATGTCAAAACTATCAGAGGAGTCAACCGTAAATCTGATGTTTTTACCAGCAAACTTCTTTTTCAAAGCTGACATTCGTTGAACATCAAAACATAGGTGTATAAAGCCTTGATCACCCCAATATCTTGAATCAAATATTTTATTCGGTTCGCGATCCAATACTTGAATGAGTTCAATTTCATTAGAACCCAATAATTTAGCAAACGGGCCTTTTCTTGGTTTAGAATGTTCCAATACCACACGCTTATACTTAAGCTTTTCACCAGCTATGTTATCCAAATCCTTGTAAGTTTCTAAATGAAGATTTCTAACTATATCAAAATTCAACAACTCCTTATAGAAACTAATAGATTGATCCATATCGGTAACACCTATGGTTACTCCTATTACACCACCTTGCTTATCTTTTCTTTTGGGATCATACCAATTAGATGATTCGATCATCTGGACATCATTTCCGAAAGGATCCTGGAAGGCGAAAGACGATGGGTCCATAATATTATCACCCACTTCATAATAAATATTGACCTCTAACTCTTTGATGCGAGCAAAAGCTTCTTCTATATTTGAAACTTTCATTTTCATCATGGAAATTCCAAGGTCGCCAGGCTTAATCTTAAAACTTACAGGCTCAGAGTCTCGTGAGGTAAATTGCCAAAACTCAATTCCACCTCCACCAAATTTATTGAGCGCCAAAATGGCGTGACGACTATGTATTTTACCTCCTGTATAGTTGGACATCAGCTTTGCTTCTGCCTTTTCACTGAACACTTGGATGTTCATACAGAGATGCTTCTTATACCATTTGTATACTTCCTGCACATCAGCGGAACCCAAACCTACCTGTTGTATGCTACTAATATTATGCATAACCTCCTGAAGTCAACTTAGAATTGACTGAGCTAAAAGCATTTATCGTTTCTTCGATATCCTTGTCAGTGTGATTTGCAGTAGGTATCAATCTTAATAGTATCATTCCTTTCGGAATTACCGGATAGACCACTATACTACAAAAAATACCAAAAGACTCTCTTAAGTGTTTTACAAGATTCATCGCCTCATTTACTGAACCACTTAACATTACCGGTGTAACGCAAGAGTTCGTGTTGCCAAGATTAAATCCAGCACTACGCAAACCATCCTGAAGGTTTCTTACATTATACCACAATTTGTCAATAAGTGTTCTGTCCTTTCTGATCAATTCAAGTCTTTTCAACGCGCCTCTTACAACCACATGCGGCAAAGACTTAGCAAAAATTTGTGACCTTACATTATATTTAAGGTATTTAACAATGTCTTTTTCTCCAGAAATAAATGCACCTATACTGCCCATTGACTTAGCAAATGTAGAGAAATATAGATCTATTTCATCTTGAACACCTTGTGCTTCTCCAGCCCCAACTCCAGTTTCTCCAAGTGTACCAAATCCATGGGCATCATCAACTAACAATCTAAAGCTAAATCGAGATCGCAAATCTATCACTTCTTTGAGCTTTCCTTGATCTCCTTGCATTCCAAATACTCCCTCAGTAATGACCAATATTCCGCCTCCCGTATCGTCAACAATCTTTTCTGCAAACTTCAAATACTTCTCCAGGCTCTCGATATCATTGTGTTTGTATGCAAACCTTTTCCCTGTATGCAGTCTTACCCCATCTACTATACATGCATGACAATTCGCATCGTAGATCACTACATCTCTCCTGGTCAACAATGCGTCTATCGCAGACATAATTCCCTGATACCCAAAGTTTAATAGAAGTGTCGATTCCTTGCCTATGAACTGGGATAATTCTATCTCAAGTTGTTCATGCAATGCTGTATCGCCTGACATCATTCTAGAGCCCATGGGATACGCCATTCCATTTTCGGCAATACTTTCCTGATCTACTGCTATGATCTCTGGATTTCGCCCCAGTCCCAGATAATCATTGATAGACCAGTTAATGACTTCCTTTCCTTTAAAAATCATTCTATTGGAAAGTGGACCTTCTAGTCGAGGAAAAATAAAATATCCTTCTGCAACCTCAGAGTATTTACCTAAAGGTCCCATGTCCTCTCGCATTCTGGTAAACAGATCAGATTGTATCGCTTTAATCATGCTTTGGTGTTTTTGACTATTGTAAAAAGTAGAGAAGGAATGAATCGTTTTAAATATACGCCCAACGTTTCTTTACCCCCAATTAAAGCTTCTCTTTTTTGATTTTCAATCGCTGGAATCGCTTTCCTCATAAATGCTTCCGTCGTCATTCCATTTTTAGAATTTTCATCTATCTTTTGTTGTGGCTTCCCGCTCCCATCTAAAGCATTCGAGGAAATTTTAGTATGAACATAACCTGGACAGATCATTGTAATTTTAATACCTTTTTCTTCTAACTCTGCTCTCAATGAATCGAAATATCCATGCAGAGCATGTTTGGATGCGGCATATGTGCTTCTGTGAGGTACTCCTATTTTTCCGGTCACACTACTTATAATAACCAGGTGACCAAAACCACTTCTGAGCATGGTGGGTAAAATATTCTTTGCGGCTCTGACGACCCCGAAATAGTTGACTGCCATAATTTTTTCTTCCACTTCCAAATCAGTGTCAAGTGCTGAAGACCTTTGAGATATACCCGCATTCAAAATGGCTATATCCACTTTTTCAAGATCTAGAATAGACTGAGAAGCGGCATCAATCGAAGCACTTTGCTCCATGTCAACAGTCACTATCCGGCTTTTTTCGGGATTTAATAACTCACTTTGTACCCTTTGCAGTTCTGATTTTCTTCTTGAAGAAAGAATGATGTGACCTCCCCTTTTTGATAATGATTTGGCAAAGCTCTCGCCTAATCCACTAGAAGCCCCTGTTATCCAAATGGTTTTATCTTTAAAGTAGTTACGGCTCAAAATGTTGAAATTGCTGTAAAGCAATGATAACAAATAAAATGGAGAGTTACTTATCCTAAATCACTCAACACTTTTTCTATGAGTTCTTTGGTTGCTATAATACCCTCTTTGGCTTCCATCCTGGAGCCCTCGTATTCTACTCCAACATATCCCTTATAACCAGCATCCAGCACTATTTTCATCATTCTATGATAGTCAATATCGGGTTCATTACCATTATCATCAAAATCATGTGTTTTGGCACTGACAGCTTTGGCATAAGGCATCAATTCCTCGACACCTCTATACTTATCATATTCTTCTTTACAAGAGCGGTCTTCGTTTCGAGTGATACAGAAGTTTCCAAAATCAGGAAGCGTTCCACAATTCTCCATGTCAATTTCACGCATCACTCCTGCCAACCACTGACCATTACTTGAATATCCACCATGATTTTCAACGATAACATTGATATTGTAGTCTTTGGCAAATGTTGCTAACATTCCCAGACCGTCAACTGCAGCTGAAGCAACTTCATCCGCTGTTCCACGCCCGTAAGCGTTCACTCGGATAGAATGACAACCTAAGGCCTGAGCAGCTTCCACCCACTTCTTATGATTTTCTACTGCCTGTTTAAGATCGTTTGAGTTGGTTTGAGCTAAACCTCCTTCACTATCTATCATGATCAAGAGTTGTTCTACCCCCGCGTCACTAGCTCTTTGGTTCATTTCATCAAGAAAGACCTTGTCTTTGGCTTTATCCGGGAAAAATTGATTCACATATTCAATGCCTGTAAACCCCATTCCGGCCGCTTCCGCAGCAAATTGCAAGTGGTCAATTTCATTACCAAATATCTGCTTATTTAAAGACCATTCTGCTAAAGAAATCTTGATATCAGAAGGCTTACTAGAATTTTCATTCGTAGACATAGTCGTCGATTTTTCTTTTCCTCCACAAGCACTTAATAGGCTTCCAAGACAAATACCGCTGGTCATGACAGCACTTTTGTGTAGAAAAATTCTTCTATTGATATTCATATCGCCCATATTCCTCCTACTTCCTCTAATGGTACACAACCTTTTTGTTCACTGGGTATGGGCTTGAAAACCAATACTTCCTTCATTCCTCTTTCAGAGGTACAAAAACCAATGATGCTTTGCTCGTGAACAGCTTTCATAAAATCAGATCCATTTTCTATTTCAGATTTAACCAGATCTAATATCTCTTGATCTGACATACCTGTGACCTTATGATTTTCTACAAAGCTGCTATAACCTTCCTGGAAAGCTGTTTTTTCCTCCTCAGTTGCATAAATTGAAAGTCGTTCGTCCATAAACTTTGCAATGTTGACATCTTTTGCACCTGGCAATTGGTCCGTACCCGGCACTATTGCATTGGCTATTTTTTCAAGAGTCTTAACCTGATCATCCTTCAATGTTTCAGGTGTCCAATTAGGAGTTGGATCAGCTGAACAGCCACCGAGTATAGCAGCAGCAGATCCAGCAGTTATGGTATATCCTAATACCAGTCCTGCAGTTTTCAATACTTCTCTTCTATTCATTTTCATAAATTCATCTTTTTAAGTTCTTCTACTGCATGGTTTGCTGCTCTTGCTGTCAAAGCCATGTAAGTCAAAGAAGGATTCTGACATCCTGCTGAAGTCATAGCTGCTCCATCTGTCATATATACATTTTTACATGCATGAATCTGGTTAAATTTGTTCAATACAGAAGTTTTGGGATCTCGACCCATTCTAGCCGTACCCATTTCATGAATTCCAATTCCCATCGCTCTGTTCTTTCCCTCATTATCATCTATGGAATCATAAGATCTTACGTCTTTACCTCCTGCTGCCTCTAACATTTCTGCTGCAGCAGAAGCCATATCCTTTCTCATGGTCAATTCATTCTCCTTCCATTCTGCGTCTATTTTGATCATAGGCATTCCGAAGGGATCCATGTTGTCATAGTCCAGATACATTTTGTTTTCATGATTAGGTAGACACTCACCAAAACCTCCGATGCCCATGGTCCATTCGCCCGGAGTCTGAAGACTTTCCATCAATTCTTTACCCAATTTCATTTCTCTGATCACTTTATACCATCCTTGTCTTGATGCTCCTCCCTGATAACCGAATCCTCTCAAATAGTCCTTTTTCTCACTGGACTTGTCTAGATTAACAAACCTTGGTACGTAAATGCCATTAGGTCTTCTACCTGTATAATATTTATCTTCGAATCCTTCGAAATCTGCTCTTGCTCCCACTCCTAAGTGGTGATCCATAATGTTATGACCCAGCTCTCCACTATCATTTCCCAAACCATTAGGAAATCGGTCTGATCTGGAGTTTAACAGAATAGAGGCCGAAGCAATGGCCGAAGCATTCAGGAAAATAATCTTAGCATAAACATCCCTTGTTTCTTTAGTTTCAGCATCAATCACCCTAACTCCTTTTGCCAGGTTGGTCTCAGGGTCGTAGATCACTTCAGAGACAATAGAATTGCAAACTATGGTAAGGTTTCCGGTTTGCTCCGCGTACGGTAGTGTAGAAGAAAGACTGCTAAAATATGCGCCATAAGGACATCCACGCATGCATCGGTTTCTAAATTGACATTGTCCACGCTTACTATCATTGCTGTGACTTAAAGGGCCAGTCATATGTGCCGTCCTGCCTATAGTGACCATTCTGCCTCCAAAGTTTTCAGCCACCCCTTTTTTAAATTTGTCTTCTACACAGTTCATCTCCATAGGTGGAAGGTAAACGCCATCAGGAAGCTGGGCTAGTCCTTCATTTTGACCTGAAACTCCAATATGCTTTTCAACATAATCGTACCAGGGTTTCATATCATCATATCGAATGGGCCAGTCAACGGCTATTCCATCTTTAGCATTGGCCTCAAAATCCATCGGTGAAAGCCTGTAGCTCTGTCTACCCCAAGTGATGGAACGACCACCAAGATGATATCCTCTCATCCAATTAAAAGGTTTCACCTCTACAAATGGATGCTCTGTATCTTTTACAAACCAGTGTCTATGTCCCCTTCTGGTCGTATACCCTGTCCTTCTCTGAACCGGATAATCCTTTAAAGTTTCTGGCGAGGATTCCTCTGTATTTCCAGGCCAGTCATATACCTCCATTGCAGCTGTGGTGTAATCTTTGACGTGCTCAACTTTACGTCCTCTTTCCAATACCACGGTTTTTAGACCTTTTTCAGCTAATTCTTTAGCAGCCCAACCTCCGCTAATGCCTGAACCTACAACAATTGCATCATAAGTGACTTCGGCGTCTCCTTTTGAGTTAAAATACATACCATTTATTTTTTACATAAAACTAGTGAGCCTCTACGCAGATAAGATTTTTCCATTGTTACCTATGAGCCTCTCAATTCGAAATATAAGGATTATTACCATTCAGAACAGAAGATTAGGATAATTTATTATGACTAATGCCCAATTCTGTATGGTTACTTTACTAACAAACAGAACTAAACTATTAAACCTCACTTATGACATCAAAGTTAAGAAACACTATATGCTTGCGCTTAATTAAATAGATGAGAAGTGGAAACCAGGGCTCCTTGAAAAGCACATAAAAGGAAGTGGGAACAAGTCGACTTTGGAAACGAGCAAAAAAAAGTTAGTCGCAGCAGATACGACTAACTTATGCAAATTATAATCCCATGAACATATCCAAAGTAGATATAAATCTTTTTTTATTCTACCAAGAATGTTATATAATAACTAAAACTCAATCTCAAATTATAGTCACTCTTCACGTTATCTAGCAATCACATTACAATGATCTTAATTTAATTTCAACAGGACAACTACAAAAAAGCGATATTGTTATATATTTTTTATTATAATATGTTTTAGTTTCTCTTCAAGAATACCATCATTTAGCGAAATGATGCATCAGTTATCTATAATTGTTCAAAAAATATTATTTTGACTAATAAATTTTGACTGATTATTACTCAAATGGGTTGATAATAAATGGATTTTGCAGATAGGAAGTGTCTGTCATGGTATGCATGAAAGCCACAATATCTGCCTTTTGTTGCTCACTTAGCCCTAGCGGCTGGATTAATGGATCCAGATTCTCAGCGAAATGTCCGCCTGAATTATAATGATCGACCACCTCCTCAAGGGTATTGAAGCGTCCGTCATGCATGTATGGTGCTGTAAGAGCAATATTTCTAAGTGTTGGGGCCCTAAATTTACCGTTATCAAAAAGAAGACCGGTCACTTCTCCCCTACCCTTGTCCGGAAAATCTACTAAGTCATCGACTTTCTCGATTCCGTTATTGACGTACTGTTGAGTGGTCAAAAGTGGCCCATTATGACAATGTCCACATTCTGCATCCGGCGTCATGGGATCTGCATCAAAAAACATATCTCTACCATTCAGCTCAGATATAGTATAAGCTTCGGTATCGTAGTATTCCACTCGATCAAACTTACTATCGGCACTTATAATGATTCTTTCAAATTGAGCAATGGCTTTTACTGCAAGTAAACGATCTATTTCTGTTGCTTTGCTAATTCCAAAAGCCTTGCGAAACAATTCCTGATACCGCTGACTTCTTCTCAACTTTTGCTCAACATTGTCCCAATCCTCTACCAATTCCAACGGATCCTCCACGGGCTCTAAAGCTTGATTTTCTAATGTTTCTACTCTGCCGTCCCAGAATAAACCATTGAAAGTATAAGCTATATTAACTAAAGACATAGATGACCTTCGGCCTACATTTCCATTGACACCCACACTTACTGCGGTTCCATCTGTAAATGCTTTTTCAGGAAAATGACAGCTGGCACAAGACAGTGTGCTATCTGCAGATAAGATGGGATCAAAAAACAAGTGTTGACCTAATCGTACACCATCGATCGTTAAAAGATTGTCTTCCGGGATATTAAAAGATGGAAGGTGATCAGGTATTTCTAGTTCGTAGTTAACAGGAGAAAAGGTTATATCAGTCAAGTCCACCCCTTCCTCTGACATTCTATCTTTTTCACAAGAGTATAATAAAAGAACCAAGAAAAGTGTAATGCTTTTGAGATACATTTTAAAACTCTTCTTTTATCGAGACTTTGTAATTGTCGACCAATTTTTTAATGATTTCAGTATCGTCGGGATTGTGATTTCTCGGTTTGCTAACTATATCAAACCGAGATCCATCTTCATTGCTTAGCAATCTTCCATAATCTATGGATAGTGCCAAAATAGAGCTTGCACCTTGATCAACTGCCAAATCTATGTCAATGGATAAACTTCTTAATAATGCATCACTACCAGTGTGATAGAACCATTTTAGGTCGAAAACGCCATCACCATCTGGATCCGCGCTACCCTCAGTCTTTGAAAAAATATATGAATTCCAGGGAACCCAGTAGAAATCAGTCCTGCCCAATGGTTCCTCAACACTAAAATCTCCCGGACTCTGAGCATTCAGATCTTCTGTGATACCCACATTAAATTTCAACTTTGAGTAATTTCCACCAGGCACCTCCTCGTAAAGTATGGTTTGCCCCCTGATTCCATCACTAAGCTGTATCAATTCGAGTTCAGAAAGTGCATATTCTTGCTCTCCATTATTCACTATAGATATATCAGTCATGTACAAGGCCAAATTCTCAAATCTGACTTGCATATCACCAAACTGGACAGCTTCATTCAATTCTACTGATTGACCATCGTATAATGGAATAATATTAAATTCAATCATCCCCTCCTCCTTGCAAGAAGTCAAAACCGCAGCAATTGCAGCTATCAACAAAATTTTTCTCATCATCTAGGAATCTTGATTGTACAACGAGTGAGATTTCTCTTTTGTTGGAATTAAAGTCCGAAAAAGAACGGAATCCTTTCAAGAATCAGTTGGTCTGTGGAGGCCTGACCCAATTCGAGAACATTGATGTCATTCAAGAGCTTTTGATAATCGACAAAAATTTGAATCGTAAAATCAGTACCAATCGGAAGATTAAAGTTGCCAGGAATGATCAAATCTACCGTATTTACTGGACTTCTGAGTGTATAGTTCAATGTATCATCATTAAACTCATACTGCATTTTGAAATTGGTGTAGGTCAATGTTGTATCGTTAAACATGGTATTATCTTCCACTAAGTCATTGTTTGTAAATCTTCCATTGACCCCAAAAACAAAACTAATAGCTGTAAAATCCTGAGCCTTGTCAAAGCTTCCAATGGTATAATTAAATCGGTCACTTCGAACATGTGCAAAGTTATCTGCTCTAGCTATGATTGAACCATTAACATCAATCACCTCCACAGAGTCGATCACGGTATAGGCCTCATTATCCAACAATAATGATATATCGGACAATAGAAATTCAGCTTTCAGAATCTTTAATTTCTGTCCCAATTCGTTCGTATAAACAGAATCACGAATTAAAGTCGTGTCTCCCCAAGTGTGTGTGACACGCAACTGCATATTGGGAAAAGTGCAACAGTCTTCACATGGTTCATCAGCTGTAAAATCGTAGTTTCTTGCTCTTATGTCCAGGCATCCTTCTTGTTTTTCATAGCAAGAGATACACCAGATCACAATCAGACTAAGTACGATGTAACTTCGCATAAGACTTTACCTCTTCCTGAACAATTTTTTTTACTTGATGCGTAAATTCTTTCTCAAGAATCCAATTCAGATATTGCCGATCATTATACAGCGTTTTCCCCACTTCCTTACCCATGTATTTGCCAAAATTAAAAACGATGTTTTGATTGTTGTCATACTTCAGACGTTGGGTAACATCTACAATTTTTAGATCATTGCTAAAATCATTCAGCGCATCGATATCATTTTTAATTGGTGCTTCAATCTTAAAGCCATCGCCATCTATATAGTCAACACCGTCGTACGCCTTTAGCTGTCCTTTTAGCACTTCCACCGTTGCTTTCACGTCCGCCATGGCATCATGGGCATCATCGAGCTCCTTACCACAGTAATATTTTAGAGCAGCCTTAAGCGTTCTTGGCTCCATTTTATAAAAGATCCGTTGGACATCGATGGTATTTCTTTGATCAATATAAAGTTCCAAACCAGCGCGCGCAAATTCTTCCATCAACATGGGAATGTCAAAACGGTTAGAATTGTATCCGGCAAGGTCTGCGTTACCAATAAATTCATAAAGTTTATGGGCAACTTGCGGGAAAGTAGGTTTGTTGGCCACATCTGCAGGAGTGATCCCATGAACTTCCATGGCTTCCTTTGAAATGGGAATGCCTGGATTGATAAGCATCTCCATTTCATCTGGTTCCTTTTTCTCCGGAGAGAACTTTACCAATGCAATTTGTACTATTCGGTCACGTATTACATTTAGACCGGTGGATTCTATATCAAAAAATACAAGTGGCCTTTTCAGATTAAAGTGTATCATTGTTTTCTTTTATCAGGTTGTTTTAATAACTATTCGATGAGCTTTTTTTCATCAAATATGATGTGAAGATACGGAAGTTAAAAAAAGAACACCTATACCCGATGATTTAGGATTATTAAATAATGGTCTAGTACTTACCAAGTATTATGTTCTCGAATCAAATATGGTCAATTCGTTATTTTCGTTGGCATAAATGATGATTCCCTCGATTTCCCCATTGGCACGTATTATATTTTTAGATTTTTCAAGCCCAAGTACCATACAAGCGGTCGAAAAACCATCGGCTATAGCACAAGAAGGTGCGATGATGGTTACACTTAGTATGGCATTTCGTTCTGGAAAGCCAGTCTCAGGATTAATAGTATGGCTGAATATCTGTCCGTCGGATTCATAAAAATTTCTATAATTTCCCGATGTAGCGATACCTTTTTCTGATATTTCAATGATTTCCTGGTAGTCATTCGAAGTCGCGTCCGGTGAGGGAACGGATATTCCTGTACGCCAAATCTGTCCTCTTTCGTTAACTCCTTCTGCATATACCTCTCCGCCTATCTCCACGTAATAATTGGAAACATCTTTATTTTCTATATACTTTGCAATGTAGTCAACACCATAACCTTTTGCTATTCCTGAAAAATCTAACTCAACAAGGGTGTCTTGTTTCAGGAGTTTGTTTTCAGTTCGCTTTATCTTATCCAACCCTACTCTAGTGATTAATTGACTAATCATAGTTGAATCCACATTCGTCACTTTAATTTTACCGGTATATCCAAAACCCCAGTAATTGACCACTGGCATGATCGTAGGCTCAAACGCTCCCTTACTCTCACGATTAATCCTTGATGACAGCTCGAAATTTTCGATAAAATGATGGTTTAATATGGCGTCATCATTGACTACATATTTTGAATAGGCTTTATTAAATAAAGAAATGACTGACCCTGGTTCATAGGTAGACAAGGCCGCATTAACCTCTATAAGTACACTATCGATTTCAGATTTAAGTTGATCTGGATCTAAGCCTTGGTAAATAATGTTGTATGTTGTACCCATGGTGCTACCGCTGATACTATTGTACTTAACCACGGGATGGGTCTTACACGCAGCAAGAAATAAAACGATTACCAGCAAGGCACAGCTTCTTTTGATCACTTTTTTCGCCTAATAAGGTAATCTAATGAGTATTTTCCGGAACCCAATAGTAAAATGGCCGTATACCCAACCAAGTATAAGATAGGCATCTCTAGCTTACCAAACGGATCATTAATATGTACCACAAATACAGCTACAAGCATGGTGATGATCAATGGAATGGCCGCTAGTCGTGAAAACAAACCTAAAACCAATAAAGCAGCACAAAGCACTTCTGCGAAAGTAGTAAGCCCCAGGCTCAATTCCGGGCCTAAACCTATGGGGTCTGCCCACTTAATAGGACCACCGTCTATCAATTTTAAAAATTTCCCCCAACCATGACCAATTAACATGGTCGTGCCAAACGTTACCCGAAGTATTAGACTAGCTAAATCTTTCTTTATCATGTTGAAATTTATTTTCCTCCGCTCTTATAACCACTTACCTTATTGTTCTCATCCGTGAGCACAATTATTGGTTCATGATTTTTCGCCTTGGATTTCTTAATATTACAAAAAGACAAGATATGAATTTTATCGCCTTCTTTCGCATGTAAAGCTGCTCCTCCATTCATTAATATATCTCCACTTCCCCGCTGTCCCTTTAGTACGTAGGTGATGAGTCTTGTACCATTCGAAGCATTGTTCACATGGACCAATTCCCACTCGTGCAAATCTGCAGCATCCATCAAATCTTCATCGATGGTTATGCTACCACGATAAGCCAGATTAGCTTCTGTAACAATGACTTGTTGTAATTTAGACTTTAACAATTCTACTTTCATTATTTATTTTTTTCTATTAATCCTTCAGCTACAGCTTCTTCGGCATATCCGTGAAGTTGAACCGGATTGCGTTTGGTTCTCATACGGATATTCAGCACTTCAACCAGCAATGCAAAAGCAATGGCAAAATACAGGTACCCTTTTGGCACTGCCCCTATCTCATTTCCGCCAAAAGTAATGTGGGCTAAATGTGCGCCTTCAATGATCAGCATAAAGCCAATTAGTATCAGGAAAGACAACCCTAGCATTTGAATAGTTGGATGCTTATTGACAAATTTAGTTACTGGCTGTGCAAACAGCATCATGACCAGAACCGAAGCCACTACTGCAATGATCATTAATATTAAGGCCCCTTGCAGACCATTCGTCATACCGACCGCCGTCAGAATACTGTCTATGGAGAAGATGATATTAATACCTGTTATTTGAATGATCGCATTGGTCAAAGTCGTTCTTTTTTTAGTACCCTCGCTGTGCTCTTGCCCCTCTAATTTATGGTGTATTTCGGATACACTTTTATATAGTAAGAAAATTCCACCGAGTATAAGAATTAAACTTTGTCCAGAAAATCCTCCTTTTATATTCCAGAAATCGATGTAGAACCAGGGTTTTTCCATAGCAATCAGAACGGATATTCCAAAAAGCAGCGCAATTCTCAATCCCATAGCTAATAGTAGCCCGACGTTGGTGGCCATTTTCCTGTCTTTTTCTTCAAGTTTATTGCTGGTAATCGATATGAAGATAATATTGTCTACTCCTAAAACGATTTCAAGGAAAGTCAGTGTAATCAAACTCAACCAAATTGAAGAATCTGAAAAGTCTGGCATTACAATTAAAGGTATAGTTTCGATCATTTGCATTATATTTTGGGCACAAAATAAGGGTGATTATCTATTCTTAAAAATTATGCCTTATTATTTCAAGTCTGGTATCTTATTTGCAAAGTAGTCAGATATAAAACGAATCTGATTTGAAATCAACTTTACATTTTAGTACAATACTATTGTATCTATCTATATTTTTGACATCAACTAGCTTTGATACTTTCAAAGCTTCAAAAGAAGTGATTTGTTCTGAATTAACGGACAAATATGTCGATAAGCTAACAGGTGTTGAGCGGCATATCGCTAAAGAAAAAATTATCATTCGAGACTATAATGGTAAGAATACTTTTGATCTAGTATGGTTTAAAACCCATGATGAATATACTCTGGCATTCAAAGCAGCGAAAAATCTTTGCCTCGATAACAATATTGATGTGTCATTTCATCTCCTTCAGGGAAAGGTGGTCACGTGTGCGAGTGCACATATCGCCAATTGTGAATCTTTGATGACCATCAACTTCCACGAATCATCTGTTGAGGAAAGTAAATTTGAATTAATATCCAATTCGGAGGTAGTTGGAATCTCATTTGAGAATAAGGAAAAAAATTATAAGTTGAAATTGGGCCGCAGGCAGGCCAACCAGTTTCTGAAAACCTTAAAGTGTCTCAGAGATCAAAAGTGAAACTGCTAAAAAATCTGAGCTACTAAAAAAGAGCTGAATGAATCTCATCCAGCTCTTTAAGTCTATGATTATATGTATTCTGATGTTGCCTCTAACGAATCACAATCATCTTTTTAGTAGCAGTGTATTCGCCAGATTCGATCTGGTAGTACATCACTCCTGTTGATCCCAGGTTCTTCACCTGTATCGTGTTCAATCCTTTAGCATAGGTGCCGCTCTGAGAATACAATGTCTTTCCTGTCACATCGTAGACTCTCAAACTTGCATTGCCCGCTTCCGGTAAATTGAAACTGATATTCGTCAATTGCTTAAATGGATTCGGCTCATTTTGATACAACACAAAGCCTGCTTCCTTCTGATCTGTATTCGTTCTCAATTGAATATCAGTAATCTCCAATCCGTTGCCTATGTAGGATTCTGCTTTAGTCACTCTGGAATTGATCTGGATCGATGAAGCAGTTGTTCCCACTTCCTTAGCCTTGAAGATCATCGTAAACAGCACTTCCTCTGCCATCGTACTCACTCCCTTTACATTATCATATGAAGTACTGATCAACCCTTCTGACAATCTGTTCCAACCAAAATTAGCCTCGCTCAATTCTAAACTTCCTGATTCAAATCCCACAAAATCAAGGTCCTTTCCAAAGGCCAGGGTGAACTGGTATCCATATACCTCCTTAAAGTCAGCAGAGGTGAAAGCTACCTTAACTTCCTCACCAGGTGCATAACGCTGCTCTCCTATTTCTAAATTGATCGCTCTGGCATTTCTTACCTGCGCCGTACTCTTTTCACTTACACTTACCGTTCCGTTCACATCTCCCACTTTGATCGCTACAAAATCTGCACTCA
Source organism: Portibacter marinus (assembly GCF_021533195.1). Lineage (GTDB taxonomy): Bacteria > Bacteroidota > Bacteroidia > Chitinophagales > Saprospiraceae > Portibacter > Portibacter marinus. Next base: position 895,899 of record NZ_JAJNKB010000001.1, read on the forward strand.
TCATATCTGAACTTAGATTCTGGATGTTCGCCACTTCTTCAAATGGCCATGGCTGAGTCTTGTCTTCCGGATCATCCTGCTTACTCATAAACCTCCATGAATCATTGCTCGGTAGTTTATCTTCTGGATAGACTCCCAAAATCAACTTTCTCAATTGCAGTAAATCACTGGCCTTGATCTGCCTGTCATTGTTCACATCCGCAGCTATTAACTGGTACATGCTGCTCAACTCCTCTAGTCCCAATATGTGCTTTTGAACCAATACCAGGTCAAGGGTTGTCACGCCATTTCTATAGTCTCCTGTCTTACCTGGCGTAATCTCATAGTCCAGGCCAAGTTTGTTATTGTAAAATGCATAGTTACCTTCTGCATCCGTAGAAGTATACTTCGGAAATTCAGGATTTGACGCCATCGCTTCTACCTCTACCTCACTGACCATCTGATCATCTCTGGTCGCTATGTTTCCACCCAGGGTCGCCGATCCATCCTCATCATCTTCACATGCCCCCAAATTGTCCTGTAACCTCAAACTAGCTGTACAGTAATCAAAGTTCCCGGCTTCATCCGTTGCATATAGTCTGACATCTATGATATTAGATACGCCATTCGGAATGTATTCACATCCAAATGTCCAGCCATACTCATCTTTTCCGGTCTCTATGTTTCTTACCAAGTTCAATGATGCTGCATATGCTTCTGCATCACTTAAACCTTCCACATCACTCTCCGGTACGATGGTCACGAATACTTCACCACAATTGTCAAATGACCCTGCATCAAAATCCGCTGCCCATAACGTCACTCCGCCCATTTCCATCAATGCTGTTGCTAGTCCATCGTAGCAGTATGGTGTAGGTTCTTTAGAATCCACTACCTCAAAGCCTAATGGACAATCCATGCTGCTTAAGTTTCCACAGCCATCACTAACGATCCATGTGACGATGTGCTGACCTTCTGGAAAACTCTCCATTCCAATGTCTACTGGTTCGATCGTATTGCCTTCTCCTTCGAACTCAACTGTGCCATCCGCTCCTACATCCAATCTCCAGTTCCATCCGAAAAACTCCGGTTCTGTACAATTATCCGTCGCACTGGCTGACAATTGGCCTGCCAGACTTCCATCACACTCCGCATTAAAACCATCTCCACATTCAATCACAGGTCCTTCTGTATCAAACAAGTCATACTCTACATACAACTCAAAGTATCCGTTTTCTGGTCTGTATGGATCCACCTCGCCGTCTATGAAGAAATTCTCATCAAACAAACACTGATCAATCACCTCCCAGTGAGCCAAGATCTTCTTACATGCACTTCCTCCAAAATCAAAGGTATCCAGTGTCAAGTTGATCCCCACTTCTGAACATAAATTATCAATGTCAATGATCGGTGCTGTTATATTAACGCCTTCACAGTCCATTACATCTATGGCTGGCAAGTCCTCTCCATCATCGGCTGGATCTCCAATGTTAAATGGATTGGTCTCACACCATACATTGTCATATCCTGCAGCATCAAACGTTTGTCTTTCCACACTATTTGGTGGGAAATTAATGTCACTACATACCAAGAAGTTCTCTGATGAATCCGCTACCACTACTGTGATAACCTGAAAACAAGTAGCAGATATACCATTGTTTTCGTTCGTTACTTTTATTGTTCTGACTATCTCTCCCAATCCACAATCTTCCGTGCTGGTCAACTCCTGCTCAATATCTACATCACATATCGCTGCTCCTGCTGCTTCCCCAAATATATCATCATAATCTCTCTCTCGGATCCTATCTATATCACCCAATGCTGCAAAATCTATACAGTCGATCGTAATATCAGAAGGAGCTGAACATGCTGGTGGCAACTTGTCTTGTACCTCTACTTCAATCATCGCATAATTACAATTGTCATCAGGGTCATTTTCAAAGTCAACATCCTCGGCTTCCGTAGGGCCTATTCTTCCTAATATTCCGCCTGCTAAGCCATCCATATCCGCATCATCACATACTCTGAATTCTACCATCACCGGTTCGCCTATGTCCTTACAACAAAAATGTATGAACTCAAAAAATTCTCCTTCTTTATCCTCTCCTCTAAATCCGCTACAAACTCCATCCATTCTTCGGACTCCATAACTCAGCGGTCCACAATTGTCAAAACTTCCATCATCGAATGTCTCCGCATAAATCTTCGCCAAGCCATCTTCTTCAAATCTGGATAAAGCTACCGTCGTATGTAAATCTGCAACCACAACCGGTGGTATCAAATCCTGAACCACTACTGCAAATGTATCACTCGTTGTATTGCCACAGCAATCGTAGTAATCTACCATCACCTGAACCGTATCTCCTCCTACCATAGTCTTCGCATTGTCTTCCAAATACAACACACCATCTACAATACTTCCAGCAGTGGAGCTGTATGCTACTCTGATGTCTTCTGAACAGTTGTCACTCGATTCACCCATTGGTAATTCTAAAGAAGCACTACAATCCCATAAAGTCGTCGTTATCGTTACATCCGGTAACTCTTCGATCACCGGTGGTTCTGTATCCATCACCTTAATGATCTGATTGTGTTCTATAATCGCTCCGGTACACCAATCTAATATCTTCCACTGTCTCACCACTTTAAAACTAGGCGAGTTCTGCGCACACTCCATACCAGGCTCCTCACAAATGGGTACCACAATATCCGTATAACCCGCTTGGATTGTTCCGCAGTTAATGCCGCCAATGCGCCCGGTGCCCGGCGCAACAAGGTTACCAGCTATATCAAAAGAATCCTTTGGTGAGGGATTTCCATTAGACAATACAGCCCAATCCGTTCCTGCACCGTCACAATTAAGCGGAAATACACGATCTACGGTTCCGTAAGGATATCTTCTGTCCGTACATAAATCAACATTGGTGGCTAAACAATCATAGTCATCTGGCAAAGTAATATTATCAAGATCCTCAGGATTCAGGAAGATGACTTGCTCACAAGACGACTGCAATCCATTTTCATCTCTTGCTGTAAAGGTTCTAATAATGGTATCTCCATCGCATTCTCCTTCTATCCTGTAATCTCTAAAAGTCAAGTTGTATTCTGAGCACTCTTGAACTCCAACTCCCCATGCTGCCGCGTTGGCTTCACCATCATAATCGTTATGATCAACCAGACCAGCAGTCATATCTTCGGTAATACCAAACAGTCTGACGTTTTCGGGGGTAGGTTCAATGGCACAATCAAGCGTGGCGTCGTCAGGGCAAGTTAAAATGGGAGCGACTTTTTCTTCAACATTGACTGTACTCCAGCATGAATTTCCATCATAACCACTTACTACAGAAACTTTATAGGTCCCTGCATTAGATATTAAATTGCCTTCTAAATTTTCTATTTCAATATCATAATCATAGCACCCATCGGGATCAACATTCTGCAATAACATCAAATAAGTGACTTCTGCAAAACAGGTCTCTGAATCAATTGAAATATTGACATCTCCTTTACAAACTAAAGTAATTCCTGGATTAGCATCAAAGTCTATGATTACATTAAAATCTGAAGACACATCAGTATTGGGAGGTGGTGCACTATTGCTGAAACTACCTACAAGCATAGGGTTTGCTGCATTTGCATTGGTCATCTCATCCATGAGTCCGTTTGGTCCTGAAAATTCCCAATTGGCTGCATCAAAAGAACCACTATTACTTTCTTGATCGTCCATTCTATAAGCCCATCCATTTGTATACTCCCATGGTTCCCCACTCCCATCCATATCTGGATCTCCGAAAACATCTCTTACGATACCATTACATTTTAAAACTACGGCGTCGTTTCCATTTCCATTAATTTCACCATCTACCAGATCAGGAGCAAACCCAAAAAAGTCTTGAAACTCTGTCAAACGAGAAGAAATATAATAGTAATCACCAGCAGATAGTGATCTTTTAGGTAAGTCTATACCTTGATCAATTCCAGCTCCATTGTTTACAACTTCAATATTATATGCTGACAAATCTGCAATGTCTGTAAGTGCATACAATTCTACCGCTTTAGGAAGCCCTCCAGTCAGATCACCATCTACAACTCCGGTGATGATTAAATTACCACATCCGGTTACCGTGTTGGTAATGGTGTATTCGCCTTCGTCACTTTCAGCAGCTTCAATCACACCTGTTAGGGGGTCTAATTCCAGATAAGGTCCTCCAGAAACTACACTATATGAGAATATACCTGACTTTGCATCCGGAGTAAAAATCGGAATCCCTACTCCATCTCTAGGACAAATCATAGCAGGATCGTAGCTAAAATCAGCATTAATGTCTGCGAGAATGGTCACTTCCAGGGTATAGTCGGTTGCGGTACATCCACTTTCAATTGCAGATGAAGTCCAGGTAAGCGTTACAACGGTATCGTTTAGAATCGGGCCAGGTGTGTAACTAGCCATCGGATCATTAGGACTACTAAATGTGCCAAAATCAGACGACCAGGTACCTTCTTCTTCAGCACTTGCATTCATGATAGCACTTTCACCTTCGTTGATGGTTTGATTAGGACCCGCATCTCCCATGCATGGTGGTGGAACCAGTTGCGTAGCTGTAACAACTATGTCATCAATTCCAAACTCATCTCTAGAACCTGAGCCAGAAACATCATCTCCTGACCATCTGATAAAAAATGTAGCACCTACAGGAACAATCGATGGTAGCATTGTAGTACCTGATTGTGCACTTGCGATAAAACCATCGGTATCAGGACCTTCCGGAGAAGTGAACGTTGTCAAAGGAATATAGGTGGAACCGTCTACGGAAACCTCTGCGTTCAGCGAATTAGCTCGTGTCTGATCATTGTTAATCCAATTTTCATAGGAAAGGTTAATTTCAGCAATACCCTGACCCGTGTTGTTGGTCACAGACAAAATGATGGTTCCGGGTGTAAAATCTGAACCTGCAGGTTGGACTCCCAGAAAAGTGTCTACTCCGACTACAAAGGCATAAATCCCCCCCGTAGTAACACCTCCATCAGTATCAGTACCTCTAACTAGATCTGACGATGTTCCAAACCCGGTAAAATTCCATGCATTTGAACTTAATCCACCTTCTGCTGGCATTGGAGCAGGGTCAACAGTAGCAGTGAAGTTTCCATTATTGACTGTGGTTACTGAATTCTCAAAGTCAATGGTAGCAGATGTACCTGACATAGGAATACTCAGTTGACCAAGCATTAGAAAGGGGAGTGTAATAGTAGCTACAAGGACGGAATACATCCTTAGCCTAGAGTGTAAGTTTAAGCTCATAAGATCAAGAGTTGGTTTTATAATATACGCTTACGAAGGTACAGGTAAATCCGCTAAAATAAAACTCAAATTATGGCTAGAAGTCAAGGCTGAATACTCACAACTTCTAAATTAAAAGCAATAACTTTAGTAATGAGAACAATATATGTAATGACTATTTATATATGAGTAAAAAATAAATATAAAAAAGCCCTGTTCAAATTAATGAACAGGGCTTTTGAATTTTTATATATCTAATCACTCAATCACAATCATCTTTTTAGTAGCTGTGTATTCGCCAGATTCGATCTGGTAGTACATCACTCCTGTTGATCCCAGGTTCTTCACCTGTATCGTGTTCAATCCTTTAGCATAGGTGCCGCTCTGAGAATACAATGTCTTTCCTGTCACATCATAGACTCTCAAACTTGCATTGCCCGCTTCCGGTAAATTGAAACTGATATTCGTCAATTGCTTAAATGGATTCGGCTCATTCTGATACAACACAAAGCCTGCTTCCTTCTGATCTGTATTCGTTCTCAATTGAATATCAGTAATCTCTAATCCGTTGCCTATGTAGGATTCTGCTTTAGTCACTCTGGAATTGATCTGGATCGATGAAGCAGTTGTTCCCACTTCCTTGGCCTTGAAGATCATCGTAAACAGCACTTCCTCTGCCATCGTACTCACTCCCTTTACATTATCATATGAAGTACTGATCAACCCTTCTGACAATCTGTTCCAACCAAAATTAGCCTCGCTCAATTCTAAACTTCCTGATTCAAATCCCACAAAATCAAGGTCCTTTCCAAAGGCCAGAGTGAACTGGTATCCATATACCTCCTTAAAGTCAGCAGAGGTGAAAGCTACCTTAACTTCCTCACCAGGTGCATAACGCTGCTCTACTATTTCTAAATTGATCGCTCTGGCATTTCTTACCTGCGCCGTACCCTTTTCACTTACACTTACCGTTCCGTTCACATCTCCCACTTTGATCGCTACAAAATCTGCACTCATCATATCTGAACTTAGATTCTGGATGTTCGCCACTTCTTCAAATGGCCATGGCTGAGTCTTGTCTTCCGGATCATCCTGCTTACTCATAAACCTCCATGAATCATTGCTCGGTAGTTTATCTTCTGGATAGACTCCCAAGATCAACTTTCTCAATTGCAGTAAATCACTGGCCTTGATCTGCCTGTCATTGTTCACATCCGCAGCTATTAACTGGTACATGCTGCTCAACTCCTCTAGTCCCAATATGTGCTTTTGAACCAATACCAGGTCAAGGGTTGTCACGCCATTTCTATAGTCTCCTGTCTTACCTGGCGTAATCTCATAGTCCAGGCCAAGCTTGTTATTATAAAATGCGTAGTTACCTTCTGCATCCGTAGAAGTATACTTCGGAAATTCAGGATTCGACGCCATCGCTTCTACTTCTACCTCGCTGACCATCTGATCATCTCTGGTCGCTATGTTTCCACCCAAGGTCGCCGATCCATCCTCATCATCTTCACATGCCCCTAAATTATCCTGTAACCTCAAACTAGCTGTACAGTAATCAAAGTTCCCGGCTTCATCCGTTGCATATAGTCTGACATCTATGATATTAGATACGCCATTCGGAATGTATTCACATCCAAATGTCCAGCCATACTCATCTTTTCCGGTCTCTATGTTTCTTACCAAGTTCAATGATGCTGCATATGCTTCTGCATCACTTAAACCTTCCACATCACTCTCCGGTACGATGGTTACGAATACTTCACCACAATTGTCAAATGACCCTGCATCAAAATCCGCTGCCCATAAAGTCACTCCGCCCATTTCCATCAATGCTGTTGCTAGTCCATCATAGCAGTATGGTGTAGGTTCTTTAGAATCCACTACCTCAAAGCCTAATGGACAATCCATGCTGCTTAAGTTTCCACAGCCATCACTAACGATCCATGTGACGATGTGCTGACCTTCTGGGAAACTTTCCATTCCAATGTCTTCTGGTTCGATCGTATTGCCTTCTCCTTCGAACTCAACTGTGCCATCCGCTCCTACATCCAATCTCCAGTTCCATCCGAAAAACTCCGGTTCTGTACAATTATCCGTCGCACTGGCTGACAGTTGGCCTGCCAGACTTCCATCACACTCCGCATTAAAACCATCTCCACATTCAATCACCGGTCCTTCTGTATCAAACAAGTCATATTCTACATACAACTCAAAGTATCCGTTTTCAGGTCTGTATGGATCCACCTCGCCGTCTATGAAGAAATTCTCATCAAATAAACACTGATCAATCACCTCCCAGTGGGCCAAGATCTTCTTACATGCACTTCCTCCAAAATCAAAGGTATCCAGTGTCAAGTTGATCCCTACCTCTGAACATAAATTATCAATGTCAATGATCGGTGCTGTTATATTAACGCCTTCACAGTCCATTACATCTATGGCTGGTAAGTCCTCTCCATCATCGGCTGGATCTCCAATGTTAAATGGATTGGTCTCACACCATACATTGTCATATCCTGCAGCATCAAATGTTTGTCTTTCCACACTATTTGGTGGGAAATTGATGTCACTACATACCAAGAAGTTCTCTGATGAATCCGCTACCACTACTGTGATAACCTGAAAACAAGTAGCAGATATACCATTGTTTTCGTTCGTTACTTTTATTGTTCTGACTATCTCTCCCAATCCACAATCTTCCGTGCTGGTCAACTCCTGCTCAATATCTACATCACATATCGCTGCTCCTGCTGCTTCCCCAAATATATCATCATAATCTCCCTCCCGGATCCTATCTATATCTCCCAATGCTGCAAAATCTATACAGTCGATCGTAATGTCAGAAGGTGCTGAACATGCTGGTGGCAACTTGTCTTGTACCTCCACTTCAATCATCGCATAATTACAATTATCATCAGGGTCATTTTCAAAGTCAACATCTTCGGCTTCCGTAGGTCCTATTCTTCCTAATATTCCGCCGGCTAAGCCATCCATATCCGCATCATCACATACTCTGAATTCTACCATCACCGGTTCGCCTATGTCCTTACAACAAAAATGTATGAACTCAAAAAACTCTCCATCTTTATCCTCTCCTCTAAATCCGCTACAAACTCCATCCATTCTTCTGACTCCATAGCTCAAGGGACCACAATTGTCAAAACTTCCATCATCAAATGTCTCCGCATAAATCTTCGCCAAACCATCTTCTTCAAATCTGGATAAGGCTACCGTCGTATGTAAATCTGCAACCACAACCGGTGGTATCAAATCCTGAACCACTACTGCAAATGTGTCACTCGTCGTATTGCCACAGCAATCGTAGTAATCTACCATCACCTGAACCGTATCTCCTCCAATCATAGTCTTCGCATTGTCTTCCAAATACAATACACCGTCTACAATACTTCCAGCAGTGGAGCTATATGCTACTCTAATGTCTTCTGAACAGTTGTCACTCGATTCACCCACTGGTAATTCTAAAGAAGCACTACAATCCCATAAAGTCGTCGTTATCGTTACATCAGGTAACTCTTCGATCACCGGTGGTTCTTTATCCATCACCTTAATGATCTGATTGTGTTCTATAATCGCTCCGGTACACCAGTCTAATATCTTCCACTGTCTGACCACTTTAAAACTAGGTGAGTTCTGCGCACACTCCATGCCAGGCTCCTCACAAATGGGTACCACAATATCCGTATAACCCGCTTGGATCGTCCCACAGTTAATGCCGCCTACTCTTCCGGTACCCGGAATAATATCTCCTTCGGGAGTAATTTTGTCGTCAGGAGCAGGATTGCCATTTGGTAAAACTGCCCAATCTGTTCCTGCGCCATCACAATTAAGTGGCGCTAATCTTTCAACATTGCCATAAGGTTCAATTCTATCATCGCAAGTTTCATATCCACAATTTCCAATGATGGCCATTCCACTTCTTTCAACAGTAACTTGCTCATTACCGACAATAACTGTTTCAGACATGGCTGCAAATAGCACGTTCAGATCATTTTCATTTGTATAATAACCATCAATACCATCGAAGTCTACATAACTTCCAGAATTCTCTCTATAATTAAAATAAAGATTAGTCTCATCAGCAATGAAATCATCTCCTTCAATAAGTACACCAGTTGTAAAGAAATCAGGACCTATTAATGTAGTTACTTCGTTTCCAGCCTTCAAAGTCAAATCAAAAGCAACAATATTGTTTGCAAGTAGAGAACCTATAGTACCATCTGTTTCAATGTAACCAGTAACCCTTCCACTTTCACCTAGTTCGCGATCCACATCATATCGGAATATGCCAGTTTGACCATCCACACAATCATAATCGGCGGGTAACGAAATATCTTCTAAATCCTGCGGCTCCAAATAAATTCGTTGTGTACATCTGGTAATATTTCCAAATTCATCTGTTGCTCTAAAAGTCCTATAAATGGTATCTCCATCACATTCGCCATTTACAAAGCGATCAACAAATTCTAAATTATATTTTGAACATTCTACAACACCTACACACCATGCTGCTGCATTCTCGGGTCCATTATACGGCAAGGACAACACAGCAAACTCACTACCATTTCCAGGTGCTGCATCCTGAACCTTTAAGATTCTGGCCACATTAGCAGGGTCATCATCATCAGCACACGAAATGGTGATATCCCTTGGACATTCCAGAATCGGTGCAGTTTTATCTTCCACAATCACTTCACCCCAACATGCATTACCATTGGCGGTATTGACTACCTTATATTCATAAGTGCCCACGACTCTAATACTAGCATCATTTTGCCCTACGATTTCAATGGCCAAATCTGGACAGGTAGTAGGATCATCTATCGCATTCAATGCCATATCTACAGTAATCACTGCAGCACAACCCGCCGTATCAATAGAGGCATTCAATTGGCCTATACAGATCAGCTCACATTGAGCATTCGAACTTGAAAATGAAAAAATAGTCAGAAAAGCGGTCAATAAACTTAGGCTAAAAGCCTTCAGTGTAAACTTTCTATTCATGAGATTGAGTTGGTTATAACAAATTATTAAACACTCAAAAATAAGACAATTTTCCTTTTTTCAAATGTTTAAGTGTTCTAAGCGACAGTCATGTATATATAAAAAAAATAAAATGTGTTACACTCATTTACAAGTCATATCTTTACACATTAGACATTCTACCAATATGTGTTAAAAAAAAATTAATTTATAATTCTGATCAACCCTTCCTGCACTACAGATGCCACCAATTTCCCTTCTGTATTGAAAATATTGCCTCTTGTAAATCCTCTGGAATTCGAAGCGCTTGGACTGTCCAATGCGTAGAGATGCCACTTCGAAATATCAAATTTTCGATGAATCCACATCCCGTGATCCAGGCTGGCTAAAAAACTTTTATTGGTATTCAATTTCACCCTATGAGGCAGTGTAGCTGTGGTCAGCAAGTTGTAGTCACTTGCATATGCCAAGACTTCATGGTGGCGGGACAAGCCCCCTGAAACTTCACCTTTCGCTCTAAACCATATATGCTGATAGGGCTCTCCATTTTGCTGTAGCAGTGGACCAAAGTTTTCAACTGGCCTAAACTCAATTGGCCGATCATGATTATATGCCGCATAAATTTTAGGAAATTCATCTTTGATTGATTCTATGATTTCGTGGTCTGAAATTAAGTTTTCCGGACCTTTTACCTCCGGCATTTCGATCTGATGATTGACACCATCTTGCTCTAACTGAAAGGAAGCTGCCATGATAAAAATGGGTCTGCCTTTCTGGATGGCCACTACCCTTCTGGTTGTAAAACTTCCACCATCTCTGACTACGTCTACTTCATAAACGATCGGCATATCAATATCACCTGCTAAGATAAAATAGGCGTGCATCGAGTGTAAAAATCGATCTTCCGGCACTGTTCTATAAGCCGCATGAATCGATTGTGCAAGTACTTGACCTCCAAATACTCTTTTCCAGGGTGATCTAAAGTTTTGACCTCTAAAAATATTGACTTCTATCTGTTCGAGGCTCAGTAAATCCTCTAATTCCTTTACATTTTCCATTTATATCCTTTGAATTTGCAAAACTATAGATTTCTAAAAAAATAGATGTAATAAAGTGATTTATTGGATAAAACTATATATTTGCATCGCTTTTGAAAAGCCATTAATTTCACGGTGAGGTGGGTGAGTGGCTGAAACCACCGGTTTGCTAAACCGGCGTACTTGGAAACAGGTACCGGGGGTTCGAATCCCCCTCTCACCGCAAATTATTTTGAAGGCTGTCCGATAAGGTCAGCTTTTTTAATTTGAGCTCACTTCATAAGCATGCAGGATTTGCTGAGACTGCTGATGATAACCGAAAGCGTATTTCCCTGTATTTGGTAAACGCTCGATATCATCGAAAATCATTAATTTCACAGTATGAGTGATCGAACATGAAATTTAGATATGGGTTATGATTAGTATCTGTTTGAGTTTTTAATATAAGTGCCTATACTTATTACTCTTAACTGAAATTAAAAACTAGAAATATTCGTTTATCACACTTGTTAAACTTTAGATATTACACTGTTTTTCTTTGATTAAATCAATGTCAAAGAATAAGGTAATTTAGACATATTATTAACTAATAAATTTTTAACTAATACAAAATCAATGAGATATTTGAAATTATTGTCTTTGGTATTTTTGATCGGATCTATCATGCCCTCATGTGTTTCTAAAAAGAAATTTATGACTCTTGAAACAGAGCTTGAGGAAACCAGTAATGACCTTAGAGCCTATCAAAATAGATTACAGGAATGTAATGACAAGTTGGCCATGACCGAGAAAACAGTTTCGGAAGAGCAAAGCGAAAAAGCGCAATTACAAGTTGAAGTGAATAGCAACGAACAATTGATTAATTCCTTGAATGCACAGATCGCTGACTTAAGAAAGCAACGTGATCAACAAGTGACCCAATTGGGAGATCTTACTGTACTTTCAAAGTCCGCCAACGAAAACATTGGCCAAACAATCAGACAGTTAGAGAAAAAGGATGAATATATTCAACTTCTGAATATGGCCAAAAATAAAGCTGACTCTTTAAATCTGGCATTGGCCATTAATTTGAAATCAGTTCTGGCTCAAGGTATTGCAGATGAGGATGTAGAAGTAAAGGTGGACAAAACAGTGGTCTTTATTAATCTATCGGATAAAATGTTATACAGAAGTGGAAGTGCAGAGATCAGTGACAGAGCTGGAGAAGTTCTTTCAAAAATAGCACAGATCATCAAAACCAAGCCAGACCTCGAAGTCATGGTTGAAGGTTATACTGACACAAATCCTATCAATACTGCATGCATTAAAGACAATTGGGATTTGTCAGTTATGAGAGCTACTTCAGTGGTAAGAACACTGCAATCTGACTATGGTGTTGATCCGAATAAGCTTATTGCAGCGGGTAGAGGCGAGTACAATGCGCTTGCTGATAATGCCACCGCAGAAGGTAGATCAATGAATCGAAGAACAAGAATCATCATTCTACCTAAATTGAATCAGTTTTATGACCTGCTAAATCCTGAATTGGCAGCGAAATAATTCATTTGAAAAAATTTACAAGCGGCTTTGGGTATTACTCAAAGCCGTTTTTATTTAGAACCTTTTCCCAATATAAATTCTAGCCTTCCAATTCACCACTTTAAAACTGACTTCACCACTTCCGTAATATTCAGGGTAATCGTTATAGATAATGCCCATAAAATTACGGTCCCAATGGTATACTGTAGAGGCAATGACATTTATGGAAGGTACCAATTCCCAATTCGTATTGGATTCAAACGAAACATACCGAAAATCCAAACCTCCTTTCAGAATAAGTGAAACAGACCAACCTTGATAGACATAAGAATAACCATAACCAGCCATCGCTCCAACACTGGTTCTTGAAAACGAAGCAAAATCAGTCATCGAAGCGCTACTAACATTGGCATAGTGATAACTCATTGGAAACGCCAGCAACAGGCTGCCCGCTGATAAAAGCTGTTTTTCGTTAAACCTCAAAGCAGCTTTCAATGAAAAATTCGGATTGTCTATATAATGTGAATTAAGTCGATTAAAAAGGAAAAAGTTGTGGCTGTCCAATGTTTGAAGTTTATCCGTCCAAACCTGGTTGATGCTTTCAAAACCTTGTATGTATTTGAAGTTATAATTAAAGTGCCAATTTCGTGGATAAAAGTTTAAGCCAAATCCTGTTCCAAAAGCCTTCGGAGAGCCTGCTACCTTATTATCAATCGCTTTCAGTGGTATGGCCACAAATAGCTCTGCTAGATTCCACTTGATATAGAAACCTGTGGACCAATTGTGATTGCGAAAAACAAGGGATTCCTGATCATTTGTCCTTGTGATCACACTTAAATCTTTCAAGGTAGAGTGCAATTGAAAAGTCTTATTGTTAGAAGTCTTCTCGATATAGTAGATTTCTGATTGAGCGTATGTGCTCACGTTGACCAAAAATAATATTAAAACCGCTAACCTCATCCACAGCAAAACTATTACAATAATTGTTAATTTGTGAAAAACTTAAACGACCTTTGCAGCTTTATGAAAGAAGAATATAAGAAGTGGTTTTCTCCGACTTTAAGTAAAGAGATTGAAATGCTTGTTTTCGGACATGCAGGATATCCTGTCATTCTGTTTCCGACCACCCTGGGCAGATATTATGAATGTAAGGATTTCCATCTGATTGATTCCGTTAAATGGTATTTAGAGCAAGGCTTGGTGCAAATCTATTGCCCTGACAGCATTACCGACTTGAGCTGGTACAACAAGTCCATACATCCTGCTGAAAGGGTGAAGAACCATATGTGGTATGATGCCTTTATAATGGAAGAGATTGTGAACAGTATTTGTCATCAAAATGGAATTTCTAAAGTAGCCGTTGCGGGTCCCTCTTTTGGTGGATATCAGGCCGCTAATTTTGCCTTCAGGCATCCAGATAGAGTAAGTCACTTGTTTAGCATGAGTGGCTCATTTAACATTAAGTCATTCATGGATGGCTATTACGATGACAATGTCTATTTTAACAATCCCGTAGATTTTTTGCCGGATAGTAATCATCCCGATCTCTGGAACATGAAAATTATCCTGGGCGTAGGTGAATGGGATATTTGCCTGGCTTCGAATCAGGAAATGTCAGAAATATTGAACAGAAAGAACATTCCGCACTGGTATGATCTAAGAAAGTGGGCTAAACACGATTGGCCGATATGGAGAGACATGTTTCCACATTATTTATCGACACTATAAACTAAATCAAATGAAAAAAATAGGAATATTATATGGTAAGGAGGATACTTTTCCTCAAGCTTTCATCGACAGAGTAAATGCTAAAGGTTTAAAAGACATAAAGGCTGAAAGTGTATCGATCGATATGGTACAGCAAGCGGCTCCCACAGAATATGCAGTCATCATTGACAGAATTTCACAGGATGTACCTTTCTACCGAGCATACCTTAAAAATGCAGCTTTATCTGGAACCTGTGTGATCAACAACCCATTTTGGTGGAGTGCTGATGAGAAGTTCTTTAACAATGCGCTTGCCGAGAAAGTCGGTGTTCCAGTGCCGAAAACGGTAATCCTACCCTCACATGAAAGACCGGACGATACTGGTGAGAAATCATTTAGGAACTTAAAATTTCCTTATGGTTGGGAGGAAAATTTCGAGTATGTAGGATGGCCGGCCTATATGAAGCCACATGATGGTGGTGGTTGGAAAAATGTTTACAAAGTCAACAATCCGCAGGATCTATGGGACAAGCATGCGGAGACAGGGCAATTGGTCATGCTGCTGCAAGAAGAAATCCAGTTTACGGAATATTTCAGATGCTATGTACTTGGAGGTCATAAAGTTCACATTATGCAATATGAGCCGCGAAATCCTCATCATCTTAGATATGTCAAAGATGCTCCACCCGTAGATCAAAAGATTCTCAAGCAGGTGGAAGAAGGTTGCATTAAGTTGAATCAAGCGCTGGGTTATGATTTCAATACGGTAGAATTTGCTGTTCGAGACGGGGTAGCCTATGCCATTGACTTTTGTAATCCTGCACCAGATGCAGACGTTCATTCGGTGGGAGAGGAAAACTTCGAATGGATCGTGGAAAATGCAGCTTTACTTGCCATTGAAAAGGCCGAACAACATCAAGAAGGAAAAATGAATTTGACCTGGGGCACCTTTATTAAAGACCAAATAGCGGTGTCACCTAAATCCAGTTCAAAAAGAAAGGCTGTAAGGAAAGCGCCAGTAAAAAAGGCAGCGACTTCAAGGGCATCTATTATGAAATCTGTTTCTTCCAAAGCCGGTGACACTACGAAAGAGATTGCAAAAGCTACAGCTAAGAGCAAACCAGCAACCAGGAGTAAGACTAACAATACAAAAGCGAAGGCAGCTGGTCGTAAACCAAAAACCACCCGTTCAAAGAAAACTGATGAAAAGTGATGTAGGTCAAATAATTTCAAACTTTGAAATCTATTCCGGTTTTATACTGTTTCTCAACAGAAGATATTGAATGAAAAGTATGATAATGAGTGACAAGAGACCTAAAATAGCGATTCTGGATATGAACAACAATGTTCCAAACCAGGGCCTGCGCTGTATTAAAGAGATTGTGGAGCAGTTTGATGATGAAGCGAGTTGGAAGATTTATGATGTGCGACACAAGAACGAATTTCCTGATTTGACCCATGATATCTATATCAGCAGTGGAGGCCCCGGAAGTCCCCATGAACAGGGTGAGTGGAGAAAGCCATATTTCAAACTAATGGATGAAGCTCGCCGAAAAGGGAAGCATGTGTTTTTTATTTGTTACTCGTTCCAATTGGCTTGTTATCATTTTGGGTTGAGTAAGGTGACCAAAAGAAGGCGAACTTCATTTGGTGTATATCCCATACATAAAACAAAGGCAGGTCGTGAGGATGTTCTCCTGGAAGGACTTTCTGATCCATATTACGCTGTAGACTCCAGAGATTGGCAAGTCGTTCAACCAGATATGACCAGATTCCGGAAACTGAAAGCCAGGATTTTGAGTCTTGAAAAAATTCGTACCAATGTGGAATATGAAAGGGCGATCATGGCGGTCAGGTTTTCTTCCACAATGGTGGGAACTCAGTTTCATCCCGAAGCTGATCCATATGGCATGAAAAATCATCTATTGACTGAAGAAAATAAGATTAAGATTATCAAAAATTTTAATCTTCAGAAATACGAGGAAACCTTGGCCCAACTGGAAGATCCAGAAAAAATTAAATTGACTCATGAAACCTTATTGCCACAGTTTATCAGAAATTCTCTAACTTCCCTCAAAACTAGGAAGGAAGAATTGAATTTAATATGATCGCTACTTATCGGGAGACCTTTAATAAGAACTACACTGAAGAAAAATATAAAAAGTTTATTACTGAAATCGTCGAAACGGTAGATCACACACCACCTTTTCGAATAGCAGAGACACCAGTATTTATCAATAGAGACCTAAAAGCAAAACTACTCGACGCGTGTGCGGTTATCCTAAAGTACATCTCAGGCCCTGAATTTGGAGATGCTACTAAGGCTATCTTGGATCATCCT
This sequence comes from Portibacter marinus, assembly GCF_021533195.1. Classification (GTDB taxonomy): domain Bacteria; phylum Bacteroidota; class Bacteroidia; order Chitinophagales; family Saprospiraceae; genus Portibacter; species Portibacter marinus. The sequence continues at coordinate 912,766 of NZ_JAJNKB010000001.1, forward strand.
TCTTTGAATATGCCTGCATATGACAACCCGTGTCGGTTTATTCAACTGGATTTTGGCCTGTGTGAAGACGAAGACGGCGAGGTTCATCCGAAATTGATAGAATTGCAGGGCTTCCCTTCGCTTTACTTCTACCAGGATCTACTTGGGGCAATGTATCAGAAGTACTATGACATTCCTGCCGAATACTCAGTGTTTCCTGAAGGTCTCGACCGTGCACAATACCTGGATATTTTAGAGAAAGAGATAGTTGGAGATACGCCAGCTCACCAGGTGGTTTTATTAGAAGTTGAACCCGAGAAACAAACCACCAGGATTGACTTTTTATGTGCCCAAAAGATGATCGGGATTAAAGAGCTTTGTATCACCAAATTGATTAAGGAAGGTAGGTCGCTTTTTTATATCAATGAAGCAGGAGAAAAGATTAGGATTTTAAAGATTTTCAATAGGGTGATATTTGATGAACTGAATCAAAGGACTGATTTAGAACGACAATTCAGGTTCAGTGATGATGTAGATGTTGAATGGATAGGACACCCTTCGTGGTTCTTTAGAATTAGCAAGTATACCCTACCACTGCTTAAGAATAAATACGTTCCCGAATCCTATTACTTGAATCAACTTGAACGATACCCGTCGAATCTGGAAGATTTTGTGTTAAAACCATTATTTTCCTTTGCCGGTTCTGGAGTTTTACTTGACTTGACCCCTGAAATTCTTGATGAAATACAAGATCGAGATAATTATATCATACAGAAGAAAGTAAAATATAAGCCAGCAATCAAAACCATGGATGATCCGGCGATGTGTGAGATCAGAATGATGACCATCTTAAATTCTGAAACGCAACGCTTCGATGTGGTATGCAATCTCGCCAGGCTGACCAAAGGAAAGATGGTTGGCGTGAAATACAATAAAAATAAAACCTGGGTTGGAGGCAGTATTGCGTTTTTTGAGTAAATTAAATCGGTTACATCAAGTTCAACCCAGTATCTGCATCAAAGATGTGCAAGCGTTCACCTTCTATATAAAGCTTCTTAGAAAATGGTGGATCCTTAAGCTCATCCGCTCTCAACCTTGCTGATAACTGTTGACCTCCTAAATCGAAAAATGCAAAACCTTCATGTCCTAATAGCTCTACCCACCGCACTTCAGCCTGGAATTGGAGTGGATTCTTCAATAAAGTTTGACTTGAAAAGATATGCTCCGGCCTTATGCCCAATATCACATTTTGATATGGGTTCAAGCCGTAAACTGTGTTTAAGCTCAACCTAAAACTTTGGTCTTCTGAGATAAAGACCTCTATTTCATCTTCCTGGTAAATCTTACCCTTCATGAAATTCATCGTAGGCGAACCAATAAATCCCGCAACAAACTGATTGGTCGGATGATTATAAAGATTTTGCGGCGTATCAATCTGTTGAATTACACCCTTGTTCAATACTATGATCCGATCTCCCAATGTCATGGCTTCCACCTGATCATGCGTGACATAGACCATTGTCGCTTGAAGCTTCTTGTGCAATAACGATATTTCTAACCTCATCTGTCCTCGTAACTTGGCATCCAGATTACTCAATGGTTCATCAAATAGAAAAACCTTCGGATTACGAACGATGGCTCTACCTATAGCGATTCTTTGTCTTTGACCTCCTGACATCGCCTTAGGTTTGCGGTCCAATAAGTCCTCAATGTCTAAAATTTTAGCAGCCTTCATGACCTTTTCTTCAATGACGCTTTTGCTCATTCCCCGAATTTTTAGTCCAAAGGCCATATTTTCATATGCAGTCATATGAGGATACAGTGCGTAATTCTGGAAAACAATGGCAATATCCCGATCTTTGGGCGGTAATTTATTCACCACTGTATCTCCTATCTCAATAGTGCCAGTCGTAATTTCTTCCAGACCGGCGATCATTCGAAGCATGGTAGATTTTCCGCATCCGGACGGTCCCACTAAAACTACAAACTCTTTGTCCTGTATTTCAAAAGAGGTAGATTGTATTACTTCTTGTTTTCCATAAGATTTCGTTACCTGATTGAATTTAACACTTGCCATTAGCTGCCTTATTTTTTGAGGTGACGATTAGTCCATTCTGTAAATTCCCTCAAAGCCTGAATGGATAGCAAGGCTTCGATGGTGGATTCTGCACCTGAATTACGGTTGACTTGTTCCGGTGAAACGATTCCATCAAATGTTCTGCCTGTAGCGTAATCATACATGGTCACCCCCGCCTGATTAGAACCAAAAAACCAATCCCCCAATTCCAGAGCTATTTCCTTATATTCTTCCTTCGGGTCCAGTCGGTATGCTTCAATGGCCGCGTAGATCATCGGCCTCAAATTATAAGCAATTTGAGGAAATCGATCTGTCTCTAAAACTTCATAGCCTCCTGGTGATTTAGCGAGTCTGAAATAGCTGGGTTTTTCTGAGAGAAAATGTGGAAAGAAATTCAAAACTTCTCTCAAACCCGCCTCAATCATGCGATCATCGTTGACAATCGCACCCGTTTTCAATAATGCATAGGCTTGGGAATTACCCCAGCCATGCCATATGTTTTGCCAGGACATCGATGCATAATAAGGGAAAGTGTCTACAGCTCCCAATTGTTGGGCCATTAATATTTCACCCAAATTAATCAATTGATCTCGAACAGCTTGATCCGGATGCAATTTGTAGTAATTAGAAAGGCCTATCATCACAAGAGCCACTTGATCACCTCCCATCTCACGGATGCAAATTGGGCTGGAAATCCCTTCTATCATAAAGGTATCTGTTCTATCCACACATATTTCTATCATGTGAGGTAGTAAGTCATCTAAGGCGGTTTGAGCCTCTATCTTAATGTCATCCAATTGGGCATTTTCTAACTTCATCAATTCAGATAGTGACCAGAATGCCCTCCAGGACCACCAATTGGCCTCGGCTACACTATTCTCATGCGTCTTATTTATAGATTTATCGGGGAATATAAAATTATAGAAGAATCCGTTCTCTGCTTGCATATCAAGGACAAATCTCGTCAATGGAATAATCTTATTTAAGATGCTGTCATTGGGTGAGTTCTCATATTCTTTAGCATAAAAGACAAGGCTTCTTGCTACATCGTCCACGCACGTGTATCCTTCGTCATCATCTGTGACCAAATGATAATCAGGCGCTTCGCAGTATATCCAAATGGTTCCGATTTCTTTCCCATCCTTAACAAAGGATTCATAAAGATGATGAAGGTGATCACCATTAATAATATCAGCGGCCTTTTTTTCTGTTGGATTGCAGTTCCACAACAGTATGGCGATAATCGGATAGATCAATCTCATGCTTGTTTTTTAAGGTGGTTGAGAACTTCAGGAATGGATATTCGCGCGAAACTAATTGCACTATCTGACATAGCATAAGGTATAATTAATTCCTGTCCTTGCTTCATCATGCCACAAGTGTAGAGCACATTAGGCACATAGCCCTCCCTTTCTTCTTCATTAGGACTCATCAGTGGCTGCTCAAGACTGGCGATCAATTTTGCGGGATTCTCTAGGTCCAGCAGGCTCATGCTTAAGGTGTACCTTCTCATAGGTCCTACCCCATGAGTCAGCAACAGCCAACCCGCTTCTGTTTCTATAGGGCTTCCATTATTCCCAATTTGCAACAACTCCCAGGTTCTTTGCGGTTCCTGTAGTAGTTCGGAATCGTCCCAATGATAGAGATCATCAGAAAACATAATGGAAAGGTTTCTGCCTCCTTGTCTGCCTATCATGGCATATTTACCATCAATCTTTTTGGGAAATAGAGCCAGTCCTTTATTGGTCACAGCAGATCCCTTCAGACCTCCAATTCTGAAGTCTTTAAAATCTTTGGTGACGATGATCTCCGGTTTGATTTTAAAGCCATCATAAGCAGTGTAAGTCCCTATATATTTTTTTTCATCTTCCATGTAAACAAATCTGACATCTTCCATTCCCATTCTCTCTTCCCGGGTCTGCGGAAATAAGACTCTTCCACTGAGTGGCAAGTCCTCATCGAATTGTACGCTATAGTAGTCTTCAGCAAACCCTATTTTACCACTGCTCATTTTATTACTCATTTCGTCCAACTCAATTTCACCAGATGATTTTGAAATTCCTTCACAGAAAGAAATGGAAGAGATGTGTCCCTCGCCGGTTGATCTTAAAGATAACACAAACCTAATGTCCTTGTCATCCACACCCTTACGATCGGGATGTGGCACAATAGAAGGGTTAAAAAGTGCAGCAGCCTGAACACTGTATTCATGCGTAAAATAGGAACCCAGGAGCAGTCGCCTCTGCTTTTCAAGCGATTGGGGTAGAACTTCAGATACTCTTGTATAATTCTGATCCAACCTGTCTTCGAGGTTATCATGCCTATGACTAAAAAGTTGGTATACCCTTTCCAGTTCCTCAGCAACTTGTTCGTCACTCATTTTACGGATGTGGTCATAGATGGGCATGATTCTTTGCCTGTCTAGTCCAAAATCGAGATATCTTAATAAAACCTTACGAACGTCTGCGTATAATCTAACATGCGTCCGCTTTATCCCTACCTTATTATCATTGTCTGTTTTCATTTCATTAAGCTTTTATTCCGGATGAGGCCATGCTTTGGATAAAATATTTCTGTAAAAAGATGTAAGCAATTATTATGGGTAGTGCGAGTAAAACCGCAGATGCCAATTTTACACCTAATTGTGCTTCAGATCTTCCTCCTACGGCGAATAGGGTGACCAATTGAGGCATCGTCATTAGTTCCTCCTGTCTGATGACGATTAATGGCCAAAGCACATCGTTCCAGGAGGTCATAAAAGTTAAAATACCTACAGTTATCAGACTTGGCAAAATATTAGGCCAAAGGATCTGAAAAATGATTCTTAAATCACCGCATCCATCCACTCGGGCTGCATGGATCAAGTCATCCGGGATGGTCAGAAATGCCTGCCGAAACAGCAATATTGCAAAAGCACTGTTCAATGCCGGTACAATCAAAGCAGCTAAAGTATCCACCCATTTAAAATTGACCATAATTATATAATTAGGTATCAATGTGATTTGGAAAGGCAGGGTCATTGTAAAAATGATCGTGAAAAAAAGCAAATTGCGCCCTTTGAAGCGCATTTTAGCCAATGCGTAACCCGTCATTGACCCAAAAACCAAAACTCCAAATGTACTGATGGTAGCGACCAATAAACTGTTGAACAAAGCTCTCCATATTGGTATTTTTTCAACCATGTCGCTGTAGTGATCAAAGGTAAGACCTTGTGGTACTAGACTGAGGTTTCCAATATTTTCTTCAGGAGTAAGAGAGGCCACAATCATCCAATAGAATGGATACAAAAAGGTAAGGGCTGCAATGGTTAAAATGAAATAAAACAATATTTTCTTAAGTCTTCTCATCCGTCAATGCTCTTCATTTTCCACAAAAATTTTCTGAACAACTACCACTCCCATGATGATGATGGCGAAGAAGATACTTAGCGTAGCAGAGTACCCCATATGATAGTAGCCAAATGCCTGTTTGTAAATGTACAGCATCGCTGATAAAGTGCTATTCAAGGGACCGCCATCGGTCATAATGTATGGCTCGATGAAAAGACTAAAACCACCTATTGTAGACAGGATCACAACCATAAAAATAGTCGGGTTAATCGCAGGTATCGTGATGTATCTGAATTGCTGCCAGGCACTAGCTCCCTCTACCTCTGCAGCTTCATAATAACTTCTGGGAACCGTCTGCAGGCCCACGAGAAACAAGATGACATATAAACCGACATTTTTCCATGTAGCCATGATCGCAATAGATATCATGGCGATGTTGGGATTAGACAACCATTCCACTCTATTTAATCCTAATGATATCAGCATTCGATTGATTACGCCACTTTCCAGCCCATACAATTGTTGCCACAAAATGGTAATGACCACACCGGAAATCACGACTGGCATAAAGAATGCTGCCCTAAAAAATGAGCGTGCCAATATCTTTTCGTTCAGGAAGTAGGCTAGAAAAAGTGCTATTACAATTTGTAATGGAATATGCACCAAAATAAAGATAAAAGTATTCCACAACGCCTTCCAAAACAGCCGATCGCTAAACAGGCGTTGGAAATTATCCAGTCCTACATATTCCATAGGCGAAATGATATTCCATTTATGCAACACCAGAACAATGGAAAAAATAACCGGAAACAGAACAAATAATCCCAGATGGATGATGTACGGAGATATGATCAGGTAGGGTGATATTTTATTCCAAAAAGCTTTCATGACTCGACTCTCAATAAAACATTGACCGTTCTTTCCGCGTCAGCAATGGCTTCCTCGGGACTTTTCATTTGATACAAAACACAAGCTTCATATTCCTGTGAAATGATGTCTAAAATCTCTGTCATCACTTCACTGTTGCCCACGCCTTTGATGTGTTCGGCTTGTTTGACGAATGTTTCCATTTTTGGATTTCTACTAAAATAGGGCTTATAAGATGGCAAATCGGATAAGTTTTTTCTTCTGGGCAATTGATTCGTGAGATTTAGAAACTTTAGATCAGCTTCCGTTGTAGTCATCGACTTAATAAATTCAAAGGCCGCTTGAGGATTTTTGCAAGTATTAAATATCACCATATTTTTTGGATCGCAATAGGTATAAATAGGACCTTTATGACCATCGGGAACCGGTATATGGTAGAAGTCGTATTCAAAATCATCACCTGTAAAGCGATCCAGGTATTGAATTTCCCATGGGCCGGTCCATTTCGTCGCGTATTTCTGTGCAACAAACAAATCCTGGCCGGCAGATTGAGATTGCTTCGAAAAGTAATTGTTTTCATACATGGTCTGAAGGAATCGAAAGGCTTCCACTGCGAATCGGTTATTAAAATGGGCTTTTCCATCTTTGATCAGAGGCATACCGCCCGAAGCCGCCAGATAAAGAGGATAAAAATTAAAAAGTCTTTGGTGCCAGGCCAATTTCACCGATGTGTTGCCAAACCATTGATCAACGTATCCATCTCCGTCCTGATCCTTTTGAAAGGCCTCAGCCGCTCTTAGAAAGGAGGAATATGTTTTCGGTGGGTCTGATAATCCGATTTCTTTGATCAAATTTTTGTTGTAAATGGTCATGATGGGATTAATTTTCCATGGGAACTGGTAAATATGACCATCATCCGCTGTAATTTCGGCGATGGTGGCTGAATCACATCGTTCCTTTAAAAATTCCATGAAACCATCTAGGGTATCCATGGCCACCAATACATCAGAAACCCTATAAAACTCGACAGCACCCTGCCATATATTGGAGTAAATATCTGGAGTAGTACCAGCCACCACAGCTGCCAGGAGTATTTCTTCACTGGTCTGACCTTCGGGAATGGGTTGATAACTGACAAGGACTTGATTTTGGTTGTTCCAAGTGTCCACGGCCCACCTGGCAAACTCTATTTCCCCGCCATTATTGGACGACCAATAAACCAGGTCACCAGCATCCTTCCTGGATGACCTATCACAGCTCATTGCAACAAAGACAAGCAAAAATATGATCACGCTTTTATACATCATATCCATTGGCTAGCCTCATTCTGCAAGTGATTCCGTTAGTATGGATTCCAATATTTCCTCGATTGAAAATGTAGCACCACATATCACTTCGTCAGCAGCACCATAATATACGGTCACTCGATCACCTTGTACGATATGTCCATTAGTAAAGATCACTTTCTTAAAAAACCCTTCTTTTTCATAAGGTGCTTCTGGTTCCATTAATGGTTTAACTGACCTGGCAATAACTTTAGTAGGATTGTTCAAGTCCAGTAGTGCTGCTCCCAAACAGTATCTGCTATCTTGATCTGCACCATGATAGATCATAAGCCAGCCATCTTCAGTTTTTATGGGTGAGGTGCCGGCACCTACCCTCTCACTATCCCACATACCTTCTCTGGTCATCATAAGACAATGGTGATTTCCCCAGTGATAAAGGTCTGGAGAAGAAGACAACCAAATGAAATTACCACCTAATCCAACTCCAGAAGGTCGATTCAAAGCAAAGTACTGCCCATTGATCGTTTCCTCGAATAATGCACAGTCTTTGTTATGGGGGAGAAAGATCATATCTGTCTTTACAAAGTTAATCCAGTCTTTGGTCGTTCTCATTCCAACGCCAACTCCAAGCTCTGAGACTTGAGTATACGTTAAATAATATTGATTTTCGATCTGACTCACTCTACAATCTTCAATACCATAGGTTTCATAAATTCCTTGGCTTGAAAGGATATCAGGTATGTCGTCAGGCTTGTCAAAATGAATGCCATCTTCGCTGCAAACCAATCTCAAATGGGAAATAGTGGACAAGTAAGTAGAACCATCGTGCAAAAATTTTCTTGGATCAGAGGTATCCCAGCTGGAATCGTTTTCATCAAACTCGATAATATGTACATCTCCGTCCACCGTATAAATGGGTAAAGAGATTTTTCCTTTCTTTTGAATGGGTCTTTCTGCCACCCTTAGAAGAAGCCAAATTTTTCCATCAAAGGTGAAAGCCCCGGGGTTCATAACACAATCTATTTGCCAGTCACTCCTACTTGGCTCTAAATCTGCTTTGGTGATGATAGGGTTCGCAGTGAATCTTTTCTCCATTTTTGTTTGACTGTTTGAGTAACTGCCCCTGTCAAAACGACAGGGGCAGCAATTAAATCAATATCGGAAATTCAATTACATCTTTATAAATGGCAAAGAACCGAGATTCTTTCCTCCATAATTGAAGTTCATATAATAAACACCACTTTTAAGATTTCTCACATTCACCTCTAAACTTCCCTGGGCAATTATTGATCTTTTTACCACCTGCTTTCCGACTTGTCTTCCCTGCCCGTCGTAAATGTTTAACGTGACATCATGTTTATCCGGCAATCCGTGTGTGATGGTTAAAACATCAACAGCCGGATTAGGAAATACTTTGTCTACATACTTTTGGATGACGATCTCATCATAGACGCCAACAGTATTATTATCGTAAAGCTTAGTGACTTCTTCCGGTGTCAATGCACGATTGTAAATTTTTACTTCATCTAATCCACCAAGGAAAAATTGACCACCATCTATTGGGTTATTTCCAATACCCAGTGGTCTTGCGGTATTGTTTAATATTCCATTTACTGGTTTTTTATTGGCCTCCACACCATTGACATAAATGATGTCGTTATCCCCATCATGCACCATCGTAACGTGCCACCAAAAACTTTTAACCATTTCATTTCCATCTCCACTATCCATGTCGGATATGAAGTTATCAAACTGTTGGTTTTTACTATTGGTGGTGAAAACGATCTTCAAATGTTGAGGTAGTGAAATCTTAAGTCTTTCGTCCCAATGTCCAAAGTCAAGCACGTAAGCTTCAGCATCACTAAGGTTAGTGGAATCAACTCTAATCCAAAAAGCGATTGAGGTGAAGTCTGATAGCAAGTGTACGCCATTAGGTGCCAATATTGAATCCTGACCATTAAACTTGATATTTGTACCTCCATGAGGGTGTGTTGCATCTTCAAAAGTCGGATCACCACCTATATTCCCGTGATTCATGTATGGAGTGGCATCCTCAGCATTGTTATTGAATGGATAATGTGCAACCAAACCAGGTTCCGCAGTCTCAAGTGGTTCAGTCGTCATCACAGTTATTTCTGTCGTTTCAGATACGTTCCCTGCGAGATCGAAAGCAGATACACCAAATGTGTAAAGTTCACTTGCATTCAATCCACCTACGAGAACTGACAAGGCACTGCTTCCCAGAGAATCAAAGTACTCTCCATCCAGATAAACGATATATCCATTCACTTTTGTATCATCTATTGCTGCATCCCAACTCAGTAATACAGAATTAAAACTTGGGGCCCCTACTAAATTGGTAGGTGGTGTTGGTGCTAGCGTATCAGGTGTCTCATCTTCTAATGTGGTGACGAAAATAGATGAGATGTCTGATTCATTTCCAGCTGCATCGACTGCGCTGACACCGAAGTGGTAATCAGTCAAAGGTGCCAGACCCGAAATGGACAACTCTGTATCCTCAGTAATGGCCGTCTTTATACTATCCTGATAAACGTTATAGCCGACCACTCCGACATTATCAGTTGCTGCTGTCCAGCTCAATAATACATTTGTAAATGCTACCTCAGCCGCTAAATCAAGAGGTACGCATGGCGCCTCACTATCTTCATTTTCTGATTCAGTGGATTGCTCGTTAAATAACGCTAGAATTTCAGCTTCAGATAAAGCTCTGTTGTATACTTGTACTTCATCTAGTGATCCTGTAAAAACGTTACCACCATCTACAGCATTGTAACCCATTCCAAAAGGATGATTGGTTACATTTAAATCGCCTTCCACTGCTTTTTCTGCTACTTTGATACCATCAAAGAATATTTGATCATTTACTCCATCATGAACCACTGCGACGTGTGTCCATGTTTGCAATGGCAACTCTCCTCCTTCTCCGGAGTCCATATCTGAAATTCCTGAAGTATTATTGGTAGTCCATACCACTTTACCATTAGAGGGAAGGGAAACTTTAAAGCGCTCCTGCCATCCACCGTGAGAAATTAAATAAACTTCTCCTTGTTCCGGATAGGCTTCAGGATAAGTCCAAAAGCTAAGCGTGGTAGTAGTCGAGTTCAACTGAGGAGAATTTGCAGCAGTACTGGAATTACTACCTGTGAAAAGTGCTGCCATATTGGACTTTCCAAATCGATCATCACGCAGAAGGATTGAAGATGCATGATTGTCGTAAGGGGTCTCATCCATACTATTTCCCATGAAGGAATAATACGCCACTAAATCTCCATCTATATCAGGAGTTGTTGATTCCAAATCATACAAGGCGGCTACCTCTTCAGCTGATAATCCAATATTAAAAATCTTAACATCATCCAAAGCTCCATCAAAGAAACTTTCACCGCCAATCGGGTCAAAACCAATACCTAAAGGATATCCTGTCTTACTTAAAGGTCCCAACGATTCTTTCTCGTTGGCTAACTCACCATTCATGTAGATCAAATCCTTATCTCCTTCGTGTACCATCACCAAATGTGTCCAGGTATCCAGTTCCAATGGCGTCCCTGTATCCATGTCACTACAGCAATTAGTAGCGTTCGTAGTAAATACCGGCTTACCATGGCCAGGCAAAGAAATTTTCCATCGTTCTTGCCAACCTCCATGACTAAGTACGAAAACTTCACCGGATTCCGGGAAGCTGTTCGGGCGAATCCAAAAGCTTACTGAAGTATTTTCAGATTGCAATGCTGGAGAGTTAGGTGCAACCAGCGCTCCAGATGTAGCATTTCCTCCCCATCCATGTCGATTCTCCACAGCCGTAATTTCTGTGACCGGTTCTGCATGGTTCATGTAGACACTTTCATCAAGTCCATTGCCGTTCAAATGATAATCTGCTACCATTCCTATACCTAGTACTGGAGGAGTCGACTGGTCAATATATAAACCTTCTATGGCTTCGGCATCCAACGCATGGTTAAATATCATTACATTGTCAAATGATGCTCTGGAGTAATTACTATTATCTATAGGATTATATCCTATGCCCAGTGGATGGGTGGTGCTATTCATATCTCCGGTGACATCTTTCTCCGCTGCAAGAATACCATTGACATAAATCTGATCCTTACTTCCATTATGAACCATAGTTAAATGCATCCACTGCCCAGGTATCAGTTCATTACCATCTCCGGAATCCATGTCTGAAATTCCTCCGTCATTGTTCGTTGTCCACACTGGTTTTCCATGTCCCGGAAGGGATATTTTCCATCGTTCCTGCCAACCACCATGAGACATCAGATAGTATTCACCTTCTTCAGGTAATTGGTCAACATTAACCCAAAAAGCAACCGTTGTTGTGGGCGAATTTAAATGACTGGAAGCACTTGCGGTGACCGTTGATTCTCCATTAAGAGAAACTGCAGATTGGCCATAACCAAAACGATTAGGTACGTAATCAACATTGTTAGTGGTGGCCGTATTTTCAAATCCTGACACATCTTTACCATTCCCATCAAAAGGATAGGATGCGACCAGTTGTTCTGTGTATTCCGGTGTTGTACTTTGTAACTCATAAAGGGCAAGAATAGCTGCATCATCCAGAGCTGTATCAAAAATGACGACTTCATCCAGGTCTCCGTTAAGAACATTCGAACCTGACATAGGATCAAATCCCAACCCTAAGGGAGAAGAAGTATTATTTAATTCTCCTGTCACCTCTTTTTCTGCGACAGCCACCCCGTTGATAAAAATCTTGTCTTTCACACCATCATGAGTGAATGCCAGATGGGTCCATTCTCCAACCGAGAGTTCATTACCATCTCCGGAATCCATATCTGAAATTCCGTTGGTACTATTGGTTGTCCAGATGGGCTTGCCGTGAGCAGGAAGGGAGACTTTAAAGCGCTCTTGCCACCCTCCATATGAAATGAGATAGATTTCACCCTGACCAGGTAATTCGTCCATCTTCACCCAAAAGCTCACCGTAGTAAATGGCGTATTTAATTGTGATGAATTTTCAGCAACAGCCTGGTCCTGATCCCCATCAAAGTGAATTGCACTTCGAGCTTGACCGAATCGGTCTGTGGTGAGGCTTGTTCCAGTAATGACCAGGTTATTCTCATTGGCTGTACCGTCTTTCAGGTCTCCTGAAAAATCGTACGAAACCAAGACATCCTGTGATACTCCACTTGATAGTGAAAGCATCGTTATCAGAAGTGTCCATGTGCACTTTAGTAATGTTTTCATAATTAGTAATTCAATTTAAAAAATGTTAATTCTTAATAAATTTTATGGTCTTCAAAGGATTACTCTCCTGGCATGCTACTAGTATGTAGAATCCAGGATCTATGTTTTCAATCTTAATAGGTTGATTTGGACTAAAATTTCTAAATTCTTTAATTTTTCTACCTGAATAATCATAAATCATCAGTAAATCAATGTGCTCTACTCCTTTCCCAGTCAATTCTAAATTGCTGGTCGTCGGGTTTGGGAAGATTGTCAATTCTAACCCATTGACTTCATCTGTTAAACTTGAAATATCTCCCAACTCATATAAGTAAGCAGCTTGCTCTGGGGTGATTGCAAAATCATATATTTTGATCTCGTCTAATGTGCCCCTAAAATTGTATTCCTGTTCATCAGGTAAGGACTGAGCCAATAGTAATGGGTTATTAGTGGTTTTAATGCTTCCACCAAATGCCGTAAAACCTTCCAGCTGGCCATTGACATAAAGCAGCATATAGTCGCCATCGAATGTAGCTACCATATGAATCCACTCTTCTTCAACTAATGGCGCTGTGCTGTCTAAATCTTTGATGCCTGATGTCGTATTCAAAGTCCATCTCAATCTCTTATCTGGGATAATCGAGACTTTATATCTGTTCTGCCAACTTCCATGTGAAACAAGAAAACTTTCTCTTTCCGGCAGGTTTCCGGGTTTTAACCACATGCTGATCGTAACGGCATCCGTAAAATTTAAAATCGGCTTTGGAGCAACCTGCATATGATGGGATGTTCCATTAAAAAAGTAGGCATTGTTCGGCATGCCATCGTAGCCTTCGGTCGAAACACCTCCTACTATTTGACCATCTAATTCATTTCCTGAAAAGTCCTGTCCATTTCCCGCTAGCGGATAATAAGCTATTAAATTCCCCTCAACTTGCTCAAAGTCTCTGACTAGAATCTGCCGGGTTTTGCTAGCCTTCAATTGTTCAGGGTCAATGACTTCTAACCCCACCTCGTAGACGCCCTCCAACAATGGCAGTGTCCAAATTGCCTTATTGCTATCTCCCACAATTTCACCTCCATCTACAGACCAGACAAAGATGAGAGGATCTCCATTCGCATCGGTTGCCATACCTTCTAACTCAACTTGTTGCCCTGGAGCAAAATAAGCTTCTTCGATATGAATTTCAATGATTTCAGGAGCTTGCTGTATTTCAGGTACAATCGTTACTGTAAAATGTGCACTGTCTGAAACCTGATCAGAAGATATTTCCAGCTCAATGAGGTATTCTCCAGCTTCGAACGGCATCACCGTTAATATCGAATCCGTATTTTCTTGTACTTCTCCATTCACTTGCCATGAATACATCACCTCTTGTATATTTCCGGATCGCTCGATAGTGCTATAAACTTCAAAAGCTTCGTCAATTTCATAAATGTCTTTCGCCGTTGCTAAGGCTTTAATTCTTAGATCACTCATTTGCTCTGCATCAGATCGATCATAATCCACTATGATACCATTGATGTACAATTGACCTTCTTTTAATTGGACCTCGCCGGATGCAGGAACAATGACCGGCATGATCACTTCCTGTGACGGAATTTTCAAACTTACTTCGCCACTTACCCCGGTGTGAATCAACGATTCTGAGATGGGATCATAGATATCTACTACTGACGCTCCTACGGCAAGAGATACTTCTTTTTCTTCATTGTATGGATTGTAATAAAGAAAGCTTGGATAGGCTTCATTTCGAAAGAAATCTGTTTTTAGCAGATCAATTTGCAAGACTTTTTCCACATTTGTTTTTTGGACTATGGCCCCAAGATATCCAACTGAAGATGAACCGTATAGTGCAAGATTGGTCTCGGCCCAACCTCCTTTCACCGCATCACCGGTTGCAAACGGAGAAAGACCATTAAAATCCTCTCGTATGGCTTCATATCCGATAACTTTCAAAGGATCGTTCTGTTCTGACCAATCAGAGCCGTCCTGTAGAAATGAAGGGAGAAAACTGTGATAAAACAGTCGATTGGCATTGGCCAAATTCAAAACCCACTTTGCAATGGCTCTGGCAAATCGTTTCTCATATCTTACCATAGGAACAAGTGCCGCAGCTTGCTGAATACCGTTTAATTGGAACGCATAATCAGTAGCCGTTTCAGATTCTCCTACCAGTCCACTTACATCGATGCCATTCCACGTGTCCACTATCGTTCCCCATCCGCGCAGATTTCCTCGGTCGAAAGACCAATTGACAAGTTTTTCTACATCATACTTGGTACCTATTTCAGCATTCATCCGGGCAGCTGCATACGTACCATATGGAAGCTGTAATTCATAGGATGGGTTTCCATTTAAGGACACCAGATATTCCATAGCCCATTCAGCTCCGATTCGGTATTTCTCCTCACCCAAAACTTGATAAGCGTTGTATAGCAGCCATGCAAAAGCACCAGCAGCTTCCGGCTCAGGGACTCCTTCTATTAGAGGCCTGTTCTCCGTAAAGCTCCAGGCGCGATAAGTCATAAAAGGTACGGACCAGGGTGCCGCATCTCCACCCATTGTTTTCAGCGCATCGAGCATGTTCTCAGCAATAAGTTGAAACTGCTGTTCCGCCTCTCCTCCCATATTAGGATATAAATCAAAAAGCTGGTAGAAAAACACATTGGGCATCATATCGTACCACCAATCTGTACCGCTCCTGGTCGCGTTTAAGTTTAAGTACAAGTTTTCTCCATTGGCCTTATTAAAGAAATCCTGGGACATAAGAATGAAATTATATCCATTCTGACTGCTTTTATCCACACCTACTAATGTTGCACCGACAAGGCTAGGTAAGATGTTTATAGCTTCGCCGGTCGTTTGACCGATCGAGCCAACGTAGGTGGGAAGGCTGAAAAATTTATTTTCAGGGTAATTTTCCCCTTGATCAACGATCTTTAGAAACGGCTGAAAATCACCAGTGAGGCCCGGATCGTAAATGAAGCGGTCGTAATTGATCGCCACTTGTTTCCAATCCCGCATTTGATACGGGTTAGGCATCGATGGCATTTGATCTACTCTGGAAATGCTTACTTGATTGCTCTGTGAGCTAAGGAATGAAGCCACAGTAAAAATCATCAATAGGGCAAGAATCGTCCTTTTCATCAATATCCAGGGTTTTGAATTAAGGCATTATTCAGATCAATTTCGATTTGTGGTATGGGAAAGACTTCATGTTTCCCTTGCTCAAATTCGGGTAAAATGTCAGTAGCGATTTCCCACCTGACCAGATCGAAGAAACGATGCATTTCAAGTCCCAATTCGACCTTTCTTTCATGTCTGATCGCATTTCTAATCTGGTCCTGACTTTCGGCAATAATTAATGGCAAAGTATTTTCGGGATCATCACTCTGCTGTCGAGCGCGAGATCGCACCGTTTCCAATGCCTGTTCTGCTTCTGTTAGATTATTTAATTCCGCCTGAGCTTCAGCTTCCCACAACAAAACTTCAGCATAGCGGATATTAGGATAATTGATTCCTCCATCCGCCTTTTGTTCTGTAGTACTATCTGGTTGTATAAATTTCTGAGGACTATGCCCGGTGGTGCTAAAGGATCTCTTGTATGTAACTCCTACATAATCTTCATTGTTACTGGCAGCAGTAAATGCTCGACGCGGATCGCCCTCCTCAAAGCTACTCATATAATCTTGCGTGACTTCAGCAAAACCATAACCATCTATTTTTCTTGAAGCCCACCATTGATTTAAGAAATTACCCACACCAAGCTGAAGGCTTGCATGCTGAATTTCCCAAACAGATTCTTCATTATTCTGGGTATTCAAGGAAAAATTATCGTTGTAGTTGTCTACCAGGCTGTAAACATTCAGGTCCTTGATTTCTGCAACTTTATCAACTACTTGTTGCCATTCTTCAAGATAAAGAAGCGTTTTAGCAGCAAGGGCCAATGCTGCCCCCTTTGTCGCTCTTCCTAAATTGATGTTTTCATATTCAGCAGGAAGTAAAACCGCAGCTTCATTGCAATCTTCAATAACTTGCCTAAACACATTTTCCCTGGAAGTTTTAGGTATTTTTAACTCATCTGGAGGAAAGACAGTCAGGTACAAAGGAACCCCACCAAAAACCTGGGCAAGGGAAAAATAATAATATGACCTCAGAAAAAGCGCCTCTCCAGTTATTCGGTCTTTTGCGTCATCGTTGATTTCAATCGAGTTTATATTATCCAGTACCAGGTTACATTGATTGATACCTTTGTACTGTAACTTCCAAAATGTATTTAATTCTTCAGTTCTAGGGGTATAGGTGAAGGATTCCATTTCTATCAAGCCAGCTCTCGATCCATCTCCACCCGGTATGGCTTCGTCTCCGGTCAATACCGCAAATGCCCAATAAAAGTTATTATTCTGGTTGTTAAATAATAGGGGATTATAAGCAGCATTAATGGCTTGTTCAGCGTCCTCTGCAGTCTGAAAAAAAGAAGAACTATCTAGTGTTGCAATGGGATCCTTATCTAATATATCAGTACAGGACACAATAATTAGAACAATTGCAAGTGCAAAATATTTGTAAAGTAGTAGGTACTTGATTTTTCTATTTGATATCATGGCCTAAAATTTTATTTGAAGTCCACCAATAAATGTTCTGGGGGCAGGAATGGTGCCCCAATCTATCCCCACGGCAAGGTCTGAAGAGATACCAAGGCCTCTGGTATCATTGGCATTGGCCTGAATTTCAGGGTCAAGTCCTGGGTAAGAAGTGAATGTCAGCGCATTTTGTGCAGTCACATAAATTCTGCAACTGTTCACAGTAGACCAATTCAATATTTCTTTCAGATTGTAACCAAGCGTTATATTTCTGAATCTAAAGTAAGAGCCATCTTCTAGAAAACGGGTGGAAATTCTTCTATTACCATTCCTATCATCCAGACTTACTATTGGTATGTCCGTATTGCGATTTTCAGGTGTCCATCGATTTAGAATTTCTCGATAAGAATTAAAACCTCTGGCCTGAGTTTCATAGGCAAAATTTCCATATAGAAAGTAGATATCATTCCCTTGCACACCTTGTATCAGGGTTGATAAATCAAAACCTTTCCAATTTAACCCCAGGTTGACACCATAAGTAAAATCAGGGAAAGGATTGCCTACATGTTCCCGGTCTTTATCATCAATGACATTATCGTCATTAAGATCAGCAAATCTTACATCGCCCGGTCTGGTTGAATTTGATTGGAATGGGCTGTTTTCTATCTCTTCTTCAGATTGGAATAAGCCTTCCATTCTCCATAGATAGAAGGATCCCACTGAATGTCCAACTTCTGTTCTGGTTAATGCTCCATCTGAAAGTCCATATCCACCTAAAATAGGCTCGCTATCCGCAAGGCTTATGACTTTATTGCGTACCATACTATAATTAGCCCCGATATTATATCCGACTTGACCTATCTTATCTTTCCATAATAAACCCACTTCAAGACCTCGATTCTGAATTTTTGCCGCATTTACAAATGGTGGTCTGGTGTCACCACCAGCCTGAGGAAGAGGGACCCTGACCAATATATCGTTAGTGGTTTTGTCAAACACATCAATACTTCCTGATAACTTGTCTCTTAGGATAGATAAATCCAGACCAAAGTTCAATTGAGTGCTCACTTCCCATTTGATGTTCTGATTTCCAGCTTCTACTATAGATGCGCCTGTAACGACATTGTTGTTTCCAAAAACATACACACGATCTCCATTGCTTACCAGTGAACTAAACGGGTATATACCAATTTCCTGATTGCCTAATTGTCCCCAGCTTCCCCTCAACTTTAAAGTGGAAATACTCCGAATGTTTTCAAAGAAGGGCTCGTTTGAAATGTTCCATGCCGCAGAAACAGAAGGAAACAGTCCCCAGCGATTGTTTTCACCAAATCTTGAGGACCCGTCGTACCGCAATGTAGCGTTAATGACGTATCTGCTATCAAATGAATAACTAACCTGTCCAAAATATGAAAGTAAGGCCCATTCTGTTGCGATTCCTGAAGCTCCAATATTTTTCACTTCAAGCGGGTTGCTGGCACTAATGTATCTGAACAAAGGATCTGTTCGTGAAAAATTGTTGGCAGATGCACCTAAGTAATCTGTTCGGTTTTGGATGGCCTCCATGCCTAATAAAGTGGAAAATCTACTCCTTTGTATCTCTTTTTCAAAGATGGCTGTATTGTTCCATATGAGATTCCTGTTGGTAACTCTGCCTTCTGTAAGAGCAGTAGGCGAGTATATGGCAGCAGACAATCTTTCTACAAACAATTTTTCGTGTTCGAAGAGAAAATCCCCACCTAGCGTTGTTCTTAAGGTCAATGACGGAATCACGTCTAGTTCTGCATATACATTTCCAAAGACTCTGTATTTGCCAATGGTCCAATCAGTATGTTCATTGAAAGCAACCGGATTAGGATTTCCGTCGCCGTAGAGTACAGGGTCATCTAATTCTGCTGTGGTGTTCAGTTGGGTTCCATCCGGATATTCAGGAGAGACTACCGGTGCTGCTATTAAAGCGTATCGAATTCCACTAGGCTGATTACCCGGCCCAAATCCATCACCAGAGCTATTGATTACGTCCCTGAAGGTGTGAGAAAACGATAGGCTGTTTCCTACCCTAAACCAATCATTGTTGATTTCGCCATTAAATCGAACCTGATACTTTTCAAATCCCTGTCCTTGGTATATGCCATCTTGATCAAGATATTCTCCTGAAATATAAAATCTTCCGTTCTGCCCACCACCACTTCCGCTTAAAGCATATCTCTGCATCATAGCGGGGTTAAAAACCAAATCCAACCAATCTGTATCTGGAAGATCATCTAAGATTGCGGGATCATACGTGTCTATTTGATTTGCAGGATTTCTAAGAACATTGGCATTGTTAATGGCCTCATTACGAATGGTAAGATATTCTTCACTATTTAATAGCTCTGGAAGGCCAATGGGCTGTTGCAGTCCTGTATATGCTTCAAATTCAAAGGAGGATTCTCCTGCTTTCCCCCTGTTCGTAGTGATCAAAACAACTCCGTTAGCTGCTCTTGACCCGTATATGGCCGCAGCTGCTCCGTCTTTTAAAATTTCAATTGATTCAATGTCTGATGGCGAAAACATATTGATATTTCCAGTGGTAGGAACTCCATCAATGACATAAAGCGGATCATTATTCCCAAAAGTTCCTGTTCCTCGGATCCTTACCTTGACATCATCTCCCGGTGCACCAGTAACTTGTGTGACCTGAACACCGGGTGCCTGTCCCTGCATGGCCTGGTCTATTCCCACCACCACAAGATTTTCGATATCTCTTGTTTTAATAGAGGTAATGGCAGAGGATACATCACTTTTTATTTCCTTCTTGTAGCCGGTAATGACTACCTCCTCAATCACTTCTGAATCTTCAGATAGTGTGACATTGATTACTGTTTGACCGTTTACAGGAATACTTTGCGTCACATACCCAATATAGCTGACTTCAAGAATGGGATTTTCCAAACCCTGTAATTCCAAAGAATAGCTGCCATCAATATCTGTGATGGTACCAACATCTGATTGTTTAACGATCACATTAGCCCCAATGAGAGGTATGTCTTCTGAATCAGTAACGACTCCTGTGATTACTTGTCCCCAAGTCGATTGAGAAATCACAAATAAGAAGAGGATAAAATAATATGGTCTAGTTAATGGCTTCACAGTAATAATTAATCAAAGTTTGCATAAAATTAAGTCTGAATAAGCATATTTTTTGATACTATTCAGCATATTAATAGTATTATTATGATAATTTTGTCTTTTAAAATGATTTAAATCTGCTTACAATAACACATCACCATCAATATTTTATCGAAATCTTCATTATTGGAATATTATGTCGAAAATCAATGATCTTTAAAAACTTATGGAATTTTTCAGAGAAGTAACACCATTAAGAAATCAAGACCTATGCGTTGTATTGGATTCGGTGAACAATGGATTCGACTATCCCGTTCACAATCATCCTGAATACGAAATTAATCTAGTAATGGGGACCAGCGGAACCAGGATTGTAGGTGACAGTACTGAGCTCTACAAAGATCTTGATCTAGTATTAATAGGACCATATCTGCCTCACAAATGGGATGAAAGTGAGGAGGCGATTCATCAAAAAAGAAAATATCGAGTCATCACTGTTCAATTTGATATTCATCTCTTTTCGATGAGATTTTTTTCAAAAGAGTGCTTTTTTGAGATTCAAACACTTTTGGAAAATTCTAAACGAGGAATTCTTTTCGATGACAACACAGCTGAGAAAGCTGTACCTCTTATGATCAATCTTACACAGAGTCATGGATTTAAAAATGTTATGCATTTTCTAGAGCTGCTCAATTTACTTGCGGGCAGTAAAAATTTTACTTTACTGTCCACAGCACTCAATAGTCGGAAACAGGGTGTAACAGAAAACTACCGAATTCAAAAAGCTTATAATTACATTATGATGAATTATACCAGACCGGACTTTAAAATCAGCGAGATAGCCTCTTCTCTAAACATGAGTAATTCGGCATTCAGTCATTTTTTTAAGAAGCACGCCTTCCGGAGTTTTTCTAGCTTCCTTATCGATCTAAGATTGAGCGATGCTTGCAAAATGCTGCTTTCCAGTGATTTTACCATGTCACAGATTAGTGTAAAAGCTGGTTTTAACAATATCTCCAACTTTAATCGATTATTCAAAAAGTATAAGGAGTGCACACCAAAAGCATTTAAAGCAAGATACATCGAGAATTCACGATTCGACTGGGAGGATCAAAAAACCCCATGGCAATTCATACCGGGTGATAAAAGGGATAGCATGATCATGCCACACGATTATTCTACTCGTTTGACACATATTTAAATCACTACTCTAATTTGTCTGGAACTTTAGCACTCGCATGGTAACCCCGAGCGATCCTTTCAGTGTATTCATCCAAAAGTGTTCTAACTCTTTGTTCGGAGTCGTGTTGGACAATGAATCCGATATGCCATCTTTTGTTCATTCTCCACTTAATTTCTGGATCATTAAATGCTGATGTATCGGGGTACTCATATCTACTAAGTGAAACGACAATTCCCGCTACGCCTTGATGATGCTTTGGCACATCGTATGTTTTACCTTTTAAGGCAGCAGTTTCTATTCGGGCCCATTCACCCCATAAATTAATACCACTTGCAATTTCTATCATTTCGGCAATATTGGCACCACCTACCCTACTGGATGTTTCCAGAAAGTAGAGCTCTCCTGTAGATTTTGACTTTATGAACTCTGTATGAGAAGCACCATGTTTCAATCCAAATGCCTTCATAATTTTAGCATTCATCTGAAGAAAATCTTTCTCTTCCTCGCTGCCTGACTGAAGCGTCATCGATCTAAAGATACCTCCTGAATGAGCTACTTCATACGGCGTGTCCAGATATTTGCTTACTCGCGCAAATACCACTTTATTATCGAAATTAAGACTATCTACATGATAAACGTCTCCGGGTGCAAAATGCTCCAAAACAAATAAGTGCCGCTCATCCCCTAGATTATGAAGCACTTGCCAAAGCTCTTCTTTAGAATGAATTTTCTTAATCCCGGCAGCTGATGCCTCGCTTCGTGGCTTAATCAACCATGGTCCTTCGACTCGGTCAATGAAGTGATTTACCTCTTCATCGTTAAATAGTGCTGTAAATTCCGGGACCTTGATACCTTTGGATTTGGCCTCCTTTCTCATGGCCAATTTATCTCTAAAAAGTCTGCCGGTCGTATCTCCCATCCCGGGCATTCGAAAATCTTCTCTTAATAAGGCTACCCTTTCTACATCAAAATCATCAAGCGCAACAAACCTATCGAATTTGATAGATCTGAATGTGTAGGCAATCCCTTTAACAACATGAGCATGATTCCATTCTTCAATATAAAATACCTCATCTATGGATTCCCAGGGCCACGCTTCATTTTCCAGTTTCTTCCTGGTAAGCAGATAAACGTTGTTGCCCTCCCGCTTACAATATCTGAAAAAATCCTGTCCCTTAAAGTAGGTGCAAATGCAGAGAAAATTCATGATTGCAATGTTTTAATAAATTCAACGGCTAATCTGACACCATAGCCAGAAGCACTTTTCATCTTGGCATATTCGTTGGATCCAAAAGCCACGCCTGCTATGTCCAAATGAACCCATCCCGGATGTTCCTCCGTAAAATACTCCAGGAATTTGGCTGCAATACTGGCACCGGCGACCGGCTTTTCACTTAAATTCTTGACATCTGCAACGTCTGAATGTAATTCCTCTTCCATTTCTTCATACATGGGTAAGCGCCAAACCCGTTCATAAATACTCTCCCCTATATTGGTGAGTCGTAGCGCTAGTGCTTCACTATTGGTAAACATTGCTGCTGCAGAATAGCCCAGTGTTCTCACAGCACTACCCGTCAAGGTTGCCATATCTAATAATACTTCCGGCTTAAGCTTTTTAGCTGCATAATTAAGTCCGTCCGCTAATGCCAACCTACCTTCAGCGTCGGTGTTGATAATTTCTATTGTTTTTCCCGAATAAGATTTGATGACATCTCCAGGAAGATAACTTCGCCCATCCACCGCATTTTCGGCAGAACCTACCAGACCAACAACATTGACTTGCAGGCCTAGTCTAGCAGTGAGCTCTACAGCTCCGAGGACTGCCGCAGCTCCTCCCATATCACTCTTCATATAATGAAGATTGGTTGATCCTTTGATCGAAATGCCACCAGTATCGAAAGTGATACCCTTGCCCACCAATACAATATCTATATCTGCATCAGGCTTCGGCAAATAACTGCACTTGATCAATCTGGATTCGTGTTGAGAACCTCTACCCACAGCTAGAATGGCCTCAAATCCATCTTTTTTCAATGCCTTGTCGTCCCAAAGCTTACATTGATATTCATATTTATTAGCGGACGCTTCTGCCCATTGACCTAAATAGGCAGGGGTCTTAACATTTGGAGGTGCATCCACAAGGGCCTTGATTGAATTGATGGTCTCCCCGGTCGCCTTCCCTTCCTCTACAGCAGCTTTAGTAGATTTCTGAGCTAGAAAAATAAAATCAAACTTAATTTTATCTTCTTTCTTCGTTTTTTGCTGGCCAATTTTATACATGGCCATTTCCATTCCTATAGCCGCCGCCATAATCTCCTTATCTTCTAATTTAGAGCAATCAATCTGGACATCTCCTTTCCACTTATCCTTTTCTTTAAATACCAATTTTCGAAAAACCTCTTGTAATCTATTGGTATGCTTATCTTCACCAAGTCCCAAGAGGTAGATACGGGAACCCTCATTGCTATATAGGAGTTGATAACTTCCAAATTCACCGTCAAAATCTGCTATTTTCTCGCTTTGCAACTCAGATTTTCTGAAGGGAATAATGATATCCTTGGAATGATCGACCTTTTCTTTTACTTTATACTTCATTTTCTATTTATCGTAAAATAACCATTTAAGGGCTTTGGGAAATTCCTGTGCCCAATATATTTCTGAGTGTTGACCAGCCATGTTGATTTCGACCTCCATATCGAAATAGGCATCATCCTCTATCTTCTCCCTGAAAATTGTTTCCAGTCTTCTTACATTAGCCAAATGAGTCTTGGACTCCTGTCCCCCAGAATAAAAATAAATTTTAGTATCCGGTAATGGCGCAAAATTCCTTGCTTTTCTGTAGATTTTGTTCGCAATCCACAAACTCGGAGAGAAAATCATCATTTTTCCAAAAATCGCAGGATAAGCCAGACCACCATACAGGCTGATCAGACCACCCATTGAACTTCCGCCTATTCCCACATCTGCGTAGTCGGTTAAAACCCTATATTTTTCTTTAACATAGGGAATCAACTTTTTACGCATGAAATCAATGTAAGACTTTCCTTGTCCTTTACCATATCGCGCATGTCTATAGGGTAAATATTCTTTGATCCTCTTATCATCGCCATGGTCTACTGCGATAATCACTATGTCTTTATATCCTTCTTCCGCAAGTTTAGCCAATGATTTGTCAATAGCCCAGTCCCCAAACGGTGCGTTGGGGTTGAAGAGGTTTTGTCCATCTTGCAAGTACAACACAGGATAGTAGTGTTTCGATTCATAGTAATCATAAGGAAGAAGTGCAGATATCTTCCTCGTGGTGTTGAACTCAGCAATATAATATGCTTCTTCTATGACCTCTATAATAGGACTGTATGTACTCAAATCCTTTTTTGCGGCAAACTTAAATAAATAAATTGACGCTTTTGAGGATTAAAACGTCTACTGAATATTTAAAATTTAAAGCTTATTATTGTTTAGAACAAAAATGAAAGAAAATTGAAAACACTAAATCGGGAATCGTCTAATCTAAACAGAGTATACCCTGAGAGAGTGCTTCAATTCGGAGGTGGAAATTTTCTCAGAGGCTTTGTTGATTGGATCATCGACAAATACAACAGACAGTCTAATGATGAGAAGATGGGTGTCCTAGTGGCAAAAGTTCAAAAACAAGGCAGTTATCAAGATTGGAAAAATCAGGATGGCTTATTCCATTTATTTACAAAAGGATACATCAATGGACGGACCGTTGACGAAAAGACACTGGTTACTTGCGTTTCCCGAATTTTGGAAGTTCATCAAGAATATGAAGCATTTCTGTGTTCTTCTCAGCAATCAGCATTAAATATTGTGGTGTCCAATGCTACAGAAGCTGGACTTGAGTTCGATCCCAATGATTCAGAAAATGATGTGCCCTTTACATTTCCGGGACAATTGTGTCGATGGTTAGAGGCGAGATGGATGTATTTTGGCTCGGATCGAGCCGGAAAATGTATCATTCTCCCTTGCGAACTTGTAAAAGAAAATGGGGAAATTTTAAAGAATACTGTTTTGCGCTATGCTAAAAAATTTGGTATTAAACCAGGCTTTAAAAATTGGCTGAATACTCATTGTACGTTTTGTAATACCTTGGTAGACAGAATTGTACCCGGGATCTCAAAAAGTGAATTCCCTATCTATCAGGAAAGAAGTGGCTACTGCGACTTATGGATGACAAAGGCTGAACCTTATCACTTATGGGTCGTAGAGACAGATTATGATCTTAGTGCCCAATTACCCCTTGATAGAATTGGACTTAATGTTATCTATACGAAGGACCTTACACCCTATAGAGAGCGAAAGGTCAAGATCTTAAATGGCGCACATACGGCTATGGTACCCATCGGATTGTGCTTGGAAATTCCTTTAGTAAAAGAAGTAGTTGATCATGAAGATCTGGGACCATTCATAGAAAAGATGGTCTTTGAGGAGATCATTCCTTGTTTGAACCTCGACCAAGACAAAAGCAAGAAGTATGCTGAAGAGGTGTTTGATCGTTTCAGAAATCCCTATTTAGATCATTATTTACGTGATATCGCATTGTATTCTATCTCTAAGTTTAATCATAGACTGAAACCATCCATCAAAGCATTTACAGAAAAATATCATCGTCTTCCCAAACGGTGCATTCTTGCATTTGCATGTTTATTGATCTTTTACAAAGGTAGACTTAAAGACATCGTCTTCGAAACCAATGATAAGGCAGATCAGGAAGAGGCTATGACACAACACTGGATCAAAATGGGAAACAGTGGCGTTATTTCACCTATCACCTTGCAAGCTTTACTTTCTGACGGACTATTGTGGGAAGAGGACCTCACTATAATTACTGGATTCACAGATCTGGTGAGCGAGTATCTTTCCGCCATACTTAACGGTAAATTAAGTTTACTCATACAGGAGTTGAATGATGACTAATGTGGATTTACCATATCATTAATCTTGTTGAAACACAAAAAAAAGAGGTCAGCCTACTTGAGACTGCCTCTTCACAATTTAAAATGAAAACTTTTTATTGGGGCATCAAAACAGAGTCAATCACATGAATGACACCATTAGAGGCCTCAACATCAGTACTTGTGACCGTAATTTTTCCACCAGTTTCATCGGTGATAATTACACTCCCATTGACCAATTTGGCTACGATTTTATCACCATAAACCGTTTCCAATTC
The DNA here is from genome assembly GCF_021533195.1 of Portibacter marinus. Lineage (GTDB taxonomy): Bacteria > Bacteroidota > Bacteroidia > Chitinophagales > Saprospiraceae > Portibacter > Portibacter marinus. The sequence continues at coordinate 939,605 of NZ_JAJNKB010000001.1, forward strand.
AATCGCACCACCTGAACTTGAGATAGCATTGATAATGTCTTTTGCGAAAAATTCACCAGCTACGACATGGTATGTTAGTATTTTAGTCAACTTATCTTTAGATTCTGGCTTCAGCAAAGTAGATACCGTACCTTCTGGCAACTTACTAAAAGCTGCATTTACCGGTGCAAATACTGTAAATGGTCCCTCGCTTTTCAGCGTTTCAACTAACCCAGCTGCTTTAACTGCAGCAACCAAAGTTGAAAATTGATCATTTGAAGCAGCGATATCAACGATATCTGAAGGATTTTGATAAGAAACAGTTTTTGCTTGGCTGTTTTTTTGATTAGAATATGAATGCTGAGCACTCAATTGAAATGTCAGAATGGCTAAACATAATGAGAAAAATAATGTTCTTGTTTGCATAATCGAAAATTTTAATGATTAAATAATTTTTTCGAGGATACTTACGAAGCAGAATTTGTTTTGGATCACAATGGAAAGAAAATAATTTGCAAACCATCGAAGAGAACATCATTGCGCTAATGAAAACCAGGGATAAGGAAGCCATTTCCTTGCTATACGATTATTATAGCGATGCGCTCTATGGGATTGTAACCAGGATAGTCAGAGATGAGGAAAAAGCGAAAGATGTCATGCAGGATAGTTTTTCAAAGGTTTGGAGAAATATCGACACTTATGATTCTTCAAAATCCAAGCTTTTCACTTGGTTGCTCAGAATTTTTCGAAACACAGCTATTGACCAATTGAGGAAAAGTAAAAATAAAGAAGCAAAAGACATCCAAAACCAAAGTCGTATCGTAAGTATGTCGAGTCATCATGAAATCAAGCCTGACGAAATGGATTTGTCCATACACCTGGCAGGACTCGATTCTAAATTTAGAACAGTGATAGAGAAAATATATATGCAGGGAATGACTCACGTTGAAACAAGTGAAGCCTTAAAAATACCTTTAGGAACCGTAAAAAGTAGATTGCGATTAGGACTTACCGCTTTAAGGCGCATTTATTTACCTGTAATTTTGATTTGCTTAGTCAATCAATTATGAAAGAGGATGTAAAAACATTTCTGGAGAGCGGACTGCTCGAAGAATACCTGATGGGCACTTGTAATCAAGAGCAAGTGAAACGGGTAGAGTATTACATCGATCATTACCCGGAAGTAAAGAGAGAATATGATGAACTTCAGGAGCACATTGAAAAAATGTCTTATAAATTAGCTGTTAACTCGCCGAAAGGATTGAAGGAAGCTATTATATCTTGCTTAGAAGATGAATCTGACTACAAAGTAAAAACCAATCTGTCAAAAGTTAAGACCACCAATTCTATGAGGTATCTACCTTGGGCTGCGGCCTTTATAGGGATAGTAGCCAGTATCGTTTTTTATCTTCAAAAGCAAAATCTTCGGTATACTAACATGGAGATTTATGCAGAGAAAAACATGGCTGAAAGTCAGCTGGAGGACGCACTCGCTGAAGTCAACTTTCTGCGTGATAAGTTGGCACTATCGGGACATAGCAAAACAGAGCGAATTGTCTTAGCTGGCAATCAACTTAGTCCCCAATTTAGTTCTACTGCGTTCTGGAATGATACAGCAGGCAAAGCCATCTTGTATATTAATGAACCAGGTGAAATCGATGAAAACCATACTTACCAGATTTGGGCAGATGTAGATGGAAGAATGATTAATGCTGGTTTATTACCCAAGAAACCAGGACCCGTCGAATTGAAATACTTAGAAAATGCTACCTCACTAAATATTACGATTGAACCCAAAGGAGGAAGCGAACATCCTAATGTAGAACGACTCGTCAGTAGTCAGAATTTGTTAAAGATATAATTATACATTGACTTCCACAGCATCACAAATGCTTCGAAAATCAAAGTTTTTTACTGTTGAAATGCATTAAGTTACTAACCACATCGAGGGAAGGTCCCAGATAAATCTCATGCTCTAAAGCTTGATAATAGGCCGTCATAAAATCCTCATCCTTTGAAATAACCTTATAGGTAGCGTTGACAATCTTTGTAAATCTTTCTAAATCAGTTCTGATAGGCGTGTCATTAACTTCGATACTTTCACAAAATCTTTCAAAGACTGCATATTCCAACAGTGCATACCTCATTGGAAATTGTAGCGAGAGTAAAAGGCTGGCTGAATAATGTCCTTGCCGATGAGTATCCTCTTTACTATTCGGATTTGCTTTGAGGTAGTCATTGAAGATTATATCACAATGATGAAGGAATCGATCCGTTCTCATCACCAACATTTTCTCCTCATTAAGTAAGTCTTTAATAGACTCCCAGAAAAGGTCAGGATTGTGATTCGCAAGTAAAATCAAGGATTCCTTGATAGAGTATCTTTCTCCTCCCCAAAACCTTCCTGAAACATCGTTTTTTAGTGATTTTGCCAGTACAGGCCCTAAACGCATTTGGTCTATGTCAAAATGAGTCTGCCAATTTAGAATACATCTTCGATATAGAGAATCTGGTTTTGCAAAACTATTTTTCAAGTCAGATTTATACGCGTCTTTTACTTCATTGATTAGATTAACTTTCATGACGTGCGAAAGTAAATAACAAATTCTATACCTACGCTGCCAGAAGTGATTCCATTATTTCAAAACTTGAAATTTGCCCTTTTAATCCATCGTTTTCATCTACAACAATGAGACTTTGAACGTCATTATGCAAAAATTTATGAATGATCTGATCGATATCATCTGTATCTAAAACTTTAATTGGATCTGTTCGCATAATCTGCGACACTTCGACATTTGAAAAATCTACCATACTAAAGCTGTCCTTTTCAATCCACTTTAAAAATCTGGAGGAAAGCTCTGATTTATTGATGACACCTATTACTTTACCTTGATCTACAACAGGCAATTCGCAGTGGTCTTGCTGATATAGTAGGTATCTGATATGATCTAGTTTCTCGTGTGGAGAAACTGGAATGGATTCTTTAAAAGTTAGCTTCTTCATCTTTCCGAGGTTCTAAGTCTTTGCTGTCTTTGTTGACATTTCCTAATCACCTGTGGCGTCAGCAAACCCACAAGTCTTCTCTTCTCAACCACCGGAATGACTTGGAGAATGATAGATTTCATGATTTCACTGGCCATTTTAATATCATCTGTTGGTAAGAGTTTAACCAATTTGGTATTCATAATTTCGCTTACTTTATGGTGCTTTAATCGGAGGCTTTCATCTGGGCCTTCAATTCCATCACGAGTTAAAGATTGACGAAAATATTGACAATCATAATTGGTGACCAACCCTTTAAATTCGCCATTTTCTTCTACGGCTAATATATTCATGCCTTTTTTATTCATGATTTTTTCAGCTTTACCGATGCAAAGATCGGCCGATATACGATAAAAATCAGTGTCCATGATGGTTGAGACTGGTGCATTTAGATTCATTGATTTAAAATATTATTTTGTTATGGTGACTATTTCTTAGATATTATGACACAATATTTTTCAAATAAAAGTTGCATTTACCATTTTTTCTTGATGCAGGTCAATGACAAGAGGTGTAATCTAGAATCAATACCTTTGTGCAATGTCAGATTTTACACTTTATCTTACCCTGGGTCTGGAGCACATTGCGGATCTGCAAGCATATGATCATATGCTTTTTATCATCAGCCTTTGCGCCATATTTCAATTGAAAGACTGGAGGAAGTTGCTCTTATTGGTGACAGCTTTCACCATTGGTCACTCCATTACATTAGCGCTCGCTGTTTTAGACTTATTAATAGTGGACCAGGATCTTGTAGAAAAACTTATTCCTATCACCATCATTATTACATGCCTTTCCAATGTCATATTGGCTTTAAGAAAAAGTGTACAGACAAATGTTTGGCTTCACTACTCCTTTGCACTATTTTTTGGTTTGATTCATGGACTGGGGTTTGCAAATTATCTAAAGTCGCTTTTAATGGGCATGGTTAACCTGACCATTCCATTGTTCTCATTCAATTTGGGAATAGAAATCGGTCAACTTTTAATTGTAGCGGGGTATTTTTTATTGTACTTTTTCCTGACCAAAGTAATTTCAATTCAACACCGAAATTGGGTAATCACGGTGTCGGCCATCATCGCATTGATAAGTTTAAATCTAGTTCTTAATTAAATCGAGCTACTGCTTCCAATTATATATTAGCAGTAGTCCGCTGCAGGTCTGACCATCAGAGGGTCAATTCTCTTTTTTTTTTTTTAGAAAAGTTTATAAGATTCTGCGAAACGAAAATGTACGGTAACATGTGATCAGTAGAATTTTGAAATCTGAGAAGTCCTTGTTCGTTAATAATTATCGTAGACGACAATTTGAGATATTATCAGCTTGGTTTTCTATGATGATTTTGAAAAAGGCCAGCCATGTGTTAATATTGATCATTATCCTTTCAATACGCTCTTAACCTTAGAATAAACACACCCTTTATTGCCCATTGAGGTACAAACGAGAATGTAAAACACAAGTAAAAATTATTAAAATGAAGATATTATTGACCCTGTTTTGTGTCATCATTGGATTTAGTCATGTGAATGCTCAAGATCTAATGATCCTTAAATCCAGCGGTAAGGTGGTGATTGGTGACACCACTCAAATTACCACTCCCGGTACTTACAACCTATATGTTCAAAATGGAGTCATGACCGAAAAGGTAAAAGTCGCTGTTAAGACCGAAGCAGATTGGAGGGATAATTCTTTCGGAAAAACACCCTCTCTACAAGAGGTTGAAAAGGAGATTGCTACAAAATCTCACCTGTACAACATGCCTTCATCAAAAGAATTGGTGAAACAAGGTTACGACGTAAGAGAAATGGATGCCCATCTGACGGAACAGATAGAGTGGCTTTGGCAACATCTCATCAGCCTTGCTGAAGAAAACAAAGCTTTGCGAGCAGAACTTGATGGCATAAAGACTTCGAAGAGAGATGAGGATTAGTCTATGTCTATATTTCTTTTTAGTTTTTTCCATTGGCCTGTGGTGCCAACCAGATACAGTGGTTATTGGATTTGGAGGTTTTGAGAGTGTTGCGATAAGTAGTAGTGACCCTGCAAGTAATCCCAGATCCACCCTTGACCAGTCTGGATACCTACCTAATGAAAACGCTGCTGCCAGATTCCTATCTCAAGCCACATTAGGTTACAGCCTAAGTAACATTGTAGAAGTGACCCATACGGGGATAGAGGATTGGATCGATGCACAATTAGCTATGCCCATTGGTACTGATCTGACCTCCATTGTACAGGGATACCTTGATGAAACTTTTTCGGCATTGGGGACCTACGATGGTGCCTCCAGATATTTATACTGGGAGTATTCCTGGTGGCAATATCACATGACCAATGACGATCTTTTGCGCCAACGAGTAGCGATGGCCCTCAGTGAGATTCTAGTCATTTCTGAAAAATCAAACTTTGGTAATTCTGCATTTGCTCTGGCTGACTACTACGATATTTTGCTTAGAAATGCTTTTGGAAATTACAGAGACATTTTACAAGAGGTGACGTATCATCCTTCCATGGGTGTTTACCTTACCTACACAGGGAATCCAAAAACCGATGTATCTCAAAATCGATATCCCGATGAAAATTATGCCAGGGAAATCATGCAACTCTTCACCATCGGTCTATTTGAATTAAACAATGACGGAACCAGGAAACTCGATGGCGAAGGTCAACCTATCCCTACTTATGACAACGATGATATTTCTGAATACTCAAAGGTCTTTACGGGATTAACGTGGGCAGATGGCAACTGGTTTTTTGGAGGAGCAAGAAATGATACAAGCTACCTTTCAGATCTGGTGATGTGGGAAGAATATCATGAACCTGGAGTCAAAAATCTTCTGCGTGGCGAACAGATCCCTGATAGAAATCCGGTAGACGGCAACGCCGATATCAGTGATGCACTTGACAATTTATTCAATCATCCGAATGTGGGGCCTTTTGTTTCGAAATTATTGATCCAGAGGTTGGTTACATCCAACCCATCTCCTGCTTATATAAACCGAGTAGCAAATGTCTTCAATGACAATGGTTCAGGAGTGCGTGGCGATATGGCAGCAGTCATCAAAGCCATTCTTTTAGACGAAGTAGCGAACAACTGCAACTCCGCAGATGATGATACGTTTGGTAAACTTAGAGAACCGTTCATAAGGTATTTCCATATCAATAAAGCCTTTAATGCATCTACATTGAGTGGAGAACATAAAAATGTAATGCGTTCCATCGAAAGGCAGTTTAACCAAAAACCACTATCAGCGCCTAGTGTGTTCAACTTTTTTCAACCTGACTATCAACCAATTGGGCCCATTGAAGAGAGAAATCTGGTGGCTCCGGAATTTCAGATTACAGACTCTCAAACGATAACGGGCTGGATTAATGGATTATACGAGTGGCTAATCAATGAGGAGGTGGTAGATGTCTGGCAAATTTATGACGGTGAACCAGAATCCAATTATCTGGATGAAGTATCCTCCCTGGATTTTTCCCCCCATATCATTTATACGAATGATGACGAAATACACATACTGTTAGACAGACTGAATCTTATTCTTGCTCAAGGTCGAATTACTGACTCAACATTGGCCATCATCAAAAATGCCTTGATCCAATACGATAATGAGTCGGCAGAAGATAAGGAGCTCAGGGTAAAATTGGCAATTTACCTGATCATGTCTTCACCTGAATACTTAATCAATAGATAAAATGACGAAAAAATCTATCAGTAGAAGAGCTTTTATCGGTCAGGCAAGTTGTGCCGCACTGGGCTCCACTGCCTTTCTCTCTTCGGTGCTCAATATGGGATTGATTAACACCTTAGCAGCGAGACCTCACATTATTCAAAATTCTGGTGATTACAAAGCCATAGTATGCATACTTTTGGCTGGCGGAGCAGATACACATAACGTTTTAATACCTACAACAACTTCAGATTACAATCATTATCTGGCGACAAGAGGAAACCTTGCTCTGGATAAGGACAATCCCTCAGAAGTACTTGCACTTCCAGGGACTGTAGGGGATAAAACTTATGGCATTCATGGTCGCATGAACAGGGTTTTAGACCTATACACACAGCAAAAATTATCTTTCATAGCTAACATTGGCACACTCGTAGAACCGATTTCGACTAAAGCTGAATACCAAAGCAATGCGAAAAAATTGCCTCTGGGATTGTATTCGCATAGTGACCAGATCATGCAGTGGCAAACCTCAGTTCCTCAAAATCGATCTGCGGTAGGATTTGCCGGAAGAATGGCTGATATCTTGCACGACATGAATACCATCCCTAATGTTTCAATGAATATTTCTCTAGATGGCAAAAATCGTTTCCAGACCGGCAATAACTACAATGAATATTCTATAAAGAATAATACTGATGAAAATAACGTCGGCTTCAAGGGTCATCCCTCCTGGTGGAGCAACAGCGGTGCCATGAATGCCGTAAAAAATGGGGCAATCAATAACATGGTCGAGCAGGAATATTCTAATATTTTCCATGAAACCATTGGTCGACTGACACAACAGACTTCCGAAAGTATTGAGATATTTGAAAACGCATTTGCGAATGTGGTTCCCCTTCAGACTTCATTTAGTGATACCAATATTTCTTTGGATCTGAAAAAAATGGCGGAAGTGATTAGTGTTCGGTTAAGACTTGGTGCCAATCGACAGATTTTCTTTACAACGTTTGGTGGATGGGACCACCATGACGATGTACTCAATCAGCAGAATGGTATGCTACCCCAACTGAGCAATGCCATGGCAGAATTTCAGGATGCCCTCGAAGAGATCGGGATGGCTGACGATGTAGTGACACTGACCATTTCGGATTTCGCGCGAACGCTTACATCTAATGGGACGGGTTCAGATCATGCCTGGGGAGGTAACCAGATGATTATGGGTAATGCAATAAACGGCGGTCGAATCTTCGGCGAATACCCATCACTAGCAATAGACAACAATGAACTGAATGTATCAGATAGAGGAAGAATTATTCCACAGATTTCTGTAGATGAACTTTATGCTGAGCTCGCCCTATGGTTCGGAGCTTCCCCAAATGACCTGGACTATATCCTGCCTAATCTCTGTAACTTTTACTCGACATCAGGATGTCCTGCACCTGTACCGGCGAATTATGGACCCATCGGAATCTTTGCATCATGAGAACTATCATATTTTTACTTAGTGTCATCTCTGGGATTTATGTCAATGGCCAGATATGCGTAGGGACAGCTGGACAACTGGAATGGCAGGCATGGGAGGGCTTGTTTGATGGTCAATTCTCGGAGTTAAGTGCAGATCCGGATTTCCCGGGAAACCCAGATGTGGTGCAAAATATCTTCAGACTCAAAAGTCCAAGTAATTACAACGACTACTATGGTACAAGAGTGGAAGGTTTTATATCTGTTCCACAAAACACCACTGCGACCTTTAATGTAACCGGAGATCACTATGTCCAATTCTATTTAAGTTCAAATGAAAATCCAGCCAATAAGCAGTTGATTGCTCGAGTATACGAGCCAGTTAGCGAACTAGAGCATAATACCTATCCCGAACAGACCTCTGCTCCGGTTAATTTAATCGCGGGTGAGTACTACTATTTTGAGGTTTTACTCGTTGATCGATGGGGTTCTGATCGATTTTCCATTTGGTGGCAGACAGATCTTGTGAGTAGTACTCAATGGAATGTGGTCACAGCAGCTTATCTTTTCGGAGTAGGATGCAAAGATGAACCTTGCCCTGAATTAGGCACTCCTTGTGATGACGGAGACAACAATACCTCAGATGATGTAGAGGATGGTCATTGCAATTGTTTTGGGAAGCCCTCTACTTCTGATGTTTGTGTAGGTGAGCGTGGGGCATTGACTGCCTACAGATACGATGGTATTCCCGGAGGTTCACTCAATGACCTTTATGAAGCTCCTCATTTTCCAGGCATGCCCACTACTAGCGAGTCCTGCTCTATCTTTGGACGAGAAGACACCAATGACTTTAATGATATTGGCTTTGCAATGCAGGCATATCTGACCGTTCCTGTTAGTGGTCTTTATAAGTTTAATGTTACCGGTGATGATAACACGATCTTATTCATCAGTTCAGATCATAACCCTGAAAATAGACAAGCACATCAGATGTTGGTGTCAGGCTGGACGAATATGACTGAACACGATAAATACATCTATCAAAGTACCTCATTTATTTATCTGGAAAGAGGACAGTACTACTATATTGAAATCAATCAAAAAGATGGAGGTGGTGGCGAACATTTTTCAGCATTCTGGCAAACACCATTCACGGATTTGGGAGTGTGGAAAAGGATTCCAGCGATATACTTCTTTGATTACAATTGTGAAGTGGCATGCATTCCCCAAGGCACCATTTGCGACGATGGAGATCCCTTCACGAATGACGATACATATAATGATAGTTGTGAATGTCAAGGAATTCCGTGTTCTGGACCTGATTGTGATAGCCCGCTGGCTAATTACATTCCAAAAGAAAAGTGCGCTCCTAGTAGCAGTTTAGATAACAATGAAAGGAGCTCCTGGATTTCTTGTGCAAGGACTGCGAATCCTAACTCCTCAAGAGGCAATGGTCACTGGATCATGTATGATTTAGGCAATCGGCACGAATTGCATCAGACCCAGATTTGGAATTATAACAAGGCAGGTGAAACAGAAAAAGGAATGACATCTGTGGCTATTGATTACTCTGAAGATGGTCAGCAGTGGACAGAGTTCGGGACTTATAATTGGGCTCTGGCACCAGGTAGTGATGGATATGGCGGCTTTACGGGACCAGATTTTCAAGGTATCTATGCGAATTATGTTTTGATCACATCATTGGATGCCGGTTCAGCTTGCAAAGGAATAGGCAAAGTCGCTTTTACGACTGTGAATTGTCCTCAAGCGGGTACACTTTGCAATGATGGAGATCCGCTTTCTTTTAATGACAAATATGATAATAATTGTGAATGCAAAGGTTCTGCATTTGATGTCAATGACTGTGGAGAATTACAGGTTTTATTGGGAGATACCTTGATAGGAACCAATAAATTTAGCGCTATTGAAAATGTTCAATCCATCAGTGATGTAGCAGCCAATAGTCGCGTTTCATTCGTGGGTGGAAAGTCAATAATTTTAGAGCCGGGATTTGAAACAACCGGGCAAACTTATTTTTTAGCGAGCATAGATCCATGTGAAACGCCAGAAGTACAGGCGCTGATGGTCAGTAGAGCTGATGCTATTCTTGCCAATAGGGCACAACGGGAAAAAGATCGTATCGAAGGTCTAGCCGTTAGAAATTTAGAAGATGATATTATAGAGGTCTCCTATTTCGTAAAAGAACCGGGCCGCGCCAGTCTTGAGATTTATGATAATTCAGGTCATAAGCTGTTTACGTTAATGAATCATGAGTTTACCAATCAGGGTTTGTACCGCAAATTATTCAGATCAAAAAAGCTGGCCAAAGGAGAGCTATTCGTGAGGTTCAATCGAGGGGAAGAGGTTTTGGAAAAATCATATTTGATGCAGCCATAGAAAGAGGATGATAGCGTGATATGACACAATTTAGAACGACTGCTAGCAGGTAGCAATCGATTTCGTAAGTCAATAATCATTTAGTGGTTGTCACCGTAATCTTTATAGTTTGAAAAGTATTCTTTTACTTTGCCAGGATGAAACGATTCTATGCTACCAAATCTATGTATCTGCTTTTTTTGTTGGTACTAATTTCCATATTCAGCTGCTCTGATGTGTCTTCCTTCGAACTAAAAGAAGGTGATCTGCTTTTTCAAAAATGGGAAGCTTCTGACTTTGCCAAAGCGATCAATGCTGTTACAGAAGGATACGATGGCCACGACTTTGCACATGTGGGGATGGTCATTGAAGATGCCGGTGAACTTAAAGTTTTTGAAGCAACGATGGCTGGAGGTGTTGGCTTAACACCATTAGATACCTTTTTAAATGCAAGTTTGACTACAGGTTTGAAGCCTAACATCGCAGTTGGCAGAATAAAGGCCCAATTCCAAGATGCTATTCCTTCGATCAATGACTGGGTAATCAGCCAAATGGACAAGCCTTACGATACCCTTTTTATTTATGGAAATGAAAAATATTACTGTTCCGAATTGATTCATGACGCTTTCAATAATCACGCTAGTGAACAAATATTCAGCTTAGAACCGATGACCTTTAAAGATCCCGAGACCAACGAATACTTTCCCATTTGGCTCGATTATTTCGAACGTTTTAACTCGCACATTCCGGAAGGTCAGCCAGGCATTAACCCCGGACTAATGAGCCGTTCAGAAAAGCTGGAAGTGGTTTATGAATACTTCTCGCAATAGCTAAGGATATGACACATTTTTAAAGATTATAAATATATCTAGTTATACATTATCTTACCTGCTCAACTTCATAAGAATGAAAGCATTAGTTTTATCAGTCTTGTTGACATTTGCCATGAATATGGTATTTGCACAAGCTCAGGAATACATACAGCTGAGAAAGTACACCTTCGATAAGACTGAACAACTTCAGCAGACCGAAGCATTCATTGAAAACATCTATTTACCTGAATTGAAGAAAAAAGGTTATTCGAGAGTAGGTGTATTCAGAAATCATGCGGAAGAAAGTGATACTGCACTTTATCTGTATTTGCTACTACCTATTCCCAATCCAACCACCTTATATGATACTGATATAGAAATACTGGATATTTTCCCTGAGGAAAAACATTATGCAAGAGTAGAAAACGTATTATTAAAATCTTTTCAGGACATGCCCATGCTAAAACCTTCAGAGCTTTCCGGACCTCGTAAAGATAGAATATATGAACTCAGAAGCTATGAATCTCCTACAGACAAGAAATACATAAATAAAGTAGATATGTTCAATGCAGGTGGTGAAGTCATCCTGTTCGAAGAGTTAGGATTCAATGCGGTTTTTTATGGCGAGGTAATCGCAGGATCAAATATGCCTAATCTGATGTATATGACTACTCATGCAAATCAGAAAGCCCGTGATGACAATTGGAAAGCATTTGTCGATGCTCCAAAATGGAAAGAAATCAGCAGCATGCCTAAGTATCAAAAAAATGTCTCTCACATTGACATTCATTTTCTTTATCCAACCTCTTATTCAGACTATTAAAGAATTTTTTTCAACGTATAGAAATTGAACTTCAATCAGTCGAATAGGTCCATGAATCATCACAGGTTCCAGGTAAGTTTTCGTCCAGAAAATCCACACGCTCTTGAATCCACCATTTTAGATACCCAATTTCTTCGTCATAAGTCTCTCCTATAAAGTAGTTCCAATTTACGTATTCATCCAACACCGTCCATTTTTTAAAATTTCTATCCTTGGCCTCGGCTAGTTGTAAGCCAGTGGCGTCTATCATATTGTAAATATGATCAATAGATAAAAGATCAGACCTAAGGTATTGCCATCTGCACTTTAATTCATTGGTGAAGTAGGGATCTTCAAGCAATCTTTTCCACCAGTTAGGGGGTTGACTGGAATAAAACAAACCGCATACATCCGCGAATTCGTATTGCCAACCCTCCGGATTAAAACCACCACAATAATCTGCGTTTCCATAGGAAAGATTAAAATCCCAAACCGGACCACAGGCCAACTTTTTGTTTCTGTCCTTATACATAAAACTACTTGAACGATAACCATCGACAGTTTTAGCAAATTCTTGCATGATCATAAAGTCAATAAATGATCCTACATTTATATAAGCGCGATAGCCTGAATCGGGGTCTTGAAAGTTGCGACTGTAAACTGCTTTTTCAAAATCTGCTATGTAGTTTTCTATATAATTTCTTTGTATTTCGTTAAGTTCTTCTCGCTTCGGATCATGATATAAGAATTCTAACTTTTTTTGATGTTTAGAACTCCAGGAAATGCTACTGCTTCCAGTGGGTTTGTCAATTTTTATGACATAACCTCCGGTCAGCTTATCTCCAGATATGTCGTCCATTTCTATCTCCGCGATATCGAGCCTGTGTTTATCTCTTTTAATTTTTTCAATAAGCATGTATAAACCCATATACTCTCCATCAATCACTAATTCACAGTATACAAATTTGGGAGACCATGGTTGCATATCACCATATAAGGAATAAGTGATGGCATTCCGCATTAATGATTTATCCGAATAAATGCCATATAGCACCCAGTCATTTTCTTCAGGTAAGCCCAATAGACTTATATTTAGGTTATTCCCGCATGAATCACGGGTTTCGAGCCCATAACTTTTTTTGGGATATTTCTGTGAGGTTGAGCCCCTTATTTCTATTCCGATTTTACCATCATAGTCATTAAAATCGTCATCAATAAAGTTTCGATGGCCCTGTCCATTCCAAATGATACCCATATCACACGTTACTTTGGGATCGTCTACAATCTTTTGGCCGTTAGAATTGATGACAATGATGGGTAAATTAGAATCAGTAAATTCGACTTGTCCATATATCAAGGCCATAGCAAACCAAGAAAAGATCAAGACTTGGAAATATCGGTCGTACATAATTAAGTTGCATTCTTTAAATTGTCCATTCTCAAGTACGAGATACTTAAGGTATAATGACTCTCCAATGTGACCGAAAGTCAGGCTTAATTGTTCGCTCTTTCAACCATCAGGATTGTAATTGAGTAAGGAAGTCTATGCCATATTTGAGTGTGAGAATTGCTGTTATCTGCAGAAATTATATTGGAAGCCAATAGGACCTTTGCGGTGTCTTGGTGAAAAGTTTTACTTCAAAATCAGGAAAAATAATTACCTTTTGCAACTGAAAATTACTTCTGATGAAAATTGACAGACGATCCTTCCTGCACTCTATTTCTCTACTTAGTGCTTCTACCGCTATGCCACTAAGTTCATTTAACTTTTTAAACATGGGCAGAAAGTTGAGAGTGGCACTAGTGGGAACAGGAGTCAGGGGAACAAGTTTCTGGGGTAAAAGACTGCTTGATGAATACTCAGACATCCTAGAATTTGTAGGTCTAAGTGATATCAATCCCGGACGTTTGGAATACGGCCGAAAATACATAGGTACAGATTGCCCTACTTTTGCCAATTGTGCTGAAATGCTTTCCACAACAAACCCAGATTTATTAATTGTCACTACTAAAGATTCTACGCACCATGAATTCATCATCATGGGATTGGAAGCAGGAGTGGATGTGTTGACAGAAAAGCCGATGACCACCGATGAAATGAAGTGTCAAGATATTTTAGATGCGGAAAGGGCCTCGAATAAAAAGTTAATAGTAGGCTTCAACTACCGATGGAGTCCCTATGCCACTGAAGTCAAGAAGTTGTTATCCGAAAATGCCATTGGCAAAATTACCTCAGTAGATTTCAATTGGTATCTAAATACCTACCATGGTGCCTCTTATTTCAGGAGATGGCATGGCTTGAAGGATTCAGGTGGTACACTTTGGGTCCACAAAGCGACACATCACTTTGATTTGCTGAATTGGTGGCTGGATTCTGATCCAGAAGAGGTTTTTGCATATGGAGCTTTAGAACATTATGGCGCCGCCAATGAATTTAGGGGGGAAAACTGTAGAAAATGTACTTTAAAAGACTCCTGTAAATTCTACTATGACATCACCAAAAGTGAGAGAAATATGGACCTATACGTTGCGCACGAAGAGCACGACGGATATATCAGAGATAATTGTCTTTTCCGTAAAGAAATTGATATCTACGATAAAATGTCTGCACAGATCAAGTATATGAATGATACGGTGGTCAATTATTCATTGACCACGTATTCACCATTTGAAGGTTGGCGGATCGCATTTAATGGAATGGATGGTCGGATAGAAGCCTGGCAGGATATACCTTATAATGATGACGATGCCATATCACAGTCAGACCTGCATGCTGCGGAGATGTCGCAGGCAAATACCAAGAATATATCTGTAAAACCAATTATTGTACATAAGAATTGGAAGGATTATAAGGTGGCCAATGTTTCCTATGACAGGGGTGGCCATGGTGGAGGTGATAAGCGATTGCAGGACAAATTGATGAAGACGCCGAATGCGCCTGATCCTTATAAGCATATGGCTTCAGTCCGAGATGGTGCCATGTCTATTTTGATCGGAATAGCAGCTCGAAAGAGCGTCGAGGAAGGTAAAAAAATTAGAATAGAAGATTTAACGGATTTAAAACCGGCAGTTGATAGAAAAGTCTGAAAGGACTGTCAAACTTCATTTACCAGATAACATTACCTTCCTTCCACATGCTTCACGCGAGACTCTGGGACTGTCAAATTTCATTTGCCAGATAGCACAACCTTCCTTTCATTTGTTTCACTCAAGTTCCTTTGTAATTACCTAGCCAGGCAAAAAAAAGCAGCTCTCGACTAAAGAGCTGCTCGACCGCCATAAGGCATTTAATAAACTACATGCCCACCAATGCCTTTGCACTGGCAGGCTATTTCTTTCTATTGGATAAACACCATTTTCTTTGTCATTTTATATCCATCCGTAATCA
Organism: Portibacter marinus; assembly: GCF_021533195.1. Lineage (GTDB taxonomy): Bacteria > Bacteroidota > Bacteroidia > Chitinophagales > Saprospiraceae > Portibacter > Portibacter marinus. The sequence goes on from NZ_JAJNKB010000001.1 coordinate 955,145, forward strand.
ATTCATAGTAATATACGCCCAGAGCACCAAACTCACCAGCATTCACATCATACTTGTGTATTCCTGGCTCATAATCCGCTTCATGATCCACAATTAACTTTCCAGCTGCATTAAACACTCGTAATCTTGCTCGCATTGCTTCCGGTAAACTAAATGATATTACCGTATTTCTAATCCAAGGATTCGGCTCATTCTGGAACAACTTCGGCTTGCCCACTCCATGAATGGTTCCGTCTCTTAAGGTTAGATTTATGTCCCGTAGCTCTCCCTCCGAAGTGTAGGCCTCTTTCGTAGTGATCACACTGTTCAAAGAAATTATTTCAGACAGCATGATGTCCTCTTGAGCAACCAATGTAATTCCAAACAAGGCTTCATCTCCATTCATTTCCAGGCCTACTGCATTTTCCCAACTGCAGGCAAGGAATCCCTTCTCTAAAAACCTTTTTCCAAAATTAGAATCAGAGATTCCATGAGTCAATCCTGTCACTTCCTGGATGGTCGCAACCGCAGGATCAATGCTCATTGTAAACTGATATCCCGCGATATTTTTGATGCTATCTCCATAAAATGGAATTTGTACCATCTCACCTTTTTTGATCAATCTATCATGGAATGAAAGTTCGAATGGTAGTTCACCACTGCGTTTTTCGGCGATAATTGGCTGGCCATTCAATTCCACATTCCCATTGACATCACCCACTTTCAAGCCTAAAAAGTCCACAACCATATTACTCGCTAAATCATAGATTTCATACGTTTCTGGTATAGCCTGAGCCCATGGGTCTCGTGGATCCAGGAATTGGTAGGTGGCATCTAGGAACCTCCAACTCGTATTATTGGAGAAAGAATCTTGAATTCCTAAAATCATCTTTCTGAGTTGAAGAATATCCGATCCAGTTACCTTTCCATCTCTATTAACATCCGCAGCAATCAGCTTGTATGGACTGCCTAATTCAGAAATTCCCAAAATATGTCTTTGTATTAAGAGCAAGTCTAGTGTTGAAACACCATTCATGTACTCGTCGTCTTTACGCGGCTTGACCTGGTAGTCTCCTCCCAAAGGCATATTAGGCATCACATATTGACCATTTTCATCTGTAAACTGTCTCATATCAGTGCCCTCCAGAGCCACCTCTACATCACTAATTTCCACATCAGTTTCTGTAAAAAGAGTACCCGAAATATCCAGGAATGCTCCGTCAATGCACAGGCCATCGTTGTCCTCTATTAGTATGAAGGTCGCACAGAAATCCTGGGCTCCGTTAGGCGCAGTGACATAAAGTTGCAGTGCTTGCTGACCTACATCTTCACATCCAAATGTTCTTAAGGTATCCTCTACATCGGTTGAAAAGCTTATGGTCAAATCATCAAAGCAAGGATGATCACTACCTGCATCAATAAAGTCCGGAGTCAGCATGACCAGTGGTGTGACCACGCCCATTGTATCCATCAGTGTCAGATTGGTACTTATACCCTGGAAACACTTAGGACTAGGCGCTTTGTTATTCACGACTTCGAAAGTGTACTCGCAACCTGTTAAATTGCCACATCCATCTCCGACCACCCAATAGATCGTATGCTTACCCACAGGATACAAATCACTGGCATCACTTCCTTCACCTTGTATGTCAATTCTACCATCACTGAATGCATCAATTTCATATCCGTAAATCAAATCTTCTGAATTTAAACAGTCATCCGTAGCGCTCATAGTCAATGGCACAAATACATCTCCACAATCAGCATCCAGGCTTTCCACGGTGATATCCTCACAACTTGCGGTTAAAACAGGAGCTACATCATTATTAATCGTTATTGTTTGAACTGAATCAAATATGACGAACACATTATTCTCCCTCTGGCACCAGTCACTGACAAACCAGGTTCGCTCGATCACCAGGCATCCATTACCATCAATAATCCTGTCCTCAAAGGTTGAGCTGACCATATCACAGTTGTCTTCCTCGTACTGAGGGAAATTCTGACCTTCCGGCAAGTTATTGGGATTCAAATCATCTCCATTGCATTGATTCAGTGTAATATCGTCAGGCCAATCAATATCAGATTCCAGGAATGGAGAAGGATTGACCAAAGTGATGCGCTGTACCACACTAACTGTCTCACCGTTTGGACTTGTCGCTGTTAATGTTCTAATAAGGGACCCGTTTCCACATTGATCCAGATCACCACTTGTAATCTCACTCATTGCTGCAGTGGAGCAATTGTCCAATATCAGTCCATCTTGTGCAGGACCGCTAAATACTGCAGCTTCATCATCAATGATGATAGGCTGGATCGAATCGGGATCATTGACAAGAGTTCCAAAGACACCTAGATCATCCATGCTAAATGGAAAGTCACATGAAATCGTTATGTCTGGCAATCCTGCCACCAATACTGGAGGTACCTTGTCCTGAATGGTCACTTCAGCCATACATTGATTAGAATTACCTCCTAAGTCAGTCACCCTTAGCGCCACCATGATGTTATCAGGTCCAATGTCATCACAAGTAAAATCAACAGCCTCCATAAACCCAAGATCGTCATCCATCCTTCTTATATCAAGAGTTACTGGACCACATTCATCCATACTGCCATTGTCCAGATTTACTGCACTAAGCGAGGCACGTCCCTCTGAATTCAAGCTTATGGTCGTGAACCCATCACAGATGGTCACGGGTTGAGCTAAATCCTGAACTGTCACGTTATAGCTAGCTGTAGTAGAGTTTCCGCAAACGTCATAGGCTATATAACTAACCGTAGAAATACCCACAGGTAATTCAATCGTGGCACCATTCTGATCCATGACAAAACCACCTTCGTAGCTGATGTCTATTCTGATGTCATCCGGATTACAATCATCCACAGCTGTAATTGCAGGGACGATAACAGTCGCTTGACACTCAAATCCTGAGGTAGAAACAGTCATATCATTTGGCAAACCGGATAATACCGGACCTGCTGTATCTTGGAGTGTAATTAATTGAGTAAAAGTAGTTGAGTTATCTGATCCACAAATCCAATTGGTCACCGTCCAGGTCCTTTGCACACCGTTAGTGCAATCATTTCCAAAATCAAAAAACTCATCCTCGAAATCTACAAAAATACCGCAATCCACAAAGTTGTCAGGGTACAAAGGCTCACCATTTAAAGTTGGTACACCTAGCTCCTCAGGTGATGGCATTTCTCCTACCGTACAACTTAACGTGGTATCGTTGGTTTCTGGGCCAACTACATCGTCAATATCAAATTGCTCTATAGATAATGTCTGCTGACAAGAACTCATTCTGACACCTGATAAATCCCTTACTTCCCAGGTCTCGACGACCACCGTCTGTAATTCATCATCCTCACATGAAACGTCAGTGACCACTCTGTTTACTAGTCGCAAATCGATTTCACCACAATTGTTTTCAACTGATGGAGGATCCAATACCAATAATTCACCGCAAGTGATGGTGTCACTCATACACATAATTACAGGATTCAACTTGTTCTCCACCGTCACTTTACCCCAACTGCTATTGCAAACGTCGGCAACAGAAGTGGCTCTGATATTGTACATATTTCCAATAAATGCCGGGTCGTCTAATACCAGACTATCTGTATAAGGAATTAGGATATTTCCATTCATATCCTCTAATTGTAATCGATAGTACCCTCCTAGTGGATAAACTTCATTTGTACAGTCTTCATCCAATTCGGTCAATACCATTTGAGGAGTTACCAATGCCTCACAGTTCTCATCATAGCTCAGATTAATGGGCTGTTGGCTTAATGCCAATGATGTTTCATAGCAATCACCCAGAGGTTCTGGATCATTTGGATCATCATAGGTTCCATCAAACATGAACATTCTGTCTGAGCTGTCGACCGCCACATATTGCATACCACCATTGAAATAATCAGGAAGTTCCTTTCCGGCATCATTGATAGCCATCCCACTTACTACCGCATTGAATGCCAGATTCATAGCATCTTCTTCCGGAAGCTCCTCCGGTCTGATCTCAAAAGTGATTCTTAAACACACAATTTCACCGGGCTCCAGAATTCCATCTTCTAACGATCCATCGATATCATCATTCCCGTCAAAATCCGGGTTCTCATTTGGCCTGTCTTCATCATCCACCAACATAAATGCATCCTCATATTCTACCGTATCTAAGATCATGGGATCTCCTATGACACCCACGAAGGCTCCCATGAACTGCTCTCCCAGGTTGATTTCTATATCAATGTTTTCCAGTCTTGCTCCTACCAATTCACCTCCCATATCAACAAATCCTGTGTTCTGGATACAGACATCAGCGATCACATTAAAGTTTCCACATCGACCTGACTCAGGAAAATCTACACCGGCAATATTGGCAATGGCCTCTATGTTTGGTTCAGGTATCCATCCTTCGTCGATGTTCAATTGATCTTGTTCATCTGGAAATCCTTCTCCTCCCGGATTATCTGTGTCTCCATTTTCCCCGGTTACCAGGTCATTGAACAGTAGATCAGGAATAGAAAACATCACATTGGGCATAAAATCTGAATCCAAATTATCATTCTCATCGCAGTTTGCCGCAGTCAATATATACCTCACTGGTATGGTATCTTCAGGGGTCACAGAAGAAGTATCATACTTCGTAGGAATCAAATTATAATTGCCTTCTATCAGACCACATACAAAGTAGTTACCATCACTGTCTGTACTAAAATTGTAAACATAATCTGTAGAATCAAAAACACCATCCGGACCAGCAAACGCTAAAATATGGTTCACATCCGGAACACCATCTTCAACAACTACTGCGTCAGTACTGTCTTGAGAACCGTTGAGATTATTGTCAAAAAATGCCAGATTTCCGATCTTAGCCAGCGGCACAAAATAATCCTCTACTTCACCCTGTGGTGCCTGTGGACCAGTCGGATCCGGAACAGGAAAACCATCTGTGGGATCCAATCCGCCATCGCAGCTCAATCTAAATCTTGCATGAACATCGCCTTCATTGTAAACCGCATCTTCCGGTACATTGAAACAAAGCTCAACTATGGTATCACTTGCTGTTGCGAGTGCTCCATCCGTATCCGGTGTAACACCTTCACTATAGAACTCCAATGCTTCTTCAGCTTCGAATGTACCATTACCGTTATAATCAATCCAACCATTCAAGAACCCATCTTCCTCACTTAGTGTATAATTGACACTAATTGTCGCTTTCGCACCTGGAATCAATGGAGTAATAAAGGCAATTCCATCTTCATCATCGGTACTCATGGAACCATCCGGAAGTGTCAATCCAATATTGTTATCGTCCCCGTCTACAGTGGCACCAGCTATACTATCAACAGCTGCATTTCTTTCTGCATCGACTGACTGTCCCAGGTATTTATTCTCAGTAATCACATGTATAGGTCCTCCATCCTCAGCCGCTGTCACATAGCTAGAATCTAAATCACCATAATCTAAAGGAACAAATCCAAAATCGAATGTTTGATTAAATAAACTGTCCGGGAACATACCTTCACTATTAGGCTCATCTTCTATTCCATCCTCTCCTATTGGAATCATACTTGCATCCGTAATCTGGAAAACATCCGTCATGACAATGGTGTCACCCATATTGATGGTATGATCACTATCTAGAGAGTCTGTTACAGAGGTATTGTTGGCCAATGTCGGTGTAAGAAATTCCGGCGAGATCACTGAAATTTTGTATTCTCCCACATCATTAGGCAGTAATCCACAGAAACTGTATTTGCCATTGGCATCTGTAATAGTATCGAATGAAATCGTGAGATCAATTCCATTGTTCATGTATGTGTAGGTTATATTGACCGCAACATCTGCTACGCCTTCCTCAACAGAAGTGGAACTTGTATCCTGGATACCATCATAGTTTTGATCTAACCAGACTAAGTTTCCGGCTTTAACCAATGGCACTACATAATCCTCAACTTCTCCTTCAGGAATGCTACCATCCGACAAAACGCCTATTGGTCCCAGACCATCTTCACAAGCTAATCTAAATCTGGTAAATGCTAATCCACCATTGAATGTCGCGGTTTCCGGAACCAGAAAACCTACTATTACCATACTGTCCGAACCCTCTCCAAGCGGTACGCTGGTTAAATCTGATGATAAATCTGAACCATTGATGGAGAAAATAGTGATTTGGTCCCCTGGTTCGAAGCTTCCATCCCCGTTGAAATCTATGAAGCCAGTCACGTAACCTGCAGGATCACCCATAACGGCAGGTGCAGGTAAAGTATAGGTCAATTTAAGGTAGGCAGAATCGCCTGGAATCATCGGTGTCAAGAATTCGATCCCGTCTTCATCACTTCCTGCTGAGCAATCACCGAAAGAAAATTCTTCATCTGTATCATCCATATTATCATCATCACCCATACCCATTTCATCCGGTTGTCCATCTGGCTCACTGTCCACACATGCACCTAAACGTTTGTTCGTTGTCACAATATGGCGCGGTGGGTCAACAGAACCATCTTCACTGGTCTGATAGCTGATCGGCAAGTCTCCAAAATCCATTTCAGGCAAGTCTCCAAAATCTAAAGGAACCAAACCAAAATCGTACGTCTGATTTACCTGATTGTCAGGAAATCCACCCACCGCATTAGGATCATCTGCTTCTCCATTCTCACCCATAGGTAGATTTGTCACATCTATGATCATAAACGGATTCGTCTGTATACTGTCTCTACCTTCTTCACCAATCAGGATATCACTGTCACTGTCCAGCTGGTCATTACCGCCTTGATTGGCCATCGTAGAGGCCAACCCATCTGGAGTGATTAATGTCAATTGGTATTGGCCTCCATCTGAAGCTATTAATCCACAGAAGCTATATAATCCTGAGGCATCTGTAACAACCGTATCAATGATACTGATGGACAGTCCATTTACAGTGGTATCAAAAGTTATGGCAACCTGGACTCCTTGCAATGGAACTTCATCGCCGTCGACCGGATCCTGAATGCCATCAAAATCAGCATCTAACCATACATAATTCCCTAGCTTACCTAAAGGCTGAACATAATCTTCTATTTCTCCATCCAAAGCCAAACCTGAATCCGGTTCCAAATCACCATCGCATGACATTCTAAATCTCGCATAGGCATTTCCAGTGGCAAACACCGCGGTTTCCGGTACTTCAAAAGCAGCTATAATCGTCGTATCATTGCCTACCTCCAAAGGTAGATTTCTGGTCTCAGCAATCGAAGCGCCATCGACTTCCACCCAATTCAGTGAATCGTCAGCAGTAAAATTGTCGCTACCATCAAAGTCTATCCATCCATTGAGGAAAGCATCACTTGTGCTTGTATATGTAATTTTCACATAAGCAAGTTGGCCAGGTAACATTGGAGACAGGAACTCAATTCCATCCTCGTCATCTCCCATTGCTCCAGCCGGAATTACATAACTGCTTCCTGTCGCATCATCTACTAATCCATCCGCAGAAGGTCCGCCATCTGCGTCCAGATCTACAAGTGCTCCCAGGTATTTACCTTCTCTCATGACGTGTTTCGGAGCATTGCCTGCATTGGTGCTGTCTGCGGTAACGTATCCATCCGGTAGATCACCATAATCCAAACCTTGATAACCTGCATCGAAAGTGCAATTCATCACATCCGTAGACAAAACAATCAATGTATCAGAATTTCCGGCGGCATCGATATCGCTATCTACAGCATCATTCAACCCTACGTCTTGAAGTGTTGGTGGAATTCCGCCACTATCGAAATTGACATAGTAATTTCCCGGAGGTAAATTTTCGAATTTGTATCTACCATCAGCATCGGTAACCAATGGAGTCACAGTTATCCCATCAATATCAGAGGTTACTTCTATCCAATCTCCAGTCACTGGATCTTCATAATAAAGTGTTGCTGTGATTCCCGCTAAACCAGGTTCACCGTCATCCTGAAGACCATTCAAATTAGCATCCACGAAAGCGGTATCTCCAATGGATATCGGCTCGAAAAAGCCAGCATCCAATGTACAGTCCATCCCGCCAGATAAAAGTGCCGCTGTAGTGTCACTTACCAGATTCGTCTGCACAAACTGGTCAAGATCACTATCTTCAGAGTCATTTGGGGCGCCATTTATATTTTCATAGGTGGAATAATAATTTGTTCCATTTCCTGCATTGTCCAGATCAAATTCTACATAATATTGACCTGGAGCCAAATTTTCAAATTTATAGCTGCCATCCATATTGGTGACTACCATAGAAATATCGTTTCCTAAATAATCTGTATTCTGGATAACGCCGGACATCCCTTCTATTTTATAAAGGGTCACTACGATACCACCAAGTCCAAAATCGGTTCCATCTTGAATTCCATTACCATTGTTGTCGACAAATACAGTATCTCCAACTGAGACCGGAATAAAGTAACCAGCATCTAACGTGCAATCAATACTGTCGCTGGCCAGCTCAATGGTATCTGAAACTTCATCAGAATTGATATCACTATCCAATACGTCTGAGGAATTCATCAATACATTTTGTATCGTGCTCACATAATCTGCCGCATCTGTTAATCCGCTTGCATTCTCTATATCAAATACTACATAATAAGCATTGGGTGCCAGATTTTCGAATTTGTATCTGCCATCGGCATCTGTAGTGGTGGCCAATGGATTACCAAAAATATCATTGATAATTTGTGTACCTGATGTATCATATAAGGCAACGGGCACATTAGGAATGGCAGGATCTGCAGCATCTTGAAGACCATTTCCTTCCAGATCAACAAAAACAGTATCTCCAATGCTTACCGGTTCATAGAATCCCGCATCTAGAGTACAATCAATTTGACCACTTTCCAGTGTCACTGAAGCTGTCGTACCAGCAGTTCTAACTGCACTATCATCAATGACAGCATCGCTGTCTATGAAATCATCCATTCCCTCATTGGAGAGGGTAATCAAATAATCAGTTCCTGTCGGAGAAGTGAACCTCACTTCATAATCTCCCGGTGCTAGATTTTCAAATTTATATCGTCCATTGCCATCCGTTTGTGTAGGAAGCAAATTGCCCAAGTAGTCCTCTGTTTGTGCAACCGGCACACCGGCTTCTACCTTAAATAGTTCTACTCCAACATTCGCCAATATATCCTCATCTCCATCCAAAATACCATTGCCATTATCATCGACCCATGCCGTATCACCAATAGCAACCGGCACAAAATAACCCGCATCCAGGGTGCAATCCATTTCTCCACTTGGAATAAAAGCCGTGGTGTCCGAAGTTTGGTTGATGTCAATGTCTGAGTCATCCGGATCCAGGGTAGTACCGTTCACATTTTGAAAAGTTGGAACATAATTTCCTGCTTCTCCATCTGTAGCTGTAGTTACATCAAATATGACATAGTATGATCCTGGAATTAAACTGTCAATTTTATATAATCCATTGGCATCCGTGGTAATGGTACCTATAGGTGTACCGTCAAATAGTTCGGTTATTTGATTTCCGCTGTTATCATACAAGGTCACTTCCACGCCCGGAATTCCGGGTTCGCCATTATCTTGCAATCCATTACCATTAACATCCACAAAAACGGTATCTCCAACACTCACTGGCTCGTAAAACCCTGCATCTAGAGTACAGTCCATCTGTCCTCCTACGATTGAAGCAGTATCAGATCGGCCGAATTCATCTATATCACTGTCATTAGGACTTAATGAGTTGCCATTTACATTTTCAATAGTGGACCCATACGTTAACCCAGCAGTATTAGTTGTCACATCAAACTGAACATAGTAGTTTCCTGGCAATAAGTTTTCAAATTTATATCTTCCTGTTGCGTCAGTCAGTTGAGGTGTAATAGGATCACCTGAGGAATCTTCTGTAACAGGGCTTCCTGTCGCTGCATCATATAAAGTAACGGTCACTCCTTCTATTCCAGCTTCTCCTCCGTCTTGCAATCCATTGTAGTTGGCATCAACAAATACGGTATCACCGACAGAGTTGGGTGCAAACAAACCAGCATCCAATTGGTGAAATACCAGATCAGTATTAGAGGTAGTAACTATCGTTTTAGCATATTGATTACCACCAATTAAGGTATCTATGTAATCAGAATCAAATTGATCTGAAGTGTTATTCGCTATTGTAAATCGGTCAACTTCAGGATTTACACCCTGAACTGCGTCTAAGGAAATTCTTACCTCATAAGTCATGAATGGAGCAAGAGGTTGCGAAACATTGGCATCGCCAACTCCTCCAAAGAAATAATAGCCATTCATATCTGTCATTGTTGATCCTATGAAAAGATCTCCAAGACCATTATCATCTGTATCCTTCCACAACTCCACTTCAATTCCAGGTTGTGGAGTTTCGCTCGGATCCTGAAATCCATCCAAATCATCGTCTAACCACACATAATTTCCAATTTCAATCGGTGGAATTTCACACAACGCCTGTAGGTCACCCCACGAATTACCTTTTGCAAAGCCAACATCTGCGCCTTGTAGTAAGTTAACAGCTCTTGTTTTTAAGCCATTTGAAACGTCATGCCAGGTAAATCCTGAGTCAAAGTCTCCTTCTATATCATCTGTGTTCGAACTCATCACTTCCTTGAATCCGGGAATAACTAGTGCTCCTCCATTAAAACTAGGTCCTTCAAGTCCTTCGCCGTGATAAAAAGTGGCGTCGTCCTGACCTCTTCTGAAAATATTAAATTCTGGATTTGCTGCTGAAACGCTCTCTGCTAATGCTGTTGAAAATGGTCCTGCAACTCCATTGGATTCCATGACCCATGTGCCACCTACCAACGCAGCCTTACTAATGTATCCACCATTGGAAGGATCGTTAAAGGTTTCAGTAGCGTCAATGCCTCTGTTCTTAGTTACAATATTCATTCCCACATTACCATCCGGATGAATGTCAAACTCGATATCCATAGCCCACGGTGCAAAATCACTGAAACCAGTCCCTGGAGTATAGACACCAGCAACAAACTGCGCACGATTAACATTAGAAAGCCCGGTAGACCATGGAGCCAATACATTTTGCAATTCTGCTCCATTTGTAAATCCAGGATTACCGCCTATATATATTTCCGGCATTTCCCATGAGGCATAATCAATGGTCAATTCTAACACAGGGGATGGCGAGGAAGGGTTAAATGAATAAATGGCTCCCTGTAGGTCAGAAACAGTGGGACCTGTACAAGTTGTTGAAACATATACACGTCCATCGAAGAATCCCACACCACCTGAAGCCGCAAAAGGGAATCCATTTCCATTGTTACCTCCACATATTGCAGGAATAGGAACGATTGTGATATCAGATGTTACGGGGTTACCACTAACCTGATCGATAGGCACAATATATATACTGCGATCTCTGGCATTGAACAGGTAAACTTCACTATCATCAGCATTAATGTCAATGTCTGTAAAGCCTATATATCCAATATTATGTACATCCGGATCTGCATTATTGTCTGCTGTACCGTCCTGAAATAAATTACCACCTGCTGCATTTGGAAAGACACTTTCCAGATCCAACCACAAGGAGGTTGTACCGGATGTAGAAGTTGTATAGACATTTCCTATAGTATTATTCATACCAGCAGATGTCAATTTCATGAAAGATGCACTTAGAATTTGGTTGTGAATCCGATCCCAAGCGATACCCGATATGAATCCTGTATTACTTTCATCGGCAATAGCAGAAGCAGTTGTTTCTTCAGCAGTAAATGCATTGTAGGGATATGTATTTTGATTAATAACAAATTGCTCTGAATCTTCATAATCAATAATCACCACAGTAGATGCAGGGGAACTTGGCCCTGGGAAACAAGCTGTTGCGATGGTAGGATTGTCCTGACAATGATCCTCAGGTTTTCCTATTGTGAAATCATTGTTACAGCTTCCCAGATCAACTCTTAATACCGAAGTGCTGTTGTTAGAGCCGCTAGGGCCAGACTTAAAATCGACTGGAGGTATAAATTCCACCAGTACTCTGCTACCGGTTGCTGAAGCAACGTTCGCAAGCCAAGTTCCATCGGGATCGGAAGTCACCGTAGTGATAAAAATTTCATCATCGTCATATACATTTATAGTGACATCACCATAACCCAATTCGGCAAATCGATATGCATCTGAAGCATCGGCTGACCCATTATGTTCAAATTCTCTGTAAACCGTACCTCCTATTTCATCCCCTGCCATGGTACATGGAGGTGCTGAATAGTTATTCGTATTTAACATTGACCTAAACCCATCATAGGTATAGAAGTCAAGTCCTGCCGAATATAGAAATGTGGAAATAAGGGCTACTCCTAATACGGATATAGCAATAGTCTTTGCCCTTGGAGCAATTCGAAGTTTTCTCATCTGTAATGACCTTGTAGTTTATAATTATCTTATCCACCGGTTTTGGGATGTTCGGTTGAATTAAATTATACGGTCATCGGAAATTGGGAATCGGTCACAGAAGTGCCATTGCACCAATGTGTGTCTTATTTTTAGTGAAGGGTGTCGATCGTGAACTCGTGACATCTTTAGCTTTTGGGAAGCATAAAACAGTCGCATGGCACACTTTAACGCTATGTAGAAGAAAGGCCAAATCATGAGAATAGGGTTTTGTAGTTTTCTTATTCTTCCATTAGTCCTTCTTTATCTGTAAACCTCAATGAGGTTTTTGCTTTTCACGTCAACATAAAAGCTGAAACGCGCATGTAGAGGGCCTTTCAATTCGATCTTAGAAAATTCCTCACACAAATATATAATAAAATCGTAATATGTATAATATTTAACATAAATATTTTAGATATATAACTTTTATCACATATGAACATGTGATATTCAGTTAATGATTTAATACTGTCCTGATTCGAAGGCATGCAAGTTGACAAGCAATTATTTTTATCTTTAACCTTCTAAATGAGGATCGTTCAAATCCTGTAAATGACTATTCAATGTTGACTGAAATTCTTCGAGATTTTGAAAGCATCTCACTGGCAGAAATAGCTAAAGTTGCGCTGCTCAAGAGAGTCGATACCAAGTTTGTACTTAATCAAAACATCTTGAACGACATTGTAAAGGATTGGAAGCAGCATTTCAGTGTGTTGGAGATCAATAATAAAGTTATTTTTCAATACAAAACACATTATTTCGATACCCCAGATCATCAATTTTATTTCGATCATCAAAGAGGAAAAATCAGAAGATCGAAAGTTAGAATAAGAGAATATCTCGATAGTAATCAAGCCTATTTCGAGATAAAATCTAAAAACATGAAGCGTCAAACGGATAAGAAAAGAATGCTTTTACCTCGAAATGTAACAGATGCGTCTAGACTGACAAAGGAATTTCTAGAAAAGAATTCGTTTGAAGTTCCTGATTTACAAGCCTCCATTAATAATCAATTTAAGAGATTTACTTTGGTCAATAGAACTGAAGAAGAGAGACTTACCATAGATTTTGACATTCAATTCTACAATGATAAGAATAAGATTTCGTTAGAAAATATCGCTATTATTGAACTTAAACAAAAGGAATTCGACAGAACATCACTGGTCTTTGAAACCTTGAAAAAGCACAACGTAAGACCCACCGGATTCAGCAAATACTGCTATGGTTTAGCCGCGCTTAATCCCGACCTCAAGCAAAATTATCTTCTTCCGAAATTCAGATTACTGAAAAAATTAACAGCATAACATGGAGTTATTTGACATCCCACTGTACGATGATGATTTTCTGAAAATGCTTTTCAGATTTATGATCAATATGGTTTATATCACCATTATCGTTCGCATTTTTTATTTCAAGTACGCGAGGAACAAACAATTCCTATTCACATATTACATGATTGCCATCATCGTATTCTTCTTGTGTTTTACCTTAAAGAAATTCGAGTTAGACCTGGGCATGGCTCTTGGTTTATTTGCCATTTTCGGAATCATCCGGTATCGGACCAATCCAATGGAAATCAATGACATGACCTACCTATTCATTGTTATAGGTATATCAGTGATCAATTCACTGGCCAATCAAAAAATGAGTTACGCTGAAATACTGGGCGCCAATACGTTAGTGGTAGGAGCCATAGGGGTGCTGGAAATTTTCAAATTTGTAAACCACGAAAAATCTAAAAAGGTGGTTTATGAAAAAATAGAGAATATCAAGTTAGAGAATATGGAACTGCTTAAAGCTGATTTGGAAGCTAGGACAGGCCTAACCATTAACAGAATTGAAGTGGGTAATGTTGATTTCCTCAGAGACCTGGCAGACATTAAGATATTTTATGATGAGTAGACTTTAGGTCTATTTCGTTTAAGAAAAATTCAGGCTGAAATTTATGAAAGATCAGCCTGATGAGCTAGGTCAATGGAGGCCGTAGAGTTTTACAACTCCTTTTCTACGGACTTTTAGTTCGCTATTGTAATAAAAAACTACTTTACTAATGATCCTATTTTTACCATTGAGGTCAATGGTCCTTGTTTCTCCGCCTGCCGGAATATGATTTCGAATTTCTATCGTTTCCTTATTTCCATTTCTATAGTGCACGATCACTTTTCTGAATTCGACAGGAGCTTTTTTTACCTGAAGTTTTATTTTCCTAAAACTGCCCTCTTTTGCAGTGACGACAATCTCATCTCTATCCAGCTTATAATTTACGGTTCTTTGACCCAGAAAGTCCCATCTGATATTTTGAGGAGAAAATGACATAAGGCTTGATGCCAGGAAAAAAGCGAAGATCACATTTAAAGTTTTCATTTTTATTCGATTTAGATGAATGAATGATTTATACTTAGAAGAGGTTGAATCTTAGGTACTGTACTCATCATAAGCTTATCTTAACACTTTCTTAAATGGAGCCGCTTTATTGTAGAAGCATTAGAAAGTCCGAACATTGTACAAATGCGAACTGTTTCAAAATAAAAAATAAATGAGACTTGTATATTTTACACTTTTTATGCTTTGCAACGTCACCTTTATTGTTTCGCAAGACGTGGTCAGTGAGTCAGGAGGAATAAAGATCAGAGCTGCAGCAGAATTGGGATATGTCGCAGTTTTAGACCATAAAATCCAATTCGGTCAGAGTGGAACATATATTAATTATGTGAAGGAAGGTGGTCAGAGCAATTTATTTCCAGTCAGCCGCTTTTCTTTGGAATTTGACTGGAATAGAAAGAATACCATCGTTTTGCTTTATCAGCCTTTACGCATAGAAACGCAAGCGCTTCCCGAAAGAGATCTGGTCATCGATGAGTTGACCTTCCCAGCCAATCAAGGGGTCAATTTTTTATATAATTTCCCATTCTACAGAATTAGCTATTTAAGAGAATTCATGGCCGATCATGATGGATACGATTTTGCTTTTGGTCTGACTGTTCAAATTCGTAACGCCAATATTTCTTTCACTTCTCTGGACGGCGAGCGCTTTCGAAACAATACAGACATAGGTATTGTACCTGCATTAAAATTGAGAACAAGAAAGCATTTTACACCTAAGTTTTATGCAGCATTAGAAGCGGATGGAATCTATGCGCCGGTCAGCTATCTCAATGGTGCGGATAATGAGATCGTTGGTGCCATACTCGATGCCAGTATTCGAGGTGCCTATCAAATAGCTGAACCTGCACATTCTTTTTTAAATCTCCGTTACCTGGGAGGCGGGGCAGTTGGAACTGACCCCGATTCTGAGGGCCCCGGAGATGGTTATGTAAGAAATTGGTTGCATTTTCTTACTGTTACTGCTGGATTTATCTATGAATTTGATTAAGCCCCTAGCTTTTCACCAATCTGACAATTTGAGTTTCTCCAATTTGGTTATATGCTTTCAAGACATAGATACCACTAGGAAAATTAGATAGATTTAATATCGTTTCACCTTGCAGTTTATCCATTTTCTGAAGCAAAGCTCCTGATAAACTGAAAAGTTGTACTGTTTGGTGATCTGAAGATCCTTGTATTAAGACTTCACTACTATTAATGAATGTAGCTGTTAACTTATCCTTGTGTCTTTTATTATTAAAAGATAACATTTTCGAGTATTCATACTCATTATTGAAATCGACCTGTTTTAAGCGGTAGAAATTCATGCCAAATGCTGGATTCCTGTGCAAGAATTCATAAGTCAATGACTCGCTAGAATTTCCATTTCCATCCACAAAAGCGATTGGATTAAAACGCTTTCCATCAATACTATGCTCAACGTAGAAACCTTCATTATTGATTTCAGTAACAGTTTCCCATTGAATTAGTGCAAATTCATCTTCTTGTACAACTTCAATCTTTGCATATTCCACCGGTAATACAGAACCTGCGGCATTATAGTTACAGGTCAATCCTGTCTGAGCAAATTGAAAAGTACCGTTGGTCGTTCCATTATATCCTTGACAATTACAACTGGAGCTACCTTTATCAAAGATTACTCTTCTCGTTTCACAAATTATTGTGGCATTGTAAACTCCATCTGCAGATCCACCTGTAGAATTGGTAACTGTAATAACTTCCTGATTGGCAATAGCAGCTAAAGCTTCTTCTACAGTGTTGTAAGTTACCGATAAGCAGGAAGAGTTTTTTCTATTGACTTGCTCAGGGCAAGATTGTCCGTTCGCGACAAGGCAAACCAAGGCGGTTAGAAGTGTGACAATCGCACACCTCCTAAAAGGGTATAGGTAAGGCATTTTATTTTTTTTAGTTTGATGACTAGACAGCAAATTGAATATATCCCCCCACTCCAGCTAAAGCGAATGGTCTGAAATGTCAGTTAGTTGCCAGAATCTTTTATCAATAAAAATTATCATAATTTTCTTTGGGTAAAAATCTATTTCTATATTTGCACCGCCTTAGCAGTAAGGTGTGTTTTTTAATGCAATAGAGGGGCGTGGCGCAGTCCGGTTAGCGCACTTGGTTTGGGACCAAGGGGTCGTAGGTTCGAATCCTATCGCCCCTACTCTATTAAGCTCATCGATACTGTTCGATGGGCTTTTTTTATTTTATAGAACATGTTTACCACCTATATTATTTACAGTCAAGCACTACGAAAGTACTATACGGGCTACACTTCTCAATCTGCTGAAGAAAGGCTCACATATCATAATAAAAAGCATCAAGGTTTTACATCTCGCGCCAAGGACTGGGTCGTTGTGTATTCCCAATCTTTTCCGACGAGGGCTGAAGCACTGTTACAGGAAAGAAGAATCAAGAAAAGAGGTGCTGTTAGGTTTCTAGATCGTTGATGTACTCCATTTTATGATCATTAAGCACAAACTGTGTATACCATTCAAAAACCATCGCCTCACGCCGTTGGCGTGACAAGCTCTACTCTATTAAGCTCATCGATACTGTTCGATGGGCTTTTTTTATTATTTAAAGTGAATCATTAGGCATCTAAATCGTATCCAAAATTCGATGCCGTTTCTCGAACCATTGGCCAAATCATCGCCACTTCCTCTTCATTCAGGTTCTCCTTCCACCTTCCCACTCGTTTACTATGATCATCTAGTGAGTACTCAACAGAAGTTTTGGCCTCAACAAATGCTTGATTGTTTTGATCTTGCACCCTTTGGGCCCAATGCTCAATAGTAGGATTCTCTAAATTAATATGCCTAAGTACAGCTTCGGCCCAGCTCTTTGAATTTCTGATCATGTCTTCAAAGTGTACCGTCTTGGCCACACTTTTTGCAGATTCATAAGATACGGTGTTAATATAATTCCAGTGATGGGCACATTGCATGACCAATGGTTTTGATAACCATTTCTGCCAATCTGGTGGCCTGGGATGGTGACCCCAGTTTCTAGCTATACCTACTTTTAAGGAACAAATGGTGTCCAAAGGGTTCCTTACAATCCAAAATACCTGAACATCATGATCAAACTTATCTAAAAACTCATCTAAAGGGAATGACAGTCCATTTTTGCCAGGATATTTCGCAGTCTCTCGCGGCACTTTTATGGCTATGTGATTGCTGATCTCTAAATTCATAATCAAATCCATATCAGGTTCACTGTAATATTTAAATCCACCAATATCTTGAAATAATTCTCCAAAAATCGAAGTGCCGCTTCTTCCACAACCTAAAACTAAAGCATGATTTTTCCCCTGACCTTTCATTTGCTTTTTTACTTTTACAACAATAAAAATAAACAGTTCAATGAGAAAACCACTAGTCGATCCTATTCCGGAAACAGATTCCTCTATTGTGGAAATGGTGAAATTCTATAATGAGACATTGGGCTTTTGCCCCAACAGTATTAAAACCATGCAAAGAAGACCAAGGATTGCTGCGGCTTTTGTAGAGATGAACAAAGCGGTGATGGAAAATAAAGGTCGAGTCACCAGTGCCTTGAAGAGATTGATCGCATACGTTAGCAGCCATGCAACAGGTTGCCAATACTGTCAGGCACATGGCATTCGTGCTGCAGAAAGGTATGGAGCTGAAAGACAGAAGATTGAGAACATCTGGTCATATAAGTCTCATCCCGCATTTAGCGAAGCTGAAAGAGCGGCACTAGATCTCTCCATCGCTGCATCCGCAGTCCCGAATGCCGTAGATGAGGAAATAAGTGAGCGCGTGCGAAAATATTGGGATGAGGGAGAAATCGTAGAAATGATGGGTGTGATCGCATTGTTCGGATATCTAAACAGATGGAATGATTCGATGGCTACAACGATCGAGAAAGATGCTATTGCCAGTGGAGACCAATGGCTTAAGGAAAAAACCAATTGGGATGGTGGCAAACACCTTAGAGATACTTAGTTTTTATCTTTTCAATCAATAGAATTTCAGGATAAAATTGCCAGTCAAAATTTAAGGATTGGTTGGCATTATGCGTGTGGTGATCTTGATCTAATATATAATTATCCGGTTTATTCAAGATCCGTGCTTGACCATAAACAGATTCCAATTCCTTGCGCAATTGCTCAAAATTCTTTGGCAATTTTTTAATCGCATTCAATGCCTGCTCCTCCATATCCGCAGACGACCGGTCATAATTCTCGAGTAGGATGAGGGATTCGAAAGAGAATTTTACCAATTCATTGACTTGCTGATAAACCTCAAGCGTGTATGAACTCCTTTGTGCATTTTCAAGCGCATTTTCAATGATCAATTCCACTTCTTTTACAGTTTCAAGATGTCGGTGCGCTTCATTCATTCGTTCCTCATGTTTTTCTGTCCAGGTACCTTTTTGCGAAGGGTCTGGCAATTCAATAACAGCTTCTTCACCCGGACGATCATATTTCCGAAGATTGTTACGAGATTCACCACTTTCCAACAAAGCATTTTTCCAGAATGCCACAGGTTCCTCCAGGCGATCTATAAACACAAACGAAGAATCCACCAGTTCGTGTCCAAAAGTGCGATGTCGAAACACCTCTTTGACCTCTTCCACACTTTTACTATCACCAGCCCACGCATACTCAGCAAAAGCTGCTATGCCCCGGCCATATAACTCAAAATGTGGTGAATCATCATCCCATAGGGTCAACAATAAACCTTTAAGTTCTTGGTCTATACTCGACAACGCAAAGGACCTAATATTTTCAATATTACTTTGGTTCTGAGGCATAAGAGACCACCTCGTCTGCCCAGCTGTTGCTCCCATCACTTCAAACCCCTTATCTGAGAACCATTCCATAGCCTTTAAATTTCCATAGGTTTCAGGAGTCTGATAATTCCATCTCATATAGATGCAATTCTTTGGAAAAAGATCGATAAACTCAATCAACTTTTCCTCATTTTGCTGCCAGATCGAATCCACTTGGTCCTTTGCAATAGTTCTATCAAACATTGGCCTATAAACCCCTGCATGCTTCAAAGGCATATCATCCCAAAATATTGGTGTTCTTCCCTGTCGATCTGCATATGTACAAACTTTTTCCAACCAATTTAATTGCAATTCCAATGGAGACTGACCACTATTTCTTCCTGTCGTATGCACCTCATCTCCACCAATGTGTAGGTACTGACCATGAGGGAAAGCGTCCAATGCGTCTCGATATAGATCAAACTGAACTTCATAGGTTCTTTCATCCAAGGGGTTAAACGCCCAATCGCTTTCAGGATCATCCCTTAGCTCTTTGTATTCATCGTGCTTTAAGATAAAAGACGCATGCCCCAGCCCTTGTACCAATGGACTAATCCTAATATTTCTAGCTAAAGCATATTCACTTAAAGAGTGCCAGGACTCTTTACTTAGAGCATCTGGAGAAGCTACAGTGGGTTGGCGCTCGTACAGCAACTTGTCTTCTATCTCCAGGATGATACCATTGATTTTATAACTGGCCAATCTATCCATCAATTGATAATAGTATTCCATCCTTTCCATATGATGTTTAACATCTATGTGAACAGCTCGATACTTTAAAGCTGGATAATCCACAATCAAGCAATTTGGAAGAGGCACTTTCTGGTCAATGGCATCTTCTCTTAATTGCGTTAAGGATATTAAGCCATAGAACAAGCCAACGTGACCGTTTCCTACAATCTCGATTTTGTCGTCTTCAATTTTTAATTGATAACCTTCCTGATGAGGCATGGTGACTGAATCAATGGATAATATGATCCGGGCTTGCTTTTCATTGGATTTCTCTAAGTACTGGGGTAAAATTTCTTCGTCCAGTTCCGATTCTGAGAAGTAGCTTAACTTTTCTAATTTGTCAATGCCAGAATTTCCCCTCATTTCCATTTGACGAGGTGAAGGTAAAAGCATAAAATTACCAGCTTCTCTATTCTCTTGTATGCAAGAGACCAATACCATAAAGGTAAGTACGTAAATCAAATATTCTCTCATGCTTAAATTTACTAAGATAGAATGAATAAACCTTATATTTGGGTTATGGAAGGTTATGTTAGGTCGATCGTTGACGAGAACGGAATAGGGACGATAGAATTTTTTCATCCAGCCCATAATTCACTCCCCGGATACTTACTTGCATCATTAGAGGAAGAGATACAAAAGTTATCTCAAGATGATGGTTGTGAAGTGATTATTCTTAAAAGTGGGGGTGACCGTACGTTTTGTGCTGGTGCTTCATTTGATGAATTGCTAGGTATTACGGACGCTTCTGAGGGAAAAATGTTTTTCAGTGGATTTGCCAATGTCATTAATGCCATGCGAAAATGTCAGAAACTGTTTATTGGTAGAGTGCAAGGAAAAGCAGTAGGTGGGGGAGTGGGCATTGCCTCAGCAGTAGATTATTGCTTTGCCACTAAGTTTGCAAGTGTTAAGTTAAGTGAGTTAGGAATAGGAATTGGGCCATTTGTCATCGGCCCAGCTGTGCAAAGAAAAATTGGCCTCAGTGCATTTACAGAACTGACATTGACGTTCACCCGTTTTTTTGACTATGAATGGTGTTCGGAAAAGGGTCTATATCATCAGGTTTTCAATGATGCCAGAGAAATGGATGTAGCGATATTAAAATTTGCCAAAGAGCTCGCCCGCACCAATCCTGAAGCAAGAAAAGCTTGTAAAAGAATATTTTGGGAAGGAACTGATCATTGGGACCAGCTGCTGGAGTACCGCGCTGCTGAAAGTGGCAGATTGGTGCTGTCCGATTTTACAAAGAAAACATTGGCACAAATTAAAAGCCAATAAAGTTTAATACTCTAATGGTATCTTATTACTGTGTTTGGGAATAGACAATGAAAGCAACGAGTCAATCTTACTGATGTTTTTCACCGTAAACAGCTTCTCAGTTACAAATTGATTGTATTCCTCCATATTTTTCACCAGTACTTTCAATACGAAGTCAGCTCCTCCTGTAACATAGTGACATTCCATCACCTCAGGAAAGGAAATGACCTGAGCGACAATGATATCTACAGCTTCCTTCGAGTGCTCCTTAATGGACAGGTGAACAAATGCAAACAGGCCTTTATCTACTTTTTTTGGATTGATCTTCGCGATGTATTTTTCAATGACACCGTCTGCTTCCAGTTTCTTGATTCGGTTAAAGATGGGTGTGGTCGATAGCTTGAGTTGCTGAGCCATATCGCGAATGGTCATCCGACCATCTTGTTGTAACATATCGATGATCTGATAGTCGATTTTATCAAGTTTCATGTTAAGGGTGATGTTTTGATCAATTAATAAAGAAAATCGTTATTAATAGGCTTATATAAAGTAAGTTATTAATTATAACGAGCAAGATAAAGAAAATTGTTCTAAGCACGGATGAGAGGGATGAATTTGTAGATGAGTGAATGTATATTTGCGACATGCAAGCGGAAAACAACAAGATTGGGTTTTATCTTGAACGAACGACGAGATTGGTTAAATTGAATTTTCACCAGGTTTTCAAGAATGAAGGATTGAGTCTTACACCCGAACAATGGGTGGTTCTAGACTTACTCAATTCTTGCAACGGATTAAGTCAGTCAGAGTTGGCCGAACAGTCTTTTAAAGATGCACCGAGTATCAGCAGGATCATAGATGTATTGGCGAAGAAAAAGTATGTTGAGCGTAGATCTGCGGAAAACGACAGGCGTAAGTTTATCATCTATTTGACGAAAGAAGGTAGAGCTAAAGTTGAGGAATTGTTGCCTATGGTCAATGATTTGCGATCAAAGTCCTGGGATGGGCTGTCGACGGAAGATTATAGGGAATTCATCAGAATCATCAATCAGGTTTTTGAAAATATGAGTCAGGATTAGGAAAATGAGTGCGACATGAAGGGCAAGAACATGAGTTCTTTTGAAGCTTCATGCTTTCCATAAGTAAACAGTAAGGATTCAACCATTAACGTATAAATATCATTTGGCACTACCATGGACTATCTTCTCTTACATCAAAAATATCTTTCCTAAAATTTTAATTTTTTCTTAAAGTCAATGTTTCATGCGTCCTTGCAACTTGCATTCCACTACTGCCTAATTATGTCTCTTGCCTTTTCAAGCACTTTGTCTTCTCCACTTAAGAAGGATTCTATGGTCTCTTCTATCAATACATCAGGTTGTATGCCAAACCCGACAAACTCCCGCCCGTCCGGATACGTATCTTTTTTGGTACATATTCGTGCAGTCCCACCCCTTGGTAAATAAATTTTCAAAGGCTGACCTGTACTGCCAAAAGTAGGCTCACCAATGATTATCCCGAAACCAAGACCATCCAGTGCAATTAAAAAATCCTCTGCTGCCGATGCCGTTTGGTTTCCAATCAATACTACAAAGTTTTCAAAATTTAATTTCTTTTGTGGTTGAATGGTATCCGGTTCGCTGTTGTACCAATAGTTTCCAATTGCCACCTGCTTCGCCTTCAACTGCCAGTCATCTAGGATTGAATCCGGTTGATTTATATAGGTATTTCCCCAGGCTTTAAAAGAAGCTAGGTGTTCTCTAGTAGACCATTTAGAAGTAGCAAAAGGTTTATCGGCAAAATATTTCAATATTTGATATCCATGACTTGAATTACCTCCACCATTATTTCTCAAGTCTATGATATAATTGTCAAAAGCTTTTAAGGAATCAATAAGTTTCTCAAACCTATCTACGATGCTTCTGGATTGAAAGCTGGTAAGATTTAGATAGGCTGAATTCTCATCCAGTTCTCTGAATTCTAACAATGAAGTATTTCTGGGCCAATCATGTGCCCACTCGAAAGGAGTATTACTTCTATTTCGGGTCAATGTAGCATTTGATACCTTTCCATCTGGTGTACTATATTCAATCTTCACCTCTGAATTCTTATTACCCTTGAGTAACATCTGTACTCCGCGATTTAACCGTATATAATCAGTGGATGAGCTGATATAAGGCAGAATGCTGTCTTGCAAGTATTGTTCTACCCGTTTGTCATCTACTTTCACTATTATGGAACCTCTTGGTATCAAGGGTGCTAACTCTTTTGACATGTTTTGAACTACCGCTTTTCCACCTATTCTTTTCAATGATATCGATGGGTAATCATCATCTTTCGTGGGCGAATATATGTTGGTATGTCCATCTTCAAGTAGAGCACAAACGAATTCTAGCTTCTTGAAATATTCATGATTACTTTGGTCCTTTATTATTTTGGGAAGGTATTCATAGTAGATCTGCTCCCAATCTAGGTCTGGGACTTGATCGAAAAAGGCAAAGTTGTATTTCACTTCATTCCAAAAGTGATTAAATCCGACAACCCTTTCAGTGATAGTTAGGGGTTTATCTGAGGGTCTGTACATTTGAAATTTTTCTGCAATCAGATGATCTGCAAGTCCTTCAATTATTAAATTCAATTTCTTAAAAATTCTTTGTACCTCCTTATCCTCCTCTTTACTATTGAATCTTCCATTAGGCAAATACTTAAATAAAAGAGGAGCATAAATGGAAAATACTGTAACATCATCTCTGAAAAAAACATGGATAATATTGTTTTCTAAAGAGTCATGCTTCATATAATAAAATCCGTTTTCTAACTGCTTTCCGCTATATACACCTATACCTTTCACCATTTTCCAAAGTGAATCAATCTCAGGTTTGTCACCATTTAACAATTGAATTGTGATTTGATCACTTTCCTCAACCCAAGTATGTAGTTTGATTGAAGTTTTAGAAATCAGAGATTTTTTTGAACTATTGAAAGTGCTAGTAACTTGTTTACTGAATTCGATTCCGTTCAAAGATTTAAGAGCGTTGTTGATCAAATTTACTTCCAAACGTCCGAATTCTTTGATAAACAAGATATCAGGATAACCCTTATCCATTTCATCAAAAACATCCAGATTCTGCCCACACATTGACATACAACCAATTGATAAAAAGAAGGTAGTGATTAGAACGATTCTCATATCTAGTTGAGTTTATGTCGCAAAGTAAGCTTTTACCTTTAGTCATCATTGTAAAAACCCGACACCTATTTAAGTGGAAACAAAAACTTTATCATCGATGGACCGGATGTCCCTGGCCAGGCTTGTTGGCGATTTTCCGGTGAAGTAATAAATGTCCTTGTGCATGTGACTTTCATCATAAAAATTGAATCCGTAAGCCAGGTCACTGAGCTTATAACCAGTATCCTTTGTTTGTATTTGATGCATTATCTTTCTAAATCTTAGAATCTTTAAATATTGCTTTGGTGAAATTCCAAAGTAAGCTTTCATCGTCCTTTGCAACTTCCTCTCTGAACAATTTAATGTTGTAGTAATATCTCTAACGCATTGTGACTCACATGAATGCATCGCATGCATACATGCCGTTACAAAAGAGTGATCAAACTCTTTAAGATGACGAAGTAAGAAAGATTCAATCCACCTTCCCCTGGTATTCAGATTCTCAAACTCAAATACTCGACTAAAAAAATCCTTTGCCTGGTGGCCAAATGTTTCAAGTAAAATATCATCAATAATGTAGTCTTCAGGATGATAATTAAAAAAGGAGTGAAAACCAAGGGGAGAAAAATCGATACAAATCTCGTCCAGAGGTGCTTCAGTGGTAAAGTGATGAGGCCTGAGATAAAATCCTGATAAGTACGAATTTATACCTGAAGAATATTTATTTATGAACCCTCCTTGTGGTTGCCTTTCTAGATTACTCTTATTTAAAATACCCAAACATACATTGGTATTGCTGTAAGAAGTATTGATGCTTCCTTTGGACTTAGATTGATTAAAGAGAATGTATTGGACGTAAGGTATTAATGCCGGCGAGATAATTTCATAAGTGGAAGAAATGATCATAAAAAATGTGTTACTCTAATATAAATGTATTGACCTTTATCACAAAATTTCATATATTTGCATATGCAACTATTGTATATGCAATTAAATAAATAGAATATGAAAAGTTTTGCAATATCAGAGGAGGAGAAAAAGGCTTCAGAAGAATTTATGCCTATTAATGGTACAGATTATGTAGAATTTTATGTCAGCAATTCAAAACAAGCTGCACACTTCTACAAGACTGCTATGGGGTTTAGATCATTGGCATATAGTGGACTGGAAACTGGCAACAGAGAGTTTGAGTCATACGTAGTCATTCAAGATAAAATACGTTTTGTATTTACATCTCCCCTGAAAGGCGGAACTGAAATTGGAAGACATATTGACAGGCACGGAGACGGTGTAAAAGTAGTGGCTTTATGGGTGGATGATGCCAGACATGCCTATGATCAGGCTATGAGTAGAGGTGCAAAGTCATTCTTTGAGCCTATGGAAGAGAAGGATAAAGATGGTTCAGTGGTTAGAGCTGCAATTCACACTTATGGTGATGTTGTACATGTCTTTGTCGAAAGAAAGGATTACAATGGTGTTTTTCTTCCTGGCTATCGTCAATGGAATTCAGATTATCAAACGGAATCTACGGGGCTGAAGTATGTTGACCATATGGTAGGGAATGTGGAAGAGGGCCATATGAATCAATGGGTCAATTTTTATGAGGAAGTACTTGGCTTTAAGCAAATACTATCTTTTGATGACAAGGATATATCCACTGAGTATACCGCATTGATGAGCAAAGTGATGAGTAATGGCAATGGAAAGATTAAATTTCCGATCAATGAACCTGCTCCTGGATTGAAAAAATCTCAGGTTGACGAATATCTGGAATTTTACGATGGCGCCGGTGTTCAACATATTGCTGTTGCCACTGACGACATTATCAAAACTGTTACGGAATTGAAGTCTAGAGGCATCGAATTTTTACAAGTTCCTCAAACCTATTACGATGCTTTGACGGAGCGCGTGGGAGAAATTGATGAAGATATTTCTGCGCTCGCAAAGTTGGGAATTTTAGTTGACCGTGACGAAGACGGGTATCTTTTACAAATTTTCACCAAGACGGTCCAAGCGAGACCTACTATGTTCTTCGAGATTATTCAGAGGAAAGGAGCTAATTCATTTGGAAAGGGCAATTTCAAGGCACTATTTGAAGCATTGGAAAGAGAGCAGGAATTGAGAGGGACATTGTAGTAGGTGACTACCTAAGAAGTGGGTACGGACTTATTTCTTAATAACCACCTGCTTTCTGGCAAATGGAATTTGCCAGTCCCATAGCAGAGTACTGAATTGGGGAGTTGTTGCTTTAGCAGCAAGTAAGGCTAACCTGTTATTTTAACCCTTTTCTTTTTCTGGCAAATGGAATTTGCCAGTCCTATAGCAGAGTACTGAATAGGGGACATGTCATTATAGCAGCAAGAAAGGTTCACCAGTACATTTGATCCTTCTTTGCATCTGGCAAATGGAATTTGCCAGTCCCGTAGGCTGACTACCGTAATTGCACTATCCTACCAGTCCCAAGACAAAATTTCACTTGCACCGCCTCAACCTATAATATCTTCATAAATCCCCTTCTCCCGCACCACCTCCTGACACCCCAATCAATATTAGGCTTCATTTTTGAACTATATCATCACACAATTATTTATCTTCTATGAATAAGAAATTTCTAGAAAAACTCTTGGAAGCACATAGACTGTGCTCGGACTGCCCCACCCCAATGGAAATCGTAGCGTTTTTTAAGGACCTTACAGGCGCCCTTTATATGGACTACGCCAAACAAAGCTTCTATTCCACAGAGCAAATTCAGGCTTACCTTAATGACCTGGAAAAAACCTTCGCCGGTTTGCTGGTTAGAAATCCCGATAATGACTTTACAAAAGTCAATGAAATGGCAGCCCATTTTTTCCAGGAGTTACCCACCATCTACGACTTATTGGAGAAAGATATTACTGCAATCTTTGAAGGTGACCCAGCCGCCAAATCCAGAAGAGAAGTGATCCGCTCTTACCCCGGATTCTATGCGACCATGGTTTACCGCATTGCAAATCTTATGCAAAAGCAAAATGTAAAAGACATACCCAGAATTCTTACAGAATATGCACATTCTAAAACTGGAATTGACATCAATCCGGGAGCAGAAATAGGCGCCTACTTTTGTATCGACCACGGAACAGGAGTTGTTATTGGAGAAACTGCAGTCATTGGTGAACATTGCAAAATATACCAGGGTGTCACCCTTGGTGCCCTTAGCGTAGATAAGTCAGATGCCAACAAGAAAAGGCACCCTACCCTCGAAGATGGTGTAATCATTTATGCAAATGCCACCATACTTGGTGGAAATACCATCATCGGTGAAAACTCAATCATAGGCGGAAACGTGTGGATTACCAAATCAGTCCCTGCCAATACCAAACTCTACTACCGAGCAAATCTTCAGGATGGTAAAGGAAGTGCGGTAGATACCTATGTGATCAAAGAAACCAGGTCTTGATATGAAACTACTTGAACTAATTGGAAATACACCACTAGTCCGTATCCAGCATTTAAACCCAAATCCTAATGTCATCGTTTATGGTAAATTAGAAGGCAACAACCCGGGAGGAAGTGTAAAAGACCGCGCTGCCTTTGGTATGATCAGCGAAGCGCTCAAGCGGGGAGATATTAAAAAGGGTGATCGCCTTGTAGAGGCCACAAGCGGAAACACAGGGATTGCACTGGCTATGATTGCAGGCCAAATGGGACTAAACATGACGTTATTAATGCCTGCAAAAGCCACTCAGGAACGTGTTGATACCATGAGAGCGTACGGAGCGACTGTTATTCTCACAGATGAAGATAAAACCATAGAGTACTCCAGAGAAGTAGCCGATCAAATGGTAGCTGATGAGGGTTATATCATGCTTAATCAGTTTGCTAATCCTGATAATTATGGAATGCATTACAAAACTACAGGACCTGAAATTTATCGCGATACCGATCATAAAGTGACTCATTTTGTAAGTTCAATGGGCACTACAGGAACCATCATGGGTGTTTCTCGTTATTTGAAAGAGCAAAACCCTGATATTCAGATAATTGGTTGCCAACCGACTGATGGGTCATCCATTCCGGGAATCAGAAGGTGGAGTCCTGAATTTCTACCCAAAATTTTTGAGCCCGAAAGAGTGGATCGAATTTTCGATGTTTCAGAGGAGGAAGCTATTGAAATGACTAGAAACTTAGCTACAAAGGAAGGTATATTCGCAGGTATGAGTTCAGGAGGAGCAATGAGTGCTGCACTTAAACTCGCAAAGGAATTGGAAGAAGGGATTATAGTTAGCATTGTTTGTGATCGTGGAGACCGCTACTTAAGTTCAGGACTATTTCAATAATAAAGCGGGGTAATCCCACCTAAAAATTGAAAATCTTACTTAACATTGAGAGCAAGGGAGCGCTTACGATCTGATTCAATGATATAATATCAGATCATTGCAGTAACCTATATTATTTCATTTTTATCTCTATGCGCTCATCACCATCTACCTGGATTGCACATTCTTCAAAGGTAGGTGCCCTGAACCATATTCCTGGATTTTTAGAAAAAGCATAAGGCTCTTTGGGCCAACCAAAAAAGTTGACATCCATCTTTCCGTTTCGGTTCAGATCATGGACCAATGCCATGGCATATTGACCTTTTTCATTTACTTTGAATTGGCAATTCACCGTACTTCCATCAACAGGTACAATCCTGAAATCCATAATGTCCTTTTCACTTAGAAATTCCTCATTTGAAGAATAAATTGCAATTCTAATATCTCCTTCCATCTTATTAATTCCCGTAATCGCAACATCTACTTTATATTCTGAAATACTCATTTCAGCAACATTTTCATTAAAAGGTAGAAAGCTAACCATCCAAAATATTATACCTATCATAGCATTAGAACAACATAGTAGCTGCTTATGATCACCCTTAAAAGTTAAATTTTATAAAAAAGTCGCAAGCATTGACAAGGTAACTCCTAAATTCATGACATGAAACAGGATCAGGAATTTGTACTCAGACTAAATGCAATTATAGAAACTGCTATAGATGGCATCATCACCATTGACGCCCAAGGCATCATTGAAACCGTTAACCATGCAGTATCCACGCTGTTTCAATATAGTAAGGAAGAGATGATTGGCAATAACATATCCATGCTTATGCCTGAACCTGACCGAAGCCAGCATGATCGTTATATTTCAAACTACCTTTCAACCAAGGTGGCTAAGATTATTGGCATAGGTCGCGAGGTACAAGGCAAAAAGAAGGATGGAACTGTATTCCCGTTTAGACTAGCAGTCAGTGAAGTCATTCTCAATGACCGCATCATATTTACAGGCATTGTTCATGATCTATCTGAAACCAAAGAGGCCCAGGAAGAATTAAGAAATCTTAACAATCAATTAGAACACAAGATCGCGGAAAGAACGGATGAATTAGAAAAAGCCATTAATCGACTGATCAAAACCAATCGCAAACTTGAGAAGAGCGAGGAAGCATTGACTGAAGCGCTCCAATCTGAAAAACAGACCAATGAGTTGAAGTCCAGATTCATAACAACAGCATCTCATGAATTTAGAACGCCATTGAGCACCATCCTATCATCAGCCAGTCTTATTGGAAGATATACTACTGAAGATCAGCAACCCCAGAGACTACGGCACATCGAAAAAATCAAAAATTCTGTAAATCACCTCACTGGAATATTAAACGATTTTCTAGATCTTTCTAAACTAGAAGAAGGTAAAATAAATCTACAAGTTGAAGAACTTCCTTTGAATACGATCGTCCGAAGTATTTTTTCAGAACTTGATGGCATGAAGAAAGATGGGCAAAAGCTGGTAATGGAAGCCCCGGATGACATCAAAATTATTACAGATAAAAAAACATTGCGAAACACACTGTTCAACTTGCTTTCCAATGCCATAAAATATTCAGAACAGGGATCAATTGTGGTTACAATTAAGCCTTTACCTGAACAAATCGAAATTTCTATTAAGGACGATGGCATGGGTATTCCTGTAACGGAACAGGATTACTTGTTTGAGCGATTTTTCAGAGCGTCTAATGTAGAAAACATACAAGGAACCGGTCTGGGCCTAAGCATTGTCAACCGTTATATTCAGCTGTTAAAAGGCAGTATCACCTTTGAGAGTAAAGAGAATGTGGGGACCGAATTCTATATCCGACTACCCCACATATTAGAAATATAAGTATAAGATTAGAACATTTATGCTGCTGTCTTTTTACTTTCTAATGGGCTTATTTTAGCCACGGAAGTTTTCTTAAGATTTTTCTCAAACTTTACTCCCAGAATGGCAGATAGAAATACAGGAACTGCCAGTAAAGCAAGGAATGGAACGCTTAGTGTGAAGCTTAGTATCACTATAAGCATCATTAATGAGAATCTGTATAGTACATTGTCGAATGTTGTTTCAAAAGCTTTCATAATTCTTTCTTTTCGGATTTTTAATACTCCAAATTTATAGTCCTGAGGCAAGGCCTTTGATGACATAGATCATTCACTGGATTGACTTTAATCAATGGTGCCTAGTAGAGATGACCATAAATTTGAAAGAAAAAATGTCCAGACATTCAACATTCAAAGGCATGATGTACGCCACCGCCATTTTCCTACTGATATCCCTGCTTTTTTTGATAGGGATTTTAAGTCTGATCATTAATGTTGCTTAAAGAACAAAAGGTAAATGTGCAGTGTACCCATTGCGGAGATGCAATTGATACATCATATAATAAAAAGCTGAACTTCTGTTGTCAAGGGTGTGAGCAAATATATCATTTACTCCAGAGTCACCATTTAGCAACCTACTATAACATTGACAAATACCCTGGCATATCCGCAAAAGGGAAAATTTTGAAATCCTACGAATTTCTTGATGATGAAATTACAGCTGAAAAATTGATATCATTCCGAAGCAAAGAAATCACGAAGATTCGATTTAATTTGCCTTCTATCCATTGTTCTTCTTGTCTTTGGCTGCTCGAAAATTTGCCGCGACTACATTCTGGAATCAGACATTGCAAGGTTAACATACTTAGCAAGAACGTAGCCATCGATTATTCTCATTCTGAAATCTCCTTAAAAGAATTGGTTGAGCTTTTGGCAAAAATTGGGTATGAACCTGAGTTGAATTTTGCGTTTTTGAATGAAATTAAAGTTCAGAAATTTGATAGATCTTTAATCATAAAAATCGGAGTTGCCGGATTCTGTTTCGGTAATATTATGCTCTTGAGCTTCCCAGAATATTTGGGACTTCATGGTGCATTTAAATCTTATTTTCTAGGTTACATCAATATACTTCTATCGCTACCGGTGCTGCTTTATGCAGGCCGAAACTATCTGGTGGATGCTTATAAAAATTTGGTCAATAGTCATCTTGGAATTCATTTTCCGCTGGCATTGGGAATGCTCGCTTTGTTTCTTAGAAGTGTGTATGAAATTACCTTCGGAGTTGGTGAAGGATATCTAGATAGCTTTTCTGGCTTTGTGTTTTTTCTTCTTTTAGGTCAATGGTATCAAAATAGAACTCAAAAACACTTGAATTTCGACAGAGACTACAGAAGTTACTTTCCTATTTCAGTAGATGTTCTGGACCATGATGTCTTTAAATCCAAAACCATAGATCAAGTAAGAAAAGGGGACATTATCAGGGTACGAAACATGGAGATTATACCTTGTGATGGTAAGTTGCTTAGTACCAACTGTCAGATCGATTATAGCTTTGTAACTGGAGAATCTGAAGTTCACCATAAAGAGAAAGGTGCCAAAATTTATGCCGGAGGACGACAAAAAGGAGCTGCCATTAAAATCAAGGTAACAAGATCTGTTGAGCAAGGATATCTGACTACGCTATGGAATGAGCAAGTTTTTAAGATTGACAAAAGCAGCAGCGCAACACTACTGTTGGATAAAATTAGTAAGTATTTTTCTCTTGTTATTTTAACGATTGCCGTGCTGACTTTTATTTATTGGATAAATAAAGATACCTCTATTGCATATACCTCTTTAACCTCCGTATTAATTGTAGCCTGTCCATGTGCACTAGCCATCAGTGTCCCTTTCATTCTTGGAAATGCCATGAGAATCTTAGCTAAAAGAAAATTCTATGTCCGATCGATTCATACTATCGAAAAATTTGCTGATATCGACACCGTTATTTTTGACAAAACTGGTACGATCACCGAAAACAATGGATTAAAAGTAAGCTATTATGGTCAACCACTTAATTCCCATGATATGGATATGATCGTATCATTAACCAGCCATTCTAATCATCCCTTTAGCAAAGCAATAAGCCAACACTATCAAGGTGAACATTATCAGATAAGCGACTTTCAAGAAATCCCCGGACGAGGAATTATAGGGCGATATGGAAATTACAATGTGAGATTAGGATCAGGCCGTTTCATATTCAATAGTCCTAGCAGGGATAGCAGTAAATCATTTGTTGAAATTAATGGGCAGATCTATGGTTATTTCAAATTTAATAAAAGGCTGAGGTCTGGGATAAAAGAGCTTATTGGTACTCTCAAGCATTACAAATTAGCACTTTTATCAGGTGATGGAAGTTCTGAATTTGAGCGCATGCAGGGCTTGTTCCCCAAAGACGCAGAACTGCGATTTAATCAATCACCAAAAGATAAGTTAGCGTACATTAAAAATCTACAAAGTCAAGGACATAGTGTGATGATGATCGGTGATGGTCTCAATGACGCCGGTGCTCTTAAGCAAAGTGATATTGGAGTAGTGGTAGTGGAAGATAACAATAATTTCACGCCCGCATGTGATGTCATGATCTCAGCTGATCATTTGTTTCAATTAAAACGCGTGAATAGGTATTTTACGAAACTTCGACACTCACTCTATGGCGCTTTTGTGATTGCATTTCTTTATAATGTTATAGGCTTATCCTTTGCTGTTTCTGGCCAACTTTCACCCATCGTTGCAGCTATATTAATGCCTTTAAGCAGCATCACCATCATTCTATATTCCATACTGACCAGTAAAATATCTGCCTTCGTATTGAATCATGATGCTTATCAACCTAAAGAGTGATGTAAGTCATCAAATCGATACCAAGCCTCCACTATTTTGCAGCTTATTAAACGGAAAATATGAGAATCATTCTGGTCTTAATCATCATTAGTCTATTGCTCGCTATTGGGTTTCTTACCGCTTTTTTTTGGGCAGTTAACGATGGTCAATACGATGATGATTTCACCCCTTCTATTAGAATATTATTCGATGATGAAAAACATCCTCAAAACAAGTTATAATCAATTAATACATGTCTAATCTAGAAACATTTAAGTACGACGACAAGATTGTAAGAAATTTTGCCATAGCAACTTCTCTCTGGGGAGTAGTAGGTATGCTCGTTGGCTTACTTGCTGCATTGCAAATGGTATGGCCGGTTTTAAATTTTTCGGCTGAGACCTCTTTTGGACGAATCAGACCATTGCATACCAATGCCGTGATATTTGCCTTTGTCGGTAATGGCATATTCATGGGCGTTTACTACTCACTTCAGCGTTTACTCAAAGCCCGTATGTACAGTGATTTCCTTTCCAAATTCAATTTTTGGGGCTGGCAAACCATCATATTATTGGCTGCAGTGTCGCTTCCTTTGGGAATTACAAGTGCGCATGAGTACGCTGAGCTGGAATGGCCCATTGACATTTTAATTGCGTTGGTCTGGGTGGCCTTTGGAATCAATATGTTCGGCACTATTTTGAAAAGGAGGGAAAGCCACTTATATGTTGCCATATGGTTTTACATCGCTACCTGGGTGACGGTGACTGTTCTTCATATTTTTAACAATCTGGAACTTCCGGTATCACTGGTGAAAAGTATTCCAGTTTTTGCGGGTGTCCAGGATGCTCTTATTCAATGGTGGTATGGGCATAATGCAGTAGCCTTTTTTCTCACCACTCCGTATCTGGGGCTGATGTATTACTTTTTGCCTAAAGCTGCTAATCGCCCGGTCTATTCCTACAAATTATCGATCATCCATTTCTGGGGTTTAATATTTATTTACATCTGGGCCGGACCTCACCATCTCCTATACACTTCCTTACCAGACTGGGCTCAGTCACTGGGAACTGTCTTCTCCATCATGTTGATAGCACCTTCTTGGGGAGGAATGTTAAACGGTTTACTCACGCTTCGTGGTGCATGGGACAGGGTAAGGCAAGACCCCATTTTAAAATTTATGGTGGTGGCTATTTCAGCATATGGTATGGCGACACTTGAAGGTCCCCTTCTATCTATCAAATCGATCAATGCAATCAGTCACTATACGGATTGGACAGTTGCTCACGTACATGTAGGAACGCTGGGGTGGAATGGGATGATGACATTTGGAATCCTTTATTGGATCATTCCCAGACTGTATAACACCAAACTACATTCTGTCAAAATGGCCAATGCTCATTTCTGGATAGCGACTTTGGGTACCATATTCTATGTCATCCCACTTTACTGGGCGGGATGGACACAAAGTTTAATGTGGAAGCAATTCGAACCGGATGGTTTATTGACATACGGTAACTTCCTGGAGACAGTTACTCAGATCATACCCATGTACATGCTGAGAGCCTTGGGTGGCGCCATCTATGTAGCAGGTGTGTTCATGATGGTATATAATCTGTGGAAAACTACCCGTAAAGGCAAAGTATCCGACCCAGAGGTTAGTGCTCCTCCTAAAGAAAAAATAGTTTCTGGAAAAGGTGAATATTGGCATAAGTGGATAGAAAAAAGACCGGTACAGATGCTCGTTGCCGCAACGGTATTGGTCATGATAGGTGGACTTGTGGAGATTTTTCCTATGATCATCATTGATAAAAACGTTCCAAAAATTGAGAGTGTGACGCCCTATACACCATTGGAATTGGAAGGCCGAGACATCTATATTGCTGAAGGATGTCTGGGATGCCACTCCCAAATGATCCGTCCTTTCAGATCTGAAGCAGAGCGATATGGTGATTTTTCTAAATCCGGAGAGTTTATCTATGATCGACCTTTCTTATGGGGCTCGAAAAGGACCGGGCCTGATATTCATCGTGTAGGAAACAAGTATCCAGACAGCTGGCACTACAATCACATGTTAGATCCAAATTCGATGTCTCCTGGCTCTATCATGCCTGCTTACCCCTGGTTATTTAAACGAAAAATCAATACCAAGTATACTGCAAAGAAGATCAGAACGCTTCAAATATTGAATACCCCTTATCCGGAAAATTATGCTGACATAGCTGTTAAGGACCTGGAATTGCAGGCGAAACAGATTACGGCCAATTTGGAGTCGCAGGGTATAGAACAAGAGAATCTGGAGGACAAACAGATCATTGCTTTGATTGCCTACTTACAAAGACTAGGCACAGATGCGACACCTCAAATTTTTGTTGAAGAAAAATAATGCGATATGTATAAATATATTCTTGAGTCTGCCGGAAATATCAATTGGATGGCATTGTTTGCGCTACTTACATTCATGTTTGTTTTCATTGTATCGGCCATTCTGATTTTTACCAAAAACAAGAAAACCATACAACATATTTCTCATCTGCCTCTGGTCAATGAAGAGGATTTAAATATTGAAAACCGCAAATAGCCACAGAATTATGAAACATCTTAGTAAAATCTGGATATTGGTCATATGCTCTTCAGTTCAACTTCATGCTAAAAGAGGGCTTACGATTCTGGATAAGGCATATGAAAATATTATTCTCATTCTAGCCTTATTGGTGATCTTGGCTGTCATGATTACTTTTTTCAATATGGTCTTCAATTTTCTTGACCTTCAGAAACTCAGACTCCAGCAGGAAATGGGAATTGAAAAGGAAGAAGTCGTTAAGACTATGGCTATGCCGAGTTGGAAAAAAATATATCAGTGGATGTGGAGTCTGGTGCCTAAGGACAAGGAATCAACGATAGATCTAGGACACTCCTATGATGGTATTCGTGAGCTTGACAACAAATTACCTCCTTGGTGGCTGTTTTTATTTTATGGGACGATTGCCTTTTCAGTGGTCTATATGTGGATCTATGAGTGGGGACCTAACGATTGGAGTTCAGAAATGGAATATAGAATTGCTATGGAGGAAGCCGAAGAACAAAAAGAGAGATTTTTTTCTAAGATGACCGCTTCGATCGATGAAAACAATGTTATTTTTATCGAAGATGAGAAGAGCCTGATTCTTGGACAGGAAGTATTCATTAAAAATTGTGCAGCTTGTCATGGTCCTGAAGGTCAGGGGCTTGTTGGACCTAACCTTACAGATGATTATTGGATTCATGGTGGGAATATTAAGGATATCTTCAAGATCATTAAATATGGTGTGCCTGAGAAAGGTATGATACCCTGGAACACGCAGTTAAAACCAACCACCATACAAAGTGTTGCCAGTTACATTCAGACGCTTCATGGAACCAATCCCCCTAATCCAAAAGCAAAGGAAGGCACTCTATATGTGCCAGAAGAGGAAATTGCAGTGCCCATTGGAAGCAATGATGCCGAAGTCGATGATCTAAATTTGACAAACTAGCCTATGACTACCCACGACGAGGAAAATGAAGAATTCAGAGATTCACTGGCAACCGTCGATTCAAAAGGAAAACGAGTCTGGGTTTATCCTAAAAAACCAAATGGCCGATACTACAATTATCGTAAAATTCTTTCCTACTTTCTCCTGGCTTTACTCTTTGTGTTACCGTGGTTGGAATGGAAGGGTCAACCCTTGTTTCTTCTAAATATTCTTGAAAGAAAATTCATACTATTTGGCTTTTATTTTCCTCCTCAAGATTTTTTTCTTTTCGTCATCGGCATGCTCATCTTTATTGTATTCATCGCTTTGTTTACAGTAATTTATGGTCGGCTGTTCTGCGGATGGATATGCCCCCAAACTATTTTTATGGAAATGGTCTTCAGACGTATAGAATACTTTATAGAGGGAGATGCCACAGCACAGATAAGACTTAATAAATCTTCCTGGACTATAGAAAAATGGTTAAAGAAAGGTATCAAACATCTGATATTTTTTATGATTTCTGTCGCTATTGCAAATACTTTCCTAGCATACATAATTGGGAAAAAAGCAGTCCTTCAACTCATTACTGAACCCATTCTACTACACATCAATGGCTTTATAGCTATGATTATATTTTCACTGGTATTTTATGGCGTATTTGCCTTTCTTCGAGAGCAGGTTTGTACTACAATTTGTCCTTACGGCAGATTACAAGGAGTACTTCTAGACACAAAATCACTGGCAGTCTATTATGATTTTGTCAGAGGAGAGCCAAGGGGCAAGATAAGAAAAAACGCTCCTTCAGACGAAGTTGTAAAAGGCGATTGCATCGACTGTAATCTATGTGTTAAGGTCTGTCCTACTGGTATAGACATTAGAAATGGTATTCAACTTGAATGCGTGAATTGTACGGCATGTATGGATGCATGTGATGAAGTGATGGAGAAGATCGATAGGCCAAAGGGCTTAATCAGAATCGATAGTTACCAAAGTATTACCAATGACCAACACAGCAAGATCAATAATCGATCCATTGCCTACAGTGTGGTGCTTGTAATTCTAATTGCCCTGGAAGCATTTTTATTAATGACCAGATCTGAAGTGGAAGTTTTAATATTAAAAACACCTGGAACACTTTTCTACGAGGCATACAATAACAGGATATCCAATATGTACAATTATCAGTTGACCAACAAAACTGATGAGATTTTAAATCTCGAGTTCAGGTGTAGCAACATGAACCAGGTTGAATTTGAGTTCATAGGGTCAAAGCCCGAAACGATCAAGCAAGGTCAGACGGAGGGAGTGCTGTTGATTAAGATACCTAAGGAATTAATGGATGAAAGAAAAATCAATCTTAAGATTGATGTCCTGGTTGATGAAAAAGTGATAGACCAGGTAAAAACCACATTTATTGGACCTATAAAATAGTAATCATGAAAATTAATTGGGGTATTGCATTAATCATTTTTTTTACCATTTATATCGCATTACTAGTGAGAATAGTAGTGAAATCTTTTCAGGTAGATCATAGTCTGGTCGTAGAGAATTATTACGACCACGATATTCACTATCAGAGTAAATTCGATGATATCAGCAATCGCAATTTCTTAAAAGAAGACTTAAGTATTTTGGTAGAGAAACATAGCAACAGCCTGGTTCTTAATTTTGGATCACATGCGGAAGTTGACGAAGCGAAAGTTCTTCTTTATCGACCTTCGGATAAACATCAAGATATAGAAAAAACCCTCACGGATATAGGTCAGACAACCACGCTTTCAATAGCCAACCTATCAGATGGGATATGGAATGTAAAAGTGAGTTGGAAGGACCAAAATTGCTCTTATTATAAAGAACAAAAAATCTATTGGTAATTGATGTTCTACGTAGCATTTACGCTTGGTATGTTTGGAAGTCTACATTGTTTAGGCATGTGCGGACCACTGGCATTTGCATTGCTTCCAGGTATCCATAGAGGAGGAATCAAAAATACGCTGAGGGTCATCCTTTACAATTTAGGAAGAACCAGCAGCTATATGATTCTAGGTCTTATAGCAGGCTTATTTATCAGTGCGATTAGCCTAACGGGTTTACAAAAGCCGTTGACCATTCTGGTTGGTATCGTCTTAATCATCATGGCTTTCGTTTCAATCAACTTAGAGAGAACCATATCAAAAAATAAAATCTATCAGAAAGCTATCTCCTATTATCATCGGAAAATACGCTATATACTGCAAGAAAAGGCTTCAAGAAATGCCTGGTTCCTCGGAATGCTGAATGGCCTGGTTCCATGTGGTTTAGTTTATCTTGCTTTGGCGGGTGCTTTAAATTCAGGTAGTCTGTCGAACAGCTCACTTTTTATGGCCTATTTCGGATTGGGTACTTTTCCGGCCATGTTTCTGCTTCTTATCGGGTCTTCTTATTTGACCCTGTCAAACCGACTTAGATGGAATAAAGTGATGACATACTTACAACTTATGGTTGGTATATTCTTAATATACAGAGGAATAGCTGTAGAAATGCCGGTCAATTTAGAATTGTACTGGAGTCTCGGAAAAGTAATGTGCCATTAGATTATACTTTGCTTTCAATATGCAAAGATTTTAGTAAGTCGTATGCCGTAACGATTCCTATTACTTTCTGCTCATCATTGACTACTATTAATCCATGGAATTCACCCTGGAGCAATAGTTCTACCGCATACTGCACGTCATCTTCTCTCTTGAGGGTAATAGGATCTTCGTGCATAATATCTCCTACAGGTATATGGTTCATCAACATTTGAGTATAATGTCTACCACTTGTTTCATTTAACATTCTTAGAAATCTGGCGCTCAGATCTGTCTTGGAAACAATTCCAATTAATTGTTCATTTTCAGTAATAGGCACGTGTGAATAACCAGCTATTTGGATCAATTTCACAACGTTTTTTAAACTGGCGTTGCGCTCTAAAGTCATGGGACGTTCTCTCATAATATCGCCTACTCTGATGATCATCTTCACTTAGCTTTCATGATTTAATAGTAGTTCCAAAAAGTCATAGGGTGTAACCACTCCTACACATTTCTCCTCAGACCTGACCAACAGGCAGTGAAATTTATTGACCATAAACATTTTCAAAACCTCGTTAATTTCCGTATGATATGAAACACTGATAGGGTTCTTAGTCATCACGTCGCTTGCTATCAAAGATCTAAAGAATTTTTCATTATAGATTTTGGCATCCTCAAAATTGAATAGCGTAAAATGATGCAACAGTTTATTGTAGTCGCTACGACTGATAACGCCTACTCCGACTTTGTTTTCATTTACTACTGGCAGATGGTGAAAGTTATTACTTTCGAAAATTTCTTTGATTTCAAACATTGAAGCATCTGGATGAACTGAAATATAACTTGCTGTCATAATTTCAGATACGTGGGTGCTTAAATCTATGGTAGTCAGTGTCATTTTAAATATATTTAGATTGCCGCAGAACTGAACAAAATTTGGCTTCGCTTTTTTAATCCTGATGGTAGAAATAGTGTGGGTTTCCTCGCTTTCAATATCATTTTCTTACTTATGCTACCAGAAACCATAGTCTCTAACCACGACATTTTGTCTGTAATCATAACTTGCAGGTCAGCTTCCTTTTGCTCAGAATAGTTGATGAGTTCTTTAACAATGTCTCCCTTTTCCTTTTGAATGACAGTGAAAGGGAAGTCTAGATTTCTTTTTTCGAAATACTCCTCTACGATGTTTCTTAGAAATCCTTCATTTTTCCCCTTCTGGTCTATAATGTGTACAAAGTGCAAGTCTGCCTTGTAATTTGCATTCCACTCCAGTAGATACTCTAGAATTCGATCTGATTCAAGATGATGATCTGTTGCGATCACGACCCGATTAATCTTCTTGTACTCCGCTTGATTCGGAATAAGATAGACCGGAACCCCCACCCTCTTTACAACTCCAAGAGAAACTGTCCCCAACCATTTATCGAACAGATCGTACTTGTCTCTGGTCCCCATTACCACCGCATCAAAGTGACCTTTCTCAACTTTATCCACAATCAGTTCGACAGTGGATCCGACCTCCACTTCCGAGAGAAAAGGATAGTCAGCACTCAATTCAGCTAAAGTTTCAGCAGCAAGCCGATCCATTTCATTGATAATACTATCGCCCCTGGTGAGACCCGCAGTATAGGTTAGTGGGTCCTGCAGACTAAGATTTCCATCTAATATGTGCAAAATGACATACTTGGCTTCTTCTTTGTGCATCTGAAACGCATATTTCATGGCATTGAGACCAATTTTTCCAAAGTCGAAGGGAATCAGAATATTCTTCATTTTCTAATGATTTTAATGGTGACAATTTGCATCAGGTTTTTGACGACATGCTCCGCCGCACAGACAACCTATATCATCGTTGTGAAAAACCATGATGGGAGTTTGAGATTTCATCAAAGTCGACTTGGTCTGGCTCTTCTGAATGATTTGCTCCAATAGTTTTTTCTTCTTCTTTGATAATATGATCAAGTCTGCCTTGATATTTTCCGCGTAGTTGTTGACTCCCGAAGAAACATTTGTAGCTTGCACTTCTTCACATATAAACTGAATGTCTTCATACATATGGCTTACATACGAAGATATATCATAGGGCTCATATTTCGTCCCGTCATCTACATGTATAATGTGTATCTCAGATTCAAACTTCCTCGCTAATTTCGCAATGCTTTTAAGGACTTTTTGATCATAACTGGTTGGAGCATAAGCGTAAACTATTTTCTTCAATCCTGAATACTTTAGATTTGGAGGTATAAACATGGCCGGACAATGTCCATGACTGGAGACTTTTAATGACACTGACCCCAGAATTTTTTTACTCGCACTTTCACCCGTGTTCCCCAAGATCACCAGATCTTTGTCCTTTGATTTTTCGATGATCTTGTCCGCTGCCAAACCCATCATGTAAGTATCTCTAATCATCACAAACTCCTTATCTACTCTTTGCCTTTCCAGTTCCTTCCGTGTCTTTTCTACAATACGATGTAGGTTGTACTTTCTGTTAGCGACTGTGACATCATCTACCAGGATTTGACCATCGACTACCATGGGTGAGGGGTGATTCACGTATAATAATTCGATTTCAGCACCTATCTCCTTAGCAAGCCCCAATGCGTAATTAAATGCATTTAAAGAGTTCTCTGAAAAATCGATTGGCACAAGAATCTTAGTCAAGAGATCCGGAGCAAATTCCTGGATTATATTTTCCTTTGACTTGGTTACAAAGTTTTCAATCCCTTCCTTTTCGCTGTAGACAATGTCTACGTGCGAGTTTATTCGAAGGGTAGGAATCGATTCGACATGATCTTCGATAATCTGACTTACATTCTTAATCTCTTCTATTTCAAGATTCAGATTATATCTTCTTAAAAATTGTTCAAGTGAATACTTGAAATACTCATAACGAGAAGTTTCCGCACCATATATTTTTACGTTTGCCATGTTCAAGAAGTATAGGATTTATAAATTTCTTTGTCTTCAGACAGGTGTTTAATGATATCCAATGTCGTTACAATGCCTACGAGTCGCTCACCATCAACAATAGGAATGGCATGAAAAAGATTTTCTTTAAAAATCTCAATAGCTACATTGATTTTATCTTCAGGGGCCAGTCTCGCAATCTTACGAGTCATGATTTCGTCTACGGTATGAGACTTAAGTCGAAATAGATCCCATTTGTTTTCAATGTCTATTTCATTAAATCCCCTTTTGAAGTGCAGATAATCTGACTTGCTGACCATGCCTATAAATTTGCCATCTTTTTCTACAGGTAAATGGTGGATTTTATGCGTTCTAAAAAGATCTTCAACCTTCTTAATGGTATCTTCAGGAGAGATGGTCGTCAGTTCCTTAGTCATAATTGAATGTACTGGAGCTAATAAATTCATTTGATTTAATTTTACTTAAAGATGCTGGAATGATTTCATCCTCAAGATGATGTATGTCAATGGTGCCATTGACCTTAATCAATCACTGTAGAAATGATCCAGGTCCTCACTTTTCATTTCTTGTTTAGCTAATGTCCAATGGTCTGTTATAGAAGTTTGCATCCACTGCTCTCCTGACTTTCTATACACCTGAATATGCAATCCAAACTTATTTTCAAAAGCATTTTCTAATTCTGCAACTGTCATTTCAGAATCAATATCTATCTCACCATTAAGGAGCATAGGATTTAACTTCTCCAGCTCCATGTCCTGATTGATTTTGAGTTCATCTTTGGAACCCTGATATGTCTCATGTTTTTTACGGTAAAATTCAATTTTTAGATTTGGAAAGATGGTTTGGAATTCGGTTTTGATTTGTTCTGTAGTTTTATGTGTTGTAATTTCCATAATATATTGTGTTTTAAAATGTAATGCCCATTTGTAATCCAATTCTAGGCTTCACTCCTGAGTAACCTTGATCTAAAAGACCGTAGTCTTCTATTCCACTTGCGTCCCTATTGCGTACGATTTTAGATTGCCGTACACCGCCTCCCATAAAAATGTCAAGTACGATCCTTTTGGTAATGTCAAACTGAACGCCCAACAAGACACCTCCTTCTCCTGCTGTTATCTCTTCATCCACCAGTTCCGTTTGAGTATCCCCTTTCTCTGGATCGTAGTACCAGTTAGAATAAGTTTCATTTTGGTACAAGCCTAAAATATAAGGTGCTGAGTAAAAGCCAATGTTATACATGTTTAAGGTCTGATGGGTCTCTTTGTACAATTGACTTAAGTAGAATCGATACTGTAAGAATGCCTGAAAACCACCACGCTTTTCTTCGCCATTATCTCCACTTATGATAGAAATTAAAGTATTCAAGCTGGTCTTCCTGTTGTTAAAATACCGTTCAAATCCTATCTGAAATTCAGCTCTACCTAGTTCGACTGGGCTTAATTTCAATAGATTCTGATAAGTATATAAGTGGTCTGCCTCCACACTTTTATCCTGAGCAATGAGATTCAAATGCAGAAGAAGGCATATAGATAGAATCAATAAATTTTTCATAACATTAATTTTGATTGGTTTGTAATCTTTTTTCGCCTAACAACCAGAAGGCCTTCCTCTTGTACTTAACCTTATAGTTCTCAGCGATATACACTTTAATATGATTGACTGCTTCATCAGTGCTATCGGTAAATAAAACCAGTTGCTTATCTTCCGGAGAAATGGTCTGTTCTCTCTCCATCTTCAGTATCATAGACTGAATGTCTGAGTAGTATTCAGACCCCATGACGACTACCGGAAAATGGTGTAGTATTGCGGTCTGAATCAGTGTGATGGTTTCAAACAATTCATCCAATGTTCCAAAACCTCCAGGCATCACGACAAATGCGTAACTGTATTTAAGGAGTAAAACTTTACGAACGAAGAAGAAATCAAAGACAATCCACTTGTGCATATATTGATTTACATCTTGCTCTCTTGGAAGCCTGATGGCGCAACCGACAGATTTTCCACCCCTTTCAAAAGCTCCCCTATTTGCAGCTTCCATAATACCAGGACCACCGCCAGTCATGATCGTAAATCCTAATTTGGATAATTCTCTGGACAACTCTGACGTCTTCTGGTAATAGATATGGTCTTTCGGAGTTCTTGCAGAGCCAAAAAATGTAATGCAAGGACCTACGAAATGTAGCTTTCTAAATCCTTTCAACAATTGCAACATGACCTTCAAAGAAAAAGTCAATTCTTTACCCCTGCTGTTGGGTCCGTCTAAGAATTGA
The DNA here is from genome assembly GCF_021533195.1 of Portibacter marinus. Lineage (GTDB taxonomy): Bacteria > Bacteroidota > Bacteroidia > Chitinophagales > Saprospiraceae > Portibacter > Portibacter marinus. Next base: position 1,000,140 of record NZ_JAJNKB010000001.1, read on the forward strand.
GATTTGGGATCTAAAACCTTATTCATCACCCATTTCTTGACGAAGTACCCGTAGAATATCTTGTGGGGTTATAATTCCTAAAAGTTTCCCCTTTTCAACTACAAGTAGAGAATGAATCTCGTTGCAGAGAAACAAATCGAGTATTTTGCTGAGAGGAGTCTCACCATCACAGCAAATAATCTGAGAAGTCATGTATTGCTCAACATGATGCAATTTCATTATTTTTTCAGTGAGAAAGGCATCAAAGCTATCTCTGGAAATTCCCTCTACTTTCAAAAAATCAGATTTACTGATGATTCCCACTATTCTGTCAGCAACAAGAATCGGAAGGTGTCTTATATTGTACTGATCAAAAATTTGTTTGACCCGCTCCATTCGATCCTTTGGATGGAGTGTCAGGACTTTGGTTTTCATCAGATCCTTTGCTTGTAAATTGGTCGTCATTAACATGGTCTCTTCTTTATATGATAAAATTAAAGGGAACAGGGAGGATATGGACTGATCTAAATCATCGGCGGTGATGATTTCACTCATAGAATAATCAAAAGCTACATCTCATCTTTATAAGAAAAAAAATGAAGAAAATTGCGGCGCTTATCGACATCGACTCCAGAATTAACAGCATATTAGAATCGGCATTTATGCTTGCTGAACAACACCAGGCTGAATTGGTGATCTATCATTTTCTGGATAAAGAAGAAAAGCTCACCATTACCGATTCGAAACTGACGATGAATGAAACAAACCTGACGGATAGATGTAAAATTTATGCTGTTGCATATGATGTAGATTACACCATTCAGGTAGGCACCGGAAAATTTAAAAAAGCTGTCAATGACTTAATCAAAGCAGAGGGGATAGACCTCATTGTGATGGGCTCCAATGGTATTTCTGACTTGAAAGAACAGGTCTTTGGAAGTCATGCTGAAAAGGTCATCGAAAATATTTCCTGTTCGGTATTAATCATCAAAGACATTAAACTTAATAAAACCATTAAAGATGTAGTCTTTGCCTCTTCATATAATGAAATGGACAAAGAAGTATTCCGGTATTTCTTAAACTTCTTTAAACTTCCCAAGGATGCGATGATCCATTTACTTATGGTAGACACCTACAGCTTTTTTAATCAGCCCACCTTGGTGGTCAAGGAACAGTTCGAAGGGTTCGCCAAACTGGCTCGACCTTACTCAACCAAAAAACATTTTTACCACGGTATTTCAGTGGAAGAAGGAATTACTCGTTTCATGGAAGAAGAGAAACCAGACTTATTGATCATGAGTAACAAATACAGCCGGCTCATACGCTCCGCTTTTTCTTCAGGCAGTAAAATGGTAGCCACATTTCATCAAAATCAATTCCCTTTTCTTGCCATAGATTACGATAAGAAAACACAAGAAGCGTAAGCACCTTTTGTAGAGGTTATTAACTCTCTCTTGACACAATAGCATTTTGTGTCTGCAAAAGTGGGCTATCTCTACCCTGGGATAGCCCTTGCTTTTTCACTTAGCCGGTCAAATCAATGATGCAATATGCACTTAAAGATGTACCCTAAATGAATTTTACTTGAGAATCATTAATGGGACATTGATCATGTAGGTCATTTTCTGAGTGTGTCGGGTCCCAAATAGACGCTGCCATATCGTTCTATTGGATTGAAGCATGACAATCATCTCCGCATCGTATTGCTCAGCAAATTCAGAAATCGACTGTTCCACATTTTCATGGATGATGCTATGAAATGACGTTTTCAATCCTGGATGAGTCTCCTCAATGAATCTTGAAAAATTCAAAATATGGTCTGCCTCCTTTTCATCTTTTTTTCCGCTTGTTACATGCACACATTGAATAATGGCGGTGTGCGGTTCGATCAACTTAGAAAGCGACCAGATCTGATAAGCATCGGACTTATCAAGGGCAGAAGAATAAATGATATTATCTATGCTCTTAAATTCGCAACCCGCAGGTATAGCCAATACAGGTATGGCCGCATGTTTAATAACTTCTTCTGAAACTGTTCCGAAAATCTTATCTATTCTCGTTTTACCTTTTCCTTTGGTTCCCATGATAATTAACCCAACTTCCTTTACTCTTGCCTCCTTACAAATAGTAGGAGCGACAGGGCCTATCAACACCGCTGTTATGATTTTTAGGTTAATGCGCTGTAAATTATATTTAGCGTGTTCAGAAACAAAGTTCGCCAGATTTTTACGAGCCACTTTGGCCAACTCTTGATTAGCAGTAGTGGCAATGGCAGGGTACTCAATAGAATCCATTGCAGGTTCGATAACATTGACCAAATATAAATTCACCGGAGACTTATCGTTCTCTATGAAATCGAGACAGTACTTTAGAGCGTCTTTACTGTTTTCAGAGAAATCCACGGGGATGAGAATATTCTTCATAGCTATTTAAATTGAGAAATATTAATTACCTTGAAATTAAGAAAAAAGGCCTGATTAATCATTGATTTGTCTCAACATGACAGCTGATCCATGTCACTTTAATAAGGTCAATTTTATTAAGCCTAGTGAATTGGATCAACTGCAGTAGAGGCCATTAGAAGATTGAGTATGAAGAAAGTTTTGATTATAGAAGATGATGACAACATAAGAGAAAATGTTGCAGAGATTTTGGATTTATCCGGCTACGCAACGCTCCAGGCCAAAAATGGAAAGGAAGGTGTCAGGTTAGCTCAAAACAGCAATCCTGATTTAATACTTTGTGATGTGATGATGCCGGAGTTAGATGGTTTCGGAGTTCTTAAAATCATCAATAAAAATCCCGCTTTACTCCATGTTCCGTTTCTTTTTCTTACTGCCAAAACCGAAAAAATGGATTTCAGGAAAGGAATGGGATTAGGGGCCGATGATTATATCACCAAGCCATTCGACGATACAGAATTGCTCGAATGTATAGAAATGCGATTAAAGAAAAGTGAGTCATTAAGAAAAATTGACAGTACCCAAGCTGGATTAAAGACCTTTTTTAACGAAGCCAAAGCGGAGCAGGCCTTAGAAAAGCTTTCAGAGAACAGAGAGGAAAGAAGGTTTAACAAAAAAGCATTGATATACGAAGAAGGTCAATATCCGAAATATTTATTTCACATCATAGAAGGACATGTCAAGACTTACCAAACTTCGGAACTAGGAAAAGATTTGATCAATAATCTATACGGTCCCGGAGATTTTTTTGGTTATGTTCCAATTCTTGCCAATGAAACGTATCAGGAAAACGCATTGGCACAAGAAGACACCATCGTCACCTTGATTCCAGTAAAGGATTTTAGATTATTGCTTTTTAATAGCCGTGATTTTGCTGCCAAATTTATATCTATGTTGGCTACTCATGCCAGTCATTCTGAACAACAGCTGCTAGAGATTGCTTACAGCTCTATGCGTAAAAAACTGGCTAATGCACTGCTCTCTGTAAGTAAAAAATCTAATTCCGATGAGTTTTCTGTCTCGAGAGAAGATCTGGCCAGTCTCACAGGCGCTGCGAAAGAGACTGTCATCAGAACATTAAGTGATTTTAAAAGTGAAAAAATCATTAAAGTGGATGGGAGTGAAATCAAAATCTTAGATAAGGAAAAACTAAAACAAATGCCTCAGTAATTCAGACCAATGTCAGCTCTGACATTGACCTAAATCATCTGAATTTCTCTAGTTCCTGACTAACTTATTGCCAAATAATATTTGATATGAAAAATTTCATTTATTTAGTAATGGTGATGGCAGCCTGTCAATCCCCGGTCGTATTTGATGACACCTATCCTAAAGATGTGGAGGCTCTGGATGCAATTCCTGAAGTCTATGAAGGTGTTTATATGTGTGAAAGTGATAGTACAATTATTACGATTAATGGTCAGCATATTTTGGCCCTGGAATTTAATTTTTTTGAAGAAAGTGTGCAGGACATGAATAGACGAGTAGGATGTACTTTAATAGAAGATGAGGTATACATTGATGCAATTGAGGATTGTATACCTATTGAGTATATAGGTGAAGACAGCATTCGTGGTCAATACACAACTGTAGACACTTTGTGGAAATTAAGTCCTTATAATGAAGTGAAGCCATATAAGGGTAGTTTGGTTCTCAACCAAAGAATTGATAAAGGAGAGGTCATTATTTCCTTTCTCAGTCTGGATTCTTATGGTAATGTGTTCTACAGAGCTATCAATGAAAACAGTGACTTAGATGCAATTTCGGAAATTACAGATATGGAAGAAATAGAAGTAGACAGAAATAGTGAGCCGATCTATAAGATAAAGCCTAATCGAAAGGAATTTGATGAACTGTTTGAAAATGAAGAGATTTTCATTGTTTGTGAATATCTGATGAGAGTAAATCTGGAAGAGTTTCCAAACTATATTTTTTAAAATAAAAAAGCCCGATATCATCTGCTGATAACGGGCTTCTCTAAATTTAAAAAAATCATCTGTTACTTAAAAAGACTGTAACCATTAGCTTCGATCAAGTCTTTCGCTATTAATTTTCGATGCTCAATGACATTCTGCAAAGGGTATTTGTTAAACCTACTGACTCCCATGACAAAAATCTTTTGTAAATCACCAGCGGCCAACTGTGGAATGGCATTCATGCATAACTGATCCATTTTCATTTTTGCATCGTGAAAATAAGTTTTGAGAATGGCTTTATGTACTTCTTGCTTATCTGAACCTCTCTCTTCTAATTTCTGAACACGCAACAATAATGATTCTGCATTGTATGTCGTAATAATCATGTCTGCAACGTAGGTCAATAACTGTTGCTCATGCTTGAGATTAATTTCTCCATCCATCTGTTTTTTAGTCGCCGCACCAGCTACCAGCAGAATCAATTTTTTGAATCCCTCTACTGCTTTTTCTTCGTGGCCAAATTCTCCCTCCACACTGGCAAATGAAGGCATTTGCTTAAGTTCTTTTTGAACCTCCCATGCCGGACCCGTTAAGTCAAGTTGTCCTTTCAAGGCTTTCTTTAGAAGCATTTCTACAATCAATAAACGATTGATCTCATTGGTTCCCTCATAAATTCTGGTTATTCTGTTGTCTCTGTAAGCTCTGGCTGCCATGGCCTCTTCAGAAAATCCAATACCTCCATGGATCTGTACGTTTTCATCAACAGCATAGTCTGAACTTTCAGAACCACCTACTTTAATGATGGAACATTCTATGGCATATTCTTCTGCTGCTTGCCTTTTGGCTTCTCCGGCAGTAACACCTTCGTTTTTCAACTCCTGAATTTTATCATCCAGCAAGTCAGAAACCCTGTAAACTGAACTTTCTACAGCGAAGTTTCTGACGGTCATTTCTGCCAATTTATATTGAATAGCGCCAAAATTTGAGATGGGTTGTTTGAACTGAATGCGCTCATTAGCGTATTTGGTAGACATGTCAATTACGGCCTTTGCTCCTCCCATCGCCATTGCACCCAACTTGAATCTACCCATGTTCAATGCATTAAAAGCGATCAAATGCCCTTTACCGACCTCACCCAGTACATTTTCTGCAGGAACTTTCATGTTTTCGAAAAAGACCATTCTTGTAGATGAACCTTTAATTCCAAGCTTTTTCTCCTCTTCGCCAAGAGTCAATCCTTCAGGTTTGTCTTCCACGATAAATCCTGTAAATTGGTCTCCATCGACTTGTGCAAAAACAACGAAGAAGTTAGCGAATCCCGCATTGGAGATCCACATCTTCTGGCCGTTGATCGTGTAGTGTTTTCCATCTGATGATAAATGGGCAGTAGTCTTTGCTGAAAGCGCATCAGAACCGGAAGATGGCTCTGTTAAGCAATAGGCTGCTTTCAGCTCACCTGAAATTAATCCTGGTAAGTATTTCTTTTTTTGTTCTTCTGTTCCGTAGTAAAGCACTGGCAGCATTCCAATTCCAGTGTGAGCTGCAAAGGTGGTGTTAAAAGAGCCCATGGGGCCAAACACATCGAGTATGTGAGTATTGGTGTTGGTATCTAATTCAAGGCCTTCATAGTCGGCAGGTATGTGAGATCCCAAAAATCCCATTTCCCCTGCTTTTTCAAGCAGACGCTCACAAGCCTGGTTGGCTTGCATTTCGATCTCTTCCTTTACAGGTAGCCATTCTTTGTTGACAAATTCCTTAGCCATATCGATAAACATTCCTTGTTCTTCATTATGCTCTTCAGGAATGTAAACGTCTTCAGCTTTCTGATTTTCGATGACGAATGCACCACCTTTAATGGTCTTTTTTTGTGCTACTGAACTTTCCATATTTTGACTTTGAGTATATTCTTAAATGACTGTAAGATAGGGATATTGAACTATCTATCGTGGTAAATATCACATTTTTTTGACTTAAAGTCAAATTTTTAAGAAAATTTATTGTGGAGGGATGAGCAATTGTGTGGTTCGTAAGATTTTAGCGATTGAGACTGGTAATTTTACTTTGCCAGAAGAAGTCAGAAATCTTAAAGGTTGAATGTTTATTTTGTTGGAGATGAAGCTACAAGTGTCAATGAAATCGTCTTGAAGAACTGTTTTCGGAACAGGAACATACCATTTGCCAGAAAATATCCGTATCTCTAATGAACTGGATTCTACTTCCGTAAAATCAAGCGACAAATCTGATGGCAGTATTCTGTTTCTGGGCCTGGTAAATTCTTTTGGTCATCAATTTCCCTAAACTCTATGACAATGGATTCCACTTCCTAATACCTTAAGCAACAAGCTTATTCAGGCCTTCTTCTATATCTTAACCAATTTCTTACTTTGGCTTACTCCCTGCCCGCTAATATTAATATAATAATGTCCACTTAATAAACCAGAAGCATTCCAACTGAACGAGTGTTTGCCTCGCGGATATGCACCTCGTAACAACTCATCGACCAACCTTCCCTGGACATCAAATAACCGGATGACAATCGGCTGGCCTGAGGAAACAAATTTTACTTTACCGACATGACTTAAAGGGTTTGGATATACTTCAATCAATGACTTTCCTGCCAGTTTATTAATATCATGGGTAGAGCTTGGACTACATTGAGCACCTGATGTTACAGGCAACGTAGAAAAATCGTCCAACATGAAACCAGCTCTGTCATTACCATCTATACAAAACCACTGCTCGAACAAAGAAGCATACAACTGCCTGAAATCATATTGCATTTCAAGATTGTCTTCATAGTTCGCATCTGACGGAATTTCAGGATTTTCGCCTAGTATTCCTCCGGCAACATGATTTCCAAATAAAAACTGTGGAGCAGCCGCTCCATGATCCGTTCCATTAGAAGCATTGCTAATGATTCGACGACCAAATTCTGAGAAGGTCATCCCCATTACTCGGTCTGAAACACCTAATCCGTCGCAATCCTTCATAAAGGCAGATACTGCGCCTGACAATTCGCTCAAAAGTTCTGCATGCATACCCTGTGTATTATTACCCGACTGGATTTGTGTATCATGGGTATCAAAGCCATCTATAGTCACCATATATAACTTGGTCTTCAGACCTCCGGCAATCAAGCGTGCTACAATCTTTAGCTGTTGTGCAAGGTTAGTCTCCGGATAAGTACCTTGCGCTGAAACTTTCGCAGCTGCATTCTTGATGACTTCACCATAAACCTGCGATTGCTGAGCGATCAATCTAATGTACTCAATCCTTTCTCCGGCGTTGGAGTCCGGAGCAGGCTCTACTTCTTCCTGGATCAAATTGTAAAATGAATCCGTACTATTGATCACCATTCCCATAGAAGCAGACTGCCCCTGGAAAATAAGACTACCCGTCCAGCCTAATTCTATAGCCAGAGGATCTGGCATATCAGAATTAGGATATTCGGTTGGAAAATTAGGATATTCGTAATTTAAATATCTCCCTGCCAATCCGTGAGGTAAAACGACATTTTCGTCCGATCCACTCATCCAGATGTCTGTAGATCTGAAATGAGAAAAATCCTGATTTGGATAACCCACATTTTGAACAATCTGCAATCGCTCTTCATTGTAAAGGTCCCTAAAACCAGTCAGCGATGGATGCAATCCCACTGAAGTCCCATTTAATTTTAATAAACTATTCTCAGGAAGTATGACATGAGGCCGGACGCTGTTTAACGCACTTAATTGATCCATTGGCACCACCGTATTTAATCCATCATTTCCACCTGCAAGATAAATCAGGACAATCACATTATCATTTTGAGGTGTCATGGCCAATGCAGAGGTCAATGGTGAATATCCTAATGCTTTTGCACCTATTCCTCCAGCAAGTGTTGGTACCACAACCCCTGCACTTGTATATTTTAAAAAATCTCTTCTTTTCATTATTATGTCAATTTATAAAGGAATAAGTTTTACATTAAGTGATATTCTGCATATTGTAATACCCTTTGCATCATCCATTTAAGCCGATTCTCAACCAACATACGAGTCGTCTCTGTAGGATTACCCTGATAGGTATTCCAAGCTTCCGTCCAATAGTAATCTTGTGCTTGACCGGAGAGCAATATGGACTTGAGTCTTGCCTTAGCCCTATCATTGATGTCTACTCCAAATAAAAGCTCTGTAATTTCGTCGATAAGCAAATTTGGATCTTCAGGATGATCCAGGCCTTCAATAAACTTAATCAAATCCGCAGGTATCTGTTCTGCCGGTGACCAAAAGCCCCAGTAAACCAGAGAATCCGTGTGAATCCCGCGGGAAGTGATCGTATTGGTAGTAATCCAACCTTTATCGTAATTCGGCTGCTGATAATAAGCTTGCCAACCTGCAACATTGGGAGGATCACCGAGTTGCATTCCGACATTATGCATAGACCATATCATAGAAGATTTCAGTTCAGCTTCCTCAAATTCACTAAAATGATTGGGCGCTTTCATACCCAATGTCCTCCATAATCCAAGCAAATGATTCGCCGGATCTTTAATAAATGATCCCTTTACATTGACATCGTAAAAATGTTGGCTGGTCAATAGTTTTTCTAATACTGGTTTGACAGTATAGTCATGGTCCCTGAGTACTTCGGCCATTGGCACGATAACATTCGCCTCAACGTCCTCACTTATCTCAGGATAAACGAAGAAGCTATAAATTTTTCTACATAGAAATAGGGCGCATTCTTCGGTATCAAATATCATGTCCAATAAATCATCTAATTCTTCTCGACCCTGTTGCGCTCCTCTTCCTTGAATCACTCGATTTCCATAAAATTCGGAAAACTGTTTGTCGGACTCATCGTGCCTCCATGGCATGTAAGCCATCTCCCGCTCAGGCCAAGTGACTGTCCATCCTGTTAGTACCTTTGCTGCCATTTGTACATCGCCTTCTGTATATCCAGCATTAGGTCCCTTTCCAATCGTGAATAATTCTTGTAGCTCCCTGGCATAGTTTTCATCAGGTGCATCCTTATGGTTTTGTGCACCATTTAAATAGTAAAGCATGGAAATATCGATGGTGATTTCCTTCATCAATTGTTTGAAATTACCCATTTGGTGCTTTCGCAGAAGTTCTAGATATTTATAGGACGCTTGCGGAAAAAAAACTCCCCACCATTGCGTTACCAGATGATTGTGCCAGAATAACAACATTTTCTCAGTGATGCTGTGCCCTTGATCCAGTATATTCTGCAACCAAAACCGCTTCAGCGACATGACTCTACCTCCTGTAACAGTATCCGTGTAGGGAGCATGGATCCATGTTTCACCCCAAGGCACATCTGGATCAATCATGTCTTCACCATTATTATAATCATTGACAGGTGGATCGGGGACAGGTGCTTCTGTCAATAGGAGATTCACAGAATCTTCCATATTTAAGTTCTTGAAATACCTGAGATCATCCTTTGTAACTCCAAATTTGGTTCGTCTTAAAAGATGCATGATTTGTTGAGGGCCCCATTCTCCCTGATAGGTATTCAAATTCATTTTGGCAGGATCAAAAACCGGCTTTTCTGGACTGCGTAAATGGTTATTCTCGAAATTCAGGACAGGATCGCTAACATCATATTTTTGATATTGCTTCTTTAAGAATCTGTCTCTAAAAGGATTCTTGGATTCTGGATTCATATTCTAGTTTTCAAAATGGTACTAAAACTAAGCTGTTTCTAGGTCAATGTCAAAGTAGAATGACACGAATGTAATGGGCAACAACTATTGACTTACAAATAGTTTTCAAATATTAGACGACATGAGATTAAAATTTGTTGCAAAAGTTATATGTTTGCAGCAAATTAATTGATCAGATGGCAGATTCAGATAAAAAAATGTTTTCGAAAGGCATGTTGTGGATTATTTTCTTGGTATCGACAGCCATTTGTTTCGCCTTTCTATTCCTCAACCCTTCTTGGTTCTGGATCATGCTGCCCTTCATGCTGACCAGCTTGGTCTACGCTCTTGACGTAGCTTAAGTTTATTTCCATTTCTTTATTTATTTTTAGACGGTAGTTGCTGAACACTGCCACATATTCTATTGTTTACCCAATAGTTGATTGAATATTCGTAGGCAAAATTGACCTGGAACAATTAAACCCGCTAAATTAGGATTCGAACAACCAATTTTATAAATTTGACTTAAAGTCAAAAAAAATCATTTTATGTATCAGATAAAGAAAGCAGCTGTATTAGGATCAGGAGTTATGGGTACCGGAATTGCCGCACATTTGGCCAATATCGGTCTGGAAGTGTTGATGTTAGATATCGTGCCCTTCGATATAAAAGAAGAGCAAAAGAACGTAATGGCTGTACGAAATAGGATTGTCAACAGTGCCTTGAAGTCAGCCACAAAGGCAAAACCGGCGCCATTTTATGATAAGAAATTGGTCAACCGCATTACTACAGGAAATTTTGAAGATGATTTTGAGAAAATAGCAGATTGTGACTGGATCATAGAGGTTGTTGTCGAGCGACTTGATATTAAGAAGGAAATTTTTGAGAAGGTAGATCAATACAGAAAGAAAGGATCCCTCGTAAGTTCGAATACTTCAGGGATTCCAATTCACATGATGACGGATGGACGTTCGGATGATTTTAAGGCGCATTTTCTTGGAACACATTTCTTTAATCCACCTCGTTATCTGCGTTTGCTTGAGATAATACCTACTCCAGATACCAAGAAATCTGTTGTTGACTTTTTTATGCAATATGGCGACCGTCAATTAGGCAAACAAACGGTTTTATGTAAGGATACGCCGGCATTTATCGCCAATCGTGTAGGAGTTTATCTGATGGCAAAGGGCATGGAGCTGACAAAGGAAATGGGTTTAACCATTACCGAAGTTGACAAGTTGACAGGTCCAGCGATTGGCCGTCCTAAAACTGGCTCCTATCGATTAGGAGATTTGGTAGGACTGGATGTGATGGATAAAGTCATTAAGGGTCTTAAAGAAAATTGTCCGGATGATCAGGATGTACAGCAGGTTGATTTACCAGATTTCTTTGATTATTTGATTGAAAATAAATATTTAGGTAATAAAACAGGCCAAGGTTTTTATAAGAAGAAAGGTGAGAGGGATGATAATGGACGACCCGTGATTTTGGGTCTTAACCTGGAAACGCATGAATACGAAAAAACAGAAGCTCCAAAACTTCCTGTGTTAGGAGTGGCAAAGCAAATTGATGATTTAGAAAAGAGGATCAGAGCCATATATAAATCAGACGATAAAGGAGGAGCGTTTATTCGGAAGAGTTTTGCATCCATGTTTAGTTATGCTTCTTTGAGATATCCTGAAATAACAGATGCAATCTATAATATAGATTATGCCATGACAGCTGGATTCGCATGGGAACTTGGACCTTTCGAATACTGGGATATCATCGGTCTTGAAAAAGGGATTGAAGATGCTGAGGCTCAGGGCGAGAAGATTGCAGATTGGGTGAAAGAAATGAAAAAAGCCGGATTTGACAGCTTTTATTCAAGTGAGGATGGAATTAGAACTTGCTACAATCCTGAATCCAAAAAATATGAACCTCTTCCTGGTGCCGAGTCCTTCATCTATCTTGATGACTACAGAGAAAAAGCTGCTGTTTACAAGAATGACGAGATGACCTTACACGATATAGGAGATGGTGTACTTTGCCTAGAGTTTACTTCGAAGATGAATTCAATAGGTGAAGGTATATTGAGAGGGGTACAAGAATCGATTAGAATAGCTGAGGAAGATGGTTGGAAAGGAATTGTGATTGGAAATAATGATCAAAATTTTTCAGTTGGAGCCAATTTAATGTTGATTGGAATGTTTGCATTCCAACAGCAATTTGATGAATTGAATCAGGCGGTTAAATTATTTCAGGATACGACGATGAGATGTCGATATTCCTCCATACCTGTGGTTGCAGCGACTCAAGGATATGTATTTGGAGGAGGATGTGAAACCTTGATGCACTGTGATGGTGCGGCGGTGGCTGCAGAATCTTACATCGGGCTCGTAGAAGTGGGCGTAGGCCTTATTCCAGGAGGAGGAGGTACTAAAGAGTTTGCGTTGAGAACCGGAGACTCCTTTTTCGAAGGTGATGTTCAGATGCCTACTTTAATTGAAAACTTCAAAACCATTGCCACAGCAGCAGTAGCTACATCGGCACAGGAAGCATATCAATATGGTTATTTGATTAAAGGACGAGACGAAGTGGTCATGAACGTGAAGAGAAATATAGCAGAAGCCAAAGACAAAGTCTTATATCTGGCAGATGGATATACAGCACCTATTCAACGCAAAGACATTAAAGTATTGGGAAGGGCTGGAATGGCCACGCTATATGCAGCCGCACACTCTTTGAAACTTGGAAATTATGCCTCAGAACATGATATTAAAATTGCTCAGAAAATAGCTTATGTATTGTGTGGAGGTGATCTTTCTGAAACTTCAATGGTATCTGAGCAGTATTTGTTGGACATCGAAAGGGAAGCTTTTTTGAGTTTGGCAGGAGAGCAAAAGACATTGGAGCGAATACAGCACATGTTAGAAAAGAACAAACCATTGAGAAATTAAAACATTGACCTAAAAATTAAAAAAAATGACAGAAGCATATATAGTAAAAGCATATAGATCAGCAGTAGGTAAAGCGGGCAAAGGCGCTTTGCGTTTCTATCGTTCAGATGATTTGGCAGTGGATGTAATCAATCATTTGATGGCAGAAACTCCGGAATTGCAACCTGAATGGGTGGATGATGTTATCGTAGGCTGTGCGAATCCGGAAGGTGAACAAGGGCTACAGATCGGTCGTCAGATATCTGCTAGAGCACTTGGAAAATCAGTACCGGGTATTACGATCAATAGATATTGTGGATCTGGTTTAGAAGCCATAGCTATGGCTGTGGCCAAGGTGAGATCAGGTATGGGTCAATGTTTTATTGCTGGAGGAACGGAGAGTATGAGTGCCATTCCGATGACCGGGTATAAATTGGCTCCGTCTTTTAAGGTAGCAGTTGAAAAGCCCAACTATTTGATAGGTATGGGATTGACAGCCGAAGCAGTCGCGACTAAGTATGGAGTTTCCAGAGAAGATCAGGATGAGTTTTCCTATCATTCCCATATGAAGGCTGCAAATGCGATTGATCAAGGCTATTTTGAAAGTGAGATTGTACCTATCCATGTGAAAGAGGTATATGTTGATGACGATGAGCGCAAGGAGCGAGAATATACTTTCAAAGTAGATGAAGGTGTTCGACGAGACACTTCTGTGGAGGCACTTGGCAATTTGCGTCCAGTCTTTGCCAACAAAGGTTCAGTTACCGCTGGGAACTCATCGCAAACTTCTGATGGAGCTTCCTTTGTCTTGGTGATGGACGAAGCCATGGTCAAGGAGTTAGGTGTCGAACCGATTGCCAGAATGGTTTCCTGTTCAGTGGCTGGCGTAGACCCTTTGTATATGGGTATTGGGCCATGTGCAGCGATTCCAAAAGCTTTGAAGAAGGGTGGCGTTGCTTTAAAAGATATAGAATTGATAGAGTTGAACGAAGCATTTGCTGCACAATCTTTGGCCGTGATCAGAGAGGCGGGTTTAAATCCGGAAATTGTCAATGTTAATGGTGGAGCGATAGCACTAGGACATCCACTGGGATGTACAGGTGCGAAATTGAGCACACAATTGTTCAATGAAATGAAGAGAAGGGGCCATAAATATGGTATGGTAACGGCGTGTATAGGAGGTGGTCAAGGGATAGCAGGGATTTACGAGATGCTGTAACAGGTCTTGATCGATCGTATTTTATTTTTACATGTTTGGGTATTAAAGCGGGTGGTGTTTAGCTTGCAATTTGTTATTGAGCGCGAGAGCTTGGCGTTCGGTATTGATTAGTATTTCCCTTTTTAGTTGATTTCATATTTATTAGTAGGTTAATTGTATCTATTCAGAGATTTTGGTAATTCTAAACTTATAGCTATTCTTTTCATTTTTAATGATCTGTTGGATTTTAGATGTTTAATTTCACTTCCATCCTAACTATTCTTATTTACTCTGAGATTTAAATTGTAGACTAGCAAAAAAATAAAAACGCCCTAAATTAAATAATATTTTATTTGGTATAATAAGCTTGAATAGACGTATATTTTTATTTGTCCTTAAAAACCAATATTTATTACCATGTTATGGGTTATTGTTGGTCTTTAATTCGGTATTTTTTAGGCTTTAGATTAGTTCACAAAAACTTTAACATTTGTCAATAAGCCGATAAAAAAAATGTAGGAGTCTTGATAACAGTAACTTACACATAAGTATTAAATATATATTTAGTATGCTGAGTTTCATGTGTAAAAAATATTAAAATGACTTCGTACATTACACTTCAATAAGTGATATTTAATTAAGCACCTAAAGTAATTATAGCCTAACTACAACCTATGACTCCCCAATTCCCAAATTCCGTATCATAGTTTAGTAGGCGTTACATGTTAGTTGCGAATCAACTTAACAACAAGATTCTTATAACCTAATACTAAATAAAATGACACTCAGAAAACCTATACCTATCTAGCGCTCAAGCGCTCAATTTCAAACCGATGTCTTTTTCAACGATACACCTATAGCAGGGACTAGAAATCTATGTGCTTGCTAGTAATCATCTACAAACCTAAAGCTAATTTCAGATGAAATATTCTTTACCTTCTACTTTCAAGTTTAATGAAACTTACACATTAATCATATTAATAATAAGTATTTGCTTAGCTTTTTCTAGCAAATCAATAAGTCAATGTACAAGTGCTACTTGTGGTTCTTGTGGAAATTATACCTATCCAGGAGATTTTGTTGGAAATCAGCAAGCAGCTGTGAATATAGATCAGGGTTCAAATGGCAAATTACCTAACGTTAAAAGTCCTGTAGACTTTCAAAATGGCAATCTCAATGTAAATAATTCTCACTTTGTTGAAGGCCATTCAGTTCCCTATCGAGTACATATGAAAAACTTAGTTCTATGTGAACCTGTAAGAATTACAATTGAATGGGATGCCTTGCAGTCTGGACACATTGCTACAGACTTCCTTACTCATTACCAAGGGCTAGAGCCGCATACAGCTCCCTTTGGTCACTCCTCAGAAATCGTCAATCCATTAATTAATGACAATGGAGTTAATGTAAGCGCAGAATGCGGCTTTTCTTTAAATAGCCCGACCTCGGAATTCTCATTTCCTGAACCTTGTGCAAGTGATGCTCCTTCCAATACCACCTTACAGCAGATATACGCAGATTATGAATCCCAATATGGAGATCAAAAAATGACGGCGTGGGGAGCTACGATTTGTGATATGTGGTACGGAGCTGAAGATGGTAGTATTGCATGTGCAGATTTAAGTACTTCTTGTTTGAATGGAGGCACAACTACTACAAAACAACAATTAACAATTGAATTTATACCTACACATTCTCAAGCTATTTTTGCATGGGGAGGTCACCTAGCCAGATTTCAGGATTGGGGTATTTGTGGTACCGAACTAGCAACTGCCAGTGGATTATCTGGATCTCCTTACCACATGCGTGTTGATTGCTGGACATATAATAGCGTCGGAAATCAAGATCGTTCTCTTAAAATTGACGCAGTCTTTGTTGATCCTCCGTGTGACTTTACAGGAGATGCTTTTTTATGTCCTGGAGAAATAGGTTCTTATACTGGACCTGATGATTTAACATCATATTCTTGGACATTAAATCCTTCAAATGGTGCATCATTTGTTAATGGTGTGAATAATACCCAAACAGTTCAAGTCCAAGCTGGAAATGGTCCATTCACTTTAAAATTAGTTACTACAATTGATGTCATAGGTAGAGGCACTTTTACTTCTACGACTGATTGTCAACTCACCGTTGACGTCAATGCCCCTTCTTTCACAACTACTTCTCCAGCGGGTGTTTGTTCTCCAAATACCGCCGACCTTACTGACCCAAATGTTATTGTAGGTTGCAATGGAACTATTTCGTATTGGGAAGATGAAGATGCATCTGTTCCAATTAGCGATCCATCAGCAGTAAGTGCTGGCAGCTATTTTATCAAGTGCACGGACGCAAATGGATGTTTTACTATAAAAGAAGTCATTGTTCCAGGCGGTACTCCTCCAGATTTTGTCGTAACAGGTCCGAGCAGTGTTTGTGACGGTGGATTGATTGATTTGACAGGGATCTTAAATTCCTGTACTGGTGATAATGAATTGACTTATTGGAATGATATGGATTTGACAAGTGAAGTCGCTGATCCAACAATGGTTGGAGTAGGAACCTATTACTTTAAATGTACCGATCCTGTAAGTGGATGTTTCAGTGTTCAACCCGTGATTGTGGATGAGTTTTCGACTCAACCGGAAGTCTCGGTCTCTTCCGCTCCTACTTGTGAAAATA
The DNA here is from genome assembly GCF_021533195.1 of Portibacter marinus. GTDB lineage: Bacteria > Bacteroidota > Bacteroidia > Chitinophagales > Saprospiraceae > Portibacter > Portibacter marinus. The sequence continues at coordinate 1,016,924 of NZ_JAJNKB010000001.1, forward strand.
TACCAGCAACTGTAACCGCTACTTTGACAAATATGGACAACCCTCCATATACTTACGATTGGATAGTACCAGCGGGCGCCAGTATACCTAATAATACTACATCCAGCTTCATGACATCGGTAGAAGGAACTTACAGTGTCACCGTAACGGATGGAAATGGTTGTACTGATGAGGGATCTGTAGATGTAGTTATTTACAGTAATTCTACATGCAATGCTCCATTAAGTGAAAATTTACCAGTTTGTTCTAGCCAAGGAACGATCAACAACGACTTTGCTTTATGGAAAGCACAATTCACATATTCTTTAGGAACAGCACCGAATGCTACAGTAGTATTCTATATTAATGACGTCGTTGTGTCACAATCCGATTTTGATAATGCCTCTTTACCTGATGGCATAGAATGCGGAGGAAGTCTTAAATTAGGAATCGAGGTGGATGATGATTGTATTGATGCTGAACTATGCGAAGCTGTTTTTTCAGTGGGTAGTGATACTGAAGCTCCGGTTATCTCAGGTGTAGGTCCTGATGGTTCGGTGGAATGTCCGGCGGGTCCTGTATTCAGTACGCCTGCCGCAGAGGATGCTTGCGATCCCGATCCTTCTTTGACCTTCGTTGATCAAAGAACGGATGGTGACTGCCCTCAAGAATATAGCATCACCAGAACATGGACGGCTAAGGATGCTTGTGGAAACACTTCCACAGCTTCTCAAACCATCAAAGTTACCGATG
>NZ_JAJNKB010000020.1 GCF_021533195.1 Portibacter marinus
CCTTTAGAGCTTCTAAAACTACCTTTGTTTTAAACTCAGGTGTAAACTTTCTTCTTGTCATTTTTCTCACAATTTAGTTATTAACAATTATTTATAAAAGTTGTCCTAAATTGTAGGGGCACATCAGAAATAGCTGCAACTCTGGAGAGTTTTGGTATACTTGATTCATAAATAATCTGGCCACCTCGATCTAAATGGAAAAGAAAGCTATCGCACAATACAATTAATTTTTCATTATCAGCATAACCATAAGTGACTTTCCTAGGATTTTTCACAGATGGTAAAGAAGCTTCAAACGTTTGGGCATTCAGCGTTAGAAACACAAATTGGAAAATAATTATAAGAAGGTTCTTCATGTTATGCTTTTAAGTACTGGCAAATATTAAAAGATATTTCAAGATTATATTGAGGTGGTAAAATAAGTAAATAAAAATGGTGTTTGATTAACAATCTTGAAGGATATTAATAATTAAAACCTCTTGGCCATTTATTCATTATCAAGTCATTCACCCCATTCTAAATAAAAATCTATGAGCTAAGATTTATTATGCAGTACCTCTCCTTACTTATATTTTGCCGTAAAGGTATGACCAATACTAAGGATCTCTTCGGCTTAATGATCCTTCACCTTCAAAAAATCAACAATTGATGCAAAGTGCTCTCGATCCATCCAAAATAACCTAATTTTTTATGAGATAAATTCTTGCTCATCTTCTCGTACTCCTCCGGCCCTATCTTACAATACCCTCTAATCATAGCGACTCCTTGTTGCAACCAGCCCTTTGCCATGGTCACTAGATCAGAAGGTGGTGTGTCATTACTCCAGTTTTTACCCGATGAATGATATGACTCGCCAGAGTTGGGATAAGCTATAAGTGTTTCAAGGGGGAAAACTCTTTTAAGATTACAATCAGATTACTAATATGGTGAAGTGCCGTACAATTGATGCCAATGGCAAAAATCCCCGCAGCTTCAATTATCATCTCCGCCCCTTTTTATATCTCCGTGCCATCTCATCGCAAAGCTTGATGGACTTACACATCAGACCTTCTGCATCCCCTTCGCTTATTCCCCATTTCATAAAGCCTTCCGCACTTGATTGATAACTGGCGCTCGTTATACAACGAGCCCCGGCTTTAATATAATCCAGATGTGCCTGAACAATCAATTCAGGATTTTCCTACAAGTGAATGGCTGACCATAGGGCATGATTCATGTCACAGCCATACCCTCCCAGAACATTAGAAAGTCCACTGTCGATCAATGGTGGGAAGGAATTTGGTATGGAATAGAATGGAAACCTTTAAAAGTTTACTATACAAAAATATATTTTATTAATTAACCTTTACTTTTGATTACACAGCAGAAGTTTATCACTATCAAATTAAAATTACGCTTGATTTTTACTCATCAATTTCCAATCTGTTCTCAACTAGCTTCCATTTCCTGCTCGATGCGCTCTATGAGCATCCCACCCATTTCTTTTAATTCTTTATAATACGCCTCAAAAATAGAAAACTTATACAGGTAGTAAATAGCAGCACTCTCAAGATCTTTGTAAGTTGGATTTTCCGGATCATTAATAAACTTCCACTCCGTGTTATTTATCATCACCTCTCGATCAAATAAGTCTTCGAAAATTGGATAAAATTTAATGATCCTTTTATAAGGCTCTTCAAATAACCTTATTCCAGTTTGATTCATTTCTGAAATATGATTATCTATTGACCCGTATCTGAGGTAGTAATTCATAATCAGATTCCTGAGACTATCATTCTTGATGTATGAAAATTTACCGGAGTTGGTGATTTCGTTGTAGGTTCTGTCTTCAAGTAATAGGTTGTCCGAATCCCAAAAAACTGATGCGGTCAATTCCATAAATTCTTCTGTGCTTGATTGCTCTTTTTGAATGGATCGGATATAATTTTCAAATGACTTTTGAGCTTCACTCGCCTCTTTAATCTTGCTGTCAAGATACGAGGAGTCCTTAGTGAGATCTTGGTCTAATCTTTTAAGATATCCCAAACCGGCAGCGATTTCTTTACTCTTCTCATTCCAATTATTAATCTGCAATGCAATAAGGATCCCTATGACGACTAGCAGTATTTCCCCTACGGCATATTTCAAATACTTCGTAGTCATATTTTCATCAAGTAATTTTCTACGAATCTGTTTAAAGAATTTAATCATTGCTTAAAATCTTTTTAAATTCTATTTTGCTCCCTGCTATCTTAAAAATAGTTAATTTATGTTATCAAATAAGCAGCTAGAGCATTGTTAATTTCATGAAAATCAAATTTCTCGTCCTGCCATGTAAACCAGAATCCTTTGAAGGAGTTATGTTTATAGCTAAATCATAAAACTAAATTCTATGAAAACCAACGCAGTCTTACTTATTCTTTTTTTAATCCTAACCCTACCCTCTTTTGCACAAGATCGAACCAGCGGACACAACTTCGCCACCCGCTCTGAAATTATTGCACAAAATGGCATGGTGGCCACTAGTCAACCATTGGCGACTCAGGCTGCTTTAGAAGTTTTAAGGAATGGAGGAAATGCCATAGATGCAGCCATTACTGCAAATGCTGTCTTAGGTGTTGTAGAACCTCAAAGTAACGGTATAGGTGGTGATTTATTTGCCATAGTTTGGGATGCTGAAACTAAACAGTTGTATGGACTAAATGCTAGTGGCAGGTCTCCCTATAACATGTCCATCAATGACATAAAAGCTAAAGGATTAACGAAAATTCCCTTATTCGGTCCGCTCAGCATTTCGGTACCTGGTTGCGTCGATGGATGGTATACACTCCATGAACGATTTGGAAGTTTAGAAATGCAAGAACTTTTGCAACCGGCGATCGACTACGCTAAGAATGGATATCCAGTATCTGAAATAATCGCAAATGACTGGAAAGCAGTAGCAGATCGATTAAATGATCAAAAGGGCTTCCAACGTGTGTTTGCTCCAAATGGCCAGGCTCCGGCAAAAGGAGACATTTTTAGAAATCCAGCATTGGCCACCACCCTCTCAAAAATAGCCGAAGAAGGTAAATCTGCTTTCTACAAGGGTGAGCTTATGAAAGAAATGGTTGCGTTTTTGAAGGATCAAGGCAGCTACTTATCAGAACAGGATTTTATAGATCATACTTCAGATTGGGTTGAGCCGGTCAGCTCTAATTATCGCGGATATGATGTTTGGGAACTTCCACCAAATGGCCAGGGAATTGCTGCACTTCAGATTTTGAATATATTGGAACAATATGACCTTCAAAGTATGGGTTTTGGCAGTGCTGAGTACTTTCATGTGTTTACGGAAGCCAAAAAGTTGGCCTATGAAGATCGAGCAAAATTCTATGCGGATCCTGAATTCAATGAGATCCCTGTGGACTATTTAATATCAAAGGAATACGCTAATCAAAGAAAGGAACTCATCAACTTGGAAGAGGCTGCCGATTCTTATCCGGCAGGTGAAGCCATAGAAACTGGAAATACTATTTATTTGACCGTTGCAGATAAAGATGGCAACATGATCTCATTGATTCAAAGTATCTACTGGGAATTCGGTTCAGGAGTTGTCAATCCTGATCATGGATTTGCTTTCCAGAATAGAGGCGAGATGTTTACATTGGAAGAAGGTCACTTTAATCAATATGAACCTCACAAAAGGCCTTTTCATACGATTATTCCAGCATTTGTTACCAAAAATGGACAACCCTACATGAGTTTTGGAGTTATGGGTGGTGCGATGCAACCTCAAGGGCATGCTCAAATTGTAGTGAATATGGTTGATTTTGGGATGAACTTGCAAGAAGCCGGAGATGCTCCACGAATCAGACATATGGGCAGCAGTAGTCCTACCGGAAGCAAGATGACCGGAGGAGGTACTATCATCTTAGAATCAGGAATTGATTATGATGTTGTCAAAGCATTGATGAAAAAAGGACATCGAATCGGCTTTGGGTCGGGAAGCTATGGAGGCTACCAGGCCATCATGTGGGATGCACAACGAAAGATCTATTTTGGTGCGTCAGATTCGAGAAAGGATGGGCAGGCTGCGGGGTGGTAGTGATGATAGTCCATCTTGCAGACAGGATTCGTTCATTTTTAAGATTCAAAATAGTTAGCAGTTTGCCATTTTCCATATTTCAGAATACTTGTTTGATTTTGAAAAGTGTTGATAATAGGCAAACTTGATGGTTATTCAGGTACTCTTAGCTGCTGTAAACTCAGAAGTAAGGGTCTAAGATCATCTATGCTTAAATGTCTTCGCTTAAAGTTGTAGTGTTAACATGGCAGCTGTAATCGTAATGGCGTCGGAGTATTGTTATGTAGTGAGGAAGTCAAACTATTTTGAGAAGGTGAAGTGAGACAAGCTGGAATTGCAGTTATAGGTTGTTCTTTGCAATTTTTTGGGATTTTAATATTAGTTCAATGGAAGTTATTGCAGTCCATCCGAAAACTATTGCGAATACTAAACGATGAGTAATCGGCATTGACCAGATTCCCAAAACAAAACCAATCATTGACAAAACTAGAATGACAGCTGTCAAATTTGCACGGTTCCTAACTTTTTTGTTTAATTTTTGCTTATATCCAAGCCACGATAGCCCAAATAACCAAAATGCTATTCCCAGACAAATCGCTACGATATGAGCTTTAGAAAATGGTGTGTCCGAAAATTGCATATCGATCGGTATGGCAGTAAAGCCAAATCCTAATCCAAATAATGATAATAAAATTGATAAGAATTTGTCATTTAGGGTATTGCCATAAGCTAGTCCAAAAATAAAAAGAAGAATTCCGACTGTCACGAATCCAATCAAATTAAACCAAACAGCATTCGGTTCATTTTTTGCTCCCAATTTGCTAATAAAATCATCAACAAAGCTGAATTCCTTATTCATTAAGCCAAAAGTCAACAATGCCGAAATTAAAATCATAACAGATAAAAGCCCAACTATCCCAACCTTTTTTTCTGTTATATTCATTCAATAATTTTTGGTATCAAATTTTATACAGGGGTTTACAAATCAACCTGAAAATCCACGAGTCCCAACTGCGATCGAGATTCAGAAGTAGGCGAGTATAGGCAATTAATTATAGCCATTTTTAGGTATTGTTTTTTTATTATTTAGACTATCGATTAATTCAATTTTAGGATTTCTGCCTTTTTCTGCTTTTAAAATAATTCTTCCATCTTTCTTGGAGTCACTTATTTTCGAAATACTCAAATCTTTATCTGTTTCATGCCAAAATACTATTCTATCCCGCGTTCCTTTATTTTTTTGAAGGTCCGCATTAATAGTCATAAAAGAGATATTTGGTGCAGCATACAAATAGATGGCTTCTCCACCAAACTCTCCTCCATAGTCCATCCCTAAACCTATGCTATTATCGTCATCGCTAAATCCATAGCCTGAGCGCTCTTCCCCTTTACTATCATTAAAAAAAAGAGACCAGCCATCATTTAACCTTTCCTGATATTTGCCTCCTAAAAATAATTTCCCATGCTGTCCTAGATGAATTCTATCCATACCATTTTCGTCCATAAAAACGAGTCCATTCAAAGTGTCTTTCCTTTTCCTGTATTGATTGTCAATAGGGAATCCCATTGCAATTCTCGGATTCCCAATATCGTCTTGAATAATAATTCCTTTAGTCTGCAAAATGTCATCATTAGTTTTGTTGACTGGCTTAATATACAGCCAGATTAAAGCAAAGGCCAATGCTAATATTATAACTGTTTGAACCTTTGATTTTCTTTCAAGTGATTTAATTCTGTTTTCCATATAATTTTAAATTCTGACTTATGTATTGACTTTGCGCAGTAACCCGATAAGTATTGCAAATAGGTTTTGTTCTCGCCTGCCTTCTTAAGGTTTATAAACTATATAAAACCCATTGGTCCGTACTACTCTTGCTTAATAAATTTGTATTGTTTTTCACTTAGGTTTAAGATGACCTTATAGTTACCAGCTTCAGGCACCTCAATATCCGAACCTTCATGCTCTGCAATCCCCTCTGGAAAAGTATTGCCACCCCAATTTATGGCCCAACTATCCCTACACCTAAATTTTACCACTCCTTTTTTTAAAAACAATGTTATTTCCCAAATACTATGTTCTTCATCTATCAAAACCATTGGTGTGGATTTGGCACCCACATTGTCAAAACCATCTATGGATGTACCGATTATACCGACATCTTCATAGATTAATTTAACATTAGGATGGTATTTTTTAATGAGTGTCAACATGTTGTCAGACTCCTTTACTAGGGCCTTATAATCTAAAATATCAAAACTTCTTGACGATCTGCTTGTTTTTAAAAGACTCTTAAAATGTTGACTTGTCAAAAGCGTCTTAGCTTTTTCTAAATCCTGACTAGTATACCAAGTACTGTCCAAAACCCATTCTGACATGATTTGGTTATGGTCAAACTTAAAAAAGGCAATACTGTTTTCTACCAGTTCGTCACTTAGTTTTGCTTGAACATCGACGATGTATGAAGCATTAGTTTTGGAGGCTAATAGCTGTTTGTAATTTAATAGATCATTGGCTAATTTCTTTTGCTCGGGGCTTTCCGGATTGTAGGTCAATCTTTCTAAGAAAGGTATTGCCGTGGCATTAAAACTCCTTTTACCTGCAGTTGTCGTTTGCCATACGTCCATTAGCAATCTAGAATTCACCTGGCTTTGTTCATTGAGATTTGATAGACTATCTGTGATTGCAATGATGTTTTCATTTTCCCTTATCATATACTCGTATAGCCATTCATCATCAGTTATTTTGTTGTACAATTGCTCCAGGGACGACTTAAATTGTTCTTCTTTTTTTCTGCTCTCATTCCAATTATTAAATTGAAGTGCAATCAATATTCCAATTACTACAAGAATAATTTCTCCAACGGCATAAATTAGATACTTGCTGAATTTACCTGCCCGTGCATTGGTCCTTGCAGGCGGGTTTTCAGCCGAGAAGTTTTTGTCTAATTTTTCGAAAGAATTTTATCATTGGTTATTTTGGTTAATTCGAACTCTGATTAACGTTCACTAAGTTACCGTTTATCAGATTGCTTTTTTTTGCGCTAGTCTGTATTTTTCTCTTGAAAATTTATCCAGTTCATTTGGGTCTATTCCAAACTTAGCAATTTTCTTCCTCAGCTGAGCTATTGCCCTTCGTTTTTCACCTAAGAATATAAATTCATCTTTAGGCTTAGAGGATTCATTTTTGTGATCATAAGAATATGGTTAAGAGTTATATCAGAAGGTATGAGTCTATTAATAATCTGCAAAAAGAGCAAAGTAACTTGTACAGTAAGTCTAAAGCGCTGGATGATCTCAGAGGAAAAAGTCTTAGAAGAAGTTCTCAGCATTTAAATGATTGAATCACTACACAAGTGAGCTTCCCCCCAATTGTTAGACAGAAATAGTCTGTTTTTAGGTTTGAATTTGGCAGTTCGGTTTTCCACATTTCAATATCAAAAATATCCATGGTAAGATATTTTCAGATGTTGAACATAGT
>NZ_JAJNKB010000021.1 GCF_021533195.1 Portibacter marinus
TTGTAAACTGCTCCCCCGGTTCCCGCACCAGTGATGGCAGGTAACTCTAATGAGTCACAAGCCGTACCTGAGTTCGGATCAATGCTCGGGGTCTCCACAATGGTCACCCCAAAGGTGGATTCTGATGTACATCCGTTAGCATCACCATAGATGAAAAGTGTCTGAGATTCCGTCACTTGATCTCCTGCATCATATCTTGTGCCCCCACCATTTGGTGCAGTGTAGTAAGCTTCGTTTCCTGATAGATTCGTTCCTGTTATTTCAGGTAAAATATAGACATCACAAGAGGTCGCTGCTCCCGGATCAATTTCTGCTGTCAGCTCAATGGTTACTTCGAATGGTTCGAAGGTACCACAATCACCTGCAGCAACGATCATGTACAGGGTCTGGCTGCTTGAGATGAAGTCGCCTGGCTGATAAGTCGTTCCGCTACCATCCTGAGCTGTATTGTAAACTGCTCCCCCGGTTCCAGTACCAGTGATGGCAGGTAACTCTAATGAGTCACAAGCCGTGCCTGAGTTCGGATCAATGCTTGGGGTTTCTACAATGGTCACCTCAAATGTGGACTCAGATGCACATCCGTTGGCATCACCATAGATGAAAAGTGTCTGAGATTCCGTCACTTGATCTCCTGCATCATATTTAGTGCCTTCACCATTTGGTGCACTGTAGTAAGCTTCGTTTCCTGATAGATTCGTTCCTGTTATTTCAGGCAAAATATAGACATCACAAGAGGTCGCTGCTCCCGGATCAATTTCTGCTGTCAGCTCAATGGTTACTTCGAATGGTTCGAAGGTTCCACAGTCTCCTGCAGCAACGATCATGTATAAGGTCTGACTGCTTGAGATGAAGTCGCCTGGCTGATAAGTCGTTCCGCTACCATCTTGAGATGTATTGTAAACTGCTCCCCCGGTTCCCGCACCAGTGATGGCAGGTAACTCCAATGAGTCACAAGCCGTACCTGAGTTCGGATCAATGCTCGGGGTTTCTACAATGGTCACCCCAAAGGTGGATTCTGATGGACATCCGTTGGCATCACCATAGATGAAAAGTGTCTGAGATTCCGTCACTTGATCTCCTGCATCATATCTTGTGCCCCCACCATTTGGTGCAGTGTAGTAAGCCTCGTTTCCTGATAGATTCGTTCCTGTTATTTCAGGTAAAGTATAGACATCACAAGAGGTCGCTGCTCCCGGATCAATTTCTGCTGTCAGCTCAATGGTTACTTCGAATGGTTCGAAGGTACCACAGTCTCCTGCAGCAACGATCATGTATAAGGTCTGACTGCTTGAGATGAAGTCGCCTGGCTGATAAGTCGTTCCGCTACCATCCTGAGCGGTATTGTAAATCGCTCCAGCGGTTCCAACTCCTGTAATCGCAGGTAACTCCAATGAGTCACAAGCCGTACCTGAGTTTGGATCAATGCTTGGGGTTTCTACAATGTTGACTACATACTCTGCCTCTGATGGACATCCGTTGGCATCACCATAGATGAAAAGCGTCTGAGATTCCGTGACTTGATCTCCTGCATCATATTTAGTGCCTTCACCATTTGGTGCAGTGTAGTAAGCTTCGTTTCCTGATAGATTCGTTCCTGTTATTTCAGGTAAAATATAGACATCACAAGAGGTCGCTGCTCCCGGATCAATTTCTGCTGTCAGCTCAATGGTTACTTCGAATGGTTCGAAGGTTCCACAGTCTCCTGCAGCAACGATCATGTATAAGGTCTGACTGCTTGAGATGAAGTCGCCTGGCTGATAAGTCGTTCCGCTACCATCTTGAGCTGTATTGTAAATCGCTCCAGCTGTTCCCACTCCTGTAATCGCAGGTAACTCCAATGAGTCACAAGCCGTACCAGAGTTTGGATCAATGCTTGGGGTTTCTACAATGGTCACCTCAAATGTGGACTCAGATGGACATCCGTTGGCATCACCATAGATGTAAAGTGTCTGAGATTCCGTGACTTGATCTCCTGCATCATATTTAGTGCCTTCACCATTTGGTGCAGTGTAGTAAGCTTCGTTTCCTGATAGATTCGTTCCTGTTATTTCAGGTAAAATATAGACATCACAAGAGGTCGCTGCTCCCGGATCGATCTGAGCTGTCAACTCAATGGTCACTTCGAATGGTTCGAAGGTACCACAATCACCTGCAGCTACAATCATGTACAGGGTCTGGCTGCTTGAGATGAAGTCGCCTGGCTGATAGGTCGTTCCACTACCATCTTGCGCCGTATTATAAATCGCTCCAGCTGTTCCCACTCCAGTAATCGCAGGTAACTCCAATGAGTCACAAGCCGTACCTGAGTTCGGATCAATGCTTGGGGTTTCTACAATGTTGACTACATACTCTGCCTCTGATGGACATCCGTTGGCATCACCATACATGTACAGTGTTTGAGATTCCGTCACTTGATCTCCTGCATCATATTTAGTGCCTCCACCATTTGGTGCAGTGTAGTAAGCTTCGTTTCCTGATAGATTCGTTCCTGTTATTTCAGGTAAAATATAGACATCACAAGAGGTCGCTGCTCTCGGATCAATTTCTGCTGTCAACTCAATGGTCACTTCGAATGGTTCGAAAGTCCCACAGTCTCCTGCAGCTACTATCATGTACAGGGTCTGACTGCTTGAGATGAAGTCGCCTGGCTGATAGGTCGTTCCACTACCATCTTGCGCCGTATTATAAATCGCTCCAGCTGTTCCCACTCCAGTAATCGCAGGTAACTCCAATGAGTCACAAGCCGTACCTGAGTTCGGATCAATGCTTGGGGTTTCTACAATGTTGACTACATACTCTGCCTCTGATGGACATCCGTTGGCATTACCATAGATGAACAATGTCTGAGATTCCGTCACTTGATCTCCTGCATCATATCTTGTGCCCCCACCATTTGGTGCACTGTAGTAAGCTTCGTTTCCTGATAGATTCGTTCCTGTTATTTCAGGTAAAATATAGACATCACAAGAGGTCGCTGCTCCCGGATCGATCTGCGCTGTCAGCTCAATGGTCACTTCGAATGGTTCGAAAGTATCACAGTCTCCTGCAGCTACAATCATGTACAGGGTCTGGCTGCTTGAGATGAAGTCGCCTGGCTGATAGGTCGTTCCACTACCATCTTGCGCCGTATTATAAATCGCTCCAGCTGTTCCCACTCCAGTAATCGCAGGTAACTCCAATGAGTCACAAGCCGTACCTGAGTTCGGATCAATGCTTGGGGTTTCTACAATGTTGACTACATACTCTGCCTCTGATGGACATCCGTTGGCATCACCATAGATGAACAATGTCTGAGATTCCGTCACTTGATCTCCTGCATCATATTTAGTGCCTTCACCATTTGGTGCACTGTAGTAAGCTTCGTTTCCTGATAGATTCGTTCCTGTTATTTCAGGTAAAATATAGACATCACAAGAGGTCGCTGCTCCCGGATCAATTTCTGCTGTCAGCTCAATGGTTACTTCGAATGGTTCGAAAGTCCCACAGTCTCCTGCAGCTACAATCATGTATAAGGTCTGACTAGTATTTACAAAATCTCCAGCCAGATAAGTCGTTCCACTACCATCTTGCGCCGTATTATAAATCGCTCCAGCGGTTCCCACTCCAGTAATCGCAGGTAACTCCAATGAGTCACAAGCTGTGCCTGAGTTCGGGTCAATGCTTGGGGTTTCTACAATGTTGACTACATACTCTGCCTCTGATGGACATCCGTTGGCATCACCATAAATGTACAATGTTTGAGATGTAGAGATTTGGTCTCCAGCTTCAAACCTTGTGCCTCCACCATTTGGTGCAGTGTAGTAAGCTTCGTTTCCTGATAGACTCGTTCCTGTTATTTCAGGTAAAATATAGACATCACATGAGGTCGCTGCTCCCGGATCGATCTGCGCTGTCAGCTCAATGGTCACTTCGAATGGTTCGAAAGTCCCACAGTCTCCTGCAGCTACTATCATGTATAAGGTCTGACTAGTATTTACAAAATCTCCAGCCAGATAAGTTGTTCCACTACCATCTTGCGCCGTATTATAAATCGCTCCAGCGGTTCCCACTCCAGTAATTGCAGGTAACTCCAATGAGTCACAAGCTGTGCCTGAGTTCGGGTCAATGCTTGGGGTTTCTACAATGTTGACTACATACTCTGCCTCTGATGGACATCCGTTGGCATCACCATAGATGTAAAGTGTTTGAGATTCCGTCACTTGATCTCCTGCATCATATTTAGTGCCTCCACCATTTGGTGCACTGTAGTAAGCTTCGTTTCCTGATAGATTCGTTCCTGTTATTTCAGGTAAAATATAGACATCACAAGAGGTCGCTGCTCCCGGATCGATCTGCGCTGTCAACTCAATGGTCACTTCGAATGGTTCGAAAGTACCACAGTCTCCTGCAGCTACAATCATGTACAGGGTCTGGCTAGTATTTACAAAATCTCCAGCCAGGTAAGTTGTTCCACTACCATCTTGCGCCGTATTATAAATCGCTCCAGCTGTTCCCACTCCAGTAATTGCAGGTAACTCCAGTGAGTCACAAGCTGTGCCTGAGTTCGGATCAATGCTTGGGGTTTCTACAATATTGACTACATACTCTGCCTCTGATGGACATCCGTTGGCATTACCATAGATGTAAAGTGTCTGAGATTCCGTCACTTGATCTCCTGCATCATACTTAGTGCCTTCACCATTTGGTGCAGTGTAGTAAGCTTCGTTTCCTGATAGATTCGTTCCTGTTATTTCAGGTAAAATATAGACATCACAAGAGGTCGCTGCTCCCGGATCGATCTGAGCTGTCAGCTCAATGGTCACTTCGAATGGTTCGAAAGTACCACAGTCTCCTGCAGCTACAATCATGTATAAGGTCTGACTGCTTGAGATGAAGTCGCCTGGCTGATAAGTCGTTCCGCTACCATCTTGCGCCGTATTATAAATCGCTCCAGCTGTTCCCACTCCAGTAATCGCAGGTAACTCCAATGAGTCACAAGCCGTACCTGAGTTCGGATCAATGCTTGGGGTTTCTACAATGTTGACTACATACTCTGCCTCTGATGGACATCCGTTGGCATCACCATAGATGAACAATGTCTGAGATGTAGAGATTTGGTCTCCAGCTTCAAACCTTGTGCCTCCACCATTTGGTGCAGTGTAGTAAGCTTCGTTTCCTGATAGACTCGTTCCTGTTATTTCAGGTAAAATATAGACATCACAAGAGGTCGCTGCTCCCGGATCGATCTGCGCTGTCAGCTCAATGGTCACTTCGAATGGTTCGAAGGTACCACAGTCTCCTGCAGCTACAATCATGTATAAGGTCTGACTAGTATTTACAAAATCTCCAGCCAGGTAAGTTGTTCCACTACCATCTTGCGCCGTATTATAAATCGCTCCAGCGGTTCCCACTCCAGTAATCGCAGGTAACTCCAATGAGTCACAAGCCGTACCTGAGTTCGGATCAATGCTTGGGGTTTCTACAATGTTGACTACATACTCTGCCTCTGATGGACATCCGTTGGCATTACCATAGATGTACAGTGTTTGAGATTCCGTCACTTGATCTCCTGCATCATATCTTGTGCCTCCACCATTTGGTGCAGTGTAGTAAGCTTCGTTTCCTGATAGATTCGTTCCTGTTATTTCAGGTAAAATGTATACATCACATGAGGTCGCTGCTCTCGGATCGATCTGAGCTGTCAGCTCAATGGTCACTTCGAATGGTTCGAAAGTCCCACAGTCTCCTGCAGCTACTATCATGTATAAGGTCTGACTAGTATTTACAAAATCTCCAGCCAGATAAGTTGTTCCACTACCATCTTGCGCCGTATTATAAATCGCTCCAGCGGTTCCCACTCCAGTAATTGCAGGTAACTCCAATGAGTCACAAGCCGTGCCTGAGTTCGGATCAATGCTTGGGGTTTCTACAATGTTGACTACATACTCTGCCTCTGATGGACATCCGTTGGCATTACCATAGATGTACAGTGTTTGAGATGTAGAGATTTGGTCTCCAGCTTCCAATCTTGTGCCTCCACCATTTGGTGCAGTGTAGTAAGCTTCGTTTCCTGATAGATTCGTTCCTGTTATTTCAGGTAAAATGTATACATCACATGATGTCGCTGCTCCCGGATCGATCTGAGCTGTCAGTTCAATGGTCACTTCGAATGGTTCGAAAGTCCCACAGTCTCCTGCAGCTACAATCATGTATAAGGTCTGACTAGTATTTACAAAATCTCCAGCCAGATAAGTTGTTCCACTACCATCCTGAGCGGTATTGTAAATCGCTCCGGCAGTTCCCACTCCAGTAATTGCAGGTAACTCCAATGAGTCACAAGCTGTGCCTGAGTTCGGGTCAATGCTTGGGGTTTCTACAATGCTTACGATGAATTCAGCTTCCGATGGACATCCGTTGGCATCACCATAAATGTACAATGTTTGAGATGTAGAGATTTGATCTCCAGCTTCCAATCTTGTGCCTCCACCATTTGGTGCAGTGTAGTAAGCTTCGTTTCCTGATAGATTCGTTCCTGTTATTTCAGGTAAAATATAGACATCACATGAGGTCGCTGCTCCCGGATCGATCTGCGCTGTCAACTCAATGGTCACTTCGAATGGTTCCATCGTCCCACAATCTCCTGCAGCAACCACCATGTATAGTGTTGTACTGAAATCTATGAAGTCCCCGGCTGTATAACTCGTTCCCGTTCCATCAGGATTCTCCCAATACATCGCAGTGCCCGTTCCAGGTCCTGTGATCGCAGGTAATTCTAAACTGTCACACGCTGATCCTGAATTTGGATCTATTTGGGGAGTCTCTACAATATCAATCACAATCTCCGCCTCATCATCACAAATACCATTGGCATCATAGATAAATAAAGTGGTCGAGAAATTGATCGCATCTCCAGACACATATCTGGTACCACTGCCATTGGCCTCCGTATAATAAGCCTCATTGCCACTCAGGTTACTTCCCGCAATCTCCGGAAGTATAAACTCATCACACGCAGCTCCTGTCAAATCATCAAGAACAGGTGAATCCGTAATCGTAACTTCAAACGGCTCCATCGTCCCACAATCTCCTGCAGCAACCACCATGTATAGTGTCGTGCTGAAATCTATGAAGTCTCCAGCTGCGTAACTCATTCCCGTTCTATCAGGATTCTCCCAATACATCGCAGTGCCCGTTCCAGGCCCTGTGATCGCAGGTAATTCTAAACTGTCACACGCTGATCCTGAATTCGGATCTATTTGGGGGGTCTCTACGATATCAATCACAATCTCCGCCTCATCATCACAAGTACCATTGGCATCATAGATAAATAAAGTGGTCGAGAAATTGATCGCATCTCCAGACACATATCTGGTACCACTGCCATTGGCCTCCGTATAATAAGCCTCATTGCCACTCAGGTTACTTCCCGTAATCTCAGGCAAAATAAACTCATCACACGCAGCTCCTGTTAAATCAT
>NZ_JAJNKB010000022.1 GCF_021533195.1 Portibacter marinus
TCGTGCTGAAATCTATAAAGTCCCCGGCTGTATAACTCGTTCCCGTTCCATCAGGATTCTCCCAATACATCGCAGTGCCCGTTCCAGGTCCTGTGATCGCAGGTAATTCTAAACTGTCACACGCTGACCCTGAATTCGGATCTATTTGGGGAGTCTCTACAATATCAATCACAATCTCCGCCTCATCATCACAAATACCATTGGCATCATAGATAAATAACGTGGTCGAGAAATTGATCGCGTCTCCAGACACATATCTTGTACCACTGCCATTGGCCTCCGTATAATAAGCCTCATTGCCACTCAGGTTACTTCCTGTAATCTCCGGTAGTATAAACTCATCACACGCAGCTCCTGTCAAATCATCAAGAACAGGTGAATCCGTAATCGAAACTTCAAACGCTTCCATCGTCCCACAATCTCCTGCAGCAACCACCATGTACAGTGTTGTACTGAAATCTATGAAGTCCCCGGCTGTATAACTGGTTCCCGTTCCATCAGGATTCTCCCAATACATCGCAGTGCCCGTTCCAGGCCCTGTGATCGCAGGTAATTCTAAACTGTCACACGCTGATCCTGAATTTGGATCTATTTGGGGGGTCTCTACGATTGAGACCTCAAAAGTTGCTTCTGAGGGGCAACCATTGGCATCGCCAAAAATATATAAAATGATATCATTGCTTATCCTGTCACCCGGTCTATATTCATTTCCACCGCCATCAGGCTGTGTGAAGTAAGATTCATTCCCACTTAAATTAGATCCTGTTATTTCCGGAAGAATAAATTCGTCACAGTCTGCACCAGCTCCATTGTCAATCTCTGCAGTTGGCGTGATCACCACTTCGAAAGGCTCCATTGTTCCACAGCTTCCTGCTGCTACAATCATGTAAAGTGTTTGACTATTATTGACAAACTCTCCCGGATTAAATGAAGTTCCACTTCCATCTGGCTGGGTGTTATATGTCGCACCATTTGTTCCAACTCCAGTAATTTCGGGCAATTGTAATTGATCACAAGAAGAACCAGAATTAGGATCGATGACAGGTGTTTCCACGATGTCAATTACCATTTCTGCCTCTGAGGGACAATTTCCAGCAGAATCGAAAATATACAAAATGGTTGAACTCGCTATGGCATCACCAGGAAAGTATTGGTTGCCTGTACCACCTGGACCACTCCAATAAGATTCATTTCCACTCAGCCCATTTCCATTGATCTCCGGAAGAATGAATCTATCACAAGCCACGCCTGAATTATTAAAGACCTGAGGTGATGGTGTAATCGTAACTCTAAAAAATACTTCGTCAAAACAGTTAGGTTCTGTACCAGTTTCATCGTAAATGTATATTCTTTGACTGTCGAATATCACATCACCCGGTTCATACCTTGTTCCTTGACCATTTTCTTCGGTATAGTATGCCTGGTTACCACTCAAGTCTGTACCTGTTATTTCAGGTAAAATCACACTATCACAAGAGACCATATTTTGTGGTCTATCAATTTGAGGATCATCTATAACGTTAAGATCAATGGATGCTTGATCTGAACATCCATTTGCATCAGTAACAGTTACAGAATATGTTCCTTCACTAGAAACCCTAATACTATCATCTGCGAAATTCGAAACACTCCATGTATAAATATATGGCTGTGTACCACCTTGAGCAGTAACATATATTACCAAATCCCCGTCAATACAAATAACCGGATTTTCAGGGCCAAGCTCTATAGATAAAGCTTCATCTACCTGTTCTACCATGATATTTTCAATCGCAATACACCCATTAACATCAGTAACAGTCACAGAATATGCTCCGGCTGGTAAATCTTCAAGTAGTGTTTGTCCATCATAGACATCATTATCCCAATCGTAGCTGTAAGGTGCCGTACCTCCGCTTGCTTCAATAGCAATCGAACCAGTACTTTCACCAGAACAAAGTATAGAGGTTGTAAAGAAGTCTAATACAAGCGGCGGAGTTTCGACTGTAATTTCCTGATCTACATTTATGTTGTTACCTGAGCAATCCGCGATATTATAAGTCCTGATCAATATATATGGGTCTCCATCACATCCCGAACCACCATTGTCAGTTTCATTGACAAATGTCACGATAGGATTAGGATCACATCCATCCGATTCATTAATGACCACTTCGATATCGATATTGGGTATATCCGCAAAATACTGAACGGTTACATCGACAATATCATCAGCTGTCGGATTATTGGTATCTATGATGGTAATCATTGCCGAACAAGTGACAAAATTACCACACTCATCCAGAGCCGTCCATGTTACTGTAGCTGAACCCAAACCTTCACATTCTCCGTCCAAACCAGTAAAATTGTGGGTTATGATGGGTTCTCCGCAATTATCAGATGCAGTTGCAGAATTTAACCAAGCTTCAATCTCTGCAGTATTTCCATTTCCATCACATTCAAGAGTAATGTCTTCAGGACATGTTATGGTAGGTAACTCCATATCATGAATAATAATGGTTTGTTCACTTGTGGATGTATTCCCACAAGCGTCTGAAATTTGATAAACTCTAGTCACAGTTTCAGGACAACTGTTTCCGTCGCTCACATCATTTATCCAAATAAAACTACTTTCATCTAAGGCACATTCATCATTTGCTGAGCCATTTGCACCCACAAATTCAGAATAATCCGTATAAATTGGTGCTTCTGAAATATCACATGAGACCGTGAGCTCGTCCGGATTAGACATGACTGGAGGTGTTTCATCTACAATAGTGATGATTTGCTCACAACTTGCGGTTTGTCCGCAAAGGTCGGTAACAGTCCATGTTCTGGTAATGATTTCTGTATTTCCACAATTGGGA
Source organism: Portibacter marinus (assembly GCF_021533195.1). Taxonomy (GTDB): domain Bacteria; phylum Bacteroidota; class Bacteroidia; order Chitinophagales; family Saprospiraceae; genus Portibacter; species Portibacter marinus. The sequence continues at coordinate 2,847 of NZ_JAJNKB010000022.1, forward strand.
CTGGACACATCTGTATATGTTACATCCAATACTCCACAGTTATCCATACCATCTGCTGTTCCTGTAACTGAAGGATCGGTACTTGACGGACAATTTAAAGTGATGTCTTCAGGACAGGTAATCGTAGGAGTAGTGTCATCGAAAACCTCAATATTCTGTACACATTGAGTTATATTATCGCAGGCATCCACAACAGTCCAGGTTCTTACTATGATTCCGGTATTGTTACATTGATTCAAACCATCTAAATTGTCTTCGTATGACATTGTTGGCATCTCATCACAATTATCTGTAACCGTGGGCCTTCCAAGAAGATCAGGATCGAGGTTCAAGTCACAACTTTCGTCATAAGAAACAGTTGCATCTGGTGGGCAGGTAACCTCTGGTTCTGTATTATCCTGAACAATGATCGTCTGAGAACATTGTGCGGTATTTCCACATGCATCCTCTACAGTCCAGGTCCTCACAAGTTGACCAGTTCCATTACACTCTGTTAATTGCGTAATATCATCTGTAAAAGTAATAATTGGGTTTATATCACAATTATCAGTAATGGTTGGACTACCAGTAAAACTAGGGTCAATATTCATTTCACATTCAGAAGCGAAGTAAATGGTGGTAATTGGTGGACATGAGATTTCAGGTTCTGTATTGTCCTGAATGATGAACGTTTGCTCACAAGTTGCTGTATTGCCACAGGCATCAGTCACGGTCCAAGTTCTGATAATTGTTCCTGTTCCATTACATCCATCTAATCCAGTATTGTCATCTACAAAGTAAATGAGAGGTGCTTCATCACAATTATCTATCACTTCAGGGTAACCTGTCACCTGCGGGTCAATTTCTACTCCACAATCTACATTGAACTCAATAGTAGTTTCATCTGGACATATAATCTGCGGTTCAGTATTGTCTTCAATGATGAAAGTTTGTAAACAAGTTGCGGTATTTCCACACTCATCAGTTGCAGTCCAGGTTCTTAAAATGGTCCCTGTACCGCTACATTCAGTTAATCCTGTAATATCATCTTCAAAAAATATGACTGCATTATCATCGCAGTTGTCGCTGATAGTAGGTCTGCCAGTAATATCCGGAGATAAGTCATAGCCACAATCAACATTGAAATAAACCGTAGTTTCCTCAGGGCAAATGATCTCAGGAAGGGTATTGTCCTCAATGATAAATGTTTGAAGACATGTAGCAGAATTTCCACATGCATCTGTTACTGTCCATGTTCTTAAAATAGTACCCGTTCCATTACAACCTGTCAACTGTGTTTCGTCATCCACAAATATTATGGTCGCATTATTATCACAATTATCACTATAAGTTGGAACTCCGTGAATGCCGGGATCCAGGTCAACTACACAATCAACATTAAAATATACTGTTGTTTCATCCGGACATGTGATTTCGGGAGCAATATTGTCAATAACGGTGATTTCCTGAACACATTGAGTAGTATTCCCGCATGCATCTTCAACTGTAAATGTTCTAATAATGACACCTGAGTTGTTACATTGATCCAAGCCGTCTAAATTATCGTCATAAGTGATAATCGGATCTAAATCACAGTTATCTGTCACCGTTGGTAGTCCTGTTGTTGTGGGGTCTGTGTCAATATTGCAATTCTCATCATAATACACCGTCACGTTATCAGGGCAAGTAACTTCGGGTTCAGTTACATCCTGAATGGTAATGGTCTGTACACATTCTATAAAGTTTCCACAGTTATCACTAACATTCCACGTCCTTACGATCGAACCCGTTCCATTACATTCAGTTAAAGCTGAAATATCATCCGAAAAAGTAAAGATTGGAGTAGGGTCACAAACATCAGAGAATGTAGGTCTTCCTGTTAGATCAGGATCAATATCATATTCACAAGTAGTATTTAAATCTACAGTGGTATCATCTGGACATGCGATTTCGGGTATGGTCGTATCTGTAATGGTAAAGGTATGTTCCTGTGTTGCAATTAAACCACACTCATCGGTAGCTGTTACAATTATTACCATTGTGTAAATGCAATTCTCCTGCGTCCAATTATTTTCAGTTGCACTCAATGTGACATTTCCACATACATCACTAGCTGTTACTCCTGCGAAATTAGCAAGCCACGCCTGATATTCAGCGTTTTGGGATGGATCTGCACCAGTACACTCAGTACTTCCATCTGCTCCTTCATTTATTTGTGGTGGTGTGGTGTCCATAATTGTAAATGTTCTGAACACAGAATTGGTCAATCCACACTCATCGGTTGCGATGAACTCTACCTGGATCTCATCCACACAATCTTCAAGTCTCCAAATGCCTTCCACATAACTTAGCGTTATCTCTCCACATATATCTGAAGACTGAACGCCTGCAAAGTTCGCTAACCATGCCTGGTAATCTGAATTTGCGGAAGGGTCACTGCCCTGACACTCTGCAGTACCATCTGCACCTTCATCATCAATGGTTGGTGGTGTTGTATCAATTATGGTGAAGATTCTGAAAACTGAGTTGGTCAGTCCACACTCATCTGTAGAAATAAACTCTACCTGGATCTCATCCACACAATCACTGCTGTTCCATGGTCCTTCAACATAACTCAAGGTTATCTCGCCGCATATGTCTGAAGAATTAACGCCTGCAAAGTTGGCTAACCAAGCCTGGTAATCTGTATTGACTGCTGGATCGCTACCTTGGCACTCTGCAGTTCCATCAGCTCCTTCACTGTCAATGGTTGGTGGTGTTGTATCCGTTATGGTGAAGATTCTAAACACTGAATTGGTCAATCCACACTCATCTGTAGAAATAAATTCTACCTGAATCTCATCCACACAATCACTGCTGTTCCATAGTCCTTCTATATAACTCAAGGTGATCGCTCCACATATATCAGAAGACTGTACTCCTGCAAAGTTAGCTAACCAAGCCTGGTAGTCTGTATTGACTGCTGGATCGCTGCCCTGGCACTCTGCAGTTCCATCAGCTCCCGGATCATCAATCGATGGGATCGTTGTATCTGTAATCGTGAAAGTTCTGAATACTGAGTTAGTCAGTCCACACTCATCTGTAGAAATAAACTCTACCTGAATCTCATCCACACAATCACTGCTGTTCCATGGTCCTTCAACATAACTAAGTGTTATCTCTCCACATATATCTGAAGACTGCACGTCTGCAAAGTTCGCCAACCATGCCTGGTAATCTGAATTTGCAGATGGGTCACTGCCCTGGCACTCTGCGGTACCATCTGCACCTTCATCATCAATGGTTGGTGGTGTTGTATCTGTAATCGTGAATGTTCTGAAAACTGAGTTGGTCAATCCACACTCATCTGTAGAGATAAACTCTACCTGAATCTCATCCACACAATCGCTGCTGTTCCATGGTCCTTCAACATAACTCAAGGTGATCGCTCCACAAATATCAGAAGACTGTACTCCGGCAAAGTTCGCTAACCAAGCCTGGTAATCAGTATTGACTGCTGGATCACTACCCTGGC
>NZ_JAJNKB010000023.1 GCF_021533195.1 Portibacter marinus
CAAATATTCCTCTATTATGTTGGAAAGACTTCGACCTTGCTTCTTTGCATATCTTTTCGCCTTGTCTATTACATCTTTCTCTATCGATAATGTTAATTTCGTTGACATACGTATTAATTGATACGTGCAAAGATAAAAATCTTTTTACTAAGTATCAAGCCTCCGATCGTATAAATTGCTTACCACTAACGTGATAGCTGTAACCGTCGTGGCGTCTGCGATAGCAGCCATGACGTGTTACAGCGTGTTATGGGTAGTTACGCTTTGCTAATCCATTTCCAATTACTCTCATTTTGCTCTGCAATTCCTAATCCTGGGAAATCAAAATGGAAAGAATTTATGAGAGCATTTTCAGTAATCGAAATATTTAGTAATTTTTCTCTTGTTGATCTGGCTTTCTTATGATCATTATCATAATTAGTTCTCCAATTTAACTTCTCAATATGAATTGGATGTAAAAATGAGTCCGAAGTGTACAAAATTGATTCATCTCCCGATTTTATTAAAATTGCAATTTGACCAGGAGTATGACCAGAAGCAATTATTGATGTAATTCCTGGGATTATCTCATATTCATCTTGCTTTACAAAGCTGAGATTTTCATTTGAAAGTGGCTTGATGTTTTTTTCTACAAAAAGCTGAAATAATGGATTCTCATTAATTGATTTATTTGTATTCCAGTAATCCCATTCCTTTTGATGTACGTGAAATTTTGCATTCGGATAATTTAGTTTGCCATCAGAATAAATACCTCCGATGTGATCTGGATGAAAATGAGTAATGATGACATCTGTAATACTCTCATTATCAACTTCGGATTGCGATAATAAACTTAATAGTTGTCCTTTAAGAGGGAATGTTCTTCCTCTAAATGAAATTGGTGTATTGGAATAGCCAGATCCGGTGTCAATTAGAATTTTGCGATCATCTAATTCAATCAGCATAGCAATAAATGGAGAATTAATTTGGTCTGGATTAATGTTATATTTTGTTAGATATGATTCAAGTTCATTTGGTTCTGCATTTATGAAATAGTCTGTGGCTTTGTAGTTAAAGAGAAGGTCTTTATAAATAGTACAATTGGCATTTCCAATTGTTAATTTATGAATATCAGAATTTAACATTTCTAAGGGCAATTTATTTAGTACGCCTATTGCTAAAGGTGCTGTAGTCAGCAGGCAATTTTTAAGAAAGTCTCGCTTTTTCATTTTGAAGGTGTTTAATAATTGGATTGCCATTCATTCATTGTTTAATTGATTGAATGTCAGATACTTTATATGTTCTAAATGTACCTATTTAATCAGAAATATTCAATTATCTGAGTTAGAAGCAATTCACTCAATATGTAAATTTACTAAATCCGCTCCTGCAAATTTTGTCAGATTTAGTATGACATAATTACCCATAACGGGTCTGTGGCATGTGGAGGAGCGACGTTAGGAGCTCTTCCATCATCGCCACCTGTTATGAGCTGGCTTTATGCTCCACATATTTTACAGAATTCATCAAATTCAGACAATGCAGCTTCTGCATCTTCTATTGTCGGTAAAGTAGGGTTAAGATTACTTGCTGAATCATGAGCCCAATCAGAACCCTCTGTCATTCCTTTTTCAACACGATCTAATAAATCTTCTGTAATTGATATTCTTCTTAGTGGTTTTGTAGAAACACCAAATCCAAATCTCGTCACAACTCCTTTCAAAAGTCTCTCTTCAACTGCTCTTTCCCATCCTTCTCGTAAAAACACATACCATCCTTTAATTGCTTGCTCATACAAATCAGGTGATTCAGTTTCAATCTTTCTTATGCGTACCAATGCATCCCTTAAATATTTTACTCTTTTTGATACCTTTTGAGCAACCCAAGGAAGTTCTGGTCGTATTACTCCTACAGCATCTTTAAATCTTCTCATTGTAGTTATTTCACATTCTACATTTTCTTCACCTGCATACTTTTCAAGTTCCATCAAAAATGTTATGCTGTGAGTGAAAATTACAACCTGTTTAGTTTTTGATGCTTCTATGATTCTTTTGGTAATTAGTTTTCTTCTTTTGTGATCTAGTGATGTAATCGGATCATCAAATATTAACCCTATGTTTTCAGTATCTAAACCATTCTCAGTAAAGAAATCTGCAAGTGAAATGGATTTTTGTTCTCCTTCGCTTAAAATTTTATTTGCAGCTGTACCCTTTATTTGTAATCTTCTAAGTGTAGTTCCTTTAGAATTCCTTTGATTAATTTCAACTACTTTAGGAGCTCTTATAGCTTTGCATTCCTTTTCGAATTCACTTTTGTATTTTTCTGTAATTGCCACTTGAAATAATTCACCTTGCTTTTTTGTTATTGCATTAGTTTTTAATGAATTGACTGCTTTGTTTGCTTTTTCAGACCATTTCAATTCTGCTAGCCACTTATTTATAGAAGGTAATAATTGAGAAAGTAGTTTTGTGTCGTTCAATTCATTTATGGAATTTTGAATCTGGGCTATTTCTTTTGTTGGGTCTTTTTCAATAAGGGCTTTTCCCAGGTCATTTATTCTTTTTACTGGCTCATTCAAATATTTAAGATCGAATGTTTTATACTGTAATTCAATTTTTGACTGCGCTTGCGATAGTTTAGATAATATGTTACCAGTATTATTATTGCAATATTGAATGATTTCTTTTGTTGTATCTACAATGTCATTATGCTCTTCTTTTAGATAATTATAAAGTGAAGTTGATGAGTCAAATTTCAGATTAGGTAATGCTTTAATTGCGGATACTGATTTTTCAATTTTTTCTTTCACTCTATTTATCTCCTTTTGGACTTCACTCTTTAGTAAATTCCAATAGGCTTCAAATAATTCATTCTCTTTTTCATTTAATGATTGAAGGCAAAGAGGACATTGTACTAAATGTGTTTTTGAGTTTGTAAAAGTTGCTATGTATTCAGATGATCTTTCTAAGAATGACTTCCACTCATAAGATCCAATGTTTGGAATGTTATAGTTCTCGAAAGATTTAATTCCTTCTGTTTTTTCTCTCTTTTCAAGATCTAATTTGAGTTCAATAAGGGAGTTATATAGTTCAATGTCATCTTTAGATAGTTTACTAAGATAGGAGTTAATATATTCTCCTAATTTTATGATTTCTGTTTTCCTTTTTGAAAGTTCTTCAATCTTTTTTGGAATATTCTCTTTAGCCAGAGATTGCTTTTTATGAATTAACTCCTCTATTTTTTCCTGATCTTTTTGTGTAAAGGTTTCATAAGCTTTTAGGTCTTCTTTTTTTGTCGTGGCTGATAGATTTGATATTAATTTCTGAATTTTATTCTCAAATCTAAAGTTTGAAATGAATTCATTGGGTTTGTTACTGCGGGCAATATCATTGCTCAGAAGTTCTTTTAATCCCAAAAACAACTTCATTAGTTTTTCGAAATAATCAAAACCATTAGGTGTAAAAATCAGGTTGTTTTCTTGAGTTAATTGAATTGTTCCTGCTTTTGAGTCAAATACTGAAAATTTATGAAATACTTGATGGTCACTTTGAGTTGGATAAGTTACTTCCTCTATACCTGTATCTGTTAGAATATCAAATTGGCATTCTGGTTCTTCTTGCTCATCAGATTTGTTTATATCTGCTAAAATCTCTGTATCTCCTCTTGAATTAAATGCATTATTTAGTAGCCTTGTATATCCTGACTTTCCTGTTCCATTTTCTCCAAATATTATTGTAAGTCTATTAGATAATTGTATTTCTTGCTCTTCTTCTAATGCGTTAACATTTTTGATGTTTTTAATTTTACTTATTCCTAAAATTTGTGATGATGTAGAATCAGTTGATTTTTTAGCTTGTTCTAATTTCTGTCTTGGGTTGTCAATTTCTTTTAGATCATTGTCTTCAAGAAACAACTGATAGATTTCCTCAATAAAATCTTGGTCACATTCTTTTTTATCTAATAATTGATTTGTAGCATAAATCAACCAATATTTACTTCCTTCTATCCAGTCTGATATTTCTTGCTCAATGTTCATTTTTTATTTTTGCTTCTAACTAACGTTATTCCAAGTTACTGATATTCAGTCCTAATTCCATAGGGGAAATATTTAATTTGTTGATTTTCTTTTTCAATTCTTTGAGCATTTTGGATCTTTTCTGATCTCTGAACAAGTATGGTTCTGGTGGATTGTAAGGTACTTTCTCAACAACCATTTTCCAAATAATGACTACAAGTTTACGTGCTGTTGCTGTGATGGCAGCCACACGTCCTTTGCGGTAGGCGATCCTTCTAAAGAACTGCCCAAGATGTGAATCTTTGAGGTTACCTATTACATTGGCAGCTCTTCTTAATGCAATTTTGACATTATTGCTTCCTTTTCCGACTCTTCTACTTAATTTCTTTCCTCCCGATATTTTATTGTTTGGAGCAAGTCTTAGCCAAGAAGTAAAGTGTTTATAAGTGGGGAATTTTTTAAATCCCTGAGGTCCTAATTCACTCATTAGTGCAATCACAGTTCTGTCGGAGACACCTTCAATTGTCATCAGATCTACTCCTCCAAAGTATTGGTAAGAAATCTGATTGAGATCCATATTCTTGGGTGCATTCTTGTTTCTCTTTTTGTAGATCTTCTTAGGAGCTTCGAGTTCTTTCAATTCCGGATTTTGATTGAAGTGTTGGTCTATGAAAATCTTAATATGATTATCACATTCTTCAATTTTTACTCTGATGAATTTATAAGTTTCATATTCTTGCTTCAGTCCGAATAATAAATCTTGTCTATGATTGCAATTTAAAGCACGGGCAATTTCTTGAGGAGACTTTTTACAATTGCGATGAACGAGTTTTGAAAGTTCTTTAGGATCTGTAATTCCTTTACAGATTGCGTCGATTATTTTAAGTCCTGTAAGTCCTGCAATATCAGTGACTGCTACATCAAGTCTAAGGTTGAGAAGTCTTAGAAATTTTTGCATTTTTTGAATGACCGCAGCTCCTTGATTGAGCCAAGCAGTTCTTTGTCTACAGTATGTTCTTAGTTGTTCAGTCTGGTCGTCAGGAAGGAAGCTTCCAGTCAGCAATCCCAAGGTATGAAGCTTTTGAATCCACTGACAATCTTGAACATCAGTTTTTCGTCCTTTAATGTTTTTGGTGAACTTTCCATTAGCAAGGATGACCTCAAACCCTTTTTCTTGCAGGACTAAGTAGAGGTTTTGCCAGTAAGTTCCTGTTGACTCCATTGCCACAGTTTTGACATTGTGTTGCTTAAGCCATTTGGCGAGTACTTCATTATCCTCAGCAAAGACACCAAATTCTTTGACTTCACTATCGGTCTGACCAATAGCTACATAATGTGAACGACTGCCAATATCAATACCAGCAGCATGAGGGTGGATAATATCCATTTTCACTTTTCTTCTTCCCATGATTTAGGTTTTAAAAATTAGAAAATGGCTCTAAGAGAATGTATATTGGAAAAGATAATATTCTAAACGGGGTCACATAAGATCAAAATCTTTGCGCCTCCAATGAAATTTTTCACAAGTCTCGAAATGTATCTTCGGGACTTTTTACATTCCAACCAGGATTGCGCGACGGGCTTTATGAGCGCCACTTAAAAAATCGGTCTTGCATAGAGCACTATGCTTAAGATACGATGCTTTCGTTAGCTGTGGAAATTTCAATTTTTTTCATCGAGGATTGCTCATAACGGTGAATTGCATGGTGAGTATGAGCGATAGCGAAATATTCACTCATGCATAGTGTTCTCAGTAGTGCCCCCTTAAACACTTATTGAAAATTTTTCTCTATCAAATTTGAGTTGTGGATGATTG
>NZ_JAJNKB010000024.1 GCF_021533195.1 Portibacter marinus
GTTCCCTCGATTTTTCTTAATGTGTTTTGTTAAAACTCCTAAGTTAATTATTCTCATTAACCATAAAGTTAAAATAATAGTTCGTATTTATTCGTAACAATGATGCTTTTTGCATTACTGAGAACGGATCGGCTATATCGGGAGTGCTGACGAAGGAGGCATTCCCTGATCATAGCATGTTAGCGACTGGCGTTCCTTTTTTGCTTGTCAATTTTTTCATTTATACGGTTTCTTTTGTGAGATGGCTTGTAGCTCTCTGTCGCCCGCAGGAACGAGGACGGCAGTGTGCTGCAAATGCAATTGCTTAGAATGCTACAAAGTTATCACCCATGTAATGTTTTAGATTCCATTTTTTTGTTGTGTCCAATGCTCTTTCCAATACAATTAGACTTTCATTTGGATTCTTTTTAAAGTATTCCACTGTTTCTTTATCTAAAGCTCCATCAAGGCAAATTAGAGTTTCTTTATTACCATCTGTAACGTGGTATATTTCATTTTTCTTAAATTCCTCTTTAATAGTAAGTGTATAGTTTAACTCGTAACCTTTCTTTATGAGTATTTCTGTGATCAACTCTTCTTTGTTGAAAGCGTTCACCATCTGAGCTTCTTTATCTCTGATATATCTATTCAGTAGTTCTATATTTTCTTCTTCGGTCTTCTCAGGATCAGGCGCAAATTCAGTACGAGGGAAGTTTGATTTTTGAAGTTTGAATACTTTGAATCCTAATCCTGCAAGTGCATCTTCTTTGTTGTCTTCAGTGAATAAATCAGGCGTTTCTGCTTTCTTTTCTTCTATGATTTTTTCTATGACTCTTTTGTTACGTTCTATAGTGATGTCACTGATTTTTTTGTAGCCAGCTTTGAAAGCTTCGGATTTAGGGTCTGTCGATTCGGGGAGTTGGACGAGAATGTATTTACGATTCTTTCCATCTTCTCTATTCAATTCATTTATAGAATGACCAGAGGTTCCTGACCCTGCAAAAAAGTCAAGAATTATGTCATCAGGTTCAAATCTAAATGAATCAAAGAGTATTTTACCAAGACTTGTTGGTTTAGGGTAAGAGAAGTAACTTTTACCTCCAAATATGTTTTCTACCTCAATTCCTCCATCACTTTTAAATGATAAGATCGATCTTAATAAAAATCTTTCTACTTGATCAAAATATGTTATGGAACTTGGCTGTGTGTCCTCGGTTGAGCTAAACCATATATTACCACACATATAGCTGCCATCGTGCAAGGGAATTATTGATTTGTATTTTCCGTCTTCAAAACCCGCTTCTTTGAAGAATGTTTCTTCTTTCCAACGCCATCCTCTATCAGGCACTTTAACTGGTTCTCCGGAAATTGGATGTGGAACTTTATATCTCGGGCCAAAAGTGTTTGCATTTGGCCAACTTTGATTTATTTTCCCCCAAAGTCGATAGTCTGAAGTTAAGGAGTTGTATAGAGTGATTCCTCTATCAAAGTCTCGTTTTTTATAAAGTCTTTTTAATTCTTTTTCTGCCTCTGCAATTGGTTTCTTTTTTTGCTTCAATTTTTCGATAAGTACTTGAATTTCTTCAATGCCTCCTTTTGTCATTGTCAATTCTTGCTTGATGCTTGTGTCTTTGACATAAACCAAAATATATTCGTGAATATTCCCTATTCCCTTATCATTTTTTGGTACTCTTTTATTCCAGGTGATACATTCAACAAAATTATTCTCACCGAAAATTTCGTCACAAAGTTTAGTAAGATGATGTATTTCATTGTTATCTATAGAAATGAAAATCACACCATTTCTTTTTAGCAATTGCCTTGATAATAGTAGTCGACTATACATCATGTTGAGCCAGTTGCTGTGGAATCTTCCATCTGTCTCAACGTTGGTATCGACTTTCATTCCATTCTCAACATATTCAGCATTTTCCCAATATTCCTCTTTATCTTGATTCCATTTGTCCGAATATACAAAGTCTTTATCTTTATTATAGGGTGGGTCTATGTAGATGCATTTGATTTTTTCACGGTAGGCGTTGCTAAGGAGTTTAAGTACAGCTAAGTTTTCTCCTTCGATTATAATGTTTTCGGATTTGTCTGGATTGACGCTTCTATCTGGGTCAAAAACTAATGTCGCATCAGTTGGAGTGAATGCTTCTCTTTTGGCCTTTGATTTTCCAAACCATCTAAATTCGTAACGTTCTGTTTCACTTACTAATTCGGGATCAATCACTTTTTTGAGTTCGTTTATACTGAGCTGCCCTTCATTGGTAAAAATGTCGGGCATTATTTCTTTCAGTTTTGCCAACCTCTCTTTATTCCAATCAGGCGTTAGTGGCATTTTATCATTTACGCTATCCATTAATTCGTAATTATTGAGTTGAATGTTTGGGATGCTTCTCCCTTAAAATATTGATACTCCTTTACTGGTGCTTTGTAATGCACATCTATCCCTATAGTGCTAAAGTGTTTGATAGCACATTGTATCTTATAGAGTTCGCTTTCTTTAAGGGCTTTTTTATCATTGATGTCATTCGTCCCTTTGGTTTCTATGACAAAGTAGAATTCATCCTCCTTACCATCTTTCAGACTTTTCCGTTTCATCACTAACCCAAAGTCTGGATTGTAAGCCCCTATTGGAGTAGGAATCTTATAGTATGCTGGAAGCTTTAGGAAACAAACCACTTCATCATCGTGGTCTGCTGCAATGGCAAAATTTCTTTCTGGATTACTGCCTCTATCGATGAGTACTTTATCAAAGACACCTCTATTTGGTGTTTCTACATAGTCTTTGTCGCTGATATTTCTTACAAAGTCATCAAAGGCAAACGGAAAATTTTCATTTGTTAGATGGTAATCAAGCCCCCTCACCATTTCCTCTAATTCAATGTTTTTTATTAATGCTGATGCTTGATGTAAATACTTTGGAGGATTTTTGACAAAGTGATTTTGATTAGTGATGGAGGAAATAATCTGATATAGAGTCGAATAACTCAGTCCAGTATCTTCACTTAATTCTTCTACAATATCCAAAGGAGAGAAAATCGCTTTCTGCTTGTACGTTTCTGATCCTTCAAATCGATCATCAATTCCTTCTTCAGAAATAGAGCCTATTGTCCTACTTGTTACATCTACTTCATAATCAGCAATTGTGATAGCGTTCAATGCTTCAGCACATCTTGCAATAAGGTGTTCTTCATTAAATGATATAGAGTAATCTGTCTTTTTTGAGAGTGAATTCCAAAATCTTTTAAATGCTTCATCTATGACTCCGTTCTTATTTCTCTTAAACCTAACTTGATTTACAGGTTTGCCTTTGTGTGAGTGAGACATACCTGCACCTGCATTAGGACTTCCGTAGACTTCTTTGATTTCTTCTTGATACTGTGTTACAAAAGTCTCGTAGGATTCATTAGGTATTACAGTGAGCTGGTTTATTCGTTGATCGTCTTCAACGTCAAATTTGTCATAAACTCTTTCTCCATTAGAATTAACACTGATCCTGAGTCCACGACCTATTTCCTGTCTTTTCTTTATCTCAGAATATGAAGTATTCAGAGTCGCTATATTGAAAATATTTGGGTTGTCCCATCCGACACCAAGAGCTGAATGAGAAAATATAAACTCTATTTTATTGGCTACTTCGTTTCCATAATTCAGCAAACCAATTTTGTCTTTGAGGATAGCATCGAAAATGTCTTTGTTAGTTCGCATTGATGATTCCTTATCGGTAAATTCACCTTTACCAGTTTGAGCAAAGTAATATCCCTGTATCTCTTGGATGTGTTGCTCAGATGGCTGCTCTCCATTATTAAACTCTGGATAAACTTCTTTGTATTTAGCTATGAACAAATTTTTAATGATGGGTTCATCACTTACATAGTTGGCGACTTTATCAATAAAGACTAAAGACAAACATTTTATACCTTGTTCTGATAGTCTTTGCTTCTTTTGAAAATGTCTTATAATGAGCCATTCAAGTTGAAGTGCCCATACGTTTTGAATATTTCCAGATGCATGTTTTTCTAAGATTTCTGTTCCATTAGAGAACGAAACCGACCATTTTTGAGTTCTTAAGCTTTTGTTGATTCTTGAAACTGTATAGTGTAAGTAACTTGGATTATTTGTGATTTGTCCAAGATTGTCTCCGACTTTCAACCACTTGGTATTCTTGAATTCTATTTTTCCACTCTTTGCCTGTACCCAAGCCTTGATTTTTGCTTTAGGGTCGCCTTTTCCATTCTGTGTTTCCGATAACTCCAATTTAAGAGTTGCTTCATCATTTTTCTCTGTAACAGTAAGCACCTCAATTTTCTTGACAAGACCTTGTTTATAGCTATCGTAGGGAGTCAATCTATAAATCAGGTTTTTCTTGATTTTATGTGTTGCAGAATATCTTATTTTGAAAAGTGGATTGAGTTTTGAAATCTGATTAATTGAATTTTCAGTATCCATTCCTTCTTGCGGTTCATCCATAATGATTATTGGATTCGTTCTACCAATCGCTTCTATGAATGGGATATTTGCAAAAAGGTCTTCACGTTTAGCCTGATTCAATATTTTATCTTCTGAGTTAAATGATGCCAAAGTCATTATCATAATCTGAGGATGCTGCTCCTCGATAAAGTTTCTAACATAGTTCAACTTCTTACTACTATATTCAAAGTACTGTGGAGTAAAACCATACTGAACTTCAAGTTGATCTTTAAATGATTCTAATGTGTTTAGTACTCCTTGCCTAATGGCAACAGAAGGAACAAGGATTATGAATTTTGTAAATCCAAAGTTTTTAAATAATTCATAGATGGACTTTATGTAGACAAGAGTTTTACCAGTACCTGTCTCCATTTCTATAGTCAATTCTTGCTCTTCAGCTAATTCCGAAATTTCCTCCGCGATTCCATTCTCTTGTATAATTTCTTTAATATTTCCTTGAATTTCCTCAATTGTTAGATTGCTGAAATTTGACCGAATTCCATCTTTACAAGCATTGTCAAAGTTGTTTTTGTCGTTTCCTTCAAACACCTTGACCACAGAAGAGATTGCATTCTCTTGATATTCTAACTTTTCTAATTTTATACTTACTTTATTCACTTTTGCTCTTTTGGTATTTGATTTTTTCCTCTGCAACCTTAATCGCTTCTAAGCCAAGTTCCTCACCTTCAATTTGGTAAACTAACTTGTCACTAAGCCAAGCAAGTATGACTTTATTCTTTTCATTGGAGTAGAAATTTGAAAGAAGCTCTACTTGTTCCTTAGTAGGCATTCTTTCGTCTCTTTCTATTTTACTCAGTATAGTTGGATCTAATGCAAGTTCAGCTCCTACTTCCCTTAACAAGAGATTGTTTTCTTCTCTTAATTCTCTAAGTGTTTCACCAATTGATTTCATATGCCATTAATTGACTTGACAATATTTGGCGAATATAACATTCTGCATTGATATTATAATGTTTTAGAATGCTTATTTGAGGGATCGCGTTTGATTCCACCAGCTACTTGGGTGGTGGGTGGGAATAGATTGCGGGTGGCAGAAAAAGCAATGTGTCTGAAAGACTCTTTGCTTTTTTGAGAGTTGGCAAATTGAGCCGCTTTTGTTTTTCTATTTCGAATTTTGATTATGGCTCATAGCTCAGTTTCTCGGCCTCGCTTGTCGCTAACGGTTCAGCCATAAGATGAGGAACGACGATAGGAAGTTCTTCATTCTTCATGGCCTGTTATCTCTCGGATTTTCTCTTGGCTAAGAATTCTTTTGGACTCATTACTGGTATTGTTGAATGTTT
>NZ_JAJNKB010000025.1 GCF_021533195.1 Portibacter marinus
TGGAGTCAGCTCGTTTCCTTTCCATCCAACCTTTGAAGAGGTCTTTCATCTCAATTACAACATGCTCCATCTATTTCCATTAACCACTTTTGATTAACTTAGTACCCGATGGAACTTCAGGGCACACCACGAAATGCTAACATGCTGCGAAGACGATCATTCCTCGTTCCTCGGAACGACGCTTGCAGCTATCACGTTATGCACAAGTTGAATTAAGCAAATGAAATTCCTAGACATTCTATATGTAAGTGCTGTGAAGGCAGCAAAATATACAAGCAAGGTCGATGTTCATATAAGAGGAAAGGCCATTCTTGGAATATTACTTTTGCTGTCGACAATTTATCCAATAATTAAGTTAACTGATTCCTATTGGTTGACTTTGGGTTTGTCAATTCTGATAGTTTTCTATCTCTTCTATAGATACACAGAGAATGTAACAGAGGAGCTCATGCAAAAATATGAGTCAGTTCCAACATTTTTATGCGATCTACTATGTTTATTAGCCCTTGCGATTAATATGATTCTTATAAACACTCTTGATTAATTGAGAAAAAAAATAAATAGAAAAACTACTCCCAAAGTTGCTGGTGGAAAACCTCTACGAAAAAATAATCACGAGGAAACACCAAATTATTGGAACACAATTCAAGATGAAGTTCAAATTGATAGTGAGAAACTGGGCAAGGGATATAAACACTTCCTTAAGAGAAGAGACCTTCTGAAATTCATCGAAATAATTCCTAATTGGGAAGTCTACTCTCGAGGTTTAGATGCAATAGTTCTTGAATCTGGTAAATCTGGACGAGATGGAGTTTACTATCATTCTGGAGTAATATGCATTTCAGCATGGCCAAAGGAAATGGATATAGAATTAAACAAACGCTACTTTGAAGACCACAAAGATCTTTTTAAGCGCTTAGGGATCAAGTATTTAGAAAAGGATGATTTCTATTTCTGTGAATTTACTCCAGACCAAATTAAGGCTTATCAACTTCTTCATATTTTATTGCACGAGTTAGGACATCATTACGATAGGATGAAAACGAAAACAAAACACAGTACAGCAAGAGGAGAAAAATTTGCTGAAAATTTTGCATTTGAAAATGAAGAAAGGATGTGGAATAAATACGAAGAAACTTTTAATATAGTATTTTACAAGGACTAAGAACCAGTGCATAACAGGCTTCATCACTGAATACTTCGGCTATCGCCTCGTACTCAGGATGCAGCTGAACCGTTAGCTTTGCAGAAAAGATAAAATACGAGAAACTTTCATTTCGATTATTTCGTTTGTATATTTAAGAAGAATATTAAATATGGAAGCGGTAAACAATAAAATAGGCAAATATGAGCAACGATTAGCAAGTAAGTCTATGAACCAAATTAAGGCAACACTTGCTAGAACCAGTTCCAACAAACGCAAGGTTCAACTTACGATCCAAGAATCAAATGAAGTGATTGATATCCCTATTGAAGCTCTTTCCTTCTTAAAAGATATTCTAAGCATAATGGCCGAAGGAAACGATCTGATGATAATTGAAAGTGATTCCGAAATGTCAACTCAAGAAGCAGCCGATATTCTCAATGTATCCAGACCTTATCTGGTAAAACTCCTTGAGACTGGTCAAATTCCTTTCAAAAAAGCAGGAACTCACAGAAGAGTATTAGTTAGAGATATAATTGATTATAAATCCAAACTTCAAAGTGATAGAAGAAAAAATCTCAACTTGTTAGCTAAACAAGCACAAGAATTAAACCTTGGTTACTAGTGATTGAGAAATCTCCAATTGTAGCAACACTAGATGCTAATGTTCTGTATCCAGCACCTTTGCGAGACTTCCTTCTGAATATAGCTGCCACTGAACTCTTTCAACCTAAATGGAATCCAAAAATTCAACAAGAATGGATATATAATCTTTTGAAGAACAGGCCAGATTTGAAGGAAGCTCAACTTAACAGAACGATCAAATTGATGGAATCAGCATTTCCAGAAGCATCAACCAAAATCCAATTGGAGACAATAGATAAAATAGAAATCCCAGATGAGAATGATAAGCATGTAATTTCATCCGCAATAGAGTCCAATTCCAATTACATCGTCACTTGGAATATTAAAGATTTCCCAAAAAACATACTCCAACAATTTTCTATTGAAGCTATCAAACCTGATAAATTTATTGAAGCACTGGTAAAAATTGATAGGGAGAAAGTAACTACAGCTTTTACAAATCAACTATCTTCATTAAAGAATCCAAAACTATCGAAAGATCAATTAGTACAGATTCTTAAGAAAAACGGACTGATGGAGATCGATAAACAGTTCAATTTATAAATTCCGCAAGCTAACACTATGCAAGAAGTAACTTCCTCCTATCGTCGTCGCTACTCTTGCAATTCACCGTTAGCTTTGCAGAAAAGATAAAATACGAGAAACTTTCATTTCGATTATTTCGTTTGTATATTTAAATATGGAAGCGGTAAACAATAAAATAGGCAAATATGAGCAACGATTAGCAATTAAGTCTATGAACCAAATTAAGGCAACACTTGCTAGAACCAGTTCCAACAAACGCAAGGTTCAACTTACGATCCAAGAGTCAAATGAAGTGATTGATATCCCAATTGAAGCTCTTACCTTCTTAAAAGATATTTTAAGCATAATGGCCGAAGGAAACGATCTGATGATAATTGAAAGTGATTCCGAAATGTCAACTCAAGAAGCAGCCAACATTCTCAATGTATCTAGACCTTATCTGGTAAAACTTCTTGAGTCTGGTCAAATTTCTTTCAAAAAAGCAGGAACTCACAGAAGAGTATTAGTTAGAGATATAATTGATTATAGATCCAAACTTCAAAGTGATAGAAGAAAAAATCTCAACTTGTTAGCTAAACAAGCACAAGAATTAAACCTTGGTTACTAGTGATTGAGAAATCTCCAATTGTAGCAACACTAGATGCTAATGTTCTGTATCCAGCACCTTTGCGAGACTTCCTTCTAAATATAGCTGCCACTGAACTCTTTCAACCTAAATGGAATCTAATAATTCAACAAGAATGGAAATATAATCTTTTGAAGAACAGGCCAGATTTGAAAGAAGCTCAACTTAACAGAACGATCAAATTGATGGAATCAGCATTTCCGGAAGCATCAACCAAAATCCAATTGGAGACAATAGATAAAATAGAAATCCCAGATGAGAATGATAAGCATGTAATTTCATCCGCAATAGAGTCAAATTCCAATTACATCGTCACTTGGAATATTAAAGATTTTCCAAAAAACATCCTCCAACAATTTTCTATTGAAGCTATCAAACCTGATAAATTTATAGAAGCACTGGTAAAAATTGATAGGGAGAAAGTAGCTACAGCTTTTACAAATCAACTATCTTCATTAAAGCATCCGAAGTTATCGAAAGATCAACTAGTACAGATTCTTAAGAAAAACGGACTGAAGGAGATCGATAAACAGTTAAACTCATAAATTCCGCAAGCTAACACTATGCAAGAAGTAACTTCCTCCTATCGTCGTCGCTACTCTTGCAATTCACCGTTATCCCATATAGATAGACTATAATAATCACAACCTATGAAGAACATACTCCTAATAGCATTATTTTTCACTTGTTTTACAAATTTAGTTCGAAGTCAGCAAGTAAATGATGTGCAAAATAAGAATACAATTGCCTCCTTTAATTTCACAAGTGGGATTGGACTTATGAAGCCAACTGCGGTATTTACTAATCCTGATTACGAGGGAACCATCATACCCAAGACTTCTTTGATGACAGAATTTGGAATTGAATCTGAATATAATATTACTAATCAATTGTCACTTTTCTCTGGATTTTTATTGCAAAGAAAAACTTACAAAGAAGAGCTTCAAACTGGCAGTAATTCAACTTCTTTTGGATACAGTTACACCTTTCCTTTGTTTATTAGATATAATTTAAGCACCAGTCGGAATAGTCCCTACATATCATTTGGCTCATATTTCAATATAGAAGAGCCAGATGAATCATATGGTTTTATCGGAAATATAGGTGGTGTATCAATTGATGGGAAACAGCCTTTAGAATACAATAATTTATCATTAGGTATTGAGGTTGGAAAAAGGTTTAGGATAAGGAAGATGGATTTTAGTTACGCTATAAACTATAATTATTCTTGGCGAGAAAGTTTCACAAGTGAATACAAAGATCTGTCAATTGAGCAGAGCAAAGATCAAAACATCGGATACGGAACTTCTAATGGATCTTTCATCGGACTTAGATTAAAATACCATTTTGGTTTATTTGATAGAAAAAATAATCAATCAAATTCTAGCTCGGGAAGTGAATCTAAAAATTTACAACTTTATAAAAATTACCTCTCAATTGATCTTCTAGGAGCAGCTCGCTTCTATGCTTTTTCCTATGAAAGGTTTTTTTATCGCAAGAACTGGACACATTTTAGTTTGAAGGCGGGAGTATCTTATGTTCCCGAATATGAAGAAGAAGGTGTTTTTGTAAACCCCAATTTCAGGAATGCTACAAAATTAATGGGACTATTCATCCCTACATCAATAAACTTATATCTTGGAAAGTCAAAATCATTTGCTCATATAGGACAAACTCTAATACAAACTTATTCACCTTACTATTTCCCAGAATTCCATGATTCTGATTACGGATGGTCAACTTATTTTGTAAGCATCTTAGGTTATCGATACGAATATAAAAGATGGGCATTTAACGCTCAATTAAATTTTCAATTCACTTCACCCGTGCCATTTGGAGGAATAACTATTGCAAGAGCCTTTTAAGTCTCAAAAAGAAAATTAAAATTGTTAACTAAGAATTGATACCTCAACCTAAGTAACACAAATAAGGTAAAATATCGAGTAGATAAAGGGGACTCTCACCCCTAAACCTCTCACAGAACCGTACGTGAACCTCTCAGCTCACACGGCTCTTCATGCTCATTCTTTCGAATCGAATACGCCACTAAACTCATTCCTTCCAAACGTAAGCTGGAGGTTGATTAGATGAAAGTACTCAGAACATGTCAACACCTTCGCTCCACCTCCATTACAGAGGCTTCATCACTACTACGAGTTGATCTGCCACTCTCCCAATGTCTCAGTATTCGCTTTACCTTTCAAGGCTTATAGCTTTCCCTCAAACAACAAAGGGGAATTTCCCCAGTTTCGTAATTGAGCCCAGTATTAAGGTCATGCCATCTATACACCGGTAGATTGCCAAGCCTGTGCAATTCTAGAATTCTACACTATTGGCTTATCTCCTCAGTCCGCAGCACCTCGGA
>NZ_JAJNKB010000026.1 GCF_021533195.1 Portibacter marinus
GAGGCTTCTGACCTTGCCATTCTTACATGGAGTCAGCTCGTTTCCTTTCCATCCAACCTTTGAAGAGGTCTTTCATCTCAATTACAACATGCTCCATCTATTTCCATTAACCACTTTTGATTAACTTTATACCCGATGGAACTTCAGGGCACACCACTACCACTAACAGGTGGCGATGATGTAAGAGCTCCTAACGTCGCTCCTCCACATGCCACAAAACCGTTATAGAGCATACATTGTAACATGAATACACAACTGAAAAGATATTGGCTGTCTGTTGTTGGTTTAGAAATATCCTCCAACATTGGAATAACTGCTTTTTCAGAAGAAGATGTAGAAAACATTTTGAGTGCTCAATTCAGTGAAGTATTAAAAATTAATTCAATTATAATTATTGAAAGCTTAGATGAGCTCGACCAGAACCATGTGATTCCAAATATGGAAGAACCAATATGCCGAGGAATCTGGTTTCCTAAAGGATATAGATCAACAAAATGAATCTAGAAGGAACTATATACAGAAATGAAATAATTGAGGATAGAGAAACTTTTGATCTTCTTCCACTGGAAATCAAAGATATGTTACTCAAATTCAATGGACTTGTAGCATTAAATGGCGGAATTCAAATAAGAGGCTGTGTGAAAAATCCAATTTGCCTTTCTTTAAATGACATTTGGAAAGGAAATCTAATCTTTATAGTGTGTATGAAGATATTACAATGGAAGATATCCCAATTGCTCAAGATGCATTTGGAGATCAATATATCTACAGAAATGGAAGTATTTATAGATTGAATTTAGAATCAGGAGAATTAGAAAATTTAAATGCGACTTTGACTCAATTTCTAGAGAATATTGAGATGAATGGAATTGAGTATTTATCACTTCAACAAATTTTCGAACTTAGAGAGTTGGGAGTAAAACTAGGATTATGTGAAATGATGAATGTATATCCGCCATTTATATTAAGTTGCGAAGGAAAAAGAAGCTATAAACCAATACCTTCACAAGAGCAAATAGCTTTCTTAAAAGATTTTTATAATCAGATTAAGAATGTCAAAGACGGAACGGTGATTACAATTGAATTAAAATAAAGGGTACGCTCTATAACAAGCTTTAACTCATCATGGCTGCTATCGCGACGCCACGACGGTTACAGCTAAACCGTTCTCCTCCATTTAGGCCTAAAAACACCAATAGAAACTGAAATAACAGATAAATCGTTAATTTAGTATGAGTATGAAAATTATCAACGAAAATATTGACAAGATCACCGAGCTCTGTCAACAACATAATGTATCTCAACTTTATGTTTTTGGATCGATACTGACACCCAATTTCTCATCAACGAGTGACATTGATCTAATTGTAAAAATAGAAGGAGCTGACCCAATACAATATACTGAAGACTATTTCAACCTCAAATATGGTTTAGAAAATCTACTGAAGCGATCAATTGATTTACTAGAAGATAAATCAATTTCCAATCAAACCTTCAAAAACTACATTGATTCACAAAAAATCAAACTTTATGATCGACAAAGTGAAAGTGTGGCTTGAAGACATTGAAAAGTCAATCATTGAAATAGAAGAATTCTTACCAACTCCCCGAGATTTTAGAAAATTCCAAAAAGATCTTAAAACAAAAAGAGCAGTAGAGAGAAATATTGAGATTATTGGTGAAGCAATGAATCGGATAGTAAGAGAATATCCAACAATTCCAATCAGCCAAACTAGAAAAATCATAGACACAAGAAATCGCATTATTCATGGATATGATTCGGTATCGGAAGAAATACTATGGGCAATATGTCTGAAGGATTTGCCAAGATTGAAGGAAGAGATACAAAGAATTAGAAAATGAAAACGGAGGAGAACACGCTGCGAAGAAGTCATGCCTGCTAACGCGACGGCACGCCTCTTACAGCTATGACGTTCTGCGGAATTAAAAAAAATGAAAATCAGAAAGCAAGAAACAATTTGTGAATGGCAAGAAGTTCAACCGATGACACCTGAAAGTGGATCAGTAGTTGGTTTAGCTGTTGCAACATTTGAAAACTATAAGTCAACCATCATTCATGGTTTAAGACACAAACCAAGTAGCAATAGCAATGGTTGGTATTTATGGAAAGGAGAATATAAGGAAAAGGATGAATTCTTTCAACCAATATGCTATGAGCATCTTAGTGATTACATATCTGAGGATATCATTCAATACTTAGATTTACCAACAGGCTATAGATTTTTAGTTGATGAACCCAACTATGAAGATGTATGGTTTGACCAAGATTTATTAAATACACAATATTTTGCTTTTTAGTAGCATATTTGCTACTTTTGTATTATGACAGCCAAACAGGCAGAAAAACTAGTCACCGCAAAAGGTTGGTATTTTGTAAGGCAAAATGGAAGTCACAGAATATACAAACATGATGAGATTCATGGTATTGTAGCAATACCTTTTCATGGCAAAAAAGATTTAGCAAAAGGAACATTAAACTCGATCCTTAAAAAAGCACAAGTAAAATAGATATGAAAACCTTAAACGCAATAATAGAGAGAAGTGAAGATTGCTTTTACGCATATGTGAAACAGCTAGATGGTTGTGTAGCTGGAGGATCAACCTATGCAGAAGTCAAACAGAATTTGGAAGAAATGATAAACATATTTATTGCAGAAGATCCGAAACTCAAACAAACATTTTCTGAAGGTTTCAACCTAATATTTGAGGTGAGTCTTGATTCTGTATTCGAATTATTACCAGAGATAAACATAAGCCAACTTGCTATTCTCGGCAAACTAAATCCTGGATTATTGAGACAGTATGTTTCAGGCAGCAAGAAAGCATCGGAGGCACAAGCCAAACGGGTTATGCAAGCCATCGACAAACTGGTAAATAAACTAAATTCGATATCTTTATCAGCATAAGCAAAAGGGAACTCCGCAGAACAGTATGCATGAGTGAATATTTCGCTATCGCTCATACTCACCATGCACTTGGCCGTTACAGGTCATAAAAAGTTAAAATATGGGACATTGGGGTCCAGCAATATTTTCAAATGATATAAGTGCAGATATTAAAGATGAATTCAATTCACTATTTAATAAAGAAATTCCTATTCCTGAAATCAAAAAGCAAATTATTGAAAATTATCAAGAAGGTAAATCTTTAGAAGAGAACACTGATTTATGGTTGTCTTTGAGCTACCTAATGTGGCAAATTGGTTACAATGACTCTGAATTAACTGAACAAGCTATTAAGATAATCGATGAAGGAATTGATCTTAAAGTCTGGGAAGAGCTGAATGCAGATAAATCAACGCTCAATAGAAGAAGACAAAAACTGATAGAACTAAAGAGCAAAATACTTCAACCAAATCCCAAACCAAAAAAACCCAAACTAAAAAAAGCTCCCAAATCAATAATTAAGAAAGGTGAATGTTTCGCTTTTCAACTTAATAATGGAAATTATACCGCAGTGCTCGTTTTGGAAGAGATTCTCAATCTTGATTATTACTTTGTATTGATAGCACAAACAAATCTATCTTTGGAATCGAAGCCAACGATCGAAGACGTTATGAATTCAAATATATTAATAGAGCAACCTCATCAAGGAACAAATAGTAATCATAGGCTATCAATTAGTAGTTATTCCAATACTAAATATAAAGATGTCATTAAAACATTTGAAAAAATCGGCGAAGTACAAATCTCCAAAGATTTCTCAAGTAACTATCTTGATTTTGGAGCAACACCTTGGTGTTGGATTCCCTTAAAGGCCAATGAATACTTGGTTGAAGGAAAAGAGTCACCGAAAGTAAAATTGAAAACATCAAACTACATCAAATCCGAATCACAAAGTAAAAAGAGGTCAATTTGGAATATCTTTAATCGAAATATAGAATGAGGTACGACCTGTAACACGCTTTAACACATCATGGCTGCTATCGCGACGCCACGATGGTTACAGCTATCACGTTATGTGTAACTAATGACAAGCAATCACTTAATAATAAAATGATGAGAATTTTATACTTCACGTTTTTCCTAATACTTTCAAATTATTTGCACAGTCAGAGTTCAGTTAAACTTGAATTAATCAAGCAATTGATCAATATAAATAAGACACACGAGACTATGCTTTCAATTTTCGATAATATAGTTCAACAACAAAAGGACAATCAATCATATGATCCTGAATTTTGGACTCTTTTCAACAAGAAAATAAAAGAAGGAGGAATTGAAGAGCTAAGCAATCAATTAATACCGATCTATGATAAATATTTTACAGAGAAACAATTGATAAAAATTATCCAATTTTACGAATCTGACATTGGAAAACATGTTCTTTCAACAAAGAACCAGATCCTTGAAGAGTCCATGAAAGTTGGTGAAGAATGGGGAGCAGATATGGGACAAGAAATTTTAGCAGAAATTGAATCTTTGAATGATTCCCTAATGCAAATAGAGCAATATGGATGTGAAAAATTTAGAAATGGAAAATTTAAAATGATGCTGCAAGATAGCACACCAATCTTTTTTGAAAGAAATGATAGTGTTCAAACTGAGTTTTACGGTGAAACGGAGTATATTTTTAATATTGAGTGGACTGGTCCTTGCCGTTATGAAATGAAAGATAGTGAATCAAATGGTGACAATAATCTTGATATAATTGTCAATATTTACAAGATTGAAGGGGATAAATATCATTATATAGCAAGAGGTAGAAATAATAAGCTGTATGATAAATCAGACATTACAAAAATTGAATATCGAGTAGGTAAAGGGGACTCTCACCCCTAAACCTCTCACAGAACCGTACGTGAACCTCTCAGCTCATACGGCTCTTCATGCTCATTCTTTCGAATCGAATACGCCACTAAACTCATTCCTTC
>NZ_JAJNKB010000027.1 GCF_021533195.1 Portibacter marinus
GAAATACGCTATCAATTTAACGTGCGCTGGCAATGCACCCAAACGCAATCCTCTAATCACGTCCTTGTCAACTATTCTGAATCAATTTTCAGAACTTTCAAAACGAGAAACGTATTCCGCCTAACGGTTTAGTGGCATGTGGAGGAGCGACGTTAGGAGCTCTTACATCATCGCCACCTGTTATGAGTATTTTTATTTTAGTCGCAATGCTTCTTGTAATATCCTAACGCTAATTCATTTGATAATTTTATCGCTGATTGTAAGTCATTACAGGCTTCTTCCATTTTCTGTAGTTTTTCTGCATATAAAATAGCTCTATTGTAAAAATAAATACCACTTGCGTGTAATGAAATACTCTTGTTATAGTCTTGTAATGCTTTTTGAAATTCTCCCTTTTCTGAAAAAACAATTGCTCTTCTGTTGATAGCTTGGTGATAATTTGAATCAATTTGAATCGCCTTGTCTAAATAAGTTTCAGCTAGATCCAAATTCCCTAGAAACATTTGTGTTTTACCAAGTTCCTTAAAGGAACCAGGGTTGCTAGGATTAAGTTTGATTGATCTTTCTAAGTAGAATTTAGCTTCAGCCCAATTTTCAATATTATTGTAAGACTCACCAACTAATGCAACAATATGATTATTTAATTTTTTTTCTAAATACTCTTCTCCTAAGGAAATTACTTTTGAGTCTTCATTGAGTGCGTGATATATATTGATTAAGTTATAAAAGGCCTTATCGTAATCTGGTGCAATTTCTAGCGCTTTTCTCAAGTTGGCAAAAACTTCACTAGTATCTTTATTGGTTTTAAATTGAGCAATTGCGAGATTGTTAAAAGCCCTGTAGTTTTTTGGGTCTAATTGGATCGCTTGCTTGTTTAACCTGATTATTTCTAACTGATTATCTAGTTTCTCACTCTGGATACTAAGATTGAGTGATTGAGAATCGATTCCTTTCTTACAAGAATTGGGTATTAGCAAGGAAATGATTACTAGGAATTTAAGTCTATACATTTTTATGATTAATATAGCTATGTATTATCAGGTTTTTTGTTGATATCTTCTTATGGGCGTCTTCTAGTTTCAATTCTTTTTCCGATTATAATGTGACAAGATTTTAATCGCGAACTTATTGCGATCAGCTGCTTTAATTATCATAATACAGATCTCTATGAACCCTATCGGAATTCGCAAATTACTCATAACGTGATAGCTGTATCCGTCGTGGCGTCAGCGATAGCAGCCATGACGAGATGACAGCGTGTTATGGCGAGTTTTCATCATTCTCTAAATACAATTTTACTTTTGACATTTTCACCAGCTATTTCTGCAGGCTTAAATCTTTCAAAATTCAAAGTGGTCTTTTTTATCTCTTGGTAGTTTGATAAAGATTGATATGAAATTACTTCACCATTTTCATCAATATTCAAAACGTGAATAAATTTGTATTTCTTAGGCGGATCTATGCTCTTTGTAATTTCCTTGTTGATTTGTTGAATAGTGGTGTTGAATGACTTTTTATTTTTATATGTAGGTTTATTTATTAAAGCATCTGCGAGATAAAATTCGTCATGCAACTTTCCATCTAAGTCTTTATTCCCCATCATTTTGGCTCTCTCGCTTCCATATTTAAAGATCATGCCGGCAGATTTAGGTTTATCATCATCTTTCACTTCAGAATTGTGAAATTGAGACTTTAATTTCGATACAATGTTTTGAAGCTCTTCGAAATTTGCTGTCGTATAATCCCATGGCCCGAGTACTAAAGATCCTTGCAGTTGTGCGCACACTAATTCATCTTCATAAAACCAATAGCATGCGAAGGTTGGAAAATTCTTATTTGATTTCATTTTTATGTAAAGCACAGTTTTTGAATCCTCAAAACTTTGCTCTACAGAGATTCCTTTAGCATATATGTTTGCTATTGGGATTTCATACATCAATTGATGAAAATGGGGTGTTTCATTTTCGGGATGAAACCGATAATCATTGAGATACAAAGTATTTCTGATCGTATCGATACTAGCAAAGTATTCTCTAACAATATCAAAATCTGGAGCTCTGACTGTTCCAGTGATTGGCAGTGAATTTATTAGATCAATATTTGACTGGGCGAATAATGAGGTGTATGCTATTGTGCAGAACCAAATTGTAAAAATCTTTTTCATAGTGTTATTTATGGCAGCTACTATGCAAGGCAAATCCCCAATTATATAATCTAAGATTGAAATTCTACAAGATATATATTCGCAACCAACTTACATAGCTTCAATTGTCTAAATAAGATTTGAGTTAGATTATCTGCTATCGATCATACTTTAAATTCGCCATAACGGCCAGCGATAGGAGGAGTTTCGCTTTCCTCTATCTTGATCGGTTTTCTAATGTAGCAATATTTCATTCAATACTTGCAATCAGGACTCTTCTGAAGCGAAATTACTTCCTTATCGCATGTTATATTTCGTTTTGCTAAAAAAAATCTGAAGACACACATCGATGTCATTAAAAGGTTAAGCCGAAAGCGAAAGCCCCATTGATGAGCCACGAAGAGAAAGCATGGAATGGTTTAAGGCGAGCGACTACCAGATAGATGCTCCAAAAAACTAAAGTATAGCGCCAAAAGGTTTAAAAAAGACTAAATCAATTGAGATTTATGAGCGAAGCTGTGCAGAAAGTCGGACTACGGTGCTACAGTGAATATTCAAACATTTGGAAATTCAATCGGACATTTGAAGTCCATCACAGGGAATCAGTGATATCAAGTAACGAGCGAAAGCCGGCTTAAGCGTTTATTCAAGTCATTCCAACCTACTAAAATCAAGGGTAAATGAAATATAACGTCGTAGCTGCAAGCGTCGTTCCGACAGAGGAGGAATGATCGGCTTTGCAGCATGTTATCTGTAGGAACTTAGTTTATAAAAACTTACTTGCTTTTCTATCTAGAATTTTTTCAGCAACTAAATTTGATTGTTCGACTGGTATTACCTCTATGATTGGGTTTCGTTTGATAGTTTCCCATAATTGGTGAACATTCTTTTTGGATAAATCTGGTTCATCTGATATTAGATAAAATAGATTGTCTTTCAAAGAAGTGTTGAACTTAGAAGAAAGCGTTGGAATCAGAGTGAAATACTTATATATATTATTTTGGAGACTTTGGACACTTTGTTCAAAAGACAATGATTTTGCTCCTATCAGTTGTCCATTTTTACCAATGACATCCATTTCATAGTTAAAAAATATGTCTGGAAATTTACTTTTTTCAAATCGAAAGTTTACATGCACTTTGTCATTAACTTTAGAAATCAACAAATTATTAATGTGATTTTG
This sequence comes from Portibacter marinus, assembly GCF_021533195.1. Taxonomy (GTDB): domain Bacteria; phylum Bacteroidota; class Bacteroidia; order Chitinophagales; family Saprospiraceae; genus Portibacter; species Portibacter marinus. The sequence goes on from NZ_JAJNKB010000027.1 coordinate 3,327, forward strand.
AAAATCTGCAAATTTGAAATCCTCCTTTTTATTAGATTCCAGAGATTCATTAAATAGGGATTTAACTAAGCTTGCAAAATCTTTATCATTGATTTCTTTATTAAGTAGAAAAGGAGTTGAAAATTGAATCAGTCCATTTGAATATGAATTCAAGTAATTAAAATATTCACTTGAAGCCAAATAGTTTGTCTTCTCAAACAAAAGATCTTGAGAGTCATATACATCTGATGAATAAGTCTTTTCGCAAATGGTATTTATAATCGAGTCCAATTCCTTTTTTGAAATAGATAACAGTCGATATGCGATATTCTTTTTCTCTTGTGAAATAAAAAGACGTGATTTCTTACCACTAAACAAAACTAATCCTATCACCAGTGAGTCGCCGACTATTGGGTTTGGAGATATTTTTATTAATGAATAGAAATTTTTCATAACAACATTCTACACTTAAACTCTTCAAAAACTTTACCACTTCTGTTTTCGTCAAATAAATAAGCTTGTAAAGGAATAAACGTATTTTCAGGTAAATTAAATGTCTTAAGTAGGAAATTTAAGTCTTGTATTACATTTTTTTTACATTCGCCGATACAATAATAGAAATAATCCCTTTCACTTTTTAAAAATTCAGGAGTTATAGGGATATACTTTTTCAAAAACACGCCTAATTCTGAATCTAGCAAATGTTCATTAGCAGAAGGGTTGAATACAGCCGGATTTAACTCTTTGTATTCTAGTTGGTTAAATACAAAGCAGTGATCAATTGGAGTAAATTTTATCTTACCGTTTTCATGAGTCAACATTAGGTTGTAATTGAGATTTCTTCTATCCAAGTTTTCCACCCATGTATCAAACAAACCTATTTTTATAACTTCCATAGGATTGAGAATCTTATTAAAGTCGTGCTTATTTTTAGTTGCAAGTATTAGATTATTTACATCATCTGAATTTTCTAAATATTTTGATCCAAAACAATTTGGTGTGAAGTGATCTATGTTCTGATTGCTTGATAGATTAGCTGATTCTAGTAGGCTTGTATCGACTTTTATTAAACATGGCTCTGCAAAAGGAAGATTCCACGAACTTAAAAGAGAGGTGCAAATGAATTCATTGAGTATTTCTAGCGGTACTTTTCGTCCTTTTCCATTTTTTACGACGTATTTTTCATAACTATCTGCTAAAACAAGAAGTGGTCTATGTCCAGAAGTAGCAAATTCTTTTAAAATTGAGATGGCATTACTTCTTGAAATATTCATAGCTACCACAAATATAATTACATTGGGGGTTTATGTTGAGTCTTCTTACAGATAACGGCCAGCGATAGGAGGAGTTTCGCTTTCCCCTATCTTGATCGGTTTTCTAATGTAGCAATATTTCATTCAATACTTGCAATCAGGACTCTTCTGCAGCGAAATTACTTCCTTATCGCATGTTATATTTCGTTTTGCTAAAAAAAAATCTCAAGACAC
>NZ_JAJNKB010000028.1 GCF_021533195.1 Portibacter marinus
AAATACGCTATCAATGTGCAGTGCGCTGGCAAAGCACCCAAATTCAACCCTCTAATCTTTTCATTATCAACTATTCTGAATCAATTTTCAGAACTTTCAAAACGAGAAACGTATTCCGCCTAACGGTCAATGATAAGAGGAGGAGCGACGAAGGAGCTCTTACTTCTTATCTACTGTTAGGCACAGGCTCCTATTGACTAGTTATGAAGACTTATTGGAAATATTTTAGACTTTGAGATGAAACTATTGAACCTTTAGGGATAAGTAGATTATCTGAAAAAAACATTATTTCCTTTCCCTTCTTTTTAACTCCTGCTGAGTAATTTATACTGAACTCTTTTTTTCTCTTATCTGAATATAATTTAACAATTTCAGGTACGTTGTCATAACTTACAACCCAATGGCTATTGACAGATTTTACTATATTTGAAATTTCTTCGTGATCTTTATGTTGATAAAAATTTCTATATAATGATGAACCCTTAACGTAGTAAGGTGGATCTAAATACAGGATCATATTTCTAAATTGGTGTTTATTTTTATTAATTAATGACAAGGTATCTTGATTATATACCTCAATCTTATCTCTGAATAAGGCAATTTTTGAAATTCTACTTATCAAATTTGTTTTATTAAACCTTGCATCTAATTTGTATTCCCCAGCTTGATTTTGTCCGCCAATACATCCAGCAGTAATAATACCAGATCTGTTACAACGATTTAAATAGAACGTCGCAAAACCTACATCTAAAGCTGTATAGTTAGTACTATTCTTATAAATATGTCTATGCTTTTTCCATTCATTTACTGAAATAGGTGATTTTTCAATTTTTCGAATAAATTCTTCTGTGTTATTCAAAATCGATTTCCAAAAGCTGTAAATACCAATATCAATATCATTAATATGAATCTTTGATACATATTCACCAAATAATAAACCTAAAGCAACTCCTGCTCCACCAGCATATGGTTCAACATATTCTGAGCCTATATAATTGTTTGATTCGATTATTTTAATAATAAAATCTAGGACTTTCGTTTTACCGCCAGGATATCTTAAAGGAGATAATCTTTTTAAACTCATTTAATTTCTAGTTTTAGAAAGTCATTTTTCGAAGCTAAGTAATTGTATTTTGAGAAAAATTCAGATCTAAACTTTTTTACTTTATCTGGATTGTTTTTCTTCCAATGTTCGAACATTTTATAGTCAATTATGTCCCTTTTATGATCATAAAACCAACTGCTGAATTTCTTTCTATCTGTGTTTAGATGTGAATATCTCGGAGAAAATGGTCCATTCTCAGTAAGAAAGTATTGCCTTGTCATTCCTTGTTGCTCTAAACCTTCTGCATCCCAGAAAGTACAATTTTCGTCATTAAGGTAAGTAAACAAAACATTTTCAGGGCTTATCTCATCAACTAAAGCTAAAACGTTTTTCTTTGCAGTAAATCTTGGATTAGATTTTTTAACATCTCCATCTACTACTATCAACACCTTAGAAAAATAATTTGGATCTTCTTTTAATAGTTTTGCCAAAGAGCTACATCCTAAATTTGCATTAACAAAATTTAGTTTATTCGCATAACCATGGATCAACTTTTTAAAAAACCATCTTGTATCGTCATCTTCACTATAAACCAAGAGCTTATTATTTTGCTTGCTTTTTTGTGTAATTGTCAAGCATAAATTATTCTTAATTAATTCATATGCCGGATTCTGATATACCTTTATCTTATTGTTTGCATTTGATATAAAAATTAATTTATAGTCATCGCTAAACTTTTTATTTAATTCGTACTTTTTAGATACAAACTCGAGAGTGGTAAGACTATGAGTTGTAAATATTATTTGTAATTGATTACTCTTTGCTTCTTTAAAAAGAAAGTCTACTAGTTTTTGCTGGGCAACTGGGTGTAGAGCAGCATCAAATTCATCAATGATCAATATACCCCCCTTCCAATCGAAGCCTTCATTTTTGAGCCGCTTAAACGATATAAGCGAAAGTAAAATTTGTCCAAGATTATCCTGTCCAGCTGAGTTGCAGAAAGCATCATAATTTTCTGTTGTGATACCAGTAAAATTCGATTTAACCTCTTTTGTTTTATGATTAGTAATATCCTCAATACTATCTGCCATTGAAAATATCGATTTATATATTCTTGCAAACCATTCTTTTTCTGTTACACTAAGCCGCAAATCATCTTTTTCCAATTTGTTTTTGGTTTCTCCTATTGGGTACAGTCTGCTTAAGCCTAGATAAATTACTGGGAATGGGTACTTAGATGCAACTTTATTTCCATCTTCATCTTTACGATCAGGAATTACACGAAATCGAGTATTTTTGTCTTGCCAGGTTGATCTGAAGCTTACTTCATAATCTTTAGTTGGTTCAATTATATCTACTAGATAAAAGGTTCCCTTATGTTCTCCTGTTTTGTCAAATTCCGGTGAGGCTTTAAAGATTTCTGAAAAATCTGTACGAAATTGCTTTCCAAAAATATTTTTTTTCCTTAGTTCAACAATATTGCCAATCAACCCAAGAAGTGTAGATTTCCCAACAGCATTTTGACCTGAAATTGCCGTAATGTATTTTCCAAACTTAAAGTCTTGGTTTTCGAACAATCTAAATTTTTCTATTCTTAAACTTTTTATCATGTGATTAAATGATCTTCATTTTAAAATGGTAGAATAAAATTTCCTTATTACAATGTAAATATAGATTAAACCGTGATTGCCTTGTCAAGACATCTTTTAAATTTTCGATGATTCTTTGTAAAGTTGAAGAAGCTATGAGAATCTTAGTCGTTTATCCTTGCTTGTGCCCTAACGGTCTCGGGTATGCGTAGTGCGGGATTTTAATACACTTATCTTTCCGTTTACCGTTGATTTTGTTTAATGTTCATAATTTCATTTTGACACTTCAGCCCGCATTACGTATACCCATTGTTGTGCGTTCGGCTTTTTCATTTTCTCTCATATACCACCATTCTTATGTTATTATAGTTGTCCTGTCTCGATAGCTTAATTTCAACGTTTATATTGTTCGCTGTTGTCCAAACAAATGATTGATTTTTCTTTTCTTCATTTATCGAATTGGGTTCGCCAAGTTCATTAGTTAGAATCAATACAAGTTCATTAAATCTTTTCAAAAAAACTTCACTTGTCGACTTTTCATTTCCAAATTCAATTCTATCGGTCTGTGTTTTTTCCCAATTCATTGTTATGGCTCTAACTAAATCAGTCTTTTTAGTAGCATAATACATAATTGAGTTTGAGATAATCGAATCTTCTACAACAAGGTAAGATTTGTTAATGTCGATATCATATTTCTTAGGGTTCCAACTGTCTCCAATTCCAATTTTGTGATTTGGGGTAATGTCAAAAGTTTTCCATTCTTTTTCTTTCGATTCCACTTTGGAAAGGGGCAGTTTTGAAAAATCAACAAGGATTGTTTTAAGTCTATTTTCAAAAATTTCATTTGACCTTTCCTTTCCTAATGTTTTCGGTTTTAATTCAAAGTCATTCACTAAAAAGGTTGCATAAATCTTGTTACCCTTAATTGTTGTCAGACCATAAATTTGGTCATTCGATGTTTTGAATTTGAGCAGTTCATTAGAGCCATTTAAGTTTTTACAACGATAAGAGAAGTACCAATTAAAAAATTTTACATCATCAAGTATCTTCTCAAAAGGCTCAATTTTATTATTCACTATCCGTGATAGATACGTAGCTGTGTCTGTTTCAAAAATGTGTAGAAGTTCATCATTATAAACAAAGGAACTGACAATGCTAGGGTGATATGAAAAATCAAAATAGTCTACATTCTCATCTTCATAAATCACTTCATAGCCTTTCGATTCACTGTACCAAGAGTAGTTCTTACCTGTCTTTTCTATGTTTTCATAAGTCACATCACTATCGCATTTTGTAAGCTTCTTCGGATTGTCAATTTCGAGAACTTGAAAAGAATTAGTCAAGTAAAAGGTGTTGTCAATTTTATTAATTAATGGTGTTGTGGATTCTAAAACATATTGACTTTCTGTTTTCTTGTCTTTAAACCACGTTTTTCCACCCCATTCGCCAAAATCTAAAGAGTAAACATAAAAGTCTGAATCTTCCCATATTAAGTCGTCCGTTTTATTAATCTTGTTACACTTTAAGTTTGTATTATCAAGATAATAGCTTTGCTTGTCCATATACGGCTTCATAACAATACTATCGTTTTGCAAATAAAAATCTAAGTAGACTGTTTTCATTTCTTCGGGGCAGTCAATCACTTTTTCTAATTGATTGTTTGAAAAAATATAAAGCCATCTTTTTCCGTAACCACCGTATTTCAATAATCGTTGTTCAAAAAGCACATAATATTTGTCTTTATATTCTAATGCGTGAGTCATTCTGCCATTCACACTTATTGAAATTGTATCTTGAATAAGAGAAAAACCACTCTCTAATTTTGTCACGTTGGAATTTTGTTGCCCATTACAGGCAAAAAGTGTCAATGATAAAATTAGTATTGTAAAAATTTTGTTCATTTTTTTGTCGTGAGATTGTTTTTCAGCTGACGCACAACGTTCAATTGCATGAGGAGTGCCGACGGTAGGAGGAATTACTTCATGCATAATGTTACCTATCGTAACACATTGCTAGACTAGATCTGCTTGTTTTAGTTGATCCAAAGAAAGCTCGATCAATTTGTCATTTGAAAACATAGATCTTTTTCGATCACTCCACTGATCAAGCTCTTGCTTAATATTATCTATGT
>NZ_JAJNKB010000029.1 GCF_021533195.1 Portibacter marinus
AAGTAAATTAGGAATATTAACACCCTTAGAATATCTTAGCCAACTGTGAGGAAAGAAGTGCCTACCACTAACATGCGTCATCACATAATGCTCCCTATCGGTCGCACTCTGGATGCCGCTGGCCGTTAGGCATCATTTTGCCGCATACGATTCTCGTATCTTAAACAAGAAAAAAAGCTCAATACAATTATTTCCAAAAATTATATAAAATAAGATACAATTCTATCGAGTTATTATATATATTTGCTGCAAATAAAAAGGTATTTCTATTGGCGTAGAAATACCTTAGGAAGTGTCAATTCCTTATTTTTTAATATAATTTTTTGAATATGAGTACAAAGGTACTAATTTCTATTGAGAATGTCTACAAGAGACGATTAGTTAGTTTGCAGGAATGCAAACACGATTTAAAAGCGGAACTGCCAATCTTATTCCAAGCCTTTGAAAGAGCAAAGGACTTATATAACACTGAGATTGTGCTAACGCCTCCGATTGCCAGATGTAGAGGACATGAAGCAATGCTTTTGAATAGTAAGATGATCCAAGCAATTCAGGAATTTTTTCCTGACAAGTGGCGGTTTGGAAAATACAAAAGATTTACCCTTCGTATTAGGGGGTATCAGATCTTGTTTAAAAAATTAGATAGCAAGAATAGGCCGATGAATATTCCAACTGGTTTAAGTATGGCAATAAATAATCAGCATTCACTATCTCTTTTTAATGATAATACATTTAAGTACGAACCATTATTATTTTTTGGTTATCGTAAGGACAAATTGGGTAGATTAAGTGATCCAAAAATAGTTTATATTGACGAAGGAAGAATGAAGTGGACTATTGATGCTTATGATGTGTCAACACAATTTGTTCAGTCTAGTAGTTTGAAAAGCGTTTCTCCAGCTATAGCTAAAGTAAAAGCTGTTAAGCACGCTTCTGAAACTAAGACAACCGGATAGTATAAAAGGAATGACACTTCCTCATTTTGTATTGTAAGTAAAAACTGTCTCCCATATGAATATTAGACCAAACCAATTAACATTCGCAAGGGAATTCAGAAGATATAGTCAATCAGATCTCGCAACTCAAATCAAGGGCTTATCCCAATCTAATTTATCTAAGTTTGAAAAAGGGTTCGAAACTTATATATCAGATGAAGTTCTCCAACGAATAATTAAATTTTTAAATTTTCCAGTCGAATTTTTTCAAAAGAAAATCAATTTAGATTTGGAAAATGTTGACTATCGAAAGAAATCCGTAATTACAAAAAAAACGCAGCGAGAAATTGACAGCAATATCAAGATGATCGCTTTTATTATCGATAACTTAAGTGAATCTATTGATTGGCCAGAGTTTAATTATGAACTCAAAGATCTTGATGATGGCTTTTCTCCAGAGAAAATTGCTAATTATGCTAGGCGTGTCATGAAAATTCCTCCCGATGAACCCATTCACGATATCAATACAGTAGTTGAAAAAAGTGGAATTTTAATTGCGGAAATGGATGCTGATGAAAAGTTTGATGGTGCAGCAATTCTTACCACAAATGGATTGCCGGTCATAGTTACTAATGCAAACTTTGATAATGACCGCAAAAGATTCACAATTGCTCATGAACTAGGTCATGTACTGATGCACTCAGCCTTCTTAATTTCAAGTTTTAGAGATAAAGAGCTCGAAGCCAATAGATTTGCTTCAGAGTTTTTGATGCCTGCTAAAGCCATTAAAGGCAGTCTTTATAATTTAAAATTGAGCGAACTCGCTTCACTAAAACGTTATTGGCTAACATCTATGGCTTCGATTATGAGGAGAGCAAAGGACCTTGGATGTATAGACGATGACAGGTATAAATACTTTTGTATTGAAATGAGTAGAAGGGGAGAACGAAAAAGAGAATCAGTTCGTGTAACTATCGATAAACCTAATTTGATTAGCATGGCATATGAATTACACAAATCACAATTAATGTACAGCAAGGAAGAGATTTCGAAAGCTTTCTCAATCCCTTTGGATGTTCAAGAGAAATTCTTGGAGAAAAGAAAAGATAATATAATTAGACTGAAAAATAATGTGAGATCAAATATCTAAGATTTTTGGTAACAATTATGAAAGTTATGATGAACGATGCCTAACACGCTTTAACACGTCATGGCTGCTATCGCTGACGCCACGACGGTTACAGCTATCACGTTATGGGCAAGAAAATCATGAAATGAAAGAATACAAATATCCAATGGGTGTCACAAGTCAGTTTAGTTTTTGTGGTTTACCGTTCAGATTAGATACATATTCAGGATGTGCTTTTAATTGCACCTATTGTTTTGCACGTTTGAGGGGAGGTTATAACCATACGAAAAAATTACGTCCTGCAAATCCAGATAGAATAATTAAAAAATTTAAAAATGCATTAACAAATGAAAAACAGACAAGTATTATCAGCCAATACATAAGAAGGAAAATGCCATTACATTTTGGTGGTATGAGCGACCCTTTTCAGCCGATTGAAAAAGAGATGGGAATTAGTTGGAAGATACTTAAATTCTTGTCCCGCATAAAATATCCAACTATCATTAGCACTAAATCTACTCTTATTAGTTCACCAAAATATTTAGATGTTATTAAAAGTAACCCAAATTGTATTATCCAATTTTCACTATCTACTACAATAGATGAAAATTCACAAATTTCTGAACCATATTCTACAAGTCCATCTGACCTGCTCAAGACAATTGAAGTTATGTCACTAAACAATATCATTGCAACAATCCGCTGGCAGCCATTTATTCCTTATCTAAGCGAAAGTCCAAGTATCTTTGTAAAAAGAGTTGCAAGTTGTGGAATTAGACACATAGGATTTGAGCATTTGAAACTTCCTGTTGAAAATCAAAACCCACTTTGGAGAAGGTTATCTAAATCACTTGAATTTGACATTTATGACTATTATAAGAAAAATAATGCTCTTGTTGACGGAAGAGAATTAGTTCTTCCTTCTGACTATAAGCTAATAAATATAAACCGTGTAAAGGAAGCATTATCTAACTATGATATTACGCTTGGAGTTGCTGATAATGATTTACAATATTTATCGGATTCTAAATGTTGTTGCAGCGGAGCTGATCTTTTTCATGGTTTTGAAAATTGGAATAAATTCCAAATTGGATATGCAATTAAAGCATCTGAGGGAAAATCAATCAGATTTTCATTAATTAAAGATATGTGGAAACCAACAGGATCTTTAGACCAACATATAAATTCTGATTCTCGTATTATTAAAAATGCGAACTCTTATAACCGAGTTGAAGATTATATAATTGAAAGGTGGCAAAATCTTAGATCTCCTTTCAACCCAACACGATTTTATAATATAAAATATCAGAATGAGTTAGATGAGAATGGCATGAAAATTTATGAATGGCAAAAGAGTAAATCATAACTATGATGAAAATTTATAAAAACTTAATGAATAATACGAGCACACATTGGCAGTGGTATCGAAAGTATTTTCAGATGAATGTTTTTCGATACTTTATGCTTTGGTTTGCAATAGTTCCTTTATTTGCCGTTTTACTTGCCGAAAATGGGAACAGCATTAAATTAGGTAATTCACCTTCCTCATTAATTATTAATTTAGAATTACCATTTTCATGGGAACTTTTATGGATCGCATCTATCCTCTTCTTAATTGCTTGGATCATTTATCTATTCTGCTGCCCAACTTTTATTAGAAAATATCCAACATTTACAGATTATCAAAATCACGATCATGACCCTAGATGGATAATTTGGGAATCAGCTTTAGTTATAAATAATACTAAATTGTTCCAAAAGTTTTTTGAGAGATTATCTACAAAAAACTTACTGGAAATCGAAAGCAAAAAAGAAATTCAATTAAATGAACCTATTGTCGATGATTACCAAACCTTAATTTATTTTGAAAAAGATAACCAATTATATTCACTAGGAATGCCAATTTACAAAGGAGATGTACAAGATCTAAACCTTACGAAGATCAGTGAAAAAGCTATATTCTGGGAAATTTTTGGAAGGTTTGCTTCTTCAAAAACTTTTTCAAGATTCCTGATTCTAATACTAATATTTGCTAGCTTAATATTAGTTGCTATTAATATAGGTCAAAACATTTTTTCAGGTTTTAAATATATCTTTGGATATTAAAATATCGAGTAGGTAAAGGGGACTCTCACCCCTAAACCTCTCACAGAACCGTACGTGAACCTCTCAGCTCATACGGCTCTTCATGCTCATTCTTTCGAATCGAATACGCCACTAAACTCATTCC
>NZ_JAJNKB010000002.1 GCF_021533195.1 Portibacter marinus
TTAATTTGAAAGACGACAACGGAAATGTGATTGCGACTACTACGACCTTAGCTGATGGCTCATATGAATTTACAGGATTGACTCCTGGAGATTACAGTGTCCAATTTGTGCTGCCATTGGGAAGCGAGTATAGCCCACTGAATGCTAGTGGTGATGAAGCAACCGATAGTGATGCAGATCCCGCGATGAGTGGCATGACTGAAGTGGTGACTCTTGTCAGTGGTCAGACCAATGATGATTTGGATGCAGGACTTTACGAACCAGCAAGTATCGGAGATTTTGTATGGTTGGATGAAGACGGAGATGGAGTTCAGGATGATGGAGAAGATGGAGTGGAAGGCGTAACCGTTAACTTAAAAGATGAAAACGGAAAAGTGATTGCGAGTACAACCACTGAAGCGGATGGATCGTATGAATTTACAGACTTAACACCTGGAGATTACAGTGTACAATTTGTCTTACCGGCTAATAATACTTTCAGTCCATTGAATGCAAGTGGTGATGAAGCTAATGATAGTGATGCAGATCCATCGATGAGTGGTATGACTGAAGTGGTGACATTGACCAGTGGTCAGACCAATGATGATTTGGATGCAGGTATCAATTCGATTGCTGATTTAAATCTTGTTAAACGAGTAGATGAAATATTCCCGAATGTGGGAGATATTGTCACTTTTAGCATCATAGTGGAAAATGACGGACCAAACACTGCAACAGGGGTGGGAGTACGTGATTCCATTCCGAATGGATACAACAGCATTGATAATATATCAGATGGTGGTATGCTAACGGATGATATTATGAACTGGACAGGAATTTCCATCCCAGCAGGTGAGAAAATCACCCTGACTTTTACTGCAGAAGTGCTGCCTCCTGGTGAGAATGTGGACTATGTGAACATAGCAAGAGTGGAAGAATCAGATCAATTTGATCCTGATTCAGAACCTGGCAATGTAGCGGATACAGATGGTGACGGAATTATTGGAAGTGAAGACTTCGATGGAAGAAAGGATGATGATGATGAAGACGATGGTGATGAAGCTTGGGTTGAGCCTCAGATTGCTGACCTCAGTTTAATCAAATCAGTTTCTAACACCACTCCATTCGTTGGTGAAACGGTCACTTTTACGATTAGTATGACCAATAGTGGTCCAAGTAATGCCACAGGAGTAGATGTCAGTGATTTGGTTCCTGACGGCTATTCTTCAATAAGTAATATTTCTGATGGAGGCATTTTAAGTGGTAGTACCATCACCTGGTCAAACTTGGAAGTCAACGCACTGTCAACGAAAGATTTGACCTTTACAGCTACTGTTGAAGCGAATGGAAATTATGTCAATGTTGCACAGATAGATGCAGCAGATCAGTTTGATCCTGATTCAGAACCTGGCAATCCTGCTGATTCTAATCCAGGTGGTGGAATTGGTTCAGAAGATGATGACGGTACACAAGATCCTAATGATGAAGACGATGGTGATGATGCGGTGGTAAATCCATTAACAGCGTCAGTGAATATTGAAAAACTGACCAATGGCTTCGATTCAGATATTGCTCCCGGTCAACTGATACTCTTCTTAAATGGTACTGAAAAACCTGTAGAGTGGACTTATCAAGTGACAAATAACGGTTCTTCGGACCTTGTGAATTTGGAAGTTGTTGATAATATAGAAGGTGACGTATGTGTCATCGATGAGCTCAAGGTTGGTGAGACCATTGAATGTAAATTGACAGGTATCACAAAAGAGGGTATGTATGCAAATGTTGCTACAGTAACTGGAACACCAGTGAATCCCAATACTGGAGAGCCAACAGATCTTACAGTGATGGATGATGATCCATCACACTATGCAGGAGTTCGATTCAACATTGAGCAAACTGTGTCGGATAATCTAGTCTGTCCTGGTGAAGAAGTAGATGTAATGGTGGCAATTAGACTATTCCCTACAGGTGATCCAGAGATAGATGAAAACATTGAATTTAGGAATGTTCGATTTAATTCAGAAGGGCTGATGGAAGTGCTTGATGTCAATAGTATTTACTTTGATGAAAATTCTGATCCTAATGATGATGGTATCTTGACACCTGACGAGTTTGAGTTTGTATGGAACTATTCTTTGGAAATCACTGAGAACAGCAAGTACATGGTAACAGATACCTTTGATGTTTTCTTTAATGATGTCTTCGTTGACATGATGACCGCCAAAGATTCTATTATGGTTGATGTGAGTGAAGAGGAGTGTAGCCAACTCGGAGACCTAGTATGGTTTGATGAAGATGCAGATGGAATCAAAGATGACAATGAAGATGGGATCAACGGAATCACAGTCAATCTCTATGTTGATTCAGATAAGAATGGAGAACCGGATAATCCGGGTATGCCTATTGAGACTACAACTACGATGTTGAACTTAAATACTGGCAACAATGGTTACTATCAGTTTACTGGATTGATTCCTGATGGATATGTTGTGGAGTTTGTGGATCCTTCCGGAAATTACTTATTCAGTCCTCAAGATGAAGGTGCTGATGAAACAGCAGACAGTGATGCAGACCCTGCGACAGGATTTACGAACAATATCATGTTAATGACAGGTGATTCTAATCAGGATGTGGATGCTGGACTTTTCTTACCAGCTTTTATTGGAAATTATGTATGGAATGACGAAAACGGTGATGGTTTACAAGGCGATGATGAAAATGGTATTCCAGGAGTTACGGTAACTTTGACAGATGAAAATGGTAATGAGGTCTTGGATGTCAATGGCAATATAGTAGGCAATGAAACTACTGATGGAAACGGCGAATATTCTTTTGATAATTTGCTACCGGGCATGTACATAGTGACCTTTGCAAGTCCAGATGGCTTTATCGCAACTCAACAGGATGTCTTGGGAGGTACAACCAATACCGATCAAGGTGATGTGGATGTAGATAGTGATGCAGATCCAATGACGGGCCAATCGCATATCATCGACCTGACTGCAGGTGAGACAGATGACAAGATCGATGCCGGATTCTTTGAACCGGGAAGCATCGGAGACTACGTCTGGAATGATGAAGATGGTGATGGGATTCAGGATGATGATGAAGTAGGAGTCAATGGAATTACTGTCAATCTCTATACTGATGAAGATATGGACGGTATGATAGAGCCTGGGCAAATTCCTTTGGAGACTACTTCTACCATGAATAATCCAATTGGAGGTTCTGCAGGTTTCTACGAATTCGATGAATTACCGTCTGGAAAGTACCTTGTCGAAATAGAAGCGGACGGCTATGTTATTAGCAATGCCAATCAAGGGGGTGATGATACTGTTGACTCAGATATTGATCCAAATACTGGAGTGTCAGATATGATAGAACTTGGACCTGGAGAAGATAATAATACCATCGATGCTGGTATATACATCGGCGGTAGTATTGGAGATCTCGTTTGGAACGACGCTTCCGGACTCATTGCAGATGTATATGAACCAGGTATAGATGTTGGTGTTTCTGGAGTAGTAGTGAATCTACTACAACAGCAAGATCCACTCGATCCTAATAGTTTTGTTCAGATTTCAACGACCAATACAAATACCAACGGAGGTTATCTATTTGAAGACCTGCCTGCGGGTAATTATCAAGTAGAATTTATTCTTCCGGTAGGCCAGGCTTTCGTTCAGCCAAATGTAGGTGATGATAACTTCGATAGTGATGCAGATCCAGCTACTGGTTTGACTGGAGTCATTGTACTACCGGCTGGCGGAGAAGACCTTTCTAATGATGCTGGTCTTACTCTCCCTGCAGTACCGGTTGAGCTGATTAGCTTTACTGGAAAATGGAACGAGGAAAGAAATTTCACTGAATTGGAATGGTCTACTGCTACTGAGATTGACAATGATTACTTCGAAATCGAACGAAGTTTTGGAACAACAAATAACTTTGCGAAGATAGGAGTGGTAGCAGGAAACGGAACGACTTTTGAAACTCAAGAATATGGCTTTGATGACCGAAATATAGAAAGTAACGGCATCTATTTCTACAGGTTAAGACAGTTAGATTATGATGGTACTTTCGCCTACTCAGACATCATTGCTATAAGGGTTGAGAGAGAGGCAGATACGGAAATTGAGATTTATCCTAATCCGACCATTGAATATTTCAACATTGATGTAAAGACTGACAAGCAGCGCGATATTACTGTGAGATTATTCGACATGAGTGGAAAATTAGTTTCTTCTAGATACGTTCAGGCTGGAGATGTGCAGTATGAAAATATCATTAGAATAGATGTTTCAGATCTACCTGCAGGACTTTATAATGTGAGAACTGAAGTTGGTAAAGAGTTATTTGTGCAACAAATAGATGTGATTAAATAAAAATCAAAGCGTAGTGGTGAATTATTTCAACACTACGCTATTTTTCATATGAATGAAAATTATTATCTATTATCTATTAATTTTAAATGAATTCTGAGAAATCATTCGATATTATAGGTTGAGAAATGACGCATAGATGCTAAAAGCCGCTCTAAATCAGCGTCTTGCATGTAAAAAAAATGGAACAGGTGTTGTTTTAGTAGACAATTAATACTATCTTTAATTTATCAATACGAACATACTTTTATTTAGTATATAAGATCCAGGTTTCATTCTCATTATTTTGGGGTGTCGTTCTACAAAGAGCACCCCATTTTTTTTGCCCCTAATTCTTCTTTATGACAGCGACTTAATTGCGAATGTATGATTAGGTACAAAAAAAATGCGATCAGATGATCGCATTTTTTTTATATTTCTTTGAAATTATAAAGCTTAAGAGCAATAAGCATCGAAAGCTTGCACCAGATTTTCTGCAATCATTTGCGCAGAACGACCTTCTATGTGATGTCTTTCTAGCATATGAACCAGACTGCCATCTTTAAATAATGCTATAGCAGGAGATGATGGAGGGTAGGGAAGTAAAAATTCCCGCGCAGTAGCAGTTGCATCTGCATCTACACCAGCAAATACCGTAACTAGCTTGTCTGGTTTGTTTTCGTTCTGAATTGCAATCTTTGCTCCTGGTCTGGCATTTGCTGCCGCGCAACCACAAACAGAATTAACGACCAGTAAAACTGTTCCATCTGTTTTCTCTAAAACTTCTTTTACTTCTTCAGGTGAAGACAATGCTTCAAACCCAAATTCCGTTAATTCTTGGGACATCGGCCTCACTAATTCCAATGGATACATATTTATTAGTTATAATTTGAAAAATTGTGACAAAGAAAATATTAAATCTTAATTTCACATTTTAAAGTGTTGGATCTAATCGTACCAAATCACTTCTCCGTTTTAATAAACCAAAATTAATGAAATTAGTTTCAGTAAAAACTTTTTACCTCATTCTTGTTTGCTTTATTTTTTCATGTACTCGTGACAGTTTGGGAATGGAAGACAATATCTGTGATGAACGAGTAACTTACGAGGATAACATCAAGCCGATCGTTGATGCAACGTGTGCCTATTCCGGATGCCATAGAAGCGGGGCCGCGCCTGGCGAATTTATAGATTATGATGGACTTTCCAGGTATTTCGGAGGGGGACAGCTAGAACAAAGAGTTACCGTTGCACAAAATATGCCACCAAGTAATGCTCCGGGCCCTAAGGAACTGTCGAAAAGAGAACTTGATTTATTTAAGTGCTGGATAGATGAGGGTTATCCGGAAAATTGAAAACATGATCATACTAAATAGACTTTCACATATTTTTTTAATCATACTATTTGCTTCTTGCCTGATGGGACAGGAGTTAGTATATGAAACCTTTAAAGACAGAAGAGTCATCAATAACCATTCTGTAGAAACCTTGCCTGCAAGGAAGCTTGATGTCCGTATTGGCCATAGATTTGGAAACCTGGGAGGACCTAATGGAGGGTGGACTACTTTTTATGGTTTGGAAAATTCTACTGATATTTTGACTGGCTTTGAATATGGGCTTACCAATGCGCTTGATATCGGAATTTTTAGAACCAAGGGTTCAAGCGAATTACGCCAAAATATAAATGCGCTTTTAAAAGCCAAATTGATGGGGCAAAATGATCTCAACAATCCGATCACTGTGACTGTCATGGGAATGACTTCGGTGTCCACTATGGCAAAATCTAGTGCAGAAGGTGTCATTTCCAGTTTTCCTAAAGAAGCACACCGGCTTTCCTTTCATACTCAACTCATGTTAGCAAGAAAATTTTCTCCATTATTTTCACTGCAGGTTCACGGAGGATGGACTTATAGGAACTTAGTGTATGATGAGGATACCAATGATCTTGTTTCTGCAGGTCTTTCCGCAAGAATTCAGGTGACCAGAGTACTTGGGATTATACTCGATGGGACATTTCCCTTTTCAGGGTTGAGAACAATAGAAAATGGTTACTATCCTGCATTGGGAATTGGATTTGAATTTGAAACTGGTGGTGGTCACGTTTTTCAAATTAATCTGACCAATGCCACAGGAATGAGTGAAACCGACTTTATACCGTACACTACGAGCAATTGGAGTGAAGGTGAATTTAGACTCGGATTTACCATTTCACGGCTATTCAATCTGTAATTCATGAAAAAAGCAATATTTATATTTGCAGTCGTCAGTTCTGTACTGATTATGGGCTTTGTCGTCAGGAAAGAAAGCTTTACTCTTGATCGTCAGATGAGTGTTAGGGAAGCACTGATAACATTGGAAGCTTATGATGCTCCTAATCATGTGGTTAATGAAGTTATTCGTGGTGCTAGTGCTGAGAAAGGGAAAGAAATTGTAACGCTAGGTTCCACCAAAGGACCTACCGGATTGCCAACCCGGCGGATTAGTAAACATTTCGTGTGCACTTCTTGCCATAATATTGAAAGAGAAGATCCGGATCTGGCTGTAATTGACCCACAAGCCAGATTAGAATACACAGCGGAAAAAGGCATTCCATTTCTGCAAGGTAGTCCCCTTTACGGTATCGTTAACAGAGACTCTTTTTACAACGATGATTATGAAAAGAAGTACGGAGATCTAGTATTTGTGGCGAGAAACAACTTGAGACAAGCGATCCAATTATGCTCTACCGAATGTAGTCAAGGTCGATTAATGAATGACTGGGAAGTTGAATCAGTTTTGATGTATCTCTGGACGCTGGAATTAAAACTAGAAGATTTGAACATTGACACACAAGAAGAAGAAAAAATAGCCAGGGCAATTGAAAATAATGAAGCCACTCATGAAATTGCCGAATTGATTAAGTCGAAATACATGGTCACCTCTCCAGCTCACTTCGTAGCCCCGCCAGTACAAAGGGCCGAACGTGCCACTCCCGATGGTGATGCTGAAAACGGAGCAATAATCTATGAAAACAGCTGTATGTACTGTCATGATAATCGCAGGTATTCCTTTTTTAATCTGGATTATTCTGATTTAACTTTTAGAAATCTGAGAAATAATCTTGACGAATATCATGAACGGTCTATCTATCAGGTGGCAAGGTATGGTACCAGTCCTGTAGCCGGTAAGAAAGCCTATATGCCACAGTATACAGTAGAGAAAATGTCAGAGCAGATGTTGGAAGATCTTAAAACCTTTATCATCCGGAAGGCAAATTAAATTGTGATTTTAGCGGCGGGCTATTTCGGTCTAATTTTGAAGATTAAGAGTTTATTCTAGGGGCCATCCTAATTGAATCCAGTCTTCCCAGTAGTCGATATCTGATTTTTCATCTAATAATTCGTAGGTCAAGCCTCTCTCATCAAGCGTAGCTAAGGTTTCCTTAAGTAAATCTTCTTGGCTCCAGGGCTTGTCTTCAAATAATTCTGGATAATATTCATTCATGCCCAACAAATAGTAACCTCCATCTTGCGCAGGTCCAATCACCACATCCTTATTTTCTAAAATCTGAAAAGCTTTCTTAACGTCCTTTTCCTTCAATTCTGCACAGTCTGAACCGATGATGACTACACTCGTAACTTTTTCGTTAAATTCATTAAAGAAAGCATGAGCCATTTTCTGCCCAAGGTCGCCTTCAACTTGTAACTTCTTGCTGAAAAGATGGTTTGCCCAAAACCCATCGTGCTCAATATATTTATTGTAAAAGACTATTTTTTGAACCTGGAGATCCTTGACCAGATCTCTGGTGTAGGTAAGAAGTCTCTGATACACTTTCATTGCAACATCATCACCCTTGATTCGGCCTATTCGGGTCTTAGCTGTGCCAGGAATGGCATTTTTTACAAAAATTATCAGCTTTTGTTTCATCCTAGTTGCCCTTCAGAGAATTGACATTGGTCACGCCAATTAGTCGATCATATCTTGCACCCAATTGTCGGTAGTAAACCAGTATGGTGTAGTCGTTTTCTGTCTCAAACCAGTTGCTTTCTGTTACTTCATAATTGATTTGATTATTTCCATCTATGGCTGCATACAAATAGTTGTAGTATCCTTGCTTTAGAAGAATTTCTGCCTGATAAGCGCCAATTTCTTCGTTGTATTCCATCTTATTTTCCGGATAAAAATTCCAACTGCTGAATTCTCCGACGACATAAACATCATGTTCATAGATGGGTTGGCTTGAATCAAGCGTGAAAATAACATTGGTGTACTCTGAAGTTGCCTTTCCATTTCGAAGACTTCCTTCATAATTTGGAACAAAAACACCATTCCCTTCTCGGTAAAAAATATAATTCTTGGTCTCTCTTCTCAGGTCTTTTTTAAGTAAAACATCAATGCCATAAGTGTTGATTTCAATGGCCTCTGTCCGGTCTGAATTTAACTGAATATCTCTGGTATCAAAATATCTAAACTCCTTCCCAGCCGGGAATGTGGAAACGCCAAACTTGTTAAAATTGATTTGATCTCCAATAGCGGTCAATGGTTTAATATTCGTAATCGCATTGTCCCAGCGATCATTCTGAGTGATGGTTACCGAAAGCTCATTCATTGCATCACTGATGTAGAACTTATTTAGGTCAACTTCAAAATCAATCCGCTGATGAGTATTGTACAAAGATGCATCTAAGGCGGGTAAAACATCAGCAGTGATGTTTACCAAAGGCTCAACTACCATGAATCTTCTGGTCATAATGACCAGATTACTTTCATCCTCGTCCATAACGGTCAATACATAATTACCAGAGATTTTCCATGAAGTTCTTTGGTTCGGTAGCAGTAATTCATAGTGCGTGTAATCATGGATGGTCTGGTTGGAAAAAGTGGCTCTCTGAATATCTTCTTCGTTGAATCCTTCTAGATATTCTAGTTCTCCAATTTTCGTAGGATACCAATCCTTATCGCAATGCTGAATCGAATAGACATAATCCTTATTGCCACCCTCCAAATCATCAAAGGTCAGTTTCAGTCTGCCACTTGAATTCAGGTCAATTATAGGTGCCGAAGTGGGCAATGAGGAGTGATGGAATTTGACGCTTTTAATGTGTTCGAAATAAACCTCGTTTTGGATAGGTTGGCCGAATAGTAATGCAGCTGAGCAAATCGCCCATAGGATCAATGTGAATCTCAAATTATTCTTTTTAAATAGACGCTGTAACTCTGGTTATTATTTTAAAGTTTCTTATAAGTTATGTTTTCTTCGGCTAAAAACTTCCGATCTGGTAACACAAACCATTTTAACTGACCAGGCAAAAGCATGTTCTGAAATTTTATTTTATCATTTAATTCAATGGTTTCTCCATTTTCAAAGGTTCCATCTTTCGAGAATTCAATGACATCTAATTCAGCATTTTCAGGATCAAAATAGAATTTCCAGGTATCGGTACCTACAGTTGGATCATAAGTAACGGTAATCACCTGGTACGCTTTGTTCTTAAAATATTTCACTTCAATATCATGGTGAATAATTGTACCAGTATCTTTCAGTTTCATTGGCATTCCTATTAAGTATCTGAAATAGTCGTTATACATTTTTGCGCGGTCACAATTTTCGCAGGGAAAGGAATAGACTGTTGAGTCTTGACGCATGGTAAATTTATTTTCCTTGATATCTAAAGTTAGAAATCGATCAGTGGTGGTTATTCTATCTTTTCTCCTAACCATAGAATGGATGTCAATGGCAGCCTGTAATTGATGCCATCTATCTTTAGGGTCGTGATGTTGAATTGATCTATCGATCAGTTGGACGGCCTCTGATTGTGAGTAAGCAAAATGCGTGAGGAATAAAAAGAGTATGATTTGTTTCATCCGCAATATTAAGGATGATGTGGGTTAGTAACAAATAATTCTGTCTGAATTAAAGACAAAAAAAGTCCTGGACTCTCTAAAATCCAGAACTTATAATTAAAAGGTTCTAATAGTTTCAACGGACTATTAGAAAACGCAATGAAAAAGATTGTCTTTTCCGGTTTCAAATTCCATTTTAATCAATACAAATGTATACAGGAATGGATGGCTAGTAAAGAATTTTTGCAAATGGTTTGGTCAATTAAGCGGCATTCATATCGTATTGTTGCTTTCTTTCTGATAAGCAAATCAGCCTTTGACTTTAGCCAGGTATTCATCAAGAATGTCCCATTGGCCTTTTTCTGCAATTCTTGCTTGAATAGGCCAGTTTAAGGGGTCTACTCCTGAGAATTGGTCTCCTTCCAGTTCCAGCATAGCCTTCAGTTCTGCAATCTTGGTTGAGGCAAGATCTGAGAAGGTGATAATTTTATGTTTGTTCAGAACTCTTTGAACTTCTGGCGTTATACCATATAAATAGGTGAGGTCTTTGTTCTTTTTAGATTCAGAAAAACCACTGGAAAGCATATCAGTTGAAAAAGTCTTTCCGGAATATTTGTTTTTATAAAAATCGTAGGGATTTTCAGCCTTGGTTTTTTTCTTCTTTTTCTTTGATTTCTTTTCTGTTCTAATCGGTTCTAAGCCTTTATCATGATTCAAATTGAAAGACTTTTGCCTGGCTTTTACAATACTTTTTTCTAACTCTTCTAAAAAGATTTGATAATCATTCACATAATCTTTCTTTGGCTCGGAATCTTTCTTTAGGTTCTTAATTTCATTTTTCAGTGCAAGATTTTCTGCTGCCAGAACTGAGGAAGTTACATTAGGAACAGGTGGAGTAGTATTTCGAAACTCAATTTTTAATTTTTCTATTTCAGAATGAGTACGAGCCAAATCTTCTTCGAGCCTTTCTTTTGCTTTTAATTGATTTGCAAGTGCGATATTTTGATTAGAAGCATTCAGGACTTGCGCTTGAAGACTATTATATTGTGCTTTATTAAAAAAGGATATGATCAAACCACCCAAAACTGTTCCGGTAAGAAAGGCGATTACAGGCAGTAGTTCACATATGAAGTCCCACATAGGATAATTTGCATTTCTACAAAAATACACCGGAATGTCGTGAAAAACAGCTCAAGTAGGCAGAATTCTAGCCTTTCGACAAGAATTTTACATAGATCATTATTGGCTGCCCAATTATATAGGGGGATAATATAAATAAGTGTCAAAAACCAGATAAAAATACTGAATTGTCATTTCCAGAATGTTAGGAATTACAAAAGAACTATGTCATTGCCACTATTGAACCTATTCCAAATAGCAATACAAAGAGTAAAGTGGATAAAGCAAGCTGCTTTAATAGTGGATCTATTAATACAGCTTGTTTACGCTCAACCACTGCTTTAACATGGATAACAAACAATGGCAGTGACAGTAGAAATAGAAATTGCCATAAAGATTCAAATCTTAGTAAAACAAATAAAATACTGGCAAGGATGCCAGTGCAGATTAATACTGCGTGATAGAAAACCGCTTTTTTCCTACCTACTCTTACCGGTATAGATTTTTTGCCAGCCACTTTATCTGATTCGATATCTCTGATATTATTAACATTTAATACCGCTACAGAGAAGAATCCGCAAGTGATGGCTGGCAAAAGGATATCTCTGTCAAGGAAGCCATTATGCAAATAGAAAGTTCCGCACACCGCTACGAATCCAAAAAAGATCAATACTGAAATATCTCCTAGTCCCACATATCCATAGGGATTACTGCCCATCGTGTAATAAATAGCGGCAGCAATAGAACCCACTCCCAGAATCAGAAAAATTAGCATAGTCCAGTCAAGAGCAAGGCTCAGCGCTAAGAGTGTCACTCCGCTAGCTAAAGATAGGAAAGTGAAAACAATAATGACACGTCGCATTGCATTAGGTGAGATTTCCCCAGATTGGACAGAACGTTGA
Organism: Portibacter marinus; assembly: GCF_021533195.1. Lineage (GTDB taxonomy): Bacteria > Bacteroidota > Bacteroidia > Chitinophagales > Saprospiraceae > Portibacter > Portibacter marinus. The sequence continues at coordinate 12,182 of NZ_JAJNKB010000002.1, forward strand.
GGTCCTAATCTTTCATCGTGGTCTGCACCATTTACAAAGTCTCCATAGTCATTCGCCAGATTGGATAAGATTTGTAAAAATATGGTCGTGACCAATGTTAAAATCACTACATCCCACTTATAGGAGGCATATGCTGCGGCAGTAAAACTTCCCATACCTACACAGGCCAGGGAAAGTGGCAGCGTTCGCAATCTGAATGCTTTAAGCCATCTCTTCATATATATTCAAATAAGGAAGCAAATTAAGGCATTAAAGCTGTAATCAAAAAATTAACCTTCTGCCAACATTACTTAACTTTTTCATAGCACATGTGAGTTGTAAAGTAACCTATATTGACCTTATATTTTGTAATTAAAATTTGATATCATGTTAAATACTAGAATATTTTCAACCGGTATCATCCTACTAATATCAATTACAAGCAGTTTTGCAGCCTACATAGATGGAATTTGGCAAGTCAATAGGTCGAATGATTTAGTCGAAATTAAAGCAACCAATTATGGGCTAAAAGCAAAATTTCTGAATTCTAATGATTGGATCCATTATGATAGGGTTCGTGACGACATCTACGAAGATAGAAAGGGTAATCGTTATTACATCAAGACCAATAATCGAATGACCTGGGAGAGCAGAGATGGCAGACGCGTTATCAATTTAGAAAAATCGAATATTCAGAATAGAAGAGGGAGAAGTTATGATGACTACGAGTATGGTTATGACTATGAAAATCGAAGAAGAAGATCGAATGGCAATCGCGGAAATGGAAGGAGGTTCAATCAGCACATCTGCTCTTCCGCTTGTGGAACCACATGTGGCATGGGAGTAGGATATAGAGACGATGGTATGTCAGGCACGTGGACCAATCGATGGAGAAATGTGGTGGCTTATGTAGAGTTTGATGGATATAGTGTTCGAATGCGTACCAATAATTCAAAAAAATGGACGACTTATAGAAGAACGAATTCACGAAAATTACATTTTGAAGATCGATGGGGCAATCGATTGAGATTTAAAAACAATGGACGATTGCAATGGAGAAGAGCCGATGGGCGTCGAAATATTGATTTAACCAGAGATTACTGATTACAGTCGTCAGTTTTTAAAATCGTTAATTGATCTAAGAAAGAAGCATAGCAATAGATTTTTAAGTGATGGTCCTCGCGCTACAAATAGTGAGGACAATTTTTATTGCCAGCTATTATAATAAGGTAGGTATCTCAAGCGTATAATTAAAGTCTACTTCAATTAAACTTTCATTTAATCTGGTCATATTTACATTTCTATTCTTAAGAATCATTAACTCGATCAATGGCTAAAAGGAAAAAAACAACTTTCTTAAAATGGAAGAATTTCTTTAAAAAACTAAGCTGGAAGCATTGGGCTTTAATTGCTGTAATAATGCCATTCCTCTTTGTTTTCTTTATATTCATATTGGTAAGAACAGGTTCTATAGGGGAACTACCTACTGCAGAGGAAATGGCACAAATCAAGAATCCTGTCAGTTCTTCCTTGTTGGATGCTAAAGGTGAATTAATTGCCGAATATTACATAGAAAATCGCACCAATGTCGAGTTAGACCAGATCAGTCCATACTTTTTGGATGCGCTGATTGCTACTGAAGATGCCAGGTTTTATAAACACTCCGGAATAGACTACAGAAGTTTGGGCAGAGTAGCGGTTAAGACATTGCTTTTGCAAAAGGAGTCCAGTGGCGGTGGCAGTACAATTACTCAGCAATTGGTGAAAAATGTATTTAAGAGGAAAAGATATGGTATTCTGACCTTGCCGATAAACAAATTTAGCGAAATCATTGCGGCGCACCGTTTGGAGAATATCTATAGCAAAGAGGAAATCCTAAAATTATATGTAAATACGGTTTCTTTCGGAGAGAGAGCTTTTGGAATTAATACAGCATCCAATCGATTTTTTAATAAAATTCCCAAAGATCTGTCTTTGCCGGAAGCTGCCACATTGGTAGGAATTCTCAAAGCGCCCACACGATACAGTCCCAGATTGCATCCTGAGCGTTCTAAGCAAAGAAGAAATGTGGTCATCAGCCAAATGCATAAATATGGCTACATCGACCAGGAAACCAAAGATTCTGCTCAACTTGCGGAGTTTAACCTTGATTACCTGTCTCCACAAGGAGAGAGATTAATCGCCTATGCGAAGAATCATGTAAAAAAAGAATTTGAAAAGATAAAGGAAGCATTTCCTAAAGCGGATGGCACGACCTATAGTTTGTATACGGATGGATTGCGTATTCACACTACTCTGGATAAGCAGTTACAGAGAGATGCAGAGAATATTGTGGCGAAAACAATGCCTGATATTCAAAAGCAATTCTGGGCTGGCTGGGCTAATTCCAGTCCGTTCAAAGGTAGTACCAGAGTAATAGACGATGCCATTCACAGACATCCTATTTACCAGAGATTAAAAGCACAGGGAAAATCCAAAGAGGAGATCCTTGAACCATTTATCACCAAGGCGGAACGGCGAGTCTGGACATGGGATGGCTATGAAGACAAAGAAATCACGATAATTGATAGCATTAAACACTATTTAACCTTACTTCAAAGCGGTATGATGGCTGTTGATCCGAGAAATGGTGCCATCAAAGTATGGGTAGGTGGAAATGATTTTGGTGAGTTCCAATATGATAATGTTAGTTCTGCAAGACAAGTTGGCTCTACATTTAAGCCCATTACATATCTTGTTGCTATTGAAAAGGACATTGATCCGTGCACGTTCTATCCTAATGAATTACGTACTTACGTAGATTATAAAGATTGGACGCCCGGTAATGCAGGAGGAGAATATGGTGGTTCTTATTCACTACAAGGTGCACTTGCGCACTCCGTCAATACAGTTTCTGTGCAGCTTATCATGGAAATGGGTGCTGATAATGTTGTCAAAAAAGCATATGAATTGGGAGTAGAGTCCAAACTACCAGCAGTACCTTCTATCGTATTAGGAACGGCGGATGTCAGCATGGTCGAAATGATGAAAGTTTACAGCGTGTTTGCCAATGGAGGATACACTATAGAACCCTACATCATCGAAAAAATCGAAAATTATAAAGGAGAAGTGCTTTGGGAGAGAACACCTTATGAACCTGAAAGAGTGGTCGATAAAGAAGATGCTGATGTATTGATTCAAATGCTTCAGAATGGAACTGAATTTGGATCTGGAAGTAGAATTAAATCGTACGGTCTACCAGTCCATATTGCAGGAAAGACAGGTACTACACAGAACCAATCAGATGGATGGTTCATTGGAGCAGCTCCCAACCTGGTAGCAGGTGCCTGGGTAGGGACCGATGATAGAAGAATTCATTTCCGAAGTTTGTCAACAGGCTCAGGAGGGAGGACTGCTTTGCCTTTGGTTGGTCAACTTTTCAGGAAAGCCTATGCCAATAGAAGAATTACTCCGATGGCATTTGATACGTCAAATTTTGTGCTGATGTGCCCTGATTACAGTGAAATGGAGGCAGATGATATGAATAGATGGAGAGTTGCCCAATTAGAAAGGAGAGATAATGATTTGCTCCGGGTTCTGGAAAATGTATTTACCGGAAATGGGAGACCAGATGCTGAGGCTGAGGGGGAGGATAGACCAAGGCGAAGAAACAGTAATCAGGACAGAAGAAGGCGTAAAAAGAAAGATCGTCCAACGCTCAAAGAAAGATTGGAGAAGATATTTGGTGACGGGTGATTATAATATTTAGTTATTTTAGCAAATATCTATGATTGTTTTGCTATCTGACTTAATATGGAGATCGTTGATAATTCCGGACTGATATATCAGTTTACCATAGGTCTAATTTTTCTGGCCACAGTGATTTTTTATCTTTCAATGTTTTTTTACTCGAAAAGGCTGACCACTTCTGTCATCAAACAGAAGAAAGCAGAGCAAGATCTTTTGATTTCAAATCTTAACCTTCAGAATGAGCGGATCGAAAAAGATAAAATTAGACTTGCCGAGCTAGCTGAACGCGAGCGAGCTAAAAGATTGGAACAGGAAAGGGATCTCCGCTCAAAAGAATTGGTTTCTAATACGCTGCTTTTTCAGAAACAGGTTGATCTACTCCTGAGATTAGATGAAAATCTAAAGGAAATTCCAGCCGAAGATCCTTCCAAGGCAAAAGTAAAGTTGAACAAGCTCAGAAGACTGATAAAATCAAATCTCAATCAGGAAGATACCTGGGACGAATTCAAGATACAGTTTGAAAAGTTGCATCCAAGCTTTTTCGAAAAACTGAAGACATCTTTCCCTAAATTAACTGCGAATGATCTTCGACATTGCGCCTTCATGAAGATGAGGATGAATACGAAAGAAATAGCCAGGTTGCTCAATATTAACCCCACGAGCGTCCAGATTTCCAGAGTAAGAATGAAGAAGAAAATGAATCTGGGGGCAGAAGAAGATTTGAAGCAATTCATAGCCGCATATTAGGATGGATCGAGGAATTGAAATTGGATATGGTGATATTTTTATTCTTTTACTGTTCTTTTTATTTGTCGGGGTCATCGGATACCTGGTAAGCATTCGGAAGCCCACGACTGATCAACTATTTTTTGCTGGAAGAAATCTGAATTGGCCCATTATTGGATTTTCGATCATAGCGTCAAATATTTCGACACTGACCATAATTGGACTCACTGCTGATGCCTATGTATATGGAGTTTCAGCTTCCTCATATGAGTGGATGGCATCCTTAATACTTATCGTATTGGCCATATTCGTCGTACCCATTTATATTAAGAACAAAATCAATACTGTTCCTGAATATTTTGGTAAGCGCTATGGACCTATCGTCAGGAAATACTTCTCGGTGATTAGTCTGATCATCAGTTCCGCCGTTAACATAGCTGGCCCACTGTATGCGGGAGCGCTTTTGATTAATCTCTTTATACCACAGATTTCTGTGTGGGAGGCTTCCGTCGCCATTGCTCTATTCGCTGCGACTTATACTTCTTTTGGTGGGTTAAATGCTGTGGTTTATACAGATTTTTTTCAATCCATTTTATTCCTGATGATTTCGGTAATCGTTTGCTTTGCCTTGTTTAGCCAGTATAACTTTGATATTAGTCAAGTGACTGCAGTGGTGTCTGTTGAACGATTTGATATGCTAAATAATTTGGATCACCCCTTCTTACCCTGGCTTGGACTCATTACTGGTGTTCCGATCCTGGGATTTTACTTTTGGTGTACTGATCAGGTGATTATTCAACGCGTATTGGCAGCAAGGAGTATATTACAGGCACAAAGGGGAATTTTCTTTGGAGCTGCTCTGAAACTCTCTATTTTATTCGTTATTGTCATACCTGGAATTCTAGCCGTAGGATTGTTTCCAGACATCGAACAGCCTCAAGATTTATATGCGTTATTCATTACACAGTTGATCCCTACGGGGGTTCTTGGTCTTGTACTATCGGGACTACTTGCGGCAATGATGTCATCAGTAGATTCAGCGTTGAACTCATCAGCTACACTCATCACCTACGATTTTGTTCAAAAGAAATATCCGCAATTTTCTGACCAAAAGTTGGTCCTTATAGGTCGGGTTTCTGTAGCCTTTATGATGTTAGTTTCACTTTCATGGACACCGCTAATCCAATATGCCAATGGAATCTGGGCCTATGCTCAAACTTTCTTAGCTTATCTTGTGCCACCTTTGGTTTGTTTGATGTTTTTCGGCATATTTTCTAAGAAAGGGAATCAACATACTGCATTAATAACCCTAATATTGGGTCATCTGGGCAGTTTGTTCATTTTTATATGTCAATATCTAGGCTGGCTTGAATTGCATTTTACCATATCAGCTGCATTAATATTTGTAATTTCTATTGCAGTCTTTTTTATAAGTAGTTGGAAAGAATCACACATTGACACAGAACAATCACTTCAACTTTACTTTAACTACCAGAACTATTATGTCACTAAACAAAATAAGATCATTGCTATCGGCATCATCATTGCAACACTTTTAACCATTTTACCCTTCTTTTTTTAAAATTACTTACCAAAAATATCCAACGAGCAAGGCTGTCACCAACAGTAGTAAAACGGCAAGGTATCGATAATTTTGATACCATGGCAACACTGATAACTCTTCGGTCTCCTCTTTGATCAACTTCGTATTCCAGGTCAAATTGTTGATGGTTTCATCATCTGGAGGTGCAGTAGCAAGCGATACGACAATATGTACCAGGATACAACTTATAAAAAGGATAAAGGCCATGGACAAAAAATGAAGAGATGTCAGGTATACCATCCACTGAGGTAAACTACCACCATTGTCTATTATATTTCCCCCAAATATTTGGAGACTCAGCATGAAAACAGCGAAAACAAAACCGAAAAGCAAACTGGCAATTGAGCCACTGCCATTAGCCCTGGTCCAAAATAAACCCAGTACAAAGGTAGAAACAGCAGGAGGTGCAGTATAGCTTATGACCAATTGTAGATATTTCCACAGTGAATCACTGACCGTTTCAATGTATGGAACCCATGCAGATGCAAGGACTACCAATACTAAGGTTGCAATTTGTCCAATTCTGACCAGTTGTTTGGATGTTAGTTTTGGATTAATCTTTATGGCAAAATCCATGGTGATCAATGTCGATGCGGAATTAAACGTAGCGGAAACAGACGACATCATAGCTGCCAGTAAGCCAGCTACGACCAGTCCTAAAATGCCCGTTGGCAATAACTCTAACAACAGCACAGGGTAAGTAAGATTAGGGCAGTCTGATAGATTTGAACAGGGTATAGAGCTTCCATCAGGTCCTGTGATAAAGTAGTTTAAGCTAGAAATATCCAGTTCAGAAAATAGTAGAATGGCTAATACGCCAGGTACGATCATGATAAAAATAACAGGTAGTTTAAGAAGACCACCAAATAAAGCACCCCACCTGCCATGGTTGAGATTTTTAGCACCTAAGACCCGCTGAACCATAAATTGATTATTGGCCCAAAAATAAAATCCAAGCAATGGCACACCTGTTAAGAGCCCCCACCATGGCATAAATTCATCATTCGAAGGTCTAACAAGACTGAAAACTTCATCCGCATTAGCAGGTGCATAATGTCCAGCTTCCCTAAGCTTTTCAACAACTTCAACCTGTCCGGCAGCGATCGCGTTAGTGAGCTGATCCATCATGTCAGACCATCCACCGCCAAGTTGGTCAAAGGCATAATAAGTCAGCAAGATCGAACCGAAAATAAGCAAGATTGCCTGTATCACTTCTGTTTGGATCACTGAATTTAAGCCACCAGGTATAGTATAAGCAGCTGCGGCTAAAGCCAGACCTATAATGATATAGGTCGACGGAATTTCTGGGAATAAAATCTTCAGGACGACACTGCCAACATATAAGCCGGCTGCAGTATCAACAAGGATATTACCTACGATAGTGATAAACGAGAAATAGTATCTGGATCGACTATCATATCTTTTTTCCAAAAATTCAGGCATGGTAAATACTCCTGACTTCAGATAAAACGGAAGGAAGAAAATGGCAAAAATGATAAGAACAACAACGGCAAACCATTCATAATTGTAAACATGGACATTGGTCTTAAAGGCATCACCTGCCAGACCGACAAGAGTAGAACTAGAGATATTAGCAGAAAAAAGAGCAATTCCTATGATGGGCCATGTCATACTTCTTCCTCCAAGAAAGTAGTCTTCTGAACTACTTCTTTTCGAATGATAAATGCCATACCCAATAATCAAAATGGCGTAAATAGCCATGATAATGATGTCTAGGGTACTCAGGTTGAAACTTTTCATAAGGAAATCTGTTTTCTACGTATCAATAATTCTACCAGGGCCAAAAATGGCTTATATAATTTTAATTGAATAAAAAAAAGCTTATATTATTCGGTAGAAAGCTATTACAAAGCTATTACATACTTACAACACCCTTTCTTTTAAATAGCTGGAATACAGGCAATTAGCTAGTTAATAGGTGTATTTTACATCTAACAAGCATTAGAAAATATGCTGGCAATTTTTGTGATGTCCAATGGCATAGTATTATGTTTGTATCAACTTAGTAAAAAATTTAAATAGAAATATGGAAAAATTAAACTCTCACAAACTTAAGGGCTTTTTGGCTCTTGCACTGAGTGTATTGCTTTCAATTTCTCTGACCGGCCAGCGCACCATAACAGGTGTGGTGACAGATGCAGAGTCGGGCGAAACATTGATCGGTGCTAATGTTGTTGTAACGGGAACAACGACAGGAACTATTACTGACTTTGATGGTGCATACGCTTTAGAGGTGCCAGAAGATGCAACTTCACTCACATTTTCCTACACTGGATTTAATGAAAAGGTGATGCCCATCACTGGTGAGGTGATAAATGTTGAATTATCTGCCGGACAATTATTAGAGGAAGTAGTAGTGGTAGGATATGGAAGCGTTAAAAAAGGAGATGCCACTGGTGCGGTAGTTGCTTTAGGAGAAGATGACTTCAATTCCGGAATAGTAAATTCGCCGGAGGAGCTAATTCAAGGTAGAGCTGCCGGTGTGCAAATTACAACCTCTAGTGGTGAACCTGGAGCCGGAGCTTCTATAAGAATTAGAGGAGCAGGATCGATCAGAAATGGCAACAATCCACTATTCGTTGTAGATGGGGTGCCTTTGGGAGGAGGCAATGTCTCTCCAGGAGGTAACACTGCTGGTTTAGGGTCATCATCTGCTAAGAATCCATTAAACTTTCTAAATCCCAATGATATAGCCAGTATCAACATCCTTAAAGATGCATCTGCTACAGCAATCTATGGTTCAAGAGGTGCCAATGGTGTAGTTATCATAACTACCAAAAAAGGAAATTCGAATAAAGCTTTAGTCGAATATAATGGTAGTGTGAGTACCAGTACGATTACCAGAAAATATGATTTGCTTGGACGTGAAGAATTTTTGAATGCATATGCTTCATTTAACGGTGAAGACGCAGCAAGAAGTGTCGACGGAGGTGCTGATACAGATTGGCAAGATGAGATATTGAGGACTGGAATTTCTCACAATCACAATTTGTCTATTTCAGGTGGGCTAAGTTCCGGGAGTTATCGATTTTCATTGGGTTATTTAGACCAACAAGGTATCGTTGATAAATCGGGATTTGATCGTTTGACAGGTAGATTTAATGTGCAAAACAGCTTTTTGAACGACCGATTGACCATAGCAAGTCAGGTGACGGTTTCTCAATTATTGGATCAAAGGGTTCCGATTACGGATAATGCTGGATTTAGGGGAGATCTTTGGGGAAGTGCACTTAAATTAAATCCTACTCAACCTGTATTCAATGCCGATGGTACTCTGAATCAACCTAGTTTGACTGAGTATAATCCTGTAGCATTGATCGAGTTTTCGGATGACAACTCCAGAACACTAAGAGGGTTTGGTAATATTTCAGGCACGTTTAATATTACAGATAACTTAGCATTCAAAACCGTAGGAGGTTTTGATAGAACTTTCTCTAACAGACAAGCTGCTTTTTCTAGAGCACTTCGGGCTGATGCTATTGTGGACAGGGGAAGAGCTTATATTGATCATTTGTCAAATTACGATCTCCTCTGGGAAAACTACTTGACTTACGATCAAGATTTAGGTGTAGTTAATTTGAGTGCATTGGCAGGATACTCATATCAAAGTTTCTTAAGCAGTGGTCAAAGCATACAAGCCTATGACTACCCGTTTGACGATACGCAATTGATGGTCAATAATATTACTGCATCTGAAAAGTATGTTATCAACAATGGTACTCAATTTGACGAATTACAATCTGTTTTTGGTAGGGTTAATTTAGGTTTTGCAGATAAGTACATTTTGACAGCGACGATAAGAAGAGATGGATCATCAAGGTTTGGACCCAACAATAAATATGGAACATTTCCATCTTTGGCTTTTAAGTGGAGATTAATAGACGAGGACTTTACTCCTGACTTCTTCTCTGATTTAGGTTTACGGATAGGTTATGGTAGAACTGGGAACCAGGAAATACCGTATAATCAGTGGCAAAGAAGAATAAGATATGGCGGAGACGGCATCAACAATGGAGGAGACATTAACAATGGCGGTGTAGGTGACGTTTCTTTTAATCAGTTTGACTTAAGATGGGAGAATACCACCCAATATAATGTTGGATTAGATTTTGGATTCATGAACAATAGATTGAGTGGATCTTTGGATTGGTATACCAAAAATACAAATGACCTATTAATTCAGGTGCCTTCAGCTCAACCTGCTCCACAGCCATTTGTGTGGTCTAACCTTGATGCAGACATCATCAATACTGGACTTGAGTTGGCATTAAATTACATTGCCGTGGATAATAACAATATGACATGGGATATTAATTTCAATATTGCTACCAACAATAATACCATTACAAACTACAATAATATCAATGACACTGGAGCAATTAGCGGACAAGGTTTGACAGGTGCCTTCGCACAAAGGATCGCTGAAGGTCAACCATTATATGCATATTTTGTTAGGGAGTTTGATGGATTTGATGAAGAGGGAATTTCTGTTTATCCCAATGGAGACAAGCAGGAATTTACAGGAGCGCAACCAATACCTACTGTTTCTTTGGGTTTGACCAACAGTTTCAATTTTGGTGATCTGGATGTCAGCTTCTTTTTCAATGGGCAGTTTGGTCATTGGATTTACAATAACACTGCAAATGCTTTGTTTACAGCAGGAGCTCTTGCTAATGGAAGAAACGTTACTTCAGATGTTCCTGGAAATGGAGAATCAAATTTGAATGCACCAGATGTGAGTACAAGATTTTTAGAAAGAGGTGATTTTGTCCGTTTACAAAACTTAAATGTAGGCTATAGAGTGCCTATTCAGTCTAATAGTGTTTCTGGACTTAGATTATTTCTTACCGGACAAAACTTGTTACTCTTTACTAATTATACTGGACAGGATCCGGAAGTTGATACCAACAAAAGTATCAATGGAATACCATCTGTAGGAATAGATTATACAGCTTTCCCAAGAGCGAGGACTTTTACTTTGGGAGCGAACGTTACATTTTAAAATTAAAAATTATATAAAATGAAAATATTAAAGAACATCTTAATTCTTTTTCTAGGAATGAGTGTTGTTTTTTCCTGTACAGATCTGGAGACAGAACTTCTGGACTCTGAGGCGGGAGCAGATGCGAATAATGAGTTTATCAAATACACGGAAGACAGAGCATTAGAATTTCTTCAGTCATCTTATAACTCATTAGCAACATTTACTGATCAGAATAACATATATGCTTTAGGTACTCATACATCAGATGAGTTGATTCCACCAACAAGAGGAGTGGACTGGGGTGATAATGGAGTATGGAGAACGCTACATGCTCACAACTGGGATGCTACACATGCATCAGTTTTAGGAGCCTGGAACAACATCCATCAGAATGCCTTTGCTACAAACGGGATTATTTTTTCAGACGTAAGTGCTGAGACTGATGCTGCTGCTCGATTTATGCGCGCATTCTATACTTATCACGCAATGGATATGTTTGGGCAAGTACCATTTAGAGAAGTTACCGACGGGCCTGATGTTGATCCCAAGGTATTTTCCAGAACTGAGGCTTTTGATTTTATCATCAGCGATCTTGAAACAGCGCTGCCACATTTACCCAGCATAGGTCCTTCACCGACCAATGCTCAGGCTTCGAAAGCTACAGCTAACTACCTATTAGCGAAAATGTATTTGAACAAGGCAGTCTATTTTGCGGATAATCCTGCTGGACCTTACACATTTGACAACGCAGATATGGATAGGGTAATAGAGCATGTTGACGCTATTACCGCTGATGGATACAGCTTAGATCCTGATTTTTTCAACGTATTTACGGCCAATGAATCACCGGAGATCATCTTTACTTCTCCAAACGGTTCAGGACAGAATAGATGGATGATGACATTGCATTATGATCAAAATCCAAGTGGATGGAATGGATTCACCACTTTGGCGGATTTTTATAATAAGTTTGAAGATCAGGATTCCAGAATTGGGCAAGAAGCTGCGAAAGATGGATCAGAGTTCGGTGGAATTGGAAAAGGTTTTCTCATAGGACAGCAATTTACCCGAAATGGAGATATTTTAATTGACTCCAGATCTCAAAAGCCCCTTCAGTTTACACCTGAGGTGCCATTAGCAGGTGCAGCGACTGAGAAAGGAATCAGAGCTATTAAATACCACCCAGCTGATCATGGTCAATATATTTTGATGAGATATGCTGATGCTTATTTGATGAAAGCTGAAGCTTTGTTCAGAAAAGGGGAGACAAGCGAAGCTCTAGACATGGTGAATAATTTAAGAAGCATCAGAGGAGCAAGTACCCTAAATTCACTAGATGAATCAATTTTGCTGGATGAAAGAGGTAGAGAACTTTATTGGGAAGGATATAGAAGAACGGATCAAATCCGATTTGGTACATTTACCGATACATGGGATCACAAGTCAGTAACTGATGAATTCAGAGTACTTTACCCCATACCATCTATTGCGGTGGCTTCCAACCCAAATTTAGAGCAGAACCCGGGATATTAAGAGTACAATCATTAAGTTTAATATTTAAGAAATGGGCTGTTCTCTTGGAGACAGCCTATTTTTTATCCTTTAATAATTATTGATTTGATTAAAAGTTTTGACATACTGTTCTTTGTTTTGTTTTTGATCACACTTACAGCTTGTGATAATGACACTATTGATGACAGGGACAATCATAAAATTCTTTTTAAGAAGATAGACTCTGAACATTCTAATTTAACTTTTACAAATACCCTTACCAATACCTCTGAATTTAATATCTTTTCATATCGGAACTTTTATAACGGAGGAGGCGTCGCCATTGGGGACATCAATAATGATGGACAGCCAGATATATACCTTACCTCTAATTTGGGGAGCAACAAATTGTATCTCAATAAAGGAAATATGCAATTTGAGGACATATCACAAAGTGCTGGAATAGAGGAAGCCGATAAATGGAGTACTGGTGTGTCCATGGTAGATATTAACAATGATGGATTTTTAGATATCTACATATGCAATGCTGGACAAAGGGCTGAAAGCAACCAAAAAAACGCGCTGTTCATCAATCAAAAGGACAACACATTTCTTGACGAAGCTGAAGCTTATGGGCTGGCGGATGCTGGATACACCACCCATACAGCCTTCTTCGATTATGATCAGGATGGCGACCTCGATGCTTACATTTTAAACAATAGTTTTATACCCGTTAACACGTTAAATTACTCGAACAAAAGAGACTTGAGAGCTGAAGATTGGCAGGTTAAAGATTTTTTAAAGGGAGGTGGTGACAAACTAATGAGGAATGATAATGGTAGCTTTCAAGATGTAAGCGAAGAAGCCGGTATTTACGGAAGTTTAATCGGCTTTGGATTAGGGGTTGTCATTGCGGATGTCAATGGCGATTCTTACCCTGACATTTATGTGTGTAATGATTTTTTCGAAAGAGATTATTTGTACATTAATAATCAGGAAGGAGGGTTTTCTGAGGAACTAGAAAGAAGGATGCAACACATTTCTCATTCTTCTATGGGGGCTGATTTCGGTGATTTAAATAATGATGGCCATTTTGAAATCTTTGTTACAGATATGCTTCCCGGAGATGAAACCAGAAAGAAGAAAACTACTACATTCGATAATATTGACTTAAGAACGCTCAAAGTAAATCAAGGCTTTTACAATCAATTCATGCAAAATACCTTGCAATTAAATGAAGGCAATGGTCAGTTTAGCGAAGTCTCCAATTTTGCAGGGGTGGAAGCTACAGATTGGAGCTGGGGAGCATTGATGTTTGATGCTGACAATGATGGTTTAGAGGATATCTTAGTTTGTAACGGAATCTACAAAGATGTGATCGATCAGGACTTTATTGATTTTTTTGCCAATGATATTATTCAAAAACAAGCATTGACAGGGAAAAAAGAAGAGATCGAAACCATCATCAATAAAATGCCGAGTGTTCCTCTCCAAAATGACATATATAGCAATCAGGGAAATCTGCGTTTTGAAAGAAAATCCGAAGAATGGGGTTTAAAAGAAGAAACCTTTAGCAATGGTGCAGCTTATGGCGACCTAGACAATGATGGCGACCTTGACCTGGTCATTAGTAATGTCAATCAAGAAGTATTGTTTTATGAAAACCAGTCTGAACAACACTTCACCTCATTAATTTTACGTGGAGATAAGGCAAATATAATGGCTGTAGGATCTGTGGTGACCCTATACTGTGGAGAATATGCTTACACCAAGACCTTGATGCCTTTCAGAGGATTTCAATCATCAGTAGATTATAAACTGAATTTTGGTCTCGGAAATTTAAATTCCGTAGATAGCGCTGAGATCATTTGGCCGACTGGTGAACGCGAAAAATTCTTCGAAATCAATGTGGATACTATTAATGTTATCCATAAAGGTGAGGGTCTTATTTTACCACAAAGCAACGCGGAATTACAAGCTCCAAGCATCTTAACTGAAATGGACCTTGTTTCTCTGGAGCATAGAGAGGATGACTATGTCGACTTTTATTATGAAAGAAACATACCTATTCAGCTTTCTAAAGAGGGCCCTACAATCGCTTTAGGAGATTATAATGAAGATGGATATGATGATTTATTTTTCGGGGGAGCACATCAGCAGCCTGGTCAACTTTTAATGGGGGGACCTAAGGGTTTCAAGCCTGTACAAACCGAGTTGTTTGAAAAATTTAAAGGATACGAAGATACAGCATCCGAGTTCATAGATATTGACAACGATGGCGATTTAGATCTTGTAGTGGGTTCTGGTGGAAATAATGTACAATTCGACAACCGGGCATTTATTGACCGACTGTATATCAATAATAATGGAGTGTTTGAGTATAGTTATAATGCCATTCCTCCTAACGCTTTGAATACTTCAATCATCCTTTCTCATGATATTAATGAAGACGGTTTTGCGGATTTATTTGTGGGTAGCAGATCGATACCAGGCGGATATGGTCTAAGTCCGGGTAGTTTTATTTATTTGAATAACCGTAAAGGTCGATTTGTAGATGTAACTGCTGATATAGTTCCGGAATTGCAGTTGGCCAGTATGATTACAGATGCCAGGTGGGTGGATTTAGTGGGTGATGATCAAAAAGAGTTATTGGTAGTAGGAGAATGGATGGCGCCAAAGATCATACAGTGGACGGGTTCAAAATTCGAAATTATTACAACATCTCTCGATAGTTTTTCCGGCTTTTGGCAGGCAGTGGAGACTTTAGATATAGATCAGGATGGAGATCAGGATATAGTACTCGGCAATATTGGTGAAAATTTTGCTTTAGAAGCTAACGATCAAGAACCTTTGTTGCTGTGGATAGGTGATTACGATGATAATGGTTCAATTGAAAAAGTTTTGACGAAGAGACGAAACGGCATGGATCAGCCAGTGATGATGAAAAGAGACCTTATCGATCAAATTCCCGGCCTTAAGAAACAGAATATTTTACATTCTGAATATGCCACTAAGTCTATCTTTGATCTATTCCCTAAGGAAAAATTACAAAACTCAACGATTAAGCAGGTGAATTACTTGTCATCAGTCATAGCCTATAATTTGGGTGGGGGAAAATTTGAAATTGAACAGCTTGAGCCGAACTTACAATGGTCGAGTGTCAATGCATTACATAAAGTAGATCTGGATGAAGATGGAATCGATGAAATCATAGGCAGTGGAAATAATCGTTTTTTCTTACCACAATTTGGCAGTCTTGATGCAGGTAGTGGATTTGTATTAAAAACTGAGGATAACAACCTGAAGCAAATTAACACTGGCAATGGTTGGCTGAAATTAAATGAGAAAGGTGAAGTAGTCAGATCTATTGAACATTTTTCACATCAAGGACAACGGTTCGTTATCATAGGCATTAACGACGCAAAGGCCAGAATTCTCATGATTAATAAAGAATCGATATGAAACGATCGATTTACTTTTCTGTCATCCTCATAGGTCTACTTTCAGCATGCTCTAGTGAGCAATTTGAATTTTTGTTGCACTCAGGAGAGGAATTAGGTATTGACTTCAATAATAAATTAGAACAGAAGGCAGATATGAATATTCTTGATTATCTGTATTTTTTTAATGGAGGTGGCGTAGGAGCAGGAGACTTTAATAATGATGGTTTGATGGACCTATATTTTTCAGGCAATCAAGTTTCTAATAGACTTTATTTGAATGAAGGCAATCTGAAATTCAAGGATATTACGGAGGAAGCATTCCAGGAGCTTAATAATTCATGGTCAACTGGTGTTTCAGTCATAGATATTAATCACGACGGGCTTCTGGATATTTACGTTTGTGAAGTCAATCAAATCCATGGTTTTGAAGGTCACAATCGACTGTACATCTGCCAAACTATTGAAGACGGAATCCCAAAGTATAAGGAAGCATCAAAGGAATATGGGCTTGACTTTTCAGGTTTGTCAACCCAGGCTGCATTTTTTGATTATGATGTTGATGGAGATCTGGACATGTTTCTGCTTAATCATTCGGTACATAATAACAATACCTTCGGTCCCAGATCAAATTTTGTGGGCCAGGTTGATTCGATATCAGGTGATCGATTGTATAGAAATGAAGATTCCATATATGTAAATATTTCTGAAGAATCGGGAATTTACACTAATAGTATCGGCTATGGACTTGGCGTTGCGGTCTCTGATATTAACCAGGATGGATATCCAGATTTGTATATTGGTAACGATTTTCATGAAAACGATTATCTATATATCAATAATCGGGACGGCACCTTTTCTGATCAAATTAATCAGCAAATTCCTTACACCAGCAGATTTTCAATGGGTGTAGATATTGCAGACCTCAATAATGACGGGTGGAGTGATGTTTTCACCTTAGATATGATGCCATATGATGATCAGATTTTAAGAAGATCTGAAGGAGAAGATCTCATCAATACCTATAATTATAAACTGAGGTTTGGATACAATTATCAGTTTGCCCGCAATACCATGCAAATCAATACCGGAAATAATCAATTCATAGATCTGGCCATGTACAGTGGCGTCCATGCTACCGACTGGTCTTGGTCTACTTTTTTAGCCGATCTCAATATGGATGGCCGAAAAGATATCTTCGTCAGTAACGGTATTCCGAAAAGAATGAATGATATTGATTATATCAACTTTATCAGTAATTCCGAATTGCAGAAAAATTCTGCGGAAGGACAGTTGAGTACATCTGACCTCGAAATGCTAAGTAAGATTCCAGAGATTAAGATTAAGAATCAAATCTTTTATAACAAGGAGGGATTTAAGTTTGAGCATGTAAATGCTGCCATTAAAAATAATCAAGAGGGTTATTCTAATGGAGCGACGTATTGTGATTTAGATAACGATGGAGATCTTGATATTGTAGCTAATAATATAAATGGTCCTGCTTTCATTTATGAAAACAAGAATAAGACAAACAGTTTCGTAAACGTCCATTTAGAAGGACAGACCAAGAATCCAGATGGAATTGGCACAAAACTTATTTTAGAAAACAGAAATGGCATCGATCAATACTTAGAATTTTACCCTGTTAGAGGTTTTCAATCTTGTAGTCATCAAACACCCGTTTTCTATATTAAGGATTCATTAGATTACAGCCTGACCGTTATTTGGCCTGACGGCAAAAGTTCGACACAAGAAGTTGGTGTAGAAAACGATATGACGTTTAAGTACAATGAGGCCTCAAAGAGAGAAGCTATCTTGCTAGTAGACGAATTGGATAAGATAAAATTTCAAGAAGTTACCTTGAATTTAGGCTTAAAAGCATCGCATAAAGAAAATCCGTTCATAGATTTTGACCGAGAACCGTTGATTCCTTTTAGTGTGTCTACTGAAGGACCTGCATTGGCAATCGGCGATTTAAATCATGATGGCTACCAAGATATCTTTTTAGGAGGTTCTAAGAGAGAGAATGGGTTTGTTTATCTGCAAGAGTCAGAGGGCTTTACCAAAAGTGACATCGTAGATCTGGCAAAAGATTCTATGTATGAGGATATTGACGCACTTATATTGGACTTCAACGGCGATGGACTTAATGACCTTTTAGTTCTCAGTGGTGGTAATGAATTTAGCTTGTCAAGTAAATACAATCAACCTCGACTTTATTTGCAGAATCGAAATGGATGGATGAGGAAAGCAGATGCTTTCAATGATATTTTTTTAACAGGACAAGCCGTAGCAGCGGAGGATTGGGATCAAGACGGTGATCTGGACTTGTTTTTAGGGGCTAGATCTGTTCCGGGCAGCTATGGTCAAACCCCCAATTCCTATTTACTCACTAATGATGGCTCTGGACGATTTACCAGATCTAAGTATGAAGGTATAGAAGCATTGGAATTAGGAGGATTAGTAAAGGACGCAATATTTGCCAATATCGATAAAGATCCTAAAAAAGAGCTGATAGTCGCTTATGAATGGGGGCACGTAAAAGCTTATAAATTAACAGGGGCAAAAGTAGAGATTATTTCGATCTCAGATCAAAGTGGATTGTGGAATGGCTTGATCGTGGAAGATTTTGATAAGGATGGAGATCAAGATATATTGGCCTTGAACACAGGACTAAACAATAAATTTAAATTGGATGACAATCAAAGTTTAAAGCTCTATTTCAATGACTTTGACGACAATGGTACAAAGGAGCAGATACTCACTTATTATGTCAATGGTGTCGAAATTCCTTTTGCTACCAAAGGGGAATTGCAAACACAAATACCATCTATTAAGAAAAAATTCCTATTCGCTGAAGATTTTGCAACTGCTAACCTCGAAGATCTAGTGGGTAATGACAAGATTAAAGGTGCAAAGATCTTAAAAGCTGAAACCTTAAAACATGCCTTGTTTGTTAATAATGGAAGAGGTGAGTTTAAGTTGGCTGAATTGCCAGAAGAGTTGCAGTACTATTTTCTCAAAGATGGTATGTCAATGGACGTTAATGATGATGGATTACCGGACATAGTACTAGGAGGTAATTTTTATGACAATAACATACAAATGGGAAGATATGATGGAAACTATGGAACCATCATGATTAATGAGGGGACCAATAATTTTAGGATTTCTTCACTTCAAGGCTTATCTTTAAAAGGTCAGGTGCGTCGTACGGCTTCAATCAATATCAAAGGTCAAAAGGCATTGATATTTGCCAGAAATAATGAGACTGCAGCCATCTTTATGAAATTAAAAAACGAACTATGAAAATTTCAATATTCTTTTTGATGATTATGTGCATGGCATCATGCGTAAGTGTGAAGAGTGGCGATGCCTCTGAGAACAAAAAAGACAGAATGTCACAGATAAGAGGTAATGTGATGTACAACCCTGATCCCAATATCGAATTGTCTAATCACTTGAGAAAGTTTTCAGGAGTACGAGTCTCTGGAAGTGGTGAAGACGCCCAGATCTTTATTCGAACTCAATTAAAAAATGCATCCACCGTTTTATTTGTTGTCAATGGCCAGTTTTCAGATTACAAATCGGCGTTTACCTTGGCCAGTAATTCATATATCAAGACAATAGAAGTATTAAAGGATCCCATAGATACTGCATTGTTCGGGTATAAAGGTGCACATGGGGTGATTAAAATCGTGACCAATTAAAGTCTACACTGTTAACAGAATCGATGTGAATCGGATATAATGCAGAAAAAGTGGTGGAAAGAAGCGGTGATGTACCAGGTATATCCGCGTAGCTTTAAGGATAGCAATGGGGATGGTATTGGTGATTTGCCTGGGATTCTGGAAAAGGTTGATCACTTGGTAGAGCTTGGAATAGACATCGTTTGGTTAGGACCAATTTATGATTCCCCTAATGATGACAATGGCTACGACATCAGAGATTATTATAAGATTCATTCAGAGTTCGGAACAATGGAGGATTTTGATCTGCTCCTGAAAACCTTGCATTTTAGGGGTATCAAATTGATTATGGATCTCGTTGTAAATCACACCAGTGATGAGCATGAGTGGTTCATGGAAGCTAGAAAGTCAAAAGACAATCCATATCGGGATTACTATCACTGGACGGATGAACCTAATAACTACATCTCCTATTTTGGAGGAAGCGCCTGGGAGCAAACTGAGGAGACTGGATCATATTATCTTCACCTTTTTACTAAAAAGCAACCGGATCTGAATTGGTCCAACCCTAAAGTGAGGAAGGAAGTGTATGAAATTATGAAATTCTGGTTGGACAAAGGGGTAGATGGATTCAGAATGGATGTCATTTCTCTAATCGCCAAACCAGAAGTTTTTAAAAATAGCCCATCAACAGATCTAAAGTTTTTGATTGAAAATCATTACGCAAATGGTCCAGGAATACATGAATACCTTCAGGAGATGTATCGTGAAGTCTTACAATTTTATGATGTGATGACAGTAGGAGAAGGTCCTGGAATAACAAAAGCTCATGCTTTGAATTATGTAAGCTCTGATCGCAATGAGTTAAATATGATATTTCAATTAGATCTCATGTTTATGGATTTTGGGCCAATGGGTAAATTTGATTACCGACCATTTACCTTTCAGGATTTTAAACGCTGTTGGATGGAGTGGGATATGGCCATGAAGGACAACGGATGGAACAATATCTTTCTGGACAATCATGATTTTCCAAGAATGGTCAGCAGGTTCGGGAATGACAGTTTGTTTAGGATAGAATCTGCCAAATTGCTAGCCATGCTTCTACTTACATTTAGGGGAACACCTTGCATTTATCAGGGTAGTGAAATGGGCATGACCAATGTGGCCTTTTCTTCTTTAGATGATTATGACGATGTCGAGATTCATAATTTTAAAAGAGAACACATTCCTGGTGATCGCATTTCTGAAGCAGAATTTCTCAAGATTGTCCATAGACAGGCCAGGGATAATGCCCGAACTCCTGTACAGTGGGACGATAGTGAGAATGCGGGATTCACGGAAGGGGAGCCATGGATCAAGGTTAATCCCAATTATAAAGAAGTTAATCTGGATACTTCAAGGGAAATTTTTGATTTTTATAAGAGGTTAATTTCCTTTAGAAAGTCATACACCGATCTAGTATATGCGGATCTTGAGGTATATGACGTCGAACATCCTCAAATATTCTTTTATAGAAGGGGTATTTATTTTACTATTTTAAACATGTCCGATAAGGTCATATTGAAATATAGGCACGGAATTGATTCAGGTATCGTTTTGATGTCAACACATAATAGGAAAGGATTCCCTCAGAATAACATTGACCTAAATCCATGGGAAGGAATCCTAATCAAGAATTGACCATTGAACAGACCCCAACAGGCCTTTAGCTCGATTAAATAGTAGGTATCAAAGCGTAAATACGATTATAAAGGCTAGTATATTTTCAAGTCCAGGATGTTACCCATCTCATAACAAATTCTACAACGAGGCTCATATTTGTCTTTTTCACCCAGAACAACCGTTTCCTTTTCTGCACTCAATCGGTAGGAATGGGTCGCCAGGTTACCACAATGAGGGCAGATGGCATGTACTTTAGTGACATATTCTGCCACAGCGAGCAAATGAGGTATAGGGCCGAAAGGTTTCCCCCTGAAATCCATATCCAGTCCTGCAATGATCACTCTGACTCCACGTATAGCCAGTCGCTGACAAACGTCAGTAAGTTTTTCATCGAAGAATTGGGCTTCGTCTATTCCTATCACACTGATGTCATTTGCCCGTGACAGAATGTCCGTTGATTTTTCTACTACAACAGAATCGATAGTGTTTTCATCGTGCGAAACTACGCTTTGTGCAGAATAGCGATCATCGGTCTTAGGTTTGAAGATTTCTACTTTTTGATTGGCAAATTTTGCCCTTTTCAAGCGGCGAATCAGCTCCTCAGTTTTGCCAGAAAACATTGACCCACATATGACCTCGATCCATCCACTCCTTTGCCCTTTAAAATGTGGTTCTAAAAACATCTGTACCTAAAACTTTGTTGAAAATCCTGTTAGCACCGGGATTCATCGAATTTTTCCGGTAGAGGTCAAAATAAATTAATTTTGCTCAATAATTTTAATGTCGGACTAGTTATTATTGCACTAACCGATTTTAAAAGCGAAAAACAGAAATTATGGGTTTAAAAAGAGTAAGTAAGTTAATTGAGAAAATAAATGTTCTTCACGATAGCTTATTATCCATAGATGAAGAAATTTCAAGTATAGAAAAGGATTTATTGCTGAATTATATTCGGCAGCTATACGAGCAGGTCTTAGAGATCGGAGCGGAGGATGACAGACATATTGAGCCTGTGAAATTGGCAAAGGAAGTCATCGATCTGCCGGAAAAAGAAGATGTAGTTATACATCCTGCTGTGGAAGAAATAGCGGATATTCCTACGGAAGACACGTTTAAAGTAGCTCCGCAGACCATGCCGAAGATTCATCAAATGGATACTAAAAGCGAAGTTGAAGTATTGGATGAGCCCATTACCATGAAAGGCATCAACGAGGAATTGGTAGCCATGTTTGAAATGAAAGAAGCTAAGGATGTTTCCGAAAAGCTTCGAAGTACACCGATTAAGGATTTGAATACAGCGATGGGAATTAACGATAGATTCTTAACTGTCAATGAGCTGTTTGGCGGGGATGCCAATGCCTTTAAATCGTGTGTAGATCACATCAATCAGATGGAGAGTTACGAGGAAGCCAAATCTTATTTGCTATCGGATGTTGCTCAAAAATATGACTGGTCAGCTGCAGAAAGATTGAAAAAGGCCGCTGGTTTTATCACATTGGTTCAACGACGATTCAGATAGATTGGATAGAAAAACCCTTCATGACATTTTTAACCTGATCAAGATTCCCTTGATCATGGTGGGTGTTTTATGGTTGGTTCATATCTGGAAAATAAGCTCGGATCATAATTTTGGACAGTATGGTGTCTTCCCCCGGGAGTGGTCAGGGATGAAAGGCATTCTTTTCGCTCCATTTATACATGGAGATTTAAAGCATCTGATTTCAAATTCTGTACCGCTCATCGTATTGACGACGATTTTGATCTACTTCTATAGAAAAGTAGCCTTTCCTGTTTTCACTATTGTTTATTTGTTGACAGGATTTGCGGTCTGGTTGTTTGCTCGAAGAAGCTATCACATCGGTGCAAGTGGAGTGGTATATGGATTGGTCAGTTTTATTTTCTGGAGTGGGATTTTCAGAAGGAATCTTCGGTCTATTGTCCTAGCACTGGTCGTAACCATACTTTACAGCGGATATTTTGCAGGGATCGTACCCAATGAAGATGGGGTCAGCTGGGAAAGTCATTTATTCGGTGCATTTGCAGGGTTAATTGTAGCCTTTATGGTTAAGGGAATTGTCGAAGATGAAGAAATCAAAGTAGATCCGTGGGCAGATGAAGAACTTGAGCCTGATCAGTACTACTTGCCAAGAGATACCTTTGAAAAGACCAAGGCGGAGCGATTTGCTGAGCGACAGCGGCAGATAAGAGAAGAGCAGGCCCGAATTGCTGCTGAAAAAGCCAGAAATACCGGATGGGAATCCGATTCTACTCTTTAATCATTACAAGCGACCAACCTTTTTTGATTTCGAGCCGTCTATTGTGAAAAAATAGCATTATGAAATTATCAAAATCAATATTGTCAGCAATGGCTGTCGGAATAGCCTTGGGAACTACCTCTTGCAGTTTGGGAGATGTAGAAGAAATTCACTATGAACACTGCGCATTGGATTGCGAGGAAGAACACACTGAATTAAGGGCTACAGAAGGAGGCGGTGATACCTATCCGTATAATTGTCCTGCATGCGGAATGGGGTAGGGAAGGAATTGTACTCCGGTATCTCTTGTAATCTGGATTCTAATATTCTAAGTGCGTGTTTTCCACTATTTAAGGGAGGTGAAGTAGAAGTAATCGAATGGTCTTTTGATACACTATTTAGTCACAATAATTTGCCGGATTGGTTCGACCATTTACTTACAGTCTTTGGTGAAGAAGGTCGGTTGATCGGCCACGGCGTTTATTTTTCTCTTTTTAATGGCACTTTTACAAAGGATCAACAAGAATGGTTAAACGGCCTGCGTGTCACTTCAGATAGGTATGAGTTTGACCATATTTCCGAACACTTCGGTTTCATGACTGGACAAGATTTTCACAAAGGTGCCCCTCTGAATGTACCACTTTCTGATAACAGCCTGGCTATAGCTCGCGACCGAATTTCTCGAATGAGTTATGCGTGCGGAAAGCCTGTGGGATTAGAAAATCTTGCCTTCTGTTATGATAAAGAGGGCTTAATAAGGCAAGGAAGTTTTATCAATCAAATTTTGGAGGAGGTTAATGGTTTTCTGATTCTGGATCTTCACAATCTCTATTGCCAATGCATGAATTTTGACATCGAATTTTCTGAATTGATCTTAAAGTATCCACTAGATCGAGTAAGAGAAATTCACATTAGTGGCGGGAGTTGGGAAATAGCTCAAAGTGAGGATAGGAAGATAAGGAGAGATACCCACGATGATGCGGTCCCCAGAGAAGTTTTTGAATATCTACAGGAAGTCATACCCAAATTGCCCAATCTTAAGTTTGTCATTCTTGAACAGCTTGGAACTGGTCTGGATACTATTGTCAAACAAGCGCGTTTTCGTGATGACTTTGAAACCATGAAAAGTATAGTCGACCATAAGCAATTAGAAAAGCCACTGGCCACCAATGATTTTAAATCCAAAAATCTGAAACTTTCTAAACATCCAATTAGTGATGAAACATTGGCCAAACAACAACAGGAATTGACTTTCATTCTGGAAAATTCAGTCGATTTCAGAAGCGTAAAGAAACGTTTACAAAACTCCTCCCTTGCAAGTAGTCCTTGGAATATTGAATCATGGGAAGATTCCATGCTGGAAACGGCATTTGCAATAGCCAATAAATGGAAATCAGGATTTTAATCAGGAAGCTTACCCACCTTAAAGTTGTTGTAAAATTGATGCACGCCATCGATAATTCGATCATTTACCTTGCGAAGCATAAAATCATCTATGATATATTCCTGATTCACTCCGACGACTTCGACTGTGATTTCAGAGCTTCCCTTAGGGATATCCAGAATGCCTGATACTCTAACCCAATCAATATAATTATCCTTGGCAGAAATAGCGTGTAATACCACCTCTGCAGTTGTCTGTCCTACGGCTCTGATTTTAAATGCAGGAGTGCCAAACAGTCGATTGCTTACGCGATAGTAAATTGATATTTCATGAGGACCTTCAATGGTATCCGGAATTTCAAATCCAAGGATTTCTTGCTCAGCATCTATTTTCAGTGCTCCAGGCGGAGAAAAGTGGATATAATTTGAGATATCATCGAATTTTTCAGTTTTAAAGAAAGTTTGCTCACTAGAAAATATTGTATCAGAATGATCATCCAGAACTGCCAGTATGCTATCCTGCAGTGATCTGTCATTAATCTCGTCAACATTCAACTTTCTCAGCTCAATATCACTTTGCTCATGGATTAGCTCAGATTTATTTCTTAAGTATAATTCACCTTCTGTGTAATCCTCATGGAGTTTGCTGTAAATTAATAATATGGGCTTGTCGCCCGGAAGGATTTCTACGATTTCTTTATAAATCAAAGGGTGGGCGGCCATTTGAATCGCTCGCTCGCCATCAGTAACGCCTATTCGCGAAAGCATTCCATTAATCATGGGCAATCCAGTTGCTAACGATACAAGAATAGAATTATATTCCGAACTGAAATTAGATTGAATGCGAAACTTGTCGTTCCAGCCTACCATTACTGGCAAGGTATACATGGCTTGAAATTCAGCTGGATTGACGATGTCCTCTGAAAAGTGATCGATCTTCTCAGATGTGAATTGATTTTTATGCATTTCTGTAAATGCATTTTGTGATAAGTATAAATTGGTTTCATTGCCCCAGATGAACAAGGCAATAATGACTATGGGTAAACCGTACTTAAATTTTAATATTCGATCCAAGTGATAGACCGCGAATAGTGTGGCCATAAAATAAATAGGCGTGGCAAATCTGCCAGAAGCTTTGAACATACTGGCAATAGACATTTGATGAAAAATGTGTTCTCTTATAAATCCAATTTGATAAAGTATGGCTGATGAATATAAAAGGAGTAGGGCTGATGAGATTAGAAAAACATTGGCCAACAACCTCATATTTTGAGCTTCATGTAGCTTTCTGCTTCTCTTCATAAGGGCCAGCGGAGCAATGATTAGGGTGAGCAGTGGTATAATGCCAATGTTCATCCAGGTTTCCCCGCCAGTATACTTAATATCGATGTGTCCTATCAATAATTTGTACAGCAAACTGACCGGAGCGATGAAGATGCTCCGTAAATTCAGGCTGTTGGCATTGTAACCCCATTGTATCTCCACGCGGTCACTATCTATCTCCGTCAAGTGAAGGAAGAAGTAGATGATGGCCATGACTATTGTGCCTGTGATCAATAAATGGGCCGCTTTCTTTTTCTCCTTTTTTATGAAAACCAGGGCCAAGGCCAAAGTCATCATAAAACAAACATTGATAATTGAGATGTAGATATTATTAAGTCCGAAAAAAACCAGGATTATTAGAAGGCCGACGATGTCAGCAATGCTTGGTTTGTTTTCTACTATCAGTTTGGTGACGTAGTAAAAGGTATAAGTAAAAACCAGTGGATAGAATAGTCCAAAGTGTCCGGCTTGGAGTCGAAACATTAATGGGTTTAAAAAAAGAATGAGTAAGGTAGATACGAAGCCGAGCCATTCATTGATTTTTACTAATTCCATGGTTTTATACAGGAATATTCCTGCTAATCCGAATAAAAGGTAATGGAGTCTGTGCGACCATCCGATGACTGACTCAGGAGTCATCCATTCACGGAACCACGAAAAAAAGATGGCAAAAGATGCCTGACCATCCGTCATAAAGAGTGAGTCAAATCTCGGATAATTCATATTACTCAACATCAGCCCTTCACCATAGAAAGTGTGAAAGATCATGTTATAATAAATCATTGCACCATCACCACCGAATGTAAAGACAAAGTCTGATGGACGCCAGAATGCTTGACCGAGATAAATAGCGAGTATCGCTTGTGCTAACAGAAAGATACCCAGATAATGTAAATATGATTTTTGGATGTTCATCAAGTTACAGCCGAATTGTCGATCAGCAAAGATTGCAAATATTCGGATATTATCAACATAGGGATCTCTTACTCCTTCATTGAATCGACTAATTAGAGGTATGGGAGTTGTAAAAGCAAGGTTTTTAGCACAATGACCATGATACGAAATGGGTCAGAAGTCATGTCAGAGTGGCCATGAAGAATGAAATGGAAAAGATGGCCAGGGTGGGGTTGGATCCTCAGGACTATACTTACCGGGAAATCATCAAGATGGTTTCAGAAAATAAGAATTGAATTGTTAATCATCGAGTGCTCTCAATGCCTCTCGAACGCTTCCATGTTTTAGTAGTGCTTCTTTGGCATTTTTGTACGTCAAATTTGATTTTCGCATGATCATCTTCGTACCTCTGTCCACCAATTTAGCATTCGACAATTGCATGTCCACCATTTTGTTATCGACCACTCTGCCGAGTTTTATCATGATGGAGGTGCTAATCATGTTAAGAACCATTTTTTGTGCAGTTCCGGACTTCATTCGTGTACTTCCTGTGACAAATTCCGGACCCACTTGCACGATGATGGGGTGATCAGAATGCTTGATAACAGGCGCTCCAGGATTACAAGTGATGCACCCAGTTACAATACCTTTTTTTTGGCAATCCTTTAAGCCTCCTATGACATAAGGTGTAGTACCAGAAGCTGCGATTCCCAATACGGTATCTAATTCTGAAAGGCCATATTCTTCCAGGTCTATAATGGCTTGATCCATATCATCTTCTGCATTTTCTACGGCTTTCCTGATGGCTTTGTCTCCACCTGCTATCAATCCGACGACCCAATCATCCGGCACACCGAAGGTAGGAGGACACTCAGAAGCATCCAATATTCCCAGCCTTCCGGATGTTCCTGCACCAATGTAAAACAATCTGCCGCCATCATTCATTTTAGGATAAACGTGATCAACCAAAGAAGCAATGGAAGATATTTCCGCGTAAACGGCATCGGCAACCTTGCGATCTTCCTGATTGATGCTTTCTAGCAGCTGATGAGTAGACATTTTATCCAGGTGTCTGTATAAAGAATCCTTTTCAGTGATTTTATCCATTTTTGCGAGAAATTAGCATTAATCCGACAAACGTTAACAGCGCATTCAGTCCAAGTAGGGTACTACCAAACTTGAATCCACCTAACCAATCTGCAGAGTTAGTGTCGATGATAAAAGTTAGTAATGGTGCCAATAGGCATACCGGAATGGTCCAAACATCTAAAATCTTTCTTTTTGTAATGATGCCAAAGGTAAACAACCCCAATATGGGGCCATAAGTATATCCGGCCGCAATAAAAAGTTTATTAATGATGGCATCATCGTCCAATGCGTTTACCATTAAAATGATCAGAAAAATCAACACAGAAAATGCAACGTGTACCATCATTCGAGTTCTGCGTTTGTCTTTTTCGGAATGTTCTTTCTGGTCATACTTGAGGATGTCGATATAAAATGATGTTGTGAGGGATGTGAGGGCCGAATCAGCGCTTGAATAAGCCGCCGCAATCAATCCGAGAACAAATAGTATGCCTATGAAAGGATTTAAGTAATTCAAAGCAATCATTGGGTAGAGCTGATCTGTTCTGGAGGGCACATCTATGCCTTGATTGACAGCATACATATACAATAAAGCACCCAATGCCAAAAAAAGCAGATTGGCAAATATCAGAACGACACTAAAACTTAGAACGTTTTTTTGCGCTGACGGAAGATCTTTACATGTTAAATTCTTCTGCATCATATCCTGATCCAGTCCGGTCATGGCTGTTGCAATTAAGGCACCACTTAGGAATTGCTTGAAAAAATTGTTGGGGTCATTCCAGCCGTCTTCAAAGAAAAACATTTGGCTGTAAGCGCCCTCTTTAACCATCGTAAAGGTTTCAATCATACCTCCAGATCCAAGCGCTTTGCCTATGGCTCCTATGGTGAGAAAAACGGCCAGCAACATACAAAGTGTCTGCAGAGTATCAGTAATGACAATGGTCTTTATTCCTCCCTTAAAAGTATAAATCCAAATCAGAACAATCGCGATGAGTACCGTCATATAAAAAGGAATTCCAAAACTATCCATCACGATCCTTTGAAATACAATGGCCACCAGAAAGAGACGCATCGAAGCTCCGACTACCCGACTCAATAAAAAGTAAAGCGAGCCGACCAAATAGGAATACTTTCCAAACCGATCGTCCAGATAGGTATAGATCGTTGTCAATCCCATTCTGTAATAGATCGGCATCAAGACCAGGGCAATTAAAGCATAACCTACCAAATAGCCTAACACCATTTGCATATAGGAAAAATCCATATTGGTACCACCAGCGCCCACCGCTCCGGGAAGAGAAATAAAGGTGACTCCGGAAAGCGATGCGCCGATCATTCCAAAGGCGACTAAAAACCAGGGAGATTTCTTATCTGCATTAAAAAAAGTTTGATTATCTGCCCCTTTTCCCGTGAAATATGATACTCCAAGGAGCAATCCAAAGTAGATAAAGATGATCAGAATTATAGTTGTAGGGCTTACGAGCTGTTCCAATGAAATATTATTTAGAGACCAAAATACTTGAAATATGTGATTTACATACTTTTAAAAGACAATATCGTAAAAGGAGAAAATCCTTCCACACCTACCATAGGAATGTGAATTTTTTTCACTACATTAGATGAAACTAAATATCTAACTTATCGAATCTTCGGTTCGAGATCATTATCGATGCACTCATGAAAATGATTGACAAAGAGATGCCCCACACTACTGTGCAAGTGACATCACAACCTCTTAGAGAAGTGATTGAAAATATTGCAGAGGCCTGGGATGCAGAAGTGAAAGAAATCTGTAGTGAATTTATCGTGGAAGTGCCTCGAGAATTAGGTGAGGGAACCATTCAGGGAATAAGCTTTGATAATGGATTAGGCATCATTATTTATCAGTGTAGCTTTAATCAGGAAATTAGCTTTGAATTTACATTGAATAATATTCACCCCATCAAATATCTTTATTCTGTAGAAGGTCCAATCGTTCACAAGTTCGAAAATGAGGACGAGAAGCATGTCATCAACAGGAAAAAATGTGCACTGGTAGCAAGTAGTCAGCAAAACGGACATATCTTAACATTTAAGAAGAACAATTATGTCAATCTAATTAGTCTCGAGATAAATAGAGAAGAGTTTGTTCCTGGCTTGGAATGCGAGTTAAACGAAATTTCTCAAGAATTATACGACGTATTGACAGATACAGAAGCAGTCAGTACCTTTTACCACGATGGATATTATGGTATTGATTTTGAATATTTGCTCGATAACGTGCTAAAGTATCGCGGATCGCTTATGCTGCGAAAAATGCATCTTTTGAGTTTAGCCCTGGACATCTTTGTGAAGCAGGTCAAATTATTTGAAGATGATATGAAAGCAGAGGGAAATCAACAGATTCTTAGAGCCAATGAAATCTATTCCATGGATACAGTCACCGATTACATTCGAAGTAACCTGGATAGCAAACTTAGTATCGAAAAACTAAGCAAAGTAGCTGGGCTCAATGCCAATAAACTTCAGATGGGCTTTAAATTCATTCATAATTTGACAGTTATGGAATTTGTACGACGCGAAAGATTGAGAATGGCATCAAACTTATTGATAAGTACCGAACAATCTATTAACACCATTAGTAGAAAGTGTGGTTTTGAAAGTCCCAGCTATTTTACAAAGGCATTTACCAAGATATATGGTATTGCCCCTACCTCTTATCGCAATAACTCAAATTAGTCTCTATTGAGTTAAACTATGGATCGATAGCATACATCAACAGTTCAATTATGTCATATTTTCGTTTATATAGCTTATACATTCTTGTGTTACTGCTGAATCACCAGAAAATTAGTGCTTTTAAAGGCGCTACTTCTATAAAATGTTAATTATGAAAATCGGAATTATTGCAACTGAAAAAGTTCCTGTCGGAGTGAATAATCTTGTTGGAAAACAAAAAATTACAGATTTCATAGTAACCGAATTATGTGATAGAGGCCATGAAGTGGTTACTTTATGTAAAATTGGATCTCATGTTAAAGGAAGCATGATGAATTATGTAGAATCTGAGGAGGTTGTTGAAGGGGCCTACACCATTGTTGAAGTGGCAGACTTAATGACATCCATGCGAAAATTCCTGGAATACGGATTTGATGTGATCCATAATCACTCTGACAATCCGTTAGTCATCATCATCGGAAATTATTTAAATATTCCTTTCATTACGACCTTTCACATGCCTGTGTTGCAGGATATTTCATATGCATTAATGGCCATTAAAGATCAAATCAATCAAGAATTTACAAGTGTGAACTCTATCTTAGCTAATGAATATTCTAAATATGTGGATCATATACAAATTATTAGGAATGGTATTGATATCGACCAATGGAAGTACTATGACCAAGATGATGAACCCTATTTATCCTGGACTGGCAGGATAGAACGAGGAAAAGGCTTAGAGCAAATCATAGATTTGTGTATCAAGTTTAATCATCGACTTAAATTTGCAGGGCCTATTATTGACTTTGATTTTTGGGAAAGCGGAATCGAAGAGAAAGTAGAGCAAAATGATTTGATCCAATATTTTGGTTGCGTGCATGAAAAATATATCAATCAGCTTGTAGGTCAATCGGCTGCTTATATTTTTACCAGGAAGAGTAAATATTCATATGGTCTTACGATCATAGAATCATTAGCGTGCGGAACTCCTATCATCGCGATGAATAACGAGATGACAAAAGAATTTATAGATGAAAATATAGGGATATTAATAGACCTTGACCAAGAGAGTGAATTTTTGGAAGGAATTAAAAGTGTCAAGAATATTAATAGAAAAAAATGTTTAGAAAAAGCGGCAAATTATTGTTGTCACAAACAAATGGTAGACCAATATGAAGGTCTATATATGAAATTCATGGTACAGAAAGCAAAAGCGGTTTAGTAGCTGATTTGTGCTATTGAGTTAATATTTTACCCGATCGAGTTATTATAAATAATTTATTTTACTATAAATCGTGTTGATAGTTATAGTCATAAACTTCCTTTGGAGGTTATATTCGCTATATGTCACAATCACGAATAGAGGGTAGGGGGAGTAAGGTCATCCTCAGAAAACTATCTCAAAAGTTAAATGCGGATTTTAAGGAAGTGCACGATGGTGCTTCATTTAGTTTTGATAGTAAACAAGGGAAAGGGAAGGTAAGCTTTCTACAAATATTTCCAGGCTTAGAAGTATGGACGTTTGATGTTTATTTAAGTGAAACGCTCCAAGTAACCGCTATTAATAAATGGAATGATTCACTTCACATTATATTCTGCTTAGAGGGCGAGCTTGAACACAAGTTTTCCTCAGAATCAGAAAGCAGAAAAATTTTGAGATTTCAAAATGTGATCGTAGGAACGAAAAAACCTAATAGTAGTAATTTTACCTTACCTGCTAGTACGAAATTAAGAATGTCCATTATTACTATTACTGATGAACTTCGCCAGTTCGAGAGTAATAAACAGAGGGGGATTCTACCTGGACTTTTGTCTGATACCCTGGAAGGCTTTAAGAAAACTGAGACCTATTCCTATTTTGGAGAGATTTCAGCGGGTTCTGAAGAAATGGTTCAGCACATCATCAGAACTAAGCCCATTGGGCTTACTAACCGATTATTAATAGAGTCATCAGTCTTAGGTGTACTTCAACTTCAATTTTCTAATCGAAAGGAAATTAATAATAGGCATAATTACAATTTTAGCGAATATGAAATTGCGGCCATTGTTCATCTGAGCGAATATATTGGAAGCAATCTACAAGAAGACCTAACGCTTGCTAAATTAGAAAGAATCTCAGGTATAAATAAGAAGAAAATTCAAGCAGGATTTCAACAGTTTTTCGGTGAAACAGTAAATAAGTTTATTGTCAACGTAAGGATTCTTAGAGGTAAGGCATTACTTGAGACTACAGATATGACCATTAGCAATATTGTGCACGAAATTGGATTAAGCAGCAGGAGTTATTTCTCGAAAATTTTCAGTTCGAAATATGGTATACTTCCCAATGAATACAGGCAAGTGCATCATATTTACTACCCTACATTTGAGATATCGTATTTTTCAAAAGCTATTCCGAATTTAAAAAGAGAGGATCTTCAAGATATACTTAAAGAGGCTCGAAATAATAATACTCGTCTTAATATCACAGGTTGTTTAATCTTTCACCGAAACTATTTCTTTCAGATTTTGGAAGGAGGCAAAGGTGATGTGCTGAAAATAATGGAAAAGATTAAAAAAGATCGGCGTCATAATGACGTTGAGATAGTCTATCAAGGAATTAGATCTGGTAGAACTTTCAAAGAGTGGGCAATGGCATTTGTCGAAAAACAAGATAGAATTTCTGATTATTTTGTCGAAGAAGCTAAAACCCTAGATTTAGATCTTCTTTTTCTAGGTGATATGAAAAGTAAACCGGCGACTCGATTAATGTGGGAGAAGGTAAGAAATACCCTATTAATCAAAACTGAACAAGAGAATTTGCATCCTAATTAATCTCCCAATTTTCTTTTCTTTGTATCCATGAGAGAAAAGGCTTTTCTTGTGGTTATCATCGGAGCTACCATAGCGGGTTTAGGAGGAATCTTTATAAATAATATATCTCTTTCTTCGACTGCTATTGCCTGGATGAGATCCACAGTTCCTACTGCTTTCCTTGGTATTATCCTGGTGACTCAAGGTAAAAAGCTGTTCAAAGGGAATAAATGGGACTTGCTTAAGCTATCTTTTTTTAGTACCATTAGGATCTTGCTCTTTATTACTGCCTATTTATATACAGCTATAGGCAATGCAGTAGTAGTTTTTTACACCTACCCAATTTTCACACTTTTGTTGGCTTCTTCTCTGCTTAAAGAAAAGGTGAATAGGCAGCAAAAGTTTTTGATTTTGTTGGCTTTTGCAGGGCTGATTGTGATCAACATCAACAAAACCTTCTCATTTGCCAATCAGGACTTCCTGGGTATGTTAGCAGCTCTCGCTGCATCGATAATTTTTGCTTATGTAGTCATTCTCATGAAAAAGATGAGCGATGACTACAATCGCCTTGAAGTCTTATTTCACCAAAATTGGATTGGGGTGATCATGTTTCTTCCATTTTTTATTTTGGAAATCCCTCAAGTTAAGTTTCCAGATCTAGGATTCGGCTTGCTTTACGGTATGGTAGTGGGAGTACTGGTATACTACCTTTTTCTGTATGGATTGAAGAGAATGAAAGCCTCTATTGCCTCTAGTTTGATGTATTTCGAAATTCCATCGACCATCTTTTTTGGCTGGCTATTTTTAGATGAGTCCCTAACCATAAATTTCATCGTAGGTGCAATAATGATCGTTGTAAGTAGCATTCTATTGAAAATATCCGGCTAGAAAAGCCTAGTCATTCCTCACCCTCAAAAGCGTTTCTGTCCAGAATTCATTAAAGCTTCGTCGAGGATTTTGACAGAGATAAACCTTTATTCCATACTGGCGTGAAAGGGGATCGGTCACTTCTCCTATCATCTCTATCTCTTTAAATAATTGTGCGACATCACTTCCCAGCTCATCATTGATATAAATAAGACTTTTAATTTCGGGATCAAAGGATTCTGGAACCCAATAGCCGAAGGCATCGAAGAAGGACAAAGCTTCCGGATGCCCGTATTCTTTATTAATTAAAGAAACAGCACCTGCAAGGCCGTAATTTTCTCCATAAATAATAGTAGTTTCCTGGCTATCTACGCTATCGTAAGCTTGTCTTGCATATTGTGCGATTTCATACCAACCCAACATGTCCGCATAGTCCTGGGGCAAGGGATATTTCTGACCGTCTTCATGATTTCTGCCAATATCAATTCCGATTTCTTCCAATTGATCCAGGTAATTGGCTATTTTCTGCGGTTTCATAAATGGGATCCCAAGCGGTAAAATTGGAAGAACCAATACGATAAATAATATGATCAGAAATAGCCTTTTCCAAAAAACAGTAAGGTTTGAAGCAACTGTGACCGATCCTGCTGCGATCAGAAAAGGGTAAACACCCGCAGCATAGTAGTCTTTAGCATTCAACAGCATCAACAGGATCACTACTCCTATAATTAAAGCTCCAAGCATTCTATATTTCTGTTGCTTCAATAAAGCCATCAGTCCGATTGCTGCAATTACAAAGCTGGTGTACAGCATCAGCAACTGTCCCTTTACAAAACTCCATTTGGAGACATTTCTTAATTGTGTTTCCTCCAGTTGAGCCATGTGCGTTATGACTGGAAAATCATTGGAAATTTGCCAATATAGATTGGGACTCCAGATCAGCAAAGCAATTGCCACACTTGCATAAAAATGTTTGCTTAAAAACAAATTACGGTGTCTTGTAAATGGTATGACTAAAAGCAATACAAAGATGAGAATAAGGATCAGATACTTGTTTAGCAATGCCAGGCCAAGCGTCAAGCCTAAGTAATAAAGCCATTCCGTTTTTTCAGTATTCACATATTTCAGTACAATGAAAAGAGTGAGGGTCCAGAAAAAGAGGTCTAAAGGAACGGGTTGGAATAGAATGAAGGCCCGCAAGGAAAGTGGTGTACACATTACGGCCACTGCGGTGAGTATCTGCGCATAGAAACCTCCTTTGAATTCTTTTGCAATCATGGCAGTCAGATAAACAAATACTCCACTGAGCAAAGCAGGAAAGATTTTAACTGCGAAGGGAGAAAATCCAAAAATCGACTTAGAGATCCAGGCAATCCAACTGATCATGGGCGGAACCGAAGCATAACCTAAGTCAAGATGATTACTCAGAGAGAAATACAGTAGCTCGTCCCTGTGAAATTCCATGAAAAAAATCGAACTGAGGTGGAGCAAAACATTGAAAACGCATAAAGTGATCAAAGCATATTTGCGAATCAGGGTCATAGGTAAGGTTCGTTTCTAAATCGACGAACCAAATGTACAAAAGTTAAGAAAGAGGGCAAATCTTTGTGAAAATGCCCTCTTTAAAGTTTTAATTGTGACCCTTCTCAGATTTTGATTTCTTTTCTGATTCAAGAAGTTTGAGTTGAGCTTCCTCTGATCTTGACTGGCGAAGTGAAAGTTCTTCTTCCAGCTTTTCAGTCAAGAGTTGCTGAGATTTGTTTTGTTCAGCTAATAATGCTTTGAGTTGTTCAGAAGCGCCTTCCTTTGCAGCTAATTCTTCTAAAGAGGTGATCATTTCACGTTTCGTCAGCGATTCCCGAATAGTTGCCAATTCTCTTTGTCTTTGGATCTCAACTCGCTGCTTTTCAACTATGTTTGCTTGATTCTGTGCCAATTCTCTTTGCGATAAGTGCGCTAATTCCGCTTCCTGAACTTCCAAAGTTCTTAAATGCCACTCATTGAGTGACATACCTGAACCACCCTGGGATTGATTTTTCCTCTCCAAGTAATTGATGATTTTCTTATTGTATCTTAATTCTTCATTATTTAGTGGTGTAATACCTTCCTCGTGTTTCCTCAATTTCTCTTTTGCCTCCTTTAAATCTCTTTCCCTTTTTGCAGGATCCGTGACATAAGGTGGAGGTGGTGGAGGTGGTGGAAGCGGTGGTGAACTTAATGTTGGCGGTGCAGGAGGTGGTGGAGGTGGCGGAACAGCTCGATTGGTTGTGCCAGGAGGGGTTGGAGGTGCGGGAGGACTGACTTTAGATGGCCTTTCAGGTCGGGGTGCGGCTGGCGCTGGAGGTGGTGGAGGCGGAGGTGGTATTTGGTTTTCATTTTGATCGTAAGAAATTGACCAATTCCTTTCGTTCGTACTAATTGCACGTAATTTATTTTTGTCAGGAGTTTCCTTATTGCTTAATATCAATAGGGCATCAGCATCTTTCACATTATGCATAAAGACGTCTTCTTTGCGGTCCGTATATTGTATTTTGATAAGCTCATTCCCCTCAAACTCCTGACCATCAATACTAACAATAATATCATCGTATAGGCCGATACCTTGATCCTTAAGTAAGCTGACAAACTCCTGTATGGTAAAGAGGGAATTGGTAGGTTTGAATTTAATATTATATTGCTCTATTTCATTGCCATTAAATAACACGGCAATTTTTGAATTTGTCAGGGATTCCTTACTTGATGGAGCTTGGGATTTCTGAGCTTCAACTTTTTCACAAGCGATAAAACTAAGCACTGCCAGTAGGGGTACAACCAGCATTTTTTTCACCCATAGATGTGGGCTGTTTTTTGATCTGTGTAACATCATCATACGTTTTTTAATAATTGAATAATCGAAACCACTGGCCAGTGCGTTTACTTTTTTCTTGTTAATCTGATTGTAAATCAGTTGTTTATATTTTTTTAGGTCAATGTTGCAGTGTGATGCATCCGCATAGTACTCATGATTTTGTTGGAGTAGCTTTTTAGCCCAGTAAAACAAGGGGTTAAACCAAAATGTAGTAATGAGTATTTCTAAAAAGAGAATATCGATAGAATGAAGGGCTTTGGCATGTCTTATTTCATGTTGGAGTATGGCTTCAGCAGAATTTTTAGGAATAAATACATAGTGAAAGAAACTCTGCGGACTGGAATTAGGTGTAGTAGATATAATTTTAATACAGCCTTTGTGAAGGTAGGATTTGGCCACACATTTAGAAGTAATAATGGCCAGGTTTCTAAGGAATCTTACCAACATTAGAATAACACCAATGGAGTAGATAAAAATCAGCACTTTGGACCAAAGTAATGTTTGACTTTTTGGAACAACCCCTTCACTAGATAAGGCTGCTGTTTCATAAGGAGACGCTGTTATCATATAGCTGGGTTCATTCAGTAAGCGTTTCGTTTCTGGTTCGCTGAACATAAAGAGCCATTCTGAAGGAAGTTCAATGATGACAAATGGCGCAATAACCGCCGCAAAAACGGAGACTAATAAAAAAACGCGATTAAAAACGAATGACTTTTCCCGCTCTAAAAACCCTCTATAAAATAAGATTAGCACTAAGAGTAAGCCACTGGATTTTATTAAGTATTCGATCATGATTTCTTCTTTTTAATTTCTTCATTTACCAATTTTTGTATCTCTTCTAACTCAGAGATGCTTAAGTTGGTGTCTTTGGTGAAAAAAGATGCAAATTGCGTAGAAGAATCATTGAAAAATCGAGTTTTGAAATCTTGAAACTTCTTTGAGAAATAGTTTTTCTTAGCAACTAAAGGTATGTATTTGCGAATACTACCCGTTTTTTCATATCGAATCATATCCTTATCAGTCATGCGTTTTAGTAGGGTGGAAACGGTTGACTTAGCTGGTTTAGGCTCAGGAAGAGCATCCATGATATCTTTCATGTATGCTTCGTTTTTTCTCCAAAGAATTTTCATGATTTTTTCTTCTGCCTTTGATAACATATCTACATATTTAGAACGTGTACTACAAATGTAGAACAAAAATATGAATTAATCAACTTTTGCGACATTGAGAGATAAAAAAATGTGTTTGACGATGGGTTAAATATTTTCAAAACCTTTTTCAATGGTGAGAAAAATAGAACTTTGAAACTACGATTTACTTCCTTTTTAAGCCCACTGGACTAAAAAAATCATTTTAATTTCGTTTCATAAGCGTAGGAATACATTTTATGTGATTAACGCATTTAATTTGTATTCTTAGCGTATTGAACAATTACAACTTATTTCTATTTATTCTAAAATGCTCGGGGAGTATGAGAATTTTTAAACCTTGCCTGCTGATTCTTTTATTTGGTGTTTTCTTCCTATTTACTGCTGAGGCTCAACGTTTTTCACTGGTTACCGAAGTCGGAGGAATGAAAACGCAAGTGGATGGGGATAAGATCCAAGGTTTCCACTACAACGGAGTTGTTTTTGGGTTGGGATCAGTGTATACCATCAATGAGTCTAATTTTCTGGCAGTAAAAACGTCTTACTATAGACAGGGTAGTAGAAGAAAGGATCAATTTCAAGATAGGCCGAGAGAAGGATTTCAATTACAACTGGACTTTCAAACCATTGCGTTGGAATTATCATATAAACACAAGCTGCCTGGAGGCAAATCATTTTTAGGTGCGGGTTTTCTGAGGCATCAACTGGTCAATTTGGATTACGAGTTGGTATCAGTGGTGCAGAAAGGGGCAGATGATCTTGAGCTGACGGCTGAAGAATTGAATAGTGCGTATCTAAGTGTAAAAGGATTCGCTGGCAGGCAAATTTTCCCAAGAACTGAGTTATACCTGGCCATGGAGTCAGCAATTAGCAATATGCTAACCACAGATTTCTCAGTGATCAGAACATTGGCTCCATACTCTCTCTCAGCGGTTTTAACTTATGAAATCATTGCGCCTAAGTTTGAGCAGAGGAAAAAGCCGGGTTACAAGAAAAGGAGTTAAAATTTTGAATAAGTATTAACATTTACCAACCTTACATTGAGCCACAACACATCCATTCTTTAGCGAAAACACGCGTGTTGAAGAACAATTAGCTTCATTAACTAATGAAAAGATAACATATTTCTTATTTTCGTTTTTTTTTACATTTTTCCAGATTGAGCATTAACAAATGTGTTAACTGTTCGTTATGGAAACGTTAACATAAATCATGGAGTATTGCTTGATCTAACCCTTATCTGTGCAAATGCTTCGCAACTAAAATTTTTTTAACTAAATCATTATGATGAAAAGAGTATTACTTTTCTTATTGATGTTTATAAGCGCAGCCATTTCGATGGACGCACAAAGAAACATCAGTGGGACAATTACTGATACCGATGGACTTCCTCTTATCGGTGCAAACGTCGTGGTTAAGGGCACGAGTGTAGGAACGATTACTGATATCGATGGGTCATTCGCTTTTGAAGCACCAGACGATGCTTCCACACTTGTAGCAACTTATACCGGATTTGAAACCCAGGAGATTGACATTTCTAACACAGACAATGTAAATATTGTCATGTCAGAAGGTACACTTTTGGACGAGGTAGTTGTAACCGCATTAGGTATTGAAAAAGATGCCAAGACTTTAGGCTATGCCGTTGACAATGTCAAGGGAGATGAACTTACTAAAGCGCGTGAGTCAAATATTGTGAACGCACTACAAGGTAAAGTTACCGGTGTCAACATTGGGAATACTGGTGGAAACTTAGGAGGATCTTCGAAGATTATTATCCGTGGAGCCACTTCACTAAGTGGAAATAATGATCCATTATGGGTAGTAGATGGTGTTCCTATTAACAATGACCAGTTTGTATCTAATGGAACGAGAATTTCTGGAAACAGAGATTTTAGTAATGGAGCTGCAGTCATCAATCCTGATGATGTGGAATCTATGAGTGTATTAAAAGGTGCAGCTGCAACAGCATTATATGGCTCTAGAGCTGCAGCTGGTGCAATCATTGTTACTACAAAATCTGGAAAGGCTAATAAAGATGGAAGCGCTAAAATAGAATATAATGTTTCCTACAGAGTTGATGACTTGTTTGTGACTCCTGATTATCAGCAAGAATATGCCATGGGAGATTTTGCCAAGTATGACTCTTCTTCTATTGGTTTTGACTGGGGTCCCAGAATTACAGGTCAAACGGTTAATTCTTTGCCGATTACCAATGAAAGCGGACCATTAACAACCAGGCCAAATAATGGAATCAATGATTTTTTCAGAACAGGACGAACAGTTATAAACGGTTTATCTATTGCAGATGCAGGCGCTAAATTTAACTACAGATTAAGTTTGGGTGCTTTGAACCAAACCGGATTGCTGCCTGGTGCTGAATTAGATCGATACAACGCAGGAATCAATGCTGGAATTCAGCATAGTGAGCGTTTTAGAACCACATTTGGATTGCAGTTTGCAAAAACAATGTCAAGAGGAACTGGTGCTACAGGTGCCAACGATCCTAATATTGTGGGTCTTTCGTCATTTAGTAGTACTCTAGATCCTAGAAACTTTAACCCTTGGATCGATGAAGCTGGAAACCAAATCAACCAGGCTGGACCAACATCCAATAACTACTTATGGTTAAGAAATGAAAATAGAAATGACAGAGATGATACCAGAATTATTGGTAATATTTCATCTACTTTCAAGATTTTGGATAATCTCTCATTGAGAGGAACCTACGGATATGATTTCGACCAGGATAATAGATTCTTTTCTAACCGAAAAGGAACCATTCAAAGGTTACAAGGGGATTATACCATTGATAACATCAATAATGTTCAGCAAAACTTAGACGTAATCTTAAATTATAATGCCAGTCTTGGATCAAGATTCGAAGTGAGTGCATTAGCAGGTTACAACTGGAATAACAGAAAGCGACAGGATGAAGGATTTGCAGGTGTGAACTTGCTGATACCTGAGCTATTTGCACCGGGTAATACTGAACAAACTATTCCAGCAAGATTTTTCAGCAATAGAACACTATTTGGTGCATATGGATCAGTAGATATGACCTTTGATGGTTGGGCGACCCTTACCGTAACAGGTAGAAATGACTGGTCTTCTACTCTTCCACAGGATAACAATTCTTATTTTTATCCTTCCGTTAGTACAGCATTTGTGCTGACAGAAGCATTAGGAATCGAAAGTAGCTTCTTAAGCTATGCTAAATTTAGAGGTTCATTTGCTCAAGTAGGAAATGATACAGGACCATATCAATTAGATTTTCTTTTTAACCCGGTAACGGTTGCAACAGGTCAGTATGGTTTGAACATTAACTTCCCATTCAATGATCGACTTGCATTCTCAAAAGGAAATGTTATTCCTCCTGAAAATCTAAGACCAGAACAGCAGACCAGTTACGAATTGGGAGCTGAGTTGGATTTCTTCGATTACAGACTAGGACTTGATGTTGCTGTGTTTAGAACAGAAAACAGAGATCAGATTTTAGCATTGCCAATTCCTGAGTCTACGGGTTTCGGTTTCTTGAGAACCAATGTTGGACAGGTTAATACACGGGGATTAGAGATCGCATTAGATGCAACGCCGATTAGCATGCCTAATTTCACTTGGAATACAGCTGTAAATTACTCATCAGCTCAAGTAGAAGTAGTAGAATTATCAGAGAATGTTGATAGAGTTCTACTTGCGAGTGCATTTAGTAGTGTACAGGTTGTAGCAGAAGTGGGATCAGGTTTTGAATTATTTGCCATCCCATTCTTAAAAGACAGTACTTCAGGCAGGCCCTTGATAGACCCTAATACAGGAGCAAGATTAGCTGGTGAGGCACAGGCAATGGGTTCAGTACTACCTGATTTTACGATGGGCTTTGTGAATTCTTTTGATTTAGGTCCGGTAAATCTTTCATTTACCATTGACTGGAGATCTGGTGGAGTCATGAAATCATCTACCGTAGATGGATTGCAAACGGGTGGTTTAGCACAAGAAACTTTACTGAACAGGGATGGAACTTTTATCGATAGAGAAGGTGTGATCATGAATGCAGATGGTACTGTGAGAGACAATGATGTTCCTCTAGCTAGTGCTGCTGATTTCTGGCAATCGCTTGACGATAATAGTGTATCTGAAGCTTTCATCTTCGATGCATCATTCGTTAAATTAAGAGAAGCGTCCTTAAGTTATTCTTTACCTAAAAGACTCTTTTCCAATAACTTCCTTAATGGTGTTACGCTTGGTGTAGAAGGAAGAAACCTTGCACTTCTTTGGAGTGTAGTACCTCACATTGATCCAGAAAATAACCTTTTTGGTTCAGGTGCGGATGGATTCGGTGTAGAAAGAGCTTCAGTACCTACTCCTCGAAGTATAGGTGTAAATCTGAGAGCGTCATTTTAAGAAATATTAAAAAGAAAAATAATGAAATATATAAAGTATTTATCTTTTGTTCTTCTCTTGAGTTTTGTGATAACCTCATGTGAAGATGCATTAGATATAAACCGAAACCCTCTGGCAGCAACCACTGCCGATCCAAATGTATTGCTGCCATTTGTAATGGCACAGTATTCTAATAGGCACACTACTGAGTTGGGTACCAGAATTATGGATGTACCACAGCACTTTTCTGCGTGCTTTAACAGTGCTAGAAATGGAAATACCTCTATTTTCTTGACTGGTAATACTTGGGGAATGATGTATTCACAAGTTTTAGGGAACCTCTTATTGGTAAAGCAAGATGCCGAAGAGGCTGGCCCTTCCTCGAATAATGTAGCGGCTATTGCTAAAATTCTTGAGGCCAATACTTACTTCGAATTGACCAGTATTTGGGAGGAAGTACCATATTCTCAAGCTTTAAATGCTCAGGAATTTCCAGAGCCGACCTTTGATGAACAAGAAGTGGTCCTAGATGGTGTAATTGATATCTTAAACGATGCAATTGATCAAATTGATAACATTCCCTCAGAAGGAATATTTGATGTTAGTACAGGAGACATCATTTACGGAGGAGATATGGATCTATGGAGAAGATATGCGAATTCTTTAAAATTGAGAGTGCTGATGATCATCAGAAACAAGAAAGATGTTTCTTCTGAAATCGCAGCTACGCTAAATGAGCCTCTAATT
Source organism: Portibacter marinus (assembly GCF_021533195.1). Lineage (GTDB taxonomy): Bacteria > Bacteroidota > Bacteroidia > Chitinophagales > Saprospiraceae > Portibacter > Portibacter marinus. The sequence goes on from NZ_JAJNKB010000002.1 coordinate 55,936, forward strand.
GAAAGTAATGATCAGTCTGCTTTGATCAGATATTCTAATGCTCCAGGTAGTTTCAATGCATATAATAATTTGGTAGAAGCATTCTTTGGTGTTTCTAATGAAGCTCAAGGCGTTTATGGTCCGGGAGAAGTAATTTATGGACTTTTACAGGGTGATCCTAGATTTGATATGTTGATCAGCAATGCTACAGGAGAAGGATGTCCAATTGGAAGATTTCCGTTTTCTTTCGCATGTGCAAGAATCAAGGATAATGTGATTAGAAATGATTTACCGCACATGTTAATGATGCCTGCTGAGATTAACCTTTACAAGGCTGAATTAGCTATGGCAGCTGGAGATGTAGCTACTGCAGAATCGGAATACAAAGCTGGTGTAGCTAAAAATGTTGCTTGGTGGGGAGGAGATATTCCAGGTGCTCAATTGACCATTGCGGCTGATGTTGCAGAAGCTTTTGTTGCGGAATTACCTACTCCAACTATGGAAGACATTCATAATCAACTATATATTGAATCATTTATCAGACCAGTAGTTGCTTGGAATACAGTCAGAAGAACGGATACTCCTGAATTGAGACCAGTTCCTGGTTCTAATATTACAGGAATTTTGAAGCGATTTAACTATCCTCCTGATGAGGTAGCATCTAATCCAAATACTCCTGTGAATTTGCCAACTGATACGCCAATGTGGTTTGAAAATTAATTTAAAATTGAAATTGAAATGAAAATTTATAATATATTATTTATTCTAACTGCAATGTTATTTATCGCCTCGTGCGGAAATGAATTTGTAGTTGGAGATTATTACGATCTGGAGGAACTACCGGGATATGTGGCTTTTGATGCTGACGGGAATAGTGCTTTTATCGATCCGTTTGATGCGGAAGAAGGAGAAGTATTGAATGTCATTATTGAAAATCCGACGGGTACTCAGTCCGATATTACTGTTGATTACGCTCTCAGCGGTTCTGCTGTTTACGGTGAAGACTATACTATAGATGGTGCTTCTGCAAGTGGTGGGTCGATGACTATTTCTACCGAGGGACAGGTATTTAACGAAACCTTTAGAGGCAATTTGCCGATTACCATCATTGATAATGATGATTACGATGAAGAACCGAGAACGATCATCATTACTCTAACGGGTGCTTCTAATGCAGAAGGTGATTTAGCTGTTGGAAGAGGCGGAACAGACTTTTTAATAGAGGCCACCGTAAATTTGATTGATAATGAATGTGATTCTCAATTGGATGGTACGTATAATGTAGCTACCATTGCGGATTCATTGGTAATCGATGGAATGCTTCAAGAAGCGATGGTCGATACTTTTATGTCTACTGCATCTATCGTAAAAGATGGTGGATTCTTTACCTATAGCATTGATGATGCGAGTGGAGGGCTATATGCTTCTGAGTTTTTTGGAGGATCGTCTCTACCGCTTACATTTACTGAAGATTGCGGCGCAATCACAATAGATGGACAAACTGATTTTACAGGACAGAATATCATTCTTGTAAACAGCTCAGTTGGCGATGACGGAACCATTACGCTTGTACTTAAGGGTGAAGATAGAGGAGATCAATTTACCTCGATCTTTACGCCTCAATAATAAATCTCTAAGAATAAAGCTTAGTAAAGGACTGCTGGTGAAAGCAGTCCTTTTTTTATATACCCTGAAATACGCTTAGTAATCTTATTACTACGAATATTCAAGCTTCTACTACAGATCTTAGTCTCCTCAGCATTTCAGGATTTTCATGACCATATTTGAATCATCATTCATCTTTAAAAATATAGTTATGAAAAATTTAGTAGGAATTCTGACGCTTTTATTAATACATGTGTCCCTCTATGGAAATGACACTCTGGTCCATCAGAAAGGATTAAAAGTGATGTCTAAATCCGGTTTGAAATTAAGACTATCTCCATCCACAGATGCACCCGTGTTAGATATCATAGATTACGGCGAGGAAGTATTTCAAACCGAGGATTTTGTATCCTCCAGGCAGGAGATATTTGTCAATTGGGTAGAGGGATCCTGGATAAAGGTTCAATACCAAAATCAGGAGGGCTTTGTTTTTGATGGATTTGTAAGTGAATTAGTCGTTCCTTCCCAAGCTGATGAGTTGGCCTCTTCCATTGAAGATTTGGGTTATGCCATGTACAATTATGTATGGAATCATTTTGAATTTAAAGGAATGGACACATTGGCACAGACCAATAACTCAATGACGACCAATACAAAGATGGGCAGACACACCTTGTTTATGCATGAGACTCCATCGTTGACCCAATTAGAATTGACATTCGAGGATGTGCGTATTATGGATGTTTATCATTTACTGGAAAGTATGATGGATACTCGAAGTGCACGTTCCAGGCTAAAGGAGAATACCATCTTCTTCCAGGGTGGTGACGGTAAGGTAAACAAGCTCAAAATTGGTGATGGACAGATTTTATTAAAGAAATTAGATAGTACACACATTAAAGTATCCATAAAGACATTACACCAAGGATGCTAGAAATTTTTAAACCAGATTTTGCTCTAAGTAGATTTTTGTTAATAGCTCTTAAAAGTAGGAGCTATTAACTTTTGAACCAATCTCTACATAATATGTTGTGTAGAATATATAGTGCAAATTAATAATTTACCATCTATCTTATTTAGGAATTAATTATTAACTTGGTAGTAAATCCTGAAATGAAGTACACTAACACGATAGTATTTTGGGTCTTCGCATCCTTATCCCTGGTCGGGCAGGTAACCTTTCAGCCTAAGAGTTTGGATAATGAGATCAAAGGTGTGGTGTATAACACAGAGCAAACTGTCGATTTAAGATTGCATGCCAATGGTTGGGCGGTGGCCTATAACGTTGGAAAAATAGTGACATACAATAAAACGACTTACTATCAATTCGAAATAGGTAAACATAAAGATCCCAGAGAAAAGCTACAGAGCAGGCCATATAATATCGGATTTGTCAGGGGTGCAGGTTCTTTTGCTTATGGGAAGATCAATAGTTTTTACTCACTAAGAGCAGGAATGGGTCGCCTAAAGTACTTATCTGAAAAGGCTAAAAGAAAAGGAATTGCAGTGGGCTGGAACTACGAGATAGGACCTGCACTGGGTTTATTGAAGCCATATTACCTGGAAGTTTTCGTGGATAATAGCGATAGAGGAAGTTTTACGACAGAAGCTATCAAGTACACGGAGGAAACCAGAGAACAGTTTCTAGACCAGGGGAGTATTTCGAATGAAGGAAGATTTTCTGAAGGTTTATTTGAAACACGTTTGATTCCTGGGATACAGGGTAAGATAGGTGTACATTTTGATGCTGGTGCCTTTGATGAATATGTTAAAGCGATCGAAGTAGGGGCAATGGCTGAAGTATACACGAGAAGAATCGCTATGATGGCTCCGACAGAGAATCATCCGGATAAGCCATATTTCTTCAATCTTTATGTAAATTTGCACTTCGGTAAACGAAAATAAAAGCAAATTATCTTGATAGAACTACCTATTGTAGAAGCCAGGGAACCGAGGCAAAAAAAGCCATCATGGCTTAGAGTGAAACTGCCTACCGGTGAGAAATTTAAGAAAGTTAGGTCTTTAGTAGATCAGTATGATCTGCATACCATTTGCCAGTCTGGAAATTGTCCTAATATGGGCGAATGCTGGGGCGCAGGGACAGCAACATTTATGATTTTAGGAGATACTTGCACCAGAGGATGTTCTTTTTGTGCTGTAAAAACGGGCCGGCCTCCTTCTTATGACGAAGATGAGCCACGTAGGGTTGCAGAAGCCATTCGATTAATGCAAGTCAAACACGCAGTGATCACTTCTGTGAATAGAGATGAATTGAAAGACAGAGGAGCAGAGATATGGTATCAAACGGTTGTCGCCGTTAAACAACAATCTCCGTCTACCACTATAGAGACCTTAATTCCCGATGTGAAGGCAAATTGGGAAGCTTTAGAACGCATGATCGCTGGAGGACAGGAAGTAGTTTCTCACAACATGGAAACTGTAGAAAGTTTGTATAGGAAGGTTAGGCCTCAGGCCAAATATTATCGCAGTTTGGAACAGATCGCCAGGACAAAGGCTGCCGGTCATCGGACAAAATCAGGAGTGATGGTGGGACTTGGCGAAACCAAAGAAGAGATGTATAAAGTCATGGACGATTTGGTACAAAATGGGTGTGATGTATTGACCATTGGTCAATATTTGCAACCTACTAAAATGCACCTTGAAGTAGCTGAATATGTGCATCCTGATGTCTTCGCCCATTACAAGGAGGTGGGACTGAACAAGGGTTTTGACTTTGTCGAAAGTGGACCGCTTGTAAGATCCAGTTATCATGCGGAAAGGCATTTGTAGAAAGCGTATTCTCGCTGAAAATCAATGATCTAATCGCTTAAATTTGTGATCAGTGCATAACCTTTAACCTAACGCTTCCTTAATTCTGTCACTTGTAAAAGGCATATGTCTGAGTCTTTTACCGGTCAAATTAGCGAAAGCATTGGCAATGGCTCCGCCAATAATTGGTACCCCTGATTCTCCTATTCCTGTTGGATGTTCAGTTGAGTCTATCAACGCCACCTCAAGAACCTCCGGCGCCTCATCTATTCTTAGCAATTCATAGTCATGGAAATTGGACTGCTGTATTTTACCATCTTTAATGGTAACCTTCTCTTTCAAAACACTACTCATACCCATAATGATTCCACCCTCCATTTGAGCAATGGTATTATCTGGATGGACGATTACACCACCATCAAGTGCAGCCCAAACTTTTCTAACTCTGATTTCACTGTCTTCTGTTAAAGATATTTCACATACACAAGCTGCTAATGAATCGCTCCTTTCCGCGAATGCAAGACCTACGCCAACACCATCAGGTCTTGGGTCTCCCCATCGACCCATTTCGGCTGCTTTTTGTAAAACTGCTTTTGCTCTGGGATGGTTTTTCATCAATTCAAGTCTAATTTCTAGTGGGTCTTTACCTGTTTTCTCTGCCACTTCATCAAGAAAGGCTTCTATAGCAAACTTATTGGGACCATGACCTACCGCTCGCCAATGCTTTGTTCGAATTCCGTGATCTATGTTATTGACACCTATGGCATGGCTTGGAAAATCGTAAAATTCAACTCTTGCTCCGCTTCCTAGCAATCCACCCCCTGTTCCATAAATGACATGCTTCCATCCTACAACCTGTCCCTGATCGTTAATTGCAGCAGACATCCGCTGCATACATAAAGGGCGATACATGCCATATTGCAAATCATCTTCTCGGGTCCATAACAACTTCACGGGTTTTTTGATCCTCTTAGACAATTCAATCGCTTCAATTGCGTAATCATGTCTCGATCTTCTTCCGAATCCACCACCTAAATAAGTTCGATGAACCTTTACTTCATCTTCTTTTAGGCCAAGATGATTCGCAATCGCACTTCTCGCATTTCCAGGCGCCTGAGTTCCAAGCCAGATTTCTGCAGTATTATCTTTTACGTTAGCAACTGCGTTTAATGGCTCCATTTGAGCATGATAAACATATTCATTGAAATAATCTGCCTTGAGAACTTGCGTTGCGTTCCGGAAGGCTTCCTCTACCGGGCCATCTTCACTTATCATATTGTTGATTACTTCCGACTGATCAGCTTGTTTCACATATGACATAAAGGCTTCGCCTGACGAATGTTCGTCTGCAGGTGCACTGGACCATTCGATTTCAATACTGCCTTTTGCATTTAAAACATCCTGCACTGTTTGCCCAATTAAAGCTACCCCATGATCGAGCATTTCGACCTTTATGATTCCGGGCATGCCTTCCAGTTCTTGTTTATTCATAAGTTTCGGCTTTGAGCCATTGACTGGAGACCTGGTAATCACTCCATAGACCATTGATGGCAGATCGATATCTATGGAATAGATAGCGCTACCGTCAGACTTTTCTGGTACATCTACTCTGGTGTTGATCTTTCCGATCAACTTGAAGTGTTTAGGCTGCTTTAAGGAGTTTTCATCAAAATCAGGCATTTTAATACCATCGTCAAAGAAGGCAAGACTCTGGCCATAACTGATGGACTTTCCAGAATCCGGATGACTGATGAACCCATTATGGGTTCGTAATTGATCGAACGGGACACTCCACTCATTGGCCGTACTTTTGAGTAAAGCATACCTGGATTGAGCCCCTACTTGTCTGAGCATGGTATAGTAACTTCTTACGGTCCGTGAACCTACGGTAATCATACTTTTAGAGCCTCTTCCATTCCATCCAACCCCAAAGAGATCCGGAACTGCCGGAGAATTAATGATGTTGACTTTTGACCAATCCAGATCCATTTCCTCAGCAATCAAAAGAGCAAGAGCTGTCATGCTTCCTTGTCCCATTTCTGAAGTTGGATTGCTAATCGTAACGGTGTCATCCTCTTTCAGGTGAACCCAAATGTTCAATTCTTTTTGCAGCAATTCACGAGCGATAGAATCCTGAGCTTCAAGTTCGCACCCAGCTAAGGAAAATGAAATTGGTACGGATGCAAAGCTTACTAAGACTGAAGCATTTCGAAGAAACTTTCTTCTCGAAGAGTCAACTTTTATATTTTTATGATCATTCATATTATCCTAATTCTGAGGCTTTTTCAATAGCCTTTATGATTCTCATATAAGCACCACATCGGCATAAATTTCCTTTCATATATCCTACGATTTCCTCCCTGCTCGGATTGGAATTTTTGTTTAAAAGGGCCACAGCCTGCATAATTTGACCAGATTGGCAATAACCACATTGTGCCACCTGTTCTTCGATCCAGGCTTTTTGGACAGGGTGAAGTCCAGATTCGGAGAGTCCTTCAATTGTTGTAATTTCTTTGTTGGTAGCACTAGCGACAGGAGCAACGCAAGATCTGACAGGCGTTCCATCCAGATGAACAGTGCAGCTACCACATATGGCCTTACCGCAACTATATTTAGTGCCAGTAAGCTTTAGTTTTTCTCTTATGACCCAAAGCAGGGTATCTGAAGGTGCAGCTTCCACTTCATGAGATTTTCCATTGACCTTCAATATCATTTTTTCCATCGATAAAATATTGTTTCTAACTTCTTGAAAATAAACAGATTATTTGGAAAAAGTAAAGAATTCTGCCATTTATGTCGGATTGGTTGGTAATTCACAACTGATCCCAACCTCACAACCTTCTTTCAAAAAAGTCAAAGGCAGCTTCATATGCACTGATCCAATTCTGGTGTAATAGAAATCCATGCACTTCATCGGGGAAAACCAATTGCTCAATTTCTACATTTTGATTTCTCAAAAGTTCAATGATCTCCACAGTTTCACTGAAAGGAACATTTCGATCATCGTCACCATGAATGAAAAGTGTTGGCGCCTTCCAGCCGTTGATAAAAGCCATCGGTGAGGATTCGTAGGCCAATTTTGAGACCTCAGGTCTATCAAGAGGATCGTATGAAGGAACAAAATTTTGGATTACAGGATTCCAGTCATGTACACCGTGTATATCTACACCAACTTTGAAAAGGTATGGAGCTCTTGATAATCCCAAAGCCGTTAAATACCCACCGTAAGAACCACCCCAAAGTCCAATTCTTGTACCTTCCACATCAGATCTGTTTTTTAAATATAATCCTGCACCAAGTACATCGTTAAATTCACTTGCACCGCTGGCCCCATAGTTATCTGCTTCTCTAAATTCCATACCATATCCTATTCCGCTTCGGTAATTCACAGAAAGTACGATGTAACCTTTACTCGCCAAAAATTGATTAAAGGCATAAGCATTATGGTAATATCCACGATGATGAAAGCCCAGCAACATCTGACGCTTTGACCCACCATGAAAAAAAATGATTGCGGGACGTTGGTCTCCTTCACGTAGGTCTTGTGGTAAGAATAACTGCCCATGAATTAATTTTCCATCTGCAGCTGGAAAGATAACTTGATGCGGAATTACCAATTGTTCGCTTGGATATTTTAGAGGTGCGTCAATCGCCAGGGAATTTCCACTTTTAATTTGAGCAGGATGAGCTGGAGTAGTAGCATCGGAAGTAAGAAAGAAAACGTTTGCACCAGAACTCACAGGAGACCATTCGATACTCTGACCACTGGTCACCTGTTCTTTAAGGGTACCATCTACTTCACTGAACCAAATATGTTGACGATCTATGTCACCTTCATTCGAAGAGTAAAAAATAGATCTGCCATCTTTAGAAAGTGACGCAAATTGTACTTCAAAATTTCCGAAAGCCAAAGGTTTCACAACTCGATCAGAAATATGAATAGAATAAAGATTGGTATAGCCATTTTTCTCCCACGGAAAAACAATATGATCTCCGGCACCCCAGAAAATTTGATTTTCAGCAGAGATATTTCTAAATACACTGCCCGTTTCTTCATCTGCTTTCCACAATTCTTCCACCATTTCTGACTCGAGGTCGGCAACCATTATTCTCCAGGGATAGCCTCTTTTCACTGGTATAAAAGGCAATTGATCCCGCACTGAAGGCAAACGTAAAAATGCTATTTTCTGACCATCTGGAGACCATGCCGGATTACTGTCACTGTCAACCGAAGGTCCTAAGAAACGCACAGTTTGATCACTTAAGTCATATATTCCAATATAGCCATGATCGCCCCTGCTACTCACAAAAGCAATTTTAGAATCGTCCGGGGACCAGGTAAAATCTGAAATACCACCTCGTGTATTGAAAATCATTTCAGTCTCGTTGTCATTTTGTAAATCCATAAGCCATGCATTTCCCTTATCGATGTACACGAGGAACTGACCTTGATGGGATAATGCACCGTTATAACCCTCTCCTAGTGTATCAATGGCTTTGGTCTGCAGATTGATCTGGAAAATGGTTCTTTTGGGTGGAATAGCCATAGTGGTCGGATTCGGTATATCTCCTTGTCTATTCGGGCTTCCGCCTCTGAAGTAAATTAAATCTTGTGTAGTAGGCTTAGGAAATAAGGCCGTTATATCTTGGCCATCATCTTTACTATAAGAGGTCAGTTGTAAAGTTTGCGAACCATCGTAAAAGTAGATATTCCTCGCTCCCTCTTTATTTCCAATCCAAAAGACTTGTTCGGTATTGTGACCTGCAGTCAGAGAAGAAGGCATGGTATAGCTCATGATTTCTCGCAGAAGTGGTTGGTCCTGGCCAGATAAATGATTTGGACTGAATACCACTAATAAAGCGGCTATCAATAGAATAAGTCGATACATAGTTTGGGTTTTAACAGTTGTCCTGTAAGATAGACAATATTGAAATAACCGGAACTACTCGTCGGGCACATTCATGATAAACCCTACTTTATATACATTTTCAATGATGATGTCAGGGTCTTCAGAAAGCTTCTTTCTTATTTTAGAAATAAAAACATCAAAACTGCGGCCGAGAAAATAATCCTTCTTCCCATAGATTTGAAGCACGGCTTCTTCTCTTTTTAAAATTCTGTTTTTATAAGAACATAGCAAATGCATTACCTTGGTTTCGATCTCAGTTAAACGGTGAACTTTGGTCGGTGATTTCAGTTCCATTTTGTCCCGATCAAAAATGTATTTTCCAATTTGATAGACTGATATTTCTTCAGCTTCAGAATCTGTATTTGTTCTTCTCAGTATGACCTGGATCTTACAAATCAGTTCTTCTTCATCAAATGGTTTCTGAATGTAATCTTCGGCACCCAGATCATAACCTTTAAGTCTGTCTTCTTTTAGAATACGCGCGGTTATGAAAAGGAAAGGTGTCGTGGGAAAGTCTTTTTTCAGGTGCTTTGCCAGATTAAAGCCATCAAGTTTAGGCATCATGACATCCAGAAGACACAAGTCAAAATTTTCTTTTCTCAGCAGATCGATACCAGCCAGACCATTTCTGGCGACCCTGACCCGATAACCTTCATTTTGCAATAATTGCATCAATAGAAAACTCAAATTGAGGTCATCTTCTACAATTAGAATATTTCCTTTAAGCACTGCTAATGTATTGTTGGCAGAATGAGATCGAATCTGGTTCCCTTTTTCCATTCGCTGAATATATTAATGTCTCCGTCATGGAGGTTAATGATTTTCTTCACATAGGATAATCCCAGTCCGAAACCCTTATTTTGATAGCTTTCTGAAGTCTGGATCCTATAAAATTTCTCGAATACCAGATTTTGGTTCTTTTGATCGATACCAATCCCGTTATCTTGAATACTGAGTTGAATCTGGTCTCCTCTTACAACACCCTTTATCTCTATTTGAGGTACATTTTCATTATACTTAATGGCGTTTTCAAGAATGTTTTTGAGGGCATTGGACAAATGAAATGGATCTGCTAAAATTTTGAGATTTTCTTTGATCCCCTTGACACTGATGACACCATGCTTATCCAAAATCTGAATCTCCATGCTTCTGACGACCTTTTCAATCAGATCCTTAACTTTTACTTCCTCCTTTTTGATTTCAAAGTGCCCTGCCTCTACTGATGCCATGGAAAGGACTTTGTTGACTTGTTCACTCAACTGGTCATTTTCGCTGGCTATTATTTTGAGGAGTGGATCCTGATTGCGTTTAAGCAACATATTTGAGGCCAGGCCAATATTGGTCAATGGTGTCTTAAACTCATGTGCCATATGATTAAAAAATTCCTTATTCCTTTCACTCAATATCTTCTGTCTGTAGAGATAGTAATTGGCGTAGATAAAAACAGATGTAATGAAAAGCATGATGAGAATCGAAAGTCCCAGCATTAGTTCCATCTGTTTCAATACATAAGCCTGTTTTCCCGGAAAATTGATATTCAATTGCAACTCATCATTATCCAATAGAGGATTTAAAGAGCAGGAGTAAATTCTATCCTGGTACCTCTCGCAGTTTTCAAAGGGTAATAAAGGACTTGACTCATCGACGGAGAGCTCGAATGGCATGGTGATATCGTAGTACAATAACGCCCTTTCCACTTCATGATGTATGTTTTGGGCCTGAACAAAATTACTGACGCTATCGCTGAAGCAAATGGCAGAATTAATGGTTGAGGGTTTACAATTAGAAGCTAAGGCAGTATTGTTTTCACAATCAGAAAATTCCTCCACGGCCATACATAAAGCCATGTTAACTTTTTGGTCAAATTGCTCTTCAATCAATCGCCTTGACTGGTCCATCCATTTAACCTGAATGACGATCAGTAAGATAAGTGCTATTGAAGAGGCACTGATAATGATTGGTATTCTGTTCCACATTGTCTATTAAAGAACGATATTATCATTGGCCTTAAAAAGTATTTAACAGGTATTTAACAAGTTGCTAACCAGTGTGAAACAAGGATCGGTATGGCTTCTGCCTATATTTACTTAAGGAATCAATAATAGCAGATTTCAGTGGTACCTCAGCAGATCTGAGCGAATTTAATCTTAAACATTATGAACATTTTTAAAAGTTTAATGATGCTTCCCCTATTCTTCTTGGGAACTTTTGTCATGAATGGTCAAAGTGCAGAGAATACGACGAACTCTGCAAATAAGACTGAGAATCTTGATTGTAAGCCAGTAAATTGTGATCCGTCATTATGTGATGCCATGGTGGCAGCAGGTTTGTGTACAAGGGAGCAGGCAGAAAGGTGTAAGGCCAATAGCTCCAAAACGAAGGTAGCTTCTGTTAGATTAGAAAAGCAAAGTAACCTGGAAAAAGACGGCAAAGGGCTAAGTCACAAAGGCATTGAGACAAAAGAGACAAACGTACAACTATTGAAAAACCAAGCTGATAAAAACAGTTGTTTAAGTAGCTGTAAAAAGTCCAAAACTCAGTCGGCGATAAAAACTACTCCATAAAACAGTGGTTAGTGCAATTAAGACGGAGGCAGATACTAAGATGATGCCTCTGTCTTAATCTTTATAAGGATCCACAATATCATGACCTGCCATGGCAACACCTATAGGTTTTAACCGGTGCAGAACCCTGATCGTTTCTCCCTGATGATATAAAACATCATCGAGATTCTTATAACACTCGGGACTTTCATCAGCGCCTCCACCTCTCAATTCGATTCCAAGCTTTTTAGCTTTTAATTGTGTCTGTTCGTAATTGACCAATCCGGGCTTGACAATTTTCATTTTTCTTTGCCCATTTTCTCGGTAGTGCTTCACTTTACCAAGAGCCTTGCGACGAGAGAGTACCCTTCCCGCTCCATGAACTGTAGAATATAATCCGGAAGCCGATTGTTCAGACGCTAGTCCTTCTACTATGACGGAAGTATCAAACATATTGGCGCCTATAAAACCTTTTTGGTCAGGAAATGCCGGTGTGCATCCTTTCCTAACCACCCAGTATGTTTCTCCAAAATGTTCTTCTTCCCAGGCAAAATTGTGGTGGTTGTGTACTTCGTAGGTCACTTCTGGATTTTCTAATATCTGTAGTACCCGATCTACAACCCAATCCCTACCTGCATAAGCATATTCTCCTGCAATCTTCAGACATTGAATGTACTCTTCTGCAACCTGGGTTCCCAATTCAAATAAGATGGGTTTTGAAAACATGCCTCCCTCTTTTGCCTGATCTTCAAATCGACTACCTTGAGCAATGGAGATGAAACCGGTCGTTATTTTGTGGCCGAAACCCCTGGATCCAAAATGTACTCCGATCCAAAGGTAGCCTTCTTGATCTTCAAAAAGATCCACAAAGTGATTTCCTCCTCCTACGGTACCCAGTTGGTTTTTCCCGACCTGAAAAAGTTGTTCCCGCTTAGCTCTCGACATGGTCACAGGTATCTTTCTGATTTTGTCGATAACTTCATGTTCTACCTCCTCCTTGTTGATTCGACCCATGCCAAAGCTGATATGGCGAACGACCTCATCCATTACCTTTTTTATGTCAATGTCGCCTGTCTTTAAATTGGTTCTTACTGCTTTGTTTCCACAAGCAATATCGAATCCAACACCAGATAAAGAAATGTGGTCTTTGTAGGCTATTGCCCCACCAATTGGATGTCCATAACCCACATGTGCATCAGCGGTCAACACACCAAAATCCTGATCTCCCACACAGGTTTTTAATTGGTCAATCGCTGGTGGATCGATGATTTCTTCCCCAAATATTTTTATATTCTTCATGATTTCATTCCTTGGTCATATCCTTTCTTAAGCAATTGTACTACTTCGTCATCTACTTCCTCTTCATTGCTTATTCTGATGTGGTGGTAAAATTTCTTCCCCATTTTACCTACTTTATGTAGTTTGCCACTTTTTAATGGCTCATCATAGTAAAATTTCAGGTCTAAGATTTTGGACATAGGTCGTACGATTAAAAAGGCCTTCTTATTTGTAAAAATAGCTGTATTCACCGAAGCACCAACGTCTACATCCCCGAACTCGTATACACTTAAGAGCACTTGATCAAAAGCCAGAATACCGTTTTCTGGCTTTCCTTCCAACAAATCATCTACTGTTATGTCAGTGCAGTAGTGAGACTGATTATCATTTGCGAAGCGGCGAGAGCATTTAGGGCAGATCCACATAATAATTAGTAATGTTAAATGAGCAATTAAAAATGTTTAATGAGTGATTGATGTATACTGTTCATAATATTTTCTGATTTATTTAAGAGTTAATCCTTTGTTATACTCCCAATTAGTCTTGGTAATTCAGAGCATCATGACCACAGAACTGCGAGCTGAGAAGGCCTTCGATCCCTTAAAGAGCCGCTTGCGCTTATCCCTTAAAGAGCCTCCTGCGCTGCAAAGCTCAACTGCAGCTCTTTAAGGGAATTGCGAACCCTGCGCTTATCCCTTAAAGAGCCTCCTCGCTGCAAAGCTCTTGAAGGGAATTGCGAACCCTGCGCTTATCCCTTAAAGAGCCTCCTCGCTGCAAAGCTCTTGGAGGGAATTGCGAACTCCGCGCTTATCCCTTAAAGAGCCTCCTCGCTGCAAAGCTCTTGGAGGGAATTGCGAACTCCGCGCTTATCCCTTAAAGAGCCTCCTCGCTGCAAAGCTCTGCCGCAGCTCTTGAAGGGAATTGCGAACCACTTGCGCTGCAAAGCTCTACTGCAGCTCTTCAAGGGAATTGCGAACCTCTAATTCTCAATCACCCCTTCTACTTTAGGAACCATCCTTTCCACCCACTGACCATAATTTTTCCCACTTGGATGTAGTTGATCTTCAGCCAGCAGACTCAAGTCATCTTTTGCATCTTGTGTCAAATCAGTAATATATACATACTGGGCATCCCGCTCTTTGGCAATCTTTTCATTATAGTCATTGTACCTTTTTAATTCAGTAGCAATCTTCTCCGGATCTCTTGAAGCTGCAAATGGTGTAACACTATAATCGGGAATAGAAACCACAATTAATCTGGATGCATCTCCCTCCAACAATGCAATCGCCCGATCCATCAGCTCATTGAACTCTTTTTCATATTGGCTGAAAGGCTTACCCTGGTATTGATTGTTTACCCCAATCAATAAGGTAATAAAGTCCCATTGACCTGCCTCCAAAACCTCCTTATCCATCGCATCTAAAAGATCTCTGGTCGTCCAACCTGTTCGTGCGATGATCTTGTAGTTTCCAATATCATGGGGTTTTGAAAATTCTGAATGAATCAATTGGTATGGGAAGCGCTCTGTCTCTGAAACACTCTCTCCAATTGTATAACTGTCTCCAAGGGCTAGATAGTTTAAGGTGATCACCTCTTCTTCAGCCAACTCTTCATTTCCGTCCTTTTCATTAGTGTCGGTAAGTCCATTACAACCTGCTAACAGTGCTAAAAACAATAGTATCTTTGTCATATTCATAATTTTATCTTTGTCAATTTAGAATAATTACGGGTTTAAACAAAAATGTGATTCTATGGATCATCTTTTCATGATTAAAATAAATCAGGATCGATACGCTGTCAAGACACTTGTCTTCGTATTATTGTTTGCTTCATCCATCTTAACTTCCTGCTTTGCACAGCAAGAAAAACCATCACACCGCAGATCTACAGCTCTACCCAATGTGATCATCCCGGATACGGTGTTTCACATAGAGGGTTTAAATAGGAATAGGAGCATAAGAGTCTATCTCCCATTGAGTTATAACGATTCAGATGACCGCTATCCGGTATTGTACATGCATGATGGCCAAAATCTATTTGATGATTCAACCTCATTTGTAGGAGAATGGAAAGTGGATGAGGCCCTGAATCGTGTGCAGAAAAAACTGATAGTGGTGGGAATTGATAACGGTGCGGAAAAAAGAATTCATGAGATGGCTCCCTTTGACCATCCTAAATATGGCCACTCGGAAGGTCTGGCTTACCTGAATTTCATTGTCAACCAAGTTAAGCCATTTGTTGACGAGCAATACAGAACCTTGTCCAATCGGGAAAATACAGCCTTAATGGGAAGCTCACTAGGTGGTCTAATCACCCATTTTGCAGCGATCGAATATTCGAACATATTTGGTAAAGTGGCCATATTTAGTCCCTCTTACTGGTTTTCAGAACAACTAAGGATATTAGAACAAGAGTTTGACCATCCACCTGATGTTAAAATGTATATCATCATGGGTGGTGAAGAAGGTCAACAAATGATTAATCCTGCGAAAGAGATGGAAGCCGTTCTTAAACAAGACTTAAATCCTAAAAACCTTTATTTTTCCATCATTGAAAAGGGAACACACAGCGAAAACTTCTGGAGTGAAGAATTTATGGATGCCATTAATTTCTTATTCTGAGCATAAAAAGGAGGCTTTCTCTCATTAAGTCAGCCTTCTTTTTTAAGCGTATAAAATCTTATACTTTATCCGCTGAAGCAGTATTTCTTGCCATTTCAAATTGAATTTTAGCCTCTTGTATCTTTGACATAGCCTCTTTTGCTGCTGACAGCATTCTTTTTATTTCCTTGTCAAGTCCAGGTGAATTGAATTCTATTAACTCCTGGGAAGCATTTTCCAGACTGTTTATAACATGCCGCTGATTATATTCAGCGGTATCGATTTGTTCAATAATGGTATCCAATGATGTCGTATTTTCTTCTTGTAGCATGGTCTTATTTTGGTATATAATCCCGTTTTTCATCATTATGTTCGGGTGTTATTTTGAGAATACTGAGGATGCGATGATTAAGTACATTAATCAGTCCTAGAAATTCTCGAAGAAAAATCTATCTTTAGTAATTACTCTAACTTAATAAGATGGCGAATTTTAATATAGATGCTCAGAAGCAAGTCACCTATGATGCCATAGTCATAGGTTCTGGAATAAGTGGCGGTTGGGCTGCCAAGGAGCTTTGTGAAAAAGGACTTAAAACTTTGGTTCTGGAGCGAGGTCGACTCGTGGAGCATGTCAAAGATTATCCAACCATGAATGATGATCCATGGGACTATGAATATCGTGGTGCATTGACACCTGAGCAAAGAGAAAAGCATTACAAAAGCATAAGATCTGGATTCATTGGACAGGATACAGAACATTTCTATGCCAATGATCAGGAAAACCCTTATACGGAAATAAAGCCTTTCTTGTGGATCAGGGCTCATCAGATGGGAGGACGGTCATTGCTCTGGGGTAAGCAGACTTATCGTTGGAGTGAGATCGATTTTGAAGCCAATGCGAAAGATGGTTATGGTGTAGATTGGCCGATTAGGTACAAAGACTTAGAACCATGGTACACATATGTTGAAAAATACGCCGGTATCAGTGGTGAGCCACTTGGATTACCTCAATTGCCAGACAGTCATTTTCTTCCTCCCATGGAGCTAAACTGTGTTGAAAAACATGTAAAATCCAGGTTGGAAAAGGAATTTCCCGGGCGTCATTTGATTATTGGAAGAGCGGCTCATCTTACTGAACCTCTGAATGGCAGAGGAAAATGTCAGTATAGAAATCGTTGTAGCCGTGGATGTCCTTATGGTGCTTATTTTAGTAGTAATGCGGTTACCTTACCGGCTGCCAACGCAACAGGTAATTTAATCATAAGGCCGTTCTCCATCGTTCAGTCCATTATTTATGATGATCAAAAAGGTAAGGCAACTGGTGTTAGAGTCATAGATGCGGAAACCAATGAAGCCATTGAATATAAAGCCCGTATCATTTTCTGCAATGCTTCAACATTGAGTACCACACAGATTTTACTCAATTCTAAATCTGATCGCTTTCCCAATGGATTTGGAAATGATAGTGGTGAATTAGGTCATAATCTTATGGACCACACTTATAGAATAGGAGCCTTGGGTCAAGTAGATGGTTTTGAGGATAAATACTATAAAGGTCGACGACCCAATGGAATTTATATACCCAGATATTGGAACATCAGTGAAGAGACCAAATCAGATAAATTTTTGCGAGGCTTCGGCTATCAGGGTGGAGGATTTCGGGCAGGTAGCCGGGTGGCAGCCAATAAGCCAGAATTCGGTCCGGATTTCAAAGACAACCTTCTTAAACCTGGACCATGGGAATTTTTCATCACCGGTTTTGCAGAATGCCTCCCTTATCACGAAAATAAGGTGAGTTTGGATACTGAAAATTTAGATAAGTGGGGCCAACCTACTTTAGCGATTGATTGTGAGTTCAAAGAAAACGAAAAGGCGCTGAATAAACAGATTGAAGAGGATGCAGTTGAAATGTTGGAAAAAGTGGGTGTGAAGAACGTAGTAGGGTTCAATAATCATCATGAACCTGGGTATGGTATCCATGAGATGGGTACAGCTCGGATGGGAAAGGATCCAAAAACTTCTATATTAAATGCCTGGAATCAGGTACACGCTGCCCAAAACGTATTTATCACCGATGGCGCTTGTATGACATCAAATTCATGCGTGAATCCTTCACTAACTTATATGGCCATAACTGCCAGAGCAGCGAATCATGCGGTGGAAGAACTTAACAAACTAAATATTTGATCATGAAAAGGAGAGATGCCATTAAGAGGACAGGATTATTTATGGGGGCAGTTGTGATTTTGCCTTCATTTGGGTCCATCTTGCAATCTTGTCAAAGCGAAGTACGAGCAGATTGGCAACCCTTATTCTTTAGGGATGAGGAAGCAAGATTGATTTCCAGCCTGGTTGATACATTATTACCAAGGACTGATACTCCGGGCGCATTGGATGTAAATGCAGATATATTTATTGATAAGGTAGTTTACGGTACCAATACTGAAGAAGGCCAACAAGCCTTAAGAGCGGAAATGGCCACATTTAATCAGGAATGTGTGAGGAATTATGGAGCTGTTTTCGCAGATCTTTCTAATGGAGATAAGGTGCAAGCAATGATGAGGGAAGAGACCAAAGCTCCTAAATTTAATAGCGCGGTGTGGGGAACGGCAGTAGGCAAACAGGAACCAGTAGGTTTTTATCGCTCCATGAAGTCCATAACTTTGTGGGCTTATCTGACGTCAGAAAAGATAGGCAAAGAAGTACTAAATTATGACCCGATTCCGGGCGAATATGTAGGCTGTGTTCCACTTTCGGAGGTGGGAAATGCCTGGAGTTTATGATTTAATTTCATGCTACATTACAAATATTCATATTATGATAGAGAAGATTAATTGGGATGATATACCCGTCGAACAGGTCACCCCTAAAATGCAAAGGCAACTGTTGTATGGAGAAAAGGTAATGGTGGCTCGAATGAAATTTAAAGATGGTTTCCTGGTTCCATTACATCATCATGAAAATGAGCAGATTACCCAGGTTCAAAAGGGTACGATTAAGTTTTGGTTTGGTGCTCAAAAAGATCATGTAATAGAACTTCACGCCGGAGATTCTATTGTTATACCTGCAAACTTACCACATGAGGCGCTGATGGTAGGAGATGTAGAAGAAACTGATACCTGGGCACCTCCACGCCTTGATTGGTTAGACGGTACTGATGATTATTTAAGAAAATAATATGGATCTGGGACTCGAAGGTAAGCGCGCATTTATTGGTGCTTCAAGCAAAGGATTGGGAAAAGCAGTAGCCAGGGAGCTTGCAAAGGAAGGTGTCGAGGTTATTATCAATGGCAGAACACTTGAAGATCTTAAAGAAACCAAACATGAAATAGAATTGGCATCTGGTCAAAAAGTACACTACATACAGGCAGATTTATCAGTTGCCGGAGAGCGTGCGCGACTGATCGATGAAATCATCAGTCAATTTGGAGGGGTGGACATTCTGGTCACCAATACGGGCGGACCACCTTCAGGTCAATTTGAAACCTTTGGCAAGAGAGATTGGGACCAGGCCTATGAATTGCTTCTGGCAAGTGCTGTTGATTTAATGCAAAGCTTACTACCAGGTATGAAAAGAAAAGGTTGGGGTCGGATTATCGCTATAACTTCCATGGCTGTAAAGCAACCGGTGAATAATTTGATTCTGTCTAATTCAGTCCGGGCATCTGTGATCGGCCTGGTAAAAACGCTATCAAACGAAGTTGGAAAAGATGGAATTACAGTCAATTCTGTTTTACCCGGATATACAGCCACCGAACGCCTTGAGAAATTGAGGGAATCTAATGCGTCATTTGAGAAGGTTTTAGATGAAGTTCCACTGGGACGAATCGGCAGACCTGCAGAGTTTGCAGCTGCTGTGGTATTTTTGGCGAGTGAGCGTGCAGGCTACATCACCGGGGTGTCTTTGCCCATAGATGGAGGAGCTATTAAATCGTTGTTATAAAATTTATAATTATGAAATATTTGGTATTTGGAGTTTTAACTTTTGTTTATGTCAATGTGGTGATGTGTCAACCCCAAACTGAAGGCTTCGTTTCACTTTTTAATGGTGAGAGTTTAGATGGGTGGGTGGCTTCAGAAGAAAATTCGGAATCATTTTTTGTCGAGGATGGCAAATTGGTTGCCAAAGGTGGTAGAGCCCACCTCTTTTATAATGGAGAGGTAGGAGATCATGATTTTTCTAATTTTGAAATGCGTTTGAAGGTGATGACCACTGCAGCCTCTAATTCCGGAGTCTATTTTCATACCAGGTATCAGAAGTCGGGATGGCCTGATACAGGATTCGAAGCACAAGTCAATTCCAAGCATGCTGATATGCGAAAAACCGGTAGTTTGTATGGAGTGGTCAATATTTGGGTGCCAGGTGACACCGAAGAACCATATGCAGCCCGGGTAGATAAAGCTGGTCAAGTATATATTCAAAGAGACGAAGCACCTTCGAAAGATGGAGAGTGGTTTGATTATTATATAAAAGTAGAAGGTGATCGAATTATTGTAAGGGTGGATGGCCAGACCACGGTGGATTGGACTCAACCGATAGGTTGGTCTAAAGACCGCAGGATTGGCCACGGTACGATAGGATTTCAAGCCCATGATCCTTCTTGTCTGGTCTATTATAAAGATATAGAAATTAAGGTGTTGCCGGAGAGTGATTAAAGAAAATGGACCTTCAGCCAACGATCCTTAAGATCAGATTTTCTTTTACTTCCCTGGATCATTTTGCGATGAAGGATTTACAGTGGATAAGTTTCCACTTGCAGATTTAGAAGAGGTCAGGTGGTTGTAAGATAAAACCTTATGCTCACTTTCTTAGACTAGAAAGAGGCCGTCTTTAATAAGGCAGCCTCTTTACAATTGAATCTTATTGTTGATCTCTGGCTCAATATATAATAAGTCTTAACAAGCCTTCAAGGTTTCTTTCCGATCAGATTTACTATTCCGCTACACTGTCAAAGAGTACGGCTGTTCCAAATGTACTGGGATCATAATAGGAGTGATCAAGCCCAGAAAACCATTTTAAGAAATTCTGACGTTGTCCTCCATCGTTATCATTAAGCTGCAACTCCAATCCAAATTCATGACCAGGCTGAGCAGGAAAATCAGGTAAATCTGAAAAAGGCATCGAAATTTCGACATTGTATCCATTTTCAGTTTGTAAAATTTCAAAAGATATATTTGAAACATCGTAGATGCCCCATGCAGGTAGTGGATCCGGGATTCCGGGTACAAATCTGATAAACTCATCATTGGAGTCATACGCTGGTGGAGGAAAAACAATTGGAGGGCCCGGTGCAGCTTCATTCTTACTGTTATCCCCATCGATATAAATTTCGAGACCATCTTTTTCAAAAAGAGCTTCTCCACTAACATTGATTTCCTGGTCCAATATGGTAGCGAAAAAGTATAGATGGTTTTCATCCCACAACATTTGAAAGGTGCCTGAAAGATCCCACTTTTTTTCTATTGGAAATCCGGTGTTTAATTCCTCCCTCATTTTGCGGGGAGGGACATCTGACCACTCTTCTGCGATACCATCGATTGTGATAAAACCTGGAGCTTTGAAGACTTTTAGGGGCTGTCCTTGTCTGGAATTCATATGGATTTGTTCCGAATGGTCATTCAAATTTACTTCCTCAATGGGAAATTGCATTCCTGAATCCAAAGCACATGAAGAGATTAGAAGGGTGCCAAAAAGTAATAAAAAGGAAAAAATTTTCATTTCTTAGATTTTTAAGGGTTAAAGATATTTGTAAGGTAGTGCTTAATCATTACTAAAACAGCTTGATAGAGTAAGTATTTTAGCCACATTGTATTTTAAATACACCCCAAATGCGCTCTCGCTCTCATTTTACTATGACTTAAGAAATCAATAATTACAATGTCATAGGTTGATTAGAAATCCTTAAGTGCAACTCATCTGATCGTATATATAATGTCATTTAATAACCGAGACCAGCAAACTAATCATTTTTATGCCTATACATATCACTTTTTCTTATTTTAAGCCATATACACTTAATAATATATGAAAATATGAGAATTATAATCTACAACATGTTGTTTTTTCTATTCATAACCATAAATCTCTCCGCACAGGTAGGAGTCAATACAATTGATCCAGACCAGACGTTTGATGTCAACGGTAAAATGAAAATTGGTAACGATGGGAGAACTCCAAGTGAAGGCACTTTAAGGTATGGTCCTACAGGTGATTTCGAAGGCTTTACCGGTAATGGATGGACAAGTTTTACAGAAAAATCGGGACCGCTTCCTACTGGACCGAGACCAGTAACGGGATATTTAGGAAATGTGTTAGCTAGTGAAACGCTTGCCCTCTCCTTTCTTTATTCAGATGGATCTGGGAGCTTTACTAGTATTCCGACGGGAAAATATTTAATGATAACAAGCGTCATTATACAATCCAATAGTTTGGCTAAAACAGGGGAGTATCAAACTTCCATTGGACCTGGATCTAGTTTTCCCATTGGAAGTCGTGGCTTGTTTTTGACAGGAAATAGAACAAGTATCCAGTCTATTCACGATCCGCTTGGACTATTAATCATTGGTCGAGCTGGTGAAAATATAGTGGTTACAAATCAATCCACCTCTGAATTCACAGTCAGGGTATCTGTCCGTGGTTTCGTAGTGGATGATCTCAGTTATGAGTAGCCCTATCATGCGTAAATGCAAAGGAACTTATAAGAAAATCATAGATAAAATAGAACCTTTAGCGGTTTATTTCAGTTGAGTCGATGATAAAAAGTTGAAATGGAAAACGCTATACCATGGATTGTGTTGTTTGCACACATTCTCATTTTATTATGTATTGATTTCTTTGTTCTGCATAAGAAAAACAAAGTGGTTTCTACTCAAAAGGCCCTCATCGAGACCATTTTTTTTGTTGGCAATGCGCTTGCCTTCAGTTTCCTTGTCTATTGGTTTTACAATAAAGGGCTGGTTAGCAACGCAAATCAATATTCAGCAGGCACCAGTGTTATTAAATATCTGACTGGCTATATCATCGAGCTTTCCCTGAGCGTGGATAACTTATTTGTAATTGCTATCATTTTCGCAGGATATAAGATACCTCAGCAGTATCATCATAAACTTTTGTTTCTTGGAATACTGGGTGCAATAATATTCAGGGGAATCCTGATTGCGGTAGGCCTTGTATTGATTCACAAAGTGCATTTTATCAATATCTTTTTTGGTCTGTTCTTACTTTACACTGCCTTTAAAATGTTGAAGAAAGAGGCAACTAATGAAGGATACAATGATCAGAAGGGAATAGCCAAATTGTTTAATATTTCTAATGTTATTGACAATGGACATTTCAGAACTACAGTAAATGGGAAGAAGGTTTTTACAGCACTGTTTGGTGCATTGATTACCATAGAGTTTACCGATTTACTGTTTGCACTGGACTCCATTCCTGCGATTTTTGCGGTGACCACTGATCCTTTTATCATTTTGAGTTCAAATGTGTTTGCTATCATGGGTTTGCGGTCGCTTTATTTCTTTTTGGCGAATATGTTGGAGCGCTTTAAATACCTCAAATACAGTGTATTTTCAATATTAATCTTTGTGTCGCTTAAGCTTATCACTGCCAATTGGCTAGAAATACCGGAATGGTTTTCATTGATGTTTATTGGAGTTTCCTTAGCCATTGGAGTTTGGATTTCGATACTCAGACGAAATGTTGCAGAAGTTTCTGAGTGACAACATTCATATATTCGCCTTAAAGATTATATCCTTTATTGACGAAAGAAAAATTGTGAGCTATCCACCCCCTGAATAAATGAAGAATGATTTAACATTGACCTTAAAAATTTGCATATTTATCAAGGAGATGTTTTTTGATTTGATTGAAAACCTCAGACATGATTCTTCCATTTCCCCAATTGGTAAGGAAAACAAATCCAAGATCATATTCTGGGAACAAATGTACACCAGATGCGTATCCATCAATATCTCCACCATGATAGATTTCCTTGACTCCTGTTTCAGAATCTATGATGAAACACCCCAAACCATATGACCACTTTTCATTAATTTGATGATATGGTTGCTGTTGAATATCATTGACTTCATTTTGTTTGAGCAATTCAATCATGAACTTATTCATATCAACCACATTACTGAACATGTTACCGGCACCTGATAGTGTACCCATATCCCATGGCTGCGTTAATTGCAATGGATTTACTTCCAGGTATGGTTTAGCTAAAAGGCTTTCATTTACTTCTTGATTAGAAATGGTCGTATGGGTCATCCCATAAGGTGAGAAGATTTGTTGCTTTAGAATACTCGAAAGTGGATTTCCCAGATGGCTTTGCATAGCTTCCCCTAGTACACCGTAACCATAATTTGAATAGGAGTGACGATGGCCGATACTGGTATCGATCTTTAATGACTTTAAATTGCTTTCCATCTGCTCCCAATTGTATCCTAGAATAGGATCCGGATCTACTCTTTCCAGATTTGAGGGATACCTCGGAAATTCTGCGGTGTGAGTTACTAAATGAATCAAACGTATTTTTTGACCGTCTGGCGATATAGGGAATGATTTTATACCTGGAAAATACCTTTCCACTTCACTGTCCAGTGAGATTTGCTCACTATGGATCAGCTGCGCCAGTAAATGCCCTATAAACATTTTCGTCACAGATCCCAGCTGATAGATGGTCAGACTATCCGCTGTTTTTTCGTCACTGAAATCTGCCATTCCAAAAGCATTACATAACACCACTTCTCCATGGTGTACGACTCCAATGGCCAAAGAAGGGATATGATAATTTTCAAGTAATGAGTCTACTAGGGTAGACAATTCATCGGTGCCCTTTTGATTTTTCGGAAAATGCTGACCAGAATTGCAACTGATTTCTAGAAAACACAGCATCAAAATGACAATGAGACTCTTCATTTTCTGGAAACATTTTCACGGGCAAATATTTTATCTACAATCAGCCATTCTCCTTCCACTTTCAGCAAGCTCATGAAGTCATAGAATACAACATTGGGATAAGTAATGACTACTGTGGCCTGCGCGGCATCCTGAAATACATTGATAGATTTAATTTCTGCGGTGCAGTTTTTACTTTTACCTGCTTCCTGGTTATTAATGTAATCTTCAGAAGCCCAGGTTCTTAACTCAGTAGTATTGGGATCAATGTATTTAAGTTCTGCAGAGGGGTGAAATGCCTTTCTCAATCTTTCAATGTCTCCTTCATTTCGTCCGTAAATATAATTATTCAATGTTTGTTCAATGGCATCTTTATCATTTGAAATGCCTAAGTTATTGGTCATTGGCAAGAGAAGAACTACTAATATATAAATCATGATCCTTTTAATTTTTTGGTAATCTAAAAGAAGTGCTTCAGAAATCTGAATCTTTTCAATGGATGCACCTAAGTTTTAAACGGATGAACATCGAGCCTTAAATTATTACCTTAATTTTAGATCATGGATCATAAATCAATTTCCAAACCAATTCTTATCATACAAATTGCTGCATGGATAATGGCCATCACCTTATTCTATTTTTATCTTGGTTCGAGATTAAAGGAAGCTGACAGTACCTATCTTTTGGGCATTACATTAGTCTCCTTTACTTTTCATATGATTTTAATTTATGGTTATTCACTTTATTTATATCCCAGATTCTACAAGAAGAGGTCAACTTCATTTTTTATAGTAATCGTAATCGTATTTTTTTTCAGTATTTTACTGCTTAGAATGGTGATAGAAGTTCTCGCCGTTGGGCCACTGACGACAAACTACCAGACCATATTTACTTTTGGCCAGACGCACTTTCTTTATGCACTTACGAGTAGTTTTGTGGCATTGATCATTGCAATTTTAATTACTTCCTATTACGAAAATTTAATGAACAGGGAAGAATTGCGAAAACAAAGGGAGATTCAGGTTCAAAGCGAATTGAACCATTTGAAAAGTCAACTAAGCCCTCACTTTTTATTTAATACACTAAATACTTTATATTATGATACGTACAAGGTTTTGCCATCAGTAGGAGATCGTATCTCCAAGATGTCAGAATTATTGCGATACTTTCTCGATGCGAAGAGCCAGAAACAGGTTTCAGTTAAAAAGGAAATTTGGCACCTTGTGAATTACATTGACCTTGAAAAAGAACGAGTCAATGATGCTGAAAATGTGCACTATCATTTTGATATCCATACTGAATTCTTAATTCCACCCATGTTATTTATGCCCTTTGCAGAAAAAGTATTTAAACATGGAATGGATGAGCATGCTAATATTAACCATGCTTCTTTTAGGATCTCAGACGATGATCATCATCTTGTTTACGAAGTCCAGAATCAATTTTTTCAGAAGGAGAGTGATCGAAAGGGATCGGGTTTGAAAGTGTTGAAAAGTCGTTTGCAGCTTTTATATGGAGAAAGATTTAGCCTTGAATTTAAAGTCGAGGAAGAGCGCTATGTTTCTTACATGAAAATTCCTAAAGATGAGTATTAAATGCTTGATAGTTGATGATGAACCAAAGGCTCGAATGCTGATTCAAGACTACATCGATCAGATATCCTGGCTGGATGCTATCGGTAACGTAAGTAATAAACTTGATGCTATTGAATTGATTAAGAAATATCAGCCACAACTGCTATTTCTCGATATCCATCTGCCCCATTATTCAGGTCTTGACATTGCTAAAAACTTGAAGTATCATGCTGAAATTATATTTATTACTGCTCACGCTGAACATGCTGTGGAAAGTTATAATCTGGAGGCTGTAGATTACTTATTAAAGCCTGTTACTTTTGACCGATTTTTAAAAGCTGTGAAAAAAGTCAAGAGAAGGCTTTCGACTAAGGATAAGTATTCAGATCATTTCTATGTCAAAGTTGGAAACGTTATGAAACAACTCCATTGGTCTAAGATTTTATACATTCAAGCCATGCGTGAGTATGTTCAAATCGTGAGTGAAGGAGGTAAGGTCATGGTTTATAAAAGAATGAAAGAGATGGAAAGCCTCTTGCCAACCTACTTGATAAGGGTACACAATTCATGGATCGTTAACTTAGACTATATTCGTCAAATGGGATCAGGTAAGGTC
Source organism: Portibacter marinus (assembly GCF_021533195.1). Classification (GTDB taxonomy): domain Bacteria; phylum Bacteroidota; class Bacteroidia; order Chitinophagales; family Saprospiraceae; genus Portibacter; species Portibacter marinus. Next base: position 82,712 of record NZ_JAJNKB010000002.1, read on the forward strand.
TGGATTGGCAATATTGAAATTCCTGTAAGTAGGGCTCGCGCAAGTGATCTTTTACAAAGGATGCGCGATAAAATGGCATAAACCGTAAATCTTTGACAGATGTTTTTCTTTGGTCAATTATAGTAAAGCCCAGAATAAGAGCTTTCATAAAGGAGTAACCATTTGGAAAAAGCAATAAAATGGCTCATCAATAAATGCAGGGGATACGTGGTGAGAAGGGTGACCGGTATGCTAAAAGCGCTTGAGGTCATTGATGAAGACAAAGTGGACAATGGTGATAACCGTTCGTCCAATAGACATTGACTATTTGAGAATATTCATTTAATATTAAGGAAATCAATGTTTTACAACCGTGTTTGACGAATATCTTCACCAAAGCATGATCGACCGTTCCCCCTCATCTAACGCGGAGGCCGTTAAAAGTGGAGAAGGTAAGCAGCCCCCTCAGTTGTTTTCTGATATTAATGCAACTCAAGGAAAAAGTGAATTGGTATCTGAAAAACTAAAAATTTTGAATCGGTGCAAGAACTTATCTATTCATAAAAAGACTTTCATTGATTTAGACGAAGCGATCAAGCAGGCATGTTATCTGGCGATTCTGTTCGCGCAAGCAGATGAGTTGATGTATCGAAAGGAGCGAGAACAGCTGGAGCAACAATTGAAAGAAGCCAAGGAAGGAGTTAAAAAATACAGGTTTACATTGAGTGATGAGGTTAAGGAATTTCGAAAGATGCGATCTGCTGCAAAAGAAAGCATTAAAAAACATAAGAAACAGAAGGACTTTAGGGGGCACAATGTGGAATGGTCCTCAGTGGTAGTGAGGGATGGCTCAGGTAAATATCGTGTAGTTGGAGCTACACCAGGAGGAGGCAAAAGGTCGGACGGAACAACACAACCTGCGGATGATATATCTAAAAAGGATTTAGAAAATGCAGGATTAGGTGATTTATATACAATTAGTGCAGAGATTCATTCCCATCCCAGATTTGGTGACCGTAGCCAGGCTGATACGCATCAGGATATTGACAATAGTGGCTTATATCCCTCTGATCCTGATCGGGAATATAGCGGAGTTCAGGCGATGGTTAATCAAAGGGGCAGAGTCGTTAAGTACCAAAAGGGTAAGTCCGATGCGGAACTGTCAGAAGGCATTACAAAAAGGGAATTGAAAAAGAATGAATATGGTGCTATGACTGCCATCAAGCAAGGCGAAAATAAAGATCGATGGCAGCAGGATCTGGACGAGGTTTCAGCGTTGATGAATTCTATTGACCGTGAGAAATTGAAGGAATTGCAGGGGCAGAATAAATAGATTTAAGTTTAAACTGAAGATAATACAGAACCACAAATAGGACCTGGTCTTTCAGACTGAGACTTCAAACAGGATTTTGGATTTCAGTTTTAGCTACAAAAAGGATCTATGTATTAAGTCCGAGCTTTAAATGCAAAGAATAATAATTATCAGCACCTATGCATTTTTGATGCGAATCCACAACCGTCAAGACCATTACTACAACTTTCATACTGTTCTCATTTGAAAACGAAGTGAGCCTAATCGGTGACCTCTGCAAATCGGTCACTGAAAATATTGATCAAAGCTTTTTAATAGAGTGTTCGGCTCTCTTCCAACACTCATAATATATTGATCAGGGCGGATTAAAACACAGATGGATTTATCGACACCCTGCGCCATCCATTCAGAAGTTATTTTTTCCTGAATTACATTGACCTCAAATGGAAAAGCACTAACAACTTCTGTCGGTAAATCGATTTCTGTTGATTCGTTTTGTAAAATAAGAAGTTGAAATCTGTGCTTACTTAATTTTTGAAAAAATCCCGGATAAACACAAGGCATCCTGTCTCCGGCCTTGAAAGACAGTCCTTTAACGTCGTGGTTAGTAGACAAACTTGAATTTCTATAGCCATAGCCTATTTGTGAGATTCTTTTGAAAGCAAACTTTCTAAAAGCGCCTATTTTAAAAACTTTGGCTATGGTAGGAAGTAATAGGTACTTTCTAATGTTTCTGACCCACAACCCATCTCCTGCTAGAAAAGTAAAACCCTTATCTGTTGAATTAAGTAATGATTTAGCAAAAGGTAGTCTTTCTTCGTTGTAGGTGTCCAATAATGATGGCTTTGCCTCACCATTCAATACCATCGCTAGTTTCCACGCCAGGTTATGTGCGTCCTGGAGGCCTGTATTCATACCCTGACCGCCCGCTGGACTATGAACATGGGCGCTATCGCCAGCCAGGAAAATACGACCTGACCTAAAACTACTCACACATCTATGATGGATGCGATATGTTGAATGCCAACCCACACTCTTAATGTCAAACTTTAGATTGGTATGTTTCCTGATAACAGCTTCGAGTTCTTCAAAATGAATTTCTTCCTGATCTTTGAATTCAACGGGTAAAGTTCCAATGATCCGCATCTTCTTGCGACCCTTTAAAGGAAAGAAAGTAATAAATATGTGATCCGTCGGAACCAACATCACCTTGTTAGATTCAAATTCCCATTCAATGGTCGTGTCAGCCACAAAGAATTTATTGTCATAAGTACCACCTTCAAATTTTAAATCAGTTGCTTTTCTGACAGGGCTGCTGGCACCATCGCACCCTACAAGGTATTTGGCTTTCCAGGCTTGATTTGAGTCACTTTCCAGATCATTAATCTGTACTTCTACACCATCGTCAACTTCTTGGTGTTTAATGTAGGAATGGTTCCATAAAATTTTCTTACCCGTCTCTTCGATTGCACCTGCAAGCAATTCCTCATTTTTACTTTGCTCATAAGCATTCATGAAGTTTGGAAAATCCGTCATGCCAACTCCAATATTTTGAAGACCAATATTCGCTTGAATTTTACCATTTTTAAAAATTTGAAAACCTAGCAAATCCACGGCTTCACTTTGAACCTTATCTGAAAACCCTAGTTGCTGGTATAGCTCCATACTTCTAGCGCTTACGGCCAAGGCCCGTGATTGATTGGTAGGCCCAGACTTACTATCAAAGATCTGGTATTCGACGTTAAGCCTTTCAAATTGGTTGGCCAGCATCAGACCTGTAGGGCCTGCCCCAATAATTATTACATCTTTATTTCTCATCTTCTCTTTGTTTTTACAAGCAAGTACATGCTTGCAATTATTAATAAAAAATTTAAGTGAATTTGCTCACAATGTTTTGCAAGCAAGAATTAAATATATCAGCTTGAGTAAATGTCTTTAGCACATAAATATTAAAACACAAACCATAGATAGCGGTCATGAAACATGTCGCATCCAACTGCGCCTGATCCTGACCACAATTATTAAATCGCTGGAACTGAGCTGCTAACTTTTGTTTCACTTCTTTAGGAAACTTTCCAATTCTTTGTCGGCGATTCGTATGGTAGGGAGACCGCAATTCCATAAGGATCAGATTGACATTTTCAGTAAAAAAAGAGTGTAAAAAGCTGCCAAAAGCAATTAGAGCTTCATCCAGTGTTGGGAAATTTTCTTGTTCTAATCTCAAAAATTGAGGTTTAAATAAAAAGTATTCTATCACTTTTTCGTATAAATTTTCTTTAGATCCAAAGTTTCTAAATAAGGTTACTTCATTCACCTTGGCCGATGACGCGATTGCTTTAGTAGTCACTGCATCGAAACCTTGCTGGGCAAATAAGTATTTTGCACTTTCGAGTATTCTGAGGGATGTTGTAGTGTACTTATTCATTGTTGTGATGTCAATTTAAGCCAAAAATAAGTAAATAATTAAATAAAAGCAAGTACTTGCTTGCAATTATGTCACAATTTGTAACTCAATGCTAAAACTTATAGAATAAGTATTTCTCACACATACCAAAAAGCATCGCTCCTTAACCCATAATTTAATGATAAATAAGCAGTGATTTCACACGGGTCTTGCCATTCTTAAACTGAATTTCTGCAAAGTACAATCCCTCATCTAATTGCTTGGATCGTAAGTTTATATTCATCGATCTACATTCCGCACATTGCAGTGACATAATATTTCTTCCTATTGGGTCATAAATCCTAACTCTTGTCATCGGCAAGTCTATTGATTCTAAAGCGAATAATCCATGACTTGGATTGGGATAGAGCATGAAGTTTGTTTCCAATTCCTCAGTCTGCGATCCGGAAATCGAACCATTGCTGTAGCCATAGGTGACCGAAGGCAAAGTTTGAAATGCGCCAGTACCATTGGGTAGCCGACCATAGCTAATGTCTGTTTCCTGAGGTGGAAAGGTCAAGCTATCTACTACAAAATACACGCCTTTATCCAAATAATAGAGACCCAGGAACTCACCATCTTTAGACAATTTGAAATTGGCGTGACCATCGCCTTGCGCCCCATCTTCATCAGCCCAAATGGTAACATAACCATCAGGTTCCAGTAGGCTTGCGTCTAGTGGCCCTTTGCCAGGGTTATCCTCATCATCAGTTAAAGAGAAAGGAGATAAGTCAATGGTTTGGTCTCCATTATAAAATAGCTCTATCCAATCATCAAATTCCCCGTCTTCATCTGCTACCGACTCCGCATTGCTGGCCATCAACTCATTGATAACCGGATGTGCACCCGGCTCCGACCCCAGGGGTAAAGTATAGAATTCACAATCCGGCAGATGGACTGTACCCGCAAAATTGTTGACTTCAAAGTAATAGTTGACCACACCTTGTCCTTGGTGATCGATTGTAGCATTAAAGGTTAATGCATCAGATAAAGTCATGGGTTTACTTTGCCAAATTCCTTCCTCTATTTGATAATATAAGTCAGCAGTACCTTGTACTTCCCAGGGGAAAACCACTTTGAGCCGAAATTCGAGCTGATTACCAAGAAATTTCATATCCTTATATTCAATAATGGTAAGCGGATCTTCGAAACTCAATTGTGAGCGCACACTCTGGCTTCTTAGGTGGATGTATTCTGATAAACCTACGCGCACATGACCAGCTACAGAAGAAGTAAAACTATTTTCAAAGTCTTCAACAGACCATCCATAATCCTGTGAAGCATAGATGTCATCTTTACGAAAAGGCAGCAGACGCGATCTGTAATTTTCCATATACGTTGTCAATTCTTCAAGATTAAAAAACTCTTCCGTATATCGTTCAAAATAATAGCTGACCTTATCTCGGTATTCATCAATCGCCATCAACTTTTCATAAATGGGGCGATAAGCGTCTCCCCAGGTATCCGCCCAGTCATATATATTGGTCTTCCACCATTGAGTACTGCCCCAACCGATACCCAGCGTATTGTCAAGGTCATATGGGATGTAGACAAATTTGTTAGAGATGGGATCATGATAGAGGTAAAAGTTGTTTTGATTCACTATTGGGCCGTCCCAATTTGAAACCAAAATGTCCATGGCGATCACCTTCAGGTAATTTTCCACATCGAAAACTGATTCGATGGCACACTTAAAATCTTCAGGAGAAGTATTATTTAAAACATCAATAAAATGTGCAAGGTCCGAATAGTCATCGTTGCCGCTGCTCTGAACCAAGTCATAAGCCCTTCGCCCAAAAATAAACTCCTGGTACAACTCAGGATCTTCTCCTTTAAAGGCCAGGTCGGCAGGGTAAAGACATTTGTAGAGATTTCCCAAGTCAGATGAAAAACGTTTTTCTAAGAACTCTTCATCAATATGTTCAACATTGGCATACAAGCCACGATATTCATTATTAATGTAAAAGGCGACATGATTGCCCCGTGAGCCTGGTATGCCAACAGCAGTATATAAATCCCAGCACATTTTGGCTCTAAGGATGGTGGGGTCATTGTGTTCGCCATTGAGGTTCATTTTTTCGACACCTTTGTACTTTTGACCTTTTATAGTGCTGTTGAATGAGATTTTAAATGACTTCTTGGAAGCAGCTCTCGAAGTATTCCCCCTAAGCCTAAAACCGATATTTTCGACGGTATCTGTTTTTCCGTTCTTGGTAAAATAAAAAATAGCAGGATATTCTGTGTCGCTTTCTTGATTTTGGGGAGCCAAAATAAATCCCAGAAGTGCTGGGTCTATAGAAATGTCCACTCTTGGTATTGTAGAATCGTCATATAAGTAGCCGGGGTCAGGATGCATATATTGACTGTAACCAGAATTGACCAATATTAGGACTGAAACTATGTTTAAGAAGTACTTCATAAAGACGAGGTAAATATGGTCGCAATATATAAACGTATATTTAATATTATTCGAATTAAAAAAATTAACAAAATGGCTGTAAATGATGATTATTTAAAAATGGTGGAAGATCAATTGAGTGAATTTGGAGAAGTGACCTCCAAGAAAATGTTTGGGGGCGTCGGCTTTTATCACGATGGCGTCATGTTTGGCATGATAGGAAATGACACTTTTAGACTGAAAGTTGACGAGGTGAACCAACCAGACTTTGAAGCACGTGGTATGGAACCATTCTATGCCAAAAATAAAAAGAAAGGTATGCCATACTGGGAAGTTCCCGCAGATGTATTGGAGGACAGAGACCAACTTAAATTGTGGGCTAAAAAAGCCTATGAAGCTGCTTTGCGAGGCAAGAAATAGATAATTTGAGATATTGAATTTCGGCCATCATTTGAATGTACTTGTAAATTATGAAGGATAGGATGTAAGCTTTGTCACATTTTCATATTTGGAGATATTAGACCTTGAATTGTGAGTAAGAAGCGATTCTTTAATGATGTAGGAAAGGAATTTGCTTAAATTAGGGCAAATTTATTGGAGATCCAAAAGTTCAATTAAGATGTACTACCATACACTATTTTTTCTGGTTGTAATGAGCTTAAGCTCATGTTTAGGCGAAGCGAGTAAAAAAGACAAAGATTTGCCCCGAATTGCAATCGCAGGTCTTGCGATAGAATCGAGTACCTTTTCACCTGCACAGACTGAGGAGGAAGCGTTCTTTGCCAGAACAGGCGAGGAAATTTTTGATATTTATCCTTTTATGGAGGAAGATTCAGAGATCCGCAAACGAGCGATTTGGCTTCCTACACTCAAGGGGCATTCTTTGCCCGGTGGTATAGTGACGGCAGAGGCCTATGAATCGCTGGTTGGAAAAATGCTTGATTTACTCGAAGAGAATATGCCTTACGATGGCGTGTTTTTTGATATTCATGGCGCAATGAGCGTCGTAGGGTTGGATGACCCGGAAGGGGATATGATTAAAAGGGTCCGGGATGTAGTAGGTAAAGACGTTTTGATTTCAACCTGCATGGATTTGCATGGAAATGTCTCGCAAACATTGGCAAGACATACGCATCTGATGACAGCCTATCGAATGGCGCCTCACGAAGATGCCATGGAGTCTAAGCAAAGAGCGGTTGAAAACTTGCTCGTAAGAATAGAGAATGGTAAAGGAAAGCCAGCTTATAAGGCCTGGATTCCGGTTCCAATATTACTTCCCGGAGAAAAAACGTCTACCAGAATAGAACCAGCGAAAAGCATATATGCCGCTATTCCTTCGGTTGCTGATCAGGAGGGAGTCATCGATGCGGCCATTTGGGTAGGATATGCCTGGGCAGATGAGCCTCGAAATCATGCTGTTGTCATGGTGACCGGAGATGATAAAGAAAAGGTCGGTCAAGGGGCAGAGAAGCTCGCACGATTATTTTGGGACGCCAGAAATGAATTTGAGTTTGTGGCACCTGTTGCTACTTTGGAAGAGAGCCTTGATATGGCCATCAAAGCAGAAGAAAATCCTTTTATCATTAGTGATATGGGAGATAATCCGACAGCGGGTGGAGCTGGAGATGTGACCTGGACCATTACAGAAATCCTGAACCGACCAGAATTTAAGGATGCGGATGGCCCTGAATTGATTTATGCTTCTATACCGGGCCCTGAGTTTGTGGAAGAGGCCGTAAAACTTGGAGTAGGGGAGACCATTAAAGCCTCCGCCGGTGCAGCTGTGGATGACCGGTATGCAGGCCCCGTTGAGTTGGAAGGTGAAATAATGGCGATAGAGCATGGGGATCGAAATGCAGAAACGGAAGTTGTGGTTAAGATCGGCAGTGTCAATGTCGTCGTAACCAGGAAGAGAAAGCCTTATCATCGGGTCAGTGATTTTACCAATCTCGGTTTAGATCCTACGGAAGCCGATATTGTTGTGGTGAAAATTGGTTACCTAGTACCGGAACTTTACGACATTCGAAAGGGCTGGGTCATGGCACTCACACCAGGAGGTGTGGATCAGGATTTAGAACGCCTTCCATATGAGCGGATTAATCGACCGATGTTTCCTTTGGATAAAGATATGGAGGATCCCGATTTAAATGCTAGATGGATAGAAGCTTCGGATATCTAAGACAAGAATTTCAAGTATCTTTTGGATTTAGTATAATTTGGGCATCCGAATGATATCAATTATAAAGTGAAGGTTATAAAAATACACAGACCTGAATATTGACTTCAAATACCAGCAAGTCTTCATCATTTACTTTTACTATGATCATTTACAAAACACCAATATTCTGAAGCTTTCCTTTATCTTTGAGGTCAGCTATGATGAAAAAACGATATTTTTTACTGTGCATTTTAACATTAGCCTTCTGCTTTAGGTCAATGGGACAAGTGATGGAATCCAGAACAGGCGCTACATTGACCTATGAGTTGAATAAGGATCTTCAATTTAGTATTGAAGAACAAGTGAGACTGAAAAGTTACGACGATTTGTTCGATGAAAATATCGTAGAACTTGGTGCAAGGTATGATTTTTTGAAAGTGTGGAAACTGGGCTTAGGTTATCGTTTCTTCTCTTCAAATGATGATACCGGAGATCGCCAGGGTATTAGAATTGGCAATCGTTTGCATTACAGACTGAGTTATGAGTTAGATTTTGATCGATCGGAAATCGAGTTGCGGGGTCAATTCCAGCATCGCAAGGAAAGAGACCTGGATAAAAACTGGTCTCCCTGGGAAGATCAGACCATGCGGTATAAGATTGAATTCCAACATGATATCAGAAATTGGAAGCTGGATCCGGAATTGGCTTTAGAGTTTTTCGATGAGGATTTGGGTCAAGGCTTGGCTGCCGATGATAAGTTTAGAGCAATCCTGGGCACAACATGGAGACTTCCCGGTCCACAAGCACTTAAGTTTAAATTGATGTATGAATTCGGAGTCGGCGTCTCCGAACAAATTCCGACCTACATCATAGCGATCAACTATACCTATGATATGGATTAAACGTTTGGTTTCCGTGTCATTACATTTCAAAATCAATACAATTTTAAGATACCTTTTGTCCTTGACAGCTTCTTACAATATTGACAAACAGCTGTGAGTACCTCTAAAATTGACTAATGTCACTAGTGGCTCCTTTTTGTTTTGCGGGTATTCATGATTAGCAAAATATCGGATGGAAATCGTATCTTGAATGCTTTATGAAACGACTTTCTGACTTCTTTTATCTACGATCTAATATCTGGATCTGCCTCCTGTTAACCATCATTACTTTTGGTTTCTTGTTCTTAGCCATGGTTCCCGCAACGGAATGCTATAGCGTAAAAGGGAGCGAGGAGATATCCCTGGGCACTTCCTTCGGATTTTCTTATGAATTGGTAAAAGCCTACTTATCAGCAATGACCGATGAAATGCTGGAGTGTTTTAGGACTTTTCATCACATATGGGACAATGTTTTCGCAGTTTTCTATGGCTTAATGAATGTGGCTTGGTTATCTTTACTTTTCAGACCCTCGTCCTCAAAATTTAAAGCAGCCAACCTTATCCCTTTCTTACAAACCATATTTGACTGGTTAGAAAATTATCAACTTTCTGGGTTGGCGTTCACCATCCTAACAGATGAAGGGATAACGCAAACAGGTGTGCAAGTGGCCTCTGTTTTTAATATGACCAAATGGGTGATTTACGGTGTATTCTTTCTACTGATTTTGTTGGGCCTGACATTACGCATCAGAAGATTTATCAAGTCAAAGCACTAATTCCATTTGAATGTCAAAAATTGGCTTCTGGTCCAGTACATCTTTGGTAGTTGGAAATATGATTGGCTCAGGTGTCTTTTTACTACCAGCCAGCTTGGCAGCCTTTGGAGGCATCAGCATCATAGGTTGGATTGCTTCTTCTATGGGAGCATTACTGCTAGCCATCGTATTCGGACGTTTAGGCCGATTGGCACCTCAAACCACAGGAGGCCCATTTGCCTATACTCGGATTGGTCTGGGAGATTTTCCAGCATTTGTGGTCGCGTGGGGTTATTGGATCAGCATATGGTGTACCAATGCAGCAATCGCTGTGGCTTTTGTTGGCTACCTTGAGGTATTCCTACCGATATTAGGACAAAGCCGGTTACTTTCCATATTCACAGGATTGGGAGTGATTTGGTTATTTACCTGGATCAATTCGAAGCCGCTGCAAACTGTAGCCTTGGTTCAATTAATCACTACAACCCTTAAAGTCTTGCCTATTTTCATGGTGGGATTGATAGGCGTATTTTACATCAATGTGGATTTCTTCACTCCGCTTAATATTAGTGGTACAAGTAATTTCCAAGCCATTACTGCTACAACAACGCTTACTTTATTTGCTTTTCTAGGTATGGAAAGCGCGTCCATACCCAGTGAAAACACTAAAAATGCCAGTTCTACCATCAGACTCGCTACCCTTACAGGAACCATGGTCGCCATCATACTGTACATCTTTAGTTCGATCGCCATTATGGGAATCATTCCACCGGAAACCCTTGCAGTTTCAAGTGCCCCATTTGCGGATGCAGCTGAGATCTTTTGGGGTGATATTGCTAAATACATTATTGCCGGAGGTGCCCTTGTAGCCACCCTCGGTGCGTTGAATGGATGGATCTTAATTCAGGGACAGATACCCATGGCCGCTGCTCATCAAAACCTTTTCCCACGAATCTTCGGAAAGTTAAACCAGAATGATTCGCCTTTTATAGGTATCGTATTATCTAGTTTATTGGCTTCATTTCTTATGATGTTGAACTATTCCAAAAGCCTGGTAGATGCATTCACTTTTATGATGAAACTTTCGACCCTTTCGGTATTGACGCCCTACCTTTTTTCAACAATGAGTATGATGTTGATTTACAAAAGGCAAGACCAATTAACTGCTGGGAAAATAGCGCTGACGGTCCTGACCTTATTATTTTGTTTGTGGGTTATATATGGATGTGGTTGGGAAACTGTACTTTGGGGAATGGGATTACTGATTCTGGGAACACCCTTTTATCTTAAATTTAGAAATGAAAAAGTTTTACATAGATCCTGACATCAGAAAAGCCTCTACCTTGCCGGCTTGTTTTTACCATGATGCCGAAATCTTCGATTTGCTTTTATCTGAAGTATTGGTGAAGAGTTGGCAATGGATAGGGAGTTCAAGTGATCTATTGCCACTTACTCATTATGCTTATCCATTTGAACTTCACAATGAACCACTTTTATTAATCAAGCCAGCGAATGAAGACATAGTGTGTCTATCCAATGTTTGCACTCACAGGGGTAACATTTTAGTTCACCATCCGGGCAAACTGAGGCAATTAAAATGTATGTATCATGGGCGCAGATTTGAAATGAATGGTCAATTTAAGTTCATGCCTGAATTTCAGGAAGCGGAACAATTTCCCAGACCTTGTGACGATCTTCGTGATTTTTCTTTAGGCCAATGGTTTTCACACCTTTTCGTTTCACTGGAACCGGCCATCGATTTTTCTCAAATTGTCGAAGTGCTCAACGAGCGAGTCGGTCATCTGCCCATTGACCTGCATAAATTGAGCAAGAATCACAGCAAAGAATATATCGTTAATAGTCATTGGGCGTTGTACTGCGATAATTATCTCGAAGGATTTCACATCCCATTTGTCCATGATGATCTCAACGATGTATTGGATTATGGTCAATATGAAACCATCCTGTATGACCATGCCGTACTTCAAGTAGGTTACACTGATGATAGCGAAAATGTATTTGATCTACCGGAAGAACATCTGGACTACGGAAGAAATGTTGCGGCTTACTATTACTGGATTTTCCCGAATATCATGTTTAATTTTTACCCGTGGGGACTTTCGGTGAATGTTGTGAAGCCGATCAGCATTAATAGAACCAAAGTTTCTTTTATCAGTTATATTTTTGATGATTCGAAAGTGGAGGAAGGTGCAGGTGCCGCTCTGGACAAGGTCGAGCGAGAAGATGAGTTTGTAGTAGAGAATGTGCACAGAGGTCTGAGGTCAAAGTATTATCAGGCCGGTCGTTTTTCACCTACTCGTGAGAAAGGAGTTCATCATTTTCATAGGCTGCTGGCTAAATATATGAATAAGGTAATGGAGGAATGACCAGAAATTAAAAATTTGGTTTTTACAGTAGAACACTATTGGAAGCGAGAGGTATAAGACGATAAAATGAGCAAGAATAAAGAGAACACAGCGCTTTGTACGGTGCAAGTCATAAAGCCACCTTTAAAAATTGAAGCTTTAAGACGAACCACAACGATAAGGGTATGCTTGCCCCCTGGATATGAAAAGTCAAAACTGCGTTTTCCTGTACTTTATATGCATGACGGCCAGAATATTTTTGATGAGTTTACATCAGCTTCAGGAGAGTGGGGCGTGGATGAGACATTGACAAAATTGGCTATTGAGGAAGGCTTCAATATCATTGTGGTAGGTATCGATCATGGAGGCGAACATAGAAAAACGGAAATGAATCCATGGGATCATGATAAACATGGAAAGGGAGAAGGGCAAAAATATGCAGACTTTATCGTAAAAAAGGTAAAGTCCTTTATTGATCATCAATTTAGAACACTAGCTGAGCGTGAGCATACAGGGATTATGGGAAGTTCTTTAGGGGGTTTAATCAGCCATTACATGCTAGCAAAATATCCTGAAACCTTCAGTAAAGCTGCCATGTTTTCTCCTGCCTATATTCAATCTGATCAAATATTTGACTTTGTTAAAGACAACCCCGTTCCCAATGACTCAAAAATAACCATCCTGGCCGGCGAAGAAGAAGGGAAGGAAGTAACCCATTCCGTCGAACGAATGACCCGGATATTAAAAAAAATCAATCAGAGAGAAGAATATTTAGAGAGTGCTGTCATACCGAAAGGTAAACATACTGAAGATTTTTGGCGGGCGCATTTTCCCAGTGCCGTACGCTGGATGTTTAAGGAAGATGGATATTATTAGTCCAAATCTTTCATAAAAGCCACAAACCTACCTTTTTCTTGATATCCTAAATGTTTATGAAAAGCAATACTGTCTTCATTTTCTATTTCAGTGTCCGAGCCCATCTGAGTACATCCATTGGCAAGCGCCCATTCTTCACCCTTTCGGATCAATGATCGCCCAATTCCTCTTCCTCGAGAGCTATTTCTGAGATAAATCCCTTCGATATAACCCACAAACGGAGTGACTTTCCCTTCCACATATTCATGACGAAGGGCGACATGCAAAAAGCCCACAAATTCTTCTTCCTTCTTTACGAGTAAGGCATATTGACGTTCATCCTTTATTAATGATTTGACGGCTTCAACTTCGGTTTCAAAGTCGGTTTCCTCCGGCCAAAATTCGACGAAAAGACGGGCTAGTGCTTCGTAATTAGATGCGTCTATTTCAAGAATATGGTATGCTTTCGCCACGAAATCATTGTTTTACCCTCTGAAGCTAGCATTGATCTTATCTAAGGCTGATTGTCCCGGACACAACTGATCAGCATTAAGTGTATTTAACGCCACATCCACTGTATTCAGTTTTTTGTGAAGATCGCCGCTACTAGGATCTATGTAAAATAGTCCTGTCAGAACATCACCATTGCTTCTCGCCTTCTGTAATTTGTTCGTCGCAGAATTTCTATCGAAGGGATTCCAATCCGGTGCCAATTTTGCAAGTCTCAGAGTGGATCCATCATGTAGCTTCACATCCATTTTCTTACCCGCTTCATATTGTACTTCTATTTCTTCTTTGAGTGGTACAAAATCTACTTTGGAGGTGACCGTCATGTGATCTCTCACAAAATCATAAGACTTTGTAGATCCTTTATTATTATTAAAGGTGACACAAGGCGAGATGACATCTATAAAGGCAAATCCCGGATGTGACATCGCTGCCTTAATCAATGGAACCAGTTGGGTTTTATCTCCTGAAAAGCTTCTTGCGACAAAGCTTGCTCCCAATTCCAGCGCCAGACCAGCGAGATCAATCGGGCCAAATTCGTTGGCTTTACCTGTTTTATTGATCGATCCTACATCTGCTGTGGCTGAATCCTGACCTTTGGTCAATCCGTAACAGCCGTTGTTCATGACAATATAGGTCATGTTTAAATTTCGCCTGATGACATGTACAAACTGTCCTATTCCTATGGAAGCGGAGTCGCCGTCACCTGAAACGCCGAGGTAGATCAGGTTTTTGTTCGCCAGATTGGCTCCCGTAGCAATGGAGGGCATTCTCCCATGTACTGAATTAAAGCCATGGGAGTTGCTGAGAAAATAAGTGGGAGTTTTAGAAGAACAACCAATCCCGGAAAGTTTCGCCAATCGATGCGGTTCTATATCCATTTCAAAACTGGCCTGGACAATGGCACCGCTGATAGAATCATGACCACATCCAGCACATAGTGTCGAAATGACACCTTCATAATCTGATTTGATGTAACCCACTTTATTTCTGGGACTTTGGGGGTGGGTAAACTTAGGTTTTGCAAAACTCATATAGGCTGGGATTGTTGTTGTTTAACATTAAGTGAATGTCTGATTTTCTGAGAGATCAAGTCAGCGGTGATCGGGGTGCCATCATAGTTCAATACTGATTCTAGTTTCCCTGGATCATAGTCCAATTCATTGATTAACAAGGAGCGCATTTGTGCATCACGGTTTTGCTCTATCACATAAATCTTTTGATGATCATCCAGGAACTGGCGCACTTCATGGTTGAATGGGAAGGCTTTGATTCGCATGGCATTCAAATAAATGCCCTCTTCGTTCAAAATATCCAAAGATTCTAAAGCTGCATATCTGGTTGTTCCAAAAAAAAGTATTCCTATGTCCGTTTTTTCTTTAGCCTGACGCATAGCAGGTTTAGGAACATATTCCTTAGCAGTCTCAAACTTTCTCAGCAGCCGATCAACTTTCCGGACATAAGCATCACCGGCCTCAGAATACTTCGCATACTCATCGTGGGAGGTGCCTCTTGTAAAATAGGAGCCCTTCGTAGGATGGGTGCCCGGAATAGTCCGATATGGAATTCCATCTCCATCTATATCTAGATATCGTCCCCAGTCTTTGATTTCATCCATTTCCTTCGCGTTCAATACTTTCCCTCTATCGTACTGCTTTTGCTCATCCCAAATAAAAGGATCGGTCATGTGCTCGTTCATGCCAAGATCCAGATCAGAAAGAATGATAACAGGAGTTTGCAAACGGTCTGCAAGATCCAGGGCCAACGCACCAAAGTGAAAACACTCGTTCGGTGTCGACGGGAAGAGCAAAACATGTTTTGTATCGCCATGGGAAGCATAAGCCGATGAGAGGATGTCAGCCTGTTGCGTGCGAGTGGGCATGCCGGTAGATGGTCCTCCTCGTTGCACATTGATCAATGTTACCGGAATTTCAGCAAAGTAAGCAAGGCCAATGAATTCATTCATTAAAGAAACCCCTGCACCACTTGTGGCCGTGAAAGACCGGGCTCCATTCCAGGTGGCACCAATCACCATTCCAATGGCCGAAAGTTCGTCTTCTGCTTGTACTACGGCAAAATTGTTTTTGCCGGTTTCAGGGTCAACTCTCAATTTCTTACAATATTTTTCAAAAGCGCTCGCCAGAGAAGTTGAAGGCGTTATGGGATACCATGCCGCCACGGTAGCACCGCCATAAATTAATCCCAGCGCTGTTGCAGTATTTCCATCGATGACGATCGAATCACCCGTTTTATCTGCTTTTTGGACCCGATACTCCAGGGGACAACTGTAATGCTTGACGGCATAATCGAAACCAATTTGGAGTGCCTCGAAATTAGGCGGTATCAATTTAGGCTTAGCGGCGAAGAGTTTTTCAATGGTTTCCTGCACTGCCGTTAAGGGCATAGCTATCAATGCAGCCACTGCCCCTACATAGATAATATTCTTAAAAAGTTGTTGCTTTCTGGGGTCCGCGAAGTGCTGCATCGAAAGTTTCATCATGGGAATTCCAATAAAATGAATGTCTTCCCGAAAGAAGCTTTCATGCATGGGCTTTGAATTGTCGTAGATGAAATAACCACCTGTGACTACAGATTCAATATCCTGAATATAGGTTTGCGGATTAACGCCCACTAAAATATCAATGCCATCTCTCCTTCCTAAATAGCCTTTTTCACTAACCCTCACTTCATACCAGGTAGGAAGACCTTGTATATTGGAAGGGAAAATATTCTTAGGTGAAATAGGGATTCCCATTCTGAAGATCGATTTCGCAAAAATACCATTGGCACTGGCTGAGCCTGTACCATTTACATTGGCAAACCTTATGACAAATTCATTAACACTGGACACAGACTTCGGTAGCTTTAGTGACTTGATATAAATATTTTTGCATGTCCCATGCAGCTGTTGGGCACCGTTCCGCGCATAATCCACAATGCAGACAAACGTCCTCATCTTTGACCATTACCCTGCCTGTAGGCAATTTTTCAGAGACATATAAGTCCTGAGTTAAATTGGTAGCGGGGGCTGATAATCTACTTCTGAGTTCCAGTTCTTCTCCATTGACAGTGAAAGTAATACAGTCGGTAGGGCAAACATCCACACAAGCATCACATTCAATGCATTTTTTATCTGTAAACACAGTCTGAACATCACAATTGAAACAACGCTGGGCTTCTTTGAATCCAAGACCCTTGTCAAAGCCAAGCTCCACTTCAATCTTCCTGTCCGTCAAACTCAAGGCTTTATCTTCATGAGGCACCTGGTAGCGCTCGTCAATAACCACATAACTGTCGTACATCCATTCATGAATACCCATTTTCTGACTCATGAGATTGGCCATAGGGGCTGGACGATCATTTAAGTCTTTATCATTGCAAAACAAATCGATGGAAATAGCAGCCTGATGACCATGTGCTACTGCAGTAATGATGTTTTCAGGTCCGAATGCCGCATCACCGCCAAAAAATACATGGGGTAGGGTGGATTGGAATGTGGTTTTATTTAGCACGGGGATATCCCATTTGCCAAACTCAATTCCCAGATCTCGTTCTATCCAGGGAAACGCATTGTCCTGGCCAATGGCTATAATAACATCATCGGCTTCTATAAATTCATCGGGCTCACCGGTAGGAATGAGTTTACGTCGTCCATTTTCGTCATATTCTGCCCGCACCTTACCGAATAAAACGCCCTTCAATTTACCATTCTCTACAACAAACTCTTTTGGCGGCATATTATTTAAGATAGGAATATCCTCTCTGATGGCATCTTCAATCTCCCAGGGTGAAGCTTTCATGTCTTTAAATGGACTTCTGACCACTACTGTCACTTTCTCTCCACCTATCCTCCTTGAAGTTCTGCAACAATCCATCGCTGTATTTCCACCACCAAGGATAATGACTTTGTTGCCAACTGATGTTCGATGGCCGAACGCCACACTTTCCAACCATTCAATTCCAATATGAACATGTTGGTCAGCTTCCGCCCGACCTTTAAGATTCAGATCCCGTCCCTTGGGAGCTCCCGTACCTACAAATACGGCATCATAATCCTGATCCAGGACTTCTTTCATAGAAGATACATAGGTATTGAAATGCGTGTGAATTCCCAGGTCCACGACGTAATTCACTTCTTCGTCCAGCACTTCCTCTGGAAGTCGAAAAGCAGGGATTTGGGTTCTCATCATGCCGCCTCCTTTATGCCATTCGTCGTAAAGATGAATTTCATATCCGAGGGGTGCAAGATCGCGTGCGACTGTCAAAGAAGCAGGTCCACCTCCAATTAAAGCAATTTTTTTACAATTGGACTCAAAAGGCCCACTGACCATATATGGCTTGACATCACCTTTGTTATCTGCGGCAACCCGCTTGAGCCGGCATATGGCAACGGGCTCTTCTTCTACCCGTCCTCTTCTGCAGGCAGGTTCACACGGCCGATCGCAGGTCCTGCCCAGGATTCCTGGAAAAACATTGGATTCCCAATTCACCATGTAGGCCTCGTCGTACTTACCAGCGGATATGAGTCGAATGTATTCCGGTACTGGGGTGTGAGCGGGACATGCATATTGACAATCTACAACTTTGTGAAAATACTCCGGATCTGATATATCTGTAGGTTTCATTTCCTTCTATATAATTGGTATTAGTAAATAAATATAGAATTAAATACCTGAAAAGCGAATATAGTGATGTCGAAAATTGCGTGAAGAGTAACTGAAGGCAAATCAAATAAAATGCTAACTTCTCTTTGCTTTAAAAAATGCCTGCATCATTTCGGCACATTCTTTTTGTCGGACACCATAGGCCAGTTTTGTTTTTGGATGTAATAGTTCACGACCAATTCTGGAAAAACCGGATTTGTCATCAGTTGCGCCATACACCAGTTTTCCAATTTGTGCCCATCTTAAGGCTCCAGCACACATCACACAGGGTTCTAAAGTGATATACATGGTACAGTCCTGTAAATATTTGCCACCAAGGTAAGAGCTAGCTGAGGTGATGGCCAGCATTTCAGCATGTGCGGTTACATCTTTCAAAATTTCAGTTTGATTGTGAGCTCGAGCGATAATTCTTTGCTGACTAACAATAACGGCACCTACCGGAATCTCATTTTCCGCCATGGCTTGTTGTGCCTCTGCAATGGCTTGTTTCATAAAGTAATCATCATCAAAAACCTGAATCATTGAAATGTCTTTCAGGCAAATATCAAAATCTTTCTCAAATTTTTCGCATATAGCTGATGGACATACTTGAGAATATTTCACCTTGATTGTACACAGAGGTAGAAATACCAACGTTGACTTTGTCTTTGGATGAAAAATGAATAAGTGCTTCAGGTCTGAGATGTCCACCAAAGAGCACATACCTTTCTGATCTAAATGTGCCATCTTCACCAGTGAAGGGGTCTTGTGGTAGAAGTGGAGAAAGAAGTAATTGATGTTGATACCTTATGGAAGACCCACCTACTAGTGATAAATCCATCCAGTCGGTGTCAAGAAGATTAAATACCAGTAGCTGATTACAGGCAAATGTTGTTAAGCTATAACTGAAACGTGAGATGCCATCAGATTGGTCAATAGAACTAAAATGTCCGAAATTAGCCTCTATTCCTACACTAAACCAGCGTCCAAAATCTCTTCTGACTTCCAGTTCTCCGGAAGGTACCAGTAAGTCTCCACTTCCCCACAGATATAGACCGGTACCAAATCGCAGCGACGTTTGAGAATAGGCGTGATTACGTATGAAAACTGAATTTTCCAAAAAATCCTTGCATTTAGTTTCATAAAAAAATCTTACGATTATCTTTGCGCATGGATAGAAATAATTTCAACGAAAAGTTTACCCAGGAAGCCCTGACCTTTGATGATGTCCTCTTAATTCCGGCTCATTCGGAAGTTTTACCCAGAGACGTTGACATCAAATCCAAACTCACCAGAGACATTACCATTAATGTTCCTATTGTATCTGCCGCTATGGATACCGTGACAGAATACGGTCTCGCCATTGCCATTGCGCGGCAGGGAGGAATCGGTATGATTCATAAGAACATGACCATTGAAGAACAAATGGATCAGGTCAGAAAGGTGAAGAGGTCAGAAAGTGGAATGATCATCGATCCCGTAACTTTGGGGCCTGATCAACCCATAGGAGAAGCGCACAACTTAATGTCTACTTATAAGATAGGTGGTATACCGATTGTAGACAAAAATCAAAAGCTTGTAGGCATTCTTACCAACCGTGATCTTCGTTTTGAAAAGGCCATGGGTGTAAAGGTCAGTGAAATCATGACGAAGGAAAATCTGATTACTGCACCGGTGGGAACGACCTTAGATCAAGCCAAAGATATTCTGCAAAAGTATAAGATTGAAAAACTGCCGGTGGTGGACGCCAATAATATTTTGATGGGTTTGATCACCTATAAGGATATTTTAAAGTTGACAGACTACCCTGATTCTATTAAGGATACGTATGGCCGCTTGATGGTCGGTGCCGCAGTCGGCGTTACCAATGATATGCACGATCGCATACAAGCATTGCAATCTGTGAGTGTAGATGTCATTACGATTGATACGGCTCACGGACATTCACATGGAGTGCTGGAAGCTGTTAAGGAAGTCAAAAAAACTTATAAAGATTTACAGGTTATCGGTGGAAATGTTGCTACCGGATCAGGAGCAAAAGCCTTGGTAGAGGCTGGTGCTGATGGGGTAAAAGTGGGCGTTGGTCCCGGAAGTATCTGTACCACCAGAATAGTTGCGGGAGTTGGTGTGCCTCAACTGACGGCTATTTATAATGCAGCAGAAGCCATTAAAGGTAGTGGTGTTCCCATCATTGGAGACGGAGGGATAAGATACACCGGTGATATAGCGAAAGCAATCGTTGCTGGGGCTTCTACCATTATGGGAGGGTCTCTGTTTGCAGGTGTAGAAGAAGCCCCGGGGGAAACTGTTATTTTTGAAGGCAGAAAATTCAAAATCTATCGGGGCATGGGATCGATAGGGGCGATGGAGTTGGGCTCTAAAGATCGGTATTTCCAAGATGTAGAGGATGACATAAAAAAATTGGTACCAGAAGGAATCGAAGGCAGAGTGGCCTATAAAGGTTATTTGTCTGAGGTTATGGTTCAATATATCGGAGGTTTAAGGGCAGGAATGGGTTACTGTGGAGCCAGGAACATCGAAGCGCTACAAAAAGCGCAGTTTTCTAAGATTA
This sequence comes from Portibacter marinus, assembly GCF_021533195.1. Taxonomy (GTDB): domain Bacteria; phylum Bacteroidota; class Bacteroidia; order Chitinophagales; family Saprospiraceae; genus Portibacter; species Portibacter marinus. Next base: position 103,581 of record NZ_JAJNKB010000002.1, read on the forward strand.
CCAATGCCGGAATTATTGAATCGCATCCTCACAATATTACCATTACCAAGGAAGCACCAAATTACAGCAAGCGTCGATAAATGGTGATTCCAAGAAGTTTTTATGAAGGCGAGGACATTCTGGAAATCAGCAAACGATTGCTGGGAAAGAAGCTTTGCACCCTCATAGATGGCCAGTACACCAGCGGTATCATTGTTGAAACGGAAGCTTATAAGGCGCCTGAAGATAAGGCTAGTCATGCTTATGGAAATAAAGTGACTCCGAGAACAAAAACCATGTTCAGCAAGCCCGGAACGGGATATATATACATCATTTACGGCATGTATCACCTTTTCAATGTGATTACAGGACCCGAAGGCGTTGCACATTGCATTCTCGTAAGAGCAGTTGAACCATTGGAAGGCCAAGAAGCAATGGCCAGGAGAAGATCTATGTCAAAAGTACGTAAAGAAATGACCAATGGTCCTGGTAAATTTAGCATCGCTATGGGCATCCACAAAGGACTTAATGGAACTGATTTAACACAAAGAGAACAGATCTGGATAGAGGAGGGTTGGCCTCTTACAGATCCGAAAGAAATTTTAGTAGGTCCGAGAGTCGGCATGTCTACTGCAGAGGAGTGCTCAAACTGGCCGTTCAGGTTTAGAATAAAAGGAAACAGATGGACAAGTAAACCAGATACTGTTTACTATGAGTAGTTCATTAATATAGGGTAAACATTTCAATGGTATGGCAACTTTGGCAAGATAATTTCTTACATTTGATCAAACGAAAGGGCCAAAAACATATGAAACCATCTTCTTCTAGATCAAAAAATCTAGTTTACCAACTTAATGCACACCTTTCTAAACTTAAAAACAGTCTCGATAAAGGCCAATTTCAAACCTGGTCACATCAGAAAAAGCAATACTTAATACTTCGGATACTCAGACTCATAAGGAGGCTGAAAACAAGTGGAGTAAAAATAGCTGGAGCACTCGGTATAGCTGTAGCGAGTTGTTTAAGTATGCAAGCTCAAACAATGTATGGTGATCCTTTCACGGGCCCATGCACCTCCAATCCTTTTGATGGACTTTCACTTTATGAATTTGATGAAACAAGTTCAATTTATCAGCGTCAGCCTTTATCAGGTGATTTAGACAATGACGGAGACCAGGATCTATTGGTTATTTCCCTTGAGGATGGCGAGGGTTCGAGTGGATATTTTCTTCAATACTTTGAAAATCAGAATGGAAGCTTTGTCGAATTAACGGGGGAAGATAATCCTTTAATGATTTTCAATGATGAATTCGCTAATTCAGGAGCGTCGCCTTTCTTCAATTTCTCATTGGGAGATGCTACGCTTAACGGCAGACTGGATTTGGTTTTAGGTGAATTTAAAGGTGAAGTGATTTGTTATTCCAATACTCCTGATGGCTTTGTACCTCCGGAGGAGAGTCAAAAAGACTTTGGAACGCTGAATGGCGAAGACTTTGCGTCGGTAAAATTTGCAAACTTAGATGCAGATTGTGAAAAGGAAATTGTCATCACCCGAACTTTAAGTTTTAATTCAGGAGAAGAAACAGACAACGGTATCACAGTATTTGATTTGGTGGATGGTTCCTATACTCCGAGTCCTGACATGGCTGCAATGTTCGATAATATTGAGGTAGGGAATACCACCATTTACTCACCCTATTTCGCGGATTTATCAGGTGATGGAGTTGATGAAGCCATATTTGTGGCATTGAATGGAAGTGAATCAAAAGTTGAGATCAATTATTACGCTAAAGATGTAGACGGTAATTATGTTCTTCAGTTCGATGAAGAAGATCCTTTTAGCAATTTTGATTTTGGAGATAATGAGAGCGAAAATAGTCCCATTTTTGATTTTGGAGATCTGGATGGTGATGATAGTCTAAACATGTACGTGGGATTAAAATCAGAAAATATAAATGATGCTGATTCCATCGATTGTATATCATCTCCAATTGCTTACGAACAGGATTGCTTAATCGATGTTGCTCCTGCTTTTACAGTGCCAACAATGGGTCAATGGGGACTAATTATACTTAATTTATTATTCGTAATATTTGGTATTTCTTTTTTCAAAGAGCGGTTAAATTCCTTCAAACAAAAGATTCAAGAAGAATAGAGAAATTTGTTATCGTTTTTCAATCACCAGAGATCTTGATTGCAACTCGTATTCATTGGTAGATTTACGATCGAAATGTTTACGCACCATATTTAACATTTTATGGTTATGTTTTTCTACCATAAATATCACTTGCACACCAAGTTTTCTTCGCTTACTGCCTTCTGCGATCAATGCCATCCCCAGACCTTTTCCCATTTTTGGATTGATATACATAGAGGTGGCCTGAACAATATCCTCCTCTAATAAATGACAGATCAACCAGCCTGCAACTTCATTTCCTTTCATTAGGATCAAACTTACATGTGGTAAAATTTTCTTAGGCATTTGAATGGGATTCAATGATTCAGGAACCATGCCTTGCCATTCCGGAAGAGCTAGCGTATCCTTTAATTTTTTCAAGCTTTCTCTTCCCCACTCCTCAATATAGAACGGTTCAGGAAGCTTTGCATACTTAAACCATTGAGTATCAAATTGTGTCTTGATGTCAGGTATGGTGAAATAGTAAATTAAAGTTTGAGGTGCTGTCCAACCTGTTTTATCCAGCAGTTTGTTCCAGTGCTCATTAGATTTCCAATAAGTTCTAAACTTAGTCTTTAATAAAGCAAGATTCAAAAGTTTCATCACTTCTTCAATCGCTCGAATTAAATCTTTTCCTAAATTATTATTTCTATGTTCCGGATGAATGACAAAGCTAAGGAGATGAGCCACATCCTTACTTTCAAGACTTATAATTCCAGCGCCGTAGACCATTTCCTTTTCTCTATTCGTAGCACAGACGACCAACAACTTGTCTGTTTTGATTTTACCCATGGCTTCCTGATCTTTAATAGATGGAAAGGACATGCCTTGAAACATTCTTATCACCTGCTTTTTATCCCCATACCAAAAGTGATAAAAAACATCACCCTCCTCCTTGAGGAACTTAAAATTTCGATATATGATATCGAAAAACTTAGAAATTTGCTTATCCTGTAATTCCTTAGACATATTACAATTTACTTTAATTTGAAGTACGCTAAAATAGCCTTTACTTTGCTGTTCCAAAAAGACATGATCATAATAATATAAATAAATCGAAATGTATCCCATTGTCAAGATAAAGAATGATCGCATTGCTTCTGTAAAGCGCAAGCATCCCTGGATATTCTCCAGAGGGGTTATCGATGCCAATCATTGCAAAGAAGGTGATATCGTAGAAATTCAATCAACAAAGGAAGAATTTTTGGCCATTGGATACTATCAGGAGGGTAGTATCATGCTGCGTATCTTAAGTTTTACTAAAGTAAAGATTGATCGGGATTTCTGGATCGGACTTATCCAAAAAGCCATTGAGCTAAGAAAAAAAATAAATCTACCTTCTGACCAAACTACCGCTTATCGATTGTTCCATGGGGAGGGTGATGGTGCGTCAGGACTGATTATCGATATCTATCATAAAGCAGCTGTTATTCAATGCCACACCATTGGTATGCATATGCAAATCCATCATGTCAAAGATGCTATAAACCAATTGCTTCCACAGATTAGTACCATATATGATAAAAGTAAAAGTGTGCTGCCGGATCATTACGCGGTGAATATGAAAGATGAATTTTTGGTGGGTGAACAGAATGAGTTTATGATTATTGAAAATGGAAATCAATTTAAAGTAGAATTGCAGGATAGCCAGAAGACTGGATTCTTTTTGGATCAGCGTGACAATCGACAACTTTTAGGACAATTTGCGCAAGGCAAATCCATCCTTAATCTTTATTGCTATACTGGCGGATTTTCAATCTACGCTTTGAATAACGCAGCAAAAAGTGTCACTTCTATCGATGCTTCTAAAAAGGCCATTGATATGCTTATCGAAAATGTGGCAATGACAGGTAAATCGAGTGCTCATCAGGCGCTTACGGAGGATGTCAATAAATACTTAAAGGAAATTGATGCTGATCAATATGAAATCATTGTAGTAGATCCTCCTGCATTTGCTAAAAACCAACGTAAAAAACACAATGCAGTTCAGGCGTATAAACGGATTAATAAATCAGCGATTGAAAAAGTCAAAAGTGGCGGTTTGATATTTACTTTCAGCTGCTCTCAAGTGATCGATGTTCAACTCTTTCAAGATACTATCACCGCAGCCGCAATAGAAGCTGGAAGGGCTTGTCAGATTCTCTACAGAATGTCACAGGGAGCCGATCATCCGGTCAATATATTTCATCCGGAGGGTAAATATTTAAAAGGACTGGTCCTCAAAATCGACTAAATCAGATGCTTGATCAAATATCCTAGTAAGTAGATGAGGGGTATAATAGTGATACAAATTGCATCTTTAACGATATGGTTTTTATTGGATATGATCATAATGGTTGCTATTTAAGGATATCGTAAATTATGACATTCTGATCAATATGTCAATACATGATCATATTTTCATGTGTTTTTTTTTGAAACGCCCTAAATGAAACTTTACTATCCCGATCCTTTCGAGGTAATTTTCTTACATTTGCGCATCTTTTTAAAAATTAAACCAGGCTGAAACTTTGAAGAAGATCAAATCTGCTTTGATATCCGTTTTTCATAAAGATGGATTAGAACCTATTATAGCGGCGTTCAAGGAAAATAATGTTACCATATATTCGACAGGAGGCACGCAGGCCTTCATTGAAGCCTTAGGCGCAAGCGTAGAGCGAGTGGAAGACTTAACCACCTATCCATCCATCTTAGATGGCAGAGTAAAGACGCTTCATCCCAAAGTGTTTGGCGGAATTTTAGCTCGCCGTGAAGAAGATCATTTAGGTCAATTGGACCAGTACGACATTCCTGAGATAGACTGTGTCATTGTGGATCTTTATCCTTTCGAAGAAACAGTCAAATCCACAAATGAAGAAACCAAAATCATAGAAAAGATTGATATTGGCGGTATTTCTCTAATCAGAGCAGCAGCAAAGAATTATAAAGATGTAGTCGTTGTGCCATCCATGGATGACTATGCATATTTTTTGGATTGCCTGAATGAAAACGAGTGCTCTACTACCAGGGATGAAAGAAAGGAACTTGCGAGACGTGCATTTAGAGTGAGTTCTAACTACGATACGGCAATCTTTAATTACTTTGACGAAGATTCCGAAGAAGAAAACTTTAAGGTTAGTATTCACCATTCCGAAACTTTACGATATGGTGAGAACCCCCATCAGAAAGGCATTTACTTTGGTGAGCTTAACGAAATGTTTGAAAAAAGTGGTGAGAAAGCGCTGTCTTTTAACAATTTAGTTGATGTAGATGCCGCTGTCAATCTAATGTCAGAATTTAAAGATGACCGACCGACTTTTGCGGTTTTAAAGCATACAAATCCATGCGGAGTTGCAACAAGAGATACTGTTTTAGAAGCCTGGAAAGCTGCGCTAGCAGGAGATCCGGTTTCAGCATTTGGTGGCATTTTGATCAGCAATTCAGAAATTGACCTGGCCACAGCAGAAGAAATTAATAAAATATTTTACGAAGTTTTAATTGCTCCGGGATTCAGTGATGATGCATACGCATTGTTAAGTAAGAAGAAGAAAAGAATTTTGCTCACAATCAACAATTGGTATACCCACCGTAAGTCGTTCAAATCTTTATTAAATGGTGTGATCATGCAAGATACGGATCTGAAGAAAGCGGAGGACTTAACTTTTGAAACAAAGACAGAGAAGGCTCCGAGCGAGGAACAAATGGAAGACTTGATATTTGCTAATAAATGTGTGAAACATCTGAAATCCAATACCATCGTGCTGGCAAAAGGCGGTCAACTTCTCGGTATGGGTTGTGGACAGACTTCTCGTGTCGATGCATGCAGGCAGGCCATTCATAAAGCTGAAAATTTTGGATTTGATTTGAAGGGTTCCGTAATGGCTTCAGATGCCTTTTTCCCTTTTCCTGATTGTGTAGAGATTGCAGGTGAAGCGGGAATCGCAGCAGTTGTTCAGCCGGGTGGGTCTATAAAAGACCAATTAAGCATAGACGAATGCAATCGGAGGGGAATGGCAATGGTATTTACTGGTGTCAGACATTTCAAACATTAGAAATGAATCTCTGTATTGATATCGGGAATTCATATATTAAAATAGCCATCATCGAAGAAAATGAGATTCTGCATAAAGATGTTAGAAGTTCATTCAGTGTTTCCGACTTAGACCGCATAAGAAAAGACTATAATTTTCAACGGGTAGGAATCAGTGCCAGTGGACGCATTCCTAAGGATCTGATGCACCATTTACAAAAGAATGATCATCTATTCTTATTGAATGCAGATGCCAGACTGCCCATTGAAATAAAATATAATACGCCTAAGACGTTAGGCAGGGATAGAATTGCAGGTGTTGTAGGAGCAAATGCGCTTTATCCTGAAACTGATAGTTGTGTTATTGATATCGGAACTTGCATTACCTATGATGTGATATTAAAGAGCAAAACATACATAGGTGGAAATATTGCTCCAGGTGTCGAATTGCGATTGAAATCAATGCATGATTATACCGCAGCCTTACCTTTAGTAAAACGGGGAGGTTTGGAAAATCTTTTAGGACTTACGACTGAGGAAGCACTGCAGAATGGCGCTACCTTAGGTACACTTTTGGAAATTGAATCGTTTATAAGAAGGATTCGAGAAAAGCACGACGAAATTAACGTGATTTTAACAGGCGGCGACGCTGATTTCTTTGCTAAAAAGATTAATTCTGAGATATTTGTAAATCCAAACTTAGTCCTCATTGGACTGAATGTAATAATGAATTTTAATGATTAGAAATTTAGTATATCCATCACTCTTTTTGTGTATGTTTTCTTTTCTGGGAATGCATGCCCAACAGGTTGATGACAGCCCTTTTTCAGCATTTGGATTAGGAAACATCCATTCGGATAACCTTGTGTTTTATCAGGGTTTTGCTGGTCAGGGAGCTTCTTACACGGACCCATATCACATTAATATTCAGAATCCAGCCAGTTATGCTTTTTTGAATAGAACTGCATTCGAAGTCGGAGTTAGTGCGAGATATTTTGAAATTAGCGACGGCGAAAACCGTGCAGATAAATGGAAGGGAAATCTGGATTATTTAGCACTTGGTTTTCCACTGAGAAATCCAATCAATGCTTCTCTGGACCCGATTAAGCGAGATGTGAAATTAGGTATGGCTTTATTTCTCAAACCACATACAACAGTAGGATACAATATCAGTTCCACCTATGAAGATGATAATTTGGGATTATACCAAAAGGACTTTGAAGGGAATGGAGGACTTTATAAATTGATGTGGGGTAATGCGCTACAATATAAGGCTGTCAGTTTTGGTGCTAATGTTGGTTACCTTTTTGGAAACATTAATTATAATGAGAGCATAGATTTCTTAGATGCTAATACTGCCCTTGAAAACATGTATACCATCGATTACAATGTCAATGGCTTCATTTGGGATGCCGGAATTCTTTACAATTGGTTTATCAATAAAAAAGAATTTGAATCGGATAAGTCTGTTAAGACAAAGATGCTTAATCTGGGACTATATGGAAATTCTGCACATAATTTTTATACCCTCAATGAAGTCACCAGAAGGACAGCAGCTCCTGAAGGACTGAATGTTTATCAGGACTGGGGTGCAGATACGCTACAGTATGCCAGTGGTTTGCGAGGAGAGGGAAGACTTCCGGCAGAGTTCGGTATAGGTGCCACATACTATCATGATTCAAAGTACAGCATAGGCTTTAATTTTGACTATGGTGCATGGAGCACGTATAAAAATTCTGTAAGAGAGGAAACTTTATCGGATTCATGGAAGTTAAGTATAGGAGGGACCTACCGTCCCGATGTGAAATCGTTTAACAATTACTTCAAGCGCGTGATTTACAAAGCTGGAGTATTTTATCAAAGAGACCCTCAGATCATTGAAAATGTCCAGGTAACCGACGCTGGATTAAACATGGGGGCGAGTTTTCCATTTTATTATCAGCGAAAAATTTCTCATATTAATGCCGCATTTAGATTTGGCGTCAGGGGAACCGGGACACCTTTGATTGAAAGATACGCGAGAATTTCGGTGGGTTTCACTTTCAATGATGATGAATGGTTCATAAAAAGGAAATACAATTAAGACAGATATTTTGCGAAACTTAAACAATGAGATAATGTTTAGAAATGCTAGTTTAACACTAATAATGATAGTACTCGCTTTTGCTGGAATTTATGCACAATGTGAGACATGGATCGGTATGCCACAAAAAGATGCAGCTGAAAACGCTCACTCTATATATAGAGCAGCGATGAAAACGGACGATTTCAAGATTGCTTTTGACAATTGGAAAATTGCGTATGAAATTGCACCAGCAGCAGATGGTAATAGAGATTTTCATTATACAGATGGTATTAAATTGTACAAACAGTTGTACACAGATGAAACGGATGAAGCTCAGAAGAAAGAATATGCAAACAAAATTCTGGAACTGTACGATCAAGCAATTGAATGTTATAGAAATGAAGCGATCAAATTAAGCTGTGCCGGACAGGAAGATTGCTATCCTAATCAAATTGCCTATTTATTGGGTAGGAAAGGATACGACATGTATTACGAATTGAGACAACCCTATGTTGCTAACATGGCTGTTCTGGAAGAGGCCATTGAAGTGGGTGGAAATAATGTAGAGTATACCGTCATTACTCCGCTTGGTTACATTGCAGTGGATCAATACATCGCTGAAAAAATTGATGCTGAGAAAGCAAGACAAATTCACAAGTTGTTAAATGACATTGCTGAATATAATGTAGTTAATAGCGAAACCTATGGTCCTTATTATCAGCAAGCCATCGATGCGGTGAATGCAAAGTATGCACAGATTGAGAGAAGTATTTTTGACTGTAACTACTTTCTTGAAAAATTAACACCTGAGTACGAAGACAATAAGAATGACATTGAGATGGTGAAGGACATTTACAATCAACTTAAAAGAAGAGGTTGTGAAGATGACTTACCCATCATGCAGGAAATGAAGGTGAAATACGAAGAGTGGGCAGCAAAAGTCAATGCGGAAAAGCAAGCAGAATTTGAGGCGAATAATCCTGGAATCATGGCTAGAAAGCTTTATGAGGAAGAAAAATTTCAGGAAGCACTGGACAAGTACGATGAAGCCATCGCTACTGAGGAAGATGTAGAGAAAAAAGCAGGATACCATTTTTCTAAAGCTTCTATTCTTTTCAGAAAAATGAAAAAATACGGTGAAGCTAGAGCTGAAGCCAGAACTGCTGCTCAACTTCGATCAGACTGGGGTCGCCCTTATATGTTGATTGGTGATATGTACGGAAGTACTGCAAGATCATGTGGAGACTCATGGGATCAAAGATTGGCCATCATTGCTGCAATTGAAAAGTATGCATATGCAAGATCCATAGATCCTGAAGTTGCTGAAGATGCTTCTTCTAGAATTAGTAAGTATAATTCTTCTCTCCCATCACAGGAGGATGGATTTATGAGAAAGGTAAAAGCCGGTGATAAGGTATCTGTGAGTGGATGTTGGATCGGTGAAAGTGTAACAGTTAGATTTAGATAAATACACGGGAGCTATAAAAAATAATAGCGGAGCTTCTGACTTGTAGAGGCTTCGCTTTTTTATTCTACCCAATGGCTCCAATCTCCCACGAGCGTCGGTTCTTTGCGGTTTCTATCCAAAAATTCTACAAATTCAGAACGGCTGATGCCCTCAGCACCCATTGTGCGCAAATGATTGGTTTCCTGTTGGCAGTCTACCATCCAAAAATTTCTTTCCTTTAGCATTCTAACCAGCGAAATAAAGCCAAACTTTGAAGCATTGGCCCGAAGGGTAAACATAGACTCTCCGAAGAAAACTCTACCTAATGACACACCGTATAATCCTCCTGCCAACTGATCTCCTTCCCACACTTCAACAGAGTGAGCGTATCCTAATTGATGCAAAAGTTGATAAGCTTCCAACATTTCGTCAGTGATCCAGGTGCTGTTTTGTCCCTGTCTTTTAATGCGTTGGCAAGCCTTTATGACTTCATGAAAATGCGTATCCAGGGAAACCCGGAACTTTTGCTGATTGAAGTAGGGTCGCATCGACTTACTAACCTTTAAATTTTCGGGAAAGAGCACAAAACGGGGATTTGGCGACCACCATAATATGGGATCGAATTCATTGTACCATGGGAAAATACCGGATTGATAAGCTTTAAGGAGTGTAGAAGTTTCTAAATTACCTCCGATACCGATGATGCCATGTTCATCGGCTAAAGCTACATCAGGAAAAATGGGATCCTTTTCAGAGATCAGAAAAATGGGCATCTATTTTCTGGATCCTGCCATACTTTCTATTGCTGCACTCAAGCCTCTTTCTATCAAGGCTTCTTTCATGGGCTTTAACTTTTCATATTCACCAGTCTTGACAATGGCCTTGCCATTAAAGTGTACAATGAGTGACAATTGTTCCGCCTGTGTGTGAGAATGATCACAAACTTGTATAAAACACTCTATAACCCAATCAAATGTGTTGATGTCGTCGTTGTATACGATGAGTTCAGAAAGATTACCAGAATCGATAACCTCTTCTGCAACTTGTACTTCTTCTAATTCTAGAGATTCAATAATATTCATGAGGATAATTAGTTTAGGTCGTTCAATGTAGATTTAACAGCTTCAAAATCAGGTTGTTCACCCGCGTTGTCTAAAACTTCAGCATACTTGATCACACCTTCTTTATCAATTACGAATGCTGACCTTTTAGCTACACCTTTCATTCCAAGTACAAATTCATCATAATAAGATCCATAGGATCGACAGACTTCTTTATTGAAATCAGAAAGCAGTGTAAAATTGTAGCCTTGTTCTTCTTTAAATTTATCTAAAACCATAACAGTATCTATTGATATACCAAAAACTTCTGCATCCAGAGCCTCATATTCGCTCATGTCATCTCTGACAGAACACAATTCAGCTGTACAAACGCCAGTAAATGCAAGTGGAAAAAACAAAAGTACTACGTTCTTTCCTCTGTGATCACTGAGGCTTACTTTTTTTCTGTCAGAAGAGTGCAATGTAAAATCAGGTGCTTTATCACCTTTGTTGATAGTCATAGGCGAGGTAATTAGTTTTAGTTGAAGTCAAAAATACTAGAATAAAATAATATGAGAAATTATTAATTTGTATTGAGCAGGAATTTTACAAAAAATAGTGATTTTTGTAGTGTGGACTTACAGCGAAGAGCTTACCTGGAGTTGCATGTGGCAGTGCTCCTATTCGGATTCACAGCTATTCTGGGAGATTGGATGACGTTACCGGCACTTTTAATTGTGTGGTGGAGGGTTTTGATCACATCTATTAGTTTTATATTCATCATAGATCGAAAATACATTTTTCGTCATCTGTCAAGAAAGCAAATACTCCGATTAAGTGGCATAGGAGTAGTCACCGGACTACATTGGGTGTTTTTTTTCGCTGCAGTCCAATATAGCAATGCATCTGTTACCTTAGTTGCTATGGCTTGTACATCCTTTATGGTTTCTTTAATAGAACCCCTTTTCCTCAAGAAAAATTTAGAGTGGATCGACCTGCTGATTGGTTTAATCATTGTACCTGCAATGGCCTTGATCGTTAACAATATTGATGAAGCGTATATATCTGGAATTATTCTTGGTTTAATTTCAGCATTTCTGGCGGCTGTATTCACCACACTCAATAAAAAGTACATCATCGATGGGAGAGAAAAGGAAATGAGTTTCATCGAGCTTGGTTCAGCTTGGGTTTCGTTATCGTTGTTATTGCCATTGTTTTTTCTTTATGATCCGGTGAGTTCCTTTTTACCGGAAGCCATGGACTGGGTGTATCTTTTAATTCTTGCACTTATTTGTACGACTTTGGCTTACGTCTTAGCATTACGAGCTTTAAATCATATTTCTGCCTTTGCTGCCTCACTCACGGTCAATCTGGAGCCGGTGTATGGAATATTTCTGGCGATTTTTCTATTAAAGGAACACAAAGAACTTAACATCGAATTTTACATGGGTGTGGTCATCATTATCTCGGCGGTTACCCTTTATCCTATTTTATTGAAACGAAAAAAAAGCAAACGGATATGAACAAAACAGAGGAATTAAATACCTACTGTATACAAAACAGTTCAGAGGAAGCACAGTATCTAAGGGAACTAAGAAGAGAAACGCATCTTAAAACGCTTAGACCTCAGATGTTGTCCGGACCGTTGCAGGGTCAGTTGCTGAAAATGCTGGTTCAGTTGTTTAAACCTAAAAACATACTTGAAATCGGGACATTTACGGGTTATGCGACCTTGTGCATGGCGTCAGGTCTGGGTCTGGGTGCCAAAATTTATACCCTGGAACTTGAAGAAGAGTATGCTTATTTTCACCATAAGTATTTTGTGCTTTCCGGCTTGTCTGAACATATAGAATGTATCTATGGCGATGCCAATGCTTTTGTTGAAAACACTGACCTGGCGTTCGATTTTGTTTTTATGGACGCGGGAAAAAAGGATTATCAAAGTCAATTTGATCTATTGCTAAATAAAATGAATTCCGGCGGCATGATTTTAGCGGATAATGTGCTTTGGAAAGGGAGAGTGCTCGAGGAAAAGAAAGATAAGATGACTTCGCAGATTGATGAATTTAATGCATATGTACAACAACACGAAGCAGTTGAAAACGTCATTTTACCGATTAGGGATGGGATCAATCTTATTCGTGTTCTTTGATTTGTACACTTTAATGTTCAAGACAAAATTTTACATGAGATTTTGTCAAGGTATGGATGGCCTTATCCTGTAATTGCTAGCTTTCGAAACAGCTGTGCACCTTTAATAGAATGGCATACGTAAAAGATTAAGAAAAGTAAATGAGAGAAAATTATTCAACGGCAAGAAAAAACCTCTGGATAGCGCTCTCTGAATTGTATGTTGACAATGAAATTCAGGAATACGATCTCCAACAGATAGTAAAGGCTATTGATAAGGGGCAATTCACGCTCAAGGAAGCTAAACGAATTAACAGGGAAGAAGTCTTTTCGGTGTTAAAGTATAACCTCATGGGGATTGCTGGAAACTGGACCGGATTTGACCCGGAATGGTTAATTGGTCGGATTACTCATTACCTGGAATGGAAAGTTCTTTTCCTTAATTGGCCAAATTCAATATTGTATTTTTCCAGGAGGAAAATGTTTAGAAAGGAGTGGCAAATCATTGAAAGTAAACTGAATGAAGAGCGAATGCTTTAATTTTGGATATACTATTTTACGAATAATTATTAGACAAGATAGATTAATATTCAATTTCGATTTCTGAATCCGAAGAAACATCGTTATTTTCCATTTATGAAAATTTATATGTTATGCTTATGCATTTTCCTGGCGATATTTTGTGGTTGTAATTCTTCGGATATTGACATAAAAAACAATAGCAAACCCAATTTTGTATTTCTTTTTGCAGATGATATGACCTATAGTGCGGTAAGCGCATTCGGGAATGATGAAATTTATACGCCAAATCTGGATCGCATGGTTCAGAAAGGGGTCACGTTCACACACACTTACAACATGGGAGGATGGAATGGTGCCATATGTGTAGCAAGCAGAGCAATGATTATATCAGGACGGAGTATTTGGAATGCACGAGATTTTAAGCAAAATTGGGTTAATGGAGACACCACCGCCTATGAAAAAACATGGGGAAGGTTAATGCAGGAGGCTGGTTACGATACCTACATGTCAGGAAAATGGCACGTGGATGCCCCTGCTGATTCTGTTTTCCAGACTGTTCGAAATGTACGTGGAGGAATGCCCGGACATCAATGGAAACACCACGAGGTTCTTGCTGGAATGGAAGATGTTAAAAATAAAAAGAGAATTGACGGACGATTGCTTACAGTAGATGACGTTTTGCCTCTTGGTTACAACAGACCATTAAGCGAAAGTGACACGACTTGGCTTCCCACAGATACTGCTCAAGGCGGGTTTTGGGAAGGTGGTACGCACTGGTCCGAGGTGTTGAGAAATGATGCTTTAGATTACATTAACAGAGCCAAAGAGCGTGATAAGCCATTCTTCATGTACCTGGCCTTCAATGCACCGCATGATCATCGACAGTCCCCTCAAAAATTTATTGACATGTATCCCCTGGATCAAATTTCAATACCGAGCAGTTTTGCACCGGAACATCCATTTAAAGAGGCCATTGGAAATGAAAGAACATTGCGAGATGAAGCGCTTGCTCCGTATCCCAGAACAGAATATGCGGTAAAAGTTCATCTTCAGGAATATTACGCCATTATATCACATCTCGATGAACAAATTGGTTTAATTCTGGATGCTCTGGAAAATTCAGGTCAAATGGAGAATACATATGTTGTTTTTACCGCCGATCATGGATTGGCAGTTGGTAAGCATGGATTACTCGGTAAGCAGTCCATGTACGATCACAGCATCCGAGTACCGATGATCATCATGGGGCCGGATTTGCCTGCCAATCAAAAAGTACAAAATGACATTTATTTACAGGATGTGATGGCAACTGCCTTAGAGCTTGCCGAAATTAGCAAGCCTGATTATGTAGAGTTTAACAGTATAATCGGTCAGGCTAAAGGAGATTCTGAAGAAGGAAATTATGAAGCCATATATGGAGCGTATAGAAATCTTCAACGTATGATCAGGAAGGATGGTTACAAGCTAATCGTCTATCCTGAAGCCGACCAAATAATGCTGTTCAATCTGGAGGAAGATCCTGAGGAAACTAAAAATCTGGCATATGATAAAGATCATGAGGCCAAATTGCGTCAACTCATGGATGAACTATTAGTGCTACAGCAGTCTGTGAATGACGATTTGGACCTTAGTGCGATGTATAAAAAATAGAATACTTTGTGAAAATATAGATATTAAAATTAAGCAATAATGAAAAGAAGAGACGCGATAAATAATATGTTGATCGGCATGGGTGGTATCAGTATTGGCACTCAATTATTGGGAAATAAAACTTTGGCAGGTCATAACGGAAATGTTAATCATTCTGTATGTAGATGGTGTTATGGAGGTATTCCTTGGGAGGAATTTATAGAAGGAATTAAAGGTATTGACGGTTTAAAATCAGTAGAGCTTACTACAGTTGAAGAATGGCCAATGCTCATCAAGAATGGTTTAACTTGCGCATTAGGGACCGGACCTTTTGCTAATATTGTGGAAGGATTTAACGATCCAGGTAATCATGATAAACTGATTCAACCGTATTTGGGATTAATTGATAATGCTGCGGAATACGGAATCCCCAGTATAATAGTTTTCTCAGGAAATCGAAACGGTATGGATGATGAGACCGGGCTGGAAAATTGTGCGGTCGGCCTTGAAAAAGTGGTTAGGCACGCGGAGAAGAAAGGGGTAACTGTTGTCATGGAATTGTTGAATAGTAAGGTGGACCACAAAGACTATATGTGTGATCATACTGCCTGGGGAGTAAAGTTGGCAGAAAAAATAGGGTCAGATCGATTTAAGTTGCTTTATGATATTTATCACATGCAGATCATGGAAGGCGATGTCATTAGGACCATTAAGGATAATCATCAATATATTGCCCATTACCATACAGGAGGTAACCCGGGTAGAAATGAGATTGACGAAACCCAGGAATTGTTTTACCCTGCCATTATGAGAGCTATTGTCGAAACTGGTTATGATGGATGGGTAGCGCAAGAATTTATTCCCACCTGGGACGATAAGATGAAGGCTCTCAATCATGGAGTAAGGACGTGTGATGTGTAACTCATTCATCTTCGTTATTTCACAGCTCGTCTTATAATTTGTTATTTATTTCTAAATTCAACTAAAGATTTCAGGTTTTAGATATAAAACCACTATTTTTTCTGCGAATTAGGGATTGACCTGAAAATTCATTTCAATTAATAGAATCACTTAAATAAACTAAGCTTTGAAAAGAAGAGACTTTATGTACACAGCTGCCTTGGGTGCAGGCGTTCTTGCATCCCCGATACCGATCATAGGCAGAAATATTTTCAGTGAAGAACTACTAAATCCAGGCATGGATGTAGCCACAAAAAAAGCCATGGCTGATGTTGCGTTAAACACTGCTAGAGGTATGGGAGCTACCTACGCAGATGCCAGGATCGGAAGATATTTAAATCAATACGTTTTTACTCGTGAGAACATGGTGCAAAATACCGTGAATACCGAATCTTTTGGTATTGGAATCCGAGTGATTGCCAATGGTACCTGGGGCTTTGCATCTACCAATGATGTTACTCCGGATGGTATTAAGAAAGCAACAGAACTCGCTATTTCTGTAGCAAAAGCAAATTCAAAAATACAAACAGAAGAGATCATATTGGCACCTGTAAAAGGTCATGGCGAAATCTCCTGGAAAACGCCAATTGAAATGAATGCCATGGAGGTACCTGTGTCAGATAAAGTTGATTTGCTTCTGGAGGCCAATGCCAGAGCACTTGAGAATGGAGCAGATTATATTTCATCCGCATTATTTCTCGTCAATGAACAAAAGTACTTTGCATCTACAGAAGGTTCTTATATTGATCAGGATGTTCACAGAATCTGGCCTACATTGAATATTACTGCCATTGATAAATCGTCTGGAAAGTTTAAGAATCGCCAAGGATTAGGAGCACCAATGGGCATGGGATACGAATATATTATTCCGGATAAGGCTGAAGAAATTAAAGGAGCCGGTGATGTTGTCCTTTACCGTCACAGTTATGATATTGTTGCAGATGCCATTGCCGGTGCCAAACAAGCCAAAGAAATGTTGTCAGCAAAATCAGTCGAAGCAGGCAAGTATGACCTTGTTCTTGAGCCTAACCATCTGGGTCTCACCATTCATGAATCGGTCGGTCATCCGCTTGAATTAGATCGCGTTTTGGGGTATGAAGCCAATTACGCGGGAACCAGTTTTGCCACTTTAGACAAATGGGAAAGTGGAGACTTTAATTACGGAAATGAATTGGTTAATCTGGTTGCAGACAAAACACAAAAGCATTCTCTAGGTGCTGTAGGCTATGATGACGAAGGGGTGAAATGTAAGAAGTGGGATTTGGTGCGAGATGGTATTTTAGTCAATTATCAGGCTATTCGTGATCAGGTGCACATGATTGATCAGAATGAATCTCATGGCTGTTGCTACAGTCAGAGTTGGAACGACGTACAGTTCCAAAGAATGCCCAACGTTTCACTGGAGCCCGGCAAGGAGAAGTACTCCATAGATGATATGATCAAGGATGTAGAGAAAGGCATATATCTGGTAGGCAGAGGCTCTTACTCTATTGATCAGCAACGATATAACTTCCAATTTGGAGGAACATTGACCTACGAAATTAAAAACGGTGAGATTACAGGAATGATCAATGATGCGGCATACCAATCCAATACTCAGGAATTTTGGAATTCATGTGCCAAAATTTGCGATAAAGATGACTATCGAATGTTTGGCTCCTTCTTCGACGGAAAAGGTCAACCAGGTCAGGTTAGTGCGGTCTCCCATGGTTGTTCTACTACCAGGTTTAACGGAGTGAATGTGATCAATACTGGTCGTAATATATAATCAATAAATAAGAAAAAATGTCAATATATACTAAAGAGGAAGCCCAGGAGATCATTAATCGGGCACTCAAATTTTCTTCTGCTGATGGTTGCGAGATTAACCTTTCGGGAAATATTAGCGGAAATATTAGATATGCAAGAAATACGGTTTCAACAGCGGGTGTGAACTCTAATCAAAACATGACGGTTCAATCCAATTTTGGAAAGAAAGTAGGAGTTGCAACCATTGATGAGTTTGATGACAAATCGTTAGAGAAGGTGGTCAAAAGATCTGAGGAGCTGGCCAGGTTGTCTCCCGAGTCTCCTGAATTTATGGAACCTCTAGGACCACAAACATATGCTGAATCGAAAACTCACATCCAGAAAACTGCGGATATCACTCCGGACTTCAGAGCACAGGTTGCAGCGGCAAGCATAGATCCTGCAAAGAAAAACGACATAACAGCAGCTGGTTTTTTCGATGATTCTTCTGGTTTCAATGCCATGGCGAATTCTAATGGATTATTCGCTTATAACAAGAATACAGACATGAATTTCACGGTCACCATGCGTACCAATGATGGGACTGGTTCAGGTTGGAGTACGAGGGATTACAACGATGTCTCGATGTTTGACCCAGCAGAGGCTTCCATGATTGCAATTGATAAGGCATTGATGTCCAAAGAAGCTAAAGCCATTGAACCAGGTAAATATACCGTAATTTTAGAGCCTGCAGCTTCTATCGGTCTTCTCCAAAACATGTTTTTCTCGTTCAATGCCAGGAGCGCAGATGAAGGTAGAAGCTTTATGGCTAAAGAAGGTGGAGGAAATAAATTAGGAGAGAAAATAGTAGATGAACGGGTGACCTTATATACTGATCCATTTCATGAAAAAGTGCCTACTGCTACCTGGACTAGTGGAGGAATTCCCAGAAAAAAAATGATGTGGTTAGAGGATGGAGTCGTTAAGAATCTGGCGTATAGCAGATATTGGGCTAAGGAGAAAGGTGTAGAGCCTATTCCTTTTCCTAGCAATGGAATTATGGTGGGAGGTGATGCCAGTCTTGAAGATTTGATTAAGGATACACGCAGAGGAATTCTTGTTACCAGACTATGGTATATCAGAAGTGTGGACCCTCAGACTTTGCTATATACGGGCCTTACAAGAGACGGCACTTTTTATATTGAGAATGGTAAAATTAAACATCCTATCAAGAATTTCCGTTTTAATGAAAGTCCTATCATCATGCTGAATAACCTTGAAACTTTGGGTCAGCAGGTACGCATTGATGGGAATTTGATACCTTATATGAAAATCAGGGATTTTACTTTTACTTCATTATCAGATGCGGTTTAGGACGAATTGTAAATTTAGATGATGCTGTAGGCTTCTCAGATTGATTATGCATAATTACTTAAAGATTGATCGAAAGTAGCTGCGAATTTGATGAGCTAAATCTTATGAATTTAAATTTGCCAAATTTTTATTGCAGGATATTTGAGATAATTAAAGATTTGATGTTAATAATTCACACGAACAATTTATTAACTAAGCCCTTAAGGGGCTCCGAGCCCCTTAAGGGCTAGGCTTAAGGGCTTGGGGCTGAGGCTAGAAAGCTGAGGCTAGGGGAGGCTGAAGCTTGAAAGCTGGATCTAGAATGCTAAGACTGGGGCTGGGGCAAGCTGAGTTAAGCTAGAGTTAATAGCTTGTTGCGGAATAAAATTTTATGACAAAAGAAGTTCAGTACAATAATGAATTCTTCTTTACCAGACTGATGTACGAATCGGGAGATTGGGATGCGGATCAGCGGATGCCCTCTAATCTCCTGCATTCTATTGTGGAATATACAACCATTCCAGTCAATACGACCGAGAACATAGTTTCGCTCAGCAGTGAAAAAGTGTACCAGGCTCCTTTTTGCTACATGACCGGACATAAGTTAGTCGAGTTCACCTCTGAGGAGAAAAAAGTTTTTGAAAACTATGTCAGACGAGGTGGATTTGTTTTCGCTGATGATTGTAATCATGATATTGATGGACTCTTTGCCAAATCTTTCGAGCAACAGATGGCTGAAATATTTGGCCCTGAAGCTTTGGTGAAATTATCTAACGATCATCCCATCTATAATTGTTTCTTTGAGTTCGATGGTCCACCCACTACTTCGCAAGAATTAAATGGATGGGGAGATGACCTGGTGCATGAGTACCTGAAGGCTATTTTGATCAATGACAGGATAGGGGTGCTTTATAGTAATAAAGATTACGGATGTGAGTGGGACTATGATTTTAGAAATAAGCGATGGTATAAGACCGATAACACCAGGTTTGGGGTAAATATCGTCGTTCATGCATTAACAGGATAGAATGATGAACCAGGAAAGCGTTTCAGATCTGATCGGAAACACGGCCTTACTTAGGCAGAATATACATAAAGTGATTATCGGTCAGGACAAGGTCATCACTCAATTATTGGTAGGAATGATCGCTGGAGGTCATGTTTTGCTGGAAGGTGTCCCCGGTTTGGCCAAGACATTATTGGTAAGAACACTCGCAGAAGCTGTTTCAGGAAGCTTTAACAGAATTCAATTTACTCCGGACTTGATGCCTTCAGATATTCTTGGTACTGAAATTCTTCAAACCGATCAGCAAGGCAATAAATTTTTCAAATATTCACCAGGTCCTGTATTTGCAAATATAGTCCTGGCTGACGAAATCAATCGAACTCCCCCAAAAACGCAGGCAGCTTTATTGGAATTAATGCAGGAGCACGCAGTCACCTATGCAGGCAAGAGATATCCTCTGCCGGAACCATTTTTTTTATTGGCTACTCAAAATCCTATTGAACAATCGGGCACTTTTCCTCTGCCTGAAGCTCAGGTAGACCGGTTTCTACTCTATATCAAAGTAGATTATCCAACCGGCGAAGAGGAAGAACAGATTCTCGCTGCCACCACAGGAAATGCAAAAAAAATGGTCGACGCGGTATATAGCATGCAACAAATTTTGGAGCTTCAAAGCTTATGCAGACAGGTGACTATTGATCGAGAATTGGTAAAGCAGGTCAGCTCATGGATTCGTAGTTCCAGGCCACATGACACCAAAAATGAACAAGTCAAGAAATATGTTGATTGGGGCGCAGGTCCAAGAGCCGGACAGGCATTAATCCTGGCAGCAAAAGCCCATGCCTTGCTGGATGATCGATATGCCGTTACGCCTGATGATTTGAAAACCATGCTTTTACCTGCACTGCAGCATCGAATTTTACTCAACTTTAAAGCCATTTCAGAAGAAGTAAGAATTAGCGAGATCCTTTCATCTATAGTGAATGGGAACTAGAAAAGCTCAGATGATTGATCCTTCCACCATCCAGAGTCTCAAGAACTTTGAATGGATTTCAAAAATTCTTGCCAAAGGATTCATGCAGGGAAAGCATTCTTCCGGAAGACTTGGGCAAGGTATGGAATTTCAGCAATATCGAAATTACCTTCCTGGCGACGATATTCGGAATATTGATTGGAAAATGTTTGCTAAGACAGAAAAATTATACATCAAGCAGTCCATCATTGAAACGGAACATCACTACCACTTCATTATTGACAATTCGAGGTCCATGCTGTACGAAGAAAATGGATGGTCTAAATTAATGTTAGCAAAAATCCTGACCTCTTCCATGATGAGAATTGTTGCCAATCAAGGCGATCGTTTTAGCTGGCAAGCCAGTGAAGAAAATATGCCTCGTGGTAGTGGAATGAAGCATTGGCACTATGCCATTGAAAAATTGTATAATTTGACAACATCAACTACAAGCCTCAATCTTCATCCGGGATTTCTTAGAAATGCTACCATTATCTATATGTCAGACTTTTACGATCAAATTGAAGTCCTGCAATCGCAGTTTAAGCTGCTAAAGAATCCGCTGACAGAAGTCGTACTTTTTCACATATTGGGAACCAAAGAAAAATCACTCACATTCGGCAGAAACACCACATTTTTAGATTTGGAGTCTGGAGAAAAATTGAATGTCAATGCTGTAGCGACTCAATCACAATATCAGAAACGTCTTTTGGCACATCTCAATGCATTAAATAACATATGTTTAGCGCTCGGCATCCATCTTGAAGAGTGCCTCATGAACCGCTCAATAACCGAATGCTTGAGACAGTTTTTTCATGTCTATCAACAAAATAATGCATGATGGAGTGGGCCAACACATCAGCATTTTGGGGATTGACGGGTATAGCGATTCCGACCATTGTATTCCTTCTTAGCAAGAAAAAACAGACTATTATTCCGTTCGGGTCCATAACATTTCTTCAAGAGTCAGAATCCAGGACCGCCAGAAGTATTTTGCCCTCCCAATGGTTATTGTATTTATTGCGAATAGTGCTACTCACAATATTCGTCATATGGCAAGCAAAACCTCTATTCGAGCTTGAGCATCCTCAAAAGAGAGTAGTGGTAGAAAAGCAATTGTATGAAAGTCCCGAATGGTCAGATTTGGACTTAGATCTGCAAGTAGAACCTGACATAGTAGATCCATCGTCCTTGTGGTTGCTTGCTAGAAAGTATAATCAGTCTGGAGATTCTGTCATCATTTTCACCCGAGGCCTAAGAAAGGACTTCAAAGGTAGCAGTATACCGTTGAGTCGCACGATTGAATGGAAGACCATACCGTATAAAGATGCTTCTAGCCGTACGGATACCCTGGTCCATAAGGATCAATCTGTTGTTGTTGAAATTAAAAGTGACGAACAGGGTATTACATGGGAAAGTAACAATACTGCTAAAACAGTTAATGAAGAGCCTATAAAAATCAAGATACTGGCTTCTGGTGAAAGAAAGGATGAGGCCAATCAGGTTAGGGCTATCATCGATTCTTATCAACAAAACTTACCTCTGGCATTTGAGTACGTAGATGAGAACTATGACTTATTGATGCGAATAGATACGATCGCTCATCAAGAGTCCTCAACTTATTTTGATTGGTCTCATTTTGTTGGGTCGCTTCGATTACAGAAACACTATCATCATGCTTACAAAATTTCGGGATCTTTGAACCGGGAAAGCTTAACTGAGTCCAATTTTGCGGTTGATCTGGCTGCTGTAATACTCAATGAATATCTGAATCTCTCTGAACTCGACAGAACAGTTAAGAATGAACTTAATTTTCAAGATCAGGCGAAAGTAAAAAGAGCAAAAATTAAGAGTGCTGATCAAAGCTACATATGGATCAGTGCACTTTTAATCGTTTTATTTGTTGAAAGATATTTTGCATACCAATCAATTAAAGGATGAGGTTAGATAGTACCACAAGTCTCCTGAAAAGATGGCGCAACAGGGAAGTTGCGATGGCTTTGTCTGGCATCCTGTTGATTTGGATATTAGCCTATTTTTTAATCGGTGGCATTGAAATATTATGGTTGATGATAGCTGTGCCAATGCTAGGCAGCTTACTCATCTTGATATTTCTCTACAAAAATTGGCCTAAGAACCAACAAGTGGTCACCTTTTTACACCAAAAATACCCTACCTTAGAATACAGCTTGAGTCTTTTAGATCGCCCTGATGTCTCGCTCAATGATTTGGAAAGACTTCAAAAAAATATAGTACAGCAAAGACTAAATAGCATTGATACAGGCATTCCTTCCGGGAAAAGACTTTTAACCAGATTGGCTTCCATAGTATTGCTATCGTTTTTGCTTATGTTCACCCTTCCTTACGTACATGGTCAAAAAAGTAAAGTAGAGTCGAATAAAGAAAAGACGAAAACCCTCGTTTCAACCATTGACCCAAAACAAGATTCTGCTTACCTGGAGGATATGAGACTGTTAGTCAGCCCACCTGCTTATACGGGTTTACCGACTTATGTCAATAAAGATTTGCAAGGCACGGTTGCCGAGGGTTCCCAATTAATGTGGAAATATGATATACAAGGTCCGGTTGAGGTAGTAGAACTATATTACGGAGAGGATGAAAGAACACCCATCAAAAGTATAAAAGCGTTAAACAGTGCAGTTTACTATTATGCTTTCAATGATTCCGCAGGCCGCCGAACCCAATCGCCCTATTACAGCATCAGTGTTAAAGAAGACCAAAAACCGGAAGTAGGTATTTCAGGTATCGAAGAATATCAGAAGTTTCCTTGGAAAGATAATTATGATATTCATTTCAACATTAAAATAAATGATGAATATGGCGTGGAAGATGCTTTTCTTTCCGCAACGGTTGCTGATGGTGAAGGAGAAGCCGTTAAGTTCAGGGAAAAAACCTTTCCTTTAAAAAATCTGAGTGAGAGTACCTTCTCCTTTTCAACCAAAGCGTTAGAAATGGAACCAGGCAGCGAGCTGTATTTCTATGTGATGGCCAAGGACAATTGTCCATTTCGGATTCAGGTCACCAAGTCTTCCACCTATTTTATAGTTTTAGAAGACACTACAACGCGAGATTATATGGACCAATCTGGTATGCAAGTGGATCTGATGCCAGATTTTTTCAGAAGTCAACGGCAAATCATCATTGATACCGAAAAGCTGATCGCTGAAAAAGGACAGATTTCTAGACAGGAATTTAAACAAAGAAGCAATGAGTTAGGCTACGATCAGAAATTGTTAAGACTTAAATATGGACAGTTTCTGGGAGAAGAGGCTGAAAGTGGAATTGTCATCGAAAATGAAGTCGAGGCAAACCATGACGACCAGGACCACGACCACGACCATGACCACGGCGATGGAGATGTTGCAGGTCAAGTAAATGTTTTAGAAGAATATGGGCATGATCATGATCATGAAGCTGAGGAAGGCATGTTGCTTGAGGAAAACGGTACGAGAAATGAGGACCCTGCAAGACCTGATTGGGTTCAGGAGTTATCTCATAATCACGATAATACTGAAGTGAACACCTATTTTGAGATTTCATTGAAAAGCAAACTGAAGGCGGCATTATCGGTCATGTGGGACTCTGAACTACAGCTCAGGCTATATCAACCTAAAGAATCACTTCCTTATCAGTATGAGGCGTTAGAATATCTACAGGAAATTAAAAATCACGCAAGGGTTTATGTGCACCGTATTGGCTTTGATCCTCCTGTAATCAAAGAGAAAGAAAAGCGATTAAGTGGCGATTTAGAGGAGGTAGTATCCGCTGAGAATGAACGTAACTTTAATACTGAAGAACAGTTGGATAAAATCCAGGAAGCCATACAGATCGTCTCAGAGCGAACTGACCAACAATTAGAATTTCAAGAACCCGAATTGAAAGTACTTGAAGAGGCGGGTCAGGTCATGGCAAGGATGGCCATTGAGCAAATCGATTTACTTAAAGGCTTATCCTTATTGAGGGAAATTATCAATAAGAAGGCATTTGAAAATAAATTGGAAGCGGAGCGGCTTCTCAGATATTTCCTGCGTACATTGCCAGAAGAATCTTCTAATGTTGTGCCGGCCAGGCCCGTGATCCATCCCATCAACAAGGCAGCGATCGAAGCATTATGACCATCGTTTGGACATATGAATTGATCACGGTCACCACCGTTTTATTGCTCTTTCTCGTCATTTTTTCTACATGGTCTAATAAATTTTTTAGATCAATTTGTCTGATCATAGGATTATTTGGTTTGTGGCTGTCAATGGCTGATCCTACTTACGAATTGACGAAGTACAAACGTGCCACGGAGGTAGCCAACATTCCGGAGTTTTTAATATCAAAGCAGGCAGGTGAAACAGATACAGTCCTCATCTCGGGATTTGATCACCACCTGGAAGATCTTGACCTTCTGGATTCATTCCATGTAAAAGTCGATTCACAGTTCTACATACAGCCAGGGCTATTTGATATTCATTACAATGATCGCGTCATAGCATCCGAAAAAGTCAGTATTAATGGTAAAGTATATGGTGTGAGTGATGACACGTTCAATGTCATTTTGGAGTCACCAGATGGAGAACAGATAAAACCAAAGTTTGGCAGTACCGAACTTTTCCAATTTAGCGTTGAGGCCCCTGTTGCTGGATTATATGAATACAAAATGATGTTGATTCAGAACCTGGATACTGTTGTTGAACTACTACCTCTCCAAGTACTCCCCGCCAGGCAGCTTACCATGTTGATCTATACCAATCGGCCGGGTTTCGAATACAACTATCTGAAGAATTATTGGGTGGAGGAGGGACATGGTATCATCCAAAAAGTCAGAGTGTCTAAGGATCGATTCAACAGTACTTATATCAACGCACCTTCGCTAAGTTTTGATAGGCTCACAGAATCGGTGCTGCATGACTTGGATGTCATTTTAATGGATGTTGAGATGTGGAATTCTATCAATACGGAGGAAAGGAGAGTGGTGCTATCTGCAATAGACAATTATGGCTTGGGCTTGATTCTTAGTCCCGGTATCGAAGGAGCTCGTGCAAGAGACCTGCCATTCAATGAATTAGCTGATATATCAGCAGAGGACATTGATAACGTGGATTTGCAACGATTGACTTACTCCTTAGCTAATGAGTGGAAAACATTCGATTCGGGTTTTTCATTTGGAAAGGGTTATGGTAAGGTGGTCCTATTGAAGTGGGGGAGTACCTATCGATTGATCCTGGCTGATAAGGCTAAACTTTATCAGAATATTTGGTCAGAAGTTTTTTCTGAAGCTTATGTTCAATTTCAGGAAGGCTTTGTGGCTGAAAGCTCGTTCCCAACATTTGCACAGGATGAAGTGGAATTGAAATTATATCAGACGATGCAAGATGATAGCATCTTTCTGCTTGATCAGAAGCTTTCGTTAATGAACCTCCCGCTCTTGACTGGTGTGGCTTATGCTCATGTTGAACCCCAAATGGGATGGAACAAATTGACTCGAAGCACAGATAGAGCAGAAGATTGGTTTTATGCTTTCGACACGAGTGCCTGGAAAACCTGGCAGCAGCTGAAAGTAAAAGATCGACTATTACAACTTTCATCACAGGAAGGGAAAACCATTAGCGACGTATATATGCTACGTAAAACCTTGCCCTGGTGGTTGGGGTACATGCTATTTCTCATCGGATTCGGTTTGATTTGGGTCCTGGAGAAACTCACATAAACTGCTACAATTTACTCAGCAGACCTTTCTTATTGATCACATATGGAACGATCAAAATACAACACAAGAGGAAAACGAAAATGTAAATGGGGTCTGTATTTCCGCCCAAGCCAAAAAAGGAAATAAGGACATGCCAGATAGAGTCCATCGGCAATTCGTTTCTATTGATGGTGTATTCAAATCTATAACTGAGATAAAAAGTCATGAATAGATAGAAAATGAAGATGGCAAGTGGTGTCCTCCAGAGCTTATTTTTCCAGTCCATGGGACTGGCCAACATGAGCGCAATAATGAAAATGAAGGGAATGATGATGATCTCGTGGTGATTTTGATAGAGTAAAGCTTTTGGATTATTTCTACTTCGGTAACTCCTTACGAAAAGCTCTCTCCCATGTTCCCGCTTATCCCATACTTTAAATTCAATGTCCCAGTTGGGATTGGTTTCATGCCCTCCAGGACTGAATTCCGCAAAGACATGTGGATTAATGATGTTAAACAGGGGTGCTGCAACCGCAGAATAATAGGAGCAATGAACTGCTCTTACTTTAGTAATGGAAAATATAACGATCAGCGAAATAAAAATAGCCAGAAAAAGTACCACGAACCTGGTAATGGGACTACGCTTTAACATTAGGAATCAGTTCCGTTCTCTTCAACCATTGAACCCAGATGATCAAAGTAAATATGATGAATAATACCTGCCATACATCCACATGCATGATATCGAAAATGACATCATTGCCATACTTGCCTACTAGAAACAACGTACAAATACGGATGATGTTGATCACTGCTAAAACGGGTAATCCGATGCCCAGCCCCTTTAACTTGTGTCTCCATGAAGCTTTGAAAAACAAAACTGAGTAAAAGTACAATAACATTGGCGCAAGGGCGTCACATCCTTCTTTAATGGCAATGGAGAAACCGGATCCAGAGATGGTTCCATTTACCGAAGTAGTGCCTTGTCCAAAAATATTAAGAACCCCACTACTCACGATGGCATACGCGTTCAAAAGTTTCTGTGAGATGGGTGCAAACCACTCTTTATTGGTGAAGATAATCGAAACAATGGAGCAAAAACTTACCAAACCTATGTAGATCAACATTTGCTTTTTAAACGACCTGGAGAGTGTCCCTTTTTCTTGCTCTTTTTTTCTTTGTGCCAATGTTATTCTTGAAAAAGATGAATGAGATAGGCCAACAAGACACCGCTGATTAACCCGCCAGGAATATCAGCAGTCGTCATTTTATAGCCAAATGCCAATACGGATATCAACAACAGAAGAGCCAGAGCGAGCCAGACCTTAAGTACCAGAGCGATCAGCCTTTTTTTATGACCAGAAAACTGGAGTCCAAATAATCTAAAAGAGAATTGTTCTTTCTCATTCATTTTAAAGTCATGCTTTATGCAAATTTCGGCTTTTTGCTAGCGAAAATGAAAAAATAATCAAAAGTAATCCTAAAATAATAGCTCCCCACTGACCAAGGGTAGGTACCGTAAAATCTGCACAGGAATCAAAAGTGAGACTTGTAAAGAGTTCTCCTGTGTCCGTGGTATTGGTAACCAAAATTTGCGTGATATCTTCACTGGCAATCATACCCAGGAAAACAGGAGTATTACCATTAGAATTGATATTCGTGCTCCCTAAAGAACCGCTTGCTCCAAATACTTCAACGGTAAATACTGCGGATGCTGCAAAAGGTGTGATCAGTTCAAAAGAGACTGCGTTCACACTTGAAGTAAAACTAAAAATGGTATTGTCGGTAAAAGTATTGGGCCCTGCTGCATATGAAGGAGCACCAAGAGAACCAGTTCCTAACACAACATAATCATCTTCTGTTGGAGTCAAAGTAAATCCTGACTGGACATCACCTGGAGCGTAACATGCATCGTCACTCGTATCTGATATGCTTCCAAGGCAACCATCAGATATATTATTTGGACCAATTCTAGAACTGGTAAAATCTTCAGCAACCGGAGCATTACTTATCGAGCAACCATCATTGAACATGACCTGATCCATGTAAAAATCAACGCCAGATGCTGGAATGACGAGATTCGAAGACTGTATTTCGGTTCCCTGTATTCCGCTTGGAGGATCTTCCATTTGCATTAAATCTGTCCATGAATCTTGTGCAGTAGTTGATGAAAAATATAAAAATACAATCACCAAAGGTAATAGGGTTCGTTTCATTTTGCTTATTGATTTGGTATTCATAAGAAATACAATTCAAATTAAAAATACAATAATACAGAATAATATACTATTGGAAGATCTAATTGGCATTGAGTCCTTATAATAAATTACCAAGAATTGTGCCCAATCATAATGCAATGGAATTAGCAGCTGAAAGGTGAAGTCTTAAAACAACCCTAGAAATCCCATATGTGTTTTGATATTCCTGAAGTCTAAAGGATTGCCCATCTGAGACCCAACGGCTACATTGACCCCAAAAATACCCGCTGCCGTTTCCAGGCTAAAGCCTGCTCCCGCACCGTATGGCTGATCCCATTCAAACTCGTCCAAGTATCTGTTTTGCCTCACACCATAGTCCACAAATGCAGCTAAGAAGGAATTTCTACTCAGCAATAAACGATATTCAAGCGTCGCAACAGTATAAAACTCAGCAAATACGGACTCTTCATCGAAACCCCGCAGAAGTCGATTGCCACCTATGCGATAATATTCATTTTCGAAAATCCTGGTTTCCGCAAAAATCTTCTCTGCCCTCAAAGCTGTCTTAATAGTAGATCTGGTGGCTATTGGTAAGTAAAATTCCGTTTGCACATTAACTTTAAATTGATAGGTGCTAAGGTCAATGCTGTCGTACGCTTGCGAAAAATCAACCACATCACTTTCTAGATCAAGGATTGCATTCGAAGGAATGATGTTTTTCTGTCCTGCCGTTCCGCGCAACAATATCCGATAACCTTTTCTCGGGTTAAACTGATAATCCAAATTTTGCCAATTGCTTTGCAAACCAAAATTATTGGTCGATACATCTAGCCTGGAGGGGAGCTTCTGAGTCCTCACAATGCTTTGTGTATCAATCTCGATTAGCCTGCTGGTTTGAATATTGTAGAAGGCTTTGAGGAAATTATTGGCTTTCAATTGATATAAAACTCCGAAGCTAAAATTGAGATCGCGGTGCTTATTTTCATTGCGAAATAAATTGAATTCCGAATCAAAGCCAAAAGGGAAATCCAATAAAAAAGGATATTGAAAATTAAAATCAAATCGTTGGGTTTCTTGTTTCAGTCTCTCAAATTTTATAGCAAATTGCTCGCCTTGCTTCAACTTGTTCTGCACCTCAAAGTTGACATCACCAGTTATGGTGTATCGCTGCTCTTGCCCTGAATTAGGCTGAATTCCGATGATGAAATCGAATCTCGAGGCATTCTTCTCCTGCAACTTCAGATTGACAATAGCTGAATTACCTATAAATCTTACGGTTGGATCTGAAGTCAATTCCAGGAATGGAAGGTTATTGATTCGATTTTTAATTTTTAAGACCTCCGAAGTGTTATAAGGATCGCCGGGACGCATTTGTAAGTAGTTGTATAGATAAGCTTTGCTGATGTGATCGAGACCATAAAGGTTGAAGGTGTCCATGGTGACCAATCTTCCTTTATCAATGTCCAGGAACCCGGTAAATAACCCTTCTTCAACTGAATAGTCCTTCAATTGTATGTTGGCGAAGGGGAAACCATTGTTTTCCAGCACTTTAATGACTCGGTCAAACATTTTACCGATGAAGCTGACCTCTAATTTTTTTCCGGTAATATTCCTGGGTTGATAACCCGCTTTAGCAAGCACCTCCTGAAATTGATCTTCCAGTTCCAACTTTCCAAATTCGTAGTTGGGACCCCGATGAATTTTAAAGGTAGCCGTGGAATCTTCAAACTTTAACTCATCAATCGAGGCTTCTAGATAGGCGGAAGCCCGAAGCTCATTCACCACTTTGCGTAGATCAAGGATCAATGCCAGACTGTCCATTCGCTTATTTTTCCACCGCTTTTGCAAATCGGGATCTTCTGTTCCGGGTTGAATGAAATACCTGGTTTGCTGCCCACTGATAACATTGGCACACAACAAAAAACTGAATAGTATTAAGCCATAAGTAAATCTCACAATCCGCGTAAAATTGGTACTTTTGATGATTAGAACGATTACAATCGATGTCAGGCATATACATTCACATACCTTTTTGCAAGCAGGCATGTCATTACTGCAATTTTCACTTTTCCACCTCGACCAAATACATGGATGAGATGGTAGGAGCCATATGTCTGGAGATCAGCATGCGTAGAAATGAGTTAGATGGACAAAAACTTGAAACCATTTACTTCGGGGGCGGAACTCCGAGCTTGCTCAGTGCTCAAGCGTTAAACCAGATCTTTGAAATCATTTATAAGCATTTCTCAGTGATGGATGATGCAGAAATCACATTGGAAGCCAATCCGGACGACCTATCTGTCGAAACATTAAGTCATTTGTCAGATAGTGCCGTCAACAGACTTAGTATAGGCGTGCAGTCTTTTCATGACAGTGAATTGGTCTGGATGAATAGGGCTCATTCGGCTATCGAATCGATGCGCTGTATGGAGGAGGTCAGGAACTTTGGGTTTCAGAACTTTTCGATAGATCTTATCTACGGATTGCCACACTCATCCCATGAACTTTGGGCTCGCAACCTGGAAATCGCGATTGACCTGAATGTGCCCCATGTCAGCATGTATGCTTTAACGGTTGAACCCAATACCGCCCTTGGGAAATGGGTGGAAAAAGGGAAGGAAGAAGAGCCTAATGACGGATATGTGTCAACCCAGTTTAATATGGGAATCTCTGCAATGGAAGAGGCGAAATATCATCATTATGAAATTTCAAACTATGCGATTCCAGGTAAAGAAGCGATCCACAATTCCAACTACTGGCGATCCAGACATTATATTGGAATTGGGCCATCAGCGCATTCATTTACCGGCAAGCAAAGATCTATGAATGTTGCTCATAATGTGAAGTATATGAATTCTATCCTTGAAGGGAAGTTGCCATCAGAAAAGGAGCAAATAGATGATGTGACGAGGTATAATGAATATGTCATGACCAGATTACGAACTACCTGGGGAATCAATACTGATGAGCTGGATCAATATAAAGATCATTTTAAAAAGGAAGTAGAACAACTCATAAAACGTGGCTGGGTGAGTCAAGATGGAAAAATCTATCGGCTCACACAAGCTGGAAAGCATTTTGCAGATGCGGCAGCAGCTGAATTGTTTTTGGTCTGAACCAGGTCAATGAATGTCTGGTATACATTATTGTGCTTTTACACTGAAAAATAGATTTTAATGTAAATAATGCCTCTCAAATCACAATTTTGTTATTAGATAGACTTGATTTCAAGAATCTTATTACATTAGTTGTCATTATTCATCTAACAAAAATTTGATATGAAATTGCAAAGCTTAAGCAATCTGCTGTTGGTAGCAGGGTTGTTATTGTTTATCACTTCCTGTGAAAAAGAAATCGGTCTGACTTCTGCGAACGATGAAATCGCAAGCGTAAACAACGTACAAATTCCCGGAGAAAGAGTGTGTGGTATGGATGCTCATATGGGACAATTATTACAAGATCCTGCATACGTTAAAAGACATCTGGCCAAATTTGATCGGATAGAGACTGTGGTCACTAACAGAGCAGACTGCCCTAATAAAGTGATCATCCCTGTAGCCATACATTACCAGAGAATCAGAAACGCTGATATCAATTGTTTGAGAGATCAGGCCATGGATCAAATCAGGATCCTGAACGAGGATTACAGTGGGACGAATAGCGATATTAGCAATTGGAATGCCATTTCTAATCTATTCAATACAACCAATGGTGAGACATGTATCGAATTCTGCATAGCCACTAAAAATCACCCTGCAGGATATGGACTTGCGGAAGGCGATTTGGCAGTTACATTGAATGAAACCAGAGGAGATAGCGATAGAAACTGGAGTGGCTATTTGAATATTTTCGTCCGTGATATTCAATATTTAGGTTACTCACCTTTAGGAGGAGATGGAGACGGTGATGGCGTGGTCGTGGACAACAATGCCTTTGCGTCTATTTCATGTAGTGGTACTGAATTGGGAGGTACCTATAATCTAGGAAGAACTTTAACCCATGAATTAGGCCACTACCTTTTACTGGACCATATCTGGGGAGGTGGATGCGGTTCTGATGATGGAGTAGGTGATACTCCTGATTCCAGTGGACCTTACTATGGGTGCCCTGCAAATGGAGCTGCAACTTGCGGATCTACTGATATGCACATGAATTATATGGACTATACGGATGATGCATGTATGTACATGTTTTCAGCAGGACAGTCTAGCAGAATGGAAGGCTATGTTGCCTCAAGTTTGCAAGCACTTGCGGCCAATGCCTCCAATGTATGTGGAGAGGTAGGTCCTCCACCGCCACCTCCAGCTGATTGCAACACACCTACAGGTTTGAGTGCCAATGTCAATAAGAAAAAAGTGACTTTAAGCTGGGATGCACAGGCCGGAGCAACATTTGATGTTCGGTACAAAAAGACTAACGAATCTACATGGACTGTGGTATCCACTTTAGGAAGCAGTGTTACTTTGAATGGAGTGAAGTCAGGTAGTTATGAATTCCAGGTGAAGTGTAGCGAGTCGATGGAATATACACAATCTGTGAATTTCAACGTTTAGAATATATTATTGAATATGATTGAATCCGGTCAGGGAATCATTCCCTACCGGATTTTTTTTATGAAGCAAACTTATCTTCTATTTTTGAGTTTGATTGATGTTGAAGAATTAAATATCGAGACCCATTATGCTAAGAATCATTTGTATCCTTATTCTGCTTTACACCCTATTTTCATGTACTCCCAAAGTAGCTGAAGTTACAGAAGAAAAAACGGAACAAACTCGCCCTGTTTATGAAGGAAATTGCGCCAGCTTCTCTGACATCACTCCAGCACAGAAGGATCAAGCTGAAACGGCCTATGTACTTTATAAGGATTTCCTTAGAGCAAAAGATTATGATCAAGCCTACGATTATTGGAAAACAGCCATGAGGTTAGCACCTAAGTCAAACGGGACCATTCAATACCAATTTGATGACGGACTTCGAATCTTTAAGCACTATTATGATCAAACATCAGACTCTACAGAGATGAAGGAGTGGGCAGAAAAAGCAATGGATCTCTATGAACTTCGAGTGGAGTGTTTCGGAGATGAGGATTATCTGGCAGGTCGTCAAGCCTTCGATATGTTTTACAACTATAGACCATTTTATAGCGATCAGGAAATCTATAATCTTTTTAAACAGGCTATAGATGGACAAGGAGACAGCACAGGTTACTTTGTGGTCAATCCATTTACCAAGGTGTTGGTAGAGAATATTTTTGAAGAGCGTATCACTATAGAAGAAGGAAAGGAATATGCAAATAAATTGCTCGGTGTCATCAAATATGGTAATGAGCATTGTGAGGACAAAGAAAATTGCGATGCATGGGCCATTATTAACGATTATGCTCCTGCACGATTAGAAGCATTAGAAGGCTATGAAGCTTTTTATGATTGTGAATACTATATTGACAAGTATTATCAAGAGTTTTTAGACAACCCGGAAGATTGTGAAGTGATTGTAGGTCTGTTTGTAAAGTTGAGATACGGAGGTTGTGAGGAAACGCTCGACGAATTCACGAAGGTTGCTGAGGCCAGAAAGGCCAACTGTATGAAAGAGGCTCCTGAAGTTTCAACAGCAGGTCCCTTAAGACAAGCTTTTGATTTTTATAACAATGGTCAATTTAAAGAAGCTGTTGAGAAATTCAAGGAATTTGTAGAAGGATCCGATGATCCAGAAAAACGAGCAAAGTATAATTTACTGATTGCCAAACTTTATTACAGGGATCTTAAAAATTTCAGTCAGGCCAGAAAATATGCACTTGAAGCCGCCAGCGATAAAGACAATTGGGGCGAGCCTTACATGTTGATCGGGAAGTTATATGCCAGTAGCGGCCCTCTTTGTGGTCCCGGTACAGGATTTGATAGTCAGGTAGTGACCTGGCCGGCCATTGATAAATGGCAGTATGCGAAAAAAATCGATCCTTCGTTGGCAGCTGAAGCGAATCAACTGATCAATACTTATAGCGCCTATATGCCCAAAAAGGAAGATATTTTCTCCAGGAGTATTAAAGCTGGTTCTACATATACCGTAGGTTGTTGGATCCAGGAACAGACCCGAGTGAGGACAGCAAATTGATCTGCGGGAGTAGAGTACTAAACTATTCGTATTTCAAAAAAGCGTTGCATTGGTGCAATGACATTATGAAATAAGCAATCGATTATTTCAACACCTTGCGATAGATAATACCATTTCTTTCATCGATAATTTCAAGAATATAGACTCCATCTGATAAATCAGAAGTATTTATTTTTAGCTCATTGACTTGCAAATTGTCAATGCTTTTCACTTTCATGCCAGAGATATTGAATAAAGTGACCCTTGATAAGGCCCTGAGATCCGAAGTGACAAGCATAAAGTCATTAAAGGGGTTGGGTGAAATGGAAATGTCATTCTCATTCTCATAATTCTCTAGGTTGGAAGATGACTGCTCGACAGTCAATATAAATGAGGCCTCGTTTGTACCACCTCTGTTGTCTGTGGCGACGACCTTGATTTCATGCTGACCTATGGGCAAATTGTTTACTTCGTTGGGATTCGGAGAATTGGCATGTCCCCAGGTGTATGGGAAAACAGCTTCTGTTCTGATCGACTCCTCATTAACAAACAATTCTACTTGCTCTATGAGTCCATCATTATCGGTTGCCATAGCTTCAACATATAGTTCATATCCTTCTGTGACTATTGTATCTTGACTTGGTACCACGAAAGACACCGAGGGTTTTTGATTGGCTACTTCTCCGAACCTACAATTGGTCCAAACTTTAAAGTCATCAAAATATATGTAATCTGTGGTAGGAGAATGCCATACGGTATCATTTCTACTACCACCTCTATACGTGTGCATGATCAAAGAATTGATCTTCACATTATCTTTTCCAGCATTTCGAAATAAGATATCGTTCTGCTCGAAAAGCAATATGTCGTCTACATACATTTGCAAAATGCCGTCATATTCACCAGGCGTATTTAACTTAATATATTGTTTAATCTTATACCAGATGTCTTTTTCAATATCTCTTATAAAAGGGAGATGTCCTCCACAATTACTAGTACGATCCGGAAAGTAAGGATATACAATTAGATACGGAGGTTGTGTCCAGGCTCTATTTCTCCTCCACATTAAACGGGCAGAAAAAGCATTCTGAATAACATCTTGGTTTTGAGTGCAACCAGCTGGTATACTTGAAGAATTTGATATGCCTCCACCCAGTCCAGGAAGTTTTCCGCCGGTGGTCCAGACAAAGTTTGAATCAAACTTCAATCTGTATTCCAGGACTGCTTCTTCCACACCATCGAAAGAACTATCGAATAAGAATCCTCCACTTCTTGCACTGGCATCGTTTTTAAGGTATTGAGCCCTAAGCTCGCCATTGACCACTCGGTTTTCCTGAGGCCAATCCGGACTCAATCCACGGATCTCTCCAGAAGTTCTTGCTGAAACATTATCAAAATCATTTCTTACCATATCCACCGTATAAACTTTATTGCTATCCAGATATTGGTTAAAAGTTTGTGAGAAAAGTAGGGTAGTACTATCGCATTCTTGACTGTGCAGCAATGATACATTGACAAACAAGATGAGAATCAGGAAGTGTAAATAATGGAATTTCATATCAGATCTTTTGTTCTTGAATGATAATTTAGAAAGAAAAGAGATAGGGAAGTGGACTCATGATGCAATCTGGACTTTCGCATGACCGGATTTAGACTAAATTCTACCTTCTAGGGATAATCTCTATATCGTCTACTTGTGCCATAAAAAAAGGCGATGAAACTGCTTTCATCGCCTTACTTTACTAACCAAAACTCAATCTATATATTTTAATCAATCCTTAAGTCTTCTACATGAACACCTGGATACTTACTTTTATCAAATACGAATATGGCATCAGGGTAAGATTTATTGGGTATGACATCTGATAATTTCATGGTATACCTACTCCCATCTTTAGAGAACACCTTCATAGAATTCACTTTATTTTTTCCTTTGACCACAGATAATCTCATCTTAGAATACGGTGATGACTTGTCTAATGGTTTGAATTCTATTTCCTGGTTTCCGTTTGCCTCAGCTGTTATCGCATATGCATACTCACCGGTTTTATATAGATTTAAAAGTGAAGTGGGATCCATGAAACCACCAGCCGCTGCCACATCTGCATTACTTAATTGCACTTCATTATTATTCTTCATATGCATCCAGATCGATTCACCGTCAGAATATATAGACTGCATTTCCGTATCTACATAAAACTTATCACCCTTTTGTATTAATTTCCCCTTCTGCACTTCTTCACCCATGCCTGGAAATTCAATGTTCAATTCAAAATCCATTTCTACGCTTTCATAATCCGATAGCTGACTGGAAATTTTGTCTAAAATGGCCTCAGCTTTTGGATCTTTTATTGCCACTGCATTGTCCTGAGCACCGGCCGCTGCAATAAGGAAAGCTAAAAGAAACATTGAAATGAATAATTTCATAATTCGTGTCATTTTATACTATTAAGACGAAAATTATCTAGAATAAGTTTACTTATCGTTATTAAGAATATGTTAAAAGCCTGCTGTAAAAAAGCCGCTGAAATTACATCCAGCGGCTTACTACTATTATCATTCCCTGCTTTGCGAAGGCGAGGTGGTCGAAATATGAAGCTCAAGTCATGCAGTTCTCAAGACTTGGGCGACGTTAATTTATTTTAAGTGGCAGCATTGACAAATAAATTTCAACAATGCAATCTTTCTAGTTCTTTAATTTATCCATAAATGCGTCGAGTTCCTGTTCGCTGAAGAACAAAACCTCTCTTGGTTTCGACCCCTGTGCTGCTCCTACAATACCCAGTGATTCCATCTGATCCATGATTCTGCCGGCTCTGTTATAACCTAACGATAATTTCCTTTGAATCATCGAGGTAGAACCTGATTGACTTCCAACGATCAATTTTGCTGCTTCGTCAAACATAGGATCCAGGTCGGAGTAGCTGATGGCCTTTCCATTTCCATCTTCGTTTTCTCCTACAAACTCTGGCAACATATACGGCGTTTCATAGCCTTGTTGACCAGCTATATGTGTAATAACTTCTTCTACTTCCGGCGTATCGATGAATGCACACTGCAATCTCACATTATTTCCTCCTATAGATAGCAACATATCTCCTCTTCCGATCAACTGATCTGCGCCTTTAGAATCCAGGATGGTTCTTGAATCGACAGTCGAAGTCACTTTGAAAGCAAGTCGCGCAGGGAAGTTCGCCTTAATGAGTCCGGTAATGATCTTAACAGAAGGCCTTTGAGTAGCAATGATCAAGTGAATTCCAACGGCTCTTGCCAATTGGGCTAATCTTCCTATTGGCATTTCCACCTCTTTTCCAGCAGTCATGATCAAATCTGCAAACTCATCAATGACCAGGACAATGAAGGGTAAAAATTTGTGTCCTTCAAGCGGATTCAACT
Organism: Portibacter marinus; assembly: GCF_021533195.1. GTDB lineage: Bacteria > Bacteroidota > Bacteroidia > Chitinophagales > Saprospiraceae > Portibacter > Portibacter marinus. Next base: position 142,022 of record NZ_JAJNKB010000002.1, read on the forward strand.
TCCGGTCCTGAAACTTCTTGTTGTATTCTTTAATGTTTCTTACTCTGGCTTTCTGCAGTAACTCATATCGATTGTCCATTTCTATGCAGAGAGAATTCAAAGTATGAATCACCTTCGTGGTATCTGTTATAATGGCTTCATCTTCGCCGGGCAACTTAGCCAGGTAATGCTTAGAAATATCATTGTAGATGGGTAACTCCACCCTTTTAGGATCGACGAGAACCAATTTCAGTTCAGATGGATGCTTTTTATAAAGCAGTGACATTAGAATGGTGTTGATTCCCACCGATTTACCCTGGCCGGTAGCACCTGCAATTAACAGGTGCGGCATCTTAGAAAGATCTGCAACGAATACTTCATTGGCGATGGTCTTACCCAATGCAATCGGTAATTGCATTTTCGTATTTCTGTATTTTTCAGAGTTGAGCACTTCTTTCAATGAAACAATCTGACTCTTTTTATTCGGAACTTCTATACCGATGGTCCCTTTGCCTGGTATAGGTGCAATGATTCTGATCCCTAGTGCAGCCAAACTTAAAGCTATATCGTCTTCTAGGTTTCTGATTTTGGAAATTTTCACTCCGGGTGCAGGAACAATCTCATAAAGGGTGACGGTAGGACCTATGGTTGCCCGGATCTTAGTGATCTTAATATTATAGTTGGATAAAGTTTCGATGATCTGGTCCTTATTGGCTTCCAATTCAGCTCGGTCGATCTCTGTTTTATGCTCGTTATAATCGTTCAGGAAATCTAAAACAGGCATCTTATAATTAGATAGGTCCAATTTGGGATTGTAGGGATCTCTGGTATTTGGCTTGCCAGGAATAGATTGAGAATCATCGGTTAATTGTCCAATGGCAGAACTGGTCGTCAATCCTTCACCATTGGCAGCAGTAATCTCTAATTCTGAGTCCAATGTTAAATTCGGCCGCGGACTGGAGTCTTGTACTGATTCAAACTCCAGTCCGTTTCCAAAATTTCTGGAAGTGCCGTCAGATAAATCGGTTTCTGCAACGACCTCAGATTCAATTTCTTTAGAAGAGGAAGATAGACCAGGTCTGAGGTAATCCTCAGCCTGATCTCCTTCTTGCGCCAGTTTCTGGGATGGAACTGCTTTCGCTTCTTTTATATTTTTAGCCCATTTCTGGGTCATCTTTTCAAGTGGGTTATGTATTCTGAATGGAATATTTATTCCTGCGAAGGAAAACGAAGGATTAAAATTCCATATGATATAGGCTGTGGTGATAAAAATGATCATAACCAGAAGTCCCATATTGCCTAGGAAATTACTCAGCCATAAATACGAGCTCTCTCCAAAGGCCCCACCCCATGTAAATTCAGAATTGCTAAAAGCAAATTCAAGACATAAGGAAAAGAAAAGTGAAATGAGAACCACATTTCCGGTCAATAACCAAAAAGGTCCAAGCCTTCTTCTTTTAATCAAATCATAACCAAGTCTTAACAGTAAAAAAACAGTGGTAACAGATGGTAGCCCATAGCCCCAGTAAAAGAAAGCATTGGATGTCACTGCTCCTAATCTTCCCAGCCAATTACTCACTCCTAAATCACCTTGGAACAGTACCATCCAGGAAAATTTCAGCACTTTATCCTGGTCTACCTTCCATGTAAATAAATAAGAAACAAAGGCTATGGCTAAATAAATGGCCACAAGCCAACAAAAAAGTCCGAAGAACTTTCTCCACCTCTCATCTTTCAGTTTTAGCGTCTTCTTTTTCTTTGATACGCGTCTCTTACGTGCCATAATCTGCTTTTGGAATGGAACTATACTACATTACTTAATTTGTGTCCGTTACGACAATGTAAAGTTATGATTTAATCATAAATATTATAATAAATTGTCAATTGTTTTTAACTATTTATTAACAGATTATATATAACAAATAATCGTAATATGTATTTACTTGACCTTCATTTTTGATTTTAAAGCAGTTAAAAATTTATTTTTTTGTCATATGACGATGACTGCCACTTTGAAATTAATTTTAAAAACTTTTCTTCCTTCCTGTCAAATCTATATTTTTAGATCTTTCAAATGGGGACTAAAATGAATCATCTCATTTTGGTCCATCAAAAGCCACATTAATGAATCCGACCATTATCATATGCGGTGCTGGAGGGATAGGTCGTGCTGCGGCACTCATCCTGGCCTGTAACCCAGCCATGTATCCAAAAGTCTATATTGGCGATATCAATTCTAAATCCCTGGGGGAAGCTATGAGTTGGATCACAGAAGGGAAGAATCGGGAAGTCAGCGTGAAATCTTTTATCATGCCGCTCACTGGTACAAACGAAGAAATAGATGATTTATTTGCCGAAGCAGATGTCATTTTAGACTGTTTACCTGGAAGTGAAGCACCTAGAATTGCAAGGCTAGCTGTAGACTCTAATGCTCACTATGCGAATTTGACAGAATATGTGGATGAAACGAATCAAATCATAGCATTAGCCCAAAGCGCAGATAAAGGGTTTTTACTTCAAACAGGGATTGCTCCTGGCTACGTTAATGTGCTTGGTCTCCATTTATATCAACAATTCCAAGCAAGCTATGGTGTGGACAAGCTGCAGAGTTTGAAAATGCGTGTAGGTGCTCTTTCAGCATCAGCTGGCCCGCCTTCTTACTATGCCTACACCTGGAGTACAATTGGGGTAGCGACCGAATATATGAAGGATACGAGCATTATAAGAGATGGACACAAAAAGTCAGTTTCATCTCTTTCAAACACAGAGCAAATAATCATTAATGGAGAACAATTTGAAGCTGACTATACTTCTGGAGGTTCAGCTAATTTGCCAGGTGCCCTCGAGGGTAAGGTTATGCAACTGGATTATAAAACACTGAGATATCCTGGCCATTACGAATGGGTCAAACGAAATATCGATCAATATAAGACACCAGCTGAGTTAGATGATTTTATGAGGCGTGTTGTTCCCACCGTTGAAAGCGATCGCATTGTCATGTACGCCAGTGCAATGGGTTTTGATAAAAGTGAGGTTTTGAGATGTATCGATAAGTCTTACGACATACCTCCTACACTTATAGGAGGACATACCATTAGAGCCATACAGGCTACTACAGCATCTTCTCTCTGCGAGGCTGCTTACTATTTATTAAGAAATGAAATCCAAGGAGTGGTTCTACAATCTGATATCGATACTAGCGCTTTTTTAAATGGACCATATGTATCTCGTATCTATGGGGAAATATCGTGAAACGGACCATTGACCTCAACTCACTACACCTCCTTTTGGGTTATATCCCAGGTATTCTACTTCTTGTTCTTGAAATACAATGCCGTAAGATGCTAATTCCTGAAGTATAGGTTTGTATACTTCCTTAGCGATTGGAATCTGAACTCCCGTGGAAGTAATTTCACCGTTTAATATTTTTAAGGTCGCTATGGCAACTGGCAGACCAACTGTGGCAGCCATGGCCGTGTAGGTCTGGTCTTCGCCTATTATAACCATATTACTATCAATCTGATGATTGGCACCATTAAGATGATAACCAAACTTATGATACATGACGATCATGTCTTTCTCATTGTCCTGGAGTGTCCATTTTTCCATTAGTATTTTCTGAAGTGCTTGAGCAGGAGTAGCATCGACGATGTCTATTTTCTTTTCTGTATTGAAAATATCTAATTCTAAAAGTTTGTCCCACATCAGATCGTCCTGATCGATTTTCAACGCATAACGGATCTTTAATTCTACAGAATCAGTTGGAGAATAGGGCAAAAATAGGTTGATGAATTCTCTGTAGGTCATTTCTTCCGAATTTGGAATAGCGTATGTATCATCTGTCATGCCCAGCTGGACAAACATGTTCCATGCTTTGCTGAAACCAACTCTACGCATCGTTCCTCTATACAGAGTCAGAATGTCTTCCAGGCCGTAGATCTTGCGATATTTGAGAGAATTTCTATTCGCATAGGCTTCGAATCTACCATAACCTTTGATATCTAAGAATTCCGTTCGCCTAAATAGCCTGTGGTATGGAATGTATTTATAGGTACCTTCCTGAATAAATTCTGCTGCGCCGCCCTGTCCTGCCAGCACCACATTTCTCGGATTCCATGTGAATTTATAGTGCCATAGATTATTATCTGATTCCGGGGCCACCAAACCCCCAGTAAAGGATTCGAACATCAGCATTTTTCCTCCTACATCACGAATCCGGTCGATGACTTGCATCGCGCTCATATGATCTATCCCCGGATCGACCCCGATTTCGTTCATGAAAATAAGTCCCTTCGACTTTACCTCTTGGTCTAAAGCTTGCATTTCGTTACTGACATATGAGGCGGTCACCAGATTTTTATGATACAAAAGACAGTCTTTCGCCACTTCAATGTGAAGACTGGCAGGGAGCATGGAAATGACAATGTCTGCTTCTTGAATGGCACGGGAGCGAAGAGCTTGATTGAATACATCGAATTGAATACCTTTTGCACGTGGATGACCTTTGGTAAATTTGTCAGCGCTTTCTTTGGACAAGTCACCTATGGTGATCTTTAAATCTTCCTTTGACGAATGATCTAATAGGTATTTAATCAAGCTGGTGGCCGATCTTCCGGCTCCAATTAATAGTATGTTTCGCATTGTGGCTTCACGAATTTTATTACGACGAAAGTAATAAAGTTCCGATAACAATTAATAGGCCTCGATAATTTGTAGTAATGACCATCAATTTGAGCCAGATGATACAGAATGGTGCAGGACTCTTTTTCATGAGAGATTTGCTATCTTTCTAAAAAAAAAGAAGCAATGAGCACGAAGCCATCCAGACGTCAATTTATTAAGTCCTCGGCAATTGCAGGAGGTGTATTCTCCATAGTCCCCCGATTTGTTTTGGGCAAGGGTTTTATACCACCTAGCGATAAAATAAATTTGGGTGTCATTGGGCTAGGCAAACAAGGAAACATTTTGGCTAATTTATTTACTCAGAATACTGAAGCACAGATTGTTGCAGGTTCTGATGTGTGGACAGGCAAGCGCAAAGCTTTTGAAGATTATGTCAACGAATTATACGCAGAACATCGTGGCATCTCTAACTACAACGGTGTGGATACCTATCTGGACTATCAGGACATGTTACAACGAAGTGACGTAGATGGGGTAATTATTGCCACACCGGATCACTGGCACGCTATTCAATCTGTGGATGCCATGAACAAAGGTAAAGATGTCTACTGTGAAAAACCGATGACACTTACCATTGCCGGAGGAAAAGACATGGTCGAAGCGGCTAACAGAAATGGGACCATCGTTCAGATAGGAAGCATGCAGCGGTCTTGGGATAGATTTAAAAAGGCACAAGAAGTTGTCAGTTCAGGAAAAATTGGAGAAATAAAGCGTGTATTGGTCAATGTAGGTGATCCAGCTGTTCCTTACGACTTAAATCCACAGCCCATACCTGAGGGCATTGACTGGAACAGATGGTGCGGACCTGCTCCTAAGATTGGTTATCACGACAACATTGCCCCCGCCATAGTCAAAACTTATCCAGATTGGAGGAAATATGAAGAAACCGGCGGCGGTATTTTGGCTGACTGGGGAGCACACATGTTTGATATCGCTCAATGGTGCTTAGACATGGATCATACCGGACCAGTAAAATACATTCCACCTACAGATCCTAAAGCAACTCGAGGCCTCAAAATGATCTATGTCAATGGTGTGGAAATGAATCACGAAGATTTTGGTAGAGGTTGGGGAGTGCGCTTTATAGGTACTGAGGGAATTTTAGATGTGAGTAGGGGATACCTTGAAAGCCTTCCAGCTAACATTTTGAATCCTGAAGGGAAGATTGATCCTATGGAGGCATATAGACACAGATGGAATCACTATCAGGATTGGCTATCTTCTATGAAAACCCGCTCTCAACCTATTTGCCCTGTGGAAGTTGGACATAGAACGGCGACCATCTGCAACATTGCCAACATAACTTATGATTTAGGTCGAACGCTGGAATGGGATCCGGTGAAAGAAGAATTTGTAGGAGACGAAAAGGCGAATGCCATGCAATCGAGAAAACCCAGAGCATATTAATTGGAGCTTGCTTGTCTAGCTATGGCCTGTTTTGCGATTTCGATGTCCTGAGCTACGTAATTTGTGATTTCATTCCAATCGACGAATCCCACTCGATTGGTCCACAGTGGATTTTTGTAATATTTCAGTGCTAATTCCGTGTAGGTTTTCCATTGATTTAGTGCTTTAGATAGCTCTTCTATGGCTTTGGTTTGATATTCAGGACCAACTTCTTCACGGTAAAGTGCCAAAAATGTAGCTCCAGCGATTTTATGAGCATAATACTTGCCCAAATGAGCAACAGCTCTGATATCATTGATGGTGTGCTCCAATTCTTGATCATTGGCGATCTCGATTCCAGCTAGAAGGTTTAAGGCATCTTTTGAAAGGAGATGGAGTTTTTGTGACACCTGCAAAGGTGTAGTCAAAGTTGTTTCTGAATTGGACTTAAGCAAAGTCACATATTCAGGGATGGATAGATTGCCTGATTCAGGATGAGTACTAAGGGTGATGAAACGATTGACGTCATGGAATCCACTTTCAGTTTCCGCTGGTGTAGGATGACTTTTCGAACCTTCAATATACCATTGAAAATCAAGTCTTCCCCAATGAAATCCTGTGGTCACCGGATAGATCATGGATGCACTCTGCCATGCTGTAAATAATACATCCTTGTCAATGGTTGGAAACTTATCACTCATCAAATCCTTCAATCTCTCATTTGAAATCTCAGGATCGTAACTTAGCCTGCCCCACATTAGCCATTGATACCAATGCTTTTTAATCTCTAATTGATTTTCTTCTGTAGGATTTTTAGTAAGAAAATCGCGGCCCCAAACCCATTGGTCTGAACCAAAATAAATACCTTTTGCAACCTCATGCGGAATGTTTTTAATAAATTCTCTGACGAAATCGGGTGCTCCCCAACGAAAATAGTAGGTATCATCATTCCTTAATCCCCAAATGGTCTTCATCCCCTGAATGTCCTCTACAAAGTTTGCTTGCTCGTGATAGGGTTGCGAAGTCGCACTATAAACATGAGCTTTGGCATACTTAAAACAATATAGAAATTCAATATTCTGCTGGTCGATGACTTCCCTAAATTTTTCAGCGATCTCTCTGGCACCGGTCTGGTGTTGTCTGTGAATGAAGGTGAACTTGCGATCAGGCATATCTCTTGCAGCATCAAGAACACCCTGGGCATAAGTATCAAACGCCCAGTCTTCCTTTTGTTCTGGGCTAGCACCTTTCATGTTCTCTCCAGTGGTCAATCCGATTCCGGCAAGATCGGGATAGGTCACAAACATTTGTTTGACACTCTTCCTAAAGTAGTCTTTCGTGATGTCGTTGTCAATTTCTTCCGTGATACCATATTTTTGCTCTGTTCCGTAGTCGAAAATGTTCCAGGTGATGAAATGGAAATCTATATTTCGCTTTCTGCCATAAGCCATCACTTCTCTCCAAAATTTGATTTTATCCTCCATTTTAAGATCGTAGAGTATTTCCGTATCGCCTAAAATTTCTGGACCATCCAGGCCCGGACCATTCAAATCGTACATTTCCTTCCATTGACCGGTTGATCTTAGCACCTGATCAAGTGCAACATTGTCATATCCAGGAACTTTGACCAGGGTAGGAAATGGATGCAGACTCCAAAGAGTTACATAATTGTATCTATATATAGCCAGTTGATCCAGATACTCTTTCCAGAATTCGATATCCCACATATGAGGCATATTCGATTGTGCTGCATCGCTGGCATCTGAATAACTGGGTGTCCTCACATCAAGTGGAATATTAAATTTGGGACCACGCATTTCCATGTAGGGGTTACTACTCGCCTCCCGGATATCTGATATTCCATAAAGCTTAATTTGTTCGGCCAACTCGAGACCTCCATACATTAAACCTGCCTCGTCTTTCGCTGTCAGAATCACTTCTTGATTTATGATTTTAATATCATATCCTTCGGCATTTAAATGTGAAGCACTTGTATCGAGTTTCAACTTTATTTTAGAAGGAGCATTGGGATGATCAGGTTTGCCATTCCTTTTTTCCAGTGATGCATTTATTTGCTCAATGGCAAAATCAACACGATCATCCTGAAATGGATTTACAATCGATACATTATAGACACGGTTGCAAGAAAGTAAGATGAAAGTGGCAAGTACACAAAAGCTAAAGGTATATCTCATTGTGGATTAGAAAGTTTATTCCAATAAATATAAACTTAAAAACTTATTCGATTTCACCCCTTAGATACATAGCGATGGCTTCAGCTTTGTTGTTGACCTGTAAGACCTGATACAGTTTTTTGATATGGCATTTCACTGTATGTTGAGATATATATAAATCTTTTCCGATCGCCTTATAGGTTTTGCCATCTACAAGTCCATTCAGGATTTCTTTTTGCCGCTCGGTAAGAATGGTCGTTTTCTGAAGTTTACCTCCCATTAGATATTGAACGATTTCACGTGCAATGGAAGGAGACATGTATGATCCACCATTGGCCACAACCCTGATGGCTTCAACGATCTCATCAAGGCTGGATTTTTTAGAAAGATAGGAGCAAGCTCCTGAGCAAATTGCTTTCAAAATCATATGCTCTTCTTCGTAAGTAGTGAGCATGATGATGTCTGTATTGGGCAATTTCTCTTTTATCAATGGAATTCCTTCTATACCGGAAAGGCCAGGTAAGCCAATGTCTAAAAGCAAAATGTCCACAGAAAAATCGGGATGCACATTCAAGTGATGAAGAAAGGATTCCATCGAAGCAAAAACTTCCATCACCTCGAATTCTTCATGACGGGCGACAAATTTCATGACATTCTTTCGAATGACGTTATTGTCTTCTATCATTGAAATCTTAACTGCAGCCATACTAGTATTTATTGAATATAGGTTACGTAAGTTAGCTATATTCTATTGTTCTGATTTCTCTAACAAAATTTTTATTTCTGAGAGCGCTACGCTCACCTCCTTTACTTGATTTTCAAGATAGGTTTGTTGAGAACGCAATTTTGCAATTTCAGCTCCTTGCTGTTCAATGATCTCTTGTTGTTCTTTAACTGCTTCGACCAATACCGGTGATAGTCGGCTGTAGTCCACGGATTTATAACCTGCGGAGTCTGTAAGGACCATGGAAGGAAATATCTTTTCGATCTCCTGAGCGATGAAGCCAATTTGATTTACAGAAGTAAAGTTCTTTTCCGGATATTCATCTGTTTTCCAATCATAACTGACTCCTCTAACCGACATTAAGGTATTTAAGCTATTTTTTAGAGGCTGAATGTTTTGTTTGAACCGATAGTCTGAGCTACAGGTTATCTGCGTAACTGTAGCCACGGATGCACCAATGGTACCGCAAACGGTTAAGTGTCCACCTATCGTAGCATCATTCGTTATAATTGCATCATTACCAATTTCAACATTCTTCTTTATCCACATGTTTCCATCATCAGAGAATCTAAAAAGATCGTTACTATTGGTTAATGTGCCATTTGCACCTCCTCTGAAAACAAGATCTGGCGTACCATCCATTAGCATTTCGAAGTCAAAGCCAGCACCGTTGCGTTCAAGTCTCAAAGTAGGAGTCTGGGTTGCAGCTAATGTGAGCTGTTTAGATGGATTTATCGTGCCAATGCCCACATTACCTCCTAAAATGACGGCTTCAGATGAATTATAGTTGAGATAGATCTTACCATTAACATCGATTGTATTGCCATCTAGTAACATGGTTCTTTGATCGTCATTAATTTGCAATCCAGCAGTAATTCCGTCATTTTCTTTCCCATTGATTACCAATCTTTTTGAATCAAACTCTCCAAAAATAAGTGGACTTGAAGTAGAGGAATTAGCGATGTATAACTTTTCAGAGCCCATTTCATTTTTTCCGGCTTCGAAGCCTATAAAGATATTTCCACTGCCATTAACATTAAGACTGCCTGCCTCATATCCTATCCCAATGTTGTTACTTCCTTTGTTTTTCCACATAGACAAAGAGCCAATCGCGAGATTATTACTTCCATTGACTATATTGCCTAAAGCCAGTTGCCCAATTGCCAAATTATGATTTCCATCAACATTTCTCAAGAGTGATTGATCCCCAACAGCAAGATTGCTTATGCCTGAAACATTGGAATTGAGTGAATAGAATCCTAGAGCGAGATTGTTTATGCCGCTACCATTATTATATAGACTTTCTTGCCCAATTGCCAAATTTTTAGAGCCACTGACGTTGTTTTTCAATGCGGATTGTCCGATAGCAAGATTATATTGTTGCTGATTATTGTACAATGATGAATCACCGATCGCAATGTTGTATGAACTGAGTGTATTTGAATTCAAGCTTTCATTTCCTATGGCTATGTTAAAGTCTCCTACAGTATTTGAATAGGCTGCCTTTTCACCTATGGCAATGTTTTTGGTTCCTGAAATATTTTCATGTAGTGCTGATCTTCCTATTGAAATCAACTTGTTACCGCTAGTATTTTTATAAAGAGATTCATACCCAATACCGATATTATCAGACCCTTCATTCACTTTTAACGAAGACAATCCTATCGCAATATTACTGCTCCCTATTCCTTGGGTCATCGCCTCCTCTCCTATGGCAATATTTCCACCACCTCCATGCATTGTCAGAGTAGATCTTCCTATACCAATATTCCAGTTGGCTGCACAGTCTTTTCCCGCATTTCTACCTATGTAAAAACTACTGACATCGTCAGAAAAGCCTAGGTTGAGGCTATTGTATTGCGTTTTTTGGAAATAGAAAGTATCGTTGCCTAGTGTGGCATGTTCGACATTCATACTGATTTTCGACTGCCCCATTGCAACATTGACATAAACAAAAAGAGCTACTATAGAAAGCGTTAATTTAATTTTCATGTTTAGGATTTTGTGATTCTAGACTTGTTTCAAAAATACAAGAAGGGTGAATGGTCTCCTATAACCCGATTGGGTTGTTTTGCTTGATTTTAGGTCAATGTTGCCATCTCTCAAAAAAATATCATAAATTCCATGGATTAATCATTTAAAGTTTGTCTAAATTTTTTTTACTCACATTACTATTGTTGCTAGGGGTACACTGTACTTTTCTATTGGCTCAAGAAACTAGCCCAATTGAAATTCCATTACGATATGATGTCAGCTTGGTCTCTCCAGCAGAATTGTCTTCCTTCACAACCATCCAAAATACTATGCAGGACAGCCTCGGCTTCTTATGGATCGGTACAAACGAAGGGCTTCATTGTCTGGACGGCAAAGATATAATCACCTATAACACAAGCCAGAATACAGGGAAAATCGGTGTAGTCTCAAAGGGTGAGGGTTTTTTTCGAACCTCTTTAGGCAAGCATAACATCTTGTGGATCATGGAGAATACTTCGGGAGACATTATAGGTTTCGATGTGATTAAAAGGAAAGAAGTCCGCAGAATTCAAATGCAGGATTACAGTTTTGGTGGCTTGCAAACTTTAGAGAATGCCGAGACCTACTTCGTCTATACCGATACCCTAGAAGTCACCTGGTTAGCGTGTCTCACATGCAATGATGCGCCCAGAAAAAAGTTATTGGAAGACAAGACGGTTACCAATTATGTGGCTTTTCGAAATGAACATTGGATTCATGCTTCGTCTGTGTTTTATCAATATAGTGAAGATGGAGAATTAATTAAAGCGTACACAGATTTGGAGGATCACTACCTTAATTGGACATATGGGGATTCATTAAGTTTTTATAAATTTTTAAAAACTGATCCTAAAGTTTATGATCCGGATTTACAAAAAATAGTTCGAGATTTTATGGTACCTCAGAAATTCAAAGACAACAGTTACCATCATTTTGTCAAAGGAAATGAAGTGTGGCTCACAGACTTACATCACGATTTCTATATATGGAATCGTGAAGATGATAATTTGCAAAATTATACTGACCAAATTAGTGAGCTACTTAAGAACAGCGCATATGCTGGCTTATCTGGCGACTTTAGGTACGAGTTAGAATTAGACGATGGCTCTATATTGTATTCTAAATTCAATAGCCTGATTCGTTTTACCAGGAAGAAAGTGAATGACGAATTATACCGAGAGTCTTTATACTCTAATCAAGCCATCACGAGTATGAGGGGATTGGCCGAAGACGAAAGAGGCAGTATTTATGCAGCTTATTATACTGGTGTGGATGTCAAAAATAAAAATGAGACTGTATTTCGTCCATTTAAAGATACCCGCACAGGACCAAGGGAAGCTGAACGAACGTATTCATTAACATATTGGACAAACAAGTTAATCTGGGATTTTGCAGTTTTCGACTTGGCAACAGGAGATCAATCTCATATCATGAAGGATGTTTATGGCCAGCATGTTAACCATGCTATCGAGTCAGATACATTGTGGTTGTATGAATGGTATGCTAATACACTCGTGAAATATAATGCCAATGGGACATACGAGTTGGTCACTGATAGTTTGATTTCTGAACCGCCAGTCGTTTCGGACATGAAAGTAGATGTGGAAAGCAGGCATCTCTGGTTTGCTACCCAGTATTATGGCATCATGATATTTTCTAAAGATGGCCAATTAGTGAAACAATATGATTTGAGTGCACTTGGCTTGCCAGCTATGAAGAATAATATATATTTCCTGGAGTTTGAGGGTGACTCTCTGTGGTTTGGTACCGAGCTTGGAATTGGTTTGCTGGATCTGAAATCTCAGAAGGTAGCTTTATTTAAAAATCCAACTGCCAGTCAGACCGGAAGTGAAACTTTACGTAAGATGTATTCGATGCTGAAAGATGTTGAAGGGAATTTTTACCTGGGAACAGATCATGGTATTTGTTACTTTGATAAGAAAAACTTGCGATTTAAAAACTTAATACCGAGACATCCCTTAGCGAATATTGAGTTTAATAGAAATTCAACGCTTAAGGCATCAAATGGCAAGTATTATTTCGGAAGTATAGATGGGCTTTATGCTTTTAGACCTGATCAACTCAAATTTGAAGATAATTTAGAGGTACCTAAGCCGTTCTTATCATCAGCTGTTATTTACAATAGGAATGAGTCTGAACCCAGGATTTTTGGCGAAGAATTGAATGAAAGGGGACAAATTGACTTAAAGGCTTCTGACACCGATTTAATATTAACCATAGGAGCACCTTCATTTGAACACGAAGTTTTTTACAGGTATAAAATTCCTGGTGTTAAAAATGAATGGAGTAATTATTCGAGTGATAACAAACTGGAATTCATTTCATTCCCTAGTGGGAAGTATGATGTCAATGTTAGAACATATTTAAAACCTGAAAGTGAAAATTTCGAGGAAGTAACATTTGAGATTTGGAAACCTGAAGTATGGTATAAAAGATTATGGGCTCAAATGCTCTTTTTGCTATTGATTGGAGCCTTGGTATATTATTTTGTTAGCGCCAAATATGTTCGCGAGATTAATAAAAGAAAAGCTGATGAACAGTTACGAACCAAATTGTCCAGTGATCTTCATGATGATGTTGGAACCTTGCTTTCCGGAGTGGCTCTACAATCAGAATTTATGTCTTACGAAGTAGATGCTGCTCATAAGGATGGTATGAATGAGATTAGTGCAATGAGTCGTGAGGCCATGGAAAGAATGAGAGATATCGTGTGGGCAATGGATTCGAGAAAGGATAAGTTTGCAAATCTCATAGACCGAATGAGGGCTTACGCTGAAAGGAACTTATCTAAAAAGGAGATTGAATGTAGATTTACAGTGGAAGGCATCGAAAAAAACGGACAAATTAATCCTGAAGCAAGACAAAACATATATTTGATATTCAAGGAATCCATAACAAATGTGATTAGGCACTCTAATGCTGACATGGTGAAGGTTTATTTTGGGAAAATAGGGAGAAATCTCACGCTGAGAGTAGAGGATAATGGGTCAAATGTCGAGCTATCACCAACGGATGGTGCAGGTCTATCGAACATCAAAATGCGCGCTGAACGAATTGGAGGTTTTGTAGAATTTTCAAACAATGAGGGTTTTAGAATGAAGTTGCAAGTGCCAGAAAACATTTAAATCATACACTATTCATTTGCTCATGAAAGGTAATTTTGAAAGATCCATAGGACCATGCCGTAAAGAGCGTTTATTTGATTCCAATTTTATGATTTCCAACAAATTACAGTAACTTCCGGTTTCGTTGGTTTCTACTGTAGTATCGCAGATATAAGCTGGCAAGATTATTAAATCACTAGCCAATATCCATATCATGACCACGTACAATTTCTTAGTAGAATCCAAGAAGCCCTTCTCAGAAAGTGTCATTTGGCAAATGAATAGAGAATTTTACCAACAAGCCGGAATTGCAGCTTGGAGCGAGAACATTGTGCCCCACCAAATGACCAGTAATTCTTTAGTTGGTAAAACCTATGCGGAGTTAATTTTTGCATTTTTAAAAGATTTAAATAAGAAGAAAGGCAGTCAGGAAATAGTCTACATTCTTGAACTGGGAGCAGGTCATGGACGCCTCGCTTTTCATGTGCTAAAACACTTAGAAGCACTGGAAAAATTGTCGAATGAAAGAATCCTGAAATACTGTTATGTACTTAGCGACATTGTAGAAGAGAACTTATCTTTTTTCCTTAATCATCCTCAATTCGAAAAGTACTACAAGGCTGGTAAAATAGATGTAAGTTATTTTGATGCTGTGAACGGGGATAGATTAGAGCTTCGTTATTCTGGAATTTCTATTCATCCTCAGAGCCTGAGCCAACCCATCATTGCCATCGCTAATTACTTTTTTGATTCGATTCCAACTGATCTTTTTTATATCAAAGACAAGGTAATATCTAAGTGCTCATTGTCTATACAGTCAAACATTGACCCCCAAAAAATCAGGAAAGAAGGTCGATTTAAAGAAATGGAAATGACTTACCATAAGGAAATAGTCAATGAAACCGTCTATGAAGATCATAGGCTCAATGAAATACTGAATGCTTATAAATTCTTATTATCAGATACCCACTTGTTCTTTCCTCAAAAGTCTATCCAATGCCTGGACAACCTGAAGTCTCTTTCCAGCGCAGGGCTAATGTTGCTGACAATGGATAAGGGATATCATCAAACCACAAGATTGGATCATAAAAGTTCACCCGATATAGTAGCTCATGGAAGTTTCTCGCTTTGGGTCAACTATCATGCCTTGGGTGCATATTGCGCACAGGAAGGCGGAATGAGTTTGTTTCCCTCCTTTTCAAATTTTCACTTAGAGCTAGGATGTCTTTTATTCGGATCCAAAAGTGATCCTTTTTTTGAAACCAAGGCTGCATATGAAAAGTTTGTCAATAATTTTGGGCCAGACGACTTTATGACTATTAAAAAGCTTGCGTATACCCATATTGCGACTTTGAATCTTAAGGAATTAATCGCCCTGTTTCGTTTAAGCGCTTATGATTCTAGCTTCTTTATCAAACTCTTACCCAGGGTGAAACAACTTTCACTTTCTTTAACATTGGAAGAAAAGGAAAGACTGGTGGAGACTTTGAATGCCATCTGGAATATGTACTTTCACATCAATGAAAGCTTTGATCTTGCTTTCGAACTTGGTGGAATTTTTTATGACGTTGGACACTACTCGAACGCCCTTGAATTGTTCCAATATTCCATAGTTCATTACGGAGACAAGGTTGATAGTTACCACAATCAAGCACTTTGTTTCTATCAATTACGGGAAGATGATGCCTTTTTAAAGACAGTAAATCATGGAATAACTCTTTTCCCTGAAAACATTGCACTTAGCAAATTACTTGACTTAGAAATTTAATACCTTGGCACTACAAGATGGAATTAAGAACGGTCAATGTTATCAGATATGTCACTCCGCTTAGAGAAGGAGGATCATTACCTGCAATCGTCGAAGCAGACGATGGGTTTTTATATGTTTTAAAGTTCAGAGGAGCAGGACAAGGGCGAAAGGCACTCATATCAGAAATAATAGGAGGAGAGTTAGCTCGGTCTATGGGTTTGCGTGTGCCAGAAATAGTATTTATGAATTTGGATGATTCCTTTGCGCAAACGGAACCCGACGAAGAGATTCAGGACTTGCTGCGATTTAGTGTGGGACTGAACCTGGGGCTTCATTATCTCTCAGGCAGTTTAACTTTTGATCCTCTTGCAACTGAAGTGGATGCTTTAGAAGCTTCACTAATCGTCCTTCTGGATTCAATAATCACCAACATAGACCGAACTGTTAAGAATACCAACCTCCTTTACTGGAATAGGGAAATTTGGCTAATTGACCATGGTGCGAGTCTATATTTTCATCATAACTGGGATTCATGGGAGGATCATCGTCAGAGAACTTTTCCGCTGGTAAAGGATCATGTGTTACTTAGCAGAGCATTGGCTTTGGACCAGGCAGCCTCTATGATTAAAGAGACTGTTACAGTGGAGAATATTAGGGAAATTATCGCACTCGTGCCTGATGATTTTCTAGCAGATGGCGAAGAGCGATCGGTTTATGAAAAAGTCTTGTTGGCCAGGCTTCAGAATCTAGACGCATTGGTGGAAGAAGCGAAAAAAGCGAGTTATGGAAGTATTTGAATATTCCATTATAAGATATGTGCCTCAAGTAGAACGTGAGGAGTTTATTAATATAGGGGTGATTGTATTTTCTAAAAGATTTCAGTTTCTTGATGTCAAATATCAGGTGGATACCCATAAGGTATCGGTTATAGGGGAAGAAGAGCACTTACCCCTCATTTCAAATTACATGAACTCATGGAAGCTGATTTGTAAGGGAGATGAGTCGGGTGGTTCAATTGCCAGACAGGATATCGCATATCGCTTTAGATGGTTGGTAGCAGCTCGGTCAACCATTATTCAGGCATCCAGGCCGCACCCCGGAAGGTGTAACGATCCTGCTAAAGTTCTTGAAGACCTGTTCAGCAAATATGTCAAGTAAGGTCACTAAGGCTTCGCATGTACTGCTTATCATTGTGATCGCGCAGTTTCTTTGTACCTCTCTTTGGTTTGCAGGAAATGCCATTGTAGATGACCTCATCACACAGCATGGATTTGCTTCCAATGCTGTCAGTCATCTGACCTCGGCGATACAATTGGGTTTTATTGTAGGTACTTTAGGTTATGCCCTATTGAATATTGCAGACCGGTACTCTCCTTCTATCGTATTTCTGGTGAGCGCTTTTCTGGCAGCAGTCTGGAACATCATGTTGACTTTAGAAGTATTGAGCTTTGAATTGGCTTTAACTTCACGATTTTTTACAGGTATCTTCCTTGCTGGGATTTATCCCGTGGGCATGAAGATCGCTGCAGACTATTTCGACAAGACGTTGGGGAAGTCATTGGGTTTGTTGGTTGGTGCATTGGTGGTGGGCACCGCACTTCCTCATTTGATTAAGAGCAACCTCGGCAATTTGCCATATAGGTTTGTGATTTACGCTGTTACGACGTGCGCCATTACAGGTGGCTTGATGATCGGAATTTTCATTGCGGATGGGCCCTTTAGAAGACCTAGTCAAAAAGTAAATTTAGGACTAACTTTCGCTGCCTTCAAGAAAGCTGAATTTAAGAGTGCCGCATTCGGTTATTTTGGACATATGTGGGAACTGTATTCTTATTATGCTTTTCTGCCGGCCATACTAGTTTACTGGTCTGCCATCCATGATGTGACCATCAATATTTCGTTTTGGAGCTTTGTTTTAATTGCTTTAGGAGGATTGGGTTGTGCGATTTCTGGATTTTTAAGTAATATTTTCCAACCTCAAAAACTGGCCACATTTGCCTTAACAGTGTCGGGGCTGATTTGCTTGTTGACACCCTTACTTTTTGGGATTTCTATGCCAATGGTTTTCTTGGGACTTATGTTCATATGGGGCACAACTGTAGCTGCAGATTCCCCGATGTTCAGTACTCTTGTGGCTCAAAACGCCATTCCAGAACTCAAAGGAACAGCCCTGACCATTGTAAATTGCATTGGTTTTGCACTGACTATTGTCAGTATACAGTTGCTCAATTGGCTGAGTAATTATATTCCTTTTCCATTTCTTTTTGTTGTGCTTGGCATCGGGCCGATCTTTGGTTTAATAAGTTTATGGCGTAAAAGAACCAGCTAGAAAGGGGGTACAAAAAGGGGACATTACAAATAAAAGGCCATTTTACCTTCAATGCGGATGTAAAAAAGCTAGCTTTATTAAATGAAGTTTGGCACTCTTTTATGTTTCGTGGTTATTTACATGTTTGCGAACAAGGCATGTGCTCAAGGTCAGTATGCAGTATTGGATAGTCTTATTTGGCATTATTACGATGGCCGATTTGAAAATGCAGAGAAATGCATTGCTAAGCTACGTGTTCTGATAGACTCATCCGCAGAACTTGGGTACGAGTGGGGTGAAGTGAAGGGCAGACTTTTGCTGGCGGAAACTTATCAGGTCGCAGGAGAGATAGATAGTGTAATATTTTATGCCAATGAGGGAATTGCGCTTTCTGAAGAGTATGGACTGAAAAAGCAGACTGCAATCGGGTATAGTTTTAGGGGTCGAAGTTGCCAGGATGCCGGATCTTATGCTAAAGCAAACATTGACCTACAAAAATCCCTGAAACTATTTCAGGAAATTCAGGATACGTTTAATATTTACTATACCCATCTAGACATCGGTTGGCTCAACATGCTCTCTGATGAATTGGATTCAGCATTGGTCCACTCACTAAAATTCTTGAATTATGCTGAAGAAATAAAGGATACATCTCTTCTGGGAGTGGCTTATAATAATATGGGAACCATTCATAAGAAGTTGAGGAATTATGAAAAAGCGGAGTCATTCTATGAGCAGGGCTTGCAACTGATGAATGGAACAAAAGATAGTGAATATCAGCATTCCGCCTTCTATAATAATCTGGGACTGCTGTATAAGGCTCAAGATAATTTTAAGGAAGCGCTGATTCAGTTCGCAAAGTTAGAAGAAATCAGCACCCATTTCGGAGATGAGCGGGGTGTGCTCAATTCATGTATTAATAGGGGAAGTGTGCTGAACGTCATGGAGCGATACCGAGATGCTGAAGAATCACTGAGAAAGGCTCTGGAGCTGGCAAAGAAGTTAGGTATGCGACACAATCTTCCTGATATCAATAATCAGTTGGCTAAAAGCTTGATTGGTCAAGGGAAATTGGGCGACATTCAAAACTTAATTGATCAAGCCTTACGGTTGTCCCGTGAGATAGGGCTTCCAGAGCGAGCAATGGAAAGCTATGAAGTCCTGCGTGATTATCACTTGAAAATGGGAAATGATCAGAAGGTGATCCAAGCCATGGACAAGGTGCAGGTTTTAAAAGATAGTCTTTATGAGTCGCAAAGGGTTCGTCAGGTCAATGAACTTCAAGAAAAATATGAGGCGCAACGACGTGATTCCAAAATTCAAGCTTTAGAGTCTGAGGCCGAGTATGTGCAAAAAAGAAATAGAATGTGGCTGATATTATTTGGAGTGGTTGTGGCTTTTGTATTGGTTTCAGGATTTCTGCTTATTCGATATTATCGAGAGAGAAAAGTTTTATTGGAGACGGAGTTGGCACTGGAAGAAACCAAAAAGGAAATGGCAGAATCAGCTTTGGCTTCCAAGTCTCGGGAGTTGAGTGCCAATGTCTTACAACTGATTAAGAAAAATCAGTTCTTAGTAGAGCATAGAGACGATCTCAAAGAATTAGAAAAATTGAGTTCGGCGGAAATGGCTGATTTGCTAAAACGTCAGATTCATAAAGTTGACGTAGCACTGGGAGATGACGAGTTCTGGCGAATATTCACGAAAGAATTTAAATCTGTACATGGTGGATTCTTACAAAAGCTTAGGGCAAATGATCAGCCTTTAAGTAAGTCTGAGCTGAGAATGGTAGCCTTGTTAAAGATGAACTTAAGCTCCAAAGAAATCGCCAATATTCTAAATATCACCAGCGAGGGGGTGAAAAAGGCGAGACAAAGATTAAGGAAAAAATTAGAGATTGATTCATCAGTCACTTTACAGGAATATCTAATAAATCTATGATTATGAAATCGAATATCCCATTTCTCTTGAGCGTGGTACTAACTACAATTTCTTGTAGTTTCGGACTATCACAGACCCCACCTCCATGTAACCTTTGCAGTCAGGCGGATGTGGATAATTATTCTGGGGTTTTTTTGTCATCTATCAGTATCAGTGGGGAAGATATAACGAATTTGGATGGCATGTCAAGTGCAACGGTTGGAAGTGGAAGCGCTTATTACATATATAACAATCCACGGCTTAAAAGTATTGAAGGCTTAAGCAGTGTTATTAGCAACAGTCTTGGAACATGGTATTTTATTAATAATGACAGTTTAAAAAGCATTGACTTACCAGTCGGATCAACAGGTTTAGAAATACGAGATAATGACATGTTGGATTCAGTTCGGATCATAGATTTTAGTATTGAGCTTAACGTCAAAATTTCAAATAATCTTTATTTAAAATCGATGGTATTAGGAGAAGGTCCCAGTAATGTTGTGAAAAGTATAGAGGTGTCCAGTAATTCTTCTCTGAGGAATCTAGATGGCCTATCCACTCTGATAGATGTAACTGAAAATATTTCGATTCTTAATAACCCAAGTCTTGCTGAATTTTGTGGACTAAGACCACTATTGATAACTGAACCCACCCTTCCATTAAATATAAGTGGTAACTTATTCAACCCCAGTAATACTTATATCATTACAGATGGAGAGTGTGGAAATTTCATAACGAATGGTAGCGGATTTGCTACTTTGCAAGAGGCTTTAGCTGCCGCCACAGACTATAGTTTCATCAAAGTCACCAGAGATGTCACGATCTCAGATGCTACAGCATTTCCCGGTGGTCAGAACCTCACTTTGGTAGTAGAACCACTTAGAACGTTGACCCTCGATGCCCCTTTCACCAATGAAGGCATCATTATCAATCATGGAACAATTAGAATGCTGAATGGGAACATATTTACGAACATCGGACCGAGTGTGATGACCGGAAATTTGATTTTGGAGGAATAGCTGCAACTTTGGCAATGACTTTTTAATGAGATCTAAAGTCAAAGATTTATTTCATGAGTAGGTTCAAGATTTTTAGGTGCCAATGATGTGGCAAAAGCGAATCCATCAATAATCTTCTCAAAAAAAGTAAAATAATCAACGAATCTTTTGCGCAACCAATCAATTGCGCTTATATTTGCAACCGTACAGTTGCTTATAATTGGTTAGAAGAGAGTTTAAGAAATGAAAAAGAAATGGATCATTCAGATGCTCAGATGGCTATTTGCCTTAACAGGTGCCTTTCTTTCACATTGGTTTGAATCTCAATTCGATATGGGGATATGGGCAATGATAACCTTATCCCTATTGCTTGCTTCGTACTTTATTGGAAATAGAACAACTGCTTCACAATGACAAGAAGAGACGTCTTTCAAGCAATAGCCGATCCCATAAGGCGAGAAATTCTCGATTTATTGTCGCAGAAAAATCTGTCTGTCAATGAAGTTGCTGAGCATTTCGATATCACCAGGCAGGCCGTTTCAAAACAATTAAAAATACTTGACGAATGCGGATTGGTGAACGTCACTAAACAAGGTCGTGAGCGATACTATTCCATCGAACCAAAAAGTTTAATTCCGGCCTTTCTCTGGATTGAACAATATCAAAAGCAATGGGAAGAAAGAATTGACTCATTTGAAGATTATCTCCAACAACTAAAATCAAAAAAGAATGATCGATAGCAACGAGTACATGAATAGAACAGTACAAATCAAAAGGATCTTGAATGCGCCAATCAGCTTAGTTTGGGAAGCCTGGAGTGAACCTGAACATATCGTCCATTGGTGGAATCCTAAGGGATCAGATACCCAAATCGAAAAGCATGATTTTAAAGTTGGGGGCGAATGGAAATATACCATGCTCATGCCCAATGGAAAACCATTCATAGCTGAAGGGAGATATGTTGAAATAATCTACCATGAAAAAATTTGTTCCGTCGCAGACTTCAAACCGATGACTTCTAATGTAGAAATACAGGCATTGTTTAAGTCCTTAGGTGACCAAACTGAATTTACATTTAACGTCATTCATCCTACTGTAGAATACAAAATTCAACAGGAAAAAATGGGGATTCAAAATGGATGGGGTTCTGTATTTAATAGGTTAGAAGAATATTTAAAACTTACAATAGATTAATGATGAAATCGATGACATGCAAACAATTAGGAGGAGCTTGCGATGAAATTTTCCATGCCGAAACGTTTGGAGAAATGGCAGCCCTGAGTAAAAAACATGGTGCAGAAATGTTTAAAATACAAGATGCTGCCCATATGGAAGCAATGCGTAAAATGCAAGAGCTAATGAAGTCTCCTGAATCCATGCAAAAATGGTTTATGGATAAAAAGGCAGAGTTTGAGGCACTACCGAAAGATTGATGTACAGAGACAACACCTAATGATTGAAGATATATGAGTGTAGTATGGAATAAAACACTAAGATCGCAAACTCAACCGTGAATGGACAGAATTCTTCAGAGCCCGGTATCGTATTTGTTTTTTTAGTATTCAGTAAAGGTTATTTGTATTATCTTACAGTATAAACCAATTCTGAATGCGCTACCTCATAGCAGCCATCATTGCTTTTTCAAGCTATCATTTGCTCACACCCTCGCAAGAGCCTACTATTGCCTTCATTAACTCACTTTCCACTGATCAAAAATCCAAGGCGATTTTTACCGTAGATCATGAAAGAAGAACCGATTGGCACTACTTACCTGCCGGTTCCTATGAACGGCCTGGGATCAAATTAGCTGACCTGAAACAACATCAGAGGGAAAAAGTCTTTGATATTTTACGAAGTGTTTTGTCCGAGAAAGGTCTCGAAAAGTCAAAAGCCATCATTGACCTGGAAAACGTTCTGGCAGAGTTGGAAAATAATTATACACATCGAGATCCGGATCAATATTCCATAGCCATATTTGGCCATCCATCAAATCAAAATCCCTGGTCCTGGAGTTTTAGCGGTCACCATTTGTCCTTACATTTCACTTACGCTGATGGTCAGATCAGTGCTACACCCAGATTTTTTGGTGCCAACCCTGCTACAGTTCTGGAAGGCCCCAAGAAAGGCTTAAGGGTACTGGCTAAAGAGGAGGATTTAGGAATGCTACTGCTTCATTCCCTGGATGAAGATCAAAAGGAGATAGCCATTATTTCTGAGGAACCTTATTGGGAGATATTGACAAAAAATGATTCGAAAGTTGATCCATTGCAGAGGCAAGGAATTGGTATAAAGCAGTTGACAGGAGATCAGCGTAAACTGCTTTTAAAGGTATTGGCTGAATACTTGTCTTCCCTGAAGCCAACATTGGCAGAGGATAGAATGAAAATTATTCAGAACGAAGACTTAATCTTTGCCTGGGCAGGAAGTACTGCATTAGGAAAACCATATTATTACAGAATTCAGGGGGAATCGTTCCTGATTGAATTCGACAATGCCCAAAATGGAGCAAATCATATTCATACCGTATGGAGAGATTTTGACGGTGATTTCGGGCAAGACCTCCTGTTGGAACATAGAAAAAAACATAAACATTGAAAGCAAAATTTTATTTAGCTAGCTTATTCATTTCGATCACTTTTTTTGTCAATGGTCAGCGTCAGTACAATATAGTCTGGCTGGTCGCGGAGGATCAGTCGTCTCAATTTTTTCCAATGTATGGAGATACTACCATAGCATTACCAGCTTTGGAGTCGTTAGCATCGGAAAGTATCATTTACGACAATGCATTTGCAACAGTACCAGTCTGTGCACCTGCTCGATCTTCCATCATCCTTGGAATGTACCCCATCGCCACCGCGACACACAATATGCGAACTTATAATAGTTATAGACCAGAAGGCGAGCCTACCATTAATGTGCCATCTTATTCTCCTGTAATGCCTCCGGGAGTGATGGAATTTCCCAAATATCTGAGAGCAGCAGGGTATTACTGTACCAACAATGCTAAGGAAGATTATAACATGCGCATTACGGACGGAACATGGGACGCTAGTTCGCAGGAGGCACATTGGGAAAATAAAACTGAAGGTCAACCTTTCTTTTCCATATATAATTTTCATGAGAGCCATGAATCAGGCATCTGGAGATATGGAGATGATAGCCTATTTGTAAATCCTAATGAAGTCAGCGTTCCTCCCTATTTTCCCGAAGACCCTGCTATTCGACACGATCTGGCAGTAAATTATAGCAATCTGCTAAGGATAGACCGCAAGATTGGGCATATCATAGACCAACTTAAGAAAGAGGATCTTTACGATGATACGTACATATTTTTTTATGGAGATCATGGTGGGCCTCTTCCCAGGCACAAAAGGTCGCTCAAGGAAACAGGTTTAAAGGTTCCACTCTTTGTCAAATTACCTAAAGCTCTATCTAAAGGATCAGTAAGATCCCAGGAGATGTTAAGTTTTGTTGATTTAGCGCCTACCGTATTATCAATTGCTGGAATCGAAACACCAGAAAATATGCATGGGCGAGCTTTTTTAGGTCAATTTGCCGGAGGAGAACGCGATTACATTTTTGCCTCTTCGGACAGATTTGACGCGGTATATGATCGCAGTCGTTCTGTCAGAAGTGAAAGATGGAAACTCATTTTAAATTATAGAACTGATGTACCTTATGCTTTACCAGTAGAATATAGAGAGCAAATGTCGATGATGCAAAGATGGAGAGCTTTAAGTGAAGCAGGCGAATTGTCAGGTGCCCCGGCACTTTGGATGCGCGCTGAAAAAGATCCCATTGAATTTTATGACTTATATACGGATCCATTTGAGCTGAATAATCTGGCAAATAATTCATTTTATCAGCAGGAAATCAAAGAACATCGTCGGGTTTTAGAAGATTGGATGGCAAAACATCAAGATTATGGAGCCATTGACGAACAAGTTTTGATGAAAAAATGGAAGAAAATGTCATCAGAAATTAAGTTGAAAGCTCCACAAGAAGTAATTAAAGGTCAACAAGTCAGTTTTATCAATCCGAATGAATATGGACACTTGATTGTGAGCAAAAGCGAAGGGAAGTGGGAGCCTTATGATCAAAGCGTGAAACTTTCTAAGGATGTAAAATTAAAGGTAGTCCACATCGGTTTAGATGATTCACCTATAGTATCTGTGCAATAATGATCTTGTTATAAATTATTTAAATCGATGTTAATTTGTCTTAATTTTCAGCAAGTTTGAGGCGAGTTTTATAAATTAACCTAAAATATCAGAAACAAGATGACTCATAAAATTTATCTGTTTTTTGGATTATTAATGATTGTTTTGAGCTCTTGCAGCCCAAGATTGACTCCTTTAACCCAAAGACTATATAAAGAAAATGGATGGTCAGAACGAGATTTACAATCCATACAGTTTTATTTATCGGATGATATTGTGCTGACCAGGGCAATGAAAGAAGGTGAATCCGCTATTAAAGATGGAAAGGTAAAAGTGGTCGCAGGTCGTGAAATCGAAGAAGTGAGATTTCCTAAAGGTACGCCCGGGGTATTATTGTTTATTCCGAAAACCAATAGATTTGCCATTAGTTTTGAAGAGGGTGGGGACGACAAGTTTTTAATGTTTGGTCCAAACCAGCGATACAGTGGAAAGTACATGATGTTGGCGGCAGATTGGGAAAAGAACTTTGGGACGGTAAGTTACAATGACAGGGTATACAGAACCGATAGTGAGAGTGCTTATGCCGCGTTACTCATTGATCTGAAGGCGATCAGGAGAACGACGATTAAGAGTAAGACCGCGAAAGGCCGAACGGTTAACTAGCTAATGTAGTGAGAACAGGACCTCGGACTTGAGCCTGAAATCTGCTTATTGAACACGATCCTGGAGTTTAGTCATAAAGATCAATGTGAAACAGAAACACGCACCTGAGCTCCAGAAGTCGAAAAGTTGAATAATATTAATTAATTGATATTGTTATTGAGGGGTAGCCGGTGAATCATTTCGGCTACCTTTTTTTCTTAAGCAAATTCCAAAAGTAAAAAAAAGGACAATTGTCTAGAATTAATAGACATTTGTCCTTTTTTCTTTGGCTTTATATCCTTTGATCTGGAAATTTGTCCCTCAATAGAAGACAAATGTGCAAACCACGCATGTTACTACCTTTGCTTCTTAATCTACTCTGGGTGTGATTATAATCGCTCTGAATTCAACTGGGCCATGATCTCCCTGAAGAACGATAGGTCCCGGCTCGCCTTCATTGCTGTCCAATGCACCACCGGTAATACCCGGTATGGCCTGATCCTGGATGACTGTTTTACCATTGGCAACAATAGTCACTCTATTGCCTATCAATGTGATATCATAAGTTTGCCATTCCCCAGCTTCTTTGGCTGCCATTTCAGACGGCGTTAAAAATCCATATATGCCTGCAAACAATATATCAGATGGCTCTGAACCTGCATTGTCAGCAATTTGTACTTCGTAGCGACCGCGCAAGTATATACCAGAATTACTGCCCTCCGGATATCTAAATTCCGCATGAAGTTTAAAATCGTTGAAGGATTGGCTGGTCACCAGGTTGGCTCCTGCTTTTTCATTCACGAGAACGCCTTCCTCTACCTTCCACTGACTTGCCATTCCTATTGGTAGCCAGCCTTCTGTATTTTTACCATTAAATAATTTAATTTCTTTGCCCCATTTTGGATTGGCCGTGTACTTAAATTTTGGTGCTCTAAGCCCTGTAAAATAATACACATCACCATCACTATAGCTTAGACTTCCTTTTAAGGTATCTCTATTGTCAGTGATGTATCCCTCAAAATTCAGCATTCCGTCTCCCTCTTCCCATTGCTTAGGAATAGAAAAGTAGAATCGGTCACCACTCATTTTCACTTCTGAAATCGGTCTAGCACTTCCTGAATAGTGTACAAAGCGGCCTACATAAGTTTTAATACCTGACTTCTTAATTTCGAGCCAGGAGGGCAATTCCTTTCCATCATTGATAAAAGTAAGATCCCATTTTCCTACCATGGGATTTTCATCCTCTTGAGCGCTGACACTCAATCCAAGTGCTGTAAAAATTAAAACGATCAGTATTCTCATTGTATAAACTTTATTTTTCCCAACTACTTATCGATTGTCTTTGTTTGCAAGCGCATTGAAGGCAAATGAGCTAGAGAACGATAAGAGCTATGTTTTTATGAATTGAGTCCAAATATAATTATTCAGAAAGCAAAATGTACATTATAGACGAATCTTTTAGTGCACTTGTCCCTCATTTAGGAGACACCCATTTTCTGCAATAGAATTCTTGATGATTTTCTCATCCAGAAGGTCCAATTTGTTCTGAAAAATATTCGTCATTCGAAATACACCATTGACATAAACAAGCTCACCAGGTTGGTAGCCAGTTCGCATAGTTGTCAATAAGCTTATTCTGAATTGAGTTTGAATCTAACAACCCTGGTTAAGAGTGATTCTTAAAATCAAGGATTTAATAAGAAATGAAAATCATGTCATGTATCGTGTTGGGCAACGATAAGTCTGAAGACCACTTATAAAAAAAGGGAAGCAATTTTGAAATTACTTCCCTTTATAACTTACTAACTCAATCTTTCAAATTTATTGAAATACAACTTCTTTATCTCCGATAAGCTTTCTCATATTGATGAGTGCATATCTCATTCTTCCCAATGCTGTATTTATACTAACGCTTGTCAATGCAGCTATTTCCTTAAAGCTCATATCTGCGTAGTGTCTTAAAATTACAACTTCTTTTTGTTCTGGTGGCAATTGATCCACTAAAGCTCGGATTTTGCCGTGTGCCTGACTTTTAATCAGTGAATCTTCCATATTTTCATCCGGAGATTCCAGCACATCAAAAATATCAAAGGTTTCAGAAGCTGAAACTTTACTTCTTCTCTTGCTTCTTCGGAAGTGGTCTACACACATATTGTATGAGATCCGCAGTGCCCATTGAAGAAACTTACCTTCATGGTTATACTTACCTTTTCTAAGGGTATCGATTATTTTGATGAAAACATCTTGAAAAATATCATCCGCAAGTTCATGGTCCTTGACAAACAAATAAATGGAAGTGTAAATCTTTTGCTTATGGCGTGTCAATAAAACTTCGAAAGCTTTATCATTACCGTCGAGATACTGTAGAATTAGATCTCTGTCTTCTAGTTTCTGTACATTCATATTCACTAAACTTATTAAAGTCGGTTAAGGAAATCTTATTTTTTAATTCAGTGTATATGTCTGTATCTTATATGCTAGATTTTAATTTGCAATGATTTTAAGAATGCTCAAATATAGATCTTCAATCCTAATATTCAAAAATTCTTCTGCAATTTATCATAAACTTTTTATCAAAGCCATTATTTAATAATGGTTAACAGATTTTTAACGGAAATACTACCTTTACCGTTTAACGCCATTCAATGATAAAAGAACACGCAATTACAGAAATTTCAAATAAGGATAATCTAGATTATCAAAAATATATACACATAAAGGGTGCCAATTCTAACAACCTGAAGAATATTGAGTTGGTCATACCCAAGGAAAAGCTAATAGTCGTAACGGGTTTGAGCGGATCGGGAAAGTCTTCATTGATTATGGATACACTGTATGCTGAGGGCCAAAGGAGGTACGTTGAATCCCTTTCTTCTTATGCCAGACAGTTTCTGAATAGAATGAAAAGACCCAAGGTGGACTTCATCAAAGGAATTTGTCCTGCCATTGCAATCGAGCAAAAAGTAAGTTCTTCAAATGCCAGATCAACGGTTGGAACTTTAACAGAAATTTATGATTATTTGAGGCTCCTTTTTGCCAGGATAGGAAAAACAATCTCTCCTATTTCAGGGAATGAAGTTACAAAGCATCAGGTTTCGGATGTTGTTGAGTTCATTATGGCGAAACCTGAAGGTTCGAAAATTTCAATTTACATCCCCTTTCAGTCCAAGTATGATGACCGAAATATTAGGACTGAATTAGAAATGTTGTTAAAACGCGGCTATTCCAGGGTTAATGTAGCAGAAGAACTCCAATACATAGAGGATATCTTGGAACGAGATGAGGAATTAGATCTTAGTGTGGTTTCAGAAGCAGCATCGGAGTACAGAATCTTGATCGACAGATTTGCAGTTTCTGATGAAGAAGATAATAAGAAACGGATTGCAGACTCCGTTTTAACAGCGTTTGCTGAAAGTGAGGGTAACTGTATTGTTCTTGATCATTCGAATCAAGAAGAAGTATTGTACAATAATCGCTTCGAATTGGACGGGATTGAATTCCTGGAACCGACCCATCAGCTTTTCAATTTCAACAATCCGTATGGCGCTTGTAAAGTCTGTGAAGGCTATGGCAAAATCTTGGGAATTGATCCAAAGAAAGTGATTCCCAATGAGAGTTTGTCCGTTTATGAAGGGGCGGTAGCTGCCTGGAAAGGGGAGAAGAATGGAATGTGGAGGGACCAATTTGTTAGTGCTGCGCATCTTTTTGATTTTCCCATACACCGACCTTACCATAAGCTTTCAAAAGAGGAAAAGAACATTTTATGGAAGGGGAATAATTACGTGATGGGTATCAACGCATTCTTTGAAGAGTTGCAGGAAAAGACCTATAAAATACAGAATAGGGTCATGTTGGCTCGATATCGTGGCAAAACGACTTGTAATCATTGCGGAGGTGGACGCCTTAGAGAGGAAGCGTCTTATGTGAAAATCGCTGGGAAGGATATCATGGAAATTGTGGATTTTCCTATTTCTGAGTTAAAAGCATTTTTTGACAGTCTAGAGTTGAGTGACTATGACGAGAAGGTAGCCAGGAGAATATTATTTGAGATCAATAATAGGTTGGAAATCATGTTGGATATAGGCTTGGGTTATTTGTCAATGAACAGACTTTCCAATACGCTTAGTGGAGGAGAAACACAACGCATCAATTTGACGAGAACCATTGGTAGTAATCTAACAAATTCACTTTATATTTTAGACGAGCCTAGTATTGGACTACATCCGAAGGATACAGCTCAGTTGGTCGCTGTCTTGAAGAAGTTGAGGGATTTGGACAATACGGTCATTGTGGTAGAACATGAGGAAGAGGTGATTATCAATGCTGACTATATAGTAGATATAGGACCGCTTGCCGGAGTCAATGGAGGTGAAGTGGTATACTCAGGGACATACGATGAATTCAGGCAGGGCGGAAATGAATCTTTAACGGCGGCATATCTCAACGGACTTCGAGAAATTGAATTGCCACTGACCAAGCGGAAAGTGGTCAATAAAATACAAGTGGTCGGTGCTCGTCAACACAATTTAAAGAATATAGATGTAACCATCCCATTAAATGCCATTACGGTGATCACCGGTGTTTCCGGTTCGGGAAAGACCAGCCTGGTCAAACACATTGTCTATCCGGCATTAAAGAAGCATTTGGATGAACCGGTAGGTGCCATGTTAGGTGACTATACAGACCTAAAGGGCGATTTGAGTCAGGTCACAGCAGTTGAAATGATCAATCAAAACCCGATAGGCCGATCGTCCAGGTCTAACCCGGTTACTTATGTGAAGGCTTATGATGCCATTCGAAAGCTATTTGCAGATCAACAGGCTTCTAAGATCAAGGGATTGAAGCCAAAGCATTTTTCTTTCAATGTCGAAGGAGGTAGATGTGAGAATTGTAAAGGAGACGGTGAAATAACGGTTGAAATGCAGTTTTTGGCGGATGTGAAGCTGATTTGTGAAGATTGTAAAGGTCAGAAGTTCAAGCAGGATATTTTAGAAGTGGAGTATAAAGGAAAGAGTATTGCTGATGTTCTGGAGTTAACCATTGACGAGGCGGTAGAATTTTTCGAAGAGCATAATGATATCATTAGTAAGATAGGACCGCTACAGGAGGTGGGATTGGGGTACGTGCAACTGGGTCAATCTTCAAGCACTTTGTCAGGTGGGGAAGCTCAGCGGATCAAGTTGGCATCCTATCTCGGAAAGAGTAATACGTCGGAGAAAATCTTTTTCATCTTTGATGAGCCTACTACTGGATTACATTTTCATGATATTGAGAAGTTGATGATTGCGATGAATGGTTTGGTGGAGAATGGACATACCGTGTTGATCGTGGAGCATAATATGGATGTGATCAAGTGTGCGGATTGGGTGGTGGATTTGGGTCCTGTGGGAGGAAAAGAAGGAGGGTATTTGATATTTCAGGGAAGGCCAGAGGATTTAGCAGAGGTCGAAGCGAGTTATACCGGGCAGTTTTTGAAGGAGAAGTTTTAGGATTAGGGGTTCGCTATTCCCTTTAAGAGCTGCAGCCAGGCTTTGCAGCGCAGGTTTCTTAGCATTTCCCTTTAAGAGCTGCCACCAGGCTTTGCAGCGCAGATCTATTATCAATTCCCTTTAAGAGCTGCCTCCAGGCTTTGCAGCGCAGAAAGCTCTTCAAGGGATGATATGATATGAAAGAAATGGGCTATTCGCTTTTCGCTATTCTTAAGAGCTGCAGCCAGGCTTTGCAGTGTAGATCTATTAGCATTTCTCTTTAAGAGCTGCCGCCTAGCTTTGCAGCGCAGAAAGCTCTTCAAGGGATGATAGACAGGGCTTCACAGCTCATATTTCGCTTTTCGTTATTTTTTAACATACCTACTTTTATCAATTCTGATAGCCCAGGGTGTTATAATTATAAGCACTGGATGATAGTTAGTAGTTAGTCTATTGTACAAGTAATTATTTATTTCCACCTTTGCTTAGTGAAAAAATGGAAAACTGTTAGAAGAGTGAGTATCACGCTGTTGATTCCACTTTTATTTCTCACCTTGATACTAGGTGTTGGGGACTATTTGATCAATCGATATCTTAACAGTGAGGGGAACACACTTATCAATGAGTTGCTACCCATCAATGGAACTTTAAGCTTCGAAAAGGTTAGGATTCGCCCGTTCCGAGATATTCCCAATATCTCTCTCAAAGTAGAGAACATCATCTTATCTGATTCACTGATAAATGAACATCATCACTATCCAGTCATAATCAAAAGTTTATATTTAAATGCATCACTACCCAGTTTGCGAAAAAGGTACCTTAAAATTAAATCTTTGGAACTGGAAGGAGTTAATGTAAGTGTCTATGATCGAGTCGATGGCTATTCAAATCTTACATCTATAATTCAGAGCTACTTGCAAAAAGGGACCATGGCGGAAACCATGAACGATTGGACGGTAAGCTTTGACCACAGTAAACTCAATATTCAAGATCTGGAAGTCATTAGGATAGACGATATCACAGAACAGCAAGCGCAACTCAGCGTTCAAGAATTGGCTATTAACAGTACAGAGGTAGATTCATCCTATCAGTTCGATATCGATATCGAAAAATTCAAGACATCGTCGCTCCACGAAAAAATAAAGTCTGATATTCCTCTACAGATTGAAAAGGTCAAAGCAGATGTTTTGGTTAAGAAATACTGGACCGAAGCCAGAATATCAAGCATTCAGCTAGACGATGGACAACTATATCTTCACACTGACGAAAATAGCGAAACGAACTTCTCGGATATCGTTGGTCTTCTGAAATCTTCCACCAACAGTAATGTTGAAAATGGCATGGATATAGAACTACATGGTGCTAGTTTGACCATGTCTGATATCAACTTTCTGTTGATAGATCAAATCAGAAATAGACATGTAGAAACAAAGATCGTTGATCTTGAGACTGAATTTAATTTGACTCATGATACAACAGCCGTAATCGAACTTCATCTTGACGTCTCACAAGTATCTCCCAACGTAAATAAAGGTTCATTTCTCAAAAACAGCATTGTAAAAGGTCAAGTGAATACAGATTATAGAAATAGTTCGGTCGCTCTTACGTCCTCCACATTGAAAATCAACCAGGATACCTTTGAGGTACAATCGTTTCTATCATTGGACAACCGGCAACCTACAACATTGACCATTGAAAAAGATGATGCACGCATAGAAAAGGTCAGACCTTTATTAAATGATTACCTTCAGGCAAGAGTTTCGACCTATGAAGCCAGGGGACCTATTCAAGCCAAGCTTAATCTCGTATTTACTCCAGGTGTGAAAAAAGCCCGTGCCGATCTTCACATGAGCGTTAACAATCAGACCTTAGTTATACAAGATGAAGTTTTTGAAAATGCAGTGGCATCAGTCACAATTATAAATGGATTATACGATGATTACCGTCAATATTCTGAAAATATAAAGAATACACGTGTACAAATACATCATGTTAGTGGCGTCACACGTGATTTTCATATTACATCAGAAGATGCCTTGATTACTTATACACCTGAACAAGGACTTCATTTAAAAGCTAAAGCCGAGGTGTCTGGAAACGCTGCTGTAGGCAGTCAATTTCTGGAGCATGATAGATTTATTTTTCGGAATGGTACCTTTTTATTGAAATCGGACATTGATGCGCCTCTAAATAACTTTGAGACTTTATTTTCAGGTACAGATTTGGATCTGAAGATTAGAAATATTGATGTGTACAATCCTGCTGGCAACACTTCCTTTCCATTAAATCTTATGTCTTTAAGAAAGACCGGAGATTCTACCACCTTTGCAATTGAAGGTCTGAACTTGGGAGTCGGCTCACCGATTCAAATTGATGGTGAAGTTATTAATCTGGAGGCAGTCTTGTTTCCAGGCAAAGATGAGCAATTACAAACGCATGCTTCAATAAGAGCTAATTCACTCAATTGGCAAGGATTGGTTGCAGTTTTTGGGAAAGATGGAATTATCAGTACAACGATAGAAGAAAGCGATAAACTTGCTAAGCGCTCAATGAAACAGACCCTATCAGGCATGCAGAAAAGTTTTCGGCCTTCCGTTGAAGTTTTTATTGACACCATAAATTATGGTAGGGAATTTCAATTATATGATTTTAAAACTGGCCTCAATTTTAAAAATGATAAAACGCTTGTTTTGCAAGAAACAAATTTCGAAATTGAAAATTCTAACGTCATTTTAGATGGAGAGGTAGTGATTAATCAGCTGGATTATACGAAATTTGACTTTGACATCGCATTGAATAATCTTGACTTTGATGTTCTGATGCCAAAATTTGATTATTTCGGTGTGAAAGTACTCAGGCAAATCCATGATCAGCCTGACAACCTCACCGTGAAGGCGAAGATATCAGGAGACTTGGATGATATCGAAGGACTTGATCCAGAATCCATAGATGCATATATTACCTACGAAAGTTTTTCTGAAAATAAATTTACAGGTAGCCTTTCATTACAAGCTAATCCCTCTACTAAAAATATGGATGTCGTTTTTAGTCATTCAGGTTTACCTAAAAACATCAATAAACTTCTAGGTTCTGAAGAATATACATTCGATAAAGGATGGTTTACTGCATCATTTGAATTTTCAGATAATTACGAATCATTTGCACAAATGCTAGAGGAGTCGAAGAGCAGCCTTTCTATTGCAAACGCTGAGGTAAAAATTAAAAGCCTGGGCGTAACAGTTCCTCTCTCTCGAATCGAAGTAGCTTCCATTAATAATAATGCCTACTATAATTTATTGATTAGAAGTGATTCATTAGACCATGAATTGACTTTGGATGGAGTAGTGAAGAATGTCAGGCATTTTGCGTTCAATGACACCGAAGAACCTTATGAAATAGACCTGACTTTGTCTTCTCCAGAATTGGTATGGGAACACCTCAAGCAGGTAGCGCTTTACGGGGATTCTAATACTCCTCAAAGTGGCAGATTATTTAAGAAAAGTGTGACCAAAATCTTGCAAGATTTTAATCCGAATGTAAAGTTGCAAATCGATAAATTTCTTTATACTGATCAACTGTCTTTTAACGATATTTATGCACATGCCTACATGGAAGATGATATTCTTAGTATAGATAGCGCGAATGTTTACTATGGTAACAGCCATATCGAGGCGGATATTGAAATGAACATGGCTTTTGAATATGCACTTCCATTTAAGCTGAATCTAGACCTTACCTACATTGACATTTCTCATACTTTACGTTACTTTAATTATTTCAATCGTGAAGAACTGCGCAATGCTAAACAAATAGATGGCAAGGTATGGTTAGATCTTGACATGGCAGGTGAAATAGATCTCAAAAACAATGTCTATGATTATGCAAAGACTGATGCTAACTTGAGGTTTGTTGTTCAAAACCTAGTTGTTGATGACCTGGAAACCATCAACGCAATTAGCAGAAAAATAAGGAGAGAAGATCGATTCAGAAAACTTCGGTTTGCTCCAATATCTACTCGTGTGAAAGTGCAGGGTAAAAGAATAGAAGTAGAACAAACTGAGATCCAATCGAATGCTGCTCAGGCATTTGTGGAAGGAACAATAGACAAAAGTTCACCGGAAGATCTTTGGATCTCTATTCCTATTGATAACTTGAAAAAACCAGATTTGGATACCATTCCAAAACAGACAGGTTACGAGGATAGCGGCCTGAAGATCTTTTTGCAATGGATAACGAGCCAATCTGAGGATGATGGAAAAGTCAAATTTAGATTAAGTAAAAAGAAATTTTTTCAGGAGAGAAACGAATCAAAAGAATTTAAGGCATATAAGAGAAAGAACCGTAAGGCACGTAGAGAACTAAGAAAGTCAGCTGAATCTAATTAATGCACATTAAAAAAACTCTGTAGCATTATAATAATTAATGATAGAGAATTCAATAGATTCCTAAAGCTAGGTCAAAACAAATTTTAACATGAGAAAAATTGGTTTCGGGGGAGGATGCCACTGGTGTACAGAAGCTGTTTTTCAGCATGTTCCTGGCGTGGTCAATGTTGAACAGGGCTGGATTGCTTCGGACCCACCTTTTGATGCTTTTTCAGAAGCAGTGATTGTGCATTATGATGATTCGGTTTCACTGGAAAAATTGACCCACATCCATCTGGAAACCCACAGTTCTAAAAGCAAACATCCTCTTAGGGAGAAGTACCGATCAGCTATTTATTATTTTAACGAAAAAAGCAAGGAAACTGCAGAACAATTTATCATGCAAAAAGCTCCTGATGCCATCACCATGCTGCTGCCCTTTCGAAAATTTAAACTCAATAAAGAAACTTATCTCAATTACTTTCAGAAAAATCCGGAAAATGCATTCTGCCAACGATATATTGAACCAAAGCTGAGAAAGCTATCTGAAATGGAAATGAATTCTCTTTGACAAATAATAGGCATAAATGAAAAATTCTTAAATAAATTAAAGTCTATTACATCACTAAACACACTATTAATGACATTAAGTAAGATTTAATTCTTGCTTGGTTGCCAATGGCAATTACAATAGACAAATACTTAATATATCATCAATTCATAATTATTTAATAACTAGTGATGATCTGCTAAGTGCTCCAAATACTCCTAACATAGGCACGAGATTCCCTTCAATAGGAATTATATTTCCAAATGCTTGAGAATATAAATCAGGACTAAAAGGTTGATCTCTAATACTCAGCAAATATCTGTAGTAATCTGGTGAAAGTGATTCTACCATTAAATTAACCTTCTCAAAACTCATGTAATTTTCTGGTATATAGAACTGAAATCTGTGATTGATAGTTTCGGCTTTTGCAACTGACAATAAGGTTGTATTAACTGCTGGTTTCATTTCAAGACAATTATCAGAAACGCATTTCATCAAAAAGTTGAAGGATTCAGATATTTGATTTTTACCAATGCAAAATATGCGATAAAAGCTTTGTAGACTAGATGGATTTTTAAGATTTAATTCGAAAAGAATAGACAATCTACCTGATCCACTGTTATTATCATCATAGAGTACGTTTTCTACTTTGGTTAATGAGTCTAAATTTACAATTATTGGCCTTTCTGGAACTTTCTGAATCTTGCTAAAATAATCGTTATTATCTTGTTTTATATTCATTCGAACTTCATCTTTACTTCTTAGTGGGCTATTCAGTTGCACTACATAATTGGGGTTTTCTGTACCAATGAATTCTATTTTTTCAGCAAGTATCTCTGAAGAATCATTTAGTGAAAATGTAAGGTTAATAGAAGTGTCAAGAAGCAATCCTTCAAAATTATCCGAAAACTTATAGGGATTTTTAAGTTTAAATACATTTGCATATATTTTATCGTTACCTTCCTTAGCAATCACATTGATCTTTAAATTATCTGGAATTTCCAGTTCTATTTCCCTATCATTTAATGATTTTTGGCATCCAGTAACAATGAAAGTGAGTATAACGAAAAAGTAGAATTTCATGTTAAGGGTTTATTAAATAACTATAACTAAAACTTGGAATAATAGGAAAAAGCGCATATTCTTCTAAAGTAAGTTTACCAGACCTTGTGCCGTCACTATTGTCAACGAAATCAGGAGATATATTAAAATAATAAGCATTTTTATTATTTAAAATATTGTAAATGTTGAAAGAAAATTTGTTCTTCTTATTTTTTGATCTATAAGTTATTCCACAATCTAAACGACTGTATGTGGACAATCTCTGATTATTTATACCTTCATAGTAGTTGACTCTAAAATCTTCTTCTCCTGAGATTAGTACTGGAAGAGAAATAGGTCGTCCACTTGTTAAATTATATTGAATAGAAAATTTATATCTCGTAGAAAAGTGATATATAAATGAAGCTGATAAAGAATGGGGACGTTCATACGTAAATGGAAAATATCTGTCACTATTTAAGTTTGGGAACATTCTTTGCGATCTTTGATAAGCGTAAGATAAACTGACAAATTTATGTGTATCGCTGTATTCAACTTTTGTCTCCATGCCGTATGCATTGCCTGATCCAATTAGTATGTTAGATAAAAGATTTCGACCAATTAAAAATTGACCTGTTTTGACATAAAGCATATTTGAAAGCTTCTTATAATAAATGTCGCTATACAATCTAAATTTTTTTAAAGTATACTTATACCCTAATGACGTTTGCCAACTGTCTTGAGGTG
Source organism: Portibacter marinus (assembly GCF_021533195.1). Lineage (GTDB taxonomy): Bacteria > Bacteroidota > Bacteroidia > Chitinophagales > Saprospiraceae > Portibacter > Portibacter marinus. The sequence goes on from NZ_JAJNKB010000002.1 coordinate 180,054, forward strand.
GAAGGTCTGCAGTAGCTGGAACCCAAGCTTGCGTAGGTATCCCTGATTCGCCAACATCAAGTAACAAAGAAGTCTGTACATTGCGATCTAGTGATAAATTTAGTATGCTAGATTCAGTTATTTCGTATGAGACTGAAAGTCTAGGTTGTATATACCAGAAAAGTTTATCTGAATAATATAGATTGTGCACTAAACCAAGCTGTGTATTAAATTTTTTTGCAAGATTAAATGCGTACTTAAAGAATATATCATAATCATATGAATTTTGTACAGTATTAAGTATGGTCGTATATGATTGAGTAATAGTATTTTTCCACTTATAATTTGATGAAATTGCTAAAGGTTTGAAACGATGAATAACTAAATTAGAACCAAAAGTGATATGTCTTCGATTTAAGTAGTATTTAAACTTTGATCTGATTCCATAATCCTGTAGACTGGTTAAAAATTTTCTTTCAGAAGAAACGATTTCTTTGCTTTTATTTATGGATATTGCTTCATTAAAGGAGTTATATGCATATCGAGTGTAAAACATAGTTGTCTTTTGCGATAAACTTCTATTCCAAACTTTTTTATAAGTAGAACTTACAACGTCATTTTTCCATTGAATTGCTCTTGTCACTTCTGCTTCACTTTGTTTTCTTATATTATCTATGCGAACATATTGATCGCCGCTTGCAAAATATTGAAATGACAAGCTTGTTGTTTTATTAAATTTGTGATGTAACTTTATATTAGCATCGTGAAAACTATTGGCTAGATTTCCTATGCTATTGTTAAGAAATGCATTATGCTTTTGAAGGACCTTCAAATAATAGTTAAATATGGACTTTCTACCCGCCAATAGTAAAGATGTGTTGTCCTTTGAAATTGGAAAAGATAACTCCGCCCCTATTGAAATAGGACTTAATGTGATATTGGATTCGAATTCCTTCTTGTTACCTTCTTTAAGGTAAATATCGATCACTGAAGAAAGTCGTCCGGTGTATTCAGGGGGAAAAGAATTTTTGTAGAAATCTACATTTTTAATAATATTGCTATTGAAATTGGATACGAAACCCAGCATATGAGTAGGATTATAGATGGGAGCGTTGTCAAGAAAAAAGCCATTCTGATATTCATTACCACCTCTAACACTGAAATTAGATTGTCCTTCGTTTCCAAAGTTGACACCTGGAAAATTCTGTAAATATCTTAATAAATCTCTCTCTCCACTCATAGATGGCAGCTGTGTGACTAGATCTATTGGTATAGACTCAAAAGATATATTGTTTCGATTAAACTTCGATTTTTGAGTATGTGATATGATTTCTATTTGATCTAATGCATTTTCTTCTTTGATAAGGTAGATATTGTAATTCAGAGTATCATGAGTCGTTTCAATGATTTTAGTTTTGTAACCTAAATAAGAAACTATGACCTGTGGCGCTTCAAAGGATGTTAAATATGCTAAGCCTAGGTCATTTGTAAAGGTATAATTATTTGATCCAAGCTCCTTTATTGATGCAAAAGGTAATGCTTCCCCACTAGACTTATCGTATACTCCAAAATAAAACTTTTCCTGGGCAATTATAAATGATGATATAAGGCAAGAGGCCATAAAGCATACCCACTTGATTTTTAAAATGCCCCCAAATACTGGGGGCATATCTGATGATTTATTCAAATACAATAAATTTATTTGTCTGGTTGTTCTCTAACAATTGTCGCCATGATACACAAATTAAAGCCATTTGTCCAAATGGATATTCAGTATTTTCTTCAAAAAGATAATAGGATTTGCGATTTCAAATCTTCCTCGCTCTTACTATATACTGATAATCCAAGGTCTGGTCATCTGACTCGAAAACCTGAAAGCCTGCTGCTTCTAATTCTTCCTCCAATTCACCTAGTGGCACTCTGTAATTCATGCCCGGAGCATTAATGGACAGCTTTTTGGTTTTAAAATCAAGAATGAAGAGTTCGCCATTGGTGCTGAGATCCTCCTTAAGCACGCGATAATACTTACTTCGATTTTCAATATATCCGATGGTATTAATGATGGCTATCACGTCAGCTTCTCCTTTTTCAAGCATTGGATCGCTGGGGATAGCAAGCCGCGTTTCTATTTTTTCTTGAATATTCGCCGGTAATTGCTGTTTAAAAGTTTCTATGATTTTGATCATAATGGGATCAATATCAATCGCGATGACCTTCTTCGCTTTGAGCGCAAACCGGAAGGTGAAATATCCGGAACCAGCTCCAATATCCGCAATCGTCTTGTTGCTGATATCTCCTAATAACTTAACTACCTCTTCTGGCTTCTGCCATACAATTCTTCCACTATCGTCTACTTGCTCCAGAATATTTTCTTTGGCCTTCTTATAATTTTCATCTTCGGGAAACCTTACTTCTTGTTCACCGGGAACACAGGCAGCGAGTAGCAAAACTATAAAGAGCACTTGGGTTATCTTCATGGGTTAAAAATACTACTGCAATTACTCATATTGTTGAAATAAGGCAAAAAAATTAACCTTTGACATATATTGTATTCATTAGTTCTTGATGAATGCGACGAATTTTCCGATTGGATTCCTGGTGTCTATTGGAAATAATACAGAAAAATAGCACCTTGCCTGAAGCGGCTTTGGTGAAACCGGCATAATTCATCACCTGTTGCATGGAACCGGTCTTAGCCCACAATTTGCCATTGGCCTGCATGCCTTTGAACATATAATACAGTGTTCCTGTCTTTCCTGCTTCCGGAAAATAATTGCCCAATCCCGCGCCATAGACCAGATAGAGGTGACGGAGCAGTTGCACAAAATCTTCAGGGCTCATTGAATTCCAAAACGACAATCCGCTCCCATCTTCGATATATATGTCTGATGTGTCTATTCCTATTGCACTCAAATATGTTTTTTCCATCTGAATACCTCGATGACGCGAACCCTGACCCATTGCCACAAGAAAAGCTTCGCAGTAGAGGTTGATGCTTTCCAGATTTGCCGAACGAACCAATTCTTTCAAAAGTGGTGACTTGATCTGCGCAATCTTTTCATGCATGTCAATGGGTTGATTAAACTCCACATCTGCACCGTTATTCGAAATCCCGTCTGCCAGGAGTTGACCTGATATCAATTCTGCGAAGTATTTAGGACTGTTGGGAATAGATCCTTTAATTCTGAAGGTAGTGGCGCCTTGTGGAAGGCTCCCGCGAATGTATCTTTGATAGGTGTATGGCGCTCCGAAAATGTACGATTGATCACCCGATCCTCTGGTACCGGTTTGAAGTTCATTGATAAATTCAAGATTGGGAATAAAAGGAGAGTGGCTGATAATTTGAGGGGCGACGCTTCTGTTATTTTGCAGCTGGAAGTAAAGATTGTAATAATTTTCATGAAGATTAATAGACCAGGTATTGCAAGCGTAATAGTTTCCGATATCATTCCAGGACCAGGAATGAATGGTGCCATCAGTTCCAAAATAGGAGGCATCACATATCACTTTCCCATCAATGCAAGTAATTCCCTTCTTTTTGACAAAGCGGGTAATATCTTTCAATAATTGTCTGATTTGCGGCCTCTTCTGGAATCTTTCGGATCCTAAGGAGGGGTCACCATTGCCATATATAATGAGGTCTCCGGTCAAATTTCCGTCTGGCAAGATGCTGCCCGTGTATCCAATCTGCGTCGAAAATTCATAATCTTCTCCAAGCATTTCCAGAGTAGCGAAGTTGGTGATGATTTTTTGTAGCGAGGCAGGAATAAAATTTTGTTCACTATTTCTTTCATATAGCAATTCACCCTTTTCATCCATGATAGCGATCCCTAATTCTGCCGTGGCGGGATATTTTTGTAAAATTCTATTGATTTCACTGTCCCATTGGCACCAACCAGTGCACCATAAAACAGAAAAAAGGATACTAAGTAATTTCTTCTTGCTCATATGCTAGGTGATATAATGCGTCGCCCTGATTTACAACGGAGGCATTGTTATGGCCAATAATATATCCGGATTTAGTCGATGTAATGGTCACAGACTTAAGCCCTTGGGGATCTTTAATGAACCCTATAGGTTCATCTTTCGTCACTTTCTGACCTGAACTTTTGGCCCAGATAAAAAGTCCGCTGTACGGAGCGCGAATCCAACTGGTTTTGGTCACATGTAGAATATGATCGACAATGGCTTCTTCATAGGAAGCAATCATTTGAGCGTTGTTCAATATTCGTTTAATACCGCGGACGCCCAGTTCGATTGCAAAACCATCAAAACGAATAGACTCACCAGCCTCATAAACAATGGTAGGGATGTTCATTTCATGTGCAACCTTGCGCAGTGACTTTGAAATGAAAGGCTTTTGGATCAGAAATGGCGCCCCAAACTGCCTGCCCAGTTCCTTAGCTAAAGGATCAGCCTTCGAATATCTAATCTGTGGGAAATTATAGCGAGAAGCGCCTCCCGTATGTAAGTCGATGATAAAGTCAACCATTGGGAGTACTTTTTTCGTCAGGTTTCTGGCCACTCTGGAAGCCAATGAGCCATTGAGGGATCCTGGAAAACTGCGATTCACATCCTTTCCATCTGGAACAGCCCTGCTAAAATTGATGAATCCGAATATATTGACAATAGGTATCGCGATGATGGTACCTTTAGAAATGTGGTCGAATACTTCTTCCTCAAGACATCGTCTGATGATTTCTATGCCATTGATCTCGTCACCATGAATACCACCTAAAATCAGGACAGTAGGGCCCTCTTCCTTTCCTCTGAAAACATGGGCATCAATGGTGATCCTGGTTCCTGATGGGAGCCTCCCGACCCTTAATTTTATAAGCGTTGATTCACCCGGCAAAACGATCGAATTGCTGATTACAAAATCGTCTAATTCCGCCTCCTTCCTAAATTTTTCAAAAATTTTCTTAACCATTCAATCTTATCTTTCTGCAAACTGTTTTTTGTGAAGCTTGGCATTTCGTTCGGTATATTGAACGATTTTTGAGGCTATGTCAATGTTAGTGGTGGTCTCGATTCCTTCTAATCCCGGCGAAGCATTCACTTCCAAAATCAATGGGCCTTTATTGCTTCTTAACATATCTACACCACAAACGCTTAAACCCATAATTTGCGCCGCCTTTTTGACCACGGCTTCTTCCCCTTCCGTCAACTTGACAACGAAAGAGTGACCACCTCTGTGTAAGTTGGATCGAAATTCTCCCGGACGAGCCTGTCGCTGCATTACGCCTACAATTTCACCATCAATGATAAATACCCTGATGTCTGCACCATTTGACTCAGCAATAAATTCCTGCAAAAGAACCCTTTGTTTTAGTTTGTGAAAGGTTTCAATCAAATTTTCAGCAGTAGAAGCGTTATCCGCCTTTAAAACACCAATTCCGTGTGTTCCGCTCAACATTTTGATGATCAAAGGCATTGAATCTAAGCGTTCTAGTAGTTCTGGAATGGTGTAGCTATTGTTAGAAATCAAGGTATCAGGAATGCCAATGCCTGCAGATGCCAGCAGTTGCAAAGCACTTAGTTTATCTCTTGTCCTAAGCAAAGCTTCATGATCTAAAGTAGAAAAAACACCCATGGACTGGAATTGCCTGACGACTGCCGAACCATAGGAAGTGGCTGTATTTCCGATTCTCGGTATCACGACGTCGTAGCCCTCTATGACTTCATCTTCATAATAAACTTCTAATTGTCCTTTGCGAATTCTTAGGTCACAATACATGTGATCCAGAACACGAACGAAATGGCCTCGATCTGTAGCAGCTTTGTACAGACTTTGCGTACTGTAAAGTGCGGCATTCCTGGACAAAATTATAATGTTCATAGTAAGGATCTTTTAAGACTCAGTAAGATATTAATTTTGAAGCACATTGAGCCGGAATAAAAAATCAGCAAAGTCCTTGCCCCACTGTTTGTATGTCAACATGGATGGGTGGACGCCATCACTAAAGAAGTCGTCAACTTTATATCGGTGATCAAATTTACCGAGCCAATCTTCCAGTTCAATGATTTTCGGATCATAGAAAAAGTTCTCATATTTTTTAGATATGACATTCAACTCTTGCCCCAGTATTTCTACCAGATTTCCTATAATCCATTTTATTAAGGGTGTGAAGGCAGGAAAATCTTTAATAGGAGGCATATTTATAAAGGCGATGGTGGTTTCTGGAAATTGGAGCCTAATTCGGTTTATCAATGTTTCGATCTGTTTTTTCCATTTCCAGGGTGTATTGAAGGTAAAAGCGTCATTACCACCCAGGCCTATTATGATGATATCAGGATCTTGTTTCTTTATTTTTGGAAGGAGTCGGTCCGTCACCATTTTAGCGGTATATCCACTTTGAGCATGTACGGTCCAATCTATAGTAAAGCCAGAAAGATCACTCAAATGTTGACTTACAGCACCTGCAATTCCATTTTGATGTTCTTCTACACCCAGGCCTGCAATCGTACTTTCACCAATGAAAATGATGTGCCTCCGCTCATTTTTTGATCCATGACAAGTACCGTAAGGAGTTTTAGCGCCAGGAAGGCGTGGGACTTCCCTTCGTACTTTGCGACCCTGCAGAATAAGAAATGGTATTAAGGGAATAGCAATAGTTAAAAGGCCTGAATAGCGAATTCGATTCCACATTTTGCGAAAATATGCATTTCTCCTTCATTGAGTAGGATTGATCTTCAATAGATTCACTTAGTGGCTTCAAGTTTCTTTGGTTGTCATTTCAAAGAATTTATGGTCAAAAGGCTTATATTGACGCCATAATGAGTACGATTTCCAATGTCATTAAAATCAACGATCGAAAAACCATTAATGGTTGGGCTATATACGATTGGGCCAATTCAGCTTATTTTCTAGTCATTTCTACCGCCATTTTTCCTGCCTATTTTTTGTCTAATACACCTGAGGTGGTGAGTGTTATGGGTTTAGAGATGACCAACAGCAGTCTGTATTCCTATTCGGTCTCGTTTTCCTATTTGGTGATTGTTTTCTTGTCTCCTTTGCTATCGGGTATTGCTGATTTTGGAAATAAGAGGATGTACTTTTTAAAGTTATTTACCATCGTAGGTTCTTTGGCCTGCATTGCACTATATTTTTTCGCCGGCGTAGGTCAGATGTGGCTGGGTACAAGTGCGTTTATATTGGCAACGATAGGTTGTGCAGGAGGAATTGTTTTTTACAATGCATATCTGCCGGAAATTGTTACAGAGGATAGGGTAGATTCTGTAAGTGCAAAAGGTTATTCCTATGGTTATATTGGATCTGTACTATTATTGATCATGATTTTGGTCCTGGCGATGAAACCTGACTGGTTCGGAATTACCAGTGAGACACTACCCTATAGAATAGGTTTTGTAATGGTTGGATTGTGGTGGATCGGCTTTGCTCAGATTACTTTCAGAAGATTGCCTGGAAGTGGAATCGGTAGAATCACCTTGGAAATGATGAATAAAGGGGTTATGGAGATCAAGGCGGTGGCAAGAAAATTGAGAGAACAACCCAATATTCTTCGATACTTAGCGTCTTTCTTTTTCTACAGTGCAGGTGTGCAAACGGTCATCTATTTGGCATCAGCCTTCGGAGCCAAAGAACTCGGCTTTACCACGATCAATTTGATCACTGTCATACTCATTTTGCAATTTCTTGCCATGGTTGGCGCCTATCTTTTTGCTCAGGTCTCCAAGCGCGTGGGCAATAAATGGGCGTTGATCATTATGAATATCATATGGATTTCAATTTGCCTGGTCGCTTTCTTCGTCGAAAACCACATACAATTCTATGTTATTGCCGGTTTTGTAGGTTTGGTGATGGGTGGTATTCAGTCCCTCAGTAGATCTACATATTCTAAAATGGTAGAAGAAAATCGCGAGGATCTTACCTCCTATTTTAGCTTTTATGATATCGTCTATAAGCTTTCCGTAGTAATCGGAACTTTCGTTTTTGGGTTGATAGAACATCTGACATCCAATATGCGATTCAGTATTTTAGGACTCGCCATATTTTTCATTATCGGAATATCTATACTTACAACGGTAAAAGTAAAGTTTAAAAGTGCTTAAGATGATCCAGCAAGTCAACTAGCGCTTCATCTGTTCAGGCAAAATCTTTTGGAAGTCTGACCATGTTAAAGATTCGAACCCTTTACCTGCTTTTCTGATATTAAACGCCATTGCCGCACCCAGATTTTCAACTTTTACACCCCTGTATTTTTTTAATTGGCCCAGAAATAATGGACTGAGGACCGGCCATATTTTCAATGTCAAACCCTGTGCAAAGCCATACCGATTTTGGGGAGTCAGTATCATAGAAGGTTTGAAAATACTCAGTCGATTAAACTGGATGTCTTTAAGAGCTTCCACCAGCTCTCCTTTCGTTCTTAAATAGTAATTATTAGCATTGGGATTGATAGCCACCGATGAAAGAAGTTGAAAGTGCTTGACACCTTGCTCTTTACATTTCTGAGCAAATAGAAGCACTGCTTCCTTATCGATTTTTACAAATTCATCTCTGGGTAATTTTGAAGGCTGACCGACGCCGAGCGTGCAAATGGCCACATCGTGATTTACTAAATGATCAGCATAGGTATCCGCATTGAAAATATCGACCAAATATTGGTCTAAAAGAGGAGCATCTATCTGATCGATCTTCCTTCTACCAAACGATGTGATTTTAACAACCTCTTCCATCTTTAATAGTGACTTGAGTACCTCACTTCCCACAGCGCCAGTTGCTCCCAGTAGAGCTATTCGTTTTGTATCCATAGAACATAAAGGTAAGAAAAGCGATTCAAGCGCTTGAAAGAATTAGGTTTAGACGACTTTACCTATGTTGAATAATGAATAAAAGGTTTATACTACACGCAGATGCTTGCTTTTCCAAATGTAGATTTCTGCTATCCCTAAGTTGACCAACCAACCCAGCCACGCCACCAATCGATAAATGTCCATCGGCGGCCATTCCAGCCAGTTGGCTATCATCCATTTTAATAGTCTGAGGGTGATAGCGGATAAAGTTAACGCAAGACTTCGTATCATGAAGTTGCGGTGTAGCGTCCATTGCTTGTTGCGGGCATATACTAATGCCAACAAAGTGAAGAGAAACCAAATGAAAGCTTGCATGACAAAAGAAAACTGACTGATCATCCCTCCATTGGCATAAAATGCCATAATCAATCCAGATGGACTACTAATCACAAGAATGAGAAATACATAACACTTTCCCATTAGCCGATGTACTTTTGGAAATTGTATTCTGATCGAAGAAGAAAACTGTACTATTCCGATCAGTAAAACAAATATGCTGGTATAAACATGGCTGAAAAATGCTAACTGGTAAAACTTTTGGTCAATAATATCATATTTGATATTTAGAAAAGCCACATCTAATCTCAAAGGAATGTACTGAAGAGTAATCAGAAGCATGAGGTATGAAAAATACAGCAGGGTTGCAAAGTAAAGTGTTTTGGTGATGATTGATTTGCTGCGTTGCATCCTATGATTTTATCCCCTTCCAAAAGAATCGTAGTATTCCGAGGCATTTTTTTCATACCTGAGGAGCAACTCTATATTTTCCTTTTCCAGATCTGTAAAGTCACTTTTGATGTCAGTGTGAACAGGAATGTACCAGGATTGTGCATCGAAAAACACACGTAAGGGCCTGTTCTTATAGGAATAACCATGTCTGGCGTATATGGTGTTTCGAATGATGGTGAGGTCTCCCCTTTTCAGATTTTCAACCTGGGATTTAGTAAGGTTGGTATTTGACGCATTGATGGTGTAAATGAGATCTGTAGCGGTAGCAAACTCTTGAGCAATCCATTCCTCAAACTCATTTTCGTCCATTTCTACCCGCTCTATAGTTTCCAGGGATTCGTTCCAGTTGACATATTGTTTAGATCTCTCCAGATTGACATCAGGATTGTACCTGAAGGACCGTTTTTCTAAATCGTATTTTCTCTTTTTGATGTCAATGTCTTGGTAGGCAGTCCAAGTACCTTGTAAGCGACCATCAATGATGGTAAAGTTGAATTCGCCATCATATCTGTGGTCACCCGGTTCTTTCAGGGAGAAGTGATGGTTGCCTTCATCAGTTATTCTCATGGTGCCCTTAAATGGACGATCATTACCAGCAACAATGCTTCTTCCGGTCACAGTTCCGTTTTTAATTTGATCGATGGAAATATTGATTTTGTTCTCTCTGGTCCATACAAATCCTTCATCAACATAAAGGGTTTTGTCTTCCCTACTTTGATCGTCGTCTCTTTCAAAATAGCCAACCCAGTTGCCGACAAGATCTGGATATTTCGGTTCTTCAGCTTCGTCGATCTTACGGTCCATTTGACGATCACTCATCTGGATAGAAGGCGTGTCGGTTTGAGTTCCATCTTCAACTACGATTTGCGCATTATGATTTTTTATGTTATCACTGCAGAAGCTAAAAAGGAGTGCTGTGACAATCAGTTGAAAAATGGTTCGCATGGGTAGAGTGATTGATTTGGTCACCTAAAATAAAGAATTATTTCAAATGAGATAGTGAAAATGCTCGAGCCCGAACAATGTTTAGTTTCATTCAGTAGATCAAAATAAAATGGCAGAAGTAAATATTCTAAATCATACCAACATCATACATACCAAAATCAGTGAGAAAATTACTACTGAGGACTATGAACAAATGGTACCTTTTATACAACGAATAGTGGACAAGTATGATAGTGTCAGATGGATATATGAGTTGCAAGGAAAACCGTCAATGGAACCCGGGGCCATGTGGAAGGATGCGAAAACCAGCATGAAATACTTCACTAAGTTTGAGAAGGTGGTTTTAATAGCAGAAAGAGACTGGATAGAGAAAGCAACTAAAATAGGAGACAGCCTGGTCCCCTTTGAAATGAAATACTTTGGTTCAGAAGATGCTGCCCAGGCGTATGAGTGGATCAAATCATGACTTAAAGCTCCTTAGATATGACGCTGTTTGCTGTATTTTCTATTTATTTAAAATCGACAGAATGATCAATAAGTAAAGCTTATCTTCGCCACATCATCAAATAAATTTGATTTGAATTATTTGACTATAGAAAATGCCTCTAAGACATTTGGAGAAAAAGTTCTTTTTCAGGACCTCAATTTATCGATCAACCAGGGAGACAAGATTGCCTTGGTAGCAAAAAATGGTACTGGAAAATCTACGCTATTAAGAATTATCAATGGTGAGGAGGCAGTAGAAGGTGAACAAGCTAAAATCTTGTTTAAGAAGGACATTACCATAGCTTACCTGACACAGGAGTCGCAATTGAAAGATGATCTGACGGTACTGGAAGAGGCATTGAATAGTGACAACCCCCGTCTAGAGGCTATTCAGCAGTATGAGTCCGCTTTACTTTCTAAAGATGATGAAAGAATTCAGAAAGCGATAACCAAAATTGAAGACTTGAAGGCCTGGGATATAGAGGCCAAAGTGAAAGAGATTCTGGGAAAGCTTAAGATTTATAAGTTGGATCAAAAAGTAGGTAGCTTATCAGGAGGGCAACAAAAAAGATTGTCGCTCGCAAAGGTTTTGATTGCTAATCCCGATTTTTTAATACTGGATGAACCTACCAATCATTTGGACCTTGAAATGATCGAATGGTTAGAAGAATACTTACAACAGCCACACTTAACCATTTTCATGGTGACACACGATCGTTATTTCCTGGAGCGGGTTTGTAATACGATCGTAGATTTGGAAGAGAGAAAATTGGCTTCATTTAAGGGTAATTACTCGGAATATCTCGAAAAGAAAGCGGCAATTCAGGCAACGGAGAAAGCGAATCTGAATAAAATGAAGAAGCTTTATTCGAAGGAATTGAATTGGATTCGCAGACAACCAAAGGCTCGGGGAACCAAAGCCAAATCGCGAGTGGATAAGTTTTATGAGATCAAAGAAAAGGCTCATCAAAATGTCCAGGAGGACGAAGTTGAATTCATTATCCAATCGGAGCGGCTTGGATCGAAGATTTTGGAGGCCTATTATGTGCATAAATCATTTGGTGAACTGAAAGTGCTGGATGATTTTTACTATAAATTTAAGAAAGGAGAGAAGATCGGAGTCGTGGGTCCCAATGGGGTAGGGAAGTCTACATTTATTAAAATATTGACTAAACAAATTGAACCTGACCAGGGAAAAATAGTCATAGGAGAAACTGTTAAATTTGGGGTTTTTGCACAGGAAGGCCTTCAGCTACCAGAGGATAAGCGGGTCATCGATGTAGTCAGGGATGTAGCCGAGTATATTCCATTGGAAAAAGGGATGAAACTTACGGCCAGCTCACTTTTAGAGAAGTTCCTGTTTACCAGAAATCAGCAGCAAGTCTATTACTCCCAACTTTCTGGTGGAGAGAAAAGAAGGCTGTACTTGCTTACCGTTTTGATGCAAAATCCCAATTTTTTGATACTGGATGAACCTACCAATGATTTGGATATTGTGACCCTAAATGTTCTTGAGGAGTACCTACAATCATTTAAAGGATGCTTAATGATCATTTCGCATGATCGCTATTTTATGGATAAGATTGTAGATCACTTATTCATATTAAGAGCAGGGGGTTCCATTAAGGATTTTAATGGCAATTACACTGAATATAAGGCGAGAGAGGACGAGTTTTTACCGAATAAGCCCGTTATTGATAAAAAGACCAATGAAAACAAATCAATTCCTGCAGAAACCAAGAAAACCGATACAAAAGCTAGTTCTGCAAAACTAAGTTTTAAAGACAAGCATAGGTTGGAAGAGATTGAAAAACTTTTGGCTAGAAATGAAGCACGAAAAAAGGAGATTACTGAACAGTTTTCGGATGCTTCTCTGAGCTCAACTGATATGGAAGCACTTTCTAAGGAAATGGGTTTGCTGATGTCAGAAATAGAAGACCTGGAAATGGAATGGATGGAGATTGCGGACAAAGTAGGTTGAGACGGCTGGGGGCTATCAAATTTCATTATTGATAACGACCTGGGGACTAGCACTTTTTCTTTGAAGTTAGCATGCTGGAACTTGAAAATTCCATTTACAAGCTTACTTCGATACAACATAAAGGCAGCTAACAACTTTTAAATTCCAGTTGCAAGAAAAATACCCCAACTTACGAATTGAACTTATTAGCAACTTTGATATAATCCAAAAAGTAAAGCACTTTCAGGTTCATGGAAAAGTTGTTGTTATATTGGTAGACAGACTGTACACTACTCTTGTAGGAAGGCTGCAAATTCCGAATATCCTCACCATTGTTCGCAAAATTCTTCACTACAAAAACAAGGTCACTTCCCGGTGCAAACCTCCAGTTGTACACCAAATCCATATTCAACAAGTTAAAATTGACATCATAGGTTTTTCTTCCATCATCATTGATATCATCAATATCATGTTCAATCAGCTCGCCTTTGTCTCCCAATAAATGATATGAATTATAGTTAACTTTAGACCAATAATGTCTTCCAATCAGATTCACATACATGTTTTCATTGAAAATGATTCTGGTTGTAAACTCATTGACGACGGTCTTACGGTCTCTTTTACCAAACAATATGGCTTCGCTTTGTCCTATAACATCTTCATTCTTGGATACAAAACCCACATCATTCTTCGACAGCGTCCAGTCGTAGTTCCAATCCAGACTGATCTTATCGTTTACTCTCCACCTCGGTCCGATCTCAAATGAGTAGCTGTTTCGGGATTCCTCGTTAAAAGTTCTGATGTTCCAATCCATATTGAATGCAAGCGGGTTGTTGTAATTGGTGCTCAAAAAAGTACCAATCATAAAGTTCTGAGGAAAAGCGTAAAATTTTGAAAAATCGGAAGTTCTTGGTTCGAAGTAATCAAAGGTCTGTATGGGCTCTAGACGAATGAATCCTCCGGTACCAATAAAATTGTTGGTCCTGACAAATCCATTGGCAGTAACCGCAAAATCGGTAAACACATTAGGATCCACAAGCCTCCTGTAATCCGTTCTCAACCTTACACTACCTCGATTAATGTATTTGAATTTAGGATTGTAACTATTGTAAGCTCCACCGACATTGACACTTCTCTCATTTGGACTTCGGATAAAACCCAGATCATTAATATCGTAATTAGGGCTTTCTTCTGAATACCTGGCATAGTAGGTTAATTGGCCGCTGGCCTTTGCGGCGACAAGGTTGTATTTGTAACCCAGATCTACGGATTCAGAGTGATATTTTTGACTTAAGGCAGATGAACCGCTCAACATCCACTTCTGATCCTGTGTTCTGAGCGTGAACTCAGTGCCGGTTACATTGGCGTCATAATCCTCTCCGAATCTAGTCACATTGGTGTTAATCAAAGATACATAGGAATTATTCTTAAGATTTTGATCAGCAACCAAAACATTATAATTGGTCAATGGATTGACCTGAATTTGGTGCTCTAATCCATTAGCATCTGTATATGCTGCATTGCTCACACCTACAATCGCATTGAAAACGCCTATACCCAAACCATTTTGCATCCTTCCAGATAATTTGGAGGCATTGAGCAGTTGCGTTATATTACTATATCTGGTGATTTTATTGCCTTCACTTTCTTTGTCAAAGATTCTGTGTCTATTGTGTGGAGCACCACCTATTCTCCGGGAATAAAAAAGACCTGCTTTCTGAAAAAGCTCAGTTCCCTCGGTAAAGAAAGCCCTGTTTTCATCAAACTGGACCTCGAAAGGCGTTAAATTTAAAATTTCCTCATCAAATCTCACCTGGCTAAAATCCGGAATAAGGGTCATATCCAGGGTAAAGGCATCATCAATTCCATACTTTAAGTCCATCCCTCCGCTAATTCCAGAGCTGGTAGAGCCAGCCTGTTTCATATTGGTCTGACCTCCATATGACAAATAAGGGGTCACCATTAAGCGTACAGGAGTTTCAATTTTTTCAATTCCGGTGAGTACTCCAGCCTGAGATAAAAACCCTTCAATCGTCGGATCCACCTCATTCCAAAAACTGGTCTCACGCGTTCTACGAACTTCACGACCGAAGTTGATACCCCACTTTTGTACATCTTTTTTTGGAAATCTCAATGCAGAATAAGGTATTTCCATTTCCACGACCCAACCATATTCTGTAATCTGTACACTTGAATTCCACACTGCATCCCAGTTGTCATCCTCTCCTTCAGGAGATAGTAAAAAGTCACTTTGAACTCCTGCCGAGGTTACTTTAAAGCCAAACCCGTTGATGCCGGATTGGTAAGAATCTATCGCTATGGTAAAGGAACTAGCATTAGCTCGACCATCTCTCTGAGACAGTTGCTTCATGATTTTTTCTGGTTCAGGATCTATCAGAAAAGCACCTATGTATAAAGAGTTATCGTTGTAAAGAATCCTGACTTGTGTTTCAAATTCAGCCGGCAAACCGGGAGTAGGGCTTAGAGTCGTAAAACCTTCCGCTATTTTGGCACTCACCCAGTCTGATTCATCCAGGGCGCCATCTATTCGTATTGAGTTGATTGCTCTTTCTGCTTCTATAACTCGATGAGGAATCTCTCCTCCAAATAATGATACAGGAAGCATTATGATAAAAAATAAAATCAGTCTTCGCATTAGAATTTCTCTGTCTTAGTCTCGTAAAAGTATTGGAATACTGTGAATGGTATTCGCAATATTGTCTTAATAACAATTTGTTAACGAATCATCATGTACATTGTTTCATCGTTCTGGGTCAATGTCGGAAATTTAACATATCAAAATTTTTAAATATGTACAGTGCAAACTATTGCATGTTGTAGGGACTCTGCAAAGGATCTTCAAATCAATTTCCATTCAAACTTAGAATGTCCGAAAGGTATTCAAGATTTTTTCAATCTCAACTTCACCAATTCCTTGACCCAAAAACCAAGATTCATAATTGCTAGGGGGCATGTAAATGCCGGATTTCAAGCCATGATGGAAAATTCTAGAGAAGAGTTTGGTATTCGTCGATTTCGCATCTGAAAAACTCTTGACTTGTCCCTCCAGATAAAAAATACTGATCATAGACCCTATAGAATTAATGGTGTGGTCAATACCTTTCTCGTCAAGAATTGTATCCAATTCTTTATGCAATGTTTTAACCGTTTCTTCCAGGTCGACGTAAATCGAGGGGTTATCCTTTAAGATGGTTAGTGTAGCTATTCCAGCAGACATGGCTACCGGATTGCCAGACAAAGTACCCGCCTGATATACAGGTCCCAAGGGTGCCAGGTGCTCGAATATTTCACGCTTGCCACCGAAAGCACCTACGGGCATGCCACCACCGATGATCTTTCCAAAGCAAATAATATCCGCCCTTATGTCAAAAAGCTGTTGAGCACCACCAGGAGCTAACCTGAAGCCTGTCATGACCTCATCCAGCACAAATAAAGCGCCGTTGCGGTGACATAATTCTTTAATGCCGGACAAGAAACCTTCTTCAGGCACTATACATCCCATGTTTCCTGCGACTGGTTCAATAATTACACATGCAATGTCATCATGAAGATCAAAAAGTGCTCTCACAGATTCCAGATCATTGTAAGACGCTATAAGTGTATTGGACGCAGTTTCCTCAGGGACGCCAGGCGAATTTGGGCTTCCCAATGTCAAGGCACCACTACCAGCCTGGACAAGAAAGCTATCATGATGGCCGTGGTAGCAGCCGGCAAACTTGATGATTTTCTTTTTGCCCGTATATCCTCTTGCCAGTCTGATAGCACTCATACATGCTTCTGTACCAGAATTGACCATTCGTACGATATCCAGATCAGGAACCATTTCACAGATCAATTTGGCCATTTCAAGCTCTTTAGCTGTGGGTGTACCATATGTGAAACTATGTTGTATCTGTTCGGTTACAGCTTTTATGACCTCTGGATGGGCGTGCCCAAGGATCATCGGTCCCCAGGAGTTGATCAGGTCTACATATGAATTGTCATTTTCATCAAAAAGATAAGCACCTTTAGCTCTTTTGATAAAAACAGGTGTACCACCTACAGAATTAAAGGCCCTAACAGGGGAATTGACTCCTCCTGGAATATATTTTTTTGATGCTGAAAAAAGTTGTTCGCTGTTCGTCAATGTGTGGTTCGTCATAGATTTATATTTTCTGATGCCCAGTCTCTTGGCTTTAAGGCTTTTAATAATTGTGCTTCAGCGCTGCCGGCTGCAGGATGATGGTTGTAAACCCAACGTACAGTAGGCGGTAAACTCATCAGGATAGATTCAGTTCTTCCATTTGTTTTCAAGCCGAAAAGTGTTCCACGGTCATGGATTAAGTTAAATTCTACGTATCGCCCTCTTCTGATTTCTTGCCATTCTTTATGATGTTCGTCGTATGTGTTATCTTTTCTTTTCTGAAATATGGGCATGTATGCTTTTAGAAAAGCATCGCCAACTGCGCTAGTGAATGCCAAGTGAAATTCCGGCCTTCCTTTCAAATAATCGTAGAATATACCACCTACGCCACGGTGTTCATCCCTGTGCGCATTATAAAAGTATTCATCACATTTAGGTTTAAAGGTAGGATAGAATTCTCCATTGAATTGATCGCAAACGGACTTTAAAACCTGATGAAAATGTATCGGATCTTCTTCGAAAATATAATAAGGAGTCATATCCATTCCTCCTCCAAACCAGCTGTCGACCATTTGGTCAGATTCGTAGAGTTCAAAATAACGGATATTGAAATGGACTGTGGGAACAAAAGGATTCAAGGGGTGAATAACAAGGGAAATACCAGAAGCATAAAACGTTGCTGATTTGGCATGTAGACGCTCTTTCATTTCTTCCGGGAGCTCTCCATGTACCATAGAAATGTTGACTCCCCCTTTTTCTATGTATTTACCATTAGATAGAATATTGGAGAATCCACCTCCGCCACCAGGCCTTTCCCATTCATCTTCAAGTAGTATTAAATCAGGATCATCGTTTAGAAAAGCACCAACGATCTCTTTTTGAAGTAATTTAATTTTTTTCTCAAATCGATCTTTGATCATGAATACCTATAGTTTTTTACCGTTTGGATAAAAAGCTTTGCCTTTTCTACAGGAATATTTGGCAGAATACCATGACCTAGATTGGCGACGTAGGGATGTCCTTCAAAAGACGCAATCATTTCATTTGTTCTTTGAACCAGGATCTCATCTGATGAAAGCAACATCGACGGATCAAGGTTGCCCTGTAATACTTTATCTTTACTAACCTTTGATTTTGCATAATCTGCAGAAATGGTCCAGTCTAGTCCTAATGCATTGCATTGTAGCTGGTTAAGATCATCTAATAAGTGCCATCCACCTTTAGCGAAAACAATAGATGGAAAGTCAGGAAATGCATCACAAATTCGCTTAATAAACGGATAACTGAATTGCAGATAGTTTTTTCGATCTAATAAACCACCCCAGCTGTCAAAAACCTGAAATACATCAACGCCGCTGTCAATTTGATGCCCCAGATATTCTATGGTTGCTATGGTAATCTTATCCAGAATTTTTAAAGCCAGGCTGGGATGATTATAAGCAAAAGACTTGGCCTCAGAAAAATCTTTTGATCCCTTTCCCTGAACCATATAACAAAAAACTGTCCATGGCGATCCCACAAATCCAATGAGTGGTATATGATCAGGGAGCTCCGCTTTGATCATTTTAATACAGGCTTCGACAGTTGGCATCCTTGAAATGATATCCTCACCATTCAGCTTTTTATATTCTGATTCACTTTTAACGGTCCAGTCCAGAACCGGTCCTTTGCCTGGAATCAGTTCTACATCGATGCCTAAAACTTTAGGAATAACCAGGATGTCAGAGAATAAGATGGCCGCATCTACACCAACCTGGTGGACCGGCATCACAGTGATCTCGGTGGCCAATTCCGGTGTTTCAATTCTTTCGAAAAAAGAATACCTTGCTTTCAGTTTCATGTAATCAGGCAAATATCTTCCTGCCTGCCTCATCATCCATACCGGTGGCCTATCTACTGCTTCTCCCTTTAAAACTTTGATGAAACGGTTGTTCATTATTGATGTTTAATTTTATACATGATTTTATCTCCACCTTCATCCAAAATATTTTGGACCCAGTCCGAAACGTATTCCAATGCTGAATTTTTATCGACGGATTCATTGACATAAAATGCCGCTTTACCATTTGGATCATGCAAGCATCCTTTGAAGATGATCTGATCACTGCGAACCTTAGCCAATGCACCAATCGGTGCGCTGCATCCACCTTCCAGCAAATTCAGAAACTTTCTTTCTATTTCAGCACATAATTGAGTATCTGGATCTACCAGTTGATGTCCCATTTTATCTATAAATGCATCATCAGATCTGTAACTAATGCCCAGGATACCCTGCGATGGTGCCGGTATCATCCAATCCAGTTCGGTGCATTGACCATTGATAAGATTAAGCCTGGACATGCCCGCATAAGCCATGATGATCCCATCCCAATCTGAATCCCACAGCTTCTCAAGTCGGGTGGGGACATTTCCCCTTAATGGAACAAACTCAGAATTGGGGTATTTGAACAACCACTGTGCCTTACGCCTCACGGATCCAGTTCCTATTTTGAAAGTAGAAGCTGAAATGCTTTTTTCAATGACATTATTGACCAGGACATCTTTAGGATTTTCGCGTCGCCCCGTACTTATGACCTTAATGCCTTCGAGTGGCAGGGTGGGATAGTCTTTGAGTGAATGAATGGCCAGGTCAATTTTGTTATCTATTAAGGCTCGGTCAAGAGCTTTTGTAAAAATACCTGTCTGATTTAGGGATTCTAATTTGGATTTTTTATCGATGTCTCCAAGAGAATCTATCAGGACCAATTCTGCTTTTAATCCCAGATCCTGGATTCTTTTCAATAGATGATTTGCCTGCCAAAGGGCTAGTTTGCTTTTTCGAGTACCAATTCTAATCTGCATTCACAGCCCTGTTTCGCACTTTCTTAATCCATTGCTGAGAGAGTTGATTGAAAAGTTCATCGGTATACTCATTCAAAAACTTTTCAGAATGTGCTCTTTCTCCTGAATCGACGTTCATCAAAGCCTCCCTTTTCATGTCAGCAAGTTCCTCCTTAAGTTCTGCAAGCATTGGCATTCCAGATTTAATGGTGAACCACGCTTTTAAATCCTCAATACGGTCTTCTATAATTTGCTCAACGACTGCTTTTTCAGCTTCACGCTTCTTTAGATTTTGGTTGATTATTTCAGATAATTCATCAACATTTAGGAGCTGAATATTGGGTCGGCTCTTTAGTGAGGGATCCACATTTAAAGGAACGGAAAGATCTATGATATATTGATTCTTATGCTCAATAATATGCTCAGCTGTAATGATAAAATGAGGAGCATTAGTTGCACAAATGATGACATCAAATTGTGCAATATTTTGGTGCATTTGATGAAAGGGTAATATATTGATATTTTTTCTTCCGCCAAGTGCTGTGGCTTTGTCTATCGAACGGTTGGTGAGTGTGATATTTTCAGCAGGGACCAATTTCAGTAAGTGGTCAATGGTGTGGCTGCCAATTTTTCCCGCTCCTAAAATAATATATTTAAGATTTTCCATGTCAATATCAGCATTGCGCAGGTATTCTATGCAAGCATAACTGGTGGAGCTAGCACCGCTGTAGAATCCAGTTTCCGTTCTGGCTTTTTTCGCAGCTGATAAAGCATTGTTTATGATTCTTTCCCACGTTCCTGAAATCATTCCGTTTTGCTTAGCCAGGGCACAAGCTTTTTTTACCTGTCCTAGAATTTCATAATCGCCAGCAATCTGTGATTCTAACCCACTACAAATCCTGAAAAAATATCTGGTTGCTTCATCATTTTTTTTGCAGTGAAAAAGCTCGGGTTCGACGTCATTTTGATAGATGTGTGTCGTGATCAGGTCAATAGCAGTCTGCTTTTGATCGATGGGAATAAAAAACTCTGTTCGGTTACAGGTGGATATAATCAATGCTTGTTGAATTCCGGACTTTTTGAGCAAGTGAAAGGTTTCTATGATACGATCTTCATTCAGGGCATACTTTTGGCGTTGACTGAGATTAGCCTTTTGATAATTTACGCCTATAACCGTCCAGTTCAAATAATTTGCTTTAATAATTGAAACGCAAAAATACTTGTAAAAACCTCTGATAACACGGGTTTTTGTGTCATATAATTGTAAAAGCCAATGCTTAGTTCCAACTAATGTGGACGGATTAAGTTTAATTTGCACTCAAAATATAGAAGTGGGAAGTAAGAAAGTCGCATTAATGGTCAATTTAGGATCTCCGGATTCCACTGCTAAAAAAGATGTTCGAAAGTATCTGGACGAGTTTCTGATGGATGAGCGGGTGATTGATCTGGCCTATTGGAAAAGAGTTCTTTTGATTCGTGGCATCATATTGAATTTTCGCCCCGGTAAAAGTGCTAAAGCATACCGAAAAATTTGGTGGGACGAAGGTTCACCTTTGATCGTGATTTCAGAACGGCTTCAGGAAAAAGTTGCGAATCGCACTGAGTTTCCGGTCTATCTGGCAATGCGTTACGGTAATCCTTCTATCGAGGATGTGCTACTGAAAATTAAGGAAGAAAATCCATTTGTCGAAGAAATTTTACTCATTCCGCTGTATCCTCACTATGCCATGAGCTCCTATGAAACGGTAGAAGTTAAAGTGAGAGAATCATTAAAATTAATGAGTCATCAGGTTGGTTTAAAGGTCATGCCACCCTTCTACAATTCTAAGGAATACATCAAATTATTGGCTGATAAAATAGCGAATCACAACCCGGATCAATATGATCAGGTTCTTTTTAGCTATCACGGTATTCCTGAAAGACACGTACGTAAAACGGACCCTTCAGGTGGTCACTGCTTAAAAGTGGACAATTGTTGTGAAGTTCCTCATCCATGTCAGAAGTTTTGTTATCGTCACCAGACGCTTAAGATGACTGAATTGATTAATGGAGAATTGCAACTTGCTGAAGACAAAGTAGCTTCCAGTTTTCAGTCAAGACTAGGCAATGATCCCTGGCTGCAGCCATTCACGGACAAAAGGCTGGAAGCACTCCCTGATGAAGGAGTGAAAAAATTACTGATCGTTTGTCCCGCGTTTGTCTCTGATTGCCTCGAAACATTAGAAGAAATAGAAATGGAAGGTCAGGAAGAGTTCCTGGAGAATGGTGGCGAAGCGTTTAAAATGGTACCTTGTTTGAATGATGATGATGAATGGGCGGAATTACTTGCGAAATGGATCAATGAATTTGAACCGGAAATAAGCCTAAGTGAAACCAACACATTTTGATTACATTGTTTTAGGCGCAGGTGTGAGTGGATTGGTCGTGGCCAATGAGCTGCAGGCTAGTGGTGCTGATGTATTGGTCTTAGAAAAAAGCGATGTTCCTGGTGGTGTTTTACAATCTGTAAATAAGGATGACCTAATTTGGGATCGAGCTGCCCATACTATCGCTGCAGATAATGAGCTCCGTTCTTTTTTCGAAGCGTACCAACTTGAGGATTTACTGGAAGAACCAGATGACACTGCTAAGGCCAGACAATTAGTGATCAATGGGAAAATCTCAAATATTGAGCCGCATCCAGCTAAAATCTTGTCATCAGATTACCTGAGTTGGAATGCAAAGTGGAAAATTATAAAAGAAGTATTTAAAGGACCAGTGGGTGATCTTAACCCAACCGTTGCTTCCTTTTTTCAATATCATTTTGGTGACGAAATCACAAAGAATATCATAAGTGCAATATTTTCAGGAATTTACAATGGTGACATTGAACAAATGGAAATGAAGGCAGTGATGCCTGAAATATTTGCGAAAGAACAGGAAATGGGAAGTTTAATCAAAGTGGTGGCCCGAATGACTAAAAGCAATGGTGGTGGAGGGCGAAAAATTTTTGGAATAAAAGGTGGGACAGCTTCCATGATGCAACGATTAGCTGCGAGGCTGGAGAGTATATTGTTTCGGCAATATGTTATAAGCCTTGATCACATTGGCGATAGATACGTAGTCAAAACCACTGAATCTGAGTGGACGTGCAACAAGCTTATTTCAACCCTTCCTGCATTTGCCTTGGCCCCCATCGTTCAAAAGCGATCTCCTGAGCTAGCAAGCTTACTTTCCTCTATTACTTACAGTTCTATCGCTCTTTTACACGTATCAATTGAGGATGAGGGACAGAAAGAACATGAAGCCTTTGGTTTTTTATGTTCCCAATACCATACCTCGCCATTAAAAGGCGCTATTTATAATTCAAATCTCTTCCCCTCCAGATCAAGAAAAGGACTGCACACTTTCACCATTTTCATGGATTACTGGGAGGACATGGATTTCAAGAGGGAAAGTCAGCTCGTTATTCAGGAATTTCTTGATTTAAAAAAGATCAAAGGACCAGCTACATTGCACTGTCATACGATATGGGCAAATGGAATTCCACAATTTAATAGACCCTATCTTTCGAGGAAAAAAGAAATATTGGCACTTGCTGATTTCGAGTTAAGTGGATCTTTTGTCTCCGGGGTGTCTGTCCCTAACTGCATTAAGTACAATCAAGCACTGGCCAAGCGCTTGATCTCTTCTTGATCTCCGCTTCAAATATTGTGCAGTCAAATAATTTTTAGCATATTTGAAAAGGAAAGACTTATATTTTAAGCCACATTAAAGAATATTTTAAACTAGTCTAAAAATGAGCATAGTTGAGATGAAGGTTCCTACAATCGGGGAATCAATTACGGAAGTGACCTTATCGCAATGGTTAAAGGCCAATGGTGATTACGTGTCCCTAGATGAGCCGATTTGTGAATTTGAGAGTGACAAAGCTACTTTAGAATTTCCCGCAGAAGCAGCAGGAAAGCTGATTCATGTTGCACAGGAGGATGACGATCTTGAGATTGGTGCACTTGTGGCTAAAATAGATACCAGTGTATCCGCTCCCGGTGGCGACGATTCTGCTTCTAAAGAGGAGAAAGAAGAAGTCTCGAAAGAAGAGTCTGCATCGAAACAACCCTCGGATAAGAAAGAAGAAGCTGATTCTGAAGAATCGGCGGAAAGTGAAGATAGCTATGCTACCGGACATCCCTCTCCAGCAGCTGCTAAAATATTGAGAGAAGGGGGTGTTGACGCTAAAAAGGTAATTGGAACTGGAAAAGATGGAAGGATAACGAAGGAAGATGCTGAGAAAGCGGTAGCCGATAAGGATAGCAGCAGTGCCGAAAAGAGTTCTTCCGTTGCTTCTGAGACTCCAAATAAAACTTCAGAGGCAGCCACCAACGAGTCCAAAAGTAAGGAAACTTTCAGTAGAAATGTGAGGAGAGAGAAAATGAGCAGAATGAGAAGGACCATAGCATCCAGATTGGTTTCTGCGAAGAATAATACCGCGATGCTCACTACCTTTAATGAGGTTGATCTCACAGAGATTATGAAATTGAGAAAGACTTATCAAGACAGGTTTGTAGAGAAAAATGGCATCAAATTAGGATTTATGTCTTTGTTTGCCAAGGCGTGTGCCAAGGTACTCTTGGAAATGCCTGAGGTCAATGCGCAAATAGATGGCAATGAATTGATCTACCACGATTATGCAGACATATCTATCGCCATTTCAACGCCTAATGGATTGGTAGTTCCCCCGGTTCATAATGTTGAATCATTAACCTTTGCAGAAATTGAAAAAAAGATTAAAGAATTGGCTGTAAAAGCAAGGGATGGAAAGCTAAGCCTTGAGGAAATGAAAGGTGGTACTTTTACGATTACCAATGGTGGAATTTTTGGATCAATGATGAGCACACCTATTATCAATGAACCTCAATCTGCCATCTTGGGTATGCACACCATACAGCAACGACCCATGGCGATCGATGGTGAAGTGAAAATAAGACCCATGATGTATTTGGCCTTATCTTACGATCACAGGGTCATTGATGGAAGTTCTTCCGTGACTTTCTTAGTGAAAGTCAAGCAATTGCTCGAAGACCCGACTACGCTGTTATTAGACTTGTAAGCAGGAAAGATGACGTTAGGTGACTTTTTTAATGTATTGAGTGAAAATCCTTCGATTGTTATCTTCTACTTCATAGCGGTTCCATTAAGCGCCTTGCTGGGATGGATTTTTGGAAGAGGAGATGGACATCTTACACCATGGAAGTATTTTTATTGTGCCATTATTTATTTTGCCTGTGTACCCGGAATATTTGCGATTACATTGAGTATTTATCAATTTTTATTTGAGCGGATGTCGGTCAATGAAATAAATATATACACTCAGATCTTACCAATTATCAGCATGGTTTTAACCATTTGGCTGGTAAAAAAGAATGTCGCATTGGATCAGATTCCGGGTTTTGGAAAACTACCTGCCCTGATGGTGATCATCTTAGTCCTTCTTGCATTGATGTGGGCACTGGACAGGACCAGAATCATTGCATTTACAGGATTTCCTTTTTTCTATGTCATTATCATCTTAATTGCGCTTTTTGTTGTGATTCGCGTAGCTATGAAAAGACTTGCCCGTTAGAGTAACCATTGACATAAAATATCAAACTACTCATCCTTAATGAGGATTCACTTTTAAGATTAGAAGTTTGGATGATATCTCGCCTAAATTTCGATGGATTAGAATAAAGCCGCTGTAATCACCACAAAGAGTAGGAAAGTAACTAGAAAGACTACAAAGAAGACAATGCCTATCAATATATATTTGATGATGGTCTTTATGTTTCCTTGTTTGTAATAATTCTTAAAGGCAAAATAGGGAAATAGCAAGCCGATCATAGCCATAAGCCCTGCAATGGTTTGATTGTACTCTAGAGGTACAAGTATTCCTAAAATGATTGCAGAAAATAAAATCAAGGCTGAAAAGAGATGGAGGAGAAAGACAAAATGTTCCATGTAATATCTTTTCCTTCTGATATAAAAGACTTTTAAAATCAGTGAGAAAATGGGAATCACGGCCAGAAAAAGCCAGGTGAGATTGGCAAAAATGAAGTTGTTGAGTGAATTCAGATCGCGTGCAGCCTTTATATATTGTCTAAATGCAATGCGATCTATAAAATTGTTTAGATTTTTATTGGCAACCACTGTATCAATGTCACCATTGTAGATTTCTTCATTGGTATACTGAATGGTATTAGAAATAAATTTAAATGTGTTGGAATCTTTGCCTATAGAACTATTTAAATAAATGGTGTCTGATCGATGAACAAGGTAAAGTTCTTTATCAAGCGAATCCAATAGTGCTCTCTGTTGGGTATTAGTATAAATTTCTCTCAAAGAATCGAGCGTTGCACCTAGAATGGGTTTTTGATCATAAACGACTTTCTTGTTATTATACCTTTGACCTAAATTTAATGTGTCATTATCAAATTTGATGACGTTGTCCAGTTTCAATAGAGAAATCACAGTAAAGAATATGATCACACAAACAATATACAATCTGAGTGGGTGATAAAAAGACGCGCGTTTACCTTCGAAGAATAGTTGGGTCAATTTTCCAGGCACAAAAACATAGCCCAGTGTCCTCCAGAATTTATTTTCAAGATTTAGAACGATGTTAAAAAACTCTTTGATGAATTCAAAGAATGTGATTTTTAAAGGTCTGTTTTTCTGTCCGCAAGAAATACAATAATTGTAGCCTGGCGGATTTTCCGTACTGCAATTAGGGCAAATATTTTGGGTGGTTTCTGACATCAGTTGTAAAATATTGAAATTTTCTTTCAATCTAAGGTAACGTTTGGACAAATTCTTACACTAATAGGCAAAGGTTTATTTAATGATGGCCGAAAGCATGCAAACGCTTGTTTGTATTGCTTTCGGTTCATTCTAACAAGTGGTAAGAAATACAGATGATTATTAAAGATTGGGCTTTGGAGGACAGGCCGAGGGAAAAGCTTTATATGCTTGGTCCCAGACAACTTACAAATGCTGAATTATTAGCAATTATACTCTCTTCGGGAACACGGACCAAAAGTGCATTGGAGGTGGCCAAGGAACTTTTGGCAGCGTCAGATAACAATCTGGATAAGTTGGCCATAAAAGACATTGAGTGGTTGATGGAAATCCAGGGCATAGGTCATGCGAAGGCAATAGCGATAAAGGCAGCTATGGAATTGGCTAACAGGAGAAGTGAGCGCAAGGTGAAGAGACGCAAGATCACAAGTTCAGAAGAAGCCTACGAGGAAGTCAAAAATCTGTTTCTAGATTTACAAGTAGAGGAGTTTTGGGTGGCATATTTGAATAGAGGGAATCGTATACTAGCAAGAGAAAGGATCAGTGTGGGAGGCGTTGCGGGGACGATAGTGGATCCGAAAGTGATTTTTAAGCCGGCCATTTTACTCTTGGCTACTGGAGTAATTCTATTTCACAATCATCCGTCAGGTAACTTGAAACCCAGTCGAAACGACTTAATGTTGACGAACAAATTGATAGATGCTGGACGTCAACTTGACATTGTAGTGCACGATCATTTGATCGTAGGAAATGGAGGATATTACAGTTTTCGGGACGAAGGTGAAATGTGAGAATGATGTTGAATTTAACCTATTTTATGAGTAGAAAATGGAGTCTGGGACTGGCACATTTCATTTGTCAGAGGGTGATTAAATTAAAACATTTTTTATGTGTACAGAATAGAATATCAGTAGTAAAGTGCTTTGGGACTGGCAAATTCCCTATGCCTTAAGATCGTTTATAAAAATTTTGTCTTTTAAAGAGGTCTCTTTATTAGCAGTAAACTGCTTTAGGACTGGCAAATTCCATTTGCCAGAAGTTCATTAAATTAAAAAAATTCATATGTGTACAGAATAGAATATCAGCAGTAAAAATTGCCTTGAGATTGGCACATTCCATTTGCCAGAAGGTTACTAGTTAATAGATCTTTCCCCATTGAATAAAGAAAACCACAAGAAAAATATTGAGATGTAAACTTCAAATTAAGCAACATAGCTAATACTGATTTTAAGTGAACTTGCAATTGATGAAAGGAACAAACCATGGCCGCACATAATGAACTTGGAAAAAAAGGAGAGCAAATCGCTGTCGACTATCTTATCGCTGATAATTACGAAGTTTTAGAAGTCAACTACAGATTCAGCAGAGCAGAAGTAGACATTATCGCCAGAAAAGATGGTTTATTAATTTTTGTAGAAGTAAAAACAAGATCCTCTCTAAAACACGGTTGTCCGGAATCAGGAGTGAACCATAAGAAAGTGAAATTGCTAATGGATACAGCCTATCACTACATGGAAAAGATAAATCATGATTGGGAAATCAGATTTGATGTTATTGCACTACTGTTTCCAAAAAACCGCCTACCTTTTCTGAAACACATCAAAGATGCATTCGTGCCTTAATTTTTTCCATATAATTGCTTTCCTAATTCATATAAATATTCTATCTTTGCACTCCGAATTTAAAAATATAGTCAATTAGGCTATTAAATAAACGATTATGAAAAAAGAAATTCATCCGGAGAGTTATAGAACAGTTGTCTTTAGAGATGTATCATGTGACTATGAATTTATTTCAAAGTCTTGTGCACCAAGCAAGGAAACAACGACTTGGGAAGACGGAAATGAATATCCATTGATCAAGCTAGAGATTTCTTCTGAGTCTCATCCATTCTTCACAGGAAAGATGAAGTTTGTGGATACTGCAGGTAGAATTGATAAATTCAATAAGAAATTTAAAAACTTCGGTATTAAGAAGGACGAGGAACAAGATGCAGCTGCAGAATAATCCCTCCTCTTTTCTATTTTACTGAATCATTAAAATACATTAATTTTCATTGCCCTGTTGAATATTTCTTCAGGGCTTTGTTATTTTTATCACCATGGATTCCAATCTAATACTTTTTGATGATGATTCTCGTGACAAGTTATTGCCATTGGCATATACACGACCGGTCTGCGAGTTAAGAGTGGGTATTTTGACCATAAGAGAAAAATGGGAATTGATGATGAATTGCAAAGCTTCATACATCACCCAGGAGTACCTCTCCAAAAAATATCCTATTCATATCGAGAATTCAAATCTTGTGATTAATGGTGCGCTACTTCCAACTAAGAAATTAGTTGACCTTTTTAGTCAATTAGATGTTAATCAAGCCATTATATTTAACGATGAATTATTGGCAGCCCACCTGGATCGAAAGCAATTTAAGAACCTCGAGGCTGACGTTCCCATTTCACAATTAACAGGTTACGATATATCCGATGATGAATCGGTTCAATTAATTGATGCAGCCTGGAAAATATTTACATTAAATGGTCAGGAAATTGAAAGAGATTTTGACCTGATTACCCAGAATAGAACCACTCAACCTATCAGTCATTCAAATACGATAGTAGGAACCGGAAGAATTTTTGTTGAAAAAGGAGCAAAAGTAGAAGCCTCAATATTAAATACCTCTCACGGGTCTATATATATTGGAAAAGAGGCTGAGGTGATGGAAGGGGCTATGATTAGAGGTGGCTTTGCCCTATGTGAGCATGGAATTGTTAAAATGGGAGCTAAAATTTATGGAGCCACGACGATTGGTCCCTGGTCTAAGGTTGGAGGCGAAGTTAACAATTCTGTTATTCTAGGTTATAGCAATAAGGGACACGACGGTTATATGGGAAACTCCGTGGTAGGGGAATGGTGTAATATAGGTGCCGATACTCAAACTTCTAATTTAAAAAACAACTATACCGAAATAAAGCTTTGGGATTATAGTAGTGAACGCTTTATCAAAACTGGCCAACAATTCTGTGGACTTATCATGGCAGATCATGCAAAATCGGGTATCAGTATAATGTTTAATACAGGTACCACAGTGGGTGTCGCCTCTAATATTTTTGGAACCGGTTATCCTCGTAATTTCATCCCATCTTTTGCATGGGGTGGCTTAAAAGGATATGAAACTTATAGGCTAGACAAAGCTTTCGATACAATGGAACGCGTCATGGCCAGAAGAAAAATGAGCTTGACAGATCTCGACCGGGAAATTATTGAAAGCATTTTTAAGCAATCTTCCAAGTATAGATCCTGGGAATAATGAAGCAGCCATGGTGGAAAAGAATGCTGTCCCATTTCTCAGATATACATATAGAAAGTGTCGACTCCTCTGTCAATCCAGAATTATATGTCTGTTTATCGAAAGGCAGATATCAATTATGCGTTAAGAATGCCATCTATTCTTTCGAAGATAAATACGATAATTTCTGGGACACCTTTGCAATGCTGGACCTGGGTGATTTCATCGGGAAAGATATTTTAATATTGGGTTTTGGGCTGGGAAGCATACCAAAAATGCTTGAGATGAAAGGCCTGAAGGCTCACTTCACCGGAGTGGAATACGATGAACAAATCATCTACTTATTTCACAAATATATGGCTGACAAAATAGAGGCACCCTTGGAAATTATTCAAGCTGATGCTGAAATTTTCATGAAACTGAATGAAAGAAAATACGATATGATCGCCATGGATGTATTTGTCGAAGACCTAATACCTAATCAGTTTTTACAGCCAGCATTTCTCACTGACCTTAAAAATGGTCTCAGTGATAATGGACTTCTGATTTGGAATCATTTATATCACTACGAGAAAGATAGAAAAGCCGCAGATAATTTTTTTGAAGACACTTTTCAAAAGATTTTCACAAATGCGTCTTTTATCCAAACCAGCGGCAACAAGATGTTGTTAAATAAGAAAATTGTACCTTCGCAGGCAAAATAAATCAAGAGTATGTTAACGATAAATGTATATCTCAAAATAGCCTTAATCATCGTGTCCATGATCCTGGGAATATGGCTGACAGCTGCTTTTGGGGTGTGGTACGGATTGTGGTTTATTATCATTTCTCTAGGGCTTCTGGCGAGTTATTTACTTTTGGGAACGGTAAATTCGGCTGCAAAATTTGTTCAAGTTTCCGATTTTGAAGGCGCAGAGGAAAGACTAAAATTGACCTTGTCTCCGAAATTGTTGTACGTAACAAATAGAGCCATTTACTATATCATGCAAGGATCTATTGCCATGAATAAAAAAGACAATGCTCTAGCAGAAGATCTTTTTCAGAAAGCATTGGCACTGAAGCTTCCGACTGATAACGAGAAAGCCATGGTTTTGCTGCAACTTGCGAACATCAATGCCATGAAAAACAAATGGACTGCCGCCAAAATATATCTGAATGATGCCAAGAAACTGAAGGTTTCAGAGGGACAGATTAAAGAGCAGATTCAACAGTTTGATAAAGCATTCTCTAATAGAGGCCAAGCTAAAGCAGCAGCAACCATGGGTCGAAAGGGATATCGACAAATGGGTGGTGGCGGCAAGCGAAGAAGACCTAAAATGAGATAAGGGCTTGAATTCTAACAATTTCCTCATTGTAGTCTGTTTTTTTATTATTTACATCGTATGGGGAAG
The DNA here is from genome assembly GCF_021533195.1 of Portibacter marinus. GTDB lineage: Bacteria > Bacteroidota > Bacteroidia > Chitinophagales > Saprospiraceae > Portibacter > Portibacter marinus. The sequence continues at coordinate 211,424 of NZ_JAJNKB010000002.1, forward strand.
TACTTATCTGGCTAATATTATAGCCATTGAATCCATTCCCCCATTCGCACTGGTGTGGTCTCGTTTATTAGTAGCCGGCACCATTTTGCTTTTGATCACCTACGCTATTGGAAGATGGCAAATGCCTACTCAATTACAATGGCGAAACCTGATTATATCTTCTATCTTATTTCTTGCAGTAGGGCTTAGCGGGGCAGTATGGGCAGAGCAATTCATAGATTCAGGTATAACTGCACTGGTCATATCCATAGAACCATTGGTAGTCGTCATGTTGATGTGGCTATTTAACAGAGTATTACCCAAGTGGAATAAATTCATCGGCTGTTTCATTGGAATGGTTGGTATGTATCTTCTGGTCAGTCAGCAGGAAGTTGTTGCCGGTCCTGAGGATATCAAAGGAATTGCAGCCATCATGCTTTCAGTCATATGCTGGGGAGTTGGATCCGTTTTTATCAGTAAGGCTGAATTGCCAAAATCAATGTTTACGGTAGCAGCCTTACAAATGCTAATTGCTGGTGTGTTGGTATTCTTTGTCAGCTATTTATCCGGTGATTTAAAAGGTCTTGAAATCTGGAATTGGGAACCGCAAATTTATTACAGCTGGATTTATCTGGTTGTATTTGGATCAATTTTAGCTTACTCGGCCTTTAATTATTTGCTTAAAAATGTATCTCCAGAAAAGGTAGCTACTTCCACTTACGTACATCCCATAGTAGCCGTTTTCTTAGGATGGTTCATTCGAAATGAGGTAATCACCACTCAGACTTTAGTGGCCATGGCCGTGATGTTGACTGGAGTTTATTTCATCAACACCAACATGGACCTTCTACTTGTCATCAAGAATCGCAAAAGAAAAAGCAGCGCTAAATCTCTTTAGCACTGCCAATCACTTGCTTGCTCTCATACCTGATTTCTCTGGTAAAGAGGGGTGCTAAATGACTAGTCGTTATAGGCAATTATATTCTTTGAAAAAATTGACCGTTTTGATCCTGGTTTCAACCTAATTAGATATTTCTCAATTATCTTGGCTGATTACATTGTTAAGACGACACCATTTAAATAAGCCACATATCTTTGGAGATTTTTTTTAAAAAATTAACTTAAGGTCAAAAAAATCATGAAAACTGATCTGGATATTGTCTTGGAGTCACTTGAAAATAGCGTCAGGGAATTAGAAATTGAATTAGAAGACTCAGTCCAGCATGGTGAATTTCAAGCAGCGCATTATCTATCGAACGCGCTGAATGAAGAAAGAAGGAAATTGGAAATATTTAACCATTTGAAAAATCCTTATAAGGATCAGATTCAAATGTTAAAGTCTCGCATAAAAAGCAAAAAAAAATGGATTGAACAGGATAAAAAATCTTGGATTGCTTTTCCTCCTGGTGAGGTTCCAATAACAGATCATCAGAAAATGATTGAAGACTTGCAATCAAAATTGGAAATACTTGAAAACTCAACAACAAGCTACTTTTCGGATAGTACAATTTTGATGCAATATATTCAGGAACTGATCAATGGAAATCTACATATTTTAGAACTTATACTAAAGGAAGAAAAGCTCCAAATCACAAAAAGTGAGGAGGCCATTCTTATACAATTATCACCAGTTTCTAATCTTAATTTTAAATGGCATTCGCTTCAACTTGCTAAAATCAAACTGGATCTTGAATCGAAGAGAATTGCTGTTCCTATTACAGGAAGAGCGGTACAGGACGCTTTACAAATCTTATCAATCATTGTTTACGAACTGTACCCTTCAGTTAAGACTGCCAAGCTTATGGCTCAAAAAATCATTTGAAAGGGTTTCGAGTGAACATCAAACTTTTGACTTTGCTTCTTCCCATTAGCCTGAATAGAAATCACATTATCCTGATCATCAAAAAGTTCAAAAAGGATATGAGAAAAAATGTCAATAGATTTCAATTTTTTAACATTGGCCTTAAACAAATAAAGCACTATGGCATCGTTGCTTATTTCGTACTCCAGTAATTCGAGTTCACTGGCTTTATCATTGACATAAAGATCGATATGGCGATTGGCATATTCCTGGAAAAGGGAATCGTAATCTAAAGTGCTTTCTTCTGGTTTTAAAATATTGAAATGCTCGTTCTGCATCTGAATTTGAAGCGATTTTTCCAGATCGTCGTAAAAAATTCGCTGTTGTACCTCGATTCTTTGAGCATCTTCGTTATAAACAATAGAGCACATACTCAAGTGTAGGTCGTGAAAGGAGTTAAATATGACGAACAAAAAAAGAAATATTTGCATTTAATAAAAACGGATTATGTGTTGAGAAAGTTTCAAACTATTTTCACGCGTCATTGATGAAAAGTATTAAACGCCAAATCGGCTACATCAATGCAATTCTATTCAGTAAACATAAACAGTAATATGAAAAAATTATTTTATTTGTTGACGATTTCCCTTCTAGCTTTAAATGTCAATGGGCAGAAAGAGTGGGAAGGAAAATTCGAGCAATTAGGTCCAGATCTCCCCACACCAAATGAATATAGAACAGGAAGTGGTGCGCCAGGAGAAGATTACTGGCAACAGAAAGTTGATTATGATATGGTGGTGGTTTTAGATGACAACCAGCAAACCATCAAGGGAACTGAGGAGATACATTATCACAACAATTCCCCAGACCAATTGAAGTACTTATGGGTTCAATTGGATCAGAATATGAGAAATAAGAATTCCAATACTTATAAGATTCAGACCAATGGGATGCTTGAAGAAGGCGATACCATTCCTGCTAAAATATTTTCTCAGTATATGGAATCTCCGGACTTAGATCGAGGGTTTAATATCACTTCAGTAGTAGATGTCAATGGAAATCCACTAAAGTACATCATCAATCAAACTATGATGAGAATTGATCTGCCAGAACCCATTGAGTCTGGCGGAGACTATAGGTTCTCTATATCCTGGAACTATAATATTAATGATCGGATGAGTGAAGGTGGACGCAGTGGATATGAATACTTTCCAAAAGATGATAACTACCTCTATACCATAGCACAGTTTTACCCTAGACTGGCAGTTTATGACGATGTCAACGGATGGCAGAATAAGCAATTTTTAGGAAGGGGCGAGTTTGCGCTGGAGTTTGGAGATTTCAAAGTCGCCATTACGGTTCCTGAAGATCATATTGTTGCCTCTACTGGAACACTTCAGAATCCTGATGAAGTATTGACGGTCACTCAGAGAGAAAGACTTGAAAAGGCCAGGAATACATATGATAAGCCAGTACTTATTGTGACCGAAGAAGAAGCCATTGAAAATGAGAAAAGTAAGACACAGGGAAGCAAAACGTGGGTTTTCGAAGCTGAAATGGTAAGGGATTTTGCTTTTGCAAGTTCACGAAAGTTCATTTGGGATGTTCAGGCTGTCAAATTGGAAAATAGCACCCCGCTCGCCATGTCTTACTATCCTAAAGAAGGAAATCCTTTATGGGAAGAAGAATCTACAAAAGCAGTTGCGGCTACATTGAGAGTATATTCAAAGCATACCATTGAATATCCTTATCCTAAAGCCATTTCGGTTCATGCCGCTTCGATAGGAATGGAATATCCTATGATTTGCTTCAATTTTGGTAGGCCCAATGAAGACGGTACATATTCTGATAGAACTAAGTACGGAATGATCGGTGTCATTATTCACGAAGTTGGTCATAACTTCTTTCCTATGATTATTAATTCTGATGAACGTCAATGGACGTGGATGGACGAAGGTTTGAATACTTTTGTGCAATACCTGACGGAGCAAGAAGGGTATGTTGATTTCCCTTCCAGAAGGGGGCCAGCAGATAAGATTGTGCCTTATATGAGCATGCCTAAAGATCAGATTAGGCCTATCATGACCAATTCAGAACAAGTTAAACAGTTTGGTTGGAATGCTTATGCAAAGCCGGCAACTGCCCTGAATATTTTACGTGAAACCATCATGGGGCCTGAGCTTTTTGATGCTGCATTCAAAGAATATGCAGAGCGATGGGCATTTAAGCATCCCGAGCCTGCAGATTTTTTCAGAACCATGGAAGATGCTTCTGCTGTAGATTTAGATTGGTTCTGGAAAGGCTGGTTTTATACCGTAGATCATGTAGATGTTGAAATAGATGAAGTGAGGTGGATGAAAATCGGTGCAGAACCAAGTATGGCAATGGAGGACAAGGACATAGAAGAGGCTCCTAAGAAAAAGAAGCGCAAGAATAAGAAAAGTGAAAAGGAAGAGGTAGCAGAGTCACCCAGACATGATGATGTCCCTGCACCACAGACCGATTTTAGCGCTGGGCCTAAGCCTTTCGTACTGGTAGAAACAGATGACCGTATGTATGGAGAGTATAGAAATAAAGTGGACGATCAGAAGATCATAGATGAAGTAGCTCAAAAGAATTACTATTCTATCAAGTTTTCGAATAAAGGTGGATTGGTAACGCCTATTATTCTTGAATTCACCTTTAAAGATGGTAGTACGAAGCTGGAAAGAATTCCTGCAGAAGTATGGAGATTAGACGAAGACAGCATTACAAAGATGTTTTCCTTCGAAAAAGAAGTGGAGAAAATTGTTTTAGATCCATACAAGGAAACGGCGGACACCAATACTGAAAACAATGTTTTTCCTAAAATGGAGAAAAAATCTAAGTTTGATAAGTTGGATGGGAAAGCTTAATCCAAAAATTAAGTAGAAATGATTTAGCAATGGATGCCTTTAGCATTCGATGTGGTCATTGCATATAGTTATTGAATAAAAAAGACAAGGAGGACTTGAAAATTCAATTTTCAAGTCTTTTTTATTTTTTACATTTAACAAATGATGCGTTGGTTGCTTTTTCCTATTTGTCTCTATTTATTTATAGCCTGCTCAGATGATCGACCTGACTATGAAAATTGGTCCCATTATCTTGGCGATCCGCAACGCTCACATTATACGACACTGGATCAAATCAGTACCGATAATTTGGATCAACTTGGCATTGCCTGGGTTTATCAAACCCCTGATACAGGGCAGATGCAGATGAATCCCATAGTTGTTGATGGCATATTGTACGGAGTAACTGCAGGGTTAAAAGCCTTTGCTTTAGATGCGGAAAGCGGAGAAGAAAAATGGATTTTTGAGGATTCGACTAAAGACTGGCATAGTACAAGTCGAGGTGTTTCCTATTGGGAAAAAGAGGGGGATAAAAGAATTCTGTTCACAAGAGGTGATCAATTGATCGCGCTTAACGCTGACTCAGGACTTCCTGTCAAAACATTTGGAAAAGACGGGTACCTTGACTTAAGAACAGGCCTGCCTTCAATAGCAAGAGAGAAATATATAGTATCTAATACTCCAGGAGCTATTTACGAAGACCTCATTGTGATGCCAACCAGAGTTGCGGAGCAGGCAAACGCTGCACCTGGAGATATAAGAGCATTTAATATAAAGGATGGTTCTCTGGCATGGACATTTCATGTCATTCCTTATCCTGGTGAGAAGGGTTACGAAACTTGGGAAAATAAAAGTGCCTACAAGAACACCGAAGGAATAGGTGCGGGAAACAATTGGGCAGGGATGACAGTGGATGAAGAGGAAGGTATCCTTTATGTTCCTACTGGATCTTTAGCACCTGATTTTTATGGAGGTCACCGAAGTGGAAGCAACCTGTATGCCAATTGTTTGCTTGCGCTTGATGCTTCTACCGGCGAGCTTATCTGGTATCAACAATTGACGCACCACGATCTTTGGGACAGGGATCTTCCAGCGCCCCCGAATCTTCTTGATCTAAACATTAAAGGGGCAAAAAGATCGGCAGTAGTACAACCTACGAAGCAAGGTTATGTCTATGTTTTCGATAAGTACACAGGAGAGCCATTGTTTCCCATAGAAGAAAGGCCTGTTCCCTCATCCAATCTAGAAGAAGCCTGGCCTACCCAACCTTTACCAACTAAACCTCTGCCATTCGCTCGTTTGTCATCAGAGTTATCGGACAAAGATATTAGTCCCTATGCTCCAAATCCGGATGAAATTAAGAGATTGATGCAAGCGAGCCATCGGGACTTTTATCATCCACCGGACACCATTCCCACCCTTTTGCTTCCTGGCTACGATGGAGCGGCAGAGTGGGGCGGAGCAGGAGTAGACCCGAAAAATGGCATCATTTATATCAATTCAAATGAAATGGCCTGGATACTTAAAATGGAAAAAGTAGCTGACTTGGAAGGCAAGCAGGTAGCCAGAGGCGCTTACCAATACAAGCAATATTGCTCTAGCTGCCATGGTGCAAATATGGAAGGGAATGCATTGAGTGGTTATCCTGCCTTAAAAAGTGTAAATGAAAAGTTCAACAGACCACAAATCATGGAGATGATAAATTATGGCAAAGGAATGATGCCCGGTTTTGAATTTATTGATCAGAAAGATAAGGATGCCATTATTAACTTTTTATTCGACAAGGATGATGAAATGATTACGGTGCATGAAAGTTCAGAGCTTCGATATAATATACCCTACAAACATACAGGATATCAGAAATTTTTGGACGCCAATGGACTTCCTGCAATTAGTCCACCCTGGGGAACACTGAGTGCCATTGACTTAAACACCGGTGAGTATTTATGGAAAAACGTATTTGGTGAAATAGACAGTCTGATGGAATTAGGTCATCCTGCAACTGGGTCTGAGAACTATGGCGGTCCCATAATCACTGAAAATGGCTTATTAATTATCGCGGCTACTAAGGATGGTAAGGTAAGAATATACGATAGGTATACTGGGGAATTGCTATGGTGGGATAGATTACCAGCTGCCTCTTTTGCAACACCGACGACTTATATGGCTGGAAACAAACAATATCTTGTCTTTGCTTGTGGAGGTGAAAAGTTAGGAACAAAACCTGGACATCAGTTGGTAGCCTATGCTATTGACGATGAAAATTAAGCTGTTATTGATTTAGTTTCTATAAGGGAGAACATTCTTAAACTTCAAGGTATTAGAAAGATATGAAAGCGTATTTTTTCACCTTTATAATGATCTCTATGGTGACCATGACAAACAAGGTTTATTACCTCACAGAATTTAAAGTGAACGATCCCGAATGGTATATTGTCAATGACGGAGTAATGGGTGGACTTTCGGAAAGCCAGATCGTGACCGAGGAAGACAAAGCTATATTTAGTGGGAATGTGTCACTGAAGAATAATGGCGGATTTGCCTCTGTCAGAATGCCAATCAAAGAACAATTGCCTTCCAATTTTAACAAAGTAATCATTAGGCTGAAAGGGGATGGCAAGCAATATCAATTTAGACTACGTAAAGAGAATGACTTTGATGGACTTGCTTACGATTACGGTTTTTCAACACCAAAAGGACAGTGGGAGAAGATCGAAATTCCGTTGAGTGAAGTTGTCGGAACTTTCCGAGGTAGAAAGTTTCCAGACAAAACGGGTGTCTCTTCTGATGAGATCCAACAAATCGGTATTCTCATAGCAGATAAACAAGAGGGTTCATTTCAGCTGGAGCTAGATTACATTGCACTCAGCGAATAATATTATAATAGTTTTAACAGCTTTTTAAAATCTTAATGGTGTATATCTTGTTATAATTGTAATATAATTTGGCAAGATATGAGTGCAACAGCAAAGAAGAGCAAATATTCACCGGGAGTGTTATCCTTACTTCCCATTTTCTATGTTACCTGGTCAGATACGGTACTAAGTCCCACTGAAATAAAGTTGATTCGCAAAAGAATTCAAGATTTAACGTTTCTGACTTTTTCTGACAAAAGACAGTTGGTTAAATGGCTTAATCCGGCGAAACCACCCAGTGCGGAGGATTTTAAGGAGTGGATCAAAGTGATCAGAAAACACGCTCCTGAAATGGAAGAGGATGAGAAAATGGATTTGAGCGTGTTGGGGCTTAAAATTGCTCAAGCCAGTACTTCAGGAGATAAAGACGAGGTGTGGAGGGCTCCTAGAACGAGAAAGGCACTCAAGGAAATAGAGGAAGCCTTAGGCATAGAAAGTGAGATCAGTAAAGTTTTGATTCAGACCAAGCTGCAACCAGAAAGTAGTACGGTAGAAATCAGCAATGAAGGCAGTTTTGATCCCAAAACAATGCAGATGATTTTAGATGGAAAACATGGCGAATTAATCAATAGAATCAAGCAGTTACTCAGAGATCCGGTTTTTGAACATAAGATCATTAGGGATAAAGAAGAACATCGCTTAAGAGTGCTAAATCAGGTGAAGTTACTGGCAGATCAGGGCATCAGTAAGTTCGCCTTCCCCGAAAAGTATGGGGGTAAAGGAGATGTGGCTAAAAGCATTGCAGCTTTTGAAGGTCTGTCCTTTCATGATTTTTCTATGCTGATCAAGTTTGGCGTACAGTTTGGTTTGTTCGGAGGTGCTTTATATGGTTTAGGAACAGAACGCCACTTCGAAAAATATCTGGAGGACATGATGAAGCTGAATCTACCGGGTTGTTTCGCCATGACTGAGACAGGTCACGGCTCTAACGTACGTGGATTGACCACGACAGCTACCTACAATCATGATAAAAAGACCATAGTCATCCATTCTCCGGATCACGATTCCGGAAAGGAATACATTGGAAATGCCATGCATTCAAGAATGGCTGCTGTATTTGCACAACTTATGGTTAATGGAGAAAATCAGGGGGTACATGCTCTTTTGGTGCCTTTGAGGGACAGGCATCATAATTTGTTGCAAGGTATAAAGGTCGAAGATTGTGGCTATAAATTGGGGCTAAATGGTGTCGATAACGGTAGAATATGGTTTGATAATGTCGAAATTCCCAAAGAAAATTTACTTAATAAATACGGAGATATTGACGAGGATGGCCATTATATCAGTTCGATCGAAAATCCATCCAAACGATTTTTTACCATGCTTGGGGCTTTAGTAGCAGGCAGGGTAAGTGTTGGAATAGGCGGTAATACAGGAGCAAAGTCTGCTCTTGCGATTGCGATTAAATATGCCATAAAGAGAAGGCAATTTGCTCCTAAAGATGGAGAACAGGAGACACTTATTATGGATTACCCTTCACACCAAAGAAGACTCATTCCTAAATTAGCCAAAACATATGCCTTAAATTTTGCGCTCCATGATTTGCAGGATTTTTATACCAAGCAATATGGGACCGGTGAAATGCGGGAGGTAGAAACTCTGGCAGCAGGATTAAAAGCATACGCTACCTGGCACGCCACGGAAACCATTCAGGAGTGCAGAGAGGCATGTGGTGGAAAGGGTTACTTAATGGAAAATCGAATAGCTGATATCAAAGGAGATACGGACATATTTACCACCTTCGAAGGGGATAATACCGTATTGATGCAGTTGGTAGCAAAAGCATTAATGTCAGAATTTAGAGATAACTTCAATGATGGCGGATACATGGCCATCATTAGATTTCTCGCTGGCAGATTTACTACTTCAATTACTGAATTAAACCCCATTACCATCCGCAATACCAATGCAGAGCATCTTCTGGATGAAGACTTTCATCGCAGTGCGTTTGATTATAGAGCACAGAAATTGACCATCACTGTTGGTCAGAGAATGCGCAACTATTTAAAGCGCAGGATCACCCCTTATCAGGCTTATTTAAGATGTCAAAACCATATGCAAACGATGGCAGAAGCCTATATAGAAAAAATCATTCTGGAAAAGTTTTATCAGAAGATTGCTGAAACCGAAGATGCGGCTTGTGCAACGACTTTGACCAAGTTATGCCAATTGTACGCACTGGATACCATGCAGAAGCATAAGGGTTGGTACCTGGAAAACGATTATGTAACTGGGAATAAAACCAAAGCCATCAGAAGGGTGGTCAATAAGCTGGTGCAGGAGCTCAGACCTGAAGTACTGAGTTTGGTCGAAGCTTTTAACATTCCGGATGAATTACTTGGAGCCAGGATAGTAACCTGAAAATTTTATCTTTGGCCTAAAGTTTAGATTTATGAAAATATTGACAGGGCATACCACATTATTGACTGGAGGATCAAGAGGGATAGGAGAGGCCATCGCTGAAAGATTCGCCGCACAAGGTTCGAATGTTGCTTTTACTTATGTTTCTTCAGCTGATAAGGCCAATGCATTGGCAGACCGTCTGAGCGAGGAATATGGGGTCATGGTCAAGGCATACCAGTCAGATGCCAGCTCCTTCGAAGAGGCACAATTGCTGGTGGACAAAGTCATTGAAGCCTATGGCAAAATAGATACTTTAATTAACAACGCGGGAATTACTAAGGACACATTGATGCTTAGGATGTCGGAAGAACAGTGGGATCGAGTGATCGACGTCAATCTGAAATCTGTTTTCAATCTTACCAAGCACTGTTTAAAACCAATGCTTAAAGCCAGGAGAGGTTCGATCATCAATATGAGCTCGGTTGTAGGTGTCTTTGGAAATGCTGGGCAAGCCAATTACGCGGCATCTAAAGCGGGAATAATCGGATTTACCAAGTCTATTGCAAAGGAAGTAGGCACGAGAAGTATAAGGTGTAATGCTGTTGCTCCCGGATTTATTGAAACAGATATGACCGAAGAGTTAGACGATAAAACCAAAGATTCATTTTTAACCAATATTCCTATGAAAAGATTGGGAACCGGGGAGGAAGTAGCTAATACTTGCCTGTACCTGGCTTCAGACCTTTCGGAATATGTGACGGGTCAGGTCATTAGTGTATGTGGTGGATTAAATACTTAATTTTCCTATTACTGATAACGTTTTGGTGCTGCAATTCCAGAGTGTCTGAACTTTCTGTGACACCTGAATTAATGGAAGAATTAAGTCTTGAACACGTCGGTGTTTCGGAAAATGATTGTCATGTCATTGAGTCCTACATACCTGACACAACAATACCCTATGCTGATAATTTATTGCACATCAGAATGAACTTTCACTTCATGAATACTTCTGATTGGAGCAACAATTTTACCGGGGAGAGAGGAATTTACTATGCCAAAGAACTGGTGAGGTATGCCAATGAGAAGCTATTTTATAATCAAAAAATGAGACTTCCTGAAGGAAATGACACCCCTGTCTATTACCCTGGTTACAGGTATGATTTGCAGGAAGACGGTATTTACTTTCACGCCGACGATGAACTTTGCTTTTATATCAATGAAGGAAAGAGTAACAACTACAAGCGAGATGTCATTGATAAATACAGCGTTGGTGAAGATTCTATACTCAATGTTTTTTTTATGGTTCATCATCCTGATTCGGTTCGCTCTGATACCTACAGTGCCAGTAGTGCAGGGATCGCGCTGGGAAAAAGCTTAAAGTTGGGTGTGAAATTTGATCCTAATGAAGAGCCATGGCGGCACTCATCATTACTGAACCATGAAGTAGGACACGTTCTGGGTTTGAGGCATACCTGGAATCTCAATGATGGCTGTGATGATACGCCGAAAAACGCCAATTGCTATGGAGCAACAGAATCAGGAAGGTGCAAAGCGCCTACATCCAATAATATGATGGACTATAACAATGCACAAAACGCTGTGACGCCATGCCAGATTGGAAAAATGCGTATGCAAATGGCTAATTTAAATTCCAGACAAAGAGACTTACTCGATAAGAAATGGTGTGAACTTGATACCCTTAGAAATGTGATCATCAATAAGCCTGTCCACTGGACTGGTGCTAAAGATTTACGAGGAAATATTATCATACAGGAAGGCGGAAGCTTGATGGTTTCGTGTAGATTATCAATGCCCCCATCTAGTGAAATAAGAGTAGAACCGGGTGGTGAACTGATATTGAATGAGGCTCGGATATACAATGATTGTAATCTGCAATGGAAAGGCATCGTGGTCGTAAAAGAAGGCAGAAATCAGGGAAAAGTTTACAGGAGAGGTGCCGTAAAGCTTGAAAACGTCAAAGGTCTCCCAGCTGTGGCCGAATGATGATTTCTTCAACCACTGCCGAAGAACTTAATTGATAAGCGGACCACAAGGCTTCCGCAACATCACTGGCCTTCATTAGTCGCTCTTCTGGGAGGTCAACACCATCCCACGAATGGGACCAGGTAGCTCCTGGCATGATTGCAGTGACCTTTATACCTTTGTTCTTCAGCTCTTCTCTTAAGACTTTCGAAAATCCCAGTAAGGCAAATTTACTGATAGAGTAGGAGCCGCCATTTGGATAAGCTATTAAACTTGCTACGGAACACATATTGAAAATATGCCCTTGGTTTCTTTCCAGAAACTTCGGTAAAAGTGCTTTGGTAAAATAATAGGCGCTGTATAAATTGGTTTCAATTTGAGATTCAAGAATTCCATCCTCTTCTTTATGAACTTCACCTGGAATAAATACTCCTGCATTATTTACCAGTATTTCAACAGTTTTCCATTGCTTTTTAACTAGTTCTGCAAAGGCCGTGACCTCAGACTTAATACTCATGTCTGTAGGCTTGCTTATGAATTCAATGTTAGGATGTTTTGCTTTTAATGCCTTTTCCATAGCTATAAGATCGGCAGAACTACGAGAGCAAATGGCCAGATTGGAACCTTCTTGCGCTAATCTTTCAGCAATAGCTCTTCCGATTCCCTTGGTTCCACCCGTTATTATAGCGTTCATGTTATAAGTTTATGAAATACTAAGCATATTGTTAGCTTTACCAAACAAAAGCTTTAAAATTAGGTTTAAAACGTTGTATGATTTCAAAAATTTTCACTGACTTCGGCAGATTCATTCTTTGGTTGCCGAAGGTTTTCGCCAAACCAGAAAATCTTTCTATGTACTGGAAAGAGATTTCCAGGCAAATGAATGATATTGGGATAGGATCATTTATCATCGTTTTCTTAATTGCCATATTCATTGGAGCGGTTACAGCGGTGCAGTTTGCCTATCAGATGGATGGTACTTTGATTCCGAGGTATTATATTGGTTACATCGTGCGAGATATGACCATCATAGAAATGGCACCTACGATTTCATGTTTGGTTCTATCAGGAAAAGTCGGCTCTAATATAGCGGCAGAAATTGGTGGGATGAGACAAAAAGAGCACATCGATGCTATGGAAATCATGGGTGTTAATACTGCGGCCTATCTGGTGATGCCTAAAATAATTGCTGCTTTGGTAGTTATTCCTTTATTGGTTTGTATGGCTGCCATCGTAAGCATCCTTGGAGCCTATCTTGCTAGTGTACCCACAGGAATGTTTACAGGTGGAGAATTTGTGCAGGGGTTAAGATCATGGTTTGAAGGATGGAATGTGTTTATTATGCTGGTTAAATCTGTGGTTTTTGCATTCATCTTAACGAGTGTAGCTTGCTATCAGGGCTATTTTGTGAAAGGAGGAAGTATTGAGCTCGGAAAAGCGAGTACACAAGCGGTAGTAACCGGAAATATTCTGATTCTGGTTGCTGATTACGTCATCGCATTAGTATTGACCACATGATAAGAGTTGAGCATATAAAGAAGTCTTTTGGAGACACTGAAGTACTTAAAGGAATCAGTTTTACATTTTTAAAAGGAAAAACCAATTTAATTATTGGTAAGAGTGGTGCCGGCAAGACGGTCTTATTGAAATTATTAGTTGGCCTACTCAAACCTACCTCCGGTAAAATATGGTATGATGATGTCGATTTCACTAAATTAGATCAGGAAGCAGTACGTCGGATTAGAATGCAAGTAGGTATGCTTTTTCAAGGTTCAGCTTTATTCGATTCGATGACTGTTGAGGAGAACATCAGATTTCCGATGGATATGTTTACCAAGAAAACCATGAAGGAGAAGAGAAAAAGAGTGGATTACTGCCTGGAACGCGTCAATTTGGAGGGCGTTAATGATAGATATCCTTCAGAAACCAGTGGAGGGATGCAAAAGAGGGTAGGGATTGCCAGAGCCATTGTTCTAGAGCCTAAGTATCTTTTCTGTGATGAGCCCAATTCGGGTTTAGATCCGAAGACTTCTATAGTTATCGATGAGTTGATCGCTAGTATTACCGAAGAAAACAATATTACTACAGTCATCAATACGCACGATATGAATTCTGTAATGGAAATAGGAGAAAATATTGCACTACTTCATGACGGACATCTGGCATGGGAAGGGAGTAAAGAAGAAGTTTTGAAATCAGGCAATGAACTTCTACACGACTTTATTTTCGCTTCTCCATTTTTACAAAAGCTGAAAGAAAGTGCAGACTAAACTGTCTTCTTAAACACGTCGTTCATCATAATATAAAAACTTGTCATAAGTTATATACGCTGAAGTTCAATAGGAGAGCTTTGATTGTTTAACAAATTATAATTTATGACAATTAAAAATTTATTGATGATGCTGTTTGCGATCCTGATGGTAGCTGCAGCATGTGAAAAAGAAGTCGCAGAAATCCCTAAGGAAGAAACCAAACCAACTGGTAGATTTCAGTTGGAAATGACGGATTCGCCTGTTGATCATCCGGAGGTGGAAGCTGTATTTATAACCATTGCAGATGTCAAGCTTGATGGCGAGTCAATTGAAGGTTTTGAAAAAACCACATTTGATATTTCAGCTTACCAGCAAGGTGATGTGAAAGTTTTATTTGACGGTAGTTTAGCTGTGGCCAATTACAGTGATCTTGAGATCGTTTTAGACCATGCTAAGGATGATCAAGGGAATTCCCCCGGAAGTTACGTGCTGGAAAAAGATGGTGAAACATACGGTTTGTCTGAGCTTGCTGAAAGCACAATCAAATTCGAGCGGACTATTACCATCGATAGTATTGAAACATCCAATATCCTGGTAGATTTTGATCTAAGAAAAACCATCAAGGAGGGTGATGAAGATCGAAAATACGAGTTTACAGCCGGTTCTTCCTTTGAATCTGGTTTTAGAATAGTAGACAAAAAAGACTCCGGAAAGATTATTGGGCAAATAAATGATCCTTTGTCAAATAGTGAAGTTACTGTCGCCTATATATATAAAAAAGGAACATTTAATTCTGAGATTGAAACTTCTGCACAAGATGGAATTTTATTTGCCAATGCTTACAGTAGCGCCAAAGTGGATGATGAAGGAAACTTTGAATTACATTATTTGGAGACAGGTAAGTATGAACTTTACTTCGGCTCTTTTGATGTTGAAGAAGATGGTGGCCTATCCTTAGAAGGGAGATTGACCATGGACGCGTTGAATTTAACAGATATTGATATTCAGGCCAACAGTACACTGAATATTGCACTCACAGTAACTGGAATATTAAATCTGTAGCTAAACGAAAGCACACTTTGTATATTCGAAGCAGGCAAATGAGGTGTTTTTAAGCTTATTTCCCCGTAATTTGGTCAATATTAGACCATGAAAAATTTAACAACACAGAAGCTGCCTCCATTAGTTAGTTGTTTTTATTATTCCATAGAATCCGGGGGCAGCTTCATTTTTGTTAAAAATCCAATCTATAATAGAAAAGCGGTAAAAAGCCCAATTGGTACTCTTCCCTGATAGGTCCTAATGGATTATCAGGAGCATAAGTTAAAGTCAGGATATTTTTAGTGTCAAAAATATTGACAAAATCAATGGCCAATTCATGGGTTAAGTTCCTAGTATTGTATCTGTAATTGATTTTAGCATCAGCCCGGAAATAGGGTCTGAATTGAAATTCATTAAAATTGACATTATCCCTGTAAATAATCTCAAGTTCCCTTGCAGATTCTATCTCATTGACTTCACCATATCGTCTTCCACCGGCATAAGTTACCTTTCCACCGATATTTAATGAAGACTTGTTGCTGAATTGAAATTCTTTTGCAAATAGTGCATTTGATGCATGATTTCCGTTGAAGGATGTATTGGTCCATCGACCATTGGACCCCCTGTATTCTGAATTGAAAAGAGATGAAGTGATGAGGAAATAGTAACCACTGGCAAAAAACTTTTCGATGGTCAACTCTATACCATAATTCCTTCCATCTCCTGAATTGGATAACTCAGCTGGGAAAAAACGCGAAAAGCCAGACCCGGCATTGACCAAACTAAAAGATGACTGCTCGATTTCTACAGGTATATTATATAAGTATTGATAATAGGTTTCGAATTTAAGTCGCATATTCTTAGCTAAATTCCTATCATAAGAGAAAACGGCGTGATTGCTTTTGGTTAAGCCCATATCTCTGTTATATTCTACAGGCTGTCCATTTTCATCGGATCGGTTTCCATAGAAATAGAGGTAATTGGATTGAATTTGTGAATGCACACCTAGTCCTAAGCCAATCTTTTGTTTATTATCAATCTGATAGGAAAGACCGACTCGCGGTTCAAGCGGGGAGAACGAATTATTATTAAGACTGTAATAAGTGCTTGTTATTCCTGAAGTCAAGGTCAGATCCTCATTTAATCTGAATTTGGCTTGTATATATGGTTGAATTAAAGCGGTCATTACATTGGCATTCCATCTGGTTCTCCAGTCCCTAAAAATGGTTTCTCCTCCGGAAATATCAGGTATTATTCTTCTGACGCTATCCTGATACCTGAGATCGAAGAAATCTGTATTGATTCCCACTTTCAAAGAAAGCCTCTTATTTGCTTTCCAGTTAGTAAAAATGTACGCACTATACTTATTCTCTGTAAAGGTATAGTCGAGAACATTTACCAGTGTATCCACATTATATCGGTTGTTAATAATACTTCGTTCAAAATAGTCGTGATTCGCATCAACGTTGGAATGAGATGCAGCTATACCTGCCTTTATAAAGGTATTGATGTTAATAGGTTGTGTGTATGTAGCGCCTACAATGCCCATTCTGGAACCAAAATATTGGTCGCGGTCGTTTGAACCAAAAATCAATGTACTGGTGTCCACTTCAGTATCTTCGCTGAGTATGATGTCTATATTACTTAAACCACCTATTCCAAAAATGGCCAGATTTCCACCTTTTTTCATTGGAAAATTCAACCGAAAAGCACCATCCTGATATTGAGGTACAGCATCAGTACCTACATTGATGTTGAGGAATTGAAATAATGAAAGGGTTGAATATCGATATGTTGCCAGATAGGATGCGCCTCCAGAATTTAATGGTCCTTCAGCCATTAATTCAGTTCCCAGAAAACCCAATTGAGCACTAAACTCATGCTTTTTGTTATTCCCATTTCGCATTCTCAGATCAAACACACCCGCGATTCCATTTCCATATTCGGCAGGAAAAGCACCGGTGAAAAAATCTGAATTGGCTAAAAACTTATTATTGAGTATGGTAACCGGCCCTCCACCTGTTCCGGGTATGGAAAAGTGATTGGGATTGGGAATATTGAAACCATCCAAACGCCATAAAACGCCTTGAGGAGAATTCCCTCTGATTATGATATCGTTTCTGGAATCATCGGCTCCTTGTACACCTGCAAAATTGGATGCCATTCTTGCAGGTTCTCCCCTTGAACCGGCGTAGCGATCAGTTTCCTGAACAGAAAATTCACGTGCACTGACGGTTGCCATCTCGTTGGTCACATCACCACTTCTTTTGGCAAAAACCACGACTTCATCAAGTTCAAGAACCTGTTCCTCCATTTTAATATTGAGGATCACTTCCTTAGCAGAATTAACAATGATGTCTGTAAGCCTGACCTCTTTGTAGCCCAGGTAGGTAAACGAAATGGTCATGCGTCCCAATGGGACATTTTCAATCATAAACTGACCATCGAGGTCACTTGTCGTTCCCAGAATTGTACCGTCCTCCTGTGGAATGGCGACATTAACTCCGATCAAAGGAAATTGAGATTCTTGATCTACGACAGTACCACGAACTGTTTGGGTAATTTGGCATTGAACCCAAAAACCAAAGAAGCACATCAGAGAAGTGAGTAAAATTCTAAACTTCTGCATTGAATTCTCATTTAAGTTATGACATAAAGATATGTTATTCCATCCAAATCCATATCTTTGTTATTTTAATTAAGTCTAAATAAAGCTTGAGAACTATATTGGATTTAAAGAAGGGAGAATCTGCAATTGTAGAGCAATTCATAGATGAATCGCTTTCCTGTAAATTGTTGACCATGGGCATTTTGCCCCATGCGAAAATTACAATGGTTAGGGTTGCTCCCTTTGGAGGTGCGTTCTACCTGAAGTTGAACGGACTAAATGTAGCTGTACGAAAAAATGAAGCAGCTACCATTATAATTAAAGATTAATGGTGCAGAGAGAAAAGCCGGTAATTGCACTTATTGGCAACCCTAATTGTGGAAAATCAAGTCTTTTCAATATTCTTACTGGTTTGCGTCAACAAGTAGGGAACTTCCCTGGCGTTACTGTAGATAAGAAAATCGGCGCAACAGACCTGGGGCAGGGAACCTATGCTGATGTACTTGACTTACCCGGAACCTATAGTCTCTATCCCAATTCCACTGACGAAAGAATCGTTACAGAAATACTGACTCACCCTGGTAACCCGAATTATCCAGACTTCATCATATATGTGTTGGATGTCATGAATATGGAAAGGCACCTTTTGCTCGCCTCCCAACTAATTGATTTAAAAATCCCCATGGTTATAGCCATCAATATGACGGATATTGCCGATAAGGAAGGGTTAAAATATGATTCAGTTTATCTAGAAAAGAAATTAGGTGTTAAAGTCATTCCTATCAGTTGCCGTGAGGAAAGAAACATTGATGTATTAAAAAATACGGTATTGCAACTCATTAAGAAAAATGAGGGTATACCGGACACTTCTTTTCACAGCTTTTCAAGGGCTGACATAGAGACGATTGAGAAATTGAAACCATATCTTGAGGAAACTAACGACTACAGAACATTATTGATCGCCCATCATCATGACTGGCTGAAGAGTAAAAGTGCTGCTGAAAAGATTAACATCAAAAACCTTACAGATCAGGCCCATTTTGAATCGATAAAATCCCAGATTAATGAAACCATGGGACGTTTTTCAAAATTTACGCCGTATCTGCGTCACATGCAGTCCAAAGACGACCTTAAGAGTGAAAGTCTGACTGATGCCATAGATAACGTGATCACTCATCGGATCTTTGGTCCGGTGATTTTTTTCGGAATCATGCTGCTGGTATTTCAATTGATTTTCTCATGGTCAGAATATCCAATGACATGGATCGAGGATGCATTTGTATGGGGAGAACAAGTGGTGAAAGAATTTCTTCCTGACGGATGGTTTACCCGACTTTTAACTGAAGGAGTGATTGCTGGATTAGGTGGGATCATGGTTTTTATACCTCAAATTCTGTTTTTATTTCTTTTAATCTCTTTTCTTGAGGAGGTCGGGTACATGTCGCGTGCCGTCTTTATGTTTGACAAGCTTTTTCAGAAGTTTGGACTAAATGGTAGAAGCATAGTCGCACTGGTTTCCAGTGGAGCTTGTGCTATTCCTGCGATCATGTCGACGCGAACCATTAGCAACTGGCGAGAAAGATTGATTACTATCATGGTAACACCTTTGATCAGTTGTTCTGCCAGAATACCCGTTTATACAGTCCTGATAGGTTTTGTCGTTCCTGCAGGTTCTATTTATGGATTTAATCAACAAGGCCTTGCTTTTATGGGTTTGTATCTATTGTCGATTGTGGCAGCATTGGGCTCAGCCTCTGTATTTAATCTGATATTGAAGAAAGAAGATCATTCATATCTGATGATGGAACTTCCTATATACAAGCCACCTTTATGGAAAAACATCTTCTTCACGGTAAAAGAAAAAGTATTGACCTTCATCATAGAAGCCGGCAAAGTCATACTCGTTATTTCTATCATCCTATGGTTCCTGGCCTCATACGGACCTAAAGCGGATATGGCGCAGGCAGAAAAACAAGCTATCCAATTAGCAGAGGATCGCAATCTGGATGAGACCTCTTCTGAACAACTATTGGCTTCCCTTAAGATTGAAAACTCTTATGCCGGGCATTTAGGCAAATTTATTGAACCAGTGATAAGACCCTTGGGGTTTGACTGGAAAATAGGAATCGCCTTAATTACATCTTTTGCTGCTCGGGAGGTATTCGTCGGAACCATGGCCACGATTTATAGTATCGGTGGAACGGAGGATGAAGCGACTGTCAGAGAGCGAATGGCGGCTGAAGTAAACCCTATTACCGGACGTCCGGTCTATGGATTTGCGACATCCCTTTCCTTGCTGGTATTTTATGTTTTTGCAATGCAATGTATGAGTACTCTTGCAGTGACCAAACGCGAAACCAAATCGTGGAAATGGCCTGTCATCCAATTTATTTATATGAGTTTAATGGCTTATACAGGAAGTTTGCTCGTCTACCAAATCTTAGGCTAATAGTTCGCATGTCCCCAAACATTTGTCAGCTATTTGTCGTAAGTAGTGACAATTGTACGTTATTACCCTGAAAAGGATAATCTTCTTTGAGGGAGCTCGTTTTTTAAACTGTCTAACTATTAGTTAATAGTTCACTTAAAATAATGAAATATATGAAATTTACTAATCTATTCAACCTGTTTATTTTGCTATTCATAGGTCTGATCAGCTTTTCGTCTTGTAATAAAGACCTGATAGACAACTTGAATAAAGAAAGAAAATTATTAATAAGATTGACTGATGCACCTGTAGATGCAGAGGAGGTCAATGTAGATATACAAGGTATTATCATCAAAACTGATGGTGGTCTTGATTCCGTTAGTTTGGATACCGAAGCCGGAGTTTACAATTTATTAGATTATCAGAATGGTGCAGATACACTTATAGGCAACGCCATCATCGATTTTATGGACATCAAGGAAATCAGATTGATCCTTGGAGAAAATAATTCCATTAAGATTAATGGGCTCGTATATCCGTTAAAGGTACCTAGTGGATCTGAGAGTGGCTTAAAAATTAAAGTTGATGTTGATGTATCTGACGATGAAATAGTGGAGATACTAATTGATTTTGATGCATCTCAATCTGTAGTAGATCTTGGTAACGGAAACTACATTCTGAAACCGGTGATCAGTGTTGCAGAAATTATCGAAGACGGAGAGGTTACCTTTGATGAAAATTCTGAAGAAAGTGAAGTAGACTGTGTAAGAGGAAAAGGTTACTGGAAAACTCATTCTGAATATGGTCCGGCACCGTTGGATTCAGCGTGGCTGGCTTTACCAGATTCTTCTGATACTGAATTATTTACCTCGGAATTGACATATTTGTCTATCCTTGAAGCATCTGCTGGAGGAGATGTTTACTTGAAATTGGCACAGCAATACATCATTGCAGAACTAAATGTGCTTGCGGGAGTAGATGCTGGCGACGAAGTGCTGACCATTTGGCAAACAGCTCAAGCATTATTGGAAACCAATGCTGATACTCAAATCATTCCTGAGGCGGATGAAGAAAGTGCGAAGGAATTAACAGAGGCGCTTGCTGAATTCAACGAAGGTGAGGGGGACGTAGCTTCTTGTGATGATGACGAGGAGGAAGAGGAAGAAGAAGAAGAGGAAGAGGAAGAAGTGGAAGATGATTTGGAAATTAGCGATGTGGATTGTGTAAGAGGAAAAGGTTACTGGAAAACACACTCAGAATTTGGACCAGCTCCTTTAGATTCTGCATGGTTACTTTTACCGGATTCTTCTAGAACTACATTATTCGAATCTGAGTTGAAATATATTACCATACTTGAAGTTCCAACCGGTAATAATCCTTACCTGAAGTTAGCAGAGCAATATATCATTGCTGAATTAAATGTTATCGCAGGTGCTGATGCCAATGCTGATGTATCTGCGGCTTGGGAGGAGGCTGGCGCTTTATTGGAAGCCAATATTGTAGAGCAAACCATTCCTGACGCTGATGAGTCAAGGGCGAAAGAACTGAGAGAAATTTTGTCTGAGTTTAATGATGGTGATTTAGATGTTGCCTCTTGCGATGATGAAGAAGAGGAAGAAGAAGAGGAGGAAGAAGAAGAGGAAGAGGAAGAAGAAGAGGAGGAAGAACAAGGACCTTGTGTTAGGCAAAAAGGATACTGGAAAACTCATTCAGACTTAGGTCCTGCTCCATTAGATGAAGCATGGTTAGAGCTTGAAGATGGTGCGAACACTGACTTCTTGGGTACTGAAAAATCATACATGTACTTCCTGGAAATCAATACAGGTAACAATGCTTATCTTAAGTTGGCTCAACAGTACATTATTGCAGAATTAAACCAATTTGCAGGTGCAGAAATGAATGGTGACACGCAAGAATCGTGGGAAGCTGCAAAAGAATTATTGGAGAAATATCAAGATGATCTTGAAATAGCGGAGGA
Organism: Portibacter marinus; assembly: GCF_021533195.1. GTDB lineage: Bacteria > Bacteroidota > Bacteroidia > Chitinophagales > Saprospiraceae > Portibacter > Portibacter marinus. The sequence goes on from NZ_JAJNKB010000002.1 coordinate 233,625, forward strand.
AGATGAAAAAGACGCTAAAGATCTCGAAAAGGATTTAAAGAAATTTAATTCTGGAGAGGCTGGAGTAGAATCTTGTGATGAATAAACACAAGATTAATCTGCGAATGATATAATACCTAGTTATCTATGTATTGGGGGTGAAATTCTTTTTGAGAGTTTCACCTCATTTTTTTTGGTTGAGTCTGTTTTCACACCATGCCAAAATATTCTTCATGACCTCCTCCTTTTCAGGCTCATTCAACAGTTCGTGGTATAATCCTTCATAGTGTGTTTTTGTCTTATCGACAGAGCTTATGTCCTCGAAAAACTGTTCCGAAGCATTCGGATAGACCACTCTGTCAGCCAGAGAATAATTCAAATAAACATTCTGAGTAATCAGATGGGCATTTTTTCTAAGCCATTGGCCAGATTTATCAAACTCATCTGCAAATCCAGGTCTTGTTCCACCTCTGTAAACCAGTGGATCTTCATCATATTTTCGACGCTCTTCAGGATCTCTACTAATATGCTCAATACCAAGCTTGGTGGTCTGCATCTTTGGAGCAATTTTGGCAAGTCTTCTAACTGTCCAAACTAATATTCCAGGTTGATTGGATACAATATCCAGCGCCGGATTACTAAAAATGATATGATCAATGTTGCTCAATTTCTTTTTTGCGGCAGCAATCCCTGTTACGACACCTCCCATGCTGTGCGCAAGTATAAAAAGTGGAATGGAGGAATAGTCTCTAACAAGGTCGAAAGCAGACTTTTCAAGTTCGTGTACATACAGATCAAAGTTACTGACGTAGCCACTTAGCCCTCCTGATCTTCCATGCCCTGAAAAATCAAATGACCTGACAGTAAACCCTGCATCATTAAAAAATTTAGCTACATGCTCATACCTGTGACTATGCTCAGCATAGCCATGAACGATGAGGATTCCACCTCTTGGATTTTCGATCTCCCAATCAATGGTATGAATCCTGGTGCCGTGAATTTTATTTTCGTAAACTTTCATCTCAAAACTTGTTATAGTCTTTAGGTGGTTTTAAATTACTCTGTTGTTAATATTCTGCAAAAGAACATATTAATGAAAAATATTCTCGATCCAGAACACTAAGTTAGTTTAACAATTGAAAAACCTAATAATTATATTATTTGTTCTGACGAGCTGCCAACCTGAATATCAGGCGGTCACCCTGGAAAAACTTACAGGAATATGGATGGCCGGTAGTCTTCAACTAGACATGGATTATTATGTGCCATTTAATCAGGTGATGCAAATCAACACCTCGAGTGAAATTCAATATGCTCAAGGATCAGAAACCGATACATTTCAGTCTTTGATTTTAGATCCGGATTCTATTTTTTTTCCTTACCAAAAGTATGATCGTAAAGAGGTGTCAATGATTGATGACCAACTTAAAATGGGTTATTTATATCCGAGAATTTTCAAACGCGCAAGAAATGCTCCTTTAAAAATGGAGGATGCAGTAATCAGGAGTCGGTTAATGCAAGGAAACTGGAAAAGCAATCGGGAGATACTTGATTTCAAACAAACAACGTTATTCGAAGCAGATTTGAATTCTAATGTGAAGACCAGTTACTGTTGGCAAGTATACCGTGTAAAGGATCTTGTCTTTCTCAAAACGAAGGATGATTTTAAAGGTTGTGAAGAACCATTCAGTGAAGTGGCCCAAATCATTAAAGTGACAGAGGATAGTCTGGTGCTCGAGAAATGGAGTGGTCATTCTTTCAAAACCTTAGCTTATGAATTGACTAAAGCAAGTGTAGAAAACGTGCCAATGTCCTCCTTCAGGCTTTGTAATCCTTATTTATATGAAAACAGCTGGAGTTCCTGGTACTTTTTTAAATATTCTGGATTTGAAGGAGGGCTTTATGAATTGACAAAGATTTTTAATGATAAGTATCAAAAAGTGACCGGAGATAATATAGATGGACACATTAGAGCTCAATTCATCATCAATTGTGAGGGTCAAATGGGGCAGTTGCAATTACTTGAAATGAATGAAAGTTATGAATTGTCAAAGCTCCATCCTGATATTAGCAGTCAAATAGAAGAAATATTAACACATGCTGGACCATGGGTTGCAGGGGAGCGAAGAGGACAAATCCTCGATACGTATAAGTTTTTAATTTTCAGAATCAAAAATGGCGAGATCGATGAAATTTATCCGTAGCCTTTTTGTAATATATATTTTATCCTCTTGCCAGCAGGTACCTCTGGAATATCGTTTGCAATATTTCTATACTTCGGAGGAACGATTGGATATGGAAGCACGCATTTCAGATGAAATTAAGAAAATGTACGAAGGTAGCCTTTTACGACAATCTAAGTTAGATACCTTACTTGCCCTCAATCCTGAAAAAGAAGAATATTATAGAAGAAAATCTTTCAAATTTTCTCAGACGGGAAATTTTCATCAGGGTTATCCCTTGATGGAAAAAGCGATACAATTAGACCCTGCTAACGCACTTTATTACACCAGTTGGCACATGTTATCCTTATATCGAAATTATGAGCAAGCACTTGAGGACTTGGAGTATTACGATGATATCACACAGGGAGTAACCTACGTTTGGGGTGAAAATGTCCATTATCTTAAAGGATTGGCTTATAAACAGATGGGAATGTATGACCAGGCAGTAAGTGAATTTAATCATTGCATCTACATCGAAGGGATAAATACCTCTGAATATGTCTACGTCTATCGTGGTATTGCCAATTTAAGACATGAGTGCCTGGAAGATGCTGTTCATGACCTTCAAACGGCCATTGACATGTATTCTAATTGTACCATGGCTTACGTTTACCTGGGAGAAACCAAAATTCGTATGAGAGAATGGGAGGAAGCAAAATCTTATTTGTGGAAAGCTGAAGAATTGCTTTGCCGAGGTGTTAAGAAAACACATCCATACTTCGAAGTCTTTGATGAAGTACAGTTGTCCCAGGTTTATGATTTGCTGTCAATGGTGGATAAAGAATTATAGGTGCATTTTTTCCAGCAAAGCATTTTTCATGAAAACATTTTCATCTGCCAGGTCCATATGCATTTTGTAATGCACCGGAATGGTGGATTCTTTCAATAAACATCCTGCGGGAATATAGGGGTACAATTGGTCATAACGGGCTATTTTGTCAGGTGAAACTCTGGAATAGATAAAAGATCTATTAATGGCATCAAGATTGTCAACGCCCGATGCCGCCATCAACTCAATAAAGCTATTGACCGTTTGTTTATGATATTCTGCAACTCTTTCTTTCTTATCTTTTACCACTAGTCCTTTTACCAAATGCGGTTCCTGAGTTGCTACTCCGGTGGGACAGGAATTTTTGTTACATTCCAGAGCCTGAATGCATCCCACTGCCATCATCATCGCTCTTGCACTATAACACAAGTCTGCTCCTAATGCCAGAGAACGATAAATATCGAAGCCGCTGACGATTTTACCAGACGCAATGAGTGCAATGTCTTTTTTTAAGTCAAATCCTTCAAGAGCATTATAAGCGAAGGACAGACCATCTTTGTAAGGCATACCTACAGAATTACTAAACTCAACGGGAGCAGCACCTGTACCTCCTTCTCCTCCGTCAATACTGATGAAGTCAGGCTTAATGCCTGTTTTGACCATAGCCTTACAAATGCTCAAAAACTCTGATTTATGCCCAATGCAAAGCTTGAAACCAATGGGTTTGCCTCCAGAGAGATCTCTCAGCTTTTTAATAAACTCAAGTAACCCAATGGGTGTGCTAAATGCCGTATGGTATGGCGGAGAAAGCACCGCTTTTCCCGGCTCGATATTTCTTATTTCTGCGATTTCCTTTGTGGCTTTTGAAGCAGGAAGAATGCCTCCGTGTCCTGGTTTGGCACCTTGCGAAAGTTTAAGCTCCACCATTTTAACATTGTCAGCAGATGTTCTTTTCCTGTACAAGTCTGGATCAAAATGACCCTCATCATTTCTACACCCGAAGTAGCCTGTTCCGATTTGGTATATCAGGTCGCCACCAAAGGCATCGTGATAAGGACTGATACCACCTTCGCCGGTGTTATGCGCAAAGCCGCCAATGGCTGCCCCACCATTTAAGGCTTCAATGGCGTTACTTGACAAAGAGCCAAAACTCATGGCCGAAACATTGAAAATACTGGCCGGATATGGTTTCAGGCAGTCAGGACCTCCTATTGTAACTCTTGGATTGTGATCTATTTTTTCATGGTTTAGGGCTGCAATCGAGTGATTCATCCACTCATAAGACTCATCGTATACATTGAGAAGGGTTCCAAAAGGAGAAGTCGATGTCTCATTCTTAGCCCTTGAATAGACTAAAGATCGATTGATCCTTGAGAAAGGTCGGCCGTCGTGATCAGGCTCTATAAAGTACTGATATATTTTTGGACGAAACCACTCAAGTATATATCTGGACCTTCCTACCAAAGGAAAGTTTCGCATCAAGGCATGTTTGGTTTGAAGCATATCATAAACACCGAGAAGAATCAGTGGACCTATGCACAGAAAGGCATAATAAAAATGTTCATTTACAAGTACAGCTAATACAATAACCAGTATAGTTAAAGTGACTGAAGTCCATATAAAAATTTGTCGCATACCATTATTAAATTGACACAACGAAAGGTAATTCTATCTTTTGAAAAACAAAGTGAGTTCCTACTCATAATTCTTGTTTAAAGTGCCTGAAACTTCGATCCATTTTGGATCCTTCATGGATTTTTGATGTTTTTTTTCATCATTATAAGCTATCTCTGTCGAAGATCTTAAGAAGTTTTTAACTACTTGGAGATAACACGAACATAAACTTGCTACGTTAGTAGAAAAAACGTAATTTTGTGCCCGCATGAGTAAATCCGTACATTTTCTATTCACCATCTTATTGTGTATTCTTGCTTTTACGTCTTGTAAAACAGAATTTGAGAAGATCAGGACCAGTAATGATCCACCTGTCATCTTAAAGGAAGCCAACAAGTTATACAAGCAAGGACAATATCTTAAAGCTCAATCTCTTTACGACATTATTATCCCTTTTTATCGGGGGAGACAAGAGGCTGATGATATTTTTTACAATTATGCACAAACTCACTATGAGCTGGGGGATTATATTTTGGCTGCACATTATTTTGATAGCTACGCTAAAACGTTCGGAAACTCACCTCGAAGAGAAGAAGCTAGTTTCATGGCAGCCTATTCGAATTATCTTTTGTCTCCATCTTTTAGACTCGATCAAACTTATACAGAGAAAGCCATCGCTGAATTGCAACTTTTCGTAAATAATTTTCCGATGAGTGAAAAAGTGGGAGAAAGCAATGAAATGATTGAAGAGTTGCGAGCTAAATTGGAAATCAAAGCTTTTGAACAGGGCAAGCTATATTTTAGAATTAGGGAATACCAATCCGCAATTACCTCGTTTAAGAACGTTTTGCTGGATTACCCTGATACCGATAATTATCAGGAAATTTATTATTACATTATCAAGTCGGCATACTTATTGGCCGCCAATAGTGTATATGACAAGAAGAAAGAACGTTTCGAAGAAACTTTAAAGTACTATAATCAGTTTAAGAAAAGGTATCCGAAAAGTAAGTACCTCAAGGAACTTAGGAGTGATATCGAAAATGCTAACGAACAGATAAAATCTTTATCAGTATGAATGATTTAAAAACACAGGTTCAAGGAATAGATCCTAATCTTCAAGGAAAAGATATGGAGAAATTTGTCTCAAAAACTCAGAATGTTTATGAGACGCTAGAAATCATTTCTAAGAGAGCTAATCAACTTGCGGGTGATCTTAAAGAAGAACTTCATCAGAAGTTGGAGGAATTTGCAGTGACCACAGATGCCATAGAGGAAGTGCATGAGAATAAGGAGCAGATCGAAATCTCTAAGTTTTATGAGAGGCTGCCAAACCCTGCCGTCATCGCAACATATGAATACCTAAACGGAGAACTTAAAGCAGAATACAAACAGCGCGAGCGAAACAATAATGAATGAATGTCTTAATAGGCATTACAGGGAGTATTGCGGCTTACAAATCCGCGATACTCGCCAGGCTTTTCATTAAAAAAGGTCATCAGGTAAAGGTCATAATGACTGAATCTGCGCAGTCTTTTATATCCCCTTTGACCTTATCCACACTTTCAAAGAACAAGGTAGAAACTGACTTATTCCATGAAGGAACATGGAGTAATCATGTAGAACTCGGATTATGGGCTGACCTATTTATCGTTGCCCCGGCGACGGCAACCTCCATTTCGAAGATGGCTCATGGTCTCGCGGATAACATGTTGGTGGCCACATACCTATCTGCCAAATGCCCAGTGTATATCGCTCCAGCAATGGATCTGGATATGTGGAAACACCCATCCACCCTACATAATTTGGATTTACTAAGAAGTTATGGAAATAAAATTATTCCCGTAGAGCATGGAGAGCTGGCCTCTGGTCTGGTGGGTGATGGAAGAATGGCTGAGCCTGAGCATATCATTGATTTTTTAGATGACGACTTACACATTGTATCGGATCTGCTTTCAATGAAGATTTTAGTCACTGCCGGGCCAACTTATGAGGACCTGGATCCGGTAAGATTTTTAGGCAACAACTCAACCGGCAGAATGGGAGTCGAAATTGCAGATGTGGCGGCTGAGAGAGGAGCTCAAGTTATTTTAGTTCAAGGCCCAGGTCTGATTAAGGCTAAATCTTCGAACGTAAAAACAATTAAAGTACGGACAGCAGCCGAGATGTACGAGGAATGCATAAAACATTTCAATGATTGTGATGCCGCAATACTAGCCGCTGCGGTGGCAGATTACACACCAAAAGAGAAGTCAGAAATTAAAATCAAGAAAAAGGAGGATGACCTCAAGATTGAATTACAAAGAACCAGAGATATTGCTGCAGCATTAGGAGAAAGTAAAAAACCAAACCAACGTCTTGTAGGGTTTGCCTTGGAGACCAACAACGCTATGGAGAATGCAAAGCGAAAGTTGATCAAGAAGAATCTGGATTTTATTGTTTTGAATTCACTGGAAGATGAAGGGGCTGGTTTTGAGCATCATACCAATAAGGTCAGTTTTGTATTTTCAGATAAGCATACTAAAAAGTTTGACCTGAAATCAAAGAAAAAAGTGGCCGCAGATATAATAGATCAGTTGAAGGATTTGTTTAAAGAAGGTAATCGATGAAAATGGTGAGAATAAATCTGAGTATAATTATACTGTTCATGGGACTAAACTTAGTAGCCCAGGAGCTTGATTTTAACGTCAAGGTCATAGCAAGCCCGAGTTTAAGCCAGGTTGATCCGAAAATTTTTAACAGCTTAGAAGGACAGATTGAGGAATTCATTAATAACACCAAATGGACCGATGATGAATTTGAAGAAGAAGAAAGGATCAAAGGCAACTTACAAATCACCATAACAGAAGATATTTCTCCAACCTCTTTTGTCGCAGACATATTAATCCAATCGATTAGACCGGTTTTTAACTCTGACTATAGTACTCAGGTTATCAATTACAAAGATGAAGGCATTCCATTTACCTATGTGCAACTACAACCGCTGGAAAATAATGTGAATGATTACAAGGACAATCTTTCGTCGGTACTTCTCTTTTATGTTTACTATGTGCTGGGAGTAGACTATGATACATTTTCTCCAATGGGCGGTGAAAGATTCCTGCAAATGGCAAGAAACATTGCTTCCATCGTCCCTCCGGGCTCTGGAGGAAATGGTTGGAGTATTTCTGTGAGGGACAGTAGAACCACCATTATCGAGACTTTACTAAATCCTAGATCCAGGAGAGTACGAGAAGCGTATTACTATTATCACAGGTTGGGATTAGATGAGGCCTCAGGGGATTTGGGAAAGGCGAAGGCTTCCATGGTTTCGGCCATAAAGGATGTTCAGGCAGTGAATGCTGCCGCTCCTAATTCAATGGCGGTGCAGATGTTTATGGATGCCAAGCGAAAGGAAATTGTAGAGATATTTAAACAATCAGATACCAGGCAGATTTCTCAAATGTATGACATGCTTACTGAAATAGACCCTTCCCAGGCAAAGGTGTATAATGAACTAAGACAAAAGTAATGACCAACATTGCCATCTGGGCTTCAGGAACTGGATCCAATGCACAAGCCATTATCGATTATTTTAGGGAAAATGATCATGTGAATATAGCCATGATCGTCAGCAATCGAAAGCAAGCTGGAGTAATAGACAAAGCTGTAAAAGAGGGTATCCCTTACGTTTATTTTTCTAAAAATCAGATAGATACCAATGATGGTGTTTTGGATAAGCTGGCTAGTTCGAAAATTGAGGTAATTGTTTTAGCTGGCTTCTTGTTAAAAATTCCATCTTATCTTATTAGAGCTTTTACAGATAGAATTCTGAACATTCATCCTGCATTGCTACCCAAATATGGCGGAAAAGGCATGTATGGAAGTCATGTACACCAGGCTGTATATGACCAGAAAGAAACAGAATCAGGAATCAGTATCCATCTCGTTAATGAGCATTATGACGAAGGCAAAATCTTGTTTCAAGCCAGTACTGATCTGACACCAGATGACCGACCATCGGATATTGGCCGAAAGGTTTTAGAATTAGAGCACTACTATTATCCTAGAGTGATAGAAGCTTTCGTGGAAAATGCTCTGCCACAAGCTGATTAGCCGCCCAACTTAAGTCCTGATGATATGGCCAAATCTTTCATTGAAGCCAGCTATACCCTGAAGACCTCCTGTATGAATGGCCAGAATGGGTCGATCGGGGTCAAACTTTTCTCTATTTATTAAATCCTTTATTCCATAAAACATCTTACCTGTATAAATTGGATCTAGTGGGATAGGGAATAAGTTAATAAAATCGATCAATTCGCTATTCCATTTGCCATATCCACCAAAGTGAAATTCATCATGCAGTATATATCGACTGGCTTCTATTCTCAAATGTCTACATTTTAGTAGGAATTCCATCTCAAATGAGGGGAACTTTAATGCAGAGAAGATGTGAAGATTAGAGTTGGGCTTTAGGTTGGACATTATACCAAGGCTCGTGCCCCCTGAACCATAAGGAACGCAGATTTGCACATCCTGAAGTTCGATTTCCGTCATCATTTCGCCTACTCCTTTCAAAGCAAGATCATTAGTACCGCCTTCAGGTATAACATATGCCTCCGGCCATTCTGAAAAATAGGTTTGATTCTTTATCGTCCTGTATTCGGTTCTGGTAACAAATCGAATTTCAGCTCCGAATTCTTCAACGTGATCTAGCGTAGGATTATTCACTTCTTCTCCCCGGATGAAGAGGATGAGTCTTAGTTTGAAATAATGACACGCAAATGCAAGGGCATGAATATGATTAGAATAGGCACCTCCAAAACTGACCACCAACTGATGCCCCTGGTTTTCTAGGTTAACCAGATTGTATTTTAATTTTCTGAATTTATTACCTGATAGGGAAGGATGAATAAGATCCTCTCTCTTAATGAGGACCTTTCTGCCAGCGATTTCAACTTCAGATATAGGACTTGGAATATTGAGCTCTAGGTTCACATGAGCAAAGATAAAAAAAGCCACTTCCCGGAAAAGTGGCCATCATGTTATCGGCCCCAGGACCACCCAAACTTTGCTCTTAATCCAAAATATGGACCTGATAAATCTTTATCGCTAACAGCCTCCAGTTGAGAGCCACTTATAATTCTGTATCCTCCATCAACACTTAATCTCAACCATCTCAGCACATTCACTTCAAGGGCAATTGCAGGTTGAATGCTGATTCCCTTCCCCTCATTTTCTCCATCTATCCGAATGTTTCCATTTCCGATGCTGGTATAGAAAAAAGGGTGGATAGGTTTATATGAAATAGGTGAATATCCTACTAAAAAATCATTCGAACCCAAGGTCACTCTTGAATCGTTGATAATGGTATTCAATTCGTAGTTGCTCCAGCCAATTAAAACCTTTTTACTGATCTCGAACGTAAAGTAGCCACCGCTGAAATAATCGAAGTCATTGGAGGAGGTGTTAAAATTAGATGTAGTCCCGCCCCAGATTCCAGTAAGTCTCAGCCCACTGTTACTAAAAATGGTCTGGTCTTTCTGAGCATTCAAGCATAAGCAAAAGATGGCAAGGGTTAAAGCGAGTAATGTTTTCTTCATCATTTCTTGTGTTTGATTAATAGACACCAACAAGACGAGAGGGTTGCATGAAATGTTACTATAACTACTCAGAATTTTGAAAATCAAGGAGTGACTATTACCAACCTTTTTGTTGTTATGCGTACTCCTTGGGCATCTGTGATGGCCCACAAATAAGTACCTTTACCGAGGAAGCTAAAATTGTATTTGGTAGAAGATAGCTTTCGATTGATGTCAAGTTCATCTCCCCAGAGTTTTTTCCCTATGATATTAAAAACTTCGAAATAATACTTTCCTGGCTCTAGATTCATCAATTCTAATTTCACATCTCCATAGGTTGGATTAGGTGATAAAATCAAACGCTTTTCGTCAGTATTAGCAGGAACGTAATTGTCAATAGTGCCAGGTGCTTTAACCTCAATATTTTTGATTGATCCATTTTCATTCAGTAAAATAGAAGCCAAAGGTAGTGGTTCTTCATTGGCATAAAAGACATATGACTTTTGCGTCACGGTGCCGAGAAGCTCACCAGTGGGGTCCAGTATATAATCGTTAATTTTTGACCACTTTCCAGCACTGTAGATCTCAAGCGAAGTCGTTGTCCTGGAAGTAATTTCCTGTCGAAGAACATCAAAACGGTCATATGGTAAAAATAGCGTACCGGATGCATCTACTCTGAAATCCCTTACTTCACTCACTTTTAGTCTGAGAGAATCTGCTGTAATCGGAAGTTTCTTCTGGATCAATTGTGGAATTTGGTTGCCAGGCATATAGAAAAAGATGTTTGAGCGATCCGTTTTTTCTGATCGATAGGAAAGAGGGCCGTACGCTACCAACTTAGGCGATTCATATTTTGCAAAAACGATAAAGTCACTGTTAAGCGGATGAGGTCTTTGAATGGCCACTTCATATAATTCATCTCCCTGCCTCTTGAATAAGCGATAGATCTTATTTCCGGAATGAATGAAAAAATCATAATCAAGCGCATTAAAGATAAGAACAGGATCCGGCGGTAACATGGTGGTCTGATAGATCAGACCCGAATTAAGCGTACTGAAATCCCATTCCTGATCGGTCCCTTGTCTTCCGAGATTCACTTCCGGCATATCATCAATAAAAGTATTGTAAACATCATTTACCTTAGGGAGAATACCTTCATCGATAGTGATCTGGCCTTTCAGGAGCACAGGCAGTATAAATATGATTACAAATACACTTCTTTTCATCATTGCACGCACGAAACTACAAAAGTAATCGCCCAGATAGAACTACCCAAATGATTAATTTATTTTAATACATTCTTTTATACTAATGTGTTCAAAGTGTCTACAACCTTTGTAATTCTAAATTTTTTAGATACTCTCCATCCGACTGCATCAAGTCCTCATGGCTGCCCGACTGAAGAATGCGACCTTCTTTCATGACAACGATAAGATCTGCATTTTGAATGGTGGAAAATTTATGTGCGATAGTGATCACCGTTCTGTTTTTCATGGCTTTTTCCAGTGCCTGCTGAACAAGTGCTTCGGATTCTGCATCCAGAGCGGAAGTAGCTTCATCAAGAATGAGAATATCTGGATCTTTTAGGATAGCGCGCGCTATGGTAATACGTTGGCGCTGTCCACCGCTTAACTTGGACCCTTTGTCCCCTACGATGGTGTCGTAACCGTAGTCTAGTTCCATAATAAAATCATGTGCATTAGCCACTTTTGCGGCCTGGATGATTTCATCTTCGCTTTTATCTTCCATACCGAAACAAATATTATTGCTTATGGTATCGTGGAATAGTGTAGGTTCCTGGGAAACTATGCCATAAAGATTTCTAAGACTTTTCAGATCGATGCTTTTAATAGGGATGTGGTCGACTAAAATATCGCCCTGATTTATTTCATAGAATCTGGGAAGCAAGTTGACCAGAGTAGTTTTTCCCGACCCTGAAGCTCCTACCAATGCATAATGTTTGCCCTTGTGGATCGTCAGATTGACGTCATCCAACACTTTTATATCTGAGTTGGGAAAACTAAACGTCAAATCCTTTATCTCAATCTTTTCAGTTAATTCGTCTTTTATTACTCCATTTTTTTCTGACAGAATAATATTTTGGAGATCATATATGGACTGTATTCGTTCCAAGGCCGCTGTGCCTTTTTGAATATTATAATATGCAGATGAAAATAATTTAGATGGTTCTATAACCTGATAAAAGGCAAAAATAAAGGCGAAAAAAGTCTCAGGCTCTAATCGATCACTGAAGACCAGAGTAGATCCATAATAAAGTAGAACGGTAACTACTGTGATGCCTAAAAATTCTGAAAGGGGAGAGGAAAGATCCCTTCTCCAGATAATCCTTGTAAGCGTACGCATATAACTATCATTGACTTTCCCGAATTTATTCAACTGTGTCTTTTCAGCATTAAATCCTTTGACGGTTCGGATATTACCAATGCTTTCTTCCGTTACGCTAATCATTTCACCTAGCTTGCTTTGGGCGGCATGTGATTGTTTCTTTAATGATTTAGAAATACCGCCTATGATGACTACTGTGATCAATAGGAGCACAAAAACAAATGTGGTCAACTGCGGACTGACATATATCATGAATAATAGGCTGCCGATGATGATGAGCGGAGCTTTAAAAATGGCTTCGACCACATTGAGGATACTGGCCTCCACTTCTTGTACGTCCGAACTCATTCGACTGATCAGATCCCCTCTTTTTTCATTTGAATAAAATGACAACGGTAATTCCATATATTTACTCATTAATTGACTCCGAATATCTCTGATGATACCGTTTCTTGCAGGTGCTAAAAAAAATAGTGCCAGGTATCGAAAGACATTTTTTAGCAGAAAAACGACCAGGAAAAAGAGGCAGATGTAAAGGAGTGCCTCTTTACGATCCAGCGAATTGATGATATCCGAAAAATAATATTCAATATAGGCCATCACATCTGTGGAAGAACTGGGTTCTTCCAAAACCTTAGGAGTTTTCTGAAAAAGAATCTGAAAGAAAGGAATGATGAGTGGGATCGAAAAAACGGCAAAAACAGCCATCAGAATGTTAGCCCCTATGGCTGCTATCACATGAGATTTATAATGAGCAAAGTAGCCTATTAAATCTTTAATCCCTTTCATTTAGGCGAAAAGTATCCATGAAGGAAGTATCAAAATTTCCTTCTATAAAGTTCTTGTCTTCCATCAATTGTTTATGAAATGGGATGGTCGTCTTGATCCCTTCTATGATGAATTCATTCAAAGCTCGTCTCATTTTCGTTATACATTCTTGCCTGGTTTGAGCTTTGCAGATCAATTTTGCAATCATAGAGTCATAATACGGTGGAACAGTATATCCAGCATAAACGTGGGTATCTACTCTGACGCCATGCCCTTTTGAAGAATGAAAAGACTCAATTTTGCCGGGACTCGGCCTAAATCCATTGTAGGGATCCTCAGCATTGATCCGACATTCTATAGCGTGTAATTGCGGAATGTAATTCTCGCCGGTCAACTTTTCACCTGCAGCCACTTTGATTTGCTCTTTAATCAGATCGTGGTCAATCACCTCCTCTGTTACCGGATGTTCCACTTGTATTCTGGTATTCATTTCCATAAAGTAAAACTTACGATACTTATCCACCAGGAATTCAACAGTTCCGACACCTTCATAGTTAATACATTCTCCTGCACGTATGGCCGCTTTTCCCATTTCTTCTCTGAGCTCATCGGTCATGAAAGGTGAGGGAGATTCTTCGACTAATTTCTGATGCCTCCTTTGAATGGAGCAGTCTCTTTCTGAAAGATGAATTACCTTTCCATGCTGATCTCCTATGATCTGAATTTCAATATGACGAGGTTCTTCCACAAATTTCTCAACATAGATCCCATCGTTACCAAAAGAAGATTTGGCTTCCTTTCGGGCACTGTCCCACATCTCCTCAAACTTATCCTCAGACTTGACAATTCGCATACCCTTTCCTCCGCCGCCTGCAGTGGCCTTGATCATGACAGGATATCCGATTTCTTTCGAAATTTTCTGACCTTCCTTGACATCCTTAACCAGCCCATCTGATCCGGGAACTACTGGCACTCCGGCTTTGATCATTGTTTCTTTCGCAGTTACTTTATCTCCCATTTTACGGATCATTTCCGGCGTGGGACCTATGAATTTAATACCATATTGTTGGCAGACTTCCGCAAAATCTGCATTTTCTGCCAGGAATCCGTAGCCTGGATGAACAGCATCTGCATTGGTGATTTCCACCGCAGCCATGATTTTGGGAATGCTGAGATAGGAATCTGCAGAAGCGGGCGGTCCTATGCATACCGCTTCATCTGCAAATCGTACGTGCAGACTGTCTTTATCAGCTGTAGAATAAACAGCGACCGTAAGAATATCCATTTCCTTGCAGGTTCGAATGATTCTTAAGGCAATTTCTCCTCTATTAGCAATGAGAATTTTATTGAACATATATGAGCATTAATTTAACTAGGGTCAACCAGGAATAATACCTGATCGTATTCTACCGGAGATGCATCCTCTACCATGACTTTCACAACTTTGCCACCAACTTCGGATTCGATCTCATTAAAAAGTTTCATAGCTTCTACTATGCAAACAACTGATCCCTTTTCAATGGTATCACCAACTTTCACATAAGCTGGCTTGTCTGGAGAAGATGATCTGTAAAAAGTACCTACAATGGGAGACTTCACTTCCAGTAAGTTCGCATCACTTCCCTTATTTTCCTTGGATTCTGTAGGTTTTAGATCTGGCACTGAATCTCGTGTTTGTGGGGCTGGGCTTGATGCGGCTGGAGCAGCTGCTGGAGGAGGAGTAAATTGGACTGCAGCAGGAGCTGGCGGATTTTTGCCTTTAATCATGTAGTTTTTAGTCCTAATATTGATTTTGAACTCACCTTCTTTGATTTTCACTTCAGTAAGTTCTGTTTTGTTGACCAATTTGATCAATTCAACGATTTCCTTGTAATTCATTGTTATTGTTTTGCTCTTTCGACGTAAGAAGAAGATGCGGTATCAATTTTGATCTTATCTCCCTCATTAATAAATAATGGAACTCTTATTTCTGCGCCAGTTTCCACCGTTGCTGGTTTCATTGCATTGGTTGCAGTGTCTCCCTTTACACCTGGTTCTGTATAAGTAATTTCCAGGACGATATATTGAGGCATCTCCATAGTCAATGGAGTATTATCCTCAGTGTTAAATAAAATTTCTACAATCGATCCTTCTTTTAACAAATCCGGAGCAGGTACAATTTCTCTTTGAAGCAAAATTTGTTCAAATGTTTCCTGATCCATAAAGTGAAGGCCCATGTCATCGCTGTAGAGGTATTGAAAATTCTTGCGTTCTACTCTAACATCATCTATTTTATGTCCTGCCGGAAATGTATTATCGATTACTTTTCCGGAAGTCAGGCTTTTTAGCTTTGTTCTCACGAATGCATTTCCCTTACCCGGCTTAACATGCTGAAATTCAACCACTGAATAGATATCGTGGTTGTATTTGATACATAATCCATTTCGAATATCTGAGGTACTTGCCATTTTCTCCTTTAAAATATTTCTAAATATAAGTTAATATGCCCACTTTAATAAACTTGATCCCCAAGTAAATCCCCCACCAAAAGCAGTTAGTATTAAATGATCTCCTTTTTTCAATTGATCTTCGTAATCCCATAAACAAAGTGGGAGCGTCCCGGCAGTGGTGTTTCCGTATCTATGAATATTAACCATCACTCTTTCCATCGGGAAATCCGCAAATGCAGCAACCGAATTGATGATCCTCATATTGGCCTGATGGGGCACCAACCAATCGATTTCATCTTTAGTAATATTATTTCTGTCAAATATTTGCTGAACCGTCTCAGTCATTCCTTTTACAGCAGCTTTAAATACCGGTCTGCCATCCTGAAAGACATAGTGCATCCCATTTTTTACCGTTTCTTCACTGGTGGGATTTAAGGATCCACCACCCTTCATATTCAAGAAGTGCCTTCCATTTCCGTCTCCTCTAAATACAGAATCGATTACGCCAAAACCCTCATCATTGGGCTCAAGCAAAACCGCTCCTCCTCCATCACCGAAGATTACACAAGTCGTTCTGTCTTTATAATCAATAATGGAAGACATCACATCTAGACCGATTACAATCACTTTCTTTAATCTGCCACTCTCTATGTAGGTAGCACCAGAAGACAAAGCAAAAAGAAAACCTGAGCACGCAGCGTTGATATCATAGCCAAACGCATTATTGATTCCTGCCTTGTCACAAATAATATTAGCTGTATCAGGAAACTTCATGTCTCCAGTTACCGTCGCACAGATGACAAGCTCAATATCTGCAGGATCGGTATTTGTTTTTTCCAGTAGACCTTTTACCATTTCAACTCCCATATCAGAAGCTGCTTTACCTTTGTCTTTCAGGATACGACGTTCTTTAATTCCCGTTCTTGATGTGATCCAGTCATCACTTGTCTCTACCATCTGCTCTAATTCCTTATTAGTGAGAACATATTCAGGAACATAGCCATGGACTCCAGTAATCGCCGCTAAAGTCTTACTCATATCAGCATTCAAATTTGAGGTGCGAAACTATGAAAAATGTTAACAATATAATAAAAATATACGCTTTTCACGGATTAAATCATGAATGTATGACCAATATTAATGCTATGTAGATTGCTTTATGTCAATGTATTACGCATATGGAAATTACTAAATTGATCATTTGAACCCCCTTATTTTTTATCAAGCAGCTGTGAATTGGTATTCTTTTTGCATCAATTAAGTTGTTAAAAACCAGCAGGTAACAATTAAGATTTTTTAATCATGTGAATTCTGCTAAAGTTGAATGCCAATGATGAGATATATTCCTATAATTTTATGCCTTTTATTAGGCGGTGTAAACACCGTTAAAAGCGAATCTTATACCTTTGATTTTTACAATAGTGATTTTGAGGCCGCTAAGAAAAAAGCCGGTGAAGAGGGGAAATTATTCTTTGTGGATTTTTATGCTCAATGGTGTGCACCGTGTAAATGGATGGAAGAGACCGCTTTTCAGGATGTTGAGGTTAAAGCACTATTAGAAAAAAATTACATCTCAGTCAAAGTAGACATCGATAATCTTGATGGTTATTCCCTCAAGCAAAAATATGATATTCGCATTCTTCCCACCATACTCATTTTTAACTCCAGGGGAGAAATGATTGCTAGAATTGAAGAGACACTTTCTTCCAGAAAATTGGCCCAATTACTCAATCATCATAATATTGACGAAAATAAAGTAGTTGCCAAACATACAGTGAATCAATCGCCCAGAAACGACAAAGAAACTTTCAAGTCTTTTTCTCTAAAGCCTGAACCTGCGCAGCAAAAGGATCATCAAGCTACAGGACATCGATACCGAATACAGATGGGGGTCTTTCATGAGTTTGAAAACACTTATGATCTGGTGAGTCAACTAAAGTCCAAATTTATTGAACCAGTCATAGTACTCAATGAAACGAGAGGAGATAAGATGCTTTACAAAGTGTTAATGGGATCCTTCGAAACAGCAGCAGAAGCAGAAGGATACAGAGCAATACTCAAGCGAGACTTTAACATGGACGGTATTGTAAAATAATTAGCTTTTACTAGGGCCAAAAGTGGTTCAAGCACACTAATTTTCTAAAAATTAATGGAGAGCCATTCTTTTTAAGCGGAGGATGGTTTTTTTTATGTTAGTGATGACATAAAGCAAGGTCTAGATGAATTATTAGAGCAGCATTTTTCATATTTGCGGCATCAAAAAAATGGGTACAGAAAGCGTGAATACGTAGCAATAAAGAAGACAAACGCACGTTTTTTATGCTGAATTATAATTGACAAAACATATTAAAGAAATCCTTTATGTATCTTCGCGACTTTAAAGGAATTCTGTAAAGTAAAAATCATAGATGAATTTAAGAGGAATTTGCTGGGGGGTCTTAGTGATGCTATGTGTGGGATCGTTAAATGGACAGAGAGCTGAAGAGGTAAAAGGATTGGTGAGGGACGTACAATCGGCATTTCGTGCTTGTCCTGAAAATGCAGGTGTGATTAATATGATAGATTTTGATGGCCAAAGTAATTCCACAGTTTTCCCAGGGCCCATTTACCTCTGTTATCAGGATAAATTTACCATTGAACAGCAAGGACCTTTCGATCCAGATTGTAATGACCCGGATCCATTGACCATTCCAGGGATCGGATATGCATTTTATAAATGTCAGCCCGACCCGGCCATTACAGGTCCGTCAATCACTAATGTAACCAGTGATAATTGTTTGGAGGACAATCCGCCACCAACGGTGATGAATGGATTTTATTCCTACAGAGATAAGATTAATGGTGATGCCCTTTTCTTTAATGAGGGACAAATTCAAGACTTTTTCAATAACGGAGATCCTGAAAGCATGTGGTTTGCTCCGATCACCTTTGATAACTTTGCAGGAAATGTAGTCATTGAACAAACCGGAAGTGCAGTAGATGTAAGCTCAGACCAAGCTTTCGAGGTGATTTACCTGAATGAGGTAGTCATTAGTAATAAACAAATTGGCGTAGGTGGCAACCCATTAGCAGGAAGTTTCCAGATATCCGGAGGCGTCGCTGAATGGGATCAATTGCAAGGAACACCTTCTGACTACAAAGACATAGGCATATATAAGTTAGGGGCAATTAATGTCAGAGGAACCATTCAGGGAGGTAGTTATACACATGGAGATGTGGTGAATTTTACAGTTCCTGAAGAGGGCGAGTATGTAATTTATGTGGAAGATGAGAAAAGCTGTGGAACGTCTATGCTCGTAAACTTCACCGACATGCAGGGTACAATGACCATTAATATAGGTTCCTTTACAGATATGCCGGGTGGTAATCAATGTGTTTCGTTTTGCGTTGAAGACTTTATAGATATCAATACCATTCAGTTTACCATCAATTTTGACCCTAACTATCTGACTTTTGACGTCTTACAAAACTTTAATCTTTTTGGCTTAAGTGCCAGTAATTTTGAGGACAGCGATGCTGAAAATGGAATTCTTAGATTCACCTGGTTTGATCAGGAAACTGTGGGAAAGACCCTGGCCAATGGGGAATGCATATTTGATGTCTGTTTTGATGTGAACAATGATTCACCTCTGGGAGGTTGTTCAGATATTGCCATTTCTGGCAACGTGGTACCTATTAGCGTCTCGCAACAAGATCCTGATGACGTAACCAACACATTTTCAATTGATTTAATCCAGAATCCAGGTCAGGCTTGTATTGATCCCGGTAGCAACCTTACCGCATTAATTAATACTTGTAATGCAGCATCCGGTTCTTTTTCCGGTTCAGTAACTTTTCAGGTTTTTGGTGGATCTGGCCCCTATAGTTATGTACTTGATGGTCCTCTTTCGGGGCCTGTAAGTGGAAGTGGACTACAAGCTGGTGAAGAAATTTTTATTGGTAATCTATCTCCTGGAAATGGTAATTTGTTGACCATCACTGATAATGATGGAAATACTTTTATGCAGACGGTATCAATCGGCAACGGAAACCCATTGATTATTGACGTAGTGGGTATGGATCCATCATGCTTTAATTTCTCAAATGGTCAAGTCCGTGCCAATGTTGTAGGTGGAACAAGCTTCCCTGATGGTAGCTATATGTATGAATGGTCCAATGCCATCTTTAATGCAGAATCCATCGACGGCCTGACCGCAGGTAGTTATTCGGTTACGGTTACGGATGCTAATGGCTGCGAAGTAGAAGCGACAGAGTATATTGGTAAAGATCCTATAGATGTACAACTTGATGTGACAACGCTTCCTACATGTATTTCATCTAATGATGGTACTGCAACAGCGACCATAACAGGAGGAACTCCAAATGCTTCAGGAGATTATAATGTCAGGTGGGAAGGTGATAACATGCCGACTGCCTTTGATGTAGGAGAAATGGTCACCAATAATAGAATACAGGGTGGATTATTCAGCGTCGTCGTTACAGATAATAACAATTGTATTTGGGAAGAATTTTTCGAAGTTGGTGCACAAAAAGAACTCATGGCCAGATTCGATTATGATCAAAATGTGCTCTGCGCAGGGGATCAAGAGGCCATATTCCGAGTTTACGGAGAGTATGCTGATGGAGCACCATTTGATCTTGATGGCGCTAATTCGCCGGTGGAACCCATGGGGACACAAAAGGCCAACGGACCTGACCACGTATTTTTCAATGGACTGGGTGAAGGCACTTATTCATTAACGCTTACCGATGAAGTAACGGGCTGTCAGGTCGATACTACATTTACCATATTTGCCCCTGAAGAACTAATTCTAAATGCTTCAGCAATTTTTTCGTGCACCTCTACAACGGGTGGTGAGATCTTGCTGAGCGCCACTGGCGGTACGCCGAACTATACTTACCAATGGGCGGATGGATCGACAGAAGAAGACAGAAGCAACCTCAATGAAGGTTCCTATGCTGTAACTTTAACAGATGGGAATGGTTGTCAGGATTCTTTCTCCGTCGATTTAATGATGGGTGCTTCGGTGAGCATAGATGCATTCATCGTAGAACCTATTAGCTGTGAGCCGGGTGCGACAGGATCCATACAAACCGAAACATCAGGTGAAATAGGCAACATTAGTTTCAGTTGGGAAGGACCCGGAGGACCATATAATACAAAAGATCTTGCTGGACTTGGTCCGGGGACCTACTACCTCACGGTCACAGACGATCAAGGTTGCATGTCTAATGATTCAGTCATGTTGGTTCAGGGAGAGGTTTTTACATTCGATGTCACAGCGTCTCCCCCATCATGCACCAATACGCCCGATGGTTCTCTCGCTATTACCATCAATGATCCTGGTACCTATACCTATCAATGGGCACATCCTAATAACAATAACACAGAAATATTATCAAATATACCTGCAGGCGATTACTTCGTGACCATTACTCAAGAGGGTGGATGTTCTCAAATAGACACGCTGACGCTGGATAGTCCGGCTAGTATAGATATCGCAATCACTGATCGTTCCCCTACTTTATGTTCATATACCAACGATGGTTCTGTCACTGTTATGGCTTCCGGAGGTGTAGTGGATAATGGGAATTATGGCTTCTTTTGGTCATCAGGAGAAGCAGATGCCATTGCTGCTAATACCTCCTCAACGGCTTCGATGCTTTCCAGCGGAATACAATATGTAGTGGTTGTAGATGAAATGTGCTTTGACACTTTGTTTTTTGAAGTGGAAGCACCTGATTCACTGATGTTGAATATGGACGGTACTCAGATTACCAATGCCACTTGTTTTGGAGATGGTGATGGTAGTGCAACACTGGTTTCCATGGGTGGAACTCCTGGCTATCTTTATTTCTGGCCTGATGATAATATAGACGATGCCACTAATACTGGTTTAAATGCTGGATTTCATAGATTTGTGTTAGCGGATGCCAATGGCTGTTTGACCATTGACTCCATATTAATTGAGCAACCGGATTCACTGATTGCCGAAGTTGATGCCTCCAGAACCATGAACATAGGATGTGGCAGCGATGACGATGGATTAATAGCCATTCAGGTTTCTGGCGGTGATGAGGTCAATGGTTATACCTATCAATGGTCCGGAGATATAAGCAATAGCGATATTGCAAGTAATTTAAGCCCTGGAATGTATGAGATCACTGTCACTGATGTCAATGGTTGTATTGATTCCACATCTTATGAACTCACTTCTCCGCAACCCATTACGGCTGAAATTCCGACTCCAGAGGATCCTATCTGTTTTGGTGATCAGACTTGTATCGGTATTAACAGCGTAGCAGGAGGTTCAGGTTCAGGTTATCGGTTTTCGATAAATAATGGACCACTTTTCGCCATAGACAGCTGTGTCAATGTATTTGCAGGGGTATATGAGATTGCTATTTTTGACAATACAGGATGTTCTTTTGATACTTCTCTGATCATAGAGCAACCAGAAGAATTGATACTAAACCTGGGGCCCGATATCCAAGTGGATCTGGGTGACAGTACAACAGTTATTGACATTGCTATTGAAGGCCCCAATCCCATTATAGATGTGAACTGGGAACCCAATACTGATTTTGGTTGCCTGAATGATGATTGTTCCAGAATAGCAGTATTTCCCAATGTGACCACCTTATATAATGTGAGTGTGATGGACAACCAGGGATGCATGGCTGAAGATGAAATTCTGGTAGAAGTGGTCAAAATAGTAAGGGCTTACTTTCCCAATGCTTTTTCTCCGGATGGTAATGGAATCAATGATGTTTTCAACGCTTATACAGGTAGAGGCATTCAAAGCATCGATGAATTTCGGGTATTTGATCGTTGGGGCAATGAAATGTACGGCATCAGAAATCTGCAACCTAACAATGGTGGAACAGAAGGTTGGGATGGAAGAGCCAATGGAAGAGAAGTGGATTCAGGAGTATATGCTTACTTCGCTAGAATTACATTAATTGATAATGAAAAAGTAATCGTCAGAGGAGATGTGACTTTGCTGCGATAGTGAAATTCTATGCACTCCTTAAATAAAAAATAACCAACAAGAATTACCGCTTTATGATGAGGTAATACTTGTTGGCTTAAATCATCAAATTTTAACTTTTCACCTTAATTCCGCAACCAATCGCTTTTGTAGTAGCGGGATCGGGATCATTTCCTGCTTCTAATGCCTGGATGGCATCTTCCACATACTTTTGATCAGCGGAGGCAGCATCTCTGGCGTTGTTATCGATTGCACCGATATACTTAACCACCTTATCAGCGTTCAACAAAAATACGTGAGGCGTTTTACTTGCTCCATATTGAGGAAATACTTCCTGACCTTCATCTATCAGGTATGGAAAAGTAAATCCTTTTGATTCTGCTCTTTGCTGCATATTCTCATAACTATCTCCAGGCTGTATATTGGGATCATTTGGCATGATGGCTATGACAGGATAACCCTGAGAAGCATACTTGTTGTTCAGATCATTAATTCTGTCTTCATACATTTTGGCATACGGACATTCATTGCAGGTAAATATGACGATGTAGCCTTTGGCATCAGGGTAATCTGAAAGGGATACCATTTCACCATTAACGTTTTTTAATTCAAAATCAGTAGCTGTATCACCGATTTTATATCCATCTCCAGGGATGGTTGCTGAAATCAATACGGACGCTGTTAACAACAACATCGCAAATCTTAATACAAAATTTTTCATTCTAAATTTTTTTAGAGTTTTTTAATATAATGTTCAATATCGTCAACAGAGTGCATTTCCTGATCGGTAAATATCCGCTGGTCGCCCTTCATAAATAAGGTTGCTGGAATAGTACCAGACCAGGAAGCATCCACTTTGTCTATCCATTCATTCTCATTCGGATCATCTAATACATACAATTCCGATTTTAATTGATGGTTCTCAATAAATGGAACGAATCTGGATTGAATATGCTTCGGGAAATCAAGACTTATCAATAAAACTCTGATTTTTTTAGATTGATTTGTCTTGAGAAAGCTTTCAAAGTAAGGCAACTCTTTGACACATGGCGCGCACCAGGTTGCCCAAAAATTGACTACCAGGATATCCTCATCAGATGCTTCTCCTAATAACGCTTCTAATTCTTCGAAGGACTGAAAAACCTTATACTCAATGCTATCCGAAAATTTCACCTTTACGGGCATCGGTGACACATTCGTCATGGAAGTGCTAAGAAGCCATTGACATAAAAGAAAGACCAAAAGATACATTTAATTCAACTTGTATTTGATATTCATACGATCAAGTTCTGCCACGAATTCATGATCGACATTCACTTTATACTGGTTCGACATCAAATTTAATTTCACTTCTGATTTTCTGTCTATCAGTACCATCTTTAACTTATGATCACCCTTATGTGTTGTACACAAAGAGCTAAAATCTTCGATAAGTGCTTGATTAACAAACTTTGCAGGCATCAAAACGGTAATGAATTTAGTCATTTGTTTGCCAATGGATTCCAGAAGTTTGATTTCCTTGGTTTTAAAAAACACCCTGTCACTATGTCTGTTTTTTTCAAAATATCCTTCGACATATAGCACTTCTCCATTGGTAATTAGATCCTTATACCTCATATAATCTTCGGAAAATAAAGCCAACTCCAGTGTTCCGGCATAGTCCTGAAGTGAAAATCTGCAATATCCAGTACCTCGCTTGGAAACACCGTGGAAAGCCTGAGTGACCAGTCCTGCCATTTTCAAAGTAGTACCCAGCACGTCCTGGGCTTTATCCAGTGGGCAGTTGGTAAAATTAGAGATCTCCAGTTGGTAGTCATCCAATGGATGGCCACTGATATAGATGCCCGTCACCATTTTCTCCTTCTCCAGTTTTTCAAGGGAATTCCAGGGCTCACATTCTGGAATCTCCGGCTCTGAAAGAAACATTTCGCTAAGATCACCGAAAAGCGAATTTTCAGACATTGATTTCTGGGCCTGATAATCATTGCCGTACTTTGATGCATGCTCTATGTATGTCTCATATTTATCGGAAGGTTGGAAATACCTTGCTCTATTCCCATCATCTGTGGAATCAAAGGCTCCTCCCAAAACCAGACTCTCGAGGCACTTTTTATTTACGGCCCTCAGATTTAGCCTTTTGGTCAAGTCAAAAATATTCTTAAATGGGCCATCTTTTTGTCTTCCCGTCATGATTTCACCTACAGGACCTTCTCCTACACCTTTTAATGCTGATAAACCAAACCGAATGGCTCCTTGATCATTAACCGTAAAATTCAATTCACTTTCATTGATATCCGGACCCAGTACCTTGACACCTAATCGCTTAGCTTCTCTGAGGAAAAAGTTGATCTTATCCATGTCGCTCTTATTATGTGTCAATACAGAAGCCATGAATTCTGCCGGATAATGAGCCTTGAGATAAGCAGTCTGAAACGCAAGAATAGAATAAGCAGCGGCATGTGAGCGGTTAAAGCCATACTCTGCAAACTTAGCCATGATTTTAAAAATCTCGTCAGCCTTTTCCTCGTCTACACCCTTTTCCACGGCACCTTTGACAAAAATCTGGTGATGACGGTCCATTTCACTTTTCTTCTTCTTACCCATTGCTCTTCTAAGCATGTCTGCCTGACCGAGTGAGTAGCCAGCCATAATCTGGGCCGTCTGCATGATCTGTTCCTGGTAAACCATAATCCCATTCGTCGGCTTGAGCAAATCCTCCAGCCATTCATGTGGATAGATGATTTCCTCATCTCCATGCTTTCGGCGTATAAAGGAAGGAATATGGTCCATCGGTCCTGGGCGGTACAGGGCATTCATAGCGATAAGATCCTCTATATCCGTGGGACGCAATTCTTTGAGATTCATTCTCATCCCTTCGGATTCAAATTGAAAGATGCCAATGGTATCTCCCCTCTGAAATAATTCATAGGTTTTTTCATCATCGATGGGAATATCATCTGGTTCGATTCTTCGCTCTTCTCCAAAACGCTTGACGATATTTTCTATGGCATCCTTAATAATGGACAAGGTTTTCAAGCCCAGAAAGTCCATTTTCAACATTCCAGCATCTTCTACGACACTTCCATCAAACTGTGTGACCAATAAGTCGGTGTCCTTAGATGCATAAACGGGAATAAACTTTGTCAGATCATCCGGAGCAATGATGACACCAGCAGCATGTATACCTGTATTTCTAACGGATCCTTCCAGTTTTTGTGCCAAGGTCAGAACTTCACCTGAAAGGTCGCTTTGATTCGCAATTTCCTGTAATTTCTGAACCGCACTATAGTCGTCACCTTGCCACTTGGCTTTCAATTCCGCTTCAGATAATCCGAATATGTTTCTGAACTTAGTTCCCGGCCTGGAAGGAACAAGTTTGGCAATTCTGTCACTCTCATCCAATGGCAGATCCATGACTCTGGCCACATCACGAATACTTGACTTTGCAGCCATGGTGCCGAAGGTAATGATCTGCGCCACTTGATTTTTACCATATTTATCGACTACCCAATCAATCACCTGTTGACGCCCATAATCATCGAAATCAATATCGATGTCCGGCATAGATATCCGCTCGGGGTTTAAAAATCTTTCAAAGAGTAAATTATAGCCAATGGGGTCGATATTGGTAATTTTCAGACAATAAGCTACCACTGAACCAGCAGCTGAACCTCTTCCAGGTCCCACTGACACGCCCATTTGTCTCGCCGCGTCTATAAAGTCCTGGACAATAAGAAAATAACCATCAAAACCCATGTCCTTGATGATTCCGAGTTCGAGTTCTATTCGCTCTCTCACTACCTCAGTGATCTCACCATATCTCGTTTTTGCACCTTCGTACACTAAATGGCGCATGTATTCCGATTGATTTTTAAATTGACTCGGCAGCGGAAAATTGGGGAGTAATATATCTCGTTCCAACTGTGGAGATTCTATTTTTTCATAGATTTCCATGGTATTCGCAATGGATTCTGGAACATCCTTAAACAGGTTAGACATTTCCTGTTGTGTCTTAAAATAGAAATCTGCGCTAGAAAATCTAAAGCGATCAACATCAGCTTTTTTGTTTCCTGTATTGACACACAGTAGAATATCATGAGGACTGGCATCCTCCTCTTCAATGTAGTGCGAATCATTGGTCGCAATGGCTTTAATGTTGTATTTCTTTGCGAATCCGAGTAGGACCTGATTAACATCTTCCTGAGAAACGCCTGTTTGGTCAATGTTTTCCAGGCCTCGATGTCTTTGAATTTCAATGTAAAAGTCTTCTCCCAACAGATCCAGCCACCATTGTACTTTCTTTTCAGCACCAGCTAAATCTCCGTTGATAATCGCCTGTGGGATTTCCGCACCAATACAGCAACTGGTGGCAATTAGGCCTTCGTGATACTGGAGAATCAGTTCTTTATCAATTCGGGGAAATTTACCGTAGAGCCCATCAATAAAACCTAAAGAGCAAAGTTTGGAAAGGTTTTCGTAGCCTTTTTGGTTTTTGGCCAACATCAACTGGTGGTATCGTTTATCTCTTTCACCCTTTGACTTTAAAAAAGATTGCTTTCGGCGATCATCTACAAGATAGAATTCACAACCTACGATGGCTTTGATCCCTCTTTTATTGGCCTCTGCGACAAATTTAAAGGCGCCAAACATATTTCCGTGATCTGTGAGGGCGACTGCCTTCTGACCGTCCTGCTGTGCCTTATCCATCATCGCTCCTATTTCAGATGCACCGTCCAGCAAGGAGTATTGGGTATGGCAATGTAAGTGGCAAAATTCCATAGGTAGGTTTTATATTTGCAAAATTAATATATAAAATACAAACGGGACAGGTTATGACAAAACATTGACTTAAAAATAATTATGAAAATTTTCACCTCTCTTTTAGGAAAAAAATTTATCTTTGCAGTCCTTTTTAAAAAATGTGTTAAACAAACATTATGAACGCTGTACAAGTCAAAGCAGAAAAGAGAACAGATGTAGGGGGTAAAAGTTCCAAAGCCATCAGACGAGAAGGTAAAATTCCTTGTGTCATTTATGGTGGTGGAAAGAACGAATATTTCACAGTTACGCCTAATGAAGTAAAAGAAGTCATTTACACACCTGATTTTAAAGTGGTGGAAATTGATGTAGATGGTGATGTATCAAAGTGCATTGTAAAGGATTTGCAAATGCATCCGGTGACAGATGAGATTCTGCACATTGACTTTTTGCGATTAATCGATAATGCGAAGATCAAAGTAAATTTGCCCATAGCTTTTAAGGGAGTTTCTCCGGGAGTAAAAGGCGGAGGTAGATTGATTCAGACCATGAGAACCATCAAGGTAAAGGCCTATCCTAGAGATTTAACGGATGTTCTTTATGTCTCGATCGAAGGACTTAAATTGGGTGATACTGTAAGAGTGAAAGATGTAGAATTGACTGAAGGATTGGAAGTTTTGGATCAGTTAGCACAACCAGTAGCAAAAGTAGCTGTTCCAAGAGCCCTTAAGAGTGTGACTCCTGCAGGAGAAGATGATGATGAAGATGAAGATGAAGATGGCGAAGGAGAAGAGGGAGGTACAGGAGATTCAGCTGAATCTTAGTGTTCGACTCAAATGTTAAGAAATATAAAGGGAATCGTTATGGTTCCCTTTTTTTATGCCCGGAATTGAACTAATGGCTTGAAATTTGCCGTTTTGTAATACAAATGATGGGTAGAGTAATCCATGACACGACAAAAAAAGACCGAAATCATTGACTTCGGTCCTTACAAAAATTGCAGTTCAACTAAATTCTAAAAATGAGTAACAAAATCTCTTTCGTTTATAAGAACGGATTAAGCTTTCTAATGCTGCTTTCATTTTTTGTAATTGGATCAGGTTTTGTGAAGAATGATTCAACTGAAATTAGTGAGAGAAAGAAAAGAAAAAATATTGTCAGAACTGCACAGAAGTATATCGGTTGTAAATACAGATCAGGCGGAAAAACAGCAAAAGGATTTGATTGTTCCGGTTTTGCTTATTGTGTGATGAAAGAGAATAATATTCAATTAAAGCGAAGTTCCCGAGATCAGGCGCTTCAGGGCGAGCCGATAAAAATAAGCAAACTAAAGCCCGGTGACCTGATTTTTTTTGCCAGTAAGTCGAGGATCAACCATGTGGGTATCATTTCCGAAAATGGTCGCAATTCCCTAAAAATGATTCATGCATCAAGTTCCAGAGGAATCATAGAAGAAGATATTTTGAAGTCCACATACTGGCAACAAAGGATAAAAGAAGGTAGGTCTGTTCTTTAAATGGGAACTCCTTGTCACTATATGCGTTAATTATTCTGTATGATTCCACTTTTAAGGCGATTAAGAAATTATTTTTTTGCTAAATTCGCAAATACAGATACAAATACGGAAAACATGATCAATTTAATACTATTCGGACCTCCCGGATCAGGAAAGGGTACGCAAGCGGCGAAATTAGTGGACAAGTATGAATTGTTACACATATCAACTGGTGATTTATTTAGGTATGAAATAGGTAACAATACTGAATTGGGAGTTAAAGCCAAATCATATATGAATAAAGGAGAGTTGGTTCCTGATGAAGTTACGATTGGTATGCTGCAGAATAAAGTCGAAGCGAACCCTGATGTCAGAGGTTATATTTTCGATGGATTCCCAAGGACGGAGCCACAGGCGGAAGCACTCGACCGCTTTTTAATGTCTAAAGGTCAAGAAGTCACTGCATTGATTGCACTTGACGTAGATGACGACGAAATTGTCAAACGATTGCTTGAGAGAGGCAAAACATCAGGAAGAGCTGACGACAGCAATGAAGAAGTCATCAGAAAAAGAATCCGCGTATATAATGAAACCACCTCAGTGGTTTATAATTACTATGACGAGAAAGGCAAGTCAGAAAGAATCGAGGGAAAAGGAACAATTGAAGAAATATTCAGTAGAATATGTGAAAGTATAGAAAAACTGAATGTCTGAAAAAAACTTTGTTGATTACGTAAAAATTTGTTGTAGGTCAGGAGCTGGTGGTAGTGGATCTGCCCATTTCTTTAGAGATAAGTCCACGCCGAAAGGAGGTCCTGATGGTGGTGACGGTGGTCGAGGTGGGCACATTATCATTAAAGGTAATGAGCAGATGTGGACCTTGCTGCCACTTAAATACAGAAAACATGTAATTGCCGGGCCTGGTGGAATCGGACGGGGAAACCATCAAACCGGTGCCAATGGTGAAGATGTTATTCTGGAAGTTCCTTTGGGAACGGTTGCAAGGGATGTCGATACTGGTGAAGAACTTTTTGAAATCAAAGAGCATGACCAGGAAGAGATTATTGCGGCGGGCGGAAGAGGAGGCCTCGGAAATTCACACTTTAAGTCATCCACCAACCAATCTCCAAGATATGCGCAACCCGGTGAACCGGGAAAAGAAGAATGGAAGATTCTGGAACTTAAAGTATTAGCTGACGTTGGATTGGTAGGTTTTCCTAACGCAGGTAAATCTACTTTACTCTCTGCCATCACAGCAGCTAAACCCAAAATCGGTAATTATCCATTTACTACATTGGTTCCTAATTTGGGAATTGTAAGTTATCGCGATGGCAGATCCTTCATTATGGCCGATATTCCGGGTATTATCGAAAAAGCCCATGAGGGTAAAGGTTTAGGACATCGATTCTTAAGGCACATAGAGAGAAATTCAGTTCTGCTCTTCGTGGTGCCGGCTGATTCTGAAAGTATCAGCAAGTCCTATCAAATATTATTAGATGAATTGGAGCAATATAATCCGGAACTTTTAGATAAAGAAAGAATACTTGGAATCTCTAAGGCAGATCTGGTAGATGATGAACTAAAAGCTTTATTAGAACCGGACATTCCCGACCAGATTCCTTATATGTTTTTCTCAGCAGTGACGGGTGAAAACTTAACCCAACTTAAAGATTTACTCTGGAAAACGATTAATTCGTAAGCACTCTGAATAATTCAGAAAAGTTTTTCGCAGCCTTAAAATTTGAATCACTATACCAGGTACACTTTAACATGATATAGGTGGGTTTACCTCCACTCTTTATCAATTCTAGTGTAATGTTGCCAAATAATTGCTCACCTTCTATTTTGTATTTCAACTTGGGTTTAAGGTAATATCTTAGCGTATTTTTAGTACCTCTATACTCTGTTTCACTGTTTTTAAGTGCATATCCAGCATCAATGATCTCATCTTTCCAGTAATTCCAGACTACTGATGGGCTAATATTTAATATTTCTGTACTCAGTCTGAATGCGGTGGTGGATTCATTCTTGAAAAAGAAGATGTTTTTATCATTTTGAATACCACAATTTTCAAAATCATCATAGCGGCTTTTCAGCCATTCGAAAAAATTATTACCGGAGTAGTCATTTTTCCATGGTATAAAAACTTCATAATCAGTATCTTCTTCCTTGAGATGCTCGATACTTAATTCGTTAGTACTGGTGTTGTTATTTTTGAATAATTTCATTGTCGGGGGGATCTTCTATATTTTTAGATTCATTTATGGCCTCAGTTGATTTTTCCCAAAATCCTTTAAACGCCGGTTTAAGTTGCTCAAAGGCTCCTTTCATTGTTCGAGGTATGGGTTCCAGATAAATATAAGAAATAGATTGCTCTTTTTGTTTTTCATTTAGGACATTAGTCTGATTTAAGAACCATAAAATATAGCCGTAAAAAAAGACCAATACTAATGCAAAGACCATTCCCCCGGCAATTTTATTGATAAAATTAAGCTTAACAGCTTTTAGCGTTTTTTCAAATATTCTTCCTATCAGGCGAACGATGAAAATAATAACTAAAAAACAGATGATGAAACCTAATATAAAACTAATGGTTGTCCCTAGTTTCAAGGTGCTTTCTATGAATTCAACAAAAAAGGGAGATAGCTTAAAGCTTAAAAGTAGTGCTATGATTAAGGATAGTACTGCATACAATGTCTTTATGAATCCTCTTGAATAGCCAATATAAAAGCCATATGCAAGAAAGACCACAAATCCTATGTCAATCCACATTTGTTCTATTTTTCAGTAAGCTATAAATTATTTTTGAACTTGGGCAGGATTTTTGGATTATAATTTTATATTTAAAGAAGTATTTATGGAGGAGGCGAAAAAAATGAAATTAGGATTTTAAATGTATTTATCGCCTTGATTTATAATTCTTTAGCTATTTTTACTGTTATATTATAATGAGGCAGCTTCTGTTGATATTACTATTCCTGACAGTGGGTTTGTTCTTCACACAAGCCCAAAGCGCTTCGGGTACTGATTCCTCTACCGAAGTCCCTACTACCTTTTTGATATCTGAAGACGACTTTGCCTATGGAGAATTGGTATCGAATACACCGACCTCTTTGCTTGAAGTCTGTGACGATGCCATGAATATTGCCTACAAGAAATGGATTTACATGCTTGCTGATATGGAAGACCAGGCAGTTGAAGAAGGATTTGAAATAAGGGGGTTGAAAATATGGATCAATGTTTTTTGGAATGCAGATGGAAGTATTGATCACATTGTTTACTATCCTAAACCCAACTCTAAGAATATTGAATATAAAGACTTCACAAAGTTTTTAAACCGATTCGCTGAAAAACATAGAATGGACATAAAATCGGATGTCAACTTTGCCCATTATGGAAGTGCCTCTTTTCCTACCTTTGTGGAACAAATGTTTCCGGAAAGGAAGAAGTGATCTATGATCTTTAATAAGTCTGAAGAAATTGCAAATACACTTTCGCATGCTATAGGTATATTATGTGGCTTGTGGCTTTTACCTAGCATACTAAAAGGGCCGCCCTCTTACATCTACGCTTTCGGATTTATTTTCTTGTTTGTGAGCTCGACCGCCTATCATGCAGTCACCGATTACAACTTGAAACGTCAACTACAGAAAGTGGATCATATTTCTATCTACTTTATGATAGCTGGTAGTTATACGCCATTTATCTTTTTGTGTCTTGACGGGGTTCGCGCGTGGTTGTTTTTAGGAGTAATGTGGACCATCGTACTGTTGGGAACAATATTTAAATTATTTTTTACTGGGCGATTTGACAAATGGTCTTTGGCTCTATATCTGGGAATGGGATGGATGTTGGTTCTAATCATAAAACCATTTTTGAATAGCTTTGATTACTATACCATTGGACTTGTGGTATTAGGTGGCTTGTTTTACACAGTTGGAGTTTACTTTTATGCCCATGACAATAGGAAATATTTTCACCTGATATGGCACCTTTTTGTTTTGGGAGGAGCACTATCTCATTTCTTTGCTATTTCGAATATTATAAAATAAAATAATATGATTTCGTAAATTTGCCTTTATGAGTAATGTAACATACAACGAAGATAACATTAGATCCCTGGATTGGCGAGAACACATTCGCATGCGTCCGGGTATGTATATAGGTAAGCTGGGGGATGGGTCATCTCAGGATGACGGTATTTATATATTGATTAAAGAGATTATAGACAACTCTATCGATGAGTACGTCATGGGCCATGGGAACAAAATAGAAATCAATATAGAAGATGGAACCGTAAGTGTTCGCGATTATGGTCGAGGCATTCCACTGGGTAAGGTGGTGGACTGTGTGTCTAAAATCAATACGGGAGGAAAATATGATAGCAAAGCCTTTAAAAAGTCAGTGGGTCTGAATGGTGTCGGTACCAAGGCGGTTAATGCCCTCTCTGGCTTTTTTAAAGTTCAGTCTATTAGAGAGAACAAAATCAAGGTCGCTGAATTTACAAGAGGAGAGATCGTAGAGGATGCGAAGATCACCAAGTGTGACGAACCCAATGGAACAATGTTCGAGTTTACACCAGATACAGAAATTTTCAAAAACTACCGATTTCGCAATGAGTATATTGAGAATCAGTTGTGGAACTATGCCTATCTGAACTCTGGTCTTAGAATTAAATTCAATGGCAAGACCTTCTATTCAAAGAATGGATTATTGGATCTTTTGCAAAGGAAGACAGAGCCTGATTCCATCAGGTATCCTATTATACACCTAAAAGGTGAGGATATTGAAATCGCACTTACCCATGGTCAGCAATATGGTGAAGAGCATTATTCTTTTGTTAATGGCCAGCATACAACACAAGGAGGTACCCACCTTGCTGCCTTTCGGGAGGGTATTGTCAAAGCAGTGAGAGAGTATTACAATAAAAATTTCGATACCAAAGACATATTGACAGCAATAGTGGGCGCGGTAAGTGTAAGAGTAGAAGAACCGGTATTCGAATCGCAAACTAAAACTAAATTAGGCTCCCTCAATATGGGTCCAGAGCTACCCACTGTTAGAAGCTTTGTTGTCGACTTTGTAAAAGTCAATTTGGATAATTATCTGCATAAGAATCCCGAGACAGCAGATGCCTTGCTAAAAAGAATCCAACAGTCTGAAAGAGAACGAAAAGAAATATCAGGGATTAAAAAATTGGCCAACAAAAGAGCTAAAGCTGCCAACCTGCACAACAAGAAACTTCGTGACTGTAGAATACATTATAATGAGAATAAAAAGGGTAGTGATGAATTAAAGCTAAACACAACCATTTTTATTACAGAGGGAGACTCGGCCTCTGGTTCGATCACCAAAGCTCGAAATGTACAGACAGAAGCGGTATTTAGTTTGAGAGGAAAGCCATTGAACTGCTATGGACTCAGCAAAAAGATTGTTTATCAAAACGAAGAGTTGAATTTACTTCAACATGCCCTGAATATTGAAGATGGCATAGACGGACTTAGATACAATAGGGTCGTGATTGCCACAGATGCCGATGTGGATGGAATGCACATTCGACTTTTATTGCTTACATTCTTCTTGCAGTTCTTTCCCGAACTAGTGAAACAGGGTCACTTGTATATTTTAGAGACCCCACTTTTTAGGGTAAGGGACAAGAAACAAACCTTTTACTGCTACTCAGAAAAAGAAAAGCAAGAAGCCATCAGTAAATTAAGAGGAAAAGCAGAAGTAACCCGCTTCAAAGGACTCGGTGAAATCTCTCCCAATGAGTTTGAAGATTTTATAGGAGATAACATTCATCTTGAACCAGTATTCCTATTGGAACACACCAAGATAGAGGATATCCTTGGCTATTATATGGGTAAAAATACACCCGAACGTCAAGAGTTTATCATCGAAAATCTTAAAATAGAACTCGACCAGGTGGACAACGAGCAAGAATCAAAAGAGGAACAAAAGGAGCCCGAGGAGATACTGGAAATGTCATAATGATAGGGATTAGACTGACGTTCTGTCACATTTAAGACTGCTAAGAAACAAAATGGCACTTTAAGAACTATAAATGTACAGTGGTACAAATATTGACCCACTATTGGTCTAGGCATGTTCCTAGACAAAAGTAATGAGTATGTTCGAAACGATCAAAATGACTCCCTCACAGAGTGACCAGGACACCGTTCCATTTTTCTCCATCGGAGCTGATGAGAACCACGACGAAGATATAATCAATACTGAGCTCCCTATTTTAGCGCTCAGAAATACAGTTTTGTTTCCTGGAGTTGTTATTCCGATAACAGTGGGAAGAGATAAGTCCATTGAGGCTGTTAATCAAGCATTTAAAACAGACAAGTTAATTGGTGTCATTTCTCAGAAAGAAGTGCAGATCGATGAGCCTGATGTAGATGATCTCTATGATGTGGGCACCGTCGCCAAAATCATTAAGAAAATCAAAATGCCGGATGGCTCTACTACAGCTATTCTTCAAGGTAGAAAGAAATTTAGATTGGAAGAATGGTTATTCGAAGATCCGTATTTCAACGGCAGAATTTCGCAGATTAATACAGGTCCGGTTCAGGATCAACTTTCTTATGAGGCTCTGGTCTCTTCTATCAGAGATATGGCGAAGAAAATCATCGAGCTCTCGCCTCAAATACCATCCGAGGCTGTCATGATGTTAAACAACATTGAAAGTAGCGGCTTCTTACAAAATTTTATTGCTTCTAATTTAAATGTATCTGTAGCAAAGAAGCAAAAAGTGCTTGAAATTACGGACCCTGAGAAATCTGCGGAAGCCATTCTCAAGCATATGAATGCAGAACTACAGATGTTGGAAATCAAGGATCAAATTGACTCAAAGGTCAAAGGTGACATAGAAGAACAGCAAAGAAACTTCTATCTGAACCAACAATTGAAAACCATTCAGGAGGAATTAGGACAAAACCCCCAACAAGAGCAATTAGATGAGTTGGCTCAAAAAGCTAAAGGAAAAAAATGGCCGGAGGAAGCAGCTGAAAACTTTGAAAAAACATTGCAGAAGGTAAAGCGGATGAATCCGCAGGTGGCGGAGTACAGTGTTCAGATGAATTATCTGGAGTTGATGCTGGACTTGCCCTGGGAAGAATACACCAAGGATAACTTTAACTTGAAAAAGGTCAAAGAACAATTGGACAAAGACCATCATGGACTGGAAGATGTAAAGCAAAGAATACTGGAACATCTTGCCGTGTTGAAACTTAAAGGCGATATGAAAGCTCCTATCCTTTGTTTGGTAGGGCCTCCGGGAGTAGGTAAAACTTCCCTGGGGAAATCGATAGCCAATGCCATTAAAAGAAAGTTTATTAGAATGTCTCTTGGTGGATTGCATGACGAAAGTGAAATCAGGGGTCACAGGAAAACTTATATCGGTGCCATGCCAGGTAGGATTATACAAAGCATCAAAAAAGCAGGTTCAGGTAATCCCTTGTTTATTCTTGATGAAATCGATAAACTGGGCAGAGATCATAGAGGTGATCCATCTTCCGCTTTACTGGAGGTATTGGATCCTGAGCAAAATGAAACCTTTTATGACAACTACCTGGAAATGGAGTATGATCTTTCGAAGATACTTTTTATTGCAACGGCCAATTCTTTGAACTCTATTCAACCCGCCCTTCTGGATAGGATGGAAATTATAGAAATCGGTGGTTATTCGACGGAGGAAAAGATTGAGATTGCTAAGAAGCATCTGGTTCCCCAACAGAAAAAAGAGCATGGGTTGAAGACAGCAGATGTGAAGTTGAAGGATGAAGTATTGGACTACATCATCAGAAAATATACAAGGGAATCAGGAGTTCGAAGTCTGAACCGTCGGATTGCAGCAGTGATGAGAGGCGTAGCAAAAAACATTGCTATGGAGGAGGATTATAATAAAGCCATAAAGATCACAGACCTGAAGGGCTTGCTTGGTGTAGAAAAGTTTCCGAAGGAGAGATATGCAGAAGATATGTTGCCGGGATTAGCAATAGGCCTTGCCTGGACCAGGGTAGGGGGTGATATCCTATACATTGAAGCCAGCTTGAGTGAAGGTAAGGGGAAATTGATCCTGACCGGTAATTTAGGCGATGTTATGAAAGAATCTGCAACCACAGCATTAAGCTATATTAAAGCTAATGCAGATACACTTGACATCAGTAAGGAGGTATTAGACAAATATGATGTCCATATACATGTTCCTGAAGGCGCCATTCCCAAAGATGGTCCAAGTGCCGGAATAACCATGTTGACAGCATTGGTCTCAGCCTTTAAGAAAAAAGCCATGAAGAAGAACCTGGCTATGACTGGAGAGATTACGCTAAGAGGCAAGGTGCTTCCAGTGGGTGGCATTAAAGAGAAAGTTCTTGCAGCCAAAAGGTCAGGTGTGGATACCATTATATTGTGTGCAGATAACCGCAGACACGTGGAAGAAATAGATCCAAGATATATCGGAGGTTTAGAGTTCATATATGTAGAAAGAATGCATGAAGTTTTACATCATGCACTCGGTATAGACACTTTCTAATTCTAACAAATTTTATCTTGCTGAAGCTATTTCGTCTGGTATTGTAGACACTTTGTCTATCCCAAAGGCATATTTGCTGTTTTTGAGTGGATCTACAATTTGTAGTACCACTGTAGTAGCCATTTCAAACGTTGGATTGATTAAAATGTGCTCTAATATCGGCTTGTATGCAGTACCTATTCCTATTAGGCCTTCTGCGCCAGGAACATGGTAGTCATCATTCAAACCTTTGGACGAATAATTCCTGGCTTGATTTAAAATCAATTCGCGATTGAACCAACCAGTATGAGCATCAGCAAACAACCATTGATATAATGCCTGAATCTGAGGATGCGCAATGGGGTCTTCTCCGTTGGTAACAAAAATGCCGTCATTCCTGTAATGTTCTGAGAATTCAATATTTCTTAAGCCAATGACATCCGATATAGCTTTAGGGCCATCGCCATCTTCTTCGAGTAGACCCTGGGCAATAGCATTAGAATGCTGTGTCACACCACGGTCAACACCTTCGAGGGGAATGTAGCCTTCAAATTCAGGAGAAGAAGCAACGGCATTCACTATCTTATTAAGGAGCGTAAGTACCTGATCCCCTGTTTCAAGACTGAGGAATTCTTCTTCTAAAACTATCTTCTCAAATGCATCTTCCGATAAAGAAAGTTGAGATTCCATAGAAGACAAAGCATTGTTAAATGCATTTTCTATACTTTGAATCGAATTGACATTCTTTTGATGACCTTCGAGAGATGAATTATCATCCCAAGGAATGTTTTTGATGTTATCCAGTTTGTCAGTGGCTTTCAATTTTTTGGTTTCTGCCAATGGCACACTAGTAATAAATTGTTCTCTATGACCGTCTTCGAAAACGGTTTCAGTAATGACGTACTTTTTGTCTTGAAAAATTTTAGACATATATTTTGTCGATGCCGTCTGTGCAGCAATATAGAGAGTTGACAAAATATACAAAGTGAGGGTGTATAAACACTTCATAAATTAAGGTTTTAAACATTAGTTTGCGCAGACTTTTCAGTCCACAGGATAATAGTAAGACCAGAATTTCATTCCTGACCCTATGTCAATATTGTATTTTATGAGTTGTAATCCGAGTTTTGAAAACTAGATGACATTTTCGTTGGTTAAAACTATGTTAAAAGCAGTTGTCTTATTTTTTTCATCGATCTAAACCCGTTAAATGAATGTTGTTATTTATAATTACATTTGCCAAATGAATTCTATGAGCAGAAACATCATAACCAGTAGCTTCTTAGTAGTCTTTCTACTGATGGGAATTCAAGTATCTGCTCAGAAGCAAATTGATAGTGTCAAAGTGGTCCAATTTTCGGGTTTGGTAGTAACTGAGCAAGCCGGAAATGCCGTACCTCTTCCATATACTAATATAGGTGTAAAGGGTACAAGTCGGGGAACAGTATCTGAGATGAACGGTTTCTTTTCTTTGGCGGGAAGGGTAGGTGAAACCATTGTTTTTTCTCATTTAGGATATCAGACCGTAGAATTTGAAATTCCGGATACCATTCAAGGTAATCTGTATTCCTTTATCCAGATTATGTCCCAGGATTCAGTGCTTTTACCTATAGCCACAATCTATCCCTGGCCAAGCAAGGAGTATTTTGATATTGAATTTTTGGCGATGGATGTTTCTGACGAAATGCGTGAACGCGCTAAGGAAAATCTGGCAGAAAATGCGTTGATGAAGCTCAGGGAAGCTGTTCCGGCAGATGGTGTTGAGGCTGGTAATATTTATTTAAAAGAGCAAGCTCAGGCCAATTATTATCAAGGACAGTTTAAGCCACAAAGAATATTTGATCTGGCTGCCTGGGCTAAGTTTATCGAAGCCTGGAAGCGTGGAGATTTCAAGCGGAAGAAAAAAGAGTGAGGGGAGGTTCGCCTTTTGCATTTCCCTTTTAGAGCTGTAGCCAGGCTGCGACGCGAAGGTTGCTGTTTAAAGAATGAGGGGGAAGGTTCGCGATACTCAGTTCGTAATTCGCTTTTCGCAGTTGGCATTTCGCATTTCCCTTTAAGAGCTTTAGCTAGGCTATGCAGCGCAGGTTGCTCTTTAAGGGATGAGGGGGAAGGTTCGCGATACTCAGTTCGTAATTCGCTTTTCGCAGTTGGCATTTCGCATTTCCCTTTAAGAGCTTCAGCAGAGCTATGCAGCGCAGGTTGCTCTTTAAGGGATGAGGGGGAAGGTTCGCGATACTCAGTTCGTAATTCGCTTTTCGCAGTTGGCATTTCGCATTTCCCTTTAAGAGCTTTAGCCAGGCTATGCAGCGCAGGTTGCTCTTTAAGGGATAAGGGTATGTGTTCGCAATACGAAATGCGTCTATCACGCTCGGCTTTTCGCAGTTCGCATTTAACCATTTACAATTAGTCAACGCTAATAGCAACACTATCATCAATGATAGTATTACTTTAAATTGAGCAGAGCCGGCCTTTGGGAGATTTCATGAAAACATAAAACATCTTTTCCGAAGTAGTGCGCGACCATGCTTTTTCTTGATCTGCCTCTTTCAAAAATAGGATCACCACCATGTAGCAGATTGGCATGCCAAATCAGAAGATCTCCAGGCTCAGCATGAAAA
This sequence comes from Portibacter marinus, assembly GCF_021533195.1. GTDB lineage: Bacteria > Bacteroidota > Bacteroidia > Chitinophagales > Saprospiraceae > Portibacter > Portibacter marinus. The sequence continues at coordinate 273,697 of NZ_JAJNKB010000002.1, forward strand.
TATTCCTTTTTCAAACCTTGCTCCTTGATAAGTTCGGAAATATAATTCTCATATTTCTTATAGCTATTCTCACCTATCAAATATTTACTGTTCCCACTATCATAGTCAAGGCAACTGATATAAGGCAATCGATGAGTACCGGGGTAAAAGAACAAGGGACCATTTCCGGCATCCGTATTTTCCAGCGCTACCCATGCCGCAATCATGAACCCTTCAGGAGCTGTAGCCATATGAATGGAATCTGAATGTGCTCTTTGCTCACTTCCTTCCAGAAAATTAATGGTATGAAAAGGAATGACAGGGCGGCCTAGTAAAAATTCAAGAAGTTCTAATAATTCGCGATTTCTAAAGAAATGCTCATTTACCAAAGGCGACCACTTGTAAGACTCAACGATTTTCTTCCCCCCATAATTAAAGTCAAGTTTTTGATCATCCATCAATTTTTGCACCTCCACATTGATTTCGTTTACAACATTGACATCCAAAAAACCTTTTAAAATTAGATACCCTTCCTCCACAAACTGCTTGATTTGCGCCTTCATCTCCGAGGTAAACTTCTGAAATTGTTCATGTTTCTTGGCTAGATCAAGTGCATCTTCGTTATCCAACCAGGGAGTGGGATGGTTGATATGTGATACATCTTTTCTACCCAATGGACTGTAGATACTTTTCTTGATCTCATATTTCTTATACAGTGCCTTATTATGCTGAAGATGATTTCGATTCAGGAAATTATTGATGACATACGTCAATTTTAAGCTTCGTAAAATTCCCGTGTATTTCTGTGCTAATTTTTTAATGTCTGAATGGATTTGATACAAAGTTAATAAAGTTATTACTAGTTTTGCGCCTCATTGAGCGATCCAGGAGTTGCAGCTCCACTAAAAACGGAAGATGAAAGTAACAGAGTATTTCGAGAAAGCCCAGGGACAAACATTGACCTCGTTTGAAGTTTTACCGCCTCTAAAAGGTGGTAGCATGCAATCTATATTTGATACCCTCGACCCTCTCATGGAATTCAAACCACCGTTCATAGATGTTACTTATCACAGAGAAGAATTTATATACACAGAGCGGAAGTCTGGATTTTTTGAAAAAGTGGCCATTCGCAAGAGACCTGGCACAGTGGGAATTTGTGCGGCGCTGATGCATAGATACGGAGTAGATGCTGTACCTCACTTGATTTGCGGGGGATTTACCAAAGAGAATACAGAGGATGCATTGATAGATTTGAACTTTCTGAACATCAATAATGTCTTAGCGCTGCGTGGTGATGCCAGAAAGTTTGATACTAAATTTATACCGGAAGAAGGAGGTCATTCATATGCGGTAGATTTGGTCAGGCAGATCTCCAATATGAATAAAGGGATCTACCTGGACTCAAACATTGAGAATGGAAATAAGACCAATTTTTGCATTGGAATAGCCGGATATCCTGAAAAGCAATTTGAAGCCCCCAACATCGAAACAGATTTAAAATATACCAAGGCCAAAATAGATGCCGGAGCTCACTATATTGTAACACAAATGTTTTATGACAACAAGAAGTATTTTGAGTATGTGGATCGATGTAGAGCAGCGGGTATCCATGTTCCGATTGTACCTGGCTTAAAGCCATTGACAAAGCGCTATCAAATTAATTCCATTCCCCGAAACTTTTACATCAATCTTCCGGAGGAGTTTTCCAAGGCTTTGTTGAAAGCCAAAGATTTAAGCCACATCAAAGAAATAGGAATTGAATGGGCTATTCATCAGTCCAGAGAGCTTAAAGAAGCCGGCGTACCTTGTCTACATTACTATACGATGGGAGATTCAGATACCATTGTAAAGATTATTGAGAAAACATAGTTCTACAATAAATAAATAACGAAAGCTTTTTAGTTTTAGGGCCGAATTTATTTCAATGTTTTAAAATTATAATATGAGCTTCGTTAAATCCGCAACGATATTACTATTCTTAATTGCAATTGGACATTCTTCCGCTGCGCAGACCCAATCGCCTAATGAATTTCTTCCTCACAAAATTGGTGAGGCATTTACTCCGCACCACATGTTGGTGGATTACATGTACCATGTTGCTGAAACCAATGACAACGTACTCATTAGTGAGTATGGAAGGACAAATCAGGCTCGGCCGCTTTTGCATTTAGTGATTTCTACTCAAGAAAATATAGACAATATTGATAAAATCAGAAAAAACAATTTGTTCAGGGCAGGTTTGCCGGAAGGCGAATCTTTCCCGGAATATGACGATATCACTTTAGTTTGGCTAAGTTTTAGTGTTCATGGCAATGAAGCTGCAGGATCTGAATCCTCCATGCCGGTTCTTTATGAATTGGTTACAGGAGAGGATAGTAAGATTAAGGAATGGCTTGAAAATACAGTTGTTCTCTTTGATCCATCGATTAATCCGGATGGCTACTCAAGGTATACCCATTGGAATAGAAATGTGGCTGAGAAAGGGAAGAATACTGGAGTGGAAGATAGAGAACACTATGAGCCGTGGCCAGGAGGTAGAGTGAATCATTATTTATTCGATCTGAACAGAGACTGGGCGTGGCAAACTCAAGTGGAATCACAACAGCGGATGAAAATTTATAATCAGTGGTTGCCTCATGTTCATGTGGACTTCCATGAAATGGGTTCTAACAGTCCCTATTATTTTGCTCCAGCTGCGGCACCTTACCACGATTACATTACTGACTGGCAAGGGGAATTTCAAACAGCAATTGGTAAAAATCACGCTAAATACTTTGATGATGAAGGATGGTTATACTTTACTAGAGAGGTCTTTGATTTATTCTATCCCAGTTACGGTGACACTTATCCAACCTTTAATGGAGCGATAGGAATGACATACGAACAAGGTGGTGGCCCGAGAGCCGGTCGTGCGATTGATATGGATAATGGAGAGGTGTTGTCACTGCATGACAGAGTACAACATCACTATACTACTGCGATTTCCACAATAGAAATATCCTCTTTAAACGCTGATAAGTTGATCGAGGAATTTAAAGCATTTTATGCCAAAGAAGCTCCCGGTCGTTACAAGTCTTATATCATCAAAAATACAAATGAGGATAAAATCAAAGCGCTTGCAGATTTACTCACTTTGCAAGGTATTAAATATGGATGGGCAGCTTCAGGCAAAGGTGGAACGGCCTATTCCTATATGGAGGGAGCAAATGCGCAGTACGAGATAGGTGAAGGTGATCTCATTGTCAATACAGACCAACCAAAGAAAACTCTGATTCAAGTGTTATTAGATCCAAGTTCTGTGCTTGAGGATTCTTTGACCTACGATATCACAGCCTGGGCATTGCCCTATGCCTATGGATTGCCTGCGTACGCAAGTACTTCGCTCACTTCATTTGATACATTAAGAAGGGCAGATTCCATGGGTCAGCCAATGAATGATGAATTTTATGCCATCATTTTGAAGTGGAACAGTCTGGAGGCAGCCGAAATTGTAGGCAACTTACACGAGGCTGATGTAACCATGAGGCTTTCAACTTTGCCTTTTTCCATTAACAATGAGTCATTTGATCGCAATAGTGTGATTATCACGAAAGCAGATAATAAGGATATGGCATCTGAATTATTGGAAAAACTCAAGCAAGCTGGGGCAAATCAGGATGACTATGCTGTGGTCAAAACTGGTTTTTCGCAATCAGGAGCAGATTTAGGCTCCAGCAAAATGGAATTAATCAAAGCACCTAAAGCGGTGGTTTTATCTGGTGAAGCGACCCGGGCGAATTCTTTTGGTCAGGTATGGCACTATTTTGAGCAGGTCATTGATTATCCATTGACAGTGGTGGATGCCGAACGATTTGGAAGACTTGATCTCGATAAGTTCAATGTGCTGGTCATGACGGATGGATTTTATAGTTTTTCTGAAGATGATCGCGAAAAAATTCAAGATTGGGTGCGTGATGGTGGCAAGTTGATCAGTGTGGGGTATGCCAATCGTGTTTTTGCGGATAAGGATGGATTTGGATTGAAAACATATGCTACGGATGAGGAAGAAAGTGAAGCAAAAAAAGAAAGGGAAGAGCAGGAGTTGGTTGATCGATTTCACGAATATGAAGGTGCCGAAAGACGAAGAATTGTCAATAATGTACCAGGAGCGATTTATGAAGTTAAAATGGATGAGACGAATCCACTTTCTTATGGTATAGGAGGGACTTACTACTCTTTGAAGACTGGCGGATTGAACTACCGACCCCTCAAGAATGCATATAATGTGGGCGTAATCCAGGATGACGCGATGACGGTTGGCTTCATTGGTTCATCTATTAAGGAGTCACTTAAAGGCAGCGTTGATTTTGCTGTAGAACGTAAAGGAAGTGGTCACATGATCTATATGATAGACAATCCTTTATTCAGGGGTTTTTGGAAGGAAGGTCAATTGTTATTTTCCAATGCCTTGTTTTTGGTTTGGTAAAAACAATGTGAGTTATGAGCTATCGGCGACGCTTTCTCCTTCAAAGCATTTTCTCCTTGAGAGCTGCGCATGGCTTTAGTGCGCGGCAAGCTCTCCAGGAGATGATTTCTAAGTAAAAAAACAATTGACCTTAAAGGAAAAAAAAATCAATACTATTAAAGTATATCATCTTTTCTAATATCCCTTACGACTCTAAAAATGATCAAAAATGAATCAAATGAAACTTCACCTGACCAAGGGTATTGAACTCGATCGCCGGTCCTGGTAGTTTAAAAATATTCAAAATGCTCAAAAGCGAATTCCAGTAATAATTATCAATAGGCAGCCTGGTTAAATCTACATCCAAGCCAATAAAAAACTGGCGATATCTTGGAAATGAAGTTTCAGACAACTCAAATACCGCACCATTGTTCTCCCATGCATTTTCAAATCCTCCAAACATATTTTCACTGCCCGTACCTAATGCTAGATTTAACCATTTAGGAAACCGATTGTGTTCAGGCAGGAAAGAATGGATGTTTACACTAGCCCATAAAGTCTGTGCATTGTAATCTTTTAAAAACCGTTCAGCAAAGGAATTGCCAAACAACTGGTCGGCTCTGTTCTCTATCGAAGTGATTTCTTGTCCAGATCTTGCTAAAATGGGCACTCTAGAGTAAGGCCTACTATACGAAGAGACCTTAAATTGAATCCTTTGTTCCTTCCAGTAATTTTGCTGTAGCCCAAATGCAGTTACACCAGCGATGTTGTATGCTACATCATAGACTGAAAATCCCCATTTCTCAGAGAAACCATCCATCACTTCTATCGTGGACTGAAACAAGGTGCCGAGTAAAATTCCAGTCCAAATCGACCTCCTTTCATTCAATCCCGTCCATCGAGCCCCTTTGTAACAAAGGACGCCCTGAAAATATGCAGTGTAAAAATGACCCATTTTGTCCATATTGTTCCACTCATTCCAATCGTCAAAAAAGTGAAACGGCGCTTGTTCGAAATCTTTATACCATGCGTGATATAAGCCGATGGAAAATCCGGTATAGGTTGTACCTGCAAAGACGGCTGCCGTTTTAAATCGTTTTTTGTTGAGAGTATCAGCTGGTACAATAAATGAGGATTGTGCATGTAGACATTGACCTAAAACCAAAAAAGATAATACCTTTAATACAGATCGCACGAATCCATTATTTTGTCTAATAAAAATCTAAAAAATCCTCGCCATAGGTACGCATAAATTGGCAATTTCAGTCGGATTACGAAAAAAAGATTATCTTTCGAGCACTAATGAAAACATATGAAATTTAATATTACCATTATAACATTACTACTGTTTTCTATAGGCTTGAGCGGCCAGGATTTGCATTATTCCATGTTTCAAATGAGTCCGGTGGGATTAAATCCAGCGCTCTCAGGTGCGTTTAGTGGAACGGCAAGGGTAGGCGGAGTGTATCGAATTCAGGATGTCATTGCTAATTCTCAGGCAACAGCTGCCAATAGGGGTTACGAAACGTATACCGCTTATATAGATGCACCTGTATTGAGAGGAGTCAGGGAGCAAGACTGGATCGGAATTGGCATCGGTTTGGCATCGGATGTGGCTGGCATAGGAAATCTGCGTCAGACAACCTCCGTACAAGCCATTTCGTATCATATGCCTTTGGGCAGAGCTGGAAGAAATACCCTTTCATTTGCCATTAGTTCCGGAACGACCAACTTAAGCGTCAGAAGAGTGGATCGGTATACATTTGAATCAACGATATTAGGTCAAGGTCCGGATCCACAAACACAGGAGTTCCAAGATCCTGAAAACAGCAGAACCAAAGGAGACTTTGGAGGAGGAATTGTTCTTAAATCTAATATTGATGAAGTTTCTGCATTTCGTGGAGGGATATCATTGGCACATTTGAACAGTCCCAAAAGAGCAATCTCCAGTGGTGGAAGTTCAAGAACTCCTGTAAGAATAACAGCCTTTGCAGAATATGACAGAGTACTGAACGATAGAACGAAGATTATTCCAGCGATGATTTTTCAAAATTTTGGGCAAAGCAACGAAGTTGCTTTTCAGGCCATCACAGGATATTATTTTGATCCGGAAAAGGACATTACGGTTTATGGAGGATTAGGAGCTAGAATTAATTTCTTGAATCCCATTGACGCCATACCCATTTACCTGGGATTTGACATGAAGGATCTTCAAGTCAGATTAGCTTACGATGCTACAGTTTCAAGTAAAGTATATACGAACAGAGGTTTTGGAGCGTTAGAAATAAGTGCCAATTACATCATGAAAATCTATAAGAGACCTAAAGTTGACCCGGCAGTATTCTGTCCTCGATTTTAATATAAAGTACATATGAACAGTTATCTGAAGATAATTCTATTATTGACCTTACCCTTATTCGCAATTGCACAACCGCTGAAGGAGGTGCCTTTACAGTTTATGTTAGACGCTGCAGACGAGGCATTAGAAAACAATGATTATTATAACGCTTTGGAATGGTACGAGCAAGCCTACAGGGAAGAGCGAGATTACGATCTGGCGATCCTGATCGCGGATCTCAATATGTTGCTCAGAGATTATAAACGAGCAGAGAGTTGGTACGATCGCGTGCTAAAGCGAGATAAGGAGATGGAGTACATCGATGAGCGGTTCTACTACGGACAAGCATTGAAAGCCTTGGGCCGATACAATGATGCCTATGCGGAATTCCAGTTTTTTATTGACTCTTCTGACCTGGAAGAACTCAAGCCAAGAGCCAGATTGGAGATGGAAGGTATGACAATGTCGTCTTCCCTTGATGAGAACAATGATGTGGTGGTCAGATTATTGGATCGTAAAGTGAATTCAGCGGGTCCAGAATATGGTGCAGCTGAATATCAGGACGGTACACTGTATTTCTCGTCGTTTCAATCTAATAAGGTCATCATATTGGATGGAAAAGAGGAGGTAGATGCATTTGCTAAGATTTATACCACACAGGAGACAGACAAAGGCTATGACAAAGCTAAAGCTTTGCCGGCTTCGATCAATAGGGATGGGTTTCACAGTGGCAATGTCACTTTTACCCCTGACGGTAGGAGGATGTTTTTTACCAGGTCAACTCTACTAGGAGAAGAGTTAGCCACTTCTAAACTCTATGTGAGCGATAGAAGCGATTCAGGATGGTCCCCGCCACTAGAGGTTGAATCTTTAAATGGTGACTTTCTGCTCAGACATCCTGCTGTTGGTGAGCTGTATGGCAATGATGTCTTATTCTTTTCTGCTAATATGGAAGGTGGTGAAGGTGGTTTTGATCTCTATTATGCTACCATCGAAGGCGATGGATTTGCAACACCGGTTAATTTAGGTGAAACGGTCAATACAGGGGAAAATGAAATTACACCCTTTTATACAGATGGTGTGCTTTACTTTAGTTCTGATGGTTATGCCAGTTTGGGAGGATACGATATCTATCGTACATCGTGGAACGGTTCTGAATGGAGCGAAATTGAAAATATTGGCTTAGGGTATAATACACCATTAGATGACATGTACTTTACCAGCTACAATGGTGGTCAGAAGGGTTATTTAATATCTAACAGACCCAATGAGAAGAAGAGAAATTTAAAGAGTAAAACGTGTTGTGATGACATTTACTCTTTTGGAATCAGACAGTTGATCATAGATTTAATTGCAGTTGCTGAAAATGAGGAGGGTCCAATGAAAGGAGCTGAGGTAACATTGGTGGATTTGTCTGGTGAGGCCATTGATCCCATCACAAAAACCAATGAAAATCTTGACCAGTACACGTTCTTGCTGGACTCTGATAAACCGTATAAACTCGTATTCAGAAAAGAAGGGTACTATCCAGATTCCCTTGAATTCAATACTGTGGGAATCCTTGATGATTTTACGATTAATAAAAGTAAGTTGCTCAAGCCGATACCAGTAGAACCAGTGGATACGGCTACTACTATAACTGAAATCGTAACCATCAACCAAGCCATTAGATTAGACAATATCTATTATGATCTGGATGATGACAAGATTCTACCAGATGCGGAAAAAGACCTTCAAGTCTTGTATGACTTACTAGAGAAATATCCTGATATGGTTATTGAACTTTCATCGCATACTGACGCACAAGGGGTGGCCAGTTATAATCAGAAGCTTTCTCAAAGGAGGGCTGAATCTGCTAAGAATTGGCTTGTGGATCGAGGCGTAGAAGCAGAGCGAATCCAGACTGTCGGATATGGAGAATCACAAATTTTGAATAGATGTGTCAACGGAGTGAGGTGTCCAGACGAAGAACATAGGGTCAATCGTAGAACGGAGTTTAAAATCCTGGAAGGTCCCCAATCGATTGAAATTCAGAAAGAAGTTCCTAAAGAGTTGCCTGGTAATAGTGGCAAACAAGCCTTCGGTGATTCATTGCCTTTGATAAAAATATATAATAATAACTTAGACCTGGGAAAAGTCAGGAAAGGTGAAGTCAAAGAACTTGAGTTTACGATTGAAAATGTGGGCAATGCTGAATTAGCCATTGAAATTATCACAACTTGTCATTGTACTGAGTTAGATTACTCTACTGAGCCTTTAGCCCCTGGACAAAGAGCTGTTATTAAGGCGAAATACAATAGTGGTTTAAAGGAAGAAGCGAAGGAATACAGAGAAGTCATCAATATCATCTCAAATGTGGAGCACATTGTGGACGAGGCTGTTTTTACAGTGGAAGTAATAGAATAAATGCTTGAGACGCTTTCTGGGTTTTCAATCATAGAATGGATCGGACTGATTACAGGTGTGATATACGTAGTCCTTTCTGCTAGAAATCGGATCGAATGTTGGTATTTTGGAATTATTAGTTGTGCTTGCATAGCTTATCATGACTTTCTTGGTGGACTTCAGCTATATTCTGATGGAATTCTACAAATTTTCTACATCATCATGGGCTTTATCGGATTGGCAAGGTGGCGGAATGTCAAGGTCACTTTTGACGCCAAATTTTTGACTCATATCTTGATCATATTGATAGGTATCTTAGTTTCATTGATTTACGGTTATTTGATGTCTGCTTTTTCGAATGCTGCCTTTCCAAGGGTAGACGCTTTCACTACCGTTTTTAGCATCATTGCGACCATATTTCTGGTCAACAGACAAGTTTCAGCCTGGCTCTATTTTGTGATCATCGATTTGGTGATGACTTATCTCTACTATGTTAGAGGTTGGGAGCTCTATGCATTATTATATATGATTTTTACGGCTTTTGCGATCTATGGATCTTATAATTGGCTCCGCCTATTTAGACAAAATCTAAATAACTAGTTGAGCCTAAATTGCGCGGTGGCATAAGCGATAAAAAACAAAAGCTTTTTATCTTTGCGGTGAATTACGAAAAAGCTTTGAATTAATTAATATAAGTATTGCAAATGAGAGTTTATAAACTCACCTTCCTTCTTGCATTAATCCTTTTTTCACTTCCTATTTCAGCACAGTCAGACAGCGGTAGAAATATTTTGACCATGTCGATCATTGTAGTCGGTTTGGTGGTGGTAATTGGATTGATCATATCGCTTGCGGATAATTTGATGCAAATTGAAGCGAAGAAGAATAATCTGGATACATCGAAGGGCCAGTTTTCCTTGTTTCCTAGGATAAGAGACTGGTTTGGTCCAAAAAAGCCTGCATTTGTAAAAGATGCTCCTTACCATAGATTGACCAAAGGTTTCAATTTAAATCTTGCGGGAAAGCCTAAGAATGTGCTTGTAGAAGGTAATGTCAAAACATTTGCAATACAGCCTCAGAATTTTAATGGAATGTCTCCCATTCCTAAAGTTGTGGTCGAAGTTGGAGATGAGGTAGCAATAGGAGATCCTCTTTTCTATGATAAAAAAAGAGAGGGTATCAATTATGTGGCACCGGTATCAGGCGAGGTGATTGAAATTAATCGAGGCGCGAAGAGATCGATCGCCTCTGTAGTGATTTTGGCAGATAGAGTGATGAGGCACAAGCAATTTGCAGTTCCTAAGATCAATGAAGCCAGTAGAGAAGATTTAATGGCCTTTTTGAAGGTGAGTGGAGCTCTTCCCCTTTTAAATCAGCGACCTTATGACGTCGTACCAGAAGATGATGTGGTTCCCGATAATATTTTTATTTCAACTTTTGATACTGCACCGCTTGCTCCGGATTACAGTTTTATTGCTGAGGATCACGCAGTTGCTTTTCAAGAAGGAATCAATGTGTTGAATAAATTGACCGATGGAAAGGTTTATGTTGGTTTAGATGGTCGGAAAGATGCCGTCATTTCAGATACTTTTTCGAAGGTAATGAACGCAGAGTTACATTATTTTGATGGAAAGCATCCTGCAGGAAATGTAGGCATTCAGATACATCACCTTGAACCAATCACTACCAAGAGTAAGGTATGGACCATCGGTGTTCAGGAACTAATTTCTTTAGGTAGACTTTTTCTAACAGGAAAGTATGATGCGGAAAGAATTGTGGTTGTAGGTGGTCCACAAGTAGCTGAGCCCAGTTATGTAAAAACCTACCTTGGTGCAAACATTGGAGATTTAGTAGATGGTAATATTGTTGGAGATAACAATCGATTAATTAGTGGAGATGCGCTTTCAGGACAGAAAAAAGAAATCAACGGTTTTCTTGATTTCAGAAGTGATCAGGTCACTGTTTTACAGGAAGGAGATGATTATGAATTGTTTGGTTGGCTTTTGCCTATCACCCCTAGACCAAGTATTTCTGGGACTTTTCCCAATGCACTTTTCGGAGATCACGAATTTGAAGCGACAACGAATACTCATGGTGAGAGGCGTGCTTTTGTGATGTCAGGACAATATGAAAGTGTTTTACCGATGGATATCTATCCTGTTCATTTGATGAAGGCTATCATGACTGGTGACATTGAAAAGATGGAAGGCCTGGGCATCTATGAATTAACTGAAGAAGATATTGCTATTTGTGAATTTGTGTGTACGTCTAAGCAACCTTTACAAAATATTCTGAGGGAAGGATTGGACTTAATGCAAGAACAAGGTTAAAAATATACTAATGGGACTATTAGATTTTATAAAGAGAATAGAGCCGGACAAGAAGAAATCTCCATTTCTTCACACGCTTTATGATGGCTTTTTCACTTTTGCATATACACCTAATGAGGTAACCAAAGGTGGAGTTCATGTGAAGGATGGCATGGACTTGAAAAGGACAATGATCCATGTGGTCATTGCTTTACAGCTTTGTTACATTTTCGGAACATATAATATCGGGCATCAGCATTTCAGTGCGATGGGCATATACACGGGATTTCTGGAAGGCTTTCATTTAAAGTTGGTCCACGGATTAATTAAGCTACTGCCATTGTTTGTTGTGGCAAATTTGGTTGGACTGGGTATCGAGTTTTGGTTTGCTGCTAAGAAAGGCCATGGTATCGAGGAAGGATTTCTGGTATCAGGTGCCCTAATTCCATTGATCATGCCTCCTGATTTACCACTTTGGATTTTAGCTGTTGCGGTGGCATTTGCTGTAATCATCGGAAAAGAAGCATTTGGGGGTACCGGGATGAACATTTGGAACATTGCATTATTGGCACGTGTATTTGTATTTTTTGCATACCCTACCACTATTGCAGGGGATGAGGTTTGGGTCTCAGGTTTTGATACCATTGCGCCAGGGGAAATGCCTCAATATGGATGGGCACATGGCTTATTCGATGCATTGTTCAATTGGGGTGGACTAGACACTTTTAAAGCTGCGGCTTCCGCGAGTATTGTAGATGGATTTACAGGTGCGACGCCTCTAAGCCTTGCCTATCAGGGTGGTTGGGAAAGAATAACGGAAGTGTATACACCTACCCAAATGTGGTGGGGAACCATCCCTGGGTCTATCGGGGAATCTTCTAAACCACTCATCCTAATTGGAGCTGCTATATTGCTAATTACAAGAATTGCCAGTTGGAGGATCATGCTCAGTATGTTTATTGGTGCAGCCTTGATGGCTATGCTTATGAATGCCTGGGGAGCTTCACCATTTATGGAAGTGCCCTGGTACTATCAGTTCTGGATGGGTAGTTTCTTCTTTGCAATGGCTTTCATGGCTACTGACCCTGTAACGGCGGCATCTACTAATACAGGCAAATGGATTTATGGATTCCTCATTGGATTTATCGGAATGATCGTTCGGGTACTCAATCCGGCTTATCCGGAAGGATGGATGCTTTCAATATTATTCTTGAATACTTTTGCTCCACTTATGGATCATTATACCATTCAAGCTAACATATCTAAAAGATTAAAACGTGCATAGTACAGGATATATCACAAGGTTTGTATTGATTATGACTGCGATTGTAGCTATTGCTCTGGCATTTTTGGCCATCGGTCTGAAGCCAATTCATAAGTTAAATGAGGCAGTCTATAACAAAAGAGCTATTTTATCAGCTGTTGCAAGTGAAATAGAGGGAGATTTTGGAAATCTGACCGATGAACAGGTTCAGGAGATTTTTGATACCAAAATTGAGCAAAAGGTTTTTGACATTGATGGTAATGAAGTTTCATCTGAACAAGTTATTGCTGCAGGGTATGCAGGGGGAAGAGCGGAAGATATTGAGATGGGTAAAGAGCGAAAGAAACCCGACTCTGAAAAAATTTTTCCATTGTATGTTTATACCAAATCTGATGGTACTAGATTTTATATTTTTAGTGTGAGAGGCAATGGACTGTGGGATGAAATTTGGGGGAATATAGCATTGGAAAGTGATAAGAATACCATTGCAGGTGTAGCATTCGATCACGCAGCTGAAACACCGGGACTTGGAGCTGAAATAAAAGATAATGCAGCATGGGCAGATCAGTTTGAAGACAAGAAAATTTATGACGAAGAGGGCAATTTTGTATCGATTGAAGTGAAGAAAGGTGGAGGTACGGAAGGCATGCCACACGCGGTAGATGGTATTACCGGAGCGACAATTACAGCGGATGGGGTGGAAGCAATGATTCAGAAGGGTATGAAGTATTATGAGCCTTTTTTAAAAGCAAATAATTAATATTATGGCTGAAACAGCAGTAAAGGAAAAAGAATCAGCGATTTCGTTTGGTAAAGCCGAAAGGAAGTTACTGACAGATCCATTGAATGACAATAATCCTATTACCGTCCAGGTTTTGGGTATTTGTTCAGCACTTGCCGTGACCACGCTCCTAAATAAAGCAATAGTGATGTCTATTGCCGTTATTTTTGTGTGTGCATTTGCCAACTTGATTACCTCATTGCTTAGAAATTATATCCCTAAACAGGTGAGGATGATTGTACAGTTGGTAATCATCGCTTTTTTGGTAACCCTTGTGGAATTGACCTTAAAAGCAGTGGCCTATCCAGTTTATAAGGACTTAAGTGTGTTCATTGGATTGATCATTACAAATTGTATTGTTATGGGAAGATTGGAAGCGTTTGCTATGGCCAATAACCCTTATCGATCTTTTCTCGACGGACTTGGAAATGGTTTCGGTTATGGAGTCATACTAATTGTAATTGCAGCGATCAGAGAGCTTTTCGGCAAAGGGTCTCTACTAAATTTCCAAATAATTGGCCCTGGTCCCAATTACGTTTTAGATACTGAAGCCATAGCTTTTCTGGGATGGTATCAGCCGAACAACTTGATGGTTTTGTTCCCATCTGCCATGTTTGTGATTGGTGTGCTGATCTGGATTCAAAGAGCATGGAACAAGAAGTTAGTGGATATTTCATAATAAGTTAGTAAGTAAAAGAAATGGAATTAGTTAATATATTTATTACATCTGCCTTTATAGAGAACCTGGCTTTGGCTTACTTCCTGGGTATGTGTTCTTACCTTGCGGTATCCAAGACAGTAAAGACCGCTTTTGGTCTGGGACTGGCTGTAATATTTGTTTTGGGCATTACGATGCCCATCAATTGGATTATAAATACGCACCTCCTGAGTGAAAGTGGTTTGTTTAAGACTGATCTTACCTTTTTAAGGTTTATTCTATTCATTGCTGTTATCGCTTCGATGGTACAATTAGTAGAAATGGTTATTGAGAAGTTTTCCCCGTCACTCTATAATTCATTGGGTATTTTTCTCCCGCTGATTACAGTAAATTGTGCGATTCTTGGTGGATCACTATTCATGGTATCCAATGAATACAACTTTCCTGAATCAGTTGCGTTTGGTTTAGGAGGAGGATTTGGTTGGTTTTTAGCCATCATAGCTATTGCAGCAATTAGAGAAAAGATAAAATACTCTAATGTCCCCCCGGCCTTGAGAGGGCTGGGAATGGCTTTTTTACTGACCGGGTTGATGGGTCTTGCCTTTATGAGCTTAATGGGTATCGATCCAGCTATTTTATAATAAATAATAAACAAGAAAAAGTAATATGATTTTACTAATTGAAGTCTTACCATTTGTTTGGGCCTTGTTAGTATTCTGCGGAGTAATTTCTGCACTATCTTTCATGTTGATCTATGCCAGAAAACAGTTGGTTCCACAGGGTGCTGTGAAAATAGTGGTTAACGGAGATGAAGATAATCCAATTATGGCTCAGCCTGGGTCTTCTTTGCTTTCTGCCTTATCGGACGAAAATGTGTTCTTACCTTCAGCTTGTGGAGGAGGTGGAACGTGCGCAATGTGCGAGTGTCATGTGGACAAGGGTGGAGGAGAGACGCTACCTACCGAGATGAACCACCTTACCAGAAAGGAGGCGGCTGAGAATAAAAGATTAGCCTGCCAGGTTAAGGTGAGAGAAGATATGGAGATCAGAATACCGGAAGAAATATTCGGTATTAAGAAGTGGGAATGCGAGGTGGTTGAAAACTATAATGTGGCTTCTTTTATTAAGCAATTTGTAGTGAAATTACCTCCGGGAGAAGAATTGGATTTTCAAGCAGGAGGTTATATTCAAATAGATGTTCCAAAGATCACAGTGCCTTTCAAAGATATGGACATAACGGCACATCCAGACTATCATGATGATCCGGATAAGTTTAAGTCAGAGTGGGATAAATTTAACCTTTGGCCTTTGGTAATGAAAAATGACGAGCCACAGTTTAGAGCTTATTCAATGGCCAATCACCCTGCCGAAGGAAACATTGTAAAACTTAATATTAGGATTGCCACACCACCGTGGGATAGAGCTAAAAACACCTGGCAAAGTGTTAATCCAGGTGTTTGTTCATCGTACGTTTTTGGTTTGAAGCCTGGTGACAAGTGTACTATTTCTGGTCCTTATGGAGAGTTCTTCATTAAGAAGACCAAAAAAGAGATGGTCTACATTGGTGGAGGTGCAGGAATGGCTCCTTTGAGATCACATCTGTTCCATTTGTTCCATACTTTAAAGACTACGGATCGCAAGGTATCATATTGGTACGGAGGTAGAACTAAGCGAGAGCTTTTCTATATTGAAGAGTTTAGAGAAATTGAAAAAGAGTTTCCTAATTTTAAATTCTACGTGGCCTTAGACAATCCTCTACCAGAGGACAATTGGAAAGTGAAAGAGGATATAGATTCAGAAGGAGATGGATTCAAAGGTTATATCATGCCTGTGCTTCACGAGCAATATTTAGCGAAACATCCAGAGCCTGAGGAAATAGAATATTATTTCTGTGGACCTCCAGCGATGAATGCTTCTGTTCTGAAATCTTTAGACGAATTAGGAGTTCCGGAAGAAAACATCAGCTTTGATGATTTCGGAGGATAATTCTGAAGTAAAATAAACTGTTAAAGGGCGATCAATGCATCATTGGTCGCCTTTTTCTGTAAGTATACTGTCCACTTTCCTTCAGTTTTTCATAAACCTGGCGATTTATTGACTTTACTCTAATATAATAAAGTAAATACCTGAATTCAATCGATTTACTTTTAAACCTATTTAATACGCATCGACTTCTAAGAATTTGCTGTCAATGGTAAATATGGATGGGAGTTCATCTGAAGATACATGTTTGAAAATATGTAATAAGCATTTTTCAAATCCTATACTCATTGAAGCATTTGTAATTCGTTCGCACCTCTGTTTTTCATACCAGTTGAACCATGATTGATATTTTCTGAAATCACCATTATCAGCTCAGATTTTAGATCTGGATGTTTCATTGCAATCTTTCTACACACGGTCATACAAAATACCTTCACTGCAATTGGTTGATCAGGTCCAGATAAATAATCGAAGCATCTATTGTAAATTTCTCCTTCGTATTCTTCAGGATAATTGTTCATGAACTGCCATGCACGAACAACATTTCTAACCAAAGCGGCGTGTTTCGGTTTATCTAAAGCTTTCAGGATTTTTGGCATCCACTTCATCATGAGTTCAGGTCGATTTTCACAGACTTTGCCAAACACCCAAGAAGCCCGTTGGCATAAACGATAGTCTTCCTCTAACAAGAATGGCATCAGCTGATCAAATTTTGCTTGTGATTCACCGATCCATAGATAAATCTCATTATTTTGTTCTTTGGTAATCCTATCTGTAAAAATTCGCTCTAAATTCATCTCTGAAATAAATATATATAAAAAGGCTATATCTATGTGATTTCCTTATCTTCGCCGAAGATTTTTTTTGCAGATTATGAATTTGAAAAAACGTATCCTTGTCACCTCGGCATTGCCGTATGCCAATGGGCCGCTACACATCGGGCACTTAGCTGGAGCCTATCTTTCTGCTGATATATATGTGCGGTTTCAAAGGATGATGGAGAAGGATGTCGTCTATGTATGTGGTAGCGATGAACACGGTGCAGCCATTACCATTCGAGCGCAAAAAGACGGTATTTCACCACAGGAGGTCGTGGACAAATATCACCAGGAATTTCAGGAAGCATTTGATAGAATAGGTATTTCCTTTGACATTTATCATAGAACATCTGCGCCTATTCACCATCAGACTTCACAGGATTTTTTTAGGACATTGAACGACAAAGGAGAATTTATCCAGGAAGAATCTGAGCAATATTATGATGAAAAAGCAGAGCAGTTTCTTGCAGATAGATATATCAAAGGGATATGCCCCAAATGTGGGTATGAAGAAGCTTATGGTGATCAATGTGAAAATTGTGGCTCTTCGTTAAGTCCTACAGAACTCATCGACCCCATTTCAACATTAAGCAATGAGAAACCTATATTAAAAAAGACATCGCATTGGTATCTCCAATTGGATAAATATGAGTCATGGTTGCGAGCGTGGATTGAAACCGGAGAGCTTGATGGTTCAGTTCTACATGATCCTACAGACTGGAAAAACCATGTGGTGGGCCAATGTAAGTCATGGCTGGATGGTGGATTGCAAAAACGATCGATGACTAGAGATCTGGACTGGGGCGTTGATGTACCACAAGAGATTGAAGGTTCGAAAGGCAAGAAGCTTTACGTGTGGATGGATGCACCTATTGGCTATATTTCAGCAACCAAGCAATGGGCACTTGATAATGGAAAAGACTGGGAGCCATATTGGAAGGATAATGATACCGCTTTAATCCACTTTATCGGAAAAGATAATATCGTTTTTCACTGCTTAATCTTTCCAGCAATCCTGAAAGCACACGGTGAGTATATTCTACCAATTAATGTTCCGGCAAACCAATTTGTAAATTTGGAAGGAAGAAAAATTTCGACCTCAAAGAATTGGGCAGTATGGGTGAATGAATACTTGGATGATCTTCCTGGCAGAGAGGATGAGCTTAGATATTACATGATTAAAAACATGCCTGAAACGAAAGACAGTGAATTTACATGGAAGGGTTATCAGGAAGCAGTGAATAATGAGTTGGTCAATAATCTGGCTAATTTTGTCAATAGGGTTGTTGTATTAACGAATAAGTATTATGAAGGAGTTGTGCCGGAATTTGACGCAGACCTGATGATAGAAGTACCCGGTGATGAAATGCCAGGATTCCACGATACTGAGATGCTGACCTTACATGATATGTGCCAGGATTGTGCTGAGTACATCAGAAAGTTTGACTTCCGATCCGCACTGAAAGTGGTCATGGAAGTTTCATCCAGGGGAAATCAAATCTTGCAATTTAATGAACCCTGGAAGCAAATTAAAGTTGATGAAGATCTGGTTAAGGTAGTCATGAATATTGGATTGCAGTACGTTAAAGCGCTCTCTGTTTTGACTTACCCGTTCATGCCATTTACCTCAGCCCGGATTTCTGAGTTGCTGAATGAAGATCACATAGATGAAAGAGATGGCTTTGTTGGAATGCTTAACTTACTTTGCGAAGATGAGCCACTCATTCAATCTGGACATACTATAGGTAGCGCCTCCCATCTATTCGATAGAATTAGTGATGAAACGATTGAAGAGCAAGTCAATAAATTGAAAAAGTCTGAGAAAAAAGAAGGAGTGAAAAACGAGAATCATGCTATTCCAGTGAAGGAAACGATAAGTTTCGATGATTTTATGAAATTGGATATCAGAACAGCCACCATTAAGCATGCAGAAAAAGTTAAAAAGGCAGACAAGTTATTAAAATTGATTGTTGACCTGGGCTTTGAAGAAAGAACGGTTGTTTCTGGCATTGCTGAATTTTACGATCCACAGGAGCTAGAAGGTAAAGAAGTAAGTATGATTGTAAATTTGGCTCCACGAAAAATTAAAGGGATTGAATCTAACGGAATGATTTTAATGGCTGAGAATCAGAAAGGCGTATTAAGCTTCGTTAGTCCTAAAGAAAAATGGGAGAATGGCTCTGTCATTAGATAAAGTTATAAGGTGGGTTTTAGTTGTAGTTTCTTTGACTGTGATCATTTTCACTGGTCTGGAAATGAGATCAGAGGACTTCTGGGGTTATACCCCTCTATACTTTTTCCTATCATGCTGGATATTTATTGTTTCACTTCTCCTTCCTTTTTATAGCAAGCATCCGCAAAAGTATAAACTACTTGCAATGTCCGGGCTTGCTGGGTTTATCCTCTTTTTGGGCTTTCCTACTAAACCAGTGACGCCCTTCATGTTTATAGGTTTGATTCCCTTAATTTGGATAGAAGAGAAAATATTTCATTGGAAGTCAGAAATATCCAGATGGGAAGTCTTTAAATATGCCTTTAATGCCTTTGTCATATGGAATATCCTGAGCACTTTTTGGGTGGCCAATACTTCATTCGTTCCAAGTATCGCAGCCTTTACATTGAATGCAGCTTTTATGGCTATACCATGGGTAGGCTATCATTGGATAAGAAAAACACTTGGCGACAGGTACAAATATGCTGCGCTGATTTGTTTTTGGCTTTGTTTTGAATGGATTCATTTACACTGGGAAATTTCGTGGCCATGGTTGACACTAGGAAATGCTTTTGCTCAATATCCGTGGGTGGTCCAATGGTATGAATATACAGGACATCTGGGCGGCAGTCTTTGGATATTGGTGATGAACATATTGCTGTACAGATATATTCAAAAGATAAGAGCTAGGGTAGAATTAAAAGTCCAGGACTTAATGTATCCGGTTTTTACGCTTTTTGGCCCTTTGATGCTTAGTGCCATGATTTATGTTACTTATCAAGAAAAAGGAGAGCATAGAAACATCAGCATTATTCAGCCCAATTACGAACCTCACTATGAGAAATTTGCCGTTTCAGAGTCTGAGCAACTTAGAACCTTCATCAGACTGAGTGAACTGTGTCTGACAGATAGCACGGATTACCTTTTGTTCCCGGAGACTGTATTTGGACCCGATGATGTAGAGAGGCTCAATGAGACCACGCATTTCAGAGCAATTAAATCCCTGCTTGAAAGATATCCGGGTACCAATCTGATCAGTGGCCTGGCTACTTACCAGTTTTTCGACAGCGAAGAAGCCATCTCGACGGCGTTGAGAGAGGCTATAATCAATGATGAGACCGTTTATTATGAATCACAGAATTCCGCCGTTCAATTGCCAGCCCAAAATTTAGATGAATACGAAGTCTATGTCAAAGGCCGACTGGTCCCCGGTGCAGAAATTTTCCCCTATAGTAAGTTGCTATTCTTTTTGCAACCTATTGTTAAGATGGCCGGTGGCGGCATGCTGGGTAGAAGTAGGGAAAGAAAGGTTTTCGAAAACCAATTTAATGAGTCCGTGGCTCCGGTGATTTGTTACGAGTCCGTTTATGGAGAATATGTGGGACAATACGTTAAAAAGGGAGCCAATGCTGTTTTTATCATGACTAATGATGGCTGGTGGGACAAAACCCCTGGCCATGTACAACATTTGAAATTTGCCCAATTAAGAGCGATTGAACACCGTCGTTCAATAGCCAGGTCTGCTAACACAGGAATTTCAGCTTTCATTGATCAGAGAGGAAATATCTTAGATAACACCCGGTATGGCAAAGAAGCCACTCTAACAGGTAAGATCAGATTTAATAAAGAGACTACTTTTTACACGAGATGGGGAGACATTATTGCCAGACTAGGTATCTTGGGAACCATTCTATTACTGATATCCGGTACTTTGAAAAGATTTCGTAAAAACTGATCCGTCAAGCAGGTCATGGCCGAGCCAAGTTAATCAAGGTAAAAAAAATAAGCCTGAAGAAAACAATCTGTCAGGCTTATTTTAAATGCATTTTCGATACTTAATCTTTTAGAGCAGCAATCAATTTTTCTGCCAATTCAATTCCAATTTTCTCCTGTGCCTCACCAGTCGAAGCTCCTATGTGGGGAGTCAACGAAATATTAGGGTGACTTAAAAGTTCTACTCTGGGTTTAGGTTCTCCTACAAAAACATCCAATGCAGCAGCTGCTACCTTTCCACTTTCTAAGGCTGCCAATAGGGCATCTTCATCAATAGTTCCTCCTCGGGAAGCATTGGCAATGAACACACCTTCTTTCATCTGATCAAACTCTTTTGTCCCCAGTACAGGTTCTCCTAAAAATGGTACATGTAATGTAATGGCATCAGCTTGCTTCAGCATTTCGTCCATGGAAGATGTTTCAATCTTCACTTTGAATTGATGGGAAGTTGGCCCAAAAGAAACTTCAGCACTGTCCAGATAAGGATCCACTGCAATTACATTCATACCAACACCTAGCGCTATACTAGCTGTTTCCTGACCTATTCTACCAAATCCAATGATACCTAATGTCCTACCAGTAAGCTCAACACCTGCTGAATAGTTTTTCTTTAGATCTTTGAACTCGCTATTACCTTTAACTGGCATTTCCCTGTTAGCTTGTTGTAAGAAACGGGCGATTGAAAATAGATGTGCAAAGACCAATTCAGCTACTGATCGCGATGATGCAGCAGGAGTATTGATAACATGAATGCCTTTTGATCGTGCATAATCAACATCTATGTTGTCCAAACCGACACCCCCTCTACATATGGCTTTTAAGTTAGGAGATTGGTCAATTAAGTCTTTGCGAACCTTTGTAGCACTTCTCACGCAAATGGCATCATACTCATTTAATTTTGCAGGTAGATCGTCCTGAGCAATCTTATTAGTGCTCACCTCGAATCCGGCTTCCTCCAGTAATCTCTTTCCCGTGGGATGTATCCCGTCATTGATTAAAATTTTCATTTGAATTGGTTAAATTTTATAGTTGTTTTCCAACTTTGTTTATCTAAATTTTAAAACCCAACATTTTCATGTTGGGTTTTATTTTTTATTCGTTTCCCGACCCTTGCAGCAATTGTATCTGCCTGTCCTTTTGTTGAAGTTCTTCTTTTAGGTCGCTGATTTCCTTTCTTAATTCCTGAATGGTTTCTTTTTGAGTTTCAATCGTGCTTTTTAATATCCCTTCTGAAGAAACTGTAGAAGTTTTATTATCGTTTTCAACATTCCTCTCTAAAGGCTGTTCAGTGGTCTCAATATTCAACAATTCTTTGACCTGATCGATTGGGTTGTTACCATTGTAAATGCTAACACCTATTAATACTAATGGTGTGAAAATCAATAGAAAGATTAAGAATCTAGCACACCCTGTCATTTTATATTTACGTCTCATGTTCGCTTTTAATGTTTACAAAAATAATAAGACTTGGCATTAATTACCAACCTTATTCTTCTTAATGCGTTTTTAATGTAAATAATTCTACACACTATACGAAACTGCAAATTTATCAGATGAAATTTTCTATAATACTGTTTTTATGCACTGTACTATTGATTTGTCAGTGCGCTCGTGAAGAAATAGTAGGCTCTTTCGACGAATCAGTAACGTATCTTTCAGGGTATGAACAAAGGGATAACGGAGATGCTGAAAAGGGATGGGACTATATTCGCTATGGAGATTACATCAGTAGTGGTATCCCGTATGACTTTTTTATTGAAAATTCACCGGATGCAGGAATGAACGAATTAAAGAGGACGGGAAAAAGTGCGGAAGTTCCTTATGGTTTTAATGTCGTAAAAGCTGAAAATGGAGTGGACGTTGTCGCACCGAATTGCTTTCAATGTCATGCGGCTTATTTGCAAGACGACTTTATCCCAGGCTTGGGTAATTATGCATCGGACTATACTTTTGATCAAAGAGTTGCGCTCAGTTTCACAGAACAAGGCATTAAAAGCATATATGGAGAGGATTCTCCTGAATGGAATGCATATGAGCCTTTTAAAAGAGCAAGTGAAGTCACAGCACCACATTTAATTACAGAAGTTAAGGGAGTCAATCCTGCTGATAAATTAACAGCAGTTTTAGCTGCACATCGAGACCCTAATTCCTTAGAGTGGCTGGAAAGCCCTCAATATGAGATACCCGAAGGTCTTATTCCTACGGATGTACCGCCATTATGGCTAATGAAAAAGAAAAATGCTCTTTATTATACAGCTTCTGGTAGAGGAGACCATGCCAAGTTGATTACACTTGCAGAAATACTGACCATGCCAGACACCATTAAAGCTGCTGAGGTTGACGCTAACTTTTCTGATGTGTACGCTTTTTTAACACAATTAGAAGCTCCCGATTACCCGAAAGAAATTGATCAGGATCTGTCAGATCAGGGCCAAGAAATTTACGAAGCAAATTGCATGAAATGTCATGGTTTGAATGAATTTCCCAATGTATTGGTTTCGCTTGATTACATTGGTACAGACCCAGAACTGGCGAAGGCCAACTTTGCATATGAAGACTTTTTAGATTGGTACAATAGCTCCTGGTATGCTGACACGACTCCTAAAGCTTTCTTTGAGAAAACTGAAGGATACATTGCACCCCCACTCGATGGCATTTGGGCTACCGCTCCTTACCTCCACAATGGTTCAGTCCCTGATTTGGAGACGCTGCTAAATTCAAAGGAAAGACCTGATTTCTGGAAGAGAACTGATGAGTATAATTTTGAAAAACCGGGTTGGAATTATTTGAAATTTAATGCAAGTGCAGGAAAAAGTATATATGATACTTCTTTGAGAGGTTATGGAAATCAGGGTCATCTCTTCGGCGATGACTTTACTGATTCAGAAAGGAGAGCAGTGATTGAGTTTCTTAAAACGCTCTAGGCTTTACTCAAGAGAGATACATTGTCATGAGCGGTATTATCAGGGTTTGGAGAGTAGTTGAAAAAGTAAAAATTTATGGGCAATCCTAGTATTTCTTTCTGTAACTTACTTGTAAATGCGATTTCTATATTTTAAATATTACTGCTTTTTATTATGCCTCTTGTCCCTTCATACTGGTCTAGGTCAACGCTTTTCATTGCTTGCAGAAGCTGGAATAGTGAGAGCTCAGATTGATGGAGATAAGATCCAAGGTTTTCATTATCCCGGCTATGTGATAGGTATCGGCACGCATTATTCTATTTCAATAGAACATGCTCTTAGCGTAAAGACATCCTATTATCGACACGGCAGCAGAGCTAAGGATTCATTTTTACCAGTTTCTAGAAGTCCATTTCAGATGCAAATGGACCTAAATTCTATAGGGCTTGAGTTTTCTTACAAGTTTGAGCCAAAAGAGAGTTATTACTTCGTCGGAGGTGGTTTTGTTCGTCATCAGCTGGTACAATTGAAATATGATATTGTGAGCAATCCTTTGTATGAGGCAGATAAAGAAAAATTTATATTGACGTCGGATCAACTTTCTTCTTCATATGTCAGCTTTAAGATTTATTATGGATTAAAGTTATTTAACAGAGCGGATATCTATTTTGCTTTAGAGACAGGATTTACAGATTTACTTAAGGAAGAGTTAGAACAATTGCAAAGCTTAAATCCGTATTCTCTTTCGGCAGTATTTACCTACGAAATAATTGCCGCAAAAGTAGAAGAGCGAAAAGTCAGACCGGGCCGCAAAATCCGAGAATAGAATCTACTGTGATTCTATAAAAATATCGACATTCTCTTCCTGGTGATTTTTGCTTTCTTTTTTTGGAAGCTATTTTTAATCAACCAGCCGTTTATTGAGCTTTATATTAATCCAATAATAACCAAGAACCAGGTGGTTTCAAAGTAAAGTAGTGGAATGATTTCTGTTTTTTCAATGACCTCGGCTTTGACTTTGCCACACTATTTTCCTCATTTTACTTTATTTTTTATTCGGCTAGCTTTAAATTCTGTGCACTAAGTACAGAGCTTTCAAGTGGTAAAAATTATTCTCCTTATTTTCAAGTAGGACAAAGTACTCAAGATCAAGATCAAGATCTCATGATCTGATCGCAAAAATGTCAATAATACACAGATGACCAAAATCTCTTTTTGACTGTAAATCAGGCTAACTAAAATAAAGAACACCTGGTTACTGGAGAGATGACAGTCCAAGTACTTTGATCACTTCTTCTTCGCATTGTTTTTAAAAGACATATCTGGAAATGCTGGAGGATCTGGAACAGCTCTGGGATCTTCCTGAATTTTCTTCATCAAGATTTCAATGGCTTTCTCCAGTTGTGCATCGCGTCCATGAAAAGTTTCATGTGGCATGTTCACCACTACGATATCTGGTTCAAAACCATGACCTTCAATCAACCATTCTCCTTCCGCACCATATACTCCGTTCATGGGAGCTCTGGCAATACCATTATCGGTTAGTCTATTCACACTGCTTAACCACACTTCACCACCCCATGTTCTTGTTCCGATCGTTGTACCCAAGTCTAAACGCTTAAAGCCTTCAGCAAAAGCTTCCCCGTCAGACGCAGTTAATTCATCCACCAGTACTACAATATGCCCCCTGAATGCATACTGCATATTCCAAGATGGTTGACCTTGGCGGCCTGCCCAATACATCCAGGCCTTCCTCATCAATTTTTCCAAAACAAAACTTTCGATGTTTCCTCCGCGATTATGTCGTACATCTACAATCAGTCCAGGTCTGTTAAACACTGGATAAAAATCACGATACCATTGACTTAAGTCATTACTTCCCATGGCCCTTAAGTGGACATATCCTATTTGACCCTCAGATGCTTGTTCTACCTCCTGCCTTCTGGAGTACTCCCAATCATTGTAACGCAAATTGTAATTACTGGAAAGTGGTTCTACTATAGTTTTTTTCAGGGAATTTCCCCTTTTGATTTCCAGCAATACTTGTTGACCGCCTTTCCCTCTTAGAAACTCATTAATATCAACACTATTCAACACGGAATGACCATCGATTGCTGTGATAAGGTCACCTTCTTGTATATCAAGAAAAGGATCATCAAGTGGTGATCTTTCATCTGGGTAATCCGGATCAGATTGATATATATGTTCCAGACGATATCCGCCAGCCTGTTCATCTCTTGTGAATCTTCCACCAAGACTGGCGACCCTGATATTTTGTTCATCTTCACGGGTATCTCCTCCTCTTACACTGGTATGTAAGACAGAGAGTTCGCCGACCATGCGACCTATGAGTTCTGATAACTCTTCCCTGGTTGTAACTCGCTCAACCAGTGGCTTGTATTTATCATGCATCGCTTCCCAATCTACACCATGCATGTTTTCATCATAGAAATAGTCTCTTTCCATTCTCCATGCATCTGTAAAAATCTGTCTCCAATCTTCTCGTGGATTAATGGTATACTTTACTCCGGAAAGATCAATTTTTGCATCGGAAAGATCACTGACCTTATTTTTTGGAGCGTCAATCATAAAGTAGTTGCTTCCTTTTCTTATCATTAGTTTCTCGTGATCATTAGTCAGGTCGAATTGATTAACATCATCGATAACCGTTTTTAACTGAATTTCTTCATTACTTATTTTTAATACCATCAAATCGTTAGATGCATTGACACCTGTAGACCTTGATAATAAATAAATAGCATCTTTACCTACCTTCATCCCGGAATAATTACCGGGTTTAATGGGCACCTCTTCTATGCGAGACATTATATTTTCCTGATCTATTGATACCTTTTCCACTTTAGTCGTGTCTTTTTCGAACAGCTCGTTCATCGGTCTGAAGGGAGACCGATATTCAGGTTTAAGTGGTAAAATGTACAACTTTTCTCCTGCATCAAAATACGGTTCTGGTTGGCGGGTTCCCCATGGTGAGCCAACTAAAGAAGTAAAACTACGATCTGATAGAAAATATATAAATTTTCCATCACTACTCCATTGCACATTAAAACTATTGGCGCGATCAGATGTGATAGGAAAGCTATTCTTACTTTTAACATTATAAAGGTGAATTTGACGCATGGTATTCAATGCTGATTGTTCAAAAGCTAGCCATTGTCCATCCTTGGACCATGTAAAAGAGCCTATGCCCTCCGAATTGGTTGATATTTTTGCGCTTTCCCCACTGGATATGTTTAAAACAAACAAATGACCATGGATATCATCATACGCTATATACTGATTGTCTGGAGAAACAATGCCTTCGTACCTTAAAACATCTCCACCAGATGAAATTTGTTCAGAAGATCCTAATCCGTTCGAGGGTAGTTTAACAAATTCAAATTCACCTGTTGCGTCAGACTGAACATAAATGGTTTTACCGTCAGGCGAGAAGTGAGCATCCCGATATCTTACCTCACTTTGATCATCGAATTTGATGATTCTACCTTGTTTTGAAGGAACCACGAATACTTTACCTCTCACAGTCAAGACAATTCTATCACCATTTGGTGAAGCGTTGACAGAGGTTAGATTTTCAGTTGGATTTTCAACCCATTTCTCCCGTAATTGATCAAGATCACTGGGAATACGGATCTTTAGTTTGTTGTTTTCTTTTGTACCAATGTTATACAACCATAAATCGGCCGCTCGATTATAAACAATTAAATCTCCGGACATATCTGCTAATCTAACATCAAAGTCTTCATGAAATGTATGTTGTTGTAAACCTGAACCATTGTTATCCATGGACCATATGTTCATCGTTCCATCACGGTCAGTAATGAAGTAAATCTGATCTCCATAAACCATGGGGTGGTGACTTTCACCTGTATAGTCAGTTGTCAATTTGACAGCTTCTTCGTCTCCTTCTGTGAATTTCCAAATTTGCCTGGCTGTTCCACCTTTGTATCGCTTTGTAACATTTCCATGAAAAGAGGGTCTTACAAAATATACGGTTTTGCCATCATTGGAATAAGAAGCCTCACTTGCTTGAGAAAGTGGAACTAGCGTTTTGGTAGAATCTTTCGGGTCAATGAGAACCACCTGCCGGTCTGGTAAGGTTGAGTATGCTCTCGTATCGTAGATGATTTGGCCATTTGAAGTCCATCCGTTGACCAAAGAGAAATCAGATTCATAGGTCCATCTTTTAGTCAAACCTCCGTTAATGGGAAGTGTATAGACCTCACTTGGACCTTCGTAACTTGCAGTGTATGCAATGGTCTGACCATCTGGAGAAATAGAAGGATACGTCTCTTCTTCAGGATGGGTAGTAAGTCGGGTGGCCATGCCCCCTAAAGTGCTTACTTTCCATAAATCACCTTCTGCCGCAAAAACAATCATGTCGTCGTGAATAGTTGGATATTGGTAGTACCCTTCAAATCCTTGAGAATGAATGACTTTTATGAACATAAAGATGATAAGAACGGCGATAAATTTTTTCAACATAGCTTGCTTGGATTAAAAGCTTTTAATATAATTAATATTGGTCGAAATATCTATTGAGGTTTGCTCCATATTTTAGAGCTTAAGTTAAATTGAACACTTAGCCAAAGATTTAGAAATGTTAAAGCACTAATATTGATGTATAATTGAATGGTTTAAAAGTCAATTGCGAACTCTTTCAAAACAAAAAGGTAACACAGAAAATACGCTTAGATGAAGTCAAGAGAATTAGAGGCGATTGTAATAGGAGCTACAGGTCTGGTAGGCTCTGAACTTGTAAAACAGTTACTTATTGATGATGATTACTCCAAAGTAAGGGTTCTACATCGAAGACCAACTGGTGTCAAGCATGATAAATTAGAAGAGTTTATCATCGATTTTGACAAACCCCAAACATGGAAGGATCTAATGCAAGGAAATGTTCTATTTTCTACTTTGGGAACAACTATGTCCGCGGCTGGTAGTAAGGATGAACAGTACAAAGTGGATTATACTTACCAGTATGAGATGGCGAAAGCAGCAGCGGATAACGATGTTGAACACTATGTTTTGGTTTCTTCAGCCGGAGCTCACCCAAAATCGCGTATTTTTTACTCTAGGATGAAAGGTGAATTAGAAGAAGCCGTAAAGAAATTAGAATTTAAGTCCATTCATATACTTCAACCAAGCATCTTGTCTGGAGACAGAAGTGAGAATAGGGTAGGAGAAAAAATCGGATTAGCCCTAGTGAAAGCGGTTTCATGGGTTCCATTTGTCAAGAAATATCGACCCATTCGAGATCAAGAGGTTGCGACAGCGATGAGGACTTGTGTCCTAAGGAATAATTTGGGCACGCATACCTATAAATTAGATGAAATCTTCAATATGAATTAGGATATTCGGCTGTAGCTCTTATATTTTTTTTGAATCCTGATCATCTCATTCCTTAAGGTCAAATTTTCTGGTAATTCTAGCCTCGGATCGGCAGATAGAATCTTTTCTGCTATGTGTCTGGCTGCGGTAAGTATTGGAGTGTCAGTAGCAAGGTTGGCAATGGCAAAATCCAGATAACCAGATTGTTGAACTCCCTCTATGTTTCCAGCGCCTCTCAATTGCATATCGGCCTCAGCAATTTCAAAACCGTTATTGGTCCGAACCATGGTTTGAATTCTTTCTTTTCCCTCCTTAGAAACTTTATAGGAGGTCATTAAAATGCAATATGATTGCTCGGCTCCACGGCCCACTCGTCCCCTCAATTGGTGTAACTGGGATAAGCCAAATCGTTCAGAGTTTTCAATGATCATGACAGTGGCATTAGGCACATTGACACCGACTTCTATCACAGTGGTGGCTACCATGATGTGCGTTTTTCCGGTCACAAATCTTTCCATCTCAAAATCCTTGTCCTTAGGTTTCATTTTGCCGTGTACGACACTGATATTAAACCTTTCCGGAGGAAAATATTGGAGCAACATCTCATAGCCAGCATTCAAGTTCTGCAGATCGAGTTTTTCAGATTCTTCGATTAAAGGATAAACCACATATATCTGCCTTCCTTTTTGTATTTCATGATGCATGAAGTTGAGTACATGAGGCCTTCTTGATTCCGTAAAATGCTTGGTGGTGACTTCTTTACGACCAGGTGGTAGTTCATCTATGATGGAGACATCTAAGTCACCGTAGAGGGTCATAGCAAGAGTTCTGGGAATGGGGGTTGCTGTCATGACCAACACATGTGGCGGCATGGTTTTATTTTTACCCCATAACTTAGCACGTTGAACCACCCCGAAGCGGTGTTGCTCGTCTATGATGGCCAAGCCCAAGTTTTTAAATTTGACAGGATCTTCAATGAGGGCATGCGTGCCGATCAGTATGTCAATGTCACCCTCTTTAAGCATCTTCAATAACTCTTTTCGCTTTTTACCTTTGACGTTTCCAGATAGAAAGCCGATTTTAAGCCCTAACCCTGAAACGTACTCTAAAACAGAAGCATAATGTTGCCGAGCGAGTATTTCTGTGGGCGCCATCATGCAGTTTTGAAAACCATTGTCAATGGCAATTAACATGCACATCAATGCTACCATGGTTTTACCACTTCCGACATCACCCTGAACCAATCTATTCATATGAATTCCAGATCCTAAATCTGCTCTGATTTCTTTGATGACTCTTTTCTGAGCGCTGGTCAATTCAAAAGGTAGTTTTTCAGAGAAAAATCGATTGAACTTCTCCCCCACTTTTTCAAAAACATGACCTTTAATGGTTTGCTTCCGAATGTTGCGAGTCTGAAGTAGCCTCATCTGCATAAAGAATAGTTCTTCAAACTTCATTCTTTTTTGAGCTTCTTCTAGGGCAGATTGACTGGTTGGAAAATGCAACTCTTTTAAAGCTTGATATTTGCCGATTAACTTAAGCCTTTCTAATAAGTAAGAAGGTAAAGTTTCGTGTATGGCACCTGCAGGCATTTTTTCGAAAAGTGCTTGCATTGCTTTTCTGATACCTTTCGCATCTAAGCCTCTACTACTGAGTTTTTCTGTGGTATAGTAAACAGGATCAAAGGACCTTTGAACGCCTTTTTTTACTTTTTCAGAAAGTTCCATTTCAGGATGGGCAAATGATTTTTTGCCTTTATAAATTTTTAGCGTGCCATAAAGCACATATTCAGAACCTATCTGTAGTATTTCGCTTAAAACTTTTGCTCTTTGGAACCAAATGAGCTCGACAAATCCAGATGGATCTTTGAACAGGCCTACTAGTCGACGGCGATTATTGGCTCCTTTGATTAATTCCAAGGAAGTCAGGTAGCCTTTTAATTGAACAGTTTCACCATCTGTCTTCAGATCTTTGATGAGTTGAAAGGAAGATTTATCAATGTAACGAAATGGAAAATTATAAATGAAATCGCCGTACTTGAAAACCTGAATCTCTGTCTTTAGAAGATCTGCACGTGCAGGACCTATTCCTTTTAGATATTCAATAGGAGTATCGAGATAGTGAGACACCAGAATAATGTTTTATGCGAATGTATGATATTTTAAAAACATATGCTTTTGACTAATTTGGAGAATACTAATATCATCTGGGTGATCGAGGTAAAAGCGGATATAGAGATTAAGATCAAGAGTAGTAGTGAGATCTTTACTATCTTTGATTCTTTAAAGTAAAAATTCAGTATGGCATCGAAAAGAAATTTGCAGGTAGCAGAAATAATCAAGAGAAATATGGGCATGGTTTTTTTTCAGGAAGGACCATATATTTATGGAGATGCATTGGTTACAGTGACCAATGTTCAGGTTACTCCGGACATGAGTCAATCAAAAATTTATCTTTCCATTTATAATACTGATGATAAGAATGCAGTAGTTGAAATGGTTCAACAACATACGCATCGACTGCGTCAGTTATTAGCTCATCGCATCAAAAAGCATGTTAGACGCATCCCTACCATACATTTTTTCATTGATGAAACGCTGGATGAGATGTATAGATTGAACGCCTTATTTGATAACATTCACGAAGAAGAGTGAGCGGTACGAAGTAATCACGCCAGCGGCGTGATAGCGAACGAACCGGCAGCAAACCTGCCGGATGGGAGGGCAGCGGTACGAAGTAATCACGCCAGCGGCGTGATAGCGAACGAACCGGCAGCAAACCTGCCGGATGGGAGGGCAGCGGTACGAAGTAATCACGCCAGCGGCGTGATAGCGAATGTGACCGACTGTTGCGAAGCAAATTGCACTACTTCTCTACACTAATTAATCTTGCCAGAGAAGTACGAATCTCTTTCTTTTCCGAATCACACTGTATTTCAACATAATCACGACCTATTTCATTTAAGATGAAATCCTGATTAGGCAATAATCCTAGCTCCCACAGTTCACTTTCGATGGCATCACTGATTTGCTTCGAAGCTATCTTAGCTTTACTTTTTGGGTGGAGATCGATAATTGACAGCTTAGGTCGTGTAAACTTCTGAGGAATGGGACTACCATGAGGGTCTTTTTCCGGATAGCCGAGCAGGTGATCCACTTCGTCCAAAAATTCCGAGGACATATGATGTTCCATTTTCTCTGCTTCATCATGGATCTGTTCTTCATTTAATCCTACTTTGTCCACAAGATAGGTTTCCCAAAGCCTGTGCGCTCGAACCAGGACCTCACCAGCGGAAAGTCCCTTGTCAGTGAGTTTAAACCTACCATTCTTCCATTGACCCAAACCCTCTTTACTCAATTGCTGTAAAAGGGTTTTGACCTGACCTTTTGAAAAATCAAGTTTATCGGTAAAATATGACACATCCAGCACAATACCATCATCAGCCTTGACCGCTTGCTTCAAGATATCTTCTTGTTCAATTTTTAATCTCTGTCGCTGCTTCCGAATGTAGCGAACTGCCAAGCCTTTTTTTGGTGAAAATACGGCAGCTATTAAATATAAACCAGTAACTACCACAGTCATAGCCGGCCCTGGAGTTGTGTTGAATATGATGGATATGATTAAACCGAGATTCGCAGATATAAGCCCAATAATTGCTGATATGATCAGCACATTTTTCAATTTATTCGAAAGTAACAAAGCTGTTGATGCTGGTGTGATCAACATGGCGACCACCAGGATGACACCGACACTTCTTAGAGCAGAAACTACTGCAAATGAAAGTAAAAGCATCAAGAAATAATGAATCATTTTTACAGATATTCCCATGGTCTGGGCAATGGTCTCTTGAAAAGTCGTGATGAAGAGATACCGGTAAAATACAACCACCGAAGCCAGGACAAAAATGCAAACGGTACCCGTAATGTAAATATCTTCAGGGCTAATACTTAAAGTCGTCCCAAACAAAAAATCAGATAAATCTAAATGTACTCCTTCGCCCTGAGAAATGTATGAAATACCCATCACTCCTATAGCAAACATCGTTGTGAAAACAATACCAATTGCTGCATCGTTTTTGGTCTTTACATTGTGCTGAATCCAGGTGATGCCGAATGCAGTGAATAAGCCTGCCACTACTGAACCCAAAAAGAATCCGATGGTACTGTAGCCCACAAGGATAAAAGCTACAAAAATACCAGGCAAAATGGCATGTGCCAGAGCATCTCCGATCAATGACATGTTCCTCAGCACTATGAAGCAGCCAATAACACCACACATGATACCCACCAGTGAAGAAGCAATCATTGCTCTTATAGCCCATCCGGAACTCAACGCATCTATCAATAAGTCCATCATGCAAATCTAAGTCATATTTAAGACTAATCAAAATTAATTTTTAGATGCATCTAAAAAATTGCTCAACATTCCTTCTTTCATGGCATATTTTGAAACTATAATTTTATCAATTTTCAGTTGGCTCAGCATATATTTAATAAGCTGAAATGCAACGACAATCAATTGTGCTCTGTCTTTTGGAATGTCCTCTCTGCTTAGCCTCTCATCGAGACTAGCACTAACGATTTCTTCATAAAAATCCAGGAAGGAAGATATCGGAACATCCATTTGTAAAGCCTCATCTTGGTCTGAAGCCATCTTTGAAAGTACTTCAAATGAACCTGATGCACCTATTAGACTGGTAAATTTAGTATCCCGACATAAGTAAAGTAATTTAGCAATATGGTCGCGAATAAATTGATTGATCATCATGATTTCATCACGTGTGATGGGCTCACTTTTGTGAAACTGCCTTCTCAGCACGGCAATTCCAATCGGATAACTGTTGCTCCATACAAAGTGACCGGATTTGATTACAATAAATTCCACACTTCCACCGCCGATGTCCATGATCAGATGGTTACCTTCCTTTAAATCAGGGACAGCTAGTTTTACACCCTGGTAAATATACTTGGCCTCTGTGATGCCATCTATCACATCAACTTTAACCTTAAGACAATTTTCTATTTCATGCACTAAACTTAGACCATTAGAGGCTGTTCTCAGTGCGGCAGTGCCTGAACAAGAGATATGTGAAATTTCAAAATGCTCAAGGTCTGTAGCAAATTGTTGCACACATGTAAGTGCTTTGTTATATGCCTCCTGGCTTATTCTTTCGATCCCATCCTTCGCTAAATGAATGTATTCACGCCGACGAAAATGCTCTATTAATCTTCCTTCCTCATTAAAGGAAGCGATAAGCAAGTGAAAAGTATTTGTCCCTAAATCAATAGCTGCATACTTCTCCATGCCACTACATCTGCTGTGCTTGTGCTAGAATTTTTCGATAAAATTCTATCCCTTCATTGGTGAAACTCGCACTGTAGACAGGAAGCCCATTTTCATAAAATAAGTAATAGGTACAGGTGGGCTCAAAGAAGATTTTAGCATCCAAAACGATTTCTCCATTTTCCTGAAAGATCTGTTGAGCGAAGTAAGGACAATCTGGATTATAATTACTGGGCTGTACGTTGTTAATATGCCTCATCGTTTGCTGAATCGATGATTTGTCTTCCTGTGAAATACTAAATGGAAGATTGGGAAATATAAAATCTATGTAATCGCAATTTTCATATACATCCAAGAGGATTTCTGTAGGAATAGCGGGTGGAGGGGTGACATTAGCTGACTTCGATTGATCGCTAGCACTTGCAGAAGCACCCTCCAAACTTGATGAACGCTCACCACTATTGTTACATGCTAACAGACAACCAATAAGTAACAAATTGATTACAAATCTCATAAAACAAGTGTTAAAAAGTATATTCCGTCCTCAATGTAAGAAAATATCCAAGGAGTCTTTCTCTTTCTCTTCCAGGAAAAGTTTCTAATTCATATAGCGTAGTAAGTGACCTGGAATATCTCAATGAAATGGACCAATTCTTAGAAAAGGCAAATCCACCCCCTAGCACCAAGCTTAGATCATAATCATTCAAATCTCGATCAATAGGAATAGGACTTTCTTCAGTATCACTTGAAATCAAATAGGCATTGGCTAAGCCCCCGTGTAAGTTGACCTTATAATAGGATTCTTCAGGAACCCACCAGTCGTTCCACTTTAATATGAGCGGCATAGAAATATAATTTAAGCCAAATCTGTAAGTTTCGGAGTAAATGTTATAGATTAAAGCAGTTCGTGATCCTCGCTGGCAATACAAAAATTCTAGTCCTAAATCAAAACTGGGGCTCAATGGAAACTCAACTTTTACTCCTGCTGTAAGTCCATATTTATGGTATCCAGCCAGGTCGTCACCATCTATTTGCGAAGCATTGACCCCAATAATTGCGCTGCCCTTAAAGAACGATTGTGCTTCTACAGATATAAAGGAAATTAATATGAAAAATGCTATTTTTGCTGTATTCATGGTACGCAAAATTAAGAGATAAGCGAAAATGATGAAATATACGAGAAATAATCTGAAAAAGATCGAGCAATATCTTGCGGATCATGACTATAAATTGATCTATGAAAAAGGTCATTTTAAATCTGGATATTGCATCGTTAATGATTCAAACATTATTGTCGTCAATAAGTTTTTTGATGTAGAAGGTCGGATTAATGTACTTCAGGAAATTATTCCTCAACTCGACTTGACGGACGGAATCTTCGAAAATTAATTGATGAAAATTACATTTCTGGGTACAGGTACTTCTCAAGGCATACCCGTGATTGGTTGCAAATGTTCTGCATGTCTTTCTGATGATCACAGAGATAATCGATTAAGAACTTCGGTTTTCGTTGAGGTTGGTAAAACCAGTATTTGCATTGATGTAGGTCCGGATTTCAGACAACAAATGCTGGCCCATTCGATTGATAAGCTTGATGCTGTTCTGCTGACCCATGAGCACAACGATCATATGATAGGTGCAGATGACCTTCGACCTTTCAATTTCAGACAGAGAAAAGACATGCCTATTTATGGTGAGCAGAGGGTGCTGGATGAAGTAAAGAAACGATTTGAGTATGCCTTTACATCCAACCCCTATCCAGGAAGTCCTAAATTTTTAATGGAATCTATTTCTGATGACCAGTCGTTTGATGTCAATGGTTTAAGTGTAACTCCCGTTCGAGTGCACCATGGATCTTTGCCTATATTAGGGTATCGAATAGGTGGGTTCTGCTATTTAACAGATGTGAAGACCATACCCGAAAATGAATTTAAAAAATTGAAAAATTTAGATGTTATAGTTCTGAATGCGCTTCGGAAAAAAGAGCATCATTCACACTTGACTATTGATGAGGCTGTTCAGATGAGTAAAAAAATAGGCGCGGAGCAAACTTATTTGACTCATTTTTCACATGATATTGGGCCTGTCCAGGAATGGGAGCAAGAATTACCGAAGAGTGTTTTACCGGCATACGATGGCTTGGAAGTATATATCAGTGACGCTGAGTGATATAACTGCATTTTTTTTCATATTTTGGTAACTTTTAATACCAATTTGCGTTTGATTAAAGAATGACATAAACCAGAATCGATACTTTGAATAGGTTTTTATTTCTCTTATTGATTATTTCTTCCAGTGCTATAGCTCAGCAGCCCATGCAGTTTAGCCAGTTTATGTTCAACAAATATCAGATGAATCCCGCATATGCAGGCTTTGAATATTCATTAAATGTTACAGGAGTTTACAGGTCACAATGGAATGAACTTCCTACGCAACCCAGGACTCAGAATGTAAATGCACATCTCCCAATGTACATATTGAATGGAGCTTTAGGGATTAATGTCGCCAATGAACAAATAGGCTATTTTAACAACACATTGGGTACCATTTCATACAATTACGTTTTGGAAACAACCTTGGGATTATTTTCCGGTGGGTTGAAGGCTGGCTTAATGCAAAGTGCTTTAAGTGGCTCACTTTTAAGGACACCGAGTGGTATCTACGAAGATCCCACCATTAGCCATCAAGATCCCATCCTCTCTGAATTAAATGAAAGCGGGGTAGGGGTGCTATATGGAGCGGGTGTCTATTTCATTGGGAATTTCTTCGAAGCGGGTCTTTCCATTTCGACTTTCCCTTCAACAAGTATATCGATTAGCGACACAAAGGTGGAGCTGATTCCATACATAAACTTCTATGGTGAATCTAATATTGACCTAAATGATAATTTAATTGTTGCACCTTCTATTATGGTCCGTTCCGATTTGGTACAGACTCAGATCGACGTGGCAGCCATTGCAAAATTATCTGGCAATATTTTTGGAGGATTAGGAGTGCGTGGTTATAATTCAAGGACATTAGATGCAGCGATTGTTTATGCAGGCTGGCGATTCAACGAACATTATACTTTGTCATATGCTTATGACATTGGTGTTTCAGCCCTAAGATCGGTACATGATGGAACGCATGAAATACTATTAAATTATAACCTCAATAAATTGATAGGAGCAGGATTACCCCCAAAGATTATTTATAATCCAAGGTACCTTTAAAATTCTTTTCCGCTTTTTGTTAAAAAAAAGTAAAATCAATAATAAAGAAAATTTTACGCCGTTAGTTTAGTGGCTTTTCCCGATAAAAGCGTCTATAGATTAAAGGTTTATATTTAGATTGAACAAAAGAAAGATTTCGGACTTAATTTTAGTCTGAATTTTGTATTAAAAACTTGCAGTAGAAACTAAGTTTGAAAGATGAAAAAGATTGTAAATTCTCTATTTTTACTTGCCTCGATTGTGATTGTCATGACTTCTTGTGGCAGCAGCAATTACGGTGAATTAACTGGTGTATTAGACCGTCCTTCCTGGAGTGGTATAAATCCATATGGTATGGTGTACATACCATCTGGGACATTGCACATAGGCCAGAGTGACCAGGATGTATTTTCCACATATACTCAACGACCCAAGGCCATTTCCATTGCCGGATTCTTTATGGATGATACCGAAATTACCAATAATGAGTACAGGCAGTTTGTTTATTGGGTAAGAGATTCAATAGCTCACACCATTATGGGTGATTTTACCGAGGATGAATATGGTAATGAAAGATTGGACTGGGAATATGAATTAGACTACACCGATGAGACCTTAGATGAAATGTTCTATCAAGGTGACATGGCTTTTAATGGTAAGAGAGAGTTAGATACCAGACAAATGAACTACGCCTATGAGTGGATTGACTGGAAAAAAGCTGCAAGTGGCGCTGAAAGAACAAGTTTAATCAATAGAGATGAAGTAAATATTTATCCAGACACATTGGCTTGGATACGAGATTTTGCATATTCATACAATGAGCCTTTCGCTAGAAATTATTTCTGGCATCCTGCTTTTGATGATTATCCAGTAGTGGGAGTTAATTGGAAAATGGCTAAAGCTTTCTGTCACTGGAGATCTGCTTTATGGAACAAGTACAATGATAGTGGAGTTAATACCGAAAACTTCAGATTGCCTACGGAAAGTGAATGGGAATATGCGGCAAGAGGAGGAAAAGATTTATCTCCATATCCATGGGGAGGACCATATGTCAGAAACGCCAAAGGATGTCTGTTGGCTAACTTTAAGCCAGGAAGAGGTAATTATCCGGAAGATGGTGGAATGACTACTGTGCCTGCAGATGCCTACTTTCCTAATGACTATGGCTTATACTGTATGGCGGGAAATGTTGCTGAATGGACTGAAACTGCCTATGAGCCCAATGCTTATAGCTTTGTTCATGATTTGAATCCTGATTTGAAATATGATGCTAAGGAAGATGACCCAGACGTTCTTAAAAGAAAAGTATTAAGAGGAGGTTCATGGAAAGATATTTCTTACTTCATTCAGACTGGAACCAGACATTGGGAATT
Organism: Portibacter marinus; assembly: GCF_021533195.1. Taxonomy (GTDB): domain Bacteria; phylum Bacteroidota; class Bacteroidia; order Chitinophagales; family Saprospiraceae; genus Portibacter; species Portibacter marinus. The sequence goes on from NZ_JAJNKB010000002.1 coordinate 312,743, forward strand.
TCAGGATACAACAAAATCATACATAGGATTCAGATGTGCATTGACTTATCTGGGACGTTCTATTAATGATTTTAAATAAATGACAATTTTTAATCATAGCACCTCGTTCAGCTGTGGTGCTATGAATGACATAAACTACCAACTCATTATTAGTGCTGCATATGTGGTACAAAGCTCAAAGTCGATACTTGAATCGGCATCTAATTAACATTATTTATTCAACTAACTTTAAATTGTAAAAAAATGAGTTTCTTAAAATCAAAGGGTTTCAAATATTTCAAAAACTTACTTATTGGATTAGGTGCAGCGGCTGTAATGTTGGGAGCCTTGGGTAAGATTAATAGTGAGCCATGGGGTGGTACTATGATTACCATTGGTCTGATTACGGAGGCAGTACTATTCGCTTTTCTTGGAATAATTGGCCCTGAAAAAGACTATTACTGGGAAAAATTATATCCAGGTCTGGATAATTACAAAGCAAATTTATCTCCTCTTTCCGCTGGAGCAGTTGGTTCAGCTGAAACATTCAAACCTTTGGATGGAGAATCTGTAGATAACAAACTAGGAGGAATGCTTGATGAGCTTCAATCTATGTCTCGAAGCTTAGGAGCGTTAAAATCACTTCAGGAAGTAGATTTCTCTGAAACTTCAGAACAACTTAAGTCCATGCATAATTTCTATTCAAGAATGAATGAAGCAATGGCTACACTAAACGACACTGTAGAAGATACAAAATTATATAAGGAGCAAATGGTTTCTCTTAATAGAAACTTGACTTCGTTAAATTCTGTTTACGGAAATGTACTAAGTGCTTTTAATGCACCGATTGCAAGAACGTAATTGAAAACCATTAGCTAACTATTTAAAATAATAAAAAATGTCAATACCAAAGGAACCGCGCCAGCTGATGATCAACATCATGTATCTGGTTTTGACGGCAATGTTGGCTCTAAATGTGTCTGCTGAAATTTTTAATGCCTTTAAAATTGTTGATAAAGGTCTTATAAAATCAAATGCTGCTTTAGAGCAATCCAATGATGCCATCATTCCAGCCATTCAGGATGGTGCAAAAAAGAAAGAGTCCTTAGCACAGTATGCTGAAAGAATAGAGCCTGCGAGAGAGCTTTCGAATAATATGGAAGCACAGATTGAGCAACTTATGGAAGATATGATTGCTGCAACCAATGGATGGGTAGAAGATAAAGAAACTGGAGCTCAGACAGACGATCTTAAAGGAAAGAAGAACATGGATATCACTACCAGATACCTGGTAGAAGAGGGGAATGGAGCAAAACTTAAGCAAGCTCTTATCGATTACAAAGATGAGATCATGCAATTAGTTGATGAAGAAGACAGATCTGAATTTGAAAAGAACGTTGCCGTAACTATCGATGATCAAACATGGAGAGAAAAAGGAAAAGCTTCCTGGTCTCATATGAATTTTGACCATATGCCTTTACAAGCCACTCTGCCAATATTTAGAAAGTTTCAGAATGATGTAAAATCTACTGAATCAGCTTTCTTAAATTACTTAGCTGGAAAAGTGGGAACTACTACAGATGTAGTACTTGATAAGTTTACTGTGGTTTCAGCACCTGAAAAATCTTATGTTATTAAGGGTGAGAAATTTAAAACGGATGTATTCTTATCTGCTTTCGCAGGTGCTGACTCTAAAACAGGAATAAGCATTAGTGTCAATGGAAAGGCTTTACCTGTCAACAGTGAAGGAATTGCTACTTTTGAGCAAACTGCTTCTTCTGTAGGTATCAAGAAGTTTGACGCTGTCGCAAGCATTAGAAATCCGGTGACCGATGAGGTTCAAACTTTTAGAAAGACTTTCGAATATGAAGTAGGTGAAAGATCTGTTTCAGTTTCTGCTTCTAAGATGAATGTATTCTATATTGGAGTGGATAACCCAGTAGAAGTTTCTGCTGCAGGTGTACCTTCAGGTCAAATACAAGTGAGCGCAGGTGGAGCTGGTGGACCTAAAATCAAGAAGAATGGTGACGGAACTTATACCGTTAATGTGAGTAGACCGACCGCTAAAGGTGAATTTGCAGAGATTAGAGTTTCTGCTCCTGGTCTAAATGCAACTAAAGATTTCAGAGTGAAAAGAATACCTGATCCAATTGCTAAACTTTCAGGAAAATCTGGAGGGACTATGGGCGCAGGTCCATTTAAAGCGCAGATTGGTGTCTACGGAGACTTACAAAACTTTGACTTCGATGCAAAGTGTAACATCGCTGGATACAGAGTAGTCAGAGTAGCTAAAAGACAAGACCCTGAATTTTCTACAAATCCAGGTTCTAATTATACTGCTCAAACTCAGGCCATTATTGCCAAAGCGAAGCCAGGTGATACCTACTATTTTGAAAACGTTAAGTGTAAGTGTCCTGGAGACCCTGCACAAAGAGAATTGAACACTATGGTGTTCAACATAAATTAAATAAAAGGTTTTTTGAGAGTTCTCACTCTAATGAGAACTCTCGATTTTTAAATTCAAATATTGAAAAAGATGAATTTTGCTCTTAAATTTTTTAATGCTTTCCTTCTACTCGTTCTGGTAGTAGGATCGGTGAATGTTTCTACTGCTCAACGAGCTGAAGAAATCATGACTGAATCAAGCGAACCTGCTAACGAAGTGTTCTTAGATGGTGTGGTAGAAAAGAGATTGATGGTCGAGAACAGAGTTTTACCTTACGAGCCTATCAGAGAAGCTGATATTGCATGGGAGAAAAGAATATGGAGGGTAATCGATACAAGAGAAAAAAGAAACCTTGTATTCAGATATCCTGAAAAGTCTTTCTTTTCCATTATTCAGCAGTTGGCTAATGATGGTGAAATCAATGTTTTCAGAGATGATAGATTTACTGAAATCATCGAAAGCAATGAATTGACAGGTATTCTGAACAGAGTAGATACATCAGTAGTTTTTGACCCTGAAACTTATGAAGAGCAGATCAAAATCACTACTGAAGAGATCAATTGGGAAGACATTAAAAGATACAGAGTGAAAGAAGTATGGTTCTTTGATGAGGAAACTTCCAGAATGAGAGTAAGAATTCTCGGAATCGCTCCGATTAAGGAAGAATACGATGAAGACACTGGACTATTTAAATATGAGGCACCACTTTTCTGGGTTTACTACCCGCAGATTAGAGAGTCACTGTCTAAGTTCCAGGTCTTTAATGATTCAAATGATGCAGCTCCAATGACATGGTACGATTTATTCGAAGCCAGAGTTTTTGCCAGCTACATTTACAAGCAATCGAATGTTTTGGATTTAAGATTAAAGGATTACTTCGAAGAAAGTGATCAGTTAGGAATAGATGTGTTATTAGAAAGTCAAAAGATTAAAAATGATCTTTTCAATTTCGAGCACGACCTTTGGGAATTTTAAGAAAATAAACTTTAAGAGCATAAAAAAGGCGACTGAATATTCTTTCAGTCGCCTTTTTTTTTAATTACATTTCTTACAGGTCTGTCCAACCTTCTTTCTTATGCCTTCCGTCACAGAAGGGTTTGTTTGAACTCATTCCACATCTACAAAAAGTTGCTCCATTCTCCTTCTCGACTTCACTTCCATCTCTCAAAGTAACTTTAAGAGGACCGTTTACTCTGAGAGGACCGTCTCCAAAAACTTGTATTTCTGTTAATTTGTTATCTTCCATCATTTAGTATTTATTATCAGAAGCGATTTTCTTCTGTATTTGTTTTCAATTAAAGCCTTAGAATCATTCTAAATTAAAAGTTCTGGTTCTTCTTTTACTTATTTCATATATCAGGTAGGCCGTCAATATAAGATATTCAATTCCAATAAATGTGTAGTAGGCTTGATTTCCCATTCCGTATTTAGAGTAGCTTAAAATGATCAGAAAAGACCATAGGATGAAGAATCTTAAGTGACTAAAAACGCTGAGAAGAACACCTAAAGTTAAGTACCAGGGATGCACTGTGGTACTAAGAAGAAGAAAGGCGAGTAAAGCAAGTTGGCAAAAAAGTATAAAATCTTTAACCTTATAGGCAAGTAACATAATTACAACAAATGTACATACCCCGAGCCATGGACCTATTTGCGCAATCATATTATAACCCTTCCACAATTGGCCTATTTCTCTCAAGACAAAATAAATACTGGCATTAAATTCAAACTTTCTAAAATAAAGATCTAGACTTTCTGTAAATCCAGAAAGTTGAAGAATTAAGGGTGACAATAAAATAAGGGTTATCAGTCCCACTTTCATCAGATAGAAAAGAGCCTTTGGCCATTTCATTTGGAACAGAAAGTAGGGTAAGAAAAGTAAGGGTACGAGTTTCACTGAAATAGATAATGCGAGAAAGAAAGAGGATGCATTTAGTTTTTGAACCAAGTAGTAATACAGTGCAATCATAAAGAAACATGCTACAAATCCTTCAAAATGGAGATTGCCCATAACCTCTACGATGACCAAAGGATTTAGCGCATACCAAAGGATATTTCTCTGATCCATTTTTAATAAGTCCAATACCTTAATACCCGTGTAAATGGTGAGGCATTCCGCTGCAATTAAGATGAGTTTGATTACAAAAGAGGTATCCATCCAAGAGAATGAGCTTATATAGAATATTATTTGTGCGAAGGTGGGATAGATGCTATAGTAGTCAGGAGAGTTTAGTAAAGGGAAGGTATTTCTAAAAAGCTCTACGTTAGTACTTTCAATGTATTCTGATGGTAGATATTCATAAGGATTAATGCCCTCATGAAGCAAGTTACCATCCCATATGAACCGATATATATCATCACTTAAGTTGGGAAAGGCAAAAAGTAAGATGACTCTTATAATCACTGCACAATATAAAAGTGCGTTAAGCTTAAAGTATGACTTGTGTATTAAAATAATGTAGGAGGCAAAGGAAACTGAGAATCCGGCAAGAATAAAGCTGAAATCTTCTTGGTCAGGCACAAAGGCTGTAAACGCCACCCCGAATAAAAAGGTTAATAGAAGAACATATTTCACTTGATCCTTAAGTGCTTCACTGAATAAAAACATATTGCACCGTAACCCAGCGCTAATAATATGTGGAGTAAGATAAAGGAATTATTATTGATTTGGATACCAGCATATATCGCATAAATAAAATATAAACACAACAATCCCTCCATAATCGTAGTAAATGGAATTCTTGTCGCCATGTATTTTTCCTTATTAAGTTTGTCTGCAATATTTTTGATATCAAATTTTGGAGTTCTAATAAAAGGAGACTTTCGTCCGATGTAACCCTGGATGATGGCTATAGAATTGTGCAATGATAGTCCCATTGATAACGCTAAAAAAACCGGGAAAATGAATAAGAACTTTAAAATAATTCTAAAGAAATGCTCTCCTTTCCAGGTCGTACGTGCATTGGCTACAAAATATACACCTACTATGGATAACATGCTCAATAAGAATATTCCAAAGTATCTGGCATTCACTCCGATTGGTTCAAGAAGAAACAGCACTGGGACACTTAAAACCCCAATGATAAAGACACTAAGAAAGACTGAACTGCTCAATAAGTGAACACTGGCATGTATTTTTTTGACCAGGCTGAGATCAGATCTCCAGACAGGTGGTAACATTTTTTTTGCAGTCTCTGCGCCTCCTTTCATCCATCTAAATTGCTGAGATTTCAGACCATTCATCTCAGCTGGTAATTCGGCGGGTGACCCCACATCTTCCAGGTAGTGAATTTTCCATCCCTTCAACTGTGCCCGATAACTTAAGTCCAGATCTTCAGTCAATGTATCTGCCTCCCAGCCACCGGCATCTTCAATCGTCTCTCTCCTCCATACACCGGCTGTCCCATTGAATTGCAATAAATAATCAGCTGTTTCTCTTCCGACTTGTTCAATTGTGAAGTGCACATTAAGTTGAAAGGCTTGAAGCTTGGTAATCAAGGAATAATCTCGATTGATGTGTTCCCACCTCGTTTGAACCACTCCGATTTTTTCATCTTTAAAAAAAGGTATAGTGCTTTGTAGAAAATCAGGATTTGGAAGAAAATCTGCATCGAAAATGGCTATAAATTCACCTTTAGCGAATCGCATTCCATCTCTCAAAGCTCCGGCTTTGTATCCGGTACGTTGCTTTCTGGTGATTCTTTCAATGTTGTAACCTTTAGCTTTGTATTCTGCAACTTTTGCTTCAGCAATCTCTACGGTTTCATCATCTGAATCATCCAAAATATGAATTTCGAACCTGTTCTTTGGATAATCAAAACCTGCGATGTTGTCTACCAATCTTTCCACCACATATAATTCATTATAGATGGGCAATTGAACCGTTACGAAGGGAAATTCTTCATCTGAAAGATCTAGGCTCTGAGCAGAATCTTCATTTTTGTCTTCCTTTAAGTGGCGATTGTACTGAAATAACAAATGAAATTGCATGAGACAGAAGACCAATACATAGGTAAGTGCCAGGCAATAAATAATCAATATGATGTATCCTAATATAACCATTGGCCTATAGCAATTTAAAAATTGTCCACAGGATCTTATGTCCCGCTAATATGGTGCCTCTCACTGTTCCTGAAACCTTGGAAACACCAATCCTCTTCCGGTACTTAGCAGGAATTTCTGTAAATCTGAATTTATGTTTTGCGGCTTTCACCTGCATCTCTACAGTCCATCCAAAGGTCTTATCCTGCATTTCGATTTCTATTAATTTATCATAACGGATAGCCCGAAAAGGACCCAGATCTGTAAAGGTCACATTGTAAAACAATTTGATCAAGGTGGTTGCGAGCCAGTTACCGAACACTTGCTGCGGCATCATTGCACCTTTCTCTAACTGACCCACAGCCCTGGAGGCTATGACCATATGCATCCCGTCGTTGATGATTGGTCTTACCAGCTCCGGCATCTGTTCCGGGTAGTCCGAGTAGTCTCCATCAAGGAACACCACGATGTCAGGATTACTTTCCAGTGATTCGATGTATGCCATCCCTTTTAAACATGCGTTTCCATATCCTTTCTCGGGTTCAGATACGACAATCGCGCCTGCTTCACTGGCGACCTCCGCAGTTCGATCTGTACTATTATTTTCACATACGATGATATTCCGTACGAGATACTTTGGAATATCTTTGATGACATGAGCAATCGAAGCCTCTTCGTTGTAGGCTGGAATAATCACATCTATAATGGGTTCTCGACTCAAATTTTGAAATTGCACCGCGAAGGTACGCTATTAATTAATTAATATACTGTTCGACATATGACATTCGGATGTGGAACGTTTACTTTTACAGATAGAACGAAGAGAAATTTTACTTTTGCAGCATGAACAGAGCTTTTCTTAGTGTTTTAGTATTATTAGCACTTATAGTCGGAGGAATTACATCTTGTAGGTATTCTGAAAACTTTTACGACCGCACTGATGCGATGATTGAGTTTTCAACCGATACTTTGAGGTTTGATACCGTTTTCACTACAGTCGGTTCAGCTACACGTAGTTTTAAAATCTACAATCCATACAATGAAGCACTACTACTGAGTAGGGTTGGATTGGACAAGGGAAGTGACAGTTTTTTTAGGTTGAATGTCAATGGTGTGGCAGGGACTGAGGTTGAGGGAACTGAAATTCCGCCAAAAGACAGCATTTATGTTTTTGCAGAAGTCACAATAGATCCCGATATGGATCTTTCGATTAGCCCTTTTATCATAGAAGAACAACTTTTAGTGGAAGTGAATGGCAATCAACAAAAAATAATCCTTGAAGCCTGGGGACAGAATGCAAACTATGTCCCATCGAACGCTGCTAAAGGGCGGCTTTCTTTGTTGTCATGTGATTTGGAAACAGTGATTTGGGATGATCCCAAGCCTTATGTGATCTATGGCATTTTGATCGTAGATAGTTGTACACTGGAATTACCACCGGATTGCAAAGTTTATGTTCATGGAGGGGTTGCTTTTACAGAGGAGCGAGCGACTTACAATGATGGTAGAGTCATTGTCTTGAAGGATGGGAGTCTGGTGGCCAATGGTACAATAGATCAACCAGTCATCATTCAGGGCGATCGGCTGGAGTCTGAATATGAAGGAGTGCCAGCTCAGTGGTATGGCCTTCAGATTTTTCCGGAAAGTAAGGGGAATCAACTCAGACACACCATTGTAAAAGATGGGATTACAGGCATTACCATCGATAGTTTAGGCGAACTAGAACTGGATGCCGTGGAGGTTAGTAACCACGCTACCAGAGCTTTGGTTTCTTTTCATGTTGGTCAATTAAATATCAAAAATTCACTTTTTCATAGTGCTGGAGCTGAAACTCTCCTTGTAAAATATGGTGGTGAAGTCAACATTGACTATTCGACGATCGCGGGCTATGACGGTAACCAGGTCGCCTCTTTATATGCGGACAATTTTAGGTGTACAGACGAGATTTTTTGTAGTCCTATTTTGGTTAATCCACTTTTCATTAATTTAAGAAATACCGTCATTGCTGGTCAGAGTGAGGATGAAATACTGTTTGTTGATGGCACCTTTAACGAGGAACCAAATGTTTTTAACTACCAGCTTACAAATTGTGCGTTGGATATCGACACGCTTCTAAATGTATTTCCTAATTTTTTTGACCAATGTGAGAACTGTCTGACCATCAATAAGTCAGAAAATCTATTTGCAGACCTTGATGAGAAAAACTTTCATCTTGACACATTATCTCAACTCGAAATGCAGGCCATTCCACTTTCAGGGATTTTTAGTGATTTGGACGGAAATTTACGAGATGTTGAAAAGCCGGACATTGGATGCTACGAATATCAGTGATTCAAAAGATTAAATTAAAGTGCAGCCTTGTCTAAGGCCCGTCGAGCCATTGCCTTCAGACCAGTTTGATATAAAGCACCTTCATTTCTCTCTAAGACTCTGCCGCGCTGATCAAGAATCAATAGGGTGGGGTAGCCAGCAACACCAAACATGACGCCCAGATTGGGACCATTGTCTTTTTCAGCATTGACCTTATAGTTAATAAATTTAGACTTCATATAATCGGCAAATTTCTCATCTACAAATACATCTTCATCCATTAGTTTACATGGCGTACACCAATCCGTATAGAAGTCTACAAATATTAATTTGTTACTTGCCACTGCCTGGTCCACAACGTTTGAAAGTGAGACTGAAGAATTATGGTTAAAATCCATCTTATCTGGATTTTTAGTAGACTCATCTTCCTTTAAAACCGTATGCGTAGTTGTGCATGATAGAGCCAGAAAAATGACCAGTAAAATTTGAATGCTGATTTTCATATTCATAATTATACTTCTGAGTATAACGATATTAAAGTTATAAGATTATTGCTTTTCCTTGATTTCACTAAGATAGGCATATTTTCGACGGAGCGCTTCAGCGTTTGCTTTCGCAATTTGGTGTCCTAGCTTTCCGTCTTTGAATCCACCTTTTAGATAATAAGATCTGAAATACTTAAACCAGGGTTTAAGCTTAGAGATCAGTCCTGCCTTTTGCTTCTGTGAATACATTTCTGCTGCCCCCAAACGGGCGTAGTGGTCCAGTCTTTTCTGTAAAGATTCCACATCCGCATAGGAATAGTGCATAATGTGGCCTGGTAAAATTGTTCGGGTCTGCCATTTCTCAATATGTAAATTTTCATGCACTTTTTGATTATTCCACCTAGTCGTTTCTCGATGGTACAATCTAAATTTAATATCTGGGTTCCAATCTCCATGCTTGATGGCTACAGAGCCTATGTGATTGATACGCCTGAATCCATAGATATGTTGCTGATTAAGTTGAATTTCACAAAGCGACCGTGACATTTCATCGTCAGGACGTTCATCTGCATCTATGCTAAGAATCCAATCGTAAGTGGTCATATCTGCTCCGAAATTTCTTGCAGCTCCATATCCTTCCCAGGGTTTGGTGAAGCATTTGGCTCCGAGATTTTGAGCTATTTCCGTAGTTCTGTCAATACTTCCACTATCTACAACAATGACATCTTCCGAGAAAACTTTGCAAGAAGAAATACACCCTGCTATTTGGTTTTCCTCGTTGTGTGTGATGACTACGACAGATATATTATTCTTGCACTTTAGCATAAGCTACAAAATAAGGATTTCTAAGCACCTCCTTATTATAAATTAAAGGTTGTCCGGTTTCCTCATTGATAACTTTTCCGCCTGCTTCTTCTAATATGATTTGAGCAGCTGCGGTATCCCATTCCATGGTGGGTGCTAATCTTGGGTAGAGCTCTGCATCACCTGAAGCGAGAATCAGAAATTTAAGCGAGCTTCCTCTTGAAACCAAGTTTGGTTGATTTAAGCCATCTACAAAGTGTTGGGTGTCTTCATTCAGGTGTGATCTGGAACAGACTACTCTAAGTCCTATATCATTCAAATGGAATGGTTTCGAGGCCAATGGAGTTTTAGTGCCGCCATTGACATGAAAAGCGCCCGCATTTCTATAAGCATAATACAGGTCTTCAGTAACAGGTGTGTAAACTATTCCACCTATGACAACATTATTTTGAATGAGTGCAATGTTGACGGTAAAATCACCATTCCTCTTTATAAATTCCTTAGTTCCATCCAATGGGTCAACCAGCCAGAAATGAGGGTATTTCGATCGTACCGAATAAGGTATCTGCTTATTCTCTTCACTAATGATAGGGATCTCAGGAAACAAGTCTAAAAGTCCACTGCAAATGATCTCATTGGCCATCTTGTCGGCTTTGGTAAGCGGAGAATCATCTCCTTTGACCTCGACACCGAAGTCATCTGAATTGTAAATTTCCAAAATCGCTTCGCCTGCTTTTTTAGCGATTCCCAATAGTTCATCCAGATTCTTGTTCCAGTTCATCGATATTTTTACTTTTAGAGCTCGCAAAGGTAAAAATATAATACGATGGGTAAAATTTTAGTGACAGGAGGCGTGGGTTACATTGGTTCACATACCGTTGTGGATTTAATTGAAAATGGTTATGAAGTTATTTCTGTGGATAACCTAGTCAATTCGAAGGAAAGTGCATTAGAAGGAATCGAAAGAATAACCGGCATAAGCATAGAAAATTATGAAGTTGACCTTTGTGATCTTAATGATCTGAGACAAGTATTTTCCGAGCACCCTGATATAAGTGGCGTTATCCACTTTGCAGCGTTAAAAGCAGTTGGTGAGTCGGTTGAAGAACCAGTGTTGTATTTTAGAAATAACGTCAATGGCCTTATTAATCTGGTGGATTGTTGTATAGAGTCAAATGTGAAACATTTTATTTTCTCATCATCTTGTACGGTCTACGGAGTCGTGGAGAACTTGCCTTGTACTGAAGATTCTCCAATCAAACCTGCTGAGTCACCCTATGGAAGGACAAAGCAGATCAGCGAAATGATCATTGAAGACTCCTTTAGAAACACGGATGTAAAAGCGATATTACTTAGATACTTCAATCCTGCTGGTGCCCATAAAAGCAATCTGCTAGGAGAAAATCCCAAGAAAGTAGCGTTGAATCTGGTTCCAGTTATCACTGAAACAGCTTTAGGGTTAAGAGAAAAAACAGTGGTTTTTGGTGACCAATTTGATACCAGAGATGGTAGTTGTGTCAGAGATTATATTCACGTCATGGACCTAGCAGATGCTCATACAAAAGCCTTGCAGTTTCTGGAAAACTCACCAGAAGCTAAAAAGTTAGATAGCTACAATCTGGGTATCGGAAAAGGTGTTACTGTTCTGGAGGCCATCAAGGCCTTTGAGAAAGTGACCGGCCAACCATTGAACTACGAAATAGGACCTCCACGGCCAGGTGATGTGGTAGCCATCTATGCCGATCATACTAAAGCCACTAAGGATCTCGGTTGGAATCCAACTCGAGGAATCGAGGAGATTATGGAGAGTGCATGGAAGTGGGCTAATAGAAAGAACTAAGTTTGCCTGGAATAAAATCCGAGACCATTTGACAAGAAGAGTTGTGAGCAATGATTTTAAAGATTGGGTTAGATTCCTGCGCTGTACAACTGCAAGATTGAAAATTCTTCACTAAAGTATTGATCAAGACAGCTAGCCCTATCCCATGCAATTATCTTTGCAAAAGCACTGTTTAAAACAAAACTGATTTTGTGAGGATACTATTTACTTTTATACTCCTATACTCTTTTTATTACATTCATGCTGCAGACTACTACTGGGTAGGAGGCAGTGGAAATTGGTCTGATATCTCCCATTGGGCAGCCGCGTCCGGAGGCACCGTTAAATACCCTGTCGCTCCCACATCAGAGGATAATGTCATTTTCGATGAAAATTCATTCGATGCTCCAGGTCAAGTCGTCACCTTCAAGAACAATATCATTTTCTGTAAGTCGATGGATTGGTCTGTAGTTACGAATAATCCGACCCTTCGAGGAGCTAAATCCGTTACCGTAAGTGTTTTCGGTGATCTACTTCTATCTAATGAAATGTCAATAGCCTTCGAGGGTAAATTTCTGTTGACAGGATCTATGGGAAATAAAAGGGTCGATTTTGCTGGCAATCTGATTCCCGGCGTTGTGACTTTTGAAGGAGAAAGTACCTGGTCAGTCGAAAGTGCACTTGAAATTGACTCCATGCTAGAAATAAGCCGTGGGAATGTGCATTTCAATGAGAACGACATCAATTGTCAATTTTTTCATATCAACACTTTCGGGACTAAAGAAGTCAATTTGACAAACTCTAACATCGTAATCTCAGGATCCTACCAGGAAGACTATGGTTATGACGGAGATGGCTCTGTCAGCATGATCATACAAAGAAACTTTCTGACCTTAAATGCCGAAGGATCTGTCATAGATATTTCTGCTGCCAATCCTGAGTTAAGATATTTAGGTCAGCAAGAAGTCAAATTAGATACGGTTCGTTTTTCTGCAACAACCGGATCTGCGCTATTGAACTCCACCTGGCATGAAGAGCCAATTGAATTTGGTGAACTTAGCTTTAATTCCAGTGCCAGGGTGGAAGGCAGTTTCAATGCAGAAATGGTCTCTTTTGGAGCGGGAGGTCGATACAGATTGGGGGCAGAAAGGAGGTATCAGATTGGAGACGTTTTGGCCGCCGGGGATTGTGTAGAAGGTGTGATTGTCACTTCTGATAATCCTGGAGTCCCTGTAAATATTGAGCTTACGAGTGGGAATGTTGATGTTGACTTTATCACAGCAAGAGATATTCACATCGAAGGAGGTCTGCTCAATGCAAATAATGGCGTTGACCTGGGAAATAATATGGGCTGGAATTTTAACAATACCACCGCGGTGGATTATTACTGGGTTGGTGGATCCGGTTGGTGGGATGATCCTTCACACTGGTCTCTTACTAGTGGAGGACCTTCAGCGGGTTGTATTCCTTCAGGAAAGGATAATGCTTTTTTTGACGTCAATTCTTTTACTGCACCCAATCAAAGCGTTAGGCTTAACAACAGAAGTACGTTTATTCACGATATGATTTGGTCAGATGTTATTGGGGCCCCAGAGTTTACAAGTCGATTGGATCAAAGAATGGTGGTTACAGGATCTCTTGAACTTGATCCAAATATGAAGCATGATATTTCAGGGTATTATGATTTTGAGTCAATCGAGAAGGGGAATACCATTACCACGAATGGAAAAATTTTCAATGAATCTATATCTTTTGCAGGGACAGAGGGCGAATGGTTATTGGTGGATGATGTAGAAGTTTACAGAGCTGTATACTTTAATTCAGGCACACTGGATATCAATGGTAATCAGCTCATTATGACCAGGATGATCAGTAATTCTAATAGAATGCGAAACCTGGATATTTCAGATAGCTACCTATTTCTGAGGGAATCGCAATATCTCAGTGTGGAGTGGAATGTTCATATGCAGGGATTTATGGTGGATGCGACCAATAGCACTATAGAATTTGTAGACAAATCTTCATTTCAGCATGATGGGCAAGCAACCCGAGGTAAACCACATTATGCTAAAGTAATTTTTAATAATGTACGTGGAGGGGTCACCAGCTTTGATGAGTTGACAGATGAGTCAGAGACTTCGGTGATTGTGGATGACATGACATTTAGTGGCAGAGGTAATTTTACGGGGTCTACAGAGGTTGGTATTTTAAGACTGGCAGAGGGTTTCTCTTATGTTTTTGACTCCAATGGAAATCGGAGGCAGGTCATCAGCGAAATCATTACGCAAGGAAGTTGTGACAAAGGGACGACCATGTTGTTTGGAAGTACTCCTGGTGAAAGAGGTCATATAGAATTAAGAAACAACGAAATGCTCGAGAGAATGTACATTTTCGACATTGAGATATTGGGAAGTACTTTAACCAATAACAATTCAATCGACGGTGGCAATAATATCGGCATGACCTTTAATGAGCTAAGTGGAAGAACTCTTTACTGGGTTGGGGATGGAGGATTGTGGCAGGATGTTTCACATTGGTCTCTGAACAGTGGTGGTGCAGGAGGGGAATGCATACCTACACCATTGGATGATGTCGTATTTGATCAAAACTCTTTCAGTTCTGCAAATCAAACAGTGGAAACCATACCTTCCCAATTCGCCTATTGTAAAAATTTTAGTTTTACAAATCAAACACAGAATCCCAGAATTTGGATGGATTATTTGCAGATCAATGGCTCAATCCGGGTGGACAACTCTTTTCGTTATGATGTGTCCTGGTTGATTTTGACGGGTGAATTAAGTGAAACTATAGTATTGGGTGGTCAACAATTGGAGAATGTCAGGATGCGAGGGCAAGGACAATACACATTTATGGATCAGGTCATGATGAACAATTTGATCCAGAATTCCGGAGAAATAGTATTGAATGACATCCTGGTAGAATGCAACAGCATAGCTACTGAAGGAAATAGGCCCATGATAATGACCTTAGGAAAATCTGAGATCACTTTTTATATCAACAATGCATACGGGTTTAATGATAGAAGCCGAACGCTGACTGTGAATCCTGGCCAATCCACCTTAATCTTTCCAAAAGACGATGTGGGCGTTTTTTCGCTAAGTAAAATTAAATTGCACGATATCCGATTTACCAATCCAGGTGGAAGGGCCACGATTGCTTCCAGGCAGGTTTGGGATGAAGGTGATCTCGATGGTACATTGACAGTTTCATCCATTAGCTTCAATGGAGACGGACAAGTCATAGGCAATTTGGTAGCAGATACTCTGATAGGTGTTGCTGGAAAGGTTTATACACTCAATCAGGATCGCGATTATAAGATTTCTGAATATTTGCAATTGAGAGGCAACAATTGCACACCTATTGAATTACGGTCGTCTGCAAATGATGTTAAGGCAAGGATTAAAATGCCTGCAACTGCGGAAGTAGTCGTTGATTTTGTTCAAATGAAGGATATCGTTGCTTCCGGCGGAGCAGATTTTAATGCGGGGTCTCGTAGTGTCGATGTCGGGGGTAGTAATCGAGGCTGGACTTTCCAGGATGCGCCTGATTTCATAGAAACAGGTTTTCTGGGAATGGATAGAGCCATTTGTGAAGGTGAAGATTTAGAATTATCAGCATTTAGTTATAGCCCGAAAGAGCAATATGTCTGGAGCGATGGAAGCACAGATTCGATTTTGTTGGTTGAACGACCAGGACTGTATTATGTAGAAGTTCAGTTTCAATCTAATTGTGTTCTACATGACACCATTTTGGTGGTTGGTGCTCAGGAAATTGAGCCTGAATTGCCTGATAGTACTTTGGTTTGTTCAAAAACAAATGTAGAGTTAGACGTTTCAGTTCCATACGAGGGTGCTTCATATTATTGGAACACGGGTTCTGATGAACCTAGATTGCTTGTTGATGAGGAAGGAAAATACAGTGTGGTCGTGGAGGTCTTGGGTTGTACAAAAGAAGATTCTACGATTGTAAAATTTGTCGATGATCCAGGTGATATTTTATGGGACGAAATTAGTATTTGTGAAGGAGAAGAATTTCTTATTGTTCCAATGGTAGAAGGAGACCAGTACCAATGGCAGGATGGTTCCACTGATAAAGATTACGTGGCTAGGCTTGAAGGCAATTATCATTTACTGTTGTCAAAGGAAGGGTGTGAATTCATGGACTCTCTTTTTCTATCTATATCGCCGCTCCCTGCGATAGATTTGCAAAGTGACACAACAATTTGTGAGGGGGATTCATTACGAATAGTGCTGGATGAGATTTTAGACTATCAATGGTCAGATGGGAGTAGTGATCACATGATCGAAATGAATGGTGCTGGAAAATGGTGGGTGAGCGTGACTGATGCCAATGGCTGCATGAACAGGGATTCAGTAATGGTTTCCACAAAGGGTATACCGGAAGTCAACTTAGGTGATGATCTGGAAGTCTGCGCTAATGAAGAAGTCATTTTAAAAGTGCCAGACATGTTTGAGGACTTTGAATGGGAAGACGGAAGTATTGAAAAAGAGCGATTGATCATTCAGGAGGGAGAATATCAACTTTTTGTAAGAGACAATGGTTGTAAAGGTTCTGATCAGATCAAAGTAGAAATGATCGCTTTACCCAACATAGACATCGGTCCAGCAGATACGCTTTTTTGTGAAGAAAGGCCTTTAAGGATTGAACCGCTGCGTAGGTCTCCGGGAAAATTGACCTGGCAAGACCTTAGCGAAGAAGAATTTTTCATAGCAAGTGTACCCGGACTGGTGACTGCTACCGTTTTTGATGGGCTCTGTGAAAATTCAGATACCATTCGGGTTGATTACAAGGATTGTGTTTTCTTCGATGTTTATATTCCAAATGCCTTTTCACCCAATGACGATGGATATAATGACCAATTTGAAATCTTCGTTCCTGAGGATTTGATTGTCAACTCATTTTCACTTCTTGTGTATGATAGATGGGGCAACCAGGTCTTTAGCAGTCAGCAAATTGACCATTCCTGGGATGGAAGTTTTCAGACCAAAGTGCTCGATAATGGCGTATACATCTATACGCTCTTTATAGAATATACAGATGTAGACGGAACCGGAAGTCAAATCATTAATGGAGATATCACCATTTTCAAATAGCATCAATTTTCACTGCAAAGATCCTCTTTTATGATAAGTCCTGAACTTGAAGGTATGGTGACATTGTTCATCAAAGTTACCTTTGGAGCAATTAACTCAACACCCGTAAGATTTTGATTCAGGGGATCACTTATCTTGATTTCATCAGCAGCCAGATAGGTTCCAGAGAGTGGATAATCAGATGAAGTCAGAGTAATACTCTTAGCTACGTTTTGGTCTATCACTTTATAAATGTCACCTCCTAGTGTCGCTAACCATAATTCTCCTTTGCTATCTTCTCCATAAGTGGTCACGTTAGCTGGAGCACCTTTAAATGCTATTCCCGATCCATCAGACTCAATGATCCAACTGTTATTGGTAACAAAGTCTGTACAAATGTATTTGCCGATCAGATCAGGATATTTGCATCCACGATAAACAAATCCTCCGGTAATAGAATTGGCTTTATTGACGTCTGTATCAAATTGACTGCTTCGATGAGCCATAACATAGATTGGATCGGTATAATCATTACTATTACATAGTGGTACACTTGTAGTGCCACAACCCGATGATCCTCCTGCATAACAATCATTTCCTTCCATCCGTTTCCAACCGAGATTGAGGCCTGATGCGTTTTCAGCATTTGCAATGAAAGTGACTTCTTCCCATAGTCCTTGACCTACATCAGCAATCCACATATCTCCGGTTTCTTTGTCAAAAGAAAAACGCCAGGGATTTCTTAATCCGATACTCCAGAGCTCTATTGGACTATTTGAAGGAACACTATAAGGGGCGGAATCTAACATTCCATCAACATCCATTCTAAGGATTTTTCCCATAAAATTGTCGGTTTTCTGAGCTCGACATCCCGGATCTCCACCGTCTCCACCATCTCCTGATGCGATATATAGTAATCCATCTGTGGGCCCAAAGCTAAGATCACCACCATTATGATTGCTATAGGGCTGATAAAACCTGATCAATTGATTCTCAGTGGTAAGATCCGCTTCATTGGCATTGTCTATCTTTACTTTAAATTCTGAAACAACAGTATATCGATTATTGTCTATGTAGTTGATGTAAAACTTTCCATTATCTTCATAGTTGGGATGAAATACCAAACCAAGTAATCCCTTTTCCCCACAACAGTCGATTTCATTGCTAAGATCTAAGAACAATCCTGGTAAGGGAGTTTCATTTTCTATGATTTTAATTTTGCCTTCCTGCTCTACGATAAATAATCGATCCGTTCCATCTTCAGGGTTACTAATATCGACTGGTCTGGAATAGCCACTAAAAGTTAATTCGAAATCAACATTTGGTTGTGCGGAAAAATAAATTGGTATCAATAGTAATAGAATAAAAAAGTTTTTCATATCATCCTTTTTTTAATGAAGTATGTAACTAGGTACTGACTAGGACTCTTTTGATCGTTTACTTGTTTTGTAAGTGGGGTAAAGAAGTGTCTATTTGTCTTAAGCATTAACTGGCCTATCTATTGTCTTACTTTGTAGTAGGGTAGGGAAAGTATATTGCAATAAAGAAACATGATGGAAAAAATGATAATTTTAAAGATGCTTAAATATTATCTGGGGGTATCCCTGCTAATGGTTGGTAGTCACCTTTACGGTCAAGGATATTTCCAGCAGGACGTTAACTATGACATTGTTGTAGAATTAATAGATAGCACACACACCTTACAAGGTACGATTACAATTGATTACAAGAACAATTCACGAACTCCACTAGATACTATTTATATGCATCTGTGGGCCAATGCTTTCAAGAACAGGAGCACTGCTTTTGTAAAGCAGAAATTGCGAAACTTTGATACAGACTTTTACTATGCGGATGAAAGTGACTATGGAGGTTATTCTGATTTAGAATTCAGGGTGGATGGTCAGCAGGTGAGATGGGGGGTTGATGATGAGCATATAGATATTGCTTATTTATTCTTAAACAAGCCTCTACTACCAGGAGAAGGCTTGACAATTTCTACCCCTTTTACACTTCAAATCCCTGCTTCATTTTCTCGTCTGGGCCATGTGGAAACGTCATATCAGATGACTCAGTGGTATCCAAAGCCCGCTGTTTTTGACCATGCAGGTTGGCATGTAATGCCTTATCTTGATATGGGTGAGTTTTATTCAGAATTTGGAGATTTCAAAGTAGAAATTACGCTTCCTGAGAACTACTATGTGGGTGCCACTGGTGTTTTAATGACCGCTTCAGAAAGAAAATTCCTGGAAGAAAGAATGGATTACACAGACCTGTATTTAAAAGACTCTTTAAAAAGTCACACAGAATTTCCACCTTCTTCGAAGAAAAAGAAAACCATTGTATATGAAGCAGAGAGCGTACACGACTTTGCCTGGTTTGCGGACAAAAGATTCTTGATTCAAAAAGAAATAGCGAGGCTGTCAACGGGCGAAGAGGTGAACTGCTGGGCATTTTTTACCGACTTTGAGAGCTCCCTATGGGAAAATGCTGCCTTTTATACTAAAAGAGCGATTGAGTTTTACTCAGACAGAGTAGGCCCATATCCTTATCCGCAAGCTACTGCTGTCCAAAGCGCATTAAGTGCAGGGGGAGGCATGGAATATCCTATGGTAACAGTAATAGGTCCTTCAGCAATTCCCGCAGCTTTAGATCAGGTTATTACACATGAAGTGGGACACAATTGGTTTTATGGCATTTTGGCGAGTGATGAAAGAGATCACCCCTGGATGGATGAAGGAATGAATTCTTATCATGATCACAAGTACATGGATATTTATTATGATGATTTTGATGAGTTAGGAGGTATACTACCAGCAAAGATCAAAAGGCAAATGGAATATTCGGCTTTGAGTTTGGTTTATCAGGTTTGGAGCAGAATTGCTAAAGATCAGGCCCCGAATACCACTTCCAATCAATTAACGAGTGTCAACTATTTCCTTGGAGCCTATGAGAAGCCTGCGATTGCTTTTAGGATTTTAGAACGATACCTCGGGGAGGAAGAATTTGTTTATGCCATGCGTGACTATTATAATAGATGGAAATTCAAGCATCCTCAGCCAGAAGATGTCAAAGCGAGTTTCGAGCAGAGTACCGGAAAAGATCTGACTTGGTTGTTTGAAGGGATGCTTTACTCTAATGCAATATATGATTATGAGTTGGAAGAGGTAAACCATAGTACTAATGCTGTCACTGTAATTAATCATGGCGAGGTAGCAGCTCCAGTCAGTATCACGTTGTATTCAGATTCAACAGATGCTACAACCATTTGGTTTGAAGGATTTTTAGGCAGTAAGACGTTAACGATAGATCAGTTAGATGGCAAACAAGTGGAAATTGACCGGGAAAGAATTTCATTGGATGTTTCGCCTGATAATAATGATCTTAGAGTAGGGTCTTTACAACTGCGCTTCTTAAGTGGATTGAAAACCAGCAAAACAAATAAGATATTTTACGCACCCGTAGTTGGTATCAATACTTCCAATTTATTGCAAGTGGGTTTGGCGTTTCATAATTACGGTATTCCTTTAAGTAATTTTCAATATTATATCAATCCTTCTGTCGGGATTCGAAAAGGAAAGCTTATAGGCTCGTTTGAATTCAGACGGGACTTTCCAAGGAGGAATGGCCCACTGAGGAACGTTTCGATAGCCTTAGGTGGTAAATCATATCACGAAAGCTATAATGAGCGCTTTGATTACAGCCTTAGATTTACCAGGATTCAACCGTCTATTGATTTTGAATGGAAGAAGAGCTGGGTGAGCCAGGTAAGCCACTATCTGAGCTATCGACCCATAGGCATCATAACAGAAATTCCGATGTTCAGTACTGAGAATGGTTACGAAGGAAAAACAAACAGCTTTGCGCTCATACATGATTTGCAATATACCTATGTAAAGAGGTCTCCTATCACACCATTAAAATTTCAAGTGAATACTGAATTCAGGCGATACGATAGAGGAATCAGTATGAACAGGTATTTAAAACTATATGGAGATGTCGAAGCTAAATTTGCCTATAAGAAAGATAGATTTTTCGAAATAAGAGGTTTTGCCGGATTCTTTCCGCTTCATAGCGAACGCCAAATTTCAACTTCAGCTGCTCTTGGAAATTTTTCACTGTTTCATCGAGGGGTGAATGATTATCGCTACGATTTTCATTTTATAGATAGAAGAGGACAAGATGGATTTCTTTCCAGACAAGTCACCTTGTCAGACGGGGGATTTAAAAATGGAATTACCAATTCTATGCCTATAGGATTGTCTAACAACTATATGGCGTCTGTGAACTTAGCCATTGATTTGCCTTTTGGCTGGACTTCTATAATTCCTATTAAGCCTTATTTTGACGCTGGGTTATACAGTTTTAAACCTACCTCGTCGGATCCATTTAGTCAAGAGCTACTTTACAGTGCAGGCCTGATGATTGATTTTCGAAAGGTAGTCATGATCCATTTTCCTTTTTTTAATTCTGACAGGATCAATGATGTCTATGCACAGACAACTACTAACTACCTGCAAAAGATCTCTTTTACGCTAAATATTAATAAACTTGATCCACATCGTCTGAAATATTGGTTTTACAGATAAATTTTTTGAGCTCTAAGTAGCCTATACTTGCATATACTAGGGAGAGATAAAGCATAGAGTAGCTATTTGTAGGTCTTACAGAACGAGATTCAGGAGAATTCACTATGTATTAGTATTTAACGTTGATATCCAATAAATGATGAGGCTGGAAATTCTATGCTGATGGTGTAAAGCTCGCTGTTAAGACAAGCTTATAAAAGAAATTAGTGGAAGTTGATTAAAATTGTCTATAAAACTATTCGACCTTAATGAATTTTAATTATCTTAATGAGGTCGCTGTTATTTCCATTACTTCAATTAAATCCTGTAGAAGATGAAGAATTTTAAGCAAAACGTTATTCAGAAAGAAAAGAAAGAGCTTGGATTTGTATCACCACCTATCACCGAATACATGACCAAGGAGTTAATCACCTTCAAACCTGATACAGCTATCATTGAAGTGATTGAGACCCTATTAAAAAATCGAATTACAGGTGCACCAGTTCTCAATGATTCAGGAGAAGTAGTGGGCCTTATAGACGATAAAGATTGCCTGCATGTTTTGATGAGTTCTGCATATAACAATCATCCTGTTGACAGGGATACAGTTAGTGATTATATGTCGAATGTGATGAAAAGTATTTCACATGATGCTGATATCTTAGATGCGGCCACAGTATTTACTTCCACTCCATTTAAAAGATTGATTGTCCTGGATGACAAAGGAAAACTAGTGGGGCAAATCAGTAGAAGAGATGTTTTGAGAGCAATCAAGAAGATCAATTCCACCACCTGGTAGATGTAGATTCTGTGATTGACATGGCGGATTGTTCAAAACTATTTCTTCTGAACTATACTTAATATTTTATCACGTTCTCTAATTTGAAATTGGTCTACAATTTCAAAGCTATCAGGTACTTGGTATTTCTCTTCGTCGATGACATAGTAGACTTGCTCGTCCTCATGTTCCATATCTCTTTCAGTAATTCGTCCTCTTGTGGAGCTGATGTAGAATGAGCTTGTATAATCTATTTTCGTCCTTTCCCATATTCGCAAATCTTCATCCTTGTATCTTTCTCCGACGCTGATGGCCTGTTGTTTATATGCTGTTGCCGGATCATGTTCATGTCGATCCGGCAGTATGAACCAGTTAAAACCTATTCTGATAATAAGCAAAGCACTTATTAAAGTGATCAGTCTTTGTTGTTTATGATGGTAAAAATAATAGGCGATAAAGATTAATGAAACGGAGACTGCTGCTCCTTTCAAAATAGGAATGGATACGTCGTTTAAACGTTCCATAAATGGAAAGACGATTCCCAAGAATGCACCCACAATTATGGTTGCGATTGAGAAGTAGATAAAAACCTTATAAAGTACGGTTTCGTCTTCATAATGTAACTTGTGTAAATAAAGAAATACCGAAAATAATATCGGAATTAACATTAAGATGTATCTGGGATACACTTCGATAGAAGCCCAATAAACCAAAATATTGACTCCAAAAATGATGGCACAATACTTAATGAACTCATTCTTGAAAAGAATTTTCAGTAAATCTCTTCTGAACAAATATATGACCATGATGGACCATGGGAAAAAGTCATAGGTGTTTTGAAAAGGATAGATAATCAGATGTCTGAAAAAATCCCAGATGGTATGGGTATCGTGCATCAAAGTTCTTCTGGTCGACTGATCAAGTAATCCCGTAATGGCGCGCCCTTCCGGGTTTGCACTGTAATAATAAAGATAATAGGATCCTACTATAGCACAAAACACAAGGATACCGAAAAGGTGTTCTTTGGAAAGCAATCGCTTGAGGTCTTTTTGGTATCCAAAAAAAACAACCAGGCTCAATCCCTGGAATAGGATGGTCGGAAAGCCTTTCAGTAAAAAACCTACGGCCGCCAGGAAAGAAGACAAAAGAAACATTTTGAGATATTGACCTTTGTGGTAGCAGTGAAAAATGACCATGAGTTCCATGTATGTTACCCAGGAATAACACATGTCTATGTACCCCAACATGGAATCCCAAAACAAAATTCTTCCACAGGTCACAAATAGCATGGCATTAATAAAAGCAAATTGTCTGTCATAATATTTCTGGGAGTAGTAATAAATAGTAAAGGCATATACCATTAGAAAAAAGAGCGTAGGAATTCGAAGTGCCCATTCATTCAAAGAACCCATCAGGGTATAACTGATGTTAAGTATCCAGTTGTACAAAGGAGGTTTAGAGTAATATAATGTACCATTCAAGGTAGGTGTAAAGTAATCGCCACTAAGCCTCATTTCCAATGCTACCAGTGCTCTGATAGATTCATCCTCATTCAGTGTGATCAAATCCAGATTAATCAAAAAGGCTGGCAGGCAAAGTGCCACAGCTAGAAAGTACCAGAAGTAATTTGGTATTCTAAAGCCTTTCATTCCTTTGGTAGGTAAATGATTTCAGTACAATTGTCTAAAGTAAATATTTTCTGTGCAACTTTCCTGATGTCATTTATGGAAACATTCCTGTATAGTTCAGATTGCTTGTTGATTAACGATACATCTCCTATCATTTCGAAATAGGCGATATTAATCGCTTTGTTAAGATTGTTCACTTCAGAGAATACCAAAGAACTTTCAATTTTATTTTGGACTTTCTCTAATTCCTGCTCTTCAATCTCCCCATTTTTAAGAGCGTTTAATTCTTTCCATATGGCCTGAATTCCTTCTTCAATTTCTATTTTATCGTGAGGCTTGGCCTCTATTAAAAATAATCCGGGCTCTACGGTTCCTGTGATGTAAGCATCAATATAACTGAATAGCTCCTGATCCTTGAGTAAATGCTGGTAGAATCTGCTGGATCTTCCGCCACTTAAAATATCAGAAATCACATCACATACATAAAAATCATTGTGATAGCGATCGCTCATGTGGAAGTTAAGGTACAATGATCTCAAAGGAACATCTGACCGGGTTTCTAATTTGATATGTTGGCGTTGAGGTTCTTCCTGTTCCCAATTGGAACTTTTTACTTCTCCAGCAGGAATGCGTCCGAACCATTTTTCTACAAGTTCAAAAGCACGATCAGGTTCTATATTTCCTGATATAGTAAGTATGGCGTTATTGGGAAGATAATAGGAATTGTAAAATTCCAAAACATCTTCCAATCTCGCTTTTTCAATATGTTCAGGGATTAGACCAATGGTCGGCCATCTATAAGGATGTTTTTTGTAAGCGTTCCCTGAAATCGTATGCCATACGTCACCATAAGGTAAGTTCAAGGTAGTTTCTTTAAACTCTTCGATGACGACCTTTTGCTGAATTTTAAGTTCCTTTTTACCACAGACCAGGCTTCTCATTCGATCGCTTTCTAACCAAAGAGCGGTTTCTATATTTTCAACCGGAAGAATTTCGTAGAAATTGGTGATGTCACTATTTGTGAAAGCATTTGATTCTCCACCAGCTTTTTGTATGGGTTCGTCAAAGTCAGGAACATTTTGTGAACCTGAAAACATTAAGTGTTCGAAAAGATGGGCAAATCCTGTTTTCTGAGGATCCTCATATTTAGATCCCACGTTGTAAAGCAAATTGACCGCAACAAGTGGAGTACTCTTATCTTCATGGACGATCACCCTAAGTCCATTGTTTAAAACTTTTCTCTCGTATTCTATCAACTTTAAATCTTGTAATTACAAATATACAGTCTTATGCTGTACCCCTATGCTATTTTTCAAATTAATGAAAGATCCATGTAAATGTAAAGTAGTTTGCATAAATACCAATTCAATCCATAGGGGGAGCAACAAAACTTAAAGTAATTAAGTATATATTTATGTATACATTACCCGTATAGAGAATGATACCTGTTTACACTAAAACTAGGTATTTTATGAAACTAATTTTTAAAGTCTTCATTCTTGCTTTTCTCACTTTTGCAGGAATGAATTCATGTCAGAAAGAGCAGACAGAGATTGTAGAAGCGTTTGATTTAGAAGATTATATCGGTCGGTATAACTTCGACATCGAACTGGAAACGTTTCGCAATGGAGAAAGTGTAGTAAGTTACCATCAGTCCGTGGGCTATGTGACCAAGGAAAATGATTATACCATAAAAGTATTATTCGACTTTTCTGCCCCCAAGGTAGATTGTGTATATGAATATGTGGTCAGAACAGATGGTTCTTTCTACTCCACTTTTAGAGGTGCAGGAGACCGAACCGGTCAGTTCATCGATGGAAATATTCAATTTGAAGAACATATTGATCTAGGTTATGATAATTTCAAGCACCTGGATTTTGTAGGAACTAATTATTCTAAGTAACGAGCGACTTATGCTAAATTGTAAGCACTAACTAAGCTTATCCCTAATACTAATTGCCGGAATATGGTCCTCCATATTCCGGCTTTTTTATTTTATGATCTTTAATTTATCTAAAATCTTATAAGATAAGTCAAGAAGTGATTGACGAATTTTATACAGACCTGAGCAGTCTTCTTTTAATATACAGAATATCTGAATGTAATGTAAAATAGAATACAAAAAAGGTATTGCTTGGACGATCATACGAACCAGAGAGCCAATAAATAAGTATAAATTAGTGACTGAAACACCCCTTTGAGAGAATGATACCTGTTTTATGTAATTTCTTTAAAAAGGTGTTTATGAAACAGTATTTATTTATTCTCATTCCTGTGATTCTCATTATATCAGGAATGAATTCGTGTCAAAAAGGGGATTTTGAAATTATTGAAACGTTTAACTTGGAAGATCATATCGGGCGATATGAGTTTGATATTGATCTGGAGACGTTTCGAGATGGAGTAAAAAATGTGAGTACCCATCATTCAGTGGGTTATGTGACTAAAGAAAACGATTATACCATTAAGGTATTATTCGATTATTCGGAGCCAAATATCAATTGTGTCTACGAATTCCTGGTAAGGTCAGATGGATCATTTTACTCCACGTATAAAGGTGCGGGAGACCGGAGTGGCCAATTTATCGATGGAAATATTGAATTTCAAGAGAAGATTGAGCTTGGCAATGGTAACTTCAAGCATTTGAAATTTATTGGTGTAAATTTTAGCAAACTTTAGCTTTAATAGCAGGGGTGCTATTATTTATTAAGTTTTTACCCTAAAACGCGAAGAAAGCTGAGATATTCACTGTAATATCTCGGCTTTTTTCTTTTAGTTAGAAAGCGATTATAAACTATGGGGCAAATGGATCAGTATTAGATCAAATGTCTTGTTTAGGGGTAATAACTGAATACCATTTTTTAGACTTTTTTTGACACTAATACAAAAAAAGATGCCCCCCTTCTGCTTTTTGTGGGAGGCACCTTATTCGGGCTAACTTTATTTCGGTTCAGAGGTATTGCGTCAAATCGATGCAAATTAGTTCAAAAAATACAAATGCAAAGTATGAATGCTAGCTATACTTTGACTTTAATTTAATTGTTCAAGATGAGTGGTAAGCCACCTTCACCACCTCCAACGATGACGACCTTGCTATTAGGAGATTGAGCCAGTTGTAAAGTAGCCTCTATTCCTTTATCCATTAAAATTTTGTCATTAAGACTCCTCGTTAGAATATCATTCGCATCGGCCTTCGCTTGTGCTTCAATCAATCTTCTTTCCGCTTCTTTTCGCTCTCTTTCCAATCTGAACTCATATTCCAGAGAGGATTGCTCTTCTTTCAGCTTTCTCTCGATAGCATCCTGAAGGGTTTGAGGAAGTTGTACACCTCTAATGAGTATATCATCAATCACAATATATTTCTTTTCTACCTTATCTCTTGTTCGCTCGTATATTTCCTGCTGAATTGTTTCCCTCTTTGTACTGTATAATTCATCCGGTAAATACTTACCAATGATTTCTCTGGTAGCAGATCTCAATTCAGGGATGATAATGGTTTGTAGGTAATCCTTCCCAATTTCATCATGCAGATAGGCAATCTGACTTTCAAGAGGTTGGTACCGTGCAGATAGATCTACTTCGATGTTCAAACCATTTTTGGAAAGAACAGTCATTTCCTCAAAATGCTCTTGTATTCTTACATCGTAGATGTATACTTTATTCCAGGGCATAATTACTTTAAAACCCTGAGAAAGTGGCGGGGTATCTTTATCTAATCCGCCAGCAAATCTTTTGAAGACGATACCTTTTTCACCGGGATCTATCGTCACAAACGTGGTGTTGGTTAGAATTAGAAGAACGATTAAGATAATGAATCCTGGTATCAATAGTTTGAGTAATCCACCTTTCTTTTGTGGATCTATGTTAATTGTTTTTCTTGTAGACATTATTTATTTAATTTTAATTACTTCGGAGTAAATCTCCCTCGTTATGTAAAATACGAATAGAGATTAATAAGTTTCGAATTTAAAGGTTTTATTACCAATTGATTAGAATACTCGACAAACACAATAGCGAAGATGTGAGTAATTTAAGCTGGCAAATAAATGGCCACTCCCGAATCAAATGAAGAGCAAGGGAGAGTCATACGACGATTCAATCATGATTCAGCCATTGAGTGGCAAGCTCAGAAACAGCCTGCACATCTTGATCCATCATACACCTGAAATGTTTTTTGGGGCATTCCGCTTTTCCCAGCTTTGAGCAGGGCCGGCAGCCCAGACCTTTCACTTCAAATGAATCAAAAGAGGTCTGATAAGGCCCCATTCCGAACTCAGGTACGGTGTTGCCCCATAAAATGGCAATAGGTTTTTTAAGTGCAACTGCAATGTGCATCATTCCTGTATCGCTCGTGATAACATATGAGGACTGCTCAATGATGGAAGCAGATTGAGCAATTGAATATTTACCACAGGCATTGGTCACATTTCTGTACTGATTTTCAAACTCAGCGCCCAGATTTTTTTCTTCCGGCCCTCCTACAAGAACGATGGGACATTTCAACAGGGATATGATGTTTGTAATTTTTTGTTTGGGAATTCTTTTAGTGAAGTAAGTTGCTCCTAAAACCAACACCACGTATGAACTCAAATTCAAATTGACTTGATCTTCAGCTTTTATATAATATTCTAGCCCCAGGCCATCCTTTTTAACCATCGGAACAGCCATAAAGTAACGATCGACAATATGTAGTTCCGGAAGTTTATTCATCCCCACATTGACATAAATCCATTTTAGCAAATTCAACTTAGGAAAACTATTCCCAGGTTTGCCAAGCCATCTCTTGACCTGGAATGAACGTAAATTGTGATGTAGGTCTGCAACATAGTCATAATTCGCTTCCAATAACTCTCCTTTGATTTCTTTTAAATGATTTTTGAAGCTAATGATTTTACTGAGATGAGGGTTAGATTTTAGGAGATCCCCATGTTGATGCTTTGTCAATAAATGTACTTCTGCTCCAAGTTGCAGTTTACAAGCTCTTATAACTGGTGTGGTTAGTATGATATCACCTATGCTACTGAATCGTATGATAAGAATCTTCACACTAGACTAATTCTTATTAAAAACTTCGGTGTATTGATGGTCTTTTGTTTTAACAGACAGCGTATATAAGCCATCGAATAAGGTTGAAATATCTATTTGTTGTAATGTTTTTGCCGTTTCAGATTGCATTTCTTCAGATATCATTAATCTTCCACTTGCATCGAAAATTTGGATCAAATAAGGGGCGGGTGTTTTGGCGTCGAATTCGATGTTCAACTTATCCCTGGCTGGATTAGGAAACAGCTTCAATACCAAATCATCCTTGTATTCGTTTTTTGTGTCTGACAATATCCTGCTACCGTTTCTGAAAACGACTCCCCATTTTGCATCCTCAATGAGTAAGCCCTCAGAATTTTGAATCGGTAAGATTTTGGAAACATCCAGATCAATTAAAAAAAGATCTGTATCAAAGGTGGTCTCATTCGAAAAGACCAGCTGGTTGTCTGTTCCACTAAAAGAAGGATATCCAAGACTTGCACTTTCATAAATTAGTCCCAGATCTCCGGTTTCAATATTGGCACCTACGACAGCATATTCATTGGCTTCTATAAAATCGAAAGCGATTATATATGGAGAATTTTTAGAAAAAGTCGGATTTCCCACACTGACTCCCTCCGAAAGACTGCTAAACAATTTGAAAATATTTCCATCTCCCCAATTATTTCTTGCGTTATCCCACACGTTCAGGAACCCAATGTCCCAGTATCCAATCTGCTCTCCAAAATTCCCGGTAATTTCACTATAAACATCGTACATCAAAACCTCCCCAGATATATCAAATTCTAAAACATCCGCAAATCGTGCATCACCTGTAGAAATTCCCTCTGTGAACGTAGGGTTATAGAGTTCGAAACCTTCCACTCCGAATGGATCTACGTACCATTCATTTAGATTAAAGTCAAAGACCCATATTCTGTTAGATTCTGCAGATTCCACTGCTGCCAGTCGATTACCATCCTTTGAAATCGCCACGTTGCTCCATATTTCCTGGTCCTGGACCAATTGGGAATTAAAAGTATTGTTGTCCCAGTCGCAGATCGTTGCGGCAATTTGATGGCTAGCATTGACATAATAAATTAAGCTACCATCGTCGGTCACACTGGGTACGCTAATGGGAGCAAAAGCCGATGCTGGATCCACTCTCAGATTAAGGCCGGCATCGACAATGGTGTATTTGGTTTGTCCTGGATCAGAGTATATGAGAAATTCATCACCGGGGTTGATCTGAGCATCTTTGGTATAGTTGCCACCTGAGCCAGTTCCTATTCCGACTTGACTAAAGGCATTCATAGCTGCATTGACTTCAGCACTACCATACAAGTCTTCGGCAGATTGAAGGACCGCATTTCTGGCATCAACAAACCTGGATGATCTGGTAAGATATTGAGTAAGCGCCCTATAAAAAACCTTCTCAGCCTTTTCTTTACCTACTGCCTCGGCAAATAGATAGAAAGCATGATTAGGAATACCACTATTAATGTGTACTCCACCATCATCCAGTGTACCGAAATATTGTTCATCCACATGTTTTGGTTGCCAACCCCGGTCACCCAGCTGAGAACCTCCATTATTGGGATTGCTTAAATCTCGCAGAGCGCCTGTCGGAAAAGCATTGGTCACGACTTCTTCGCCAATTTGATAATCATCACGATCCATCATTACCGCAAATATATCTGCAAAGCTTTCATTGAGTGCGCCGCTTTCATTAATGTAGTTTAAATTGGCACTGGTTTGGACCACTCCATGTGACATTTCATGACCAGCCACATCTAATGCACCTGCTAGAGGAAAAAATTCGGTATCTCCATTTCCATAATGCATGGCAAGTCCGTTCCAGTATGCGTTATCCATGGACAATTCATTTTCATCGGTCACATTCACAATCGATATGAGGTTACCGCCGCTTCCATCTATAGAATTTCTTCCATGAACATTCCGAAAATAGTCATAGGCAATATTTGCATTATAATGGGCGGACACGGATGATCTGTCAGACCATGAAAGATTATCATTGTTAGCTACATGAAAGTAAACAAAGCCTTCATTTTCAGGGCTTTTATTCCTGGCATCAAGGGTAAGTATTCCGCCTACCACGTCTGTGGGAATTTGTGACTGTGAAGCACTAAAATTTGGTTTTGTTGTATTGATTAGGAAAAAATTACCACTTGCCTCATAGGTGTTAATGGTTCTTGGTATTCCATTCAAATCTTGTGCTACAGCTGTCCTGGGGCCATCAGGCGGAGTCAAATGATCAGCATGAACTCTGCAAATGTTAGAATACTGTTCTATGATTTCTCCCGTATGAGCATCCATGAAGTAAGTTTTGTAACTGCCTAGATTTTCGTAGGCTTGCACGTAGTAGACCAATCTCTCTTTGTCTGCAAGTTCCTGTTCATGAAAAATGACAAGTTCTATCTTTATCTGTTCAGTCTGAAAGAAGTCTAGTTGCTCGTTCGGAATTGGAATAAAATTTTCTTTAGAACTTAATATTTGTCCTATTTGACGCTTTGCTTCTGGCAAACTTAGAGTTGGAATTATCGTCTGCAGAGATGGCGTAGGAAACCCACGACCCATAACGTGTTCAATTCTCCCGTTCTTAGCGTGCAAGTTTAATTCACCTGCAAAAACAGGCACTCCGTTAAATTGCTGTTGAGCTTTAATGTGATGCATTCCCAGCTCATCTACTTCCACGCTCTTTATTTGCCACTCCGTTGTAGCATCCTTTACTTGAAAAAACGCTGCTAATTCTTTAAGGTAAGCATTGACTTGCCTTTCGATATTGGCCTCATGGTCAACTAACCAACCTTTCATAAGGGTTGGCATTTTATTATGATCGAAGTCAATTACTCGAATGGGGTTTCTTAAATTTTTAAGCGAAAGTGCTTTTAACTGATTAATAGGGAAACTTTCTGTAGTGTCTACCCGATTTGGAATCCGTGGCGGTTTAGGCTTCTTAATAATGGTAATCCGTTCTCCTTTTTTTTCAATGGTTTTCAGTTGAGCGTTTAAGTCCAAAGCGAAAATCATTAGGAGGGGTAGTATTAATTTTTGTACCATCATAGTTCAATTGAATTACACAGTGCTAACAGATCAGCGTAGACAAATTTAAGTTTTTATTATCATACTTTTCGTTCCCATTGCTGCTGCTATTAAAATGCAACTGTCCCGTTCGGATCAATTTTTATATCAGCTTAACCTACTTCATAATCTTTGTGTGCTTAATCTCAAAGTGGGTTATAGCAAAAATTAGTTTTTACCGTATCTATATTTATGAGAGCAACACAAGTAGGGTCCAAAGATCATCGCGCTACAGTCAAATTGTCTTCACTTCCTCGAAAAGCATTTGCGATCCTCCATATGAATTATAGCCCAAAAAAGGAATCTGAACTTCTGGCGATGATTTCGCGTGATGATTGATATACTCATCTGAAGTGAAATGGCATTGCCCTAAAAATCCTAGCTTTTAACTATTTCATAATTTCTTCCTGGTGATTGATGCTTTCCTGGTGAACTGAGCGAAAAAGTGTGTTGATAAATTCTACGCTTAATCCTAGATTCTCTGCTTTTTTCTCTGACTTGACCAATATTTGGTTCCATCGATCTGGTTGGAGAATCGAAATATTATGGGCTTTCTTATATCGACCTATTTCTTCAGCAAGTTTCATTCTGTCGTCCAGAATTCGCAGTAATTCATCATCTAATACGTCTATCTTAGAACGTAAAACAGAAAGATCCGATTGCTCTTCGGTACTTCCACCTTTTTCCCTGATCACTAATTCTCTGACCAATTGGCCAAAAACTTTTGGTGTGATTTGTTGTGCTGCGTCACTCCAGGCATTGTCCGGATCTGTATGAACTTCCGTCATTAAGCCATCAAAATTCAGATCCATCGCTACTTGTGCGACGTCTTTTAAAATGTCTCGTCGTCCGCAAATATGGCTGTTGTCATTGATTACCAACAGGTCCGGAAATTGCCTTTTCAACTCAATGGGAATTTGCCAGGTAGGAGCATTTCTGTAATTGGTCTCGCCAAACGAAGAAAAGCCTCGATGTATAGCAGCTATTTTGCGTATCCCTGCTTTATATATTCTTTCAATTCCTCCAATCCAGAGTTTAAGGTCGGCGTTGATCGGATTTTTGACCATCACTGGAATGTCTACTCCTTGTAAAGCGTCAGCGATATCCTGCACAGAAAATGGATTAACAGTAGTTCGAGCCCCTATCCAAAGTGCATCAATGCCATGATACAAGCACTCATCGACATGTACCCGATTTGCTACCTCTGTGGTGACTTTCAGTCCCGTTTCTTCTTTCACGCGTCTTAACCATTTTAAACCCAAAGCTCCTACACCTTCGAAAGATCCCGGTTTTGTGCGAGGCTTCCATATCCCGGCTCTGAACATGTCAATGTTCTGATCTTTGAGTTCTTTAGCAATACCCAGCACCTGTTGTTCAGTTTCAGCGCTGCACGGACCCGCTATGATGTAAGGTCTTTTTTTATCTACTCCGAATGGATTTTCAAATTTCATTTCCATCTTAATTCTATTTTAATATTTTTTTAATCTTGTTAGCTTCACAAACCATATCGTGAAATTTCTTGTAATTTTTATTGATTAATGAACTTCTGAAGTCAGAGAGGACACTGATGTGTTCATCGAGAACCTCTAAAACATTATCCCTGTTTTGCTCGAATATAGGAACCCATGTAGCAGGCGAACTCTTTGCCAGTCTTACAGTACTGCTGAATCCAGTACTGGCCAGCTCAAATATTCTATCCTCATCTTCTTCTTTATTCAAAACCGTTATGGCCAGAGCAAATGAACTTATATGCGATATATGCGAAACGTAGGCGACATGAGTATCGTGTGCCTCAGCTTCCTGAAAAAGCAATTTCATACCCATCTGCTCATACATCGATCTGACCAGTTCGAATTTTCCAGGATCACTATCTTGATGATTACAAATCACCACAAATTTATTAGTAAATAACCCAGAAATGGCAGCATGTGGTCCAGAGTATTCAGTACCTGCCATGGGATGCGTCGCAACATAGCTTGCCCTTTTCGGATGTGTAGATATCTGTTCGATAATTTCAGCCTTGGTAGAACCCACATCTATGACGATTTGGTCTTCCACCAAATCAAGGACACTTGCAACGATCGAACTAATGGTGTCCACTGGTGTAGCTACGATGATTAATTCAACATTCTTAACTGCTGATTCCAGAGACATGCATTCGTCGACAAAGCCAAGATCTATGGCCAACTCCTGATGCGCTTTTGATTGATCAACGCCTATAACTTGATCGGCAAAACCAATTTCCCTCAGAGTTTTGACCATTGAGCCCCCTATCAAACCTAGTCCTATAACCGCTACTCTCATTGCTCTTCTTTAAATTTTCTGATTCTTTCAAATGCTTCGTTGATCAACGCTGTTGGTTGGCAAAGTGAAATTCTGATATATTGATCTCCGTTGCTTCCGAAAATATTTCCAGGTGTTAAAAAGACATTCGCACCGTATAAAACCTGATCTGCTAAAGCCTTTGCATCCTTATGTTGCTCATTAATTTTAGCCCAAAGAAACATGCCACTCTGATCCCCTTGGTATTGGCATTCTAACAATTCAATAATTTTTTCTGCCGCTTTTTTACGTCGAAGATATTTTTTGGTTAGAGACGCATACCAGTGATTGCCTGCCTGCAAAGCAGCGATAGCACCATCCTGTATGGCTCTAAACATACCAGAATCCATATTGCTCTTAAATTTCAGAACTGTCTTGATGTATTCGGAACTGCCTGCTAGCATTCCCACTCTCCATCCTGACATATTATGTGACTTACTCAAAGAGTTAAGTTCCAGCGCACACTTTTTACTGTCTTCAATACTAAAAATGCTGAAAGGATCAGGGTTCAGTATAAAACTGTAGGGATTATCGTGACAAAGTAGAATTTCATTTTGGATACAAAATGCTATTACTTCCTCCATAACGTCTCTGTCAGCTCTGGCCCCAGTAGGCATGTGAGGATAATTAATCCACATCAATTTTATCTTTGCAGTATCCAGAGATTGCAATTCCTCTATATTTGGCAACCAATTGTGTTCTTCCTTTAAGTTGTAATAAACACAAGTTGCCCCACTCAGCTTTGATGCAGATGCATAGGCTGGATATCCCGGATTAGGAATTAACACTTTATCACCCGATTCGAGAAAGCTCATGCTGATGTGCATAATGCCTTCTTTAGATCCTATTAATGGCAGTATCTCTGTCGCTGGGTTCAAACTGACATCGTATTTTCTTATATACCACTCAGCAAAAGCAGCACGCAATTCAGGGCTGCCGGTATAGGACTGATAACCATGATTCGATTCATCATTTGCAGACGCATTTAATGCATTGACAGCAGCCAAAGGTGGTGGTAAATCCGGTTTACCTATACCCAAATTGATCACATCTTTTCCATCCGCATTCATCTGCGTCACTTCCCTCAGTTTGTGCGAAAAGTAATATTCCTGTACATGATCCAGTCGACTGGCAGGTTTAACTATCATAGTATTCCCCTTTTTCGTAAGTTCCAAGAATTTTCAATTCAGAAGTGTCATTTCTTAAATCATCCATAATCTTTTCAAAATCACCTTTGCCATTGATGATAAAATCCACAAAGAAATAATATTGCCACTCTTTCCCAATGATGGGCATGGATTGAATTTTAGTAAGATTCGTGTTATTCTTACTTAAATTATTCAACACTGTACTCAAGCTGCCCACCATGTGTTCTACCGCAAATGATACCGAGACCTTTACATGATGCTTCTTATATTGATGCCCATCCTTTCTTTCTAGAACTAAAAAGCGGGTGTAGTTCCTGTGGTTGGTCTCAATTTCCTCTGCTACCACTGATAGACCAATTTGCTCTGCAGCTAGCTTGCTGGCAATCGCAGCTCGTTTTGGATTCTGATTCTGTTTGACTCTGATGGCACTGGCTGCCGTATCATCCGCTTCCACCAGTCTGATATGTTCGTGGTCCCTAAAAAATTCGGCGCATTGCAGGATGGCCATAGGATGTGAATAAACCTCCTCGATTTCTTCAATACTGATGCCGTTTAAAGCAAGCAGGTTGTGTTTTATTCGTAACAGAACCTCTCCCACAATGGTCAAATTAGAGTCCTTAAGCAAGATATAATTTTGAAGTAAAGAACCTGCAATGGTATTTTCTATGGCCATGACAGCGTAATCACTTTCTGATAGAGATTCCGCTTTTTCAATCAATTCCTTAAAAGTTCTAGCCGGAACTACCTCCACTTCAGAAAGCTTATCTTCAAAATAGTGTCTTGCTGCTATCTCGTGGAACGCTCCTTGCACACCTTGAATGACTACCTTAATTGTTTTTTTCTTATCCATAAAAATGAAAAGGGAGCTCTCATATGAGAACTCCCGTCGTATTTAATTCATATACATGAAGTTCTCATTCCCACTTTCCGTAAAAGTAAAAGAAGAAACAGAAGCATGTATTTTGTGTAATTGTATTCATTTCGGGGTCAAACTTATCTTTTATTTCTGAAATACAAAATAAAAATTCAATAAAAATGGTACTTAAGCATTTAAAATCAATTAGTTATCATTGCAACTATTGCATAAACAACTATAATATTATTATAAAAAAAGCCGATTTGTAGCTTATTTGTTACGAATTGAATGAAAAATTACCTATTTGTGGATACAATTTGGTTAATTGAATAACAATATTCTATCAGAAATAGCGTAATTAGACATCAAAAATGACCCAGCCACTATCAGGATCATTTCCTTTTTTTGACAATCCAGCTAGAATTTTCCATTCATGATTCGCATTGATTCCCCGATAGGTTCCGGGAACATTGGGGGGAATAAGAAATTCCGCATCCCATTCATATTCTCCATGAGCTTCCAAACGAAAGTTTTGATCTATGACCAACTCCTCTTTATAAGATGTGGCATATGCTGTTTTAGTGCTTCCACCAGATTTCCCAACTCGATGACCTGATCCATGAACATGACTCCGATCTCGATATCTGACCATCTCTTCTGCATGCAGCTTTACGTAAAGTTTGTCGACTAAAATACCATGTTCCTTTATTTGACAAAGGATTTTCAGTCTAACCAAACCTTCTGTATGTACAGCGGAATTATCTATGGCTAAATGTAACTCAGCTCCGGTACCCGTAATGTAGTCCTTGAATTTTTTTAGTTTGTCGAAAAATCCCATATTAGCAATAATGAAGGCCTAAAAATAAGTACTTTAGGATATACTGTGGCAAATTCATAGATTAAATCAATAAATCTTATTTGGATGACCAATCAAAACCCTGCTCATTTATATATCCATCACATTGTTAAACTGTGCCAAGACCATCACAAAAAATCGATTGATTTGCTCACCGAGGGAATCAGCATGAAAGAATTTATGGAAATCTATGCGAAAGAAATAGAGGAAGGATTTAAAAATAAGAAACTGGCCACGGCAAAAGAGATATCTAACTATTACCCACCATTGTTAGGAAAGTCTGACCTTGAGATTTTTAATTCACAACTGAGCAAAGCGTCATTTCTGGATATTGCAGCGTGCATTCATGGCTTTGAAGCATTTAGCAAAATACAAGATGTGAAGATTGACGGTGAATTTGAAAAAAGTGTTAATGCATTGCTAGCCGGGGATTATGACTTTTTAAGAGGAATAGTAAACATGAAACCCCAGTTAGTCCATCAACGTTCTAACTTTGGTCACGGCGCATATTTGTTGCATTATGGTGCCTCTAATGCTGTAGAACTTTATCGTCAAGTGGTACCTTTAAATTTGGGATCAATGATAGAACTTTTACTAGGTGCAGGTGCGGAAAAAGATAGTGAAATTGAAGTCTACGGAGGATCTTATACTTTTCTGGATTTGTTTAATTCCAGCGCCCATCCTAGAGCTGCCGGTATAATGAATGAGGTGAATGCACTCTTTTCGTAATGATCTAACGTTCTAAGATGTTGATAATCTCCCTGGCCTGTACAGTCTTCTCTTCATCGGGTGAAAATTCAATGTATTTTTCAAAATTTTCGATCGCCTCAGATGCTTTACCCACTTTTGCATTGAACATTCCCAGATACCAATACACCTCTTCTCTATATCTGAAATCCTCCTGGTTAATTTTTTCAAGGATTGACACAGCAGATTCAAATTGACCTGTGGCGCCCAATGAATTAGCGTAGAAAAATTGAAGAGAGGGATTCACCTCGATTTCCGGACTTTGCTCAAACAATTCAGCTGCCAGTGCATATTCACCACTCTCATAAGCCGTAAAAGCTCTCGTTTGAAGCTCTTCCCTTGAGTTTCGTAATACAGGGCTGTAGTCGTTGGCAGGAACCTGAAAGTAATTGGCATACATCCCTTCAATATCTGAAGGTTGTACTAATTTTAAGACTAAAATAATGGATACGATGCTTGCCACCATTAGAATAGCTAAGTAGATATATGATCTCCGCCTCCTTCTTCTTCGATGAATTTTCGACCACTCTTTAACTTTAGTTTGAAGTCTTTGACGTTCATCTTCCCTCACTACTTTTTGAAGATCAACGTACATCTCTACCTCCTCCTGGAAATCTTCGTCCGTATTGAGTATTTCATGAAAAACGACTTTTTCTTCCTCACTGAGTTTTTGATTAACATATTGATCTATTAAATAATCTTTATCCATGGCGACCTTTATTTATGAGTTCGCGTAAATTCTTGATACATCTGGACTTCGTGCTTTTTACACTGTTGGCATCCTTATAGTTCCCTAGACTGACAATTTCATTGATGGTCAATCCTTCATAATAGAATAATTTCAAGACTTTTTTACATGATGGCTGTAGTGCAGAAAAATATTGATGCAATAATTTTTGTCGATCGGTAAGTACACCATTCTGTTCTTCAATACCGTCTTCTGATTTCAGAATTTCCGCACTACGAATCTTTTTTTTTCTTAGCAAATCAATGGCTTTGTGTTTACCAATACCCCACAAATAGGCTTTTATTCCCACATCCATATTAGTAAACTTT
This sequence comes from Portibacter marinus, assembly GCF_021533195.1. Taxonomy (GTDB): domain Bacteria; phylum Bacteroidota; class Bacteroidia; order Chitinophagales; family Saprospiraceae; genus Portibacter; species Portibacter marinus. Next base: position 351,821 of record NZ_JAJNKB010000002.1, read on the forward strand.
TTTTGTATTATGTTTTGATACATGGCTATTAAGCTATCATGGAAAAGATCTTCTCTTTCAGGTTTTGTGAATCCATACTTTCTAAAAAACTTCATAAATGAAATTGAAAAGGAAAAATACAGTTCTTGTAAGGCCTCTTCGTCCTGACGCTCTAATCTTTTGATATAATCTAGATCCTTTTTATTCATCTTATCGAAGTCATTGCAAAAGGTTAACATCATTTTGCTCCAAAAAACTAAAATATGGATTAACCTAGAAAAATCTAAAATATCGTGTTAACCTTTTTGTTTTGATCCGATATCCTAATAAAACAATACTATGAGCAAATTAAAAGCAATTGAAACGATCAAGATTTTACGATTCTTTATTTTACTCATGTTTGCATTGGGTGTAACTCAATGTGGATTGCCGGATTTAGGTTCTGATCCTACACTATCAGTGAGTGTGCCTGGTGATCAGATGGTCAATTTTGGAGAAGAAGTAAACCTGGAGGCGTTCGCAAATCATTCTTCCGGAGGTAATGTAACGCTTTTGTGGGAACTAATCAGTAAACCAAGTGAATCGGACATTACTCTACAAAATGCAAATACTAACACTATCTCCTTTAAACCGGATGTTTTAGGAGAATATGTTCTACGGTTTACCGCCAACAGCGATGATGGTTTGTCAGCATTTGAAGAAGTATTACTGACGGTTATTAAAGCCCCTGTAGTGCTGACGTCAATAGATTCAGAAACTGTAATTGCGAATATCTATGATGATCCAGCGGATCCCGATTATATTGTAAAAGGAAATGTCACATTTAGTGCTAACGTCACTATTGAAGAAGATGTTTTCGTCATTTTTGAAGAAAATACCGGTCTTTCAGTGAGCTCCAGTGGATCACTAAAAGCCATCGGAACTCCTGATAAGCCAATCCTTTTTTCTGGCATTCAGAAAACGAAAGGTTTTTGGAAAGGGCTTAATTTCGAATCTCGTAGTCCCTTAAATGAATTAAGATTTACCACTATTGAATATGGAGGTAGTGGAGGCTTTGATGGTGCAAATGAGAAAGCCAATATAACTTTAAATGATGGGATCTTAAAGTTGAGTGATGTTCATTCCGTGAATGGTGAAGGAATGGGACTTCTAACGAGAGCGAAAGAAGACCTACTTCCTGATTTTAGAAACAATGTTTTTTCAGGTAACTCATCTGCCCTTCATGTTAATAAAACTCAATTTCATTTCCTTGATGCCAGTTCAGATTATTCAGGTAATAACGAAGACTTTGTTACTTCATGGGGTTCAAATGCACTCATTGAAAATGTAACATGGAAAGCCCTAAATGTGCCTTATCGTCTGCGGCCAGGTAGAGAGAATATAGAAAGTGACTTGATCATTGAAAAGGGCGCCAGATTTATAGGTCAAGATGGTAGTGGCCTACATATTCGAGATAATGGATCTGTAAAGGCAGTGGGAACAAGTAATGAGCCCATTATATTCGAAGGACAAGAAAATACAGCAGGTTATTGGCTGGGGATAGAAATAGAATCTAATACAGATCGAAATGAGTTGAGATACGTCACGATTAAGGACGGAGGAAAAGGAGGTTTCGATGGGGCTAATCTCAAAGCCAATTTAATACTGGATCAAAATGCAAGATTAAAGATGACAAATTGTATACTTTCTAATAGCTTAGATAGAGGCTTGATAGTTAGAGAGCTTAATGCTGTTCTGTCTGAATTTTCAGATAATCGAATTACAGCAAACGCCATACCTGTACAATGTTTGGTTAACCATTTTCATTATTTTGATGGTAGTTCGGATCTGACGGGAAATGCCGAAGATGTGATAATCACAACTTGGGCAAATAGTCCCACGGCACAGAATGTGACCTGGAAGAAAATGACGGTTCCCTATAAAATAACCAAAACAGATTTCATAGGTAGCGATATCACTATAGAACCAGGTGCTGAATTTGTGTTTACAGACGGTAGCGGACTGGAAGTCTATAAAGAAGGAAGTCTAAACGCACAAGGAAGCTTAAATGATCCCATCATTTTCAGAGGGAGCGAAGACGTACACGGATATTGGATTGGTTTAAAGATTTTCTCAAAAAGTGACCATAATATGCTTACATATGTGAACATCCAAAACGGGGGATCCAAAGATCAATCATTTGGTGAAAAAGCAAATTTGATCATATGGAGGGATGCAAGAGTTACAATCTCTAGTAGTTCGCTCTCCAAAAGTGGAGGATATGGTATTAGTGTGGGTAAGGAAGGCGTACTAAATGCGGCTGATATCACTTACGTTGACAATCTAGCTGGAGAAATATTCTATGAGTAGAACTGAACATTCGATACATTTTGAATCCATGAATAATAGAGGTACATTTAGTATCTCTATTATTTTATGAAAATTGGCCTTAGACTCCATATTGTTTTCTTTCTTTTCGCAATAAATCATTTGCTTTTAGCACAGGAACAAGTATTCATAACTGTATCTGACTCTATACTCATATTTGATAGCCCGTCGAAGGCGCTTTCGTCTCTACATAATGAGTTGGAACAGCATTCAATCGAAACCATTGACTTAAAAAGAAAATATTTACAAGCTTTTAAGACATATCAAAATACTTTCGACGATCAAGATTTTAAGCTACTTCATAGAGCTTTAAGTCAGCTCATTGAATCTGAAAGCATAAGCATTGATAGCAAATTATCTTACTTACATTACTTTATATCAAATTTATCTAGAACGGCTTTAAGAACCGAAGACCGGATTGAATACTGTAATTGGGCATTAGAAAAAACGAATCAGCAAACCTCACTAGATACTTTTTTTAAATTTAATTTCCTGCTTCATCGTGGCCGATCGTATTGCAATAATGCCCAATACGAAGAAGCTCTAAAAGATTTGGAAATGGCAGAGGCATTATCTAAGGACTATAGATATTTTGATGAAAATATTAATTTGAGGATTTACTATTTTTTAGGTGTGGTCCATAAGGGCCTTCATCCAGGTCAGGTCGGGAAAGGATATGAATATTTTCAAAAGGCTGAAGAAGAATTAAATCATTTAGTTCATCCCGATACCTCAATTATCGCTCAGCTATATGGAATGCTTAGTGATATAGCGTGGCAAGTCAGAGATTTAGACCGTGGTATGAAATATGTTCAGAAGTATAAACATCTCAATGAGGCTTTTGAAAAAAGGAATTCTATTGATCCTGAGCAAGTAATGCAAACACGTTACCACCTTTTATATAAAGAGGTCCAATTTTTACGAGAGGACCAGTATGAAGATGCCATTGAAATAGTAAAGGAGGCGGAGCTATACTATGAGGAGTTCTCAGAAAATGATGAGATTAAACTTAGAATGGCTTCGATTTATAATTTGACGGGTGAAAAATTCATCAGAACTCTTCCAGCCAGGTCAATTCCATACTATCAAAAAGCCATATCCGTTTTAAACAATCCTAGTTCTTCATATCACTTACAATATTTATTTAATTTAGGTAAAGCGAGTGTTTATTCAGGCCAGGAAGAAGAAGCTCTACTCTATATAAATGAATTAATTGAAAAAGGAAGTGAAGTGGATGACAACCGACTTCCTTTTTTTCTATTTCTAAAATCGTTAGCCTATATTAGGTTAAATGATTTTGATTCGGCGTTATCGATCACCAAGGAGGTCATCAAAGACCTTGACCCTAAAAATGAAATCGATCTGGTCTTACATAAAGGTCTAAGTGATTTTCAACCTTCCAGTGCACCTATTGTAAATATCAATCTTCTTTCGAGAATGGCCATGGAATTTTACAATGGCTTTAAAAACAACGAGTCAGCATTGTCAATAGCCAATGCACTGTATCAACTGGGAATTCATGAGTACAGTCGATCCATTAAAGCAGCGAAGGTTACACCCTATACTAAAACCATGTATGAACAATTAGTCGGTGGCATTCTAAGTACTAAAGCACAATTGAAAGAAGGTGACTTGAAAATCGAAGATCTTATAGCCTTTTCGGAAAATACGAATCATAAATATCTTTGGACCAATCACAAGCTCAATCACAGTCAGGAGACGTTTTTTGACAAAAAATTAGTTGCCAGGGAATCAAGTCTGAGAGAGGAATTGCTTGAGTTGAAGCAAAAGATTTTATCGGATTCAAGTCAATTGGTTCATTCCGATATTTTCGAAATAGAAATGGAAATTGAAAAAATTGAAAGGCAAAAAAGAAATTCCAATTCATCTTACTATTTATTTGAAGAAGCAGAATTTTCAATGGATGATTTGACCAGTAGACTTAAACATCAGGATCAAATTTTCAAATATGAAAATATCCTGGATTCCACTTATCTTTTCATCATTTCTAAGGACTACCGAAAGGTAATCTCGCTGGCTGCCAAAGACAGCCTGGAATTGCAAGTGGCTGGCTTTTTGCAATTATTAAATGATCCTCATTCTGATTTGCCAGATCTAAAATCACAGAGTACAGATCTATGTAACTTGCTTTTTCCTGAATGGCCAGTAACGAAAAAATTGTTGATCAAAGCGGATGGCATTTTGCAGTTTTTACCTTTTGAAGTTTTGATGAAAAATGGAGACTATCTTTTAGCTCATTACGACATTAGCTATTTAAGTGCATTGGCATTTTACGAGACCATGAGTAATTCGAAAGAGGTTGCAAATGCATTGTTCGTTGCACCCAGTTATTCGAAATCAGTTTCTAATGAGCAGGAGGCCTTAAGGCAAAAAGCTTATGATCTTTCAGGAGCTAAAAATGAAGTAGATAGGATAGGAAAATTGATTAAAGGTCGGGTACTGAAAGGAAAAGAGGCCAGCAAGTCCTCTTTTATGGAAGTAGCTGATAACTTTGATCTGCTACATTTTTCCATGCATTCTAATTTAAATGACTATGATCCTGAATTGATTAATCTTGTATTTCATGGCGCAGACGAGGACAATAGGCTTTACCTCAACGAGCTCTATGGGATGAGATTACAAGCTAAAATGGCAGTGCTTTCGGCGTGTAATACAGGAGTCGGTAAAGTTGAATTAGGTGAAGGACTAGTATCACTGGACCGTGCATTTGCATTTGCTGGAGTCCCTAGTGTGGTTGCAACACTTTGGCCTGCTCCTGATCAATCGACAAGTGATATCATGTTTCATTTCTACCAAAAACTGAAAGAAGGTAACAGCAAGTCAGCAGCATTAAGTGCATCAAAGTTTCATCATTTGCAGATGCAAGCAGGAACTGCTTTTGAGCACCCCTTCTATTGGGCTGGAGTAGTTCTTTATGGTGATACTTCATCCTTGATCTTTGGTGAAAAGCAAAACCTCTCCCTGACCAGTGTATTTATTTTCGGTTCATTACTTCTTTTAGGGTTATTGTTCCTTTTCAGGAACAAAATCCTAAGCTAAATAGCATGATCAAGCAGTAGATTCATATTAATATGATTAGAAAAAAAATTTTGCAGCATGAAAAGTGAGAAGAAAATTGAAGTTGAAAAACTAGACTTACCTTTTATTGATCCTGACGAAAAGATGGAGTTTATAAAAGTGGATTGTCCCTCCTGCTCAGCGAAGGTCCAGGCAGAAAACATTGACCTTCAATCCCGGATAGGTAAGTGTGTTCAATGTAATGCTTTGTTTTCTGTCGATAAAGATTTAATGCATTTACAGACAAATGTGAAGGAGCGGGAAAAGGTCAAAAGGCCTGAAGGAGTCGAAATATTCTATTTTAAAGATGAAATGGAAATAGAAACCATCCAGCCACTACCGGTGCTTCAAATTATCAATCTATCCCTTACTCCTTTCATGCTTATTTTTTCACTGCTTCTTTACTTCTTGAAAGATGTGGAAAACGCAATCTATGTTGCTGTTTTTTCAGCTGTATTAGTGGCCATAGGAATGTATGTGGTATTAAGACGGAAGCATCATAAAATTTACATTAATGTTAATGAGCATGAAGTATCCATTCAAAGACGACCGAGACATATGGTAAAAGATATGAAATTTGATCGGAATGAAATTGAACAAGTTTATGTCAAACAAACCACTGATGGAATGGCGCTATGTTTTATAGTCAATGGTCAGGATGGTCAGAAGCATCATCAGGTGCTCACCAGAATCAGGGATATCAGTCACGCGAAATATATGGAGCAGGAAATCGAACGCTACCTAGGCATCAGAGACAAGGTGGTACATGGAGAGTTATAGACGATTAGGCCTGTAAACTCAAATCCGCAAATGCGATAGCCGTGATGGCCTCTACGACCACTGGCGCCCTTAATGCAATACAGACATCATGTCTACCCACAATGACCAAATCCTCCACTTCACCAGACTCAAGATTGACGGTTTTTTGCGCTTTATGAATAGAAGAGGTAGGTTTTATGGCTACTCGGAAATAGAAATCATTTCCATTGGTGATCCCGCCATTGATCCCAGCAGCATTGTTGGTTTCAGTGGTTCCGGTCTCATCAATGAAATTATCATTGTGCTCAATACCCGTCATTTTTGCTGCCGCAAAGCCAGAACCAAATTCTACCCCTTTAGTGGCAGGAATTGCAAATACCAGGTGGGCCACAATAGATTCCACAGAGTCGAAAAAGGGTTCACCCAGACCGATAGGAATATTGCTGGCAGTGGATTGAATAATACCACCAATTGAATTTTGTTCCTGAATGGCTTGGTCAATGGCTTGGTCGATATCTGAAAGCCCACCTGCTTCGATGAGCTCCGCATGATATTTAATTTCTGGCGTAATCTTCTTTGCAATAACACCAGCTGCAACCAGTCCCAGTGTCAATCGGCCAGAAAAATGTCCGCCCCCTCGATAATCTTGAAAACCCTTGAATTTTTTATGAGCCACAAAATCGGAATGACCGGGGCGTGGTTGTTTCACTAGATTAGAGTAGTCTTTTGATCGTGTATTTTGATTTTCAAAAAAAATCATCAGGGGAGCGCCTGTCGTATGACCATTAAAAACACCACTTTTAAGATGCGGCATATCTTTTTCTACTCTTGGAGTGGTTCCTTTCGCTCCTGCTTGTCTGCGCTTAAGGTCAGGTAAAAAGTCTTCCACGCTGATGGGGATTCCAGGTGGCACTCCGTCCAATAAAATACCACATCCTTCTCCATGAGATTCACCAAAAATTTCTAATCTAAATATTCTTCCGAAACTGTTCATCTTTAACTTTGAATTCTAGAATCAATAAATTGTAAGATCTTAATTATGTCAATGGGTGAAAATTTTTATTTCACTAAAGCCCACAGAGCAAACTACACCAATTCTCCCCTCAATTTTATCGTCTTGCGCACATTCTCATACAATGCCTCCGCTTCACGATAACTCAACGTCTGTTGGCCATCAGAAAAAGCTTTTTCCGGACTTTCATGTACTTCTACTATGAGTGCATCCGCTCCTGCCATGACCGATGCAAGCGCAATCTGAGGTACAAAGCGCCGTACTCCGATCCCGTGCGAAGGATCAGCCACTACAGGCAAATGCGTTTTCTCTTTCAACATTGCAATTGCGTTAAGGTCCATCGTATTTCTATAAGCACCCTCATAAGTCCTAATTCCTCTTTCACAAAGCATAATTCGTTCGTTGCCATTTGAAAAAATATACTCAGCAGCTTGTAATAGCTCATTCATCGTTCCACTTATTCCTCTTTTAAGTAAAATTGGTTTATCCACTTTACCCAATTCATCAAGAAGATTAAAATTTTGTGAATTACGCGCACCAACCTGAAAAATATCAATGTAATCATGCATTGGCTCAATTTGTGAAACCTGCATGACTTCTGTCACAATTTTGATTCCATGTTCCCGACAGGTTTGGTACCACAATTTGAGTCCCTCAATACCTAAACCCCGAAAACTGTATGGTGAACTCCTTGGCTTATACACGCCACCTCGCATAATTTTAATTCCATTATTGACCAGGTGTTTTACTGTTGATTCTATTTGCTCTTCTGATTCAATGGAACACGGGCCTGCCATCATCTGGAAGTGACCATCCCCAATAAACAAGTCTTCACCAATCTTCACTTTTGTTTCACCTACTTTCCACTTCGCCGAAACTAATTTATAGGCGTCAGACACTCTGTGAATATCCTTAATACCTTCCATTGACCCAATTCGACGAATATCAAACTGTTTTTTCCCAATGGCGATAATGTATTTACCAAACTGCGTCTCAATATCAGTCCCTTCATATCCAATAGCCTGAACTTCAGATTTTATTCGATCCAGTTGAGCTTCTTCACAATCTGCTGCAATTTGTATAATCATGATCTTATGCTTTTAATAAATTCTTCAACTTTACTTTCAATGCTTCCTTCCTGACTTATGGCTTTGATAAATGCGCTGCCAATGATGGCACCATTTGCCCTCCGGCATGCCTGTTCGAATGTTTCTTTACTGGAGATACCAAAACCTATCATCTTCGGTTTTTTGAGTCCCATAGATTCAATTCTTCCGAAATAATCTAATTGAGCTTTACTAATTCCAGATTTAGCCCCTGTTATTGCATTGCTGGAAACTTGGTACAAAAATGGATGACTAAGCCGATCTGCCTCTTTTATTCTGGCTTCGCCACTCTGTGGACTAATCAGAAAGCTCATCCCCAGGTTGTAATCATCAAAGATAGCCTTGTGCTCCTCTTCATAAACATCCATGGGCAAGTCTGGTATGATTAGTGAATCAATACCCGCATCAATACATGCTTTACAAAATTTTTCCAGCCCATACTGCATCAATTGGTTCAAATAGCCCATATAGACAAAAGGCATGCTTACTTCTTTTCTGGCTTCCTTGATCTGAGCAAATAGCGTATTTAAATTCATGCCATTTGAAATAGCCTTTTGGCTACTTTGCTGAATGGTCGTTCCATCTGCTAAAGGATCAGAGTAAGGCATGCCGATTTCTACAAAATCTACTCCATTGGCTTCCAAAGCCTTTAATATAGGCACCGTATCGTTTAAGTTTGGAAATCCAGCCGTCATGTAGATGCTCAATAGCTTATCGCCCGAATGAAAAAGTTCTTCAAATTTACTTTGCATAATCATCCATATATTTCATGAAGGTATCCAGATCCTTGTCACCTCTTCCCGAGAGATTCAAAACTACGATGTCCTCTTTACCAAAGTCGTATTTCTCCAAAATGGTAAGGGCATGAGCTGATTCAAGAGCAGGGATTATGCCTTCGGTTCGGCTTAGCATAAATGAGGCATCTAATGATTCTCGATCTGTAACAGGAAATGAACGCGCCCTTCCGGTCTTAATCAGATGAGCATGCAATGGACCAATCCCAGGATAATCCAGCCCTGCTGAAATCGAATGTGGCTCAACGATCTGACCATCCTCCGTTTGCATCAACAGTGTACGACTTCCATGTATGATCCCTTCTGTACCCAAAACCGAGGTAGCTGCTGACTTATCAGTATCAATTCCATGACCGGCTGCTTCTGCCATAAATAATTGCACCCTTTGATCATCTAAATAATGATAGAAAGTTCCCGCTGCATTGCTGCCTCCTCCGACACAGGCCAACAAGTAATCAGGGTAATCCCGACCAATTTGCTCTTGAAGTTGTTTTTTAATTTCTTCAGAAATGACCGCTTGAAAACGAGCAACCATGTCAGGGTAGGGATGGGGGCCTACTACAGAACCAATGATATAAAAAGTATCCTCCGGATTTCCGATCCAGTCTCTGATGGCCTCATTAGTGGCATCTTTAAGCGTCTTACTTCCAGATGTTGCAGGTCTCACTTCTGCTCCCAACATTTTCATTCTTGCAACATTGGGAGCCTGTCTGGCAATGTCTACCTCACCCATGTAAACAATACACTGAAGTCCTTTCAATGCACAAACCGTTGCTGTTGCCACGCCATGTTGGCCAGCCCCTGTTTCGGCTATAATACGCTTCTTACCCATCCTCTCAGCTAGTAATATTTGGCCGATGGTATTGTTGACTTTGTGTGCTCCCGTATGGTTCAGATCCTCTCGCTTTAAGTAAATCTGAGTTTTATATTTTTCTGATAATTTTTTAGCAAAATACAATGGAGTAGGACGACCGACATAATGCTTAAGCAAGTCATCAAATTCTTTTTTGAATTCCTTTGTAGATGAAATTTGCAGGTACTTCTGCCTGAGTTCTTCCACATTTGGGAAAAGCATTTCAGGTATAAATGCACCTCCAAAATCACCATAAAAACCTTTTTCGTTTACTGCGTACTGCATTTGAGATAGCTTGTAAATGTTTTAATTTTATCAATGTTCTTAAGCCCGGGCTCGATTTCAAACCCACTGTTGATATCGATACCCACAAATTTAGGATGGGCAAATGCCAGTATTTTATCCACATCGTCCGGACCTATACCCCCACTTATTAGAAAGGGCGTTTCATATTTATAATCTTTGAGTATATTCCAATTGTATTGAATGCCATTACCCCCTCTCTCGGCACCTTTCGCATCAAATAAAAGGTAATCGCAATTTTGGTAAGCGATGGTAGTGTCGAACGAAAAAACGGTATCAACATTGAATGCTTTAATGACCTTGGCTAGCTTCATCATTTCGGCACAATATTTAGGATCCTCATCTCCATGAAGTTGTACGTAGTCGAGGTTATACGTTATTACCGTATTTTTTGCAAAATCAAGATCTGCATTGACAAAAACACCGACTTTTTTTACATCTCGAGGTACTGCTCCTAGTATCAGGTCTCTTTTTTCTATGTCAATGTATCTTTTAGATTGATCATAAAATATGAAACCCATCATACGTATGCCGGCATCGTACAATTGGAGAATATTCTCCTGGTTTCGCATTCCACATACCTTTATTTTCATCTTTTGTAACTGCTTAAAAATTTGTAGTCAACCGCTCGCATTATCACTTGTAATTTATGATTTATAACTTTCTACATCAGAATATCTTGTAGATCTCAATTCCTTTACAAACTTCCTGCAACTAGCACCAGGATCACCACTCGCCATGAAATACTCTCCAATTAAAAATCCATCATAACCACAATCTTGTAACTCTTTTACAACATTGGCATCGTTAATCCCGCTTTCACTTATTTTCACAGCGTCGAGCGGTAATTGATCATATATCTCCTTTGAATAATTGTAATCTGTCTGAAATGTTTTCAAATTGCGATTGTTAACCCCTATTAATTCTATTCCTTCTACATATTTCTTTATCTCGTCCGCATCGTGTACTTCAAATAAAATTTCCAGGCCCAGGGTCTTGGCGAGGGCAACATATTGTTTAATCTCATTTTCACTTAAGATGCTGGCAATCAGCAAGATCGCATCAGCACCAATGGATTTCGCCTCAATAATCTGATAGTCGCTAACTATAAATTCCTTTCTGAGAATAGGACAATAGTTGTAATTTCTTATCGTTTTCAAATCCTCATTTGATCCCCCAAAAAATTCTTTATCCGTCAACACTGAAATTGCGGATGCGCCTGCTTGCATATAACTAATGCTGACTTTTTCAGGAGAGGCATAAAGATTAATGGGTCCTTTAGAGGGCGATTTTCTCTTAAACTCAGCAATAATTCCCGATTTGTCATCCCGACAAACATATTCTTTCATAGACACACAGGGAGAATCAAAGTAGATGCTCTGTTCCAATAACTTGATAGGATATAGCGATTGATCTCGTTCTACCTGTTCCTTTTTTGCTTTAACAATTTTATCCAGTATGCTCATATCAGTATTGTATTGATTTAATCAATGCTTCTAAATTATCAAATGCTTTACCATTTTTGAGCGAATCTTCAGCTTCCAATAGACAATCATCAAAAGATTTTTGGCGATCAAAAGTCTGAATACCAAGAGCCGCATTGGTCAGAACAACCGCATTTTGGGCATCAGTGCCCTGGCCTTTCAGGATCAGACCGAATGTCTTGATGGCATCTGCTATGGTATCTGCTCCAAAAATCTGTTCAGCTTCAATTCGATTTTGGTTAAAATCGGCGGGTTCTAATAACTCTTCACCCTGTTCCGTGACAACTTTTGTAGTACCTGTGAGTGAAATCTCATCATAACCATCTAAAGCATGCACGATTGAGTAATTAATTTGACCTTCATTCATGATATGACTATAAAAAGGAATCAATTCAAGAGAATAAACTCCAGCCACTTGCTGACCGGGCTGAGCGGGATTGACCAGTGGACCCATCATATTGAAAAAAGTTTTGACTGCCATACCTTTGCGAACCGGGCCTAGTGGTTTTAATGCAGAATGAAAAAGTGGTGCATGCATAAAGCTAAGATTGAACTGGTCAAGTTGCTCTGCAATGATCCCGAGTTCATCAGTGAACTTATATCCCAACCCCTGAATGACATTGGAAGAACCACACACTGAAGACACCGCAGCGTTCCCGTGTTTAGCTACTTTGTAACCTGCACCTGCCACCACTACTGAAGCCAATGTGGAGATGTTGAAAGTATTCTTACCATCGCCTCCTGTACCACACATGTCAATCAATAAGGAACGGTCATAGTCTACTTTAATCATCAAGTCCAGCAATGCCTCACGAAACCCGGCGAATTCAGCAATACTTATAGGTCTCATTCTGTATATGGTCAATAATGATGCAAGTTGCATCTCATTATATTTTTCATCTGCGATCTCCCTCATCAGCACATTGGCTTCCTCTCTGCTTAATTCTTCATGATTGAATAATCTCTCCAATACTTTTTTCATGCCACTAAAGTTTTAAAAAATTGATCATCATTTCCTTGCCATGTTCGGTCATCACAGATTCAGGATGGAACTGGACAGCTCTGGTTTTATGATCCCTATGTGCAATACCCATAATTTCTCCCTCATCGTCCGTACATGTTACTTCTAAGCAATCCGGTAAAGTGCTTTTATCGATAACCCATGAATGGTAACGACCTGCCATAAACCTGTCAGGAATGCTTTCAAACATTTCCTTACCGGCCTCCGTTTGTACGAATTCTGTCTTTATACCATGATAGACGCGGGATAGATTCTTTAGAGAAGCACCAAAAACCTCACCGATCGCTTGTTGGCCGAGACATACCCCAAAAATTGGTTTCTTACCACTATATGCCTTAATAATAGGTTTTAGATTTCCTGCTTCATCAGGAAGGCCAGGTCCGGGGGACAGAATGATCCTATCATAACTTTGACAGTCCTCTACACTAATTTGATCATTCCGGTGAACTTCCACCTGAAGATTACTTACTTGTTTTACCAACTGGAAAAGATTGTAAGTAAATGAATCATAGTTGTCAATGATTAGTATCCTACTCATCTTAAATACTTTCTGCTAAGATTAAGGCTCGCTTTAAAGCGGCCAGTTTATTTTCTACTTCCTGGAGTTCCTTTTCTTCATCTGAATCAATCACTATGCCGCAACCAGCCTGAAAAATCAGCTTATTGTTTTTACTCAAGAATGATCTGATCATAATTGCGGTATTGATATCTCCATTGAGTCCCAAAAAGCCAATCGCTCCACCGTAAAAACTCCTGGAATGGGGTTCGTTTTCATTGATCAGTTCCATAGCGCGGTACTTGGGAGCTCCACTTAAAGTGCCTGCCGGAAAACTGTCTGCGTAAATTCTTAACGCATCTTCGTTGACGGTCATATCTCCTTTTACAATTGACGTTAAATGGATGACATGACTGAAAAATTGGGTGTTTTTATATTTATCTACTCTGACATTATCTGCTTTTCGGTTCAGATCATTACGTGCGAGATCTACCAGCATCACGTGTTCGGCATTTTCTTTTTCATCTTTCAACAACTTTTCAGCAAGCTCAGCATCTTTCTCATCATCTCCAGTCCTTCGAAAAGTCCCGGCAATCGGATGGATCTCCGCAATACCATCGTTAATAGTAAGATGCGTTTCAGGAGAAGAACCAAAAATCCGGTAAGAGCCAAAATCGAAGTAAAATAAGTATGGGGAAGGATTTATGGACCTTAAAGCTCTATATACATTGAGATCGTCACCCTTAAAATCCTGATAGTACCGTCGCGAAAAAACGACTTGAAACACATCTCCACGTTGGCAATGGTGTTTTCCCTTTGTAACCATATGCTTAAATTGCTCTGGTGGAATGGGACAATATTCTTGTCCAATCATTTTGAATCTTGCTGAATTAGAATGCCGGTTAGAAATCAAATTTTGCACCTCATCCATTTTAGATTCAGCTCCTTCTGGCAGATGCTCAATGATAGTAAGTGTATCGTTAAAGTGATTGATGACCACTACAAATTGGAAGTATTCATAAACTAAGTCCGGTATCAGTTTTTCATCTTTTTCTTCATCAAATTCAATTTGTTCAAAATATTGTACGGCATCGAAACTACTATAACCAAAAAAACCATTATACTTTTCACACTCCGCACTGCCTTCGAATTCAATGAGATTGAAGGTATCGGACAGACGGTCCAAAACAGTTAATTTGGATAAATTTTCTCGTGTGGTTTCCCCTTTTTGGTGCTTAATTTTAATGTTTCCCTGACTAGCTGAAAAAGAAAGTAAACTTTCAAAACACAGAAAAGACCTGCTATTTTCTTTCTTATTGTATTCAGAACTTTCTAGCAGAAAAACTTTGGGAAATTTACTCCTCAGATTCATAAGCATCTGAACCGGAGTATAAAGATCTGCAAACATCTTTCTGCTATTAGAATGAATTTTGATTTTCTCCATTGAAACTTTATGCTTAAAAAAAAAGTGACTTGCCGAATCGTGGCAAGTCACTTTTATAATTTTGAGTAAATTAAATACAGATTATGCCACATCCAGTTTCCTGAAGTGCCACCACCAAGCTGTATTATTTACATTATTTCTTTTCATGTCAATGCAAATATATATTGTTTTCGAAACTATTGTAAAAATTTATAAAATAAATCATTACAACATATTAAAAAAAAGACTTATATTTAATTTTGGTTATATGTAACAGACTATTATTTAGTTATTTGATTCAGAGTTAGCGAAGAACTAAATATATGGAGAATTTTGAAAAGTAATGAGAACGGAATGAGGTCGCCTGATTTTATGGTCAGGTGACCTTTTTTTAAAGACAAATTACTATTTGACATAGTCGCTTCGGTAGACCAATGCAAACATATCGTTTTCTAGTTCCAGATATCCATAGTCGTAGATAAAGTGGTAATCATTTCCGGATTTGGTGATGTATTGGTTAGTGAAATAATTGAAATTAAATCCCTTTTCAAATAGGCGGTCCCGATGCACCTTTGTTTTACCATGGGGATTTAACTCAGCTAGTATACGTCGATTTTTTCTTAGAATATGATTGATTCTTCTGGCGTAGTTATTAGGATTTCTATTTAATTGGTTGTTATACGAATTTCGGCAATAATCTCCACAGAATTTTTTATCGGAGCGACCTCGGATTTCTTCCGCACATTCTAGGCATTTCCTCATCTGGTTATTTTTAACAAAATATATAGTAATTTCTACAAAGAACAAATTATAATTTTTATTTGAGTTGGGCTTTAGTTAGATTTGAAAGGATTTAAAAATGCAATTGAAAACATTTGAATACACCTTTTAAAGATCGCTCTGCGTTCAGGGAAGTATTCGAGCTGTATTACAATCCGCTCGTTAACTTTATTTACTCCAGGTACGTGAAGGATTACGAGATATCCAGAGATATTGTCCAATCGACCTTTGGAAAAGTTTGGGAGAAAAGAGATTCAATCAACATTTCTACCTCCATTAAAAGCTATCTTTTTCAGGCTTCTAGGAATCGAGCATTAGATTACATCAGATCTAAGACTGATCACGCTATAGAGTTACAAGATGATTTCAGAGACTATGATTTAGCAGAAGAGAATGTAGACATCGATGCGCGTTCTTTTTTAATTCGAGAACAGATAGTCGAGGCCATGAAAGGCATGAAACCTAAAATGAAAAAGATCTTCGAACTGAATAAATTTCAGGGCTTTTCTTATGAGGAAATAGCAGCTGATATGGAAATATCCAAAAGAACGGTAGAAAGTAATATGGCAAGGGCATTTGCCATCCTTAGGGATAAATTGAAAGACAGTGAAATATTTAACTAATCTAAAGTGTGAGAAAAAGATAATAAAACGTCTAAATAGAGACACCTAAATGATAGAAGAGAAGGACATATTGACTTATTTGGATGGTAATTCTTCGGCAGCTTTGAAGGAAAGGGTAGAAGCATGGATTAAAGAGAGTACAGACCACAAAGAAGAATTTGAATTTACCAAAATGATGTGGGAGGAATCGTCCGCAGCAGCTGATTATGTGCAGTTTGATCTGGAAGAAGAGTGGCAAGTCTTCGAAGAATCTATTGATAAGGATACTCCTCAGCGAAAGGAAAAGGAACCTTTTAAGGTCGTACCCATCGCTAAGAGGAGTCATGGATGGAGAACAAATCTTGCTGTAGCAGCTTCACTGACTGTACTCATCGCATCGACTTGGCTCTTATGGCCTCAGTCCGAATATATTGAAATTGTAGAGGCTGCTGAGGAAATGAATATGGAGTTGGAAGATGGTTCCCTGGTGAACATTAAAAAAGGAGCTTCTTTTAAGACTAAAAGGACATACCAGTACGACACTAAGAGGAATATTACGATAGCAGGCGAAGTAAAATTTGATGTGGTACGAGATACGCAGCGACCATTTATCGTAGAAACGGAAGAATCTGCAGTGGAAGTTTTAGGAACAATATTTAATATCAAAACGCAGGGAATCGAATCAGAAGTAGCAAATGAAGAAGGGCTAGTCAAGTTTTACATTATAGATGAGCCAGAAAACTACGTGACACTCGAGGAAGGAGATGTTATGAAATATGATGGTACAGGTTTCATAGATATGAATGAACCAGATACCATTCCACAGCCACCAGCACCTCGCGTCATCCCTAAAGTACAAGATGTTTTGCAGTATCTCAGGAGAGTCTCCCGAGGTCGCGTAACCTTTGGATCGGGGATCGGTGACCACATACTTGCAGACATGGACATTGATTACGAAGGTAAATCTGTCAGAGAGGTCATTCGCTTGATGGAAGAGAAGGCCTTAGTAGTTGTACTTAGTAAAGGATGTCCCACCTGTTTTGAAATAACAGAAATCATTCCCAGAAACCGATAATAGGCTTATATTTGTGGTCAATGAAACATTGGATCAAAACCACTTTCTTCCTTTTGTTTTTTGCTCATGTGCTAGTAGGACAGCACTCTGTGGCAAGACAATGGAATGAAATTTTATTGCAGGGTATTCGCGGTGATTTTGCTCGACCGACGGTTCATGCGCGAAATTTATTTCACAGCTCTGTGGCAATGTACGATGCATGGGCACTGTATGATTCTATTGCAAGACCTTATTTTATGGGCAATACGATTGATGATTACAATTTTGAATTTGAAGGTATGCCCTCTGTAATTGATGTTGAGAGTTCACGTGAAGAAGCCATCAGCCATGCGATGTATAGACTACTGAGACACAGATTTCTAACCTCTCCAGGTGCCTGGGAGTTATACCTGGCCACTGATTCACTCATCACCCATCTCGGCTTTGACAAGAACAACACTTCTCTTGATTATCGAAGTGGTGATCCTGCAGCTCTTGGCAACTTTATCGCTGACCACATTATCAAATTTGGATTGAATGACGGTGCAAATGAAATTCAAGGTTACGAAAATTTATATTACGAGACCGCTAATCCACCTTTGATTATGGATCGATCCGGAAATCCGGGAATAGAAGATCCCAATAAGTGGCAGTCACTCACTTTGGATGTTTTTATTGATCAAAGCGGTAACGTAATTCCATTAAATACACCGGAATTTCTGAGTCCGGAATGGGGTAATGTAACACCCTTTGCTTTAGACGAATCCGTCCTTTCCAGATATGAGAATGAATGGGGATACTGGAATGTTTATCATGACCCGGGACATCCCTGGTACATTCAGGATGGTATGGGAATTGATGATCCGTACAAGTGGGGATTTGCGCTTGTTTCAGTATGGTCCTCACATTTAGGCGTAAAGAATGATACTTTAATTGACATCTCTCCTGGAAGTATTGGTAATAACATGCAACTGCCTGCAAATTTTGAAGAATATAAAGATTTCTACAATTTTGAGAAAGGTGGTGACAACAGTCCCGGCCATTTGATCAATCCTGTTACTGGTCAGTCATACGAACCAAATTTGGTCAAACGATCTGATTATGGAAGGGTGCTTGCAGAATTTTGGGCGGATGGGCCTGATTCTGAAACGCCTCCTGGTCACTGGTTTACGATTCTGAATTATGTCAATGACAGTCCATTACTTGAAAAAAGATTTGAAGGAAAAGGGGAGGTTGTGGATGATTTAGAGTGGGATGTCAAAACCTATCTGGCATTAGGCGGAGCGATGCACGATTGTGCTGTCACAGCCTGGGGAATTAAAGGCTTTTATGACTATATAAGACCTGTTTCAGCAATTCGATATATGGCCACGAAAGGCCAGTCTAGTTCACAGAATTTGCCAAACTATCATCCTCATGGAATGCCTTTGGTTGATGGATACATTGAACTGGTGATGCCTGGCGATCCCTTGGCCGGTATTCAAGGTGAAAATACCAATGAAGTAAAGATTCTGGCATGGAAAGGGCCAGATTTTATTCAGGATCCCGAGAATTCATTAGCTGATGTGGATTGGATTCTTGCCAAGGATTGGTGGCCTTACCAAAGACCTTCCTTTGTGACACCACCATTTGCAGGCTACGTATCCGGACACTCTACTTTTTCACGTGCAGCAGCTGATATATTGGCTAGAATTACAGGAGATGAATATTTTCCTGGAGGGCTGGCCGAGTTCCAAGCTGCAAAAAATGAATTTCTGGTCTTCGAAGACGGTCCCAGTGAAGACATTGTTTTACAGTGGGCTACATACAGAGACGCTTCCGATCAGACCAGTTTATCCCGAATTTGGGGTGGTATACACCCACCAGTCGATGACATACCCGGAAGAAAGATTGGAATTCAAATCGCTGAAGAATGCTTTCAAAAAGCACGTGAATACTTTTATGTTGATGCTGATAATGATGGGTTTTACAATTATGAAGATTGTGATGATAGGAATGCAGCCTCTTATCCGGGTGCTGTTGAAATTTGTGATGGCCTGGATAATAATTGCGATGGATTAATTGATGAGGATCTGGAGATATTCACTTATTATTTGGATTCAGATGACGATGGCTATGGTACCTTAGAGCAAAGCATAGATACATGTGTTAACACACCTCCCGTCGGTTATTCCACAATGGCCTTTGACTGTGATGACCTGTCAGCTGATTCATATCCGCGAGCAGAAGAAGTTTGTGATGGTAAGGACAACGATTGTGATGGGTATATTGATGAGGGTCTGACATTATATACTTATTATCTGGATTCGGATGGGGATGGATTTGGCGATGCCAATGTATCACTTGATACCTGTATAAATGTTCCTCCGATAAATTTCGTCATTGACGATACCGACTGTAATGACTTCGAAGCTGGTGTAAACCCTGGCGTTATTGATTTATTGGACAATGACATAGACGAAGATTGCAGTGGACGTGATGCTTCTTCATCCGCATTCTATATCAACAATCTCAATACCGGTGAATTTATTTTGCATTATCCCGAGCCCATTAATGCTGAAATGAGAGTATATGCAGTCGATGGGAGATTGATGCTTCTAAAAAATTTAGATTTCACCGATCATTATCAGGAGTTAGATATGAGAAATCTAGGAACAGGTATTTATATTTTAATTCTTATTTCAGAAAGTGGAGAAAGATTATTTAGCGAAAAAGTGATCATGACTTTTTAAAATCTAATCACCATATTTTACCTTTCCATCCACAATGGTATACAATACTTTTGTATCCATTATTTCATCATCAGAACAATTGATTAAGTCTTTGGAAAGGATAACAATATCAGCGAGTTTGCCTACCTCTAGTGATCCCTTATCATCTTCTTCGAATCCAGCATAAGCATTTCCTAGCGTGTAAGAGTGAACAGCTTCTTCACGATTCATGGCTTGTTCCACAAAAAATTCAAAACCATTATCCACCCGTTTTCGTGTGACCGAGGCATAAAAGGATTCGATCGGATCCACATCCTCAACAGGTGCATCTGTTCCATTGGCAATAATCACACCTTCATCTAAAAAGGACCTCCACGCATAAGCACCTTCTCTGGCTCTTTGTTCGCCTAGTCTATTTTCTGCAAACAATGCATCCGATGTGCAGTGAATACCTTGCATTGCTGCTATCACACCTAATTCTTTAAAACGAGGAATGTCGGCAGGGTCTACATGCTGAGCATGTTCAATTCTCCATCTCGCATCTTTCAATGAGGGATTTTCTTGTTGTTCTTTTTCGATGATGTCTAATACTTCCTTGTTTGCCCGATCACCTATGGCGTGTACGCACAGCTGCATATTGCTTTCAATAGCAATGTCAGCAATAGCTTGAACTTCACTGATTTCTGTCGTATTCTGACCATGAAAGCCAGGCTTATCATGGTATGGCTCCAGCAACCAAGCACCATAGGAGCCCAATGCACCATCCACTTCGGTTTTGATAGCACGGCAAGTGAAAAACTTATTTCCAGCATCTATCACTCTTGCGCCCTCAGCTTTTCCTTTCATTCGTTCTGAAGAATGACGTAACATGGCCCACAATCTTAAATCTAATTCGCCATTTTCAGCCATCTCTGTATAGTCTGCTATTTCTTTGAAACTAGAGCCCGCATCTTGAAAAGAGGTAATTCCTTTTGAAAGACATTCTTGCTCAGCGAGGCCAATGGCTTCCACCCATTTCTTCTGCAGTTCTTCCTGATCCAGGGTAGAAAGATATTCTTGATAGATGCTTCTGATAGGACCCATAGCTCTTTCTTCAAACATTCCGATGGCATTGCCCTGATTATCTCTTACTATTCTTCCACCAGCAGGATCACCAGTTTCCTTTGAAATACCAGCCATGTCCATTGCTTTCTTATTTGCAAACAAACCATGTCCGCTAGCATGTACTAGTATAACTGGGTTATCGGGTGATACCTCACTCAATTTATCATGCGATGGATAGCCATCTGTAAGTTCTTCTTCAGCAGTTTTCCACTTATCTTGATGCCATCCTCGTCCTTCTATCCAAACATCTTTATCTAAGGTTGCGGCTTTTTCTCCTACCATGTTGACAATTTCATCCCATGATGTTGCTTTTAGAAAATTCAAATTTTGCAGGGACTTTCCTAAGCCGGAAAAATGACCATGCCCTTCTATGAATCCGGGCATAACAAACGCACCATTGGCATTTATTACTCTCGTGCTATCACCTTTAAGCTTCATTATTTCACTTGTGTTTCCTACCTGTGTTATCCTTCCATTTTGCATTGCAATAGCTTCAGCTCTGGGATTTTCATCATCTACAGTCCAGATGTTGGCATTGGAAATGATTAAATCAACAGATTGATCTTCTTCAGTACAGGATTGGATCAATAAAAACAACAGCAATATTCTTAAAAACTTCATCTATCTTAAATAATTCGAGAATGTGAAAACAATTGTAAGCTAATTCAATTTCTATCTTTGTCAAAAATTTAAAGCAAAATATGCACTCAAGTCAAGAGATTAAGAATTTGTTTGACTTATATCTAAGCCAGTATAAGTTTCAAGGGCATCCTTCTAATTTATATCAGCCCATTGAATACATGATGAACTTAGGTGGAAAGAGGATCAGACCCGTTTTGGTCATGATGGCTTGTGAAATGTTCAGCGGTGATCCTGAAAAAGCGATGGATGCTGCTCTGGCATTGGAAGTTTTTCACAATTTCACTCTTGTTCACGATGATATTATGGACAAGGCAGAAACCAGGAGGGGTGAAGCGACAGTGCATGAAAAGTGGAATGAAAACCTGGCAATTTTATCGGGAGACGCAATGCTGATTATGTCCTATCGCTTATTGGGACAGTATGAAAACCCACAACTAAAGGTAAAACTCTTCGATATTTTCAGCAAGTTGGCTTCTGAATTGTGTGAAGGGCAACAGATGGATATGAATTTTGAAAGCAGTGATGATGTTCATGTCGATGACTACCTCAAGATGGTTACCTTAAAAACTGGTGTATTGATCGCAGGAGCATTGAAAATGGGCGCTTTGATTGGAGGGGCAAGTGATGAAGACAGTGAAAAACTCTATCAATTTGGTAAGAATATTGGTATTGCATTTCAATTGCAGGATGACCTATTAGACACATTTGGGACCTATGAGAAGGTCGGTAAAAAGATCGGTGGCGATATAGTTCAAAATAAAAAAACGTATCTTTACCTCAAGGCAATAGAACTTGCTGGTAATAAAGTGAAAGAGAAGCTCACTTCATTATACTCAGAACACACCTCTGGAAAAGAACAAAAAAAAATCAATGAAGTCACTAATATCTTCAAGAGTTTAGTGGTAGACGAATACGCAAGACAGGTAAGGGATGCCTATCTCGATTTGTCTTATGCACATTTGGATGCAATTGTATTACCAATTGAAAATAAGGTTGAAATTAAAAATTTAGGTAAGCAATTAATAAACAGAGATTTTTAAATGGGTAAAACTGGTGCACTGATCGCTTTGGCCTTTCCTGAGGAATTTGTTTCTATGATTCCGGCATGGTATAAGAAACCTTTGGAATGGATAGGTATGATCAAAAATGATAAGGTTTGTGCTGGACATGCAGCTCTGGCTTTGGTTGACGGAGAAACTGGAAAGGTCGAGTATGCTGACTTTGGAAGATACATCACCCCTTTTGGAAAAGGGAGAACGCGTACGGAATATACAGATCCGGAATGTGTGATCGAAGTCAAGGCTGAATTTGACGAAGATGGTAAAATCAAGAACGAGGAAGAAATTCTACTTTATCTAGAAGCTCATCCCGATAAAACACATGGAGCAGGTAGAATGTATGGCTCTTTCTGTTACAATATTAATTATAGAAAAGCTAAAAATTTTATACGAGATATCAATTTAAAAGGATCCCTTGCTTACGACCCTTTTAAAAAAGATGCTTCTAATTGTGCGCGGTTCGTATATGATACCTTTAAAGCAGGGATAAAGTCGCGCAAACAAAGAACCAAGCTTAAATTATGGAATCAGGTCACTCCTTCGCCTTTGGGTATCGTTTTCAACGGTACAGATCAAAGTGAAGTGTATAGTGTATTAGATGGTGAGATAGAGCATTATAATGGTTCGAAATTTACAGCGGTAATTAAGCACCTTTTCCTTAAACCAAGTGATGAAGATGAAGAACATCAAGAAAAACTTGACCTGGAAGACACACATCACTGGCTGGATGGTGTAGGCGCAAGCGGCTGGTTTAGACTTTCTAAACCAAATGGAAAATATATATTTGAAAGAAGGTATCCAGACGGAAAAGTTATATTTGAAGAGGAGTTTTACTCCGATAGTGAGCAGTTTGACATCAATCAACCTTACGAGCTGATTCACGACTGTAATGCACTTTGGTGCACTGTGCGTCAGAATGGAAAAATTCACAGGCTCTACAATTATGGCTATAAGGAACTGGTTTAGAAAATGATCTTGCCGTTCCACCATTGCTTTTCTATGGTTGCTCCTTGTCGCTCATAAAATTTTATGGCCTCAGCATTCCAATCCAAAACTTGCCATTTAACCATTTTGGCACCCTGGGCTTTTGAATCTTTTAACCACATCTCCCAAAGCTTGCTTCCCACACCTTGGTTTCTGTATTCCGGTAAGACGACAAAATCTTCCAGATACATCATCTTGCCTTTCCAGGTGGAAAAATTCATGTAGTACAGTACCATTCCTACAATGCGCTCCTGATCTTCAGCTACAATGACCTGGAATACTTTTTCCTCAAAGCACCTTTCGTAATATTTTGGATCTACATTCACGGCATCACCTTCTTTTTCATAATCAGCTAAGACCTGGACGAGGTGATGAACCGCAGACATGTCTTCTTTTTTTGCTTTTCTATAATTCATAAAATGGGTTTTGATGCTGACAAATTATCAAAAATCAACCTCTTTAAAGATTATTGAGCTTAAAACCTGGCTAATGAATCGATAGAATATTTTGCATGCATTTCAAGTTGTGAAATTTTAATTGGACCTAAACATACTTGGTTTTTCAATTTAATAGGACAGATTGAATCACTAGAGACCTAACTCTATAAATAACTGTTAAAATGGAGAGAATGGCATTTGGAAAATCGAAAAATAGTCGTACATTTGCATTCGCTTTTGAGAATAGGTGTCTCTAGTTGGGTCGAAAGACCTTATTTTCAAGGGTTTTACAAAGATTTAACATAAAATAAATGTTTTAGAAAATATGCCTACTATTAATCAGCTGGTAAGGAAGGGTAGAAAAAAAGTTGTTACGAAGAGTAAATCTAGAGCTTTAGACAGATGTCCTCAGAAAAGAGGAGTTTGTACCAGAGTTTACACAACGACACCCAAGAAGCCTAATTCAGCACTTAGAAAAGTCGCAAAAGTAAGATTGACCAATGGAATTGAAGTCATTGCCTATATTCCAGGTGAAGGTCACAACTTGCAAGAGCACAGTATAGTTTTGATACGAGGGGGAAGAGTGAAAGATCTTCCTGGTGTAAGATATACCATCGTAAGAGGTGCTTTAGATACAGCGGGTGTAAATGATAGATTACAAAGTAGAAGTAAATACGGTACTAAAAGACCTAAAAAATAATTTCGCATGAGAAAAAGAAGACCGAAATTAAGAGTTATTGCTCCAGATCCTAGATACGGTGATCAACTGGTTACAAAATTCATCAATAACTTAATGGTATCAGGCAAAAAGAATGTCGCAATAGCTAATTTCTATGAAGCCATGGACATCATAGCTGAGAAAAGTGATGAAAACCCTCATGAAGTTTGGCAGAAAGCGTTGAATAATGCCACCCCTCAAGTAGAAGTGAGAAGTAGAAGAATTGGAGGTGCTACTTTCCAAATTCCAACTGAAATTCCTGCTAAGAGAAAAACTTCTATCGGAATGAAATGGTTGATACGATTTGCCAGAGAGCGAAATGGGAAGGGGATAGCAGATAAGTTGGCTAACGAATTGCTTGCAGCAAGTAAAGGAGAAGGTGCAGCAGTAAAAAGGAAAGAAGACACACATAGAATGGCCGAGTCGAACAGGGCATTCGCACACTTTAGAGTATAATAAAACAAACATTAAATGTCAAAGGATCTAAAATTCACTAGAAACATTGGTATCGCAGCACACATTGATGCTGGTAAGACAACTACTACGGAAAGAGTACTGTATTACACAGGTCTAAGTCACAAAATTGGTGAAGTACATGATGGTGCAGCTACAATGGACTGGATGGAGCAAGAGCAGGAAAGAGGAATTACCATTACCTCCGCTGCGACTAAGACCAATTGGAACTGGAAAGGGCAGGATTATCCGATGAACATCATTGATACTCCGGGTCACGTTGATTTTACAGTAGAAGTGAACAGATCATTGAGAGTACTTGATGGTCTAGTGTTTCTCTTCTGTGCAGTATCTGGAGTGGAGCCTCAGTCTGAGACCAATTGGAGATTGGCTGACAACTACAATGTACCTAGAATAGGGTTTGTTAACAAAATGGACAGATCTGGCGCTAACTTTTTTAGCGTAGTTAATGATGTAAAAGAAAAATTGGGTTCAGATGCTATTCCTTTGCAGGTGCCGATCGGTGCTGAAGAAAGATTTAGAGGTGTAGTAGATCTGATTACTAATAAAGCGATTGTTTGGAACGATCACGATATGGGGATGACTTACGAGGAAATTCCTATCCCTGAAGACTTACAGGATACTGTATTAGAGTGGAGAGAGAAATTGTTAGAGGCGGTTGCTGAATATGACGAGAATTTAATGGAAAAATTCTTTGAAGATCAGGATAGTATCACGGAGCAGGAAATGATCAACGCAGTTAGAGGAGCAGTTTTAGATAACAAATTCGTTCCTATGATGTGTGGATCTGCCTTTAAAAATAAAGGAGTTCAGGCGGTATTGGATGCAGTATGCGCATTTCTGCCTTCACCATTAGATGTTGATGCGGTGACAGGTATTAATCCGGATACCGAAGAGCCAGTTAAAAGAAAGCCTTCCGTTAACGAGCCTTTCACGGCTCTTGCTTTTAAAATTGCAACCGATCCATTCGTAGGAAGACTTGCGTTTTTCAGAGTTTATTCTGGTGTTTTGGATGCAGGGTCTTATATATATAATACACGAACAAGTAAAAAAGAGAGAATTTCTCGACTTTACCAGATGCACTCCAATAAGCAAAATCCTATTGATAGGGTAGAGGCTGGAGATATAGCAGCTGGAGTAGGCTTTAAGGATTTGAGAACAGGTGATACGCTCTGTGATGAGAAGCACCCGATCGTTTTAGAAAGCATGAAATTTCCAGATCCGGTAATTGGTGTCGCAGTTGAGCCTAAATCTCAAAAGGACATGGATAAACTGGGTATGGCATTAGCAAAGTTAGCTGAAGAAGACCCTACTTTTAAAGTAAGGTTCGATCCGGATACAAATCAAACGGTGATCAGTGGAATGGGTGAGCTTCACCTGGAGATCATCGTTGATCGATTGAAAAGAGAGTTTAAGGTAGAATGTAATCAAGGTGCTCCTCAAGTTAATTACAAGGAAGCATTGACTCAACAGGTAGATCATAGAGAAAGGTTGAAAAAGCAGTCTGGTGGTTCTGGATTGTTTGCAGACATGCAATTTGAATTAGGACCCGCAGACGAAGAATTTTTAGAATCTGATGACTTTAAAGCTGGAAAGGTTAAACTTCAGTTTGTAAATGATATTGTTGGAGGTAAGATTCCTAAAGAATTTATGCCATCTATCGTCAAAGGATTTACGTCTATGATGGACAATGGTATACTTGCTGGATATGGTATCGATAGTATGAAAGTTAGAGTGTATGACGGTTCGACTCACGCTGTGGATTCAAAGCCTATTGCATTTGAACTTTGTGCTAAAGAAGGATTTAAAGAAGCGGCGAAAGGTTGTAAACCTGTACTTCTTGAACCGATCATGAAGCTTGAAATTACTACTCCTGAAGAATATACTGGTTCGGTTATTGGTGACTTGAACAGAAGAAGAGGTCTTCCAAAAGGCCAGGAACAAAAGTCTGGTGGAGCAGTACAAATTTCTGCTGACGTTCCTTTATCAGAAATGTTTGGGTATGTGACGCAGCTTAGAACCATAACTTCAGGTAGAGCGAGTAGCTCAATGGAATTTTCTCATTATGCAGCAGCTCCTAAGAGTGTGGCAGATGAGGTGATTGCTGAAGCTAAAGGTGAAGTAAAAGTTTAAGAAAATATTGCGGCAATGAGATATATTGCTATCTTTGTGCCGCTTTTTAAAATAATATATTTAATTACTAGGTAATGAATCAAAAAATCAGGATTAAACTTCGTTCATACGACCACAACTTAGTGGATAAGTCGACGGAGAAAATCGTGAAGACAGTACGAAATAGTGGTGCTGTCATTACGGGTCCGATTCCGCTGCCAACAGAGAAAGAAATATTTACGGTATTGCGTTCCCCGCATGTCAATAAGAAATCTCGTGAGCAGTTCCAATTGCGTACCCACAAAAGATTGATCGAGATTTATACTCCGACGCAGAAAACCGTTGATGCTCTATCTAAACTAGAGCTTCCTTCAGGAGTAGATATCCAGGTTAAGTTGACATAATTTTAAATAATTTTCAAGAAATCGCTGGCACTTTTAAAGTGCCCGTAGACTTTTTGTTCATAGTAAAATAATATATCGTGGACGGTATAATAGGTAAAAAAGTCGGTATGACGAGTATCTTCTCCACCGATGGGAAGAACGTCGCTTGTACTGTAATAGAGGTAGAGCCAAATATTGTTACTCAAGTTAAATCTGAGGACACAGATGGTTACAATGCACTCCAGATAGGTGCCGGTGAAGCAAAGGAGAAAAATACAACAAACCAATTGTTGGGTCATTTTGCTAAAGCGAATACCTCACCAAAGAGAAAATTGGTTGAACTGAGAAATGCTTCATTTGAAAAAGCATTGGGTGATTCCATTAGCGTCGATGAAGTATTTTCTGTTGGTGATAAAGTGAGTGCCATAGGCATTACGAAGGGAAAAGGATTTCAGGGTGTTGTGAAAAGACACAATTTCCGAGGAGTGGGAGATGCAACTCATGGACAACACAACAGAATGAGAGCTCCTGGATCTATTGGAGCCGCTTCTTATCCTGCGAAGGTATTCAAAGGTATGAAGATGGGAGGTAGAACTGGTGGTAAGAGAGTTAAAATTGCTAACCTGGAAGTAGTGAAACTGTTTCCAGAGCAAAATTTATTGGTCATCAAAGGTGCTGTTCCTGGACATAAGGGATGTTACCTTGTTATAGAAAAATAATTGCAATGAAGATTGATGTTCTAAATATCGAAGGTAAGTCTACAGGAAGGTCTGTGGAACTTCCAAGTGAGATTTTCGGTGTAGAGCCGAATGATCACGCTGTTTATCTTGCGGTTAAAGCATATCACGCTGCTCAAAGACAAGGTACTCACAAAGCAAAAGAGAAGGGAGAAATTACGGGTTCTACGAAGAAGATTAAAAGACAGAAGGGTACAGGTACAGCAAGAGCAGGGTCTATTAAGAGTGGTCTTTTCAGAGGAGGAGGAAGAATGTTTGGACCTAGAGCTGACCGTAATTACAATTTGAAATTGAATAAGAAAGTTAAGCAATTGGCAAGAGCTTCTGCTTTAAGCACCAAGGCGAAGGATGGGAAAATAGTGGTGATCGAAGATTTCACATTTGACAATCCTAAGACCAGCAATTACGCTGGAATGTTGGCTAGTTTAAGTGCTGCTGACAAGAAATCCTTGTTGGTATTGAGCGAATATGATAAAAACCTTTTACTGTCAAGTAGAAATTTAAAGAAAGCTCAGGTTGTCAACGCGAAGGATTTAAATACTTTTCAGATTCTTGATGCGCAGTCAATCATTTTGAGTGAAGGTGTCATTGAGAAGATGCAAGAATCATTTGCTTAAGCATAAAAGAATAGGAAAATGGCCAAGAATATTTTAATAAAACCCATCATTTCTGAAAAAGCAGAAATGTTATCGGAAACAACCAATCAATACAGCTTTATCGTGAATCAGAAAGCGAATAAAGTAGAGGTAAAGAAGGCTGTAGAAGAAATGTATAGTGTGCATGTAGCTTCTGTGAATACGATGATTATGCCTGCGAAGGCGAGAAATAGAAATACGAGAAGCGGTTTGATCAAGGGTCGAGTTTCTTCTTTTAAAAAGGCCATCATCACATTGGCTGATGGAGAGGAGATAGATTTTTACGGAGATATATAATTAGCATTAGTATAAAAATTATTTAACAATGCCAGTAAAAAAGTACAGTCCAGTAACACCAGGTACGAGATTTAGAGTCGGTCTGGATTATTCAGGAGTATCAGAAAATAACCCTGAGAAAAGTCTTACTGCAAAGTTGTGTAAAACAGGTGGAAGAAACCACGACGGAAAGATGACGATGAGGCAAAAAGGTGGTGGACACAAGAAGAAGTATAGAATTATAGATTTCAAGAGGGATAAGGAAGGAGTTCCAGGTAAAGTGAAGTCTATTGAATATGATCCGAACAGAACGGCATTCATTGCATTGATTGTTTATGCGGACGGAGACAAAAGATATATCATCGCACCTAATAAGTTAAATGTAGGAGATGAGATTTTATCTGGAAAAGATGCTGCACCTAATGTTGGTAATGCTATGTATCTGGAAAATATACCTTTAGGATCCTCTATTCACGCAATTGAATTGACACCTGGAAGAGGTGCTGCGTTAGCCAGATCTGCAGGAACCTATGGTGTATTGATGGGCAGAGAAGGTAAGTATGCTTCCGTTAAGTTGCCAAGCGGTGAGGTTAGAAGAATACTGATTACTTGTAAAGCGACCATTGGAACTACTTCTAATCCTGATCATACATTACAAGTTCTCGGTAAAGCCGGAAGAAAAAGATGGCTAGGAAGAAGACCTAGAGTGAGAGGTGTGGCTATGAATCCAGTCGATCACCCGATGGGTGGAGGTGAAGGTAAATCTTCAGGAGGTCATCCAAGATCAAGAACTGGTATTATGGCTAAAGGTCAAAAGACCAGAAATGTAAAGAAGGCTTCTTCAAAGCTTATTATTTCTAAGAGAAAGAAAAAAAATTAAGATAATATGGCTCGTTCATTAAAAAAAGGACCATACGTTTTTCATAAGCTTTTGGACAAATTAGTCAAAGCTAAAGAATCGAATAAAAAAACAGTTATTAAAACCTGGTCAAGATCGTCAATGATTATTCCTGACATGGTAGGTGAAACAATAGCTGTACATAATGGTAAAACATTTATTCCTGTATTTATTACAGAGAATATGGTAGGGCATAAACTAGGTGAATTTTCACCTACCAGAAGCTTTAGAGGCCATTCTGGAAACCGAAAGTAATATTGATTTAAGTTTTTAAACGCAAATAAAAATGGAAGCAGTTGCGAAATTAAGGAATTGTCCAATGTCGGCGCGAAAGATGAGACTGGTAGTAGATCTTATCAGAGGTAAGCGTGTTGATGAAGCGCTGAATATCCTTAAATATACAAAGAAGGAAGCAGCAGCATGGTTGGAAAAGCTATTGTTATCAGCTATCTCTAATTGGGAGAATAAGAACGATATGCTCTACAGTGCTGACGAATATGATCTCTTTGTTAAAACTGTGTTTTCCGATGAAGGAACAATGCTGAAGCGATTCAGACCTGCGCCACACGGGCGTGCTCACAGGATTAGAAAGAGAACAAATCACGTGACACTGATCGTGGAAAATAGAATTCCGATCGAAGAAGTCGAGCAGGAAGTGGAAGTCGCAGAAACAACAGAAGAATAAATATAAATCTATCAAATAAATGGGTCAAAAGACAAATCCAATAGGTAATAGATTAGGAATCATCAGAGGATGGGATTCTAATTGGTATGGCGGGCACTCTTTCGGAGATAACTTAATCTCTGATGTGAAAATCAGAACTTACCTGAACGCCAGAATCCATAAAGGTGGTATCGCAAGAATTATCATTGAGCGTACACTGAAAAGAATCACAGTAACCATTCATACTTCAAGACCCGGTATTATTATCGGAAAAGGTGGTTCAGAAGTTGATAGAATCAAGGAAGAATTGAAAAACCTTACAGGTAAGGATGTTCAGATCAATATTATTGAAATACGTAAACCGGAATTAGACGCTGCAATTGTAGCAGAATCTATTGCAAAGCAGATTCAGGGTAGGGTCAATTATAGAAGAGCTATTAAGATGGCTATTCAATCTACCATGAGAGCTGGAGCAGAAGGTATTAAAGTAAGGATTTCGGGTCGATTAAATGGTGCGGAAATGGCAAGATCTGAAGAATATAAGGATGGTAGAACACCTTTGCATACTTTCAGAGCTGATATTGATTACTCATTGAATGAAGCTTTAACGGTTTACGGTAAGATCGGAGTGAAAGTATGGATTTGTAAAGGTGAGGTTTTAGGTAAAAGAGATCTATCTCCTAATGTGGGCGTCGATAAGAAAAAAGGCGGAAAAAGAAGAGGTAGAAATAACAGGTAAGTCAAATTAAAATTGTACTTTTGCACCGCTTTTGGAGAAAGGTACAGTTTGAAGAGCAATAAATTAAGCAAACGTTCATAAAAAGATAGTACAATGTTACAACCAAAAAGGACGAAATATAGGAAACAGCAGAAGGGAAGAAATAGAGGTCTTGCTTATAAAGGAAGTTCTATTGATTTTGGAAGCTTTGCCTTGAAAACATTGGAACCAGGTTTCATTACGAATAGACAGATTGAAGCAGCAAGGATTGCGATGACCAGATATATGAAGAGAGAAGGAACTGTGTGGATCAGAATATTTCCTGATAAACCTATTACCTCCAAACCTCAAGAAGTGAGGATGGGAAAGGGTAAGGGTGCTTTAGATCACTATGTGGCAGTTGTTAAGCCTGGAAGAGTACTATTCGAAATGGACGGAGTTTCATTCAATGTAGCTCAGGAAGCTTTGAGATTAGCAGCCCAGAAGTTACCGGTGAAAACCAAAACTGTAGTTAGAAGAGATTATCAAGAGTAAAATTTAAACAGAATTTTCAATGGCGACTAAGAAATATTTAGAATTACAAGAATTGTCTGATGCTGATTTAGCGAATGAAATCAAGACTACTGAAGCACAATACAAAAATTTGAAATTCGATCACGCTATCAAGGGTCTTGACAATCCTTTGGCTTTGAAAGAAGTGAGAAGAGATATAGCAAGATTAAAAACTGAATCAAGAAGAAGAGAGCTTGCAGCCATGTCGGAGGAAGCTAAGGCTAAGCGATCTAGGATTGTTGCCAGAAGAAAATAATTAAGCTGTTAGAAATTTATAAAATGACTGAAGAAAGAAAAATCAGGAAACAGAGAGTGGGAGTTGTAACCAGCAATAAAATGGACAAGTCGATCACTGTATCTGTAGAAAGAAGATTACAGCACCCGATTTACGGGAAATTTGTAAAAAAGTCTAAGAAATTTATGGCTCATGATGAAAAGAATGAGTGTAATATTGGTGACTTGGTAAAGATAACAGAGTCAAGACCTCTAAGCAAAAGCAAGAGGTGGAGATTAATAGAGATCCTTGAAAGGGCTAAATAATTTAAAGAGCATTACAAATCGTTAACAATGATTCAGCAGGAAAGTAGACTAAACGTCGCAGATAATAGTGGAGCTAAAGAAGTACTTTGTATTAAAGTACTGGGGGGATCTAAAAGAAGATACGCTTCCATAGGTGACAAGATTGTTGTGACAGTGAAAGAAGCTTCACCTAATGGTGTAAAAAAAGGTACTGTTTCACAAGCTGTTGTGGTCCGTACTAAGAAAGAAATTAGAAGAAAAGACGGTTCCTACATTCGATTTGATGATAATGCAGTAGTCCTTTTGACTGCGAATGACGAGCCCAGAGGTACCAGAATTTTTGGACCGGTTGCTAGAGAGTTAAGGGAAAGTGATTATATGAGAATTGTGTCATTGGCTCCTGAAGTATTATAATTTAAAATTATGGGAAATTTAAAAACTAAGAAGTCCATGAAGGTACATGTTAAAAAAGGTGACAAGGTCATAGTTTTAGCTGGAGCTTCAAAAGGTAAGACAGGTAATGTCCTCGAGGTCTTTCCAAAGGACTATAGAGCAGTTGTGGATGGTGTAAACATCGTGAAAAAACATACAAAGCCTTCTCAGGATAATCCGGGAGGAATTAATGAAATACCTGCACCAATTCACATTTCTAATCTTGCTTTGGTAGACCCTAAGACGGGAGAAGCAACGAGAATAGGAAGAAAAGAGGTTGACGGTAAGTTGGTAAGATATTCTAAGAAGTCAGGTGAAATTATAAAGTAATGAGTTACGTACCTAGATTAAAAAAATATTACAAAGAAGAAGTAGTTCCCAAGTTAATGGAAGAATTTGGATACAAAAGTATCATGCAAGTTCCTAAATTGACAAAGATATCCTTGAATCAAGGGGTTGGTGGTGCTACTCAAGATAAGAAATTGGCAGAAAATGCTGTGGAAGAGATGTCTATTATCACGGGTCAAAAAGCTGTTCCTGTGAAAGCTAAAAAGTCTGTGTCAAACTTTAAGTTGAGAGAAGACATGGTCATTGGAGCTAAAGTGACACTTAGGAAAGAAAGGATGTACGAATTTCTTGAAAGATTTGTTACAGTGGCTTTACCAAGGGTAAGAGACTTTAGAGGAATTTCTGATAAAAGTTTTGACGGTAGAGGTAATTACTCATTAGGTATTACTGAACAAATCATTTTTCCGGAAATTAATATTGATAGAGTCAATAAAATTACGGGAATGGACATCACATTTGTGACAACAGCTGAAACTGATGCAGAAGCATTAGCGTTGTTAAAGCATATGGGTCTTCCATTCAAAAATCAAAATAATTAATTAAATGGCTAGGAAATCACTAATTGCCAGAGAAGCAAAAAGACAGAGATTAGTAGATAAGTATGCTGCACTAAGAAAGCAGTTGAAAGAAGAGGGAAGATGGGATGAGCTGGATAAGCTTCCTAAAAATTCTTGTCCTGTTAGACTACATAACAGATGTCAACTTACTGGTAGGCCTAA
The DNA here is from genome assembly GCF_021533195.1 of Portibacter marinus. Lineage (GTDB taxonomy): Bacteria > Bacteroidota > Bacteroidia > Chitinophagales > Saprospiraceae > Portibacter > Portibacter marinus. Next base: position 386,053 of record NZ_JAJNKB010000002.1, read on the forward strand.
AGGTTACATGAGAAAATTCAAGATTAATAGGGTTACTTTCCGAAAAATGGCTAACGAGGGATTAATCCCCGGTATAACGAAAGCCAGCTGGTAATTAAAATAAAAAATTAAGCTGTAGAAAATGGCGAACACAGATCCGATAGCAGATTATTTGACTAGAATTAGAAATGCTCAGCAAGCAGGTCACAGAATTGTTGAGATTCCTTCTTCAAAAATGAAGAAAGGCATCACTGAAATTTTGTACGATCAAGGTTATATTTTAAAATATAAGTTTGCTGATGATGAAGGTGTTCAGGGTACAATTAAGATTGCTCTTAAATACAAGCCTGGAACTAAAGATCCGGTAATCAGAAAACTAGGAAGAATATCCAGATCAGGATTAAGAAAATATTCTGGTGCTGATGACTTGCCTAGGATTATTAATGGCTATGGTATAGGCATTGTTTCTACATCTAAAGGATTGATGACTAACAAGCAAGCTATGAAAGAACACATTGGTGGCGAGCTTATTTGTTACGTTTATTAATACAATAAAAATTTAACGTTATGTCACGAATAGGAAATGCGATTATAGATTTACCAAAGGGTGTTACCATAGACATAGATAAGTCTAATGTGGTAACTGTTAAAGGTCCTAATGGTGAACTTACTCAACAGATTGATCCGGATTTAGGCTTGGACATAAATGATAATGAAGTTACGCTTACCAGGCCGACTGATCAAAAAAGACATAGAGCTGTTCATGGCCTTTATCGCTCTTTAGTGAATAATATGGTGGTGGGTGTAACGGAAGGTTATACCAGAGAAATGGAGTTAGTAGGTGTAGGTTATAGAGCTAGTAACTCTGGTCAATTATTAGAGTTGACTCTCGGATATTCTCACCCTATCTTTTTCTTAATTCCGGACGAAGTTAAAGTGGAGACCATCACAGAAAAGGGAAAGAATCCAGTGGTTAAGTTGACCAGTAATGATAAGCAACTGATCGGTCAGATTTGTGCTAAAATCAGATCTCTAAGAAAGCCCGAACCATATAAAGGTAAGGGAATTAGATTTGTCGGTGAGCAAATAAGAACAAAAGCAGGTAAAACAGCTGCTAAATAATATAATGCGTTAAAGAAAATAATTTTCGCAATGAAGTTAAGTAAGAAAGATAGTAGAAGGAGAATACACAAAAGAGTCAGGAAAAGTGTTTCCGGAACTTCGGAGAAACCCAGATTGTGTGTTTTTAGAAGTAATAATCTAATCTACTGCCAATTAATTGATGATAGAGCTGGTCATACCTTGGCAGCCGCTTCATCCGTTGAAAACGGTATTTCAAAAGAAGGGAGTAAGAGTGAGCAAGCCAAGAAGGTGGGGGAACTTATTGCAAGTAAAGCAAAAGGCCTTGACATCGATAAGGTAGTTTTCGATAGAGGTGGTTACTTATATCATGGTAGAATTAAATCATTAGCTGAAGGTGCCAGGGAAGGTGGCCTTCAATTCTAAATAGATATTAATGAGCAAACAATCAAATAGGGTAAAACCTGCAGAAACAGAATTAAAAGAAAAGTTAGTTACCCTTAACCGGGTTGCGAAAGTAACTAAAGGGGGACGAACTTTCAGCTTCTCAGCGATTGTAGTCGTAGGTGATGGGAATGGTACAGTTGGCCATGGCTTGGGTAAAGCACGAGATGTTTCTGAGTCCATTAGTAAGGCCGTGGATGATGCTAAGAAGAATCTAGTGAAGGTACCGATTATTAAGGGTACGATTCCTCACGAACAAAAAGGAAAATATGGAGCTGGTAAGGTTTTGATCAAACCCGCTTCTGATGGTACAGGTGTAATTGCAGGTGGTGCGATGAGAGCTGTTTTAGAAAGTGCAGGTGTACACAACGTACTTGCAAAATCACAGGGCTCCTCTAATCCACATAACGTAGTAAAAGCTACCATAGACGCTCTAAGAAAATTAAGAAATCCTTTTGACATTGCAAAAGAAAGAGGAATTTCAGTTGAAAAGTTATACAACGGTTAAAAACCGTATAAATATTTATAAAATGGCAAGTGTAAGAATAACTCAGGTTAAAAGTGTGATTGATAGACCTAAGAAACAAAAGGACACTATGAAAGCACTGGGTTTAAGAAAAATGCATCAGACTGTAGAAAAAGAGGCGACTCCTCAGATTCAAGGGATGATCGATAAAGTGAGTCATTTAGTTAAAGTAGAAGAAATTTAAAATTTTATCCAAAATGGATTTAAGTACATTAAAGCCTGCAGAAGGTTCAGTAAAGAAAAAGACCAGAATAGCCAGAGGACAAGGCTCTGGAAAAGGTGGTACAGCTACCAGAGGACACAAAGGTGCTAAGTCTCGTTCTGGATACAAGAAAAAGAGAGGTTTCGAAGGTGGACAAATGCCACTTCAGCAAAGAATACCTAAAAGAGGATTCAAGAATCCTAACAGGAAGTCTTACGTTGCGATCAATCTCGATTATCTTCAGGAAATGAGTGACAAGTTTGAAATTAAAGAAGTTACTCCTGAAGTACTAAAAGAAAGAGGGATCATTAAGTCTACTGACCTGATCAAATTGTTGGGAAGAGGTGAATTGAATAAAACCTTGACTATCAAGGTCAATGCCGCGTCTGAAAGTGCTGTAAAGGCTGTAGAAGCAAAAGGTGGCACGGTAACCATCGTATAATATTTTTTAGCAATATGTGAAACTTTGCTAACTTGCGACCGGTTAATAATGGATACCGGTAAAAAATAACAAATGAAGAAGTTTATAGATACTTTAAAGAATATCTGGAGTATTACCGAACTAAGGAATCGAATCTTATTTACGCTTTTTATTTTAGCTGTTTTTAGGTTTGGTTCTTTTGTCGTTTTACCTGGTGTGAATCCTGAAGCATTGGCTGCAGCTGCAGCGCAACGAGGTGCTAACGATATTTTAGGATTGATAAATGCATTTACCGGTGGTGCATTTAATAATGCTGCGGTATTTGCATTAGGAATTATGCCGTATATCACTGCCTCAATCATCATTCAGTTGTTGGGTTTTGCAGTACCTTACTTTCAGCGCCTACAACAAAAAGAAGGTGAGTCTGGCAGAAAGAAAATAAATCAGATCACGCGATTTTTGACAGTCTTGATCACTTTGGTACAAGGAGGTGGATATCTGTTAATGATTAAGAGTACACCAGGTGCTGTAGATGCAAACCTCAATCCATCTATCTTCTGGTTCTCTAATTTGATCATCTTATCTACAGGTACTGTATTCGCAATGTGGTTGGGTGAAAAAATTACTGACAGAGGGATTGGAAACGGTATATCCTTATTAATCATGGTTGGTATCATTGCAACCTTACCAAGAGCGTTCTTCGCTGAACTTCAGACACAGCTGAACCAGACCAGCATCATTGTATTTATCGTTGAGTTAGTTGTGCTATTCATGGTCGTTCTTGCTTCGGTCTTGATCGTTCAGGGTGTTCGAAAAATACCCATTCAATTTGCAAAACGAATGGTGGGTCGGACATCAGGAAACATTCCGGTATCAGGTGCAAGAGACTATATTCCATTAAAAGTGAACGCAGCGGGAGTAATGCCAATTATCTTTGCACAGGCCATTATGTTCTTGCCTGGTTCAATAGCTGGGTTTTTCTCAGACGAAGCAGCAAATAGTGGTTTGCTATTGCAACTTCAAAATTGGAAATCATTACCATATAATATCATATTCTTTTTCCTGGTAGTCATTTTTACTTACGTGTATACGGCATTATTGGTGAATCCTCAGCAATATGCTGAATATCTTAAAAGGCAGAATGCATTTATTCCAGGAATAAAACCAGGCAAAAGTACTCAGGATTTCATAGATAATCTGACCACAAGAGTAACTTTGCCAGGATCTATTTTCTTAGGATTGATCTCTGTATTTCCTGCAATGGTGGGCGCTTTTGGAGTAAATGATGCATTTGCGATTTTCTTTGGAGGTACCTCTTTATTGATTATGGTAGGTGTTGTATTGGATACACTACAACAAGTGGAGAGCCATCTTTTGATGAGAAAGTACGATGGGCTGGTAAAATCAGGCCGACTAAAAGGTCGGAGTGGTATGCAGCCGATTGGCACCAATATGTAATCCAGACGTGATTTATTACAAAACTAAAGATGAAATCGAATTAATTCGAATAAGTTGTCTATTGGTTTGTAAAACATTGGCAGAGATAGCTACTATTCTTAAACCTGGTGTGACTGGTGCTACCTTAGACAAGCGGGCGGAAGAATTTATACGAGATCACCAAGCTGTCCCTGGTTTCAAAGATTATAAGGGTTTTCCTGCAACACTATGCATCTCTCCTAATGAAGGAGTTGTTCATGGTATACCTGATGATAAAGAGTTTACTGATGGTGATATTGTATCCATTGACTGTGGAACTTATCTAAATGAGTTTTATGGTGATGCAGCCTACACCTTTGCTATAGGTGAAATTCCTGATCATACTATGAAACTTCTTCAGGTAACCAAGGATAGCTTGTACAAGGGTATAGAAGCAGCACAGAAAGGCAATCGATTGGGAGATGTTGGCTATGCGATACAAAATTATGCAGAGAGGGAAAATGGTTTTGGTGTGGTTCGAGAACTGATCGGACACGGAATTGGTAGAAATCTTCATGAGAAACCGGACGTGATGAATTACGGTCAAAGGGGCAAAGGGATTCAATTGAAAGAGGGACTTGTCATAGCCATAGAGCCAATGGTCAATCAGGGAAGTAAAGAAATAGCAAAGTCCTCTGATGGGTGGACCATTATTTCGAGAGATCGAAAACCATCTGCCCATTACGAGCATACCATCGCCATCACCAAAAATGAACCAGATATTTTATCAGATCATAGTTTTATAGAAACTTCTATAAAAAAGAATGCAAATATTAGGGATATTTCAAGAAAAAAGTAGATATTTGCACTCCGAAAAAAATATATGGCTAAGCAGGATCTAATAAAACAGGATGGAATTATCGAAGAAGCCTTGTCTAATGCTATGTTCAGAGTGAGATTGGAAAATGATCACCTCATCGTAGCGACGATAAGCGGAAAAATGCGTATGCATTATATTCGTATCCTTCCTGGAGATAAAGTAGCAGTTGAAATGTCGCCTTATGATTTGTCTAGAGGTAGAATTACTTATAGATATAAATAAGGAGTAAAAAATTAAAGAAATGAAAGTAAGAGCTTCCATTAAGAAAAGGTCTGCCGATTGTAAAATCGTCAGACGAAAAGGTAAACTTTACATTATTAATAAGAAGAACCCTAAGTTCAAACAAAGACAAGGGTAATAATCTAGTATTATGGCAAGAATAGCAGGAGTAGATCTTCCTAAAAATAAGAGAGGGGTTGTAAGCTTGACTTACATATATGGTATTGGTCCTTCAAGAGCTGAAGAAATCTTAAATTCTGTTGGTGTGGATGTTCACACAAAAGTGCAGGATTGGACAGATGACAACATCAAAGCCATCACCACACTTATACAGGATAATTTCACCGTTGAGGGAGAACTGAGATCTGAAATCCAGACCAATATCAAGCGTTTGATGGATATCGGTTGTTACAGAGGTTTAAGGCATAGAAAAGGCCTTCCGCTACGAGGACAACGTACTCAAACCAATGCTAGAACACGTAAAGGGAAAAGAAAGACTGTTGCTAACAAGAAAAAAGCAACTAAGTAATAAATCTTCTATAGGATAATATGGCAAAGACAAAAAAAGCTAAGAAAAGAAATGTCAGAGTTGATTCAACGGGCTTGGTGTATATTCAAGCAAGTTTCAACAATATCATCATTTCTATTTGTAACAACCAGGGTCAGGTAATTTCTTGGTCTTCTGCTGGTAAAGCAGGTTTCAGAGGGTCTAAGAAAAATACACCTTATGCGGCACAGATCGCTGCGACAGATGCGGCTTCTGTAGCCAATGATGCAGGTATGAGATCTGCTGAAGTATTTGTGAAAGGACCTGGCTCAGGTAGAGAATCTGCAATCAGAGCAATCGATGGTGCAGGGATAAAGGTGACGAAGATCAAAGATATCACTCCTATTCCACACAACGGTTGTCGTCCTCCTAAGAAAAGAAGAGTATAACATTATCATAATAATAATCAATGGCTAGATATACAGGACCAACAACTAAAAAAGCAAGAGCTTTTGGAGAGGCAATCTACGGCCCGGATCGTTCATTCGACAAGAAGAAGTATTCTCCAGGAATGCACGGGAACTCCAAAAGAAGAAGACAAAAGTCTGATTATGCTTTACAGTTAATGGAAAAGCAAAAGGCAAAATATACTTATGGCGTGCTTGAAAGACAGTTTCGTAATCTCTTCGAAACTGCTGTAAGTAAAGGAGGAGTAACAGGTGAAGTATTGCTTCAGTTGTTAGAAGCAAGATTAGATAATGTAGTTTACAGACTTGGACTTGCTCCGACTAGAAATGCTGCCAGACAGTTGGTTACGCATAAACACATTTTAGTTAATGGTGTTTTAACCAATATTCCTTCTGCTCATCTGAGACCTGGTGACATCGTAAGTGTTAGAGGAAAGTCGAAGAATCTTCAAGTGATTTTAGATTCTTCAGCTAAGAGGTCTAATGTTAAAAACTTCCCTTGGTTAGAGTGGAATCCTGAAAGGGGAGAAGGCAGATACATTGATAATCCGGAAAGAGAGCAAATTCCGGAAAGAATCAACGAACAGTTGATTGTCGAATTGTATTCTAAGTAAGATACAAGCCGGATTAGAAATGATCCGGCATTGCTATTTAATCGTATTTATTTAATAAAAATTAATTTGGTCGCATGAGCATCTTGAACTTTCAAAAACCAGACAAAATCGTTCTACAGAAAGCAGACGATTTTCAAGGAACATTTGAATTCAGACCATTAGAGCCTGGTTTTGGTCAAACCATCGGAAATTCACTTAGAAGGGTTTTATTATCTTCTTTAGAAGGATTTGCGATTTCAGCTATAAGAATTGCGGGAGTGGACCACGAGTTTTCTACCATAAAAGGTGTTGTAGAAGACGTTGTAAATATCATATTAAATCTTAAGCAGGTTAGAATTAGACAATCTGTAGAAGATGAAGATCTAAAAGAAGAGAAAATATACCTTACTGTTAGTGGTAAAGAACAATTTCTTGCCGGTGACATTGAGGAGCAGACAAATGTTTTCAAGGTAATGAATCCTGATTTGGTGATTTGCCACATGGAGCCTTTTGTTAATCTTGAGGTGGAGTTGACCATCACAAAAGGAAGAGGATATATTCCAGCTGATGAGAACTTACCTAAAGATGCGCCAATAGGAGTTATTCCGATTGATTCTATTTATACTCCTATTAAGAAAGTAGCTTATAAGGTGTCTAATACGAGGGTGGGTCAAAGAACAGATTATGAGTTATTGACCATTGACGTTCAAACTGATGGCACCATTCATCCTGAAGAAGCAATCAAAGAAGCTTCTAGAATACTGATTCAACACCTAATGTTGATCACTGATGAGAATATTACTTTCGATGATGCTTCAACCAGAGAAGACGATATCGTGGATGAGCACATCTTACATATGAGAAAGCTACTCAAAACTTCATTAGAAGATTTAGACCTTTCAGTAAGAGCTTACAACTGCTTGAAAGCAGCAAAAATTAATTCACTTGGTGAGTTGGTTAGATACGATACACACGAGTTGCTGAAGTTCAGAAACTTCGGTAAGAAGTCGTTAGTTGAAATAGAAGAATTACTTCAGAACAAAGGTTTGACCTTTGGAATGGATTTATCTAAATATAAACTGGAAGAAGACTAGCAAACGTCTGGCACTTCTAGTGACTATAATTGTTATTGGCAGGCGATTCGCCTAATTGTTAATAGTATTAACCGATCGAGTACATTCCCAGGCCAATATAGTGGAATTCGAAAAGTGATACGAAGATTAATTCAATATGAGACACGGTAAAAAATTTAATCACCTAAGTCGAAAGAAGGGACACAGAGTAGCCCTTATGAAAAACATGTCAAATGCTCTTGTGAAGCATAAGCGGATCAACACAACGCTTGCAAAGGCAAAAGCTTTGAGAGTCTTTTTGGAACCGTTGATTACGAAAGCCAAGAAGAATACTACGCATAGTAGAAGAACTGTTTTCGGGTATCTACAAGATAAGAGTTCGATCGAAGAGTTATTTGGTCCTATAGCCGAGAAAGTAGCTGCTAGACCAGGAGGATATTTGAGAATTATCAAGACAGGGTTCAGAAAAGGTGATGCAGCTGAAACAGCATTGATTGAATTTGTAGACTACAATGATGTTTACTCTAATGAAGGTAAGCAAGGCTCTAGCGGTAGAAGACGAAGAAGAAGAGGTGGAGGAAATAAAAATGCAGCGGCCGTCAAAGGAAAGAACGAAGAAGAATAATGATATTTAATTTTAATGAAAATATAAAGGTGGTAAATGTAGCTCATTACCACCTTTTTTTATATTTGCAATTCGCTTAAACGATATTTTACAATCATGGTTGATACCTCTTACGAAAAAGCAATTCTACTACTAGAAGATGGAACATTTTTCGAAGGTCGGGCTTGTGGAAAAAAAGGCACGACTACTGGAGAAATATGTTTTAATACAGGAATGACAGGTTACCAGGAGATTTTTACTGATCCATCTTATTTTGGACAGATCCTTGTCGCAACCAATGCACATATTGGTAATTATGGAACATTGGAGGCAGATACTGAATCTGAAAAAGTGCAGATTTCCGGGTTGGTTTGTAAAAATTTCACGAATGACTATAGTCGGCAAATGGCAGATTCAGACCTGCAAAATTATTTTGAGAGCGAATCTATAGTCAGTATTTCTGATATTGATACCAGAGCTATTGTACGGCATATCAGAAATAAAGGCGCCATGAACGCGATCATCTCTTCTGAATTGCTGGATCTGGAAGAATTGAAATCAAGGCTTGAAAAGGTACCTTCAATGGATGGACTTGAATTGGCCACTAAGGTCAGTACCAAAGAACCATATGTTAAAGGGGCAGCAGACGCTGACAAGCGTATTGCAGTATTGGATTTCGGAACTAAGCAGAACATTTTAGATTGTTTCACAGAGAGGGGATGTTATTTGAAAGTTTTCAATGCAAGAACCGAATATGATGAATTAATGCAATTCAATCCAGATGGTTTCTTTCTTTCAAACGGTCCTGGCGATCCCGCTTCCATGGACTACGCTATTAAAACCGTTAAGAGAATTTTAGAGGAAGACAAGCCTGTCTTCGGGATTTGTTTGGGACATCAAATTCTGGCTTTGGCTATGGATATATCAACTTATAAGATGCATCATGGACACAGGGGAATTAACCACCCTGTCATTAATCTTTCCACCAATAAATGCGAAATTACCAGCCAGAATCATGGTTTTGGGGTAGACGCTAAAGAATTAGAAAAAAGATCTTACGATATCATTATTACACATAAGAACTTGAACGATGAAACAGTTGAGGGATTGAGAGTGAAAGGTAAAAAAGCGTTCTCTGTACAATATCATCCTGAAGCTGCTCCTGGTCCCCACGACTCAAGATATTTGTTTGATGAATTCGTAGGAATGTTATAAACGAAATAAAAAAATTTTTAGATGAGCAACATCATAGACATTAGGTCAAGAGAAATATTAGATTCGCGTGGTAATCCAACTGTGGAAGTTGAAGTGTTAACTGAGTGTGGAAATATCGGAAGAGCGGCAGTGCCCTCCGGTGCTTCAACTGGTAAATATGAAGCAGTGGAGTTGCGTGATGGAGATAAGGATAGGTATCTTGGGAAAGGTGTGCTTAATGCTGTAAGTAATATTGACAATAAGATTTTGGATCAATTGATCGGAGTGGATGTGACTGATCAGATATATATCGATGATTTGATGTTGGAATTGGATGGAACGCCAAATAAATCGAAATTAGGTGCCAATGCTATCCTTGGAGTTTCGATGGCTGCTGCCAAAGCTGCCGCAAAAGTTTGTGGTCAGTCGCTTTATCGATATATCGGAGGAGTGAATGCTCATGTTTTACCTGTACCCATGATGAATATTCTAAACGGGGGATCGCATGCTGACAACAGTATCGATTTTCAGGAATTTATGATCATGCCCATCGGAGCTGATCTATTTTCAGAAGGACTTCGAATGGGAGTGGAAGTATTTCATCATCTAAAGAATGTTCTTAAAGACAAAGGCTATTCCACCAATGTGGGTGATGAAGGTGGATTCGCACCTAATATTAAATCCAACAAAGAAGCCATTGAAATCGTATTAAAGGCGATAGAAGTGGCAGGTTTCAGACCTGGGGAAGATATTGTTATCTGTATGGATGCTGCTTCGTCTGAGTTTTACAATGCGGAGGAGAAAGTATATCACTTTCATAAGTCAACGGGTGACAAATTGACTACAAGCGAAATGGTGGATTATTGGAAAGGGTGGGTAGATAATTATCCAATCTTTTCTATTGAGGATGGACTTGATGAAGACGACTGGGATGGTTGGGTAAACTTGAATAAAACCATTGGTGAAAAAGTGCAATTGGTAGGAGACGATCTTTTTGTAACCAATACAGAAAGACTGAGCAAGGGAATTGAAATTTCAGCAGCAAATTCTATATTGATTAAAGTCAATCAAATAGGTACATTGTCTGAAACGATCGATGCGGTTAATATGGCCACCAGAAATTCCTTTACAAGTGTTATGAGCCACCGATCAGGAGAGACAGAAGACACTACTATAGCTGATCTGGCTGTAGCATTAAATACAGGACAAATAAAGACAGGTTCAGCTTCGCGTTCGGATAGAATAGCTAAATACAATCAATTACTACGTATAGAGGAAGAATTGGGTGACTCTGCAGTCTATCCTGGCAAAACACTCATTCTGTAGTAGTAGATTACTACACAAAAGTCATTCTTATAGTAAAAGGATGCCATTGTTTTCTAAAGAGAAGGCAATTTTAACCCTTAAAAATCAAATTATAAACAAATAATCATTTACCTTTATACGTAAATCGTTCATAATGAAAAGTAAATGGTTAAATAAGTACTTTTTGACTTTGTTTTTTTTTATAGTATGGCTATTGTTTTTTGACAAGTACAATTTTTTTGCTCAAAGAAAACTGAAAGCCTCAACTGTTAAACTAGAGATAGAATATCAGCAGTTACTAGAAAACATTGAAATAGCAAAGAAGGAAAAAACGGATTTATTGTTAAATCAAGAAAAGTACGGAAGAGAAAAATACTATTTACATAAAGATGATGAGGATGTCTTTATCATTGAAAAAAATAAAAAATGAGCGTTTTAGTCAACAAAGATTCAAAGATAATTGTACAGGGCTTTACCGGTAAGGAAGGATCCTTCCATGCTGAGCAAATGATTGATTATGGCACCAATGTGGTAGGTGGGGTCACTCCGGGTAAGGGAGGTCAGGAACATTTAGGAAAACCGGTTATGAACACCGTTGCTGAAGCTGTAAGTGAATTAGGAGCTGATACATCGATCATTTTTGTCCCACCAGCTTTTGCGGCAGACGCTGTGATGGAGGCTGCAGCTGCAGGAATCAAAGTAATCATTTGTATTACAGAAGGTATTCCGGTCCAGGACATGGTTAAAGTGAGGGATTTTATTAAGGATTACGATTGTACGCTTATTGGACCAAATTGTCCGGGTGTCATCACTCCTGGTGAAGCTAAGGTTGGAATTATGCCTGGTTTCGTCTTTAAAAAGGGTAAGGTAGGTGTTGTTTCTAAATCAGGAACGTTGACCTATGAAGCTGCAGACCAGATCGTCAAAGCAGGATTAGGAATTTCTACAGCGATTGGAATAGGCGGTGACCCCATTGTAGGAACTCCCACGAAAGAAGCCATAGAACTCTTTATGAATGATCCAGAAACGGAAGGAATAGTAATGATAGGGGAGATAGGTGGAAATTATGAAGCCTTAGCGTCACAATACATCAAGGAAACGGGAAACAAGAAACCAGTTGTCGGATTTATTGCGGGTCAGACTGCTCCCAAAGGAAGAACAATGGGACATGCTGGTGCAATTGTGGGAGGAAAAGATGATACCGCTGAAGCTAAAATGAAGATTATGGAAGAATGTGGTATTCACGTGGTACATTCACCAGCTGACATTGGCAAAACAATGAAAAAGGTCTTGGGTTAAATAGTACCCTTTTAAATAATAATTACGAGTTCTCTTCAACTAGAAGAGGACTTTTTTTATATCTGCGAATTTTTTCCACAATCATCGGTATAATATTTTTTGCTAAAGGTGATTGACCATTAAATAAAACCGCTACTGCGAAGTCTTCTTTTAAGCTAAAAGCCATTTCACTTCTATAGTCATTCACCATGCCTCCATGATGATAAAGTGTGCGAATCTCATCTGTATCCTCAGAGCTAAATTGGTGAACCCTCCAACCATAGGAATAATAGGTGTCTTCGAATCCTGGCCATTTCTTATAATAACGATGACTGACTTTGGTTTCAATAACAGGACAAACAAGACGCTCTACATTTTCTTTGTCAAGTAAGGCATCGAAGTTACCTAGCATCAGTCCCAAAAATCTGGACATGTCTTCAGTTGTGGTATTAATTCCTCCTGCAGGTACAGCGTTGTAGTATTTACGATTGATTCGGACTGGATACCACCCGTTGCCCTTCTTTTTATGTGGTAAAGCTACATTTGGATCTTTTGCAATGTTTCGATACTCAGTAGATGTACTGTTCATGCACAAAGGGGTGAACATCTTTTCTGCGAAGAGAGATTGAATAGACGCATCAAATTTCCTTTCAAGTAATTTGCCACTTACTGCAAACGCAGCATTTTGATAACTGTATATGCTACCTGGTTCCTTTAGATTATCAATTTTATTGAACTGCTTTATGATTCTGGATATCGGTAGGCCATCTTCCACCAAATTTGTATAGCTGTGATAGGGAAAACCTCCTGTATGTGAAAGTAAATGTCCCACAGTAATTGCTGAGGCAAAAGAATCATTTTGCAATTGAAGATCTGGTAAATAACGGTTCAGCGGCTCATGGTAAGAAACTTTATCCTGCTGCTCCAAAATGGCAAAGAGGGTAGAGGTAAAGCTTTTAGATAGTGATCCAATTCTAAAGATACTTTGTCCATCAAGTGAAGTTTTATCCTTAAAATTACTGAAGCCAAAGGTCTTCTCGTAGACTATGTGATTACCAAGGACAATAGAGATGCCTACGCCCGGAAAATCATTTGCTAATTGGCTAGCACTGAAAATAGAATCAATCGCATTTTCTAACTCCGTAAAATCTTGATACTGTAGCTGTACAGCCGGTTTAGCATTTACAATTTTTTCAGGAGTAATAGTCGAACCCTGATAACAGGATTGCAGTGACCATAACCATAGGCAAGTGCTAAAAATGAATGCTATTCTATACAAATATTAAGAAGTTTGCGCCTTTCTTCTCTGTGAACGGCTTTTAAAATACTTCTTAGCTACAATTAGCAGGCCAAAGGACTCACAGTCTTCTTTAGTTTGTACCGCATGATGCGCGCCATGAGCTCTTAAAATGGCTTTCGAATAAGGACTTTCAAGTTGCCTAAACCATTTGAATCTTTGATGTATGTAGACGTCGTGGATTAGAAAATATGTCAATCCATAGAGGCTAATGCCAATGCCTATGTATAATAAAAATCTTAACTCTGGGTAAAAAGATCCAAGCATATAGCATGCAGCACTTGGAATGGCGAAAACCAGAAAAAATCGATCATTCTTTTCAAAAAAACCATCGTTTTCATGAGGTTTGTGATGGTCTTCGTGCCAGGACCATAGTGGGCCATGCATCAAATACTTATGTGTGAACCAGGCCATAAATTCCATGCCTATAAAAGCAGCTAGAACACATCCTAAATAAAACAACCAAGTCATTATCTATCTTTTCTTTCTTAACAAGATAGACAAAATTATGTTTTAATTTTGGGCTATCCCAACTCTAAAGATATTCTTTCGACGTTGTCAAAATTGTCTTTGACATGCATTAAAGGAATCTCGATATAAAAGGTAGTACCGCGGTCTAGAACGGTTGAGAATCTGATGTGACCGTTGAATGATTCCATCATATTTGCAGCAATTGCAAGTCCCAGTCCCGTTCCACTGCTCTTAGTTGTGAAATTAGGAGTGAAAACCTTGTCTTTCATATGATCAGGTATGCCGATACCATTGTCTTTAATTTCAACCACGGCTATTCCTGATTTCTTATAAAGTTTCAGATCTATTCTACCTCTACGATCAGTGGGAATGGCCTGAATGGCATTTTTGAGAATGTTATTGAGGACTCTTATCAGATGATTTCGGTCTGCAAAAACATAGATTTCATCAAGAGGCTCTGTCATGTAGATGTCCATATCATCTCTTTTCCTGAAAAGATCATGAATGGTTTCTACGATTTCATTTAAAATGATTTTTTCGTTGCTTCCCTGAGGCATTGTTCCAAAATTAGAAAATTCTGATGCAATTTGGGATAAGTTATCAATTTGCTCAATGATGGTATTGCTAACATTATTAACCAATTTTTCAGGATCCTCGCTTTTCCTTATTGCTCTCTGCATATACTGAATACTCAGTTTCATAGGTGTCAAGGGATTTTTAATCTCATGGGCTACCTGCTTGGCCATTTCACGCCATGCACCTTCACGCTCTGTTTTGGCGATCATCATGGCAGATTCGTCCAATTGGTTAGCCATTTCATTATAATTGGATATCAATTGTCCCAATTCATCCTCGGTATCCCATTCTAATTGCTTGTTCTTACGACCTAATTTGAAGTTTTTTATTTGATTTCCCAAGACTGTTATGGGCCTGGTGATAGAATTAGCGACGGCAAGTGCAATCGCTCCTGCAAATAGAAAGAGGAAGACATAAACATTTAACAGTGTTCCCACAAAATCGGTGACATTATTTTGAGTCTTAATCTGAGAAGTATGCAACAATTGAAGATAAGCCAGATTTTCATTTTGACTGGACGATTGACTGCTATAGATAACGGGGATAAATATATTTCTATATTTTAAATCGCCTAGTTCAATCAAATCCTCCTCTTGATAAACATTGTTGGTACTTCGTAACAGATTGATTAATGCTTTATTGAGTGTGACCTGGGAAAATCCCAATTCAAAGAGTTTAGAGGCTGACGAATTAATTAACCTTCCCTCCTGGTCAAATAGGTGGATGTCCACCTGGTGCGTTTCCGAAATTGCATGGATGTTGGATTCCAGAATCCGAAGGGCATTTTTTGCCTTGTCTGCATTTTGCATTCGAGCAGAAATATCGGCAGTAATCGCCACATTTTTTTCCTCAATCAACTCCGCATCGTATTCATTTGATAAGTATCTAAAATAAAAAATGGTGACAATACCGATGGCTACAAAAGAGAAAATGCTAAGTATTACTATAGATAGCTGGATTCTTCTTCTTAGGGATGAAATGTTACTTAGCTTTAGTAGTATTTCGTCAGGAAGAAAATTCCATCTGGTATTTGCCAATGCTATCAGGCTTAAAAGGACTCCCATCAAAATAAACAAAAATGAGAATAAGGAGATAGGTTTGATTAGCCTGGCATATTTAGACTGCAAATGAATAGAAGTGTGGTCATCTACCTTATAGACCAGGTTTGCAATGTTTCCTTCATTATAGTTGTAGTATTCACCTTTCTGAAGGGATCTGGCTCTTTGATTTTCATTCTTGAAGGCGTAGGTATTCGATTTCTTTAAGATACCATTGATATAAACACCATAATCAGGTGCCTCGCTGATCTTTTTGTAGGTGTTGGTCAGTAATTTTTCTGGTTCATTGAATTGATCCGCAGGTAAAAATTCCAAAAAGATATGAAATGGACTCCCCGGGTGACTTTTTGCGGCCTTTAACTTCGTTAGCAAATAAATATTGCTTACCGGATCAAAGAATATATTGGTATCGAGTGCTATACTATTTTTTATAAAGTCGTTGTAATAGGCCATCGAAGTATACTGATCGAAAACCATTGCATTTCCGAAACGGTCATAAGCATTTAATATAGGTTTCGTTCTTTGGTCTAGATTAGTATACTGACTCAGAGGAATTTCCAGTATTTGGTTGTATTCAACTTTGTGAATTTTAAGTGGGTTAGGAATCGAATCAAAAATGGCGAGGGTAGAACCATCATCCAGGCTTTGACTCAATTGCTGTAATTGGTTTACATTTGTAGTATCCTTTTCTTCGATCAATGATTTTGCAAAGTCAATCCTATGGTTTAGATCATATTTGAGATAAAAATTAAACAGAAGAATGGCTGCGAGACTGCATAGTGTGATCATCCAAAAAATTATCCATATAATGCTTGTTTCTCTCTTGTCTATAAATAGATCTGCAAGAAATAAAAAACTAGTCACTGAAAGGTAATAGGGAAAGTAACCTATCTGTAGGTCAATCAGATAATAAATAGGGATACTCAAAAGAATGGCCGATAACAGGCAGGAAAACCGGACCCAGTAGTTGAGATCAAGAGATTTTACTTTGATACTCAGCAAATAAGTGCCATAGAATTGTATGAGCAGTAATCCGACTATACCGGTTAAGCTTGCGTATGAACCAGGTTTTAGCTCCAGTAAATTTTCAAAATCGTAATCAATTCCCGAGGAAATAATGATCCATTTGGCAAAGGCTGAAAATAGCAATATGGAAATGACTATTAGCGCGTAATAAGCGAACGCTAATACTATACGATTCCGTGATATTGCTTTATTGAATGCCAACTCATATCTATTTAAGAGATGGGTTGCTTACCAACCGTTTTCTCATTATAAGGTAAAAATAAGAATAATATATATTATAATATAATTTAATATGAACCTTCCCTGACATTCCTGCATTGATAAGTTACAATAGTATTAACTTTACTATTTCATAGAATTCTATCGCTGAAAACTTTCAGAGGAAAGTCCGGACAACGTAGAGTATTGCGCCTCCTAATAAGAGGGTGGAAAGGCCGAAATGCCTTACCAACAGAAAGTGTCACAGAAAGTATACCGTCACGCGTAGTCGTGATAAGGGTGAAAACGTGAGGTAAGAGCTCACGACTTATCTGGCAACAGGTAATGTAGACAAACCTCGCAAGTTGAAATGTCATGTACATACCAGTCGGCTTCAGCCGAGATAATGACTCGTTATTTTTCTTAGGATTCTGGTAGGGGTAGACAGCTTAGATCATGCTTAAGGCGTGACCAGATAAATGATAGAACACAGAAATGTGCACAGAATCCGGCTTATTCTATGAAATTAAAAAAGGGCAGTATGATTGATATCATACTGCCCTTTTTTAATATTCTTTTTTTAGTTCACAGCTACTCCGCCGAAATCATAATTGAAACCGAATCTAAGTGTATTATCCAATGGACCTCTTCTATTGCTTGTGGGTACCAAATAGGATAGATTCATTCCAAAGACATTGTATTTCAAACCTATTCCTACGGTTAAGAACTGTCGGTCTCCTTTCAGTGGGTGTTCGTAGTAATATCCAGCTCGCACCGCAAACTGATTATCGTACCAATATTCTAATCCTGCGGAATAATAGATTTCATTGAACTCTTCACTACCTCCACCTGAGGCATCATTGAATGACTCCAATGCGGCTTCAAATATCGACTTTTCTTTATAATCCGGTACACCATTTCCATCAGTATCGTAGCTTTCAGTGTCTTCAGCAGGAACTGGAGTGGGTACCAATAATTTATTTAGATCCAAAGCGATGGTAAATGAATTATAGTCATCCACATCTATTTTCCAGGCTGCACCAATTCCCAAATTAGCAGGAATATAGTCTCTATTGATATTTCTGGTGTAAGTAATTTTAGAACCAAGATTGGATATCGCCAGACCTATGGTCAGATCAGAGCCATAGTCACCCAGATTGATAGGTGCTACGTAAGTTAAAGAAAGATCAGTAGCGAACGCATTACCTATGAATATGTCTGTTGTAGGATCAAGTTGCTGTCCGGCTGCAAGGTTTGAATATATATACTTCGCTGTTAATGCAGCTGAAAAATTTTCACCTAATTTCCTTGCGTAGGCAAAGGATATATCCATTTCTCTTGGTCTTCCAGTTCCGATTCCATTTCCATCAATGTCGGTGAAAGGAATATCACCCAAGGAGAAAAATCGAATGGCAAAGCCAAGGGATTGCAGATCATTAATCTTCTTGTAACCAGATAAATAAGCCAGATACACATCTTGAAGTCCTAATTGTCTTAACCATGGTGTATAAGTTGCAGAAACACTGAGATCATTTTCTACAAATGCAAGTTTTGAAGCATTGTAATGCATTGAGTTGGCATCAGCGGAAATTCCTATACCAGCGTCTCCCATGCCACCGCTTCTTGCATCCGGGTTGATTCTTAGAAAAGGAACGGCTGTTAATAGCGTATTAGGCAGACAATTTCCATCTGAGTCTACTACGCAACCTTTCTCAGGCCACCATACTTGTGCTTTGACCGCAAAGCATGAAGTCAAAACAGCCAAAACTGTTAGTACATATAGATTTTTAATCATTAGTTGTAAAATTTAGAGGCGCAAATATAAGCGATTTAATCATTTAAGGATCACTAGTTTTTCGAAATTGCTTTCTTTCTTTATACCTAACTGATTAGCATATACATTTATTTTATAGAGGTATACACCATTCGCTATTTTCTGACCATAATCATCCAAGCCATCCCACTCAATATCATCAATTCTAAAGCCATCATCAATTTGAATATTTTCAATGGTTTTAACAATTTGGCCTGACATATTGTAGATATGAATTAAGATTTCTAATTCCGTGCCAGGAAGATTATGTTCAAATTGGAATAAAGTTCTGGTGCTGAAAGGGTTAGGATAGTTGAACACATGCTCCAGAGTGGAACCTAAATCATCAACTACGATAAACTCTGTATAGCCTTCTCCGGGGTTATTTGAAAGATCCCAGGCTTTTACTTTTAAAGTGTGCTTTCCAGGTTCAATATCTTTCAATGGAAATCTGACAGTTCCCTTTCTGGAATCATTTAAATCTGCTTCATAAAAATCATTGAGAATGTAAAGTTCCTTACTGTTATTATCTAATTCAGCAGTCAAATCATGCCCGACACTAACGCCTGCTACATTGATACCAAAATCGTCTTCTAACTTTATGAGTAAGATAGGTTCAGAATTACTAATGCCTCCGAAAACGAAGTCTTCATCATTTAAAAAAACGTCTACGAGCGGAGGATTGTCGTCCTCTACACCTTCATTGCTACCTCCGATGTAGAAATCATTAAAATATCCGGCGGCATCCACTTCATCATTGGACGCGTATAGACTAATTTTCCCCTTGCCATATTTGAAATTGATGTCGGAAGGAAGGTAAAATTCAAATGCAAACCGACCATTTTCAACCTTCGACTGACCCTTAAATAGCACCGTTTTTTGCAAATTGAATTCTTGCTCTCTACTGGAGGAATTGTTTTGCAAGGTTTTAGCCTGAATCACTTTGTCAAATACAGATGCATTCACAATACCATTAAAATCCTCTAAAACATCTCCATTGCCATCTGCCACATAACCTTCAAAGGACATTTTCTGTAAAGCACCGATCGTATCAGGCACATAATCATTATCAATGGTTACACCATTGATCGAAGAGGTTATGATATTAAATTTAGGGATCGCAAGTTTCAGGGCAGGATCTCCTATTAAAAGAAATTTACGTGAATTAACATTGACCGTATCATTGTGATTAGAATTTTTAGCCCTTCTCAATATTTCACCAATTCCCAGATAATCGCCATCGACCTTGGAAAAAATGGTATCAAACACAGATTCTGTCAGCTCTTTATTTCTATTGACAAAAACAGCCCGCACGGTAGACATTAAACCGATCGCCCCGCCATTTTCTTCGAAAAGGATGGTTTCGCCAGCGGAAGTTTCAGCTGGACTATCAAATCCTGTAAATGAGCATGTGGCGGTAATCATTAAGGGCAACTTGTTGGTGTTATTCCATCCAGCGACGTCTTCTCTTTTTAAAACGCGCTCCTGTGCCCAACCCTTTGGTCCGCCATGGCCCAAGTAGCAAAGGGTGAGCATGCCTTTGAAAAGATTATTGTAAAGCGCTTCAGTTGCTTGAGGATAGCGCTCACCTCCGGGAGTAGACACTTGTGGAAAAGCATCAAAGTAGATTTTCTCAAAATTAAATGATTCGTATTTCCTGCGCGTTTTCTCAGCTATAAAATCAGAGTCGCGTAAATGAATGTTACCATCTTCGTCATCCGCAGCAAAACCCACCCTCAGTCTCCATTCTTTCATGGTCACAGGATCGGTCTCATATCGTAAGATTTTATCCACCACAATATTAGCCTCCCGAGCCGTTCTTGCCGGTATACGCCCTACAGCAATATCCAGACCACCGACAAGATTATCTCCTTCGTGTTCATCTAATAAAGCATAAAAATCGTCAGTAGGAAAAGCATTGATGGGATGAAGAGAATTTTGAGTCTCATAAACGGGAACAAAATTCTCGTCATTGAATTCATCCCTGTGTTTATAGTCATAAGATCCATCGCCAATGATTGATAAAAACCTAAAACCAGGATCTCTTAGGTACAGCATTCTGGCGAAATTTCTGATTCCCGGTACATCTACTCTCCCTGAGCTGAATTCGTTATACACCTGAGAAACTGGAACAGCTACTGTATTTAAGTCACTGTGGTCCGCTCTGTGTCTGGCCAAATTTTCTGCAGCTTCTTTAAAATTTTCATGATAGAGTATGATCAGGTCTGCATTATTTATTCCATGCAAATTCTGATTCTCTACTGGTCCTATAAAGTTTGGTTTACTATTTACAGTTCCTGGATCAAAAACGACAAATTCATGGTGACCTGTAGAACTATAAGCAAACAGATTTCCATCGAATGCTTGTCGACGAACGCCTTCAGGGAAAGTCACATCCCAAACTTGTAAGTCATTTGTGATGTTTTCAATTTCGTATCCATAGACACTTCCAGCTAAATCTTCGCGGCTCCTGAATATGATGGGAGCATTTTCATAAACAAGTTTGGACTTATACTCCATCAGGATATAATCTAACCAGGCTTCAGCGTCGCCGGCAGCATTCTGATAAGACAATCTAACACTTGGGTTTTTCTGATTTAGATTGATACTAAATGACTCCTTTTCAAGATCAGCATAAGTGGTTTCAATTTTTGAAGTGCTTACTCCATTGAATGAAAGGCTTTGTGCTACACCATCAACTAAAAAAGAAAGTCTGGAAGCTGTATTAGATCTCCCTGCCGCCTGAATTTCAAAGGACACCGGTTCAGAAATATCAATATTGGCATCCGTAAAGAAAGCGCTTAAATCAATTTCCCCGCCACTTCTCAGCTTGTCACTGAACCACATTTTTCCAGAACCTTGGGTAGATTGAAAATCAGCAAGCAGGTTGTATTCATCCTTTTCATATCTGGTGTATGCATCATAATTAGTATGATATTCGCTTGATATTTCATTGGATCTTAAGCTGACGCGCTTTCCTTCTTCTGAGCCCAATTTGATAAAGTAATAATTCTGATCATCGTAAATATTGTGACGATATTCAAAATTTTCATAAGCGTGTGGTCCGTGAGCATAAAATAGGATAAAATCACCCTGATCGAAACTTCCGTCCGATTCCCCTTCTATATAAATTGCGTTTTCGATCAGGTCGTCATTTCTGAACAACCGATTGGCCTCTGGATTCATTCCTCCCGGATTACCAAAAATCTGGATCCTCCTGGGGTCGAACTGTGTAACGGGAATATCATTTTCATCGAAAAAAGATTTATTGATCTTATAAATACCAGATTTAGAAATGCCTACTTTGTATATATCGCCATCCTTCAGTACCGAACTGTTCTTAAATTCTGGGCCACCTCTCATGCTGGTAGTTGGTTGAGGTGTGAATTGATAAGTAAATTCAATTTGTGTGATTCTTTCCAGCCTACCGGATTTTTTAATGAAAGGGAGAAAAGCATACGCAATTTGAAAACCATTTCTTTCTTGTATGGTTTGAGAAGTTATTTGCGGAGCATTAGATAGTAAGTGATCAGGTATGTCGAGTTTAGATGTTGGTTCACTTTCATAGCTTAGTACATTAAATTTTGCTGTTCCAAATGAGGATGTTTTTAGCATTCCGGTAAAGTATGGCAGTCCAAATGGTCCACTGAATTGTGCGTTGCGAAAAGAGGCGGTCTCAGGATTTTCGTTATTTTGAGTCCAATTTAGTGTCTTTACAATACTTTTTTGACTGTAAATAGCTGATTGAAAATTAAATAAGATAAGCGTTAATAGAAGTAAAGTTTTATTTCGCATCATACTTTTGGTGATTCCTAGACGTTACTTAAAAACGAATTTATATGGTTCCTATTGCTAAAAATATTATTTAAGCTTGAATAAAATTATTCGCGGAATAACATTTACATTGTGTCTGGCATTTGCTGCCATGTCATTACATGCTCAGGACCCTGTCTTTTCCCAATTCTATATTGATCCCCTTCAAATTAATCCTGCCTTCACAGGAAATACCTATAATCCTAAAGTGGCACTTCAGTATCGAATGCAGTGGCCCTTGATTCCATTTGCCTATAACTCATATTCTGCTTCATACGACCAATATTTCGAGAATGCAGGAAGTGGATTCGGGGCCAATGTTCTTGCGGACAACGCTGGTAATGGTCTTTATGTTCACAATAAAATCTCATTGTTCTATGCATATCGGGCTAGATTAAAAGGAGAATCTTATTTAAAAATAGGAATGGAAGTGGCGGGAGTACAAAATCGCCTAAATTGGGATAAATTGATTTTCCTGGACCAGATAGATCCGCAATTTGGTTCGGTTAGTCCGGGAGGGACCCCATATCCAACCTCTGAGGTCAGACCTGAAAGCTTGACAAATAATTATTTTGATGCATCCGTAGGTATGTTGTTCTATAATCCGGATTATTATTTTGGTGCTTCTTTGAAACACATTAATACACCTGGAAATAATTTTTTAGATATTAATGAAGGGTTGTATTCAGGAATACCTTTACGAGCTTCTATCCAGGCAGGAGCGCAAATAAAAATAAGAAACTACAATATCGGAGGAGTACAATCGTTCATCTCACCGAATATCCTTTATGTATATCAAGGAAGTTTTGCCCAACTAAATGTAGGGGCGTACAGTAATTTGGGTGTCTTTTTCGTAGGAGCATGGTATCGTCACGCTTTCACTAATCCAGATGCAGTAATTTTTTCAACGGGAATTACTCAAGGAGCCCTAAAAATTGGGTATAGTTACGATCTCACCGTTTCTGCACTTTCCACCAGTAGTGGTGGATCTCATGAATTAGGAATCACATTTCTGATTGGTGAGGAGAAAAAAAGATCTAAGTATAACGATTGTTTCCAATTATTTAGATAATAATATTGGTACAATATGTGTTTTAGAAAAGGAATTAATTAAAAGGTAATTTACAAAGGTTTAACAATGAAAAGATTATTAAGGCTAAGTTTAGTTTTAGTATTTCCAGCACTCTTTTTAGGATCATGTAAGCAGTCCGAAAGGTCTAACACGACCGGTTGGAAGTATAATGATTCAGAATGGGGCGGATTTGAAAAATTGGATTATGAGGGTCAGAAGACAGGACCAAATTTAGTGCCCATCGAAGGTGGAACATTTATGATGGGTCTGACTGAGGAAGACGTTACCTTCGAGTGGGATAATGTCCCAAGAAGAGTGACAGTTTCTTCCTTTTATATGGATGAAACAGAGGTAGCCAATATCGATTATAGAGAATATTTATATTGGACTAGAAAGACCTACCAGTCTTATCCTTCCGTATGGAAAGAAGCTTTGCCAGATACATTAGTCTGGAGAGAAGAACTTTCATTCAATGAACCTTTTGTAGAAACGTATTTCAGACATCCATCTTATGACGAATATCCGGTAGTAGGTGTAACTTGGGTTCAAGCTGGAAAGTATGCAGCCTGGAGAACTGATAGAGTAAACGAGATGCTATTGATAGAAAGGGGAATTTTAAATCCTTCGCCTGATCAAGTTGATTCCGATAACTTTAATACAGATGCTTATCTGGCTGGTCAATACCAGGGAAATGTGAGAAAGAATTTAAAAGATCTTGGTTCCGGAGGAGAGCGACCGGTGAGGTTTGAAGATGGGATCATGTTGCCAGATTATAGGTTACCTACAGAAGCTGAGTGGGAGTATGCTGCTCTTGCACTTCAAGGAAATCAATCTGCTTCTCAAGATGAGTTGATCACAGATAGAAGAATTTATCCATGGGATGGTACCACGGCACGATATCAAAAGCGTAATAAACAGCAAGGAGGAATGCTTGCTAACTATAAGAGAGGTCGTGGTGATTATATGGGTATCGCCGGAAAGTTGAATGACAAGGCACATATCCCGGCTGACGTAAGATCATTTTTACCAAATGATTTCGGATTGTATAACATGGCTGGAAATGTAAGTGAATGGACAGCCGATGTATATAGACCGATGACCAGTACAACCTTAAGAGATGCTGAAAATCATGATTTGAACCCATATAGAGGGGGCGAGTTCATGCAGAAAGTAAGAACTGAAGATGGCGGAATCGCTGAGAAAGACAGCTTGGGAAGAATTCCTGAAGAGCCGGTTGATAGTTCGTCAATCGTAGGAAGAGAAAATTACAAAGTAGCTAATGTTAAGAACTACAAGGATGGTGACGATGAATTTGTGAATTATGATTATGGTATCCATACGTTAATCAACGACAAATCCAGAGTAATAAAAGGTGGGTCATGGGCAGACAGATTATATTGGTTATCTCCAGGTGCAAGAAGATTTAGAGATGAAGACAAGGCCAGTAGAACCATCGGATTCAGATGTGCTATGACAAGAGTAGGTGGCCCTGAAGGTAACGAGGATACTGCAGGAAATAAATTTAAGAGCAATAAGAAGAAAGTTAAAAGGAGATATAAATAAATTATCTCTGATAGAATACAGAAAGTCCTTACGTAATCGTGAGGACTTTTTTATTTTGTGCCCATGAGTACATTGGATAAATTGTATGGTTACTATAAGCTCAGCGACGGAGTAGTAACCGACACCAGAAAGAATCTCAAAGGCAAAATCTTTTTTGCATTGAAAGGTCCGCGTTTTAATGGCAACAAATTTGCCTTGCAAGCCATAAGCGAAGGGGCATCTTATGCGGTAGTAGATGAGGAGCAGAATAGCGTAGATCACAGAATTATTTTGGTGGATAATGTTTTGGAAACGCTGCAAAACTTGGCGAATCTTCATCGCAAAAAGTTAAATACTTTTATTATTGGAATCACAGGATCTAATGGAAAGACGACCAATAAAGAACTTCTACACTCCGCACTTAGTCAGAAGTTTATCTGCTACGCAACTAAAGGGAATCTAAATAATCATATTGGCGTTCCACTAAGTTTGCTGGATTTAACAAAGCAGGATGAAATAGCTATTATCGAAATGGGTGCAAGTTTACCTGGTGATATTAAAGAACTGTGTGCTATCGCCGAGCCTGACTGTGGTTATATTACCAATATAGGATTAGCCCACATAGAAGGTTTAGGAAGCAAAAGCGGTATTCAAAAGGAGAAAGGGGAATTGTTTAATCATGTAAGTAGAAAAGGCGGCCAGTTTTATGTTAACTTAAATGCACAAGAGGTAGTTGAGCTGTCCAACGGTTATGCCGGCAATGTAACTGTGGGGGAAGAAAATTCGGCGGACTATCAGTTTCAGTGCCTTTCAATAGTTCCCAATGTAGTATTAGGTTATGAAAATGATGTTATTCCCTGTCAGATTTATGGCCATCATAACTATGAAAATTGTAAGATGGCTGCTGCTATCTCACTTGATCAAGGAGTTTCGCTGGATCAAGTCAAAAAAGGCTTGTCTATGTATAGATCTGAAAATAATCGAAGCCAATTATTAGAAATGGATGGATTAAAAGTTTTTTTGGATGCCTACAATGCTAATCCGTCGAGCATGAAAGCAAGTATCGAAAGCTTCATGTCCTTTGATGGGGAAAGAAAGGTCCTGATTCTCGGTGATATGTTAGAACTGGGTGTGGAGGAACAAAGGTTACACACCTCTTTATTGAATTTCATTGTAGAAGATTGTAAAGTAGAAGACGTTGTTCTTGTAGGTCAATGTTTTTATGCTCTCAAGAATGATTATCCTCAATTTAATTTTTTTCTTTCTACCTCAGACGCCAACGATTACGTTAGTGCGACAGTTGAAGAAGGAGGTCAAATTTTAATAAAAGGATCCCGAGGTATTGCCCTGGAAAAACTCTCCATTATTCAACAGATGAAATAATGTTCAGCAGTTCTGGACTTATAAGGTCTTTGCATGCATTTTGATAATCTTCATAACTGCAAGATTTCCATTTGTTCATCGGGATATCCGGAATTTTCACCCACCATCTTCCGGAAGATTTAGATTTATAGAAGGATACGGACATATCAAGGCTGTCAACGTCAACCACATATTCATTTACAGTATTGGTGAAATAAGGATGGTCTGGAAATCTAATGGCTGCGGCTTCAGCATAATACCAAATTAATTGACTGATAAGAGAAATCTGGGATTCTGTGCAATTATTGATGATAACAGTCTTGTTCAGTTCGTTCATGCCGGCATATCGAAACATCTGGGTGGCATCTTCACTGTAAAGACCACTTGGATTGCTGAAAGATTCGTTATTAACGTCTGAAGATCTGATGGCATCCAGATCGAAGAAAAACAATTTACTTTCCCGAATAAAGGGCTCGCAGTGGGATATATTATTTTTCAAAGAACCTAAGGAGATGAAGTTTTCATCCATCTCATCTACTAGATGTCTTTGAGTGGCAATGCAGGTCACTTGTGTGCTTAAATCAAGCACTGTCTTTTTAGGACTGGCTGTTACATAAGAGATGATTTCTAAGTCTATTTGATCTGTTATTCCTTGTATCAGTTCTTCAGTATGTTTTATGTAAATTAGTACTTCATTTGAGTTTATTTGTAATTCCTCTGTACTGTCTACAATCTGAAATTCTATACCAGGTTGTTGATTGAAATGGCTTAGCTTAATATGGATTTTATTAACAAGATGATAATTATCGCCAGTGAGCAGAATATTTGTAATCATGAAATAAAATTTAATTTGGCGACAATATAAATATTAATATTTACATGGATATGTAAATAATTAATAAATAGATTTTTACATAGTATTATTTTATTGTATAGGAAAAGTATACTTTTTCACAAATCGAACAATAGCTTTCATTTGTGATTATTATTAACGAAAAGATAGCTTTTAAATGAATTTTATGCTATTTTCGCATGGTAAACGTGGGATTTAATTAGTATCAAGCCCTAGTTTTATCATTCGAATCATTGATTTGAATGTAAAAATCAATATTTTTGTACACAGCCAAACACTTAAAGAAAAAAATCGAATTATGACAAAGAAGTTATGTTTACTCGCATTTTCACTTATGTTCTTAGGAATGATGAGTGTAAGTGCGCAAGACGACACATGGACATCTGCAGAAATTGGAGATGAAATGACAGTTGATGCTGAGCAGAATAAGCAATGGAGAATGGGACAGGCCTCCTTTTCTGCTAAGCCGAAGAACGCATGGGAACTGGGAATAGCATTGGGACATTTTCACATTAATGGTGATGTTCCAGCGAACTTTCCTTCTGGATTTGGTCTCGGATTGCACATTAGAAAAGCCATCAATTATACCCTGTCATGGAGAGCTGAAGGGTTTTACAGTGTTGCAAGAGGAATTGACGGCAGATCTACTCAAGCAGCAGTCTTAAACTTAGATAATGAGGGCACAGATTTGAGTGCCAGAACATTTAGAAATTTTCAAGCGACTAGTATAACGGGTGGTTTATCAGGTATAGTAAACATTGGAAATCTACTTTTTCATAGTCCAAGAAATAAGTGGAATGCGTACTTGGGAGTTGGAGTTAGTATTACCAATACTACTGTTGTTATGGACTATGTTCAGGGAACTGAGGAAAATGGTGCTCCTTATGAGTGGGGTTCTCTTATTGGCCAGGAAAACTCTAGACAAAAAAGAGCTGATATTAGAGAACGATTAGATGGATATGATCACACTGCGGAAAATGATAGAAATGTGGCCTTTTTCTTTGATGATGGAATGATTTTTCCTTCATTCTTGGGAACAGTGGGAGTTTCGAGAAAAATAAATAAGAGAGTAAATATTTCTCTTGAGCAACAAATGATTGCACAGGACTTTGACAAGTGGGATGGTCATGAGTGGAGATCAGCAGTGGATCAAACCAATGATAGCGATATTGCCGCTTTTACATCAATTAGAATTGGTGTTAACTTAGGCAACTTTGATAATGTTACTGAGCCTCTATATTGGTTGAATCCTTTAGATGCTACTTATAATGATATAGCAGAATTAAAGCAAAGACCAGTACTTGACTTAACGGATACAGATGGTGACGGTATCATCGATATGTTGGATCAGGAATTGGATTCCCCTGCTGGATGTCCTGTGGATACTAGAGGTATAGTTCTTGATAGTGATGGAGACGGAATAGCTGATTGCAAAGATCAAGAGCCATTTTCAGCTCCTGGATATGATACTGATGAAATGGGAGTCGCTATTATTCCAGATCCTGGATATATGACGGAATCTGACGTAAACGATGTCATTAATTCCAAAATGGGAGCAATGGAAATGACTTTAAATGAAATTAAAGACGGATGCGGAAATTGGTTTTTGCCAATGATTCATTTTGATTTAGATAAATATTATATCAAGCCTGAATTCTATGGACAATTACACCATGTAGGTGAGTTGTTACAAAGATGTCCTGGACTATGCGTTACGGTTGTAGGTCACACAGATGCCAGAAGCGGTGATGACTATAATAGAGTTTTATCTTACAATAGAGCTAATGCAGCTATCGACTATTTAGTTGCAAAGTATGGAGTTGATAGGGAAAGAATGATTTTGATGTATGGAGGAGAGGAGCAGCCATTGGTTGATTCTGGAGCGAGAGGTTCATCTGAATCTAAAAACTATATGAATAGAAGAGTAGAATTTAGAGTTTGTCAGCCTGGCGATGAAGAAATGGCCAAGCCGGATGGACCTAATGCCGGACAAGGACCTTCAGGAAGAACAGGTTCTCAGTATAGCGGCAACAAAAACAGTGGATACTAATTAAATACATAACTTCTATAATTTGAGGGTCTCACATTAATTTGTGAGGCCCTTTTGTTTTATCGCAGTTTGCTCATTGGTTTATTATGGCATTCCAAGGTTAATGAGATCAGGGAGAATAGGGAGATCAAGGAGAATAGGGAGAATAGGGAGATCAAGGAGAATAGTGAGATCAAGGAGAATAGGGAGATCAAAGGAAAAAAGGCAGAAAACGGAGGATAAGGGTGATCAGTAAGGCTAGAATGGTCAGTGATGTCAAAGATCACGGAGATCATGGAGGTCACTGAGAAATTTGGATGAAATCTAGGAGTACAAGGATATGAAAGATAATAGGGAAATCACGTAGAGCTCAGGGTGAGATCTGGGAGGAAATGGAGATTAAGAAGAATGAAATGATCGGAAAATTGAGGAAAATTGAAAAAATTGAAAAAATTGAAAAAATTGAAAAATTGAAAAATTGGAAAATTGGACAGGTTTGACATAAATAGTGGTGAGTCTACGATATCCCCTTTTGATTAATCAAGAAGTTTTAGAATAATTAAATGATGAGAAATCCAGTATAGAAGTGGGGATTAATTTTACACTATAACAAGAACGACAACTTATCTTGAGTTTAGCAAGACGATCAAACCATCACTTTACAGATGCTTTAGAGAGAAACCACATTGGTCTGTAAATGAATTGTAATTTAAATTGTACAACTCATTAATGACTCTATAAATTAAATCATTCAGCCATCAGGGAAAACCTTGATCGGTCATTTCTTCCATCTTTGTCTTATTTGAATGTAATGAATGTTACCACACTAAGATGGAAGCTCATAGCTAAAACTTAATAGAATGAAATCCATTAAATTCTCAATCTGAAACCTGGGCTTTCACCCCTTCACAGCCATGAAATTGAAATGATCTCATTGATAATGCCGGCAATATTTTACACCAACATCATTACAGGATTTTCTAAGTATGATTTAAAAGTAGCCAGGAATTGAGCTCCTGTAGCTCCATCTACTACTCTATGGTCACACGAGAGTGTCACCTTCATAATATTACCGGGAACAATGTTACCATCTTTCACTACAGGTACTTTTTTAATCGATCCAACGGCTAAAATGCATGAATCCGGTGGATTGATGATTGCCGTGAACTCCTCAATGTCAAACATGCCCAAGTTTGAAATGGTAAATGTATTTCCTTGCATTTCATTGGGTTGTAGCTTCTTGTTTTTTGCTTTTCCGGCTAACTCTTTCACTTCGACATTGATTGCAGAAAGCGGTTTATGATCAGCATTATTGACCACAGGGACCAATAAGCCATCGGGTACAGCTACTGCCACTCCTACATTAATTTCCTTGTGGTAAGTGATCTTATCACCATGCCAAGATGCATTGATTGCAGGATGTTTTCTTAAAGCCAAGGCTGCAGCTTTCACAACAAAGTCGTTAAACGATATTCGGGTCTCACTGATTTCATTGATGCTTTTTCTGGAACTGATTGCATTGCTCATATCTATCGCAATAGTGAGATAGAAGTGAGGAGCACCAAACTTACTTTCGGAAAGTCTTTTGGCTATCGTCTTTCTCATCTGACTGACTTTATGATCGCCATAATCGAAATCTGCTAATCCACTTTCTACCATCGGTATGCTGATGCTACCAGAAGATTTACTGCCAGCCCCTGAAGAAATATATTCCTCTATATCTTTCTTAATAATGCGGTTGTTTTCGCCACTTCCTGTTACCTCGCTCAAATTGATATTGGCTTCTTTCGCCATGGACCTGGCTAGAGGAGAGGCCTTTATTCTTTCGTCATCACTGGCTTGATTTCCTTCTTTTTGATCTGAACCACCATCTGATTTTGACTTGGCTTCACTTGACTTGTTCTTTTCTTGAGACTCAGAGGAGGATTTTTTCTCTTTCTCACCATCATCTTCAACTTCTTTTTGCTCGTCCCCACTTTCAGCAGATTCAGATTCAGCCGCTTCAAGAGCAGGTTTGTAATCTTCACCTTCTTCACCGATCACTGCCAATATGCCATCCACTGGTACTGGCCCAGATTCAACACCTATATATAATAAAACGCCTTCTTGATAACTTTCCAGCTCCATGGTCGCTTTGTCGGTTTCTACCTCCGCAAGTACATCACCTGGTTCAACTTCATCGCCAACTTGCTTCAGCCACTCTACAATGTTACCTTCCTCCATTGTATCACTCATTCTGGGCATTCTAATTACATCTGCCATATTTGTATTCTTAAATTTTGAATGCTAAAAATAATATATAAAATTTAAATTGCTATTATTCACCCTGCTTTCCATTACAAATCTTGAAAACTCAGATAAGATAGATCATTTTCCTGCCAGAAACACTATTTTTACCTCATGAAGTTTTCGTCCACTTTATTAAAAGATGCTGTAGAAGCACTTTCCGAGCTGCCGTCTATCGGCAAAAAGTCTGCCCTTAGATTGGTCTTGCATTTGCTTAAAGATGAGAGTGATTTGGCCTTGAGAATATCTGATAAGGTAGTTGCTCTTAAAACCAAAATCAAGAAATGTGAAATATGTTTCAATTACTCTGATAACAATGTATGTGAAATTTGTTCAGATCCATCCAGGAATAAAAAACTGATTTGTATAGTTGAATCTATAAGGGATGTGATGGCCATCGAAGATACCAATCAGTACTCAGGAGTTTATCATGTATTGGGAGGTGTTATTTCTCCTATTGACGGCGTAGGACCCACAGAATTGACCATCGAACAGCTTGTTGAAAGGGTGAAAAATAAACCACCTAACGAAATCATTATGGCAATATCTCCCACTATTGACGGTGAAACGACCATATTCTATATCAGTAAAAAACTAGCTCATACAGATATAAAAATCAGTACCATCGCAAGAGGAGTTTCTTTTGGAGGCGAATTGGAATACGCAGACGAATTAACGCTCGGTAGATCTATCCACACCAGAATTCCATATAATTTAGATGTTAACAGTGATTGATGCGGGTGAACATAAGCATAATCATCGTCAATTATAATGTTCAGTATTTTATAGAACAATGCCTCGATTCAATTTTCAAAGTTTCTGATTACAAAGGCGTTATTGAAGTAATTGTAGTTGACAACGATTCTTCAGATGGTTCCCGAAAACTAATAAGGGACCATTACCCTGAGGTTTTACTGATTGAGAATGAAAATAATGTCGGATTTTCTATAGCTAATAATCAGGGTATTAAATTGGCTAAAGGAAAGTACATTTTGTTATTGAATCCAGATACACTTTTATCAGAAAACACACTTACGGCGTGTTTTGCACAAATGGAGTCTTCGCCTAAAATTGGTGCCCTCGGAGTTAGAATGGTTGATGGTGCCGGTCAATTTTTGCCAGAGTCCAAACGCGGCTTTCCTTCCCCCTCTGCTTCTTTTTATCGATTCTCCGGATTGTATAAACTATTTCCACAATCTCCGGTAATCAATAGTTATTATCAGGGACATATAGGAGAAATGCAGACCGCTGAAACAGAAATTCTTTGTGGCGCATTCATGTTCATACGTACGAAGGTCTTAGATGAGATTGGACTATTAGACGAAGCTTTTTTTATGTATGGAGAGGATATAGACTTGTCTTACAGAATTAGAAATGCTGGTTATTCCGTCTTATACTTCCCCGAAACTTCTATCGTGCATTTTAAAGGTGAAAGTACTAGAAAAGACTCCATCGCCTATACTCAGCGTTTTTATGATGCTATGGATATTTTTGCCAATAAACATTTTAAGAATAGGAGAGCCAGTTCATTTTTGAAGTCGCTTTCGTTCATTATTTGGCTTAAAGCCTTTCTATTTTATCTCAAAGGAATTTTTTCCAAACTCTTTTTGCCTTTTATAGATGTCGTTTGCATTTTCGGAGGTTTATACATTATTTCGAGTATTTGGGCAAGATTTTATTTTGGGGATGCTGATTATTATAGCAATGCACCATTGACTCTTAATTTTACGCTTTACACTTTAATTTGGGTGCTTTTTGTTTTCTTTGGTGGCGGCTATGATAAGCAGATAAAGTTGATGAAGGTCATGAGAAATTTGCTTATCGGAACATTTGCCATTCTGGCAATCTACGGACTTTTAGAAGAATCATACCGGAGTAGTAGAGCAGTTATACTGATTTCTGCATTTTTCGCAATTATCGTACTTCCATTACTAAGAGTTTTTTTAGGTCAATTCGGTATGGTGGAGGTTGATAACTTGGGAAAAAGGAAAAAGGTACTGGTCCTGTCGAATGACGAGGAGTTTAGGAAAATAAAGAGAATGCTAAATGCGGCCAATACAAAAATCCAGATCATCGAACAAATTCCAGTGGATGTGTCGACCTATGAATTATCTGAACTGATTAAGGTGAGGGGATTTAATGAGGTCATTTGTAACGTTCGCCAAGTGGGGATGCAAAGAGTGATTGAATTAATGTCAGCAATCGGATCGGAAGTGTCCATAAAGATTACAGGCGAAGATTCCCTTGGTATAATAGGCTCTCAATCAAAAAATACAAGTGGGGAGATTTATACCATGGAAGTAAATTATAACATTCAAAGTCAAAGCAGTAAGAGAAACAAGAAAATATTTGATTTCATAATTTGGCTGATTCTGACGATATTGATACCTCTTACTATCTTTTTCTCTTCTACTCGTAAGATTATCTTCAGAGGAAGAAAACTTTTAGTTGGTCAACAAACCATCATTGGGTATCATCCAACGGACCAATTGCCCCGAATCGCAGAACCAGTGTTTCAGATTTCAGATACAGAGGCCAGAGACTATGCCAAGAACTATACGGTATGGAAAGATTTTAGATATTTGTGGAATTACCTTTAGCTTATGTCATTGATAGATAGAATAAAGACATTAAATGCCAACTACTTTGATGAGCTCATTGAAATTAGACACTTTCTTCATGCACATCCTGAGCTTTCCTTTGAGGAAAAGGGCACCAGTGACTTTATAAGTGGCAAGCTAACAAAATATGGTATTGAGCATGAACGAGACTGGGGTGGTCATGGAATTGTAGCCCATATTATCAATGATCCCACTTTTGCTACCATTGCCCTTCGTGCAGATATAGATGCATTACCTATTCACGAGGAGAATGAAGTTCCCTATAAATCATTGAATCAAGGGGTTATGCACGCCTGTGGACATGATGTTCACACCACTAGTCTTTTAGGAGCATCTAGAATACTCAAAGAGTTAGGTAAAGAAGCGAAGAAAAATTTCAGAATAATATTTCAGCCCGGAGAAGAAAAGTTACCTGGTGGAGCATCGATCTTGATTAAACAAGGAGTTCTTAAGAAGCCAGTACCGACCTGCATTATTGGTTTACATGTTTATCCATCGATGGAAGCTGGCAAAGTCGGATTTAGAAAAGGTATGTACATGGCTTCAGCTGATGAGATTTATTTGGAAGTTAATGGAAAAGGAGGCCATGCTGCCATGCCACAGAATAATGTGGATACAATCTTAATGGCGGCAACAATCATTCAGAATCTTCAACAAGTGGTTTCAAGGAAGGCTGATCCAACTATACCCTCTGTGCTGTCTTTAGGGAAAATACATTCAGAGGGTGGGGCAACCAACATTATTCCTGACATAGTGAAAATAGAGGGGACCTTTAGGACGATGGATGAAAAATGGAGATTGCAGGCACATGAATACATCAAGGAAATCTGTGAACACACGGCCGAATCGATGGGCGGTTTTTGTAAAGTGGACATACAAAAGGGGTATCCATTTCTTATCAATGATGAAAAAATAACGGATAAGGCAACATTAGCAGCGCAAAATTATCTTGGAAATGATCGGGTAGAGGATTTGCCTATTAGAATGACATCAGAGGATTTCGCATTCTATTCCCAGGAAATTCCAGCTTGCTTTTACCGTTTAGGCACTGGAAATAGGCAGAAAGGCATTACATCTTCGGTGCATACTCCCACATTCGACATCGATGAATCTAGTTTAAGAATTAGTTCAGGTCTGATGGCATATATCGCAATAAGTCAGTAATAAAATCATATTATAATAAATTATAATTTGTAAAGCGATTATTAATAATTGTTTACTTATTATAAAATTATTTAATATATTGCCACATATTTAATCTTAAAGAAATACGTGGATTATGCCTAAAATATTAATTGTCGATGATGACAGTAGTATCAGAAGAACACTGAAAGACATATTAGAATTTGAAAAGTATACGGTCGATGAGGCAGTAGATGGATTAGATGCAATGGTTCATATCAAGCAAAACAAGTACGATGTGGTCATTATGGACATTAAAATGCCAAAGCTTGACGGAATGGATGCCATTGAAAGTGTGCAGAAATTACGCCCTGATCTTCCAGTTGTTATGATTTCTGGGCATGGAAACATTGATACTGCTGTAGAGGCAGTTAAAAAAGGTGCTTTCGATTTTATTCAGAAACCACCAGATCTAAACAGACTGCTTATCACGATCAGAAATGCGATGGATAAGAGTTCATTGATCACCGAGAAAAAGGTGTTACAGAGAAAAGTGCGGAAGAAAGATTCTCAGGAAATGATTGGAACCTCTGACGGTATCGAGCTAATTAAGGACACCATTGATAGGGTAGCTCCCACAGATGCACGTGTATTAATTACGGGCCCCAATGGCACGGGTAAAGAACTTGTGGCTCGCTGGATGCATATCAAAAGTAGTCGCAAGGATGGACCTATGGTAGAAGTAAATTGTGCTGCCATTCCTTCAGAATTAATCGAAAGTGAACTTTTTGGGCATGAGAAAGGAGCCTTCACCTCAGCTGTGAAGAATAGGGTGGGAAAGTTTGAGTTGGCCAATGATGGTACATTGTTTCTTGATGAGATTGGAGATATGGGGCTTTCAGCTCAGGCTAAAGTACTTAGAGCTTTGCAGGAGAGTAAAATCACAAGGGTAGGTGGAGACAAGGAAATCTCTGTCAATGTCAGAGTTTTGGCTGCAACCAACAAGGATTTAAGAGCTGAAATCCGAAAGGGAAATTTCAGAGAAGATTTATATCACCGACTCGCTGTAATCATTATTAAAGTGCCAGCTTTGAATGAAAGACGAGATGATATCCCTTTACTCGTTGAGCATTTTTCAGACATTATTTGTAGGGAATATGGTATAGGAGTTAAGAAGATAGATACAGCTGCGATGAAGTTGCTACAGGGTCTTAATTGGACTGGAAATATCAGAGAATTGAGAAACGTGGTGGAACGACTCATTATCTTAAGTGGTAATGCCATCACAAAAAAAGATGTTGAACAATTTGTAGTACCTTCCAGTTCTAAAAAAGATGCACTGACAGATCTGTTTGATAAATACGAAGACTTACATAAATTGCAGTTGCATATTAAGAGAGAGTACGAGAATTATAAAGGTGTTTTAGTATAACTGTAATGGTATCAGTACTCCTTATTAACTAAGGAAATTTAGAATGACGGAAGAAACAAGGTTGAGAAAGGCCAAAAAGCAATGGACACAGATGAAAGGAGAAAACTCCTGGACCATGTTCAAAGTGCTGGCTGAATTCGTTGATGGATTTGAAACATTGAATAAAATCGGCCCTTGCATCTCTATTTTTGGATCTGCAAGGACTAAGCCCGATGGTAAATATTATAAACTGGCAGTTGAAATTGCCAAAAGATTAACAGAAGAAGGTTTTGGTGTCATTACGGGTGGTGGTCCTGGCATTATGGAAGCTGCAAATAAGGGGGCGAAGACCAATGAAGGAATGTCCGTGGGATTAAATATTGACCTTCCATTCGAAACATCTCATAATGCATACATTGACCCTGATAAAAACCTTAATCATAGATATTTCTTCGTGAGAAAGGTCATGTTTGTAAAATATGCACAGGCTTTCGTCGTAATGCCTGGGGGATTTGGAACG
Organism: Portibacter marinus; assembly: GCF_021533195.1. Taxonomy (GTDB): domain Bacteria; phylum Bacteroidota; class Bacteroidia; order Chitinophagales; family Saprospiraceae; genus Portibacter; species Portibacter marinus. The sequence continues at coordinate 423,291 of NZ_JAJNKB010000002.1, forward strand.
CTTGATGAGTTGTTTGAAGTACTCACTTTAGTTCAAACCAATAAAATAACAAAGGTACCTGTCATTTTAGTTGGTTCTGAATTTTGGGGTGGATTGAAAAGTTGGATTACTTCCGTCATGCTTGAGAAGGAGAATAACATATCTGAAAAGGACCTTGACTTAATACCGATTACGGATGATATCGAAGAAGTGGTTGATATTATCAATGAATTCTATGAAGGAGACAAATCACACTCGCTCAAGCCAAATTATGAGCTCTAGTTCCAGAGATTCCATTGAATTCCAAATCGAAACCTGGCGTCAAACTGAGGATAGCCCTGAACCAGTTGTTCCACATCATCTCTAATAAAAAAAGCGAGATTTTCGTATTTCACAAAGGTGGTAAAAGAGCTTACTTTGAATGAAATTCTTGCGTCTAACATGGGGTAGGGGGAATATAATCTTTGGTCATTCAAATAAAACTGACCAATCACAGGATTGTAAAAAGGTAAATATTCACTGAATATATATCGAAAATCAAATCCAGCTTTGAGAAGCATTTTATCTTTAAAGATATAATCATAAAAGCTCAAACTATTTTTTGTGAAGATGGAAGGTAGATTTACGTGTACTTTATTCTGGTTTTGTAGATAAGCAGAGTTCTCTAACAAAAACTTACCTAAAGATATATCCCATTGACCATAAAAAACCAGTACCGAATACAATCCAGAGTCCTGATTAGGAAAAGAACTGATATCAAAGTACACGTAGTTGAATGTATTTTGAAGTTGGCCTCCTAACCTTATCTTCCAGGTTTCATTGAAATATTCCGCTTTAAGTGTTTGCAGTAGCAGAGGGTTGAGGCTATTTTCATAGAAAAAATCCTGGTTTAATAACAATTGTTCCTGTACCTTATTAACACGATATCTGCCTGCCAGAAAAGAAAAAAGAAATCCTTGGTTCCTGGTCAATCGTAATTCTGCATTGGCATTTAAACCAAATTCATTGGCAGCATCTAATAGCCCATAGAAAACATCCGTCTTAATCAAAAGCCTATCTTTTATATTTAAGGCTCCTTTGAAAGTGAGGTAGATCTCATGTAGCCTCTCTTTGTAACCCGAAAGATCTATGGTATTGAAATCATATCTTAAGCCAGTCTCAAAATGGTAGTAGTTTTTAAAGCTATTATGGAAATATAGTCCATTTCTTATTCGATTAAGTTCATTGTAATTTCTAATACCTCTATTCCCGATCCAATAGGACTTGTAGAGCGTACTATCAGAAGAAATGCTGGGATCTGAATAGCGATAAAATTCGTTGAATGAAACAGCTTCATAACGAAGTTTGGTTTTAAAGTCAGACGTCAAACTGTCCGAGCCCACATAATAAAAAGCATTGAATACGATGCTTCGGTTTTGGAGTCGACTTTCAGCGTCTGTAGATAAAACATCCACGTTTTCTCTGATGTCATTAATGGGATTACTTAGAGAACTGAGATCTTGTACTCCACCATTAATTTCTTCAGCTGAAGCATTTAAAATGAAAGATAGGAAGGTAGATAATCTTGGGTTACCTCTGTACGCCAAGCTGCTCAAAAAAGAGGTTTGCCTTGTACCTTGATGTTGATAAATTCCTTGTTGAGAAATTCGATCATAATCAATGACAAAGTTGACATCATTTGCGAAAGAGCGACTAAATAATGCTCCAACCTTAAGATCTGATTGGGTTTCGCCTCCTGAAAAGTATAATTCTGAGAATGGACGGACTTGCTCAAAATGTTTAATGTCATTAATGGTCTTATGATACAAGTCGTATTGGGTGTAGCCCAGATTGAATTGATTGATTAGTGGAATTTCTAATATTGTAGAGTAGGCGGCAGAGCCAACATTTCCCAGGTGACCGTAGTCAAAAGGTCTAGCGCGTGCGGGATCATATTGCTGGAAATAGGGATCTAACCCCTTAATTTTAAAACTGTCCCTGGCATCAATATCGTCCAGGGTATATGTCAGTAATTGATTACTATCAATTGCCACGCTTTCTCTTTCCAGCAAGCGATCAAGGGGCTTGCCTTTGGGTCTGATCAAAGTGTCTTGTTGAGCATTGCCGATGCTTACCACAAAAGTGGTTGAAACGATGAAGATTGCTCTTAAGTATTTGACCATACCTGTTGAATTGCGCTGCGAAATTAAAAATATGATATCAAATACCTTTTATTGCTGTACAATTATCTTCTCCACTTGTTTGCCTTCAAGGGTAAATATTTCAGCAAAGTAAACGCCTGGCTGATTGATTTCAAGATTTTTAGTATTTGAGTTGTGAATATCAAGACTGTTAACCAATCGACCATCAGCGCTATAAATATTGACTTTTTTCAAGGCTGTTTCGGACCAAATGCGAAAGAAACCACCTGTTGGATTGGGAGTGATTTTAAGTTTTGAAGAATTTATTTCTTCTGTCGCAACGGACTTACAGTAATCTGAAAATCCACTGATCACGAAAAGCCCATTTTGCATATCTGAAACCAGAATATTACCTGAGGGAAGGAATGGATACACTCCCCATGCACCTTCGTAGTTCTCTCTTGGCGAAATGTCAGAAGTAGGGTAGTATAAAATCCTTTTTGGTCGTCCCGGGTCAGATAGATCATATACCTGCAAGCCGTCGTAGTAATAGGAAGTAACGAGATAATTGCAACGAACGATCTGATTATGAGGAATGGAATATGGTGAATTATTACCTGCGTCAAATTTTGAAATATAGGTAATGTTTCGTGGATCGCTTACATCAAATACTTTGATATCGGTACCCCAGGTTTCGTCTGCCATATAGTAATACTGACCATCATCGCTTAGCCAACCAGAGTGGTTATAACCAGATTCCGGGTAATCACTACTTCTAAGATGTGATAAGACCTTTAGATTTTCAGGATCTTCCATATCAGCAATGACCAGGCCGTCATATCCAGCATTAAGATATGCAATATGATCCCGAATGAAGCCATCATGATAATGTCCCACACTTACTCCATCTATTCCAGTTCGAAAATCTCCTAGTTGAACAGGATTTAATGGTTCAGAAATATCATAAGCTCTAATCGCCGAATAAGGGTCGTCTCCACCTTTTGCCGCAAATACATATAGTCTTGCCTGAGAGGTATCAATAAAAAGATTGTGGGCCCTTTCTATTCTATCATCATCCACGTAGACGACCTCAACCTTTTCGGGAAGATTGGATACATCAATTATTTGTAGCTTCGACTTTAGGGTCCCTATCTGCTCATCTGCGATAGAATACAGATAGCCTTTGTAATCATGGTAGTCTCTGTGTATGATGTGAGGGCCAAAAGACACGCCTTGAACAAAAAAGTCTTCTACAGGATTTTCAGGGTCGGTGACATTAATAAAGTGCGTGCCGGCTGTGGATCCAATGATTGCGTATTCAGCATCGTTGACCGCAAGACCCCATACTTCATTATAAGTATTGTTGTAAGCAGAAGATCCTACCAAATCTTCGTTTTTCCAGTTAGATAGTAACACTCCCTTCTCAGCTTGTCCCCACATAGTAAGAGTTACAAGCAAGAAAGTGAAAAGCCAGATTTCCCTCATGTATTTATCTTTGATTCGGCAACTTGAGCTTGTCCGCTCGTTCTCTCTCCTCCTCTAACGCTTTCATTTCCTCACCCATTTTGTTAGCTGCTACAAATGAGGTTACCATTTGGGACAACATATCACTAGCAGCAGTCGGTGCATTTGGTAGCAGTATAAGATTGCTATTTACATTCTCACCCATTGACTGGAGTGTGTCGTAGTGCTGGGTGATAACGATTAGCGCTGATGCCTCTTGCGAGTTAATGCCTACTTGATTTAAAACCTCTACAGAATCCTCCAGCCCTTTTGCGATTTCTCGTCTCTGGTCCGCAATACCCTGACCTTGCAGTCTTTTAGACTCTGCTTCTGCTTTGGCTTTAGCAACAATTCGAATTCGCTCTGCTTCACCTTCATACTCTGCTGCCGTTTTCTCTCTTTCAGATGCGTTAATTCTGTTCATGGCATTTTTTACGGCAAGATCCGGGTCAATATCTGTCACCAAGGCTTTTATGATTCCATAACCATAGGTATTCATGGCCTCCTCCAGTTCTCTTCGAATGGCTATCGCAATATCGTCTTTACGCACAAAAACGTCGTCCAACTTCATTTTAGGAACTTCCGCTCTCACTGTATCGAAGACGTAAGAAGTGATTTGGGCAGTAGGGCTTTCTAGGCGATAAAAGGCTTCATAAATGGAATCGCTCAGAATCTGATACTGAACACTGACTTTCATTTTGACAAAAACGTCATCCCTGGTTTTGGTCTCGACAAGCACATCCAATTGTTGAATTTTTAAGTTTACCCTACCACTCACTCGGTCAATTAATGGGATTTTGAAGTGGAGTCCAGGAGATTTAATAGAATGAAACTTTCCTAGCCGCTCAAGTATGGCTGAAGTTTGCTGCTTAACTGTAAAAAGTCCACTGACCAGTAAAAAGAACACAATGAATGCGAGGACCATGTAGATGAAAGGAATATTTTCCATAAGAGTAAGTTGTATGGTTTGTAATTAACGTATTGAATCTAAATTTACCATTTAATATCAATCCTTTATAGTATTCTTAACACTATAAGCCCGATGAGGTTGACAAAGTCATCATTTCTTTAGATTACAATGAAAATCGCATTGTAATGGTGACTTATGCGCACAAAATGTAAATTTGCGGCATGAATTCAATTAAGATATCAGATTACGAAGTAGTTGTTGGACTCGAAGTACACATTCAGTTAAACACAAATTCCAAAGCTTTCGCCAGAGACCTTAATCGATTTGGTGACAATCCCAATACGAATATCAGTGCCATCACATTGGCACACCCGGGCACTCTCCCTAAGGCCAACAAGGCACATATTGAAAAAGCACTTTTATTAGCCATTGCAACACAATCCCAGATCAATCCTACTCACCAGTTTGACCGGAAAAATTATTTCTATCCTGATCTTCCTAAAGGTTATCAAATCACACAGGATCGGTACCCCATTTGTGAGGGAGGACATATTACTTTTGAGTCGGAGGGTAGAATCAAAAAGGTGAGGTTACATCATATTCATATGGAAGAAGATGCGGGTAAATCCTCTCATGATTTGTCAGATCGTGTCTCAATGCTGGATTATAATCGGGCGGGAACGCCCCTTGTTGAAATGGTAACTGAGCCTGATTTACGTAGTCCTCAGGAAGTCCATGATTTCATGGCCTATATGCAAAAGCTTGTTCGCTATCTCGGTATCAGTGATGGAAATATGGAGGAAGGCTCCATGCGTTGTGATTGTAATGTGTCTATCAGACCAAAAGGCAGCACCATCTATGGAGAGCGTTGTGAAATAAAAAATGTCAATTCTAAAAAATTTGCCAAACAAGCAGTCGCTTATGAGTTTAAGCGACAATATAAAATGGTTTCTAAAGGCGTCGTTTTTTCCAAGCAAACATTGAACTTCAATCCTGAAACAGGAGTAACTACTCCACTCAGATCCAAGGAAGATGCCCATGATTATCGCTACTTTCCCGACCCGGATTTGCCACCTATTCTATTGGCACCAGAATACATACAGACTTTAAGAGAAAGCATGCCCATGTTACCGGAACAATACGTAGAGCATCTCACAAGTAAGTATGGGCTCAATGAATATAATTCGAAAGAGCTTACTCGAGAAAAAGCCTTTGCAGATTTTTTTTTAAGGCTTGCACAGAAAGAGCACGATTATGAACTCTTAGCTAAAGTCATCGTAAACAAGATTTTACCTGAGGTTAAGGACAGTGGGAAGTCCATTGAAAAACAAGTGGTTTCAGATGAAAGACTCCTTGAATTCATAGGATTAATCAAAAGCAAAAAAGTAGCACCTTCAGTAGCTAATCAGATTCTTTTCCCGGCGATGTTAGACCAGAGTAATGTTAACCTTTTGGAACTTGCAGGCAGGTTAAATTTATTAAAGAGTGAGGATCAAGGGTTTCTAGGCGATATTCTGGACGACATTTTGAAGAACCATCCTGAAGAATTAGAAAAGTATCGCAAAGGGAACAAAGCGCTTATTGGTTTTTTTATGGGTCAGGCGATGAAGGCAGCAAAAGGAAAGGCAGATCCAAAGCTGCTCAAGACAGAATTGGTGAAGAAGTTAAATGATTAAGTAATTCTTTAGGGGATTGCTTATATTTGTACTATGAACCAATATGTTACACATTTTGAAAATTAAACTAGACCCAGATAAACTTTACTATTCCATCGGAGAAGTTTCCGAAATGTTTGATGTCTCTAATTCTTTGATTAGGTACTGGGAATCAGAATTTTCTAAACTTAAACCGCAAAAGAATTCACGAGGTGATCGTAAGTACACAGAAAGAGATATCAATACCCTGAAAGCCATATATATTTTGGTCAAAGAGAAAGGTTACACCATAGACGGAGCGAAGAAGGCATTGAAAGAGGAATTATCAGAACAAAAAAAGCGCGACCAGGTCATTTCTAGATTAAGAAAAATACGTGAAAGCTTAATCAAATTGCAGAAAAGCCTGGAAGAATAATCATACTATTTATAGAGACTTAAATCTAAGAACTGATCACATAGTTTATAATCTTCGGCTTCATTGCTGGCTACGATTAAAGTTCTTTCTCCCAGCCAATCATTCAGCAATCTCTGATACCATAGCTTTGAGGCTTCATCGAGATTAGCACCAGGCTCGTCTAATATGACTACTTCAGACTCCGTTAGAACAGCCAGAACGAGTTTTAGTCTCTGTTTCATTCCCGAAGAAAAATCACGAATGTATTTCTTGCTTTCCTTTTTTAATTCAGAAATGTTCAGCAATTCATCTAGTTCTAAATCACCAATTGGCTTCCTGAATCTAAAGTGAAACCTGACGATTTCTTCTAAGCTGAACTCTTCAATCAAGGCCATAGCGGTTGTGGCGATACTGAATTTTCGAAAAACCTGATCAACGTTTATAGGGCCATCTTTTGTTTGATAACTGATTTCACCTTTGGTAAATGGAATTTTTCCGACGACCACCTGAAGCAGCGTAGATTTGCCTGCACCATTGGATCCTATGATTGCATATCTTCCTTGCTCTGTAAATCGATAATCAATATTTCTGAAGATCCATTGGGATCCGTATCGCTTCGAGATGTTTTCGAGAATTATATCCAATTTCCTGAGAGTTATTGGTATCCACGCATCAGTCCCCTTTCTGCCTTGTTGACAAAATTCAAGATGTATTCCTTGTCTTCACTGTTGGGTATTTCCTGCTCAATCAGATTGACGGCTTTCGAAATAGCATGTCCTTTGACATATAGAATTCTATAAATTTCCATGATATTATTGATTCTCTCGGAAGAGAATCCTCTTCGTCTTAGTCCTATTGAGTTTACGCCAGCGTAAGACAACGGTTCCCGGGCTGCTTTTACAAACGGAGGCACATCCTTACGAATCAAAGAACCGCCTGTAATCATGGAATGCTTACCAATCTTCACGAATTGATGTGCAGCCGAAAGTGCAGATATAATGGCGTAGTCTCCAATTTCAATATGACCAGCAAGATTTACGCCGTTGGCCAGGATGCAATTATGGCCTATGACACAATCATGTGCCACGTGAACATAAGCCATCAGCAGGCAGTTATCACTAATTTTCGTTTTATAATTTGCTTTTGTACCACGATTCAGGGTGCAAAACTCTCTGATGGTTACATTATCACCAATTTCAACGATCGAATCTTCACCATCAAATTTAAGATCCTGCGGAATGGCTCCTATTACTGCTCCAGGGAATACTCTACAGTTTTTTCCTATCCGTGTACCAGAAAAAAGGGTAACATTTGGCCCTATCCATGAACCATCGCCTATTTCTACATTGTCCTGAACGGTTACGAATTGCTCGATCTGTACATTGTTACCTACTTTTGCCTTTGGATGAATATAGTTAAGCGTGCTCAATCCCTTTTTTTAAGTTCTTTTAACGATTTGGGCAGTCAACTCGCCTTCCGAGACAATATTGTTACCCACATAAGCAGTTCCAAGCATTTGGCAAATTCCTCGTTTGATAGGAGCCATTAACTCCATCTTTAAAATGAGGGTATCTCCAGGCACCACCATTTTTTTGAACTTAACATTCTCCATTTTTAAAAAATAGGTATCCCATTTATGCCCGGGCTCTTGAAGACTCAGTGCCAGGAGCCCGCCGGTCTGTGCCAAAGCTTCCATTTGTAAAACTCCCGGGAAAATCGGATTTCCTGGAAAATGTCCTTGAAAAAACTGCTCGTTAAATGTAATGTTTTTTACGCCTACCACGTAATTTTCTGACATCTCAATAATCTTATCTACCAACAAAAAAGGATATCTGTGAGGCAATTGGTCAGCAATTTCCATGGTATCCAAAACAGGTTTCTTGTTAGGATCGTATTTGGGTTTCCCTTTTAATTTCCTTTGCTCCTGATACTTGGCTTTGAGTAATTTCGTAAACTCAATATTCACTCTATGCCCCGGTTTGGTAGCCACAATCTTACCTTTTATGGGCTTACCCAGTAATGCGACATCACCTATTAGGTCCAACAACTTATGCCGGGCAGGTTCATTTTTATATTTTAGGTCAATGGTATTCAGTACGCCTTCCGATTTGATTTTAACACTCTTTTTTCCCAATTTTTTAGCCAATCGATCCAGTTCATCCTGTTCCATTTTCCTGTTGGCAATAACGATGGCATTGTCCAGATCTCCTCCCTTGATAAGCCCCTCCTGAAGTAGATATTCTAGTTCATGGACAAAAACAAAGGTTCGGGATGGGGCAATATGTTCACTGTAATCCTCAAAGTTGTCTACATGAGCGTACTGCTTCGATAGAATCGGAGAATTAAAATCTATCATTGCAGTGTATTCTGTACCATCGTGGGGAAGAGCAATCAATTCAATACCACTGACTTCATCTTTGTATTCGATAGGCTCATCTACAACAAAATATTCTCTCTCTGAATCCTGGGCTACTATTCCCGCTTCTTCTATCAGATCTACAAACGGCTTTGCACTGCCGTCCAAAATAGGAATTTCAGCTCCGTCAATTTCGATCAAAACATTATCTACACCTAAACCTGTCAAGGCAGAAAGCAAATGTTCAACGGTGTGAATCTGAGCTTCTCCCGTTTTAAGGGATGTTCCACGTTTGGTCGAAAAAACATACTTCACATCTGCCGGAAAGGACGGTTTACCGTCCAGATCAACGCGACAAAATCGTATGCCGTGGTCTTTTTCAGCGGGATGTAAAGTCAGTTTTGTTTTAATTCCAGTGTGTAATCCAATTCCTTCTATAGAAACGGATTTCTGGATGGTTCTTTTAAACATATTATTGGTTATCGTTTAGAAGATTTAAGTATTTCGATCTCAGCTTTAAGTGCTTTTATCTCATCGGAAAGATCTGGCAAGTTTTTGAAGTGTGCGTAGGATTTTAAAAATTCCCTATAATTTATTGCAGGTGTGCCATACACTTGTTGGCCCTTTTCATAATTGCTTGAGGTGATACCAGATTGGCCTTGAATTTTCATATTGTCAGGAACTTCAAGATGACCGGCTATTCCTACCTGGCCGCCTATCTGGCAGTTTTTTCCAATTTTGGTTGATCCTGCAATTCCTGTTTGAGCTGCAATGACCGTATTTTCACCTACAACTACATTATGTGCAATTTGAATGAGGTTGTCTAATTTGACTCCTTTACATAATCTGGTACTTCCCATCGTTGCCCTGTCGATGGTTGTATTGGCGCCTATTTCGACATAATCTTCTATCACAACATTTCCCACTTGGGGGATTTTTTCATAATGACCTGCAGTGTTGGGTACAAAGCCAAAGCCATCACTTCCGATGATGGCATTTGAATGGATGATCACATGATCTCCTATGACACAATTATGGTAAATTTTTACACCGGGGTAGATAATGGCGTTTTTACCAATGGTCACATCCTGACCAATGAAGACTTGATCGGCGATAAAAGTCTGCTCACCTATTGAAACACCCTTACTCACTACTGAATATTCACCGATAGAAACTGAGTCGGGAATATGGCAATTTTCTTTAATGATGGAAGTTTCTGCAATACCTTCATTCTCAAAGACATGATTAAAGGAACTGAGTAATTTACTTAAAGAGGAATAAACATTTTCGACCTTGATCAGGGTAGGCTTAATTTCTTTAGTGGGTTGGAAATCTTTCGAGACTAAAAGAGCAGAGGCTTCAGTAGAATAGGCAAAAGTATTGTATTTTGGATTAGCTAGAAAGCTGATGGTGCCTTTTTTTCCTTCTTCGATTTTGCTGGGGCCTTTGATTATCACATCCGGATCTCCTACCAATTCTCCCTGTACGATATCACAAATATCCTTGGTTGTTATGTGCATGCGCTACCTAGATTTGTAAAGTTTTTCTCTAAATCAAAAATATGGGTGTTCACAGAGTAAAATATTATTTGTACAAAGTTAGAAATAATTAAATAATATATGCTACGGCTGTTCATTTATTGACTTAAGTCTATCTTTGTATTTTTTCATTAATCTAACGTCTGAAACCGTAAATGCGTTTAGGAATCCATAGTTTATTTTTCACAGATGTCATAGAAGCTAAAATGAGGGAATTAGCAGAATCTAGTGATCTTGCACTGGAATTTTTCGTACGTGATTTCGATCCACCCTTAGATTTAAGTCTAGACGCTTTTTGTTTTCCCATCCATCTAATATCACCACAGCAAAAACAAGAATCAGAGATTGTTTTACTGCTAGATATCGGACAACGGTCATACAGTTTGTTAATCCATAAAGATTTAAAGGAGGTAGGTAAACGGTTGGGTTTAAATCCAGACGTCCCTATTTATCATCCTTCAGAATTTATCGGCAATCGACTGTACGAATTGAATGCTTCGATTACTCTAAGAAAAAGTCAAACAATAAAGATTATTGCTGATTTAATGGACGGTGTTCAATCGAATTTCGTTATTGAGTCCTTTCTTGTGAACGATAAGATTTCTGAATCATATGAAGTTATAAATCTTAATGAAAAAGAATTTGGTCATGCACCCGGACAGGGATTTATAGCCGTTATGATTAATAAAGATTCAACCTTCAGACAGATGCTGCGAAGGCTGAACAGTAAGGGTAACATTGCTATTAGTAATATAGAGCGAAAGATTGCCAAAATGTATGGACAACCCTTGAATATTCATTGTGAGCTCGATATGGCAGGTAGATATAAAGTTTGGGCTTTTACGGAGACTGCGCAAGTTCAAGTCTCCCAAAGTACTCGACATTTATTAGAAGATAAAGTGATTAGCAAATTAAAAAATAATTAAGTGTATTTAGTATTTGATACCACAGGTGCCGGTAAACCTAAAACATGGAAAGCATCGTACACTGATGTATTTAATTGGCCGAGGATGATTCACTGCTCCTGGATTGTCCTAGATGATCAATTCAAGCCTATTGAGGATTATAATTGCATTATCAAACCTGAAGGGTTTACGATTTCACAAGATGCTGCTAAAAAAGCCGGTGAAGAGTTAAACAGGTTTGAATCTGGAGATCCGATTGAAGTGGTACTTGAAAAATTTAAAGAGAGTTTGGATCAAGTTCAATATATTATTTCGTTTAATCTGGATTTTAATGAATCCGTTTTGGCCGCAGAATATCACAGAAAAGGAATGAAGAATCCACTCCTGTACACTGATAAATTTTGCCTGATGCAAGAAAGCACATGGTTTTGTAAGATCCCTGGAAGAGGTGGAAAATACAAGTGGCCTACCTTGAATGAATTACATGCCATCTGTTTCAATCAGAAGTATTCTCCTGCCGGTAATGCACGTGCAGATGTCATTGCAGCAAGTCGTTGTTTTATTAAACTTATGAAGCTAGGCCAACTCGAAGATATGTTTGATGACTAATTTACCGGGGTGTAGAGTTGGTCATTGACCTCAAAACCAATTATGCCTTCGGAAGCTGTGAAATACAGGGCGAGGCCAGCTTCTTTACATGTCAGTACGTTTTTGTAAGTCTTTTCTCTCAATTTAACTTCACCTTCTTCTGACATGAAGTTATCGATATCTACAATTTCAGAACGATTAAATTCTGGAGAAGTGAATTTAACATCTGTAATATGGCTGGCAAAAGTGGTCGAATTGACATGACTTAATGTAAATCTTACCGCATCATATAATAATTCAGTTTCCGGTTCATAAGCGAAAACGCTGGCTTCGATCGCGATTAAGGTACTGTCAGATGAGAGGAAAATGCTCTCTTGTGGAGCTTCGATGTATTCACAATAGCTGCTTTTGTAGGGGTCAAGCGGGTCACAGGTTGTTTTCTGGCAAATAAAGTAATTAGAAGATTCCCGACTTACTTCAAGGTTAATTAAGGTGCCACTATTCGAGATGAAAGAGATTTTATCACCTTGATTATATTTTAAAAAGTTCTTGGTCGATGCTGCTAACTCAGTCTCACCTACTTTTACATTTTCGCAGGTCTGCTTGCACGAAGCAAGGAAAAACAAACCACCAAAAACAAAAAGGAAGTAATATCTTTTCATGTTTGCAAAACGTTGATTCACCTTTGAATAGTTCTGAAACTGTATAGAATTTTTACTCAACAAAGCGAAAAAATTGTCAAATTTGGTTTGAAAACTTTACATACTAGTAAAGAAATATTAGAAAATTTATCACAGCACTTGATGATCAAGACATTTCATAGCCTGAAGACGATTTTCTAATCCGCTAATAATAAGCGAGACGGATAAAATAAGACCCGGGATTTCAAATTTATATTACAGCCCAATAACTGCCGGATTCATTCCCATACTAGAAAATCCTCCATCGTGAAAAAGATTCTGCATGGTGACCATTCGGGTCAAGTCACTAAACATAGCTATGGTAAAGTCCGCGCACGACTCTGCTGAGGCATTTCCGAGGGGCGACATTTTTTCTGCGTAATCAAAAAATTCCTGAAATCCTTTGATGCCCGATCCCGCAGTAGTCATTGTAGGCGACTGCGAAATGGTATTGACTCTTACGTTTTTAGCAGCGAAGTGATAACCAAAACTTCTAGCGAAAGACTCTAACAAGGCTTTGGATTCGGCCATTTCTGAATAATCGGGAAAGACTCTTTGTGCAGCAATATAACTAAGTGCCACGATGGAACCCCATTCATTCATAGCATCTTTCTGATATAATGTTTGCATGAGTTTATGGAATGAAATGGCAGATACATCAAAAGTTTTTTGCATCCAATCATGGTTCAGATCAGTATATTCTTTTTTCTTTCTAACATTGACAGACATCCCTATGGCGTGTAGCACAAAGTCCAGCTTGCCTCCCATCAATTCCTGACTTTCAGAAATCAAATTTTCTAATTCTTCCAGATTTGTTGCATCTGCATAGATGATGGGTTTGTCAATCGACTCAGCCAGTTTTTCCAAGCTTCCGAATCGTTTCACTACGGGTGCGTTGGTTAAAACAAAATCTCCTCCTTCCTCAAGTGCTTTTTGTGCAATTTTCCAGGCAATAGATTGCTCATCCAGTGCTCCAAAAATAATTCCCTTCTTACCCTTTAAAAGTTCGTTTGCCATTTTGTCTAAATTTAATTTGTAAAGTTAAAAGAATCTTAGACTTACTCTGCCATCAGGACTCTTGCATTCTCCATGGCCGCTTCAGAAGGTGGATCTCCACTCAGCATTTTTGCAATTTCCACAGTTTTATCTTCTCCTTCTAGCACTTCCATTTTTGTAAAACTTCTGTCCTGACTGTTCTCTTTGAATATCCTGTAATGCTTTTCTGCTTTTGATGCGATTTGTGGTGAATGGGTGATGTTGATGATCTGGTGTGAACTGGAAAGTTGCTTGATCATTACACCCATTTTTTGACTGATAGCCCCGGAGACTCCGCTATCTATCTCATCAAAGATAAGGGTGGGTAGTTTAACTTTTTTGGCCAATTCAGATTTGATGCAAAGACTTAATCTGCTTAATTCCCCCCCAGAAGCCACTTCCTTGATCTCCTGCAATCGGGCACCCAGATTCGCAGAAAATAAAAACTCAACAAAATCTTTTCCCGTCTCTGTGAATTCATCAAGACTTGTAATCTCTATTTGAAAGCGGGCATTTTCCATCGAAAGCTGGTGTAAATATTCTTGTGTAGCGTTATATAATTTGGGAGCAACTTTTTTACGATTTGCTGATAAATCATTGGCCAGCTTTGTCAATTCATTTTGCAAAGAGGCAATTTCATGCTCTACTTTAATGATTTCTTCTCCGGATTGTTTAAAGCTCGAGATCTGGTCTGCAATTTCTTCCCATTTTGCAAACATTTCCTCTTCAGAATTTAAATGGTGTTTAGCTTGCAGGGCATAGGCTAAGTCAAGCTTTTCCTGAATAATCGTAAGCTTTTCAGGGTCAAGATCCGTTTTTTCAGATTGATCTAAAAAAGCGCTTGCCAATTCTCTCAATTCTTCAATGAGGTCAAAGTACTTTTCTCCGAGTTTTTCGATTTCAGGATGAAAACCAGAGACCTTATCGATTTCATATTTTATTTCCTCCAGACCGCTTATGATTGAAGTTTCAGCCTCTTCTAAGGTATAAGCTGATTTAGACAAAACAGATTTAATCATCTCCGCATTCTCAAGCACTGCAACTTCTGACTCCCAGTCCTTTAACTGTCCTTCTTCCAGGGCAAGCTTTTCAAATTCTTCTAAATGATAGGATAGCAGTTCCTGGTCTTTTTCAGCTTGTAGTTTGGCTCTAATTAATCTATTGAGTTCCGATTTCTTAGCATTATAAGCCTGAAAGGTTTCTTGATATTGTAGCAAGAGCGCTGTGTTCTGAGCGTATGCATCCAGAAGTTCCAGTTGTACTTCTGGATTGTTAAGTCCCAATGTATCGAATTGCTGATGCATGTCAATCAGTTGAGAGCAAAGGTCACGTAGATCCTTAAGGTTGGATGGAGTGTCATTAATAAAAGCTCTGGATTTACTAGTAGGCAGTATCTCTCTTCTGATGATTAATTCTTGATCAAATTCCAGTTCTCTGCTAGCAAAAAAATGCTCTAATGGATACTCACTGATATCAAAAGTAGCTTCGACAATGCACTTTTTGTCCAGATCAAACAATACTTTTGTATCTGCACGATTACCCATCACCAGCCCTAAAGCTCCTATTAAAATTGATTTACCGGCACCAGTCTCTCCTGTGATAATATTGAATCCAGTAGAAAAACTGATGTCCAGGTTGTCAATTATAGCGTAATTACTCACCTTCAGACTTCTGAGCATAGACCATTCAAGTTTGGCACAAAAGTAAGCAAAATAAGATTACATCCTTAAATTTTCAATGCCTCCATTGAATTGAAAACCAAGTTGTCTTGCTTGATTTAAGTCTTGTTGAGCTGCAGCAGAATTACCGGTATTATAGTAATATTGAGCCCTATAAAAGTAATAGACCCCCATATTGGGGTTCATTCTGATGGCCTGATTGATATTGGGTAAGGATAGATCCCATAGACCAGATAACATTTGTGCATTGGCCAGATTGGCCCACATATTGGCATTGTTCGGGTCAAGTCTCAAAAACCTATTGATATCAGCAATTTCGTTTTGATATTGTCCCAATTGATGATAAACGATACTTCTGTTAAGATAAATGGTCGTATTGTTAGGATCTAGTTCGCTGGCCCGGGTCAGATCCTGCAGTGCACTATTAAGATCATTTAATCTGGCATAAGTAGCCCCTCTATTCATATAATATTCTCCGTTTGTCGGTTCAAGCGCGATGGCTTGGTTGTAGTCACGAAGTGCCATTAATATGGTATCACGGTTTTGTGATTTAAAGAACAGTTTGGCTCTGCTATTAAATGGTCCGGGTTTGTTTTCACCTAATGATATGGCTTTATTGTAATCTTGCAATGCAAGACGATCGAATCCTGAATCTCTATAGTAGTTGGCTCTATTTCCCCAGGGAAGAGTTGTGTTGGGATGATACTTGATGACATGTGACCAAAGTGATGCACTGTTTTCCCATATTTTATTCTGCTGATAAGTGATATAAGCTATAGCAACTAAGTACAAAGAGACAATGACATTGATTATAGTTCGGTTTTTTGGAGAGGAGGCCCATTTTTGCAGGTAGTAGGCCAGGGCATATCCAAATCCGAAGTAAGCAATGTAAGTAAATCGGTCAGCTTGAAATCCTTGACCTGCACCCAGGATCTGCAATAGAAAAAATATATTGAAAGTAAAAAATGCAATACCAAAAACCAGATTTTTCCATTCTTTGATATAAGCCCATATGGTAAAAAGAACAATACCAATAGCCGGAATCATAGAGAGATAATGTATTATAGACAATTGAGGAGGGTATGGATAAAGGGGAATAAGCCGATAGGGTACAAAAAACTTAATAAAATAGACAACATAAGAAAAAGACCCTACAAAAAGTCGGTCATACCATGCGTAATCTACAGATGAATTGAGAGAGCCTTGTTGTCTTAAAAAATAGATACCTAAGAGTCCAATAAAAATTGAAATCAAAAAGTAAAACCACTTCTCAGTGATTCGTTTAAAGATTATTTTCCGTCCCAGAAGGTAGTCTACAGCCAACATTGACAATGGCAGGGTGACAGCCTGAATTTTAGATAGCCCGGACAGAAGAAACAAGACCATTATTTTAATCAAATGCTGATTCGGCTTTTTGTTTTTAACTCCTAAAATGTAATAATAAAGTGCGGCCAGATAAAAGGCTCCAAAGAGTACATCTTTTCTTTCCGTAACCCATGCCACGGATTCAACCTTCATTGGATGTATTGCGAACAACAAAGTACAAATTACACTCGCCCAAAGATTTAAACCTAATGCTATCGAGATTCTAAAAACAAAAAAAATACATAGAAGATGAAGCAGCAAATTATCTAAATGCCAGTAAAAGGGCTGATCCAATCCATAGATTACATTTTCAAGTGCAAAAGTCCAAATGGAGAGCGGGTTGTAATTCCCGATTATAGGAGTTGAAAAAATCGCGGGTGTATTGGCAATTAAACTGGCAAAATCAACCGAATGAACAACAAAGGTGTTGTCGTAAAAATTTCGATCATCATCCCAATTCACAAATTCATTCTGCAGGCTGGGAAGAAATACCAGTACTGCCAACAGTGTAACTCCTATTATAGCGTACCAATGATTTTTTGAGAAATGGCTTTTATTTTTTTTTAAAGATGGCCTCCTACTGACTCTCTTTGACTTACTCTTTTGCATAATCTGACGTTATGACATTAAAGATATAGATTTCTTTAATATATACCTTTTAGGAGTTAAGTCCGAGATTTATTATTTGAATAGATAACCGATGGTGAGTTGGATATTATGGCCCATCAATAAGCTGTTTGAAAATTGTAAATCATCGCTCGTCACAGAAATACGATCAGTGGGTAATTCAAGTCGCTCTCTTTTCTTAAAAATCCAACTGTTTTCCTTAAAAAAAACATATTGTCTTTGTGAATAAGGAAGGTAGTAGGACCCTCTCAAATATATTTCTTTGTTTCTATTTAGCTCTATGGACATTTCACCCGTAAGTTTTAAGGATCTAAGTCTGCTACCATAGGCTATTCTTACAAAGTCGGTATTGAAGTTTTTACTTCCTATTAAGATTCGGTCTTGCAAGTTTTCCGCAGAACCAAGGTTTCTGCCATATCTCATTCTACTATGTTGCGCAGAAAGCTTTAGGAATACTGGTCTCTGCCTACTCAAATTGAATTGAACACCAAGACCCGAAGCAGACTCTTTGTAAATGGATCTTCCAAAATCGAGTGCTCCGCCAAATCTCAAAAACCATCTTTCATTAATAACAAAGTTTAAATCAGCTGCACCTATGATTTCGAATTCTCGCGAATTTATGGTATTGTCCACACTCAACAATGGCTCTTTGCCTTCTTTTTCAAAATAGGAAACAGCAAGCTGACGCTGTGGAGTAGATAAAAGGTGGCTGCCAATCCCAAACATGGTTGAGGAACTAAACCTCTTGGGTCTTTGTCTTTGGATGCCAGGTTCTCCGATTGAGATGTCCCGCATATCAAACTCCTCCTCATTTTCAAGTGCCTTCTGCTCAGCTTTTTCAATTCTCTTTGCGATTTCTAAAGAATCTCGCAGCTGAATAATCTTGCTCATTCGTTCAGGAGCAAAAATCTTTTCTGATTCTTGAGCGCTTTTATATTGCTGCATACTTTCCGTAAGCTTGTCGCTCATCGGTACAATATTGTAGGATTTCCAAAAATCTTCGTCGTAGGTACCTGTCATATCTACAAACTCTTCTCCTCTTTCCAAACGTTCTAAGTAAGGAATCTTTTCCGCTCTTCCTGTTTCAATTTCTGTAATCTTAATCTCATTAGAATAGATGCCTCCACTTTTCCGACCTCCTTCTCTTACAGCATCACTGAAGTACCACTTACCATCCACATTTTGATAGTTTACGATGTATTTATTGAAAGTCCATACACCGCTATATAATGGGTAATCATCATATTTTTTAAGTCCATAAGGTGTGATTTCAAATTCAGCACGAATGAAAGCATAGGAGTTTTTGTCAATGTACATTTTGCCTCGCATTCTTGCTTCTAGCTTATAACTCTTAGTAAAATTCAAAAGTTTATGAAATAAGGACTTGGATTTGGCATTACGATTTTTGAGTGCGGGTGCGTCTGGATCAATATCAAAGCCTATGATGTATACCTCTCGTCCATTGAACGAAGTCATATTTTCTACCCAATAACGATAGGCAGGAAAATATTCCTCGTCAATAAAGTCTTCTCTGTTTTTCACAAAATCGAACCTGTGTGCTGCCATGTGTCCGGAACTAAACCCTCCTCTTACAATGGTATCAAGAGGGTTTTCCATGTTGATCTTTCTGCCTTGTATAAGACTAACAAATCCTTCTTTCTGATTTTCATAACTGGTTTTATATACATTCAGGACCCCTTCAGCCAGATATACATACTCGTCCGATTCATCCGTTCTCGACTCGCGATAAAAGGCTGTAGCGGAGTTGGCTTTAGAAGGATAATTCGTAGGAATTCTAGAAATTGCTTTTCGTACGATATTTTCTACAGCACTTTCATCAATAATCTGGACTTCAGATAGTTGATATGCGGTGGGATTTAGTTTAATAGTTGCCGGACTCTTGACTTCACGGAGGGGCATGGTGAATCTTTCGTAACCTATTACCGACACCATCAAGTTTGAGCCTGCGTAATAATCTGGAATCTTGAAAAGGAAATTACCATCAGAGCTTGAAGTTGTGCCAATACCTCGATGAGGTATACCTATGTTAGCATAAGGAATAGGCTCATTGGTATCCTTATCTACTAATTTTCCATGTATGATTTGATAACCCTGCCCATTTAAGGAAAAACTAAAGGTTGTGACGAGTAGTAAAAGTAGTAAAAATCTCATGTAGACGAATGCGTTCAATTATGGGTTAATAAGATGAGATAAGTCGTTCTTATCCTAACATGTAAAATTAGGACGATTGGATTTTTGTGAATGTTACGATTTTTACGAAAAGAAATTAAATCAAGATTTAGGGAACAAGCTGGATGGGAGCGCTCATCAGAAAAGTACCACTATGAAAATCTTAAATTTAGAAATGCAGTATTAGCAAGATACAGCCAACCCTCTTGAGGGGGATTCTAATGAAATATTTGTGATAATAGGAGATAGTTTAGTCGAAAGATTGGTTTTCTTCAGCTGCTCTATGTACCAGAATCTGATATTCCTCAGGAGTTAAACCATCCATACAATAGTCGATTGGATTAACTGCATTTCCATTGATACGCACTTCATAGTGGAGATGTGGTGCGGTGGAAGTTCCGGTACTGCCGATCTTTCCAATCACTTGACCTCTGGTCACTTTTTCACCTACTTCTACATCAATTTCACTTAAGTGACCATATAACGTGGTATAGCCATATCCATGATCGATGATGATGTTCTTTCCATAACCTCTCTTCTTTTCTTCAACCCTGATGACTTTTCCATCACCTGAAGATATGATGGCAGTTCCTTTAGGAGCAGTAAAATCAATGCCTTTATGGAACTTCTTAACATTATGGATAGGATGAATTCTGTATCCGTAGCCAGATAACTTAAGTATATTTCTTTTTAGATGGTCCGCTCTGACAGGTTTGATACTTGGTATGGAAGCGAGTTTTTCCTTTCTTGAGTCCGCAAGCATCTCAAGCGTATCCAGTGATCTTTTCTGGATTTCGAATTGTAGCTTAAGTTTGTCTAGCTTAGATAAAGATTGCTTTATAATTTTACCTGTATTGCTATAGTTGGTGATGTAGTCATATTTTTCTGAACCTCCAATACCACCTTCCCAAACGTTTTCATCAATAGGGTCCATTCCCAGAATCACCCGATGAATGTTAGCATCTTTTTCTTGCACCTTGCCCAATTCCTGTGCCATGGAATTCATTTCATTGGTCAAAAGCTCATATTGCATAGATAATTGATCCAGTTCTCGTTTCTGGGCTCTTTCCTTCGGAGATGGAAGATAATAGTAGGCGAAAGCGCATAAAAGTATGGAGGTCAGGATAACTCCTGAAGTAATTCCGATACTTCTTTTGATGATCTCTTTAGTGCCTAGTTGATGTTTTTCGTAAGTTAGTGTGTTAGGGTTATAAACGTATTTCTCTCGTTTCATCCATTATTTTGTTTACAATAGCTGCTCATACGTACTAATGACGCAAAAAGCAACAGGTTACCCTATGTATTTTAAAATCTTTAGAACATAGTCTTAAAAAGAAGTTAAAAACATATAGTTTACTACATTTGCTGCTGTCGTAGAATATGTAAATAGGATTGGCGTAAAAGTAAGTTTTGTCAAGCGAATTACAAAAATTTATTTAACATATTTTGGTCTATTTTTTGGACACGACATAAGCAGTTGATTTTGTTGTATTTATATAATTAAAATATTACAAAATAACAACATATTAAAGTAATATTTAATTTTTAAAATATTGTAATTCAATTATGAAGGCAAAGGTCGTGAGGGAGAAGTTCTTGGATTTTTTCGAACAAAGACAACACAAAGTAGTTAGTTCTGCTCCCATCGTACTGAAGAATGATCCCACGTTGATGTTCACTAATGCTGGAATGAATCAGTTCAAGGACTATTTTTTAAATAATGCTGTTAGTCCCAATAAACGAATAGCGGATACCCAGAAATGTCTTCGTGTAACCGGAAAGCACAACGATCTGGAAGATGTAGGTATCGATTCCTACCATCACACGATGTTTGAGATGCTTGGAAACTGGTCGTTCGGAGATTACTTTAAGCGCGAGGCTATAGATTGGGCGTGGGAATTGTTAACTGATGTCTATGGAATAGATAAAGACTCCCTTTATGCTACTGTTTTTGTGGGTGATGCATCTGATGGCTTAGAGGCGGACAATGAGGCTTATGAAATGTGGAAAGATCACTTGCCTGAAGAAAGGATTTTGTTTTTCGACAGAAAGGATAACTTTTGGGAGATGGGTGAACAAGGTCCGTGTGGTCCATGTTCTGAAATTCATGTGGACATTCGATCTGATGAGGAAAAAAAGCAGCAATCAGGCGCGGAACTGGTTAATATGGATCACCCCCAAGTGATAGAAATCTGGAATCTTGTTTTCATACAATTTAACAGGAAAGCGAATGGGACACTTGAGGATCTTCCGGAAAAACACATTGACACTGGTATGGGATTTGAGCGTCTTTGTATGACCTTGCAGGGTAAGACTTCTAACTATGACACAGACGTCTTTTCGGGTTATATAGAAATGGTTGAAAAATTATCTGGTATCACCTACACCGGAAAATATGATGGAAGTTCAAAGTCCGATATTGCCATGCGGGTCATTGTTGATCATATCCGTGCGGTGTGTTTCGCTATAGCAGACGGTGAAATGCCGTCTAATACCGGAGCTGGTTATGTCATCAGAAGAATTTTAAGACGAGCGGTTCGATACTACTATTCTTTTCTTGAAATCACAAGTCCTTTACTACATCAACTTGTACCCAAGCTAGCTGAAGATTTTTCCAGTGTATTTCCTGAATTAAAGGCACAACAAGAGTTTGTTAAAAGGGTCGTTTTGGAAGAGGAGAAATCTTTTTTAAATACTTTGGAAGGTGGACTCAAAAGAATAGAGCAACTGAATTTATCGGACAATAGGATTACTGGAGACGAGGCTTTTTTATTGTATGACACTTATGGTTTCCCCATTGATTTAACCAGATTGATTGCAAGTGAAAAGGGATGGGAACTCGACGAAAAAGGATTTGAAGTAGCATTGAAAGCACAACAGGAGCGATCAAGAGCTGATGCTCAAAGATCTGTAGGGGATTGGCATACCATTCAGGAAGGGAATGTGGTATTTGTGGGGTATGACCAACTCGAGGTGAAAGATGCAAGGGTGCTGAAATACAGAACAATCAAGGATAAGGATGGGCAGCATATTCAGTTGGTGCTGGATAAGACTCCTTTCTATGCAGAAGGTGGTGGGCAGGTTGGCGATAAAGGCACTTTGAGGATCGGTCAGGATTTAATTAAGGTTTTGGATACTCAAAAAGAGAATGATCTCATTCTACATTACGTTGATCGATTACCTGGCGACTTGACAAAGCCGGTTGAAGCGCGAGTACAGAATAAAAGACGTGCATTGACTGAGAATAATCATACGGCCACTCATTTGCTGCATGCTGCATTAAGAAAAGTTTTAGGAGATCATGTTACCCAGAAAGGTTCCCTGGTCAGAGATGAAAATTTGAGATTTGACTTTGCACATTTTTCAAGAATGAGCGAGGCTGAAATTAAGGAGGTTGAAGATATCGTTAATCAGAAAATACGTGAAAATATATCTCTGGAAGAAGCCAGAAATATTCCTATCGCGGAAGCTAAGGAATCGGGAGCGATGATGCTGTTTGGTGAAAAGTATGGCGACAATGTTCGAATGATTACTTTTGACAAGGATTATTCTGTGGAGCTATGTGGTGGATGTCACGTCAATGCTACCGGGGAAATAGGTTTGTTTAAGATCATCAGTGAAACTGGTATCGCTGCAGGAGTTCGAAGAATAGAAGCTATAACGGCAAATCGGGCAATGGAATATGTGAATGATAAATTAGACACTCTTGATCAAATTAGTAATATGTTCAAATCTTCCGGTAATCCGGCGGAATTAGTAAGTAAATTACAAGAGGAGAACAAAGCACTGAAAAAGAAAATTGAATCCTTGTTAGCAGAGAAAGCCGGGGATCTACAGAGTGATCTGCGTCGTCAAATAGAAATGGTCAATGGTGTTAATTTTATCGGCACAAAGCTACCCATAACGGATAGTAAAGCAGCTAAAACATTGGCTTACAACCTGGAAAAAGAGATTGGTAATGTTTTTATCATTTTCGGAATAGAAGATAATGGCAAAGCACAGTTGATGATAACGATAAGTGAAGTGTTGACCAAGGCAAAAGGGCTTCACGCCGGAAACATGGTTAGGGAACTCGCTAAGGATATAAAAGGGGGAGGAGGGGGACAACCCTTTTTTGCTACTGCAGGTGGTAATGACCCCGGAGGACTTGATATTGCTATCAAGAAAGCGAAGGAAATGCTCTAATTCTCACCGACATCTTGCAAACAGTTATTCTGGAAACTTATACCATAGTTACTGCTCTTGCTAATCCTCATGCTAGTGCCAGAGATTGAAAAAGAGCGCCTCATAAATAGTGAGACGCTCTTTTGTTTTATCGGGCTACAGCACCACCACTAATGATTTGTCCAAAAAAGATTGCATTCGCCAGTAGTTTGTTGGATCCATACCAATATCCTCGAAAATTAGTATTATCTGCGAAGCAAATTACTTTGCCGCGTCCCTTACCGCCCACGAATATTGCAGCAGTACCTTTTAAATTATTTAGATTTTCATCTGTGATGTATCCTGATATCAATGGTTCATCAGTATACACGCCCGGACTGGAATATGGGTTTTTAGGCAGTTTGTAGAAAGTAGTACCCCTCTTAAAGCTAGCCATTTTTTCATTTTCAATACCATACATCAGAGGATGGCTAAGATCGACGGCCATTTCGAAAATGGCACCTCCTATATAGTTGCGTCCATTATCTTCCGAAAGTCTATGATAGGGTTTACGTTCATCCGATGTATCCTTTTCTGGTGACACCGTTTCTATGGCCACCAGTTTGTTTCGTTTAGCCCAATCTATTGCACTCTTATAACAAATTAATGTTCCACCATCGCTAACCCATCTTTCCAGGGCATCCACATTCAGGTTTCGATAGTTTCCATCAGGCATGATGATGACGTTATAGTCCCAGAAATCTGCTCTTCTGACATCTGAAACATCCAGCTTGGTTAATGTCATATCATAGCGCGTATCCAGTAAGTGCCATATTTCTCCAGCATCATAGCTATTGACACCATCACCGACAAACATCATTATTTTGGCATCCTCTAATTGGTCATTGGTCGGGCTTCCTAAATCAAATCCATCAGCGGGTTTACCAGAATTGATGGCATAAATATCAATATTGGTCTCCTCCGCCGCTTTACGCATCAGTTCTGCAATCTCACCTTCTACTAAATCCTGATTTTTTACAGGGACAATGATGGTTCCGCGACCAAATGTTTTGCTACCTTCTGAAGTCCGATAGGCAGATTGTTCATTGGTTACTTTAGCCCTCAAACCAGCATTAAGAATGGTATTTAATAGCTTAGGAGTATAGTAATCGTTCCATTCAAATACATAAGCGTACTCTGCATTATCACCAATGACCTTGCCTTCACTTTCAGGAACTTGTGTGATTGGTGTACCCAAATTGATATCACCTGTCAACTCACGATAATCGAGGTCAAAAGCTTCTGGAAGGGTCCATGCTGAAACATCGTAAAATAAACTATCCTGGAATTCGGTAACTTTTTCAAAAATGGTCTTGGTAAGCCTGTACTGAGGTTGGTCCAAGGGCACCACATATTGGTCATCTGACTGATATACTTTGATCTGGTGTGAAAGGAGAATATCCAAAAAATGATTCGTCTTTGCGATATCTTTACCTACATCAAATGCATATGCTTTCGTTCGGTTTTCTTTTGCCAAGGACTTTGTATCGGCATAGAATTTATCTTGATACTTTAATAAGTCTTCACGCAAATTGACCGCCGCTTTTTGAGTGGAAAGTGCTGTTGTGACTTGGTTTCTAATGGTGAAAGGGAAGGTGAGAAGTCCATTGTCGCTTTCTTGCAAATGTCCTCTTGAACTGGCCTGCTCGAACAAAATACCAACTCCACCATTGGCATCCGGATAAGTGGATCCTTTGCCATAGTAGTAATCATCAAATGATTCTCTTGAATAATAAAGTGAGCCGATATCGTCCAAGGCTTCTGCATGAAATTCAGCTATGGATTCAGTAAGTTCCTGATTTCTCCACGGAGTGTTAGGATTAACCCTGGTCTGTATACCAGGTTGGAAGAAGAAAGTAGAATTAGTACCCATTTCGTGGTGATCAGTAAGAATGTTAGGTTTCCATTTGTGAAAATTGTTAATTCTACCCTGACTTTCAGGATGAGTTAACAATAACCAGTCTCTATTCAAATCAAACCAATAATGATTGGTTCTACCTCTAGGCCAGGCTTCAGAATATTCTCTATCCGCAGGATCGGAGGTTAAGTTCTTCGATTTGTGCGTATTGACCCAAGATGCGAACCGATTCAATCCATCGGGATTATAACTGGGATCAAATAGTATAACGACATTTTCCAGAAGGTTTTCTACTTCCTCACCTTGACCTGCTGCAAGATAGTAAGCCACCATTAAAGAAGCGTTAGACCCACTTGGCTCATTACCATGAATGCTAAAGCCTTGATATATAACTGCGGGCATATCTGAATAGTCGTTGATATCATTATCAGGATCCGATAATTCGAGATGCCTTGTTCTGATATTTTCGAGATTGCCGTGATTTTCGGGAGAGGTAATGGTTAATAAAACCAATGGTCTGTTTTCATGAGATCGAGCGTAAGTTTCGATCGTTATTCTATCGGAGAGGCCCGCAATTTCTCTCATGTAACTATAAAGCTGATCGTGGCTCACATGCCATTCACCTACCTGGTAACCTAAGAATTCTTCCGGGGTCGGAATAGATTCGTCATACTCGATGTCAGGCAGGTAATAATTCAGGTCTACCTTTTGCCCAAAGACAGTGAATAAAAGTGAAGTCAATAAGAACGTCAATATCGTATGTTTCATATTTGTATTTTGCCCTAAAATAGAAATGTTTCTTTACTTTTGCAGGCTAATCTAGATAGAATGTATATAACCCTTGTGGTCATCATCATTGGTTTGGTTCTCGCCTTGTTAGGAGTCAATGTATTCTTCAGAGTGCGTGTTTTAAAGAGTTACAAAAGTTTGGTTAAAGCCAATGTTGAGTTTGATCTATCTCATATATTGAATGCAGACAAATTGGAGCGCGAAGTGATCCCCAGGTATCCCAATTCAACAGAAGAGATTCGATCATTTATACACCATTTAAAATTGTCCTTCAGAATAGGTATGTTGCTTTTTATTCTCATATCGTTATTCGGCTGGGTATTGATGCGTTATAGATAAATATGAGAGAACTTTTTGTGTTCATTTTTTTATGTACCGTTTTCGTCTCATGTGAAATTCCATCAAGGACGACGGCTGACTTTGTATTTATCGAGATCGATGAAATGCTTTTGGAGGGGCAAGATTCTGGGTTTAAAGATGTGTGGTTTTATCAGGATGGTCAAATCCAGGGAGTCTATGAGCTACCCCAAAAAATACCGGTCGTTAATGACGATCCTTTGAATGTTGTTTTTCAAGCAGGAATACGAGAAAATGGCATCAATTCAATGCCCAGAATTTATCCGTTCGCTACGCAGATAGAACAATCTCTAAATATAGAAGAAGGAACAACCATATCCATTATTCCAGAATTTAATTATTTACCCGGTACAAAGATTCGAATCAATGCGACATTTGAGAATGATGTCGCTTTTAGTAAGGATGAGGACGGAAGTGTACAAACGTCTCTTGCTTTAGTGAATGGTAAAGGTGAAATAACTTTGGAACCAGGCCAAATTTTTGAAGCCTCTACGGACTTGGTTTTTAGTGGTATACCAAGAGATGGTAGTCCTGTTTTCGTTGAAGTGGAATATCAAGGAAATGCGGATCTGAAGGTTGGCTTGGTAGGTGTTGTGGCTAATGATTCGTTTAAAGAATATTTTGTATCATTAAGGTCAGAGAATAACTGGAAGAAAGCATTTATAAACTTAACAGATTTAGTGATTGCTTCAGCCCTGGATGGTTACCGAGTCTTGATAGGGGTTGACAATAATCAAGGAAATGATCCAGTAAATGTTTTTGTAGACAATATCAAGCTATTGCATTTCTGATATGAAGCGACAAAGAGGGAAGGAGCTATTTATTTATCGTACAGGAGATTTTCTGACTGCCTTACTTGCGTGGATTTGCTTTTTCTCATATCGTAAGTCAATTGAAGGTGGGCCGTCTGATTGGTCTTCCATTTTTCAAGACGAGAAATTATGGTATGGAATGGTGTTTATTCCAGTTTTCTGGTTGTTGTTTTATTCTATTTTTGATAAGTATAAAGACATTTATAGGTTCTCGAGATTGGCCACTTTCACCAGGACCTTTTTTCTTAATTTCATGGGGGTATTGGCGCTGTTCTTTACAGTGTTGCAAGATGATTTGGCCTTAAAACTGACCAGTAACTATAAGATTTTTGGGACCCTATTTTTATTACAATTTGGATTTACAGCCACGGTGCGCATGATCCTGTTGACCATCGCCAGTCGTCGGTTGAAAAGCGGTAAGGTTGCCTATAACACCATCATTATAGGAGGTGATCAAAACGCCCTTGAGCTTTATGAAGAGATTACCAGTCGCCCATACAAACTGGGTCATAATTTTGTTGGGTTTATAGACAGCAATGGAAATAGCACCAATCTGATTAAGAAGTATTTGCCAAAGCTTGGCAAAATAAAGAATCTGGAATCAGTGGTTAGGGCACATAATGTCGAAGAAGTCATCATCGCTATTGAAACCTCGGAGCACAATAGGTTGAGCGAGATTCTGGACATCTTGTCCGAATTTGATGAAAGTGTTTTGGTCAAGATCATTCCGGATATGTATGACATTTTATTGGGAACCGTTAAAATGAACCATGTTTATGGTGCGGTCCTGATCGAGATTGAGCGTGAACTAATGCCTAACTGGCAATTTTTTATAAAGCGCCTTATTGATGTTTTTGCCAGTATAATTGCTTTGATCATCTTACTACCATTGATCATATACATTATGATCAGGGTTAAGTCGTCTTCAGAGGGACCCATCTTTTTTAAGCAGGAACGAATAGGTTTGAATGGTAAGCCTTTCCAAATTTATAAGTTTAGGTCCATGTATCTAAATTCTGAGCCTGACGGGCCACAATTAGCGCAAGAGAATGATGATCGGCAGACGCCTTGGGGGAGCGTGATGCGGAAGTGGAGATTGGATGAGATTCCTCAGTTCTGGAATATATTGAAAGGAGATATGTCGCTTGTGGGTCCTCGTCCTGAGCGTAAGTACTATATTGATTTAATCGCAAAGGAAGCGCCCTACTATCGCCAGCTGTTGAAAGTAAGACCAGGAGTTACTTCCTGGGGACAGGTCAAATATGGATATGCCTCCACTGTCAAACAAATGCTGCAACGCATGAGATTTGATATGCTTTACCTCGAAAACATGTCGCTAGCTTTGGACTTCAAAATCCTGTTTTATACCATCTTGGTAATCTTAAGAGGAAAAGGTAAATGATGAAGAATAAGAGGAAATTCGGATTGATAGGATATCCACTCAAGCATTCGTTCTCTCCTGGATATTTTGCTGAGAAATTCAATAAAGAAGAAATAGAAGATGCAGTATATGACCTATACGAGCTGGAACGAATAGATCAATTTGAGAACCTAAAGCGGTCTGAAATTGCAGGATTAAACGTCACCATACCCTATAAAGAAGCTGTCATGCCATATTTAGATATGCTGAGTCCAGAAGCAGTATCTATTGGCGCAGTAAACACCATAAAATTCACTGATCAAGGCTTAATGGGTTATAATACAGATTGTTATGGATTTAAAAATTCTTTGACCAGTTTTTATGGAAATCGAAAGCCAACCCGCGCACTGGTACTGGGTACAGGAGGCGCAAGCAAGGCAGTTCGTTACGTTTTATCAAATCTCAATATTCCATTTACCATTGTTAGTCGTCAACCATCACTACTTAACTATGATGAGTTGAGTGCTGAACATTTTGACGGTGAGGTGCTCGTGGTCAACACCACTCCATTGGGAACCTGGCCGGACATTGACAAAGCCCCTAACATACCTTACCAATTCTTAACTAGCAAACATTTCCTTTATGACTTGGTTTACAATCCTGAGAAAACTTTATTTTTGAAGCTTGGAGCAGACCAGGGAGCTGCGATTAAAAATGGTTATGATATGTTGAAACTACAAGCAGAAAAGTCGTGGGAGATATGGAACGGTTAAAAGAAACGACAGCACTGGATTTTTCTAATACTGAAATCGCATTTGCTGATAAGTCTGACCGCGAGTTGAAGAAAATGCGTTGGCTTTTTAATATGATGAGCAAGCAAGCATTAGTCAACTTTACTTCGAAGCTTGGCATGTTTGCAGTCAAATATTCTCTGCCATTTGCAAAGACAGCCGTGAAAAACACCATTTTTGAGCAATTTTGTGGTGGTGAAAGTCTTTTGAAATCTCAGCCGACCATTGACAAGCTTTACCAATCCAACATCTTAACCATTCTGGATTATGGGGCAGAAGGCAAAAGTGGTGAGAAAGAGCTAGAAATAGTTGCCGGAGAATTTATCAGAGGAATTGAATTTGCCGCCTCTAATGAGTCCGTCCCGATTATCAGTATTAAGCTTACAGCAATCGGTGAAAACCACATCCTGATTAAAAAACAGACCAGTGAACCTTTGAGTGACAGAGAAAAGCACTTGTACGAGCAAATGGTTGATCGCCTGGATCGAATCTGTAGGAAAGCATATGAACTAGGTGTAGGCGTATTTATTGATGCAGAGGAGAGTTGGATGCAAGTTACTATTGATGAACTCGCAGATCAAATGATGGCAAAATATAATAAGGAGCGAGTTGTAGTCTATAATACTTTCCAATTATACCGCCATGATAAGCTGGCTTTTTTAAAGGAATCACATGAAAAAGCCAAGTCTCAAGGGTATATGCTTGGTGCAAAATTAGTGCGGGGAGCCTATATGGAAAAGGAAAGAGAACGAGCTCAGGAAATGGGCTATGAATCTCCCATTCAACCGGATAAACAGTCTACGGATCAGGATTATAACGAGGGACTAAGATATTGCCTCGATCATTACGAAACGATTGCCTCCTGTGCCGCTACACATAATGAACGCTCTTGTTTTCTTCAGGCAGAATTGATCGGAGAAAGAAAGATGCCTAACAATCACCCACATTTGAACTTCTGTCAGCTATTGGGAATGAGTGACAACATCACTTACAATCTGGCTGCTGCCGGTTATAACGTTGCGAAGTATGTAGTATATGGTAAGGTCAATGAAGTCTTGCCTTACCTGGTCAGAAGAGCTGAAGAGAACACCTCAGTTACTGGTGATGTAGGCAGAGAGCTTGCACTTGTTCAGAAAGAGATTAATAGAAGAGAGCAATAAGGCTTGCTATACTGAAACATTTTCGTATTCTCCGATGCTTAGTAAAACCAGTGTACAGGCATTTTCACAAAGAATACCTTGCTCATTGGCCAGGTTGAAAAACTCAATATTTTCAGCTCCTGGATTAAAAATGATCCTTTTTGGCTTTAAGCTCAATAGATAATCATAAAATTCTTTCTGTCTTGAGGCATTGACATACATCGTAATGGTATGAATATCATTAATTTCAGGTGTGCCTGTCAAAACTTCGATTCCCTCTATTTCTCCTTTGCGAAGTCCCAGAGGTACTACTTCATATCCATTCAGTTTCAATATTTTCACTGCGCGATGAGAATATCGGTAAGGTTTTAAAGAGGCTCCAAATACAAGTGTTTTATATTTATTATTCATGTTTTATATAACTATGCAAGTTTTATTGCTTCCTAACGGTCAATGGTTTATATCTTAACCAATCTAGTTGTCGTTTGTTTGTTCATCCCTATCATAGGATTTATGTAACTCAATACAAAGGAGTAACAAATTATGAAGTTCTATAATATATTGAAAATAATCCATAAATTTGTCGCTCTCAAATACTTGTTTCGAAATTATATTCGTTAAGTGTGGGTGTTAAATATTTACTAGCTAAACAATAATTACAGATGTTCAATAAGATGTTTTTCCTTTTCCAAGAAGCGGCAGATGCGGAACCGGAAGTAGAATACGAAAGATTTTATGACCTGGTGCTTCAGGGAGGACCACTTGGTGTTGCGATCGTTTTGATCTTACTTTTTCTATCGATTGTAGCACTATACATATTTGTTGAACGGTGGTTTACGATTAAGCGTGCGGGGAGAATGGATGAGAATTTCATCAATAATATCAGAGCGGCAGTAGCGGCGGGAAATGTAGCGGGAGCAAAATCGCTTTGCGCAACACATGATACGCCAGTCGCTAGGATGGTAGAAAAAGGCTTGGTTAGAATTGGCAAGCCACTGAATGATATTGATGCAGCCATAGAAAATGTAGGAAATCTCGAAATCTTCAAGTTGGAAAAAAACCTTTCCACCTTAGCCAGTATTGCCGGTGCAGCGCCAATGATTGGTTTTTTCGGAACTGTGACAGGGATGATTATGGCATTTAGAGAGATGGCAACTCAGCAGAATGTGACACCCGATGTTTTAGCAGGGGGTATTTATCAGGCATTAATTACTACTGCTTGTGGATTATTTATTGGTATTCTGGCATTTGTGGGCTACAATTTGCTGGTAGCCTCAGTTGAAAAAGTGGTTTTCAAAATGGAGCGCTCCACAGTAGAGTTTATGGATTTATTACAGGAACCCTCTAATTAAGGTCAATGAGAAGGAGAAATAAAGTCAGCGCAGAATTTAACATGTCTTCATTAACAGACATTATTTTCTTGTTATTGATTTTCTTCATGTTGACCTCAGCTGCTATACAAATCAATATAGAGCTGCCGGAATCTGATTCAAGAACAGTTGCACCTACAGATATTCCAGTGATGCTTACGACTGACGGAGTTATAAAGTTTAAAGGAAAGGTGACACAAAAAAGTAAATTAAGGGGATTAATCAGTGAAGCAAAATCTAGTTCAGAGAACAGTGAAAATGCAACGGTAACGATCATTTCGCAGACGGGCGTGCCGTGGAAAGACGTGGCAGATATTATGGAAATTTCTAACTCCTTAGGTATGAGAGCAATAATCTCTACCCAACCTAGAAAATAATATGGGATTAAAGAAAAAGAGTAAGGTAAGTGCAGAATTCAATATGTCGTCATTGACGGATATCATCTTTCTGTTGCTTATTTTTTTCATGTTGACATCGTCTTTGGTGGTACCTAATGCATTAAATCTTAAACTGCCCGGTAGAACAAGTACCAAAACTCAAATTAATACTGAACCATTTAAGGTAACCATCAATAGAAGTGGTGACTATTTTTTAAATGGGAAAAGAATCAGCGCCATAAATCTGGAAGGAGCTGTTGCGCGTTTGAAAAGACAAAGAAGGGGAGGAGAAGTCAGCATGACTATTTCTCCGGATCCTAACACATCGAACGAACATGTAGTTCGTGTAATGGATATAGCTTACAGATACGGCGTAACAGCAGTGTTGCTCTAAGACGAAAACTCTGACTATACATTGTAGAACCCAAATTCTCGAATAATGGACATTAGTCTCAATTCTAAAGATGATAGAAGGGCAAAGATCGCAGCGTTTATTTTTGCATTGATATTGCTGTTTCTTATTCTTTACCCTTTCTGGTCTTACACTTTTCCTCCACCTGAAAAAGAAGGTATCCTGGTCGCTTTTGGAGAAGTAGAAGTTGTGGGTGGCAATGATGAAGAAGATAATCAACAAACAGAATCGAACGTAGTCGAAGATGGCGAAAAAGTTGAAAAAAAATCAGAACCATTGCCAGAGAATAAGCCGGCAGAGCCAAAGTCTCAAACAAAGAAAGAAGTAGTAGTCAGTGAGGTTGCTAAAGAAAAAGAAAGTGAAGTAGTGATCAATGAAAAAGTGACTGCAAAGAGTCCCTCTGCCGAGGATTTGAAAAAAGAAGAAGAAGCTAAGAGAGCCGCTGAAGAAGCCAGAAAAAAAGCTGAATACGAAAAGGCTAAAAAACAATTTGGAGATTTACTAGGCAAAGGTAAGGGAGATGGTTCATCAACAGGAAATGCCGGTGATCCTCAAGGTGACCCTAACACAGATGTATTAAAAGGTATGTCTAAGGGTAATGGAAGAATCGAGGGAGGGCTTGCCGACCGTGGTCTCATTTTCGAACCTCAAATCAACGAAAATTCGCAAAAGGCAGGCATTGTCGTTGTAAGGGTATGTGTGAATAATCAAGGTGAAGTAATCGAATCTAATTATACCCAGCGTGGGAGTACAACTACAGATTCTGATCTGGTTAGCGTGGCTATAGAAGGTGCTAAAAAGTATCGTTTTTCAAAAAGCCCTATCGAGAAGCAATGTGGCACCATTACTATTGAATTCAAGTTGAGATAAGATTGGAGTAATAATGAAAAGTTAGGGCAAAAAAAAAGCCGGAAGGGTACTCCGGCTGTGAATTCTTTTATCCTGCTTGTTCTCACGCAAATAAGGTAAAGAATTATGCTAAAAGGTGTTTAAATAATACAGGTTTTAAGTGTATAAAATGTTTCTTTCAATAGAATGACTCAAAGGTAATAATATTATATACTTGTAAAAACCTTTTAACACAAAATATTACAATTTTGAACCAGAACCTGCACTTTCGTCAAGTACTTGACTTTTTGTATGCCCAATTACCCATGTATCAGAGGCAAGGCAAGCAAGCTTTCAAGAAAGATCTCTCCAATATTTATGATTTAACGTCCATTTTGGGTAATCCACACCTTAAATTTAAATCCATTCATATTGCAGGAACCAATGGTAAGGGGTCAGTGTCTCATTTTTTGGCTTCAATCCTGCAGGAATATGGCCTCAAAGTAGGGTTATACACTTCTCCTCACTATAAGGATTTCAGAGAAAGAATTAAAATTAATGGTAAACTCATTCCTAAACAAGATATCATTGACTTTGTACAAAGAATACGTGAAAGCCTGGTCAGCATTCCTGCTTCTTTTTTTGAAATGACTGTTGCAATGGCGTTTGATTATTTTGCAAAGGAAAAGGTAGACGTAGCAGTAATAGAAACGGGCTTGGGAGGGAGGTTGGATTCAACCAATATCATCACCCCGCTTTTATCCATCATTACAAACATAAGTTTCGATCATGTAGACATGCTTGGAGATACTTTGGAAGCCATTGCAGGCGAGAAGGCTGGTATTATTAAATCTGGTGTACCAGTTGTGATAGGGGAGAAAAATGAAAAGACAAATATTGTATTTGATCAAAAGGCTTCAGAAATGAATGCTCCTATCTTTTTTGCAGAGGATTTATATCAAGTCAACAGCTCTGATAAACACGCGATTTGTTCTACAGATAATAATCCTATTGATATTTCTATTGAAAACGTCAGCCCATTTTTTACTAAAAATATCAAAACTGTATTGGGTGCAACGCATTTACTTGATCAGATTAAATTCATCAATTGGCACAAGTCAAATATTGAAAATGGTATCTCGAATGTGAAGGCAAATACCTATTACATAGGTAGATGGGAAGTTATTTCAGAACGACCCACTGTGATTGTTGATAGTGCCCACAATGAAGCCGGACTAAGCATGGCTTTAGCTAAACTGCAAGAATATCAATTTGAACGCCTTCATATCGTCTTAGGATTTGTCAATGATAAGTCAATTGACAGTATACTATCTTTATTTCCAAAGAATGCAAGGTATTACTTTGTAAAGGCTGATATTCCAAGGGGTTTGGATGCCAGGGAATTAAAAAGAATGGCCAAAGAAAAAAACTTAGAAGGAAAGAGCTATGTTTCCGTCAAAAATGGATTGCAAGCAGCTAAACGCCAGGCAAAGAAAGACGATTTGATTTTTGTGGGAGGTAGTATTTTTGTACTAGCAGAAGTGCTGTAAAAGAAGCAAGTTATGTTAGTTTTTAATTTCACCTTTTGAATTTCTAAATTTTGAGAAATCCTTATTCACAGCTATACTGGCATTGATTTCGTACCCAATCAGCAAGATCATGCAATTAAATTGAATCCATACCAAAACGATAATCAACCCTCCTATCGTCCCATAAATCTTGTTATAGGCTCCAAAATTATTGACGAAAGCAGCAAATGCTAAAGAAAGAATGACCGTGAAGATCGTTGCTGCGGTAGCCCCCGGACTAAAATAATTGAAACGCTTAATAGTGGGTGCTCCATAACGATACAGAGAACTTATTAGTGCATGCGAAGTGATTAATACCAGAATCCACCTTCCTATATTGAGCAAAATTCTGGAGGCTGCATCGATATTAAACAAATCGAATACGTAGTCCAAAATAACCTTTCCCAAAACCACTGTGGTCAATGATATTAATAAGAAAAATCCAAGGAGGAAGGTCAATTTCACTGCCGTCCATTGTCGATTCAGATATGATCTTTTTTTAAAAGTTTCGGTATAGCTCTTTTCGAAACCTTTCATCATTGCTGCCACCCCATTTGATGTAAAAAAGAGTGCCAAGACAAATCCTAATGTAAAAAGTCCTCCTCGAGGAATCGATACAACATCAGAAATAATCTGATTAATGTACGTGCTGGCTTCTGTAGGTAATAGGCTTTCTATCGAACTTTGGATGGTCGCCATGTAATCTGCGGTGACTGGAAATAGTGGTAGTAAAGTGAAGAAGAAGATGATGGCTGGAAATAATGCCAGGAAAAAGCTGAACGCCATTGAATTGGCTCGGGTGTTGATGTCATCCTGCTGCGATTCTTTAATTACAAATCTGGTGATGTCATAGACAGGAATGCCTTCGAAACCGTAGAAACTAGTCTTCTTCGTCCAAATGAGGAGCCGACGAATGAATGTTAGTTTAGAAAGATAGCCCCATATGTCGAATTCTTTAAGATTCAAAATAAGGTTTTAATTTTTCAATGATGATTTCAGGAGTATCAATTCTCCGGGAATCACTTCGCTCTAAAAAAAACAGTCTAACGATACCACTGTTCAAAATTTTACGTGATTCATCGTAGATTTCTGTCCGGAAAACGATTTTTTCCAATGGTAGTTTTGCAATAGTGGTTTCCAGTGTCAACATATCATCATACCTGGCTGGTCTGATAAACCGTGTTTCCATAGATAATACTGGCATCAGAATATTGTGCTTAGATTCTAATTCTGCATAGTTCAAACCAAGATTACGCATAGCCTCCACTCTTCCGATCTCGTAATATCTTGCGTAGTTACCATAATAAACATATCCCATTTGATCTGTTTCAGCATACCTGACTCTTACCTGGGTTGTATGTGTATACATGATTTTTACTTTCTGGATATAGGGCAGGTCATACAATGTGATCCTCCACGCGCCCTTGATAGTTCATTGGATGGAATATGGATAATGGTTTTACTAATTTTATCCACTTTAACCGCTCCACTTTTGATATTTTGTAGGAGATCGTATGCTTTGATGATATTGTATCCAGCTTTTTTAAATGCGTGATCAGTGACTGTGTTTCTATCATAAGTGATGGCTACTCCGGATTTGAGAGCGACAAGATTACAACCATCTGTCCACTGCTCTCTTTCCTGATATGGACTTCTACCGTCGCCGGCAAAGATGAATTTGATATCCGGATTTATTTCAGCTTCGAAAAAACGCTTCACAGAAGAGTATTCTGCGACGTCACCATTGGATTTATGAACAAAAACATTGGAACTGTTTCCATCATAAACAATCGGTTTGTACGCTACAATTTCGTCTTCACTAATCATCGTGAATAAGGTGTCAATATGCATATACGAACGGTCATCCGGAATATTGATGATCACCACATTCTTCACCACATTTTTCTTAAATAGAGTATCTTTTAAAAGATGTACGCCATGCATGGACGTCCTTTCCGAGCATCCAATAAGCAGATAATCTTTGTTGATAATCATGACATCTCCTCCTTCAAGAGAAACATGTTGACCCTGCCTTGAAGGGGGGAAGAGATTTAAGTCATTGAGGTTGATAATTTGGTCCTTATCCCTCAATGTCCTGAAAATCGGATGTCTCCAGAATATAAATCTGGTGAGCACATTTTCGCGGTGACGTGCTGCTTTTGAAGCTTTTGTGATGACCACGTGGTCATTGACCACTACTGCTATATCTCTCGTGAAAATGAAGTTAGGTATGGGATCGAATAATATGAAGTCTTCATTTTTTAAATATCCAGTGATTAGAACTTCTGAAAGTTCTGGAATTTCAAGTGCTTTCATTTTTTCGCCGAACGAGTCAGGCAATTCCTCATAATCCTGCACTCTATCAATGATCAAATTTTTATTGTCCGGATGATCCTTAATGGTTTCTGTAAGTAGATCGGTAATCTCAAGTACATTTTTAGGTCCAACGAATGCTTTAAGTATATCAGTAAGCACATCATGCTCAGCTTGCATCTTAGGCAGAAAGACAATATCATCAAACAACAATTCCTCCGCTCGTTTCGGACTAACCCTTGAAATTCCTGAATCGGGTCTATGTATTATTACCTTCTCAAGTTTGCCAATTTCTGAACTCACTGAAAGACTCATAACTTGTATTGTAATTTCTCCTTTGAACTATTTTTTATATTTACCCTTAATTGTGAACTATGAGGTAGACTGCAAAGTTATTTATATAATTGAAACGTATTCTCATTCTTAACACATATTTTGTATGTCAATGTTTAAAAGGCTTAAGTCCGTATTTATTGTTGAAGACGAGGATTATGTTCCCACTGAGATAGCTGAGGATGAAAGCAAGGAGAAAAAGGAAGCCAATATCCCTGTAAATGAGAATGCAAAAGCTTCAGATAAATTTGTAAATAGCTTGCTTAGGGCAATTGAATCCAATAATTTAGAAGGATTTGACTATTTGGAATACAAGCAATCACTTAAATCGTTGTCCTCCATGGATATGGATGAGTCAACCCGGTTTAATTCTGCTTTTGCTATGGCTAAAACTATGGGTGCTGACAAAAAAGCATTGATGGATTCAGCAATGCATTATCTAAAAGTTTTAGAGAATGAAAAAGGCAAATTTAATGATGCCTATGAAAAGCAACAGCAAAAACAAGTCATTGCTAGACAGGATAAATTGACTGCACTCGAGTCCAGTATTTCTAAAAAAGAAGCACAAATTAAGAAGTTACAAGAAGAAATAAAGCAGTCTAAAAAAGAGTTAGAAATACGGAAAAATGAAATTAGTGAAGCATCCGAAAAGGTAGCTAGGACAAGGGATCAATTTTATGCATCTTTTTCCAAAGTGGCTGATCAGATTACAGCAGATGTTGACCGAATGAAAAAATACTTGAATTCATGACCGAAGAATATAAAAAGAAATCATTTTGGAAAAGGCCTGAGGGTAAAACAGGTATTTTCTTCATCGTTGCCTTATTGATTGGTGGTGGAATACTTGCTTCTGCATTCATAAGTGCATTGATATCCTTTGTGACTTCCACAGTTGGGATGATCATTACTCTGTTGGCCCTGGGTGTGATTATTTTTACAGCGATAGATCCTAAAGCTAGAGGCCTTGTAGGTTATATGTATAAGAGTGTGATGAGATGGATTACTGGACTTTTTATTCAAATTGATCCTATCGGTATTCTCAAAAATTACGTTGAGGATCTGAGGGACAACCTTAAGAAAATGAACCGTCAAATCACTCAACTGAGAGGGCAGATGCACAAGTTGAAGGAAATGATCATCAACAATAAAAAGGAGATAGATAATAATCTGAGTTTAGCCAGCAAGGCAAGAGATAACAATAACAATGCTGTAATGGTGTTGAAGAGTCGAAAAGCGGGTAGGTTGAAAGAGTCAACGATGAGATTAGAGGACCTTTACAAGAAAATGGAGGTTTTGTATCGGGTTCTTGGAAAGATGTATGAGAACTCTCAGATAATGAAAGAGGATATAGAAGATCAGGTGGAAGTCAAAGAGCAGGAGCGTAAGGCGATTTTGGCCAGTAATTCAGCGATGAAATCCGCCATGAATATTATAAGTGGGAATAAAGATAAACGGGAAATGTTTGACAGAGCCCTAGAGGCCGTGGCAGATGATGTCAGCCAGAAAGTAGGTGAAATGGAGCAATTCATGGAGGTTTCACAAGGATTTATGCAATCTCTGGATCTAAAGAATGGAATATTTGAAGAAGAGGGCTTGAAAATGTTAGAGAAATGGGAAAATGAAGGTATGTCTATTTTGCTAGGAGATGATAAAGCAAAATTGCTGGTCCAGGCCAATAATGATGAAGATGTATTGGATTTAGGAGCACCCATTGCTAAACCTGAAATGGCCACAAATCGAAAGAACCAATACGATAACTTCTTCGAATAAGTAAGGCCGGAAAATCCATTATTTAAGGCAATTTTGATAGGTGCTATGTGCAACCTACTAAGCATCGTTATACTACCTTAATCAAAATTTTCATGTGGTCAATGTTAAGTATTTAAAATTTACCTGCTAGAGCATATTTACAACTTTTTCTGAAAACCATCATTTACGAGAATCGGGAACAAATGGTCATATAAATAAAAAAACCGATGACAAAATTAATGGCCATCGGTCAGTATATATCTTTAAGTAAATTACCAGCTCATATCCTCTTCAGAACTTTCACTGGACTTTTTCTCTCCTTCACTTTCGTCTCCATCCTCTTCTGCAATTTTAGCCTCCCATTCTTCTTGCCTCCGTGTATATTCCTCATAATCATAATCTGGCATTAACTCAGTTTTGATATGATTGATCACTTCGTCCAGACTTTGCTGAAAACGGTCAAAATCTTCTTTGTATAGAAAAATTTTGTGCCGATCATATCCATCACCGTTGTAGCGCTTGGTACTTTCAGTGAGTGTGACATAATAGTCATCACCTTTAGTCTTTCTGACATCAAAAAAATAGGTCCTTCTTTTTCCGGCCTTCACTTTCGATGAGTATACACTTTCAAACTTATTATCCTCCACAATCTTCTATTTTAATTGACAATTTGGCTACTAGTGATTTTTCGTATTTTGTATGATCACTACTATTACAAATGTAAATAATATTTGAAAATACTCAAATAATTGTAATTCTAATTGGTATTCCTAAGAAATCTCCTTTTCCTCCAGCTGTTGTTGCTCCAGGATGTCATAGTAGTAGCCTTGTAGGTCAATCAACTCCTTGTGTTTTCCACGTTCCACTATTTGGCCTTCGTCTAGAACAATGATTTGATCAAAATCTATTAAGCTTTGGATACGATGAGTAATAATGATTGCTGTTTTTGCAGACAATTCATTTTTCAGATATGAAAGAATTTTCTGTTCTGTTTTGGTATCAACAGCAGATAAACAATCATCCAGGATGACGATATCTGGTTTTTTGATCAATGCCCGTGCGATAGAGATTCTTTGTTTTTGGCCACCGGATAAGGTAACTCCACGCTCACCTACAAGTGCATCGTATCCATTGGGCAATTCTTTGATCTCCTTATTGATCGATGCATATTCAGCATACTTTTCAATTTCCTCTCGATGATATTCATCTATTCCAAATCCAATATTATTTTCAATCGTATCTGAAAATAAGAACAGGTCCTGCGGTACATAAGCGATATCCTGACGGAGAGCATCCAAATTGATGTCCTTGATGTCTTGACCATCAATAGTGATTTTGCCACCAGTCACATCATACATCCTCAGAATTAGTTCTGCTATTGACGTCTTTCCCGAAGCAGTTCTACCTATTATGGCTATTTTTTCTCCTTTTCCAATGGTCAGGTTAATGTTGGATAAGGCTTGTATTCCGGTATCTGGATATACGAAATCGACATTTTCAAACTTAATTTCACTGGTAAGTTGAAATGGCTGATCCGTACTGCTGGTTATCGTTGGTGTCGTATCTAAAAATTCATTGATGCGTTCTTGACTTGCAGATGCTTGCTGAATAATGGAAGCAATCCAACCAATTGAAGTCACTGGCCACGTGAGCATATTGACATAAATTACAAATTCAGCAATATTTCCAGGAGTAATATTTCCTTTTACGACTTCAAGACCACCTACATAAATCGTGATGATGGTACTAATGCTGATCAGTAAAAGCATTAAAGGAAAGAAGAGTGCATTTACTCTTGCCAATTCAAGAGATTTATTTTTATAATTATTGGATTCGTAGAGAAAGTACTTGGCGAACTTACCTTCTTGCACGTAGGATTTAATGATTCTAATACCAGAATAGACCTCCTGGGAAATGCTGGTTAGAAAGCCTAATTGTTTTTGGATTACAGAGCTTTTGCTGTGGATAATACTACTGACGATATAAATCGATAGAGATAGAAAGGGTAGGGGTAACAAAGTCCATAATGTAAGTGTAGTACTCAC
Organism: Portibacter marinus; assembly: GCF_021533195.1. Taxonomy (GTDB): domain Bacteria; phylum Bacteroidota; class Bacteroidia; order Chitinophagales; family Saprospiraceae; genus Portibacter; species Portibacter marinus. Next base: position 465,119 of record NZ_JAJNKB010000002.1, read on the forward strand.
TCGAAACATAGAAACGATAACGATGGCAAAGAGTGAAACAAGATTGATTCCGTAAAGGATGGCCGGGCCTAGATACATTCTGACTTTTGATACATCTTCCGTAATTCGCGACATCAAGTCGCCAGTTTTATTCTTCTTATAAAAAGCAGTATCTAATCCTTGATAGTGATTAAAAATGAGTTTTCTCATGTCGTACTCGATTAAACGAGACATTACAATGATGGTTTGACGCATAAAGTACATGAAAACACCCATTATAGCGGCAAAAAGCAATACAAGGCCTCCGAATAGAATGAGATTAGTACTGATAAAAGTGTAAAAATTTTCCTGGAGCTCAAAGCCAGTGTACAACTTATATTGTTGTATGTTTTCAAATACGAAATCCAGTGCTTCTCTAATGGTCACGGGCATCAATACCCTAAAGTAATTAGAGAGAGATACAAAAATAATCCCTAGTAAAAACCTCCACTTGTACTTTAGAAAATATTGGTTTAAGAAACTGAGCTCCTTCAAATTACTGCATTGATTATATAATTCTTACTTCACCAAATTCAAAGGTAAAAGAAAATAACAGCAAATAAACATTCTTGTTTTCTAATATGTCAGATATGGTCCAATTTTATCAATCCAATTCTGATCTATTATCTTTATTTTCAATAAGTCCGCGCTGGAAGCGAAATGACCATGTTGCTTTCTGTAATTGACCACCGCTTTAGCAAATCTAAAATTACAATAAGAATGTCGTCCAAGATCTTCAATAGTGCACGTATTGACATTGATCATTTTTACAGGATTAATAATGATAAATCGCTTGTCGTTTTTCTTAAGTACTTCCACATCAATTCCATAGACTTCATAGAGCTGTTGTGGAGAATGAAAGCCTCCCAGGTTTTCTCTAAATTTAATGATTCTCTCAGACAGGACAGGACCTATGCCTGAAATTTTTGCAAAGTCAAGCGCTGAGGCTTGGTTAATAGATATGGTTTCTAAATTTCTGGAAGGTGACTTTAATGATACTTGTTCCCTGCCTTTTTTATCAGAAATTGTAAATTTTAAATGACTTGAAATTCGATCTATAACATCGGCTTCCAGGCCATAAATCTTTTGAAGCTCGATCTTAGATTTGAATTGGCCACCAGCTTGCGTATACTTGAGCCAATTATTTGCTGCTCTTTCAGGAACACCAATACGTCGAAGTATGGCAAGATCAGGTTGATTAGGATCTATGGATATGTCGCTTATTTCTTCTGTTGAATCCTGCTCCATTTCCAATTTTATGGATTCCACTTGTAGTTTTGACTCATTTGATTCTGTTTCTTCATTCGAGTAAAGAACTTTATGTCTCCTCTCCAGCGATGAATGCTTTGCCTCCAGTTCTATATCCTCATTTCTTTCTCTGATATTGGCATCCGAAAATTGTAAATTACTAGATTCTTTGTCGTACTCTCGATTACCTGATTCTTCAGAATGTCTTTCAAAAAAAGTTTTCAACTCCATGCCTTCATCCGATGGTTCAATTCTATATTCTTCAGATTCAGGCGAGGCCTCCCATTGTTTTAAGATGAAGATGTAAGCTTCATCTATAAAGCTTGAACATAGTAACACAATGATTACAAATACAAGTGATTTCCTTTCTTTTTTTCTAAAGTAGAGTAGGGGGAGCAATTGATTTTTCATTTTTAAAAATTTTGTTTAAATGCGCCTTTTGACAAAATGTTATAGTAATTAATATTGATATACCTGGATTTTAAATGTCGTGGTATGATGATCTTTTTGCAGTGACTGACATCGCTACTTTTGATATTAGGACTTCCCAGAATACAGATATCTATTGGTTGGGGATTTGAAATCGGGAGATCCTTATCAATCAGTGCCCAAGTCAGGTTATTCATTTGATATATGCTATTGTTTGCAAGCTTGGATGCTTTAAATACTTTGCTGTCCTTTAAAGAGTAGGGAGTATAATCTGGATCGCTGCTCATTCTGAAGATTTGACCTTGTACGTTTAGATCTACAATGACTTCCTTGGGATCGTCATAAATGATGATCGAGTGGTTCACATATTCTTTAATTTTAAGTGAGGATGATATAAGAATTAAGGGAATGAATGCGGAGTACATCATACTATACTTCCTTGTATTTAGTTGTAATAGGTGATAAATAATGAGTACGCCTAAGGTCCAGCCTATGATTTGCAAATAATGTATCTGTAAATCAATGATGAGTGCAAATGGGAGTTTGCTTACTGCAGTCAAAATTGAAAAATAAAATTCAATGAAGCTTTCAAGTAACGCCCCTAGGAATTGATCTAAGAAACCAGTCAGGTCTGACATGAGCAATATGATTGCCCCCCACATGATCGCTACTACAAAAGGGATACTAATCAGACTTGTAAACAAAAAATAAGTGGGAAGTTGCTTGAAGTAAAAGATGGTTAACGGAAGTACGAAAATTTGAACCGATACATTCAATGAGGTCAGCTGCCAAATTTTTCTCAACCAAATTTGATCCGGGACATACAACCTTTGGATAGGATTGTAAAACGAAAGAATACTGAGCATCGCCGCAAAACTCAGTTGAAAGCTTACTTGATAAATCAGATTTGGATTGATCGCCAAAAGTATGATCGCAGCAAAAAAGATAGAATTTAAGCTCTTCACATTTCTACTGGAAATTTTACCGATTATAAAAACTGTGAACATAAAACCCGCTCTTAAAGCTGGAATTTGCAAACCAGTCAAAATGATATAAAACCAAATACCGAAAATGATGACAAGGCTTCTTATGGAGTTGATTCTTAACCAACCAAACACCCAACTCAGGATAAGGTAGATAATACCGACGTGCATTCCTGAAATGGCTAGAAGATGAGCAAGTCCGTTATCGGTAAACAATTGCTTTGATTCTTTACTTAAGCCTTCTTTTTGACCTAAAAAAATGGCAGTCACAAGGTCAGCTATTCTTTCGTTGTCAAATGAAGTGTAAAATACATCAGATGCTAAACCGCTTACATCGTATATAAGCTTCCTAATCCCTTTTCCAGCATCAATCAATTCGGGTTCTTCTTTTAAATAAATCTGATGATAAAAACCTTTTTGGTGCAGGAAAGTACCATAGTCAAAATAGCCTGGGTTATGATAGCTTTCAATTTTTACAAATTGAGCAGGAATTTCATAGGTGCTAAAAGTTTGCAATGCTATGGTCGCAGGTGTGTAAATGATGATTTTTCCCGAAACACTGTGCTCTTCATATTTGCGGTTAACTTTTAATACCCTGGCTTCACTTTTATATCCCTTTTTAGTTGGCAATGTTTTTTGAATAATCAAGGTCAAATTGTCACCTTCATAAAAAGAAAAATGAGTGAGTTTTTCCCACTTCAAGGAGAATTGCTGGATCCCAAGACCTGAAAGAAAAAAAAGTGCCAACAATAAATAGGATTTGATATATCCAGAAGCCAAAATCGAATTTACGATCAGCAAAATGACAAATGAGACTCCAATGAGCAACAGGCCAGCATACCAAAAATTACCTGTTACTATTCCTATAATGAATAATATTAATGGCAAAAGCAAGGGCATTTTTTTGTAGCTCATTTTACTTGATTGGGCTTCAAGTGTATTAGTGTAAGATTTTTACTTTCCGTTACTGATTTCGCCGAAAAAAATTCTAAAATTTATGAGCACCGGAGACAATGGGTTTTGAATGGCATCTATTATGTAAAATTTAATATGGAATTAGCAAGAATATCATTATATTTAAAAGGCATATTGGCATTTTACTAAAACTAACTTACATGAGATACTTATCTGTTATTTTATGGATTCTTCTTGGTTTTCTCTACTATTGGATTTGGGCAAATAATGCGGGCTCCTGCTGTAACGCAGATGGTTTAACTTCCAATCAGCAAGTTTTACCCCTGGACGGAAGTGCTCTGGATGCTGATTCGATCACTAGCGGATCGGAACTTGAAGCCCGCCAATCCAATGAAGCAGAATCGAGAGCCCGTGCTGACGCCGAGGCTGAACGTGCAATCGCTGAAGCAGAAGAAACCAAAGAAGTCACATCAGTAGCGTCATCGGATGAATCCGGAATCACCAAGCTTACTTTTTACTTTCCTTATGGTTCTAATAATTCTACATACTCTGCCACCACGGAAGCTGACCTACGCAAGTTGGTAGAAAATGCACAGTCCTCTGGTAAAAAGATCGTAGTTAGCGGACACACGGATAGTGAAAGTTCTGCTGCATTCAATATGCAACTAGGACAAAGAAGGGCAGAACGAGTTAGATCAAAAATCCTGTCAATGGGCATATCTGGTGATCAGGTTGTAGCGGAAAGTTATGGCGAAACCAGACCGATAGCCAGCAATGAAACGGAAGAGGGAAAACAGAAAAACCGACGTGTTGAAATCATTATACAATAAACAAAACGAAACTTATGACTTACTTGGCATTTAATTTTTGCAATTTGGATTGGTGGCTGGTACTCTTATCCTGGCTCTTGCCTTTTCTACTTGGATTATTGTTGGGCTATGCCATTTGGGCAAGGTATAAGAAAATGAAGGAAAATCTTGAAGAGGAAGTTAAGAAGTTAAAATCCAAAATCTCAGAACTGGAGGCTGAATTGGCTGATTGTAGACATCACCATACAGAATTGGACAGCGAAATTGCCATGCTTAAAGGTCAATTAAGAGAAAGGGATCTCCAGGTATCTACATTGGAATCAAGTCTGGCAGCAGCCAATAAAAAAGGAGGATCGAAGGAAGCTGTTGGTGTCGTAGGAGCAGCAGCTGGACTGACATCGTCAGGTCAAGGTAAAGTCGATGATTTAAAAAAGATAGAGGGCATAGGTCCTAAAATCGAAAAATTGCTGAATGAAGAAAACATCCATTCTTATGATGATCTGGCGACTGCTAAAGTGAAAAAGCTAAGAAAGATACTGGATGCCGCAGGTCCAAAATATCAGATAACAAAACCGGACACATGGCCTGAACAAGCTGCATTGGCAAGAGATGGAAATTGGGATGAACTTGAGAAACTACAAAATGTCTTAGTGGGTGGTGTCAGACCAGGAGATCAAAAGGGGAGCGCAGCTGCTTCAGACGATCTAAAAATAGTAGAAGGAATCGGCCCGAAAATCGAAGCATTATTAAATGAAGAAAGCATCTGGACATTTGCAGAATTAGCAAAAACGGACGTGAGCAGGCTCAAAGAAATTCTTGATGGAGCTGGACCTCGCTACCGTATTTCCACGCCAGATACATGGCCAGAGCAAGCAGCATTAGCCAGAGATGGTAAATGGGATGCTCTGGACGAATTACAAAATAATATTAAAGGTGGTAGAAAAACCTGATGAGCCAATCATGTTAAAAACTACATCTACAATTGGGCTCGATTGCTTAAACAGTCGGGCCCGTTTTTAAATTAGGAACTAATATTTAGTAACTGCCAAAGTACCTTCTCATGAACCACTCGACTGCAAGTAGGCCAAATATTAGAAAAAAAATCCACTTGTTATCCATGAACTTATTGGTCCTGGAACTGGCATAAATAACAGGCTTAATCTGATTGTTACCCTTAATCTTTGCAGCTAATGATTCCATATCATCCATCATAACAAGCTCACCTCCATATTTGTCCGAAAGTGATCTTAGAAGTCCATGTCTGGCAGTAAGATCAAAAGATTCTAACTGAATACTTTCTACACTAAATCTGCCAGTCTGCTCTTGCTTTCTACCATTATGATCGGTGCTGGCGGTAAAACGATAACTCCCTGCTGGAAATTGGCCTGCATCGAGATAATAGTAATTGTTTCTACGTGAAAATACGAAATCATACTTATTGCCACTCGCATCAAAAATGGATAGATTGACATCCGGCTCATTAATTTTTTCATAGCTATCATTATACAACTCTGCCGTAATGATAATTTCTTCATTTTCTTTAAAGATGTTCTGAGCAGGATTGACGCGGAATTTACGCTTGTCTTCTTTCAGGGTCAAATACTGAAGAGATTTATTTACGAGTTCAGTGATTTCGTCGTAGTGGCCCTTCTGTAAATAATTAAACAGTCTCCACTTCCATATACCTTCACCTGAAATCACAGCCGTTCTCGTACCGCCCTGATCATTAAAAGCTAACAAAGGATATTCAGTTTCTACTTTTCCGATCTTTTGATTAAGCAGGACATTTGAATTAGGAGCAACGGTATAATTTCCAAAGGGTGAAATCAGTGGAGGGTAATTAATGATTTCATTCGACAAGGGATCAGAGACCACGAAGGATCTGAAACCTGATTTTAGAGTGGCCTGTACTTCATTTAATGAATTACTGTTTCCTTGAATGCTGATGACGTTTTGAATCGTGTTAAACCTGGACTGAGAAGTTTGACTTCCGAGGACATAAAGTTTTGCCGCGTTTTTTATGTTGGGCTTAGCCATAATTGCCGACAGATCAAAAGTATTGCTGGGTAGATTATGAAATATGACAAGGTCATAGGGTTCTGTGCCAATGTTGGCTGTGGAAGCATATTCTACTTCTATTTCATAATTTTTATTGGACTCAATGATCTGTTTGAAAGCAGAAACATCCGGATGTGGAGCGTTAGCAACCAGAAGAATTTTTTGTCGAGCATCCAAAACTTCAATAAAGATATCTTTACGGTTATTTCTTGTGGTGATTTCACCTTCAATATTGGATAATGTTGCCACATACCTTATCACACCGCTGGTATTGGCTTCGATAATAAGTTCTTCAGTCGTAAAAAAATCGTTAGAATTGATTCTGATTGTTCGATTTTCAATCGTTTCGGTTCTGCCTCCTTCGTCATATCTGGACACTCTTAAATTAGTCGCTTGCCCAGCTGAATTTACAGCTTCAATATCCAATTGTACAGAAAAACGGTCCCCTAGAAATACAATATTATTATTTAGTGCTCTTTTCAGAATTAAATCCTTCTTTTCAGTAGTATCACCTAATGCGATGGGAAATAAAGGAGCGGTAATATTATTGTCAAGATAAAGCGGATTTTTACCTTCATTATAAATTCCATCTGTTGCTAAGATTATGGCACCCACATTCTGATTGATGTATAATTCATCGATTTCAGAGAATACCTTTTCAAGATTGGTACTTTTTAAATTATTGGAATCGGGTAGGGTGGTGCTCATTTGATTACTGAAATAGTAACGATCAACCTGGAAATCACTTTGTAGATTTTCTTCTAAGGAGGAAAGCGCACTGCCTACATTATCTGAAGTTTCCAGTTCTTGTACTGATGTTGATTCATCAGAAGCTATAATGATGATCGGATTTTTAGTTTCTTCAAAAATGGATTTCAACATGGGTACCAAAAGCAAGAAACTCAATAAAAACACCGCGCCAAACCTGAAAAATCCAAGTAAATAAGGTAGCCAGTTTTTATGTTCCGCAAATTTTCTGTCTCTATAATATAGTGCTAAGGCGAATGCTAATCCGAGCAATAAACACAGCACGACGTAGATCGGAGGATACTGAAAAGTGAAATTTGACAAATCTTATGGATTAATGATGGCAAATATGTGAATTACAAATCTATAACACTTTAATATTGTTAAGTATTTTGAAAAACGGCGTTTTCTGCAATTCATTTTAGTGCTTTTGCGTTTTCGTCATAGATTTACTGCATATTTATATATATGAAAAAAGGAATAATACTTGGGTTTTTAATGTTTTTATGTGCTCAGGCATGGGCTTCGTTCATTCTCATACCCATGGAACATGAAACTCAGCGAAATCATCTGAAAGCTTATGGCATCACTTATTGGATCCTGGATGCAGGTGGGGAGGCCTATTGGCTTCTTAACTACAGAGGAGGCAGTTTTGCATTTGCACATTCATCCAGGGCAGAAAAAGAATTGTTGACTAGAGGTGTCAGTTACGAAGTCATCAGCGATAGTCAGTTTGGTAAAATCAGAAGTGATATTGGTGATCCGGAGGTGAATCAAGAGGTCATCAAGTTAGAGAAAGCTCCTAAAATCGCTGTATACACCCCTGATTTCAATAGTCGGGGAGAAAAAATACAACCTTGGGATGATGCAGTGACGTTGGTATTGACTTATGCGGAAATACCTTATGAAACAATTTACGATAGAGATGTGCTTGAAAATAAACTTGCAGAATACGATTGGCTTCACTTACACCATGAAGATTTTACAGGCCAATATGGTAAGTTTTATGCTTCTCAGCATACTCAAAAGTGGTACAGGGAAAATCAAAGAAAGATGGAAGAATTGGCAGGTTCTCTCGGTTTTGCCAAGGTTTCGCAATTAAAACTTTCAGTGGCTAAGAAAATTAAAGAATATATTGAAGGTGGTGGATTTATGTTCGCCATGTGTTCAGCTACAGATACGTACGATATTGCTTTAGCAGCGGAGGGTGTAGATATTGTTGGCAATGTATATGATGGTGATGGCATGGATCCCAATGCGCAATCTAAATTAGACTACAGTAAAACACTGGCCTTTAAAGATTTCCGATTGGTCATGAATCCAATGGAGTATGAACATTCATCCATTGACCACAAAAAAAGAAAAGTGACTCCTAAAACTGATTATATTACCTTATTTGATTTCTCAGCAAAATATGATCACATTCCGGCCATGTTGACGCAGAACCATACCACAACTGTAAAAGGATTTATGGGACAGGCAACGGCATTTAGTAAAGCATATGTGAAATCTGACGTTCTTATTTTAGGGGATAATAAAGCTGATAATGAAGCCAGATACATCCATGGCACTCATGGATATGGGACCTGGACTTTTTACGGGGGCCATGATCCTGAAGACTACCGGCATTATGTAGGTGATCCTGAGACCGACCTGAATTTACATCCTAATTCACCCGGATACCGCTTGATATTAAATAACATTCTTTTTCCGGCAGCGAAGAAGAAAAAGCGTAAGACATAATAAATGAAGTATATTTTCATCTCCTTGTTCTTTTTTGTTGTAGGTCAATCTTACACTCAGGACCCAGTCCATGACGAAAAATCTTTCGAAGAGAGATATGAACGCAACATTAAGAAGTCAAGGATAAATGGAGTTTACATTCCAAAGGATCTGGATGAGGCCATGTCTGAGCTACTTGCTCTTTCCTCTAAAGAGGCTTTAGAGAAATTTAAAAACGGTGAAGAAGTCGTGGTGGCTAAGAAATTGCATTTTGGTTTAGGCCGGTGGATGATATACAACTGGAACTTTTACGAAGGCTCGAGGTTTTCACACTTCTTAAGCCAAAAAGGAATAACACACCCAGACGACCAGGCCCAACTGGTTATTGTGAGTTTGCATAGAAAACTAAATGGAAGGGATTTAGATGTTGAAGGTCAGATTCAAACCTTCATAAAGGCTCGTGAAGAGGAGAGGAATACTCAATTGAAAGTGCTGAAGCAGGAGACGAGGATCAGGCCTAATGAGAAAGGTTGACTTGCGACGTATTAGTATTTTCTTACATTTGCAAACTAAATCATTCAATGCATGGCAAAGAATTTATTGATCGTTGAGTCACCAGCGAAGGCTAAAACAATAGAGAAATATCTTGGAAAAGACTTCAAAGTGAAATCGAGTTTCGGTCACATCAGAGATCTTGATAAAGGATCAAAGGGTGTAGATATTGAAAATGACTTCGAGCCTAGCTATGTCGTTTCACCTGAAAAAAGGAAGGTCGTTAAAGATCTTAAAGATTGGGTAAGCAAGGTCGATGAGGTTTGGTTAGCAACGGATGAGGATCGAGAGGGGGAGGCCATTTCATGGCACCTTTGTAAAGAGTTAGGTTTAGATGAAATGAAAACCAAGAGAATTGTTTTCAGAGAGATCACCAAACCAGCCATTCAATCTGCCATTGAGAAACCAAGGAAGGTGGATATTAACCTTGTCAATGCCCAACAAGCCAGAAGAATTTTAGATCGTCTGGTAGGTTTTGAACTTTCAGAAACGCTCTGGAGAAAAGTGAAAGGCAAGCTTTCAGCAGGCCGAGTCCAGTCTGTAGCTGTGAAATTGATCGTCGAGAAAGAGAGGGAAATAAGAGACCATGTGAGTGAAAATTACTATAAAGTAGTAGCGGTTTTCGAGGTGGATAGCGGCAAGGGTGGCAAAGCTGAGTTAAAAGCAGATCTGAAAAACCGGATCCCCGAATTGAAAGAGGCAGAAGCCTTTCTTGAAAAATCAAAAGGTTCTAAGTATTCCATTACAAGCATTGACATAAAGCCCACTCAAAGAAAGCCGGCTCCACCATTTACAACATCTACTTTACAGCAGGAAGCCAGTAGAAAGTTAGGCTTTAGTGTAAACAGAACCATGTCTGCTGCACAGAAACTTTACGAGCAGGGTTTGATCACCTACATGCGAACGGATTCTAACAATTTGAGTGATATCGCTCTACAAAGCATTGAAGAACAAATAGTGAAGGAGTATGGTAAAGAGTACTCCACTCCCCGTAAATACAAGTCAAAAAATAGCAGTGCTCAGGAAGCACACGAAGCGATTAGACCTACATATATTGAGAATCAAGGTGTAGGAAATGACAGGGATCAGCAGAGGCTCTACGAGTTAATTTGGAAAAGAACTATTGCTTCACAAATGTCGAATGCCAAGATTGAAAAAACAGAAGTGAAAATAGCCAGTTCGAAGGTAGCTGACGCTGATTTCAGAGCGAGCGGAGAAGTCTTAAAATTCGAAGGTTTTCTAAAAGTCTACATTGAATCCAATGATGATGATGAAGAAGAAGAAGCCAAAGGCATGTTGCCACCGCTCCATAAGGGGCAACAACTTGACTTAAAAGAGCTACAGGCTACTGAAAGATTTACCAGGCCGCCGGCAAGATATACAGAAGCAAGTCTGGTGAAAAAATTGGAAGAACTTGGCATCGGCCGCCCTTCAACATATGCCCCTACGATCACAAAAATCATGGAGAAGGATCGTGGTTATGTGACCAAGGAGAGTAGAGAAGGGGAGGAGCGCAAATACCAATACCTGACTTTAGCGCAAGATCAAATTAAGAAGGAAGAAAAAACCGAAATTACGGGAAGTACTTCTAATAGATTATATTCCACCGATATTGGAATGGTGGTCACAGATTTCCTGGAAGAGCACTTCGGAGGAATTTTAGAATATGGTTTTACAGCAGATATCGAGGAAGAATTCGATGTGATTGCTGAGGGTGGAAAAGAATGGAAAGAGATGCTGCGAAACTTCTACAATCCATTTCACGATAAAGTAGAAGAAACCATCGCAAATGCAGATCGTGCAAAAGGGAAACGAGAATTGGGTAAAGATCCAAAAACAGGACATACTGTTTTGGTTCAAATTACCAGATATGGGCCAGTGGTGCAGATCGGCACCAGAGAAGAGGTAGGAGAAGATGGTAAACCTCAATTTGCCAATCTGAAGCCCGGACAGTCCATGGAGACCATCAGCTATGAAGATGCGATGGAACTTTTTAAGTTGCCTAGAGTACTTGGAGAATATAAGGGGGAGGAGCTTTCCGTTAATTCAGGAAGGTATGGGCCATACGTGAAATACGGTGAGAAGAAGTTTGTTTCATTGCCTAAGGGCGGTGATCCACTGGAGATAACCAAAGAGGAAGCATTAGAATTGGTGAAACAAAAGGAAAAAGAGGATGCGCCTATCGGTACTTATAAAGGGGTAGACATCACGAAAGGTCGAGGAAGATTTGGACCATTTCTTAAATATGGCTCTCTGTATGTCAATGTTCCGAAGCGCTACGACTTTGACAATATATCCATTGAAGATGCACACGACTTGATTGCTAAAAAAATCGAGAAAGAAGCCAATCGCTATATTCAGCAGTGGCCAGATGAGAAGATCTCCATTGAAAATGCGAGGTGGGGACCTGTTGTGAAGTTCGGTCGAAAATTTGTCAAAATTCCAAAGAAGGGAGATGATAAATTGACGGCGGAAGACTTGAAAGAAGTTAGCCTGGAAGAGGTGAAGAAATGGATTGAGGCGGAGTTACCAGGTTCCTTTAAAGATAAGAAGAAAGCGACCACCAAAAAGAAACCCGCCGCTAAAAAGAAAGCTACGTCTAAGAAGAAGTAATGGATTGGTGTTTTAAACGCCTTGGTAATGTCTTCTTAATTACTCCAAATCTTCTAAGATGAAAGAAGCCGTTCTTTTCGAAGCACCGGGTTTTCCTAGTTTTTTATGCAATTCCTGATAGTCACTTAGCATTTGACTATTATCTCGAATGAGTTTTGTTAACGCATACTTTAATTTATCGATTGTTAATTCATTTTGTATCAGTTCGGGCACTGCCGGTTTGTCTAGAATTAGATTGACCAGGGAGATATACTTAGTTTGAATCACTCGTTTGCCAATTTCATAAGAAAGCATAGAAGTTTTGTAAGCTACAATCTGGGGTGTATGAAATAAAGCCGTCTCCAGGGTTGCTGTTCCGGAAGTTACCAGAGCTGCGGATGCCTTGTCTAATAGTTCGTAAGTCGTTCTTTTTGAAAAGGTAAAATTTTGGCCTGCTTTTGATGTTAAGTCGCGATAAAAAGACAATTCGAAATGCGGCATGACCGAAACTTCAAACTGAAGTTGAGGCATTTCTTTTGATAAGGAGGCGAAGATTGGAAGCATTTTCTCAATTTCTTGCCTGCGGCTTCCCGGGAGCACTGCAATCAGTCCTTTTGTTTTTGATTGTAGCGATTTTTCTTGATTGACCGAATCTAAAAGGGGATTGCCGACATAAGTAGCTTCATATCCAAACTTGCGATAAAAATCCTCTTCAAATGGAAAGATCACAAATATTCGATCCATCCACTTTGCCAATTTATGAATTCTGCTGCTTTTCCACGCCCAAACTTTGGGTGATATATAATAGTAGAATTTAGTATGCACCAGCATTTTTCGGAGCCTGGAAGCAATCCTTAGGTTGAATCCCGGAAAATCAATAAAAACGATGGCATCAGGTGCAAAATCTTCTATGAGTTGTGCTGTTTTGGTGAGATTGCGAAGAATCTTATTAAGATTGGAAAAGACTTCAAGAAAGCCCATATAGGAAAAGGCTTCGTAGTTTCGAAGGACTTCAGCACCAGCTGCTGCCATTTTTTTACCACCGTAAGCGGCGATTTTGATTTTCTTGTTTGTAGCAAGCATAGCTGAAACGAGATGAGATCCATGTAAGTCTCCGGACGCTTCTCCTGCTATAAGAAAGATCTTATGCACCGAATAATATTTCTCTGTACATGAATATCCAAATGGCAATGTAAATAACTGTAGGTATGAGCAATCCTCTCATGGTTTCATCAAATCGCTTTTTGCGATAGATTTCAAATGGTACGATATTCGTACAGATTCCAAGCAAACCCAGTGTTCTGGTTCTACGCGCAGCACTTCCAGCCGTCACTTCATCCATAATTCCAGCGGACTCCATGGCTTCAAAAAGCATCATGAACAAAGCATACCCTACGATTGGGACACAAATGCCAATGATTAATCCAAGCAGTATATGGTTCTTATTCAACATCACTTGATTTTTTCAAAGTTGCTCAATTTCGGAATGGCTTCATGGCGAGTCAGATCGTGGTCTGAAGGAACTACAGAGACATAATTATTTTCAAGGGCATGAAGATCTGTCTCCTCTTCGTGTTTCTTTTGAACAAACTCACCAGTTAGCCAATAATATTTTTGCCCCCGAGGGTCTTCGCCTTCCTGAAATTTTTCAATCCAGTTACCATCGGCTTGTCTGCATACTTTTATCCCTTTGATGTCCTTAAGTGGAACCGACGGAATGTTGACATTGAGCAGGTTACATTCCTTTAATCCATTTCGAAGCGCTTCTTGTGCGATTCTTCGAGCAAAATGAGCGGAAGCCGTAAAATCTGCACTAAATGAAAAGTCTAGCAGTGAAAAACCTATAGAGTCGATTCCTTCTATGCTAGCTTCCATGGCTGCAGACATGGTTCCGGAATAAATGATATTGATAGATGCATTAGATCCATGATTGATGCCCGAAACACAAAGGTCTATTTTTCTATCTTTAAGGATTACATTTTTTGCGAGCTTCACGCAATCTACCGGAGTACCTGTGCATTCATAAGCTTCAACCCCCTTGAAAATATCTGTTTTCTTTAACCTTATTGGTTGAGTTAAAGTTATGGCGTGACCCTGTCCTGACTGAGGACTATCAGGAGCCACTACGACTACCTCACCCAGTAATTGCATTTCATTGACCAGGGCTTTAATCCCCGGAGCAGTTATTCCGTCATCATTGGTAACCAGAATTAATTTCTTCTCCATCTTTTTGTATCCAAATTCACAAGTGTTTCTACTGCCAAGATTGACATGAAACTAAAATACCTCAAATATGACCATTAGTAAGCATACAAATGGAATCACAAAGATAAAACTATCAAATCTATCCAGGAAGCCACCATGACCAGGTAAAAAAGACCCTGAATCTTTTACTTTAAAATGTCTTTTAAGATAACTTTCAAAAAGATCACCGATTCCTCCCAATAGCCAAACGATGAAGCCTAGAAAGACATAAAATAACAATGGGAATTCACCAAAAACATACTTTAATCCGACAGCAACCAGAATGGTCATAATACCAGCTCCTAGAAATCCTTCCCAGGTTTTCCCGGGAGATATTTTGTAATAGAGCTTATTTTTGCCGATGGCTGAGCCTACAATATAAGCGAAGGTGTCACTAGACCAGATTAACAGAATAACGCAGAGGACCAGTTCCCATTGAAATGGTGGTTTCAATAAGACCACTCTCAACAGATACAAAGGCACTCCAATGTAGAAAAATGCAGTAAGGGGAGAAAATTTCTCTAAAAAATTGGCGCCTCGGTTTCTAATCATCAGAGTGGTGAAAAGAAGCATCAAGATGCAACTCAGGACAATAGATATCATCAGTCCCATTTGCTTCATCGGAAAATACATGGATAAAACGTAGGGAAGAAAGCCAGCGATCATCGTAAACATCATTGCTGGTGCCTGAACATTTCTTCTCAGCATTCTGGCCAATTCAAAAGATGCAAACAGTGATATTAAGCCAAACAGCATGATACAACTGACCTCTCCGCCATAGATGGAGGCTAGAACGATGACTCCGAAAATAATTCCTGTAATGATCCTAGGCTTCATGCTTTCTATATCTGGTGTAAATATAATAGCCGACCAAAATTCCTAAAATGGCAGATACCATCCCTACAGACCAATGCAATTCAGGTGTATCGCTTGGATCGATGGACGCCAGATCCTCATTTATGAAGTACAGACTGGCAATCGGAGCAGCATTATTTAAAAAATGGAGTAGGATCGGAACCCACAGGCTTCTGGTAAATAAAAATGAGTAACCCAACAAAGCCCCAAGCAGTAATCTGGGAAGAAAGCCCTGGAATTGTAAATGAAAGAGACTGAAAGCTGCCGCGGATATCCACACAGCCCAATGGGCATTTTTAATAGATCGTTCCAGGAAGTCCATAATCAGTCCACGGAATAATAACTCTTCGCCGATGGCTGGTATCAATGCAATTAAAATGATGTTAAAGACAAATAAGCCAAGGCTATCCATGGTTAGAATTTTTTCCAATGTAGCAGCAGTGGATTGTTCCTGACCGATCATCCATTCGGCCAGAGGGATATATGAATTGACCGTATAACTATAAGTCACCGCCGGGTAGGAGACCACACAGAAAAGCACACATAAAAGAAATAAATTGAGACTTACGGTTTGATCCAGTCTGGTGATTTTCCATTTATCATCCTTATAGTTTAAATATATAAAGAGTAAGCATGGTAAGATAAAGGTTAGCAGATGACCAGTAAGGAGGATTGTCCTTAAGGTATTGGCGCTTAGTCCATTTAGATTGGCATTTTCGATTTCATGCCCTGAAGCCATCATAATGCCCAGAGAAGCAAGTTGGGCCAGTATGATACCACCAGCCAATAATACGAGGAGTCTTAAAAATGCACCGAGCATACGAAGGAAAAAAGTAATTTTGCATTGCAAATGTAAAAGAACTATGACAAGATTAAGTGTCAATATCAATAAAGTTGCTCTTCTGAGAAATTCAAGAGAAGGCAACTTTCCGGATTTATATCAATTTGCTCGAGATTGCGAGGAATTTGGAGCTCAAGGAATTACTGTTCATCCAAGGCCTGATGAAAGACATATCAGATATGAAGATGTATATATTCTGAAAGACATTGTAAAGACAGAATACAATATAGAAGGCTATCCATCCCAAAAATTCATGGATCTTGTAACTTCTGTACGTCCGGATCAATGTACCTTAGTTCCGGATCCACCCGGCGTTTTAACTTCCAATACCGGATGGGATACTAAAGAACATTTGACTTTTCTGCAAGAAATAGTAAAAACCTTGCAGTCATATGACATTAGGGTCAGTTTATTCTTAAATGCTGATGTTTCGATGGTGGAAAGCACCATTGAGACGGGTGCTGATCGTATAGAACTTTATACTGGAAAGTATGCTCAGCAGTTTGAGCAAGACAAAAATAAGGCGATTAAAGCTCATGCTGAGACAGCTAAATTGGCCATTCAAGGTGGTCTGGGAGTCAATGCGGGTCATGATTTAAATCTTTCTAATCTGTCTTTTTATAAAAATGGGATAGCTCAATTGAAAGAAGTGTCTATAGGGCATGCATTAATTGCTGACGCCTTGTACTACGGCATCAAAAATACCATTCATATGTATTTGCGTGAATTGAGTTGATAGGGAATTTATCATGGCGGCATGGTAGTTTTAATGCTTGAATGTAGATTTTAGTGCCTATTCACATATTTAAAGATCGATCGTTATATAAATGATATCGAGTTGAAGAAAAGAGTGAATTCAGACAAAAAATTAAAAAAGGCAATAATGACGAAAGGAATAGATTGTGTTGTGGAACTTTGAAGATTGTGATGAAAGTTTGGGCATAACAATATTGTCACATTTTTGTTCTAAAACCTTTTACATTATTATGTTAATATTTTGTAAAGTTTCTGAATTTTATTTCCTTTGTGCCGACACTCGAAACTAATAATAAGACCAAAGTAGAATAATTTATGATGAAAGCCACCTATTTTTCTACGTACTACCTATTGCGTGGCGTCTACACCATTAACAAAAAATTAACTTTAAATAAGAGCGGAGTGCTGCTAACATCGGTGTTCCCCTCACTATTGCAATATTTATCTAACCAAATTATTTTTCAATATGAAAAAATTCTCACTTTACATTGTTGCGTTTCTGGTGATGATCGGTGCGGCCACAGGGCAGCGCGAGATAACAGGAACTGTCACGGACATTTCCGGCGTTCCTTTGATAGGGGCGAATGTTACAGTACAAGGTACTACTAACGGTACCATTACTGACATAGATGGAACTTATACTCTGTCTGTAGCAGATGCAGCAACTACTTTAGTTTTTAGCTACACAGGATTTGAAACTCAGGAAGTCCTTATAGACAATCAATCTACTATAGATGTAGTATTGTCTGAAGGTATTGCCATTGACGAGATTGTCGTGACAGGATTGGGTATCAAAAAAGAAAAGAAAGCACTCGGATACGGAGTTGCGACGATTGGAAAGAAGCAATTGACAGCACGTCAGGAAACTGATGTTGCAAGAATGCTTAGAGGACAGGCTACTGGTGTTGACATTACTCAAACATCAGGATTAGCTGGTTCTGGAACCAACATTATCATCAGAGGGTATTCGACCATTACTGGTTCTAACCAACCTTTATTTGTTGTTGATGGAGTTCCATTTAACACCAATACGAATACCACTACTGGAACGGGATTTGGTTCTGGTTCTGCGACTTCTTCTTCAAGATTTTTGGATTTAGATCCAAATACCATTGAGGAAATTTCAATTTTAAAAGGTCTATCAGCAACAGTACTTTACGGTGAGGCCGGAAGAAATGGTGTCGTTTTAGTTACTACTAAGAGTGGTAATGGAGGAGCTGATGTCAATAAGAAGACAGAGATCAGTGTGACACAAGGGGTGTTCCAATCTGAAATTGCTAACCTTCCTGAGTATCAGAATACTTACGGAAATGGATTTAACGCTGGTTTTGGATGGTTTTTCTCTAACTGGGGAGCTGCATTTGATGACCTTAGACCATCTTCTTATGGTTCTGATTACAAGGGTGAAAAGGATGGAAGAGTTATTATTACTCATCCATATGATCAAGGTCAATACCTAGATGATTTCCCTGAATTTGCAGGAGCCGAGTATCTTCACCAACCATATGAAAGTGTTGAGAATTTCTTCCAACCTGGTTTTTCTTCAAATACATCAGTATCTATTTCCAGCAAGTTGAATAATAATTCATCGATTACTGGAACTTACTCATACTTGACAGAAGAAGGTTTTACTCCAAGGAAGGATGAAAGAAATGATAATGCAAGATCAAATTTCTTAGACAAGCATAATTTCAGTTTAGGAGCTCAAACTACATTAAGTAGTGGCCTTAGGATGAGAGGATCTTTCAATTATGTATCGACCGCTAGAGAGACACCTTTAACTGGTACTGGATTTGGAGGTGATGGAGAAGGTTTATTCGGTGCTTTACTTTTTACACCTAGATCTGTCGACTTAATGGGTCTTCCATATCAATCTCCAATCGATGGATCTAATGTTTACTATAGAAGAGGTTCACCAATTCAAAATCCTAGATGGACTTTGAATAATACCGGTACAACTGAGGATATTCAAAGATTCTTTTCGACCTCTGAACTATCTTATGACATCAATGATAATTTCACCGTACTATATCGATTAGGTATTGACAGAGCTGCTCAAAAGAACAGAAGATATGTCAATAGAGGTGGAACATTTACACCAGATGGTGAAATGTTTACAACGAACGTTACTGATAGAATTACCGATCAGTTGGCAAATGTGTTATATAATTTCCAATTAAGTCCTAGCTTTTCTATCGATGGGGTTGTGGGATTCAATGCCAGAAGAGTAACTGCTGAAAGAGATGCTATCATTTCTTCCAATCAGTTTGTTTACGGTTTTATTAATCATGGTAACTTTATTGATAATCGATCTTTCTCCGGAAGAAGTGAAGAAAATACATTGGGAGCTTTTGCAACGGCTACTTTAGGATATAATTCATTCCTATACTTGACTTTGCAAGGTAGAAACGACTGGACCTCTACTTTAGAGCCGGGGAACAATTCCATTTTCTATCCAAGTGCGAGTTTGTCATTTGTTCCAACGGATGCCATTGCGGCTCTTCAAAACAATTCTATCCTAAATTATTTGAAGTTTAGAGTAGGTTACGGAACATCTGCAGGTTATCCTGATCCATACTCTACCAGAAATGTATTGGATTCAAGAACCAATGTATTTGTAGGACCTGGAGGGCAGGTATTGAACACAAATGGTGTTTCATCTTTCCTCGGAAATGCGAATTTAATGCCTGAGTTATTCGTTGAATTAGAAGGGGGTGTTGAAGCAAGATTTTTACAGAATCGTGTTGGTGTGGATTTATCACTATATAATAAGACATCAAATGACCTGATCATCAACTTGCCACTGGATCCAGCAACTGGTTTTACTACTACAACAGTAAATGCTGCAGAAGTCAACAACAGAGGTATTGAGCTAGGTGTGGATATAACACCTATCGTAGCAGGAGATTTCTCTTGGGATTTGACATTGAATTATACCAGAAATATTTCATTGGTTAATGAAATATTTGAAGGAATCGAAAGAGTATATGTAGACGGTTTTGGAACATTGGGTAACTACGCGATTCCTGGTGAGCCTTATGGTGTCATCTACGGAAGACAGTTTTCTAAAAATGAAGAGGGTAAAATCTTTGTGGATGGCCAAGGTGGATACGTTAGAGGTGGATTTGGAGTCATTGCAGATCCTAACCCTGAGTATACTGCTAACTGGATGAACAACTTTTCCTACAAAGGTATGAGTTTAGGATGGCAGTTCCAGTATGTACATGGTGGTCAACTGTATTCATCTACTGTTGGAGCTTTATTGGCTAGAGGAAACACTGTAGATTCGGATTTTGACAGATCTGTGCCGATCGTTTTACCTAACGGTGTAAATGCTGATGGTACTCCTAACAATAAGCAAGTATATGTAGGAGATGAAGCTTTCAATACATTCTTTACTGATGAAGGTGCTATTCTTGATGCTACAGTCATTAGATTAAGACAACTTTCATTTGCATATAATTTGCCTAATTCTTTATTGGATAAGACGCCATTCGGAAGATTGGGCTTAACGATTTCCGGGGAGAATCTTTGGTACAATGCGCCAAATATTCCTAAAGGCATGAATTATGATCCTGAGGTTGTTAGTACAGGTGTTGGTAATGGTAGAGGACTGGACTTTAGAACAGCTCCTACAGCCAAGAAATATGGTATCACTTTAAGTGCAACATTCTAATCAAGTTTAGATTAGATTTATTTGCTAAATCAAAAAAATTAAAATGAAATTAATATATAAAATGTTAATGGTCATTGGGATTTTTGCGTTCACCTCTGCGTGTACCTCCTTCGAGTTAGACTTGTTGGAAAATCCAAATGCCGTAGCTCCAGAAAATGCAAGTTTGAATGACTTATATAATAACATTCAACTTACTTTTAGGAATGTATTTGCGGGTGCACAAGGTAGTACCGGTGGTGCAGCCAGAATGTACCATGTAGGTGGTGGAACCTATGAGAATTTTGCAACGCCAGAAACCTTTGATGGTCTATGGATTAATGCATATTCAAATTTATTTCCAGATGTTGAAGCATTGGAAGCTATTTCCGAAGGACAAAACTTTAACATCCATACAGGATCAGCAAAAATCTTCAAGGCCTACACTTTATTGACCCTAGTAGATATATTCGGTGATGTGCCTTTGTCAGAAGCGCTTCAGGGAACTGACGTGATCTCACCAAGTACTGATCCGGGTTCAAGTGTTTATGATGCAGCATTGTCTTTATTAGATGAAGCCATCGCTGAATTGGATGGTACGAATGCCGCTTCTCCTAGATATGAAGGATTTTATGGTGGCGACAACGATAATTGGATTAAAGCTGCGAATTCTATCAAGCTTAAAGCTGCTTTGAATAAAGGCGATGCAGGTGCTATCAATTCATTGGTCAGTGGTGGTAACATCATTGATGAAGCTTCTGAAGATTTCCAATTTAACTATGGTAGTCAAAGAAACAATCCTAACTCAAGACATCCGTTCTATAATTCTCACTATGAACAAGGTGATGGAGCATATATGTCTAATTACTATATGTGGCTTTTGGCCGGTGATAAAGTAGATCTTAATGATATGCCTATCATTGATCCTCGTATCAGATATTACTTCTATCGTAAGGTTGATGATGCGGAAGGTCAGGATTTGACCACATACGGTTGCCACTATTCAGTAGAGCCGGTGCAAAGTGCCAAGCCTGCACATTGGGAAGCAACCAGTCCGAATGTTCCTTATTGTGTGATTCCAAATAGCGGATACTCAGGAAGAGATCACTTGAATCCTCAAGGTATTCCGCCAGATGGAAACATCAGAACTTCCTATGGTTTGTACCCTGGTGGTGGTCAATTTGATGACGATGAGTTTGACGATACCAGACAATTAGGTACGACAGGTGGTATGGGACAAGGTATATGGCCTATCC
This sequence comes from Portibacter marinus, assembly GCF_021533195.1. GTDB lineage: Bacteria > Bacteroidota > Bacteroidia > Chitinophagales > Saprospiraceae > Portibacter > Portibacter marinus. The sequence continues at coordinate 486,796 of NZ_JAJNKB010000002.1, forward strand.
TAATTTCACCGATGGTGGATCTGATGAGAGCTGAAGCTGCTTTGACATTGGGTACCAATGATGATGCCAGAGAATTGTTAGAGAAAGGAATGAGAGCATCGATTGCAAAGGCAGTAAGCTTTGAATCACTGGTTCCCGGTACAATGGGAAGTAGCGTAACGTTGAGAGATGGTTCTGAGGGAACAATCAAAGAACTTTTTGGTACAAATGACGAGGATATAGACAATTATGTAGAGAAAGTATTGGCTATTTACGATGCTGCTGATGCTGATGGTAAACTTGATCTAGTCGCTAAGGAGATGATGATTGCATCCTGGGGTAATGGGTTAGAAGCTTATAACCTTTACAGAAGAACTGGAAAGCCTAACAATATGCAACCAGCCTTAGAGGCAGCATTTGGCCAATTTCCAAGAACATTTCTTTACCCAGCTATTAACGTAACCAGAAATGCAAGTGTATCACAGAAGGAATTAGGTGATAATACTTTCTGGATGGACAGCTCAATCGATCTATATTAATAAGATAATTAGAAAATAATGATGAAAAATATAAATATATTAATGACTTTGGCAATCTTGGTTTTGCTAGGTACCTCATCTTGTGAGGACCCTGAAAGATTGCCTCTGGTTGTCTTGGATACGGTGGAAAAAGGAGCTTATCCAAGATTAATCGACGATACCAATACGTTGATCAACCTCTTTGACGTAGACGGTTCTGCTTACACTTACGAAGTAGAATTTGTTGATGAGCAAGGTGGTGGACTGGTAGAGGAATACATTCTAGATATTGTTTATGATGACAATAACCCAAGTAATGGTGACAATAGTGCCGGACCCGTGGAATTTCTGAAGTTTGATGCCAGCCAATTCACGGAAAGTGAAAATGGCTATTTAAAGGCTCCTGAAATCACGATTACAGGACCTGAAGCACTAGGTGCTTTTGGATTGAGCGAAGATGAAGTATTGGCTGGAGATAATTTCCATTTTCAAGGAAGAATCATCTTAGAAGATGGACGAGTATTTTCACAGAATAACTCATCTGCAACGGTAACCGGACCTGCATTTAGAGGTCATTTTAATTTTACCATGCCAGCAAACTGTCCTTCAGATTTGACCGGTACTTATTCTTATGTGACTTCTGATATATGGTGCCCTGAGTCTGATGGACCTGTTTCAGGAACAGTTGATATTGTGGCTCAAGGTGGTGGAGTTTATAAATTCAGCGATTGGGCATTCGGTTCCTACGTACCTTGCTATGGAGGCGGTGGAGCAGGAGGTAACCTGACCTTTGCTGAGACTTGTGCGGAAGTAGAATTTACTGGTTTTACCGATAGCTTTGGAGATACTTGGACATTCGAATCATCAATTGATGGAGAAGAATGGACCATTAAGTGGGAGAATACTTTTGGTGAATTTGCTACTTCAGTTATTACTTTTCCTGGAGGAGTGCCATTTGTATTGGCAGAATAGCTTTTGATAAGAAGATATATTATAATTAGGAGGCTGTCTCAGAATGAGATGGTCTCTTTTGTATTTTGTTCACTACAGTTCATTTTGAATAGAATGATAATATATACTTTGGACAAGCTAATATGAAGTATTTTCTTTAAAATCGGTGCTAGATTTAGTTAAAATGATAGCTTTTCGGTGGAGCGATTTTTAACTATTCTTATATCTATTTCTCCAAAAAAAATGCAATAATTCAAAGAGCTTAAAAATTGTAATACTCCCAATGAACTAGACCAGTACCTAAGTTTGATATTTCGTACTTTTGAAGTAAGAAATATGAAAAAACAGAGAAGAAAATTTAGCAAGGAATTTAAGCTTAAAGTAATTTTAGATGCAATAAGAGAGCGAGAGACTTTGCAGCAGCTTGGCAAGAAGTATGATATGCACCCTCAACAAATTACTAACTGGAAGAAGGAGTACTTAGCCAAATCTTTAGAAATCATGGATAGTAAAACTCCTAAACAGAAAGAGAAAGATTTGCAAGGTGAAGCTGACAAGCTTTATAAAAAGATAGGACAGCTTCAAATGGAAGTAGATTTTCTAAAAAAAAATCTAGAACCATAGCGATGCAATTGAAAAGGAAATGGGTTAATCCAAAGTCAAAGCTTAGTATTCGAAGACAGTGCCAGTTACTGGGTTTGAACAGATCATCACTAAGCTACAAAGCAAAACCAGTAACGAAGAAGAATGATCATATAATGAGATTGATTGATCAGCAATATATGCGAACTCCATTCTATGGTATCGATCGGATGACAGACTATATCAATGAGTTGCCTTATGGATATAGGGTAAATGTTAAAAGGATAAGAAGGCTTTACAAGGTCATGGATCTACATGCAATGGGCCCCAAACCAAGAACGACGATTCCAGGGCTTAAACAATACAAACACCCTTATCTGTTAAAGGATATCGATGTTAGTGAACCAAATCAAGTGTGGGCTATTGACATTACTTACATTCCGATGTTTAGGGGGCATATGTACCTGTTTGCAATTATAGACCTACATACTCGATTTATAGTAGGATGGTCGATATCCAATACCATGACAACAGATTGGTGTTTAGATTGCATCGAAGCTGGCATCAAGAAGTATGGCAAACCTGATGTAATTAACTCTGATCAAGGAGCACAGTTCACCTCTAAAGCATACACAGATTATCTAAAAGATAAAAAGATTCAAATCAGTATGGGATGGAAAAGGAAGAGCGATAGACAATATATTTATTGAAAGATTCTGGAGAACTGTAAAACAAGAATACGTATACATCAATAGGCCTAACAATGGTCTTGAACTATATCATGGTTTAGAAGAATATATGCGATTTTACAACTATGAACGTAATCATTTGACAATTGGAAAAATACCTCCAGCACTAAAATATTACAATCGGAAACCTATTTTTAAACAAACTAAATATCGAGCTTAGGTGGTCGAACTTTGTGGAGTATTATAAAATTACTATGTGAAAGATTCTTTTTTTTGGAATAAATTAATTACTATATGTTTAAATTATTAACAAAAAAAATAAATTTTATGAAGATTTTAAGGGTTTTTTATGCTTTAGTATTTATTATATTACTCAGTAATTGTTCAAAGGACGTTGTAAATTTGGATGATCTTGATGAGTATAAACAAACTGTTCAATTGATTGAAAATACCGGCGTACAGTTAAGCGAAGCTGATAAATATAAAATTAAAAAAGCTATACAAAGTGGAGAAAGTTGGGCCACTAGTAGTTACACACGGAATTTGACTAAAGAAGAAATTGAGAAATACTCTCCTTCATCAACTACTTACAGAACTAATCATTGTAATTGCGTTGGAGGTGCAGAAATATTATCTGCACAAATTCCAAATTTGTTCGAACTGACTATGGCAGATAATCCAACTGTAACTGGATATAATGTCGTAGATGATTGTAATCATTCTGACAATTTCCCAAGATTTACTGCCGATTTTGAAATAGGTTATACCACTCACGATAAATCAATTAGAATTTTTATAGTAGATACTAGTGGTGGTACTTTAGAAGAAGCATTTATAGCTGTTGATAATGACTGCTACGACTTCGCTTATTCTACAGGAAATCTTTGTGGTATGGGAAATGTAACGGTTTGTGGTGTAATTTATCCTACGTAGGAAAGTTATAATTTTATTATAAGATTGGAAATACTAATTACGATAAAATGCACATTCACTTTTAGTGAATGTGCATTTATAAAATTATAACCATTATCGAATTTCTATTTTCTGACGCATTGTCGAAAAATCATTTAACCTACTTAAAATCGGACAATATTCGATTAGGTAAAAAATAGGTCTTTTGAAGATATTAATCTTGCTTTATTTATAAGAAATGAACGTATGATCTCTTACCTAAATGAAAGTACAATATTTATTAGAAAATTGTAAGATCTAAAGCAACAGACGTTGGGGATTTGCTTATGAAGTTAATCCCGATAATGAAATCGCGTGGGAATATAAAGTGCCACTTAAAGCAGGAAGTTTCGTGAATCAGGGTGATACATTAGAAATTAATAATAATCTGACCTTTCGGATGATACGCTACGCAGTAGATTATCCTGCTTTCGAAGGAAAGGATCTTGCTCCTAAAGGATACCTTGAGCTCAATCCTAATGAAGAATACTGTGAACAGCTGGTCAGCACCATAGAACCGTCCACTAGTATCAACGAGTTTTTTTTAGATGTTTATCCTAATCCTGTTGATCATACGCTTCATATTACTACTGATCCAAAGAATTTTGAAAGTAATTATCAAATTCTTAATATGGAGGGCCGATTACAAGTGTCAGGTATCATCATAAATGGAGAAAATCAGGTTGACGTCAGCTCGCTTCTACCTGGAATGTATATTTTGCAAGTAGATGACTCGCATTATCAAAAATTCATTAAGTTTTAGGGTATTACTTTATTACGTTTGCTGATACGCTGTAGTCAAGTGTTTGTATTCCCCGATTTCCCTCCTTGTCCTGTGATATGATCACAATGGTAAACTCTCCTTTGTCATCAGTATGATCAAAATTGAATTGTAGATTCCCATTTGAATCCGTCAGCAGATCAGGGTTCCAGTAGATGGTGGATTGGAAATGAGGAATATTTTCCATTGCACTTGAAGACGAAAAAACATCAAAAGTACATTGATCCGCCAGTCCGTTTAATCTGAAAATATCATCAGAGTCTGCCCGTGGAAAATCGAAAACGGGGGTGATAGTATTAACAATGACGACACCACTTAGACCCAACACATTAAATCTCTTACGCAATTTGTCCGGTGAATAGATCAATTCTATACTTTCAATATTGCTCATTTTTACTTTACCTGCATATTCAGCGTTTCTCGTCAATTGACCATCAATGATAAATAAAGGATTTCCCGGAAGAGCTGTAGCCACAGCCAGAGATGATTTTGGATTATTCATACTGGCTACCATTTCTCCCTTTACTTTTTTAAAGGTCAAGGGTGTGATTAATTCTGAAAAGAAATCATAGAGTTGGTCAAATTTTTCATATTCACTGACTACAAATGTGACATCTGACTTTTCATTAGACGTTGTTTCTTTTCTAGATGAAATGTTAGTTTCTATGGTTTCTCTATTAAAATATTGATTGATTTTTTTTCTATTCTTACTTTGCTCTAGTACATGGGCAATGTCCTCATTAAAAACAAGACTGGAAGCTTGCGGCTCTGAGATTACAGGTGGAGTTAATTTAATTTTAAAATCCTTAATTTCCTGCTCATAGGGTAAAAACTGAACCAATTGGCTTCCTTTAAGACCTGGAAGCATCATGGTAAATTCTCCTTCTGTATTTGACTTCGTATACTGCATCGATCGGTATTGATCCGCGTAAGCACCAATGACATTTAACCTAACCGGCCTATCTCCTCTGTTGTACACGATGCCTTTTACATACACTTGTTCGCTTAAAAAAGGAAGTATTGACCCTTCGAATCTTTGTCCCATTGACATGTATTCAAATCCGTCATCCGTAGATTCTTCGATCATTTTCGGAATTACTGCTACGGAAACTGATGCATTGCTTACTACTTGCCCATTTTCCAATTTTATGGCCGCATCTACTTGAACTTGTTCTCTGGTTGAGAATGTGGGATTATTCAAATTAGCGTCTATGCGAAGGGTGGACTCGATATCATTTCGAATCATAGTAGAAGAAAGGTCAACTTCTGATTCCTCAAGCACGCCCGCTGTTAAGTCATTATAAATCGGAATATCAATTTCTGCAAGATTGACTTCCATCTCTTGACCTGCATTTTTATAATTGCTATTAAATGCAAGTCGGTAGTTGCCACTAGTGTAATTAAATGGAATTGGAATGCACGATGCTAAGTAACTTGAATTGGTCGACTCACTATATAAATCCTGAACGATGTTATTATTTGAATCAATTAGCAGTACTCTGATGACTGCCGTAGCCTTCACTTCCGGATAATACAGTTTATAAAAAATCTTTTCGCCTGCGATGTAATACGGCTTATCAATATGAACCATGTAAGACTCTTGAGCCTTTGCGGTAGCTATGCATGAAATGAAAATTGTACAAAAAAGAAGGAAGTGTAATAATGATTTCATTGCAGATGATTTATTGAATCCAAAAAGCAGGTTTTAGGGTTGTACTATTATCGACTGATGCACAATCACAACAAAGTGGGTCACCACAACTGCCGTCCATGTTGACTAATCCTTCTGAAGGACATCTGGTCTCCGTCACTCCGGATAGCTCAGGATCTACATATATTCTAGAAGTATCTTGAGTGGTAACATAGAAATATCCGTATGCATCCTGACTACCATTGACATGTGTATAATTGCTCTGTACTCTTCCCGGTGGATCGGCATATATGTTGTCTTTTCTTTCTAAGACATTGCTAATCTTTTGCCAATATTCAAAAGCACCCTTGCTTAAAGACTCTTGAACTACAGTGAAATACAAACCCTCACCGTAAGTTCGATCAAGAAATTCTTCATAAACAAAGTAATTATCTAATTGGGTCCGTGTAGTCGTGCCCCCGCCATATATATTAATATCGAAAACTCCTGCGTTGCCTGACACATAGCACACTTTTTGTTGCTGGCCAAAAACGATGGGCGAATCCGTTACTTTATAAACTCGTTGAAACTCCCACTTTAAATTACTCCTTTCTTCTTGTCCGGGTATTTCTAGCGGTGTATCTATACTATAGCTAATTGTTGTTCTGGTACGCTCACTCTGATCAGGAAGCACAAAAGTTTTATCGTAGATCTCATAGTGAATGTTTTCTATTTCTGGTACAGGAAGCAATGGTTCGAAATTGGACTCAAATAGCCTTCCATCAAACATTTCCAATGAAAGTTTATAGGATTTCCCTACCTCTATGGATATAGGATCGTTTTCAGAAAATATATATTCATAAATACCATCACCGGTAGGCTTCACCTCCAGTTCATTACCCGCTTCATCGTAGATAATGACCTGTTTGGCTATAATTCGTCCTCTGGTATCTTGCGTGAAGCTGAAGATCTGACTTAAATTCAGTTCGAATGTGGACGGATTCCCCTCAACAATTTTAGCATTAATGACGATTGCATTGCCTTGTCCTTCTGGTATTTCAAGCTCAATGGGATCGAGGCAACCTGCAGCGGTGAATAGAATGATACAGACCATTAATGGGTAAGAAACAAATTGCTTTATTGATTGATATTTCATGTTTAGAGTGTTTCAAAGTTGAAAGTAAGTGATGGGAAAACCGTTCCCAATAAAGCCAATCTATTAGCTTGAACCCTTTGACCTGGTGCTTCCGTAAAGTAGATAGAATAGGCATTCTTTCGAGCGTAAACATTGTATAATGAAAATGTCCAGCTCGTGGTGTACTTCTTATCTCTCTTGTAACTTTTTCCTACCGTGAAGGACAGATCAAGCCGGTGATAATCGGGTATTCGTCCAGAATTTCGACTGGAAAAAACTGGTATAACCAGTCCGTTGGTCAGCGTGTAATTGCCCACAGGTGGGGTAACTGGCCTTCCGCTGGCATAAATAAAATTTAAGGTTACGCTATTCCTCCTGTTCGGTTGATAATTCAGGACAAAAGACATGTCGTGTGGTTTATCAAAATTACTAGAGTAAAAATCTCCTTTGTTGATGCCAGCAATTTGTCGTTGAGACCTGGAGTAGGTATAATTTAAATTACCATTTAGAACCCCTTCTTTCTTTTTTACAGATAATTCCAGACCATAGGATCTTCCGATACCATCAAGGATTTCAGTTTCTATATTCTGATTAGCAGTCAATGACGCAAAATCCTTATAGTCAAACAATTGATCAATAGATCTATAGAATACCTCAGCATTGGCTTCCCAATTATTACTAGCAAAATTTCTAAAGTATCCGGCAGAGAAATTATGTGATTTAGTAGGAGGAATGTAATTATTACTCAGCTGCCATTGACTTACTGGCGTTGGCGTCTCAGAATTGAAGATCTGGTTGATATATTGAACAGTTCTACTATAACCTGTCTTAAAAGAACTTTGCCTCGTCAATCTGAAACGCATCGATAACCTCGGTTCTAAATTTCCAAAGGAAGCGATCACTTCTCCTGAACCAAACTCAGACTGACCCGTGACCTGAGTGGAACTGGGATTTTCAGGATCTACATATTGATTAACGATGCTTGGCCCTAAAAACCTGAAATCACTGTATCGCAGTCCTGCGGATATCCCTATGCTATAATTGACATCATAGTCCATATTTGCAAAAACTGCGGATTCCAGTCCGTCTTCCTGCGGAACTGACCTGCCAATTAAAATAGAATTTTCAGTGGGCTCAAGTGTGCCGGGATCCACCTGGTATAAAATCGAAGACAAACCCATCACTAATGTTGTTTTAGAGTTAGGGGAATAGGTCAATCGTTCTTTAAATTGATAGAAAGAGACATCATTATTTAAGATTGAACCTCTTTCGGGATCAAAATCTGTTCGTGAGCTTTTGTAATCATTGAAGCCAAGTGACAAATTGGAAGATAACTTATTGGAAAAAATGCTGCGAAGAGACACTTGACCAGTATAATTTGTGTAATCAAAGCCAAAGGCATTGTTATAAGTGAAGGCATCCTCCGACGCATAGCCACTGAAGACCAACGTGTTTTTATTACCCAGTTTCGCTGAAATCTTCGCATTGGCATCGTAAAAGAAGATCGAACTGTTTCTTACTTGCTGATTTTCGACGGCATTTAATATCCAATCTGCATAAGAGCCCCGGCCACCAACAATCACTGAAACTTTATCTTTTACTATTGGGCCATCGATACTCAATCTACTGGTAACAGGACCAACTCCTCCTCGTATGTGCCATTTTTCAAAATCACCTTCCTTGGTTTTTACATCTAGTACTGAGGATAGACGACCTCCATATTGTGCCGGCATGATCGCCTTATAAAGCTGCACCTCCTCAATAAAATCAGTATTGAAATAACTAAAAAATCCAAGGGAGTGGGAAGAATTCAATAATATACCATTGTCTTGAAGAATGAGATTCTGATCTACATCGCCGCCCCTGACATTAAATCCCGTGGCCCCTTCGCCAGAGGAACTAACGCCAGTATTGAGCAATAGTGTTTTGACAACATCTGTTTCGCCCATAAAGCTTGGAAGTTTCTTGATATCACCAACATCTATCTTCGTTACTCCTGCTTGTGTATTATTGACTGCTGATTCTGCAGATTGAGCACTTACCGTCACTTCATCCAAAATAACCGCACCTTTTTCCATAGTCAATTGCAAGGTACCACTACTTAATACCCGCGTCGTAAGGTTAAGATCTTCATAGCCTACATATGAGATATTCAGAAAATGAACACCAGCCGGAACTTCAACTTCGAAATTACCATCAATGTCGGTGATGGTTTTGATATCAGTATTTTGCACGATGACTGTGGCACCAATGACTCCTTCTTCATTTTCCGCATCAAGAATGGTTCCGGTAACCGTTGCCATTCCGTCACCCTTTAATTCATCCAAACTGCCGATAACGATGTTTTCTTCCTTTTCTGATGCTTTACTGGCTTCTTCTCTGGCCTCGTAATAATTGACAGACAAAGTTTGATTGATGACTGTTCTCGGGATAATGATGACAGATCCCTCTCCATATTCCAAGAATCCTAATCTGGTGGTTTCTAAAATATCTGACAAAATGCTTTCAGCAGTTCTATCGTCGCTTTGTATGCTGACCAATTGATCATCCACATCATCTTTCTTATAGTAAAAGTCAACTTTCAATTGTTGACCTAAATCATCTAAGACCTTACTCAATTGCTCACCGGAATAATTAACATCTACAATTTTTCCAAGGACAGAATCCTGGGAAAAACCTTGAATATAAAAGAGAATGGATAAGCTCAACGTAAGAAAAAGAAGTGGGAGTTTTTGCTTTATTTTCATGTGAGGTGATAGTAAAGTATACGTAGTGAAATGTAAAAAGCCCAAATTTAGGCGTATTCTTGAATTATCAAGAATTAAGGAGGCAAAATTCTTGAGAACACTGAAAAATTTAAGTCCATTAAAACTGATTAATGCAGCTGGCAAGAAGCTTGAAGTTCGTGTATCTAGAGCTTCTTATACCAGTCGTTTGCTTAAAGAACATTGTTCAGTATATTTGCACTGCACAAAAATACTATTCCAATTAAATGTGTGACAAAGACTAAAGGCGAAACTATGATCATTTTGAGAATTCTAACTTTGCTATTGTGTATTGCCATAGTCAATGGCTGCACGAGCAGTAAGTCAATAGAGGAGCGTAAATCAAGCTTTCAAGATGAACCCATTTTTGAATGGGTTTCAGACTCGGTCAGTGGAATCGATTTTGCCAATGAGCTCAATCATGACGTTTCCACGAAAGCCAATCTTTTTGACTTTGACTACTTCTATAATGGAGCTGGAGTGGGAGTCGCAGATTTGAATAACGATGGACTGGATGACATCTTTTTTTGTGGTAATCAAGTAAATAACAGGCTTTATCTTAATAAAGGTGATCTCCAGTTTGAAGACATTTCTGAAAGTGCGAACATCAATGTCGGAAAGTACTGGTCTAATGGTGTAACTTTTGCCGATGTCAATGAAGATGGCTGGCTAGATATATATGTGTCGCAAGGTGGTCCGCACAAAGATACAGAGCGACAGAACTTGCTCTTCATTAACAATCAAGACCTTACGTTTACTGAAGTATCATCAAAGTATGGGCTAAATGACACGGGATTGAGTACCCAGTCGGCATTCTTTGATTACGATAATGACGGTGATTTAGATTGCATCGTCATGAATGAATCAGAATTGTATGGTATGGATCCCATCAAGTTTCATCAGATTTTATTGACCAACAAAAACTTGCTTCTTAAAAACTCCAGTCATCTCTATGAACAGGTGGACGGTAAGTTCATTGATGTAACTGAAGCAGCAGGATTATTGAGACCATCTTTTGGTTTAGGATTAGTGGTCAGTGATATAAATGAAGATGGTTGGTTAGACATCTACATCGCGAATGATTATTACATTCCTGATTTCATGCTCATTAATCAGAAAAACAAACGCTTTTTAGATGAAATAAAATCAAGAACTACACAGTTGTCCTTTTTCGGAATGGGGGCAGATATTGCTGATATTAATAATGACCAACATCAAGATATATTTGTACTGGACATGGCAAGCCAGGATCATGTCAGATCCAAAACGCTCATGGCGTCGATGAATACAGATAATTTTGATCTGCTTACAAAATCTTTGGAATTTCCTCATCAGTATATGTTTAATTCTTTACAGCTAAATCTAGGGAACAATCGGTTTAGGAATATTGCCCATCTCATTGATGCTGCTAAAACAGATTGGAGCTGGTCTGTCCTAATGGAAGATTTTAATGATGATGGACTTAAAGACATTTTTATCACCAATGGTTACCGCCGATACGCACTGGACAATGATTTTAAAAACAAAGTGATGAAAACGCAAATGGAATATGATCAAAAAGTTCCATTAAATGTAAAGGCCAGCTTGTATGATGAAATGCCGAGCGAACGATTGTCTAACTTATTTTATGTCAATGGCAACAATTACAAATTCAGGGAATCTGCTGGTTTTCATCAATTGGCACAGCCCTCCTTTTCAAATGGAGCAGCAATTTCTGACTTAGATGGTGATGGAGATCTGGATGTCGTTGTGAATAATATAGATCAAAAGGCCTTTCTGTATAAAAATCTAAGCCGGGAACAGAATCGAAATCACTATTTAAAGATCCGCACTGAAGGCAATCTCTCTGAAGCCTTTCCGAAGATTTTTGTATACCACGCTGAGCAGGAACAAATGTTCGAAAGCAAAAGAGTGAGGGGATACTTTTCTTCTGTTTCTCAGGATGCTCATTTTGGTTTAGGTGCTTCATCTATGTTAGATTCTGTTATTGTTCAATGGCCTTCAGGAAAAGTAGAAAAGCGATATAATGTAAAATCAAATCAAATGCTCACTTTTCATGAATCTCAGGCTGGAATTAATAACTGGGATCGCCAAGAGCAAAAACAATTCCTGGATCAGGTTTCTATCGGTACATTAAAGCTATTTTACAAGCATAATGAAAACCCTTATAATGATTTTGAGAAGGAAATTTTGTTGCCTTACAAACAATCTGGTTTGGGCCCTTTCATTTCCACTTATGTTGATGGAGAAAATGATATGCTTTATGTGGGTGGAGCCAGAGGTCAGGCAGGAAAAGTATTCAAATGGAATGGAGAGAAGTTTGAAAATATATTATCTGAGGACTTTGAAATCGATATCAATTACGAAGATATGCAGGCTGCTTTTTTAGATATAGATGGAGATGGAGATCAAGACCTTTACATTGCTAGTGGTGGAAATAGTTTGGAGAGTGAAAATGAGTGGTACGAGGATCGGGTTTACATTTACAATGGTTCTACTTTCGTAAGAGACAGATCTATATTGCCTAATGCATTAAGAGTCAGTGGGAAGAGTGTCACCACCTTAGATTTTGATCAGGATGGCGATCAGGATGTCATCTTAGGAAACAGAATCATTCCTCAATCTTATCCATTGGCCGGAGGAAATCAAATTCTTGAAAACAGAGAAGGAATCTTGATAGATGTGACCAATGAGGTAGCGCCTGAATTTCAGACATTTGGAATTACAAACAAGGTCATCACATCTGACTTTAATAGTGACGGGCGAATGGATCTCATGGCTGTAGGTGAATGGACCAATATTGGAATGTTTGAGAATAATGGCAGTGGCTTTCAAAATGTAACTGAACGATATGAATTAGAGGACTTGTATGGTTTGTGGTTTGAAATAGAGGAAGCAGACATCAATGCGGATGGTTATCCTGACTACATCTTAGGTAATATTGGTCTCAATACAAAATTTGGCGCAAGCGAGGATAAGCCTTTTAAAATGTTCGCTCATGATTTTGATACCAATGGTACTTTAGATATTGTACTCAGTAAAAAGTATAAGGATGAGTATGTGCCTGTGCGAGGTAGGGAATGTTCAAGCCAACAAATGCCATTCATTTCTGAGAAATTTGAAACATATCAGGCTTTTGCCAATGCGAGTATCTACGATATTTTTGCAGAAGAGTTAGATAGTTCTTTGGAATACAAAGCTGTTACATTTGCTAGTATGGCGCTTATCAATGATACCAAAGGGTCGTTTACAAAAATGGATTTGCCAATAGAAGCTCAATTTTTCCCGTTATTGGATTGTGAAGTATCAGATTATAACAATGATGGCGCGTTAGAAATTTTTGTTGTTGGCAATATCTATGATACAGAAGTCGAAACACCTCGTTGGGATGGCGGAACTGGAACGCTTGTTTACTCATGTGGTAGTGAGAAAGAGTTGAAACTATGTGCTAAGACTCTACAGATGAAGGGTAATATTAAAGACTTGGAATTGTTTAAAAGTAAGGGTGGGAGCACTTATATTATAGCTGCCAGGAACAGTGATTTAATGTCAGTATATGAATTGAGGAACGATTATTGACCCTGAATAGGTTGGATTTCATCTATTAAAAAACCTAAATCTAGTAAACATGCAGGATAACGTTTTGATTGATAAGTATGAAAACCATCTTCGTTATGAAAAACGATATTCGAAGCACACCATCACTGCTTACATTAACGACATTAATGGTTTTTTAAGTCATTTTGGGAGTGGCGACTTAATGGAGGTAACCCATCAAAGTATTCGTTCCTGGATGGTGCATTTAATTACCGAAAGCTACGAGCCTAAATCCATTAATCGCAAACTATCTTCGCTCAAATCATTTTTCAAGTTTTTAAAGAAAATAGGACTATTGCAACGTAATCCGGCAGCAAAGATTTCCTCTATGAAAGTAGGTAAAAAGTTGCCAAAATATTTGGAGGAGAAACAAGCCAGCGCACTTCTGGAACAAGATACATCTGATGCTTACAAAGATCTTCTCGACCAACTAATAGTTGAAGTAAGCTACACATGTGGACTTAGAAGATCTGAATGCATTGCTCTTTTATCATCTGATATCTCATCGGACAGTATTAAAGTGACGGGAAAGGGTAACAAAGAAAGACTGATTCCAATTAGTCAATCGCTATATCAAAAAATGCAGAAATTTGAGTCCTGTAAAGAGGAATATGATGTGATACCTAACGGACATTTTTTTCAATTGCCGAGTGGTAAAAAGCTCTATCCGAAATATATTTACAATGTGGTAAAACGCAAAATTGGTCAAGTTAGTAGCCTGGATAAAAGGAGTCCACATGTTCTGAGGCACAGTTTTGCCACACATCTCGTTAACCATGGCGCAGATTTAAATGCGGTCAAATCCTTGCTGGGTCACTCGAGTCTTGCAGCTACGCAGGTGTATACTCACACTTCCATAGAGCGACTTAAGGATGTCTATAAGAAGGCGCATCCCAAGGCTGAAAAGTGAGGTTTTTTATGTAACTTGGTATTCAAACAAACCAATATATGAATATCACTTTTCAATCCCTTCATTTTACAGCTGATCAGAAGCTGAAAGACTATATTACCGCAAAAATCGAAAAGCTTCAAAAGTTCAATGAGCTTATTATGGACGCGAAGGTAACGATGAAACTAGAAAATAGCGGGCAGGTAAAGGATAAGATTGTAGAAATAGTCATCCATATACCTGGAGAGACTTTTATTTGTGTCGAAGAAAGTAAGACCTTTGAATCTTCTGCGGATAAAGCAGTGGATGCTTTAAAGAGACAGATCAAAAGACATAAGGAAAAAAAGTTGGTTCGAAAAAGATCTCATTGATTTGAAGGAATTTCAATGTCATTCACTTTCCACTGAGCAAGAATATTAGTGTTTTCAGTAGATGAACACTTTTCGATCGGAATAGGGGAAATATTTAAAATAGACAGAAAAAAATAATATTTAATATTTCCTTTTTCTTAAAAATCTTCTATTTTTGCAGTCGCTTTCAAGAAAATGTTCCTAAAAAGCATAAAATTTTGATATGCCGATGTAGCTCAGTTGGCCAGAGCAGCTGATTTGTAATCAGCGGGTCGGGGGTTCGAATCCCTCCATCGGCTCATTATTTTAGGGGTATCATAGATGCTCAAAGAAGAGAGAAGGAGGGGGTGCGCCGGAGTTGGAGAGCCGGGCTGGACTGTAAATCCAGTGACTACGTCTGAATAGGTTCGATTCCTATCACCCCCACATTGACAAGAAAGATTAAATATTCAGGCGGGAGTAGCTCAGTTGGTAGAGCATCAGCCTTCCAAGCTGAGGGTCGCGGGTTCGAGTCTCGTCTCCCGCTCTAATTTAATTTTACTATCTTTGCGGACTTTAATGCAAGAGTGTTCTCTCTTTACTTGAAAAGTGTTTTGCCAATGTAGCTCAGGGGTAGAGCACTTCCATGGTAAGGAAGGGGTCGGGGGTTCAAATCCCTTCATTGGCTCTGAATTTATATATTATTATTAATTAACTAAAGTACATTTAAAAAAAAACTTTGACCGATGGCTAAAGAAACTTTTGAACGGAATAAACCGCACTTGAATGTGGGTACAATCGGTCACGTAGACCACGGTAAGACTACATTGACCGCTGCTATCACTTACGTGCTTTCTAAAGATGGTCTTGCTGCAAAGCAGGATTATGATTCTATCGATGCTGCTCCAGAAGAAAAAGAGAGAGGTATCACGATTAATACTGCACACGTGGAGTATGAAACAGCTAACAGACACTATGCACATGTTGACTGTCCAGGTCACGCCGACTACGTGAAAAACATGGTTACGGGTGCTGCTCAGATGGATGGTGCAATTCTTGTAGTTGCTGCTACTGATGGTCCTATGCCACAAACCAGAGAACACATCCTACTTGCAAGACAGGTTGGTGTACCTCAGATCGTTGTTTTTATGAACAAGGTTGACCTTGTAGACGATGAGGAAATGTTAGAACTGGTAGAAATGGAAGTTAGAGAGCTACTAGACCAGTATGAATTTGATGGTGACGGCATTTCTGTTATCCAGGGTTCAGCTCTTAAAGCTTTAGAAGATGATGAAGCAGGTACGGAAGCAATTAAGAAATTAATGGCTGCTGTTGACGCCGACATTCCTGAGCCAGAAAGATTGGTTGATCAGCCTTTCCTTATGCCAGTAGAAGACGTATTCTCTATTACAGGTAGAGGAACTGTTGCAACAGGTAGAATCGAAAGAGGAGTAATCAATACTGGAGATCAGGTTCAGATCATCGGTATGATGAAAGAAGGTGAAAAGCCACTTACATCTACGGTGACAGGAGTTGAGATGTTTAGAAAAATACTTACCAGAGGAGAAGCAGGTGATAATGCCGGACTTCTTTTAAGAGGTATTGAAAAGAACGATATTAAGAGAGGACAGGTAATCTGTGCTCCGGGTTCTGTAAATCCACACAAGAAATTTAAGTGTGAGGTTTATGTACTTGGAAAAGATGAAGGTGGAAGACACACTCCTTTCTTTAATGGATATAGACCTCAGTTTTACTTCAGAACCACTGACGTAACTGGAGATTGTAAATTACCTGATGGTGTTGAAATGGTGATGCCTGGTGATAACGTTACACTAGAAGTTGAGTTGATCAACACTATTGCGATGGAGAAAGGGTTGAGATTTGCAATCAGAGAAGGTGGAAGAACAGTTGGTGCTGGTCAGGTGACTGAGATTATAGAATAGTAATATTCTGAAAAATACATTTTATTGCGATAATTAAGCATCCATTTGGGTGCTTAATTTTTCGCATTTGAAAAGTAGGTATGTCACTGGGTTGGTTATAAAATTAAACTTTATGGCTACAAATGACAGAATAGGGGAGTAGCTCAGTTGGTAGAGCGGCGGTCTCCAAAACCGTAGGCCGCGGGTTCGAATCCTGTCTCCCCTGCAATTTGGGAGGAAAAACTCTCACCATTTAGAAGGACTGGAAGTCAGTTCTCAATATTAGAAATTAAAAAATGATTTCTAATTTAATTTTAATAGATGTTCAATTTTATAACAAGAAAAGTCTTGTTTACGAGATTGAAGACCTGAAAATGAAAAAAAATGAATGGTTTAGTATTATATGTAAAAGAAAGTTACAATGAACTTGTACATAAAGTGACCTGGCCTTCATGGCCAAGTTTGTTAAGCAGTACTCGACTGGTCCTCGTAGCTTCAGTTATCATTGCACTAATCATTTTTGTTATGGATCTAATATTCAATGGGGTGCTTCTTCAGAATCTTTACAAAGTTAAGTTTTAACCGTAACCCATGGATGATAACAGAAAATGGTACTCTCTCCGAGTAATTAGTGGAAAAGAGCGCAAGATAAAAGAGAGAATTGAATTAGAAATACAAAGAAATAAGTGGTCAGACTTTGTTACTCAGGTTTTGGTGCCCTCTGAAAAGGTGTACAAGATTAGAAATGGTAAGAAAGTCATTCTGGAAAGAAATATACTTCCGGGTTACATATTACTGGAAGCCGATCCAAAAAAATTATCGGGAGAAATCATTACCACCATTGCTAATATGCCGAATGTGATTCACTTCCTGGGGAAGAACAGTCCCATTCCTATGCAGCCTTCCGAAGCTAATCGAATGCTGGGTCGAGTGGATGATTCACAGGATCTGGGAGAGGCAATGATTGAACCTTATTTGGAAGGAGAGACCATTAAGATTATAGATGGGCCTTTCAAGGATTTCGTTGGAGACATCAAAGAAGTAAATGAAGAGAAGAAGAAGCTTACTGTAATTGTAAAAATCTTCGGAAGAGGAACAGAAGTGGAACTGAACTTCATGCAAGTAGAAAAACAATCATAATGAATGTTGATCTGATGATCAGCCGAATTATAAAAGAGTAAAATAATAGTTCAAAAATGGCTAAAGAGATTGAAGGCTTTATAAAACTCCAGGTTAAAGGAGGGGCAGCGAACCCTTCACCACCAGTTGGACCTGCATTAGGTGCTAAGGGTGTTAACATTATGGAGTTTTGTAAACGATTTAATGCTAAGACGCAGGATCAAGCCGGTAAATTACTACCAGTTGTCATTACTGTATTCAAGGACAAATCTTTCGATTTTGTTGTTAAAACACCACCTGCAGCAGTGCAGTTGATGGAAGCAGCAAAGATTAAGAAAGGCTCTCCTGAGTCAAATAGACAGAAAGTTGGTAGTGTTACCTGGGCCCAAGTTCAGGCGATAGCAGAAGACAAAATGGAGGATCTTAATGCTCACGCAGTGGAATCAGCTATGAAAATGGTTGCAGGTACAGCGAGAAGCATGGGATTAAGAGTCAAAGGAACACCTCCGTGGGAAAATTAATTAATTAACTTTTTAAAACAAGGGAGTGCATACTTTGTTATGTACGTTTGGACCTTAGATTAAATTATGGCAAAACAAACTAAGAAGTGGAAAGTTGCGGCAGCTAAAGTAGACAACGATAAGTTGTATCCTTTAGAGGAAGCAATGGCCCTGGTCAAAGATGTGAACATCACAAAATTTGACGCTTCCGTAGATGTACACGTCAGACTTGGCGTGGATCCTCGTAAAGCCGACCAGGCGATCAGAGGAACGGTATCATTGCCTAATGGTACTGGTAAAACTAAATCCGTATTGGTCTTATGTACACCTGATAAAGAAGCTGAGGCTTTAGAAGCTGGAGCGGACTACGCAGGCTTAGATGAATACGTTCAGAAAATCCAGGGTGGATGGACTGATGTGGATGTTGTGATAGCAATGCCAACCGTGATGGCCCAGGTAGGCCGTATTGGTAGGATATTAGGTCCAAGAGGTCTAATGCCTAATCCAAAATCGGGAACGGTAACTATGGATGTCGCATCTGCAGTCAATGATGTTAAAGGTGGTAAAATTGCTTTCCGTGTGGATAAATATGGAATCGTACATTCTTCCATCGGGCGAGTATCATTCTCAGCAGAGAAATTGACACAGAATGCTCAGGAACTGTTAGGCTTATTGATTAAAATGAAGCCGGCAACTGCGAAAGGAAACTATATGAAGTCCGTAAGCGTTGCAAGTTCGATGAGTCCTGGAATAAGTATTGATCCGAAATCTATTAAGTAAAGTTATAACTAATTAAAATGAATAGAACTGAAAAAACTGCTGCAATAGAGGAGTTGAAAGAAAAGTTCAGTAATAGTGATTTCTTTTACTTGACTGATTCTTCAAAACTTACAGTAGAACAAGTGAATCGACTTCGAGGCTTATGCTACGCGAAAGGCATAGAAATGAAAGTCGTTAAAAATACATTAGCTAAAAAAGCACTAGAGTCATTTGATGAAGGTAAAGGATACCAACCTTTAATGGACATCTTGAAAGGACCTACTGCTTTTATGTTTACAGATGTAGCGAATGACCCGGCTAAAGTCATTAAAGAATTTAGAGGAAAAAAAGGTGAGCGACCAGTCTTAAAGGCGGCTTATATTGATCAGGATGTCTTTATAGGAGACGATCAGATTGATGCATTGGCAAGCTTGAAGTCTAAGGAAGATCTCATCGGAGAAATCGTTACGTTATTACAATCACCGATCAAAAATGTAATCGGATCACTACAGTCCGGAGGCAATACAATCGCTGGTTTAGTAAAAGCATTGCAGGAAAGAAGCGATGCTTCATAATATAGGCTTCCAAGCATTTATTATACGCAACTATTGTTAAAAAATTTAAAACCATAATTAAAAATGGCTGATTTAAAAGCAATTGCAGAACAGTTAGTAAATCTTACAGTTAAAGATGTAAGTGAACTGGCTGACATTTTAAAAGACGAGTACGGTATTGAACCCGCTGCTGCAGCTGTTGCTGTTGCTGCTGGCCCTGCTGCTGGTGGCGATGACGCTGCTGAAGAAAAAACCGATTTTAACATTGAGTTAACTTCTGCTGGAAGTGCAAAACTTGCTGTTGTAAAAGCGGTAAAAAATCTTCTTGGAGTAGGATTGAAAGATGCTAAAGACTTAGTAGATGGAGCACCTGCTGTTATTAAGGAAGGAGTTCCTAAAGCAGAAGCTGAATCTATTAAATCTGAACTCGAGGCTGCTGGTGCTCAAGTTGAGTTGAAGTAGTTGAATGATCGAATACAGATCCAATACATATTAAATGGCGATATGGCTTAAATTGAGCGTGACCTCGATCTAAGCCTATCGTCATTTACTAGTATATCATTTTTTGTTTAGAAGCAATTTCCGGGAAAGTCCGGTTAATAATAAATATCTCAAATATGTCATCCAACACAACCGCACTGCTTGCTGAAGAAGCAAGAGTAAATTTTGGAAAAATTAAACTTCCATCAGAAACTCCTAACCTATTGGACATACAATTGGATTCCTTTATGGAATTCTTCCAGTTAGGAACCACACCTGAAAATAGAAATAGCGAGGGGTTGTATAGAGTGTTTCAGGAAAACTTTCCTATTACGGATGCTAGAAATATCTTCGTTCTGGAATTTTTGGATTACTTCGTAGATCCACCAAGATATAGCATAGCCGAATGTATGCAGAGAGGACTAACTTATAGTGTTCCCCTTAAAGCAAAGCTTAGGTTATCCTGTAACGATGAAGAGCATGTTGATTTCCAGACCATTGTACAGGATGTTTTCTTAGGAAACATTCCTTACATGACTCCTAAAGGGACATTTGTCATAAATGGTGCTGAAAGAATCATCGTTTCCCAACTACACAGATCACCGGGAGTATTTTTCAGTCAGTCTTTCCACCCGAATGGTACAAAGATTTACTCTGCAAGAGTTATTCCGTTCAAAGGCGCGTGGATGGAGTTTGCGACTGATATCAATACAGTGATGTATGCTTACATTGACAGGAAAAAGAAGTTTCCTGTAACGACCTTATTGAGAGCGATAGGATTTGATTCAGACAAGGAAATACTTGATATTTTTGGATTAGCGGAAGAAATCAAGGTTACTCAGAAGGAAATTAAAAAGGCTATAGGCAGAAAACTTGCTGCAAGAGTCTTGAGAAAATGGTCCGAGGATTTTGTGGATGAAGATACGGGCGAGGTGGTAACCATAGAAAGAAATGAGATTATTCTTGAAAGAGATGTTATTCTGGATGAGGAGAATACCAAACTCATCATGGATGCAGATATCGATAGCATCATTCTACAGAAAGATGACATCGCTGAAGATTTCTCCATCATATATAATACCTTACAAAAGGACCCCTCTAGTTCTGAAATTGAAGCAGTTCAATATATATACAGACAGTTAAGAGGAACTGATCCACCAGACGAGGAAACAGCACGAGGAATTATCGACAAGTTGTTTTTCTCTGATAAGAGATATAATCTCGGAGAAGTGGGTCGATATAAGATCAATAGAAAGTTAAAGCTGGACACCGATAAGGAAACATTGGTTTTAACGAAGGATGACATCATCCAAATCATTCAATATTTGGTGAGTTTAATCAACCAGAAAGCTGAATTGGATGATATCGATCACCTTTCTAACCGTAGAGTACGAACAGTAGGTGAGCAATTATATGCCCAGTTCGGTGTGGGACTTGCAAGGATGGCCAGAACCATTCGCGAAAGAATGAATGTTAGAGATAATGAAGTTTTCACCCCGGTTGATTTGATCAATGCGCGGACGTTATCTTCTGTGATCAACTCCTTTTTCGGAACGTCACAATTGTCTCAGTTCCTGGATCAAACCAACCCGCTGTCTGAAATAACTCACAAAAGAAGAATTTCAGCACTGGGACCTGGCGGACTTTCCAGAGAAAGAGCAGGATTCGAAGTAAGGGATGTTCACTATTCTCACTATGGAAGGTTATGTACCATTGAAACGCCGGAGGGACCAAATATTGGATTGATTTCGACGCTCTGTGTACACGCTAAAGTGAATAAAATGGGCTTCCTGGAGACACCATACAGACCTGTTAGTGATGGGGTGGTGGATCTTTCCGGAAATGGGCAATACTTGTCAGCAGAAGGAGAAGATTTCAAGAAAGTAGCGCAGGCGAACTCCATATTGAACGAGAAAGGAGCATTCGTATCTGATAGAATTAAGTGTAGAGAGCATGGGGATTTCCCGGTTCTTACACCGGAAGAGGTAGAATTCATGGATGTAGCTCCTAACCAGATTGTGGGGGTTTCTGCTTCACTCATTCCTTTCCTTGAAAATGATGATGCGAACAGGGCCTTGATGGGATCTAACATGCAGCGTCAGGCAGTACCTTTAATCAAGCCTCAGTCGCCAATCGTCGGAACTGGCTTAGAAGGAAAAGTGGCCAGAGACTCAAGAATGTTAATCAATGCAGAGGGAGAAGGTGTTGTGGAGTATGTAGACGCGAATGAAATCGTTATTAAATATGATATGGATGAAGATGAGCAATTGGTTTCTTTCGAAAGCAATGTGAAGTCTTATCCATTGACGAAGTTTAGAAGAACCAACCAAGGTACTTGTATTAACCTTCAACCTATTGTGGCGAAGGGAGACAGAGTTGTAAAAGGTAGTATTCTTTGTGACGGATATGCAACAGAGAAAGGTGAATTGGCTTTGGGCCAAAACCTGATGGTTTCCTTCATGCCTTGGAAAGGTTACAACTTTGAGGATGCGATTGTGCTTTCTGAAAGAGTGGTAAGAGAAGACATTTTTACCTCTCTTCACATTGAAAACTTTGATCTTGACATCAGAGATACCAAACTTGGAGAAGAGGAGTTGACGAATGACATTCCGAATGTTTCAGAAGAGGCAACTAAAGATCTCGATGAAAATGGAATCATAAGAGTTGGTGCCTGGGTTAAAGAAGGCGATATTCTCATCGGCAAAATCACTCCTAAAGGTGAGTCTGATCCTACACCGGAAGAAAAGCTATTAAGAGCGATTTTCGGAGACAAAGCAGGAGATGTAAAAGATGCTTCATTGAAAGCACCTCCATCAACGAAAGGTATTATCATTGACAAGCAACTTTTTGCCAGAGCCAAGAAAGATAAATTCCAAAAGGTACAGGAGAAAGATTTGCTTTCAAAACTTGAGGATAAACACGCTGTAGCGTTGAACGAGTTGCAAACGACATTGATTGATAAATTGATGAAGCTGACAGGAGGTAAATCTTCTGAGGGTGTTCGTAGTATTTACAATGAAGAATTGATTTCTAAAGGAACCAAGTTCTCACCTAAAGTCTTAAAAGAGATCAACTATAATGAAGTCGATTACTCTAATTGGACCAAGGATGAAAAGATCAATAGCTTGATCGCCAGGACGCTACATAATTATAGCATCAAGGTCAATGAGGAAGTTGGAAAGTATAAGAGAGAGAAGTTCAATATCAGTATAGGAGATGAGCTTCCAGCTGGTGTACTCAAACTTGCTAAAGTTTATATGGCTAAAAAGCGTAAACTTAAAGTAGGTGATAAGTTGGCAGGAAGACACGGTAATAAAGGTATTGTCTCCAGAATTGTAAGACAGGAGGATATGCCTTTCTTAGAAGATGGAACTCCTGTGGATATTGTATTGAACCCACTAGGTGTACCTTCAAGGATGAATTTGGGACAAATTTTTGAAACCGTTCTCGGCTGGGCTGGTAAGAAGATGGACCTTAAATTTGCAACCCCGATATTCGATGGTGCTTCTACAGAAGAAATCGAGGAACAAATACAAGCTGCAAAGCTTCCATCACTAGGACAAACGTACTTATATGATGGAGAGACAGGAGACAGGTTCCACCAGCAGGCAACTGTAGGTGTGATCTACATGCTTAAGCTATCTCACATGGTAGATGATAAGATGCATGCAAGATCAATCGGACCTTATTCATTGATTACACAGCAACCACTTGGTGGTAAAGCTCAATTTGGTGGACAAAGATTTGGTGAGATGGAAGTTTGGGCGCTAGAGGCATTTGGTGCTTCTAACATTCTGAGAGAGTTGTTGACCATTAAGTCAGATGATATTATTGGAAGAGCCAAAGCATATGAGGCCATCGTTAAAGGAGATAATTTACCAGAACCAAATGTTCCGGAATCTTTTAACGTACTGGTTCATGAGCTTAAAGGGCTCGCATTGGATATCAAATTTGACTAATTCATTCACCATTATTAAATAAAAGCATTATGCCGTTTAGAAAAAATAATACGCAGACACGCGCTCCATTCGAGTCGATCACAATTAGCTTGTGCTCTCCGGATGATATACTAGAAAGATCCTATGGTGAAGTATTGAAGCCGGAAACGATTAATTATCGGTCTTATAAGCCAGAAAGAGATGGACTTTTCTGCGAGCGAATATTCGGGCCTGTTAAAGATTACGAATGTTACTGTGGAAAGTATAAAAGAATTAGATATAAAGGAATCGTATGTGACAGATGTGGTGTAGAAGTAACCGAAAAGAAGGTAAGAAGAGAGCGAATGGGACACATTAAACTGGTCGTTCCTGTTGTTCATATTTGGTTTTTCAAATCTCTTCCTAACAAAATTGGTTACCTCCTGGGATTGTCTTCTAAGAAATTAGAGTCGATTATCTATTATGAGAGATACGTCGTTATTCAGGCCGGTATCAAGGAAGAAGATGGAATTGCAAAGCAAGATTTGCTTACTGAGGAGGAGTACTTTGAGATATTAGATGGTCTTCCGAAGGAAAACCAGATGCTAGATGACAATGACCCTCAAAAATTCATCGCCCACATGGGTGCTGAAGCAGTCAAAATGTTGTTGGAAAGATTACAACTTGATGAACTTTCAGCTGCACTGAGATATCAGGCTGCTAATGAAACATCTCAGCAAAGAAAGTCCGAGGCTCTAAAGAGATTGAGGGTAGTAGAAGCTTTCAGAGATGGACAGACACGTATTGAAAATAAGCCGGAATGGGCGATCATTCAATATCTGCCTATTATTCCACCGGAACTAAGACCGTTGGTACCATTAGATGGAGGTAGATTTGCTTCTTCAGACTTGAATGACTTGTATCGTAGAGTAATCATCAGAAACAACAGACTTAAGAGACTTTTAGAAATTAAAGCACCAGAAGTAATTCTTAGAAATGAGAAAAGAATGCTTCAGGAGGCAGTTGACTCATTGTTTGACAATTCCAGAAAATCTAATGCCGTGAAAGCAGAAGGTGGACGGGCGTTAAAGTCTTTGAGTGATATTTTGAAAGGAAAACAAGGTCGATTCAGACAAAACTTATTGGGTAAAAGGGTGGATTATTCCGGACGTTCAGTGATCGTCGTAGGTCCTACCTTAAAACTGCATGAGTGTGGAATTCCTAAAGGAATGGCTTCTGAGCTGTTCAAGCCTTTCGTAATTAGAAAATTGATCGAAAGGGGAATCGTAAAGACTGTAAAGTCAGCTAAGAAGTTAGTGGATCGTAAAGATCCAGTGATTTGGGAAATACTTGAGAATATATTAAAAGGTCATCCTGTTCTATTGAATAGGGCTCCTACTCTCCACAGGTTGTCTATCCAGGCATTCCAGCCTAAATTGGTAGAAGGAAAGGCTATTCAGTTGCACCCATTGGTATGCGGAGCATTTAATGCGGATTTTGATGGTGACCAGATGGCCGTGCACGTGCCACTTGGACATGCAGCGATATTAGAAGCTCAGGTACTAATGTTGGCTTCCCATAACATGTTGAATCCTCAGAACGGTTCTCCTATCACCCTTCCTTCACAGGATATGGTCTTGGGACTTTACTATCTGACCAAACTGAGGAAGTCGAAGAAGAAAGGTGATGTGAAAGGCGAGGGCATGACATTCTATAGTCCTGAAGAGGTTTTAATTGCATACAATGAAGGCAAGATTGATCTTCATGCTGTAATTAAAGTTAGGGTCAATGTTGAAAATGAATTGGGACAGTTGGTTCCAGAGGTGATAGAAACAAGCGTAGGAAGAGTGATCTTTAATGAGGCAGTTCCTGCCAATGTTCCCTTCATTAATGAACTACTTACTAAGAAAAACCTAAAGAAGGAAATTAGTAAGATCATTGATAGAACGAGTTTCAAAATCACAGCTGAATTCCTCGATAAGATTAAGGAATTAGGATTTTTATGGTCATTTAAAGGTGGATTATCATTCAACCTTGGAGATTTAATTAATCCTACAGCTAAAGAAAGTACGCTTTTAGATGCGAATCAAGAAGTTGATGAAGTTTGGGAAAACTACAACATGGGTCTGATTACCAATAATGAGCGTTACAACCAAATTATCGATAAGTGGACGTTTGCAGATAATAAGATTACTGAAAATCTGATGACAGAGTTGGCTGAGCATAAAGATGGATTCAACTCTGTATACATGATGCTTCATTCTGGAGCGAGAGGTTCTCAACAGCAGATTAAGCAGTTGTGTGGATTAAGAGGTTTGATGGCCAAGCCAAGGAAATCAGGAGATACAGGTGGAGCGATTATTGAAAACCCAATTCTTTCTAACTTCCTGGATGGACTTTCTGTATTAGAATATTTTATTTCCACACACGGTGCGAGAAAAGGTCTGGCGGATACTGCATTAAAGACTGCAGATGCCGGTTACCTGACCAGAAGATTGGTTGATGTATCTCAGGATGTCATCATTACGGAAGAAGATTGTGATACTCTTAGAGGTATTGATACCTATGCACTGAAGGAGAACGAAAAGGTAATAGAAACTTTATCAGCAAGAATTATCGGAAGATATACACTTTACGATGTCGAAGATCCGGTTACTGATGAAGTACTTCTAAAAGCGGGCGAATATATTAGTCCACCTGTTGCCGATAAAATCGAAGATGCTGGTATAGAGATGGTGACGATTAGATCCGTTTTAACTTGTGAAACGAAATCTGGAGTTTGTGTGAAGTGCTACGGTAAAAACCTTGCTTCTGGAAGAATCGCTGAAGAGGGTGATGCAGTAGGAATTATCGCAGCCCAAAGTATTGGGGAACCTGGAACGCAGTTGACACTTCGTACCTTCCACGTGGGTGGTATCGCTTCAGTGACCAAGCAAGAGTCTGAATTGATATCTAAGTTCAATGGTAAATTGGAATTTGATAACATTAAGACCGTAGAATCGGAGGAGAATGGAAAGAAAGTAAATGTCGTGCTATCGAGATCTGGTGAAGTGAGAATCATGGATCCAGAAACGGGTAAAGTTTATGTGACTTTATATATTCCTTATGGAGCGACACTTTTCGTAAAAGACGGACAGAAGGTTAATAAAGGAGACGTGATTTGTAATTGGGATCCGTTTAACAATATGATCATTACTGAATTCAAGGGTATTGCTCAATTTGAAGCTATCGAAGAAGGCCAGACTTACAGAATAGAAAGAGATGATCAGACTGGATTTGCTGAAAAGGTTGTGGTTGAATCTAAAAACAAAAAGAAGATTCCAACCATCAAAATCTTATCGACTTCTGGTGAGGAATTGAAGAGTTATAACTTACCTGTAGGTGCCTATATCTCTATAGAAGATGGCGCAGAAGTGAAGGCTGGTGATAAAATTGTAAAGATTCCTCGTAAACTGGGAGGCGTACAGGATATTACCGGTGGTCTTCCAAGGGTAACTGAATTGTTCGAAGCCAGGAATCCTTCTAATCCTGCTACAACTGCAGAGATCGATGGAATAGTTTCTTTCGGAAAGATCAAAAGAGGAAACAGGGAAGTCTTTGTAGAAGATGAGAAAACGAATCAGAGGAAGAAATATCTGATTGGGCTTTCTAAGCACATATTGGTTCAGGAAGGTGATTTTGTTAGAGCAGGAATGCCATTGTCAGATGGTTCTATTTCTCCAGCAGACATTCTTAAAATCAAGGGTCCATTTGCAGTTCAGTACTATTTGGTGAATGAAATTCAAGAGGTTTATAGATCTCAAGGTATCGATATCAATGATAAGCATATCGAGGTGATCGTCAGACAGATGATGAAGAGACTACAAATCGAAGATGCAGGTGACACTGTTTTCTTAGAAGGCGAAGCTGTAGAACGACATGAATTCTTAGAGCAGAATGATTGGATTTATGACAAGAAGTTCATTACTGATCCGGGCGAGTCTACCAATTTGAAAGCTGGTCAATTGGTCACTCTTAGACAGTTAAGAGAAGAGAACTCTTTACTTAAAAGAAATGACATGAAGACAGTAGAATGGAGAGATGCCATTCCTGCAACTTCTAAGCCAGTGCTTCAAGGTATTACTAAGTCGTCACTGGGTGTGTCCAGCTGGATTTCAGCTGCATCATTCCAGGAGACTACCAAAGTTTTAAGTACCGCTGCAATTGGTGCCAAGAGAGATGGATTAGATGGACTTAAAGAGAATGTAATTGTAGGTAAGAAGATACCTGCAGGTACTGGATTGAAAAAGTACAGAAATCTATACGTTGAACCAAGGAAGGACAATGGTGAAGAAGAGCTTGAAGAGGTAAGTTTGTTGGACTAGGTTCCAATCTTCAAGTGATATAATTTAAAAGCTGTTCAGTAGTATTACTGAGCAGCTTTTTTTTTGGCAGCCTAATTCTTAATGAGCTACTTTCTTTTCATTATGAATAGATTGTGCTCTAATATGATCTGTAGTTTGCCGGGAATCAAAAGTTATGGGAAGTGTTCACTTTGCAATATCGTTGATATAAAGGAAGGGTTGTAATTTAACCAACTATTATATGATAAATGTCTGGTCAACTTCTTTGCAATGAGCCAAATATCCAAGATATTATTGGAATTGATCAGCATTGCGCCTGAAAGCTTGGGAGCTATTATCGATAAGATATCTATAAATTGCAAGGTTATGATCGCACTTCTTAAATATGATCCTCCCTATAAAGTCTATTATTAAAAGCGATTATGGTGGTCATCTCGATGTCATCTCTGAAAGCCTTTATATCTATTTAATGCTTAAACGCTCTTCTTAAGATTTATTGATAAATGACTCGCTATAAAAAAAAGGCCATCTCATGAAGAGACAGCCTTTTTTTACTTACTCAAAGTATCTTTATAATCTAAAAAATAGATAGTTTCTTTATTACTCTTTCCTGATTTTCAACATTAAATTCCATGTAGTAGATACCGGCATCAATACCCAGTAATTGTGTATTGATATCAGCTTGATGTGCTTCTATATTTTGAACATGAACAACTTGTCCACTAACATTAAGAATTCTAACAGATTGTATTTTAAACTCTGATTTAAAGTTAACAACGTCTTTCACAGGATTAGGAAAAACTGTTACACCTTTATCCTTTATTTGCTTGTTCGCAACTTTTATGGACCTGGAATAAGTGTCATCACCGTTAAATGAGATCATCTTGAATCTGTAATAGGTGATTTCAGAATCAACATTTTTGTCTAGAAACTTAAATTCACCAATTTGAGGATTCTTGGTTTTCATAATATCCGACCATGCAACACCATTCGATGAACTTTGTAGAATTAAATATTCTTCACCAACTACGGCATCAATAGACCAGGTGATCAAATTGTTGCTGCTGATTGCTCTTCCAGTAACAGAACCGAAGTCGATCGGAAGAAGTCCTACACCATCAAGAAGAACAACCACATAGGTCTGATCACAGTATACTTGGGGAGCAATGGTAAAATTTCCTGGTACTGCGTCGGGATTAGAGAAATCTATACATTGAAGTTTGTCATTTTTTGATGCAACACAACCTTTAATAGGTGTGAACACACCAAAGTCTACTCCAAAGATATCTTCTGAACAGGATGTATGAACCTGCGCCGTACTGAAAACATTTGCCGCCGAAATTGTATTATTGGTGTAAAATGTAAAAAGCCATTCAGTTTGATTTTTTCCAAGATCAGTACCATCTACAAAAAAGATATCGCCAGTTGATAATCCGTATATGGTATCGAATGGATTTGAATTCGGACCTTCTTTTCCCTTTACAACTGCGGCTACGTTATCTTCTTCGCCGGTGTATTGAATTTGCATTGTCCAAATTTTTCCTCCACCTTCACAATAATTCATTGGGTAATCACATAAAGCTTCATAGCAATAATTATAAGTGAAACTATCTCTGATTTCGTAATTAGGGTCAGTCACAGTGTAACGAACATAACATTCCCCGTTCTCTGTGATTTTTTCTACAGTACCATACTGCGCATCGTTGTTTACAGAAATACCACACGGATCGACAATGATATTGTCGTTTAATGTTACAAAAATGTCCACGTAGTCATCCGGGCCTATATTAGCATAATCTATACATAGATCCAATGTACTCAGGCACTCCGTATCTTCAACTGATTGAGGATCTTCACAATCTGCGTAGCTCTGACCAAAAGTATTAAAAGAAACAAATAAGATAAAGCATAATACTATATGCTTAAGTTTTAAAGTGTTTAGGTAGTCCATTATTAAAATGATTTAATAATTAAACTAAACCGTGATCTATTAAACTTATGAAAGTAAGTTAGGTGTTAATTAGGTTTTATTAGATTTAGGTTTAAGTGTAATTAGGTTTAAAAAAAGGTATTAGTTACCGCAAATATAAAATGTTTTGCGCGACAATTTACATATTTATCATAAAAAGCTTTATTTGTAAGATATACGGCAATATTAACGCTTTTGGTTTTCTATAAACCTTAAAAAATATTTACCAAGTATATCAAATTCCAAATTGATTTTATCACCTACTCTAATTTGAGAAAAGGTTGTATGTTCATAAGTATAAGGAATAATGGCCACTGAAAATTTTCCATCACCAACATTAACGAGAGTTAGACTTACACCATTAATACAAATGCTGCCTTTTTCAACCATGTAATTGTTAAAGGACTTATCTACTGTAAATGAAAATACCCAACTTCCACCTTCTTCTTTGATAAATGTGCATTTTCCTGTTGCGTCTACATGCCCTTGAACAATATGTCCATCTAGTCTTTGATTAAGTGTGAGTGATCTTTCCAAATTAACATGGCTACCTTCTACAATTTCGCCCAGGTTTGACTTTTGCAGCGTCTCATTAATAATGGTTACCTGATATAGGTGGTTTTGTATGGCTACCACGGTAAGACAAACACCATTGTGTGATACACTTTGGTCTACTTTAAGCTCAGAGGTGATATTGGACTCTACCCAAAAACTTTTATTAGTGCCATTTTTTGTGATCGACGTGACCTTCCCAACGCTTTCAATAATACCTGTGAACATGCTTAATAATTCTGATACGATATAAATCTAATAAAATGATAAGAAGAATCTGGCAGTCCTCCAGATTATCTTGACCTAATGATGGTGACTGAACCAGCAAGTTGGCCTATAGTTGTTCCACTACTGCGTCCAATTTCACTTTCTAAAACTCTACACTTATAATAGTAAACTCCTTCGGCCAGTTCAGACCCGGAAATATCTGTACCGTCCCAGTTGATTTGCGGATCGTTAGTCTCGAAAACCAGCCCTCCCCACCTGTTATAAATTTTGAGATCTATACTCGAAATGAATCGATTAGCTCTTGGGACAAAAAAATCATTGGCATTGTCACCATTTGGTGTGAATACATTAGGCAACTCGTATAATGGGCAATTAGCAGAGCAAATGACCTCACTGAATTCACTTTCATTTCCTGAGCTGTCGATGGAGGTAATGGCATAACATCCAGACACTGAATTGTCTAGGAAGTCATCATATTCAAAATCCTGAGTGGCATCTATGTTAGCTATGAGTTCGAAGTCAATGCTGTCCTCAGAGAAATAAAGGTTAAAGGAAGATAGATCGGAGTCTGAAAGACATCCTAATTCCTTTTCGGACCATATTAATCTATTAATAAACTCTCCCTCACTACCCACAATGGTTTCATCGTCACAAAGATTGATAACGGTCAGGTCTGGAATACAGGGAGCCAGCGAGTCCTTGGGCACCTCACATCGTATTTGACTGAAATTGAATAATGGATCTTCGACACCGCTTATGCCATAAGTGCCTTCACTTCTGACTACATAGCAATATTCAAAGCCATTTTCCAAACCAGAAATTCTGAATCCTGAAGTTGTAGTCGAACCGATTGAATCCAGTTGACCAGATGTTGGATCTACCTCAAATATCGTATAGGAATAGTTTTCCCAAGGTACGCTTTCGGTCCATAAGAGATCCACCAATCTGTCATTTGAAGTAATTCCTAAAAATACGGAGGACGCCACGGAAGATGAACCGTAGAATGTATTGGTATTGCCAGTGAAAAAATCAATTCGATACCTAAAAGGAGTTTCAAGGGTATTTAAGCTTTGATCAATAAAAATCGAATCAATTTCTTCAGCAAAAAATTTGCTATTGATCTCAGTCCCAGGAACTTCCACAAATTCTGCTCCTGTAAACCCTTCTGCTCTCAGTAATTTGTAAGTGTAGGGGCCTGGAAATAATAAAGTATCCAGATCCGGAATTTTTGGTTTCACCCATTTGATTAGGATTTCTCCATCTACACTTGAGGTTTCCTCTACAGTGACTCTTGTGATAATAGGAATATCTCTAACCAGAATACCACAAGATTCATTGGAAGGCAAACTGGCGACCGGATTAAAAGGAAAACCTTGCGACGAAATCTGTGCAAACTCTCCTAAAACTCTGTAGCAATAGGTGTTTCCTTTCAAAACATCCTCATCAAAATAGACGTATTTATCTTCTTCCTTTTCACGTGTAATAAAGACAATTTTTTCATAGCCTTTGCCTTCAAGTCCAGTTTCACATGTATCAAGAGGAAATTGAGTGCTTTTCAATTTTCGCCACACGGAAAAACCTTGAAAATAATTATTGGCAGCATCTTCGCATAAATAAGGATTATCCCAGGAAAGTTTTATTCTATCGGGAAAAGTCTCAGCGACTAAATTTTCCGGAGGTGGCCCTACCACTTTAATTCTAATGGTCTTTAAGGCTGCTAAACCACTTTCCTGGAGAGTAAAAACATCGTCAACAGCTTTTACAACTACTTGATAATAAGTATCTGAAATGTGCTCACAAGTAGTTTGCCAAGCCAAATTAAGATTAACTTCAGGATCCACATATCCTTCATCATTGTCAAGTACAGCTGGCGATATATTGACCTCAAATGGCCCCCCTGTTACTGAGACACGCACTTGTTGACCTTCATCCGGATCATTGATCAGCAGAGGAATATTAACTTCTTCTCCGGCGATGACACAAATTTCCTCAATACTTTCGATAGTGGGAGGCCTATTTTCACAATCACTTACGAAAATCTGCATATCTCTTACTACGCTGCCGATGAGAACACCTCCCCTATATTCATTGATCTTAATAGCAATATTGTATTCACCTACGACTTGTGGACTGTCCCAGACGAAATTGCCGGTTTCAGGATCTAAGGAAATTTGGTTAAAAGGACCACTCACAATTTCGTCGGGATACTTGTACTTAGGAACATCCATATCAGTTCCCTCACGGGGAATAACCAACTCGTAACTGATGCTATCGCCATCTACATCATAAGCGTTGGGATTGTGTACAAATCTTTGACCTACGCAACCAAAATCAATAGGTTCCGAAAGCAATTGAACAGAACTATTAGAGCCCTGAAATTGTGCATTAAGAAAAGTAAAGGTGGTTTCTACATAAAACGGAATCTCAATAGAATTAGGAGCATTGACATTTAAAATATTAGCTACTCTATTCGGATCAGTAAAACTCATGGTATATGTTCCTCTTCCGGGATAAGTATGTTCTGCAGTGTAGAAATTCAATTTTATATCACCTTGTAATTCCTCACCATTCCCATTGCCATTGCTTCTAAACACCGCTTCCATGGTTCCATCACCCCAATCCATCATCAGACTATCTCTGTCGGCATCAAAGCTGCTGGTCTTGGTATAAGTAATGATGGTTGCCCTTATGGTCAGCTCACCTATTTGAGTATAGATAATTTCACCTGCCCGGTTATGTGTCGCGTTTAGACCCTCGTTCACAACCAGGAGTAAGGTGATGATTCCTGAAATTTTGAAAATGTTTCTGATCCCTTTAATGGTTTACTACTTCGAAATTAAAGAATAAACGTTTTTTATAACCATTCAGTTGTTTATTTCTTTAAGACATTTCTGGAGACTTTTATGCCAATGGTTCAATTCTAGATTAAATTCATCGGCAATCTTGGATTTAATGAGTCTGGAATTATTCGGTCTGGGAGCCGGGGTAGGGTACGCTGTACTTGGAATTCTGTTGATTTGTATATGCATCCCTGAAAGTTGAAAAATTGCTTCGGCAAAGTCTGCCCAGGAGATAAAACCCAGATTACTGTAGTTATAAATCCCCTGACCTTTGTCCTGCTTAATGATCTCAGTGATGACTTTTGCAAGATCTGCAGCGTTAGTTGGACTGCCGATTTGATCGTCAACAATATTGAGTTTGGTTCTTTCTGCTCCCAGTCGAAGCATGGTTTTGACAAAGTTATTTCCGAATGTTGAATACAGCCATGACACTCTCAGTACAATGGCATTCTCGAAAACATCAAAAATGGCTTTCTCACCCGCTCTCTTGCTAAGTGCGTAAACTCCTTTCGGATGGCAGGGATCACTCTCATGTAAGGGCACATTATGATCAGGATGATAAACATAGTCTGAGGATAGGTGGATTAATTTGCAATTTTGCTTCTTGGCCAACAGCGCTAGATTTCTGACAGCTTTGACATTGACATTAAAGCATTTGTCTTTTTCTTTTTCCGCAAGATCCACTGCAGTGTAAGCTGCGCAGTTAACAATGACATTGAAAGATTGGTCTTTAAAGTACTGCTCCATGCTTTTGATACTGCACAAATCAAGCTCTTTCTTATCTGCAAATGTATATCCATCGAGTCCAAGTTTTCTTAGTTCAGAACCCAGCTGCCCATTGGCCCCAGTTACCAGTACCTTTTTCACACTATTCATAAGCTACATGCGACCCCAAAGGTGGAGCTACTTTGTCCTTTTGCGAAACAATGAATTTAGAAGGCGGTTGAGGCCATTCTATATTCAGTGAGGGATCCAGGTAGGAAATTCCT
This sequence comes from Portibacter marinus, assembly GCF_021533195.1. GTDB lineage: Bacteria > Bacteroidota > Bacteroidia > Chitinophagales > Saprospiraceae > Portibacter > Portibacter marinus. Next base: position 521,764 of record NZ_JAJNKB010000002.1, read on the forward strand.
TTTTCAGATTCGAAGTGATAGGGTGCATCGACTTTGTAAGAAAAGATGGTGTGATCTTCCAGGCAAAGGTAACCGTGTGCAAAGCCTTTAGGCACCAAAAGCTGAAGCTTATTTTCTGAGGATAATTCAATGGCATAAGTTTCGCCGTAAGTGCTGGATCCAGGCCGTATATCGATCACGACGTCAAATACAGCTCCATGCACTACACGCACCAGTTTTGTTTGACCAAAAGGTGGAAGCTGATAGTGAAATCCCCTAAAAATCTTCTGGTGTGACATCGCTTCGTTATCCTGAATAAAATCAATTTGCAATTCCGATTCTTCGAGCAATGATTTATTGTAACTTTCGAAAAAGTACCCGCGATGATCTCCATGTATGATGGGTTTTAAAACCTTCAGTCCCGCGATGCCCGTTTCAATGATCTCCATTACTTATTTTTCTTTAAAAACAATACTAATAGGTGTGCCAGTAAAATCAAAATGTTTTCTTAGCAGGTTTTCGAGAAATCCTTTATAGTTGGCTTTGATATGTTTAGGATGATTGCAAAAAAATGCGAACGCGGGGTGCTTCAGTGGCAATTGCGTAACGTATTTGATCTTGATGATTCGACCTCTATTTGCAGGGGGTGGATTTCGTTCGATTTGCTCTAAAAGCAAATTATTCAATTCTGATGTCCGTATTTTCTGCTGTCGATTTTCGTAGACTTTTAGTGCAGCTTCGATGACCTGAAATATTCTTTGTTTCTCTAAGACAGAGACGAATAGAATGGGTATATCCTTAAATGGCGCAATCTTTCGCTTGATTTTTTCTGTAAATTCTTTAGCAGTATTGGTTTCCTTATCTTTGATCAGATCCCATTTATTGACCACTATAACCAATCCTTTTCTCCGCTTATGCACCAGTCCTAGTAAATTCATGTCCTGTGATTCAACTCCCGTCTGTGCGTCAATCATCAAAATACAAATATCTGACTCCTCGATCGCTCGGACTGCTCTCATGACAGAGTAAAACTCCAGGTCTTCGTGAACTTTACTTTTCTTTCTGATTCCCGCTGTGTCGATTAACATGAATTCCTTGCCAAACTTGTTATAGTAGGAATGAATAGAATCTCTGGTAGTACCTGCAATATCAGTGACAATGTTCCGGTCCTCGCCCAGAAGGGCATTGGTCAATGAAGACTTTCCAACGTTCGGTTGGCCTATTATCGCCAATCGAGGCAATTCATCTTCATCCTCCTCTTCCTCATTCTCCGGCAGTTTTTCGGCTACAGCATCTAAAAGTTCCCCGGTACCTGAACCGGTGATCGAGCTAAGGAAAAAAGTCTCATCAAACCCTAGCGACCAGAATTCATTGGCAGATATTTCGCGTGTGCTATTATCCACTTTGTTAACGCCCAGAACCACGGGCTTATCGGCCCTTCTCAAAAAGTTCGCAACCTCTTCATCCAGATCAGTGATACCTGTAGTTACATCCGTAAGAAAGATGATTACTGCAGCTTCTTCAATGGCTATTTCGACTTGCACCCTTATGGCGGCTTCGAAGAGATCATCAGAATTCTTAACAAAACCTCCTGTATCTACTACTGTGAAGCTTTTGCCATTCCACTCACAGGTGCCGTAAATCCGGTCCCGGGTAACCCCGCTGACATTATCGATGATGGCCTGCCGCTCTCCGACTAAACGGTTGTATAAAGTTGATTTTCCCACATTGGGACGCCCGACAATTGCTACTATTTTCGACATAAATTTTTATCTACCCGGCAAAGTTAACAAAGTTTACATGATCGCTTTAATCTGGATTATTCCAACTGTTCTTTCCTGTATTTTCTCGGTGAAACACCCATCTGGCTTTTGAATAGCCTTGAGAAGTAAAGCGGGTCCTGAAAACCAAGTTTAAAGCTGATCTCCTTTATACTTAAATCTGTATAATTCAAGTATTCACATGCCTTCTGCACTTTTTTCATGTTGAAAAATTTAAATAATGGGTATCCGGTACTTTTCTTAAAAGTGGAAAGAATGTGGGATGTGGAATAATGAAATTTTTGAGCGAGATCCTCTGCTCTTAAGGACTTATCAATATGCTCTCTTAAGTAAGCTATAATGTCTTGAGTCAGGGTGTTTTTCTTGAAATTATTGCTGTTCCGATCTTCATTATTGAAGATGAAGGAGCTAATGAAATGGAGTGCCAGCAGACAAGCATATTCCAGATTTTTAGCCCGATAGTGATCACTCAGGACTTCAAATATTTGATCAAATACCTCAATTCTCTCATTCATATAAGGTACTTCGGTATCTTTTATGTTTAATTCAGCGTATCGTTGATAAAGAGCCTCTGACAGATGTCCGGAAAAGTGGATCCAGAATATGGTCCACGGATGTTCTTCTGAGGCTCCATAGCTATGAGGAGCATCTTTTTCTATAATGATGAATTGATTGGGCGATACAATGGTCTTTAGGTCCCTTTCTATAACCCATCCTTCTCCCCCGGTGCAATAAATAAAGATGTACTGTTTGGCACCATGTTGCCTTTCACGCATATGATGCTCGGCATTAGGGTATTGTCCTATATCGGTAATATAAAACGGTGCAGTCATAGCATTGTTCTTCAACTCTTTTCTGGTTTTTTTAGGTATGACCAATATCTTCTGACCAAGGAATCCTTGTTGAATTGCCAGACTATCCATTCAGTTATTTTTTTAGTTATATTGCGAAGGAAATTTCCACCACAAAACATCCTTCAAATTAAGTTTTTAAATGTCAATGTTTAAAGTTTTATGGCTTCATTTTTTTGCGATTGGATCAATGGTTTCCTGGGCTCAAACTGACGACAGACCTAATATCTTGTTGATAATTGCCGATGATCTGGGCTATGCTGATCTGGGTGTAACCGGAAGCAAGCAGATCAAAACGCCTAATATTGATCTATTGGCTAGGGAAGGAGTCTTCTGCAGTCAGGGCTATGTTTCCTCAGCAGTTTGTAGTCCATCTCGAGCTGGATTGATCACAGGCATAAATCAAGTCACTTTTGGTTATGATAATAACATTGGAGGAAACCAACCAGGATTTGATCCCGATTATTTAGGCTTGCCCACAGTGATTAAAACCATTCCTGATTTTCTGGATAGTCTTGGCTATGTCAATGGTCTTGTAGGTAAATGGCATCTTGGAATGGAAGAGCACTTTCATCCACTAAAGCGCGGATTCCATGAATTTTGGGGTTATCGCGGAGGTGGACATGACTATTTTCGAGCTACAGATACTGATCGAGGATATTTAGCTGCGCTGGAGTCCAATTATAAAAAACCTCAAGAAATCACATACCTCACTGATGATAAAGGAAACGAATGTGTAGATTTCATAAAACGGCATGGCAAAAAACCTTTTTTTCTTTACGCTTCTTTTAATGCCCCTCATACACCGATGCAGGCTACAGAAGAAGACCTTAAAAGATATGAATTTATTAAGGACGAAAAGCGAAGAACTTATGCAGCGATGGTACACCGCCTGGATGTTAATGTTGGTAAAATGATGAATGCTTTGAAAGAAGAGGGAGTCTATGACAATACCCTGATTGTTTTTATAAGTGACAATGGTGGGCCACAAGACAGCAATGCATCTAATAATGCACCATTTCGCGGTCAGAAGGGGACACTCCTAGAGGGAGGTATTCGAGTACCATTCATCATGACCTGGAAGAATGGTCTTCCATCCGGGAAGATCTATCACTCATTTGTCTCTTCATTAGATCTGGGCGCTACATTTCTATCTCTTGGAGGAGATGATCAAGTTGGGACCAAAGGGTTAGATGGCGTTAACCTTATTCCTTATTTAATTGGTGAATATGACGAGGCGCCCCATGAAGAGATGAAATGGCGTTTTACCATTAGTGCTTCTATTCGAAAAGGAAACTGGAAGTTAATCAGGCTTCCGGATCGATTACCCATGCTATATAATCTCGAACAAGATGTATTTGAAAGTACTGATCTAAGAGAGCACTATCCTGAAAAGGCAAAAGGTCTTCTTAAAAGTCTGGGACAATGGGATGTTGCCTTGCCTTACCCCGTATTTTTAGAAGGGGCTCAATGGAAAGCTAGACAGCTAGAGCTTTATGATAAGAATTATTCAAAGACTCCTCCAGAATAAGCCATCATCAAATTGTCTATTCTGTAGGAATATGATTGTTGCAAACTTTACTTATAGACAAATTAATTTTTGCATATTAAAGGTTTAGTCTTTGTAACATCATTAAAGAATATTTATCGCAGGTCGATTAATGTGGTCTGACAAAAGATTTTAAGTTTATGAAGAAAGTTTGCAAAATAATTGTGGTGATCATTTCAGTGATACTGATATGGTGTTGCAAGTCAACAGGAGAGGATACAGATCCCCTGCTAAGCTCAAAACCCAACATTGTTTTTATCCTTGCAGATGACTTTGGTCTGTATGACTTAAGTTTCATGGGAAGTGATTTTTATGAAACGCCTAACATAGATAAAATTGCAAAGAATGCCGTAATCTTTGAGAATGGCTATTCGGCAAGCCGGGTTTGTAGTCCCTCAAGAGCGAGTATTATGACAGGCCAATTCACTGCAAGGCATCAGATCACTGATTGGATTGGTGCTCGAAGTGGAGAAGAATGGAGAAAGGCGAATAGAAACGATATTTTGCTTCCCGCAGATTACAACCATGTACTTCCGGCTGACTTGATCACGATGCCAGAAGCATTGCAAGCAGCTGGTTACGAAACCTTTTTCACAGGGAAATGGCATATAGGAGATGTTGGCTCACACCCTGAAGATCACGGATTTCAGATCAACAAAGGTGGCTGGGAAGTAGGAAGTCCTAGAGGTGGATACTTTTCTCCATGGGAGAATCCGTCACTACCTAATGAAGAAGATGGGGAAAACCTCTCGATGAGATTAGCAAAAGAAACCGTCAAATTTATTCGTAAAGAAAGAGAAACTCCATTCCTGGCATACTTGTCTTTCTACGCTGTACACGGCCCTATTCAGACCACTGAAGAAAAATGGAGGAAATATAGAGATAAGGCTGAAGCTAATGGTATTGCAGATCACGGATTTGAAATGGAGAGGGTACTTCCCATCCGAGTCACTCAGGATAACCCCGTTTATGCAGGATTGGTGGAACAAATGGATGATGCGGTTGGACTTGTGCTTGATGAATTAGAATCGAGAGGATTGATGGATCAGACCATCATTGTTTTCACTTCTGATAATGGTGGTGTGGCTTCCGGAGATGCTTACTCGACCAGCAATCAACCGCTTCGTGGTGGCAAGGGTTATCAATGGGAAGGTGGAATCAGAGAACCTTTTTTCATCCAAATTCCCGGAGTGGAACATCAAAATGTCGAATATCCTGCAAGTGGGATTGATTTTTATCCTACACTTCTTGACTATGCCGGAATAGATCTTCCTGAAGACCAAATCATTGACGGAGTCAGTCTGAAGCCTGTTATTGAAGGCAAATCACTTGGTGAGAGGCCATTATATTGGCATTACCCTCATTATGGAAACCAGGGCGGCGAGCCATCATCGATTATTCGTGAGGGGAAATGGAAGCTGATACACTATTATGAGAATGATCACATAGAATTATATGATCTGGAAGCTGATTTGTCTGAAGAAAATGATTTGTCGAAAAGCAATCCATCTAAAGCCAAAGCGTTAAAGAATCAATTATCTGAATGGCTTAAAGCAGTAAGTGCTAACATGCCTCGGAAGGACGAGCAACATGATCCAGCTTTGGCAAAGAAAATGTATCAGGAAAAAATCAATGTGCTGATGCCCAGGCTTGAAGCGCAACGTATTGAATTTTTGAGTAAGGATTTTGATCCACAGAACCATTGGTGGGGGAGTCAAACCAAAGATTAAATACATTGAATCAGTATAGGTTTAACAATCTTTATGTATTATTTTTAGCCTCTGTTTCAGCTCTTGGAGGCTTTTTATTCGGCTATGATTGGGTGATCATTGGAGGTGCTAAGCCGTTTTATGAATTGTATTTTGGAATCGAAAGTCAGGCAGCACTTCAAGGCTGGGCTATCAGTAGCGCGCTCATTGGCTGTATCATAGGTGCCATGGTTTCAGGCTTTGTCGCAGATCGAATAGGACGAAAGATACCCTTGATCATAGCTGCAATGCTTTTCATCATTTCTGCATATGGAACGGGAGCTTGTGACCACTTTAATCCATTTATTGTTTTCAGAATCCTTGGCGGAGTAGCTATCGGACTGGCGTCAACTTTGTCTCCACTTTATATAGCAGAGGTGGCTCCGTCCAAACAAAGAGGTAGATATGTATCCATTAACCAACTGACCATTGTAGTTGGTATTTTAGCTGCACAAATCGTTAACTATTTGATTGCTGAACCTATGGGTGAGATTGGAGTAGAAGAAATGAGAACCTCCTGGAACGGAACGATGGGATGGCGATGGATGTTTTGGGCAGAAATGATTCCGGCCTTTATATTTTTCGTACTTATGTTTGTGGTTCCAAAGAGTCCAAGATTTCTAGCAACTCAAAGGAAGGACGAGAGAGCTTTTGAGATATTGGCAAAAATAGGAGGTCAGGCACATGCTGAAAGAGAACTGAAAGCCATTAAAGATACAGTGGCAAAAAACGTTGGTCGTAAAGTAAGCATATCACATCTGTTACAACCCAGAATCTTGCCAATACTCATTATCGGAATTGTCCTCGCTGTTTTTCAGCAATGGTGCGGCGTCAATATCATATTTAATTATGCTCAGGAAATTTTTACAGCAGCGGGGTATAGTGTGGGAGACATTTTATTTAATATCGTCATTACAGGTAGCGTCAATCTCGTTTTTACATTTGTTGCCATGAGGTTTGTCGATTCCTGGGGACGCAGAAAATTGATGATTTTTGGGGCGTCAGGCCTAAGCATAGTCTATTTCTTGATGGGTGGTGCCTATTACTTCCAGTTTCAAGGATTGCCTGTTCTTATTCTGGTCATTGTGGCAATAGGAATTTACTCCATGTCCCTGGCTCCCATTACCTGGGTAGTACTGTCTGAAATATTCCCCAATAGAATCAGAGGTTTAGCCATGTCCATTGCTACGCTAATGCTATGGATTGCATCTTTTATTTTGACTTTCACTTTTCCGCTACTCAATAAGTCACTTGGAGCATATGGCACCTTTTGGGTTTATGGTTTAATTTGTCTTATTGGTTTTATCTTTATAAAAGCAAAGCTTCCAGAAACTAAAGGCAAGAGTCTTGAAGAAATAGAAACGGAATTTGAAAACATATGAAAATGATAAGCAATAGAATATTGATCAGTTTTATAGTCCTTGCTTTCTTGTGTAGTGGTTTTTATGTCAATGGTCAGGCTGAAAGGAACGATTACTTGGATTCCATAAGAGCTCAGTTACAAGTCCATTGGCCTAAAAACAGGACCATCAAACTGGTCTTTCATGGTCATTCCGTCCCTGCTGGATATTTCAAAAGTGGAAATGTGAAATCATTGGACTCCTATCCCTACTTAAGTCTGAAGAAACTCAATGAAATTTACCCATATGCTGTCATTAGCCCAATGGTTACCGCTATTGGTGGTGAACAATCTGAGCAGGGAGCTGAACGGTTTCAAAGAGATGTTCTGAAAATGCATCCTGACGTCATCTTCATTGATTATAGCTTAAATGATAGAAGTATTGGCCTGGAAAGTGCTGAGAAGTCCTGGAAGTTCATGATAGAAAGTGCATTGGCCAATGATATAAAGGTGATTTTGCTTACTCCGACGCCGGATCTAAGAGAAGATATCAGTGACCCAGAAACTCCATTGGCGAAACACGCCCGGCAAGTGAGGAATCTTGCTGAGCAATACCAAATCGGCATAGTGGACAGTTACGCGATTTTTCAACAACTCTCTGAGAAGGAGAATCTAAGCAACTACATGTCTCAAAACAACCATCTTAATGGCCTTGGCCATGATTTGGTGGCCAACAACATCATTAAGTATTTTCTAGAAGAGTGATAAAGCGATTGCAAGTAGCTTATTTTGCCAACTTTGGTACCAAATTTAAGATGGAGGCATGGCTTGCAATTAAATTAGCTATAGCCAAAGTGTTTTAACTGCCTTTCATCATCACGCCAGTCCTTTTTGACTTTTACGAAGAGTTCCAGATGCACTTGCTTTTCCAGAAATTTCTCAATTGATTTTCTGGATTCCATTCCCAGTTTTTTGATCAATGCACCTCGACGTCCGAGAATGATGGGTTTCTGACTCTCACGAGAAACAAATATTTCTGCTCTGATTCTCACGATTACACCACCATCGCTTTTCTTTCCATCTTTAAATTCAGTGACGACGACTTCCGTTGAGTAGGGAATTTCCTGTTTATAAATCTCCAGAATTTTCTCTCTGATGATCTCACTAACGAAAAACCTTTCAGATTTGTCTGACAATTGATCTTTTGGAAAATAGGCCGGACCTTCCGGTAAACGTTTTCGGAGTTCTTGAAATAGAAGGTCTACATTTTTCTTTTCTAAGGCTGAAATCACGAAAAACTCATCGAACGGTACAAGCTCAGACCATTTTTGAATACGTAGTTCTACCTCATCCTCAGAATGCAAATCGATTTTATTTACTATTAAAAACTTGGGCACTTCCACTGCCTTAAGAAAACTGACAATCGACTCCTCTGCATCATTTTTTTCCGAAGGAGTAGTAACATACATCATAATATCCGCATCCTCTCGCGTTGAAAAGGCGTAATTATTCATGATTTCCTGCATCTTGTAATTGGTATCATAGATGATGCCTGGAGTATCAGAGAAAACCATCTGGAAATCTTCTCCTGATAGAATTCCCATGATTCGATGACGGGTGGTCTGCGGCTTATGTGTGATGATGGACATCCTTTCTCCTACAAGCGCATTCATTAATGTAGATTTACCCACATTGGGTTTTCCGATAATATTGATGAATCCTGAATGGTGTGTTTCGGACATACTTAAGATTCTAGTAGGATAGGCTTTTCGCACCTGCGTGCATAAGACCTTCGATTAACATTTGCACTGTTTCCGGTTTTTTTCCTTGCCATTGAATATCGCTAAAAACTCCACCAAAGTTGACATAGTATTGTAATTCTGTAGCCTCCATTTCTCGTTCTACGTGATCTTGTGTGTTAAGCAAACATATCCAACCTTGATCTTCAGCGATGTCATCCAGCCATTCTTCGTAATAGCTATTGTCAGAACCATGAAAATTTAACACATTATCACAGAATAATGTAAACTTCCTGATACCATTGGCATACAAATGATCCGCAATCTCACGCTTTATAAACATGATGTCATTATTCAGACAGTCGTTCCATTCTCCTATCAACTCTATATGACAATACCCTCGTGCATAGTCCACGTACAATATCTTCATGTAAATGGTAGCAGATCCAAATTCATCCCACTGTGGATGAATAAAGTAATTGTAGATTTTATTGGAAAAGGTGAACTCACTGTACTCTCTTCCATAAAACGGGGAGTTTTCATCTTCAGAAGCGATGTACTGGTCCCTCCATTTGTAGTATGGCTCTATATCATGCATAATCTCCAATGTAAAAGTAATTCAATGGAATTACAAACATAGTTAATATCTAATTTATTATATTGACGCAGCAATTCGAAACCAATTGAAAAAAATCATCATTACAGGTCCTGAGTCATCGGGAAAAACGACCTTAGCTAAAGATCTGGCAAGGCATTATCAGGTGGACTTTGTTAAAGAGTATGCGAGAAAATATCTCAAAGAAAAATGGACAAATTATGATTTTGAAGATGTTATCAATATTGCTGAGGGGCAAAATAAAAGGGAAAGAAAAGCCACAAAAAATGCAGAAAAGCTTGTCATCTGTGACACAGATCTATTGACCATAAAAATTTGGCTGGAATATAAATATGGAAGATCTGATGAATGGGTAGACTCTATTATTTCAACCTACAGAAATAGAATTTATCTCTTGTGTACCCCGGATATGGAATGGACTGAAGATGATCTCCGAGAAAACCCAGGAGATCGGGACGAAATCTTTGAGATTTATAAAGAAAACCTCGAATACTACAATTTAGAGTACCACATTTTAGAAGGCCCTAAAAAATTAAGGTTGCGTGAAGCGATTTCTATTATAGAAAGCAGCTAATGTATTTCCTTATCGTTTATATTTTGTTAATTTTGCGACAATTTTAGAAACCCGGAATAATTTCCGGAAATACATTTGGGGTGCCCGTCCTGGCTGAGATTATACCCACGGAACCTGACCAGGTAATGCTGGTAAGGGAAATGCAAGAGCTTGCTCAGGATACCCTTTTATAAGTATAGTAGAATGAATAGATTAATCGTTTTTATTTTATCGATGATCGTGGCTACGGCAGGTCAAAGTCAATTTTCTATATCCGGAAATGTAAGCAATGAGGATGGGGAACACCTGGTTTCAGCTGCAGTCTTTCTGGAAGGTACAGAATATGGAACACTGACCAATGCCAAAGGAGATTATATGCTTGAAAATATTCCCGAAGATGAATATATACTAAAAGTGACCTATTTGGGATATGAACCTCAATCCGAATTGATAGAAGTCATTGCAGATACAGAAATTTCTTTTGTGCTGGGTGGATCTATTTTCGGATTAGATGAGATTGAGATCAATGGAACATTCGTACAAAAGAACATGCCATTTACCTATAAGAATGTCAGCCAAGACAACGTGGAAAGGTTAAATATGGGCCAGGATGTGCCATATTTACTAAAGTATACACCATCTATGGTCGTCACTTCAGATGCAGGTGCAGGTGTAGGATACACGGGTATGCGTATCAGAGGGTCAGATCCGTCACGGATTAATGTAACCATTAATGGCGTGCCATTAAATGATTCGGAATCCCAATTGGTTTTTTGGGTTGATTTGCCGGATTTCGCTTCATCCACAGAAGACATTCAAATTCAAAGAGGAGTAGGGCCATCCACGAATGGAACATCAGCATTCGGAGCCTCGATAAATATGAATACCAATAAGATTAGATTGACCCCCTATTTAAACCTGGCCACTTCCTATGGTTCCTTTAATACAGGCAAGCTGTCAGTAATGGCTGGCACTGGATTGTTGAATAATAAATTTGGGTTTGACATAAGGTATTCAAGGATTCAGTCTGACGGTTATGTTGATCGTGCTTCTTCTAATCTCAGTTCTTTTGCAGGTACTTTTAATTATGTTACGGAATCATCCTCTTTAAATTTCAACATTTTCACTGGTTCTGAAGTGACTTATCAGGCATGGAACGGACTTCCTGTTCAATTTCTTGAGACCAATCGAACTTTCAATTCTGCCGGAACTGAAAAACCGGGAGAACCTTACAAAGATGAAATAGATGATTATAATCAAAATCACCTGCAACTCCATTACAATAAAGCGCTGAGCGATAACCTTAATGTCAATCTGACCGGCCATTATACCAGGGGATTGGGTTTTTTCGAAAACTACAAAGCAAATGAAGATCCTGCTGATTTTCAATTACCAGGCTCCATTACTGAACCACAAGATCTGGTTATTCGCAGATGGCTGGACAACCATTTCTACGGTGCTATATTCGAGGGAAATTATGAGGATCTATCCGAGAATCATAATGTCATTTTAGGGGCTTCTGCGAATCAATACCTGGGAGGGCATTTTGGGAAAGTTCGTTGGTATGAAGCACAGGATGTTCCAGTCGAACATCTGGATACTGCCTTGGTGAAAGATGCCATTGAATATTATAATAATGATGGTAACAAGATCGATTTCAATACCTATGCAAAGTGGTCATTTCGATTTCTGAATCGTTTCATAAGCTACATTGACCTTCAATACCGTATGGTAAATTACAAGTTTCAGGGATTTAATGAAAATGGTGATTTGGTAGACCAGACGGATAATCTCCAATTCTTCAATCCTAAATTCGGACTTTCATACTTACTCAATAATGACTCGAAAATCTATGTCTCCTACGGAATTGCTAATCGCGAGCCTAATAGAAATGATTATACAGAGAGTTCGGTCAAGACAAGACCAATGCATGAAACCCTTTACGACCTGGAATTGGGATACACCTTACAATCGGATATCTTTAGTGCCGGAGTGAACCTGTATAATATGCAATATGATAACCAGCTTGTTCTGACGGGTCAAATCAATGATGTGGGTGAATACACGAGAACAAATGTGAAGAATAGCTACCGTAGAGGGGTAGAGTTTGATGGTGGAATTAATGGAATCTTAGGCTTTCACTTTCTCATGAATGCTACGCTTTCCGAAAACAGGATATTAAACTTTACGGAGTTTATTGATAGCTGGGATACCGGAGAGCAAATTCAGAAGACCTATGATATAACAGATTTGGCTTTTTCTCCTTCAATCATTATAGCTAATGATTTTGGATATGAATTTTTCCGAAATCAGCCCGAGCAGCGCCTGTCAGTCTCCTTACTTTCCAAGTATGTAGGCAAACAATATATTGATAATACTACTGCTGAGGCATCCAAACTTGATCCCTATTTTTACAATGATTTGTTGATTTCCTATTCCTATAAACGTGTGAAATTTGTAAAGGATATCACCTTTTATTTAAACGTTTATAATCTCTTTAATCAGAAATACGTAAGTAATGCCTGGATTTACAGATTTAGTTCAGAATCTTATGACCCCACGGGAGACGATCCATATGCAAGGGCAGAAACTGATGAAGGAATTTACAACTTAACAGGTCTTTATCCTCAAGCGGGAAGACATTTTATGGCTGGATTGACTTTCAAGTTTTAGCCTTTGCGCCATTGCCAGGAATTTTGAATAAAATAGCAACTTAAAAATTATAGGTAATGCCAATTCGATAAACTATGGGAATGGTGCCTCTTACCTCACCAAGATTCTCTGTGACATCGTAAAGCAGCGTTGCTTCGTAGCCCCATGCAGTATAAGTAGGGGAGGAGTATCCACCACCGACCAGAAATACCGGGAAGTTGGTTCTTGGCTGAAGCGTACTGATATTGTCTAAGCTGGTAATATTGTATTCGAGATGTGCATAAAAAGCCCGGAAGAATTTCGCGCGACCAAATACTCCAGCAGCGAGATCGAAGTAGTTTTCATTAGGACCATTGGGATTCCAAAGCAACAGATAACTGACATCCGTAATGACGCCAGCGGAAAAAATATTATTAAACCGATAGGCTGCCATTGGACCCAAACCTATTCTCATCCCTAAATTTGAAATTAAAGGGCTTCCTATATTGACTCCAAACCAAAATCTCTCTAATGCGACTGGAGTTCCTCTTTCTGTTCTGACTTCTATTTGCTCTGTTTGATCTCCGCGACGATCATCATCGTCATCACTTGTTCTTCTCTTTTTCTTTTTGCCATATTGAGCAGAAACATCCACTGAACTCATTATGATGGCAAATAAGATCAATACTACAATTCCAATTGTCCTTTTCATTTCCTTCAAATGTTTAAATCTCTTCTAAATGTAAATATACGCATTCAAAAGCATTAACGGATGAACGGCTCAAAGGGTGACAAAGTTCGAAAGTTTAATTAATCTTTAACTAAGAAGCTTCATCATAGTTCTCATTTGTTCGTGGTTTAATAGGGTAAGAGGGTAAGTACTCATGACCATGGTATTTTTCGCCAATTCATTCATTTCTTTTGAAAAGGAGATTACATATATATCACAAATTATATTTGGCACTTAGGGTTCATGGTAAATTAGTGTGTCGTTTTTTGGTAATATGGTAAATAAATGTTTATATTAGGGATTATTGTTATAGATCAGACAAAAGGGTTTGGTCGGTAAAACATTCCCATTATTTTCTCGTTTAATGGATATGAAAAGTTAAAATGTTTCACAGATGAATGAAGATGGATTAGAAAAATTAAAGCCTACAATTGTGAATTTATTGGTAGCGCTTTACAAAGAGACAGAAAATTTTAAAGACGAGATGGCCTCGAAGATTGCTCAAAGAATCAGGAGAAATGCACTTCGCCTCTCTAACGCTATTAATTCCGTACAAGATATGCGTCGCGAGTTGATTGAAAAAATCATTAAGAGACGCACATCCTTTATTGAAAAGGATTTGAAAAAAGCTACAGAACTTGGATTTTTTGATAGCGATAAATTAGCATTTGTTTTAGTCATTCTGGCTGAAATCAGAATGAAGCTTTTTGGGCAATTGGCGTAAGAGCTAAGCCTGATCTTCAGATCTTGACTTACAGTATGTGGTTGATTTGAAGCCCTATATTAATAAAGTGACAACCACTTAGATAGAGTGCAACTTGGATCGGAAGAGATTATTACAGAGAAAGATAATTGAGATCAAGTGTTTTTTGTTGACGACCTAACAATAACCCATAAGAAATCTCCAAGCGCAATTCATAGGCCTGGTTTATATTTCCAAAATCTAAGTATCCAGGTGTAATATTATACCCAATAGCTGTATCTAATTGAAAAAACGACCTCTTCTTACTTTGGTATCTAACAGCGTGTCCTGTCTTCAAGCCCAAAGCGTAAAGTGAACGAGGACGAAAAAGTACCACACCATGTATCATTTCACCACCAATTCTAAAAGACCAGTTTTCTTTGACTGCAGCATAAAGTCGCTGGTAACCAGATGTGAAAGCCACTTGATTACCCCAATTCACCGTCCGCATTTCTACACCGGCACTCCAAAAATCTACGTCATTTAAACCCTTACTATAACGAAGCTGTAATCCAGGGCCATTCCTAAACCACTCTGAACCGATGTTCGTACCGAATCCTTGACCTTGAAAAAGGGAGATCGACATTTCCTGAGAAATGCCTAAAAATGGCAAAATGCATATTGTTATAAAGAACAACTTTCCTTTCATTACCAACCATTGACCTTAAAAAACTCCAACATAAAATCTCGTAAAAGCTCATGTTGCATTTCCATACTGATTGTCGCCTCGCCATCACCATGCTGAAACCCATAATCTCCGTATTGACTGTGATTTCCTCCCGAAATTTCAACCCAAATTGTTTTTCCTGCCGTCGGTTCCTCCAGATCCTCTGTCAAATCTACACGTTCTATTTGAGGAAAAAACGCCTTCGCCTCCTCTAACTTCAATCGGTTTATTATCTCATCATGACTAGCATCGAACACCAGTAATGTCCCTTGATCCCAGTCTGCGAGGGAGGCATTTTCAGTAGGGTAGCCAGCCATAATGACAAGACCATCGAAAATCTGCTTGTCCCGTGCTGCCGCAATACATGAAACGGCCGCTCCTAAGGAATGCCCACCCAGTACGTAATGGTTGAATTCAGTGAACTCTTCCACAATCTTTCGCGCCTTACCCACATTCGCAATCGCAAGATTTCCAGTCACTTTTATTATTAAAACAGGATAACCTGATTTGACTACTCCATTTAACATTGAAATATATGCATGTGGATCTACTAAACCTCCGGGATAATATAAAAATAGAGTCTCGGAGGAAGTATTTTCTGCTGATTTAAGAAAAATGTAATCAGCTGTTTCAGTGATCATTACATCAGGTATGGGTTCATGTGGATCCGGCAGATAACTACAAGCACTGACGAACAGCAAAAGACTTATAGTTCCAATTATTAAGTTTTTGTTCATAAAATCACTTTCAAAAATAATATTCATTCATAAAATGCTTCGAAAAGGTTTCTACAAGCAAAATATATCTTTTGCTCTTCTTTAATGTTGAGTAATCTATATAGGCCCAGTCATATTTGATAAACTGCAAGTCTACTACTCAAGTTCTTGTGCTTTAATGGGAGGTTCCCACAGCATATCGAACCTTCTCTCACTAAAATTCTGAAGACTTTTCATGAATAGCTTTTATTACAAAATTTAAGAGCAATATTATAACTTAACTGGTAAGTCAACATCTTGTTTGCAAAATTTTACATTTCGTTTAATACAGAAAACATTGACAAAAATGATTCTTAATTTAAACTTTCTATTTTTAGGTCATTGTTGCCAATGAGAATACAACTACTATTATTCCTCTCAGTCTATCTTATCTCCTGTTCCAGCAGGGTTCAACCCTATGAGTTCAATTGGATATGGATGCTGAAAATCATTCTGGTATTTTCCAGAATCTGTTCCAGGAAGATGGAAAGCATCGGGGAATGACTGTGTTTCACTGGAACATCAATAGAGATACTTCACTTAATCAACTCATCAAAAACAACATAGAGTGGGTTGCAGTCGTACCTTTTCTATACCAGGAAACAGATACGACAGAAGTGATGTACACCCCTGATACCATGGGAGTATGGGGAAAAAGAGATTCTGTCTTTATAGACGTAATCAATTCTATTTACGAACGAGATATGTACGTCATGCTGAAGCCTCATTTGTGGATGCGAAAAGGATGGAGGTCTGATATTAAGCATAATTCTGAACAGGGATGGGAGGATTGGTTCGAGTCTTATAGATGTAATTTAATTCACTATGCTATAATGGCAGAACATACTGGAGTAGATATGTTATGTATCGGCACAGAACTTCGTTCTTCTATTCTTAAGCAGCCTAAGATGTGGTCTTCACTGATTGATGAAATCAGAGAAATATATAGCGGAAAGCTTACGTATGCAGCTAATTGGGATGCAGAATATGCAGATATCCCCTTCTGGTCAGAAATGGATTTTATAGGGATTCAAGCGTACTACCCACTTACCTCACAACCATATCCTGAGCTGCATGAAATTCAAGCAGGATGGAAGAAACATCTTCGCATGCCGGAATCTTTTTCGAAGAAATATCAAAAACCTGTACTATTTACAGAAATCGGATATAGAAGTGATCACATTGCGACGATAGAACCATGGCTTTGGAACTCACAGTTGGATTCTACGAGTATACAGTGCACAAAGACTCAAAACCTAGCCTACGAAGCTTTATTTCGGGAATTATGGCACAAGGAATGGTTTGCAGGAATGTTTTTCTGGCAATGGCACAATACTTCCAGTGACCGTCATCATCATGAAAATAGGGACTTTACACCGCGATTCAAGCCTGCGGAAAATACCATAGCAAGATGGTATGGGAAAAGTGATTAATTTTTCTTCATTACATTAATTCGATCTAGTATCGCATCGTATGTTTTCTGGCTGTTACGAACCTTCATGCGGGCTTCTCTAAGTCTGCGTTGATTCTCCTTAAGACTGTTTGCAAGTTCCTCATTCGTATTCATCATCTCTTCGATTTCTGCTCTGTTCTCGCGAATTTCTTCCTTATTTTCTGCTATTTCTTGTTCGATTTCCTCGATCTCCTCCGCCAAGTCGCCATAAATTTCTTTACGATCCTCTACTTTTTCTGTATAATATTCAGGAAGATAATCGACTATAAATTCATAGACGATGTCTTTCAAAGCTTCGTGCTCCTCGGGATGAGTAGAGCGAGTGATCCAATTATCATATCCAAATGAAGCAAAAACATGAAGAACACTGGAGGTCTCAATGCTTTGGTCCACTTGTACACGGAGATCAATTTTTCTATCACTTACTTCAGGAATAATCACTTCTTTAGCAATCATCACATCTCTGTCAAAAAACAAAAACTTCTTGTCACGGAGATTTACATCATAGTTATCTCGCATCCACTCTTCAAATCTATCCTCTACTTTTTCAACTTGTGGTTCCAAATATATATTAATGGTCTCAACAGTTTGGTCTTCAAATTCGATGTTACCATCTGTGTATTGGATTTTTTGGGAATGGAGTGCAGTAAAAAGAAATATAAAACTACACGTAAGAAGGAGAGTAAAATTTTTCATAAAATTAATTTAGGTCTCAAAAACATTTAAGAGATACCAATTTTAGTTATAAAAGTGGATAAATGTTCGGATTGACGAGCTTAGGAGACAGGCTAGAAATATGATAATTAAGTTATGATGTCGTACTTTTTAGTCTATGACCACAATTTTTCTTGTAAAGGACTGACCGTTAATCTTTAAATGAAGGAAGTAGTAACCACTTGATATATTCTGATTTAAAATCAGAGTATTTGTACTGGTTTGAGCGGGTACGAACCTGGGTTCAAACACCTGAAGGGTATCCCCATCTGCGGAAAGAATGTAGGCATTCACTTCAGAATTGGTTTGCAGTTCGAGCGAAAAGGAGAGTTCTTTTCTAACTGGATTAGGCCAGATCGTTATGTTACCCTGACCAGGAATGACCTCTTTCACAGGAGAAACGATCCCAGTCCATTCCAGAGCAATCTTAAGTTCATCGAAATTTTTCTCCAAAGGTGCTTGATTTCCCCCTGCTCCTTCAGTACGAATCCTAACGACATCAGCTCTATTTGCTAAAACTCTGGATGACAATGTCACATCTGCTTCAGATTCTTGTGGTTCCTCAGTCGTCAAAGGATCTACCCACATGTAGAATTGATCCTCGTCCTCTTCAGGTGAAGTGACAATTTTACAAACTATCCAATGTGTTCCAATATCAAATTTGTTGACATCCTTTCTTTGTCCATCTGCTGGTGTCGATAGACCAATTCTGCGGTTTCCATAGAGTCTGCCTATCGAAAGCAGCATGGCTTTTTCGCCGGTCTCACTGCTATTGACCAGTGTAACGTTAGAGACATTATTTGGTGCATTATCTGAGCCAACATCACTAATGTATGAGATCCAATAGGTGGAACCATTGCTTGTGATGGGACCCTTTAACTTTCTATCTAGTCTTATTCTTGTATTGTTATTTTTGTAATAGACATGGTATTTATTACCTGAGGTAATTAAGTCATTGTCGATCTCAATACTCTCTTTTTCAATGATTGATTGATTTCCGCCCAAAGTACCTTGCATTATCCATGGGCCAGACCAGTTCCCATCATTTTTACCTGCACCCTGAAGTAGGCTGCCCGGTTCGTAATTAAAGGTTTCTGTCACCATTGCAAAAGCAGGTGGCGTATAGTCATCAAAAATATCAGCTAGCGACTGCCCACCTTTCAAAATTGATAATTCAGCTTTACCAGTGAGATTGAATTTTATGGATTCCGCAAAGGTGTCTTTGATATCACTTGCGATCACAAGTGGGTCCTGTAGACTATTGAAGTTCTCCGTCCAAAGTTTAATCGAATCCGGTTCATCATTAGAAAGCACCAATTGGATAAGAAATTCACTTCCACTTTGGATGTTCCACATTCTTTGATCAGCGCCTAGCGAAAGACTTAAATTATCATGGTGGATGCCTAGAGCTATGATGGGTTGCGCTTCAATATTGTCTAGTGACCAGCGCAGCGTATCATCAAAATTCTTTGTGTCTACGAAAAACCAGTATGATCTATCACCTCGCAAGTCATAGGGGGCATCTAACCTTCTGGAATAGGAGACTTCCCCTTCTGCAGATTTAATGTAGTTCTGTTCTGCACCTACCACAATCCTTGCCGATCCATTAGCGCTCAGTTTATTCCAGCCACTAAAAAATCCTTGGCCGCCACTGTAAAACTCTAATGGTTGATCATCTGCCACGTTCTCGCTCTTAAAATCTTCTTCAAAAGGCTTAGCGACAGGGAAATAATCTGCATTATTTTCTACTGAACTCGCGCCAACCTTTTCCAACCATAGATCTAGCTCCTCTGACAGCTCTTGTCTTATCTCTGGTTCCAGATGACTTCGATTAAATCGCTCGCCCTCTTGAAATTTGTATAATTCTTCAAAATCTCCTTCATAATGCCTTATAAATTTATACTCGCCTTTTATAATGGTCGACGCAGGTCTGCCATGTTGAGGACTATAGTGTGGAAAATGCCAGTGTAGTGCTCTTGGATTTTCAGAATTGAAAGTGGACAAGGTGGTCAGGTCTGCTCCATCTACTGTTCGCTGTTCAGAATTAATTAATTCAGCAAAGACATTAAACAAATCAGCGGAAGCAATGGGAGGGTTATTCATTCCTTCCAGGATATTGTGATTCATGATCCAGGGTACTCTTATTCCCCCCTCATATAAGTAACCCTTTCCAGCCCTTAATTCTCCATTGTCAGTCGGAGGCGTATGTTGGGCAAAATCTGGAACTTCTTCTACATGCAAACCTCCGTGGTCTGAGGTGAATACAACCAATGTGTTTTCCATTTGACCTAATGAGGTGAGTCGATCCATGATTTTACCAACATTGATATCAATGGATTCCACCATGGCTGCATAATGTGGGTTTGGGAACTTTTCGGAGGGATTTAATGCTCGCAATGAGTCATATTTAGCGAGCAATTCCGGCTTTGCCATGATGGGAACATGCGGAGAGTAAAAGTTAAGATGTAAAAAGTAAGGATCTTCTTGATTTTCATTTATATATTGAACAGCTTCATCTCCTAAAACATCAGTAAGGTAATCTCCTTCATCTGCGTCTGCAACAAGTTCTGGAAAAACATTATTATTCCAGAATGGATAAAAGTAGCTCGGTGGCAAACCAGGCCATGAACTAGCATAGGTGTAATCATAACCATATTGATCCGGATTTTGATCTCCTCCTCCAAGGTGCCATTTACCTACGATCGCTGTCTTGTAATTTTCGTTCTTGAACATTTTGGCAATTGTGGGGAGCTCTTTGGCAACACCTGATACATTAGCAGGAGGAATCAGACGTTGGGATGGCAATACTGGAGGCTCGCCCCTGAGATGTTCTGTCATTCCTATTCTGGCAGGCGCTAATCCGGTTAGTATCGAAGCTCTGGTAGGACTACAAATAGGTCCGGAAGCATAGGCGTTTTCAACTTTAGCGCCTAAGCGAGCCAGGCTGTCGAGATGAGGTGTGTCAATAAATGTATTTCCGTAACAAGCCAGATCTCGCGCTCCGAGGTCGTCAGCAACGATTAATATGATTCGTTCGTATTGCTGGCTGTTAGCGACTGTAGTATACAAAAAGAAAAGTAACAATAATTTTTTCATTCAATCAAATGATTTGATAAACTTCCTATATTTTCACAACCCAGTTGTTCCATAATTTGTTGGAGTTCAGTTTTTAATATACTGATGACCTGATCACCTCCTTCCTTTCCCAAAGCAGCTACACCGTACATAAAGGCTCTACCTAAAAATGTACACTCAGCACCTTTGGCAAGGGCACTAGCAATATCTGGCCCACATCTTATTCCACTATCCATCATGATTTTAATCTTGCCTTTGCCCTCGGCACAAATTTCATCCATTGTAGAAATGGTGGAAGGACCATGATCAAGTTGTCTGCCTCCGTGATTCGAAGCAATTATTCCGTCTAAGCCAAATGCTATGGCTTTTTCTGTATCCTCAGCACTGGCCACTCCCTTTAAGACCAGGTTACCTTTCCATGAATCCCTCAATTGTTTCAGTCGATCATCATTGAGCCTTCCTGAAAAGGTGCGGTTCATGAATAATCCAAGATGTCTCAAACTAAGCCCCTTAGGAATATAGGGTTTTACCGTTTTAAATTCAGGCTGTCCGGCGAAAAGTGTGGACAGCGCCCACCTCGGATGAGTGGTTATTTGAACCATGTTTCTCCAGGTCATTTTGGGAGGTATACTCAGCCCGTTTCTTATCTCTTTGGGGCGATATCCAAAAGTGGGTACGTCACTTAAGATGACCAATGTCTTGATGCCTGCCTCTTCGCACCTTCGCAGCAGTTTATCTCTCAGCTCTTCTTCTGCCGGATGATAAAGTTGAAACCATGACCTTCCGTTTGTTATTTCCGCAACCGTTTCGATGTCTGCTGTAGCTACTGTACTTAAGATAAAAGGAATATTATGCTCATGAGCAGCTTTAGCTAAAATTTCAGTAGCTCCTGGCCAAATTAACCCCTGGAGTCCCACAGGTGCCACGCCAAATGGAGCATCATAAACTTCTCCAAATAATTCAGTGGATAAATTCAGCTTTTTAAACCCTCTTAAATAATAAGGCATTAATTGGATTTCCCTCAGATCGGTTGTGTTCCTGGCTAAATTAATCTCATTGTTGCAACCTCCATCGACGTAATCGAAGGCAAAGCCGGGAATCCGCTTTCTGGCTTTTTCCCTTAGCATATCAACAGATGGGTATAATGGATTGATCTTAATTTCTTTAGCCATCTTCAAAATTACTAAGTATAAGTGGTTTATGTTTTTTAACGCCGTATTTCTTTTTGAGGAATTTTTTCCCGATTTCCTGGTCAGAAATGACCATAGCAGCACCTAAAGAACTGCCGAGGGCGGATTTGCTTGTCAAAATCTTTCGACGCGGAAATCGCTGACCCAAAACTTCGACAAATAATTCATTATCCACAAATCCTCCATCTACGAAAATTCTTTGATCTGTGTCTCCTTCGATGTACTTCAAATGTTGCACTTGCGTATCCACCAGCTCAATCATCAATCTATGATATGCTGCTTCAAAAGTGTCAAATTGATTCAAATCAGTATTTTCAGGTTGATCTCGCTCTGTCTCTATCACGTCAAATGAAAAGCTATTTTCATTATTAAGCTTTTGTTGTTCGTAAACTTCAGCATTGAATTTTACATCCTTATGAAAATCAGCGGGTTTATCAAAATGATTAGATAATTTTTGATTTTGGATTTGATACTCCTGACCCAAAAATAATCGACTTGCGCGAACCATGCTACCATCAATAGTCATATAATTGAGGCAATCTGACTTTAATTCTGAAACACTCAGGTGATGTTTTGAATAAGGATTAAGCGCAATGCTCCACGTACCTGTAGAAATAAGGGTAAAAGGCTTTTTACTGCCTTTTAAATACGGAATCAATGCTGCAGAACTGTCATGTATGCCTACGCCGACTCTAATTTTTCTGTCATCGTAATTCATATTTATACTGACATCGGTATCGACCAGTGGTCCCAATTTTGCAGCAATTCCTTCTTCATAGACCCAGTCATGATAATCACCACTTTCGAAATCCCACATCATGGTATGGCATCCCAGACTGGTGTATTCACTGACAGGTATCCCTGTAAAAATATAACTCATGTATTGAGGCAGGTGAAGAGAATACTTAACCTGTTCGAAGATAGCAGGTTGGGTTTTTTTCAGCCAATAGAGCTGCAAACCACTTGAAAGCATTCCAGATGATGGTGAAGCAGTTTGAACACTAAGTTCATCTTCTCCACCATATATCTCAAACAAATCCTGGTAAATGGATTTTTCAATAGGTTTTGTATAATTGTAAAGTGGTGTAAGTGGCTTCCCATAAAGGTCTAAATGAACCAGAGTAGCTCCATAGGTGGAAAAGTTGATGGCTTTCACATCGTACTTTTCTGTTTTCATAATTCTATCAAAAAGCGCTTTCGCCCATATTTGTATAGCTTGAAGTTGGTCAGTTTCATAACCATCTTCATCCTTGATGGTTTCAAATTTTCTGTACTCTCTAAAGACTTCTTTGAAGTTTTCATCGAAAAGAAAGAATTTCTTATTGGTTTTTCCAATATCGAATATCGCGGTTACTTTCTGCATTATAGTCCACTTGCCGATGAATCCATACCACGTTTTGCAATTAGATTATTGCGTATCTCCAGTGACCTGTAAGCATGTATAGGATCTAAGGCTGCCCCCACCTTTATTCTACTTTCTGCAACGAGAGGTCGCACATCCGTCCGATAAGCATCTTGCAATATTTGCTGACATTCGACCACATCTTGATTGAGCTGAGCGACTTTTAATTTTTCCTGATCAATGAGCAAAGCTTTAGCTCTGGCCACTAAAATTGCGTCCAGACTTTGCATTAAATCTTCAATAGGATCTTTGAGATTGTGACTGGCATCAATCATCCATGCTAAGGCCGGATTGTCCGCCACATTATTATTCATTCCATAGATCAGTTCATTGAAAATGAGGAAAAGTTGATATGGCTTAATGCTTCCAACTGTCAGATCATCATCACCATACTTACTATCATTAAAATGAAAACCTCCAAGTTTACCTTGGTAGATGAGGGTGGATACAATATTTTCAATGTTGGTATTGGGAAGATGATGTCCTAGATCCACTAAAGTATATGCTCTATCTCCAGTTTCATTTGCCAGTAAAAAGGAGGTACCCCAGTCTTGAATTACCGTATGATAAAAATTGGGTTCATAAGGTTTGTATTCGATGAACATGGACCAATCGTCCGGCATTCGTTGATAAATCTGAGCTAAACTATCGGCAGTATGGCCAAGTGTTCTTCTAAAATTGGCCTGTCCAGGAAAAGAAGATCCATCTGCCAGCCATACGGTAATGGCTTTCGACCCCAGTGCATTGCCTATATCGATGACTTCGGAGTTATGCTCGATCGCCTGGTCACGAACACTTTTGTTTTCATTACAGAGAGAGCCAAATTTATAGCTATGTGCCTGATTGGGTTGATCCTGAAAAGTATTTGAATTTACGGCGTCGAACTTCAAGCCAAGGGATTCCGCTTGTTGTTTTGTGGCTGAAGGATCATCCGGAATGTCCCACGGAATATGAAGAGAAATCGCATCTGCTGTTCCTGTTAAATCATTAATGATGCCCACATCATGAATCTTTTCTTCTAGATTAGACGGCTCACCACCGATTCTGAACCTTCCAAATCTGGTACCGCCAGCACCAAGGGCCCAAGATGGTACTGCGACCTGAAAATCACTCAGATCTTTAATGATTCTGTCTACGTTAACTCCTTTTACTTCCAATTCCTCACCTAGATGTGAAAGTTGATGTACATGCCTTTCATTGCGGGCATTCAGTTCCTGAATTTTCTCTTTCAATTTAATTTTATTATCTCACAAACGCAGAGGCCATTCCTCCGTCGACATTTAAAATATTGCCTGTACTCTTCTTTGCCACCGCAAGGAAGGCAAAAACACCGTCAGCAATATCTGCAGGAAGAATGATTTCATTCAATAGATTTCTTTTAGCATAGTGTGCCGGCAATTCGTCTACATTGATTCCATATGCCTTGGCCCGGCCTTCAGCCCATTCTCCTTCCCATATCTTTGAACCTACTATGACACCATCAGGATTGACTGTGTTTACTCTGATTCCCTCGCTACCCAATTCCGCTGCCAATAATCTGCTCATGTGTTGTTGAGCGGCTTTAGCCGTACCATAGCCAACATTGTTAGGTCCCGAAACCAATCCATTTTTCGAAGCGATACTGATGATATTTCCACCCGTTCCCTGCTTCCTCATGATTTGTACTCCTTTCTGTGCCAATAAAAATTGCCCTTTGACCAGGACATTTTGAAGCAGTTCCCAATCTTTACTTTCTGTTTCAGCAAGTGGCTTAGATATGGCTAGTCCGGCACTATGGACAATGATGTCTACCCCGCCAAATGCTAAAATGGCGGCTTCGTACATGGCTTCAATAGAAGATTCTTTAGAAACATCAGCTACAGCATAGGCAGAGACATCCCTTCCCAGTTCAGCATCTATTTCTTTGAGATTTTCTTCGGTTAAATCACTTAACAACACATTTGCACCTTCCAATGCCAATTTCTCAGCTATAGCTCTTCCGATACCACCTGCCGCACCCGTTACGACAGCTATTTTTCTTGAAAGTGGTTTTTCAGGAGGCTGCCTTTTGAGTTTGTCCTCTTCTAACAACCAATACTCTATATCAAATGCCTCTTGTCGAGGAAGTGAGGTATATTCTGAAATGGCTTCCGCACCTCTCATCACATTGATAGCATTGGTATAAAATTCAGCAGCCACTCTCGCTGTTTGCTTGTTTTTAGCGAAAGTAAACATACCTACACCTGGATAAAGGATGACCACGGGATTAGGATCTCTCATGGGTGGTGAATTCGGATGCTTACAATTATCGTAGTATACTGCGTAATCAGCTCTATATTGAGTAAAAGCTGGTGCTAATTTAGCCTTGATGGATTCGTGATCAGTCAGATCTTCATTAGGACTTAAATCAAGCACAAGTGGTTTGATTTTGGTTCTCAAAAAATGATCAGGACAGGATGTGCCCAGAGGAGCCAATTTTTCAAGGTCATGACTGTTTACAAACTGCAAGACTCTTGAGTCATCGGTGTAATGGCCAATCATGTCTTTATGAGAAGAGCAAAATCCCCTCAAGATCGGAGCCAGTAAGGTAGCTTGCGTCCTTCTTTTATCCTCTGGCAGACTTTTTACTTTTTCTCCGCCAAAAACGGGACGATCTTTTCCTTCCCTTTCAGCAATATATTCTGAAGCCATTTCGATCACTTCCAAGCTATTGAGGTAACAGTCATAGGAGGTTTCACCCCAGGTAAAAAGGCCGTGACTACCCAAAACAATACCTCTAATTTCCGGATTATCATTCAGACATTTTTCGAGTTGAAGACCTAGATCAAAGCCAGGTCTTTGCCAGGGAACCCAACCCATTTTGTCGCCCCAAATTTCTTTGGTGATTTCTTTACCATTTTTCGCGGCAGCGATTGCAATAAGGGCATCAGGATGGAGGTGGTCAATGTGTTTAAAGGGTAGTAATCCGTGCAAAGCGGTATCAATAGATGGAGCCCTGCTATCCAAATCGTATAAACAATGGTAGAACAAAGCGACCATTTCATCTTCATGCTCTATTCCGCGATATACATTTTTCAAAGATCTTATTCGATCTGTATAAAGTCCAGCAATTCCAGACCTCGTAAGTGTGCCAATATCTCCACCTGATCCCTTTACCCACATCACTTCTACATCTTCCTTGGTTAAAGGATGTTTTTCAATTGTTTTGCAGCTGGTATTTCCACCACCATAATTGGTAATTCTTAAATCTGCTCCCAGGATATTTGATCGGTACAAAAATAAGGCGACTTGATCATCACCAAGAGAAGAAGCATGTTCTTCATCCCATAAAAAATTCACATGATTAAATGTCTGTACCTCTTGCATGACTCTTTATATTATTTAACGATAGAGGCAAAATATAAGAACTGGTCATTACCTCCATTCCGTTCTATTCTGTATACAATATGATATAGAAAACTATGTATCTTTCCTAATTTACAATATTATATGTTTTATTATTCTAAAATATAATTTTATTTATATTTCCACCATGGTAGAAACAAAGTCAAAATGGCATATTGAAATTGATCAGCTTTCAAAGAAACCAAAGTATTTACAAATTGTAGAATCTGTGATGAATGGAATTCAGGATGGTAAATTTCAAGCTGAATCCAGATTACCTTCTGTAAATACTTTGTTGAGAAGGCATGATATTTCCAGAGATACCATTGTTAAGGCATATAACAAACTCAAGAGAATGAATGTCATTGAGTCTGTTCCAGGAAAAGGATATTATGTCAAAGGAACCGCAACTAAATCTACTAAGAAAATTCTATTGATTTTTAATAAATTAAGTCAACATAAAAAGATTATTTACGATTCATTTGTCCATCATCTTGGGACAAATGCGCAGGTGGACTTCTATATTTACAACAATGATTATCGTTTATTTGAATCCCTATTGGAGCCCAGATTAGAAGAGAACTATCATTACTTTGTCATCATTGGCCATTTTTTAGAGGGTGGTTTAAATGCCATTGACATACTCAACGAAATTCCCAAAAACAAGCTCCTTATTCTTGATAAAAACATCAAGGGCATAAGAGGTAGTTATGCCTCCGTATATCAGGATTTTGAATCCGACATTTTTAGGGTGCTCAACGAAGCAACGACCAGACTACAGAAGTATCAGCGTCTAAAATTGATCTTTCCATATTACACTTATCAACCTAAGGAAATTGTATCTGGCTTCATTAGGTATTGCTCCGAACTCAACGTAGACTTTGAAGTGATTAAAGAGTTAAATTCCTATCAAATAGAAAAAGGAACTGCATATGTGGTCACTATGGAAGATGATTTGGTCACTTTAATAAAGAAGCAGAAGTCTGCTCATCTGGAAGCTGGAAAGGACATTGGCATTATATCGTATAATGAGACGCCATTAAAAGAAATACTTTTGGATGGCATTACAACCATTTCTACAGATTTTGCACAATTGGGGAAAACAGCGGCAGAGTTGGTGACGAGTGGAGATAAGCTAAACGTGAAAAATCCTTTCCATATTAAGTTCCGCAATTCCTTATAGTTCTTAGAGATTCTAAACATAACAGAGCAGAACGGGAGAATTTAAGAGTCTTCTTAATTTGTTTTCAGAATATTATTTCATAGTTTAATGATTGAAGGGCTGTGAAGTATAAAGATTGAATATTACTGTATGAAAAAACTGACCCATTACTTAAGCGTCATGATCATGGCGTGCATTTCTATTTCTATTTCTGCTCAAACCGTTACAGGTAAGATAACGGATGAAGATGGCAACCCTTTGATAGGGGTCAATATTGTATTAGCAGATGGCGATGGATTAGGTACAACCAGTGATATCGATGGAAATTACAGCCTGAATGTTGCAGGAGCTGATGGCCCCATTCTTTTCAGTTATGTAGGTTTTGAGGTTCAAACCGTACCCATCAATGGAAGATCAACCATCAATATTGTCCTAAGTGAGAATGAAGAGATGCTTGATGAAGTGGTCATCATCGGATATGGCGAAGTTAAGAAGCGAGACCTGATAGGTTCCGTGGGAACGATTAGTACTAAGCAAATCGAACAGCAACCCATCACTACTTATAATCAGGCCCTCGCCGGACAGATTGCAGGTGTACAAGTAAGGCAGGGAACCGGAGTTCCTGGAGGTGGTCCCGAGTTCTTAATCAGAGGAATCAATTCAATTTCACCTCAGAGCGCTCCCCTGATTGTGATCGATGACATTCCTATAGGAAATTACAATGCCGAGCGTGATAACTTTCTAACCTTAATCAATCCTGATGACATCGAATCGATCAGTGTGATCAAGGATGCTTCGGGTAAGGCCATTTATGGCAGTAGGGCAGCCAATGGCTTGGTGATCATTAAAACCAAAAGGGGACAACCAAGTGAACCTACCATAAAGTATAATTCCTCTTATGGATTGCAAACCATTCCTTCCTGGGAGGTTCCTAACATCATGAATGCGACAGAATTGGCCACATTTCACAGAGAGCGATTTAGGGATGAATTCTTTTTGAAGAATGGCGTTTTCCCTACAGAAGATGAAATTCCTGAGCATGTTAGAAACCCTAGCCAGTATGGAGAGGGAACGGATTGGTTCGGAGCATTGACGCAGAATGGTTTCATGCAAAATCACAATCTGAATTTGTCCGGAGGGACCAAGAATTTGAGATATAGCTTAAGTGCTGGTTTTCTGGATCAGGAAGGGGTAGTCATTGAATCTGGTCTGAAACGTTATACCATGCGATTAAATATGGATGCTAAGGTTAAACCGTGGTTGGACCTAAATATTGGTCTGGCTCCTAGTTGGACAGACAATCGCACTGGGAATACTGATCCCGGCTCGGGCCAATTCTCGGTCTATAGCGTATTAAATGTAGCCAGATGGGCGGATCCAACTGGGCAGATTTATGATGAAAATGGCAACTTGACCAGAGATACCAGAGGTGTATTAACCCAGTTTTATCAGGTCAATCCCGTCAGGTATCTAATGGAACAGCAAAACAGTAAGCAAAACAGAAGCATCCAGGCCAATATCGGAGCTACAGTTAGACTTGGAAAAGGCTTTGCATTCAGAACGACAGCCAGTAGCTTTTATTTTAATAATAGAGGGAGGGGCTTTGTGCCTGCAAGCATATCCGCTAGTGGCTTAGAGCCTGCATTTACGAATACACAGGCTTTCGTAAATGTGGGTCGTTATGAAAACTTGCGATTACTCTCTGAGAACAAATTGACTTATAACAAGACTTTCAACAAAGCGCACAACATTGATGGATTACTGGCTTATACTGCAGAATGGACTCAAGAAACGACCTTGGGTGGTTCAGCAAGCAGAGTCATCAATGAAGATTTTATTCTTTTGAATAGTGGTAACAATGTTCCAAGGGTAAACGATGTAGGAGAACCCGCATTTTATTACGGCGTGAATGAGGGTATCAGCGAACAAACATTGTTGAGTTACACCAGCCGAATAAAATACAACTACAGGGAAAAATATTACTTAGGTGTTTCAGTTCGTGCTGACGGAAGCAGTCGATTCGGTCCTGGTAACAGGTATGGCGTTTTTTCAGCATATGAATTAGGCTATCGACTTTCAGATGAACCATGGTTCCCTAAATCTGATCTATTGTCCAATGTTAAATTGGAAGCAATCTACGGTACTACAGGCGCTAATCGTATTGGCAACTATGCCTGGAGAGGTAGTGTAGGTAGATCAGATTACATCATCGGAGGAGAAGAGGTTAACGGTAGTGCGGTTAATGCTCTGCCTAATCCAAGCCTTAAATGGGAAGAAACCAAGCAATTCGATTTGGGTTTGGATATAGGCCTTTTTACGAATAAATTAAATCTCGAGGTCGATTATTACATCGCCAATACAGAAAATCTATTATTTGGAGTGCCTACTCCTGCTGTTACAGGATTTGGTAGCAGAATAGATAATTTAGGAGCTATCCAGAACAAAGGTGTAGAAGTAGCCATTAATGCTACTCCTTATCTAAAGAAAGATTTTGCGTGGACGATTAATGCCAACTTTACCGTGAATCGTAACAAAGTTTTGAAGATCGGAGCGGAAGATAGGCCCATATTTACTATCCCAGCTGGAAATGGAACAAGAGCTGGTATAGTTCAGGTAGGGTCGCCAATAGGTTTATTCAGAGGTCTAAAATTACTAGGATTATACACCGAAGAGATGCTTGAGGATCCTGATGTGCCCAAATATCCGGGTGCAGTCGTAGGTGCGCCTTTCTATGAAGATTTTGATGGAAGTGGAACCTTGGATCGAAACGAAGATATTCAGATTCTTGCCAGTCCGTGGGAGACATTTTCATTTGGATTTACAAATAATGTGACTTGGAAAGACTGGAATTTGAGGGTGGTTACTTATGGTAATTACGGAAGTAAAATTTTAGATCTTTCAAGAGAGTTTATGCAAAATACTGATTTAGGAAATGGAGATTTTCTGGGTGTTTTTAATCTCGATCGGGAAGTGCAGGGTAGATGGCGACCCGGTGATACGGACTTTAACACCATAAGAGTACCTTCTACAGCCACTGCTTCCAGTAGCCAGCGATGGAGGTGGCCTAACTCGAGTGGCATAAAGGATGGTTCTTACGTGAAAATAGCCAATATCACGTTGACTTATAGACTGACCAGTCTGGCCAAACAATGGGCTTTTCTACAAAATGCGTCAGCATATTTTTCAGCACAAAATGTAGGTTATATTTCACCCTACGACGGTAACCCAGAAATACGTAGAGCTACAGGTGGAATACTGGAACGAAATGTTAATTACAGTAGTTATCCGGTGCCTAGAATATTCACATTTGGACTAAATATTGAATTGTAGAACAATGAGAAATCTAACATATATTTTGGCCATCTTTTTGGTCTTAGGTTGTGGGGAAGAGTTTTTAGATCGATCGCCTTACAGCTATTACACTCCTGAAGAATTTTATTCGAATGAGACGCAAGTAACTGAAGCTGTTAATGCACTTTATCCCGTTATTCGTGGGTTTTACACCGGAGCCAATTGGATATTGGGAGAGTTCCGAACAGACAATACTACATTTCAATATAATCCAGCAGATCGTGGGGCACAAGCTTTTGAAAGTCATGACTATTTTCTGAGCGACGCTTCTAATGGCACTTTTTCATCACTATGGGATAATGCCTACCGCGGTATCGCAAGGGCTAATTTCTTGCTTGAAAACATAGATGACGTTGTTTTTGACGATGAATCTGTGAAACAAGCCAGGATTGGAGAGACCAGATTTGCCAGAGCTTTTTATTATTATTTTCTGGTCAATTATTTTGGAGATGTGCCCTTTGTCGATCAGGTTTTACTAGATACAGATGCAGCAGGTAATTTACGGAGAGAAGATTTTAACCGAATCATTGATGAGATTATATTACCTGATTTAGAGATAGCAATTGACAACTTACCTATGAGATGGAGCCGTGCTAATGAAGGCAGGGCAAGTCAGGCTGCAGCTTTAATGCTAAAAGCGAGAATTCACTTTTTTCGCGAAGAATATGAGCAAGCATTACCAGCTCTCCAAATGGTATGTGATAGTGATGAATATGCCTTGAACAGTAACTATGAAGATGCATTTAACCCACAGAACAGATATGATAATGATGAAATTATTTTTGCCGCTCAATTTTTAAGCGTTGCCAATCAAGGAGCAGGTTTTTTTCTACAATGGCTACCCAATTCAAGTGGCCAGGATTTAACAGGTGAAAATGGGATCAATATCGGAAGCCTAAATGGAAAGAATATTCCTACCAGAGACATGGTTCGGGCATTTGCAGACAACGATAAGAGAAAAGATGCGAGCATTGCATTTTATGTTTATGAACAGGATATGGATACAGTCCCCTATATCAAGAAATACTTTTATCCACCAGTAGTGGCAGGAGGAAGTGACATTAATTTACCGATATTCAGATATGCGGAGACATTGTTAATGAAATGTGAGGCTATGACCATATTGGAAGGCTTATCTGATGAAGCCATTTTTATACTAAATGATATTAGATCCAGAGCAGGCTTATCTCCGGTTTTTCCCGGAAATCCCAATGACGATCTTAACGTAGATACACCGGAAAAGCTATTGGAACTCATTAGGAAGGAGCGGCGTCTAGAACTCGCCTTCGAGGGCTTACGGTACTCTGACTTAATCAGATACGGTACATTTAGAGAGGTCATGTTGGCCCATGGAGAAGAACAAAAGGAATATCAGGATTTCTTGGAAGAATTTCCTGATGCATACACTAACATTCAAGAGAAAATAGCCATACCATTCAACGAGATCTTAGTCTACGGATATAGACAAAATGAAGGTTGGTAGACTTTAATTAAAAGAATATGAATATGAAAAGATTTTACTTATTGATGTTGATTACAGCTTGTGCGGCATGGAGTTTTGCACAAAGTGTGGAGACATTTGACTATGTAACAGGAGAAACACTGATCGGAAAAGATGGAGGAACAGGCTTTTCTACGGCTTGGGAAGACGCGAAAAGTACCGAACAGGCGGTGATAGGAGAGGGAGGAATAGAAGTTCCAGCAATTGCAGGGGCTACCACTAATAATCACCTATACATTGCTCACGATGGGGAAGGAGGCCCTAGATTGGTAAGGTTATTAGCGGAGCCTGTCACTGACGATGGAAACACTTATTACATGTCATGGATCATGGATGCGGACTATGACGATCCCGCAGCTAACGGAAGCGTGTTTCAGACTATGCTGATCATAGCAGGAGGCTTAGGACCTTCAGGGCCTGGTGGTCAAACTGTTCGTATGGGTAAAATTTTCAATACTGAACGATTCGGAGTTGACGGACAGCGGGTATCAGGTGGTGCCAAATTTATCGAAGGTACAGATACAAGAGATGCCTATTGGGCAGTTGCTATAATCCAAATGTCAGGCGATGAAATGGAGGAAACCATATCTATTTTTATCAACCCGGACACGAGTGAAGGCCTGGATCCGGTCAACGCAGATTTACAATTCACCGCAGAACTAAATACAGGTTTTGATGCCATCGGTGCCAAACTAGAAGGTGGTGCAAATCTGGAAGGTCGGTTGGATGAACTGCGATTCGGTTCTTCATTAGAAGAAGTGACACCTATGGATTTAATTGCCATCGATCCTATACCAGTAGCTGCTTCAGAACCTTTTAACTACGATGTAGCTGACAGTTTAAACGCCAAGGATGGTGGAGATGGATTTGCTTCAGCGTGGGAGTTTAAAAAAGGAAATGATCAGGCAGTCATAGGCGAAGGTGGATTGGAAGTTGAAGCTATCAATGCCATCACATCTAACAATCACTTGCTGGTGTCTCATGTTGCTGGTGAATCAGGTGCCCGATTTATTAGAAATTTAGAGGTCCCTGTTAAGGATGATGGAGAAACCTATTGGATGTCATGGATCATGGATAACGACTATGAAAACCCGGAAGAAAATGGCAGTGTATTTCAAACAATGATTTTACTTTCAGCAGGCTTTGGAGCAAGTGGACCAGGTGGACAGACTGTCAGAATGGGAAAAATATTTAATACAATAAATTTTGGTGTAGATGGTCAGCGAGTTGCAGGAGGATCCAAATTTATTGATGAAACAGATACAAGAGAAGCATATTGGGCCGTAGCCAGAATTGATATGTCCGGTGACGAAAACAATGAAACGATTTCTATTTATATTAATCAGGATGCTTCTAATGGATTAGATACTATGAACGCAGACCTGATATTTGAAGCGCAATTAAATGAAGGTTTTGATGCAATAGGAGCTAAGCTGGAAGGGCCTGCATCTTTGACTGGATTTTTAGATGATTTGCGATTTGGTCCTAGATTAATAGATGTAATACCGGATGATTTGGGAGTATTAAATACAGGAGTGGTCTTATCATCAGAGCCATTTGACTATGAAGTTGGCGATACACTAAATCTTTTAAGTGGTGGTAGAGGATGGTTAGACTCCTGGGATACGAAGAAAGGTAATATCCAAACTTCTATTAAAGAAGGTGGTCTTGGAGTTGAATCTTTAAATGTCTTAACATCTAATAATCACTTACAAATAGATCATCTTGCAGGAGATGAAGGTGTCAGAGGTATCCGTAAATTGGAAGTTCCAGTCACTGATGATGGAGATGTATATTGGATGTCATGGTTTATGGATGTAGATTTTGAAGATGTTGAATCAAATGGAAGCGTATTTCAGGCCATGTTATTGAAAAGCGCTGGTTTTGGTGCTGCAGGTCCCGGAGGACAAGTGGTACGAATGGGGAAAATCTTTAATACTGAAAATGTTGGTGTTGATGGTCAGAGAGTGACAGGAGGAGTGAAACTTCTTCCGGGTACAGATACCAGAAACGCATATTGGGCCGTAGCCAGAATCGAGATGTCAGGTGATGACGCAGATGAAACGATTGCATTGTATATAAATCAAAATGCAACCAATGGATTGGACACAAATAGCGCTAACCTCATATTTAATGCTCAGTTAAATGATGGTTTTGATGCGGTGGGCTTCAAATTGGAAGGTGGGGCACCACTTGTTGGATTTATGGATGATTTGCGTTTTGGACCTAGTCTAGAATCTGTTGTACCCGAAGATCTTGAAGTTCTCAATGTAGGTGTGGTACCAGCTTTTGAAAAATTTGACTATGCTGAAGGTGAATCGCTCGAAGGAAAAGCAGGTGGTATAGGGTTCTCTACCAACTGGCAATTGAAAAAAGGTGATGCACAGACTATCATTGAGAGTGGCGGAATTGATATACTAAGTATGGGAGTAGCCACCTCAGGCAATTCTTTGGCGATAATCCATAATGAGGGAGACGAAGGAGTAAGATTTGTAAGAGACTTGACCTCTCCGGTACCAGACGATGGAGAAACATATTATTTATCATGGGTAATGGACTCCGATTATAGTCTGCCTGAAGAAAATGGAAGTGTTTTACAGGCGATGATCATCAAGTCAGCTGGATTTGGAGCAGGAGGTCCAGGAGGTCAGATGGTGAGAATGGGAAAGATCGCTAATTCATCAAACTTTGGTGTGGACGGACAAAGAGTTACAGGTGGAGGTGGTGCTGTAGAGGGCACCAGTACTATGGAGGCATATTGGGCAATAGCAGAGATCAAAATGTCTGGCGATGATACTGATGAAACCATCCATATATATATCAATCCAGATGTCTCTGATGGCTTGGATGCATTAACCCCAGATGCGGTTGTTACTGCCCAGCTGAACGACGGTTTTGAAGGTATTGGTGCAAAACTAGAAGGACCTTCTGCACTCAATGGTAAAATGGACGAACTCAGATTCGGTCCTGAACTTGAGGATGTCATTCCAGACGACTTAGAGGCTCTTGTTCCAGGTTCTGCCTATGATGGTTTTGACTATGAGGTTGGATCATCAGTCGAAGGTTTAAATGGTGGCGAAGGTTGGTCAGGACCATGGAGTACTGCTGAAGGTGCGGTTGATGCAGGAACGATAGCTGAAGGGTCTATTTCGAGTGATCGTACTGATGGCATAGCCAATAAATATGCTATTCAACAAGACAACAATGTGGTTTCCGCTCAAAGAAGTTTCAGATTAGCCTACGGATTGAATCCAGGGGAAGTCTGGTCAAGCACATTAATTGATGTAGAGAGTAAAGGAATCGGTAATCAGTTGACGTTTGGTTATGTTAATCAAAATGATGAGATGATCGCCGGCTTTGGAGGTGCACAAGGTTTAGCACAGTTTGTATTTTTCGATGGTGAATTCAATGCCACCACAAGTGAAATTGATCTCACTGGACCTAAATGGGTGGTATCTAAATTTGTATTCAATGATGACTCAGATGATCAGCTTTTCATGTGGATCAATCCTACAGCAGATGCTATACCTGCCGAAAACAATGCCGATTACACCTTGTCAGGCAGTTTCGAGAACGGTGTGAATTCCTTTAAGGTCGTGGCCTCAGGAGTTCAAGCCACTACAGCTAATATAGATGAATTGCGAATGGGCATTTCCTTCAGAGAAGTTTCTCCTAAATTTGGAAGTGACGATCCTAATTTGATTGCTTACGAGCCTTTTAACTACGATGCAGGTGATGAAATTGTGGGTTCTGGAGGAATCAATGCTTTTTGGGATGGCACCTGGCAAAACTTTAATCCTCTTGAGGAAAATGTACAATTGATAGCTGAAAGCAGCCTTCAATATCAAGATGTCGAAGAAAGTATCGGAAATAAAGCAAGAATTGAATTTGTAACTGAAGGGACAGAAGTTCATATCGACCGTCCCTTAGCTTTTCCACTGGTGGATGATGGACGAACTTATTGGTTGACTTTCTTAATGAATTCTGAAGAAACACCAGCTAGAAATAACGTAGGTAACATAACGTTGAGAAATACCAATGAGGGAAACAAGCAAGGTCAGATGATTGCATTTGGTCGAATTTATGGAACAGGAAATCTTGGTGCAATAACACCTCAAAACAACAATCCTACAGCAATCGAAGACAAGCCGGACGTTGGTTTAAACTGGATAGTGGTCAAAATGGTAATGAATGGTACTGAAGAGCCTGACTCTGTGTTCATGTGGGTCAATCCAGACCCTTATACGGAGCCGGATACCGCTAATGCGGATCATTTTAGAAGAACGCCATATTTAAACAACGGCATTGATGTGATTAGGATGAAAGTGGCAGGAGCTGGAGCAGATCAGGTTCCATATAATCTGGAATTTGATGAAATTAGATTGGCCACAGAGTGGCAATCAGCAACTTTCCCATCAAATACGATTGAGCTGGATCCACAGGATGTATTTGAACTTCTAGCTTATCCTAATCCTGCACAATCAGAGATTAACATAGAATTTGAGATTAAGAAGCGAGGTTCAGTATCCATGGATCTTTATGACAACCAGGGAAGACTGGTCCGCAACCTGGTCACGAGAAAGCTTGCAAAGGGAAAGCATTTTGTCACCGAGAATATTAGTAATCTGCAAAATGGGTTCTATTACCTACGATTAAAGCAGGATAATCAGTCTACCTTAAGGAAAATTATCATCTTTAAGTAATCTGTCTGGCTAATATTCTAAAATAATCAGGGCATTTTCTTAGCGTAAGTTAATGCACGGAGCAAAAATGAAATACCTGCAGTGTCAAACATTGCAGGTATTTCAATATAATTTGAAATGAAAAGAATAATACTGCTGTCATACTTGATGTTTTTCCACTGGACCTTGTCCAATGCTACAGATGAAATTGAGGGAAATTGGATTACATTAGCGAATCTGGACACCACAACGAAGGCTAATTTGTGGCTAGGATTCACCAAAGAAATTGATTGGGATCGGAGCGAACCATCTGCACATATCCGTATTGCCGGAGATACTAAATTTTGGTTATGGGTGAATGAAAAGCTGATTTTGAGAGAGGGTGGACTCAAATGGGGCCCTTCTAGAGATTCCTACTACATAGATACCATTAGCCTCGATAATTATCTCTCAGAAGGGAAAAATAAGATAAGCATTGCATTGTGGCATTTTGGGAAGGACGGTTTTGCACATAAGAATAGTGGTATAGCAGCCCTTAAGATCGATAGCGATCATTTTGATTTCGTAACCAACGAATCTTGGGAAGTAGGTAAAATAGAATGTTTCACCGATCAACATGAAGGTCCTAAGCCGAATTGGCGATTGGCGGAATCAAATATTGTATTCGATGCCAGAATAGGAGAAGAGGTTGACAACCCTTCTAATGAAGTTTTCTGGGGATGTTCCAATAATTTGTATTCTAAAAGTGTAATTGTGGATTTCCCATATCATGTAGCAATGACAAGACCCATTCCCCAATGGAAGGATTATGGGTTGAAGTCCTATAATTCCAAATTAAGCTTTCCTTTTGTGAGTGCAGGTGATACCATTGTCATGCCACTTCCCTATAATATGCAAGTGACGCCACATATGCAGATCGAATCAGAGGGTGGAGATGTTATTGACATTAGGACCGATAATTATAAAGGCGGTAGTGAATTCAATGTTCGCACGATTTATACGACGAAACAGGGTATACAAGCCTTTGAGACTCCTGGGTGGATGAACGGTCATTATGTACGCTATCATTTTCCTAAGGGTGTAATCATTCACTCACTTCAATATCGAGAGACTGGATATCAGACTGAATTTAGCGGTGGGTTTCAATGCACCGATACCTTTATAAATACTCTGTGGCAAAAATCGGCAAGGACATTATACATCACCATGAGGGACAATTTTATGGATTGTCCTGATCGTGAAAGGGCTCAATGGTGGGGAGACGCTGTCATCCAGTCCGGTCAATGCAGTTATGCATTTGATAGACGAAGTGATCTATTGACAAAGAAAGCCATACTGGAATTGGTCAATTGGCAAAATAGTGATTACACACTTTTCTCTCCTATACCTGCCGGGAATTGGGATCAAGAGCTTCCCACTCAAATGCTGGCAAGTGTCGGTTACTATGGATTTTGGAACTATTACATGCATACGGGTGACCTAGAGACGATTCGAAAGGTTTATCCTCATGTGGTAGACTATTTATCGCTTTGGAAAGTGAATGACTATGGTTTGGTGATTAATCGGCAAGGAGGATGGACCTGGGGCGACTGGGGAAATCACAAGGACATGGATCTAATCTTTAATGGCTGGTATTACTTAGCTTTGAAAGGGCAAGCATTGATGGCTGAGGCGCTTGGCAAGCAAGTAGAACATATTGGAGTTAAGAAAAAAATGGAAGCGTTAAAACATAATTTTAATCAGCAATTCTGGAATGGGGAAGTATACCGATCTCCCGATTATGATGGAGAAACAGATGAAAGAGGACAGGCCTTGGCTGTAATATCCGGAATTGCTCCGGAACAATATTATGGTGCACTCACTAAAACCATAATGGCAGGGGAGCATTGTAGTCCTTACTTCGAAAAATATGTCTATGAAGCGCTTATGCAAATGGGGCAGGAAATGTTGATGTTTGGTCGTATGAAAAGAAGATATCAAAAAATGGTTGAAAGTCCGATTACAACCTTATGGGAAGGATGGCAAGTGGGTAGCGCCACCTGGGGTGGAGGAACCTATAACCACAGTTGGAGTGGCGGACCGCTGACTATTTTAAGCCAATATGTCGTTGGGATTCAACCACTTGAACCTGGATACTCGGTCATTGAGATCAAACCAAAACTAGGACCTCTCAAAAAGGCCAACGCTCGAGTCATGTCACCACTTGGATTAGTGTCCGTTCAGGTTGAGCGAACGGATAAAGGTTACGCTATAGATTATGATGTTCCTGAAGGGATGAAAGTCAAAATCAGTGACGCAAAAGCTACTCAAAAATGAGATGGATACTCATAATCTGCCTTTTTACAAACATGTATTCTTGCCTTCCTAAAGAATCTCCTACGGCACCACCCAATATCATATTCCTACTTTCTGATGATCAAAGATGGGACATGGTGGGTATCAATGGAAATGAAGTTATTCAGACACCAAATCTTGATAACCTTGCTAGAAAAGGAGCCAATTTTGTAAACCATTACGTCACTACTTCGATTTGTTCTGTCTCCAGGGCAAGTATTCTAAGCGGACAATACGGAAGTAGACACCAGCTTTGGGGTTTCGGTCAGGGTTTTGATAAGGAGGCATTTGACAATACTTATCCAATGATTTTGAAGCGCAATGGTTACTTTACAGGCTTTATTGGGAAATATGGTGTAGGTTCAATTCTACTCCCTTCTGCGCATTTCGACTACTGGAATGGATTTGGTGGCCAGGGAAATTACAGCCAGATCAATGAGGATGGAACACCTATCCATTTGACCCAGAAAATCGGAAACCAAGTGATCGACTTTATTCAACGTGTTCCAAACGATCAGCCCTTTTGTCTATCTGTAAGTTTCAAGGCTCCTCACGTTCAGGATGGAGCACCTATCAGCAGGATCTTTCCTTATGACCTGGAATATCAATCGATGTATACTGAAGTAGTTTGGGAAAAACCTTTAACAGCAGCTCCCGAATATTTTGACCACTTTAACGGAGACGGATTTGGCCAGAATAATGTGGCCAGACAGCGCTATAGAAGAAGATTTGACACTGAAGAAAGATATGACCGCTCACTTGAAGGTTACTATCGACTGGTTCACGGAATAGATGTGCAACTGGGTCGAATGATTAAAGAATTAGAGATTGCTGGTCTAGCAGACAATACCATCATAATTTACACCAGTGATAACGGCTTCTATCTGGGTGAATATGGTTTTGCTGGCAAATGGTATGGAAGTGAACCCTCTATCAGAACACCATTAATCATTCATGATCCGAGAATGGCGGCTGTTGGAGAAGTAGAAGGTATTTCTCTTAATATCGATCTTGCTCCAACCATCCTTAATTATGCTGGTATTACTGCTCCTGCCAATTATCAGGGACAGACTCTTTTGCCGTTAATTACAGGAGAAAGCGGCGAAATCAGATCGTCATTCTTATATGAACACCTTTGGCCTTTAACACCAGGTTACGTCATTCCAAGTACAGAGGGTGTGGTCACCAAGACGCAAAAATACATGAGATACTTTCCGGGATTGAGTCCGGATAATGTCGTCTTTGAAGAATTCTACGATCTGGTCAAGGATCACCATGAAACTCGTAACCTCATCTCTGACCCCGACTATGAGTCAGAAAGAAATGAATTGAAAGAACTGCTGGAAAAATACAAAGTGGAAGTGAAATAAAAAAGAAGCACCCAGCACTTCAAAAACCGGATGCTTCACAATCTAAACTTCTAACTTGCTTTTCTTAATTTGAAAAACTCAATATAACTGTCAGGGTTCTCTACGTTACCTCTTTCAGAAATCAAGTAAATCGAAATATTTCTTGCCTTAGCTTTTTGAGCAAAATTTTCAAGTATTTCAATGATGTCATGGTCCAGGTATCTAGTTTTCCTGACATCTAATTCTAAGTAAGAATTTTCTGGAAGCGCTTCCAGCTCTTTTAGGATGGCTCCTTTATTTATAAATGTAACTTCCTCAGCTAGGGTCATCTTAAACTTTGTCTGACCATTACTCTTATCTTCAATATGAAGAAAATGCGAATTCTGATAACTTTTCAACAGTATGACTGCAATTCCCACTAGCAATCCAAGGCCTATTCCTACCAGTAAATCTGTAAATATAATACCTACAACCGTCGTAATGAACGGTGCAAACTGTTTCCAACCTTGTTGGTAAATAGTTTTGAAAAGTCCGGGCTTCGCCAACTTGAATCCGACGATTAAAAGTACCGCAGCAAGCACAGACAATGGAATCATATTCAATATATTTGGAATTAAAATCACGGAGATCAATAGGAAGAATCCATGAATGATCGCTGATTTTTTGGTCTTACCTCCGGATTGGATATTGGCTGAACTACGAACGATGACTTGTGTTATAGGTAATCCTCCTATCATTCCCGAAATAACATTTCCCGTGCCTTGCGCTAATAATTCTCGATTCGTAGGGGTAACCCTTTTTTCGGGATCTAATTTGTCAGTGGCTTCAACACATAGTAAGGTTTCCAAACTTGCAACCAATGCAATTGTAAAAGCCGTTACCCAAATGGCAGGATTGGTTATCTGTGAAAAATTTGGTGTGCTGAATTGACCAATAAAAGAATCGAAATCTGAAGGAACTGGTACGCTAACCAGGTGCTCATTGCTGATGCCAAATTTTTCACTTCCCTGTGTTATTAGGAAGTAAATGATTCCTACTGCAACGGCGACCAGAGGACCTTGCACGATCGTGAAAAACTTATGTTTTTTAGAAAGCACTTTTTCCCACAGGAGTAAGATGCCCAGACCAATAAACGCTATAATTGTGGCACCAATGCTAATGTTTCCAATAAGATTGAATATTTCTGAAAAAGTGTTGGCTCCATCGACCTGAAAAAAGGCAAAGTCACCCTCAGGATCTTCATCGTAGCCGAAAAAGTGGGGAATTTGCTTAAGAATGATGATAATACCAATACCGGTAAGCATCCCCTTAATCACTGATGAAGGAAAGTAGTATCCGATTATTCCAGCTCTTAAAATTCCAAAGCCAATTTGAATAATACCACCTAAAACTACCGCTAATAGAAAGTTTTCCCAACTTCCCAGCGTAGCAATGGCGGATAAAACGATGGCTGCAAGCCCTGCGGCAGGTCCACTGACCCCGATTTGAGACCCACTCAATATACCGACAATGATTCCACCTACGATACCGGCAATCAGTCCGGAGAACAAAGGTGCACCACTCGCAAGTGCAATTCCGAGACATAATGGAAGTGCGACAAAAAATACTACGATACTAGCAGGTATATCGTTTTTAAGTGTATGAAGTTTCATGAAAGTAAAATTTTAAGTTTAGAAATTTAGATGACCTAATAGATCTGCTTTCATTTTTGCAGACATAGGTTTTTATATGGAAAAAGATTGGTCGAGTAATCATAATCTCACCATAAGGCAAGAGTTGTCTAGCTGACCAAATCGATAAAATAGAATCTTCTATGCTTCGGGAGGAGGGCTATGAATTTCCTGGTAAGGAGTATTCAACTTTTCGCCATTTTCGATCAATGCATAAAGTGCTGAATGCATTTCTGAATGATTCAGAAGGAAATGATTACCAACGCGATATTTTGATTCTTTCTTGCCGTCTATCTCCTTCTCTTGTTCTGATTCTGTCTCGTTTTCGCAAGTTGTATCCATCAAACTTACAGTCTCACCATCGAAGAAAATAATGCCAGAAACTACATCGCTAAAAGCAATAGAAAGGACAAGTAGGATGACACTTAAAATTCGCATTGTTTTGTTCTCCACATCTTTGTGAATGTAAAGATAACATACAAGACAGTAATACTGTCATAATTGTTCACTACATTAACAATAAATTTGCAATTAATGATTTGCGGAATCAAATTTGAGATGAATAACTCCCTGTTTATTAGAGATCCGCAAGATACTGACCTGGGCAAGAAAATTTTACAGTACAGTATATTACTGATTGATGAAATTGGTTTCGAAGCCTTTACTTTTAAGAAGTTGGCCCATAGAATTGACTCTGTGGAAAAATCGATTTATCGATATTTCGAAAATAAACATTACTTATTGCTATTTCTTACCTCGTGGTACTGGGAATGGGTTTACTATTTGATCAATGTCAATGTGAAAAATATTGAAGATCCACGAAACAGATTACAAGTAGCCATCAAAAAAATGGTGCATGCAACTTCGGAAAATGTAGATACACAATATATTAACGAGAACGTATTACATAAATTGGTGATCAATGAAAGTGCAAAGGCTTATCATACTTTTCATGTGGACACTGAAAACCAAGCAGGGTTATTTTGGTCTTACAAAAAGTTGATCATCATGATTTCAGAAATCATCTGTGAGATTGATCCTGATTTTCCGTATGCTAAGAGTCTGGCCAGTAACCTTTTTGAAATGTCTAATACCCAAATTTACTTTGCGCAGCACTTACCCAGGCTAACCAGTCTGCACAGCGATCCCGTGGATGATAATGAGTTAATCGAAATGTTAAGCTTCTTTGCTGAAAAACTCTTGCGAAAAGCTTAACTAAAAATTTAAACATGTTGGTCCACCAGGATGACATTGCCATCCGGATCTTTGAACATGATACTTCCTGGTCCGTTAGTCGATTCGTCAATCTCTTGGTCTAAGGCTATGTCGGCGTTTTTTAAAGTCTTTTGAATATCTCTGACATCATTAAAATCATCAATAGGCTTCGCATTATGGTCCCAGCCTGGA
The DNA here is from genome assembly GCF_021533195.1 of Portibacter marinus. Lineage (GTDB taxonomy): Bacteria > Bacteroidota > Bacteroidia > Chitinophagales > Saprospiraceae > Portibacter > Portibacter marinus. The sequence continues at coordinate 566,097 of NZ_JAJNKB010000002.1, forward strand.
TTAAAGGTCAGGATATTCCCTTCAAACATGCCCTGGAAAAGACCTATTAAAGATTCCCCATTTTTCATGATGAGGTAGCCTCTGGAAATATCTCCTCCGAAAACATGGAAACCCAAAGTTTCGTAGAATTTTTGAGAGGTATGGAGATCCTTTACACTTAAACTGATAGAAAATGCGCCTAATTTCATTGGATTTAAAATTTAACCCTATAAAAATACTATTTTTTTAGTCTTGAACCATTGGCTCCAAAACCTCCCAGACATTAGAAGCCACAATTTTCTGACCTTCTACATTTGGATGTTTTCTGTCAGGTAAGTTGAGCGACTCTACCCCGGCTACATCTTTAAGGAAAAAAGGGATTAATTCAGCATTGTAATCATTTGCCAGTCTTGGATAGATATCGTTGAAAACATCGACATAATCTTCACCCATATTAGGAGCGGCCTGCATGCCTGCTATGATGATTTCAGCATCAGGGCTTTTTTCCTGAACGATGTCCAAGATAGCGCGGAGATTCTGTTCGGTAGATTCCACACTGGTGCCCCTTAACATATCATTGGCACCAAGCTCTAAGACAAATATATCCACGGGCTCTCTTAATACCCAATTAATCCGCTCAAGACCATTTGAGGTGGTTTCACCACTAAGTCCTGCATTGATCACCTCATATTCAAGACCTAGCGAATCGAGTTTGTTTTGTATCAGGGATGGAAAGTCCTGCCCCTCCTCCAAGCCATAACCTGCAGTTAAGCTGTTTCCAAAAAACATGATCCGCTTTTTACCCGAATTTTGCTGATTGGTCGATAGTGTCTGGACATTTGTTTCATTGTCGCCAACTTTCACATCATTATTTGGTTTATCTTTGCATGCTTGAAGCGATAACAGCAGCAATAAAGACAGTAAGTAATATTTCATTTGCTCAAAGGTAATATCTGATTGAGTAAGAACAAGTATAATGATCGATGATTTTAGAAGTAAGTGAAGTTTCGAAGGTTTATGAAGGCGTCAATAGGTCTTTGACAGTTTTGGACGATATTAATTTTTCAGTAGAAGAGGGCGAGACTGTTGCCATAGTAGGGGCTTCAGGTAGTGGTAAAACTACTTTGTTGGGATTGTGTGCAGGACTGGACGTTTCCAGCTCTGGTGAAATTAGATTGGTCAATCACCATCTCAATTTATTAAGTGAAAATGATAAAGCAGAGGTAAGAAACAAACACATTGGATTTATCTTCCAAAACTTCCAACTGTTGCCCACTTTAACGGCCATGGAAAATGTTATGCTACCTCTAGAATTACAGGATAAAGCGGCGGAGGCTGGCCATAAGGCTAAGGAATTGTTAGAAAGGGTAGGGCTTGGAGATCGGATGAACCATTACCCGAATCAATTATCAGGTGGTGAGCAACAACGTGTATCATTGGCACGAGCATTTTCTAATACGCCTGATATTCTTTTTGCAGATGAGCCTACGGGCAACCTGGATGATGAAACCAGTGTGGTTGTTGAAAAGTTACTGTTTGATTTGAATAAAGAGCATAATACCACTCTGGTTATTGTAACACACGATATGGAACTTGCCAGGAAAACGTCCAGGATCATCAGGCTAAAAGGAGGTAAGATCATGACAGATGAAAAAGTCAAGGCATGAAAACGGGACTGCTTTTTAAGAATGCTTTCAGAGATAGTCGTCGTGACCGTGGTAAGCTGATCTTATTTATGTCTTCGATCGTATTAGGAGTGGCTGCACTTGTGGCTATTAATTCTTTTAATTACAATTTGGTTCGGGATATTGACCGACAGGCTAAGTCGCTACTGGGAGCTGATCTTGTGTTTGAAAACAATAAGCCTTTTGAAGAAGAATGGTTAAATGTTATTGATAGCGTTCCCGGTGAAAAATCAACAGAAGTAGCCTTGCTATCCATGGCCTATTTACCTCAGCAGGAAGCCTCTCAGTTTGTTAGAATAAAAGCTCTTGAAGGAGGATTTCCGTATTATGGAAAGTTGCTGACCGAGCCTGAAAATTTTGATTTTCAGAGTCAACAGTTGGCACTCGTTGATGATGGTATGCTGTTGCAATACAATGCTGCAATTGGTGACTCCATTAAACTTGGAAAAGCAACCTTTAAAATCGGGGGGAGGTTGAAAAGTTCATTTGGATCTGTAGATATAGGTTCTGGTTTTGCCCCGGTGGTATACATCGGAAGATCCTACCTTGATTCAACGGACCTCATTCAACCGGGAAGTTTGGTGGATTATACGATCTATAGAAAAACGGGAGATGATTTCGATCCTGATGAATGGAGAATGCTTAGAAATGATGATTTTCGGGATAATGGCATGCGAATTCAGACCGTGGAAGGTCAAAAGGAAAATCTGGAAGAAGCTTTTAGCTCGCTCAATAATTTTCTAAATTTAATAGCATTAGTATCGTTGCTCCTTGCCTGCATTGGTGTAGCCAGTAGTGTACTGATCTATGTTAAAAATAAAGTAAAATCCATTGCCATTTTCAGATGTCTGGGAATGAATGGAAATGAGGCATTTTTCATCTACTTTATACAAATTTTAGCACTGGCCTTCTTAAGTGTTTTGATAGGCGCCGCGATAGGCAGTGCGATACAGGTGTTCTTGCCGATCGTCTTTGAAAGCTTTTTACCCTACTCTGTTGAAATGGAAATGTCATGGAGAGCTATAGGAGAAGGAATCTTGGTGGGTTTAATCATTACCATGTTGTTTGCTCTGGTTCCATTAATCAGGGTGAGAAATATCAGTCCGCTAAGGACATTGAGGAGCTCATATGAAGAGGAGAGAAACCAATTCGATCGCGTGGAGTGGACCATTTATGGATTGATTGTGTTAGCCATTTTTGGTTTTTTATGGAGTCTGATGGGCAATCTGAAGGATGCCGCGGTGTTCACAGGAGGGTTAATAGGTGCATTTGGGATTCTGTTTGGCGTTGCAAGGATAGTCATCTGGATGGTTAGAAGATTTTTTCCACGAAACTGGAATTTCATATTAAGACAGGGCCTTTCTAATTTATACCGACCTAATAATCAGACCAGAACGTTGATAGTGTCCATTGGTTTAGGGACTGCTATCCTGACCACTTTATTTATTGTGCAGGGGTTGATTTTAAAAAATGTTAGTGATATGGGTGCTGGCAATCAGGCCAATACCATTTTGTTTGGAATTGAAACCAAGCAAAAAGATGAGCTGGCCGACATTACCGAACGTTATGGGATGCCATTGATGCAGCAAACACCCATCATCACCATGGATTTATATGGGTGGAAAGGCAAGACCAAGCAGGAATGGCTCCAGGATACTGCTCGTACTGCAAGGAGATGGGCCATGAATCGTGAGGCACGGGTGAGTTATTCAGATACTGTTTCCAGAAATGATAAAGTAATCGCAGGAGAATACATCGGAAAGGTCGAACCCGGAGATTCCATATTTATAAGCCTTGGCGAGTCCTGGGCAAGGTCTCTGGATGTGGGTCTGGGGGATGAGATCGTCTGGAATGTGCAGGGAGCTTTGGTCAAAACCTATGTAGGAAGTTTACGTGAAATAAACTTTAGAAATCTGGAAACCAGATTTTTTATTCTCTTTCCAGAAGGTGTACTGGAGGATGCACCACAATTTCATGTTTTGGTGACCAAGACCCCTGATGCGGAAACCACGGCTGCGTACAGAAATGAAGTGGTACAAAAGTTTCCCAATGTTTCTATTATTGACTTGGGATCTATTTTAGTAACGCTGAACGATATACTGTCGAAATTGAGCTACGCCATTCAGTTTATGGCCGCCTTTAGTATTTTGATCGGAATGATCGTTTTAATCAGTTCCTTGTTTTTGTCCAAGTTTCAACGCATTAATGAAAGCGTCTTGATGAGGACCATCGGTGCGGTTAAAAAGCAGATTTTGAGAATAAATATCGTGGAATACGGATTATTGGGTGCTTTGAGTTCGTTGACAGGCATATTTATAGCTTTGGTTTCAAGCTTTCTTTTGGTCAAATTTGTATTCGAATTGAACTTTAACGTTCAATGGATTCCGATATTGGTCATATTTGTTCTTGTTACGGGCATTACCATCCTGATTGGTCTTGCGAACAGTAGGGAAGTAGTCAATAAACCGCCGCTTGAAATTCTGAGAGATAACCAGGTATAAGAGGAATTATATGCTCGTTAATAAAACGTTAAACGGAGAATATCGGAACTATGGTGCCAAAGTGAACGTAATAATAACGGTTATCAATGCAGCGCATCAAATTTGAATTTCGTTTTTTTTGAACAATTTCATACTTTTATGGCCTCGCAGAAAATAAGATTTACTTAAAAAATTTATAAACGGATAAAACTAGATAAGGAATGAGTATTCAGATTAAAAACTTGACCACTAAGCTTTTTGCAATTCTGTTAATGATGTCTTTAGGCTTCTCAACAGTGATTGCTCAGGATGAAGAAGCTGAGCCATCTCCGGCTGCTTTATACAATGACGGTTTGGCATTGCTAAAAGAGAAAAAATATGCTGAGGGCTTTGATTTGATGAGCCAGGCACTTGAAAAGGCCACTGAGGAAGAAGATGAGAAAGTGATAGAACTTGCTAAAAAGAATGGTTCGGTTGCCGCTTACCAGGCAGGTAATTCAGCCTTGAAAGCCAAGGATTACGAAAATGCGATGATGTATTATGACAAAGGAATTGAGATGAATCCTGAATATCCAAGTAATTATATTGGAAAAGGGAAAGTAAAGAATGCGAAGGGAGAGAAAGTTGCAGCTGTTGAAGCATTTATAGAAGGAGCTAAAGTGGCCAAAGAGACGGACGACACAAAGAAGGTATCAGAAGCTAAAAAAAGGTCTAAAATGGTCGTTGGTAAGCTTTTCGCAGCCAAGGAGTATGCTGATGCGATTAAGGCTGGAAAAAAGATTGAAGAATTTGAAAATATGCCGGAGGTCATGTACTATGTTGCGAGATGCCAGGTAGAGGAGAAAGATTTTGAAGGTGCATTGGAGACTGCTGAAAAGTCTATTCAAGCTGGCGAAGCGCAGGGAAAGATTGAAGATAAGTTTTACGTTGCTAAAGGACTTGCTTTAGAAGGATTAGGAAAAACGGCTGAAGCTATTGCTGCTTATAAGCAAGTGAAAGAAGGTGATTATAAAGAGCAGGCTGAATATAAAATTAAAGAGTTAGGAGGAGAGTAGTCAGCAAATTCAATGCTATTGGTAAAATCAGGGAGATTTATTGTTTTTAAAGTCTGTTTCTGCCAATGGTATGATGAATTAAGAAAAGAAAATAACGATCGATGGTCATCTGGCCATCGATTTTTTTTTGATAGAAGAAGAATCGTTACTTAGTTATTGACTTTTGATAGACAACCTGGAAAAAATTTGACGAAGCCTTAGATTGGTTTCAGGACAAACTTTCTATATTGATGTTCGGAAAAATCTTGCTATGAAGTTTACTACAGTTTTAATATTTCTAAGTGCATTGATGACAATTATAAGTTGCTCTGATAAGACCACTGTTAAAAGCCAAAAAGTTGAAAACGACCAGTTGAAAGCTCTGATCATAGATGGTCAAAATAATCATGGTGTGTTTCCGATGACCACCGTGATGATGAAAGATTATCTAGAGGAAACTGGACTGTTCGAAGTGGACATCGAAAGGACAAAGTACATATATCAAGGTCCACACCATAATGAAATTGAAGGAGTAGACAGCATTCAGCAATTGGTGGACATGTATCCCATTGAATCAGAAAAAGAATTTGAACATACTAGCAAACCGCAGTCAGACTCTGACTACCACCCCAACTTCAGCAAATATGATGTTGTGATTTGCAATTTTGGATGGCAGACGGCTGACTGGCCAAAGCAAACTCAGGATGATTTTGTCAAATACATGAAATCTGGAGGAGGACTGGTCATCATTCATGCAGCAAACAATGCTTTTGGAGACTGGGATGAGTATAATAAAATGATTGGCTTAGGTGGCTGGGGAGGAAGAGATGAAAATAGTGGACCATATGTATATTATGATGATAACGATGAACTCCAGCGCGATATGTCCGAGGGTAATGCAGGTTCTCACGGGCCTCAACATGAGTTTGTTCTTACCACAAGGTCACCAGATCATCCTATTATGAAAGATTTACCAGAAAAGTGGTTGCACACTAAGGATGAATTATATGAAAGACTCAGGGGGCCAGCAGAAAATATGACTGTATTGGCTACAGCCTTTTCAGATAAAGAAGGGAATCAAGCACCGTGGGATAAAACACGAAAGGGATCTGGAAATCACGAACCTATGTTGATGACGATCGAATATGGAGAAGGTAGGGTATTTCATACGGCTTTAGGTCATATGGACTATTCTATGGAGAGTGTGGGATTTATAATTACATTTCAACGAGGTGCAGAATGGGCAGCAACTGGCAAAGTGACCATCGATGTTCCAGACGATTTTCCTACAGTAGAGCAATCAAGTGCAAGAGCCTGGCGAAAGTAGGCTTTATAAATGAGGTACTGACAGGCATTTTTTATTTTCCTTCGACAAACTTGTCCACATCAATTTTGCTGTCTAGTCCGGATCTATTCATCTTTCTTACCTTTCCAAATACGTCATTTTCACCCCAAGCTCTGTCATGAAGTCCAAATATCCACAAGGCATTAGCATAACTATTTGGATCATTGCCATCCAGAAAATACTTGTTGTTTAAATATAAAAGTGTGCTTAAGGCAAACTGCGGTGTATTCGTCCAGGCTAAAATTTGTTTTCCCCAAAACATTCTCATATGATTATGCAAGTAACCTGTCTCCCTCATTCTTTTCATACACTCATTCCAGGCCTCATCATGCGTTTTACCATTTTCCAATTCTGATCTGGTATAGACATGCTCTCGTTCATCCGACTTGTGTTTGTCCAAAGTCTCTTGTGCCCAATCAGGTAATGCTTTTAAGCTGTCGTAGTCCTCTTCTGTAAAGTACACAAAATTGTGAGTCAATTCTCTTCTTACTAAAAGTTCCTCTATGTAAGACTTGACGTCATCGGTTTTACGCCTGGATTCCACTCTGGAAAGAATATAGCTTGGTGCGATATGTCCAAATCTGAGATACATACTCATTTCAGAAACCGATCGATCCGTGGGCGATTGACGAGCATCATCATAATCATTTAATTCACTATTTAAAAAATAATCCAACTTGGATTTTGCTTCACTATGCCCACCCTTGTATTCTTCTACTACATTTGTATGTTCAGAAAAACTCAGGTCATCGATAATGCTTTGATAAGAATCTATCGACCTAGAGTCTAAACTATAATTCAAAGTTGATTTAGGTACTTTGGATGATGTGGGTTTTTCTAAGTAATCTTGATATGCATCCATAATGTCTGACCTGATCGTTCTGGCAGCATATTCTTGTTTATCAGAAACACCCTCAACAGGAACGGTGACATTGGATTCGACCAAAACCAATTTGCTTGAAAAAGTTTTGTGAATATGATTGGTAACGGAGGTATTTTCTCTGAGATAGCCAAAATCCGATACAACCGCTTTCGCATCTTTCAGCAAATCCTTGAATACATCAGAAGCCGAGCCTAATCGAAAAACGAACTTAATATTTCTATCACTTAGTTCATTTTTGAAGTCTTGCAAGCCCTCTACGTGAAATTTGATATGTCTTTCAGTCAAGTGATTTTGAGTGTTCTCCAGGTGCGTGCAGACCACTACTCCACAATCTTCTTTCTCAGCCAATCCTACTGCATATTCTAAACTGTGATTCCAATGAGCTCTGAAAGATTTAATAGCCCAATACAAGATATATTTACCGTTTTCATCACAATCGGTATCATTTACAATGTGAATCCTATCTTCGTGTATATTTTTCATAATCATCTAAGTCTTGGAGATAATATTTATGTTCGGAATCATCAACTATGAGTGAAATATTTAAAGAAGAAAGTCTTCATTTGTTTCTGGATACCATATTTCGAGAACTTGAAAGGTCAGCAATTAAAGTTGATCACCTTGAAATGGACCACTTATGTTATCGTGTGCAAAGCATGAAACGATATGATGAAATAAAAACGCATCTCACGAATGAATATCAGCTGTTGAGTGAATCGTTGGTTAATGGTCGTCCCATTATGAATTTCCAACTTATTCCGCCATTGACATACCAGGAAAGAAAAATTGCAATTCTTGAAATCCCGGCTCCTAAACATGGCAGCAAGTATGAAGAAGGTTTTGAACATGTTGAATTTGTCATACAAAAAAGCATTGAGGAATTTCTGGAAGAGTACAAGCATATTCCATTTGATCTCAAAGGGTTAAACAAGCCTTATAATCGAGAAGTGAGGGTCAAGTTTGATCAATACAGCGTTAAATTTCATGAATCAAGCTTAGTGGAAGTCATTAGAAAAGAGAAGGAAGCGAAGCGCACCAAGCTACCTGACCAATTGTAGGCTTCCCTGGAAAATGTCTACATCCCCATTCGAAAAAGAAATCTCGGCAACATAGACATAGAGGCCCACGTTGGCTGGCTGGTCATTTAATCGTCCATCCCAACTCTGGCCATTGGATACCAGGTTGCCCCATTGATCAAAAACTTTAAGGTAGTTTACACTTTCTACGCCTTTGCCTGTAAATACTTCAAAAACATCATTGAAACCATCTTCATTGGGTGAGAAAATATTCGGAATGTAAAACCTTCTTTCTTCCGCTGCAATGAGCGCTTCCACAATCACAACGATGGTATCAAATTCAATCTGTTCTAATTCGAAGAAAGCAAAATCATCCAATGCAAAATCATTGCCGTTAGGGTTAGTATTTTGATTGATGATACAAATATCAGCAGTCTCAGCTGATTCACTATTCCATAATTCGTAAAATTGCCGCCACTCGCAAACGTTTTGAGCAGCAGTAAAAACCTGACCTATGGGTGTGCCATTGATAGAGAATTTCAGCATGGCGGGGTTCTCTCTTTTTACCGATGTTAGCCATGATGAGAAGGCGTAAGTTGAATTAGGTTTGATGTCAATGGTCTGGCACCATACTCGTTCATTGGCTACCGGTGAGCCGTCTATTACCATCATCGGTCCATCTCCAGTAGTATGATCTGGACAATCTTCGAAAAATACGCCATTCAAGGACTTTGCACTGGTCGAAATTCCAAAAACGCCTTGTGTATTGATCGCATCGACAAAGGGATAATCACTGCTAAACCCTACATTTCCTTCAGAGAAATCAGGGTTTTCAATTAGATTTTGAGTGGGTTCAAAAGTGATACGCCTGACAATATAAGTTGTTTCTTCTAAAGGTCTAGCGGTGGGATTGTAGATGGTAGGGTTCGTCAGGCTTTTAGATGGGGTCCACAGATATAAAAAGTCGCCTTGCTCGGTTTGCAATTCAATGGCTTCCCCAGGATTACAAATGTACAAGGTATCCTGAGCACTTACCAACTTAAAACCCAACAAGCATAGAAAGATGAAAATGACGTTTTTCACTTCGGAAAGATATAAAAAGATCACAAAACCATAGCGTTTCAAGCAGATGTCCGTTAGGATGCAATTGAGTTCAAAAAAGTGCAAAACTGCCAACTAAAAACTGTTAAGCACGTTTCCGCAATGATAACCATATTCAAACAAGTCAAATGAAAACAACAGTAATATTATTTTTTATATCGATATTTTTCTTTTCCTGTATCGGCGACGATTTCATTGACGATCGGGTAGACCCGATTCTTCGGATCACCAATCCTATTGATTCTATTGCACTGGACTCTACTTATCAGTTTCAAATCAGTTTTCTCAACTATGTCGGAAAAGAAGAAGAAGTGGAGGCGGAGTGGACCTCTTCCGATGAAACCATCATACAAGTGGATCAGATGGGACTGGCATCTGCGAAGTCACCCGGATCCGCTGAAATTACTGCCGAATATACAGACCTGGAAGGAACATTGGTCACGGACAGCCGTACGGTGGGCGTTGGTGAAAGAACGGTAAAAGAACAAACAAAGGGTAAAAAAGGGCTGGTGAGTACCACCAGTACTTACAAGCTTACCGGTGAATTTACCCTCACCTCAAATGATGATGGGTCTATAGAGCTGGCATTCTTCGATGATTACGAGGCCTCTACAGCACTCCCTGGCTTGTATGTCTATCTAACCAACAATCCGAGCACTATCAGTGGAGCACTTGAAATCCAGGCTGTGGAAGTTTTCGAGGGCGCACATACCTATACCATTGAGAATGTGGAATTAGAGCAATATGGATATGTCCTTTATTTTTGTAAACCGTTCAATGTCAAAGTTGGACACGGAGAAATTGAAGATCAATGAAAAAGCAATATATTGTAGCAATTCTATTTTTGTATGCAGGAAGCCTTTTGGCTGGAGGGCCATGGCCCCAAAAAAAAGGGCAGGTGTACTTAAAACTTTCAGAATGGTGGCTTGTATTTGACCAGCACTATACAGATCAAGGCTTACTAGACCCTAATATCACCACTGGCTTATTCAATACAACGATCTATGCCGAATATGGATTTACAGATAGATTAACAGGCATAGTGTATGCACCTTTGCTTAGTCGAAACTATATGAATAACCTGATATCCGCTACAAATCAAGAATTATTGGTTCCAGGTGAAGCCATCAATGGTTTAGGTGACATCGACATCACTGCTAAATATGCCATTAGCAGAAGTTTTCCAGTATCTGTTTCACTGACTCTAGGACTTCCCACTGGAGTCCCCTCTGCTGGAAGTGAAGGGAACTTACAAACAGGAGATGGCGAATTTAATCAATTGGTGCAGATAGATGCAGGACAAGGTTTTCAATTATCGGAAAATATAGGTGCTTACTTCAGTGCATTGGTAGGTTTTAATAATAGAACGAGAGGGTTTAGCGATGAATTCAGATATGGACTGGAAGCCGGAATGGGCCTATTAAATAATCGGTTATGGTTAATCGGCAGATTGAATGGCGTGGAATCATTTCAAAATGGTGAGACTGCAGCCACGATTTCGAGCACCAGCATATTTTCAAACAACTCTGAATTTACCAGTTACGGAGCAGAGGCTGCCTACTATGTCACTAAAAGATTTGGAGTATCCGCCTCATTTGCTTCGGCTTTCAGAGGAAGGATCATTGCTGCCGCACCCAGTTATTCCGTCGGATTGTTTTATGACATGAGTAAATAAAAAAGCCTTTCGTTTCTGCTGCGAAAGGCTTCAGTATTAACCAAAATACTTCTCACATGCCTATAGAGCAGAAAAGGCTTGTTCAAGATCACCTATAATATCGTCGATGTGTTCAATTCCAACACATAGTCTCAGCATTTCTTGCTTTACACCTGCTGTTTTCAGTTCAGCCTCTGACAACTGACGATGCGTCGTTGATGCCGGATGACAAGCTAATGATTTAGCGTCGCCAATATTGACCAGCCTCTTAAAAATTTTTAAAGCATCGTAAAACTTGACAGCAGCGTCATAACCTCCTTTTATTCCAAAGGTCAACAGTGAAGAAGGTTTTCCATCTGTATATTTCTGAGCCAACTCATAGTAGGGACTACTTTTTAATCCTGCGAATTGAACCCATTCTACCATATCATGTCCTTCCAGATATTCTGCAACAGCCTGGGCATTGGAGCAATGTCTTTCCATCCGCAGACTAAGTGTTTCGATTCCCTGTAGAAGTAAAAATGCATTTAATGGCGAGAGTGCAGAGCCTGTATTTCTTAGCGCCACAGTTCTTACACGACCAATATAGGCAGCTGCTTCGAATGCTTCTGTGTAAACAACGCCGTGATACGAGGGCTCTGGCTCATTAAGCATATGAAATTTCTTGGGATATTTCGCCCATGGAAAATTACCACTGTCCACTATAATTCCTCCCACTGTGGTACCATGGCCGCCCATGTATTTTGTAAGGGAATGTATAACGATATCTGCTCCAAATTCAATCGGTCGCAATACTGCAGGAGAAGCCACTGTATTGTCGACTATCAATGGAACACCATGCTTGTGAGCCATATCTGCAATTGACTGTAAATCAGGAATGTTCCCAGCAGGATTACCTATGGTCTCGCAGTAAACTGCTTTTGTATTTTCATCAATCAACTTTTCTAGGTCTTCTGCGCTGTCAGATTCCGCGAAACGAATATCAATGCCTTGCTTGGGAAGCATGTGTTTAAACAAAGTGTAAGTCCCTCCATAAAGCAAGGGGACGGTAACCACATTGTCTTCTGATTCAGCAATGTTTAGTATACTGTAATTCACAGCAGCACTCCCCGCACTTAATGCCAGAGCTGCAATCCCACCTTCCAGAGCAGCTACGCGCTTTTCCAAAACATCGTTTGTGGGATTCATGATGCGTGTATAAATATTACCTGCAACTGCCAGATTAAACAAGTCAGCACCATGTTGTGCATTGTCAAATTCATAGGCCACAGTTTGATAAATGGGTACAGCTACCGATTTAGTGGTCGGCTCTGTATCATATCCACCATGTATAGAGATGGTCTCCTTCTTCATAATTTATGTTGTTTGCTTTTATATCAATATTGTATTGTAGTAGTTAAGTCGATTTATAAAATTCATATCTAATGTAAGAATAATTCCTATTATTCATAACTAATAAATATTTGGTTTCAAATATTATAAGAAATAGACTATTAAATTTTAATATTTATAAATGTTCATACTTTCATATGGCTGGGTTCAATCTCTCGATCATATATAAAAAAATTATAATGTGATCATGCTATTGTTAACAATTATTTATACATTCACATTAACCTGAAAGCAAAAAAATAACGGTTCCTATATAAGGGATGTCACCTTTATTACGTTTCAGTAGTAATATAAAGTAACTCCCCTTCCTTTAAACTCAAAATAAAGTTGTGCCATGGTGAGTCTAAGTAAAATATTAATAGCAAAGGCCATTCTTGTCTTTTGTTTCAATTTGAGTTTTAATGAGAGCGTTCCATTTTATACAGTAAAGGATAATATCGTAGAAGTCCCCATCATGAAATTGAACTTTTATATGATGAACCGCAGTGATGCTGAAGCTGAAACCTTGAGAAGTATTCGAAAAAATGTAGAATATCTCAATAAGGAGTTCCAGGATGTGATAAAGTTTGAGATTGAACAATTTTTTGTCGACGAAGGCCATGCTTATTTACCGGACCTACACCAGGAATATTTTGGTGTAGAAGAATTAACAGTCGATAGCCTGGTTAGGGATCTAGAATCAAAAGGCACCATCAACGTCTTTATTTTCGAGAGTTATTTCATTGAAGATCTGAATGCTGAACTCATGGGATTTACTCCTATTTTCAAAGCAAGTCACAAAGAGTATGTTAATGCTTCTCCTAGTTTCGATCGCATATTTCTGGCTTATAATGCACTGGGTAAGCAAACTACCCTAGTACATGAAATGGGTCACTTTTTAGGATTGGACCACCCTTGGGAAATGTCGGAGATTAATCAGGGAATGATGGGATTGCATGATGAGGATGCTATTCAGGAAAACCATATGGCTTATGGACCAAGAGTTTCAGGGTTTACCAATGAGCAGTTGGCACGAATGCAGCATTTTGCTTTACAATTTAGAAGATATCTCGTCAACAGGAGTGAATTTAGATTACGCGGTGAAATCGCTTTCAATCAATAGGAAACATTTCATTTGTTATATGAGCTTTCCGTCTTTATAGTTTAGCCAATATATTCATGGCTTCATCATATTTGTAATGGGTCTCTTCGAATTCGTTAAAAAGCTTTTGTACTTCATCTATTCTATTTAGCTTTAACAAGGTAAGTCCTTTGTACCATTGAGCTTGCTCGACCACCCTGGCATCCGCACTATTGATGACCTGATCATAAGCAGTTAAGGCCTTATTGTATTGCTCGCTAGCTTGATAGGCATTACCTGCGTATAGCAAATAAAGGGCATCCTCATTCTGAGAATAAAGTTCGGTAAATGCATCAGCTGCCACTTGATATTTTTGAGAAATGTAGGCTGCAATGGCATCATTTAGTATTTTCTCAGCATCACCTCTCTGATTAAGCGCCATTGGGTAGGGCTCATAATTAGAAGCGTAGATTTCACCAGTAGAACTTGTCGTGAACAGTTGTGGAAGCAGCATACTGACCAAGGCAAATGAGGCAGCGACCGCCAGGCTAATAAAGATCAGTTTAAGTGTTTTTCCACTACCTTTGGTGTTGTCCTTCTCAACTAACGCTTCTGAAGATTGGATTTTATCCAATTTTTTTCTTAGATCTAAAACATCACTGGCAAATTCTTCCTCTAGTTGTCGATCTAATTTACGTTCATTACTCATATCTCTGTTAATTCTGCAAAAAGTGGATCAGCTTTGATTTTGTTGACCAACTCTTCTTTACATTTAAATTTTTTCTTTTTTATATAGCCCTCTGAACTGTCCATTTTTTCTGCAATTTCAGCCATCTTGACTTTCGCAAAAAATAAAGACAAAACCTTCTGACAACTTTCAGACAATGCTTGAAAGTGCTTTCTGTATAACTTCAATTGCTCTTTCTGTTCGATTTCTTCCTGCATGCCCGGGCTTATTTCTACACGGTCGTCATCTACTTGTTCTACATATGAAATCCGATCTGTTTTACGAATCTTTGCAAACCAAAGATTTCGGCAAACGACCAAAGCATAAGACCAGAATTTACACGTTAATTCAAATTCTCCTGCCTTTAACTTCTTGTAAATTGATACGATCATTTCTTGAAATAAGTCTTTAGCATCATCCTCTTGTCCGCCATTTTGCCGAATCCAGGATATTATTCCGGGTAAGATGTCCTTATAGATTTCTGAAATTACCTTGCTGTCACGGTTTGCAATTCCTTCTAAATAATAGGTGTTCTTACCTGCTTTCATAAACGTATATCTTAAGAGGTTAATAGGTTACCCTGGTGGATATTAAAGGTAACCTTTTAGTGGGAATCGATATAAGAGTAAAAAGTTAATTATGAAACTTACAGTATTGTTATATTGGATTTTCACATTTCAGATTCCTAGTCTAAATATAGCTCAGGACGTCTATATTCATGAAGCCATCAGTCCTGAAACTAAAAAGGAGATCATATCCAGTGTTCATGATGTGATAAATCAGTATGAGAAAAATGGAAATTTCCGAAATGATCGTGATGGTCGTTTTAGCGATGATAAGTACCTTAAATTTATAGCACTTTTTGCAGGAGAAGCTCAGTGTATTGATGACATTACATGGACACACCAGCCCACGCATTTTTCCAAATATGCTCAACTGATTTATGAAAACTTAGCGGAATCTGGCTTACCTTTTCAATTGGAAAATATAGAGATACAATCTATAGATATAGATGATACCGGATTTTATGTTGTAGATTTAAGTATGAGAAAACGGCTGTTCGCAGGCATAAATGAAGCAGGTAATCCTGTCGAACTCAGACGAGGAAGATCTGTCCAATTAGAGATGCGGATGGACCTTCCTGACTATTTGGTTAGTGATGCCAGAATCCAATATGTGAGATTGAAAGAAAGAAAGAATATCGTTCAACAACTTTTGGAGTTACCGTCCAAGTTATTGAACAGCCACACTAATAAGCAGTAGCTAATGAAATATTTCACATTATTGATATTTCTTTCATTGGGCGTGACCGGCCAGACTATCATAAACCCGGACATGGCAGAGGCACTTTATGACAGAGGTAAGGATATTTACTACGAAGCTCGTTATGATGAGGCATTAGCCATTTTGGATTCTGCTTATACTATGGCTGCGAGTCTGATTCCTCAATCAGAAAAATTACTGGTTAGCATCACCCACCGTCTAGGCAATGCCGCATTAAAGGCCAAAAAATATGAAGCTTCCAATCAGTATTTGGAAGAAGCGTTGGAAAGGGCAAAAAAGTATTATGGTCCGCAAAGTGAGAGGGTGGCAGGTGTTTATAATGACCTGGGGAATCTGTATGGAGCCATGCATTTGTATAATCGGTCCATGGCTTATTTTCAGCAATCGATCAGCATTGAAGAAACCATTAGTGGCAAGAATAGTGTCGAAGTGGCTTATATCAAAATGAACAAAGCTGGTAATTTCTATTCGTTGGGAAATTACTCAAAGTGCATTGAAGAATATCAAAAAGTGCTCAAAATATATAACGAACATTTAAAGCCTGATCACGAAAACTACAATAGGGTATACCTGACCTTAAGCAGTGCTTATCGAAAAAAGGGTGATGTGAATGGAGCTGTCGAATATGCTATGAAAGCCCTTGACATTAAGCTAAAAAACTATCCAGATGATCATCCGAGTGTGGCCAAGTACTTTATGAATGTTGGAAAGGCACTGGTCGATGCTGGCAAACCGGAAGAGGCTGAAAACTACTTTTTAAAAGCACAGCATATTGTTCAATCTGTGGGAGATGCTGAGGATCTGGGCGATTATATCAATGATGCAGCAAGGATTTATCAAGCAAATGGCGACGTTGAAGTAGCGCTTGATCAATTTGAAAATGCGAGGAAGATCATTGCAAGTGAGGGATTATCCACTTATGCAATAGATTACAATAGAGCAATATGTCTATATGCATTAGAAGAAAAGGAGCGCGCATATCAGTTGATGCAACAGATTTCAGAAGGCAGGGAGGATGCACAGAATCAATTGAGACTCAGTAAATGGGCCGGAAGATTGGGCTACCCTGACGCGGCCAAAGAATATCTGAACAGAGGTAAGGGTTTGCTGAATGAAGGAGATGAACTTAAGGCCATAGAATACAAAGTTCAAGAAGCGGTGATAATCGCCAATGAAAACCTGGAAGAGTCTTGGCAACTCATTCAGGCTGCGATTGGAGATTTTGTTAAGAAGCGTAGATATTATTCGGGAAGAGAAAGTAAGGAATTTATTAACGATGAATTAGCTGGCGTATTTGATTTTGCAGTTGAACTTGCTGTCAAGCGATATGAGGAGGACTTTCAAAATAATTCGTTGTTAGAAGATCTTTATAAAATCATAGAACAAGCTAAAGCCGCCTCATTCTGGGATGATCAAAGTGAGGATAATGCACATTATTATGGAGGTGTACCACCTGACTTGTTGGACGAAATTGATAGGCTTCAGCAGGATGGTATTGATTCCAGGGTCGAACTGGAAGAAAAGATGGATAAACTTGAAAACGATTATCCTGAATATTATAGACAAAAGTACAGCCTGGCAGTTCCCGAAATCAAACAGATTCTTGACAATCTTGGAGATGACATGGTTATCATCGATTATTATGTATTGCATGATCAGATTATAGGAATCGTCATTGGTGAATCTAATTTTCATTTGATTCAATATGCTGACAAGGATAACTTTGATTTTTCAAAGGAATTGGCGATTCTAAAACCGGACATTGAACGCATCAGCATTATACCTCATGACTTTCTTTATTTCACCTCATTTGATGGCATTCGTCATCCTGTCGAAGGGCACTTTCTTATCTATGACTATGCCTTTTCTTATCAAGTCAATATTCAGGGTTTGCTCAATTCCCATAACTCATATAAGGAAGTCAGGTATATGGGTTTGGTGCCTGAATGGAGCGGATTGGCAGATGATTTGGTTGCCAGTCGTTCTGATCTGGTGCCTTTACCCGGGGCTAAAATAGAGGTCGAAGAAGTAGCGAGTCTATTTGGTGGAAAGGTCTACAAGAATGAGGATGCTTCTGAGCGGATTTTTGTCAGTCAAGCGCCTCATTTCAGCCTTATCCATCTGGCTACTCATGCAATGGTAGATCCGGTTAATGAGCTGAATTCCGCTCTCTTTTTGCAGCCTGAGAATGAGGAGGAGACGGGAAAGCTTGAAATGGACGAGATCATGGATATGGATTTGAATGCCGATATGATTATTCTAAGTGCTTGTGAAACAGGCGCAGGAGCTTTGCAGTCAGGTGAGGGTGTGATGAGTTTGGCCCGTGCTTTTCAATATGCCGGTGCGAAAAGCGTACTGATGAGTTTATGGCGTGCCAATGATCAGTCTGCACACCCGATCATTCTGGAATTTATGAAAAATTATAAAAAAGGCATGACCAAAGATGTGGCGCTTCAACAATCCAAAATCAAATTTTTGGAAAATGCTGATCCATTATTGAAGGATAAATTTTATTGGGCAGGATTTATGATAAGTGGGGATGTTGGTAGCATGAGTTTAGGTCGTACACACATTTGGTGGTGGATCGGCGCCTCACTAATTCTCCTGTTAATGATATTAGTTTCCCTTAAGTTGCGTGCTAAGGTCACTCAGTGAACGATCGCCATTAAACTTCCAATCCACCAAAGTAACGATTGCATTGATCATGTAAAAGATATACTTGGCAACATTGGCATAATTGAATTGCAGCGCATTTTTGGTCAATTGTACTATGTTATAGATCATCCATGAAAGCCAGGTTTCTTCATATTTTAATGCTGAGGAGATATTGGCACCTATCGAAATGCCGAAAGTAATGGCCACCGTATTGAGAAATAGGGTGTCGGTTCTTCCTCCAAAAAGAGATGCACCCAAATACACCAATGCGAATCCCAAGGCAATACCTCCGGCCATAATGGTATAATATTTCCAGTCCAGTTTTTTGATTTTTTCTCCTTTGGCCCAATTGAAGACTGCAAAATTCATGATAATGAAAGTCGAAGGGTAGGTAATGATGGCTGATGCATTTCCGAATAGATAGTCGATGGTTCCTGCCGTGATGGTTGTAAAAACACCAATGATGTTCCCGATATTACTTTGCTTACCGATAAATCTGGTCGACAATAAAGAAAACATGGCTGATAGGATAGATACCAATCCAAGAGGAAATGCGCCTTCTGCCATCTGATCACTGAGATTAATCAATGGTACATTGAAAATAATTTCTCCACTTTTGTACATAGTACCCTGGAAATTCCTGGTAATGGATATGACCAAGATTAATGCGGCGCCGAATAAATCCAGGTAAGGAGATCTAACAAATTTTCTAGCCCATGGAAACTTAAGATTCATATTAACTAAACAACAAAATAAGTGCCGCAATAGCGGTGACTAACAAGATAAAATTTCTGTATGCCTTTTCATTGAACCAGGAAACAATTTTGACCCCGATGAAAAAACCGATGACGACTATCGGTGCTAGATAAGCATCTTGCAGCAATGATGTAGAATCAATGGTTTCCCAGGAAAATATATGAAATGGTACCTTGAACAAATTGACAATGAAGAAAAGCCAAGCTGCCGTACCGATGAACTGGTGCTTGGGGATCCTCATCGCCAGAAAATAAATATTTGCAAATGCACCCGCAAGATTACCCACCATCGTAGTAATGCCTGCAGCGGTGCCGGTTAATCCTGCGAACCACATTTTCTGTGGAATATTCTTTTGACTTCTTTCCCACCACACCATGATGATGACGCTGATAATGATGATGATCGACATCAAGTTTTTAAAAAGCTCTTCATTCAGATTCTTGCCGATCATTACACCCGATAACACGCCTAAAATCATCCAGGGCAAAAACTTCAACAGTATTTTCCACTGTGCATGGCGGTTGTAATAAATGACGGCAAGAATGTCACCTACAATTAAGAGCGGAAGAAGCACCCCGGTCGATTGTTTGGCTCCGTAAGCAATGGCCATGAATGAAACAATCAATATAGATGTACCTTTCAGTCCGGCCTTTGCAATTCCAAGCGTTAAAGCCGCTATAATAGCAAGTGAAATTTGTAAAGGACTCAAATTCTAGTGAGGCAGTTTGTGCTTGACTATACCATAGATGAATGTGCCGACTAAAGATGCAGCAATGACAATCAAAATGGTCCATATTCCATGTCCCAAAAGTACGAACATTGGACCCGGACAAGCACCTGTCATGGCCCAACCCAATCCGAAAATGGTACCGCCCACCAAAAGTCTGAAGATTCCCCCTTCTTTGATGGTGAACGTAGGTGATTTTCCTTCTATAGTCTTCATTTGAGTTCTTTTCATAATTTGTATTACAATAGCACCCAGCACTACAGCAGTACCAATAATTCCATACATATGAAAACTATCGAATCTAAACATTTCTTGTATTCTAAACCAACTGATGGCCTCAGATTTGGTCATGACAATACCAAAAAGAATCCCAATAAAAATATATTTGATGTATTTCATATTTTATAGTATTGCAGGCATGATGACCCAGGCAGAAAGCAATCCACCGATGAAAAAACCAATAACAGCAATTAAAGAGGCAAGTTGAAGATTTGCAAGTCCGCTGATCGCGTGTCCGGATGTGCAGCCTCCCGCATACCTTGTTCCAAATCCAATGAGTAAACCACCCACCACCAGCAAGAACCAGTTTACGGGTTTTGAAATATCCCAAAATATCTCTTCAGGAACAAAACCTGCACCTTCTGACATAGCTTCTGGTGTATTTACTCCAAGAGTTAAGAGGTGTGCCTTCGTAGCTTCGGCGATTTCTACTGGTTCAGGACTGGCTAAGTATTGAGAGGCAATAAATCCACCAATCACGGAAGCTGCGATAAAAACCAGATTCCAAGTTTTAGATTTCCAGTCAATTCTAAAGTAATCACTGTATTTTCCTGCACCTCCCATGGCACATAGCGTTTGAAGATTAGAAGAAACTCCAAATCTGCCACCAGCCCATGTAAGCAGGACCATCACCACCACTATCATGGCGCCTGATATAGACCAATGCCAGGGTTGTGAAATATAATCGATCATAAATCTTATCTATTTAAGGTTGTTAAAGACATCAAATTTAATGAAATAGTTGACGCTTGTCTAATCGACCAATTTAATTACACGTTCAATATGATTTACCTGATTATTGGATATCTTGACTAGATAGGGTCCTGGAGCAAAAGCCATCAATGAAAAAGTACCCACATATGCACCATCATAACGATTGATCTTTCTTGATTGTAAGACTTGACCCGATAAACTTACAATTTCTACATCCATTTGAGACGGACGGAATTGCGACCCATCAACTTTGATCTTAAAAACATCTGAAGTAGGATTAGGAGCAATTTGAACATCTACTGGGTTACCTAAGAAATCATAGACAGCAGAGGAAGACTCCACCAATACCATTTCATTGAATTGACAAGAACCTGATTGGTCTTTTACGCTTAAGTCGTAGGTGCCAGGAAGAAGATTCATGAAGATCGCACTTTGCTGAAAGGTTTCACCGCTATCCAGACTATAGGAGTAAGGCTCTATACCTCCTGCAACTTCAATTGAAATGATCCCATCTGCACTGTTTTCGGCGGATGCTGGCGAAGAGGTTATATCCACATCCAAAGTGCATCCAATCGCACGTCCACAGAAAATTTCAGTTGCAGATGCTCCGAATTGTCCATTGTTCGATACCAGTAAGGCATCTTGATTATCGAAAATACTGAAACTTCCATTTCCGAAATCGCAACAGATTCCATCACCAAATGCATCCGTCATCACAAATCTAAAACATGAATCAGGGTCGACGCAAATGGTTTCTCTCACCGTCATCTGTGAAACTACATCTTCAAAATCACCAGACGCAATCAATTCGCTGGTCGATTCGTAATATAATTCCCACTGGTTTTCAAAGGGGAATGGATCTGCTCTAAATTCAAGCGTTATGAATTGATCTTCTGCAAGTTTTGAAACAATTAACGATAGTGTATCATTAAATGATAAGGTGTCCTGTTGACCGCCATTGACACTGGAAATATAAAAGTCAATTTTATTTCTGCCCGGACTTAAATCTTCTACCTGATGTTCTAAAATGACAGATTGTCCGAAGGAAAGCGCACCTCTGTATAAAATTGAATCCACTGTCTTCGCATCTATATCTATTTTTATTATAAGGCTATCGATGGTTTCAGCCCCATTGTTGACGATAACTAAATTGGCCTCCGATGTTGACTTGCAACTTCCCTGTTCAATACCTCCAGAAATTCCGGCCTCAATAGCATGAAGTTGACGAATGGAGCTTCTGATGGTGTCATTTAAGCTGTTTTGATCCAGTACAGAAGAAACTACAGCACCTATTTCGTATTGAGCAACTGAACTTAGATCCAGCAAACTTTCAAAAATGATTTTTCTGGTACTGTCTGGGAAAAGAGGATCATCAACTGATAGCGTTTCGATAATTTTTCCCTGAAAGATGAGGTCTACTTTATAATTTGACATGCGCTTCAGACCTGTATTGGTCACTGATACTTCGACTTCTTCTTCGGTTGTAAGCGCTGAGCCTGTAACGGGATTATTGATGGCGCTAAGAGAAAGATCAAAAGAATCTCTGTTGATTCTGAAGGCAACGATCCGGGTTTGCGAGACGAAAGTTCCTTCACCAGCATACTCAGAAGTCCACCAAAAAGCATTGTCATTCCCAGGAGCAACGGACATATGACTATAATCTCCAAATCGTTCACCCGAGTTGATGGTATTCACTCCGTCTACTATGGTGACCTCCTCTATGGTCATTTCTCCGGGTGGATCATTTCGAGTACGACCTGTAAATCTAGCTCCCACATAAGATTCAGCGCTCGAAATGTTATAAGCAAGACCGATGTTTCCATTTTGATCCATCGCAATGGAAGGCATGAATCTGTCATATCCATCAGTAGGTGCAAAAGTACCCTCCTGATGGAGTTTCCAGGGATCTTCTGCAGCGTATCTTCGCAATTCCATCCATCTGATACCCGATAAATTATCTCCGTTGGTCACATCTGTAACGAAGCTGAATACCATGGATTCATGACTTCCAAAATTCCGCAAATGAGGTAGGTTCATAATCACTTCCGGAATGGCATCCAGGCCCTCTCCTTCAAATTGTGGAATACAGGCAAATCCAAATCCTGACTCAGAACAAGGAAATGGATCAAATGGAGTAGTCACAATGGAAGTCCTGAGAACAGTGGTATTGATGTCATTTAGAAAGTCAACGTTAAAACTATAAACGTCAATTTGATCATTTGCTGGACCACCGTCCCATGAACTGTCATTCATGGCTATGGTGATAGGTTTGTTGTCAAATGGGGGAGAAAAACCGTTCCAATCCACTGGTGAGGAGACGTAGAACCCTCCTTCTATACCAATACTTCCAGGAATCCGAACTCGCTGCATGTTTACTTCTTCGTCACCGCGATATAATCCATGTAGGTCTATAAAATATTGGTGAAGTTCTCCGGGACCTTCTTCATTGGTAGTTAAGATCAATATATCTAGACTTAGCGCATACTTTGGATAATCCGGAAAATTAGGAGTACTGAAATTATATGCAGTATAGGTCCCCAGTGGATCATCCGAATCGCTAATGGCGATCAGAACATTTGCTGGATCAGAAAACTCCGTAAGTATCCATCGATCTGCCTGCTCATCATAAAGGACAATCGGATCGCCTACACTGGATTGATCAAATTCCATCCATAGCGTATTGGCAGAAAACTTAGAGATAAGATTTCCATTCAAATCGAAAACGCCAATCATGGTGGCATTGACCATTTGTACGTAATACTGATCACTTACATCCCCTGTAGGATCATGAGGGGACCCAAAATCACCAATGCCATTGACATTAACGAAGGGTTCAACCTTTTGACCATTGGGAGAAAATCGGGTTTGCCTAAGTGGATCGGGTCCCTGGTGCTCAATAGATTTATGGATGGATTTACTGAAACCTCTTCTACCTTTAAAATTCTCTGGTGCTTTTTTGAAATTTCTATTATTTCTCTTTTTGAAGTCGGCAGTTAGCTTACGCTCTTTAAGTGATCTTATGGATCGCGATTGACCAAGTTTAACAACTTTTGAGCTGGTGACCTGAGCATTTTCTATCAACTCTGTGGTCGATTGTGAAAAGCTGGATTGCAGGGTTGCCAGCAGAAATACAAAAGTCAGGTAGCTTTTCATTTTATTCTATGATCACATTTTCTTCTGTAGCATTTTGAAAAATAGTTCAGCGACAAAAAGATTTCCTTGTTTGTTCAAATGCACCCGATCAGAAGTTAAAATTCCCTTTTCTTTATTTTGTGGATTATTGGTTCTAGCATAATCTATCATTGCTCCTCGAAGATCGATAAGCTCTGTACCATTTTTGGCTGCCAATGCTTTTATGATCTTTGTATACTCGTTAAGATCTCCATCCAGCGTATTACTGTAGTCAGTTTTCTCACCAATGACGCCCGGGGTCACTAAAACCAGGTCGATGCTGTGGGACTGTAAAGTATCAATGATGGCCTGATAAAATCGCTGAAACTTATCGGCATCTGTTCCAGTACCATGACTTTGCTTATGCCATACATCATTCACTCCTATGTAAATAAAAACGATGTCCGGCTTCTGGGATACCACGTCATCCTGCATTCTTAAATACAGATCGTAGACCTTATTACCACTGATACCTTTGCCTACCAGGTCAAAGTTTGATGACTGTCCACTGGCTTGCATAAGAGAGTCAATCAAAGTGATGTATCCACCTTCCTGCACTGCGGCTTGGGTGATAGAATCCCCGAAAAATATAACTTTCTTCTTTTCTGTGAAGAAGGAACTCATAAGTGTCAGCATTACAATGATCCCACTGAATTTTAGCATTTCAACATATTTTAGTAAAATTCAAATATGAAGAATTATTGACATTTATTTGAATGATAGGTGCATTAGTTTATCGTAAAAATAACCTGTATGCTAATTTAATTTGCTATCATTGTTTAGCACATCTTAATAGAACTTTCGGTGATCTGGTTCTGAACCAACAGACTAACTTTATAAAATATAAGAAATGACAAGCTTAGATACTTTTGATTGGGTAGTGCTCAGTCTCTACTTTCTGGTGTTGTTAGCCATTGCATGGTGGGTCATTAAGCAAAAAAACCGAAATACTGAGGACTACTTTCTAGCGGGTAGAAATGTGGGATGGTTTGTGGTGGGAGCATCTATCTTTGCATCCAACATAGGTTCTGAACATGTTGTGGGTTTAGCAGGGAACGGCGCAGGTGACAAAATGCCTTTGTTAATTTACGAATTACACTCCTGGGTTGTACTGATGCTTGGATGGTTGTTTCTTCCATTTTATGCCAGGAGCAAGGTATTTACCATGCCAGAATTTTTAGAACGTCGATTTGATGCCCGCTCGAGATGGGTATTATCTGTGGTATCTATCATTGCATATATTTTGACCAAAGTTTCCGTGACTATTTTTGCGGGAGGAATAGTTGTTTCGACACTGCTAGGTATTCCTTTTTGGGTGGGTGCTGTTTCTACCGTAGTTCTTACTGGCTTATATACCATCCTCGGAGGTATGAAAGCTGTTGTTTATACCGAAGCTGTTCAAGCCATCGTATTGATTGTCGGTGCTGCCACATTGACCTTTATGGGTTTAGATGCGGTCGGAGGTTGGTCAGGACTTAAAGAGACTGTTACTCCGGAGTATTTAGACATGTGGCGTCCCAATTCGGACCCAGACTTCCCATGGCTTCCGTTGGTTTTCACTTCAAGTATAGTGGGGATCTGGTACTGGTGTACAGATCAAGTCATTGTTCAAAGGGTACTAACAGCTAAAAATCTAAAGGAAGCCAGGCGTGGAACCATTTTTGGTGCTGCGATGAAAATCACACCTATTTTCTTGTTCTTAATACCAGGAATTGTTGCTTTAGCGCTGAAAATGCGAGGAGAAATTAATTTTGATAGTCCGGATGAAGCCTTTCCTGTATTGATGACCCATCTTTTACCCTCAGGTTTAAGAGGCTTAGTAGCGGCAGGATTAATGGCAGCTTTAATGAGTTCTTTGGCTTCAGTATTCAACTCGTGTTCGACACTTTTTACACTGGACATATATAAGAGAATTTACCCTGAAAAGAAGGAAAAAGCATTGGTCAACATTGGCAAAATTGCTACAGGAGTAGTGGTCGTACTTGGCATACTATGGATACCGGTCATTTCTGTGCTTTCTGATGGGCTTTATGAGTATTTACAGAAAGTACAGGCTTACCTGGCACCTCCCATAGCGGCGGTATTTTTGCTCGGTATTTTCTGGAAGCGGATTAATGCCAATGGTGCTATTTCAGCTCTGGTCGTGGGCATGATACTAGGAATGAGTAAACTAATGGCTGAGACATTCATGAGTAGTATGGCTGAAGGGACTCTGCTTTATGGGTTTGCGGATTTCAACTGGTTGGCTTTTGGAGCCTTGTTTTTCTTCACCTGCGTGTTGATTGCAATCGTTGTCAGCCTTTTGACTAAGGCACCTGATGAAGAAGCAATCGAGGGCTTGACCTTTGGTACAACCAGCAAAGCGCAGAAGGATGAAAGTAAATCCAGTTATACCATGGTGGATATCGTAGCTACATTGGCGATTCTGGGTATTATCGCCTGGATAATGATCACATTTAGCTAGATTAATTTGTAGACTGCTCCATGGCCCTTTCAAGATCAGAGAAAGCGCCAACTGGTCCGTGAACACCGACGAGTAGATCAACCTTTATTTCATTGGAATTGATATATTCAAATAGTGTTATGCCCTCCTGACGAATGGTTTCAAGAGGTTCACCTTCTCTTGGAGTTCTAAACAGATCACCCTGAAAAAGTAGATTGTGTTCGGGAATGTAAGCAATAAGAATGTTTTCTACATGTGTGGTTGGGCCAATATTTAGTATCTCCAGCGTCAAATGACTGTCTGAAATGGTCATACCATTTTTATTGACTGACGCCATAATTAAGGGTGCATTCTGAAATTCTCCATATCCGGCCAGTGTATGCTTGTAAGACCTGTAGTTTTCATAGAAATCTTCATCTCCCTCTGCTACTATAACCTTCGTACCTTGTTTCAGATACTCCATAAATCCACCAGAATGATCATCATGAAAATGAGAAATGAATAAATATTGAATAGGCTTATCAGGGTACCTTTTGCTGATTTCATTAATGACGACCTGACTGGCTCTATTGTCTAATGGTGCTTCTAAAATCACAATGAAATCATTGAAATTCACAAAAGCAGCGTTGTAGTCCTGATTTAGAATGTTTTTGATTAAAAAGACATCGGGTACTAATTCAACGATCTCCATTGGAGACCTCGATTGGTGGATCGGTTTAACATATCGATAATCCTCTATTATTTTGACAAAGTCTGTTTGATCCTGAAATTTTACTTGAGTAAATTGATAGTCACGCATAAGATGACCATTGATTTCCTGAGTATTTTTTAAGGCCATATTAAAGCCATTGATCTTTTCGTATTGATCGAAGTGAAGGTTGATTTCTGAGTCCCCAAATGCATAATGATAGTCCAGATAGGATATTTTTTCAATTTGATAATTCGATTGGTTGATATAAATATCACAAAGATTTCCATTCAGTAATCCTGATAGTAAAAAATATTCTTTTTGATTTGACGTGATTAGGTCTT
Source organism: Portibacter marinus (assembly GCF_021533195.1). Lineage (GTDB taxonomy): Bacteria > Bacteroidota > Bacteroidia > Chitinophagales > Saprospiraceae > Portibacter > Portibacter marinus. The sequence goes on from NZ_JAJNKB010000002.1 coordinate 593,514, forward strand.
GATACCTTAAAGATGATAAGTTTTCAGATAATGCTTTGAAGATTAGGGGTGTGAGACGCTGTTTCCAAACATTATCTGAATGATTGTTTTCAGTTGAGTGATAAGTTTGACCTTCTTTATTCAAAAAGTAAATAGAATCATTGGTTGTTAAGGTCATGGCATGATCGTTGAAGTAGGGCCATGATGTCTGCATTTCATTTAAGTACTGGTTGTTCGGAATGTTAAATTGTAATGAACCGTTTCGTTCCAACTTTTTATGGAGGCTGTCTGTGTTATAGCCTTGAAAGGGAGCGGTTACCATTCCATTATATTCTACACTCATAAAATTGATCGAATCTAATGCACTCTGTCCTCCATTGAATTCAATAGCAATCTTTAATATTTCGCGAGCCTGCTGATAAGAATCTAGAGCAGAAAGGTGATCAACTTTGAAACTTGAAGTTGGTTTATCATTGCAGGATGCAAACAGTAACGACAGAATTGATAAAATATAGATTCCCCAATCGTTCATTGATATTTTCTTACTCATCGTATCTCAGTGTTTTATAGTCTGCATCTTCAGAAGAAGATACTTTCTTCCAGGTGAAACATTATTTGATATATCAAATATAATGAACTTTGAGAACGATTACTAATGTGGAATGATAAGAGATTGTTAAATAGTTTTTAGCAACATTTACCTCACGATCATCACACCACGCATGATCGAGGCATGGCCGGGAAAAGTACAAACGTACTGATAAGTCCCCGGTTGAGTAGGAGCTGTAAAGTAAATAGCATCGGAAGTATGAGGTTGCATCAAATTAGTATGATACAATACATTGTCAGAGTCAGGTACATAGCCTTTTTCCATACCCTGAAGTCCTAGATCTACCGCTGCCTTCCCAACCTGATCCGCCGTGTTTGGCTTTACAATTAGCAGGTTGTGTAGCATGTCATCATCGTTGTTGAATACCAATTTTATTTTACTTGCAGCTTTGACGGTAAATTCCTTGATGTCATATTTTAGTCCAGGCTCTGTACCTATTTCTACTGTTCTATCAGGTCCATTTGTCCATGAACCAGGCATTTCTATAGGTCGTTTTGCTGATGTGATATCATTGATGGAAGCCATATCAGTATTGTGATCCGCATGATCGGATAAAGTACTTTGACCCTGAGGTATTTCATTGATGGTGTAATAACCCTTGTCGTGGAGTAATTCTTCATTCCCTTTACTGTTGACTCCTGATGCATTGATTTCGTAAATGTATCCCTTTCGTAAACCAGAAAAATAAATTCTGACAGATTTGTGATCCTCCCCAATTTCTATCTTGGAAATTTGCTTAGATTCCTGATTAATAATTGGACTTCCATAAATGGAATGGTATTTATAATTGAAGTCGGTAATACTATATGAGTTTTTATTCAAGGCTGTTTCAGGCTTGACTTCTTTAGTAAAATTAATGAGGAATCCGTCAGGTTGGATTTTAACCTCAGACATTTCAAACGGAACCTTACCATTCCAGGTCAAACGCTGCAGACCATACATTTCCTTGCCGGTTGAGGACCAACCCCTACTGGTCATACCTACATACAGCGAAGGAGTTTCATCAAAAAGCAGTCGTAGAATTCCGGATTCAAAGCCTTCCCGAAAGGGAAAGCAAATTCCTTGATAGACACCATTAACCCTTTCCTGAAAAACACGCATAATTTTAGAATGGCCCTGATCTCCAACGAGAAGTTGGCCCTTGAAAGGTCCAAATCCTTCTGGAATTACAACCAGATCAGAGGTGGAAATCCCCATCAGGGTATGTGGAAACCATACTGAGGGAGGTTTGACCCCAGGTACTTTTTGACTATAATCATACAGCGTTGTTTCTTCTTCAATGACAATATCACTTTCTTTTAAATTTACAGTCGAACCTTCTTCTTCAGACCATTTTAGACCTGCTGGGTTTCCCACAAAATCTCCTTGTTCTACGTGAGTCATTCTACCTGAACCTACCCAATCCCCTTGATTCTCAGTATAAAATAGATCACCATTGGCATTAAAACCAATGCCAGCAGGTGAACGCATACCTGCAGCGATCGGTATCAATTTTCCATCAGTGGTGATTTTGACTACCCAACCACGCCATTTCGACAAGCTCGCACCTTTTCCTATCCAGCCTAGATTCAAGCTCACGATCATATCACCATTAGGCAGGAACTTAGGTCCGTAAGAGTATTCATGATAATTACCGTCTAATGGCCAACTGTAAATATTCTCATATGAATCCGCCTTTCCGTCCTGGTCTTTGTCCGTGACTTTTGTCAATTCCCCGCGCTGTGCCAGATAATAAGAGCCATTTCTCCAATTAAGTCCCAATGGTTCATGTAGACCATGAGCGAATCTCGAATAAATGGGACTTGAAGAGGCAGGATTGGTGATTTCCCAAATTTCTCCTCTTCTCGTTGTTATGCCCAATTTGCCCCCATCATTAAAAACCATCCCTCCTACTTCTAAGATCACATCATCCGGAATGGGCACGTCCATAATTTGATAATACGCATTCTCTTTGACACCGTCTGTTAATTGTGCGTGCACAATTATAAGGCCCAGCATGGCCAAAAAAGTTAATGTTGATTTCTTAATTATATTACATTGCATTACCAAAATAATTTATAGGTGGTGGAAGAGTTGGCATCCATTTTAACAGTGAGTTCTTTACCGTTCAAAGTAGCGTCCGGCGATTCGATATAATATTGACCAGAGACAGAATACAATCCATTGGGTAGAAGCTTGATCTGATCGGACTTAACCAGCACAAGATCTTGTGTCTGATCGCTTTTCAAGAGCTCAATAGTTCTATTCAGTTTCCGTTCATTTTTAGAGGGATAAATAACATCCTTCCACTCCATGCCTTCACTTTTGTAATGAAAAACAGGTTGACCATTTTCATTTATTTCATAACCTTGGAAGGCTACCTGTTTATCTTTGATGGATTTAAATGGAAAACCATCTGTGGCTTCCAGTGCAGCATTAAGTGGCATTAGAATTTGAGGTTCTCCTCGACTCCTCCACATATCTGTAAGATCGGCAAAATCGCCACCCCAGAATTTTAATAGTGCACCTTCGTGAAGATCGTAGGAATAGTGGATGCCTTCAGGTGATCCTACAGAAATTGCATGCGTTCTTTTTTTGTCGTTATACATGACGAAACTTCGAATCATTTCTGTCTCCTGTACAGTTTTAATTTGAATGGCATCTTCTTTATTGGAAGATCCTCTTGGATTATGGTTAGCAAGACTTCTCCTATAAATTCCGGGACCTTCGTAATCCATTAAAATTCGCGAAATCCATGTGTCATCATAATATCTAAATTCGAACGGATGGGTCCCTTTCTCTAAATACACTTGCCCATAAACTTCATCAAATCCCGGGTTCCCTTCATTGTGAATAATCAGTGAATCGTTAATGAGCAAATCTCCACCTTCATCTATTCCAGTGTAAAAAAGGTAGTTGCCAGTGACTGGAACCTGGAGTTCTGCATTAAAAATGAGACCATAGTGATCTTCCTTTTCGTTAGCAACACTTGGATCCAAGGAAGTGGCACCCCCTTCTTTAACAATTCGGACCGTATCAAAATTTGGAAAAACTACCCCATCAGGATGTTCAAAGTACTGGTATGAAATGTTAGATAAGACCAGAGAGTCTTGCGTGTAGGACTTATAGGATATATTTCTAAAAGCCACATTACCATGGTCGCCCTGTATGATTAATGGTCCATATGGAGCCTCGCCATCCAAAAAAGGTCCTCGGGTCGGTCCTGTCAATTCAATGTTTTCATGCACAAGAATTCCATTATGGTAAACGTGATCAAACTTGGCGTTGGCAATTTTACGTCCATCACGATCAAATTTTGGAGCACGAAAGAACGCATCGATTTGTTGCCAAAGTCCGGGGGCTTTACTGCTGTTAATGCTTGGTGGATGTCCTTCGAAACCCTCTTTTCCCTTTCCTCTTGAGTCGTCCCACCTTTCGTAGATCGCTCCTGAATCGGATATACCGGGTTCTTTTACTCCATAACTGTCAAATATTTGTAGTTCATATCTACCCTGAAAATACATACCAGAATTGGAGCCTTTAGGTACCAGATATTCAAATTTGATATGCAGATCCCCATGTTCCATTTTTGTTCGAATAGCATTGTTTCCCTGCTCACCCATCTTATTGGCTAAAATACCGGTGCCTTCCTCTAAATCGAAGCTACCGGGATCTTCAAAATCTGCGTAAACGCCACCGACTATCTTCCAATTATCTCCCTCGCTTTCAAATGCCTCTAAATCTTTTAATTCCAATTGGTCGAAAGGTAACTCGGTGATCTGAATGTTTTCATTTTGATCCATAGAGATGGAATCCATTTCCAATTCTTCTTCATTGCTACATGAAGCAATTGTGAAAAAGACTGAGCATAATGCTAGTCGACTTAAAAAATGCATTGAGATTAGTTTTGATGTCAATGATAAATAGGAGATTAAGACAAAACAATATAAGAATATTGTTAGGATGGAATGGTCTATTGTGCTATTGAATTGGACGGAATAAGAAATATTAAGATATTTTGGATCAATACTTAGAATGATCAAAAGGCATTAACCAATTGTTAGTGAAGGAAGGAAGAAAATCGAAGATTAAAAGAGATGGTTAGAAGGAGAAAATTAGTGATCGGTCTGGGGCTCGAACCCAGGACCCACGCCTTAAAAGGGCGTTGCTCTACCAACTGAGCTAACCGATCTCCCATGTTTTGTTCTTGCACAAAATTGCTTGATTTCTCAAACGGGATTGCAAAGATAATAGTATATCTAAAACATCCAAGAAGATTAAATTAGAAATTACAAAAAAATCATATTACAAACTGTTCGCCGTCCTTTGCCAGTGCTACATTGGGGAACACACTTTGAGCTTCTTCCTGCAGGGAAGTCAGGTCCCTGTACCTGGAGGAATAATGACCTATAATTAATTTCTTGACATTTGCCTGAACAGCGATGTTTGCAGCTTGCTTTGCTGTAGAATGCCCGCGCTCCTTGGCCTTCTCCTTCAATTCGTCAAGATAAGTTGCTTCATGATATAGCAGGTCTACATTCTTTACTATCTTGACGAGTCCGGGATCATAGGTGGTGTCGGAGCAAAACGCATAGGACTTTGGCGGAGGAGGATCATTGGTTAATTCATCGTTTTGCAGCACCTTTCCGTTTTCACGAATAATGTTCTCACCTTTTTTAGCCTTTTGAATTTCAGGAATGGTTAATTGGTATTCCTTGATTTTCTCTGGGATAATATTCCTTTCTTTTATTTTTTCTTTAAATAAAAAACCAGTGGTGGGAACGCGATGCTTTAATGGAATGGTGTGTACGGTCAAAAATTGATCCTCGAAAATCACTTCTTCGGTGTAAGCCTGAATTTCTATTATTTCAAGTGGGAAGCTGAGGTAAAGGCTTCCGATGTCTTTCAATACTTCAATGAATTTCACAAGTCCTATTGGTCCGAATAAAGTAAGACGATCAGTTCTGCCATTGAGGGTGAAGGAGGTTAATAATCCAGGTAGACCAAAAAAGTGATCCCCGTGAAGATGGCTTATGAAGATTTCGTGAATACGAGACTTTTTGATCTTGAGATCCTTGATCCGTATTTGCGTGCCCTCGCCGCAGTCAATCAAATAATTTTTGCGCTCCGTACTCAGAACTTGTGATGTAGTAAATCTTTGGAGTGTCGGGATTGCAGAGTTGCAACCCAGGATCGTAAGCTTTAAGCTCATTCTATTACTCCACTTCCTTATCTAGTGTGCGTTCTAATTCTTCTGTGTCGATGTAGTCAATAGATTCCTTAAGACTTGGCATTAAGGTTAAGATGGTCTCAAGTCTGCTTATTTCAATGAGTCGCTGTACACTTGGATGATCGATTCCGGTAAGCACAAAAGTTCCGTAGCCTTTCCAAAGTCTGTTAGCGGTCAATATGGCACTTAAACCTGACGAATCGACATACTTGACCTGGGATAAATCAAAGATTAAATTTCTAACACCCTCGTTTCTAAGAAAAACAAATTCCGACTTGAGATTTGGGGCAATTAGAGAGTTTAAATTTTCTTCCTGCAATTGGAATACTGAATACTTTTCTTCTTTATCTACGTTGTATTTCATCAATGCTTTCTTTAATATTAAGGTTCTTCAAGGTTTATCAGTCACAAATTTATTCAAATTTATAGGACTTCAAAGTAAAATTATATATTAAACGCATAAATCATTGATAACGAATAAGATTTGACCTAAGTCGTTATAATTGAGTTAAATTTAAGTCGAACTTTAACAAAAGGCTTGGAATATGGTTGATATAAATACGCCATTTTAACAGTTGAAATACTGTGGCACGCTTTTTTTAGTAAATACGGCTGAGTACTATTGATATCTAGCGGAATTAATAGTATAATTGTTACATGTAAATTAGAATATGAATAATAAAAAATTTTCACCAAGAGTAAAGAAAATCATCTCACACAGTCGAGATGAAGCTTTGCGTCTAGGTCATGACTATATAGGTACGGAACATTTATTACTTGGCGTTCTTAAGGACAAGGACAGTTTGGCGGTAAAGGTTCTAAACTCTATGGAAATTGATCTGAATGAGATAAAATATAAGGTAGAGGAGAATACCAGTTCTAATAAGTCTGGTGACACAAGCCTTAATGTGGGTAATATACCATTGAATAAGCAGGCTGAGAAAGTACTAAAAGTTACTTTTTTAGAGGCAAAGATGTATAAGAATGATGAGATAAGTCCCGAACACCTTATGCTATCTATATTGAGACATAAAGAAAATCTGGCAGCTAAAGTTTTATATGAATATGACATTGATTATGAAAACTTTAAGAGCGAATTAGAATATGTGAGTCAGGAGGAGTCTGAATATTTTACAGAGTATATGGATGAAACGCCTTCGGATTCTGATGTACCTATGGAAGATGAAGGAAGTAGCGAGGGTTATTCACGAAAAGGATCTTCAAAGTCGAGGACTCCGGTTTTGGATAATTTTGGTCGAGATGTCACGAAATTGGCGCAAGACGGTAAATTAGATCCCATCATTGGACGTGAAGAAGAGATAGAGCGTGTATCTCAAATTCTGAGTAAACGTAAGAAAAACAATCCGATCTTAATTGGTGAGCCTGGTGTAGGTAAAACAGCTATTGTTGAAGGATTGGCACTGAGAATTAATCAGAAGAAAGTTTCGAGATCTTTATTCAATAAAAGACTGGTGATGCTGGATCTTGCAGCCTTGGTTGCCGGAACAAAGTACAGAGGTCAGTTTGAAGAGCGAATGAAAGCCATTATGAATGAGCTTGAAAAATCGAGAGATGTTATACTTTTCATTGACGAAATTCATACCATTGTAGGTGCAGGTGGTGCCACTGGTTCATTGGATGCGTCTAATATATTTAAGCCTGCCTTGGCCAGAGGAGAATTGCAGTGCATAGGTGCTTCTACCCTCGATGAGTACAGACAACATATTGAAAAGGATGGAGCATTAGACAGAAGGTTCCAGAAGGTGTTGATCGAACCACCATCAGTAGATGAAGCAATTCACATCCTACATAATATTAAGTCTAAATACGAAGAGTTTCACAATGTGGATTATTCTGATGAGGCTATTGAAGCTTGTGTGAACTTTAGTGATCGATACATCAGTGATCGATTTTTACCTGATAAGGCCATCGATATTTTGGATGAGGTGGGAGCGAGAACCCATCTTAAAAACATTCATGTTCCAAAATATATTGAAGATCTTGAAAATAAGATTGAAGAGATTAAAGAAGCTAAAAATCAGGCAGTTAAGAATCAGCAGTATGAAAAAGCAGCTGATCTGAGAGATACAGAGTCTAAATTAATTCGGAAATTGGAACAGGGAAAAGCAGACTGGGAAGAAGAGGCAAAATCCAAGAGATATCCGGTTGAAGAAGAAAATATTGCTGAGGTGATTGCAATGATGACGGGAATCCCAGTGAGCAGAGTGGCTCAGAGTGAAAGCAATAAGCTTGTGCATATGAGCGATGATCTTCAGAAAATGGTTATCGGACAGAACGAAGCGATCGTAAAAATTACCAAGGCAATTCAAAGGAATAGGGTAGGACTTAAAGATCCTAAGAAGCCGATAGGTTCATTTATATTTTTAGGTCCGACGGGAGTAGGTAAGACAGAATTGGCGAAAGCTTTGGCAAGATATATGTTCGACAATGAAGATTCATTGATTAGAATTGACATGAGCGAATACATGGAAAAATTCTCTGTGAGTAGATTGATAGGTGCTCCTCCTGGATACGTTGGATATGAAGAAGGTGGACAACTTACTGAAAAGGTTAGAAGAAAGCCATACTCTGTCATTCTGCTGGATGAGATTGAGAAAGCACACCCAGATGTATACAATATCCTATTACAGGTGTTGGATGATGGTCAATTGACTGATGGTTTGGGAAGGAAAGTGGATTTTAAAAATGCATTGATCATCATGACTTCCAATATTGGAGTCAGACAGTTGAAAGATTTTGGTCAGGGTGTAGGATTCGCTACTCAATCCAGAAAAGAGTCTGCTGAAGACCATTCTAAGTCTGTGATACAGAATGCTTTGAAAAGGACATTCTCACCTGAGTTTTTAAATAGGATTGATGATTTGGTCATCTTTAACAGTTTGGATAAGGAGGATATCTTTAAAATTATTGACATCAGCCTAGCGGATCTGTTTAGTAGGCTAGAGGGCATGAATTACAATTTAGAATTGTCAAAAGAGGCAAAAGAGTTTGTTGCGGAAAAAGGATTTGATCCTCAGTACGGAGCAAGACCCTTGAACAGAGCGATTCAGAAGTACATTGAAGATCCTTTAGCAGAATTTATCCTGACAAATAATCCGGATGAGAAAAGCAAGTTAATAGCGAAGATGAATAAGGAGAAAGATGGATTAAAGATTGAATTTGCAAAGAAGGTAAAATCAGAAGATATTAAAAAGTAAGAAATATTGAACTAAAGAAGAGAAGTATCCCTTATTTATATGGGTGCTTCTCTTTGATTTTTAAGAAAGTACAAACAATTAATTAACTAAATAAAATAAATTTGGCAAGAAGAACACGAGGAAGAGTAGTTCGCAACGAAGCAGAACACAGAATCAACGAAAACATTAGAATTCCAAAAATCCGTCTGGTAGGAGATAATTTAGATGAAGTCAGTGAAGTAGCTGGCCAAAAAATCACTCCTGAAATCTACGATACGTACAAAGCTAAGAGGTGGGCAGAAGACATGGGGTTAGACCTGGTGGAAATCAGTCCTAAAGCAAAGCCTCCTGTATGTAAAATTATAGATTACAAGCGCTTTCTTTATAATAAGAAGAAGAAGGAAAAAGAAATTAAAGCCAAAACGGCTAAGACTGTCATCAAGGAGATCAGATTCGGTCCAAACACCGATGATCACGATTTTGATTTCAAACTGAATCACGCGAAAAAATTTCTTGAGGATGGTGCAAAAGTAAAGGCTTACGTCCACTTTAGAGGTCGAACCATTGTTTTCAAGGATCGTGGTGAATTGCTTCTCTTGAGATTTCTTAAAGAGTTAGAGGAATATGGAGCTGCAGAAGCTTTGCCAAAAATGGAAGGGAGAAGGATGATTGTTATCGTTTCGCCTAAGAAAAAGAAGAAGAAGTAAATTTTAAACATCTACGAATTATAATAGATAATTTTGCTTTCAAGGTTAAGATGGAGGCAAATTAATAATTATTTAATTTTCATTTTTAATTATAAAGCGTATCTTCGCACACTATTTCAAAAAAGCATATTAAATATTAGTTATGCCAAAGATGAAAACGCACTCAGGTGCTAAAAATAGATTTAAAGTGACAGGTTCTGGAAAAATCAAAAGATTTCAAGCTGGAACATCGCACTTATTAAGAAAGAAATCTAACAAAGCAAAGACCAGACTCGTTGGTTCTACATTGGTTGATAAAGCTGATGAGGGTAGAGTTAAGGATATGCTTTGTCTATAAGTTCAATTATTATTTAACGAGGAACCAGGATTAAAGAGATTGACTAATCCTCTGGTTCGTACTAAATCAAAAAATTATGCCACGATCAGTTAATGCTGTTGCTTCCAGAAGAAGAAGGAAGAAAATCTTAAAAGCAGCAAGAGGTTATTTCGGAGCAAGGTCTAAAGTTTATACAGTTGCCAAGAATGCTGTAGAGAAAGGACTTCAATACGCATACCGGGACAGAAAAAACAAGAAAAGAGTCTTTAGAAGACTTTGGATTACAAGAATCAATGCAGCTGCCAGAATGAATGGAATGACCTATTCCACATTGATGAACGGACTGAAAAAAGCGGGATCTACTCTGAACAGAAAAGTTTTGGCAGATTTGGCGATGAATCATCCGTCATCTTTCAAAGCCATCGTTGACTCTGTCAAGTAATCTTTTTCTTTAAAATATAATAGCATGACAGTAACATTCGGTCATGCTTTTTTTTAAATCACTTATTTATGAGAACTAAACTTTCCAATTTTAATTTCGAATTACCTGAGGACTTAATTTCACAATATCCAAGTAAGGAAAGAGATGAAGCTAGATTACTGGTAGTTCATCGTGATACAGGAAAGGTAGAACACAAAGTTTTCAAGGATTTAATCGATTATTTTGACGAAGGAGATGCGCTCATTTTCAACAATACGAAGGTTTTTCCTGCCAGAATGTACGGCACCAAAGAAAAGACCGGGGCGAAAATTGAGGTATTTCTTTTACGTGAATTAAATAAAGACTCCAAGCTTTGGGATGTTCTTGTGGATCCCGCAAGAAAAATAAGAGTAGGAAATAAGCTTTATTTTACCGACGAATCTGGCAATGACGTTTTAATCGCTGAAGTAGTTGACAACACCACTTCACGTGGAAGAACCATTCGTTTTTTCTACGATGGGCCGGATGAAGAATTTTACAAGATCCTAAATGAATTAGGGAATACTCCATTACCAAAGTATATTAAAAGAGAAGTTGAAGATCTGGATGCAGAGAGGTATCAAACCATCTATGCAAAGGAAGTAGGGGCAGTAGCAGCTCCAACAGCAGGATTGCATTTTAGTCGCAGCTTAATGAAAAGACTGGAGCTGAAAGGAGTGGAGCTTCCTGAGCTTACACTTCACGTAGGTTTGGGAACTTTCAGATCTATAGAAGTAGAAGACTTATCGAAACACAAGATGGAGGCTGAATATTTCAAGATTTCTGAGTCTGCAGCTAATAAAGTAAACGCTGCCAAAGAGGCTGGAAAGAAGGTTTGTGCAGTTGGAACGACCTCCATGAGGAGTATTGAATCTGCAGTAAGTGCGACTGGTAATCTGAAGGCGGCCGAGGGCTGGACTAATTTATTTATCTATCCTCCATATGAATTTAGCATTGCCAATGCAATGATCACCAATTTTCATTTGCCCAAGACAAGTCTGCTGATCATGATATCTGCATTTATGGGTCATGATCTTGCGATGGAGGTCTATAACGAGGCGGTTAAAGAGAAGTATAAGTTTTTCTCTTATGGTGATGCCATGCTTATTTTGTAGTAAATACACTGCCTGGTAAAAAATCTTCGTTTCAGGGAATTTTTTTTGTTTTTTCCGGTTAATTATGTTGATTGACTTCCCTAGGCGCGGTGGTTAAAGCATATGAATGTTTTTACCGCTGGTTATGTCAGCGAAGTTTATATGATATTTCTTGCACAGAATTGTTATTTTTTTATTTTTGCACGAAATATGGGTGATTATTTATATTTAAAATTAGAACCAATTAAGTTATGTATTGGACATTAGAATTAGCGCACCACTTGGAGGATGCACCTTGGCCAGCAACTCGTGATGAGTTAATTGATTATGCTGTAAGATCAGGCAGACCTTTAGAAGTGATCGAAAACTTACAGGCCATTGAGGATGAAGGCGAAATTTATGATACCATGGAGGATATCTGGCCCGACTACCCAAGAAAAGATGATTTTCTTTTCAATGAAGATGAATATTAGAAGATAAAAATTTTACTTTAGAGCCTTACAGATCAAATTTGTAAGGCTTTTTTTATGGTAGTGGCAATCGATGGTTATTCAGCTTGTGGTAAAAGTACTTTAGCTAAAGCTTTGGCAAAGGAACTAAATGCTGTCTATGTGGACACAGGAGCAATGTATAGGGCGGTTACGCTGTACTTCCTGAACCACAAAATTGACATTACTTCACCTAAGGAAGTAGCCAAGGCATTGATTAGCATTCACATTACATTTGATAACACTGATGGTAAAAATGAATGCATTTTGAATGGTCATAACATCGAGGAAGATATCAGGACACCGCGGGTGAGTGAATTTGTGAGTGAAGTAGCTGCAATTCCCGTGGTCAGAAGGAAGCTTGTGGAGCTGCAACGGAATATGAGTTTAGACAAAAGTGTGGTGATGGATGGGAGGGATATTGGTACAGTAGTATTTCCTAACGCTGATCACAAATTTTTTATTACCGCAAACCCTGAAGTCAGAGCTAGAAGAAGGATTTTGGAATACCAAAGTAAAGGGATGGAGGTGAATGAACAGGCTATACTGAAGAATTTGGAAAAGAGAGATCACATTGACTCTAATCGCAAGGATAGTCCACTCAGAAAAGCTGATGATGCCATTCTTATCAACAATTCTAATCTTGATAAAAGTGAACAACTCAGGTTGGTATTACAGCATATTCGGAACCAAAAAAGTACTACCGAACAAGAGTGACATCGCCGGTGACGCTTTTAATTTCGCCAGTGATCATTTCCACGTTGACATGATAGACATAAACACCAGGCAATACATTGTTGCCACTGATGGTTCCATCCCAGCCAGCATTGGGATCACCAGGAGCAAAGTTTTGATTTTCAAAAACTTTTGTTCCCCATCTGTCAAAAATATCAATAGACCGAATGTTTAAGACTCCAGGATTAGCGGATATATAAAACACATCATTGATACCATCTTGATTGGGGCTGAAAATATTGGGCCTGAAAAGTACTGGAGTTTCATCTATTCTTACTTTTATCTCATCTGTAACAGAACACCCATTTTCATTAATCAGCGTGAGTTCTACCATAACATCCTCACTAGGAGTTAATGTAAAAGATAAGCAGTCTGCACAACCCAGCTGATTCGCAATTTGCCATTCAATAGATTGAATCTCTTCCATGGTCAAATTGGTATTCGCTGAAATTTCTACATCGTTGCCTAAGAAGACATCGATATTGCCCCCCAGATCTAATTCTAAATCCTCTGGTTCTCCGATAGTAACCAGGTTTTGCACAAAACAACCAAAGCTATCTTTCGCTATAAAAGTATATTGACCAGAAGTTAAATTAGAAAATGTACTGTCATCTTTAAACATGACTCCATCTAAAGAAAAGCTAAATGGTCCAGTTCCTCCCGTATTACCACCAAAGGTCAAACTGGCATTGTTATCTCCTGGGCACAAAGGATTGGTGACATTGATAAGGAAATCGGTGAAGTTCTGAGGTTCTTCCATCACCTGAATGATGGCAGTATCAATACAACCATTTCTACCGTCTACCACTGTTAGTTGATAATTCCCAATTCCTTTAATGTCAATAGTCTCATTAGATAATGGACTATTAATAATACCGTCCGCACTTTCCCAAAAGTATTGATACGAGGGGCCTTCAGAAGAGCCAGTGTTGTTGAGTATAATTTCATTGTCTTCACACCTGATCAATCCGTCTTGCTGAATGGCTGCCACAGGCTTAATGGTATCAAGAGAAACATTAATCGTAACATTCGCCGTACAACCATTATCTCCAAACACTTCAGCGGTATATAATCCAGCCTCGACTGGTGAAATTGAATTTTGGTCAATGGTAGTTCCATCAGGTAGGTTCCACACATAATCGAAATTTACGCTGTCTGACAATTCAGTAATGTCAATGGCGGGTTGAAAGCAGGACAACACATTATCAGTATCAAAAGTTATAGCTTCAATACCAATGGCGAAAGTATCGCTATCAACACAATTATTACTTCCACGCACGGTATAGATATAGGTGCCGGTGTCAATAGCATTGGCATTTTGTCTCATGACATTGAATCCATTAGGTCCTGTCCAGGAGAAAGTAGCACCTGGATCTGGAGATATTCCGGTCAAAGCAGCAGTATGATCAACACAATCTATCTGATCATCAAATGCAAATTGAACATCTGGCAATATAATTTCTCTGATCACTTCTACCGTATCAAATCCAATGCAGCCTTCCAAGCTTACCACACTGAGGACATATTCTCCTGGTCTGGAGACTATTGGATTCTGCTGTGTTGCAAAAAAGCTGGCAGGTCCGTTCCACGCATAGGAAGAGATAGGATTTTGAGCACTCGCGGATAACATGACGGATGAATTAATACAATTCAACGTATCCAAAGAAACAGCGAGAGGTTGAGGTGTATCTGGATTTTCAAGAATTTCCACTGAACCAATAGAGGTGCAACCGTTTCTTCCAGTTATAGAGACATTGTAAGTACCTGAACCAAATATTGTTGGCAGAGCGGAAGTGGATGTAAAGTCATCCGGCCCTTCCCATTGATAAAGTAGTCCTAATTCTGATGTATTGGGATCTAGTCTGGCTGATTGAGTGGCACACTCCAGAATGGTATCGTTCAAGGTAAAATTTGGAGGAAACGTATCCATAAGTATCTCTAAACTTTCATTACTAACACAACCGTTGCCACCGATTACATTTAAAGTGTATATTCCTGGAATTGTTACCTGGATATTTCGTGTTCTCAGGGTATCTCCTGGTCCAGTCCATTCATAGGTATTACCTCCGCCACTAACTGAGGCTATAACTTGAGCTGTTGAATCTATGCAAGTGATATTTGTATTTGAAAAATTTATCCTTCTGGGAATGGTGTCGCCATCTATTTTTGCCTCCAGGTAAGAAACACAGCCTGAAATAGTATCAGTAACTGTCAAAGAATAAAATCCCGCTGCTAAATTTTCAATATATGAAGAATCACCTTTATAGTCAAATGGACCTACCCAATTATACTTATAAGTGTCCACTTGTGTTACATCAATAACCCCCGCAAAAGGACCTGTAGAACAAGTAACACTTGCTCTGTCTTGAATACTTACTACAGGTGCTTCAGGGATTGGCTCGATCTCAAATCTTTCTATAATAAAGCAACCGTCAAATGTGCTAATTAATAGAAAATAATCCCCATAATTTGAAACATCTGCTTGTTCGCCTTCTGCGATTACTCCAATTCCTGATATTGCCCATCTGAAACGACTCGCTTGAAACTCGTTAGCAACGGGTATTGCGGTCAGTCTCCATAATGGGTTCTCGCAATCACCTATATTTTCTACTTGTACATCGTATTCTGGAAGATCAGAGATATCTCGGCCTAGAGTAATTGAATCTCTTATGTAACAACCATTGGCTAGTATCTCAATATAATAAGTTCCCTCTTCGGAAACCTGATTGATAGGTGATGAAGAGAAATAGTCATTAGGACCAGTCCAGATATACAAAGCTGTACTGATTTCTGAAGATGCAGCTATTGTCGTTTGACCTCCGGGGCATTTGAAATCCTCTCCGCTAACCTCATATTGAAAAATACCTGCATCCCCCATTACTTCAAGTGAAGTGAATCCTTTACAACCATTTTGATCCTGTACTTCCAGGTAATAAATTCCAGGTGCAGGTAGGTCTGGTTCCGCAGCATTAGATACAAAGTTATTAGGTCCTGTCCATCTGTATAGATTGTAATTCAAATTACTTACTGTTACTCGAACTGAAGTCGCTGCACAAGAAATTGTTGGAGCACTGGCACTGATCACCGGTTGATCTTCCCCTTGCTCTAATCTATACATTGCACTCACCTGGCAACCGTCGGAGGTATTCACAATAACCGTATAATCTCCAGGTACTGATACAGTGGGTGAAAGGGATGTACTAGAAAAATTCTGTGGTCCACTCCAACTTGCTGATAAGATGGTTTCAGTAGTGCTTAAGTCTAGAGAGAGTGTTTCGTTTTCACAGGATAGTTGGTCTGAACTAATGATGATTTCAGGTATGACGCCAGACTGTGTGAGATTTATTGAAGTCCTCAATGTGCATTCCCCTTCGGTTTGATCTAAATGATAGGTCCCTGGTTGAGATACTTCAATAATTAGCTCTGTAGGATTGCCTTCTATCTGCCCATCATCTGTACTCCAAAAAAAAGAGCTTCCTGACTCTTGAAGGGAGGAAGATGCATCTAGCGTGATCACAGGATTGTTACAATTGAACGCTGTCTGAGAAGAAGTGATTAATGGTTGGATATTGACAATTTCTAGGTTTAAAACTACCGAAGTATCACAAAGATCAGTGCTTTGAGCAGGTAATTTTGCTTCGAAAGTTCCTGAATTCCGAAATGTGTCTATACCTATTATTAATGATTCTCCTAAACAAATGACTTCATCTCTGGTAAGTACGGGAGGAGATTCATTTACTGTTAGATTGGTGCAATTCTCAGTAAGGTCCAAACAAAATGATATATCTCCATTTGCAAGTGCAGTAGCCATTTCAGAATAGCTTAATTCACTTGTAATTAAAGAAGTCAACGAATCCGTTTCCACAGAAAATGCACAAACTGAATAATCACCTGGTTGTAAGCCGAGGAAATGACCATCAAGATTGACAAGAACTACTTCACCAGCCTGGTCAACAACTAAATAGCCATTGGTGTAATCAGCATTAGTCGTAACATCAATATGTCCCAAATTCAAATTTAGATCATCCCCGGTACATACTTCTAAGTTGTTGACAGTTTGAGTTCCTGCTTCTGCTGCACATGGAATGCAAGTTGGGTCATTGATTAAAAAACCAAATCTTTGAACGCTTAAAGTATTGAAATCGGATGAATTTATTATCCGTAGTTTCCAGATGCCATTTATTTCACCAGTACCAAATTCGTTTTCAAAACAACCGGAATTTGGATAGTATGTTCCGAAATAATTAGTAAATACACTCCAAGGTTCACTATTTAACCAGGATTCGCTCGTTATTCCAAAACTTATGTCTGGATCTGCATCACCATTGCATTCTGAGAACACTGTAAACCAATTTGAGCCATTTGTAGGTGGTCCATTTTGTATATCTCCAATCAATATGACGGAGTTGCCTGAAGGAGCAGTTAATTCGACATAAAGTTCACTAACACTATTATGAGTAAAAAAAAATTCTAAACCTGAAAAAGGGTTTGAAGAGAGATCATTATTAAGCAGCCTTTCAATATTGATATTATAGCAGGTATCTAATCCAGGTCTGACTTCAAAAGCACCTAATAAATTACCGAGTGAATTACACTGAGAATGGGATGTAATTTGGGATAATAGGAGTAGGGCAAAAACAATTATCTTACACGGTGTTCTCATTTATAAACGATCGGGTTTTCGTCTAATATCAAATAGGGTATTATCCACATTCTCTTTAAAGTATAATCTATAGACAGTTTTATAACCATTCTGTTCGATGTGATCACCTTAAAGTTCTAAGCTTCTCCAAATTTATACAAAATTTAGAGAAGCTTAATATATAGACCTTCGCAAGTGTGTTTTCGCTGTCTACCTGACGATTATTACCTTTTTATACATTGGCGAAGCATTTTCGCGAATAATACCAACAAAGTAATGACCAGGAATAAAATTACTAGTCTCCGAGATCAATACCTGCTCTGTTCCTGCATCAACTTTCTGGCTGTGAAGCTTTTTACCAAGATGATCAAGGATTTCTACTGCCTCAACATTTTCAATATCGCTAAAGGAAATGGTAAAAACATCTTTAGTAGGATTGGGATAAATGACAAAGTTGCTTTCACTTTCCAGATCTTTAGTACTACTGGATAGGATCGTAATCTCGTCTGTAAATTCTGAAACGCAATTTCCCATAGTTACTTTGAGCGTAACCACATATGTACCTTCTTCCTCGTACAAGTACTCTACATCCAAGTCATTAGAAGTATTGCCATCACCAAAATTCCAAACAACCTCATCAAACTCATCTACGATAGCCGCAAATATCACATTCCGTCCATTGGCTTTATATTCAAATGCAATTTCAGGAATTTCAATAACCTCTATAATTTCATTAAGAACAATGGTATCTGAACCGAACTCATTGGTAGCAATAACTTTTATATCATACTTACCAGGCGTTTGATAAGTCACAGATGGATTCATTCCACTAATATTTTCCTGATCCGCACCATTAAAAATCCAGTTCACTTCTGAAGTATTATCTGTTGCTTTGCTTTCAAAATTGACCGTCAACGGAGCACACCCTTTTGTGATGTCCAAAGAAAATCCTGCTGAAGGAAAAACATCGATTAAGACGGTATCTATTGCAGTACTTTCAGAGCATGCATTACTTACTTTCTGCTTGATAATGTACTGACCATTTTTCTCGAATGAGAATTGATCTAAATGATCACCAACTAATTGGCTATTAATATACCAAGCGATATCCGTATATGATTCTGCAGTATTTTGGAGTGATATCGTGTTGTTTTCTTGAACAACATCAAAACCAGCAATAGGCTTCTCAAGAACATTGACATAGTCTTCAAGAAGGATGGTTCTTACATTAAATCCATTGGATACTGTCAATTCAACATCATAAATCCCGTATTCTGAATACATGACGCTTGGATTCTTTTCTGTAGAAACTTCAGGACTTCCACCAGGAAACTTCCAGCTCCAATCTGTAACATCGTCGGAAGAAAGGTCAAGGAATGAAATTTCATCACCCAGACAGTAGGAATTCCCCTCGATACTAAAGTTAGCATACGTTTTAGCTTCTTCGTACAAGTCAATAATCACAGATTTCTCTTGTGAACTGCAACCGTTGCTTGACTTGAGGGTTACTTCATAAGCTTTTTCCTCAGTAAATTCATAGACCGGATTCGCTTCATTACTTTCAAAACTCCAAAGGTAGGCGTCCGCATTTTCGGATTTATTTGTAAACGATACTTTATTTTTATCAACCTGGTATTCGAAATCAGCTGTAACTGCACTGCTTACATTTATAAATCTGGATTTCGATTCTGTCACCTCATCCGTATTGCTTTTTACAGTCAGGCTTACATCGTATAAGCCGGGTTCAAGATAGGTTACAACCGGGTTTTGCTCATTTGACTTTGAAGGATTTCCTCCTGGAAATGACCATTCCCAGGAAACTGCATTGCCAGATGAGAGATCAGTAAATTGTACTTCTGAAGAGGTGCAAACATCTGTTTCCACTGCATTAAAGCCCACTATTAATCTATTGTATACACCTATCAGTTGCTCCGTTTCTTCCACACTACACTCATTTTCCACTCTCAGCATGACGAGATATTCACCTTCTTCAGCATAGCTATGATTTGGATTGGCTTTTGAACTGGTTGCACCGTCTCCGAAATCCCAGGTGAAGTTGATGCCATTTTCTGAATTGTTCTTAAATGAAACTTCGAGTTCATTTTGGGTAAAGTCAAATGATGATTCTGGAAGCGGCATCACTTCTATATATTGTTGGATTACCTTACTATCTTCTTCTTCATTATTTCGTACAGTGAGTTCTACGGTATATTCTCCTGGCTCCTCTAATAATATGACCGGATTTTGCTCTTCTATGGTAATCACTACTTCACCATCAATGGTCCATTCCCACTCTGTCGGACTGCCTGAGGATAAATCCACAAGCTCGACCTCTTCTCCGGGACAAAGAGTGGTTTCAGAGGCCATAAAGTTAGCAAGTAACTCATCATAGACCGGTATGATCATCTCTTTGACGTCCGTTCCACATGGTCCTTCCGAAGTTAAGATCACGGTATAATCTCCTTCACTTGAAAAAGTATGAACCGGGTTTTCGGAATTGGAGGTATTTCCATCACCAAAATTCCAGTTGACAGCGGAGAAATTCTCGGAGAGATTGGTGAATGAAACGGTAAATTCATTCAGAACATAATTGAAATTGGCGACTGGAAGATCAGATATCGTCAGATAATCAGTGGCTTCCTGAGCATCCGCACCACCATAAATACTAGTGATGGTCAATTTCACATCATATATCCCAGCATTTGCAAAACTTACGACAGGATTAGCTTCTGTTGATGTAGCAGGTGTTCCTCCTGCAAACTCCCAAAAATAGGATGCTATTTCACCAGTAGAATTACTTTCAAAGGTAATTGATTCTCCTTCACATACTTCGGTCTGCGAGCTCGTGAATGATGCTTCAAGAATTTCTTCAATCGTAATAGAATTGACGATTTCATCTTCTCCACATTCATTTCCAACTACAAGAGTTACATCATAAGTACCAGGGCTATCATAGGTATGATTTGGATTTAAAGAGTTACTTGTTGTACCGTCTCCGAAATCCCAGCTTGAGTTTTCCGACAGTACAGATAGATTTTCAAAGGAAACACTGTAACCATCAATGGCACTGCTGAAAATAGCCTGAGGTGCGCCATTAGAAATTACAAAGTCTATTTTATTTTCAGTATCACTGATCACTCCATCACTGACAGTTAGTTTAACATTAAACGCACCTTGATCTGCAAATACAACGATAGGGTTTTCTTCTGTAGACGTGGAAGGTGAACCACCTTCAAATTCCCATAGGATTGATGTGAAATCTCCATTTGTCATATTGGTGAAATTCACTGATTCTCCAGCACATATCTCTTGTTGATCAGCACTAAAGGCAGCAACAAGATCAGACTCAATACTGATTAATTTTTCAATTTCTGCTGATTCGCAATCATTTTCAGATTGTAAAATGACATTGTAATCTCCAGGGCCATCGTATGTGTGTGTAGGATTTGCAATGATCGAGGTATTGCCATCGCCAAAATTCCATAAAAAGGTATAGCCACCTACTGTAATATTATCGAAAGTTACCGTGTTTTCTACGACCTCAAAAGTAAAGTCGACTTCAGGCTGTCCAATGATTGAGATGTAGTTGTCTTTTATAAGCCTGTCCTCATAAAGTGAATTACTAACTGTTAAACGAACATCTCTGGTACCTGGATCAGTAAAAGTTACGACGGGGTTTTCTTCAGTGGAGGTGGCTGGAATACCACCTTCAAATTCCCAATAATACTCAGTAATATTTCCTGAACTGGTATTGGTAAAAACATATTCATCGGATGTGCAGCCAAGTGTCTGATTGACTTCGAAACTAGCAGTGACTTCATCAGCTATGATAATTTCAGCAATATATTCTTCGCTGCCACAGTTATTAGATGATGTCAATGTGACGTTGTAAGTTCCTGAATTAGCGTAGGTATGAGTAGGATTAGGACTGGTACTTGATTCACCATCTCCAAATTCCCAATTGTAGAATACTCCTCCGGTTGTATTATTATCAAAGTCGACTGTGTATCCATCGATGAGTGTGGTAAATGAAGTGTTTGGAACACCTGAAACCAGTATGAAATTGCTTTTTAATTCCTCATCTGTTGATCCTCCACCAGTTACCGTTAATCGCACATTGTAGGAACCTGCCGAATTAAAAGTGACCGTTGGATTTTCTTCATTTGAAGTGGAGGGAGTTCCATTTTCAAACTCCCATTCGAAAGTTTCTGCGTTATTCGAAGATTCATTAAAAAAAGTCACTTGATCACCCTCACAGATTTCTGTAGCATTGGCCGAGAAATCGGCAGTTACCTGATCGACGATCGTGACCACTGCAGAGTGAGAGTCAGACCCGCAATCATTTTCTGAAATAAGAACGACGGTATAGGTTCCAGGGCTCGAATAAGTATGGGATGGATTTGCTGCTGAACTTGAATTAGTATCGCCAAAATCCCAAAAATAAGTCAGACCGTTCGTAGTATTATTATCGAAGGTTACAGTATAACCCGAGACTGAGTAGGTGAAATTACTATTGGGAGGATTTCCGATACCATTTAGATTCATATCGAGAATCTTAGTATCAGAACCGTCATCGTTTGTAGCCGTTAAAGTTACTCTATACGATCCCGCTCCTGGGAAATCGATGGCAGGGTTCTGTTGAGTGGATGTACTAGGAGTTCCATTTTGGAATTGCCACGACCAGCTTGTAGGATTATTGGAAGATTGATCATTGAATCGAACCCTGGTGGGATTGCATTCTGAAATGAATTCTGCATTAAAATCTGCGACGGGAGGGTTACTTCCTCCTGGAGGATTACCAGAGCATGATCCCAGGCAGTTTAAACCAGGATAGTAGCTATTGATCCCAGATATAGAAGCAGAGCTCCAGGTTGTCGACCCATTGACAGAGCCAGACATGATAAAACCTCCTCCGGAATCGTGACTTTGATCAAAATTATGTCCAATTTCATGAGAAACTAAATTTCTCATGCCACTGGCATTGCCTCCATAATCTTCAAGCACATGATATCGATGATTGGTTGCACAAACGGTCCCGACCCAGGCTAATCCAATCGTACTGTTATTGCCGTTATAAGACACATCGGTTCTGGTCCAAAGCTCACCTAAATCATGTGAATTATTGAACCCAGAAGGTGCCCATGAGGAGAAGTTATTTAATAGTGCTCCAACGTCAGAAGTAGCACCCCAGTCATTTTCACCACTGTTCTGTGCGATATAGGTTTCTACAATGACAAAGCGTATTTCATCATTAAAGGCATCGTCATAATCCGTATTGACATTAGCAATGACACCTGCATTGAAATTGGAAACAGCTGAATTAGAACCATAGTGATTCTTCATGGTGTGATCATTGGCAATGGCTAGATCAACTTGTAAGCATTCTCCGGCTGACCGATTGTTTAAGTTCGATTTTGGAGCTTGTAATTTTAAGTGATCAGCCTTTCTTAAATTTTCAGAAGCTGCACAAGTACCATGTACTTTATCAATAACATCTGATTCGCGGTAGATGACAATTTGATTTGGATCGGCAGAAGGGTCGAATGTTCGCAGTGGTTCAAAATAAATTACTTCTTTCAATGTCACTATTCGACCGTACAGAAATTCATCATTGACTGTGATGGTAGCTCGTATTTGATTAGAATGCTGACCATAGCCACGAAGCACTATAGGGAGCTGCAGATTTTCTTTCGACCTCGCGATTCCTCCATCCCTTCTGAGATAATCTTCACTGTACAATTTATCAGCAGTCAGTTCTAAATCATACTTTCTTTTGTCACTAAGTCTAAATGGAATTCTAATGAAATCGTTTCTCTTATCGTGTGCAGTGGCTTTTAACTTTCTAGAGTCAAAAGTGGAGATTTCAAAAGTTTCAAAATGCTCGTAGAGCAAATTTGATTGTGAATGTAGGTTAAGAGTAGATAGTAAAAGGGCTAATGCACATGTAACTTTGCTTATTATCTTCATAAAACTTTAAACGTCACTTCCAGATTTACAATTAAGCTTCTACTTTGCTATAGCTTAGCCGAAGACAGTATCTAATAAAAGAAACAAGTGTCTTGATTACCCACTATAAAGCATTTAGCAAGTGCCCGACATTTGTTTTTGTAATAAACTGAAAGACACATCATAAAGACTAAAGTAGTAAAAGCAATTTCTCAATAATCAAAATAAGTTTTTATGGTATGAAAGCATGACGGTTAATAATTCAACCTCCCCTAAAAATCAGACTGTAAGTTACAGGACATTTTTCACATCAAAGTACATTATTGACAGGTTTATTTATATTGCATCTTTTTCTCAGTAAATACTTGACATATGGCTGAAGATACTAATGCTTTAATTGCAGAGAAGCAGAGACTTAGAATTTCAAATAAGAATACTAAGTGGAAGAAATGGGGTCCCTATATGACGGACAGACAGTGGGGGACTGTTAGAGAAGATTATAGCCCTAATGGCAATCCATGGGACTTTATTTCACATGACATGGCGAGAAGCAATGCATATCGCTGGGGAGAAGAGGGAATAGCTGGGTTTTGTGATGCTGCAGAAATACTCTGTTTGGCACCTGCTTTCTGGAATGGTAAGGATCCGATTCTAAAAGAACGCTTGTTTGGATTGACCAATGGTCAAGGGAATCATGGCGAAGACGTGAAAGAACTTTATTATCATTTGGACAGTAGTCCCACTCACTCTTATACCAAGTTCCTTTATAAATATCCTCATGCCGCCTTTCCTTACGACAAATTACTGAAGAAAAATCAAAGAAGTAAAGATGAGACTGAGTTCGAGATTGTGGAGACAGGAATATTCGACAACAGCAGATATTTCGATATTTTTATCGAGCATGCTAAAGCAGATACTGATGATATCTTGATGAAAATTACTGTGCACAATAGAGGGGCAACTGCCCAGGAAATTCATGTGATACCCCATTTGTTCTTTAGAAATTTTTGGAAACATAATCCCAGATATAGTCGACCTGGAATCAAGTTAAATGCCGAGCATGAGGTCCTTGCGCAATCTATAAGAAATGGAAAATACTATATGTATTTCGAAGATGGAGATGCACTATTTTGTGAAAATGAAACCAATAATGTCAGAATTTATAGAACTCCGAATGACGTACCTTATGTCAAAGACGGAATAAACGACCATATTATAGAAGGATTAGAAACGGTGAATCCCGAAAAAAATGGAACTAAATGTGGGATTTGGTATCAGTCAAAAGTAGCCAGTCGAGGAAGCGTTGAATTTCGAATTAGGCTTTCTAAAAAGCAGAAGAATGATCCCTGGAAAGATTTTAATGAAATTTTTTCTCAGAGGATTGCTGAGACGGATGAATTCTATGACAGTATAACACCTAAGCAACTTGACACAGAACAGCGGTATTTATTAAGGAAGTCCTTTGCGGGATTATTATGGACCAAGCAGTTTTATTATCTGGATGTTTTCAAATGGCTAAATGGCGGACCCGGTGAAGTTCCTCCTGTAAGACATTCACGAAGAAATGAGTCTTGGACACATCTTACAAATCGAGACATTATATCCATGCCTGATAAATGGGAATATCCCTGGTATGCCGCATGGGATCTGGCTTTTCACGCTACCACATTTGCAGAAATTGATACAGATTTTGCTAAAGATCAATTGCTTATCATGTTAAAGGAGTCTTACATGAATCCAAATGGGCAAATCCCAGCCTATGAATGGAATTTCAGTGATGTGAACCCTCCCGTCCATTCATGGGCAGTAGTTGATGTTTATGAAAAAGATAAGAAGCAAAACGGTGGGATAGGAGATCGTGATTTCCTTGAAAAATGTTTTCAGAAATTACTCATTAATTTTACCTGGTGGGTAAATCAGAAAGATTCCAACGGTAATAGTCTTTTTGATGGTGGTTTCTTAGGCTTAGACAATATCGGTGTTTTCGATAGAAGTAACATGCCAAAAGGAATCCGCAAAATGCAACAAGCAGATGCAACCAGTTGGATGGCTATGTTTTCATTAGATATGTTAAGGATGTCCGTAGAACTAGCCAGCTTTAACAAAGCATATGAGGAATCCGCAGCAAAGTTCTTTAGACACTTCCTCAATATTGGTTGGGCCATGCACCATATAGGAAAGAAGAATATTTCTCTTTGGGATGATTTAGATGCGTTTTATTATGATGTGGTAGAAATGGATTCTGGCGTAACTTCCAGACTACGAGTGCGATCGTTAGTCGGCATCATTCCCCTTTTTGCCATTGAAATCATTCATAAAGATCTATTTAATGAACTGAAAGATTTCAAAAATAGAGTGGGAACTATGATGAGAACCAGGCCAGATCTGGCAGCTCTTATTTCCAGAATTGAAGAAGATAATGAAAATGGAGATTACTTGTTTTCCATCATGCGTGGATTTCGATTGGAGCATTTGCTAAAACGAATGTTAGATGAGAACGAGTTTCTTTCAGACTATGGAATAAGGTCACTGTCGAAATATCATGAAAAATATCCTTTTGTTTTTGAACATCACGGAAGGCATGTCATCAAGTACGAGTCAGGTGAAAGCAGGACCAACATGTTTGGTGGCAATTCCAATTGGAGAGGACCTATTTGGCTTCCGCTCAATTATTTAATCATTCAATCTTTGAGGAAGTATTACCAGTATTATGGAGATACTTACGTTTATGAATTTCCTACAGGATCAGGGAAGATGTTAAATCTGAAAGAAATAGCACATGAACTTACTTTACGATTGCTAAAATTATTCGAAAGAGATGACTCTGGCAAGTACCACTACCATACAGAAACCAAGAATAATTTGTACTCTACAGATATTCATTTTAAAGATCTACATCTTTTCTATGAGTTTTTCGACGGAGATTCGGGTCGTGGGTTAGGTGCGTCACATCAGACAGGATGGACTGCGCTCATTAGTAACTTGCTATTAGAGCTTGAAGATGAATGATAAAAGAGCACACTTAAGAATATAGCGCACCCGCATTCGAAAATTTTTTGTCGAATTCCTACTTCACAAATCGGATTTTTTCTAGCATTAGTCTGGAAACCGAATAGGCATTGAATTTTTATGACGTGTAAATATGTTGATAATAGTAACCAGCGAAACGGCTGATTATTAATCAATTAAAAACAAAATCTTTAAAAATGAAAAATTCAATATGTAGTATCTGTAAACTTACAATCTTAAGCTTAACAACACTTAGTATCATAACTTTGGCCATCATAGAAGTAGTTCTTTAGAACTATGAAAATTAACCCCGTATGAAAGCTGCGGTGCACAGCAGTTTTCTATTAACCAATTTTATCCTTTAAACTCTGGAGTTTCCAAAAGTTTGAAAAATTGATCCAATTTAGGAGAAATAATGATTTCTGTCCTTCTATTGGCACTTCTGCCGGCCATACTCTCATTGTCTTCCTTAGGCATATTGTCCGCTCTTCCTGCTGCGATTAATCGCTCAGGATCAACACCATATTTGTTTTCCAATACACGTACCACCGCGGTAGCGCGCTTCACAGACAAATCCCAATTATCCTTGAATTGACTATTAGAAATCGGTATATTATCGGTATGACCTTCCACCATTACATCCATTTCATAGTGATCATTAACCACACTTGCAATTTTTGACAAAACATCTTGAGCTCTGTCATTAATATTTGCCGATGCAGAATTAAATAATAGCTTGTCTGCTATAGAAATGTGTACGATGCCACCTCGAACTTCCACTTTGACATCTTCGTCATTGATGTCATTTAAGGATCTCTTCAAATTCATCACTAAAGCCAGGTTAATGGAGTCTTTCGCCTGGATTTTTGTGGAAAGATTTTCTATAAAACTATATTGCTGTGAAATGTTCTCGAGTGACTTAGAAATATTTTCTGCGCCTGCTTTTGAAACCACACTAAGGTCTGCCATGCGATCAAGTAAACTAGCGTTCGTGCCTTGTAAATCGTCTAATTGACTTTTATACAATTCTGCTTGTTCCGTTTTGACAGCAAGTTCACGCTCTAACTCTGCTCTGGACTTCCTTTTACATGAAGAAGAAAGCAGTAAGGAAGAAATCAATGCCAGGAGAAAGTATGTTCTCATATCTTTTCTTTTGAAAACGGTATAAACTTTTCAATTTATTGTTAAAACGTCTCTAAGATTCCTTACTTTTTAGGTCAATGTGTCACAAGGGAGGCTTCTTTCTTGCGGTCTTGTGAATCTTTTTGATGGGATGATTGTTACATCATGCTGGAGTTTTCAAGTAGAATATCTGTAACTTTACAACCATATAATGATCGATTTACCCATAGTAGAGCATAAATTAGAGGATTGGATGCCCATTACCCGAGCTGAAATGGAAGCTAGAGGATGGCAGGATGTGGATGTCGTTTTAATTTCAGGGGATGCTTACGTAGATCATCCGGCTTTTGGGACAGCTGTCATTGGCCGAATTATGGAAAGTGAAGGATTGAGGGTAGCAGTCGTCCCACAGCCTAACTGGCAGGACGATCTCAGAGATTTTAAGAAATTTGGCAGACCAAGACTGTTCTTTGGCGTAACGTCGGGCTGTATGGATTCGATGGTCAATCATTATACCGCTTCCAAACGCAAAAGATCCACAGATGCCTATACCCCGGGTGGGAATGCGGGATTCAGACCTGACTATGCACTGACCGTTTATACACAAATCCTCAAAAAGCTATATCCGGATGTGCCAGTTTTGATAGGAGGCATTGAAGCATCTCTTCGAAGAGTCACACACTATGATTACTGGAAGGACGAGCTGTTCCCCAATATTCTGACCTATAGTGGTGCTGACTTACTAGTGTATGGAATGGGAGAAATGCCCTTGCGAGAGATCATAAGATTGCTTTTAAAAGGAGTTCCGTTTGAATCATTAAAAACCATTCCGCAAACAGGTGTTTTGGTTCCCAGAGATGAGGATTTACCGAAGGTCAAAAAGTGGGAGGATCTACATCTTAGTTCTCATGAAAAATGCCTTAGGGATAAAACTGCCTTTGCTGCCAATTTCAAGCACATTGAACAGGAATCCAATAAAGTTCAAGCAAAGAGGTTGATACAGGGAATAGGTGACCATCATCTTGTCATCAATCCTCCATATCCTCCTATGACTGAAGATGAGATTGATACTTCCTTTGATTTGCCTTATACCAGATTGCCGCATCCTAAATACAAGAAACGAGGCGCCATTCCAGCATACGAAATGATTAAATTTTCAATCAACATGCATCGAGGTTGCTTTGGAGGGTGCAGTTTTTGTACAATTTCTGCGCATCAAGGTAAATTCGTAGCAAGCAGATCAGAAGAATCTATTCTAAAGGAAGTGGATAAGGTCACTCAGATGCCTGATTTTAAAGGTGTGATCAGCGATCTAGGCGGACCTTCAGCCAATATGTACAAGATGAAAGGCAAAATACAATCCATTTGTGATCGTTGTGTAGCACCATCTTGTATTCATCCGGTAGTCTGTAGTAATTTGGATACCAGTCACAAAGCTATGACGGAGATCTATAGGAAAGTGGATGCACATCCTGCAGTTAAAAGAGCTTACGTAGGCAGTGGAATTCGCTACGATCTTTTAGTGGACTCTTACAATAAGAAGGCTGATGGTTCACAAGAGGAGTATATGGAACAACTTGTTTCACGGCATGTCTGCGGAAGACTAAAGGTTGCACCGGAACATACTTCAGATGCAACACTACGAGTGATGCGAAAACCCTCTTTCAAGCATTTTCATGAATTTAAGAAGCGCTATGATAGGATCAATGATAAATACGGATTAAAACAACCTTTAATTCCATATTTTATTTCCAGTCACCCAGGTTCTACTGAAGAAGAAATGGCCAATCTCGCTGCTGAGACCAAAGACATGGGATTTAGACTGGAACAGGTACAGGATTTTACACCCACACCCATGACGGTGGCGACCATCATATATTATACCGGACTGCACCCCTATACCTTAAAACCGATATATACTGCGAAGACCAAGAAAGAAAAGAAAAAGCAACACATGTTCTTCTTTTGGCATAAAAGAGAGAATTACCAACAGATTAAAGATAAATTGACTGCTTTAGATAGACCGGATTTGATCGAAAAACTTCTGGAGGACAAGAAAAAAGCGAGGAAGAAAGAGATCATTAAATCCAAATCTAAGCACCATGATTCAAACAAAAATCAAAGAAAGAAAAGTAATGTAAGGAAGAAGAGGCGTTAAATTTGACGAGGGCAAGCAACGCCATTTTAGCTTAATATTCTTTTCTTTTAAGGTGTCACTTCTTTTCCGTCAGGATACAATGCAAAACGACCTTTTTCCCTAGCATGCACGTTGTCCATGCTTGACCAAGGCCATCCTCCGAACTCCGTCTCTTGATATTCCTGCATGGCGTCCATGATCTCCTTTTGGCTATTCATGACAAAAGGGCCGTATTGAGCTACCGGCTCACCTATGGGTTTGCCTTGAAGAAAAAGCAATCTGGCATTTTTTGCGCCATTTTGAATGGTCGTTGACAAATCCCCATCAAGCTCTAAAACTTTATTAGTGGAATATTCGCGACCTTCTACCTCAATTTTGTCTCCTTCAAAGAAGTAAAGACTTCGGTTGACCTTGGTTTCAGTAGCAGGGATAGTAAATTGCTTACCCGCTTCAATGTTAATGGTCCAAATCTGTACATCATTTTGTCGGTCAGCCGCCCAAGAATTGGGAGCGGGAGCTGGGGCCTGAACACCGTTGTAGTTTCCTGCAATAATTCTTATGCTTGATCCATTTTCCTGCACAATTGGAATTTCATGATTCCAGAGCATTGCAAAATGAGGCTCAACCAATTTATCCTTTGCAGGTAAGTTTAACCAAATCTGAAAGAAATCTGTGGGATTTCCTGAATCCTGATTCAACATTGGAAACATTTCGCAATGTTGAACTCCTTTTCCGGCCGTCATCCACTGCACATCACCGTTCCCGAAGCGCCCAGCAGCACCCAGGGAATCCGAATGGTCGATAAGTCCTTCCTGCACGACAGTCACTGTTTCAAAACCTCTATGCGGATGGGCTGGAAATCCTGGTATGCGCGTTCCGTGATACATTCGCCATCCATCCTTGATTTCAAAATCATTGCCCAGGTTCCTACCTGATAAGCTAGCTTTCGGTGCCATATTCTCATCTCCTGCTGGGTAATTATCTTTGTGAAAGACACAAAACAAGAAAGGATCCTGAGTTTGCCATGGAAAACTTAGATTTTTGACGCGTAGTACTGAAGACATCATTGTTTTCTTCTAGAAACATGGGCACCACTCGATTTGTTTACCGACGCAAAATTGAAAACTTATAAATCAGGATAAATAATAGTTGTTATGCTAAAGGTGCATATTCTAACACTTGACATAAGAGTCCTCCAATTAACACCAATGAAATGAGCCAGTATCCGAAATGAATGAGTATGTATTTCCATCCTCTTCTTTCAAATAACGCAATGATGGCAATGATCGGAAGAATGAAGAATATCGCGGTAAAAAGACCATGTGCTGCACCGTGTTTGAAACTTCGATGTCTATCACCATATTGGGCCATCAGATCATTGAAAACTTGCTGAGCTTCGCTGCCTGATTCCATGACTTCAGGGTTCAACAGGGAGAAAATGGCACCCTGGTGAATGACGATTGAGGTAAAAAAGAATGACAATATCACTGAAAATAGGTAAGTGAGTCCAAAAATCAAAGCCATATTAGCTCCTTTCATGGATTCGTCTGTAAAACCATTGACTTTCATCCAAAGACCACCAGCAACTTTCGGGTGATAGTAAATGGAACCAATAATTAAGGGGATCAATCCGGCAACAAGAATCATGTACCAATTCGTAGGCATAACAATTAGTTTAGAGGTTTAGAAATAGTTCTTGAAATTACAAAATATCTGTGAAATAACATTTAAAATAAAACTGAGCAATGTGTGGTAGAACTTATAAAGCTTGTTGCTGTTTAAGAAGAGATGAAAGTTTTACTTACCGGCGCAACTGGATATATAGGACGTCGACTTATCCCGCTACTTATTGAGCAAGATCATGAGATTGTTTGTGCTTTAAGAGACAGAGAACGAATAACTCTGAATTCCAGTGAAGCCAAATCAGGAAAGATCAGTTTCGTGGAATGCGACTTTCTGGAACCTGATACCATGTTCGCTTTGCCGAAAGATATTGATATAGCTTACTACCTGATACACTCCATGTCTACTTCCTCAAGCAAGTTTGATAAAATGGAAAGGGAAATGGCAGAGAACTTTAAGTCTTATCTTAATAGTACAAACTGTCGACAGTGTATTTATCTGAGCGGAATTGTCAATGATGATGAACTTTCCACTCACTTGATGTCCAGACTTCAGACTGAGAAGATTCTCCGTTCCTCAGAGGTTCCGGTAACTGTTTTGAGAGCTGCCATCATTATCGGAAGCGGCTCAGCCAGTTTTGAAATTATCAGGGACCTTTCTGAAAAATTGCCTGTAATGATCGCTCCGAAATGGTTGAAAACTTTGTGTCAACCCATCAGTATAAGAGATGTGCTAAGTTACTTGACCGGTGTCATCAATAAAGAAGCTACTTTTGATCAATCATTTGATATTGGTGGTCCTGATGTTCTTTCTTATAAAGACATGCTTTTAGGCTACGCCAAGGTGAGAGATCTGAAACGATGGATTATTTCAGTTCCGGTCTTTTCGCCGAAAATTTCATCTTATTGGCTGTATTTCGTGACTTCCACTTCTTACACCCTTGCGAAAAGCCTGGTCAGCAGTATGAAAAATGAAGTAGTTGCTTCGCCAAACGATCTTCATGAAATGGTGTCAGTCGAGAACATCGGCTATGAGAAATCTATCAAACTTGCGTTGGGTAAGATTAAACAAAATTCCGTGGTTTCAAGTTGGAAAGACGCCTTAAGCAGTGGCAAAGTCGATTCTGACCTGATGGACTATATAGAAGTCCCTACTGAAGCGGTCTTGATGGATGAAAGGAAATTTCCATTTGATGCCTCCCGGCTTGATGAAGTAATGATGAATTTGTGGTCGATAGGTGGAAGAAATGGCTGGTATTACGGTGATTTTCTATGGAAGATCAGAGGTTTTTTAGATAAATTGGTTGGGGGCGTGGGTTTAAGGAGAGGAAGAAGAAGTTCTGTCGATTTGGTAGCCGGCGATCCCTTGGATTTCTGGAGGGTTTTAGTAGCGGATCAGGAAAAAGGTCGTTTGTTGTTGTATGCTGAAATGAGACTACCAGGAGATGCCTGGCTAGAGTTTTGTGTTGACAAAAAGAATGCTGATACCTACTATCTGCAGCAGAAAGCGACATTCAGGCCTAAAGGATTACTTGGAAGAATATATTGGTATTCTGTGCTCCCCTTACACAGTCTGGTCTTTCCCGGCATGGCTAAAGGAATCATCAGAGGGTCAAAGTCCCAGCCAGTAGTTGACCTTTAAAACTATGCTTCTGCTT
Source organism: Portibacter marinus (assembly GCF_021533195.1). Classification (GTDB taxonomy): domain Bacteria; phylum Bacteroidota; class Bacteroidia; order Chitinophagales; family Saprospiraceae; genus Portibacter; species Portibacter marinus. The sequence goes on from NZ_JAJNKB010000002.1 coordinate 626,445, forward strand.
TTTGGTCCCAATATCCCCTCCACGATATAATCGTCTGAATAAACAACGAAAAGATCTGACATTGGAGAGTACCTCCATTGAACTCTTGAATTAATGTTGAAATTACTGGATTGTGTATTGTACTGTACAAAAGTAGTCCAGAACAGACTGGTCGAAAAATTAATTTCTGCACTCATTCTGACTAAGGTCAGATCCAGGTTACCATAAGGTTGCGGCAACCGGATATTATTTTGTTCTAATCCCAGTGAAAATCTTGCCCAAGGCTGAATTCGATAGTTAAAATCCAGGATGTTTGTAAATTTTGTACCGTTATAAAATTGCCCATAAACAGAGAAAATTTCAAAATTAAACAGCTTTCTCTGATCACTTAAATATTGAATATTGAATTCAGTCATATTATATGCATCGACAGGTAAAGGTGTTTCAGTCAATGCAAATGGGAAAATAAGGTCTACATAGTTATTGTTGAGTCGAAATCGGATTTGACTTGTATTTTTGAAGAATATAAAATGCCTCAATCTGGTGTACCATTCATTTAAGCCAGTTTGATCATTGATGATGATAAAGTTTTCCAAACCTGACCAATGGAAATTAACCGTTGAATTCTCAGGGTAGTAATAGTAGTCCAGCATATTGCCAATCTGCGTGTAACCAATTCGCTCTATGGTACCAGTGATGGGATTAAAATTGATCAATCTGGCATTGAAACCCATATCTGCGTAATAATTCTCGCCAAGATTTTGAATAAACAGGAAGGTTCTAAAATTCTGTCCGCTGTAGTTTATTCTGCCGTATATATGCTTATTCTTATCATTAAAGCCATCTTTGAAGGAATGAACATAGCCCAATTGACCTTGCCAAACACCGTCTTTGGTACTCAGATTCAATTCGCCTCCAGCATTTCTTCCATAATCTCCATTGATCGATTCTGTTCCATCATAGGCTTGCCTACTAAGAAAAAATCCTTTGATATTCGACCTGGCTCCTAATGCGTGCTGGCCACTGAAGGCGGAATAGTTTTGAGAAGAAGTTATTTCATTTTTTGCTGTCTGCATGGAAAATGCACCTATTCTCAGCTTTTTATTGATATTTCCAGTTAATCTACCTCCATACAGTATAGGAACTGTATTGCCTTGCTGATCTAAACCGATCCTTCTCGAATAAAATGGACTGTTGGCAAATTGTCCATAGCCATTAAATATGTCTGCATTTTCCAGGAAAAATTGTCTCCTTTCCGGAAAAAATATGTTAAAGCGGGTTAAATTGGTCACTTGCCGGTCCACATCCACTTGAGAAAAATCCGGGTTCACAGTCAAATCCAGATTGAGACTTGAAGTCAAAGCGATTTTAGCATCTGCACCTGCCGTTATTTTAGAATTAATCGCCGCTTCACCTGAAGCATTTTTATCCGTACGAGCGCTGACATAAGGAATGACTGCGATATTTTTTCCTTGCTTTTTCGGCGGTGTCTCGTACACCATCTCACCAAAATAACCAATATCTATACCGTCAAACTGCCGCGGGACAGGGGACCAAACATGCTGTTGATTCAAGCTGGGTTCATCTCTGTAAAAATTGATGCCCCAGGTATTGTTTTCTGCCTTAAATCTGAGGGTCTTAAAAGGAATGGCCATTTCTACGGTCCATCGATCCACATAGTTGCTTGTAGCAACCTTCCATTTATTATCCCAGCCTTCATCTACATTATTTGCAGCCATCAGCGCTTCCGATGGCGCTCCGGCAACATTCACACCAAATGCGAAACCATTCGATTTTTGATTTTGAGGATCGATCACAACGGCAAATTGATCTCCTGATCCAAATTGATCTCTTTTCAAAGTATTGATGACGTAATCACCCTCATCATATAAAGTAGCGGCGATGTATAGAAAGTCGTTATCGTAAGTCACTTGCACTTCCGTCACTTTATCAGCAGGTATTCCGTCAAGTGGAGATTGCTGATAAAAATCACCTTGTTTAGGGGTAATAGACCAAGTCTCTTCACTGAGCTCTCCATCTATAATAATCCTCTCTGAAGTCGGCTGGATCGAAAATGACTTTTTGTTACCCACAAAATCAAATTCTTCCTGTGCAAATGAAAGGGTATAAGCAATGGTCAAGGTTAAAAAAAGCAAAAATCTCATTATGAAGTAAAAGTTTGGATAAAGGTAGTTTTTTTAGATTCTACAATTTATTTTAATGAATATTTAGTATACTGAACTCGTCATTTTATAGACGAGCAGATCTTAAGAATATGATCTAGCGAGGAAATATTCATTAGGTTGGAAGAATTAAACTGTAAATTTGTAAGAGTAAACAAAATCGTATGTCTGATAAGAGCTTGACGCATGTAGGACCTGAAGGTGAAGCTACAATGGTTGATGTGGGAAATAAAGAGGTAACAGAGCGTAAAGCAATTGCGAGAGCCACTATTCAATTAGGCGAAGAGATTGTGCAGGAAATCAAACGAACCAATCTCCAGACCAAGAAGGGGCCTGTTTTTCAAGTAGCAACTTTGGCCGGAATTATGGCTGCTAAGAAGACGGCTGATTTGATACCACTTTGCCATCCATTATCTTTGAGTAAGATTGACATAGATATAAGGTTGATTAATGCTAGTGAAGCTGAAATAGAGTGTCTGGTTAAAACTTCGGGTAAAACTGGAGTGGAAATGGAAGCATTAACTGGAGCAAGTATCGCTGCTTTAACGATATATGATATGTGTAAAGCCATGTCACATAAGATTGAAATTAAGGACGTCAAACTAATCCATAAATCCGGTGGAAAAAGAGATTATGACATTACAGAATAAAAAAGATGCTCATCAGAAGCATGCCAACTTGGCTAAGCCTAAGCTGGGTTTTTTTGCCAAAAATGAATGGGCGATTATGGGTGCGCCATGTGGAGAAATCAGGAAATTAGTTGAAAATCTATCCAGCCTTACGACAGAAAATATACTCTATATAGATGAATCACACGACCATGAAGAACAAGCAAGCCATTTAGCAATCGCTACCAAGAAAGGAGATGCCCAGGAATTTTCTCACTCTATTTCCTGGAATAAGTATCAGAATGCGCTGGCAGCCAATGATTATGATATTGTTTTGATCAATGGTAATCACTTCAAAGCCAATAAGCAAATAGTCATATTAGATGACAGAAAAAAGGAATCTTTAAGTCGGAAACTAGATCGACTCACCGATGTAAGGGCTTTTTTATATACCTCTGAGGTAAAAACACCATATGATTTTCTTATAGATGGAGTGATGGAAGAGGACATACCTCTCATTTCCATTAGTGATATAGAAACCATTTGGAGGCTCATTAGAGCTGAAGTCTCTATTCCTAGCCTAAAGGCACTTGTCCTGGCCGGCGGAAAAAGCACCAGGATGGGGGAGGATAAGGCTGAAATAGAATACCATGGCCGAGGGCAAGCCAGGCATATGTATGAAATGCTGGAAGGTCTGGGTCTTGAGACACATTTATCATGCAGAAATGATCAAGCCAAAAAATTTCCCGATTTGCGGGTCATATTGGATAAAGTGAATGGTTTGGGTCCATTCGGTGCAATTGTTTCAGCATTTATGCGAGATCCGAATGCGGCATGGTTGGTAGTTCCATGTGACTTACCACTATTAGAAGAGAAGCACTTAGAAAATCTGATAAGTTGCAGGAATCCTTTTAAACAGGCTACTACTTTTTTAAACGCAGAAACTCAATTCCCTGAACCATTGATCAGTATTTGGGAACCCAAGATGTATCTGCGAATGCTTCAATTCTTAAGTTTAGGATATTCATGTCCAAGAAAGATTTTGATTAATTCCGATGTAGAACTTATTAAAGTTGAGAATCAGCAGTTCATGATGAATGTAAATACACCTGATGAGCAACAAAAAGCGCATGTAATTTTAGAAGAGAAATAGTCATCTCTCTTAACGAAAAAAGACTGCAACGAGGTGTTACAGCCTTTCTCTAATGTTCTCTAATTAGATTCTTATTGAATCAAATTCTTAAGCAGGTGATTTTCCTGCTTTTTTAGCAAGAACCGTATAAAAAATGGCTCTATACTTATTTTTATTACTCTTACCCATGGCTTCTATGGCATGATTAATCATACCATCTAAATCGTCACTTTCTTTCATGCCCAATTTGCCCATTAAGAAATTCTTCTTAACTCTGTTTAATTCATCTTTGTCAGAAGAAGAAACCGTTTCCGCATCGTCATTATAGATACTTGGTCCGCAAGCTTTCGTACAGGCTCTCAAAAGGTCATCACTTGCACTGATTCCCAAATCTTTCATTTTGGCCTTATACTTATCAACTTTCTCATCAAATTTGCTCATTAAAATTACTTTTGGTTCGATAATATTGTTATATGCCGTTAAATATAAATATTTAATTCCAACTTATACAAATGCTTACATCATTTAGTCCTTTTTAGCGGGTACGGAAATAACATCAACCTCCTTACTCCTAATCATCTCATTCATCTGCGGTAACTTTTCATCTCTAATTTCATAGAACATGTCCAGTTGCTCATTAATTTTCTGTGTCAGTTCATCTCGAACAGCAATGGCCTGATCTGTAGGTCTAAAGTCACCATAGGATGCTCCTGAAGCTACAGCTGCCAGTTTATTGGTTAAGCGAATAGGATAATTCAAAGGATCCTGACCTGATCTGTTTTTAGTCTGATATAGCTCTTTTTCAATATTGGTTAAGCTGGTATCAATATCAATGGCCATACGGACTACTTCCTGATCTATAGCAGTACTATCTTTAAACGGTGCCAATTTTTCTTTTAAAGCCCTCATGTCTTTGATGGCTTGATGTGCTTCACTTACTTTCTCATTAATCCCTTGAATGAATTCAAATTGTGCTTGCAGATCCGCTTCTGTACTTTCCATTCTTGGATCAGGAACAATCTTGAAAGGTGAAGACAAAGTTTGATCATTATATCTAAGTTCGACAGTATAGTCTCCCGGAACAGCTGTAGCACCACTTAGACTCGCTGCCCATAAAATCATTCCTTTAAACCTCTCAGCAGGTGGGTATTTCAAGTTCCAAATGAATCTATTAGAACCTTCCTCGACCTCTAACTTATTCTCTTTATCATGATTGGAATAGGCAATGATTTCTTTTCCGCTTTCGTCCATAAAAGATAAGCTAACGGTGTCTTTCTCATCATACTCTTTCATATAATAATAGACTATGGCCCCATCGGGGTGATTGATACCTGCACCTTCTACTCTTTCTGAATATCCACCACCCATTCTAATAACATCTTTAGGAGCGAAAAGCTTAAGACTCTCATCAGATTCTAAAGCCATTAAATCGTAAACAGGAGTCAAATCATCAATGATCCATAAACTTCTTCCCTGAGTAGCCACAATGAGATTATTTTGTTTAACCTGTAGATCAGTAATAGGTACGATTGGAAGATTTTGTTGAAATGGATACCAATTTGCACCATCATCGAACGAAATGTACATGCCACTTTCAGTTCCAGCATATAATAATCCTTTTTGGAAAGGATCCGCTCTTAAAACTCTTGTAAAATGTTCTTCATCGATTCCATTCGTAATCTTTTTCCAGGATTGGCCATTATTTTCAGTTTTAAATAAATATGGTTTGTAATCACCTTCTTTATAGAGCGTAGCAGCAATGTAGCATCCTTCCACGTTAAAAGGGTCAGGTTCAATGCTATTGACCATAGCCCATTCCGGCATGTTTGAAGGGGTAACATTTTTCCAGTTTTCACCGCCATCAGTGGTCAAATGAACCAAACCATCATCTGATCCGACCCATAAAACGCCTTCTTTTAGAGGAGACTCATCTGCTGCAAAGATGGTACAATAGTATTCAACACCAGTATTATCCTGAGTGATGGGTCCTCCTGAAGATTTAAGCTTTTCCGGATCATTTCTGGTCAAGTCAGGACTAACCAATGACCAGGACTGACCTTCATTCGTGGAAACATGCAAATGGTTTGATGCCGTATACAGCTTATTTGGATCATGCTTCGAAAAGAATATGGGGAAGTTCCATTGAAATCTATATTTCATGCCTTCGGCACCGTAACCCATAGGGTTGTCAGGCCATACGTTGATGCCCCTTACAGAACCCGTTTCATGATTGACTCTCGTCAGAAAACCACCATAAGAACCTCCGTATACAATTTCATTGTTTTCAGGATCCACAGCGATGTGCGCCGATTCACCACCTGCTGTAGACTCCCAATCTGATTCTTCAATGCTTCTGCCATCTGTTCGATGTGCAATCCTGACTGTGCTGTTGTCTTGCTGTGCTGCATAAATTCGATACGGGAAGTGGTTATCAGTTGTCACTCTGTAAAATTGAGCTGTAGGTTGATTGTGATAGGTAGACCAGGTCTCTCCACCATCAAAGCTTACTTGAGCGCCACCATCATCTCCTATAATCATTCTTTGGTTGTTGTCGGGATCTATCCAAAGATCATGATGATCACCATGTGGTGCCCTGTATGACTGAAAGGATCTGCCACCATCTTTCGATTTATGGTAGGAAACATTGACCACATAAACAGCATCTTCATCTTCGGTATCAGCGTAAATTCGGGTGTAATACCAAGCGCGTTGCCTTAGACTTCTATCGTCGTTGGTCTTTGTCCAGGTTTCACCTCCATCATCAGATCTAAAAACACCTCCTTCATTGTTTTCTATAATGGCATATACTCTATTGCGTTGAGCCGGAGAAACGGTTACACCTGAAATACCCCAGTCTCCATCAGGTAATCCTTCAGCATCTGAAATATCTTCCCAGGTTTCACCACTATCTGTACTTTTCCATAAGGAGGAACCTTCACCGCCACTGGACAATGAGTAGGGAGTTCTTCTGATTTTCCAGGTCGATGCGTACATCACCCTTGGATTATGAGGATCTATCACTAAATCCACCGCACCTGCCGAAGCATTAGCAAAAAGCTTTTTAGTCCAGGTCTGACCACCATCAGTACTCTTGTAAACTCCTCTATCCTCTGTATCCTTATACAGATCTCCCATCACTGCTGCATAGACAATATCGGGATTGTCTGGATGAATTCGTATTCTGGAAATGTGTCGTGATTTTTCAAGGCCCATTTGCTCCCAGGTTTCTCCAGCATTCACGGATTTCCAAACTCCATATCCATATGAAACATTGCCACGAACGGTTTTTTCTCCACCACCTGCATATATGACATTGTCATCAGAAGGAGCTACCGCAATGGCACCAATGCTGCCGCCGAAAAATCCATCCGAGATGTTTTCCCAGGATCTCCCTCCATCTTCAGTTTTCCAGATACCACCGCCGGTACTTCCAAAATAAAATAAATTGTCTTTGCCCGGCACGCCAGTAACGGCGCAAGATCTGCCTCCTCTAAAAGGTCCGATCAGTCTGTAATTTAGGGATTCAAGAATCTCAGAATCCGAATCCTGTGCTTTTACGACATTGATATCCAAAAAAAGGAGCATCAAAATGCTAAAAGCAATTGCAATAGTGGCTTTCATAAATAAGAATTTTAAAAGTTTAATATCAAGCTCCTAAAAGGCTGTATAATGCTAAAAATACGATTGCGCCGGCCAAAAATCCGACAGCTGCCAACCAGGCAATTTTCTTGACATACCAAATAAAGTCGATTTTTTCCATGCCCATGGCTGCAACGCCAGCTGCTGATCCAATGATTAACATCGATCCACCTGTTCCTGCAGCATACGCAATAAAATGCCATAGTTTAGAATCCATTGGTTGATCATACATTCCCATCGAAGCTGCAACTAATGGCACGTTATCAATGATTGCAGATCCTACTCCCAATAACATAATTACTATATCTTGATTAGGAATGGCGTTTTCTAACCTTTCTGCTAACCATCGCAAAGTACCCACACCGTCCAGAGCAAGGGTTTCTAAAGCACCTACCGCCATTAATATTCCGAGGAAAAACAGAATACTTGACATTTCGATTCTGGAAAGAGCCTTGTGTGCAGAATATAAATGCTTTCTTTCTTCATCAAAGTCTTCTTCAGGATGGATGTATTCCGATACAAGCCAAACGACTCCCATACTGAGCATCATTCCGATATAAGGAGGCAAATGAGTGAAAGTTTTGAAAAATGGAACGAACACAATTGATCCCAGACCTAAGAAAAGCATGGTTTTACTACTCAATAGACGGTTCGGTGGCTCATGATCGTCAGGGACTTCGATAGTGCCCTGAAATGGCTTCATAAAACTAGCTATTAAAAAGGGAATCACAAAGCAAACGATGGAAGGTATCACCAACCATTCAATCAACCCCATGGTACTGACCTTTTTACCAATCCACAACATCGTGGTAGTGACATCACCTATAGGTGACCAGGCCCCTCCGGCGTTAGCAGCAATGACAACCATAGATGCATACCAGATGCGTGTTTCTCTTTCATAAAAAAGCTTTCGCAGTAAGGTGACCAGAACAATGGTAGCAGTCAAGTTGTCAATGATGGCAGACAATATGAATGCAAGCACACCAATGATCCATAACAATTTCCTTTTATTTTTTGTTCTTACCCAACTTTTTAGAATATCAAATCCTCTGTGCAGGTCGATAATCTCAACGATAGTCATTGCACCGATCAAAAAGACCAGGATTTCAGCAGTTTTACCCAGATGGTGCAAGAGTCCATTGACGAAACCCTCCTCGTTCTCATAATACATTTCACTTGTGTGATCGGTAATATTCGCCAGGGTCCATAAGCTATCATGTGTATCAATAACTGTTAGTATGCCATTGTGAAATCCTACTGCAAGAAATGCCCAGCAGAGTGCGCCCATGATAAGTGCAGGGACAGTTTTATCAAGTCTTAACGGGTGCTCTAGGACAATGGTTATATAACCGAGTATAAAGCAAAGTACAATGGCTAGAAACATAGTTGGTTAATTTTACGGAAACTTAAAAATTTGTTGTACGATCTAAAAATTTTACGATCAAAACTTTTAATAATTTTAGATGATAAAGCTTGTAATATTTGGTTTCCGAAATTATGCTCGTAAAATAAAAATCTGAATATAGGAAATTGTGCAGAGTATTATGCAATGCAGGAAAATCAATTTTAAAATACAGTGATTTTGGAATTGGAACCTGGGAATCAACATTATGGTTTTAAAAAAATAGCAGTATTTTTGCGCCTTAAATAGAATGGCTTTGGTAAAAATAGGTAACACAAATCTTGGAGCATTCCCATTGTTACTTGCACCTATGGAAGATGTGAGTGATCCGCCTTTTAGAGCGCTCTGCAAAAAGCAGGGTTGCGATATGATGTACACAGAATTTATTTCTGTTGAGGGTTTAATCAGAGACGCCAGTAAAAGCGTGCAAAAACTGGATATTTATGACTACGAACGTCCAATCGGCATTCAGATCTTTGGAGCGGAGTTGGATTCAATGTCGAGAGCTGCTGAGATTGTGGAAGAGGCTCAACCAGAGGTTTTGGATATTAATTTTGGTTGTCCGGTGAAGAAAGTGGTGTGTAAAATGGCAGGAGCGGGCATCTTGCAGGATATTGATCGAATGGTAAAGCTTACAGATCACATTGTAAAAAGCACCCAACTTCCCGTCACGGTTAAAACCAGATTAGGCTGGGACGATAAAAGCAAACACATCGAAGAAGTAGCTGAACGATTGCAGGATGTAGGGATTAAAGCACTTTCCATTCATGGACGCACCAGAAAGCAAATGTATAAGGGTGAAGCAGATTGGACCCTGATTGGAAAAATTAAAGAGAATCCTAGAATTCATATCCCTATATTCGGAAATGGAGATATAGATTCGGGACCTAAAGCCAAAGCTTACAAAAATAAATATGGTGTAGATGGCATTATGATTGGCCGTGCCAGTATAGGTTATCCGTGGATATTCAGAGAGATCAAACATTTTTTGGAGACTGGTGAAGAGTTGGCGCCGCCGACCATAGATGAGCGAGTAGATGCTGCCAGGGAGCATCTGGAAAAATCACTGGAATGGAAAGGAGATGTCCTTGGAATAGTGGAAATGAGAAGGCACTATACCAATTACTTTCGAGGTTATCCTCACATCAAACCTTATCGTACGGTGCTGGTGACCTCTCATGACCAAAATGAACTTTTTGATACCTTAGAAACCATTAGAGAAAGATATTCAGATACTATACTAGTATGATTTTCAGGATAAAGAAATATGAGCGAAAAATTTTTGAACTCATTAGTGACTGTGCCAGAGAATTGGACTATCCAACTTATGTAGTGGGAGGCTACGTAAGAGATAGACTGTTAGGTCGACCTTCTAAAGATATGGATATAGTCTGTGTGGGAAGTGGAATCAAGCTCGCTCAAAAACTTTCCGAAAAATTAAGACCTATTCCGAGGTTAGTAGTCTATCAAAGATTCGGTACAGCGATGATTAAACATCAGGATCTAGAGATTGAGTTTGTCGGGGCAAGAAAAGAGTCATATCGGGCAGATTCCAGAAAGCCAGCAGTTGAAAGCGGTAGTCTGGAAGACGATCAGAACCGAAGAGATTTTACCATAAATGCTTTAGCAGTCAGTTTAAACGATCATGACTTTGGTTGTCTGATTGACCCTTTTGACGGATTAATTGATCTGGAAAGGAAAATCATTAGAACACCACTTGAGCCTGGAAGAACTTTTAGTGATGATCCACTTCGCATGTTGAGAGCCATAAGGTTTGCTACTCAGTTAGACTTCGAAATTACGAGCAAAACATACCGGGCGATCAGCGAATGCAAATCCAGAATTACCATTATTTCCAAGGAAAGGATTTCAACTGAACTGAATAAGATCATCCTTTGTGAGCAGCCTTCAAGAGGATTTAAGATGTTAGAAGAAACAGGACTACTTCCATTTTTCTTTCCGGAAATGCAAGCTTTAAAGGGGGTAGAGATCAAGAATGGAATCGGTCACAAGGATAATTTTTATCATACATTAGAAGTGCTCGATAATATTAGTGAACATACCGACAATCTTTGGTTGAGGTGGGCTGCCATTTTACATGATATTGCCAAACCAGCGACCAAAAGGTTTAATGATCAACAAGGATGGACATTTCATGGTCATGAAGTGGTGGGAACCAGATTAGTAGAAAAAATTTTCAAGAGATTGAGACTGCCATTAGATCACAAAATGAAGTATGTGCAAAAGTTGGTGCGCTTGCATCTCCGTCCAATAGCTCTGACCAAAAAAGAAATTTCTGACTCTGCTGTTCGTCGATTGTTGTTTGATGCCGGTGATGATATAGACGATCTAATGACTTTGTGCCGTGCTGATATAACCTCAAAGAATGAAAAGAAGGTAGAGCGTTATCTACAGAATTATGATAAGGTGGTAGAAAAGCTCAAAGAAGTAGAAGAAAAAGATCATTTGCGAAATTGGGAACCTCCAATTTCAGGAGAGGTCATTATGAATTATTTTAACATCAAGCCTTCGAGGCAAGTGGGAGAAATTAAGACTGCAATTAGAGAAGCGATCTTGGAAGGAGAGATTCCAAACGAATATGATCGTGCATTCGAGTTTATGAAGGAAATTGGTCAACAAATTGGTGTCACTACCGAGTCCTGACGACAGAAATCAATCATGTAATTTTTGGAATGATGCCGGGCTTGACCCCATTTGCTTTTTGAAAATTCGAGTAAAGTAATATTGATCATTCTATCCTAGTTTATGGGCCACCACTTTAATTCTCATGGATTTATTGGTTAAGCACTTCATGGCTTACTGCATCCTTCTGTTGCGCGAGTAAAGATATTTGAATGTTTTAAAGACTTTCAAAAGTAAACACCTCGCTGGGTTTTCTGGCATTGTCTATTATTGAGATCATCTCTTTGGTTATTTCCGGGTATTCATCAGCTAGATTATTGGTTTCACCAATATCCGTTTCCAGGTTATAAAGTTCAGGTTTCCGATTCGGAGATTCGAAGACATTATATCTCACGGCCTTCCATTTGCCTTTCCTGGCAGCTGCTCGGCCTCCCTTCTCATGAAATTCCCAGTATAAGTACTCATGTTCAATTTGATCTTCAGTTTTGCCCAAGATAGTGGGTAGAAATGTGATACCATTCATTTCATGTTTTGGTGTCATACCCAATAAATCATTCATGGTAGGATATACATCCCAAAATGCACTAATGTGATCAGTTTGAGTATTGGGTTCAATTTTTCCTTTCCACTTTACAATCATCGGTACTCTGATTCCACCCTCGTACAAATCCCGTTTATAGCCTTTCAAAGGTCCATTGCTATCAAAATAATCTGGATCAGCACCACCTTCTACATGCGGTCCATTGTCTGAGGTAAAAATGATCAAGGTATTTTCTTCTAATCCAAGAGCTTTCACTTTCTCTACGATTTCTCCAACCTGGCGATCCAGGACCTCGATCATCGCAACGAAAGCTGCATGTGGGTAAGATTGAGATTCATAAGGTCCTTGTCGGTACTTTTCACCTTCATCATAGCCATTGTAGGGTTTTTCTGGCTCAAATTGACCAACATATTTCCCCATTATTGAATCAGGTGCAATCAATTCTGCATGTGGTATGATGCTGGGTACATAAAGAAAGAAGGGATTTGTTTTGTTATCTTCGATGAATTGCAAAGTCTTTTGATGGATTAAATCAGGAGCATAGCTTTCTTTTTCTTTGCCGCTGTTTTCATCAAGCATTACCATTTGTTGATCGGACCAAAGGTGGCGAGGGTAGTAGTGATGACCCAGTCGCTGGCAATTATAACCGTAAAAAGTATCAAATCCTTGGTTGTTAGGATCTCCTGGTGATCCTGGGAAACCGAGGCCCCACTTACCAAAAGCTCCGGTTTTGTAACCAGCTTCCTTGAACATTTCAGCCATCGTGAATATGCTGTCGGGCAGCGGATGTTGACCCTCGGGTCTAACCTCTTTGTTTCCCCTGATATAAGTGAATCCGGTGTGTTGACCTGTGAGTAGTGTGGATCTGGAGGGGGCGCAAACAGTGCTTCCAGAGTAGTGAGAGGTAAATTTCATGCCTTCTCTGGCTAGACGATCGATATTTGGAGTACTGAATTTCTTTTGCCCATAACAGCTTAAATCGCCGTATCCCAAATCGTCTGCCAGGATGTATATGATATTAGGGGTAGCTTTTTTTTCGGATTCATATACATTTTTAGTGGATGTGTTATCACTACAACTAACCACTCCAAGGAAAAGGAAAATGATGAGATGAAAGGTAGAGGGCAAAAAGTGGTTGGACATTATTTTGTCTTGAATGATGAATTCTGACCTAAAAGGACAGATAAAATTGATCACGTCTAAAAGTATGAAATATCTTTTTTTAAATAGAGTGAAAATAGATGATTGTTGTTTTTGTAACTTTTGTAATGATTTTCTATAAGTGCCAAAGCAGTGGAGCCGCAAGTTATCTAATGAAGTTTTGTCATGCTTGAAAAATAAAGTTAAAAGCCGGTGACATTAACTTACCTCGAAATCTTAAATTGCTCCGGAAAAACATAAGGATCAAACCCCCATAGGTGATGTAAAGCAAAATAAATAACGACTGTAATAATTAATATTGATATCACATTCATCACAATTCCCACTTTAACCATATCGATGATCTTTAAATAACCTGATCCGAAGACGACGGCATTAGGAGGTGTTGCCACAGGCAACATAAATGCACACGAGGCAGCCAAAGTCGTTCCAATCATCAATAAATAGGGATGCACATTGAGTCCAAGTGCCAACGGCGCTAATATGGGTAACATCATAGCAGTAGTGGCGAGATTAGAAGTGATTTCGGTCAGAAAATTAATGGCCGCTATCAATATAAGCAGTAATACAATGTTCGACACACCTTCTAATAAAGTGAGTTGATTGCCTATCCACTCCGCCAAACCTGTATCCTTGAATCCTGTCGCAATAGCCAAGCCACCACCAAATAACAATAATATGCCCCAAGGTATTCTAACCGCTTCCTCCCATGTCAATAAAGGACGGCCCTTTTCTTTTGAGGCCGGAATGATAAAGAGTGCCACCGCTGCCGCAATCGCAATGATGGTATCATCGGTTCCCGGAAGTAATTTTTCGATCAAAAATGATCTGGATATCCAGGCAAATGCCGTTAATGCAAATACTACTAAGACTAATTTCTCTTCGTAACTAATCTTTCCAAGTAATGCTAACTGTTGCTTTATCTCCTGCCGACCACCTGGAAATTCCTTCTGTCTAATGTTAAAAGCGAAATTGGTCAGATATTTCCAGCAAATCAGTAATAATACCATCGAAGTAGGCAGACCAAGCACGATCCATTGCGTAAATGTTATTTCCACGTTATATAAACTATCCAGTATCCCGGCGAGCACGAGATTTGGTGGAGTGCCAATCAAAGTAGCTATGCCACCGATCGATGCACTGTAAGCAATGGCCAACATCAACATTTTCCCGAAAATTAGATTTTCATTTTCATCTGTTTTTGGATTATCGCTTAATTGATATACAATGGCCAATGCGATAGGAAGCATCATAATCGAGGTCGCTGTATTGGATATCCACATTGACAAGAATGCAGTTGCTATCATAAAGCCCAAAACAATGCGATTCACATTAGTCCCTACGATATTAATCACAGTAAGTGCTATCCTGCGATGCAAATCCCATTTTTCAATGGCAATAGCAAGTATAAAGCCACCTATATATAAAAAGACATATCGGTGTCCATAGCTTGAAGTGGTTTCGCCAATGTCTAATCCTCCTGTCAACGGAAACAATACAATAGGCAAAAGGGATGTCGCGGCAATTGGAATAGCTTCAGTGATCCACCAGATGGCAATCCAGGCAGTACCAGCTAACACAGCAACAGCACGCTGGCTGAGTTGAGCAGATGAAACAAAAAGTAAAATGATCAGAAAAGCCAATGGTCCCAGAATCAACCCAATCTTTTTGCCAATTGAACTCATAGAGCAATAATACTTAAACTTCTCCTATTATGGCCTCATTGACACTTATAATATGGTCCCCGATTTTTTCCAGAGAATTGAAGATATTGTTATAAATCATGGCTGATTCGACACTATAACCTTCACTACCCAACATCGACTGATTCTCCTTACGCAGATTATTCCGATGTCTGTTGATCTCTTTTTCGATCGCCTCAGCTCTTGAAATATCCACCTTGTCGTAGTGACTTTCATTGAGATTGCGATTCATTTCTTTAAAAGCCTTGTCAATTAAGACAAACATTTCATTTAGCCCATTTCGCTGCTCTGGTAAAAAGTAGTTTCGGTTTTCATTTTTTTGCTCTATGGTCTTTGAAATCTGATAAAATAAATCGCCAATACTTTCTAATTCATTACAGATGTTCAAAATACTACGAAGTTTTGTACTGGTCCGAGGGGTAATTTCCTGATTGGAGAGTTTCGTGATATATTCTGTAATTTCTATTTCAAGCTTATCAGTAATTTTTTCATACTTGCTCAGCTTTTTATATTTCTTTTTTTGAAGTTTGGCGTCTGTTGTATTGATCAATTCTTTAGCAAAGATGGACATTCGCGAAGTAATTTCTCCAAAATGCGCAGTCTCTTTTTGCAACTCCACTGTAGCCAATTCCGGTGTCCTGATTCCAGCTCCAATAAATTTTAAACGATACTCATCTACATCACCTTCTTTGTCTGGAACGCTCCATCTGGCCGCTTTCACAAGAAAATTGACAAAGCCTATCATGATCAGAACGTTCATCAAATTAAAAGCGGTATGGAAAGCAGATAATCCTATGGGCATATCTGTTGTGTCTAAGTATGGATCACTGATACCTAGAAAAGATTGCGCCAGATTAGACAATATAGGTAAGAAGTAGGGTAGCAAAATAACCATCCATGTAACTCCAATTATGTTAAACATGGAATGAATTCTGGCTGATCTTTTGGCATTTGTATTACCGACCAGTGAAGCCACTTCCGCAGTGATGGTCGTTCCAATATTTTCTCCGAGAATCATAGCAGCAGCTACCTCAAATGGAATCCAGCCTTGTGCACACATCGTCAGTGTGATCGCCATAGCTGCACTAGAAGATTGTACGATGATGGTAATCAGTGTTCCAATAAACACGAAAAAGATCCTCGAAAAAATACCCCAATTGGTGAAATTGGCCAGAAAATCCAATACCTCCGGATTTCCTCTGAGATTCGGAACGGCACTTTTAAGATAATTTAAACCAAGGAATAAGATAGCAAATCCGATAATGAATTCTCCCCAATACTTAAACTTTGATCGATTGCTAAATAGCATGGGAACCCCGACTGCAAATAGTGGTATAGAATAGGCACTTAAGTTGATTTTGAATCCCAGAACAGATACAATCCAACCGGTTATGGTCGTTCCAATATTGGCACCCATCATGATACCAGCAGATTCAACCAGTGTAAGTAGGCCTGCGTTAACGAATGAGACGGTCATTACGGTAGTTGCAGAAGAGGATTGAACCAAGGCCGTAGTAATAAATCCTGTACCGACCCCAAAGAATCGGTTCTTTGTCATGGTCCTTAAAATATTTCGCAACTGGGAACCGGCAGCTCTTTGAATGCCGTCACTCATCATCTTCATGCCATATATGAAAAAGCATAAAGCACCTAAAACTTGAATAACATCCCAAAATCCGAAACTCATATGAACATCTTATTCTTATCCATCTAATTCCTTAAATCTCTATCGATCAAGGCTAACCATAGTTTATTTCAAAGAAAGCGAGCGCAAATGTATTCTTTCTAATGTTAAATCAATATTAAGAATTATTCCACTCAGAGGATTTTAAATCAATGGCTTAAATCTTCCGCATCATATTTTTTTTGAAACTTATACATAAAAAAACTGCTGAACAAATTGATTGAACAGCAGTTTGAAATTTCGTTAATATCTTAAGCTAGTCGAAAAGGCCCTCATAATCTGAATTCGTGCTATTCGTCCGGTACTGCTCTTCTGGAACACCTAAATCCAACACATCGTCATCCAAGGTCTCTGTTCCTCCCATTAGTAATAATGAACTTTGTTTTTCATATTCTTCTAGCATTTTCAGTCCTTGCTCTTCAAAAACACCATTTTGTAGATCTACAGAGTCCATGAAACTTGATGACATTTCCATAAATCTTTCCATTTCACCCACTTTATTCGCAACATCATCTGCGATATGTTCCATCGCCTGATCAAACATGGCTCTCTTATCGCTATTTCCGGCAATGATATTCATGGCCGATTTCATCGCTCCATGAGAAGCTCTGATGGCCTTTCTCTCTTGCTCCTTCATCTTGACCTGATCTTTGGTATCTTCTAAAAGTATCTCGGAATTAGCATACATTTTCGTGAGTACCCGATGTAAGATGGTCATCTTGGAGTGTAAAGCTGCATACTTTTGATTGGACTCTTTTAGCCTTGCCGCCTTTCTGGCCGCCAAGGTTAATTGCTGTTGATTTCCAACCTCCTTGGCTTTTCGAGCCAACGCCATGTTTTGATCAATTTCTTTAGAATTGTCCTGCATCAGCGTTTTTATTTTTCTCATCTGTCCTCTTAAAGCCCCAATCTGCTTGCTCATTTTGGAAAGATTATCCTGAAGGTCATCTACGTAGTTTTTGAGAATACCTATCGGATCGATGGTAACAAAGATACCGGTGATTTTACGCATAATGCTTTTATACATGTAACTTACTAGCGCTCTCATTTTGGGATCCAGCGCCATGTATATGATGGCACCCAAAACCAATAAAGTCACGACCAAACCTAAAACGGTTTGCACAAAGGCAAGTATAGCGGCAAGATTGGTCGCTACTATAAAGCCGATTCCTGCAACAGCGGCAATTAAAAATAGTGCTCCTGTTACTCCTTCCGGCTTCTTCCAGAATGATTTGGGCTTTCCTGCATTTTCAAATGGATTTGTTGTAGCCATATTATTATAATAAGTTGTTTATTGAATCAATGTCGCTCTTCAAGACTCCTTCAAAGTGATCATATGAAGTCACGAAATTATTTTTGATCGTCTCTATTTTTTGCTTTTCCTTTTCAATGGCAGCATCTGTACCTTGAATTTTCTTTTTATAGATGGCTATTTCCTTTTCCATCTGTTTCATCTTCTCCTCGTACTCGTTGATTTTATTTCGTAAAACCTCTGCCTCTTCTAATTTCCCTGATATTTTTTCACTGCGTTGATTTTTAAGTGCATCAGCGAAATGCTCTCTTTCTTTTCTCAGCACATTCACATAATGAGTGGCTGTTTTTAAAAGTTTTTCCTTTGTCAGGCCAATGGTCTGTGCTGTTGCGAATGCAGACTTATAACTGGTGTCAATATCCATATTTAGATCCTGCATCGATTTGACCGAGTGCATGAATTTTAGATAATCGAACTCTTTAATGGCGTTATTTTTAATGGCACGGAGTAGTGCATCTACGAACTTTTTATCCAACTCACCATTCGTTTCAAATATCTTGTTTAAGTCAATGTTCATTTAACAAATATAATTAATCAAAATAAAGTTTCTACAAAAAATCAACATCCGGAGCGAAGGGGTAACGCATCAAATGTGAGATGGCTTTATCGATGTCCAGATGTTCAAAAACAATCTCATATATCAGTTCCAATATTGGAGCATGTAATTTGTATTTCTTAAGTATATATTTCATGATCTGCAGTGTCCGAACCCCTTCAGCCACTTCTTCTTCTGTTTTTTCAATTTCTTCTACAGTGTCTCCCGCTGCCAATCTTCTACCGAAGTTGTAATTCCTGGAATTTTCACTTGTCGCTGTCGCAATTAAATCGCCTAACCCCGCAGTTCCCAGAAAAGCTTTGCCTTCAGCTCCAAGAGCTATACCCACATGAATGATTTCTCTTAATCCCCGGGTAATTAATAGCGCCTGCATGTTTTTACCCAACTCACGACCTCCCAGGATACCAGAGCCAATAGCAATGATGTTTTTAAATGCACCAGCTAATTCCGCTGCAAAGATCTGATGCGAGCCGAAAACAAAAAACCTTGCACTTGCAAGCGCGATCTGTCCTTGTTCAATGACTTCCTGAAACTCACTCGCAATTACGGCGGCAGTAGGGTAGGACATGTTAATCTCTTTGCTCAAATTTGGTCCGGAAATACATCCTACTCTCAGTGTGCTGCATTCTTCTGTGATCACCTGACTCATTGTTCTTATAGGACTTCCATTTAACTGCTCAGTTCCATCCTTTTCAGATTCTACAATGTCTAGTCCCTTTGTTGCATGTATGATTAAATGCAAAGGACTGATATAAGGTGCAATCTGTTTGATTACAGTCCTGAATGAAGCTGCCGGTATGACCGGAAAAATCAGATTACACTTGTCAGCAAGCTCTTTCAGATCACCCGTTGCACTTACTCTTTCTGAAAACATAATTCCCTTATGTGGACCGCCAGCGTTGATAGCGTCTATTTCAGATTGATTTCTAGAATAGATCAAAACGTCTTTGTTCTCTGAAATTAGGGAAGCAATTGTACTACCAAAACTTCCTGCACCTATAACTCCGACGGGTCTATCCATGGTGTTCTTATATTTGAACCCAACTTAGTTCTTTGACCAGTTGTTCTAAGTATTCTTGAACATTCTTAAGTGATTCAGGCTCACCGTAGCTGATAACCGTTGAAAATTTGATTTCACCATCAGAAATCACCAAATTGGTTCTTGCAACATCCTTAATCATATCTACGGAACCAGGGTAACGGCTATACATCTTTACAAGATTCACTTCACTGATCAGTTGTCTTGCCTTCTCTATTTGCGCTTCATTAAGTTCACTTTCGTATATACCTTTCGGTTCTGTAAAATTAATGCCGTCATATTTTACTTTGCCATTGTTATAGATGGTAATACTATATACAGGGCATTGTCCCAGGCATGGTCCTTTTCGCATATGCACCATGGTATCTCTTGCCAATCTTTCAGAATACTTTTGGTTTTCTGATTTAAGACTTTCATTGTAATCGGCTACCAAATTGTTATATGAGCTGTTGACATGCTCTATGTGGACTTTCTTAATCCCATATTCGTATGAATTCATTAGATCTTTTACAGACCTTGAAGTACCACATGAGGTAAGCAAAATCCCTGAAACCAATATGACCAAAATTCTCGAAATCATATGTTTTACTTTTTTTTACTTTTCTTTCTCTGTTCCTGAATGGCTTGAGACTGCTTCATAGCCTCTTGCATTCTTTGCTGAAATTTACCTACTTTTTTGGGTTTATCTTTGTTCTGCATCACTTCAGCCCTAATTTTATCATCATCAAAAACGAAATTTTTCGTGATCACAGTTTGTCCCACATTGAATAAGTTGCTAAAAAACATATAACATGTTAATCCGGAAGCATAATTGTTGAAGAAAAACAAGAACATTAGCGGCATGAAATATTGTACATACTTCATTGCCGGATTGGCACTCATATCCATGTGCTTCGTATTGTAGTAAGTATATGCCACCGTACTTACTGCCCACAATAAAGTGAATAAACTGATGTGTGCACCATAAGCAGGAATATGAAATGGTAAGTAGGCAATGACATCATACGACGAAAGATCGTTGGCCCATAGAAAACTTTCCTGGCGGAAGTCAATGGATGCCGGGAAAAATCGGAACAATGCATACCATATCGGAATCTGAATGATCATTGGCATACAGCCCCCTAATGGACTGACTCCATATTCTCGATAGAGCTTCATATTTTCCATCTGGGCCGCCTGAGGGTCATCCTTGTGCTTGTCTTTGATCTTATTGATTTCCGGCTTTAATGCACCCATTTTGGCCTGTGACTTTAACATTTTATAGTTCAAAGGATAAAGGATCATCTTAATCAGAAAAATCATGATGATAATGGCGATACCTTTGTTGCCAATGATATTGTCCAGGAAATTGAAGAAGGGTCTAATAACCCATCTGTTAATAGAGCCAAAAATACTACGACCGAATGGAATGACCTCTTCTAAACCCACCTCATATGACCTTAGTGTTTCAAAATCATTGGGGCCCAAATAAAGTGACATATCGAAATTAAAGGCGGCACTGCCGTCATAAGCAATTTCAACATTGGAAGTTAAGAGTTTCAAATCCTCTTCTTCCTCCTCTAACATTTCTGTTTCGAAAACTCCTCCACTAAAGGGTTCCGTTTTCGCAATCAAAGAAGTATTGAAAAACTGATTAACATTAGCGACCCATCGAAGAGGTTCTCCTTCCAGATCTTCTTCATCATCTTTACGACAATTACAATAATCAGAGTCTTCATCAACTTCCTTAAAATAAATGGTGGAATAAAATTTTTCAAATTGATCATTTTGCTCCAATTTATCCAGGTAGTTTACCCAGTTAAGGTTGATTTCATTATTGCCGGAAGCTATCATCCGGTCCATGCCAACTAATGAAATGGAGTAATCCAGATCATATTTACCTGGCTCGATGGTGTACTTCTGTTCAAAGTACGCTCCTTCTCCTGCCGGTGCCCGAAAAGTAATGGTATTACCGTTCTTAGTACCTGCATATGAAAGCTCATCCGTTCTGATGATTTCTCCAGGGACACCGGAAATAGGAAGCTCATATCTAAATTTATTCTTGTTATCCTTTAAAAGATAGAGCGGAATCTGCTTATCTGTATTGTCTTCCTGCAAGACCAATTTGTAGTGTTCTTTAAGCAAAACATCCTTCACAAATCCGCCCTTATTACTGAAGTTGACTTTTATTAGATCATTTTCGAGTGTATAGATTTCTTCTTCTCCACCTATGGCTTGAGCAAAAGGACCGTATTGGTATGCCAATTTTGCATTTTGAAGGGAATCATTTTCTTTTTGAACAATAGGTGCAGTTTCTACTGAATTATCTTCGATTTTAGCAGGCTCGCTTTCTATGACAGGTGCATTGGCCATGGCGATAGAATCCTTGATTCTTTGTTGCTCTTCGATTTCAACTCTGCTTCTGTTGTTCATGACAGACCAGGCATAGAATAGACCGAAAATTAAAAGCAAGCCTAATAATTGTCTTTTATCCATTGAATATATTCATTAAAATAAGCCGCAAAGGTAACATTTTGTTTTTGCTGTTCGTACAAGTAAATTAATTATAATTTGAAATCGTTCCGCTGCAAGGTTTTAATCTACAAACTACACCGATGTGTGGACAGACATATCAATTAATGAAGCAGACGAACATCTCCTGTGAAAAGATAAGTTTCGATATCCATTCCATCCTGAGTGAGAATTATTCGATCATACTCATCTCCTTCATATTCATCTAGTCTGTAGATATCATCTTCCTCAACATTGGCATACAAAATACCTTCCACAAAAGAATCGGGGTGAACAATTATTCCGGGATAGGGCCGGTCTTTAATGCGTTTTTTGACATAACCCTTTAATACAAATGATGTAGAATGATAGGTTTTGGTGGTAAAATAGCTCCAGGTTTCAGCATCCATAAGTGTTCCATATACAAAGAGATTTACTGGCATTCTAAAGTATTATTGTGAGATGATGAAAGAATTGGTAAAGTAACAATACTACACCTTAACGATATCAAAAAAAAAGGCTTAAGTTCGATTTCACAATATATCTGTAAGTATTCTACTGATTTAAGATTGGCATACTACCACTATGGATTGTAGTAAATAAAGCTACTTAGAACGGTTGCCACAAAAGGTAAAGCACAAATTTAGAATCCATTCAATCTGGCTTGACGACTACTTTTGACAGGATTCCAGGGATCTTCATACGATTTATAAAAGAATAATTCCTGGAAGTAGGCTCTCGTCCTCACAAACCTTAAGAAAAAGCCATTGTACAGCGTCATAAATGGAACGAATAACCAAAGGTACAGCTCTTCCTTCTTACGCTCTGAATAAAGATATATGATAATCATTTGAATATATCCGGTACAGATATAGAGGGCTAGATTCATCATGAGTACATAATAAAGCTGATCATGAAAATTCAAAACCAGATCCACCAGATAAATCCACCAGAGCACATCCAAAACCAGATTATAGAATACATTTTCAAACAAGGCAAAGAACGTCAGCCATTTAAAATTCGCATGTGGCCGGTAAACGTCAGCATGCTTTCTAAGCCTAAATCTCACCAAAGACTTATTCCAACGTAATCGTTGTTTTGCAAGAATTTTAAAATTAATGGGAGCGCTGGTCAGACATACTGCAGAAGGCTCAAAGACGGTTTTATATCCTGACTTTCTGATTTTTACAGTGATATCACCATCCAGACCGGGACCTATATCCCAATAGCCCACTTGCTCCAGTACATCCTTTCTGAAAGCGCCGAATGCTCCGGAAATAATTTTGTAAATTCCTATGTATGAAGTAGAGATTCGCCCTACTGAGATCGTTTTCAGGTACTCTATGGCCTGGAGTTTAGTGGCCAATGAAGTCCGGTAATTTCTGACCTTCACATTACCACCGATCGCACCGATCTGATCATCCATAAAAAAAGGGATGACGATATTTTCTATGGCATCGCAGTCAAAGGAACAGTCCGCATCCAGATGCACGATGTATTTGCCTTTAGTATATCGAACAGCAAGATTTGCAGCTGAAGCTTTTCCTCCTCTGACTTCGTTTCTGAGAAAAAGATCTATCATTCCTAGCTGCTCCAGGTTGCGACCAATGATAGGTGTATCATCATCAGAGCCGTCGTCAACGATTATCAGCTCGAAGTTTTTGTAGGTCTGTTCATTTAATGACTTCACCAATTTATACAGATGTTTTCCTTCGTTCTTGCCTGGAACTACAATACTAAGCAATGGATTTTCAGCGCGAAGCCTGCTTTTGGCCTCTTGCCATCTTATACGGTATTCTTTTTTATTAAGTGATTTTAAAAAGTAAACTACATAGTCCAGAAGAATGTATCTGGTCAACTCAAAAAGGATGAAATACCAGAAAACCCTGATAAATTTATCAAGCCCACTTTCCAGCCAGAAATTTAAGAATTCAGGTATAAGATTACTTAGGAGTTCCATATGGGTAAGCCTAAAGCTTTCTCAAGTCTCCTGAGACAATTTGTTGTCCACTACGCATATTGTCTGTTAACAATTTGTTGAGATTATCCAATACCAAGGTGTATAGATTAAATGCCTCTGGTTGCTTACAATCTGGCAAGAGAATATGGTAATGACCTGCATTTTTTGCTGAAAGAATATCTATGGGTCTAAGATAAGTTCGCATAATTTTCAGCACTTCATCTTTCAACTGATTTCGAAAATCTTCTGAAAGTGCTGAAAATACGTTTTCGTCCACGATAATTTCACATGCGAAGGAAGAGCTATCTTTTCGATTACCTGACCTGATCTTTTCTTGCTCCATCAAAAGGTTGTAAATAGGTATTGGCACTATGCTCAGATCATTCAGTATTTCTTCAGATGGCTCATTGCCTAAATTCTTATCAAGAATCCAGTCGGCGCCTTCACTTGTTAGATTATATTTATTGATGGCAATCGTTTGTAATTGAGGTAAAGTATTGTCTTCTCCACAATCGACACATTTGGCTTTCATCTGTGTCTCTTGTGAGCTGTGTGCACAAGAATTACAACTGGCCACCTCAGCAGGTTTGTCATAGTCTATTCCAATATGTTTTAGCTGTTTATCACATTTAGGACAAATCAAGTGGTCCCCATTTTTAAAATCTGATTCGGGACCTATGTAGGCACATCGAAAATGATGAACGAGGTTTTCATAATCCAGGTCAATT
Source organism: Portibacter marinus (assembly GCF_021533195.1). Classification (GTDB taxonomy): domain Bacteria; phylum Bacteroidota; class Bacteroidia; order Chitinophagales; family Saprospiraceae; genus Portibacter; species Portibacter marinus. The sequence goes on from NZ_JAJNKB010000002.1 coordinate 651,205, forward strand.
GATGAGCACTTGCTACAAGCTTCATGAAAATTCAGATAGCTGCTTTGGCAAGTATGACAGAGATTTACTCTATCTTCTAAAACAGTTGAAAGAGAACCTTTACCGGTAAACTTGTCCAGCCGGGATTTAATATGAACAAGATCTTTATCAGATACCACAGAACTTAAAAAAGGAAAGTGGTAACCAATAGAGGAGGATCGATCTCTGTAAGGATACAAACCAGTTTCCCTGGTGTAGGCATATTGTAGAGATTTAACGATCATTCTGTCGTTATAGTCCTGAATAATAGAGACATCATTTTGTATATGCTTAATGCGCTCTCTAATTTCAGTACCCGCACTGCTATTCAGCGGATTAATACCTTCCATGATATAGCCATCAACTTCCTGCCCTAATTTCTTAAAGAGTTTTCTTGAATCCAGATAAATGGGTTTCAAATAAATCTCAGGATCATTCTTGGACCGGATTTGGTACAGAATTTTTCTGACGCTTATATGGTCATTGTTTTTGATGACAATGCCATCGATAGCATGGAGGTTGATAAGATTGACACTTAGAGGATCTGATACCACTTTTAGGTGTAAGTGGTCATAACTCAGATCTTTAATGCCAGCGGTTTGAATGTTTTTAAGAATCATAAGGCTTAAAGTTTATATCTGTTTTTTGATACCAAGACATTCATCTTGTAATAACTCATTAAGGACTTATGGGTGTTTTCTACCATTTTAACCTCAGCAACGATGTTTCGCTCTGTAGGCTCGTACTTTTTCTGGAATTCCTCGGGTAAGGCGTACGTGGCAATATGAAAGTTAGTAATGACTCCTTTGGAGCTTGTTTTATCAGGATAATTGATATCCACAAGGTCACCCTCGTGTAGGTATTTCATGTCAGAAGGGTCGAAGAAAGCCTTAATTTTGACGTCTTTTACTCTGTGAATGGTGAGCATTTCGTCCTTTCTATAACAGATTTCATTCTCATTATAATGAATCTGCCCAATGACACCATCGATCTGAGCGACGTAATAATGGCTTTCCTCGATAAGTTCCTTTTTCCGCGTTTCTATTCTTTTGTAATTGGAATTTTCTATGTTCAGTCGATAGAGTAATTTATTCAGGTAGGCTACTTCCTCTGCAATAGCTGCTTCCTGTGCTTCCAATCTATTGACTTGAATGGACAATTCCTCATATTCATTTCTGTCATTGTAGGAGCCAAGAAGGATCAGCTCTTTCTTTGTCTTTTGTAAGCTCTTACGCATTTCAAGCTGCCTCAATATTTCATCTCTCTCAATTTTCTTAAGCTCAATTTGCTTTTGAGTAGAAATCCGTTCTCTTAGTATCCATTCTATGGGTTTGTCAATATTAATTTCACTTGTCGAGAGCTGGTCTTCCACAGGAATGGTATATTTAAAAAGAGTATCTCCTTTTTCAACTTCTTCACCTTCACTTACATATAGACCATGTATTTTAATATCGGAGGGGAAGTGGACCATTTGTTTTTTAAGTTCAAGTTGCGCATCAGCCTGTATCACCGCTAGTTTAATGTACGCCTGGATACCTATATAGCTTAACAGACCAAAAGCAATCACAAGAAAGCTGATTCGCTGCCATTTAATTTTTCGCTTGTTCCCTTTTTTCGGCGGCTCCTTCAGGGTGGTAAGGATCGTCGGTTGGGTTCTTAGTTGAAACGCTCTCATTTATCCTTTAATACTAGGCTGTCGATATCGACCAGTCTGTTTATGTCATGAATTTCGAATATTGTGTTAGGGTAATGATGATAATAGTCGTCTATCCACTCTTCCATTTCCATTCTAGAATGAAAGTTTTCCACAGGTACTTCTACCAGGTTTTTACCAAAGAAAGCCTCGCGACCGGTGTAAACCTTAATACCTGCTTTTCCTAATTTTTGTGCAAAATCAAGGTTTTGAGAGATTCTTCCCTCAAATATGACATTGTACATTTCATTTTTCTTGAGATATTCTACCAAAATGGAAGTCTTTAACTCAGATTCGTAAGCTGAATGTAACACAGCGACTCGCTCTCCTCTTAATTTTTTGCGCATATCCAGAATGTCCCGTATCTTTATAAAAGGCAGAATGCTTTCTACGCCGGAAGTGAAATACACTTTCAATAATAGTAAATACAATTGTTGTTTGATCTCCAGTAGTTCATATCCTACACTGATTTCTTCAAGTTCTATATTCAATTCCCGGAGATCTGACTGTGGATCTTTATGATTAACCATCCTGACTACGCGGTCAACCCTCTTGTGCTCTTTTAGTTGACGAAGCTTATACATGAAGCGGGTATATAATCTTAATTTAGAATGATACGCTAAGAGATGGTTGCTCAGCTCTTTTTGTTGATTAAAATTCTTTTCCTCATTTTTCTGAATGTCCACCTGATTCCTCAAGTCATTAAGGCGTGCTCTCTCGTTTTTTCTGTTAACCAAACCCGTTGAAAACCTGATACCGAACCCATTGTAAAGATATCGATTGCTGCCTGCTGATTGAAGTGGTCTCCAGTATATGTTGTTGTAGACAGCCAGTCTTTTTTGTCTATGAAGTCTATCTTCAATCTCATTTTTTTGAAGATTTAGTTCCTGAATCTTAAGAAAACCCGTATCAGGAATTTGATAACTGAGAAGGTCTTCCACAAGAACATCAACTATAGGCAGTTGGTTAGGATTTAATTCCGGTGCTTGCTGAGGGTTTGTTTTTTTATAATGAATGTTGTAGTTGTCAATGGAAAGTAAAAGGATGGTCAATTCATCTGCTTTATCGTATATGGCCAGCAGATCTTGATATTCTGCAGCATGGTTGTGATAAAGAGCCTCATATCTTTTGGCAAGCGTGTTCAAAAGATGGGATTTTTCTCTCAGAAATCGAAGTTTCTCCTTGTTGAAGCAATAAATGATGTGATTGTATATAAATGCATAATTGTTTTTTAAAGATTCATCATCTAATTCGCATTCTTTAATTTTCTTTTTAATATCAAGTAATTCGGCTGTGACTTTGCGATCCATAAAACCTTCGTCCAATAGATTCCACTCCAAACCTGCTTTTACTCTGAAGATATTACCTTGCTCCAGATCTCCGAACTCATTTGTTCCAGCACTGGAACTTACCCTTAGACCTTTATCTTTAAGGACATAATCTCTTTCTGTTTCCAGTATTTGAATTTGTAATGAGTCAGAAGTGGTGAAACTATGTTGTAATAACTTATCGAAAGATTCAAGTCCCTGTGCAGAAAGCAGTTGTCCAATGAGGACATAAAAGAGTGTACGAATAATGGCAGGTACCATTTCAAAAGGTGTCAGGTAAATAAATTAGTGGTTAATTGCATAAAGGACAACGATAATTCCAGTTCCCCTACAGTTGCGGCCAAATTTCTTTATATAATAACTTATATTTGAGCCTTTCGATAAGCACATTTTATGACTCATTTGATTAAAAAATTGGCGCAATCGCCATCCGGTAATTTTTTTCTAATTGCCGGCCCATGCGTTGTAGAATCTAAGGATTTGTGTTATGAAGTAGCAGAAAGAGTCAATAATCTATGCATAAATTATAATATTCCTTATGTATTCAAAGCATCTTACAGAAAGGCAAATCGCAGCAGATTAGATTCTTTCACCGGTATTGGTGATGCGGAAGCACTTTCTGTTTTAAGTTCTGTGAAAAATCATTTCAAAATTCCTGTAACCACTGATATCCACAAAGATGAAGAAGCTGCCGCAGCCGCTGAACACGTGGATATTTTACAAATTCCGGCTTTCTTGTGTCGTCAAACCTCGCTTTTGGAAGCAGCAGCTGCAACCGGTAAGGTTGTCAATATTAAAAAAGGGCAATTTTTAAGCCACGGCGCCATGAAGCATGCCATGAATAAGGTCATTGAGTCTGGAAACGAACATGTAATGCTTACAGAACGGGGGAATAGTTTTGGATATTCAGATTTGGTGGTCGATTTTGTTGGCCTCAATGAAATGACTTCATTTTGCAATGCTGTTGTTCTTGACTGCACCCATTCTTTACAAAAACCCAATCAAAACTCGGGAGTTACTGGTGGAAAACCTGAATATATTGAAACCATGGCTAAATGTGGAATCGCAGCCGGAGCAGATGGACTGTTTATAGAAACCCATCCCAATCCTTCAGTCGCCTTATCAGACGGCGCCAACATGTTGCAGCTGGATCAATTAGAGCCCTTATTAGAAAAATTAGTGAAGTTACGTTCAGCCCTCAGGTCAAACCCTTGATCATATGATTAAAGTCGTAGAGATAAAAATACTGCCGGATGATCTACACAATGAGGAAAAATTAAGGTCATTAGTATTGAATAAAGTCAAGGTGGATCATTTCAGGATAAAGGCTATTTTGCTTGACAAGAAATCCATAGATGCAAGGGGTAGGGGAGCTAAGTATGTTTTGCGATATAATGTATACGTTGATGAGGAACCAAAAGAGGAAGCTTCATTTATTAAAGCATTACCCATAGTGCAGCAAGCCAAGAAGGTACTGATAGTGGGAGCGGGACCTGCTGGATATTTTGCCGCATTAGAAGCGATTGCTCTCGGGCTGAGACCTATTGTTCTGGACAGAGGTAAAGATGTTCGTGCCAGGAGGAGAGATCTGAGAGCCATTCAGCAAGAAGGACTTGTAAATCCTGATTCTAATTATTGCTTTGGTGAAGGTGGAGCCGGAACCTATTCTGATGGTAAGCTATACACTCGATCGCTAAAAAGAGGAAATTACTACCAGGTTTTAAAAATATTGGTAGAACACGGAGCTCCTGCCGAAATCATGATCGATGCACATCCGCACATCGGCTCTAATAAATTGCCGAAGATCGTGGCAGAGCTACGAAAGACCATAGAAAAGTATGGTGGAGAAGTCAAATTTAACACCAGAGTTGTGGATTTCATCATTCAAAATCAACAATTTAAAGGTGTAATTGATTCGGCAGGTCAAAGATACGAAGCTCCAGCTACCATTTTAGCGACCGGACACTCTGCAAGAGATATATTCTACCTACTACACGATAAGGGCATCACAATAGAATCAAAGGATTTTGCAATTGGCGTACGAGTAGAGCATCCCCAATCACTCATTGACGAAATTCAATATGGTCAGAAACATAGACATGAAAATCTTCCGGCTTCTTCCTATAAATTGGTTTCTCAGGTAAAAGATAAGGGTGTCTTTTCATTTTGCATGTGTCCAGGTGGATTGATCGTACCTGCCTCTACATCACCTGGAGAATTGGTAGTCAACGGAATGTCGCTTTCCAGAAGAGATTCCCCTTTTTCAAATTCGGGATTTGTGACAGCTGTGGATCGAAGAGATTACGACCATTCAAAATCTGGAGTATTTGCTGGTTTACAATTTCAAAAGGAATTAGAGCAACGCTTTTTTCAAAGAGGTGATGGTTCGCAAAAAGCTCCAGCACAGAGAATGACGGATTTTGTCCTTAGGAAGGAAAGCCCCAGTCTCAATCCCACAAGCTATATCCCTGGAATATATAGTGCTCCATTACATCAAATGTTACCCATTCACCTTTATGATCGATTAGCACAGGCACTTGAGATCTTTAAATATAAAATGCGTGGTTATTATACAGAAGAAGCGAATCTTGTAGGTTTAGAGTCCAGGACCAGTTCACCCATACGAATCCCTAGAAACAGGCAAACTTTTATGCATGTTGAGATGACTGGGCTTTTTCCTTGCGGTGAAGGAGCCGGTTATGCCGGTGGTATTTTATCTGCTGCCATGGATGGACAAAATGTAGCAAGAAAAGTAGTCGATTATTACAAAGAAATGCTTTAATTGCAGCCTAATTAGTAGTGTAAGCAAATGAAAGATATAGCTGACCTGGTAGGTAGATTTTTTCTATCTTTAATATTCTTCTTTGAAGCCTATGATTCAATAGCTTTTTTCAAGCAAACGAAGAACACTATGACTGTTTATGGATTGACCTGGAATCAAGATTTGCTGCTATATGTCACTATTTTTTTTCTGGTATTGGGCGCCATTCTGGTATTGATCGGATATTATGCTAACCTGGGTGCAGTGATGTTATTACTCTATTTAGTACCTGTAACTTTCATTGTTTTTTCATTCTGGAATGATCCTGTAGAAGTGAAGCGCATTCAATCAATTATGTTCATGAAGAACATCGCCATCATTGGTGGATTACTGATTTTAATTGTCAATGGTGCAGGGAAGTACAGTGTTAAAAGGCTGATTTATACGCTTAGGTTGCCTAAGTAAAATTTTTAAGTATCAAGGCCTCCATTAATTAAATTGCCACAATATTTACAGAAGGTAGCATCGTCATCATGACCACTTCTGCTGCAGTGCATACAAACTTGAGTATTGGTGGGAATGTCTTTTGGATTAATAAGCTCATTGGTCACAATACCTGTTGGAACAGCAATGACCGCATAACCAAGGATCATAACAAAAGCTGCTATGAATTGCCCAAAACTGGTATTGGGAGAAATATCCCCATATCCAACGGTTGTAAGGGTCACAATCGCCCAATAAATACTTCTTGGGATGGAATCGAAATCAGGATTTACCCCGCCTTCTACAAGGTACATCACGGATCCTACAATCACTACTATCATCAGTATGGCAAAGAGAAAGACCAGAATTTTTCTGCTGGATTTGAAAAGGGCTTTGGTGATGTACTCAGCTTCACTGACAAAGGTCACCATTTTAAAAATTCTGAATATTCTCAGTAACCTTATCGCTCTGATTACAATAAGAGATTGCGTTCCGGCAAAGAAAACGGATATATACGTAGGAAGAATTGCCAATAGGTCAATGATGCCGTAGAATGAAGTCGCATACTTCAATGGCTTTAATGTAGAATACAGTCTTAAAATGTACTCGATGGTAAAGAAAATGGTAAATGCCCACTCAAAGTAGTAGAACATATTGGAATAGCGGGCAATAATGCTGGGTACAGATTCTAAAAGGGCCGCTAAGACACTGCCAATAATAAATATTAATAAAGCAACATCAAAAAACTTACCCGCAGGGGTGTCAGCCTCGAAAATGATTTCGTGGATCTTATACCTTAATCGGTTTCTACTCTCTACTGACATCCAATATGTAATGCAAAAATATTTCCAAGTTTTATCGGTGACTTTTCAAAACTTCGCCCATTTCATTGATTAGTTCCATTCCCTCTGCCGTAAAATCCTTTATTTTCTCATTTTCTGCCAGATAAAAAATGGTATAGATGAAGTTGTCCGCCATAATCTCGTCCGGGTGTATAATGTAATTGGTGTTGTCCTTTATCTGCTGAAAAAATGAGTTGGCTGTTTGCAGAGGGACCACTTCTCCTAATTCATAATTACCATCCGTTTTTTCCTCAAGCTGGTAAAGGTTAAACTCGAGGTAATTGAAAAAAGTGGGTTTTGATCTTATATATTGATCATCACTTGCAGTAATCATGGGATAAGCTGGTCCCTCTTCCAATTCTATGAAATAATCAGTGGTTCCATCTGGATTAAGTAACTTTCTGGAACCGGTTGCTCCTAAATTGATTTGCCCATCCACCGGTTTGAAACCAATGAGTGCATACAATTCATTTCTGGTCTCGACATTATATCTCGAAAAGATATGAAAAAACTCATGCAACATGGTCTCAAGAAAACTTTCTCGCATGAAGTTAGTCAACATATCTTGCGGTATGATGATTTTATTTTCTCGGGTATAAAATACGCCGTTACCATAATGATTACCTTTGGTCTTAATCAGTAAAATATCTCTGTCGATCAGGTGTGGATTTACTTTCTTGATCAATTCGTTCAAACTTGAAAAGACACTCGAAACCTTATCCACTTCTTCAGCAGTAAATGAGGCCACATCTGTTCTTAAAAATGCTTTGTATGCATCAATGCAACCTTCTCTTTCTTTACAAAGTGCTGGATCTTTCATCTGTATAGAAACTTCTGTCAATGTGACCCTTTCGAAAAAATCGTCTACATTATCTGTTGCAATGGCTTCTGCTGCTTGCATGCTATCCAACAATAAGGTTTGAAAATCATTGGTCAGAGGGACAGTGTGAGCCGGTGGACTGTCGTAAGTCACTTGTTTGGCCTTACATTGACATAAGACTATTACCAGTAATATCAAAAATAAATAAGTGATTGTTTGCTTCATTGTTTCAGTTTAGTATCCTGCTGCGTGATCATCACCTCTCTTGTCTGCTGCAGCTTTTAGTTTGCCATTAAAATCTACCAAGATAGCCTCAACTCTACCAATGGCCCCACGAGTATTGAATTCATGGCCCATTTCCTTCAGAGCATCAATGGTTTGGTCAGGAAAGGCACCTTTTTCTATCATCAATACATCAGGTTTCCACTGATGGTGAAATCTGGGTGATTGAACAGCACTATTAACATCCATTCCGAATTTCATGACATTTAAGGCCACTTGCAGGACGGAAGTAATGATGGTCGAACCACCTGGAGTTCCTAGAACCAGATGGAGCTGCCCATTCTTCTCAATGATGGTCGGAGTCATGGAACTTAGCATTCGCTTCTCGGGTTCAATTTTATTCGCTTCGGCACCTATCAATCCAAACATATTGGGAACCCCAGGTTTCGCGCTAAAATCATCCATTTCATTATTTAAAAATATGCCTGTACCATCTACAATAACTTTAGAACCATACCCACCATTTAGGGTAGTCGTAATACTGACCGCATTTCCATAAGAATCCACAATTGAAAAGTGGGTTGTTTGTTCACTCTCTTTTAGGCCACCGGCCATCACTTCTTCACTATCCGAGGCTTTTTTATCATCAAAATTCTGCATTCTCATTCGTGCATATTCCGGATCCATCAGCATTTTTAATGGGACTGTGTAGAAATCCATATCGCCCAAATGTTTGGCTCTGTCCGCATAAGCGCGTCTCTCAGCTTCCACTATTAAATGGATGGCTTCTTTACTGTGAAATCCCATTTCAGCTAAATTAAAATCTTCCAGCATTTCCAACATTTGTATCAAGAGGACGCCTCCAGATGAAGGAGGAGGCATTGAGTGTATGGTATACTCATCATACTGCCCAGTAAGGGGCTCGCGCCATTTGGCCTTGTACTTTGCCAGATCTTCAAGAGTAATAATACCATTTCCGCGCTCCATTTCAGCTACTATTGCATCAGCCACCCAACCTCCGTAGAATCCTTCCCGACCATGATCCCGAATGGCTTCGTAAACTTTCGCCAGATCTTCCTGAACTAAAATTTCACCTTTCGCAAAGGATTTAGAGGAGGTAAATTGATTAGGAACCGTATTGGCCTGTGCAAATTTCACCTTATTATTATTCAATCCCTCTGCCTGCGATTCTGTCAATTTAAAACCTTTCCGCGCCAAATCTACAGACGGTTGGACCAACATTTTCCAGTTCTTTAATTTACTGAAGCGCTCAAAGGCAGTATACATGCCATCCACACTTCCAGGAACTCCAACTGCCAGGTGACCCAATTGACTTTTGTTTAAATCGGCCTCACCATTTTCGTCGAGATACATGTCAGAAGTAGCTGCCAGAGGCGCTTTTTCTCTGTAGTCCAGCGTGTACACATCGCCATCAGCTTGTCGATAGACCATAAATCCACCTCCACCAATGTTACCCGCTACCGGATAACAGACATCTAATGCAAACTGAACTGCAATTGCGGCATCCACAGCGTTCCCACCACTTTTCAAAATATCTAGACCTATTTCGGAGGCCAGGTAATGAGCGGAAACTACGGCTGCATCCTCTGCAACTATCGATTTCTTTAGGGGGTAAACGGATTCATCGCTGCTGAGCTTTTTAGTCTTACATGAGCTAACTAAAAGCAAACCTAGAAACAGGAGGTATAAAGAAAATTTTTTCACTTGATATAATATTTTTATAAATGTAACAAAGAAACTCTGACCGTCACACTATATTTGAATTTCCGTACGTTTAAAGTGCAATTCGCTAACCGGTATATTCTTCATGAAGCAATCAACGCTACTTTATCTAATTCCGTGTTTATTTTTGGGACTTTCACAATTGGAAGCTCAGAAATTTGTCAATGAGTTTCTGAACATAGGTGCTGGTGCAAGGGCCCACGGAATGTCAGGAGCAGTCATTGCTTCTACTGCGGACGGGACTGCAGGTATATGGAATCCCGCAGGTCTTACCAATGTAGATGCATCGTTACAAGTAAATGCCATGCACGCTGAATGGTTTGCTGGCGTGGCCAATTATGATTATGGTTCCATAGTAAAGCGTTTTGATGAAGAGAAAAAAGCATACGGTTCGGTTTCCGTTGTTAGATTTGGTGTTGACAATATTCCTTATACACTTAACCTCATTGGTCCGGATGGGAGTGTCAATTACGATAATGTATCCTCCTTTTCAGCAGTGGATTATGCAGTTTTTCTCTCCTACGGAAGATCTATTTTCAGCGATAATTTACGTTTAGGAGGATCGGTCAAAGTAATCAACAGATCAGTTGGGCAATTTGCCAATGCCTGGGGCTTCGGAGTAGATGTGGGACTTAATTATCATCTTAGAAACCTGACATTTGCAGCTATGGCACAGGATGTCACGACCACTTATAATACCTGGAGTTTTAATTTTACAGAGGAAGAAAAAGCCGTATTTGCTGCGACTGGAAATGAAATTGTTACATCGAGCACCGAAATAGCGTTACCTAAGTTGATTCTGGGGGCAGCTTATCATTCTGCGAAAAACCTAGAAGAATCACCTCAATTCGAGTATACGATAGAAGCCAACGTCAGATTTTCAACAGATGGCCGTGCTTCTGGAATCGGAACTGCTAATTTTAATTTGGACCCTGCCATAGGTGCAGAATTAGGATACAAAGGCTTGGTATTTATTAGGGCAGGAATTGGCGACGTTGAGCGAAAGTTGAATGAAATAAACGGTTCCAGAGATTTTTCAATGAAACCAAATGTAGGTCTTGGCTTGAAACTAGGGAGGCTCGGAGTGGATTATGCGTTGACCAATATCGGAGCGCTTGGTCAGGAAAACGGTGCATTATATTCTCACATATTTTCACTTTCTCTTGACTTCAATCCAAAGTCTAATTAAATATTAGGCGGAATGATGTTTCTAAAGTGACCATTCATTTGAACCTTTTTTTCTAACGCATTCATTTCTCGAAGTACAGGGATAATATTTTCCAAATGTTGTATGATGAAATCTTGCCGATCTGTCTCTTTAGGAATGGATAGTAATTTTAATTCATCTCTCAAGGCAAGACCAATATAATGTCCGATCCTATAGCTGTCAAATGCTTCCGCTGAAGATGGTAAAGGCTTGTGCATTTTCAAATACTGGTATAGATTAGCCAGTAAGCCAATGATTTTTTCATTTTTAGATATATCTTTTTTCCTGTCAATATCAAGATAAGTGATATCAGCTCCTGAATAAAGCCTGCTATTCATTCGTGGAATGAAATTTTCTACTTTAAAAACTTTAACACCCTGAATTCTGATATCAAGTTTACCATCTGGATATTTTTTCACCACTTCTTTCAATCTGGCTTCTGTGCCGTAAGTCAAGTCCTCTTTATCAATATAGGTAGGGACTCCAAAATGGGTGCCATTAGCCTCTGCCTCATTCATCATTTGCTTGTAACGAGGTTCAAAAATGTGCAGGTTAATAACCTCATCTGGGAAGATGACCAATTGGAGTGGAAAGACTGGAATTAATGCTGTATTCATATTCTGATAACTTTTTGTAAACCGATAATGTTTAACAAAAGCATTCGAATACAAACAATATAGTGTTATTTTCGATTAAAGATAAAACTAATAGTCGATGCCAGTAAACATTCCGGAAACAGGACAGGAAAGAATTGTAATAGTAGGTGGAGGATTCGGAGGTCTGATGATGGCCCGAAAGCTGGCAAAGTCAGATTACCAGGTCATACTTATTGATAAAAGAAATTATCATCAGTTCCAACCTTTGTTTTATCAGGTGGCGATGGCAGGTTTGGAACCTAGTTCTATATCATTTCCATTCAGAAAGGCTTTTCAGGATCATAAAAACATGTATTTCCGCGTAGGAAAAGTAAATGCTGTTGATACAGGTCGAAAGCAATTGGAGACTGATATAGGTATTGTAAATTATGATCACCTGGTGCTCAGCTATGGTGCAAAAACCAATTTCTTTGGAAATAAGGCTATTGAGGAGCGAGCCTTTACGATAAAGTCTACCACTCAGGCTTTGAACTTACGGAATACTCTCTTAACAGATTATGAGAAGGCAGTGATAGAACGAGATTTTGAGAAAAGACAGTGGTTTTTGGATATCGTCATAGTCGGAGGAGGACCTACAGGAGTGGAAGTGGCAGGTGCATTGGCAGAAATGAAGAAATACATTCTACCAAAGGATTACAAAGAACTTGATGCTAAAGAAGTAGACATTTACTTGTTACAAGGTACCGACCAACTTTTAATGGGCATGGACCCAAAGCATGGAGATACCGCTGAAAGGTATTTAAAACAAAGAGGTGTCATTGTCAAGAAGAATACCAGGGTGGTGGACTATGACGGTGAATATGTCATTACCGCAGATGATGAAAAAATCAAAGCTGGTAAACTGATTTGGGCCGCAGGAGTGACCTGTCATCGAATGGAAGGGCTCAGAGAAGACGCTTTCAATAAGCGGAATAGAATTATGGTGGACGAATACAGCAAGGTTAAAGGATACGATGACATTTATGCTCTGGGAGATGTTGCATGTATGGAAACAGAAGACTTTCCAGATGGTCATCCTCAAGTTGCACAGCCAGCTATTCAACAAGGTAAACAATTGGCCAGGAATTTTATAAGACGTGCGAAAGGCAAGGACTGGGTTAAATTTGAATATCGAGATCTGGGAACGATGGCGACGGTAGGTCGTAACAAAGCTGTAGCAGAAATAGGTGGAATGAAATTTAAAGGATTCTTTGCCTGGTTGGTGTGGTTATTTGTTCATTTGTATGCCTTAATAGGCGCAAAAAACAAATTGATTGTTTTTATAAATTGGATCTGGAACTACTTTACATATGACCAATCTTTAAGGCTTATCATTAATCCCAAAGATCAGGCCGATAGAAATCCTCCCTCATAAATATAAAGGGCTCATCTTGTTGATCATGTCCGGAGCCATAAAAATGAGGGATGAACTAGGTAAATTATAATAGAGATGTTGTGTATTAGGAAGTCTGTGTAATGAAAACTGTTTGCGCAAACAAAAAAGGGTAGGAACTTCGGAAAGAGGTCCGAAATCCTACCCATTAACACACCATGAAAAACTTTATCTTAATAGCTATTCTTTATAGCTTCATTATTATCTTGATACAAATTTGCAATAACTTGTCGTAAAATTACAATTTATTGCCTATTAATCAACTTTTTTTACTGATTTGTGACATTTATAAAATGTGGAACCCGCATCAAAGGAGCTGGTTTTTCCATAAGTTTCTGAAATTCAAGTACTTTATCATTCATCCATTTTATTTGGTATAAATCAGCATTTGCCAGCTTTCCTAAATTATTCTCAATCAGTTCTTGAGTTAGACTTAATTTTTGTTCGGGATATACTTGAGGAGACTTATCTTGAGTAAAGCGATTAACCAATTCATCCAGTGTAAGTAATTCGTCTATTAAATTCTTTTTTAATGCGTCCTGACCATTCCATATCCTTCCCTGCGCGATTTCGTTCACTTCCTCTACATTCATGTCTCTTCCGTTGGCTACCTTTTCGAGGAACAAATCGTATAAACGCTCGGTCTGTGCCTGAAATGATTTTTCCTGTTGATCGGTAAGTTTTACAAGTGGTGTATATGCCAATCCATTCTCAGATCCCAATATCGTATCTACTCCGATTTCTAAATGTTCTGCTAAAAACTGCTCGAATGTGGGCAACATGATGTAGACTCCTATAGAACCAGTCATTGAATTGTCGGTGGCATAAATGGAGTCAGAGGCACAAGCCATATAGTAAGCACCTGATGTAGCATAGGTACCGAAAGATGATAAGACTTTCTTGCCAGCTTCCTTAAGTAATATAACTTCTCTATGAAGCAAATCGGAAGTATATCCATTTCCACCTGGTGAGTCAATTCTCAAAATGACGGTTTTAATCTCATCATCCTCACGTATTTTCTTAAAAATGTCGGAATATTCACCATGAGAAATACCACCTGTTCCTGTATTGTTCCATATAATCTCCCCTTGAGCAAACACCAAGGCAACTTCTTTTGAAGTATTGGGTACAGATCCTTTATATTGATCGAATTTGACAAGCTCCTCACCGTCATATTCGCGGTCAAGAAGATCGATCACTTCATCCCTGTAAATGATGCGGTCTACAATTCCATTGGCTTGCATCACTTCGCTATTGTAATCCTGATACATGTTCAGGATCTTTTCCACTTTTGTCTCTGGTATACCTCTGTTTTGAAATACCCAGGTTACCAAATTACTATGCAGTTGACTAAGGTATGCCCTTAATTGCTCCTGATTATCCAAACTAAAACTGTCTAAACGGTATGGCTCCGTGCTGGACTTGTACTTTCCGGCATAGTAAACATGAAGATCTATGTCCCATTTTTCCAACAGACTATCGAAAAATGGTGAAAAAACTGCATATCCTTTCAAGCTTACACCACCATTAGGATTTAAATAAATCGAATCCGCGAAAGTACTTAACAAGTAGGCGTTTTGCTCATAATAATCAGAATATGCGAAAATCTTTTTTCCTTCTTTTTTGAAGTTTTGTAAAAGGACACTTAATTCGGAAATCATCTGTTGAGACATTTGAACAGTCTTCAATTCCAAGAAAATCGCTTTGATATTAGGATCTTTAGCAGCCGAATTGATCTTCTTTCTTAACTCCCAAAGTGTAAGGCCAGAGCTGCCAAAATTAAAACTAGCGAGATCCAGTCGGTTGCTCTCATAATCGGCAATGGTTCCAGAAAATGGAATATGTAAGATACCAGATTGATTATTCTTGGCTTGCTTTGTGTAGCTACTAACGATAATAAAACCGATAAATATAATCAGTCCAATGGCCACTAGAGTACCTAAACAGGATGCGATAAAACTTTTAAGAAATGATTTCATTGCCTGCAAATGTAAGATTTCAATAATTAGAGGATGCAATTTTTAGACAAATACCTAAGTTTTCACGTTATTCTGTACAGATATTTAAGCTATATTGCTAAAGCTAATTATATAAAATACCATTCATACCTCGTTATATAATTCAAAGAGTGAGTATAAGTGAAACCGGAAAAAATAATACTCCTTCTAATTCTGTTGTCTTCTCCTTTTGTAGGTGTTGTAGCTCAGCTTAACATCACAGACGGGAATACTGCGCCCTATAATCCCAATAACCTAGTTAGAAACATTTTTCTGGGCAGTGGTGTCGAAGTCACCAGTGTACAATATACCGGGGATGATCGACAAGTCGGTTTTTTCTCAGGTGGCCAGGATAGAATCGGTGTTGAAAGGGGTATTCTATTGTCAACTGGATTTGCAAAATCAGTAAGTACCCTCAATGAGACAACCAATGATAATGGAGATCAAGTGCCTGGGCAAGGCATTTCTGATCCGGACTTACAAGCCATCGCCGGTGACGTGGTAAATGACGTCGCACTTTATACGATCAAGTTTATTCCGGCCGCGGATACGCTCAGATTTAGATATGTTTTTTCCTCTGAAGAATATCCAGAGTACATTTGTGAGATCAACGATGTATTTGGTTTTTTCATTTCTGGTCCAAAGCCAGATGGTGGATTCTATAACTCCAGAAACATTGCAATCATACCTGATCCATCCGATCCATCCGGATTAACATTTACCAATACACCAGTTGCCATTAACAATGTGCATGGCGGTGATTCGGGTTGTCCAGCACAATTTCCGGAATATTATAATGAGGTATCGGTTGGAGAGCAATTTTATCAAATGAATGCCTACCTAGATGTCTTCACAGCTGAAGCGATCGTCGTTCCGTGCGAAGAATACACCATAAAATTGGGTGTAGCGGATGCCAATGATCAAATTCTAAACTCAGTCGTTTTTCTGGAAGCAAAAAGTTTTGGGACTGGGACTCTGGAGGTAAATTTAAACTCTTTAAGTGTCGATGGTAGCCTGGCAGAGGGATGTGGTACAGGTGTCCTTGAATTTTCTCTGCCGCGAGCTGTAGATAGCGACTATATCATAGATATTGAACTTTTTGATCCACCTAATGCTGCTACTCCAGATGTAGATTATCCTGCCCTTCCTGATCAACTAATCATTCCTGCGGGAAGTAAAAGCGTTACGATACCACTTGAGGCCTATTTAGATGCTGAGTCAGAGATGGATGAAATCATTTCATTCGAAATTCAGGTAGACCTTTGTAATCGAAAGAAGTTTGAAATATTAATTCGCGATGATGATTTGTTTGCCCCTATCTTACCGGGCGATACAACTATTTGTAGTGGAGAAGATTATATGATTCAATCAGAATTGGATCCTAATTTTAATTTGCCTCCAGATCCATTTTTTCAATCCAGCGACGAATTGACCATTTCGCCTGAAAATGAACCCATCTATTCAGATATTATGGTAAGCGGAGTTTTGCCTACCATCTTAAGACCTAATATCATTGAAAGTGTATGCATTCAAGGATTAGAGCATCGTGATCTGACTGACTTTGATATTTACCTTATAGCACCGGGTGGACAAATATTGGAATTGAGTACAGATAATGGATTCAAAACCAATAATTTCGCCGATGTGGATCGGTATGAAAATACTTGCTTTACGCCATTTGCAACAACTAATATTAACAATGGGGAAAATCTGGCAGGACCTATCTTTGAAGATAATCCGACATATACTGGCGATTTTCTTCCGGAAGGGGTCTGGTCAGATCTATGGGATGGCGAAAATCCAACCAATGGTATTTGGAGACTCTTGGTTATAGACGATTTCGCAGGTTCAGTTGGTGTATTGGAAGGCTGGTCAATTACTTTCAGGTCATTCTATGGATTAACGTATGAATGGTCTTCAAACCCCAACTCCACACTGTGTGAAAATTGCGAAGATATTACAGTCCGGCCATCGGAAGAAACTGAATATACCTTAAAAATCATTGATTCCTATGGATGTGAGAGGTCAGCATCTACAAATGTAAGTGTTGATCCGAGTCTTGGGTCGCCTTCAGCTTCTTGTGGAATGGTTTCTGAAAACAGCATCGAAATTTTGTGGAATGCTGTTGTAAACAGTCAGGGATATGAGGTTAGAATCGATGAAGGTCAATGGGTTAGCGTCTCAGATTTAAGTTATACGTTCACCACTTTGAGCAGTAGTACTGATTTTGAAATAGAAGTGCGTGCCGTGGGTCCCGTTTGTAATTCCATAGTGAATGGTATCGAGTGCAGGACATTAGATTGTACCCAACCTGCAGTTGTCATCGATATAATAAAAGAGAGCTCATGTTCCTCCAGCAGTGATGGGGAGGTATTGATTCAGGCGACTGGTAACGGACCATTCATGTATGAAATCAATGGATTGGCAAATAGTAATGGCGCATTTTTCAATGTACCCAATGGAAAAAACGATTATTCCGTTACCGATGCCACCGGGTGTACACTTTCCGGTGACTTCGAAATGGGAGGGCCTTCACCATTTGATATCAATGCTGGCTTTCAGTTGAGCGATCCTTGTAATGTACAGAGCGCCATCCGGGGTACAGTAAATGTACAGGGTGGAAATCCTCCTTATCAATATCAATGGTCTTCCGGAAGCACAGACAAAAATGCACCAAATTTGACGCCCGGCCTATGGTTTGTCACCATTTCAGATGATAACGGCTGCGATACCATAGCAGAGTTGGCCATTCCTCAACTGGAAATACTGGCTTATCAGATCTCTTCTGAACCTCCATTGTGTAGAGGTGATCAAGATGGAAAAGCTGCTGTTGAAATTCTTTCGGGTAGCGGCCCATTTACCTATCTCTGGGAAGATGGCACTTCTGAAGACTTCCACAATAATCTGACGGCTGGAACATATGTAGTGACGGTCACAGACGCATTGGGATGTAGTGACAGTCAACTTTTCACAGTAGATCAGGGACCAACTATTGATCTGATGATCAATACGACAGATGCTTCCTGTCTGGGACAAGAAGATGGAACGGCGACGGTCACTGCAAATGGGGGGATGTCACCGTATTCATTTATATGGAGTGCAGGAAATTCTTTAGAGAATGAGAACACGGGTTTAGGTGCCGGCACCTATCAAGTGACGGTATCTGATATCAATGGTTGCACTACTGAACAACCTTTTATGATCGAAGAGCCAGAAGGAATTTCATATCAGTCAGCAATAGTAGATAATGAATGTTTTGGCGCCAGTCAAGGAGCTATTTCACTAAGTAATCTGATAAGCCCAAATGGAAGTGTTGATGTTTTTTGGGAGGATGGTACAATGGGTATAAACAGGGAGAATTTGCCTAGCGGAACATATTGTTTTACACTAAGTGACGGTTCAGTTTGCGATTTCACAGATTGTCTTGTTGTCAATGCTCCGCCAGAAATCATAGCCAATCCAATCATATCTGATCCAAGTTGTGAGAATTCGCTGGATGGCTCTATTGAATTGAATACAGAGGGTGGTATGGCACCTTATAACTACAATTGGACAGGACCGGATGGGAGTTTGCCATCTACACCGAACATTTCCGATCTGCGGGCTGGCGAATACTTCGTCACCATTACTGATGATGTCGGTTGTACTGTGGAATTTGACTATACCATAGATCCATCCAATCCCATAGATGTAGAGAGTACGGTAATACCGGTTGCATGTTTTGGAGAGACCAGCGGTCAGATTTTGTTTGCTGCATCAGGAGGGAATTCACCATTTAGCTATGAATGGCTAGGGCCTGCTGGATTTGAAGCAACAACGAACAATATTCAAGGTGTAGAAGCAGGCGTGTACACCGTGAGATATACCGATAATTCTGGTTGTTCAGAAACACAAGATTTTGTGATCACTCAACCTGATACTCCATTACGGACGAATTTGTCCCCTGGAGACGAAGTTTGCTTCGGAAGCAACGATGGAAGCTTATCGGTAGCCCCCCAGGGTGGTTCCCCGCCATATGAAATCCAATGGAGTAACAATGCGCAAGGAATGAACCTAAATAATCTTTCACCTGGAATGTACATGGTCACTGTTTCTGACGCTAAAGGTTGCGAGGTAATTGAAAGTGCTGAGGTAGCAGAAATTGCTGAGATTAAATTGACACTTGAGCAAAATCCGGCGAGCTGTTTTGAAGCATCAGACGGGTCTGCAAGCATTGCTAATGTGAAATATGGAGAAGATCAGGAAGATTTATCCTCATTTTCATATGTATGGAGTACGGATCCTGAGCAAGTCGGATTAGAAGTTTTAGCACTGGAGGGAGGGCAAGAATATTTTGTGACGGCCACCGATCAAAGAGGTTGTCAAGGTGAAGCAAGTATCCTTATTGGGAACCCTGATCAGGTGAATGCGATTGTGGATTCTATTAAAAATATCAGCTGCTTTGGAGGTAATGATGGTAGCATTAGAATCAATGGCAAAGGAGGAACGGGTGCTTACACTTATAATTGGGAAAGTAGGTTGAATAAACCTATGACTAATCAAATCGACTCTTTATCCAGAGGAAACTACAAGGTTACTATTACAGATGAAAACGGGTGCTCTGGAGAGGGTGCGTTCAGTGTTGAAGAACCCAGACCACTTAATCTTAACTTTAACACCTTCGACGTCAGTTGTTTTGAAGGCAGTGATGGCAGAACGGAAGCTTTAGTGGTTGGTGGAACAATTCCTTATGAATATGAATGGTCGAATGGTCAATCAAGTGTAGCCGTTGAGAATACTGCTTCTGATTGGTATATAGTAACCATTACAGATGCCAATGGATGTCAGATTATTGATTCCACATTAATTGGTCGGCCGGCCGAACCTATAACCGCTAGTTTTGATCAGAGTGAAGTGACCTGTCACGGAGGCAGAGACGGCAGAATTGCCGTCGAAGCATCTGGTGGTTCAGGATTTTATAGGTATAGCATCGATGGAAATGATTTCAGTTCCAATGGAATATTTACGAATTTAGTAGCTGGTGAATACACCGTATATGTCAACGATTTCAAGGGGTGCATCGATACTTTCACAGATGTTTATGTTACCGAACCTAATAAATTGATAGTCGACCTTGGAGAAGATCTGGTCATTCCATTTGGAAATACAATACAATTAAGTCCACAAATCTTTAATGCGGATGGACCATTGTCATATAGATGGAGTTCGGTTAATCTTGACTTACTCAGTTGTAATATTTGCCTTGAACCCATATTTGATGGCCAACGCGAATCTACTTTTGAGTTGACCATTACAGATGAAAGCGGCTGTACAAGCAGTGATCTGATCAATATTAGGCTGGAAAATTTCAGTCCTTTATATGTTCCGACTGCCTTCACTCCTAATGATGATGGAGAGAACGATGTTTTGGAGTTATTTGGTCAGGGTATATCGATCATCAATCGCTTTAACATATATGATCGCTGGGGTGAATTGGTATATGCCATCGAAGAGGAGCCGATAGATGATGCATTAGAAACCTGGGATGGCATATTTAAGGGAGAAAAAGCGGGAAGTGGACTTTACTTTTGGTTTGCGGAAGTGGTATTTGAAAATGGGTTCAAAGAAGATTTTAACGGGAATGTGACTTTATTAAGGTAATGAAAAAAAGGATACTACATATAATCTTTATCCTTCTAGCGGTTGCTTGCAGTCATGCACAAGATCCTCTGTTTTCGCAGTTTATGCAAAATAAAAACTTACTTAATCCATCGCTGCTCTCTGCCCAAAGCCCATTAGTAAGTGCAAAAATGAGTTTTAGAGAACAAGGTGCCTCATTTTCAGATGGCCTACCACTTAGAACTTTTCAGGCACTAGTGAATCTATCACATACCAGCTTTAAATCGGACAAATTTAGCTATGGACTTTCGGTACTAGGTGATAAGGGTGGAACCGGACATGTGGGATCGAATATGGCTCATCTAAATTTTGCCTACCTTAAAAAGCTTACAGGTCAGTATAGCAAAGTCGGTGAACACTACTTAGGAGTTGGAGTGACCGCAGGTTCAGGTCAAAGGGCAGTAGGATGGGATCGTTTTTGGTTTGGCAATCAGTTCGATCGAACCTTTAATTATATTGATACAGATAGAGATCCGAAAGAACCTGGCTTGCAGGGCATGAAGGGCAGAACTGGTCTTTTTGCTGATGTCAATGTTGGAGTTCATTGGTATGGAAATTTGAATGACGATCTGGCAGTTCAGGCAGGACTATCCTTTTATCATTTGAATCGCCCTAATATTGCATTATTTGAAGGGGCCGTAGAAAGGCTCCCTGTCAGATACAATGCACACATAAATGCCGCGAAAGGATTGTGGGAAGGGGTGACCATCGTGCAGCAGATCTTATATGTCAGACAGAGTGTAGCTCATCAATTGCTTATCGGAGCAGATCTGCAAATGGACAATCTGGATGCATCTGAAGTTGTATTGAGCTTAGGAGTAATAGGTAGATTTGTAGCCCAACAAGAGATAAGTACTATGGATGCTGTCATTTTGACTTTCAATACGGAGTATAATAATATTCGCTTTGGACTGGCTTACGATATTACAGTATCATCTTTAGCAAAGTACAGCAACGGTAGAGGAGCATGGGAGATGAATCTGGGATACGCTTTCGGTAAAACCAATAAGACTGGATTCCATAGGGAAAAGCGAAGATTTAGATTATAGCTTCTACACAAATAATGATACCCTGTGAACACCCGGATTGTATTGTTTCTTCAGTAAGAATTTAATGTGTTCATAATGTTTGGGATTGGCCACGAAGTCAATTTCATTCAGGTCAATGATCAATACAGGAAAGGTCAAAATATTTCGAAAATATTCAAAATAGGAATTTTGGATTTTCAACAGATATTGATCGGAAATTTTCTTCTCATACTCGCGGCCTCTTTTTGCAATGTTCATTTGCAGTACATCAACACTCCTGTGAAAGTATACCAGCAAATCGGGATTAGGGAAAGCGCTGTTTAAAGTGTTGAATAGCTTTTGAAATATCCGATATTCTTCATCACCAAGGTTTTTCCTTGCAAATAAAAGCGTTTTCACAAATGTATAATCAGCAATGGTAAAGGATTGGAATAAATCCTGGTACAAGAGATTCTTTTGCAACTGTTTCATTCTTTCAGTCATAAAGAACAGCTCTACAGTCAGTGCAAATCGTTCCATATCATCATAAAAGAAAGGAAGAAAGGGATTGTCATCGAATTGTTCTAATATCATCCTGCAGTCGGTCTCTTCGTGAATCATTTTGCAGAACGAGGTTTTTCCCGAGCCTATGTTGCCTTCAATGGTGATGAAATTATAGGGAAACATAAGAAGGGTCTTTTGAGTTTTGTTTCAATTGCAATATGGACTGCTTAAGAATAGGGTGTACGTACTCCGGAACAATTTCGGCAAGTGGGTGGAGAACAAAATTCCTTTCGTGCATTCTGGGATGAGGTATAATCACATTTTCATCTTCCGTTACTTCATTGTCGTAGAAGATGATATCTATGTCAATGGTCCGAGGTCCCCAGGGAATTTCTCGTTGACGAAATAGTAAGTTTTCTATTTCCTGACATGTTTTCAGTAGTTCGTGCAAGCTCAATTCTGTCTCCATTTGAAAAGCTTGGTTTAGAAATTCCTTTTGACCTTTTAAGCCCCATGCTTCTGTGGTATAGATACTGGAAGACTTTAGAATGGTTCCTACTTTTTCTCGCAATAGGAAGCGGCATTTAGAAAGAAAGCTTTTCCTATTTCCCAGGTTGGAACCGATATGGATGATTGCATTATGCACGGCTCAAAAATAACATATTTAGTATTTCGTAATATTTATCAGCGACATTTTATTTCAATGTTTGACTGCATCAGTGATCAATAGACATGAAAGTAAGATCAAGTAAGACAAGAAAAGGAACACTATAGATCAACTTATTATCAATTAGTTAGCCTCATTAAAAAAGGGCCAAATCACATAGTATTTGACCCTTTTTTTATTTTATTTCGAATGATTATTCGCGCTCTAATTTCTCAGCCTTTTTAATGGCACTAATATATCTCGTTAATTCATCTCTAACCTTCGGAACCAATAGAATAACACCAATAATGTTCGGAACAACCATCGCAAAAATCATGGCATCCGAAAAGTCTATAACTGATCCAAGGCTAATAGAAGAGCCTACTACCACAAAGATCAAAAACAAAATTTTATATACCAGGTCAATGGTTTTTCCTCTTCCGAACAAGTACTTCCACCCCTGCATACCATAATAGGACCATGAAATCATGGTAGAGAATGCAAAAAGGATGACGGCAATGGTTAAAATGATGGAGAATCCCGGAATCACAGAGTTGAAGGCTGTTGCCGTTAACTCCACCCCTTGTGTTACTTGCTCACCGTAAGCAAAGAATCCTCCTTCTATGTTGGTAATGATTAATACCAATGCAGTCATAGTACAAATGACAACCGTATCAATAAAAGGCTCAAGTAGAGCCACCAATCCTTCACTTGCAGGATACTTGGTTCTAACGGCAGAGTGCGCGATTGCTGCAGAACCTACACCCGCTTCATTTGAAAAGGCACCTCTTCTAATACCCTGAATCAATACACCGATCAAACCACCGGCAATACCAAGTCCACTGAATGCACCTTCGAAAATCAAACCAATGGCCTGAGGAATTAGAGTGATGTTGGCAAACAAAATGATGATGGCTGCCAATACATAGATACCAGCCATAAAAGGTACAATCTTTTCAGTTACAGATGCAATTCTCTTTATACCACCGATAATCACCACCGCTACCAAAGCAGCCATAGCAATTCCAAAAAACATACCCGCATTGGCATTTCCTATTCCAAACAAATCTACAAATTGAGCCGCCGCCTGATTAGCCTGAAACATATTTCCACCACCGAAAGAACCACCTATGACCATCACGGCAAAAATGACAGCTAGCACCTTGCCCAGTCCACCAAGTCCTTTTTCCTTCAAACCTTTGGATAGGTAGTACATTGGACCACCATAGACAGTGCCATCCGGACCTACATCCCGGTATTTCACGCCGAGTGTACATTCCGCAAATTTGGAAGCCATTCCTAGCAAACCGGCAACAATCATCCAAAAGGTTGCTCCGGGTCCACCGATCGATAGTGCCACTGCTACTCCAGCAATGTTACCAAGTCCTACGGTCGCAGATAATGCAGCGGTAAGCGCCTGAAAATGCGAAACTTCACCATCTGCACTTTCATCTCTTATGGTTTCGGGTTGATCTCCTCCAGGTGTTGGGTCACCATATAGAGCATCAATTCCATGTTTTTCCACTTCTTCGTATTTACCACTGACCACTTTGATAGATCTGACAACACCGGTAAAGTTGATAAACTTAAAATAAAAGGTGAAAAATAAAGCACCACCTACCAGAACGATCAATACCCAGGGAATTTGGAAATTCTCTGAAAATGGAATCTCGTAGAATATCCCACGTACAAACCATCCGGTGTAATCACTGAATATGGCATCTATCCTTTCGGATGCTGAAAGCTCTTCTACGGTGTCCGTAATCGTCTGAGCAAATGCAATGAAAGGGATTAAAAAAGTTATGGCAAGTACGCCTATCTTCTTGTTGATTTGATTCATTTATGTTTTGATTTAGTAGCCATCAAGGTATTTACATTTTTAGAATGAAAAAAATTAATCAAAGATTTTGTAAAAATTTTACAGGCGACTCAAGGATAAATACAAATTAAAATATTTCATATTTGTTTTTAATTTCTACATTTGCAGTCGAAATTAACCAACAAATTTGAATGAAGCAGTATCATCAGCTTTTGCGTCACATTCTAGAAAACGGAAACGCAAAATCAGATCGCACCGGTACAGGCACCCTTTCGTGTTTCGGATATCAGATGCGATTCGATCTCTCAGAAGGTTTCCCTATGCTCACTACTAAAAAGCTTCATCTAAGATCCATTATTCATGAATTATTGTGGTTTCTGTCTGGAGATACGAATGTGAAGTATCTGCAGGATAATGGGGTGCGAATTTGGAATGAGTGGGCTGATGAAAATGGCGAACTTGGGCCGGTTTACGGAAAACAGTGGCGCTCCTGGGAAAAACCAAATGGAGAAACTGTAGATCAGATAAAGAGGGCCATTGACCTGCTGAAAAACAATCCGGATTCAAGAAGAATTATCGTTAATGCCTGGAATGTAGGAGAATTAGAAGAGATGGCTTTAACTCCTTGCCATTGCCTGTTTCAATTCTATGTTGCTGATGGAAAACTCTCATGCTTGCTGTACCAACGATCTGCAGATACATTTCTTGGCGTCCCATTCAACATTGCATCTTATGCACTGTTAACCATGATGATGGCTCACGAATGCGGATATGAATATGGAGAATTTATTCACCATTTTGGTGATGTACATTTATACAATGACCACCTTGAGCAAGCTGAACTTCAGTTGACTCGCGAACCGCGCAAGCTGCCGAAGCTGCTATTGAATTCTAACGTGAAGTCAATATTTGATTTCAAATATGAAGATTTTACATTATTAGATTATGATCCTCATCCTCATATTAAGGCTAAAGTGTCTGTATGAGGACGATAATTGATTATTTAGATCAGATCTAAATAGTTGCGAATGTTCTGGAATTAGTACCATTTAATACCATCTAATTCTATTTTTGCCCTCTAAAGAACAGCCTTTGAGCTTACTTAAAAGATAAAAATGATACTAGCTAAATAATTGCTATGCGTAATATATTGAAAATCAAATTTTTGCTTTTAGTTGTGCTGCTTTCTTCGCAGTTTACAGGATTTGGTCAGGGTTCTCCTGAAGAAGGTAAGACACTGTTTAGGAATTACTGTGCAACTTGTCATGCGAAAAACATGAAGACGGATGCCACTGGGCCCGCGCTTGCTGGCGTGGAAGAAAGGTGGGCTGATTATCCGAGGGAAGACTTATACAGGTGGATTAGGAATTCTCAGCAAATGATCAATGTGGAGGAACACCCACGGGCATTAGAATTGTGGAACGAGTGGAAGCCGAATGTGATGAATGCTTTTCCTAATCTCACCGATGAAAACATTGAGAGTTTACTAGCATATATCAATGTAGCTGCTAATCCGCCTCAAGTAGCAGGAGGGCCTGCGGATGGACCTGGTGCAGTTCAAGAAGAAGAGTCCAATACCATATATTACATTTTAGCAGCAGCACTGGTATTCCTTACCATCATCTTGGCCAGAATCATCAGTAATCTAAATGTGATTGCTCTTAAACGTGAAAATCCAGATGCAGTCGTTCAGCGAAAAACGTTGATTGAAACTTTAACCTCTAAAGGTGTAATTAGCTTCCTGGTCTTTGCATTAATTGTCATTGGTGGTTACAAAACGGTCAATACAGCCATCAATCTTGGACGTCAGCAAGGATACGCGCCGACACAACCTATCAAGTTTTCTCATGAAACGCATGCAGGATTAAATCAAATAGAATGTCAATATTGTCACGATGGTGCCCGGAGGTCTAAACACTCTGTTATACCTGCGGCCAATACTTGTATGAATTGTCATGAAGCCATTAAGGTAGGTTCTAATTATGGAACTGCTGAGATTTCAAAGATTTTTGCTTCTATTGGATATAATCCTAACTCCAGCACATACATACAGGATTATGCAACCATGCCTGAGGACTCAATCCGAGACATATTTACAACCTGGATTGCTGATAACTATATTTCCGAAAATAATCTGGCAGAGCTAGATCAGGAAGGAGAAAATGTAGTAGAAGAACAGTGGGAAGAAATTAAGAGTTCATTGACCAATGAGGTGAAAAAAGAAATCCCCGGGCCGATAGAGTGGGTGAGAATTCATAACCTACCGGATCACGTGTATTTTAACCATGCACAACATGTTACAGTGGGAAAGGTAGAATGCCAGACTTGCCACGGTGCAGTAGAAACGATGGAAGTTTTGCAACAGTACTCTCCACTGTCTATGGGTTGGTGTATCAACTGTCACAGACAAACAGAAGTACAATTTCAGGACAATCCTTACTATGAAGCATATGAAGATTATCATCAACAGTTGAATTCAGGTGAGAAAGATAAAGTGACCGTAGAGGATATAGGCGGACTGGAATGTCAGAAGTGCCACTATTAATTAAGAATCAGAGTAATACTCAAAATAAATATTTAGCTAAATGAAGCAAGATAAGCAGGGCATATGGATAGGAGAGAAAGACCTTACCAAAGATCCCGAATTTATAAAAGCTGCATCACAGGAATTCGCAGGTGAAAACTTGTTGGAAACTATGGGAGCTAATCCAGAGGCAACAAACCTGGAAAGCACAAGAAGAGACTTTTTGAAGTTTTTGGGCTTTGGTCTGGGTGCTGCAACATTAGCAGCAAGTTGTGAGATTCCGGTAAAAAGAGCGATTCCATACGTGATTAAGCCAGATGAAATCGTACCTGGAGTTGCTAATTATTATGCATCTAGCTATGTTAATGGAGGAGACTATTGTGCCATCCTTGTGAAGACGAGAGAAGGACGACCTATCAAAATTGAAGGTAACAGTTTGTCACCGATTACTAAAGGTGGAACTTCTGCCAGAGCTCAAGCGCTCGTTCTCGACTTATATGACTTGAACCGACTAAGAGAACCTTCGATAAATGGAGAGGAAGCAACTTGGGATGATTTAGACCAACAAGTAAAGCAAAAGCTGGCTGCCTCATCTAACATAAGAATTTTAACGAATACCATCTTGAGTCCTTCAGCAAAGGCAGCAATCACGGAATTTACAGAAAAATTTCCTAATGCCAAGGTGGTTACTTATGATCCAATATCTAGCTCAGCTCAATTAGATGCCAATGAGGAATCTTTTGGTCAGAGAGTGATCCCTAATTATAAGTTTGAGGAGGCTGATGTGATCGTCAGTTTTGACGCGGACTTCCTCGGAACCTGGATTTCTCCTGTTGAGTATGCTACAGGGTATAGTAAGAAAAGAAAAATTGATCCGAAGAATCCGAAGATGTCTCGACACATTCAGGTTGAGAGCAGAATGTCGCTAACCGGATCAAATGCAGATAACAGAATATTGGTAAAGCCTTCAGAACAAGGAGCAGCTATTTTGGCTCTATACAATGCGATTACCGGATCTGGTGGTAAGGTTTCAGGGTTGAATACCAAGGCACAGAATGCCATTGCTAAAGTAGCGGAAGAACTCCAAGCTGCCAATGGTAAGTCTATAGTTATCAGTGCAAGCAACAACAAAGCAGAACAAATATTGGTCAATGCTATCAACAATGCATTGGGCAATATAGGAAATACTGTAACCTTTGAAAATGCGTCTTTGCAAAGACAAGGGAACGACCAGGATCTTGCTGAATTACTATCAGAAATGAGAGCGGGTTCAGTAGATACCCTCATCATTAATCAAGCTAACCCTGTTTTTGATTCTCCTATGATGGGAGAATTTTCTGAAGCACTGGCTAAAGTCAACAATACCATAGCCTTATCATACGAACACAATGAGACTTCAGCCCTATGTAACTATGTTGCACCGGTCAACCATATCCTGGAAAGTTGGGGAGATGCAGAGCCGAAAAGGGGCATCATATCGACCATTCAACCAACGATAGCTCCGATATTTAATACCAGACAAGCGGAAGCATCCATGTTGGTATGGGCGGACAGTGAAAATTACGATGCAAGCAGTGAGCAAGCTTACATGGATTATGTCGTGAAGCAATGGGAGGAAGGCGCATTTGCTGGGCAGAGTGAATATATGAGTTTTAATGCTTTTAGAGATAATTTGCTAGCAGATGGTGTACTATCTTTACCTGATGGAGAAGGTGGAGCTGTAGCCTTTGCAGGTGATGTTTCATCAGCCGCTGGTTCTATATCTAAACCGGCAAACAGTGAAATGGAAATTTCGCTTTTCGAATCGATAAATTTGGGTGCGGGCCAATTTGCTAGTAATCCATGGTTAATGGAGATGCCTAATCCAGTAACCAGATGCTCCTGGGGAAATTACTTAGCTGTTCCAGTAGAGTTTGATGGCGTTAGAAAAATGATAGGTTTAAATGGCTTAAAGGACGGAGATTTGGCCACATTAACTGTTAATGGTAATGAGTACACTGTTCCCGTTATACAGCAATTTGGACAAATGCCTGGGACAGTCGCATTGGCACTGGGATATGGAAGGACTCAAGCGGGAAGATGCGGCACGGGAGTAGGTGTGAATATCAATCCTGAAATAGGAATGAATGAGGACTATCCGGTCTACTATGCAACGAATGTTTCAGTATCTGAAAAAATAGGAAAAGAAGATAACTTCTCTTGTGTTCAATACCACCATACCATGGGTGTAAAATCAGAAGATGAGAAGACAGGAGAAATGATCAATGCAGATGAAGCTGCTTTGGTCGCCTTTAACTATGGAGTGGTAAGGCAGGGATATCAAGGTGCTCTTACAGATAGGTCAATTATCTATAATTCTCATGTTGATGAATTAGAAGAGAATCTGGAATATCTCCATGACAAAAGGCACCACGCTCAGAAACTGAATGATGATCAAATTTATCCGGGCTATGATGATAAGTATGCCATGGGTCACCACTGGGGAATGCACATTGACCTCAATGCTTGTATCGGCTGCGGAGCCTGTACGATTGCATGTATGGCTGAAAACAACGTCCCTGTAGTTGGTAAGAAGGAAGTAAAAAGACACCATGAAATGACATGGTTAAGAATCGACCGATATTACTATGGTGATCTGGATAATCCAAATACGGTTTATCAACCTATGATGTGCCAGCATTGTGACAATGCGCCTTGTGAGAACGTATGTCCTGTTAATGCGACCAATCACAGTTCTGAAGGTCTGAACCAAATGGCATACAATAGATGTGTAGGTACCAGATATTGTGCGAACAACTGTCCTTACAAAGTACGAAGGTTTAATTGGTTAGATTATACAACAGCAGATATATTCCCAGCAAATCAGCCGTCACTGACAGATGAATTTGTTTTTGGAAAAGATAATATGACCAGAATGGTCCTTAACCCTGATGTGACAGTACGTTCCAGGGGAGTAATTGAAAAATGTTCTTTCTGTGTACAAAGAATTCAGGAAGGAAAATTGACAGCTAAGAAAGAAGGACGAAAACTGATAGATAGTGATGTAAGAACGGCTTGTCAGACTTCATGCCCGACAGGTGCCATTACATTTGGAGATATGAATAACAAAGGTGGAGATCTGGATAAAAAATTAGACTCTCCTTTAAATTACATTGTATTAGAAGAGGTAAACGTAAGATCTTCTGTGAATTACACAATGAAAGTTCACAATAGAAGCGAATCTTTAGACGCATAAAAAATAACTTATGAGTTCAGTTGTTTCAAAAATTAGAGAGCCCTTAATCACAGGTCATAAGTCATATCATGACATTACTGAAGATTTGGTGTCTCCTACGGAAAAAGTTCCCGGCCCATCGTGGGTCATTGCCTTTATAGTGTCCGTTAGTGTCCTGGCATTTGGATTGTTTTGTATTGCCTGGACCATTTGGCATGGTATAGGAACATGGAACTTAAACAGGACCATTGGATGGGGTTGGGATATCACCAACTTTGTATGGTGGATCGGAATTGGACACGCAGGAACACTGATCTCAGCGATTTTGTTGCTATTCAGACAAAAATGGAGAACAGGTGTGAACAGGGCTGCAGAGGCGATGACTATTTTCGCCGTTATATGTGCAGCACTCTTTCCTGGAATTCACGTAGGACGGGCTTGGGTGGTATTTTACTTCTTCCCTTATCCCAATACCAGAGGTCCTCTATGGCCCAATTTTGACTCACCGCTTTTATGGGATTTGTTCGCGATCTCTACTTACTTTACCGTTTCCTTATTATTCTGGTACACTGGATTGGTTCCTGATTTTGCGACTGTAAGAGACAGAGCCAAAGGATTCAGAAAAAAGATATACAATACACTTTCATTTGGTTGGACAGGTTCTGCTAAGCACTGGCAAAGATGGGAATCATTATCACTCATTTTAGCAGGTATTGCCACACCGCTAGTACTCTCTGTACACACAATTGTAAGTTTTGACTTCGCCACATCCGTAATTCCTGGATGGCACACAACTATATTTCCACCATATTTTGTTGCGGGTGCAATTTTCTCTGGCTTTGCAATGGTTTTGACATTGATGATCATCACAAGAAAGGTTCTAAACCTTCAGGACTATATTACCATTGAGCATATCGAGTCCATGAATAAAGTCATCTTGGTGACCGGAACGATCGTTGGTGTTGCTTATTTAACAGAGTTGTTTATCGCATGGTACTCGCAGTACCCTTATGAGCAGTTCGCATTCTTTAACAGAGCATTAGGACCATATTGGTGGTCTTATTTTGGAATGATGTTTTGCAATGTTGTTACTCCACAGTTTTTCTGGGTTAAAAAATTCAGAAGAAATGTAGCATTGACCTTCTTTTTATCCATCATCGTCAACATTGGAATGTGGTTTGAGCGATTTGTGATCATTGCTACAACATTGGCCAGGGACTATTTACCGTCCTCTTGGTCCTTTTATGTACCAACGTGGGTAGAAATCGGTATTTTTCTCGGAACCATGGGACTTTTCTTTACTTTTTATTTGATTTTCGTACGAGTTGCACCTGTTGTAGCTATCGCAGAGGTAAAAAGTATCTTGAAATCATCTGGTGATCAATATCTGGGACCAAATGCCATTCATCACGAACATAGCGGTCATGATAAAGTGATTATGGATCCCATTCATTCTGATGAAATATCCGACGAGCATCATGGTCATGGAGATGCACCTTCCGATACGCCAGGTAGTCCTGCTGACATTGGAACAGAGCAGGCGGTGAAAACGGGAAAAGACGTAAAAGGCGAAACGAAGGTATCTAACACCTACGTCCCAAGTTCCAGAAAAGAGGGATCGGAAAAAGATGATTTAAAGAAAATAGAAGGTATTGGACCTAAAATCGAAGAAGTTCTTAACAATAGTGCCATCATGACATACATTGACCTGGTCAATACCGACGTAGGTCGTTTGAATGCAATATTAGAGAATGCCGGAAGTAATTTCAGACAACATGACCCATCGACATGGTCAGCTCAAGCGAAGCTTGCTGCAGAAGGAAGATGGGAAGAGCTGAAAAAATGGCAGGACGAATTAGATGGCGGTAAAACCAAGAAGTAATGAGTTATAGAAATAGATCAATAGTTTACGGATTGTATAATGACGAAGAAGTTCTTTTGGATGCTGTGAAAGTAGCCAATGAGAAGCACTTAAAAATTATGGATGTATTTACTCCATTCCCAATACATGGCTTAGATCCCTTACTTGGTTTAGAAGAATCTCGGCTACACATTGGTGGGTTTGTTTATGGTTCATTAGGTACTTTGACTGCTTTTCTGGGAATGACATGGATATTCGTACAGGATTGGCCACAAATTTATGGTGGTAAACCACACTGGTCGGTTCCGGCTTTTATTCCCATTACTTTCGAGTTGACCGTATTGTTTGCAGCCATAGGAATGGTGGTTACATTTTACATCATCAATGGTTTAGGACCAGGAGTCGTTAATCCATATATAGATCCTAGAATTACGGATGACAAGTTTTGTATTGCTTTCGACGTGCACGAGGTTAATCAAGTGGATGCAGAAGCCTTCTTGTCTGAAACCGGTGCGGCTGAAATCAATGCTAAAACACTTTAAATTCTAAGAAGACAGAAGATAATGAAGAAAATAAAGAATATATTTTGGGTACTGGTTTTAGTGATTGTGATCATAGGTACTCATTCTTGTCAGCAACCTAGTGGAGAGAACACTGGAAGCGAGTATATGCCAGATATGGCACACTCCATTGCATATGAAGCCAATACCTATGCTTATTATTATAATAACACATGGGGGAGTAAAGAGGACTATTATGAATGGGCAAAACCAAGAAAGCCGGTCCCTGGCACAATAGCCAGAGGAGCAGCTAGCAGTCCGGATACCATGCGAACTATGAATCAGATTCGCATTACTCCTAACGGTGCAAAGCCTTACTACTATGAGGATACTGAAGAAGGCAGAGCTCAGGCGACAGCAGAATTAATTGATAATCCTTTTCCGATTACCGATGAAGGATTAGCAAGAGGTCAAGAACTTTATGATATTTTTTGTGGTATTTGTCACGGTGGTGCCGGCGGAGGTCAGGGTTACCTGGTCAGAGAAGCCAATCCGGCCATCGGAGATGAAGGAGGAAAATATCCAGTACAACCAGCCAATTTCTTATTGGAAGAGTTTATAGAGGCAAGTAATGGTAGATACTATCATGCCATTGAATATGGAAAAAACTTAATGGGAAGTTACAAGGATAAGCTGTCTTATGAAGAAAGATGGCAGGTTATTCATTATATACGTTCCCTTCAGGCAAAAAGCTTGAAATTAAAGTATGATCAATACGAAAATACATTAAATACCATCGATATTCCAGCTGGTGACATTGTTTCAGTGATCAACAATCAGGTCATGGAACTTGGTGACGGTAAATTCGAGCCAGAAGATCATAACCCGGCCAATCACGACGGTATCAATCAAAAATATCCTGGTGAAGATGCCGATGGAGATCATGATGATGATCGTTTGGAAAGAAATGATAATGGAAATCACGGCGGAGACCACTAAAGATTAATTATGGAAAAAGAAAATACAATAACAGAATATAATTTCACAGGTACTTCCAGACTTGTTCTTTTGATCGGAATGGGATTAGGGGTGGTCTGCATGATCTTATCGTTTTTCTTAGACGGAGGTGTGGAACATCACGCTAGGTTTTGGTCTAACTTTTTACATAATTCAGTATTTTTTACTGGAATAGCGCTTATGGCCACTTTCTTCATTGCCGTTTGTATCACGGCGTGGGCTGGATGGTATACCATTTTCAAGAGAGTATGGGAAGCTTTTTCTCAATTCTTGATCGTCGGATTTATATTGATGTTGATTATTGGTATAGGTATTTACCTGCACTGGCATCACCTATATCATTGGGCAGATCAGACCATACTGAATCCTGAAAATGAGGAAGTTTACGATGCGATCTTACATGGTAAGTCGGCCTTTTTGAACACTACATGGTATGTCATCATAGGTGGGTTAATTGTTTTGGTGTGGGTATTCTTTGCTTATAAACTGAGAGCATTATCTCTCGATGAAGATCAAAATGGTGGTGATGCTAATTTTAGTCATCATCGATCCATGAGATGGTATGCGGCTGCATTCCTTCCCATTGCTGGATTCTCAAGTGCCGCGATGATATGGTTGTGGATCATGTCCGTTGACTCTCATTGGTATAGTACCTTATTTGCCTGGTATACAGGTGCATCGTGGTTTGTGTCGATGATCGCCTTGACCATCTTGGTGTTAGTTTACTTAAAGAATCGCGGATACTTTGCCAATGTAAGTGCTGAACATTTCCATGATTTAGGAAAGTTTATGTTCGCATTCAGTATTTTTTGGACGTACTTATGGTTTTCGCAATATATGCTAATCTGGTATGCGAATGTAGGGGAGGAAACGACCTACTTTAAACAAAGAATCGATCACTATCCAGTATTGTTTTATGGTAACTTAATCATAAACTTTATAGTGCCTTTCTTCGTTTTAATGAGGAATGATACCAAGAGAAAATACGGAACATTAGTTTTTGTTTCTATTGTTCTTTTACTAGGTCACTGGTGGGACTTTTTCTTGATGTTGAAACCTGGAATCTTACACACTGCACATGAAGCAGCTGGAATGACAGGAGAGCATGGCGGATTTACACCTGGTTTTACTATTCCGGGGTTATTGGAAATTGGAACCATGCTTGGATTTTTGTCTCTATTCCTTTTTGTGGCGTTTTCAGTTTTATCCAGAAGTTCTTTGGTGGCCAAAAATGATCCATTCTTAGAAGAAAGTTTGCATCATCACGTTTAATTATAAGCTAGAAAAAAATATATAAATGACTGCTTTAGTAATTATATCAATTGTTTTACTTCTTTTTATCATACTGGTTCAGCTTGGTAAAGTAACTGAGCTTTCAGCTAAGATAAGGGGAGAGCAAGATGCTGAAGAACAGGGTAATAATAGAACAGCGGTATGGTTGATGATCTTCATGGTCGCTTTCCTTGTTTTCTGTGTTGTTTCCGCATATTATTATAAAAATTCAATGTTGGGATACGGCCCATTGACCAGTGCCTCTGAGCACGGATGGAAATTAGATGGGCTTTTTAATACCACTTTGTTTTTTACAGGTATCGTATTTGTTCTCACTCAAATTATGCTGTTTTACTATTCTTATAAGTATAGACATAGTAGAGATAGGGTAGGTGAATTTGTATCACATAATAACACCATTGAGGTAGTGTGGACTGCAATTCCTGCCTTAGTAATGACTTTTTTGGTGGTACAGGGTTTGATCGTTTGGAATGATGTAATGCCCGATGTGGATCCGACAGAGGATGTCATAGAAATTGAGGCAACAGGTTATCAGTTTGCATGGGATATCAGATACCCAGGTCAGGACGGAAAGATAGGTACCAAAAATTATAAACTCATTGATCCGGGTTTGAATCCCTTAGGGTTAGATTTTACAGATCCCAAGACACATGATGATTTTATTGCGGATCGAATTGTTTTACCTGTTGGTAAGAAGGTGCGTGTAAGAATTACTTCTAAGGATGTATTACATAACTTTTATTTACCACATTTTAGAGTAAAAATGGATGCCATTCCAGGCTTGCCTACATACTTCATTTTCACTCCGACGATCACCACAGCAGATTATCGTCAACAGTTAAGGGAATATCCAGAATGGAATGTGGAGCAAGATCCTGAAGATCCGGAATTGGGTACACGATGGGAAAACTTTGATTTTGAATTGGCGTGCGCAGAACTTTGTGGCTCTGGTCATTATAGTATGCGTAAAGTAGTAGAGATTGTTAGTCAGGAAGAATATGATGCCTGGTTTGCAAGTCAAAATTCATTCTACTTTTCCGGCCCTAGAAATTCTGATATTGACCCCAATAAAGGAAAACTATTAGATGTAGATATTGTTAACAGAGCTAGAGAGTTTTCTACTAAAATAGAAGAAGCACTCAATGCTGAAAATGAAGCAGACAAAGTTGTTCGATTAGATTACGTCAAGTTTGTCACCGGTTCAGCTGAATTAACTCCAGACTCCAAGTACGAACTTGATAATGTGATCGAGGTCATGAAAGACAGACCGGAATTGGTCATCGAAGTGGCAGGTCACACCGATAATACAGGAGATGCTCAGGCCAATTTGGCGTTATCTACTGCTCGAGCAAATGCCGTACGAGATTATCTCATAAATGATGGCATAGCAGCAGAACGATTGAATGCAAGAGGATATGGCCAGACAGAACCTGTTGCCGACAATGAGACAGAAGAAGGACGACAGCAAAACAGACGAACGGAGTTTAAAATTATTTCTCAATAGCTAAAGAAAGAAAGAAATGGCTGATGATGTTTTAGTGTATGACGATGAAGTCATCATAAAAGACCAAGGATACGATGATCACTTTCACGAGCATGATCATGGCGATTCGTATAAATCTAATTTCGTAAATCATTATATATTCAGCATGGATCATAAGATCATTGCTAGACAATTCCTGATTACAGGTATGATCTGGGCTTTGATTGGTGCTGCAATGTCTATTATTTTTAGATTACAGTTAGGTTTTCCTGAAGAAAGTTTGACTTGGATTAAACCTCTTTTAGGTAAATGGATAACAGTTGATGAAGTGACAGGTATAGGTACATTGATGCCGGAATTTTATTACGCATTGGTCACAATGCACGGTACCATCATTGTGTTCTTTGTATTAACAGCGGGGCTTAGTGGTACTTTTAGTAATTTACTAATTCCGCTTCAATTGGGAGCTAGAGATATGGCTTCACCGTTTCTAAATATGCTATCCTACTGGTTCTTCTTTCTTGCCAGTGTAATCATGTTTTATTCCTTGTTTTTAAGTACAGGACCATTCTCAGGTGGTTGGACAGCATATCCTCCTCTGAGTGCATTGCCTCAGGCATCTACAGGTTCTGGAACGGGAATGACTTTATGGCTGATGAGTTTAACTTTCTTTGTGGTGTCTGTATTGCTTGGAGGTATTAACTACATCACTACTGTACTAAACTTAAGAACTAAAGGGATGAGCCTATGGAAAATGCCACTTACCATTTGGGCGTTTTTTGTAACAGCTATTTTAGGATTGCTTTCATTTCCAGTATTGGTTTCTGGTTTTTTCATGTTGATTTGTGATAGAATGCTGGGAACAAGTTTTTTCCTTAGTGAAATCTTTATAGAAGGCGCGGCTTTGCCAAATGTCGGGGGTAGTCCTGTTTTATATCAGCACTTATTCTGGTTCCTTGGCCACCCTGAGGTTTACATTATTATTTTGCCAGCCATGGGGATTGTATCTGAAGTGCTGGCCGTCCATGCCCGCAAACCTATATTTGGATATAAAGCTATGGTGTTTTCCATATTGGCGATTGGATTCTTATCCTTTATAGTTTGGGCGCATCACATGTTTATGTCTGGTGTAAACCCATTTATTTCTAACTTCTTTGTGGTATTTACACTCATTATTGCTGTTCCGTCAGCCGTCAAGGTTTTTAACTGGATAACCACCTTATACAAAGGAAATATACGGCTGAATACACCGATGTTATTTGCGATTGGATTTGTATCCATGTTTATTTCCGGTGGTTTAACAGGTATTTTCTTGGGTAACTCAGCTATTGATATTCAAATGCATGATACTTATTTCGTTGTTGCACACTTCCACATTGTGATGGGAGTAGCTGCATTCTTCGGTATGTTTGCAGGAATTTATCACTGGTTCCCGAAGATGTTTGCACGATTTATGAACGAGACATTAGGAAAAATACATTTTTGGATCACAATGATAGGGGCTTATGCGGTTTTCTGGCCTATGCATTACATAGGTTTAGCTGGAGTTCCAAGAAGGTACTACAGTTTTGATACGTTCAATTCGTTCGATGACTTCGCAGCGATGAATCAATTTATCACCATTGCAGCCATTGTAGTATTTGCAGCACAGGTATTATTTGTTATCAATTTCTTTTACAGCATTTGGAAAGGAAAGCAGATGAAGACAAAGAATCCGTGGAAAGCCACTACTTTGGAATGGACCACCCCGATCAAAACTGGTCATGGAAACTGGGAAGGCAAACTTCCGGTGGTTCACAGATGGGCTTACGATTATGGAAAAGATGGAATCGACTATATACCACAGCACATTCCATTGACAGAAGAAGAAAAGGCAACTGAAGCAGCACATTAATGGCAAATGTTAAAGCAACATATCGAGCCTTATTGTTTCCGCAGCGTATTACCGATTTTGGTCTACTCATCAAATTCAAGTTAAGCTTAACGGTTGTCTTCTCAGCAGTGATGGCATATCTTGTGTTGGGCGGCAGATCATGGCTTGGAGCACTAGGCCTTTTCACAGGAGGAATGTTGGTGACTGGAGCTGCCAATGCCTTAAATCAGGTCTTAGAGAAAGATTTCGATATGCTCATGGAGCGTACTAAAGACAGACCTGTTGCAACAGGAAGAATAACTTCAGCTGAAGCTGTCCTTTTTGCAGGCTTAATGAGTCTGGTTGGTATTACCCTATTAGGAATGTTTAATCCGCTTACAGCATTCCTGGGAATGGTTTCTTTGGTACTATATGCTTTTTTATATACTCCTTTAAAAAGATTTTCTCCCGTTTCTGTATTAATTGGAACTTTACCTGGCGCGCTTCCCATATTAATAGGTGGCGCAGCTATTCAAGGGTATATCAGTGCCTTGGCGATTGTAATTTTTACCATTCAGGTTTTGTGGCAACTGCCGCATTTTTGGGCAATTGGCTGGCTAGGCTTTGAAGATTACCAAAAAGCGGGATTTAAACTTTTGCCTACGAAAGAACAAGAATTGGATTCAAGGATAGGCCTTTATTCATTCTTTGCGGCAATACCGCTTATCTTCATTTCATTTTTGCCAATTATGGTTGGAGATATTTCATTTGGTGCATGCTTACTAGTAGCCATAAGTAGCCTAATATATACTGGATTTGCATGGAATTTTTACAGAAGAGCTGATCGCAAATCGGCAATGGCATTGATGTTTAGTTCTTTTGCCTATTTACCAATAATCTTACTAACCTATTACATTGGATCAATAATTTAATGATATGGAAGTAATGAGTATAAAAAATAGAATCAATCCCCAATTATTCGGACTGTGGACAGCCATGGCCAGTATTACTATGATGTTTGGAGCCCTGACAAGTGCTTACATCGTAAGGCAGGCTGCTGGCAACTGGTTGGAATTTAGATTGCCAGATTTGTTTATAGTAAGCACGATTGTCATTTTGACGAGCAGTGTTACTTTACATATGGCATTTAATGCCTATAAGAATCAGAAAGAAATTTTATACAAAGTAGGATTGGCAATAAGCTTTGTATTAGGAATAGCTTTTTTAGTTTTGCAGTATAATGCCTGGATGGAATTGTTTAATACAGGAATTGATATGAAGATTAATCCTTCTGGTTCTTTCTTGTATGTAATTACTGCAGCTCATGCGGCGCACATTATTGGTGGAATCGCGGCTTTAACATTAGCACTCCTCCACGCATTTACTTTGAAATTTGAATATACAGATCAGAGAAAGAAAAGATTCCAGTTGGTTTTACACTACTGGCACTTCGTAGACCTGTTATGGGTATATCTGTTTGTATTTCTATTGTTGTATAGATAAATATTAGACGAAAAACATGGCAACAGAAGCAGCGGTACATCACGAGACCGAGAATGAAAAAGGAGCCTGGGATGGAGGTAAACAGCCATTTAAGGTCAGTTATGGTAAACTGATGATGTGGTATTTCTTACTCTCTGATGCTTTTACGTTCTCAGGATTTCTAATTGCATATGGAGCTTTAAGGTTTAGTATGCCTACATGGCCAGTGCCGGATTTTGTTTTTAAAACGGCACCCTTCAATAATATAGGTTTAGGTCATGGTGTGGATTTGCCACTAATCTTTGTGACCTTCATGTCTTTTCTATTGATTATCAGTTCCGTGACCATGGTAAGAGCCGTACAGGAAGGACACCGCGAAAATAAAAATGGCGTTGTATTTTGGATGCTGTTGACTATTGTGGGTGGACTCGGCTTCCTTGGCTGTCAGGCCTGGGAGTGGACAAATCTGATAGGAACAGAGCATATGACGATGACCACTAACCCCTTTGGAACGCACACTGAATCAGGTGCGTACTTAAATGAAGATGGTTCGGTGTCAGATGAGACTTTTGAAATGGGAGATAGTTATCTTATCCACAAGGTTTCAGCACATGGACATGGGGGAGAAGCACATGCCGGAGATGATTATAGTGAAGGTAGTCACGAAGGTGGAGACCACGGTGAAGCTCACGGATTCACACCTGCTCAAACAGCTCCAGGGAACTATGCGGGATATGAAATTACTGACAAAGGTTATATCTTAAGAAAATATCGAATATTAGACGGAGATCTAGCCGGTAGAACAGCAACCCAGGAATTTGGCCCTAAGGCGTTCGGAGCACTTTTCTTCTTTATTACAGGTTTTCACGGATTTCACGTTTTTTCAGGAGTGGTCTTTTTGATCATTATCATGCTGAATGCGGCAAGTGGCCTTTACGTAAAAAGGAAGAATGGCTATGAAATGGTTGAGAAAATAGGGCTGTATTGGCACTTTGTAGATTTGGTGTGGGTGTTTGTTTTCCTTGTATTTTATTTACTATAAAAGATAATTAGTCGAAGTTATGAGTGATCATAGAAGTTACGAAGAATCGATAAAAGCAGTATACAAAGGCTTAGTGTTACTAGGTGTGGTTACATTGGTAGAAGTTGCTTTCTCACTATTTGGAAAGGGACACATTTTTCCAAGTTTGGCTGAAAATTACAGATGGCCGGTTATCATTGCATCCCTAGTCATTTTAATCCTTTCCTTATATAAGGCCTACTTTATCATATATGAATTTATGCACATGAAATATGAAGTCTCCGGATTGTCAAAGACTGTGCTATTACCTTGTGTTCTATTGATTTGGGCGATCATCGCTTTCTTTTGGGAAGGAAATGATTGGAACAAGCGTAGATCGCTGATTGAAAAGAAAAATAATGAAACAGTAGACGAGAAGACTGAACCACAAATGGGATCGGATGTAAGGATACTGAAAGAAGAAGATTTCCAATAAAATACAAGCCATCCATTTGGATGGCTTTTTTTTGATAAATGAAAGTATATAAAGTCATCGCTGTTCTTGCATTACTCATTGCATTTCCTGCAATCAGCTACTGGTATCTAATGAGGGGATATAATTTCCGTTTGGATGCACTACAGAAATTGGAAACCAAAGCAGTTATTACAGATTTCAATTATGGGAATATTAAAACAAACCCCTTTAAAAATAGAGCCAGCTTGGTTTTCGATGGTCAAGCTTCCGAAGCACGTGCATATCTGGAACCAGTTTTCGAAGAGTTTTCGGATCGTGAAGAGTTTCAGATGATAGGTTTTGTAAAAGATAGCATGAATATCGCTGCATATCCAGCTAACGATCAATGGATAACACTCATTGGACACTATCCTTATGAACAAAGCATAGCTTTAATAGATACAGCTTCAGCCATCAGAAATTACTATACTTTTGATAGCCTTTCATTTAAAGATTTGATCCAACATATTCCCATCATCATCCCAAGGAAAAAGGAAAAGGACATTGTACTAAAGAGAGAAGATGAAAAATAGACCTTCAGTCAATCAGAATTTACGCCTGGCTAAAAAATTAAATGTTGCAGCTTACATTGTTTCAATAGCTGTTGTAGGTCTTGTTATCCTCATGAGAAGAGTAAAGTTAGATGTAGGTGTTGATTTCAGCTTTCTTCCGCCGATTCATTCAACCTTAAATGCTATTACAGCAGTTTTATTGATTGTAGCACTTGTTTTTATTAAACAAAAGAAAATCATTGCTCACCGAAATACCATGTTTGCCGCTGTTATTACTTCGGCATTGTTTCTTTTGTCCTATGTATTATATCA
Source organism: Portibacter marinus (assembly GCF_021533195.1). GTDB lineage: Bacteria > Bacteroidota > Bacteroidia > Chitinophagales > Saprospiraceae > Portibacter > Portibacter marinus. The sequence goes on from NZ_JAJNKB010000002.1 coordinate 693,545, forward strand.
TTTTACAACACCTGAGACCAGTTACTGCATTGAAGGCAATATCAGATATCTTTACTTTACCCTTTTGATAACACATGTTATACTAGCAGGAGTGATATTCCCTTTTATCTTGTTTACATTGATAAGAGGATATACTAATCAGATAGAAAAACATCGGAGAATGGCTCGCTGGGTATTTCCACTTTGGCTTTATGTAGCAGTGACAGGACCGATTTTGTATTTGATGTTGAGACCTTGCTACGGCTAAAAGAAATTAATCACTATAGCTCTTCCTGAGCATTTCTTTTTTTATTCCGATACCACACAATACCTAAGGTCAGCACAAGCAGGTAAGGTAAACTTAGAATGTAAAGAATACCTTTGTTCAATCCACGACCCATAGTCCCTCCATGTTCCAGGTTAGATTCTGCAGACATACGACACATGGGGCACTGAGCCATTAATTCATTAAATCCAGGGAAAAAGATTAAGAACAGTATGATAAGAAATAATAAAGCAATTTTTTTCATCACGCAAAGATAATCATTAACGATGTTCACCCCAAATGCACTGATTCTTAATTGACATTGATAAGGTGTTACACCATTTAAAACACTTGATTAAGACATATGGTTTCGAATATATTGGGTGAATACATATTTATCATTACTTTCGCTTTTGCCTTTCAAACCTGAGATAAATAAAAATCGCCCCACCTTTGTGGAGCGATAGGGCATAACTTCTATAATTCTGCCCAAACCCAAAGAAAAACCTCTATATTTTTTACTGAATTATAACTACTGTTAAGACGAGAAATATTTGAAAAAGTTAAGTTAATAGGCGTTAAATCTTTGTTACAACTTTCTTGAAAATCAGTCAAATATCATGACAATGTAAAAAAGTAGACATTTTCATGTTAACTGATATGATCTTTAAGGGGCCCCAGGCTTAATAAGCGTCTATTGTTTAGAAACCGCTGAATACCTTTTATAACACATCCGAAAAGTTTCTTTAATAATGAAAATGATACTTGATGAAGTATGTATTACTTTGCCTGTTGGCAGTGCTTATCAGTGCAGCTTATGGTCAGAAAAGTAACCCCCAGGAAGTCTTCGAAAAGTATGAAGAGAAAAGTATAAATACCGATTTCTTATTGTCTCAGGTAAATGGGAGAACAGATGATATGGTATACTTACAACTTCACACATGGAACTTGGAATTAACTCCTTCGAATATATTGGCGGAAGACTATAAATTTATAGATCAAAATGGTAGAGCTTTAACTTCATCTGAGGACAGGGTTATTCCTCTTACAGGTTACACTGACCAAGGTGGACAAGCCTCCATTACCATCGGTAAAGATTTCATATTTGGATATGTGCAAGATGGTGAGGAAGTGTTTTACATTGAGCCCTCCAGGTTCTATACTCCATCTCGCTCACCAGAATCATTTATTATCTACAATGTGAATGATGTCAAGGAGACTGCTCCCGTGAAATGCGGTGTACAGGAAGTTAGTGAAAAAACTTATAAGCTAAAGGATCAGGATCACAACAGCAGATCTTCGGGACTATGTTACGATGTGGAATATGCCATAGTCAATGACTGGTCAATGTTTAATAAATATGGTGCATCCGGGCTGGAATCCAGAAATATAGCCATCACAAATGATGTCAATACGAATTACGCCAATGCTTTTAGCGATGAGATAAGATTTATCATTACTGGTCAATGGAATGCAACTTGCTCTTCCTGTAATCCCTTCGGAGTATCAACAAACCTCAATACAACATTGGATAATTTTACATCCTGGGGACAATCCAATCTTAACAACTCTTCTTCAAGCAACTACATCAGGCACGATGTTGCTTCACTGTGGTCAGATGTTTTTGCTAACAGTGGTACAATTGGACTAGCGTGGGTAGGTGTCATTTGTAATTCTCATAAATATAACGTGCTTTCCGATTTCTCTTCAAATGCCAATAGCCTAAGGGTTTTGACTGCACATGAACTTGGACACAATTTTGCAGCAGGACATGATGCTGCAGGATCGGGTCATATTATGGCACCCTCAGTCAATAATACCAGCACCTGGTCATCAGGGAGCATCTCTTCTATTAATAATCATCTGGCTTCTCGAGGTTGCTTAGAAACATGTTCTGACTTGCCAGCCACTGTTTATTTTGACAGCGGAGATGCAACAGTATTGGAAGATACAGGAGGCGGAATCGGGGGAAGTTGTCAGGAGCACTACAAAGACTATTTCGTACCCATTACGATTTCAAAATCTCCCACATCCAACGTTAGTGTGAGCTTTTCTACTTCTGGATCCACTGCTACTAATGGTTACGATTACCAACTACTGACAAATTCGATCACCTTTACAAGTTCTGGTGCTACTACTCAAAATGTCACTTTCAGAATTTATGATGATGCGATTGTAGAAAATCCTGAAAACTTAAGATTGAGTTTATCTGTGTCCAGCGGACCGGGAGAGGCATCCAGTAACAATGCCATAAACATTGGTATCACTTCGAATGATGTCATAGAATCAAGCGCAGGTTACAGCGACACGGTATTCTACGGAAATACTACACAAAGCCTCTCAGGAGCCGGATTTTTTGAAGGGTCACGAACAGATGTGCGCTCGAGATTTATAATCTTAGCTTCAGAGCTTCAAAGTATGGGTATTGCAGCGGGAGAAATAGATATGTTGGCATTTTATGTTTACGAAAAGAACAGTACAGGAACATTCAATAACTTCCGACTGGGCATGACTGAAATAACTCAGAATACCTTAGATGGAGTGGGGTGGTTGTCAACTGAAACGGTTTTTAGTGGAAATGTCCAAACGACGGTTAGTGCCTGGAATGCATTTGAATTCACTTCGGGATTTGAATGGGATGGAACTTCTAATCTATATGTAGAAATGTGCTTTGATAATTCTTCAGCCATTGGTCATGATAGAATCATATGGTATAATACCGGAAGCGGCAATAATCAAATGCTATCTTTTTCGACCAATAGTCTGAATAACTGTGGCTTCGTATCTAACTGGTCTTATTACTACGACCGGGCACCGGTTTTGCTGATTAGAAGAAAAGGTTCTACAGAGGTGGAAATGTTGGCCAATGAGAGTGCCAATGGTAGAATAAAGGTAGGTGAAACTGCTAATTTATTTTCTGACAATGGAAGAATCATAGCGACCATCAAAAATACTGGTTCCTCTAATTTACAATGTATAACCAGTACCATAGACCAGGCAGGTATTGGACAGTCTACACTACCTTTTGGATCCGGAATGATGACCGATAAATCATTTTATATAGAAACCAGCAACAGCGGTACCTATGATTTAACACTATATTTTACGGAACAGGAGCTGGCAATTTGGGGTAGTGAGTCATTGACACTCAACTTTTTGAAATCAAATGTTCCAGTATCCTCGAGCAATAGTAATAATGCTGAAATACTGAATACGGCGAGCGTCAATACAAATATTGGAGCGGAAAATACCATTGCGTACAAAACTACATCTTCCGGTTCATCGTATTATGCTCTGACCAATGGAAGCAGTAGCCCGCCCGTTACAGCAAATGTAGCCAGCACCTGGGAAAATGCGGATGTATTAATTAATGAATTTGGAAAGGGACTTTTAATGAAGAACAGCACTGGAAACCAATATGTGCTGACCGTTAATACAAATGGCGACCTAATCGCAACTATGGACAACAACGTTATGTCCAATTCTAATTTTCCGGAAGGAGATTTGTGTATTCTTACTCCTGGCAAATCACTAATGCTTAAAAGAACAAGTTCAGCTTATACCGGAATTAATGTAGATAATGATGGTAATATTATTGCTACTAATACCTCGAATGTTCCCACTCAAGCCATTACTGTCGAAAGCGGTCATTTTGGACTATTGGATGTTGCAGGTGGAGTCATCTTCCAAAATATGCAGAATGAATGCTATAAAGTTTATGTGGATGAAAGTGGTAATTTAAGAACGGGAATGGTGAGCTGTCCGTAGACGATAAAAGATAAAAGATAAAAAAAACCTTCGAAGTTGCTTCGAAGGTTTTTTTTGATTTAGTTACTGAAGAAATTTGAGGTACACCCAATACCAAAAGCTGATTACACCAGCTAAGTATACTAGCCATGCAATATAAGATAGTGGCCAAAAAGCTGCAGCTGCCAAAACATACATGATGGTTCCAGCAACGACACCAATGATGGCATACCATAACCACTTTTCAACAGGATCATTTAGATCAATCCCTACTTTATTCATGAATTTTGTCAATTGAGTCGCCTTCTTCACAAACCATTTTCCAGCTTTTGTCTGTGAAAATTTAGCCAATCTCTGCGCCCATTTATTGGCTTTCTTCTCTACTTTAATGGTTTTCTCAAAATCCACAGCCTCAGGGCTGATCGGGTTGGTTGCATAAGTATTAAGTGCAAATCCTACCATTAGTAGTAACATTGTAAATAATCTTAATTTCATCGTTTAATGTTTTTGTTAATTATCAATTGATTAAAGTACTTAAATATATAAAAATTTGTAATACTAGTTTAAATTGTAAATATCATTATACTTTTTCTTAGCATAGTCCATAAAATACTTAAAATTCAATTTCTCACCCGTCAGTTTCACACATAACTCCTCAGCTTCGTACAGTCTTCCATGTTGATGAATGTTTTTCCTTAGCCAGTCCAGTAGTTCAGAAGTATCACCATCACTGATCTTAGTCTTTAAATCAGGGATGGAATGAACAGCTTCGCTAAAAAATTGTGCAGCATAAAAGCTACCTATCGAATAGGTTGGAAAATAACCAAAACTTCCATGAGCCCAATGTACGTCCTGTAGAATTCCCCGATTGTCATCCGGAATCTGGACTGCCAGAAACTTTTCATATAAGCTGTTCCACTCATGCTTCAGATCGTTAACCGGCAAATCTCCATTGATCAACCTTTTCTCCAGCTCGTAACGGATCATTACGTGAAAATGGTAATGCAATTCATCGGCTTCCGTCCGGATAAAGTTGGGAGCAACTCTATTGATGCCAGTGTAAAATTGATCTAAAGAAACATTCCCCAGATTATCCGGAAATAAGCGCTGTAATTCTCCATAGTAATGTTCCCAGTATTCTTTAGATCTACCTACATGGTTTTCCCATAATCTGGATTGTGACTCATGAATGCCCAGACTAATCGCTCCACCTGTAGGTAAACCATAGTCAATAATCTTGGTACCCTGCTCATAGAGTGCATGCCCTCCTTCATGTATACAAGACCAACACATATTAGCAAAATCATGCTCATCGATTCTGGTGGTCACCCTCACATCCTGAGACGAAAAAGTAATGGTGAAAGGATGGGGAGAAAGATCCTGCCTGCCGCTTTCAAAATCATAACCCATTTCACGCAGCAATTTCAATCCAAATTCCCATTGTTTATCCTTATCGTAATATTGCTTCAGAAAGGAGTGATCAACCTGTGAAGCTTGTCTGATTTTCTTAATAAAGGGAACCAATTCATTTCTGACATCTTCAAACAATGGATCTAGGGTCGCCACCTTTGATCCGGGTTCATACAAATCCAGCAACGCATCATAAGGATGGTCATCATAACCCAATATGCCAGCCTCTTCTCTTTTAATATCTACTAGGTCACTTAAAGCGGGGATATATTTACTAAAATCATTGGCTTCCTGAGCGGTCAGCCATGCGTGATAGGCAGTAGAAATCAGTTTTGATCTTTGTATCACAAAGGCTTCATCAAATTTGGTCGCTTTGTCATATTCTCTTTGAGTGACCTGTACATTTTTGCTCTGCTTCGCATCCAGAGATTCGTCAGTCATCAATTCATTTAACAATTCACCAAATGATTCTCGTGTGAATAATTCATGTGATATACCTGAAAGGGTGGAAACCTGTTGACCTCTAATCGCTGCTCCATTTTTAGGTAAATTAACCTCTTTATCCCAACTCAAAACCGCTATGCTGTGGCCTACATCTGCAATCTTACGCATGTGCGCCACATATTTGTCGTATTTACTCATCTTTTTTTGATATAAAGTTTATTCCCAATGTAATCCAGGCACCTATAAAGAAAACCCCTCCAATAGGTGTCATAGGACCCAGGATGGATGTACTATTGATCCCAAGAAGGTCTCTGCATGCGATCAAATATAGTGAACCGCTGAATAAGATAATTCCTGCGAGGCACATCCAGAAAGCAATTTTTAAAAGTTTTGTTGGTTTTAGATGGTACAAAATACCAATTAGCATTAAAAGGAAAACATGGAAGAAGTGATAGGTATTACCAGTCTTGTAAGAAGACAATTGTTTAACAGAAATCTGATCTGCGAGTGCATGGGCACCAAATGCTCCAAATATAACAGCTATGGCTCCTAATATTGCGCCCGTAAATAGTATGTACTTATATTTCAATCTTCTATTTTTTTATGACCAATGGCGAAAGTAAGGCAAAATGATGATTACGAGAACTCTTATAATCCTTGCAGAGGCAAATTTACATCTATTACAATTGCCAGTCAATTTCAGCAAAGCCTTTCATTCGCAATATTTCATTGGCTTTAGAAAAATGGGCGCATTCACTGAATGCATTTCCAGCTAAAGGAGAAGGATGAGCTGCCTCCAGAACATGATGCTTACTCAAATCGATAAGTGACTTTTTATTCTTGGCAAAATTTCCCCATAGCATAAAAATTACTCCTTCTCTGTGGTCGGAAATCTTCTTTATCACTGCATTGGTAAATTCCTGCCAACCTATAAGCTTATGTGATCCGGGCTTCGCCGCTTCCACTGTCAACATCGCATTAAGAAGAAATACACCCTGCCTTGCCCAGGAGGTGAGGTCTCCATGATCCGGAATTCTAAAATCAACATCGCGTTGTAATTCCTTATAAATTCTTTTCAATGATGCAGGGATGCGGATGCCTATTGGCACAGAGAAAGAAAGCCCCATAGCCTGACCATGAGCATGATATGGATCTTGGCCAAGAATCACTACCTTGACATCATGAAAGGGAGTTTGTTCGAAAGCATTAAATATCTGTGGTCCGGGCGGAAATATGGTTTTACCCGATCTGAATTCGCGTTTTAGGAAGTTTCTAATGTTCTCAAAGTAAGGTTTGTCAAACTCTTCCTTGAGCACTGTTTTCCACGATTCTTCGATCTCAATTTCCTTACTCATTCTGACTTGGCAAATATTTCTCGATTTCAGTATCGGTGGTCAATGATTCATAAACACCTGCAATACTTGATTGAAAGCAGCCCTTCCAAACAAGGAGGTTGTCATTATATTGAAAGCCCATGTCAATTTATCTCAGGTACTTTCCATTTCGTCTCTCCGACTGGTAGAGCTTTTGCTTTGCCCAGGGCCTTACCCGAACGCTTATTGTTATTGATCATGGCCCAGGTCATGACAAGACTGGTTCCGATAATAATAAACAATAGAATCCCTTCTGAAAAACCTTCAGATTGGGCTTCGGGCGGTATGGCATAATACAACAAGACTGTAATTAAGCCCCTGGGAGCAACAAAAAGCTGTGGCAATATATCTCGACCGATGATCACCCTGATTAAAATAAACCGAATGACATAGATGACTGCCAGGCATAAAGCGGAAATACCGATCACTTTCCAATCTAAAAGCGTTGAAAAGACGATGGTGATTCCAAAAATAACAAAGAAGAAGGTTCGGACCACAAAGGCGGTTTCCAGAGTCACCAGATGTAATCCATGATAAACCTCTTGTGCTTTATTTTTATTGAGCCACTTTTTCAGAGGCCCGCTGAAAAACAGTTCCATGTTCGCAATGACCAATCCGAAAACCAGGATAATGAAAAGTGGTGATAAATGAAGTAGCTTACCGATGCTGTAGAGCAGCAACAAAACCGAAATTAACAAGAATAATTTTGCGGTACTCTTAATCCGCTGAAAAATGAAAACGATGACATAACTAAATAGCAAGGATAATACCACAGTCAGCAGCGTTGTCAATCCAAAATTCAACAAACTTCCACCTCCTGCATGCTCCGCTGCCAATTCAGGATCAGCTGCAGGTATCTTACTGACAAGAAAGTAGAAAACCATAATTCCCAAAATATCCGAGAATGTACTTTCATAGATGTGAAACTCTTTCTTATCAGCGCGCAAATGCACCACACTCGGTATAATGATGGCACTTGAAAGGATAGACAATGGAGTGGCATAAATCCAGGATTGCAGCTCTGTCAGTTCCGGAATAAAGTATTGCAAAATGATCGCAGTTACCCATGCAGAGGCCAATAGACCTATTAAAGCAATGGCAAGCGCAATGGTAATAGGGATTACTTTCTCACGATCCAGTTTTAGTTCCAAGGCAGCTTCGAGGACGATCATGATCAAACCCACTATTCCTAGAATTTCCAATATGGGAAAGAAATCGATTTCATTCTCACCAATAGCCTGTAGACCCAGGTTGATCAGAACTCCAAGAATAATCAATAAAAGCACTGATGGAACACTCGTTCTCTTAGAAATCTCACCGAAAAAGAAGGACATAATCAATACTATAGATGCGGCAATGAGCAACATATACGGTGATGACAGATCCATTGCTAGTAAAGTAATATTCATTACGTTGTTATTTTTTGTACTTCAAATCCTGCTCGACTGATATACGACATCAGACTTGATGTATATTTTTTTGAAGATAAATTCAACTCTACAATAAAGGTTTTGTCTTCATACTGGACCTTAGGTTCGTCTCCCACAATAACCGGAAAACTAAATAGACACTTATCCAGTGCATTTTTTTGCTCTCTTTCTGAAATCTCAGTTGTAGGAGTACAGGAAATCGTGATGGTATCCTTGGTGATGCTCAGGAAGGCCAGTCCATCCTTGGAACTTCCGAGATCCATAATGTTTCTGCTCAGGAAGTTTTTCGCTACCAGGATATAATAAAGTATGGCAAAAATGGCGAAAGTCAGCAAGTGAAACAAAGGATTGACAAGAATGAAGCAAGTGGTTAAGACCACTAATAAAATCCTCGTCCACTGACTTCCGGTAAATGGTGTTTCCCGCTCCACAAGTAATCGTCCTATTCGTGTCCTATTGGACAACAAATAAAGGATGAGCAGACAGCCACTGATTATCAAAAAGGTCTTCCAGGATAGCGTGGTAATCTCTATCATATCATTCTATTTATCACACCTTCCACAAAAACGACCAAATATGGATTAATACAAATGAATCCTTCTTTCGGCCGCTCTAATAAACGAATTTGGACCAGCCCTTTAATGGCCGATCTTACTTCATTGGCATCTATGGCATTAAACATATTTCTGATTTCTAACTCCTGAACCCATCCATGCATGATTAACAGCTTAAGTAGGGCATGGTGATTTTCTACCAGTTTTCTAAATTGAGTCTGACTGGTATCGAAGGAGTATTTGCCATTGGTATACATACACCAAAGTTGCATTGCCTTACCCACATTCCCGCTAGCTTTTTTAGCGACCTTCCTGGAAATGGAGGCCAGTGTTTCTGACTCTGCATCCATATCATCGTTGTTCACGACTGCATGCGCCCGGGTTAATACCGCATCCTGAATCTGATCTACAGTCATGAAATCAGTATTCACTGTTTCGGTATAGATATCAGCAATATTGAAATAATGCGATAATTTATTGTATAAATATTTATGGACGACAATGGCAAAATAGACTTTTTTAGAATGTTTGGACACTATCTTGTTCAGCTCCGCGAAAATTTCAAAAGTTTTTTCCGGATGGTCTGCATAGTAGTTTAAGTCATCTATGGTGACCATACATTTTTCAGGCCCCTTATATTTAATAATGAAATTTAAGGTATCAATCAAATCGTCACCCATGGCACGCTTGTGTCCTTTGACATCAATCTTCTGTCCCGGAACTACGTGATAGCTCTCCACTTCGGGATAATTGATCGGTAACATTTCCAAAACTGTGGAGCGTCCTGACAAATGACCACCTTTAATGAGGAGTCCTCCACCATATCCTTCCCGCCACAACTCAAAATGATTTTTGACCTTGTGAATAATCTCGGTCCGCTTTACAGAAAAAGAACTGCCCAGAAAACCACTTTTTAAAAACAAGGCATTGGCATCATTTTCTGTATCAAAGCTTATGACATCTTTAATAAAGGCAGCAGCTGTAACTTGCTCTTTTTCTGAATAAGTGGAAAATAAGTTTTCGAAAAATTGGGCAAACACACTTCTGATCCTTCCTGGACTATAGCGTCTTTGAAGATCTGACTTTTCAGCAAATCCGGTCAACTGGCCAATAGCAGAAGAAGGAAGAAAATTAAACTTATTATTGAAAAGTTGGCTGATTCTTATATGCGTAACCAAACGCTCTTTTAACTCGTCGAGTCGTTCCAATGCGTTGGGCACTATGTCCTCTCGATACTCGCTGATTAACTTTTGTACCGGCGCAGTGATTTCGGATTTAGGAACTTCGACTTCATCTCCATTCGCACTCTCTAATTTGGCCTTGATTCTATTAGACACCTGAATGAGACCAACGATGGTTTTTTCTTTGTAGGCCTGTATTTTGGTGTCAATGGTCTTTAGGGGTGAAGCCAGATTAAAGGAGGTCCAGCCAGAAATCTCTGACAAAACATCTACGGATTTGTAGATTAGATGCCCACCTGCCGTTCCGACGGCAAGCTTTAACTTATCGACATCCTCCAAAACAATAAATTGGTAGGGTGCCAGCACGATTCCATCTTCAATCTTTTGTAAAAGCGTTTCTATGAGATTGTCAATCTTGTTTAATTGCACCTTCCCCAGTTTGTCTTCTTCTGACTCAATGGTGCTTTTGAGTGAAACCAGACTTTTTTCGATTTTGTGGAGAGAGTCTTCTCTTTGATTCATATGTTCCAAATAGCTGGACCGATAATCTTCAAATTTAATGGTCAGTAAGTCAAGTTTTAGCTGACTTCGTTGAATCGTTTTGATCTGATTGATCAGTTTTTCTACCTGCAATATGACCGCTGGCGCAGGATTGAATTGGTGCTCCCATTCTGAATTTAATTCCTGATTACGCTCTTCACATTTGACAAAAGTATCTTCCAGGTCATTTGTCGCAGACTCAAGAATATCGTAAAGCTCTTTTTGGTAATTTTCTAATTCTTCTTCAGACCGAATGCCATCGCTTACATATTGTTCTAATTTCAATAAATTGACGACTGTGTCCCTAAAAAGAATGGCAATTTCTTTTACTTGAAATGCCCAAATGAATGAAATTCTCGATTGATAATCTTCATCACTATCCTTGATATCCTTTTGCAGAATTTCTACCAGCTCCTCTAGAAAGGCGATGGATTTGTAGGCGAGTGGTTGTACCAACAAATCCGATAATTTAAAATTGAAGTGAATTCTGCTAGTTGTCGTTTCCATCAGGCACCAATATATTAAATAAAGATGATATCTGTTATCAATTTCTTCCTACACTACCTATATTACCATTTCTGGACAACATTATGGCAATGGCTCTCGTATTATCGAATTGAGCAAAGATTTTAATGAGTATCACCGTGATGGGTACACAAAGAAGCATCCCCACTACGCCCCATAATAATCCCCACATCACGAGGGACAAAACGATCACAAACGGACTTATGTTCAAAGAATCACCGTAAAACTTAGGTTCCAGGATCCCTCCGATGATAATCTGAATGACACCGACACCGATTAAAACGATGAAAAAAGGAGTCAAGGTTTCAAACTGTACCAATGCTACTAGAGAAGGAAAGATGGTGGCGGTTATACTTCCGATAGTAGGTATAAAATTGAAAATGAAAATGATAAAAGCCCAGAATACGGCAAAATCTAATCCCACAAAGCGCAACACACCGTAACTTAAAAGCCCGGTCGCGATCGAAGCTATGAGTTTGACTCCCAGATAAGTTCTGACTCCTTCATTGATACCCTGCATAATAACAGACAAACGTTCCCGTCGGTCTTTCCCCATGCCTAGCGCCACTATTTTTTTAGCGAAGGTGCTTTGCTCCAGAAGTAAAAATAGGGTATAAAGTAAAATGATGGAAAATTGCTGAGCTACTTTTCTGGAGGACATTAGCAATCCCCTTAAAAAACTGTCAAACTCCATTTGTGTAGAAAGAGTCTGTATATCAGTGGCTCTGGAATAGCCAATGGAAGTTGCAATCTTGCTGATTTGTTGTTCAAAATTGATCCGATAGCTCGGAGCCACGGCAATCATACCATTGATATTGGTCGTAATTAGGCTACCGATACTGAATAAGATGAGCAAAATAAAAATCGAAGATAGAGTGATCGTGATGGCTTTATGAATATTATTTCTGACAAAGGGAGCTGCTCTAAAAAGTGAATTAAGCGCATTGATCAGATACCACAGTACAATTGCAAGAATCAGCGGAACTAAGAAGTTCTTCGCATAGATGATAAACACAATCGAAATGGCAACAATAATGAATGCGTAGGCAGTTCTTTGTCTTTTCATAGGTTCTTTCTAGTTATTAAGTTACGATACTATATCATAAAAAGATTGTTATAGTTCGCAAATTAGAAAGTTGTAACGAAACACAGCATTGATTTATGCATATGTCTACTAAAAAATGCCTGCACTATCTACTAATCCTCTAGTTGGTACCAATCTTCCTCTGCAATGACGAGATTTTTTCTTCGACCTGTTTCTTCCGGTGAATAGTATTGGGCCAGATAATCTAAAATAACTGGTTCTCCCTGCCCCAGGTCACCTAATCCCTGGGTCTCCTGCATCCATCTGATCATTCCTTCCCATCCTTCCCTTGTGGCCCTATTCTGAGTAATTAGATCTGCTGAATGACAAGGTGTGCAGGCTCCAATGACCAGCTGTAAATTAGGATCATCGTGTAAACCAGTCCTGAGGTGTATGCCATCTTCTACTTTATTGAATTCCGCCGTGCCATTAGGCTCCTCGCTAGAACACGCCAGTAAAAAAGAGATCGTCACCATTGTTAATAATCCTTTCATGAGACCACTTTTACGGCAATACGATGACAAGCATTGTTTAAGTAACCTTTTGGATTCCATCCAGGCAGAATGATCGGCTGTCTGGCACCTTCTGAGTCTGTGGCTCTTGCCCATATCTCATAATAGCCAACTTTTGGTAAAGTAAGCTCTGCTTCAAACTGCTGCCACGCATAACGATTGCCAGCTTTTTTGACCCGTGTGGTCATCCAGGAAACACCGAAATCATAGGACAACTCAACTTTGTCGATGCTTTCGGCAGAAGTCCACGCCTTACCTTCTATTTTGAATTTTTGATCAGGTTTGACCATAGCGCCAGTCTTTGGAGAAGTGATCAGAGATTTGACTGGCATGGATTCAATGATGCACATGTCTTCATCTGCAACCTTGGTGCCTGGAGCTACCGGATCACAAGGAATTCGATAGGATTGGCCTTCCATCTTAGCTCCATCATGTACACGATCTCTGATCAGAATTTTACTCAACCACTTTCCAGAACAAGATGCAGGCACTCCTCCAAAAACCAATCTCAGTGGGTAACCATTCATCAATGGCAGGTCCTCACCATTCATGGACCACGCAATTAAACTCTCGTCTTCCATGGCTTTGGAAACGGGGACACCTCTCGAAATGGGTAGCTTTTGCGGATCACCCGAGAGATGTAGATCTCTTCCTTCATACGCAACGTAAACAGCATCGTCTTTTACTCCAATTTCTGCCAGTAAGTCTTTTAGCCGGATTCCCGTCCACGAGGCACATCCTACGGCACCCGTCGTCCACTGATTACCCTTTGCAGGAGGATTAAATTCTGAACGGCCATTTCCTCCGCACTCTAAGGTCAAATTAAGGGTCACATTTTTAAATTCGTCCTTCAAATCCTGGAGGGTAAAGGATTTCGATGTTTTTGCAGATTCTCCTTCAACAGTTAATGTCCAATCTGCTACATTGATCTCGCTGGGAGGAAGGCCATTGTTCCTAATAAAAAACAAATCGTTAGGTGTCAGCGCATCATTCAATAAATGGGCAGGCGTCTCAGCATTTACAGGTCTGGAATTCAATATGACCAATTCGGAACTCTTCCCTTGAATAGGATCTTCGTCCCAAATAATAGGGTAGAGTCCTTTGGGTAAATTTGTATAGTAAATAACGGGTAAACCCAAGGCAGTCTTCATGGTTTTGTTAAGAAAGGAGCGTCTACTTTGATTCATCTACTTGCACTGATTTTTTCTTTGAAATGCCTCTCATATTCTGATCTACGAAATTATCAGGAAATTTCTCAATTCCAGGAAATCCCAACCTTATTTCTTTGCCATCATGTGGAATTCTGGCCGTTTTGAAAATATAGTCCCAAATCGCTAAGGTCAAACCGAAATTGATCCCATCCTGGCGGTCTTCTGGTAAATTGTAACTGTGATGCCAGATGTGCATTTCGGGTGAATTAAAAAGATATTTCATAACGGGTCCTAATATGATGGCACTGATGATCGATGCTCCTAATATGATGAGTAGTGAACCAGCAAAAGTGGATTGTTTTGCAAATTCCAGATCCAGTAATCCCTGTGAGAAAACAATTCCAAGGAGAATACCTAATATCCCGCCGGTCACCCAACCTTGTACAGAAATATTCGAGTGATTGTAGTGTCCCCAGGCCAGTGTGAATATGTGTATGATGAAAAAATCATACAAGCCGATACCCAGCAAGGCCAAAGGAATATATTCAAGCGTCCTATAGACTACGGTCTCCATCCAATGAAACCTGAGGTGAGCGGCAAAGCCCATTTCCTCAACAGAATGGTGAACCTGATGAAACTGCCATAACCAGTCGGATTTATGAAGTAGCCGATGCACCCACCATTGGACGAAGTCCCTAACTACAAAACCGATGATTAAGATAGACCACATCGGCCAGTTATTCAATGGATTATTAGCTTGCAGATTAAATCCTGTCAAGGCCTTAATTCCGTCATTAAACAAATTCACAATAACATCTGAGGCCGCATTGTAGATAATGAGAGAAAAAAGAAAGAAATTGAAAAACATATAGAAGGCATCCAGCCAGAAGTCTTTTCTAAAGACAGGTTGCTTTTTTCTCCAGGGAATGACCACCTCTAAAAAGAAAAATAGCAAGGAAACGATGATGAGCCAGTAGAAATAACTTTTCCAGGTAGGGTGGGTGATCTCCTGCCAAAGATATTGAGCGTAACCACGGTAACCATTGATGAAAATGTCAATATACCTATCCATTGGACAATTTAGATGTCATATTTAACCATATCAACATTTTAATGTAAAAATGTTTTTCAAAGGTATTAATTATATGATGAAACTGTCATATATCGGATAAATAGTTACTCATTTATGCTACTCATAAGTATATTCTAGTATGAGTGATGTGAAAATATTGATGTGGATTTTGAAAATGTTTGACTATATCGAGTTGTTAAACGTATGTCAATGTGAATGATTGTTGTGAAATTTCTATCTCAAAGTGAATATGCGTTTCTCAAGAATTGTATACAAACTTTACTATCGATTGATAAATATTATGTATCATTTTAAAAATCTCAGAAAGATAGTTAGATACATAAAATGAAGAGTGATGCAAATCTGCTAATATTTTGAATAACTTAGATGAGAGGCTTAATGCTTTTCGCAGAGAATAGCATAACCTACTTTATAGTAATCAATTTCAAAAGGTCTAGTTAGACTGAATTTTTAAAAATTCAATACCTAATTTTATAAGGTGATAGTAAAAAATATTGATCAAGTAAATTTGAGCATTATTGAGCGGAAAAACTTTGCAAGTTAATTGCAAGTAATTTCGTTTAACTTTGTTATAATATTATGAGGATTTTTTCCATATCGTTATCATTATATATTTTATGCCTGTCGGTTTTGTACTGTGGGGATGGGTTAACACAATGTATATCTAATGATACAGTAGTAAATGTATTAAACCACACCGATCATAGCCATCCTGTAGAGCAAGAAGATAATTGTACTCCTTTTTGCACATGTTCTTGTTGTGGTACCTTCCTCATTATTCCACTTATTGAAAAACCAGCGAAGACTACAAAAGAACATATCTTCAGCTATAAAATGTACTATGCTTTCGACTATTCATTTGACTACAGTCTGGGAGTATGGCACCCGCCAAGTATAGTTTAATCAATTTCCTAGGGCAAACTATGTCCTCTTGCGCTTGATGCAAAAACTAAATTATACTTAAATCATAATTCATGTTTGATAAGATTATCACTTATTCGATTGACAATAAGTTTGTTGTAGGCCTATTGGTAGTGGCTCTCATTGTGTGGGGAATATTTTCCTTGCGACAGTTACCTATTGATGCTGTTCCTGATATTACTAATAATCAGGTCCAGGTAATTACCATTTCACCGACACTTGCGACGCAAGAGGTGGAGCAATTTATTACAACACCAGTAGAACTAGCATTACAAAATATTCAGCAATTGGTGGAAATTCGATCCATTTCTCGCTTTGGTCTATCTGTTGTCACAGTCGTTTTCGAAGAGGATATGGATATTTACTTATCACGCCAATTGGTTAGTGAATTTTTAAAAGAAGCAGAGAGCAACATACCAGATGGTCTGGGCACACCGGAGATGGCACCTATATCTACAGGTTTAGGAGAAATATACCAATATGTAGTGCGCCCTGCTGAAGGTTATGAAGACGAATATTCACTCACCGACCTTCGGAGCATTCAGGACTGGATCGTCAGTCGTCAATTATCAGGAATAGAAGGCGTGGTAGAAGTCAATACAATGGGCGGCTATCTGAAGCAATACGAAGTAGCCGTAAATCCTAATTTACTCAAATCAGTTGGGATTAGTATTACAGAGGTATTTAATGCACTAGATAAAAGCAATGAAAACACTGGTGGATCGTACATCGAAAAAAATCCAAACACCTATTATATCCGTACAAATGGTGTCGCACAGTCTCTTAATGACATCGGTAATATAGTGGTAGATGTTCGAAATGGAAGACCTATCTTAATAAAGGATGTATCCACCGTGCAGTTTGGGAAAGCTCCTCGTTATGGTGCACTGGTTAGAGATGGTGAAGAGGCCGTAGGAGGTCGGGTAATGATGCTCAAAGGAGCTAACTCAGCTGCGGTTACTGACCGAGTTAAAGAAAGGGTGATTCAGATTGAAAAATCATTGCCAGAGGGAGTTGTAATAGAGCCATATTTGGTTAGGGATAAATTAGTATCTACTACTATTGGAACAGTTAAGAAAAACTTGCTGGAAGGTGGACTTATTGTCATTTTTATTTTGGTCTTGATGCTCGGAAATTTTCGGGCGGGTTTAATAGTGGCTTCTGTTATACCTTTATCGATGTTGTTTGCCATTTCCATGATGAATGTGTTAGGGATTTCTGCCAATCTCATGTCGCTAGGCGCAATTGATTTTGGTCTGATTGTCGATGGAGCAGTGATTATTGTGGAAGCTATAGTACATCGTTTGCAAGTCAATTTTGGAGGTCAAAAACTGACGGCCGCTCAGATGAATAAAGAAGTTGAGACCGCGTCTGTTAAAATCAGGAGTTCAGCTGCCTTCGGAGAAATTATTATCCTGATGGTGTATATACCGATATTAGTGTTGGTAGGAATAGAAGGTAAGATGTTTAAGCCCATGGCCCAAACAGTTATGTTGGCAATTGGAGGAGCATTAATTCTTTCCTTGACTTATGTTCCTATGATGGCGGCCTTATTTTTAAATAAGAACATCAGCAATAAGAAAACAATTGCCGATCGAATTATCGCATTCTTTCAGAAACTGTATAGACCGATACTTGACCTTGCCTTACGTTTCAAAGCCGCCTTTGTACTGGGGACAGTGATACTGTTCAGTTTAAGTATGCTAGTTTTTAGTCGAATGGGTGGTGAATTTATCCCCACTCTAGAAGAAGGTGACTTAGCCATGCAGCAAATTCTGCCACCTGGAACTTCACTTTCTCAAAGTATCGAAATGTCGAAAATGATACAGAAAAAACTTTTGGCAGACTTTCCTGAAATAGAGGACGTAGTAGTTAATATTGGATCGGCAGAGATACCCACTGATCCTATGCCCGTAGAAATAGGAGATTATACTTTAGTTATGAAACCTAAGGACGAATGGACTTCTGCAAGCAACCGGACCGAAATGTTTGAAAAGATCGAAGAATCACTCAGTGTGTTTCCTGGAGTAGGTTACGAATTTTCTCAACCCATCCAATTACGATTTAATGAATTGATGACCGGTTCTAAAGCTGATATCGCGATTAAACTGTATGGAGAAGATCTTGATTTACTGTACAACAAAGCCAAGGAGGCAGAGGGAATTATAACTGGCATAGGAGGTGTAGGAACGGTGAATGTTGAACAAACTATAGGTATGCCACAAATCATCATAAATTTCAAGTATGATAAAATGGCACAGTATGGATTACAGGTTAAAGAAGTGAATCAAGTAGTGAGGACTGCTTTTGCAGGGGAAAGTGCTGGTATTATCTATGAAGGAGAAAAGCGATTTGATTTAGTGGTTCGATTTGATGAAAAATATCGAAGCGATATAAGCAACGTTCAAGAATTATACATCACTTTAGACAATGGAACACAAGTTCCATTACAAGCTGTCGCAGATGTGGAATTGATAGATGCACCGATGCAGATTTCCAGAGAAAACACGAAGCGTAGAATTGTTATTGGTGTCAATGTTGGAAATACAGATGTAGAGACTTTAGTTAGAAAAATACAAGTGGAATTGGATGCCAAAGTGGAATTGCCAGCCGGCTATTACTTTAATTATGGAGGTCAATTTGAAAATCTAAAAGCCGCGAATGCGCGACTGATGATCGCCGTGCCACTGGCACTTGCACTGATTTTCATTCTACTCTTTTTTACTTTTGGGTCTGTGGCTCAGGCAGCATTGATCTTTACAGCCATACCTTTATCTGCGATCGGAGGTATATGGGCCTTAGAGCTCAGAGGAATGCCATTCAGCATTTCTGCAGGAATTGGATTCATTGCCTTGTTTGGTGTAGCGGTTTTGAACGGCATCGTATTAATTGGATATTTGAATCAGTTAAAAAATGAAGGGGTTACCAATGTTAGAGAGCGGATACTTAAAGGCACAAAAGTGCGATTGCGACCTGTTCTAATGACTGCTATGGTCGCATCATTTGGCTTTCTTCCCATGGCAATCTCAAGCTCAGGAGGAGCAGAAGTTCAACGACCATTAGCAACTGTGGTCATAGGAGGTTTGATTACAGCCACATTTTTGACCTTGATTATTCTTCCTATTTTGTACAGTTGGCTTGCGAAATGGCAAGAAAGAAAGACGAATGGTTCATTGCCTACAAAGGGTACATTAATTTTGATTCCACTCCTATTTATAGGTTTTTCCTCGCAAGCTCAACAGTTACCTGTATCCATGAATGAGGCAGTGGAAATGGCTATAGCTAATAATCCAACCATAATTGCAGCTGAAATGCAAGTACAGCAAAGTCAAGCTTTACAAAATTTAGAATATAGTTTAGGAACGACGGATTTTAGCTATCAAGGAGACGGACTTTTTAGAGAAAATGGACAGCGTGTGAACCAGCTCGGCTTGATTCAAAATGTTCCTAATCCTGCAAATACGCGAGCACAAAATAGTTTGCAAAATGAACGGGTTGCTCAGAGTATCTTGAAAAAGCAATGGACTGAAAGAGATTTACAATTGCAAGTGCAGCAGAACTATCTTGACTTACAACAACGTAAAGAATTGCAAAAACTGTACGCTAGGCTTTATCAGCTTTATGAAAAATATGCTCAGGTTGCAAGAGTTCGGGTAGAAGTAGGAGAAGCAAATCAGATGGAATTGCTTTCTATTCAATCTTCCCTAAATGAGTATCGCTTACTGGAAAATCAGGTAAACATAGAGATTAAAAACTTAGAGGAGAAATTGTCTGAATTACTTAACTCCAATGTTTTGGTTACATCTGAAGACAGTTTGACGCTTCTACCCTTTGTGCAAGAAGATAACATGAATTCGTTGAGGATACAATTAGCCAATCTGGACATTAATATCGAAAAGGCAAACATTGACCTAATAAAGGCGTCCATGAAACCTGATTTTAGTGTCGGTTATGCCGCTCAAAATTATTTTGAGGGTGGATGGTTGCATGGGTTACAAGCTGGCATCCAAATACCACTCTTTAATAAGCAGGCCAAGCAGAAAATAGCTGCTCAGCGACTACAGGTGGAGGTTGCACAAGCCAACCTCGAAGCTGAACGTTTTCGAACGAAACAAGATTTGCTTTCTGTTAGGAATGCTATTCAACTTTATGCAGAAGGCGTGAAATTTTATCGAGATCAGTTAGAAAATCTTAACCCTGAATTAGACAGAATTTCAAAACTCAATTATCAGGCAGGAGAAATTTCCTATCTCGAATTACTCAATACGCTGAATCTGCTTTCTAAAAATAACAAGCAATATTGGGAGCAGATATTAGCCTATAACAAGGCTGTAATGTCTTATCAATTTTTGTCATATCAATAAAAATTTTCATAATGAAATTTATATATAAATTAATTCTATCCACTGTGTCAGTAGCATGTATGCTACTTCTAGTTTCTTGTCGTCAGACTCATCAAAAGAGTAACGGTCACAATTATAGTGATGAAGCAACTCAACACACTGAAGGTGATGGTCATGGTGAAGAACACAAAGAAGGAGAGATTCACTTGAGTAAAGAGCAAATCAAAACCATGGATATACAATTTGGTGATTTTTCTAGTATCAAAATCAATGATTTTATAAGTGCCACGGGTACTTTAGGCTTACCTCCTAATGCGTTAACTTCTGTCAGTGCGAAGTCGAGTGGTTTTATCAAAAATAGTAATAAGTATGTAGAAGGCAATTACGTTAAAAAAGGAGTAGTCATGGCTTATTTAGAAAACCCAGAATTTATCCAGCATCAGCGAGAATATCTTGAGGTGTCTGCTGAATTAATCTATGATCAACAAGAATTGGCTCGCCAAAGAACTTTAGTGGCGTCCAATGCTGGCATTGAGAAAAATGTGCAAAAACTTGAGTCCTTAGTGAATATGAAAACTGCAACTTTAAAAGGGATTGCTAAGCAGTTATCTTATCTAGGAATTGACGTAGATAAATTGACAGCAGACAATATTATCGAACGTGTTGCGATTTATGCACCGATGAGCGGTTATATTACTTCCATTAAGATGCATAATGGAATGTATGTTACTCCGAACATAGAATTGATGGAAATTGTCAATGAAAATCACTTGCACTTAGAGTTAGATGTTTTCGAAAAGGATATTGCAAACATCAAGGAAGAGCAAAAAATCAGTTACTCTGTCCCTGCGTTGGGAAGTACAATTTACGAAGGAGAAGTCCACGTCATTGGGAAAGAGTTCAATACAGAAAATAAGACAGTTCGAATCCATGGTCACTTAGAAAAGGAACGGCCCAAGTTCATCAAGGATCTTTTTGTAGAAGCTAAAATATGGTTGAACGACCAGACGGTGCAAGCCTTGCCGGAATCAGCTATAATAAAAGATGGAGCATCTTCTTATATCTATGTTGCTAATGATCAGACAGATGCAGGCGAAGTAGAATTTGAGCGACTTATGGTGATTCCCGGAACATCTGATAATGGATTCACTGCTGTAAGTTTAATCGATAACATATCTAGTGATATGAAAATAGTGACGCATGGAGCATATTATGTATATGCCCAATCTAAAGCGGGAGAATTAGAGCATGATCATTAAAATTATTCAATGAAATGTTTTTAACGTATTTTAAGAATCAATGGCACGAAAAGAAATTAATAAAATCTTGTAAATCACTTCTATAAAAAATCTTTATGAAATTATATATAATAATGCCAGAAAAGCTCAAGCCTTTTTATAATACAGAAATGAAAAAGTTCAGTACGGAGTATCGGAATGGAAAGATAGGCAACGCGTGGGTTCATTTAGAAAGGGCACACATCATAGGTCAGAGATATCCCTTTGTACATAGCTATGTTCACTGGAAAATGATGCAATTTGGATTTAGAATTAAGAATAGAAGAGAAATCCTAGGTCAAATTCCACGGCTCATTTTTGGTGGAATTAAGTCATTTGTTGGGACTGTACCCATTGGGAATCCAGGAGG
Organism: Portibacter marinus; assembly: GCF_021533195.1. Taxonomy (GTDB): domain Bacteria; phylum Bacteroidota; class Bacteroidia; order Chitinophagales; family Saprospiraceae; genus Portibacter; species Portibacter marinus. Next base: position 715,744 of record NZ_JAJNKB010000002.1, read on the forward strand.
CGCAGATGTTCCTGCTCTAAAACCATTTAAGATACCAAATGATTTGCAAGAAATATTTAAAAAAGCAGAAGTCGAAGTAAAACAATAGAAGATGGAAAGAGTAATCCAATTTCTAGAAGAGAAAAAGATCAGAATTACGCCTATGAGGCAGCTACTTCTAGAATTTTTTATGGAAAATGATGGCACTTTCGGTTTACAGGAGCTAGAGGATGAATTCCCAAAATCTGACAGAATCACCATCTATCGTACCCTTAAAACATTTGAGGATAAGGGTATCATTCATAGTATAAACAATGGAATAGGTGAGGTAAAGTATGCGTTGTGTAATGAACATTGTACTCCTGTTCACCACATTGACCAGCATCCACATTTTCAGTGTGAGCGATGTGAGCAAATTACATGTATAGATAGTTTAGTCATTCCAGAAATGCGATTGCCTAGTGGGTTTTTGAAGAAAGAGATGGAGCTTATGATAAAAGGCTTGTGTCCTAGTTGTAGTTAACAACTTTGCAATTTCATTGCAGACAATTCAATTGTACATTTGCTGAAATATTGATACTTCATAGGTATGGACATATCTTTTTACGATCGGTTTTCAAAAGTCTACGATTGGCTTTCTCCCAAATGGTATTACCATAAGGCAAGATCTTATGCCGTTCAACAACTTAATCTCAAACCTGGACAAACCATTCTTAATCTTCCTTGTGGAACTGGTCAGAATTTTGAGTACTTTCAAAAATATCTGAAAGATTCTGGGCTCATCATCGGTATTGATCTGTCTCCAGGAATGTTGAACAAGGCTGAGATAAAAATTAAAAGGCACGAATGGTCTAACATTAAAGTTTTTCGTGCTGATGCTAGAAATATTTGTGATAAGTGGTTAAAGAGCAACATTGATAACAAAATACAGGTAGACGCCTTAATTTGCGATTTGGGCTTGTCTGGATTCCCTGAGTGGCAAAGTATTGTAGATAATATGCTTGAACTTCTAAGCCCTAATGGTACTATGGTTATTATGGATTGGTATTTACCTAAACCTAGCTTGAGAGGTGCTTTTATAAAGTGGATAGGTAAAGGAGAAGTAGATAGACCTATTTATCAATACTTAGAGAAAAGAGTCAATCAATTTCGCGTCAACACTACCTTCAATAGGGGTGGGGTTTTCGTAGCAACCGCAGTAAAATAAAACAAAATGAATGATCACATAACTCACCCACACCCACCAGTTTATGATAGTAAAGGCAATTTGATTTGCTGTACTCTGGAAGAAAAAATAGATGGTACGACACCACCTGCGATTGCCCCGAGAACTGATCAGCACCATGAAAGGGATGGTCATGATCATTCACATGATCAAAGACATGGAGGAGCTTTAGGTTGGAAGGCATACTTGCCAGCAATGATAAGTTTGGTGTTGCTTCTTTCAGGATTAGCAGTTGAACATCTATTGAAACTCGAGTTCTTTAAGGGTTGGATTAAGATTCTATGGTATACTTTAGCGTACCTACCTGTAGGTTTTCCCGTCATGAAAGAAGCGTGGGAAGCGCTAAGAAAAGGGGAAGTATTTACTGAGTTTTTCCTGATGTCGATTGCAACTATAGGAGCATTTGCAATAGGCGAGTATCCGGAAGGAGTAGCAGTAATGCTTTTTTATGCCATAGGTGAACTTTTCCAGACTGCAGCTGTGAAAAGGGCAAAGAGTAATATCAAAGCTTTACTAGATGTGCGCCCTAACACTGCCAGTGTATTTCGAAACGGAGGTTACGAGTCGGTAGAACCGGAATCGGTTAAAATAGGCGAGACCATCCAAATACGGGTGGGAGAAAAGATTCCACTCGATGGCAGGCTTATTTCTGATAAAGCGGTTCTAAATAGTGCGGCGCTCACAGGTGAGAGTAAACCACTAGACATCCAAAAAGATGAAAAGGTAATGGCTGGTTCCATCAACTTAGAAGGAGTGATCGAGGTTAAAGTCGAAAAATTATTCAATGATAGTTCCATCGCGAGGATTCTAGAGTTAGTGCAGAATGCCACCTCTCGCAAATCCAAAACGGAATTACTGATCAGGCGTCTAGCCAAAATATACACACCAATTGTGGTGTATCTGGCAATAGGAATATGTTTTTTACCCTATTTTTTTGTTTCTGATTATGTTTTCGTAGAATGGCTTTATAGAGCCTTGATATTTCTAGTTATTTCATGTCCTTGTGCATTGGTGATATCCATTCCTCTTGGTTATTTTGGTGGATTAGGTGCTGCTTCGAAAAATGGCTTGTTATTTAAAGGTGCAACTTACTTGGATCAGATCACGAAAGTGAACACCCTAGTCATGGACAAAACCGGGACGGTGACCAAGGGTGTTTTTAAAATTAAGGACATCGTTATTAGCAGTAAAATGCCTGAAGCTGAATTTATGAACTTATTAATGGCTATTGAGGCAAAATCCACTCACCCGATAGCAAAAGCAATCATGGAATATTCTACTGATCAGAATCTGCCAGAAGCAGATGAGATCGAGGAAATTGCAGGTAAGGGACTGAATGGCGTTGTGCAAGGAAAGCGGATCTTGGTAGGGAATAAGAATCTGATGCAGCAATTTGGAATTAATGTGCCTCCAGCTACAGATGACATTTTAGAAAGCATTGTTATGGTGGGAATAGATGGAGAATTTGTAGGATATGTGACCATTGCTGATGAATTAAAAGATGATGCTATGCAAAGCATAAAACGAATCCATGAGGTTGGTATTCAGGAAGTCGTTATGCTTTCTGGCGATAAAGACTCCATAACGCAACAAGTTGCAAATGAGCTTGGAATTAAAGTGGCTAAAGGTGGTTTGTTACCAGAAGACAAATTGAATGAGGTAGAAAAAATAAAAGAAGATGAATCAAAAATAGTTGCTTTTGTAGGTGACGGAATAAATGATGCGCCTGTACTTGCAGCTAGCGATGTGGGCATTGCAATGGGGGCATTGGGCAGTGACGTGGCGATTGAAACTGCAGATGTCATTATTCAAACAGATCAACCTTCGAAAATTGTTACCGGTATTAATATCGCGAAATCCACACAGCGAATAATTTGGCAAAACATAGCATTGGCGTTTGGTGTAAAAATCATTGTTCTCATTCTAGGTGCAGGTGGTTTGGCTACCATGTGGGAAGCAGTCTTTGCTGATGTTGGTGTAGCTTTATTGGCTATTTTAAATGCTGTAAGATTGCAGCGTATGCAGTGGAATTAGCCACTAGGTAGCAGTCAATTAACATTTCCTTTATTATTTCTTAAGAACAAGTATGTAGTAAATACATCACCTACATAGTGTTGAATTCTTCTTACTGCCTTTCGATTCTAAATTGATGATTGCGTTTGCCATCTTTGATCACCAGCAGGTAACTACCGACTTCTAATTCATGTGTAGGAATGATCAGGTTACCCATCTGAAAGATTTTCTCAATTTTAATTTCCTCTTTTTGGTAATTAAAGAGCTTAATACTCAATGTGTTTTCGCAGTAAATATCCGAGAATTGAAAACTAAAGTGTTGCTTGTTGTTGTCAGCATGGTCGTTGGCTTTATCTGACGCTGATTTGTATGAAATAGGGTCGTTTGACAAGGGTATGGATGCAAATGCTACCGGAAATTTATTTTCAGATAACATACGATCTGGAGAGTCGCTTTGTGCTTCTAGTGACAAAAAATGAAAGAGCAGCACAATGAATATCACTGTAAATTTTATGTATGGTTTCATGGTGATATGTTTTGGTGTAATCGTCTATAGATTCACTAAAACATTTATTAACAAGGCGTCAAAATTTTAACATTTGTAATGAGCGGTGGTCCTTTTTAAGGCTGATCAAGTGCTTAGAAATTTTGATATCAAAGCATCAATTTTACTCCGACATACAATGACCTGGGCGCAGATGGACCATACACAAAGTTGCTGTCTCTATTCTTCCCAGTATCAAATTGCTCCTGATAACTGTTGAGTACATTTTTCACCCCTCCATATAATTCCATCGAAATATTCTGACTCAATGGGAATAAATAGCCGATTCTGCTACTGAGATCTGAAAAAGGAGAAGTAGTAAATAGCTCGTCCTTATCCTGATTGGGGGCACCTGCAAAGTGTGGTATGATCATACTGCCGGTGTAGACATAATTGAGATTAAAGTTGAATTTATTATTGGGTGTAAAGGAAAGATTAGCAAATCCATATTCATCAGGCGTTCTGATAAACGCTCTCAATCCTTCCAATTCATCGATGTAGACCACCTCCTGGTCAAATCTGCTGCTCTGTATGGTAAAGCCGGACTCTAGCTGAAGCACTCGATTATAATTGGCGCGAAGTTCTAAAGTCAATCCCTGAACAGTGGCTCCCTGACCGTTTTCCTTTCTGAATTGCTCTCCAAACTCATCTTCCCCAATGGGCTTTAAGATAAAAGCGTCATCTAATCTGGTATAAAAGGCCTCCGTTGTAAAACCCGCTATCCAATTCTCCGTCGGCTGGTCATAGTTAACGGATAAATTAAAACTTTCAGATCTTTCTTCTTTCAGTTCCGGATCCAATTGAACCCTGGAAACGCCTCCGCCTGCAAATGCGATATGTAGATCCGTGTCAAAGGCCTGAGGTGCCCTAAAACCCGTACCGTAGCCAAGTCTGACCTGGCCGAACTGAAGAAACTTATATAAGAGTGAAATTCTTGGGCTGAAGATGAGGGGATCAACCAAATTGTGATGATCCATTCTAACACCGGTCAAGAGATTTAAATAGGGTGAAATTTCATAGTCACTTTGAACAAAAATACCGAGATCCCGGGTCACTTGATCTATGAGATATTGATAGGCTGGAATCTCATCATAAGTATCATCTAAAAGATACTCGGCACCCAGGGTGAAAATATTTGAACCAGCCATGAAATCCTCGAATTCATAATTAAATTGCAACCCACTTTGTAAAGTACTGGTGTTTGAGATGCCATATGGCGGATTGTCCAGATGCTGTGAAATTTCAGATGGATCATCAGGAAAAATGCCCGTATAGTGATCTCTTGAAGTATTTTGAAAAGCAGAATATAGAATCAGGGAAGCACGTGAAAAATTGATTTGATAGTCTGCGCTTCCCATCCAGACTCGATGTGTTCTTTCTTCAGATTGCATGGCCAAATGAGCAGGTAGGTCTGTTATTTCTCCACCATATCGATATTCGTATAACCTGCTTAAGCTGACTTCGATCTTTTGCTGATCTGTCGGCTTGAAAAAAGTACTGATGCCAACTGAGCTATTGGTGATTTTAGGTAACTCTGAAAAGCCATCGTTGTTATGGTCATAGATTTCCCTATTACGTTGATTCATAAATAGGGAAATACCAGCATTCTTTTTCTTCGTAACCCAATTTCCGTTTCCGTTCAACATCATATCATTGGACTGGCTATTGATTCTTTGATACATAGAATTTAGGGTGATTGAATTCTCTTGAGGGATCTTGGTTAGAATATTGACGGTGCCTCCGATTGCACTACTTCCATACAAAGACGACCCGCCTCCTCGGATGACTTCTATTTTATCAATCATGTTAACAGGAATCTGCTCTAAACCGTAAAGACCGGTCAGAGGACTAAAAATCGGGCGTCCGTTGATAAGAATTTGAGAATATCCTCCTGCAAGTCCATTCATTCTTAACTGCGTATAATTACAGGTCTGGCAATCCGTTTCCACGCGCAACCCTGGTTGAAATTTTAAACCTTCGGACAAGTTACATGCTTGAATATTATCCAGCGTTTTACTATCCACTACATTGACAATCACCGCGGAATTGGTTTGACGTTTGAATGTTTTTGTACCGGTCACCACAATTTCGTCGAAATTTAAAGGTTCTCGTTTCAATGTGGTTTGTATGTCAATGTTTTCGCTTCCCAGCTCTATGATTTCTTCATGAGCGATATACCCTAAATAGGATAGTTGTATTGAGTATTTACCGTTTTCAAGTTGGTTGAAGACAAATCGACCTTCTTGATCCGTATATGTGATCTTTTTTTCGTTCAAGGATACCGTTGCGAATTCAAGCGGTTGGTCATCGGAGAGGACTGTCCCTGTAATCGACAGGTCTTGACTGTTGGCCCATCCAATGCTAAGTAATAAGAAAAATGTATATATGAGTCTATGCAAAATTTTTATTTAGTACAACAAAAATAAAAAGTTTGGTACTACCAAACAAATTTAAACAGAGTTATTTTATTTATTTTAGTTTCTGTTCAAAACCTCTTACTTTTGTTTAGAAATTAGGTGCATCCTAACTAGTGGTGAAATCACAATACACTTTAAAATTTACCATCAGCTTTGCCTACACAGACGAAAGAGAATTATCTAAAAGCGATATACTACCTTCAACAACGTAATAAGACTGCGACCATATCTGAATTGGCGGAAGAGATGCAGGTGAATAAGTCCACGGTCACTGAAATGATTAAAAAATTGGCTGACAGAGGATGGGTAGATTATCAAAAATACAAACCTATCAGGCTTTCAGAACTTGGTCAGGTAGAAGCGGCACAAATCATTCGCAAACATCGATTAACTGAAATGTTTCTGGTCGATATTATGGGTTTCGGCTGGGAAGAGGTGCATGAAATCGCTGAAGAGGTAGAACATTTAAAATCTGAATCATTATTTGATCGCATGGATCGGCTACTTGGTTTTCCGGACGCCGATCCTCATGGTTCACCCATTCCTGCAAAAAATGGGGAGCTATACCGAAGACCTTACAAAGCATTATCGAATTATAGGGTGGGGGATACTTTGAGACTGAAAGCTGTCATTGACAATACGGACTCCCTACTTGCCATGCTGACAGATAAGCAAATTGGACTTGGCACCGAGTTCAATATCAAAAAGGTTGAACCATTTGACAAATCAATGGTCGTTGATTACCGGAATTGTGAGGGCATTACTTTGACTCATGAAGTTTGCCGGAGATTAATGGTAGAGCAGATCAATTGAACCAATAACTTATTTTCGCGATTAGGCCTCGATCTTTAATGACATAATCATCCTGAAATGTATTTTGGGTAAATACGATAAAGAAATCAGATCCGGGCGCATAGCGCCATTGAAAGCGAACATTAACATTGAGATTATTGATTTGATTGTTGAACTGTGTGAAGGTGGATAGAAAGATTTTATCGGTGAAAGTCACATCTATTTTAGGTCCAATTAAGTAAAAGTTTGCATTGTTATAGGGTTGCGGCAAATTGATATCATTATAGGTCGCTGCTATGCCAATGTAGCCGTAAGGTTGGAATCGATAGGCTGCTTCTGTTGTAATTTCGGATCTGGTACCATTAAAAAAACTTCCATAACCGGCTGTAACAGAATAGCTTACCAAACTTCTTGGATTCGAAAAGTAGCCTATTCCTGTACCGAAATATTGGTACGAAGTGCCCGCAGGCAAGGGAGTGCCACCAGTATTCGTAGGATCAAAGGGGTTTTGGAGCCGGATAAAAACTTCTGAAATATTAAAGGAGAGTGTACTGCGGTCTGCCCAGGTAAATTGATAGCTGATTCCCGAAGTTCGGTCCAGCAATTGATAAGAAGTATCAAAAAAGTTGATTGAACCGATATTGATGCCATGGCTGACCAAACTTGAGTTGGTGGGGAAAAACCGATATTGAAATTCCGGAACCAATCTGAAAACACCTGTTCTTCTGACAAATCCTACTTTTGCGCTATATCCTTCGCCGATAAAAGAGTGGGCCAATGCGAACGCCAGCTTCGGGGTACTGTACAAAACGCTGCCAGAGGCAGTGAATGCGCTTGCCTGCATGTTTTGATAAAGAGACTGATGAAAGAATATTTTACTGGTCCATTTACTGTCAGCTGAAGATAAATTGAGGTCAAATCCAGTTACGCTGTTGTACTTACTTTGGTCACCTTGCGCATTGAAATTGTATTCATTGACCACAAAAAAGGAGGCGTTGGACCTGGTTGAGAATTGCTGTTGGAATACACCTACTGTATAATTGCTTGCATCTTTGAGCTCATTAGAACCTGTCTGGATATTCATTAGACCTATCCTAGCCTTATTGCCAAGTTTGCCACTTAATCTGGCACCCCCCAACACAGGATTGGTAAGACCAATGCGTCGGCTGAAAAAAGGCCTGTTACCATTAGCGCCAAGGCTGGCAAATAGATCACTGTTTTCAAGAAAGAACTGTCTTCTTTCCGGGAAGAAAAGCTCGAATCGATCTAAATTGATTTGCTGGACATCAACTTCTACCTGTGAAAAGTCGGGATTGAGTGTCAGGTCCAGGTTAAGCGAGGAAGAAAGTGTCACTTTGGCATCCAGTCCAGCTTTAAATTTATAGTCGAGGTTCTTGCCTTCAGAAAAATCCTGGTTGCCTTGTGTAAATAGATATGGAATAGCAGCATAATTTACTTTTCTCGAAGGCAAAGGGTCATCCCATTTCAAAGTCCCTGTAAAAGCTAGATTCGCGGTTTGAAATTGCCTGGGAACCGGTGCCCAGGCAGATTTTTGTCCCGTTTTCAGGTCTAGCCTGGAGAAATTGATGCCCCATTCTGTCTGACCTTCCTTGTATCGAATACTCTTATAAGGAATTTCAAATTCAGCCGTCCAACGATCGCTGTAGTTTTGCACCGCAGATTTCCATTTCGTATCCCAATTCAAAGAAACAAAACCACCATCTGCCTGGATTCCTTCCCACTGTGCACCCACAGCTGAAATGCCAAAAGCGAAACCGTTGGTCTGATCATTATAAGTATCGATAAAAACAATGAAGTTATCATTTCGACCAAACGCAAAGTCCCGTCTGAGTGATTCGACCGGTCGTTTGCCGGGAATGGTGTCGAAACAAGTGATGGCCACGTAAAAATGGTCTTTATTTCTAACCATCATCACTTCAGAGGGAGAGATGGGATAACCTTCATCTATAGGTGTGACTTTATGGAAAGGAGTTGTTTTCTCGGCAGTTTGCCAGGGCAGGTCATCGAGAACGCCGTCAACCACTATTTTTTGGTCAATGGATTTCATAGTCAATTGATAATCAGTTCTATTGATCGGAGTTTGTTGAGCTATTAAATCGATGGAGAATAGCAGCAATGTAAGCAGCAGCAGTTTGTACATCAAATAAATATACTGAAATTATGAAAAGGTGTACGGAAAGGGAGTTTTTGGAAGAAAGAGGCTACCCAAAGGTTAGGCAGCCTCTCTTAGAGATTATACTCTTCGAACTAAGCGTAATAGCAATAGCAATATTACTGCACCGAGCATCGCTGTAATGATGCTGGCAAAAGTCAGTCCGCCCACTGCAGCACCTGCAACTCCTAGTTCTCCAGCCAACCAGCCGCCAAGAAATGCTCCAACGATTCCGACGGCGATATTACCTAATAAACCCAATCCAAATCCTCTCACGATTACTCCGGCAAGCCATCCGGCAATAGCTCCCAAAACGATCCAAACTAAAATGCTTTCGATACTCATGATTAAAGTTTTAAAGATTGATTAATGATTTGTAATGTATTAAAGTTACTTAATCAAATGATATAATCAAATCCATCCACTTCGCCTGGGTTTTATTACATTTTATTCATTATGAAACGATGAACTAGTGTTTTGAAGAGCGTCAATTGATGGAGGATTAACTGTCGTTGATCCTTGGTGCTCCGAGGTCAGAATCAAAAGCCTACATGCTACCGCATGTACTTTTGTGTTTTAGTACGAAAGCTTTAGAGCAAGCTCTACGGCATTGTACTAAAACACAAAAGCCGGACACTAACGTGTCCAGCTTTCGATTTTCTAGTGATTCCGACAGGATTCGAACCTGTGGCCTGCTGATTAGAAGTCAGCTGCTCTATCCAGCTGAGCTACGGAACCATCTAAGCGGGTGCAAATTTACAATTTTCGTCTGATTTATACATGATCGATTGCAAATTTTTGCCCAAAATTTATCCAATAATATAAATAGATGTTGTGAATTACTATTTTCAGAATTGATTATCAATGATTTATACTTTTATCAGAAAATATGATAACTAAAATCTACTACATATTTACCTATATAATAATTGAGTTTTGATAAACAATACAGCGAAGTGTGTGAATTGGCAGTATATTAAAATATAAAACCCCTAAAGAATCATCACGCAGCCTTTGCATACTTCACGACCACGGAAATCATCTTGGTCTTCACCTTCTTCAATGCTTTCTTGAGCGCCTTGCTGGCCTTCTTACTAATGCTATTCTTAATAATCCTTTTTTCCTTTCTCCCGGGAATCAGATAAGTGACTTCAGTAATACATTTCACCTTTTCCGCTTCTTCCGTAAAGAAAATGGATACAGAAGTGATGTGACTGTCAAACCGGGAGAGCTTGTCCACCGATTTATGAACCTTTAATTTTTCTGGACCTGACAGCGTAAAGCTGCTCGAAATATGCTTTTCCATCTTTAATAATTGAAGAGTGAATTGGTGTCAATTTAAAAACTGCCTCTCTCAGCGATGTGTTCGCTCCCTAATAGAAATTAATGCAGAAATTCTGAACCATGTCGTTGTTGAGCAGTTTGCTATATTGCAAACTCAATCTAAAAAATGTCGAAAAGTATTAAACCATATAAAGATTCTGAGGCTGGCAAAAAGGAACAGGTCACTGAAATGTTTGACAATATTTCAGGTAATTACGATGTCATGAACAGAATCATCACCTTTGGTATGGATAAAGGGTGGAGGAGAAAGGTGAAACAACTCATGACGGAAGAGGGAATTGAAATAGTGCTTGATGTGGCCACCGGTACCGGAGATATGGTTTTTATGTATGCGGAGTCAGACATCGATCAAATCATCGGTTTGGATATTTCTAATGGCATGCTGGATATCGCGAGAAAACGCTCGAGTAAATACAAATTAAGCGATCGCGTTCAGTTTCAAAATGGTGATGCAGAAAAACTGCCCTTTGAAGAGGCTTCTTTCGATGCGGTTTCGGTATCTTATGGAATCAGAAACTTTGAGGACTTAGAACTGGGCCTGGGAGAAATCTTAAGAGTTTTAAAACCTGGCGGCCGATTAGTAGTATTAGAAACTTCCGTCCCTAAATCCGCTCTGATGAGATTTGGCTACGGTTTACATACCAAACTTTTTATCCCATTGGTAGGTAGACTTTTCTCAAAAGATAAAAATGCCTATTCTTATTTGTCCAATTCTGCCCATGTCTTCCCCTACGGTGAAGAACTGAAAGCCATCATGCTGAAGGTGGGATATCAATCGGTAGAAATTATGCCTCAAGCTGGTGGCATCAGTACCATTTATAAAGCATTGAAATAAATGATCTGGTCCAGTTGGACATCATGAGCCTCTTTAGGTAAGTTTCTAACCATTTGAAAAGGGTAGGCCAGACCAATTTTCATTGCATCTTCGAATTTAAGGAGGAATCGATCATAAAAACCTCCACCATAACCCATTCGGTAATTATCATTGTCAAATGCGACACCTGGAACAATCATCAATTCAGGTTCTCCTTCAAAAATTTGACCTGAATTAGGAATCTTCGTGCCTTTAAAACTCTGTTTTAGCTCAGATATATCCTTCAGGATGACCATATCCATTTCACGATCTGCAATGACTCTGGGGCATACTACCTCCTTACCTTTATCTAAAGCATATTGCAGGAAGGGAAGTATATCTATTTCGGACCCAATAGGTAAGTAAGAATGAATGACTGATGGTCGATTTGTATCACAAATTGCTACCAATTGATTGCATATGGCCTGGTCATATTTTATTTTAACATCTCGATCTATCTCACTTCTTCTTTGGAGCATTTCTCTCCTTAGTCTTTCTTTACGGCGCTTCATGGATATAGACATCTTGTCATGTTCTTAATCATCATTATCGAACATCTTTCCATCCGATGTTATAATCTAATGGTGTCTGAAGGCAGCATGGATAGGGTGAAATTACCCGAGAAAACTATGGTGCCGTTTGCCAGAGAGTCAATGGTTGCTTGAGTATCATAAGCATAGATTCTTTCTAATTGTTTGTGCGATTGTAACTCCTGAAGCTGGGCGTCACCTATGTTAGTACCACTTAAATTCAGATAAACCAATTGACCAGTTTTATTCAATAATCCCATGTCGATGCTTCTCAAATCAGTGTCGTCCAGATAAAGCTTCATCAGATTGGACATATTTTCAACAATTGTAAAGAGTTTCGAAGCATTCCTGGTATCGCTCAATTTCAGGTGAACGATGTTTGGTGCAATCTGCGCCAGCAGGTCAATTTGATCGTCCGTCAATGAATCGATATTCACAAAATCAATTTCCAGAAATGGACTATCTTCTCCAGCTGGCAACACCACCACTTTGTCTCGCTTTAGCTGATTGATAATTTCCACATCAGCTTCTGCCACTTCCGTTTCGGGTAAATTGGCGGGAATGTTCTTTCGATCATCTACCGGTTGAGCACTTTCTTCAATCATTTTTGTCATCACAGGAATCATTTTTTCGTGATCAGGTATTTGATTGACCTTCATATCAAATGCTGAGCCATTTTCAATCCACCATTTTAATGTTTTCAGTTGCTGCTCTGTCAATTGCGATTTGGTATCAGGAGGCATGTGTTTGTCATGGCTCATGGGCAGTTCAATTCGCCTGATTAATTCTCCATCAGCGGTCAGTAACTCATTACCTGATTTGCCGTTTTCCTGCAAGTGTTCAGGCGTATCCATGCGCAGTTTGCCTTTAATTTTATTCGGTCCGTGACACGAAACACATTTATTGTCCAATAATGGAGAGACAATGTCATGGTAAATATCAGCTTGCTCAACATTTTGTACTTCAAATTCAAGTGGCTTTTCATCTGCATAAGCAATGAGGCCTGGATTAAGAAAACCTTCACCATGAGTCAGACTTCCTCCTAAATGTCCTGTTACCATGATGGAAGCAGCAACAACAAGTGATGCATATTTTCTAAAATTAGCCAGTCCGGAGACACTCATTAAAAAAGTTACACTCGCAAGCAAGGCTGTTACGATACCTGCCCAGAAATGATCATTGGTTTCAGCTGAAGTATAGTCATAACCGCCTGCCAGGATGTTTCCGGTTATGCAAGCAAAAATAGCAGAGATAGCTCCTACAAAATAAATAACTTTAAAAACTGAATCAGGAACTTTAATCTCTTTAATGAGATGTACCCATTCGAGAATCACTACCATCAATAATATCCCTATCGGAAGATGGAGTATCAAAATATGCATTCGACCTAGAAAATCAACCATATCTCTCCTTCCACATTTTCATCATCATAACATTCATATCCCATACCTCTGCAAGTGGTTTTCCAGTGTCTGGATGGGTCCACATATAAGGTGGAGGTCCAAACTCAGTGGTCATGGTTAAAGCCGCTCCTTTTTTAGCCTTTTCATCAACAATTCGATCCCACCATGCAAAATGAGCTTTGACCGCATTTTCATAGTGTTCTGATGAAGGATTGGGAATTTGAGGAGCTTCCTGAAATCCAACTCTGGAATGAACATGTCTGGTTCTTGACAATGCCAAATCTACTCTTTCTTTTTGATCACCAAGCAATGACTCATGCACCACCGTCCAGTGTGAAATATCAAGGGTCAAAAAGAGCTGATCGTATGCTTTCAAAAATTGCTCAGCAGTAACAGCATTGAATAAAATTCGTCCACGATGTGATTCATGGTGAATGGGAATGCCCGTTTCAGATTCTTTCGCTATACTGTGCTCTATAAACAAGCTATTTTCTTCAAAAGTGAAATAGTCTTTTCCAGCATGACAATTGATAAAGGAAGGTTCACATTCTAAGGCATTGGAAATGGAGTCTTTATAGCTCTGCAAATGGGCCTCCGGACTATCGCCATTGTTCCCTGCTAAAAGCCCTAGTTTTAGCCCATGATCTTTAGCAACGTTCACCAGATTCTTTCTGGCTTCAATCTCTGCAGGGACCCACACCTCGATACCATCATACCCCAGCGCTTTGGATTGACTACAAAACGATTCAAGACTGCCCCCAAAACCCCATTTGGTATTATAAATCTCAATGTGGTCAAGTTTGTTGCCTTGATACTCTGGTAAGAATTTAAAAAATGTAAACATTGGCATACCACCCAAAACCACTGCGGAATTTTGCAGAAATCTCCTCCTATCTATATTCATCAAGCTATGATTTTTTTAATGACATGACCTTCCACATCTGTGAGGCGGAAAGGTCTACCTTGAAAATCAAAGGTAAATTTTTCATGGTCAAAGCCTAGTTGATTTAAAATGGTTGCATGTACGTCATGAATGGAAGATTTTTCGCTGACTACATCGTATCCAATTTCATCCGTCTCGCCATAGCTTGCCCCTTTCTTAATCCCACCTCCTGCCATCCAAATGGTAAATGCAGAAGGGTGATGATCTCTTCCCTTATAAATCTGCTTTACTCCATTTCTGTTTTCCTGCATTGGTGTACGTCCAAATTCTCCGCCCCAAATCACCAGCGTTTCATCCAACAATCCTCTTTGCTTCAAATCGAGTAATAGGGCAGCCACTGGCTTATCGGTTTCACGGCACTTATTGATGAAACCTAATTCTAAAGCACCCATTCTCGATACGCCATGAGAGTCCCATCCCCAATCAAACAATTGGATAAAGCGAACGCCTTTTTCGACCAACTTCCTGGCCAGCAATGCGTTGTTTGCGAATGACTCTTTTCCTGGTTGTGTGCCATATAATTCATGGATGTACTCAGGTTCCGTTGAGATGTCCATCACCTCCGGTACAGACATTTGCATCCTGTAAGCCATCTCATATTGAGCGATTCTGGCAACGGTTTCGGGATCATTGAATTCTTCGTAAGTCAACGCATTCACATCATTGATGGCGTCGATAGATTTCTTGCGGATGTTTCTGGGCATTTCTTCGGGGTCATTGAGAAATAGGACTGGGTCACCATTGGAACGGCAATGAACACCCTGATATACGGAAGGCAGAAAGCCATTTCCCCATACTTGTTTACCTGCATCCGGATTGGCTCCTCCTGAGGTTAAAACCACAAAGCCAGGTAGGTTTTGATTAACAGATCCCAGGCCGTAAGTAGCCCAACTTCCCAGGCTTGGTCTTCCAATAATTGCACTTCCGGTATGCATCATGATTTGGGCAGGTGCATGATTAAATTGATCCGTATGCAGCCCTCTGATGAAGGAAACTTCATCTGCCACCTGCTTGAAATGCGGCAGCCGATCTGAAACCCACGCTCCTGATTCCCCTACTTGCTCGAATTGAGCCTGGCTTCCCAACATTTTCGGAACTCCTCTGATGAAAGCAAACCTTTTACCTTCTAAAAGAGATGGTGGACAATCTTGTCCATTTAGCTGGTTTAAAACCGGTTTGTTCTCAAACAATTCAAATTGTGAGGGTGCACCGGCCATGTGTATGTAAATCACTGATTTAGCCTTGGCGGCAAAGTGTGGGCTCCTTGGACTGAGGGGATTGAGGTCAATGGGTGCTTTGGACACCGTGTTTTGTGTGCATCCAGGTAAAATGGTGTTAAGGGCAAGTGCCCCCATGCTCAAGCCTGCGGTCTTTAAAAATAACCTTCTCGTATTAAGCTCGCTTTTCTTTAATTTATATTCGTTGATGATCTTTTTCATGCTTATTTATTGAGGAAGTCGTCTAAATTAATGATGGCATTTGCTACGGTTAATGCGGCAATTTCTTCTGCATTTTCCCGATTTGAATCTGCTTTGGTCTCCTCGTAAAGTTGATGTAAAATCGCAAGTTTTTTAGGATGAATTTTCTTATTCATAGCACTGAAGTAGACTTTATCGATTCCCTCTTCCACTGATTTGGCATTCAATATTTGTAATCCGATCGCTTCTGAAATCTCTACAAACGCGGGGTCATTTAAAGTAACTAAGGCTTGTAAAGGTGTGTTAGAATCTATTCTTCGTGAAGTACACAATTGCCTGGAAGCCATATCAAAGGTTTCCATTGCCGGATAAATGGAGGTTCGCTTAATCATCGTATAAATGGCTCTCCGATATCTGTCTTCACCTTCACTCATCACCCATTTTTCATTGTTATAAGGCGTGTTCCAAATACCATCGGGTTGATAAGGTTTGACAGGTGGTCCATACATTTTGGGAACCAATAAATCACTGACAAACAGCGCCTGATCTCTGATCTGTTCCGCTGTCAATCTATTTCTGGGTCCTCTTGAAAGGAATTGGTTATAAGGATCTTTATCAATTTTCTCTTCTGAAGCCATTGAAGATTGGCGATATGCACTGGAAGCCATGATGGATTTAAGTAACCTCTTTGTCGACCACTCATAGTCGTTGGCAAATTTGTATGCCAACTGATCCAGCAAATCCGGGTGTGTTGGTTTGTCTCCTTGTGAACCCAAGTCTTCGACAGTTCGCACGATTCCCATACCAAAGATTTGTTCCCAAACTCTGTTCACATATGTTCTTGAGGTCAAGGGGTTAGCTGGACTTGCGATCCACCTGGCGTATCCTAAACGATCCTTTCTGGCACCCTCTTCCATAGGAGGAAGCACACCTGGCGTACCCGGCTCTACTTTCGCAGCATGAATTTGCCAGTTACCCCGGTCAAACACGAAAGTCTTTCTTTGACGGTCTTCCGGATTTTCGGTCATAATCAAAGTGCTTTCATGATTGCCATTTACCAATGACTCAAACTGTTTCCACATGGCTGTCCTTTCCTGAGAAGGGTTACCTGGAAAGGCTTCACCGAAATAAAACCAGTTCACAGATAGTCCTCTATCCATATCGGGGCTCAACTGATTGCTGCTGTATTTAAAATAGATATCGTGATATCCCTCTGTTTCTGGTAAATCGATTTCAACCAGTTCATATCCTTGTGATTTGCGGTTAAATTTTTGCTCAGCTAATAATTCACCATCCAAACTATCTTTGAATATGCTTAAACGGCCATTGTGGACATGGGAATATAAATTGATCCACATGACTTCTTTACCTGATAAATTGACATCGGGAATCCTTGCTGTCCCATTTTGTCTAAATCCAAGATACTTAGTGTCATACAAGGCAGCGTTTACCAGTTCATCCGTTTCGATAGAATAGATGATGGGTTGGGAAACATAGACAAAGTCTTTTAATTCAGCGGCTTTTTCTTCTTCGTCAACTGTTTCTATCCAATTGGTTAGCTTTTGTAGTTGCTGCTCATCTAATGAGTCAAGGAAGTTGAGAAGTGGATAATCTTTTTCTGTATCAGCATCTCTTGTATTATTGAAGAAAGCATAGGATTCATAGTAATCTTCATGAGGAAAAGGGTCATATGGATGACCGTGGCATTGGACACAAGCCATAGTGGTTCCCAATATTCCTTCCCAGGTAGTGTTGACACGATCCATGACAGCTTTGACACGATATTCCTCATTATCTGTTCCACCTTCATCGTTAGTCGGTGTGTTTCTGTGAAATCCTGTAGCGATCAACTGATCTTGAGAAGGGTTTTCAAGCATATCACCTGCCAGCTGCTCAATGATAAAGTCGTCATAAGGTTTGTCTTGATTGAATGATCGAATCAAATAATCTCTATATCGCCATATGTCCCGGGATCTATCCTTTTCAAAGCCCTTGCTATCTGCATATCTGGCGACATCTAACCACATTGATGCCCATTTTTCTCCAAATGAGGGCATGGATAACAAGCGATCAATTAAATCCTCGTACGATAGTTCATCTTCCAGAAAAGCTTGCTGTACATCAGCAGGTGCTGGCATACCAATCAAGTCAAAGGATACTCTTCTTAGCAAGTCAGATTTTTCAGCAGAAGCATTTTGCTTGAGGTCCAATTCCGAGAGTTTTTGGTCGATGGCAATGTCAATAAAACTCTTTTCGTTTTGGCTTCCCATTTGCAACACCTCCGGCTCTTTTGTTAAAGGTTTATAGGCCCAGTGAAGTCCCCATTGAGCACCTTGGTCCACCCATTTGGTAAGAATATTGATCTCTTCCTGTGTCAAAGGTTCTCCGCCGAGCGGCATTCTCTCTTCAGGATCCTTTAATGTCAATCTCCTGATGAATTCACTCTCGCTTGCTGAGCCTGGAATAATGGCCGGCTTTTCTGACTCTGTTTCTGACAGGGCAAGATCCCTGGATAAAAGACTGAATCCAGCACTTTGTTTGACGCCACCATGGCAAGAAATACACTTTCTGTTCAAGATGGGTTTAACATCGGTATTATAGTCGACAGGCTCTGTAAATAAAGAACAATTACCTGTTAATAATACGATAGCCCCTAATGCTATGCACCAAATGATATCTTTCGGCTTCATGATTGGAAGATATAAAAAATCAGTTAGATGAAGATTTGCTTAGTACTATTTTCCATGTTATAAGTGAAATAGTCAATATTTATTGTCTTTGATAGCAGGAAAATTGTTGCATATGCAACTAATTTCAAACTTATTGCCTTATTTTTGCTTTAAAACATATGCCACTAATCATACCAGTAGATTCTGATTTTTCAATACACAACCTTCCCTTTGGGGTTTTTTCATTAGGAGAAGGAGAAAAACGTATTGGTATTGCTGTCGGTGAACATATTTTCGATTTGACCCATGCAGTAGAAAAGGGTTGGTTTTCAAATATAAGTAAAGAAACGGTCCAAACCGGATCATTGAATGCGTTAATAGGACAGGGAAAAGAGATTACCGGTAACATTAGAAAAACTATACAATCTGCGGTCAAAAATGGAACAGATCTTTCTGCATATCTCCTGCTTCAAAGTGATGTTCGCATGCATCTTCCTGTAAAGGTGGGTGATTATACAGATTTTTACTCCAGTGAAGAACATGCTAAAAATGTAGGCAAACTATACCGTGATCCGGAAAACGCTCTGATGCCTAATTGGAAGCATCTTCCTGTAGCCTACCATGGAAGGTCTTCATCTATCATTGTGAGTGGAACATCTGTAAAAAGACCTTCAGGTCAGATTAAAACGACTGAAATGGAAAGACCTGTCTTTGGTCCGACCAGGGCGTTAGATTTTGAACTGGAGACAGGGTTTATCATAGGGAAGAATAACTCAATGGGTAGTCCTGTCTCAACGTCTGAGGCTTCGGAATACATATTTGGAATGGTTTTGCTTAATGATTGGTCCGCTCGAGATATTCAAAAGTGGGAATACGTACCTTTGGGACCATTTTTAGGTAAGAATTTTGCCACCTCCATTTCTCCGTGGGTGGTCACGTACGAAGCTTTACAACCTTTCAATGTTGCCGGACCCATTCAACAACCAAAAGTATTGCCATATTTGGAATTTGAAGGCGATAAGAACATTGACATTAATCTCCAAGTTAATATCAATGGTACGACGGTTTCGAGATCCAATTTTAAATACATGTACTGGAATATGGAGCAACAGGTGGCACATCACACTATAAATGGTTGCCCGCTAAGAATAGGCGATCTAATGGGCTCCGGAACCATCAGTGGCAAAGATGAAAATGCCTTGGGATCACTACTGGAAATGACTCATGGCGGAAAAAAACATGTGGAACTAGATGATGGAAGCCAAAGAAAGTTTCTGGAAGACGGAGACGAAGTGGTAATTTCTGGATTTTGTGAAAAAGAAGGAATAAGAGTAGGATTTGGTGAGGTAAGAGGTCAAATAATTTAAGAAATGAAGACAATAGATTTTGAAAGTGAAGGGAACAGACAGGCATATGCATTATTATCCAGTGCGATTGCACCCAGGCCCATTGCCTTTGCAAGTACAATCGACCAAGAGGGTAGGGTCAATTTAAGTCCATTCAGTTTTTTCAACGTTTTCGGGGCGAATCCACCTACTTTGGTTTTTGCGCCAGTACGGAGCGCAAGATCGATGCAGGATAAGGATACGCTTTTAAATGTCAAAGAAGTACCAGAAGTGGCCATAAGCATGGTCACTTATTCAATGGTAGAACAGATGTCTCTTGCCAGTACTGCCTATGAAAAGGGTGTTAATGAGTACAGAAAATCAGGCTTTCACGAAGTTCCCAGTGAAAAGATAAAGCCACCCTATGTTAAAGAAAGCCCTGCCTCATTTGAATGTAGGGTAGTGCAGATTATTGAAACCGGTCCAGAAGGAGGCGCTGGCAGTCTGGTGATATGTGAAGTATTGGTAGCACATGTCGATGAAGACTTCATGAAACCTGAAGGTGTATTAGATGCTGAGAAATTGGATCTTGTGGGGAGGATGGGTGAAAATTGGTACTGCAGAGCTAATGGTGAAGCACTGTTTGAAGTAGAAAAGCCCATTCGGAAAAAGGGGATAGGTGTAGATGCTTTGCCGGATTTTATCAAGGAAAGTACAATCCTTACAGGAAATCACTTAGGTAAACTTGGTAATCTGGAGCGACTTCCTTCTGACCAAGAAGTTCAAAGTTCAAACATCATGACCAATGATCAGGATAAGGTGCACCAAGTGGCTAAGCAAATGATTGATGATGGTGAAGTAATGGAAGCGTTGATTCTATTGATGAAAAAAAAGTTGAACGCTTAGTGAAAGAAACTGATTGCATTTTTCTTCGGTGAAAGGTGCTTTAGACTTTTAATGTTTCTTCCCACTACGACACTTTACTTCTGTTCCTTAAAGACTTCTATTAGTTCACAATACCCATATTCCTCAAGGTCATTTCATGGACTTTATTTAGAATTGCAGTCTGGCTAAAGGAGGTATTCGTACTTTTGCTTAAGTAACAAGAGTAGCCACACTTCAAATTAGAACGCTTTTAAAGCGCTTAGTCCTGGCCTATTTCTAGACAGTAATTGCACATTCTTATTTTATAATGGTGACTAATTCGTTTATAGATTTCTGATTCTTTCTTTGAAGTTATAAATTTCAGTTCCAAAATCAGAAATAGTTCGGTGAAGATTCCGGAAGTTGCCACTACTTTGCGCATTATCTCCTAAATAATTATCTTGTAAGGTTTGATTTGCCTGCAATTGGTAAAGTAGATTAAGGTAAAAATTTGTTCGTTGTCTCAACGAATCTAAAGTTAACTGATTTTCTCTCCTATTTCTTCGGTTAAGACCAGCTAATGTTTCTTCAGCTCTTCTAAGATTAGTATTAACGCCTTCCATTGCTCCAGCAAGTAATTCAACCCTGGTTCTCAAGACGCTTTGAGGCGTTATCTGTACTTCAAGTCCATCTATTTGATTTATTGTTTTTTCGTAAATTTTATTACTTAGAAGATATTGCCATCTGTAAGGCATTTCATCATTAGATTGATCTCTTTCACCCAAGGCTGTTAGAATCATCTGTGCCCTCGTAGAATGCTGTGGATGCCCCATATCGATTAAATGTTGCAATCGCGCTGTGATGTTGTGGAGCCTTTGTTGCACGATAGGGCTACCGGAATTGGCTACAGAATTTACTAATGCACTTCCTTTATGGCTTATTCTTTGTCCTCCTAAACCAGCCTGATCACGTATTGAGTTTTCTACATTATTGATGTTAATATATTCTTCAGGATCTGACCATAAGAAGGTGTTAGTCATAACAGGGTGATCGTTTTGCGATAAAGTATTTAACACATTACCTTGATCAATTGGCGAGGCACCTGCTTTTTGGTTAACCGAATGTCCTAATTCATGTGCTAAAGTAACAAAACTAGGTGTAAATAATTCATGATATTGAGCACTTGGATGACCTATAACATTTTCCCCTTCTACAAAAACGACTGCTCCTGTTCCTGCCCCCATATTATAAGAGTCATCTCCAACTTTTATGGATCTTTGATTGCCCAAGGTAGCTTCCAAATATTCTGATGTATTGCCTATTTCAATTTCATTCTGGTCAGGATTTTCTGTTCTTACAATTTTCGAAGCCGCTTCATTGAGGGGTTGTGATTGAGAAACTGAGATGTCTATTCCTCCTCTAATTTCTTCTGGTAAACTTGCTATCAGATTAGTTATATATATATTAGTTCTAATGTCATCTTGATCGTTTTCCAGGTCCGGTCTCGGAGAATTGAGAAATTTTAACATTGTTCTGCCGATGGGTGTTTCCAACATATGTACTATTCGTCCTAGCGTCGCTTGCTGATACTCTGCAGTTCCTCCTAATTTGATTTTCCCTTCATTATTTACAATTTGTCTCCATAAGGATTTAATGCTTTCAGCAGTTTCACCCTCTTCTAAATTATCTAAATTAAAAGGTATAAAATTTTCATCATCTTTAGTTGCATTAACGATTTCGGCATGTTCTTTTTCTAGTTGTTTGTGGAGTACAACCATTCTATTTGTATTTACCTTCCCACTCATAAAGGCCTTATTCTGGCTTTCTAAATCAAACCATTTGGAAAGATATTTATCCATTAATCCTATCAATTGTAATTTTTCATCGTTCCCTTGAGCTCCTTCATATTGCTCTAAATAACTAGCAATTGATTCTAAAATTTCGTCTTGGCTTAAATTATTAAGATCCTCCTGAACCGTATTATCTTCATTATCTCCTTCATGGTTGTCAACGTCTTGTTCATTCCCGTCCTGACCTAATTCACCATTCCATAAAAGGTCAATTTCTAATTCTGAACCTGTTAAATAATTTTCTTCTCTGAAATTTTCTGATGATATTAAAATACATTGGGCAACATTGGTGTGAATGGGAGAATACTTATAACCCTTTGTAAGTAAATTTTTATTCTGGCTAAAATTGGTCGCCTTTTCCCCCATCTCATCCGCCTCCTTCTCTAACCCCTGGTCATCATTAATCTGGAACTGCCCTTTCAACTGGGTTGTAGGCTGAACGCGCCCTTGTTTCTGTTGTACCACATGCCAGGCTTCGTGAGGAAGATGTTCTTCCTGACCAGGTCCAATATGAATATCGCTACCTTGGGCATATGCATGAGCTTGTAGTTGTGCTGGTTTATCAGAATTATAATGAACATTTACGTCATCCATAGAAAATCCGGATAAATCTTCGATGCCCGATTTTAAATGGCCTGGCAGGCCAGTATTATTTTCCTGTGCCTTTAATTGAAAAGAGTTGTTACCTTCTCTTTGTCCGTCTTTATTATTATTTGGGTCCTCTGGTGCAGATATTGAAAATTGTCCTTTTTTAAGTTGGACTTCTTCTGCGTCGGCCTCAGAATCAGATCCGGCTATTTGATTTTCGATCTTCAGCTGGAGAGGGGGAGGCTGAAGTTGATGTTGCTCAGCTCCAATATCATGTTCTTCATTCGCTATGGCCAAAGAATGCGAGCGCTGGGAATCAATTTGTTGTTTTTCCAATTTTTCGGGATTAAAGGCTCTATTCACCCAAAAATAGTAGAATTAAACAAAAATACAAGGTGATTCCATTTTTTTTGACGGTATAATTGCGCACTCTTATGTTCATGCGCCAAGAGTCATTACCACTCTTTGGACTGTATTCAGACTTATAGCTGTCCTCTATGTGGACATTCCCTCCAAATTTCTTAGGTGCCAGTGAATAAGAAATCTTATACTTGGACACCCGATAGAACAATCTCATCCACCTCTTGTTCATTATTTCCGTGTAATACGGAAATGTCACCTGTGGTCTCCAATATAACGGCTTTTACATGGGTGATTTTATAAGCATTAGCTTCTCGAAGTTTTGCCATTAAGTCTCTTTCACTAATGTTGGCGTCCTTTAAATTATCTGTAAGTATTTCTCCATCTCTCATTAGAAGTAATGGTTGATTAGTAATCAATTTTGATAGGCTTTGCGATTTTTTAGATAGGTAAGCTACCCCTAGATTCAAAAATATGATACTTGATAGTGCCACTGCACCATGGGTCACTTTTACTTTATCATTGAGGATAACACTGGCCAAAATCGACCCTATAGCAATGGTCGTAGCAAAGTCTACACTAGCCATTTTTGCAAATGTTCTCAGCCCAGCAATCTTGGTAATGAACATGATGATAATGTATATTAAGGAAGACTTTATGATGATAGCGTAAAATTCATTGATGTCCCACATGTTAAGAATTTATGATAAGATTGATCAATCATACTATTCAATGATTGAATAGCATCATTGTAATATTACCAAAGTTACCTTGTGCAGGAAAGGATGGTTCGATTTAAAATACCTTATGACCTATCTTGAAGATTTAGAACTTCAGTGGAATATGCTCTCATTTGCTTACATAGTTTGCCATTTTTAATTAATGATTGTCCATAACATGGAATCATGTGCCTAATGGTCTCTTGCCATTCTTTGGATTCCATATTTGTGGGAAAACATTTTTGTAACAAATTGAGCATGATCGAAACCGCTGTCGAAGCTCCCGGCGATGCTCCGAGCAATGCTGCAAGGCTTCCGTCCTGGCTTGATACGATTTCTGTACCAAATTTCAGAACACCTCCTTCATCTTTGTCTTTTTTAATAATTTGTACTCTCTGGCCTGCAATCTCGAGTTGCCAGTCTTCAATACGAGCCTCAGGATAATACGATTTCAGGAATTCAAATTTATCTTCAAAAGATTGCCTTACTTGGTCTATCAGATATTTTGTGAGGTCAATGTTTTTTATTCCCGCTCGAAGCATTGGCCAAACATTGTGCATTTCAATACTTAAGAAAAGATCCATAAATGATCCTTCCTTGAGAAATTTAGTTGAAAATCCCGCATAAGGCCCAAAAAGCAAACAACGCTCGCCATTTATGATTCTGGTATCGAGATGAGGTACAGACATTGGAGGTGAACCTACAGCGGCCTTACCGTATACCTTTGCTTCATGTTGGCGAATAACTTCGGGATTATTACAACGCAACCATTGACCACTTACAGGAAAGCCACCATAGCCGCGAGCTTCAGGAATATCTGTTTTTTCTAAGAGCGGTATTGAACCTCCACCTGCACCAATAAAAACAAAGTCCGCATAGGCAGATTTCTCTTCTCCTGTTTTCAGATGCTTCATGTCAATTTTCCACCAACCACCCGATTCTTGTTCTATCTCATGAATATGATGTGCTAAATGTAATCTCACACCTTCCTGATTTGATAACCAATCGATCATTCCTCTGGTAATGGCCCCGAAGTTAACGTCTGTACCGATGGACATTTTTGTAGCTGCAATCTTATCGCTTCGAACACGGCCATTCATCAGTGGGATCCAGTCTAAGATCTCATCAAAATTTTCCGAATATTTCATGTCCTCAAACATGGCATAGTTGGTCAGTGCCTCAAATCTTTTTTTGAGAAATGTAATATTGGCATCTCCCCACACGAAACTCATATGATCAATGTCATTGATGAAACCAATGTCAGGATTTAAATATTTGTTTTTTTTAAGGTAGGCCCAAAATAGTTTGGAGATTTCAAATTGCTCCGAGATGCTCAATGCCTTAGAAATCTCAACTTGACCATCATCAGTCATCGGTGTGTAGTTCAGTTCACAGAATGCCGAGTGTCCTGTACCTGCATTATTCCAGGCATCTGAGCTTTCTGCACCGACCCTATCCAGGCGTTCGTAAATATCGATTTTGGAATTTGGAAGAAGTTTTTTCAATAAGACACCAAGAGTGGCACTCATGATTCCAGCCCCTACCAGTGCAATGTTCTGCCGGGAATTGATAATGTTCATTTATGAGATTTAGAATTTCCTAAAAATACAATTATTTTTACCACTTTGGCCCTGTAGTTCAAGGGATAGAATAGGAGTTTCCTAAACTCTAGATCCAGGTTCGAGTCCTGGCGGGGCTACTTTTAGTGAATGCGATCTGTTGAATGGACTGGCAAATGTGATTTACCAAATATGGATGCATAATTAGACTATGGCATTTAATAATCAATTTTCAACGTCTTCACTGAAGACCGGAAGTAACAGATCCCAGCGCTGTAAAATGAACGCTAGACAATTTAAGTATTTAGGATATTTCAGTTCAGGTCATTCGTGATCGAAAACAGCTCATCCAAATACGCAGGTCTGTTCACCACATTGTAGGCATCTCTACATGTACCAGTACCACTTCTCATAATGCTTAAGCACAAACCACTCTGATTTTGATCCTCTCTGTGAGCGCGTAGCAGGACACAATGACCCAATTCGTGGAAAACAACCATTTCTCGTTGATTAGCCCCAACCCTGTTCCAGAAATCCCGATCAATCGCTATGTTGTTGTGAATAGCAGAGCCGTATTGACAAACTCCCGCCACCCCTTGGTCCTCGATTGGTTCTATCTTTCCTATGATTTCTATCTGATTCAGATCAATCCTCAGGCCTCTTTGAAGTGCTTCATTTTCAAACCTTTCAAAATACTCCCAAAGCCTTGGATCAGCATCAGGATATTGTAATTCTTCGACGATAAAATCAGACGAGCAAGAAGATATTAGAAAACTAAAAAGAATCGCGAATAGGGGAGCATGCATTTTCATAAGGCCCGGCAGTTTGATTTCCTATCCAACCTAAAAAAGGCTTGATGAATTATACCATTGGCCTACCTTAAGAAATTTTTAATGTTTAAATTTAGGAATCGAGATCAAATTTCATTTTATACGAGCATAATAGACATCAGCGTTATTTCTCTTAATATTTTTAAATATGAAAGCTCCACTCTCACTTCCGGTTTGTTCAATAAAATCAAAGACAGAACAAGACTTGGGAAGTCCTTCAAATATCAATGTAAAATAAGAACTTGACATAGGTGCCACCATCTGCCACTCAGGGGCATAGACTATTTTTTCTGCATGAACCATTTCACTTTTATGGTCACTATGA
Source organism: Portibacter marinus (assembly GCF_021533195.1). Classification (GTDB taxonomy): domain Bacteria; phylum Bacteroidota; class Bacteroidia; order Chitinophagales; family Saprospiraceae; genus Portibacter; species Portibacter marinus. The sequence continues at coordinate 742,467 of NZ_JAJNKB010000002.1, forward strand.
TGATCATAAAGATAAGTGGAAGGCCAGATTCTGATGGCGGTTTCGAAAAAATATCGATTGTGATACAGACAATGAAAAATCACTTGACCCTTCTCATGAATTTTCGTTCTGATTTCCTTTAAAATATCAGGTGAAATTTCAACTTTAGGTTTTTCAATGATCTCAATGGCCATCGCGGTAATTCACTTTTAATTATAATACTGTCCCCAAAATAAGGGATATTATTAATTATAAACACTATCTTACGGCGTATTTGTTAGTGAAAAGCTCGCTGTAACTGTAGTGAAAATTGCTATATTCCGTCCTTTTCAAGCATTCCAACTCACCAGAATTTTTGAAGTTAATTAAAAAGTAAGATGATCGAAAAGGAAGCGGCAACACTTGAACCTTCAAGTGTTAAGTTCAGTAGAATAGATCCCAATATGTTTTTCAAGACCTTGCACACAAGGGTGAATAAATACTTTAAAGAAAACCAAATTAATAAAAGCGGAAATTACAAGATGGTTTTAAAAACCATTATTATGTTCACGCTTTATGTGGTTCCATTTTTGTTAGTTTTGTTCAAAGTCATCACAGGATTTGGTGTTCTGTTGATGTTTTTGATCATGGGATTGGGCATTGCAGGTATAGGTCTGAGTATTATGCATGATGCAAATCACGGGTCCTATTCGAAGAACAAAATGGTCAATAAAATCTTGAGTTATTCTATGAATTTTATTGGTGGCAGTTCTTTTACATGGAAAATGCAACATAACCTGATGCATCATACTTATACCAATGTCTATCATTTAGATGAGGATATAGATGACAAACCATTTTTGAGATTGTCACCTCATGGTAAACTAAAGAAGTATCATCGTTTTCAGCATTTGTATGCGCCATTGCTGTATGCCCTGGCTACCATTAGTTGGATTTCTTTTAAAGATTTTAAGCAATTACGCATATACAACGCTACCGGGCTTACGGAAAAAACAGGATACTCTCCATTGAAACAATCTATCATCTTGGTGCTCTCTAAAGTGTGTTATTTTGCAATTGTTTTAGTTTTACCCATTGTGCTCGGTGTAAAATGGTATTTTGTACTTCCAGGCTTTATTCTGGCGCATCTGGTCGCAGGTCTGATCATTACTGTTATTTTTCAACTGGCACACCTGGTGGAAGGGCCGGAGCACCATGATGCAATGGAAACGCCAGAAATGGAAAATACATGGGCCATTCATCAATTGAAAACAACAGCCAATTTTTCACCAGGGAATAAATTGATTACCTGGTATGCCGGCGGATTAAATTTCCAGATAGAACATCATTTATTTCCAAATATTTGCCACGTACACTACCCACAAGTAGCTAAGATTGTGAGGAAGACGGTCAAAGAATTCAATTTGCCCTACTACGAAAATGTTAAGTTTCTGAATGCCTATCGTTCTCATATGAAGGTACTTAAAAGCTTAGGCAATCCTAATTCAAGGTTACTGGATAGAAGTAATCTGACCTACTCCTAGCAAGTAATATTCAAAGATTTTACAAGATCAATTGTGTGCTCATCTGCTCATTTGGACTTTCACAATCTAAAGCCTTATGCATATCATGTTGTGTTCTTTAATGACTTCTGAAGGCCAGTCGATTACATTATATTGACGATATAATTAAGGCTGAGATTTCGTTTGGCAGATTAAATAATCTCAAAAATAAAAGGCGGTGTGTACGTACACAATTCCGTTAAATTACTATATTTAGCAAAGAATTTTGATGAAATTGCCAATAAGTTGGTAAGAATCAAATACTTAAATATGAAACTTTCACTGAAAAAATTAATTGTATGAACAAACGTTTATTAACCATGTGTATGGTTCTGTTTAGCTTCGTTTTTATGCAAGCTCAACAAACCGTCACTGGAACAGTAACTGGCACAGATGGCTTTCCGCTTATAGGAGCAAATGTGACAGAAAAAGGTACCACCAATGGTACAGTTACCGATCTTGATGGCAATTTTTCCCTTCAAGTACAAGATGGCGCTACTATTGTAGTATCTCTCATTGGTTTTGAGGCTGCTGAATACTCTGTGGCAGGTCAGACCAACTTTGATATTACATTAGAAGAAGGTGTCGCACTTGATGAAGTAGTGGTGACAGCTCTGGGCATTACCAGAGATAAAAAAGCCCTGGGATACTCTGTTACAGAGGTCGATGGAGGTGATTTTACTGAGGCAAGAGAAAATAATGTCATTAATTCCCTGGCTGGTAAGGTTGCGGGTGTAAATGTAACTTCTGCCGCTACCGGTCCCGGAGGAAGCTCTCGTGTAATCATTAGAGGAAACACAGCCCTTGATCCCAACGCTAACAATCAGCCTCTTTATGTTGTTGATGGTGTTCCTATCAACAATGACAATTTAGGCTCTGCAGGTATGTGGGGTGGAACCGATTTGGGAGATGGGATTTCTAATATCAACCCTGATGACATTGAGACCATGACTGTTCTTAAGGGTGCTTCTGCAACCGCTCTTTATGGTTCCAGAGGTCAGAATGGTGTAATTCTAATCACTACCAAGAAAGGATCTAAACGAAAAGGTCTGGGTGTTGAATACAATGGAAACTTTGTAGCTGAAACACCACTTGACTATTATACGGATCGTCAATTCCAGTACGGTTCAGGTTCTAATGGGCAAATAGCTGAGACACAAGATCAGGCATTGGCTTGGACAAGATCAAGTTGGGGTAGAAGAATGGAAGGACAGCAGGTTATTCAGTTTGATGGCTCTACTGCTCCTTACAGCTCTAACAGAGATAATTTCCAAAGCATCTATAACAGTGGTGGTACATTTACCAATACTGTTGCCTTTAATGCAGGAGCCGATAATGTTTCCTTCAGAGCATCTATGTCTGATATGCGTTCCAATGGCTTATTTGAGAACGTGAGCCTGGATAGAAATACCGTAACGGCAAGAGGAAATGCAAATTTAGGTGATAAGATAACAGTGGATGTGAAGGCCAACTATATCAATCAGAGAGCCAAGAACAGACCTGCATTGTCTGATACACCTCACAATCCAGGACACTTGACAGCGTTAGCCTCAAGTGTGGACGTTGATTTACTTAGAAATTACATTGGGGAGAACGGAGAATACATTCCTTATAGCACCAGTGCTTTTAGAGTCAATCCATACTGGGGTGTTTACAATCAGTTTAACGGAGATACCAGAGACAGACTTATTGGTCATGTTTCGGCAACTTACCATATTATTGATGGTCTTTCCTTACAAGCTAAATACGGAACAGATTGGTCAACAACAAGAAGACAAACCTGGGATGGAATTGGCACACCGCACCTAAGCGGACCAGGTAGAATCAATGAAGCTGAATGGAGAATCAGGGAACAGAATCCAAGGATATTATTGAATTTCGACCGTGACATCAACAGCAACTTTTCTTTAAATTTGAATGTCGGAGGAGAGCAATGGATCAGAGACTTTGAACGACTTTCTCAGAATGGAAATGACTTTATTATTCCAGGACTAAGAACCATTGGTAATACGAAAAACCAGTCTTTAGGATATGGATTTAGTGGTAAGCAGGTGAATTCTTTGTTCGGAGCAGCATCTATTGGGTACAAAGGATTTTTATACCTGGACTTAACGGCTAGAAACGACTGGTCTTCAACGTTACCATCTGATAATAGATCTTATTTCTATCCGTCTGTTAGTACAAGTTTGATCTTGAGTGATGTGGTAGACATTGATCCCAATATTATCTCTTTTGCGAAACTAAGGGCGTCATTTGCTGAAGTGGGAGGTGATACAGATCCTTATCGTTTAGCATTGACTTACGGAATCAATGGTCAACCGGTAGATGGAAATCCTAAAGGATCGATCGCTCAAGGGCAAATTCCTAATCAGAATCTTAAACCTACCAGTACAAATTCATATGAGTTTGGAGGAGATTTCAGATTCATCAATAATAGAGTTGGCCTTGACGTTGCTTATTATAATACCATTACTTCAAATCAAATTATTGCAGTCGGTATTTCACCTACTTCAGGGTATGGTAGTGTTGTAGTCAACGCTGGTGAGATCAGAAATAGCGGAGTAGAACTTTTATTGAACGCTGATGTGATTTCCAATTACAAAGGATTGAGATGGAACTCATCATTTAATTTCGCAAGAAACTATAATGAGGTATCAGCTTTGGATGAGGAGGGTAAACTAAATGCCATTAGATTAGGGACCTCTAGACAAAGAAATACTTTTATAGAAGCTAGGTTGGGACAACCCTATGGATCAATCGTAGGATATGCCTGGGCCAGAGATGATAGTGGCGAGAAAATACACGATGAAAATGGTCTACCTGTAGCCTCTGATACCTTAAGTATTCTCGGAAATGGGATTCCAGATTGGACGGGTGGATGGACCAACACTTTTAGTTTCAAAGGATTTTCATTAAGCACACTGATTGACATCAGATGGGGTGGTGAGATACATTCCATGACCAATCTAGCTGGATACAGTTCAGGAACCCATGTCAATACCCTTGAGGGTAGAGAAGGGTGGATCGCTTCGGAAGATGCAAGAATTGCCGCTGGAGTAGAGCCCGCAGATTGGACACCAACAGGTGGACTTGAACGCAACGGTGTATTTGTAAACCCTGAGACCTATTTCGGAAGAATTGCTTCTGACATCAGTGAAGAGTTTATATATTCTGCTGACCAGATCAGATTGAGACAAATGACATTTACATACACAGTAGGTAGAGAAGTAATGGACAGAATTCCATTCACAGGATTATCTATCAGCCTTGTAGGTAGAAACTTAGGTTTCATACACAAGAAAATACCTAATGTTGATCCTGAGTCTAATTATAACAATGGTAATGCTCAAGGATTGGAGTATTCTTCAATCCCAGTAACCAGAAGTTTTGGATTAAATGTCAATGCTAAATTTTAAACAAGAATTATAATGAAAAGAATATATATAACATCAATATTATGTTTTTTGTCGATGCTCATCTTCCTCCCCGGATGTGATGATGGGTTTGATGAATTAAACATTAATCCAACTCAGGCACCTGATTTGGATCCAGCCTTCCAATTGACCTTCGTACAAATCGCTTCATCTAATAACAGATATGAATATTGGAGAGCACAATACATTTATTGTAGTACGATTATACAGCACAATGCCAGTTCATTCAGTTATTGGGCCGGAGACAAGTATAATGAAATTGACAGTTATTCCTCAGCAATGTGGGACAGTTCATATCCTAGAGATTTGAAGAATGTAGTGGACTTAGTCAACAGGACAGCAGAAGATCCTGCTCAGGCGAATTTCAATGCTGCAGCAAGGATTGTGAAAGTCTATCTATTCGGTCGTATCACTGACTTGTATGGTGACATTCCGTATTCCGAGGCTGGAAAAGGTTTCATAGACGAAATTTTCTTCCCCAAGTATGATACTCAGGAATCCATATACAATGACTTTTTCAGTGAGCTAGATGCTGCTGTTGCTCAATTCAGCGACAGTGCCCTTCCTTTACAAGGTGATATCTGGTTGGATAATGACATCTCTAAATGGAAAAAATGGGCAAACAGCCTAAAATTGAGATATGGGATGAGATTGACTAAAGTGAATCCATCTTTGGCTGAATCCATGGTTAAACAGGCACTTCAAGCCGGAGTAATGGAAAGCATTGATGATGCTCCTGTGGTCTATCATACAGAAATGGACAGAAACGGAAATACTGCCGTGATGCAAGCTGATGACAACTTTAGGTTATCAGAAGCATTTGTTTCCTACTTACAAAGTACCAATGACCCGAGATTAAGCGTTTGGGGTATGACTTATGACACAGAAGGAAATGAGCAGCCAGATGTTTCTACATGGAAGGGGTTACCAAACGGTACAGATGGTAATTCTCCTGAATTTGAAATATTAGAGCAATTCGTTCGTCATAACAGAAGTACCATTAAATCTGTGACAGCACCTTACATCCATCAAGGTTTAGCTGAGGTTAGATTCTTACAGGCTGAAGCGGCTATCCGGGGATGGGATTCAGGATCTGCAGCAGACTATTTTGCAGATGGACTGAGAGCGGGCATTCAACAAGCCAACCTGTATGACAATACATCCATATCAGAGGAGGAAACGGAAGCTTTTGTTGCCGGTAATCCTTTGGATGAAAGTAGTACGGATGCAGCATTGGAACACATAGGAACAGAACAATGGGTGAGCACCTATCTGGATGCTATGGAAGCCTTTGCAAATTGGAGAAGAACGGGTTATCCGGTTTTAACTCCTGTGGACCATGAAATAGGTCAAACAGGAGGTACCATCCCGAGAAGATTATATTATCCACCAAGTGAGCTTGGAGTAAATCCAAACTTTAAGGAAGCCATTGATCGCCAATTTAATGGCACGAATGATTTGACGGGCAGAGTCTGGTGGGACGCCCAATAAGATTTGATTTGTACAACGCCACACCAGTAATGGTGTGGTTGTACAATTTTATATAACTAATGAGAAATTTTAAATCAAAAAAAGTTTGATGAGAGGTGTTTGTTTAGTGGTACTAATGTCAATGTTTGCTTTTGCCTTATCTGCTCAGGACTGTGAAGTTAAAGTAGAGGCGTTATCAGGATCTTATGAAGGTAAATGTCGTAAAGGTCTTGCCCATGGCAAAGGAAAGGCGATGGGAGAAGATACCTATGAAGGCAGTTGGAAGAAAGGCTATCCAGATGGTAATGGTGTGTACACCTTTGCTAATGGAAATGTTTATGAAGGCAAATTTGACAAAGGAATGAAAGCAGGTGAAGGTGTGATGAAGTTTGCAACCGACGATTTGCCCGATCTGGAAGGTTATTGGATCGATGATGAATATGCTGGAAAGGATAAGAAAGTTTACGACGTCATCGACAGATCCACTTCAATCAAGACGGTACGATTCAGAAGAATTAGTGGAGATATCAATCAGATCACCTTTAAATTTGCGAATCAGGGCAAGCCTGTGAAAGCTACGGACATCACCTTTGAATGTCCCAATGCAGTATTTGTTAATGGTACTGATTTTGAAGCCGTTTATTCTATTTCGGAGTTTCCCATAAAAGGCAACGTTAGATTTAGAGCAGCAGGATTAAGAACTGCCAATGGATCTTCGGATTACGTATCCGGTCAAGCAGAATTTGAAATTACTTTTAAGGGTGACTGGGAAGTGACCATTGAAATGAACAATAACGAATAAGAGTTGAATTTTTTTCATGACAACAAATTGATGAGGCGGGTCGCATGGCTCGCCTTTTCTTTTATGATGATACACAACATCGGTCTATCACAGGATTGCGATAGCCTGATCTACCATACCCACCCGATTCCCTTTAAGCCCAGAATTTATAATGCCTCTTACATTTCTGAACCACCAATTATCGATGGCGTCATCGACGACGAAGTTTGGTTCGACGCTGACCTTTCAAGTGATTTTATAGATATAGAAGGAGAACTAAGGCCCTTACCTGACCTGAAAACCAACGTCAAAATGCTTTGGGATTCTACTTTTCTTTACGTCGCAGCCATCCTGGAAGAATCACATGTATGGGCTACGCTTCAAAATAAGGATGACATTATTTTTCATGACGATGACTTTGAGGTTTTCATTGATGCTGATGGTGACGGACACAATTATCACGAGATTGAAATCAATGCCTTCAATACAGTGTGGGATTTATGGATGCTTTACCCTTACTACATTGATCGAAGAAAGAACTATATTATGGAATGGGAAGCCAAACAAATGCAGACGGCTGTTCATGTGCAGGGAAGCATCAATGATGCATCTGATCTAGATGATTATTGGTCTGTGGAAATGGCCATTCCTATTGAACTGATAGGTACGCTCACAGATTATTGGAGAATAAATTTCTCAAGAGTAGATTGGGTCATGAACGTAGAAGATGGCCAGTATGTCAAGCAGAAGAATCATCGCGAAAGAAATTGGGTTTGGTCACCCACTGGTGTTATAAACATGCATAAACCGGAAACCTGGGGCTATCTGTTTTTTACTGATGCTGAGAAGCTACCTGAAGTGGAGCACTTTAAATGGCAAATGTGGCAAATGTATCATGCGATTAAGAATTTTAAAAAAAGAACCGGTGATTACCCAGGTACACTGCAATGCTTTCAAGGAGGAGAGCAATTTGAATATATGGCTTCACCTGTAGGCTTTGATTTGCTAGGGAAACATAAAAAAGAAACATGGTTACTCAACGAAATGGGAAGGATTTCTCAAGTAAAATGATATGAAGAAAAGAGACTTTTTAAAATCGGTTTCGACCATATTAGGTGGAATGAGCTTTGGTTTGCACTTTCGGTTTATTGAAAAAAAATTACCAAAGTATTGGATTTGGTTGAGGCCTGATTTCAAAACAAAGGAGGATGAATGGCATACCATCTTTGCAAAACTTAAAGCTGCTGGTATTGAAGCGGTACTTCCGCAGATTTATTCAAGCCATGAGGCCCTTTTTGAAATTGAAGGGTATACCGTAAAAGAACGATGGCTGGAGAAGATTATTCCGATTGCCCACGATCATGGCATACAGATTCACGCATGGATGTGGACAATGCCTTGCAACGATCCTCAGATTATTGAAAAACATCCGGAATGGTATGTGGTGAATCGGAAGGGTGAGCCAGCCTATAATCAACCGGCTTATGTGCCCTACTATAAGTTCTTGTGCCCAAGAAGGAATGAGGTAAGACAGTTTGTACAGCATCGAGTGAAAACATTGGCACAAATTCCAGAACTGGATGGCATCCACCTCGATTACGTCCGGATGCCTGATGTGATATTGGCAAAAGGTCTTCAACCTAAATACAACATTATCCAAGATCAGGAGTATCCTGAATATGATTATTGCTATTGTGACTATTGTAGGTCTGAATACCAAAAGCTCAGTGGGGTAGACCCTATGGACTTAGATGATCCTCAAAATGACAAAGATTGGTATGAGTTTAGATATAAAGCGGTTAATGATATGGTGAACCAATATCTGGTACCTGCTGCCAAGTCTGGAAATAAAGCGATCACAGCTGCAGTATTTCCTAATTGGCAAAGTGTTCGTCAACAATGGCATCAATGGAATTTAGACGGATTCCTACCGATGCTGTACCAGGGATTCTATAATGAGGATATTCTATGGATCGGTGAAGAAGTAGCAAAAGCCAAGCAAAGACTGGGAAATGATAAGCCTGTTTTTGCCGGAATATTTCTTCCACACATGAAAGATGACGACTTGCTCCAAGCATACCAGCATGCTGTTGAAAAAGGAGCAAATGGATTTTCAATTTTTGCCTATGGTAATTTGAATCCAAAGGACTATGAACTGATAAAGAAGATGACTAAATGAACAGGTTTATAAAACGATGGGTATCTCCTCAATCTTTCGATCTGAATAATAAGTGGCATTTTCTTTCATCACCACATCCAAGGGCAAAAACTGATGTGACACAGGGCTGATTTTTCTGATCAGGAAATTGAAAATATTAATAATTGCTAAATATCCTTGTTTGTAAGGATTTTGATTGATCAAAAAATCAATTTTTTCGTCAATAAGCAGCTGCACATTTTCATCAATGAGGTCAAAACCTACGACTTTTAGGTCCTGTCTCTTAATTTCATCCAATGCTTTAACAACTCTAAATCCTCGAGATGTAGTTACAAATATGCCCTTGATTTCAGGGTGTTCTTCCAATTGTGCCTTAAAAAATTGACGGAGTCCGCTTTGATGATAAGGATTGGCAAAGTGGCTTGTTACTACTTCTATACTTTTAGAGGGTAAGGCACTGAAAAAATCTTTAAAACCTTGCTCTTTGTCAATCAAGTGTTGAGAATTATAGACCAATTCTTCCAGATGGGTAATCATAACTTTTTGTCCATCCTCCACTCCGAATGCAAGGAGTTTGGCCCCTAATTTTCCCGAGTGGTAGGAATCCTGACCGATGTAGCAAATTTGATGCTCGAATTCTGTATTAAGTAAGGTATTGATTTGAACGAAGGGTGTATTATTGAGCTCCAGACATTCCAAGAAAGACAAACTTTGCTCCGTAAATATTGGAGTAATAATAACCGCCTCGTATTGACCTTCCAGAATCAAATTGCATTGATGGTGGAAATCCTTTAAATCGTTTTCGTAAAATTGAAAAAAGTCCACAATGATGCCATAGTCTTTAACTGCTTTCAAAGCATTTAAGATCCCTTCTTTTGGTTGAGACCAAAATTGGTCATGATCATCTCTGGGCAGAAGTGCGGCTATTTTCCAATTCTTATTATAGGCTAGGATGCTTGCTAAAACATTTGGGCTATAGTCCAGAGATTGAAGCGCTTCTTTTACTTTGGCACGAGCTTTCGCTGAGACATTTCCCCTCTCATGCAAAACCCGATCAACCGTACCAGGAGAAACTCCAGCCTTTTGTGCAATGTCTTTTATTCTAATTCTCTGAGTCATAGCAAAGCTCAAATATAACTGGAAGTTACTAAAAATTTGTGTGCGCACACAGTATTTGGCAAATTATTCTTATTTTCGTACGGTAGCTTAATTTTACTATTTTTATGTGCGTGCAACCATGCACTGTGAAAATCAAAAAATGAAGTAATAAACGATGAAAATTCATAGGCACAATAACGTTTTTTCTCACACCACACTGTCTGAATATTGCTTCGGTACTTTGTTCATTACACTCATTTTTGCCCTATTATCAAGTTCTTGCAGTGAAGAGCGAAGTTTGAATAGAAAGGTATCTACATTTTCTGAGCGTATTCCAGACAAAATTGATTTTAATTTTCATGTGAGGCCGATATTATCTGATCGCTGTTATACCTGCCATGGACCTGATGAAGCTAAAAGGGAAGCAGGTTTGAGACTAGATACAGAGCAAGGTGCATTAACAGCCCTTGGCAAAGAACTGAACCGATTTGCCATCGTTCCGGGATCACCTGACAGTAGTACATTGGTCCACAGAATATATGCGGAGAGTACCGATGATATCATGCCACCCCCGGAATCTAATTTGACCTTGTCTCCCATTGAAAAAGAGATTTTGAAAAAATGGATTGAACAAGGTGCAGAGTGGAAGCAACATTGGGCATTTCTACCACCAGAGAATAAGGTGCCGGTGGTTAGTGATGAATTGAATTTTGTAAGAAATGACATTGATAAGTTTGTTCTGAAAAAACTGAAAGAAAATGGTTTGAGTCCAAGTCCTAGGGCTAAAGATCACTACTTACTAAGAAGAATCGCTTTTGATCTGACAGGTTTGCCTCCTACTCTTAAAGAAGTAGAAAAGTTTGAAGGTAAAGTGGATGAATATATCACGTACACGCTGAATAAGGATGCCTATGCTGAAAGAATGGCTGCAGAGTGGTTGGACCTGGCTCGGTATTCTGACACGCATGGGTACCAGGATGACCTGGAGCGTGTGATGTGGCCATGGCGAGATTGGGTCTTGCATGCTTATAAAAATAACATGCCTTATGATCAATTCGTTACCTGGCAGTTGGCCGGTGATCTCATGGAAAATCCGACACGCGAACAATTGGTTGCAACTGGTTTCAATCGCAACCATAAGATTACTCAGGAGGGTGGGGTAATTCCTGAGGAATATAGAGTAGAGTACGTTTCTGACAGAACGCAAACATTTGGTACTGCGTTTTTGGGATTATCCGTGGAGTGCGCGAAATGCCATGATCACAAATACGATCCCATATCTCAAAAGGACTACTACTCATTATATGCTTTCTTTAATTCTGTTCCTGAAAAAGGATTGATACAACCTTACGGTGCGACTCCAGAACCTTTCATTGAAATTACAGATGAAGAAATAGAGAAGACACTGACATTTATTAACAATAGAGATACAGCTACACTTATTCAGTTGATGGTCATGGAAGATATGGAGAAGCCGAGGGAAACTTATGTTTTAAATAGAGGCGAATATGATAACCCCACTGAAAGAGTGCACCCCCGTACCCCAGAAACAGTGATGGAATTTGGTGACCGTTTCCCTAAGAATAGGTTGGGTCTGGCTCAGTGGTTATTTGATCCAGCCAATCCAGTGACCGCCAGAGTAGCGGTCAATAGGTTATGGCAAATGGTTTTCGGCGAAGGAATCGTTTCTACTTCATATGATTTTGGAAATCAGGGGGCATTGCCTTCGCATCCTGAATTATTGGATCATCTGGCGATCAAATTTAAAGACTTCGGATGGGACCAAAAGAAATTGTTGACCTACATCTTGTCCTCCGGCACTTATCAACAATCTTCGAAATTAAATGAAGATTTATTGAGAATTGATCCTGAAAACCGTCTTTTAGCGCGATCACCACGAAAGAGAATGACAGCTGAAATGTTGAGAGATAATGCACTGGCAGTCTCTGGATTGTTAAATGAAGATTTAGGAGGACCAAGTGTTAAACCATATCAACCAGAAGGTTTATGGGCTGAAAAAACCGGCGGTGGAGGTGGATCAACAGCTAAGTATGTTCAGGATAAAGGCGAGGATGTGTATAGGAGGAGCATCTACACTTTTTGGAAGAGAACGGTGCCACCACCAAGTATGATGACTTTTGATGGAGCTTCTAGAGACTTTTGCGTTGTCAAGCGACAATCTACGACGACACCGTTGCAAGCCCTGGTCATGCTGAATGATCCTCAAATTATTGAAGCATCGAAAGTACTTGCCTTGAATTTGTATCATGAAACTAAAGAAGTGGAGACACAGATTACCAGTGCTTTTTATAAGATTACCAGCAGAAAACCCAGTAGCGATGAATTATCTCAACTGAAGGATTTGTACTTCGAAAATCAAGAGGACTTTAAGACTGGCAATAAGACCCAGGAACTACTTTCAGTGGGCCAATTTGATATCGCCGATGATCAAGCAACTCCTGAGTTAGCAAGTCTGACCTCTGTTATATTGACTATTTTTAATCTGGATGAATCAATTAGTCTATCATGAGTGAAAAGAAAATCATAAGTGAAAGAGCTTATTCCATGAATAGGCGCAATTTCTTGTCAAAGACGAGCATTGGGTTAGGAGTAGCATCTTTGTCCTCATTATTGGGTATGAGTTTTTTAAAAGCCGGGGAAAATGAGGTCATCAAATCGGCGATCAATAATGGTATTCCTCACTTTGCACCAAAAGCAAAGCGAGTTATCTACTTATTTCAAAGTGGTGGTCCATCTCAATATGAATTATTTGACCATAAGCCCTTATTACGAAAAATGCAGGGACAGGACTTACCTGAATCTGTCAGAAACGGTCAAAGACTGACGGGAATGACCGCATTTCAGGAAAGTTTTCCATTGGCAGGCTCCCAATTTGATTTCAAAAAATATGGCAAGGCGGGTATTGAAATGAGCAGTATCCTTCCCTACACTTCAAAAATTGCTGATGATATCTGTGTTATTCGATCAATGTACACAGAAGCCATCAATCATGATCCGGCCATAACCTTTTTTCAAACTGGATCTCAACAGCCGGGCCGACCCAGCATTGGATCTTGGTTGAGTTATGGCCTTGGAAGTGAAAATGAAAACCTGCCCAATTTTGTCGTGCTACTTTCCAGAGGAACAGGAAGAGTCGCAGGACAACCCTTGTATTCAAGGTTGTGGGGTAATGGTTTTTTACATTCTCTGCATCAAGGCGTTCAGTTCAGATCCGGTAAAGATCCTGTACTATATCTCAACGACCCTGATGGAATGTCTCGTGAGGGGAAAAGAAGAATTTTAGACAAGCTCGCAGAACTAAATCATCAGCAATACGAAGATTTTGGAGACCCGGAGATCACCAGCAGGATCGCGCAATATGAAATGGCTTACAAAATGCAAACCTCCGTTCCCGATGTGATGAATGTTGAGAACGAGAGTGATGCGACCTATAAGATGTATGGACCTAATTCTACTGTTCCCGGAACCTTTGCAGCCAATGCATTGCTGGCTCGAAGACTCATTGAAAAAGATGTGCGCTTCGTACAGCTCTATCATATGGGTTGGGATCAACATTTCAACTTACCTGAAGCCATAAAAAAGCAAGCTGAGGATGTGGATCAGGCTTCAGCAGCATTGGTCATGGATCTCAAGCAAAGGGGCCTTCTGGATGAAACGCTGGTCATCTGGGGTGGCGAATTTGGACGAACCAATTATTCGCAAGGTAAGATTACAGATAATTCGTATGGAAGGGATCATCATCCACGAAGTTTTTCTATTTGGATGGCAGGCGGAGGAATAAAACCAGGTATGGTTTACGGTGAGACAGATGAGTTCGGGTATAATATTATTAAAGATCCCGTTCATGTTCATGACTTTCAGGCCACCATGCTACATCTATTAGGGATAGATCATGAGAGACTGACTTACAAATATCAGGGAAGAAGATTTAGATTGACAGATGTTCATGGACATGTCGTCAATGATTTATTGGCATAGAAGTGAATAGAACGATAAGGTTTACGTTAACCACTTCACAATTAAATGATAAATGCAACGAAGAAATTTTATTAAGACTTCAGTGGCTTACAGCGCAGGTGCTTATACACTGATGAATTCAGGATTGTTAAATGGAAAATTAGGTATGTATAAGGACATGGTACTTGGCCACGGAGATTTTCAATATAAGATAGACATGCACTGGGGCGCACTGAATGCTCAACAGGTTCCGGTGAAAAATTGTCATGAAATGGTTCAGGACAGCCAGGGGCGCATTATTTTGCTGACGGATCACACTCAAAACAATGTCATCATATATGACAAGTCTGGTAAATTGATTGAGACCTGGGGTACGGAATATCCGGGAGCGCACGGACTTACGATCAATAATGAAGGAGGCGAGGACTTCTTATATATCTGTGATAACAATTTGCACTGCCTTATCAAAACTGATTTAAAAGGCAGGGAAATATTCAGGTTACCCTATCCGAAGGAAACGGGACTCTATGAAGACGAATCCAAATATGTTCCTACCGAATCAGCGATCGCTGCAAATGGAGATATCTATGTAACCGATGGTTATGGATCTCAGTACATTATTCAGTATGATGCGAAAGGAAATATCATCAGAACATTTGGTGGAAGAGGGGAAGGTGAAGAATATTTTGATAACTGTCATGGTATTGCTGTAGATACAAGGAATGGAAAAGAGGAGCTTATGATAACCGCTCGACAGCAAAATAAATTCAAACGATTCTCTATGGATGGAAAATTGTTGGAAGTAATTAATTTGCCGGGGGCCTTTGTTTGCAGGCCAGTCATTCATGGTGATGAACTTTATGTTGCAACCATATGGTCTGAAGACAAGCGTGCCAATTCAGGGTTCGTCAGTATACTCAATAAAGAGAATAAGTTGGTTTCTGCACCTTGTGGTTCTTTGCCTACTTACACTGACGGCAAGTTACAACCGATGAAACAGGAAAAACCGATTTTCCAGCATCCACATGATGTATGTGTAGATGATGATGAGAACATTTATGTAGCTCAATGGAATTCTGGCAACGTTTATCCCATAAAATTACTTAGGGTCTAGTAATGATTGAACTTTTAGGTAGACTTCATCCTCTTGTACTGCATTTACCTATTGGAATACTTGCACTGGCCTATATATTAGAAGTCTATGCACGTTTTTCGAAGGATTCAATCCATAAAGTACAGTCCGTCATCTTACTATTCTCAGGGATATCTGCAACTGTTGCCATCCTTACAGGATTATTATTGATTCGGAGTGGTGACTACAGTGGAGCATTAGTAAATAATCACAAGTGGGTAGCTATTGCCCTGGGAGTAGTGACCTGGACCCTATACTTTCTACAACTTTCATCTCTGAAACACACTTACCACTTCATGATGGTAAGTTCTGCTGTATTGCTTGGTGTGACTGGTCATCTGGGAGGAACAATCACCCATGGAGAAGATTTCTTGTTTAAAAAAAGTGGGCCCGAGGTAAGACCAGACATAGAAGCAGCAGTTTTATATAAAGATATCATTCACCCTATTTTTGAAGACAAATGTATTTCATGTCATAATCCGTCTAAACTAAAGGGAGAATTGGACATGAGTGAAGTGACTGCGCTATTAATGGGGGGTGAAGATGGAAAAGTTATTTTACCAGAGAACCCACTTGAAAGCCCGCTATGGAAACACATTAATTTACCGCTCTCTGACGATGAGCACATGCCTCCAGATGGTAAAGATCAATTAACGCAAGAAGACCTTGAACTGATTCATTGGTGGTTAAAATCAGGCGCTAAATTTGATCGTTTGGCCAAAGAAACAGAGGGTTTTGCAAACTATGAATCTCAATTAGAAAAGTATCTGGCACCACCAGAGGTCGATATTTTTGCAAAGGTAGAACAGCCGGACTCTAGTGCACTGCTAAAACTACAGAGTAAGGGGTACTCACTATACCCGACTCATAACGGAAGTTCCGCTGTTTATGTCAATTTATCAGGTAAAGATGACCTTACCAAAAGAGATATAAAGGCTTTTTACAAAATAAAACAGAATGTCGCTCACCTCAATCTTGCAAATTCGGGCATAAACAATGAAATGTTGAATTTGCTGAGTAAGTTTAAGCATATTCGTAAGCTTGAGTTACAAAATACATCGATCGGTACAGAAGGGCTGAAAAAATTAAAGGACTTTAAGTATCTGGAGATCCTTAATTTATATAATACGAAGGTTGATTCCGGAGCTATAGATAAGTTGACTCATTTTCCTCAACTTAGAACGGTTTATGTGGGAAAAACAGACATGAATCCAGAACAGCTGGACCAATTGTACCATTTGTTGCCCAGACTAGAAGTAATCGGGGATGTAGGCACAGACCTCTTTAAAGATGCCGCTCTTCGATCACCGGTGATCGAAGCTGATAGCGAAATATTTCAGGATAGCGTGGAAATTTCACTTGTACTTAATTTTAAGGATGTCGACATCAAGTATATCATCAATGACGGGGACACTGTGGATTATACGGGCCCCTTTGTTATTTATGAAACTTCTGAGATCAAAACATTGGCACAAAAAGAAGGCTGGAAAAGCAGCGAAGTCAATTCAAAGAATTTTATTAAAAAGGGTTTGGATATTGCGAATATCAACCTAAAAAATAGGCCACACGAACGATATAGTTCATTCGCAAAGAAGGTTTTAATTGATGAGAAAGTGGGAAGTGATTTATTTAGTGATGGGGCATGGGTCGGCTATGAAGGAGAACATGCCAGCATGGTTCTTGAACTGCAAGAAGCTACTGAGGTTTCCAATGTTACTGTAGGCGTATTGGAAGCAACCGGCAGTTATATTTTCTATCCCAAGGCCTATGAAATAAGCATTTCTGAGGATGGAAAGAATTTCAAGAAAATGGTCTCGCAAGATTATGCAATCGCGAAAGGACCTTCGCAAGCAGGGAGAAAAAATATGACCTTTAATTTTGCTCCTTCTAAGGCCAAAAGTATAAGGCTGGACATAAAATCACATTTGGTCAATCCCGAATGGCATGCTGCACCAGGAGCAAAGAACTGGATATTTATAGATGAAATAATAATAAACTAAACTTGATGAAAGTAAACGAAAAAATGCTCAAAAGGAATGAAAATATTCCGACCAGGATTTTTGATAGTGCTAGCGAGGCATCGCGAAAAGTCGCTGAAGAAATCGGTGAGCTGATCAAAGCAAAACAAGCTAAGAACGAAAATTGTGTTTTGGGGCTTGCAACCGGTTCTACGCCCGTCGGTGTGTATAATGAACTAATTAATTTACATCAGGAAGAGGGATTAAGTTTTAAAAACGTCATCACTTTTAACCTGGATGAATATTATCCCATGAATCCCGACGAGCTACAAAGTTACGTGCTTTTCATGGACGAGCACCTTTTTAACCATATTGACATCCCGCGTGACCAGATCAATGTACCAGATGGGACCATACCTCGAGAAGAGGTTTATGAGTATTGTGTTGCCTATGAAAAGAAAATACAAGATGCAGGTGGTTTAGATCTTCAGATTTTAGGGATCGGGCGAACAGGACATATAGGATTTAATGAGCCGGGATCAGGTGAAGAATCAGAGACCAGACTCATCACCCTGGACCATATGACGATCATGGATGCAGCGAGTGATTTCTTCGGTGAAGAAAATGTTCCTACTAAAGCCATCACGATGGGAGTTGGAACTATAATGAAGGCAGATAGGGTGGTACTTATGGCATGGGGTGAGGGTAAAGCGCCTATTATTAAAAAAGCTTTGGAGGGGCAGGTTACGGATAAGATTCCAGCCACTTATCTTCAGAACCATCCCAATGCGGAATTTATTTTAGATGAAGGTTCTAGTGCTGAACTAACCAGGGTGAAGACACCATGGTTGGTAAGTTTTATCGATTGGAATGATGAAGATGAAATCAAACGAGCGGTTTGCTGGCTGAGTCAGAAGTTGAAGAAACCCATCCTGAAATTGACCAACAGAGACTATTCAGACAATGGAATGGCAGATTTAATCACTACTTACGACTCCTCCTATAATATAAACATCAAAATTTTCAATGCACTTCAAAATACCATTACTGGTTGGCCGGGAGGTAAGCCAAATGCTGATGATTCCAGACGACCTGAGCGTCGAGAACCTGCTCGTAAAAGGGTGATTTTATTTAGTCCGCATCCTGATGATGATGTCATTTCTATGGGAGGAACCTTTTCAAGGCTTGCTGAACAAGGTCATGATGTTCACGTAGCCTACCAGACATCAGGGAACATAGCAGTTTTCGATGATGATGTGGTACGTTTTGCAGACTTCGTCAATGACTTCCACTCCTTTTTTGATATGCCACAACAAGAGGTACAGCAGTTGTTCGATGGTGTAAGAGAGGATATTCAAAATAAGAAGCCAGGTATACCTGATTCAGAGCGAGTAAAAAAGATCAAAGGTCTGATCAGAAGAGGAGAAGCTAAAGCTGGAGCGCGTTATGTGGGAATCCCGGATTCAAATATACATTTTCTGGACATGCCATTTTATGAAACCGGTACTGTCAAGAAGAAAGATCTGTCTAAAGAGGATATCGACATTATCAAGGAGTTGTTTAGGAATATTAGACCTCACCAGGTTTTTGCCGCTGGAGACTTATCAGATCCACATGGAACGCATCGAACTTGTCTGAATGCTATTTTACAAGCGGTTGATGAGTGCAAGGGGGAACCTTGTCTGAGCGATATGTATCTATGGCTGTACAGAGGCGCATGGCAGGAATGGGAGATTCACGATATAGATATGGCCGTACCATTAAGCCCTGATGAATTATTGAAAAAAAGAAGGGCTATTTTCAAACATCAGTCTCAGAAAGACAGAGCGATGTTTCCCGGAAATGATGCGAGAGAATTCTGGCAAAGGTCTGAAGATAGAAACAAGAATACGGCAAGAATTTACGACGAATTGGGTTTGGCAGAATACGAGGCTATCGAAGCCTTCAAAAGATATTATTATTGATCATTGAAGCCATTTGGTCTCGCTTTCTTTCCTGATGAGAAATATAGTAACCTATACCCAAGTGAAAACTTCGAAACATGTGCAGGGTATCGGCAAATAGTTTAGAATTCATCTGATCATTTAGTGGAATAGCTGGGTCTTCGTGAGTGGCATATATTTGATTGATGCTTAGCGCCTCAAATGGCATTTTGATGGTAGCGATAATCCTGTTATTAATGTTGTAGGTAAATCTAGGTATAATGTTCATGGCCATTTCATAACTGGTGAAGTAAGCCGGATGCCTGTCTATTTCAGTGGGAGTATAGCGGTTCCAGGTATATCTTGGATCCAGCGAACCAGCAATGCCCAATAATAATTTAGGATGGTTAGGGACCTTCCAGTCTCTTCCGTACTCTAACCTGAAATGGAAATCACCTTGTCTTAGTAGATATGGAACGGGCATTCGATCTACCAATCCTAAGTAAGTACTTCTGGGAATACCGTTAAAATGTTTAAAAGCTATCATGATCTCAAACGATTTCCCTTTTTCGTTTTCACTTCTATAGGTCAATCCTATCTGAGGCGATTTTGGAGCGATTAATTGTACGCTTGGATCTGTCGGAAGGTCAAAGATCTTGTGGAAGGCGTAATTATTATTGGATTCTGTTATATTAAAAAGGACTGCTTGATTTTTTTGAGCTTGGGTCGTCAAGATGCCCATTAGCAAACAAGTGATGAAATAGATTTTCTGCATGTTTTTCGTCGGATATAAAAATAAAACGCCTTGAAACTGTGGTTATTACACAACTGGTTTAATTATTGCTTTTTTTTAAAGAGATGAGAGGGAATAAACCATCCAAGAAGAAAGTTGCATTTCCGGTATCCAAACAGTTTGATACCTATCTTAAAAGTTACAATCGATTTTTAAAGTTGCCTATACAATATGATGATATGGATAGGTCTATAGGAGGCTTTGAACTTATGGATATGGATGGCAATGACACCCTATGGAAGACACTTATATATGATGAAGCAGAGCGCCAGGAATTACATGATCATCTGTGTGAAATATACGCTTTGCTCAAAACGGATGGGGACTTAAAAGTCATAGAACACCTCAAGGTCGATCGCATTGATTTTTGTATTTTCGGTAATACACATCCCTATAGAGTGCGTATAATCAACAGATTGAATGATAATTATGATCATTTTTATATCAAGAAAATAGACGCTTCCAGGATTTATGGATTAGAATTAGAGGACCTGCTATCACCCAATAGGATTAGTTTTTTATATGATCGAGATACCTTGATTGAGGAGCATATCGCGGGAATTCCGGGCGACGACTTTATGAAGCGGAATACCAAAGTGAGCAACTTTGATCAGATCAGAATTGCTAAGGAATTTATTAAGTTCAATGAACGATGCTTTGTCAGATTACTAGGAGACATGCGTTCCTATAACTATATTGTAGATATTACTCCGGATATTGATGGGAATCAATATCGGATCAGAGCCATTGATTTTGATCAACAATCATATGAAGGGAGAAAAAACTTCTACTTACCTCAATATTTCAAGGAGAATAATGCGATTATAAAACTGGGACTCAATCATTTAGGTACAGAAACGGTCACCCAATATCAGTTTGAAGAACGATCGCTTATTACAAGGAGGGCTAAAACCTCAAGTGTAAGACTGAATAAGCTATTAAAATGTATGATCGCTGACAAACTGTCTTTTGACTATAAAATAGACCAGCTCAAATTCGAGCTGGCCTCGCATCATAAGACGCATATTTTTGATCACTGCGATTCCATGGGGGAATTGGTTCTGGCAAACCTGAAGTTGGTCCTTCAGAAAGAATTCAAGCAGAGTATCTTAAAGTTGTGACTATCTTCTATTTTTTAGAAAACCACCAAGCATCTTCATGCCCATTCCCGCTACATCATCCATGACACTTCCGTCACCATCTGCATCCAGGACTTGTTGAAAAATACTTAATTCCTCTCTTTGTGGCTTTGCTTCCTGAACGGACCGATTTAAAAAGTCAAAAATATTGTTTTGATTAACCTCGTTTTGTGATCGCGCTTTTCCCAGACTTCCCATTACTATAGGTGCCAACATTTTCAATAGCGTAGCTGATTTTAAAAAGTCTAATCCAGATCCTTTGCTTAGTGCTGCCACGATTCCGTTCGTATTATTTCCGAGTAGGTGGTCTAAAATACCCAGGCCATTGACTGTTCTAGAATTTGTAGGTTGTGAACGACCTACCACCAATCCGAGGACATCGTTAAGAATACTTCCGTCATGATCCCTGTCAAGTGCTCCTAGCAAACTAGAGGCTTGAGATTCATTTTTAGTGTTTTTAGAGAGTGCTCCCACGATGGCTGATACAGCTCCTTGCGCTGCGGCGGCGGTAGTGTCTTCATCAGCCCTGATTTGCTTGCTAAGTGCAGAGATTACTTCAGGAGTCATTTGTTTCTGAATGATGTTAAAAAGATTATCCATGTTTGTAATTATTTGTTAAATGTACAGTTCATTTTGAAAAAACATATTGTCAAACTGTAATTTCGATATATTATTTGTTAAAATAGGTAGCGAAAAGTATAAAACTGATTTTTTTTACAAATTCAATGTTAACTTCTACATAAAAACATTGACATAAATAAAAAACAAAGAGCAATGAGATTTACTTACACACTAATTATGATTTTTTCAATTCAAATTTTAATGGGTCAAACAGACCCTGTGGGAAAAGTCATTCGCAAAGCAGAACGAAAAGTTGCGGACAGGATCGTAGAGAAGACCGCTGAAGGCATTTTTAATAAAATTTTTGGATCAGATAGCACAAAAACCACGAAAGACAAATCGGTCAAGACTGATTCTACGGTTACTGCTGATAGTGAACCCTTCGGTGGGCTGTTTTCGGCCAAGAAAGTGGATAGAGAATATCATTTTGACCTTACTTTGGATATGGTCATTAAAACAGAAGACAAAAAAGGAAAAGGAGATCCTATTAATATGAAGATGCATTATAGTCAGGACAGTGCCTATATAGGCACAGAAATGGAGTCTGCTATAAATATTATGGATTTTACGAACATGAAAAATTACACGATTGTGGGTGGAAATGTCACTTCACTTGATTTACAGAAGGTCATGGATAAGGCTAATCGACAACAAGACAAGAAAGAGGAGGAGGTAGATTACACTTTCGAAAAAACAGGAAGGAAGGAAAATATAGCAGGCTATCTTTGTGAGGAATACAAAGTGGAATCAGATGATATGATTGGTAATTATTGGTTAGCGAACGATGTTGGTATTGATGTGGAAACCTATCAAAAGTCTTTTGCAACGAACCCTAATATCAATTTCCCTAGTGACGCCAGGGGAGTCATTCTTAAAATGAGAATGGAGGATAAAAAAGACAAGACAGTAACTACCATGGAAACCAATGAAGTGATAAAACAGGAAATCATTTACGATTTAAGTAAGTATAAAGTCACTGACCTTTCGCGATTTGGATTTTAGTAGTAGTTGTCATGTGAAGAACGATTTAAGTTTACTTGTTTTTAGTATTTTCACAGAGAGAAACTAATTTTTAAATCTTAATAACTATTAAATATGAGATCAATAGGGACGATAGTAAGTTTGCTTATCGTACTGACCACTGCCTATGCACAGGACAGTAAATGGCCTAGTCTGGATGCCAGCACAATGGATGCAGAGTATTACCCGGCAGAAGTAGCCTGGAGAAACTACTTGTCTGAGGACAAACGAAACATTACACCGAAAATGAAGGTGGTCTATTCCAGGCCAATGATGAAGGATAGAAAGATCTTTGGGAACCTGGTTCCTTATGGGGAAGAATGGAGACTAGGTGCAAATGAAGCTACTATGATTACCTTTTACCAACCTGTCGATTTTGGTGGCCAAACGGTAAATCAGGGTACTTATTCTCTTTTTGTAGTTCCAGAAGCAGGTCAATGGACTTTTCATTTGAGTTCTGAAATGGGCATTTGGGGCAGCGCAAATCGTGACAAATCCAAAACTGTAGCTTCAGCCACTGTGAAAACGGAGGACGTTGAAGAGCCCAGGGAAGCGCTTGCCATGGCCTTTCAGGAAGTAGATGACCTCACTGCCAACCTTATTGTAGAATGGGAGAAAACCAGAGCTGTATTACCGATTGCGTTTAATCCGGTCATCCTGCAAGGAATAGATGCCAGTCCTATGGATATGGCACATTACCCAAGAAATAGTGCTTTTAACAACTATGCTGAGAGCGAAGATAAAAAGGCCGATCCGATCATTCAGGTCATCTACAGCAGACCACAGAAGAATGATCGGGATATATTTGGTGGTTTGTTGAAGGAAGGTGAAGTTTGGAGAATCGGTGCTAATGAGGCCACGGAAGTTGTTTTCTACAAAGATGTGAAGATAGGAGAAAAGGAACTGAGAAGGGGAAGATACGCTATGTTTGCTGAACTGAATGGTGACACATGGGATGTGATTTTTAGCAAAGACTATCCTATATGGGGAGCAGCAAACAGGGATGAAAGTAAAGATGTGGCATCCGTTACAGTACCGGTATATCAAGAAGATGAAGTGGTGGAAGCTTTAGCGATCATATTTGAAGAAAAAAGCGAAACTTCAGCTGATATGATTATTGGTTGGGATAAAACCAGGGCAACAGTACCTGTTTCCTGGGAGAAATAAGGAATTGAATTACTGTAAAGTAAGGTAGGCCTTGACATCTCGTGTGTTGAGGCTTATTTTTTTTAGCCTTTGATTCATTAAAGTTATTGTAACTGATTGGAATCTTTATTTTTGCATAAAAACTAGAACCAATGAGCGAGAAGTCAATATCAATGAAAGCGGCAGATAATATTAGAATTTTATCTGCGGCAATGGTGGAGCAGGCCGATTCCGGACATCCTGGTGGTCCCATGGGTGGTGCGGATTTTATGCATGTCTTGTTCAGTGAATTCTTGCAATTTGATCCGAGTGACATGACCTGGTTCGGCAGAGACAGATTCTATTTGGATGCCGGACACATGTCTGCAATGCTATACTCCACAATGGCCCTGTTTGGTAAGTACTCCATGGACGATTTGAAGGATTTTCGTCAATGGAAGAGCGTAACACCGGGACATCCTGAGGTAGATTTTGAAAGAGGTATTGAAAATACTTCCGGACCATTAGGCTTAGGTCATGCCTTCGGTATAGGTTCTGCAGTTGCTGAAAGGTTTTTAGCTGAACGTTTCGGTGAAATCGTAGAGCACAAAACCTACATATATATTTCTGATGGTGGTGTTCAGGAGGAAATATCTCAGGGTGCAGGTCGAATCGCAGGGTTTCTGGGATTGGGGAATATCATTATGTTTTACGATGCGAATGAGATCCAACTTTCCACTGAGGTTGATGAAGTGACTAAGGAAGATACTGCAAAGAAATATGAAGCATGGGGCTGGCACGTGCTGACGATAGACGGAAATGATCACGATCAAATCAGAAAAGCATTAAGGGAGTGTAACGATGAAACCGGCAAGCCCAGTTTAATCATTGGTCAGACCACCATGGGCAAGGGAGTGAGGTCAGAGGATGGAGAATTATACGAAGGCGAGGTAGAACTACATGGTAAGCCTTTAGGAAAATCAAAGGCTTCCTATCAAAAAACGATTGAGGGTTTAGGAGGAGATGTCAATGATCCATTTACCATTTTTGAAGATGTAGCAAATCATTATGATCAAGTATCTCAATCCCTGAAAGAGAAGGCTGACCAAAAAAAGAGAGCCAACAAGAACTGGGCTTCGGACAATCCGGATCTTTACCAGAAATTAGAACGATTTATTAATAGGAGTCTTCCTGATATAGATTGGCGTAATATTGAGCAGAAATCCAATATTGCGACTCGAAATGCTTCGTCTGCAGTCTTATCTTACTTTGCTGACCACATTGAAAATATGATCGTTGCTTCAGCAGATTTATCAAATAGTGATAAAACCGACGGATTTTTAAAGAAAACTACTGCTTTCAAGAAAGGCGATTTTTCCGGTGCTTTTCTTCAAGCAGGTGTTTCTGAATTATCCATGGCAGCACTTGCGACCGGCATGGCTTTGCATGGTGGTGTTATACCAGTATGTGCAACGTTTTTTGCTTTTTCAGACTATATGAAACCGGCCATTAGGGTTGCTGCTTTAATGGAACAACCGGTCCATTTTATTTGGACACACGATGCCTTTAGAGTGGGGGAAGATGGACCTACTCATCAGCCTATTGAACAAGAAGCACAAATAAGGCTATTGGAAAAATTAAAAAATCATTCAGGTAACAATGCATTTGTAGCATTGCGACCAGCTGATGCTGTGGAAACAACTGTGTGTTGGAAGATTGCTCTTGAGACAACGAATGCTCCTTCTGGGCTGATTCTTTCACGACAGGATATTCAGGATCTGCCAGGTGAAAATAGATTTGATGAAGCATTGGGTGCTGAAAAGGGGGCTTACATCGTGGAGGACTGTGAAGTTACGCCCGATGTAATTCTGTTGGCCAATGGTTCAGAGGTTTCTACTTTGTTTGAAGGTGCGCAGTTGCTCAGAGATAGAAAAGAACTGAACGTAAAAATCGTAAGTGTTCCAAGTGAAGGTATTTTTAGGAATCAGTCTAAGGAATACAGGGAAAAAGTCTTGAATCCAGGTGTTCCAAAATTTGGAATGACCGCCGGACTTGCTGTTAATCTTGAGGGTTTGGTAGGAGATTCTGGTAAAGTATGGGGGCTTGAGCACTTTGGGTATTCTGCGCCATATACCGTCCTTGATGAAAAGTTTGGATATACTGGAGAGAACGTTTTTAAATGCGTTACCGAGTTATTAGATATCTAGTATCACCTTTGCTGATTTGCTTTTGAGCTAGTCTTTTGCAATACAGAAGACATACAGTCACTATGTCTATTATTATCATTATTAATTTTGATAATAACTTTCACATATATGAATATTTCTTATATTACTTATCTATATTTGTAAATATAGAGCTCTCACGCTTTTAGGTACATGTCTTTGCACATACTTTATTGCAAAATAGCAAGAAAGTGTAAACAATTCGTGATACGTCTGTGATGGCTAATATTTACTTTTAATCAAAGCATTAACATTTAAATCAATAATATGAATAAACTATTACCAATTTATTTACTCTTGACCATGTTCTTTACGTTGCCACTAACACTGGTAGCGGATGATGCTTTTGATGGCGGAGTAATTTCACTCATGAACGGAACTACAGAAACAGAAATTTGCGTAGGAGATGGCATTGCAGACCCAATTATGGTGATGCTAATGGATGCAGAAGGGCCATATATGACGTGGGTTGTGACAGATACCACCGGCAAAATTGTTGCCATTCAAGAAAGCAATACATTTGATTTCGAAGGTGCCGGCGCAGGAACCTGTGTCATTTGGCATATGAGCTACAAAGACATCGTTGGAGATTTCAAGGTCGGCATGAACAAGGATAATGTCCAAGGATGGCTTGACTATTCAAATCCAATTACAGTTGTTAGACGGCCTATTGCAGCGGCAACGATATCAGTAAATGGAACTGATCAAATAGATATTTGCATAGATGGTATACCTGATCCATTTGAAGTTACTTACACCGGAGGAGTGGGTAGGTACAGTAAATATCTGGTTACCGATGAAGACTTAAACATTCTTGCCATCACCTCTGACAATGAATTTGACCTGGAAGGTGCTGGAGAAGGTGTGTGTCTGATATGGCGACTCACCTTCAATAATATCTTTGGAAATGTGGTAGGCCTCAATGCAGGAAACTTGGGTGGATGTTTTATGTTATCAAATCCCATAACCGTTACCCGTACTGCTGTAGAAGGTGGAACACTGGAATTGGAAGATGGTGGAACTGAATTGGCCATTTGTGCTGGAGACGGAGTTGAGAATCCGTTTACTCCAATACTTACTGAAGGAAGCGGTGACAGCAGTGCCTGGATCATCACGGATCAAAATTTGAATATATTAGGTGTCCCAGGTGGTCCTACCTTCGATCTTGAGGGAGCGGGAGATGGCGTTTGTCTTCTTTGGAATGTTTCTTACAATGGAGATATCGATGGCCTGACTGTGGGTGCCAATGCTGCTGATATTTCTGGTTGTTATGCCTTATCTAATGCCATTACTGTAACCAGAGATGGTGTTTCAGGAGGTACCATCTCTTTAATAGAAGGAGGAGATTCTTTGACCATTTGTACCGGAGATGGTACGGTGGACTTATTTACTTTGGAAATTTCGGATGCCACCGGAGAAAACCAGAGTTGGGTAATTACCGATGAAGATTTAAACATTTTGGGCTTACCAAATGGGCCGACATTTAACCTTGAAGATGCTGGTGCAGGCGTTTGTCTGGTATGGAATTTATCATTCAACGGTGATATTGAGGGAGCAGAGGTAGGCATGAATGCGGGAAATCTTCAGGGTTGTTTTAGTTTATCAAATCCCGTCACAGTGGTTAGAAATGCAGTTGCACCTGCAAGTATTCAGACCACATTGGGACTTACAGAGTTTTCCATTTGTGCAGGTGATGGAGCTGCAGATATCTTTACAGTAGAAATTTCGGGTGGTGAAGGAGAAAGTAGCGCATGGATCATCACAGATCAGGATTTAAATATATTGGGTACCCCTCAAGGTCCTACTTTTAACCTGGAGGATGCAGGAAATGGAACTTGCTTGCTATGGTATGCCACTTTTTCGGGTATGTTATCTGGTGTCGAGGTAGGATCCAATGCTGCAGATATTTCAGGATGTTATGTACTTTCTAACCCGATTACGATAGAAAGAGAAGGTGTGGAAGCTGGCACAATTTCCCTTGAAGATGGAGGAGATGAAATTGAGATCTGCGCAGGAGATGGCGTGTCAGATGCTTTCACTATTAGTTTAGAAGGAGCTACAGGTGAAAACAGTGCCTGGGTAATCACAGATGAAAATTTGAATATATTAGGAGTTCAGGACAGTGATACATTCGATTTGGAAGGTGCAGGAGAAGGCGTCTGTTTGATATGGAATGTCTCATTCAATGGAGATCTGGAGGGTGCAGAGACAGGTCAAAATGCAGGTGATCTTAGTGGTTGCCTGGCCTTATCCAATTCCATCCGGGTGGTAAGAAATGCAGTGTCATCAGCTTCAATATCACTTGAGGGTGGCGATACAGAATTAACCATTTGTGCAGGCGATGGGAATGCAGACCCTTTTACTCCAGTTGTTGAAGGAGGAAATGGTAATAAGGCGGCTTGGGTGATCACGGATGAAGAGTTAAATATTCTTGGCATACCGGATGGCCCAGCAATCGATCTGGAAGGAGCTGGTGCTGGTACTTGCCTGGTTTGGTATGTAACTTATAATGATACGATATCTGGATTGGAAATGGGTTCGAATGCTGCTGAACTTTCAGGATGTTTTGCACTTTCAAATGCCATAACTGTAGTCAGAAATGCTGTTGAGGGCTCAGTGATTGAAATAGAAGGAGGCGGTGACTCATTAACCATCTGTGCTGGTGATGGAATTTCAGATGCATTTTCTGCAACAGTTGAAGGAGGCTCAGGAGAATCCTCAGCATGGGTCATAACAGATGGGGACTTAAATATACTGGGATTGCCTGCTGGACCAACTTTTGATCTTGAAGATGCAGGTGATGGTGTATGTCTGTTATGGCATATTAATATCAATGGAGAATTGATCGGTGCTGAAGTCGGAATGAATGTAGCTAATTTAGAAGGTTGCTTTGCTCTTTCGAATCCTATTACAGTGATAAGAGAGGGAGTGGCACCGGCGAATATTATGATCGAAGGTGGCGGAGAAGAAATTTCTATCTGTGCCGGAGATGGCATCTCAGATATGTTTACCGCTGTTGTAGAGGGAGGAGAAGGTGAACTTACAGCGTGGATCATCACTGATGAGAACCTGGATATACTGGCACTTCCTGAAGGACCATCTTTTGATCTGGATGGAGCTGGAGAAGGTACTTGTCTGGTTTGGTATCTCAACTATAATGGAGAGATTAGTGGCCTAGAAGTAGATGGTAATGCCGCAAACCTCAGTGGTTGTTTTGCACTTTCCAATTCCATTACAGTTGATAGAAGTGGGGTTGAACCTGCTTCCATTTCACTTGAAGATGGTGGAACAGAACTGGAGATTTGTGCTGGTGATGGAAATTCAGATGAATTTACACCCATTTTAGAAGGAGCAACTGGTATGAACAGTCAATGGATCATCACGGATGCTGACCTTAATATATTAGCACTACCAGAAGGTCCAAGTTTTGACTTAGAAGGTGCAGGTTCTGGCGTCTGTGTGCTTTGGTACTTGAGCTTTAATGGTGAAGTAAGTGGTTTAGAGGTAGACAGTAATGCTGCAGATATTGCTGGTTGTTTTGCGCTTTCCAATGGAATAACGATCACAAGAAATACCGTGGAAGCTTCAACTATAAATTCAGATCTAGGGACAGACTTTTCGATCTGTGCTGGTGATGGCGTTGCCGATCCTTTTACCGTTACAGTAGAAGGTGGTGATGGTGCCTTTACCGGATGGATCATTACGGATACTTCAGGAAATATTCTTGGACTGCCTGAAGGTCCAACTTTCAATCTCGAAGGAGCAGGAAGTGGAGTTTGTCAGGTATGGTTTTATAATGCTGTTGATGAGTTTGACGATATAGAAACAGGGGATAATGTATCAGATATTGAAGTTTGCTTTTCACTTTCTAACCCCATTACGGTGACTCGACAGGGCGTTGAAGCGCCTATATTGACTCTGGACGACGGAGTTGATTCTACTGAAATCTGTGTGGGAGACGGAATTCCGGATTTAATAATCCCTAATGTGGATGGCGGTGAAGGCGAAAGCTTTACCTGGATCATTACTTCTTCGGATACCACAGTTTTAGGTATGCCTATGGCTCCTCCATTTAATTTGGAAGCAGCAGGCCCTGGAACATGTTTGGTATGGTATCTTGCCTACAACGGTGAAAGACCGACGATCACCATAGGTTCCAAAGTTGGAGCTTTGGAAGGATGTGCAGCACTTTCTAATCCAGTAAGGGTGATCAGAAAGGAAATTCAGGCCGGTACGATTGCTATCGCGTCGGATGGTACTGATTCTTTGACCATATGCGCTGGTGATGATGTTTCTGACGCTTTTGATGTAACTCTTGACGGAAATGTGGGTGAAAACAGTGCCTGGGTCATTACAGATCAAGATCTGAACATTCTTGGCCTCCCTGATGCGCCACCTTTCGATCTCGATGGAGCAGGAGCTGGTGTTTGCTTAGTCTGGCACTTATCCTTTAATGGCGAAATTGAAGGAGCTGTCGTAGATAGTAATGCAGCAAATTTAGTGGGTTGTTATGAATTGTCAAATCCGATTACGGTAACCAGAGTGACTGAAGGCGATCCATGTAATGATGGACAATTGGCACCAGAGGATGTAGACATTTTCCCTAACCCTTCTGCGGGTAGTATTACGATCAAATTGAACGTGGTCATGCACGAAGAGCTTAATGTCCAAGTATTTGATGCTTATGGTCAGTTGGTCATGAGTAAATTTGATATGAGAAAAGACGATATGTCAATGGACCTTCAAAACTTGGACGCGGGTGTTTACTACTTTAGAATTCAACACGGTGAAGATGCCATGGTAAAGGAGTTTATCAAATTATAAAGACGAATTTTTAACAACAATAATCAATAATGTAAAAAGCCTGTAGCTGTCTAGTTGCAGGCTTTTTACTTTCAGACCGATTGTATGTAGTTGGGATTGACAAGTAATCTTTTCTCGCTTTAAATCTGGTGTGAACAGATCTAGGCGGTTTTAGAAGAATGGCTTAGGAGTTGTCGAATTTTTTGTATTTCTGAACTGTTTAGTGCTCTCCATTTTCCAATCGGTAAGTTTCCGAGCTTTACATTCATAATCCTGATTCTTTTCAAACTTGCGACTTTATAGCCTAGAAACTCGCACATTCTTCGTATTTGTCTGTTTAGACCTTGCGTCAGAATGATCCTGAATGTATTATCATTAATGGCAGAAACCTTACATTTCTTTGTTTTCGTACCCAGAATGGGCAGTCCACCGGACATCCTACGAATAAAATCTGTGTCAATGGGCTTATTGACAGTGACAATATATTCTTTCTCATGTTCATTTCCGGCCCTTAATATCTTATTGACGATATCCCCATCATTGGTAAGGAATATGAGGCCTTGAGAAGCCTTATCCAATCTGCCAATGGGAAATAGTCTTTCTTTGTGCTTGATTTGGGATACTATATTATTGGGTTCTTTCTGATCTGTGGTGCAGACTATACCCACCGGTTTATTGTAGGCTATCAACAAGTTATTTTTCTTGCGCTCTACATAACCGCCATCAACAATGACCTCATCACCCGGCGATACTCGATTCCCTTTTCGTGCTTTTACTCCGTTCAGTAAAACCCTGCCTTGCTCTATTAATTTATCGGCCTCCCTTCTGGAACACCTACCTGTAGAACTAATATATTTATTAAGAGATATGGAATCATCACTAGGCATGTTCAGAAAGGTATCGATGAATGGACTCCTCGATCTCAGTCATCAGATTATCGCTTGAATGCTTAACAAAGGTTTGTCCAGTAATTTTTTCATAAAGTTCTATGTACCTGTCAGATACTGTTTGGACAAAGTCATCGGGCATATCTGGCATGTTTTGACCTTCAAGACCTTGAAATCCATGCTCCATTAACCATTCCCTCACAAATTCTTTAGAAAGCTGGGATTGCTTTTTTCCAGAACGTTGACGCTCTTCATATCCATCTTTAATGTAGTATCTGGAACTATCAGGTGTGTGTATTTCATCCATTAAAAGTACTTGGCCATTGTGTATTCCAAACTCGTATTTTGTATCTACTAAAATAAGTCCGCGCTGGGCAGCCATTTCAGTACCCAATTTGAAAAGCTTTTGGGTATAATCACAAAGCAAGTTCCAGGTTCCCTCGTCTACGATCCCCTGAGCTAAAATTTCATCTGCAGAGATGTCCTCATCATGGCCTTCTTCTGCTTTGGTTGCTGGAGTGATGATCGGTTGGGGAAAAGCATCACCTTCTTTTAGGCCCTCAGGCAAAAGAACACCACACAGCATTCTTCTCCCGCCACTATAAACCCTGGCAGCATGCCCGGCTAAATAGCCTCGGATAACCATTTCCAGCATGATCGGTTTGCAAGCTTTGCCTATCGCCACGTTAGGATGAGGAATGGCCTCCAGCCAATTTGGCACCAGATCCTTTGAGGCATGCAGAAAGTGAGCTGCTATGTTATTCAGTACCTGACCTTTAAAAGGAATGGGTTTAGGAAGGATGTGATCAAAAGCCGAAATTCGATCGGTGGCTACCATTGCAATCTTATCTTCAAATTTGTAAACCTCTCTGACCTTACCTCTATAGAAAGAAACCTGACCTGGAAAAACAAAATTTGTATTACCAACTGTGGACATGAGCAACTGATTTATGTAAAAATACGAAGAGAGCACCGAAACAGAGACAAGACCCATAAAAAAAAGTGATCGAAATCTGCTCGATCACTAAATTATAATCTTTGAATGAGTGCAAATTAGAGATTCCTAAGAATGTTTCTTTCCACTATAATATCTTTAAGTTCTTTGAGCGCAGAGTACTCATTGGGCAACACTTTCTTAAATGCTTCTTTGAGTGCAAAAAATGTCCCCTTTTCTGAATCGGGTAAGATTTCTTTCACTTTAGATTTTACCAATTTTATATCGTGCTTAATCATTCCTCGAATGGAGGGAATATCATGCCAGTCGCCTTCTATAGCATAGGCTCTTCTTACATTTCCGAATTCATCTTCAAAGGGATCCAGTTCTATAATGTTTTCGGAGCTAGCATTCATGTTTTTGCCTACTAAATCGCCTTTGGGAATGTTCCAAATGTCAGGATCATTTTCAAGATCAGAATTTACCAAGAAAATTTCCAGGCCTTTCTCGTGACATCTGTAGATGATAAATCTTACTTGGTCAAGTGTACTCATATCGTATGTATAAACCTCATGGCTAGCAAATTGTTTTGTAGCCTGTACAAATAAAAGGAAAATATATACAGCATCCCAAGAATTACTTTAGTTTCTTCTCTTCTTTAGTTCTATCTACGATGGTGTAAATAGCAAGAGCCAAAGTAATTAGAAAATCCGGATGGGACATTTTCGAAGATATATACTCAAATGCTCTGGGATTAAATTTATCGTGATCAAGTGGATCCAGTACAGCAGCTACTTCCTTGTCACCGATAATGATCGGTTTCACTATTCTGTTATAGTCGTTGATTCTGGCAATTAACCTTCTTTTGTTTTTACCATAAATCAGTCCATCATCATTCATTGTTCCCAGAAAGTGTTGATCTACAAAGATTTGCACCCCAGTATCTTTAATGATGTAGAAAAATTCATGATGGTTGGAAGCGGAGTAAATTACCGCTTTCTTTTTACGAGATGAAAAGCTACGATAGGCATAAGCAATCATGTGCTCATGGTAAATCGAATCTATAATACCCGAAACGCTATTAGAAAATCGTTTGGAAAAATTTCGTTCTACCTGATTAAGAGAAAGTAAATCCAATTCAGACTCTTCCCAGTTGATAATTTTTGCTCTCAGATCAGCAATTTCTGTTCTGAGTTCCAAAATTTCCTTTTTAGGATCGAAGCCTCCGTTTAAAATTAAATCAAGTAATCTTAACATCAACGAATTAAATTAAAGCACACAATGTAAGCATTAATGTATGAATCTTAAAAATGACATCTGTGAGATGTAAAAATAGGAAATCGACAAGTGGCAAGATATAATCAATATCCCACTGTATTATAATCGATTATGTTTTAGCCAAGATAAGACTTCAAGGCATTTTTGTTGACCGATTTTCTCAACCGTCTTAAGGCACGTTCTTTAATTTGTCGAACGCGTTCTCTGGTTAATCCATACATATCACCAATTTCCTCTAATGTTTTACCCTTTTCACTTTTCAAGCCGTAGTAAGCACACAAAACATCCACCTCCCTGGGTGAAAGAGTGGTCAATCCATGGTTAACTTCATCCTTGAGGGATTGTTCCATCAATTTGAGGTCGGGGCTGATATTATCGCCGTCTTCAAACAAATCCAGCATGGTTGATTCTCCTTCCTCACCACCCAATGGGGCATCAAAAGAAATATGTCTTCCCTTACCATTGAGCATAGTAGTGACTTCTTTGGTAGAGATGTCCAGAATCTCAGCCAACTCTTCGTGAGTAGGTTCTCTTTCGTATTTCTGAACAAAGTTGAGAAAGGCTTCATTTATCTTATTATAAGAACCCACTTTGTTGAGAGGAAGCCGTACAATTCTGGAGTATTCTACAATGGCTTGCAGTATTGATTGTCTGATCCACCAAACAGCGTATGAAATAAACTTAAACCCTTTGGTTTCGTCAAATCTTTTAGCAGCTTTCATCAGTCCTACATTTCCTTCATTGATAAGATCTGATAACGAAAGTCCTTGATTTTGGTACTGCTTGGCGACGGAAACGACGAATCTAAGATTGGCCTTGGTAAGTTCTTCTAATGCATCTTTATCACCAGCTCTGATTCGCTTGGCAAGTCTAGCTTCATCCTCTGCCGTCAAGAGTGAAATCTTACCAATATCATTCAGATATTTGTCAAGAGCAACACTCTCCCTCGCGGTGATTTTATTCGTAATTCTTAGTTGTCTCATTGATTATTGATGGGTTAAATCTCTAAATCCTGAACACGATTTCAAATGTCAATTAGTCAATCTATAACTAAACTTATTAACAGCTTGAGGAAAATAATTCTAGCTCAGATTAATATATCTGGGTCAATAATAGCTTTACAAAAAGTCTTCCCCATGCATTGAAACCAAAACTATCATCTTGTCTTCAATAGATTTACTACAATATAATCTTTAAAAAGGTTTCTTATAGAGAACTTTAAATAAAAAAACCTGAGTGATCCACGACCACCCAGGTTTATTCTTTAACGATTAGTATTTTCTAATCCTATTTCTACTGATTGTTATCCTTTCGCTCAGGTTTAGGCATCAGTGCTTTTCTGGATAATTTGATCTTGCCTGATCTTTTATCAATATCCAAAATCTTGACTTTTACTTTATCGCCTTCCTTGAAAACATCTTCCACTTTGTCAATTCTAGAATGAGATATTTCAGAAATGTGTAATAAGCCGCTCTTTCCTGCAAAATCCACAAAAACGCCATACGGCATCAATGATCTGGCCACACCTTCATAAACATTTCCAACTTCAGGAACATGAGAAATTCTCATGATGGCCTCTTTAGCCTCTTCAAGAGCCTTCTTGTCATTACTGGCAATGCTTACATGTCCTTTTCCATCAATTTCCTCAATATTGATAATGGCTCCAGTCTTAGCTTGTAACTCTTGAATAACTTTACCTCCAGGACCAATCACAGCACCGATAAAGTCTTTATCGATGATGATGTTTTCTATTCTAGGAGCATGTGGTTTGTAATCTTCTCTAGGCTCTGCAATACCATCCTTCATTTCATTTAGGATATGCAATCTGCCTTCTCTTGCTTGCATAAGTGCTTTCTCTAGCGTTTCATAAGGAAGACCGTCGATCTTGATATCCATCTGACATGCTGTGATCCCTTTTTCAGTTCCTGTTACTTTGAAATCCATATCACCTAATGCATCTTCATCACCCAATATATCAGAAAGCACGGCAGTTTTGCCCCCTTCTGCAACCATTCCCATAGCGATTCCAGAAACTGCAGCCTTTATAGGAACTCCAGCATCCATTAGAGCCATTGACCCGGCACATACTGTTGCCATTGATGAGGATCCATTTGACTCTAAAATATCAGAGACAATTCTGATCGTATAGGGACTATCTTCTGGTAAAACCTGTCTTAGAGACCGGCCTGCAAGGTTCGCATGTCCAACTTCACGTCGTCCGGGTCCCCTCATAGGTTTGATTTCTCCCACGGAAAGTGCGGGGAAATTATAATGCAATATGAAATTATCATATCCAGAATCCAGGGCAGTATCCACCATGATTTGGTCTGTCTTGCTACCCAGCGTCAACGATGTCAATGATTGCGTTTCACCTCTATTAAAGATTGCTGAACCATGTGCAGAAGGAAGATAATCTACTTCTACCCAGATTGGTCTGACTTCATCGAAAGCACGTCCGTCTAATCTGGTATTTTCGTCGAGCATCATGTCACGAATGGTCTGTTTCTTCAGTTTGTCAAAATACTCGGATACATAGTGCTCATTTTCCTCCATGTATTCTTCACCAAACTTCTCCAGCAAGTGTTCTTCAGTAGCTGTTTTAACTTCTTTAAAGCCTTCTTTTCTGGCAACCTTATCCAATTTGCCTCTGGCTACTTTTAGGATTCCTTCTTTTGCAAATGATTCGACCTCTGATTTGATTTCGTCATTCTCTTCTGCAGGTACCAATTCTCTTTTTACTGTTGCTTTTTCTCCTACCTTCTCTGCAAGTGCCAATTGTGCATCACATTGCACTCTTATGGCATCATGTGCGGCTTTGATGGCTTCAATGATCTCAGATTCTGAACACTCCTTCGCTTCTCCCTCTACCATCATCACATTCTCTTTGGTTGCCGCTACTATGAGTTCTAGCGTTGCTTTTTCTAAAGCGGTTCTTGATGGATTAATCACATAATTACCATCTATCTTTGCAACTCTGACTTCTGAAAGCGGTCCATCAAAATTGATATCAGAAACTGCAAGTGCCGCTGAAGCTGCTAATGCTGCATATGCATCCGGCAGTGTATCTTCATCAGCAGAAATCAAATTAATAATGACTTGAGTTTCATTCATATATCCATCCGGAAACAAAGGTCTGATCGCCCTGTCTACCAATCTTGAAGTTAGAATTTCATATTCTGAAAGTCTGGCCTCTCTTCTAAAGAAGTTACCTGGAATACGGCCTATTGAAGCAAATTTTTCCTGATAGTCTACTGACAGAGGAAAGAAACTTTGACCTGGTTTTGGTTCTGTTGCAGAAACTACTGAACAGAAAAGCATTGTCTTACCCACTTTTACAACCACAGATCCGTGTGCCTGAGTAGCTAACTTTCCTGTTTCTATGATCACTTCCTGTCCATCAGGAAGATTAAATGAGATTGTTGTTGGAATTTTATTTCCCATAAATTACTATTCGTTATACGTTAAAGAAAGGTAGTATTCTTCTTTAGAGAAGGAAGCCAAAAAAGCAAAGTACCATCGCGTGATGGCGATGGTACTTTAAATAAATTTATTTTCTGATGCCTAATTTATCAATTAGCTCTCTATACTTGAGGATATCTTTTTTCGCGATATACCTTAAGAGTTTTCTTCTTTTACCTACCAGCGAAAGAAGTGCCCGTCTGCAACTGTGGTCTTTTTTATTGACCTCAAGGTGTTCTGCCAGGCTTTTGATTCTGTACGTAAAAAGAGCAACTTGCCCTTCTGCGGAACCTGTATTGTTCTCGTCTCCACCGTACTCCTTAAAAATTTCTTTTTTCTTTTCTTCAGTTAAATATACTGCCATTTTATTTTAAATTTTTACCATTAGTGATTGCTAAAATCAGTTATAGCGCCGCAAAGATAAGCTTTTATGCTTAATAAAAAATAGATGGACAATTAAAGTTGTAAGAAGTCGTGTCTGTTTAAGTTTATTACAAGTAGAATCTTAGGATAACTTATAGAAAGGAAAGCGCATATTAGCAAATTGATTGACAACCCATAGCGTTAAGGTGAAAAAGCGGAGAGTTATCAAATGTAAGGCGGACATCAAATGTTTTCTGGCTCCGTTGAACATAGATCCGCCATTTTTTATTCGATAGCTGAATTCAGAAAAAATAGGTTTGGAAAAGCAACGAAGTAATGTTCCTGAAGAGGAAAAGCAACAAAGTAAGATACCGATTTATGTGACGATATTACTGATTGCGGCATTAATCGCTGGTTACTTTATTTGGGCTCCTTTTAAAAATTTTGTAAACGAGGCTTATCAAGTATTGACGAGCAATAATGAACAACGGATTTCAGAGTGGGTCGGCAGGTTTGACTTTTGGGGGCCATTTTTAATCATCTTTCTAATGATTGTGCAAATGTTTCTGTTTGTGATTCCCAGTGCTTTGGTGATGATTGTATGCATTCTTGCCTATGGTCCCATTTGGGGAAGTTTGCTCACCATACTGGGGGTATTTGTTGCTTCTTCCCTTGGGTATGCAATCGGAGCGTATTTGGGTCCGGTCACCGTTTATAAACTAATTGGCAAGAAAACCGAAGAGAAGATAGAAGATTACATAGATAGTTATGGCTTTTGGACGGTCATTATTGCCCGAATTTCTCCGATTCTTTCCAACGATGCCACTAGTTTTGTAGGAGGCTTACTAAGAATGGGTTATTGGAAGTTTATGGGTGCTACGTTGATTGGAATAATTCCGCTTACCCTTGCCATTGCTTATCTGGGAGAAAATTTTGAAAGATTAAAGTCGGGGTTGATATGGATTTCAGCCATCAGTTTTGCAATACTTATAGGATATATTATTTATGATAAAGTTTTAAAATCAGATGATCAATAACTTTGTTGGCTTTGAAAGTTGGTTTATGTCAATGGTATCGTTTACTTCTTAATGACTGATCTTAAACCTATCATCAAATTGAGAAGGAAGAGAAACTGACCGGAAATAAAAATTAATAATCCTATGATCGAAATTAACCTCTGCGGTTCCATTCTGGCAGAATAGAAGTCGATATATGAACTATTAGTATAATGGCACAGCCCGATCAGCAGTAGGGATAGAAGGGTTAAAACAAGATGCAGTTTGACCAAAATTTCATTCAATCTGATGTTTCGGGCAAACCAGTAGATTAAGCCAATCATCAAAAAAATCAATGCAACAAACAGCCCGATATGCGTGTACGCCATAACATAATAAGTATCGTGAAATTGAAGATCAAGGGCTTGATCATCAAAAAATAAAGAAATTAGAATAGCTGAAGGGCATAGGAGCCAAAAGAAAAGATAAGGTTTTGAAAAGATGCTATTCATGGACGGCAGGAACTTTAGTTTTAAATTGAATCATTGCAACGACAAATTGGACGTTATCCACATCAAGATTTTTTAGTTCAAAGTCGAAATCTTCCCTATACAACGTTTGAAGACGTTTGAAGTGTCCCCACAAAGTGGAACCGTTTTCTGTGATTTTCATATTCATAATTACAAAAATTATTTTATAATTACTCTCTGATGATATCGGGGGCTTTTACAAGCACTTATTATCTTATCTTTTGAAGGTGATGGCAAAAATTATTTAAGCACAATTAAAATTTATAAAAACTCACGTGGCTCTACTCTCGCCCACTTTACCACCCAGTTATTGTCCTTTTCAGTGGCAAAAAACAAATATTTATTGTTTGGTGTTACATAAGGATTACCTTGACCATTGGTATTAATTTTCTTATTCAATGCTTCTGCTTGAGTCCACTTATCATTATTATCTTTATAGGAAATCATTAAATTTAATGATTTATTGACGGAAGCATAAATAAGAAAGGAACCATCAGCAGACACATACGGTGTCGTTCTACCCAAGTTCGCTGAATCTAATAAGGCTACTTTCTGAGCAGGTTGAAATTTCCCATCCACTTGCTTTGAATAGTAAATATCCATCTCAGAATAATCTAAATTACTGGAATGATAATAAAGCGTTCCATCCTTTGTAATACTTGGATGCGAAGTCAATTTTTGACGCAGATTGGGAATATCGACATAACTGGGCTTTATCCAGGTTCCGTTTTGTTTTTCCGTCTTCCAAAGGTGCCAGGTTTGTTCAACATTAGTATTCTCAACTGGTCGAGTTGAACTAAAATAAATAGTATTTCCGTCGGGTGAAAAACTCATTCCGTGGTCATTGTAATCGCTATTAAATGAAGCTTTTTGAGGCTCTGACCATTTACTCTCTACTCTCTCAATAAAGTAAATATCAAAATGACTGAAATCTCTGCTGGAAAGTGTAAAATAATAAGCATCCAACTCTGGGGTCACTATCCCACGATGTATGAGTTTCCCTTTAGGTACCAGTTCACTCTTAAAAGGAATAGGTTCCTCATTTGGCAGAGAATTAACGCCTAAAAGCGACCTATAATTTGAGGTTTCATAGGAACATTGAATAAGTAAAATTAAAGCTATGAACAAAGACCATTTTAGTTTCATTAAAAAGTAGGGAAGTAAATTTTTCCACAAAAAAAGAAAAGTTTTGTGATTTTTTCAAGTCATATTGCTCTAACAAGGTGGAAAATAATATATGCCAGACGAAAACCAATTCATAAAGGCGATTAAAGACAACGAAGCCGTCCTATATAAAGCAACGAGGCTTTATACGGATAACCCGACCGACCAAAAAGACCTGTACCAAGAAATTGTCTTTAATCTCTGGAAAGGTTTTGATTCGTTCCGTGGCGATGCCCAACTGAGTACTTGGATATATCGCATTGCCCTGAATACGGCCATCCTTTTTCTTAAAAACAAAAAGCGAAGAGGGCACATTGTACCATTGGACACTATTGTTCTTGTCGAAGAAAAATATGACCCTGTCCTTGAAGAACGGTTAAAAATCCTCTATGATAAAATCAAGGAATTGAAGGAGGTGGACAAAGCAATCATTTTCTCTATTTAGAAGGAAAGAAATATGAAGGAATCGGTGAAATCACAGGGCTATCAACAAGCAATGTGGGTACCCGAATGGCTAGAATAAAAGAAAAACTGAACAAAAGGATTATCAAAAAATAAGATTATGGAACTACAAGAAATGCAAGCCACTTGGACGCAGATGAGCCAAGAACTTGAAAAACAAAAGACACTTACAAACGAACTAATTATTGAAATGACACACCAACGTTATCGAAACAAAATAGGAATACTTTCAAATTATGAAGGCCTGTGCGCAATTATATGTTTTATTGACGCGCTTTTGCTGATACCGCAATTACAAAAAATGGATACTTGGTACTTATTGGCCTCTGGAATTTTTACTGTGGGCTATCTGGTCATTTTACCTGCTATTGTTTTGTATTCTATCTATAAGCTAAAAACGATTGACGTGCTAAAGAACTCGTACCGTGAACTTTTAGTTGTTTACGCGAAAAGAAAGAAACGGTTTTTGCAGATTCAGCAAATAGGTATCGGTATCAATTTTATATTTCTTGCCGTTAGTTTGCCAGTAGTACTCAAAGTCTTCAAAGACAAAGATTTGTTTATGGACGACAGCAACATTCTACTTTGGTATGTGCCAATTATGGCTATTTTTCTATTTCTTTTTTCAAGATGGGGCTACGGAAAGTATAAGAACGTAGTTGCTTCGGCCAATTCCATATTGGAA
Organism: Portibacter marinus; assembly: GCF_021533195.1. Classification (GTDB taxonomy): domain Bacteria; phylum Bacteroidota; class Bacteroidia; order Chitinophagales; family Saprospiraceae; genus Portibacter; species Portibacter marinus. Next base: position 784,401 of record NZ_JAJNKB010000002.1, read on the forward strand.
GAGCTGGAAGAGAAGGAAAGGTTTTAACACCAGCTTAAACTCAAATTTCAAACTCAAACCCATTCTAGCAAGAGATGCCTTGCTCAATATTAAAACTAAAAAATAATGAAAAAATATATTATAACTCTAACATTCTTATTGTCCGGTCTTTTATCAATAGCACAAGATATAAGTGGAAATTGGGGTGGTCACATTACGCTTCCTAACGAGAAGAAAATCCAGTTCATTTTCAACATAGAAGAAAATCAAGGTAATTACAAAACGGTAGTTGACATCCGCACACAACGCGTGAACAACATTACGGCAATGAAGACGACTTTGAAAAACGATAGCCTTATCGTTGACTTTTCCAACGTCGGTATGAAATATTTTGGAAAGTTGAATGTTTCCCTTTCTGAAATCAACGGAAAGGTTGTTGAAGGTATCAATGCTTTTCCGCTAACGCTAAGCAGGAAGAGCATTGAAAAATCATCTGGAAAGGCGAGACCACAAGAGCCTAAAAAACCCTATCCCTACTTGGCTGAACCCGTAAGTTTTCAGAATAAAGACGATGGGATTACACTTGCTGGAACTTTCACTCGTCCTAAAGCCAAAGGGAAATATCCTGTTGCCATATTAATTAGTGGTAGCGGACCACAGGACAGAGATGAAACCTTATCGGGGCATAAACCGTTTTTGGTTTTGGCAGACCATCTCACCCGAAAGGGCATTGCCGTATTACGCTATGATGATAGAGGATTTGGTGAATCAACTGGCGTACATTCCGAAGCAACAACATACGATTTCGCCACTGATGCCATCAGTGCATTAGAATATCTAAAGACCAGAAAAGATGTAGATAAAAGAAATATAGGTATTATCGGCCATAGCGAGGGCGGGATTATTGCCCCATTGGTAGCCAACAGAACCAAAGAGGTGGACTTCTTCGTTTCTTTGGCAGGCACGGGTATTTCAGGCACTGAACTTTCCGTGATGCAATCCAAAGAAATGCGTCCTTTTCCCGTGCCAGATGAAGCTGCTTATGAGAAAGCCATTCGTACCGCTATAAAAATTGCCCAACAGGACAAGGATGTTTTTGAAATAAAAACAGAGCTTACCGAGGATTACAATACTACCATCGCACCCATACTCAAAAACTTGGGTGTGGCAGAAACCAAAATCAAGGAAGTTGTAACTGGTTTGGTAGATATGCGCACCACAAAATGGATACGGTATTTCTATGGTTACAATCCCGCAACGGAATATGAAAAAGTATCCTGCCCTGTACTTTCTTTAAATGGCAATTTGGACACCCAGGTAGAAGCTAAAATCAATCAGGATGGTCTGTGTGATGCATTGACAAAAGGAAACAATAACGACTTTAAGATAATTGAACTGGAAGGAATCAACCATGTGTTCCAAAATGCAAAAAACAGGGAAAATGGATGAATATCAAAACATCAAAGAAACGTTTTCACCAAAAGCGCTTGAGATTATTTCAGATTGGATTTTAGAGCGTATCTAATATTTTTAATCAACATTCTAAGATTGATAAATGAAGATTTGATATAATTTACAAAACGAAATGTCTAATATTTTATACAAAATGTAAAATATTTTATACATTTGGCGCAAATATACTGCTATGAAATTATTATTTAATCACAAATACAAAACGATTTCCGGATGGATTTTTTATTTGACTATACCCATCGCTTTGTATGCGTTCATTACTAGCAAGTTTGACGACTTTCTTGTAGTTAAAGTCTATCCCCTGTTTTCATTTAGGAAAACAATTAGCACTGCGGGAACAGAGAATGTAATAGGTTCTGACGGATTTCAATGGATAGGAAACGGATTGGTCAATGAGATTTTAATTTCGGTCATTATCATTGCCGGTATAATCAACTCATTTTCCAAAGAGCGCTATGAAGATGAACTTATTGGCAAACTAAGCACGGAAAGTTTGACACTTTCCCTCTATGTAAACTATGGGATATTATTGCTTGCCAATTTTTTGATTTATGAACTCACATTTATCTATGTTCTGGTTTTCAACCTGATTGGTATCCTCTTGTTTTTCAATTTGATATTCAAATACAGATTATATAAACACTATAAAGGATAATCGTGAAGAACAATCTAAAACTCTATCGGGTAAAATTTGGCTATACACAAGATGATATTGCCAAAAAACTGGAAGCTTCTAGGCAAACGATTAATGCCATCGAAAACAACAAATATTTCCCCTCATTAGAATTAGGTTTAAAACTGGCCAAAATTTTTGAATGTAAAGTGGATGACCTTTTTAGTCTTGATTAATTTATAAAATGTAAAAAATGAAATTATTGAAAAATACACTAATCGTATTTGTAGTTCTGTTTGGACTTTTCGCTTGTAAGGACAACAAGACTAAGGGTGCAAACGAAATAAATAATGACTCATATACGATTGAAAATATAGAAATGGCTTATGTGCCAGATTCGACCTATACAGTTACCACAAAAAATGACAGCAGCATATATTTTGAAAAATCATCAAATAGTTCAAGGACAACAATAAGTGTCCGAACATTCGAAGGCCAAAACTTTAATGATGATGAGAAATTTTTTCTTTATGCAGAAAACTACGTTCAAGATAAAATGAAACCTTTTGAAATGAAGAGTCTTCACTTGGACGCTTTGGGATTTAAAAGAACCCCTTGTTTAAAGTTTGGCGGAACGTTTAGGGACGCAATTGCCCGAGACAAAAACAGAGCTTTTATAGCCCAAGACGGGCATTTATGCCGGGTGCCAAATACTAAATCAGAAATTGCTGAAATCAAGGTGATGCACTATTCGGCTGAACAGCTAATGCCTAAAGACGTGATATACGAATATCAATCCTTCATTGAACGATTGAAGTTCGTTAAAAATTAATCAATAGTACAAATGAAAGTTTATGGCTTTCTCCATTTGGATTAAAATAATAGAATACTTCTAAAATGAATATAAAAAAAATACTATACACCTTGATCTTACTTATCGTACTGCAAGTTTGCAAGAACAATATAGATTCTTTGGTCCTTGCTGAGCAAGAGGCAAAAATGACTACGGTTGCACAAAATATTGACAACTATCTGAAGTATATGGAATCTTTGGGATTTTCAGGGGCCATTGTGGTTGGTCACAATAATGAGCAAATTTTAAGTAAAGGTTTTGGGTTTGCAGACCGAGAAGGTGGAATAGCATTCACACCCCAAACGGTACAATCGAACGGGTCAAACACAAAGCAATTTACAGGCGCGGCCATTTTATTATTAGAAAGCCAAAACAAACTTTACTTGAAAGATAGCTTACCAATCTATTTTGACAATGTGCCAAAGGATAAAGAACAAATTACCATTCATCATTTGTTAACACACTCATCAGGATTGATTCAGGGTGTAGGCCGTGATGACGAACCTACTGGTTTTGAGCTATTCTTTGAGAAATTAATGTCAGAGCCTTTACGTTTCGAATCTGGCACTACCTATAATTATTCAAATGCTGGATATTCCATCTTGGGTAGAATTGTCGAGAAAGTTTCTGGTAAAAACTACGAAACCTTTTTACGTGACAACCTCCTTGAACCATCGGGTATGATGAACACCGGCTACGTCCTTCCGAATTGGGAATCGGAAGATTTGGCCGTCGGGTATAGCAAGGGTGAAAAATGGGGCAAGGTGTACAAAAGGGGTTGGATAGATGACGGCCCAAACTGGCATCTGCGAGCCAATGGCGGGCTGCATACCACGACCGAAGATATGTACAAATGGTTCAAAAATGTACAAGGAAAAGGCGTGCTGAATGAAGATGCTGTTAACAAGTGGACGACAGGTTATATGACCGAAAATAACGGCCATTCCAAGTACGGCTATGGCTTGGTGACCTATGAAGATAAAAAATGGGGCAAAGTAATAAGCCATAGCGGCAGTAACACGTATTTTACTTCACATTTTTTCTGGTTGCCAGAAAGAAATTTCTTTTTCTACATCCACGGGAATAACTACAATTTCCCAACCTATAATCTAGAAACGAAAATTTTAGAAGCTGCTTTTGATAAAGACTTCAATTTTCCGCCACAAATTAAGGCCGCTATTTCAAATAACATGAATGAGGTGAAAGAAAAAGAAGGAACTTATTTTTCTGAGGAAGACAAAATTGAATTGATGGCTGATGGACCCAGATTTATTGCCAAATTCTCTGGTCAAGAGGCCTTAAATCTAATTTACAACCCTAGCGAGACTGAAAAGAGAACACTATCAGATTTAACCAGTGCCACAAAAATGATTATGGACAAGATTGAAAATGGCGAAAAAGATGCCTTTAGGAATTATGTGCGGGGGGATAAAGACTCAAAAGAAGTAACCCAAGCATTCCATAAAGGTATTAAACAAGTGAGAAGACCTTTGGAATCAATTAACGTTATTGGAACGTTTGAAAACGCACCAGATTCTCGATTATATGCGCAAGGTGTCTATACCACGTTTGTGCACGCAAGGTTTGAAAACTGGAACCGATACTGGAATGTCGTATGGGATGAGGATGGCAAATATGTGGGCAATTTTAGTGGTCCTTGGCCCGAAATTACTCTAATGCCTTTGAGTAATGACCAATATAAAGGCTTAAGGGCAACGCCACCGTGGATTACGGTAGATGTAAACTTTGATAAGGGCCGTCTGATAGTTGAAAACGAAGTATTTGCAATAAATCAATAAAAATGATTTCTAGCCTAAGCTTTGGAAAGCGAATAAATGTTGTTTAAAGCTATTTAAGGGTCGTTTAATGATAATAGTGAAACGTTCATCAATTAAAATTTTCGCGCATTATTAATTTGATAATATTTGAAAATCAAGATGTATACAATGAGAGCACTTACTTATCTAAATTTAATACTTATATCAGTCCTCTTTTTAAACTCTTGCAACTCTAAAAAAGAGAAACCAGAAGATAGTGATTCACCAGTAAAAAAAAACACTTATCTCGGTCAGATTCTACCTGGTTTAACACCTCAGCCTTTCGCCCCTGGTGTGGTGACCACTGACGGATGGGAATATGGGAGCACGTTCTCACCCGACCTCAAAGAATTTTATTTTATTCGGGAAAGTGAGGATAAGGAAACACAACAATTTGTCGTCTTTCAAAAGAAAGATAGTATATGGCTCAATTCTGTCATTTCCCAAAGAGTGGGTCAACCCATCATTTCACCAGATGGTAAAAGGATGCATTTAGGTAGGCGTTATAAGAAACGAACTAAAGATGGATGGTCAGAGGTGAAAATGCTTGATGCGCCCTTCGGTGATTTGCTAATAATGCGCCTGTCAGCTTCTGCCAACGGCACCTATTACTTTGACACTTATGATGAAAACAGAGAAGATTTTCCTATTCGATATTCTCGACTAGTTGATGGACAATATGAAGAACCGGAAGCATTGCCCAAAGAAATCAATACGGGAACTTTTCTCAACCACCCGTTTATTGCTCCAGATGAGTCGTATCTGATTTGGGATGCCGTTAGGGAAGGTGGCTATGGTGACTCAGACCTTTATATCAGCTTCAAACAAAAAGATGAATCTTGGGGTGAGGCTATCAATTTAGGTGAAAAAATAAATACAGAAGCAGAGGAAATCGCAGCCAGTGTAACACCAGATGGAAAATACCTTTTCTTCAATCGGAATGTAGGTTCAGACGAATATGAAAATATAGATATTTTCTGGGTAGATGCTCAGATTATTGAAAAACTGAGACCTAAGCGTAATGAATAATTCATCTTCCATCATATTGATTTTTATATGCATAGCTTTTCTGAATGCCTGTAATACCCAAAAAGAGAAAAACAAGGCTATTGACAAGCAAATTAAAGAAGAAACCTTCCTTGGTCAAAAGCCACAAGGTCTGACACCTGAATTATTTGCGCCAGGCATCGTATCTACAGATAACCTCGAAATCGCAGGGACATACGACCCGACCAGCAACGAATTCTATTTTTTAAGGCAAGTGAAAGGTCAACCCCCAAAAACCTATGTCATTCAAAATAAAACTGGGCAATGGCAAGAGCCCATAATTGAGGGCCGTATGGACGGATTTATATCCAAAGATGGCAAAACACTATATGAGGCAAACATTTTTAGAACGAGAACGGACTCAGGCTGGTCAGATGAAAAAAGCTTAGGGACAGACTACGAAAACTTACCCATTATGCGGCTTACCGTTTCTAATGAAGGAAAATACGTTTTTGATGAAAGGGATATCATTGGTACCATTAGGTATTCAAAGGTAATTGACGGCCAACGTGAAGCACCAAAAGCATTCGGGCAAAACATCAATACGGGAAAATGGACCGCCCATCCCTTTATCGCAGCCGATGAAAGCTATCTCATTTGGGACAGTGAGCGTGAAGGCGGTTTTGGTGAAACAGATTTGTACATCAGTTTTCGTCAGAAAGATGGATCTTGGGGACCTGCCATTAATATGGGAAAAGATATCAACACTCCCTTTGAAGATAGTGGTGGTCGTGTTATCGGGGATGGGAAGTATTTCTTCTACAACACTATACACTTAGGCCAAAGTTTTGAGGAAAGTGATGCCAATATTTATTGGGTGGATGCTAGGTTCATTGAAAGTCCGAGGAAAAAAGAATAAATGTAATGGACAGAAAAACAATTGTTTTGAAAATTCAACAAATCTCATAAAACATATTGGAAGATTAAAAACTCTAACTATGACAGATATTACTAAAATAAAAGACCCTATTCGAGTTTTACGGTTTTTTGATGTGTTTTTTAACTACGTGAAACTACTCGTGGACATCCCAGAAAAGGATAAAGAATATTGCAGACAGATTTTCAATTGCTATAGTATAAAAAAAGGAACAATGCTGGAATCGGAAGGAACTCTGCACGAATACCATAATTTCATTGTTTCTGGTCATATGCGAAATTTTTACCGTGATGATGAGGGTCAAGAAGTGACAACCGATATTAATGCCGGACCGCGATTTTTTACTTCATATTATCACTTTATAAATGGAACAATTGCGAATGAAAATTTGCAATGTATTACAGATTGTGAAATTCTTCGTATACATCGTAAAGACGTTGAAAATGCAAAAGAGATTGGTTTAACGTCTCAAGAGTATACAGAAAAAGTACTTCAGTTCTATCTAGAATCTGCCAAGCAGCGTGTAAATGATTTTGCGACGCTCACGGGTAAAGAGCGATATCTTAAACTAATCAACCATCAACCTTCCATTGTGAAAAATGTACCATTGATTTATGTGGCTTCGTACATAGGTATAAATGCTGGTAGTTTGAGTAGGATACGACAAGAATTGCAGAGGTCATAATTTCTTCACATATGTGAAGTGAAAATTTCTTCTAAAAGTTGCATTTTGAAATCAAAAATAGATTGTACATGAATCAAATAAAAAAGTTATTCTTGCCCTCTGCAAAATATAAAGGCATTTGGCCTATAAAAGTGTATGTGCTTAAACTTTTCTTTTTGCTAATGTTTCTTTTCGTAGCGAAAGACGCATGGGCAAAGTTGTTCGAACATCATGGTAGTTGGAATCCAGAAGTCGCAATTGCTTGGTGTGCAATGGCTGCGTATACTACACTTTCTGGTTTTGGGGTTTTTCACACTCTCAGATGGCTACCAATAATGCTTTTTATGCTGTTGTACAAAGGGTTTTGGTTGGCTTTTGTTGCCTATCCTTTATGGCGAGCTGGGACACTGACGGGGAGTGAAGCGGAAGGTTGGTCTCAGATTTTTGTTTTGATTATAATTCCATTGGTCTTTATGCCTTGGAAATACTTCTTTAAAACATTTGTGTTAGGAAGGGATTATACCACTGTTCAAAATCAACGTAATAATTAGTATCAGCTTTTAAAATGACAAGTAATACAAACATTATCCGTAAAGTCAATAAGAAAGCTCATAGACTATTATTTATGTTTGCAGTGATTTCGTTCAATACCGTTTTCACCCAAAGCAGCACCTCACACAATAGCATTTCAGCTGCAAAAAACTCAAACTTGGAATTACCTAACATACAGGTCATTCCAATAACAGATTCAAATACAAATAGAAAATACGAACTCTATATAAAAGTTCCTGAAGAATACTCAGATAGTACAAAAACCAAATACCCTGTGCTTTATTTTACAGATGCCCTATGGCACATCGAAATCTTATCGGGTTCAACGGAGTATCTCTTGGATAACTTGATTTTGGTCGGGATTTCATGGCAAAAAGGTGAAAATCCAGGTATTAGCCGCTATCGTGATTTTACACTTCTAAAGAACATAAACCCCAAATATCAAAGTGGTGATGCGGAAAATCATCTGAAATTTATCCAAAATGATGTCTTTAAATATGTAGAAGAGAACTACAGAACACAACCTGAAAACCGGTCCTATTTTGGGTATTCTTTAGGTGGAACTTTTGGCACATATATTTTGCTGACACAACCTAAAACCTTCAATAATTACATTCTTGGCAGCCCCGAGACCTTATTGGACGACTCATTCATTCATCAACACTATTCCAGCTCCAACGATATACTGAAATATAAAAACGCCAATGTTTTTATCTCAACAGGCGAATTAGAACGAAGCGATTTAATGGAACAATCAAAAGGGATTCGTACAATGTTGAAAAGCTATGACAATCTATAATTGAAGTTTTTGACCATTCAATCCGCTGACCATAGCAGTGCGTTTCCAATGGCAACGGTAAAAAGTATGTACTGGCTATCAGACTTGATAAGAGATAACGATAGAAAATATTAAATGGTTTCAATCTCTTTGGACACAAGCAGAAAACAATAAAAATACAATAAGAATGAAGAATATTTTCTCAGTGATAGCAATAGGAATTTTAATGATTTCTTGTAATAACAAAGCCAAACAAATTAGCGACCAGATAAAGGTTGGTACCACCATTGATTTATCGGACTACGATTTACTAAGCGTGAACGGCAAACAAATACAAGGCGATAAATTGATACTCATTGACTTCTGGGCAACGTGGTGCGGCCCTTGTATAGCTTCCTTTCCCCATTTAGAGAAAGTTCAAGATAGCTACGGAAACACTTTGCAAATCATTGCTGTGAGTGATGAAAAGGTAGAAACAGTAGAAGGTTTTCTGAAAAAACGCGATTTTGATTTGACGTTTATGAGCGATCCTGAAAAAAGCCTGCACAAGAAATTTGATATAAAAAGCATACCTATAAGTTGCCTACTCTCTGAAAATGGAAAATTTCTATGGGCTGGTAGTTCTGAAAACCTAGAGTACGTCTTAAAAAAATACTGGGAATCAGGTAACATATCGGATTTTGATCTTACAGAATTAAATCGACCTTATTACGATGCGAAAACCATTGAAAAAATAGAAAAAGCGAGTAATCATAAATTCTTGATACAGGAAGCAGAAAATCCTGAACGCTATATTGTTAGAAACCAAAAACTGGATAGTGAGCCAGTCAATATCGAATATATATCAGCAACCCTAACTGAAATAATTGTTGATTTCTTTAATGTCGACCGCAAGTATATTGTTAATAATCGCCCGGAATTAGACACTTTGTTATTGGATATAAAAGCTAAGAATGAAAATATATCCTATGGCCAGGCGAAAGAGAATATTTTGAATACGATTATGAAAAGCTATGATTTTGAAATACAAGAAAAAACTAAGCAGGCGGATATCTATGTTCTACAGGTAATTGATGAAGCAAAACTAAAAAAGTACATTGAGACCGTGGAAGGCGGTGGACAAGCTCAAGTAAAGGATGAAACTATTGAAATCACCAGGCTCAGCTTAGAGCAATTGGCAAGTTATTTTCAGAAGAAGTTAGACCCCTATATTCAATACAAGGGGACTGATAATTCAAAATTTAACTTTACAATACAGTATTTTGAAACCATAAGTGACTTAGAATCAAGCTTAAAAGAGATTGGTCTTTCTTTGGAAAAAACAGAAGGTGTAGTAGAAATTATAACGATTAAATAACCACGGCGAAACAACTATTAATTTGAAAATATAAAGTATGAACGCCGAGTGTTTCAAAAGATCTCAGCTTTCGTCGAAAAACAAAATCAACATCAAATGAATTTAAAAGAAACAACCAACCGCAGAAAAATGATTTTATCCACACTTTGGATATTCGTTACACTCAATTACCTCTATTGTGATGTGTTATCGTTGATGTCGGCTGAACTATTAAATGCACTCTTAACTGGTACAGTTGGTAGCATTGAATGAATGAAGTGACACTGTTAGTTGTAAGCATCATAATGGAAATTTCCATTGCAATGGTATTGTTTTCAAGAGTGCTAAAATACAAGGCAAACCGTGTAGCCAACATCATCGCGGGTTCTATTAAAACCCTTATTATGGTCGGAACACTGCTCATGGGTGCTAGCTATCACTACATATTTTTCGCCATTATTGAAATTTCAACAACATTATTCATTGTTTGGTATGCCTGGACGTGGAAAAGCTCATCTTTAGTACAAACAACCTAAAATTGGTTTTATATAAATACTCTGACGTTTAATGAAAGAACTTAAAATTAGAAAAGCTACAAGAGATGATGTTCTAGTACTGTTCGACTTAATTATGGCTATTGCCATACATCACAATCAAGAAAAATTTGTCCTAACAGATAAAAAAGAACTTTTAAAGGCTGCCTTCGGCAAAGATCCAAAATTTGAAGTACTCTTAGCTGAATTCAAAGAAGAAATCGCCGGTTACCTATCCTATACCTGGAACTATTCCATCTGGAAGGGTAAAAACTATATGAACTTAGATGACTTGTTTGTCAAAGAAAAGTTCAGGGGATTAAAAATCGGACTCGAGTTAATGCAAAAAGCAAAATCCATCAGCGAGAATGAAAGTAGCGGATTGATCCGTTGGGAAGTAGAAAAGAATAATCACAAAGCCATTGAATTTTACGAACGCTTAGGTACAAAAATGGTTGAGAAAGGAATTTTTAAATGGGTGTAGGTCTATGCTAGGATTAGAAACTGAAAGACTAATATTTAGACAATGGGATATTTCGGACTTCGAACCGTTCTCTAAATTCTTTTCTGATGAAAAAAATGCCAGATTTGTAGGCGGTGTTAAAAATATGGAAGAAGCTTATCGACTAATGGCTACGTACATTGGTCACTATAAACTGAATGGCTATTCCTATTTGGCAGTGACCGAAAAGGCTACAAAAAATCTTATAGGAACTGTTGGGCTTTGGAATTCACAGCCTTGGCCGGAACCAGAATTAGGTTATTGGATACTACCTGAGCACCAAGGCAAAGGTTTTGCCACTGAAGCTGGACTTGCAGTCAAAAAGTTTGCTTTAGAAACTCTAAAATTGGAATCATTGGTAAGTTATATTGCCCCGTCTAATATTGCCTCCATAAAACTTGCATCAAGATTGGGAGCTTATTACACTTCAAACATCAATTTACTTAATTTTGGACTGCATTTTGTTTACAGGTACAAATAAATAAAGCGTCCACAATTTCTCAATTGTAAAGCTACTTAAAAATTTAGTTTTGATAAATAAAGAGTATGTAGAGCTTATTGAAACATGCAGTAACCTATTGATTCATATAACCTCTGTTCTATTGTGATAGCAACAATAATTAAAAAGGCTTTCGAGAAATCGAAAGCCTTCCTTTAGTAGCGGGGGCTGGACTTGAACCAACGACCTTCGGGTTATGAGCCCGACGAGCTACCAACTGCTCCACCCCGCGATATTTCTTTTCCTTACTTATTAAGGGATGGCAAATATAAAACTATTAAATGAATCTGCAAGAATTCCTAAGGATATTTATCAATTCCTCAAACATTGATATTTCTCTCTCGTAATCTACCAAAATTGTTTTAAATTGCTCGAATGGATATTGAAGGTAAATTGAATGTCGATCAATTAAAGCAAGCTATTGAAAAAGGCCAAATCGAAACAGTCATTTTTGGATTTATCGATCATTATGGACGTTTACTGGGAAAAAGGTTTGATGCTGATTTTTTTATTGAAAGTGGACTTGAAGAGGGAACCCATTGCTGTGATTACTTATTGACCACTGATATGGAAATGGAACCTGTTCAAGGTTTCGAATCTGCGAATTGGGAATTGGGATATGGAGATTTTCATTTGCATCCTGATTTAAACACCATAAGAGTAGCTACATGGCTAGAGAAAACAGTAATTGTGATCGGCGATTTAGACGAAGCCATCGCACCAAGGACAATATTGAAAAGACAAGTGGAAACAGCAGGTGATTTGGGTTTTAGGTCAATGGGAGCATCAGAATTAGAACATTATTTGTACCTCAATTCGTATTCTGATTTTGATTCATTGAAGTTTGATCAAATGACAGCAGCGTCTCAATACCTGGAGGACTACCATATATTGCAAGGTAGTCGTCGAGAATCCTATACAGGAACGGTAAGAAAACATCTGAAAAAGTCCGGAATACCTGTCGAAAATTCCAAGGGAGAGTGGGGTAGAGGTCAACACGAAATCAATGTAAGGTACGCTGAAATTTTAGAGATGGCTGACCGGCATGTAGTCTTCAAACAATGTCTTAAGGAGATAGCTGATCAAATGGGTTGCGCTGTGACCTTTATGGCAAAGGTCGATGAAAATCAAGCGGGATCAAGTTGCCATATTCATCTAAGCCTTTGGAAGGATGGCAAGAATGCTTTCGTAGGTGATAAAGAATTGGGCCCTGTCAAGTGTTCAAATATATTCAAATGGTTTTTAGGAGGCTGGATCAAATATGTTCCAGACGTGATGCCTTTTTATGCACCTACGGTCAATTCGTATAAGCGTTACCGTGATGGGTCCTGGGCCCCAACGAGATTGGCATGGAGTTATGATAATCGTACTGCAGGTTTCAGAGTTGTGGGCGAAGGTGAAAGTCTGCGAATCGAATGTAGAATTCCGGGTGCAGATTGTAATCCGTATCTTGCTTTTGCAGCATCATTAGCATGTGGGCTTCATGGGGTTCAGGAAGAGATAGCACCACCAGATATTTTTGAAGGCGACATTTACGCGGCCAACGAATTGCCTAGAGTACCTTACACACTAAAAGAGGCGAATGAGAGCTTTAGGAAAAGTGACTTTGCCCAATCAGTATTTGGAAAGGATGTAGTTGCTCACTATGCACATCATTTTGACATGGAAGTAAAGGCATTTGAAAAAGCTGTGACGGATTGGGAGAGAAGACGATATTTTGAGAGAATTTGAGAACGAAGAAATTTTATGACCATGGAACTTTCAAATTCCATTTACCAAAAGGAATTTGCTGCTTTACTAACAATAATAATAAAACGACAACCAAAGCATAATGAGACTTAAAAACAAGGTGGCGCTAATCACTGGCGGAGCTAGCGGAATTGGAAAAGAAAGTGCAATCTTATTTGCACAAGAAGGTGCACGGGTGACGGTGGTAGATGTCAATGAAGATGGTGGTAAGGAAACAGTTGAAATGATTAGATCCATTGATGGGAAGGCCATTTTTCATAAAGCAGATGTATCACAAGAGAATGAGTGCAAACGTATGATTGAAATAATGGATAAAGAATACGGGGCACTTCATATTTTATTCAACAATGCTGGCATCATGCACTCCGAAGATGGTGATAGCCAATCCACTGATGAACAGGTTTGGGATCTCACCATGAATGTCAATGTCAAAAGTGTATTTTTCGGATGTAAGTACGGTATCCCTTTGATACAAAAATCAGGTGGTGGATCTATAGTCAATACCGCTTCATTTGTTGCTCATTTGGGAGCTGCTACTCCACAAATTGCTTATACCGCGAGTAAAGGTGCCGTATTGGCAATGACACGCGAATTGGCAATCATCCACGCTCGTGAAAACATTAGGGTCAATGCGCTTTGTCCCGGGCCTTTGCGAACTGACTTACTAATGAATTTCCTAAATACAGAAGAGAAGAAGAATAGAAGATTAGTACATGTTCCTATGGGTCGATTTGGAGAGGCAAAAGAAATGGCAAAAGCTGCCTTATTTTTGGCCTCTGACGATTCTTCTTACATGACAGGAACAGAATTTCTTGTAGATGGAGGAATCACTGCAGCATATGTGACTCCGGAGTAGATAGAATTTAGCAAAAAGTGTGAAAAGTCTTACGCTCAATGAATAATAGTTTTAAAGTGATCAGTCCCATTGACTTAACGATCTATCTTGAAAGAGCTTACGCTGGACCAAAGCAGATAGAAAATGTGCTATCTGCTGCTGCAAATGCTCAAAAAGAATGGCAAAAGAAATCCATAACAGATCGTGCTCTATTGTGCCAGAAAGCCGTAGACCTACTTGTTGCCAGGGCTGACCAAATTGGTGAAGAAATCACAATGCAAATGGGCCGTCCCATTCGATATACTCCCAATGAAATAAGATCGGGTCTCAAAGAAAGAGCTGAATACATGATTCATATTGCTGAATCTGCTCTATCACCCATTGACATAGACAGCAAAAGAAAGATAAAAAGAGAGCCTATGGGTACAGTCATGGTGCTAGCTCCGTGGAATTATCCTTATCTAACCTCTATTAATGCGATCATTCCTGCTTTAATGGCAGGAAATACGGTCATTCTTAAGCATTCAGACCAAACGCCCCTCACTTCGGAAAGATACCAGGAAGCCTTTGACGAAGTCGGTCTGCCTGAGGGTGTTTTTCAATTTTTACACCTGAACCATGATCAAGTTGCGCAAGTCATCCAGGATTTTAGAATTAATCACGTGGCCTTCACAGGTTCAGTTGAGGGTGGACATGCCATACAGAAGGCCCTGTCCGGAAAGTTTATCACTTCCGGCCTGGAACTCGGAGGAAAGGATGCCGCCTACGTGACGGCTGATGCTGATGTTCAGAAGTCTGTAGAAAATCTGGTAGATGGTGCTTTTTTTAATTCAGGTCAGTCTTGTTGTGGCATTGAGAGAATTTATGTCCACGAATCTATTTATGAGTCATTTGTTCAATCATACGTATCATTGACTAAAAAATACGTAATGGGTAATCCTCTCCTGTCAGAAACAGAAATTGGGCCAATGGTTAAACCAGCAGCAGCCAGGTATGTGATGGATGAGATCGACAAAGCTGTGGATCAAGGTGCACAAAAGCAAATTAAACAAGACCATCTCCATTCAAATGCGTATCTCTATCCAGAGGTCTTGACAAAAGTCAATCATTCCATGTCCATAATGACAAAGGAAACTTTTGGGCCAGTAGTTGGAATAATGTCCGTCCATAGTGATGAAGAGGCGATCAGATTGGTAAACGATAGTCCATATGGATTGACGGCATCTATTTGGAGTCAAGACAAAGCGCTAGCCTGGCACATTGGTGATCAATTAGAGGTAGGGACTGTGTTTATGAATAGATGCGATTACCTCGATCCTGAACTTGCCTGGACCGGAGTGAAAAAAAGCGGTAAAGGATGTACCTTATCCAGCATTGGTTATGAACAGTTGACCAGACCCAAATCATTTCATTTCAGAACGCTATGAAAGTAGGACTCATTCTCTGCGACCATGTGCATCCTGATTACGTCAAGCAATTCGGGAATTATCCCACCATGTTCTCTGATCTTTTTCCAGATTACCATTTAAAAATTTACGATGTGACGAAGCTGGAATTTCCTAATGATATTGATGAGTGTGACGCCTATATGGGTACTGGGTCCAAATTCTCCGTGTATGACAGCCATGAATGGATTACTGAAACACTAAAATTTGTTCGTCAATTATACCAAGCTAAGAAATGCTTTGTAGGTGTATGTTTCAGTCACCAATTGATAGGTCAGGCTTTGGGTGGAGAGGTAACCAGAAATGAGCTGGGATGGAGTGTGGGCGTTCATAGATTTGATCCTTTAGGGTTTAATTTACTGATGATGTGCCAGGATCACATCAGTAGCTGTCCCCCTCAAACTAAAGTCATTGCCTCAACTCCTAAGTGTCCCAATGCAATGATTCAAGTAGGTGAGCATTTTTTAGGAGTTCAGGCACATCCGGAGTTTACGAAAGCATATGATCGGGTGCTGATGGAAAATAGAGTGGATAGGATGGGTCAACTTACGGTCGAACAGGGCATTCAAAGTCTTGATATACCTGTTCATCGCGAAGAAATAAAAGCATACATATCAGCATTTATCCTTAATAACCAGCGATGACGAACCAATTAAAGAAAACATTGGGGCCAGTAATGCTTTGGGGACTTGGTGTCGGATATGTCATTTCAGGAATGTATTTCGGGTGGAACTTAGGGTTGGAAAAGGGTGGTACCTTAGGCTTGGCGGTCGCTACAGGCTTTATTATTCTGATGTATCTCAGTTTTACATTTAGCTATACTGAATTGGCATGTGCCATTCCGAAAGCCGGAGGTGCATTTGATTACGCCATTCGCGCTCTCGGACCAAAGTGGGGTTTCATTGGAGGGATGGCACAAAATATTGAATTTATCTTTGCTCCGCCAGCCATTGCCTTTGCCATCGGCGCTTATATTAATCTATTCTTGCCTTCAATTCCCATCATATGGATTGCCATCGTAATCTATCTGATTTTCACCTTCATTAATATAAGGGGAGTCAAGTTTGCTGCTTCATTTGAGTTGATCATTACCATCATTGCAGTCATTGAATTACTGATCTTTGCCGGAGCCGCGGCACCCTCATTTGAATGGGAAAATATGACTCAGAATGCTTTACCTCATGGCTGGGGAGGAGCATTTGCAGCCATTCCATTTGCCATTTGGTTTTTCTTGGCCATAGAGGGCGTAGCCAATGTTGCAGAAGAAACCATCAATCCTCAACGTAACATATTGATAGGATTCGGTTCTGCAATACTCACTCTGGTCGTTTTATGTTTGTTGACTTTTTCTACTTCTGTGGGAGTGGCAGGGTGGGAAGCCATTGTGTACGAAACACCCGGGGCAGCTGCATCTGATTCACCTTTGCCACTGGCCTTGAAACGTATTTACGGGGAGAGTCATTTGCTTTTTAAACTGGTGACCTCCATTGGTATCTTTGGACTGGTTGCATCTTTTCATGGTATTATCCTTGCTGCAGGTCGGGCCACATTTGAATTTGGACGAGTAGGTTTTGCTCCTAAAGCGATCGGTCGTGTTCATTCAAAATATCGTACTCCGGCCAATGCATTAATGGTCAATACCCTGATTGGTATTATAGCTTTGTTTACTGGAAAAACAGGAGACATCATTACCATTGCTTGTTTCGGAGCATTGGGCCTATACATCATTTCTATGGTTTCTATGATCATCTTAAGAAGGAAAGAACCTCACTTAGAAAGGCCCTTCAAAGTGCCATTTTATCCATGGACACCGATACTTGCGCTTGTTATTGCCAGCATTTCGTTAATTGCGATTACCATATATAATCCTTATCATGCGCTTGTTTTCGCAGGCATTATGATTGCTGGATATCTCGTATTTATGGGAACAAAAAGAGGTTCGATTTAATTAATATACTGTAGAAATTAAATGATGATGAATAGGAATATAGTATGGGTTCTTTTCTTTGCTTTTGGTTTGATGTCAACGAGCTTTGCACAAGATGCCCTTTCAGCAAAGGATTACGAACAGGCAGAAAGTATGTTGAGCTGGAATGTTAGAAAGCTCGTAGATTGCATGAATGTTGATCCCAATTGGGTCGATGATGAAACATTTTGGTACAAGAATCTCATTCCCAATGGTGTTGAGTACGTAATGTATCACATTGGCCAGGAAAGAAAGCAGGTATTGAAAGATAATAGTGAGTTGCCAGATGGAAAACCGCAGCCCATTTACGATAGGAGAAAGGAGGTGGTCTCACCGGACGGTAAGAAAGTGGTGTACATAGATGATTGGAATTTATGGATGCGCCACCTGGAAACCGGTCAAGAAACCCAACTAACTACCGACGGGTTTGAAAACTTTGGTTACGCGACTGATAATGCCGGATGGAGACAAGGTCCCGGACCCATTGTACTTTGGTCTCCCGATTCAAAAAAAATTGCCACTTACAGACAAGATCAAAGGCACGTTTCCGATATGTACTTGGTCAAAACGACCGTTGGGGCTCCAGAATTAATGCAATGGAAATATCCTCTTCCTATGGATGAAAAGATCATACAGATTCATAGGGTGATCATTGACACTGAATCTGGAGAAATTGTCAAACTGAATATAGATCCTGACCCAAGAAGAGGCACACTCTGCGATGATATTTCGTGTAGTGGTGCATTCGATGACAATGAATGGAGTCCCGATAGCAAAAAACTGGCTTTCGTTTCATCTTCCCGAGATCATAAAGTGGCACAACTACGCATCGCGGATGCAGCCACCGGTGAGGTAAGGGATGTTTACAAAGAAGTTTCTCCGACGCAATATGAATCAGGTCGTAGGGCTATCAACTGGCGGTATTTGCCTTTAACTGAGGAGTTTATCTGGTACTCAGAGAAGGATAATTGGGGTCATTTATATTTACATGATTTGCAAACAGGAAAGGTTAAGAATCAAATCACAGAAGGAGAGTGGATCGTCAATAAAATAAGACATATTGATAGAGAAGCTAGGAAAATCTATTTTGAAGCTCAAGGGCGTGAAGAAGGAAGAGACCCTTACTTCAATCATTTTTATTCTATTGATTTTTCTGGAGAGAATCTCAAACTCTTAACACCGGAAAATGGAAATCATAGTATAGAATTATCTCCCAATCATCAGTACTTTATTGACAACTATTCTCAACCTGATGTTCCGCCGGTTTCCGTTTTGAGATCAATCAATGGAGATCTGCTAGATACACTTGAGGAAGCCAATATTTCCAGATTGTTGGCATCAGGTTGGCAACCACCTAAACCGATCAAGGTTAAATCGGATGATGGAAAATATGATTTATACGGATTGATGTATACCCCCACTGATCTGGATCAAAACAAGAAATATCCGATCGTCAATTACGTTTATCCGGGACCTCAGGGAGGCGGGGTCGGAACGAGATCTTTTAGTCCGGGTAGACGTGATCATCAGGCGTTGGCAGAACTGGGATTTGTAGTAGTAGTGGTAGACGGTACTTGTAATCCGGGAAGGTCGAAGGCCTTTCATGATGAATGTTATGGTGATATGTCAGTCAACACGCTTCCTGACCAGATTTCGGCTTTAAGGCAATTGGCGAAAGATCATCCCTATATGGATCTGGAAAGGGTAGGAATATGGGGGCACTCAGGAGGTGGATTTGCTACGGCAGCTGCGCTTTTTGATTATCCCGATTTTTATGATGTTGGGATTTCTGAATCTGGTAATCACGATAACAGGAACTATGAAGATGATTGGGGTGAGCGATATGTCGGGTTGGAAGTTGGAGACAACTATGAAAAACAGGCCAATCAATTGAAGGCGAAAAATCTGAAGGGAAAGCTATTGCTTGCTCATGGCATGATGGATGACAATGTGCCTCACTATAATACGAACCTGGTGGTGGATGCATTGATAAAAGCCAACAAGGATTTTGACCTCATCATGTTTCCGAATGCTAGACATGGTTATGGCGCGGACACCTTTTACATGACCCGTAAGAGATGGGATTACTTCGTGAAACACCTACTAGGAAAGGAGCCTCCGAAAGAGTATAAGATAGAATATCAGCAGGATACAAGAGTCAGCAGAGCCTAAGTATTGGTCATTTCAAGACATTTGATAGCTGGTTATTTTGTTGCCAACAACGCAAAAAGTCATTAGGAAGTGTATGATCACGAAATTCAATCAATCCTCTTTACTTTTGATTTTGAGCGTGTATGGCAGCAATCCCAACCATGTCTACAATCTGTCTTACACTTGCCCCTAATTGCAGGACGTGAATCGATTTCTTGAGCCCCAATAATATCGGGCCTATAATGTCCGTGTCTGAGATGCTTCCCAACATGTTGTAGGCGATATTCGCAGAAGAAAGATTGGGGAATATCAATGTATTGGCTCTTAAGTCCTTTAATTTTGAAAACGGGTAGAAAGACTTTCTTATTTCCGGATTCAGTGCCATATGTGCCTGCATTTCACCGTCCAGCATCCAGTCCGGATGCTTTTCATGCAAAATACGAGTAGCCTCACGCATCAACACAGCAGACTCACCATTGGGCACTGACCCAAAATTAGAATAGGTGATTAAGGCGATTCTTGGTTCAATATCAAATCGTCTTACTTCTGCGGCAACCAATTCGGTAATATTGGAAATATCATGTGCGTTGAGGTGGTGATTAATCGTGGTATCTGCTATAAATACAGGACCATTTTTAGTCATCAGAATATGCATGCCTGCCACCTTCTTCACATCAGGTCGAGCTCCGACAATCTGTAATGCCGGCCTAACTGTAGTCGGAAATTTTTTGGTCAATCCACCAATCATCCCATCCGCATCACCATTTTCTATCATCAAAGCCCCGTAATGACTGCGATATCTGACATGATCCAAACATTCCTCATGGGTCAGTCCTTTTCTCATTCGTTTACGATACAAGATTTTACCGTATTCTTCTATTTTAGCTTCCTCCTTTTTGCCATCTGGCTGTTTGGGATCAATGATAGGAACACCGGGGAGGTTGATGTTATAGTCCTTCATCATCTGTTGGATGATTGGCTTTTTGCCCAGCAAAATGGGAAGCGCTATTTTTTCCTCTACGATGACCTGAACCGCTTTTAGTAATGACACATTTTCAGCATCGGCAAATACAATTCTTTTCAAGTCCTGCTTGGCCTTGTTTTCGATCACTTTTGACAGAGAATGCCCTGTTCCAAGTCTCATATCCAGCTCGGCAGTATATTGATCCCAATCTTTAATAGGATTTTTGGCTACTCCAGAATCCATTGCAGCTTTGGCGACGGCGGGAGCCAGTGTGGTAATCAGACGTGGGTCGACTGGCTTGGGTATGAAATAGTCTCTTCCAAATCTAAGGTCAATATCATTATATGCCATATTGACCAGATCAGGAACAGGCTTTTTAGCCAGTTCTGCCAGTGCATAGGCCGCGCCCAATTTCATTTCTTCATTGATTTCAGTGGCGCGGACATCCAATGCGCCCCGGAAAATATAAGGGAAGCCTAAAACATTGTTAACCTGGTTCGGGTAGTCTGAACGACCAGTGGCCACAAGGCAGTCAGGCCTCGCAGAACGTGCATCGTTGTAACTGATTTCTGGGGTTGGATTAGCAAGTGCAAAAACGATTGGATCTTTGGCCATCGACCGTACCATATCTTTAGAAATGATATTTCCGGCAGAAAGTCCCAGGAAAACATCTGCACCTGTCATAGCTTCACTGATGTTGCTATACATAGGTTGATTGGCAAATTCTTTTTGATAGGGACTCAGGTCATTCCGATCTGTGGAGATCTGGCCTGCAATATCAAACATGATGATATTTTCTTTTCTGACTCCTATTTTTAGCCACATACGAATACATGAAATGGCCGCTGCTCCGGCACCGGAAACGATCACCCGGACATCAGAGATTTCTTTCTTTACGATTTCCAGAGCATTCAATAGTGCAGCAGCAGAGATAATGGCCGTTCCATGCTGATCATCGTGCATGACCGGAATATTTAATTCTTGCTTCAATCGTTCTTCGATCGTAAAACAATGTGGGGCTGCGATATCTTCCAGATTGACTCCTCCGAATGTAGGCTCTAAAAGCTTGACAGTTCTGACGAACTCGTCCACATCCGTCGTATTCAGTTCCAGATCGAAGCAATCAATGTCCGCATAGATCTTGAACAGCAAGCCTTTTCCTTCCATGACAGGTTTGCTTGCAGCCGGTCCGATATTGCCCAGGCCTAATACAGCTGTTCCATTGGTAATAACTGCTACCAGATTGCCTTTGGTCGTGTACCTATAGGCGTCCTCAATATTTTTTGCGATTTGTAAGCAAGGCTCTGCAACCCCTGGAGAATATGCCAACGAGAGGTCCCTTTGATTGGCAGTTTCTTTCGTGGGGATAACTTCTATCTTACCGGGTCTGCCAGCTTCATGGTACTCTAAAGCTGCCTTTTTCAAGGAGTTTTGTTTCGTTTCTTTCATATCAATTTGCTCAATTCACTAAACGGATTCCGTCTTTTTCGATGGTAATTTGTCGATTTTTATACAAACCTCCGATGGCCTTTTTAAATAACTTTTTGCTGATACCAAATTCTTTTCTGATGGCTGTAGCGTCGGATTTATCATTGTAAGGTAAGAATCCATCCGGAGTTGACTTTAGGATAGACCATATTTTTTCTGCATTGGGTTCTATACTTTTGTGTCCAATGGGAAGCAAGCTAATGTCAATTTTGCCGTCTTCTCGGATAGGTTTAATATAACCTTTTAATGCTTCACCGTGCCTGAGAATCCTACCATGTGTTTCACTTTCGTATATCAATCCATCATATTTTTGGTTAATCACTGCCATGTATCCCAGTTGGGTTTCGCTATAGATCAGCAAATCAACCTTTTGTCCAAATTTTATGTCCTCGTCTGCTGTGGCTTGAAGAAATGGCTTAAGTTTGGCGGTACCAACCAATCTATTGGTAAGTTCATCCAAGTACATGTGTACCACGTATTTTCGGTTGGGAATCATATCCTTCGTCTGGTTGCGATAGGGAATGAACAAATCCTTTTCAATACCCATATCACAAAAAGCACCGATCATGTTAATTTCAGTCACCGTTAAAGTTTCAAATTTCCCTTTAGTGATGTAAGGTTTCTTAAGCGTCCCCTCGATTTCGTCTCCATCATTATAAACGAAAACTTCGAGTTCATCGCCAGTATTAACTTCAGTCCCTTCTAATTCTATTCCGTGTTCCAGTTTGATTGTGTTTCCATCGACACTAAGAACTTTCAATTTTTGTATTTCTCCGACTTTCAGCATTTTGCAAAATTACTATATTCCGATATGAAAAATAATTCCTATAACCTTTATCATGACTTTGTTATTAAGTCCTCTCCATCTAAAGTATTCGATTCAATTGTAAAACCTGAAAACTTGATCAATTGGTGGCCTCAAAAATGCAATGGTGAGCCCAAACATGGAGCCATTTACCGCTTGTATTTTTCTTCACAGTACGATTGGCTCG
Source organism: Portibacter marinus (assembly GCF_021533195.1). Taxonomy (GTDB): domain Bacteria; phylum Bacteroidota; class Bacteroidia; order Chitinophagales; family Saprospiraceae; genus Portibacter; species Portibacter marinus. Next base: position 807,514 of record NZ_JAJNKB010000002.1, read on the forward strand.
CAGAAGTGGTCGGTTTTGAACTGAAAAAGTCTTTTTACCTTAAAATGATCAAAGCAGACACAGATTGGATGCCTACCACTTTTGGTTTTGATCTAAAGGAAGAAAATGGCAATACCTTGGTACAGTTTTTCCATAAGGGTTGGCCTAAGCTCAACCATCATTTTCGTAAAGCGAATTGGCATTGGGCTCTTTTGTTAAAAGCATTGAAGGACTATGTAGAGGAAGAAACCATCATTCCTTTTGAACACAGAGCCTAGCGAACCATTCAACAAGATTGCGTTCATCAACCAAATCCCATGAACTCTTTGTATTTCTGGGTAACTTTGACTGTACCAATATCGCTTTGTCACTGCCCAATAATCGCAATTGATTGATAAAATTTGCCATGTCATAAGCATTTCCTCCATGCTGTATACTGGTCCAATCCGTGTTTTCATCAACGTAGGCTCTGATATATAGGTCCAGAAAATAACCTGCATTTCCTCCGTTGCGAACGGTTCTGGAATAAGGAGAATAGCTCGCGTATCGAGCTTTACTATTTGAAGGGTTTCCATCTAAGTGATTAGACAAATATTGCATGGCACTAAAACTTCCTGCCCATTCATAGTCACCTAATTCTTGTGAAAATTCCTTTTCGCATTTACCATAAAATCGGCTAATATCCAGTGGAACATCAGAGATTGCTATCGCTTTGGGAATGATTGGCTCGAAGATTTTATTTTGCTTAAGGTAAATGGCTAATTTCATGGCACGGATCCCTGCGATAGAATGTCCTGCGAACAGCAAATTCTTTTTTGGAATACTAAAATTAGTACAAACCCGATCCAGATCTTGCGCCAGCATTTTAGTTTTGCTTTCTTCGAATAAAAATTCTAGTGGATTGTCTGTGGTCATAAATATCACCGCTATGCCATTACTCATAGCTGTTTTTAGCAATAAGTCCTGTTGAAGAGTATCCCTGTTTTCGTATAGGAAAACGATCATTCCATTTGTCTTTGCTCCTTTGGGAAGCCATAGTGTATAGCCTGAGGATATGGTTGGGATGTGCAGACCCGGATGAATGGAAATTTGCTTGGTAGATGATGGGTACCGTACATTAAATACTTTCTGTGCACTAAGCATCACGGAAAAAAGCAACAAAAGGACAACAACTTGAAATTTCATTACTTATCAGAAGGCAAAAAATGAGCCAGTAATTACATTGCCTTGATGCCTGGATATTATGATCTAAAGATGAAGTATTTATTAGTATTTGAGGAAGAACTCTTATTCAGTAGGACAAGCTATTGACTCAAAGACAGGATTTCCAGTGTCCTCAATTCTCATTCTCCAACATTAAACATTTGGGGAAGTCATTATTACACCTTCTGATGCATTATTAATGAATATATCACCATTTGAAACTTCTAGTTTGCTTCTTGGAATTTGAGTACCTATCCCTACTCTGCCTAAATGATCAATTTCAAAAAGGTATTTATTTAATTTAAGTGAAGACTCATAACTTCTAATTTGAAAGTAGTGTCTATAGGAAGCGAAGGAATATCCTCCGTTATTTATTCCATTACCATTGTCAATAAAGGAAGTAATGGTTACAATAGGTGAAATTCCGAAATCATTGGCTAGTTGTACATTACCCATTATAGAGAGTCCTGTCCGATTGTCTGCATTTGTACTTCCGTGTAAAGTGGGTTCGAAGTCATTATTGGTCTCCGTATTATTTCTAAACTTAATCCAAGAATTGTCTATATTTTCTAGTGAAAGCTTAAATAATTCTTCTCGCAAATCTACCTGTTGAGGTAGTACGAACTCTAACTCAGAATTTTGAGCACTTAAAGAATTAAAGATTAGAAATGAAAAAAGTAAAATCTGGAAATTATTCATTAGTTATGATTATGGTCCGAAGTTAAAAAACAAACTATACCCTAAATGGATAGTTTCTTTTTTATCGCTTGAGCCGCAGGTGTAATTGCTAGCCCTCCAAGCCCGGTGCACTTCACACATGTCGGCATATCCGCACTTACGCGCTGTATGGTTTCCAGAACTTGATCCAATGGAATCAGGTGTGCAAAGCCCGCAACAGCCATCGTCGCAGAAGATAAAGCATTCACCGCAGCGCTGGTATTTTTTCCCAGGCAAGGGGCTTCCACCCGATCAGCGATAGGATCACATACCAGGCCGATCATATTCTGAATAGCCATGGATGCTGCACCAAGTGCTTGCTTCGTCGTACCACCGAATAATTCAACGATAGCAGCCGCAGCCATTCCTGCTGAAGCTCCACACTCTACCTGGCACCCGTGCTCTTCAGCTGAAAATCCAGGACCCATGGCAAAGTATGCACCCACAAGGCCTGCAGCAAAGTATGACATTAGTTTTTCTTCTTCTGTAGCTTTCACATCTTCAGAGACAGCTTTAAGTGCTGCTCCTACCGTTGCGCATGATCCCGCAGTTGGGTTGGCCACTATGACCTCCAGAGCACTTTTCGACTCCATAATCGCTGCCACATTTTCAACGATTTTATTAATGATGGAACCTTGTAGTATTTTCTTAGAATTTTCAGCTCGCTTAATTAAGTGAGATTGCTGAGGTAAGATTCTATTATTGTAATCTGTTCCATTGAGTCCAATGGCAATGCTAGTCTCAATCAATTCTATTAAGTTGGACATTTTTAATATTAATTCATCTTCGGTTAGTCCACTGCGGTGTTGTTCATACATTAGGCCTAAAGCTCCGAGAGAAAGATTACTGTCTTCACTATACTGAATAAGGGAACTAATGGTGTCGAAGGGTAATGCTGTCTGATTACCTGAGACAATCGGCATGATAGGCTTAGCATAGCTGACCTTACGAACTGACTGATACTGCCTGATATGTTCAACTAGATTTTGAGCAATTTCACTTGAACTCTTACAAATGATTAAAAATTGACTTTCCTGCGAATGACATTGCCACGCTATTTCCTGTGGAAATACAGCACTCAAATCCTGTGAAATTGGGTCATCAGACCAAATAAATAGATGATAATAGTCTCCTTTTGTATGAATTCTGTAATCATCCACTTTTTGGATCTCAAAACTTCCTCCTCCTAAGGAGGCTGCCAGTATTTTTACTTGATCACCGGTATCATCTTTTAGAGTGACCAGCATGCTATTCGGGTGTGTATTGTCAAATTCGCTGATCGAATATTCAATTTTTACATCCTTCCGCTCAGCGATTTCCTCTGTGATTTTCATTTGGTCATCAGCCATGTCTATTTCTAACAAACCTCCATTCATTCCCAGGACCGTTCCTTGTTCCCTATAGTTCGTGGACCAGGCACCATTCTTATCGAATTCCACCAAAGCGTTGAGTAATGAACCGTTTAATAACTGTACAGCAAATTTACCCACCCGCCATGAGGCAGCAGTGTGCGAACTAGAAGGGCCGCGCATGATCGGTCCTATAACATCATTGAAAATACTGGGTAAAGATTTCATATTTAACACTTTTAAATGACGATGTGGGCTTTGAGCCAAAAAACTACCCTAAGATACGTATAAAACAGTAGTTGTTTCAATATCTTCTGCCTTTGGTAAATGGAGCACCAGCTTTATCTAATTGGTCCTCAAATTCAGATAAATCCTTTAGATAGTTCATGAGTTCGGTTAAAAAACTATTAAATTCCTGCTTCGCCATCTCTATATTTTGAATAAACACCTGCGTTGGCTCATGGGTGGTATCCCAATGCCCATATGCTACTTGTCCTACTCTGCTGCTTAAGGTGGGGGAAGTTGATTCGTTAAGCCCTCTTTTCACCGGATCTCCATACAATTTTATCCTGAGTTCAGCAAGTTGGTCACTGAGGAACTTCAAAGCTTTAAAATGCTCTTCTTTTGCTGCAGGCGTTTTTTTGATGGCTTCTCCTAAATATCGAAGACGCTCACCAGCATCCGACATCATTCCACCAGCATCAGTGATGGATGCACTGAATTCACTGGTCATCTTTTGAAATTCAGACACTTTCTTAAAATCGCTTTTTTCTTCTAGCGCCGGTATGGGTTTTACATTGAATTCCTGCGGCTCTCCTTGAGCAGTCAATGTACCATTGTTTAGAATATACAGCTGTGCAGTATATGAACCGGGTGCAGCTAGTGGACCTTGTGGAGTTCCGGCCCAGGGTGGCGTAAAGCCGGGCTTTGAAAGGTCAATGGCATTGGGAGCTGGAAGCCGCAGATCCCAATTTACCCTGTTTAATCCTTTAGAGATAGTCCCCTCAATCCATCTGACAGGTTGATCATTTTCATTGCTGATCAGCAAAAGAACTTGGGGTGAGCTTTCCAGCTTTTCTTCATTTAATTCTTCCCAGCCCGGAAAAGGTATGCTGGCCTTGTTTTTTGTCATCTCTTCCTCACGTTCTTTTCTCATATCAGATTTAGTCTGAGGAATCTCGCTTAAGAAGTAGGTCAGCGTAGCTCCAAAAGAGGGATTTTCAGCGACAAAACTTGTGGAACCTAATGTTGGCATTCCTTTGGCTTGCATTGGAACAGAGGGAATATACCACCATGCGTCGCGAATAGGAAATAAATGATTTGACTGCTCAGAAACCACTTCCTGCATTGATCGAAGAGGGGTGTAATCATCTAAAATGTAAAAGCCTCGTCCAAAAGTTGCTCCCACAATATCATGGTCTCTTTCGTGAATTTCCAAATCTCGAAATGGTATGGTCGGCACTCCACCTCCCAATTCAATCCAGTTCACTCCTTGATTATAGGAGAAGTACACCCCGTATTCAGTTCCTATGAAAAGCAGATCAGGGTCTTCATAATCTTGTTTGATGACCCATACAATGGTTTCTTTTGGTAGATCTCCCGTAATGGACTTCCAGCTATATCCTTTGTCGGAACTCATCAAAAGATAAGGCTGATAGTCACCTAATTTATGTGCGTCTATTGCAGCAAAAACCACAGACGCATCGTGCCTTGAAGCCTCAATATCATTTATAAATGATCGCTCCGGGATACCTTGAGGGAGCTTGCTTTGCCGCCAGTTCTGACCCCCATCTTCGGTCACATGAACCAACCCATCATCAGATCCGGTATAAATTAAGCCCTCTACGACAGGTGATTCATCTATCGAAGTCAGCGTTGCATACAGAGACATGGCTCCATTATCATATAGATCGTCAACACTCCATACCCGATCCATTAATTCAAGGGTATATCTATTGGTATTCGTAGTCAAATCTTCACTGATCACTTCCCATGAATTTCCTTGATCTTCACTCTTCCACAATCTTTGCGAGCCAAAATAAAGTCTGTCACTATTATGGGGACTCACTAAATTGGGACTATCCCAATTCCACCTTTCTGGCGGATCATTGGGACCAGGTTGTGGCTGAATGTTCAGCACCTCATGAGTTTTTTTATCATAGCGGTGCAATAGACCTCCTTGAATTTCCATGTAGGCGATATTGGGATCTGTAGGATCAAACTGTGAATCATATCCATCTGCTCCCAGCGGGACATACCAGTCCTGATTGCGAACACCTTCTGCATTGAGTGTACGAGATGGACCGATTAACGTACCCAAGTCCTGAGCACCACCCAGTATATTATAAAATGGGAGGTCGTTATCTATGTCCAATTTGTAAAACTGGGAAATGGGCATATTTGGAAAGTGGCGCCAGGTGAGTCCCTCGTCGAAGCTTTCATATAAACCCGCATCAGTTCCGGCTAGAAGGTGCTGATCATTTTTTGGATCTATCCAAAGTGCATGGTTATCGCTATGTTTTTCCCTGCCTGTACCCAAATAATCAAAAGATTTTCCACCGTCTCTGGAAACATGCAGAAACACATCCATTTGGTAGATCAAATCTGGATCAGTCGGGGAAATTTCTATTTCCTGATAGTAATGAGGTCCGGTCCCTCCAGAAATATAACTGCTGCCTTTTTGCCAGCTTGCCCCCTGATCATCAGAGCGGTATAAACCCTTTTCCTTGTCATTAGCTTCAATGGTAGCATAAACCAGATTGGGGTTTGCTGGCGTCACACCCAGTCCTATCTTTCCCATATTTCCCTGAGGTAGTCCTTTTGTCATAAGTGACCAGGTAGCACCGCCATTTGTGGTTTTATAGATTCCTGACTCAGGGCCTCCTGCCAGCAGTGACCAGGTATGTCTTCTTCTCTGATAGGCTGCAGCATATATCACATCAGGATTGCCCGGTGCGAATTCGATATCGGTCACCCCCGTATTTTCGTCTATTTCAAGCACCAATTCCCAGTTTTCACCCCCATTCGTACTTTTGAAAACACCTCTTTGACCACCAGCCGACCACAATGGTCCTTCTGCTGCGACATAGACCACTTCGCTGTTTCTTGGATCTATTAATATTTTTCCGATGTGTTCTGAAGATTCAAGACCCATATTTTTCCAGGACTTTCCACCATTCATTGTTTTATATACGCCATTTCCCCATCCTACATGTCGACCACTAACATTTTCTCCAGTTCCCACCCAAACAACATCCGGATGATGGGGGTCTATGGCTATATCACCTATGGAGTAAGACTTTTCGTGATCAAAAACCGGAGTCCATGTAATGCCACTGTTTGTTGTTTTCCAAAGATTACCAGACCCTGCTGATACATACCAGGTAGAAGAATGAGATGGACTGATCGCTATGTCGGAAATTCTTCCTCCCATTACCGCAGGTCCGACTTCTCTCCAATTTAGACTTTGTACAGCCTCTTTCATTTGGGTATTTAAATCTTCCTGTGCTTTAGTATGAATACACCAAAACATGACAAAAAATAGAATTCCTAATTCAATGTTGAAACTTCGCTTAAGCATTTGAATTGATTTTGTGGATCAATGGATAAATTTTAACTTGAGGCACTGAATATAATGTAATTCAGAATGTCCTAACCTTTTATAACTCATAATCTCAGAAAAAATTAAGATGAAAAGAAACGTACTCACTATTGTTATTTTGCTATTTACAGCTTTTGCATTTTGCCAGGATCAAACCAAGAAAGAGAAACTTCCTGAAGGGGAAATATTTGAGTCCACGCAAACAGTTACCATAGAGGGGCAGACCATTACCCTGGATACGGAGACTGGTACAGTCCAACTAAGAGATGAGAATGATCAACCCATCGCACTTTTTGGATTTACTTACTACAAAAGATCTAATACTCAAGGAAACAGGCCTATCGTATTCGCATTTAATGGAGGGCCACTTTCAGCCTCCTTCTGGTTACATCTGGGGGCACTGGGTCCGAAACGAATTGCCATAAATGATCCTACTTACACTAAACCAGCACCTTATGACCTGGTTAATAATGAAATCTCTATATTGGACAAAGCTGATCTGGTCATGATAGATCCGGTCGGAGTAGGATTTAGCAGGCCAATTGGAGAGGCCAAATGGGAGGATTTCTGGGGAGTAGATCAAGATATGAGAAGCATTGGATTGTTTATTGAGCAATTTTTAATTCGCGAAGGCAGGATGAATTCTGCTAAGTATTTATTGGGAGAGAGTTACGGCACTTTTAGAAATGCGGGATTGGTCAAACATCTTCAAGACAAGGGAATTGCCATGAACGGTGTTATCATGGTCTCGGCCGTATTCGAGATTCAGCATTTACTATTCGGTCCTGGCGATGATGTTGCTTATGTCATTCATTTTCCGACCTATGCAGCAACAGCTTGGTACCATGATAAGATAAATAATAAGAATGAAGACCTGGAAATGTTTTTGGAAGAGGTAAGAAATTTTACAGAGGATGAATATGCTCCTGCACTTCTAAAAGGTGATCAACTCGGTTCAGATGCAAAATTACATATCGCTCAAAAATTGGCTGACTATTCAGGTCTGAATCAGGATTTCTGGCTTAAAGCTGATCTAAGAGTGACCAATAGTGAATTTTTTCAGGAATTATTGCGAGAAGAAGGTATGACAGTAGGTCGTCTTGATTCCAGATTCATTGGAATCAATGAAGATTTATTGGCACAGACCGCATTCACAGATCCTCAAAGCGATGCCATTTCACCACCTTATATTGCAGCGTTCAAAGATTACCTGTACAATGACCTGAATGCACGAAAGGACTTGACTTATACCACCACTGCCGGATCAAGAGATAATTTCAAATGGGACTGGAAGCATGCTGGTAATATTTCGTGGAATATGCAAACAGCAACCAGTACACTACCGGACATGACTTCAGCCATGAAGCAAAACCCCAACCTGAAAATCTTGATTCTGAACGGCTATTATGACTTAGCAACTGTATTCTATGGTGTTGAACATTCCATAAATCATATGGGCCTTGAACCTGAATTAAAGGAAAATATCATTATGAAGTATTATAAAGCAGGACACATGATGTATACCCATGAGCCTTCGATGAGAAAGTGGAAAGAGGACATTGACGCCTTTATTGAGCAAACATCGGAATAGAAGTAATTGCACCAATTGAGGTTAAAGATGCATCCTATTTACTGTTGAGAATCAAGATTAATTTTATCTTCGCTGTACATGAAATTCGTATTTCTAACTTTCCTTATTGGTTTTACTTGCTCTGTTTTCTCACAAACAAAGACGTTTGACTTTGAGGACTTTTATTTATTAGGTGATGCTGTTGCTCACGAGCAAAGCAGTATTCGTTTGACAGATAATCTTCATAATCAGAAAGGTGCGATGTGGTATAAAGATGCCATTGACCTAAATAAACCCTTTCTTTTAGAATTTAAAGTGTTTTTTGGATGCTCAGATGGGGGAGCAGATGGTCTTGTTTTTGCACTACATCCTGAAATAGCTTTGGGTACCCATGACTTTGGAATAGGATTTAAGGGTTTGTCTCCCTCTTTTGGTGTAGAAATGGACACCTATCAGGATTATTATAGAGGAGATCCACATTTTGACCATGCTGCATTTATAGCTAATGGAAACACATCACATCACCTTGCATTGACTGAAGCTGTACCGCTTTATTCCTATAGAAAAAGCGTGGAGAATTGTCAATGGCACTATGTCACTTTTAAGTGGGAGCCTAAGACAAAAGTGTTCTCATTTTATGTCGATTTCGAACATCGTTTGAGTCGGGAAATTGATTTGGTCAACTTGATTTTCGAAGGTTCTTCAAACGTTTTCTGGGGTTTTACTTCTGCAACAGGAATGCACCGAAACCCTCATCATGTATTCGTCAATTTTATGCGATTCGAGGCGGAAGAAACTTTTGTAAAAAAGGATGCAGAGCTTTTGTTGGCGGGGGAATCCTATGAGTTGAAGAAAACGGAGTTTGCATTGGATTCTATGTCTTTTATGGGGGCGATCAGGCCTGAGCTCGAGAAGGTAGTTTTGTTACAAAAGTCTAATCCTGAGCAAACCATCATTATCGATGGATTTTCGGAAGCCGATAATAATGGAGAAAAGAGTCAAAAAAATGTAGAGTGGATACGCAATTACTTTATCAAAAGAGGTATTCCAGAACAGTTTGTAACTTTTTATGGCAGCGAGTCGGGAGAAAAAGAGAGAATTACCATTAGAATGAAGGTGATTAGGGCATAGATTTTCATTTAACCAAGAGAACTTTCATCATCGGGAATATTTGCATTATCGTTCCTGATTCTGGTACTTTGCATAGTTATCTGAAATTGTATTTATTTGAAAATATACCACGTATAATCATTCGCTTTTACTTCCACCTTGAGATCAATGGAGTAGTCTCTTTTCAATTGTTTTTTCATGGTATTTGATTCGGCATCTGTCACTTCCGCGGTGTGATCCAGTCCTGTGTAGTACAAGGGTACTTTAATCTTTTGTTGAATTGGATGGTCAAGAGGATTATATATCATTAACAATCCCTTTTCATCACCACCTGGATTTACATTCAGCCAGTAATCCAAACTCTTTCCATCAGCTCTTTTGAGATGGATGATGTCTCCTTCAAGTACTTCTCTATGTTTCTTAAACCAATCTATATTTTCTTTAACCATCTGCTTCGTTTCTTCGCTATCATATAATCGTGGTCCCCTGTAGCAGGCTTGAACACCGGCACCAAGATTGCTCATCATGATATTATTATAGTGAGTAAGATGGTTTTGTAGTGGCTCAATAGTTGCAGCTTCTCCGCCGCCATGATATTCAGTCAGTGGAACAAACATCCATCCCATCGAAGGAGTCTTTTGCCATGAGCCATCGTAGATATTCTGTCGGGTATGAATCAATTGTTGTTCTCTGGGTAAGCTCCAGTTAACCTCCCGGTAACCCATCCCACATTTGCTTCCTCCACTGAGGTAGTAGTAATCCGGAATATTGAGATAGATGCCCTGAGCCCTACACCAATGGTAGAAAGTAGCGATTTTTTCGTATTGATTCCATCTCGAATCCTGTAATCCGCTATGTCCGGGATGGTGGTTAGCGGCACATACATCTCCGGGATAAGAGCCATCATGTTCTAGTAATGTGAAGCCTGATTTTTCATAGAAATGATACAATTTTGAAAAGTATTCCTCCCCCCACTCACTTTCTAAACAAGGCGAATTACCAAAAGTAGGGAGCTCGTCATCAGGCATGACCACATCGTTTTCAGCATTGATGGATCTGGAAGCCAATAAAGAATAACCACCGATTTCAACGTTTTTGCTCCTGGCATATTCAGCATATGCTTTCATTTTGGATACGTACTCCTCACTGTTATCCTCTATGTTGAAGCCACTACCAAATGTTAAGATGACCATTTCAAAACCCACCTCTGACGCCTGATCTATGGCTTTCTTTACACTCTCCCAGTCAGCAAATCGAGCATGCATCATTAAGGGATTTTCAGTGATCCATGGCGCTATGTGTCGATACATTTTCTTAATGGATAGACCTTGTCTTTCTCTGTCGTAACTGTCGTAGGGTAGGAGATAGGTTCGAAAAGAGGTAAAGGTCTTTCCGGGATCAAGCGACCTGGCCGGACCTAATTCAGGTTCCACTCTGAGCAAACAAGGGGTCTGTCTCAGATAATTGACCTGAGTGGCATATTCAGGGTCAGGTAACCAGTGTACAGCATGGTGATTTGCATCATTGACATCAAAGCTGCTGAAGGCATAGTCTGTTTCTACATGAATATTGGGCTTTGGGACATTGTAATTTCGGGATTCTACTGAAGAACCATATTCTACTGCAGCCAGTATCTCACTTGTAAAATGATCAATGATCATTGCTCGATCGCCTACATTTTCTACAGTGATCCACTTAGATATAACAGGAATTTCGTCATACATTTCATAATGTACAGTTACAGAAAATTTATCTTCAGAACTATGGGATTCCGGCAAGTTATATAGCATCTGGAGATGTACACCTTTAGGTGGCCAGGCAAGATCAGATTGATGATGCCTGACTCTTTTCCATTTCATGGATGCTTTTGGCTCTTCAATTCTGAATTGAGTCAATGTCATGCTGGTCGAATCTTTTGACATTTCAGCCAGCCATTCAGGTTTAAGAAAAGCAAAATTAGGTTGACCAATCAACCCTCCTACCGTGTATTCTATATTATTGATTTTGACGATAGCTTCTGGTTTTACTCCTCTGATCAAGGATTCACCAGTGATCAAATTATCGAATGCCACTGTAGCGCCATTGGGTTTGGTCGTGAACACGCGCTGTATCAATCCATTGGACAGAATAATCTCATTTTCCTTTTGATCCTTATAAACACCAGCTACATAGCGACTACCGTCAAGGATCCAATCCTTTTCAGTATCGTAGTCGGGAAGAACAGGTAAATTGTTAGTCAGTAGCAGTTGCGTATTAGATTGACCCTTGGCTTGTGAAGAGGTTAGCCATACCATACTTATAACGAAGCAAGAAAACCAAAGCTTTTTTATCTGATTATGCGCCATAATCACTAAAATAGTATAAGTCGCGCTTATACTTTATGATTTGATGAGTTTTCCCCAAGTTTTCTTCTTACATAAACCAAACTCTCAGCTATATCCTCAAATATGGCTTCATGGGTGACCATGTCTGGAATAATATCTACAGCCTCCAACATGTCTCTGGGTTGTTCATCCAATCCTACGATAATCACTTTCACACCTTGCGCTGTCAGATCAAAAATGATTTCTTCAAGCGTGTAAAGACCGGACTGATCTATATGAGGAACCCGATCCATCCTGAAAATGACTGCTTTGACTTCATTTGGTAAAGCTTTGACCTGGTCTTTAAAATAAGAGGTAAAACCAAAGAATAATGGACCATATAAATGCTTTATAATGACTTTGTCCTTATAGTTATTAAAGAACTCAGTCTCATCTTCCCAAGGAATCGATCCATCGAAATCTGCAACCGCACCCACTTCCATACCACGTTGACTAATGTCACCTGCTCGCTTCATAAACAATAAGCATGCAAGGGCGACACCTATTCCAACTGCCTGAATCAAACTACCGAAGGTTGTAATTAAAAGTACAACAATCAGAACAGCAGAATCTGACTTTGGAACTTTACCGATGTGTTTTAAACCTTTAAAATCGATAATTTTAAAGCCAATCGGTATCAGTAGTCCTGCCAGGACACATAATGGAATGTGAGAAGCCAGCTGTCCGAGTCCTAAAAGAACGGCCAAAAGAAATAAACCGTGAATTGTTCCGGATAATCTGGTTCTACCTCCTGCATTGATATTAACCACAGTACCTTTTGTTGCTCCAGCACCCGGAATCCCACCTATTGATGCCGCAATCATGTTTCCGATTCCCTGACCGATTAATTCCCGATTACTATTATGACGCGTTTTCGTCATGTTGTCAGCAATAACAGCCGTTAATAAGGAATCTATGCTGCCTAAGACAGCTAGAACCACTGCATATTCCAGGATCAAACTGTAAGCGCTGGAATCAATTTGCAAGATACCGCCCAACTGAAATGATGGCAGACCAGAAGGAATCTCCCCAATTAGAGGGACGTCCATTTTAGCAAAATAAGCAATAAGGGTAGCTCCTATTAATGCGACCAGAGCGCTCGGAACTGCTTTCGTAATATATGGAAACAGATAATAGATGGCTACCGTAATTCCTCCCAGTAGTAAAGCCATGGGATTTGCCTCAGCAAATAATCGAGGTAGGTCCTGAATGACAGCTACAGTCGATTTGGCAGAACTGAGTCCTACAAAAGGAAATATTTGCAAGATGATGATGATCAATCCCACGCCACTCATAAAACCTGATATCACGGGATATGGGAAATACTTGACATAGTTAGCGATGTTCAAAAATCCAAAAACTACCTGCAGTAATCCTCCTAAAAAGAAGGTAGCTAAGATAATACTCATAGAATCCTCAAGGCTTCCATTGAGCTGAATGGCAGCAGCTATCAGTGCTGCAGATACCACGGTCATCGGTCCAGTAGGGCCACTGGCTTGAGTAGCAGTACCACCTAACAATGCAGCGAATATACCGATGGCAATGGCGCCATACAACCCAGCTGTCGCTCCCATTCCGGATTGAACACCAAATGCAAGTGCCAAAGGTAATGCCACTACTCCGGCTACCAATCCACCAGTAAAATCACCTTTGAAATTTTTGAAGTCGTAAAACTTTGTCGCCATAATTCGTTTTTGATTTGTTTTGATTTACCAAATTAAGGACAAACTCACACATCACATTGTTCGAGCCTCATGGTCTATGAATCAAAAATATAAGCAACAATAGCAAATAATTTTCTTCCTTCCAAAATGAAAAGTCGTTCTTACTCTCAATTTATGAGCAAACTTATAGCATATAGAATTTCTGAAAATTACCCTAAGGGTAGGGGTTCAAGTACTAACATGACAACTTTTTAATCAATGTTTACATTGATTTACATTTTTCTTTTGGAAACTGATAGCAATCGAGACTATCTTTAAAGAAAAAAATGAAGAAATTAATACTCATGTCGATCATTGTAATGTCGGCTGCATCCTTAATCGCCATTGGCTTTAATAATCAAAGTAATACTCAAGTAAAATGTAAATCTAAATCGGAAGCTTCTATTGAAAGCAATGTTGAAGCAGGTAACCTCATTTCAGGAACCCGGTTATTTGATGATCAGTTTTTAAGGGTCGTTAACTCTAAAGCCATTCCGCCTATTATCTATAATGTAGACACCAGGTACATTCATAAAATAACCAAATCAGATCTACGAGAAGCCAGAGAAGTCAAAGAGATTTTTCCGGAAAAAGTATTGGATCATATTGTGGAAATTAAAGACACCAAATTGGTGCTTTTGGATCAAGAAGAAAATCAGGAAATTAAGGGTAGCGGAGCCAAACTTACCAAACAGCAAATTGACCTGATGAGAACATTTGATTATTCTACAGATTTCTATTTAGAGGTTAACGCCATGAATTCTAGTGGTTACACCGATAGAATTGTTTATTATACCACTGTGATTCCCGAAAAGAAAGCAGAATATCAAGCAGGTTCTGATGAATTGCTGAAATATTTGAGAACGGAAAGCACTCAAGCCACCATTGGCATACATGAAGGCCAACTTAAGCCGGGGCAGATTGCATTTACAATTGATGTAGAAGGGAATGTAAGTGGAGTTAAATTGCAATCTTCTTCAGGACATGGACCGTTTGATAAAAGAATGCAGGAATTAATAGAGGAACTGCCCGATGGCTGGAATCCTGCGAAAAACGAAAAGGGTCTACCTGTGGAACAAAAACTAATTCTGTTTTTTGGCATTCAAGGTTGCTGAGGTGCCATTGACATTAAAGAAAAAGCCAGTGATCTTTACAGTTCACTGGCTTTACTATTCAATATTCTTAAATATCAGAAATAATATCTTATTCCTACTCCGCCTCCAATATCAACGGAGGTACTTTGCAGTAAATTTAGTCTTGGTGTAATCCTTCCATACACCTCAAACTTCTCAATGATCAAGCTCAAACCAGCTGTACCACTTATTCCTATGTCAACTTCATCATCTAGATCGTTCCCTCTGTCTCGCAGACCGACAAAAACTCCGGGTCCGTAGATAAAATGTAATCTTTCAGAATTTCCTATATGAGGTTGGAATAAAGCATGGCCGTTCACATAGAAAAAATCGTCCAGGTCCCAAGCTGCAATGAAATCGTACGATGGACCCGCTGCTTTGTAAAATTGCAATGACAAACCGGACGGTGAACCAGCCTGTATACCTATACCAACATCACCATTAGCTCTCTGTGCATTCATTCCTAAAGCAAATGCAAGAAAAAACACAATAACTAATAACTTTTTCATAATATTTAGTTTTGTAAACATTACTCCTTTAGCTATTTCTTTGTTCGAAAAAAAACTTTATCAGCTTGGTCCTGCTGAATGTATCTTTTTCGAGGCTTGATCTTTATATTTTTCAAAATTCTTTTGAAATCGTTCTGCCAAATTTTTAGCCTGCCGATCAAAATCTTCTTCATTCCGCCAGGTATCCCTTGGATTCAAAATGGCATTGGGAACATCAGGGCAAGATTTAGGAACGGCCAGATTGAAAATAGGCATGTCTCGATATTCCACTTGATTCAATCTGCCTGTCAAAGCGGCTTTGATCATAGCTCTGGTATAGGACAGCTCTATTCTTGAGCCTTCTCCATAAGGTCCACCAGTCCATCCGGTATTGACAAGCCAAACGTCTATTTTGCCATCTCCGGAATCTGTACCCTTGTCGATTTTGGATCCAAGCAAGTCTGCATATTTGGTGGGATGCAAAGGTAGAAAAGGTGCTCCGAAGCAAGCTGAAAAGGTTGCTTGCGGTTCTACAATGCCCTCTTCCGTTCCAGCTATCTTAGCAGTGTACCCACTGATGAAGTGATACATGGCTTGATCTTTTGTTAGCTTTGATATGGGAGGTAATACGCCGAATGCATCGCAAGTCAGGAAAAAGATGTTTTCCGGCAAATCCCCCCGAGAATTATACATGATGTTATCAATATGATAAATCGGATAGGAAACTCTCGTGTTTTGAGTGATTGATACATCTTCATAGTCGACCGTTCGACCGTCTTCTTTGAAGCCCACATTTTCAAGTAAAGCTCCAAACTTAATGGCATTCCAAATCTGAGGCTCCTTGGTAGCGGATAGATCAATGGTTTTCGCATAACATCCCCCTTCGAAATTGAAGACTGAGGAATTAGACCAACCGTGCTCGTCATCTCCGATTAGCCTACGGTCAGGATCATTAGAAAGGGTGGTTTTCCCCGTCCCAGATAAACCAAAAAACAATGCTGTGTCTCCTGTAGTGCCCACATTAGCTGAGCAATGCATGGGCAAAACATTATGTTCTACGGGAAGGATGAAATTAAGCGCAGAGAATATCCCTTTTTTAATCTCACCAGTATAGGCCGTGCCGCCAATTATGATGACCTTTTTCGAAAAATTGATGATGGAATAATTCTCCTGTCTGGTTCCATTCTTTTCCGGATCAGCGGTCACTCCTGGAAATGCATAGACATTCCAATCTGCCGTAAATCCCTGAAGATCTTTAGCACTGGGCCTCAGGAACATGTTGTACGCAAAAATGCTTTGCCATGGATATTCCGCATGTACCCTCACTTTCAATTTATAGTTTGGATTGGCACAAGCCAAAGCGTCTCTCGTATAGATGGCGTCTAACCCATCCATATATTTTACGGTTTTCGCAAAAAGCTCTTCAAAATGCTCTGGATCTATGGGAATATTAATGTTTCCCCAATCAACCATATCCCTGGTCATTTGATCTTTAACGATAAATCTGTCCTTAGGGGAGCGGCCTGTAAATTTCCCTGTATTCACTACCAAAGCTCCTGATGAGCTGAGTTTTCCCTGGTCTCTTTTGATGGTTTCTTCCACGAGCGCAGCAGGGAATAAGTTATTCTTAATCCTGGTCATAAGTTTCTCTTTTCTTTCGCCCGCAAAGGTATTTTTTTACCTTATATTCTGCAATTTATCCGCGACTCTTTCTATTTCTTCCAAAGTGTTGTAATAATGAAGGGAAAGTCGATTACTGGACGCTAAACCCTTGTTTTTCATATCAGTATATGAAGTGAATGGTTTGCAAAGCGAACTATTAATGCCATGTTTGCTGAGAAGTTCCTGGACTTTTTGTGGGCTTTGGTCCTTTAGGGTCAATGTAATGATACCACTTAATTCTTTACCGTTTCCATCATGTAATTGGACACCCTTAATTCTGCTCCATCTTTCCCTTGCGTAGCTTGCTAATTCATCAATTCGCGTCCATATATGTTCAATAGTCAATTCATTAGCATAATGTATTGCTGCTTTCAATCCCATCATAAAACCAACAGGTTTTTCAAAACATTCGAACATCTTCGATGTATAGTTTAAGTCGTAATTATCTCGTCCGTTCCATTCAGCACCCATGGCTTCAAGCATATAGGGGTCCAGCTTTTCATAAATTGAACGGCGTGCATACAGAAATCCTAAGCCACGCGGACCTCTCAAATATTTCCTACTGGTTCCATTTAGGAAATCACATTGAATTTCATCGACAAAGGTAGGGTAGTGGCCTATCGATTGGCAGGT
This sequence comes from Portibacter marinus, assembly GCF_021533195.1. GTDB lineage: Bacteria > Bacteroidota > Bacteroidia > Chitinophagales > Saprospiraceae > Portibacter > Portibacter marinus. The sequence goes on from NZ_JAJNKB010000002.1 coordinate 825,025, forward strand.
ATCAACCATATATATAATATTGTTCTGCTTTGCTATTTTACCGATTTCTTTAACCGGCGCTATGGCTCCTGAGCTGGTGGGCATGTGCGTGATTGCAATAAGTTTAGTTTTCTTATTGATCGCTTTTTTCAGTGCCTCAACGTCTACCGGACCTTCTTCATCAGTAGGAATGAGGGTCAGTTTTATCCCTTTGTCTTTTTTTAGTTTTAGATAATTAAGATAATTACTGGAGTATTCGATTTCACTGGTAATAATCTCATCTTCTGCTTTAAATGGGATAGCGTAAAGCGCTTTAGAAAAAGCAGTTGACGCATTATCTGTGATGGCGATCTCATCTTTAGAACAATGAATCAATTTCGCAATCTCAGCGTATAAGCCCATGATCTCGCTTTCATATTTACTTTCCATTTCATAACCACCTGTCATTTCTTCTTCATCCAGCCACTTTTTGATGGCATTGTTGACAAATTTAGTCGGCAGTGAGGCTCCGGCATTATTGAAATGAATGACTTCACCAGCTCCTGGAGTGTCCTTTCTTACTTGCTTAATATTCATAGCAAGCAAAATAAATAAATATTATTGAATCATGATTTTTGGATCCGATTCAATGCACTACTCCTGATGGTTTCGACGTGATATTCAACTTTTGATAAGACCTTCATATCTTCCTCAATTTTTTGCCAGTTTTGGATGGCATCTGCAATTAAAGCTTTTAAATCGGCGACATTGTTAAAGTGATCAAGTATTCCTTCAAGCTCTTCCTTTAAGGTATTCAGTTTCACGATTCTAGCATCCCAAAAGTCTAATGTCTGCTGAGATTCTTGCACTATTTTATCGGAAGCCGTAACTATTTTCTTAAACTGATTTTCTACATGATTTAAAATACCAATTGTTGTAGTTTCTATGCCTATTTCAGCAGTTACGTTAGTCATTTCCTGTTGTAAATCATCAATGGTTATTTTGAGGTTCGGTTCATTATTTTCTGAGACAAAAGAAGTAAAGACCGCGCCACCGACTCCTACTATTCCACCTATAATGATTCCTGCAGGGCCTGTGAAGGCGATAGCAAGGGCAATCCCTACTCCAGCGAGAAAAACAGGGAGTATGGCATTTCCGAACTTATCAAGCGTCACCAATTGATTTCTGGCATCAATATTTTGTTGTAGGTTTTGATTAACGGCATCTAATTTATCAACTTGAGCCTGATCATAATCTACTGCATTTTTGATCTCTGAAATGAGCGCTGATATTTTCTCGGCATCAGGTTGGATGGTGTTTTTATAATTGGTGATATTTTGATGAATATCTTCGAATACCTGATAGATTTTTTGTTCTTCAATTAAAAGTTGTGACACTGCTGCCTTGATCGAATTAATTACATCTTGATTTCCAGGACTTTTTGCAAGAAGGTCTATTTCATCTGACAACGCTGATAATTGTTTTTGTACCAGACCATTGATATCTACAATTGATTTAGGAGCTTGGGTGATATCAGGGATGACCTCACTGATCCAGATGTTGGTATCTAACTTTGCTTCAGCAAACTCATTTACGAAGTCGCCATAATGTAAGGGTGGCATCCCCAGATCAGGCATTTCCATGATGTTAATGGTATGGGCATATCTAAAAACATCATTGGATGCATTGATGTAGTCGATATATTTTTGGGTTACGGATGAGCTGTTGATTTGAAGTGCTTTCATTTTGAAGGATTATGAGGATGAATAGCTTCCGGAATCAATAAGTTTCCGGAAGCTGTTAGGTAATTAAGAAGCTTTCGATACGGTAACATTTCCATTGTCAGGTGTTGGATTTGTCTCACCGTACGTATGCCAATTTCCGTCTTTATCTTGCCACTTATAAGTGATGCCCGCTAGTGCATCCGCAAATGCTACGACCTGATTCCAGTTGTCTTCAGCAGTTTTAAAATCGTTAAGGGCTTTTTGATAGTCGGGCTTTGCAACATCTGAAGTGACGGTCGTAAGCTCATCACTTACCAGCTTGATGGTGTTCTCTAAATTTTCCCACATGGCTTTGATAGATGTCAGGGCTTTTGCTGCTGCTTGATTGGCACTATACAGGGCATTAAATTGTGAGCTAATGGCCTTTAAGACAATGATATCCTGATTCAGCCCGGAAATCTGTTTTTGATCTGAGGAAATTTCCTTGGTCATGGCTTTGATTCGTTCTTTTTCTATTACCGTGCCGGCAATACTCGCTGCTTCACCAGCTACAGCACCCACAATAATGGCTACTCCTAACGCCTGTCCCCCTGGTATAAAAGCGATAACGGCACCAACCAGTCCAACAAAAAGCGATAATCCCATACCTATTTCCGAAACCGTTAATAGTGTTTGTGCGGTTTGAATTGATTGCTGCAGACTCTCAATATCTTCATTCAATTTAGTAATTTTAGTCTGATCATCACCTGCATCTGCAAGTGCATCTGCGGCAATAGCGGCCAAGGTTTTCGCATCTGCTGCAATATTGGTCGCAAAATCAGTTAATGAGCTTTCAATACTGTCGATGCTGGACTTTTGTGCTTGTATGACGGATACAATTGATGCCAGCGCCTTTTTTAGGCCATCCAAAGATTTTTGATCGGTGGGGTCTGAAATGAGGTTGTTAAGATAAGCTTCGATGAAAGTTTCTTCCATGCTAAACAGGTTGGCAGCCTGTGTTTTGATGGTGTTTGGTAGCTGGATCATAGAAACAAATATGTTCTGAGACCAATTCAATGCGTGTTGCTTTGCCGGGGCAAATTCTTCTGTAAATTTTCCATAATTATCAGGTGGATAGTTTAAAACAGGTAATTGTTGATTGGTGATCGCATAAGCATAGTTGTTGACCAATCCTACGGCATTTGCATAATCCGCCAATTGTTGCTTACTAGGTTGAAACGCTACGAGTTTTGCTGTTTTTGTTGACATCTTTGTTTATTTGTGGTTATAAAATTTATTTAATGGTTTGATCGATTTCTTGGTATTCTTCTTTGATCTGCTCCCATGTGGATTTACTCTGATCTAAATCCGCTTTCATCACATCAGCAGGTTGGGTTGAAATCGTTTTAAGCAATGCCATTGACCCTATTAGATTACCTGCTATTGTTCTCCAATAATTGCCGAGAAAAGTGGAGGATTGAACTGCCTGGTCGATTAAGGCCTTACCTTTATACATCAATTTTGCCTGAGACTGTAAAGTGGCAAGTTTTTGTTGCTCACTTCGGATTAAGTCTTTGGCGTCCTTGATTTTCTTCTTGTCTTTACTACTCGCATGTTCGAGGGCGTTTAATTTAGATTGATCCGAAGCAATACTTCCATTTTCTGTGTTGATCTCCCCTTCGATAGTTTGGTATGCTTGAGCAATAGACTGGCTATCCTGGGCTAAATTGTTTTGATATTGGATTAAATTTTTACCCAAACCAGAAGTAATGTTTTGTAAATCGGTGAGAACTGTCAATAAATTGGTGGCATACTGGCCAATTGAACTCAATACTTTTTTGTCATCACTGCCGTCCAGTTGCGAATTCAAGGTCAACAGCATATTAAGGTCACTATCTATGGTGCTGCTTTTTGAAAGTACAGTCGCCGGCATGTTTAAATAGGTCGGGAAAATGGTATTATACCACTGAGCGTCATTGGTTTTTGCTGTGCTTAAAACTTTGTCGACACTTGAATTACCTGTATTAGAGAAAGAAGTAATCCATTGCGAATAGCTCTTAATATTTTCGACGGCGGCAATAAACTGTTGGGAACTGCTCGAGTCTTTGACGAGCAAGTCAATAAAATTTGAGGTCATCATTTTTAAACTAGGTATTGGACTTTATGTACTTGTTCACAGCACCTAAGCCCGAGTTGTATAATTGTGTTTTTTGTGCGTCAGTGATCCCAAAGTCGGTAGCGGAAATCCCAAAATCATCGATAATCACTGTCCGGGCTACATCGGCTACATTCTTGTTGAAGTCGATTTTCTGAGCCAGAAGTACGGTATCAAATAGGTTTCTAACATACTTGAGCAATTCATCGTACTTTAAGTTACTTGCTATGGGATTGCCGGAAGTGTTCTCTAGAAAAAAACCAAGTGTTTCATTGTTATATCCATTGGCATCAAAAGCATTAATAGGATAATTATAGATGGTACCTCCATCGACAAAAAGATGTGCATCTGGATTTTTGTCAGGAAATTGCCATGCCCTAAAAAATAGAGGTATGGACATAGACGCCCTTGCTGCTTGCGAAACAACCACTGTCGGTGTGGCCTCGAAAGAGAATTCCTTTACAGCTTTTTCGTTAAGATCACATGCAAAAATCTTCAGATCCCTGCACCCCTTTGTGTTCAGATCTGCAAATGTAGCATCCGATTTTCCAATTTTTTGCTTGACGGCATTTTCCATCCAATTTAAAAAAGCCTGTCCTTTATACAATCCATATTTGAGTGGCACCTCGAGAGGATTCCAGCCATCCTCGAAACTTTTGAAATTGGTGCTATTGACGAGATTTTTAATTTCACTGGCCGAATAACGCAAGGCCAACAATGTAGCTGTTATGGCACCAGCTGAAGTACCTGCTACGGCTACAATTTTATCCAGGAGGCCTCCGGCCTCCAAACCTTCTATTGCTCCGGCATATGCAATACCTTTGACTCCACCGCCTTCAAATACTAAATTTTTCTTATCGATCATGATTTCTGAGGTTATTTATAACTCAAAGATCATGGAAAGTCATCTTTCATAAAAGGGTAAAACTACCCGAATTGCATACCGTTATAATTGCGTGTATGAGGCTACATATTTCTACGATATCGGCCTCCGACCTGATACAATGCATTGGTCAACTGTCCCAGTGTGCAAACTTTCGAAGCTTCCATCAGCTCCTCGAAAATATTGCCACCTTCTAGAGCCACTTCTTTAACACGTTTTAAAGCAATATCTGCTCTGTCAGCATTGGCTGCTTTAACAGCTTCCAGATTTTCTACCTGGCGATCTTTTTCATCAGTTGTTGCTCTGATGACCTCACGCGGCAGGATCGTTTTTGATCCATCCTTTCCCAGAAATGTATTGACGCCAATAATTGGATACTCTCCTGTGTGTTTCAGCATTTCATAATGCATGCTTTCCTCCTGGATCTTACCGCGCTGATACATGGTTTCCATAGCCCCCAGAACTCCTCCGCGTTCAGTAATGCGATCGAATTCCATTAATACTGCTTCTTCTACCAGATCTGTTAACTCTTCGATAATGAAAGAACCCTGGAGTGGATTCTCATTCTTAGCCAGTCCTAATTCCTTATTAATGATCATCTGAATGGCCACTGCACGTCTCACGGATTCTTCTGTCGGCGTAGTTATGGCCTCATCATAAGCATTGGTATGTAAAGAATTACAGTTGTCGTAAATCGCATACAAGGCCTGTAACGTGGTTCTTATATCGTTAAACGCGATTTCCTGTGCATGTAATGATCGACCAGAGGTCTGGATGTGATACTTTAATTTTTGAGACCTTTGATTCGCTCCATATTTGTCCCGCATGGCTTTTGACCATATCCTTCGGGCTACTCGTCCTATCACGGCGTATTCTGGATCAATTCCATTGCTAAAGAAGAAAGACAAATTGGGTGCAAATTCATCGATTTTCATCCCTCTAGCCAAATAGTACTCCACAAAAGTAAATCCATTTGAAAGGGTAAATGCCAGTTGGCTGATGGGATTAGCACCTGCCTCTGCTATGTGGTATCCGGAGATTGATACGCTGTAAAAATTTCGCACTTTATGATTGATGAAATGCTGCTGCATGTCACCCATCAATTTCAATGAAAATTCGGTGGAAAAGATACAGGTATTCTGAGCCTGATCTTCTTTTAAAATATCTGCCTGCACAGTCCCTCGGACAGCATTTAAGGCTTTTGATTTGAGCTGGGTGTAAGTCTCTGTATCAAGAATTTCATCACCGGTGATGCCCAAAAGCTTTAATCCTAGTCCGTCGTTTCCTTCTGGTACCTTTCCGTGATATTTTGGCCTTTCCAGACCTCGCTCATCATACTTTATTTTCAAAGCATGTTCAATTTCATTTTCCCGACCAGATTCCAAAAGGTACTTTTCACATTGTTGGTCAATAGCGGCATTCATAAAGAAGGCACATATAATGGCAGCTGGACCATTGATGGTCATCGAAACTGAAGTCCGTGGATCGCATAGATCAAATCCTGAGTAAAGCTTCTTCGCGTCGTTCAGGGAGCTGACACTGACACCAGAGTTGCCTACCTTTCCATAAATATCGGGTCTCAGATCTGGATCTTCTCCATATAGTGTGACAGAGTCAAAAGCAGTGGAAAGTCGCTTGGTTTCGCTATCCAGAGAGAGGTAATGAAACCTTTTGTTGGTTCTTTCCGGTCCTCCTTCACCCGCAAACATCCTGGTGGGGTCTTCCCCCTCTCTCTTAAAAGGGTAGACGCCAGCTGTGAAAGGAAACTCACCCGGCACATTTTCTTGAAGATTCCATTTAAGAATATCACCCCAATCATGATAGGTCGGTAGGGCAATCTTAGGAATTTGATTTTTCGACAAAGACGTTGTGTAGTTCTCAACCTTAATTTCTTTTTGTCGAACTTTAAAGGTGAAATATTCTTGACGATATTTTGATTTTTTATCCTCCCAATTTTCAAGGATTCGCAAATGATCAGGCTTTAGCAACGCTTTCTTTTCATCTTTGACTTTTTCAAGCGCAGCTTCTGGCTCAGAATTCAACATTTCCATCACCCTTTTTACATCTTGTAAATCTCGCGCGATGGTCGATTGTTCCTCAACATCCTGATCATATCTTCTAATGGTTTCTGCAATTTCGCTTAGATAACGTACTCTCGATCCCGGAATAATTACTTGTTTTTGGGATTCTTCTAGATCAATGTCTGCTGATGGGCGGTCTTCAAAGAGAATTTGCATCAATTTATGAAAAAGACGATTGGTGCCGGGGTCATTGAACTGAGAGGCGATGGTTCCCACTACAGGCATGGTGTCCGGATCCTCTTCCCACAAGTCGTTGTTTCTTTGATACTGTTTCTTGACATCTCTAAGTGCATCCAACGATCCTCGTTTGTCAAACTTGTTCAGCACGATTAAGTCTGCGAAATCCAACATGTCAATTTTCTCTAATTGAGACGCAGCCCCAAATTCTGGTGTCATGACATAAACGGAGTAATCTGCATAGTCTACCACTTCACTGTCCGATTGACCAATACCTGAAGTCTCCAAAATAATCAGATCAAAATCAGCATGCTTCAGAATGGAAATGGCACTTTCTATATTTTTTGAGAGCGCTAGATTGTATTGGCGTGTAGCCAATGAACGCATGTACACATTAGGATGATCAATGGCATTCATTCTGATCCTGTCGCCTAAAAGCGCGCCTCCTGTTTTTCGCTTGGAAGGATCTACACTGAGTATGGCCAATTTCTTTTCAGGAAATTCCCTTGTAAATCTCAAGACCAGTTCATCCACCAAACTTGATTTCCCAGCCCCTCCGGTTCCGGTAATGCCTAAAACTGGAACGGTGCGCTCATCCATAGATTTTAACCATGCTTTTACTTGATCAGGATCGGTTTCAGAGATGGTAATCAGTCGCGCAATCAATGCGCTGTCTTCAGAAGTAATCTTCTGGGGCAACTTTTGCGGCTGGGATTTTTCGTAATGACATTGACCCAGAAGATCATCAATCATGCCCTGAAGACCCATCTCTCGACCATCATCCGGAGAATAAATCCGAGCGATACCATAATCGTGTAATTCCTGTATTTCGTCAGGCAAGATGGTTCCTCCACCGCCTCCGAAAATCTTGATCTGGTCAGCTCCCCTTTGTTTTAATAAATCGAACGCATACTTGAAATACTCCATATGTCCTCCTTGATAAGAGGTAAGTGCAATGGCGTGAACATCCTCCTGTATGGCGGCTTCTACAATTTCCTGAACCGACCTGTTGTGTCCCAGATGAATGACCTCTGCCCCAGATTTTTGCAAAATCCTCCGCATGATATTAATGGCCACATCGTGTCCGTCAAAAAGCGAACCTGCTGTCAATATCCTAATCTTCATATATGCTCTTTCTCGTTAACCAGATTGTAAATGGCTCTAAAAATTTCTTGCTGATTGGGTTTGGATGCATAGTCACCGTCGTTGCCATATGCTGGACGGTGAGCTTTTGCAGTCAATGTGGTAGGAGGCGCATCCAGATAGAAATACCCTTTCTGAGTTTCCAATACTTCTTTCATCATAAAAGCCGTTGCTCCTCCAGGGACGTCTTCATCTATAAAAATAATACGGTTGGTTTTCTGAAGTGAAGCAACGATGCGATGTTCCAGATCAAAGGGTAGAAGTGTTTGAACGTCAATCAATTCAGGCTGAATGCCTATTTTATTAAGTTCTAAACAAGCCTGGTGCGCAATATGCAGTGTGGAACCATAAGTGACCACAGTCACATCCTCTCCAGGCATGATGATTTCTGGAATACCCAGCGGTAATGAAAATTCTGTCAGGTTAGAGGGCATTCTCTCCTTTTTACGATAACCATTGAGACACTCTATGATGATAGCTGGGTCATTAGACTGAAGCAAAGTATTATACATTCCCACCGCCTGTGTCATATTTCTCGGTACCAGAATATGTATGCCTCTCATACTACTCAATAGCATACCCATCGGAGAGCCAGAATGCCAGATCCCCTCTAGACGGTGTCCTCTGGTTCTGATAATGGCAGGTGCGATTTGTCGACCATTGGAACGATAATGCAAGGTGGCCAGATCATCGGTCAATGCAGAAAATGCGTAAGCCAAATAATCCAGGTATTGAATTTCAGCGATGGGTCTGAGACCTCTCATAGCCATTCCTATCCCTTGACCTACAATGGTCCATTCTCTGATGCCCGTATCAAAAACACGATCTTCACCATATTTTTCCTGAAGACCAGCAAATGCCTGATTGACGTCCCCAATTTTACCAACATCTTCTCCGAATGCATAGACCCTGGGATCTTTTCTTAAAAGTTGATCAAAATACTTATTGAGAACCTTAAATCCATTGACCATGGGTGCATCCTCTTCGTACTCCACCGGAGTAGATGAGGCATACAATGCACTCTTATCACCTTTCTGATATAGATGGGTGTTATAATTTTGTTTCAATATGTTTTTCTGCTCTTCAATCCAGTTGACTAGTTCTGTCACCTTGATATCTTTGACCAAAAATTTGAAACTTACGCGCTGAGCGATGGCCAGGATTTCGGATCGATCTACTACCGGAGCACTTTTTAATTCATGAAGTGCTTTAGAAAGGAACTCGTAGTGATGGTACTTATCCCTTAAATCAGCTATGATTTGAAGAAGTTGGTCATTCGCTTTTTTTAATGGGTCAGTCAATAAGCTCCATGCTTGATTTCTACCTTCTTTTACCTCATCAATACTTTCACTTTCAATATCATTCAATAAGGTTTCCTCTATTTGATATTGGTCCATGAGCCATTGCTTCATTTTTTTCAGACCATCAAATGCCTCTTCCCATTCTAATCTTTCGGGTGATTTGTATCTTTGATGTGAACCTGAAGTGGAGTGGCCTTGAGGTTGTGTACATTCCTGTACATGAAAAATGGCAGGAACAGAAGTATTTCTAATTTTGTTGATTCCGTCTTTGAAGGTTTGGTTTAATTGCTCGTAATCCCACGCTTTCACTCTGTAGATGTCCAGACCGTTTTCACCTTCCTGCTTTCGGAAGCCTTCCAAAACCCTGGATATGTCTCCTTTTGTGGTTTGATATTCAGACGGGACAGAAATACCATAACCATCGTCAAGAATGATAAAGGCCAATGGTATCTGCATAACTCCCGCAGCATTGATCGCTTCAAAAAAGACACCTTCACTTGTGGTCGCATCGCCCACCACACAAAAAGTGACCTCATTTCCATCCTGACTGAAATTGGTCTGACCATTCAAATATTCATTATTTTTATAGGACTTGGATGCCAGAGCCAATCCTAAAGCCCGAGGCACATTACTTGCAAGAGACGCCAATGGGGAAGTCACATTGTATCGTGATGTTTGATCCAACCATTGACCATCCTGGTCAACAAAAGAGGTTGAAAAGTGGTTATTCATTTGCCTCCCGCCCGAAAATTCATCGTTAACAGCATCTCCATAAAGGGCACTAAAATATTTGGTAGGATTCAGTAAATCTTTAGCCATCATAGCAGTCTGATCCCTGTAATAGCCTGCCCAATAGTCTCCTTTTTTAAAGGTTTTAGCAGCGGCAATCAAGGGCAGTTCCTTACCTGCACCACCAATCCCAAACTTTGCCTTACCAGTTAGGACCTCCTTTCTCATCAGCAAACTCATTTCACGGCTTAGACATGCCAATCTGAAGTCCGCTAAGGCTTCTTCCAATGGTATTGATTTTGGTTCATTTTTAATGGCTTTAACTTTAGTTTTCATTCCTCTTTTTTTCATGATTAACAGTTCTGACTCAGCATCACTTTTTATTTTAGCCGAGTGATCCACTTGCTTGTGTGCTTAAAGTGGTATGTTCCCATGCTTACGCTTTGGTCTGTTTACCACCTTATTTTGTACAGCACTAAAGGCTTTAATCAGTTTTCGCCTGGTTACTCCGGGCTCAATTATCTCATCTATAAATCCCCTGTCCGAAGCAGAGTAGGGATTGGCAAATAACTGAGCGTATTCCGCCTCTTTTTCTTTCAACTTAGCCTCTTTGTCTTCAGCTTGAGCAATTTCTTTTTTAAAAATGATTTCACTCGCACCCTTAGCACCCATTACTGCAATTTCAGCAGTGGGCCATGCAAAATTAAAGTCAGCTCCGATATGTTTTGAATTCATAACATCATATGCGCCGCCATAGGCCTTCCTGGTGATCAGTGATATCCGTGGCACAGTGGCTTCGCTGAATGCATAAAGTAGTTTCGCGCCATTTAAAATAATGGCTTTCCATTCCTGATCTGTTCCCGGAAGAAATCCAGGAACATCTACCAAGACTAACAGTGGTACGTTAAAGCAATCGCAGGTTCTTACAAATCTGGCGGCTTTTTTCGAACATTCAACGTCTAATACACCGGCCAGACTGAAAGGTTGATTGGCCACGATACCTATACTTTTACCACCTAGTCTTGCATATCCAACTACAATATTATCCGCATAGTTCTCATGAATCTCCATAAAACTTCCTTCATCCACGATGCCATGGATGACTTCTTTCATATCGTAGGGTTTATTAGAAGAGTCGGGTAAAATGTCTTCCAATTGTTCCCGGTACTCTTCTCCTATGTCATAATCGTAGTTTTGGGGCCTTTCTTCGCAGTTCTGTGGCAAATAGGAAAGCAGTCGCTTTATTTTCAGAATACAATCCAGATCGTTTTGCGCAGTCAGGTGAGTAACTCCTGACTTGGTAGAATGTGCACTGGCGCCACCCAGATCTTCAGCACTTACTTCTTCATTGGTTACCGTTTTCACCACATTTGGTCCAGTTACGAACATATAACTGGAACCTTCCACCATAATGGTAAAATCTGTCATCGCCGGAGAATATACTGCTCCACCAGCGCAAGGACCCATAATGGCTGATATCTGAGGGATGACACCGGATGCCTGAACATTTCTAAAGAAAATGTCAGCATAACCTCCCAATGATCGCACTCCCTCCTGTATTCGCGCACCACCTGAGTCATTCAGGCCGATGACCGGAGCTCCAGTATTCATGGCAAGGTCCATAATCTTACAAATCTTCTCAGCATGTGTTTCTGAGAGCGAGCCACCAAAAACAGTGAAATCCTGCGCGAATACGTAAACCAATCTATTATCTACCGCACCGTAACCTGTAACTACACCATCACCGTAAAACTTTTGATTTTCCATCCCGAAGTCCGTGGTCCGATGAGTCACCAGGCCCCCTATTTCCTCGAAAGTACCTTCATCTAAAAGCAATTCAATCCTTTCCCTTGCGGTCAACTTCCCCTTTTCATGTTGCTTTGCAATGCGCTTTTCACCCCCACCGAGCCGCGAAAGGGCCAGTTTCTCCTCAAGTATTTTCTTTTGTTCTTTCATCTTCCTATTTATAAATCAATCCTCGGCGTTTACCGAATCATCATCAAATTCCCTTAATAAAACTTCAAGTATTTTTATGGCAGCTTTTGCAATCACCGTTCCCGGACCGAAGACCCCTAAAACGCCCAAATCAAATAAGAAAGGATAATCCTTTGGCGGAATCACCCCACCCACAATGACATAAATATCCCCTCTTCCATATTGCTCTAATTCCTCCATGACTTCCGGAACAAGTGACTTGTGACCGGCGGCTAGTGAAGATATGCCCAGCAGATGAACATCATTTTCCACTGCTTGCCGGGCAGCTTCCGCAGGGGTCTGAAAGAGTGGACCAATATCAACGTCAAATCCGATATCGGCGAAGCTAGTTGCTATTACTTTCGCTCCTCTATCATGGCCATCCTGGCCAAGTTTTGCAATCAGAATGCGCGGTCGGCGACCGTCGAGTTCAGCAAATTGGTCTGCCAACTCCTGCGCTTTCAAAAAGTATTCATCCGTCTTCATTGTATTGGAATAAACTCCTGAGATGATTTTAGTGCGGGCTTGATATCTTCCAAACTCCTTTTCCATGGCGAGAGAGATTTCGCCTAAAGTAGCCCTATGCCGGGCAGCTTCTACGGCCGCCTCTAACAAATTGCCCTCGGCTCCTCCCGCAATTTTTCGAAGATGACTCAAAGCGTGTTCTACATCTGCCTCGTTCCTTGAAGCTTTTACTGCATTGATTCTGCTGATCTGAAGAGCCCTCACAGCTTTATTGTCAACTTCCAAGGTGTTGATATCTTCTTGCTGATCATTGACCATAAAATTAAGCCCTATAATCTTATCTAACCCTCCATCAATTCTTGCTTGTTTTTGAGCTGCTGCATCTTCGATACGCATTTTGGGAACGCCTTTCTCAATGGCTTTTGTCATGCCACCCAATTCTTCAATTTGCTCCAGATGCTTTCTTGCTTTTTTGATCAATTCCCAGGTTAAATACTCCACATAATAGGATCCACCATAAGGGTCTACCACTGAGGTTATATCCGTTTTAGACTGCAAAATCTTTTGTGTTTCGCGTGCAATCTTTGCAGAGTAAACAGACGGAAGTGCTATGGCTTCATCTAAGGAATTGGTGTGAAGAGATTGAGTCCCTCCCATGACCGCTGAAAGTGCTTCGATGGTGGTGCGACCAATGTTATTATATGGATCCTGAGCTGTGAGACTCCATCCCGAAGTCTGACAATGTGTGCGCAAGGCTTGCGATTTCGGATTTTTTGGTTGATAGCGACCTACGATCTCCGACCAAAGATACCGCGCAGCCCTCATTTTAGCTGCTTCCATGAAATGGTGCATGCCTATACCCCAAAAGAAAGAGAGTCGCGGTGCAAAATCGTCAATGGAAAGACCAGCTCCAATGCCGGTCTTTATGTATTCTAATCCATCTGCCAGCGTGTAGGCAAGCTCAATGTCAGCGGGAGCGCCTGCTTCATGCATGTGGTAACCACTGATGCTGATGCTGTTAAAAAGCGGCATGTGTTCAGCGGTATATTTAAAAATATCTCCCACTATTTTCATCGACTGCTTTGGAGGATAGATATAAGTATTCCTGACCATAAATTCCTTAAGAATATCATTTTGAATGGTCCCTTTCAACGCATTTGTTGACACCCCCTGTTCTTCCGCTGCAACGATATAAAAAGCCATCACTGGTATAACCGCTCCGTTCATGGTCATCGAAACCGACATTTGATCCAATGGTATTTGGTCAAATAACAGCTTCATGTCTTCTACGGTATCAATAGCAACTCCTGCCATGCCTACATCGCCACTCACCCTTTCATGATCTGAATCGTAACCTCTGTGCGTGGCCAGATCAAATGCTACGGAAAGACCTTTTTGGCCTTGCGCAAGATTTTCCCGATAAAACTTATTCGATTCTTCTGCTGTCGAAAATCCGGCATATTGTCTAATGGTCCATGGTCTGCCAGTATACATGGTAGCATAAGGTCCCTGAAGATAAGGAGGTTTTCCTGGTTTATGGTTTTCAAGTTCTTCAGGTCTGCTGTTGACGTCATTTTTTAATGCAATGTCTTCAGCACTATCCCAGCTCTGTCCCTTTTCTACTTTGTGAAGCAGTGATGGATCGAATGATATGGGTTTAAAATTCCTGGACATTTACTTGAATGATTTTGAAACCATAAGATCTTTTCCACCATGACTGTAATCGTAAAATCCTTCACCTGACTTTCTACCTAGTTTACCAGCTGTCACCATATTGATCAACAAAGGACAAGGTGCATACTTTGTATTTCCAAAACCTTCATAAAGTACATTTAAGATGGCAAGACATACATCCAGTCCTATAAAATCTGCTAGCTGCAAAGGCCCCATTGGATGGGCCATACCCAACTTCATTATGGTGTCTATAGCTTCCACTTCTGCAACGCCTTCATATAAGGAATAAACAGCTTCATTAATCATTGGCATTAAAATTCTATTGGCAATAAAACCAGGATAGTCATTGACCTGCACCGGTACTTTACCAAGTTGTTTTGATAGGTCAACCACCTGATCAGTAGTGGCTTTGGAGGTAGAATAGCCATTGATAATTTCAACCAACTTCATGACAGGCACAGGATTCATAAAATGCATGCCGATTACCTTTTCAGGCTTGCTGGTCACAGCGCCTATTTTAGTAATAGAAATTGAAGAGGTATTGCTGGCCAGGATACAATCATCACTGGTATTTTCGTCAAGCTGTTTGAATATCTTCAGTTTTAGGTCAATGTTTTCAGTGGCTGCCTCAACCACCATATCTGAATCTTGCACTGCTTTTATAAGATCAGTATGTGTACTGATGTGTGCCAATGTTACCTTCTTATCTTGCTCGGACATTTTTTCTTTGGCGATCATCCGATCTAAGTTTCTATCGATCGTTTTAAGCGCTTTATCCAATGCTTTCTCAGAAACATCGATCAATTTCACATCAAATCCATTCATGGCGAAAACGTGAGCAATACCATTGCCCATCGTTCCAGCTCCTATAACACTTATATTTTTCATGTTTAATCTTTTCTTGTAGCCCAAGCCTTGCCATTGTCCGGCAAAACTTTAAGCTTCGCTTTTTGATCTAAATAATACTTCAAAGCCATTAAGGCTGCGGCTTGTTCTTCAGTTGGATCATTCAGGCTATCCGGTGTAAAGTATTGTTTTACAAAGTGAGTGTCGAAATTGCCACTTGTGAAGGATTCATGATTGAGCACGAATTGACCAAAATCCAAAGTGGTTTCAATTCCATCAATTTTGTAATTCTCGATGGCCTGAATCAATTTTTGGATGGCCTGATTGCGATCGGGAGCATATGCAATGAGTTTGGCAATCATAGGATCATAGTAAATCGGAATTTCATCACCTTTTTCATAGGCATCATCAACACGAATTCCCTCACCGACAGGGGGGCGATATTCCTCGAGTGTGCCAATATCCGGGAGAAAGTCCCGGGCCGGATCTTCTGCATATACCCTTAGTTCAATCGCATGCCCATCGATCTTAAGGTCTTCCTGACTGAAACTCAGTTTTTCACCTCTAGCTACTCGAATCTGCTGCTCTACCAAATCGATTCCTGTAATTAACTCGGTGACCGGATGTTCAACCTGTAGCCGGGTGTTCATTTCAAGGAAGTAAAATCGATGATTTTCGTCTAGGAGAAACTCTACTGTTCCTGCGCCTGTATACTGGCAAGATCGAGCAACTCTAACGGCTGCTTCTCCCATTTTTTCTCTTAACTCTGGGGTCAATACTGAAGAAGGCGCCTCCTCGATTACTTTTTGGTGCCTGCGTTGAATACTACATTCTCTTTCGAAAAGATGAACGATATGGTCATGCTCATCAGCCAGGACTTGTATTTCAATATGGCGGGGGGAGGCTACGTATTTTTCAATAAACACCGCTCCATCGCCAAAGGCCGACTTGGCCTCACTGACTGCTCTGTCCATTTGACTTTCAAATTCCTGCTCATTTTCTACAATCCGCATCCCTTTACCGCCACCACCTGCAGAGGCTTTGATCAAAATTGGAAACCCAATTTCATTTGCAATTTTCTTGGCCTCCTTCACATCCGTAATGGCTTGGTCAGTTCCCGGCACCATGGGGATGTCATAATCCTTTACAGTAGCCTTTGCATCAAGTTTGCTTCCCATGATTTTGATGGCATGAGGTTTAGGGCCAATGAACTTGATGCCGGCATCAGTGACTTTCTTTGCAAATTCGGCGTTCTCGCTTAAAAAACCGTAACCTGGATGAATGCCGTCCACTTCTAATGCTTGGGCTACATCAATAATACGGTCCATATTCAGATATGAAGCTGAAGATGGTGGTGGTCCTATGAGCACAGATTGATCTGCGAAGCGTGCATGCCGGGCATTGATATCAGCCTCAGAATAAATGGCAACTGTTTTAATTCCCATTTTCTTCGCAGTCCGCATGACTCGCAAAGCAATTTCCCCTCTGTTAGCTACAAGTATCTTCTTCATATGATAAATTTATTCCAAATGTCCTCAGCAATTGTACACGTTTCTTCCTCAATGAAATAGCTCCCTCTCATGGGATCATCAATCAAGTCCATTTTAGCTTCATAAGCAGCCAGGTGATGTAAATTCCTGGTGATTCTTCTGGTAAAAACTTCGTCGCGTTGTTTTTTATCTGAAATCGACAGCTGGATGGCATCTGCGCTACCTATCACTGAAGACATCAACTGAATGCTGGCATAAACCAGGTCCTCTTCAACTGAAGTGTGTTCTGGATACTTATCCATGCAAGCTACTAGTCGAATTCTCGTTTTTGAACCTTGATTAGATTCAATCAAGTGTCTGATTAATAATTTCAAAACCCTGAGGTGAATGATGTTTTGAAGATATTGATTGCTAAGGATATAGCGAATAGACAATGTTGAATCGAGATGGTTTTGAATCTTCTTGAGCAGTTGAATACATTGGTCTTCAAAATCAATATGGCTCACTTTACCTACTTCATAGGTCAATCGGGCTTCATTGTTTTTTAGAGCTTCTTTGTACTTGAGAGGCACTGTGGCATTGATATTGGGATCTAAAATCGATGATATGTTTTCAGCAGGGCCATCAAGATAAAGTTCAATAATGGAAGTATCGATTTTTTCGAACAGCGAACTTCTGTTAGATGGACTTAAAGGACTTGTGAGTTTCAAACTTAAAGCATTGGCACCCTTCTGCAACGCCTCAAGCATTTTAGGCTGACTGGGTTCGTCAAAATGCTCGACAATTTGCCAGGTATTTGCTCCTATCATCACACTTCAGTATTGATGCGTATAAGTAATTGAGCCTTTTCAATTTTCTGTCCTGTCTCAACTTCAATGCTTGTTACTACACCATTTCCTGAAGCCTTGATGATATTCTCCATTTTCATGGCTTCCAACACAATGAGCGGGGTATCCTCTACGACTTTCTGGCCTTCCTTAACCAATACGTCGATAACCAGGCCTGGCATAGGAGAAAACACATCTCCCGCATCTTTCTTGCCCAGCACATTTAGACCCATTTCATCAATAAGCTGGTCTAATCTGGTCTGAATTTTAATTTGATAAGTGTGACCGTTGATGGCGACTTCGAAAAGTTTGGGGTCTAATGTTTCTGAGATGACTCCTTTGTAATTCTTTTGATCATGTCTGAGATGGATGGTATATGGGGTTTCATACTGAAAGTGCCCTTCCATGGGGTGGTCTACGTTTATGGTTTTAATTTCAGACATAATTTAATAAGTTCTTAATAAATTATAGAGTTCGACAAATATACGAATTTAACTGTTTTGGTAGGGTATTTGTTGAATAAAGGCTTATGTAATTGTATGTAATGCTGCAAATCCGTTGAAAATTAGGGTGAGTATTGAAAAAATAAATATCTTTAGGAGATAAAAGTAATTTAATTGAGAGATCGGCCAATTAATAAAATGATGGAGAAAAGGGCTCCCGGAAGGCCTACTGATCGACAGAGTGCAGATCTGGAAATGATTAAGCGGTCAGTGATCAAAGAGTTTGCCCGTCAAGGTTATGGTGGTGTTTCTTTGAATGCACTGGGAAGAAAAGTGGGAGTGGCAGACTCGCTGTTACATTATCATTTTGGATCTAAACTTGATTTGTGGAAGAGCTGTCTTGAGTTGGTAGGATCTGAGATCACTGAGACCTTTGCCAACTTGCAACGTTTGAGTTCTGATCTGAATGGAGTTGAAAGGATAAAATTGTACAATAAACAGTTGGTTTACATCTCTGCCGAGTTTCCCGAATTTCAGCAGATTGTTGTTCAGGAGGTATTTTCTGAGTCCGAGCGCTCAGAATGGTTGATCACAGAGCTATTGCGTCCGATTTATCGTTTTTTTGAAGAGATTCTTCAAGAGGAGCAGGACAAAGGAACGATCAAGTGCATCCCATCCGCCAATTTGACCAGTTTTATTATAGGTTCGATCACCACCTTGTTTTCAAGATCTTATCAAATGAAGAAGTTGTATGGTGTAGATGCTTTTTCTGCCGATGAAGTGGAGCGGCACGCTGACATCATGAATGATTTGATACTGGAGGCGCTGATTGTGCGAGATTGATGTAAGGGAATGGACGGGTGAAAGCTTGTAAATGAATTTGCAAGTCCAATAGCAGTATCAAACAAGAGAAATTCTGCTATCTGATAGCTTGCACATAAGAATCAAAAGTCAGATCATAAGTGGTCAGCAAATCAAACAAAGAACTAATTAGAAACTAAAACGCTATCTGATATTTTTCTAGCTCAATCCATTTAAAGGCCGATATTCAAAGCTTGCAAATGAATTTGCAAGTCCAATAACAGAACCAAATTCCCGTAGCTGGCAGAAATTGCAAGTCCAATAGCAGAACCAAATTCCCATAGCTGGTAGAAATTGCAACTCTCAATGCATTTGAATAAGATATAGGTTTTTACTTTATTTGACGATGAAAAGTGGCCAACTTAAAATCCCTCATGCCGTAACCCTTCTGTTCGTCATCATCGTTTTTGTCTCAATCTTAACGTACATTCTGCCTGCTGGTGCTTACGAGCGAACGGAAATTGATGGACGCATGCGTGTTGTTCCAGGCTCTTATCAGGAACTACCAAACTCTCCAGTAAGCATCTTAGATATGTTTAAGGCAATTCCACTTGGATTTGAAGCGGCAGTGAGCATCATATTTATCGTTCTTGCAGGTGGAATCATGTTTGGAATCATGGATCGCACCAAAGCGGTCGAAAATAGCGTGGGAACACTCGTCAAAACGCTTGGTCTCAAGCGCAAATACCTCATCGTCATCATCATGACCTTTGTATTCGGAATGCTCGGAGTAGCAGTAGGATATGAAAACAATATAGCCATGGTGCCCATAGCAGCAGTTCTAAGCCTGGCTATAGGGGGCGATCTCATCCTGGCTGCAGGAATATCCGTTGGAGCAATGACCGTAGGTTTTGGACTTTCACCGATCAATCCATATACCGTTGGAACGGGGCATAAGATTGCTGAACTACAAATGTTCAGTGGTGCAGGTCTTCGTAGTGCACTATGCTTTTTCGCCTTGGCGTTAATGTCCTTTTATAACGTCAGATACTTCAAAAGAATAACCAATGATCCGGAAAAAAGCCTTGGCAAAGATCTTGATGTAGAAGGAATCTCACTCGAAAAAGAAATCTCAGATTATCATATGACTGTCCAGAACTGGTTGGTTTTGGGTGTATTCTTGCTAGGATTAGTGGTAATCATTTACGGTGTTTTTGTCCATCATTGGTACATCAATGAACTTTCAGCCATATTTCTTATGATTGCTTTAGCAAGCGGATTAATCGTCAGAATGAATCCGACAGAATTTAGCAAAACTGTTTTAAAGTCTGTTGCCATTGCAGCTCCGGGAGCTTTCATGGTTGGATTTGCAACTACCATTAAGGTCATTATGGAAATGGGTCAAATCGGCGATACGATATCCTATCGACTTTCTGAAATGTTGGTTGGGCTCTCTACATATGCTTCGGCCATCGCTATGTCTTTGTCTCAATGCGTCATTAATTTTTTCATTCCTTCGGGGAGCGGTCAAGCTTTGGCCACATTGCCAGTGATGATACCATTAGGTGAGGTGCTTGGACTTACTCCACAGACCGCTATCCTTGCATTTCAAATTGGAGATGGTGTGACCAATCTGCTAAATCCAACACTTGGTGGTCTCATAGCAATGTTAGCCATGTGTCGCGTCCCTTTAGATCGCTGGCTTCGCTTTATTTTTCCTATGGCCACCTTAATTTTAATTTCTTCCTGGATTTTTCTTTCTATTGCGGTAAGGATAGGTTATCATTAGGTTTATGTCAATGTATTAAATGAATATCAAGATGAGTGTCGAAGAGATTTTAGCAAAGCTGGTTTCCTTTCCAGTCCTGGGGGGGCAGTCCAACACCTCCATAATCACCTGGATAAAAGAATATGTAGAGTCATTTGGTATACCAACCGTATTGGTTCCCCATGCTATTGAAGAGAAAGCATCATTGCATTGTCGGATTGGTCCAGCAGTGAATGAAGGTGTCATATTGTCCGGCCATACCGATGTGGTACCCGTTGCTGGACAGGATTGGAGTACCAATCCTTGGGAATTGACTGATAAAGGAGATGGCAAACTATACGGAAGAGGCTCTTGTGATATGAAGGGATTTATTGCTTGTGTTTTGGCAGTGCTTCCTGAGATGATAAAGGCGGATCTGCAGCGTCCCATCTATTTTGCTTTTTCATATGATGAAGAAATTGGATGTCTGGCAGCTCCGGAATTGATAGAAGCCATCACTGATCATTACGATGAAAAACCAAAATTTGCCATTATTGGAGAACCCTCGCTCATGCAACCTATGATCGGCCAAAAAGGAATCGTAATCTATGAAACTGTGGTCAACGGCTCAGCAGGGCATAGCAGTAGAATTAGACAGGAAGTAAGTGCCATACATGAAAGTGCTCGTTTGATTTTATGGCTGGAGTCCAAAATGAATGGTTTGGTCGAAGCCGGACATGTGGACGAAAGATTCACCCCTCCCCACACTTCCATTCATTGCGGTATAGTCCAAGGGGGTATTGCTCCCAATGTCATTGCTGACAAAGCGGTTTTTAATTGGGATGTTCGTGTGATACCTAAAGACATTGCCAAAAACATACTTACTGATTTCGAGCAACACTGTCGTCAAAGGGAAAATGAATTGAGAGCTGTTTTCCCAGCATTCAAAATTGAGACCCGGGAGATTCATCCTGATGTGCCGGCTTTGGATACTGCTGAAACAGACGAGATTGTTGGTTTTGTGCAGGAGTTAGGTCAAAATCCTACATGGTCTACTGTATCCTATGCGGCTGAAGCTGGTCAATTTGCTGCTGGAGGCTATCAAGCCATCATCTGTGGTCCCGGTTCAATAGAGCAAGCACACCGAGCTGATGAATTCATTGCGAAAAGTGAATTAGAAAGAGGAGTGAAGATGATCAGACAATTGGTACAGAAACTGAGCACGTAAATCTAAGATAGCGTACTTTTTTCGATCAGTGAAAGCTTCTATGACGCTTTGTGGCTTGAAAAATCAAGATACAGGCTTGTGGGTGTTTATTGGGCTAAAATGATAGAACAAGATGTTAACTACTTCACTGGTGAATAGCTTATGGACATCTGCACTAGTTTTTGATGGGTTAGCTCTCCAGCAACAGGTTGACCAATAGAGATATCGGCCTTTAAAGATCGATAATTGTATCCTGCTCCAAAAGTAAGATTGCGATTTCCTCCAATGGCCCTCTGTTCCAAGTAAAAACCACTTCTCAAAAATAATCGATCCTCAAAATCGTACTCTAATCCAAAAGAAAAGTATACCTCATTCCACTCCTCCTGAAAACCTCCATCTGCATCGTAAAACGATCTCCATGCCGCTTTTAGTACGGTGTATGGTAATCTCTCATTACAAAGAAAATCATCGCAAGCTTCATCCGGCAAAGGGACCAGCAACTTATTCGCATCGGTGAAGATTGACAGCTTATTTTGATCATCGAGCGCTAATGACCAGCCCAGACCAATTCCGAGATTTGCAGGAAGGTACATCCTTGCTAATCCGTTATTATAGGCCATTGGAAAACCAATGTTGGTTAAGGCCAATCCTGCTGAAATTGTGGATTCACGCTTATTCAAATTGAATTTTTTATTAAAGGTAAAGGATAAGTCACCGGCAAAAGATTGTCCGGGAATTGCCAAACTTGATCCAGCTTTATCTTGAGCATAAGCAATATTAGAATAGATGTATTTCAAGTTTAGCGCACTAGAAAAGTGGTTTCCTAACTTTCTGGAATAAGCGATAGAGAGCAAGCTTTCAGATGCTTTGTCATATCCTGAAAATGCTGTAAGACTGGTTGGAAGTGAATGGTTAAATGAATTGACGGCACGCTTAAAATTAATGCCTAACGCATTAGCATCGCCAAATTTTTGAAATACCGACAAGGAGGCGAGCCTCAAATTATTACCTGTCTGGCCTCCCAAACGAAATGCAGAATTGGCAGTAATTCCAGAAGAAGCCTCATAAAAGCTGATTTTGGAAGCATTGAAAAACATAGCATTTCTACTTCTTATTGATGCAATTCCTGCCCCGCCTAAACCTCCTGCATTTGCATCGACCGGAATTCTTAAGAATGGTGCAGAAATAATGAGCGGATTACCTATGCAAGGATCACCAAAACCTTGAGTCAAACATCCTTCATCGACATGGTATATTTGCCCAAAGGAATGGTTTGCCATTGGCATAAAAAAAATAAAAAATGCTAAAATGATTTGAAGCCTTTCCTGGTAGTAAATCTGTTTCATAGCTCTGTCTTGAACGCGAGATTTAAGTTAATATTATAGATGGTGGAGTTGCCGAAAGCACAATTACTTTTCGATTTGCTCCTTGTGAAAAACAATTTTGTAATAACCGACATATCTCTTTTCTAAGAAATAAGGTCCCATCAATCCTGCACTTAATTGCTGAATAAATGCTAGTGGTATCCAATTCATTCTGGTAAAGAGCTTCAGAAAAAAGTTCCACCGCAAAGTTAGTTTAGCACTTTTCTGAAAGGACAAAAAATTAGGCATGACATGGTTAGAATACTCTGCTGACTCTTCTAATTTTAGCGGAGCGATATTTTCTACCATCGTGGCGTCTTTATAGTTTTTAAAGTCAGGTAGGGAAAATCCCCAGCAAAACATCTGATAGGCCTTCTCTTCTATTTTATTTAGAGCGGCAGTTCTGGTAGGAGTCTTAAATCCATCAAAAATGACGATTCGACCATTTTCTGTCAGAAGTTCGGCAGCAGATTGAATCACATCATTGAAATCTCTGGAATAACAAAGTGTTTCCACTGCAAAAATCAGATCATATCTTCCTTCAAAGTGCTCCAGAAAATTGAAATCTCCAGCTTGAAAGCTAGCGTTATTGATATTTTTCGCTTTGCTCCGGGCGAAGGTTAGATTCGTATCATTTATGTCAATGGCCATAAATTCTACAGTAGGAAATTGATTAGCAAGATGGATGGTATTGAAACCCATACCGCAGCCCAACTCTAAAACATGGGTGTATCCATTCTTCTTTATCATTTGACCTACCGCGTTTGCCTGATATTTCAACTTGGATTTGTGCGTAGCTTCTTCAGAAAATGCAATAGGTAAGTGCATAGCACCGTCAGGAGAATGAAATTTCTTGTAAAAAAAAGCAGATTTCGTATAGTAGTCGTCAAGCACATCATTGGAAAATGATTTATCGAAATGTTCTTCACTACCGACTACACCAGCAATTTTAGCGTTGTAGAAAGCCAGGTCATCTTTTGTCATTCTCGTCTATGGTTTCGCCGATTTTGAACAGAAAAACTTCAAAGATATTATTTCTGGTCATCTGTCCTAAAAGGGGTAACGGGTAAACCATCCAAACTAAATAAATTAGCGTCAAAAGGATTAATCTCCCAGGCATAACGGACCGAAACGGGATTCGTCACCTTTTCACTCCAAACCATAACCTTTCCATTTTCCAATTTTGCTTTAGCCCAAACGTATTGACCATCCTCTCCGGCAATACTAAAACCTTTTACATAGCCATAACGGTCCTTGACCATGAGTCCATCTCCAACTTGTTGGAATTCAATAAGCATATGATTGCCTACTACCTGATGATCTGCATACATCGGACTTCCCGGAACCACATCTTCATCGTATACCTGATTTCGTGCTGGCAACGCTAATCTGTAACCAACGTCTTTTTTATTTCTGGGATGAATATCATTGGCCTCTCCTATATCTATAATGACTGCTTGACCGGTATTGGGCAGTTCGAGCACCTCTGTCATGGATTCGCGAATGACCGCCCATGCGTCCGTACCAGGTTCTTTCATGGGTTGTCTGAAATTGGCCAATTGAACGTAGTAGAAAGGAAGTTCCGGATTGTTCCATTCCGTCCTCCATTGACCTATCAATGACTTAAGGAGATACCTGTAATCATATGCACTTTCAAGGTTGCCAGCATTGGATTCACCTTGATACCAAATGATACCTTTAATCGGAAAATCAATGATAGGGTGAATCATTGCGTTGTAGATCAAATTAGGTATTTGATTGCTTAAATTATTGACCTGCAACGCGCCTACCCTCATTTCCCAATCAAAGTCGGTTAAAGCTTTGTCTCCAATTCCTGTCGCAAATTTTGAGGTGTACATTCCACCTCCTCCACCAGTATCGTGAATTCTTATAAGTAATTCATTCTTGCCATCCCTCAGTTTATCTTCTGAAACGCGATAGATTCTGTGAACGTTGTAACCATTCGTTTGACCTACTAATTGGCCATTTACCCACGTCATGTCACTGTCATCGATTGTTCCGAGATGCAGATCAATATCCTCATCGGCTTCAAAATAGGTTCTGTAGTAAATTACACCGTCCAGGCCATCATAGCCTTGATTTTCCCACAGTTCTGAAGGATCAATCTTCTTCCATTTTTCAGCTTCCTTATTATTCACCCACTTAGGCATTTGATCATCCATGCCTTGATCATTTTCGTCTACTCCTGGAAATTTATCTTGCAGCGCTTTTTTACGGCCTTCCAGGTCAATGTTATTTTTTTTCTGATACGACTTTAAAGAATATTCAGGATGCTTTTTACTCAGGACTTGATTATTCATCCAGGGCTCGATCCGGCTACCGCCCCATGAAGAATTCAATAATCCAATGGGCACATCATTATGAGCTCTAATGCTTTGAGCGAAATAGTAGCCTACCGCTGTAAATTGACCTGCTGTTTCCGGACTCAAAACCTGCCATTCACCACCAGGTAGTTCCTGAGCGGGTTTCAGCTCGTTGGCATGTGGTACTTTAAAATGTCGAATTTTGCCATCCTTTGCTCGGCTGATTTCCTCCTCAGCATTTTCAGTATTTTGCAGAACCCACTCCATATTGGACTGTCCTGAACAAAGCCATACATCACCAAAGTATATATCTTTGTAAGTCAGGCCATTATCAGCGCTTTTTATTTCTATGGTATGAGGTCCTCCAGCGGGAGTAGGAGGTATGTCAATGGTCCACCTGCCTTGTTGATCAGCTGTTCCCGGATATTCTTTCCGGTTAAATATTACTTTTACTTTCTCTCCTGGTGCTCCCCAACCTGTGATCGGTATGACCGCATTTCTTTGAAGAACAGCATGGCTACTAAAGGTTTTCTTAGTTCTGAACTGAGCATCAACTACATTATAAAAACCAATCAAAAGTAAAAACAGAATAATAGGTTTAAGCATTATCTTTACGTTTAGTGCAAGCCAATTTAATCAAAAACTAGAGAAAACTCTTGCTTCATTTTTGACTTTACGTCAAAATTTGTTTCTTACGATTCACAAAACGGAACTGGTATTGATAAAGAAATATTCCTTTGATATATTTAAGCCAAAGTGGCCAAAGTGGAAAGTTAAGGTGGCTGATTTTTTCCTTAATGCTTTGCCACTGGGTGTTGCTGCGGCCAATAAGATGATTCGAAAATACGGACACTTGAAGAATCATCAATTTATCGATCGAGTGATAGAGGATCGTGGGCACAAGCTGGATATTGTGGGTCTTGAACACATACCATTGGAGGGCCCCGTGACATTAGTGTCTAATCATCCGGGTGGAGCAGATGTAGTCGCAACGATTTCAGCAATAGGTAAAAGACGACCTGATTTCGTCATACTGGCCAATGAACTGATATGTGTAGAACCTGTGGTCGATATCGTTCTACCAGTCAATACGATGGCAAAAGACAACAAGGTCAATTTTGATGCGGTACACCAGGCGTATCGAGATGGTAAGGTGGTTGTTTTTTATGCTGCAGGGAAGAACTCCAGATACAATGATGAAGGTTTACTTCGCGACCGTAAATGGAGACCAACATTTCTTGATTTTGCCATTCAATACCGTACTCCGATTACTATCTTGCGAATTGGTGGATCAAATGCTAAGATCTTTTATAAGGTATCGAGGTTGAGGGAGAAATATGAAAGATTTAAGAAAGTGCCTTTGGAAAACATCTTTCAATTGAGAGAATTGGTTAATCCGAAAGATGAAGCGATCCAACTTACTTTTTCGGAAAGTATTCCAGCTGAAGAGGTTGCTACCAGGTTACAAAGTGGAGAACTATCTGACAAGCGGGCTTTGGCAGATGCACTGTATCAATTTTTATACGCAATGTCAGAGGAAAACTTAAAATTTCAAGGATGAAGAAAGTACTAGCAGCACAGGCGCTTGAAGTGGATCCGATGGATTATTTTGATGAAAAGAAAAAAGTATTTAGCAACATACCGGTCTTTCCTCAGATCAGTGAGGAAGAAATTCAAGAGGCGATTGATCAGTCTATAGACCCGGATGCATTTGCTGGGGAAATTGCTCGAATTTTAGACTATTCAAAAAAGACCAACAGTTTTGTAAATGATACTGACTTCATCATTTGTTTGGTGAATTGGCACAAATGCCCCGAATTGAGTCAGTTGCTTAGCATTATGCGAGAATGGGCTTTTAGGAATGAAGGTGGAGGAGTAGGTGAAAACGACTATGACCAGTTTGATTTGTTGGATAAAATGGAGCAACTAATCATATTAGATACTCAGGCAGACTCAATCATCGGGACGATTATTGGTGGATATCGTTACATGGTTCATGACGCGGATTCTTATTCCACGGGGCCAATGGGAGAATATTTTTACTTTTCTGATCAATGGAGATCTGAGAAGTGGATTGAGCTTGGTCGTTCATTTATTAATCCCTGGTATCAAAAGCGACATCAGCGATTGTCTTTTGATCTGGTTCTCCATGGATTGGGTTTCATTTATGCCAATAATATGGATGCCCGGGGATATTTTGGAAAAATCACATTGTATAATGTATATGAGCGGCAAGGTGCAGACCGGTTCTTTCTGGCGGTAGGTGAGCAGTATATGAGGCAGAGTGAGGACATGTATGTCAAACCAGAGGAAAGGATACCGGAGGGTACTTTGACGCGGGAACAAATGGAGATGCTTGACCGTGATGTATTCAAGGGTTTGTTTTATTTATTGAGGAAGGATTATCAAATCAACTTGGTACCCATTATGGCGGTTTACAATCGTATGACTCCTTTAAATAAGATGTACTACTTTGGAGCATTCAAGCATTACTCATTCGGTGAATCGATCGAGATGGGCATCGCCATTGCCTTTGAAGATATTTATGAGGGTATCATCGAAAAATTTGCCAGACCGTATATGAAAATTGATGAATAAAGCGATTTCTATGGGACTTGCAAATTCATTTGCAAGCTTTAATTTCAGGTAATAAACTTTTTGCGATTAGAAAGCTATCAGATAGCATTTCCAGATCCGCTGTAGTGTTTTCGTGATTAACTGCCAATTTAGATCTTGATTTGTAAAATCTTATGTGCAAGCTATCAGATAGCAGATCTTCTCTTGTTTGATACTGCTTTGGGACTTGCAAATTCTGCCAGCTATGGGAATTAGGTACTGTCATAGGACTTGCAAATTCATTTGCAAGCTTTACTTCGAGCAAAGTTTCTCGGAATAATTTCATTAATACTCAATGGTCACGAAACAAAACTGTGCTTTCACCATTTCGTTTCGTGTATTTGTCTTTAGCGATTCCTATATTAGCCCATCATCACTATAACCCATACCTATGTACGTACAGAAGAATTTAAGTTTTAAAGGAATCATCAATTTTAGTGGAGGCCACCTGATCTGGATAACACTTTGGACCTTAACAGTTGTTTTGTTACATGAATTTACCTCCAGCGCATGGATGTCTATCCCCTGGCTGCCCATTTCCATTATCGGAACAGCAGTTGCTTTTTATGTTGGTTTCAAAAACAACCAGGCCTATGGCCGACTTTGGGAAGCCAGGAAAATTTGGGGAGCCATAGTGAATAGCAGCAGGGCGTGGGGTAGTGCAGTTAAGGCATTTGTCAATGATACGTTTTTAGATGATAAGGGAGAACAAGAAAATCTGTACAAAATTCACAAGAAATTGATATACAGGCACATTGCCTGGTTGTACGCGCTTCGCAATCAATTATTGATCCCGACAAGCTGGGAACATATCAATCAACATCCCATGATTGCCCGGGTCAACAGGCGACGTCAAAAAAATTATGGAGTGGGTCTCATCGACGATGGAGAAATAGAAGATGTCTTAAGTGAGTTTCTTGAACCAGAAGAACAGCAAGAATTGATCAATTTTAAGAATACGGCAACACAGATTATTGACCAGCAAGCACAGAATCTGGCTTCTTTGAGAAAGCAAAACTTCATTGATGATTTCCGACATATGGAACTTCAGAAAATATTATATGACTTTTACATCCACCAAGGCAAAGCAGAGCGCATTAAAAAGTTTCCACTGCCCCGACAATATGGAGGTGCAAGTTTTATTTTTACGGGTATTTTTATCTTTCTACTTCCATTTGGTATGGTCTCTGAATTTCACAAACTAGGAGAATGGGGAGTGTGGATTTCCATTCCTTTTACAGTGCTAATTTGTTGGGTGTATATTATGATGGAACTCATTGGTGACTATTCTGAAAATCCATTTGAGGGACTAGGAAATGACATTCCTATGATGTCTTTATGCAGGGTGATCGAAATTGACTTGAAAGAAATGCTTCGTGAAACAGATATTCCTCCGAATATCGAAGCGAAGAATGGAGTATTAATGTAACCACACACGTAGAAGTAGATGTCTTACGCAGCTATCGTTTGACTTTTCTTTAGTCTCAAATATGCTTTGTAAACCCAATAGCACCACAGAACAATTAAAGCGGGATAAATAACCAAACCTAGCACATTGTAATAGACCGCATCATCAAATTCAAAGTGGTGCATGTGCATCACAGATCTGGTGATACCACAGCCAAAGCATTCAATACTAAAAAATAATCTGGATGGGCAAAGTACTAAACCATCTCCATCAAAAAAGCTACTTGGCAATATCCACAAAAGGATGGGAAAAATGATGAGCAGCAAAAGCCATATCTGCTGACCTCGATAGGAATAAAAAGCCTTGAAAATTTTTCTCATCGGTAAATTAGTTTCAAAGATTTCAGGTTAAAGTACCCTTCTAAAAGTAAGTGAAAAAGGGCAGAAACATTACGTTTATTGTAACTGAAGTTCATACAGATATGATCAAAATCTCTAAAATAAAAAATGCTCTAGACAGCAAGGCATCATCGATTGTCAATGCCTTGCTTTCCGGAGCATATGTAGATTAATAATAAATACTAATTATGGATAGTACTCTTTCATTTTAATCAATGCGTGGATTACACCTGGTATCCAACAAAGAGCAGTTAATATTAAATTAACCCACCAATTGTTGCCTTCCCAATCATCCATCAGACCCATTGCAATAAACCCAAGACCAAGAATGGCTAAAACAATATAAAGACCTTTTTCAATGTCTTCAGCTCCGTTTTTCTTGGCTTTTATGAATTTTTGCGCAGCTTTTAGTTGAATGGTTTTTTTAAATCCAAGCCTTTCGCCTGTCATTTCTTTGTAGGCCTTTGGAGTTAAGGCTAAAAATTGGTCCACAGCAAGCTTTGTCATCTCGGGCGTCAGTGCCTGAACTTTAGGTTCGTCTCCAAATTGCTGTGCCCAATTAATACTGTGAACAGCTTTTGCCGAAAAACCCATGATCAGAAACAGACTAAATAGTAATACTTTCTTCATAGATATAATTTTTATCCCAATATAAGCGAAGAAAATTTAAAGTGAAAGATTATAAACGCTAAAAAAATTCAAACCCAATAAAATTATGTATAAAACAGCCCAATGGACCAAACATGGGGATTGGTAATTTATCCGCGTAGATTAATTCTGACTACGTACGACTCACTGAATTTTGTGTTGTCAGCGCAATGGCATATATACCAGCTATGGTTTATAATTTACTGATCGATCATGTGTTAGGGTGAATAAAATTGATACTTTTGTGCGCTTTTGGTGGATCACCAAGCATAAAATAGTGAGATGAAGAAATATTTTAACCTGTTTGATCTTTCCCAGAAAGTCAATTATAGAATCGAAATACTTTCGGGTTTAACCGTTGCGATGGCACTTATTCCTGAGGCGGTGGCATTTGCCTTGATCGCAGGTCTTAGCCCGTTGACTGGTTTATACGCCGCATTCGTAATGGGAATTGTCACTTCTATACTTGGTGGAAGACCAGGAATGATATCCGGAGCAACGGGAGCAGTAGCCGTTGTGATTGCATCCTTGGCTATTGATTATGGTGTGGAGTATGTTTTTGCCGCAGTAGTACTAGCTGGTATTTTCCAGGTTGTTGCTGGTTTTCTAAGATTGGGAAAACTGATGCGTCTGGTACCTCATCCTGTTATATTTGGATTTGTGAATGGACTTGCCATCATTATCTTTATGTCTCAGATCGCGCAATTCAAAGATGCGGATGGTTATTGGTTGCAAGGCCAACAAATGTATTGGTTCTTGGGTTTAACCATTTTGACCATGGTCATTATTTGGGGGCTTCCTAAAATAAGCAAGGCCATTCCAGCATCTTTGGTTGCCATTCTCGCCATTTTTGGAATTGTGGTTGGTTTCGGTATTGAAACCAAGACGGTGGGTGATATTGCTTCTATCAGTGGTGGTTTTCCTCCCTTTCATTTGCCCAATGTTCCATTGACTTTAGAGACATTGAAAATCATCATACCATATGCCGGAATTGTAGCAGGTGTCGGACTGATAGAAAGCCTTTTGACTTTGAACATTATTGATGAAATCACCGAAACCAGGGGTAGGGGAAATAAGGAAGCTGTGGCCCAGGGAACGGCAAATATTTTATCGGGCGTGTTTTCCGGGATGGGTGGTTGTGCCATGATAGGTCAGTCATTGATCAACATTTCCTCTGGTGCCCGGGCTCGTCTATCCGGTATTGTTGCTGCGGTCATGCTGCTGATTTTTATTATGTTTGGAGCTGGTTTAATAGAAAGGATGCCAATGGCTGCCTTAACAGGACTAATGATTATGGTTGCCATCGGAACATTTGAATGGGCCAGCTTTAGAACGGTCAACAAGATGCCCAAGTCAGATATTTTTGTAATGGTTTTAGTAACTCTTGTCACTGCAGTGTTGCACAACCTTGCTTTAGCCGTATTGATCGGTGTTATCATAGCAGCTCTGGTATTTGCATGGGATAATGCCAAAAGAATACGTGCCAGGAAGCACATCGATGCAGATGGCGTTAAACATTATGAAATATATGGCCCTTTATTCTTTGGATCAGTCACCGTTTTCAATGAAAAGTTTGACGTCCTCAATGATCCAGATGAAGTTATCATTGACTTTAAAGAGAGCAGAGTAGTGGATATGTCAGCCATTGAGGCTCTCAATAAAATAACCGAGCGTTATCAGAAAGTAGGAAAAAAAGTGCACTTGAAGCATCTAAGTAAAGATTGCAGGCTTTTACTTCAAAATGCCGAGGATATTATAGATGTCAATGTCATAGAAGATCCTAAGTATAAATTGGTGGTGGACAAAGTTTAAATGATAAGCAATATATCTTTTAAGGATTGAATTATAGATTGAATCACATGCACCAGAAAACCTCTATCATGATCTCTCTGTGTATCAAATTCTACTTTTTCTGATCCGTCATTCTTAATGGCAACATTAGAGATAAAGTCCACAATCTGTCCTTTAGGCATATCAACTTTTAGGTCTGAGTAGTCTAGACTTACGGTTCCATTGGCATGATTATCAAAAAAAGATCCCTCCATTTCCATTTTATTTACATGTCCGGATTCAATAGATATGCCTCGTGCGGCATTTGTAAGATCATTAAGTTTTACAAAATCAAGGTTTTGCAACTGGCCATAAAAGTCATACTTGTATTCAGGATGTTGCAGAAAATTACGCATGACCACCTTGAGAGGAGCTCCTTCCATTGTACAATTCAAATCTAAAATCATCTCTTCTGCTAAGCTATCTGTCCTAATATTCTCTGCCTTAAATTGGACATTACTAAAGTCTATATTACCTTTTTGCGATCGTCCCTTGTTGATGACAGCGTAGTGAATACTTCCGTTCTCTATTTCGAATCGCTTAATATTAAATTCGACACCCAGATCCTTCAGCAGTTGTCCGGGAAGCTTCTTCTTATTTCCATCAGCGGGTACATTTAGATTTTCATCCACGTCTACTTTAAAATCTTTGGCAATGATCTCATCGAAAGTGTTGCCTTCCGATTGAAAGCCACTTCCATATATATGAGGTACATCGATGACTATTCTGGGTGTTCTGAATTTCACTTTGCGATGAAATTCCTGATCAGCGTATGGGGTTCCGAGTTGAACACTTCGAGCATAAAAATTGCCTCTTTCTTTGCTGAGGCTGTCAATACTTATCGTATATAGGCCATCTGACAAATTGGTATGAAATCCTGTAGCAGTAAAGCATACATCATCGAGGTCTATTTCCGGATCGAAGAATAGACTTATCCAGTTGAGCTCGTCCAATTTAGCAGAAGCGATGGAGCCATCATTTAGAAAGCCCTGGACAGAATCCACACTGATGCTCCGCTTCCATAGACTGGTTTCTAAATTGGTAAATTCTAAGCCAAATTCCTCGGTCAATTTTTGTGCAACCGTCTTTTTAATGTAGAAATTGGCATAAAAAAAGCCTCCTATTAAAATTGCTATAACAGCAACTGTTGCTATAATCAGTTTTAGTGTGATGTTCATAGCTTACTTAAGCTAACATACATCTATTATGTTCGTTGCTTAAGGATGTAGAAACAGACTTTCAGATAGGTGTGATATATGGAGGAACTACTCTTCCAGAACTTTCTCTTTGACCAACTTAATCTCTTTTATGGTATCTCTAAGGCTCCTTTTCTCATAGGTATCCATATCCTTAATCTCTGACATCATTTCCATTATTAGAGTATTGGCTTCTTCATGTCTATCGGTCTCAATCAAAAACTTGGCATATTCCAGTCGATGATAGTAATTGGTATTATGTAAGTTCATTTCTTCAAAAACCCTTTCAGCACTGAAATCATCATTTAACTCAAAGTAAGCCCAGGCGTAGTAGGTTTTCTCTTTAGACTTATCAAAAAAAGAAAAGCTTTCAAGCTTTTTTCCTAGAGCGATGGTGTTCACATAATCATTATTGAAATAATAGGCAGCAAGTAACTTTTCATTCAATTCCTCATCGTCTTCTGTAAACCTATTAAAACAAGATTCATATATTTTGATGGCTTCCTTAAAATTTCCTTTTTCAACATGCGCATCTGCCAACAAGATTTTATTGGTGACGGTGTCCGCGACTTCGACCTGTTGCTCAAGCTGCGTAATTTTACCAGAAGAGAAAGATGGTCTGACTTCGTGGTCACTGATCGCAAAACTCCTTTGTGGATCCATTCCTCTGGTCAAAAAGTAAATTAAACCGCCAATAAAGGGGAAAAGCAATATAATAATGTACCAATATGCTTTGTCTCTGTTTTTATAAATATGATAAAAACAAAATGCCTGAAAAGCAATGACCAATAAAAAAGCTATTGACATATGTGTTTAATTCGTACCTGATTTTAAATCTTCGTCTAATGGTTTTCGAGGCAGCTTTTCATCTCTTTGACTGGTATTCCAAACAAAGCCCGCGATGATAGTAGCAGCCTGGCTCAAATCATCCCCTGATAAATGATCCAGGTTGTCCATATTGCTATGATGCGTTCTATTAAAATATGCCATTGGATCCTGTATGAACTGAAATCCGGGAATACCCACTGCATCAAATGGTAAATGGTCAGTTCCTCCGGTGTTTCGTAAGGTTACTGTTCCGGTCTCCATACCTTCAAATTGACCAAACCATTCTCTAAAAATAGGAACGACCGCTTCATTGCCTTGAGTATAGATACCGCGTATTTTTCCTGTTCCATTATCGAGGTTATAATAAGCGGACACTGTTTTTTGATCCGGTTTTAAGGATTGAGGAGTATATGAATTGGGAGGGAATTCAGCAAAATGTTTGCCTACATATGCTCTTGACCCAAAGAGTCCTTGTTCTTCACCTGTCCATAAAGCTAAACGTAATGTTCTTCGTGGCTGTACTCCTGTTTCTTTAATGGTTTCCAATAGAATTCTGGCGACTTCCATCATCACTGAGGAACCAGCACCATTATCCGTCGCGCCTGTGCCCGTGTGCCATGAGTCAAAGTGAGCACCAAACATCACCACTTCATCCTTAAGGTCTGTTCCCGGAATTTCAGCAATGATATTATGTTCCATTTCATCTGGATTGGTATAAATAGCTTCTAATTCTATACTTAAGGAAACAGGTATACCTTTGTTCAGCATTCTAAATATTCTATTGTAGTGCTCTACTGAAAGGGTAACTTGAGGTACCACATCACGTCCTACTTGCTGTCTTCTACCTTCTGAAGTCCTGGCACCGGAGACAAATACTGTTCCCAGGTCCCCCTTGTATGATCGGTCAAGAACTGCGATGGGCTTTTCAGCTTCGATCAAAGTCCACATTGCATTATTGAAATTAAACCCACCGGCATTCCTGCTACGACGAGGTCTTGGTGTAGGTTTGCCAGCATTAGCCATATTGAGTAAATCATCACTTTCGTACCGATTGGCTGGTGGATCAAACCACTCCTCAACGTCTCTGATGGTATCTACCATTACAAACTTGCCTCCCAGTTTACCCTTATACTCATCCAGCTCTTCTTGTGTGGAAGCGTCAATATATATTACCTCACCTTCTCCTTTCACTGAAGGTGACCAGGCTTTAGGGTATGCCAGTACTGGAAAGTAATTAGGAGATTTCGCATGCATTTCAAAATGTTGAAGCTCCCATCCTCTGCCGAAGGGTCCCCATTCTTCCAGGTGAACATTAGACATGCCCCATTCTTTTAATTCTTCAACTGCCCACTCTGTAGCCTTATCCAACATTGGTGAACCTGTAAGTCTGGGTCCATATATATCACATACATAGGAAGCAATTTCCATTACCTGCGATTCTTCGAGGCCAATTTCTTTGATGGTTTGAAGCACAGTTTGATCTTCTTCTGTCTCATCTTGAGCGATCGAAATGTTAGAGAAGAGTAATAGCAAAAGAAGTAGCGACGAATATTTCATTTTCAAAAATTTGAAATTAACAAAGTCTGAAATTAAGAATATTATGGCTTATATTCACTTTCACAAAAGCAATTATTTAAAATGGGTAGGCTGACTACATTTTCTAAATTATTAATTACACTGATTATCCTTGCCTTGCTATTTTTTGGCTATCGCTATATAGCAGAATCTTTTAATTTGCCTCAGATCGGACCTGCTGATGATGATACACGTGAAGTGGTGATTGGAAAGGATGAAGCAGGGGAAGAAATTACCATCGAAATTCCGCCCAAGTCGGAGACAGTAGAAAAAACTGCTGGAAATTGGGATTATATTCCAGAGAGTCCCATCGGTGGCAAACTAAAGGGGGTTGTAGAATTAGGTGCATCCGGTTTCAATTCCTTTATCATCAGAACGGATCAAGACAAGAACTGGAAACTGGAAAGAGCAGAGTGGTCGAACAGTTTAGTTTACGAAGGCATGGCTTCGGGTACAGATGTTACGCAAGGCTTAAAACAATACATTGCAAAGTTTTTAGATTATGGGGTTGCTGGAAATGAAATTCACTTTGTGGTCTCATCTGGTGCCTTAAAGAATGACAAAACAAAGACCATCACAAGCGCCTTAAAAAATTTAGGATTTGTAGTGAATGAAGTTACACCTGAGCAGGAAGGAGGGTATGCCTTGAAGTCAGTGCTGCCTAAAGTTTACGAAAACAATGCTTTCGTCGTGGATATTGGTTCAGGAAATACCAAAGTTTCCTGGATGGTTGGAGGGAAAGTACAGGCTAAAGAAACTTATGGATCGAAATACTTT
Organism: Portibacter marinus; assembly: GCF_021533195.1. GTDB lineage: Bacteria > Bacteroidota > Bacteroidia > Chitinophagales > Saprospiraceae > Portibacter > Portibacter marinus. The sequence goes on from NZ_JAJNKB010000002.1 coordinate 861,593, forward strand.
CAAAATGGAGTGAGTGATGCAAAAGTATATGCGGATGCCAAGAGAGTAGGTGAGCTGATTCCGGAAAACAGAACAGGAACTTGCTTTATTATAGGTGGTGTGCCTTTCAATTTAGCCAAAGAGGGTAGGGCAGGCAAGGAAAGATACACCGTCCTTGGTGATCCGGGATCTTACGAGTCAGACGAAGCTAAGACAAAAGCGGGTTTAAATATTTACCAGGGTATCAAAGATGGTACTGGATGTGATCAGTATGTTTTCGATTGGGAAGCCAATTTTACCATTGGATTTCTATTGACTTTACCTTATTGATTTCCTTTTACTTCCAGTTCTTTAGGAGTATTTTATGCCAATGTCTATGATGTAGTAATTCATGAGACTAAAACATGGATTTTCTCTAACTTTTAATGTCGCTATATATTCGAACTAATTGAGTGGAGACTTCGTTTGAGGGATATACTTAATCGTCATATGTACATTAGATTGTTTTTCATTTTATTAGCAGTTGTGATATCGACTCCATTCTTTGGTCAAAAGGTGTCAAACGCTAGAATTTCACAATTAATAAGTGAATTTAAAGAAGATCCAAGAGGTCCCTATAAGGATATCAAATGGTTTTGTGAAGATGGTACTGTTCGAGAAGCACGAGACCCTTGTCCAGACGATATGGAAGGACATCAACATGCAAGATACAAAGACATAGTTGTTAGACTTCAGAATGACAATGATCTCTACTTTGCCACCATTTTGACAGGATCAGAAAAGTCTGATTTTTGGGCATGGGAAGATAATTACGATCCTTTAAAGCAGTACATGTTGAATAAATATTTGGAGGATGTTGATAATGGTTGGATAAAAAGGCAAGCTCAGTTTTACAGAGGTGCCATCCAAAGTGAAGACGAACTTGAATGGGCAAGAGAATTCTTCCAGTGGGTACTGTCCTCGGACACCAGGTTAAAAGATAATTATCTGCTAATCCGACAGGCGGCCAAGATGATCCCTCACCAGACTGAAACCAAAACAGGAAGCAAAGTGAGGGTATTATCAAAGGTCATTGCTGATGATTACCAACGCTTTATGCCTTTAAGAACTAAAATTCATAATAATCCCGAACCTTCCGATATTGCCTCTGTCAAGAAATTTAGAGATGAAAACAAGGTCCCAGAAAGTCAAAAACAGAATGTAGAAGACTTGATTGCAGAAATGGAGATTATGTTTAGGCCAGTGAAAACAGAAGATTTAGTAGGCTTTACCTCTGAACTTCCAGAGAGTGATTTGAAAAATAGTGTTCAACAGTTCATTTATGATTTCTCCGAAGGCGACCAATCTACGAGAATAACCCGTGCTTCTGAATTGTTATGGAAAATCAGAAGAGAGATCAATACACTTCGCAGAGGGAGCGATCGACTATCAGCACTTGACATATCGATTACGCTTGAAAGAATGATTCAGAATGATCTACAGCGCAAGGATATCGAAACAATTGGGGACTTAACAGATTATCTATGTTATCTCAATATGGCTATTGCAGGTTGCGGTTATATAGAAGCATGGGAATATGAGAAATCTGATGCTTACAGTAACCCTAGTGGCGCTGCTATTTATTTGTCAGAATTAGATAGATTAGTCGATCATCATTCTAAAATTGCTGAATGGGCATCTAATAATATGACTGTGCTTTTTGTAGAAACGGTAAAACGATACAATGAGTTTGAGCCTCTCGCCTCATCATTTACAGATGACCAAATTAGATCCACCCTGCTTCTACCATATGGACAAATGCTTTCTGAGCTGGCGGATCAAAAAAACGAGTATGAAAAAATCAAAAATGGAGTATTTGACATCAGTGGTCAGGAGAGAATTAGAGGATTAAATCCCGGATATGCCAGAGGTGTATTGGAAGTAGTCGAAGAGATGGAAGAAAACATGATCATTGACAAGAATAAAATCTACATTTTTAATCACCCTCCTTCTGATATAGGACCGGTTACAGGAATTATGACTGTCAATGAAGGAAATGCCGTAAGTCATGTTCAACTGTTAGCCAGAAATCTGGGTATTCCCAATGCGGTTATATCTGAAGACAATCTCAAAGCGCTCAAGAAGTTTGATGGAGAAGAAATTTTTTACGCTGTGAGTTTGTCCGGCAATGTGATCATGAAAAAGACGAGTAAAATGAATGATCAGGAGAAAGGTCTCTTCAGCTCCGAAGAAAGAAATATTAATACCATCACCGTTGACACAGACAGAATTGATCTCGAAAGAGATTCAGTGATTAACATGCGAAATCTAAGCGGAAAGGACTCTGGTATTTCGTGTGGTCCCAAAGCAGCAAATCTGGCTCAACTTAAAAGGATATTCCCTAATAATGTGGTCGAAGGTATTGTTATTCCATTTGGCGTTTACAAAGACCATATGGATCAAGAGATGGATACCAGAAATATGACCTATTGGGAATTTATCAACCAGATATTTAAAGACAAAGCTTACATGCTGTCGCAAGGAGTTGATGAAAAAGAAGTAGAATGTATTGTAGAAGGCGAATTGGGGATTTTAAGAGAGAACATCTATAATATCAATTTAAAAGAAGATTTTATTCGTGATTTTAAGCGTGAGTTTACCGCTGCATTTGATCAGCCTGTAGGAAATGTTCCTGTTTTCTTAAGAAGTGATACCAACATGGAAGACCTGAAAGACTTTACGGGAGCCGGTTTGAATCTGACTAAATTCAATATTCTCGATCCCGAAGCCATCTACCAGGGTATAAGGGAAGTTTGGGCCTCACCATTTACTGAGCGGTCTTACAAATGGCGGCAGAGCTTTCTTAATAATCCGGAAAATGTATATCCTTCTATACTGGTCATACCAAGTGTAAATGTGGATTATTCCGGAGTGATCATCACAAAAGACATCAAAAAAGGTGGTGAAGATGATATGACCATAGCTTTCAGTCGGGGTGTGGGTGGAGCTGTAGATGGGCAAAGAGCAGAAACATACATCATAAAAGACAACAAGTACTACGAAATGTTATCCCCTTCTCGTGAAACAAAATATAGAACCATACCGCCATCAGGTGGCAGCACAATTGAAACTTCTACTTTCTCAGACCCCATATTGTCCTATAAAAATATCGAAAAATTAATGGATCTGGTAGCAGAGGTTAAGCAGGAAATACCCAAGCAAACTGAAATGAAAGGTCCATATGATATTGAGTTAGGTTTTAAAGATGACAAGATTTGGCTTTTTCAGATCAGACCTTTCGTAGAAAACAAAAGTGCAAATTCAAGTGAATATTTGCAATCTATTTCAACTACAACGGACGGCAAGAAAGTTGTACAACTTTCACAACCTATATAAATGAAACTCAGGACAGCAATCATATTCAGCTTTATCGTATTGTTCCTAATTCAGGACGTTTATGCCTATCCTATCGATGGGTATTGGTATACAGGAATCAGAAGACTATTGGATGAACAAAACATTGCGCAAGATAGTAATCGTACTTCCAAGTTAGAAGATGGAGCATTGTATCCAATGGATGCTATTCAGCTTTTTTTGACCGACTATGAATATATCAATCAGCTCGACTCTTTTCCGGAAGAGAATGCTGAGCTCCAGAAAAAGGTGAATGCTTTGTTTTATGGACTTAATAATAACTATTCTATTTCTGTCCTTGATGTTACTGAAGGAAGACCACCACGATATGCAGAACGAAGATCTCTGGTCGGATATCAACCAGGTAGCGTAGGGAAAATAATTGTACTTAACGCTTTGATGTACGAATTAAACGAGCTTTTTCCAGGAGACTGGGAAAAACAGAGAGCACTACTTATTGAGAAATATATCACAGGGGGAGACTTTGCAGTTCCCAATAGTCACACTGTCCCTTTTTGGGATGAAAAGAAGCAAAGAATTTTTAAGCGCCACCCTAATGAAAGGGATGTATTTACACTATATGAATGGCTTGATCACATGGTTTCAGTAAGCAGTAATGCCGCTGCAAGTATTTTATATCGGGAGGCTATTTTCATGCATGTCTTTAAAGATGAATATGAATGCATGAATGAATGGGAAGCCATTGAGTGGTTAGATACTTTCCCTAAAGATAGCTTAGGCAAGATTGCAGAAAAAGTGATGCATGGACCTTTGCGTGAATTGGGAATTTCAGAAGATGAATGGAGTTTGGGTCAACCTTTCACAAGAGGGGCATCAAGGGTAATCAACCCCATTGGTGGCTCTATCGGAACAACTAAAGGAGTGATGAAATGGCTAATTGCCCTGGAGAAAGGGGAAATCGTCAATGAGAGAAGTTCCTTAGAGATGAAACGACTGCTATATATTACTGATCGGAGGATCAGATATGGTGCTAGTCATGCATTAGATGATGCCAAGTTGCACTTTAAGAGTGGTAGTTTATACAGTTGCATGGATGAACCTGGTTTTTCCTGCGGAAAATACAGAGGAAACCGATATAATTACATGAATTCTGTGGCCATTGTTGAGCACCCGGATTGCACAAGATATTTGGTAGTTTTGATGTCAAATGTTTTACGAAAAAACTCCGCTGGTGATCATTATGGACTCGCTAGCAGTATAGATCGTTTAGTAAGAGATGTAGATACGGAAAAGGATGACACAAATGATGGGTAATGTAAGAAGCTTACTACTTAGGGTTTTGGATATTAGGTCGGAAGACTTACGTCGGACTCTGTTAATGCAAGCTTATCTTTTCATCATTATCAGTGTTTTACTCTTTTTAAAACCAGTCTCCAATTCTATTTTCTTATCACAATTTGGGATAGAACAGATTCCATATGTTTTCATTGCGGTGGCGATCACTGCCTTTTTTTTCACCAAATTCTACTCGAAACTTCAGCGAAATTTCAGTTTTATACGTTTGCATCGTCTGATTTTACTAGGCATCGCTGTATCTCTACTTTTGTTTTTTGTAGGTATACAAATCGAAGCCATCAGTGGCTTTATTATTTATGCTTTTTACATATGGGTAGCCATCTTTGCCTTGGTTGCTACTTCACAATTCTGGATTTTTGGTAACATACTATTTAATCCGAGAGAGGCAAGAAGGGTTTTTGGAATTATAGGTGCCGGTGGAATTGCTGGAGGTGTTTTTGGAGGTTATATGACCAGTATCATAGTACCATATATAGGTAACAGTGGTTTGATTTTGCTTTCCGCGATCTTTATATCTTTGTGTTTTCCTTTGGTTAATAATTTGTGGAAAGAAAACCATGGGGGAGTTTCTGACGATTCATTAGTCGTTAAGAAAAGGAGAAAAATAGCCCAGAATTTTAGTTTTAGGAGATTATATAAAAGCAGACATTTAATCTTGCTGGCCAGCCTGACGGGGACTGCTGTTTTTGTATCAAAATTAGTTGACTTCCAATTTCAAGGTATTGCTGCTAGTGAATTTACGGAACCGGAGGCGCTCACCTCATTTTTTGGTTTTTGGTTCTCTACATTTAACGTCATCGGATTGATTATTCAATTGTTTTTAACCAGCAGAATGCTAAAGTTTCTTGGCGTAGGAAAGTCCCAATATATTCTACCAGGTTCCTTTATAATTACTGGAATACTTCTATTTTTCTTTCCGGTTTTATGGTGTGCCATTTTACTGAAAGGGGCAGATGGGACATTTAAACAGTCCATTCAAAGATCCGTGAATGAGTTGTTAATGTTACCCATTCCAAGGGAGATTAAAGAACAGAGCAAAACCTTTATAGATGTATTTGTAGATAGTTTTGCAACCGGACTGAGTGGACTTATTTTGATATTCCTGTTGTCCAGCTCAGACATTACCTCAACCTATGTCTCACTGATCATTGTTACGCTAAGTATAGTTTGGTTGGTTTTAGCATATATAATGAGGAAAGAATACTTTATTAGCTTTAAAAAGCAGTTTCTCAACCCTCATGCAGAAGCCGAACCACTCGTCAGTAGAAAAAACACTTTTTACGAAAACCTGGAGACTTTACTTGAAGCTAAAAATGAGGAAGAATTATTACGTGTACTGGGTAATCTAGAAAAATTACCTGAAGGACTTAATTATAGCAAAACTTTGTCCTTGTTAGGTCATAGAAATCCTGATGTGAGACTGAAAGCGCTTCAACTTAGACCATTCCCTAATAAAAAATTTAAGCCACAAATCCTTGAACTGCTCGTTAATGATCCAGAATTAAAGATAAGGGTCGAGGCTTATTTATACCTTTTGGAAAGAGAGAGTAATATTTCTGAAGGAGAACTTTTAGAAGAACTTAAAAGAAGCGAAGGTTCCGATGATGCTGCACTGCTTTTTGCATCCTGCATCTATTTTAGAAACAGCAGACGTTTAAAGGAAAAGTTTGATCTGGAGCGACAGTTGGCTATTAAAGCGCAGGAGGTTCTAGTGGACAGAAGTGGTCAATTCAATAAAGATCATAAGTATTTTGCATTGAGAGCCATTGCACATGGAAGATTCTCTTCATTATACAAATTCATTGATCTGTACCTCGATAGCAATTTAGTAGAACATAAGAAAATAGCCCTGTTGGTCTCATCATTTACTTTATCAAAGAAATATGCACATATCTTAATTTCTTATTTACATAATGATATGTATCGTGAAACTGCAGCTCAAGCCTTAAAATACTATGGCGAATCACTCCTGGTCATAGGAAGTGAGATCATGAAGAATGCAGAAATTAGCAATGACGCTAAAGCAAAATTTGTGCAGATACTTTCTACCATGGGAACTCAGAATGCTGCGAATTACCTGACCGAGCTATTGAACCACAAAAGCTTTAAAATCCGCAGACAGGCACTTTCCCAATTAAACCTTATGAAGTCTCGCTATCCAAGATTGGACTACAGAAAAGATCGTATATATAAGAGAATCAAGAAAGAGGTGAAAATGATCAAAGCCCTTTTTTCTATTCAACACACACTAAACAGTAATTTCAAGAAAGGTCCAGAGAATCTTAACGATCTATTCTATAAAAGAAAGATGAAGGTATTATCGAGACTGAGGTTGTTAATCAGAAAGCGACTAGTATCTGTCTTTTTGCTACTTGGTCTGGAGTACGAGAAAAAAGACATTTTCGACATTTATACGGGCTTGTTAAGCGATGATGAGATTAAAAGAACTTATTCGCTTGAGTTTTTGGAAATGATGATTGATTATAAATATGGTAAAATGCTGGGACCTATTCTCGAAGCCAGTTTCAAAAAACATCTGACAGACCAGGATTATTCTAAGTTGCAACTTAAAACTTATGACGCTCAAACAGCACTTGCGAAATTATTCAGATATCCTGATGCTAAAATGCAAAATAGAATTCTCAATCTATTCTCACATGATGAACTCATCGATTTTAAAGGAGTGTTGGATTACTCTGGAAGAAACATGAACCCAATGTTGAAGAAAAAACTTCAAGATACTAAAAGTCAGGTGTTGAAGAGAGACAATAAGGCTTCCTAGCTTTTTGCCATTGCAAGCTGATCTGCTTTTTCTAAAATAATTTTTTCAGCAACATTTACCAATTCTCTACAAATGGCACCTCCATTAGGATCTTCAATCAGAGCAACCAAAATATATTTTCTATCGTCCTCGCCCCACACGATAGCGGAATCAGCATGATAGACCTTCCATGAACCTGATTTTCTAAAAACTTTAGCATCAGGATTTACCCTGTCCAAAGTATTGACAAATTTATGATGCAGACTCGGATTCATCATAATCCTCAACATTTCAAGAGATCTATCCGGATTGATGAGCTCACCATAAGCTAATTTTTTGTAAAACCTTAAGACCTGATCAACTGTAGCAGCATGACTGATTCCTTTAAGAGGATCGGGTACTCGCTTACCTCCCGCTGCATATCTTTTACCGACCCAGAGACCACCATTACCTTCGCGATCATAGAACTTATACCTGGGATCCTCCATTACCGAAGCTATCTTTCCAAATCCAACACGATCAATCGTTCTTGTGGTTGCTGCATTATTAGATTTACTAATCATCAGCCACATGTCCTTTCTAACTTCTTCTGTGTCTTTCAAAGTGCCTTCCTCAATGGCGTCCATCGCTGCAAGTAAAACTGCTATTTTGGGTAAAGAGGCAGCATACATCATGTGATTCCCATTCAAAGAAGCATATTCAGGATTAGAAGGGTCTGATAGATCAATTAACCCAACGGCCATTTTTTTGTTATTCACCAACTTGCGCCATGAATCTCTTTTATTTATTTCTGTACTCAACATAAATGATAGATCAAGACTAAAAGCTAGATCTGGATTCATACTCAATACTGCTTTGCGAGCGGGCATATCCTTTGGCACTTCTACAGTATGTACTTGTGCTGAGATGATCAAAGGAAATAATAAAGTTAGTACGGTGAGTAAATTCGCTAGTTTCTTTTTCAATGTCATACGTAATCTAACAGGTCCTCTTCGTCTATCGTTCGGATTCCTTAAATTTTAAGATATTATTAATAGTTTTTCTTGACAGCTTGATAATTGCCGTCCACTTCCTCGATAACGAAAAGGGTTTCATAATTATTCTCATCAATTTCAGAGAATTTATTTTCACCTACGATATCGTTCACTAAGGTAGGAGTAGAATTAGAGTGTCCTACCACTACAATGTTGTGTTTTTTCAACTCATTTTTAAGTTTTCTTGCAAAATCTCCTTGTTTTGGGTCGTAAATTTCAATATCTAAATTAAATCGATGTGCTATTGGTTTTGCCGTTTCCTTAGTTCTTGAAAAGTCAGTGGAATAAACTTTGGAAATTTCTTCGTATTGCAGAAGATCTGCCAGGCTTTCGGCCCTGCGAATGCCTTCTCCGGTAAGCGGAGGATCTGTACTGCCGTCATTGCCTTTCTCGGCATGTCTGACCAGGAAAATCTTGTTAGAGTTGGTCTGACTACTTTTCTTATTTTTACATGAAGACCCAGTTCCAGCAAGGATTAGTGTCATCAATATCGAAAGTAAAATTCTCATAACAATAGAATTATAATGAAAAGATACGGAATAGTTATAATGATTTTATCATTTTCTTTATGGACTGTAGCCCAAAATGAAAAATGGTCAGATTCGCAGATAAAATTAATCAATTTAGATTGTCTGCATGAAAGAGGATTTACTGGAAAAGGAGTTACCATTGCGCATCTGGATGATGGTTGCGATGGATGTAACCTTATCGAAGTATTTAAATATTCTAGAGATAACAACTATTGGAAAGGAGCTTATGATTTTGTACGAGATACCATTCTCGATTATGATGATTTAGGTAGCCATGGTACTGCCACGATCAGTATTGTGCATGGCTGGCTTGAAGGAAGCTATACGGGGGCGGCTTATGATGCCAATGTTTTGGTTGCCAGAACCGAAAATGTGAGGTCAGAAACACATCAGGAAGAAAAGGACTGGAAAGAAGCTGTGGATTGGAGTATAGAGAACGGGGCTGATATTATCACGAGCTCACTTCAATACAATGAATTTGACCAGGGCGAAGGCGATTACACTTACGAAGACATGGATGGTCAGACAACCATCATAACCAGGGCAGCAGATTATGCTGCCAGTAAAGGTCTTTTAGTGGTTACATTGCAAGGCAATTTTGGAAATGATGACTGGTATTACCTTACTGCACCCGGCGATGCTGATTCTGTGATTACGGTAGGTGCCGCCAGAAAGGATGGTGAAAAAGCAAGATTTTCAGGCTACGGCCCCAGCTTTGATGGCCGTATGAAACCCGATATACTTGCCATGGGGGAGAGGACAGCGGTGGCCACTCCGGATAATTCTATAGTCCGTGGCAACGGCACCTCATATGCTGCTCCGGCCATCGCCGGTTTACTGGCTTGTCTCAAACAAGCTCATCCCGAGCGGACTAATATGCAATTGATTTCAGCAGTCAGACGAAGTGGGAATGCTTATCGAACACCTTCGGCTGAAGAAGGTATTGGATATGGTGTTGCAGACGCTTGCAAAGCAGATGATTTATTAATTGATATGGATCGTTTTTTTGAGTACCCCAATCAGTGGAATACTGGAAATGCTCTTAAATACAGGTTGAAAAACAAGAAACTGCAGGTCAAAACCAGATCCAAATCTCTGAAAATCGAGAAATTTTTACTTAAAGATATATTTGAAAAAGAAATTAAATCCTTGAAACCCAATGATTCATTAGATATTTCTAGCTTAGATTCCGGAGATTATCTACTGGATGTATATCTAAACAATCTCAGCATCCAAACTATTTACTTTAAGGTTGACTAATTATAATAATACAATTTACATATGAACTTTATTTTAAGACTAATGCTTATTCTGCTGGTAGCAGGACTCACAACGAATAGTACTCATGCACAATTCTGGAAGAAAAAGAAAGAAGAACCAGTAAAGCAAGAAGAAAAAAAGAAAAGTGATTCAAAAATCAAAGACTATGATGAAATCATAAAGGAAGGAGCTATTACAGATGAAGGACTTTTTACCGTTCACCAGGTCAGTGATAACTATTATTTCGAAATACCCTTTGAATTACTGGAACAAGAAATTCTGGTAGTCAGTAGAATTTCCGGATTTGTAAAAAATCTAAACTTTGGAGGAGCAGGTACAAAATCACGACCTCAACAAGTCATTCGTTGGCAAAGAAAAAATGACCAATTGTTATTGAGATCTGTTTCTTATAACAGTGTCGCAAGTGAGGACGATCCCATCTATGAGTCTGTGAAGAACAATAACTTTGAACCCATCATAATGATCTTTGATATTGAAGCTTTTGGACCCGATAGTTCGACAGCAGTCATTGACATCAAACCCCTTTTTACGACAGACGTAGAAATGATGGGGCCAGTGTCACCTGCACAAAGAAAATCGTTCGAATTAGGAAGCCTGGACTCTAAAAGAAGCTTAATTTCCAGCATGAAGAGTTATCCGGAAAATACGGAGATCAGACACATATTGACATTCAATGGCAAAAAAATTCCTGACAATAGGGTCACAGGTACGATGTCAGTTGAAATGAATCAATCATTTATCAAGTTACCTGAAGATCCATGGATGCCAAGACACTATGATGCTAGAGTTGGGTACTTTTCAGTAAACCAAACGGATTACAGTTCTGATGATCAAAGGGCCAGTGCTAAAAGATTTATAACCAGATGGAGATTGGAACCCAAAGATGCCGAGGCATATGCCAGAGGAGAATTGGTCGAGCCTGTCAAGCCTATAGTTTATTATATTGACCCATCGACGCCATATGAGTGGAGAGAATATATTAAGCAAGGTGTTAATGACTGGCAAGTCGCGTTTGAAGAGGCCGGTTTCAAAAATGCTATCATGGCTAAGGATCCACCAAGCAAAGAAGAAGATCCGGATTGGACTCCTGAAGATGTCCGATACTCTACCATAAGATATGTGTCCACTGATATACAAAATGCTATGGGTCCACATGTTCATGATCCTAGAACTGGCGAGATCTTAGAAAGTGATATCATTTGGTATCATAATGTGATGAACCTATTGAGAAATTGGTATTTCATTCAAACAGCTGCCATCAATCCAGAGGCGAGGGCTGTCAATTTCAAAGAAGAGGTCATGGGAAGGCTTATTCGCTTTGTTTCTGCTCATGAGGTGGGTCATACACTTGGCTTGCCACACAATATGGGGTCAAGCGTTGCCTATCCGGTAGATTCTCTGAGGTCCGTGACCTTTACCAAAAAGATGGGTACAGCACCTTCCATTATGGATTATGCGCGATTTAATTATGTTGCTCAGCCAGGAGATGGAGAGGTGGGATTGATGCCGAACATTGGTCCCTATGATAAGTGGGCCATTGAGTGGGGTTATAAGCTTTTTCCTGATTTGAGTCCTGAAGAAACCAGAGTTGAACTTGCCAGGATGGCCAAAGAAAAAGCAGGAGATCCTTTATATAGATATGGAAGACAGAGAAGGAATCCACCGGACCCTACGGCACAAACAGAAGATCTTGGAGATGATTCTGTTCTGGCTAGTAAGTACGGAATACAGAATTTAAAAAGGATTGTGCCTAACTTGATTGAATGGTCCAGAGAAGATGGCAAAGATTTTTCACAGCTCGATGAATTGTATGGTCAGGTTTTCGGCCAATTTAACAGATACATGGGCCACGTTACATCGAATATTGGTGGTGTCTATGAATTTCAGAAGACCGCAGACGAGGAAGGTGCAGTTTATACACCTGTTTCCAGGGAGAAACAGGCAGAAGCCATGGCATTTCTCAATAATCAACTGTTCGAAACACCCATGTGGTTGATCGATCAGGACATTATTTCTAAAACCAAAGAAAGTGGGATTGTAGAGCAGATGACAGCATTGCAGGTCCGAACATTGAACCGTATTTTTGAAGGAGATCGATTGTTGAGAATTATTGAGAATCAAACCTTAAATGGTGATGGCGCTTATACATTAGGACAACTTTTTGCGGATGCGCAAGCTGGGATTTTTAGTGATCAAGCCCCTGATACTTATAAGCGAAACTTACAAAGAGCCTTTGTTGAAAGAATGGGTGAGTTAATCAATGAAGAGGACGATAAATATAAACGCTCTGACATCATGGCTATGGCCAAGGGGACTTTAAAGTACATTTCAGATTCGCTGCCCGCAAATGGCAACGATATTCTGCTGCGTTATCACTACGAAGATCTCAGAATGAGAATATCCGACATACTTGATCCGAAATGAAAGCGCTAAGTTTAATCATGCTGATGCTGCTAATGGCTTGTCACAGCAAGGAAAATTTAGCCACCAAAAGTGAGGTCTTACTTGAACCTTTATTTGACGCTGCAGGAGGGTACAATGACTGGACGAAAATTACAGAGCTGTCATTTTTGAAAGAATCGAATCTTTATCAGCAGGATAGTTCTTTAGAATCCAGTGTGCTACAGAGGCAAACTTTTAGAAATTACCCTGAATTTTATGGAGAAATTGAGTATTTGAATGATTCTTTGAATCGAAGGATTATACAAGAAAATAATCAAGTTAAGTACTATGAAAATGATGTAATTGTAGTTGATGAGAAAAAGATTCGATCAGCTGAAACGAACATCAGGACAGCCTTTTATGTTATCAGTCTTCCATTTAAGTTAAATGATCCAGGTGTCCAAATACAGTCTCTCAAGGAAAAGGATTTGTTAGAATTGCATGTCAAGCATGAGTCTAAACCTGCAGAGAATTGGTGGCTATATTTTTATCCCAATAATAGATGGTTGCAGGGGTACTTAATAGAACATGAAAATCGTTTTAGCCACATTATTAATGATAGCATTACAGAGGTCAATGGATTTACTTTTCCAGTGTTGAGGAGGAGTATTTTATCGGATAGCAATAATGAAAATCCATACTTCAGAGCTGATTATCAGTATTCCAATATTAAAATTATAGTTGATGAGAATTAAATATTTTCTGTTTTTTGTGGCGGCTTTGATGAGTGGCGCATGCGAGGAGAAAAGTGAACATGCAGTGATTGAGTTGAATATTGCAGATGCTGAACTTGATCAAGTGGTATTCTATAATAAAGTAGATATGAGGTACAATCATGTTACCAATGTCAAAGATCAGCAGTATGTGATAGAAAATGTAGATGGTGCAGAAATCATTCAATTTCAAGCAACCAGTAACCAGATTCCCATTTTTGTTCAGCCCGGCACAAATGTAAGCGTTTCCAAAAATGCGGGTTCAGGTTTTGAAATTGTCTCTACGGATAATGAGGAGCAACAATTACTTGAAGAGTTTGATAAACAAATGAGCATTGCGAGCGCAAAGTATGGACTTCCCAATTTAAGCAATCTCGAGCCGGTAGAATTTCAGGAGCAATTACAAAAAAAGTATGCTAAAACTCACCAGCTCTTGATTCAGGCAAAGCAGGAGGGCGTTGCTACTGGATTGATTAGTATTTTGCGAGCCAGGATGATGGCCGATAAGGTACGGTCGGTTATCAATTATCCTAATTATTACGAATATCTCAATAAACAGCAACCTAACCTACCTGATGATTTTTACCAGGTGGTAGAAGATTTTGACATTAATGATGAGAAAGCGTATTACTTTGATGAAGCTTGGTTGACCGCAGCCGAAGTAGTCACCAGAGAAAGTGATTACGCCTCTTATGATGATGTGGAGGAAATTTATATAGACCAGTACCAAAAATTGGATGAAAATATTAGCAATGAAAAAGTAAAGGAGTTGGTGCAATACCAGATACTAACTAATAAAATAAACTACGGAGGTGGAATTGGTAAGCTTGGACCTCAAATCAAAGATTTTATTCATAACGCAAAGGATGAGAGAAGAATTAATGAGTTGAATTTAGCGATGGATAAATGGGCTCATCTGGAAAAAGGACTACAAGCACCTGACTTTGTAGCCTATGATAGAAACGGTAAGGCTGTAAGGTTGTCAGACCTACAAGGTAAGAACGTCTATATTGATGTGTGGGCGACATGGTGTGGGCCATGTATTGCAGAAATCCCGGCACTCAAGTCTATGGAAGAAAAGTATCACGATGAGAATGTGGCCTTTGTCAGTGTAAGTATAGATGAACAACGCGATCGGGAAAAGTGGAAAAAAATGATAGAGGCCAGGGACCTTGGAGGTATTCAGATCATTGCTGAGAATAATTGGAAATCTGAAATTGCCCAAAAATATAACATATCCAGCATACCCAGATTTATGATGATAGATGCTGAGGGTCAAATCGTTAGCGCAAATGCACCAAGGCCATCAGACTCAAAAGGGTTTAACCACATGTTGGCTGAAGTATTGGATTAATAAAGATATTACGATAATCTATTATATGTCGTGAAAGGGGGTCAGAAATGACGCCCTTTTGTCATAATGTTGCAATAATGTCAAGTTTCTTACATTTTTTATGTCGTCTACTAGGGGGTTCGAAAGTCAGGTAGCTGTCATATACCTGTACTACATAAAATTTGAGAATGAAACCTGTTATTACTGGAATAGTGCTTATGGCACTATGTATCAGCCGTATAGGCTATGCCCAAAACGATACACCCATGGAGGTGTTAACCAATATTGCGCATGAAAATTCCAGGTTTATTCCTTTTAAGGTGTTTACCGAAGAAGAACGTGAAGATAGCCACCTGGAAACATTTCTATCTGAACACGTATCACTTCGGCTTGATCGAGAAGAATTAAAGAAAATACTTGATGAATCACCGGAGACGGTATTTTTAAATCTTCCATTTAAGCACGATCAGGCACTTAAGATCAAGATTGTCAATCACGATATTAGAGCAGAGGGATTTGAGATCATTGATTTACAAAAAAAACGCGCGCTTCCCATTCCAAGAGCAGAATTCTATCGGGGAACAATATCGAATGAGAATGATGGACTTGCAGGAATAAGTTTTTTCGAAGATGAGGTATATGCCATCTTTTCCAGCAAACGATATGGAAATATTGTCCTGACAAAAGATCCTATACAACCTGGAGATGGAGATCGCTATATCTTGTACGCTGATGAAGATTTATTGACAACTCGTGATGTAGCTTGTGAAACAGATGCATTCAAACCCATTTCTGATTACCAGGAAACTATAACTAGATCCAATGTATATGAAACTTGTGATGATGTGGAAGTGTATGTAGAAGCAACTTACAAATTGTACAATTCTAAGGGTGGTGCTGCATCTACATCCAATTTCATATCTGCCTTTTTTAACAATTCAGCAATCATATACCGCAATGAAGGCATTTACACAAGCCTGAAAAAAATCGCGATAAATACTTCTGAAGATGGATATAGCAATCTGACCACTTCTTTCGACAATTTGAATCGGTTTGGTGAAATGACTAAAAATAAGTATCAGCAATATGGTGCAGAGCTGGCTCATCTTGTTGACCATAATGAAACAAGTTTGGGTGGTGTGGCCTGGATCAATGCCATGTGCAGCAACTACTATTACTTTTCATCACAAGACTATCACCACGGTGCCTATGCGTATAGTTCAGTTTCTACATCCCAATCTAATTTTCCTGATTATTCACTTACAGTCTTCATGTTCACGCATGAAATGGGACACAATCTGGGATCAAAGCACACCCAATGGTGTGGCTGGGATGGCGGACCTATTGATGATTGTGCGAGTGTAGAAGGTGGAACCTGCTCACCGGGACCAACCCCTACAAATGGCGGAACAATTATGTCATATTGCCACTCACAACAAGGTATTGGAATAAACTTTAATAATGGTTTCGCAGATCAACCCGGCAATTTGATTCGAGCGAAGGTAGCTTCTAAGACCTGTGTCGAACCATATGTTGCCAATAGCACAGTTGCCGCCACTCCGGTTTTGACGATTACGGCCAATAGAGAATGTACAGACGAAGAGGGATGGACTTCTTATTATGATGATAAAAATACATCTGATGAATCTGATGATCAGCTCATACTAGCCGTTAAGAAGAATGGAGAAAATATTGGTAATCTGGATGATGGTAGTTTAATTGTACGTTTGAAAACCTCCAGTAATGCTGGAAATGGATCGACTCACATAGATAATCCAGGGTATAGCGCCAGCAGTGACTGGCATGTTATGAATCGCTGGTTCGAACTTATTCCAACTAATGAACCCAATAATCCCGTGTCCGTCAGATTTCCTTACACAAATAGCGATTTTATGGATGTAACCATGAATCAACCTTCTGTGACTTCACATAATGACTTAATATTTTATAAGATTGATTCTCCTTCAGATCCTAATCCGGACCATGGTCACACCTCCGTAGGAAATAACGATATCACATTTTATATGAACGGCACCACAGCATCTTTAGATACCTGGAGGTATTTAAAGAATGGGTCGATCCATCTTGCAGAGTTTCAAGTAAGCTCATTTTCCGGTGGGGGAGGAGGCTTCACTGAGAATGGCCAACCAGCACTTCCGGTTGAACTATTGAACTATAAATTAGAGCATATTGAAGGACATGTAAAGCACAGCTGGACGACAGGAATAGAGGTCAATAATGAGTCTTTTACGATTGAAAGATCTCGTGACGGAATTAATTTTGAAAAAATTGGAAAAATTTCAGGAGCTGGAACTAGTTATGAATCAATAGATTATGAATTTATTGACAGAAATCCACACGAAGGATTAAATTATTTTCGGCTTTCGCAAACCGACTTTGATGGAATTCACGTAACTTTGTCCGTAAGAGCGTTGGAACTACCCAATTCCAGAGCAGTTGAGATTTATCCAAATCCGCTTACAAACACCAACATCCTGTACCTAAATTATTTTACACGAAGTAAAACACATATTCGTGTGATGATTAAAAATATCGAAGGAAAAGTATTCTTCGATCAGTACTATTCTATGTCTAAAGGCGAAAATACGCTGAAGACGAGACTGAATGTACTTAAACCAGGCATGTACATAGTACAGATTGTAGATGGTCAGACTATCTACACAAAAAAATTGATTAAAGATTAAGCGTATATAAATTTTAAAAACTTACTCAAAGTACCTCGATGGAAAAGTCTTTCGAGGTTTTTTTTATCTTTTTTTGTAGATCTGTGGGGGTGAAATGTGAATCTGGAGTCTACTATTTAGAACGACGCAATGTTAAAACAACGAAACAAATAATGAGTTTGGCTGGAAAAAGAAGTCTTGAGTAATCAAGGCTTTTTTTATGCCTGAAATTATGGTTTTATACAGTCACCATTTTAACTTAGAATTCAGATATTCGGGCACTCGATCCGGTTATACGTTGAATCATCATAGAATACAAAATGACCGCAAAGCAACCTATCACATTGTACCATAGAAAGGAATCGGTAAAAAATGTGACTGTAATGACTGTTGCCTGTGCCAAAATTGCTCCGTAAAAAACGCCCTTTGCTCCAATTTTCTTCATATAAAAAGCGACGAGGAAAATGCCTAATATCGTTCCATAGAAAACAGATCCAATGTAATTTACCAATTGAATCAGATTGTCAAACAAATTAGCCGTCGTCGCAACTATGATGGCTATGACCCCCCAGGCAAGCGTAAACAGCTTACTAGCCCTTAAATATTGTTGATCGGTAATATCTTTTCCGACATTGCGTTTATAAATGTCAACCACTGTGGTCGTACCCAGGGCATTAATTTCAGCTGCTGTAGAAGACATAGCGGCAGAAAGAATGACAGCGAGCAATAGACCTATTAAGCCTTTAGGCAGGTATTTGAGAATAAAACTTAAGAACACATAATCCCGGTCATTGGACTCAATTTCCAGACCGGAATCATCCATAAGAGTCCGACCCTCTGCTCTCAGTCGGGATAGCTCTTCTTCAGTATCCAACAATTGCGTTTTTATGGTTGACAGTGAAGTAGGATCATTTTGATTAGTAGCCGAAATAAATTGTCTGGATAAAGTAGCTTTTTCTGCCTGTAGTAGATTGTATTCAGTTTCTAATTCTTGATATTCAGTGCTGTAGTCACTGGTTTTAATTATATTTTCTGCTGCGGGGTTAAAGTTCAATGGTTTTTCGGCAAATTGATAAAAGACAAATACCATGACACCGACTAATAATATGAAAAATTGTAGAGGTAATTTAAAGAGGCCATTGAACAGCAACCCTAAGCGGCTCTCTCTTAAAGTGCGTCCACCTAAGTAGCGTTGGACTTGCGACTGATCCGTGCCAAAATACGCTAAAGCCAGAAAAAAACCACCGGTTATACCAGACCAGAATGTATATCTCGTTTCTAAGTCAAATGAAAAGTCTAGCGCCTTTGTTTTTCCGGAGGCACCAGCCAACTCCATGGCAGTGGTAAAACTCATATCATCTGGTAGAAGTCTCAGAATAATAATAAAAGCAATGACCATTCCTGAAAGGATGATGATCATTTGCTGTTTTTGAGTAACTGAAACAGCTTTAGTCCCACCGGATACCGTATAGATGATCACCAGAATACCTATGATGATACATGTTAGTTTTAAGTTCCATCCTAGTAAAACGCTGAAAATAATTGCAGGGGCATAAATGGTAATCCCCGCAGCCAGTCCTCTCTGAATAAGAAAAAGAATGGCGGCTAAGGACCTGGTTTTCAGATCAAACCTGTTCTCTAAAAACTCATATGCTGTGTATACTTTTAAGCGGTAGTAGATTGGAATGAAGGTGATACACAAGACGATCATCGCCAGTGGTAATCCAAAATAGAATTGAACAAATCCCAGTCCTTTATCAAACGCCTGTCCGGGTGTTGAGAGGAAGGTAATGGCACTGGCTTGCGTCGCCATCACAGACAGTCCGATGGTCCACCACTTGGCGTCATTGCCCCCTTTCAAATATCCTTCCGAGGTATTCTCTTTTCGGGTTTTATATAGACCATATAGAATGATAAATAGAAGTGTTCCACCCAGAATGATCCAGTCAATCAGACTCATAAATTATCTTGTCCACAACGTTACCAATAAGAAAATAAGGATGTAGACAACATTGGCACCCAATACCAGAAGATACATCATTTTCCATTTTGTTTTGTCCTCTTCCATGCTACGGTCTATCGTATTTGCCTATCGACACAAGATTAGCAAAAATACGATATGCACCGGAAACACCTGGCGGCAATTCTCTGAACCAGGAATAACCAGTATAGATGTAATATCCTTTGCCATATTTCGCCACTAATAATCCACCATTTTTAGGCTCTTCTCCTGGGTCATTGGAGGAAAGGATTGCTTCATACTGTGGATCCCACTCATCCGGAAAATATAGTCCTCGTTCCTGTTCCCAACCTTCAAAGTCCTTTGAAGTGATTTTATTAGGAAAATTCATGACTTCATGCTCCGGCAAGAGAATTCTTACTTTAGCAGTCTCGTCAGTGACTCTATCTCTGCTTAAATGAAGTGGATATGGCCCGACATTGTCCACTCTCATTCCTCGATTGGTATTGTATTGTACAATCATCGTTCCTCCTCCTTTGACGTAATCCATGAAATCATCCTGGTAAAACTGAATCCGATCCACTGTATTATAAGCTCTAATACCTAGTATGAGGGCATCATATTTCTGAAGATTATCTGCTGTAGCCTCATCTACATTGATCACATCCACATCATAACCAATTTGCTCCAGACTCTCAGGAATCTTATCTCCGGCCCCCATGATGTAAGCCACGCGGCGCCCTCTGATCTGAATATCCAGTTTGACCACTTTAGCACTTGCATCTTTTACTATGGTCTGTGTCGGTATATGATCGTAATCGATAACGACCACCTGATCGCTGTAAGCCGCAGAATCCTGGTTATGGATCAAGGGAACGATATAACTTTCTGACTGCTCTTGGGGTGGAGTCAATTCAAACTTGTAGATCTCCTCTGCGCCTTTTTTTTCAATTTTCACCTGATACCTATCTGGTGAAACGGTCCAACCTTCCGGATGACAAAGCTGCAAAGAACCGCTGACATCATCTTTACCTGCCTTGACGACCACATTGATTTCCTTACTGCCTTGATCAGGAAAAATGTAAACATCACTAAGCAGTTCAACTGAAAATTCTGGTATGATCTCAAATGGCTTGTATATCTCGCCTTTCACAGGATCAGAAGTTTTATAAACAATCGGTGATTGACTGATATAAGGTTTTTCACCAATCATAAAATGATAAGTTGCTACATAAGGCCTTTTATTTTCGGGTGTTCCCCTTAAAGTCTGATCTTTGACCAAGTACATACCTAGTGTAGCCTCTTTATTGAGCCAATATGGAGATGAAAAAGTGGCATCTTTGTCGATGGTAAATTCAATTTCTTCAGAAAAATCGATGTTGGGTAAAAGGGTAGTATCCGCGTCTAATCTTTGATCACCCGGATTGATGTCAATGTTTTTTAAGTATACGTCCAAAGGAGATCTATTAATGACTTCCACTGTCGCTGCAACTTTTTCTCCGGGTGCGGCAGTAGGATTGTTGACACTAATTTCGGCAAATAATCCCAATGTTTGCTTTATGATATCATCAATTTCCTTCAATTTCACTTCCTTCCAATAGTCATCATTCAAGTTTTCGATCATTTCACGAACTTCCAACAATGCGACTGTGGAAAGGTGAGGATTTTCAAAGTCAAATCCTTCGATGATCTGCTGCACTTTAAGACCGATAGCCTTGCCTCCATCTACCCTCGTCCATGAAGTATTAATTCCTTCAAAAGGGTCTTGCATTTGATCAGGCTTATCTCCTTTCAGAAACTCCATATACTCTAATTCGGACCCTCTGGAACCACTACTTCCAAATCCCTGGCACTTGTGCATACTTCTCGCTTCCGCTGCGATTTCCGTATTGGATTTACCGATCAATGGGTAGTAAATGCCTGCGTCAACTGAAACCAGATTCGATTTGTCTGCGCTTTCGAAATTCTCTCTACTTCCGTAGAACCACCAAGAGGTATTAAAGAACAGCCTGGTTGGTTGCCAGGGTTCAACATATTCCAATTGCGTTGGATATTCTGCAGGATCTCCCGCCAGTTCAAAAGCTTCGTAAGATAGCATTGCGGATCCGGTGTGATGGCCATGTGTTCTGCCAGGTGTTCGATGGTCAAATCTATTGACTATAATATCGGGTCTAAATTTACGAATGGTCCATACAACATCGGACATCACTTCGTCTTTATTCCAAATGTCAAAGGTTTCCTCGGGGTCCTTAGAGTAACCAAAATCATTGGCTCTGGTAAAAAACTGCTGACCTCCGTCGATGTTTCTGGCCTGAAGTAACTCCTGAGTCCGCATCACACCCAGCATCTCTCTGATTTCCGGACCAATCAGGTTTTGGCCACCATCACCTCTGGTTAATGAAAGATAGGCCGTATTCGCATGTACGGCATTAGAGAAATAGGAAATTAACCTCGTATTTTCATCATCAGGATGTGCTGCTATGTAAAGCACGTTTCCGAGAAAGTTCAGTTTTTGTAGCTTTTGATAGATTTCTCCAGATGAAAGTTTGTCCGGTTCTTGAGCAGTTGTATGAAAAATGGAAGCAACGATAAGCAGCACTCCAAAAATATATTTCATAATTATTGTATATGTTGTAGAAGTAAAAATAATATCTTTTATCGAAGCGATGGGATGAATTGGCGGTTTTCAACTTTTGTTAACACTTACAAGCTATTGTTTAAAAAAAAATCATTACATATCCTATTGACCTTCTGCATATTAAATAGTATGATTTGTAAAATTTCAAAAACCATATACGTTGATGGTGGACATAGAATTTACAAGTGTCTTTCTTTATATAAAGCAATGATTACGCCGCCACTACATTTGCCCCTTAAACCTGAAAGGAATAGTTGCAATTCACCGAGGCATAACTAGTTTTGTGGGTAACATTTATATGTTAAATTAAAATGTGTTATTAAGGAGGATGAAATTTGGAATGATAAGTTTAATTGACTTTATTTGTTAATCGACTTGAGACTTCCCCCAACAGTAATACTTTTCATGAAGAACTATCCCTAGGGATAACAGTGAACTTTTTTAAATCTATTATTATGCTCGTATTATACCTTACTGTGTTTTTATTAGGATTGAGTCTGATTGTGAATTTCGCATTGAAATACTCACAGAAGTAGGACAATTCAACATATTGGAAGAGAGGAAATCTGGAAATCACCTTTCTAATACAATCAAAAGTTACCAACTTTAAAGGATACTCGACCCACTCAAAGAAAGGAGTCGTAAAGGCTTTATTAGCTTCAGACTTTAAGCGCCTTTGACTTCAGGCATCTTGCATTCTTCATCAGGCTTACGTCCACAAACTGTGCATTCGCCTATCTCACTTTTAAGCATCGGATTGTTTGTTGCGCATGTCCCTCTAAATTCATTGCCTGTTACCACGTGACGGAGATTAATCAGCAGGAATGAAATTCCAAATACTCCGAAAATGATTAGCATCGTATATAATAATTCACTCATGTCTTCTTCTATTTCTTATAAGTATAACGATATTCACACATGCAAAGTTTGTTAAAAATCACTTAATAACCAGATTAATGGAAGAAAAACTGAAGGCTTTCAGCAGATTACTGAATATAATGGACGATCTTCGGGAGAAATGCCCGTGGGACAGAAAGCAAACATTGACATCCCTTCGAAACTTGACCATTGAAGAAACTTACGAACTTGCTGACGCCATTCTTAACAATGATCTGGATGAGGTAAAGGAGGAAATAGGAGATATCATGTTGCATATGGTATTTTATGCTAAAATTGCGGATGAAAAAGGAGCCTGGGACATTGCAGATGCACTCAATGCGGTTTGTGAAAAACTCATTCACAGACATCCACACATCTATGGAGATGTGAAGGTCAGAGATGAGCAAGAAGTCAAAGCAAATTGGGAAAAATTGAAAATGAAGGAAGGTAAGAAATCAGTTTTATCTGGAGTACCTCAATCACTCCCAGCCATGGTTAAAGCCTACAGAATGCAAGAAAAGACAAAACAGGTAGGATTCGAATGGGAAAACTCAGATCAGGTGTGGGAAAAAGTAGAAGAAGAAATTCAGGAATTTCGACAAGCTAAATCAGTAAGTGATAAAGAAGAAGAGTTTGGAGATGTGCTTTTTTCCTTAATCAATTATGCCAGATTTGAAGGAATCGATCCTGAAACAGCTCTGGAAAAAGTAAATCGAAAGTTTAAGAAGAGATTTGAATTCATAGAAAAAAACGCTTCTAAACCTCTGGAAAATATGACGCTGGAGGAAATGGATGAATTGTGGGTGAGGGCTAAGAGAAAGTAATTCGTCATACTTATATACCCAATTAACGCATGAAGTACATTTATTTATTTTTAGCTCTATTAGTAGGTTTTAATCTATCTTCTCAAAATTGGTTGCTGGACCAGCCTGTTAATATTCGAAGTACGGGAGAACGAAAGATAGTTCCTGACCAATTTCTATTGGCGCGGGTAAATAATGACGAGCTTAGGCTGATCTTAGAAGGTGCGCCAAATGAATTGCAAAATTACAGAAATCCAGGTGTAAAACTACGAGTGATGATATCAAATGGTACCATAGATGAATTTGAAGTGTATGAATATTCAATGCTTGAGCCTGCCTTAGCAGCAAAGTTTCCTGAGTTTAAGACCTTTGTTGGCAAATCCAGTACTGATGATTTCAGAACCATAAGGATAGACCAAACCACGAATGGTTTTCGTGCTGTTATTGCTGATTTGAATGGAAGAACATACATCGATCCTTATCAGCAGGGTGATGTGAATACGCGCATTATCTACAAAAGAGCTGGTTTAAGGCAAAGCGATTCCTGGATATGTGAAACTGATGCGCCTAAAATTGAATTGCCTACTACTCTTGAACAAAGGTTTGCAGGTGACTGCAGCTTACGTACTTACAGACTAGCAGTAGCGGCAACGGGCGAATACACAGCATTTCATGGAGGTACCGTTGCTGCTGCCCAGGCAGAAATCGTGACGGCCATTAACAGAGTCAATCAAATATACGAGCAAGATTTGACCGTGCGATTAATATTGATCGGCAATAATTCAAGTGTGATATATACTAATTCCAACTCAGATCCTTATACCAACTCAGACGGATTTGCAATGTTGGATGAAAACCAAAGCAATCTTGATGCTGAAATCGGATCTGATAACTATGATATCGGCCATGTTTTTTCGACTGGAGGGGGAGGAGTAGCAGCTTTGGGTTCTATTTGCAATCAATTTACGAAAGGTCAAGGTGTGACAGGATTAGGTTCTCCAACGGGAGATCCCTTTTATATTGATTTTGTATGTCATGAAATCGGTCATCAGTTTGGTGGACCTCATACTTTTAATAGTACCACAGGTAGTTGTGGTGGAGGCAATAAAAGCAATGCGAATTCTTTTGAACCGGGCAGTGGTACTACGATTATGGCTTATGCAGGTATTTGTGGAAATGAAAATGTTCAGAATAATTCAGATCCTTATTTTCACTCTAAGAGTATCGAGCTCATGGTGAGTGAAATATTATCAAACAATTGTCATTCGACAATTACATTTATCAACAATGCACCACAGGTCAGTGTCCTGATAGATAAAACAGTGCCCAGGTCTACATACTTATTATTGGATGCGCAAGCTACTGATCCAGACGGTGATCCAATAACCTATTGCTGGGAACAAATTGACATAGGCGGCACCAATGATGATTTGCCAGCTCCATCAAATACAGTAGGCCCCCTCTTCAGATCGCTACCACCTGTTGCCAATTCTTCGCGCTTTTTGCCAAGTATTGATAACATTATCAATAATTCAAGCGACCCATGGGAAGTATTGCCCGATGTCTCTCGGACCATGAATTTCAGAGTAACGGTTAGAGATCATGCTTTGCAACCGGGATGCACCGAAGAGAGAGATATTGAAATTACAGTTGATGGTAACTCTGGGCCTTTTGTCGTCAATAGCAATTCAATTCCTGCGACGGTGAAAGAAGGTCAAAATTTGACCATTAACTGGGAGGTGGCAGGGACTGACCTTGCACCGGTGAGTTGTAGCAACGTCGACATTTTTCTAAGTACAGATGGAGGTTTGACTTATCCCACATCGATTGTGTCAGGCACAGACAATGACGGCACCGAAAGTATAATCATACCAGCAGGGTTGTCTACTTCGGCACGAATCATGATCAAGTGCTCCGATAATATCTTCTTTGATATCAATGACAGCAACTTTACCATTGAAGAGGGAAATAATGGTTTCACCCTTGAACTGGATCCTATTTCCTTAGTGACCTGCGCTGATCAGAGTGCGACTTTTAACATCAATTCTTTCGAGACGGGTACGTTTACCACACCCATAAATCTATCTGTAACGGGTGTGCCGTCAGGAGCCAATGTTGCGTATTCTGCAAACCCGATCGTTGCCGGTAATTCATCGACAGTGACGATCAGTAATCTCGGTGCCAATCAGGGTACTTTTACCCTTGACGTTGTCGGTGCAGCAGGCTCTGTTGTGAGGACCAAAAATTTTGATTTGGAATTAGTGCAACCTACCATTTTTCCTGGACTGATTTCACCATCAGATGGTGCCAACAATGTTAGCTTAACTCCAACACTTTCCTGGACTATTGGCTCAAACGCCTTGGGATACGAATACGAAATCAGCACCCAACCTAATGGAAACAATGTGATAGCGACGGGTACTTCAACAAGCAACATGATTGACTTATCGACAGCGTTGTCTGAATTGACCACTTACTACTGGAGGGTAAGATCTTTCAACGATTGTGGGCAATCGTCCTATTCGTCAGAATACAGCTTTACCACTAAGGAAATTAATGAAGTGTGCCAAAGTTTTATGGCCACCGGACTGCCTATCAATATCATTGATGCCACAACGACTGAACCTAGCCAAACCAATTCCTTCCTTACAATTAGTGGTTTAAGTGGAAATATTCTGGATGTCGATGTGATTAATTTGAATGGAACTCATACTTATGTGGGTGATTTGTTAATGGCCATTTTCTCACCTAATGGCAATGCGACCCAGGTTAATTTATTTAACAATATATGTGAATCAGACAATGATTTTGATCTGGGTTTTGATGATGAAGCCGCCTCAGATAATATTCCTTGTCCACCTACAGACGGTATTAGCTACAGACCGATTACTGCTCTGTCTACGTGGGATGGTCAGGATCCCAATGGTTCATGGCAACTGGCCATCTTAGATCAAGCGAACCAGGACAGCGGAACCTTAAATTCATGGAGTCTGAGAATATGTATTGATCAAGAGGTCGTTTGTAATCTGAATGTAACTGTGACTACTGCAACCGGACCCGGATCACTGCTCAGTGCTTTAGAATGTGCACAAAATGGTGATATCATTACACTGGATGCCTCTCTTAGTGGTCAGAATATTGATCTGGGAGCCAATAAGATGATTATTGAAAAAGACATTACAATTGAGTCTAATCCCTCGAACGATATAGGCATCACTTATTCAGGAACTGGACCAGCACTTGAAATCAAAGCAGGCGGAAAAATGACGATGAAAGGCGCAAAAATTAATCAGAATTAGGGTAAATATCCGCTGGCCTACAGTTATTACAGAACTTTGCAGGGCTTGTCTTGTTTCCATCAATGAAGATAATTTATATATTTGTATATGGCAGAGAATAAACTTTTAGTAAACGAAAGCGAAGCGGAAAAGCTAGAACGCATTGCATATATACTGAAAACCATAGCACATCCGGTAAGACTGGGCATCATTCATTTGCTGGAGCAACATGCCCGACTATCTGTGACAGAAATTTGTGAACATCTTGATACTGAGCAATCTTTGACTTCCCATCACCTGCAGAACATGCGCTTGAAAGGTCTATTGTCTGTCAAAAGAGATGGAAGATCCATGTTATATTCTCTTAAAGAACGGGATGTTTCATTGATCATTGAATGCCTGGAGAATTGCAATTGCAATATGTGAATTGATGAACAAACTGAAAAGTATTTTTCAATACAAGTGCCCTCGCTGCCACCAATCCAAACTCTTTAAAGAACCTTTTAACATATCCAAACCACTGGATATGAATGAATCATGTGAACATTGCGGGCAAAAATTTGAACCTGAACCTGGATTTTATTATGGCGCCATGTTTATCTCTTACATTCTATCCGGATGGATTTTTGTAGGAACCGCACTATTGCTTGTGTTTGCTTCTGGATGGTCTATTGAAGCCGCCATGGGCATCGTAATTGTTATAGCAGTAGTGACTTTTTTTAAATTACTTAGACTTTCCAGGTCTTTATGGATACATCTTATTGTCAAATATGACCCTGATAAATCAAAAACATGAAAATCAGAATTCTAAATAATAGCATTAGGTTCAGAATGTCCAGAACTGAAATGTCTGCTCTTGAAAATGGTTATGAAGTAAGTTCTGTGACCCATTTTCTGAAGGAATCATTGATGGTGGTGGTCCGCACCGTTCATTCTGAATCCAGCATCGACCTCTATAAAAATAAGATCACGCTGTCACTCGAAAAAGACGCTGTGATTTCACTCAATGCAGATGAAAACCATATCAGCCATAGATTTTCGCAGGGAGAACTCAGTGTCTTGTTTGAAAAAGATTTTAAATGCCTAACAGAAAGAGCAGAAGACGAATCCGAATTATATCCAAATCCACTGAAGTCACATTAATTTGTAGGGACCTGATCGGAAAACCTTGATTTTATTTTGACTTATTTGTATTTTGCTCCCTACCTTAAGCTAATTGAATGAAATTTTTTTTTACACTTGCTTTGATGGCCTTAAGCCTTTTATCCAACGCTCAAGTCGCCCTCAAAGCCATCTCCTACAACATCAAATATCATGACCAGAAAGCTGAGGTAGATACATGGGATGAGCGAAAAGACGCAATGATTGTTTTTTTTCGTGATGAGATTGCAGATTTCTTTGGCCTTCAGGAAGTGTTGGAGTCACAATTGAAATTTATTGATCAGGAACTAGAACATTACAACTACATAGGCGTCGGTAGAGATGATGGAGAAAACGAAGGCGAGTTTTGCCCCATATTATATGACAGTACAGTCTGGCGACCTATCAAGCACAAGACTATTTGGTTATCGGAAACACCGAACGAAGTATCCATTGGCTGGGACGCAGCGTGCAATCGTATTGTGACCTTTGGAATATTTGAAAATAGGGAATCAGGAGACCAGATAGCCATCTTTAATACCCATTTTGATCACAAAGGTAAAGAGGCGAAGAGGAAGAGTGTTGAATTGCTGGTGGACTTTGTCAAAAAGGAAAGCCTTGGTCTTCCCACATTGATCCTTGGAGATTTTAACCTGGAACCTAACGGCAGTCTTTATTGGGCTTTAACCGATGATTTTCATGATACCAAATTCAAATCCTATAGTGTGCATGAAGAGCATGAGGGCACCTATAATGGATTTCAATTGGAGGGACGTTTTAGAGATCGCATTGACTATATCTTTTTTCAAGGTGGGATTGAAGCCATTTCTTATGAGTGCCCAGATCTTCGAATAGACGGCCGTCATGTATCGGATCATTTTCCAGTAATTGCTGTTCTGCAATTGACTCCTGACGATTAAATACCATTTAAAGTTTTGTTATCGTAAGCATAATATTCATAAGTTCTTTTTGACTTATTTATTTTCAAAATTAAAATTCAACGATGCAAAGACTTATCGGACTAATTGGACTGATATTACTGTTTTCAAATGCCGGAGTGAGTCAATACTCTAATCAACTTACACCTCAAATCTCCTCAGATAATAGTATCTCTGAAAGAATCGCTTATACGAAAATAGCCATACAGTATGGAAGTCCTAAAGTCCGAGGACGTGTAATCTGGGGTGAAATGGAAGAGTATGATCAGATATGGAGGGCTGGTGCCAATTTAGCTACCACCATATCTTTCAGTGAAGATGTGATGGTAGAAGGACAATCATTGAAACAGGGCAGGTATGCCTTATTTGTCATTCCCAGGAAAGAAAAGGATTGGACCATCATCTTCAACAACGTCGCTGATCAATGGGGCGCATTCAATTACGATGAGGAGCAAGACGCTTTAAGAATTGCGGTGCCGCTTATGGTTAATCCTCATGTGGAAGATCTCACCTTTGATATCGTTGCAAAGGAATTTGAAGGTGCATTTGTGACCTTGGAATGGGAAAAGATTAAATTGAGTTTTTTTGTAGAAGTCCAACACTATCAGATTTTAGAGCGAATGCTCAAGGAAGAATTGGACCTCGTGCCGGCTCATACCCAATGGGTCATTTATCTTCAGGCAGCAAATTATTTGATAGATGAAAATGCAAGGCTAGATTTGGCCGAAAAGTGGCTGAAAGAGAGTGAACGGTTATATCCAGTTTCGGGGGAGTGGAGTGGGCAATACTATCCCAAAGCATACATTTACGGTGATTTATTGTGGGCTAAAGCCAAACTGGCTGCGCTAAGAGGATCATTTGAAAAAGCGATCAACTATGCTGAAGAAATGATGGCATTGGAGGGTGATTACCCTTTCTATGATAATGAAAAGGATTCAGAGCAAATCGATTTGCGAATCAATCATTGGAAAGCCCAAGAATGAATGATTTTGTTCATGAAGTTTAATTATATTTGAAATATGCTGGAGAAAAATAAGGAGCCCGAAATTTGTGAAGTGCCACGATGGCAAATGATTAAAGCCACACTGAACAATCTGGACTACAAGGCTTTCATTGACGCTGCAAAAAAGGATGAACATAGCGTGATAATAGATGTCAGAACACAGGCAGAGCATGAATTAGATCACATTCCTGGTTCAAAGGTAATGGACTACCTAGACCGCGACCTTGCCAGTAAAATGGAGACACTGGACAAAGACAAAAGCTATTATATCTATTGTCGGACCGGTCGACGAAGTCTTCGGGTATGTGTAATCCTGAAAAATCTTGGTTTTGAAAGCGTTTACAATTTGGAAGACGGCATCGTTTCTCGTCCCCAGACCTGATGCCAGTTAACATGCATTTCCTTCAAAGATTCATCGATCAGTCTGCGGGACTCTCTCATAAGAAA
This sequence comes from Portibacter marinus, assembly GCF_021533195.1. Classification (GTDB taxonomy): domain Bacteria; phylum Bacteroidota; class Bacteroidia; order Chitinophagales; family Saprospiraceae; genus Portibacter; species Portibacter marinus. The sequence continues at coordinate 892,146 of NZ_JAJNKB010000002.1, forward strand.
TGTTGGATTGTCAGAAATAAGTGCAGGATGGATTTCCACCTTTACCTCTGTTCTTTTCTTGCCAAACTGAATCATAAATTGTTTAAGCAAAGAAGGCTGAATCCACAAATCGGATTTGTTTTTGAATTCCTGAGCAATCGGTACCACAGGGTATTTTAATTTAGCAGCCTCGTCAAAACTTCCTTTATGAAAATTGATGGTGGTCTCTTCCGTACCTGTAGTTCCCTCCGGATAAACCGCTAGATTCAGATTTTTCGACATCGTTTCGAACAGCTTTTTCCTGGCAGCCACCCTGGAATTCTTCTCATCCCTGTCTACATAGATCACACCAGTCATAGCTGCACCTCTGCCCAAAAATGGGTAAGACTCGATTTCGGCTTTGGCCAAAAAGTAGGTGTCTGTAATGTATGCAATGATGACAGGGTCTATAAGGTTCCTGTGATTAATGATATACAAACACGGGAAGTCAGGGATTTCACCTTTTTGTTCAACGATATGAAGATTAAGAATTTTGAATGCAAGATTGACCCAGGCCCTTCTCAATCGAAATCCCCTTTCGATGGTGTGTTTTTTAAAAAGACATCTGATCCTATAGTAAAATACGAATAGCATGAGGGTAAATCCCAATGCCAATAGTCTGAAGATCGCTCGTAAGGATTTCAGAGGCTTCACTTTTTCTCAGCCTTCATTTGAGGGAAAAACAAAACGTCTTGTATAGAGTGTTGGCCGGTCAACAACATCGTTAGTCTGTCAATTCCAATACCCAGACCACTAGTCGGAGGCATTCCAAATTCCAGGGACCTTAAAAAGTCTTCATCGAGAACCATGGCTTCATCATCTCCACGTTCTGCTAATTTAATTTGATCTTCAAACCTTTGTCGCTGATCGAGCGGATCGTTTAATTCCGAGTACGCATTGGCAATTTCTTTACCATTGACAAATAACTCAAAGCGTTCAACCAGTCCGTCTTGTGAACGATGTTTCTTGGCTAATGGTGTCATTTCGATCGGATAATCTGTTATATAAGTCGGCTGAATCAAATGTTTTTCTACCTTCTCACCGAAAATTTCATCGATCAGTTTCCCTCTACCCATTGAATCGTCAACCTCAATATGCATTTCTTTACATAGTGACCTCAATGCTTTCTCGTCCAAATGGGAGATATCTTTTCCGGTGTGTTTTTCAATGGATTGATACATGGACAGGCGCTCATAAGGTCCGGCAAAATCAATTTCATGACCGTCGTAAGTCACCTTAGTAGAGCCATTGACCGCTTGTGCAATGTATTCCAGGCACTGTTCTACCATTTCCATCATCCAAATGTAATCCTTGTAGGCAACGTAAATTTCCATTGAGGTAAATTCAGGATTATGTGTGCGGTCCATGCCTTCATTTCTAAACATCTTACCGATCTCATATACTCCCTCGAATCCGCCTACGATCAATTTTTTTAAATACAATTCATTGGCTATTCTTAAGTAGAAAGGCATGTCCAGCGTATTGTGATGGGTCTGAAAGGGCCGAGCTGCTGCGCCACCATGAATGGATTGTAAGACAGGAGTCTCTACTTCCAGCCAACCTTTGTCGTCGAAAAACCTTCGCATAGCAGAAATGATGCGCGATCTTTTTCTAAAAACCTCTTTGACCTGAGGGTTTACTACAAGATCAACATAACGCATTCTATATCTTTGTTCCGGATCGGTAAAGGCGTCGTGAACTTTGCCTTCAGCATCAGTTTTCACGATGGGAAGCGGTCTCAGAGCTTTGGACAAGACCGTTAATTCTTTGACGTGAATGGAAAGTGTACCGGTTTGAGTATAAAAAGCATGACCTCGTACACCTATGAAATCACCAATGTCCAGTAGTTTCTTAAAAATTGTGTTGTACAGCGTTTTATCTTCTCCAGGGCAAATCTCGTCGCGATTCACATATATCTGTATTCTACCAGCACTGTCCATGATCTCAGCAAAGGAAGCTTTGCCCATAATGCGTTTTTGCATTAAACGTCCAGCTATGACAACATCCTGAAAATTATTTTGATCGACATCGAAGTTCTCCTTGATCTCCTTAGAAGTAGTGTTCTTGGTAAACATTTCCGCCGGATAGGGATTGACTCCTGCATCAATAATTTTTTGAAGATTTTCACGTCTGATGATTTCCTGTTCGCTTAATGGCATCTTTCAATTTATTTAAATAGTGGGCAAAAGTAGGGAAAACAGTTAACAATTTAATCATAATCATATATGTATATTATGAAGGGTAAAGTCTATTTTTGTAGTAATGAGAAGGCGTTTTTTAGGTCAATGGTTATTGGTTTTGTCAATATGTATGGACGTATTTGTATGCATTGGCCAAACACCTATTTTCAGAGAGAACTTTACAGAACCCAACAATAGCATTTCAGGAGTTGACGATTTTGGTACCGCTTGGAATGTTAGTTGTCCTACGTGTGAAGGATTTTATAGTGTTCAGGGTAACCAATTGGTGCAAGAAAATTCGGGACGAGATCCAGGTCCCAATACTGTGCCAAGGTTTAGTACGGGTGATATAGACATTTCCAATTGCAATACCCTATCAATTCAAATGGACTACACTGGCCAACAGTATGGGACTGATTTTGAACGAGAAAGTGAATGTAATAGGTTTGGTTTAGGATGCGCGGGTGATCCGACCATGCCAGACGCTGGAGATTGTCATAATTGTTGGGATTTTTTTCACGTTGAGTTAATTTATAGCAACGGAGACAAGGAAAGAGTTAGACTAATCGGCGCAAATGGTGACTACGTGACCTCAACGCCAATTAATTACACCACCGGTTGCTTGGGTGTCAAGAATTCAGCATCTCTTGAGATAACTTCTCAAACATGGGCATCATCTGAAAGAATTGTAGTAGATAATATAGTTATCATTTGCAATGACCCTCCAAGTAATTTGATTATAGCACAAGATCCACCTGGGGCACCAGAGTTTTGCGCAGGAGAAATTGTGGAACTAAAAGTTAACAATGCTGCTGGACAGGATTTTGAGTGGTTTGATCCAGACAACAACCCTGTCGGAGGAAATTCGAATTCTCTCAGTATTACAGCTTCTGGTGATTTTGGATTTGGACTTCCAGCTAATACTTATAGCGTTATTGCAACTAATGGAAGTGGATGTAAATCTCATGGTTCAAGAAGTCTAATTTTTAATGAATCCCCTTCAGTATTAATCACTACTAGTCAGTCCATTTGTGAAGGAGATCATTTTATGCTTTCGGAGTTCGGCGGTGATGCTGAATCCTGGACTTGGTCAGGACCTTATCCGGGTTCTCCTACAACTCAAAATTGGAACCTTAACAATATGCTACCAATCCATTCAGGTATTTATAGAGTTATTGTTACTGATCAAAACTCTTGTACCCAGGAAGCTTCTACAATGATTACAGTACAGGGGGGAAGCACTTACTCACTTCAAACCTTTCCCGCAGTATGCGAAAACGATAACGTGGTTTTGCTAGACCAGACACAAGATGGGGTGACGGGAGATTGGTCAGGTCCGACGGGGGTGACCAGCAACTCGCTGAACCCTGCACAATTGGGTACGGGTAATTTTGAGCTTACCTTTACCCCAACTTCTTCCGGATGTGCAATCGTCCAAACCACCACGATTACTATTTCTTCCGCTCCTGAGTCCTTTCCTCCCAGTCAGCCCTTCCTTTCCAGCTGCGGCACCATCACAGCGACCTATGATTTGACCCAACTCAATAAAGAAATTAACGGAGGAACCGGTTTGCCCGTCCGCTGGTACCAGCAAACTAATCGCATCGACGAAATTTTTGATCCGGAAGCATTTACAGCTGCCAACGTAACCGTATATGCAGTGGTGGAGGAAAATCAATGCTTTTCTGGAGAGCAGGCAGTAGATTTAATGATTTCCAGCGGCCCGGAAATCGTAACCCCGGATCAAATCCAGGGATGTGGCAGTGTCCAATTGGATAATATCATGATAAACAATGGTTCCGGTAACGAACAATACTATTCTATGGCGGGCGGCATGGGACAAGTGATTCCTGTTGGGACCATGTTAAACCAGGACACCCTGATCTATGCTTTTGACCAGAAACAGTCTTGTACAGATGAGGTAGCAATATCCATTACAGTAGGGCAGACCACCAACGCTGGGCCTGACCTAACCCTCAATACCTGTAAGAAAGGGAAGATGGCTTTACTGGAACTACTGCCTCCTGGTGTAGATTCAGGGGTATTTATGGACCATACAGGAAATACCTTACTTAACGATTCCATTGAAATCACGGGTCAGGGAGGCAATCAAATACTTCTAACTTACCAGACTTTTGCTGAGCCACCTTGTCCCGCAGATGAAGCCAGTTATACCATCAATGTGTTTTCTACTGTAGAAGCCGGTCCGGATGCTGAAGCGACCATTTGCACAGGAGAAACCATTGACATCAACCAATTGACCTATGATAATGGTGCCAGTGGCCGTTTTGAGTTTACCGATGGTACCACCAGCCCTCAAACCACTTTTACAATGGCCCAGGGTGATTTGCCCTTTCAGCTGGACTTTTATTACATTGTCAATGGAGGCGCCATTTGTGACTCTGATACTGCATTGATCAGCGTTGCAGGTCGCCAGCAACTCATAACCATACTGAATGAGGAGGTTTGCCCAGACTACCAAATCAACGTGTTTGGAACAGCGTATAACATTAACAATCCGCAGGGACAGGAATTGGGAACTTCAATTTCAGGTTGTGATTCCCTCATTACCATTGACCTGCAATTCAGACCAGAAAACACAACTTTAATTGATGACGTATTGTGTACTGGAAATGAGCTTATGATCAATGGTCAGATCTACAATGAAACCAATCCATCAGGATCTGAAAACCTTGCTAATGCTGACCAGTTTGGTTGCGATAGCATCGTGGAAATAGACCTATCTTTCGACACAGAAATAATCGTCCTTTTGGATTTTGACTTATGTCAGGGTACAGATACGCTCATAAACGGTGTCGTTTACAACGAAAGCAATACAACAGGTTCTGCAGAACTTATATCTGTCAATGGATGCGATAGCATTATAGCGGTTGATTTAAATATAGTAAGGCCTTCCACAGGTATTATTGAAGGAATTTATTGCCCCAACGATACGGTGATGGTCGAAAACCAGATTTTTGACATGCAAAGGCCGTCCGGAACCTTTATTTCTCAGGAGGCTAATGCTGCAGGTTGTGACAGTATTATTGAAGTCTCACTCACTTTTGAAACCAATCTGACTCGTGAAATTCGAGAAACCCTTTGTGCAGGTGAAGAGTTAATGGTCAATGGCAACCTATACAATCAAGAAAATCCTTCTGGAACTGAGCTTTTTCCCGGGGCCGGTGTGTGTGACAGTATGTTGATCGTCGATCTGATTTTCTTACCTGTAGACACCCTTATCATCCGGGAGACCTTTTGTCAGGACACCATGATCACTGTGAATGGGACCACTTATGATCGGTCCAATCCTGCGGGTCAGGAGAACATAGTGGGTGGGTCTGCTTCAGGATGTGATCAATTTGTTAATATCTCCCTTTCTTACGTTGACAGGATTGAAACCAATATCAGAGATACCCTTTGCACCGATGAAGGCATTCTGGTCAATGATGTCCTATACAATAATGAAAATAGGACAGGTCAGGAAATTCTTACGTCTGTCAATGGATGTGATAGCATCGTCAATGTCTCGCTATTTTTTATAGGTGTAATGTATGATTTGGAAATTATACAACCCGAATGTGATGCTGGAAGTGAAGGAGCGTTAACTCTTGATATTCAAAGTGATCTTTCTACGATCGAAGATATAATATTAGATGGCATTTCCATCAGGTCAGAATTTCAAAACGGAGCAGTGATAGATGATCTCACTCCAGGTGATCACGAGTTGGTCATATTTTCAATAGACGGTTGTTCTGTTTTAGACCGATTTAACATCTTAAGCATTGAGGAGCAGGAATTATCGATTCAGGCAGCGTTAGTGGATGACAGTTATTATCAATTATCAACTTCTTTTAGTGGTGAAATCGCTGAGATACAATGGTCGCCCGCTGAAGGACTGAGTTGCAGCAATTGTGCAATGCCAGAGGCCAGGCCAATCAACACTTCGCTTTACACCCTTTTGGTTACCGATACACTTGGCTGCATTTATATAAGCGAAATCGAATTGGCATTTTTACTGAGTGCTGTTTTGTACCAACCAAACATTTTTAGCCCCAACCAGGATGGGATCAATGATGTTTTCTTCTTAGATTCAAATTTCTCATATGACTTCAGGACTTTTTCCATATTTGACCGATGGGGTAATAGGGTCTTTAATAAGGTCAATGGACAAACTGGTGATCCTTCGTTTGGCTGGGATGGATTGGATTACGATGAAGGTGTGTATTTGTATTTGATGGAAATTGATTTACCGGAAGGACCGAAAACAATTTTTGGCCATGTGAGTTTGATTCGTTAGATGTTGAAAATTGCCTATTCTCCAGTTTATAAATACGAATTACCGGAAGGACATCGATTTCCTATGGAAAAGTATGAATTGGTACCGGAACAGCTGTTGTATGAGGGCACCATTACACCGGCTAATTTTTTTCATCCTGAACAGTTGGCCGAAGAGGATATACTATTGACGCATACACGCGAGTATTGGGATAAATTAAAAACTAATGCACTGTCAAGAAAGGAGATCAGGAAGATAGGATTTCCGGTGCGGCCATCGTTGATTGATAGGGGACGATTCATTGCTAAGGGGACGATTGATTGTGTCAGTTATGCACGAAAATATGGCGTTGCCATGAATATTGCCGGAGGAACGCATCATGCTTTTGCCGGATCAGGTGAAGGGTTTTGCATATTTAATGACTTTGCTATTGCTGCCAACTACTTTTTGCATAGAGGGGAGATAGGTCAATTTCTCATCGTAGATCTGGATGTGCATCAGGGAAATGGAACCGCCAGTATATTTAAGAACGAGCCACGTGTGTTTACTTTCAGCATGCACGGAGCCAAGAACTATCCTGTAAGGAAGGAGAATTCAGATTTGGACATAGGAGTGGAAGATGGGATCAATGACGAAGCCTATTTAAAAATTTTAAAGGAGGTATTGCCAGACCTTATTGATCAGATCAATCCTGACGTGATACTTTATCTAAGTGGCGTGGATGTATTAAAAACGGATAAACTAGGGAGGTTGGGTATGACCAAAGAAGGTTGTAAGGAAAGAGATCGGTTTGTTTTGGAAAACTGTAAACAACGGGAAATACCTGTTGCGATTAGTATGGGAGGTGGCTATTCTGAGCGGATTGCTGATATCGTTGATGCCCATGCCAATACCTTCCGCGTTGCTCAAGAAATTTTCTTCTAAATGGCTGATAAAAAACACCGACATTTCAAATTGCACAAGCCCTACGGCTATCTCTCGCAGTTTGTGCGTTATGAGCGCAACAGACGGAACAAAAAAATGCTTGGAGCCCTTTATGATTTTCCGGAAGGAACCATGTCAGTAGGCAGATTGGACGAAAAATCGGAAGGATTGTTGATTCTCACCACAGACGGGCAGGTTAGCTTTGATTTAAGATCAAAAAATGTGGAAAAGGAGTACTATGTGCAAGTAGACGGTGAGATAACACAGGAGGCCATAGAGGGGATGAAGAAAGGCGTGGTTATTGGTTTTGATGGTAAAAAGTATCAGACGCTTCCTTGTCAGATTTGGAGGATTAATGATCCAGATTTTATTCCCAGGAAAAAGAAGATTAGAGATGCCCGGCATGGTCCCACGAGTTGGATTTCCGTGGTTTTAACCGAAGGCAAGTATAAACAAGTACGGAAGATGACTTCGGCGGTTGGTTTTCCGACGTTGCGATTGGTTAGGGTGAGGATCGGGAATATTCATTTAGGGGTTTTCGAGCCGGGTAGGGTGGAAGAGATTTCTTTTTGAAAACTTAAGAATTATATTTAAAGTACAGTTACTATTTATGAAGATCGGATATGCATTGATGCTTAATAATGAATGCCATAATTTCATCAGAAAAACTCAATTTGAATTACATCAAGAGGTAGGCATAGGCATGCCCAGACAATCGCCGCACATCACCATCAAATCACCTTTTAAAATAGATCGACTTGACGAATATGTGACCTATTTTGACCATCTGGCGGCAAATACACCAGCGATCGATATCACCATGAATAGCATTGGCTTTTTTGATGAAAAAGTCATTTATCTTGAAGTTGAACAAAAGCAAGAGTTACTCGACTGGCACTTTAAAATTCTTGCCGACATGAAAGCCAGATTTGATGTCAATCCAGATCCTTACGAAGGGGAAAGTATAAAGTTTCATGCCAGTATCGCGGGTTTCAATAAACGAGAAGAATTCGTACGAGCTAAAACCTTTCTTTCAAATCTTGATATTGACTTACATTTCAGGGCAGTGGAATTAGGTCTATTCTATCATTTGGGAGAAGGGGAAAGCTGGATCGTTCAAAGGAGAAGTTTGTTGGAAGGTCAAATGTAACTGTTCATCAGTGAAAATTTATTAAATTCAAGTTTGACTTTAAATAAACTTTATATGAAAATAAGTATCATTTTGGGAGCAACATTAATCATTCTTTTATGTGCTTTCACCCCTTGGAGCAGTGAATGTGTTGGTAAAAATTCAGAAGAAGGATTTGAGATATCATTGGCCCAATGGTCACTACATAAATCTTTTTTTGGAGATCTAAACAATGATTGGGCATGGTTTGGAAAGATGTTGAGGGAATCGCCGGACTCTCTTCTTCGCGGGGATCTACATCCTGATGATTTTCCGGAAATTGCAGCTGGTTTTGATGTGAACATCATTGAATTAGTCAATACCTTCTACTACAGTAAGGCAGAAGATATGGACTATTGGCAAGCATTTAAGGAGCAATGTGAAGAAGTAGATGTCAGGGTTGGATTGATCATGTGTGACGCACTTGGAGACATAGGAAATGCTGATGCTGCGGAGCGGATGAAGGCAGTTGAGAATCACTACCCATGGGTTGATGTTGCCGCATTTTTAGGTGCTGAGAGTATCCGGGTCAATGCAGCGGGTTCAGGTAGTGCTCAGAAAGTAGCGGACAATGCTGTGGATGGATTGAAGAAGTTAGGCGAATATGCTGCCACTAAAGGAGTCAATGTATTGGTAGAAAATCATGGAGGCTATTCTTCGAATGGAGCATGGCTGTCAGAAGTGATGAGCAGAGTAGGGATGGAAAATGTGGGCACCTTGCCTGATTTTGGTAATTTTTGTATTGAGCGAGGAGCTAACTGGACTTGTGCAAAGGAGTATGACCGTTATAAAGGAATTGCGGAACTGATGCCGTATGCGAAGGGTGTAAGTGCGAAGACCAATGCTTTTACGGAAGAAGGGAAAGAAGCCAATATGGATTACTTGCGCATCATGAAAATTGTCAAGGATTCCGGCTTTAGAGGTACGATAGGAATAGAATATGAGGGAAATGAGTTGTCTGAGGAAGAAGGAATACAAAAGACCAAGGCTTTGTTGGAAAGCGTTCTTGAGCAAATCTAGGTGTTTAAGAAGGTGATGAGGCTCAATGATGTTTCATGATTTAAAGGAGGTATGAACCATTTATTGAGATGAGTTCTGGCTCATGATAACATTAAGGATCTGGTGTCGACTGGGCAAAAAATCGTAATGAATGATATATTTTTGTGGGGATATAGGGGAGTTATATTTCATTTACCCTTGATTTCAGTAGGTTGGAATGACTTGAATAAACGCTTAAGCCGGCTTTCGCTCGTTACTTGATATCACTGATTCTCTGTGATGGACTTCAGATGTCCGATTGAATTTT
>NZ_JAJNKB010000030.1 GCF_021533195.1 Portibacter marinus
TGGAGTCAGCTCGTTTCCTTTCCATCCAACCTTTGAAGAGGTCTTTCATCTCAATTACAACATGCTCCATCTATTTCCATTAACCACTTTTGATTAACTTAGTACCCGATGGAACTTCAGGGCACACAACAGCAGATAACACGGTGTATAAGCAATAGCGGTTCGGGTGCTAACTCGTATCGCTATTTCATTTAATTAAGGTATATTGTATTTTTAAAAGTAGTTGCGTAAAATCCGCTACTGCTCATACACAAACCGTTAGGCACAACTAGATGCATAATTTTTAACTTCACTTTACTATTATGAGTTATGAAACGTATATTCTATTTACTTCCAATTTTGTTTCTAATTTATTCGTGTGATAACACAAAGAATACCTTGCACCCTGATACAGGAATTGCAGAGGTTAATGGGACGAAACTATATTATGAATTAGCCGGGGCTGGTGAATGTATTGTATTCATACATGGGAATTTCGGTGATTGTCGGCTCTGGGATAATCAGTTTGAACTTTTTGCAAAAAAATACAAGGTTCTTCGATATGATGTTCGTGGTTATGGTAAATCAGCCATGCCGGTAAAGGGTGAAAAATACAGTCCGCATGATGACTTAAAAGCTCTTCTGGACTATTTGAAAATCGAGAAGGCCCATTTTGTAGGATTTTCAATGGGGAGTGGAATTGCCATAGACTTTGCTGTGGAATACCCAGAGATACCATATTCGCTTACTGCAGCAGGCCCAACTGTTCACGGAAATTGGTCTCCTGTTGCCCAGGATTTTATTCGTGAATATCGAAGTGTACCATCAATTGTTAAAGAGAAGGGTATTAAAGGTGCTGCTGAAGAATTTATTGAATTCAAATCTTTAAATTCTCATAAAATGAGTCCTGAAGTAAAAAAACGGATAATTGAAATTGCTTATGATTATTCATTTTGGCACTTTCTTAACCCTGAAAAAATTAAAATTGCACCTGACGCCGTTAATCTGTTAGATAATATTAAGTTCCCAACTTTAATAATTACATCGGAATATGATATTGAATACTGTAGGGAAGTTGCTGACTTATTACATAAAAAAATACCTCAATCATTAAAAGTAGATATAGACGATGCAACACATTACATGTTTATGGATAAACCTAAAGAGTTCAATAGTTCTTTATCCAAATTTCTAGCCGACTTAAATTATTGAAAGACGAGTAGGTAAAGGGGAATCTCACCCCTAAACCTCTCACAGAACCGTACGTGAACCTCTCAGCTCATACGGCTCTTCGTAATCAAACCTATGGAGAGAAGCCATGTTGCCAGTGTGGAAAGATGTGCGGATAACCCGCTGCTATCTTTCTCAACCAAGCTTGTGCATAACTCACAAACTTCCTCCTTCTAAAGCGCTTATACTTGTTAAAGACCCACTTTGCAAGTCTACGATTGATTATCCGAAACACATAGTGCATAGCCGTTTTGTGAAAACGTCCATAGTAATGTAACCAGCCTTGAATTATCGGTGAAAGTACCTTGGTCAACTCTTTGATGTCCATATGTACCCATCTATCAAATCTCAGCTTGCGACATGTAGATATGATCCGCTTGACCGATTTCCAACTGACTCCTGGACTAAATCCAAATATCACTCTTCCATCCTTGGTCTTTACTTTGCGACTACGAAATGTGTAACCTAGAAAATCGAACTGCCTGACCTTCGCAGGTGTGCGTTTCCTCCTCCCTGTTCGATTGCAATAAACAATCTGGGTCTTGTCCGGATGCAGCTCTAGCTTATTTGCTAATAGCCGTGTTCGGATTTGCTTGAGGACATATCTAGCGTACTTCTCATTCTTTACATGTACGATCACATCATCTGCATATCGTTCGAAGGGACAGTCAGGAAACTCTTGTTCCATCCAACTATCAAATACTACATGTAGGAATATGTTTGCTAGAACTGGACTGATTACACCGCCCTGTGGAGTACCCTTCTCTTCATTCTGAATCTGAGTACCATCCTTCAATTCTATGGGTGCTTTCAGCCATCGCTTAACATAGGTAATGATATGTTTGCGATCTGTAAACTTCCGAAGATATCTGATCATCAGTCCATGATCTATGTTATCAAAGAATCCCTTGATATCCATATCGATTACCCATGGCATTTGCCAACAGTTCTTCCTAGCTTGCTCGATGGCTTGGTGCGCATTTCTGTTCGGTCGATAGCCATATGAACTATTACTGAATAGTGGTTCCACTATCTGCTCTAATTCTTTGCTTATTACCGTCTGGGCTACTCGATCTTTTACCGTCGGTATCCCCAGCATACGAACCTTCCCATCTGACTTAGGAATCTCTACTCGCTTTACTGCTTGTGGAAAATAACTTCCGCTTGCTAGACGATTCCACACTGGATACAAGTGCTTCTTCGGATTGGCTGCTATGGTTTTGATGTCTATGCCATCTACACCACTGCTGCCACCATTCGCTTTCACAAACGCAAACGCTTCCCATACTTGTTCTTTACTGATGGGATAAGGTTTTGATCCTTCTTTAAAATTCATCCTTTTAAATCGTTTGATCTAAAGTTGGTAATAAATAAAATCCAATTACGTCAACCCCTTCGCTCCACTTCCATTACAGAAGCTTCTTCACTACTACGAATTGATCCGCCACTCTCCCAATGTCTCAGTTTTCGCTTTACCTATCGAGGCTTATAGCTTTCCCTCAAACAACAAAGGGGAATTTCCCCAGTTTCGTATCTGAGCCTGGTATTAAGGTCATGCCATCTATACACCGGTAGATCGCCATGCCTGCGCTTTCCTAAAATTTTACGCTAATGGCTTGTCTCCGCAGTCCGCCGCACTTTGGATTTTGATCTACAGCAAGGTTATTTACGATGCCTCTACGATGGTTCGCTCTCTTCTCGCTCATCTCCTTAAACCGCACCTGATAGAATCCTACATAAAAAAAAATAGTCTCTACCTTTTCCACAACGCTCAGTACCAACCCGTGAAAGGTAAGCACCTTGTGGCGGTTTGACAGGTAGTTTTAGTCCTCCCCTGCCGAAAGGCCTTATCCTAATCTCCAATTGAATTTATTATACGTGAGGCTTCTGACCTTGCCATTCTTACATGGAGCCAGCTCGTTTCCTTTCCATCCAACCTTTGAAGAGGTCTTTCATCTCAATTACAACTTGTTCCATCTATTTCCATTAACCACTTTTGATTAACTTAGTACCCGATGGAACTTCAGGGCACACCACGGCACCTGACACGCCGTGAAAACGGTCATGCCTGCTATCGCCACGGCACGACGTTTACGGCTATAACGTTATAGCTCATTTAGATGAAGACAGATACCGAAATATTAAATTCTTTACTTAGAGGTGAGTTTATTTCACGATTCAGCTTGGGTGATACATGGTGGATATTCATCGGTGAATATTATCTTGAAGCACATTCAATCAAATTTGAAGAAGATAATATTATGTCCAACATCATAAAACAGAATGGTTCAGCCCCCTAATTATCAGAGAATAATTACGTAAGTTAAAAAATGTGGTTGAATAAGCCTTATCTTTGCATTGCGAGCATCGACAGAAGGTGATTATTAAACCGATGTTGATATCTAAGTGCAGGCCTGTCTTAGTTTTTTATTCTCATCCCATTTAGGGAATCGAATAAAAGGCGAGCATCTCCATCAGGCTCTTAATGCCCGATATTTATACTTATTTACTTTAGGTAATCCTAGTATCTCTTGATACGCTACATTTAGCAATATCTTATTCGTTCTTTTTTCTTGATCTGTGATTACGTCCACATAACCGAGATCATCTAGAGCCCAGAAGATCGCTGGTGGCAATCCTTTTAGACTTCCGTGGCTTCTTTTGTTGTTATACATTGTATAAAAGTGAGTAAGTCTGTTCTCTAATGCTTGCAGACTAGCAAAACGATCGTTTTTGAGTGCCTTACCGAGCTTACTATGAAAACTTTCAATATGTCCATTCTCCTCTGGAGTATAAGGATGAGTAAACACCTTAGTGAGCTCATTTTCTTCAAAGAATGTCATGATATCCTTACTACTAAATTGCTTACCGTTATCACTTCGCACTTCAATTTCTACTTCTGCCGATTTACCTCTTATGGGTTGAATGTAGTTAGCTAGAATGTATTCCCATACCTGTTTGACTTGCTCTGTT
>NZ_JAJNKB010000031.1 GCF_021533195.1 Portibacter marinus
ATAAAACGAAGCTAAAAGTAGCTGCATAAATATTCATGTTTCCCACTATGTTCAACATCTGAAAATATCTTACCATGGATATTTTTGATATTGAAATGTGGAAAACCGAACTGCCAAATTCAAACTTGAAAACAGACTATTTCTGTCTAACAATTGGGGGGAAGCTCATTTCTAATATTAAAGTCATTAAAGTCCCCTTCAAGTCGACTGAATATGTGTTCTATAGATGACACGTAGAGATTATTTCGCTTGGTTATTACTTTATCGCTTGAACCTCTAGAATTTTTAAACCGTATAACAAACTTATCGCACTCATAGAATTTTTCGAGTTTAGTTGGATGAACAATATCAATATCTCTTCGATCTACTCTCTGTAAATTTTGGTAAGAGAATTGCTTGACATCTTCAATTATTGAATCTATCAGTTTATTATCAAGCTCTTCTATCAGTTCCTCGTTTTCAATCTTTTTAAAAAAGGATAAATCAACTGGTTCAACGTTCTCGATCAAATTGTCTAATAGCTCTATTAATTCCAATAAATCGTCAAAAGAAATTACTTTTCTCAAACAGAAATAAGAGCCTATTTCAAGAATTGCTTGGTTTAAATCTAAATCGAAATTTGCAAAAAGACCGTTTTTTAATTCTTCTCTAATCACAATTTTCATCACAGAAGGAATTTCTGAGAATTCAATTGTGTCTGCTACTGTTTGATTAAAATTGTATGTTGTCGTCTGAAGTGAAACATTATTGGCTATTGAGCGAGATTTTATTTCAATAACCAAATCTTCTGTTGGGCTTGCTATTCTGCTGTACACATCTATTCCAAAGGAAGGATTTATGAATGTACCGATTACAGATCTCCCACTTCCTCCAATTACGCAATAAACTGAATTGTTGTAGTTTACAAATAGAACATATGAAAACTTTATAATACTAAAATTCTGATCTTGACCAATGTAGTCAGGTAAGAATAATCTCCAATGATGTTTTTCAACAGGTTGATTATAGCAATAAGATGCAAATCTAAAATTATCAACTTCTCCTTCTTCAAACTGAATATTGAATGTTTCAAGTTCGTTTCCGCTTGCGTAAATATGTTTTCTATGGTTTTCAGTAACAATTTGAACCTTTTCTTCAAATGATTTACCTCTCAAGGCAAAATGAGTTTCTTTTAATTTGAAAACTTTTATGTGAAATTTTTGATTCATCTCTTTGTGCAAATCTGATGATAGCTAACGTGATAGCTGTATCCGTCGTGGCGTCAGCGATAGCAGCCATGACGAGATGACAGCGTGTTATCTCTAGGCTTTTTCACGGCTCACTTATTTCAAATTTACAATTGTCTATCTGAATTTGAAATAGATCCTTGGTCAATTTCCTAACATCTTTCACTAATTGATTTTTCTCGCCTTCATAGTCTGATTGATAAATTTCAACACCATCAACGGAATACTCCTTTATATGTTTATGGTTTTTCATTTGTGATTTCACAGTCAAATAATTATCGTTTGAGGAGTCATTGGCTATATGAAGGCCAAATGTAAATGGTTTGGGTTCTTCTAAAAATTCGCTAGAAATTAGTTGAAAAAGGATTATATTTTCATAAATCACATTGATTAGAAATTTCTTTCCTTTATCAATAAATTCTGTTTGTGCGTGATTTAATATTGAAGATAAAGTCTGGTCAAGATTTTCTATATCTTTATTTGAATCGGATAGATGATAAACATTTTGCATCAATTCAATAATTCTAGTTTTTGAAATTGGTGAAAGCTGATCTGTTTTAAGTTGACAATTTTCTGTAACTCTTATGATTCCCAGCTCTCTAGATTTTACCATTTTAACATCAATTTGAAGACCAAGACTTTTTTCATAAAATGGTAGTTCTGAAATAAGTTGACCTTCTATCATGATCTCCTTTCCTTCTTTTAGACTTATGAATTCTCCCCTAAATGATTCATTAGGAATTGAGCACCAGGCAAGAATAGAAATATCATCCAAAGAAGATTGGACTTCAAGTTTGATTTCACCTTTAATTATTAAATATGATTTATTAATAAGATAACTATTGCTCGATAGTGGTATTACTCTTCCAGTATCATGCTCATCATAAAGATCAGTAACTTGAGTTGGGATTGGGCATGTAAATGAATTAAGTATAGGATGAACTCGATGGCATATATTACATTTAAAGTCTTTCATATTCTAGCTTAGAGATAACGGCCAGCGATAGGAGGAGTTTCGCTTTCCCCTATCTTGATCGGTTTTCTAATGTAGCAATATTTCATTCAATACTTGCAATCAGGACTCTTCTTAAGCGAAATTACTTCCTTATCGCATGTTATATTTCGTTTTGCTAAAAAAAAATCTCAAGACACACATCGATGTCTTTAAAAGGTTAAGCCGAAAGCGAAAGCCCCATTGATGAGCCACGAAGAGAAAGCATGGAATGGTTTAAGGCGAGCGACTACCAGATAGATGCTCCAAAAATCTAAAGTATAGCGCCAAAAGGTTTAAAAGAGACTAAATCAATTGAGATTTATGAGCGAAGCTGTGCAGAAAGTCGGACTACGGTGCTACAGTGAATATTCAAACATTTGAAAATTCAATCGGACATCTGAAGTCCATCACAGGGAATCAGTGATATCAAGTAACGAGCGAAAGCCGGCTTAAGCGTTTATTCAAGTCATTCCAACCTACTAAAATCAAGGGTAAATGAAATATAACGGTGTAATGCATGGTGAGTATGAGCGATAGCGAAATATTCACTCATGCATAGTGTTAGGTCTAGTTGCGTTTTTTGACGATCCTATATTTTGTTGTTCTATCTTCTCCTTTCTTTTCAAACTTACCTAAACTGACTCCTTTGTTCAAATCTCTGGTAGCCGTAGCAGTTGAAATATCTTTAAATATAAATAGATAATCTTTTCTTGTAAACTCCTCTTGTTGATAATTTTCTATGAAATATAAGATGCGCTCCTCATCATTCAATTGGGTTCTTTGAGTTTCGATTAGCTGTTGAAGTGATTTCTTTATGATGCCAAGCATATATTCTATAAATACTGTTGAAATACCTTGTTTGTCAGCAATTGATAGAGTTTTATAGTACTCTGATTGGGTGTTTCGGACTTCTTCTTCGATTGGTAAATACTCAAATACAGGATTTTCTTTCATCAAAATGATAGTCTGCCACAATCTTCCCATTCTTCCATTTCCATCCATGAATGGGTGTATAAATTCCATTTCGTAATGAAATACACAACTTTTGATGATCAAATTGTCATCTCCGGTTGATACATATGCAAAGAGTTCAGTCATTAAATGATGGACATTCCATGCGGGTGGAGCCATGTGTGCAACTTTTTCACCTTTAAAAATTCCAACTCCCTTAGTCCTAAATTGACCAGGATGCTCTATTAAGCCTTGCATCAGTAATTCATGAGCACATAAATATGAATCCATGTCATATGGATCAAATTGGTCGAGTTGATTGTAGACTTTTATGGCGTTTTTAACTTCTAAAATATCCTTTGAAGGTCCCAGAACTCTTTTGTTGTTGAATAGAGTTGTGACTTGATCGATACTTAATGTGTTTCCCTCAATTTCTAAAGAAGATTGGATTGATTTGATTCTATTTTCTTTCCGAAGATTAGTTTCCGGTTTCCGTAAATAGGTTGAATCCACAACACCTAAAAGTTTGCCTATTTCAGTTGAAAGATTTATAATTCCTGAAGTTCCTTCATAATACTTACGAATCATGATAGCATCATTTGATTGCATAAATATACAAATAATCAAAATAATCAGATTATTTAAATACAAATGATGCTATCATCAATTAGACCTAACGGATTAGTGGCATGTGGAGGAGCGACGTTAGGAGCTATTCCATCATCGCCACCTGTTAGCAGTAGAAATTTCTTACAGCTTTCTAAAGTATTTTTCAGCTTCATCCAAATTTTTAAATCTTACA
>NZ_JAJNKB010000032.1 GCF_021533195.1 Portibacter marinus
TGATAACACAGCACCAACAGCAGATCCCATTTCTGCGATTGGTCCATTTTCGTGTTATGCAGATATTCCAGCACCAGATGTAAGCGTTGTGATTGGAGAAATGGATGATTGTGGTGGAGCAGTAACTATAGCGTTTGTAAGCGACAGTGCAGATCCGGGTTGCAGCGGCACGGTGACCAGAACGTATAGTTTGACAGATGTTTGTGGAAACACTGCAAATATTACTCAAAACATTACCATAGATGATAACACAGCACCAACAGCAGATCCTATTCCTGCGATTGGCCCATTTTCATGTTATGCAGATATTCCTGCACCAGATGTAACAGTTGTTACTGGCGAAATGGATGATTGCGGTGGAGTAGTAAATGTCGCATTCGTAAGCGATAGTGCAAATCCAGGTTGCAGCGGCACAGTGACCAGAACGTATAGTTTGACAGATGTATGTGGAAATAGCATAAACATTACCCAAAACATATCGATCGATGATAACACTCCCCCTACAGCAGATCCACTTCCTGTATTAGGTCCATTTAACTGTTATGCTAACCGGCCCCCACCCAATGTCAATGATGTGACCGGTGAAATGGATAATTGTGGAGGGACAGTGATGGTAACCCATCTGAGTGACACAGGTAATCCAGGATGTAATGGTACGGTGACCAGGACCTATCGTTTGACTGATCAATGCGGAAGAAGTGCAAATATTACCCAGCAAATTTTAATACAAGATACGATCCCACCTACGGCCAATCCCTTAACTGATCTTGGACCTTTTAATTGCTATTCACAGATTCCAAATGGAAATGTTAATCAGGTGATTGGAGAGACTGATAACTGTGGAGGCTTAGTTCAGGTCACTAATTTTTGGACCGATCCAAATCCAGGATGTTCTGGTACAATACTAAGGTATTACAGAATAGTAGATGCATGTGGTAATGCAGACACATTGACACAGAACATTACCATATTCGATAATCAAGGGCCAATATTGAGTGGAGTACCAGCAAACATTACTTTAAATTGTTCAGCCACACATCCAGCCTTCAATGTTACAGCCACTGATAATTGCAACAATGTGGCCAGTATAGTGCTAGATACCACAGCAATTAATCAAACGAACACTGGCAACTGTACAGACTTTGCGTTTAATCTGACTAGGAGGTGGACTGCAACCGATGATTGTGGTAACACTACCTCTGCAACTCAAAGGATAACGTACATTGATAATACTTCACCATCTATCACGGCACCCGCTAATATTACGATTTCTTGTGCTGATTCACAAGATACTACTTTTACTGGCAGTCCTGTAGTATCGGATAACTGTGATAATAATGTTAGTATTTTGTACAGTGACAATATCAGTTTCCTTGGATGTGCCAATGAATCAGCCATTCAACGAACCTTTATTGCAACCGATGCTTGTGGCAACACCTCCTCTGCAACGCAATTAATAAGTGTTGAAGACAATACCCCACCGGTTTGGATAAATTTTCCAGCGGATTATTCGGTTGGGTGCCCTGATGACCTGCCAGATCCTGACAGTACTTTAATGGCAACAGATAATTGTGGAACAGTTACTGTAGAAGTAGTTACGCAAGAGTTTATTGACCTAAATGGTCAACCAGGTTTTTGTCCATCCAGTTTACAAATCGTATACAGAGCTACAGATGCTTGTGGTAATTTTGTACAAGATACATTGGAAATTACTGTTTTAGCAGAATGTGGATGTAATGAATGTGAAAGCTCCGTACCTTTTCAATTTGCGGATTTAAGGGATAATCCGGATTCGCTTTGGATCGGAGCTGAATTAAAAAGAGATGGGAATTGCTGTAACAATAGACCTAATGTAGAATGTCAGGCGATCAATTTGTATTTGAATCCCAATACTGTTGCCATTCAGGTCAACGATGTTCAGGCACCATCATTTGGCAGTGAATTTTATCAAGTCAATTGTGGAACTGAGGAGGTTTTTGGGAAATTTATTTGCGTGGATGGCCCTGGGCCTCATATTATTACCATATGCAAACCAGGAAAAGAAAAACAACAAATAGAAATTCTTGCGGTATCAGGCGTTTTAGTCCCCGAGGATATTACTACTAGAATAGGTTGTGATTATACGATAACTGTTGAGGGTAATATTGATGAATCTACTGTGACATGGACGGATGTATCTGGTAATGGCTACGAAAGTTACTTGTCTTGTACATCAGGTTGCTTAACCAGTACATTTCTACCAGGACCTGGAGCACCAACTACTGTACAATATGAAGTATGCGGAGAGGTAGAGCCACCAGATGTAGACAATGTTCTAGAAGGATGTTTGGATGGTGCTGTAATTTGTGATATTGTAACTGTAACAGTCTTCCCTGAAATTGACTTGCTCCTAGAAGGTCCAAGAGAGTTCTGCGAAGGAGAAGTAGTGACTCTGACTGCTACACCACAACCTCCAGGCACTTATGACATTTATTGGTATAATGCTTATGATGCTGGTGGAACATTATTGCAATCAGATTTGAATGTCGGTTCAGCGCAATTTTCCCCCACGATGACTGGTCAGTATTCAGCATATGTGGTGGAAAAAATTTCTGGCCTAGAATGTAACCAAGATACCTTTGATTTTGACATTCTTGTAAATCCGCTTCCGGTATTTGATTTGGGAGTGGATTCTACGATTTGTATTGAGAATGTATATACCATTGATTTACCAGATGGATTTGACTATGAATGGACTCCGACAGATGGTGTAACAGAAGGAGCAGATTCTACTATTTTTAATATCGCCCCATTGAGCGTCGGGACTTATAACTACACAGTGACTGCAACCTCACCTGCTGGGTGCGTTAGTACAGATACATGGACACTGGATGTGATCAATTGCCTTGAATGTTCCGAAGTGACCATATGTCCAACTGATACCTTTATTATTGCCAATGTAAGCGACTTTGTCAATGCTGGAGGTGTACTGGGTTTCCCTTGTACTGTAGATAACTCCAGCTTGCAACTTTTAAGTTCAGTAAGTAGCAATACTACCTGTCCTGAAATCATCACCAATACATACCAGATCACTGATATATGTGGAAATCAGAGTCAATGTGATTTTATCATCACGAGGTTGGATACTATTTTGCCAACATTCACTTGTGCTCCAAATATTACGATAGAAGCTTGTTCTGAGGCTGCCATTGACACTGCTACCGGATTAGCCTTTAGCGAAATGCTGGCTGAAATTACACTTTCGGATTATCAAAATAGTGGTGGTAATGCCAATGATAATTGTGATCTCTTCATTTTTTATCAAGATGTATCAACAGGAAACTGCCCCACAAGTGTTGTGAGAACTTTCACTTTCACTGACCTATGCGATAATACACAACAATGCCAGCAATCTATTACAGTGGAAGATACTACAGTGCCTGAGTATACTTGTCCTCCTGATACAACAGTAATAGGATGTGACATTTCAGATTTAGAGGCACTAACCTCACTACCTTTTAGCAATGTGGTCAATAGCATTACGATTGCGGAATTCAATACTGCTGGAGGTTCGACTTCAGACGAATGCGACGTTCGGGACATATGGTATATCGACAATGCTTCGGGCATGTGTCCAATAACCATCAACAGAACATTTACCATAGCAGATTCTTGTGGTAATGAAGCAATATGTATCCAACAAATTCTCATTAATGACACGATACCACCGACCTTTACGGTACCAACCGATTTGACGATATACAAGGATGATGATTGTTTGTATGATGCTGGCATAGGACAGACAGGTGATGTGACGGACGAGATGGACAACTGTTCAGTAGGATTGGAAGCTACATTTACGGATGTGGAGTCAATAGGAGTGTGTGATGATGAGACGGTGATTACCCGGACCTGGACGTTGGTAGATGATT
>NZ_JAJNKB010000033.1 GCF_021533195.1 Portibacter marinus
TCAGCTCGTTTCCTTTCCATCCAACCTTTGAAGAGGTCTTTCATCTCAATTACAACATGCTCCATCTATTTCCATTAACCACTTTTGATTAACTTAGTACCCGATGGAACTTCAGGGCACACTACGGGAGGTAACATGCCGCGATCACGGAACATTTCGCTAACGCTCATGCTCCGGATGCGGCTGAAACGTTATAAGTCAGCAAAGTCCAAACAATGAAAAAAACAATAACATTAACATTATTTATTTCTCTAAGTAACTTACTAGGAGCTCAAGTAAGCTACTTTAGTGTAGGAGACACATTGTGCAATTTTCTAAGATTGAAACAATGTCAGGCTCGCAGTATGATATTGATGAGATAGATAGCGAATTACTCGTAATGAATTTTTGGAATATTGGATGCAGAGGATGTGTGCAAGAAATGCCATTTCTCAATAAGATTCATACTGAAATGAAAGATGATCCAATTACATTTTGGTCAATCACATTGAATCATGAGAGTAATCTTACCGAATATTTAGCAAAGCATCCAATAAAATGGGAAATCAAAGGCAATGTTGACTTCACTGGCAATTTCAGTAAATCTCAATTTGATATAAAATGTATGCCGACGACCATTGTTATTAATAAAGAGAAAGAGATTCTTTATGCAAAATGCGGTCCAATTCTGGATGATGAAAATGGTCAAAGATTCGTAAAGCTTTTAAGGACAGGACAACCATGGGAATGAATAAGATTATTGGTCTTAAACCTTATTAAATGAAAACATAAACCAACACGCATGAAAGATAAAATTGATATAAGTGTACTGATTAAGATTAGCAAGGAAAAATATATTGATCAACTCCAGCAACTAGGGAAATTCTATTGTAATACATTCAAATACTTTCGTGAGATAGAGAACAACAATGATCAAGGAGATGTCAATGAAGGAAGAAAAGCTATCTTTCAAATGGGTAATTTTCAGATTCAGTTAGATAAGAAAACCATTGCGTATGGAGATAAATTGCAATTGTTTCCTAATGATTTTCATGATGGAAATATTTTCTGCATGTATGGATTTCCGACAGATAGAATTGACTTCGGAAAAAAGCAATTGCAGAAAATGGAAATTGAAATAGATACCTTGAACTTAGGTGAATACGCACTTATAATTCATAATGTGAAAGAGCTTATAGATAGAATAGAAAGAAAATTTACAGATATTGGAAGAAATTATAAATTCGAAGCTGTCAACTATATTGATTTTAATGAATATGAAGGTAAATTAACTCCATTTCATAAATCAAATAAGTATAAATCTCAGTCAGAAATCAGACTTTGGATTGAAAACAACATAGATGAACCATTCGAATTTTCATTAGGTAATTTAGAGGATATCTCATACAAATGTAAGAGCACGGATTTTATTAAATTACAAGCTAAGGTTTTATAAATGTCGACTTATAACACGCTGTAACACGTCATGGCTGCTATCGCTGACGCCACGACGGTTAACAGCTATCACGTTAGTGGTAATGAATTGAAATGAAAGAACTAATCGAATACATAGGAAAAAGTTTTACCCTCTCAAATGAAATTACCAATGATCTGAAAGCAATAATCATCGAAAGAAATATACAGAAGGGTGAAATAATACTTCAAGAAAATTCTAACAGGAAAATTCAAATATTTGTAGCAAGTGGATGCCTCAGGACTTTTTATAAAACTAAAAATGGAAAAGATCACACCTTACAATTTGCTACTAAAAATTGGTGGATTAGTGATTACATGACCTTATTCAACAAGGAAAAATCCCTTCTCAGTATTGAAAGTCTTTCACATTCAAAAATTTTCATAATAGAACAATCACAACTTGAAAAACTGTATTCCAAGTACCCAGAGTTTGGAATTATAAATCGTAAGAACCTTCAAAATCGAATTGCCTCGCTCCAAAAAAGAATCTTTGGACTACTGACAATGACCGCTAAAGAAAAATATCAGAAATTCATTACAGACTATGATATATTCGAGAAAGTAATACCAAATTATCAAATCGCCTCTTTTTTAGGAATTACGCCAGAAAGTCTAAGCCGAGTCAGAAAAGAAATCGCAAATTCCTGATTTCTTACCATAGATCAATTTATGAAACAATATGAATTCTAACCTTTGTGCTCTAAATCAGTACAATGGACTATATAAATCTACTCAATAAGAGATACGCCACCAAGGCCATGAACGGCATAGTGGTACCTCAAAAGAAAATTGATAGCATTTTGGAAGCTATAAGATTAACTCCCACTTCAAGTGGTTTGCAACCCTTTGAAATCTTTGTGATCACGGACAAAGAAGTAAAATCTAAAATAAAAGAGATTGCATGGAATCAATCACAAGTAACGGATTGTTCACATCTATTGGTTTTTGCTGCATGGGATCACTATACCGCAGACAGGATAAATCATATGTTTGATCTAACCAATGAAATCAGGGGATTTAAAAATGAAGGTTGGGAAAACTATCGACAACAGTTATTATCCAATTACCCTCAAAGAGATCCCCAGAAAAACTTCGAACATGCAGCTCGTCAAACATATATTGCTTTGATGTCAGCAATTACCCAAGCGGCAGTGGAAGGTCTTGACAGCACACCGATGGAAGGCTTTGACTCTCTTGCATTGGATGGCATATTGAGTTTACAAGAAAAAGGCCTGAAAAGCACTTTACTACTACCTATCGGGTATAGAGATGTAGACAATGATTGGTTAGTTAATCTTGTAAAAGTCAGAAAACCAATCAAAGATTTAATAAACCATATTTAAAAAAATAAAAGTCATGTTAAGAAAGTTACTAGGTATTGCACCTAAATTAGAATCGGATGGATCTTTTAGTCCCTCAAAGTTTGCAATTAAAATGGGAGTGCCTGATAAAACAGATTTTGAGAATATCTCTTATCAAAAATATAAAGGGACGAAATCTAAAATCTTAGTAATCTGTACTGAAGAAAAGAATCTAAAAATGAAAAATGGCAAGTATTTTTCAACTGGAAACCATCCTGTTGAATCATTATTGCCAATGCTTCATTTAAGAAATGCGGGCTTCGAATTTGATATTGCTACCCCTACTGGAAAACCTGCAGTTTTTGAAATGTGGGCCTTCCCAAAGAAAGACGAATATGTTAACGCGATTTACAAAGAACACAAAGCAAATTTTGAAAAACCTCAGAGCCTTTCAGATTTCATAAGTAATTCTTTTGACCAATCGGAAAGCTATGCAGCGGTATTTATTCCTGGTGGTCATGGAGCCATGATTGGAATACCTAATGACAAGAATGTCGATACTATACTTCGGTGGGCACATGAATATGAATTATTCACCATAAGTCTATGCCACGGACCTGGTGCATTCCTTTCAACAACTATAGAGAATCAAGAATTTCTATATAAAGGATACAACATAGCTGTATTTCCTGATTCAGTAGATAACCAAACACCAATGATTGGCTATCTACCTGGCAAAATGCCTTATGGACTCAGTGAAAAACTAAAAGCTCTTGGAGCAAAATTAATGAACACAAAAATGGATAAAACTGTATGTGTTGATAGAAAATTAATTACTGGCTCAAGCCCGTTAGCATCTAATGAATTAGGAAAACTAGCGGCAACAGAATTACTAAAAGCACTACGGCATTAATACAAAAGAAAATTATTAACAAAAGTGGCGATTAGAACTAAAAACTAATCGCCATTTTTATTGGGTAAAGATAATTATTGATATATCTCAAATGAATAAAATCGTGTAGGTAAAGGGGACTCTCACCCCTAAACCTCTCACAGAACCGTACGTGAACCTCTCAGCTCATACGGCTCTTCATGCTCATTCTTTCGAATCGAATACGCCACTAAACTCATTCCTTCCAAACGTA
>NZ_JAJNKB010000034.1 GCF_021533195.1 Portibacter marinus
TCCTTTAAGGCCTCCAATACGACATCTGTCTTGAATTTGCTGGTATACTTTTTTCTACTCATAACAGTAAATTTAATGGTTTGTAATCAAACTATATTCACTGTCTAGTTTTCGGGGGGAACTTCAATCAAATTATTTAATTCCAACACTCACTTACTATAATTCTCAAACTTCAACTAATCAAATTGACACAACACGAATCATTGAACGTTTAATAGAGAAGACAATCGAAATCGTTTTCGTTCTAGCCTACAGAAACAAAAGCCAATTTCATGGCACAGCAATTGAAAAAATTAGAAGAAGCAATTCTAATATTGCTAAATATTCAATAGTGAATGTGGTAAAAGAAATGAATGGTATTTTTGATTTAAAATTAATTGACATTAGTACAATAAGTGACGATAGCTAACATGCGACATCACATCATGCTTCGGCTATCGCCTCGCACGCTGGATGTCGCTGGCCGTTAGGTCTAATTGATGATAGCATCATTTGTATTTAAATAATCTGATTAGTTTGATTATTTGTATATTTATGCGATCAAATGATGCTATCATGATTCGTAAGTATTACGAAGGAACTTCAGAAATTATAAATCTTTCAACTGAAATAGGAAAACTGTTAGGTGTTGTAGATTCAACCTACTTACGGAAACCGGAAACTAATCTTCGGAAAGAAAATAGAATCAAATCAATCCAATCTTCATTAGAAATTGAGGGAAACACATTAAATATCGATCAAGTCACAACTCTATTCAACAACAAAAGAGTTCTGGGACCTTCAAAGGATATTTTAGAAGTTAAAAACGCCATAAAAGTCTACAATCAACTCGACCAATTTGATCCATATGACTTAGATTCATATTTATGTGCTCATGAATTACTTATGCAAGGTTTAATAGAGCATCCTGGTCAATTTAGAACTAAGGGAGTTGGAATTTTCAAAGGTGAAAAAGTAGCACACATGGCTCCACCTGCATGGAACGTCCATCATTTAATGACTGAACTCTTTTCATATTTATCAACAGGAGAAGATAATTTGATCATCAAGAGCTGTGTGTTTCATTATGAAATGGAATTCATACATCCATTTATGGATGGAAATGGAAGAATGGGAAGATTGTGGCAGACCATCATTTTGATGAAAGAAAATCCAGTATTTGAGTATTTGCCTATCGAAGAAGAAGTCAGAAACACCCAATCAGAGTACTATGAAACTCTATCAATTGCTGACAAACAAGGTGTTTCAACAGTATTTATTGAATATATGCTTGGCATCATAAAGAAATCACTTCAACAGCTAATTGAAACTCAAAGAACCCAATTGAATGATGAGGAGCGCATCTTATATTTCATAGAAAATTATCAACAAGAGGAGTTTTCAAGAAAAGATTATCTATCTATATTTAAAGATATTTCAACTGCTACGGCTACCAGAGATTTGAACAAAGGAATCAGATTAGGTAAGTTTGAAAAGAAAGGAGAAGATAGAACAACAAAATATAGGATCGTCAAAAAAGGCAACTAGACCTAACACTATGCATGAGTGAATATTTCGCTATCGCTCATACTCACCATGCATTATACGTTATCGGTCATTCACCCGAACCATATGCTTCTAAGAATTGACAATTTATTGTGGTACAAAATTGCTAAGTGACTTCCTTGAGCAAACTAAAAGTAACAATTATCTACTGGCAACAAGTATGAAAATTACATAAACAGTAATATATTAACAACAGTTATTCAGTATGAAATATACTTTAATAATATAAATTTTGATCTCAAGTTCAATCCTTTAAATTGAAATTAGAATTAATTGAGGTTGGTTTAAGGTAAATAGGAGTTACTAATATAATTGAGTTGACAAATCATAAAATTAAATGTCATTTGATATTGCTAAAAATGAAAGCCAATTCAGATGTAATTACAAAACATTGAAGAAATGCCTGCACACAAGAATCAACATCTAATTCCGCAAGTCTACCTCAAACAATTTGGATTTAAAAAGCAGTTCACTAAGGGTAAAAAGTGGTTTGTGAGTGTTAAAAACTTAGAAACAAAGAAATGGGAAGATCGAGAGATCAAGAAATTCTTAGCAGAAAACCATGCTTTTACTTTAGAAAACTACAAAGAAATCCATGAATTAATTATAGAAAAGGATCTTAATAGTAGAATTGAAGCTAGAATTCCAAAAGTCATTAAACAATTACAAGATGGAGAATTAACAGAAAATATCCAATTAGCAATCGCAGAAACTACTGCTAATCTTCTTTGTCGAACCAAAGCACTTAGAAACTGGCTCAAGGGATGGCTGAAACGAGATGATTTCCGTGATTTTTTTGACATAATAGTAGAGTTTGAAGGTCTTAGTGATGATGAAAAGGATAGCATTTTTAATTCCTACATATCAATGTCTCAAAAAGATGCTGTAAATTCTCTAATGGTCGCATACATGAATCATACCAGCAAACAATTAAGATCTGCATCTATTGAAGTATTGAAAGGATCAAATGAAGCGCAATATTTTACATCTGATAATCCGGTTGTATTGATGAACGATATTGGATATGGACAAATTGGTAAAAAGGAAATGGAAATCTACTTTCCATTGTCTAACACGATCTTGATAAGATTTTATTGGCATGACAAGGATCATCCAGAAGAACGAGTAATCAAAGAGGTCTCTAAAGAAGAATATGATTATTTTCACAGAGAGGTACTAATATATTCTGCGGATAAATTTATTATTTCGCCTATTGAAAAATCATTACTTGGAAGATAGGAACGACCGATAACACGCTGTCATCTCGTCATGGCTGCTAACGCTGACGCCACGACGGATACAGCTATCACGTTGTGATGCCATTGTTAATCTACCAATAAATAGTTAATTGATTGATAAAATACTTGATTTTCATCTTAAAATTAACGGAAGATTATTGACTTTCTTGCGGTAAAATATTAACTGTGTCAAACTGATAAAAGGTGTGGAATATTTGAAAAGAATTCCAAGAGATACTAAATTTACTGACATACAACAAAAACTATGTAGAATAACCTAAAATCAAAGAACCATGAAAAATTTTCTATTAACTCTATTCTTTAGTTCCGTAACCTCATTTCAGATATTTTCTCAAGATACGCCAAAGATCTTAATCAAAAGTGATTCTATCGCTTGCGAAGGAGATAGTCTTCTTGCTTCACTTGAGCTTCAAGGTATAAAGGGAACTATCAATTATGTTTGGAGTTCGAATATTGGAAACATTGAAAAAACTGGTGATTCAATTGTGATATCAAGACTAAATCAAACTTCAACAAACAAATTAATTTTGTATGTAAAAGCATATGTTGAAAACGAAGATTCAACTTCCGTACTTGAGGATTCCACTGAAATTCAAATTTATAAAAACCCAATGTAACAGCCCCCGATATCATCAGAGAGTAATTATAAAATAATTTTTGTAATTATGAATATGAAAATCACAGAAAAGGGGACAAAGAAATTCACCAAGAAAGAAAAGCTTCAGATAATCGAAGAA
>NZ_JAJNKB010000035.1 GCF_021533195.1 Portibacter marinus
AAAAATACGCTATCAATGTGCAGTGCGCTGGCAAAGCACCCAAATTCAACCCTCTAATCTTTTCATTATCAACTATTCTGAATCAATTTTCAGGACTTTCAAAACGTGAAACGTATTCCGCCTAACGATCAATTGCATGAGAAGTTCCGACCAACGGAAGGAATTACTTCATGCATAGTGTTAGCTGTTCGGGCCCTACAATTTAAGTTTTAATTATGTAAGATTGATTTTTTCTCAATAATTCCACTGATTTTATGTTTTTCAATTTCTGCTATAAGGTTTTCAGATAAAAATAATCCTTCTCCTTGAATATTAATTACATCATAATTATATTGTTTAGTAAGATAGATTTCGTGAGGAATTCTGGTGAAATTTAACTCAGAATATTGTTGATAATTTTTGTAAATCTTCTTCTCATTTCGACCGTAATCAAAAAATATCGATCTTTTGAAGTCAATATTTTTATTTTCAATCATAGGAAATCCAATTAAAAAATAATTGCTGTTGAAATTTGTGATTTTAGACTTCAATTTATTTAAGTTGGGAAGGTTGAAGCTTGCTAAAATCCTGAATAATCTCTGCGATACAAGTAGTTGAAATCCTAGGTAATATGGAGAATATTGGATTACATCAATTTCTTTGATTGATTTGTAAGCTGGATAATAAGTTATTTGAGAAATTTTTTGATTATCAAGATTAACGAAACTATCCTCACATACTCTTTGAATATTCTCATGATTTCTGGAGACATACAATTTGAAAATATCCTCTTCTTCTTTAGTAACGAATGATTTATTATCCACCAACTCGACTGCGTAGACACCGTTTGGACTACCAGTAATTTGAGGTTCATGTTCAGCAACTATTTTACTATATCTCTTCAATGTTCGTTGATTAAATTTGCCTGACAGCTAACGGTGATGACAAGCGAAGTTTCGCTCCTCATTAATTATCGTTTTTCCAAAAATATGAATTTTTAGTTCTGCACATCGCATTTCATGCTATTCGAAGCGAAATTGCGTCTTGTCTAGTGTTAGGTGGAGTACAATTTAAGCGTTGGCCTCCAGCTGAAAGTCTTGTTAGATTATAGATAATGCCGTTGGAATACTCGAATTTATCATTTAAAACTAGCGGACTCAGACGGACAAGAATAGTAAGTTGATTATCTGAAATTAATTGACATGTTCGGAATTCCAATCTCAATCTTACGTGGTGAGAAAAATCAGACAGTAAGACCTGAAAATCGAAGTAAACTGCATGAATTTAAGATTCGATTATCGTGAGAACAAAGTGATCATAATTTGTAAAAATTCACTTTTAAGAAATACGCTATCAATTTAACGTGCGCTGGCAATGCACCCAAACGCAATCCTCTAATCACGTCCTTGTCAACTATTCTGAATCAATTTTCAGAACTTTCAAAACGAGAAACGTATTCCGCCTAACGGAAAATGATAAGCAGAGTGCCATTCCGTTAGGGTGGCATTCTGTCTTATCTATTGTTACTCACAGTATATACTTACTTTATAACCTCGTATGCACCTATTGTATTTTCTTGCCTTCCCAAATAGTCAGTGCCATAATAGAAAAATTTAATGTCTGAATATGAAGTACAACATCTTGATGATAATTCTTCAATTTGGTAAATTACTGTATCTGTTTCTCCGTTTTTAAATCTTACCAAAATTTTACATTCATCTGATTTACAAGGAGTATGTAAATCGAAATTCGAAATTTCAACATGTGTTTTCTCAGTTTTATTATATACGACAAAATCCTTTACAAAAAACTCTATTTCAGATTTATTCTCCAAAAACAAAATTTCTTCTATTATGAGACTATCATTTTCCAGTAAATTCTCTCCTTTGATATTATAATAAATTATTCTTAATGGCTCATTCACATTAACACATGCTGGACACATACATGAACTTATAAAAAGAATCATTAATATGGATAATAATTTTTTCACAATTATGGGTTTATATTATATAATACATCATTATTATATTGATAAGTATGCCCATTAGGTGCATCCCAGCTGCTGCTACTAACACCATACCATCCGTTCCATGAATCAGAATTCCACCCCCAATTCATGTGATAATAAAGATATGAATAACAAGATTGGTCTGTGTAAGTCTCATATCCATCACACACCCATGCATGGCACCTACCATATCTGCTATCACAACCTGTTAATATTACGGGTTTTGAATTCCTAAGGTTTTGCTTTATTGTAACGCTGCTAATCGTAGAAGAATAATCTCCTCCATAAGCATAACCAAAGTCATCTTCTAAAGCATCATTAACACCACTGGTGTATGCACCTGAGCCATCACAACCGTAAGACATATTAACTGATTCTCCTGCATCTCTCATCAGACGAGCAACTTCATCCGCACCTGACTTATTGAAATCCCAAGAATAATATTTTGGCTGAAGAGAAGAATAATTATAACTATTAGGATGCTCAAAATAATTTATGATCTGAGCCATTGCAGTAGCTACGCAACCTGTATAAAAATGATCACATGGTAAATTACCATCACATTCGGGCTCATAGGCAAAACCTAAACTTGTCCAAACTTGCACTAAGCCCTCTGTTGGACAAAGTTGATTATAAACACAACCTTGTCCCCAATAAGTATCAAGTAAAGGGCCATATTGAGTTGTAGAAGAAGAACCACATGGATCTCCACTTGAACCATCATTACAATCAACAGTTTCATCCCCACATCCTATTCCAGCATCCTGACAATCAGGCCAATTAGGACATTCTTCACAGCAATCGCTTCCAGGAGGGGCTAAAGCTTGCCAAAGTTTTCTAACACCTTGTGGCTGTTTAGCATTATTGATTCTTAACTCATTGATGAATTTTACATTTTGATTTATCCAATCTTGTACTCAAAAAGGTATATCATCAAAATTAAACATAGATTCTCCATGCGCTAATATAGGTGTGGTTCGCCTATCGCCAGAAATAATTACAAAACTATTATTTTCTTCAAGATCTGTAGTAAAGATATGCAAAGCTGGTGCATTTCCATTACCAAAAAAAGACTTGCTTTGACCCTTCCACTTGTTTTCTCTCAAACTCAGAGATTGGGAAGTATCTTTATTCATAATATAACTTATTGCTAATTGTTCTGCTTCGTGTAATTGCACGATGTAGTTTTCTGGTAATCCTATAGCTGGAACTTCTTCTTTGTAACATGAACTAAAAATGATAATTGATAGTCCAAAAATAATTGAAAATAATGTTAACCGTTTCATGATAAAATTTTTAATTGTTTAACTAATATTGTGAGTAACGTCATAGCCGCATGCTCCGTTTCGAGGAACGAGAAATAGAGTCTTCGCGGCATGTTAGCGGCAGGTGTGTGCCCTGAAGTTCCATCGGGTACTAAGTTAATCAAAAGTGGTTAATGGAAATAGATGGAGCATGTTGTAATTGAGATGAAAGACCTCTTCAAAGGTTGGATGGAAAGGAAACGAGCTGACTCC
>NZ_JAJNKB010000036.1 GCF_021533195.1 Portibacter marinus
TGCACTTAGATATCAACATCGGTTTAATAATCACCTTCTGTCGATGCTCGCAATGCAAAGATAAGGCTTATTCAACCACATTTTTTAACTTACATAATTATTCTCTGATAATTAGGGGGCTGAACCAGAAAGAACAAACATGACAAATGAAAAACTCATTGAGTATACAAATAAATTGCTACATCGACCGACAAAGGATCCTGAAGCGTATAGTAGCAATATAATGAAAGAGAAATTTTTCATCCAGTCTTTGCAGTTTGTAAGATCTTATATAGGTGATCAAACAGAATTTTACCACATACTTTCTACTGCCAAAAATGAGAGTAATGAGACCAAGCGATATTTCAAGGCTGTGGAAGTATTGACTGCTGTTAGAGACTTTTTGAATGACGGACTAGAAATTGATACCTCAAATAAATTTCAGACTCAAAATGATCTAGTATCTGATTTTCTTCTTCAGGCAGAAAGGCTATTGAATAATAAAAACATCCATCCAGCTGCACCAGCAATTTTGATTGGTGCTACATTAGAAGAATTTCTAAGAGTTGTTATATCAAAATATGATTTTACAGAAATAGAAAAGGGATCAATAGACAAGTATGCTCAACTCTTGAAAAAAGAAGAAAAAATAGATAAGCAAGATTTCAAAGATATAACTGTATGGGCAGGTTTAAGAAATGCAGCATCGCATGGACATTTCAGTGAAGTTGACGATAGAAAGAGAATAAGTCTTGCCTTAGAAGGAGTGAACTTATTCATGAGAAAAATGAACCTAAGAATCAGCAACGACATGTAACATGCCATGAAGAATGAAGAACTTCCTATCGTCGTTCCTCATCTTATGGCTGAAACGTTATGGGTAATTAACCAAATTATATGAAAGAAGTATTCACATATTGTTTAACAATTGACATTGTGAGTTCAACTAGGAGGCTACTAGAAGAGTCAACTGAAGTGAGAAATAGATTCAATATCGGTCTTTCAAAAATTCTTCCTCCATTTTTAAAAGATTACGATTTAGAAGATTCAATAGTAAAATTTACAGGGGATGGATGGAATATCAATATTACTCAAAGTGGTAAGCTCATAAATTTACTGACATTTATTCTGACCTTCAATAAACTTTTCAACGAAAGAATCCAATCTATAACAGGAATTGAATTCAAAAAAAAATGGAATCTGCGCTCCGCAATAAGTTCTGGCTCTGATATAAAGTTAGAAATAAATGGAAATTCCGACTTCGTTGGAGATTCAATTAGAAGAGCAGTTCGAGTTTCATCATTTTGTGATACTGATGATATTCTTGTAGATTATTCAATTTATAGAGATGTTGTCAGAGACTTTAACCTAGAACTTAAGAAAATTGATGTAAAAGGAAGCAATAAGAAATTTGAATTCGATATAGGAGAGCAATTATACTCGCTCATAGAAGCAAAATTTAATGATTTAGCAAATGCATCAATTATCCTTAAACATTTCGATGACATTGGACATATTGTAGAGAAAAACAAAATTATTGAAAAAACTATAAAAGCTTCTAGTAGTGACCAGTTGTCCGATACTGAATTAAATAATCTAGATACAATTGCAGTTACTCTTGAACAAGTTGGGAATAGAGTTGCATCAAAAGAAGTTTATCAGAAGCTAAAAGAAAAAGGTTACTCAAGAAAACTTGTTTCGTGGAACATTTTAATGAACAAGGTTGATGATTTCTCCTCTGCAAAACAAGTGCTCGATGAAATGAAGCAAGAAGGAATCAAACCTAACGAAGTAACCTATTCTACTTTAATGAACAAGGTTGATGATTTCTCCTCTGCAAAACAAGTGCTCGATGAAATGAAGGAAGAAGGAATCAAACCAGACGAAGTAACCTTTAATACTTTAATGAACAAGGTTGATGATTTCTCCTCTGCAAAACAAGTGCTCGATGAAATGAAGCAAGAAGGAATCAAACCAGACGAAGTAACCTTTAATACTTTAATGAACAAGGTTGATGATTTCTCCTCTGCAAAACAAGTGCTCGATGAAATGAAGCAAGAAGGAATCAAACCTAACGAAGTAACCTATTCTACTTTAATGAACAAGGTTGGTGATTTCTCCTCTGCAAAACAAGTGCTCGATGAAATGAAGCAAGAAGGAATCAAACCTAACGAAGTAACCTTTAATACTTTAATGAACAAGGTTGATGATTTCTCCTCTGCAAAACAAGTGCTCGATGAAATGAAGCAAGAAGGAATCAAACCTAACGAAGTAACCTTTAATACTTTAATGAACAAGGTCGATGATTTCTCCTCTACAAAACAAGTGCTCGATGAAATGAAGCAAGAAGGAATCAAACCAGACGAAATAACCTATTCTACTTTAATGAACCAGGTTGATGATTTCTCCTCTGCAAAACAAGTGCTCGATGAAATGAAGGAAGAAGGAATCAAACCAGACGAAATAACCTATTCTACTTTAATGAACAAGGTTGATGATTTCTCCTCTGCAAAACAAGTGCTCGATGAAATGAAGCAAGAAGGAATCAAACCTAACGAAATAACCTTTAATACTTTAATGAACAAGGTTGATGATTTCTCCTCTGCAAAACAAGTGCTCGATGAAATGAAGCAAGAAGGAATCAAACCTAACGAAGTAACCTATTCTACTTTAATGAACAAGGTTGATGATTTCTCCTCTGCAAAACAAGTGCTCGATGAAATGAAGCAAGAAGAAATCAAACCTGACCTTATTACTTACTCTACTCTCTTTGCTAAAGATACATCTGGATTGTCAATTAGAACAATACACCTTTGGTATGTTCAAGAAAATGATTTTCACCCTTCAGGACCTATTGAAGGACTAATAAAGAATCTGTTTAATTCAAACCAAATAAAGGATGTTTACTATTTAATTTTACATTATCCACACCTTCCAATATCAAAAAAAATACTTTCACAAAATCTAGAGAAGGCTATCGAGAATTTGGAACAATTTTCAAAAGAAAAGTATTACTTAGAACATATTAATTATGCAAAAGGAATTACTTATCATGTTAATTCAAAATATGAAAAATTAAACTATCATTTAAAATCTATCAAGGATTCTAATTTGGGATTTAAAAAGAAAAGAGACATAGAAAAATTAATAGAACTTAATGAAAACTACCCATAACAAGCTGTGATCAGGCAATTCTTCCTTCGTCAGCACTGCCGATACAGCCGATACGTTATCTCTCATGAAAAATGAAAAAAATACTTGTCTATATAATAATTGGTACCATTTTGCAAACATCATGCAATCAAATGATTAGTGAAGAAAAATTTACAAGACTCTTTTTCGATAAGCTTTCAG
>NZ_JAJNKB010000037.1 GCF_021533195.1 Portibacter marinus
CTATTACATCTTTCTCTATCGATAATGTTAATTTCGTTGACATACGTATTAATTGATACGTGTAAATATAAAAATCTTTTTACTAAGTATCAAGCCTCCGATCGTATAAATTGCTTACCACTAACGTGATAGCGACATCCAGAGGCCTGACGAAGGAAGGCTTATGTGATGTCGCATGTTCTCAGTAGTTGTTTACTCAACTGAAGTAAAATTGCATATTGCGATAATCTGTTTTTTAATGATTCGAATGCGTTAATTTCGCAGAATTATTCGACGTCATTTGTAATAATTGAATATTCAAACTTACAAGTTGCAATTTTTCCGGCCCCATCCCCATAGTATTCTTTTACTTTTACAGTTCTGGTTAATGGTGAACTCGCTATTAGACTTCTTATGTTTTAAGGAGTAATACTAAGTATATCCTCTCCTACATCATCGCTACTAGGATCATCCTCAACTGCGATTGATACAAGTTCAATTAAGGATCTGCCATTTAGCGAAATACTTGTGCTTACTCCTCTACGCAATTCTATTTCATTTACTTTTGACATAAAGCTCCATTCATCACCAATACCGTTTTTATCAACAACTTTTGCTCCATCTAGTCGTATTGATATAGATTTGTGTTTTTCAAATTTATGGAGTGAGATTGAATCGATCTTGCTGTGACAAGATGAAAATACTATAAATGCAGAAAAAATGATGGCAAGTGTTTTTTTCATTAATAATGTTCTTTTGAACCAACATTACATTTTATACTTCTTGCAGTAAAATTAATAATTACTATTCAAACTAATTTCACTGCCTAGTTTTCGGGGGAATATCATAACCTTAAATTTACCTTTGTGGAATCTTGTATTGAGGCGATTATCTTTTGATGGACTTCGATTTATATCCTGAATAGACCCAGAAAATAGTTAAAACGATAACCCAATACGACGAAATACTTATAACCAGTCTTTCCATAATGTCCCTTCCATCTGTATAATCTATACCAAACAGATGGGCATATGCAAATAAGTAGGGAAGCATCAAGACAAACACCAATCTTTTTGTACCTGAATTTATGTTCTTGTATTCTGAGAATAGTTCTACTTTTAAAAAAGGAGCTATCAAGGTATCTGTATATAGAAGTACCCTAACTAAATATATGATTCCAACAAAATTCACATAAGTAATATAAGGAGAACCATAATTTACTATGAATTTGATGACAATTAATATTAAGAGTGCAAGTACTATGTAATTCTTAAATACTTGTTGCATGCTACTTATGAGAAATATATGTGATACTATCACTACAGCTGATATTCCTATTATATGCTTCAGTAAATACTCACCACTCCCATAGCTTGCATGATCTCTTATGTGCAACACACATAATGAAATGAATAAGAATACTATTGTTATGATAGTGTTCTTTACAGAAAATAGTTTAACGTCTTTTGTTGGGTTCATTTACATTGTTATTATCTTAATTATTCCTACTGCAAATTCTGATACCTATTACTGAATTTAGTGAAACAACTAATTGAAATTCTTTAGCGCAAGATTAAATTAGCAATATAACTAATAAAATATATCAGATATAGCTTTCATGGTTCGACGATTGAATCCCAAGTAATGATAAATTGTCCTTTAATAGCTTTCGTATTCTAGCAGGCTAACATTCTATAGAATATTAATACTGACTAACGGTTAATCGTTTTGTTGAATTTCAATAATTTATGTATTTAAATTTAACAAATATATGCGATTTCTATCGTTAGCGAGGATTTTTTACTCCCAGAAGAGCTTTAAAAAATTGGACAGTTTTGTCCTTATTCAATTTTTGGGCTTGGCATCGAGGGAGTCTGGTTAATTACTGAGAACGTCATAGCTGCATGCTTCGTTTCGACGAAGGAGAAATGAAGTCATGGCAGCATGTTATAGAGCGTAGTTTATGTGTCATATTCACCGTTCCAAGGTTCACCAAAAGCAATTGTGTTACTTGGCTGCATTTCTATCATTTCACTTTCTGAATTTGGTATTAGTCCAAAACTGAAGCCATCAATAATCACTTCAAATGGTTTAATTTTGATGTCTTTGTAAACATAGTTTTCTAGTGTATCCAGTTGGTTTGAAATCCATTTCTCGGTTAGCTCTTCATCAAAAGTTTTCACCGTTCCAGCATCAAGGTATTCATAACTTATTAATTCTCCATATTTATCAAATTTGTAAATTACAACATATTCCTTCCTGAAATTTTGCCATTCCTCATTCTTTTTGATTTCATTAAATGGTTTCAAAAAAAGAAATGTCTCATAAATCATGAATTGGTTTGTTTGGCTATAAGTGCCAATGTGGTGAGTATGATAATTTTCAAATCTTTTGATAGGCAATGTTGAAGGGAATATAGATAATGAAGGACTTTCACCCTTTTTGAATCTTAACATTTTAATAATTTTCCTTATCATAGTTCTGACTCTAACTCAATTGGTGATAGTTTTATCCGAGGTCAATACTTTACTTTTATTGCTAGCAATCCAGTTTGCATCAATTAATTCCACTAAACCTTTTATTATTTGTTCTTCAGTTCTTCTATCTGAATTTGTTGGGCCTCCAATAATCCGCACTTTTTCCCAAAACAATTCTTCTATTTCAGATAAGATTATAATAAAGCGAAAGGATACCCTATTAATTTTATTCCCGTATTCATTTCTATAAATTTGGGTTATGTAATCGCTGATGATTTCGTACTTCCAGCTATCTTCGAGATTATCTATATCTTCCAAAAGAATAACTACATTGTTTGAATACTCAGTCCAGTCCAAATGGAAATCCCAGACTCGATTTAAATTGTCCCAATACTTATTTGGCTCATTCCAGTTTGGAGGTATGAATGGGAATTTACTTTTAACGGATTGAATGTAAGCATCAAAATCAAGGTGGGGCTCGGATAGTCTTATAACAGTTTGAGGTTTAAGATTTTCTTCAATTGTATCCAATAGAAATTTTCTTTTTCCTTTTGGAATACTGTGTATTAGCAAACTTTTTTTACGAAGTTTTTCGATTACATTTTTAATTTCCATAGTGCTCAAATCTATGCTCTATAACGGAATAGCTGCAAGAGGCGTGCCGTCGCGTTAGCAGGCATGACTTCTTCGCAGCGTGTTATAACCAGTTCCTTTAATTACAAGAAACTTGTTCAGTTATCCAATTTCCATCATTGTCTACTAGTTTTTTCCAACAACTACCATTTGGTGATTTTAGGATAATTCCTGCATTTGGAGAGTGTAATTTGACATTTCC
>NZ_JAJNKB010000038.1 GCF_021533195.1 Portibacter marinus
GAAGGAATGAGTTTAGTGGCGTATTCGATTCGAAAGAATGAGCATGAAGAGCCGTATGAGCTGAGAGGTTCACGTACGGTTCTGTGAGAGGTTTAGGGGTGAGAGTCCCCTTTACCTACTCGATACTATTTGTATTCTGGTGCTTTTCCAATTTTCCCTAACAATTTCATTTTGTCGTTTGTGATCAAATTGTTTTCACTAAATATATTCCCAATTTGGAATTTGACACTTGTTTCATTTTCAGCTTGTTCGCCTGGAATTTCATAAGTGCTAATCCATATATTTCTTAATCCTGTTTCATCGTTAATAATTATTGTAGATCCGATTAAACCTTTAGACAATATTTCGTCAACCTGACTAAAACCTGGTTTAACATTCCATCTTTGATCATCTTCATAAAAATAAATTGAACCAATTTTAAATCCAATTTCAACAGTTGAATTGTAATCTTGCTCTAGTTTTATTCCTGATCGTATTTTTGGTTCGAATATATTCTCTTCCTTAATTCTAAGTTTGAAGGGATTATCATGATTTTGAAATTCGATATACAGTAGTTCTATTGTGTAGAGATATTGAGTCGTTGATTTTTCACCGTTAAATGCAAGACAAAATTTTTGGTAAGCTAGCAATTCACTTTTTAGTTTGGGAAATGGTTTTTGCTGTATTCTTTGGAAGAAAATATACGACAAATATTTGCCAATCATTGGTTCAAGTATGTCTAATTGTTCTTTCATTTACTTTTTCTCATTCGTATTAGTTCTTCATGGGATATAACGTGATAGCTGTAACCGTCGTGGCGTCGCGATAGCAGCCATGACGTGTTAAAGCGTGTTATAGCCAGTTCCTTAATATTCTAAAAATCAATATTAAGCTTTTACTGAATGTCAGTTTAATCATTTCAATTTCATTTGATTCGGTTTGAGGACTTACATTCATAAAGCTTGAACTTATATAATAATTTGACGATAAATCAATTATTAAAATTTTTTATATATACTTCCAGAGGTTCGAGGCCAACAGACTTTCTATAAAAATCAACACTATCTTTCGAAAGTAGATTGAAAGCCTCATACTTTCCAGGAAATACTGCTCTTAATTGTGTTCCGTATTTTTGCGGAAGATTGTTTTCTAAAAGCATTCTGTCCTCCATGGTAGCTAAATTACCTCCTGAAAGTAATCCAATTTCCTTGGCCTGCTTAAATTTTTCAAAGTAAGTTGCTCTTTGTTCCTTAGATCCATGCTGTATCACAAGCAAAATGGTAAGCACATTTTGCTTGTTGAAATAATTGCCTTCAGGAAAGTTACATTTCTCAATTACATTGATAATATAATGCTGATTTAGTTGTTCAATGCTATCGTTAATATTATGTACATCATTCTGCATTCGCATACCTTGATCTCTTAGATAAATTTCATCCAGAAGAACATCCAAATCATTACAATTTATATTAATTGAGGGTATTTCAGTTTTACTCGAACTCTCGTTTTGCATTGCGATTCCACTCTGTTCTTCTATAGCTTTAATCAGTTTCTTTGTTCTTCTTTTATCTCTTTTCTTCGACTTTCTAACTAAGAAAGCTTTCACTATTTGCTCTTTATTGACGTATTCATCTAAAGTATAATTCCCTAATGACTGAATACTATCCCATTGTTCAAAAGATAATGTATCCCAAGAAGAACTTACAAAAACTACATCAGCAGCTGGAGGAATATTGTTTAAATTTCTCTGGAGTGATTCTTTAAATGACAATTTCCTTAAATCATTCTTGTTCTTGTAAGACATACAAGACAACAAGGAAAAAGATAGGAGGATTATTGATAAGTAATATTTCATGGTTTAAAGTGTTTGACAAAGTACTTTTGAATCTACTTAATGAAAAGTCAATGTAGAACCATTTGAACATACTTTTTGATGAGTATGAATGAATTTTCATAGAACGGTTTAGCTACCGATAAAGCAAAACATTCCTACACCTTACTTGTGATCTTCAGTTCTCATCAACATTGATTCAAAAGTAAGGAAATTTCTATGATTTGATTCTGTTAGATTTTCTTATAAATAATGAAAGGCTTCATGAATTGGCTATA
This sequence comes from Portibacter marinus, assembly GCF_021533195.1. Classification (GTDB taxonomy): domain Bacteria; phylum Bacteroidota; class Bacteroidia; order Chitinophagales; family Saprospiraceae; genus Portibacter; species Portibacter marinus. The sequence goes on from NZ_JAJNKB010000038.1 coordinate 2,089, forward strand.
ACGGTGAGTACATGGATAGTGCGACCGATAGGAAGCATTATCTCATGTACATTGTTCTATCTCGTTTTACTTTTCCCTTACTGTTTAGTTTTTTAAAGAATTTCCCAACCACCTTCATATTCGTCGCCTGTAATTTCACTCAATAGTTTATTGAATTTTGACTAATTAATAATTGAGCCATCACCTTCATAAATAGAAACTACATTCTTTCTGTCGAAGGTTTCATAATCATCTTGACCGTCTCGAACGCCGTAATCATTTTCGCTAATTTTTATAACTAATGATTCAGAGTATTGACCTGAATCTTCAAAGTCATAATCCAAATAATTTTTAAGTTCCTTTGTAGCACGGTTTGATTTTCCATTCCAATGGTTAACTTCTTCACCAATTAAACCTGCCATCTTTAGATGACTTTTGATTGCTTCACTCTTACTCTGAGTGATTTCATTCTTTGGCCATAGTTTTAGTATAAAATCAGACATATATTTTATTGAATTTGGTTATTTAATGAAATAGAACGGTTCTGATGCATGCTCCGTTCCGAGGAACGAGGTATGGAGTTATCGCATCCTGTTATGTGTTCGGCTTTGTTATTTGATAGGTATTCGCTTTTCATAATCAATCATCAATTTATTCAAATTTTTTATTTCGTTCTCACTTATCTGTTTATCTGATATCATCTGATTGACCAAACTGCTTATTTCATAGTATTGATTGTTAGTTGTGATTTTTCCTTGTTTTATGATCTTGTCAATTCGTTGAAAGAAAGCTTGAAAAATATTAACCTCGTATCCTGATTTTTCTTGTAGATATTTGCTGAATCTAAAATCTTTGTTTTCGATTTGCATTTCAGTTAAATCTCTAAATACTTGTTTGAGCCGAGTGAGTCTACCTTTTTTGAAATCTTCTTCACATTTTGATTTCATCTCGAAAAGTGTTTGTTTGAATCAAAATCACCAGCGACAATATCGATTATTTTATATTCGATATAGTATGGTTCAGCCCCCTAATTATCAGAGAATAATTATGTAAGTTAAAAAATGTGGTTGAATAAGCCTTATCTTTGCATTGCGAGCATCGACAGAAGGTGATTATTAAACCGATGTTGATATCTAAGTGCAGGCCTGTCTTAGTTTTTTATTCTCATCCCATTTAGGGAATCGAATAAAAGGCGAGCATCTCCATCAGGCTCTTAATGCC
>NZ_JAJNKB010000039.1 GCF_021533195.1 Portibacter marinus
TCCTTTAGAGCTTCTAAAACTACCTTTGTTTTAAACTCAGGTGTAAACTTTCTTCTTGTCATTTTTCTCACAATTTAGTTATTAACAATTATTTATAAAAGTTGTCCTAAATTGTAGGGGCACATCATTTAAATGTCATCATGAGTAGCAAAATAGAATCGGTTTAGGGAGAGAAAGGTAATGTTTCAACAATAGAACTTGAACAGCAAAGCAAGATATTAGGGAAACATTATCCATAGTAGTGCACTTTGATTCATTATTTTAGAATTGTTTATAACAGTTCAATAAAAATAAAACAGTAGTGTAGGGGGTGTTTGAAAAATCTTTCTACGTGCGGGGGGCATATGGAACCTTAGACCTCTGTAAAAATCGTCTATATTAAATCATAGACGAAAACAACATAAGCTGTACTTAATAATCTCCGCGAGATTACATCAAAATGTCTAATTGACGTTAAATTATTTTTAGCTTACTATGAATCAACTTTTCCATTGATGAATCAGATAATTAAATAAAGATCTTTTAGGCTCGCTAAGATTTTGTTTTTGTTTTTGCACCGGTATTTTATATGTTTCGATTGAGGAACGTCATTTTTATATCCATATTTATAAATTCTAATAGAGCTCATTCAAATACTTTAAAATAAGTAGCAAAGACTGAAGTTTTCCGTCTTTTTGAAGCACTTGATTAAAATTTTACTTAGACCAAAAATTCAAATTATTATTGAATTGGTTTTCGGTAAGCTTATATTTCGAGATCACTATTACTTAAATAAGATCATCAAGAGTGCTCTATTTGGCATATACAAATGAGTCCTAACGGTTCTGCCATAAGCTGAGGAATGACGAAGGAACTCTTCAGTCTTCATGGCCTGTTATCGATAGTAACCTAATATTTACTTTTCGAATATCCTGCAATTAAAAACCCAAAGTTAAGGACACCTAAAATCGATTCCAGACCAAAGAGTAGTTTTGGAGTCTCACTAAAAGATGTAGTATCTGCTCCTAGTGTTGTAAAAGTGACTAGGCTTAGATAGAGACATTCAAGGAAACTGTTTTCGACCAAGGATTTACCTTCAAACATTTTGCTTTCGCAAATATAAAATACAAGAGCAAAAGTTACAATTATGATTATACTGTAGTACAAAATAAATTGTGGCTTACTACCAAATTTCCAATAATATTTATTAACGAATCCTGTAAGCCATTTTAAGGTTGAATATCTGAAAGAATAACCTCGAATCTTTTCAGATTCTTCTAAAATATGATTTTCATATGCTAAATCATCATCACCTTGACTATTGTATTGATACTTTAATAATCTATATGTTGATGTTAAGTTGTTACCCTCATAATGAATGGTATCGGCTCTAACACCATCGAAAATTACATTCTTTACGTATGGCTCGAATTTACCACCATGAATACCAATAGCTTTCAACATTGAATTTTCTATAAATCCGTTAACTTCTGTATTAATAAATTTCCAACTAATTAAACTAGAATCTTTAATTTTAATATTACAAATCTTTGAAAAAAAATACCAATGGAAATAAACCTGTATGTTAGATAAAGAAAGATTATCAGCAAAGCAAAAATGAAATTCCAGAGAAGATTGTAAAACTATATTTTCTGCTAACTCTAGATTTGAAAGGTTGGCAAACTCAATAAATTTAGGTTTAAGGAATTGGACTTTTGCATTCATATTTAACAATGCTAATCCTGAGTGAATTCTCACAATCTCATATTCGGTAGAGGGAGCAGAAATTCCTGTAAGACCTACCAAATTTATATTTAACTTTTTAACTTTTCTTACCCATTCCAGAAATGGAACAAATGAATTGTAACGTTCAAAAGTTTCAGTTTTTCCATCACGCTCGTAAGTTGGATTTAGAACATCCTCAGAAATAATGTATCTAACTTCAGCGCCGGCTATAGTTTGCTTATAATAATACTTTCTTCTATCTTTTTCTTCAGGATGTTTGTCTTCCAAAAATGGTGATAGTTTCATTACTTTTAAAAAATCATATCTGGTGATGCCATTCTCGTATTTCCATTCTTTAAAATATTGGAGATTTTCTTCAAAATGCTTAATTATTCGAGGAAGATCGTATTTAGCTCTCCATTTGAGGAAATTTATCTCACTTAAAGACCATAACTCTTGAACAGATAATTGAGAATTTGAAATGATACTCTCGTATTCTATCCTATTATATTCCTCTAATCGTTTTTGTTTCTCTTGGAATGTATTCATAGTTTTATTATCAATAACGGTTTTGTGACATCCAGAGTCCGAGCGATAGCGAAGGATTATGAGATGTCACTTGTTATAGGCTGGCTTTTACTTGTTGCGACTCTTGTAGATCTTCTTCCAAATCTTCATAGTAGGTATCTATAGTTGATTCCATCTTGAGAAAATCTGCAATCATGTCATTCTTACAAATCCAGTTGGTGAAAAGCCTAAACTCTTCGCAAAAGTTGTTTGTCATAGTTTCCAAGTCTGGTATCAGAATAACAACATTTGTCTTTTTCGCAATTGTGTTATATAGTTCCTTATTATTCTTATCACCTTGATAGAACTTCTCAATTTTATTAGAGTCAAAAATGATAGAATCTGTAGGAATCTTGGCGTAATCTGTCTCATAGAAATAAGATGGGTGGTGACTAAATTGGAATGCTTTAGGATGCTTAATAAAATTCGCCCATCTCTTTATTCGCTTATTCTCTACGAAATTTTGTTCAAAGAACATTTTAATCATCTTGTTCTGTCCTTTTGGATTTACAAGTTCAAAAATCTCATATATTCTTTCTACATTTTGATATAGCCAAAATAAGTATGTCTTAAAATAAAATTCTTCAGTTAAGTCTTTTGCTACTAAGTCCTTAAAATTTTTGTAGATAGTCTGATGAATGTCTACGAATTGGCAACCTAAACAGTTATGTTCATCTTTTTCAGCGTCTACAAGTTTATTAAATATTTTACAAGCCTCCCAATCATCAGCACTTGGGCCATTAAGTAATTTCCTATAAATAATATCGCAGCAATTTTTATTAATTTGTTCTAGATTAGCCATTTCTCAGTGTTATTTTTTATTGTGCTCTTTTGAAGTTCCCCCCGAAAACTAGACAGTGAATATAGTTTGATTACAAACCATTAAATTTACTGTTATGAGTAGAAAAAAGTACACCAGCAAATTCAAGACAGATGTCGTATTGGAGGCCTTAAAGGA
>NZ_JAJNKB010000003.1:0-330000 GCF_021533195.1 Portibacter marinus
AAATATCAGAAGACTGTACTCCGGCAAAGTTCGCTAACCAAGCCTGGTAATCAGTATTGACTGCTGGATCACTACCCTGGCACTCTGCAGTACCATCTGCACCTTCATCATCAATGGTTGGTGGTGTAGTATCTGTTATGGTGAAGATTCTAAACACTGAATTGGTCAGTCCACACTCATCTGTAGAAATAAACTCTACTTGTATCTCATCCACACAATCACTGCTGTTCCATGGTCCTTCAATATAACTCAACGTTATCTCGCCGCATATGTCTGAAGACTGAACGCCTGCAAAGTTCGCTAACCATGCTTGGTAATCAGTATTTGCAGAAGGATCGCTGCCCTGACACTCTGCAGTACCATCTGCTCCTTCATCATCAATCGATGGTATCGTTGTATCTGTAATCGTGAAAGTTCTGAAAACTGAGTTGGTCAATCCACACTCATCTGTAGAAATAAACTCTACCTGGATCTCATCCACACAATCACTGCTGTTCCATGGTCCTTCAACATAACTAAGTGTTATCTCTCCACATATATCTGAAGGCTGCACGCCTGCAAAGTTGGCCAACCATGCCTGGTAATCTGTATTAACTGCTGGATCGCTGCCCTGGCACTCTGCAGTTCCATCAGCTCCTTCATTGTCAATGGTTGGTGGTGTTGTATCCGTTATGGTGAAGATTCTGAATACTGAATTGGTCAGTCCGCACTCATCTGTAGAAATAAACTCTACCTGAATCTCATCCACACAATCACTGCTGTTCCATGGTCCTTCAACATAACTCAACGTTATCTCGCCGCATATGTCTGAAGACTGTACTCCCGCAAAATTAGCTAACCAAGCCTGGTAATCTGTATTTGCAGATGGGTCACTACCCTGACACTCCGCCGTACCATCAGCTCCCGGATCATCAATCGATGGGATCGTTGTATCTGTTATCGTGAATGTTCTGAATACTGAATTGGTCAATCCACACTCATCTGTAGAAATAAACTCTACTTGTATCTCATCCACACAATCGCTGCTGTTCCATGGTCCTTCTATATAACTCAAGGTTATCTCGCCGCATATGTCTGAAGACTGAACGCCTGCAAAGTTAGCCAACCAAGCCTGGTAATCTGTATTGACTGCTGGATCGCTGCCCTGGCACTCTGCAGTTCCATCAGCTCCTTCATTGTCAATGGTTGGTGGTGTAGTATCTGTAATCGTGAAGATTCTGAAAACTGCATTGGTCAGTCCACACTCATCTGTAGAAATAAATTCAACCTGAATCTCATCCACACAATCACTACTATTCCATGGTCCTTCTATATAACTAAGTGTGATCGCTCCACATATATCTGAAGATTGTACTCCTGCAAAGTTAGCTAACCATGCCTGGTAATCTGTATTAACTGCTGGATCGCTGCCCTGGCACTCTGCAGTACCATCAGCTCCCGGATCATCAATCGATGGGATCGTTGTATCTGTAATCGTAAAAGTTCTGAATACTGAGTTAGTCAGTCCACACTCATCTGTAGAAATAAACTCTACCTGAATCTCATCCACACAATCGCTGCTGTTCCATGGTCCTTCAACATAACTAAGTGTTATCTCTCCACATATATCTGAAGACTGTACGCCTGCAAAGTTCGCCAACCATGCCTGGTAATCTGAATTTGCAGATGGGTCACTGCCCTGGCACTCTGCAGTTCCGTCAGCTCCCGGATCGTCAATCGATGGGATCGTTGTATCTGTAATCGTGAATGTTCTGAATACTGAATTGGTCAATCCACACTCATCTGTAGAAATAAACTCTACTTGTATCTCATCCACACAATCTTCAAGTCTCCAAATGCCTTCAATGTAACTAAGTGTTATCTCTCCACATATATCAGAAGACTGAACGCCTGCAAAGTTCGCTAACCAAGCCTGGTAATCTGTATTTGCAGAAGGATCACTGCCCTGGCACTCTGCAGTTCCATCTGCTCCTTCATTGTCAATGGTTGGTGGTGTAGTATCTGTTATGGTGAAGATTCTAAACACTGAATTGGTCAGTCCACACTCATCTGTAGAAATAAACTCTACCTGAATCTCATCCACACAATCACTGCTGTTCCATGGTCCTTCAACATAACTCAAGGTGATCGCTCCACATATATCTGAAGACTGTACTCCGGCAAAGTTGGCTAACCATGCCTGGTAATCTGTATTAACTGCTGGATCGCTGCCCTGGCACTCTGCCGTACCATCAGCTCCCGGATCGTCAATGGATGGGATCGTTGTATCTGTAATCGTGAATGTTCTGAATACTGAATTGGTCAGTCCGCACTCATCTGTAGAAATAAACTCTACCTGAATCTCATCCACACAATCACTGCTGTTCCATGGTCCTTCAACATAACTCAACGTTATCTCGCCGCATATGTCTGAAGACTGTACTCCCGCAAAATTAGCTAACCAAGCCTGGTAATCTGTATTTGCAGATGGGTCACTACCCTGACACTCTGCGGTTCCATCAGCACCTTCACTGTCAATGGTTGGTGGTGTTGTATCCGTTATGGTGAAGATTCTGAATACTGAATTGGTCAGTCCACACTCATCTGTAGAGATAAATTCTACCTGGATCTCATCCACACAATCGCTGCTGTTCCATGGTCCTTCAACATAACTCAAGCTGATCGCTCCACAAATATCAGAAGACTGTACTCCGGCAAAGTTCGCTAACCAAGCCTGGTAATCAGTATTGACTGCTGGATCACTACCCTGGCACTCTGCGGTACCATCTGCACCTTCATCATCAATGGTTGGTGGTGTTGTATCAGTTATGGTGAAGATTCTGAATACTGAATTGGTCAATCCACACTCATCTGTTGAGATAAACTCTACCTGGATCTCATCCACACAATCACTGCTGTTCCATGGTCCTTCAATATAACTAAGTGTTATCTCTCCACATATATCTGAAGACTGTACACCTGCAAAGTTCGCTAACCAAGCCTGGTAATCTGAATTCGCAGAAGGGTCACTACCCTGGCACTCTGCAGCACCATCCGCTCCCGGATCATCAATCGATGGGATCGTTGTATCTGTAATCGTAAATGTTCTGAATACTGAATTGGTCAATCCACACTCATCTGTAGAAATAAACTCTACTTGTATCTCATCCACACAATCACTGCTGTTCCATGGTCCTTCAATATAACTCAACGTTATCTCGCCGCATATATCAGAAGACTGAACGCCTGCAAAGTTAGCTAACCATGCCTGGTAATCAGTATTTGCAGATGGATCGTTGCCTTGACACTCTGCAGTTCCATCTGCTCCTTCATTGTCAATGGTTGGTGGTGTTGTATCCGTTATGGTGAAGATTCTGAATACTGAATTGGTCAATCCACACTCATCTGTAGAAATAAATTCTACCTGAATCTCATCTACACAATCACTGCTGTTCCATGATCCTTCAACATAACTCAACGTTATCTCGCCGCATATGTCTGAAGAATTAACGCCTGCAAAGTTGGCTAACCAAGCCTGGTAATCTGTATTGACTGCTGGATCGCTACCCTGGCACTCTGCAGTTCCATCAGCTCCTTCATTGTCAATGGTTGGTGGTGTTGTATCCGTTATGGTGAAGATTCTGAAAACTGAATTGGTCAGTCCACACTCATCTGTAGAAATAAACTCTACCTGGATCTCATCCACACAATCACTGCTGTTCCATGGTCCCTCAACATAACTAAGCGTTATCTCGCCGCATATGTCTGAAGACTGTACTCCCGCAAAGTTCGCCAACCAAGCCTGGTAATCTGTATTTGCTGAAGGATCACTTCCCTGACACTCTGCTGCGCTGTCTGCACCTGGATCATCAATCGATGGGATCGTTGTATCTGTAATCGTGAAAGTTCTGAATACTGAATTGGTCAATCCACACTCATCTGTAGAAATAAACTCTACCTGAATCTCATCCACACAATCACTGCTGTTCCATGGTCCCTCAACATAACTCAATGTGATCGCTCCACATATATCAGAAGACTGTACTCCCGCAAAGTTCGCCAACCATGCCTGGTAATCTGAATTTGCAGATGGGTCACTGCCCTGGCACTCTGCAGTTCCGTCAGCTCCCGGATCGTCAATCGATGGGATCGTTGTATCTGTAATCGTGAATGTTCTGAAAACTGAGTTGGTCAATCCACACTCATCTGTAGAAATAAACTCTACCTGAATCTCATCCACACAATCACTGCTGTTCCATGGTCCTTCAACATAACTCAACGTTATCTCGCCGCATATGTCTGAAGAATTAACGCCTGCAAAGTTGGCCAACCAAGCCTGGTAATCAGTATTGACTGCTGGATCACTTCCCTGACACTCTGCAGTACCATCCACTCCCGGATCATCAATCGATGGGATCGTTGTATCTGTTATCGTGAAAGTTCTGAACACTGAATTGGTCAATCCGCACTCATCTGTAGAAATAAACTCTACTTGTATCTCATCCACACAATCACTGCTGTTCCATGGTCCTTCAATATAACTCAACGTTATCTCGCCGCATATGTCTGAAGACTGAACGCCTGCAAAGTTCGCTAACCATGCCTGGTAATCAGTATTTGCAGAAGGATCGCTGCCCTGACACTCTGCAGTACCATCTGCTCCTTCATCATCAATCGATGGTATCGTTGTATCTGTAATCGTGAAAGTTCTGAAAACTGAGTTAGTCAGTCCACACTCATCTGTAGAAATAAACTCTACCTGGATCTCATCCACACAATCACTACTATTCCATGGTCCCTCCACATAACTAAGCGTTATCTCGCCGCATATGTCTGAAGACTGTACTCCTGCAAAATTAGCTAACCATGCCTGGTAATCTGTATTAACTGCTGGATCGCTGCCCTGACACTCTGCAGTACCATCTGCTCCTTCACTGTCAATGGTTGGTGGTGTAGTATCCGTTATGGTGAAAGTTCTGAATACTGAATTGGTCAATCCACACTCATCTGTAGAAATAAACTCGACCTGAATCTCATCCACACAATCACTGCTGTTCCATGGTCCCTCAACATAACTCAATGTGATCGCTCCACATATATCAGAAGACTGTACTCCCGCAAAGTTCGCCAACCATGCCTGGTAATCTGTATTAACTGCTGGATCGCTGCCCTGGCACTCTGCAGTTCCGTCAGCTCCCAAATCGTCAATCGATGGGATCGTTGTATCTGTAATGGTGAATGTTCTGAAAACTGAGTTGGTCAATCCACACTCATCTGTAGAAATAAACTCTACCTGAATCTCATCCACACAATCACTGCTGTTCCATGGTCCTTCAACATAACTCAACGTTATCTCGCCGCATATGTCTGAAGACTGAACGCCTGCAAAGTTGGCCAACCAAGCCTGGTAATCAGTATTGACTGCTGGATCACTACCCTGGCACTCTGCAGTACCATCCGCTCCCGGATCGTCAATCGATGGGATCGTTGTATCTGTTATCGTGAAAGTTCTGAACACTGAATTGGTCAATCCACACTCATCTGTAGAGATATATTCTACCTGAATCTCATCCACACAATCACTGCTATTCCATGGTCCTTCAATATAACTCAACGTTATCTCGCCGCATATGTCTGAAGACTGAACGCCTGCAAAGTTCGCCAACCAAGCCTGGTAATCTGTATTTGCTGAAGGATCACTTCCCTGACACTCTGCAGTTCCATCCGCTCCCGGATCATCAATCGCTGGGATCGTTGTATCTGTAATCGTAAATGTTCTATATACTGAATTGGTCAGTCCACACTCATCTGTAGAAATAAACTCTACCTGGATCTCATCCACACAATCACTGCTATTCCATGGTCCTTCAACATAACTAAGTGTGATCGCTCCACATATATCAGAAGACTGCACACCTGCAAAGTTCGCCAACCAAGCCTGGTAATCTGTATTTGCAGAAGGATCACTTCCCTGACACTCTGCAGTACCATCTGTTCCCGGATCGTCAATCGATGGGATCGTTGTATCTGTAATCGTAAATGTTCTGATTACCGTATTGGTCAATCCACACTCATCCGTGGCAATGATCTCTACTTGAATCTCATCCACACAATCGGTACTGTTCCAGGAACCCTCGTTCACAGACAGAATTACATCACCACAAACATCGGTGGCCACTGCACTGGCAAATTGAGAAAGCCATGTCTGATATGCTGTATTCAATGCAGGATCATCTCCCTGACATTCTGCACTTCCATCACTACCCGTGTTGTCAAATGAAGGTGGCCTTGTATCCGTAATCGTAAATGTTCTAAAGACTGAATTGGTCAATCCACACTCATCTGTAGAGATAAATTCTACTTGTATCTCATCCACACAATCACTACTATTCCATGGTCCTTCAATATAACTAAGTGTGATCTCTCCACATATATCTGAAGACTGTACACCTGCAAAGTTCGCTAACCAAGCCTGGTAATCAGTATTGACTGCTGGATCACTACCCTGACACTCTGCAGTACCATCCGCTCCCGGATCATCAATCGATGGGATCGTTGTATCTGTTATCGTGAAAGTTCTGAACACTGAATTGGTCAATCCACACTCATCTGTAGAGATAAACTCGACCTGGATCTCATCCACACAATCTTCAAGTCTCCAAATGCCTTCAATATAACTAAGTGTTATCTCTCCACATATATCTGAAGACTGTACTCCTGCAAAGTTGGCTAACCAAGCCTGGTAATCTGTATTTGCTGAAGGATCACTTCCCTGACACTCTGCAGTTCCATCCGCTCCCGGATCATCAATCGCTGGGATCGTTGTATCTGTAATCGTGAAAGTTCTGAATACTGAGTTAGTCAATCCACACTCATCTGTAGAGATAAATTCTACCTGGATCTCATCCACACAATCACTGCTATTCCATGGTCCTTCAACATAACTAAGTGTGATCGCTCCACATATATCAGAAGACTGCACACCTGCAAAGTTCGCCAACCAAGCCTGGTAATCTGTATTTGCAGAAGGATCACTTCCCTGACACTCTGCAGTACCATCTGTTCCCGGATCGTCAATCGATGGGATCGTTGTATCTGTAATCGTAAATGTTCTGATTACCGTATTGGTCAATCCACACTCATCCGTGGCAATGATCTCTACTTGAATCTCATCCACACAATCGGTACTGTTCCATGATCCCTCGTTCACAGACAGAATTACATCACCACAAACATCGGTGGCCACTGCACTGGCAAATTGAGAAAGCCATGTCTGATATGCTGTATTCAATGCAGGATCATCTCCCTGACATTCTGCACTTCCATCACTACCCGTGTTGTCAAATGAAGGTGGCCTTGTATCCGTAATCGTAAATGTTCTAAAGACTGAATTGGTCAATCCACACTCATCTGTAGAGATAAATTCTACTTGTATCTCATCCACACAATCACTACTATTCCATGGTCCTTCAATATAACTAAGTGTGATCTCTCCACATATATCTGAAGACTGTACACCTGCAAAGTTCGCTAACCAAGCCTGGTAATCTGAATTCGCAGAAGGGTCACTACCCTGGCACTCTGCAGCACCATCCGCTCCCGGATCATCAATCGATGGGATCGTTGTATCTGTAATCGTAAATGTTCTGAATACTGAATTGGTCAATCCACACTCATCTGTAGAGATAAATTCTACCTGGATCTCATCCACACAATCACTACTGTTCCATGGTCCTTCAACATAACTAAGTGTTATCTCTCCACATATATCTGAAGACTGTACTCCGGCAAAGTTGGCCAACCAAGCCTGATAATCTGTATTCAATGCAGGGTCGCTGCCCTGACATTCTGCTGCATCATCTGCTCCCGGATCATCAATCGATGGGATCGTTGTATCTGTAATGGTGAAAGTTCTGAAAACTGAGTTAGTTAGTCCACATTCGTCTGTAGAGATAAATTCTACCTGGATCTCATCCACACAATCACTGCTGTTCCATGGTCCTTCAACATAACTCAACGTTATCTCGCCGCATATGTCTGAAGACTGAACGCCTGCAAAGTTTGCTAACCAAGCCTGGTAATCAGTATTGACTTCTGGATCACTACCCTGGCACTCTGCCGTACCATCAGCTCCCGGATCATCAATCGATGGGATCGTTGTATCTGTAATCGTGAATGTTCTGATTACCGTATTGGTCAACCCACACTCATCCGTGGCAATGATCTCTACTTGAATCTCATCCACACAATCGGTACTGTTCCAAGATCCCTCGATTACGGACAGAATTACATCACCACAAACATCGGTGGCCACTGCACTGGCAAATTGAGAAAGCCATGTCTGATATGCTGTATTCAATGCAGGATCATCTCCCTGACATTCTGCACTTCCATCACTACCCGTGTTGTCAAATGAAGGTGGCCTTGTATCCGTAATCGTAAATGTTCTAAAGACTGAATTGGTCAATCCACACTCATCTGTAGAAATAAACTCTACTTGTATCTCATCCACACAATCACTGCTGTTCCACGGTCCCTCAACATAACTAAGTGTGATCGCTCCACATATATCTGAAGACTGAACACCGGCAAAGTTGGCTAACCATGCCTGATAATCTGTATTCAATTCAGGGTCACTGCCCTGACATTCTGCTGCATCATCTGCTCCCGGATCATCAATCGATGGGATCGTTGTATCTGTAATGGTGAATGTTCTGAAAACTGAGTTGGTCAATCCACACTCATCTGTAGAAATAAACTCTACTTGTATCTCATCCACACAATCACTGCTGTTCCATGGTCCTTCAACATAACTCAACGTGATCGCTCCACATATATCTGAAGACTGTACTCCGGCAAAGTTGGCCAACCAAGCCTGGTAATCTGTATTTGCAGAAGGATCACTTCCCTGACACTCTGCAGTACCATCTGTTCCCGGATCGTCAATCGATGGGATCGTTGTATCTGTAATCGTAAATGTTCTGATTACCGTATTGGTCAATCCACACTCATCCGTGGCAATGATCTCTACTTGAATCTCATCCACACAATCGGTACTGTTCCACGAGCCTTCATTGACCGATAAACTTACATTACCACATACATCGCTAACACTGACATCTGCAAATTGAGTTATCCAAGCCTGGTAGTCTGTATTTAAAGCCGGATCACTTCCCTGACATTCTGCACTTCCATCGCTGCCCGTATTATCAAAAGAAGGTGGTCTTGTATCCGTAATCGTAAATGTTCTGATTACCGTATTGGTCAACCCACACTCATCCGTGGCAATGATCTCTACTTGAATCTCATCCACACAATCGGTACTGTTCCATGATCCCTCGTTCACAGACAGAATTACATCACCACAAACATCGTTGGCCACTGCACTGGCAAATTGAGAAAGCCATGTCTGATATGCTGTATTCAATGCAGGATCATCTCCCTGACATTCTGCACTTCCATCACTACCCGTGTTGTCAAATGAAGGTGGCCTTGTATCCGTAATCGTAAATGTTCTAAAGACTGAGTTAGTTAGTCCACACTCATCAGTAGAAATAAACTCTACTTGTATCTCATCCACACAATCACTGCTGTTCCATGGTCCCTCAACATAACTAAGCGTTATCGCTCCGCATATATCTGAAGACTGTACTCCTGCAAAGTTAGCCAACCAAGCCTGATAATCTGTATTCAATGCAGGGTCGCTGCCCTGACATTCTGCTGCATCATCTGCTCCCGGATCATCAATCGATGGGATCGTTGTATCTGTAATGGTGAAAGTTCTGAAAACTGAATTAGTCAGTCCACACTCATCTGTAGAGATAAACTCTACTTGAATCTCATCTACGCAATCTTCTAGTCTCCAAATTCCTTCGACATAACTCAACGTTATCGCTCCACATATATCTGAAGACTGAACACCTGCAAAGTTCGCCAACCAAGCCTGGTAATCTGTATTTGCAGATGGGTCACTTCCCTGACACTCTGCAGCACCATCTGCTCCCGGATCGTCAATCGATGGGATCGTTGTATCTGTAATCGTAAATGTTCTGATTACCGTATTGGTCAATCCACACTCGTCTGTGGCAATGATCTCTACTTGAATCTCATCCACACAATCGGTACTGTTCCACGAGCCTTCATTGACCGATAAACTTACATTACCACATACATCGCTAACACTGACATCTGCAAATTGAGTTATCCAAGCCTGGTAGTCTGTATTTAAAGCCGGATCACTTCCCTGACATTCTGCACTTCCATCGCTACCTGTATTATCAAACGAAGGTGGCCTTGTGTCTGTTATTGTAAATGTTCTGATTACCGTATTGGTCAACCCACACTCATCCGTGGCAATGATCTCTACTTGAATCTGATCCACACAATCGGTGCTGTTCCAAGACCCCTCGATTACAGACAAACTTACATCCCCACAAACGTCGCTTACTTCTACGTCCGCAAATCGCAAAATCCAATCTTGATAGTCTGTATTATCAGCTGGGATCTCACCCTGACACTCTGAATTTTCATCATTTCCAGTATTTTCAAATTCCGGTGCTGTACTATCTACAATTGTCAATGTGGCTTGTCTTGTCGTAACTTGATCACATTCGTCGGTAATGAAGTAAGTTACTGTAATGGTAGAATTACAAAAATCAGAAAAATCAGAAAAATCATAATCACTGGTAACCGTCAATTCACCACAGAGGTCATTACTACAATTTTCCAATCTGGTAATATTAGTCTGGTTCCAGAAATCAGCAAATGTTTCATTGAAATCATCTTCACATTCAAAAACATCGTCCAAAGGATCGCAGGTGACTTCTGGTGCCGTGTTATCAACAACACTCAACGTAGCC
This sequence comes from Portibacter marinus, assembly GCF_021533195.1. Taxonomy (GTDB): domain Bacteria; phylum Bacteroidota; class Bacteroidia; order Chitinophagales; family Saprospiraceae; genus Portibacter; species Portibacter marinus. The sequence goes on from NZ_JAJNKB010000003.1 coordinate 10,839, forward strand.
TGCCTCGTGGTCACATTATCACAATCATCTAAGATGCTATAGGTCACAACCAAATCTCCTGTGAAGCCACAACCATCTGTCAGATTTAAATAATCATAATTACTTTCCACTCTTATATCACTGCATTCATCAGAACTACAATCGATTAGAGTCTGAATATTAATAGCATTCCAATTATCTGCATAAGCCTTATTTGCAACAGGGCCATCACATTCTAATGTCTCACTTACGGGATCACAATCGACAGTAGGTGCAGTATTGTCCGTTATTGTAATGTTTGCCACAGTTTGAATAAAATATCCGCAGTCATCCGTCGCTGTAAACGTAACGTCGACGCTTCCTGCACTCCCACAAATAATATCTAATCCACTATAATTATGTGACCAGGTAATTTCACTACAATCATCATCAGCCGTTGCACCTCCATTCATATTCAGCCATGATTGAATATCTGCATCCTGTGTAGAGTCGTTACAATCTAAATTCAAATCAAAAGGAGGGGTTGTAATTGACGGAACTGAAGTATCCTCAAATTCAATAGTCGCTACGAAAGAAGTGAAGTTTCCACAATCATCTGTAATGGTATAAGTCACTGAGATATTGAATTCATTTCCACAACCTACAGGAGTATCATCAAATACATAGTCATCAGTAATTACATAAGTGCCACAAAAGTCTATTAAACAGTTATTAAGTGTTTGTAGATTGTCAGCATGCCATTGGTCAGCAACATTTTCATTAATAGTCGATCCTTCACATTCAACTGTTTCACTAAATGAAGTCAGTGGACAAAAAGTGAGGCTAGGAGGTGTATTGTCTTCTACGGTAAAAGTAGCAGTTGTGCTTGAGCTGTTGCCACACTCATCCGTCACAAAGAAAGTGACTTCAACAGATCCAGTCTCTCCACATTCATCACTCAAAACAGGGTTCGCTGGAAAATAAGTCCAAACAAGGTCTGCTTCATCTGTACAATTATCAGTAGCAGCAGCTCCGGCATGGTTATCAAGCCAATCCTGCAATTGATTGTCAATCTCTTCAGCATCACATTCTAGAATTATATCATTGGCTTCAGGGTCAATAATAGGATTTGTGGTATCATTTATCAATATGGTCTGCTCACAAGTTGCCGTATTTCCGCATCCATCTGCAATTTCATACACTCTTGTTATGGTCTCCGGACAAGTTTGATTATCGGAATCTTCATCAATAAATGCAAAGCTACTGGGATCTACAGGACAATTGTCTGAGTATATCCCACCACCATTTAAAAAGTCATCCCATACAGTGTATTCAGGAACCTCTGAAATGTCACATTGGCCAGATAAAGTAGGTGGACAAGTCAATATTGGTGGGTCAGGATCAAAGGTTATTTCTATTTCAGTGTAATCCTCATCACAATCTACCACTACATCTGGATCCGTTACTGTCAGGCCAATGGTGTAAGTACCACAATCGTCATATCGATAATTCCCTACTTCAAAATTATCAGAACTTCCATCTCCAAAGTCCCACTCATATTCTAAATTCGAAGTGCCAGTGTTATCAGAAGATCCACTGGCAATAAACCAAACATTTAAATCACATTCATCAAATATGATTTCAATATCAGCCACTGGTTGGTACTGTTCAATCACATTGAAATTGTATGTAAAACTTCTTTCACAATCAAATATCATTCTATTGTCTAAAACATAAAGCGAATATTGACCCGGACCTGGTGCATCGAAAAAAGGTTGATTGCCAGTCCTGATAATGCTACCTGAGCCTAAAGGTCCATCATAGGCATCGTACCAAGTATAGCTAAAGGTTGGCTCCTGCGGATCAATCTCTGCAGTCACTCTTTCTGGAAAATCCCCTTCACATACTGTGACATCATCTAAATCCACAATGATCTGAGGGATTACTTGGATATTGACCGTGTCACAAACTAGTATGCCCGTGTTGCCACAGTTTTCATCGACGAATTCTCCACAAACTTGATATTCATAATCTTCAACCTGATCTAAATCACCTGGAGGTGTAAACGTAGGATTTAAACAATCCAATGTGGGAGTTCCACAGTCTAAATAATCTAAGTCACCGTAAATTTCAGTCCACACAATGTTCTCCAGGACCACTGTGCTGGTGACATTCAATTCATAATTACAGCTCACTTGATCATCCAGAAGTACTACTTGATCACCAAATGATTCTGCAGCGATCCCTTCTATCGTAACGCAGTAATCATTTTGACCTGGTTTACACACAGGAATATAGAATGGTCCCGCACCCGTAAGACACAATTCTCCTCCATCACCAATAAAATCATTCATGCTATACTGAGTGCCACCACACACATTGTTGGGATCATTGGTAAACTTTATATCACCGGACTGTGCATTAGCTCCCGATATGATGATTCTAATTCCAACGGTCTGAGGATGTGTTGTTACTTCTATGATACTACAACCTGCATTGTCATTAAGCTCATCTCCACAACATGGAACTTTCTGCTTTCCTAAAATTTCTTGAGAGACAAAGGCTTCTGGTCCAGAGGATAAGTCAAATTCATAGAACTCAACTGTATTGAGGGGACAGGGGTAGATATCTGTAGGTCCAACTTCAGGACAAGGCTGTGCCTTAAAATCGACGGGGATAACAAATAGTAGAACAAGGAATAGAGATAGCTTAACTGCAAACTTCCAATAACTTATCCGATACTTATTTTTTCTGCCAAAGTACTCAATTGTTCTTTGTAAAAATTTTCTCATTCACTAAGGTGTTCTCATTATGTAAAATGGAGTTCACCAGGAATTAATCAGTAGGTATAGATTAGATATACCAATAGAAAGACGATAATGTGCTTAGGTTCTAATACTTTCTAAGGGTTCCAGGCTCATTCCAGCATGGTTTATCGTCTTTATGACGCTTAACCACATATAGATAGAACCCATTATGAAAAGCTTCCCCCATCCCAGTTGATATTCGGGAGTCATTTTAGTTAAATTTAACACATTTATATATGTCTTTATTTTATAAGTGTTACATCTCCTTTGAGCACTCTTTCGCTTCCATCAACTAATGTTACAGTGGCATACCAAACGAAGACTGCAGGATCTACAGGAAATCCTTTAAAAGTGCCATCCCAACCAAACTCTTCCGCTCCTGGTGGGAAGTTTGCATTTTCATAGATTAATTCGCCCCATCGGTCAAATATTTTCAGATCATCAATAATATCTACTTGATTTCCTGAGTACAAGGTGAAAAAATCGTTCTTCCCATCATCGTTAGGAGAGAAAATATTGGGTGCATAAACCTTAGATCTGCGGTCCACAAAAATCCGAACATCTGCTACTTCTGTACAACCATCAATATCAGTAACAGTAGCTGTATACAAAGTCGTCTCAAAAGGCCATGCAAGCGGTGAAATACATTCAACACAACTAAGGTTTGCATCAACTGGTGACCAAACGATGGATTCGACTAATGATAAATCAATATTGATCTCAGCTTGAAGTTGAACAGTATCGCCTAAATCTATTCTTTGGTCTTCTCCTGCGTCAATTTGCAAATCACGTCCTTCAGTTATTTCGATGTCTCTGCTTAGACTACAACCATTAGAACCCATAATGGTAACTGTGTAATTACCAGCCCTAAGATTATCCCAAACTGACTCTTCAGTAAATGAACCATTGTTTAAGGAGTACTGAAATGGTCCTATACCGCCGACCACATTGGTTACTGCAATCAAACCTTCAGTGTCTCCAAAACATGGATTTATCTGATCCAAATCAAAATCAACAATCGGTACAATATCGTCATCTACTATGACACTGTCTAGGGAAGAACACCCGTTTCTCGTATTGATTATTTCTAAATAATAAACACCAGTCGCATTTACTGTAGGTGAACTTGTATTTGATCCTGATATGATATTGCCTTCCGCCGTTGTCCATGAATAACTAAATTCTGTTCCAGTAGAAGAATTTGCTCCATTAAGATTTACTTCTGTGGTTATACAGTCTATAGTAAAGTTTGATCCTGCATTAGCGGTAGGATCTTCTCTATCCATTGTCACTGTTACTGTATCCAAAGTACTACAGAAATTTACGGTATCCAGGACTTCAATAACATATTGACCCGCCTCTGATACTGAAACTGAATTTCCCCTTGCGTCACCTGTGATTATACCGCCCTGTAGTGCTGTCCAATTATATACAATGTTAGAATTAAACGTTGAGCCACTTGCATCTAAAACAACCTCTTCATTGTAACAATTCAGAATATCAGGATTGGCAATTGCAGCGATTGGATAATTGACCAAACCTTCTACCAATACCGTATCAGTATTAATACATTGATTTTCTACATCCTCAATGATCAAAATATAAGAGCCTGGAACGTCTGTTTCGAATAAGAAATTATTAGCCAATGACAATGGGTCTCCATCAGGACCAATCCACGTATACTGATAATCTCCTTCACTACTGTTCGTTGCATCGATGGTTACTTTGAGCTGCGCACAATTCAAAGTCTGATTCGGCCCAGCGTCTGCATTCGGGAAGCCCGGATCAATGGTTACCAAGACTGAATCGATCGTTCCACAACCACTAGCTCCATCCATCATTTCTAAGTAGTACCATCCCGGCTGATCTACTAATGGTGTCGCGGAGTTAGCACCAGATATAATATTTCCATCTTGTGTAATCCACTGGAATTGTGTTCCTACAGATTGCGTTCCATCTAATCGCCCTTCCTGCATATCACAATTCAGCTCAAAACCTTGACCGGCTTCTGCTATCGGAAGTGGATTAATAATTGCAGTGACTTCTGCCCCTTCGTCATTACATGGAGCGATGGAAGAAATGGAATATCTAAATCTATATGTTCCACTACTCAATTCAGAAGTTGAAAGTAGACCTACCGTTAGATCTAATGCAGTTCCTGGATTGCCTTCTAAAAGCTCCCATTGACCTCCTACATCTTCATCTGACAATAAATCATACAGATCGATCTGCATATCTGTGAATTCACATAATTCTACTGGAGGCTCTGCTGTTCCCGCTCTCAATTGATCCATAATTTCTACGAAAATAGTAGTGTCAGAAGTACAAAGGGGATCTACAACTTCCAAACTAAAAGTCAATCCATAAGTTCCAGGATCTGCACCCAGAATTTGAAGTATTGATCCATTAATCTGAGCCGCATTACTACCTTGTGGTGTTTCTGATATACTCCAACTACCTTCATCGGAATCATTCTCTAATGTAGAAAGGTCAAAATCCAGTTCAGTATTACAGAAAGGCCCAGCCTCACCTATATTAATCTCTGGACATGCACATTCCAGAACCGTTATGGTTAAGATGTAGGTATTGACCTCACATAGTCCTCCTGTATTGTCCAGTTTATACTCAAACTGATATTCACCTGGTTCTACACCGTGAAAATCCAGGATGTTATCGACGAAGCTGGCACCTGAATTAGAAAGGTCTGTCCAGGTTCCTGAAGAAGATCCAGAAATAATCATCGTATCCAGGTCTATTATCGATCCTTTAAAGTCAAGATTGCAGATCTCCGTAAATTCTACGATCTCAGCTGCTTCAGATTCAAATACATTCACAAAAGCCTCACCACTCGTTTCACCTGTGCAATGTGCGTCCATGACACTATTGATCGAAATGGTTACATCTTCTGTTACATCTATCATCAATGTAAATGTACTGGAGTTAATGTCCGTAAAGTCAAAACTCTGATCATTGACCTGCACCTGGAAAGACCAGGGTGCCACGCCTGTCAACTCAATGTCTATAGAAGTTTGCTCGCCCAAGCATAAATCGAAATTGCCACCAATTTGAGCCGTCGGAGTAGTATACCATACGACCGGTTGACCTATCGCCACTGCCAGGCATTCGTCCGTTAAATCTACAAAACCATCTCCCAAGTCATTACCCACGACAGCCGAAATATAATAGGTCTGACCGTAGTTCATTTGATTAGGATCAAAACTAAAGTTGGCATCAAGACTTTGAGACAAAATATTGATTAAAGCCGTATCTGAGCCCTCATGTAACACAAACATCAGTGCATCATTAAAATCAAATTGCTGTGTTGCATCGTTATACACCCCGGAACCTGTCAGGCTTTCTCCACATAATTCAATGATATCGCTATTCATCACTCCGACCTCCGTAATACATCCACAATCCTCTCCTGGCCCTGCAACCTCTATGATTTCGCATCCATTAATGTCAGTTACTTCAAATTGATATGCAGTACCAGACTGCAAAGTTTCGCTAGTGAATACATACGGCTCAATTCCAGAAGGATTATTGACCAGATTACCGTTAATCAAATAATTTGTAGGATCGCCACCCGATATCTCAAAGGAAACTTTATAGCCAGGCTCCAATGGATTGCATTGAGAAACTATATTTGTTACTCGTGGAGATCCATAAACTTCCACGATGGCATTTCCATCGCCAGGGCTTGCACAACCAGAAGCATTTGAAACATTTCCTATGGTATATTCTCCAGCCTCTGTAACGACTATTTCAAAGACGTCTTGATCCGTGTTAATAGATTCATACAACTCCCCATCCTTAAAAACATCAAGTATCCAGTTGTTTCCATTCGCAAAGTTTATGGTCAATGTCTGACTCTCACCAAGATCAGAGCAAATTCTACCTCCACCTGTCATTACCGCTTCAGGCACATCCTGACCTATTATTGTAAACTGTTGCTCATCACTACATGCCCCGATACCGTCATAGATATAAACCGTCGTTCCAGGTAATATCACATCTCCTACATTAAAGGTTCCTCCCGTTTGGTTAGGTCCTGCATAGTAAGATTCATTTCCAGACAGTTTATTTCCTGTGATATCGCCCAGGATATATTGATCACAGACGAATTGGTCACCTGGATTATCAATCGAAGGTGTCAATTCAATCACCACTTCAAAGGATTCTTCAACGGAACAATCACCAGCATCTATATAAACATACACTGTCATAGATTCACTAATGGCTTCTCCAGGGCTCATGGTTGATCCCGTACCCAACGGTCCGGTAAAGAATTGAGCATTATCAACTGCTGTTCCTGTAATTTCCGGGAGAACAAATTGGTCACAGGTGGAGACATCGCTTATTTCATCAATGGCAGGTGTCACACCAATGGTGATATTGAATGATTCTTCAGCAACACAAGCACCTTCATTCACATAAATGTACAAGGTCATAGATTCGTCAATCACTGTTCCTGGCTCGAAGGAATCACCCTGGCCCTCTGACTCAGTGTAGTATCTAGCTGAGGCTACTCCTGAACCCGAAATTTCTGGCAGCACATAACTATCACAAACTTCAATATCATCTACTGGATCAATAATTGGCGTCGAGAGAATTTCTATGCTCAATATTTCCTCATCTGAGCAAATACCAGAAGCGTCAAATAAGTACAGTATTATACTGTTTTCGATTATCTCACCAGGGAATAGTCTGGTTCCATTTCCACCAGGCTCCGTATAATAAGATTCATTGCCAGATAATCTCTCCCCTTCTATTTCAGGCAATTCAAAAACATCACATAATGAAACGTTAGAAATAGGCGTAATGTCTGGCGTTTCTAAAATAGAAACACTAAACATTTCTTCATCACCACAATCTCCCGCGCTGAGGTAAATATAAAGTGTTGTGGATTCATCGATTACTTCTCCTGCCTGGTATTGATTACCTGCACCACCAGGCTGAGTATAATAGGCCGCGCCTGATACACCAACTCCCTGAATTTCAGGTAATGTATAAGAATCACAAATTGTTAAGTCCTCAATAGGCGTAATATCGGGCGTTTCAACAACCTCTATTTCAAAACTTTCCTCATCGAAACAGATACCATCTTCATCATAGATATAGACCGTCATTGATGAGTTAATCACCTGGCCCTCGTTTAAAATAGTGCCATTTCCACCTGGTTCAGTATAGTAGGCCTCATTACCCGTTAGATTGGTTCCAGTAATCTCTGGCAATGTTAAGGCATCACACCCAGTCATTCCAGATACAGGATTAATGTCAGGTGTAGTCATTATTTCTACATCAAAACTCTCCTGATCACCACAGTCTCCTGCACTCAAGTACATGTATAGTGTGGTACTGGAAGTAATTGCATCACCTGCCATCAATTTGTCTCCCTGTCCATCTGGCATAGTGAAATAAGACGCACCGGATACACCTACACCTTGAATTTCAGGAAGAATAAACTCATCACAAATGACGACGTCATCATGCGGTTCAATGTCAGGTGTCTCAACAATTTCTATGACCAAAATCTCTTCGTCAAAACATTCACCGTTGTTATCGTATACATATATCGTGGTAGAAGAAGAAATTAAGTCTCCTTCAGCTAACACATCGCCATTACCACCAGATTCAGTAAAATACGATACATTATTGGAAAGAGCCGTACCTGTAATAGCTGGTAGTGGGACCTCATCACAACCTGAAATGTTGGATGGTGGGTCAATATCAGGCGTTTCGAGAATTGTTATATTAAAACGCTCTTCGATGCTACAATCTCCCGCATCAACGTACATATAGATCGTAATCGATTCTGAAATCTGTTCTCCTGCTGAATAAGAAGTGCCATTGCCTCCAGACTCCGTGTAGTACAACGCACTCCCGACCCCTACTCCTGTTATAGGCTCAAGGGTGTAGAAGTCACACTCAGTTCTGTCTGGCTGTGGATCTATTTCCGGCGTTTCGACTATTTCAATCGTAAAACTGACCTCCGTAGGGCAATCCAAAGCGATATCATAAGCATACAATGTAGTCGTTTCAGATATAAAATCACCTGGATCAAATGAATTTCCAGTTCCACCAGGACCATCATAATAAGCCTCATTTCCTGTTAAATTCGTTCCAGTTATAGTCGGTAATTCGAAAACATCGCAGTTTGTAAAATTAGATATTGGATCCAACTCAGGAACAGGTAAAATGGAAATATTGAACTGCTTTTCATCAAAACAGGATCCTGCCTGAGTATAAATAAACAGTTGGATATCTTCATTTATGATGTCTCCAGGATTGTAACGTGTACCTCCCTGATTGGTTTCAGTGAAATAAGCTGCATCTCCGCTGATCCCTATTCCAGTGATGTCCGGAAGAGAATACTCGTTACATGCATTTACATCATCCGGTTGATCAATTTCTGGAGTCTCAACGATGGAAACCACAAATTCATCCTCGCCTGAACAGCCATTGGCTATATCATAAGCATATAAGGTAATGTCATCGTTGATGATGTCACCAGGTAGGTATTGATCTCCTTCACCATTAGGTTGCGTGTAATATGCTTCGTCTCCTGATAAATTTGTCCCTCCTATTGGCGGGAGCGTATAAGCATCACAACTTGCAGCATCCGGTTCTGCAATGGGATTAGGCGTCTCGAAAATAGTAATTTCAAATTCAGTCTCGGCTACACAATTGGGTTCTGTACCCGACTCATCATAGATATACATGGTACCACTAAAGTCTATGATATCTCCTGGTTCATATTGAACTCCTGTTCCTTGTGGGCCAGTATAGTAAGCTTCATTTCCTGAGAGATCGTTACCGTCTATAGCCGGCAATATTAATTCTTCACAATTCTCTAGTGGACCTGGATTAAAGATTTCAGGGTTATCGAGAACACGTAAGGTTACTTCTGCAATATCTGAACAACCATTAAAGTCAGTTACGGTCACAAAGTAAGTATCCTCCTCTGAAATTGTAATGGTCTCTTCAGTGGTAGTAGGGGCACTCCACTCATAGGAATAAGGCATCACCCCTCCGGATGCTACTGCTGTAAGGATTACTTCTCCGTCTATGCATATTACCGGGTTTTGAGGACCAAGCACCACATTTAATGCATCATCAGTCTCAGCAACTACTATATCTCGGATTAACTCACAACCTATGTCATCAGTAATGGTGACAGTGTAGGTTCCCGCGAATAAATCGGTAAGTTCGGTTTGATCATCATTACCCGCATCAGACCAAGTCGTGCTATAAGGTTCTGTTCCACCTGATATGGTTAGGAATATTTCTCCAGTGTTCTCACCAGTACATAAAATTTCTGTTATTTCTTCTTCTGCCTCCAATGGTTCAGCTTCAACTGTTATCTCCTGGTCTACAGCAAACGAATTGTCTGAACAATCGACAACGCTATACGCTCTGGTGATGATCAATGGATCTCCTGCACAACCAGATCCACCATTATCCGTTTCACCTACAAAAGTTACCAATGGATTAGGATCGCAAAGATCTGCTTCTCCTAAAACTACTTCCACATTGACGTTTGGAATTTCCGATAAATAAGTCAGTGTCAAATCAATAATCTCATCAGCTACTGGTGGTGTTGTATCTTCAATAGTGATGGTAGCTTCGCATGTAGATTCCCTGCCGCATTCGTCCCTTGCTACAAAGGTAACTGTTGCACTTCCAATGCCCTCGCAAGGTCCATTAATTCCATCAAAATCGTCATCTAAAAATACCAATGAACAATCGTCTGAAGCAGAAACATCATCTAGCCAATTCACAATATCTGAAGTATTACCGTTACCATCACATTCCACAGTTAAATCGTCTGGGCAACTAATAGCAGGCGGTGTCTCATCCACCACAGTAATAATTTGAATACATTCGGCTGTTTCTCCACAGTTGTTGGTAGCTGTCCAGGTTCTGGTAATGATGGCATTTCCGGGACAAGTTTCATCTACTTCATCTTCATAAGTTACCGATTCAATACCACAATTATCAAATCCTTCTGCGAATCCAGTTACAGAGGGGTCTGTATCAGCGGGGCAATCTAATGTAACATCGTCAGGACAAACAATCGTAGTTTCACTATCGTCTATAATAGTAATACTTTGAATACATTCCGTTTCATTGCCACACACATCTGTGATGGTCCATATTCTTATGATTTCTCCGGCTCCATTACATGGATCTAATCCACTTAAGTCATCTTCATATTCTACCAATGGATCCTGATCACAATTATCTGTAACAACAGGTAGCCCAGTTATGGTGGGATCTGTATCAATGGAACAATCCTCATCTAATGCCAGGGTTATATCTGGAGGACATTCAACAATCGGATTAGTATTGTCTTGTACAACAATGGATTGAACGCAAGTAGTGACATTGCCACATACATCTGTGACTGTCCAGGTTCTGACGAAAGTGCCCGTTCCATTACATTCGGTCAATGGTGAGAAATCATCTTCGTATGAAATTTCCGGATTAGCATCACAATTGTCTAACACCGTAGGTTGTCCGGTAAAACTAGGGTCGATGTCAAAGCTACACTGACTGTCAAAGGTAACGGTCACTTCATCCGGACAGATGACTTCAGGTGCAGTTATATCTTGAATGATAAATAGTTGCTCACATGTAGAACTGTTACCACATGCATCTGTCACAGTCCAGGTCCGAATAATGGTACCCGTTCCATTACATCCATCCAAACCAGTTACATCATCTTCGAAGAAAATGGTCGGTGATACATCACAGTTATCTGTGATCGTCGGAACCCCTACTATTCCAGGATCAAGGTCTATTTCACACTGTGTATCATAGTTGATGGTAGTGATGTCTGGACATATTATCTCCGGAGCAATAACATCTATGACTGTAATATTTTGTATGCATATGGTTTCGTTTCCACAAGCATCAGTGATGGTCCAGGTCCTAACGATTAAACCTGTTGCATTACATTGATCTAAACCGCTGACATCATCTTCGTAAATGATTTCGGGATTCTGATCACAGTTATCCGTGACAGTAGGTGTTCCTAATACACCAGGATCCAAATCCAGATCACAATTGTTATCGTACTCCACAGTTACATCTGCTGGACATGTCACCTCTGGTTCCGTAATATCTATCACTGTGATGATTTGGTCACAAGTGGCCACATTTCCACATTCATCTTCAACTCGCCAGGTTCGTGTGAAAAATCCTGTCCCATTACATTCAGACAGATCATCAAGGTCATCTGAATATGTTACATCCAGGTCGCTACTACATGCATCGGTTACCACGGGTTCTCCCAAATCAGTTGGTGTAGATTCTAAACCACATGAATTATCAAAAGCAATGGTCACATCAGCCGGACAAATAATTTCAGGTTCAGTAATATCCTCCACTGTAATCACTTGAATACAAGTTGAAGTTAAATTACACTCGTCTGTTGCTGTCCAAGTTCTTGTGATCACATAAGAGCTTCCACATCCGGGAGCGACATCATCATCATAAGTAATCACCACCCCTCCACAATCATCGGTTCCCGTGGCTACTCCAGTGTTAGAGGGATCAGTATCTGCAGGACAATCTAATGTAATATCCTCTGGACATTCTATTTCAGGAGGTGTATTATCTACAATGGTCAGTGTTACTGTAAAACTTACAATAAATGCACAATTATCTTCAATAGTGTACGTCACATCAAGAGTTCCGCTAGATCCGCATGTATACTGCAGTTGACCATAATCGAAACTACTATTTACGGTAACCGTACCACAAGCATCTGAACTACAATCTATTAAAAGTGCTAAATTATCATCATTCCATTGGTTTGCCTGCGCTTGATTGTCCAGTGCACTACACTCAAGGGTGATGTCCTCCGGTGCACAAGTGACCACTGGGATTGAATTATCTACAAATGTAATGGTTGCTGTTCTCGTTGTTACATTTCCACAATCATCGGTAATTGCATATTCAACTGTCAAAGTCCCTGCATCACCACAACCAGGGATGTAGTTAGCCCAGTCATAGTCACTTGTCACTTCGAAACTTCCACAAGGATCAGAACTACATGTGATAAGGTCATTGATGTTTTGGGAATCCCAGGCTTCAGCCATTGATTCATTGTTGTCTAATCCATCGCATTCAATGGTAGGGCTTGTAGGATCACACGTTACAGTAGGTGCTGATCCATCGATTACAGTTACCGTTGCGATAGTGGTTGTAAAATTACCACAAGCATCAGTCACTGTGAAAATGACATCTCTTGTACCTGCACCTCCGCAATCTACTGTAAATGGCTCATAGTCATTTTCCCAGGTCATTTCATTACATTCATCAGTAGCTGTTGCACCTCCATTATTAGTGAGCCAGGCTTGAATAGCCGTTTCTTGAGTGCTTAGATCACATTCTAAAGTTAGGTCCTGAGCAGCCACAACAACCGGAGGTGTATCATCTATAACAGTGATTATCTGAACACATTGGGTAGTTTGTCCACATAAGTCTTCAGCTGTCCATGTTCTTTCTATTTCAAATGTATTTCCACAGCCAGGATTCACGACGTCGAGATAAGTTATCTCAACGGTTCCACAATCATCACTTCCTGTCGCTACTCCTGTATTAGAAGGTTCCGTATCTGCCGGGCATTGAAGGACAACATCGGGAGGACAAACGATTTCCGGAGCAAGATTGTCTTCAACTGTCAAAGTGGCCTCGCGTGTTACTACATTTCCACATACATCTGTGATCGTGTAGGTTACAGTAATACTTCCAGTTGCTCCACAGCCATCAGATAAGTTTGCAAAATCATAATCATTCTCGACAGTGACATCGCTACAGGCATCACTACTGCATGCAATTAATAATGCCATATTGTCTGCATTCCATGCATCCGCAGCTGCATTATTATCTACTGCATCACATTCTAAAACTATACTTTCTGGATCACAATCCACAATTGGAATAGAAGTGTCCTGGAAAGTGATGGTAGCTGTTCTTGTAGTAACATTTCCACATTCATCTTCAATGTAGAACTCAACATCGAAAGAAAGTGTCTGGCCACAAACAATCGTATAATTCCACGCATAGTTACTCGTTATTTCCAGACTTCCACAAGCATCAGAACTACAATTGGTAAGTAGGTCAATGTTATCCGCTACCCACTGATCGGCTATGGTCTCATTATCAATAGCATTACATTCAAATGTCTGGCTTATGGGATCGCAAGAAACAGTAGGAGCAATATCATCTATAACTGTTAATGTAGCACTTGTCGTACTGATATTCCCACAATCATCCTCCACTGTGAAGGTCACTAAAACAGTTCCAGTCGCTCCACAGTCATCTGAAATATCAGTATAATCATTATCCCAATTGAAACCGTTACAAGCATCGTTGGCTGTAGCCCCTCCATTATTATCTAACCAGTTTTGTATGACAGCATCCTGATTGTTTGCATCACATGGGATCAATAAATCCTGAGCCGGGGTAATGGTAGGCGGTGTGTCATCAATAACGGCAATAATTTGCACACATTCTGAAGTCAATCCACACTGGTCTTCTGCAGTCCAGGTTCTTTCGATTTCAAATGTATTGCCACAACCATTGGTTATTACATCCGTATAGGTAATTGAAACCGCACCACAATCATCTGTCCCTGTTGCCTCTCCAGTATTAGATGGGTCAATGTCTGCAGGACATTGCAATACTATATCAGGTGGACAAATGATTTCAGGCTCTAGATTGTCTTCAACGGTTAAGGTTGCTTGTCGAGTAACTGTGTTACCACAAACATCTTCAATGGTATATGTAACAGTAATTGAACCTGTTCCCCCACATCCATCTGACAAGTTACCAAAATCAAAATTGTTGGTCACTGTTACATCACTACAAGCGTCACTACTACATCCAATCAATAATGCCATATTATTATCATTCCACGCAGTAGCAGCAGAAAGATTATCCGTCGTACTACATTCCAGTACAATATCCTCCGGATCACAATCCACGATTGGATTAGATGTATCTTCAAAGGTGATTGTGGCCACCAGAGTAGTTATATTTCCACAGATGTCTTCAATATAGAATTCTACGTCAAAGGATAGCGTTTGACCACAAACAATGGTGTAATTCCATGCATAATTGCTGGAGACCTCCAGATCACCACATGGATCAGAACTACATCCCTCAAGTAAAGCAATATTATCTGCTACCCATTGATCGGCAATGGCTTCATTATCTAAATCCTCACATTCATAGGTCTGACTCACAGGTGTACAAGATACTACTGGAGCAGAATCATCGATAACAGTAACCGTAGCACTTGTCGTACTGAAATTTCCACAGGCATCCTCCACAGTAAAAACTACAGTAGCGGTACCAGTGGCAGCACAATCATCAGATATATCATCGAAATCATTGGTCCAGTCAAAGCTATTACAAGCATCACTGGCAGTCGCCCCACCATTATTGTCTAACCACGCTTGTATAATGGCATCCTGATTTGTTTCATTACACTGTATGATTAAATCTTCAGCAGGTGTGACTGCAGGAGGAGTATCATCGATAACTGCAATAATTTGTACACATTCTGTAGTAAGTCCACAAAGGTCCACTGCAGTCCATGTTCTTTCTATTTCAAATGTATTTCCGCATAGATCAGTTCTCACATCTTCGTATGAAATCGATACTGGGCCACAATCATCACTTCCAGTTGCAACACCCGTATTGGATGGATCAATGTCAGCGGGACATTGCAGAACAACATCAGCCGGGCAGATGATTTCAGGTTCCGTGTTATCTGTTATGGTAATGGTCGCTGTTCTTAAGATCTCATTTCCACAATCATCAGATATTGTATAATTGACCGTCAATTCACCAGTACCTCCACATTCGTCCGAAAGAGAATTGAATGAATAATCACTCTGTACAGATATGGTACCACATGCATCTGAACTACAAGCTTCCAGCAGTGCAATATTATCTGCATTCCATTGATCTGCAATTCCCTGATCTAAGGAAGCGTTACACTCCAGATCCAGGTCTTCCGCATCACAATCAACAATAGGAACACTTGTATCTTCAAATGAGATCGTTGCAGGTAATGTGGTTACATTTCCACAAACATCCCTTACATAAAACTCTACAGTAAAATTTAAAACCTCACCACAATTGATGTTATAATTCCATAGATAGTTACTCGTAACTTCGAGGTCTCCGCAAGGATCTGAACTACAGCTTTCTAACAAAGTGATATTATCAGCCACCCATTGATCTGCAATGCTCTCATTGTCTGTTAATTCACATTCATAAGTTTCACTTATTGGCGTGCATGATACATTTGGTGCTGAATCATCTATCACTGTGACCGTAGCACTGGTAGTATTGGTATTGCCGCAAGCGTCTTCGACTATAAAAGTCACCAGGGCAGTACCCGTTGCACCACATTCATCTGAAATTCCATTATAATCATGGTCCCAGAAAAAAGTATTACAAGCATCTGTAGCCGAGGCTCCTCCATTATTATCCAACCATGCTTGAATGACGGCATCCTGATCGTTTTCATTGCATGGTATAACCAAATCTTGTGCAGGCGTCAGCGCTGGTGGTGTATTATCAACGACTGTTATCAGTTGAACACAATCAGTGGTAAGTCCACATTCATCTTCAGCTGTCCATGTTCTTTCAATTTCATAGGTATTGCCACAATTCTGCGTGACCACATCTAAATAAGTAATCGTAACAGATCCACAATCATCAGTACCTGTTGCTGTACCGGTATCTGAAGGGTCTGTAGCGGCAGGACAATCCAGAATGACATCAGGAGGACAAACAATATCCGGAGCCGTATTATCGGTGATGGTAAGCGTTGCTGTCCTTGTTACCTCATTACCACAGTTATCACGAATGGTATAGTTAACAGTGATTTCCCCTGATACTCCACAATCATCCGAAAGACCTGTAAATACATAGTCGCTGGATACTGAGATGGTTCCACATTCATCGGAACTACATGCTTCTAATAGAGCAATGTTATCAGCATTCCATTGATTGGCTTCTGTTTCATTGATGGATCCATTACACTCTAGTGCAATATCTACCGGATCACAGTTTACTATCGGATTAGAAGTATCTTCGAAGGTAATCGTGGCGGGCAATGTTGTAACATTTCCACATTCATCTCTCACATAAAACTCGACTGTAAAATTTAAAACTTGACCACAATTGATGTTATAATTCCATATATAATTATTATCGAAGATCAATCCTCCACACGCATCTGAACTGCACCCTTGTAACAAGGCCATATTATCCGCCACCCACTGATCAGCTATTGATTCGTTATCTCCAGAGTTACATTCAAAGGTCTGGCTGACAGGTGTACAAGTAACTGTAGGTGCTGTAATATCAATAATGGTAATCGTTCCAGTTGATGTAACTGTATTTCCACAATCATCTATAATGGTATAGGTAACAGAAGCAGTTCCGGTTCCACCACAATCTTCAGTGAGACCCGTATAATCATTGGACCATGAAATGCCACTACATCCATCACTTGCAACAGTAAAACCGTTATTACCTAACCAATTCTGAATTTGAGCATCTCTATCAGAAAGATCGCATTCAATGGTTATGTCCTGGGCTTGTGTTGTAACTACGGGTGGGGTATTATCAACTACTGAAATTAGCTGCACGCATGATACGCTTAAACCACAATCATCGGTAGCTGTCCAAGTTCTTTCTATTTCATAGGTTCCACCACAACCATTAATGACCACATCATCATAAGTAATGTCTAAATCATCATCACAAAGATCCGTTGCTGTAGCAAATCCAGTTGCAGTAGGCATGGTATCTGCCGGACATTCAAGTGTCAAATCCGGTGGACAAGTAATTTCAGGATCAGTATTATCTTCTACTATAAATGAAGCCGTTGTGCTTGAACTGTTTCCACATTCATCCGTCACATAAAAAGTGACTTCTACTTCTCCTGTCACTCCGCAGCCACCATCAACCATTGGGTTCGCGGGATCATAAGTCCACACAAGATCTGCCTCATCGGTGCAGTTATCTGTCGCTTGAGCATAGCCTCTGACACTTAACCATAAATTTAGGATGCTATTGATATCGCCTCTCTCGCATTCAAATACTTCATCTTGAGCTTCCGGATCGATTACCGGAGGTATGGTATCTCTGATCTCTACCTGTTGAATACAAGTTGTGGCATTGCCACACATATCTTCAACGTAGTAAGTTCTCTCCCACATCATTGGACATGGCAGACCATCTGGGTCATTATTATCTGTTTCACCTAAAAATTGAAAACTGCTTTCATTGACGGTACAGTTGTCAAAAAAACCAGCGCCTGTAGCAGAGATAAATTCGTTCCAGTCCGCATAAATGGGAACATCATCAATGCTACACTGGCCTAAAACCACATCTGGACAAGTCAGAACAGGTTCTTCGTCATCAAAGTTAAAATCCAATTCGATTTCTGCCCAGTAACAATCGCCGGTAACATCCGGATCTTCTACATACAGATAAACTGTGTAAGCATCACATTGATCATAAGTGTGTGTGACAAGGTCAAGCCCTGATCCAAAATCTACTGCACCATCACCAAAGTCCCATGCATAGTCCAGATTATCAGCCAGATAATTATCCTGAGAGTTCATTCCGGAAAATGTTACCGTCAGATTACATTCATCAAAATCAATGATATCTATAACGGCTACAGGATCGAATTCTTCGATCACGTCAAAATTAAATGTAAATGTCCTCGTACAGTTGTACGCATCATCGTTAGTATCGAGAACATATACTGAATAGCGCCCTGCGGCTGGTACATCGTAATCCGGACTATTGGTCACAGCCAATAAATTTCCACCTCCCGCTGGTCCATCATATTCATCATACCAATAATATTCAAAGGTGGGTTCGTCTGGATCCACATCAGCATTGACTTCCCAGGGAAACTCCCCAGTACACACAATGACTTCCTCTAATTCTACAATGATCTGTGGAATAATTATAATATTTACAGTATCGCAAATCAGGATTCCCGTGGGACCACATTGTTCGCTATAAAATTCTCCACATACTTCGTAGATGTACTCATCATCGGTATTCAGGTTCCCCGGGGGAGTAAATACCGGACGCAAACAATCCAACCCCGGTCCAGGGCAATATAGCAACATGGTGTCATTGTCTTCACCCGTTAGAGATCTCCAGGTTATATTGTAAAGTGTGTCTGTAGAGTTGACATTCACTTCGTATTGACAGTTGACGACATCATCCAGTAAAACTACCTGATCTCCAAAACCGTCAGCTTTGTTGGCTTGAATATCCACACAATAGTCTGCCGTTCCTGGCTTACAAATGGTAATGAAAAATTCTCCCGAATTACCATCGACACAAAGACTGTCTCTATCAAAATCATTTAAACTTTCTACACCCCCACTACAAACATCATTTCTGTCAGAAGAAAATTTAATACTACCGGATGTACCCAGATTACCGTAAAATTCAAAACTTAGAGATGTAGTCTGTGGGTTGAGCAACACTTCTACTACATTACATTTAGCATTCGAATTTAATTCGTCACCACAGCAAGGACTTCCGGAAGAACCTTCAATCTGTTGTGCATCGGTTGCTGTAGCGCTTGATGAGAGATCAAACGTGTAGTGAGCAACGTCACCCAATGGACAAGTATGCAATCCATCTGGAGCTGGAGCAGGACAAGATTCTGCACTTTGACCCCAAGCAGATATACAAATTGTAAATAGTAAAAGACAGAGAAAAAATTCCCTGACTTTCTGTCTTCTGTTTTTAATGTAGAATTGCTCCAACTTCCTAACGATCTTTTGGTATTTAAAAAAATACACCTCATTGATAGCAAACGAAGGGATATAACTAGGGCCTATTGCCAGGGTGAATGCATAGTACAAGTATTATAATATCCAGGTCCAGTCTCTATCTATAAAAAGCGTTACTCAGATAATAAGAAACGTTAAAATGTAAGCCCCCCTACATATTTATGAGCGTTGAAACATATAGTTATTTCAGTAATGTGAATTGAAATACACATTCTATATCGAGATTGATATAATGATGATTAGAAAACGCACATTCAATGGTGCAATTATAAAATGAAAAATCGGGATCAAATGGGAGATGGCAAAATTCTTAAAGATCTGATTACCTAAGAATAGTAAGGCTTCCAGTCTGTAAGTAATCTTCTCCCTTGCAAGAATAATTCACCTTGTAGAGAAATACATTAGGATTCAATTTTTGATCTTGAAGGGTACCGTCCCACTGATCTGTCCTAACGTTCGTAGAAAACACTCGTTCTCCCCACCTATCAAAAATTTCGAAAGATCGAAGTTCTTCAATGATGAAAGCATTACTGATGCCAATTCTGTCATTAAGCCCGTCGTTATTGGGCGTAAACGCATTTGGAATTAATAAATTATCACACTCTACTGCATCAGAATCTATGACTGCTATGGAAATAGTATCTCGACCACGACAAATGCCGTAATTGTAATTAATTCCATACATGGTTGTCGACGAAGGAGAAATTATCGGCTCAAGCTCTAATGGTTCATTTACGCTGGTCGTCGGGAACCAGGTAAGGTCATCTGAACACGTTTTGGTTTGATTAATTTGAACTGAAGTTCCAGAGAAAATGGTGGTATCACTGGTAAGAATATGATCAAGCTTTCTGTAATCAGCGAAAATTTCACCGACTGTCAATGCTCTATCATAAATCTTAAACTCATCTATTTTACCCATGAAGGGAGTTTCTCCGAAAGATTGACAAGGACTTTTGGCAAATGCCATTGTTCCGCTGGAATCCAATCGAATTTGACCATTTGTAAAGTCATTATCAAAAAATTGACCATCCAGATATAAGGCATAATTCTCATTGTCGCGAACTACCACTACCTGATGCCAACATTGATCTGTATTGACTTTAGCGTCCATTTCTACAAACAAATCAAAATCTCTTGCCATCTGCACTCGTAGGGTGGATTCTTGAGCTAAATACTTGATCGTCAATGTACTATCCACGCGACATCGAGAAGAAACGGAGAAAATGTCAGTAATTCTACTGGCATCGTCAGGAATCATAAAATAAAAGCTAAGGGTAAAATCTTCCTGAAACAAATCTGTGTATGACGAATCAAATTCTAGGGCGCTATCGCTATCTTGTAAAGAGATGGATTCCCCTTCTACACCACAATCACAACCTACATCACCCAAAACTTCGGGGTCCACCAGATTACCCGAATTTATAGCCAGACAATCATCAAAGCTGATATAAACGGTTTGACCTGAAAGTAGGACACTTCCAAAAAATAAAAGGCAAAAAGCTATTCTTCTCATTATCCACCAAATAATCCTCCCAGTCCAGGAGGCAACATATCGCTTATCATCGATTGAGATTCAACTTCAGCTTTTTCACCCGCAAGTTCCAAAGCACGATTTACTGCGACTAAAACCAAATCTTCAAGTTCTTCAACATCTTCAAGAGTGATTTTATTTTGGTCGATTTTAATATTTAACACTTCTTTGTTGCCATTGGCCTTCACCGCCACTGCTCCATCACCTGCCTCGGCCTGCACTTCGATTTTTGCTAATTTCTCCTGAAGTGCTTTTTGCTTCTCTTCCATATTACCCATCAAATCTCCAAACATGACCTATAATTTTAATTTAAACATTGCTAGAATTGCTCTCAAAACATGTCCTTAGAGAGCGTGAAAATAAAATAAACATAAAAAATGACCAACATCACGCCTTCCCATCTGCTTAATTTTTTACTGATACAACCTACCGCAAACATAATGGTTATGGCCATCATAAAAGGCAAACTGAAATCATTTGTACTTTCTGGAATGACCAAATCACCTATTAAGCTTG
The DNA here is from genome assembly GCF_021533195.1 of Portibacter marinus. Classification (GTDB taxonomy): domain Bacteria; phylum Bacteroidota; class Bacteroidia; order Chitinophagales; family Saprospiraceae; genus Portibacter; species Portibacter marinus. The sequence goes on from NZ_JAJNKB010000003.1 coordinate 32,513, forward strand.
GTATACCTACAACTGCATATGTGTTGAAAATGTTAGATCCTAATACATTACCTACTGCAATACCTGGTTTACCCTTTCTTGCAGCCGCTATGCTGACCACAACTTCAGGCAATGAAGTTCCCAAGGCCAAAACCGATAAAGCGATAAAATCTCGATTGACACCCAATTGAAGAGAAATTCTCTCTATGGCAAAAATTGTGTAATAAGCCCCGAAATAAACAACCACTCCGGATATCAACAATATGATTAAATCTTTGATTTGAAATTTGGGTTTCTCTACATCATCAACCCGTTGACCGAAAGAATTCAAAAGAAAAACAACCAGAGCAACAAGGAATAAAATAGATTCCATGACGGTCACCTGATTATCTGCCAAGACAAAATAAAGAAAGAACGCAGAAGCAAGTAGTAGTGGCATTTCAATATCCATAATATCAAAATCCATCACTATCTTTTTGGCGACAATGGCGGTAAGGCCGAGAACCAACAAAATATTCGTGATATTTGATCCTATTACGTTACCTATGACAATTTCTGAGGAGCCTGCAAAAACTGCGGCCATCGACGTTGCTAGTTCGGGTAAAGATGTTCCAAATGCGACAATTGTTACACCAATAATGAAAGGTGAAATACCAATAGACAAACCAATTCTCTCAGCTGCTTCCACAAAAAAGTCAGAAGCTTTTAGCAAAGCAGCCAGGCTAACGACGAAGATGAGAATATTGACTAATAAGTCCACAAGGCCATTTTAGTCGCGAAAATAGAGTAAATAATCGGAACAAATTATAGAAAGCGTTTTTTTAGGACACTGTGTATACAATATTAAAGTTATAGATGTAAATTTGCCGTCCGATGAAAAAACTATTTAAGAAGAAGGAAAAATCCACAGAAGTCAAAAAGGCGGAAGTAGAAGCAGAAATGGGATTTTTAGACCATCTCGAACAATTGAGGTGGCATATTCTCAGATCCTTTGCCGCCGTTTTCGTTATTGGCATTGCTGTTTTCATCGCTAAGGACTTTGTATTTGGTACCATTATTTTTGGGCCACTAAAAGAGAGTTTTCCTACATTTCAAATGTTTTGTACGCTGGCAGAGAGTATGTGTTTTGGTCCACCGAAAATGCAATTGGATACTATCAATATTGGAGAGCAGTTCATTATCCATATCAAGTCATCCATCATGATTGGCTTCATTTGCTCCTTTCCCTATGTCTTTTGGGAAATTTGGAGATTTGTGAAGCCAGGATTGTATGATAAGGAGAAAAAGTACACCAGAGGGGTGGTAGTCATTGCCTCACTACTATTCATTTCCGGAGTGCTTTTTGGATACTTCATTATATCACCATTTGCACTCAACTTCTTAGGTAACTATACCGTGGCAGAAAATGTAGAATCCGGAGGTACACTGGCATCATACATTACTTATATGTTTATGTTCACACTGCCTACAGGAATTATTTTCCAATTACCCATAGTGGTTTACTTCCTGTCTAAAATAGGGCTGGTCACACCAGAATTTATGAAAAAATACAGGAGACATGCCATAGTAGTCATTCTGATTCTGGCTGCTATCATAACACCACCGGATATCATAACACAGTTTTTGATTGGAATCCCAGTTTACTTTCTTTACGAAATCAGTATTATTATTTCTAAACGCGTACAACCCGATCCAGACTTTTGACCAGGGTTTCAAATAACATAACATTATTTTTAAAGCTTTTCATTCCCACTTTCTGGGTTGTTTTTTTCACGTCGTTTCTGTTCGCTATCTTTTTAATTGACCCTGATAGTATTCCCCTTTTAGGTTCGTGGCAATTCAGAACTGCTTACCTAATGATGTACTTCATATTCGGATTATTTCTTTATTTCACAGTATTCCAACTCTTACGGGTAGATATGGGTCCTGAGAGATACTTTGTAAGTAATTACTGGAAGACTTATGCTTACCATTATGATGACATAGAACGCATCGAGGAGAAGAACTATGGTCTTTTCAAATTAATAACCATACATCTTCGCGCAAAAGGAAAACTAGGACGACGCATAACATTCATTCCGAGCTATAAGAATTACGAACACTTCATTTCGGAACACCCTGATTTATTTGCCCACTTGACGTAAAAGGTAATCTAGTGCAATTACTTGGAACTCATTGTCACAACTGGACAGATAATTTCTTCTAATGAAATACCTCCGTGCTGAAAGGTGTCATTATAGAAATTATTAAAGTAATTATAGTTGTTGGGATACAAGAAGAATTTATCCGCCTTAGCAAAAATAAATCTTGAACTCACGTTTGGTTTTGGCAATCCAAATGCGTGAGGATCGACGGATTCCAGCACATCCTTTTTGTCATATTTTAGATTTCTCCCTACTTTATACCTTAAATTTGTAGTGGTTTCCCTATCTCCTACCACCTTAGACGGTTGACTAACCCTTATAGTGCCATGGTCGGTAGTGACGATCAACTTCACATCCTTATCCGCAATTTTTTGAAGCGCAGTCCACAAAGGAGAATTCTTGAACCAGGAAACCGTCAGGGACCGATACGCTTTTTCATCTCTGGCCAGTTCTTTAAGCACTTCCATCTCTGTTCTTGCGTGGGACAACATGTCTATGAAGTTGTAGACAATCACAGTCAAATCATTTTGAACATAATTCTGGATATTGTCATTCAGTACTTTGCCATAATAGGTGTTCGTGACTTTTATGTATTCAGATTTGACTTCCTTTCTCATCACCCTTTGAATCTGATCTTCCAGCAACTCTTTCTCTTTTAGGTTTTTGCCACCTTCTTCATTGTCGTTCAGCCACCAATCTGGATGCATGCGCTCAATTTCTAGCGGCATCAACCCTGAAAAAATGGCGTTGCGAGAGTACTGAGTGGAAGTAGGCAGAATGGAAAAGAAATAATCTTCTTCGTCTTTCTTAAACAAATCACTTAGAATAGGTTCTATCATTCTCCACTGATCATACCTAAGGTTGTCCAGTAAAAGCATGATGGTAGGTCTATTATCCTCCAATTGCGGAAAAATCTTTTTTCGCATTAAGGTATTGGACATCACCGGGCCATTGCCTTCTAGCCAATCTTCATAGTTTTTGACTACATATTTGGAAAACTCACTATTGGCTTCATTTTTCTGCATGGAAAGAATGTCCTGCATTTGATCTACCTCGGATTCATCCAACTTGAGTTCCCAGTTTATAATTTTCTTATAAGTATCAACCCAGCCTGGTACATCCAAACCACTATTGATATCCATCAGGATCTTGCGAAATTCCTGCTGATAATCTGAAGCCGTCTTTTCACTCACCAGCCTTTTGTTATCCACTATCTTTTTCAGCGTGAGTAAAATCTGGTTAGGATTTACAGGTTTGATCAGGTAGTCGTCTATTTGGGAGCCAATGGCCTCTTCCATCAAGTTTTCTGCTTCATTCTTAGTGATCATTACAACTGGTATGTTAGGAGAATCTGCTTTTATTTTAGTTAGGGTTTCCAGTCCGGTAATGCCTGGCATAGATTCATCCAGAAATATAACATCGATGTCATTATTGTCTTTGAGCTCATCCAGTGCATCATACCCATTCGAAACCGTCAAAACCTCATATCCCTTTTTCTCTAAAAAAAAGAGTTGTGGCTTAAGCATTTCTATCTCATCATCTGCCCAGAGTATCTTAATTTTCGACATCTATTTTATTTTACTTATTTGTTAATGGTCCAAAGTAGGCCAAGTTCGAAACGTTAAGAAATATCGATATATTATTTTTTTAAGTTTTATTAAATAAGTCCTGGTAATTTTGCCGAGAATTTAAAGTTGATGTCCATTTGAGTAAGAAGAAAATTTTTAATGACCCGATCTATGGCTTTATAAGTTTCCCTCATGAGATTTTATATGATCTTATCGATCATCCTTATTTTCAGCGATTGCGTCGTATTGCACAAATGGGCCTGTCTCACTTTGTTTATCCAGGAGCTTTACATACCAGGTTTCACCACGCTTTAGGCAGTTTGCACCTCATCACACAAGCCATCCAGGTTTTAAGAGAAAAAAACGTCATTGTTTCAGCGGAAGAATCTGAAGCAGTCAGTATTGCTATTTTACTTCATGACATTGGCCATGGTCCTTTCTCTCATGCATTAGAGGGCTTATTTGTCAATGTGTCACATGAACAGCTCTCATTGGCCTTTATGGAAACGCTGAATGAGGAATTTAATGGGCAATTAAGTCTCGCGATGGAAATTTTTAAAGGCAATTATCCCAGGAAATTTTTACATCAATTGGTCTCCAGTCAATTAGATATGGATAGAATGGATTATCTAACCAGAGACAGTTTCTTCACTGGAGTAGCTGAAGGTGTAATTTCGTACGACCGGATTATAAAGATGCTCAATGTTAGAAATGATGAACTGGTAGTAGAACAGAAGGGCATTTTTTCCATCGAAAAATTTCTGTTATCCAGAAAATTGATGTATTGGCAAGTATATCTACACAAGACCTCTATCATAAGCGAACAAATGTTACGAAGATTTGTACGGATGCTAAGAGATTACCTAAAAGTAAGTAATCATGCGTTTTACAATGACAATTTAAGTTACTTTTTAACAAAAAACGTTGATGTCTACAACTTGACAGCAAACCGCAACAACGTAATTAGCAAATATGCTGATCTAGACGACTTTGATATTTATGTTTTGATTAAAAAGTTTGTGAAAGTCGATAACTTTTCACTGAACTTCATCGCTAATGGCTTATTGAATAGAAAGTTATTCAAAATTGAGCTATCAGACCATGAATTTACTTCACACCATATTAAAAATGTTCGTGATAAAATTCAATCATATTATGATGTAGATGCTCATATTGCTGAGGAGCTGACTCTTGTTGGCACAGAAAGCAATCTAGCCTATCATAAAGGTAAAGATGAAATAAAAATTTTGACAAAAGAGGAGGAAGTTATTCCATATTCATTAGGTGAAAATAATTTAGTTCAGACGAAGAGCATCCGGAAACACTTTCTTTGTTATCCAAAAGAAGTCTATTAAAATCAAGGACTTACGCAATTAAAATTATGTTTAACACAAAATAGCTCAACCCTATTTTATTTCTAACTTTCTAAAATTCTTATTATACTATGAGAAAGACTAATTACATCATTACAACAATACTACTGCTTGCAGTGTATGTGGCAGGTGCTCAACCGGGTGCTGATATGCCACCAGCTGAACCAGGTAAGTGTTTTGCCAAGTGCTTGATAGCAGATCAGTATGAAACTGTGACTGAGCAAGTTCTTGTAAAAGAAGCCTCGCAAAGAGTAACAGTTGTGCCAGCGCAATACGAGACAGCAACAGAACAGGTTTTAAGAAAAGAAGCTGCTACACAATTGAATGCGCAGCCTGCTACATTCGAAACAGTTTCAGAGCAAGTTTTGGCCAAGGAGGCCGGCACGACTATTTCCATAAGTCCTGCAACATTCGAAAGTGTGAGCGAACAAGTACTTACCAAGGAGGCGGGAACTCAACTTTCTGTAACTCCTGCTCAATATGAAACGGTGACTGAGCAAGTGCTCGCTAAGGAAGGTACTGGATCTCTACGAGTGATCCCGGCTAAGTTCGAAACAGTGACTGAACAAGTCATGGTAAAAGAAGGATACACTACACTTAAAGTAATACCAGCTCAATTCGAAACAGTCACAGAACAAGTATTAAAGCAAGCCGGTTACAGCACCATTGAAATCACACCGGCTCAGTACGAGACCGTTACAGAACAAGTGTTAACTAAAGAAGCTTCTTCGCAGCTAAAGGTTGTTCCTGCAAAATACGAGACCGTTACAGAGCAAGTTTTGACCAAGGAGGGTTATACTGTACTTACGGCAACACCAGCTCAGTATGAGACGGTAACAGAACAAGTGTTGGTAAAAGATGCCTATCAGACATTAAAAGTAGTACCGGCAAAGTATGAGACGGTAACAGAACAAGTTTTGATTAAAGAGGCTTCAAGCAGGATTGAAAGGAAGCCTGCAAGATATGAAACAGTGACTGAACAAATAGAAGTTTCTCCTGCGGATACAAAATGGGTTAAGAAAAAAGCTGACCCTAGTTGTTTATCTGCAGATCCTGAAGATTGTTTAGTGTGGTGTTTGGTAGAAGTTCCTGCTCAATATAGAACAGTAAGCAAGCAAGTGAGACAGCCATGTGAAGATGGCTGGACTGATAACGGTGCTGACTGCATTAGGACTATTGAAGTACCTGCTCAATATGATACAAGATCTTATCAAAAGTTGGTTTCTCCTGCGACTACTGAAGTAGTAGAGGTACCTGCTGAATACCAAACCAGGTCTTACCAGAGATTAGTTACCCCTGCGTCTACAACTTCTGAGGAAGTTCCAGCAGAATACGGTACAAGATCTTATCAGAAGTTAGCATCACCTGCAACTACTGAAAGAGTAGAAATTCCTGCTCAATATGGTACAATCTCATATGAAAAACTGGTATCACCGGCAACAAGTACAAAGACGGAAGTGCCTGCTCAATATGAAACCAGATCTTACCAAAAGTTGGTGAAAGATGCGACCACTGAATCTGTTACTGTTCCAGCCGAATACACTACAAGAACAATCAGACAATTAGCCTCAGATGCTATGGTAGAAGAAGTTCCTTGTGGTAAAACCATGACTTTGGATAACGTAAATTTCCAAACTGGTTCAGCAGTGCTAACTCAAACATCATATGTTGAAATAGATAAATTGGTGGTTATGTTGGAAGAAGACGGTGACGTCACTGCAATGCTAGTAGGCCACACTGACAGCCAGGGCGGAACTGAGGCCAATAGAGTGCTTTCAGAAGCCAGAGCGAAAGCGGTATATGATGCCTTGATCGAAAGAGGAATAGATGAAGATAGATTGAGTTATGAAGGTAGAGGAGAATCTTCTCCAATCGCGAGCAATGACACGGCTGAAGGTAGAAGACAGAATAGAAGAACTGACTTCGTCACCTATGGTGGAAGTGAGGAAGTTACAGATTGTAACGAGTATAAAACCAGAACTTATCAGAAACTGGTTACCGACGCTACAGTCAACACGACAGAAGTTCCTGCTCAATATGAAACAAGAACTTATCAGAAACTGGTGAATGATGCCACAGCTAATACCACTGAAGTTCCTGCTGAGTATACTACAAGATCATATCAAAAATTAGCCAATCAAGCGGCTACCAATACTGATGAAATGGAAGCTCAATATGAAACCAGATCTTACCAAAGATTGGTATCCCCGGCTTCGACTCAAACTACTGAAATTCCTGCTGAATACAAGACAGTGTCTAGAAGACAGTTGGTAAAAAAAGGTGGATTCACAGAATGGAGAGAAATCGTTTGTGAAAGCGATATGACTTCTGATTTGGTCAGAAAAGTACAAAATGCTTTAATAGCAAGAGGTTATGATCTGGGGCCAGCTGGTGCTGATAATCAGATGGGACCATCTACTAAGGCTGCTTTGATTAAGTTTCAGAGAGAAAACAATTTACCAATAGGTAATCTTGATTATGAAACATTGGAAGCACTTGAAATAGAGCAATAAAATTTTTAAGTAAATAATAAGAAAGGTTGCCTCCGAAAGAGGTGACCTTTTTTTATGTATACAAGTCTTTTATTTCACTTATTTGATGATGTGACTTTTCTCTATATTTTACCATTTAGCTTGAACAGCTTGCGAAACTTTTCGTTTTTACCGAGCAAGTATTTCTGCTATCTCCTCAAACATTTATTACATTTGCGTTTTTCTAATATAAACCGACCACATGGCAGATAAAGTATTCGAACTGATTGGGCAGGAATTACAGCGACAAAGAGAAGGTGTCGAATTGATTGCTTCCGAAAATTTCACTTCTGCAAATGTTCTCAAAGCCATGGGAACATGCCTTACCAATAAATATGCAGAAGGATATCCCGGCAAAAGATATTATGGTGGATGTGAGGTAGTGGATGAGATAGAAAATCTTGCCATTGATCGTCTTAAAGAATTATTCGGGGCTGAGTATGCTAACGTCCAACCACATTCCGGTGCCCAGGCCAATGCGGCCATCTTTCTGGCTTGTTTAGAAGCAGGGGATAAAATTCTTGGTTTCGATCTTAGTCACGGAGGACATCTTTCTCATGGTTCGCCTGTTAATTTCTCTGGTAAAGTTTATCAGCCATTCTTTTACGGCGTAGAAAAAGACTCCGGTTTGATCAATATGGATAAAGTCGAAGCCACAGCAAAGAAAGAGAAGCCCAAACTAATCATCTGTGGAGCCTCAGCCTATGCTCGTGATTGGGATTACGAAAGATTTCGGGAAATTGCTGATGAAGTAGGCGCTCTGCTATTAGCAGACATTGCTCATCCAGCTGGTTTGATAGCAGGCCAACATTTAAACGATCCATTGCCATATTGCCACATCATAAGCTCCACTACTCACAAAACATTGAGGGGACCAAGGGGAGGTATTATTATGCTTGGTAATAATTTTGATAATCCGTGGGGCAGAACAACGAAAAAAGGAACGGTCATCAAGATGTCGTCCATTCTAAACAGCGGTGTATTTCCAGGTATGCAGGGCGGGCCTTTAGAGCATGTCATTGCAGCTAAAGCGGTGGCATTTAAGGAAGCTTTGGAGCCTTCCTTTAAAAAATATGGTCAACAAGTAATCAGTAATGCACAAGCCATGGCCAAAGCGTTTATAAAGAAAGGTTATAATCTTATCTCAGATGGCACAGACAATCATCTGATGCTCATAGACCTGAGGTCTAAAGAAGTTACTGGTAAAGCGGCTGAACAAGCTTTAGTGAAGGCAGATATTACCGTGAACAAAAACATGGTTCCTTTCGATGATAAAAGTCCCTTTGTAACGTCGGGAATTAGAATCGGAACTGCTGCCATAACCACTAGAGGCTTTAAGGAAGCTGATTGTGAGAAAACGGTGGAATGGATCGATCAAATCATTTCCGATATCAATAATGAAGAAGTTCAGCGGGAAGTTAAAAAAGAGATCAACCGATATATGGCTGATTTCCCCCTCTATTAGCATAAGATATTTGTCCTAAAAAAATGGACAAATGTCCAGAATTAACTTTTTTGGGCTAAAACTGTGCTGGGGTATTCAATTCTACTGAGAAACAAACCAGAAGCAGGAACACTTAGATCCATTTCAAGTCGCTCTTTTGCTTCCAGGGCTATCTTTACATCAGACAGTTCTATTTTGCCTAAGGCAACATTGACACAGCAGCCTACCATTAACCTTACCATTCCACGTAGAAATCGATCTGCAGTGACATGGAATGTCATGCTTATTTCATTGATTTCCCATTCACTTCGTACCAGTTGACAGAGCTTGGTTTTCACATCTGTATTGCTTTTGCAAAAGGTGTTAAAATCTCGATACATTAAAAACGAAGAAGCCGTCTGGTTTAAAAGGTCCAGATCAGCTTGAAATAGTTTGGGATGATGATAGGATAACTCGTAATTAAAGGGATTTTTGTACTTGTGGATGTGGTATTCATAGGATCTTTTTTCTGCATCAAAGCGCGCATGTGCATCAGATTTGACCTCTACCATTTTTAGAATAGAGATGGAATGGGGTAGCATCCTATTCAATTTAAAAGTCAGTGTATCAGTGTCTTCCACATCGCCATCAAAATGAAATACATAATCTGAAGCATGGACCCCGGCGTCGGTTCGCCCACATCCGACTATGGCCGTAGATTTACGCAGCACTTTTTCAAGCTGAGACTCAATTTCATCCTGAATTGTATTTGCATTGGGTTGTGATTGCCAACCCGAAAACTCAGTACCCTTATATTGAATCTTTACAAAAAATCGCTTCATCAGCAAAAAATAGGCATTTATGCCGCTTTAAGCTTATTTAACTTTGACTTAGAAACTTTAGATTCTGCATAGTCATGATTCACCACAAATTCAGTCACTTCTCCTTTTTGAGATGGTAACTCAAACATGGCGTCTGTCAGAATAGCTTCACAAATCGAGCGCAAGCCCCTTGCACCTAATTCAAATTCAAGTGCTTTATCTGCAATATACTCAAGTGCATTTTTAGTAAACTTCAGCTTGATCCCTTCCAGTTCGAACAACTTGGTATATTGTTTTATCAAGGCATTCTTGGGCTCTTGCATGATTCTGATCAAGGTTTCTTTGTCCAATGGTTTCAAGTAAGTTAATACGGGTAATCGCCCAATTAATTCAGGTATCAATCCGTAAGCTTTTAGATCACTATGGTTCACATATTCCAACAGTTCATGTTGGTCTATTCTTTCATTATCTGCATTATTAAAGCCGATTACCTGTGTATTCAATCTTCGCGCAATATGTCGCTCAATTTTACTGAAAGCTCCTCCACAAATAAATAGAATGTCCTTGGTGTTGACCTTTATCATCTTCTGTTCAGGATGCTTTCTTCCTCCTTGTGGTGGAACATTGACTTCCGTGCCCTCCAGCATTTTCAACATCGCTTGTTGAACACCCTCACCAGAAACATCTCTTGTAATTGAAGGGTTATCACTTTTTCTTGCAATCTTATCTATTTCATCAATATACACGATGCCTTTTTCAGCTGCTTCCACGTCAAAATCGCAATTTTGTAAGAGTCTGCTGAGCATAGATTCAACATCCTCACCAACATAGCCAGCTTCTGTAAAAACAGTTGCATCCACGATGGCAAAAGGCACATCTAAGAAGCGAGCTATGGTTTTGGCCAGTAGCGTCTTGCCAGTACCCGTCTGTCCCACAAATAAAATATTGGATTTTTCGACTTCCACATCGTCTACCACTTTTTGATTGAGTCGTTTATAATGATTATAAACTGCAACACTTAGATATCTTTTAGCTTCAGATTGCCCGATAATATAATGATCAAGATAATTCTTGATCTGTATCGGCGTAACATTTTCAGGGAGGTTGAAGGCTTGAGTAGATTTACTCTTTTTCTTGCCTCCACCTAATTCATCCTTGATCATTTCATGAGCCTGCTCAACACAAACTTCACAGATGTGACCCTCTAATCCAGCAATTAAGATTAAGGCATCACTTTTATCTCTTCCACAAAATGAACACTTATAATTATCTCCCTGAGCTTTCATTACTTTCTATTTTTAAGAATCCTTTTGTTGATCTTTTGATCTATCCAAAACCTCATCTACAAGACCATATTCTTTAGCCTCTTTTGCAGTCATCCAATTATCTCTGTCACTGTCTTTCTCTATATCTTCAAACGTTTTTCCTGAGTGTGATGCCAAAATATTGTAAAGCTCTTCTCTCAGGTCTTTGATCAGATTGTAAGAAATCTCCATATCAGAGAACTGCCCTTGCATACCTCCGGAAGGTTGATGTATCATCACCCTTGCATGAGGAAGACAAGTTCTTTTTCCTTTAGTTCCCGCTGTTAAAAGAACGGCACCCATAGAAGCTGCCAGTCCGGTGCAAATGGTTCCTACATCAGGGGAAACGTACTGCATGGTATCATATATACCCATTCCTGCTATCACTGATCCACCCGGGCTGTTAATAAACATCTGTATATCTCTCTTTGGGTCAGTAGATTCCAGAAACAACAACTGCGCTTGTATAACATTGGCCACATAATCATTGACAGGTACACCCATGAAAATAATTCTGTCCATCATCAAACGTGAGAAGACATCCATTCCCACAATGTTCATCTGTCGCTCTTCAATCACTTGTGGCGTAAAACCATGAATGTTAGGCACTGAAGTATTCATATATTTCTCTACATGCATGCCGCTCAAACCAAGATGCTTGGTAGCATACTTCAAAAATTCATTCTTATCATACATACTTTTTACTTTTAGTTGTCAATTATAACACCAAGATGCCAATATTGATCAAAAATAACCCTTTTTATGCAGCTTCCTCGTTTAATTTTTTGACAAGCTCTTTGAATTCCTCGAGAGATATAGGGTTTTCAACGATATTCATATCTTCTGAAATGGCTTCGAATAACTTTTCTGCTTTCTCTTCATCATATACCTGACGAAACTGCTCCTGATTCTTCATCATCGAATCTGCCATTTGATCCAGATCTATGCCTTGTGGGTTACCTCCAAAGTAGGCTGAAATTCTTCGCTTGAATCCTTCTCTTATATCTTCCGGTAAAACCTGAATGTCATATTTTTCTTCCAGTTTACTCTTGATTAAGTTCCATCGTAGATTTTGTGAAAAAGCTTCGAATTCATCCTCTATAATTTCATCCGTGGCCTTTTCATTGCTCATCTTGATCCATCGCTTAAGAAAATCTTCAGGAAGATCTATTTCATTAGCTTCCATAAGGTGATCCATGATGTTTTTGTACAGTAAATTCTTAGTCTGGGTTTTGTAGTGATTCTCTATGCTTTCTCTGATGTTCTTTCGAATTTCCTCTTCAGAGGTCTCAGCATTTTCCTTGCCGGTATATTTATCAAAAAACTCCTGATTCATTTCTGCTGGAGCTATTCTGGACACTTTGTCAATGGTGCCTTGAAACATATCGCCAATTTCCTTTTCTTCCTCTTCATCCAGATTAAGTAAATACTTATTTACATGCTTTTCATCTTTGTCCTTCTCAAAGTCTCTGATGTTAAATGTAAACTGATCACTCTTTTTAAGTTTCAGAATTTCTTCCTTCTTTTCATCTACAACATCTCTTACCAATACCTGAAAACCAGTCTCCCAACCTTTCTTTTTCACCTTTCCATCTTCTAACTCTACAGCACTTATGGTAATCAGATCGTTTTCTTCAATGTCTTCTTCAGGAAAAATCTCCGTACCATGCCTCTTACGTGCAAGGTCCAGTTCCTCTGTTACAATTTCTTCAGGCACTTCCACCACCTTTCTTTCCACACCATCTTCCATCCCCTGCACTTCAAATTGAGGAGCCAACCCCAAGTCGAAATGAAACTCATAGGTCGGCAACTCCTTTACGTTGAAATCAACTTCGGGAGAATCTTCAGAAGGAATAGGTTGACCTAATGTTTCCAGTTTCTCATCAGTGATAAAATTGTTGAGTGTCTCACTCAACATGTTGTTGATGGTTTCAGCCAGGATAGACTTCCCATACATTTTCTTTATAGTAGAAATCGGAGTCTTACCTTTGCGAAAACCCTTGAGTTGTGCCTTTCCCCGATATTTATTTAATTCCTTATTAAACTGGTCTTTATAATCAGCAGGCTCAATAGTGATATGAAGAGATGCATTCAGCGCATCAATTTCATTTTTTGTTACATTCATAATTTAGCAAAAATTAAGTGGCAAGATGATTGCCTAGAAAGTGTATTAAAAGAAGTGCGGGTGGAGGGAGTCGAACCCCCACGCCTCGCGGCACTAGATCCTAAGTCTAGCATGTCTACCAATTCCATCACACCCGCATATATTCAGGGCTTACACCCTTACTTTTTCAAAATTCTCAGCAACATTATTGCTAAGGGATTGCAAAGATAATATCTTTTTTAAAATTTCAATGCCTCTGGTATGGTTTTGAAAAAAATTCTCAATCGGTAAAGGAATTTCTCCCTGCTTATTACTGTTAATAACCTATATTCGGTCAAGATATTTAATCCATGGGCACAGCTGTAGCCATCAACGAAACAGAATACAAGCAAATCAGGAAAGCTTTTAATAAGCTTAGGAGGTCCGTCATGTCTTCACTCAACGATGAAGATAAAGTGCATCTTGACAAAGCTTATAAACTTGCCGTTTCTGCCCATGCAGATCAAAGAAGAAAGTCAGGTGAACCTTATGTTCTACACCCCATTGAGGTTGCCAGAATATGTGCAGAGGAAATTGGCCTCGGTCCCACAGCTGTTGTCAGCGCACTTTTACATGATGTGGTGGAGGATACCCCTGTAACCATTGAGGAAATCGAAGAAATGTTTGGCCCAAAGATCAGGACCATCGTGGATGGACTTACCAAATTGGATGGATTGTATAACGTCGAAAGTCCTCAGGCAGAAAACTTCAAGAAAGTCTTGAGTACCCTCGTCGAAGATGTTAGGGTCGTGTTGATCAAGATGGCTGACCGAATTCACAACCTTCGTACCATCGGATCGATGCCACACCACAAACAATTGAAGATCGCAGCTGAAACGAATTTTATATATGCCCCATTGGCACACAGATTGGGCCTATATAATGTCAAAACTGAATTTCAAGATCTTTGTCTTCGAATTACTGAGCCTGAACTATATGCTAACATTGAGAAGGAGCTAGTGGACTCCAAGCGGGAAAGGCAAAGATATATCAATGAATTTGTTAAGCCTCTTAAACCCAAGTTTGATCAAAAAGACTTTTCTTATAGGATCACCGGTAGAATTAAATCGATTTCTTCCATTGCCAATAAGATTAAAAACAAGAAAGTACCCTTAAAAGAGATTTATGACATTTTTGCTGTTAGGGTGATTGTAGACACGGAACAAGAAAAAGAGAAGAGTGCATGTTGGCAGATATATTCTGAAATTACTGACGTGTATCTGCCCATACCAGAGCGTCTCAAAGACTGGGTGACTACACCTAAGAGCAATGGCTATGAGTCACTGCATACCACTGTTATAGGGCCAAAAGGAAGATTTGTGGAAGTGCAGATCAGGTCAGAACGAATGGATGAAATAGCAGAGAGAGGGTTTGCAGCCCATTGGAAATACAAGGGAGTTAAGGATTCAAATTCTGTCTACGACCAATGGCTGGATGGTGTCCGACATTTACTCGATACGTCCGGACATACAGCTCTCGAATTCATTAACGATTTTAAGACCAATCTTTTTGCTGAGGAAATCTATGCTTTTACACCGAAAGGGGATATGAGAATTCTACCAAAGGGCGCAACGGCTTTAGATTTTGCTTTCGACATCCACACAGATATCGGTTACCACGCGACTGCCATCAAGGTAAACAATAAGTTGGTTCCCATGGGCTACCGTTTGTCGAATGGCGATCAGGTGTCTGTTACCACAAATAAGAACCAAAAGCCTAATGAAAACTGGCTAAAAATGGTTGTTACCGGTAAAGCCCGGTCAAAGATTAGGTCTTCCATGAAGGAAGAGCGCAGGAAGAGGGGTGAATTGGGTAAAGAGACACTGATGCGCAAGTTGAAAAACATGAAGGCTGATTTTGAATTGAATATAGACATGCTGGTGAAGCACTTTGGATACGTGAGCAGGCCGGATTTGTATTATGGGATTTTTAATGAAGAGATCAATCTTGCCGAGCTAAAATCATTTGATGTTCATGGTCAGAAACTTATACCAAAACAACAGGAAGAAGAGCCTGTTTCTGAACAACTGGAGAATGTTCCTAAAAAGAGACCAAGGAAGTTTGATGAACACAAGCAAAAGATTCTAATCAATGGAGAACCTGCAGACATGTACAAGTATTCTCTTTCTAGTTGCTGCAATCCGGTACAAGGTGATGATATATTTGCATTTCTAAGTGCTACCGGTGGAATGAAAATTCATCGAACCAATTGTCCTAATGCGACCCATTTGTTGGCAAATTATGGTTACAGGGTCATGAAAGCCGAATGGTCAGGGGGATCGACCAGTAACTTCGTTGTCGATCTGATTGTAACAGGTGTGGACTCAGGTCCTGGGGTGATTCAAAAGATTACGGAACAAATATCTTCTTTTCTCGGTTTAAATATAAGATCATTCTCCATGGAAGGAGCTGAAGGCTATTTTGAAGGAAAAGTTGGATTATTTGTAGCAAATACCAATCAACTCAATCAAGCGGTCAGATCATTAGAGCAACTTGAAGGTGTTTCAAGTGTTACACGATTAGATAAGTCACATAATTCATGAATGTTCAAGCAGCACATTTAGACGATATCATTAAAGAAGTCAAAACGATTTTTTCCAGGCATCTGGAATTGAACAAGCTTCGCAAAACTCCTGAGCGATATGCCATTTTGGAAGAAATCTACAGACGGACTGATCACTTTGATGCTGAAGCCTTATACATTCATATGAAGAATCAAAATTATCGGGTGAGCAGGGCTACTGTCTATAATACCTTAGAATTATTGGTTTCATGTGATCTGGTAACCAAACATCAATTCGGAAAGAATTTAGCACAGTATGAAAAATCATATGGCTTCAAGCAACATGATCATATCATTTGTGTAGACTGTGGAAAAGTTTTGGAATTTTGTGATCCACGCATTCAACAAATCAAATCCATGATGGGCGATCTTATGAATTTTCAAATCACTCATCACTCCCTTAATCTATACGGTAAGTGTGACGGTGCTTGCGATAAAAAAATTAAGCGGTAAGGATTTACATATTAAATTTTTCTAAATTAATTAGCGAGAACGATTTATATCCCGTCCTGTTTCCTATTTTTACGCTTTAAACTTTGTGGCAAATTTTTTTGCCTGAAGATAACCAACTGATAATTAAAGACATGGCGGTAGATGTTTTACTCGGACTGCAGTGGGGGGACGAGGGAAAAGGAAAAATAGTAGATTATTTAGCAGACAAATACGATTTGGTATGTAGGTTCCAGGGTGGACCAAATGCAGGACACACTATAGTAATAGGCCAAACAAAATACGTATTGCACACCATCCCTTCTGGAATATTCAGGTCTAATATTACGAATGTGATAGGAAATGGAGTGGTGATCGATCCGATCACCTTTAAAAAGGAACTGGCAAAACTCGATGCAGCAGAAGTAAAATATAAGAAAAATCTACTGGTAGCAAAGAAAGCGCATTTAATCGTTCCAACGCACCGGTGGTTAGATGTCGCTTCGGAAGCCGCCAAAGGCAAGGCTAAAATTGGTTCTACTTTGAAAGGCATCGGCCCTACTTATATGGATAAAACAGGTCGAAATGGATTAAGAGTCGGCGATCTTTTTGCGGCAGATTTTAGAGAAAAGTATGATGCACTTAAGGCAAAACACATGGGCCTATTGAAGGGCTATCCTGAGGTAGCATTTAACATCGAGGAGGAAGAGCAAGAGTGGTTTGACTCTATAGAAAAACTGAAAGAGATCCCTACCATTGATTGTGAATACTATGTCAATCAAGCCATCAAGGATGGTAAAAAAATACTGGCTGAAGGAGCTCAAGGTTCGATGCTCGATATTGACTTTGGCACCTATCCTTTCGTCACT
Organism: Portibacter marinus; assembly: GCF_021533195.1. Taxonomy (GTDB): domain Bacteria; phylum Bacteroidota; class Bacteroidia; order Chitinophagales; family Saprospiraceae; genus Portibacter; species Portibacter marinus. The sequence continues at coordinate 49,660 of NZ_JAJNKB010000003.1, forward strand.
TCCTCTAACACCATTACTGCAGGGGTCTGTACGGGCCTGGGAATCGCACCCCAGCAGATAGCAGAGGTCATCGGAATTGTGAAAGCTTATTGTACACGAGTAGGATCTGGACCATTTCCAACTGAACTGCATGATGATACAGGTGAAAAATTAAGAAAAATTGGTCATGAGTTTGGGGCCACTACTGGACGTCCCAGAAGATGTGGGTGGAATGATATCCCTCAGTTAAAGTATACGATCATGATCAATGGTGTCACGCAATTAGTCATTACAAAACTGGATGTGTTAGATGACTTTGAAAAAATATACGTCAGCGAAAGTTATACTATAGAAGGAGAATCTAATTATCAGCTACCCTATGATCTTAATGATTCTAACATAGAGCCTAATTATACAGAAATTCAAGGTTGGAACAGCTCACTTGATCAAGTAGAGTCATACGATCAACTGCCCAAGGTGGCAAAAGATTATATTGACAAATTAGAACAAATGCTAGATACTCCGATTTCAATGGTCTCAACAGGGCCAGAGCGTAGAAAATTACTGGTACGATAAAATTAGCTATGCAAACAAACTACACTTATTATCGTTTTATAAGGTAAACGGTAAAATATGAAGAAGCAAGCAGTATGGAACGGACAAGTGATAGCTGAAAGTGATGACTTGGTCAATATAGAGCGTAATTACTATTTTCCTATGTCATCATTGGATAAAAGTTTTGTTACAGAAAGTTCTACCACTACCCAATGCCCCTGGAAAGGAACTGCACACTATTATACACTGGAGGTAAATGGTGAAAAAAATAAAGATGCTGTTTGGTATTATCCCAATCCCAAAGAAGCTGCAAAAACTATAAAAGACCGTGTGGCATTTTGGAAGGGAGTCAAGATAGAAGATGTTTGAAGCGTCTATAAAAGAATTTCGCCTCTGGAATAAAGTTTGGCGCTTCCTGCAATCCCAACCCGCTCATTCATGTAAGTACAATATAATGTTCCTCCTCGCTTACTGATCTGCCTTGCAATCATATTGATTTTGCCTAGTTTTTCATGCCAGTAGGGAATGAGAATGGTATGCGCTGAACCGGTCACAGGATCTTCGTCGACTCCAACACCTGGTGCAAAAAATCTGGACACAAAATCATAGTTATCAGATGGTGCTGTCACTATAAAACCACGGCGATCTATGTCAGATAGCTTTGTGAAATCAGGTTTTAAATTTTTGAGTTTTTGTTCATTTTCAACCAAAATTAAGCAGTCGGTAAGACCATCCATGCATTCCAATACTTCAGTATCCAAGCATTTTTCTATCCATTTTTGGTCTAAATCAGAAGTCCTGAAGGTAGTGGAAGGAAAATTTAGTTCATATCGCTCATTTTTTCTTTCGACGGTTAATACTCCTCTTTTAAGAGTTTGAAAAACTACTTTATCTTCCACTTCCTTTAACTCCTCCATTAATACATAAGCACTTGCCAATGTCGCATGACCACACAGATCCACTTCAGTTAAGGGTGTAAACCATCTAATTAGATAATGATCCTGTTCTGGAACTACGAAGGCCGTTTCTGAAAGATTATGTTCCATGGCAATTTTTTGCATTAAATCTCTTTCGGGGAAGGATTCTACGGTACAAACTACTGCGGGATTACCTTCGAATAGCCGATCAGCGAATGCGTCAACTTGATATTTTTTAATTTTCATTACTTTAAATTAAGATTTAAAAATCCTTTATTTAAAGGCAGTTTAAGGAAATCTTAAAATTTTCTAAAAATTTTGTGAGGTTTTTTGGGGGTATGGATTTTAGTAGTCGTCTTGGGAGTACATAAATACTAAATACGACAGAATGGAAAACAACAGTATGATTGCAGATTTGAAGAATTTTCCGATTCTAAGTGACTGTACTGAAAAGGAATTGGATTGGTTAGCGAGTAAATCTACTGACAAAACCTTTTTCAAGGGAGAATCCATTTATAGAGAAGGTGATGAAGGATCACACGTTTATTTCGTATTGAGGGGAAGTGCTAAGTTGGGCATTACCTCTTCATGTGGTAAAATATTGATTAAAGATATCGTTCACGAAGGTGACCTTTTTGGAGAAAATATTTTTACGTCAGTGAGTAGCCGAAAGGAGTTTGCTGAGGTCATGAAAGGTAAAGTGTCGTTGCTGATGCTTCGCAAAGAAGATTTTCAGAAATTGTTGTTACACAATAAACAATTTGCAAACAAAGTTGTAAATTTAATTGTAACAAGATTAAATGCGCTTGAAAAGAGAATGGAGAATTTTATTTTCAAGAAAGCTAAAGCAAGAATTGTTGATTTTATAGTTTCCACTGGAAAAGCAAGAGGTATTAAGATTGGATTAGATGAGCTTCTGATAAACCATGGAATGTCTCACAAAGAAATTGCTTTTCTAACAGACACTTCAAGACAGACTGTAGCGCGAGTATTAGGAGAATTAAAGAAGGATAGCTTGATACATTTTTCATCAAGAAAGCCTAGCAAGATATTGATCAGAGATTTGGCAAGCCTTAACGCTTTCTAGAATCCTGAAATGAGTTTGGTTAGAATTCCATAGCAATTGAAAACCTAACACGCCATTTAGGTTTTCAATGCAAATGGAAGTTGACCAAAAAAAGAAAAATACTCTTCATAAGAGTTATTTGGTTTTAAGGTTTTAGGCACATTACTTATTGAAATTGACCGTTTTCCGATAATGATTGGAAAACGGTTTTTTGTTTATAGGTATTTATCAATGCCTTGAGACTTTAAGACCAATTGAGTAAATGTTTAGTGAGTTTTTAGATGGTAAAACGCGTGACACTTCTCAACTTATTCCTCCTCTAGTTCGAATCCTTGATTGATTCCTTTGTCAACTACACTTACTCCTTTTTTCATCCACAATGGCATAGGCTCATCTAATAAATAGTGTGCGAAAAACTGTTCCATTCTTTTGTTAAAATCCAAACGGTTATGCCACTTTAATGGCCAGTGTGGCTCACCATTGTAATTCAAAAACCATGCAGGTTTTCCTAATCTCCGCAAGGCCATGTAATACTCAATCCCCTGATACCAAGGCACAGCGCCGTCATTATCATTGTGAAGAATTAAAACTGGGGTATTCATCTGATCAACTTCGAATATGGGTGAGTTTCTAAGATATGCTTCAGGGTCTTCCCATAAAGTAGCACCTAATCTGCTTTGTGTTTTTTCATATTGAAACATGCGGCTCATTCCACTACCCCATCTGATTCCTCCATAGGCACTAACCATATTCACCACCGGCGCCCCACTTTCAGCACAGCGAAAAATATCGGTCTTATTGAGAATATGTGCGATCTGATATCCACCCCATGAATGCCCCTGAATTCCAATACGGTCTTTATCAATCCATGTGTTCTTACTCAGTGCTTCCACTCCACTAACTACTGCATTGTAAGCACTTTGACCAGGATCACCAATTTCGTACTTCACATCAGGGTTGAAAATGACATAACCTTTGTTAGCATAGTAGGAATAATTAATAGTCGATCTATGCGGCTCGGGAGCCCGATGTCTGTGCAAACCATCAGAACTTCTCTCATAAAAATTTACAATGACCGGATATTTCTTCGATGGGTCAAATCCTTCCGGCTTGACCAAAAGTCCTTCTAATTCATCTCCGTTATAGTCTTGCCACTTGAACAGTTCAATACTTCCCCACCTGTATTCACTTTGTTGCGGATTGGCATCGCTGATTTTTACAGTATTTTCAAGGGAAAGTTGAGAGATCAATAAATCCGGAAAAATCTCAAAACTTTCTTTTGTAAAGACCAGACGATCCGCATTTTTAGCCTTTAGAGGTCTCCTGTCATAAGACATATCTTCCATCACGATGACTGAAGGCTCGCCTCCCTCTAGGTTCAACCTGCCATATCCACTTTCCTTAGTTCGCTCGTTAAAGACATACATAAAGGCATTTTCATCTAATGCATCTTCCTCTCTATCCAGATCTATGACTCTCCATTCTATTTGATTTTGTCTTCCTTTTGTGAGGTTTACAGGATCTGACACCCCGCTAGGATCAAACTTCCATACATCATATCGATCATAAAGATACAGCCATTGATCTTCAGTAGACCAACCGGCCATTCCATAAGGTCCAGGTTGCATCGGTCGATCGTTCAACTCATCTGTAAACCCTGTCATTCCTTCTGTAAGATTAACTTCTTTTTCTGTTGCTACATTGTAGGATTTCCAAGCAAGCTCATCTCTATCAAACCAATATAGATATTTTCCTGTGGGAGAAAAACCAGGGTTGCCCGATAATCCGGATTTAAATAATTTGACCCCTTGCCCTACTTCCCCAATGTAGACATCTGACTTAGATCTTCCCATCCATGTCACTTCTTTTTCATAGGGCTCCCGGTCTGACAATAAATAAATTTTACCATCGCCTTTCTGAGATACTTGAAGACTTTTGCGACGACGATCCTCTAACGGTATTAATATTCCAGATTGTTCATCATATCGGACGTCATAAGTTTCTTTTCTAAGTCGATCTTCCTGTAATTCCTGCATGGTATATAACATGGGATCGGCAGTGGTCCATACCTCCACTTGAACCTGCTCTTCGTCCAATGCTAAAGAATCAGCGAGTACAGGCGAACTTCCAATACCGAAATAGAGCACTTCGCCATTATCCGAAAATCTGGGTTTTGTATTTTCGGTTACCTGATAGGAATCGGATCCTAATTTATCTTCCGATCCCATTGGGATTTTGTCTGTTCCATCAGACCAGTAGTGTAATTCATAGGGTCTTATTCTTGCTTTGGTGGTATCCCGATCTGAAATAAAGCTTACACGATCTCCGGATTTGTTGATGACCAGGTTTTTATATTTTCCATTTTCCTGAAGAATAGGTTTTAATGATTTGTCTGATACATTATACATGAAAACTCCGGCCACCACAGTGGTATCTTTTGTATTTCTACTGAATACCAAGTGTGGCTCTTCTTCGGCTATCTGATATTCAGTAACGTTCTCTAAAGTATCTACGTAATTAGTTTTTAAATCGTAGATAAAGAAGCTTTGTTCCATCTCCTTTTTCGCACTGGAATCTTTCTTCATTTTCGGGATTTCCGCCTGATATGCAATGATGCCTGACCAATTTTCGGGTATTTTGTAAGTGCCAATGTCAGGGATCAACGTTTCATTCATCGTTTCCAGATCAAGAACCACTAGCGTATCCTTAGGCAAATCTTTCTTTTCTACCTTTCGGCGTCTCTTGTATTCTATGGTATCGGTCGCAGCTTGTCTTGTGAATACTAAAAATCGACCATTGTCCGTAAAACTTGATCTGCCTACTCTAGTGAAGCTCCGTTGTTCTTTGGTGCTGGTATCATAAAGGTAAAGGACTTTATCGCCCCTTCCAGGAGTAAGATGATACTTGATCCATTGACCATCGTCTGTAGTAGATTCTGATTCAATTTCTTTCCATTCGATGTATGCAGACTGATCCATGACCTTCATCTGCCCATTGGCACACATCGTAAAACCTAGAATAATTAGTAGTGTAGAAAATAATTTCATGTTCTTTGATTGATTTTGACTTCTAAAAATAGAAAGATTACTTTTATATCTCATTAAAGTAGAGAGAATGATTAAGCTAGCACTGATAGCCCATAATGGGAAAAAGCCGGAAATGGTCAGTTTTGTGATGCATCATAAAGAAGAATTGAAGGACTTTAATTTGTTTGCTACAGGAACGACTGGAAGTCACATTGAAAAAACCGGCTTGCCAGTAATTAAATTACTCTCAGGTCCAAAGGGAGGCGATGCTCAGATAGCCGCTATGCTTGCTACCAATGAAATAGATATGGTTATATTTTTTCGCGACCCACTGGACAAGCATCCTCATGAACCAGATGTTCAAATGCTAATGAGACTAGCAGACGTACACAATATTCCTCTCGCTACGAACCCCGCAACAGCTAAACTGTTAATAAAGGGTGTAAACGCTGGTAAGTGACCACAGAAGAATTTAGAAACATATCGCCCACGCTCCCAAAAAATCCGGGTGTCTATCGCTTCTTAGATGAAGATAGAACCATTTTGTATGTGGGAAAAGCTAAAAATTTAAAGAAAAGGCTTACTTCATATTTTGGTGTGAAAAAGCATCAAGCTTTTAAAACAAAGACTATGGTCAAGCATGCTCACGATATTGAATTTACAATCGTGGAGAGTGAGCATGATGCTTTACTATTAGAAAATTCATTAATTAAGAAGCATCAACCACGTTATAATGTGCTTTTAAAGGATGCTAAATCATACACATACATCTGTATCAAGAAAGAGCGATTTCCCAGAATTTTTTTTACCAGAAAAGTGAGAAGGGATGGTTCTGTATATCTTGGTCCATATACTTCTAAGCACAGAACGAAGCAAATATTTGATCTTATTAAAAACTTGTTTCCTCTAAGAACTTGTAAGCTTAATCTTTCCAAGGAAAACATAGATGATGGTAAATTTAAAGTATGCCTCGAGTACCATATTAAGAACTGCAAAGGCCCATGCATAGGAGAAGAAAGCGAGGAGGAATACAATGAAAAAATTGAGCAAGTTAAAAACATCTTAAAAGGTAATTTTAAACCTGTAAAAGATTACATCAAAGCAGAAATGCACAAATTCGCTGAGCGCATGGAGTTTGAAAAAGCTCAGGAAATGAAAGAAAAGCTTACCCTGTTCGAAGACTATCAAGCGAAATCAACGGTTGTTTCTCAAACCATAAAGGATGTGGATGTATTTACCATCGATTCATACAAAGATTCTGCCTTTGTGAACTTCATTAAGATTGCCAATGGGGCGATCATTAATACCGATACTGTCGAATTAAAAAAGAATTTGGATGAAGAAGATGAGGATTTGCTGAGATATGCCATTGACCGATTTAGGGAAAAATACAACAGCATTACCAAAGAAATCATACTTGCTAAAAGAATAGAACTTATTGAAGATGACGTACAAGTCATTGTACCGCAAAGGGGTGAAAAAAAGCATTTGCTTGACTTATCTGCTAAGAATGTTAAGTATTTCATCATGAATCTGCGCAAAGAAGAGGCGACGAGGATGAAGAAGCAAACTTCCGCAGAAAGAATACTAACCACCCTTCGAGATGATCTGCAGATGGATGAAATCCCTTTTCACATTGAATGTTTCGATAACTCTAATATGCAAGGTTCTTTTCCCACCGCAAGTTGTGTTGTTTTTAAAAATGCAAAACCAAGTAAGAAAGACTATAGGCATTTCAATGTTAAAACTGTAGTAGGACCTGATGACTTTGCCTCGATGACAGAAATCGTTGGAAGAAGATATAAAAGGATGCTGGCAGAGGGAGATGAATTGCCTCAACTGATCATTATAGATGGAGGGAAGGGTCAATTGAGTGCGGCTGCTAAAAGTCTGCGTGAATTAGGAATTCTTGATCAGGTTACGGTTATTGGCATTGCGAAAAGATTGGAAGAAATTTTCTTTCACGACGATCCGGTTCCTATTTATATTAATAAAAAATCCGAATCGTTGAAATTAATCCAGCAAGCCAGAAACGAAGCCCATCGCTTTGCGATCACTTTCCATAGACAAAAAAGATCTCAGCATTTTACACAATCGGAATTACATACCATTCCCGGAGTAGGTGACAAAACAGCTACCAAATTACTTACTGAATACAAATCGGTAGAAAAGATCAAAAATCTGACCTTAGAAGAGTTGATCCAAAAAACAAATAAGCGCATTGGTACGATAATTTATGCCTACTTCAAAGAAAAAGTCGAAAAACAGCAGTAGGAGGTTAAACTTGATTTCGAACCATGTGTTTGCTTAATACGTAAGAGAAAAAATACAAAATTATGTCAGAGAATAAATATAGTGAAACGAAGCTTCAGGAGTTTAGCAGTATTATTAAAGATAGACTAGACGAGGTAACCAAGCAAGTAGAAACCTTAACCAACATAAGAAAAAGCAGACGGGAGGGAAAGCAGGATGACAATCCCGGTTTTGGTGAGATGAGCAAAAATGAACAGCAAGCTTCTAAAAATAAAGCATCTATGAGACGTTTGAAAACTCGACAAAAAGAGTTAAAAAGAGCACTTCTTAGAATCGAGAATGGAACTTACGGAATAGATGAAAGGACAGGGGAGTTAATCGATGAGAAAAGGCTTAAGGCACTACCAACTGCCACACGAGGCATTTAAGAATAAGTCCATAAAAAAAGAGGCTATTTCATTACTGAGATAGCCTCTTTTTTTACTCAATCATAACTATTTCTTTTCTAAAGATCCCAGTGAGGGATTAGCTGTAATCATATCTTTCATGATATTGAGTGTTTCATTCAAATAAATGTCTTTTTGCAAATCCTTGATCCAGACATCATTTCTGGCAATCCTTGAACTATCAGCTTCAATGAACTCAAGATCTATAGGCAAGTTAGAAGCATTCAATCCTATAATCTGATTACTCCACAAATCCTTAAACTTTTCTGCAGCTTGTTCTCTTGCATCTACTTCTTTGTTGAACTCTTCAAAATTAAGAGAGTAGATCTTATCATCTCTATTTTCTTTCAGTCGCTGTGCATTCTCAAGTACCAATTTAAATTGCTCGTCACTTTCGATTCTTTGCGCAGAATTTTTACTTAAGATTTCTTTGTTACTTACCGTCATCTTAGGCAACTCGTATTCTACCGGATCTATTTCCGTCCATTCCATTGCATAATCATATTGCTTCTCTCCTGTTTCTATATAATGGAAATTATCAGGTAGTATTACATCCGGTACCACTCCTTTCAATTGAGTCGAACCACCATTTACTCTAAAATACTTCTGCGTTGTCAATTTGACCTCACCCAATGGCTTCATATCACCATTCCCCCTCACTGCTCTGTCCAGATCATAAAATCTTTGCACTGTTCCTTTTCCAAATGTCGACTTGCTACCTACTATTAGTGCTCTATCATAATCCTGCATTGCAGCAGCTAGTATCTCAGAAGCCGAAGCAGAATAACCATTGACCATGACGATTAAATGACCGTCATACTTGGTTTCAGGATCTTCATCTTCAAGGACATAGGGTTCACGTCCTCTTGGCTTAACCTGTACAATCGGACCTTCATCAATAAAAAGGCCGGACATCTGGACCACATCTCTTAGTGAACCACCACCATTGTTTCGCAAGTCCAATATGATACCATCGACATTTTCTGCTTTAAGTTTTTCGATCTCTAAAGCAACATCTACAGCGGAACTTCGTCCATCCTTAGATTCGAAATCGGCATAAAACTTAGGCAGTCTGATGTAGCCATATTTATGTCCTTCATCTTCTCTTTCAATGATGACACTTTTTGCTTTCCCTTCTTCTATGATTACTATATCCCGTTCTATCTCTATGTCTACCATTGTACCATCCTTCTTTTTAACGGTCAGATAGACGATTGTACCTTTCTTTCCCCGAATATGTTGTACCACGTCATCAACTCTCATTCCAGTGATATCCAAAACTTCATCTTCACCCTTCTGTTGGACCGCTGTGATCAAGTCATCTACTTCTAATTCCTTACCTTTCCAAGCCGGGCCACCTACGATGATATCCACCACTTTGGTATAGTCTCCATCTCGCTGTAACCTTGCTCCGATACCTTCTAATCTTCCACCCATATTGATATTAAAATCCTGCTTTTCCTTAGGATTATAATAATCTGAATGTGGATCAAATACATGAGTGATCGTATTTAGATAAGCTTCAAATCTATCAGACCTTCTGATTTCACCCAGTCGATCAAACCAATCATCAAACATTTCTTTCGCATCTTTATACGCCTCCTTTTTCAGCTCTTCCTCTGTCTTTTTCTTCTCCGCTTTTTCGTTGGCTTCTAATTTATCTTCATATCGGACCAGAATTTCATACTTGATCATCTTTCTCCAGCCTTCTTTAAGCTCGTCCATATTTTTGGGAAAGGCCTTTTCTTCGTCGTCTAAGTTAATATCCTCGTCAATGGTAAAATCAAAATCCATCTTGATGGTCTCATCATAGACTTTTTTAGCTCGCTCTATTGCTTTATTGATTTTTTGTTCAGACAGATTAAAAAATTCAAAACTTCCCTCCTCATATTGGTCGTCAAGTAATTTTTCGTATTTCTGAAGTTCATCGACATCTGTTTGCAATAAAAATCTCTTACTATTATCCAATACCTCTAAATAGCTTTTAAAGGCATTTTCCGAGAAATCATTATTCATCTCCAAGGGCCGATAATGAACCTGCTCTAAAAAGTTAGAAACGGCATAAAAAATCAATTCTTCCTTCTCCTTTGGATCAGGTTCTGGAAAAAACGATCCCACTGCCAGTACTCCTGCTGCGACTAGTGCTAAAATAACGGCCTTCATATATTTATTTTTCTTTTTAATAATCTCAAGTTAAGGATTTTCACATTTAAAAACACTGTAAGTGCTCTTTGTGTTCTAACCTGATAATTCTTTAACGTATCAATAACTGTTCTAAAATCAAAAAATAAGCCCATTTATTGTAAAGGACACTAAATTTCCGGCTAGTCGGCCAATAGTCTCGACAGAATGTCTTCTATTTTTCGATTAGGGTTGTTTTCTTCCAACTTTTTGATGCCTGACCGAATCAAATCTAACTGAAGATTTCCGATTGATCCTTCATGACTGTGCTTCAATTGTTCAGGCTTTACAAAAGCTCCTTTTTCTATTTGTTCTCCTATTTTACGATAAGCTTCACGAAAAGGAACCCCTTGTTTGACCATCTCGTTTACAGCATCTACAGTGAGCAAGTAGTCATACTTTTCATCATTCAAGATGTCTTCATTGACTTTCAATTTTGGAAGTGCATAATCCATGATGGACAGTACTTCTTCCATTTTATTTATTGCTGGAAACAAATACTCTTTCAAAAGTTGAAAATCTCTATGATATCCTGTTGTTAAGTTAGAAATAATGGACATGATCTGCGAAGGTAGATTCATCAGGCTATTCGTATATGCCCTGATCAGCTCATATACATCTGGATTTTTCTTGTGTGGCATAATACTGGATCCAGTCGTCATTGTAGAGGGTAAGCTTAGAAAGCGGTAATTCTCATTCGAGTACAAGATCATGTCGTTGGCAAACTTATTGATACTCAAAGAGATGGTGGCCATGACCTGCGCCACCAAGAGCTCAGCTTTTCCTCGACCGTATTGAGCATTGATAGGATTGACATGCAATTCTTCAAATCCGAGCAATTGGGTGGTTCTGGTGCGATTAAGTGGAAACGAACTTCCATAACCAGCTGCTGAACCTAAAGGATTTTTATTGATCAATGGAAAAATAGCAGTACAATACTCTGCATCTTCCTTCAAGGATTCTGCTTGAGCCCCAAAGTACATTCCAAATGAAGATGTCATCGCTACCTGGGTATGAGTATAACCAGGCATCAGTACATTACTGTACTTGTCTGCGATATCTATAAATTTGGTCGCAAGCGCAGTGATCGAATCTATGAAGGCACCAAGTTTACTGCGATAATACATTTTAAGGTCTACCAGAACCTGATCATTTCTCGATCTGCCGCTATGAATACGTTGACCCCATTCTCCCAATAACAATTCTACTTGTGAATGAACATCTTCGACTCCCTCTTCTATAACAAATTCTCCATCATTTATCCTTTGATAAATGTTTTTGAGTCCTTCTTTAATTTTACTTAGCTCTCCTTGCTCTATCAGTCCTTGCTCCTGTAACATAGATACATGGGCTAAACTTCCGAGTACATCATATGAGGCCAGTTCGAGATCCAGCGTACGATCATTACCAATGGTAAACTGTTCAATCATTTTATCTACAGGGAGACCTTTGCTCCATAATTTATTTTCAGATTCCTTCATTCTTTATTTTTGTCATTTCATACGGATTTAAGGCCTTTAATAGGTTGACATATCCATCTATGCCTTGGTCTACTTCTTTAATGTAAATGTATTCGTCAGGAGTATGTGATCTTTCTGAAAAACCTGGACCCATCTTAATGGTAGGAAATTTAAGATTGGCTTGATCTGAAAGTGTAGGGGACCCAAAAAGTGTCAAACCCAGTTTTTGACCAGCTCTGACCAAAGGGTGATCCAGGCTTATACCTGATGGTCGATTGTTAAAGGAACGGGCTTTCAGGGAAGATTCGCAAATGTTTTGTACTTCTTTAAACGCTTCCTCCAGATCGTACAATTCATTGACCCTTAAATCAATGACAAATTTGCAGGAATCAGGAACCACATTATGCTGGACACCTGCATCTATCTGCGTTACCGTCATCACATTTGTACCTAAAGTTTCAGATACTCTATTGAATTGGTAGTCGCTGATCTTTTGGATGTCTTTCACTGCCTTATAAATCGCATTCTCACCTTCCTGCCGAGCTGCATGACCTGCCTCACCAATTGCCTCTCCATCGATCACCAGTAGACCCTTTTCTGCAATTGCCATTTCCATATTGGTAGGTTCACCTACTATTCCAAAATCCACTGGGCTTAATTCATGGTCTATCAATGATTTAATCCCATTTGGTCCAAAATTCTCTTCCTCTGCAGTTGCCGCCAAAATTAAATTGAAATCTTGCTTTTGTTCATGTAAGTAGATATAGGTGATCACAAGCGAAACCAAACTAGCACCGGCATCGTTGGCTCCCAATCCAAACAGCTTTCCATCCTTCTCAATGGCTCCAAAGGGATCATGTGTCCAACCATTGACCACCTTTATGGTATCATGATGAGAATTCAAAAGACACGTTGGCAATCCGGGATCCAGTGCTTCAATTCCGGCTATAATATTATTATTTTTCTTAATATGAGGAATGTTTTTCGCCTGCAAAAACTGTTGTAAAATTTCAGCAGTACCGTCTTCCTTTCCTGAATAAGAGGGTTCTCTGATCAATGTCTTCAAAAGTTGGATGGCTTCCTTTTTTAATTCGTCTAACTCCTGCATATCTCTGTTCCTTTATCCGGTCGCTCCATATTCGTGTATTGACCGATAATCACCTCTTTCACTCCAGATTTGCTGGCCTGAATGGCATTGTAAATTTTTGGCACCATGCCATCAGCTACTGTACCTTTATTTTTCATCTCTGCAAATCCTTCTGCGGTGATCCTATCGATCACAGAATCTTCATCTTCAATATTATGGAGCACACCTGTCAGTTCAAATGCATAGTATAATCTGACATCATAGGACTTAGAAAGGGCTTTAGCGATTTCAGAAGCAATGGTATCAGCATTGGTGTTTAGCATCTGACCTTTACCATCATGGGTGAGCGCACAGAAAACAGGGACAAATCCTGAGTGCAATAATTTTGTTAAAGCTACACCATTCACATTTTCAATATCGCCCACATAACCGTAGTCAATTTCTTTGACAGGCCTTTTCCAACTTAAAATTGTATTGCCATCTGCTCCAGAAAGTCCCAACGCATTGACACCCATGCTTTGGAGACCTGCTACAATCCTCTTGTTGACCAATCCACCATAAATCATAGTAGCGATTTCGATCATAGCTTCATCAGTTATTCGTCTTCCTTCCAGCATTTTAACTTCCACGTCCATCTTTTTGGCCAGGGCAGTAGCTTCGGCCCCACCCCCATGGATAAGTATTTTTGCTCCTGATACATTTTTGAAGCTAACGAGCGCATGATGTAGCTTTTGTGGATTAGACAATACTTTGCCACCTATTTTGATAACATTGATCACATCCATCATTCCATTAAAAGTTCTTTGATGACCGATTGTGCAGCATGCACTCTGTTCCCAGCCTCTTCATAAATCAATGATGTAGAGGCATCAAGCACCTCGTCTGTAGCTACAACATTTCGTCTAATAGGTAAACAGTGCATAAAGCCCGCGTCATTGGTCAATGCCATCTTTGCTTCGTCAATGATCCAGCTACGGTCATTGCTGAGTTTACCATATTGCACTGTGGACGACCATGATTTAGCATATATGAAGTCCGCACCTTTGAATGCCTTATGCTGATCATATTCAACTTCGGCATCACCTATTAGCTCTTGTGGTAGTTCGTGACCCTTTGGATGCGTAATGATGAATTCGTATGACATGGCAGTTGCTGCCTGGGCAAATGAAATGGGAACGGCCAGCGGAAGCGCTTTAACGTGAGGTGCCCAGGAAAGTACCACTTTGGGCTTATCACGTTTTTTATAAGACTCAATCGTAATGGCATCTGCAAGACCTTGCAATGGATGGTGCAGACAAGACTCCAGGTTAATAATGGGGACCGTGGCATACGCCATCAAGCCTTTTAATACCCGGTCTTTCAGGTCTTCCTCTTTGGACTGTAATCCCGGAAAAGCCCTGACAGCAATCATATCCCCATATTGGCTTAATACTTTAGAAGCCTCTTTAATGTGCTCCGCAGTATTTCCATCCATGATGGTTCCCAATTCGAATTCCATTTGATACCCATCTCCTGCATTCATGCTAATGACTTGCATGCCGAGATTTAATCCAGCCTTGTGTGTACTGATTCTGGTTCGTAAACTTGGACTAAAAAAAACGATGACCAGGGTTTTGCCTTCGCCCATGGAATGATCTTGCTCCTCCCCTTTCCGCATTCGGACTCCGCGTTCCACCAACGATTTAAAATTCGCAGTATCTTTGATATTGTAATAATGTTTCATGCCGTTTCCACGTTTTCCATAACTTTACTTAAACCTTCCAAAAAGTGCTCAATTTCTTTTTCTGTAGTATTTAGCGGTGGAAGAATTCTCATCGTATTCGGATCGCCGGAACTGCCACTAAAAATATGTTCTTCATATAGTAAATTCTTCCGTATAGAGGCAGTGGAGTGATTGAACTTTAAACCAATCATCAAACCCTTACCCAAAATTTCAAAGGTAGAGCCAAATGTTTGTTCCAAACGACTTCTAAAGAAAGAACCCAATTGATAAGATCGATCTATCAAGCGTTCATTTTGAATAACTTCCAATACGGCAATTCCAGCAGCACATGCCAAATGGTTGCCACCAAAAGTAGTTCCGAGCATTCCTTTTTTGGGTTGAAAAGTTCTTTCATCTATCAGCACCCCGGCGATAGGAAATCCATTTCCCATTCCTTTGGCCGTCGTGATGATATGTGGTCGAATGTCTGCATACTCCCAAGCAAAGAATCTTCCGCATCTGCCATAGCCTGCCTGAACCTCATCCATGATCAAAATAGCATCATAGATTCTACAAAGGTTATAGACTTCACGCAGATATTCCGGATCACAAGTCCTGCATCCTCCTATCCCTTGTACCGCTTCAATAATGACTGCACAAACACCTCCGGAAGCCAATTCTGATTGCATAGCTCTTACATCATTGATGGGCACGTACTCAATGTCATACCCTTGATTAATCGGTGCCTGGATATCAAAGTTATGTGTGGCCCTAACTGCTGCTGATGTTCTTCCATGAAAACCCTTTTCTAAGGCGATGATTCGCGTATTTCCAGTATGAAAAGAAGCTAATTTCAATGCATTTTCATTGGCCTCAGCCCCAGAATTGCAAAGAAAAAAGGCATAATCTTCCACTCTTGAAGTTTCTTCCAGTTTATCTGCCAGCTCCTTTTGAAGTGAGTTTTGGACAGCATTAGAATAAAATCCTATTCTATCCAACTGATCTTTAAGCCTTTTGACATAATGAGGGTGGGAATGACCGATGCTAATGACCGCATGGCCACCGTAAAAGTCGAGATATTCTGTACCTTTTGCATCATAAACATAAGAGCCTTTTCCACTGATCGGCTCGACATTGTATTGGCTATAGACATCAAATAAATTCATTAGTATGCGATTGATTTAAGTTCAAGCCCGATCTGTTCAGGAAGACCGAACATTAAATTCATATTTTGTATTGCTTGTCCACTTGCTCCCTTTACCAGATTATCGATCACACTGACCAAATGGACCATTCCGTCAATCACATTGACTGAGATTCTTACCATATTAGTACCTACCACTTGCTTGAGATCTACTGGTAGATCTGTCACACGGACAAAAGGATGCTCTTCAAAATATTTTTCATAAAGTTGGAGTACATCATCAGAAGACCATTCACTTTCGGTATAAATACTGGCCAAAATTCCTCTCGTAAAATTTCCTCTGATGGGAATGAAGTTAAGTCGTTGACTGAAACCCGGTTGAAGTTGAGTGAGCGATTGTCTGATTTCTGAGATATGTTGGTGTTTTAAAGCTTTATAAACTGAAACATTTCCAGTTCGCCAGGTAAAGTGTGTTGTTTCAGATAGGCCCTTGCCTGCTCCGGTAGACCCTGTAATACCTGTAATGTGTACATCATGAAGTAGTATTTTTTGGTGTGCCAATGGCAGTAGTGCCAGTTGAATAGCGGTTGCAAAACAACCAGGATTAGCAATGTTCTTAGCGGATTTTACTTTCTTTCGGTTCAATTCAGGAAGTCCGTAGATAAAATTCTCATGATTCGGTTCCAAACGGTAATCTCTGCTCAAATCAATGATTTTAACCTCTTGAGGAATATTAGAGGCGTTCACAAAGTCTCTAGCTGTCTCATGTGGAAGACATAAAAATACGACGTCTATTTCCCAGTCGCACTGATCCACAAAGACGTCATTAAGATGACCTTCAAGGTCCAGATGAACTGAGGAAACCGGTTTTGAAGCGTGGTTTCTGGAGAATATCCACGAAATCTGGACATGAGGATGATGAAGAAGAATTCTCAAAAGTTCTCCACCCGTGAAACCAGTTCCGCCTACGACTCCTACTCTATATTTGGTGGATCTGCTATCCATTCTCATTTGTTTTTATGATTGTAAATCTTATTGGCATTTCCCATCAACTTTATAAATCCTTTTGCGTCGTCAGCTGTCCAACCACCTTGTTCTTCTCCATACTTGCCAAATGGAACATCCATCAGATCATATGCTGATTCAATACCCTCTAGTTCAAAACGATATGGATGTAGTTCTAAAAATACTGTTCCACTCACTCTTTTCTGCGTCGATTCTAAAAAAGCTTCAATATTTCTCATCACCGGTTCTTGGAATTGACCTTCATGGACGAACATGCCATACCAGTCACCTAGCTGTTTTTTCCAATGTTGTTGCCATTTAGAGAGGGTGTGCTTTTCTAGCAATTGATGCGCTTTAATGATGATCAAGGGTGCTGCGGCTTCGAAAGCCACCCTTCCTTTTATTCCAATAATGGTATCACCTACATGAATGTCTCTGCCTATGGCATATTCAGACGCCATTTCTTCAAGCTTCTTAATCGCTTCCACAGGCTTTAATGGAACCCCATCCACCACAGATAATTCACCTTGATCAAAGCCTATCGATAGTTTTCTAGATTTCGATTCAGATAACTGGGATGGATAGGCTTCAGAAGGAATGGGATTTCTGGAAGTCAATGTTTCTTTGCCACCGACACTGGTTCCCCATAATCCCTTATTAATAGAATACGCTCCCTTTTGCTTAGACCATGCATATCCTATTTTGTTAAGGTACTCAATCTCATATTCCCGACTGAAACCATTATCGCGGATGGGGGTAATGATCTCGCAGTCTGGAGCCAGGCTGTTAAAAACCAGATCGAACCTGACCTGATCATTGCCTGCCCCGGTAGAACCATGAGCTATCGCATCAGCCTTGATGCTAGTCGCTTCCATAGCTACACGAATAGCCTGAAAAACCCTTTCGGAACTGACACTTAGTGGATAAGTATCGTTTCTCAAAACATTACCATAAATCAGATATCTGATACACTGATCATAAAACTGCTCTTCAATGTTAATGGCTTTAAAAGACTTTGCACCCAGTTCGAGTGCTCGTTCTTTCATTTCCTTTAATTCTTTTTCATCAAAACCTCCGGTGTTGACGGATACACAATGTACTTCACAACCGTGTTCTCTGGAAAGGTACGGAATACAAAAAGAGGTGTCTAATCCACCTGAGTAGGCTAATACTACTTTTTTCATTCTTTTTCTTTTATGATCATTTCAGATAGGTCATGCTCCATCTCGTTCTTTGAAGCCGCAAGCATTCCTGTACAAAGGCACATTTTACGATGATGCCTCATCAATATATCAAAATTTGAGCAGGACGAACAAGCATTCCAGAATTCATCATCAGTTGTCAACTCAGTAAGTGCTACAGGCTTATATCCCAGATCAGAATTAATCCTCATCACAATGGAACTGGTTGTTATCCCGAAAATTTTAGCAGCCGGGTATTTATCTCTGGCTAAATTAAAGGCAGCCTTTTTGATCTGCTTTGCCAAGCCTAGTCCCCTGTAATTCTGAACCACTATTAGTCCGCTGTTACTCACATATTGTTCTGAGCTAAAGATCTCGATATAGCAAAAGCCGGCTAATTTCTCACCATCCAATGCAATGACGGCATTGCCATTCTTCATCTTGGTTTCTAAATATTCGGGCTTTCGAGTCGCTATACCTGTACCACGCATTTGGGCAGATATTTGGTATTCTTCTGCCAATTGCTTTGCATACTTTAATTCATCTTCCGATGCAATTTTGATTAATATTCCCATTGCTAGATGGTCATCTGTTTGTTAAAAATAAAATGTGGCTAAAATTAGAATAGAAGCTGAGATACCGCGCTTTCTATTCTTTGCGGATAGAAAAAATATTAGACCCCTGAGGGTCTCCTAAAACGCCTTAAAGGAAAAAGCGATAGGTGATATGTTTGATAAATTTTCATTAAAGACTTAAAGGTATTATAAAAATTGCAATTAAATCAAATTTTGACCGAATAAAGTTCAAGTGGAATTTTTCAATACCTTTATGTGCAACATATTTATATGAAACCTGTTTCTTTTAAATTGTATGTCAGACTCTAAGGGAAATAAATTTGATTGGGAAATTCTGAAAAGGATTTTGAAGTTGGCAAGCCCGTATAAAGGTCTTTTTATTGGCGTAGCTATCCTGGCCGTCGCGATTGCTCCGATCTCCGCTGTCAGGCCTTACCTGATCAATGTGATTGTGGATGATTACATCTTCAATAATGACATTCCCGGATTAATCCGGATGTCACTGGTATTCGTTGGGGCCGTACTTCTTGCAGTTTTACTCCAGTATATTTTTATCTATTCTGTTAATCTTTTAGGCCAACAAGTGATCAGAGATCTACGGGTGAGGGTTTTCAAGCATATTTTAAGTTTGCGTTTGCGTTTTTTCGATCAGACCCCGATAGGAACGATCACTACAAGAACGATTAATGATGTGGAAGCAATTAACAACGTCTTTGCGCAGGGCGTAGTCACTATCGTAGCAGATATTTTAAGCATATTTGCAGTTCTCGGCTTGATGTTTTTCACGTCTGTAAAATTGACCCTGATTTGTTTGATCACCATGCCTTTGATGATGCTTGCCACTTATATATTCAAAGAAAAAGTCAAGGCCAGTTATCAAAGGGTGAGAACTCAAATTTCGAGGATGAATGCTTTCCTCAATGAGAGGATAACGGGTATGCGCATCGTCCAAATCTTTAATGCTGAGCAGCAGGAAAGGGAGAAATTTAAAACGATTAATCGTACTTATACTCAGGCGAATCTGGATGCAATATTATATTATGCTGTCTTTTATCCGGTCGTCGAAATCATCTCTGCACTTTCCCTGGCGCTATTAGTATGGTGGGGAGCAGGTGGTTACATTGAGGGATCCGTTACCTTTGGAGCATTGGTTGCGTTTCCCATGTATCTCAATATGCTTTTCCGTCCCATTAGGATGCTGGCAGACAAGTTTAATACTTTACAAATGGGTATGGTAGCCGCAGACCGGGTTTTTAAAGTGGTAGACAACGAAAGCAAAATTGAAAATCCAGGTAAGATTTATGTAGAAAAGCTGGAAGGAGATATCAAGTTTGAAAATGTATCATTCTCCTACGATGAAGAAAACTATGTGCTTCATGACATTAATTTCACGGTGAAAGAGGGAAGTACTCTGGCCATTGTGGGAAGCACGGGATCTGGCAAATCTACGATCATCAACATTCTTAACAGGTTTTATGAAATCCAAAAAGGAACCATTTCTATAAATGGCATTGATATAAGGGAATTTAATCTGGATAGTCTGCGCAGCCGCATAGCAATAGTTTTACAGGATGTTTTTCTGTTTAACGGTGATGTATTAGACAATATCAGTCTAAGAAATGAAGACATCAGCAGAGAGAAGGTGATTCAGGCTGCCAAATCGATTGGTGCAGATGCTTTTTTGGAAAATCTACCGAACGGATACGATTACAAAGTGATGGAGCGGGGTGCTAATCTAAGTATGGGGCAACGTCAATTGATTTCATTCGTTCGAGCGCTGGTTTTCGACCCTGATATTTTGATTCTGGACGAGGCGACCTCCAGCATCGATACTGAAACTGAAGCAATCATACAAAATGCAATTGAACAGCTTATCCAAAAGCGAACTTCCATCATCATTGCACATCGACTTAGCACGATAAGGAATGCAGATAATATTCTTGTTCTTGATAAAGGCAGAATTAAAGAGTTTGGATCTCACGAAGAATTAATGCAAATTGAAAATGGTCATTATCGAAACATGATCGAAATGCAGTTCGTGGAAATGAGTTAAATCCTCTCTAATTCTACAGTAAAATGTCGAAGTATAGGTGCCTGCCGAATGATTTTAAATCCACTCTTGTATTCCTTGGCTTTAGCGTAAATATGGGATAATGCCACCGCTATATAATCCATATGCTGGAGTGAATAGACCCTTCTAGGGATCGCTAAACGAAGTAATTCCATTTCCGGATATCTTTCTTTTCCTGTTTCAGGATCACGGTCTGCTAATAGGGTCCCAATTTCAACCCCTCTGATTCCAGCCTCAATATAAAGTTCTACAGCCAGGAGTTGAGCAGGATACTGACCTTGGGGAACATGAGGGAAAAATTTTAATGCATTGATGTAAATTGCGTGTCCCCCTACCGGTGTCTGAATGGGTATGCCCAGATTTTGGAGTTTGTCTCCCAGATATTTTACCTGAGAAACCCTGTCATGAAGGTAATGAATTTCACATGCCTCCCTCAAGCCCACTGCCAATGCACCCATGGCCCTCCCACTCATGCCTCCGTAAGTGACATAACCCTCATAAATGATGGTGAACTGACACAACTTTTCGAATAGCGCTTTATTATTCAAGGCAATAAAACCGCCAATATTAACCAGGCCGTCTTTCTTAGCACTCATCCAAACTACCTCGACATCCCGAAACATTTCCAGAACAATGCGCTTTATGCTCCAGTCCTTAAAATCTTCATCTCTGCGCTTAATAAAGTATGCGTTTTCAGCGTACCTGGCTATATCCATGTAAACCGGAATCTGATATTTTGCAGCAAGAGCCTTGGTTTGCTGAATATTTTTCAAAGAAACCGGTTGGCCGCCTACCGTATTGCACGTGACTGTGATGACTATAAAAGGAATTTTTTCTTTGCCGTATTCAACAAACACACTTTCAAGCTTTTCCAGGTCAATGTTGCCTTTGAATGGATGCTCCACATTGGTTTGAAATGCTTCCTTAATGGTACAATCCAATGCTATGGCTTTTCTAAATTCAATATGTCCTTTCGTCGTATCGAAGTGGGCATTCCCGGGAATCACATCACCTTCCTTCACTGTCGCAGAGAACAAAACATTTTCAGCAGCTCTACCTTGATGTGTAGGAGCAATAAGTTTGAATCCCATCAAATCTTCCACTGTCCGCTGGAGTTTGAAGTAGGATTCAGAACCGGCATATGATTCATCACCTATCATGATCTCAGACCACTGTTGTTCGCTCATTGCGCCGGTACCGGAATCTGTAATCAAGTCTATGGTTACCCAATCACTGTGCAGGTTGAACAGATTATATTTTGCCTGACTAATTCTTTGACTTCGTTCTTCTTTAGTATTGAAATAAACGGGTTCGACAGTTTTGGTTTTAAACGGCGGGATAGGAGGCAATTCCATGATTTTATGATTTGTAATATAAAATGAAGTGAACAAATTTTGGTGAACTTCGTGAAGTTCTATTCGGTTTTATCAATTTGCTTAGGGCAAATCTCTCATTCGATCAATATCAGGTAAATTGATCCCGTTCTTTGATCAAAATGTATTTGTTCATACATGCAAAAATAAGCAGATTTTATAAAAGTACTATTCAGTTACCTTTAAGATTGTCGATTTTTAATGCTTACATTTAAATCGTGAAAAATATATGGATCATCATATTGACTTTATTTGTTTTCAGGCTATCAGCCATTGAGCTCATTTTCACGGATGCTATTATCCAAGGATCCAAATCTACCATCGTACCTTTTAAATACTACCAAAGTCTGATTATCCTAAATGTTAAAATTCAGGATCAAGAAGGTTCATTCATTTTGGATACCGGTGCCAATGGTTTGGTTCTAAATAGCAAATACTTTGAAGCTGATAGGCTTTCTTCCAATTCTGCCTATGGATTGAATGGTGAAATATCAGAGGTAGGCCGATCAAAGGTAAGAGAGATGATGATCGATGAAATTATGTTCTCTAACATTTCAGCAGAAAACATTGACCTACGTGAAATTGAGGAAAAGAAAAAACTGAAAATTCTTGGGTTAATAGGTTATAATGTAATTAAGGATTATGAAGTGATGCTCAATTACAGAGAAAGATATGTAACTTTTTCAAAATTAGATAAGAGGGGGCATATCATAGAAATTCTGGACCACACACGAGAAAAACTCGATAGCTTTGACTTTGATATTGCGAATTTCATACCTGTCATTGAGGTATCGATTAATGGAAAGATGAAGCGGATGGGTATAGATACAGGAGCTGAGATCAATGTGATTGATAATCGAAGAAATAGAAACATACTTGAGAACTTTAAAGTGATTAATCGCATTAATATTGCTGGTGCAGACGGAAGAAGCAGGCAAGCTATAGCCGGTATACTTTTTAGAGTCAAATTGGGAAACGACTACAGATGTGCATCTATGGCAACGATGATGACCAATATGGATAGTCTGAATGAAATTTATGGTTCCACTTTAGATGGTATTTTCGGACACAGCTTTCTTGCGCCCTGGATTTTCAGTATTAACTATAAAAAGAAAAGAATTTATATACATCGCATTAAATATTCGAGGACTTGAAATGAAATCCATTGTCTCCATATTAGTATTACTATTTCTGAGTAAACTTGGTTTCGGTCAACAGGAAGCACCATCCTACTCCATTTCGAATGATAGCGTTATTTATGAGTTCAGCCCAGAACAGCTTGACTCGCTTTATAGCGTCCCCTACGACCTGGTACATGACTTCGATTCCATACAGCTTTCAGAATTCATTGCTTTGGGAACCAAAGAAACTTTGCTGGATAAAGGCTGGAAAATTAAACGAAGTGCTAATGGAAGATTGCAGATCAAAAAACATCTGGATGATTTTATGGCTGATTTCACCTTCCTTGATAAGTATCGGATATTACCCGACTATTGGAAACTTCCAAGATCGGTTTTGGATTCCTCTTTATATGAAAGAGATCCACTATTTGACAAGGACGAAGAGGGAAACACGACATTTTATATTGAGGGTCATGAAGATGCTGAGAAAGTTATACTAGCCGGATCCTTTAATGGTTGGAATGAGCAAGAATTGAAAATGAATAAAATCGAAAACGGTTGGGAGTTGACCTTGCAACTTCAGCCAGGGATATATGAGTACAAATTTATAGTTGATGAGGTATGGACTCATGACTTGAATAATTCCTTAAATCTAGAAAATGAGCATAAAACGCTTAATTCGATTCTACTCATTGGAGAAGATGTGACCTTTAGATTGCCAAATGAATCACAAGCGAAAGAAGTATATCTATCCGGAAGTTTTAACAACTGGGATGAAAAATCTCTGCCGATGCAAAAAATAGGTGATCGATGGCAGCTCGAATTGAAACTTCCTCCTGGTAAGCATTATTACAAATTCATTGTAGATGAGCAATGGACCATTGATCAGGAAAATGACCTGAGAGAGAAAGATGAATGGGGGCGCGAAAATTCTGTGTTGATTGTAAACTAAAAGAAGTCTTAAGGGTGAGGAAGAGCTCCCCACCCTTTAAAACTTTCTTAAAACACCTTTTAAACCCTTTTTCTTAGTTTTTCTTGTCTTGAGCCTATGGTATGCAGGCAAGGATTTTTAGTTTATCTGAAAGATAGTATTCAGGGTGAAAGCATTATTCACCCTGAAAGACTATTCTTTAAAAACACCTTTTAAACCTATTCTTAAATTTCTTTCTTAAGATTCTATCTTAAAATACTTTTATTTCAATTATGGTTTTCGATCGAGGTCGTGTTAAAGCTAAATGCACTTTTCATATGCATTATTTCAAAAGTAAAATGAACCACTAAATGTGAATGTAATGAGGAGATTGATCATCGTTATTTCTACCCTCATCCACTTTTACTACTTGAAAGTGTTTGCAAAATCCGAATCCTTCTCAGGTATTTCAGATTTTAACTAAATGTCTAAAGGTGTTAAATACTTGAAAGATTTTATGAAACCTTTCGAAAACTGGTGATCAAATACAGAACAAAAATGCTCTTTCGTTTTTCATAACTTGTGATAAATATATACATTACTTTTTCAATTTTGCAAATCATTTATTGACAAAAAAATGCACAACTAAAAATACACAATTTTCATGCCAAATCATAACTAATACATTATTAGTTATTTAAGAGTTTTTATCTTTAATTTTATTTAATAAATATTATTTTATTCACAATGCGCATTTGCAATATAGCTTACATTCTTTTTCATTGATCGACGTTTTAATGAACTTTGTCTAGTACTTGGAACAATGCCATTTATTTATTAGTTTGACACTTAAAGTATTATAATGGCATTCATTCCACAAAATAGAAGAAGAGCAGGTAATCCTTTCGGCAATTGGGTCGGCATTATCATGATGGTTGTCATTTTGATTGGACTCTTTGTTCTACTCAGAGGCATCTTTAAACTTCTTTATTTCCTGGCTCCCGTCATGTTGATCGTGACCTTAATTTTAGATTATAAAGTGGTTATAAATTACATCAAACAATTAGGAAGTTTATTCGCGAGAAATCCCCTTTACGGAGTAGGAGCAACAGCTCTCACCTTTTTCTTTTACCCAATCGTTTTCGCAATCTTACTTTTCCGTGCCTTTGCCGGAAGGCAAAGAAAAAGATTTATTGGTGAAAGTGAGGCAAGGACAGAAACGGATTTTGTGGAGTACGAGGAAATTGACGATGAGCCATTGGATCTCGATGAATTTGGTAAAGTCAAGGAAAAGCGATACGATGATTATTTTAAGGGGGACGAAAGTAGGTAATGACTGGAATCCTGTATTTTACATCTATTCTGATTGCTTTCATTTACATATTTATTATCACTCATTTATGGACTTCATGGCAAGAAATAGATGAATGGCACTTCTCGCCAAACTTTCTTCCAGATACGAAAGTCACTGTAATCGTTCCTTTCCGAAATGAGACTGAGCACTTAGGCCCGTGTCTTCATTCGATCCTACTGTCCAATTATCCAAAAAAGTATCTTGAGATCATTGCTGTGAATGACCACTCTACGGATGATTCCATAAGCAAAGTGCCCACTGATGTTCAATTGATTGATGCTGAAGGATTTGGTAAAAAAAGTGCCATTGCATCCGGTGTGAGGGCTTCCAATGGTCATCTTATCGTGACTACCGACGCTGACTGCACCGTAGGTCGAAATTGGTTAAAGGAAATCGTATCTTACTATGAATATACCAGCAAGAAATTTATAGCAGGCAGTGTGGCCTTAGAAGGCAAGAAAAATGTTTTAGAATACTTTCAAATCATGGACACATGCGGAACCATGGGTTTTCACGCTGCTGGCATTCATAATAAAACGTATTTTCTGGCCAATGGAGCCAATCTGATTTTTGAAAAGGACCTCTTTGACGATCTGAAACCTTACGAAAACAATCAGGATTTGGCTTCAGGTGACGATATATTTTTTATCAACTCAGTCGCCAAAGCGGATCCTGAAGTCATAGGTTTCTTGAAGTCCAAGGATTCAGTTGTCTCAACAACAACAGTCAAATCCTGGACAGACTTATGGAAACAGAGAAAACGTTGGGCTACAAAGACCCATCGGTTCTCTTATGGACTCTATAAGTGGATGACCGCCTGTATCTGGATTCTTTCGATATCTATCATTATCAATGCAATTCTAATCCCTTTCACAAATGGATTAAGCCTCTTCGTAATGTTAACTCAGCTATTGATTAAGGGCATCATGGACTATCTGTATCTCCAGAATATGTGTCATTATTTCGGGAAAGAAAAAACTCTGAAATACTTTATACCTGCATTCTTTATTCAGACTATATATATTGCCGTAGCTGGATTATTCACATTCACTAAAGGTAACTACGAATGGAAAGGTCGAATGGTCAAATGATTTCATTGATTTAAATGGTATTTAAAGATTATTAACAAATAATTTATGACCGGTCAAGCCTTATTTAATCGTGTGAGCGCTATTTTGTGAGATTATTGAAAACCATTCAGAACCTCAATCATTTTAATGCATAGCATTAGCAAGACCTTATGATAAAGAAATTCGCATATATATTTTTCCTTGGCTCTATTTTGTGCTTGATGGGTTGTGATCAGGAGGATGATGCAAGTCCCAGACCTGCCGCTTCCTCTGGACCCCGAGTGTTAAAAGCTGAGGCCATCCTTCCAAAGAAATCAAAGTTACAGGAGAAGGCAACATCGACTGGTTCCTTTATTGCTGAAGACCAGGTTGAGATTTCTTCTGAGGTTTCAGGCTATCTTCAGTCCATTTATTTTAATGAAGGTGATTACAAGCGAAAAGGAGAACAATTGGCTAAAATTAATGATTCCGAGCTCCAGGCCCGCAAGAAAAAGTTGCAGATAGATCTGGAATATGCACAGCAAGAGATTCAAAGGGCTAATAAATTATTGGAAATCCAGGCCATCAGCGCAGAAGAAGGTGATCGCCTTGCCAATCAGGCGAAGGTCATTCAAGCAGAAATTGATGTTTTAGATGCTCAAATTGCCAAAACATTAATCCTTGCACCCTTCTCAGGCCGCATTGGAGTTCAATTAAAAAGCGAAGGCGCCTACCTTTCACCAGGCGTAGGTATTGCAGAATTACATCGACTAAATCCCATCAAGTTGGAGTTTTTTGTGCCAGAAAAATTGGCAGGTACTGTGAAACAAGGTGATGAAATCCAATTTACCATACCCTCTAGTTCTGACACTTTCACAACCAAAATCTATTTGATTTCTCCAAGTATGGACGAAAATAATAGATCTCTGCGTATGAGGTCCAGGATTAATAATAACCAAGGCCAGTTTATGCCAGGTGGTTATGCCGACGTTTTTTATGACATACAAACAGAGGAAGGTTCACTGTTAATTCCAGCAGAGGCCATCATTCCTGTACTGGATGGCCAAAAAGTGATGAAAGTAGAGCGAGGGAAGGTCAAATCACAAAAAGTGGAGGTTGGAATGCGAACAGCAACCAATGTTCAGATACTGGGTGGAATTACAGAAAATGACACCATTCTTGTTACCGGAATATTAACAGCCACCGATGGTGCACCTGTAGAAGCAACCCTCACTGAAGTCAAGTCTTTATGAATTTATCCAGTTTAAATATAGAGCGACCAGTATTATCGTCAGTACTGTCGATAGTGGTGATTGTCTTTGGAATCATTGGCTTTAGCTACCTCGGCGTAAGGGAGTACCCTTCGGTAGATCCGCCTATCATTTCAGTTGTAGCAAACTATCCGGGGGCCAATGCTGATGTCATGGAATCTCAGGTTACAGAACCGCTGGAAGAAAGCATCAATGGTATTTCAGGAATCAGAACCATTTCTTCAGTGAGTGCTGACGGAAGATCCACCGTAACAGTAGAGTTTGAAATTGATGTGGACTTAGAAGCTGCTGCAAATGACGTCAGAGATCGGGTATCACGGGCCATAAGGTCTTTACCTCCAGATATAGAAACACCGATTGTCAACAAAGCCGATGCCGATGCTACTACTATTATGGCATTAACCATACAGTCGAACAACAGATCTTTGCTAGACTTGACAGATATGGCGGACAAAATGTTCAAAGAACGTTTACAAACTGTGCAGGGAATAGCGAATATCAGAATATGGGGTTCTAAAGTTTACTCCATGAGGTTGAGTCTAGACCCCAATAAAATGTCAGCCTTACAAATTGCCCCTAACGATGTCAGACGTGCGCTTCAGCGTGAGAATGTTGAATTGCCTACAGGTAAGATCGAAGGGTATCGGCAGGAACTTACCATTAGAACTTTCGGAAGGCTTGAATCGGAGGAAGATTTTAACAATCTTATTTTGGGCGAACAGGGTGGTCAGATCATTCGATTAAAGGACGTTGGTGAAGCCAAGATAGAAGCCCAGAATAAAAGAACATTACTAAGGGGAAAAGACATTATTCCAATGGTCGGCGTTGCGATTACGCCTCAGCCGGGTGCCAACTATATAGAAATCGCTGACGCAATTTACGAAAGGGTCGACCGTATTGCCCAGGAACTGCCCGATGACATACAAGTAGGATATGCCTTCGACAACACGGAACAGATAAGAGCGGCTATCGATGAGGTGCAAAACACTATATTCATTGCCTTTGCCCTGGTAGTATTGGTCATTTTTATCTTTTTAAGAGACTGGAGAACCACCATTATACCAGTGGTAGTTATGCCCATCTCATTAATTGGATCCTTTTTCATTTTATACATTATGGATTATTCCATCAATGTTCTGACCTTATTAGGCGTTGTGTTATCCACTGGACTGGTAGTAGATGATGCCATTGTAATGCTTGAAAACATCTATCAAAAAATTGAAAAAGGCATTGATCCCATCAAGGCGGCACATGAGGGTGCGAAGGAAATTTTCTTTGCGATATTAGCCACCTCGATTACACTAATCGCAGTGTTCATGCCAGTTATATTTCTTTCAGGATTATCTGGAAGATTATTTCGAGAATTCGGATTTGTAGTAGGAGGAGCAATTGTGATATCCACGTTTGTGTCGCTTACCTTGACACCCATGTTGGCCTCAAGAATGCTCAAAAAGAAGGAAAAGAGAAACTGGTTTTACGAATCTACCGAGCGCTTTTTTAACAGAATGACCTCCGGTTATCGAAAAAGTCTGGCTGGTTTTATAAAGTTAAAGTGGCTTTCCCCTATTATAATTATTGGCGCATTTATAGGCATTTATTTTCTCAGTCAAACCATTCCCTCAGAGTTAGCTCCTAAGGAAGATAAAGGTGCTTTTCGTGTCATTGCCTCTGCCCCGGAAGGGACCAGCTATGAACTGATGGATGAATATATGCTAGATCTGCTTGAGTTATTGGATACCATACCCGAAAGACAAGCTTATATCTCAGTAACTTCACCAGGATTTGGATCTTCTACTTCGGTCAACTCCGGATTTGTTTTCTTCAATTTGGTGCCACCTGATCAACGGGAAAGGTCTCAAACTGAAATAGTGAACAGCATCCGTCCTCATCTTGCTTCCAAAAATTTTGCGCGTGCTTTTGCCATTGAACCACAGACCATTGAGGTCACCAGATCTCTAGGTGGGTTGCCTGTGCAATATGTCATTCAAGCTCCGACGCTTGAGAAATTAAAGGAGGTCATTCCAGATTTTATTAGCAGAGCCGAAGATAATCCAGCTTTCGATGTGGTAGACATTAATCTGAAATTTACCAAACCTGAGTTAACAGTATCGGTCGACAGAGATAAAGCTCGCACCCTCGGCATATCCGTGCAAGATGTTGCTGAGACATTGCAACTTTTATTTGCTTCCCAACGATATGGATATTTTATCAAAGATGGCAAGCAATATGAGGTCATCGGCGAAGCAGCCAGGAATTACAGAGATGCTCCACTCGATCTATCCCAGGCAAGAGTGCGTTCAGACAATGGCCGACTGATCAAACTAACAGAAGTGATCAATATGGAAGAAACTTCCTCACCTCCACAGCTGTTTAGGTACAACCGATATGTATCCGCAACCATTAATGCCGGACTAAATGAAGGCTATACTGTAGGGATGGGCATCGAAGAAATGGATAAGATCGCTGATGAATTATTAGATGAAACCTACTCTACCTCTTTGGCTGGTAGCTCGAAAGAACTTCAGGAGAGTTCGAGTGGACTTCTTTTCGCGTTTGGTTTAGCTTTATTGTTGGTCTTTCTAACTTTGGCAGCACAGTTTGAGTCATATATTGATCCAATTATCATCATGGTGACCGTTCCATTGGCTGTATTAGGTGCCTTATTGACTTTGTACTTTTTCGGACAGACTTTAAATATCTTTTCACAAATCGGTATCATTGTCTTAGTCGGAATTGTGACTAAAAATGGAATCTTGATTGTAGAGTTTGCGAATCAAAAATTACAACAGTCCTCTTCGAAGGCTGAAGCTATACTGGATGCGTCAGCGTCACGCTTAAGACCTATTTTGATGACTTCTCTGGCTACTGTTTTAGGAACACTACCAATCGCATTGGCACTCGGGTCTGCTTCCACATCAAGGATCCCAATGGGACTGGCCATCATTGGTGGTTTATTATTTTCATTGTTGCTGACCCTTTACATCATTCCTGCGATCTACCTCTTGATCTCAAGGAAGAAACCTAAACTTAGTGAGCAATTATGAAAAGTAGATTACTCATTCTGAGCCTTTTTATGTCAATGGTTTTTGCTGGATTTCAAAGTAAGGCACAAAACCTCTTAAGTTTGAAAGAAGCGGTAAAAATTGGTCTGGAAGAAAATTTAGACATTGAAATTGCAGATATTCGTGAAGCACAGGCGCAGATTAATACCGGTAAAGGTGCTGCAGGAATGTTGCCATCTGTGACTGCTCAGGGAGATATTTCTTATAACGTCAGTAATACAAGGCAACAATTTCTGGATGGAAGAGCCAATGCCATTCCTTTAGGAACAGCTTTTCGTGCCAATGTTGGGGCAAGAATGGATTGGACTGTTTTTGATGGCATGGCCATGTATGTCAGAAGAGATTTGCTTGATGACGAATTGGAATTAGCTTCAATAGAGGTTAAGGAGCAGGCGCAAACATTAGGCGCCAATATTTCTGTAACCTATCAGGATCTTGTTCTCCAGGCAGAACTGATTGAGATTCTTGAAGAAAATGCCGCCTACCTGGAGGATTTAGTAGAACTATCAGAAGCTAAGCTGGAGATAGGATCAATTTCTAAATTGGAGGTGTTACAGGCACAAACAGATCTTAATGAGGTTGAAGGAGCAAGGCAGTTGGCAATGATGAATTATGAACTCTCGGTTGCAGAACTTAACAACAGCTTGAACCGAGAAGCCTCCAACTATTTTACTGTTGATACTAGCTTTTTAATCCCTGCCAATCCTCCTGATTATGATGTCTGGGTGGAGAAAGCTTTACGATCTAATTTCGGAATCAAACGAAGTCGCAAATCTCTACAAATGGCTCAAAGAAATATCGAATTGGCCGAAGCACAGATGAAGCCAAGGGTTAATCTAAATGCCGGTTTTGATATCGGATACCTTAATTCTACTTTCGGTTTTTTGGTTAGCAATCGATCCGTCGGTCCATTTGTAGGCGCCTCAGTATCATATAACATTTTTGATGGGTATAGAGTAAACCGAGAAATAGAACTGGCCAAACTTCAGACACAAATATCAGAATTGTCGATAGATAGATTAAGTCTTGGACTGAAGAATAACCTGTTTATTTTTTATCAGCGATTTCAATATCATGCTAAGCAAGTAGAAATCGAAGAGGGCAATCTTGAACTGGCTGATGAAAATTTCAGACTAGGTGAAGCCTTGTTTCGTAATGGTGGTATTTCTCAGTTTGATCTTAGGCAGATACGTATTCAAAAGTTGGCTATTGAGCGTAGACTAATTAGTGCTCGTTATCAAATGGCTGTTGCTTATATCAGGATGCTTGAACTTTCTGGTGAGCCCTGGTTATAGAGTCAGAAACCTTCATGTTTAAAACTAATCTGGCCACAAGGGACTATTCCATTCTCCAGTTCTGATAAACTCATTTTGTAATATATGCTGTTGCCCTTTAGAAACAGAGCTGCTCTCGGCGTTCCTGATGCCCGATAGGCAAGCGTTGCGATATAAAACATGTGCTCCTCTCCAGGATACAACCTCTTGAACATTTTCGTGGATTTATTAAAATTTGAATCCAAATAAGTCTTCAAATCCCTCAAACCATAATTGAATTCAGAAAGAAACTCCACGTGCAAGCTATCTTCAGGCAAAAACAATTTCAAGAAAGAATCATTATCCCGAAAAATGGCAAAGGAATCAGAAGGAAAGGACATGTCAATTTCCAGAATTTGATGGCCTTCGTTGACTACTCTGGTCCAAAATACAGCGAAAGCAAAGCTTCTGCCTTTCGAATCATCATACTGCGATCCATCAGGTGCAATGACTCCGCCTTTCGGAAGGCTATTCTGGATCATTAATTTCTGGCCTTCTGCAAAAGTGTACACACTGTCTGTATAGAGAAACCGGCCTAATTCGGAAATTGAAGACGATGTGGTATTTTTCTTCGCCTGAAAGGGAAAAGTCTCCAATTCTTTTCCACCGTCTGCATCACGGCTACCTCTAAATTGTTGACATGAACCTAGGCACAAAAGTAAGATTAACAGTATATGCAATAGTCTCATGAGAGGTATTGATTGAAATTACAAGTATTGAGCAGCGTAAATGAAAGTCAATTGCATTTTGATAGATACCAAAAAAATAGTCCGAACTTGCAAGCAAGTCCGGACTTTTCGACTAAGGTCTCAAAATAAGAAAACTACTTCTTCGGGCACATATTAGGATTATTTCGTATACAACTGATAACCATTAATCCAGAAATCGTGCCACTTATATTTTTTGATATTTTATCTTCTGTTCGCAACGAGGATAGAACGTCTCCTTTCGCTCAATTGTTTCCCAAATATATAATAAAACAGTAATATCTTACATATAAATATATTAAAAAATTAAATATTTATAGTCAACATTCATAGATGTAAACGCACTCATTGACAATAAGTTTCTTAAATATTAAAAAAAATTATGATGTGATAGATATTTCTATTCTTCCACCACTTCAAAATTCAATTGTCTTGCGTGTAAATCTGCTTCTAGCAATCTTACCTTCAATTCCTGCCCCATTTTCAACTCACGATTAGATCGGTTTCCCACTGCTTTCAACTTACTGTCTGCCAATTCAAAACTTTCATTGAAATCACTAAACAAGATAAGCCCTTCTGCCTTCGATTCTTTCAGCTGAACGAAAATTCCCTTATCAATCATACCAGATATGTTTGCGTCAAAAACCTGACCTTCTTTACCTTGCATGAACTCAACAGATTTGTATTTTATGCTTTCTCTTTCAGCAGTCATGGCTTTCCTTTCCTGTGCAGAAATATGGACCGCCTGTTCTTCCATTGATTGTTTGTTCCAACGTTTAGGTTCCTTTCCTAAATTGGCATACAAAACCCGATGCACCATGACATCAGCGTACCTCCTAATGGGACTGGTAAAATGGGCGTAGAAGTCAAAGCCTAAACCATAATGTCCAATATTATCAGTGGTATAAATGGCTTTTGCCATCGTTCTGATCGCCAGTGGTTCCAACATTTTCAAAAGCTCATTTTCCTCAGCTGCTTTTCCCAAACTATTATAAGAATCAATAATCTGCTGAGGTGTGTCAATTTTCATTGTAAAACCCAATTCCTTAGCAAACAGCGCAAAATCTTTCACTTTGTCGGGATCCGGTTCATCATGCACCCTGTATACAAAGGGTATTTCAACGCCTCCACTTTTCTTATCTATAAATATGGCTACTCCCTTATTGGCCAACAGCATAAAATCCTCTACTAACATGTGTGCCTCCTTTCTTTCCTTTACGAAGACTTCTATTGGCTTTCCATTTTCATCCAACTTGAATTTCACTTCATCCGACTCAAAAGAAATGGCTCCATTAGCAAATTTCTCCTTACGCAATTTCAGGGCGATTTTATTTAAGAGCAAGACTTCATCTGCAAAATCGCCTTTTCCGGTTTCAATGATTTCCTGAGCCTCTTCATAGGTAAACCTTCGATTTGAATGAATCAGCGTTTTTCCAAACCACTCATCGATCACTCTGTAATTTTTGTCAAAAGTAAACACCGCGGAGAAGGTAAACTTGTCCTCATTAGGCCTCAGTGAGCAAAGCTCATTAGATATGCGTTCAGGAAGCATAGGAGCAACCCGATCTACCAAATAGACGGAAGTAGATCTTTTAAAAGCCTCTTTATCCAACTCGGTTCCCTGCTTCACAAAGTGGGTTACATCAGCAATGTGGATTCCCACTTCAATATTACCATTATCCAATAATCTGACGGATAGCGCATCGTCAAAATCTTTTGCAGTATCAGGATCAATCGTGATGGTGGTTACTTTTCTAAAATCTTTTCGCTCTTCTACATCACTTTTTGTAATCTCACCATCCAGGGCTTCCGCTTCAGCTATCACTTCTTCCGGAAATGTAATATTAAATCCGTTATTGATTAAAATCGCATTCATTTCCACATCATTGGAATCAGCTTTACCCAAATTGGTTTCAACCTTACCTGTCAAAAACTGATCTTGTCCAGGCTTACCCCAGTCAGTAATCTTGGCAATGGCTTTATCACCATCATCGGCACCATTCAGATGCCTGAAAGGTATACGGATATCTATATTGTTGTAAAAATTATCTACCATCAATAATGCCTGGTTCTTCAAAATTCTTACCGTGCCCAGAAAATGGGTAGCAGACCGATCGATTACCTTGATGACCGTTCCTTCCGGTTTTCTTCTACCTTTGGGAGTCCA
The DNA here is from genome assembly GCF_021533195.1 of Portibacter marinus. Taxonomy (GTDB): domain Bacteria; phylum Bacteroidota; class Bacteroidia; order Chitinophagales; family Saprospiraceae; genus Portibacter; species Portibacter marinus. The sequence goes on from NZ_JAJNKB010000003.1 coordinate 84,635, forward strand.
TGAATTGATTAAAACTTTATCTCCATTCATCGCACCATTTAAATTCCTGGGAGAAACATAAATATCCTGCGCCTTTCCTTCCACCATAATATAGGCAGCACCGGATTTTGTCATGTCTACGATTCCTGACAGCTGTATATCTCCTTTTCTGGTTTTACCGCTTTTTTGCGAAAAGCCATTGTCGCTGCCGATTTTGTATTTATTTTCCTTGACTTTAATGAGTTGACCTTGGTTAGAAAGTTCATTCATCGTCATCGTAACAGAATCAATATGGTTCTTTATTTTAAGTGTTTTTACGACTTGTTTCGGAGTGAAATGGCTTTCGGGATCAGATGAAAGTGTCTTTAATATATAATTCTTAAGTTGTCGTCTCTTTAGCTTTTGGCCTTTAATTCTTTTTTTCTTAACCATTTATATTTTTGGTTTATTTGTTTATATCAATATTATGAGTGTAACAGTCCCCAGTAACCGAGGGATGATAGGTCATGTGTTTACAAGCATCTCATCAGCTTCTAGACTGAAAGTTGACCTGCACCTTATACCCCACTTATCGTTCACTATATCTAATAAAGTAATTCGAAATAGAAAGACATTGTTCAATATCGTGGATGAAGGAACACTTACTATTCGAACTCATTCTCATTCAATGAAAAAATAACATCTCCCGTAGGCAGAATTTCCATAGAAAAGGATTTTGAATCTTCGGGGTTGTAATCGGGATTCCGAACATCGTCTTCACCGCTTACAATATGTATGATCCAGTCCTGGTCTATACTCGCCACTGTTTTAATGACTGTATTTCCATTGGTGATGGTTCCGCCCAAGACTTTTCCTGTTATAAATTCACCCTTCTTGTCAAAAGTCACCAAGTGGAACTCATAATTTAAAAGCTGGGCTTTCCAATATACCACTGCATCGAAATTCTCTGTATCCGGAATCTGAAAACAAGGAACATATTCCGTGAATTCATCAGGTTCTGTCAAGTCATGTTTCATGATGTATTCCCTGACAAATGGCATAGGCAAGGGTTTATTTTCCTTGCTAAAAACCACTAGAGTCTCATCGGTCAAATTAATCGGAAGTTCAACTGGAGGAAAAAAGTCAAGAAACTGACTAAAGCTTGGTCTGTTTTTACTCATGTACGACGCAAAGGTATGGTTTTTTTTGATTTCAAATTAGAACTGTTCTAAATAAATTCTTTAGTTTGCTCATGAAAAACAAAATCGCACCTTAAAAATTACATTTGTACCGACTTTAATAAACAATAATGAACTGGATCGTAAATTTTTTGACCTCAAGTATAGGAAGAAAGCTCATCATGAGCCTTACTGGCTTGTTCTTGATTTTGTTCTTGGTAGTCCATTTGGCTGGAAACTTACAACTGCTGACCAATGATGGTGGAGAGGCATTCAACACCTATGCTTACTTTATGACGCACAACCCATTGATTAAATTTATTTCCTATGGAAATTATTTTTTCATTATCCTTCATGCGGTTATAGGCATACTGTTATATTTTAAAAATAGAAAAGCTAAGGGAAGCAGTTATGCCGTTTCAGGTAGTTCAGATGAGACCTCATGGTCATCCAAAAATATGGCTTTGTTAGGTACCCTGATCCTGGCTTTTATATTTATCCATATGGGTGACTTTTGGTTTAAAATGAAGTTCGGAAACATGCCTGATGTCATGTCGGCTTCTTTAGGTGTTCCTGTAAAAGACCTTTTCACAAGGGTGTCTACTGCCTTTGACAATCCCGTTTTAGTGATCATCTACCTTATTGGACAGGTGGTCTTAGCCTTTCACTTGTGGCATGGCTTTGCGTCAGCTTTTCAGACACTGGGCCTCAATCATCCGAAGTACACTCCTATTATTCAGGGAGTAGGAAAGATTATTGCCATACTAATACCTCTTGGTTTCGCATTGATCCCAACACTTCATTATTTGGATATTTATTTGTTTTAATCGACTAGAAAAGAAATTATGGAACTTAAGAATAATGTACCTGAAGGCCCCCTGGCCGAAAAGTGGACAAATTACAAGTCGACAATGAATCTGGTGGCTCCGAATAATAAGAGAAGAATAGAAATCATCGTAGTAGGGACTGGGTTAGCAGGAGCTTCAGCTGCAGCAACTCTTGGAGAATTAGGCTATAAAGTGAAAGCGTTTACTTTTCACGATAGTCCGAGAAGGGCACACAGTATCGCGGCCCAAGGTGGAATCAACGCAGCTAAAAACTATCAGAATGACGGAGATTCCGTTTATCGACTTTTTTACGACACCATAAAAGGAGGAGATTATAGATCTCGTGAAGCTAATGTTCACAGATTAGCTGAAGTGAGTCGAAATATCATTGATCAATGTGTGGCGCAAGGTGTTCCGTTTGCAAGGGAGTATGGTGGACTTTTGGCCAATAGGTCATTTGGTGGCGTCCAGGTATCCAGAACATTCTATGCAAGAGGACAGACTGGCCAACAATTATTATTAGGTGCTTATCAGGCGCTTTCAAGGCAGATTTCTCTAGGAAATGTCCAAATGTACAATCGGCACGAGATGCTTGATTTGGTTAAAATTGATGGTAAGGCCAGAGGAATCATTACCAGGAATTCCCTGAATGGTAAAATAGAAAGACATGCAGCTCACTGTGTAGTTATAGCAACCGGTGGATATGGAAATGTATTTTACCTATCCACCAATGCCATGCAATGCAATGTGACAGCTGCCTGGAGATCGGTTAGAAGAGGAGCCTTGATGGCCAATCCTTGTTTTACACAGATTCACCCCACATGCATCCCGGTTTCAGGAGAGTATCAATCCAAACTGACATTGATGTCAGAATCATTGAGAAATGACGGACGGGTATGGGTGCCCAAGAAAAAAGAAGATGTAGATGCGATAAGAGAGGGAAAGAAAACTGGAAATGATATTCCTGAAGAAGATCGCGACTACTATCTGGAGCGAAGATATCCAGCTTTCGGAAACCTGGTTCCTAGAGATGTGGCATCAAGGGCAGCGAAAACAGTGTGTGATCAGGGCTTTGGAGTGAATAAAACGGGACTGGCTGTTTATCTGGATTTCAGTTCAGCCATCGAAAGGTATGGAAAAACAGAGGCTCACTCTAAAGGACTTAAAAATGCTTCAGATGAAAAAATAAGAGAGTTGGGCAGGGGTGTTATTAGGGCTAAATATGGCAACCTGTTCCAAATGTATGAGAAAATTACGGGAGAAAATCCTTATGTGTTGCCCATGAAGATTTATCCAGCCATACATTATACGATGGGAGGCATATGGGTAGATTATAATCTGGAAACAAACGTCCCAGGACTTTTTGCTTTGGGTGAGTGTAATTTTTCAGACCATGGAGCAAACAGGCTTGGAGCTTCTGCACTTATGCAGGGCCTGGCTGATGGTTACTTCGTAATTCCGTATACAATTGGCCAATTTTTAAGTAAAGAAATTCGTACACCGGAAATCAGTGAATCAGAACAAGCTTTCATTGAGGCAGAAAAAGATACTCGAGATCGAATTCAAAAATTATTGACCATTAATGGTTCTCAGTCTGTGGAATCTTTCCACCGAAGATTGGGTAAAATTACTTGGGAGTATTGTGGCATGTCTAGAAATGCTGAAGGTCTGACCAAGGCAAGACAAATGATTCGCGAATTAAGAGAGGAATTCTGGAACGATGTTTTTGTTCCCGGCACAAATGAAGAATATAACCCAGAGTTAGAAAAAGCGCTTCGCGTTGCTGATTTCCTGGAAATGGGAGAAGTGATGATCTTGGATGCCTTAGACAGGAATGAATCTTGTGGTGGTCATTTCAGAGAGGAGTATCAAACTGAAGACGGAGAAGCGCTAAGAAGAGACGATGAGTATACTTATGCAGCAGCATGGTCATGGAACAATGGAAACCCTCAAGTTTTCAAAGAACCATTAGAGTTTGAAAATGTTGAATTGAAAACAAGAAGCTATAAGTAGTGGGAATATAGGTGCTTGTAAAATAAACTGCGTTATCGAGCATCAATAATAAAATAAATACCCTGGTGTGCAGGGACGAAAAAAATAATACAAATGCAACTGACACTAAAAGTCTGGAGACAAAAAGATAGCAAGGCGAAAGGTCAATTGGAGACCTACAAAGTTGAGGCAGATGAACACATGTCATTTTTAGAGATGCTGGATGTTCTTAATGAAGATCTCATCTCTCAAAAGAAAGAGCCTATTTCTTTTGCACATGATTGTAGAGAAGGAATCTGTGGCACTTGTAGTCTGGTCATTAACGGCAGACCACATGGTCCTCAGCAAGGTACGACTGTATGTCAACTTCACATGCGTTCTTACAAGGATGGAGATACTATAGTGGTTGAACCTTGGAGGTCGGCAGTGTTTCCTGTGGTTAAAGATCTTGTGACTGACCGTTCTGCATTTGATCGAATTATTCAGGCAGGAGGATTCATCTCGGTAAACACAGGACAAGCACAAGACGCGAATGCCATTCCTGTGGATAAAGAAGATGCACTGGAAGCCTTTGATGCGGCCACTTGTATAGGTTGTGGAGCCTGTGTAGCTGCCTGTCCGAACGGATCTGCTATGCTCTTTACAGCGGCTAAAGTGTCACACCTGGCGCTTCTACCACAGGGACAGGTAGAGCACAAAAAGAGAACAAAAGCAATGGTTGCCCAAATGGATAAAGAAGGTTTTGGCATGTGCTCTAATATTGGAGCATGCGAAGCCGAATGTCCTAAAGAAATTTCACTTGAAAATATAGCGCGGATGAACAGAAGTTATATTGGTGCCGTTTTTACCACTGATTAAATCATTAACAGAAATGTTGATCGTTAGAATCTCCCAGGGTGCGCTGCTAAAAGCTATCGATTAGCCATTAGGATCTATCAGAGCAACTATTCTTTGCCTTGACATACGCTACGATGTATCAGAAAGGCAACATTGACTTTAATTACAAAATCAATTATTAAGTTGCCTTATCGTGGATCCAGGTCTAATAATAATTAAGCTATTTACTCCTGTATTCGAATCCAACCATTGTCGAGCAGTCATTTCATTCGAACTAGCGTCCAATATACTTCCATTCCGAATGATAGCCTCTGTGTCAATATTATAATCACTGCCAATAAACTTCACCCAACTATGATCTAAAGTTAATTTTCCTAGATTTAGACTCACTCGGTTGTCAAAGGTAAATTCTTCAGTTACGTTGCTAAATTCCACTTCATTCGTTGTAGTACTTGCCAAAACGATAACCTGATTATTTTCGTACTGACTGTGCTCGTTGAAAATAAGTTTAGGTCTGTTGTGAGGATTAAAATTGGTAGGGCAACCTCCGGACACAGAGGACCAGTTACTTCGAGTTGCCCAATTGGTACTGGTAGAACCTATCCAATAAAGAGGCACACTTTGACTTGTGGGTAAGGGTGTGAAGATTATACCACTATTTCCAGCTATATTATTGCCCAATGGGGCGTGAGCTATTCCTTCCGTATTGGCATCTATATTCTCGATATTCAGGAAACCTTCCAAACATAAATTTCCACTTGATTTGATTAAAGTTCCCTTATCGTTACTATTAAGTGAATTCAGAACTGCTGGATTATCAGAAGGCGCCAGCGACTCAATACCTTGATTTACTTTAAGTTCAACACCACTACCCAATTCCAATTCAGTATTTTCCTTCATGAAAAGCAAATTATTCACTTCAAGATCCTGGTCAATTTTTACAAGTGCTGAGCCATTAAGTTCCAGGTTATTGAATGAATAGGAGTAGAGGCTCAGCGTAAAACTGTTAGAATTCTCCAATCTTAAATCATAAAAATCATAGTGCTTAAAGGATTTGAAATCTTGACAAATTAGACTGCTGGTTCCCGGTTCGATTATTTGCGCCACTCCGTTATTTATGGCTAATTCTAAAAGCCCTTGCACAGAGATTATGCTACTTCCGAAATAAAAATTGTTGCCATCGTTGTTTCCTACCCTCCAGGAGTTGGTTGTTATATCAAATCCATTGGTTCGAAAATCGGCACCCTCAAATAGCAAACTATTGCAATCTAGGTCTGCATCCAATTTATATTCAGTTCCTACACTTTCGAAACACAAATCAGGTAATGTAGCATTAGATTCTATTGAAAATGACCCAACTCCTTTCATTCTCAGCTTTCCTATACCTGAAAAAAGTGCAAACTTAGAAGATAATAAGCTTCCATTAATGTTCAGATCTTCATTCAAGGTCAGCGTAATCAAACCATTATTTTTGATCCATGTGAAATGCTTACATTTTGCATCATAGTTGGCAGGTATCATGATATTTCCTGCCGAGTTGTTATCAATTACTACATCATCTAATTCGCTAGGAAGACAATTTTCAATATCCATGTCATTGTCCCAGTTTTTCCAATCATCCCATAAAAAATTTCCACTGTAATTGCGCCAGTAAAAAGTATTCGAGGGCAGCTGATTCACTATGTTCCAACCGCTGGAACTACCTGTGAGAATGCCACCACTAAGATTATAACTGCCTTCAGGGCCTGCTTGAATGTTATTAAGCTTCATTCTTGATAAGGTTAAAGAAGCATTTGCAGCATGTAATTCTGCGATATCAGTATGGATGTTTTCTATGATCGGCATTTGGTTACAATCTCCTGTAGATGGCGCATTCACAGTTCCTAAGGCAATAGTATTATCTCTTCCATTTCCACCATTGATTTTTATAATAGAATTGATGCTATTAATAGTTAACGTCTGAATTTCCAGGCCTCCGCCAATTTTAGTTGCATTAATATCCTCTATTATGATTTGATTAAAACTACAGCCGGCACAATCTATATTATTGTCTTCTACCAGGAAGGTAGGTTCATAGTTTTCAAGTACAATTTTATCGTAAAGTGTAGGAACGGTTGTTTGACTAGGATTACCGATAAAAGTTTTAACATGAATGGTATGCAGGCCATTGACTTGCAGAGACCCATAAACAAATTTTGCAAAGTATTCCTGACAATAAATACTTGATCCACTGGTGTTGAATTCTTTAGGATATGGATCGGTAGACGATTGGTTATCCTGGAAAATTAAATCACCTTCTGTTCTCACATCGAATCCCTGTGTAAACCATTCTCCACCGTACATTCTTATTCTTGCTGTGGCATATAAGTCAGAATCCTGCACATACAAAGCATTTGGATGTCTAAATTCTACATGATTTAAATCTTGACCTAATGTGAAAATCCTATGGGTAATCTCTTCCCCATCAAATAAAATTTGGTTATTAAAAGCTCCTGGATTGACATAAACCATTAGGACATCCTCCTTAAACTCGAGGTTCTGATGAATGGTTAAGGTGGTACTACTGAAAGAACTACCTTCAAATCGAAATGTAAATGCTCCGGCAAATTGGTCTACCACAAAAGATCTAACGTTATAATCCTCACCTTCTTCAAATATAATATCAACCCCAGCAGCAAGACCAGAGTTTTTATCAAAGACCACATCAGTGAATGAATTTGGTACTCCCTCATTACCCGATCCACCAGAGGTTTGTGACCAATTGGCAGGATCTCCGAAATTCCCACCGCTTTTATTGACCCAATATAGTGTCTGACTAAAAACTGATAAAGGGATAAAGGTGAATACCAGTATAAGCAAATTTTTCATCATGAGTAGATTAGACCTTTAAGTTAACGGGGATGGATCTAAAATCTATCACCCAGGCGGGTGATTTGCTTTAACACTGTTCGAAGAAGGATCCATACACCATAAAAAAAGCTCGAACAACATTCGTCACTCGAGCTTTTATCAGCTATAAGAATGAAAATCATCCATTCTCTATAGCAGTATTTTAATGTTTTATCCTAATATCTGTAATATTCAGGCTTAAACGGGCCTTCCGGTTTAACACCAATGTAATCCGCCTGCTCTTTACTGAGTTCTTCCAATTCAACGCCGATTTTCTCTAAATGTAAGCGAGCTACTTTTTCGTCCAAGTGTTTGGGCAACATATAAACCTCATTGTTATAGTTTCCAGCATTCTCCCATAACTCTATCTGCGCAAGCACTTGATTGGTGAATGAGTTAGACATTACAAAAGAGGGGTGACCAGTAGCACATCCTAAATTCACTAGGCGTCCCTCAGCCAATAAAATGATATCGTTATCATCAATGGTATATTTATCTACCTGAGGTTTGATTTCCACTTTGGTATCCCCATAGTTTTTATTCAACCAAGCCATATCGATCTCATTATCAAAATGACCGATATTACAAACGATGGTCTTGTCCTTCATCATTCTAAAATGTCTTTCCGTTATGATATTGAAGTTGCCGGTAGCTGTAACTACGATATTTGCTTGAGGAATAGCATTCTCCATCTTTAAAACTGCGAAACCATCCATAGCGGCCTGAAGAGCACATATCGGATCGATCTCAGTGACAATCACCCTCGCACCTGCACCTCGGAGGGACGCAGCAGAACCTTTACCTACGTCTCCATATCCTGCAACAACTGCAACTTTTCCGGCCATCATTACATCTGTCGCTCTTCTAATAGCATCAACCAATGACTCTTTGCAGCCATATTTATTGTCAAATTTTGATTTAGTCACAGAATCATTAATGTTAATGGCTGGGAGAGGTAGCGTTCCTTTCAGTTGTCTTTCGTAAAGTCTGTGAACTCCCGTTGTGGTTTCTTCTGAAATTCCTTTAATACCTCCTACTAATTCTGGGTATCTATCCAAGACCATGTTTGTAAGATCTCCACCATCATCTAAAATCATGTTTAATGGCTTACCATCTTCAAAAGCAGTCAAGGTTTGTTCTATACACCAATCAAATTCTTCCTCAGTCATTCCTTTCCATGCAAAAACAGAAATTCCTGCAGCGGCTACTGCTGCCGCGGCTTGATCTTGAGTAGAAAATATATTACAACTTGACCAGGTTACCTCTGCACCTAATTCCACAAGCGTTTCAATTAATACCGCTGTCTGTATGGTCATATGTAGGCATCCTGCAATTCTGGCACCTCTCAGTGGCTTTGTTTGTCCAAACTCCTCTCTCAATGCCATAAGACCAGGCATTTCAGCTTCCGCCAATTCTATTTCTTTTCTTCCCCAATCGGCAAGATTGATATCTTTAACTTTGTAATTTAATTGTGTTGTTGTGCTCATCTTACATTTTTATTTTCAGCTCGCAAAAGTACGATATTATCTAGTGTTTTCCTAGTCCTACATTTTTACAAATAAACAAGACATTTGTTTACAAGGCCTCTAAATTGTTAAGTAGTAAACATTTTCCGTAACTAGTATGCGACAAAACACCATAAGCTTGCAATAAAACATGAGGGCAAAACGATGTTACTGTTTCTTCCTTATGTGCAACACTAAAACACAACGGTAGCCTACAACAAATCTATTAAACCAATAACTCTGACCGCACATCAGTGCAGTCTGAGCCATACGCTTATATGGGTACTTTGAGTATAGGAAAATGAAGAAACCTTTGGTTTTAAAATCCCGCCGGTATGTTCGAAAGGACATACCGGCTATTTCCTGCTTTATCTATATTCAAAAAAAAAGCCCCGATGGATGACCGGAGCTTTATCTTTTATTCTACACTAGACTTTAATCTCTGTTTAAAATAGACATCAGTCTCAATATTTCCACATAAAGCCACACCAGGGTGACCAATAATCCCATTCCGGCAAACCATTCCATATATCTCGGCATACCTGCTTCCTCTCCTTTTTCGAAAAAATCAAAATCTAACAGCAGATTCATTGCTGCAATACCTATGATAACCAAACTAATTCCTATACCAATCGGACCACTCGTGTGCAAAAACGGAAGATTAATCCCGAAAAATCCAAGTACCCACGATAAAACGTAGACCAGTAAGACTGCTCCAGTTGCCATAATAATTCCAGATCTTAATTTCTGCGTGACTTTAATGACTCCCGTGCGATACAAAATCAGCATGGTAATCAAAACACAAATAGTAGCGCTTACAGCCTGAATGATGATACCACCTGATTGTGCTGCATAAAGAGCAGATATTCCACCTACAAATAACCCTTCGAATCCAGCATAAAGTGGTGCTGCAATCGGCGATGTAGTAGGTTTAAAACTCGCAACCAACACTGTAATTAGACCTGCAATAGCGCCACCCCAAATAAACAAAGGGGAAGGATTAGCAAAGCTGTAGAATGCTGTGACAAGCAAGATTCCCGTCAACATTATAGTTTTGTTGACCGCTCCTGTTACTGTCATTCTCTCTACACCCGTGTAACTTACTGCCTGATCATTTCTATATAAGGTCTCTTCCTTCAGCATAGGGTTGTTCCCTCCAAAAATTCTTCTTCTTGACATTTATCTCATTGTTTTAAGTTAATTCAATCTAATCTTCGTCAAATGTATAACAAATAATTGACGATATAGAGTTCCGCAATTAGTCGATCAGGGGGAAAGATTGGTCTTATTGATTTTCATATTTTTCGATGGCCTCCCTTATTTTTTCCCTTCTATTTTCGGGACTTGGATGTGAACTCTGAAATTCAGGTACTCTTGCTCCTCCTGATGCCTTTTCTAAGATATCCATGACTCCAATAAGAGCCTCAGGGTCATAACCTGATTCAATCATTAACTTGACTCCCCATTCATCTGACTCAAGTTCCTGATCCCGACCATATTTCATACTGGTATATTGACCTACTACATTAGCTATCTGAGCCATTGTCGCATCCCCACCAGCACCAATCAAAATGCTCTGAATAATACCCTGAATGAAGCCTGATCTAGCCATTCTCTCTGCTCCATGTCTTTCAATGACATGTCCAATTTCGTGACCCATTATCCCCGCCAGTTGATCTTCATTTTCGAGCTGATTAAACAAAGCATAAGTAATAAAGGTTTGTCCGCCCGGCAAAGCGAATGCATTCACGGTGTTAGGATCGGCCAGCAAGTGAAATTCATAAGGATACTCTGATTCTTGTCCAGTGGGCGTATTCATCAGTCGCTGCCCTACCCTGTCCAGGTAATCCTGGGCCCTTTGATCTGCATATAATCCGCCGTACTGCTGTGCCATCTGTGGTGCAGCTTGAATACCTAGGGCTACTTCCTCTTCCAGAGTCCATTGAACACGCTGCGTTTCACCAGTCACGGGATTAACCTGGGTATTTGTAAAGTATTTAAAAGCTTGAAAAACGGCCATAGCCAGACCAATGAATAGCATGATTTTAAATCGGCTCGTTCCTGCACCTCTTCCTTTTCTGCTGTAAGGATCACCCGTTCCTCCGTAATATCTACCTTGTTGACTTCTTCTACGTAACATGATTTATAAATTTAACCGGTGATTAGGAATTTGACCAAGAGAAATAACATGTAAACGAATGCCAGTCTAATGGAGTAGTCAATGTCAGGGATAACTTTGACGATATAGCAATAGATCAAAACGGGAATACAGGCAATTGCAATTGCTGCCAAAGGTAATCCTAAAACCTGAGTAACATACATCAGCACAGACTCATGATCTCCCCATGGATAAATGACATAGGCAATAATCATCATAAAAACCACCATCACCCAACTGCTCCATTCTGTTCTAAAATCCATAACCAGAATTTATATGTATTATATTACTTTTATCTTGCAAATGTTCTGTCAAGATATTGAATATCATCTAAATCATGTAATGATTTTTCTGAAAGTCAGATTTATCCTGGGTTTCATAGTCTTTTTCGATTTGGGGATCTGATGTTTCCAAAACTTCTGTAAGGACCCTCTCATTATCAATAAACTTCCATTTTCAAGAATAATCCGCTCTTTTAATGGCTTACTTTTATGTTTCAACTGAAATACGCGTTCCTGTCCAATAGAAATAGACGCAATTTCCGGCTCTGGACCTAGTTCCTTTTCATCGTCACTGTGCCATCCATTACTATCCGATCCATCACGGTAAAGGTTTAAAAGGACAGAGTTAAATCCCTGATGACTGTATTTTTCAATGCGATTTTTAATAGTAAGTAGCTCCTTGGTCCACGGAATTGGATTTAAATCTATGTTACTATAGGAGTAGATGGCGCCTTCATCTCCGTACCACGCTTGTAATCTTGGAACATCGTATGTCTTGCCAAATATGGTAATGCGATCTTTACGCCAGGGTACTTCTTGAATAAAATGGTTTAAAAGCTTTGAAGCATCGTCTTTGTTTAAAAAAGCAGGAAAATATTGTATTTCTCCATCCTCAATTAGAATTTTTTTCTCTGTTAACATGATTCACCGGTTCATTTGATACCTACCTGACATTTAAAATATAACATTCTTGACAATTCTGACATTATTGACCTTTTGACATAGGGCATGTAAGTACAATAGCCATCTTGTTTATAGCTTTTGTAAATGAGAACACTATACAAAAGATTATTAACCATACGCTTATATCCTAGATTTATAAAGGTGCATCGACTTCATCGTCTTTGCACCTTTTCTCTTTGCTTTTAGGCAAATAAAAAAGGCATACTCTTTCGAATATGCCTCTTATTTTTCTTGAGTTATTTCAATTACATCGCATTGACCATTCTGGTCAACTTACCTTTCAGGTTCGATGCTTTATTGGCGTGCCAGTTTCCTGACTTTGCTAATTTGTCTATCATGCTTACGACTTTAGGGAGATACTTGGACGCTTCATTTTTGTCTTCCATTTCTCTCAATTTACGAATAGCAGTTCTAGTTGATTTCTTGTAATATCTATTACTGATTCTCTTTGCAGAGTCCTGTCTAATCCTTTTCTTAGCTGAGGCGTGATGAGCCATAAATCTTATCTTTTTTAAATTCGGAGTGCAAATTTACAATAATTTTATAAATATACAAGATAATCTGCTATAATTTATAGTAAATCATGTGATTGGCATTATCTTGGCAAAAATTTTTAAAAATCCAACAAATTAAGGTTCTGTACGTTAATTATGGAACTGAAAAATGCAGACTATGCCAGATTATTCATACGTTTTTAATGCCCATCCTACCTATATAGAAGACATGTACAACAAGTATAAGTCTGATCCTTATCAAGTTGATCAAGAATGGAGAACCTTTTTCGAAGGTTTTGAATTCGGATCAAATGGAAATGGTACGGTGGATCACGCTCTGAGTAATAGTAATGTGACAAAGGAGTTTGGCGTACTTTCTATCATACACGGCTATAGAAGTAGAGGGCATCTTTTATCTACTACTAATCCCATTAGAAGTAGAAGAGATAGAAGTCCGCATTTGTCTCTGAGCGATTATAATCTCGACGAATCTGATCTGGATGACGTATTTGTGGCTGGCGAAGAGATCGGAATGAAAAATGCTACGCTAAAGCAAATTTTGGATCAACTTTCGAAAGTTTATACCAGTGACTTAGGTATAGAATATGCCCACATTGAGAATCGTGAAAAGCGACTTTGGTTGAGACAAAAGATCGAAGGAAGAGATTTAAGTGAAGACTATGGTTTGGGACATGAAAAGCGGGAGCGCATACTTGAAAAGCTGAATGGGGCTACCATTTTTGAGAAATTCTTGCACACCAAATATGTTGGTCAAAAGCGTTTTTCACTAGAAGGTGGAGAAACAACCATACCAGCAATTGATGCCATTATCAATACAGGTGCTGCAGATAAAGTTCAGGAGGTGATCATCGGAATGGCGCATAGGGGAAGGTTAAATGTTTTGGCCAATATTATGGGTAAGACCTACGAAAGCATCTTTAGTGAGTTCGAAGGTACTGCCATTCCAGACCTAAGTTTTGGAGACGGTGATGTTAAATATCATTTAGGATTTTCTTCCATGGTGGACACGCCTTCTGGCAAGACCGTTCATTTAAAATTAACGCCCAATCCTTCTCATTTGGAGGCTGTAAATACGGTAGTCGAAGGCTTTGCCAGAGCTAAGGCTGACATACTTTATGAAAGTGACTATGATCAGATACTTCCTATTTTGATTCATGGTGATGCTGCACTTGCAGGACAAGGTGTGGTTTTTGAAACGGTGCAGATGAGCAAACTTAAAGGTTACTTTACAGGGGGTACCATTCACTTTGTGATCAACAATCAGATTGGCTTTACAACCGACTTTGATGATGCCAGATCATCAACTTATTCTACAGGAGTTGCCAGTATTGTTCAGGCTCCTGTTTTTCATGTCAATGGCGACAATCCTGACGCTGTGATTTATGCCGCAGAGTTAGCAACTGAATACCGTCAGTTATTTAATAATGACGTCTTCATCGACATGGTATGCTATAGAAAACATGGTCATAACGAGGGAGATGATCCTAAATTTACACAACCCCAGATGTATGAATTCATCAACGATCACAAAAGTCCGAGAGAAATCTACGCTGAAAAATTGATGCAATCCAATGAAGTAGACAAAGGAACCGCTGAAAAGCTGGAAGAAGAATTCTGGAATACCCTTCAGGACAGACTGGATCTTGTCAAAGAGAAAGATCTTCCATACACCTATCAGGAGCCAGAGCAAGCGTGGAGATCATTGACAAAGAAAACGGAGGCTAAAGATTATCTTCAATCTCCTAAAACAGGGATTACTAAGAAAAACGTAGATAAAATTCTGGACCATTTAATGTCCGTACCTGAAGATTTTACTCTGCTTAGTAAAATCAATCGTTTGCAAAAAGGTAAGCAAAAATTACTGGATGACAATAAATTAGATTGGGCATTGGCAGAATTATTGGCTTATGGTTCAATTCTGATAGAGGGTAAGAATGTCAGAATGAGTGGCCAGGATGTAAAGCGAGGTACTTTTTCCCACAGACACGCTATTTTCAACGATGCCAAGACTTACGAAGATTACAATCGATTGAGCGGTATTACTGAGGATCAGGGCAGATTTATGATTTACAATTCTTTGCTTTCCGAATTTGGAGTTTTAGGTTTTGAATACGGATATTCTTTAGCAACACCTGACGCTTTAGTACTTTGGGAAGCCCAGTTTGGTGATTTCGCCAATGGTGCTCAGACCATTTTTGATCAGTTCATCAGTGCGGGAGAGAGTAAGTGGCAAAGGATGAGCGGCATCGTCATGCTCTTGCCTCATGGGTATGAAGGTCAAGGACCTGAACATTCATCAGCAAGACTAGAGCGATATCTGGCAGCCTGTGCCGAATATAATTTGACGGTAGCCAACATAACCACTCCAGCCAACTTTTTTCATGCGCTGCGAAGACAGTTAGCCAGGCCTTTTCGAAAACCATTGGTTGTGATGTCTCCAAAATCGCTGTTAAGGCATCCACTTTGTGTTTCAGACAAATCTGAGTTTACTTCGAATCACAGATTTCAGGAGGTGATCACAGATCATGAAACCGTATCAAAAACCAAGAGGGTTGTATTATGTAGTGGCAAGGTTTACTACGACATTTTGGAGAAAAAGCAGGAAAACAAACGCGATGATGTCGTCTTGGTCAGACTTGAACAACTTTATCCATTTCCTGAGAATCAAATTAAGGAGATTTTTGAAAAATATAAGAAAGCTGACTTTTTGTGGGTTCAGGAAGAACCTAAGAACATGGGAGCCTGGTACTTTATTTTAAATCAATTAAGAGAGACCAATATTCAGGTCATCTCTAGAAAAGCAAGCGCTTCTCCCGCCACAGGGTTTAAGAAAGTGCATGATAAAGAGCAGGCAGAGTTGGTGGATAGAGCTTTGGGGTAATAGCAAATTGTGGTGTTATAGTACAAATTCCTTATATGGAATAGAGGTGTCTAAGCCTTTGCTCTTAAAGTATTGAGCAACTTCTTGGCTATCCATTTCAGAAGCTGCCAACACAAAGTCTCCCCCCCAGGCACCTAATGATTTTATAGCACCATTGAAGTCGGAAAAATGGGTGACTTTACATGCTTCCAGCTTCAAATTCTTAGCTACTAATTCTTCGGCTTCATTGATTAAGGATATGAAATCTTTCAATGAATTGCATTTCTGAAACGCACATGCTATGTCAGTAGAGTGCTTAACAAATGAGGATTTATTTTTGACTGTCTTAGTGTAGTATTTAATTCCTTCTTCAGAAGATTGCTTCCTACCTAAATACACAAAATAGAGTTGATCGGCGAAATTGGGTTCGAAATCGATTTCTTCCCAATTAATCGTGCCATCTTCCAATTGGTAGTAAATAGGACCATCCGCCCCAGCACAAGCGACATCATAACCTGAGCCGTTACTGTACTTAAAGTGAAGTAAAAGTGGATGAACATCAGCCCATTGAGCAACAAGGTAGGTCAATGAAGAACTCGAACCCAGGCCCCAGTTATTCGGAAATTCCAAACGAGTTTCCACCTTGAAACCATTCCATTTAGATAAAAATTCAGAATTGAGACGGACCGCATTTTTCAAAAGCTTTTTAAGCTTGAGGGCCATTTCTTCATCGGATGTTTTAATAGGAGAAAAATCAAAAAGGGATATCTGAGCTGAAAACCATTCTTGACCATTGGAATCCAAAGCTTTCCAGATAATATCTGATCCTTTATTCTGTTTAAAGGAGAGAGACTGTCCTTTCTGGGTCGGCAAAGCTATCGCTTTAGCGCCATCTAATACTGCATATTCACCAGTTAGCAGTACTTTACCGTGAGCGTAAAAGTTGCCTTTAATGTTCGTGGGTTTTCGTTAATCTACAAAACTTAACGAATGTAACAAATTAAAAAATTCTATATATTATTATTGTAGATATATTTTTAGAATTTAAGATTTGATGGAGAGCTTACAAATCAAACTTTGTCAAAACACAAAGGCAGTATTGCTTGCAAATAAAATTTGCAAGTCTCAAGGGTAGTACTTATAGCAAATATTCTCAAGTCCTGAGGGTGGTACTTTTCCAAATGAATTTTGCAATTCCCGAGGGCAGCGATTCTTGAAATAAAACCTGAGCGTTTCAAGCTCACAACCATCCAGGTCAATAAGAAATAACCTTAAACTGACTTTCCTATTCCGTCGCTACTAATCCTGACGAGCAAATACCCTTCTTAATAAATCCGTTGTCCTTGCACTAATGTTCTCTCGAATATTCAATTCCTCTCGTTCAATTCGGTCAAACAATGCCACCAGCGCTTTCTGTGTAATATACTGCTCCAGCCTTGGATTCATCTTTTGGACAAATGGTATCTTATTATAAGCATTCACTGCATCCTCCCAATAGTCCAGCGCATTGTATTTATTCAATGCATTTACAATGACCGGTTCAAATTCTCCCACCAAGGGATCATAAGTTTTTGCGTTCAGATACATGGTTGCAGCATTTCGATCTCCCATCAATATGCCCATGGCATCATTAATTGTCATGGTTCTAATCGCATTGACAAAAATTGGACTTGCCGTCTTCACCGCATCTTCAGCTGCATGATTAATCTTCTCGAGTACCACCTCTTCAACATTCTGAAATCCTGGTACTAATTCCAATTTTTCAACCAACTTTTGAGCCTCCTCGGGTAAGAATATCTTATAATCCGTTTTGTAAAAACCATCTGTACTACTAAGATATTGAACACCCTTATCTACGCCCTGATCTAAGGCCTGTTTCAAACCATTGGCTATTTCTTCCGACGTCAAGTCTCCAGAGGCAGCTTCTGCAGCATCCAATACACGCTGCAATGTAGCTTGATCACATGACCAAAAACCCACCATCATCAAACCCAATACGATTAACTTTCTCATAACCTATCTTTTTACCATAAACCAAAAACCATCCAAAATCATCGTTATGTAAATGTTAATTAGAATACTCAATAACAGATTTCTGGACTTTACCTCCAAGTTGAACGCCTATTTTATGCAGCTTTAGATCCACTTTTTCAATGATATCAAATTTCGTCTTCAACTTATTTACGATATTATAAGCCACAGTCTCAAGTAATTGTTTGGGCTCCCTCATCTCCTTCTTGCAAATCATGTAGATATTTTCATAATTGACCGTATCGTGAATATCCTCTGAGTCAACTAAGTCACTTTTGAGTTCCACATAGACATCCAACAAAAATTGGCTCCCCATTTTCCTTTCGGATTCATAATATCCATGAAATGCATGAAATTCCATACCTTCTAATCCTATTCTTGTCATAATTTAACAGATTTTACCAGCTTCCGCCGCCGCCGCCGCCGAAACCGCCGCCACTAAATCCTCCCCCACTACTGAATCCGCCGCCACTACTACTGAAAGCAGACCCACCGCTAGAAGTTTCTATTTTTGGAAAAGTGGTGAACGCTTTTGTCATTTCATTGGTCTCAAAACTTCGGCTAAAATCAATAAAGTTGGGAACAACCCACACACCCATATGATAAGCTTCATACCAGGAGGGTGCCCGTGTACTTATTTTTTCATACGTTTTGAGCCATTGTTTGTCGTAACCAAATGCAACTGCATAAGGCAGCATGTGACTAAAATAATTTGGATCCTGATTACTAAGCCTCTGTACTTCCTCGTCATCTCCTGCCTTCAGAAACTCAGCCAATCCTAAAAGGTGCTCGTGAATTTCCTGACCATATTCCGACAACGATGCTGTGAAGAATGAAAATCCAAAGCAAAATATTCCTATCACTATGATTCCTATTCCGAATATAAGATAAGGTGTAAAAATCGTTATCCATAAACCCGCAGCAGCCGCCAGACTACAGATGATAGGCCAGCGCCAGGACTTAAACCAGTAAACGTAATTGGGATCATAATATCCGGCATTTTCAATTTCTTTAGCCAATTGACCCTTAACTTGAAAATATACAGGACCGTATTTGTGCTGTGCTTCTGAAAAAGAAACCACACCACTTTGCTCAAAAATGGCATCAAAAAAGGTATGCTCATATTCAGGAAATTCCGGTGGTAAATCCTTCAACTTTACCAACTGCATATCCCCATCTTCCAGTCCCCGTACCTTGATGAATCCCTCCGTTGCCCAGTAGGGAATTAAAGAGATCACATCCCGTTTATGAACTTTGTGGTCAATGTACGCTCCCACATGTGCTGAAGTCAAACCTTTCGGTGGATAATACTTTGGCACGATCGGCTCATGGGACTTATTGGCATTTCTTCTTCTTTTCCACCACTCTCTAATGATGCCCAATAAAAAAATCGGGAAAGCAATGAACCACCATTTGTTCTTATCCTTATCGATCTCAAAACCACCTCCTGTGAAACGACTTGATTTTTCCTTGATCTCTTCATAGGTCGGAATATTGTCAAAGTAACCTAATGGCAACTTCAATGCTGCAGTAACGCCATCTTTTCGATTTAGTGGTCGAGTCAATTGGCCCTTTAGTGTGTTGCCTGAGTAATCATAAATGATGTCATTTGCCTCACTATCATATTCACCTACCCATAGACCAACATCTTCCGACCTTAATGGGATCGGTTCAGGTAAGATTACTTTGAAGAAAACATTCTGAATGGGTACCTCCCAACTGTTGCCAGTGAGGTTCCAATAAATCTCTGCATGTTCATCATACGCGATGACAGTTTGATCCACCGTATATTGAATCTCATAATGCTGAGGCCCAGTGAGATAAACCAATGCATCCCCAATTCTTATTCTTTTCTCATGTTGAACATCGGTTACGTGAAACTTATGCCCTGGCACCTCTATATTTTCGATAGGGGCGCTGTGATTAACTCCATCAAAATCATACCTCGTAGGTATCACCCTAAAAATCCCCCTACTCTCTTTTAGAAAATTGACATCAATCTTTTCTGTGATGTCCAGCACACCATCTCTGGTTACTCTGACTTCTACATTAAATGAGTCAATGACAAATGTCTGTGTTTTGGCCTGAAACAGACTAAGTAAAAACAGTGCAAAAAGACTGAAGAAGCGTCCCATATTAATTCTTAATGTTATTTATAGCAATCAATCCTTTAAAACTCAAAAACTAATCTTTAATTCCAAGAAATAAAAGAAATAGATGAAAATATCTAAATGTTCTACAAATCTTATTCAATATAATTTCGTTCTGCTTATACTTGCATACACAATTAAAAAGAACACATGGGACAAAATGACACCATCAGCGAAGATGTAAAGTTTTCTACTAAAACGGACCAATACGAAGGTCACGACTATTATAATCTGGATGATTTGTTATCTGAGGACCATTTATTGGCCAGAGATGCAGTGCGAGCATGGGTTAAGCAAGAGGTAAGTCCCATCATTGAACATTACTCTAACAAGGCTGAATGTCCGACCCAATTATTTAAAGGTCTTGCTGAAATAGGTGCTTATGGACCATCGATCCCCACTCAATACGGAGGAGGGGGAATGGATGAGATTGCCTATGGAGTCATTATGCAAGAGTTAGAAAGAGGCGATTCTGGGGTGAGGTCAATGGCCTCTGTACAGGGTTCATTGGTGATGTATCCCATTTACAGATTTGGATCAGAAGAACAGCGGATGAAATACTTGCCTAAGTTAGGAAGCGGTGAATTGATAGGTTGTTTTGGATTGACTGAACCGGATCATGGTTCTAATCCGAGTGGAATGGTCACTAACATCAAAGATGATGGTGATGCTTACATTCTGAACGGTGCAAAGATGTGGATCACTAACTCTCCTGTTGCAGACATCGCGGTGGTATGGGCCAAAGACGAGGAAGGAGTGGTTCGAGGACTGATCGTAGAAAAAGACATGGAAGGATTCACTGCGCCTGAAATACATGGTAAATGGTCTTTGAGAGCTTCAATTACAGGAGAATTGGTTTTTGAAGACGTAAGAGTCCCTAAATCAAATGTACTTCCGAATGTTACCGGCTTGAAAGGTCCCCTTTCCTGCCTATCCAAAGCCAGATTTGGAATTGCCTGGGGTGCTATCGGAGCAGCATTAGATTGTTATGACTCAGCTTTGCGCTATTCTCTGGAACGAGAACAATTTGGAAAACCCATCGGTGGATTTCAATTGACCCAAAAGAAATTGGCTGAGATGATCACTGAAATTACCAAGGCCCAATTGTTAGCCTGGAGACTAGGCACCTTAGCCAATGAAGGGAAGGCAACACCTGCTCAGATTTCCATGGCCAAAAGAAACAATGTCCATATGGCGCTGGAAATTGCAAGAGAAGCCCGACAGATACATGGAGGAATGGGCATTACAAATGAGTATCCAGTTATGCGTCATATGATGAATCTTGAGACCGTCTTAACATACGAAGGTACACACGATATTCATTTGCTGATAACAGGTATGGATGTGACCGGTCTCAACGCCTTTAAGTAATTTGGTTAATGAATTCTTAAAGACATTAACCAGGCAACTTTTTGGCAATTCTGACGCTTTTATATTAGTTAAGTGTTAAATTAGGCAACGCTAGAACAAGACCTTATGAATTTTTTTTCAGCTTTTTATATACTATTTTTTTTACTACTTGGGGTTTATGCCAATGGGCAGCAAGAAGTTATATATTTAAAGAATCCTTCATTTGAAGGAGTGCCACGAGCAGGCGCCACTTCTTACGAGGGCATTTCAGCAGCCGGTTGGATCGATTGTGGAGGTATACGTTTTCCTGATGAAACACCGCCTGATATTCATCCAGGCAATTTTTTCCGTGTAAAAAAAGCACCTCAGGATGGCAAAACATATATAGGTTTGGTTGCAAGAGATAATGAGTCCTGGGAATCTGTCAGCCAGTTGCTAAGCGAACCTATGAAGGCCAATCAATGCTACGAATTTGATCTGTACATGGCCAGATCCGACAACTATGTGAATAGAATGTTTGATATAGAGACTTTTAGCAGTGATGAAATAAAATCGCAGAGTGAAGCCCTTGTGCTTAGAGTCTACGGTGGTCTCAGACCATGCGAAAAAAAACAACTCTTGGCTGAATCAGAATTGGTCAGTAATACAGATTGGAAAAATTTCAAATTTAACTTTGAAGCCAATTCAAATTTATATTACATCACTTTCGAGGCTTTTTACAAAACGCCTGTTCTTTTACCATATAATGGGAATTTGCTGATCGATAATATTTCGCCTATCAGGCAAATTGCATGTCCAGGAGAAGAACCAATTATTGCTGAAACACCCCCACCGCCTCCTCCCCGAACAGAAGTTAAAACACAACCAAAGGCTGATCCTGTAGAACCAGAGATTGCCAAACAAGAAGTAACCGAAATTCCTACAAGGCCTGAAAAAAAAGAAAAGTTGATCACTCAGGAACTTAATAATAGGGTTGTTGCAGGACAAACAATCAAGATCAATAATCTGTATTTTGAAGCAGATACATCATCCATCAATGAGGAATCTTACGAGGCTTTGGAAGAACTTTTTGATTTCCTTCAAGAAAACCCAGGTGTCAGAATAGAGATAGGTGGTCATACCAATGGTATTCCTCTTCCTGAATATTGTGATAGACTTTCGACAGCGAGAGCCAAGGAGGTAGCAGAATATATCATTCGAAAAGGTGTAA
Source organism: Portibacter marinus (assembly GCF_021533195.1). Classification (GTDB taxonomy): domain Bacteria; phylum Bacteroidota; class Bacteroidia; order Chitinophagales; family Saprospiraceae; genus Portibacter; species Portibacter marinus. The sequence goes on from NZ_JAJNKB010000003.1 coordinate 107,060, forward strand.
AACCCAGTCGAGTTGAATATAAGGGTTATGGTAAAAGGAAACCGATCGCAACTAACAAAACTAAAGAAGGGAGAAGAAGAAATCAGCGGGTAGAGATTACCATCTTAAATGTAAATTAGGATTGAGAACTATAATCCAGGGAAATCTCTGATTAATTGCTTAGGCAAACTCTTTATACATTTGAGCTTGTTCTACATCTTTTCGATATTGAAGCCTAATGACTTTAAATCTTCCCAGTATCCAGGATAGGATTTGCTCACCACATCCGGTTCATTCACAATGACCGGAAAGAGCATGCCCAACGGAGCAAAAGCCATAGCCATGCGATGATCTTTGTAAGTATCAAAGTCAGGAGTGTCCTTTGGTTGAACAGCTTTTCCTTCCAACATATAATATTCCTTTCCTGACTTCTTCGCAAATCTTTCAGGCAACAAAGTAAAATAGACACCCACCTTTCCCAATTCATTCTGCAATGCGGCAATTCTGTCCGTTTCTTTAATTCTCAAGGTTTTCAAGCCCGTAAAAATACCAGGTTTACCCACACCGGCACATGCCACAGCTACACTTTGGGCAATATCGGGATCGTTAATAAAATCGTAGTCCAACATTTGTTTCTCATCCCCACCTGTTGTTATGTGAACCGAATTCTCATTAAATGATGATTTGAGTCCAAAAACTTCCATGATGTCTGCGATCGATCGGTCACCTTGTAGACTTTTATTGCTTAGACCTTTTAATTTTAAATCAGTATGCTCAGAGAAAGCAGCCATGATATAGTAGTAACTGGCAGCCGACCAATCTGCCTCGATCGTGATGTCCCTTGCCTGATATTTCTGAGGATCAACCTTGATGGTCTGATCCTCCCATTGATGGTGGACACCAAAGTACTCCATCATTTTTAAGGTCATCTCCAGGTAAGGTCTTGAGACCAGCTCTCCTACCAGTTCGATTTCAAGTCCTTGAGGCAAAGAAGGAGCTATCAATAAAAGGGACGTAATAAACTGACTGGACGTACCTGCTGACACAGACACTTTAGCAGCATATTTTGCTTTATCAAGGGTGCCGATCCGTAAGGGTGGATATCCTTCCTTCGCGACATAACTAATGTTTGCCCCCAATTTTTTAAGTGCATCTACAAGAGGACCTATGGGCCTTTGTTGCATCCGCTCACTCCCAGTGAGCACTTGTTCTCCTTCTCTCAGACATAAGTAGGCACATAAAAAGCGAAAGGTAGTGCCTGCGTGGTGGGCATTAAGAACATCATCCTTCGAAGCCAAAAGAGCTTTCATGCTTTCTACATCATCCGAAGTAGAACATGAATGAATGTCAAAATCCTCTTCACATAGTGCCTGAATGATTAATGCGCGATTGCTAAGACTTTTAGACCCATCTAGGGTAATTTCTCCTTCTAGCTTTCTATCATTTTTGGACACTAAATATTGCTTCATTTCGACTTAAAATTGAGGGGGCAAATATAAAAGAATATTCCTACTCCCCCATGGCCTATTAGAAAGCATAACCTGCAGCTACACCACCCCATGGCACAAAGCCAAAATCCTCAGTGATTGGGGTACTAATAAACTCAAAGATAGGAGTAATGATAGGAGTTATAGCAATCTTAACGAAAAGGCCGTTCTTCTTTTGATATCGATACCCTGCTCTAAATATGAGTGCCTCTGTGGTAACTTGATCATAGCTCCACATATAGCCTAGACCTAATTCCCCAGAATGTCTTTGACCCCAGACCATGTTTATTTGAGGGTTAATAGAGTAAGGCGCATAAAATCAAGGCCAAAAAAATCTTTAATCTGTGCTTACTGTGCTTCTCTCTTTGCTTTTCTTTCTGCCTTCATCTTTTCCTCTTCAGCATTTCTCTTTTCTGATTCCTCATCGTATGCCATGATGATCTTTTTCACCAGTCGATGACGGACCACATCATCTGCTGTCATAAAAATTTTCCCGATTCCTTCGATAGGAGAAAGGATGTCCAAAGCAGTAATCAAACCTGACTTTTGCCTTCTCGGTAAATCTACCTGAGACAAATCACCGGTAATGATACACTTGGCTGAAGGACCGAGCCTGGTTAAAAACATCTTGAGCTGCATGGTTGTCGTATTCTGAGCTTCATCAAGTATAATAAAGGCATTATCAAGGGTTCTACCTCTCATATAAGCTAATGGAGCTATCTCAATCGTTCTGTTCTGAGTAAAAAAGGCCAGCTTTTCAGCGGGAAGCAAATCGTCTAATGCATCATACAAAGGACGTAAGTATGGATCAATCTTTTCTTTCAGATCGCCTGGTAAAAATCCCAGACTCTCTCCTGCCTCGACTGCTGGTCGGGTCAGAATGATCTTCTTGACCAATTTGTTCTTAAGTGCTTTAACTGCCAGCGCCACTGCTGTGTAAGTTTTTCCAGTTCCGGCCGGACCTATCGCAAAAACTACATCATTTTTCTCGGAAAGCTCTACCAACCGCTTTTGATTTTTTGTCTTTGCTTTAATGGGTTTGCCATTCCTTCCATGAACGATGGTGGTATTGCTTCTGCCATTGCTCAGCTTATACTCTAAAGGATTATCTCCTCCCAGTAAATCCATTAATGTGTGCGTGGTCAGTTCCTTATCCTCCTTTATCAATTTCACCATAGTCTCCACCTTTGATTTAGCTTGTTGTGCCTTTTGACTATCGCCGGAAATTTTCAGATTGCTACCCCTGGAAGTTATTTTCAGTTCCGGGTAGGCATTCTTTAAAAGATTAAGTTTTGAATTTTTGTGACCGAATAGATCTAAGGGATCGACACCCTCAATGGTAAGAATAATTTCACTCAAATTGTTATCTCCTATTTTTTATGATTGGCAAACATATATCATCGCCAATAATTAAGTTTAATGCAATTCTTAACTGCAGTTAATTAACAACAAATAACGAAAAAGATTTCAATAAGGCAGACTTTTCTATAAAATTTCGCTGATAACATATTATGATTTTTCTTAATATTTATAATATCTTTGCCTAAATTGCATTTATGGCAGTCATTAGCATCATTTCAGATTTTGGCACAAAGGACCATTACGTTGCGGTGCTCAAGGCATGTTTGTATCGGAGAAGTCCTTCGGTGAACTTGGTGGACATCACTCATGAAATCAGTCCCTTTGATATTGTACAAGGTGCATTCATTCTTAAGAGTACATGGTGCCAATTTCCAAAAGGAACGGTACACATTGCTGCCATCAATCTCTTCTTTGCAGAACGAAATGAGTTTATAGCTTTTGAACGAGAGGGACATTTTTTCGTAGGTCCAAATAATGGCATCTTTACCCTCATCTTTGATGATCTATACGCAAGTGAGATCGTCCAGGTGCCTTATGATCCGGAAGAGAACTACCCGCTTCAAAATGCTTTGGCCAATGCTGCCTGCAAATTATCAGCTGATCAGGACCTGGATATGGTGGGCACTTCACTTTTGGAATTAGAAAAGAAAATATCAGTGGCTCCAGTGGTAAATGAGTCACAAATCCGAGGCACAGTGGTGCATATAGATGATTATGGAAATGTAATTGTCAATGTTGACAAGGAATTGTTCGAACGGGTGCAGAAAGACCGTGACTTTGGAATCTACTTTAAACCTAATGATCCCATCAGAGAAATCAGTGTAGAATACAGCGATGTACCCATAGGTGATGTGCTCTGTTTTTTCAATTCAGGAGGTTACCTGGAAGTTGCCATTAACAAAGGCAGTGCAGCCTCACTATTGGGTCTAAAAAAGGATGAAGCCATCCAAATCGACTTTTATGATTAAGAGAATCGTTAAATTGACATTTCGGGAAGAACATCGTCAAGATTTTAAGGAGATTTTTCAGGAGCATCGTCAGAAAATGTTAGAAAATGAGATCTGTTCGAGCTTAGAAGTGCTGGAAGATATCAAAGAAAAGGGTCTCTTTTTTACGATTTCTACTTGGGATTCTGAAGATGCGCTTCAGCAATATCGTTCCTCCTCCTACTTCGAGGACATTTGGGGGAAGGTCAAACCCTGGTTTAAAGCGAGAGCCGAAGCATGGAGTCTTAGGTAGAACAACGACTTACAATCAAAGCTCCATTTCTAAAAAAGTCATACCTTCGCTTGCCTACTAAAATTGAATCCATGTCTAGCGTTAATTGTGGCTCTTATCTGATTTATGTCAATGAAAAATGGAATGGTCTCGGAAGGCTTATCAATGGAGGAGCATATTCTAAAATTGGAGTATTGGTTGACGAGAATACCAAACTGCACTGTTTGCCTTATTTGCGTCATAAGCTAACCGGACTTAAATTTGACCTGTTTGAAATACCATCAGGAGAAAAAGAAAAGACATTACAGACCTGCCAGTTTATTTGGAACAATATGCTTCAAAATGGTTTCGACAGGCATTCTCTCATGATCAATCTTGGTGGAGGAGTCATCGGTGATATGGGCGGCTTTTGTGCCCGTACCTTTATGAGAGGTATGGACTTTATTCAAATTCCCACCACCCTGCTTTCACAAGTGGATGCTTCTGTAGGAGGGAAGCTGGGTGTTGATTTTCAAAACTATAAGAACTTGATTGGCGTTATTGATGATCCAGTGGCAGTTTGGATTGATGATCAATTTTTAGATACCTTGCCTGCCAGAGAATTACGAAGTGGGTTTGCTGAAATCATCAAACATGCCTTAATCAGTGATCGTTCCATGTGGGAAGACATACAAGAGATTGAGCAGCTGGAAAGTGTAAATTGGGGACCGATCATAGAACGTTCTGTCAAAATAAAGAGAGATGTGGTCATTCAGGACAAACGTGAAGGTGGTCTAAGAAAAATACTCAATTTTGGACATACGCTCGGTCACGCCATTGAAAGTGAAAACTTGCATTCAGATAAACCGTTGTTGCATGGTGAGGCCATCAGTGTTGGAATGATTACAGAGGCCTATATTTCCAAAGAAATGCTGGATCTTAGTGACTCGGATTACATTGACATCAAAAACTACATTCTTAAGATTTATCCACATTTTTCAAGTCAACTGGAGAAAGAAGCTGCTATTCTGGATAATTTGTTAAAAGACAAAAAAAATAGACGAGGAATGGTTCATTTTTCGTTACTAAATCAAATAGGTGACTGTATATATGATATAGTACCTGAAAAATCTACCATTATCAAATCTCTGGAAGACTACAGGAAGTCCTAGTGAACGGAGCACTTTGCCTTCACATCATTAATGCGAAGAGAATCAAGATCCAATCACTTTACAGCTTTTTGTAATATATTTACACTTAATTATCTTATAGTTAACGATCAATTAGATGTCTAAGGAAAAACCGAACAAGCCTTTTAGAGCCTATGTTTTTTGGATGTGGTTACTGGCCATTGCTGGACTTTTGGGCGTTGTGGCCTTATTTGTACTGGTCTCATACTCAGATCTTCCTGAAATAGATGAGCTTGAAAATCCAAAATTTGAATACTCAACATTGGTTTATACCAGTGACAATAAAGAATTAGGACGATATTTCAAATACAATCGAGATTGGGTTACTTACGACGAGCTTAACCCTCATATTGTCAATGCCTTGATTGCTACGGAAGATATTCGATTTTTCAATCACAATGGTATAGATCCGCGAGGCACATTAAGAGCAGTAGCCTACATGGGGAAAAACGGAGGAGGAAGTACCATTACACAACAATTAGCCAAACTGTTTTTTACCAATTATTCCAGAAATTTTGTGAAAAGAGTGTACCAAAAATTGCAGGAGTGGATTATCTCTCTGGAACTTGAAAAGCGGTACACGAAGGAAGAGATTTTAGCCATGTATCTGAACAAATTTGAGTTTATCTATGATTCATATGGTATCAGTGCTGCTGCCAATACTTACTTTGGTAAAGATCAAAGCGAATTAGACATCGATGAAGCCGCGGTGCTTGTAGGCATGCTGAACAATCCTGTTTATTACAATCCAAAAATCAATCCGGAGCGTGCTCAACGAAAGAAAACTTTCGTGCTACACAAAATGAAGAAGGCAGATTATATCAATGAAGAGAAATACAATGAGTTAAGATTAAAACCCATTGATCTGTCAAACTTTAAGAGACAGGAAGATTCTAAGGGACTGGCTCCTCACTTCAGAAGTGAATTGACGAAATGGTTAAAAAATACATTGAAGGACCCGAGGTATCAGAAACCGGGTGGCGGTAGTTACAATATATACCTGGATGGATTAAAGATTTATACTACGATAGATTCAAAGATGCAAACTTACGCCGAAGCAAGCGTCATGAATCATATGAAGAATCTACAGTCCAAGTATTTTCAACGGTGGAAAAATATGGATCCGTGGACTTATGATGCAGATGAGAATCAGAAGCGCATCAGAAGGGAGTCACTGAATGCGGTGGTACGAAATTCTGAGCGATATCAAAGGTTGAAGGATCGTTATATGTCGGAGGTTTATGCCAATGTTAACAAAGACTTTCCGGAAGCCAGGTTGTGGGATTCTGACATCATGAGGATGCTCAAGACTAGTCAGGATAAGAATCATCTTGCAGGGCTTATGGATCGAGAGGTCATTTCCCGAAAGCAACTGGTTCGTTATGAGAAGATTATGAAATCTAAACACTGGTCTAAATTAGTCAATCAATGGAATGCACTGCAAAAAAAAGCTAAAGGTGATTTCAATAGCAAGGTGGATATGAAGGTTTTTGCCTACAACGCAGTGGGGCAAAAGGATACGATCATGACGCCACTTGATTCCATAAAATATCATCAAATGCATATGCAGGCGGGAATGTTGGCGGTAGATCCAGAAAGCGGAGCGGTAAAAGCCTGGGTCGGAGGTACAGATCATAATTACTTTCAGTTTGACCATATCAATTCTAATCGTCAGGTTGGTTCTACATTTAAGCCTTTCATCTATACCACTGCATTGGTAGTTGGTGGTATGTCTCCATGTTACAAGGTGAAGGACATGCAATATAGTATTACGCCCAATGATTCAAGATTTGGTTTATTAAAGACCTGGGAGCCTTCTAATGCCAGTGGCGAATTCTCAGGAGAAAACCTGACTTTATATGAAGGCTTACGGCAATCCAAAAATTCTGTTTCAGTCTGGTTAATGAAAGAATTGGGTAATGTGGACGTCGTGCGTGAGTTGGCCGGTAATATTGGGGTCCCCATAGAGAAGATCCCAAGGGCTCCATCGATAAGTTTGGGTGCGGCAGAACTTTCACTGATGGATATGACTGGAGCGTACACTACTTTCGCCAACAATGGAGTATACTCTAAACCTATTTTTGTGACCAAAATAGAAGATAAAAACGGACGCATTATATATTCGGCAGTGCCGGAGGAGAGAACGGCCTTGCCGGAAAACTACAATTATGTGATGGTGGACATGTTAAAGTATGCTGCCAGATTTATTGCCGGCAATTTTGAATCGGAAGTAGGAGGCAAAACCGGAACAACAAACGACTACGTGGATGGATGGTTCATGGGCATAACACCGGATTTGGTTGTTGGAACGTGGGTAGGTGGTGACTTGCCCTGGATCAGATTTCGAACTTTGGCAGATGGGCAGGGGGGAGTCATGGCTCGGCCAGTGTTTGTCGATTTTTTAAAAAAATTAGAAGCGGATCCAACTGTTGATTATGACAAAACCAAGCGCTTCCCTATTCCTGAGGAGGACTTGGGAGTTGCGATAGATTGTGGTATTTATGATGAGATTGAACGTCAAGCTGCTGCACAGGATAATTTGAATCAGTTCGAAGAAGAGTTTGAGGAGGAGTTTTGATCTGAATCCTATGTTGAGTCAGATTTAAATTTGGAATACTGAAGAAGGTGGCATTAAAATACAGTGCAACCTAGACATGGGGAACGACTGGAGCGAAGCAAATTTTACAACGTGAAATTAAGGAGTGAACGCTTGGCAAATCCACGCGATGGGCAGCCGGGGTTCCTGCGAGTTAATCAAAAGGCTTAATGAAATTTCACTGCCCTTCACATAGCTGGTAAATGGCCAGCTTCCCCGACGAGGCACTTGAAAGTAGTTTGACTATTTCTGGATTTCAGTACTTAATCTAAGAATGGAAACTTATTAATGGAGTGCCCGAGGAGGGAGTCGAACCCTCACGCCCAAACGGACACATGGCCCTCAACCATGCCTGTCTACCAATTCCAGCACCCGGGCAGAATGCGGTGTGCAAATATAGTAAATCTAATCATTTAAATATTTGATGGGTCACTTAATTGATCAGCATCGAATGTTAAATCTTGAATGGTGATTTATATGCAACTCGAAAGATCTGACAATCAAATCAAAGAATCCGCAAAAGAATTTGATTCAAATTTGTAATTAGCATGAAAGTCAAATATCTTCAAGACATAATCCAGACCAATGAAAATAGCCAAAATCATCATTGCCTTCATACTTGCCCTGCTAATGTTTTTTGGTGCAAGTGGTCACATCATGAACCCTGAAATGTCTAATGATTTTATTCCAGACTTCTTACCAAAAGCAACCATACATGTATTAACAGCTATAGTTGAAATTTCCTTGGGTATCCTGACCCTAATACCCAAAACCAGATATTATGGTTTAATAGGAATACTATTACTCTTAATAGCATTCCTACCAATTCACGTTATAGATTATTTACAAACTTCTCCTGTTATTGGAAGTAAAAATGCAGCATTAGTCAGAATTCTAATGCAATTGGTATTTATTTTCTTAGCATGGTTTGCTAGTTTAGGAACTCGCAAAATCCGTTTACCAGGAAATAACGATTGAATTTGATAATAACTCCCCTTGCCACTAAAGCGACAAGTCCAAAAACACATGAGCATTGAACTGAAAAGCCGAAATGTATATCACCACTAAAGTGACAACTCCAAAAATGCATATCCCCTGAACCAATACTTGCTAAGTACATTCTAGTCCACAAACAATGCCGCGATGGACCGATATTCATGAGTGTTACGAATGGCCTTGGCAAACAATTGAGCACAACTCAAAACCTTAATCTTTGCTGTCTTTTTCTTCAACGGAAGGGTGTCACAAACAATCAACTGTTGCAACTGTGATTTCTCGATGTTCTCGTATGCCTTTCCTGATAGTACCGCATGTGTACAAAGCGCCTTTACACTTTTAGCACCCTTCGCCATCAAGACATCTGCTGCTTTACACAGGGTTCCTGCAGTATCCGCCATATCATCCACTAAAATTACATCCGATCCTTTAACATCTCCTATTACCGTCATAGAAGCAACCTCATTGGCACGTCTTCTTTCCTTGTCACAAATCACCAAGTCCTTTTCAAAGTATTTTGCAAATGTTCGAGCTCGTTTAACACCGCCTACGTCAGGAGATGCAAAAATCACATTGTCTAATCCCTGATTTTTCAAGTAGGGAATAAAAATTGCCTCTGACCTTAAGTGATCTACTGGAATATCGAAAAATCCCTGAATCTGATCGGCATGCAAATCCATCGTGATGACCCTATTCACACCTGCTGTTTCTAAAATATTGGCTATCATCTTGGCAGAAATAGGCACTCTGGGTTTGTCTTTACGATCCTGTCTGGCGTATCCAAAATAGGGAATGACCGCCGTAATATATCCTGCTGAAGCCCTTTTAGCTGAATCGATCAATAATAAAAGTTCCAACAAGTTGTCAGCAGGAGCAAAAGTCGATTGAATGAAAAATACCGAAGCACCCCTAACTGATTCCTCAATGATGGTCTGCATTTCGCCATCACTAAATTTATTGACCGTTAATTTTCCGAGCGGATAACCATAAAAGTCCGCAATGGGCTCTGCTATGTATTTAGAATTGGTCCCGGAAAATAATTTAACCTCTTTCATTGGATTCTTCGTATTATTATCACTTCAGGTCGGCAAATTTATAAATTATTACCTTAAATCGCGCAGACCGTCGAAAGATTGATAAATTTGAAAAGCTAAAACTACTGTTGTAATGAAAAAGTTATTACTAGCGGGCATTCTCGCTACCGCTCTAATTTCATGTACTACCAAATCAAAAGTACCATTAAATGACGAGGCTCCGGTAATGAGTCAGTCAACATCCACTACATCCACTTCGGGCCAGGCACCATCGATCCAGGAGAAAGCTAACCAATTGGCTCAGAAATATATCATTACCGATGGCCATGTTGATTTGCCATACCGCCTGAAAATTAAAAACTTCCGATTGGATCGAGAATATCTGGGCATTCCCATTGAAACTGATGAGGGAGATTTTGACTTCAAAAGAGCTAAGGAAGGAGGTCTTGATGCTCCATTTATGAGTATCTATATTCCCGCTTCTTACCAGGATGGAAGAGCAAAAAATCTGGCTGATACCCTCATCGATATGGTGACAGGGATAGCTAAAGAACTGCCACAAAACTTTGCCATTGCAAAGTCACCGAGTGATGTAAAGAAGGCGGTAAAGAAAGGCCTATTGGCTTTGCCCATGGGCATGGAGAATGGTGCACCTATAGAAGGAAACCTCGAAAACGTAGGTTATTTTAAAGATAGAGGAATCTCTTACATTACACTTACGCACTCTAAGGACAACCACATTTGTGATTCCAGCTACGATACTACTGGTACCTGGGGTGGCCTCAGTCCATTTGGTTATGAAGTGGTTGAAGAAATGAATAAAAAAGGGATTATGGTCGACATTTCACATGTATCGGATAACACCTTTTATCAGGTCATGAAAACAACAAAAGTTCCGGCTATTGCTTCGCATTCTTCATGTCGGAAATTTACTCCTGGATTCGAAAGAAATATGTCTGATGAAATGATTGCTGAACTGGGAAAAAATGGAGGAGTAATTATGATCAATTTTGGTTCTACTTTCTTAGATGGAAAAGTTGCTGACGAACGCAATGCCAGTAGAGAACGACTAAGTGCCCTTTTAGAAGAAAAGGGCTTAGAATACGGGGATGATGAAGCCCGGTCTGTCATTGAAGCCTATTATAAAGAGCATCCATTGGTGTTTTCTGACGTACAAATGGTAGCAGATCACATCGATAATGTTGTCAAAATTGCTGGAGTAGACCATGTCGGCTTTGGCTCCGATTATGATGGTGTTGGAGATTCTTTGCCAACAGGTCTAAAGGATGTTTCTGAGTATCCTAACCTGATTGCTGAATTACTGAGAAGAGGTTATTCAGAGGAGGATATTGAAAAAATGTGCAGTGGCAACTTATTCAGGGTGTGGCAAAAAGTAATCGATTACGCTGCCATGAATAATTGACGGGTTAGATTTCATTGAAATAAGTCAGCAACCACTTTACGAAAAGATCAGTTGCAGTTTAATAAGTTGCACTGTTCTTATCATATGGCTTTTTCATCCAAAAACTTTTCAGCTCTCTGAACAATTTCATAAACTTGCACCTTCATTGATTGTAATGATGAAACTTATTATAAACGGTGACTTTCAATCAAAAAAAACGAGATAAATGTCAGAAGTAGATATTGAATTATTGAACCAACAAATCCATCAGGCAAGTGCTTTTGTAGATGATATAAGAGAAGAAGCCTCTAAAGTCATTGTAGGTCAAATCAACATGGTCGATAGGCTTTTAATAGGACTATTGGCCAATGGACATGTATTACTGGAGGGCCTTCCGGGACTCGCTAAAACGCTATCCATTAAAACATTGGCCTCCGCCATCAATGCTTCATTCAGCAGAATCCAGTTCACTCCCGATCTTCTTCCGTCTGACATCATCGGAACCATGATTTACAATCCTGCGAAAAGTGAATTTACGGTGAGACAAGGTCCTATTTTTGCCAACTTTATCTTAGCGGATGAGATCAATAGGGCACCGGCGAAGGTTCAATCTGCACTTTTGGAAGCCATGCAGGAAAGACAAGTTACCATCGGTAAAGACACTTTTAATCTCGATGAACCATTTCTGGTTCTTGCCACTCAGAACCCCATTGACCAGGAAGGAACCTACCCGTTACCCGAAGCACAGGTAGATCGATTTATGCTCAAGGTCAAAGTAGGTTATCCAGACAAAGCTGAAGAAAAAGCAATAATTAGAAGGGTCATCAATGGCGAAACCACTCAAATGATTAATCCGGTAGTAGATCCAGCTAAAATTATCAAAGCCAGATCGTTGGTTAAGCAAGTGTACATGGACGAAAAGATCGAGAACTACATACTCGATATTGTGTTTGCGACCAGAAATCCTCAGCAGTATGGCTTAGATGACCTGGAAGGGCTAATCAATTATGGTGGGTCGCCTAGAGCATCGATTAATCTCGCAGTGGCATCGAAGGCCCTCGCTTTTCTAAACCGCAGAGGATATGTCATTCCTGAAGATGTCAGAGAGATTTGCCAGGATGTTATGAGACATCGAATTGGGCTGAGCTATGAGGCAGAAGCTGAAAATATAACTCAGGAAGATGTGATTGTCAAGGTACTTAATTCCGTAGAGGTCCCTTAATCCATGCGTGACGTCAAAGAAATATTAAAAAAAGTCAGAAAAATTGAGATTAAGACCAAGCGTCTTAGCAAGCATCTGTTTTCCGGTGAATACCATTCAGCTTTCAAAGGACGTGGAATGTCCTTTAGCGAGGTGCGCGCTTACAATTATGGAGATGACGTCAGAAATATTGACTGGAATGTAACGGCACGTACGAATGAAGCCCATGTTAAAGTATATGAAGAAGAACGCGAATTGACCGTGATGCTTCTCATCGACGTCAGTAAGTCTTCGTTCTTTGGCACCTCTGAGCAGTTCAAAAATGACTATATCACAGAATTAGCCGCAGTCATTTCATTTTCGGCCATTACCAACAATGATAAAGTAGGCGCCATACTGTTTACTGATCAGGTTGAAATGTATATTCCACCTAAAAAAGGAAGGCAACACATTTTGCGGATTATTCGTGAAATGATCTACTTTGAGCCCAAGAGCAATGGCACGGATTTGAAGGAGCCACTTCAGTATCTTAACAACATCATTAAAAAAAAGAGCATTGCTTTTATCATTTCTGACTTTATTACGGACGATTACGAGGAGAGCCTTCGTGTAGCTGCAAAAAAGCATGATATTATAGGCCTCCATGTTTTTGACAGATATGAGAAAACCTTACCAAATGTAGGACTCATAAGTGTCATAGATGCCGAGACGGGTCAAAAAAAGGTTTTGGATACTTCAAGCGAATCATTCAGAACAAAATACGAGCTGGAATTTCTGGATCGACAAGCCAGATTTCTTAAAAATTTCCAAAAGTTAGGTCTTAAGACAACAAGCATCAGTACTGACGACGATTACATAAAGGAGATGATTAAGCTTTTTAAGTCTTATTAATGCCAATGGTTTTAAGAAGTATATGCATATGGGGATTCATTTTATTCACTTTTACAGTGAGTGCACAGGAGGTGATGTTTATCACGTTTCTTCAGGACTCGGCAGCTATTGGTGAACAAGTAGATATGGTCATCACTCTGGAAGGAGACTCTGAATCCATTACGCAAATCAATCTGCAAGACCTGGAAGACATCCAGTTTTTTTCTGCAACTGCCACTCAGAAAGATTCCATTGCTCCGGAAGGTGCTGATATTAACATTACAGATTTAGGTCGATGGGAGGATTACAATGGTGATGGTATTATAAGAGGGGATGAACTAAAATGGGATGAAGTAGACCACGATGGTATTAAAACCTACAAGAATAGAATTCGAATGGCTTTCTTTGACGTCGGAATCTATGTATTTGATGGATTTAACTTTACTTACCAGAATCGTGATTATAAGACCAACAGAGTGTTGATGAAGGTCACTTTTAAAGATTACAATCTGACAGTAGTGGATTCAACGGGTCTTGCACCTATCAAGAATATTGAGCGGGAGCCTTTAAAGATTCAAGACTTTATTCCTTACCTTCTAATGGTACTTGTCCCTGCCCTTTTACTATACTTTGGCTATCAGTATTGGAAGAAAAGAAAAAATGGAGAAGAGGCACCTAAAATTGAACCCATTGTATATATACCTCCAGATGTAAAGGCATTAACTAGTTTGAAGGCGTTGAGACAACAAGAATTGTGGCAAAAAGGAGAGATTAAACAATACCAGTCGGAGTTGAGTCATATCATACGTGAGTATCTGGAAGGCAGGTATGATATTCACGCACTTGAAAGTACGACGAGCGATATTATTCGATCCATTAAGGACCGCTCTTTTACGGAAACCGATCAAGTAAAACTTCGAAGAATCCTACAGATTTCGGACCTAGTTAAGTTTGCTAAGGCCAAGCCCGAGGTGAATATACATGAGGAATTTATGTACGACGCCATTGAATTTGTTCAACGAACGAGGCGTTCGCCTAATGAAAATGGAGAGGAAGAATGATTGGATTATTGAGAAATATTAATTTTGAAAATCCAGAGTTTTTTTTATTGCTGGTTGCGATTCCTTTTTTGATTTGGTGGCAGATCAGCAAGGCTGAACAAACCAGCCTGACCATTTCCAGTATCTCCAGAATGGATACACCTTTTTCTCTTAGAGCAGCTATTGTTCCCTTTATTCCATGGTTTCGGATAGCAGCGTTATTTTTTATGATCATAGCTTTAGCCAGGCCACAATTGACCTTGAAAGAGGAAGAAGTAAAAGCCGAGGGAATAGACATCATGATGTCCATTGATCTTTCGACCAGCATGTTAACACGTGACTTCAATCCTGATCGGATCAGTGTTACGAAGGAAGTGGCTGCAGATTTTGTCGATAAGAGAGAATATGATCGGATAGGATTAACCGTATTTGCCGAGGAAAGCTTCACACAGTGTCCATTGACCACAGATCATAGAATTGTAAAGGATTTTCTTGCCAATTTACAGTGCGGTTTACTGGCAGATGGGACAGCGATCGGCATGGGCTTAGCCACTGCTGTTAATCGGATTAAGGACATTCCTTCGGCCAGTAAAGTGATCATATTATTGACGGATGGTGTGAATAATTCGGGTTATATCACGCCTTTGACCGCAGCAGAAATAGCCAAAGAATTTGGTATAAAGGTATATACCATAGGTGTTGGATCTAATAAAAATGCCATGGGTCCCACCAGCATCCGAAGGGATGGCACCATTATGTTTGGGATGACCCGAGGCAGGATAGATGAAGAGCTTTTGAAGGAAATTTCTGAAATGACCGGGGGCCAATATTTCAGGGCTGCGGATGAAGCTTCACTGGCTGAGATTTACGATCAAATAGATCGCCTGGAGAAGACTGAGATTGAAGTCAATGTTTTCAGACGATATAGTGAGGAGTTCCGATTCTTCTTTCTTATTGGTCTGGGGCTCATTTTACTTGAGGTAATTTTGCGATTCACCATTCTAAGAACGATACCATAGGCAGTGTTTAGATTTGAAGACATATCATATTTATATTTATTGATCGGCATTCCCGTATTGTTGCTTTTATTTTATGTATCGTATCAATGGCGGAATAGAAGATTGGACAAATTATTAAAAGCCGGTTTGCAACCGTCCATACTCGGTCACATTTCCAATATCCGCCGAAGAACAAAACAGTTGCTACTCTTGCTGGTCTTATTGTTTCTCGCCTTTGCCGGTGCCAATCCACAATGGGGGAATAAAAAGGCAAAGGTCATGGCGAAAAGTGCTGATATCTTCTTGTTATTAGACATTTCACAATCGATGATGGCGCAGGATATCTCACCCAATAGACTGGAACGCGCTAAACGATTTGCGGAAAACCTCGTCAATGGTCTTAGAGGCAACCGAATAGGCTTGGTATTATTCGCCGGGGAAGCCTATCTACAAATGCCTTTAACCAGCGACTACGCAGCAACTTCATTATTTCTTAGAACTGCAAATACAGATTTGGCCGGAACACAGGGAACAGTAATCGGAGAAGCCATTGAATTGGCAAATAAAGCATATGAGGAGGATAATAATCATCACAAAATGATGATTATTATTTCAGATGGAGAGGATCATGATGAGAATGCATTAGCTAAAGCTGAGGATGTGTATGATGAGGGCGTAGTGGTATACACAATAGGCGTCGGTACTCCGGAAGGCGATTTTATTCCTTATACTAATGCTAATGGAGCAAGCGATTTTAAGAGAGATGATTCTGGAAAATTAATTAAATCTCAGTTTAATGAGGAGCTTTTGGTCAATGTTGCAGATGAAGGAGGAGGGAAGTACTACCCTTTATTGGCAGGCCAACAGATTATTGATGATTTAGAGATAGAATTGGAGAAACTGGATAAAAGGGAAATAGAGCAGAAATCTTTCACTGATTACGCGAGCTATTTCCAATATTTCCTTTTTGCGGCAATTATTCTTTTAATCATTGAGTTTTTACTACCAGAAAGAAAAACAAAGGCTTGACATTGAGCGTATTAATTATAAATTTTGACCTATGAAATATCTTTTGATGGTTGTGATGTTAGGATACGGGGTTTCGAATGCCCAGACTGCTCATCAGTTATTGAGAGATGGGGACAAGGCCTATGTTGAGGGAGATTATTCGAAAGCGGAAGAGGAATACAGAAGAGCTTTGGAAGAAAAGAAAGCATATCAGGGTAACTATAATCTGGGGAACTCCATATACCAACAGGAGCGTTACGACGAAGCAATAGAAAAATACAAATCTGCTCTTAGTAACGCAAAGAGCGATGAACAGAAAAACCAGGCTTATTATAATCTTGGCAATGCTTATGCAAAGAAAGGTGAACTCAAAGAAGCCATCGATTCTTACAAAGAAGCATTAAAACTCAATCCTGATGACATAGAAACAAAGAATAATCTTCAACAAATGATTCTTCAGAAGATGCAGCAAGAGCAACAACAGCAACAACAGCAAAGCGACCAGGACAATCAAGAAGAAAATGAAGATCAGAAACAGGATCAGCAACAAGAGGGTCAAAGTGACAATGAAGAACAAACACAGCAGCAACAACCTGACGAACAGAACATTAATAATGAAGAGTCTTTGCAAGAACAGGAAGCTCCTGAAGATTTAAGTAAGGAAGACGCAGAAAAGCTATTGGAGATCATTGAAAATGAAGAGAAAAAAGTTCAGGAAAAAATGAGAAAACAAGGAGGTAATAAAAAGAAACCCAAAAAGGATTGGTGATAACAAATTTGTAATTGAGACTCGGCAAAACGTATAAAAGATGAGAACCATTATTACTATAATATTAATGACCATCGGATTCAGCCCACTCTGGTCGCAAGAAGGTGAAAACATTGACAAATACATTACCGCCATGGTAGCAAGCGATACCATATTAGAAGGCAATTCATTTGAATTCAAGATTGTCATTAGAAACCTGAAAGGTGATTTTACACCTCCAAGTTTTTCAGATTTTGACATTGTGGGTGGACCCAACCTGTCCACCAATATGCAGTTTATCAATGGTAACATGTTCAGAGAATCTACATATACCTATTATCTGAAAGCCCGTCAAGTTGGAGAACACTACATAGAAGAATCTTATCTGGAAATCGAAGGTGAGAACATTGAGACGGAGGCCATTCCTGTATACATCCTTGATAATCCAGAGCAAATTAAAAAAGAGTATAAAATCAACGGAGACACCAGGTCAGAACTGATTTTTCCTTATCCATTTGGTCGACCAGATTCAACCATTGACCTCAAAAAGAGAAGCAAAAGAAAACTAAAAAAGATATGAGAGGAACATTGTGGATTTTCCTTTGCTTCACCTTCTCATTGTTCGGCCAAAACCAGGAATTATTTTACGCAAATACATCCAGTCTTGAGGTGCTCCAGGGGATGAGCTTTCGCGTCGATTTTACGATGAATAATTTTAAAGGCAATAACTTTCGACCACCTAGTTTTAAGAATTTTAATGTCGTTTCAGGACCTAGTCAAACTTCCTCCTACTCAAACAATAACGGTAGGGTTTCTCAAAAATATATCTATAGTTATACCCTGGTGGCTCCTAGTGAGGGCACATTTGATATAGGGTCTGCTACGTGTACAAAAGATGGGCAAACACTCAAAACAGAACCTTTTAAAATAACGGTCAAAAAGCGAGATGCAAAAAGCAGCGAAGCACTCGGTCTTCCTTCACCAGAAGATATTTTTGTCAGGCTTGAATTGTCTAAGGATACGGCTTACCGAGGCGAAAAGGTAGAGTTATCCTATAAATTATATACCAGAAAAGAGGTAAGGTCTTATGACATTAATTCGGAATCTGAATATGCAGGCTTTTTTATGAAGCCTGCAAATATACGAACCAAGAGACCCGATCAAGAGACAGTGGATGGCAAGATTTACAGTACACAAATCCTTGTAAAACGATTGCTCTTTCCCCAGCAAACGGGACAGTTCGATTTTCAGGCTGCCAATATCACGCTGGGTCTTCCTGATCCCAATAGAAGAGGCTCTAATTTTTTCTTCAGCAATAATACCACACCATTCCCGGTCACAACCAACTCAGCTACTTTGTATGTAGAGGAATTACCGAAAAATGCTCCTGAAAGTTTTTCTGGAGCGGTAGGCAAGTTTAAAATGAATGCATCCGTAGACAAGAAAAAGTTGACTACTGATGATGCCATCACGCTTACTATGACTGTGATGGGAAATGGTGATGCCAAATATATTCTACCAGCTAGTCAAGAGCATCTTAAAAATTTTGAGGTTTATGAACCTTCGATCATTGAAAAAGGGGAAAGAGAAATGTTTGGAGAAATGCAAACGGTTAAAGAGTTTCAATATCTTCTTGTACCACTCAAGGCAGGTCGACAGAGTTTTCAGGCGCTATATACCTATTTTGACACAGAGGTCAATGATTATGTCACACTTGAGTCACAAGTATTTCCATTGATGGTGGAACAAGGAACCGCAAAAAAGGAAATCTTATTGGGAGATCGTGAAGACAGTGACAGAAACCTTTCAGGGATCATGCAGAATACGACTTTGAAGAAAAAATCAGAAGGATGGGTCGGTAGTCCCGTTCACCTTGCTTTTTTAGCCATAGCGCTGAGTGGAATAGCAGTGATTTTCTTGAAGAAGCGGCAAATGGACATTGAAGCCGGAATCGATCCGACTGTCAAGAAGAGAAGTAAAGCCAGATCCGTAGCGGAGAAAAGATTGAGTGCAGCTGAAAAACTAATGACCTCCAATGAACACAGAGCTTTTTATGAAGAGATATCCAGATCCCTTCTGGGTTTTATTGCTGACAAATTGAATGTGCCCAATAGTGAAATATCTAAGGCCAATGTAGAAAGTCGCTTACGTGATCAAGGTGTTGAAACAGAGAAGATTAAGCAAACTACTGAGATACTATCCAAATGTGAAATGGCTCTTTTTGCGGGAAAAACGGATGGTGACTTGAGAGAAGTATATACCAATACTAAAAACCTAATTGATCACCTGGCCGAAAAAATCTAGCTGGCTACTGCCACATTGGATTCCGTACTACTTTTTCTCTTCCCGAATAAACTGACATAGACGATCCATGCTAAAATGACAATGACGCAGGCCGCGATTAATGGATAGCTGATTCCTAAAGAAGCTAAGACACCTCCCACCAGGGCAGGAATCAACTGACCGAGGCTCTGCATGGATTGATTGATACCTAAAATTTCACCCTGTCTTTCAGGCCCCGCTTGTTCAGAAACTGCGGTAGTTAGATTCGGTGAGGTAATCCCAATTCCTATAGCAATAATCGGATTAATCAGATAGAAAAGCCAACTCTCTGAAGGCATCAATAAGAGTATAAGTCCAACGGCTACAATAGGCATAGAAATAAATAGTAATTTTCTAGGCTTATAGTGGTAAGAAAGCTTTCTGACAATTAGACCCTGAGTGATTGCCAGCCATATTCCTACCCATCCGTATAGTAAACCAATTTGTTTTTCAGACCAGCCAAATTCCTCTATGAGATAAACCGAAAAATATTGCGTGAAAAAGGTGAAGCCAACGCTAAATAGGAGGACTACCGTAAATATTCCTCTCAAATTGGGTATTCGAAAAGACTTCACGATATTCAAAACCCCTTCAAAAATCTTAATATCTTCTTGTTTTTTCTCCTTAAGAGTTTCCTTAAAAATGAACTGCACGAGTATAATATTGATCAATGTAAGTCCGGCAGTAAAAAGGAAGGGTACGGAGTGATTGAACCATGACACCACAGTATTATCACCCATGATTCCACCTATGGTAGGTCCCAATATGAAGCCAATTGCAAAAGCCAGGCCTACCAATCCAAAATTTCTGGTTCTGGCATCATCGGTACTGATATCTGAGATTGCAGACATCACGATGGAAATATTTCCCCCTGTGAACCCTGGCAGTAACCTTGCAAAAAAAAGTAATGGCAGGGATTTGATGACAATGGCCAGTGCAAAGAGAGAATAACCTATAAATGTCCCAATAAGGGCAATGGTCAGGACTGGCTTTCGACCATATTTATCGGATAGGGTACCTAATATAGGTGCCCCAATTAATTGCATCCCCGGGTAACAAGCCAGTAACAAACCATAATAAAGTGAAACAGCTGATTCCGACGTCCCAATTCCAAATGCAGCTCCGTCAGCATAAAAAACAGATGGCAGAACCGGAATGATGATACCTACTCCTAGTAAATCTATAAATACCGTAATGAAAATGGTAAATAGAAGGAGGTTATTTGATTTTTTCTCCAATATTCTTATTCAAATTTAAAGCCTCCATCATCTTGTGATAAATAGCAGTGTTTTCATAAATTCCTGCGAAAGCTTCAGATCCAGGTCCGTAAGCAAATACTGGAATCATGGTAGCCGTGTGATAATCAGAAGTGTAAGCAGCTGCAATGGAATCCATTTTTGATCCATAGTTAATGGCTAATCCTCCTGTTTCATGATCGGCTGTAAGAATAACAAGTGTATTTCCATCTTGTTCTGCAAAATCTAGAACATCTTTAATCACCTGATCATATTCCAATATCTCTTCTACCAAATAAGGAAAGCTATTAGCATGACCGGCCCAATCTATTTGGGAGCCTTCAATCATCAAGAAAAATCCTTTTTCATCCGATCTTTTACTAAGAAATTCGATGGCTTGATTAGAAGCATTAACTAAATAGTCTCTACCTGCCTGTTTGGAAAGTGGCTCTTTATCTGCAGTAAGAAATGCCATTCTTTTTGATAGTGAATCAATTTCAAAATCTGTAAAATTTTGTTCGAAGTAGTTGCCCATTTGATAACCGCTACTTTGAAGCTCTGCGTAAAGGTCTAAACTATCCATCGTTCTTCTGTCAAAATAGCTTTTACCTCCCCCTATCATCAGATCAACACCAGAATCGATCATATCCAGTGCAATTTCTTCATAATTCCTTCTCAATCGATTATGCGCTGCAAAAGAAGCGGGTGTAGCGTGGACAATGGACGAAGATGCGACTAAACCCGTCTTCAATCCCTGTTCTGCCGCACTTTCAAGAATGGTTTTACAGGGTATGGTATCGCTGGTTACTCCAATTGCGCCATTATAAGTTTTAACTCCACAAGAAAAAGCCGTTGCTCCTGCAGCAGAATCCGTCACAAGATTATCGTAGGCGTAATTTTTGTGTAATCCGACGACCGGAAAACGTTCGATATTAAGGTAATTGTCATTCATGTACAATCCTGCTGAAATTTGCGTGAGTCCCATACCATCTCCTATAAGCAGGATAATATTCTCAGGCTTCTTGGGAACCGTTTCAGAGTTGAAATTCCTGGTAGTAGTACAGGAGAGGACTAGTAGAATAGTGATCAATAAATACTTCATATGATTCATCGTATAAGTTCAGCAAAAATAGAATAGTTGCGTTGATATACGATGAATCGTATGTTATTTTATTATGACGCTATACACTAAAATGCATAACCTACGGATAAACCTGCTCTAAAGCCAATGAATGGAATAGGCGTGCTTAATCTGATCTGCTTACCACTGGTTGGTAATTGATCCAATTCTTCATCGCTGATTTCCAGCGGATTGTCCGGATTCTCCATATTGTATTCATCTATAATGAACTGCGCGACATCTCTGAGGTCTAGATCTTCTCGTGAGAAATCATACCTAAGCCCAAACCTATGCAGATCGCCACCAAGTCCAAGAAAGTGCCAATCCAATGAAAAGTGCTCGCCTATAATGAAATGATAACCCAGCTGTAGTCCTGCACCAGCCGTTGCAAGTCTTATATTCAATTCAGGATTCAAAGGGATTTGTTGACCCTGTGGATCCGTATACGTAAAGCTGGTGGTCGTGGAAGTACCATAACGGTGATACTTGAGATAAGGTGCCAGATAGAAGCCTTCTATGGTTCCTGCTTTTGAAGCGCCAAAATAGATTCTAAACTCAGGAATGATAGCAAATCCAGAGATTTTTGTATCTGTAAGACTCACGGTGTTAGAGCTTAGTTGAGATAGATTCAATTCCGAAGGAAACTTGTAACTACCGGTAATTTGAAAGGAAATTCTATCACCTAAGGCCTGTTCAAATCTTAAGTTGGGTGCGGTGACCAATAAACCTCCGAGGCCCAATTTTACAGCTGATTGTTGGGCTATTAATCCCGTACCAGAAATAATAAAGGCAATAAATAATAAACTAATTTTTTTCATTGTATAAATCTTTAATTGGTTTGATTCAATAATATTATAAACGTTTGCACCTTAGTGCAAGTGTGACGCCTAAGGTTAACATTTTGTTACGTGCCCATTAACACATTCTTAAGTATTTTAATTCCTAATCAAGGACCATATATCTGTTTCCTGGAACGGACCTAATGAAACCTTCCATCTCCAGATTCAATAATATAGCGGATACCTCAGAAGGAGCCATTGACATATAATTACAGATGCCATTCACATCATCTACTCCCATTCGAATGCCTTCTACCACCTTGAGCTCTTCCCGCTTTAGATTTGCAAATAAAGATCGCTGAACCGACGACGTCTCTTGCTTTTCCCATCGCATCATTTTTACCAATTCTTCTGCAGAATCCAGAAGAAACGCTTTGTGTTGTTTAATTAAGAGATTACAGCCTTGCGACGCCGGGTCGTCAATTCTCCCGGGAACGGCAAATACATCCTTATTGTAGTCATTGGCAAAGTTCGCTGTAATCATCGATCCGCCACTTTCTTTCGATTCTATCACAATTAAGGCATCTGAAATACCTGCAATAATTCTGTTCCGAGCCGGAAATCTATCCCGACCAGGCTTTGTATTGCGTACAAATTCAGTGAGAATACCCCCATTGGTCACCATGTTTTTGGCCGTAGATCGATGAGCTGACGGATAGATGGTGTCTAAACCATGTGCTACCACTCCTATGGTAGGTAGTCCGGCTTCCAGACTTGCCTTGTGCGCTACTATATCTACACCGTAGGCCAGACCACTGACTACAGTAATATCATATTCTCGTAAATCTTTGACCAATTTTTCACAAATCCATTTTCCTCTATCCGTGGGCTTTCGTGTGCCAATAATGCTCACATGCTTTCTGGAATTTAATGAGACCGAACCCTTGTAAAAGAGACAGACCGGTGCATCATCATATGGTTTCAGACGAGCAGGGTAGGCATCATCCATAAAATAAAGCAATTCAATTTTATTCTTCCTAATAAATTCTAGTTCACTTTTCGCAGAATTGATGAGTGAAGGGTCTGCTAAGGCTTGTGCTATGCCCTGAGAAATACCGGGAACATTGCGGATTTCTTTCTTACTTGCTTGAAAGACAGCCTCAGCGCTGCCGAAATGATGAATCAATTGTTTGGCGCGACGGCTGCCGACATGCTGGGTCATGGACAAGGCCACTTTGTAAATATCTTTTTCCTCCAGATTCATCAACGCATTCGATTGTAAAATTCCTGCGCTTTAGAGCTATTGCCTAACTGTTCATAGGTTTGCGCCATGGCCTCCAAAAGTCTCTGGTTATTAGGGTCCACATTTAATCCCCGTTGCAAATAATTCAATCCCTCATTGAACTTTAATTCCTGATCAATAAGAATGGTTTTACCTGTACGAAAATAAAAGTCTACGATTTCTTGTTCATACCCTCTTCCTTTTAGATAATCTAAAAACTCAAAAACATAAGCCACTCTGGGGTTGGTTCTTGCGATATTCGCAAATCCATCCAGCAGTTTGGCCAGATCACCGTCATCCTTATATTCTTCTGCAAGTACTCCTGCAAGCATTAAATTAGCATTATGGTAAGATGGATATAGTTCCTTTGCTCTCCTTACGTATTGACCAGCAAGCTCCAACGCTCTATCTTTCTCTGGTCCTTCCGGCATTTCTTTGTACTGATTAAACCATGCTGTTCCTGTAAAAACATTTGCTCTGGCACTGTTTTTAGAAACTTTAATGGCAGAGGCATTGAGAGATAATGGGCTTTTCCAGGCTGGTATTCTCGAGAAGGTCTTGTACCCATATGATAATGCAATTATTGCCAAAATTATACTACCGTAAAGTGGCTTGAATCCATTGATCCATCTGGGAAAGGCCTCGAGTAAAATCCAACCGATCGCAATACATGCTCCTATACTCGCCATGTAGACAAATCGCTCATTCATAAAAGTGCCTATGGGAAAGAAAAGATTAGATACGATGGATATGGTCATCAAATAAAACAAGATGGCATAAGACGGAATGCTTCGCTTTCTGATGCTTAATAAAGCGTATAGGCCCATAGCGCTATATAAGAGAAGTGATAATATGGGTAAAAAATCAGACCATTCCATTGTCGGAATATGAAAAGGATAGTAATCATGTGTAAGCGGATGAGGTACGAAGCAAAGTTTGAGGTAAATCAAAAGTGTGTAAAATACGGTGGCATACTTCTGTCCGACGGACATCTCGGCAAATGGATTGTTCATGATATCAGTGACTACGGTATCGCCTAATAAATAGCCAATGACTGAAACCCTTATCACCAAATAAAGCACAAAAACACCCAAAAGGGGTAAATTGGCTTTCAGTATCTTACCTGTTTTCCCTGTTTGAAAAAAGTAAATACTTAACGGTATAACGCCTAAAAAGGTGATGGTGGTTTCTTTAGATAATAGCCCCAGAAAAAAGCTTAAGCAAGCCATCACTATACTTACAACTTTCCCTTTTTCCACATACTTCATGGTATAATATAGGGTAGCCAGGGATCCTATCAGGGCCATGATTTCATCTCTACCCTTGACATTGGCCACCGCTTCTGTATGTAAGGGGTGAAGGGTCCACAGCAATGCCGCTCCAAAACCCAGTCCCAGGTACCACTTATCTTCAATTTCTTTGAAAAAGAAAAGATGTAAAATTCTAAACAGGAGTAAGCCTGTCAGTCCATAAAGCAAAGCGTTAATAAAATGGCTTACCTGTCTGCTATTTTTGCCTAAAATGCCCCTTTCTATTGCAAAGGTGACAATGGAGAGTGGTCGGTATCTCGCTCCAACCACCAGATCTTTTTGCGCTTGAAAATAACCCTGAAAGCTTTCTGTAGATAGGATGTCCCAAATTCCACCGAATCCCTTTTCGACGTAAACATTTTTAGTAACCACAATCTGATCGTCGAGAACGTATTCATAATTTAACGTCCTCAGGTATAATCCAAAACCTAATATAAAAATGATCGCGGCTCCGACTGCATTTCTCTTCCAAAAGCCAGTTTGAAAAACCTTCCTGGAGAAAGTATCGGCCTTACGGACCTTGGTTTTTTTCTTTCTCTGGTTCTGAGCTTTTACTTTCTTATTTTTAGCCATTTAGAAGATTTTGAGCAAAAATAAAAATCATTAGCTTTCAAGATAATAAATATGATGTATAATAATATATGTCAATGGCAAAGGCTTTAAAAATGAACTGTTGAATATTTTCTATCTTTGCTGAAGAACCAATTGATTTTTAATCAAATAGGCAAATAGGTAATGGTGTGACACCGCTGGATAAAATGAAACTATTAGGAAACTTGGTCTTAATCCTGCTTCTTTCTTTTTTGTTGAATCAAAATAAGGTTTCAGGTCAATTGAATGTTCGGATCGGTTATAATCTGGACTATGCGTCTTACAACGTACATAATCAAATAATAGAACAATTTAATAGTGAGCGGCCGTGGCTGAATGAGAAATTTAAGCCATTGCGTTTTTCTAATGCACTACAATTTGGAGCTCGAATAAGGAGATCCTTCGTGGGATGGGACCTTAATTTTGAAAGATCAAAAATTGAGCGATCCGCATCTGGCAATATGCCTGGAAGTGGTAATTTTTCTAAATCGATTGACTATGTCACTTACAGATTGGGCACAGGAATTGAATTTTATGGCAATGTGTTTGGACTGGGAGCAAACATCTATTTTGAAAGATTTAATATCTCCACATCAGTAGACAATGCCGAAATCACTGAAAATACTTTTAGAAACGATCGATTGGGCAGCAAGATCTACTTCATTGCAACATCAACAGGAACTGAAAGATTATCTATAAGTCTTCAACCCTATGTAGCTATTCCTTTTACTGCCTATGATCTAAATCCATTGGCTACCAGTTTGAATTTGACCAATTACGGAAGCGCTAGGCAACGGAATTTACACTTTGGTGTAAGTCTGGTTTTTTATAATGGTCCACAGAGATATTAGTGTGTTTTATTATAGTTTTCTTATCTTTATTTCCCTGAACCATATAGGACTGTCGTGATCCTGTAAGCCAATATATCCCTTTTTATACTTTCCGTAGTCTTCAGTATTTTTCCATTTTCCAGCTGCTTTCCTCTTGTTCCAATCCTCGGACCAGGGGACAAACTCGACTGTTTGTTGACCATTCAGGAAATATTGAACTTTATCAGTTGTAAAGATAATTCTCGAGCTATTCCACTCTCCAGCTGGGTGAAGAATTTTGGTTTCATCATCTGGAGCATACATGGCATAATCCGCTCCGGCTTTCTGCCAGTCTTCAAGCTTAGCCTTGTTCAGTTCCTCCCAGCCATCGTCATCAAGCAATTGATATTCAGGGCTCACTTCTGGAGGTCCCCCATAACCCTCTTTTAGATGATAGAAAATACCACTGTTACCACCTTTAGGAAGCTTCCATTCCAGATATAGCTCGAAATTGTCAAATTCCTCATCACCATAGATGAGATCTCCGCCGCCTTTTTTGTCCACTTCTAGTCTCTTTTCGGTATCGAAGGTCAAATGACCGTCCTCTATCATCCATTGACCAGAAAGTTTATCAGAATTGTAGTTTCTCCATCCGTCAAGGGTAGAACCGTCAAAGAGATAGATCCAATTATCTTTGCTTACTTGCTCATCCAATTCATCAGGATTTTGTAAGTCATTTTTCTTAGTTTGACCACAACTTAGAATTGTAAAAAGCAAGATCAAAAGAGGCAAATATTTCATATTTATAAATTATGGAGAGTAAAATACAAAATCGGAGGCATATGCATTTTAAAATCTAAAAAATGAATATTCATTTTTATTTTAAAATATTTCGATTTAGGGGTTACATTTCTCAATGCTCAGTACACCTAAGGACATACTCATTAGCGCTAGTTGAAAAGCTTTGTGCATGCAAATTATAACGCCTTAATACCAAATGGGGTACGGAATCAATTTCGGCCCCATTTTTAAATTGAAAAGTCTTAAAGTCTGTCTTCCAATATCAGGACAATTCAATGAGAAAGATTAATTTTGCTTTTTGATCTTTTTTAAAATGAATCTTCATGATCTTTTTCTTTGAGCGCTCACCGGAGAAATTATACTTGGTACAGACTGAAAAAAACCTTTCCTCAGAAGATCAGGACAAACTGCAATGGCTCTTTGGCAATGCTTCTATGCTGGATAAGCAAAAGCTGGAAGGATACTATGTTGGTCCCAGGGCCAATATGATTACGCCATGGTCAACCAATGCTGTAGAGATAACTCAAAACATGCTGATCAAGGGTATTGAGCGCATAGAGGAATTCCATAAAGTTTCGGAGAATTTTTCGGACTTCGATCCGATGTTATCGCAAAAATTTAAGGGTTTAGATCAAAATGTCTTTAAGGTCAATGTCAAGCCTGAACCTATCAAGCATATAGAAGACATTCAGGATTACAATGACAAAGAGGGTTTATCGCTAAGTGAAGAAGAAGTACAATATCTGGAAGACTTAAGTTCCAGATTAAATCGCAAATTGACCGATTCGGAAGTTTTCGGATTTTCACAAGTAAACAGTGAGCATTGCAGACATAAAATTTTCAATGGCACCTTCGTCATAGACGGCGAAGAGATGCCCAGTTCACTTTTCAAACTTATTAAAAAAACCAGTAGCGAGCATCCAAACTCCATTGTCTCTGCTTACAAGGACAATGTGGCCTTTATTGAAGGACCTGAAGTTCAGCAATTCGCACCAGCCGAGCCCAATAAGCCCTCCTATTATGAATTAAAGCCTTTTACTTCAGTGCTTTCGCTAAAAGCAGAAACCCATAACTTTCCAACGACAGTGGAACCGTTCAACGGAGCAGCAACCGGCTCAGGAGGTGAAATCAGAGATCGACTGGCTGGGGGAAAAGGTTCCATTCCCATGGCAGGGACAGCAGTATATATGACTGCTTATAGCAGATTAAATGAAGAACGTCCCTGGGAAAAAACAATGCCAGCCAGAAAATGGCTTTATCAGACACCACTGGATATACTGATCAAGGCCTCGAATGGGGCTTCTGATTTTGGTAATAAATTCGGTCAACCTCTTATCGCCGGTTCAGTGCTGACTTTTGAGCATGAGGAAGATGGCAGGGCTCAAGGATATGACAAGGTCATCATGCAAGCGGGAGGAATTGGGTATGGCAAGAAATCTCAGGCCATCAAAGGCAGACCTTCCGAAAAAGATCAAATTGTGATTCTGGGTGGTGATAATTATCGAATTGGTATGGGTGGCGCCGCCGTCTCTTCCGCTGATACCGGTGAATTCGAAAGTGGCATAGAATTGAATGCTGTCCAGCGATCCAATCCCGAAATGCAGAAAAGAGCAGCTAATACCATCAGAGCCTTGGTAGAGAGTGAGCACAACCCGATCGTCTCTATTCACGACCACGGTGCAGGCGGTCATTTGAACTGTTTGTCCGAACTGGTAGAAGAAACGGGAGGAGAGATTATCATTGAAAATTTACCGATTGGAGATGAGACTTTGTCTTATAAAGAAATTATTGGAAACGAGTCGCAGGAGCGAATGGGCCTGGTCATTTCAGAGAAGGATCTTGACTTTCTGAAGGAAGTCGCTGACCGTGAAAGGTCTCCCATGTATAATGTGGGTGATGTAACAGGTGATCACCGCTTCTCTTTTATCAGTAAAGAAACTGCTCAGAAGCCAATGGATCTGGAGCTTTCAGACATGTTTGGCAGTTCTCCAAAAACCATTATGGCAGATTCTCGTATAGAACGATGTTACGATGAAATAACCTATAATGAAAACAAAATACACCATTATCTGAGTCAGGTACTCAAGTTGGAAGCGGTGGCTTGCAAGGATTGGCTGACCAACAAGGTGGACCGATGCGTAGGTGGCAAAGTGGCCAAGCAGCAATGTGTGGGACCACTTCAACTTCCATTAAACAACGTCGGCGTGATGGCTTTGGACTTTGAGGGAAAAGAGGGCATCGCGACTTCTATCGGTCATGCTCCGATCCAAACGTTGATCGATCCGGAGCTAGGTCCGCAAACCGCTATTTTAGAAGCACTGTCTAATATCATCTGGGCACCACTCAAAGATGGCGTAAAGTCGATTTCACTCTCTGCTAACTGGATGTGGCCATGCAGGAATGAAGGGGAGGATGCCAGACTCTATGAAGCGGTGAAAGCCGTATCTGACTACGCTATTGACATTGGGATTAACATTCCTACTGGTAAAGATTCATTATCCATGGCCCAGAAATATCCGGATAAAACGGTTCTGGCCCCTGGGACTGTTATTATATCAGCTGCCGGGGAGTGCAGTGATATCAAGAATGTGATAGAACCACTACTTAAATTGCAGGGTGGCGACATATATTATGTTCCGCTGGCAGGTATGGACTTTGAATTGGGAGGAAGTTCTTTCGCGCAAACCATCAACAGGGTGGGAAGGAACGTGCCCCGAGTAGTCAGTGGTAAAAAATTAGCCATTATCTTTGATACCATCCAGAAAGCCATTAAAAATGGGATGGTGACTGCCGGTCATGATGTTTCTTCAGGCGGACTGATTACGACGTTATTAGAAATGTGTTTTGCGACCAATGGTGTAGGTGCCAATATCAATCTTTGGGATCTCGAGGCTGACGACCAGGTCCGTGCATTATTCTCTGAGCAACCGGCATTGATCATCCAGGCTGACTATAAAATAGAGACTTTACTCAATGATCAACAAGTGATGTTTTTTAAGATAGGCAAATGTGTAAAAAGTAATAATCTCACCATTAATAACCTCACCTTTGATATTGAGAAATACCGCGATGAATGGTATGAAACATCTTTTCTTCTTGATCAGCATCAGACTGCTGGAAATCTGGCAAAAGATCGGTTTCATAATTATAAATCCCAACCGCTTCAATTCCAATTTCCAAAAGGATTTGATGGCTCGATAGAACCACACCGCAACATTGACATAAAGCCAGTGGCAGCTATTCTTCGTGAAAAAGGAAGCAATTCAGAACGTGAGATGGCCAACGCATTATTTCAGGCAGGCTTTCAGGTACGCGATGTCCATATGACAGATTTGATTACCGGGAGAGAGACACTTGAAGATGTACAATTTCTGGGAGCCGTAGGAGGTTTTTCAAATAGCGATGTATTGGGCTCTGCAAAAGGTTGGGCGGGAGCTTTCCTTTACAATCCAAAAGCAAAAAAAGCGCTGGAAAACTTTTTTGCAAGAGAAGATACCTTAAGCATTGGAATTTGCAATGGGTGCCAATTGTTTCTGGAGCTAAATCTCGTTAATCCGGACCACAATAAACTGGCTAAAATGGATTACAATGACTCCCACAAACATGAAAGTGCTTTCACAAACGTAATCATTGAAAAGAACAATTCTATCATGCTCTCCTCATTAGAGGGCAGTCGGCTAGGGGTATGGATTTCACATGGAGAAGGAAAATTTAAGTTGCCAATGGCTGAAAAGGATTACGATATTGTGGCCAAATATGCCTATGATGCCTATCCGTCTAACCCGAATGGCAGTGCATTTAATACTGCGATGATCTGCAGCCCGGACGGAAGACATCTGGCAACAATGCCACATATTGAGCGTTCTTTTTATCCGTGGAACTGGGCTTACTACCCCGATGATCGTTCAGATGAGGTTTCTCCATGGGCCATAGCTTTCAAGAATGCGTACCTTTGGTTAACACGAAAATAAGGCCGTAAACTTTCAACTCTTAACTATAAACTATAAATTACGAATCAAATTAAGTACCTCGGAAAAATGGAAGAATTAGACCAACAGTTATTAGCGAAATTTATAGTGGAGGCATTAGCAGAAGATGTTGGAGACGGAGATCACACTTCACTGGCATGTATTCCATCGGGAAACAGGGATACGGCTGAGCTTATCGTTAAGGATGTAGGAGTCATTGCAGGTGTAGAAATTGCGAAGAGAATATTCCAGCATGTTGATCCGGAAAGCTCAGTGGAGGTCTTTATTGAAGACGGTACAGATGTAGACTTAAAAGACATAGTTTTCGAAGTAGAATGTAACTCCAGAGCATTATTGAAAGCCGAGCGACTGGTGCTCAATACTATGCAGCGAATGAGTGGAATTGCGACTTTGAGCAGTCGATTTGCAGTAGAGGTCGAAGATATGCCAGTGAAGATCTTGGATACCAGGAAGACTACTCCACTATTGAGATTTCTGGAAAAATATGCGGTTCGAATTGGAGGTTGTCACAATTACAGAGACGGACTTTACGATTGGATAATGATTAAAGATAATCATATTGATGCTTGTGGGAGTATTACATCTGCCATTGAACACGTGAATACCTATCTGAAAGAAAACGATTTGGATTTGGGAATCACTGTTGAAGTGCGAAACCTAGTCGAATTATATGAAGTATTAAAAGTCGGAAATATAACCAGGATTATGTTGGATAATTTCGAACTTCCCTTACTTGAAGAGGCGGTGAAGGTGATCGATGGAAGGTATGAAACGGAAGCTTCCGGTGGCGTTACTCTACAAACCGTCCGGAAAATCGCAGAAACAGGAGTCCATTACATCTCCTCAGGTGCACTTACTCATTCTGCCGGAAGTCTCGATTTATCTTTGAAAATCAAAAAGTAGTTTGATGCTAGTGACCTTGGAAATAACCGTACATCTGGTATATAAATAAGCCCACCCCTGCAATGACAAGATACCAGTTCGCAGCCTTATAAAAAGCATCGTAACTCTTTAACTTTTTCCATCTTGTAATGACAAATACAATGGGAATCAAAGCTAGAATTTGACCTAACTCCACACCTACATTGAAACTAATGATTTTAAGAAAAAACTGACCCTCACCCATATCGAATGACTGAAGTCTTGTGGACAGTCCAAATCCATGGATCAGTCCAAAAAGAAACACCATATTCAACAATTTGGGAGATTTAACTTTGAAAATCTTTTCAAATCCATCTAAATTCTCAAATCCTTTGTACAACACACTCAGTGCAATTACCGCGTCTATTAAATGCTCATTGGCTTTAATGCCAAAATAGGTCGCACTAATCAATGTTATACTGTGTCCAATGGTGAAAACTGTGATAAACTTGACAATATCCTTGAAATTGCTGAGGTAAAAGATAACACCTGCAAGGAACAATAAGTGATCATAGCCTGTGACCATGTGCTTGGCACCGACATATATATAGGACCATAAACCTCCATTGTAAAGCGTTTCCTGATCCTCAGAACTTACTCCATGCGCCATCAAAGCAATTGGCAAAAAAATAATGGCTATAGCGAAAAATATACTTGTTCTATTTCTGATTACTCCCCCTTTTTATAAAACCAAAAAAATAATATTCCAACAATGGCCAAACTTCCCAGCCAATAAGCATAGGATGGTATTCCAAAAGCCTGCTCTTCTTCATGACTATGGTCCGCGACCTCATGTGAGTGAGTCGTCTCGAATGTAAGCGTAGCCCAATTGGATTCATGGGTAAGCTCAGGGTCATCGACAGTTGTTAAGTGAATGGTACGAAGATACCAGATGCCGTCAGAGGTTAATTTAAATTGAACATTGCCATCACTGTCTGTTCTAAGCTGAGTGCCTTCACTATGACTATGAGTTTCAGCCTCTTCATGATCGTGTCCATTAGCTTGAGCATCATGTGTGTGACCATCATCATGACTATGTGCATGCCCCTCGTCATGAGTGTGCGTATGGTTATCTTCTTCTGCATGACTATGCCCTTGATCAGTATTGTGATCATGCTGACGCGCTTCATCACCTTCATGATTGTGAGTTTCCTCGTCTGAATGGACATGCTCAGTAGATTCCCCATCAGTACCAGCGTGTTGATGACCATGAGCAGAAAGCTCAGAATCAACATAAACCAGTTGATTACTAAGAGGCTTACCTTGCCAAAGCAGTTTCACACTTATAGAATCACCGGTATGCAGTTCGTATGGATTAGTAAGAGGAATGAATTCAATAGGATATCCTAAATTGGCGTTCCAGTCTACACTCTTTACATTTCCTACCTGATAAATGGCCTTTACATGTTTGGAATATTTCTCAACTGCATCATCTTCCATGGCGTCATTTTCCTTTCTCCAGGCTAGCATATCTTTTACGCCGTCATGTTCCAAATAGCTGTTGAAGTCTTCAGCTGCCAGTGCGATGTTCCTGGCTTTTGTAGATACTCCTACAACATAAGTCCCTTCCGAACCAGTCTGAAAGCTCAATAACGTCATACTGTCTCTTTCAGACCATTGTGTAGTATCCAGTCTGGTTCTTTCACCATTACCTACTATGCTCACATCTGTCATTCGGTTTCTGGCAATGACATTCTCGCTTTTTTGGAATGTACCATTGTATAGCTTTACCACCGCATTTGAATTCGGTTGTAGAAAATAGGTATCTAATTTCAGAAACATGTCGTGCGCTGAGAGCACCACGAAGGCAAAAATCAGTATTAGCAACTTCTTCATAAAAACTTTCTGTCAATTCTTAATACATAGAGCTATATCATATGCAGCTTTACTATGCTTTGAAATAAAAAGACTAAAGTATTAAATTGGATTTATATAAATGGGAAAGTTGATCGATTTCGTGTAAAATCGATACACAATGAGGTTTCGTTGATTCTCTTCCGCTGATAAATTGCACCTCATCTTGATTTGTATTATTGGGGCTTGCCTTAATTTGGATAAGTAGCCACAAGGAATACAATCAAAATGGTAAGAAAGACCATTGCGATCCAAAACCGCAAATCTTTATAAAATAGATTTTTATCTTTCTGTATCATCTTCTCTTCTAATCGTTTGTTAAAACTTCATTGACACTCCAGAAAAAAACAAAAACGATGCCATCAGAACTAATTATAATATGTGTATTTGATGTCTGGTTGCTGCTAAACAGGCGATTGTGAAACATAAAAATATTGGCACTTCATTAAGGCCCTAAGACGAGCAAGTTTTACATTAGCGATTTTTCTCACGTGAGAATAAAATTTATATAAAGCTTATGGTTTTTAGGTAGTAGATCTATTGGTCTTCTAAAATAGCTTTATTGATTTCCTTAATCAGGCCAGGACCGGCGTAAATCAATCCAGAATAAACCTGCACCAGTGAAGCACCGGCACGTATTTTCTCTAAAGCATCTTCCCCCGAATCGATGCCTCCTACTCCAATAATCGGTAATTTCCCATTCGTTTTTTTATGGATGTAGGAAATGATTTCTGTAGATCTGCGGCGAACAGGTGCTCCACTTAAACCACCGTTACCTATTTCATTTAATCGATCTTCAGGGGTTGCCAATCCAGATCGTTCTATGGTCGTATTGCTGGCAATCAGTCCATCAAGATCA
Organism: Portibacter marinus; assembly: GCF_021533195.1. Lineage (GTDB taxonomy): Bacteria > Bacteroidota > Bacteroidia > Chitinophagales > Saprospiraceae > Portibacter > Portibacter marinus. Next base: position 142,040 of record NZ_JAJNKB010000003.1, read on the forward strand.
ACGGCTTTTGCAATCTCAGTGATGTCATCCAATTGTTCGTCGGTGAGATCCGGTGCAATTTTCAGGAGCAATGGCTTAGGCGTTAAATATTTTTTATTGAGCCCCTGTAAGGTGGAAAGCAAGTCTGTGAGGGGTTTCTTTTCTTGCAATTCTCTTAATCCAGGGGTATTGGGAGAGCTGACGTTGACCACGAAATAATCAACATGATCAAAAAGCGCCTCGAAGCATTTGACATAGTCTAGAGTAGCTTCTTCGTTAGGGGTCACTTTGTTTTTTCCAATATTGCCACCTATGATTACATCACCACCTTTGTATGCTTTAAGTCGAGAAACCAAAGCTTCTACCCCTTCGTTGTTAAATCCCATCCTATTGATCAAAGCCTGATCTTCGGGCAGCCTGAATAATCTGGGCTTTTCATTGCCTTCTTGCCCGACTGGCGTAACGGTTCCTATTTCGATGAATCCGAAACCCAGATGTGCCATTGATCTAAAGAACTTGCCATCTTTGTCAAATCCTGCCGCTAATCCCACCGGATTTTTGAACTTCAATCCAAAAACCTCTCGTTCCAAACGGCTGTCCTTTACTTGATATAAGGATTTGAAAATTTGACTTCCACCGGGAATACTTAGCGCAAAATTGAACAATCTGATGGTAAAATGATGGGCCTTCTCAGGATCCATCAAAAATAGAAAAGGCTTCAGCAAGAATTTATACACCTGTCTTAGTTTCTCGCAAAAGTAAGAAACCTAAGGGCTAGCTGGTCATTTCTTCCGCTAATTTTTCCATGTCCCTGATCAGCAACCTTTTTCTGTTAAAAGTTAAAAGATTCTTCGTCCTTAATTCATTTAAAACCGTGGTCACTGTTTGTCTGGAGGTCGCCGTAAGATTAGCAATTTCCTGGTGTGTGATAAATTTTCTGACCACTCTTTCAAATCCCACTCTTTCACCTTTCTTATTAGCCAGGTCAATCAAAAACTCAATGATCCGGGTTCTTGAATCCTTAAAAACCAGTGATTCCAATCGTTGCTCCATTTCCAGAACTCTGGAACCCATTATTTTCATCATAAACATGCTGAGAGAGGTGTGATCTTTCAGTAAAGAAGACATTTCATCAGTTGTAATAGCACAAACTTCTGTATCCTCCATGGCATAGGCAAAGTCTCGTCTGGTGCTTTCTCCTACCAGCGAAAGTTCACCAAAAACTTCACCCTTATTCAAAATGGCTTTGGTAATTTCCTTTCCTGCATCACTGTAATTTCCAATTTTAACTCTGCCTTCGTTTATAAAGTAGATCTTATCACTGCTTTGATCTGGTAGGTAAATGTATTCGCCTTTTTTGAAGATTTTCTTATCATGGTCGTCTAGTGCAGCTCCCAGTTTCTTAGGGCAAAATATGCCTGTAACGTCTATGTTTTCCAAATACCAAATCGAATTGTCCATACCTGCAGTTGTGTTGCTCCTTGTTCTTCTGTCTATTAACGTATCCATCTTCTTAATTGTTTGAATAAATGATTTAGGAATTGTCACGAAAACATTACATTTTCCGAAATGTCTTACGATCTGCTGTAAGCGAGACGATCAGATCTCCGGAAACCCCTAAATATGGATGGAAAAGAACATTTCGTTAATTTACAAAATATTTATTGGCATGTCATTCATTATCTAGTTTGAGGTCAAACTTTTTCACAAGATCAGCTACTAATGGATTCACTTCTACCAATTTTTCATATCTCTCTCTTGGTCCTAAATGTTTAGGTTTTTCTGCTACTGCGAAATCCGGAAACTGTGTGATATCGACTTCGATGTTTAATGGCAGGTCATTGACATTGAAATTCTTACGAATTTTTTCGATCAAAGGAATTTCCTGAAGCAAGGTTTCTTTAGCAATTTGAGAAGGAACTATGGCATGTACCGACTTGCCTTCGAATCTAACGATGGTATTTTTGAGGCTTGAAGCTGTTGCTTGGGATTCTACACTCGACACATATTCATTCCACAAGCGCTCCAGGTTTTCATCCGTCATCTCTTCGCCGGCATCAGCATTTCTGGCCTCTTCTTCCGCGACCTGCATCACCAGTTCTTCCAGCGAATTTATTTTAGGCAGTCTTTTGATGGAGGGTTTTTCTTTATGAAGGACGGTCACTGTTTTCTGAGTGATATCATCAGTTGGGTTTTCTGTACTGGGGGCCAAGGTGGCCGTATAGGACTGCTGAGCTGTCTGCTTATTAGCAGTTTTCAGTTCTTTGTAATCCTCAGTTTTGGTCTGTTTTTTTAGGTCAATGGCTCTGTTGATCTTCGCCATTTTGCAAAGGGCAATTTCTGTGTGCAAATTCTTGTTCTTTGCTTTTGCATAATTGATGTCGCATTGATTAGCAATGTTCATTGCGGTCAACAGAAAGTCTGCACTTAATAACTTCGACTGTGTAATATACTTGGACTTGAGTTGGTCACTGAGATCCAGAAGACTGACCGTTGATTGCTCTTTAGCGACCAACAGGTTCCTAAAGTGACCTGCCAATCCGTTAATGAAATGATCCGGATCAAAACCTCTTCTGATGATGTCTGAAAACTGGAGCAAAATGGAACCTATATCTTCGGCCATAAGTGCATCGACTAACCGGAAAAAGGTATCGTAGTCCAGAATATTCAGACTTTCTACTACCTGCTTATATGTGATGGCATCACCGGTACTTGCAATTCGATCAAAAATAGACAACGCATCACGCATTGCTCCGTCTGCCTTCTGAGCGATGATATGTAGGCCTTCCACTTCATAATCTTTGCCCTCAGCTTCAGCTATCATCTTAAGTTGCTCGACCATGTCCGATGTTTGGATCCGCTTAAAATCAAAAACCTGGCATCTGGAAAGAATGGTTGGAATGATCTTGTGTTTCTCCGTCGTTGCCAATATGAAAATGGCGTAGGGTGGAGGTTCTTCTAATGTTTTGAGGAATGCATTAAAGGCTGATGTCGATAGCATATGTACCTCATCAATGATGAAAATCTTGTATTGACCTTGTTGTGGTCGAAATCTAACCTGCTCGATCAGTGTCCTGATATTTTCCACGCTATTGTTGGAGGCCGCATCCAATTCTATGATATTAAAAGACGCATTTTCATTGAAGGCTTTGCAGGAGGGGCACTCATTGCAAGCGGTATGCGGATTAGGTTTGTTTTCACAATTTAAGACCTTTGCCATAATTCTGGCACAAGATGTTTTACCTACACCTCGTGGACCACAAAACAAGTAAGCATGTGCGATTTTATCTGCATCTAATGCTTTAGCGAGAGTAGAAGAAACATGGGATTGTCCCAGAACCTCTTCGAATTGTTGGGGTCTATATTTACGTGCAGAAACAATGTAACTCATGGGTGGCAAATATAGAGTTTAAAGTTAAAACATTAAAGTTTCTGGTAATACCTTATCACCGCATCAAACTCATTGCATCAATTGCCTTTCTAATTCTATAAAATCATTTTTGATCTGAGCATTAATTTGAAAAATGACCGCTTCGACCGCTTCAGCCCATGATTTTCGCTTAGCTTCCTGTTTTGAGTAGCCATACCATGGTGCTACCCATGTTTTTTGGCTGCTCATAGCATTATAAATTCTCAGCACTTTTTTATTCTCATCTAAAATGTCTAATGAAATATCGAGATCAACGACCATTTTAGCATAGGGTATGCCTAGCAGCTGAGGAATGCCATAACTTAAAGCACTTATGATAGAGACGGCAGACCATTGATTTCTTTTTTCAAGATGATTAATTCGAAGTCTTGCAAATCCTTTTGTTTCTGCGCTGACATCTGTGAGACTTTCACTAATGTATTTTCTAAAACTTCTTTCCAATAGACTTAGATCTCCATATTCAATAACGTAGAATGCATTGCTCTGGTCAAAATCTTCCGTGCGACCATCTATGACTTGCTGATTGATAATGGGTAAAAGTCGTGGAAGCTTTTGTTCAGTTTCAGCAACAGCAAATTCATCGAAAAATGAATATGTTTTACAACCACAGATAATTAAAAGTAAACAACTGTAAATAAAGTATTTCATAGATCATGTTATTGATTTCTCTTAAGAAAAGACATTCTAATAGTACTTCCATTATGTTCAGCTTTTTTTAAATAATTTTTAATTAAACTTTTCTCTTTTCTTAACAATTTGGTTGATATTCTTCTAAATCTTAAAGTCAGAACGTGATGCGCTCTATTGGCTTATTTTGAATTGTTTACATTTGAAAACCATTAAATAGTTGATATGAAAATTACATTGGCACAGCTCAACTTCCACATCGGGAACTTTGAGGGAAACGTGGAAAAGATGCTTAAAGAAATTAGAAAAGCGAAAAAACAAGGATCTGATATCATCTGCTTTCCTGAATTGGCTGTCACTGGATACCCTCCCCGCGACTTTCTGGAATTTGATGATTTTATAGATAAGTGTGAAATGGCCATCGATACACTCAGGCAGGAAAGTGATGGTATCGCTATTATAGTAGGTGCACCTTCACGCAATCCGGTCATCGAAGGCAAGGATTTATTTAATACGGCCTTTTTTCTTTATGATCAGGAAATAATGCACATGTATCACAAGGCTTTACTGCCTACATATGACATCTTCGATGAGTATCGATATTTTGAGCCTGAGGAGTCAGCGGATGTTTTTGAATTCAAAGGTTACCGAATTGCGCTGACCATATGTGAAGATATATGGAATATTGGCAATGAAAATCCGCTATACACCATTTGTCCAATGGACTTGATGATGCCAGATCATCCGGATTTGATGATCAATATTTCTGCCTCTCCCTTTAGTTATGACCATGCAGAGGAACGGATTCATGTTTTAAAGGCCAATGTAGAGAGATATGGTCTGCCTATTTTCTATGTCAATCAAATTGGTGCCCAAACGGAAGTGATTTTCGATGGTGGTTCTGCTGTCATGAGTCCCAATGGTCAGATTTATGAAGAATTCCCCTATTTCATGGAGCACGTAGAGACCTATGATTTTGATGATGTAATGGCATCAGGCAAAAACAATGTCCAGAAAAAAAATAAGATCCAGGAAATTCACGATGGAATCATTTTGGGCATTACAGATTATTTTGGTAAACTGGGATTTAAGCAGGCGATTCTGGGTCTATCCGGTGGCATAGATTCAGCAGTTACATGTGCGCTGGCAGTCAGAGCACTGGGAAAGGAAAATGTACGAGGAGTTTTGATGCCATCTGAGTTTAGTTCAGACCATTCTGTTAATGATGCCAGGGCATTAGCCGAAAATCTGGGTATCCGCTATGACGTTGTTCCTATCGAGCAGCCCTACCAGGAATTTTTAAAATTACTCAATCCATTATTCGAAGAAAAGCCATTTAATGTTGCGGAAGAAAATATCCAGGCAAGGTGCCGTGGTCTAATATTGATGGCCCTTTCCAATAAACATGGTAATATTTTACTCAACACCAGTAACAAGAGTGAAATGGCGGTCGGTTATGGTACACTTTATGGAGATTTGGCCGGAGGTCTATCAGTGCTGGGCGATGTCTATAAAACTGATGTTTATATGCTGGCAGAGTATATCAATCAGGAACAAATTTATATTCCTTTAAATACCATCAATAAACCACCATCCGCTGAGTTGAGACCGAATCAAAAAGATTCAGACAGTCTGCCTGAGTACGACATTCTTGATGAGATACTGAGTTTGTACATTGAACAACGTTTAGGCCCGAAGGAGATTACCGAAAGGGGGCATGACGAAGCGTTGGTCGCCAGGATTCTCCGTTTGGTTAATATTAATGAATTCAAAAGGTATCAAACTGCTCCAGCGCTCAGGGTTTCATCTAAAGCCTTTGGTATGGGGAGGAGAATGCCGATCGTAGGGAAGTATTTGGCGTAAATTAGTTGTTAGTTGTTTGCGAACTTTGGCGGCTAATCGCGTAAAGCTGACAAAGAATAGCAACATATCAATTCAATTTAAACCTCAGCGTCACCCCTCCCTGTGCATTGGTCAATGGGAAGGAAGTTGTAATGACAGGCACCGTTCGACTGTAATCAAAGAATAACCTTAATGCCAGGTTTTGATTGACATCATATTCTACCGATGGATTGATCCTTAACGTCTGAGAGCCTCTTGTTGCTTCTGGAGTCCCGTCAATGTTGAAGTTCCAGGCAATATCATCTCTCCATGAAAAATCGACATTGACCAACATCTCCTGCCCACGATTATCAGTAATCTTCCCTGAACCACCCAATTTTAAAATCCGGTCATCCTTTTTATCATTGCCTCTTGTTTTACCTCTGTCTCTATTGCCACCATTGCCAGTAAGGAAAGGTATGTTTACATTCTCAAACGTATATCCGAAACCAAAAACAATTTCTTCTGTATTCTGATGAACCAATTCTTTACCATTGAAATTCATTCCCAAATCTCTTGACTTTCTGTATTCAAAGTTCAAATTCATATCGGTCTTGGTCTTCACGTCGATCCCGATTAAAGGAGCAAATTGCTCGGTAATGGTCATTTGTGGAATTTCCAATCTTGAAAAATAGTTGCGCGATTGCTGCTCTACTTCCAGGTAGATGGCTGCCGGATCATCCCTCAACAATAAATTATTATAGATGGGATCGGAATTAAAGTCATTGACCCTCATAACCGACTTATAACCATGCTTGATGCTGAAACTTGAGAAAATATCCTTGAAAAAATCCAACTTAGAAAGTCCGTTGTAATTGATGTCCCAGTTAGGTGCAGGGATATAACTCAAAGCACTCACTGTTTTGACAAAATCAAGATCTACATCATTAGGATTTATCCCTGTATAAGTGGCAATAAATGCCGGGACCAATACCTGATCCGCCTGACTACCAAGGCCATATCTGAACTCCGGGTCATCTGGATGTGGATCCGACGCCTGCGGTACTCCTAACCTTATCGCTTCTTGTGCCTGTCTTTGTGAAATGGTTTGTCTACTATTTTCAAAAGCAGCAAATAATCCATTTAAATCTCTGTCAAAAAAGGTATTCAAAGAAAAGTAAGTCAGTTCGAACGAACCTACATCATTTAACGCAATCTGCTGATAATCAATATTTCCGTTCTCTCCCAAATTCTTGAACTCCTCAAAATGATTTCTCGTATAACGCTTTCTGAAATTGATGTCGACTTCAAAATCTTTGAAAGGCTCTAACTCTACCCTTGCTTCAAAATTCTGCTGCTGGGTCTGAGTCAACTGTCTGTTCAGAAATCGGCTCGTGCTAAACCACCCCTGATCAGCTCCTCTGTACAACCAATTGGATTGATTTTCCGGAGATATATTGGGCTGCCAACCTGCTACGAAATCCCAGCCAGGAGCGCTGAAACTCGGATTCATTCCTAACATACTGGTATGTGGGGTGAAGCCTGGAACAGTGGTTCCTAAATCTTCTTTGTACGTTAATTTCACATCTCTGAGTAGCAATAGCGGTCTGATCAGAATCTTCTCTGCCATACTCACATTACGCTCCTTTTTATTTTTATCGTCATCATTTCTGCCCCTGTCTCCTTCTTCTCTAGTGGTACTTCTTCCTCTCGACCTGCTACGAGAAGTTCTGGCACTGCTATTTCCTCCTTCAATTTTTTTCAAGTAACCTGACTTTTTATACAACTTCTCGAAGTCCATATTGAAAGTCAGTTGTCGATTTTGGTTGTTCTGAATGATGTTGCCCAAGGAATCCACATTCAGTGATGCAGCTTCCCAGTAATACTCTGCATTGTACTGGGCTTTGAGCGTCGTAAAATCCAAAATCGGAATATTTTTCAAAGGAACATTATAGTTTACATTGAGGAAATGTCTGTAAGACTTCGTTCGACCACCATTTCTGATGTTATTCAATGTATAATCATTGATTTGCCTCTGAGTCACCTCTTCTGGCCTTCCTCTAAATACACCTCTTTCATCGACTATTTCTGCATCGTCTGCCAGTCCTACCTGTCGCAACTCATCTACTACACCAAGATTATCGGCAGTAAAAGTTATTCCCAATGATTTGGTGAAATCCCAGGTCAGGCTGTAACGGCGATCCCAACTAAATCTTTTATCGTAAAAGCGATAGTCAAATTCTTCAGGTAATCGGTACTTCCGTTCATTCTGATACTTCTTAAGCTGAGTATTAAAGGTAAATGCATTCGGAAATAAATTGAAATTGATCTCCTTAATCACTTTCAGGTTCTTATTTTCTATACCCTTGAATGGTTCTATATATTTTACCTGTCGATTATAGGTGTAATCTATTCCAGCCCTTTGATCATCCGTTTGATCAAACTCTATAATCGGATCTTTCTTGTTGATCTGTGTGATGGCATAACTCGCACTAAAATTGGAGATATCCCAGGGCATCTGTTTTTTATCTCTTTCTGGATTGCGTTGCTTCCTTACATTGGTCAAATTTAAGGTCTTAATGGTGGTTTGATCCACTGCCAGATCCAAAATTTCAGCCCGGTCTTCCGGCTCAGCTAAAATCTTTTCTCGCACTGTCAAATCCAGGTCGTAAGGATCAAATTGTGGCGTGCTCATTGACCTTGCATATTGTGCGTAAAATGGTAGGCTAATTCTAAAGGAACTCGGCAAAAACTTACCCAACTCCAAATTGGTCGCTACATCATATTCCTGAATGCTTTCTTTTTGTCTGGCATCAAGTTTTTGGTCTAATGCTCCATATCCTATGGTACTAAAAGCTCCAGAAAGTGTCAAATTTCCTAAGTCAGCCATTTGTACATCCATTCTTGCCAGACCAGCCACACCTCCACGCTCATCGAGACCACTCATTCTCAATTCATTAACCCAGACAGAACCTTCTAATGGCGTATTGCTATCGGATGTATTTCTCAATCCTATTTGAATACCTTTGATATACCCTAAACTAGGATTCCCTTTGATATAGGCCTGTCTTTCAGGATCAGTAAGTTGCTGAGCCGGAAAAATTTCCTGAAAATCCGCATTCTCCATGTTCCGTCTTAACTTGATATCGGTGAACATGCTCAGGTCAATGTCCATCATGTTTTCTTTGAGCCAAATTTCCTGAGGGTCTGTCATCGCACCTTGTGCCTCGGGATCTGACATTTTAAGTGGGATGGTATATTCATAGTAGTTATCCGTAAAATCTTTCCCGATCCTAACAAAAAGTGTCAGGTCACCCTCCGGAATATCCTGAGGTGATTCAGCGTGAATAAACATTTGTAACCTTTTAAAAACCCTGAGATCGACCCTCGTCAATTTGATAATGCTGGCTTCGCAGGCTTTAGGCCCACCCGCATTGAACAAGTTTTTAAAATCTAAAACCATAGAACGTTCATCCTGTTGAATGCTGTTAATACTGGTTTGAATCCGCTCTCTAACTATTCCCGGAGGCAATACATAATTAAATGGTGTACGAGAACTGTTTTCCTCTATGCTCACTTTGTCAACAGAAAAATCGACCGGATTTTCGCCATCTCCACATGCAGGAACAAATCGTCTCCATTGATTTCTGATCAACTGGAAATTGGCCATCCTGAAAGTTTTCTGTGTACTAAAGCCTTTGAAATACATTCTGATGAACTGAATGGCCTGAAAACCCTGAATTCCACCAATTGGTGTACCATCACTAAGTGGAATTCTAAAGCGATGCCATCGATCTCCTTCTGCCAATTCTCTGGTTTCTGTGATGTATTGGGCTACCTCCTCATTGATTTCACCATTGCTATTGACCAATTTAAGTTCATACTCGTAGTAGCTTTCTCCCTGGTCGAGGGAACGGTTATTGTTTAAGTCTTCTGCATCGGGTTGTGGATTTCCACGTGTTATTCTGGTACCAGTCGGATTGGGCGCGTTACCTTCCGGACCATTGAATTGTTCATACTTTCTGATCAAATCTACATTATCCAATTCGTCGGCTCCGAAATACAAAAAATTATCATTTGAAGGATCCTCTACTACATTTGCTGATGGGTAGGTTCCTAAAACTTTTTCAATGTAATCTCTATAAAATTCACGCTCCTCATTGTCATTCAATCCATCAAAGCCGATGTCCTGTTGCTCTCTATTGTTTTGGTCAAAACCATTCACTCTTGGAGAATTCAAAGGCACCCTTCCCCACTCTGTATCTTCCGTAGGAATCCTCGTTGTAGCACCATCAACATTGACCGCATTTTCGAAAAACTGCAGGTTGTCTCTCAAAATATCCTCAGACACATTACCGAGATTGAATACGATAGAACCTTCTTCATCCAGCTCGTGATTATGCCTTGGACTATCGGTGTAGGGGTCCAACATCCAAAACTCAATAAATTCTACATTGGCCTGTTCGAAATTGGTATTATTCATGAATCGCATGATCCCTGCCCATCGTCGTTCGGGGTCATTTAACTTCATTCTTCTCTCATCGCTATCCCAATAAGAACCTGCCGAAATCTCCGACCCTTCTGGTGGATCAAAATTATAAGGTCCTCTTTGATCTGGATAGTAGTTTAAATCGAACGTGAGTAAATCCGGAAGTAAACCTGCTTGAATTTGTCGAAATGGAAATAGATCTGTTATTTGAATTTGTCTGGTATAAGGGTCGTTCCGATCCCCGAATTGCTGCCCCCTTTCCAGAATATACCAGTTAAGGAGCGCTCTATTGTAACCATATCTTAGATCATTGGTCAATTCAGCTTCAGGAAACATCATGGGTTTTCCGCCAGGTGTGCTCGCTAGCGACCATCGATTGACCTGAATGCCTAATGGAATGGCGCTAGAAGCACCCTCGAAGTCATCCAACATGATGATTCCGTCCTTATCTTCACCACCTCTAATTGCACGAGCATGACCCGGCTTTAGAGCTGCTACCTCAGCATTAAAACTGATGCTCGAAGGTGCCGCTGTAGAGTAAAATGGAAGCCCGTCCAATGCTCTGGTTACCCATGGAACCTCATTGTTATAATTGACATCCAGACCTAAAATTCTATTGTTGATCGGATCATCTCCGACATTGACTTTTTGGGTGTAGGGTCTTTCAAACAAGTGCATATAAGTCGCACCCAAGTTCAAATTCTTATTGAACGCATAGTCTGCTCGGGCTCCCAACATTCCTTTTTGATTCAGAGAGAACAAGGAATTATCTTCATACGAAACCCTGATCGGAACGCCTTGCTGTAGATAGGCATCGTTTATAATGCGAATAACCCCTATGCCGTAATTTATTTCATAGTCAATCCCCTCTCTTAACGTTTGTGATCCGGCTCTGACCGTGACAGAACCTTCCGGAATGTTCCAGGCACCCAATGAAATTTCTGAAGAAATGCTGGATTTATATTCACCCATCATGACAAATCGATTTCGCTCCAGTCGCTCCTGAGCTTGAAACTTGGTCTTATTGTATAATTCTGAATAGATAAATTCCTCAGCTACCATAGGATCGGGAATCAAATCCCTTAATGAGGATCCAAATGGCTCCAGCACCGGAAAAATGATGCTACCTGTTCTTGGGATGACGGTGACACCTTCTACATAATCAAAAATACCATCCGGTTGCGGATCTTGGTAAATATTAAGCCTGTCTAGTTGGAATACATTTAAAAGAGGCTTATTTCTTAATCCCTCCCGAGGAATATATCTTTTCAGAGAACCGTCAGAATTATCTTCATAAAAAATATCAAACTTGAAACTTTCTCTGTCAATCTGAGATGCGCCAATAGAATACACGTTCTTCATCATCAAATCCCAATTCGGCTCGTTTGTATTCTGAGTGGTATTTTTAAGAAGTCTGGCAAAAATGTTTTCAGGAGGTAATTCAAATTCTACATCATTGGCCATTTCACCAACCTGATATACTTCGCTTCCATTATAGGAATACGAATATTGATAAGAAACGGCTAAAACCTGGTTGGGACGAAGCCTGATATTCAAAGAAATAAAGCCCAGTTCAGGATGAAAAGTAAATTCAGAAGGTCTGAGTTGCCTTGCTTTAAGAATTTCAAAATCCTTGGTTTGTTCCAGTCCATACTTCCCGGTTAATGTCGTTGATGCTGTAATCTGGTGTCTGGCATCATCATCATTGACCACCTGTTCGTATAAATCATTGACCCTATTATCCGGAAGGATGTGTTCTCCTGTATAATCTGTATAGAGCGGACTTGGTGGTGCTATATTGACCGCATCAGGGTTGGTTAAATTATCCGGATCGCCTACGCCAAGATCTGCCAAAGCAATAATATTTCTAAGCCCATCGGTTTCATTTCTATCATTGGTTACCCAAACCTGAATTTTGGTTACTCTAAATGGAGTATTGATCTGAGGCAGGTTATCCAAAGAGGACTCATAGGTATTTCTATTAAAATTAGAAAGGAAAAAGTGTCGGTTCTGATCATAATCATCCGGACGAATTTCAAACTCCTGTTCCAGTCCACCCGATTGTATGGCCAATTCTTCCTGAGTAGAATTCTTCTGAGAGGCGATAGTTGTGAGTCTCAACTTACCCCATTGGGATTCCACTTTTATCCCAAAGAGGTTTTGCCCACCCTGGATCAAGGAAGATCTTAAAGGGAGACTTACATTTCCTGCCTCGACCTTTTTAATGATCTCGTCTTCACTCCACTGCTCACTGTCGTAAGCTAATTTCACTTTATCGTCAAAGTCAAAGGTCCTTTGCGTATTAAAATTGAAATTGAGGTTCATTTTATCCCCAATGTTTCCATCCACACCCATTTTGATATCCATCTTGAAATCAGGCCCCCACTGTGTCTGAACATTTTGGGGTAAGTTGGGATTTTGAAGTCTCTGATAATATCCAAGTAGGGTTAGATCAATATTACCTTTGGGTTTGATCGTTATTTGGTTGCCACCAAAAAGCCGATCGACCAGGTTTCGTTCTATGTTAACATTAGAGATGGGATCAATTTTACCGCTAGATCCTCTTGCGCCACTTTCGATTCCATTCATCCGATTGAAAAAATCAGTCTGCTGCTGCTGGGCTTTCCACTCCATATACTCATTGAAGGTCATGTAAGTAGGCATTCGGTAATACTCGTCGCCAATTTTCTCAGTGAGAATATAATTGCCGGTTTCCGGATCGTATTCAACTTCCTGCGTAATTAGGGAAGTGTTGAGATCAAAAGGATTATTAGAAGGATCAGTCAGAAAATCTCCCGTTCTGTCTTTAATTGGAACTGTATCTCGAACAATACTGTTTTTCTCTTGTTGTACTTTATCGAAGGGGCCAGGTATTTCAAAACCACCTGCGAAAACGTGAAAAATAGCAAGCACAAACACCACTAACATGGTTGTTTTCCTCATTACACTCTTGATTCCAGTAGATTTACAGATATTCAATTTCATTTAATACGTTACCATAACGCCAAAATTTCGATTTAGCGTGTGTTCGCTTCAATTATCTCAGTTGCTTTAATACTTCTTTTATCAATTGCTCCACATTTTGGTCAGAATCTGACCTTTTGATGACTTTCTCGAGTAATTTTTCAACACTTTTCTTGGGGAACCCTAAAGCAATTAATGCAGATAACGCTTCATTTTGGTTCGTATTGTGAGTTGGTCCCGAAGAAATCAATTGTTCGTCGACGGTTTTGATGACTTTATCCTTCAAATCCAGGATGATGCGCTTGGCTGTTTTCGGCCCGATTCCCTTGACTTTATTGAAGGTGACGACGTCTTCATGGACAATGGCTTTCTGCACATCTTCTGCTCTCATTCCGGATAAAACAATTCTTGCAGTATTGGGTCCGATTCCCGAAACAGAAATGAGAAGTTGAAAAATGTTCTTCTCTTCGTTAGACGAAAATCCATAGAGGGTCTGAACATCTTCTTTCACGTAAAAATGGGTGAAGAGTTGTACTTCGTTTAGATTTTCGATATCTGCGTAGGTATTGAGGGAAATGTGCAGGTGGTAGCCTACTCCATGATTCTCGAGGTAAACCTCAGTAGGTGTTTTATGGGTTATTTTTCCTTGGATATAGGCGTACATAGGCTCATTTGAATTTAAACATATTATGATTTATTGCAATATGTGTGCCAAGAAGGATACGTGATGGATGGAAGGCAGATCGAAGTGTAATTCTGTTTTGGGACTTGTCAATTTATTGGTATGATTCAAGCAAAGGACTAAATGTTTGCTTTCAGCTGGCAAATCAATTTACCAGAGGCAGGCCACTAGACTAACAAGGCCCGGGCCTACTAAACTTAACAGTCCCTATGGATTCATTTTTATGATCTTTGTGATCGCCATAATTCCTTATCTTCGCGCTACGAAATTTTATACCAACGTTATGAATGTACTCATCCTCGGAAACGGCGGACGCGAACACGCCTTTGCATGGAAAATCAGTCAAAGTCCAAAATGTAGCCAATTATTTATCGCACCGGGTAATGCCGGCACCAAACTACATGGTGAAAATGTACCAATCGATCCACTCCATTTTAATCAAGTCAAGGATTTTTGCTTAGAAAAAAAGATCAATATCGTCATCGTGGGACCTGAAGCCCCACTAGTGGCCGGTATCACAGATTATTTCAGAAATGAAAAAGAATTGCGAAATATCCATATCGTAGGTCCTGCACAGGAAGGCGCTACACTGGAAGGATCTAAAGCTTTTGCAAAAGAATTCATGGCGGAATTTAATGTGCCTACAGCTGCTTATGGTGAATTCACAGCCGAAACGAAGGATGAAGGTATCGAGTTTATCAAAAAACAAACACCCCCTATTGTATTGAAAGCGGATGGACTTGCAGGTGGTAAAGGTGTTTTGATTATTGATAACCATCAAGATGCCACCATTGCATTTGGGGAAATGCTTGACGGTCAGTTTGGGAAGGCCAGTTCTACGATTGTTATCGAAGATTTTCTGGACGGTATTGAGTTCTCAGTATTTGTGCTGACAGATGGTAAAGATTTCAAAGTCTTACCCATCGCTAAGGATTACAAACGCATCGGTGAAAGAGATACCGGCTTAAACACTGGCGGCATGGGTGCCGTTTCTCCAGTGCCATTTATCACAGATGCTTTTTACCAGAAAGTGATCAAAAAGGTGGTAGAACCAACAGTCAGGGGCTTGGAGGCCAGAGCCATGGATTATAAAGGTTTCGTGTTTATCGGAATGATTAAAGTAGGCGAAGAGCCCTTTGTTATTGAATACAACGTTAGGATGGGCGATCCTGAAACTGAAGTCGTGCTACCTCGAATCAAATCTGATCTACTCCAAACATTCATTGATCTGAGTGAAGGAAAGCTTAATAATGCCAACATTGACATCAAAGAAGAGGCCGCCTCTACCATTATGCTGGTCAGTGGCGGTTATCCCGAAAATTATGAAAAAGGAAAGACCATCACCGGTCACCTGGGAATAGAAGATAGTATTGTGTTTCATGCGGGAACAACAGAAAAGGAGGGTAAAACATTGACGAATGGAGGACGGGTGATGGCCATTACATCACTTGCAGAAAGCAAGGAAGAAGCTTTGGAAATTTCCAAAAGAAACGCTGAAAAAATAAAATTTGATGGAAAATATTTTAGGCGAGATATTGGTTTTGACTTGTAGATGAAATACAATGTCCATGAATTAAATTCCATCGTCAACGGTAATTTACTGAATGACCATTTATTTCCCTATGAAGTGAGTGATCTCTTTTTTGATACGCGCAGAGGAAATTATGGACCTGCTGCACTCTTTTTAGCCATCGATGGTCAAAATGCAGATGGCCACCAATACATCCAAAATGCTTATCAACATCTGGGTACACGGAATTTCCTGATTTCTAAAGCCATTAATATTGAAACCTATTCGGATGCCAATTTCATACTAGTGCCCAGTGTTGTCGAAGCACTTCAGTTGTTGGCTATTCACCATAGAAACCGATACCCATTGAAGACCATTGGCATTACAGGAAGCAATGGTAAAACCATCGTTAAAGAATGGATTCATCAGTTATGCGAATCGTCATTTAGTGTCATACGCAGTCCAGGAAGTTACAATTCGCAAATCGGTGTTCCGCTTTCAGTGCTCAAGACAGATCTCCATCATAATCTGGGATTGTTCGAAGCAGGCATTTCAGGAAGTGGAGAAATGGTTTATCTTGAAAAAATCATTCAACCGCAGATTGGTATTTTTACCAATATAGGTGAAGCACATAGCGCAGGATTTCAAGATCGATTAGAAAAAATTAAGGAAAAGCTAAAGTTATTTGAGAATTGTAGTAAGATTATTTATTGCCTCGATCATGAAGAAATACATCATGAATTAACAGATCATCAGGCAAACCTCATTACTTGGTCAACTTCCAGTTCAGAAGCCACTTATCAAGTTCGTTTCGAAGGTTCTGCCATTACTATCAATCAACACACTTACAAAATACCTTTCCAAGACCTCATTTCATTGACCAATGCCACCTTCGCGATTATCACTGCATTAGAGTTGGGTATCAAAAATCCTCCGACTGGTGAACTGAAAGCGTTAAAAATGCGGCTTGAGATGAAACAAGGAATCAATAATTGTTTTTTAATCAACGATTCCTATACCAGTGATCTTGACGCACTATCTTCTGCTTTACAAGTTTTGCAACAGCAGCAGAAAAGACATAAAAATACGCTCATTTTATCACAGATAGAAGAATCTAATTTGTCACCTGCAGTCATAAATTCAAGGCTGATTGAATTGATTAAGCGGCATCAGATCGACCGGTTAATAACGGTTGGGAACCAGCTTCAACACATTGAATTTAAAGGCGAAGCTAATCACTTTGAAAATACGGAGGAGTTGCTTCAAAATATGGACAACTTAAGTTTCAGCAACGAGAATATCCTGATCAAGGGAGCCAGAAGATTCAATCTGGAGCGTGTATTCAATAGACTCTCTATAAAAGTACATCAAACCATTCTCGAAATTGATTTGGAGGCGATGCGACACAACCTAATGGTCTATCGCTCTCTGTTAAAACCTGAAACCAAGTTAATGGTTGTTTTAAAAGCCTCAGGATATGGAAGCGGTAGTAAAGAATTGGGACGATTTCTAGCCTATCAGAGGGTAGATTATATCGCCGTGGCCTATGTAGATGAAGGTATTGAACTTCGCAAGGCAGGAATTGATACTCCTATTATGGTGATGAATCCGGAGGAATCCGGGTTTGAATCTATGGTCAAGTTTAAACTTGAGCCTGAAATTTACAGTCTAGAACAATTGCATAATTTTACGACATACGTTGACCAAAAGGCATTTCCCGTTCACCTGAAGATTGAAACAGGTATGCATAGATTGGGTTTTGCTGAGGCGGATCACGAAGCTCTAGTTCAATTCTTAAGAGCGCAAAATCTCCTTAAAGTGGCTACCATCTTTACTCATTTGGTAGGCAGCGACGACCCGGAATTAGATTTGTTTTCACATGAACAAGTGGAAAGATTTTCAGAAGCTTATAAGAATATTTGTAAAGCCATAGGCTATCAACCTGATCGTCACATTCTCAATTCAAGCGGAATATCACGCTTTCAGCTATATCAATTCGAAATGGTAAGATTGGGAATCGGTTTACACGGTTTAACTTCTGATCAAAATCTAGATAGAAGATTGCTTAAAGTACAAACCTTGAAGACTAAGATAGCACAAATAAAAGAAGTTGGGAAGGGCGAGTCTGTGGGATACAATAGGATGCATCGTGTAGCCACTCCCTTAAACATTGGGACTATCAATATCGGTTATGCCGATGGACTTCCCAGAAATGCAGGTAACGAAAATTATGCGGTTTTGGTCAATGATAAAGCTGCCAAGATATTAGGCAATGTCTGTATGGATATGTGTATGATCGATCTCACCAACATAGACTGCAAAATAGGAGATGAGGTTATTATCTTCGGGAAGGAATGGCCGATAGAAAATCTAGCAAAGGCATGTAGTACGATACCCTATGAAATTTTGACCAGAATATCCACAAGGGTTCATCGCATTTTTAGTAGGGAATAATAGATTTATATATTCAGTACTATTAAAATTTACAAAATTTAATATATTTACCTAGCCCCAAATTACAAATTGACTGACTGCAGTCAATCCCAGAATATACAGTTCTAATACGTTGTATATTTCTCTTGTTGTTTGAGGTGAGATTATTCATAAATAAACCTAAAACAATGAAATTACTACATGTCGTAGCAACTCCGCGCGGAGAAAAGAGTAACACCCTACCCATTTCAAAAGCTTTCATAAACGATCTTTCCAGCAAATTTTCGGACCTAGAAATCAAGGAAATCAATCCTTTTTTTGATGAGATTCCAAAGGTGGCAGAACACAGCGCTGAAGTGAAGTATGCGATTATGGCAGGACAAAATGGGATTCAAAAGGATAATGAACAATGGAAAAAAGTAGAAGCTTTAATTTCCGATTTCTTAGAAGCTGATTATTATTTACTCACCATTCCACTCTGGAATTTTACCATTCCTCATGCGCTGAAGGCATACATAGATGCCATTGTTCAACCTGGCTATCTATTCAGATACAATGAGCAAGGCGTTCCTATTGGTTTGGTGACCCAGAAAAAAATGGTTTGTATTTGTTCAACTGGTGGAGATTATTCACCTGGTTCTCCTATGAACGCTCTGAATTTTATAGAGCCTTATATTCGTGCTATTTTTGGATTCGTAGGCATTACAGACATCGAATTTATCACTGCAGGACCTATGAACTATACAGAAGAAGTAAAGCAAATGGTGACGCAAGGAGCTGTAGATGCTGCAGAAAAAATAGTGGCGCGAATCTGATAGTTTAATCTTTTTTTCAATATGACCTTCTTTTATCCTGCTACTTTCTTAGATAAGGACATGTTGAGGGTAAGAGAAGGTCAATTCTACATACCCATTCATGAAAATTGGATTCATAAGCTATTAAAGGTTGCCAATAATTTTTTCTGAAATTCCTGACCCTCTGTCACTTTATAACCAGCTTTCAAATTATCTATAGCATGCTCCAATTTCCCGGTTCCGGGAATAACACATGTCACTGCAGGATGAGCAATGATGTACTTTAAAAAAAATTGAGCCCAAGAATGGATCTCATGATCTTTACACCATTCCGGTAACAATTTATTTCTGGCCCAACTGAACAGCCCTCCTCCGCCGAATGGTCGATTGATGATGACTGCCGTTCCATGGTCTTTGGCAACTCCAAGTAAATGGTCTTCTGCATGGCGATCATTGATGGCGTAGTTAAACTGAACAAAATCTGGATTTTCTTTTCTAATAATTGTGGCAAGACTTTTATGGGAAGCATTTGTATAATGAGTAATACCCCAATATCTGATTTTACCTTCTTCCTTCCATTCTTTGAGCGTTTTCATATGAACCTCCCAATCTACGAGGTTATGAATCTGCATTAAGTCCATAGTCTTCCTTCTCATCAATTCAAAAGATCTTTTCATCTGATTGATGCCACTCTGTTTCCCAGTAGTCCAGACTTTCGTAGCGTAGAAAAACTCGTCGCTGAAACTGAGCTGATTTGTCAAATCTCCCACAACCTCTTCAGACTTTCCATACATCGGAGAGCTATCTATCACTGCACCACCCATTTCATTCATTTTCTTTAGCACAGATGTAAGCTCCTTTTTCTTGTCTTGATCTTGACCAACATCGAAGGTCTGCCATGTGCCTATTCCAAGTACAGGTAATAATTCACCTGATGAAGGTATGACACGCCTGGTCATTGAATATTCGATCGGATATTGAAATGGATTGAGCACTTTCGCTCCAGCCATCAGGGTAATGGCTTTTATGGCACTTCTTCTTTTCATAATTTTATTTCAGTTCTATTTACAAGGCATATCCTTGCTCGTTTAATTCTAACAATCGGATCATCAGGTCAGTTTGGTAGATTGATAGAAATTAGATCATGTCACCATTGGACTGTTTCTATTTCTTTGAATTGATTTGAGTATTTGAAATGCATTTCAAACATAGCTTAATATAGGCAATAATCCTTGATACTACTTACGTTTTACCCTATTGAGAATACTGCATTATTTTACTATTTTTGCAGCTTTATTTGGAAACCAATCAGGTTAGAAATGACAAGAGTGAGAAATTTATGGGCTGGCGTCCTATGTATACTAGGAGTAGCAGGGCTTTATGCGCAAAACAATGATGAAGTTTTGTTTACGGTAGAGGGTAAGCCAGTTACTGTTTCTGAGTTTAATTACATCTACAATAAGAATAACGGAGACGAGGCGGACTATAGCAGAGAAAGCGTAGAAGAATACCTCGATCTATATAAAAAATTCAAACTTAAAGTACAGAAAGCCAGGGACATGAAGCTGGATACCATTCCAGAACTGATCAATGAACTGGCAGGATATCGAAAGCAACTGGCAGATTCCTATTTAACAGATAAGGAAGTTTCCGAGGACCTGGTAAGAGAGGTTTACGATCGGCAGGCATATGATGTTAAAGTCAGACATATTGTTGTAAAAGTGCCTTCCAGAGCGACTGATGATCAGGTGGAAGAAGCGAGACAGAAAATTGAATCTATTGCTGAGCGTATTCATGGTGGGGAAAATTTTGCTGAAGTAGCTAAGGTAGCGAGCGAGGATGCCACTACCCGATTAAATGGCGGAGAACTCAATTACTTAACTGCGATGCTTCCCAATGGTTATTACGAGTTTGAGAATGCAATGTACCAGTTGGAGCCGGGTGAAGTTTCAGAACCTTTGAAGTCAAACGTAGGTTTTCATCTGGTACAAGTAATAGACAAAAGGCCGGCAAGAGGTCAAATGCACGCAGCTCATATTCTATTGAGAAAAAAGAAAAATGGCCAACCGGCCGAAGGTGTGAAAGAATTAGCAGATAGCCTTTATAATGTACTGCAAAAAGGTGGTGATTTTGCTCAATTGGCAAGGCAATACTCTGAAGACAGTAATTCTAAGGACAAAGGAGGTGATATCGGTGTATTTGGGATAAGTACCTATGAAAACAATTTTGAAGATGCAGCCTATGCATTGAAAAATGACGGCGATATCAGTGAACCGGTCGAAACCAGTATTGGATGGCATATCATCAAGCGCCTGGATAAACCCGAAAGGGAACCTTACGATCAGGTAAGAAGAAGAATCCAGGCAGACATCAAACAAGATGATCGTTATCAATTAGCTAAAGATCAAATGATAGAGGACATCAAAGAAATGGCCGGATTTACTGAGAATACAGAGCTGTTACAGCAGTTTATTGACAGCCTTGATGAGACTTTTTATTCTTACAAATGGCAGATCCCTCAAGGTGTCAGCGGAACATTATTTACACTTGGGGGTCAAGATTACTCCATGGGTATATTTGCAAATGAAGCCAGGAAGAATACAAGAAAGAGGTTGCGTTTCAGCAAGTCTGCACCTTTAGAAGCATCTGTGATGGAATTGTATAATGACTACGTTCGTGAACAGGCCATGGAATATGAAGAAGCTAACTTGGAACAAAAGTACCCTGAATTTGGTGCATTAATGAGGGAATACCGTGAAGGGATTTTGCTGTTTGAAGCCACTAAGATCAATGTCTGGGACAAGGCCTCTCAAGATACTGCAGGCCTTCGTGAATTCTATGAAGAAAACAAGGATGACTACATGTGGAAAGAAAGAGCAGACATGGAAACTTTGTTGGTCATCACTGAGGATAAAAAGTTGATCAAGAAAATCAGCAAGTATTTTAAAAAGCACTCGGGAGAAGAAGTTGTAGAGAAGTTTCACTCACAAGAGACACCAGTCACTTACAGATCTTCTACACATGAAAGAGGTGATCTGGATGTTGCAGGAATCAATTGGAAAGAGGGTGCCATTTCAGATGAACGATACGATAGCAAATCGAATACTGCAAAGCTGAGAAAGATAACTAAGATCTATCCAGCCACTCCGAAAACTTTAAAAGATGCTCGTGGATATATTATCGCTGATTATCAGGACAGTCTTGACAAAGAATGGATAGAAAGTTTGGAACGACAATACGAAATTAAGGTCAATGAAGAAGTGTTGGATAAATTGATCAGGGATTGAGATTAGGCATCATATATATCGTTTTACTAAGTGTTACAGCTTGTGGGGTCCAACAAGATCATGAGGATCCGGAGGATTCGATTCTTGCATCAGTATACGATCAGACACTGAGGTTATCGGATATTCAACCACTTCTTCAAACGGAGTCGTCACCTGAAGACAGCCTATTGTATGCGAACTCTATAGTAGAGCAATGGGCACGAGATGCCATTTTAATGCATGAGGCAGAGCGAAATATTCCTGCCGATCTTGACATTCAAAAAATGGTGAATGATTATAGATCCTCCTTGATTCTGATGACTTATAAACAACAACTGGTTGAACAGGAACTAGATACAACCATTACAGATGCCCAATTAGAGTCTTATTATGAAGAACACAAAAGTCAATATAATCTTGATGAGCCCATTTTGAAATGCTTCCTCTTTAAAATCAGTCAGGAAACCGAACGATTTGAAGAATTGGACAAGATGTGGAAAGAAAAAGAATATGAGAAGCTTGCCCTGGTGGATGAGTCTAATTTCGAACTTAAATTGCTGGACGATCAATGGTATACGTGGAAAGACATCAACGCCTTGATACCGAAAAATATGTGGTCATATGCAACACTCAAAAGTAAGGAAGCAAAAAGTAAAAGCTCAGGAGACTTTAAATATTTCATAAAAGTGACCGAATATGAAGACAAAAACAATTTAGCTCCGTTAAGCTATATTGAAGATCAGGCAAAAAAGGTTATTTTACATAAACGCCAAACTGAATTGCTTGACCAACTCATGGAGAATCTCTATGAGAAATATTCAAATAATAACAATGTCAAAATTAATATATAAATGAGGTATTTGTTAACACTTTTGGTCATTACGGCCTTTGCAATCAGTGGAAGTGCTCAATTACAAAGCAAGGTCATCGATAAGGTCGTTGCCAAAGTAGGAAGTGAGTACATTTTGCTCTCCGATGTTGAGAAACAATATGCCTATATCAAGCAGTCACAACCTTCAGCTGTACCGGAGTCTAAATGTGAAGTTTTAGAAAGCATCATTGCCCAGAAAATGATGGTTCACCAGGCAAAATTAGATAGCATCGCTGTGGGAGATGATGAAGTTGAAGCCCAATTGACATTCCGTATCGATAATATATTGGGCCAGATGGGTAATGATGAAGCCTTTTTCGAAGATTATTACGGTCAGTCGATCGAGGAAGTCAAGGAAGGTATGCGAGAAGAATTACGAAATCAATTGCTTTCAGAAAGAATGCAATCACAAATCATCAATAGCGTCAATATTCGTCCTGAAGAAGTAAAAGCTTTTTACGAATCTATACCCAAAGATTCACTTCCGCTTTTAAATGCAGAGGTTGAGTTAGCAGAAATCGTGATTAAGCCGGAAGCAAGTGACGCATCTAAAGATGAAGCTTATGAGCGTTTGTTGAAATACCGACAAATGATCGTCAACGATAGTGCTGATTTTGCAGAACTTGCGCTTAAATTTTCAGACGACCTGGGCTCAGGGTCTAAAGGTGGAGAACTGGGGTGGACCAAAAGAGGAAGTTTCGTTCCTGAGTTCGAAGCGGTTGCCTATAATTTGGCAGATAACGAAATCTCTGAAATTGTGAAATCAGAATTTGGTTATCACCTGATACAAGCTCTGGGCAGAAGAGGTAATCTCATTAAAACCAGACATATTTTGATCACCCCTGAGGTAACAGAAGCCGACCTGGAGAGAACTAAAATGTTCCTGGATAGCATCGGTAATTTGATCATGCAAGACTCTATCAGCTTCAGCGCAGCTGTGAAAAAGTATGGAAACGAGAAGGTTGAGTCCTATAATAATAACGGAAGGATGACGAACCCTCAGACCAATACTACATTTTACAGTACCAATGATCTGCCACCAGAAATATATTTTGCCATTGAAGATCTTGAAGTAGGAGATGTATCAGCACCCATTGAATATCAAGACAGAAAAGGAGATCCTATGTTTAGAATTGTTTTGCTTGAATCCAAGACGAAACCACACATTGCGAATCTTAAACAGGACTATTCGCGGTTGAGAGAATTTGCGATTGAAAGCAAAAAAAATGAATACTTCAATGAATGGATCATCTCTAAACTGAACAGTACATACATGGAAGTAGACAGCTCTTTCTCTGATTGTGGCAATATAAGTGGTTGGCTGGCTTCACAAGAACAATAGTATGAAGATTATTTCGTGGAATGTCAATGGTGTAAGAGCTGCAGTCAAAAAGGATTTAATTAGTGAAATAAAGTCATCTGGTGCAGACATTTATTGCCTTCAAGAAACCAAAGCACAAGATGATCAGGTAGAGAAGGCGCTTTCAGATCTGGATGAAATGGTTATCAATAGCCGTTCGGCAGTGAAAAAGGGTTATTCTGGTGTTGCTACTCTATCTAGAGAAGCTCCTCAAAATATATCTGTCGGAATTGGAATTGAGCAACACATTCAGGAAGGTAGGGTCATTACGACAGAGTTCGAACAATTCTCTCTTGTCAATGTCTATGTTCCCAATGCAGGTGCAGGGCTGAAAAGGTTGGATTATAGAGCAGAATGGGACAAAGATTTCGCATCCTACCTTAGTGATCAGAGAGAAAATAAGCCCGTAATCGTGACCGGCGATTTCAATGTAGCCCATCAACCCATTGACCTGGCCAGACCAAAATCAAACTATAATAAGACCTCCGGCTATACACAGGTAGAAATAGATGGAATGTCTGGTCTACTTGATGTGGGATTTATAGATTCCTTTAGATTTTTGCACCCTGATGAAGTAAAATATAGCTTTTGGAGTGTACGATTTGGCGCTCGTGCCAAGAATGTAGGTTGGAGATTAGACTACTTTTTGGTTGATGAGCGATTACGTGATCATATCGTAGCCGCAGATATTCAAACTGAAATCATGGGAAGCGATCACTGCCCAGTACTGTTGGAACTTTCGTTTTAAACCAACTCATCATGGATCATATGGTGAGCTATTTCTATTTAACAATGTAAATGGTGTCAATTTTCAATGGAGTAAGCCTCTATATAGGTTTATTATTGTCACATTAAGATCACCATGTACTCTTTTATCCTTACCATACAGTCATTGATTCCTACGAGCCACTCACCCACCAATGACTTTGATGCATCATTCCATTAAATTTAGAAATGGTAATTCTAAAATATTATGGAAATCTTTAAATTGAATTTTTTGGTATGCTGTGTTCTGCTGAGCTTGATTTCACAAGCTCAAATTGCTATCAGTTCAAATGGTAATCGACCAAACGTTTCAGCTATGCTTGATATTCAATCCACCGACAAAGGAGTTTTAATTCCGCGATTGAGTACATCTCAAAGACAAGCCATTTTCACACCTGCTAATGGACTGATGGTCTATGATATTACAACCAGTAGTTTTTGGTTTTCACAAAGTGGGCTTTGGAAGGAACTGAAGATAGAAAGTGTTCCAGAAACTGACATGCCGATTCCTATCCAATTTCAAGGGGGGATCGTAGAAGTCCACCCTACTGACAGTGGAATCGGTGTGAATTGGACCGATGCTCAACAGACATGCAACAATTTGATTGCATTCGGTTATGACGACTGGTTTTTACCTTCTAAACTGTTATTAGATGCGATGTACAAGCAATCCTACCTAATTAAAGGCTTGTCTCAAACGGAATCTGCCAAATATTGGAGCTCCACAGAAGCAGACGCGACCAGTGCCTACACACAAAGGTTAGATTACGGCGGACCTGATCCCGATAATAAAGACATGGCTGTTGATCACAACTGCCGATGTGTGCGCAAAAAATAGCCGATTTTTTAAATCTACAACATTGACATAAAATCACAATAAATGAAAATCGTACTAACTATATCCATCATGTTGTTAAGCCTATCTGTCATCGGTCAATCTTGGAGTGAAATTCAGGGAGACGATGCCGGATCTAACCTCAGCGGAGCCAATTTTAACTCCTACTTCGGGGACAGTACAGGTGCACTTGTGATCAACACAGATAACAACTCTTTTTTTGGATTTGCCGCAGGTAGAGGAAAACCTAACTCGACCATTTCCGGGGATGACATTGTAGCTATCGGATTCAAAGCAGGGTATAATATTCGATCAGCAAGAGAAAGTGTATTTATAGGATCACAAGCAGGATTAGTACAGGAGGCCAATGGTGATAATGTTTTCATAGGTTTCAAATCTGGTTTCAATAGTACTTTTAGTAGGCAGGGTGTCTTTCTGGGATCAGAGGCTGGATACCATACCATTAACGCTAACTTTAATACTTTTGTCGGATATCGTGCCGGATACGATAATACAGAGGGCTCATCCAACACCTTTATAGGTCATCATGCGGGAATTAATAATACTACTGGCAGCAGTAACACATTCATTGGAAAGGATGTAGGCTATTTCAACGAGGTAGGAAGTGGGAACTCTTTCATGGGTGGTAAATACTCGACGACCGTAGTCGATGAAGTTACCGCAGTTATAGGAACTAGATATGACATGACTTACACGGGATCATTTAAAGCAGGTTACAGCAATCTGGTTAGTGCCAATACTTTTTTAGGAAGTGGTGCAGGAGGTAATAATGACAATGGAATGGCCAACACTTTCGTAGGCTATGGGAGCGGAATTAGCAATGCTGACGGTCATGGAAATACTTTTGTAGGATATGGCGCCGGCTATCAAAATGATAGATTAAATGATAATTCAGGCGGTGATCGAAATACCTACATGGGCGCTATGGCCGGAGAGAGTAACAGACAGGGGTCAGATAATGTGGTAGTAGGTTGGAATGCAGACTTAAACGGATCTGGCAGTGCGACAACCAACAACGGCAACGTTATCATCGGTTCTGAGGCCAATTTATCTGCAGGAGATAGAAATAACAGGATCGTTCTGGGATATCAAGCCTCTTCCGGCATTGACAACTCTGTAGTGCTGGGAAATGCAGCTATCTTATCTATTACGGGTGCTGTTAATTTTACAGCCACTTCTGACGGGCGTTTCAAATCGGATATTAAGGAAGATGTTTCGGGACTTGAGTTTATTGAGAAACTGCGACCAGTGACCTATCATTATGACGCTCATAAATTGCACGAAAAAAGAGGATTTAACACCGATAAATTGTCGAGTGAGTTGGATCAAAAATCATCCATCAGATACACAGGATTTATCGCTCAGGAAGTGGAACAGGCAGCAGCTGATTGCGATTTTGAGTTTAGTGGTGTCGATAAGCCTGATTCTGAAGAAGGTGTTTACGGGCTTAGATATGCAGAATTTACGGTTCAGGCCATTAAAGCCATACAGGAATTATCTAAAAAAGTCAAAGAGCAGGAAGCAATCATTGCTCAGCAGCAAGTTTTGTTATCTCAATACCAGGAAGTGGTTTCAGCTATGGATGCAAGGATCTCGGAAGTGGAAAATCGTGTCAAACCACAATTGCCCTAAGCTGACGCAACATTTCCCATGCTAAAAAGAATTTTATAACTTAGGAATTTAAATTTCCCAATTATGAAGTTCGTCTTTACTTTTGTTTGCGCACTTGTGGTCAATTTAACTCTGGCCCAGTTACAAGCAGTCGATCTTGTCTGTGAATACAAGAAAAATCCTGTAGGTATAGATGTTAAAGAGCCGAGATTGAGCTGGAAAATCCAGTCCGATCAAGAAAATATCATACAATCAGCCTATGAAATTCGAATTGCAGATAATAAGGAGGCTCTAACACGTCCGGGTTCTAGTTTGGGGAAAGTGGAGTCTTCCGAGTCGGTCAATGTTGTCTGCAGCGCACCCGAATTAAATTCCCGAGATCGAAAATACTGGCAAGTCCGAGTTTGGGACAAAACCGACAATACATCAGAATGGAGTGAAGTGGCCTTTTTTGAGATGGGATTATTGCAACCTGAGGCGTGGACTGCAGATTGGATTAGCATGGAAGGCGAAGAAAAGATCGACGGTTCCAGACCATCCATTTATCTAAGAAAGGATTTCAATACCGATAGGAAGGTCAAAAGTGCTCGTTTATATGCAAGCGCTATGGGGCTGTATGAGTTGTATATCAATGGCGAAAAAGTAGGTGATCAATTGTTTACACCTGGTTGGACCAGTTACAATCACCATACCCAATATCAGGTATACGACGTCACCGATATGTTGAAAGGGACCAACACTATTGCCGGTGTTTTAGGCGATGGATGGTACAGAGGTTTCATTGGATGGCAAGATCAGAATGATTACTATGGTAAAAGAAGGGCTTTGCTAGCTCAACTTGAGATTATTTACGAAGATGATTCTATGGAGGTCATTAATTCCGATGGAACATGGAGTGTTTCCAATGGTCCAATATTGAAATCAGATATTTATAATGGTGAATGGTTTGATTTTGGTCATTCCATTGAAGGTTGGTCGAAACCAGATTTTCAAGAAGACTGGAATCATGCAGAAGTGATCGATTCATCGAAGGAACATCTGGTTGCCAGCAGTGGTGTTCCCGTTAAAGCCATAGAAGAACTGAAACCAGTTAACACATTTATCACCCCCAAAGGTGAAAAGGTTTTGGACATGGGTCAAAACATGGTAGGATGGGTCAAGATGAAAGTCAAGGGCAATGCAGGAGATACCATCCGACTGAAGTTTGCGGAAGTTCTAGATAGTGACGGAAATTTTTACACTGATAATTTGAGAGCGGCAGAAGCGACAGATATCATCATATTGTCCAGCGACGATGAGGTGGTCTATGAGCCGACTTTTACTTTTCATGGTTTCCGATATGTACAGGTGATAGGTTTTGAGGGCTCCCTTAATCCAAAGCACTTCACTGGTGTGGTCATCCATTCAGCGATGGAACCTGCTTTGGAATTTAGCTGCTCGGATAAAATGATTAATCAACTACAGCATAATATAAAATGGGGACAAAAAGGAAATTTCCTGGATGTACCTACCGATTGTCCACAAAGAGATGAGCGAATGGGATGGACGGGAGATGCCCAGGTTTTTGCGAAAACAGCTGCTTATAATTTTGATGTGGCAGCATTTTATACGAAGTGGATGAAAGACTTTGAAGCAGATCAAAAAGACAACGGTGTTATTCCACATGTCATTCCTGATGTGTTGAAGGGAAGAGGAGGAGCCACTGGATGGGCAGATGCAGTCATTATTATACCATGGACCAATTATGTAATATATGGTGACGAACGCATTTTAGAAAGCAGTTATGAAGAGATGAAGCAGTGGGTAGAATATATGAAATCAAGAGCAGGAGAAAACCATATCTGGAGTGGCGATCAACACTTCGGTGATTGGTTGGCCTTTGCGACTACCAGGTCAGATTATCCGGGAGCCACAACGGAAAAAGACCTGATCGCCACCGCTTATTATAGCTATAGTTCTGGCTTACTAGGGAAAATCGCGCATGTGCTGGGCAAAGAGCAGGATGCATTGTACTTTACTGATCTTTCGGATTCAGTCAAGGAAGCATTTAATCAAGAGTTTGTCACACCTAACGGCAGATTGGTTTCCCATACACAAACGGCTTACGCACTAGCATTGGCTTTTGACTTATTGCCTGAGGTCTTGGCTGAAAAGGCCGGCCGATATCTGGCTGAAGATGTCAGTAAATTTGGTCATCTAACGACTGGTTTTCTTGGTACGCCTTTACTTTGTCAGACACTATGCAACGTTGGTAGGGAAGATTTGGCATTCATGTTATTGAATAGGAAGGAATATCCTTCTTGGCTGTATCCTATTACTCAAGGTGCGACAACGATTTGGGAAAGATGGGATGGACAGAAGCCTGATGGTAGTTTTCAAAATGTGGGAATGAATAGTTTTAATCATTATGCCTACGGTGCTATAGGTGAGTGGCTATATGAGTATGTTGCCGGATTGAAATCTGATCCGAAACAACCCGGATTTAAGCATTTTTATTTGAGTCCACACCCTGGAGGTGGATTAACAGAAGTGCGTCTTGCATATCAATCTATTAGAGGTGAGATCAAATCACAATGGAAAATAGCAGATCAAACCATTCAATACAGTGTGCAAATTCCTGCCAATACATCGGCTACGATTCATATCCCTACTGAGACTAGCATAGAAACCATGTTATCTCATTCTTTGAAAGAAAATAGCGAGACGGTATATGAGGTTGGTTCTGGGAAATATAGTTTTACCTGGCGTATGGATGCCAATTAGAAAAAATAAAAGACCGGTCTACCCCCCAGTGAACCGGCCTTTTTATAATACTTGAATAAGTATTCACCTTAATTATCTGTACAGTAAGTGATAGTTCACATACCTTGCCAAACAGAACCACTATCCTACCAAATATTTTGTATTTTTTACATGCTAAATTCTTTACATATAAATTTCTTTTGTCTTTTGTTAACCTTTGTCATAAAAAATAACACTAAGAAGCAGCTCTTAGCTTTTTTTAGCTTAGCCCTTAGAGAGCTCAAAGCTCTCTAAGGGCTTAAAGGGATTAAAGGGCTTAAAGGGCTTAAAGGGCTAAATGGACTAAAAGAGATAATGAAGCGAAGGGTGTGAAAATATTGCCATTTTGACAACCGCAATGATCCATCTTCTCCTGTAAAGGTGCCATATTGACATAAAACCTTCGCTGGCACAGGCTTTGAACTAGAGAGGGTAAAAAAATCAAACAATTATGGAAAAAGGACATATATCGGTACAAACCGAGAATATCTTCCCAATTATAAAAAAATTCCTGTATTCGGATCAGGAAATATTCTTAAGAGAATTGGTGGCCAATGCGACAGATGCCACTTCAAAACTTAAGACCCTTAGTTCTAGAGGTGAAATAGATGGAGATTTAGGAGAACTTACCATTGACATTATTTTGGATAAAGATGCAAAAACCTTGACCATCAGGGATCGAGGAATTGGTATGTCAGAAGCTGAGGTTAAAAAGTATCTGAATCAAGTTGCCTTTTCATCGGCTGAGTCTTTCCTTAAAAAATACAAAGACGACGCATCGATAATCGGTCACTTTGGACTCGGTTTTTATTCTGCCTTCATGGTTGCAGATAAAGTAGAAGTAGTAACCAAATCGTATAAAAAATCAGTCAAACCAGTTCGTTGGGTATGTGATGGAAATCCTGAGTACGAAATCGAAAATACAAAGAAAGAATTCAGAGGTACGGATGTCATTTTACACATTAGCAAAGACAGCGAAGAATTTCTTGACAAGAATAGGATAGAAAACTTGCTCAAGAAATACTGCAAATTTTTACCATTTCCGATTCGTTTTGGTACTAGAACTGAAACAGAGTGGGAAGGTGAGGGTGAAGACCGAAAAAGCAAAGAGATTGAAGTTGAAAACATCATAAACGATGTCGCTCCGCTTTGGAAAAATTCTCCAACCAATATAGAAGATGAAGAGTACAAGAAGTTCTATAAAGTCTTGTATCCATATTCGGCTGACCCGCTTTTCTGGATTCATTTGAACATTGACTATCCTTTCAATCTCACTGGTATTCTCTATTTCCCGAAATTGAACAACTCACTGGAAGTACAAAAAAACAAGATACAATTGTACTCGAACCAGGTATATGTGACCGACGATGTAAAAGAGATAGTTCCTGAATTTTTGACATTATTACATGGCGTCATTGATTCTCCGGACATTCCTCTTAACGTTTCCAGATCGTACTTGCAATCCGATTCAAATGTGAAAAAGATCACTAGCTACATAACAAAAAAAGTAGCGGAGAAATTAAATTCGTTATTTAAGGATGACAGAAAAGAATTTGAAGCGAAGTGGAATGAGATCTCAGTATTTGTTAAGTATGGAATGATATCGGAAGAGAAATTCTATGATCGAGCGGAGAAATTTGCATTACTGAAAAATGTCAATGATGAGTACTTTACCTTCGAAGAATACAATGACAAAATCAAGGCTAATCAGACAGATAAGGATGGAAAGGTAATTCACTTATATACTAACAATAAAGATGAGCATTACAGCTATATCAACTCCGCTAAGGAAGCGGGATATGACGTCCTTGAATTTGATACCGTCATTGACAACCATTTCATTCAACAATTAGAGTATAAACTGAAAGATGTATCTTTCGTAAGAGTAGATGCTGATACCGTAGATAATTTAGTAAGAACGGATGAGGTCAAAGAGTCAGTTCTAAGTGACAAGGAGCAGGAAAAGGTCAAGGGCATATTTGAAAAGGTGGTCAATGAAAAAGGATCAACCATCGAGCTGAAGGCTTTGTCACCAAATGACCATCCTGTCGTGTTAACGAAACCTGAATTTATGAGAAGAATGAAGGAAATGCAACAATTGCAAGGCATGGGGATGGGTGATTTCCCAGACAGTTACAATGTAGTCGTAAATACCAACCATCCGTTGGTTGCTGAGAAATTGATCAAGATGAAAGGTGAAGACAAAAGAGAGCAATTTGCTGATTACTTGAGAAAATTGGCTATGTTGAATCAAAACATGTTGAAAGGTGAAGATCTAAGCAAATTTATTGAGAAGAGTTTGGAGTATGCTGGTTAACCTCAAGTGTAGATGGAGCTGAATATAGTGGTATACTATGACTGGTTAAGGATTTACTAGCTTATAAAATTAAAAAGCGAGTTTCAGCATTTGAGACTCGCTTTTCAATTCTATGTTTACTTTGGCTATTTTGATTGCAAAGAATGAAGCGGATTACCCTTCCACCAAAGTCCCAATCTCTTCCCCTCTTACGATTCCGGCCAGATTGGTCTCATCACCGATATTAAAAACCACAATGGGCAGGTCGTTTTCCTGGCAAATGGTAAACGCAGTCATGTCCATCACTTTGAGTCCCATCGAAATGACTTTGGCGAAACTAATGGTATTGAACATTGTCGCATCAGGATTTTTTTCAGGATCTGAGCTATAGATTCCGTCCACACGCGTTCCTTTGAGTATAACATCTGCGTTAATTTCATTGGCCCTCAATGCTGCAGCCGAATCTGTAGTAAAGTAGGGGCTACCAGTACCTGCCGAAAAAATCACTACCCTACCCTTCTCCAAATGTCTGATCGCTCTTCGTCGAATATAAGGTTCGGCAATTTCCTGCATTTCGATGGCTGATATTAATCTCGTGAAAATACCCTGCGCTTCCATAGCAGATTGCAATGCCATGCCATTGATACATGTGGCTAACATTCCCATGTAGTCACCTTGCACTCGCTCTATTCCAGATTCAGAAGCCTGCAAGCCACGAAAAATATTACCACCTCCGATCACTATGGCTGTCTCTACACCTAAGTCTACCAACTGTTTGATCTGTCTTGCGTAGTGATTTAACATTTTAGGAGATATGCCGAATTGCTGATCACCCATCAACGATTCACCACTTAGCTTTAGCAGAACTCTTTTGTACTTAAGACCCATTTTTATCTTTCCGTTGTGCGCGTAATATACAAGCAAAAAAAAAGAGCAAATGTAACATTCGCTCTTTTTTTCAATTTTTCTTATCCTAACTTGATATGCTTAAAGTCGGTTATGGTTAACCCACTATCTACAGAATCAAGGTATTGCTGGACAGACATCTTGCCATCTTTAACATATGTCTGATTCAACAATGTATTTTCTTTAAAGAATTTATTCAACTTACCCATCGCTATTCTTTCCAACATCTCTTCTGGCTTTCCTTCCTTCCTGGCGATTTCTTTTCCTATCTCTATTTCCTTTTCTACGACTGATGAATCAACTCCTTCTTCATCCAAAGCCAAAGGCTTCATAGCCGCTACTTGCATAGCAACATTCTTACCTGCTTCACTATACTCCTCTGAAGCTTTATTCAATCCAACTAAAACACCAGCTTTATTACCCATATGGATATAAGCCTCTACTTGTGGCGCTTCTAACTTTTCATAATCAGCCAATTCGACTTTCTCTCCGATCACACCAACTTGCTCCACGATTTTCTCCCCCACGGTTGTTCCATCATAAGGCAGCGCTAGTAATGCTTCTTTATCTTTAGGGAATTCCTTTAAAGCAAGTTCAGCAAATGAATCTGTCAGATTGATAAAATCTTCGTTCTTGGCAACAAAATCCGTTTCACAACTCAGCTTTACCACGATACCTTTAGAACCATCTTCACTTACTTTAGCAAGTACGACTCCTTCTTTAGCCTCTCTGTCTGCTCTTTTAGCTGAAAGCTTTTGACCTTTCTTTCTAAGTACTTCAATCGCTTTTTCAAAATCACCGTTGGCCTCAGTCAAAGCCTTCTTACAATCCATCATCCCTGCTCCTGTCTGATCTCTTAACGCCTTTACATCTGCAGCTTTTATACTCATTTTAAACTTTATTCTTTATTAAATAATATGATTATATCGACTTAAATACTGGTTTACTCCGCCGTGCTCTCAGCAAGCTCTTCTTTATTCTTTTCTCTCTCAGCGAGTCCTTCTTTGATTGCATCCACCGCAAACTTCGTAATCATAGAAATGGATTTAGAAGCGTCATCATTAGCAGGAATTGGAAAATCCAATTGTCCCGGATCCGAATTGGTGTCTACCATTCCGAAAGTCGTTAAACCCAACTTTTTAGCCTCTGCAATGGCAAGGTGCTCATGATGAATGTCCACAATAAATACCGCAGAAGGTAGTCTATTAAGATTGGCGATACCACCGAGCACTTTTTCCAATTTATTTCGCTCTCTGGTCAAAGTCAGCCTTTCTTTTTTCGTCACACTGGAAAGTGTGCCATCAGCTAACATTTTATCGATGTTATTCATCTTTTTTACCGATCTTCTGATAGTCGAAAAGTTGGTCATCATTCCTCCCAGCCATCTCTCAGTAACAAAAGGCATGTTGACACTTCTTGCCGCTTTAGAAACGATATCTCTGGCCTGCTTTTTCGTTGCAACGAACATAATCTTCTTACCAGATTTAGCAATCTGTCTCAAAGCAGCACCTGCAGTATCCATGCAGTCTAACGTCCTGTTAAGATCAATGATGTGAATTCCTTTTCTTTCCATGAAAATGTATTGCTTCATCTTAGGATTCCACTTACTTCTCATGTGCCCGAAATGAACGCCAGCGTCCAATAATTCTTTATATGATGGTTTGTCCATTTTAATCTACTTTTAAATATTGAATAAAAATTAACGTTTAGAGAACTGGAAGCTCTTACGTGCCTTTGGCTTACCGTATTTCTTACGTTCAACAACTCTCGCGTCTCTTGTCAAGAAGTTCTTCGCCTTTAGAGGGCTTCTGTAATCTTCGTCAATTTTTACAAGTGCTCTTGCAATTGCCATTCTAATGGCCTCAGCCTGACCTTTGAAGCCACCACCATTGACATTTACTCTAACATCATACTCTTTAGAGACATCCACTGTTGCTAATGGATCTTCTAATTTCATCTGGATGTTGGCGTTCGGAAAATAATCTTTGTAATCTTTTCCATTAACGCTGATGGCACCTTTACCCTTCATGAGATAAACTCGGGCAACTGATGCTTTTCTTCTGCCTATAGCATTAATCATTTCCATATGATATTATTTTAATTCTTGTGGTTTCTGCGCGCCATGCGGATGATCAGGCCCGGCGTAAACAAATAATTTTTTATACATCGCTCTTCCAAGTTTGGTTTTTGGAAGCATTCCTTTGATTGCTTTTTCTACGACAGCCGTAGGTTTTTTGGCCAACAAGTTTTTAGCGTTGATAGCCTTCTGCCCGCCAGGATATCCAGAATAACTTAGGTATTCTTTATCTTCCAACTTTGCTCCCGTAAGTCTAATTTTATCAGCATTTACAACGATCACATAATCACCAGTGTCGACATGCGGTGTGTAGCTAGGCTTATGCTTTCCTCTAAGAACTGCTGCTATCTTAGAACATACTCTACCCAGAACCTCACCTTCGACATCTATGACATGCCACTGTCTATCGACTTCTGTGTTCTTAGCAGACTTTGTTTTATAACTTAAAGTATCCACTTTTTCTAATTTAATTTTTATAAAATTATACCCTTAATTCGAAAGGGGCTGCAAATGTAATTTTCTTTTCTCGAAGTAGCAAGCTTTTAGTGTAAATTTTTACACCTAAGCTTTATAAGTCATTGAAAAACAGGTTGAAAATCGCATACTTTTTAAAAAGGGTGGTATTGGGGGGTCAATGATTGAATGGTTACCTATCACAGCTAGCATGCAAATATGGAAATAATAAATCATGTCATTAATAGACCCTATTCGGTATTTCATCATTGATAAGGCAAGTTCAATCATTTTTTTACCCCATAAGCGAACATCAGATTTTTCAATTTCGTTTTTAAGATGAGAAACTTCGACACTATATTTATTAAACTTAACACCGAATACTATGAAACTCAAATCGATTGAAAGGATTTCAAATATTTCTAAAGCGGCATTTACACGTGACTTCCTGAAACCTAGAATTCCGGTCATTATTGAAGATTTTAGTGCCAATTGGGAGGCCATATCTAAATGGAGTTATGAATGGCTGAAGGAATCTTATGGAGACCTGGAAGTTTCGCTTATAGACAAAAACTTTAGCCGCTCAGACAAATACTTTCAGGCCAAGGAAACCATGGATTTTGGCAATTATC
The DNA here is from genome assembly GCF_021533195.1 of Portibacter marinus. Lineage (GTDB taxonomy): Bacteria > Bacteroidota > Bacteroidia > Chitinophagales > Saprospiraceae > Portibacter > Portibacter marinus. Next base: position 178,643 of record NZ_JAJNKB010000003.1, read on the forward strand.
TTGAATTATTGGAGGAAAATAAAAGTCTGGATCTCCGTCTTTTTCTATTTGATATTTTCAAAGAAGCTCCAGAGCTCAAGAATGACATTGACTTTCCTGACATTTGTAGCGGCTTTATTAAAAACTATAAGTTTTTATTCTTTGGTGGCAAAGGTTCAGTGACACACTTACATTATGACCTGGACTGCTCGCATGTTTTTCTGACCCAGTTTCACACCCGCAAGAAAGTCATTTTGTTCTCACCAGATGAAAGTGACAAATTATATCCTATCCCATTTACTAAAATGTGTAAATTTGATCCAGAGCACCCGGACTTTGAAAAGTTTCCATTGGCCGAGTATCTGGAGGGCTATGAAGCCATCTTAGGACATGGTGACACTGTATTTATGCCTTCTATGTGGTGGCACTATTTGCGTTACATCGATTCCGGGTTCAGTCTGGCTTTAAGAGCCAACGATTCCGCAATGACGATGATCAAGGGAGGTATTAACATAGTACAACACCAATTGATTGACCTCGGCCTTTCTAAAGTGCTCGGCGAAAATTGGCATAAATGGAAAGAAAGTAAAGCCAGAGAAAGGGCAGAAAAATTGGAAAAAGAATACCAGCTCACGCATTAAACTCTTTATTTCCTGTAATCGTTCCTGTTCATTCTTCCTGACACCTTCTATTCAAAGTGTTTGCATGAACTTAATTATATTGAGCATCAAAAAAAGAGATGTCCAGCAATGATAAATTGGTAATCGAAGAAAGATCCAGGAGTATTGGAAATTTTATGGTAGGAAGGCTTTTACCATTTCGAAAAAAGCGGCAAGTAGGACCATTTACGTTTGTAGATCATATGGGGCCTATAGATCTGGGCAACGATCGGTGGATTGATGTTGACCAGCATCCACACATAGGATTATGTACTTTTACCTATTTATTTGAAGGAGAGATAGAGCATAAAGATAGTACAGGAGCTGTACAAATCATCAGGTCAGGAGACGTGGGATTAATGACTTCAGGCAAAGGTGTTACCCATACGGAGAGAACACCAGCTGCATCGAGGAATAAGAAAAACCAAAGGCTACATGGCTACCAAATATGGATCGCACTACCCATTGACAAGGAAGAAATAGAGCCGAGATTTGATTTCATAAGATCTGAAAAGTTACCCACCTGGAAACATAATGATTTATCAATCAAATTATTAGCTGGAAAAGCATTTGGTCGCGAATCTTCTTTGCCAATCAGCTCAGATCTCTTTGTTTTACATATTGAGGCCGATGACGACAACTCTTTTGAGATCAATGGGGAGTTAAAAGGTGAAATTGGATTTCTGGTCAACAAGGGAAAAATTATAGAAGATGGAGAAGAGATTACTGAAGGACAATTAATGATCTCTAAAACAGAAGACACTTGTAGCGTGGCGCTAAATAAAGGAACTAGGCTGCTCGTATTCGGAGGTAAGGCTTTAGAGGAGCCCCGCTATTTATATTGGAATTTTGTTTCCTCTTCTAGAGAAAGGTTGGAAAGAGCAAAGGAAGATTGGAAAGCTCGACGTTTTCCAAAGGTGAAAGGTGATGACACCTATATTCCATTGCCCTCCTGAATCCGAACGATAGTAAATTATCAGCTGTAGTATTAAAAAAGGGTGAACAATCTTTGTCATTTGGTTGAGGTTTTTGATATTTGGCATGAATTAAAATCGGAATGTGGCGCAGCCCGGTAGCGCACACGTCTGGGGGGCGTGGGGTCGCTGGTTCGAATCCAGTCATTCCGACAAGCGCGAAGCCAATGCGACTTTCAAGCTACTTTCAAGTGGCAGAAAATGAAGCCGGGCTTTGCTCAAAGCATTTTTCTGCAGCTTGAAAGCTGAGGCGAAGGCCGAAGATTGGATTCGCATTTCCAGCGGATCCATTCTGGATCGCCCTCAAGCAATCCTTTTTGCTTGTGGGCTTAAGGGTTTTTGAAGAAGCTTTGCACGATTGGCTTGAAAAGTTAATATCCATTTCTCATTTCCCGTCTAACCGCTTCAGAATCTTCGCCTGTTTAACTTAAGTCAGCTAGATTTTTAAGGGAAAGCAATGATATGGTAAAATCGCTTTCGTTCAGAACTCCCCTTAATCCGGGCAGCCGTCAAGCGAGGCTTTAAAATTATTATTGGCCTCTGCGTGAAATCCTGGTGCCAATGTTACAAAATTTCCTGCGCTGTAAGTCACATCAGTACCTTGACCACCAGTGATGATACGATCAGAATATATGCCATAGCTCGCTGAGTGGAACTGTGTTCCTGTAGAATAAGAGGGACTCTGATCATTTGCGGACGTTAAAGTAAGGTTAACAGGACAAGAACCAACATGGGGTGTCCTCCACATACCTCGACCAAAGGTGCCTGCATATAAATATCCTTCATGCACTACCAAATCTTCTACTCTCGTTTTGGGTAGACCTGCTGAAAACCAAGCCCAATTGGTCATCGAATCATCTTTGTAAAATACACCAAAATCAGTCCCGATATAAATCCCATTGTTGGAACCCGGCAAATACTCAATGCAGTATACGGGAACATTAGGTAAGTTAGCCGTAACATTGACCCACGGATCTACACCCTGACCACCAGTGGTACTTTTATAAACCTTCATACCATCTCCGTAACCATAAAATCCTACCCATATCTCATTTACATCATTTGGATTGACTGCCATACTACTGATGTTGAGACTGCTCATAGGCAAACCATTATCGATATTGATAAAATTAGGTTTTGAAAGGTGAATATTTGTAACCAATTTCAATTCACGGAGATTAGAGATGTACATCCTATTTGGATTATTTCTACTCATTACCAAAGTTTCTATTTTCAAATCAGTCCGATTGAAACCTGGATCAAAAATAGTCCAATTTTGACCTTGATCGAAAGACCTTGCAATGTCAAACGCAGCACTGAAAATAGTATCATAGTTAGTAGGATGATGTGTAAACACACCTTTCCAAATATCGCCCAGTTGAGACGGTGGAGAAATATCTATCCAATTCCCCCCATTAACAGAACGATACCTTCTACTTTGGGTAGAAGCGTATCTGACATTTTCTGACGGGTCATAAAAGCATTCCAACCCATCACCACCTAAGGTACGGTAAGCACTTGGATCGCCAAGATGCCAATCGTGAGTACCGCAGTCCTGAGACCCCGCCATGTATTGATTATCCTTGATGGCAATATCGTAAATCTGGTTTATTGTCAAGCCATCTGTAATATTGACATAACTTACTCCGAAATCATCTGTGTAAGTGATTCCTCCGTCCGTACCTATAAAAAGCCGGTTTCCCACCCATTCAAACCAGTGAATATCCGGGTGAATCTTAGGAATGTTTTCATTTCCATCAGGGACAGCAATGCGAGTATAAGTAGACCCTGTATTATTTGACTTCCATAGATTTACAGCTCCCAGAAAAACAACATTAGGAGCACCCGGCTGAATCGTCATCTCTAGATTGTAATCACATTGTGTACTAACCATATCCGTATCCTCATCCCTCATGATGAAATTAGCTCCGTCATCCGTGGATAAAAACATCCTGTGATATCCCCAAAAGCCTGTACCTTTTGCATTTCTCCCAAACATAACATATATCCAATCCGGCGCATCCTCACTTACAGCTACTGCTACTCTGCTCCAATTAAGTGTATGTGGAACAGAACCAGTAACGTTAAGCGTTGACCAAGAATCCCCCCCATTGTAGGACCTGGCAAGCGTATTATTTGTTCCTGCATATAAGGTATCGGAAGAACCAGGTTTAAATTCAATGTCAAAAACGACCTTATTGCTATATTCCTGTGTTTCAGTATTCCAGCCATCAGTAGTCTTAAAAATACCAATACTTGTAGCTAAAAACATGACATCCGGATCACCTGGATCTGCAATCATTTTATAGGTATTTATAAGTTCATTTTCGGCAAAAGACATTCCAGTCGTTACCCAATCGTAACCCCCATTTGTACTTTTAAGTACACCCATGGAAGGCGTATCAAATCCGTCACCACCACCAGTGGCTATATAGATTACATTGGGATTGTCTGATCTTATGACAATGCTGCTTACTCCCAAATTATCCATTCCAGGATTTAAATTTAACCAATTACCTCCCAGATCATAAGTCACCCAAATCCCACCCACCGGTGTTCCTACAAAGATGACATTTGGATTAGTAGGATGAACAGCAATACAATTAATCCTGCCGTTATTCGGATAGTCCTTATTGGTGGTACCAGGCATAATGTTTTCCCAATCGCCATGAACATTCCTTGTCACACCTTGCGGAACAACAGTCAAAGGATTACGCGACAGAAACCGTTTTTTCTCCTTAAAATTACGAGCGACATAGTTGACAATTTTACCATCCTCACCCAGATGTGGTTGCATTTGATTTTTCCATCGCTGGTAAAATTTATTTGCCTTTCCACCTGCTTGACTTTCCTGATCGTTTTGTAAATCTTCAAACTTCTTTTCTATACTATGTAGCGCTCTGTCTTTATTGATGTCAATGTTAGAAAAGGGTACTTGACCATGAGAGATAAATTTCAAAAGACCGATGAAACCTATAACAAACATATATCTATTCCGTTTCATTTGCTATTCTTTTTGATCATTGAATCTTCTAGCTGCCTTATTCTCTTATTCTGTTCAATCAAGTAAAGCGTTAACTCTTCTATTTTTTCTAAAAGTAACCGGTTGGTTTCACCTACCTGAATACCACCTTCTGCATGAACTTCACTTGCACTAGGAATTCCAGGTAAGTGCTTATTTTGGTTGATGAATTGATCTACATCTTCTAAACTCATTAGTCCATATGATTCATCAAACACATAGTCGGGCCAATTGTCGCTCATCCTCACCATTAGTTCTTCGCCTATGATTTTACCATCCACAGAAAGTCTGTAACCACTTACACCGGCCAGATTTCCAATTCTTACTTCATTGGAAAAATAGCTATTTCCAACAGAGTATATGGACCAGCTATAAGCATTAGTGCTGGGCTGAGAAGTACTGGCTACAGTATATAAGGCGTATTTGTTTCCCTGGCCAGTGGCTGAAACCTGGCTATAAACACCATAGGCATCGGTATTTGCACTATTGGGATTGGCTAAAAATCTACCTCCATATATATTGCCATTGCTGGCAGAATTACCATAAGCAGAAGCATAAATGCCATAGCGAGGACCGGACCCGAGAGATGAGGATTCTATTCTTGCCCCATACTTAGAACTCGCACCACTATAGTTATTGTTGATATTTAACCCCCTACTCTCCTCCGTATTGATATCCAGTGTATAGGAGGGGTCGTTTGTGCCGATACCCACTCTTCCCTCTGTTCCTGTAACTGAAAGCACATCTTTATCTCCTCCTCCTAGAATTAATCGATTGTTAGTTCCTTTAGAATAAATACGACCGGTCCCAGCTCCAGCTCCGTCTACTGCAATTCCAAAGGCCATTCGGTTAGTGGCGGAACCTAACATCAGCACACCATCTGTACTTTGAAGATCCCACTCATTGCCATTAATATGCATTAGGACTTTAGGGTCAATGGTGTTTATTCCTATATGACCATTGCTTAAAACCGCTAGTCGCTCTCCCTTATTATAAAGCCTCCAACTCTCTGAAAGACCGTCATAATAGTGCCACATTCGACCTATGCTGTCCGTGGCATAGCCCAAAAAAGGTTTGCCTGTGGTTCCTAGGGTTTCAATATACATACCGCCGTATGAAGTGGAATTACTTCGGATTCCGAACACCTCAGCGCCAATTGGAAAGTTTCTTCCAAGTAATAGCTGACCGGATTGAGGTTTGAAAATGAGCCCGTTAGAATTGGAATTTTTCGTAAAATTTAATTCGTCTCTCAAAGGGTTGTAGTAGATTCCTGTTTTGAGATTTCCCCTTTGGAAAAACTCGATACCATTCAACAAAGTAGACTCCAGTCGAATATTGCCATTTTGCAGGTGAAGTAATTCCTCTGGGTTATTGGTACCTATTCCGACATTTTGCGCGCATATTGTGGAAGTTGTGAATAGGATGAAATACAATAAATAGTATGTTTTCATATCAGTTTTTATTTTTAAACTACTACGAAATGAGTGAAATCGAAAGATCTGATTCGCAGATGGGCAATTTGATTTTGTATTGAGTACAATTGAATCTTTAATTGGGACTGCCTCAATGATCATGGGTTGGCGAAATATAAACGCTGTGAGGGATCACCAGCTCATCAAGCATCCAACGCATGAAAAGCTGTACCGAAACTCTATTAAGCTTAGTAGATTTGGTCTATTTAAAAAGTAAAGACTGAATTAAATTTGTCCTCAAAAAAATTCATTTGTTGTAAACAAATATTGTTTTAAACTGTGTTTAATGTGAAAACATTTTTCACCAAAAATTTATATCATGTCAACAACAAAATGGGTCATTGACCCCACGCATTCAGAAATAGGCTTCAAAGTCAAGCATATGATGATCTCTACAGTTAAAGGCCACTTTGAGCAATTCGATGCAACTCTTGAAACAACTAATGAGAACTTTGTCAATGCAGATGTCGAAGTAAAAATTTCAACCGACTCTATACATACTAAGAACAAAGATCGAGATCAGCATTTGAAGTCAGATGATTTTTTCAATGCTGAGAAATTCCCTAACATCATTTTTAAATCAAAATCGTTTGATGGAAACCAAATGATAGGAGATCTCACTATTAGAGATGTCACTAAAGAAGTAAAACTTGATGTAGATTATAACGGCACCGCTGTTGACCCATATGGAAATACTAAAGCAGGATTTGAAATCACCGGAACCCTCAATAGAAAAGAGTTTGGACTACAGTGGAATGCTATTACAGAAGCGGGTAACATTGTGGTAGCAGATCAGATCAAAATGACCATAGATGCTCAATTCGTCAAACAGTAGATGATTAAAAGGCTAAATATTGATGGAATCAGGACCAAAAGCGATTCCATCAATATATTTTAATCTTATCCGAAAGTACTAGGTTCATCTACCACCATTCAAAAGTGTGAAAGAGATGGAATGATCGCTAAGATTTTTGCTGACTTTCAGCCGATTCAGGCGCCACAGCATCATTTCGAGCGATTATATTGAATCCTCCAGTTCAGCTGCCAGTTTTTACCATCGTCAGTAGATCGTTCCCAATCCCAGGTAAAGGAATCTTCTTGAATATCGTAAAACCTCATTCTATTGATAAACTGAGTTCCATCCGGCATGGTTCCTGGCTCTGCCAATTGAAATATTCTTTGATCTCCATCCATGATTCCAATCAAATTGATAAACCCTCCCTGGCTGTCTGCCCATGCCTGATGCCACTTTCCATCACGAGGATCAAATGTACTGATACTCATTCCCAGGTAACCATTGAAGTTCCCCTCAGTTGCTTTAAAATTTTCCTGGATTACCCGACCTTTCAATGTCTTTTCAATAACATTTTTGCCCTTTCCACCTTCCCAGGTCAGGTCCCATTCGCCAACCCAGAAGTCAAGTTTAGAAAGATCTTCCTCAGAAGGTTGATTATTGGCTTGCGAAAATGCCAGTCCTATTGTAGCCGTTATAATAATAGGTAACAAGAATAATCTTTTCATCCTTTAAAGTTTGCTTGAAATTAATACTACTTTCAGCTATTAGGGTTCAATTACACCTGAATCTCGTAAATATTAGTTAAATTTTATCGCCAATTGACATAGAGGAATGTCCATGGTTCAAATTTTTCATATTCTCATGTGTCAATATTATTTCATACTCGTTCTTTAAACATGTCTTGGGAACTCATTTTATTTTTAGCTGCCGCCATTCATGGAATCGTCCTATCCATCTTGTTTTTGACGGATACTCAAAATCACAAAAAATTCTTTCTTGGACTTTATTTACTTTGCTTTTCAATTACCATTTTACATTACACTAATTACTGGGCCCAGCTTTTTAGGCTACCTTCCTATATCCAATACTTCCTGATTCTACCCTCCTGGGCAATGCCATTGGCCTTTTATCATTTTATGTCTAAAGAATTCAACAAAAAGCAATTTTGGTACCACCTGATCATACCATCACTGTTCACGATTTATTGGGTCACCATGCAATTCGTTTCCCTCTCAGCAGCCCAGTATTTAAAAGCCGCGCATATCACTTCATTCTCACTAATCGCTATTTATCTGACCTACCTGGTTCTCATTCTTCGCCACAAAATGAAGTGGACCTCTGATTGGCTATTCACACTGGCTTTTGCATCATTTTTGGTCGGATTGGTGTCCTATAAAATAACAACCATGACCGGGACCTATACGCTGAGGTGGGATTACATTACCTGTGCAGCTTTTGTTATTTTGACGTATGCCATTACCTACTTTAGCGAGTTTACCTTTTTGAAAGAAAAAGTGCAACCCAAGTATTCTTCCAGTAGCTTGACCAAAGAGGAAGGAGAGTATCTGGTTAAAAAAATAAATAAGGTTTTGAACGAAAAGAGGTACTACGTGGAGCCCGATTTCAACCTATCCTCTTTTGCAAAAAAGCTCGGTGTCCCAAAATACAGAATTTCACAAGCCCTCAATGTTTATTCAAGTAAATCATTTTCTGAATTGGTCAATGAACTGAGAATCCAGGAAGCTAAAGAAAGGCTATTAGAAGAAAGTGCAACTTATCTAAAACTTGAGGCGATCGGTGAAGAAGTAGGGTTCAGGAATAAGGTGTCTTTTTATTCCAATTTCAAAAAGTACGAAGGCAAGTCTCCGGGTGAGTTCAGGGAACAATTCAATAAGCATTAAATTTTCAGTGTCCAATGTCAGTTATTAAAAAGACAACTTTACAAGCCTGCGAAAGATATAGGAATATAATCAATATCATTTTAGTAAAGTTTTTCATTTTCTTTCTTCTCATCAGCAGCTCAGTAATAAAAGTAGATTTATCAGCCCAACAAATACCTGATACAACCTTCGCCTTGAATTTCAGCGAAATGAGGTTTGCTAAAGAGTCTGGTCCAATTATTCATATTGACGAAACGCATAATAATTTTCATATTCTATCAATGAGGTTCGCTCCATTTGCCAAACTTGCCAGGCTAGATGGTTATCGTCCAAAGGAATTCACCACCAAGACCCAACTTGAAAATGTAGTAATACTGGTCATAGCAAATCCCATTCATGTTGATAATGTGGGCAACTGGAAGAGACCTATTCATTTCGCTTTTAGCGAAGAAGAAGTGAAAGAAATCAAAAAGTGGGTACACGAGGGTGGTCGGCTGTTATTGATTGCTGATCATATGCCCTTTTCCGGGGCTGCCCAAAATTTAGCACAAGAGTTTGGATTTGATTTCTGTGATGGCTTCACCAATGTTGCAAACCAGGTCAATGGGAATGATGTATTTTCAATAGAAAATGGTAAATTATTACATCATGATATAGTCAATGGAACCTTAGGCCATCCAATAAAGCATCTTACAACATTTACAGGTTCCGCATTTGCTAAACCTGAAAATGCAGAAGGAATATTAGCTTTTGAGGCTGTAGACACATGTTTACAACCTGATATAGCATGGAGGTTCGACAGCACCACCACCAAAGTAGCACTATATGAGTTTTATCAAGGAGCGACACTTAAGTTCGGTCAGGGTCGTATTGCCGTTTTTGGAGAGGCCGCTATGTTTACTGCCCAAAGCGTAAAACAGAGAGGAAAAGAGTTTAAAGTTGGTTTTAACGCCCCGCATGCTCATGATAACGTTAACTTTATAAGAAACGTACTCGCATGGTTGTCAGAAGGACTTCCTCATACAGTTCAGAAAAAAGCTGAAGAGCAATTACTCGACATGAATAGAGCAATGGAAGAGGTTTTTAATGCCGGACAATACAGCGAGGTAGCTGAAAAATTCTATGCCGAAGAAGCAAGGATGGTTGGAGCGAAAACAGAGGTAATCGGTCTGGAAAATATTATTCAATACTGGTCCAAATTTCAGGGGGAACTAAGCTGGGAAATAGAATCTATTGAAATCAGTAAACTGGCTGAAAATGTATATTTACAAAGAGGCATTTCCACTATTCAATATGTTGAAAAAGGTGTGCCACAGGAATCTAAATCCATTTTTTCACTCATCTGGAAAAATACAGAGTATGGGTGGAAGATAGTACTGGATCACTTTTCTCCACGATAAACCTATTCCATTTTCGTATAAACTTACCATCGATTCTCGTAAAATAGGTCTTAACTAATCATAGCAGACGTAAAAATTATTTAATACTTACACCTCTTCACCCTTCGCGAGCGCAATTCAAATACATATTTAAGAAATTGGTGAAAAACAATTGAATACGTATGAAATGCATCTACCTAACTTCCTGTGCTGTTATATTAATGATATGTTCATGCAGTAAAAATGAACCGGAAATGGAAATTCCTAAAGAAGACCCTTTTGAAGTCAAAGGGAATTATATCGGAAGTTGGGACGATAATATTTACACCAATTTTCCAATATCCGCAGAAATTAAAAGTACCGGCTCCGATAAATTTAGCGGTCCTTTTTATTATTCACAACTAGGGCCCTACATCCCATGCTGTATGGATTCAGGTGACAATGGTACCATCTCCTTTGAAATAAAAGGAGATTCCGTCATCCATTTCGTCTACAATCAAGACTTGCAATTTTACATGGGCGGTTGTCCCGGGACATATGAAGGCTCTGGACTATGGAATGAAAAATTGGGCATCCTCTCAATAGACTTCACCGGAGAGGATTGCGACGGCACACACACCGGAGGTAAGATTATTTTAAGAAATCAACGGTAGTGACCTGATTGCTTTTCGCTCATCTCTATACGAATACAGCTAAATTAAAAGTGGTCCCTGGGTCAAATGTTCACCCACTGTGTACAAAACTTATCGCGGTATAAATCTGATTTAAAGGTCAGTTGTTTTTTTCTGCATCCTTTTACTCAACACCAAAAATAACAAACCACATAGCAACCATGCAGGAAGTGTCACAAAGGACAGGAATACTCCGAATTGCAGACTGATAAAATAGAACAAACCAAAACTGATGAGCCAGGCCAGAAAAACTGCCATATTAAAGCTAATACCTGCCTTTTCAGCATAATTTTTTGAAATACCAGCCCTCTTAGCAAAAAAATGTTCAAATACTATTACTGCTCCAAATGGAGCTAAGATAAACCCATAAAGTGCCACAAAACCCAGCAGCTTCATGGCAAAGGCTGGAAATAATCCAGCGATGGTAGCTACTGTCCCAGCAATGATGGTCACCCAAAATGTAGATAGTTTCGGAACAATCGCTTGAAATGCCAAACCTGCCCTGTAAATTGTGGGATTTGCTGTTGTCCAGCCGGCCAACACTACTGCGATAATTCCAAAAATTCCGATGGCATTATTGGCCAAAGGACCCGGAGCTACTGGTGGTGCTTCACCATTGTTGATAAAGGATAGTGCTTCCGGTGATTTCAGATATACGGCGTAAAGAAGGGCCGCCGCAATCCATGCCATATAATGTCCCACATACATCCCTGCAGCAGTCATCCAACCTGAAGAAGCTTTTTTGGCAAATCTGAATACAGATAAATCTGACATGCCAATGTGCATAGCGGCATTGGCAAACCAGGACCAGATGACAACATGCCAGAAAGTATACTTGATCTGACCCGGAAATGGTTCTGATCCTTCTCCCCATATCGCCCAAAAGTCAGCAAAACTAGAAACATTTAATTGACGTAAAGCCACAATACCACATGCCAGGAAAGCCAATACTATAACCGGAGACATCCAATTCGCTGCCTTTGAAACCGTGTCATATCCTTTAGATGCAATTAATGAAATGACAGCACCCACGACTATTACAATGATGATCCATGTCGCACCATTGGGCATGGTGTCAGTTAGCTTAGGCATTTCCATATCGAATGGAATACCCACCGCTGTTGCTGATACCGTAATCATTGAACCTGCCAGGAAGCAAAATAGAATACCATTTGCGAGATTATACCCAGTGACCAGTTTCTTCCCACAAATCTTTTCGAGTTGATAATACAAGGTCAAACGGTTCTGAACAGCTATTTCGGCAGTCAAAAAGCGCCAGCTCAGCACTGCTAGCAAATTTCCAAGCAGCAATCCTATGATCAAATCAAAAGCACTAACACCCGCTGTTAGAAATAATGGTCCAATCATAAATTCTGTGCCAGCAGCATGTTCCCCGGCATACATGCCCAGAAAGCTTTTCCAACCTTTTAACTTGGATTGGGGAACGGGCCTCCGTTCAAATTCTCCTCCAGCGATATCTTCGATTACTTCTTCCTCTCGATTGGCTAAGCTCATAAGTCCGTTTCGTTTGTTTCAACTAATATAACTGGTCTTACAAGATATACTGTAATGTTCTATTCTGCAAAACGGCTTACACTAAAATCTATTGATGTTTTGCTTCCTTGAATCTGATGAGTTCCGGAACATTATCCGGCTTTCGAAAGCAATAAAGCATGACTACCATTCCCTGATCTTCCCGATAAAATGCAATGAGCTTGGCAAAGGGAAAGTTTGTAATTTCTTTTCTGGGTCGTATGTATGCTTCAGCTCCCCAATCAACATTTTTATCTTTTAGTTTCTGATCTCTCCATCCGATAACCAGAACATCCTGATCATCATCATTTGGCACGATGTTTCCAAGTAATCGATTAAACTCAAGATGAGGGAAAAAAGTAGGAAAAGGCTTAGACAAAGTATCTGAATGAAAAACCACCAGAACTTCCATCTCATTCGCCTTTACCTTTATTCGAGTATCATACTCGAAAAATTCATTGTCTCTGGGTTTCTGAAATTTCAATTCATTTTCTACCGGCATTAGAAAATCAAGTTCCATGGAGTCCAGATAAGGCTCTATCACCTCTAGTTCATCATCTCCTTGTGCATATGCAAATTGTAATAAAGGAAGGATAAAAAGTAGGCAAGTTATTTTTCGCACATTCAGAATCATATTAGCTCAAACGTTTTCAGTTATCAATTCATTACCCTTAATAACTCCAATTTTTCCCAATCCATTCATTTAAAAAACTTATTTTAACCGACTTAAATATATATATGAAACTTATACCTATAGTCCTTCTGCTATTTATTATCAATATTCCCCTCATGGGACAATCTGCTTTAGAAGAGACTGACAAAATATATGAAATGAAAGTAGACTCCGTTCTGAGACATGTGGTCATCTTTAAATGGAAATACAATACCACTCAGGATAAGATTAATGAAATTGAAAAAAGCTTTGCCGCCTTACCTTCAAAGATCAAAACCATCATAGATTTTGAATACGGCACCAATAATTCACCAGAAGGCCTCGATAAAGGATTTACCCATTGCTTTCTCGTTACATTTGCCAGCGAAAAAGGGAGAGAGATATATCTGCCACATCCCGATCATCAGGAATTCGTGAAACTGATTGGTGACCATGTCGAAGATGTGCTGGTGTTTGACTATTGGTCTAAATAAGTTATCTGATAATTGCTACATCCCCTTTGAGTAATTCAACCGTTCCATTTTCGAAAAGTACTTCTATCATATAAATATATATGCCTGCACTAACTATTTCACCTTGATATTTACCATCCCAATATTGGTTTAAATCTCCGAATTCAAAATTCCTGGATTCATGGATCATTTCTCCCCAGATATTAAAAACCCTGTATGATTGAATACTGGCGGGTGCATCATCGCTTTTGAAGACTTCGAATACATCATTGATTCCATCTTCATTAGGAGAAAATGCTGAAGGCATATAGAATTTTATGGTGCAGGATTGGTTAAAGTCCGGATCATTGGGTTCCAGGCAGACATTGCATTCATCTAGCACGGCGGTTCCATTAGGTACGCCGGCACAATCTAAGCAAGATTGATTGAACAGGGGATCATTTGGCAAGATACAAACTCCACAAGAATCGAGGATGGCACTTCCATTAGGCGTACCTGCACAATCTGCACAACTGGCATTAAATGCATCAGTATCTGGTACAGCGCATACTCCGCATGAATCTATCACGGCAGGACCATTAGGCGTCCCTGCACAGTCAGCACAAGACTGATTAAAATCAGGATCATCTGGCTGCAAACAGACTCCACAGCTATCGATGATAGCAGGTCCATTTACTTCTCCGGCACAGTCGAAACAACTTTGATTAAACTGAGGATCATCTGGCTGCAAACATACTCCACAGCTGTCCACTACAGCTGTACCATTCAACACTCCAGCGCAATCCACATCCTGAAGTTCCTGACAAAAGTTATCCCAGTCTTCCTGAATTTCATCGGTCCCAATAGGTGCATTGCTAACTTCGATGTTTTTCACCCAACCAGGTGACGCTTCATTAGGAACGGCAGTGTCATCTTGAAAAAAATCGATCAGGTTGTCTCCATCGTTCGGTAGATACAATGGATCCGAAGAGTCGTCATAACTCGCAAAAAACTCCCCATTGACATAAATATTCACTTCACCACTGCATGTTCTGGTGATTACAAATTGGTAAAGATCTATTGAATTGAAAAAATTATCCGCCCCTACGGTGCCATTGGGCCAAAACTCTAGTGTACCATTTGTAGGTCGGTCTGTCAATTTTATATATATGCCATTATCATCAGAGGGGGTGAAATTCAAAAGCCGCACCCATCCTTGTGACCCGTCCAGGTCCTTCACATGAAACGTAAATTTTATCGTATAACCGCAATCTATGAAATCATCATTAACAAATCTTAAACCCGCATTATCAAAAAAATGATACCCATCTACTTGAAAAGTTTGAGGACAAGTCGATGTCGGCACGGCAAATGGATTGAAAAAACCCGTTTCTCCGTCTGAATTTGCCAATGGCTGAAGTGGTACATGATTGCCTGAAAGCTCGTCGTAATTCCCGGTTAACAAATAGCGATAACTGGTTTGTGCATGAGCCACAGTGACAAGTAGGATCAAAGAAACAATCAGGGTAAACGCCCTAAATTGAAATTTCCCTTCTCTTGCTTCAAAAAATTGCATTGGCTTTATAGGTTAATTAGTATGAACGAAGTATTCTCATATAATTATGGAAACACATGCCTCTCCTATCCCCTACCAATACAATAAATAAGCCATTACAAAAGCAAGGGCCGTCTTAGACCACGATCCCAATCCAGAATGTATCATGCCTTAATCTAAAATGATCGCCGGTAGATTAAGTGATTTGTACATATCGTTATACTTCTGCATCTCAACTTCAGTAATCTGCTTACGTTCTTCCTCCAGTTCATCGAATTCCTTCATCAAATCAGCAAATCTAAGAGTTGCTCCATCAGTCAATGCAGGCATGGGTGAATCAATGTATGATTTCAGATTCATAAACTCAGCATTCAATTTGTTATTATAATTGATGACATCCTGAAAAGTCTTTTGATCTGGTTGAATCAATTGCTCTTCCCAGTTTTCAATGTGAGCCAAAATAGTGTCGCCCTGGACCAACAATTCTTTAGCTTCCTCATTTTCCTTCAGTAACTTTTTATAGGTCAATATTTGACTTTTGGCCGATCGGATTTTAGTAACCGAATTATGAATATCTCTGATGGTCTGGTCAATGGTTTGAAGGATATTCCTTTGAGTTATAAAGTCCTTGGAAGATGCTTCAATGTTTGGATTGGGCAGAACTTTCACCATCGCTTCTTCTTTTGTATCTCCCTTGACCAGTTCCAATTTGTAATCACCAGGCACCACCCTATAGCCATCGTAACTACCATAGACAAAAACATCTTCTACAGAAGAAATAGGGCTTGTCCTAAAATCCCACACAAATCTGTTGAAACCCTTTTTAGAAGGAATAGTCTCTGGTGCAGATGGTCCACCTTGCCAGGACTTAAATCCTTTCATTTTTTGATTAGAGATGGTTCTAATGAGGCTATCTGCCCAATAAATGTTTAAAGTCAGTTCAGAACTGTCCATGTTTTCAGGTAGAAAGTAATCAATCATTACACCCTGTGGTGGATTTTGCCCCAATCCTGGTTGAGGTTCAGAACTGCTTCCTCCAAAAAGCCGATAGGTATCCTGTGGTTTGATCAATGCTATTTGTGTAGTGTCAATGGCATGACTTTGAAGTGGAGCAACATCGTCTAAGATCCAGAAAGACCTTCCTGCAGTAGCTACTACAAGATCATTATTCTGTATGGTCAAGTCATTAATCGGTACAATAGGTAGGTTCAATTGCCATTTGTGCCAATTTTGACCGTCATCGGTGGAAATATACATCCCCGTTTCAGTTCCTGCATACAATAAACCTTCTTGATTTCTATCTTCGCGAACTACTCTCGCGAACCCATGTGCATCGTCCAGTCCATTGACGATCTTGGTCCAATTCTTACCATTGTCCTCAGTTTTGTATATATAAGAATTCAGGTCCATCATCTTATATCTCATCAAAACGATGTATGCAGTTTCCGGATCATGTGGAGATACTTCAATAGAATTGACAATACCTTCTGGCATATTTTTCGGTGTTACGTTGGTCCAATTGTCTCCACCATCGATTGTTATATGTACCAGCCCATCATCACTACCTGCCCACAAAACACCTTCCTGGTGGGGTGATTCAACCAGGTACATGATGGTATTGTAATTTTCTCCTCCTGCTGCCTCATTCGTAAATGGTCCTCCACCAGGGCCCTGTTGATCTTTATTGTTTCTTGTTAAATCAGGACTAACTCTTTTCCAGCTTTGACCCTCATCCTCTGTTTTAAATACCACATTTCCTGCATGATAAATGACAGATCGATCATGAGGCGACGAAATAATCGGCGCGTTCCAATTGAACCTATACTTAAAATCAATGGGTGCCTGCCCTAAACTCAATTCAGGATACTCTTTGATTTCTTTTTCCACCATAATGCTGGTCACATACTTTCCTATTATACCCTGGTAACATCCTCCATATACCAATTCTGGATTATCGGGATCGAAAGCAAGGTATGCACTTTCACATCCAGCTACAGAATGCCAGTCTTTCCAGTCTATTCCACCATCATTGGTTCTACTCTTTATGGAAATAGCAGAGTTATCTTGTTGACCCCCGTAAACATTGTAAGGAACCAGATTGTCTGTGATGACTCTGTAAAACTGGGAAGTGGGTTGATTTTGTTGTGTACTCCAAGATTTACCACCATTATTTGAAACATTCGCTCCGCCATCATTTGAATTAATCATCTTCATATGATCATGAGGATTGATCCAAAGATGATGGTTGTCTCCGTGTGGAGTCGACATCCTGGAGAAAGTCCTACCGCCATCTATAGATTTCATGGCTGGGGCATTGAGGACATAAACCCAGTTTTCATCTTGAGGATCTGCAAATATTTCCATATAGTACCAGGATCTTGTGACATTTATTCGGTCTTTATTGACTTGCTTCCAGGTTTTACCTGCATCATCAGATCGATAAACACCACTACTATCCTTTGCAGCTTCCAGTACAGCAAAAACACGATCCGAATTGGCTCTAGAAACACTAATTCCAGCCTTACCCATCATGACTGGCAACCCCTTATCCATTCTCTTCCAGGTTTCCCCACCGTCCGTGGACTTATATAAGCCGGAGTCCTTTCCACCGGACTGCATAGTCCAGGGCTTTCTCTCATGTTGCCACATAGCCGCATAAAGAATAAGGGGATTGTTCATATCCATAGAGAGCGAAGAAGCGCCGGTGATGTCATTCACATACAATACTTTCTTCCAGTTCTGTCCACCATCCACAGATTTGTAAACACCGCGCTCTTCTGTAGGACCATATTGAGCACCCTGAACAGTAACAAATACGATATCGGGATTATTAGGGTGGATAATGACATCAGAGATATGTCTTGACGCATCCAGACCAATGTGATTCCAGGTTTTACCTGCATCTGTGGATTTATAAACACCGTCGCCCATGGAAGTCATTACCCCTCTTGCTGCATGCTCACCCATACCTGCTATTACAATATTCGGATTGCTTTCAGAAACAGCGATGGCGCCGACGGTTCCTGTCTTTAAAAAACCATCTGAAACATTCATCCAGGTAATGCCATCATCTTCAGTTTTCCAAATACCTCCTCCTGTAGAACCCATGTAGTAAGTCATAGGCTGACCTACGACACCAGAAGACGTAACACTTCTGCCCCCTCTGAAGGGACCAATATTTCGCCATTTCAAGTCATTGAATTTCGGTAATTCTGATTTTTGATCTTTAGATTGATTGGTTTTCTTTTTTGAAGATTGTCCGTTAATAGAAAATGAAGCCAACACAATGGCTATGAGTGCAATGCAATATTTCATCTTAAAGTAATATTTCGTTTAGGATGAAAAGATAAAAGAATTTTTCAGACATACGGCATCTCTGAATTCCCTAATTGTACCTTCAAGAACATTTAAGATCAGTAAAACTATTCGGTGAGACGAAGCAGACCCTCCAAATCCAGTGATTTGGTAAACATTTCTATGCTACCATTGCTGGTTAACGGCCAATCTGTTTTGGGGCGATCCCAATACAATTCTACTCCATTTCCGTCCGGATCATCCAAATAAATTGCTTCGGAAACTCCATGGTCTGCCGCTCCGGTTAAAGGGTATGAAAACGTAAGCAAACGACGATAGATATGACTTAAATCATTTCTCGACGGATATAATATAGCGGTGTGGAATAACCCCGTCGTATTTCTAGGCGCAGAGGGTTGGCCTTTGGAATACCAGGTATTTAATCCTATGTGATGATGATAGCCTCCGGCAGATATAAAGGCTGCTTGGTCGCCTATTTTTTGCATCAATTTGAATCCAAGTAAATCACAATAAAAAGCAAGCGACCTGTTTAGATCAGATACTTTCAAATGAACATGACCAATTCTGGTTTGCCCTGGAACTTCATATTCACCATGTGCTTGATTCATTCTTTAATTTTTTCTTTGAATCGCCTTACCTATTCTGTAGCCGACCCACGCCATAGGAAGATACGCTAAGGATAAG
The DNA here is from genome assembly GCF_021533195.1 of Portibacter marinus. Taxonomy (GTDB): domain Bacteria; phylum Bacteroidota; class Bacteroidia; order Chitinophagales; family Saprospiraceae; genus Portibacter; species Portibacter marinus. The sequence continues at coordinate 197,666 of NZ_JAJNKB010000003.1, forward strand.
TCCAAAACGATGAACCAGACAGGTGCAGGCAACATAGTAGAAGCCCAAATGCCACCTAGCAAGAATATGAAGCCAATCGTCAATGCGTATTTCAATTTACCTCCCGCAGCAATGAGGGTTGCAACAGTGGCACCTACCACAGTACCAATGGCATGGGCAAGAAATGGGAAGATGAAGAATAACGGATCCGCATCTGGCATTGCAGCTGCAAGAGCTTCCATGTCATTAGGATCTACTCCTTCTAATGGCATAACCATGTGTCCAAGTTGTATTAGTCCTATATTAACTACACTTCCGGAAATCCACCCGGTAATGATTGCTATAATATTTCTTAGTACGGGGCTCATTTTTCTGCTTTTTTGACTCTGCCTTTGTAATGATCATGCATTCCTTCACCATTGAGTATCTTATCAGCGGATTTCTCAATTCTGTCCTTTCTGGTTTGAGACTGCTTGGCGCCACTGAAGTATATAATGTATCCGCGTCGACGTCCCAGTGTTAGAGATTCAAAGGCATTCTTAAAAACAGGATCATTTTCCATTTTTTCAATCAATTCCTTTGGCATGGGCTCTGGCTCTTCTTTAAAGGCAACTTTAAGCCCTGTCTTTTCAATCTCGATGGCCTCAAAAATATATGCTTTAATGACATCAATGTTCTTTTGTATATCTTTTACGGTGGTAAACTTAAAAAGCCTGGCTGATTGTGAATTTGGCCCGGGTTTTACAAGGTATCCGCCTTCATCTTTTAACATTACACCCTTAAAAAAACTGATGCAACAATAATCTATGAAAGCACTCACTATTAAAACATTCACTCCGTCCACTGTGTAGCAGGGAACGCCCCACTTCACCTCTTCAGTCAATCCACAATCCAAGACGATGTCTCGCAATAATTTCAACTCATCTGTCCACTTTAACACTTTGCAATCCGGAGTACCGCCCAAAGCACATCGCATGCAGCCATCTGTTAAGTAATTGTCCACTGTATCTATCATGCAACCACTTTTTGTGCCCAGGAATCATTATTTTTAAGTAAGTTTCGCAAGGCATGTTTAATGATCCAATTGCACTCCTTACTGCAATAACCCTCTTTCCACTTATCAATGAGTTCTTTTCCTATATCAATGTTGTCTTTCAGTATATCATTTAGACAATTGGCGACAGATTTTTGGACATACTTAATCTTGTCATTGTGAAGATTGTCTAGTATGGGAAGTATTAATTTAGGACGTTGAATAAATACATCTAGTTTGCTCGCCCAGGGCAATCTCGGTCTTACGCCTTCACTGGCCAATCTTCTCACGTGGAAGTTTTCATCATCGGACCATAGCAACATTTGTGAAAGAGTCTGCTCTGTATATGTGCGTAGATAAGGCCTGATGGCGTACTCGCTTGTATTTCTCTTTGTAATTTCTTTAATTGCCTTCATCGAAACTTCAAAATAGTTGATACCGTACTTTTCCACGTATTTTGCTATAGGCATCACCCAGTAAAACTCCGTAAACATTCCAGTTTCATTAGGATTTTCGGGACCGAGAATAGACAGAAGTATTTCGACATTTTGTGGATAGGCACCTCCTAGTTTCGCATGAAACTCATCACAAATTAACTCTACCCTTTCTTTAAGTTCAAGGGATGCCACTGCCTGTGTCACATCAGATATGAAATTTTCTCTTGGAAAATCTTGACGAACGTTAGATATCTTATCGGCAAGACCCTCAGCCAATTCCTCATCAAACCAAAACTTAAGCTTTTTATAAGCCATGATTTTTCCTAAATGCTTATTCTACTTCCATTGAATAGGAGGTAATAGACTTCAATTGGGTCGAAGTGTGACTTTTGAATTCATAAAAATCAGCAAAAGCGTAGCGTTTTCCATCGGACATGGACAATACTCCATTTGCAGCGCCAGTTTTACCATGGCTCAATACTTTATCGACAACCATTTCTGAGACCTTATATTCTTTCATCTTAAGAATCTCCTTTTTGTACTTCTCTTTTCCTTCAATTGTCTTTTCTCCTACGATTTCCCAGATGATGTCATCGGTAACACAATCCACTAAGAATTCATCGTCACCCTCCCCAAATGCAATATTAAACTCTTTAATAAATGTCAACTTCGGTGAATTACCGCAATCTGCATTCAGTGTTAACTTTGCCATTTACTATCCAATCACTGTTTTTTGACCCTGATCCGAAGAAGAGAAAGGCTGATGATAATATCGTGTTCCTGTCGCCTTATACATAGCATTGGCCAGTGCACCCATGGCAGGAGGTAATCCCGGTTCACCTAAACCCGTTGGTGAAATTTCATTTTCCACAAAGAAAGTTTCTATTTCTGCCGGAGCCTGGTGATGACGTATTAATTGATAATTATTGAAGTTTTCCTCTTTAGGTGCTCCATCCTCAAAGGTCAGCTTACTATACATGGCATGCCCTATACCATCTACTACACCTCCTTCGATCATATTTTTGGCTGCATCTTTATTTATGACGATACCACAATCAACAGCACACCATACTTTTTGTACTTTCGGCTCGCCATTCACTACTTCGATATCCATCACTTCTGCAACATAAGTAGAGTGACAGAAATAGGCGGCAACACCTCTGTGAATTCCCGGCTTTTCAGTACCCCAACCTGATTTTTCTTTAACTAACTTTAATACACCAGCATATCTTTCTGCATCGTACTCATACTCTTCACCCACAGGGTTCTCTTTGGCACGCTCAAATAGTTCCAGCCTGAAATCAATAGGATCTTTACCTGCAGCTTCAGCTACTTCATCGAGAAATGATTGCTCCGCACCCGCTGTAAAATTAGATCTTGGCGCGCGCCAGGCTCCAGTAGTGACGTTTGTACTTGCATGAATTTTCTCTGCCGAATAGTTGTCTACTGCTCCGGCAGGGAAACGATTAGGGAAAACAGGTCCTTCTGGAAGTCCTGCTCCCTTCACTTCGAAAGCGATCAGATTGTTATTTTCATCAAGACCTGCCTTATAGATGGACTTATAAGTAGGCCTATAGGTGCCTTGTGTCATATCGTCTTCACGAGTGTAGACAAGTTTAACGGGAGCTCCGATTTTCTTAGATATGGCTGCGGCTTCTACTCCAAAATGAACATAAAGTCTTCTTCCAAAACCACCACCAATCCTTGTCATATTGACCGTAATGTTTTCTACAGGAATATCCAGTAATTTGGAAACGGTTTCTTCAAGTGATGCAGGAGTTTGTGTCGGTCCGATTAATTCTGCTTTATCAGCTGTTACATTGGCAAAGAAATTCATAGGCTCCAATGTGTTATGGGCTATGAATGGTGCAGTGTAGGTTCGTTCGATTACCTTGGCGGCATTCTTAAACGCAGCTTCTGTATCACCGTCTTTTCTACTTTCCTGAGCATCACCACTTGCAAGTGCTTCATCTAGTCTCTGATTATGCAATTCCGTACTCTCCAGCTCACTATCCTCCTCCCAATTTGCTTTTAGTGCTTTTTTAGCCTGGAATAAGGGCCAGGTAGAGTCACCCACAATGGCAATCAATTGGAGATAACCCTTTTCATCAAACCACTTACTATCATCTATAGCAGTATCGATAATGAAGGCATCTGTTACACCGGGCATTGCTTTTATCTCATCTATGTTAAAATCTTTAATTTTCATACCAAACGCAGGTGGGTGCTGGATCACCGCGTACTTCATACCATCCCGCTTAAAGTCCAAGCCGAAAAGGGGGCGGCCAGAAACGATATCTTTAGCAACCACATTTTTCTTACTGGTTCCGATCAGTTTATAATCCTTAGGCTCTTTTAGTTGAACCTCCTCAGGCACTTCGATCCCAACGGCCTTAGAAGCAATTTCACCATATCCAATGGAGCGATCTCCATTGATTTCACTGATCTTACCCTCAGAAGCATTAACTTCAGAAACATCGATCCCCCATTCCTTAGCTGCAGCTTCCATCAACATTTGACGGCCAGTAGCCCCGGCCATGCGCAATGCATCCCAACTGAGCCTGATCGATAAACTACCACCTGCAAACTGATTCTGGTAAAAGCCAGTGTTCAAAGGTGCTTGTTCAACAACTACGTGATCCCAGGGTACATCTAATTCTTCAGCTACTATCATAGGCATGGACGTCATCACATTCTGTCCAATTTCAGGGTTCGGGGAGTAAATGGTCACCATACCTGTATCTCCTATCTTGATGTATCCATTGATATCGTACCATTCACTGGGTATCGCAATCTCAGGCTCAGAAGCAGGAGCGCAACCACCTAACCAACTGAATCCAATTAGCATACCACCACCAGCTGCTCCGGTAACTTTTAGAAAAGATCTTCTATTGAATTTTGTTTTAATCACTGTCATTAGTATAGATTTAGGAGTTAGCAGCTGTTTTGATCGCTTTTTTAATTCGGGTGTAAGTTCCACACCTACATATGTTCCCACTCATCGCAGAGTCAATGTCCGCATCCGTCGGATTGGCATTATCATTCAATAATGCAGAAGCACTCATGATTTGCCCTGCCTGGCAGTAACCACATTGAGGCACATCATGTTCGAGCCAGGCTTTTTGAACCGGATGATCACCTTCCTCTGATAGTCCTTCGATGGTGGTGATTGATTTACCTTCTACCGAGGATACAGGTAAGATGCAGGAGCGCATGGCAGCTCCATCTAAATGAATCGTGCATGCTCCACACTGAGCTATTCCACAACCATATTTTGTACCCACTAAATCGAGGTGGTCTCGTAAAACCCATAAAATAGGGGTGGAGGGATCTACATCAACATCGTGTTTTTTCCCATTAATTTTTAAAGTGAATGAAGCCATTATTTTCAGAACTTTTGTAGGTCTATAAAAGATGATATGAATTTCTTTGGATCTCTTGATTTATCGAAACTCATCACACCATTAAAATTAATTAAATTATGACAAAAGATGCTATCTAATCAATAGATAATACATCAAAATAGATAGAAACGATTAAAAATTCTATAGAGTCTCCGTCACATTCGACTCTTGCGTTTCCGTTAGGCGCGTCCTTCAATCATCAAAGCACCTATTCCCGCTTCCCATAAAGCTTTATTGATATCCGGCAATTCCTTGTTAATGATCTCGTCAGCAGAAGCCTTGAGTTCTTTCCATTTGGTATTCAACTCTTCAACCCTGTCTTTTGATGGTTGGGTTACCCTGGGCAAATCACTCTCTGTTGAATTGATAGCATATAAATAGTTAGCTGTGAATTTATTGGGGAAGTTTTCGACATCATCATAAGCCTTAGATTTTCTTTGGACCATATCCTCATCCCATGATTTCATTCTTTTAATAATTTCCTTGACCTTATTTCGAAGTTCCTGATTTGACTCATTATCAGGTAATTTTTTTACAATTTGTTCCAAGGTCTTTCTTGACTCATCCATCCTGCTCACCATCAAGTGCATTTCGGTCAATTTCTGTTCCGCTTTTTTCATGAATTCATCATATTCTTTGTATTGCTCCATTGTCGTTGGATAAAGAGGGTTTGGAGTCAATGTTATCTCACTACTATCCTTCCATTCACCAGCCTGGACCGTTACTTTATATTGACCAGGAGACACCTTATGGCCTCTAAAAGAACCTTCAATGTAAACATCTTCCACGCCCGGCATGGTGCCATATCTTAAATCCCAAACATGTCTGTTCAACCCTTTCTCATTTCCTATGACCGGCTCTGCTGAGGGACCACCATCCCAAGATTTAAAATCTTCGTCCTTCTCAGAGTCCAGTACTCTTATTACCTCATTATTCATGTCTGTAATCGTCATTACTACTTTAACAGAATCAGCTAATTCAGGCAAATGATAATAAATAACCGCTCCCCCTGCTGGATTAACCCCCTCTAAAGGATCTGTTCCATCAATCTTTTCTCCTGAGCGATCCAATTCACTCCTTCCATCTGTCATGACCACAGGAGCTGGTTCATAAACATGAACATCCTCACTTTCAGGTTTCTCCTGACGCAGTAGTTCCACATCGTCTAATATCCAAAATGATCTCCCAGATGTAGCTACGATAAGGTCATCATGAGCCACTTTCAAATCCAGAATGGGTGTCTTAGGAAGATTAAGTTGCAAAGTTTCCCACTCCTTTCCGCCATTATAACTGACAAATACACCAGTCTCCGTGCCAGCAAATAAAAGTTCAGGGTCTTCTGTATCCTGTCTGATGACACGGGTATAAGATCCGTCTGGAATATTTCCGGTGATATTCGTCCATGACATACCGTAGTCTGTTGTTTTCCAAAGAGAAGGCTTCTTGTCGTCAAACTTATATCTGGTTGTGGCAATAAATGCAGTACCCGCACTATGTGGTGACAAATCAATGGCATTCACCAAAGATTCCTGAAGACCCTTAGGCGTTACATTGGTCCAGGTTTCTCCGCCATTTCTGGTCACCTGAACATAGCCATCATCCGTACCAGCCCAAATTTCACCTTTATTGTGTGGAGACTCCGCCAGATAAGCGATGGTTCCATAGTTCTCAGCTCCCACAGCTTCATTGGTATAAGGGCCGCCGCCATTGCCTTGTTTGCTATCATCATTTCGACTCAAATCGGGAGATACTTCCTCCCAGGTTTGTCCCTGATCTCTGGTTCTTAATACCAACTGAGCTGCATGATAAAATGTGCCTGGTTCATGCTTTGACCAAATGATGGGGGCATTCCAATTAAAACGGTATTTCATATCCCGGGCTTCACGACCCAAATACTGTATCGGTGCAGCCATAATGTTGGTACCCGCATTAGCCCGATTGTCATATATTTCAATGGTTCCAAGGTAGCTTCCCCCCATGACCAATCTTGGATCATCAGGATCAAAAGCTAAGAATGCGCTTTCTCCTCCAGCGGACGCATCCCAACTTCTGAAACCAATCGTCGATGACTCAAATTCGCGATGAGCTATAGAAACCGAAGAATTGTCTTGTTGTCCGCCGTATATTCTATACGGGAACTGATTATCTGTATTAATCCTGTAAAATTGGGCAGTCGGCATATTGGATTGGGTCGACCAGGTTTTACCTCCATTAAAGCTAATGGCAGCTCCACCATCATTTGAAATGCAAAGGTTCTTTGAATTGTCCGGATTGATCCATAAATCATGATAATCCCCATGGGTGCCTGTAATTCTGGTCCATGACTTGCCTCCATCAATGGATTTAAGCGCAGGTGCACTCAGGACATAAACCGTGTTTTCATCGTTTGGATCCGCAAAAACTTCAATGTAGTACCAGGCGCGCTGCGTCAATCGATTGTCTCCGGATACCATGGACCAAGATTCTCCAGCGTCTTCAGATACAAATAATCCCCCTTTATCCTGATTGCTGTCACTTTCTACCAGACAGTAAACTTTGGAGGGATTAGCAGCACTAACACTTATCGCCATTTTTCCTTTTTCTTCAGGTAAACCATCTTCAATTTTAAACCAGGTTTCTCCTGCGTCGGTGGACTTGTAAACTCCGCTGCCAGGTCCTCCACTTATCACTTTCCAGGGTAATCTTTGATGATGCCACATGGTTGCATATAAAATATTTGGATTAGTGGGATCCATAGCCAGTTCAGAACAACCAGTCAAGTCGTTGACATATAATACATTCTTCCACGTTTGACCACCATCCGTTGATTTATAAATACCTCTCTCTTCAGAACCACTGTGAAGTGCACCTTGAGCAGCAATGTATACGATGTCAGGATTGTCAGGATGTATCCTTACTCTGGCAATGTGCTGGGTTTTCTCTAATCCCAAATGCTTCCATGATTTACCTGCATCAGTAGATTTATAAACTCCATCTCCATGCGATGTCATAACACCTCTGGGTGCATGTTCACCCATCCCTACATATACAATATTGGGATCTGAATCCGCAACTGCCACAGCACCTACTGAACCTAGTTGAAAGTATCCATCTGAAACATTATGCCAGTGCATCCCTGCATCCTCCGTCTTCCATAATCCTCCTCCCGTCGTTCCCATGTAGTAGGTAAGCGGATCTCCTGGGACTCCACAACTACCTACACTTCGTCCTCCTCTAAATGGACCAATAGAACGATACTTAACTGGAGCATAATAACTTTCCGCAGAAGATTCGTTGTCTTTTGTTTCATTTTGGGCTTTTGAACAAAAAGGCCACAACAATAAAATCAAAAAAGAAAGCAATAGGTGTTTCAAAATTTGGCAAGAATATTTGCACGCACTCATATAGGTTGTTTTTTGTCAAATATAACAAATCAAATACTTTGACAGCATCCAACAATTCTGGAAATTTAATGTTATCTTAAGTAGTTGAATAAAAATAAATTACAATGAAAAAAATTATACTTTCTTCGTTCTTCGCTTTATGCTTCTTAATCGCTTATTCCACAGATATCAATTGGAAGGAGGGTTTCGTCACTGGTAATCCCGAAATTAAATCTATGAGCAGTATTGTGTTTGGTCCCGATCATATTTTGTTTATCGGCGACGCCATGTCAGCACAAGTGGTGGCTATAGACCTAACTGATCACGTTGCTGAGATGGCCGGAAGTTTTGAAGAAATTGAAAATGTAGATGAGCTTTTAGCTACCAAACTAGGTACAACTAAAGATCAATTTGAAATTACAGATATGGCTGTGCACTCTAAAAGCAAGCATATTTTTCTGACTGTACAGCACGGTAATGGTCAATCTATGCTCTTTAAAGTTAATGGTGGGATGCTTGATTGGATCGATCTGACTGATGTTAGTTTTTCTAAGATGAATATTGCAGAACCGGTCGCTGAAGATGCTATGGACAGGAGAGAGCGACCGTTGAGAAAGTGGGCTATTTCAGACATTGCTTACGACAATGGAAAAGTACTGCTTACAGGACTAAGCAATAAAGAATTTGGGTCAACTTTCAGGTCCATGGACTTTCCGTTCAAAGATGAACAGTCTTTCGGATCTCTGGAAATTTACCATGCAGCTCATGGGCAGTATGAAACCAATTCGCCAGTGAAAGCTTTTACCACTGTTCAACTTCAAGGTGAACCACATGTTATTGCCAGCTACACTTGTACTCCTCTTGTTATATTTCCAATGTCAGATCTAAAAACCGGAAATCACACTAAAGGGCGCACCATTGCTGAGTTGGGCAACTGGAATACACCTTTGGATATCATCGAATTAGAAAGTGAGGGAGAGCGGTATATTTTAATTGCCAATTCTTCCAGAGCGTTGATGAAAATAAGTGTTGCAGATATTGAAGCGTTTGATGAATCTCTAACCACCCCGGTTGAGGAACGATCTGCCACTGCTGGAGTAGACTTTATAGCATTGCCTTTTGTCAATGTTTTACAGTTAGATCGCTATGAGGACAATACTTTCGTGATGCTTCAAAGAACTTCCGAAGGTGATTTGGTGCTTAAACAAGGAGCAAGTCGTTGGTTGTAGGATTAAAAACACAACTATTCATTATCATAATGATTGGCCATTTGGCAATAAGTGGCCAACAGATTATAGATATTGCTGATGATGTAGTATCCTGTCAATGCGAGCCAAACCTGACCGATCTTTTTATCTATCAAGGTTCGAGCCCTTCAGATGGGCTTGAGGTTATTGGTAATTATAAACGAGATTCATCTACCATCACATTTAAGCCATTGATTCCTTTTATGAAAAATGGTTTCTATACAGCAGTTTGTGGTGAAGCCGTCAAAACATGGTCAGTTTCCTTTCCAGATGACTATATAATAGGCGAAGTCCAGGCGATTTATCCCTCAACTTCAGATATCCCTTCCAATATTTTGAAGTTCAATGTCCATTTTTCTAAACCAATGATGGAGATTGCTTACGAGTGGATTTCCATTATTGATGAAAAAGGTGAAGAGGTTGAACGCGCCATTCTCGATGAAATTCCTGAATTGTGGAATGAAGATCGAACTCAACTCAGCCTTTGGATTGAACCCGGAAGGACAAAGCGTGGGTTGGGACCGAATGAGAAGCTCGGGCCGGTTTTTCAGCCTGGCCAGAACTACATCTTAAGGGTATCAGGTGAAATTAGAGACCGGGAAGGGATAAAACTTGCTACAAATTATGACAAAGAATTTAAAGTCATAACAGCTGATAGGCAAAGCCCTGACTTTGAAAAATGGAGTGTAGAATCAACGAAGGTCAATGGTAAAGTTGGACTGAAAATCATTTTCGATGAAGTCATGGATGTTGCCTCTACACTCGACGCATTTTCCGTGCAAGGAATAAAAGGTTTTTGGTCCATTCAAGATGGTGAGAGAGCGATCTTATTTGAGCCGGAAGTGAGTTTAAGCCCTGGTCAATATAAAATTGAGGTCAATCCATTAATCGAAGATATTGCTGGCAATAATCTGGAACGCCCTTTTGACAGAGATCTCACTCAAAATCTTGAAACAAGAGGATCGTTTGTTCTCACTTTAGTAGTTCATTGAGATAAATAAATGAGGCTGACTATGAATAGAACTTTAAACGTTGGGCTTAACCAATCATCTTCTTACTACAGCTCCTTTTATGCTGAGAGACATTAACTTAGATCATTAATTTCTATTCTACCTTAATCACTTTTTGCAACTTGTTCCCTTTTTCAGTGGACACGATTAGAAAATAAATGCCTGCATCCAAGTCTGGGGTTGAGATGTGATATTGGTACAATCCGTTGACTTCGCTTGAAAAAACAGAGTGACCATTGACGTCAAGCAAATTGAATTCTTTTAATTTATTTACTGAAGTCACTTGGATCATTTCATTGAAAGGATTTGGTGAAACCAGTATCTCGGTATCAAAGACTTGATGGCTCACTGAAGAAGTTTCCGCCATTGATTGCCATCTTACTTCTCCCAATAACTCAGAATCATTGACTCTCAGACCCCATACTTGAAGGACTGGATCTGCAAATCCTTTAGCAAACCATTTATATTCTATTTCATTGCTGGTGGTCACAATTCGAACCGTGTCATAGTATGTAGTATCTGAGTTGAAGATCAGTGTCTTCATTTTTAATACTTCATTATATGAACCCGCAGGCGTTTTTAAACTTCCGTAGCCATCCACATGATTGATCCTTCTACGATTCCGACTGAAACTTACATCCAATCCAATCAAGCCTAGATCGAGTTCTAATCTGCTTGTTGAACTATCCTTTGAGTTGTATGTAAATGGAAACTGATATATGGTATCCGGGTTGATAAATTCAATCCCTATGGGAACCAAGGTACCATTGAAATCTACTGAAACCCCAAGCATGGTCTCTGAGTACTGTTCCTTTGATTGCAGAAAATGTCTTACAATATTCTCAGTTCTAAAACCTTCTATTCCGAGACTATCAGAGGCTTTCACAGCGATGTTGGTCACATCATTGAACCTCTCCTGGCAATTAAAAAAAATAAAATTAGCCAGGCAATAGGCTGATCTGTAACCGGATTCATTAGGATCTACAAAACGAACACTATCAAATCTTTGAGAGACCAAATCAGCGTAATCCCATTCGACATTCTCACCTGTAAGTTCAAAATCCGTTTCAGGATCAACAATGTTATTTACCTGAAACTCTATCAAATCACCAATCTGCACATGGAGTTCCGAAGTGTAAGTCAATTGACCAACCATAACATTGACATAAACCAGCGCAAGTAATGCAATTAAGTTTCTCATACTGTAATATTAGAAAAAACTCGAGATACCACAGATATACATACTCTACTTTTCTGATATTAGTTGTGATCACTACACTTGGTGTAACATTCGCAATCGAACATTCCTGTACCTTTTCGAGTATACTTTACGATCAAAGCTAAAAAATATGAAAGCAATAGATTTTAAATTTAAGAACGTCTTACCGCTATTCGTTCTCGCTGTTGGAGCACTATTTGCCTCCTGCGATAATGCAACAGATAACACAGAAAATGATATAATCGAAGACGTAAAAGTAGATAGAAAAGAAGAAAAGGCAATTATAAACTCCACCAACACGCTGGAGATATCAACTACTGATAGAGCTGTCTACAATGTAACAGATGTAGACAGACAGCCCATTTTTGGATTAGAGTGTCCAGTCAAAGAAGATCCTCTAGCATGCTCGAATGAAGAGATTCTAAAATTTGTAAAAGAAAATACGGAAGTGCCGAAGGGTGCCAGAAACCAGAAAGGATTCGAGCAGGTCATTGTAGTCATCGAGAAGGATGGAACACTTTCAGACATGAAGTATGTTTCTAGTAGTAAAGTGAAAAAATGCGAAGGCTGCCAGAAAGCAGCTGTAGATGTAGTTGGAAAAATGAAAAACTGGACTCCTGGAATAAAGGACGGTGAACCGGTTGCGGTTCAAATCACCATTCCAGTACGATTTGAAAGTTAATTCGGATTATTATATAATCAAGAAGGCTGTCTCGATTGAGACAGCCTTTTTTTTATTGAATAATCAAAATCAAATCGTCAGCAGCTGTATTTCCTGCCGCATCAGTAGCTTGAACATTCACTGAAATTTCAGCACCACTTGGCGCTTCAGTTGGAGTAAAAACATTAAATATCTCCGTGTGTCTATCAGGTGCTTCAAAAGTAGTTATGGCTGGTATGCCTGAATTCTCGCCACCGATCACTATTCGATCCAATGCGTCATTATCAGTTACCTCTACTTGAACAGAAATTTGTTCGCCAGCAGCAACCTGTGTATTGTTAGCAGGAGTTACAAACCTTATCTCTGGATTCTCTCTATCTCCACAGGAAATTAAGAATAGTCCACTCAATACTAGAATTGTCAAATACTTCATTTATTAAATTTTATGTTGCAAAGATTGTGGTCATCGATCATACTAACGAAGAATAATTCCACTTTGCTATAATAAATCGAGAAAACATACAAATTGTTTTGTAAGTCGATTTGTCAACCATCAAGATTATCGGTCACTATCCATTTGTAGATCCTTTACACGAAAATCTACATCCAGGGAAGGTTCGCACTCAATGGGTTCATATTCCAGCACTTCTATTTCTGTTCTTCTGTTTCTTTGATGCTGTTCCTCGGTACATTCTACTCCGTCGCTGCATTCATTAAGGAGCCTGGTTTCCCCATACCCTTTAGGAATGATTCGATCTGCAGAGATACCCTGAGAAACGAGGTATTCATAACACGATTCAGCTCTTCGTTGGCTAAGTTCCAGATTATATTCATTGCTAGCTCGGGAATCGGTATGACTTGACAATTCAATTTTTATAGACTTATTTCTTTTCATGATTTTAGCCAACTCGTCCAACTCATCTTTTCCTCTAGGTCGTAGATGGGATTCATCCAGATCGTAATACACATTCTCTAGTTCATAGACTGAACCAAGCTTTAGAGGAGTCAATGCAAGGTAGACATCAAAATATGCAATGGGTTTGTCTTCCCCACCCATGGCTATGAAGATATACTCATCCGCTCCAAAACTGCAAAGCACTTCATCACCTTCATTACATTCATAAATACTGATTCCTCCTTTTAGAAAGCCTTCTTTGCAAGTTCGTATTTCATATTCTACTTGAGGGTCTATTTCAAAAGTCACTTCCCCATCAGTGGTCGTCTTGGTCTCCAAAAGATCGTTAGAGACTGGATCAAATAGGTAAACATCTACGTCGTTCACCAGTGAATCGCCGCTGTCGATGTAGGTCTTTATGGTCAATGAATATTGTTCACTTCCCCTAATGACAGATGGTGTTCCCTCCTGTGCTTGCAATAGCATGCTACAGGTCACAAATATTAAACATAAAATTTGCTTCATCATTTTTATTTCTGTTACTACCTGCAAGTTCATATTGTTCATTAAATTCACAAGCGAACAATCGTTCTGGAATAGGATTAAATAATAAAATAACTAAACATGGAGTGGATTTTAAACATCATCATTACTGCGGCAGCTTTCTTTATCGGAGCCAAGTTACTTCCTGGTGTCACTATAAGCGACATTCTTCAGGCAGTGGTTGTCGCACTGGTCGTAGCTGTTCTTGACTTTACTTTGGGTAACTTTTTGAGAATTGTATCTCTTGGTTTGTTGACACTAAGTATTTTTAACTGGTTACTGAATGCCATCCTTATTCTGGTAGCCGATTGGTTTTTACCAAAATTCAAGGTTAAGAACTTTTGGTGGGCTTTGGGTCTGGCAGCTGTAGTATCACTTACAAGTGCTCTAATCGACAAAATATTTTGATACAGATTACTTTAATCTAAAGTGATAGGTCTTCCCGATGTCATCGCCTTTGATTTGAGAACCTATACTTTGACGCTTGCGGTCCGGACCCAAAGAATACACGACAAGAATCCTTGAATTAGAATCAGTACATTGATCTGTAATCCAATATCGGGAATTCCAGGGATCAATAAAAAAGGTAGCCCGTTCTTCTTCTAAGCCTTGTTGTGTTAGGCTGGCAAAATAGCCTGTATCAAATCTATCATAGATATCGTATAAATTGACAGCAGTATAGACTCGTCTGTGAAAACCACACTGCAAGCGCGGTAGTCCGTACTCTCCTGATACTAAAAACATGAAGTCCTTGTGTAGTTGTTCCACTTCAGTTTGTGCCGCATCGATATACTGTTGAGAATCGTTTTTTATAAACTGAGACAAAAGTACATTCCCAGCACCAAAAGCAATAACTATAATACTGCTTACTGTGTTAATGAGGTACGCCTGGTAGGGCTTAAACACTTTGGCATCTTGTTTCTTGAGTGTGCTCAATGCTGTAAAGAGAAAACACAGTCCCAACATAAATTCAACGATCTCTCCAGAATAGCGGATCGGATAAGTCAAATACAAAATATAGGTAGCAGCAAATGCTCCCAGTAAGTTGATATCAGGTAAAATGATATTCCACTTTGTGAACAACTTTTGCGCTGATGGTATGCTATTCAACAATGGTAAAAAAACTCCATAACCCAAAATAATAATCGAAAGAATAATCTTTCTGAAATTAGTGTCAATGATATTGTGAAAATTTAGCTCTTGCTGATAATTCTCTGCCAAAAAATAACTGGGTGGTCGGTAACCCAAAAGCCTTTGACCCCATGAAATTTCTTCCATTGCGAAAACAAGACAAAAAAGTGACAACCCGGCCAAAAACCAATAAGCTTTAAATCCAGAAGTAGTCCGATTGATTGTAGCGATGGCAAATAAAATACAGGCAAATATAAAAGACCAGAAAGTAGACCACTCTAACACTCCATCCTCTTGCAAAAGTCGAAAGTAGTACTCAAAATTGAATTCAAAAAGGTAAAAGGCAACCGGTATTACAGCGGATACCAGTAAAAAATTAATAATGAAAACTTTAAGATTAAATTGACTTGAAAACATATTACTTACCCACATCTCGAAAACTATTTCATGGCCTCCGATATTATAACAACAAACTTTTTAAACCGTTTGAAGTCTTTACATGTTTATCAAATTTATAGTGTTTGTCATGTCACTTATTTTGAATTCAATAAAACAAAAATAGCGCCATTGCCTTACGAATTGCATAAAATATACAGAGTCAGGCGCAAAACATACACCGTTACATTGTTAGCTGCGAGGCAATTGTCATAACTTTGTTAAGATCACTATTTTTATTTAGACTTTTTCTAGATAAGCTTGTTTTTTAGAAAATCCTGTCTTACTTTCGCGCTGTTGAAAAATTGAAATGAAGACCTCCAGGAGGTGTGAAAAAAGCTTATATGAAACAACATATCTATATATTTTTAGCTGTCATTTTTATTTTAATGGGTTGCGAAAAGGACCAGCAACCAAAAGAAGTTAAAATCGATGTTCCTACATTTTATACTTTTTCCAGGGACGGGCAATCTACTGTGTCATTCGAAGGTCAAACGACCCGTATTAAAATGGCAGAAGAATTGGTTTCGGCAATGGAAGATTTTACCCAAAGTGAGGAGCAACTGATCAATATGTTCAGAAATGTGAATACCCCATTTAGTGATCAGGACTTGAACAGCTCTTCGAAGAGTATTAAATCTAAGGTGGCCGCTTCGAAAGATTTTTTTGCAACCAGCACAGCTGCCTCCTCTATAGTAAAAGGACAATTTGAGACTTGGCTTTCTCTGCAAACACAAGAAATATTTCCGGCTTCCAATCGTGTAGCAGAAGTCGGCATAGCTGGTCAGATTGCAGATGGCAACAGTACAAGATACGTGAATGCTAAAGGTCTGGAATATAATCAGGCGTTTACCAAAGGTTTAATCGGAGCACTGATGACAGATCAAATGTTGAATAACTACTTGAGTGTTTCCGTACTTGATGAAGGTAATAACAGAGCTGAAAATGATGAGGGGATCATTGTAGAAAATAAGCCCTATACGAATATGGAACATAAGTGGGATGAAGCATATGGATATCTTTTCGGAGCCAGTGCAAGTGCCAGCGATCCACTTTCTACCTTAGGTGCTGATGATTCCTTCCTCAACAAGTATCTTTTCAGAGTAAACAACGATCCTGATTTTAGCAACATAGCACAAGATATTTATGACGCTTTTAAGAAAGGTCGGGCTGCTATTGTGGCAGGAGCATATGATGTGAGAGATGAGCAGGCAGAAATTATTCGCGAATTGGTTTCAACAGTGATAGGAGTTAGATCTGTTTACTATTTACAACAAGGTAAGAATGCCTTGTCAGACGAAAATTATGGCACTGCATTTCATGATCTTTCTGAAGGATATGGATTTATTTATAGTCTTCAATTTACTCGCGAGCCCAATACTTTTGAACCATATGTAGATCGGGATGAGGTATTACAGTTTCTGGAAAGACTAGATGAAGGAAATGGTTTTTGGGATGTAGATTCGGCTACCTTGGATGACATTTCGAGAAGTATCGCTGATCAATTCAATTTTACACTAGAACAAGCAGCACAATGATGTTAAATAGACTTCTTTCACTCATTTTTCTAATCACTCTTTTCACTGGATGTGAGCAATCCTTTATACCTGAAACAAAAGATAATTTTGATCGTGAATTGATGCTTGAAAACTGGGTTGATTTACACATCAAGCCAGGATATGCTCAATACCTTTCAGCTCTCAATGAATTGGCTATCAAGAATGTTGACTTTAAAACCGCACCCAGCACATCTACCCTGGATGCTTTGAGAAACACTTATCTCCAAGCCTATGAATCCTGGCAGATGGTGGCTCTTTTTGAAATTGGCGAAGCTGAAAAACTGGGTATGCGTGGATATACCAATACTTATCCTACCAATATCGAAAAGGTCAAGAGCAATATTGAGCAACAAAATATCAATCTCGCATTACCTTCCACTCGAGTAGCTCAAGGATTTCCAGCGTTAGACTACATGCTTTTTGACAAAATTAAGGCGGATGAGTTGGTTGAAAAACTTAGTGCAAACGATTGTAGTGCCTATCTGGACCTTTTGATATCAAGGTTGCAAAAATTGGCAACTCAAGTCAATGACAGCTGGAATGTGGAAGAACGATCTTCCTTTGTCCAAAATCCCGAATCAGTAGATCGGATGGTCAATGACTTTCTATTTTACTACGAAAAATATTTAAGAGCCGGTAAAGTAGGTATTCCGGCAGGAGTATTCAGTGGTGACCCACTTCCCATGAATGTCGAAGCACCGTATTCTTCCAAGTATTCTAAAAATTTATTGCTTACTGCGCTTAATGCTGCACAGGCATTTTTCAATGCTGATAATAGCCTCGCCGACTATCTTGAATTTATGGACAAAGGTGAGATTGCAATAGCCATAAACAATCATTGGGAGCAAGCTAAAAGATTGCTGAAGGATATCGACCCTAGTCTTAAAGATCAGATCAATGAGAATAATCTGCAACTATTAGAAGTCTATGATGAATTGCAAAAAGCCGTTGTTCTGCTAAAAGTAGATATGTTGCAGGCTTTAAGCATACAAGTAGACTATGTAGATGCTGACGGCGACTAATACAAAGCATGCTTCTCCTCTAGCTACATTCAGAATCTTTTTTGGATTGATGATGTTTGCCAGCATCATTCGATTTTGGGCAAATGGATGGATTGAGAAGTTATACCTTGAACCAAGCTTTCAGTTCAAATATTATGGTTTCGAATGGGTGTCAGTTCCAGCCCCTTCATTGACGTACGGCCTCTTCACCCTTTGCGCATTAAGTGCCTTATGCATTAGTTTAGGATTTAAGTACAGGTGGAGTATGGCTATTTTCTTCTTATCCTTTACCTATATAGAGTTAATGGATAAAACCACCTATCTCAATCATTATTATTTCATTTCAGTTCTCAGTCTGATGATGATATTTCTTCCCATGAACCGATACTTCTCATGGGACGCAAGAAATATGGCTTATAAATATGTTCCTGCATATAGCATCAATGCACTGAAAATCTTAATAGCCATCGTTTATATTTATGCTGGTTTGGCTAAGTTAAACAGTGATTGGATGCTGAAAGCCATGCCTTTGTCAATATGGCTACCCTCTAAATATAGTATACCTTTTCTTGGTGATTTTTTACATCAGAAGTGGGCACATTACTTCTTCAGTTGGGCCGGTGCCATCTACGACCTCTTCATTGTATTCTTTTTGCTTTATAAACCAACCAGAGTGTGGGCATATCTCACGGTCATCATCTTTCATATGCTGACTGGAGTGTTGTTTCCCATCGGAATGTTTCCATATGTTATGATTGTCAGTACTCTCATATTTTTTGATGCGCCAATGCATCAGAGAATACTAACCCTGATGGCTAAACTCTCCGGACTGGGAGTCCATCAGTTAAAATCAAATGAGACATGGCGTCCATCTCCCCAGGTCAAATATTTTCTATCCATTTACCTGATCATACAAATCCTTTTACCCTTAAGATTTCTGGCTTATCCAGGTAAGCTGTTCTGGACAGAGCAAGGCTATCGGTTTTCATGGCGAGTAATGCTCATGGAGAAAGCGGGGTATGCAGAATTTAAAGTGGTCGATGCCGCTACAGGTAAATCCTTCAAGGTGGATAATAGTGATTTTCTAACAGCTTTTCAAGAAAAGCAGATGGCGACTCAACCAGATTTTATTGTAGAGTACGCCCATTTTCTTGGTCAGCATTTCACTAAACAAGGACATGAAAACATTGAAATCTATGTGGAAAGCTATGTTGCTTTGAATGGTGAGAAAAGCAAACCATTTATCGATCCAAACGTCAATCTTTTAGAAATAAATGATTCCTTTGCACACCGAAATTGGGTTTTACCATTTAATGACTAGAATACTTCATATCGTTAGCTTTTTACTAGGTGTAGTTTATGCCAATGGGCAGTTAAACATCGAAGGAAACGTTAAAGATTCTGAAAGCGGACAGGTCATTATAAATGCGGATGTTTACTTGTTAGAGAAAGACATTCTTCAAAATGGATCCTTTAACTTCAAATCCATAGAACAAGGTACTTACACACTAATTGTCTTTGCCATTGGGTATAATTCCCGAGAAAAAATCATCACACTTACTCGTGATACTACCCTTTCTTTTGTTTTGGAAAAATTAAGTGACAAACTAACTGAAGTTGTTATCCAGGATCAAAGAGATCAACAATTTGCCTTACAAAGACTTAGAGCGGTAGAAGGCACTGCGATTTATGCAGGGAAAAAATCTGAAGTGGTCCGGATTGAAAAAATGATGGGAAATATAGCTGCAAACAACAGCAGACAGATTTATGCTCAGGTTGCCGGATTGAATATTTATGAAGGTAACGATGGTGGTCTTCAACTTGCAATTGGCGGCAGGGGCCTTGATCCAAACAGAACAGCGAATTTTAACACCAGACAAAATGGATATGATATCAGTGCCGATGTTTTGGGTTACCCGGAGAGTTACTATACCCCACCCGCTGAAGCACTCGATGAGATTCAAATTATCAGGGGTGCTGCATCTTTACAATATGGGACTCAATTTGGAGGATTGATTAATTTCAAAACTCACCTTTTGCCGACTCATCAGGATTATGAGATCAAATCTGCACAGACGATTGGTTCCTTTGGTTTTTTTAATTCTTTCAATCGTATAGGTTTTCGGAAAAATAAATGGACAATCCAAGGTTATTATAATTACAAAACTGGAAACGGATACCGAGAAAACTCTGACTTCAATGCTAATAACACATTTTTATCCACTAAATACGATTGGAATAGTAATACCTCACTAAAATTAGAGTATACCCATTTTTCGTACTTGGCTAAACAGGCAGGAGGACTAACAGACACTGAATTCGCTACAGATCCCAGACAAGGCAATCGCTCCAGAAACTGGTTTAAAGTAAACTGGAACTTATATCACGCTTACTTTAGACATAAATTCTCCTCAAAAAGTGAAATGACGATCAATTTGACAGCACTGGAGGCAGATCGGTTTTCACTAGGTTTTCGCGGAGATCCCACCGATCTTAATACCAATCCCGTCAATGCCTTGGATGAGCAGGATGAAAATGGAAACTATATTTTACCCAGAGATTTAATAAAAGGAAGGTTTAGAAACATTGGCCTTGAAGCGAGATACCTGACCCGGTATAAAATTAAAAATAAAAGAGCGGTATGGCTGATAGGAACAAAACTATACCGAGCTCGAAATCGAAGTCAGCAAGGCCCGGGTTCATTAGATACCGATCCTGAATTTGATTTTGAAAATGAGGATTTTCCAGATTACGCCAATCAGTCATCATTTCTGTTTCCAAATGAAAACGTGGCGCTTTTCAGCGAAAACATTTTTTATATCAATGATCGATTTTCACTAACGCCTGGATTAAGATTTGAGCATATTGTTACCGAGACAACCGGAGAATATACGAATGTAATCTATGACAATGCAGGAAACCCCATTTCTATAAGAAGATTCGATGACAATCGTTCTTTGCCCAGAAACTTTATGCTTTTCGGAATAGGAATGGGTTACAAACCTATGGAAAAATTTAGTTTGCATGCTAATGTTTCTCAAAATTACAGGTCTGTCACATTTAGTGATATTAGAACAATCAATCCGACATTTATTATCGATCCCAACATATCGGACGAAAGGGGGATAACTGGCGATTTAGGTTTCCGTGGTAAAGTGAAAAATATACTTTCCTACGATATGGGTGCTTTTGGAATTAAATACAATGATCGAATAGGAATTATACTTAATGAGCGAGCAAACAGAGTTAGAAAAAACATCGGAAACGCAGTGATTTATGGAGTTGAAACATTGATAGATATTAATCTTTTGGCCGGAAGGGAACAATCCAAATTAAGCGTATTCAGTAATCTGGCATTAACAGATAGCAGATATACCAGCAGCGATGAAAATAATGTAGTAGGTAAGAGAGTGGAATTTATACCCTTGATCAACTTTAAAGGTGGTGTCAATGCAGGCTATCAAAATTTGATGGCCAGTCTTCAATGGACTTATGTTTCTTCTCAATTTACAGATGTCCAGAATTCTTCTATTCCTTCAGGAGGTGATAGTAGAGAAGGGATTATCGGTCCTATTCCTGCCTATCAAATAATGGACATCAGCATGTCCTACAAATGGAATAATTTCAAAATGGATACCGGAATCAATAACGTTCTCAACACTCAATACTTTACTCGTCGTGCTACAGGATACCCTGGTCCGGGCATTATACCAAGTGACGGAAGAAGCCTTTATCTTACATTGACATTCCAGATAAGCAGTCCTGGCAGGTAGATATTTATCATTTGCTTTTCAAATTTGTCCACCGGCAGACGCCGCCTATATTTTGTAGACTTAGATCCATTTAATTACTTACTTTTACTTCGTGGATAAAAGCAACTCAACGGCCTTAATTTATTTTAGCAGATCAGTAAAGTGTGAAGCTGAATCCAAGTCTTGGAGTAATTTTTCCACGAGAGCTCAAAGAATTGCCATATCCAAGTTTCTATATCGAAAGACCCTCAGCGTACTTCGATCCTCTGAGCTCGACATCATTTTCTTCGATGAGCAAAAACAGGTGGGAAATAGCTTTGGCGAGAAACTGGTCAATGCATTCAGACATGCATTCGATCTCGGCTATCAATCCGCTTTTTCAGTAGGAAATGATTGTTTATCGCTTGAGCATATTGATTTTGGCCATATTAAATCAACACTCGAATCCGGTACAGCGATCTTGGGTCCCACTTTTCGTCAAGGTGCATATCTTATCGGTCTAAAAAGAGACCAATTAGATGATAAGAAGTTTCAATGCATAAGATGGCAAAGTGAATATACTGCTTCAGATCTGAAGACCTATTTTGAAGTCCAATCCATCGAGTTGGAAGTCCTGGAACAGAAAAGAGACATCAATCAATTAAAAGATTTCGCTTTAGTAGTGAAAGAGTTGAAAGACATCAGTTCTATTGCGATTATAAGGACTTTTCTTGCGTTTGTTAAAAACTCACTGCCTGTAAGTATTCACTTGATTGCAATCCCAATTGTGGTATATACTCCTTTTCTGAGAGGTCCACCATCACATTTTTGAAATACTACCAAGACTCCAATTTAATTCCTTTTTATTCATAAATATTCTTCTTCATCTGCTATGAAGTACGTTGTTTTTATTTTTGTTTTGCTGTACGCTTGCAGTCCTGCAAATCATGGTTCTGAATTAGACATATCAACCATCCCCTGGCAAGAAATTGAGCAGAAAGCGTCAGGCACTACTGTAAATTTTATGATGTGGCAAGGAAGCCCTTCCATCAATTCTTATATCAATAATTACGTCATTCCTGCTGTAAAGGAAAAGTATAATATTGATCTCAAGATTACAGGTGGCCAGGGTCCTGAAATTGTACAGCTCATCATGGGTGAAAAGCAAGCTAATGTAGGCAGTGGTCAGGTAGATATGGTTTGGATCAACGGTGAGACATTTTTTCAACTCAGACAGATAGACGGACTGTGGGGCCCATTCGTGACAAAGCTCCCCAATGCGCAATATGTCAATTTTGAAGATGAATTCATCGGCATAGATTTTCAGCAACCCGTAAATTACATGGAAGCACCGTGGAGTGTCAGTCAGTTTGCTTTATTTTATGATACCACAAGAATCCAGGATCCACCTTCAAACCTTGACGAACTTGAAAGCTATGTAAAATCTAAGCCCGGTACTTTTACGATCTCCAACGACTTTTCAGGAATGACCTTGCTAAAAAGCTTCCTTGCTGAATTAGGAGGTGGACCCGAAAGCTTGAATGGCCCATTTGATAAAATTAAGTACCAAGAACTATCCACCCAATTATGGTCGTACATTAACAAGAACAAAAAACATTTTTGGAAGAATGGTACTACATTTCCAAAGGAACACACGAAAATGGACCAAATGTACGCTAATGGTGAATTGCTAATAGATTACGGTTTTGGTGAAGGTGGAATTGAAGATAAAGTCATTCAAGGTTTGTTTCCAAAATCTACGCGAGGTTACGCATGGGACAATGGCACCATCAAGAATTCAAATTACCTGGGCATATCCTATAATTCTCAAAATAAACTTGGAGCGATGGTAGTCATTAATTTTTTGATGTCTCCAGAAGCTCAATTAAAGAAATCCGATCCTAATGAAATGGATTCTAATACCATTTTGGATGTGTCGAAGTTACCTGTCGAGTGGAGAACTAAATTTGAAGCGCAGGAACGAAGAAAGTACGGTCCGGAAATGGCCGACCTACAGGAAAAAGCCATTCAGGAGCCTGACCCACAATACATGATACGATTATTTGAAGACTTTCGAACTCAGGTCATTGAGCAATAAGAGCCACATTGGAATATTATTTTTCGTGCTGATCGGTATGGTGCCTTTTGCAGCAGCTTTCGGCTATTCGTTACTATATAGTTTTGGAATTATAGGTGTGGTAAATGATGGATTTACACTTGAGTTTTGGGCAGAAGTTTTTAGATCAGGTGCTTTTTTAGATGCCCTCATTTATAGTGTGACCATTGCTTTAATTTCGGTATTTATATCAGTGACAGCCGCCCTTTGGTTTACGTTGAAATTTCAGAAAAAGTTAAGGGGCAAAATCGTGTCTTTCATGATTTATTTACCCTTGGCCATTCCGGGAATTGTTGCCGCATTCTTCACTGTACAAATACTTTCCAAATCAGGTTTGTTTTCCAGATTCAGTTATTTACTCGGATTTACATCAGGGATCACAGACTTTCCTGATTTGATCAATGACCAGTATGCGATAGGAATTATCCTGGTTTTAATCAGTGTGGTCATGCCATTCTTCGTCCTGTTGTTTCTGAACGTGTATGACAATGAAAGACTTGATCAATTGACAGAACTGGCCAGATCCCTTGGTGCCAGTAATAGTCAAACAATTTGGAGAGTTAGCTTGCCTGTCATTCTAAGAAAAACCTGGACATTGATAGCCCTATATTTCATTTTCCTGTTAGGTGCATACGAGGTGCCATTGATTTTAGGACAAGAATCACCCCAAATGTTGTCCGTATTGATTGTCAGAGAACTAAAGCAATTTGATTTAACCAAGATTTCAGAGGGTTACGTAGTAGCTGTGATGTATACCATCCTGGTTAGTATTGCAACTATTCTTTTATTTTCAAAAAGATCTACTGAAAATGGGTAGATGGAAAAATGGCATATTGATTACTTACCTGGTTGCAATTGTATTTCCATTCATATTCCTGTTCCTGCTATCCATGTCTTCAGGTTGGAGATTTCCTGATTTACTCCCGGAATATTTTGGTTTTAAAAACTGGGGTAAAGTTGCCGGAACAGAAAGTGGCATTGCGCAAAGTTTCTTAATATCCTTAGTGATTTCATTGAGTGTGGCGGTAAGTTCGACATTGTGCGGATTTGTGATCAGTAGATATGTCAGTTATCATCCTAAAAAACGACTGTTAACCTTACTGACTTACTTCCCTTATATTCTGGCGCCGGTCGTGTTTGGAGCCTGTCTGAGCTACTATTTTCTAAAAATGGGCATTTTCGGCACTACCTTCGGAGTGGTTTTAGCCCAATTCATCATCGCATTTCCATACGCCTTGATTTTTTTCAGCAGTTTTTGGAATGAAAAGATAAAAAGTTACGAAGATCTCGTCGCCACACTTGGTGGAGGTTCCCTAACAACATTTAGAAAAGTACTATTACCTATGGCCAGGGGGCTCCTAATGGTTTGTTTTTTCCAAACCTTCTTGATTTCATGGTTTGAATACGGATTAACTTCAATTATAGGTGTGGGAAAGGTGCAAACCCTTACCATAAAGGTTTTCCTTTTTATCAAAGAATCTAATTTCTATTACGGCGCAATGAGCTGTTGCATGCTTATCATACCACCAGTTGTTATGATATATATAAATAAAAAATATGTGTTTAATAAATTGATTTGATGTTTCTGGAGGTACATGACATAGAAAAGAGTTATAACAAGGAAGCTATTGTTTCTGAATTGAATATCAATCTGGAAAAGCATAAAACCCTAAGTATACTAGGACGTTCAGGATGTGGCAAAACCACCATGCTTAAGATGATAGCCGGATTGACACCTATAGATCAAGGCGTTATTAAATTGGACGGCGTCCGAGTTGATGAGATCGAAGCCTCCAAAAGAAATATCGTGTATCTGTACCAGGAAGATTTGCTCTTTCCTCACTTGTCTGTATTTGAAAACATTGCCTTTGGATTAAGAATAAAGAAGATAAAGGATCATATCGTAGATGATAGGGTGATAGAGATGATTGAAAATCTAGAGTTGCAGGGTCATGGAAGCAAGATGCCTCATCAGATAAGCGGAGGCCAAAGACAACGGGTAGCATTCGGTCGTGCCATCATTACTAATCCTGCACTTCTACTTTTAGATGAGCCTTTTGGAAGCTTGGATGCAGGAACGAGAAAAAACATGCAAACCTTATTTCTACGGTTGGCGAAGACCTTTAACATTACATCCTTATTTGTGACTCATGATTTAAAAGAAGCCATTCTTATGGGAGACGAAATCGCTTATATGGATAAAGGAAAATTGAAAATTTACAAAGATCGCTCTTCATTTATCAATGACCCCGAAACCGGTGTGCTGGCGGAAACTGAGTTTTGGAAACAATTAAAAACAGAACAATTTTGAAAAAGAAAATATGGATCGATTCTGATCTTGCTGTAGGAAAAAAAAGGGTCTTGAGAAATCGAGACGGATATTCGGATGTGGATGATGGTTTTGCTATTCTCCAACTGATGAAAAGCAGTAAAGTACATATTCAAGGAATCAGCGCCGTTTTCGGTAATACCATCATAGAAAATGCAATAGAACTGTGTCATTATATGGTTGAAAATTTTGCTTCATATGAAATTCCTGTGTTTGAAGGAGCAGCTCAATCAATGGACCTGGAAAATCTGCAATCAAACGATGCTGTGGAAGGCTTGGCGAAAGCTTTGACACAAGATAAATTAACCATCATGGCCATAGGACCAGCAACCAATGTTGGAATACTCCTGCTCAAATACCCAGAGCTTGCGTCACAAATAGAAGAAGTTGTTTTGGTCGCCGGAAGAAGGACTCCCAAAGATTATTTTGTAATAGGCAACCCTGGCAGGCATGCCTGGGACCTTAATTTTGATCTCGACAACGCCGCTTTTCAGGTCATGTTTGAGCATGGAATGGACATCACCTTGTGCCCGTATGAAATCAGTAGTAAAGTTTGGATTGATCAAGATGATTTGAACAAACTTGGAAAAGGGGATGAGGGCTGCCAATGGCTTTCCCAAAGTTCACAAGCATGGCTGCAGCAATGGTTAGAATTAGGAGCACATGGCTTCAACCCATTCGATGTTTTAGCTAGCCATTACCTCATACAACCAGAGGATATTATTTCAGAAAATCTGCATGCAAGAATGGAAATACACCCCAATGATACCATTGGCAAAAACCAAAACACATCCTTTAAGCAGTATCTACTATGTGATCAGCAAAAAGGTTACCTGGTCAGATATTGTTATGACGTAGTTGAAAATTATCACGAAAAATTAATGAAATCACTTTTATGATCAAGCTAGAAAAAGACTTACAGGTTCTGACAACTTATTTACAGGCCCAAAAATGGCTTTTAGCAGGGGAGCACATCACTCATTTTCACGTGCCGGGTGATGGTAATATGAATTTTACCCTTAGAATTTGTACCCCCAGAAGAAGTTTCATCATTAAGCAGAGCAGAGGCTATGTGGAAAAATATCCTCAGGTAGCTGCTCCGACAGACCGGGTTCAAAGAGAAGCTGACTTCTATAAAGAGATCTCGGATCATCCGTATTTGACAAAGATGACCCCAAAAATCATGGGCGTCGATGGTATTAATAATATTATTGCCATGGAGGACCTGGGAGCTGGAAAGGACTATACTTTTTTCTACAAGAACAAGGCTGTGATTCCCGACACCGAGCTCCAGCAGATCATGAAATTTGCTGCAGTGCTCCATAATGAAAATAAAATTCAAAACGCTACTTCACCGATATCGAACCGCGCGATGCGAAAATTAAACCATGAACACATGTTCTTGTATCCATACCTGGAGGATAATGGGCTCAATCTGGATACGGTGCTACCGGGGTTGGCCGATCTAGCAAAAAAATACAAGGATGATACAGCTTTAAAAGCAAAGATCGAATCTCTTGGAAATCGTTATCTAGAGGATGGCGATACTTTATTACATGGAGACTATTTTCCAGGTAGTTGGCTAAAAACCGAAGAAGGTGTCAGAATTATCGACCCGGAATTTTGCTTCTACGGGTATCCAGAGTTTGAGATCGGAGTGACTACCGCTCACTTAATGCTTTGTGACCAACCCGTCCAAACCATCTTAAACGCACATAAATACTATAAAGAAGAGGCAGATTTAGACCTGGAACTGGTGAAACAATGTGCAGGAGCAGAAGTGCTGCGTAGAATTCTTGGGTTGGCCCAACTTCCTCTCTCTATCGATTTAGAAAAACGCGCTCAGCTTTTAGAAACTGCTCGCGAATATGTAATGAACAATAATAACTAAACAGCATGAGAATTAAACTTATACTGATACTTCAACTATGCCTTTCGGCATTGATGGCGCAAACCACAAGTTACACCTCGAAAGTTGTAGATTCCAACAATGATCCACTGATAGGAGCGACAATCAATGAATTGGGTACGCAGAACTATAGTGTGACCGATCTGGAAGGCCAATTTACCATTGAAACAGAGGCGGTAAATTTTGATCTCGAAATCTCTTATCTAGGATATGAACCAAAGAGAATTACCATCATGAATGGCCAGGTGCCTACAACCATAATGTTGGAACCTTCGGCAGGTCAATTAGAAGAGGTGGTCGTTACCGCGCTTGGTATCAAAAGAGAAAAACAGGCCTTGAGCGCAGGTGTGGAACAAATCGATGGAGGTGCTTTAAGAGTGGTGCCTCAAACCAACATGGTGAATGCCCTAGCTGGAAATGTAGCAGGCGTACAAATCACCAATGGTTCATCAGGTGTCGGTTCATCCTCCAGAATCATTATCCGAGGTGAGAATTCCATCAGTGGTCGCAATGAACCACTCTTTGTGGTAGATGGAGTACCGATTAGCAATCAGCTGATCACTTCTGACTTAACCAATGACGGTGCTCTTCAGGAGGTAGATTTTGGGAATGGTGCCTCTGAATTCAGTCCAGATGATATCGAATCAATTTCGATCCTTAAAGGTGCAGGTGCTGCAGCACTTTATGGGTCCAGGGCTGCCAATGGGGTAGTTTTAATCAGTACCAAGAGGGGCCAACCAAAGCGAGGGCTGGGTATAACTGTCAACAATTCATTCACCTTCGAGACATTACTCACCCTACCTGATTATCAAAATGTGTATGGAGGAGGATCAAATGGGGAATATTCCTTTATCAATGGAACCGGAGGAGGCATAAATGATGGCGGTCTTGCCAGCTATGGGCCGAAACTGGACGAGGGTATACTCATTCAGCAGTTTGACAGTCCTTCCACTGATCTGGATGGAAATGTCGTCAGAGGTGGAGATGTCCTGGCAAGAAGGAAACCTGATGGTTCATTTACTCCTATAACAGCCACTCCGTGGATTTCCCGACCAGATAATGTAAGGAATTTCTTCCAGACAGGTTACACGAATCAGAACAGCTTTGCCATAAGCAACGGTGGAGATAATTGGGGTCTGAGAGTAGCTTACAACAATTTGAGAAACACAGGTATACTACCTAATACGGATTTGAAAAGAGATGGTGTTTCTATTGCTGTCGATCAGGCCATGTCCAAACGACTTCGATTCGATGGATATTTGAATTATGTCAATACCAGGAGTGGGAACAGACCTAATCTTGGTTATGGATATGAAAATGTGGTGTACGGTTTCAATTGGACGGGTAGACAAACAGATATTGCGGCTATGAGAGATTATTGGCAAGCAGGTCAGGAAGGCTTGCAGCACTTTGATATCAATTATCTATGGCTTACAAATCCCTATATGACCCTATTTGAGAATACCAATTCATTTAATAAGAACAGGGTGTTTGGAAACGGCGCTTTGACCTATGATTTGACAGATCATCTAAGTGTAAGAGTTCGTTCTGGGTTGGACACCTATAATGACGACCGTGAATTTAAGCGAGCTGTCAGTACAAATAGAAATCCTTTTGGCTCTTACCGTGAAGATAAAGTGGCTTACCGCGAACTTAATACAGATGTTTTGGTGTCTTACGATGATCAATTGAATGATGCCATCAGATTCTCACTGGCCGGTGGAGCAAATCGATTTGATCAGAAGATTTCCTACGCTTTTTCAGAAGCTTCTCAACTTAGCATACCTGGCATTTATTCGCTGGCCAATTCTCGTAATCCGTTGAAAGGGACGTCTCAATATTTTACAAAAAGAATAAATTCTGTGTACGGTATTGGAAACATTAGTTATCAATCTTCCTTGTATTTTGACCTGACGGTTCGGAATGATTGGTCTTCTACACTGCCTGCTGACAATAATTCATTTGCATATTATTCAGCAGGAGTCAGTTACATCTTATCCAATATGTTTGAGCTTCCCGAATCATTATCCTTTGCTAAACTCAGGTTCAATGCATCCAGTGCAGGGAATGATACAGATCCTTATCAATTGAACAACACTTTTCAATTTAACCAAAATTATGGTTCATTTTTCAGAGTGACCAATGAAACCGTATTGAAGAACGCACAACTTAAACCTGAGAGATTGAATGCTCTTGAGGCTGGAGCAGAATTATGGTTTTTTGGTTCCAGATTGCAAACAGAACTGTCCTTATACCAAAACACCTCAATCAATCAAATCATCGGTCGACCAATCTCAAATTCTTCCGGATTCGGAAATATTATTGAAAATGGCGGCCGTGTGACAACCAGAGGATTGGAAGCAAGAATGAGTGGAAAAATCCTTCGATCAAAGGACTTCAATTGGAATGCTACGATTAACTTCTCCACTTTCAGGAGCATGGTTACCTCCTTACCTGAAGGTGTAGATCAGTTCGTCACCGGTTCTGCAAAGTTTTTCGGAGGTTCCGGGGGCTCAAATGCTGTGTTTTATATCGCGAAAGAAGGGGGAAGAGTGGGCGACATGTATGGAACAGGTTTCGTTGAGATTGACGGCAGAACACTCTACGGTGCCAATGGTCTTCCGGTACAAGATGGAAACCTTAGATTACTAGGCAATTACAATCCTGATTTCAGTATGGGATTCGGAAACGAATTGAGCTACAAAAATTTTATCGCCAGCATACTGGTTGACTGGAGACAGGGAGGGATCATTGCTTCCCGCACAAAAGCACTAGGAAGTACTTCAGGCGTGTTAAAGGAGACTTTGGTAGGACGTGAAGATGGCATTATAGGCGATGGAGTGGTAAATGTAGGAACTGCTGAGAATCCACAATATGTCGAAAATACTACTTCTGTTTCAGCTTCCAGGTTTTACAACAACTTCTTTGACAGAGGCAATGAAGCCAGTTCAGTTTATGACGCATCTTATGTGAAATTGCGGCAGGTTGGTCTGTACTACACATTTCGTGATGAGATCACTAACCGTATCGGTTTTCAAGGCTTAAAAGTGGGTATCATCGGTAATAATCTACTTCTTTTTACCGAAAATCCTCACGTTGATCCTGAACTCAACGGCGTTCAGGATAGAAACTTTACCTATGGTGTTGAAGATATGTCTTATCCATCCAGTCGAAGCTTTGGATTAAGTCTCAAAAGTGAATTCTAAAATGCAAGAAATGAAAAATTACATTTATATAATATTAGCAATCGGCCTGGTATTCAGTTCATGTACCAAGGATTTCGATGAAATCAATGAGAATCCCAATTCTTCTGAAAACATAGATCCACAGTTTCTCTTGGCCAATGTCATATCGGTACTAGGCAATGAAAATACCTATACTCAAGGATTCAGATTATCGAATTATCTGGCTCAGTTTGCGGCAAGTGTAGAATTCGAACGTATTGATCGATATGAGATGGGGACCAATGG
Source organism: Portibacter marinus (assembly GCF_021533195.1). Classification (GTDB taxonomy): domain Bacteria; phylum Bacteroidota; class Bacteroidia; order Chitinophagales; family Saprospiraceae; genus Portibacter; species Portibacter marinus. Next base: position 229,137 of record NZ_JAJNKB010000003.1, read on the forward strand.
CCAACATTGGGATCTTCTGTACGGCCTTCTGACTGACATTAATTCCATGCAAAGTGTAGAAGGGACGAACGAAGCCTATCAGGCCGTTGGTGACATTATGAAATCCTATATTTTTTCACAATTGACCGATTTATGGGGAGATGTTCCTTATTCTGAGGCTTTAATGGCTCGTGATGGTGTTACTCAACCAAAGTACGATACCCAGGAAGCAATTTATACTGACCCATCTACCGGAATTTTGGCGGTGTTGAAAAATGCAGTACAAACTTTGGAGAATACCAGTGCCTCTATAAAGGGAGATGTGATGTTCAATGGCAATCTGAATAAATGGATTCGCTTTGCCAATGCCTTGCAAGTCAGATACTACCTTCGCATTTCTGATCGTATCTCAGATTTTAGTGCCCTTCAGGGTTTATGGAAGGCAGGTCAACTCATGGAGTCAAATGCTGATAATGCAGTGCTTCCATATCTGGCAAATGCTCCCAATCAAAATCCAGTTTCGCAGTTTTCATTAGGCTTATATCAGGAACACAGAATGACAAAAACGGCGGAAAACATCCTTAAGTCATGGGATGATCCTAGAATTGGTGTGATTTATCGACCCACCGAAAAAAGTGCAAATGCAGGTCAGGCTGAATATTTAGGTATTCAAAATGGTCAGAGTAGGGAGACCATTAGTGCTAACAATATTGACTTGGGGGAAGTATCCTTATTTGGGGCTGTATATCGGGATGTGCCTAATGGAGTAGACATGCTTTTCATGCTTTATGCTGAGCAACAATTTGCATTAGCAGAGGCAGCACTGAAAGGATATATTGATGCTGAAGCAGAAGCGTTATACCAATCGGGAGTGACAGCTCATTTCAACTACCTGGGGCTTGAAGTGCCTGACGATTATTTTGATCAGGAAACAGTAGCTTTGGATGGCGACGGTGATCTGGAAAAGATCATGACTCAGAAATGGATTTCTTTAGTTTCCAATGGTCATGAGGCATGGTTCAATGTGAGAAGGACAGGATATCCGGACTTAAAACCTGGACCAGACAATTTGAATGAAGGAATGTATCCGGTGCGCTACTTGTATCCCGAATCTGAGCAAGCCACCAATGCTGAACATTATGAAGAAGCAGTTCAAAGACTGGGAGGAGATAATATCAATAATCCTGTTTGGTGGGATTAATTTGCGGCATACGGAGCCTAAATTCTCGCCTATTTGCTTAATTTTTGAACTTATGAGCATCACTGTCGAACAAATGACCTTTCGCTTTTAGTAATATTAGCAAATACTGTAAATGAAGCATTCCAGCGAATACGAATTGTTCGAACAATATAACCTTTCCGGTCATCTATTGAAAAATAGAATTGTCATGGCACCCATGACGAGATGCAGGGCTATAGGCAATATCCCAAACGAATTGATGGCGACCTACTACGGTCAAAGATCCGGTGCAGGTTTAATCATAACGGAAGGTACAGCACCTTCACCCAATGCTTTAGGATATGCCAGAATTCCCGGAATGTACAGTGATGAACAAGTGGAAGGTTGGAAAAAAGTGGTCGATGAGGTACATCGCAAAAATGGAAAGATATTTTGCCAACTGATGCACACAGGTCGGGTTTCTCACCCGGCAAATATGCCACCCAATAGTCAAATTCTGGCGCCTTCAGCCATCAAATTAGAAGACACAAAGATGTATGTGGATAATCAAGGGGAATTAAAGATGCCTGTTGCTAAAGCCATGGACAAAAATGAAATAGAAAAAACCATTGACGAGTACAGACATTCTGCCGCAAATGCCATTCGCGCTGGATTCGATGGAGTAGAGATTCATGGTGCTAATGGTTATTTAATCCAGCAATTTCTAAATACTGCTTCCAACCATAGACAGGATGAATATGGAGGTTCAATAGCCAATAGATGCCGCTTCGGTCTAAAAGTTGTTGAAGCGATATCAAGTGAAATCGGTCCAGAAAGGACAGGTATTCGACTATCTCCATTCGGAGTGATGAACGAAATGGAGCACTTTGACGAAATTGAGGATCAATACCTGTATTTCGTGACCCAGTTGAATAGGCTGGATATCGCATATGTACACCTGGTAGATCACGAAAGCATGGGAGCTCCCGAGGTACCTGAAGAAATCAAAAGAGAAATTAGAATCTTATTCAAAAATTCATTGATTCTGAGCGGAGGCTACGATAAAGAAAGAGCAGAACATGATTTATCAAAAGGCCATGCAGATCTCATTGCATTCGGAAGACCATTCATCTCTAATCCGGATTTGGTTACCAGATTTTACGAAAATGCAAAACTTGCTATTCCAAATACCGATCTTTTTTATACACCAGGGGAAGAAGGATATACTGATTATGAAAAGCTTCATGAAAAAATCAAAATTTAAATTTTTAATTATGAAATACATAACCATTCTATTTTTTGCATTAATGACTTTATCAGCATGTGATAATTCCAATGGCAATGATAAAGCACCTTATAATCAATATGAAGATATTGATGGAGACAACACACTTAGAGATGATACTATAGGGATGACAGAGAAGGACACCCTTCCAGTCATCGTTAAGAAAGGAGAAGAAATTGACAACTAATATGAATATATTCGAAGCGATTAGAAAAGACCATGATATCCAGCGAGGATTAGCTGATAAATTGGTTGAAACATCAGGTGATTCTAAAACGAGAAAAATTACGTGGGAAGCTCTTAAACATGAACTACAAGTTCATGCAGATGCAGAAGAACGTTATTTTTACGTTCCATTGATCGAAAAAGACATGACACAGGAGCATGCCCGACACGGTGTTGCTGAACACCACGAAATGGATGAGCTCATAGAAAAATTAGAGGAAACAGACATGTCCTCACCTGCATGGTTGAGTACTGCTAAGAAATTAAGAGAAAAAGTTTTCCATCATTTGGAAGATGAAGAACATACTTTTTTTCAGCTTGCCGGAAAAGTATTGACAGAAAAAGAGAAGACAGATTTGCAGACAAAGTATCGAAAGCATATGAGCGAAGAAGATGCTGGCATAAAAAAAGGGTAAGTCATCAAACAATATCTGTCCGTATTTAGTAAGGCACTGCAATGCCGTAAAGACTTTTAAATCGAGGTTTGCCATTGCTAATATTCCTCGATCTGAATCACAAAGACAGAAATGAGATTTTATTTTTTTATAGCAGTACTATTTACTGCTTTTTCATGTAATGAAGGCGATCAATTAACGAAGCAAGAAGTAGCCGACAATTATTCCGGTGATGCAAATGTCACTGATGTATACATAGTGGATACTACTGGTGAAAATATAGTTAAAGACACCTTACCAGTAATCATTGAAACGGCGAAGAGAATTGAAAACTAATTTTCACTAAGCTGGTTTAAATGGTTTATCGCTTAAACAAAATTTAAATGAACAGCAAAACAGCAAACAGTAAATACGACCTGGTGACGGAAATCGAAAATAGATGGAGTCCCAGGTCTTTTTCGTCTGAGACCATTTCAGATGAAGAAATGATGAAATTATTTGACGCCGCCAGGTGGGCAGCCAGTTCCAACAATTATCAACCATGGCGTTTCATGTGGGCCAGAAAGGGTACGGAAACATGGGATAAAATTTTTAATTGCCTTAGTGATTTTAATCAAAAGTGGGTCAATAATGCCACTATTCTGATCTTGACTGCCTATAAGGAGCAATTTGATAATGGCAAGGAAAACTTTCATGCTTTGCATGATTTAGGATTAGCGGTAGGGAATATGTCTATACAGGCTCAATCCCAGGGTATAGCTTTGCATCAAATGGCTGGAGTGGACTGGAAAAAAGCACATGAAGTATTTGAGATTCCGGATGGTTATCATATTACTACAGCTATCGCTGTAGGTTTATATGGTGGAGACCCTTCAGTTCTTCCGGAAGATCTTGCTGAAACAGAAACCAAAGAGAGAAGCAGAAAAGATTTATCTCAGATTGTCAAAGAAAACACTTTCAGTTTCTTGTAGCATTTTTGACTGCTAGACCATGATCACATGCCTGTATTCTTATTTTGAACATCCAAAAATATGATCTGTAATAGCCAGAATCATCGAACATATCATTGTTTCTTGAGTATGATCAATAGAATAAGTTATTAATTAATAAAAAAAATAAAAATTATGAATGAGTCAAAAATAATAGATGGATTGAATGACCTGCTAGCGAAGAATTACGACGCTGAAAAAGGTTTTATGAAGGCAGCTGACGAAACTGAAAATCGTGTTTTAGCTGCTTTGTATAGAGAAAAAGCAAGTCAAAGATATACTTTCGGTCACCAAATCAAAGACATTTTGAGAGAAATGGGTGGTGAAATCGACAAAGGTACAAGTACCCTTGGAGACATGCACAGAGCGTGGATGAACTTCAAAAAATTCTTTTCATTTGATAAGGAAGAAGCTATTTTAGAGGAAATAGAGAATGGTGAAGAAGCGGCAGTAAAAGAATACAACGAGTTTCTTGAAATCAGCGATTTGCCTCATTCTATCAGAAGAATTATTACTGCACAAAGAAATGCTATCCAGAAGACTTTGGACAAAGTGGAGCAGTTAGAAGAAACATACGATTAATTGTAGTATAACCTAATTACGAGCCTCGATGCGTTGCATCGGGGCTTTTTTTATTGATCTGACAAACAAAAGAACAATTATCTACTTCTTTAAGTATGAAAATAAAAGATATGTCATCATTTGATATTATAGTGATTGGTAGTGGTCCTGCAGGCTCTACTGTGGCTAAAAAATGTGCTACAAAAGGTAAGAAAATAGCTATCGTTGATGTGCTATTTGGTGGCACTTGCGCTTTAAGGGGCTGCACACCTAAAAAGGCCATGGAATCTGTTACTTCTACTTTTTGGGAAACACGTGATTTTACGGGGTATGGCTTTAAAAAGACGCCTCCATTCATAGATTGGCATGATCTGATGGCACACAAGGCAAAATTCACTTCTACAGTTCCGGCTCAAACGAAAAGTGATTTTGAGGAGCGTGGAATAACTGCGATAGAGGGCAAAGCTTCATTTCTGGATAAAAAAACACTGCTAGTTGATGGAAAAGAATATAGCGCTGACCTTTATGTAATCGCAACTGGAGCTACACCCAGGACACCACCTTTTCCAGGTGCTGAACACATGATAACATCAGACGATTTCTTTGAACTGGATCATTTACCAAAAAAGGTAGCTATTGTAGGAGGTGGATATGTGGGTTTTGAGCTATCACACATTATGGCAGCTTGCGGCTCGGAAGTGACCATTTTAAGTGATGAAGAAATGCCACTAACCGTCTTCGAAGAAGATTTGGTTAGAAAATTAATTCAGGCCACGCTACATAAAGGCATTGAAGTCAAGCTCGGATTCAAGGTTAGCGGCATTTCCAGGGAAAATGATTCATATCTCGTTAAAGCCAGTAGATCTTCAATTACGGACTACGAATTGGAGGCTGATCTGGTTCTCAATGCCACTGGAAGAATTCCTGCTGTGTCAGATTTAAATCTGGAAAATGTACCCTTGGAACTTAATGAAAACCAAGGAATTAAAGTAGATCGTTTTTTATTTGCTGAAGGTCACGAGCACATCATGGCCATAGGGGATGTTTCCGCCAACTTACCCTTTACTGAAGTGGCCAACTATGAGGCAAATCTTGCTGTGCATAATATTTTTGAAAAGAGAAGAAAAAGCGTCGGCTATCATGGAGTACCTATGGTCATCTACACTTATCCAAAAATGGCAATGGTGGGTTTAAAAACAGAGGAATGTGGCAATATGAATGTCAAAGAAGCATCACTAAGAACATCGTTCATACAGAGAGCTAGAGCTAATCAATTTGCAGGCTATAAAACCATAGTCGAAAAATCTACGAAGAAGATCGTTGGTGCACACATCATTGGCTACAATGCAGATGAAGCCATAAACATATTCGCTTTGGCCATGCAATTAGGTATAACTTGCGATGATTTGAAGAATAGCTTTCTAGCCTATCCTACGGTTATACATGATACTAAATTTCTCGTTTAGTTAAGGGTGACTTTTGAGTTGCTCTTTCTTCTTAAGCAGTTGTCTCTTTGCCTTCGAAAATGCTTCATTGAAAGCCTTAACGTAATCCATGTCATCACTACTGGCAAAAATGGTAGGTCCAGGTTTTCTTACTTCAAGATTGGCAAATACCGTTTTATCTGATTCCCCATCATCTAATTTGAAGTACAAATCTACCTGTGTAATTCCCATTTTATATTCTTCAAGGCTATTGAGCTTTTCATGAATCATTTCGTCAACTACATCACTGATTTTAAACGGACTTTCAATTACTACTTTCATCTTTCACTTATTTTAAATTACAACAGCTGAGAGCATTGGTATGTTCGAAGAAACGATTGAACATTTCACTACTTGCAGCACTTTCTTTCATAAAAATGACTTTAGATTATTTTGATAAAGACTTCCACCTTATATTAGAATCAGCCATTGGAACAACAGTCATTATTGGCCTTATTATACTCTACACCAGAATTTTTGGCCTTAAGAGTTTCAGTAAAATGACCGGCTTTGACTTTATCATCACCATCATTATCGGTAATGTCGCAGCAATGGCGCTTTCAACTGGAAGGCCAGGCCTTTATATGGGTATGATTATACTGACCTTTGCCTTTGTAATCAACTACCTCATTACTTATTTTCTATTTAAAAGTGAAAAAGTTGAAAGCATTGTAGAAAACAAACCAGTCTTTTTGATGCGAGACGGAAAAATGAATGAAGAAAACATGAAAAAATGCAAGGTCACGGTTGATGAATTGAGGGGGAAATTGAGAGAGGCCAATGTTCTGCAACTTCATCAGGCAAAAGCTGTTATTCTAGAAACGACCGGCGATGTCAGTGTTTTGCACTCTGATCAGGATATAGAAATCGATGACTTTATTTTAAAAGGAATCCAGTAATTACAACATTGACCTAAAAAAGCGACGCCCATTTAAAAGAAAAGAAGGATATTTGCGCGCAAATGAAGAACACTTATTTCGATTTAATAGACCAAACCTACTACTTTCCTCAGGAAGGTTTTGATTTACGGGATGACTACCTCACTTTCCATGGTATTTCATTGAAGTACTTGATAGAAAAATATGGTACACCGTTTAAGATCATGTATTTACCCAGGATTGCGGAACAAATCAGGAAAGCACGAAACCTATTTAATCGTGCGATTCGCAAGCATAAGTACAAGGGATCGTATTATTATTGTTACTGTACTAAATGCTGTCATTTTTCGCATATCGTCAAAAAAGCCGTGCAGGAAGGAGTTCATCTGGAAACATCTTCATCTTTTGATATAGATTTGATCTATAAGATTTACCATGAAGGGGAGATTACTAAAGACATCATCATCGTTCACAACGGCTATAAAACGGAGGATTATCTGGAAAAGATTGCCAGACTGAATAGAGATGGTTTCAAGAATTCAATCCTTGTGCTGGATTCTAAATCTGAAATCAAACGGGTAAAGAAATACGCCAGTGATCTGAAAAATCCGTTAAAATTAGGCATTCGGATGGCCATAGATGAGGAACCACAGTCTGCTTACTATACTTCCAGACTTGGAATACGCGCTGCTGAAATTCTGGATTTTTACCGAAATGAAATCGCAGATGATCCATCACTGAGCCTGAAAATGTTCCATTTTTTTGTGGATTCAGGAATTAAAGACAATATGTATTATTGGGGTGAGTTTCAGAAAGCACTCAAACTCTACGTAGACCTCAAAAGTATTTGTCCAGATTTACGGGCAATCGACCTGGGTGGCGGATTTCCCGTCAGAAACAATCTGGGATTTGAATATGACTATGAGTACATTATCAATGAGATTGTAGCCAATATCAAAACAGCCTGTACTGAGGCTGAGATTCCTGATCCGGATATTTTCACTGAATTTGGGAAATATACGGTAGGTGAAAGTGGAGCTATCATTTTTCAGGTACTCGAGCAAAAACAACAGAATGATGCAGAACTTTGGTATATGGTGGACAATAGTTTAATGAATACCATTCCGGATGCATGGTCGATATTTGAAAAATTCATTTTACTTCCGGTTAACAAGTGGAAAAATGAATATGCCCGAGTGAGTATTGGGGGCATCAGCTGTGATCACTCGGATTACTATAACTCCGAAGATCTGAATCAGCAATTATTTCTTCCTAAATACGATTCATCAGACGCAGAACCGCTCTATGTTGGATTTTTCCACACAGGGGCCTACCAGGACTCCATCAGTGGTTATGGAGGAATCAAACATTGCCTTATACCTGCTCCCAAATTGATCATGATCGATAGAGACGAAAAAGGAAATTTCGTAGACAGCGTATACAGAAATGAGCAGACGGTAGAAGAAATGTTGGAAATACTTGGATATAATAAGTAGATGAATAAAAAAACATTTGCGGGTATAGAAAGTCAATTTAGCGGAAAGGACGATTCTGCCATATGGTTGCAATCTATTCCTTACGATGGGACCAGTACCTGGGGAAAGGGCGCAGACAAGGGATTTGATGCCTTCATGGATGCTGCAGAAAATATGGAGCTTTATGATATCGAAACAGATTCAGAAGTGTATAGGAAAGGCATTCATTTGCTTAAAAACGCCCCTCCTTTTTCTTCACCGGAGGAAATGTATCAGTGGACTTATGAAAACACACAGGAGCTTCTCTCACATGATAAATTTCTTACTTTTTTCGGTGGCGAACATAGCATCAGTATAGGCATCATAAAGGCGTTTTACGAACATTTTGAGAATCTTACTGTCCTACAAATTGATGCTCATGCTGATCAACGACCTACCTATGGTGGTACGCCTTACAATCACGCATGCGCTGTATATGATGCGGGGCGTCATTGCAATTTGTTACAAGTAGGTATTCGATCAATGGACGTTGGAGAAAAATCATTTATGGTAGACGATAAGACGTGGTATGGTCATGAAATTATTGGTCGCCTGGATTGGATTCCTTCCGTGATTGAGAAAATGACCGATGAAGTCTATATAACGGTCGATTTGGATGCCTTCGATTCTTCCATTATGCCTGCAACAGGGACCCCAGAGCCCGGAGGTATGACATGGCAACAAGTCATCGAGCTTCTGCAGAAGACCTTCTCGCGTAAGAATGTAGTTGGCTTCGATATCGTAGAATTAGCGCCCATACCCGGTATGAAAGCACCACAATTTCTGGCAGCCAAATTATACTATAAAATGCTCTCTTATAAATTTAAAGGTTAAATGGATATCGACAAGGTCAAATTAGATTATCTCAAAACAGAAGATTATAAAGAGCTCAGAATTGCGATGAAAGCAGCTTACATCGGTATGCCAGAAGAGGTATGGATGGAAGAAGAAATTCTGAATCTGCTTGAAAAATTTCCAGAAGGTCAAGTCGTCATTAGAGTAGATGACAAACTTGCCGGATGTGCCTTATCCATTATTGTGAACCACGAATTGCTGGAATCCACCCACACCTATGATATCATTACAGGTGGAAGTACCTTTAATACACATCATTCTGAAGGTGATTTGCTATATGGAATTGATATTTTCATCCGACCGGAGTTCAGGGGATTGCGATTGGGAAGAAGGCTTTATGACTACCGAAAAGAGCTTTGTGAGAAGTTGAATCTACGAGGCATTGCTTTCGGCGGTCGGATCCCTAATTATCACAAATATTCGACTGAATTAACCCCTAAGCAATACATCGAAAAGGTACGATTAAAAGAAATCGAAGATCCTGTTTTGAACTTTCAGATCTCCAATGACTTTCATCCATCGAAAATCTTAAAAGGATATCTACCTGAGGATGAGGAGTCTGGAAAGTTTGCCGTACTCATGGAATGGAAAAATATCTATTTCGAAAAACCGCAAACCAAAGCGGCTACTAAAAAAAAGGTGGTAAGAATAGGTCTGGTGCAATGGCAGATGCGGATTTACAAAGATCTAGAAGAACTGATGCATCAAGCAGAATTTTTCGTGGATTCACTATCAGGTTACCGTTCTGACTTTGCTTTATTTCCCGAGTTTTTTATGGCTCCACTTATGGCTTCCTACAATCACTTAAGTGAATCCGATGCCATTAGAGAACTGGCTCAGCATTCGGAAGAACTGGTCAACAGATTCTCTGAATTAAGCATTTCTTACAATATTAACATCATCACTGGCAGCATGCCTGAAATCGTAGATGGCATGTTATATAACGTAGGATATTTATGCAGAAGAGATGGTACTGTGGCCCGTTATGAGAAATTGCATGTGACACCGGATGAAGGAAAAGTATGGGGTATGCAAGGAGGAAGTCAGATCAAAGCTTTTGATACAGATTGTGGTAAAATTGGAGTGCTCATTTGCTATGATTGCGAATTTCCGGAAGTAAGTAGGATTTTGGCCAATGAAGGAATGGATATATTATTTGTACCTTTTTTGACGGACACCCAGAATGGTTACAGCCGAGTTCGAAGTTGTGCGAGAGCCAGAGCGATTGAGAATGAATGCTATGTGGCCATAGCGGGTAGTGTCGGCAACCTACCCAAGGTACATAATATGGATATCCAATATGCTCAGTCCATGGTTTTTACCCCCTGCGATTTTGCTTTCCCTGCCAATGGCATTAAGGCCGAAGCCACTCCCAATACAGAAATGATATTGATTGCTGATGTTGACATAGATTTGCTACGCGAACTACATCAATTCGGAGCAGTTAGAAATCTTAAAGACAGAAGAACAGATTTGTACAACGTTAATAAAAACTAGATTATGGACAAAGGACCCATCTCTAAATTCATTAAACACCACTACAGACATTTCAATGCTGCCGCTCTGGTAGACGCAGCAGAAGCATATGAAAAACAATTAGAAGCTGGTCATAAAATGATGATCACTCTGGCTGGTGCAATGTCCACAGCAGAACTAGGTTTGTCCCTTGCTGAAATGATTCGTCAGGACAAAGTGCACATTATTACATGTACCGGTGCTAACCTGGAAGAGGATGTATTCAATTTGGTAGCCCATGATCACTATAAACGAATTCCTAATTATAGGGATTTATCGCCAGAAGAAGAACAGGAATTGCTGGATCAACACTTCAACAGAGTTACAGATACTTGTATTCCAGAGATGGAAGCCATGAGGAGAATAGAAGAGCATCTGTTTCAAGCATGGTCCAAGGCTGATAAAGCTGGTGAGCGTTACTTCCCCTATGAATTTTTTTATCAGATTTTGTTGAGTGGCGAGTTAAAGGAGAAGTATCAAATAGACCCTAAAAATTCATGGTTACTTGCAGCAGCAGAGAAAAATCTTCCCATCATCGTTCCGGGTTGGGAAGATAGCACCTGTGGTAACTTCTTCGCCTCCTATTGCATTGAAAATAAAATTAAACCCTCTACCATGAAGAGTGGTATTGAGTATATGATGTTTTTAGCTCAATGGTATCAGAACTACGCTTCTGACAAAGGAGTCGGTTTCTTTCAGATTGGCGGCGGAATAGCAGGTGATTTCCCTATCTGCGTAGTTCCTATGCTGCATCAAGACCTGGGTTTAGAAGCTGTGCCAATGTGGTCCTATTTTTGCCAGATATCGGATAGCACTACCTCATATGGCTCCTACTCAGGAGCTGTTCCAAATGAAAAAATTACATGGGGAAAACTTCAGATAGATACACCTAAATATATTATTGAAAGTGATGCGACGATTGTGGCACCTCTGATCTTTGCGTGGTTACTGGGCTGGTAGTAGTCAAATTTTTTTAATCAAAATGGACTATAAAAGTGTCAGTCTCTTTATCTTATTTCTGCACAACTTGCTATTTGCAGGTTTATTGGTCTGGCACGGTAGAAAAAATAATCTTCGTTCTAATTATTGGTTAGCATCCTTTCTTTTTCTGGCAGCCTTATATATTGTTCCATTCGTTTTGGGTTATGCCGGTTGGTATGCTGTAGAATGGAAAAGAAACATATTATTTTACTTTCCTTTCCAGCAGCTTTTTCTACTCCCTCCTGTCTTGTATATGTATACTAAATCACTTCTGGAACCAAAATTTACTTTTAAAAAAATAGATCTGGTCTATTTTATTCCTGCCATCCTTTATTCATTCTATACCTTCATAGTCTGGATAACAGACCAAGTGATTTTAGGTGAATATTATTTCTATGATGATGGCAAAGACATGGATTTTGATCCCTGGTATCAATTTGCAGGATTCATCTATTTGCTGTTTTTTGCTGCGCTCTGCATAAAAGCATATTTGAGATATAGAAACAATACATTTCAAATTTACAGTTATGCCGACGCCATTTTATATATATGGTTACCTAGGTTCATTATTGCATTAATTTTATTGCTACTCATCAGACTGTGTTTCTTCATAACCAATCCGGAGTGGGCTAACTTTGGACAAAAATATTGGTATTACGTGTCCTTCTCAATTTTGACCTACTATATTTCTATCAATGGTTACATTCACGCCGTCAAATTGGTACCAATATCATGGAGAAATTTGAAGCTTGCTGCATCAGAACGTGAAGATAAACCAGAATATGCAGATCAATCTAATGAAGGTGATCTGGACCTTGCATTAAAAGACAGTCTTGTTCGTCTGATGGAAGAAGAACAATTCTTTTCAAAACCGGACCTCACCCTTTATGATCTTGCTAATGAATTAGATGTCCACTCCAGATCTATTTCACAGACGATCAATATGGGTTTTGATATGAACTTTAATGATTATGTCAATATGCATCGAACCAAAGAAGTAATGAAAAGAATGCAAACAGAAGACTTAGGTGTTAAGTCCATCCTGGGGATTGCGTATGATTGTGGTTTTAATTCAAAATCAACTTTTAATAGGGCATTTAAAAAGTACAGTAACATGACGCCGAGCAAATATTTGGCATCTATTCGAAAAAAATAGGTGCCAAATCAGGATATGACACCGATATCTTACCATAAAGAGGGATGTTTGTCTTTTTGTAATTTGTAATCAAATTTATATGTGTACCAGATTAGTCTTTTTTCTTCCCTTCTTTCTTCTTTTGGGTTTTTGCTTTGGCCAACAAAAACCTTCGTTTGATTTTGATAAGTTGGATATTATCGCCTCTGCAGATGTTCCTCAGGATGCCCCTGGAATTGCGACAGGTATCATCTTTGAGGGCAAACAGATATACACCAAGTATGCTGGATTCAGAGATTTGGAAGAAAGGCAGGACATTAATGAGGAAACAAGATTCAATATCGCCAGCATGGCCAAGCAATTCACCGCCCTGGCCATACTTATGCTTGAAAAAGAAGGCAAACTTAAGCTTGAGGATGACTTTCGTATTTATTTGCCTGAAATTTATTCGAAAGTATCACATAAAATAACGCTAAAACACTTGCTTAGTCACTCAAGTGGAATAAGAGATGTCTACGCGCTCTGGTCTCTGAAGGGCATTGTCTGGTGGAAAGAAACTTTAAGAAATGAAGATGCCTTAAAAATTCTCAGTGATCAGGAAACTCTAAATTTTAATCCGGGTGAACATTTTGAGTACAGCAATTCTAACTATATTTTGTTAGCAGAGGTCATTGAAAAAGTGGCCGAGGATGGATTTTATAGTTTTACAGATGACATGTTTGCCAAACTAGGGATGAAAGGGACATCATTCACTCGAGATTATACAAAAATTAACGGTCCGATAGCCAAACCCTATTTCAATTTTGATGAATGGCAAGGTTATGAATGGACTTGTGATATCGTGGGAGATGGTAACTTATTTTCTACACTGGAAGATCAATTGCAATGGGAAAGAATAATACAAACCGGAGGAAATGATTGGGTGAACTCTTCTGTTATCAACAAAAGTCAATTGCTTTTTGATTCCATAGACCACCGTGAATATGGTTTTGGTTTACAACATGGTATTTACAATGACATACCGTACAAATATCACGAGGGTGCTACGGGGGCATGGAAGTCAATAACGGTTAGATTCCCGCAAGAAGATCTTTCAATTGTGACATTGACCAACAGCGGAAAAGTAATCCCAACCTACCAAACGATGTTGATGGTCAATGAAATATTTAACATTAAAGATTCCAAACCAACTTTCCCAATCCAGCCTGACAAGGAAGGCGATTTTATTGAGATTCAAGAATTGATGGGCAACTACATTACACCAGAAGGATACTTTGTCAGATTGATAGATAAGGAAGGTGATTTATATCTTTTGAGAAGCAATAGAAACGACACTAAATTAATTAGAGAAAATGCCAATACGACACAACAATGGAATGATAAAGCTTTTAAGCAGCAATTCAAAAAAAATGAGCAGGGTGAGATGGAGGTCACATTTTATTATCCCTCTGTTCCGCCTTTTACGCTGACAAAAATTGATTTTGAAGCAGACTCTTTGGATAAATCGTTGCTAGGAAAAGAATACATTAATAGAGAACTTGGTGTCGCTTTAAAAATTGACATGGAAAAAACAGGCGGACTTTCTGTAATCCTTGGGGAAAACACGATGGACGCTATTGCATTGTCCAATACAAGAATAAAGGCTGGAAACTATATGCTTGAAATAGATAAAACTAAGGACGGAAAAACATCAATATTACTAAATACAGATCGACTGGATCAAGTGATATTCTCCTCAAATGAATGAAACACTCATTTACAAGGAACTATTACTATAGGTGAAATTTGATCCAACAATAAGTTGCCCTTATAAGGTGGTATTTCTTCTGACCTATAATAAACTGAAAAAGTAAGATATTCCATATCTTCTGTCGCTTGAAAGGTCAGACTATACTTCTTCCATTCTAAATGTTCTATGGCCTGCGTTTCAGTAAGTAAAATTCCGTCGCAAGCGCTAGTGCCTCCGTACAATGTGAAAATGAGTGGCAAATTTTGACTTTCATTTGCATTTGATTTGCTGGTGCCTAAACGATTCCCTTTTTTAATCAATACAGATTCATTTGCGTTGTCTTTGTAATGTCTGCTCAAATAATTTTCAGATCGTGCTAAATGTAATTCAATCGAATAACAATGTCCCTTTTCCAGGGGTTGTTCTAGTTTCTGACTGATGGCTTCCCATGTATGATCGTCTCTTGCTACCAATCCCACGTATGTCTTTCCGTCTTTAGGCTCTTTAGTAACATTGAAAAAGCCGCCTGGATGTATATCCGGTGGTGTATTTTTAGGGAAAAGATAGGGTGTGCAGTCTATCCAATCTTTTAAGAACACATGACTAAAAAAGGAACCCGCTTTGGGCTCACCTTCAAGAGAAGCATTTCGAATCAGAATAGTATCATTTTGAGCAGATATTTCTGTTCCCATAAAAGTAATTACAGAAAAAAATACCGCAACGCTTAAATTCTTAATTATCATTTTACAAACTTTGAAATAAATAAATAAATAAAACCCAAGGATTTCACCTGCATTTAATCTTGCCCTTCTATCGTCCGACATAACCAAACCACTCGCAATCTAAATCTTCATATTTTCTTTCATGAGATGTTAACACCTTATAAAAGAATTTATTGAGAATACGATTTACAAAGATATGTCTTAACCATAATGATGAATACTTAAAAACTCATCAGCTAAACATCTCCTTCACCTTTGTCTTCATGCTTTTAATTATTCTTTGTTTATTTATACTAAATAGTAAGTATGATTGATATTAATAAATATTACAGTGTAGACAGCAGATACATTCAGGAGTTATTTTTCCTGCAAGCTGAGCTTCTCAAACTACAAAAGCACATCAATGATGAAAAACTGAGATTAGCCATTCTCTTTGAAGGCAGAGATACTGCCGGAAAAGGCGCCGCGATTGCCAGGTTCACCCAGTTTTTAAATCCACAATCGTACAGAATGGTTGCCCTGGGCAAGCCAACTGCCTTAGAAAAGCGTCAATGGTATTTTCAACGTTACATCAAAAGACTTCCCAATGCAGGCGAAATGGTTTTCTTTGACAGAAGTTGGTATAACCGCGCAGTTGTCGAGCCTGCAATGGGCTTCTGCACTCAGAAACAGCACGAATTATTCATGAATCAGGTAACCCAGCTGGAAGAAATGATCATCGCAGACGGAATGAAAATTGTAAAATTTTGGTTTTCGATAGACAGCCTGTCACAAAAAGCCAGAATTCAGAAGCGCCTCGACTCGCCACTGGAAAGGTGGAAAGTCAGCCCTGTGGACCTTGCAGCACAGGATAAATGGGAAGAATTTACCAGATATAAGGAAGCCATGTTTGAAAGAACGAGCTCTGTTAAAAGTCCATGGATCATCATTAAAGGGGAAACGAGAGAATACATGAGAATTCAAGCCATGAGGTACATCTTATCGCTTTATGATTATGCTGAAAAATCCTCCGACGTGAGGCCTCCTGAATCCGATGCAGCGAGGATCTACGGTCAGTGAATGTCCTATCGAACATCCATTAAGTACATCTAATTCTGATTTTTGAACAGCGATCAATGATGGAGAGGAAACTCAGATAAACAGCTTACTGCTGCAAACTGATAAAAGCTTCATCATCCCGATGATCGGAAAGTGTATTGATCTTATCAATCCACTCCTCAGGAATTTCTCTGATGATATCGCTTAATTTCTCGCCCCAAAGCCTGGAAATATCCTTCAATTCGTTCTCTTCAAACCGCTTCTCAATAATTTCACCCGTTTCTGCTTTTAGAATGACCACATCGATTGGAAATCCAACGTCATTGGCGCTTACTCTGGTAGAATCAAAAGAAAGAAATCCTGTTTTCAAAGCAAATCTCAGGGTGGACTGATAGTTTAACGTACGATTCAAAATCGGCTTGCCATATCCTGAATTCCCAATAATTGTAAAGGGTGCAGCCGTACCGATTTCTATCCAATTTCCTTCAGGATACAATAAGAAAAGCTTAGGTTCATGATCTTCTGACAACTTGCCTCCTACGATGGTATAGAGATTAAAATTCAAGCCCGAAGCAGCCAGTGCTTCTTTATCTTCCTGTGCAACCTTTCTCAATTGCGCTCCAAAAGCGTTGGCGACATTATACATGCGATCATAATTTTCACCATCTTTTTTCAATACATCTTCGAAATAAATAACAGCTTTATCCCGGATGGAGCGCAAGCCTGAAGTCATCAAAAATACGGTGCCATGATTGGTCTTGTGAAGAGAGATCTTTTTAGCCGTGGTCGTCTCAGTTCCCATGGTAATTCGGGTATCTGCAAGAGCTACAAGTCCCTGTTTCACCCTGATTCCTAGGCAATATGTCATTTAATTTCTAGTTTCATTTCTGTTACAAATCTAATTTAATTAAAGTACATATTGGCGATATCATTATGTATTTTTGATATTCTTTCTATCACTTGGTGCACATACTCTAAGACCTTGTCTTCATCGTCGAAATCGTCAAAGGATTGCATACTTAAAGTCTTCTTATCAAAGGATTCAATCATAGCATCATAACCCTGTGGTCGAACACTAATTTTCCTAAGGCCCATCCTTATATTGTTTAAGGAATAAGCCATCGAACGCGGGAAAAGGTCATTCATGAAAATCATTCTAAATATATTCTCAATAGATTTTTTTCCGGGATGAAGCTTGTTATAAATATCAAATCCTTCAATGGACTTTAAGAGAATGGTCCACTGATAGCTAATGAGTGCTTTATTCATGCCATTTTCGCTCAAAATAGACCAGTCTGAAATCTTACCTCTGACAATTCTGAGTACCTGGATCGAGCGCTCGACGAAAAGTCCTAATTTGATAAAATGATAACAATCATCATGTAATATGGTGTTCTGTATGGTCGACTTTATCATTGCAATATGAGTCCTCATATCCTCTGTAAAATCATAAATCTTTCCAGCTGAAAATTTTTGCTCTTCATAATTTGAACAGTACAGATAAAGCTTGTTAATCGATTCCCATAGTTCAGTAGAAATAGAATTTCTGATACTCCTTGCGTTTTCACGAGCATTTTTGATGACACTGAAAATACTATTGGGATTATTAATGTCAAAAATTACATTTTTCCAGATCTCCTGCTCCATTATTCCGCCCTGGCTTTGAAAATTCGTTCCGGCCATAAACATAATCGATCTCAGGGTAAAGTCCTTGTTTCTGATCATAGGTGTATCTAATGTACTGAAATACTGCACCTTGAGAAACCGGCTACAATGCTCAGCCCTTTCTAAGTTTCTCCCTATCCAATACAAACTATCTGCAACTCTCGATAACATATTTTATGCTTTTATAACCCATGTGTCCTTCGACCCACCTCCTTGAGATGAGTTTACAATCAGGCTTCCTTTAGTCAATGCGGTTCTGGTGAGACCTCCTTTCAATACAAATGGCTGATCACTTCCCATTAGCGTGAATGTGCGCAAGTCAATATGCCTGGGCTCAAATGCTTCACTTTCCTCTATATAAGTTGAATGTGTGCTCAATAACATTTTGGGCTGTGCAATGAACTCTCTTGGGTTCGCTTTGACTTTTTCTTTCAGCTCTGCAATTTCTCCTTTGCTCATTTGATCACAAATACATACGCCATAACCTCCGGACAAGTCAACGGGCTTGACCACGAGTTCTTCCATGTGATCTAAAACATACTGCAGATCTTCAGGCTTTTCACATATGTAAGTCGGAACATTCATTAAAATAGGATCTTCATCCAAATAATATTTAATGAGGTCCGGCACATAAGCACACACTGCCTTATCATCTGAAATACCAGTACCCGGTGCATTGATGATCGTAATATTCCCTTTTAGATATGCCCGCATGAGACCAGGAACACCTAACATCGAATCCGGTTTGAAAACCTCAGGATCTAAAAATCCATCATCTATCCTTCTATATAAGACATCCACCTGAATCTTCTCACCAATGCTCTTTAAGTAGACTTTATCATTCTCTACATACAAATCGCGACCTTCCACTAATTCTATACCCATTTTCTGAGCCAGGTAGGTATGCTCAAAATAAGCAGAATTGTAAGCGCCTGGCGTTAACAATGCACAGAATATTTCTCCCATTGGCTTGTTGGCAACCCCCCATAAACATTTTAACAATTCTTCCGTATAGTCCGATACCGCTTCAACAGGAGTATCATTAAACATATTAGGAATAACCCTCGTCATGGCAATTCTGTTAATCAGGACATAACTTACTCCAGATGGACTTCGGAGATTGTCTTCTAGAATATAGTAATTGCCATCTGAATGCCTGATCAGGTCAGTTCCGGAAATGTGGCAGTAAATATTCTTAGGAGGAGAAAAGCCTTCCATAGCTTTACAATAATGACTCGAACTCTTGATTAAACGCTCGGGAATAACATTATCTTTAAATACTTGACCACCGTTGTAAACATCATGGATGAACATGTTAAGAGCAGTATTCCTCTGGATTACTCCTTTTTCCAACATATCCCACTCTTCGTGGTTGATGATCCTGGGAAAAAGGTCAAATGGAAAAATTTGCTCCTCACTCTTTTCTTTTTTGTACAAAGCATAAGTTACACCTTGATTCAGAAAGGACAATTTTGCCGATTCATTTAAAATTTTAAATTGATCAAGTGGCAATTGCGACAAACGTTTGATCAATGGATGATAGTAAGAGTCTTCCGACTCCATTCCTTTCACCACTTCATCGTAAATGTCATCAGGTACATGGTATTGGTCTAGTATATTGCTCATAAGTTGGTTTCGCCTGAAAGTGTTTTAACCTTAATAAATCACTTATTAAATTTTACTCGAACATAATTCGAATATTTCTATTAAAATAGATGTATATGCAATAGATTGCTTACTAAATTTGTTCGCCAAAACAGCTATTATACCCGGATGTTATAGAATTCTTCGCTGTTTACCCGGAAAAGATCACCTGCGGAAGATAACAAAATAAATCTTAAACAAAAAAACTCTATGAGTATCCAAGTTGCTATTAAGCACAACACGAAATATACTTACGACCGACCTATTAAACTATGGCCTCAAACCATCAGATTAAGGCCGGCTCCTCATTCCAGGACTAAGATCACTGGTTACTCATTAAATATCCAACCCGAAGGTCATTTTATCAATTGGATGCAGGATCCTTTTGGCAATTATCAGGCTAGAGTAGTGTTTCCTGAAAAGGTGGAAAGCCTTCAAATCAATGTAGAGGTTCTTGCAGAAATGGTTTCGATTAATCCATTTGACTTTTTCCTGGATGAAAGCGCAGAAACTTTTCCTTTCGAATATGATGAGCTCACTAAAAAAGAATTGGCACCCTACCTGGAAATCAATGAGCGAGATCCGTTATTATTAGAGTTGTTTGAGCAATGTCAGAAATATAAGGGGCAAACAACAGTAGATTTTCTGGTCTCACTAAACATGCACATTTACAATCTCTTAGACTACACAGTGAGAATGGAACCGGGCGTCCAAACTGCCGAAGAAACCATTAAAAAACAATTGGGATCATGTAGAGATTTTGCATGGTTATTTGTCCAGCTTGCCCGACATTTTGGTTTGGCAGCAAGATTTGTCTCAGGCTATCTGGTCCAATTAAAAGCAGATGAAAAGTCATTGACAGGTCCATCCGGGCCGGAAGAAGATTTCACTGATTTACATGCCTGGGTGGAGATTTTCATTCCAGGAGCTGGATGGGTAGGGCTGGATTCTACCTCTGGACTTTTCGCCGGAGAAGGTCACATTCCTCTGGCCTGCACACCTCATCATACCAGCGCGGCTCCGATTACCGGAGCAACTGAAATCACGCAGGTTACTTTTGATTTTGACAATTCAGTCGATAGGGTCTACGAAACTCCCCGAGTTACGAAACCTTATACATCCAGTGATATTGAAAAGATACACGAACTGGGATTTAAGGTAGATGAAATATTAGATAACGAGGATGTCAGATTGACCATGGGCGGAGAACCCACCTTTGTTTCAGAAACCGATATGGAATCTGAGCAATGGAATACTGATGCAGATGGTAAGGATAAAAGAGCTTTGGGACTGAAGCTGGCGAACGGGCTCAAAACGCATTTTGGGAAAGATACTTTGATTCATTTTGGTCAGGGCAAATGGTATCCCGGCGAACCCGTACCTCGTTGGCAATATACGCTGTACTGGAAAAAGAATGGCGGGTCTTTATGGAAGGATCCCAGTTTGATTGGAAACCCAAATCAGAAAGGAAATCTCAAATCTGAAGATGCACTGCATTTTATGGATTTGCTGTGTAAGAGTTTAGGTATTCCCCCAGATGCCGCTATTCCTGCATATGAAGACAAATATTATTATGAATGGTCTAAGGCCAATTTGCCTATTGACCTGGAAGACTTCGAAAAGGAAAGTCTGGAAAGACAAACCCTTCATTCGCTTTTGAAAAAAGGGATAGAACAACCCGAAGGAGCAGTAATACCTTTGAAATGGAATTCTGATACTCATACCTGGGTAACTTGTAAATGGCAGTTCGAAAGGGAACACTTGTTTCTAATTCCCGGAAATTCACAAATAGGGTATCGATTACCTTTAGATAGAATATCTATTAAAGCAAACGCAACGGAAAATATTGAGGTTCCGGCCGACCCCTTATCAGATCAGGAAGTCTTATATACGAAAGATCAATTCAGTGAAAAAATAGAAGATCGACTGACCAGAAGCTCAACATATGATAATGCCAGTGTCTTTAAAACTGCCATTTGTGCACAGGTTACCAATGGAAACTTACATGTTTTCCTTCCTCCACTTGAAGAGATAAATGGATTTCTCGACCTCATCTACACCATAGAATATTGTGCTTCGAAACTCAATATGCCGGTAGTGATCGAAGGATATCAACCACCTTTTAATAAGGACATTCAAAAGCTTGCGGTTACTCCAGACCCCGGTGTAATAGAGGTGAACGTCCATCCGGCCCATTCCTGGTCCGAATTGCTGGATATTTATAATAACTTGTTTGACGAAGCGAGGAAAGTTGGACTGGGTACCAACAAATTTATGTTGGATGGCAAGCATACTGGTACCGGAGGTGGCAACCATATTACCTTGGGTGGAAGCAGTCCTGCTGAAAGCCCTATGCTAAGAAGACCGGATCTCTTGAGATCCATGATTTCATTCTGGCAGAATCACCCATCGTTATCCTACTTATTTTCATCTGCGTTTATAGGCCCTACCAGTCAAGCTCCCAGAGTGGATGAAGGCAGGCCCGACAATATATATGAGCTTGAAATCGCCTTTGCCCAATTGGAAAAGCAAAAAGACCCACCATTTTGGATGGTCGATCGCTTGTTCAGAAATCTGCTGACCGATTTAACAGGAAATACCCATAGAGCAGAGTTTTGTATTGACAAATTATACAGTCCAGATTCATCGACTGGCAGATTAGGAATACTCGAATTAAGAGGCTTTGATATGCCGCCACATAAGGAGATGAATCTGGTTCAATTGCTGTTGATTCGTTCCCTGGTAGCAGCTTTCTGGAAGAATCCTTATCAAAACAAACTGATTGACTGGGGAACTGATCTTCACAATCGATTTATGATGCCGCACTACATCAGAGAAGATATAGATGAAGTTGTGGAATATTTGGGAAGTAATGGAATTCCTTTCGATAAAAAATGGTTGGATCCATTTCTTGAGTTTAGATTTCCATTGATAGGCGAAGTCCAGGTCAAGGAAATGAATATGAAATTACGATCAGCCATTGAGCCCTGGATCGTTTTGGGAGAAGAAATGACTTCAGGTGGTACTTCCAGATATGTTGATTCTTCACTTGAACGATTAGAAGTAATGGTAGAGCATTTTAACCCTGAAAGGTATAAGATCCTTTGTAATTCTGTGGAAGTCCCTATGGTCAAAACTGGCTATAAAGGAAAGTATGTAGCTTCGATACGATACAAAGCCTGGGCACCTTACTCCGCTTTACATCCTACTATAGATGTCAATACGCCATTGGTTTTTGATATATATGATACCTGGAACGAACGTTCTGTCGGTGGCTGCACCTATCATGTAATGCATCCTGGTGGAAGAAGTTATGATACCTTTCCGGTCAATAGTCTGGAGGCAGAAAGCAGGCGAACCACTCGTTTTTGGGAATTCAATCATTCTCCCAAGTCACAGGTTAATATTGAAAATCAACCGGTATCCGCAGGAGAGGCAAAAAGTTACGTGGTGGTCAATGAGGGAGTGAAAACGGATATTACTATTAAACAAATACCTGTGAGTAAGGAGTTTCCGAATACCTTAGACTTAAGGAGAGGGTAACGTGGATGTTTTCTTCAATCATTAAATCTTCCTATATGCCACAGCACTCCACTGGGATCGTGGAGAAAAAATTCGCTACCCCAGTCCTTGTGAACGATTTCGCTTAGCCGCACATATTCGTATTGGTCGACAAGGTTTAAGTCCTTCACATATCGATGCATACCTTCCAGATCTTCTACTTCCAGAAACATCATGGTATTGTCAACCCACTTTTTTACATAATACTTCTGTAAATAAAATCCGATTCCCTCACTGACTATAAAATAAGACATCCCTTCATCAATTACCGACTCCTGCCACCCAAGAGATCGATAAAATTCTCTGGATTCATTGTAATTTTTGGCTCCAATAAAAGAACGAATACTTTTTGTTTGCTGATTAAAATTTACCATAATGGTTATTGATATTTATACTAAGATCCAAATTTATGCGCATAGTTTACGATCCAACCTGCCTGGTAAGTCTCGTTGATTGACAAAATGTGTTTGGATTCGTTAGGTCAACACTTCCCTTCTTTTACTGTCGAATATAGTAATACGAATCTAAGCGGGCATATTAGCTATTGACCGTCTAAAAATCCCCTGACGCTTATCCATTCCTCCCGAT
Source organism: Portibacter marinus (assembly GCF_021533195.1). Classification (GTDB taxonomy): domain Bacteria; phylum Bacteroidota; class Bacteroidia; order Chitinophagales; family Saprospiraceae; genus Portibacter; species Portibacter marinus. Next base: position 253,039 of record NZ_JAJNKB010000003.1, read on the forward strand.
ATGGCCAAATAAATACTCCATTTCTTCCTTAATCTGTTCACTTCTTTCCAAATACACTTGCTTTTGATCAGGTCTATCATCTGCTGCCTTGGGATCTTTATAAGTAATGGCAAATCGATGATCCGCAGTGGGTATGATTGGACAGTTTTCGTCTGCTTCATCACAGGTCATGATCGCTATGAATTGACCTGAAGGGTTAATGGGGTGATCATATTTTTTAGAAAAGATAAACCAAGGTGGAGCATTGGGATCTGATTTGACACCATATACCGGGTTATCACCATCCGAAATTTTGGTGATCAAGAAACCCTGATTTATCAGAGTCCTGATAATCATGGGATGCACCGCTGTGGCCTCCGTGCCACCAGAAAAACAATGAACTTTACGGTTTCCATTTCTGATCGCTGTAACCTGTGCCCAAATTTGTGCTAAATGACTCCTTCGAGAATTATGTGTACAAATAAAGTTGAGCAAAACAACGTCACGGTTTTGGATCTGCTCATCAATGACGGAGGCTAGCTTTTCAAGCGACGATCTTCTTTGCTCTTCGATCATACACCTACTACTTTGCTCCTTCTTTCCATCAGGATATTGTCCATCCAAACTCCATTTAACTGAGCAACTTTTTCTCTATACCCAATGGTCCGAAAGCCACATTTCTTATGTAAATTGATGCTGGCAATATTCCCGGGCATGATCCCACTTTGAAGGGTCCAAATGCCATTTTCTTCACTGATTCGAATAAGCTCTCCTAGGAGATAGTAACCCACACCCTGACCTCTCGCCTTTTCAGATACATACACGCTGACTTCCGCCACCCCGCCATAAACGCATCTGCCAGATACGGGTGCTAAACTTGCCCAACCCAAATAACTTTTTCCATCTGTAGCCAAAATCCTCCCATATGCCAAATGATCCGAGTCCCATTTATCCCATTCCGGAATATGTGTCTCAAAAGTAGCCACTCCAGTAGCTAAACCTTCTTCGTAGATCCGCTGAACTTCAGGAAAGTTTTGTAAGTGAATGGACTCAAATCTCATTTTAGCAACACATTGAGTCAGTTGAACAACAAGCGTCAGCTTTGTCAGCAAGATTAACAATTAACTTTGGAACACCACAATCCTCCTTTGCCAGGCAGGTGGTCTGTGTTGGCACTAATTGAAAATCCCCACTACCTGAATCCAAAGCATACTTACCCACAGTATCTCCCTGATACTCCACTTCCACTTCTTCGTCCGTAAGACCAAGCTTTTTCTGACTTAAATCAATAATCTTAATGAGCTTTTCAGGTGTGAGCCTGTGATGGATATCAATAGAGCTCCATAGTTGAATACTGGCTTTTACCTCTTTTCTTTCTTTTCCACCACAATCCATAAAGTGTTTATCGACTTTTCCTATCTCGGTGACATGAAAGTGTGCGGGTACCTTCTTTCCATCCGGTAAAACAAAACCTACATGGTCCCTGGCTTTTAACTCCTCTTTAATTTCATTTAAATTCATAATTGACACATTAATTTTAGCAGCAAGAAAACTGCTTGAAAATTTGATTGAATAAGATCCGAATAGAATCCATTTTTTGACGGTTAATACAATAACATACCTTAACACCTTCCACTTCACCTTTGATAATGTCCATCTTTTTCAACTCTTTCAGATGTTGGGAGATCGTTGACTGAGAAAGACCGATTTCGTCCACGATTTCACCACACACACATGAATTGACATCTACCAAGTATTGTAGGATAGCAATTCTGGCGGGATGAGCAATAGCCTTTGCGATGGAAGCAATCTCATTCTGCTCTGGCGTAAATAGTTCTGTTTTAGATATTCCCATAGTATTAATCGCAATATTACGATTAATAGTTGAAAGTATCAAACATATCTTCAAAAATATGGTTTGTTTGGTGAAGAATCTAGATTTCTGTGAGGACCAAGGTGACACAATTACCAATAATGGCACTATCACATGAAAACCAACCGATTTTTCCTGAGTCGATCGAACAGGTTTTCTGATGTCAATGTTGCTAAAGAAAAAACATGAACAATTTTAAAATTTCGAGCAGTGACCTGAAATCACAAATGACCAAGAAACACGTTTTCAATGATTTTGGAGCGGGTGGTGAAAATGTATCACCTCACTTAAAGTGGGAAAATGCACCGGAAGGCACTAAGAGTTTCATTGTCATTTGCTATGACCCTGATGCTCCAACAGTGAGCGGGTGGTGGCATTGGTGTGTGGCGAATATCCCGGCTTCAACCACAGAATTTAAATCTGGTATTTCAGAGTTTCCAGATGCTTGTGTTCACGGATTAAATGATTATGGATCTACAGAATATGGTGGTGCGTGCCCGCCTCCAGGCGATCCTGCTCATGCTTATCAATTCACAGTCTATGCACTTTCCACAGAAAGATTAGAGATTGAAAATGGTACACAACCAGCGATGATTATGTTTATGGCCAATGAACACATTTTAGGTAGAGCTACGATTACAAGCTACTACTCCAGGTAATTTCGTCTTCCTTAAAATATTAATGGACATGCACTCTATAAGGGAGCCTTTTAGTATTATCTTCCTACGATGAAGAAATATGATGTCATTGTGATCGGTGCAGGTAGTGCAGGACTGGGAAATTCCGGGGTTGCCAATGCTTTAGGTTTAAAAACGGTTTTAATTGAAAAGGATGAAAATCACTTCGGTGGTGATTGTACCAATTTTGGCTGTGTTCCTTCAAAAGCAATGATTCATATTGCCAATCACTTTCACGAGGCGAGAAAAGCGGCAAAATTTGGTATGACTGTTAGCGGGAATGCCGACATGTCAAAAGTACTAAGCTACATTCATGAGAAACAGACTGAGATACGCAATGAAGAAGATGCCGAAGCCTTGAGAAATCAAGGTTATGAAGTCATCATCGGCAAAGCGCGTTTCGTTGACAAGAATGTAGTGGAAGTCAATGGGGAAAAGCTGGAAGCCAAAATCATTCTATTGTGTACAGGTTCCAGTCCGCGGATGATTGAAATTGAGGGCCAGGACAACACAACCATATACAACAATGAAACCCTTTTCTTTGAATGCAAATCTTTGCCTGAACATTTCACTGTTATAGGTGGAGGGCCAATTGGTTGTGAAATGGGTCAGGCTTTTTCACGCCTGGGCAGTAAAGTCACCATAGTCAATAGAGGAGAGAGGTTGTTGTCCAAAGAACAGGAAAAAGTATCTGCCATACTCGAGGAATGTTTTGCAAAAGAAGGCATTCAAGTGATCAACAACGCCACTGTAAAATCTTTTTCTGATGGCAAAGCTACCATTGAATCCAAGGATGGTAGCCTTCGCACCATTTACTCATCAGCAGCCTTAATGGCCATTGGCCGGGTAGTCAACACCCAGGATATAGGATTGTCAGAGGCCGGCATTGAATTGACGAAAAATAGTAAAATTAAAGTTGATAAATATCTTCGCACAAGTAATCGTCAGGTATATGCCATTGGCGATGCCGCGGGTAGTTACATGCTTTCTCACGGAGCTGAGAAAATGGTCAGAATGCTCTGGAGAAACCTCTTGATCCCTATTATGAAGCACAAAAATACTACTCGTGATCTCAGTTGGGTCACTTTTACAGATCCACAAGTTGCCCATTTTGGTTGGACTGAGCGTGAATTGGACGAAAACAAAGTCAACTATTACCGCCAGGATCAATCTTTCGCTGAGGATGATCGTGCAATCATTCAGGAATATCAGTATGGACACACCTCCATGTGGATGGAAAACAACCGAAATGTGAGGGGGAGAAAATTAATCTCCGGAAGCATGATTGCTCCGGATGCTGGCGAATTAATCCAAGAGATGGAACTGGCTAAAGATGCCGGCGTCAAGATCAAAACGATTGAATCTCGTGTATATCCTTACCCCGTCAAATCACGTATCAATCAAAAAACCATTCGAGGAGTGATAGCTGCTAATAGAGCAGATTGGAAAAAGAAACTTGCAAGGCTGGCTTTCAGATTATTCCATTAAATTTAATTCACTGATCAACACTTCGTACTCCAAACTTATAAATAGTCTGTGAACGAAATAATTCACCAGGTTTTATAATTACAGATGGGAAATTTGACTGATTCGGACTATCTGGGAAGTGCTGGGTTTCAAGACAAAAGCCGGTTCGCTTACCATAGTTTTGCTGAAATTTCCCATTATAATGACCTTCTAACCAATTTCCGGTATAGAGTTGAATACCCGGTTCATCTGTATGTACTTCTAAAACTCGTCCACTCTGAGGCTCAAGCACCTTCGCTGCTAGATACTGAATGCCAGGTTGATCAAGTACAAAGTTGTGATCGTAGCCACCTCCAAATTCGAGTTGCTCATCTGGCGAATCGATATCTTGTCCTATCGCCTTCATGCTTCTAAAATCAAAAGGAGTGTCTGCAACTTCCTGTAGATGTCCCAGCGGAATGATATACCTATTTACCGGTGTGATGTATGAGGCATTGATCATTAAACGATGTTCTAAGACATCTCCTGATCCGGCCAGGTTGAAGTAGGCATGATTGGTCAAACTAATGGGTGTAGCCTGATCGGTAGCCGCTTCATAGGTAAGAATCAGAGCATTTTCATCATTTAATTCATAGCTGACTTTAACATCCAAGTTGCCTGGATACCCTTCTTCCATATGTGGGCTCCTGTAAGTCAATATCAATTTTTCATTCTCCACTTCCGAATGCCAGAACTTCTTGTCAAACCCTTGCTCACCTCCATGCAGGTGATTACCGTTGCTATTGGTGGCTAATTTGTAAATTTTTCCATCCAACTCGAATCGACCTCCCTCGATTCTATTTCCATACCTTCCTATGATCGCTCCGAAATAAGGATGTCCCTTCAAATAATCTTCAAACTGATCAAACCCAAGGGTAATATCTGCTAGCAAACCATTCTGATCGGGAGTAAGGATGGATTGAATAATGCCACCATAGTTTAAGACAGTAACTTCTACCCCATTTTTATTTTCAAGTGTAAACTTTTTAGACTGGCCAAATGCTTCTTCGATGATCATAAGTTGGTTTTATTGGAGTAAAAATAATCCATTGAATTAATTTTAACTTTGGTACGCACATTATTTACTTTGATAGTTGAAATAAAATGAACCAAACATGAAACAATTTCTACTGTGGACTTTGAGCTTGTTGGTGGCAGGCCTTTCCGCACAAGTCACGAAGGTAGCCTATTTGGATGCAAATGGCAATTATTCGATTCATAAGGCAGCAGTAGATTATTCATTTAAAAGGTCCAACTTTTCTCAAGTCGAAGGCTTTCCTTTTACAACCATTGCCCACCCCAATTTTAAGAATTTTAGAAATGTAAGCATTGCAGATCTAAACAAGGATGGGCTGCAAGAAATCATCGTTTGTCTCAATGAAACACTGTATGCCTTGAATGCGGATGGCACTGTACATTGGCAAGTCCAATTGAAAGGCACCTCTAATTTTCCACCAGCCATCGCCGATATTGACCTGGATGGAGATTTAGAAATTGCAGTACAAACTTATGGTGTACCAGCCGTTGGAAATGTTTATGTTTTTGATCATGAAGGTAAGATTATGCCAGGGTGGCCGCTTAACATTGAAAATCATTTTTTTCTAAATGGCATTGCACTAGCTGATCTGGATGGACAGGGACAGCTCGAAATTTTGGCTAGTGAAAGAATTAATTCTAGTCAAGGTAGAGTACATTCATTAACTCTAGACGCTAAACCTATCAACGCTGGTTGGCCAGTGACCATTCCAGGAACGCCGGCATTTACGCCTTCCATAGGAGACATTGATCAGGATGGGAACAAAGAATTAATCACATGTACTACCACAGCGCTTTATGTTTTTGATGCTAGTGGAATGTTACTTGATGGATTTCCTCTAGAAGAGAATGGCAGTAAATTTTCTTACCAATCTCCCATTCTCGCTGATCTGAATTCAGATTCTAATCTTGAAATCATCGGTGCCCGCCATGGAGATCTACCCGGCACCATTGCTGTAACGAGCGATGGAGGATACCATGCTAATTGGCCTGACTACGACCAGCTATGGACTTATGCCACACCTGCAGTTGTCGATATCGATGGTGATGGAGATTTGGAAGTTTTCTATGCCAGACCGTATGTGGACGAAACCCTACCTGATGATGTCGTGCTTGGCTATGACCATAATGGAAATCGATTGGAAGACTTTCAAATCATTGATTTAGTTGGCTCAGAAGGCATTCTGGCGATAGCTGATATAGATAACGATCAGGATTGGGAAATCATAACCGCTTCGAAAGCCACTATGAATGGGAAAGGTTTAATTCATGCCTATCACCTAGAAAATGGTAGTGAAGCCTCTAATTTTCCATTACTGGTCGACGGTTTTACTTTCGTCAATGGCGCATCTTTGTCAGATATTGATAACGATGGAATGATGGATCTGACGGCCCTATCCTATCAATTAAAATTTAACAGCACCAGCCCTGACTCCGTGTTTATTAATGTTTTCAATCTTGAAGTTCCTTATCGACCTTCCTCTGTCCTGTTTAATGGATATAAGGGAAGTAATACACACGACGGACTTTTCCAGCAACTCTTTTCTTCCACATCAGAACAAGCCATAATCAAGTTTGCAATTTATCCAAATCCTTCCACTAATACCATCAATGTTGACTCGTCTAACATAGGTCAAAAGTTTCGGATTCTTAGCCAGAATGGGGGATTGGTCAAAAAAGGTAAACTTTCCCAACCAACCATTGACATACAAACCCTTCAACCTGGAATTTATCTTCTAAAGGTCGGTGAACAAGTGCAAAAATTTATCAAAACTAATTGAGTAAGGTCTGGATTTTCTTTCTCAATGTTACATCGGAAGCCATTCCAAGATGCGAGCTTTTAACTTTATTCCCCACCATAAAAAACAAAGATGGGATGCTTCTTACTTGAAACTTAGAAGCAATGTCTCTTTGTTCATCCACATTGATTTTTACGATTTCTACCTGGCCCTCAAATTCCTTTGCCAACTTTTCAACCGTAGGTAGAAGTTGTTGACATGGACCACACCAGTCCGCATAAAAATCCAGCATGATGGGCTTCCCAGTCGCCACCAAATCATTAAATTCCTTATTTGAATTAATTGTCTTCATATTTCATTCATTTTATGCACAATTAGGACAATGCTAAAATTCATCAATAGCCTTATTCCTGAGTGCTTAACAATTTCACATCTTCCGTATTGATTTCGGAGAGTTTTTCCAACTTGCCCGCCTCAAATAGTGAGGGTAATTCCGCTAGAGGTGTTCCAAGAGGGGCCTTATAATTCACGTAGTCCTGAAAAACAATTCCACCTAGTTTTCTCTTATTATAACCTTCCCGAAACCTGACTCCACCACCATTTACTTGATAATTATACGCTAAATAATCGATGAAGTTCGATCCCTTGTTGATCCAATAATAATAGTTGTCTTCATGATCCAGCCCTCCTCCTTCTTCATCGAAAGTAACTCGTATCACATGGTAAGCTTGATCTTTAATGATTACCTCTCCTTCATAAAATTTATTGACCGCAGGATCTTTTAGCTTGTGAGGTAGGGTGGCAAAATAAATCACTGAATTTAATCCTTCTCTGCCGCTAGTTTCCTTTTTTTCTGTCAATGCGGCTGCTTCACCATTCACTTTTCTAGAAAACTTTTCATTATCCATGTAATCCTCAAAGAACGTATCATTTTTCTCATACTTTGCTTCATATCGATAAGAAGGTCCCTCATTGACAAACGAATATTTTCTATCTCTGAAAGTAAAGGTATATGCAGACTGTTCATATGCTTCTCCCCCATGCGCCTCAATGGTTGCATTTAACAAACTATCTTCTCTAGTTTGCGGAACTTCGCTGACAGGTTCTTTATTGGTAGCGTGATCACAAGCGTATAGCAAACTGATCAACAAACTAATTAAAACGATTCTAGTCATAATTTAATAATTCCTTTAGGGGATTCTATATACAGATAAATGGCGTTTCGATCTCCTTTCTTGAGGTCCACATCATCTCTAAAATGCTTTAGTACGGTATGAATGGTTTTGGGTTCTGTGTGATAAAACTCAATACACATAAACTTACACTTCGCCTCTAATTGATCTGTGGGATGATGCTCGGACTCAGACCAGTCGACCACAAATGGCACAATTTCAACTTCTGGTCGATCCAGAGGTTGGGTCATCTTCCACTTTAGTAATTTTTCATCAGCTGTCCTACGACTCCCTTCTACAATTTCTCCGAGCTCCTCTTTATATTGACCTAATGCCCGGGCATCTTCTTTTATATTCGCGGTTTTCACACACCATCTCGTTACCTTGTTGTGCTCAATTAAATCTAAGCCCATCCAATGAGGATGGTTGGCTTTCTCTTTTGTCTCATCAATAGCAATGATCTCCAGATAGCATTGGTCCCCTAAATCCAAAAGTGCATTTTTGGTCCCGTGGTCCAAATGACGTCCACCGTAGCTAGGCTTGACACCCAACTTTTGGTAAAGATCTTCTACCGCCTCATCTAAATTCTTGACGGCATAAACCACATGGTCGACTCTGCTGTTCATAATCTGAAAGTTTACTAAAGAACAATAACAAAGTTAAATTTATTTTCGACTGTCCCTTTATAAACCTCAGTATTCGTCTATACTTAAAAACTATTAAAAATGAACAACAGAAAAATCTTCGACTTTCTCAGAGATTTACAAGAAAACAACTCCAAGGAATGGATGGATGAAAACAGAGACCGGTACCATGAAGCAAAAGAAATTTGGATTGATCAATGCGCCGCCATTCTGGACCGTTTAGCGAAAATAGATCCGAAATATGGGAAGATAGAGCCTAAAAGCACCATCATGCGAATCAATAACAATCGCATGTTTCATCCTGATCGGCCGGTTTACAAGGATAATTTTGCCTTTAGTCCGGGAGAAATGTCTGATCCGGCATTGTACGTTCATGTTTCACCAAATGGATCTTTCATGGGCGGCGGCTTACATCATCCTGACAATAAAACGCTTAAGAAAATCAGAGCTGCTATTGATTATGATGGCGAAGAACTACTTAAAATTTTGCAGGAAGATAAATTTCAACAATTTTATGGTGGATTGTCAGAAGATCCAGATCAATTAAAGACCAGTCCTCGAGGTTATTCCGAAGATCATCAGCACATCGAACTGTTGAGAAGAAAGAACTTTACGGCCATTCATTCTCTGACTCAGAAAGAAGTGAACGGCAGTGATTTTACCGACATAGTAGAAAGAGGATTTAAGATTATTCAGCCATTTAATGCATATCTGAAAAAAGCAATTGATTTCGAGGCTTAAATGTGAAACCGAATGATCCTTTACTTCGTTACATGACCATGCGAATTTTGTTTTCATTTACCTTTCTTAGTTTTTTGGCATTCACCTCCTACGCTCAAATCGATGTTGGTGAATTTCAATTAGTTATAGAAGAGTACTACCAATCAAAAAACTTGCCTGGAATTTCTGTGGCAGTAAGACTAGCCGATGGCACAGAGTTTCAGGGAGCTACGGGTTTCTCCCATGCTCAAGTGTCAATGGATACCAGCATGTTCGTTGGGGTTGCGAGCAATACCAAGCTTTTCACATCGATCCTTTCTCTAAAGATGATCGAAAATGGTTTCTATCAGCTTGAAGATAAAGTTGGTCAATGGTTGCCCAGTATTCAATATGTCGATCCTTCTATCTCCGTTAAGCAACTTTTACAGCACAACAGCGGTGTGAATGACTTCATAGGCAATAACGAATTGTTCCCGGGCCTGGTCATTAGTGAGCCACTGCGGATTTGGACTCCTGAAGAAACACTGGAATATATCTTCGAGCCGATTGGTGGGCCCGGAGAAGGGGTTTATTATTCGAATGCCAATTACATTTTAGCAGCCATGATTATGGAGTCAGCTACAGGATTACAATTCGAAGATCTGCTTCGTGATTCGATTCTAACGCCATTAGGATTGGATGGATTCTATATGGAAGGGTTTGAAGATGTTCCTGGTGAAATCGCGCACCCTTTCCTGCTTGGTCAGGATTATTTTGAAACAGAGAGAATAGCTCTTGGTACGATTACATGGTCAGCTGGATTTTTAGTTTCACGACCTGTCTGGATGACCCGTTGGTATGATGCCGTTTTCAATCAAAACCACTTCAGTGATTTTATTGTCTCACAAATAACAGACTTTATAGAATGGCCGGATGACGAAGAAGGAAAGGAAATGGGCCTAGGCCTATATCGCCTGAACATCAATGATCGAACTTATTTTGGGCACGGTGGGGCGACCATTGGTTACGCTTCATACACCTTGTATGACAGGGATTGTGGGCATAGTGTAAATGTAGTGATCAATGAATTATTTGCAAGGCCACAGGAGTTAGCAGTATTACTAGCTGAAAAAGCCTGTGCATTAACGTCTTCTACTGAAAATACGACCATTGATTTTTTGGAGGCCAATGTTTTGGTATTTCCGAATCCAGCCAGCGAAAGCATAACTGTGCCATTCGCCGAAGTTCTTTCTTTGTACACGTATGATGGTAAACTGATCTTAAAATCAGAAGGACCTAGGATGAATGTAGAAAAGCTTCCAGAGGGCTTGTATATGCTTCAGGTATCTAGAGGCAAATCAAATATTGCCAGGAAAGTAATCATCAACAGATAACTGCTCTCCTATTCAGATTTCACTTATAAAACCTTCAGAGCTACTTCGACACTTTGTTTAATTTGATATGATTCCAGGTATGTCTTTCATTGCATAAGATTAATTAATACCTGAATCTGCTTTAAGCCTTTTGCCACACCTGTGCTTCAGATTTACTGAAAAATTAATGAATTATTTTCTTTGGGCCATCTACATTAATAATCCCACCGGATACGATGGCTTGCATCACATCCTTGGCTTTTCCCTGAATGGGTCTAACCCGGGACCGCGGAACCAGATATAGATCTCCGGAAAGACTGAAAGAGAGCGGAAAATAGACCAAAAAAAATTTATCCTCCGTGCTCTGATCCGTTTGCTCGCCAAGTAGCAAGCCTACCTCCTTATTTGTAATAAAGCCAATTTTATATACATCTTCATCATGCATTTTCACCATCACCGGTTCTGAAAACTTCCTATCCCGACCAATCAAGGCGGTCGTAATATCTTTTACCGATTTATAAACCAATCCTAAAATCGGTAATTTGATCAGATAAGCTTCTACCCTAGCCCAGAATGCAACTTCTACATATTTCCTTGCCAGGTAGCCAATTAAAGTCAGTAAAACAATAACTCCTAAAAAGATGAGCATTGATGATCTTAATTTCAAGTACGAATCTACATAAGAAAGGATATAAAAGATGACCCATGCCGTTAGTAATAAAGGCAGCACCAACGCTAATCCTGAAATGAAATAACTTAAAAGTCTGGCAAACATTTACACTCTTTTAATGAATTCTCAACTCCCCATTTGAACCTCTAAACCGCAAATATAAGCCGATGTTCTATTGCTTCTCTATTAAATTATTCCAATACCTTCTGGGAACATGACGAAGGTGTAATTTTGCATTATTTCTTTCTGAAATATTCACACTCTGAAAATATTGCCGCCACATTTTCTGATACTCCAGCTCTTCCGTGGACAATGCCGAGCTCTTTATGGTCAAGAGTTTCTCTTCAAATCCAATAAATGTGCTCTTAAAATCTTTATAATGCAAACCATATTGTCGCCTCACATCAAAAATAATCCACTCCATTGAAGGATATCTGTCTTCAAAATGCTGACCTATCAAGGGCATCACGTCAAAATCAGGCTCAACTACAGCGGCATAAGACCCATCCTTCAGTTCCTGAAAACGGACAAATGCGTGCATCCTGTGAACCTCACGCCTGATCATCTTTAAGACTTTATGCAACGCCATCACATTCTCATCTCCATAATTGTAGAAATAACCTGTATTACCTTTGAATATTTGCCGGATTAAGACAAGCAATCTCATTTCAATCCCATCCTGCTCAGATAAAAAGCACCGGTAAATTTGCTTAATCATCCTTTTGTCTGAATGCTTTTTCAGTCCTTTAAGCACCCTTTCAGCCTTACTCCGATCTGAATCAATTTGCAGCTTAACTGAAAACATATCTGTACCTGAACCCTCGCATTTTTGGATGTCTACTGCATCTAACCTTCGTTCATAGATGGTGAATACGCTACTTAAAAATCCCTGAAAGCTTCCATCATAGCAACAAACCACTTTTTCTTTTACCATAATGTAAGTTGCTTTTCTCTTTCTGATTGCTGAACTGATGCTGGCAATAAATTTCTCCTGATGAGGTATTCAGGTTTATCAAGTAATTTATTCAAGTATCCTACACACTCTATAAAATATTGCGCACGCTTCCACACCACACCTATCTTTTTCAATTGTTCAACATTAAGTCTTCTAAACTTCCTGGCAGCCACAATCTTTTTGGCTGACTTCACGCCGATGCCAGGCACTCTGATGATTTGCCAGTAATCAGCTCTATTAATATCTACCGGAAAAAGGTGCAAATTCCTCATTGCAAAAGCAGACTTGGGATCCAATTGTAAATCGAGGTTGGGATGAAGGTCACTGACTATTTCATCCACATTGAACCCATAAAAACGCATCAACCAATCAGCCTGATAAAGTCTATTTTCTCGAACTACTGGAGTTTTATCCACGGTAGGCAATCGAGCATCATCACTGATGGGGACATAGCCGGAATAATAGACCCGCTTCAATTGCTTGGTTTTATATAACTGATCCGATAAATTTAAAATCTGATGATCACTCTCCGGACTTGCACCAACAATCAATTGTGTTGATTGTCCTCCGGGAGCCACTTTCGGTGCATTTCGGCTTTTTCGACGCTCTGCCTTGGATTCAGATATGGCACTCTTCAAATAACTCATGGGTTCCAGAGCCTCCTTAAAAGATTTTTCCGGTGCTACCAACTTTAAGCTCTTTTCCGATGGCATCTCAATATTGACCGATAGTCGATCGGCATGGAGGCCAGCCTCATACAACAACTCCTCGCTGGCACCAGGAATCGCTTTTAGGTGAATGTATCCATTAAACTGATGTTCTGTTCGTAATTTCTTAGCAATTCTAACCAACCTTTCCATGGTGTAATCGGGACTTTTGAAAATGCCAGAACTGAGAAACAGACCCTCAATATAATTACGCTTGTAAAAATTCATGGTAAGATCTACCACCTCCTGTACAGTAAAGGCAGCACGCTTAACGTCATTTGATTTCCTGGAAACACAATATGCACAATCGAAAATGCAAAAATTGGTCAACAAGATTTTTAAAAGTGAAACACATCTGCCATCTTGCGTGTAGGTATGGCATATGCCCATTCCCGTAGAATTACCTAATCCGGTTTTGGTATTTTTACGGTCCGAACCACTTGAAGCGCAAGAGACATCATATTTTGCAGCATCGGACAAAATGGACAATTTTTCAATAGTAGCTAATTTCATGTCGCAATAATCGGCATTTTTTGCCGATTATACTGTCTGTAAAGAAATTTTTTCTACTGGAAAACAAAATTTTACATTATCTTTTCCTGACAAGATGAATTAAGCATTGTGCAAAGCCATCTAATAATTAAACAGATCGACAAAAATGAAATTAAATCGCAGAATTTTTAATAAACAGTTGCTCATAAGTGCAGGCGGATTGACCTTAGTCAACTCGCTGCCTTTTAATTTACAAGTAAAAAGTGAAAAGAAGGGCTTGGGAATTGCATTGGTCGGCTTGGGAAGTTACAGTTCAGGTCAACTTGCACCTGCTCTGCAAGAAACCTCCGAATGCCACCTTGCAGGAATTGTTACAGGTACACCTGCCAAAGAGAAGCAATGGGCACAGCAATATGACATACCCCAGAAAAACATTTACAATTATCAAAATTTTGACGACATCAAAGATAATGACGATATAGATATTGTATATGTTGTACTTCCCAACGCTATGCATGCTGAATTTAGCATCAGAGCAGCCAAAGCCGGAAAGCATGTGATTTGTGAAAAACCTATGGCCATGAATGTCGAAGAATGTGACGCGATTATCCAAGCTTGCAATGATGCAGATGTCAAATTGAGTGTGGGATACCGTTTGCAATCAGAACCTTATACCCAGGAAGTCAAGAGTATGGTCAGGGAAAAAACTTTTGGGGAGGTGCGCTATGTTCAGTCAGATGCAGCATACATATCAAGAGGCAATCCTGATCAGTGGAGGCTTAATATAGATCTTTCAGGTGGCGGAGCATTAATGAATATGGGCGTTTATGCCATTCAAAGCAATATTTACGGATCTGGAATGAATCCTATCTCAGTAACTGCTCAAGAATACAGTACCAGGCCGGAATACTTTAAAAAAACAGACGAAACCATCACTGCTCAATTTGAATTTCCAAACGGCGCCACCGGTAATATGATGACCAGTCATAACATCAGAGCTAATCGTCATTATACCTCCTGTGATAATGGTTGGTTTGAATTACAACCCGCCAATAGCTATGGCCCACTGAAAGGCAGAAGGTCAGATGGCACTTTGATAGAATTCCCTCATAGGAGCCAGCAGGCACTCCAAATGGATGACTTTGCCCGCCACATCGCTCAAGGGACCGTAAACAGGGCACCAGGTGAAATGGGAAAAAGAGATATGATTATTGTTGAGGCTATCTATAAGTCTATCCGGAATGGAGGTACAAGGGTAGATTTAGACCTTGGAAATCTGGGAATCGTTTCAGAAAAATGATAGGCTTATTTTCTAGGATCGTACTTCAGTTTCTGTATCATCTCCATGGTCATTGGATCTGCATATACTCCGTAGGCATCCACCAATAATCCTTTGAGATCATGTTTTTCAGAAGATATCGCATAGAGAACGGAGTTATCATCTGTACTTGACATTCCCTCGAATCTATACATTTGATCTACATTGAACTCTGCAGGGCTTAGTTTTCGGTCAAGTCGTTCACATTTAATACAATCACTCTTGATATTGAAGTCTTCTACGTAGCCTTTATCCTTTAAATCTTCTATCGCTTCCGACAGCGTATCATAATTATTCTGATCCATCGTTATACTTTTATTTCTTAACGCAGCAATTGCGGCAATGTTCGCTGATTTTAATTTGCTATCTTTCAAAAAACCATTGGTATGAAAAAATTTATGCTGCTCTCCTGTTTTTTAGTGTATGTCAATGTTCTTTTTGGACAGAATCAAAGGTCATACGAGGATATTCATATTTTAGATGTAAATGTAATTGACGTGGTCACCGGACAAGTCAGTCCTGATATGCACATTACCATTTCAGATGGTAAAATTAAATATGTTTCCAGCACTAGTCTACCGATCAAAAGTACAGACCTTATTATAGAAGCAAAAGGACAGTACATCATGCCAGGTTTAGCGGAGATGCACGCCCATATCCCACCTCCATCGACCGGAGATGAACGAATCACAGAAGTGCTATTTTTATACTTGTCTAATGGTATCACCGCTATCCGGGGGATGTTAGGTGATTCGTCTCACCTCGCGCTTAGGTCTGCTTCTGAAAGTAGTCAATTGCTCAGCCCTAGAATATTTACTTCCAGTCCATCATTGAATGGGAACTCTGTAACAAGTTTGGAGGAAGCTGACCGAAAAGTCAGAAAATATAAAGAGAATGGTTATGATTTCCTAAAAATACACCCTGGCATCTCCAGGGAAAACTTCGACCAAATCGTTGAAACTGCCAACTTAGTGGACATTCCATTTGCTGGGCATGTACCAGTTGATGTCGGAATTAGACATGCTCTCAAAAGTCGGTATGCCTCTATCGATCATGTGGATGGATTTATTGAAGGTTTGGTTCCGGCATCAGAAGATGTAGAACCTACTGAAAATGGTTTCTTTGGATACAATTTCACTCCATTGGTAGATACTACTCTGATAGATGAATTGGTAAGTCTTTCTCGTGAAAACGAAGTTTGGATTGTTCCCACTCAATCCCTATTTGAGCGATGGTTTGCACCGGTCACTGCCGATGTCTTGTTGGCTCAGCCTGAAATGCAGTACATGCCTCCAGCGACCAGACGAAATTGGCTTAGGGTTAAAAATCAGTACATGACTGACGAAAACTTTAATGAGGAACAGTGGAAGAAATTCGACCATATACGCAAGAAATTGATAAATGCTCTTTCAAAAGATGGACACGGCATTTTACTTGGTTCAGATGCTCCACAGCTCTTCAATGTCCCTGGCTTTTCCATCCATCACGAAATAGCAGGCATGCAAAATGCGGGAATGTCAAATCTCGAAATTATACAAGCAGGCACGATAAATACAGCTCGATTTTTTAACCAAACGGACGTATTTGGGCAGGTCAAGGAAGGTTTGTCAGCGGATTTAATTTTGCTTGGTGCAAATCCACTCGAGAATATAGGTGCTTTGAGAGAAATCATAGGAGTATTTCGCAATGGACAATTCATAAGTAAAGAAACCATTGACCTAAGACTGAGTGAAATGGCAAATAAATACAAATCCGATTAGAATTTAATTGCTCATACCACCTGGTTAATCAGACCACTTAATAGCAAGTAAATCAGTCTGCTTTTAATGAGTTTGCTTTGGCCTTGTATCAATTTGTATCTGCTTTCCAAATATTTGATTTCCCTGGAATTGATCAAGAAAATAGAACTCTCGCCGATTTCAAATTTTCTATTCTCTGCTTCTAGCAATCGCCTGTAATTTACGACCGCATCTGCTGTGATTACATTTTGTTCTTCCAGCTGTCTTTGCAAATTGTAATAGGTTTCCAGTTTAACTTGTAAATCCTGTCTTTTGAGGCTAAAATCGTAATAGGTGTCCTGAAGTTTCACACGAGTCATTCTCAATTTGCCTCGCGCTTTTCTCTGCAATAATGGATAAGCTGCTGATATCCCTAATTTATAATTTTCGATGGGTTGAAAATCGGTACCCGCCTGATATAGTGGATTGTAGTCTAATCTCAAATCGGGCTTGAGAAACTCTCTATTTAAGCGCTCTTCAATGTCTAAGCTTTCTATCTTGTATTCATATTGTAACAACTCGGGGTGCTGAGCCAAGAACTCATCCTGCACCAAAACCAGACTGTCTGAAGCTGCTTCTAAATAATTAAAGTTAATGGGAGTCGGTTGGATAAACGGTTCCAATTCCAATGGAATATCTCCTTGAATCCACAAGAAGTTGTTAAGCCCAAGCCTGGTTTTTATCAAATTCTGTTCTGCTTCTGATTGCTCTATCTGTCTGGATTGTAAGGATATAAAAGCTTCCAATGTATCTATGGCAGGAATATCTCCGTTTCTGAAACTGCTAATACTGCCCTGGAGTCGAATTCTCGCTAATTCTACACCTTCTTCAGCAATCTGAAGATTAAAAAATGCTTCCTGCCAATCTATATACCGATCCAAAGCGTTATAGATCAGCTCATTGAGCAAGATTCGTTGCTCCTGAATGCTGGATTGTACAAACACCTGGGCTTTTCTTACTTCCGTCCTCCTTTCATCGATCAACAATCCTTGCCCCAATGGGATACTGACACCTCCATAAATTAAACCGTTACTGGGAAGATTTTCGCTGTCATCCAAGAATACTCCGCTGTTCCAGTCGTATCCTGCTTTCAGGTCAACCGCATACCAGGTGGGGATCTTTACTCCTCCATTAAAAATCGAATAATAATTCTTCTCTTGAAAAGCCTTTTGATCCCAGGTCACCCCTAACTTAGGGTCGAATGATCCCCTGGACATCAGCTCATTTGCATCAGCAAAATCTCTGACCAATTCAGATTTATAAATCATGGGATGATGTTCTCTCACAATCCCCAGATATTCCGAAATGCTTAATACTCGCTCATTTTGTGCATGGAGCGCGCTTACCACCATCATGATTGATATGATAATTCTAATCTTCATCCCGTTTTCTTATTGATATCCTCCATCGTCAACCCATGTGGGTAGGGCTTTTCATTTTCATCAACTCTGACAAAAACAATTTGATCTATAGATATAATTGTTTTTTGAGTGAATAGATTTCTGACCAAACACTTCATAGTAATGCTAGTGGTTCCTACACCCACGAACTCCATTCCTATTTCGACCACATCACCTTGCTTTGCAGAGGATACAAAATTAATTTCAGAAATAAACTTGGTCACCACTTTTTGACTGTTCATTTTAGTCATGGCATAGATACCTGCTTCTTCATCTATCCACCTCAACAAGGCGCCTCCAAAAAGCGTGTTGTTGGCATTCAAATTTTCTGGCTTGATCAGTTTCCTACTGTAGAATTTCATTCTATTTAATTTTTCTCAAAGGTGCTTTTGTTTTGACGGATTCCTGCTGTTCATCTTTATAGTAATCCGGCGGAAATCCATTCAATTGCCTCCATAGTTCATACCCTACCGAAACATTCTTTAATAGAATAATCACATTTGCTCCTCCACCAATTCTTACCTCTTCCGGCCAATCTTCCGCTGTTGGATCGGGAGCCACTAAGACCCGATATTTACCATTAGGGCTTATAAAGTTGTCAATAGCAAAGACTGTCCCCCCGAAGGTTCCATAGCTGTTATTGGGCCATCCACTAAATACAATGGCTGGCCAACCGTCAAACTGAATTCTAACTTCTTGTCCTCTATCCAGCAAAGGAACATCCATGGCTTCTACGTACATTTCTACACCTCTTTGGTAGTTTGCAGGAATGATGCTTACGATTTCCGAACCAGCACTGACCAGTTCTCCGATTCCCGTTTTAATGGCCCTGGTCACAATACCATCTATAGGCGAAGTGATGAAATAGTTTTTCTGTCTAACTTCATAGGCATTGTAATTGGATTGTAGCTTATTCATAGTGGCATCAGCATCATAAGCAGCCGAAAGTGCGGACATTCTTTCTGACCTGGATTTGGCCATTTTGTCATTGTAATCATTTCGAATACTTAGTGCATTGGTTCTCAGATTTTCAAGTTCATTCAGATGTGTCGATAACTTGTTCTGAAGTGAAATGACCTTAGCGTTGGCTTCCTGTGCTGCAAATCGCTTTGCTTCCAAATCTGTTAAGGATTTCAAACCTTCTTCATACAGCTGTTCCTGCCTGCGCAGTTGGTTCTGGGCAATTTCGTATTTGGTACGAGCTGCTACCAACTCTATGCTGTCACTTTGGATCATTAATTTGACCTGGGCAGTTTTAATGTCGTTTTGGTCCAGTTTGTTTTGAAGACCCATTCTCAATGCCTCTAATTGTTGTTCGAGATTTCTGGCTTTCTCAAGATAAGCTTTAGAAGCGCCGGACTTTGCTGTAATCTGATCCTGCGTTCTATTCAGTATTTCCGGATCGAGATACTCTTCCTTGACTTCAGAAATTCTGATGATGGTATCACCTGCATTGACTGACTGGCCTTCTACTACATACCACTGATCTATTCGACCACCGATGACATTTTGAATGGTCTGTGGTCGATCGTCAGGATTGAGTGTGGTGACATATCCTTTAGATCTGATATTTTGGGTCCAGGGGAGAAATAATGCGCAAATGCTAATCAGCAAAGCACATAACATAACGATGATCAGTGCTCTGGAAACCGATTTTTGCTCCAGCATTCTAAAGGATCCATATCTATGGGTTTCTACATCGTCGTTTACTCTCTTAAGGCTAATGTTCAACATAGCTAAGCATCTTTAGTTTCGTCTCCAATAATTCTACCGTTGTTCAAGGTGATTTTTCTGCTAATGTATCTGGACCAGGCATCATCGACAGTGGTCACAATAATGCTCCAGGGCGCATTCTTATCCGTCAATTTTTGCATAATCACTTCTTTTTCGACGAAGGGTACATGGTCTAATGGATCCTCTAAAATCAACAATTTGGGTTTCGCAGCCAATGCTCTTGCCAACAAGATCTTGTTAGCAGCAGACCGGGGAATCCTTTTCCCATCCGGATCTAATTTCGTGTTTAAACCTTCAGGTAATGTTGAAATAAAATTTTCCAACTGCACCAATTCAATGGCATTGATTACATCCTCTGTTTTGACATCATCCCTTCCCATTGCTATATTTTCAAGCAACGTACCTAAAAAGACCTGATTATTACTCAATGAAAAGCCAATGTGCTTCCTTAGTGATACAAAATTTAAGGATTGCATGGAGAGATCATTGTACCTAATTACGCCATCGGTGGGCTCGTTAATTCCAGCCAATAATGAAATTAATGTAGACTTCCCTGATCCTGCGGAACCCATAATGGTAATCGACTCCCCTCCTTTCACCTTCAAATTCAGATCTTTTAAAATCAGTTTCGGAGAATCTGAAAAAGAAAAACTAACATTTTCAAGTGATGTACTGATGGTTTCGAAGTTTTCACTAAAGGTCAAACCTTCTTCTTTGTCCAATTCCATGTCTGTTACCGCACCAATCTTTTCAAGTGCTGTCAATACATCATAAATGGAATCCAATGACTTGATTAATTTTTCAACGCTGTTAATAATAATGATGATGATGATTTCTGCTGCTACAAACTGACCAATATTCATTTCTTGCCTAAAAACAAGTATACTTCCAATAACCAAGAGGCCGGCAGCCACCAGAACTTTAAATCCAATCAAATTAAAAAATTGATTGATCAAAACCCTGAAATGACTTTCTCTCGAAGTCAGATAGCTGGAAACTTCCTTGTCCGTTTTGATCATAGCGATCTCCTGGTTTTCAATAAGTTTAAAAGAAAGCTTTGTTCTGGCAACCTCCTCTAACCAATGAGCAACTCCATATTTGTATTTGGACTCTTCCAGACTGGTTCGTAATCCCTTGGGACCACTGATCAACAAGATGGCATAAACCAACCCGATCAGCACCACTCCAAATATGATGAAGAACGAATGATACATACTGAGAACGATCAAACCCACTATGATCTGAAATGAGGCCAAGGAAAAATCTATCAAAATTTTAGGCAAACCTTTCTGGATCGTGATGGTATCAAAAAATCGGTTGGCCAGTTCTGGTGCATAATACTTGTACAACTCACTGTACTTAATTCTGGGGATCCTGTATGCAAATTCAAAAGATGCTCTGGTGAAAATTTTCTGAGCAATGTTTTCTACTATACGAAGCTGCATCAATTGAAAGATTCCGGTCAATGTAATCCCTACTAACACAAAGGCTACTAAAACTCCCCAAGCGGTAGACATTTCACCTCCCTGAATAAGATTGATAATAGCCTGGATGCCTATCGGAAGTGAAAGATTGACCAGTCCATTGAGCAGGGCATAGATGTAAACCTGTGTGATTTCCTTGCGATCTACGGCCAATAAACGCTGGAGTCTGCGCAATGGAGTTAAAGGAGTGAAGGCTTCCATAGTAAAATAATTAATTTTTCGTACTTTTAACTAAACAACTATTACAGATAATAGTTTTACTATTACACGTAAAATTAAAACTTTTATGCCACAAGTAAACATTACCGTCGATATCAATGAGAATATTTATCTCAGGGATCCCTTAGAGACTGACCTTGGCAAGCGCATCATAGAGCACGCCATTTTGCTTTTGGACGAAATAGGATTTGAAGATCTCAATTTCAAAAAGTTGGCCCATCACATGAAGTCTACAGAAGCATCATTATATAGGTACTTTGAAAACAAATACATGCTATTGGCATACTTAGTAGCGTGGTATTGGGACATCATGCATTTTACCTTACTCATGGACATTCGAAATATCAAAGAACCAAAGAAAAAACTCATCCGAAGTGTTGAAACTCTTGTAAATTCTCTTAATGAATCCACCACTCCATCTTATATTGACCAAAACAAACTACACAATATTGTCGTCGAAAATGCTGCAAAAGTTTATCACACTAAGAAAGTAGACACTTTAAATAAAGAAGGGTTTTATATTAATTATAAAAAAATTGTCAAAACACTTTCTGAAATCATCCGGGAGATAGACTGCGACTTTAAATATCCGCGGGCTTTGGCCACCAATATCATTGAGCAATCCCTGGACAGCGAATACTATCTGGATCATCTCCCCAGCCTCACTGATACTCAGTCAAGATCAACGGATTCGAAAAATGAAACGGTAAAAATGATCACCTACATGTTGGATAGAATATTATGATGTCCAAGTATCGTTAAGGTTTCATTAAAATGCGGTTTTGAAATTTACTTTCTCTCTCTTTGATCCTAAATTGGTTGTAAATACATCACAATGAAATATTGGTTTTGTGCGACAGTGATTATATTAGGAATTTCGGGATGCAGATCTTATTCTTACATTGACAGTTATGAGGTCAATGCACCGTTAAGCCGGCTCCCCCAATTATCTGTGATCACAGACCAGGAAATTTTTTACGGCAATCAAAATCCAGACTACTATAATACTTATTCACGCTCCCTGGGTTCTGCCTCGAACATACACATCGTGGAAAGGCAATTCACATCTTATATACTGGATCAACTCACAAACGCTAAATCTGAAAAGAGCGGTTATGCCGTCATGAGGATCAATCATCTTAAAGTAAGAAATACGATGTCATTGTTTTCGGTCCTGGCCATCTTGTCTGTGGGCAGCACCACATTGTTGGGCCTTCCAGCTGGCAGATATCACGTTGAATTAGATATGACTTTGGAAATTCTGGACAAGGATCAGAACATATTGGGCACTTACAGGGGCAAAGGGAGACAGAAAGCCTTCATTGGCATGTACTATGGATATGGAGAAAGAGAGGCAAAAGAAAAAGCGATTTATGAGTCTGTTGAACAATCTTTGAATCAGATTAATGAGAAGGTAATGACGGATATGAGCTACCTGAATACCAAGTTAAAAAAGAACTAAAATTGCTGTGGTTGCCTTAAAATCATTGATGATTTTGAACAAACGCTTTCATTTGTTAATAAGGTGAAATAGCTATATCAATCAAATATTATGATCAGTACATTTCTTGCACAAGTTGTTTTGGGAATTTTGGCCATCACGATAGTGGGCATCATTTTGCTTTTTATCTTAAGAAAAAGAAAGAAGAAAACGCATTTCCAATCTAAAATCGTCAACGACACTTCTTACAACATCGGTAAAATAGAATCCCATGAGGAAAACAATTCTGATGAAAAGGTAGATGAATATCTGGAGCGAAAGAGTAAAGACGGTGCTCAACCATTTAACAGAGGAGACTACGAAATTTACAATGACTAATCACAGAATAAGCGACCAAGATTTAATGCAAGCCGCCATTTCCTGTGCCCTGGAAAACAATACTCCTTATGGGGCTCTGGTGGTGAATGTCAGAAATGGCGAGAAAATAGTTTGTGCTAACACCACCTCATCCGGCGATAAAACGGAACATGCTGAAATGAATGCGCTGAGAAAGTTGAATCAATTAATTTATAATGACGAAGAAGATCTGATCCTGTATTCTACTGCTGAGCCTTGCCCTATGTGTATGGGTGCCATTCTTTGGTGTGGTATTAAAAAAGTAAAGTTTGGCATTTCTATCACCGTGGTCAAGCAATTTCATGGCCAGATTATGGTTTCTGCCCAACGCTTAAATGAGCATTATCACAATGATTGTGTCATTACAGGTGGAGTGCTGGAAGAACAATGCTTCAAACTTTTTAAGAAATTAGCATCCTAAATAGTTTGAACTTCAGGAACAGCGCACATTATATGTAAATATACTACATATGGAAACTGGTAGTTTCATTTCACTTGCAATTCCTGTTTTAAACGTATATCGTTAGAAGCAGCACCCATGTGTAGCTGTATCGGTCCTTCTTCCAAAACATATTTCTGGGATGCTTCGTGCCAATATTTTAGTTCTTCAGAATCGAGCTGTAACTCCACCGATTTGGTTTCTCCGGATTTAATATGGACTCGATTGAATGCCTTCAGTGCTTTGATGGGACGTACGACCTCAGATTCCGGGAAGCTTACATACAATTGCACCACTTCATCACTATCGTAATCGCCTATATTACGTACTCTAACATTGACCTTTACCTTTTCCCCATCGCCAATGGAGGCACTTGATAAATCCGCCTCCAGGTAATCAAATTTAGAATAAGAAAGACCATGACCAAATGCAAATAACGGCTCATTCTTATCGTATAAATAAGTTTTTCCTTTAGTAATGTCATATTCCAAAATTCGACCCAGATCTGAAATCGATTTTGACCAGGTTTGCACCAATCTGCCAGCAGGACTATACCCTCCAAAAATTACATCAGCAATAGCAGTGCCCATTTCTTGACTGGACTGCGTTACGTGTATAATCCCGGAAACACGTTCTGCCGACCAATTAATAGCATAGGGAAAGCTAGAAACAAGCACCAAAATAGTATTAGGATTAGCCTCAAACACCAACTTCACCAGGTCTTCCTGTTCTAATGAAATGGCTTCTCTATCGACTTCCTCACGGCCATCACTGGCTACGTGATTTTGTCCCCAACCCAGGCCATAGCTTGTGGGGTGATTTCCCACGCATACAATAGCATAATCTGCTTGAGTAGCAGCGATCAAAGCTGAATCCGCTTTATTACTGGCAGCAAATAAGACCTCAATCTGTTCACCCAACGCTTTTTCTATTCCTTCCTTGATAGATATAGCATAGGGCGGCGTACCGGCATACCAGTCTGATAGAACCAAATCAGCACTGGGTCCTATGACCGCAACTTTTTTCAGCGTCTTTTTATCCAGAGGCAAAACCCCGTCATTTTTCAGAAGGACGATTGACTTTTTAGTGGCTTCTAAAGTTAGCGCTTTGGCTTCAGGCTGGTTCCAAGGCCTGATGGTATCCTCAATACCAATTTTGCTATAAGGATTTTGATCAGAGTCGTCAAGTAAACCGATTTTCAACATCACACGAAGTGTTCCTCTCACTTTTTTATCTATTTCCGCTTCTGTAATCAAGCCTTTTTCAAGGGCTTCCCGAAGATGAGTTTTGTAGTCGTCCAAAAACATGGTGATTCCAGCTTTGATACAACCGGCTGCCGCTTCGGCTAAATTTTCATAATAATGATGATCTGTAACAAGTCGCTTAAAAGCTCCACCATCTGTACATATAATTCCATTCTGATTCCATTCCTTCACTGCAATCTCTTCGAGCATAGGATGAACGGTACAAGGCACTCCATTATAGGAATTATAGGCAGCCATAAAGGCCCTTGATCCCCCTTCGGTTATCCCTTTGTAAAAAGGATAAGCATAATATTCCCGAAATAGTCTTTCACCAAAATCAGAAGAATTAAAGTACCTATTATTTTCATTGCTGTTAGCTAAAAAATGCTTCATCAACGAAGCTACTGTCCAATATCGAGGATCATTGCCTTGAAGACCCTGAACATATGCTACGGTCAGTCTACTGACCAGATAAGGGTCCTCTCCATAGCACTCCTCCGTTCGACCCCACCTGATGTCCCGTCCCAGGTCGGCATTGGGAGCAAGCATAATAAGACCGCCACTCAAATAGTTTTCGTTCTGGGTAACATATCGTGTTTCATAGGCTTCCCATTCAGCCAGCTTGCGATGAAGTTCCGGATCCCACATCTGAGCTAATCCAATAGCCTGTGGAAATGTAGTAGTAGGTGCTGCCCCCTCTCCTTTAACAGCCCAGTTTGCAGGTCCGCTCAGCGCAAGTCCATGTAGTCCTTCTACAATTCTGGTTTTTTTCACTCCCAGTCTTGGAATCCCAGGCGGTCTATAATGCATATGATCGATCTTCTCCTCCAAGGTCATCAAAGAGATCAAATTGTCCAACCGCTCATCGTCACTTAGCTCGATATTTTGAAATGGATAAGTTTGAGATTGAAGCAACAATGAGCTGGCAACCATTATAAAAGAAAGCAAGAAAGATCGCATCCTGATAAAATTAGTACTGTTATGAGATGAATTCGAAATTAACAAAATATGCCACCAATCGCCTGGATGGACGAACAAAAATCTAAAAATCTATCTTTCAAAAAAGAAAGCAATAATGAAAAGAATTCTAAAACACATACCTCTTATTGGGTGGTTTTTTAAAAAGGACAAACCATCAACTAAATATGAAAACAGAACCAAAGAGGAGTTGTACAATCAAGCGAAAGAAATAGGCATTGATGGACGATCAACGATGAATAAAGAAGAGCTGGTTGATGCCTTAAAAGCTGAGACCAATCATTCAAAAAATACTGAAGCAAAGGATTATTCATCCAATTATGAAAGCAGGACCAAAGAGGAATTATACGAACTGGCCAAGGATTATGATATTCAAGGACGGTCTACCATGAACAAGGAAGAGCTTATTCAAGCTTTGCGCGATTACAGAAGCGAAGAGGTGGCAGAACCTGCACCAGCAAAAAGTACCATCAACTATGAGAACCGGACGAAAGAAGAATTGTACGAATTAGCAAAAGAAAATGAAATAGAGGGACGATCAACGATGAATAAAGAAGAATTGATCGAAGCGTTACGCGATCATTAATAATAAAAAATTTGTAAAAATGAAGTTTTTAATAAAATATACGACACTTTTAATCCTGGTTATGGCAAGCGCGGCTTTCATAAATGCGCAAGATCCAATAGAGGGTTTCAGAGATATGAAATGGGGAACCAGCTTTGAAAAAGCTGATGAAATGATGGACCTTAGCAAACAAGAAACCAATGGCAAAATAGAAATTTATGCTTCACCAACAGATTCACATCAATTAGGTACCGTAGAACTCAAGGAGATCTATTACTTTTTTCATAAGGATGCAGGATTCTTTAAGATTGTGATGTCCGGTAATGAGTCTGAGAATGAAGAAATGGGCGCCATATTAAAAAATAGATTGGGCTTGGATTACGATACGGTCATGGATCCATCGCATTCTCACAACATATGGGTGGTGGACGATGTAACAGTCGTTTACAAACAGCAACTCAGCAAAGATTTTATAGTTTCAATTAGAAGCGAGGCGATTGCCAATTACAAAAAAAGTTTAAATCAGACCATTACGGACTTTTAAAAGAAGAAATATGGACAGACCAAGCATAAAAAATGAAGATCAGTACGAAGCTTTAAGAGATGAAGGCTACAGTAAGGAAAAAGCTGCCAGAATTGCCAATTCTACAAATGCAGGTAAAAAGGGAGGGAAAGCTTCAAAATATGAAGAGCGGACCAAGGAAGAATTGTATGAGCAAGCCAAGCAAATAGGCATTGAAGGCCGGTCGAAAATGAGTAAGTCAGAGCTGATCGACGCATTGCGCAACCATTAAGCTTGCAAAGCCGTAAAAATCTGAT
This sequence comes from Portibacter marinus, assembly GCF_021533195.1. GTDB lineage: Bacteria > Bacteroidota > Bacteroidia > Chitinophagales > Saprospiraceae > Portibacter > Portibacter marinus. The sequence goes on from NZ_JAJNKB010000003.1 coordinate 280,375, forward strand.
CAGCACGATTTTGCCATGTATAATTGTGGACCAGATTTTGATTATTTTTGATGGCATCTTCCTTCTTAGTGGGCAATGTTGCCATTTGCTCCGCCAAAGATTGTGGATCTCCCACATTAAAGAAATTGATGTGGAGCCCTTTGCTTTCTAATTCTCTGATTGATGGTATATCCGAAGCTAGAATCTCTAAGCCTGCATAAGCGTATTCGAAAAGTTTAATCGGAGAAGTGTATTTAGTGCCTTCCATTCTATTTAAAGTAGGGACCAAACCAACATCCATTTTTGCATAGAATTTGTAAAGATCCTTTTTGTCCAAAGAGGGAATAACGGTGATGTTATCAAGCCGGTGAGTATTTAAGTCATTGCTTGAAACACCTATGATATAGATATGTATTTTTAAGGCATGATGTACAGGAAAAGATTGCAGTATTTTCGCTGCAGCTACGATCACATCGACGCCCTTCCAGGTACCATAACTACCGGCATAAACGTAATTTATTTCTCCAGGATTCCGCTGTTTCATTGCATCAAGGGGATAGGTATCTATTCCATTGGGTAGAACAGCGATCCGGTTTTCTTCTACATCAAAATAATGCTGTAAATCCTCTTTTATACCTTCTGAAACTGCCACAAAATTATGGACAACGCTATAGGCCTTGCTTTCCTGTATTGGCGTGACTTTATCAGAAACTTCAGAATAAATCTTATGAGATTCAAAAATAATGGGAGCCTTAACCCTCGCCCATTGAGGGATTTTGCTATAAAAGTATATGAATGCAAAATCTCTCGTAAAAATTGAAGTAGGAGGGCGTAGATGAAGTAGTATGCATACATTGAAACAAAAAATGAGTCTTGACCACTTTTCAAATTTTTGCAATCCAGGATTGATCACTCTGATTTGATTTACATTGGATTGAGGATGATCCCATTTCATCTTTGAATAGCCCCGATACCAGTCTACCTTGATTCTTTGCCCAAAAGCTTTCACCATCGAATAAGATTGATATATATTAGCTTTCTTTATATTTGTTCCTTCTTGATAGATGTAAGCAAGCCTCATATTACAAATTTAGCTAAATTGTTGTCTATAATTATGCAGCCTAGATGAAAAGACTGAGTATAATCTCTCTGGATGGAGTGAACTGGGACATCATCCAACCTCTCTTGGACGGAGGTAAGCTTCCATTCTTGTCAAAACTCATGCAGAAAGGCAGTCAAGCCGTTCTACAGACTCACAGCTATGTTTCCAGTGGTTCAACATGGCCATCCATACATACAGGCACCCATCCCGGTGAGCATGGCATCATGTTTTCGCACCGACAATTAGAGTCCGGGACTTACAATATTGTCAAAAAACAGGCTGAGGATATTCCATTTAAAGGATTTTGGCAGGTGGCCTCTAAATCAGGAATACCTACCATCGCAATAGACCTTCCCAAAGCACCGGCCGTTCGTCAGTTTAATGGCCTGGTTCTCAATAGTTGGGGTGAGGAAGCTCCATGGTATTCACCCTCCTTTCCCAAAGACCTAAAAAAGGAAATACATTCAAAATTTGGGAAACATCCATTACAGGAATTTTATCATCGTCCAATGAAGGACCTAAATTCCTGGAAGTGGCTTAAAAATCAACATGTCATAGGCTTGAAGAAGCGATTTGAAATCGCTCACTACTTAATGGATCAACAAGCTGACTGGCAGTTATTTGTGATGGCCATTAATGAAATGCATCTTGCGGGCCATCTCTTTTGGCACATTATAGATGAAGATCACCCAGATCATGATCCTGAGTTACGTCAAGAAGTCGGCAACATTATGCAAGAATTGTTAATCATTACAGATCGTGGTTTAGCAACACTTGCCGATCGTACAGAAAGCAACCAACTGATCATCTCTAATAACGGCATGGACAGAAGCCAGGCACCCATGTCAGTCCTTGATCAGGTTCTAAAAAGATTAGGATACATGCACGGTGAAGTGAATGATGATAAAAATTTAGGGCGCAATAGTTTTAATGTCGTACAAGAACTTGAGAAAAAAATTCCAATGGGCTTGGTTCAATGGTTAAAAGCTAAAGCACCCAAGAAACTATGGTATAAAATCACCAGAAAGCTTACCTATTCTACAAACGAGTGGAAAAAATCACGAGCTTTTCCAGTACCCAATGATGTTTCCGGAGCGATTAGAATCAACTTAAGAGGGCGAGAACCCCATGGAATTGTAGATCCAAAAGAATACGACACCTTGTGCCAATCTATTATTGAAGATATGAACCAATTGACCATCAATCAAACTGACACCAAAGCAATAGAAAAGGTGATCAAGGTTAAAGATCAGTTCAATGGTCAGAATTCCAATGAATTGGCCGATTTACTTATCCTTTGGAATAAAGAAAAACCCATCATAAGCGTCGAAAGCCCAAAAATTGGGACAGTGAAAGTCAAAGAGGACAAAAGAACCGGCGCCCATACGGACAAAGGTATATTTGTAGCGGATGAAATGATGCAAGGATTATTTAAGAGGGAAGGCGATATGGTGCATGATTTACAAATTTACCCCGCTGTTTTAAATTTCTTTGAAATTGAGCCAAAATTGAAAATCAACAATACAAATTGACATGGAGTATATAAATTTAGATGAGGGCATTAAGGTTTCAAGACTTCAGTTTGGTTGTTCAAGACTTGGCAAAGCGGTAAAAGAAGACACCACCAATATCAGTTCGGAGATCCTTAACCAGGCCTATCAAAGTGGTATTAATTTTTTTGATACAGCATCTAACTATACTTATGGGCATTCTGAAGAACTTCTAGGTGAATTCATCAATGACAAACGGGATCAAGTGGTCATTTCCACCAAAGGAGGAACTTTAATTTCAAAAAAGGCTTCTGCTGTAAGATTTCTCAACCCCATGTATGGCCTTATCAGACCCATCATTAAATTTAATAAAAGCTTAAAGAAACATAAAAAGAGATTCAATTTTGATCCTCAATATCTGACAAGTATACTAGATAGGAGCCTCCACAGATTGCAGACAGAGTTTGTAGACCTTTATTATTTACATAATCCTACCCTGGACGTGTTACAAAGTACCAAACACAATGCACTACTAGGTGAATACAAAGAAAAGGGAAAAGCGAAGCTTACTGGTCTTTCGTTGGGATCAATCGCAGAAATTAAGGATTTGGCTTCGTTTGAAAACATTGACATTCTGCAATTGCCTATAAATTATACCAATTACAATTTTGAAACCCATGAGTACTTAAAAAAAATAAAAGGCAAGGGCATTAAAATCATTGCCAGAAGTCCTTTTGATCGAGGATTACTTACCTCTTATAATCAAAAGATGACTGGGGGGAAATTCGGCGATCGCAATCAAATTTCTGAGATGCAGAAATCAAGTCTTACGGAGCATTTAGGTGTATCTGAGGTAGAGTTGGCCCTATGGTTCATGAAAGATTTAGATATTGCTGAGAGTATACTTTTCAGCTCTTTTAAGCAGAAACACCTGCAAATGAATACAGAAGTTTTTAACAGTTCTGTCCCAGATCATTTCACCTGGGAAAAGGTCGTTGAGCTAAAGTCCCAGCCATCCTAAGATGATTTTCTGCCGATTTGTGAAGGGGTCTTGCTCATTAACTTTTTTGTTCACTTTAAAATTAGAAGAAGTGCTGCCGAACCTCGTTTTTCGATTCCCTGAAATCAAGTGTAATTGATCAGTTTGCTTCAATTCACTTTTGCTTTCGGCCACCCCTACAAATTCTAGTATGGAAGTCAGCGTGCCTTGAGGGTGTTCTAGAAATTCTTCTAAGCTAATGGACAAGAATTGGATCTTATGTCGCTTCAGATATTGAAACATCACCCACTTATTGATCTTTAATCTCAGGTAACTGGATAGAACACCTTTACCTCTTTTCACAAAAGAGGCAATGTTGGCTCTTAGATCCCTTTCCATATAAATTGTGGTGACTTGAATATTCGGCATGGAGCGGTATAAGTGTAGTCGGCTTAAGCTTTTGGAACTGTCCAGTATGAATTCAGTTTGAGGAAAGTTTTTTAAAGCAATTGCGTATAAGTCTTTCAAAAAGATGGATTCCTCCTCTTTTTTGATAGAAGTAGGTCTCGAGAAAAATGGCTTAATGTTCTTATAAAATAATTGAATGCCTATGTCTTTTTCTATGGGTTCAGCAAAATATGCACTGTGATCTGAAATAATTTGACCCCAAAAAGGGCAGTCAATTGCTGCTTTCCCACAGGTACAGGTTCTTTCATGAAATGAGAGATTGAACTTTTTGATTTCACCCGCATAAAAGATGGCTGGTTGGAGCCCCAGGTGCATGCTGATAACCGTTGATCCAGAGCGGCTATGACCCAGCAGATAGAGGAGTTTAATGCTTTTGTTCATTTAAGCAGCTAAACTATGACTTTTCTGAGAATTAGAACCTACTGTATTATAAATGGTAATTATTGATTACTTTCATATTCAGAATTTCTTATATATATCGTATTAAGTATCATTAGACTGAAATGAACTTTTCAAAATTTAAACACACCCAATATCTTGCTTTCGCACTGATTGTATTAGGTTTAATCATCATTTTCTTCAAGTATTTAAGCCTTTCACATTTATTTATTTTCGAAGACATTGGCACTGACACCCTGACTTTGTTCTATCCATCGCTTATGGACTATGTCAGACTCATCAGAGAAGAGGGTATCCCTTTCTTTTCATTTGCCAAAGGTGCAGGACAAAGTTCATTCTCAGAAAGTTTACTCAGCCCATTCACTTGGGTTTATGTGATATTAGGCAATCAATACCTCGCATACGGCATTGGCTTTGTCCAATTTTTAAAAGTGGCGGTCATAATGATCGCCTCCTATCATATCTTTAAGTTGCAGGGATTAAGCAGTAAGGCTGCAAGCTTCGGTGCCAGTCTGACCAGTTTCATGGGATATGTTGTGGTCGGTTCGTCTTGGTATGGCCATTCGACAAATATCATGTATATGTTGCTATTCCTTTGGGGCTTAGAATTATGGATAGTGAGAAGAAGATGGTGGTTACTACCAATTGCCGCCTTGTTCTTAATTGGCCCGCCCCTATTTTTTGTCATTGAGTTTACCATCATTTATCTGGTGATCAGAATGGCAATGTCCAAAAACTTGAATCTTAATTCATTTCAAACCGGTTTGACCAATGTCTGGAAGCCACTTCTTACCGGAGTATTGCTCGGAGCACCTTTTCTAGCAGCAGTAGTCTATAAATTTATTTATAGTCCCAGGGTGGGAGGAACGGAATCTTACGTTGAAGATTTGTCAGCCACTCCTATTTTCGAAACAAACATTGCCGAACACTACGCTACCACCATTTATAGATTCTTTTCAAACGACCTGTTGGGTACTGGCGATGGTTTCAGAGGTTTCAATAATTACCTGGAGGCCCCTTTGTTTTATTGTGGTCTGATAACACTGCTGTTGGTTCCACAAATATTCAGATTTATTGATCGAAAACAGAAAATCGTCGTTGGATCTGTTTTGCTGTTTTGGACTTTGATTTTGGTATTCCCTTATTTCAGGTATGCTTTTTATTTGTTTATGGGAAATTACTATAAGGGTGCGCTCTCTTTCTTTATTCCTTTCACCTTACTTTGGCTAAGCGTTATGGTCATAGACCGTATGATCAAAGGGTATCGCCTTAATCTCTATCTTTTGTATGCAAGTGCAGCACTATTGATTGGAATACTTTTTTCACACCAATTGATTTCAGCCAATATCGTACCGGTGAATTCTATTAGAAATACGGTTTTGGTATTTCTGATATTAGAAACGGTATTGCTTACGATTCACCAATTCTCCTCCAGAAAAAAGATTTTACAATATACCCTGCTTTTGGTTGTCATTACAGAAGGTGTCATTCTGTCTTTTCCTGCCCTCAATAATAGGAGCTCCATTGCCAGTGATCGTTGGAATAATCGTGAATTATATCAGGATTATGCTTTAGAGTCTATCAAGTATATCCATTCGATCGAGGATGGTTTTTATAGAATAGAGAAAAATTTTGGATCCTACAAAACAGGACTCAATGATTCTCAGGCTCAAGGTTTTTTTGATACCAAATCCTATCGCTCGCACAATAATGAAAACTACGTCAACTTTTTTATTGCCTTAGATATGATTCAGCCCGGTAATGAACATGTCAGCAGGTGGTTGGAAGGGGTATACCGGGTACCAGAACTCCATCCTTATTTTCAGATCAAATATATGATAGCACAACCCGGAAGGAACGTGGATATGCTCAGTCAATATTATGATAACGTTGGTCAACTAAAAGGACTCAATGTTCATAAAAACAGGCACTTTGTTCCCTTAGGTTTTCCAGTATCAGATTACATTACGGAAAGTGAATTTGCTGGTCTTGGTGCGTATTTTAAGAAACTAAATGCGCTCTATAACTATGCAGTGATTCCCGACGAGGATGTCAATCGCTATCCTGACCTGATTCGCAAGGATCCATCGAGAATCAGCAATTCTATTTCATTTAGTAGTATCAGTAATAAATACCAATCCACTGCACTTAATATCACCTCTTTTAAACAAAGTAGGATTAAGGGAAACATTGCGTTAAGCCAACCTTCGATGTTGACATTCTCTATTCCTTTTGACACGGGGTGGAAGGCTTACGTGGATGGTAAACGACAAGAAACATCATTGATCGATAATGGCATGACAGGATTGTATGTTACATCCGGAAATCATGTCATTACACTCAAATACAGACCGCCATTTTTTATGGCAAGCATGATCTTATTCACATTTGGCCTCGGTTTTCTCATCTATTTTGGTGTGATGACCAGGCCAGTTCATAAAGATCCACTGCTTGAGCCATTGACATTCAGCCATTGTAGTCAAAATCTTTTACAGAAATCTACAGGCAAAAGTTCAAAAGTTGTAAAATCAGCAGGAAACAATTCTAAAGTCAAGAAAAAACGTAAAAAGAAGTAATCCCTTATGTTTTAAAATCTGCAATCTCACTGGATGTGGGAATGAAAAGCTTCCAAATACTGATCTGCTGCTTAATCAGAAAGATGGTAGCCAGAATTATAGCAGCGCTTCCATAGGCGATGACACTTGTCCAGGCGGCACCGATTATCCCAAACTTAGGGATTAACAGAAGTCCAAAAATGATGGTACACAAGACACCGAACCACTGGGCCCATATATTATAGTTTAAATCATTGTAAGACCTATTGTAATTGAGTAGCACCCTTTTAACATTAACAAGCACCACTCCCAGACACAGTATTCTTAACGCACTAATCGCACCTATAAATTCTTCACCGAAAAGTACGGTCACAATCCAAGGAGCAACCCAATACAAAATGAAAGCCAGGAAAAGGATAAAGTATAAGATCAGTTTAAAATATCTCAAGAACATAACATTGCCCTGCTTTCTATCCAAAGTGATCAGATATGGTTTTAGCACTTCTTCAATGGGAGCAGCTGCCAGCAGCAGGAAATTAGTGAGCTGGCTGGCGAGGGCATAGAGTCCCAGATTGGTCAAACCTGAGAAAATCTCTACGAACCAAACATCCAATCGCTTATTCAGGAAATGTCCGATTTGATTCACATACCCTAATCTCGCATATTCTAAAAAAGGTTTCTTTACATCGTTAGCATCAAATGCCAAGCCACCTTGGTACTTTTTAATGGTATAATAGAATGAAAGCATAAACGTAACAGCCTGAGCGATCAGGATGAGTGAAAATCCAGTCAGAAAAGAAATGCTGTCTTGCCTTGTTTCTACATACAAATATCCCAGTCCAAAAAGCACCACCTGAATGAGATTAGAAATCAATAGAAACTTATTGATCGATCTAAAGGCCTTGATGGATTGCAAAATGGTCTGACAAAGTGCAGTTAAGTGTTGAAAAACAAAAGACAAAAAGAAAAATACCATGTAAAAGATCGTGAAATACTCCTCAGGAATGAGCAAATAGGTAAATCGAGTTCTAAACAGATACGCAAAAACCAGCACCAAAAGAACAAATACAATACTCGCGATATGCACCTTAATTGCAAATCCTAAAACCTTCCTCGATTCAAATTGCGATTTCGCCAGGTGAAAGAGTGTACTTCGCTTGGCGTCAAATCCAGCTGCCACAATACTGAGAGAAACCCCTGCCATCATGAAAGCATAGAGACCATTTCCTTCGGGCCCTAGCATTCGTATGATAAAAATGGAGTAGAGAAATGAAAAAAGAATGACCGGCACTCTTATAACCAGTGACTCCAATGCATCTCTATTGACATTCTTTAACATGACTGACGGGAGTGGTAGGCCTGAGTTAAAAGCGCTTCGTATTGATCAGTAATCACATCCCAGGTATAGTTATCGTTAACTTTTTGTCTTGCTTTTTCACCGAGTTTATGTCTTCTGTCATCATTTTCAATCAATTGTTCAAGCGCATTCTTAAGTTGATCAACATCATAAGGAGTGGTCAAAACTCCTGTTTCTCCAACCATTTCAGCCGTTCCACTTTGATTCCCAGTGATCACTGCACAAGCGTGCGCCATCCCTTCCAATATACTAATAGAGGCGTTTTCAAATTCTGAAACCAGGCAATAAATACTGGCTTTTTGCAACAGTTCCTGATATTGCTTTGAAGTATTGTCCAGCCATCCATGAAATTTTATAGTAGGAATGGCATCTTCTGCCAACTTTTTTAAACTCTCCATTTCAGGACCGTCACCACAAATATGGATTTTGTAGTCTGTTTCCATGTCTTTAACAGCTTCTATCAATGTGTGGAACCCTTTTCTTTTCAATAAGCGACCCGTAGAAAGTATAATTTTCTCTTTATTTAGCTGCTTTTGGTCTGGAAGATCTATACCGTTGGGTATCATAAAAGGGCTTTTCTCACCAGTACTGTAAGGCTTGATCAATTGGCCCAGAAAGTGCGACGGAGCCCCGGTGGCGAAGCTGTTCTTAATGATCCCTCTGATGAAGTGAGGAGTGACATAATGGATGGCCTGAAAGCGGTCAGGATTATAATTGGGAAGATCACTGCCATGAGCTGTTACGATGTACGGAATGTCAAATTGCTTTTTCACATATTTGGCCAGAATACCCGTTGAAAGAATGAAATGACAATGTACCACATCGAAATGTTTACGCTTGAGGTAGTTTTTTAAAAATCTCCTGGCTTTTGCGAGAAATCTCAAATGTTCCATGGGATAGCTCATACTGGCTTGCTTTCTTGCCACATCGACTCTATGGATTCGGACATCATTCTTTACTTCCTCTTTAGGCAGATCTTCAAAACCCATGGTGACTACCTCCACCGCATGCCCTCTTTGTGCCAGGTTTTCGCAGATTTTCTGACACACAGGACTGGCACCCCCGCCTATCGGAGGATACTCAAAATTAAGAACCAATATTCTCAACTTCCGCCTTTTTCTCGTTCTGGATAATTTCCTTAACACTGTATGGAGCTTCCTCTCTGTTTTCATAGTAAGTTTTATTCAGCATGTCTGCCAACAAACCTGAAATGAAAATCTGTAGACCAATTAAGAAAGAAAATAAAGTGACCAATGGCCAGGTGGTCTCCGACATGTCCTGTCCTTTAACAAATTCAAAGACCGTAATCACTCCACTTAAGAAACCAAAAATGATGATGATCAAACCCATTCCCCCCAGGAGGTGAAGTGGACGCACTGCAAACTTCTTCCAATACCATACGGAGACCATATCTATAAAGCCCTTAAGCCCTCTACGCCATGAATATTTGGACTGGCCATGCAATCTGGGTCTGTGATTGACAACCATCTCACCTATGGTAAAGCCTTTAATCTTCAAGAGGGCCGGTATAAAACGATGCATCTCCCCGTATAGGGATAAGTCTTCGAAACACTCTTTTTTATAAACTTTTAAAGCACAACCTGAATCATGAATCCCATCATTGATCATGGTGCTTCTAATCAAGTGTGCAGTTCTGGAAACAATCTTTTTGCCGACAGGGTCCTTCCTGTTTTTTCGCCATCCTGAAACGAGATCCAGGTCATTTTCTCTAAGATATTGTATCATTTTGGGGATATCGGCCGGATCGTTCTGGCCGTCTCCGTCCATGGTTACAATGATCGGATAAATGGCTTGCTTTATTCCGGCATCCAAGGCCTGGGTTTGTCCAAAATTCTTTCTGAAAGCCAGAATCTTGACAGGATGCAGTTTTTTCAGTTCACTGAGGGTTTGATCCGTAGATTTATCATCTATGAATATGATTTCATATTGATATTCATTCTGCTCACAAATGGTCTTAATTTCATGATGGAGCAGTTGCACATTGGCCTCTTCGTTGTAAACAGGTACAATGATTGAAATAGATTCTTTCAAAGTATAATTATTTGTTATCAGCAAGATACAAATATTGATAATTTATATGTTTTCTCGCGGAATAAATTCAGTAGTTTTGAGAAATGAAGAAACACTTATGGATAGCCATACTTGTGGTTTTTATAATAACGAGTTGTAAGCACAAAGGCGAAAATGTTACCCTGCAAAATAATATTGAGGACACTACTATGTCAAAAGCGAGTACTGACTTACCCAGCAAAGATCCAATCGAACAAATCCAAATGAAATACCAAAAAACACGTTCATGGCTTGAAAGCGCAGTAATAGATAGTACCGCAAAACCATACGAGTGTGAAGGAGATCCGATCAGTGGGAAAATCATTCATTATGCAAAAGACGGAGAAATAATCGCCGTAAAGCACGAAACCATGATGGGAGATCATTCAGGATCAACCCATATCTATTATTTGGACCAGGGTCATATTTATTTTGTTTACCAGATAGATGGTGGTTGGAGTTTTGGTGGTCCGCTTACCAAGGATGAAAACGGTTTTGATGTACCCGGAACCATTGACAGAATAGAAGAAAACAGATTTTATATTCAAGATGGGAAGGTGATTAAACAACTCCACAAGGCTTTTGAACTCAAAAGTTGGGAAGAGAAATCTGCAGCAGATTTCCCAAACAAAGAAGTCTCTCCTACCCAAACCTTTTCAGAGCTGAAGAAAGCCTTTGAAGAATTATTAGCTTTTAAAAAGCCATGCTAGACTCTAAGCTTCTACATGACTTTTATCTCGTTTTCATAGATTTGATAGACTGATTAATCCAACATAGAAAGTCTTCTGACGAAAAATTCATACAATTTGACATTTAATGAACTTCTGAATGAAGTTTGGTCGTTGATTGAAGAGAAGAAAATGAACAAAGGTAAATGAGTAAACTTCGATTAGAGTCCAAATTGAGAAACGTAGGTATCGCCTATATTTTATTATTATTTGTAGGCGCACACTATGCTTATGTCAATAAATGGGGAACACAAATCTTATTCTGGATTACCTTTGGAGGCCTAGGTATTTGGTGGTTAATCGACTTGTTTAGAGTCCCGGGTTTGATTGATCGGTTCAATGATCCAATTATAGATGAAATCGAATACCTCGAATATCGTGAACGTGAGCAGGATGACTTTTCCGAACTTCGTCGTATGAGAGCAGTAAGAAGTGGAAATCTATTAGAGGACAGACGAAGATTTTAGTCAACGATATTCCGGATTTTCAAAGCTCCAGTGCGTTCCATCATCCCATCTTTCCCGTGAATTCCCATAGGCGTTATATCCGTTTCTTTCCTTCAACATGTAAGCACAATGCATTAAATTATAGGTCATGAATGTGGTATTTTTATTGGTAAAGTCGCTGTCATAACCTACGGGCGGATCTTTTTTCTCTCCTTTCCACTCAGTGTCCCCATAGCTTGGTCCGGGGCCCACTTCTCCAATCCATCCAGCATCAGCCTGTGGAGGTATGGTGTAGCCAATATGCTGCAGAGCGTATAATATACCCATGGCGCAATGCTTCACGCCATCTTCATTTCCGGTAATGAGGCAACCACCGACCTTTCCATAATAGATGTATTGACCTTTCTCGTTGGTTTTACCACTCATTGCATAAAGTCTCTCGATCAATTTCTGTGCTTCAGAAGATTTTTCACCCAACCAGATCGGTGTTCCGACGATTAAAATATCTGAGTTTATGATTTTTTCAAAGAATTCCGGCCACTCATCTTGATCATAACCTTGTTCCGTCATATCGGGGTATACTCCAGTGGCAATTTCATGATCAATAAATCTAACAAGTTCCGTTTCAACACCCTCTTTGTCCATGATCGATTTCGAAACTTGAATCAGATTATCAGTGTGACTTTTACGGGGAGACTTTTTCAAAGTGCAATTAACGTATACCGCTTTAAGTTGGGAAAAATCTGGCTTATTCATAAGATTTTACTTTACTTACTGATTTGTAATGTCAATGTTCAGGTTTCTGAGCTTTCAGTGTTTTATTCCCATGAAATTAACTGAAAAGCTGCATTTATTGTAAAGCATGTAAATCAGATAGATACTCTTTAGGATTCACAATTTGTAATTCAATTCTACGACACCGGAAGGGTAAGCTTTCTGAGATTTTAATGTAAACAATCTTTCTTGAGGTTTGCCTGCAAACAAATCTATGCCGTCAGGAATCGTGATGGGCATGATATGTTTAATGATTTCATCGATCAAATCTGCGTTCAAAAATAAGGTGTTTAGCTCACCCCCTCCAATTAACCAAATATCTTTGCCTTTCATGGCTTTCAGGCTTCGGGCCCAACTGATCACATCTTCGGAGATAAAAGAAACATTCTGATCCTTAGTCAGATTTTTGTTTCGAGTCAAAACAAAATTCAACTTGTCTTTGTAGGGAAAGGCCACTCCAAAACTGAGCACTTGCTGATAAGTCTTATTTCCCATAACGGTGGTATCAATACGATCGTAAAATCGGGCATAACCGTAGTCCTCCCCCTCAGGATGATTGATCTTGTCCAGCCAATCTACACTACCATTCTGCCTTGCGATTTTTCCATTTAAACTGGTCGCGATGTATAGTATGATTTTCCTCATTTTTAAACGTGAATCCTATACCTCAGATATTTGTTATTGATAGATATAATCCTTAACAATATCGAACATATTTTATGATCACCCGAACATTTGGTAAATTATTAGATTATTCATATAAACTTGAATCATATGCCATTGATTATAGCACTTCTTGCTTTATTTTTTCCAAGAGTAATCATCCTCATTCTATACTTTTTGACCAGCTTTTTTTCAGGTGTATACGATAGTATTTTGCTTCCCGTTTTGGGATTTCTCTTTATGCCAGTTACCTTAATTGCCTATACTTACACAGTTAAGGCTGTTGGACCTGGATCCACTACAGGAATTATAATTATTGCCATTGCTGTAGTCATCGACCTGGGTCTTTGGCGAAGGGGATCAAGGAGGCGATGATCTGAGGTTATTTGCAAATTCCAAATGAATTGACAATCTAGGTAGATTTTTTTTTGGAAAAGCTAGATGTATAGTATGTCATATTTAATAGCCTAATTTATTCTTTTGAAATGCTTGTAGAAACCTTATCGGTGATGTACCATCGATCATCTTCTTTAAGCAAGTTAAAGTAATCTGTAAACAATCGACTTGCCGTCTCTAATTCAACTTTTGCTGAAGCAGCCGTCCTCGTTATATCGATAGCCAATATTCTACCTTCTGCATTTGGCAACCTTGGTCTTGGCTTGAATCCCGAAAGATAATTTTCTCTGTCTCTCCTCACTATCTCTCCGTCTCTGACAAATTTCAGATTACAAGTGCTATGCATTGCAGACCCAACTAAAGTAGTATCCCCAGTCAACCACCCATCAAAATATTGAACGATCACAGACTCTATCGCCTGGCGTTCAATTTCATGATTATTTTCTTCCTGAGCAGAGACCATTAAGGTTAGCATTAAATAGACCGCAATTACGAGTACTCGTTTCATCATTCGAAATTTTACTCCAATTTACGACTTTAAGCTTCCAGGTGGTATTAACGAAAAGTTAAATCTATCTTATTCGGGATACCAATTCCTTAGTCTGACTTCTACATTTGGATTACCTTCATTGACGAGTGATTTAAATTTTTCTACATCACTAAAACCGTCTTTACCTCTGAAATGGAAGGGATAAACTACTTTGGGTCCAAATTCAATGACAGCATCTGCTGCTTTATCTACAGTCATGGTATAGGGTAAGTTCATACAGACGAATGCGAAGTCAATGTTCTCAAGATTTCTCATCTCCGGGATGTCTTCTGTATCTCCAGAAAAATAAAATGTTTTTCCTCCCATGTCTAAAACGTAAGCATTCCCCCAGCCCTTTTTATGCCGGGCCGTTTCGTCATTAGGCAAATTATACATGGGAACGACTTTCACTCTGATCCCTTCTACCTCTTTCTCAGCCCCATTCTCTAAAATGATCACCTCATGAAAATCTAATCCATCCATTTCATCGGCCACGGATTGAGGAACCACTGCTGTCGTAGCATCCAGATTAAGTCCTCCCAGAGTTTCTTTATTTAAATGGTCACCATGGGCGTGTGTGATGAAAATCAAATCAGCGTCTTCGAAGTCTTCAAATTTTTCTGCTCCGCCATAAGGATCCATGTAAATCGTTTTGCCATCCCATTCCAATACCGTGGTGGCATGTAATACAGGCGTCATGATGACATCACCCATATTTGTAGCGATGGTATCTGACTGCGCATCTAGCTTCAAGACAGATAATAGGAGTACGAGAGAAAATAGTATGGACTTCATAGTAAGAATTTACGGTTAGATAATAGCAAAGTGTGTAAGTAGGTATAAAACATATTATTTAGCCAGATTGTTTGGTCAGGTGCTCTTATACATCCGGATCTCCGTCTTATTACACGATGTATGAGACTATTTTTGGATTCGAAAGAAAAATCTAACTACATTTAAAGATATTTAGAAAGCAGCAGATTAGAACTTTTTGGAAATTAAATTTATCAATAGAAAGACAGGCCAATTTGAAATAGAACAGCCGCCTGCAGAGAAACTAATGAGGTTTCTATACCATCATCCGATTGGTAAAAACACCATTTTACCTCTTGCTATAAAGAAGTGGGTTTCTGTTCTATATGGTCGAAGAATGGATCGGCCTGAATCAGTTGGAAAGATTAAATCTTTCGTAGATCAGCAAAATATAGACATGGCTGAATCTCTTAGACCTGCGGAAGATTTTACCTCTTTCAACGATTTTTTCATTAGAAAGTTACGCGGAGGTGCAAGACCTATAGAGTCAGGTTTGGTTTCGCCTGGGGATGGGAAGTTACTGGCTTTTAAGCGCGTGAGAGATGTAGATGCTTTTTATGTCAAAGGTCAAACTTTTACCTTGAAGAGTTTCCTTAAAAATGAAGCATTGGCGAATGAATATAAGGACGCTTCAATGCTGATCTTACGTCTTGCTCCTAATGACTACCACAGATTTCACTTTCCTTATGATGGAACACCATCTAAAATGACAGAAATTTCAGGGACTTATTACTCGGTTTCTCCAATTGCATTGACACAAAATTTTGGCAAATTCTTTACAGAAAATAAGAGATCGTACTGTTTGCTGCAAACGGAACATCAAGGCAACATACTGATTGCCCCTGTGGGAGCAACGATGGTAGGGACCATCCACACTACTTATGTGCCCGAAAATCCAGTCCATAAGGGAGATGAGATGGGTTACTTCACATTCGGAGGATCAAGCATTTTGTTTCTGGTCACAAGTCAGGATTTTATGATTGACCAGGATCTACTGGATAATACGCGAAATGGTTTTGAGACTGCTGTGAAAATGGGGGAAAAAATAGGAGAACTAGAAAAGGTCAAATCCAGATAAGTTTGCAGCACATCCTTTTCATTTTAAAGGACTTATCATTGCTAATGATTCATCTTTTTAGAAATTCAGGGCGTCCGGGCGCTGTATTCCGGGTTTCGCTGCTCGCTCATCCTGCTGCTCTCTTCGTTCGCACCAGGACAAGCCCTACATGTAGCTGACGCATGCACTTAATCTATGACTTACCTCTTTTTCATAGTACTTTATTTTAGAGCAAACTGTACTCCTTCTCATTCGCAATTGGTATTAGACTTGCTCGATGAATTGATTAATTATTCAAATGATAATCCCGAAAATCATGATTTGGTCACATTAGCCACGATCTTTCATCAACGCTTGGTTTGGATCCCTCCCTTTAATGACGGGAATGGGAGAACGGTACGATTGGCCATGAATTTAATTCTAATGCGCGGCGGCTACCCACCCACATTTATCCTGACGAAAGACCGAAGAAAGTATTATTGTGCTTTGAATCAAGCTAACAACGGCGATTATTCGAAAATGCTTCTATTGATGTTTCTAGCAGCAGAACGCTCGTTGAATCTATCTCTTTCCGCCATTGCAGGAGACTACGAGGACTATTTTCCAACGGGTGACATTGCTGAAGACCCATCAGTGTCATATGGTCAAGAGTACCTGAGTTTATTGGCACGCCGAGGAAGAATAGATGCCTATAAAGAGGGAAGAGTATGGTATACCACGAAGTCAGCAGTGGAGGAGTACAGGCAGAAGAAGTTAAAGTGATATTGCCTTATGGCATTTATCGCGTATAGGTCATGCTATGCACTACCTGGCCGTTACGATCATAATACCTCCATAAACCAATTGGAAGTTTCCAATGCCTATATTGTCCTTCTGCCTTGACAGAACCATCCTCATAAAATTGGGTGACCGGACCTTCCACTTTGTTATTCCTATAAGTGCCTTTTTCAGCAAGCGTTCCATCAGGATTGAATTGCATCCAATATCCATTTCCGATACCATCCACATATTGCTGAACCGTCATCAATTCCCCATGATCATAAAGTCCGTAAAGAACTCCAGTGTATGGCTTTCTGGTATTGGGATCGTAGTATTGACTACCAAAGTCCTTTGCCGCTCTAGTCTCCGTCTGTTGCATGGTCAAGGCATTAGAAGGTAAGGAATCTAGCGTATAAGACACTTGTCCGTTAGTATTCATGGAAAATACCATGACGCAAATGAAAAAATACAAAGCTTTCATATCTATAAAATGATGTTCAGAATGATTCATTATACAATATCACTGTCCTTGTAAACAAAGAAAACAGAGGTTAGTTGGATTTACGGTAATCGATCGCTGAGCCGGTTATTATCTCGTTGAGTTGGTGAATGAGTTCGACAACTCGTTCGATACACTGTAGGTATTGGCGATTAGTACTTTTTGAATTTCAATGGTATCACTTTCCAATACAAAACCTCGTAAATATTGAATCCAACAAGTCATCCGTATGGATCTCTCCAGTAATCAGCCCCAGATGATGTAGCGCTTGTCGAATATCCATGGCAATAAAATCACCGGTCATCCCGGACTGTAATCCATTTAAAACCCTATCGAGAGCCTCATAGGCATTATTCAATGCTTCAAAATGTCGGGAATTCGTGACAATCGTTTGATCCATCAAGGAAGGATCATCCACCACCAACTGGTGCAACTTTTCCTTCAAATACTCAATATTCATTTTATTTTTCGCAGATGCAGTGATAAGATTTTCAGAGCTAATCAATCCTTCTTTATAGTACTCTTCCGGCTTGATGTAAGGGTTTAGATCCATTTTATTGGCCACATAAATTTGCTTGCTCTTCGCAGTCAACACCTTGCTCCCCTCCAGGAATCGCTCTACATCGGACCATAAATCTTCCGGTTTTGTTTCTGTGACATCAAACAAATAGATGACCAGGGTGGACTGCGCAATCTTCGCGATCGTGCGCTCAACCCCTATTCTCTCTATTTCATCCTGTGCCTTTCGAATCCCCGCTGTATCGATTAATCTAAAATGAATGCCATTAATATTTAGTGACTCCTCAACCGTATCCCTTGTGGTTCCGGCAATTTCTGATACAATCGCGCGCTCTTCATTGAGCAAGGCATTCAACAATGTAGATTTTCCTGCATTGGGCCGTCCTGCAATGACTGTTGCTACACCATTTTTCAACACATTTCCCAGATGAAAAGAGTCCAGTAATCGCTTAATTACTGACTTTATCTTCTCTACAAGTGCCTCCAGCTTACCTCTATCTGCAAATTCTACATCTTCCTCACCGAAATCCAATTCCAATTCAATTAGCGCGGCAAAATCTATTAACTCCTGTCTCAACTCCTGAATTTCCTGAGAAAAACCTCCCCTCATCTGCTTAATGGCCAACTCATGGGATGCCTCCGACTCAGAAGCGATCAGATCAGCCACAGCTTCCGCTTGCGAAAGATCCATTTGCCCATTTAGAAATGCCCTCAGAGTAAATTCCCCTCGATCCGCCAATCTACATCCTCCCCTTAAGCAAAGTTGAATGACCTGTTCTAAAATATAAGGTGATCCATGACAGCTCAGCTCCACTACATCTTCTCTTGTATAAGACTTGGGTGCTTTGAATACCGTTGCTACACATTCATCAATAACTCTTCCGCTTTCATCTTCTACTTTTCCATAGTGAACCGTATTGCCTTCTACTTTCTCCAGGTTCCTTCCCTTGAAAAAATAATCTACAATTTCGATGGCCCTGGGCCCTGAAACCCGTATTACGCCGATAGCTCCCTGGCCAGGCGGTGTAGAAAGGGCAACGATGGTATCGGGCGAGAATGAATTAGTCATATTAAAGGTTTAAGATTTTTTCCCATATCGTATCTAGAACGGGAATTCCATGTTTTAAGTTTTCTCCTTTGATCAATGGTGTGCGCTCCCCAGGATAAATAATAGATGAACGGTCATTTTTGGGTATCGAAGATTTGTAATCATTTAGAATAGCTTGTATCTTCTTACCAATGTATTCATAGTGAGAAGTTTTACTCATGTCTATGCAAATAAAAACTTGTGAAATCGCTGTTTCTGCTTCAAGTTTTGAAATCTCATGGGTTGAGAGACCATTGGACAGAATCGCTGCCAAAATATCTAAAACCAGAGACAATCCAGCACCTTTCCAGTATCCCATAGGAACTGGAAGACCAGTGGACAATATGACTCCGGGATCAGTGGTCAATATGCCTTCTTGATCGAATCCACCGGGCAAGGGGAGATGCTGTTCTTTCATTTCCAAATCTTCCATCTTTCCATAAGAAAACTGAGACATTGCCATGTCCAGTACGATTGGTGGATCTCCCGGAACAGCAATGACCAGTGGATTATTTCCCAACTTGTTATCGTCCGCACCCCAGGCTGGCATATTTGCTATGGTATTGGTCCAACCAATGAAAATACAGTCATTTGCCGCCGCTAACCGTCCGTAAGTGCCTCCACGCATCCAATGATTGGTGTTTGACATAGACACGCAGCCTAACCCATAATGATTGCTTAAACGCATCGCAGATTCTGTTGCTAAAATGGCATTGGTGATGCCCGGACCTTTCATCCCATCCCATTGTTGAATGGCTTTAAATTTTGACTTGATGTCCGGCGTAGCTGCTGGATCAACCCTGGATTGGTCCACATCTGATATGAATCTGGGAAATCGATTAATACCATGAGAATATACACCCTCCAGGCTGTTTTCAACAAATACCTCTGCAATACTGGTTGCCTTGCTTCTTTCGAATTGGCGTTCCTCCAATTTGTCTTGCAGCGTATTTAAAATCAAATCATAGCTTAATCTCTTCATAATTCAGTCTTTTTTCCTGATGCACATGAGTTTAATTACTAAATTGGTAAAAAATAAAGATATGAACATCCTCCACAATGCCCTACTGTTATTGATGATCTGTTTTTTATCAGCCTGTGCGGAACCAAAATCTGATGTCACCGAAGAAAAAGGTGATGAACAGAAAACAATGACTTTAGTGAAGAAATGGGAAACGGATACGGTGTTCACTACCGCAGAATCTGCCATTTACGACGATCAAAGAGATGTCATTTTCGTTTCTAACATAGAAAATGGTCCCTGGGAAGCAGACGGTAAAGGTTCTATTGGGAAATTATCCTTGTCCGGTCAGGTAGTAGATGCCAGGTGGATTACAGGCTTGAATGCCCCAAAAGGGCTTGGAATAGTTGGTGACTATCTCTATGTAACCGATTTGACGACGCTCTTAGAGATTGACATAGATAAAGGTGAAATCAATAAACGCTATGAAGTGGAAGGGGCTACAGGCATTAATGATATTACAACTGCACCTGATGGTACGGTATATATTTCAGATTCTCATGTCGGCAAAATTTTCAAATTACAGGATGGGAATGTGACTGAGATCAATGATGGTCTTGCCAAATCAAATGGTGTTTTTTATGAGGATGGAAAGCTTATCATTGGAACCTGGGATGATGAAAAAGTAAACACTTTGTCTTTGTCAGACAATGTGCTTACCACTTTGGCTGAAAATATAACCCAACCTGACGGGATTGAGGCAGATGGAGAAGGAGGATATTTTGTCAGCAGCTGGAAAGGCTTGGTACATTATATTGACCCGCAAGGTTCAAGCACGGTCATCCTGGACACAACTGGTGATGAGATAGGCGCTGCAGATATTGATTTCATCCAAAGTGAAAAACTTCTACTCGTTCCTACTTTTTTTCACAATACCATTGCAGCATATGAAGTAAAAATGCAGTGATTTAGTCACTGTTTAACTTCACTTTCTCGCGAATCATTTCGCGAATGACATGATGGGGAACATCCTGTTGTATGCCAATTTGCAAGGTTCCCTTACCAGTTTGATATCCCTTCAAATCTACTTTAAATTTCTCAATGATGGCGCCGGAGTGAGGGTAATAGCTCACATGGTTTTGATATGCATAGAATCCGGCAATGACTTTTTCTTCCTTATATGCTGGCATGCCATAGCTAATGGCCGGTCGTGCACTCGGCACTTCTTCGAGAATTAGATCCACAATTTGTTGCATGATTTCAAGATGTCGACCTGAATGGTCGGCTAGATATTCTTCTACAGATTGGTACTTTTTCATTGCCATGGTAAGCCTCTTTATTTTCTATATCACCTACTTGGGTGACAAAACATTTTCAATTCATCTTTAACCGTACAAGAAATGCCTGAAAATATAGGAAACTTTACGCTGATCATTTACACTTCTTTAATCACTTTTCCTTCCGCAATATCCAACCTCCTGTTCATGCATGCTGGTAATTCCTCTTCATAATGTGTAACATAGATTAAAGTTTTATCGAGTTCAACGACTATTTGATTAAGCAGTTCCCGAAAATGAACCATTTGTCCATAATCCAAACCCTGGCAGGGTTCGTCTAATATTAAGAGTGGTGGATTCTTAACCATGGCCCTGGCCAGAAATGCCAACCTTTGCTCTCCCGTAGAGATTTCATTAAACCTACGCTCTGCGATGTCTTGGATACCCAGTAATTTTATGTAGTCAAATACGATCTGAAGCTCTATGTCTGTCAATTCCTTATATAAACCCGCAGTGTCGAATAATCCCGAAGCTACCAATTTCCAGATCGGTAAATCCTTTTCACAATAGAGTTGTAGTTCCGGCGAAACAAAACCGATCTTCTTTTTGATATCCCATATGCTCTCACCGGTTCCACGTTTTTGATCAAACAATATTATTTGATTACGATAGGCCTGTGGGTTATCTGCGGTGATCAAACTGATGACCGTACTTTTGCCAGAGCCATTGGGACCCATCAATGCCCATTTCTCTCCCCGATTGACTGTCCACGAAAAATCTTTCAATGCATAAAAATCTCCGTAAGTTACATTGGCACCTGAAAATTGAACAGCTACGTCAAAATCGGGTGCCTTACTCACCATATACTTTTTAAAGATCGTATGGTTTAATGAAGGATGGGCAAGGTTTTCTGGTAGATGATCTACCAATTTTCCATCTTTCAAGTAAAAGACGTGATCGATAAATTCAGGCAGGTCACTTTCTGAACAGACCAGAACCAAAGAAACCTCCTTTAACTGTGAAAGTATTTTCCTCAAAAGCTCCCGGCTCTGCTTGTCAAGTCCGACAAAAGGATTATCTAATAATAAAAAGTCTGGTTGCTTTAGGACAGAACGTGCCAGAAGCGAACGTCTGGTTTCGCCTGTAGACAAACTGGTAATCTTCCTGTTCAGCAGGTGGTCAACCTTAAACAAATATGCCACTTCCAATAAGTAGTCATCTTCATATAGGGGATCTTCTAATTCCACGGATTGCTCATCTATAGTGCCCATAGGTTTGACCTGATTTTGCAAAACCTCATATAAGGTAGGTCCTAGCTCTGAATCATAGGCATGGTAGCGCTGCTGATAATATTGGTATACCGTTCCAACATAGCGGTGAAATTTATAATCACCAGGAACGAACTCGATGCTTCCATTCTTAGTGATTTCACCCTGCCTTGGGAAAAGCTTTCCTGCGATGGTTTTAAGCAGTGTTGTTTTTCCGGAAGCTGTAGGACCCATGACCGCATAAGAATTTGAATGCTCGATTGTTAAATTTATATCCTTTAAAACGGGGTGTTCCCCTATGGCAACATTGACCTTATCAAAAACGATGCGCTTATCTTCCATGAATCACTATAAAAACTCGAAAAGCCATAAAGGTATTTTATTTCCCACACCTATTCGTGCGTTATTAGCTTCAATGAAAACCTCTTTTATATATTAAAACAAGCAATTAAACCCTTTTTGCTTTTTATGGTAACCTTTTACTACTTA
This sequence comes from Portibacter marinus, assembly GCF_021533195.1. Classification (GTDB taxonomy): domain Bacteria; phylum Bacteroidota; class Bacteroidia; order Chitinophagales; family Saprospiraceae; genus Portibacter; species Portibacter marinus. Next base: position 303,039 of record NZ_JAJNKB010000003.1, read on the forward strand.
TTTTCTGATGATGCTAAGCATATTCAACTTCATCAAAGGATTCACAGATGTCCTGCACAGTTACTACCTTTGTTCAAATTCTGATTATTGAATAAAATCGCATTTAAGGTAAAGAGAGCTGCTGAAAAAAGTATCCTTCAAGGACATCCATGGATATATGAATCTTCCATTGTCAAACAAAATAAAGAGGGCAAAGCAGGTGACCTGGCCGTCATATTTGATCAACGAAACAATGAACTATTGGCACTGGGATTGTACGACCCTGCTTCTGTCATTAGAATTCGCGTCCTCCATGTCGGTGGTTCCCAAACATTGAACTACTCATTTTTCGCCAACCTATTTAAATTGGCATATGACCAACGCCGGCCATTGCTCGAAACAAAAACGACTGCTTACCGCCTGATATATGGAGAGAATGATGGACTTTCCGGGCTGATTGTAGATATCTATAATTCAATCGCTGTGATTAAACTCTATACGGAAGTATGGTTTGGATTTATGTCAATCTTCACTGAAATTTTACAACAAGAGTACGATATCGATACGATTATTCTGAGATTGAATCGCAAGCTGCAGCAGCAAAAAATTCCTTTACAGGATGGCGAATTGATTCTGGGTCAGTTGCCCTCTGAGGAAGTCATTTTCTACGAACACGGTCTGCGGTTCAAAGCCAATCTAATTAAAGGGCATAAGACCGGTTACTTCCTGGATCACAGGCATAATCGGCTTAAAGTCCGAAATCTGGCAAAAGGAAAGGATGTGTTGGATATTTTTTCCTATGCAGGTGGATTTTCAGTCAATGCTGTAGCTGGTGGAGCAAAGCAGGTCATCAGTGTAGACATCAGTGAACAAGCGTTGGAAATCGCTCGAATGAATATGGCACTGAATTTCGAAGAAGCCAATCATCGTATCATGGTCATAGATGCATTTGAGGCAATAGTTCAATTAAAAGCAGGAGGTAAAAATTTCGATCTGATCATCGTAGATCCACCCTCTTTTGCAAAGAGTTCAGAGCAAATTCCACGAGCCTATAAAAGTTACCGTCGTCTGGTTAAAGAAGTGTTACCATTGGTTAAGGAAAATGGTATCTTTTTAATGTGCAGCTGCTCCAGCAGGATACCAAAAGATGAATTTTTTGATGTGGTGATAGCTGAAGTGGTACAAAGTGGGAGACAATATCAAATATTGGAAACGACCGATCACGATGTAGATCATCCTAAAAATATTGCGGAACTAAATTATCTCAAGTCAATATATATTCAACTTCAAAATTGATAACCCAATTTGAGATCCAAGAATAAAATACCTGGTTTGCCATCAGGCCAGGCCACCTCAGCTGCCGTTGACAAAATAATTCTATTAAACCATATGAATCCTATATTGGCTTGACCGATGAACAAAGGCACTACGCCCGTTTGACCGTCGGTTATGTCCAGGTACTTTCTATAAATCATACCTGCGCCGAGGTTTGCACCTACATAAAATTGATGGGCTGCACTTCTCTTTGTCAAATACAATCTGGGGCCAATATTTAAATGTAATGCAGAAATGACTTTCTCATTTATACCTAGTAAACCACCGACTCTATTATTTGCTAGATAACGAAAGGTAATTCCTGAAGTCAGTGAGTAAATATTTGTATTTCTATAACGAACATCTGCTGCCACGGTGAAGGGGTAAGTGGGATCAGCAAAAAGTGCTGTGTTCATACCAGCATGCACTGCAGTTAAGTAGCGACGATGTTCCTGTGCGTGAATAAATGTGTTAAACAGGAGTAAGACCCATACTATATGAAAGCTTTTTAAGAAATTCATTGCACTCCTTCTAAGTGGCTTAAAGGCCCAATTGTTTTGTTTCTTGCTTTATACTTAATCCTCAGCGGTCTGATATACCCTTACATAATCCACTTCCATTCTTGCTGGCAGAGCCTCCGGAGCGATACCTTGTCTACCACCCCAATTTCCACCATAGGCAATATTGAGGATCAAATGAAATCTTTGGTCAAAAGGCCAGGCTTCATATCCCGTGCTTTCATTAGGATATCTAAAAATCTCGACATCGTCCACAAACCAGATCATTTCCTCTTCATTCCACTCCAGAATATAATCATGAAATTCCTGCTGAGCATCAGCAAGCTGCAAATCACCGTTTCTATGTGTCCCCTTCATATGATTGTACTTGGCCGTATGAATGGTTCCGACCACTCTTTCAGGGTTAAAACCTACATTCTCGATAATGTCTATTTCCCCACTTCTCGGCCATCCTCCATACATCCGATCGGTCGACAACATCCAAATGGCAGACCAAACACCCTTTCCTGCAGGCAATTTAGCACGAGTGACAAACTTTCCATATTTCCAATCTCCTTTACCTTTGGTGACCAGTCTGGCTGAAGTGAACGCTCTGGATTTATAATCTTCGGCATGTGTTTCGATGATCAATTTTCCATCTTCCACCCTTGCATTTTTCTCTCTTTTCTCCGTATAATATTGAAGTTCATTATTCCCCCACCCGCAACCAGCAGGTTTGTCACAGGCATCTCCAATATCGTAGGACCATTTGGTAGAATCAGGCAATCCGGCATCATTAAATTCATCGGACCATATTAATTGCCATCCTTCCTGCTCTACCTGACTTATTTTTAGATTGCTGTAACATGAGATCAAAAAAATGCTGAAAATCCAAAGCCTTACTATCATATTACTTATTTTTCTGAAACAAAAATAATAAAGTCCTGATAAGGCTTCTGCTCAATAAATCCATTTAAGCGATGCTTCGGCTATATGGCCGGTACATGCGGGAAGAGATTTAATCATGCATTAAATCACTGCTGATTATATAAAACTTATCTAACTTAAAAAGGAGTTAATCTCCTATACCTTATTAAAGACCGCTAAACCATTCCTGATATTTCTCACCTATGATTGGAACAAGCTTCTCCTCGCCGTTAAGAGCAGCAACCAATCCGATGATCCAGCAAATGAATAAAAATATGCCCCCTAGGGCGTAGATCAGCCAACCAAGAATAGGGATGATGGCTATAAAACTGATGACTATCAAGGATAGACCCAATCCCAAAGCTTGCCTTATGTGAAAGGACGCGTAAGAATTTTTATCATTATTATTGATGACCAGTGCGATGATGGTTCCAATGAGTGTGATGTATGCGATGATGCCTACTGTTTTAGGATCCATACTAGATGACTGCCCAGTTGGTCCTGGAGCTCCTTGCTGATTTTCCATTGATTTTTATGCTTTTTAGTTATTAAATAAGTCTTTACAAAGTGTAATCAAAAAGCCATTATATATGTCAAATTAAGAGAAAAATATTAAATGCGCAACTAAGCTCGACCAACATTGCTGTTTTTAATATGATCGTCGATATCTTCGCCACATAATTCAAAATGATGATCACATATTCAGAAGCAAAAATCGAAGAACTTTGGATCCACTTTGTGGGAAATGCCTCTCAGGATGAGGGAATTCAGTACTGTAATACGAGCATCGTATTACCTAATGAAGTGGTAGACGAAATGTTAAAGCAATATTTCTTCGGTAATTTTAAAGAACCTGAGTTTTATGCTTTCGATTTTTTCGATGGCAACATTGACCTAAACCCCATGTACAACTACGTCAGAATGGTTTTCGAAGATCCCGATTTACTCGGTGAACAGTCTGTTAACATATCAAAATTTCTCTATGAAAATTCGAAACATCCAAACATCAAATCTGGTGATTTAATGATAGCTTATGTTAAGGACATACTGATAGAAGATAAAATGATGGATGGAATTTGTGTTTTTAAATCAGAAAACAAGCAGCCATTCCTAAACCTGGAAAAACAGGGTAAAGGGTATTACATCCGGGAAAATGAGGGGCTTCATCCTGGCAAGCTGGATAAGGCTTGCCTTATTCTGAATTCAGAAGCTTCAGATGGATATCGAATACTGGCACTCGATCATGCTAACCGGTCGAAAGATGCTCAATTCTGGAAAGAGAAATTCCTGAATCTTAAACCCAGATCTGATGATTACCATTATACCAAGCAGTACATACAAGCAACTAAAGCTTTTGTTAAAGATCGCTTACAACCTCTATACGATATTGATAAAACACAAGAAGCTGAAATTCTGAATCATTCTTTAGACTTTCTCAAAAATGAGGAGGAACTGAACCAGGCTGCCTTTGACGAAAGGGTCTTTAAAGATCCAAATGTGATCAATGAATTTCAACTGTTCAAATTAGACTATCAGCAGGAAAATGAGATTGAATTGGCTGACGGATTTAAAGTCAGCAATGCTGCCGTTAAAAATCAATCTAAGGTGTTCAAAAGTGTCTTGAAGCTCGATAAAAACTTTCATATTTATATTCACGGAAATCGCAGTTGGATAGAAAAAGGAACTGATCCCGATGGCAGAAAATTCTATAAAATCTACTATGAAGAAGAAAACTAACTAACGAACCAGCGTAACATCTCCTTTAAGGATTATCTCGCTGTTATCCGTGAGTGCTACTACAGCTTGCCAAACATATACACCCACTTCTGCGGGATCATTGGCAAACTTGCCATCCCATCCTGCACTGATATCATTAGGTGCTATATTTCGCGCAACAAATACCTGATTACCCCATCGGTCGAAAACTGATAACTCCAATATATTGGAGACTGTGGAACTATTTCCCTGAAGATAAAATGTATCATTGATACCATCATCATTTGGAGAAAATATATTTGCTGCATAAATCGGTCTGACATTTAAAACCTCAATGGTAACTTGATCTGAGGTAACGCAGCCATTATCATCGGACACCGTCAAAGTATAGGTCGTCGTACCCGGAGGAACGACAACCGGATTCAGGCAGTTCTGCCTTCCATCACTACATAATAATGGATCTGACGGCATCCATGATATGGTGACATCACTATTGTCGGAAGCAAATGAACCATCTAAGCGAATGGAATCTCCCAGGAATTCTACAGAAGCATCCTCTCCTGCATCGACTGTGATAGGATTGACGTCAATGATGCTTATGGTTTCTGAGCTTTCACAACCTTTGATGTCCCTGATTCGAATTTCATAATCACCCAGAGGCAGATCTTCAAATGTGGCCACCTGAGCAAAAGAGCCACCATCAAATGCATATTCGTAATCCGGAAATCCACCACTTGCCTGGACTGTAACTGATCCCAGATCGATCATATTACATCCAATATTTTGTTGCTGTAGAATTTCCAGCTCCAGGCTTTGCACATCTTGGCAGCACGCACCGACTGCTATTTCTCTCACTTCTGTGGTTCTGCATCCAAGATCACTGATGATCGTCAGGACGATAAACTTTTGTCCAAAACTGTTATAAGTAATTTGAAATGGTCCTGGTCCCTCTTCAGATTGTGGTACTGCTCCTTCTCCAAAGTCCCACTCGAAATTGATCAAGTTGCCCAGATTATCTGTAGAGTTGTCGATAATCTCTACCATCTTATCACAAGTCAAAACATTATCGTTGATTTCAATAGAAAAGTCGGGTTCCGGGCCTCTGAATTCTGCGCTTCCACCAAAACTTAAGCTTATACCGGCACCGGTATTACTAAAATTATTGATTAAAAGGGCATAGGCTTTACCCTCTTCTTGTTGTAGAGCTCTTAAAAAATTGTCATCTGCTCCGAAGCATCCCGGCTGTTCATTAACATCATTCGCAGAGTCATTCAGACCTGTAGGACCCGCACATGAACTTGCCATACATCGTAGAACTGTTCTGTTAGAAAAGTCGCCTATTCCGTTGGGAAGTTCATATAAGACAAAATCTATATCATCGCTCGCGTTTAATGGATCAATAGAGAACGTGAGCGTACCATTGTTGTCAGCTATCCATGTTGTCCAACTGGACTGATTTTCAGATACAGAGCCTCCAACATCTAGACAAGTACCGGCAGCCTCATTATTGTCATCTCCCCCACCAGTCAGCGCTTGAATGACAAACCCTGATTTATCACAAAGCAAAGCAGCGCTTTTAGCATCCTGCCCCGGCTCTGTGGGCGGATTGAAGTTATTGACACAAATTTGAAAACTACCCTGATTATTTCCTGCACCTCCCACTCTGATATAGTAAGTTTGACCCACACTCAAAGCACTCCAAATTAAGTTGACCACATCCGCACCAGAATCTTTATTGGAACAGGTCACGACTGTAATAAAGTCATCTGTGCAGTTTCCAGACAAAAGTTCTACCCTTGGGTTTTGAAGTGTTCCACCCAAATCCCCGTTGATGAGCACATTCAAAGCTGAGGCCGTAGCTTTAAATTGAAACCACAAGTCATTCTGAACGCCGGCGAAACAATCATTGGCCTCAAATTCGGACCCACCCGCATTGGTAGAGTTAAATTCCGTGCTTTCAGAGCAGTAAGCTAATGGATTGTCTATTGTAAAAGCATTGGCACAATTGGTATTAGAAGATTGTGCTGCCATTTTAAATGTGAGTAAGAGCAGTGCAATTGATACAGTATTTCTCGGTGTTCCCCAATTCATTCCCTAAATGTACAGGAAATCACAAACTTCTGCAGTCAGGAATGATGCAAAACCAATTTAAGATTCTATTGATTGATTATACAGCCTTTGATCAATGCACCCCAAAATCAGTAGTTCGCCGGTGGATGACAATGGCTGAAATTTCCCTTAGAAATGCCTTATTGACCTAAAGCTTTGGAAATATCCTCTACATTCATCTTCGCTGAAAAGTTCTTCTTAATGGTAAACTCGGTAAACTTTCGATCAGTCTCAAAGCCATATCCATAAGAGGTATCTCCTTTTTCAGGCTGGGTGATCCTGACAAACTTATCTGTGTAAATCTTTTCTGATACTTCATCCCAAATGAGCTCAGAAGTCTCCAGTTTTTCATTTTCAGTATTGTAAAGCACCACGCTATCCCGCACATATACTTTACCATCACGATCTACCTGCTCTAAATATTTTGCATCTAACCAACTGAGCGGGCGCTGCTTCTCATCCAGAAATTCAACATGGACACCATCCGTAAAAATATCTCTGCGATCATTCTTATTGACATGTCGTTCCAACAATGGACCTGAAACTTTAAGCCTAACCTTGGCAGAGTCACTGTAAATCACTGAAACATCTTCTGCGATTTCTACATCAGTGTCGATCGTTTCAAATAGTTTATTGATCTCCTGCAAATCATTGGAACAAGAGGCTAGAACGACAAAGAAAATAAGAGCTGTGTATTTCATCATCTTACTAACGTTACATCACCGGTAACTGTTATCTTTTGGCAAGTGGGACAATTCGAATTATTGTCAAAAGGACTTCCAGTGGTTATTTTAGCATACCACATATATACTCCTTCAAGCGCAGGATCAGAAGAAAATGTGCCATCCCATGCCAGAGAGGGGTCCCCAATTCCAATTCCTGATCTTTTAAAAACCAGATTTCCCCATCTATCATATATGGCAAGCTCGTCAAACGACCTTACCTTCCGAGGATCGATTTCAACCGTGAATACGTCATTGATGCCATCTTGGTTAGGAGAAAAAACATTGGGTGCAAAGATTCCTACGGTTTCCTCTACAGTCACCAATACTTCATCATTTACCGAACAGCCTAATGCATCACTGACTGAAACCATGTAATTCGTAGTAAAAACAGGGCTGACAAATGGATTATTGCAATCTAAAGTCGTTGAATCCGGACATTGAAGACCTTCTTGTGGACTCCATAAAAAAGTTACTTCCGTTCCGGCTGTGTGCGTCACTTCCAATTGCTCATCTGATGCCGAATCGGTGATGGTTATGTCCGCTCCGGCATTAACTGAAAAGGCCGGAATTTCAGGGATAGAAATCTCTAGTGTTTCTTCGCAATTAAATTGATCTTGTATGCCAATGGTATAATTGCCCGGTGGTAAATCTCTGAAAATGCTATCTTCTGAAAAGACGCCTCCATTCAAATTATATCGATAACCTGCAAATCCATCCGAACCAGAAATTGCCAGATAAGATCCGATGATTCCATCGCAATAATCTCCCCGGATACTATCCACATTCACCTGCAATGTACTATTGGCACAGACGTCAGGCACCACAATCGTAAAGTCATCTGACTGGACACAACCGTTTTCATCGGATATGGTGACTGTATATGTGGTGGTTATAGTCGGATTAAAATCAGGATTCAGACATGTCAGGCTTCCATCCGAGCAACTCAAACTATCTGTCGGGTTCCACTCAACCATAAAATTACCTGAAACATTAGTCTGCACCGTTTGTGAATGGCTATCGCCGGGAAAACTAATGGTCACGTCCGGACCAGCATCTAACTGAAACGCTGGCACCTCTGAAATGGCAACAACGATATTTGCACTGCATTGATTTTGATCTCTAATTACAATGTCATAGGATCCTTCTCCAAGATTTTCAAAATTGCTGCTCTCTGCAAATGGACCGCCATCGATCGAAAATTGATATCCCGGAACCCCACCAACTCCACTAACCATTACGAAGCCCGTATTTAATCCGGCACAAGTAACCGATCTTGCACTATCTAATTCAATTTGCAAATCAGAATTTACACAAAGATTGACCGCAACATTTACCTGATCTGTTGCAGTACAGCCATTTTCATCCGTAACCGTAATGGTAAACAATGTTTCTTCAGAAATATTAATGGCAGGGTTCAAACAATTAATTGACCCATCAGGACACATCACCCCTGTTCCCGGTGACCATGATATCGTTACATTACCAGTTGCCGTCGTAGTAGCGTTTAATTGAATATTTTCGTTGGGATCATTAATGGTCAGGTCTTCACCTGCATCCACTGTAAAATCAGCAAGTTCACCAATGGTGTAAATAGTATCAATGGTACACATGTTTTCATCCTGAACCCCGATGACATGGTCTCCTACCGATAGATTATTAAAAATGGGACTGGTCTGAAACGGGCCTCCATCTACATTGTACTGCAAGGGGCCACAAAGAAAATCCGGTGCTAAGGAAAGATAGCAATTATTGGTCTCTCCACATGACACTCCTTTGATGCTATCAATCCTAAAATCTATTTCCGGAAGGTAATTGCAAGGCTCAATATTGATCTCTTTGACTACAAATTCCTGGCATCCCAGATCTGACTCAACACGAAGCGTTACAAACTGCGAACCAAAATTGGGGTATTGCACCGCATGAGGTCCAGGTCCTGTTGCATTGGGCGGGATGGCCTCTGAGCCAAATTCCCATTCATATTCAACAATATTTCCTGTACCAGCAGTCACCACATCTACAATTTGTAAAGCAGGACCGCAAGTAGCGAAGGTAACTTCGAAATCTGCCTGAGGTCCCAGAAAAGTTGCTGTTCCACCAAACTCAAGGCTGAATCCTGCTTCACTATCACTGAAATTATTAATCAGCAAAGCATAGCTCTTTCCAGCTTCCATATCTATAAATCTCAGATAACCGTCCTCGTCAGCTTCACAATCCAAATCCTCCTCCAAATCGGTGGATGTAAGATCTAATCCTGTATTAGGACCACAAGGCATGAAGTCACCGCCATCGGTAGCTCCACAACGAAGTAATGTTTTATCGCAACTGCTGATATCTCCACTTAATTCAAAGACCGCAAAGTCATAATCATCTGATATCACCAATGGCTTTAAATCAAAAGTAAAAGTACCGCTCTCGAAACATGTCCATTTGAACCAGGTAGAATTATTCTCAGAACTGCCTCCCACATCTAAGCACGAACCTGCCGCTTCATTACCATCTAATCCACTGCCTATGATGCTCTGCACCACAAATCCTTCCTTATTACACAAAATCGAGGCTGTAGAGCAATCCTGACCAGGCACAATCGGTGGATTATAGCTTTCAATGCACAATTGAAAAGTACCATCATTTCCTGAAGACCGTCCATCTACTCTGATGTAATATCGTTCTCCAATGATCAAATTGGATTCGAAAAGTGTGGTTATTTCCTGTGAAGTACTATTGACTATACAATTGATTTCACTTAAAAAAGTACAGTCTTCACCTTTCATCAAAGCGATCTCTGGATTATCCAATGTGCCCATTTCGCCGTTGACTACAATATTGATGGATTTATTGGTGGCCACAAAAGTGTACCATAGATCATTTTGGGCGTCACCCCAACAAGCTGGCGCTGCGAATTCTGAGCCCCCCACATCTGTATTATCGAATTCATCTACACCGGAACAATAAGAAGTAGGATCTGCTATTTCCAGTGCTGTTGCACAATTGATGTTGCTGGATTGACCCTGTAATTTCAAGATCAAAATTGTAAAAAAAAGCAAGAAGCCTAATCTCGTTTTCATTGATTCATTTACCCAATCGTGATAAAGACACAAATTATACCGAATTCGCTTGTTGACAACGGAATTTACTTTATAACGGATGGTATTATTATTTCACTACATATTATCTAAAAAAACATATAATTGCAAGGCGCAATAAAAGTTAATCCTTGTTTGGAAAGACCTATCGATTTAAAATTCTATTTTCACATATGCTTTACCTGGTACCTACACCTATTGGAAATCTAGGAGATATCTCCATCAGAAGCAAAGAGATTCTTGCCGATGCAGACCTGATTTTAGCGGAGGACACCCGCAATACCGGCAAACTATTAAAACTGCTGGAAATAGAAAATAAGATGTGGTCTTTTCATGCACATAATGAGCATCATCAGGTAGAGAAGGTCATTGAATTGCTGGAAAGTGAAAGTACGATCGCTATGGTAACAGATGCCGGCACACCCGGAATATCTGATCCTGGTTACCTGCTGGTCAAAGCTTGTCATGAAGCTGAAATTCAGGTTTCATGTCTTCCCGGTGCTACAGCTTTTGTTCCAGCGCTGGCTTCCTCCGGCATCCCTTCAGATAAATTTTTCTTTGAAGGTTTTCTTCCTCAGAAAAAAGGCAGGCAGACCAGGTGGCAAGAGCTCTCTGAACTCACCTATACCATTGTTCTTTATGAGTCTCCTTATCGGGTGCTCAAGTGTTTGCAGGAAATTGTTCACCATTGTGGTGCTGAACGGATTGTGTGTGTGGTCCGCGAAATCTCCAAGATCCATGAAGAGGTAAAGAGAGGCTTAGCTTCAGACATATTAGAAGATTTTAAAAATCGGCCAAGCATCAAAGGCGAATTTGTTATCATTGTGGCAGGTAAATGAGAAGTTGATCGAAAAATTCACGCTTTACATAGAAAGCATGGAATTAATTTCCTTCAACGCATGATTATTAAGGTGTGATTCAAAAACAAAACGACCAATGAGTATACTTTCTATTCAAAATGTGGTTAAAGAATACCATAACCACACTGCGGTGGATAATGTGAGTTTCGAAATTCCGAAAGGGAAGATTTTTGGCTTACTTGGACCCAATGGGGCAGGTAAAACCTCGCTCATCAGAATAATCACCTCCATTACCAGGCCAGATTCGGGCCAGATTCTTCTTGACGGAGAGCCTATAAACAGCAGGACTCCTGAGCAGATCGGATACATGCCGGAAGAAAGAGGTCTCTATAAGAAAATGAAGGTGGGAGATCACCTGAAATATCTCGGGAGGTTGAAAGGCTTGACCGAAAAAGAGGTGAAGGCTAAGCTGGAATATTGGATGGAAAAATTCGAAATCCAGGATTGGTACAAGAAAAAAATCGAAGAATTATCTAAGGGAATGCAGCAAAAGATTCAATTTATTGCTACGGTTCTTCACGAGCCCAAACTGCTCATTTTAGATGAGCCCTTCTCTGGACTTGATCCTGTCAATTCTAATCTTATTAAAGACGAGATTTACAGACTAAATCAGGAAGGCACCAGTGTCATATTTTCCACGCACAGAATGGAGCAGGTGGAAGAAATTTGTGAAAGAATTGTTTTGATCCACAAAGGGAAAAAAATATTGGAGGGCCAGGTAGCAGATGTGAAGCATGAGCATAAGGAGAATATATTCACACTGCAGCTCAATGGTGATATTCCGGATCAACTGCAAGCGAGGTATGACTTCACTTCTAAGTCAAACGAAACTTACGAGTGCAGCCTGGAAGATCAGCAATCCAGTGATGTCATGCTTACAGAATTGATCGGTAGTGGTGTTAGCATTAGATCCTTTGAAGAAAAAATGCCTTCATTAAATGAAATATTCATCAAATTAGTTAAAGGGTAAAAGAAGAAATTATGGACAAAGTTTTACTGGTACTTAAAAGAGAATATTTATCCAGGGTATTTAAAAGGTCTTTTTTACTAACCACATTATTAACACCCTTTGCCATCTTACTATTTATAGTAGTTGTGGGGCTTATTTTTTCTTATGATTCAGATGAAAAGAAAAAGGTTTTAGTCCTTGATCCGGGCAAAATGTTGATCGATGATTTCATCTCTTCCGGTGGAATAGACTATGAATTCACTGATAAAGATCTGGCGAGCTTGAAAGCTGAATTTACCGAAAGTGATTTTAATGGCATTCTTTACATACCTGAACTTGAAGAAATCGGTGTGAACAATCATAAAATCTTCTATTATTCAGATGAGCAGTTGAGCTTGGATGCAACCAATTCTATTTCACGTAAAGTACAAGGCAAAATCAAGGATTACAAAATCGTGCAGATGGGGATCGATCCAAATCAATTGCAAATGCTGGATACAAAGGTGACTTTGGATCCAGAACCGATTTCAGATGATCAGGAAGATACAAGCTCCATGGCGACACTTGTAGGGTCCGGTCTGGGTGGAGTAATGGGATATGTCATGTTTTTTTTCATTTTGATTTATGGAATGATGGTTATGCGAAGTGTCATGGAAGAAAAAATCAACCGTATAGTAGAAATCATCATTTCATCGGTTAAGCCGTTCCAGTTGATGCTGGGAAAAATTCTGGGAGTCGGCGCTGTGGGCCTGACACAGATTGTCATTTGGCTAATCTTGATTCCCACTTTCTCTTATGTTGCCTATGCGTTTTTGGGAATGAGCGCACAAGATATAGCAGCTTCTTCGGGGGCTGATATGAACCTGCCCGAGGGCATGGAAGACAGTTTTGCCGCTGATATATATGGGGTGATGGGAGAGCTAAGCCGACTCAACTGGTGGCTGATCATCCCGTTATTCATTATCTACTTTATTGGCGGATATATTATTTATACCTCCCTATTTGCTGCAGTGGGGTCTGCCATTGGGGATGACTTGAATGAAGGTAACTCATTGACCTTTCCATTAATGATTCCCATCATTTTAGCGGTGTACATGATGTTTCGAGTAGTGGCAGTACCCAATAGTAATCTGGCAGTTTGGTCTTCTATGATTCCTTTCCTATCCCCTATCATCATGCCTGCGAGACTGGGCGCTGAAATTCCTTCCTGGCAGATTGCTTTGTCCGTTGCACTGCTTGTCCTGTTCTGTATATTTTCAGTATGGATCGCCGGACGTATTTACAGAGTTGGCATTTTATTATATGGAAAGAAAGCCAGCCTGAAGGAATTGGGTAAGTGGATTTTTACCAATTAAGAACTGTTTCCTTTTCGAGTAACTGGCGCCGCGATAGCGATAGTGACCAATTACGTAAAGTTCTGCGGCAATATGCTTCGCTGATACCTTAAGGTAGTACAATACCAATGGCCAGCATGGCACCTGCTGTCTATCATCTAAAGAGGTGGAATCCTCAAAACCTGTCCAGGATAAATCTCATCGGGATGTTGCAACATCGGTTTATTCGCTTCAAAAATGGTATTGTATTTCATGGGATCACCATACTGCTTTTTGGAAATCTTGGACAAGGTATCTCCAGACTGTACCGTATAGAACCTGGCTTCCGGCTCAGGATTAGCAACAGTAATCCGATCTTCTACGCAAGCGATGCCTTCGACATTTCCCAATGCCAAAATGACTTTTTCTCTATCAGCGTTTGTAGAGGTTTCACCTGAAATGATCACTTGTTCAGCTAACTCTAAATGGAGTCCGCTTACAGGAATTCCCAGTCTGTTAATTTCACTTCTCATAGCATCTATCTTCTGCTCTTCTGCAGATTTTACTGCTTGATCTACTTCCGGTGCTTTTTTGCCTGTCAATTTTTTTCCGGCTTTCTTTAAAAATGAAAACAATCCCATAGTCAGATATTTTTTATGATGTTTCAAATATATGTAGATGCTCATAAGACCACATCCAAAGGACAATATAAGTAAAATTGAAAATTAGTACCATTTAATTTGACTGCTTTCAACTTCATATAAGATGAGATCTTTCAGTTTCTTAGCCTCCTCTAATTGGAGATATGGAATATGAATCGAACCTGCTGCTGTAAACATTCTGATGGTCGCCAATCCTCTACGCCACTGGAATGGAGATTGGTGAATTTGGACATTTTGTACTTTATACAATTGAAGAATGTTGTTTTTATTTTCATACACACCATGATGAGCGTAAATTAAATACTCATTCACTCTGTATCTCCATTTGCGATACTGTACATATGTTGTGATGCAAAAATAAGGAATGGCTAAGAGTACCAAAAGATACCTAGTATCTAAGAATATGTAATATCCAATGCCCGCTATCAGAAGCCATGGCAAGATGCCCACATAAATCATATTTCGAACCAGATACCAATGACTGATATTTCGATCATCCAAGGCTAAGTATTCGTTGCCATTGCTCAAAAGGTAATTGAGAATGTTCTGAATGCCTTCCAACTTTATCCCCGGAATCTTGATGGACTTCTTATTGCTGATCTCAACCGAAGAAGCTTGTCTCAATTGCAGGCGATGAATGCCGAAAATTCTTTTTAAGGGATTGTTAGACCATCTGATTTGCTGAATTTTGTGGTCTAATGCTGCATTTTCTTTTCGATTAAACAGTCCAGCTTGAATCTTAAAGCCTTTTTCCGAACGGAACATTTTAAAATCATAGTATTTTAAAATTGTTCTAATACCTGTACCAATGACAATGATGACCAGGAGAATAAATGCCAAACTAGAAATAATCAGGATACCACTCTTCAGAAAAGATTGCAAAGATTCTTCATTTAACCAATCCATATCCAAGCCTGCATCTGATAACTCTCCAGCGCCCCAAAGGGTGAAAAAAAACAGCAAAACCAATGTCCTCAGGTGGTTCTGAGTCAGGCCCACGATGAATAGATCTTTTAGGGAAAGTGAAAAAATAACATCATCTTCTTTTTGTGATATGGTGTCAATGGCAGTTTGCTCTATAGGTTCTTCTTTAATTTCTATTTCAGATTTTCTTTCCAGAATTAATTTTCGGAGCTCAATGGCCAGATCCTTGTCAATGGCATTAAATGAGAATTCATTTTTAGAAGATCCTGCCGTATCCACTTCGATTTTTACTACATTAAAAATCTGATGTATGATGCCTTGCTCAAAATTAAGCGTCTGGATTCTTTCGAATGGTATATTTAGTTTGGATTTCTTAAACACCCCTTTTTCAATGAAAAGCTCATTGCCCTGGACTCTGAATGAAAATCTAAGGTAGGATGCAATCGCAAAAAACAAGGCCAAAATTGCTACTAAAATCGTAGAAATCAATAAAATATTAGAGACATTTCCTGCCCTTTGACCTATGAATACGGCAATAATCGCCGGCCAAAATTGTCTAATGATGTTGAAAAAGTACTTGTAGATCAATAAGAGGATAGCAATGGGGGATTGCCTCATCGGATCAGCAAAGGTATTACTCATCCTCTTTAATTTTCTCCAAAATGAAATCTTTCAATTCAGTCGCCTGATCTAATTCCAGGCCAGGGACGACGACATCACTTGAGCTCCCACCAGCGGTGTAAATCTTCAGCTTTGCCAATTTGAAATATCGATCAAATATTCCCTGACTCACTTCACAGTGCTGTACCCTGTTAAATGGAACGGTTGTAACGCTTCTCCAAAGCCAACCCGTCTTATATGAAATATCTCTTTGTCGAAAAGCATAACCTTTATATCCGAAGGCTTTAAATAAATACGCAAAATTGATCACAAAAATCAACAGAACACCGAGTAAAAACCATTGGAAGTTATTGGTAAACCAGGATTTGTCGATAATGGTCCATAAGTACACAAGAATCGCAACAATGACTATAAAAAAGATAAAAACATTGGTCAATAAAACATACAGATACTTATTGTCCAGAGGCAAATAATTAATCTTTTCTGCTCTTGGAATTTCTTCAAAACTCAATTGTATATTTGAAAAATCGGTCATTTAGTTTTCGGACTGCAATTCCTCCCAATACTCTGCTGCTCTTCTGGTATGGGGGATACAAATGCTTCCACCCACAAGATTGGCAATCATGAACACTTCGTATAACTCTTCAGTACTCACTTTCAGATCATGGCAAGTACCCAAATGATATTTAATGCAATCATCACATCTAAGCACCATGGAGGCCACCAGCCCAAGAAGCTCCTTAGTCTTCACGTCGAGTGCACCATCAGCATAAGTCTGATGATCCAGCGAAAAGAACCTCTTCAGCATTTTATTTTCTTTCGAAAGAATGACGTCATTCATCTTCTCTCTGTAATCGTTAAACTCTTTAACTAGCGACATATATCAAATTTTAAACAGTATTTCGGTTTCGTACTCTCCATATGGAAATGATCATTCTGAAAGGCAAGCAAAATGTAGCAATTAACGCACCTGTTCCAAAGAATATCATTTCAGTCCTGATATATTTAGACAAAGGAATCTGTTTATCAATCTCTAAATGGGAGACCATGCTGTATGTACCTTGTTCATCCAACATATTCTGAAATGAAGATAAGCCATCCATGAGATACACAAAAATACCGATAGATAAAAATGTCAGGATCAACTTCACGGGAGTATATCTTGCAAAGGGTGTGAATCTGAGCAAAAATAAGTATCGCACGAATGTAAAGAATAAAAAGATTGCCGTGAGATTATAAACTAAAAATGGGAAGTCGGGAACATTTTTGAATATGGGCAATAGAATTACGGTCAATAAAACACCTGTAATAAATATTGAAATCATCTCGAATTGCCAGGAGGCCTTATTTTGCTTCATTGGCGCAAAATTAGCAGAAATTCGCACCTTTGTCCAACATATCTTAATAAATGCCCTTTAATTACGGCCTAAATAATGTTTGATACCTTCCAGCACTCCATCGGAGATGGCCTTCTCAGCAAAATAAACGCCCTTGGCCTTTCTAAGTGGCTCTAATTCAGGACTGTGATTAGAAACCACAATTCCTCGTGCCTTTCCCTTCAACATATCTATATCATTTCCACCATTTCCAGCAGTAATAAAATTATCAAAAGACATCTTCCATTTGTGCGCCAGATACTTGATGGCGTTGCCCTTACTTGCTCGAATAGGGAGAAAGTCCAATAGTTTGTTATCTGTCAGCAAGACATTCGCTTTTAATTTGTAGTCATCCAGTAATTGATGAATATGAGCAAAATCATCCTTATTGAAGTCATCATCGACGTAAAAGCTCAATTTAAATCGGGACTGCGCGTCAGGTTCCTGTAACTCGAGCTTGGGAAGAAAACTCATGACCTCTTCAAGTTTTTCTCTTTTCCATTGATAGGAGATATTTTTATTATATCCGGTATCTTCTACAAATTCCTTAGTATAATAGATTTTGGATCCTGCGGAACAAATTACTATGTCAGGATCAGGCAGATGATGTTTTGACATGGCTTCGAGAGTCAGCCGTTTGTTCCTACCTGTCGCTATTCCAAAGGCTACTCTATCTCTGTTGTTGTTGATCCAATCAGTAAATTCTGTCAACTCATCTCTAGGTGCTTCATCTATAAGTGTACCATCCAGATCACTTATGATGTAAATCTTAGAATGATAAAGTTTTCGACCTATATCTACCTGTACCGTGTCATTAATTTTATCAATTTCCTCAAGGTAAGTTTCGGTATGGGCATCCCAGGAATAATATTTGTTGACTCCCTTAATACCGTTAGCGGAGTAGGTTTCCCAGGTTTTATTATTGGTAATAATCTCTTTTATGGCTTTCGCAATTTCTTTAGGAGAATTGACATTTACTAATTTTCCATTTTCACAGTTGCTTAGAATTTCTTTAGGACCACCATAAGGTGAGGCGATGACTGGTAAACCACATGCAGCTGCTTCCACGGTAGTTAGTCCAAAATTCTCACCTGGATTCGCATTCACAAATACGCCCTTTTTTCTGGCGGCTATACGGTATATTTCAGGAATTTCAAGCTTCGGATCATTTTTTTTGGGAATAGCCAGTTTGCCATAAAGGTCATATTTGTCCATGAGTAAAAGCAATGATGTCAATATACTTTGCTCATCGTCAGGCATCATGCTGATATCCTTCCTTACTCCAGCGAAAATAGCCAGATTTGCAATTGATTGTAATTCTTCATCATTGCCAAATGCCTCTACAATGGTTGCAAAATTCTTCCTGGCATCGGGTCTCCCAATAGAAAGAATCAATGGCTTGCTAGAGTCAAAAAGAAACCTGTCTATTTCCCTATTGATTCGATAAAGCACTTGCTCCTGCTCTATTGATATTTCAAAAGAGGGCATTTCCTGTCGATAAAATGGATAGAAAAGATCCTGATTGGTGCCTGGAGGAATGACTTTAAAATTAGCCTCTTCATAGGCATTGTAGTCCTTGTATTGCTCTTCTATTTCATGCTGAGTACTTGTTATGACCAGTTCTGCATTTCTTATAGCGGCCTCTTCTGCACGGATACGATTGTTCATATTGTACATCTCCTCGATTTTCTTTTCTGACATTCCTTCCTCCAGGAGATGCTCTTTCTTTTTTCGACCCAATGAATGTCCGGTACTGATCAATTTAATTTGAAAAAACTTGCTGATTTGAACCGCCACATAACCACCATCTGCATAATGTCCATGAACAATATCCGGGATGTCATTTTGTTCATTATTAAAACGGATGGTATTGTCTACAAACTCATCCATATAATTCCAGAGTGTTTCTTTTTTACGATAAGACTTGCCTCCGCAGGAGATTCTAACTATTCTCGCTTTATCATTAATAACTTCGATGTCTTGTGAATAGTCCGGTGACACTCTCTTGTCCGTAATTTTTCTGGTAAACAGATCTACTTTTCTAACTTTTTCATTCTTGGAAAGTGCGTCCAGAAGTTCAAGTAAATATTTAACCTGTCCACCTGTATCATTGTCTCTGCCTATTTCAGGATTTTCAAACCTAATCAGTCCATGTGGGCTAAACAATTGAATATAAAACTGTTTCATTTTTTTTTATGTTATTGGGGTATATATCAATAATTATGTATTCAAAAATGATATAAGCGGTAGTTTTGTGACCGCTTGTATTATCTAAAGAGTAAAATATGTATTCAGGTTCGGGATTTAGTGATTGGGAAATCGGAGATGTAGATGTATTTATACATGAAGGTAAATATCATTTGTTTCATCTGATTATTCCAAATCATGATTACATAGCGCATGCAATTTCAGACGACGGTGTACATTGGACACGCGTACGAAATGCCTTGTTTGTAGGACATCCGGGAGAATGGGACGATGATATGTTGTGGACCATGCATGTTTCAAAACATGGCGAGAAATTTCGGATGTATTATACAGGATTACAAAGAAGAGACAAGGGAATTATACAAAAAATAGGGGTAGCTGAGTCCGATGATTTAATGACATGGGAAAAAAAACAACCTCTTAACTTCCCTCTAAGTTCAGAACAGCCACATTATGAAGATGTAAATAATAATCCAAGAAAATGGCTCAGCTTCAGAGATCCCTTTTTTTATCACTATAGAGGAGATGACTATTTGCTGATTTGCGCACGCAGCAGCTTTGGACCCACTTCCAGAAGAGGTTGTGTTGCTTTAATGAAATTGGTGGATGATAAGTGGGAAATGCGTTCTCCCATTTTGTATCCCATGGTTTATGACGATGTGGAATGCCCATGCGTATTCGTGATCAATGACACATCCTATCTTATTGGTTCTATTCGCGAAGATATAAAAGTGAGGTACTGGTATTCTGAAAGATTTAGAGGAGAGTATCATAATTTTCGATCTGATTTACTACTACCTCAAGGAAATTACGCTGCCAGAGTTGTGCAGGACGGTGAACATCACTTATTATATAACTTTTTCTTCAAAGGTGGAAACGTCAATGAACATAGAGTACTTCCTCCACCAAAGGAACTTGATGCTGACACTGAGGGGCGATTGTTCCTAAAGAGTTTCTACCGTTGGAATTTAATGGTACAAAAAGAGGTCGATCAGAGTGAGCTACCTCTGTTAGAAGCCATATTGTCTAACCCGACAGCAAAGTGCGACATAGGAATTAATAGTTTCATTTTGGGAGCTAGAAGTGGATATGAAATCTTCACTTTTAAAAGACTTACACACTGTTTTATTTGGGAAGGAACCATCAATGTCGTGGGAATGGGGAAATTTGGATTAGTTAGTGATATGGATCTTCAGGGAAATGGATACTATTATTCATTTGACATTTCTAATGGATTGGTTCAGATCAGAGCATGGGGTTTCAATGAACAGAATGTCATGCAAAACTTCATTTTCAATAATATACAGTCAAACATCTTTAAACTCAAAGATCCTAAGATCTTAAATTTTCAATTGATCCGATATGGTAACTATATTGAGTTGTCGATAGACGGTCAGGTAAAATTGACCTTAATTGACTACACTTATGATGGGGACAGGATCGGCTGGTATTCAGCCTCTTCAGAACTGGTTATTACAAATTCAGTTTTCAAATTCTTACCTGATGCAAGTTCTGAGTATGCAAGCCAGGAATCTGAAGAAGAAAAACATTAAATAATCAAAGTCATGAGAAAAACCAAAAGTCCAAAATCATTATGGAATTCTACACCCTATGGTTTCTCGCAAGTGGCATATGCGGAGTCAGGTCAATGTGTTTTTATTTCCGGACAAGTTGCCTGGGATAAAGACCAAAGTATTGTTGGACGAAATGATATCGCTTTGCAAGCGCGTAAATGTTTAGAAAATCTAGAAAATGCAATAAATTCGGTTGGTGGCAATCTGGATAATATTATGATGCTCCGAATTTATATCGTATCCTATAAGCCTGAACACGGTAAAATAATTTCATCATTATTGAATAAATTTTTCGGTGAAGAGAATCAGCCCGCAAGTACGTGGATCAACGTACAAGGGCTAGCAAGTGATGATTTTCTAATTGAAATCGAAGCTCAAGCTATTATTAGAGAGTCTATCTAAACTCCTTTCACAAATACACCCACTACAAGAATAATATAACCTATCAGTAACAACCAGTCACCGTTATCAGCAATGGCAGGACTCACAGTAGCACCAAGCAATGCAATTAAAACGAGTACTAAGCTTATGACAACGGTTATCATTTTCGGAGCTTGTGTTTTTAAGGAACTCATAATCTTTGGTTTTCAAAATAAATGACATTCGGTTTACTATTAAGTTGATACCTCTTATTAAGTCTAGATGTTCGTCTGTAAAATCTTTTAAATGGATTCTATTAGATGAATACCACAGAGCTGGAGTACATCCTTGTCCGTGGTCTTAAGCAAGCAAAATTAGTATGCAATAGGCTAGCTGCATTCACTATTATTTACAAGCATAATAAGTAGTACAAAATTTAAAAAGATAAGTGAAAACCTTTCGTGGACATTAATATCAATTTGCAGTTGTACAACAGCATTAGGTTTCTAATGCACTTAGTTACTAAAAAACTTCAAATTAATCTCATGAGAATTTCAATTTTTGCGTACTTACTTTTAAACAAAAAGGTTTTAGCATATCTATATTTGCTTATTGTATTTATGCAAGTACTTAATGGTCAAAAGCAATTCACTGGTAGCGTGATAGACCAGCAAGGAGAATCCGTTCCTTATGCCAATGTGATATTGAAAGACGCTACTGATTCTTCATATGTTAAAGGAATTTCAGCAGACTCAATTGGCTTTTTTAAATGTTTTCTTGAGAATGGTTCTCTTCATTTCATAGAAGTTTCTGCCATTGGCTTTGAAAATAAGACTATAGCACTTATTGAAACACAAAACCATTACGAGATCAAACTCGATCAGGCTTATTACGGAATGGATGAGATTAAGATACAAGCTCGTAGATCTTTATATGAATTAAAGGAAGATCGGCTGGTATTTAATGTGGGAAGTATACCTACTTTCGGAGGTGATAATGCACTCCAAGTCTTGCAGAAATCCCCAGGTGTACAAGTTAACGAGAACGGTGGCACCATTGGGCTAAACAATAAAGGACAAGTCTTGATGATGATTAATGATAGAATCGTCAGAATTCCTATGAATTTGCTTATTGCCCAATTGCGAAGCATTCCTGCCGAAAACATTGAAAGGATAGAGATAATACATCAACCTCCACCTAAATATGATGCAGATAACGCATCTGGAATCATTCATATTGTTTAGAGAAAAACGACATTCAAGGATTTAATGGAAATTTTAGCTTGATGGCTGGATATGGATTTCGAGAAAAGATCATGCCCTCACTTTCCATCAATTACCGTAAAAGAAGATTCAATCTATTCGGTAATATCTCAGCATCATATGACAATTTTGCTGAGTTTCAAGTAGATCATTTCAGATCCTATGATTATGAGGGAATAGATTACTTTTTCACCAACTATTTTACCTTTAAAAATGGCATTCATCGAGGAGGAAATGCCAACATTGGCTTTGATTATGAAATCAGCGACAAGACTTTTCTGGGCGTAGAGATTGGATTAAATATAAATGAAATGAGTACCGAAAACGCACTATCAGAATCTGAGTTTTATGAAAATAGAATGCTGGTTGATAATTATGAAAATCTGTTAAATAACTCTACCTCCAATAACCTAACTAATTACAATACCAATCTTAATCATAGCTTTAAAAATGGAAGCATTCTTACTGCTGATTTTAGTCATGCAAATTACAAGGCGATCAATAGTGGAGCATTACTGACATCTAAAGGCAATCCATTTCAGGATAATGGAAGGAAATCAAGATTTATTATTACAACTGCTCAAATAGACTATTCGCATCAATTTAATCACTTGTCAAAAATAGAAATCGGTACAAAAGTAACACTCAATAATTTCAACAGCGTTGTCAGTTTCTCTGACTTAATCAACAATGAGTGGGTCGAACGACCGGCTTTCAGAAGGGAGGATGAAATATATGAGAGTGTAATTGCTGCTTATGCCAGCTATTACCACAAATTTAGTGATCAATGGACCTTAGATGCAGGATTTCGATTTGAACAGTACTCATTTGATCTGGATGCCATTAGAAGTGCTGAAAACTTAGAAATTTCACTTAACAATCCCTTCCCTATTCTTCGAATAAATTATGAGATTGACTCTATTCAGTCTCTTAATCTGACTTTGAATCGTCGGTCCAACCGTCCTACTTTCTCACAATTGGCAGCATTTCAAATTGTTTTTGACCCTACACTGTTGGTCGAATCAAATAATCAATTACGACCGGCGTTCACTAATTCTGCTCGCCTTTCTTACCGACTTAAAAACTTACTATTTAGTGTTGAGGGTAATGATACCAGAAATTATATAGGGTATGACAATACTGTGATAAAGTCAGAAAGAAGGCTGACTTCTACTCCTATCAATCTTGACAAAGTACAATCTATAATCGGTAGTATTAGTTTCATAATGTATTTTACCAGGTGGCTGGAGGCAAACACTACTTATACTGGTGGATACTATACTATTTTCGATAAAAGCAATAGACCCATTCCTTTTAAAAAGGATATTTTCACACATAATATTCAATTAACGACTACCGCTGATCTAGGAAAAGGCATGACTTCCACTTTTACATTCAATTATCAGACTCCCGCTATAGCAGGGGATCAGATATATCAAACCTATCCTAGTATTGCGTTTGGTTTGAGTAAAAAATTCGGTTCTAGTTCTTTGATTTTCAATTTGCAGGATGTATTGAATGCTGCTGCAACGATAGACTGGGAGTACAATCAGGAGACATTGGGAATTAGAACCTAGGGAACGACAATGTGGTCGGAAAGAACTTTTCGAATAACCTATAGAAGATCTTTTGGTGATAATAAATTAAAAGGTAAACGCGAAAGGAAAAGCAGTTTAGATGAAGAGCGTGGTAGAATGTAGTAATAAAAATGCTTGTCAATTAAACTTTAGAGAAGCAAAATTATATCATACATTCACATGGGCATTTGAGGTGATTGATATTCTTGACAATAAACTAGATCTTTAGTATAGACAAAAAAAAAAGCTCGGATGAAATAAATCATTCGAGCTTTAATAAAAAAAAGGCAACGACCTACTCTCCCACGATTTAACGTAGTACCATCAGCGCTGAAGGTCTTAACTACTCTGTTCGGAATGGTAAGAGGTGCACACCTTCGCTATAATCACCTAAGTTCTTTCATCGATCGCCGTAGCGTTAGCGTAGGCGATGATAATTTCTTTATTTATCACCACAATTTAAAAGGTGATATGATTTTTGAGATAAAAAAAACAGATGGAAAGAACAGCGTTACACTGTAGTTATACAAGTAAAATAAAAAAAAGGAAGCATTTGGGTAATTAGTACTACTCGGCTTCATACATCACTGCACTTCTACCTATAGCCTATCAACGTGGTAATCTTCCACGACCCTTTTATCCGTCAGCTGACGGAAATAGAATACTCATCTTGGAGATGGCTTCGCGCTTAGATGCTTTCAGCGCTTATCCATGCCACACATAGCTACCCTGCGATGCAGCTGGCGCCACAACAGGTACACTAGAGGTGTGTCCAACTCGGTCCTCTCGTACTAGAGTCAGCTCTCCTCAATATTCTTGCGCCCACAACAGATAGAGACCGAACTGTCTTGCGACGTTCTGAACCCAGCTCGCGTGCCACTTTAATGGGCGAACAGCCCAACCCTTGGGACCTTCTCCAGCCCCAGGATGTGACGAGCCGACATCGAGGTGCCAAACCTCCCCGTCGATATGAGCTCTTGGGGGAGATCAGCCTGTTATCCCCGGCGTACCTTTTATCCTTTGAGCGATGGCCCTTCCATACGGAACCACCGGATCACTTTAGCCAACTTTCGTTCCTGATCGAGGTGTCCCTCTCTCAGTCAAGCACCCTTATACTAATATGCTCTTCGCATGATTACCGACCATGCTGAGGGTACCTTTGCAAGCCTCCGTTACTTTTTAGGAGGCGACCACCCCAGTCAAACTACCCACCACACAATGTCCTCCCTTGCGGGAGTTAGAATCAAAATATAAGAAGGGTGGTATTTCAAGGACGACTCCACAACCACTAGCGTGGCTGCTTCAAAGTCTCCCACCTATCCTACACATATTATATCCTAACCCAATGTGAAGCTGTAGTAAAGGTGCACGGGGTCTTTTCGTCCCGTTGCGGGTAATCGGCATCTTCACCGATACTTCAATTTCACCGAGCTCATGGCTGAGACAGTGCCCAAATCGTTACACCATTCGTGCAGGTCGGAACTTACCCGACAAGGAATTTCGCTACCTTAGGACCGTTATAGTTACGGCCGCCGTTTACTGGGGCTTCAGTCAATAGCTTTGGACGAATCCTAACTACCTTCCTTAACCTTCCAGCACCGGGCAGGTGTCAGACCCTATACTTCATCTTTCGAATTTGCAGAGTCCTGTGTTTTTGCTAAACAGTCGCTTGGGCCTCTTCACTGCGGCTCTATCGTTATAATAGAGCGTCTCTTCTCCCGAAGTTACGAGACCATTTTGCCTAGTTCCTTAGCCATGAATCACTCGAGCGCCTTAGGATACTCTCCTCGACTACCTGTGTCGGTTTACGGTACGGGTAGTATATATCTGAAGCTTAGAGGTTTTTCTTGGAAGCATACTTGGGACTTTATCACATCACCTAAAAGGATCAGTGTACTATCGTGTTTCGACTCATCAGCGGATTTACCTACTGAATCAACGCCTACGCACTTCAACCACGAATTCCGTCTCGTGGCCAGTCTTACGTTTCTCCGTCACCCCATCGCAATATATACTAGTACGGGAATATTAACCCGTTTGCCATCGGCTTCGCCTTTCGGCTACACCTTAGGACCCGACTAACCCTGATCTGATTAGCATAGATCTAGGAACCCTTAGTCTTACGGCGATAAGATTTCTCATCTTATTTATCGTTACTCATGCCTACATTTTCTTTTCCAGAAATTCCACCGCACCTTACGGTACGACTTCAATATCGCTGGAATGCTCCCCTACCACTGAAATAAATTTCAATCCATAGTTTCGGTGGTGGATTTGATGCCCGCTTATTTTCCGCGCAGGAACGCTCGACTAGTGAGCTGTTACGCACTCTTTAAATGAATGGCTGCTTCCAAGCCAACATCCTAGCTGTCATAGCATTCCCACCTCGTTAGATCAACTTAATCCACACTTGGGGACCTTAACTGATGGTCTGGGTTGTTCCCCTCTCGGCGAAGGACCTTAGCACCCATCGCCTCACTGCCGCTGCAGTGTCATGGCATTCGGAGTTCATCAGGGGTTGGTAGGCGGTGAAGCCCCCTAGCCCTATTGGTAGCTCTACCTCCATGACACTCTATAACGACGCTGCACCTAAATGCATTTCGGGGAGTACGAGCTATCTCCTGGTTTGATTGGCCTTTCACCCCTACCCACAGGTCATCCGAACATTTTTCAACATATACCGGTTCGGTCCTCCATTGGGAGACTATCCCAACTTCAACCTGCCCATGGGTAGATCACCAGGTTTCGCGTCTACCCCCACTAGCTCTTCGCCCTATTCAGACTCGCTTTCGCTGCGCCTACGTACCTTAAGTACTTAAACTTGCTAGTGAGGAGTAACTCGTAGGCTCATTATGCAAAAGGCACGCCGTCACCACAATAAATTGTAGCTCCGACCGCTTGTAAGCGTATGGTTTCAGGTTCTTTT
>NZ_JAJNKB010000003.1:335000-819590 GCF_021533195.1 Portibacter marinus
TTTCAGCTTCACTGTCAGGTAAATCAGGTGCAATGGGCATCAATAAAAATACATTTTCCATACCCTTGGGCGCAACGCTAGCGTCTGTTCGAGATGGTACACATGCATAAAATAGGGGATCTCTGGGCCACCTTGGCTCTTCGTAAATATCAACAGCATGTTGATCAAAGTCCTTATCAAAGAAAAGATTATGATGTTTTAGCCGATCTAACTTTTTGTTTATTCCCAAATAAAACAACAAACTTGACGGTGCCATTGCTCTATTGTCCCAATAGGTGGCATCGTACTTACGATAAGGTTCATCTAGGAGGTGCTGCTCGATATGTCTGTAATCTGCCGAACCTACTACGAAATCGCAGGGAAAGTCTCCGTGATTGGTACGAACAGTATTCGCTTTATTTTTATAAATGTCAATGTGACTGACTTCATGATCCAGCTTTATCTTCACCCCAAGCTCTTCTGCCAGTGAAACCATTCCTTCTATGATTTTATGCATTCCACCCATCGGATACCAAGTACCCAAAGCAAGATCTGCGTGATTCATGAGGCTATATAGTGCAGGTGTCTTCTGAGGGGTTGCTCCAAGAAATAAAACAGGAAACTCCAATAATTGAATTAATCTGTCATCCTTAAACAAGCTACGAACTTGCTTGCTTATAGAAGAAAACATTTGAAGACGAATAGCAGACTTCGCAATTCTCAGATCCATAAATTCAGTGATGGAATGAGAAGGTTTCCAAACAAACTCCTCCATACCCACTTTATACTTGTAAGCTGCTTCATTCAGAAACTTCCTTAGCTTGTCTGCACTTCCTTTCTCTATGGATTCAAACAGCTCATATAGATCATCAAGCTTTGCAGGAACTTCTAGCGTATCATCTTTATAATAAATTCTATAGGAAGGATCAAGCCTAACCAAATCATAATAATCACTTACCTTCTTGCCAAATTTTGAAAAATAGTCTTCAAATACCTCTGGCATCCAATACCAACTTGGACCCATATCAAATGTAAATCCGTCCACCTCAAATTTCCTGGCTCTTCCCCCGGGACTACTATTTTTTTCCAGAATGGTTACGTCATACCCGTCATCAGCAAGACAGCTGGCTGCTGCCAGTCCTGAAAAACCTGATCCGATGACGATGACTTTTTTCATTTTCATGATTCTGAAGATTGTCCTCCAGGTGACCTTATTAACAAGGTAAGTAAGGATTTGTTCTTTTATGCCAATAAATGTGTAAAAATTACGCTTTGGTAGTGCTTTAACTTACCTGATATATTTTAAAGCACATAATGATATTCCGCAGTAAAACATGGGTATGCAATATTTAACTAAAATGGTCTTGATTTTAACATTGGTCTCTGAAGAAGGTTACACAGCATCTTTATAAATGACACACATGTTTTTAGTCGAATCGTGCTGTCAATTAAAAACTGTTTGCACAATGGCTTGTCTTTTACCAAAAGAATAAATAGGTTGTTATATTTAAAGGTATTCAGATAAATCATCAAAACTTATGAAATGATAAAGTTTTTAACTTCTAGCCTATTATTCGCCCTTGCCTTTAACGCATTGGCACAAAATCATTCTTCAAATGGTAATCCCATCACCGACGAATGGTACGCCGATCCAGAAGGTGCTATTTTCGATAGTACTTATTGGATTTATCCTACTTATAGCGATGATTATGAAAAACAACTTCACTTTGATGCCTTTTCGTCGAAGGACCTGATAAATTGGCAAAAACACGAAAGAATCATTGACACTTCGCAAATTTCCTGGCTCCGACAAGCACTTTGGGCTCCATCAATTATCGAAAAAAATGGAAGATATTGGCTTTTTTTCGGTGCCAATGATGTTCAGCGACCCAGTAGGAATGGTTACGACCCGAATAACGATATTAACCATTATGGAGGCATAGGTATTGCCGTAGCTGATCAGCCCGCTGGACCTTTTGAAGATTATTTGGGTAAGCCTCTAATTGACACATTTTATAATGATGCGCAACCCATTGATCAATTTGTCTTTAAAGATGTAGATGGTACGCACTACTTTTTTTACGGAGGTTGGAGTCATTGCAATCTTGGCAAGTTGAATGACGATTTTACAGGTTTTATTCCTTGGGAAGAGGGAAACTTATTTAAAGAAATTACACCTGAAGGTTATGTAGAGGGACCTTTTATGTTTTTAAGAGACGGTGTATACTATTTTATGTGGTCAGAAGGAGGTTGGACCAATGGGACATATCGCGTCGCGTACGCGATGGCTGAAAGTGCAACAGGACCTTATGAAAGAAAAGGTGTGATCCTGCAAACTTCTGAGGGTGATATCGCAACCGGTGCGGGTCACCACTCTGTCATCCAGCGACTGGATAATCATGAATACATCATGGTGTACCACCGACGCCCTATCCCTAATGAGGACCGGGATCATCGGGTTATATGCCTGGATAAACTGGAGTTTAATTCAGATGGAACCATTAAGCCAGTTGTCATGACCTGGGAAGGCGTAGAAAAAGATACGCGTAATAATAATTGATTTTGGTATAGGCATCGTTTTAGGAAATCAATGAAATGAACCTGTTTTCATGGGTATTTGAAGATTTGATCTTGAATGTTTGTTCAGCACTTAGTGATAAAACTCTTATATAATGAGTGTATTGAATATTCGCTTGATGAGATAAATAGTTTTGAGTACAGGTATGGGAGTGAAACGAAACCCATTGTGTAGGCTCGGACTAAAGCTAATGCTACGTAGACACAGACTGAAGTCAATGCTGTACAGGCTCAAGCTAAAGTCCGAGGTACTGGATGACTACCTGTTCAAGAAAAAAGCTGCATTCTGTAAAACCCTGCTCGGTCCTCTCCAAAACATCCTATAGTGTGGATTATCCAATAAGTAAACAATTCCACCTCGCCCCATAGGTAAAAACCCAACACTCGTATTTCCTGTCAATAGGTCAATGTTATCCTGATCTATAAATCCCGCAGACAGTATCTGATCACTCTCATCTGAATATCTTATAACAGAGTGAAGTGCCGAAGAAGGCTTCAACGCATCTGAACTGAACTTCAAGGTATAGACCGTAGGCTCCAGACCAAATCCGAGAGGATGACTAGTGTCTACTGTGCTGTTGACCGCTGTTCCCGGAATTCTCTTGTGCCCAAAATACTTTTCACGGTCTTCAAACGAGAGCGTGGCTACTTCTTTGGAGGTGTCTTTTTCCGGTGTGAGAAGCTCCACAGACGTCATCTTTGAATTATCCTTAGTCAAGAAAGATGCCGCTGACTCCTCTGCGATGAGTATACCACCTGCTTGCACCCATTGTTTCCATTCCTTTTGATTTTCTTCATCCAACAATTGACCTAAACCTCCACCTCCTCCCGGTAGAATGATGACATCATAATCTCGAATGGTTGCTAACCCATAACGCTGACCAAACTTAGGCATTGCCGTTTCAGAAAGCACCTCAGTTCGAATACGCTCAATAGGATAGGCAGTCTCCTGATCAAAAAGAAAATAAATTTGACCAGAAGTATAGGTGTTGAATGGGGGACCAACCAACATTGCTACTTTATTGGCATTAATAGGGCGCATACTATTGCTCGCAAGATCAATACCATCTTCTACTCTACCCGTTTGGTGTGTTATCATTTCAACATTTGCAGCCATCGCTACTTCATTTAAGTCATCTTGCATACGATCTCTGCGGTCCAGATTCCTACCTACAAGCAAAATCAATGTCCCGGGCATATTTACTTGACCATCTTTAGTGAAAGATTCTGTCGCAACTCTAACCCGATAACCCTTCTGAAGAAGCATGGATAGTGCCTTGGGAGCATGTCGCTGCTTCCAATCAATAGATACAGCATAGGTATAGTCATCTACTACAATAGATGGGCGGCCCTGGGTCATCTCCTCCAAGTCTTCTACATTATTGACATTAGAAAAAACCTCATAAGCTTCCAGATTATAAGCTATAGGTAATGACCAGCTCGACATATCATACATGACTGAATCTTCAATTTCCATGGTCCTTCCCATCACGGAATGAATGAAGAGATGTTTATTTTGATCACCAGAAACAACGTAATCTCCTGATTGGAAAGATGTACTTTGGGAGGCTCCATTAGTATACGAGGTAGCCTGGATGTTTTGATCAGACTGTAGTCTGCCAACTTCTACACCATGATGATTCAAGATTCTTAAAAAATCGTCTAAATATGGGTTGCCGTTGTTTTTGACAACGTAGGCTTTTGCAGAGGCTTTAGAATTAGCAGGGTCATTTGCCTTTCGACTATAGTCAATAAACATCTCTTTCCTTTCTGCGGCTTTGGCCAAAGTGGCGATAGAAGTTCTATAGTGATCGTAAACTCTTTGTTGCAAAGTAAGAATATATCCATCATTAGATTCCACTGCCCGTCCCCCACTTATTCCACCTTGTTCCACTAACATGCCGATGGCTCCCAAAACACTTGGGTAGCTTGATCCATATCCCGGATAGAAAAAGTCAAATGCTTCACGTGTGAAATAATTGACTTTATATTCATTGAAAGCTTTAATGTTGGCTGTGCCAATGGTATCTGACAGTGGCTCATAGTCATCTGGAAGTAATTTATTCCTTGGTGTAGTTCCTGGCATGGTGAAATAATTCGAATTGTAACCCATTTCATGGTAGTCCGTATGCAAATGCGGCATCCATCTAAGGTATTCCGCTGTATGGCCACGAGATTCCGGATGTACTCCCCAAATCCAATCCCGGTTCAAGTCAAACCAATAGTGATTCGTTCTTCCATTGGGCCATGGTGCATAATGTTCCAGGTCACTGGGCTCCTTACCTAAAACGGATCGCTTGCTTCCCTTGTACCAATATACGTATCTGTCCCTTCCGTCGGGATTGATACATGGATAGATGATCGTTACTGCATTTTGCAGCATATTTAAAGTAGCCTCATCATTTGCTGCAGCCAATCTATAGATGACCTGCATCGCTGCTTCCGTTGAAGAAGTTTCATTGCCATGGATATTATAACTAAATGACATGAAAACAGGTGCATCTTCTATTGATACATCAGGATGATTGACAGGATCCATAATTCGAAGATTCGACTGTCTGATATCTTCTATATTTTGCATATTTTCTTCTGAGGATATGACTAAACGATACAACTTTCTGCCCTCATAAGTCTCACCATACTCCGCGATATCTACTCTTTCCGATAGCGAAGCTACCTCTTTAATATATTGTTCTACATGTGCATATAGAGTGAGTTCTTCCCCTAATTGATACCCAAGAAAATCTGCAGGAGAGGGAATATCAGAACTATAATTTAAGTCGTCTTCAAATTTGAAACGGTCTGTAAGAAGTTGGTCCTGTGCAAAAAAAGTTGTGACGCACATCAACAGTGCCATCATTAGCAATAGTCTCATAAAAATTCAATTTTAGCAATCGCTAATATAAATGAATAAATCTTTAATTTCCTACAAGGATACCATTCGTAAAATCAGGCACATTAAATGTTGTACTGCCATCACCTACGCCGTAATAAGTACCAATGGTATTAAATAAGTCTTCATAGGTGGTTCTTGAAACAGCGCTAAGGTCTTAAGAGTATAACCGATGAAGGTAGGTCCAACATTTTGACCTACCACTGTACTATCATGCATGGCGAATACACCAATGGCCTCTTGTTTATCCCTGAAAGATTAGACACTTGAGAATCATTGCCAATGACCATATTTCGTTCTTCGAAGTTCAGGTTCTGCAATGCCTGAAATCCAAAGTCAGCATTAACACTTTGCGAAGTGACCATGCTCAGAGCATCCTCACCAGCATAAGTATTGTGAAAAATATCAAAGTGAACAACGTCGACCACCGGTTACCATTCATCGAAAGTATAGTAGTAAAATGTTTTTGCTCCAGTATAATAGATTAGGGCACCTCCTACTTTCAAGGCTTTTTCTTAATCAGATATAAAGGAAACTAAAATTCCCTGATCATTCGAAGGTAAGGCAATGTGCAGAGCTACATTGGGATGAGGGGTGTCGGTGTTTATGCCAATGATTTGGGCGTAACCAATATTAATTATCAAAAACAAAAATAGTATTAGAATATTAGCTCTCATATCCGTTCTCCTTCTATATATTATGAAATTATGAAGATTCACACTTTGGTTAAAAAAATGGTGCTAGCCTGGAAAAGAGAAATTTACATTACGATGGAGACCACTTCAGTATCATATTCTGAAGCTTATTCCTGAAAGACTGATAAAAATAAAGCTACCGCTTTGCTCGCATGCGATGACACGTACCTCTCCTGTTGACAAAATGTCAATGCGGCAGCCAGTCGTACCTTGTCTTCCCTCAAAAAGATGCGCTTTTGCCGGTCTGTATCCTAGCGGAAGTGTGAAAATGGTTTGATTATTAATAACACCGGCAGCTCTTCCCGCAACCCCTTCAATAAATACTCTACCATTGTGTTTATAGTAGGACACGTCCTGAAATCCAGATCCATAGTGGGTATAGTTATTAGAAAAAGTAGTCACCAGAATTGAGCTTTCGGGTCCGTTGATGCTGGAAAGTGCTTGCCAGGACGCGTTACCTTCGGCGTCTGAAAGTAAAATTCTATCCTGCCCTTCATTGCCATCCTCGAATCTAAGTGTACCATTGACATGTAGAGTAGCTGTTGGATTGGTTACTCCCACTCCTACACCACATACGCCCAGGTTGCATGGTTGTGTGGCTGAAGGTTTATCTTCCGAACAATAACAGTCATCTAATACTATCCCTTCTGTGCTCTCACAATAAACTTCACGTGTTTGAACACCATCTCCACATTCAACGGAACATGAAGACCAATCACCCACCACCCAAACATATTCACCTTCGGGCGCACAAGACTGAATAGTAGCTGGTTTAGTGCTTGAATCACAGTTTATATCCGGCACTGTTTCCCCGTCACATTGGCAAATCACGTTCCTGGTTTGCATTTCAGACCCACATTCACCCTCACAGGGCCCCCAGTCATCTGCTCTCCATTCACAAGCTTGACTGTAGGATTCTATATTGCTGATTAATAAAAGGATGGCGATTAGAGGTAAATATTTCATAATTAATGGGTTATACCTCTAAATATAAGTATATTTTATAATGTTGATTCAAAAAAAATACCCTGCAGCAGCCTTTAAGACATGATGTGTATTTTGCCAATTGCATTCCGTTTTCACCTAGTTTTTTACTTTGACAACCAGGTTATGACAATCCAACCTCAATCTTCATTGATGATCTGATGGTCGACAACAGGTAGGCTTCACCTTCTTAATTTTGCCTTAATTTCTCAGCAATATTCACCTTGAATTCTTCCATGTACTTCGTCATCATCAACTGATTAATTTCCTGGGTAATCAAAGGTTGCATTTGTCTAAATCGCTTACCTGTTTCACTACCATAAAAATCAATCAAA
Source organism: Portibacter marinus (assembly GCF_021533195.1). Lineage (GTDB taxonomy): Bacteria > Bacteroidota > Bacteroidia > Chitinophagales > Saprospiraceae > Portibacter > Portibacter marinus. The sequence goes on from NZ_JAJNKB010000003.1 coordinate 342,464, forward strand.
TCTTGAATTTCATTTTCTGTCAAATACTTGGCATAAATCACTTTCAAATCATTTTCGAGAAATCTGTGAACCAAATCTAAAGATTCTTCCCTCATCAATTTAATATTTGAGTCAGTCAGATTATCTCCGTATTTCTTGATTAGATTATCTAGTCCAACATTGATAAAAGCCTGGTATTGTTCTTCCGACCCTAAAATTTCCACCAATTCGTCAATCTTTTTTTCTTTAGAAGTTTTCTGAACGGGTGATTGTGACATTAGAAAACTAGCTGATAATAAAAATAAGCACAAAATTCTAAAAAGCATATTTCTTTCCTTTAGTTACAATTTACAGATTTACAGAGGTTTGGAAATTGAATTTGTAGTTTTTTATTCTCAACAAATGGCATATCATCCACATTGAAATTAATATCAGGTAAAAATCCAAATGGACAGACTCTAAATCCTTCGCAACCTAATTCACCGAAACAAAGCTCGGCTTTAATGCAAACATTACTTAAGGTAGAAAGGCTTCCCACAAAAAAGTCAACAGTTTCTATAAAGAAGTCCACAGGTACATTAATGGCGTTAACAATGTCATCAGGTGTAACAGGCAATTCGTCTAGCTTATCGCAAATCTCACAAGTTGCTTCATCTATAAGTTCGAAAACTTCTCCCAAGATATCATTAACTATCTGACCAGAGTTTTCCATTAATCCGAATATCGGCAGAATCTCATTAATCTTATTCTGTAACATCATTTTCTCATTGGATGTAAATTGCGGCCCTGAAGCAATCTCATTGATCAATTTACGTTTTACGCTTAGTATTTCATTTGCAACAACTTGCACCGCCTCTGAAACAGCGTCTCTAGTTATTTCTTTGAATTCCGCAACATAGTCTGTATTTAAAATGTCGAGAGCCATATCTTCTATTTTATTTAGGTTGGCAGTGGAGCTATTTTGACCGAATAAACTAAGATCCAGATTATGCTCACTATCAATCATATTCAACATAGATATTGTCTGAGAATGATCCATTGGCAAACTACTAACCCCTCCATTTCTACCCTGATAATTTTGAATAATACCAAAAAGATCATTTATTTCAAGCTGTTTGCTTAAGTTGGCCTGCGAAGCGATGGTCAAGTCCCTGTTAAAAGCAGCTAATAAATCTTCATCGTAGTCCAATTTTCGACCAGCTTTAGCCTCCGCATAGCCTGGAACTAAATCAGATAGTAGAGCTTCATTATCTGAGATGTATTTTTTTATCTCATTCATTTCCACCTTTAGCTTCTCCATCTCCTTTACCTGATTCTCTAATAATGGTATGACATCATTATTATTTAATCCAATAGCAGTATTGACAAAGTTAGTACCTTTTAATTCTGAGCTACCCCATGAAATACCCACGATTTTTTTGCAATCGTTCAAAGTCAAATCCTTAGGGCTTACAGCCTTTGCAAATCCAGGGTTTTCTTCATCGGCAATCAGGTAGTCGCCGGAGTTTACGGCTCCTTTGACCTTAACAGGAACCTGTCCCATAAAGGCCACCTTTTCATAAAATTGTTCATCTCCGGATAATGGCATATTACCTAATACAAGTGGGTCAGAAGAAATCACCATAAGTTGGGTTGCCTGAGAAATATCCTTAGTGATCTTGCCATTGACAACTCCTACAACATCGCCTGGATAAAATGTTTCAAGCATATTGATTTTTGGTAAGTATTCCGCATAATCAGCAGATCCCGAGGAAAATGTAGATCCGGAGTTTAAAAAAGTTAATATTTGATACTGAACCATATTTGCTACGTTGGTTGCTGCGTCAAATGCTGTTACAGTCATGTCTACGAGGTTTCCTGCTATACCACCACCTAATTGAATAGATGAATAAGTTAAATCTATTGCAGCTATGGCAGTCACACAAACCAAATCTCCTACTCCTGCACCGGCCTCGACCGATCCAAAAGCAGCACCCACTATTGCTAGGGTGTGGTTAACCAAATCTACTACCACACCTCCAACATCTAGAGCCAAATTAACATTTGCCGCAGCTTGTGAAGCGAAAGATCCAATGGAACTAGCGATTGCTGCACTTTGAAAAGTCGTTTCTACAATCCATTCCTCACTTTCAAGGATATCTATTTTCGTTTGTCCCTCTATTCGTCCAACTGCATCATAATTCTCATCAAAGAAAGTAATAAAGTTATTCTTTGCATCTGGCTCATCCAATTTGATAGCTATTCCTTGCTCTTTCGCATCGATTTGTACTGGATAGCTTCCCCAGTTACCATCAGATCCTGTTCTATTGACATCAGTGATAATAAGCCCCGGACCAATTAAATCTCCACCCGTTTGAAGTTCACCACCTACATTCAAATTCATTTCTATTCCTACACCTCCTTCGACTACCAATGAACCGTCGTCTTTAGAGGTAGAATTCGTAGTATTAGTAATATTTACCTGTCCCAATGTAGCAAAATCATCAGGGTCATCCTGTCTCATGTCACCTCCTATAGTGACATCCTTTTCGACACCTACTCCCCCTTCTACCACTAAAGCACCTTCATCTTTCGAGTCGGAATTCGTTGTATTCGTCACGAATACCTGACCAAGAGTAGCTGTATCTTCCTCATCATCTTGTGCAATATTTCCTCCGATATTAACATCTTTTTCAATACCTACGCCACCTTCTACGATTAATGCGCCATCATCTTTGGAGGTCGAATTTGTGGTATTATTAAATCTACCTATACCGGAAACAATAAGATCCGTACCAATTATAAAATTACCGTAGAATTCAACATCCCCATTGGCATAAATCCTACCCCTTTCGATATCTGAGGTAATGAAAATGAGATCACGCTCGTTTATCGTTCCAAGACGCCCTTCCTCATGTGTTCTATCTAATTCATTACCATCCACGGTCCAGAAAGGATAAACATCATTTCCATTTCCATTGCCGTTGCTTCTGTTACCACTATTAAACTCCTTACTTATTTTATCTGCTTCCAACGCATATAAAGCGTAAGGAACGGCCAGGAGTTGAGTATAATTTTCAATGTCATATTCGCGGTCCAGATCTGTGTCCATGGCGACATGAATCCAAACACTCTTGGTTCTCCATGGCACTTCTTTAAAATTTCCAAGGGTGGGTTTTCCTTTACCAATGACTGTGTTAATGATTCCGTTCTTGTTACTACTTAAAATGTGCTCCTCTTCATAATACACAGACCCTCCATTTACATCTGATAAGAGCGTAAGCTTTAATATTAATTCTTGATCTCTGAGAATATTACCCTCTTCATCCATGGCTACAGCCTGATATTTGAATCCCATATCAACCTGTGCAACGGCAGTACTTAGGAAGAGTGTTATGAACGATAAGGTGAAGATTGTTTTCATTGTTTGACGATCTTGTTTAATGAGGTTAAATGATTGGTTGTATTATAGATATAGATCACGTAAAGCCCGTTTGGCAATTCATCCATTTTCAATTCCTTTTGGCCCAATTGAAAACTTCCCGCAGCACACAACTTTCCCTGGCTATTAAAAATTGAATATCGAGGCAAACTCTTTTCGTAAAATTGGTGAGGCAAAAGAATACTGACCTTCCCCAAAGTAGGGTTTGGATAAATTTTAAATTCCTTGTCAGGCTCTTCGTCTTTATCTACTTCCGGATTAAAAGTTGAATAGGGTTGCAATAAACTGGTTTGTAAAAAACCCTCCTGAACGGCCAGTTCATCATCTTGCATAAATTGTACAAAAGATTCGCCTATCGTGAAATACATGTTTTCTTCAAAGGCCGATGCACTTGATATTAACTCCAAAGTACCCCTGGTCTGATGAGAACTTTGTGCGATTAAACTGTTTATACCAAAACAAAATAAAATAAAGTACAGGGAGTGGAAGGGCAGAATGGGGGGCATAGCTTTTTTGGGTTTGGTTAACTAAATATAAAAAGTAAAAATGATATCGACAATCAAAAAAAATGTAAACTGACAAATATTTGCTAATTCTTGGAAACAAAAGCAATGCAGAAGGAGAGACACATTAATGCAAAAAGCCCGAACACTTTCGTATTCAGGCTTTTATACTCTCTAAACTTCAGAAAAATTACTTTCTCCCTCCGTCTAATTCTCCTTGCAATTTCTCCAGCTCGTCCCACTTGTCAGCAGCTGCAAGCTCTGCTTGCTGCGGCCAGGTGGTAGGATCGTGCATTTTGTATCTAGGTCCAGCCTCTTCAAGAATTTCATTCAACTTGTCTACCTCTGCGGCAGCCAGCTCTGAAAAAGTATTGATTCCTGCTTCACCCAGCTTCTCAGCGATCTTCGGTCCGATGCCTTCTATCTTCTTCAGATCATCGGCTTTGTCCTCAGATTTTTCAGCTTCCTTTTTAGGAGCTTCTTTTGTTTTTGCTTCAGCTTTCTTAGCCTCTTTCTCCGGAGCAGCTTTCTTAGCTGGAGCATCTGCCTCAGCCAACTGATCTTTCAATTGAGAAAATACGTTCAAGTCACCAAGCGTAGTTCGCTCAACACCTGCATTTCTAGTCTGCACCATATTGCGGGTTTCTTGTCTTTCTCTCCTCTTTTCGCCCTTCACCTGATCGTCAGCTTCTCTTTGTATATCTTCAAGATATCTTGTATGAGAAACTAAGATCCGCTTATCGTCTCTGTTAAATTCAATAACTTTGAAAGTTAAATTGTCATCTACATTCGCAAAAGTACCGTCTTCCTTCTTCAAGTGCTTTGCAGGTGCAAAGGCTTCTAATCCATATGGCAACTGTACAATCGATCCTCTGTCTTCTTTCTTGACAATGGTTGCTTCATGATAAGAGCCTTGAGGGAAAACTTGTGCAAATGTATCCCATGGATTCTCCTCAATCTGCTTGTGACCAAGTGAAAGCTTTCTATCCTGCTTATCTATTTCAAGTATCACACATTCGATCTCTTCACCTACCTTGGTAAATTCTGATGGATGAGAATATCTCTTCGTCCATGAAAGATCTGAAATGTGCACCATTCCACCAATGCCCTCTTCTAGTTCAACAAAAACACCGTAAGGCGTCAAATTTTTGACAATTCCTGTGTGTCTGCTGTCAACCGGGAATTTCTTTTCAATCCCATCCCATGGATCTTCAGAAAGTTGCTTGATAGAAAGAGACATTTTTCTTTCGTCTCTGTCAATGGTGACCACTTTCGCATCGTATTCCTGGTCAAGTGTAAAGAACTCTCTGGCATTTACCGGCTGTGTTCTCCAACTCACCTCTGAAACGTGAATCAAACCTTCTACTCCAGGACTGATTTCCAGGAATGCTCCGTAATCCTCAATGTTTACGATCTTTCCTTTGACTTCAGACCCTTCTTTGATCTCTTCTCCTAAAACTTCCCATGGATGAGGCTGTAATTGCTTCAATCCAAGAGAAATTCTCTTCTTATTTTCGTCGAAGTCTAAAACTACAACATTTAGTTTCTGATTCAACTCAAGCACTTCATTAGGATGGTTAATTCTACCCCACGAAATATCTGTGATGTAAAGTAGACCATCGACACCTCCAAGGTCCATAAAAGCACCGAAGTCAGTAATGTTTTTCACAATACCTTCAAGTACCTGACCTTTTTCTAGTGATTGGATGATGGCTTCTCTCTGATCAGCAAGATCACTTTCGATTAGTGCCTTGTGAGAAATCACCGCATTCTTAATGGCTTCATTGATTTTCACCACCTTGAACTCCATCGTCTTACCTACATACTGATCGTAATCAATAATAGGTTTAATGTCAATTTGTGATCCTGGCAAGAATGTCTCTAATCCACCACAATCTGCAATCAGACCACCCTTGGTTTTACTAATAATGGTACCTGTAATAATCGTACCATTCTTGTAAGAATCAACGATATTTTCCCAAGCTTTAAATAACTTGGCTTTTCTTCTCGATAATACTAACTGTCCTCTCTCATCTTCCTGACTCTCAACATAAACATCAACTTCGTCTCCTACTTTGATTTCGTCCATGTCTCTGAACTCGGAAAGGGATACAATACCATCTGATTTGAAATTAATGTCTAATACAACATCACTTTCAGAAACGGACGTCACCTTACCTTTAATGATTTCATTCTCATTAACAGTAGTTAGTGTATTTTCGTACTCCTGGAGATATTTTTCGATTTCTTCTTCAGAATAACTGATCGCGTTCTTGTGGCTAACGCTCCAATCGAAATCATCATGTGCGCCTTTGGGTTCTTCTGTCTGAACCGGCTCTTGCTCGGCAACTGCAGTTTCTTCAACTACTTCCGCCGATTCTTGTGCTTCAGCACTTTTATCATCTGACATCATCAGATTTAAAATTTGTATGCATCTGAACTTGTATCGATGCAGTGGTTAAAAAATAAATTTAATACTTAGAAATAGCCTGGCTAAAGCCACCAATTGCTAAGGGGCTGCAAATGTAAGGATAATTTTTTTATCAGGAATGATATTAATGAAAAATATTGAAGTGCAAAATAGTCTAATCCCATATATTTTAAAACCTTTCTAGCCATTATAGCCCTTAAAGAGCTTTGAGCTCTTTAAGGGCTTAGCTTAGGCTCAGGCTCAGGCTGCAAAGACTTCAGCTTAATAAACTCCCAAAACAAAAGGTTAACAAGTTGAGACCTAAATATTAAATGTATGGCATCACTTCTTTCATCATAGCCAGCATATATTCTGCATGAGATTGAGTGAAGACCATCGGGGGCTTGAACTTGATCACATTGTGGTACGGACCATCCGTACTCAGCAAAACGCCATACCTTTTCATTTCATTGACAAAATAAGAGGCTTTGTGAGCCAATGGTGATTTAGTCACCGGATCAGCAAATTCCCAACCTAGAAAAAGCCCTCTGCCCCGAACATCAACTATGGATGGATATTGTTTGGCAATCTCCTTTAGTTCAGTCGTGATCCATTGACCTAATACCCAGCCATGATTCTGCAGCTCACTATCTTCAATGATATCCAGCACTTCCAGTCCAATAGCACAGCTAACTGGATTGCCCCCGAATGTGTTAAAATACTCCATTCCGTTGTGGAAACGATCTGCAATCTCCTCCGTGCAAACAACTGCAGCAAGTGGATGGCCATTTCCGAATGGCTTACCTATGGTGACCACATCCGGTCGAAGTCCTTCCGCCTCAAACGCCCACATGTGGGAGCCAACCCTTCCCAGGCCGGTCTGCACCTCATCTGCAATCATCACCATTCCTTTAGTGCGAAAGTCTTCATATAAAGACCCGTAAAAGCCATCCGGCATCACTACCTGACCACCACAACTCAAGATACTTTCATGAATGAAAGCAGCTGGCAGCTCCATCTGTTCATCCAATTTAAATCCTTTAGTACCGTCAGAACCTCTAACCGGATCTGGCATAGGAACGATCTGAACAAAGTCTTTCTGCCCCTGTCCACCTTTGCCCTCAAATTTATAGGAGCTGATGTCTACACAAAGCGAAGTATTGCCATGATAACCATGTTCCATAGCCACCACACCATTTCGTCCAGTTGCTATACGTGCCATTCGAATGGCCAATTCATTGGCTTCCGATCCTGAATTGACAAAATGGCAAACCGAAAGGTGATTTGGAAGTGTCCTGGTCAACTTATCAGCAAGCTCAACGATATTACGATGTAAATATCTCGTATTCGTATTCAAAAGTTGGGCCTGCTCCGAAGCCGCTTCGACCACTCTAATATTTTGATGGCCAACATGTGGAACATTGTTAACGCAGTCCAGGTATTTTCTTCCACTTGAATCATACAGGTATACACCATGTGCTCTCACGATGTGTAAGGGCTCGTCATAAGAAAGTGAATAAGACCTGCCCAGCTTTTCTCGCCTTTGTTGCTGTATTTTTGCTCTTGTCCATGAATGATTATCTTTTATTTCAAGACCCAGAAATGGTCGTGGATCCGGACTGATTTGTTTCCATACTTCGCGTTCCTCCATGAAGCAAACACCTGGAAAGTCATCTTCATAATCTAACATATCCAGGATGATCTGAAAGTGAAGATGTGGCGCCCAATTCCCGTTCTCGTGAGGCTCACCTAACCAACCGATGAGTTGGCCCGCTGTAACTTCCTGTCCTATTTGCATGTTTTCCAATGTGGCAGAAGAGAGGTGGCCGTATAAGGTATAAAATCCTTTGTGCTCCAAGATGACTGTGTTACCGTAATTCTTATCACCCTCATTGTTTTTTGAGGCGTGCACTCTTCCATGCGCGAAAGCATACACTTCACACCCTGCCTCATTGAAGAAATCTAGCCCTATATGCACAGTTCTCCATCTCTGCCCTTCATTTCCATATTCCGTAAAATCATCCGAGCTGTAAAGTGGTCTGATTTCATCGTAACTGCCAATCGCAAATGTCTTTTGGTGGATAGCCAAAAGATGATTGATTCTTCGCTGATGCTCCTTCGCATCATTGTAATAATGCTCATGCCCCAGTTCAGTGCTGCCTACAGTGAGGTCCAAAGTATAGTAATCGCCCTCTTGCACGGGAACTACCATTGCTGTTTTCATATATGACAAAAGGTTTTTCAGATCATTTTCTTCAAATAGTTGATGTCCCGCAGCGTCGAGGAATCGATAATTAGTCCACTTTTCTCCTTTTTCAGCAAGTCTTCGGATGAGTTTCAAGGCTGGTTGCCTGCTGATTTGTAGATAAACATTTTCAGGTTGATCTTGAAGATTTTTTGCAGAAGTCACCAGGCTAACTGCAAGTCGCATGCCTATTAATGTATGAAGACACAAAATCTCTTCCCTGCTAAGTTCCTGTATCTTGGAAAAGCCTTTAACAATGTGCACTCCTGAATCTAGAGGTGAAGCCTGATCCATCATGCCATATGTTAGTAGAATCGCCAATTCATTAATGCGTTGACTATGGCACATGTCTCCGTAATCAATAAAGCCTGAAACCTCTCCGTCTTTGACCAATATGTTATAGTCATTGAGATCATTATGTATAGTGGTTTTAGGAAATTGATCATACATTGGCATTAGTTCTTCAAAGCGCTCTATAAAAAGGTCTACGATCGTTTTGATGTCATCGGCAAGCAGACCAGTAAGTGGTTTGATCCAAAGTGCTTGCGCCAAATCCCACCGGAATTCGTGGCGATGGAGTGCGTCATCACTAAAAGTAGCTATTGTTTGATAATGCCGGGCTGCCTTTATACCAAGGTCTTGATACAGTTCTGGAGTTCTAGGTCTGAAATCAGCCCATGGAATACCAGGAGTCCATGGTAGTAAAGTCCACCTTTGACCATTTTCCTCCTTTGTTTTTGTGGGCATGCCAATGTGGCCATAAACCTGGTCTAAAACACTTTGAAAACCATGATTACTCTTTGCAGAACACTTTAGTAAGAAAGCTTCACCGCTTTTGGTCAATAGATGAAAATTTTGATCTTCAAAGCCTGCTAGCTGTTTAGCAGATACCTGTAGTCTCCAGTGTCTGGATGCGAAACTTTCAGCCTGTTGAGGAGTAATGTTATTCATACCATAAACATACAGAATCGAATCTCAAATTTAATGATGTGTTAACAAGTGAGTGGTGGTTTTCTACGAATTTTATGAGCAGTTTCATAAGAATCACTCTTGTTTTCCTGATCATTTTGTAAGTATCGCGTTAGGGATAGGAGGTGTTGTCTGAACGGAGCGAATGCGAAGAGAGTACCGGATAGCCCGACCCGACGCAGGAGGGTAACGCCCAAATCTCAAATCAAAAATTGGCCATTCTCATAAATTAATTCGTCATCTGCGAATATCTGACCTCCATTTTTCATATCTGAAATCATATCCCAGTGCACAGCTGACTCGTTTTTGCCACCACACTGACCGTATGATTGCCCCACCGCCATGTGGATAGAGCCACCAATTTTCTCATCGAACAGAATATTTTTTGTGGCTTGCTGAATTCCGTAATTCATACCGATAGCAACTTCCCCAAAATAGTTAGCCCCCGGAATGGCAAATACCTGATCCAGAAGATCCTGACCATGTTCAGCTGACCACTCCACAATCTGACCATCTTTGACTTTAAGCCGGATCCCTCTGGCTTCCTGTCCCATATAAATCGCAGGGTAATCAAACGTCATTTCACCATTTACGGAATCTTCGACAGGAGCAGAAAACACCTCCCCTGAAGGCATGTTGTTCATACCATCAGAATTAATCCAGGTCCGTCCTTTCACTGAAAATACTATATCTGAATCTGGGCGTTTATATCTGATCTCTGACTTCTGATTCAAAAAGTCGACAATTTTTTGTTGTGATTTTCGAACCTCTAACCAGGCAGCGACCGGATCATCCTGATCTAATTTGCATGCATTAAAAACAAAGGTTTCATATTCCTCCAGTGACATCTCAGCTTCCTGGGCATTCGCTTGTGTGGGATATTGACACAAGGAGCGCTTCAGCGAACCGTCTGCCAACCGATCAAAGTAAATTTTCTGAAGATTATTGTTGGCCTTAGCGCGCTTTCTTCTTTTTAAGGGATCTATATTTTTGTCAGCTTTGAGATTAAAAGGGGCCCTGATGTATAGATAAGCGTCGCAATCCTCCATAGCTTTGACAGAGGTTGGCGATATGTATTCTAACTGATCATCATTGGCATGGTCCATAAAGATTTTAGACTGTCCCTGGAAGCTCATATCTACCGTTACATGGGCACCTATTTTAATGGCTTCACGATAGACTTCACGGATCAGTGGTTCAGCTAAGGTGGTAGATTTAATGTAGAGCTTTTCACCTGCCTTTAAATCCAGGGAGTATCCTGTCAGGAGTCGAGCGTATTTATTTAGCATAACGTTTGCTTTAGAAAATGGAAGATACAATAAATGAAAAATTTTCCTATTTCTTTAGTGCGTCTGCATGTCAATGAAATAGATACTATATTTATCATCTAATAAAACTCAGGATCTTGCTTAAGACATTCTTTATTTGCATTTCTATACTTTTTCCTATTCTCATCCAAGCTACTGATTATTACTGGGTTGGAGGAAGCGGAAACTGGTCCGATATTTCTCATTGGGCAACGACTTCAGGCGGAAATACTACCCATGCTCAGGCACCCGGATCAGAAGACAACGTATTTTTTGACAACAATTCATTCAGCGGGCTTAACCAGACTGTAACCTTGAATACAGACATTGTTTTTTGCAGAGATATGAATTGGACGGGAGTCTCGAATAATCCTGCAATCGTGGGAAGTGCATCAAGTACACTTAATATTCTTGGGAGTTTAGCACTTTCACCCAATATGGATTTTGACTTTCAAGGAATTACCCGATTTCTGGGGGCTGATATGAATTTAACTGTTGATTATGCAGGTCACAGTGCCGGATTACTGGTTATTTTTGAGGGTAATGGAGGCTGGCAGTTTGAGAGTTCAGTGGTGATTGATAGCACATTGAGTTTACGAAGTGGGACACTAAATACTAATGACCAGACGATTACCAGTCGATTCTTGTATGTGGAGGGCAATGGAGAAAAGTCATTGATGTTGGGTTCTTCTGTAATTACGTTGACAGGAAAGTTTTTAGACACTTACCGCTTTGATGATGAGGACATCAAAAGTTTGTCAATTCATGTAGAGAATGTCAACATTGATCCCGGGACATCTTCTATTATAATGACTGCCAAAGATCCCGGGTTTTGGATTACAGGAACGGGAAATTTATCGCTTTACGATGTAACATTCAGTTCAGCAGCCGGCCGGGCCCTGATGTCAAATAGTTATTTCGAAAACAACATTAACCTCAATGAGTTGACCGCTCTATCAAGTACTACTTTTCTTACCGACTTCGATGCTAATTACCTGATATTAACCGGAGGCAATGTTTACGAATTTAAATCTGGTGAGACCTATGAACTGGAGAATATCAGCGGTGATGGTGATTGTGCCCAGGGTGTTATTATGACCTCTACAGAAAATGGTAATCATACTACTTTTAGTGTTAATTCAGGGAGTGTAGATATGGCCTTTGTAACCCTTAGAGACATTCATGCTTCGGGATCAGCATCGTTTACTGCCTCCCAGGGAGTGGATTTGGGCAACAATAATGGATGGAGTTTTACCAATTCAATGAGCCAGGATTTTTTCTGGATCAATGGGCAGGGCAACTGGACCGACCCTGGTCACTGGTCCTTTTCCAGTGGTGGTCCATCCAGCGGTTGTGTTCCATCTGGAAAAGACAACGTTTTCTTTGATGCAAACTCTTTTAATGTAGCTGGACAGAAAGTGGTCATTGACATCCCTAACGTATATATGCATGATATGACCTGGCGTGGAATTACGAATAATGGCGGTATGGAAGGAGATTTAGATTACAGAATTCGAATTACCGGGTCTTTAGAATTTGATGCCACCATGGAACATACATTTGAAGGCCACTATCATTTCGAAACCTCTGAAGCCGGCAATACCATTCAGACTAATGGTATCATGTTCAATAGAGAAATGTTCTTCAGCGGCCTTACGGGTGAATGGACTTTCTTAGATGATGTGGAGATGGTTTGGAATTTAAATCTATTATCTGGAACCTTAAATACCAATGGCAAAAAGGTAACGATGCGCGCATTTTTAAGTAGGAGTATGGTGCCTCGGTCTCTGAATATAGAAGAAAGCCACCTGATTCTAAGGCCGGTAATGTTTTACGAACCATCATGGGAAGTAGAGAATGAGGGTTATCAATTGTCTGCAAATGGATCAAAGATAGAGTTTGAGTCGCATCATGGAAATTTTGGACATTATGGGTATTCTGAAACACCTGTTCAAAGCTACGATACGGTTTTATTTACGACCAATGAAGCCTACTTAAGTAGTTACAATTGGTTTTTGAGTGAGGACACACCAGCCCTGGAAATAGATCATCTACTTTTCCGTGGAAACGGGTACATTGATGGTAGTTCCCATTTCAGAGAGATGAATTTGGCCGCTGGGCATCATTATTTGTTTGACGCTAATGAACAGCGGGCACAGAGAGTGGATGAACTGGTGACATCAGGTGATTGTGATTCGGGATTGACACAGATGTTTAGTACCATCAGGAGTCAAAGAGCTCGCATTTTTATAAATCAGAATTATACGCTGGACAGGATGCATATCACTGATGTACAATTTGCGGGAGCAACGGTAATTGCGGACAACTCTTTGGATGGGGGAAATAATCTGGGTGTTACATTCAATGAAATAACAGCAAGAACACTGTACTGGGTGGGAGATGGGGGTTTCTGGCAGGATCCATTGCACTGGTCCTTAAGCAGTGGTGGTCCAGGTGGAGAATGTGTTCCTACTTCGATCGATGACGTCATCTTTGATGTCAATTCATTTTCAATACCCAATCAGCAAGTGGATTCTTATGGTACCAGATATAGGAATTGTCACAATATCACCTGGACGGGCACTACCAATCAACCGTCCTTTGTTAATTGGTTTGTTAACCCCACGGGTGACTTGACCTATGATGATAGTTTTAATAATTATGTTTGGAGGACTGTATTCTCTGGTGAAGAGTTACAGACCGTAAGCAGCGGTGGTCAAATGTTCAACTGGATAGAACTGAAGCACTTAGGAGAAGTAGAATTTATCGACGACTTGAGTCTATATCTATTCACCCAAACATCTGGTTCGTTTTCATTCAAGGATATCAATGTTCAAACCAATGAATTGTACTTTGAGCATAATGTACCCAAATCTGCCAGCTTCGGAAACAGCTATATTACGATTAATGGTGAAGGCAGTTTTGACAATCCTCCATTTTCGGGATTTAGTGAACAAGTGACCTTGGATGCGGGAAACTCGACAGTAGACTTTACTGGGGTGAATACCGGCTTTCAGGATTATAGTCAATTGAGTTTTAACAAAGTCATCTTCTCTAATCCGCAAGCCACTGGAATCATGAAAAATCGAAGGCCCTGGGAAGAAGATAGTACCCAAAGAACCAATACCTTCCGCAGCGTGGAATTTACCTGTAACGGTGAAACCTATGGTAATTTCTTAACGGATACTTTGATTGGTGCCCCAGGTAAGACTTATATTTTCGATGCTGACAGAAACATGGATGTTGATGCATATCTACAGATGATCGGTAATAACTGTACGCCGATAGAGATGAGGTCCTCTTCTCCTGGAACAAAGGCAAAGATGGTGATGCCATCCTCTGGAGAGGTGGTGGTTGATTTTGTGCAAATGCGAGATATTCAAGCAAGTGGTGGCGCTGATTTTAATGCCGGAGCAAGAAGTACAGATATTGCAAATAGCAATATCGGCTGGACCTTTGAGGATGCTCCTGACTTTGTCGAATCCGGATTTCTGGGACCAGATCGTGCGCTTTGTACTGGTGAAGATTTAATCCTTGATGCCTACAGTTTTAGTCCTAATGAAAGATACAGTTGGAATGACAACAGTTCGGATTCCATCTTAACGGTCAATATGCCGGGGACTTACTTTGTGGAGGTTGAGTTTCAATCTTCTTGCATATTACGAGATACCGTAGAAATCTTTACTGCACAGGATGTTCAAGCCATGTTGCCTGAGACCAGCAGTATTTGTCAGGGCACAGCCTTGGTTTTGGATGCAGAAGTCCCTATCGCCACAGCGGCTTACAATTGGAACACTGGAGAATCCCAGGCGAGTATTGAAGTCTCGGAATCTGGCATCTATGTTATCAACATTGATGTTGATGGCTGTATCTCTTCCGACACTTCTTTAGTAAATGTAGTAGAAAATCCAGGCCTGGATCTGGGTGGGGATAGATCAGTTTGCGAAGATGAGATGTTTACTCTGGAGACTGATATTATTGCAGATGCCTATTTATGGCAGGATGGAAGCACTGAACCTTCTATCACATCTGTTCTCGGGGGTTTATATCAACTCTATATAAATTATGAGAATTGTAGTTTTAGTGATAGCGTGATGATTGATATCACGGAAAGGCCATTGGTCAATATTTTTGGACCCAGTAGTGTTTGCAGCAACGAACAAGCGGTATTGCTTGTAAGCAATCCCAACAACTACCCGGTGACCTGGCAAGATGGTTCCATTAATGAAAGTATAGCTATTAGCGAATCAGGTCTATACACAGTTACCTTGAGTGACAATGGTTGTACAGGAGAAGCCTCCAGGCTTGTCGAAGTTTTTGAAGCACCAACCTTAGATTTAGGAGAAGATCTCGAGGTTTGCGAAGACAGTGTGATCGTTCTGGAATCCAGCATAGATGGCATTTCATATCTATGGAGTAACGGTGACATCACTAAAAGCATTGACATACTAGCTACTACCAGTTCGACATATACGTTAAGTGTGACAAATGATCAGGGATGTGAAGCAAGTGATGAAGTAAATATTACCGTATTTGAATATCCTGAAGTGGATTTAGGTCCATTGATGCAAAACGTTTGTAATAATGAAATGCTTATTCTGAATGCCGGACAGGAAGGCACTTGGCAAGATGGTTCTTTAGCTGAGAGTTTTGATGTTCTTGAGAATGGCACATATAGTGTTACAGTCAGCAACAATGGATGTAATACTGAGGCTTTAACCGAAATCACCTTTGTCGAAGCCCCTATGGTGGACCTGGGAGAGGACATCACAGCGTGTGAAGGTGAAGAGATCATAGTTTCTGTCCCAGAATCCTCGATGAACTTCCAGTGGGCGGACGGAAGTATAATAGCAGAACGTATCATTAACGAAGCGGGAACTTACACCTTGATTGTACAAGAGAACGGGTGCACCGAACGGGATAGTATAGAAGTAGCATTTAACGAAACACCAGTTCTCGATCTAGGTACTGACACCACCGTATGTGATGATTTACCTTATGTGATTTTACCCAATGTCAGGACTGATGGTGAATTGCAATGGTCAGACGGTAGTACTGCGAATTCATTTACGCTAGAATCATCTGATCAAATTTTTGCCACCCTTACCAAAGGTATTTGTTCAACTAATGACTCTATACAGGTCAACTTTAAGGAATGTGTTTACTTTGAATCGTTTATCCCTAACGCCTTCTCACCCAATCAAGACGGGATTAATGATGTAATGGAAATCTACTTTTCAGAAGGCTTGATCGTAGAGTCTTTTGATATCACGGTTTTTGATCGTTGGGGGAATCGTGTATTTAAAACCGAAGTCCTAGAGGACTACTGGGATGGCAGGTTGGACGGTCAATATTTAGATGAAGGGGTATATATGTACTTTGTCAATGTTAGCTATATTGATGATCTTGGACCAGGGACTCAATTAATCAAAGGTGATGTGACCCTCATCAAATAAGATCATCAAATCTTACTGCAATCCATCTGCGGAAGCAAATTGGTCTATCAGACTTTATGTCCCTATCTTTTAATAAGGTGCTTCCATAAAAGTTAGGTAGTACCAAACTTTTCTGACTGCTTCTACCATGAATATGGGATTGTTTGCTTTTCAGGTGTGCGTTATCTTGAGGAAAATCCAATTATTAATAAAATCTACAGTTATGAAAACCTCAAACATGTTCTATTCACTGATCATCCTACTTGTGGTTTCTGCGCAGTGTTACGCCCAAAGCGTCGTAGCTTCTGCCGGAGAAACCAGCACACCGAAACAGCTTGTGTGGAGCTGGACCCTGGGAGAAAGTGCCATTGCAACCACGCAAAATGACCATTTACTCTTTACAGAAGGGTTTCAGCAACCTAATATTGTTGTTGAGGAGATTTTTGCGACGACCAGATCAAATGCTGAAATTTCCATCCAACCCAATCCTACAGCTGATGAAGTTACCATCCGAAGCAAGGATCTGGATATGACGACGACCACATTGTTCTTATACGATCAAAGCGGCCGAAGAAATATGATAAGAGCTGAGCAAACTCTGACGAATGAGATGAAGATAAATTTAAGCAATTTACCCTCTGGCATCTATCTCCTCCACTTAATGGATCAAGAGGCCCAATTGCTGCATACTTCAAAGATTATTAAAACCAATTGATTCTAAACCTCAAAACTTTTTTACAATGAAAAATATAATTCGAACACTAGTAATACTATTATTGACCACAATTACCATTTACGGACAGAAAGGTCCCAAAGGCATGAACTACCAGGCTGTTGTCAGAAGTCTTGATGGTCAGGTGATGGCCCAAAAAAACATTGACCTAAAAATTACCTTATACTCAGGCCAGGCAAGGACTGCAGTATATACCGAAGAACACCATCTTTCAAGTAATCGTCTTGGACAGATATCGCTGGTCATCGGTGAAGGTGCAAGCCGAAGTGGTACGCTTGAAAGAGTACCATGGGCCAACGATGACATCTGGATGTCGGTTGAATTCAAAACCAACACTATGAAAGGATATGCAGCTTTAAGTGATACAAAGTTGCTTGCTGTTCCTTATGCCTACCATGCTGTTACCGCTGAACAGTTGACACGTAAATACCGTTCTCAGGATGACGGTGTGCCTTCCAATACCTGGTCTCTTTTTGGAAATTCCAACGTGAATGATCAAAAGGATAGGTTGGGGACTACAGATATGGCGGACCTAGTTTTGATCACTAACAATGTGGAGCGAATGAGAATACTAGAGAGTGGAGATATTTCGATCGAAAACAATCTCGGAATAGGTGCTGACCTGGATATAGCTAATGATCTGAACGTAGGCAATAATTTGGATGTGGGACAAAATGTCAATTTGAATACCAGCGGTGGTTCGACTACAGTCAATGGTGATCTCGATGTGGCTAATATGAGTTCTACAGTTCTGACCGGGACTCTGAACGTTCAGAAGAACTCGGATTTGGATGCTGATTTGAATGTAGATGGGAACAGTACTTTGGTAGGTACATTAAATGTTAACGGAGATACAGATTTGGATTCAGATTTAAATGTAGATGGTAATTCGACTTTGGTGGGTTCTCTGAACACGCAAGGTGATACGGACTTAGATGGCATGCTCAATGTGGATGGGGCCACTGAATTAAATAGTAATTTAACTGTGACTGGAATGAGTTCTACTTTATTGACAGGGACTTTAAATGTCAATAAGAATACCACAATAGATGAGGATCTTACTGTAGGAGGAACGACAAGTTTCAACGGTGATCTGGATGTGGGTGGTGCATCTACTTTGAATAGTTTGACAGTAGAAGGAGATTCGGAATTACAGGGGACACTAGATGTGGATGGAGCTTCGACTTTAAAGAGTACCTTAAATGTGATGGGAAATACGGTCCTGGATTCGGATTTGAATGTGATGGGGAATACAGGATTAGCTGCTGATCTTGTTGTAGATGGAGCAAGCACCCTAAACAGTAACTTAACCGTGGCAGGGATGTCAACGACTACCTTAACTGGAGATCTTAACGTAAATAAGAATTCAAATTTGGATGGTACTTTAAATGTGGATGGAGCCACAACACTAGGAGGATCGCTGGACGTCGATGGTGATGCAACTTTCAATTCCGATTTAGAAACTTCAGGTGAAATAGCTGCTGCTTCCGCAAAATTTGAAGGGCCGGCAATCTATACTATATCTAATAAGAAGTTTGTAGCTCACATTAATAATACTGATGATTCAGATGATGGAACCAATGGTCTCGCCATCCAAATCGGTACCACTTCAGACTTTCATAATAGTGGAGAAAACGATTATGTCAGTTTTTTTAATGGTAATGGAACATTGACCGGAGCAATTGAAGGTTTTGAGCTTGGGACAGACGATCCTTTAAGTACCTATAATGATGTATTTCCTTTTTCATTTAAAGACTTTTTCAGTTTAGGATCTTTTACGGGTAGTTTCTTTAGTCCAGCTGATCTACCAGATAATGTACTTTCATTCTCGGAAGGAAGTCTTTCATTTGATTTTCCTTTTATTGGAGACGGTGATGTAAATTTTGTAAAGCCAAACTTGGCTAAGAACTTTAGCAACTTTGTTGGAGGATCATTCAATCCTATCGAATTATTGACTGATTTTGCTCCATTAAGTCCATCAGGTGAAGATAAGTTAAAGGAACTAATTTGCTGGGCACTTGGAAATGGGTTAGAATCGCTGATTACAACCAATCCATTTGATCTTGCTTTGGCTGCTACTATTATTCAAGCCACTCAAGAGTGCAAAGAAGGTAGCGAAGGAGGTGTCACTTATGTTTCATTTGGTGCTGACTATGCAGAATGGCTACCTCGTGCAGATATCAACGAGGGTATGAAAAATGGGATGATTGTTGGTGTTACCAATGGTAAAATTTCTCGTCAGACAGAAGGCGCAGATCAGATTCTCGCTATTTCCACTAATCCAATTGTACTTGGAAACAAACCCATACCAGGTAAAGAAGCTGAATACGAAAAAATTGCATTTATGGGTCAGGTGCCTGTCTTAACGAGAGGTAAAGTGGAAATTGGGGACTACATCCTACCGTCCGGAAGAAATGATGGATTCGGACGCGCTGTTAAACCTGAAGATTTGCAAATTTCCGATTTAACCCAAATTGTAGGAAGGGCTTGGAGTGCTTCACAGAATGAGTGGATGGGTTATGTCAATGTTGCTATTGGACTTAATCGTAATGACGTTGCTAAAATCGTTGCTAAGCAGCAAGAAGATTTACTTGCACTAAAAGATGAAATCTCTGACCTAAAGCAAGGCTTGCAAAGTCAGATTAGTGATCTAAGTGCGAAGATAGACAAGAATAGAAGGCCAATTGAAATAGCAGAATAAGACATCATATAGTAGGTTGGAAAAAAAAAGAGACTGCCAGACAGTCTCTTTTTCAATAATTAATTTCACAATCTAAATTTGGCGTCCTTTATGACGATGGTTTCGGGTTCATTATAATCGAAAACAGGTTGTTCACATCGTTGTAATTTTCCATCACTAGTATAATTACACCACCTCCTGGTCAGTTTTATCTGAAAGTGACCTTCTACAACGCTCGAATCAAGTGATATATAGTCGAACCTGATGAAATTTTCAAAATCGGGGGTGACGATAAGTGAATCGTATCTTGAGGAAGTAACAACTTCTTCGAATGCACCATAATGGAAATAAGCAGAGGTTGAATCTATAATCTGTTTATCAAAACTGATTTTAAGTTCATGTAATTCTAGCTGAAAATCCAGCAAATTACATTCATTGTATCTTACTAAACCTATTGATCCAACAGGTTGATCATTCTCATGCCTATAACCAAAATAGCCTGCATCAAACTCTGCTTTTTCTCCATTATATATTGATTTTGCACAAAAATCTTCTTCAAAAAATATTGCTTCTTCATCATACCCCATCGTATCGCAAATTGCAGGTATTCTGTCTTCTTTGGAACACGCGAATAACAATACTAATATTATTAAATAAGTAAATCTATTCATTAAATTGTATTTGTGAATATGTCTCAAACCGATTGTAGTTTTAAATTTAAAGTGTGACAAAATGTATTGATTTAATGTAATCTTTGCTTCTAACCGTAACATGTTTCAATCCAGTTGTAAGATTTTCAACATTAACCTTTAAATTATATTTACCTTTTCTATAATACTTATTCTTTCTTATGACTTTCTCCAAACTTCCATATTGGTTATAGATATAGACAGAGAGATCCAAGTCCAAAGGTATTTCAAGTTTTAAAGTCATTTCATTTGATACTATCGGATTTGGAAATACCTCAATGCCCAATGCTTTTCGGATTTCTCCAGTATTCTCTGAAAGGGTAACAGATTCTATTTTCTCAGAATAATAAATAGATTCTTGTTCATTTTGAACTGACTTGACCTCAGTCACTGTCTGTCCATTTGAGAAACTCGCAATTAGCCGTATAAAAATAGTTGGAGCATCATCTTTAGGTGGAAAAGTACTACCATTTACTACAAGATCACTACTATTTGAGCCAATATTATAATAAGTCCAACCATCCTGACTCCATGACCATTGATAATTGGTAATTATTTCATTGCATGTATTTCCTGTCCAAGTATAGGTCTGCCCTTCATCGTATATTGTAGAAGGTCCGTCAATTGTAAGTGCAACAGGATCATCGCCAGTTTCATAATCATCAATTCTCCAAGCCGCCAATCTTAATTGCCTTGCATTGTCCCTACTATTATTTTCTCCGGTACTTTCATTATTAAAAAAAATAGTTGGATTAGCAAAATTTTGGATTCTATTAACTGGACCATTCACCATAATTGTTGCATTATCATTAGCTAAAAGATTCCCTCGGGCATAAAAATTTAAGTTCTCCACCCCACCGTCTCTATTATCATTATCATGTTTGCACCCGAAATTATGTGCAATTTCATGCACAAAGACAAATCTGTTTAAATTTACTCCTATTTGTACTATAGCATGAGCTTCTGCGCTATCATCATTATTGTGTACGAAAGCCGCTCCTTCTATTCCATCAAAAAAAGGACTATCTGTTAATAGTACGACTAGGTCTGCATTTTCATTATCTCTGATATTCTCAGAGCTATTGTATTTTGTGCAATTGCATCTCTCATGGCAATAATATTATCAGCTCCGGGAGTGAGAGAATTAGGATTAGCTCTATCAATTTGATCACTGACACCGTTAAATAATTGAGCATCTGCTAAGTCAAATGTCAGCTGTTCTGCATTAATTCCACTATTTCGTAGAGCTTGGTTCGCTTGATTGATATACGTTATTGCTGCTTGATTACCATCTTGAATGTTATTTGCAGCGGTGGTAAATAAAACTAAAACTCTTACATTTCTAGGACATGAAAAATTTCTTTGGTAACTAGTTCCCTCTGAATTTCCTTTCATACCATCGTGATCAGTATTATGGTTAGCGCATCGGTAGCCTTTTGTTAATTCATTATTTTTCTCAATAAGAATACTTATCCTGTTTCCATTCTTTGAAGTTAAAGATTTACCTAAATCTTCTATCACAAAAGATCTTTCGCCAACATTGATATTACCAAATAATGCTCCTTCTACCTCTGCAAGTGAAACTGTTCCTACATTAATATTTTGCCTGTCTACGACTTCTCCTTGCCACTCATAATTATTAATATCATCTACTTTGACATATTTAGATTGAGCTTTATAAACAGAATTATCATTTGGGATTCTAAAACTAAAGTTTCCATTTGAACTAATAATGGAATTAATACTATTAATATTTATCCTATTTACACTTAAATTTAGAGAACTAGATGTACGAAGTTCTAATTTCTCTTCGATGTCAGCGTTGACTTTCATAGGGTTATTATCCATCGTAAACAGTCCTTGACAAAAATATTAATGGATAAAAATAAGGCGGTAAATGACGTAATTAAAATACGTTTTTGATATCACATAAATCTTTTGTAATAAAGTTTTTCCTACTTCTTTTTATAGTAGTTTTTCAGTTTGCAATATTGCATTCCTACTATGGTTTCTAAAGGAGATTCTTCTAATGAAGAGTAATTAGACAAATTTGACCTAAACAAAAATTAAATTGATTAGATTGCTCGCATCCTAGTTCAATTTAAGAATATTTATGAATTTTGCAAATTTTAGCTCATAAAATTTATTTTTCTATCACCTTTGTCCTTAAATTCCTTGTAATCAAGAGCTATTTATGTGCTAATAAGATTATTGAAACACGTATGTGAATTGCATATTTTTTTAGGAAGTACAAAATTCTTTACATTTAAGTGAAGAATTACAGGACTTATGACCAACCGCAGAAATTTCTTAAAACACACTTCGAGAGCAGCGATGGTGCTGCCCTTCATTAAATTAGAGCGTAAAGCTATAGGCTTAAATGCACTAAATACTGCAAAGCTCGAAGACGATGACTATTGGAATTTGGTCCGGAAGCAATTTCCGCTAAAAGAAGGCCAAACCTACTTCAACAACGGCACCATGGGACCGCCATCCAGCTACGTTCTGTATAAAATGATGGAGCACATGATGCATTATGCTAAAGAGGCAGCTACCATTGACTATAAGAATGGTTCGGGTCCGGCGCTTTTAAGTGGTTATTTCCCTTGCGTGGAGTTAAGAGAAAAATTGGGAGCAATTATTAACTGCGATTACAAGGAAATTTCATTGACCCAAAACGCAACCCATGGAATGAATTTCGTGGGAAACGGTTTGGATCTCAGGGAGGGCGACGAATTGATCAATACCAATCAGGAGCATGGTGGTGGCTTTGGTGCCTGGCAATTGCTGGCTAAGAGAAAAGGTTGTATCTACAAGCAGGCAGTGATGCCAGAACCGGCGAATGATCCTCAGGAAATTATTGATGCGATCTTTAAGGAAGTTACGCCACGAACAAAGGTCATTGCAGTTCCACACATCATTTCTGTTTATGGTACAGTGATGCCAGTGAAAGAAATATGTGCCGAAGCTCGTAGAAGAGGCATCTTCACCGTTCTGGATGGGGCGCAATGCGTCGGACATGTCAAAGTTGACGTTAAGGATATCGGATGTGATGCTTATTACTCAAGTCTACATAAGTGGTTATTGGCTCCCGCTGGCAGTGGTTTACTGTATATCAATAAAGATGTGGTGGGAGATATTTGGACTACTCTAGCGAGCTATAACTGGGATAATGAAGAAGATCATGGTTTTAGGTTGATGCAATCCGGGACAGGTAATCCGGCGCAGATGGTTGGATATGAGGCAGCCGTTGATTTTTTTAATACGATCGGGGAAGAAAAGTGGTTGAGCAGAATTCATGAATTGGGTGCATATCTTCGCGAAGGTTTAAAGTCCATGAACCATGTAACCATTCATTCTTCGACTAATGAGAACATGGCCGCTGGAATCACGACTTATTCTGTGGAGGGCCTGACCGGGCCTGAACTTCAGAAAACAATGTGGGAAAAGGAACGATTGCAACCTCGATCTGTAGGGCAGGAATTCCTACGGCATTCTACACATATCTATAATTCTAAAGCAGAAATAGACAAGGCTTTAGAGGTCTTAGCAGATCTTGCTTAGTGAATTCGTCTACCATGAATATGGGATGGTATAGGTGGTCAATGTTTCGTAAATTAGAGGTTCACTCTAAAATACAATCAGATGAACTACCTAAAAATTTCAGTGATTTTACTATTAGGCTTCAGTGCCATCACCTTAGGAGCCCAACAAGTGATCATTTCCGAAGACGCGAATCCTAGTGGTCACCCTTCAGCCATTCTCGATATTCAGTCTGATGATAAAGGACTGCTGATTCCCAGAGTGACCACTGCTGTAAGAGATACTATGAATTCAGCGCCTGATGGAATGTTGGTCTTCGATACTGATCTGGGAGCGCTTTTCTGTAAGTCTGGAGGAGCGTGGGAGAAGTTGGAGATGCCGAATAATGTATTTGAGAAAGTAGTGGATACTATAAGACAAACGCAGGGTTATCTCAACAGTGATTTTGTAATTGGATCTCCCACTCTCGATCATCAGGATAATCCCGACTACTACAACAGGTTGTTTTTTGATAAATCCAAAGCTGCATTTAGAGTAGGATTTGAATATGGAAATGAATGGAAGGATGACAGCATTGGTATACATTCTTTTGCAGCTGGCTCACTGTCCAGAGCTTCCGGATCTGCAAGTACAGCGTTTGGATCGGATACTAGAGCAGTAGGAGATTACAGTACTGCACTAGGGACTGGAACTCTTGCAAGTGGAAATCAGAGCCTTAGTTACGGTTCTTCATCAAAAGCTTCCGGAAACTATTCTACAGCGGGTGGTTGGCTAACCGAAGCCAGTGGAGAAGCTAGTGTAGCATTCGGAGAGAGCAGCAAAGCCAGTAATTTACATAGTTTTGCAGCAGGAAAGAGTTCAATAGCTTCAGGAGTTCAGAGCACTGCATTCGGCAACTCTACTACAGCATCAGGTGCGGTAAGTACTGCTTTTGGAACTTCTACGCAAGCTATCGGCGAATCTAGCGTAGCCTTTGGAAATGAGAGTCAAGCCAACGGATTGAATAGTGCGTCCTTCGGATTTCAGAGCATTGCCTCCGGAGATCAATCCTTTGCTGGTGGGAATCAATCCATAGCATCAGGTATCAATAGTTTCGCACACGGGGAAAATGCAAAAGCCACAGGTGATCATAGTTTCGCTCATGGATTTGGTGCTGAAGCGAATGCGTTTGCGAGTTCGTCATTGGGATTTTCTACACTTGCCAACACACCTAATGCTACTGCTGTGGGCACGCATAACGATCCAATCTTTGACCCTCTTGAATTCTGCTCAGATTGTCCTATTTTTATGGTGGGAAACGGATTGCCTGGCATGCCAGGTTTTCCACCCCAACCTGATATTCCTGAAATTAGATCGAATGCTCTGACGGTATATAGTAGTGGTTGGACTGCATTAGGAAACATAACTCCCACTGAGCAACTTCACATTACTGAAAATATGCAAGCGGATGGTAAGATTACCATAGGTTCCGGAAGTTATTCCGGCCTTTCTTCTAGCAAGCTAGACATCTATGACGGTAATATTACGATTTCTGAAGGCAAGGGTCTATTTACGCTTAATAATACAGGTACCATTATATCAAGAGTTCAATATATCAGCCAGCAACTTAGATTCCAGGCCGGAACAGGTACACTACCAGATATGATCTTGACCGATGCTGGAAGACTCGGAATCGGAGAATTTGTTGACCCAACCGCGAAATTACAGGTGGGATTAAATGGAGACGGTACTTTTGCATTGGCCAATGCCTGGAACACCTTCTCAGACAGAAGATACAAACATAACATATTGCCCATCGGTAGCGCGCTGTCTATGATCTTGAACATGAATGGCAGAAGATTTACCTGGAATACTTCCGGTAAAAAAGACATCGGATTCATTGCACAAGAATTAGAAGAAATAATACCGGAAGTGGTAAGAACTGCAGAAGACGGATACAAATCAGTAGATTATGCTCGAATTAATGCGGTCCTCGTAGAAGCGCTAAAAGAACAACAGAAAATGATCGAAGATTTACGGAAAATAAATGACCTGCATTCCCACAAACTAGAAGAGCAAGAGAAAAAAATGAACGAATTGAATCGTCAAGTACGACTTTTGATGAAAAGCAACTGAATCTGCAAAATTTTCATGGTGTGTTAAAGGGCATGACTCTTCACCTCGAAGTGTTGTGCCCGATTTTTTCCGTTTTATCAAGGGAAGTACTATTTTAAAGTATGCGGAAGCAGATATTACTGATAATAACCATTTTTAATCTTTCCTTGACCGCTCAACAGAGTTTTGATTACTTCAATATCAATCCTGAAATGGGTCTGTCGAATAGGAAAGTATCTTTTGCTACTCGAGACGCAAATCAATTTCTTTGGATTGTTAATTCTGATATCGAATATTTCGATGGTCACCGCTTTATTCGCTACACAAAGTCAGACCCCAATCATTATATACCACTTACTAACCTCAACTCTGCCTTCACTTTAGGAGATACGGCGCTTTTAGCTACTAATGGTAAAGAGATGATGCAGTTTTCTTTTAAAACCAGAAAGTCCAAAATGGTGGAATTACCATTCTCTGACCAATTGGATTCTTTTTCTGTAACCAAAATGTATAAAGCTCCAGACTCTGACTATAAAGTTGTTTTTATTGATAATTCAGAGAAAATCAAAGCCCTGGTCTACAATAAAAACTGGGATCTAATCTCAAGTTTTATTGCTGAATCGAACAGTTGGATTCATATCCATCTCACTCGTTCTTTCGCGCTGTCCAATAATGGGCAACTATACGTAAAAGATGAAGAAAACGAAAAAATCTTGGTGATTGACCATGACCAATCAGTTTCATATCACTTTCCTTCACCTGGTGAAACTTTAGACTATCATCTTAGAATAGTTGCCCACCCAAGATTTGGACCACTAATCATTCATTCTTATGGAAAGATATATGCGCTAAACAATGATCAAAAATTTGAAGAGTTATTGGAATTTTCCAAGAGACCCATTGACATAAAAACCTCGCACCTTAAAAAGGATAATCAATTGCTCATATTCTTTCAAGGTGGACTGTACAATATCAACACTGTTAATTGGCAGTATACCGTCTACAGCGGCAAGGTTTTCGAAGGAAAAAGCCCGGACATTTACTACACTTTCGACGACGGTGAAAGCATTACATGGCTTTGTACTGAGTTAGGACTGATTAAAACCAATCTGATGTTAAATCCTTTCTTTGCTACCACCTATGCCGAGAAGGATGAGCAAAATATTCAATATAGAGAAATTTTTGAACTAGGAAAAGACAGCATCGTAGCACGCCTGGCAGACAGGAAGAGACATCTGGTAAAATTTATTTTCAATGAAAATGGCACCGTTGATACCACACACTTGTTCAATGATGTGAAAGGAAACAGTCTCTTGAACAGATATGGCGACTATTTGGTCTTGACCCCCAGGGAGTCCAAAACGATTAAATATTATAACTTGAATGACAACAGTCTCACAACGAAGCGCATTCCTGAAGAAACCTCTTCAAGTTTCAGGAATCTTTCAACGATAAAAGAGGATACTCTTCATTATTTTACTGCAGAACATGATATCATAAAGTTCAATTTGAAGAATAGCGGTTATTCCAAATTGGAGATAAAGGAAAAACCACCGAAGAATACCTATTACAGTAAGTTTGTAGAATATCTAGATGGTAAATATATCTATGGAGGCATCTATGGACTTTTTGTGCAAAATGCCAGCACCGGAGAATTGATGTACAAAGTAACACAGGAAACTTTTCCGGAACTTTTAAGTACCTATTTTAACTGCCTGGCAATAGATCAGAGTATTTATTGGCTGGGAACACTGGGAGGCGGATTGTGTAAAATAGACACCGATAATAATGAGCTTAAGATTTATTCTACTCAGAACGGATTACCTGACGATTTCATAGCTTCCATTGAAATCGATCATGATGGATATCTGTGGATAGGAACTTACAACGGTCTGGTAAGATTAAATCCTGAAGAGGAGCAGTTTCATACTTTCACCAAGGAGGATGGTCTTCCAGACAATGAATTTAACTACCTCTCATCTTTATACACTGAATCCGGCGATATGTACTTTGGTACCTTTAATGGTCTTGTTAAATTTAGACCTGATCAGATATTCAGTGAAAATCAGCTGCCCGAGGTTATCATCAATTCAGTTTCACGCTATAACAGAATCAGCGACAGCTCGGTGCACCAGCTGGCACATTTAAAAACAATTGACAAAACTGAAATATATCCCAGTGACAATTATATAGACCTGGAATTTTCGGTACCAAGTTATATAGGAATTGGTAACTTTAATTATGAAGTTAGATTAAGTGATCTAGAGGAGCAGTGGCAGAATATTGGTGAAAACGCTAGTATACGATATCAAAAGCTTCCGGCTGGTCATTACGATTTTCAGGTTAGAGCACGGGACTCAAAGGGTCGAAGATCCCCTCATTATACTACCTTGGGTATTGAAGTTTTGCAGCCTTTTTATAAAGCGTGGTGGTTTCTGTTATTGGTTTTTTCTTCAGCGACCGTGTTGATCTATTTATTATATCGGTACAGAATTAATCTGATCCGTAAAGAATCTGAAACCAGAACGAGAATCGCAGCTGACCTTCACGATGAAATAGGAAGTTCGATGACTAGAATATCGATGCAGCTACAGTTATTAGAACCATCAATAGGCGATCCGCATAGGAGCACCATTCAAAAGTTGAATAAAGTAGTGGATCTTTCTATAAATAAAGTACGAGATTTAGTGTGGTCCATTGACATGAGCAGTGACACCTGGCAGGATATGATCGATCGAATGGAAGATTATGCCTATGACACCTTGGCACCTGCAGAGATTGCATTCATATTGAATACAGAAAATATTGCACCCTCTAAAGAACTCAAACCGGTGGTCAAGAGGAATCTATTCTTGATTTTCAAGGAGGCCATCAATAATATTGCAAAGCATTCCAATGGTCATGAGGCACAAGTGCTTTTGAGAAATGATAGAGGTAAATTTACCATGGAAATTTCTGACAATGGTAGTAGTGAACAGAGTCTAAACGGTGGACATGGGATGCAAACAATGAAAATGAGGGCCGGCAAAATGCATGGAACCTTAGAAATCAGGTCTGGAATTGAAGGTTTCACCGTTATCTTGACACTTGAAAAATCCATTTAGTACCATGTTTATGGGATACCTTATTTAAATTTTTATTCTCACTTTTACCTATAGATGAAAGATATAAAAATTGCAATGGTTGAAGATGACCCGCACATCCGTGCTCTGGTCAGTCAATACCTCAATCAGCAGGATCACTTGCAATGTCTGATATTGGCATCATCTGTAGAGGAATTCTTTGAAACAGTTTCACCGAAAGCTCAAATTGACGTGCTAATTCAGGACATCAGCTTACCCGGCATAAGTGGTCTTGAAGCCATACATAAAATAAAAAATAAATTCCCCAATACAGAGATCCTCATGTTTACGATTCACGATGATGCCTCGCGGGTTTTTAAGGCATTAAGTGCTGGTGCTTCCGGATATCTCTTAAAGAATACTAAACTCGAGCAGATTAAAAAAGCGATCATTGATATCAATAATGGAAAAGCGGCAATGTCTCCTTCAGTCGCTAAGAAAGTCATCAATTATTTCCGGCCCAAGCCCAATAAAGATGTTCTGACTGATAAAGAAACCCAGGTCGTCCAGTTGTTAGCCGATGGTCTGTCTTATAAGATGATTGCTGACCGTTTGCAAATTAAATTTCAGACTGTCCAGTCTCACATTAAGAATATTTACAAGAAGCTCCATGTACATTCGAAAGCTGAAGTGATTTCTAAGCATTTGAGAGGGGAATTATAAAATTACCATTGCAGATTCCACCAACTCAGCCATAGTCACCTACCTATAATGGAATTGCAAAACCAATGAGAATATCCCACGAAATTGCCCTGGCAAGTATACGTACGCGAACAAAAATTTATGTTCTGAGGTATCATATTAAAATCAAAAACATGTTAGAAAAACTAAGAGAATCCGGATTGTACACCAAGGCAGTACTATATATCCTAATTGGAATTTTAGCATTAATGGCTGTTTTTTCAGGTGACGGTAAAATGACCAGTAAAACTGGGGTGATTGATTATCTTCAGAACCAACCGTTCGGACAGGTCATTGTACTCGTCATAGGTTTAGGTCTGGCGTTTTATTCTATATGGAGGATGTCTTCTGCATTTCTGGATACGAAAAACGAAGGTAACGATAAGGAAGGAGCTGTCAAGAGAACAGGGTATTTTGTCAATGGCCTCATCTATGGTGCTATTGCATTTACAGTATTAAGGTCTTTTTTCATGTCCGTAGGAAGTAGTGGAGGAGGAGGTTCCAAGCAATCCCTTGCTCAAAGGGTTTTAGAACTCTCTTATGGCCAGACACTTATGTTTATTGTAGCGTTGATCCTTTTCGGAGTAGGCGTGTATCAATTTTATAAGGGCATCACTCAGAAATTTCTGGAAGAAATTGAACAGTCGGGAAGCGTTGAGTCTAAGGAGTTGCTAAAAAAATCTGGAACGATAGGATTTATTTCAAGGGGCATCTGTTTTTTCATATTTGCTTACTTTGTTGGACTGGCTGCTTGGCAGGACAATAGTGATGCTGTTAGGGGATTAGGTGGCTTGTTTGAGTTTCTTCAATCTCTAACGATGGGAACTGTTTTAACAGTACTGATGTCACTTGGTCTGGTAGCTTATGGTATTTTTCAATACTTCCTGGCAAGGTATAGTTCAGTGTATTAAATTGCAATACAAGTTTTAGAAATCAAATACAAAACTCAGAACAGGTATAAAATCACCACCATCAAAATTTCTGAATTCTAATTCATTGGTTTCAGCATTGTAGGCCACTCTATTCGGACTTTTTCGATTGGTCAGGTTTTGAATATCCAGACTGATGGCACCACTGTATCTTTTCTTGTTGTATCGATAGGCGATTCGCGAATCAATCCGAGAGTAGGGAGAAACTTGTTCAGACCAAAAAGATCCAGCCAGGGGAACGAACCTGTTCTCAGCAGCAGACAAGATCGGGTCATAAGGCGTATATCTATACCCTCCATTGTACATGATCCTGGCTCCAAACTGCAGTGCTCCACCTTTTTTAAATTCTATTTCTCTACCCAGCGTAAAAGTGGAAATCCATTTGGTGGAATATCTGGTTGGACTTTTTAATCCTTCTCTTGAAATACTGTTGGATTCAAAAAAGGAAGCGGTCAATAAAAAATACACCTTATTGCTGAAAAACTTCTCCAACGCAAGATCTACTCCATAGTTTTCTCCTTTACCTTTACTCACCGTATTGAAATCCGGAAATTCTCCTTGATTGTTTAGCATCCAGTATCCATCTCCTGTTTCAACAGCTCGTACCGGAACATCTGATAAACGCTGATAATATAATTCAGCATTCAATTTAATCAACCGTGGACTCACATACGTGTAGCTCAAAATATAATGATCCGCCTTCAGATAAGGAGCATCAAAATTTGGTCTTATTTTATGGTTGCTCTGAGGACTTTCTTTTTCCTCATAAAAATAAGCTGCAAGCGGGAGGGTCTGACTGTGTCTTCCGATGGCTAAGCCCAGGCTTTGATTGTTGGTCAATGCATATTTAAGTGACAATCTGGGATCAAGCGCCACCCGGTTATTGATTCCAAGAAACATGCTGTGGAGTCCTACGTTGATATCCAATTGCTGTGAAGGCGAATACTGTACCAGCCCATAAACCTGAGCTGTAAAGCTGATTCCTCCACCATCTAGATTGATGTTTCGGTTGAAATCAATGATGTTTGAAGTATTTCTCCGAGCTTTCGTTTCTTTGAAAAAATCATAATTGATGCCGTGCAGAATGGTCCCGGCTTTAAATTTAGTTTGCTTTTTCATTTCGTACCAATAAGACCAGGCTGAAGAAAGTCTGGAATCTACATATTGTTGAGTTTCATATCGATATCGTTCGTTGTCAAGGGAAAGCGTATCGTAGATGCGTTCTATGTTACTATACATCAATGTTGTCGTTCCCTTGATGTAAGACTTACTATTCAAGATCTTCTTATAGGTGACACCTGTTACAGCCACATCGCTAATATTGTATCGGTCTTCCCAATGATTCGAAACTCCAATTTCCCTTTCTGCTGGTGGTTTAGGGGAATAATGTTCCTCAGAGATACCGCCAATTCCAAACACAGTCCATTGAACACCCGGTTGCTTTCCTTCAAAGGCCAGATTGAATGAAATATCTTGAAAATTGTTACTGACCCTTTCTCCAACCAATTCAAATCCCAAACTATTCAATAAGCCCAGTGTCGAATATCGATAGTTCACCAAATAACTGGATTTATCTCGCTTAATCGGACCTTCTGTGGCGAAATCCAAACCTAATAATCCGATTCTAATGCGATGCTGCCGTGCCAGGTTGTTTCCTTTTCTAAAATGCACGTCGAATGCACCGGAAAGTGCATTTCCAAATTCAGCAGGCATGCCACCGGTATAAAAATCAGATTTATCCAGCAATTGGGCGCTGAAAACAGTAATGCCTCCTCCAGAAGTCCCTGGACGTGCAAAGTGATTTGGATTGGGAATATCCATGCCTTCCAGTCTCCATAATATACCAACACTGGAATTGCCCCTTACAATGATATCATTTTCTGTGTCATTGGCGCCTTGTTGAACGCCTGGATAGGAAAGAGCCATACGGCCCATATCATTGACACCAGCTGGAATGCGTTCTGTTTCTTCTACACTAAATGATCGCGCACTCACCACAGCCAGTTCATTAACAGGAGCATTGATGTTTCCATCTGCGATGATCTGAACATTGTCCAATAACAAACCTTCCGTCAATGCAATTTCCAGATATTCGGCACGATTTGCATTGATAATGATACCTTCTGTGATAAACGGTTGATATCCAATGTACGAGAATTGAAACTGCTGTCTTCCAACAGGCACATTGGTCAATGTAAAACTGCCGTCTACTCCCGTAGTTGAGCCAATATCCACATGATCAACCAAAGATACCGTAACACCTACGAGGGGCTCACTGGACACTTTGTCCATAACCTTACCTCTGACTTCGACTTTAATAGGATCCTGGGCAAAAGTTTTCAGGCCCATAACAAAAAGCATAAAAGCAAAAGCCAACAAGTATTTCAAGTTAAATCGCACAACCATCTGTTTAGTTTCAGAAGTTGATCTCAACAAATCTTCAATAAAATTTTGCTGTCTACGCTAAGCGCTCTAAGCCTTTAAGCCTTTTAAGCCTTTAAACCATTTAAGCTCTCTAAGCCATTTAAGCTCTCTAAGCCCTAAGCCCTTAAAGAGCTTGAAGCTCTTTAAGGGCTAGACTATGCTAGACTAGGTTGCGCTAGCTTAATATTTTTTTCAAACATTTATTAACATCAATCAATCATTAATTACAATTTTCATCCTTTAAACCGTTGATCCAAGCTCCTACAATCTTCAATCCTTCTTGATGGACCAAGCTTCTTCCTACTTCCGGCATCATAACTCCAGGATCAAGGGAGGCCATCCGATGATACAAAATTGAGGAATCAGCACTTCCAGGAAGTATATCAAACTGCCTACCGCCAGAGCCTTTGCCGGCCGCAACTGGTGCCTTACAAAAACCAAGGTGATTGGTTCTGGTTTCGTCATATTGCAGGTACAAGCCGGAAGTATTACCAGGACCCTCAGGTCTGTGACAATGACCACAGTTTATATCAAGATACGCAAGTGCTCTGTCCTGAATTGGTTGGTTGACATCGCGGTATGAAATCATGGTTTTGCCTTGAGGTACAATATCCGCTACAGTAATAATACCTTTGCCTTCCAGCCTTTGTAATTGACCATCTACTCCTCCCAAATTAGCGTACTTGAACCCTAGTGGATCAATACTTTCATTGTGATTATGACAGGATTTACATTGGTTTTTGTTGGGAATAACATAGTCGAATGACTCATTATGCAAATTCAGCTTAATGATATCTCCCACCTTAGTAATTTTAGCATCCCTTTGTTTCTCATCCCACTTGTAAGAAACAGCCTTCCAACTATCTGCTTCTTTAATCAGCAAGCGCGTTTCAATCAACTGATCCGAGCCTATTTGCTCCTTTGAATATCCAAAATTCTTAACCAGCATGGCACCCTCAGGCCATTCGAAAAAACCATCCGCTTTCAACTTGGCCTGCTTACCTGCTGGCATATAGACATATCTGTCTTTCATTGCATAATCCGTAAAAAGTTCATTGGTCACTTCGTAACGAACCAATTTTGGATGCGGTTCCTGGTCATGCCCTAGAATACCATACTCACTTATTTGATCAAAAAATACTCCCTGATTAGGAATAGAGATACCATCTGCCTTAGCAGGCGCACAGGCTTCATACATGAAAAGGAGGGTTGCTAGGAGCAGCACACCTATTATTTTATTTCTAAATGCACTCATAAGGATCAAGTGACCGATCTACATTATCAAAATCATTTGCTGCATCAATATTGGCAAATCTCAGGTCCTCAACTTTATTATTTTTAATACAAATATTCATAGGATTACTTCCATCCCGGCCCTCCTTCGTGATTCCGTCGTACAATATATCTTGTGGTTTGCCAGGGAAAAGCAGGTTGACCATTTGGCCAAACTTCTTACTAACATCAGGCATTGTAGATTTACGTTCAATGGTGTTATCATGAATGCTCACATTATATGTAAACGGATCATATCGCTCATCTTTCCATGGCAATTCAGTCATATGAAAGCTGGTAATACCAATGCCCAGGGTTTTGTGATCTAAAATCTCATTGTTGTAAATTTCAACATCTTTTGCTGCCAAAAGAATGATTCCTGATCCAGGAGGAACGATGGCCACCATATTTCCTTCAGCTGCAAAGTTTTTAAGATTATTGCTTACGATCTTATTGTTATAAACTTTACAATTGTTGCCGTTTACTACTTCTAGATCTGGTAAGTCAAAAACAAGAATTCCACCAGTATTATTTTCTGCAATGTTATCATACACCTCAGCATCGACGCAGTTTTCAATTTCTATTCCCGCTACGTTGTGATGCGCGTGGCAGTTTTTCACCACAACATTTCTGGACTGGCCCACATAGATGCCAGCATCAGAAGCAAAGGCAGCTTCACAATTATCGATTACCACGTCTTCACACTGAACAGGGTACAGTCCGTATCCTCCATTGGTTGATTTGGCTCCTTGCGTCCAAGTCGTTTTGACACCCATGACGTTCACACCTTTACAATCCTGCAATTTAATGGCATCCCCCTTGGCATCGGCGACCGTAAAATCCAGCAAGGTGATGGAGTCTGCGGTAATTCTAAGCCCTTCAGCGCCGCTGGTCTGTTCAAGAAAGGAAAGAATGGTTTCTTCCTTGCCCTCACCTTTTATGGTTACGTTGGGAATACCGTCCAGGCTGATGGAGCGGTTGATTTTGTAAAGTCCACGAGGCAAAATGATGGTCTCCCCACGTTGCGCATCCAGAAGTTTTTCCTGAATGATTTCGTAGCCATTCTCATGAATGATATCATGACCAACTTCGTCTTTAATATTATTTGAGCAAGCGTTAAAAAGCAATGCCAGGAGAACAATAAAATATAATCTTTCCATACCCCAAAGTTAATGTTCTAAAGATAGCAGCCGGATGCGATTATTCAAATTATATTTAGGGTCAATATCGTCTCCTTTGACCAGGAATGTCCAAACCCTCGGCGCGCCCGTCGCGAGTTCGCCCCAGTAACAAATCTTCGGCGCTATTCCTTTGGGTTGGTCACTTCTACCATCTTTTAGGCATGTACGGATATCTGATTTGATATTGACTTAAAACCATAGACCCTAAAACATCTCTTAACTGGTCAATATTCTCTTTGGTATGAGCTGAAACCAACAAGCTTGTAGAGCCGTAATCATTTTCGAGGTGTTTTTTGATGCTGGATTCAATTTCCTGTCGCTCCTCCTCAGTAAGCAAGTCATCGAAATTTTTCTCGCGATACAAATCAAGTTTATTAAACACCATAAGGGTAGGCTTATCTTCTACACCCAAATCTGATAAAGTGCTATTCACAGTGGCAATATGATCCTCATATTCCGTATGTGCCATATCCACTACATGCATTAAGATGTCACACTCTCTTACCTCATCCAATGTCGATTTAAAGCTCTCGATTAAGTGAGTAGGAAGTTTTCTTATGAATCCCACCGTATCCGAAAGTAAGAAAGGCATAGTTCCAAATACCACTTTCCGTACTGTAGTGTCCAGCGTTGCAAACAATTTATTTTCAGCAAAAACTTCAGACTTGCTCAGTAAGTTCATCAGGGTCGATTTCCCCACATTGGTATAACCCACTAAAGCGACTCTAATGAGGTCCCCTCGATTCTTTCGTTGGGTTTGATTTTGCTTATCGATTTTCTCCAACCGATCTTTAAGTTTGGAAATCTTATCACGCACAATCCTTCTATCCGTCTCAATCTCCATCTCACCGGGGCCCCGCATTCCAATACCCCCACGTTGTCTTTCCAGGTGTGTCCACAAACCTCTCAGTCGAGGAAGCAAGTATTGCATTTGAGCCAGCTCAACCTGGGTTTTAGCTTGAGCGGTCTGAGCGCGTCCTGCAAAAATATCGAGAATCAAAGAAGATCGATCGACGATCTTTACTTTTAGTTCTTCCTCTATAATATTGGTCTGCTTTCCGGTCAGGTCATCGTCAAAAATCACAAGACTTACATCCTTATCCTCTATAAACTCTTTGATCTCCTCCAATTTTCCAGATCCTATGAAAGTTCTTGGATGAGGCTGCTTCATCTTTTGCGTGAATACTTTTAAGGTTTCTGCACCTGCTGTTCTGGCCAGAAATTCTAATTCATCCAAGTATTCATTGACCTGCTCCTCTGTCTGATCATCTCTAATTACACCGACCAAAACCGTTTTTTCTGTTTCTTTTTTGAGGCCTTTCGTTCGCTCTTTTCCTATATTCCAATTATCGCTCATAAATTACACACTATGCTTTTCATTCAGAACACGAAACTACTGAAAATTGATCGGGAAACTAGAATACTAAATCGATAAGGCAGAGTTGGTCAAAAAAAATATGTTACTTTAGTAAATTAAGAGCATTTAAGGTCACCTTTGAAGTATACTTTAACCCCTATACCCAATGACCAGCTATTTCAAAAGGAATGTAATTTTGTGGGCATTACTCATTTTGCCCTTTCACTGTGATGCAGGTATTCCAACTATTGAGTTATTCTCCCCGATCGACAGCTTTATTGAGATTAGTGACTTTGCCCAGGTTTACGTCGAACCAAAAGGTCACTCAGACTGGAATGAAGTTTATCAAAATATCCAGGGATCTGAAACTTACAGAACTGACGACCTGCCAAATTTCGGTAAATTCAATCAAAGCAGATACGCTTATTGGGTCTATTTTAAGATCAATACTTCAACAAGTTTTCCTTCGTCACACTACTATCTGAAGACCAAGTCCAGGGGGCTGATGCAACTGTTTCAAATTCACGAAGACGAGCTTGTCCATTCTGCAAAAAGTGGTTTCTATGTCAAGCGTTCTGAACATCCTAAGCATGTCAATATGAATGATAAGTTTGCGCTTCCATTTAAACTTGAACCGGGAAGTAACTATGAATTTCTTTTACATCTAGAAAGTACTGTCAACTTTAATAAAAATTTTGACATAGCGCTATACGCCGAAGATTATAATGACTCAGGAAATCGGAGTTATCGTGTGGCAGCCTACTTTATTCTGGGTGGTTTTTTAGTAACATTGACCATCATAGCCTTACTTGCATTCTCCATTTTTATCTACAATAAAGAAAGAGCATTTCTTTTTTATGCGCTATACATTGCTGCAATAGTTGCCTTTTATGTGCGATTATACAGCATGCAGAATCCTGACTGGTTCATTCTTCCTCATTATCTTCATTACTATTGGGTTTATTTGCCCATATTATTTGCAAGCTATTTTGCCTATTCCTTTTTCATCATGTATTTTCTGGAAACCAGGAAGAAATATCCAAAGTTTCATAAATTGATCAAGTATTTTCTTTGGTCGTTAATAGCTGTATTCACTATTGACAGAATACTCATTTTAGTTGATACCAACTGGTCATACCGCTTTATTTATTTTTCCAGATACGTCATTCACCTTTGTACGGTCCTCTTTTTGCTTTACTTGTTGACCATTCATAAAAACAAACTGGTTTGGTTCATTGTATCCGGCACGTCCATCTTGTTGTTTTCGCTTCTGGTTTCCCAATCCCTTTCATACCAAAAAGTTTTCATGGCGGGATTTCTGGACTCATCAGACATTCCGATGATGGTTGGAATCTTACTGGAAATCTTTTGCCTCTTTCTAGGATTGGGATATAAGTCCAAACTTGTCGAAAAAGAGAAAAATAAAGCGATGAGTACCCTCCAATTGATTGAACAAAAGTCGAAGTATCTGCAGGAAATGAACGAAATGCGTAATCATCTTTATACTGGAATTACCCATGAATTCCGAACTCCTCTAACGCTTATATTAGGATTATCAGAAAAGTTGAAAGTAAATAGCAACGGCATCAATAATAAACAGGACCTCCAAATGATCCATAGGAATGGCAAGCAATTGCTGGACTTGATCAATAAAATTCTGGAAGTATCCAAAATAGATGAAAATGGTATCCAACCTCATTATGGAAATGGCAATATCGCAACCTATATTCGTTATTTGGTCGATAGTCTATCTTCATTAGGTCATAGAAAAAATATTGAAGTGGTGTTTTATTCTGAACAGGATGAAATCTATATGGATTATGATCGGG
The DNA here is from genome assembly GCF_021533195.1 of Portibacter marinus. Lineage (GTDB taxonomy): Bacteria > Bacteroidota > Bacteroidia > Chitinophagales > Saprospiraceae > Portibacter > Portibacter marinus. The sequence continues at coordinate 381,267 of NZ_JAJNKB010000003.1, forward strand.
AGATGATCTGTACCATCATTGAAAATTTAATTGCCAATGCTGTCAAGTTTTCACCCAAAGATTCTCGCATCATCATTCATTTGAAGGCTCAAGAGGAAAAAGCGCTGACTATTAATGTAAAGGATCGAGGAATTGGCATTTCAGAAAAGGATTTGCCATTCGTCTTTGACAAATACTTTCGCGTTGAACAAAAGAAATTGACCACAGGTACAGGCTTAGGACTTTCACTGGTTAAATCATATGTGGAGACACTTGGCGGAAAAATTCAGGTGAAAAGTAAATTGGGAATTGGAAGTGTTTTTACCGTAAGTCTACCCATACGGAATGAGTCAGAATTACTATTTGATGAAGCTGCTTTGGACGAAACTAGCCCAACATCTTTAGCAAAACCGATCCACTCCAGTTTTATGATGCAGGAGGATCAACCTTGCATATTAGTCGTGGAAGATAGTGAAGATGTAACCTATTTTGTAGCTCAATGTCTGAATGAATATTCCGTCATTTTTGCAAAAAATGGGAGGGAGGGACTTTCCAAGATAAAAGAAATGAAACCTGATCTAATCATTTCCGACATCATGATGCCGATCATGGATGGCATTGAGTTTTGCAAAGAAGTTAAGACCAATACTTCTACCAGTGATATTCCAATCATTTTACTGACTGCCAAAACTAAGGACTCTGACAGGCTCTTTGCATACACACAAGGTGCTGATGCTTATATATCAAAACCTTTCTCAAAAGTAGAACTACTAACCAGAGTCAAACAACTGATAGCTTCAACAAAGCGATACAAAGCTCAAAAAGACCCATTGCTCCGAAAGTTTAATAAAGATAAAGTTAATGATGATGATTCTATGTTTCTGCAAAAAGCCGTTAAGGTGATCAGAGATAATTTAGATAACCATGTTTTTGGACCTCCACTTTTTGCCAAACTCATGGGAATGAGTGACTCATTACTTTATAAAAAGTTAAAAGGAATAAGTGGAAAATCAACTGCTTTGTTTATCAGGTCTGTGAGATTAGATCACGCGCGTTCCTTACTCATGAAAACCCATTTAAATGTATCAGAAGTAGCCCGGAATTGTGGATTTAAAGACGTTTCCTGGTTCAGCAGAGCATTTAAAAAAGAATTTGGATATTCTCCCAGTGAAATTAAGACGGAACACTAGATACACTGAACCTTTTATCTTCCTTAAAAATATTGACAAACTGTGGGTTAACTTTCATCAAAACAGCTGAATTACAGAATAGTACAAGAAAAATAGAAGTATTATGAAATACGTCATTAATCATAATGAATAGTGAAACTGAGTTTTCACCTAATCATCTAGCTTTACTGTATTGGAAGTTGTTATAACCCTAATAAACCAAGCCCAATGAAAACCAAGATGTACGCTTTTACATCAGTTTTGCTAAAACTGATGCTCTTTTCTCAATTACTGAGCGCTCAAAATATTTCAGGAAAAGTATTACAGGAGGATGATGCTCCTTTAGAGTTTGCTAATGTTATTCTTTTTCAATCCGTGGATTCCACATTGTATAAAGGCGCAATCACTGATGCCAATGGCGAATTTAACGTTTCAATTCTACCAGGTCAATACATACTGCGGATCAGTATGATTGGATTTGTAGAAAGCTCAAGTCCTATAGAAATTGTTCAGAGTGACCAGAACATCAACATTGGCACACATATTTTAATGACAGATCACACCCAATTAGATGAAGTAACTGTCTCGGCCAAAAAAGTGCTCTTTGAAAAAAAAGCTGATAGAACTACGATTAACGTTCAAAGTAATGCTATCAATAAAGGGAGTTCGGTACTTGAAGTTTTATCCATGAGTCCCGGAGTCACGGTGACGAGGGAAAGCATTAGCATGGGAGGCAAGACAGGTGTCAATGTGATGCTCAATGAAAAGATCGTCAGACTACCTATAGATGCCGTCATTTCATTGCTCGACGGCATGAGTGCTGACAATGTAGAAGAGATAGAATTAATTACTAATCCTGGCTCCGAATATGAAGCAGAAGGGAATGCCGGGTATATTAACATACGAACTAAAAAAGATCAAGACTTAGGGACCAGAGGCAGGATGGTAATCGGCAGTGGTTATAACAGAGGACCAAATGTCAATCTTGCAGGTAATCTTTCTCATAAAATGGAAAAATTTTACATAGATGGCGATTACTCTTACTCTTATGATAAAAACATTTTTCAATTTAATACAGCCAGTGTACTTAGAGGAAATGGACAGATTTATGAAAGTGAAAGCAAAAACAAAAGAAATCCCTATACTCAGTTCCACAACTATAATCTTGGATTCAATTGGAGTGCAACACCAGACACAGAAGTCAGTCTTAATCTTTCTGGAATAAACAGATTTTGGGTTACGAATGATACTGTAAATGCTTTTGAAGTAATTGATGGCAATCTCATTACAGATTCTGATATCTATATTTTTGAGAAAAATACCTGGCTGAATTTCTCAAGCAGCCTTGGATTCAGGCATCAAATCAATGATAATCAGTCTATCAAAGGCTTCTACGATTATCTATACTATCAGAACAATCAACCCACTGAGTACACTTTAATAGAGCAGTTGATGGATGCGCGCAGTATGCTATTTCTTGAGAAGTATACACCCATCCGCTTTCACATAGGAAATGTAGATTATACCAATCAGATGAATTCTGACTTTCAATTAAAAATGGGTGGCAAGATCGCCATCAGTAATTTCGATAATGATATTGATTCACGAGAGTCAGGGTCTGCGTACAGTCAAATTATCGATGAATTAGCAGCACAGGCCACGATGGATGAAAACATCATAGGAGTATATTCTAGTGTAAGCTATCAGATCAGCCCATTTGATCAACTGAACGCGGGTATAAGATATGAGCATACCATTACACAACTGAGTTCCGATACTGAAGCTAATTTTGTGGACAGGAACTACGGAAACTGGTTCCCTAACATCAATTACTCACATCGTTTTGATGCTCAAAATGCTATCAATTTAGCTTTAAACAGCAGAGTAACCAGACCCACTTATACAGACTTGGCACCTTTTGTTTTCTTTCTATCTCCCAGTGTATTGGTACAAGGGAACTCATCCTTATTGCCGGCAATTACCCATGGAGTAGATGTGAGTTATACCTATAAGAGCTATTGGATTTCTTTAAAATACAATCGAATCCAAAATTTGATCGTTGGTTTCCAACCAGCAACCGGCGGCTCAGATCAATATATCGTGTGGGCGCCACAGAATATTCCTCAAAGCAACGCATATATCGCCGAATTGACAGTACCTTTTAATCTGACAGATTGGTGGACGGTTAATAACACTTTGTTGGCCAGCAGAACAGAATTGATTTTAGGAGACGACAGATCGTCTATTATTCAGGACAATTTTACAATTAATCACTCGCAGCAAATCAGCTTATCAAAGGCTTTCAGCCTGAATTTATCTGCCAACTACATACATAATAATTTCTGGGGAATCAGTGTATTTGAACCTTTAATGATGGTTAATATTGGTGTGAGTAAAAAAATGAAGAATGGAGCCAATTTAGCGCTTCGCGGTTCAGACATATTTCACACTTTTATTTGGAGATCGTCAACTGAAACGGAGCAGAACGACTACTTTATAGACTTTGATGTCAGTCTTCGATCCATTGACTTAACGTATACATATCCCTTTGGTAATAATAAGGCTAAGCAAGTGCAAATTGAAACCGGCTCTTCTGAAGAGAGAAGCAGGGTGAGTTTTTAAGGAAATATGAAGCAAATTTTTCCATTGGTCTCCCGTTATTGAACGCCAGTTCTAGCGGGAGACTCTATTTTAATTACTCAACCACACCTGTGGATTCTGGGTTTTATTATCCTTCCATATCTCGAAATGAAATTCGCTGCTGTCATCTTTCACTTCGAGTCTTCCCAGCACTTGATCTTTGCTGACCTGGTCACCTTTCTTTACAAAAGCTTCACCAAGCCTTGAGTAAACTGTATAATATTTTCCATGTTCTAAAATGACAGTCACCCCGAAACCTGACATTTGGGAAACACTCACCACCTTTCCTTCATAAACAGCCATAACCTCTGCATTTAAAGGCGCTCTCATATCAACCCCATTGTTACTGATGGTGATGTTTTTCATGGTGGGGTGTGGCTGTTTGCCATACTTTGAGGTAATGACACCACCCCTAACCGGAGCAGTCATATTACCTCTCAGTTGATCAAAAGCTGAATCCGTCGAGCTTATTTCTTTTGATGCTTTCAATTCTGATTTTAACACGGTCTCAATTTCTGCATTCATCCTTTCCCGATCCTTTCTTTGCTTATCCAAATTTTCCCTTAATAGACTTTCGTCTTCCTGTAACGAAGCGATCATTACATTCTGTCTTGCCTGTTCATTTTCAAGCTTTGCAGACTGTTCCGCAATCCTTTTAAGTGCATCTCTTTTTTGATCCTTGTCCTGGCTCATGGAGGCAATTTGAGATTCCAATAAGGCCTGCTCTTTTTTGATGTAGGCCAATTTATCACCAACGTATTCCTGGAGTCTGTAGTATACATTAGCTCGGAGTAAACCCTGGCTGACGGATTCTGAGGATAGTAGAGCCAATATGGGGTTATGAAGAGCCCTTTGTCTGTATACAGCCCTAAGCACCTTATTATATTGAAGTTTTAGAGAATCAACCTTCCTTTGCTTCTCCTCCTGTTCAAAAGCATGGCTTAAAATATCTTTCTCTATCAGCTCTATTTCTTCACTTACCTGCTCCAAGAGTAGCTTTCTATTTGCTATCTGAGATTCAATAATGACCAGGTCTGATAGTATGACCTTTTTATTTTGAGCAGTCTCTTTCAGAAGTTCATTGGTATCATCGATCTTTTGAATGATGTCGTTTCTTCTCTGTTCAAGATCTTCTCTGGATTGACCATTGACCTTAAAACTCGCGAGGAGAATAAGAAGAAGGTATAGAAAACCTGATGTCTTTTTCAACGTTAAGTTCCACATCTTTAAAGGAGATAGAAAGCTCATTTTCATTATCAACGACAATTTTACGAAAGTAGGCAAATATCTGACTATCTGAAGTCGAATTATATTCATCCAGATCCATGACGACTGCGGTTTTGGTAGCTTCGTCTCTGACCGTGGTTCGGACCAATCGGAAGTTTCCATTGGTAAATGTATGCGCAATACGATACTCATCGAATGCCGGATAAATCTGCAAACTATCCCGATCAAAGTAAGTGACGGTATTATCAACGGGATGGAGGTAAGGATTTCCGATCATGAGGTCCTGTATCATTTCGAAGTCCAGGTCAACACCGGCTAATTTCGAAATTTCATCTATTGATTCTCTGATAAAAGTCTTTTGCAAGCGCTCAATAACGAAAACAGAATCCTGCGTAATCAATACCCGACCTACTTCGAATCCCAGTTTGGACGCAGACATCCAGATGGCGCTGTCTTTAACCATTCTAATTTTAGCACTTACAGACCCATTGAACATATCTGATTTAATGCCCAGGTTTGTATCTGCATTTAACCGATCGAAACTAAATCTTCCGGCTTGAACTCTTTTGATGGTCTCAGCCGCCGAAAGTTCCTTCATTCCTGAGGTTCCTTTTCCTGCTTTTTTGGCTCCAGTACAGGAAACCACCAGTAAAAGACTAATTATTAAGATTTGCTTCACCACTTATTTTTTTGTTGATCCGATCAGGGTTACCGCCTGCCTTAATGGCCATTTTCCAACTTTCCTTTGCAGCCGATTGTTCGTCTAATGCCCAGAGGACATCACCTTGATGCTCCAGCATTCTGGGATTACTGGCTGTGGCCCCACTTATCGCTTTTTTGATCAGTTCCAGTGAAGAATCGTAGTCCTTCTCATTAAATTTGATTTTGCTTTCCAGTAAATTTATTTCAGGAGTCACCGCCGGATTATTGCCGGAAACCATCCTGGCCTCAGCAGCTGACATTTGGGCTTCCCCTAAATCACCAATTTCCAAATAGGAGACACTATTATAGTAGTAAGCTAATGCTTGATTAGGATAAACATCGATGGCCTTCTCACTATATTCCCTCATGGTCTTAAAATCCTGAATAAGATCTAAGGTCAGAAATAATTGTGACCAAACCGTCCAAATCGATTTATCTATGTCCACAGATGCAGCATATGCCTCACTTGCATTCTCCAGCTTTTGTGAATAGAAGTAAATATCTCCTAATATGCTTTTCACTTTGGCATTCTTAGGATAGATTTCATCCATGATCAGCGTAATGTCCAGTAAACTCTGACCCAATTCGTCTTCGCTTGTATTTGCAAATTCCTGCAAATATGGAATCAATTCAATAACCTTTTTGTCGAGATCAATTCTCTGATCCTTGATGACCGGCACCAATGATCTCAGGTAATTCGCATCTTTGTTTTTACCAGAAGATTTTGAAAAAAGGAGAGCCGTTTCGTCGTCAGGATCTATCTCTAGGATCCTGGTCATCACCTTATTAGCATCACTTTCTTTGTCCATTGACCTCAGATATCCGGCGATATTGTGTAAGTATCTGGTTTCAGAAGGATACATTTCGCTCAACTTCTCTAGTTCTTTGAGCGCATCTTTTTCCTTCCCCATGACGTCATAGATTTCAAACTTTCTCTGAATAATCTCCTCCGTTATACCTCTGTTCTCCTCTAGTTTATCTAATATCTTGATGGCATCTTTAGGCTGATCTGCCTTTAAGTAATGGTAACTCGCTTGTAAATAATGATATTCATTAAGCGGGTCTTCCTGCGTATACTTTTCGTATAGCTTGGCAGCCTCTTCATCATTATTGTTGAGACTAAGCAAATCGGTCAGCTGAATTAAATACCATTGATTGGAAGGTTCCGCGTCATAAGCTCTCTGTGCATATGTCAACGCAGTAGAAAAGTCATCATTTTTTACATAGATGCGCGAAAGTTCGTAGGCTGCAGCTATTTCGTTATGTTCTTCCAGTAATCTCTTGTATATTTTTACCGCTTCTTCCAAGTCGCCCAGCAAAACCTCTTTTTTCGCTGCGATCAAAAGGTCTTGAGCAGCAATATCTGATTCCGTATATATTCCCTGCGAAATACTACTTGTAATGCCCATCACCAGTAAGAAAATGACCAGTTTAAATTTAATGTACATCTAATGTGTTTTCTTGTAATCGTAAATATAACGTGCGCAAAACGTAAAAGATTGGTCTTTGGGGTTTTTATTACCTTTGCATCATGTCAGAAACAGTCATTAAAGCAGATATTCGAAAGTTTTCGGTGGAAGATTTGAAAGTGCTCATGAAAGAACAAGGGGAACCAGCTTTTAGGGCTAAGCAAATATATGAGTGGTTGTGGAAAAAAGGTGCTGTTGGTTTTGACCAAATGACCAATCTTTCTAAAGGTTTGCGTGAATTTTTGAAGGAGAATTTCATCATTAATGCCATTTCGCTCGATAAGTTTCAGCGCTCCAATGACGGCACCATTAAATCCAGATTCAAACTTCATGATGAACATTTTATCGAATCAGTGTTGATTCCTGTACCTGATGATCGCAGGTTTACTGTTTGTGTTTCTTCCCAGGTGGGTTGTAGTCTTACCTGCAAATTTTGCGCGACGGGTCAAATGAAACGGATGCGAAATCTGGATGCCGGAGAGATCTATGATCAGGTGGTTAAGGTCAATCAGCAAAGTCTGGAAACCTTTGATCACCCATTAACCAATATCGTTTATATGGGTATGGGTGAGCCTTTATTAGCCTATAAGAATGTATTGGAGAGTGTGGAATTGATTACCGGAGATCACGGGCTCAATATGTCACCTCGAAGGATCACAGTCAGTACAGCAGGTATCGCCAAAATGATCCGGAAATTGGCTGATGATGGTGTCAAATTTAATTTGGCTTTATCCTTACATGCCGCTGACGATATGAAGAGAAACGAAATCATGCCCATTAATGAAACCAATACCCTTGAAGCACTGATGGATGCTTTGGATTATTTTTATCAGAAAACGAGGAATAAAATCAGTTACGAATACATAGCCTTCAAAAACTTTAATGATTCGCTGGAAGACGCGAAAAATCTGTCCAGACTTTGTAAACGTTTTCCCGTCAATGTGAACATTATTGAATATAATCCTATAGATGGAGTGGAATTTGTTAAAAGTAAAGAAGATGCTGTCGATGAATTTGCATCTTATCTTAGAAAGCAGGATATTATGGTGACCATTAGAAGGAGTCGAGGTAAAGATATTGATGCAGCATGTGGGCAGTTAGCAAATAAAGATTAGTAAGATGGAGCATTACGAGCACGATCTTGAATCGTTTAACATCCTGGACATGGATGAGCAGTTGAATATCGCGAAACACAAAGCTTCTAAAGTGGAAAGCATAGAAAGTGAGGAAGTACGAATAGACTTATACAGCTATTGCGATTTTTTCATAGAATTGGTATTCAGAAAAGAGTTAAGAATTATAAAGGCCATCCGTGGTATTGATGCCATGGAATATGCTGAGAAATATATTGAGTTAGAAGATTTGAACAGTTATTAATTTTTGGGCTGGCTAGAAGCTGGTGTTTTAACACTGGATGATCTTGGACTTAATTTCAAGTTCTGTCCATTTAGACTACAAGTCTCGGACTGCAGCCCTAAATTCCATCATTAAGTCCGAGGTCCTACTGATCGATTTCTTTTTCGTCTGCTTTCTCTTCCTCTTCTTCTTCCTCGTCTCTCTTCCCGGCAATGATCCCTGGAGCAGCCATTAAAACCTGATCTTTAAGGCCATCCATGATGACATCAGCACCCTCTTCACCATCTCCTTCTCCATCGGTCGCTTCCATCTCCAGTTCTCCACTTAGTGAACTCATTGCACCTGCTTGTAATTTCGATTTATATAATTCGATTCTCTCTTGTACATCACCCAAAATTGCTTCCAGGCTTGCCTCATCCTTTTTCGATAAAGATTCATGACCAAGCTTATCAGCGATTTTTTGATACTCTTCAGTCAGCAGATGTAACTTGACTTCATTGGTCTTGTCGATGCGTTCAATCTCATTCGTAGAACCTTTTATTTTCTGGACAAATTCATTGTTTCTGGAGGCATCCTTCTTTTTATCAGGTCTGGTTTTGTCTTGTGCTGCTTCCGTTTCAAATGGTTTTTCAGGAGGCATAAGAGAAGAAGATTTCTCTAACTGAGTAACGTACTCAGCATTAGACTGGTCAGTGGAATCCTGAAGCTTATCCTGCCTGTCTCTAATGATACTATCTGATTCTATCCTGTTGGGCATAAGATCTGTAAGTTACTGAATTATTCTAAATGGATCAAGCGAAATACTGCAATGATTCGACTGCGTAATTACCTATTAATATCAAAAAAGGCCGTCAGAAAACTGGCAGCCTTTTTATTTTTTTTAGAGCATCAGGATGCAAACTTTACTATTCTTTATCGTCTTTCACTCCATTAGAAGTTGCAAAAACCTCCGCTTCCGATGTAGGCTCTGCAGGACGTTCGCCGATCAAGGTTTCCACATCAGATTTCAGCAAGACCTCTTTCTCAAGTAGGGCCTGAGCTAAAATTTCTAATTCCTGACGCTTGTCTTTAAGAAGCTCCTGAGCTCTGATGTACTGTGCCTCTACCATTTTTCTTACTTCATCATCTATGAGTGTAGCAGTGTCATCTGAATATGGTTTACTGTATTGGTCTTGAGACATGCCGTAAAAGGAAACATTTCCAACCTTTTCATTCATTCCGTAGACAGATATCATGCTGTACGCCATTTTGGTCACCTGATCAAGGTCACTTTGGGCACCAGTGGATATCTTTCCAAAAACCAACTTTTCCGCTGCTCGGCCACCGAATGTCATACACATTCTATCCAGTAATGCCTCAGTTCTGGTAATGTATTCTTCTTTTGGTAAATACTGGGCATAACCTAATGTTCCTATTCCTCTGGGAACGATGGTTACTTTGACCAATGGTGATGCATAAGGCAAATACCATCCACATATGGCGTGACCGGCTTCATGATAGGCAATGATCTGTTTCTCTTTAGGAGAAATCAGTTTGTTCTTTTTCTCTAAACCACCAATTACCCTGTCCAATGCATAATTAAAGTCGTCCATATCGACTTCTTTCTTATTTCTTCTCGCCGCGATCAAAGCTGCTTCATTGCACACATTTGCAATATCCGCTCCAGCAAATCCCGGAGTCATTTCTGATAACTCACTCGCATCAATATCTGGACCTGTCTTAATATTCTTCAGATGCACCTTAAAAATAGCCTCTCTTCCTTTGAGATCGGGTCGGTCTATCCCAATTTGGCGATCAAAACGTCCTGGTCTTAAGAGCGCCGAATCCAATACATCCGGACGGTTCGTGGCAGCCATTAAGATTACACCCTTATCCGTACTAAATCCATCCATCTCAACCAAAAGTTGATTCAAGGTATTTTCTCTTTCATCATTTCCACCTTGCATCGCTCCTTTTCCTCTTGCACGACCAATAGCGTCTATCTCATCTATAAATACAATACATGGGGCTTTCTCCCGCGCTTGCTTAAACAAATCACGTACCCTCGAAGCACCTACCCCCACAAACATCTCAACGAAATCAGAACCAGAGATCGAAAAGAATGGAACACCTGCCTCGCCTGCAACGGCTTTAGCAAGAAGTGTCTTACCGGTTCCCGGAGGGCCTACCAGCAGCACTCCTTTCGGTATTTTACCACCAAGTGAGGTGTATTTCTTTGGGTTTTTTAGGAAATCGACCACTTCCATGACCTCTTCTTTTGCTTCATCCAAACCGGCTACATCTTTAAAGGAGACATTGACCTTCGCATTATTATCAAAGAGTGCAGCCTTAGATTTCCCTATGTTGAAAATCTGAGCTCCAGGCCCTGCTCCACCACCGCCTACGCGACGCATAATAAATAGCCAGATAGCAATTAAAATAGCAAACGGTAAGACCCAGCCTAACAATGGTGCTAACCAGGACTCCTTTGTTTTATAAACCGGATCCACAATGGTGCCTTCTTCTTTCAATTCAGCAACATATCGATCAAAAGTCTCTACAGATCCAATCTCAAAAGTATAATGGGGATTAACTCCTGTTACAAAATTGTTTTCTTTAATGTCGCCGTACTTATCAAGGGCTTCTTTCTTCAAGTAAACATTGACTGTTTTACCATTGATTACTTCTACATCCTTAATGTCACCCGCCTTTGCCATTTCGACAAAGGAATTCAATGTTGTAGTAGGTGCATTGGCACTGCTGTACATAAATATATTGAACACGAGAATCGAAGCAATCAATATCCCGTAAATCCAATACGAATTTATCTTTGACTTGTTTTTGTTCTTATTATCGTTTCCTTTTTCACTCATAACTTAGCCTCAGGCTCATTTAATTACAAATTCTGAAATTCTGTAAAGTCGGCATCGCTCCAAAGGTCTTCAAGATCGTATAAAGCTCTGGTTTCCGGATAGAAAACATGAACGATTGTATCGAAATAGTCTACTAAAACCCAGGTAGAAGCTTCCTGACCTTCTCTATGTGGGATGAATCCCATTTCATCCTTAACCCTTTTGTACACATTACCCGCTATTGCTGAAACTTGTGTTGTGGAATCGCCTTCGCAAATGATAAAATAATCGGCAGGAGCCTCAGGTAAAGAGCGTAGATCAATTTTAACAATATTCTTTCCCTTGATGTCTTGTATAGAATCTATGATCAACTCATTCAGCTCGGAGGTATCCGAAACGGCCTGAGTTGCTTGCTTTGTATTATTCAAATTGTTATTTAATTATTTGTTAGGCAAAGTTTTAATCACCCTAAGTTGTTATTATCTTTACCTGTTCATTGTTACAAACAAAACTACTAAATAAATAGTTTATTGCCTACTAAATTAGACAGCCTATTCGCCGGCGCTAAGCACTATCACTTTAAGGAGACAGACTCTACTAACAAATACGCGCTTAATCTTATATCAAAAAACGCTCCAGCAGAAGGAACTGTGATTTCGGCTGACTTTCAGACATATGGTAGAGGACAATATGGCAGACAATGGATGTCAGAATCTACAAAAAACTTACTTTCATCGATAATCCTTTATCCCGAATTTCTTCCTGTTCATGAACAATTTTCATTGAGTAAGGCCATTTCACTTGCCGTGCAAAATACCCTACATTCTTTTTTGGCCTCCAAAGAAGTTAAAATTAAATGGCCTAATGATATATACTGCGGTCCCAAAAAAATAGGAGGAATACTGATTCAAAATATTATTGCTGGAAGTAGAATGAATGCCTCAGTGATCGGCTTAGGCATTAATGTCAATCAGAAGAAATTTCCTGCTGATTTGAATGCAACTTCATTAGCACTGGAGTTAGGAGTGGATTTTGATAAAAGGGAACTGCTCGACTTTTTATTGGTCGATATCAAAACAGAATACATGCTGCTTCAAAGGAATCTCCAGATCCAGGACAAAAGATACAACGATCATCTATATGCCAAGAATGAAATCCGTTTTTTCGAAGATCAGGAAAACAACCTTTTCTCTGCCAAGGTTTTATTTGTAAACCGGGAAGGCAATCTCATCGTGGAGCAAGATGGAGCTTATAAAGCCTACAGCTTTGGAGAATTGAAATGGGTCTAACAATTTATGCTATTACGGTGCTATCAACTCTTCACGCTACGGAGTTTTAAACTCTTCAAATAATATCATTTCATAGATTATTTTGAAAGTCAACAAGTATCACGAAGCTTATTTTTTTTCAAAGGTAAACTCTGGCAATTTAATGATTTCTCCACCTTTCAGAGCTGATTCATGGGCGAGAATACCAACACAAGTGATATTTGCTGACTGTCTGGCATTAGGGTAAGGTGATTTATTCTCAATTAATGCCGAAATAAATTCGTGTGCCAAATGTGGATGTGACCCACCATGTCCTGCACCTTGAGTAAATGATAAGTGTTGATGCTCATCTGAATCATACACGCCTCCTGTGGTAAAAGGTTGTATTTCTTTAGGCAGAAGTTTCGCATAGTCGGGTGCATCTACGTTTTCAGGAATTTCGGGTTCAGGTTTCTTTGCAGTATGCACTACCAGAGGATTACCTTCTTTCAATGGCCATTCCACTGACTTTTTGGACCCATAAACTTCAAAGCTTTCTCGATATTGTCGGGCAACATCAAATAATGATCGATAAACCTGAGCACTTAGGTCTGAATCTTTAAATTTAATATGTGTCGTTTGTACAGCGAAGGGCGAATCATAATGTGAAATGAGTTCTTTTCTAATCGTTCCTGAACCAAAACAAGATACATACTCTGCCTCTCCTCTAGTGAAACCCAAGACAGGACCAACGCAGTGTGTCGCATAATGCATTGGCGGCAACCCCGGCCAATAATTAGGCCATCCATCCATATCCTGCTGATGACTAGCCTTTAAAAATTGAACTTTACCAAGCTCTCCTTCTTCATACAATTCTTTCATGAAGAGAAATTCTCTAGCATAAACCACAGTTTCCATCATCATATAGGTCAAACCTGTTTCCTCTGTGAGATTGACAATCTCCTCACATTCCTTCACTGTAGTCGCCATCGGTACCGTACACGCTACATGTTTTCCGGCTTTCAATGCTTTGATAGATTGAATCCCATGATCTGGTATTGGCGTATTAATATGTACTGCGTCGATTTCAGGATCTTGAATCAGCTCATCGAATGAAGTAAATCGTTTCTCGATTTTAAACTTGTCAGCAATTTCATTCAATGATTGCTCAGATCTCTGACAAACCGCCATCATGTTGGCTTGAGGGTGTCGAAGGTAAATGGGAATAAACTCTGCACCGAATCCCAATCCCACAATTGCAATATTTATTTGACGATCTTTCATTTTCAACTCGTTTAATTTTTAAAAACTGTTTTCATGTGTGCCAATCCCTTGGAAGCGAACTCATCCTGATTCTTGGCCAGGTTTTTCCAAATACAAACTGCCGCCGCCAGTTCCTTGTTTTCAGGCGTAAAACTCTCAATAACTATTGATCCCTGGTAATTAATATCTAATAATCCTTTGGCAAATTCAGACCAGGGAGTCAGCCCTGTGCCGGGGATGCCTCTGTGGTTTTCGCTGATTTGTATATGGATCAAATGATCACCCACTGTATTGATTGCTTTGCGTATATCACTTTCCTCAATTGTCATATGAAATCCATCGAGAATGACTTTTGCGGAGGGATGATTGATGTCATTCACCAATTTAAGAACATCATCTGCCGTATTAATTAAGTCGGATTCAAATCGATTCAATGGCTCTAAAGCAATCTCTTGTCCAAACTGCTCAGCGATGAGGCAAACCTTAGACAGATTTTCAACTGCTCTGGACCACTCCCGATTCCTTTGCTCTTGAGGAACCAATCTAGCCTTCCCAACAGCAGAATACATTGGCCCCGCCACAAACTTTGTTCCCAAAACATTTCCCAGCTCAAAACATTTACGAAGGTATTTGAAGCAATTTTCATGAAGTTGTGTATCATCTGCAGTCAAGTCCTTCGTAGGTCCGAAAACCCCGCATATACTTGCTTTCAAATCATTGGCGTTCAAAGCTTCCACAACTTCATTTCCATTAATTAATTCCGGGTCCTCAACAGGTATTTCTACCAGATCAAATCCCATTTTCTTGATTTTTGGAAAAAGTGATATGGATGAAGTTTTGAAAGGAGACTCCCAAAGCCAGGTGCTTACTCCAAAATTGTAGCTTAAACTCATTTTTTTAGATTTCTTCAGAGGGTAAAACTTTCATCACCCCTTGCATCATTCTCCAGTGACCGGGGAAAGTACACACAAATGGATATAAACCGGGCTCTGGAGGTGCTGTAAACAACAGGCTTACCTTCTCTTCAGGATCAACAAGATCCGTGGCAAATAACACTTCAGGCATATTCGGAACATATCCCATGGCCTCTCCATTTGGGTCTGCCGCCAATTTATCAGCCGCCTGACCCACTTTTTCCAGTGCCCCTCTCGCTACGATGATAAGATTGTGTTGCATGAAATCGACGTTTTCGAAAACTAGTTTTACCATTTCCCCCGCATTAACCGTAAATTCTGTCATGTCGTATTTCATTTCATTTTTCACAGACTTGATCACTACTAATTTTTCTCGAATATTCGTCTCCTCATAATCGGCAATATCAATATCTAATTTCGAAATATTACTTTGCATAATAGTCGCCGCTAATTTTGAGCCATCTAGCTTAATCTTATCTTCTGAAAAGTCCGGTTGCTCATCAATATTCGCATTTGGATTATCCTGTAAATAGGCTGTCGCAAATCCCGGAGCGTGCTGGCTTGCAGCTACATAAACAGCATTGACCAACCAGTGATCTTCGCGAATCGTATTATCCTTTGTGAGTTCATATAATTTCTGACCTATAGCTTCAGAAGGGCTTTTATCTGCCAATTTTAGAATTGCAATTAAACTCACGGCTGGATCCTCATCCCTATAGATTTCCACTTCATCCATTTTTTTCAAAACCATTGGAGTCAAAGGAAGGGATTGCAACGCAGCTTTTCGCACAGCTGCAGATCTATGATCTAGCATTTTAACGATCAGCTCCTGTAGTGCATTATCATTTTGCAGCAAACCCAATCCATCAAGTGTCCATATAGCGTGAATAACTGATTTATCATTACCATTTGATAATGAGATCAGTTCTTTAATACTACTTACTTCTTCGATGTTCTCCTTTTCTACCAATAGCCTTTGCGCAGTCAGTCGCCAAAACATATTATCATTACCCAGCATCTTGATTAATTGATCTTCATTGTTCTTGTCTAGAGTAATTTGTGGTGCTGCACGATTTTTAGGTACGATTCTCCATATCCGTCCATGTGACTTATCTCTCAATGGATTGACATATGCATTCCCCTCACCATTTTCAGCGTCATAACCTCCCCACTCTTCAGAAGGAGTAGGATTATGCTGTACGATAAAATTATACCAATCTGCTACCCATAAGAATCCATCAGGACCTACTTTCGCTTCGACAGGAGAAAACCATTCATCAGCACTTGCTACAATATTTCTACCATCTTTCTCTTTATAACCTGCCCCATCCTTTTCTATTTTAGCAATATGAACCAATCCACCTGTCGGCTCACAAATAAAAGCTACATTGTTCCAATAAGCCTGAGGATAGGCCCGGGCAGTATAGAAATGATGCCCGGCGGCTGCTGTAAAGCCTCCGAACACATCCACCTGCCGTACATTTTGGGTAATGGGTTGCATTTCATAATGTCCATCTATCTTTTCACTTCCTTTAATATCAACAGGTCCTATGTCTACTAAGTGACGATTAGGTATTCCGAGATACACACTGTGTGTATTGTTTGCAGTGGACGCAAATATAGAATTGTCTTCAGTGATTCCAAGACCCCAGGTATTGTTGCTCGTATTGGTTAGAAACTCAAAAGTATCGACCTTTGGGTTAAACCTGAAGACTCCTTGGCGAAAAGCCAATTCTCTTCCGAATATTTCTCCTTTAAAGCCAGAATAACCTACTGCACCATACACTTGATTATCTATTCCGTATTGAAGATTAGAAGGCCCAGCATGAGTATCAAAAGTTCCCCATCCTTCGATCATCACTTCTCTGACATCTGCAATATCATCGCCATCTGTATCTTTTAAGAAAAGGAATTCAGGCGCCTGAGATACAATCACACCACCGTCGAAGAAAACAAAACTGGTCGGTATATTCAATTGATCAGCAAATATGATAATAGAGTCAGCTTTCCCATCACCGTCTGTGTCCTCGAGAATTTTTATGACATCATCACCTTGACCTTTTTGATCTCTGACCGTATTCGGATAATCTACGGTTTCAATCACCCAAAGTCTTCCCCGCTCATCCCAATTCATAGCGATAGGATTAATGATGTCCGGTTCAGAAGCGAATAATTCCAATTTAAAACCAGGAGGTACCTGAGTCAATTTTTTAGATTCTTGGGCAGAAAGTGGAAGCTGATATTTAGGAGCAGGATCTCTTTTTTCGTAGTTTGGTATATTAGCAGCCTCTTCATATTTTAATTCGGGGATGTCAGTCACAAATTGATCTCTATTTGATCGTACTTCTTCAGATACAGCCCATAAAATGCCATTCTTGACCAACTTTTGAAAACCGGGATGAGACCAGGTGCGTTCATCATGGCCATAAGCCGTATAAAAAACTTTGCCTTCTCCATATTCTTTAACCCAAGTCCATGGCTCGCTCTTTCCATTATCATCACGAGTCATGAGTACTTCAATGTCATCTGCTAACTTGTGATGTACATAAGTTTCATCCCAGGTGGTAAAAGACTGAAGATCAGAAATGACTGGATGTGACTGATCTGAAAAATTTGTTGTAAAAGTATCGGTGTCATGTGATTTGAATTGACCTCCTATAAGATTGACAACTTCTTCAGAATTTCTAAAACAATAGCTTGCACAGTGTATAGGTATAAATGCATGACCGGATTCAATATATTTCAACAGTGCACTTTCCTGAGGTGTTGTGATAGAATCATGGTTGGCATAAACTAATAAACCATCATATTGATTCAGGTTAGATAAATTAATATCATCAGGATCTTCAGTATAGGTAAAATTGATGCCTTCACTTGCTAAGGACGATGCCAGTATCGGCATGTATTGAGCAGAATGATGATGTTCCTGGTCATGGCCTAAGAAGAGAATTTCAATTTTTCTTGGTTCTGAATCCTTTACTTCTACTTTGCTGGATTGGCATGCTGCTATGATTATAGTGCTTAAAGTAACCCAGGTTGCAAATCTTAACCAATTGGACATCATAACTAATCATATTTTAATCCAATGTTAAGACTTTTTCCGATGAAAGAAATACTGAATTATATCAATATCTGACTTTATTTTGTCATCATTTCTCAAAATATTCTATATTCAAGATAATTTAGTATAATTATTTCTTAGAAAAATTGAAATCACCACTTCATAAGTCTCCTATCCCAGATAATCATGCCTACATCATCAAAATGCTGGAGGATGATATTTTTGACCCTACCTGGCATTACCATTCGGAATATCAACTATTTCTGGTGCTTAAAGGTAAAGGAACAAGATTCATAGGAGATCATATTAAGCCTTTTAGAGTTGGCGACATCACATTTACAGGACCTGATTTACCACATTTATGGAAAAGTGATCAAAAAGGTGGATGTGAAAATTCATCGCAGGGCGTGGTCATCTATTTTAATGAAGATTTATTCGGGGATAGCCTTCTAGAAAAAGAAGAATTTATTAAAATCAGGCAATTGCTCTTTAAAAGCCGCAGAGGAATAGATCTGCAAATACCTGTCCTGAAAAAGGTCAAAAGTATGATGATCAATCTACTTAATTGCAATGGTTTCAATGGTGTCATTAAATTGTTAGAAATACTTCACTTCCTTTCCGAAAGTGAACACTTAACAACCATCGCATCTTCAGGATACACCAACACTTTAAGAGATGGAGATACCATTCGAATGAATAAAGTTTATGATTTTGTCTTAAAGAATTTTGATCGCAAAATACATCTTGAAGAACTTTCAGAGATTACCAATATGACCACCTCTTCCTTTAGCAGATATTTTAAAATTCATGCGAATAAGACTTTTTCTGAATTCTTAAGTGAAATTAGAATAGGACATGCTTGCAAGCTGCTTATTGAAAGCAAAACCAACGTTTCAGAAGCATGTTACCGTAGTGGATTTCAAACCATATCCAACTTCAATAGGCAATTCAAAAGAATAGCTAAAAAAACTCCAAAAGCATATAAAAAAGCATTTGAATCTTCCATGTTGAGCTATATTTGACCTAATGGAAGCAAAAATTTTAACGATTGGAGATGAATTGCTTATCGGTCAGGTGATTGATTCAAACTCAGCTTGGCTTGGAGCACAGTTAGAGAAGATTAATGTCACGGTTAGCGAGATCAGATCGATACCAGATTCTGAGGATACCATCATAAAGAACTTGAAGGCATTATCCAAAGAAGCTGATTTTATCTTGATGACAGGTGGATTAGGTCCGACCAAGGATGACGTCACTAAAAAAGCGATCGCGAAATATTTAGATGTTGACCTCGTTTTCGACGAAGTCATTTTTGATCAAATGAAGAAGCTATTTGAAAAATACAACATTGACCTAAAAGAAACCCATAAGTCACAGGCTTATATTCCAAGAGGATGCACCGTTATTACGAATCATATGGGAACCGCCCAGGGAATGTGGATGGAGAAAGACGGGAAAGTGATCCTGTCGATGCCGGGGGTCCCTTATGAGATGCAATACATCATGGAGCACGGTGGATTGGATAAGATTTTACAACGAAATCTTAAACGGCGGATTTTCCATAAAACCATTATGACGGCCGGATGGGGTGAAACCATGATTGAAGAAAAGATCAGCAACATTGTGGAAACTTTTCCCAACCATCTGAAAGTCGCCTATTTGCCGAGTCTGGGTAGTGTACGGGTAAGAGTGAGCAGCCTCACCGGTGATCAAGAAGAGGTCGTTGACTATGCAAAGAGGATCACTTCTGCCCTGGGAGATATTGTCTATGGCTATGATGATGTAACCCTTTCTGAAACCATTGGCCAACAATTAAAAGACAGAAATCTAACATTAGGAACGGCTGAAAGCTGCACAGGTGGATATCTCGCCCACATGATTACCAGTACTGCGGGTTCATCGGAATACTTTCAGGGTAGTATTATAGCTTATGCCAATCACATCAAAAAGATGCAATTAGGCGTAAAGGAACAAACACTGAAAACATTTGGAGCAGTGAGTGAGCAAACTGTCAGAGAAATGGTCGCCGGAGCTATTGCTAAAATGGGCGTGAATATTGCCATTTCCACCAGTGGAATTGCAGGTCCCGGAGGAGGTAGTCCAGAAAAACCAGTGGGTACCATTTGGATTGCAGTAGGAGATAAAAGTCGTGTGATCACGAGACGCCTCCAGCTGAGCAAAAACAGGTTGAAAAATATTGAATATACTTCCATCGCAGCGTTGAATCTGTTAAGAAAATTTTTACTTGGCAGATAATTCCTGTACTTTTGTGCTACAATAAATCACTCCATAGGTATGGCAATAGTTGACTTAGTAATGCCCAAAATGGGCGAAAGTATTATGGAGGCTACGATTCTGAAATGGCTTAAAAAGGAAGGCGATTCCGTAGAGCTCGATGAATCGATACTTGAAATAGCCACAGATAAGGTAGATTCTGATATCCCTTCACCGGTAGAGGGTGTGATCTCCGAAATTCTATTTTCCGAGAATGAAGTAGTAGAAGTAGGAAAGGTAATCGCTAAGATTAAAACAGAGTCAGATGCAGAAGCAGTTCCCTCCCCGGCTGTTCCTGATGTACCGGAACAACAAATCAGTGATGTAGAGGAGTCCAGCCCGAATGGACATGCGAGTGACCAGCAACGTGAATTTAAACAAGATGCCGAAAGGGTTCATCAACCCAAAAAGGTGACTGCAGTAGAAAAAGCCAGCTACAATCCAAGTTCTACAGATCGCTTTTACTCTCCGCTGGTCAGAACCATTGCGCAGCAAGAGGCCATAAGTGTGAGTGAACTAGATCAAATAGAAGGATCAGGTGCCAATGGCAGAGTCACCAAATCTGACATCCTCAATTATGTCGATCATAAGAAATCAGGAAAAGTTTCACCACCTGTAATCGAAAAATCTCCTGTTGAGACCAGCCAGTTTGAAAAAGCGCAAGTAGAGACCTCAAGTGCTCCATCTCAAGGCAAAACCAGTGAATCCCTACCCCAGGCTGGTACAGAGATCATCGAAATGGATAGAATGCGTAAGCTCATCGCAGAGCATATGGTGCATTCTAAGCATACTTCACCACATGTTACTTCATTTGTGGAAGTTGATGTAACAGATATTGTTGAATGGCGAGAGCGTGTGAAGGTAGATTTCCAAAAGAAGTATGGTGAAAAGATTACTTATACACCCATCTTTATTGAAGCTGTGACCATGGCATTGAAAGATTACCCAATGGTCAATGTATCTCTGGAAGGTGATAAGATCATTAAGAAAAACTTCGTAAATATTGGAATGGCAGCAGCATTACCTACCGGTAATCTCATCGTGCCCGTTATCAAAGATGCCGACCACATGAATCTACTTGGCTTGACGAAGTCAGTAAATGATCTGGCTAAACGTGCTCGTGAGAACAAATTGAAGGCAGATGAAATTCAAGGAGGCACCTTCACCGTGACAAATGTGGGTACTTTTGGCAATGTGATGGGTACTCCTATTATTAATCAGCCACAAGTTGCTATATTGGCCGTCGGAGCTATTCGTAAGAAGCCCGCTGTGGTAGAAACTGAAGCAGGAGACCTTATTGCCGTACGACAAATGATGTTTCTTTCGTTAAGTTATGACCACAGAGTTGTTGATGGCTTTTTAGGAGGATCTTTTTTAAGAAAAATTGCAGACTACCTTGAAGCTTTCGATAAGACTAGAAACATTTGACGAAGTTGAAACTAAATAGCGTATACACTATTTTACTGGTGTTCATGACCACATCTTCCTTTGCCCAAGATCGATTTTTTCGTTCAGGCACTCAATTTTTTGATAAAGGTCTCTACAGGGATGCGCTAACGGAGTTTCGAAAAGATGCCAATGCTGAAAACAATCGTGATCTTATTTTGATGAGAATGATCAGCAACTTCGAGACCAACAATGTTGATGCAGCTAAATCAGATATTTCTAAATTACTTGCTTTTCGAAAAAAAGATGATCAACTGTATTTATACATCGCGAAAATCTATCATTCAGAGCTGAATTTTGAAAAAGCGGTTGAATATTACAAAGAATACTTGCGAAGAACCACACGAAAGGATCCAATGAGAGGATTTGTAATCAGTCAGATTAAGCGTTGTGCTAGTGGGATGGATCTTAAATTTTATGACCAAATTGCTTTTGTTGAAAATATGGGCCGGGAAATCAATTCCGTCAATGATGAGATTGATCCCATTCAAAGTCCTAATTATCTCAACAAATATTATTTTTCCAGCAATAGACCGATGTCCGAAGGGGGAAGGAGAAACAGCCAGGGCTTCAAAGATCCAGTGTATGGGAAATTCTTTTTGGATATGTACACGACTTCTCTGGAAAATGGGCGATGGTCTGCAGTGGAGCCACTTAACGACCTTTTGAATACCGGGAGAAATGAAAGGGTACTTGATTTCAGTGCAGATGGATCTATTCTATTCTTTCTTAAAGGAGATGGTGTGGAAAGTGGTACCATTTACGTAGATACTTTCGGAATCGAAAGAGATGAAATTTATCCACCTAAATTTGACAGTCCTCTGATAGGCGAAAAAGGAGATGTTTATTTGCAATTCTATACAGACTCTACCATTGTTTTTGCCAGTAAAAGAGCAGGTGGTTATGGTGGTTATGACCTTTATGTATGCTATAAAAGAAATACCTATTGGTCCCCTCCCAAAAATTTAGGTCCAAACATCAATACAGCCTTTGACGAAGTTTCACCATTCTTAACCAAAGATGGAATGAATTTATATTATAGTTCAAACAGCTTGGAGAGTATAGGTGGTTTCGATGTATTCAAATCACGATATTCCTATGAGTCTGGCAATTGGGCCAAGGGAGAAAATTTAAACATGGGCATCAACTCCTCATTGGACGACATGTACTATCGAGTTGCTTCAGACGGTCAGTCATCTTACTTTAGCAGCAATAGGAAAGATGGCTATGGTGGTTTTGATTTATACAGAGCATATCTTAAAAATCAGGAAATTGGACAATTGGCATATAACCCTATCCTTCCATTTGTGGCCAATGATGAGTTCATGAAAGAAATCGTTAAAAACAATCGGATCGAAGTCAGAGATCCGGGGTCTAAGGCCATCATTACCGAAACCTCACCTGAAAAGGTGAGGGAATATGTTCTGGAGCCTTTGTTTTACAATAGGGACGAAAACATGTTCACTTTAGCCAACGCCAAAATCATAAATAATCTGGTAGACATCATGACGATTTACCCTCAAACGCGCCTGGTGTTGGAGAGTCACTCTGTCAAGGAAAGTCAGGTTGCTTATGATCTGTATTTTAGTATGAAAAGAGCAGAGAAAATTGTTGACTATCTCGTGGATCAAGGCATTTCATCAAGACGATTTTTAATTCGGGGTCTGGGATCTAATTATCCTATTATTCAACAAGAAAGAGGAAGCGGCACAGAAAAATTAGCCAATAAGCTCAACAGACGGATCGAGTTGCGGTTGACAGAAACCGAAGATCTTCCATTAGAAATCACCTATGCTGATCCTGTTGTAGCTGATTACCTTAAGGATAGAAGTGCTGAATTGTATAAAACCGTTCAAAAAGGTTTAACTTACAAAGTTTTTGTGGCAAGGGTGAGTCAGATGTATCAGAATGATATATTGAATTACTACCAGGACGCAATGATTGAAAAAGGATTTGGTATGGATGATTATGTTTACACCATTGGTCTTTACACCAGTTACTATGACGCACAGGATGTACTTAAATCATTAAAAGAGGATGGAATCGAAGAGGCGAAGATCATTCCATTCATTGATGGCAAACGCATGGAAAAGGCGAAGTTGTTAGAATTTGCTAACGAATACCCTGATCTTGTGAACTACTTACAGTATAATGGACAATAATATGGGAACCATTGGATTTTTCAGGGAAAGTATTCGAAATCTGAAAACCGTTGGTACATTTACAAGAAGCTCAAAGTTTCTGTGCAAGGGCATGATTAAACATGTCGATTTTTCTACGGCAAAGGTGATTGTTGAATTGGGTGCAGGTGATGGAGTAATCACCAAGCATATTCTGAGAAGTATGGGACCTGAATGCAAACTGATGGCCTTTGAGGTCAATGAAAAGTTTATTCATATGCTGAATGACATTAATGATGATCGACTGATCGTCGTTCAGGATTCAGCTGAACATCTAACTAAGTACCTGGATCTCCACGGACTAAGCCAAGTAGACGCTGTCATTTCTGCCATCCCATTTGTCATCATACCTGAACCCACTGCTACCCATATTGTGCAGTCATGTAAGGATCACCTCATCGAAGGTGGCAACTATGTACAAGTCCATTACAGCCTTATGGCCAAAAAATTATACGAAAAAGTTTTCGGCAAAGTCAATATTAATTGGGTGCCGCTTAATCTTCCACCTGCCTTTGTATTGGTTTGTGAGAATGTGATTTAACGTTTATTTAGTTCTCGCTCTCTCATTATTCATATACTTAATATCCGTTTCATTATCAGAACTACCTAACAAGTGTTCCGCGAAATAATCTGCCATCATCCAGAAAAAGTACTCTCTCATATCTCCGTACCCGTGTCTCTGACCAGGAAATACAAAGTAATCAAAGCGTTTATTGGCTTTAATCAGCGCCTGAGCCATTCTGATGGTTCCCGCAGGATGCACATTATTATCAATATCACCAGTAGTGATCAACAACTTTCCCTTTAGATTTTTAGCTAAATCTGGATTCTTGTCAATGTCATACTTCCAGGAAATCTCACCTGAGTCGCCAATGATTTCTTTGATCCCATGGTGTTTTTCACTCCACCATCTATTGTAAATATTATTTTCATGATTCCCTGATGAAGAAACGGCCACATCGAAAAAATCCGGATATACCAACATAGCAGCGGTTGACATAAATCCACCACCGGAATGGCCAAATATTCCTACTTTATCAAGGTCAATAAAATCATGCCGATCTCCCAATTGCTCAGCCGCATACTTCTTATCTTCAAGACCATAGTCTCTTAGATTTCCATAGCCATAATTATGGTACCATTTAGATCTGGATGGATGGCCTCCCCTGTTTCCGATCGATACAACGATAAAGCCCATTTGGGCCAACCTATCAGCTCGGTCCATTCGTCCTGACCATTGCTTATTCACTGCTTCCGTTTGCGGTCCCGGATAAACATATTCTATCAATGGATAATTCAGCGTAGAATCAAAATCAAACGGTTTGTACATTACGCCGTAGAGGTCTGTGATACCATCAGCGGCCTTAACCTTATACGGTTCAGGAAATTGGTAGCCTGTTTCAAACAATCTGTCAAGATCCGCCGATTCCAGATCCATCATCAACTTTCCCTGTGTATTAAAAAGCGCAGACTTTGGAATGGTATTTACACGGCTGTAATTATCCACAAAATAGGTCATATTGTCATTCACTTCAGCGTCATGATTGTAATTTCCTGGATTGAGCAACTTTAAGCCTGAACCATCGAAATTGACTTTATATAAGTGATAGTAATATGGATCTTCCATATCCTCCCTGCCAGCAGCAGTAAAATACAACACCCTGTTTTCAGTATCAATTCCCTCTATACTTTGACTGTGAAATGGACCTTTCGTAATCTGATTTTTCAGGTTTCCTTGATTATCATATAGGTAGAAATGAGCCCAGCCATCCCGCTCCGACCAATGAATGAGTTCTTCACCTCCATTAACCAAACCCGGAGTTCTTGTATCGATGTAGGTATTCAATCTCTCTTTAATCAAAACCTTCTCCTCATTGGATTCCAAATCCACGTATCCAAAATCAACTTTCTTGAGGTCCCTGCTTGTTCTTGAAAAATAAAGTTTAGAATCATCCGGCGACAACCAGGTAGACCAGCGGCGATCCTCATCTCGATCTGTTTTCTTTGACGGAGCTCTAAGAATGCTCAAGCTTTGATCTTTAAATGTATCGATTTCAATCAATTTGCGCTGTTTGCTTGGGAAGTCAAACACATACATTTCCTCTGATCCCACTTCTTCATCCCCAGCCATGGCATATTTGTAAGTTTCCAGTCGGGGCCTGGGCTGAGCTGTATTATCCAATACCCACAAGTCCTTTACTTTCCTACTGTCATCCCTTATCAAGGCAAACTTCTGACCAGAAGGAGACCAAACTACTCTGACACTCTGACGCTTGTCCTTGTTTTCCTCTTCTTCTACATTGTCTACACCTCTGTTAGATCCTCCGAATGCATAATCCTTTTCTCCATCTTCAGTCCATTGGTGCTCCACGATGGTACTGTCTTTCTCATCTTTTTGTGCTTTTAGAAAGTTTTCCTTGTCCATCCAGTATAGATTATGATCTCTGGAAAACAAAACATAGCTTGAATCCGGAGAAATGGAAGCCCAGTCTTTGTCTTTTGGTTCTTTCTTAAAGTCTTCTACCAAAGTCAATGTCTTCGTTGTCAAGTCATACTCGAAATGCCAGACCTTTGCTACTTTTTTAGGTTTCTTTTTCTTATCTTTTGAATCTTTCTCACTCTCCATATCATCTTCTTCTTCATCCACTTCCACTAATTTAGACTTTACTTCCCACTGAAGTTTTCTTTCATCGTCAATGAATTTTAACTTGGAGATTGATAAATGCTTCGCATCGAAAGGATCACCTGTCAATCGGGACATGTCCGCAGCGATCTGAACATTGTCAAACAAAGCTTCTTTACTACCTTTAGCAGGATCAACGATATACCACGCTTTACCTTCAGAAGTCTCGTACATATACCAAAATCGTTCAGAATTCTTCAACCAATGAGGCGTTACACTCGTAGAAAACACTAATTTATCTAAATGATCAGGTGAGAATCGAGCAGCCAGATCATAATTAGGCTGTGGAGTATTTTGGGCGTTCAAGACTGCAATATTGGCACTTAGGAGTAGAGACCAAAGAAGATACTTCATAAAACTTGATTATACTTTATATTAAAAAGAGTCGGAAGATAAGCATTAGCTGTGAAAATCTATTCATGTGCGAAAGTTCAGACCATTATTTTTGAAGTCCCAGCCTGTGGAATACATATTTCTTGTAATTTTGACCAATGGGAATCTCATAGCTATCCATTTTTATTCGGTTCCCTTCCACTGAGTCGATGTTACGAATGGCAACGATATAAGATTTATGAACGCGGATAAACAGATTTTCTGAAATGTTTCGCTCCATCTCTGTCATACTCATATACGTCAATAATTTCTCATTTTTCGTGATTATCCTAATATAATTCCCTTGTGCTTCCACGAATAGGATATTAGACAGCGCTATCTTGTGGTACTTTTTATCACTTTTTACAAAAATGAAATCCTCAACATGTTCTGTCGGTGATGGATGAGTACTGGAGTCCATCACTGTCTCCAGCTTGTTGATGGCTTTCAAAAATCGATCAAAACTAAACGGTTTCAACAAATAATCTACCACATTGAGCTCAAAACCTTCCAGTGCAAATTCCTGATATGCTGAAGTCACTATTATTTTAGGTGGGTTAGACAAACTTTTCAGCATTTCAAATCCAGATAGTTTCGGCATATTAATATCCAGAAAAATCAGATCAACACGCTTATCTTTTAAAACAGTCAGTGCTTCAAAAGCATGGTAGCAATTCGCTACCTTTTTTAAGTACGAAATCTCGTTAGCAAATTCTTCAATATTGCTGTGAGCTGCTGATTCATCATCTACTATGATAAAATTCATGTACTGATCCTAAGCTTTGCGATATATTGGTTGTCGAATTGGTCTAGTTTCAAAATGTGTCTATTAGGATAAAGCAGATTCAAACTATCTTTCAGGTTTTTTAGACCGATTCCTTTCATTTTGTTTTTGCCATTTCCATCATAATTATTGGAAATTTGAAAATCTACCTGCCCATCTGTTTCCTTTAATTTGATGTCGACCACCCCACCATCGATCAATTTTTCTACGCCGTGTTTGAATGCATTTTCAAGTAAAATAATAAAAAGCAGAGGGCTGATTTTAGTTGATGTATTTTCGATCTCAGTTTGAAAATTGACATGAACATCCCTCCTAAACCTTGAGGTCTGTAATTCGATGTAATTGCTCAAATATTCCATTTCCTCTTCAAGGGTTACAAATTTCTGACCTCCTTTATAGATGGTATAACGCATCAAATCTGATAACTTGAGTACAAACCTTTGTGCCTGGACTTGATCACTCTTGATGAGAGCGTATAGATTGTTGAGGGTGTTAAAGTAAAAGTGCGGGTTGATCTGATTCTTTAAGGTCAGTAATTCAGCTTTCACACTCTCATTTTCAGTTTTCTTTTTTCTCTCCCACAAAAGATACACCGACGAAAATAAGATATAGAAAAGCAGCCCTGCCAGTAAAATTCCAAAAAAATCGACGATCCAGGCATTTCCATTGACCACAAAAAAACCATCATTATGGTGTGCGTTTTCGTACTGGGAAAAATGATTGATACCAGCAATTAATGTGAAGATGCTGGCGACATACATTAATATTCTCGAAATGCTGTGTTGATTCTGATAGTTTAATATGCCTTTTGTAAAAAGGTAAAGCAAAAGATGGTAACCTAGAAGTCCGCCAATCACCAACCTCATTAATATTTTAACATCCTGTGAAGGTGTAATCAATAGGATCACCATTGCGGCCAGGATGGCTGTAGCTGTAATCACGTTCTTAAAATTGAACGTCCATTTTGTATCAAAATTCATAGCGATAAAATTAAGCTTTTCGAATATACCGCAATGGTTTTTATGATGAATCGGGTTATTTTCTGTTTGATCGAAATAATTGCATATTCTAAACTTAGTCAGTGGCCTTCTGAAAGGGATGGAATAAGACGCAAGTTCCTTCAAATAAATTCGTTCACCAGCTGGCAGAAAGCTACTAAGTTCAATGTTTTTAATCTATAAACAATAATATGAAAGCATTGCAATCCTTATCCAAAATCCTACTCATCATTACCTCTTTTAACAACATAGCAATAACTCAATCCTTTAATTTTGAACTTGATTCAATCGTTTTAGATTTGATGAATATCCAAAAGGTTCCAGGAGTCATTCTGGCACTGATAGAAAATGGTAAGCTAATAAAAATATCTTCTTATGGTTATGCTGATTTTGATAAGAAATTGGCACTACAATCAAATCATGGTTTCAATGTTGGCAGTATCTCTAAGACTTTTACAGCCTGGGGCATCATGAAATTAGTGGAAGAGGAGAAAATAGATCTTTCCGATTCCGTTTCAAAATTTGAATTGCCTTGCCTGGGTCACATTGACCAGCAAGATTTGGATCAAATCACCATAAGAGATCTGCTGCAGCATACCGCTGGTCTGAGTGTGCATGGCTATGAAGGTTATAACCAAATGCAAGAACTACCTTCTGTTTGTGAAAGCCTTCAAGGCTTGAAAAGAAAGGAAGAAAAAGTATTTGTGGAACATCCTTCGGGTTCCACTTTCCAATATAGTGGTGGTGGATATACGATTTTGCAAATGATCATTACAAAAGTGAGTGGTATTCCATTCACCCATTTCATGGAGAAAGAATTGTTCAGGAAGTTGGACATGAAAAACACTACTTTTTTAATAGATCACAAAGTGCTGGAAAGATCTGCATCAATATACGATACTTCTTATCATCAACTGTCCTTCGAATATTTCACTGCTCAGGCTGCTGCAGGTTTACAAACTTCCATCGAAGATATGAGTAAGTTTGTTCTGGCCCACTTTACATCTAATGAGGTGATTAGTAGTGAATCCATTTCCATACTACAGGAGGGAAGCCAACAATCTAAAAACAATTATGCATCAGGGTATATGATCATGGAGCGGTTTGGATCATTTACTTTACATGGACATGGAGGTTCTAATGACGGTTGGCAAGCGGGAATGATGATAGATATGAAGCACAAATCAGGCTTTATCATGTTGACCAATGGTATGAATGGCAAAGCGGTTATTTTTCCGACATTAATGAAGTGGGGAATTGCTCGTAAAAAAAGGATGGAAGTTAAATAGTATACATTCAGGTGTCTGAATGTAGTGGTATTGAATTTTGTTATTTATGGATGGGAATCAGATATCAATTAATAATAGTGATCAAGAATGGTTTTGTGAGCGCTCAAAATGGCATTATTCATTGCACTGGCATCTAAAAATATAAGTTTTCTATCTTGGAAAAAGAGCTTCAGCCCAATTTTGTAAAGTTGGTTTAAGGGTTCATGGCAGCCCAACACGATTGTCTTTGAATTCTTTTGTAGCCCGCATAATTCACTGCCAATAAGCAATCCACTTAGCAAGTAGTAATTGTGGGAAGGCGCGAGGTTTTCAATAACATCCTTAACCCGAACGGTAAGAAGAACAGATAGCAGAGGTTGGTGAAACCCAAGCATTAGACCCTGTTTAAAAACATCTATCTTTTGCGAATCCAAGTTTGTTTTGATCACGGAGTGTGCCAATATGCTATGTTGGGAAAGTACCTCAAATAATTCACCGGTCATGTAGTTTTTCAATGTTGTGAACTGGGCGTTCTGATATTGTAAATGTTTGCTATGAGTGCCTGGCAATAATAAGCAATAATCGTCATACTCTTCCAATAAGGAAGTTAGTCCTATGGCCTGTGTTTCCTCTCCTCTCATCATTCCATCTGGGCTTTTCACACCTGAAATCAGAATGATTGTAAGTCCATGATCTGTAATCTTCTGGTGTAATAATTCGCGGCCATCATTAGAAAAAGGGAAATCTGCATATGGCATTTCTTGCATGCCAATGGATGAGGAGGCCATTCCAGAAATCACCAAAGGCAATTGATCAATATCTTGCCCAATATGCCTAAGTTCTCGCTTTAGAAAATCAATAAAGAAGGCTTTTCGTGATACGTCAGATTGCTTCAAATATTTAGCGTGTACAGCTCTCACGCCCATTGAATTTGAATGTTCACTGATTACCTCTAGAGAACTTCTATCCACCAGCTGCAGTCTAAACTTACTGGTTCCCCAATCGCAACTTACGAACTGATTCGTTTCAGGCATCATTTTTTAGAAAGCTATTACAAGTTATTTAAGATCATGATTGACTATAGACAAGATAGTACTTACAGGGTTTTTTAGATTATGACAAAGAGATTATAATGATAAAAGGCAACCTCGGTATGAGATTGCCTTTTATCAAATTATGATTTAAAATAATATTTCTTAGATGAAGGGTGCTATGACGAGTGCAACCACAGACATCAACTTCAGTAAAATATTCAATGATGGTCCGGAAGTATCCTTGAACGGGTCACCCACAGTATCTCCCACCACAGTCGCTTTGTGAGCATCACTTCCTTTGTAATACATTTTGCCATCGATTTCAACACCTTCTTCAAACATTTTCTTGGCATTGTCCCACGCACCACCGGCGTTAGATTGGAAGATGGCCATCAATACACCAGCCACAGTAACACCTGCCAGGACACCTCCCAACATTTCAGCACCACCCAGAAAACCAAACGCAACTGGAGTGGAAACTGCAATCAACCCCGGGATGACCATCTCTCTAATGGAAGCCTTTGTCGAAATGTCCACACATTTGCTGTATTGTGCTTTTCCTTCAGCTGCCTCGAAAGTTGCTACGTCAGCATCGCTCCATTCTTTTTGTGGCTTGCCCTCATTCTTTTTCATTACACTCAATGCAGCTCTCAACTCAGGTATATCTTTAAATTGTCTTCTCACCTCTTTGATCATATCCATCGCTGCTCTACCTACTGCATTCATCGATAAGGCTGAAAATAAGAAAGGTAACATTCCACCTACTAAAAGTCCTGCCATTACCTTAGGATTAGCAACGTCAATTGTTGTAATACCAGCTGTCGCCATAAAGGCTGCAAATAGTGCCAGAGCAGTCAAGGCCGCAGATCCAATTGCAAATCCTTTTCCTATCGCAGCAGTTGTATTTCCTACAGCATCCAACTTGTCTGTTCTTTGTCTAACTTCTTTGGGCAACTCTGCCATTTCTGCAATTCCACCAGCATTATCAGCAATAGGTCCATAGGCGTCAACTGCTAATTGAATACCTGTATTGGACAACATACCCACCGCAGCAATGGCAATTCCATACAATCCTGCAAAATGATGTGCACCGATAATGGCCACTGCCAATATTAAAATCGGAAACATAGTAGACATCATGCCAACACCAAGGCCTGCAATGATATTTGTTGCTGATCCTGTCAGGGACTGCTTTACGATAGACATCACAGGTCTTGTACCCGTACCAGTATAAAATTCAGTGACAATTCCGATAAGGAGACCAGCAGCCAAACCAAAAAGAACAGCATAAAATACGCCCATGTTGGTATATTCAATACCGCCAATGTTCCATCCCGATGGTAGAATCCATTTACATAAAGCAAAAGTTCCGGCAAGCATTAATGCAAAAGACAGATACTCACCGATATTCAAAGCCGTCTGGGGATTACCACCTTCTTTAACTTTGACAAAGAAGGTTCCTATGATAGAGGTAATGATTCCCAAACAGGCCAATAACAATGGAAGCAATACCGCATTCATTCCACCAAAATCATTTTCCCCTGTGAATCCAGTCACGCCTATAAAAGCTGCTCCCAAAACCATGGTACCGATAATAGAACCTACATAGGATTCGAAAAGATCCGCTCCCATTCCGGCAACATCTCCAACATTATCTCCCACATTATCAGCAATGGTTGCAGGGTTCAATGGATGATCTTCAGGGATTCCGGCTTCTACTTTACCTACCAGGTCTGCACCTACATCAGCTGCCTTTGTATAAATACCACCACCCACTCTTGCAAAAAGTGCAATGGAGGATGCTCCAAAAGAAAATCCTGTCAAAATGGTAATTACTCTGGTGACTTGATCCTGTGTTTCTACCCCATACATTTGAGAGTACAAAGCAAACAATAAACCTAATCCTAAAACACCAAGTCCTACCACACCAAGACCCATTACTGCTCCCCCGGCGAATGCCACTTCAAGGGCTTTACCGAGACCAGTTCTTGCTGCGTTAGTCGTTCTTACGTTCGCTTTTGTTGCTACTTTCATTCCAATGAATCCTGCAAGCGCGGATGAAACGGCTCCCAAAATGAATGATAGTGCAACGAGTGGCGAAGAAGCTTCTGATCGACCACTTAAAAACATTAAAACCGCAACTGCGAGTACAAATATGGAAAGTACCTTATACTCCGCTTTAAGAAATGACATTGCACCTTCTGAAATGTACTTTGCAATGTTGGCCATTTTTTCTGTTCCTACTTCCTGTTTGGAAACCCAGGATGACTTCCAAAGTGTGTAGAGTAACGCTACTACTCCAAAAACAGGAATAACGTATATTAAAGTTTGTCCCATCGTTTTTATTTAACTATTTAATGAATTCGAATTGTTTGCGCTCTTTCAAGCGGCTGCAAAAGTACATTTAATTTGGGTTTTTCCCAATATTCCTATCAGTAAATTGCTGTATATCAGGTATTGCAGCTTTGTGAATTGTGAAGGTCAGTTGAAGTGATATGTTTTATGTCAATTTTGCATTAAAAAAAGGCAGGTTAAACAATGAATAACGAATACAGCAGTTCATCCACTCATCCCTTTAAGAGCAGCTTGCGCTTCGAAGCCTGGCTCAAGCTGAAAGGGAAATGCTCACTGTGAACTCTAACACTGACTACTGAATATTGACTACTGAATACTGACTACTGACTACTGAATACAGCACCTCATCCACTCATCCCTTTAAGAGCATCCTGCGCTGCATTGCTCAGCTGAAGCTCTGAAAGGGAAATGCTGAAAACTGAATACTGAATCTCATCTCCTCATCCCTTGAAGAGCAGCCTACGCTATAAAAGCCTGACTCAAGCTCTGAAAGGGAAAAGTTAAACACCAATCTTTCAACTTCTTTAAATTATTTTTTAGACTAATCTAAATATTAATTTTATATTTGCATCAAATCATTCTATTATGACTTCCCATACAGAAGAAAATTACCTTAAAGCCATATATAAGATTGCAGAAAAAGACAAGAAACCGGCCGGCACTAATGCAATAGCCAAGGAAATGGATACTTCCGCGGCCTCAGTCACCGATATGCTTAAAAGGCTTTCAGAAAAAGGTCTGATCAATTATCAAAAGTATAAAGGAGTCTCACTTAGCACTAAAGGGTCAAAAATTGCGACCAATTTGATCCGGAAGCATCGACTTTGGGAAAGCTTTCTCGTGAAAAAGTTAGATTTCACCTGGGATAAAGTGCACGATATTGCCGAACAAATGGAGCATATTAAGTCCGAAGAATTGGTCAACAGATTAGATGAATTTCTAGGCTTTCCCAAATTTGACCCACATGGAGATCCCATTCCAAATGCCGATGGTAAATTTACGCTTCGGGTTCAGGTCCTATTATCATTATTGAGGAAAAATGATAAAGCGAAAGTCATTGGCGTCAAAGAACATGACAATGATTTTCTGAGGTATTTGAATTCTAAAAACATTCAATTGGGGTCTGAATTATACATTAGAGAAAAGAATGATTACGACAAATCGATGATCGTTGAAATTGACGGAGAAAAGGTCACCTTGACGGAGAAAGTCACTAAACAGATTTATGTAAAGAAGAGCGCATGAAAAAATTAATCGAATATTCTTTTATTCTACTTCTGACACTCATTCTCACAAATCTTTACGGACAGAAGAAAACGATTGTTGCCAGTGCCTCGATGATGGCAGATATGGCACAAAACATTGCCGGAGATCTGTTCGATGTCAAATACATCGTGCCTCGAGGCCAGGATCCACATCTTTACAAACCCACTCCTAGTGATGTAGTGATGGTAGAAAAAGCGGATTTGATTATCATAAACGGATTGACCTTCGAAGGTTGGATTTCAAAATTAATCGCTAATTCCGGAACCAGAGCAGAAACCAAGGTCATCAGTGATGGTATTCAACCCATCACGAGTGAGAAGTATAAGAATTCGTATGATCCACACGCTTGGATGGATGTCAATCTGGTGCAGAAGTACATTGACAATATATTGGAAGCATTGATCAAACTTGATCCAGAAAATAAAGAAACTTTCGAAAAAAATCACGCTGCCTATTCCCGGAAATTGACAGAATTAGATCAATACATTCTGGATAAAATCAAAGAAATTCCCGAAAGCAAAAGAATACTGATTACATCCCACGACGCGTTTGCTTATTATGGAAGAAGGTATGGTCTGCAGTTGGAAGCTATCGTCGGCATTTCTACGGAGGCTGAAGTGCAATCCTCTGATATCATCCGTGTGCATAAAGTCATTCGCGAGAGTGAAGTGCCGGCCATTTTCATGGAAAGTACAATTAATCCTAAAATCCTTCGGCAAATCGCTAAAGACAATAAGATCGTCATCGGCGGTGAGCTATTCGCAGATTCGTTAGGTGAAAAAGGTGGTCAGGCGGATACCTATCTGAAAATGCTCAAATACAATACAGATACCATCGTCAAAGGACTGACTACAAATGAGGAAGTAGATAGTGAAAAGTTGAAGGATAGCGGATCTATAGGCTATCTATCTTATTTATTCCTGGCCCTGGGTCTATTTGCTATCGTATTTTTTGTAATAAGAAAATTAAACAAAGGCTAAATGAATCCAATCAGTATTAAGGGTTTGAGTGTTTCTTACGAAAGAAAAAGAGTACTTTCTAATATCTTTCTGGAAATCAAAAAGGGTGCGATTTATGGGGTCGTTGGTCCTAATGGTGCCGGAAAGTCTACCCTATTTAAATCAATTCTTCAACTAATAGATATAAGTGCAGGTGTCATCATGGTGCTGGGTGAGGATATTGAGGAGGTCAGAAAAAGAATTGCCTATGTTCCGCAAAAGGATGATGTGGATTGGAATTTTCCTGCCTTGGTCAATGATATTGTCTTAATGGGTCGTTATCCACACAAGAAGGTGTTCCAATGGCTGAACAAAGAAGATCAACACATTGCTGATGAGGCCATGAGCGAACTGGACATTCTAGACCTTAAAAATCGCCAGATTGGAGAATTATCCGGGGGACAACAACAAAGGGTCTTCTTAGCCAGGGCTATGGCACAAGAAGCTGAAATTTTTCTTTTGGATGAACCTTTTGTTGGAGTAGATATGACGACTGAAGAAAAGATCATCAAAACACTGAAACGATTGGCTGGAACTGGCAAGACAATGCTGGTCGTACACCATGACCTTTCAACAGTAGAAGAATACTTTGATCATGTTATATTGATCAATCAGAGGCTAATAGCTGAAGGACCTACCGCACAAATGTTTACTCAGGAAAATATCAGCAAGACCTACGGGGCCAAGTTAAACCTATTGAATAAAACAACCTGGTAAAAGGAGGAGTTTGACTATTCAGGCAATGCACGGGTTGGTTTAAAGACCAATGTTCTAGTACTTTCTTCTCCAATCGGCTTAAGTTTTAGATTTTCTGCGTCGAATGTAAGTTGAAATCGCTGTTCGTTTTCAAGACGATCGTCTGAGATAAGGGTAACGATTGACCGATGAGGATGAACATAATAATATCCACTTGATCTCGCTTTATCTTTAAATTCCAAATATCTTCCATCTGGTCTAAAGAATAGAACAATCTCCTGTTGAACGTCGGTCAATTGCCAGGCACCCAGGATTTTGTCTGTATCAATGATTGGAAGTCTCTCAATTTTCTCTAAATATACTTCTACGACAGCCCCCTCTTCTTCTCTGGTCCAAAACATTGTGGAGTCTTGCACTTCGTAATTAAAGTGACCGAATGGGTCGGCAACACCTTTTGACGATATTGGTTTTAGTATGGAAGAATCAGGTTCAATATCTATTATACCTTCCGTATTTTTAGTCCATCCATTGCCTGAATGATAGACTAAATCTTGCTCTATTTTTATCCATTTTCCTTTTGGGGTCATAACCTGATCTTCGACATTTACTTTCTTTATTTCCCAAAGACCTACAATTGACTGCGATTGCGATGCATAGGTACATAGCATCATACTAAATAATAAACTGTAAACTTTCATGACTGCATAGATGCATCAAGTACCGCTTTTGGTGTTTAGATCTGCCGACTATCATAGACCAATACTTTTTCCCACAAATGTTCGCAGTTTTTTACAAACTTTTGATGAATGGGATGTTCCTGATAGATCGCTTCGTCCTTTTCATTCTCAAAGATCAACATTTCGGTGACAGAAAAACTACCGTCCACCACACCTCTTTGGGCAGTGTCTGCAGGCACTCCAATGTGTATGTTTTTCACTTCATCTATGGTTTCCAATGTTCTGATTCCTTTGATCAACTCTTGCTTGTCTTGTTCAGAATCTTTGTTTTTTAACCAAAAAAACACATGGTGTACTATTTTAAATTGACTTGCCATTTTTGAAATTTACTGAATAAATATTTTATGTCAATGTTACGAAATAAATATCTGTTGTTCACCTTCAACTGAGGTGGCTTAGGTCAATGCATTTTCCTATTGATTTGCATTGTAGGTCAGTTCGAGGTAAGACATTTGATAAAAAACTGAAGGTTAGCAAAGCTTGCAAATGGAATTACAAGTCTAAAGGCAAATGGAATTTGTCAGTCCCAGATAGGCTGTGAAGAGAGTGGGAAGTCGCGGACTGAAATCCAAGGTCTAAAGTTAAGATCATAGGCTGAACAATGTCTTAAATTCTGCACTTTGTCGTCGGGATACCATCACTTCCTCTCCAGTGACCAAAATGATCTTTAACTTCCCATTGAACCCAGTCGATATCTTATCGACAAAATGGACATTCATTATCTGCTGCCTGTTTGCCCTGAAAAATCGTTGATCATCCAAAATACCCTCCAAATAACTCAATGACTTCAACACCAAGGGTTTCTCATCATCGAAATAGATTCTGGTGTAATTTCCCACAGACTCAAACAAACGAATATCAGAAACCTTAACAAACCAGCATTTCTCACCATCCCTTACAAATATCTGTTGATCCACACTGATTTTTTCTACCCTGTCCTGTTCCGTGGGTGAGTGATTTAACTTTGAAATCGCCTTTTCAAGTCTTTCTTTGCGAATCGGTTTCATCAGATAATCAACGGCATTGTATTCAAAGGACTTGATTGCATACTCATCAAATGCGGTAGTGAATATGACAGGCGGAACAAAATCAAGCGCCTCTAACACTTCAAAACCATTCATTCCAGGCAGATGAATATCCAGAAAGATCACGTCTGGCTGCACCTTCTGAATGACATTGACAGCTTCAGCACCATCCGCCACTTCTATGAGATCACTAAAAATATTGACTTCTCGTATCATGGCCATTAACTCTTTTCTGGCCAACCTGGAATCCTCTACGATCACAGCCTTCATACTAATACCATTTTAGGGTATGATACTTCAGCAGTGACCATACCTTCACCTTCACCAAGATGTAATTTCCCCTTTGTTCCATATAACAAACGCAGGCGTTCACTTATATTTCGGAGACCAACTCCAAGTTTCTGTTGAAGATCTGAGCTTGAATTAAGGCTTCCACTGTTGGACACCCTAAGAATAATTTGATCGTCCTTAACTGAAACATTGACCTTAACAGTCCCTCCACCAGGCAATTCTGAAATTCCGTGTTTTACAGCATTTTCGACCAACAGCTGGAGCATCATTGGGGGTACTTTTTCATCCAGTAAATCCTGATCTACATGAATAGCGTAGCTCAACTTTTCTTCGAACTGTATGCTTAAAAGTTCTAAATACTTTTTGACAATCTCAATTTCATTACGCAAGGTCACCAGTGATTGATTGTTGTGAATAAGCGCATATCGAAACATGTCCGAAAAATTCAATAGCATTAGTTTGGCTTTTTCAGCATCTTCAGAAATCAAAGCTCTGATATTATTGATTGCATTGAACATGAAATGTGGATTGATCTGAGCCTTTAAATTTCCCAATTGCGCTTCTTTCATTGTGGCAACCAACTGCCATTTCTCAGACTCGGCATTTTTCCAACTGTGCAAGTAATGAATCATAAAATAGATGCTGTTCCATATTAACATCAATACTCCGAAAATGAAAAAATTTCCAAAGAATTCCAGCAAAGTAATGATTCGACCATCATGAGCAAATAATAACAATATGGCTACTAAGCCCAAAAATGCGATGGTCAGCACCAAGGTTCCGATGACAATATATCTTAAAGTAACCTTGAAATTCAACAGATTTATTGATTGACTTTTCAGATAGTACCTGTAAATGGTTGTAAGAATCAAACCCCCAAAAAATGCTACGGCAGAATTTACTATTACCCATACGATGTTATCTTGTAACTCTCCAGAATTCTTTAGGCTGAGGTACTGAACAAAGAAATTCATCGATGCGAATATACCCCAACCTATCAATTGTGCGATCCAGAAATTCCTATCTCCAGTCTTGATCATTTGCGGTCGAACTTCAAAATCCAATCGGTTACAAAGGCTATCACTTCTTCATTGAACGTTTCCTCTAATGCACCATATTCATTTGGCGATCCAGTTCCATCTTTAGAAACCTGAAAAAGGTGATTTAATCCTTCAAATTCTTTTACTGTAAAATTTTTATTACCTGCTTTCTCCAGATTTTGCATAATCCCTTCGAGATTAGATTTGGATAAAACTTGTAAGTCCAGAGATCCGTTTACCGCTAACACGGGAATACTTAATTTAGAAAGATATACCTCAGGCTCGAAAGAAATAAAATATCTAAACCAGGGATTAGATACAGATTTTACTTGACTGGCTATTTCTGCATCAACATCTCCAATTTCCTCTAAATCTTCTTCACTAAGCAGTTGAAACCTTTCTCGCAGTATCTTTTCTATACCTGATCGCAAATCCTCATCACTTAATTCCTGATTCTCCTTGATAAACGCAAAAACTTCTCTGGATGACTCTACTGAAAAATTGACTTCTTCCGGATCTCCATCACTTGCCTGGCTGATTGCTGTAATTTGTTCCAACAATAATTCATCTGAATCTATTCCAGGTCCTGCAAGCATGACAATGAAGTCTAGCGCTGTTTTATCTGCCACTATAGGTGCAATCAGGCCACCTTCACTGTGACCCATTATTCCGATTTTAACATCCTTCATTTCCTCTCGTGATCTTAAATATTCCACAGCAAATTTGGCATCCATGGCCAGATCCATAGATGTGGCACTCTCAAAATTACCGGTAGATTCTCCCACTCCTCTATCATCATATCTTAGGACAGCGACACCATTCCTGGTCAGATAATCTGAAAGGACCAGAAAGGGTTTGTGACCCAAAAGTTCTTCATTTCTGTCTTGCGGACCAGAGCCACTAACCAAAACCACCGCTTTGTCATAGTTTCCGCTTAGAGGCAAAGTTAATGTCCCTGCCAATTCATGACCACCTGCCGGATTGGTAAACTTTACGTCTTCCATTCTGTAATCAAAAACTTTGGGTTCTTGAGGCCTTTTCAGCTCTTTCTTGTCAATGGCTTCTCTTTTTAATACAATTTTTTGGTTTAAAGGACCTTGTCTAAACCTTGCATTGATGATATTGCTATCAGGAACATAGGTTCCATCCAACGTAATCCCCATATTCTTAGCAGTGATATTAATTTTATTTCCATCGATGTTTGTTTCACTTGTTTCTATGCCAAAAGCACCTTGATCCGGACTGTCCATTGTAGAACTAAAGTCTCCTTTTTCTTCAGCTATGTGGAAAATGAGCCTTAATTGTGTGCCCATGGCATCCAAGCTGGTATGCCATGAACCTGCTATAGGATGGTTACTTACTGGAAGGCGGGTATCTATTTTAGATTTTCTGGTCAATTCCAAGGGCAATTTCATGGGGCCCTGATTAAAACTTCCAGTGATCTTATCCTCAGATGCAAGATAAGTGGCCGTAGTCTCCATGGACATTTTTTTATTCTTAATGACCAATTTTCCATCCTCATAAGTGGTTTCATCCATCTCAATATCAAATGCACCTTGATTAGGGGAGTCTAGAGTACTTACATAGATACCATCTTCCTCAGTAATGTGAAATATGATTTTGAGCGTGGTACCTTGAACTTCCAAATCACCCTCCCAGTCACCAACAATCGACTGAGCTCTTAAGCCCAATACAGCTATAATTAGTAATAATAATGTCAACATTCTATCTTTCATAATATTTCATTTACATGTAACAATGGTACAAACATAGCTGTGAAAGCCCACGAAATCAAGAAAATTGTGATGGATGGTAAAATTAGATGATGATTGGTCAAATATTCAAGCGCTTGCTTTGGCTTTTTTCCAATGTAATTTCAGACGTGGGGTCAAAATTCTCAATCCAAACCACACCCGGAGATTTATCAGGTGTAAAACTACCCAGCTCTTCTTCAAACCCCAAAGCCTTGGCACCATTGATTGTCGCCCATTGCAATAAAATTTTTAACGGGATGAAACTATTATATTTTTTGATGGTCTTAACTTCTTCCCAAATCGATAATTGCCAATTGGAACTCAGACTATCCGTGCCTATTGCCATTGTAGCATTTTCTTCTAAAAAAGCCTGATAATCTGGCAGCCTATTCTCAATATAAAGATTCGCATTCGGGCAAGTCACCCAATAAATATTCGATGACCAATTCTGTGCTGCTCTGATGTCTTCCCCCTCAGTCATGGTGTTATGTACAAATAGTGTACGCTGATCGGGATCCATATGCTTCATGGCATAAAAAATAGAGCTGTTGTGTATAGGCTGAAAATCACTCAGAGGGGTACCGATTCGTTTGTAAAAATCGAAAAATGCCCCCTCACCATTTATAAACATGGAATTTTCAGCCGGTGTTTCTTGGTTATGGATACTTATAGTGTTTCCTTTACTATTCTCCCTGTTGATAGCATTAAACAAAGCTTTGGAAACGGAATATGGCGCATGTGGCACAAAGGACTTAAGGCCTGAGTGCTCATCGAAGACTTCCTTTGCCTTTTGTATCGTAGCTGAAGTCATTGTGGCATTCATCAAATCAAATAACTCTACAAAAGTATGGTATTGAATCGGTGAGTTCTTTTTGGAGGCTGCTGTATCAGCGGTATTGCTGATATCCCCTACAGCCACAATTCCACTGTCATACATGAATTGGTCAGCAATATTAATATGCTCTTCGATTACTTCAAGAGGATAATCTCTCAATTGTAAAACCTGGGAGATGAAATTTATCAATCCTGTCCCACTTGAAATGGCACCTTTTAAATGAGAAAGCTCCAAATGACAATGCGCATTAATAAATCCGGGACATAAAAGACCCTTGTAATATTCAGTGTCACCAGAATCAGAATTCCTATCAGAATAGACCAAATCTAAAATACGGCCGCTTTCCATGATGAGCATGTGATTACTTAAAAATTGACCACTAATGGCGTCAAAAATAAAGTCAGCGGTGAGTTTCCTCATCTTACAACTTCTGACCTATAATTCCACTTTTAATTCGTGGTTCGAACCAGGTGCTTTTAGGTGGTAAGTTTCTTCTTTTATTAGAAAATTTCTTCACATCATCCATCGTCGGTGCTTTTTGAAGAATACAAATAGAATTAGGATTATCTGTACTTCTTCTCATGATGCTTTTCTGGCTTTCTCTTCCGGAGAAATACGATATGCGATCATCTTTACGAAGGTCTGGTATTTTGAAAATCAATCTAAATACGATTTGATTCATAATGTAGGCGTCCAGCGCATCAGGACTGACTTCAAATTCTTTCAATATCTTCTTTCGCCACTTGCCTTTGTAGATCTCACCATTCATCAATATGATAAATTCCCGATCTTTAGAAGGGTAGGCAAATTTTGTAATTCTTCTGACACTGGCATATTCGCCTAATTCAGCAATAAATACTTCTGGTTTAATATCATCCAGTATTTCCACCATCTTCACATGGTCATAAATTTCGACCTGGTCTTCAGGGAAGTATGCTGTCAAAAGTTTACTAAAATCAGTGTCTTTGAAAACCATAGGTTTTTTCTTATGCAATCTCCTTTGGGTTTTACACCGGTGATGACCATCTGCCACATAGGCCTTTCTCACTCCAAACAGGAAAATGTTTCTCAGTGTCTCCAACTGATCTTCTTCTGTAATTTTCCAAAGTTGATGAACGCTTCCATCATCTAGTTCAAAGCTGTAGGATTTAGGTTCTTTATCAATAATGTTGGATATAAACTTCGCTAGTTTCTTATTCTTTTTATGAAATAAAAGAACCGGTTTGATCATGGCTTTTCGGTCTAATGTTGATTCCACCATGTCCTGTTCTTTGTCTGGTATGGTGTCTTCATGTAGTAAGATTTTACCACTGATCAATTCCTGAATTTCAGTATTATTTACAACTCCTCTATATTTTCTTCCTAAATACTTTATTTGATAGATAAACATTGAATCCTTAGTCGATTCTTTAAACATTCCTGCATTAAAATGCTTTGGAAACTGTTCGTTCATGGTCTCAAAAAAAGTATTGGGAGAAGCCAGGAGTGACTTGTTTGGATAGATTGCTTTGAATGGATGTACTCTCATATATTATTTAGCTGTTTTTTAGACAAATGGCGTTTTACAAATAGATGCTTTCAAATGCTTCCGCCCTGTTGAAATTAAGATATTTGTTCCTGGCCTGCTGTAGTCAATTGCAACATATCCTAGGCCAATGGGTGTGCCGAGATTTGGAGATTGTGTTCCTGAAGTGACCTTCCCAATCACTTCCTCTTTTTCATTTAAAATCTCATAATCGTGTCTTGGAACTCTTCGGTCATTTACTTTGAAACCAACCAATTTCTTAGTGATTCCTTCCTGTTTTTGTTCGATGAATATTTGCTTAGAATTGAAATCCACTTCTTTATTCAACTTAGTGATCCATCCCAGCCCGGCCTCTAGCGGTGAAGTTTCATCATTAATGTCATTTCCATATAAACAATATGCTTTCTCTAAACGCAGTGTATCTCTAGCTCCTAAACCACATGGCTTTGCTTCAATGGCTTTCCAGAGTTCTGGTAGTTTATGATCCGGAACATATAATTCGAAACCTCCTGAGCCTGTGTAACCTGTTGCTGAAATAATGGCATCATCGATACCTGCTATCGTTCCCTTTCTGAAATGATAAAACGGGATGTCATCCAGTGTAATATCTGTCAAACCTTGTAATACTTCACCTGCATTGGGACCTTGAACCGCCAGCAAACCTATGCGGTCTGATTCATTGATCATTTCTGCTTGCATGTCATTGTTAGACTGAATCCAATTCCAGTCTTTTTCAATATTGGATGCATTTACGACCAAAAAGTAGTCTTCCTCATCTAGTTTGTAGACGATCAAGTCATCAACTATTCCTCCTTTGTGATTAGGAAGACATGAATATTGGGCCTGGTTTATTTTAAGCTTCGATACATCATTACTGGTTACTTTCTGCAACAGTTCCAGCGCCTTCGGACCTTTGACTCTGAATTCTCCCATATGTGAGACGTCGAAAATACCTACATCATTTCGCACAGCCAAATGCTCATCCTGAATACTGGAATAAACGATCGGCATATTAAATCCTGCAAATTCTGCCATTTTGGCGCCCAAATCTTTATGTATCTGGGTTAAAGCTGTTTCTTTCATTTAAACGCTTTCTTAATTACTTATAGAAATTCGATTGATCTTATCACCTACTTCTATGTCATGAACAACATCCATGCCTGCGATAAGTTTGCCGAATATAGTGTATTTTCCATTTAGATGAGGCGTAGGTGAATATGTGATGAACCACTGAGTAGATTCGGTATGTGGGCCGGCACTAGCAAATCCGATATATCCTTCATCATTATAATGTACATTGTTCAGCTCTGAGCGAA
The DNA here is from genome assembly GCF_021533195.1 of Portibacter marinus. Lineage (GTDB taxonomy): Bacteria > Bacteroidota > Bacteroidia > Chitinophagales > Saprospiraceae > Portibacter > Portibacter marinus. The sequence goes on from NZ_JAJNKB010000003.1 coordinate 426,002, forward strand.
TCGTGAAATCAAGTGAACCATATCCATCACCATCCGGGCATCCAGCCTGTGCCACGAAATTAGGAACAACTCTATGAAAAAACTTATTATTGTAAAAGCCAGACTTAGCTAATTCTATGACATTCATCACACTTTGAGGAGCGTCTTCCTTGTATAACTGTATTTCTATTTCACCTTTAGTAGTGTTGATTCTGATTTTAGGCTGAGTTGAATATTGAGCAAACAATTCCCAATCTATAGGCTTAATGTTATCAGATATCACAGGCTGAGGCGCTGACTCCCCTTTAATTCTGGCTATTGCCCTATTGAGCGCATTGTAGGTTTCCATTTCATCCGGTAAGACCTGACGATTAAGTGCATCATCCAGAAAGTTGACATTTTCATACTGTTCATCAAATTTCAGTTCTTCGTCGGTAAAAGCTTCTGTTGCAGCTGCTACTTCACCATCTCTACCGGCTGTCAATATCATTTCCAAAAATTTGGCGATTTCCTGTCGTGCATTGGCACCACCGCCTCCTCCAAGTACTCTGTAAAAATTCTCATTTTTCAACATATTAACGATGGACTCAACGGTCTTTGTCCTGATAATAGCTGATGATGATGAATCATAATTTTCAATCAAGTAATCATAATTTCTAGGATCCTCTGATAATGCTGATATACCTGATGCTTTGACATATTCAGATGTATTATCCTCAATAATGGTTTTCAGTGAAGCGGTCGAAGCATATCTGCTTCCAGAATTGTTACCTGAATTTCTTAAAATTGCCTGATGAACTTTGATTTGAACAGAAGGATTGAGGTTGTTTTTAATCCATCCTCTATATACTGGCGCATCATAGGCATTACCGTGATTTAATAGATATTCAGCTGCACATAACCCAACTTTCACATTATCTGCGCTAAGTTCACCCAGGACCCTTTCTACCACGTTAATATATGGATAATGGTGAAGCTGACGCAGAATATTGCATTTTACCCTGTAATCAGACTCCTGGGAATAAAAATTAAATAATTCGGTTTGCAGTTCAACATCTCCCAATCTGGTCAAGGCCGTCGCTAAAGCCATGCGAATGTCAGGATCAGGATGCTCCTTCATGATTTTCAATATTTGGAACTTTGATCCTGAAAGATCCGCCTCCTCAAACCTATAAAAATACTGCGCTGCCATTTTTTTGATTGAAATCGGATAATCTCCAGTCAGATACTTGATTAAAGTTTGATCACCTTCCTGTGCAAACACATCTCTAAGTCCATATTGATAAATGGCATTCACCTGACCTTTTAGTAATAGAGTATCTGATTTCCTATAAGTACTGACTGTTGCAATAGGTTGTAGATAATTTTCCGGACCTATTTTTCCCATCGCCTCTAAGATTGCGGCATTGAATGAGTTATTGACATCTATCGAATCCTGTTGTGAGAAAGCTTGCAAAAGTGGTGTCGCGGCTCGACTTTCTCCAATTTGGCCCAATGCAAACGCAGCCGCTGTCTTGACTTCAATAAATGGATCTTTTAAGAGTGAAATCAGCGTATCCACTGCGGCCTCGGTCTGATAGGAAGCAAATGCATTAGCAGCTACATAACGATATGCAGGATTGCGAGCTCCTGTATAGCTTAATAGAGAATCCTGATCTTGCTTCACTTGCAGATCAATGATTTTCCGTATTTCCGGATCATCATAATCTATATTGACATCGTAGTACACCTCCTCTGTAGGAGGGACACAGCTTGTTATGATCAATGTCCACAATAGAAATAGGCTACCAATCTTCGCCGCCAAACTCCTCTTCCTCAAATTCATTTTGCAATTTTTTCTTTTTTCGAAGTGCTTCCTGTTCATCTTCAGGCTCTCCTTGTTTAAACCGTGTACAATCCATGTACTGATAAGCACCACTTACTTTTTCAAATCGCTTTTCATAGTTATAGCCGGAATTAGGGTCAGCTTCCAATTTCTGAATGAACTTTATGAAAAATGGCCTGGCCATGACATAGCCTTGCCCTGCATCCAATGTGAAAAATCGAACCCAATTTTCATCACCACCTACCCATGTTGCAACCACCAGATCTGGTGTAATGCCCATAAACCAGCCGTCGGTATAGTCATTTGTAGTCCCTGTTTTACCGCCCACTTCTGACTTGATTCCAAGGCCATACCTTCCTGCCACATTATTTTTTAACATATCGACCATCACCGCATTATATACTGGATTCAAGGCTTCCTGTTTTTCACCTATCTGACGATAAATAACCTTCCCATTCTTATCTTCTATTCTTGAAATAAAAATGGGCTCTGTGTAGGTTCCATTATTGGCAAAGGTAGTGTAGGCACCGGCCATTTCTTTGACCGTCAAGTCCAACGCACCCAATGAGATGGAAGGTAAATTAGGAACTACAGGTTCACCATTAGGGTGTTTTTGACTGATATCCACACCTGCATTTTCAAGCAGATTTCGAATAATTTCAACCGTTCCCATCTCTTTTACCAACCTTACAGTAATGGAATTTTTAGAATAAAGTAATCCCTGATATAAATTGTACTTGTTGCCGGTGAAAGAAGCATTGGCATTATTAGGTGTCCAAACGTCTATCAAGTCAAAATTACTTTCACCTGGGACAATCGTGTATTGTATATCATCGAATGTCTGACAAGGAGAAATATTCTGAAAGGCGATTGCAGAACTGTATACAAAAGGCTTCACAGTAGATCCAACCTGTCGTCTGGTAGTGACGTGATCATATTTGAAATATTTAAATCCAGTTCCTCCAACCCATGCCTTGATATAGCCGGTTCCAGGCTCGACCGCCAGAATACCGGTCTGTAAGTGTCTTAAATGATATTCAACGGAATCGTAGGGGCTCATCATTTTTTCTTCTTCTCCCTCCTCATTGTAAGCAAATACCGTCATATTGATCTCGGTATTAAACTCATCGTCGTATAGCTTTTCAAATGCTTTGTACTCCTCTTGCAATGCAGACCAATCCTTACTTTTCGTTAGTCTGTTATAATTCTTTTCGTCTTTTAATCCGATCAGATTGTCTTCGACTAACGCAGATGCCCGATCATACGAAATGATTAAAGGAAGTTTATACCTGGTGATGTTGACACCTTTGTAATCATCATTGATCTTTTCGACTGTCTTTCCTATGCTTCGGTTATAAAGAGAGGCATATCGATCTGAATCGTAAATCCTACGTTGCAAAGAAGCCCTTCTCAGCTGCTGTTGGCGCTTATCTGCCTGATAAATATAAGGATTCATTCCTTTCCATCGTTTCCAATATCGCTCTTGAACCTCTTTCATATGCTCACGCATGGCCTCCTCAGCATGAGCTTGATACCGCGGGTCTATCGTAGTAAAGATTTTAAGTCCATCAGTATAAATATTATACTGTGTTCCATCTGGTTTAAGTATATCTTCACTTTCAAAAAGGTCCTTTAACCATTTGGTCAATTCTGCCCTGAAATAAGGAGCCGGTCCATCGTTGTGGTCATCACGTTCAAAACCTGTCATGTCCAATTCAGTGGACATTAGACTATCCTCTGTCTCCTTCGTGATTTTATCGTATCTCTCCATTTGGGACAATACTACATTTCTCCTTTGCTTTGCCTTTTCAGGGAATCTGATGGGATTGTAAAGGGAAGGGTTTTTTAACATTCCCACGAGCACTGCAGCCTCCTCCTGCCTTAAATCTTGCTGGTTTTTTCCAAAATAGGTTTGAGCCGCTGCCTGTATACCATGAGCGCCATTGATAAATTCAAATTTATTAAGATACATCGCGACAATCTCCTCCTTCGTATAGCTTTTCTCAATACGAACTGCAGTGATCCACTCTTTGAGCTTTATCTTCAACAAAGAATAAGCTCTTCCAAGTCTGCCTTTGCTGCCCAGGTCTGGCCTGTCAAAAAGCAGTTTGGCTAGTTGTTGAGTGATGGTACTACCTCCCCCACCACTATCCTGTCCTAGTAAAATGGACTTGAATGCCACCCTTCCAAGTGCCCTAAAATCGATGCCTGTGTGCTTGCTAAACCTGATATCCTCGGTAGCGTATAAGGCCTGAGTGATATATGGTGACAATGAGTCATAAGGGACATTTTCTCGATTCTCAATGTAATATTTTCCCATTGGTGACCCATCCGATGCGTAAACGATAGAGGCCAGATCGTATCTTGGATTTTCCAAACTTTCGAAACTGGGGAGGTCGTCGTTTGCAAGAAAAATAAAGAAGCCCAAAAGAAATACTATACCACCGATAGAAAGCACCCACAGTACTTTAACGATATAGCTTAAAATTGCATTCTTGTCGGATGAACTTTCTGAGTTATTCTTCTTTAGCCTAATTGCCAATTTATTTCTAGCATTGATTCAGGCGGCAAAATAATTGAAAAAATGTTGAAAAATATGCATTACATGGTAAAGTTTGGGTTTCTGGTCTTGAAAAAGGAATATTGGTCTAAAAAACATTCCCATTTCTGGAAATACAATTAGAAATTGGCTATTTTATGTCAATGTTAAGTTTTTCTAACCCACTTTTCATTGTTCTATTGACAACCGGAGTGAGTGTATGGTTGATTGGGATCTATGTTTTGAAAAATCCACCGAAAAAAATCAATAAACTATACGGTTATAGAACCCCTAGAGCTATGAGATCACAACAAGCCTGGGATTATGCACAGATTGCGGGGACCAGACGCATGATATTTGGGGCCATGATGCTTTGTTTATTGAGTATAGGAGGGCTTTTCATCAGCTTTGGTGAAATAGTAGATTCCTTGTTGGCGATAGGAATGATCATTATCGTTCTGATGTGGTCGCTCTATAAAACGGAAGTGGAATTAAGAGAAAAGTTTCCATGATCAATAATAAAGTCCACTAAATCGATCTTAAAAAAAAGTCCTGAACATCGACTTGATGAACAGGACTCTTGCGCTTCCTCAAGGACTTGAACCTTGGACCCTCTGATTAACAGTCAGATGCTCTAACCAGCTGAGCTAAGGAAGCATTTTATATCATTGCTTTTCTTCTAAAGCGACGCAAATTTATTATTTCTATTCTTTCTATCCAATAATTTTACGCAAGAAAATACAGAATTTATAGTTTGCGGAATGATTTAACCCTTAAACTATTGACCTACAGGACCTTAATCAAACCAAATTTCTAACTTGCTTCGAAATATAGCTCTATTGCTTCTAGAGATGGGAATAGCAATGCCCCCTTCTAACACTAATTCATCCATGCGACTCTGCACTGATTCTAAAAATCTAACATTGAACACATAGGATTGGTGACATCGAAAAAACTCGGAATGGGGTAGTTTTGCATATAATGACTTTAGTGTTTGGCTACAAAAAATTTTACAACCATCCTTCATCACCACTTCGCAATAATTACTATCTGATTTGAGATAAACGATCTCTGCTTTGGGGATAATGTGAATTTTATCAGAACAGACGAGCTTCATTCTTGACTTTGAAGCTTCAATAGTGGGCAGTGAAGTCAATGGTTTTTTAAGGATTCTGGCACTTTTCATTTTGCAGGGTTGTATTCAAAGATTTTGAATCCAATATAGGGTTTAAATGCTTATCTCAACTCACCCTAAAGGGTGATTTTCAGCACCTAATTTACAGCATATTGAGATGATTTCGACTGTTCACGCTTTTGAAAAACAAGATTCATCCCTATTCTCAAATTAAGATTTTCTGCTCCAAAGGCCTTAAATGTGCCTAATATATGATCGGAAACTGCATACAACTGAACAGGACCCAGTGTAGTGTATCCACTTAATCCCAAATTTAAAGGATTAGAACCCACTACACCATATTGAAAAGCAATGGCATGCCTATTGTTCCAATGTCTTTGTATGTTGATGACCGCACCACCATTTAACCTATCGAAATTTTGATGTGCATAAATAAGCCCGCCAAGATTTACTTTTGATGTTAAAGCATAGCTGACGTTACCATAAAATTTTGCAGGTACAAAATAGCGATAGTCTGCTCTTGCATCAGTAAAATCTAGTATTGCACCTATTGTATCAATAAAATTGAAATTACCACCGATGACATCTTCCAGATCAGCACCATCGTAAACAAATGTACCCTGGGTCTCATAATTGTGAACCTGTTCCGCCCAATTGAGAAATCCAAGATCCAAAGCACTTGCTGAAATCCTAATTGGACCATTCTGGTAACTTATACCCAGATCAAAAGCCAATCCAAAGTTATTGGGAACAAAATTGAAACTCAATATCGAGGGCAATTGTAAATTTTGAAGGTTAATGGGAAATGATGAGTTAAGAAGAAAATCAGCATTTAATTCCAATTGATATATATCCTCATTGACCGATAATTCAATGGCACTTCTTTCTGTGTGTAGGTTATGGATGCCATTTAGCAATTTAACATTGGCACCAAAGGAAAAATTACCTGTATAAGCAAGTCCAAGAACGGTTTCACTATAGGTAGTCATTCCAATATTGGGTTGCAACATAACGCTTCCACCGATCACAGATGCATTGCCACCAGCGACCAATTCTACAAGCGGGTTTCCAAACTGGAAATCCGTAAAATGGCGGTAATTGTGTGCAAAATTATACCTGATTCGATCGCGTTTATAACTCAATTTGATAAGGGATACATTGGTCCCCAACATCACTTGATTGCGACGAGGACCTACCAAGTCTAATAATCTACCATTCAATGCACTTGTGATGGAGATCCCTCTTTGATGCATCACGCCATAAAATGAAGGCAGTCCCACTACAAATTGCTGTTCGACGTCGAAAGCGGGATTCAATTCAGAACTTTGGTGGAGGTTATTCAGAAAATAAGTGCCAAATTCCTGTTGGGCATTTAGTCCCAGGGTCATCAATAGCAAAATAGCAACCTTTTTCATAGCTTGAACTTTAAACCGATTCTAATATTTAATCCTTGCCTGGATTGCAGTGTTACAAAATCCTGACTAATGCTCCCGGTATCAAACTCAGAAACGGTAACCATTCTTTTAGCGAATTGCACTTTTTCCAATACGGCTGCTTCCAGGTTAATAAATCTAATATTGTGTTGATTGGGTTCAACTATTAAAGGGTCATCTACTAACAATCGTTCAATCTCATGATTATTTTCATCCAGGAAAACGAAGTAGAGTTTCATTTCCAAGGGAAATGAATTTTCGGTAATGACTTTTAATTCTGCCACTTCGACACTGGCATTGATGTTGTTTTTAAGGTCAATGGTGTCTTGAAGCACCAATTCATCAATCTTTAAATTCATAGGTAATTCTGAAACCGCTTCAACTTCGAAAAAGCTTTGATCCGTTGCATATCCTAATATATCCGGATCATCAGCAGGATTGATAATGGCTTCAATATCATAATCGACATAATGTACATTTTCACTGAAGAGTGTATTGATATTTGAATTCGACTGATCGAAATTAATCTGCGTAGTACTGACCTTTCCTACTTCTTCTATGGATGGAAAGTCCAATACACACTCTGCATTCAGCTTTTCGCCTTCCAGCATTTTTATTTTACTATCCACCGTATGGACCACCACTTCATTGGCCTTTATCGCAATAGGGAATCCATAGGTGTGTTTGATATTAAAACTGATCTTCGGATCGGCAAATTCAATTCCACCTTGCTTCCATCCATCATATACGGAAAAGGCGATAGAATCACCTTGTAGTGGAAACCTGGTTCGTTCGTAATTCCCCTCACCATAACTAAATGTCAATTGATTGAAACTCATGGCCACGAAATCCAGTTTAATCCGTTCACCCTCCGGATTCCTTGCATCGTAATTGAATGAAAGTTTGTTTTGATCAGAATTATAGACATACCCATCCAGATCTATAGAAGGTGTAAACTCTGTAAATGGTGTAGATGTCCTGGCTTTTAAGGTATGGCTAAACTCAAAAGGTACCCCATCTTTAGCAAGTTCGGGAATTCGCATAACGATCTCGACGTCCTCTTCCTCAGTATGCGTGTACCGAAACCGCATTTCATCTCCACTCAAAACAGCATTGGTTATGACGAATCTATTCAACACGGATAATGGAAAGAAACTGACCGTATCTTCAATGGGTACTTCTCCAATAGTCTGTATAGATGGTAGGAGATTATTAATGTTTTCAGACAATAAAGAAGCTTTGTATTTCAGAGTCAAATGACCTTCAGCATCGGATAAAATTTCTAAATTATCAGTTTCACCAAAGAGCGTCTCCAGGGAAATATTGGCGTTTATCAATGGAATGGCATATTCTCCATGCAGTTCAAAATCTTTAACACTGGGCAGAGAACAGCTCCACATGACAACAATACTTAAGATTATGATTTTAAAGCTTTTCATCCGAATTATAACGCATTAAAGACTTCTTTCGATCTGTGTGAATGTTTTATGTTCTGGAACAATACTTCAGTTTCTCCGGAAAACCATTGACCTAAATCCACATCTGCTCCATTTATTAGGCATAAAGTTTATACTCCTGCCCCAGTTCCGGAATTTCTACACTTGGAAAGCCATTTTCGCCGAGGTATTGTTCGAATGCCCTCTGTCTTTCAATTTCACCATGCACCAGGAAAATGGTTTGGACACTGTCCTTTTGATTGTGAATAAAATGAAGCATCTCCTTCCTGTCTGCATGTGCAGAAAATGATTCCATGACTTCAATGTTTGCAATCACTTGCTTCCACTCACCGTAGAGCTTTAACTGATCTACTCCGTCTTTCAACATTCCTCCGGGCGTATCCGGAGAACAATATCCTACAATCAAAAAAGTATTTTTCGGATTCTCAATGCCATGAAATAGGTGGTGCTTTACTCTGCCCGCATTCATCATTCCTGAGGAACTGATGATGATACAAGGTTCCTGAGATTCATTGAGCCATTTGGAAGTTTTCACATCTTTCACATACGTCAAGTCATTAAATCCAAACGGATTGTCGTCGATCAACATGTATTCGTGTACCTGATTATCAAAACATTCAGGGTGCGAACCAAAAACAATCGTCGCGTTCACTGCAAGCGGGCTATCCACGTAAACAGGCAGCTTCGGAAGAATTCCTTTCGTATTCATCTGATCCAGCATGTATACAATTTCCTGGGTTCTGCCAACACTGAATGCCGGAATGATCAACTTACCTTTATCTTCAATACAGGTCTTTTTAATGATCTCAAGAAACTTATTGGACTGAGCAGGTTTATCTTCATGTTCTTTATCACCGTAGGTAGATTCACATATCAGATAATCCACTTCCTTCATCCAGCGCGGGTCCCGAAGAATGGGTCGATCCGGCCTTCCGATATCTCCAGAAAATCCAAACATTCTTTCCTCACCATTTTCACGGACTCTCAATACCACGCTCGCGCTCCCTAAAATATGGCCGGCATCTGCAAAAAACACATCTACACCATCAGTCACATGGACCCAACGATCATAAGAACACCCCAGAAATCTATTCATAGCAGGTTGGACATCTTCACTGGTATAAAGAGGCACCCTTAATTCCTTACTCCCTTTATTTTTCTTCAACATCTTTTTGTTGTGCCACTCTACATCTCTTTCCTGAATTTTAGCACTGTCAAGTAACATGATTCCACATAGTGATCTTGTGGCATGAGTGCAAATGATATCCCCTTCAAATCCTGCTTTCACAAGTTGAGGAATTCTCCCGCAATGATCGATATGGGCATGAGAAAGAATCATTGCATCTACTGAAGCTGGATCGAACTCCCAGGAGTTGTTTAAATCCCAGACATTCCTTCCCTTTCCCTGATAAAGACCGCAATCCATCAGAATTCTGTAACCATTGTCAAGGGTCAAGAGATGGGCACTTCCCGTCACGTTTCTGGCGGCTCCACAGAATTTTATTTTCATTTGTCTTGATTTAAAGCTTGCAAGATATAAAAAGTGACTTGCTTACAGTATATTGGTGGTTCTGTATTAAGGAAATAAGTTTAGTTATGAATAAAAGAGAATTTTTAAAAAGATCAGCACTTTACACCGCGGGAGCTACCATTTTACCATCTGCATTATTGAAGTGGAGAAGAGGACATGTACTCAGAACCGCACATATAGGCGTCGGCAACATGGGGGCGGAAGATCTGAGAGACATATCATCACATGATTCAGTAGTGGTCACCGCTTTAGTGGATGTCGATTCAAAGAACCTCAAAGCGGCACAGAAATTACATCCAAAAGCTAAAATTTATAAAGACTACCGTGTCATGCTAGAGGAGATGGGCGATCAAATAGACGCTGTCATTGTATCTACCCCTGATCATACGCATGCACCAGCGTCGATGGCTGCGATGCAAATAGGTAAACCTGTATATTGCCAAAAGCCACTGACACATCATGTTTCAGAAGCAAGGGCTATGAATAAGCTAGCCAAGGAAAAAGGCTTGGTGACTCAAATGGGTATTCAAGTGCATTCATTTTATGATTATAAGTTGGCCACGATGTTGATTCAGGCTGGAATTATAGGCAAGGTTAGCACCGTGCGTGCCTGGTCTCCTAAGAATTGGGGTTATGATGGTCCGGTTCCTGAAGGAAAGGATCCTATACCATCAGATTTGGATTGGAATTTATGGCTGGGGACTTCGGCTGAAAGACCTTATAAAGATGACGTCTATCATCCAGGTAACTGGAGAAAACTTTTAGACTATGGATGTGGTACACTAGGCGATATGGGGGTACATATCTTTGACACTCCATATAATGCATTGGAACTGGATGTACCGAAAACGATAAAGAATGAGTGCAGAGCGCCGAATGGATTTAGTCATCCTTCGAAGAATACAGTTACTTACGAGTTTCCTGCCACTGCTCATACTACAGATAATTTCAAATGGGTATGGTATGATGGTCCCGGTGCGCCGGATGATCATCCTGATTTGGCATTGCCTAATGGAGATGAACTTCCTGATCAGGGTGCTATGTTTATAGGTGAAAAAGGAAGACTATTACTGCCACATTTCATGCAACTACCGAGACATATTGTAGATGGAAAGTATGTAGAATTAGACATGTCAATGGTAGATGAGGAGGCCCTGGGTGGTGTGGTCAGAAACTATGCTTCTGAAGGTCCAAAGCATTATCACCAATTTGTTGATGCTTGTTTGGGTCAAGGTGAGACGACAGCACCATTCTCATATGCAGCAAGATTAACGGAAACCATACTTTTGGGTGTAATTGCCAATAGATTTCCTGGTGAAACTTTGCATTGGGATGCTGAAAAAGCACAGTTTGCTGAAGAAAAAGCCAATAAATATCTAGATGCTCCTTACAGGACTTTTTAATAGTGTTATCCTAATAACAAATGGCTGATATAGTGTGATATATCAGCCATCTTATTTTCAACTACTATTTTACCATATCTTCAGACTTCCATGCTCCATCCGCACACTGACTTTCTTTTCTCCGTTTCCAAACTTACCTCTTAACCATGCATCTTCACTGTTTTTATTGACCTGATCTCTCATATCTCCTGGCAGTTTCAATCCCACATACTCACCTTCAAAATCCATGTCTACTCCACAATTCCCTAACCCTAATTCCACATCGGTATATTCCACGTCCAGATTGATGTCTCCCTTTTCACAAGCTACCTTATCAATGATCACAGAGCCATATTTTTGACTGATTTTTAAATCTCCCTCTAAGCTTTCTATTTCAATGGGACTATACTTTGTGTCGGCTTTGAAGTACTTCGCTTTACCAATCAACCAGGTATCGTATTTTCCCGAGTTTCTGACTTCACCGACCTGGTCGATATCATAATTGTCGTATTTAGAGTCATTTCTGAGCTTAGCTACATCTCCGATTTTATATTGCGAGTACTTTGAATTGATTTTGAATTCTTGCGTTGAACTTCCATTCAGCCTGCTATACTTTACATCTGCAATGACTTCGCCCAGATCCCCAAAGTCTAATTTGCTGTAACCCAAATCCAGATTGATAGTTCCTTCCACAGAATTCATTACTACATTACCATACTTCATGACCATGTCCAGTCCATTATTCAAGTCCGGCAAATAAACATCACCATACCTATGTGTTAGCTTTAGATGCACTGAAGCAGGCATTGAGATTTCGTAATGGATCTTGAAGTCGGTATCACTACCCCATGAAAACCAGCTACTCCAACCCTTTTCTTCTTCAATATCGGTGACTGCTGAAACATAGTTTGATGTGTTCGAAAAGTCAATATCTATTCGATCAAAAATCTCTTCAGCCTTTGATTCAGAGCTGGTTTTTACATCAATGGTAATTTTGATTTTGATTTTACCAGAATTCCCTTCTGTGACTGTAATATTTCCATACCTATTTTCTACATTCAAGGTGCCATCGTTGCTAATGTTGAATTCTTTCTCGATCACTTTATCAAGAGCTACTAAGGGTGCATTGGCTTGGAGGTTGATGGCTCCTAATAGAAGTAGAATTACACTATATGCTAATGGTCTCATCAATTGTAATTTTAGATTCATTGCTATTTTTTTTACTGATAATCCTTTCCAGGATATCTATTTTCGTTTTGTAATTATTGATCATCAGATTGATTAATATTTCTTTGTTCTCATATTCACTGGTCAACATTTCTTCTTTCAATTCTTCATAGACTTCATCTAGCTGTTTTAAGTCATTTGCAACATCTTCATCGATTCCCAACTGTTGGACTTGATCCATCTTATGATCAATGGTCGTCATGTAATAGTCACTGGCCTCCTGAAATTCTTTAAACTCAGTTTCCGATGCGAACATATCTTGACTGATGGTTTGTTGTCCCTTAGATATGCCCAGGAAATAGGCTGCGACGATAAGGACTAAAACAGATGCGGCTACACTCAACCCACTCCACAGCATTCGTCTTTTAGAACTTGGAATATGACCTTCTATTTCGTTCCAAACGTTGACAGAAGGCTCATCGATGTCCAATTCTGATCTGTGATTTCTTATGAAATCTTCAAGTCGATCGCTCATAATTCCATTTTTAAATGATCACGTGATTTAATTAATTCCCGCAGTTTAGCCTTTGCCCGGCTAAACTGAGATTTCGAAGTGGAAGTACTGATATCTAGTATTTCACTTATTTCATCGTGGCTGTATCCTTCTAACAGATATAGGTTTAAGATCGTCCTATATCCATCAGGCAATTGCTGGATAGCCTTGTGTACAGCTGCAATATCATATTGCACCTTTTCATCGTTTTCCACTGTGATTTCGGAAGCACTGTCAGGAATATCTTCGAATATGATCTTGTTCTTTCTGATTTGATTCAAACAATTGTTGATCACTATTCGCTTTATCCAGGATCCTACACTTGCTTCACCTCGATATTTCTTAAGATTCTTAAAAATGTCGATGAATGAAACTTGCAGGACATCTTCAGCATCCATCCTATTACCCATCATTCTAAGGCAGATATTAAACATCGCCTTGGAGTAAAGCTGGTAAAGTTGTTGCTGCGACCGTCTGTCTCCTCTTATACACAGCCTGACTAAGTCAGTTTGTACAGAAGTATTCTTCACTAAAGTTTGGGTTTTCTATGTCAATGTCATACTAAGATAACCGAGACACTTTAAAGACAACATGTTTTTGTTAGGGTTGCATGGGAGGATAGTTTTTTATTATAATTGACCCAACAGTGAGCCCTAGCGAGCGACCCAACAGGGAACGAATTGACCACCCCAACAAGGAACAACGCGACCGCCCTAAAAGGGAACGCAGTGACCGACCCAATAGGGAACGCAGTGACCGACCCAATAGGGAACGCAGTGACCGTCCCAACAGGGAGCAACGCGACCGCCCTAAAAGGGAACGCAGTGACCGTCCCAACAGGGAACGCAGTGACCGCCCCAACAGCGAGCCTAAGCGAGCCCCTAATAATCCCTCCTGAAAGCATAGCTCAAAAATACCTCAAAACTACCTGGAGAGACCTGATTAATTGGACTCAAAGGAACACCATAAGACAGCCCCAAAGAAAAATCCCTGTGAATAGCAAGGGCAATTAAAAAATCTATGGATTGCAAACCAAATCCATTGGTAATCTGAGAATTCAACTGAACACCAGCATCCATCTGGCCACGATAATTATAAGCGATATAATACTGTAATAGTGAATATTGGTCGCTATCAAACTGCAGATGCAAACGGTTTTTTAACGTCGACCCCCTACCAATTGGAGCATTAACAGTCACATTGGCAAACAAAGGGGTATTATTACTTACCTTGTCACTTCCAAACAAACCAATCCGATTGGCCAGTAATCTTGGCAAACTGATACCAAAACCAAATATGCCATTCCTGTAGTGCATGCCTATCCCTGTATTAAAACTGGTAAAAGAATATATGCCTTCTTCAATGACAGGATCAGATTCGAGCGGATCTATAAGCAATACATTTTGCTTGGTAAAGTCTTTTTTTCCTTGCTGGAAAGAGGCCACAAGACCAAACCTCAACCGCGCTTCATTGACTCTCAATAGATAACTATAATTCATGTCCAATGTAAATCTACTTTGAACTCCCGAAGCATTTCGAAAGATATTGGCGCCTAATTTACTGTTTTCATCTAAAGGGAACAGTGCGCCTAATACCTGCGAGCTTGGTGTGCCGACAGCACCATTCCACTGCTCTCTGTTTAGAAAAGTAAAGTGAATAACACTGTCCCGATCTACGTGCGCCGGATTGATATAATTTCCATGTAAGATAGATGAAGCATATGGAAGCTCGAGTTGCCCATTCAAACCTTGACATAGAAAGATAAAACTCAGAATCTTTATTATATTTTTCATATTAGCGTTCTATAGATATGAATCCCTGAACGACCGTGGCGTCATCGTTTTTCCGGAAAATGTAATAATATGTTCCTTCTGAGAGTGGTTCCCCATTAAAAGTCCCATCCCAGGAATTGTCATAAGGGCTTTGCTCATACACGGTATTCCCCACTTCATTTAAAATCACTAAAGAGCTATTGGGTAAGTTTTCATTTGCCACACAGGGAATGACAAACCGATCATTAGCTCCATCATTATTGGGTGTAAGAACATTATTCCCTCTGCAGGACTCTGCATTGTAAAATAAAATCACTTCACCTTCATTGCACAGTACTTCACAGGCATCATCACAAACGGTGTAGTTAAATTTAATTTCTCCTCCAATGAATTTAGGATCTGCAGTATAAGAAATTGCAACACCCGCTACGGTTGCCCTACCCCATCTGGGCTCTGAGACCTCAGTTACTTCATAGTTGTTACCAGATATGAGTATATCATTTTCCAGTGGATTAAAAGTCACTTCATTGGATTCCATCACTAATGTGTCATTCACCGGCAGTGGCTTCACTTTTTGTCGTAAAATCACAGAGTCTTTGAATACAACCCCACATTCTATGTGTTCAATGTTCCAAACCGCATATGTGGAATCTAGATCTTCCAGTACAGTTATAGTAGCCATGGGATCTTTAATATCATCCACTTCGACCCCGGCATCAACAGACCAAAAGGCAGATAGCTTGGCCGTGTTTACTTCATCTGCATTCATGATTAATTCTTGCCCAACGCAGTACAGTTGAGGCTGCCCTGCGTCAAAATCAATGTTTCGTACATTTTCGATTTCAAGCGTTAGCACTTCATCAAATTCTACTTCGCAACCATTATACACTATCTGAAGTGTCACTTCATTGAAGCCGAACCTGAAAATGGATGGATCCTGCACTTGATAGCAATTGGCACTTGACTCTCCAATGAGCATGTCACCTAAAAACCATCTGTAACGCTCTCCCTGAAGTCCTGCATTATCATCCACACAAAATTCCAGGCCAGAATCATCGTTATTACAACTGAAGATGAAGTCAGTCGATAATGAAAGTCCATCCCGCGGATCGGCAACGTCTATGTTTAAAATACCAGACCACTCAGAAGGACATCCATTTGCCAATGACCTCACTCTGTAATTTCCGGCATCAGAAGTTTGTAAGTTTAAATGAATGGTGTCGGCAGTGATTTGATTCCCATCCGGAAGTTCCCATTCTAACGTCAAGTCACCACTAAGATCTGCATATATTTTATAATCAGATTGCAAACATTGGTTACCTGTTGTTAAAATTGTAGGTACGAACGTATTCTCGTTCACAGTGATTTCTACAATCTCACTTACAGGGGATGTACACTCTCCAATAGTCACTTCCACCGCATAATTACCAGATTGCTCCGGTACTACGTCTCCCAGTTCAAGTTGATTATCATTGGTCTCCAATATTCCAGAGGGCGTATTCCAACTGTAAGTTGCACCCACACCGTAATTAGCCGTACCAAGAAAGAGAGAATCTCCAATACATGCGACTGGATCAGTATCCAAAGTTGGTTGATCCGGACTGATGATATAATTCAATCCAAAAGTAAACAGCTCAGACTCACATGCTCCATTCAGTACTTTTACACTATATACCCCGTTGTCTACTTCCTCAAAATTGTCAATGGTCAGGGATGAACTCGAAGTGTTGGCCCGAGGTCCTGTCCATTCGTAAAAAACATCTGCAGATTGGCTTAAAGTAGGAATAATGGTCACGGACGAATTAGGGTCAAGGCAAGGACCTTCTTCCGAAACATCTACCGAAAATATATCGGGTACGACGACCGTATTCATGGTAATATTATCAAAATAGGTACATCCATTTCGAGTTGTAACAGTTGCGAAATATGTACCTGATTCTATATCAACTACAGGATTAAATTCATTAGAAAAAAATCCATTTGGCCCTTCCCACTGAAACATAGACTCGGGAGGAGCAGTGGTGGTTAAGGTCACCTTCGAACCTACACATTGAGTCCTGTCTGTCGTAATATCAAATAAAAAAACCGGCTCTATATCCAGTAATAATGGCTCACTCCTTTCTGATTCACAAGGTCCCCTCTCTATACTAAGTTGCCATAGGCCATTAAAATTCATTCCTGCATTGGGAATCATCAGAGTTGGTTGATTATTTCTTATGGTGCCGCTGGGACTATGCCATATAAATACGTCTCCTACTTCTCCAATCGAACTGGTCAGGACGATGGTATCGCCAGAACAATATAATCGGTCTCCTATGATTGCTGGTTTATCCGGAGTCATATTGGTCGTAACGGAAGTAGTCAGTGTATCTGTAATACATAAATTGTCTTCAATGACCAACTTATAAACTCCCGAAAACTCTGCAGTAAAGGAATCTGTCACCATGGGCTTTTCTTCCTCAGAATAAAAATCGTTGGGCCCGAACCACCTAATGATGAATTGTTCTTCAGGATCATCTACACACAGCTCTAAAGGTCTACCAATACAGCCTTCTATTAAATTGGTACAAATAGCGCCTATTGGACTCTCTCTTATTTCAACATCAATCCGATTAGAAGGTCGTGATTCACAGAATCCGTTGGATATCACCACTGCTAGCTTATAGGTTCCGGGTGTTAAAGGCACTCTCACGAAAGAGGTGTCAGATGAAGTCAGTAAACTTCTTGTTGAACCACTAAAGACATACCAATCATACCTGATATTCACGCCGGGAATCGGATCTGTAGACAACAAATGCGGTATCGTTTCACAACCTATTTCATCAGTGACAATCACAGGCTCTTTGATATCTTCGATAAGAACTTCAATAGATGCAGTCGATTCACAACCTGTATTGACGTTTCTGATCGTTAGGGTGTACAAACCTTCATGAACTGCACTCACTTCGGGAATAAAAGGTTCGGCTAGTACACTCTTAAAACCAAGAGGGCCATTCCAATCATAAACATATTGATCTCTTTTCGGTATGTTCAGGAAGAATTTTAATGAATCTTCCGGACAGATTCCAACAGTATAGCTGATAGGAACAGGTGCATCAACAATGGTAAAAGTACTTTCACATGTGGAAACATTATTAGAGTTGTCGAAAACCAATACATTTTTAGTAAAAGTGCTTCCCAGATCGTCACACGTATAATCATTATTTTCAATGACGATGTTCCTGATTCCACAATTATCAGTGCTATTACCTGCAAGTTGAGAAGGATTGACCGAAAACTGTTCCAGCGCCACAGCGACTGCCTCAGCTTCAATATTCTCACAAATTGCAATTGGTAATTCATTATCTTCAATGCCAATGTTAAAAGAACAGCCCGATCGGTTACCAGAAAAGTCAAGGGCTTCTACATTTATTATTGAAGAGCCAATAGGAAAAATAATAGTGCTATCCAGAAGTGCGTCATAATTCCCTCTTATGAGCGCGTTCATAGCACCTTCTATTTCAACAGAAATACTAATTTCTTCATCGCAAGGATTATTTATGATTGCAATTTCACTCAGAGGAAGTGAAAACCCGCATAAACCCGGATTGGTCTCTACTTGCCTGCTAACCCCACAATTGAGCTGGGGTGACCTGCCGTCTCGAACGGTGACTCTTTGTGGACAGGTAGTTCTATTGCCAGCACAATCCTGAGCCATAAATTTTACAACATGTGGCCCTGCATTTAGGTCAACATCGATGGTTAGATCATTGATCGGTGTAAAGGTATCATCATCCAGACTAAAAAACATCTGAACCGAATCCACTTGACTTTTAATGATCTGAACCTGTCTTATTTCAGCTGAACTCGCAGAACATATATCATTTATACTTTCAGAAGGGTTAGAATTTACACTAGGGACCATTCTAAAATTGATGTATTGATCCTCTGCCCAGCGATCAACGGTCTGTTTAGAAAAAGGGCCAATTTCAAAGGAGACAGAACCACACTCTTCATCTGTATTTTGAGAAATGCCAATAGGACTGCCTGATTCATCCAAGAAAACAAAGGTTTCACCAGCATCGTTTCCGTCAAAATTATTAAGATTGACGGTAAAGTAATTTTCCTCGACAAACTCAATTTCAGGTCCATAGGGTCCAAGTCTAAAATTGACATCATTGACCACTACATCCGGATCGCCCGGTGAGGAAGAAGTAATCGTTTTGATGTCTGAAAATATGATTTCCAGATCTTCGATCCCGCAACTATCAAAACCACTAGGAACGGCATAATTTATGGTGGTGAAACAATCTGATCCATCAATATTGACGGTGATATCCGGTTCACAGTTGGTGAGCGTTGGGAAAATATCATCTTCATAGAAAAAGGAAGCTGCCTGGGCAAATGCATTCCCACAAGCGTCTACAATTACGAAATCAACCGTTTCAAATTGAATTGCGCCGTCAATTACGCCACACTCAGGAGGGTTAAGGCCTTCCGGATGCACTCCAGGGAACGTGGATGGGTCATTCAAATCATAACTCCCTGGCACTGCTGCAAAAGTTGAGGTGACCTCATTACAGGCGTCAGTGTAAGAAGCATAACCCATGTTTCTGACCCAATCATTAAAAACCAAATAAGGATTAGGCGTCATGCTACACATCACACTGATATCTCTTGGTTGAGCGACGAATGTCGGTGGCACATCGTCAATAATGGTAATTGCTTGTATTCCGGTACTGGTATTGCCACAAACATCTGATGCGATCCAGGTCCTGGTGATGGTACTGTCACATCTGACACTTTTGAATTCATCATTATAAATGGCTTGTATTCTTCCTCCACATTGGTCAACCTGATTGGTCACATTTCCAGTAATATTAAGATTATTAAGTTCACTGCAATTTACAGTGACTGGAGGTGGAACTTGAAAAACGGGCGGTATGGTATCAATGACTGTTATGGTCTGAATGTAAATAGTGGTATCAAAACAGCTGTTCATCGCACTGAACTTGCGTGTAATGATATATTCATAGAATGCACAGGTATCTGTCGCATTTGACTTCGTACTGGAATCATTGATAAAAATAAAAGGATCTCCCGGGCAGTCATCTGTGACTTCAGGAAGCTCGGGAAATGCAATGATATTCTCGCAAGTTACGGTAGTATCAGAGGGAGGATTGATAAAAGTAATCTGTCCATTAAGAAAATTAATGGAGATAAGTGTAGTAATCCAAAAAAGGCTTAGTCTTTGTTTCGTTCTCATGAAATTTTTTCATGATATTTCTTACCTGGAATTATTCTTCCTCGTCGCTTTTCAGCTTCTTATCCTCTACGTTCTTATTCAAAAATTGATTCAGTTCGTCGATTTTAAAATTGCCCTGAATTTGTCCAAATTCATTGACTTTGATATCGAAGCCGTCTAACTCTTCATGAACGATGGGTTTCCCCTTCTTTTTCATTTTCTTAGGCATGAAATATATTTTACTTAATATTTTATTCTAATATGATCAAAAACTATGCTCACTTTTCAGAAACGATGTTATTAAAACGATTAAAGGCCTCCTCAAGACGTTTTAGAACCCTCTCTTTACCAATGACTTCCATGGCTTTGAAAAGATCCGGACCTTGCATCGTTCCTGAAACTGCAAGTCTTAAAAATGGCATGATATCACCGTAACCCATCTCATTATCAGCCATATAGCTTTCAAGAGCCAATTTTATTTTGGATGCTGTAAAGTCTTTTTCTGTCAATACACCAGTGAACCTATTAAATTTTTCCGGTCGATGATCTTTCCATTTTTTTCGGATCATTTTTTCTTCATATTCCCTTACTTCCTCGAAGAAAAATTTTCCCTTTTCGTAAAAGTCACTGTATAGTTCAACTCTTTCCTTCATTAATTCAGCCACCTTCTCCAGGTAATCTAAATCCACATTTGAATACTTTTCAGCATTATACTTCTTTAAGTATTGGGCAATCTCTTTATTATCCTTATTGATAATGTATTGTTGATTGTACCACTTCGCTTTATCTATATCAAATCTCGCACCAGATTTTACAATTTGATCCAAACTGAACGCTTCAGCAAGTTCTTTCATCGAAAATATTTCCTGCTCCGTTCCCGGATTCCATCCCAGAAATGCCAGAAAATTCACCGTAGCCTCAGGATCAAACCCGTAATCCTTGAAACCTTTGAAGCTGTCTTCTTCGGACTCGCCTCGCCACGCAAGAGGAAAAACTGGAAAACCAAATTTGGCACCGTCCCTTTTACTTAGCTTTCCTTTTCCGTTAGGCTTTAAAAGCAATGAAAGGTGTGCAAATTTTGGCATGGTATCTTCCCATTTAAATGCTCTGTAGAGTAACACATGGTGTGCTGTAGAAGGTAGCCATTCTTCACCTCTTATAACATGTGTGATTTCCATAAGGTGGTCATCCACAATGTTCGCCATGTGGTAAGTTGGCATTCCATCTGCTTTCAGTAAAACCTTATCATCTAATTCTGATGAATTAAATCTGACCTCCCCTCTGATGATATCATGGACAATGATTTCTTCATTTGGTTGGACCTTGAGTCTTATAATCACATCATCGCTCTCCTTAAGTAGTTTCTTCGTTTCCGCTTCTGAAAGTGTCAGGCTGTTTCGCATGCTCATTCTACTGGAATAGTCGTATTTGGGTGCATGTTGTCCTTCCTCGCTTAACCTTTCTCTCATTTTTTCAATTTCATCGGCTGTGTCAAAAGCATAGTAGGCTTTTCCTTGCTCTACCAACTGTTTTGCATGTTTATTATAAATATCCTTCCTTTCTGATTGCCGATAAGGACCATAATCACCACCTACATGCGGCCCTTCGTCAGGTGAAATTCCACACCATTCCAATGCTTTTATGATGTATTCCTCAGCACCTGTAACATACCTGTTTTGATCCGTATCCTCAATTCTGAGCACAAATGCACCTCCTGTTTTCTTCGCGATTAAATAAGTGTACAGTGCTGTGCGCACACCTCCGATGTGTAAGGGACCTGTAGGACTTGGTGCAAATCTCACTCTAACTTTATCCATATCAGCAATTATTGTATTATATTTTTATTTAATATGTCGCAAGTAGCAACTTATTTGCTTTATCACATAATTTAAGTCTATATAAGTTACAAAAAGCATACTAAAAACGTTTTAGCTCCACATTTTTTATTAGATTTGAAATGCAAATTATTATAAACCCTTGAATACACTGCACCATGTCTATGTACCTGGCTAAAACGCCTAAGTTTTTCCAGTCACTGTTTCCAAACTTTGTCTGGCGACTGCCTACGGCTGAAAAGAAACTTCACCTGACTTTTGACGATGGCCCAGTTCCTGAGGTAACGCCCTGGGTATTGGACCAATTGGCAAAATATGACGCCAAAGCCACTTTTTTCTGCGTTGGGGATAATATTAAAAAGCATCCGGAAATATTTCTAAGGATACAGGAAGAAGGTCATGCGGTGGGCAATCATAGTTTTAACCACCTTAGTGGCTGGGCGACTGATAACATCTCATATTTTCACAATATCAGATACTGTGCATCCTTAGTAAATTCTAAATTTTTCAGACCACCTTATGGCAGAATAAAGCCCACGCAAGCTCAATTTCTGCAGCGTCATTATAAGATTATCATGTGGGATGTATTGAGTGGAGATTTTGATAATAGCATCTCAAATGAGCAATGTTATCACAATGTTATGGATAATGCGAAAAAGGGAAGTATAGTGGTTTTTCACGATAATGTGAAAGCGTTGGAAAAACTTCAATATGCGCTCCCGAAGGTTTTAGATTCCTATTCGGAAATGGGATTCACCTTCGACAAGATAAATTTATAAGAAGTAATCTTAATACTTAATTATTTCTCAGATAGTCCTACACATGAGCAGAGTGTGTAGGGCTTTTTTTATTGATATCGGACAGATTATTCTGTCGCGGGTACCGTATGCACATCTCTTCTATGTCGAATTTGTAAGTAACCTATAATAGATAGTGAAATCAAGGAACTTGCAAGGAATCCAACAAATAAAGGATAAACTGACCCCATCACGAATTTGCCAATGTACGTGCTGATGGGTACTGCCATAAGGGTAGAAATTAGTCCGGTAATCGCGGCTGCAATTCCTGCTATATGACCTACTGGCTCCATGGCCAGAGCTCTAAGATTCCCGAATAAATATCCAATTGCAAAGAATTGAACAGCAAAAAAGGAAAGCAGAACGTAAATCGCGGGGTTAGGCTCATTGTAATAAAATACAACGTAAGCCAGGGAACTGATAAAATAACTAATGGTCGCCAAATTTACCATCCTCCGCATGCCATATTTTAAGACCAGGTTGGCATTCGAGAAAATCGAAATGGCCAAGACTACCGCCAGGCCGGCAAACAAATAAGGAAATTCTTCTTTCAGTCCATATTGTTCTTCAAATACTTGCTGGGATGTACTCAGGTAAACCATAAAAGAGCCAAAAATAAAACCGGAAACAAAGGTGTATCCCATGGTGATTCTCTGATTCAATACTTGTTTAAAACCATTGGTGAATACCTTCCATCTTACGGGAATGCGATTTTTTTCCTTAAGTGTTTCAGGTTGTCGTTTCCAAAACCAAATCATGACCAATACTCCGGTCAATACTTGAATATAAAATATACTTTCCCAGTTGGCCGCATCTAATATCCACTTGCCTATTGCCGGAGCTACTATTGGTACCAGAAGAAATACTACGCTGACAAATGACATGATTCTCGCCATCTGATCACCGCTGTATTTGTCTCTTACTATGGCAATGGCGATAGTCCGTGGCGCAGATAAACCGATACCTTGAAGAATCCTCCCTGCTATCATGTATTCAAGATTGGGTGCATAAACACAGATCAAGCTCGCAATCACAAATATGCCAAATCCGAAGTAGACCACAGGCTTCCTCCCATAGGAATCGGAAAGTGGACCGAAGATCATTGGTCCTACACCTAATCCAAGGAAAATCATGGTGACCAGCAGCTGATTATCTGAAGCTTGTGTTACTCCGATTGATTCTCCGATGATGTCAAGGGCAGGTAGTAAGGCATCAATGGTCAATGCAACCATTGACATTAAAGAAGCCATTAAGGCAATGAATTCGAAATCGGATAGTCGGGATTTTACTTGCACGCGGCAAAGATAAATAACTTCAATCTAAATATGACCTTAATTATACAATACTAAGTTTTTTGGGGAAAGCTTCTCCATTAAGTTTGGACTTGAAATGAATATATTGGATTAAGTGCCCTAACTACTAGTCTGACCAGGTTTGAGTTTAAGCACTGATAAAGATTAATCTTTAGTGTTAAATGTGATCCAAGAACCAATTTGCTGCGTATATGTTAGAAATAAAATGGATTAAAATGAAAAATTACATTCTCTTCTTTGCGACTTTACTTTCTACTTTCCTTGCAGCTCAGCAAGCTACTCCTGCATTCGAAATTTCTGATGCTGATGTCAGTAGAAAATCTATTCAATTTTTTGGTGGCAGCACCATCGAAATAGACCGTAAAAATCAAGATCCAGAAAAACAGAATGGTGATATTTTACTGACAAAAAAAACTGCTTCTGGTCAGATTTTGTGGACGAAGTTTTATGGTGGTAGTGGATATGAATACATAGGTTCTTTCGATCGAACCAATGACGGGGGACTTATGATTATAGGAACCACATCTTCATATGGAAAAGGGAACAACGATCTATATCTTGTGAAAACCAACGACGAAGGTGAGATCATTTGGGAGAAGACCTACGGTGGATTTTTTAATGAATATGGGTATTACTTTAAGGAACTAAATAATGGGAACTTTGCCATCAAGGGAAAGCGACAGTTTTGCGAAGGTGAGAATGTCGGAAGTAACTGCTATGATGAGCCTTGGAATTTTATTGTGGATAAAGGAGGTAAAGTGTTGGCACAGAATTAAAAAGTTGAGCTTTAATTAAATCAGCATTTTCAATAATTTACGGACCATAAAGTTTTATCAATAACTGCAAATAAAATTTGCAAGACCTGACTATACCAACTATATTGTCAAGTACAGGTATTAACATATTTGTAGCCAATCAAATCATTGACACGCAAAATTCATGAGGCAATAAATTCAAATCGGAAAAGCAGGATCTTATTTGTAAGCGGTCATATGCAGGATTTTAAATAAAATTTAGAATGCCCACTGAGAGTAAGCTAAAATCGCAATTGCTACAACCACTCCCACTGTTCCATAAAATGAAATCGCACTGACCACAAAATCTTTTTCATGTACCTGTATAGCGGTTATAGTAGTAAAAGGAATTTTATATTGTCCGCGCTCCAGAGATAAATTAGTGCGAAGATGTAAGAATTCTTGAGCATTGTTGGAATTACTTCTTGCAAACCATTCTTTATTCAAGGGATGATCTGGTTTTAAAACAGGACTCAAGTTTCCTTCAATGTATCCATCTTTTAAGTGAGGATTTTCTATCAAATACATTTTTCCCATTTTTTCTTGAATGGTTACATATTCCTTTTGCTCCATATAAGCTGTAATAGAATCTGAGGATATTGGAAGGACATCGATCGTAGTCAAAAATGTGCAACTCTGAAATGATAATATGATGAATAGAGCTAGCATGAAAAAAACACCATTTGTGGTTTTAATTGCGAATTTAGGTTTGTGTGCATTTGTAATATCAAACACTCGCCTTCCTTTTCTTCTTCAATGCATTCAGCTCATCTCTGTATTGAGCAGCCGAAATAAAATCCAATTCCTTTGCAGCTTTCTTCATTTTAGCTTCCGTAGCCATAATCAGATCACTGAGTTGATCTTTCGACATGTAATTCACCACCGGATCAGCAGCAACAGACGCCTCTGATGGTTCGATGTATGCCTTGGATGGGACTTTACCTTTAATGTCAAGTATAGACTTAGAGGCCAAAATATCTTCGCGAGATTTAAATATGGTCTGTGGTGTGATGCCATGTTTATCATTATAAGCGATCTGCTTGGCTCTCCTCCGGTTAGTCTCATCAATGGTTTGCTGCATGGAATCTGTGATCTTATCTGCATAAAAAATCACCATGCCATTGGCATTCCGGGCGGCTCTTCCGGCCGTTTGGGTCAATGAACGTTCATTTCTCAAAAATCCTTCCTTATCCGCATCTATTATGGCAACAAGCGACACCTCCGGTAGGTCAAGCCCTTCGCGAAGTAAATTTACGCCCACCAACACATCAAACTCTCCGAGTCGCAAATCTCTTAATATCTCTACCCTGTCTAAAGTATCAATCTCTGAATGGATATATCTTGTTTTAACCTCTAATTTCGTCAGATATTTGGTTAATTCTTCCGACATTCTTTTGGTCAAAGTAGTCACTAAAACCCTTTCATTCTTTTCAATCCTCTTGCTTATTTCATCCAGCAGATCATCTATCTGATTGATCGAAGGTCTGATTTCTATCGGCGGGTCCAATAATCCCGTGGGTCTTACCACCTGCTCCACGATGACACCTCCTGTATGCTCTAATTCATGATCTCCCGGGGTAGCACTGACATATATCACTTGAGGCACCAGGCGTTCAAATTCTTCGAAAGCTAATGGCCTGTTGTCCATCGCGGAAGGCAACCGAAATCCATAGTTGACCAGATTCAACTTTCTCGCCCGATCACCGCCCCACATGCCTCTTACCTGGGGTATAGTCACATGACTCTCATCGATGACCATTAAATAGTCTTCAGGAAAGTAATCCAGCAAGCAAAAGGGCCTGGTACCCGGTTGCCGACCATCAAAGAATCGTGAATAATTCTCTATTCCATTGCAATAGCCTAACTCCCTAATCATTTCCAGATCAAAATTGACCCGCTCCTTAATTCTTTTTGCTTCTAAAAATCTGCCTTCCGCCTCAAAAAACTTCTCGTGTCGGTGTAATTCGTCTTCAATGGCTCTGATGATTTCCTGTAGCCTATCTTTATTGGCCACATACAAATTAGCGGGAAAAATCGCGGCATCATTCATACTTTCTATCCGCTTTCCAGTTTCAATTTCTAACCTGTCAATCGTTTCGATTTCGTCACCAAAAAAAGTAACCCTGTATCCATAATCCAAATAGGGCAGGTTGATGTCTACCGTATCTCCCTTGACACGAAACGTCCCTCTCTTAAATTCAATATCAGAACGGGAATAAAGGCTTCCGACCAATTTGTAGAGAAACGCATTTCTGGAAATGGTTTCACCTTGCTTAATTCTGATGATGGAACCCTCGTAATCATCGGGATTTCCCATACCATAGATACAAGACACTGATGCGACTATGATAACATCTCGGCGGCCTGACAGAAGAGATGAAGTCGCTCTCAATCTAAGCTTATCGATCTGCTCGTTAATTGAAAGATCTTTTTCAATGTAAGTATCGGAAACTGACATGTATGCCTCGGGTTGGTAGTAGTCATAATACGATACGAAATACTCAACTGCATTATCGGGAAAGAACTCCCGAAACTCGCCATAGAGCTGAGCGGTGAGTGTCTTATTATGAGTCAATACCAATGTTGGTCTGTTGACTTCTTGTATGACATTGGCAACTGTAAATGTTTTACCAGACCCTGTAACACCAAGAAGTACTTGTGCTTCTTCGTGATCGTTCAACCCTTTAACCAATTGTCTGATCGCATCCGGTTGATCTCCAGTAGGTTCATATTTTGATGTAAGATTAAATGCCATTTTCAATCGCCATTTTTACCTCTTCATATCCATATCCCTTGCCCATCATGTAATTCATTACTTTCTGTCGTTTTTTATATTCATTTTTTTCCCTGGTCTGATCCCACTTCTTTTCCCATAAACTTCTGATCATCTCATCATAGTCATCGTCATCGATCTCCTCAAATCCTTTTCTGATGCAGTAATCGGACAATCCCCTTTGCTTTAACTCCATCTGTATCTTTTTCTTTCCCCACTTGTTCTGTTTGAATTTTCCTTTTGCATAAGCCTTCGCAAAACGCTCCTCATTCAGAAAATCTTCTTCTATTAAAATAGCCATGATTTGTTCCAGTTCATCTCCATAGATATTTTCTTTCAGTAATTTAGAACGCACTTCTTTATGGCACCGATCTGTAAACAGACAGTACCTTCTCATTTTTTCAACCTTGTCGTCAAATAAATTCATTGCAAATGTGGCTCAATATAATCCTTAAATAAATCCACGATATCTTTTCCAGGATCATGACATACTGCCGACCATCCTCTTTCCTGCGCGGCTATTATGTTATCCATTCTGTCATCCACAAAAAATATCTCCTCACCTTTTAAACCCAGGCCTTCTTCTACATATTGATAGATGTCAATGTCAGGTTTGGACCTTCCGATTAAGTGAGAATAAAACACCGCATCAAAATATTTTGTTTCGAAGTCAATCTGACCGTGTTCCGTTTTCATGTGTTGATAAATTTTTGATAAATGAAGTTCGTTGATATTACTGAGTAGGTAAAGCTTATATTTTTGACCCCATTGCTTTAAGAATTCCCAACGGTTTTGAGGAAACCCTTTCAAAAGAGAGTTCCAGGCTTTAATAACGTCCAGAGCATCAATCTCACCTTCTGTATAATGTTGAAAATTCCATATAAAGGTTTCTGTATTGATTTTTCCTCGTTCATAAGCCACTATAGACCTTTGAAGTTTTTCAGGGAAACCCGGCGAAACATCAATCTTTAGTAAATCAGAAAAATTTTTGTAAAACAGGTCAAAGTCTAATTCATATAGCACATTGCCGAAATCGAAAATGACCGCTTTTATCATTCCTATCCTAAAGACTTAATTTCATCTACCAATTTATTAATACTATCCTTTGCGTCTCCAAAAAACATAGAAGAATTGTCGTTGAAGAAAAGTGGATTTTGAATACCTGCATATCCAGGGCTCATGCTTCTTTTCATTATAATCACATTCTTCGCTTCCCAGACTTTTAATACAGGCATTCCATAGACTGGACTTCCAGGATCATCTAATGCTGAGGGATTGACCACATCATTAGCACCTACGATGACGACAACATCTGTGGCAGGTAACATCGCATTCGCTTCATCCAGATCTTTCAACTTAGAATAGGGAACATCTGCCTCAGCTAACAAGACGTTCATATGTCCCGGCATACGACCAGCTACCGGATGTATGGCATAGTTAACATCGACATTATTTTCCGCCAGAAGTTCGTCCAGTTCTTTACACACCTTTTGAGCCTGGGCCACTGCTAATCCATATCCTGGTACGATCATCACCGAGGTGCTGTAATTGAGCATTACTGCCGCGTCATAGGAAGACACCTCCTTTGCTACCTTTCCATCCATAGAATCTCCGGCACTTGAACCGCTGCCGGCACTCCCAAACCCACCGATGATAACATTGAGCAATGACCGATTCATGGCCTGACACATCAGTACGGTCAAAATGGTACCTGAAGCACCTACCAAAATACCACCAATGATCATGATCTGATTACCATAAATAAATCCCGCAGTTGCAGCTGATATACCTGTCAAAGAATTCAACAAAGAAATCACCACAGGCATATCTGCTCCGCCAATAGGAGCAACAAAGGAAAATCCATAGACTAAGGAAAGAATGATCAAACCAACTAATAAAGCCTGCGATGGTGCCATCGTATAAAGCACTGCTATCACAAGTGTCGCAACAAGCAAAATCAGGTTGATATAGGTATGCCCTGGAAGAATGACATTTTTGTCTCTGACCTTACCGTCGAGTTTAAGGTAAGCCAAAATACTGCCTGTAAAAGAAACTGCTCCAACGATAAGCGTGAAAACGGAAATCGCTATGCCCAACTTGTAGTCGGCAGAAGCCTTAAACATTTCAAGTACTGCAAGTAAAACAGCACATGCACCTCCAAGTCCATTAAAGATCGAAACCAGCTGGGGCATTGCTGTCATTTGAACCCTTTTTGCAGCCATCCACCCTATGGCAGAACCGATGAGCATGCCACCGGCAATCCAGCCATAATTTACTGCTGGCGTTTCTCCACCTAGCGGGTAAATTAGAGCTATAACTATGGCACCCACCATGGCGATACCGGCTAATATGTTTCCCTTTCTGGCAGTTGCAGGTGTGCTTAATCTTCTCAGTCCGGTTATAAAAGCAATCGCAGCCAATAAAAATCCAACATCTAGTAAAGTCTTATACATATCTAGGCCTTTTTCTTTTTCTTAAACATTTCCAGCATTCTATCAGTCACTGTGAATCCGCCCACAACATTGATCATGGCCAGGATAATACCCAGTGTTCCGAAAACCAAACTGATCATATCATCAGGTTCTGCAGTTCTAATCAAAATAATTGCTCCGATAATGACTACTCCGCTGATGGCATTGGCACCTGACATCAAAGGTGTATGCAATACGGTAGGCACCTTCGATATGACCTCAAAGCCCAATAATACTGTAAAGGCAATCAGGTATATGTATATAAGATTAGCTCCTATAAACTGTGTTAATTGTTCCATTGGTTAAATTTTGCTTTTTGCTAAGATTTCGTTGTCTTCGTCATAGTGTAACTGACCATCCTTGACCATGATATTGACGAAATTGAAAATGTTATTGCTTAGGAGGATGGAGGAGTCTTGAATCATATGATCTGCAAGACTTGAATTTCCTACGACCGTCACCCCGGAATGTACGATGGTTTCTCCATCTATAGAAACTTCACAATTGCCACCTGTGGAAGAGGCCAGATCTATGATCACAGAACCTGACTTCATTTTTTCAACCGTTTCCTTCAGGACCAATTTGGGTGCAGGTCTTCCCCTTAGTTGAGCAGTAGTGATGATTATGTCAGCATTAGCCGCTCTTTTTTGAACTTCTGCCTGTTGTCTTTGAATAAACTCTTCAGATTGCTGAACTGCATACCCGCCTGCGTCCTTATCATCAGCTGCACCTTCCACCTCTACAAACTTTGCTCCCAGAGATTCCACTTCTTCTTTTGACGCTGCTCTTACATCGAAAGCCTCCACCATGGCGCCTAATCTCCTGGCTGTCGCAATGGCTTGAAGACCAGCGACCCCTGCTCCTATAACTAATACTTTCGAAGGTTTTATACTTCCTGCAGCTGTAATCATCATAGGCAAATATCTGGGGAGCATTTCTGCTGCCTTTAATACTGCTTTGTAGCCTGCCACTGATGCCATAGAACTGAGTACATCCATAGATTGGGCGAGTGTCGTTCTTGGAATCATATCCATACTGAAAGTTTTAAATGGATACTTCTCCATTTGGGCGACAACTTCAGGTTTATTGTATGGTTCCAGTAATGAAATAAAGTGTGCTTCAGGTTTGATTTGAGCCAATTCCTCCGGACTTAATGGATCTGAACTGTACACAATTTCCGAATCACTTAATATTTTGCTTCTTTCTGCGAATTCTACCCCATCGTATTTAGAGATATCAAAATGTGCCGCCTCCTGAATCCCATGTTCAGCTAAAATTTTTACACCTATCCCATCATACTTACGTATTAGATCAGGAGCAATGGGGCATTTTGCATCACTTGTCCCTTTAAGAAATCCTATGTTCATCGTTTCCAATTGTTTTCTAAAGCCAAAGTAATTACAAAAAATGACAAATTTCCTTCAGGCGCTAATAAATTCTTACCATATTGAAAAAATTAATATTTGTTATTTTAGTAATATAAACATATTTATAATTGTCCTAGTAAGATTATTTTTGTTTTTATTTTGCAAAACTGCTTTTCCGCGCCAAAATTATTTATATATTAGCGCTCCCTCCTACACTTAAGCCTTTCTTTTCAGGAACGTACACCACTTCAAATGGTGTGATTTTATCAACCAACTTTCAGAGATGAGAAGACTTCTATTCCTATTGGTCATAGTTACCCTCTGCTCTTTTAACACGAACGCCCAAAGAAATTGTGGTTCAATGGATCTTCTAGAACAACATTTACAGGAAGATCCCAAACTGCAGCAAAAAATACATCAGATCGAACAGGCTACCAAAGCTTTTTTGAATAAAGAGGCCCGACTTCGATCTACATCTTTAATCACCATTCCAGTAGTGGTGCATGTGGTGCATAAATATCCTGTCGAAAATATCAGTGATGAGCAGGTATTTTCTCAGATAAGAATTTTGAATGAGGATTTCAGGCGCATGAACAGCGATGCAGTGGATACACCAAGTGAATTTCTGCCTGTCGCATCTGATATAGAAATTGAATTTTGTCTGGCTACTGTGGACCCAAACGGGAATCCTACCAGTGGTATTACCAGAACTTTCACAAGCAAAGCTAGTTTTGGCACCAACGACGATGTGAAGTCATTTTCAAGTGGTGGAAAAGATCCATGGCCGGCAACCGAATATTTGAATGTCTGGGTCTGTGACATCGGAGATGGTGTGCTTGGCTATGCCCAATTTCCGGGTGGGTCTCCCGCAACTGATGGAATCGTTAACGACTATCGATACTTTGGGGACATTGGTACGGCAATAGCCCCATTTGACCGAGGAAGAACCATGACTCACGAAGTTGGTCACTACCTCAATCTCAGACACATTTGGGGCGACGGAAATTGCAGCAGCGACGATTTTGTTAGCGACACACCGCGGTCCAGTGGTCCCAATTATACCGGTTCACCATGTATTTATCCAGGACCGAATTCATGCAACGAAGGAGGTAATGATCAGGCCGATATGTTTCAAAACTATATGGATTATTCAGATGATGGTTGTATGAACCTTTTTACTTTAGGTCAGAAGTATAGAATGAGAGCACTTTTTGAAGTTGGTGGTGCCAGAGCTTCCTTACTAAACAGTCAGGGATGTGGCGAACCTATAGATCCAACTTGCTATGATGGAATTCAGAATGGTGAAGAGTCTGGAATTGATTGCGGCGGACCTGATTGTATCCCCTGTCCACCCGGCCCTACTTGTTCAGATGGAATTCAAAATGGTGAAGAAACAGGAATAGACTGTGGAGGGCCGCTCTGTGTTCCCTGCCCATGTGCCGGCTCAGATGTAGAAATTGTCATCATTTTAGACAACTATCCGGAAGAGACCACCTGGACATTGAATGATTCCACTGGAATTGTTGTAGCCTCGGGTGGAGACTATGGTACAGAGCCAGACGGATCAACGGTGATTACCGATCTTTTCCTGGTCAATGGCTGCTACCAATTCAATATTTTTGATGCATATGGCGATGGCATTTGCTGCAATTTCGGCGAAGGCTTCTACTATATAACAGTGGCTGATACCATAGTTGGATACGGTGGAAATTTTACAACATCTGACAGTGTCCAGTTTTGTGTAGAAAGGACCATCGCAAGTACTTGCGAAGATGATAATCAAAACGGAGATGAAACAGGAATTGACTGTGGTGGAACAGTTTGTAATCCATGTCCTCCTGATTCATGTACGATGATTGTCATTGATTCTGAAGACTTTGAACAAGGTTTTGGGATATGGAATGATGGAGGCAGTGATTGTGCCTTATATGGTAACAGTTCTTATGCCAGTTCCGGTGATCGATCCATCAGATTAAGAGACAATACAGCCCAATCCGTCTTGACCAGTGATCCCATTGATCTTAGTAGTTATGAGCAGTTGGAATTATCATTTGCTTTCTATGCGAGGAGCATGGAAAAGGATGAGGATTTTTGGTTGCAGCTAAGTACCGACGGTGGTTTGACCTTTGAAACGATTGGAGTATGGGTAAGTGGAACAGACTTTCAAAACGATGTTTTAGATACTGTAACTGTTTCGATTAAAGAGACTACCGATACGCATTCAATCTTTAGATTCAGATGTGACGCAAGTGCCAATAGTGATCAAATTTATCTGGATGACATCACTCTTATAGGTTGTCAGTCAGAAACATGGACAGAAAAGCAACATTTTACCCAGGAAGCAAGCCCATTGTCAGTATCTGATTTAAATATTTACCCAAATCCAGCCTCTGACCAACTGAATGTCCATTTTGCACTGGAAGAGCCTGGAGAGTTTCAATTGGGTCTATTTAACGCAGAAGGTAAAAATTTATATGCCGATCAGATGAGAGGAGAAAAAGGCAACAATGAACTAAACATTGACCTGAAAGAATACAAAGCAGGTGTTTATTATCTCTACATTGAACACCATGATGAACACCTTGTAAAAAAGTTTGTCATTATACAATAGGTTACCCCCCGCGTAGCCAAGGTTTTTAACACTTCAGTCAGGCAATCATAATATGTTTGCCTGACTTTTTTTATCCCATAAAAATCCTAATTTTGCTTTTTCATCTTAGAAAAAGAGATTATATGATAAATATTACCTTTCCGGATGGGAATGTCAGACAGTATGAGGAAGGGACTACTGCATTAGAGATTGCTCAATCTATCAGTGAGGGATTAGCCCGAAATGTACTTTCTGCAGAGGTCAATGGTGAAATTTGGGATGCTACCAGACCCATACCTGAAGATGCAAAAATCAAGCTTTTTACGTGGAGGGATAGGGAAGGTAAAACAACATTTTGGCATTCAAGTGCTCACTTAATGGCTGAAGCCTTGGAATCACTTTACCCCGGCACGAAGTTCGGAATTGGACCTGCAATAGAAACCGGTTTCTATTACGATGTTGACATGGGTCAAGAAACATTGACCCCTGAAGACCTTCCTCGCATTGAGCATAAAATGTTAGAATTAGCAAGAGAAAAAAATGGGTATGTTAGAACCGAAGTTCCCAAGGACGAAGCTGTAGCTTATTTTAAAGATAAAGACGACGAATATAAGTTAGAATTGATAGAAGGTCTGGAAGATGGCAAGATCACATTCTATACCCAGGGGAATTTCACCGATCTATGTAGAGGACCACATATTCCAGACACCGGACCTATTAAGGCGGTTAAATTGACCAGCCTTGCCGGTGCTTACTGGAGGGGTGATGAAACGAGAAAACAGCTAACCAGGATTTACGGTGTAACTTTTCCTAAACAGAAGGAATTAAAAGAACACTTAGCATTAATCGAAGAGGCTAAGAAAAGAGACCACCGAAAACTGGGACAGGAACTTGAATTGTTCATGTTTTCGCAGCGTGTCGGATCCGGCTTACCTATGTGGCTGCCCAAGGGTACACAGATCAGGGAGCGGTTGCAAAATTTCCTGAGACAGCAGCAAGAGAAAGCAGGTTATCAAATGGTGGTCACACCCCATATTGGACAGAAAGAGCTTTACATCACTTCAGGCCATTACGAAAAATATGGCGAAGACAGCTTTCAACCTATAAAAACCCCAAGGGAAGGTGAGGAATTTTTACTTAAACCCATGAACTGCCCTCATCATTGTGAAATTTTTGCCAATCGTCCCAGGTCCTACAAAGAATTACCATTAAGAATAGGGGAATTCGGCACAGTATATAGATATGAGCAAAGCGGTGAACTTCACGGTCTGTCCAGAGTACGAGGATTTACACAAGACGATGCCCACCTATTTTGTACAAAAGAACAAGTCAAGGGTGAGTTTTTATCCGTTTTGGCTCTCACTAAGCAAGTATTAGAGAAAATGGGTTTTGAAAACTACACAGCTCAAATTTCTCTCAGGGATCCCGACACACCGGAAAAATACATTGGCTCTGTGGAAAACTGGGATTCTGCCGAGCGCGCGATCATAGAGGCTACAAAGGAGGTGGATATGGAAACCACCACAGTATTGGGCGAAGCGGCTTTTTACGGTCCTAAACTCGATTTTATGGTAAGGGATGCCTTGGGCAGATCCTGGCAATTGGGTACCATTCAAGTTGATTATAATCTTCCTGAAAGATTCGAACTGGAATATATAGGAGCTGACAATAAACCGCACCGTCCAGTTATGATTCATCGCGCACCATTTGGATCCATGGAAAGATTTATGTCCATATTAATTGAACACACAGCAGGCAAGTTTCCACTTTGGCTTACTCCTGACCAATATGTTATCATACCAGTATCTGATGTTTTTCTACCTTATTGCAAAGAACTGGTCGAGCGACTTGCTGTTCACGATATTAGAGGTTTTATAGACGAAAGAAATGAAACCATTGGCAAAAAAATCAGGGACAACGAACTTCAAAAAATCCCCTTTCTTCTCATTATAGGGGAAACAGAGGTGGAAAGTAATACCATCGGAGTCCGAATTCAAGGAGAGGGCGATAAAGGGACCATGCCTTTTGATGAGTTTGTATCCTACTTTAATAATTTGCTGTAAATGTACAAAGGTAGGAAAGTTGTCGTTGTTTTGCCAGCCTATAATGCTGCAGCTACACTTGAAAAAACGGTGGCTGAAATTCCTTCCGATCTGGTAGATGAAGTTATTCTTTGTGACGATGCGAGTACAGATAATACGGTAGAAAAGGCCAAGGAACTGGGCATCAAACACATCATAAGTCATGAAAAAAACAAAGGGTATGGTGGCAATCAAAAGTCACTTTACAATAAGGCCCTCGACCTGGGTGGCAACATAGTAATCATGCTCCATCCCGATTATCAGTATACCCCTAAACTCATACCTTCTATGGTCAACATCATTGGCGAAGAATTGTATCCGGTCGTTTTAGGTTCGAGAATATTAGGAAAGGGGGCGTTAAAAGGAGGTATGCCTTGGTACAAATATGTTGCCAATCGACTTTTGACTTTCATCCAAAATCTGATGATCAATTACAAACTTTCAGAATACCATACTGGATACAGGGCATTTAGTGATGATGTTTTGCGTTCCATTAATTTTAATGCCAATGACGATGACTTTGTATTTGACAATGAGATGCTAAGTCAAATCATCTTTAAGGGTTTTGATATAGGTGAGGTCACTTGTCCTACCAAGTACTTCGAGGAAGCGAGTTCCATCAATATTCCACGATCCATTAAATACGGATTAGGAGTATTAAGAGTATCCGTCA
This sequence comes from Portibacter marinus, assembly GCF_021533195.1. Taxonomy (GTDB): domain Bacteria; phylum Bacteroidota; class Bacteroidia; order Chitinophagales; family Saprospiraceae; genus Portibacter; species Portibacter marinus. The sequence continues at coordinate 462,693 of NZ_JAJNKB010000003.1, forward strand.
TACATTTGCTGAATAAAATGGGAATGATGAGGTCAGAAATTTATAAGTAGTAGCGTTCTTTCGAAGCTTTCGCATTAAAGTAGTTTTCTATTCAAGTCGATCATTCTGTCTTGAGCTTGTATGCCCTTTCTGAGGTAAAGTATAAATATGGAAAAATTGACATAATTTACTTTCCACCATGAATTTCGTTCATATTTTCTGGCAGAAACTACCAGAGGTTCCTTGATGATGGTAAATTTCAGTCCGGTCTTTTTTGCTCTTCTAAAGAAATCGAAGTCTTCCATTATTCTCCACTTTGTATTGAAACCACCTAAGTGCTGAAAATTTTGCTTTTTAATAAATAAAGATTGATCTCCTCCTCCCGCAAATAATCCATCGAATCGCGTAAAAAAAGAATTCATTTTGAGCATCCATTTCGATGAATTGAATTTATAAGAAAAAATTCCAAATTGATTTTCTGCCAAAGCTTCCTGAATTTTGACAATAAAGTTAGCAGGGGGACGCGCATCCGCATGTAGAAAATAAAGAATATTATGATCGGCATGTTGGGCTCCGTAGTTCATTTGAAAGGCTCTGGAAGCTTTAGGCGATTTGATTGCTTTTACTCCCAATTTTTCTGCTGACTTGCATCCCTTGTCTTCCGAAGTGGGGGCATCACAGATGATGATTTCAATATCTTCACCTGACCTACAAGAACGAATATGTTGAATCAAATCACATATATTGGCTTCTTCATTAAAGGTAGGGACTATGACACTTATCATCTATTCAAAAAATTAAACGAACAATCCGATTTCCTATTCATTTACGTACTTGATTAAAAAGATAGATTTCTATGAGAAAATATATTTGTACAGCAATTCTTACAGTTTTTGTTAGTTTCACAAGCTTGACTGCCCAATATGAAGACAATATGATAAAGTTATCACAAGACTTTCTAAAAGCACTGCAAGATAAAAAACCCACAGAAGAATATAAGAAGGTTTTGGCTGATATTGATCTTGATAAGCTTGCCTCCCAGATAGATACTGACAGAAAACGACTGGCTTTCTGGATTAACATCTACAATGCATATATTATGGATATACTCAAGGATGCTCCTGGCAAATATGACGATCGTGGCGAATTCTTCAAAGCAGATCAAATAAAGATTGCCGGAAAAAATGTAAGCTTTGATGATATTGAGCATGGTGTCATCAGAAGCTCGGTCCTTAAATTATCATGGGGTTATTTTAGCAAATGGTTCGTTTCAGAGTGGGAACGTAAACTCAGAACTGATCATAGAGATTATCGTATCCATTTTGCCTTGAATTGTGGTGCCAAGTCATGTCCGCCAGTGGCCATCTATGATGATCAGACCATCAATGAAGATTTAGAAGAAATAACGGAGCAATATCTTACCAGAGTAAGTGAATATAAAGAAGAAGAAGATAAGGTGATCACCACTCCGTTGATGAGTTGGTTCAGAGGAGATTTCGGCGGGAAAAGCGGTTCTAAAGAGATATTGGAAAAGTTCGACATTATCCCTAATACTGATGTAGAACTCGAATTTGGTGACTATGACTGGACCCTGGACTTATTTAATTTCACTACGATTTAAGGAAGTACTCATCTTCCATTCGATGTTGATCAGTATCAATACGATGATAATTTCTATAATGAAATAAGTATATCCGATATAGGTCAATGATGCCTTGTGAATTACAATCATGATAAGGGTTACCAAACAGTAGGATAGGTTCAGTAGCGCAATGATTTTGAGGTAAGAACTTGGATATTTTAGTTTGCTAAAATGACAGGTAAAAGAATATACGGCGAACATCAGTCCTGCCACTGCCAATAGTCTTAAAACATGAATGGGCATCCCGATATAGAATTGGAAGTATGGCAATACAACTCCGACCATTAGTGCAGTGATCAATGCACCTATTGCGTCAATCAAGAAGACATTTTCAATGTTAATTCTATTGAGTAGGAAAATCACTCACTATAAATTTCTTACTCACCAAAATACGAAATGATTCTGTAGCATAACCAATGAATAGGTATGTAGATTCAACCCAGAACGTATAAACATGATCATTCCTAATCTAAAACGCCTCACCAAAAGTAATGTACAGTCCGGAGGTGTTTTTCCCAATGGCATAATCTAAGCGAGCGTTCAATCGATCCTCCTCATTAATCATGTATCTTAATCCTAATCCTGCATTCCATTTAGTAAGTGCAGGATTGATCTTATCCAATGAAGGTCCCACATTCCCAAGGCTTCCGAAGACAACAGCTCCAAATCTTCTCCAGATCTGAAATCGATATTCTGATTGAAACATCATCAATGCATTATCGCGATAATATCCTTCATAATAGCCTCTGGCTTTCTTCGTGCCACCGTATAGAAGATATTCCTGAAAAGGCGGTGTTCCAAAGGTGGTACCTCCATATAGATTGAGGGCCAATACTTGTCCCTTTGCCAATGGTATGTACTTAATAATGTCAGACGTGATTCTGCTGAAGCTGAAATTACTTCCTAACAGCGCGCCGTTATGTTCAAAAGTGGTCGTAATAAACCAACCTTTTGTGGCGCTGAAGTTGTAATCTCTTGAATCATAGGTATGCACGAGACCCCCAAGTGAAATCAAACTTCCTTGATATCCTGGCACCTTTTGATTCAACAACGCTCCTTCCGGATCCAATTCCACAACCCTGTAGTCATCGAAATTATATTTAACACCAACAAAATGATTCCCATAAAACCGATAAAGAGCATTGATTCGAAACCTGGGGAAATTCACCGTAAATACTTCAAAGTCCTCCCGATATTCAGGCCCAATTCCGTAATAGTTAAAGAAATAGCGAAAGTATCCCACTTCTCCTTTGACCACATAGGTGTTCTTACCCCAGTTGAATTCAAATGGCAAATAGGTCAGAAGTTGATTCTGTAAGGTATAGGCACCTCCTAAAAGCATGGTTGAAGGCCTGTAGGAGCTATCTTGCAAATAAAAATTGGCATTGACCAATCCTCCAAAGCCCAATCCAGTCTCCGGTGTGTAAAAAGCAAATGGCAAAGCACTCCATTGAACTTTCTTTTCTTTTTTATCCTGACCATAGATTGAAAAGCATATGAATAATATGCAGATGAACAGCAGACTTTTTTTCTTCACTTATTGATTCTTTTCATAACCTCTTGTTTCTCTTCTTCTAAATCTACTGTCGAATGTGCCTGTAGGGTTTTTATTCTTTCTAATAATTTATTTAGAAATGCCAAATGATTTTCAGAATCCTTGAAAAATGGTCGATGAGCCAGATCACGCTTAATGTCAAATATTCTCTTTCTCAATTCAGATTCCTGAGCATTAAAACATTGACCTATAAAAAAATTAAGAATATAATCAATGGCTTTCTTCGTAGGATGTACCATATCGTCTCTGAAGTACCTGTAATCTCTTAAATCATCCAGCAACAATTCGTAAGAAGGAAAATAGGTTACCCCGTCTAGTTGTGAAGCTGCTAGCAATAGTGTCGATTTACTTAGGTTATTTTCTATCATCCCATCTCTCAAATGTCTAACTGGACTGACGGTGACAATGATATCCATCTCATTATTTAACGCTTTCATTTCTTTGATACCGCGGTGCAAAACCTCTACTACTTCATGCACAGACAGTCTTTTCTTCACAAAATTCTTTTGTGGAACTTTGTGACAGTTATTCACCGCCTCATCAGAATTTAAAAGAAAATAAGTGAATGCAGTGCCCAAACTTAGAATCAAAACATCTGGTGTGCCAAAGTTGCTGGCTTCTTTCTGTTTCAACTTTATTTTCTCTGACACCTCAGTTCTTGATAGACCTGAAAAATCAGAATGAAAATCATAATGGGCGTAAATTCCATGATTCTCAAATATATCCTCCTGTTTCACTTTAACCTGACCTAAGTAATAGTAAATACTTTCCGCCATGGAAATGGGATTATAAGTGATACCGCATGGATTCAAATAAGATTTGAACTTCATCTGAATCAGGTACCTGTGCAAATGCTCAGCAAAGCATGAACCTATACAAAGTATCTTCTTGGAATAATCAATGATCTCTTTTGATTCGTAATTTTTTAGCTCCGTTCTAAATTTCATAGGCTCTAAAGTATTAAAATCTTACTTTTGCCGAATGGGTTTTTTTGACGATTTATTCAACAGAAGCAAGGAGACCGGAAATGGTAGAGAATACTCCCTTGGAAGGTTCAGTGATGCATATAAACCAAGTTCCTATCAGGACATTTGGGAGCAATCCCTTCTTTCCTTTGAAAACGAAAAATATACAGACTCCGTCAAGCTTCTTTTAGAGTTTCTGCTGAACAACGAAAAGGACAATATCTCGTGGAAAGAGGAATCGGAAGTCATCAGATTTGAACTACTTCAGGGTTCAAAGGTAGTCACCGGCCTACTAAACGACACTCATTTTCGAGCGGAGGTGAAAATTGCCAAAACTGCAGACTTAAACATTGGATTAAGTCGAAAACTTCTGGAACGGAATTATTTACTAAAGTTCTCCCGCTTCGCACTGGACGAAAACGATCATATCTTGCTGATTTTTAATAGCTATAAGGTTGACGCAAGTCCCAATAAATTATATCAGGCACTGAAAGAAATGGCTACTCAAGCAGACAAGCTGGATGATTTGTTGATTGATGAATTTAGAGACCTTGAACCCATTAATATAGACCATATCCGTCCACGTTCTGAGGAGCAAAAAGAAAAGCAATACCAGTATTTAATTAAACAGCTGGAGCAATGTTTTGATGAGATAGATAATGGCAAATTGAATATAGATCAATTCCCGGGTGGTCTTTCATTTTTATTGCTGGCCCTAAATTATAAACTGGATTATTTACTAACTCCAGAAGGTTTTCTAATGGATACTCTAGAGCAGAATCACAGAAATTATTTCTCAAATAATCATGGAGAGTTAGGTCGAAAGAATAATATGTTTATCAAGTCCTTCCGAAAAATCCTGGATAGAGAGAAAGAAGAAATTAAAGCAGAATTTTATGATGTGGTAAGTACATTTGGTTTGCCATCGCCGACGCCACATGAGGTTTTGGTTCAACTGATAGACAAGGAACTTGGAAATATACAGTGGTATAAAGACAACAATCACGACGCTATTGCACTTGCCATTCCAGGCTATATTGTAGGGTATAGTTTATTCAGCTATGCTTTGCCTAAACCTGATATGGATCTCTTAGCGCTTTTCTACAGAATCACTGAGAAGGATTTCTTCACTAACAATGCCTTTTACAAAGCTGATAAATTGAATACAAAGAGCATCAAAAAAGAAATCGAGCAAATTGAACAAGAATATCGAAATATCCATCCGCTACTAGAAATAGATCCGGGTATTTTGGATTTTTCCAACATGGTCAATTTCTGTGAAACTTATTTGATAATGATAAAGAATATCACACTGTATGGAGAAGATCGTTGATCAGTTCAAGGATGTTGTTATTCAAATCGCTACACCTTACAGTACTGGTACAGGTTTTTATATCAGTGATTATGACGTCATCGTCACCAATGAGCATGTCGTAAGGGATAATCGAGAGGTTGCCATAAATGGTCGGATGATTGATAAGCAAATTGCTGAAGTTATTTACGTAGACCCCAAATATGACATTGCTTTTATTAAAGCTCCACAGGGTCTTGACGAGCTCAACGTTTCACTAGAGCAGTTAGCTGAACTAAGAGAAGGACATCAGGTCATTGCCATCGGTCATCCATTTGGGCTTAAATATACCGTGACCAAAGGGATCATCAGCAATATGATACATGAGCATATGGGAACCACTTATCTCCAACACGATGCAGCGATCAATCCTGGCAATAGTGGCGGACCACTTGTAAATCTGGATGGCCAAATCATCGGAATAAATACATTTATTATCAGAGACGGTAATAATATTGGCTTCTCACTTCCCGTTAGATATCTGATTGATACGCTTGATGCCTTTAAAGAGGGTCAAAACCAACCTGGAGTCAGATGTAATTCATGTCTGAATATTGTATTTGATGGAGAAGTGGATGAAGGTTACTGTCCACATTGTGGCGCTAAAATCACCATGATTAGTGACATAGATCTTTACGAACCCATAGGAATTTCTAAAATCATTGAGGAAATGTTGACCGAACTTGGCTTCGACGTAGTGCTTTCCAGAAGAGGTCCAAAAAACTGGGAAATAACTCATGGAAGTGCTAAAATCAACATAGCCTACAATGCTAAAAATGGGCTTAATATTTGTGACGCTTATTTATGCGAATTGCCATCAGAAGGTATTCATAAGATTTATAATTACTTACTACGACAAAATCATGAAATAGAAGGCTTTAGTTTCTCGATTAAAGAGCAGGATATTATACTTTCACTTTTAATCTTCGATCAATACTTGAATCAGGAAACTGGCGTTAAGTTATTTAAAGAATTATTTGATAAGGCTGACCATTACGACAACATCCTTGTAGAAGAGTATGGTGCCGTATGGAAAAAGCAAAATTAGTAGCAGAGCACATGGGGGCTTTAATTCGTTATTATGTCTCTAATATGTAATTAAATATTAATTTTGTATTACGTCGAGGCCTTAAAATTGTAGAATATGAGTTTAAAAAATTACATTTTAATTTTCTTTTCGGTACTGATGTGCGCTGGATTGGGTGCTCAAGACATCCACTTTTCTCAGTTCTACATGTCACCCCTCAATCTGAATCCCGCGATGACCGGGGTAATGAATTGTAATACTAGATTTGTTGCCAATTATAGAAATCAGTGGGCCTCTGCTCTGGGTAAATATGCCTATAATACTTATTCCGCCTCCTATGATCAGAAGGTTCCAGTAGGGAGATCTGATTACTTTGGTATCGGTGGATCGTTTTTCGGTGATGTAGCCGGATCTTCAAGATTCGGAACACAGCACGGAGGTCTTTCCCTTTCTTATTCTAAGAAAATGGGAGGTTATAGAAAAAAATCACACTATCTGGTCATTGGGGCTCAAGCTGCATTAGGAAATAGAGGAATAAGACAGGACAATTTACAGTGGGGAACCCAACATGATGGAAATGGTGGTTTTGATCCTACATTAGCAGATCAGGAGAATTTAGCAAGAACAAATTTCCTTTGGGGAGATATCAATGCAGGATTGATGTGGTTCAGCGTTTTGGATCAAAATACAAGTTATTATGTTGGAGGTGCTTTTCATCACCTAAATCAACCCAATCAGTCGTTTTACAGCGGAGTATTTGAGGCGCTAGCCAGTAGATTTACTTTTCATGCGGGTGGTACTTTCTTAGTTAGAAACCGAATTTCTTTGGTACCCAATGTAGTAATGATGTTTCAAGGACCTCACAGAGAATTTAATCTTGGTACCTCATTGAGGTTTGCAATGGGAAGAAGTCAACTAGGAGGTCAATCATGGCAGGCAGGTGCATGGGCAAGAGTTGGTCGTGAGGAAGAAGGTGGTGCGCATATGGATGCCATCATATTGGCGACCAGGTTCGACTACGAGCAGTATGGTATTGGATTCAGCTATGACATCAATGTTTCCTCATTTACAGCTGCTACCCGTGGAAATGGAGCCTTTGAATTTTCATTTATCTACACTGTTTGTGGACCTGAAAACAGAGGGGTTTATTGTCCGAAATTTTAAGTCCACTAATTTGCGAATCAGTCAATTCGCTGAATGATTAATGGCTTAGTCATTTAAGTTTACGTTTCTCTGGCTAAGGGCCAAAGTTATTACAAACAGTTTCTGGAATGTAATCAATCATTAGAGCTATTCCTTGAACATTCTTATTTTCAAAAGCAGTCACGAAATGCATTGCTCGAAGTCTATGTAGATATCCAGCTATAGAAAAACCAATGACCATCAATCTAAGATTTCAACTTCTATATAGTCATGCGTCTAAAATTTACTGATACAGTAAGCAATCGCGAACACTGCCTTTCATCCCTTAAATAGTTCCTGCGCTGCGTTGCTCTGCTGCAGCTCTTAAAGGGAAATGCACATAGAAAACAGCAAATCCCGTATAGCGAATCTCATCTTTTAATCCCTTAAAGAGCTTCCTGCACTGGATTGCTCTGCTGCAGCTCTTAAAAGGAATGCCCTACCACGACATATTACCTAAATTTTCAATATGCTTACCCATATTTTATAATTTCTCCCAAACATGTATTAATTTACAATCCCGAAGTTTTATCACGATTTCAACGAATTTTTTAAATTAAATAAGGCTAAAAACATCCTATTATGTTCGGCACTAAAGAAAATAAGAAAGATCAACCTATGCAATCTAAATCATCCTCAAGCTCATCAAGTTCAAACTCCAGTAACTCTCTTGTCGGAGGCACTCATTTAGAAGGTACCGTTAAAGCTGACAATGATTTTAGAATCGATGGCACGCTAAAAGGTAACTTGATCTGTAAAGGAAAAGTAATCATAGGACCTTCAGGATTTGTGGATGGCGAAATTGATTGCACGAATGCATTGATCGAAGGAAAATTTAATGGTGTCCTTAAAGTGAAAGAATTGCTTTCCGTGAAAGATAATGCCAAAATTACCGGTGAAATCGTCACCGATAAATTGGTCGTACAATCCGGAGCCATTTTTAATGTTAAATGCCAGATGGGAGGCCAAACACTCTCAAATGTCAGTTCTAAAAATAAACCGGACAGTCAACATGGAGGTGTCAAGAAAGATCTTGTTTTAAATGCCTGATTCTGACAAGAATAACAAACGAAACGACTTACTGAAATATATGGGAATGGCAACACAATTATTTGTGTTGCTTTTCATTTTACTGTGGCTGGGTAGGAAATTGGACGAATACCTTCAATTCGAGAAACCAATTTTCATGCTGGTTTTTATAATTATTGGCTTAGCAGCTTATCTTTATAAGGTTTACAAAGATGTAGCTTAACTTATGACCACCAACCTCTTCTTGAAATACCTTGCTGGGATAGGTATTTTCCTTCTTATTCTAACTTTGCTGCTCCACGGTAGAGGAGAAATTGGAAAATTCACAGATTTTTCCATCTATGCGATCATCGCTTTTTCACTTCTCTCTTATGTCATGTTTTACCTGGGTAAAATGGCTGCAAAAAGCTCTAATAAATATACTTTCAACAATATTATTATTGGTAACATGATATTAAAAATGTTCCTGTGTGTGATTATAATTTTAGTTTACAAAAATATCTATCAAATAGAATCCAGGGCATTCCTACTGCCTTTCCTGGTCATCTATCTTGCTTATACTATTTTTGAAACATACTTCCTAACCAAGCTTGCAAAAGGATGACTCCCTGAAAAGAGATCAAATATTTAGATATTGCTGCTCGAAGAATTGCTTATAAGCGGCTGTCGATTTCTGCTTAACGATTTCTCTATAACTCTTTTGAGTCACTGCAAATATCTCATAATCGAAATCTTGCTTGATAAATTCATCAGAATTCTTGGTGGCTTCATTATAGTAATCCATAGCAAGATCCTGATTCTGAAACTTTCGGACCAAAATAATTTGGCTGCCTTCATCTTTATTTAAAAAGATATTGGAAATTTTAAGTTTATCATCCTTAAAATTCTTCTGATTAAATGCACTGATGTCAATTTTCGACGTGGTCATGTCTTTGCTGCTTTTTGAATAGAGCACCACCAACATATAATGTAACTTGTCCGGTTCAGTCTTGAAATCTTCAACACTCTCATTGTAGAGAACTGGATTGAAAGCATTATCATCACCCTTTACAAAACGCAATATCTCCTTCGCCCTCACTTCTTCCGGTGTGTTCGGATGCTTTTTAACAACGTAATTCAAAGAAGTAATATAAGCATCCTTCCCTTCCAGATTCCCATCAACCATGGCGCTTAATAAATCAACCTTTGCCATGACATTTTCAGTTCTCGTGATGTCCATTGACTTTAACTCATCTAATAATGCTTTACTATCTTCGTATTGGCCAGCCTCAAAAAGCGCGTAGGCTTTTTCATACTTTCTTTCGACTTGCTTTGCTTCATTGAGTTGATCAGCAGCATAATTAGGATCAGTAATACTCAAAGTATATTTTGAATCAGGAAAATCTGATACCAACTTTGCTTTGTAAAAATTAGCTTTTGACTGATTGTTGAGATCCATGTAGGACAGATAAGAATAATAATAGGCTTCTTCCCTAAAATCCGTCTTCGCATTTCTGCCATACAGATCTTCAAGACTTTCTGCTGCCTTACTAAATTGTTCTAACTTTTCTCGATATAACTTCCCAAGATTAAAAAGCGCTTCCTCAATCTTTTGGTTGGCTACTTTTTTATCTTTCTCACTAAACGGAACTGCACCTAAAAATCCTTTGACTTCTTCGTCCGTCATTCTCTTAGCGATGGCTTCTTCCGATGTTCCTTCATCGATCGATGAAGACGGCTTATTTGATCTCCGCCAATTATCCTCCAGTTGCCTGGACCCCCAAACTTTTCTAAATTCATTTTGGCCTCGCCTCACCTTATTCATATCGTAAGCAAAGAAATCACTCCTGGCAGCTCCGGCTGTAGAACCCACATTGCTGACAGGTAGCGCAGTTGCCTCCAGCCCTCTTCCTCTAGAGAGTGATGATGATTTAGGTTTAGCATTTAATTCTTGCTGCTTCTTAATGGCAGCTGCAATTTCACGCTGTCTTTCTGGGCTCATTTCGCTCACTCTTAGCAAGCTGTCCTGTAATTTGATGATGTCAATGTTGGTAGCAATATCTTTCAAGTTTTCACTCAGTCTTTGCACCTCATCGTATCGTTCATCAGATTTGGGGAGATTTAATAATGTACTATCATAGTGATATTTAGCATCAGCATATTCCTCTTCTTCATAGAAGTAATTCGCCAAAACGAAATACGATTCTGCATTCTGTGTTGCATTTCCGACGTTATACTTAATGGACTTTCTAAAGTTCTCTATGGCCAGATCTCTTTCCTTCTTTTGTAAATGAATGGTTCCAATGGTAAAGTAAATCTGATCCCTGTAGGCAAAATTCTTTTCTTCATCAGCCATATTCTCTAGCCTCTTGATGGTCTTTTCTGAGGATTCCTGTCCAGACGCCCATGCTGCTTTTGACATATTTAAAGCCGCATTGAATTCCATTTCATAGTCTGGGTGCATCTTGATTACTGCATTATACGCTTCAAAAGCCTTTGCTTGTAGACCTAATTGTTGATTGAGCTGTGCTAAGATGAAGGTATATCTGGCTTTATCTTCTTTATTCTTGCTGATCTCAATTGCTTGTTCTAAGGATTGTGCAGCAGAGGCGTAATCCTTTCTCTTAAGATGATAAAATGCTCGAACAACTGGAATTTCTCTCCGTACATCCTTCGGGGTGCCTGGATCTCCCTCCACCTTATCCAAATAATATTCAGCCAATGAAAATCGCTCTCTGTGTATGTATGTTCTTGCCAACCAAAGAATGCCTTCCTGATAGACTGGTTCATGGCCAAACATATCATCCTTCTCCGCTGACTTCAAAACATCCTTTGGATTGGTGTTGGGTGGATTTGAAGATTTTGAAGAAGATCGCGTATCTGATGTGTTGTCATCATTAGCAGTTTTATCAACAGATGGTGTTTCTTCCTTCTTTACTTCTTCATTTTCAGTTTGGACATTGGTCTCCTGTTCATCATTGGTCTTTGCCGGCCGTTCTTTACTTCCAGGTTTTGCAGGTCTTTGCTTACTGCCTGGCTTAGACCTCCTTTTCTTACTTCCAGGCTTGGATCTGCTCTTTTTTCGATCTTTAGACTTGGGACTTGCCTTTGATCTTTTTTTGGTGGATGGCCTCTTTTTCTTTGTTGACGGTCGTCTTGTGGAACTACTCGCCTTTCTACTTCGCTTACTATCGTCCTTTTTTAGTCTGGACTTCCGCTTATTGAGCGGATCAAATTCTTCAACAAAAAACTCAAATGTTTTTTCAGCAGCCTCGTAGTCTTGCTTCATATATTGGGCTTGGCCCAATAAAACATAGCAATCATCCACCCAGTGACTCGGCTCGTGAATAGTTGCAACTATACTGACCTTTTCAATGGCTTTATCCAAATCAGCTGAAACAGATTTAGCATTGGGAACCGCCGTGTATGGGTAAATCGGTAATATTTTGTTATAATTCTCCTGATATTGAGCATTTAACGATGCTTCTGACTCCTGCATGATAACGTCTGCATTGAAGTACCCGTTAAATTTTGCGGTCGTATTATGATAGATCTTTCCGAGCTTCCCAACTTCACCACGCTTCTTCTGTACCGTACACCCATTGGCAATAAAAATGAGGGCCAATAGACTTACTAAAACTTGAATCTTTCTCAACCTGCCAGATTTATGTTTAATTTTCTTTCAATACCTTTGCGAATCCCGTGCATGCGTTGCAGGAATAATCTATGTTATAACAAAAATTGGGCAAATTTATTTTATTCAGCACTATTGATTTAGCTTTTAGGTCAATTTTGGGTAAGAATATTCCGTTAGTAAGGAAGAAATGGAGGAAAACGAATTATTAGAAGAGCAAAAAGATAAGCTTAAAAAGAACTATAGGCTGGTCGTCTTGGATGATGAAACGCTGCAGGAAGTGTCGACTTACAAGCTTTCATTGATAAATATCTACTTACTGATCAGCAGTATTCTACTTCTTGTAGGCCTTTTGATTGTATTAATATTTGTTTTCACGCCGATTAAAACATTGCTCCCTGGCTATGGTGATGTGGAAGCCAATAAGCAATTCATAGAATTAACCCAGAAGACCAAGGAGTTAGAGCGTGACATGTTGGCTATGAATGAATATTTAGAACGAAGCAAAAAACGTCTGGTAGGGGCTTCTGAAGGTGAGGCCAATGTGCGCATGGAGGAAAGTCAACAGTCATCTATTCCCCTGAATTTGGATCCAGAACCGGAATTGTCAGCGGCCAGGAAGCCGAAGAAGATTGTCAATAAGGCAAAATTGGGTCAATACTACCTGCTCACTCCCATTTTAGGGCAGATAAGTGCCGAGTTTGATCCCAATAAAAAGCATTATGGAGTTGATATTTTGGGGCCTAAAAATGCAGCTATACAAGCCGTCATGGATGGATATGTGATATCTTCCGACTGGACTTTGGAGTCCGGTAACACTATTGCTATCCAGCATGCCAATAATATTGTATCATTTTACAAGCATAATTCGTCATTATTAAAAAAAGCTGGTAGTTTTGTGCAAGCCGGTGAAGCTATAGCCATCATTGGCAATTCAGGAACTTTATCGGATGGGCCTCATTTACATTTTGAACTTTGGTACAATGGAACGCCTGTTAATCCGACGGAATTTATAAACTTTTAGACAATGAGCAATCACGATTTGAAAACCTTGCGGGACGAGGATGGTAAATTATTGAGTCCTATTTTAGATGAAGAGATCAAGAATTTCTTAATAGACATTGACGGGACGATTACCGACGATATACCTAATGAAGAGCCAGAGAGAATGGCAACTTGTGCACCTTATCCTGACGCATTAGAAATCATCAATAAGTGGTATGATGAAGGTCATATCATCACCTTTTTCACATCCAGAACTGAAGAACATCGAAAAATTACTGAGAAATGGTTGAAAGAGCATAAGTTCAAATACCACGGTCTTCTTATGGGTAAGCCGAGAGGAGGTAATTATCACTGGATTGACAATCATTTAGTGAGGGCGACCAGATTCAAAGGCAAGTTTACAGATTTCGTTCATAAGAATAAGAGCATCGAAGTTTTCGAGGATTGATTAGCGTTCCAAAGGAAAAATGCCAGAGGCATTTTAGCTAATCAACCGCAAGCTAACCTTGCGGATGGGAAGCCTGAAACGTTGCTTCGCAAAATTGCCAGAGGCCATTTAGTTCGTCAACCTGAAGCACACCTTCAGGATGGGAAGCCTGATTTATTGTCATCCTAAGCCAGAGGCATAGCTGCATTTCATCCACATTGGCTCAAGCCACCAGGTCCTCCAGAGCTCCCCTCACTTTCTCAAACTCAAACTTAAACCCCTTTTCCTGAATCTTTTCACTACTCACTTTGGTACTTGCCAATATAGCTGTAGACATTTCACCAAACATCACCTCTATGGCCTTCTCTGGTACTCCAAATTTCAAATAAGGGCCAGATTTTACATTTGTTAGTGCATCAATCATCTCTTTTCCATTGACAGGATTTGGAGCTACACCATTGTAGATGCCTGAAACTTGATTTTCAATCAAAAAACTGAAAATTCTGCACAGCTCTTTAATATGAATCCATGAGAAAACCTGTGAACCATCACCAAAGTAATTGGCAGTCCTTGCCTTCATAGGCAAAAGCAATTTATTAAGCACACCACCATTTGGACTAAGTACAATTCCTATCCTTACAATGGCCCATTGACCTACCACCTCCTCCAAATGCCTATGTGAATCTTCCCAGAGATGACACACCTTGACTAAAAAATTGTCCATGTCGGCTGAAACCTCATCCTCCGTTACGGCATGCTCATCCTGATTACCATAAATTCCAATAGCTGAAGCTCCAATATATCCAGGTCGGAAAGATGACTCCCTAATTTTTCTCTCCAAAAAGCGAGTTGTTTCCACCCGCGAATCAATGATGATACGTTTTCGCTGATCAGTCCAACGTTCATCTGCAATACCTGCACCAGCCAGATGAACGATGATATCCACATCCAGGGCTCCATCTTCCAATTCATCTTTTTCTACGTCCCAATGAAAAAATTTAAAATGGGGATGGTCTTTCTTGCTTCGGGATAAAATGCGCACATCATGACCCTGAAGCCGAAGCAGTTCCCGTAATTCAATTCCAATCAGTCCCGTACCACCTGTGATCAATATTTTTTTTGCCATTAGAGAATTTTAATAAGTTTTAACATATATTAAAGATCTTTATGAAGAGATATGTTTTGCGACCTAAATAAATCCTATGAAATTTCTAAGTTATTTAATGCTTATTTGCCTCATTCTTGGCTCATGTAGCTCCGAAACCACGGAACAAGAGGATTTTACGGTCAATGTCAGATTAAGCGCTGATCCAGGCAGATTAAATCCGATCGTAGGGACACCCACCACTCAAGCTACAGCTATTAATGGACTGATTTTTTTACCCCTGGCTCATTACGACCCCATCACATTTGAGTTGAGTCCACTATTGGTAAAAGAGGTGCCCGAAGCTATTGAGGGAGAAGACGGCAGTATCACCTATGAATATGAAATCGTCGAAGAAGCCGTTTGGGATGACGGATCACCTGTTACAGGTGAAGACTATGAGTTTACGTTAAAAGCCGCCTTAAATCCCGGAGTGGACGCTGCAGCTTGGAGAGGTATTCTAAGTGATGTCCGAAATGTCAATGTAGATGAAGAAAATCCGAAAAAATTTTCCGTCACTTTGGATCAATATTTTCATATTGCAAAAGAAGCATTCTGCACTTTTGAGATTGTTCCAAGCCATGTCTATGATCCGACTAACGCACTCTCTTCTTACGAGATTTCAGATATTAAAGGTGCAGCGGATACAGATTCTACTTTGTCGCGATTTGCTGAAGAATTTAATAGCATCAAATATACCCAAGAAATTGTTCAGGGTTGTGGGCCTTACAGACTAAAAGCATGGGAACTCGATCAGTACATTGTTTTAGAAAAAAAGGAGAACTATTGGGGGGAGGCTTATCCCGACAGAACCCTTCTTCATAATAATCCACAAGAAATCAATTACAGAATTATCGCAGATGAAAATGCGGCGATTACTTTATTAAAAGATGGGAGCATAGATTTGATGCTGGTCGCTGATGCTACCATGTTTGATAATCTGAAATCCTCTGCAAATTTTGAAGAGAAGTTTAATGTGGAGACCCCTTCAATGTCCAGATTCTATTACATTGGTTTGAATAATCGAAAACCAGAACTTTCCGATAAGGATGTCAGAAGAGCTCTAGCTCATTTATTAGACGTTGATAATATTATTCAGACTTTGGACAATGGTTACGGCAACCGATTGGCAGGACCGATATTTCCGAATTCACCAGTATATGAAGAGTCGCTGAAACCTATTGAATACAATCCTGAAAAAGCCATCGAGATATTGGAACAAGAAGGTTGGAAAGATAGCAATGGTAATGGAATTAGAGATAAAGTCATCGATGGAGAATTAGTAGAATTAGAAGTAGACTATCTGGCTTCACAGAGTCCGTTAGGTCAAAAAGTGGGATTACTTTTCAAAGACAATGCGAAAGAAGCCGGG
The DNA here is from genome assembly GCF_021533195.1 of Portibacter marinus. Classification (GTDB taxonomy): domain Bacteria; phylum Bacteroidota; class Bacteroidia; order Chitinophagales; family Saprospiraceae; genus Portibacter; species Portibacter marinus. The sequence goes on from NZ_JAJNKB010000003.1 coordinate 478,984, forward strand.
GTAGAAGTCACCATGGAGATTAAAGAGGGACGCGCCATGCAAGAAGCTATTTTCGACCATCAATACGAGGCTTCTGCATCAGCTGCCGGTTTATCTCTGGCACCTTATGACCCTTATCAACGCTGGCATTCTGATAACAGTCCAGTACGCAAAGGCAATATAGCCGGATATGTCAATGAGAGAAATGATGAGCTGATAGAAATCATCAGAATATCAAAAGACCCAAAGGAAAGAACAGCAGCTTACAAAGAGTTTCAGAAGCTATTGTACGAAGAACAACCCGTCATTTTCCTTTACGCTCCTACTCAGAAGTTTGTGATCAGTAAAAAGTTTGATGGTTTATTTTCTGAAAAACGACCGGGATACTTTGTGGGAAGTTTCGAACTGGCAGATTAACAGCAGACTTTATCTCTAATTAATCTCCCTCTACTTTCTATCCTTTTTGACCTGTCAACAGTGCATCCAGAAACAATTTGTTGTTATCAAAGTCAGATCAACTCAATATACCTTTAATCAAATGTCCGTGAACATCGGTCAATCGAATGTCTCTTCCTCCAAAATGGTAGGTCTGCCTGATATGGTCAACCCCCAAAAGGTGCAACATCGTGGCATGCAAATCGTGAATAGTGGTTGGTTTGTCAATGACCCGATAGCCATATTCATCTGTGGTTCCATAGACTGTTCCTCCTTTAATACCAGCGCCTGCCAACCATATGCTAAAGGCGGAAGGATTATGATCACGACCATCCTTACCCTGCGCAAATGGAGTTCTGCCAAATTCTCCGGCAAATACAACCAATGTATCTTCTAACATCCCCCGACTCTTTAAGTCTTTTAGCAAAGCGGCAATGGGTTGGTCTACTGCATGCGCATTGGCTTCATGACCTTTTTTAAGGTTTGAATGCTGATCCCACCGATCAAATCCTGTATTCGGACAGGTCAATTCCACAAAGCGAACACCTCTTTCTACCAATCTTCTGGCCATCAGGCATTGGGTACCATACACCCTGCAGTGCTTATCTTCTGAGTCTAATCCGTATAATTTTTTTATGGCTTCTGATTCACCGGAAAGATCACTTAATTCAGGGATCGACGATTGCATTTTAAAAGCGAGTTCGTAATTGTCAATGGCTGCACTGATTTGATCTGATTGCACTACTTTCCCAAGTAGCGATTGGTCCATTCTTTCTACATGCTGTAATTTCCTGATTTGTTCTTGGGAGGTGCTTTCGTGTGGAATGATATTGGGAACTGGAACCTTTTTCGGTTTTAATATAGAAGCCTGAAAGCTAGCAGGCAAAAAGCCGTTTTTAAAGTTATCCAGACCACCAGGAGGCGTTAAGCCACCATCTAAGACAACATAACCCGGTAAATTATCATTCATGGTTCCCAGCCCGTAATTGATCCATGCTCCCATGCTAGGCCTCCCTTGGATACCACTGCCCGTATGCAAAAAATAATTGGCATTAGTGTGCTCAGGAAAATTAGAAACCATAGATCTAATGACGGCAATGTCATCTACACACTCAGCGATTTTAGGAAACAGATCGCTGACCCAGATTCCACTTTTTCCGTACTGTTTAAAATCCCAGGGGCTCTTTAAAATCTTGCCTACATTTCCAAATTGCGTGTCATCTACTTTGAATTTCTGGTAAGGATTCTCTCCATTCTCAGCAATTAATCTGGGTTTAGGATCGAAGGAATCCACTTGTGAAACACCTCCATCCATGTATAAAAAAATGACACTCTTAGCTTTTGGTAGATAATGTGGTTGTTGGCCAATGATTGAAATGGGAGCATTTGCAGCATACCTTTCAAGATTTTTGGCACAACTCCCGAAAAGTCCCATCACAGCGATTGCCCCGAATCCGTTCCTGGAAAGGGTTAACATTTCTCTTCGATTCATCTTTCTGCATTCCTGCTTCATGGGATCTATTGTAAGTGTATGAATTCTTTGGTATTAAAAATAATGTGGCAATAGTTTTTCCATTTAGTGACTGATCGTTCATCAGCATATTCATTCAAAATCACGGTGGCTTCTTCTATTTCATTTTGACTCGGAACTCGGGAGTAAGCATTTAAATAAACCAATTCAATCTTGTCATTTATAGTAAGATCCGTTCTAGCTACCAGCTTTTCAGCCCACTTCGTAGCCTGTTCGTGTACAAATGGATCATTCATCATGATGAGCGACTGTGCAGGAACATTGGTGGTATTTCTCTTTCCAAAAGTAGAAAATGGAATGGGCATGTCGAAAGTGAGCATCATGGGTGAAAGAAAATTGCGCTTGATACTTACGTATATACTTCGTCTACCCTTCCCATTTAGCGGCCCTGATTCAGGTCTTCCTCGCCCATTCATAAATTCAGTTACATGCACCGGAATGGACGGACCATACAATTGTCGATCTAGTTCGCCGCTTGAGGCCAGCAGGGCATCTCTGATTGATTCCGCTTCCAATCTCCGTAAAGGAAAACTTGCCAGATAGATGTTTTCAGGGTCAATGTTGGCATTATGCTCCGTTACCTTAGTTGATAGCTGAAACACTTCACTACGTAATATCTGTCGAATCATTTTCTTAATGGACCACCCTTCTTCTACAAACTTAATCGCCAAATAATCCAGTAACTCAGGATGACTCGGCAGACTTCCTTGCAATCCAAAATTGTCTACAGTTGAAACAATTCCTCGCCCAAATATGTGATGCCAAATGCGATTCACCATCACTCTTGACGTAAGCGGATTGTCAGGATGAAGCACTGCTTCCACCCATGCTAAGCGACTATTTGAATAATTTTCAGTCTCAAAGTTGTTTAGATCAATGGCAGAATGAAACTCATGTGGCACTTTTTCAACACTCAACTGTTTGTGACTTCCCCGAATGAAAATGGGGCTAAATATTTTCTCACCCACCTGCAAGCCCATGATAAACGATGGTTCATTGATCTTATCACATAATGCAGCCTTTTTTTCCAATAAGGTGATTGCTTGAGCATCTAAAACGATCGAATTTTTATACTCTTCCGGGCTTTCTATTCGATTATTTGTACTAAAAACAGATTGTACTTCAATGTAGGATGTCGAATCGATGTTGTACGCATGTCTTTCATAGGTCCCCGGCAAAATTTCTACATAGGCCTTATGCCCTATTAGATTACTAACATCCATCTGGTAAAGCTTCCAGCTCTCATCATTCAACGTTTTAGATAAGCTTCCGTAAAGTGGGTCCTGAATCAATTGAAAATTATCTACGATAATTCGGATGCTGGATTTCAAGCCTGTCGCATAGGCATAGATAAAAGAATCTTGAATGATGAAGTTTGGCGATCTTAACACCCCCTTTACTCCGCTGCTAAAATATCTACTTGAAGCAAACTTTCCGAACATGGGTTTTTCCCCAAAGGCAAACCCTGATGGTATCCATCCGTCGAAATCAGAATCCCTAAAATCACCAAGAACGTTTGAGCTAACCCATTGATCCTGAGGTGAATATTTTTCTACGAATTTTAATATTTCATCCTTAAGTTTGTGATTGATCTGTTCTATTTCGGGAGTTATTGACTTAATCTCATCTACTCGGTCAAATCCCACCGGACTTGCTCTCGCACTTTCGAACATGCCATACATCGCATAATAATCAGTAGTTGGAATGGGGTCAAATTTGTGATCGTGACAGCGTGCACAGCTTACCGTAAGTCCTTGAAACGTTTTAGAAGTTACATCTATGATATTATCCATCCGATCTGCCTCTTCCTGTTTGATATCAACAGGACTGTGCTTCCCTTCGCCCAGAAAGACGTAAGCAGTTCCAATGATGGATTCGTTGAATTTTTCGCTTGGATGGAGTCTTGGGGCTGTAATGACATCACCTGCCAGGTGTTCTTTAACCAGTTGACTGTAAGGCAAGTCTTGATTAAAAGCCCTGATAAGATAATCTCTGTATCTCCAGGCGCCTCCGATTTCGTAATCAAACTCATGACCCATCGTTTCAGCATACCTTACCAGATCCATCCAATGTCTTGCCCAATGTTCGCCAAAATGAGGAGAACTCAAGTAATAATCTATGATCTCATTCAATGCTGCCTGCTCAAATTTTTCCAATTCTGACAACGATGGAGGCAAACCCGTCAAAACATATGAGATTCTTCTAATGAGCGTGTGATGGTCGGCTTTGTCATTTTGATGCAATTTTTGAAGTTTTAAACTCGCCTCAATGAAATCATCAATCGTAGACTCTTGCCCCTCTCTTAAAGTTGGAGGAACCAATGCCCAATGCTTCTTCCACTCAGCTCCCTGATCAATCCACTTTGTGATCAGCTCAATTTGGTATGGAGTGAGTTGCTTCTTAGATTCGGGAGGAGGCATGATTAGCATTTGGTCGTCTGAGGTAATTCTTTGTAGAATTGAACTCCGCCGGGGGTGACCTGGTACAATCGCACGATTTCCAGATGCCAGTTTCATGGTTGCACCTTCTCTTATGTCTAGTCTTAAATTGGCCTTTCTACTTGAGGAATCAGGGCCATGACAGGTGTAGCAATTTTGAGTAAGAATCGGTCTAATGTGGTGATTAAAATCGACCATCTCGGGTAATCCAGAACTTTCCTTTTTGCATTGAGCAAATGAAAGAACCAATATAAAGGAGGCTGCCATATAAAGGTAAATCGACTTCATCGATTTAAAAATAAATAATTTGAAGACTTAAGCAGCTAATCTTGGGTTTAAATCCTCTCTTTACATGAATTATGGTTGTAGTGAAAGAATGATAACTAAAATATCTCCAGCGTGATTGCTGTGCACCGGACTGACCTGCCCATCCGCCAGGTTTGCTGGCGGTTCGTAGCCTATCACACCTCCAGCGTGATTGCTGCGCACCGGACTGACCTTCCCATCCGCCAGGTTTGCTGGCGGTTCGTAGCCTATCACGCTTCCAGCGTGATTGCTGCGCACCGGACTGACCTGCCCATCCGCCAGGTTTGCTGGCGGTTCGTAGCCTATCACGCCTCCAGCGTGATTGCTGCGCACCGGACTGACCTGCCCATCCGCCAGGTTTGCTGGCGGTTCGTAGCCTATCACGCCTCCAGCGTGATTGCTGCGCACCGGACTGGCCTGCCCATCCGCCAGGTTTGCTGGCGGTTCGTAGCCTATCACGCTTCCAGCGTGATTGCTGCGCACCGGACTGACCTTCCCATCCGCCAGATTTGCTGGCGGTTCGTAGCCTATCACGCTTCCAGCGTGATTGCTGCGCACCGGCTACTCCGGTTCGAAACCAAGTACGATATTGAACTTAGCAAAATCTGTCCAGGTACTCCCTTCCGGTAAGTCTTTATCAAATCCAAAACCATAATCAAATCCGAGTAATCCGAACATTGGCAAGAATACCCGAAGACCTGCACCCGCTGATCTTCTTAATTGAAAAGGATTATATTCATCCCAACCCAAATAAGCATTGGACCCCTGTGCAAAAAGGTGAGCGTAAATGGTAGAATTCGGATTTAAAGTAAAAGGATATCTCAACTCTACTGTATACTTGTTAAATATGGTCGCACCTCCAGCATCATTGATTTCCTGGCTTTGAATATCTGAAATCTCATAACCTCGGGTCGATATGATGTCTTTACCCGTAATCTGTACTTGCTGATTGTTCAAACCATCACCTCCCACTTCAAATCTCTCAAACGGAACCGTGCCCACGTCCTTTCTATAATATCCGAGCACCCCTATCTTAGCTTGCGCCATGATCACCAACTTATCCCAAACATTAAAGAAATGCTGTGATTCAAACTTCCATTTATGGTATTCAAGGAACTCAAATTTTCCGGCATTTTCCAAGGAAGCTATATAGGAAGTCTCCTCTGTCTCCGACATTGGATTACCCTCCCCTCTTCTCAAATTTTCTTCCATGATCAATGAAGCCGCCTCGGTGGCAGGAATGTTAAATTCTTCTTGATCTCTCCAGAAATAATATGGTGTTAATTGTAGGGTCAATGATATTTTTGATCCACTTCTGGGGAAAATAGGTTCCACTACAGAACTCCTCACAATGGTCTGTCTCAGATTATAATTCTTATAAATACCTTCTGACACCGAAAAATCTCTTTGATAATCTTCCAAAGTTAGGTTCTCTATATTCATGGTCGCACTATACACAAAATAGTCATCCGGCCATTTCAACTGCGTTCCGATTCCAGCAGATACATTTAAAATTGAAAACTTACCCTGTCCAAATGTACTGTAGTCAAAATTAGAATACACACTTCCTATGGTCAATGAATTAGGTTTTCTTCCACCTAACCAAGGTTCCGTAAATGAAAAATTATACGACTGGTAAAAATTACTATTGGACTGAGCCCTGACTGAAAGTCTTTGTCCATCACCTTGTGGTAAAGGGTTCCAAGTAGTTCTGTCCGAAATATTTCGCAATGAAAAATTATTGAATGTGACTCCCAGTGTTCCTACCAAACCCTGAAATCCACCATAACCCGCAGAAAGCTCCAATTGATCTGACGGCCTTTCTTCCAATTTATAGACAATATCCACCGTACCGTTTTGCGGGTCTACCGGCGTTCCAATATCCATATTCTCAGGGTTAAAGTAACCCAGGTTTATGATCTCTCTTTGTGATCTGATGATTTGTGAACGTGAAAACTTTGCACCAGGCTTAGTTCTTAGCATTCTTCTGACCACATGTTCATGCGTTCTGTCATTCCCGACAATCTCTACCCGATCAATGGTCGCCTGAGGTCCTTCATAAATGCGCATTTCGATATCTATGCTGTCATTCTCTATACTCACTTCCGTGGGATCTACCCGAAAGAACAAATAACCATCATCCATGTAAAGAGAACTGACATCTCTTCCATCCTGGGCAAATTGCAAACGATTGGTTAATAATTCTTCATTGTAAACATCACCCTTTTCTATCCCTAAAATACTTCCAAGGTATTCATCTGTATACAATGAATTTCCTTTCCACTCGATGTCTCTGAAATAGTATTTGTTTCCTTCATCTATGGTCATCTCTACATATAGCTTCCCTTCTTCATCTCGGTAGACAGAATCACTCACAATTTTGGCATCTCTGTAGCCAATGGTATTGTAATAGTCAATCAAAGACTCTTTGTCATCCTCATAATCTGATTCCTTGAACTTGGATTTCTTTAGCAAGGTCCATCGCTTCTTGGTGCTCTCCATCTGCTTTCGCAACTTTCTGTCCTTAACGGCCTCATTCCCATTGATCACAATATCCTGAATCCGTATCCGCTTTCCCTTGTCTATGTCAAATTCCAATCTAACGGAATTGGCCCTAATGGTGTCTTCAAATTCATTGATTTCTACTTTGGTGTCCAAAAATCCATCGCCAATAAATTTTTCCTCAATCTTCATTTTGGCCAACGCCTTCAAATCCTCAGTAACAATACCTCCTTTGCTCAATATCCCATCTACAATTTCATTTAGATCTTCGTGCTTTATCTTCTTTACACCATTGTATGAGTATCGGGCCAGTATCGGTAATTCTGTCAACTCGATTCCAAGGAAAATAATGTCATCTTCGACCCTCTCCTGAATCACTTTTACATCGCTAAATAGCTTCAGTCTCAACAAGGACTTGATGGCTTTGGGAATTTCTGTTCCCGGAACGCTGATTTTCTTACCGACGGTCAAACCTGAGATAGATATGATGGCATTGGGATCCCTGTGTTCAGGACCATAAACGTTTACCCCACCTATTTCATACTCCTTCGGGTCGTCGTAATCTATCTGATCCAATTCCTGAGCTTGTACGCCAAAACCTATGAACACCAGTAGGCTAAAAATAAATTTCTTCAAAGTATCTAAATTCATGTGATCTTCTTTTTTTAGACCTGCCGTTTAAAAACGACTAAGTCTTCTAAAGTGTTGCAGTTCAAGAAAGCTGCTCACTCGTTTTTCCAAATCTCCTCTCTCTTTGCTGATAGTCGATAATGGCTTTATATAAGTCTTCCCGCCTGAAATCAGGCCAATATATGTCTGTAAAATAAAGTTCTGAATAAGCCATTTGGTACAGTAAATAATTACTAATCCGCTTTTCACCACTCGTACGGATCATTAATTCCGGATCAGGCATGTTTCTGGTATGCAAAAAATCCGAAAAAACCTTGTCATCAATGTCTTTACTGTGTAATCGACCTGCTTCAACTTCTTCGGCAATTAATCTTGCTGCATTTTGAATTTCCCACCTTGAACTATAATTTAATGCCAGTGTTAAAGTCATTCGGTCATTACCTGACGTATTTTCAATACATTCCAACAAAGCCTCTCTACTTCGATCCGGTAATTTTGATAAATCACCGATAGAATTGAGTTTGATATTGTTTTTATTTAACGTCTCCACTTCTTTGCGTAGTGTTTCAACAAGCAATGCCATGAGCGCATTGACTTCAAATTTCGGCCGGTTCCAATTTTCCGTAGAAAAAGCGTATAAAGTCAAGTACTCTACACCCAACTCAGCGCATGATTCAGAACTTTCTCTGACTGCTTTTACACCATTTCGATGACCAAAAACTCGCGGCTTTCCATACTTTTTAGCCCAGCGACCATTTCCATCCATAATGATGGCAATGTGCCTTGGCAAAAGGTCCATGTTTATTTGCGATTTTAAGTCCATCTGGTCAGCTTCCAAAAAATTTGTGCAAAATTAATAAAAGCTAGCGGATATCCGCATTTAATTCATTAAATGAAGCTGTACCTTAAGCATTTGCATATAAGATCCGGAATCAAAATCAGACTGAAATAATTCATTGATCGACAAAAAAGCCATGCTTATCTATTATGGTTTTGCTAAAGGAACAATAAAGCGTTCATCATCATTGTTTTTATCGAATAACCTAACAACAAATGATGAATAGAATATGGATGGTCTTTGCACTGATTGTAATCATGGCAAGCGCCTGTACAATTGATCCCTGCCTGACCAAAGGACAGTTTCTTAATGCGTATAACAATTTTACAGACAAAGTATCTGATGCTCATGAAGATTTTTCAAAGCAAGAATGGGAGGAGAAAGATGAAGAGATGGATCACTTCGTGGATCAGTGTTATCAAAAGTATGAAGACAAACTTTCAGACGAAGAAAAAAAGGATTTTTGGATTAAGTATTTTAAGTATAAATACGATCGCCATGGCAGAAGTGTGCTTAGAGCTATCGAAGCAGATATGCGTGAATTTGGTTTAGAAATAGATGAAGAACTGGATCAGCTTTTCGATAACCCAGAAGAAGATTTAAAGGATATTTTCAGAGAAGTATATGGAGATGATATTGAAAAAGCACTAGATGACTTTAAAAGAGGAATAGAGGATATTTCTGAAAAGATCAAGGCATGGCTGGAGGAAAATAAATAGCTTAAAAAGTCTATATTTGCGTCGTATGTACGATGTGATATTGAGTTTTATTACGGCCTTTGCACTTACATTTCTGGCGATTCCATCGATCATCAATGTTGCAGTAAAAAAGAGGCTTTACGATGAGCCTGGGGAAAGAAGATCGCATACGATCAGTACGCCTTCCTTAGGGGGAATAGGTATTTTCGCAGGAATGATCTTTTCCATCATTATGTGGACTCCATTTAATTATTTCGGTGATTTGCAGTACATTCTATGTGCATTTATCATCATGTTTTTAATCGGTGCCAAGGATGATATTGACCCCATGAATCCGGGACGTAAGTTTTTGGGTCAAATTTTCGCAGCGGGTATTTTGGTTTTTAAGGCCAATGTCAAATTGACCAGCCTATACGGCATTTTTGGAATCTATGCCATTCCGGAATTTGTCAGCATTACACTTAGTATTTTCACTATCCTCGTCATTATAAATGCCTTCAATCTTATCGATGGCATCAATGGCCTATCAGGATCAATCGGTACGCTCATTAGCATACTTTTAGGCACCTGGTTTTTTCTGATCGACCGTGTTGAAATAGCGATCGTCGCTTTCTCCATGGCCGGAGCACTGATCGCATTTTTGAAATACAATGTTAGTCCGGCGAAAATATTCATGGGTGATACCGGATCACTTTTGTTAGGATTGGTTAGTTCTATCCTGGCGATTCAATTTATTGAACTGCATCAAGACCTGGGCAAGGATTCTTCATACTACATCAAGTCAGCACCGGCTGTTGCTATTGGTATTCTAATTCTCCCCTTGTTTGACACGCTCAGGGTTTTTACAATGAGGGCCATTAGAGGACGCTCCCCTTTTCAGCCCGATAGAAATCATATTCACCATCTTTTAATCGATTCAGGTTTAACACACATGCAAGCCACCGCAGTGCTGATCGTTGTCAATGTGTTGTTTATTTTAATGGCCGTTAACCTTCAGGGAATTGGAAACTTATATCTTCTTTTACTGATCTTTGGTATCGCAATCTTATTGACCAGTCTATTATTTATTTATGCCAGGCAGCAAAGAATTAAAAGAAAACTGAGCTCATGAAAGCGATCATCCTCGTCTTTATTGGTGGTGGTTTTGGGAGTATTTTGAGATATGGAATAGGCCAATTGATGATGGGATTTTCTCAGAAGTTTCCATACGGCACTTTGTTGGTCAATGTAGTAGCTTGCTTGATATTAGGTTACTTGATTGGAATCACTTCTAAGGGTATGCTCAGTAACGAAATGAAGCTTTTACTGATGGTGGGCCTTTGCGGTGGCTTTTCTACGTTTTCCACGTTTTCTGCAGAATCCTTTCAGTTGTATAATACAGGCGCGGTATGGTCGGCCTTATTATATATGGCTTGCAGTTTTGTGATATGTCTATTCGCGATCTATTTAGGCCTGATGATGGGCAAAGGCTAAAATAAATCATCGACCCGAAGGTCGATGATAAGCATTTAAAAACTCTCGACATACAAGCCGAGCGTCTTTTATATTTCAGCTAGTATCTTATTCAGAGTCGCACTTGGCCTCATGGCCTTATTCACTAAATCTGTTTCAGGAGAATAATAGCCACCTATATCCACCGGACTTCCCTGTGCATCTATCAATTCTTGTAATATTCGATCCTTATTTTCATTCAACTTTTTAGCTACATCCTCAAATTTCTTAGCAATGTCCTGATCCTCATTCTGCTCCGCCAAAGCTTCAGCCCAATACAATGCCAACCAAAAATGACTGCCTCTGTTGTCTAATTCATTGACTTTTCGCGATGGTGATTTGTCATTATCTAAAAACTTGGCCGTAGCCTTGTCCAACGCTTCACCTAAAACCACTGCACCTTTGTTGTCAAATGTCTTACCCAGGTGCTCTAAAGAAACCGCCAAAGCTAAAAACTCTCCCAAAGAATCCCATCTCAGGTGACCTTCTTCTACAAATTGTTGAACATGTTTAGGAGCAGATCCACCAGCGCCGGTCTCGAACAAACCACCACCATTCATCAATGGAACGATTGACAGCATTTTAGCCGAAGTACCTACCTCAAGAATGGGAAACAAATCTGTGTTGTAGTCACGAAGTACATTACCCGTGACTGAGATGGTATCCTTTCCATCTTTTATTCTCTCCAATGAAAATCGGGTGGCATCTGCGGGAGACATAATGTGAATTTCCAAGCCCGAAGTATCATGATCCTTTAAATACTGATGTACTTTTTTGATCAATTCCGCATCATGTGCTCGATCCTCATTTAACCAAAATACAATAGGTGTGGATGATTCTCTTGATCTTCTTACGGCCAACTTAACCCAGTCCTGGATGGCTGCATCCTTGACCTGACAAGCTCTCCATATATCACCCTTTTCTACTTTGTGTGACATGATGACTTGCCCTGCTGCATCCACTACCTGCATTTCTCCATCTGCCTCCATCTCAAAAGTTTTATCGTGTGACCCATACTCTTCCGCCTTTTGTGCCATCAATCCTACATTAGGAACTGAGCCCATGGTAGTGGGGTCGAAGGCTCCGTGTTCCTTACAAAAATCAATGACCTCTTGATAAATCGGAGCATAAGAACTGTCTGGAATGACTGCTTTGGTATCCTTGGTATTTCCATTTTTATCCCACATTTGACCAGAAGTCCTGATCATGGCCGGCATCGAAGCATCAATGATCACATCCGAGGGTACGTGTAAATTGGTGATGCCCTTATCAGAATTAACCATAGCCAGATCCGGACCTTCACTAAGTGCAGCTTCGATATCAGCTTCGATGGCATCTCGCTTATCCGACGGAAGCTCATCCAACTTTGACACCAGATCTCCAAAGCCATTATTGACATCTACCCCTAATTCCTTTAACGTTTCACCATGCTTTTCGAAAACAGGCTCGAAAAAGACCTTTACAGCATGACCAAAAATAATAGGATCAGATACCTTCATCATGGTAGCTTTCATATGCAAAGAGAACAAGACATCTTTCTCTTTAGCATCACGTACTTGCTCCTTCAAGAAAGAAACCAACGCCTTTTTACTCATGAAGGTCGTGTCCATGATTTCACCTTCCTGTATCTTTATGCCTTCTTTTAACACTGTCACCTCGCCTGAAGGAGCAACATGCTGGATTTTTACCGTCGTGGCTTTTTCAAATGTGTGAGACTTTTCATTAGATCTAAAATCCCCGGAAGACATGGTCGCAACATGTGATTTTGAATCACCAGACCACTTGCCCATTCTGTGTGGGTGCTTTCTGGCATATTCTTTAACAGGTTTTGGTGCACGTCGATCCGAATTACCTTCACGCAAAACCGGGTTTACCGCTGACCCTTTGACTTTGTTGTATCTTGCTCTAATTTCCTTTTCTTCATCCGTTTTTGGCTCTTCTGGGAAGTCAGGGATGGCATATCCATCAGCTTGTAATTCCGAAATGGTGGCCACCAATTGGGGAACTGAAGCACTGATATTAGGTAGTTTTATGATATTGGCCTCAGGCTTTTTAGCAAGTTCTCCTAGATAGGCCAGATCATCGCTTTTCTTTTGTTCTTCAGTCAAATAGTCGGGGAATACTGCTAAAACACGTGCTGCCAAAGAAATATCTCTGGTTTCCACCTCCACTCCTGCAGAGCCGGCATAGGCTTCAACAATAGGGAGAAAAGAATGCGTGGCTAAATAAGGAGCCTCATCCGTGATGGTATATATAATCTTCTGATCACTCATCATGCTTTGTTTTGAAATTTAAAAATAGGGCTGACAAAAATAATCAAAATTTATACATGCTGAAGACACATGTTAGAACGCTCGTTAAAATTGACGGTCTGACACATCAGTGTGAACGCCGAAGAATACCTTTAATGAGCTTTGACTAATCTGTGGAATTATCAAATCTGGTTTCCTTCCTGGCTTCTGACCATGCATCTTTCATAACTAGTAGCGAATACAACATTGATGGAGGAACCAATGTCAACCCGGTATTGGGCTAATTCCTTATATTTGCAGGCAATATGCCACGCACTAAATGATATGAGTGAACACAATATAATATACAACGTTACGATTAAGGTAGATAAAAAAGTGGAAGCCGAATGGTATGATTGGATGAAAAGTGTTCACATCCCTGATGTCATGCAAACCGGATGTTTTATCGAGAGCCGATTCAACAAAATACTGTATGTGGATGATGATGAAGGCTCCATGTACACCGTTCAATACACTTTGGAAAACCTAAGCCAACTTCAAAAATACCATGTAAACTATGCACCAAAACTACAGAAAGCGCATCAAGATAGATATCAGGATCAATGTGTTGCTTTCCGATCTGTGATGGAAATAAAAGAAAAATTTGAATAGATGATAGGGAAATTGACAGAAGAACAAAAAGCAGTACAGGAAGCTGCCAGAGAATTTGCACAGCAAGAACTGCTGCCTGGCGTTATAGAAAGAGACCGAAATATGACTTTTGCCACGGAACAGATCAAGGCTATGGGAGAGATGGGATTCATGGGCATGATGGTTTCGGAAAAATACGGTGGAGGTGGAATGGACACGCTCTCCTATGTCATTGCGATGGAAGAAATCTCCAAAGTTGACAACTCTTGCTCAGTTGCCATGTCTGTCAACAATTCGTTGGTTTGCTGGGGTTTGGAAACGTACGGCACAGAAGAACAAAAACAGAAATACCTCACTAAGCTCTCAACCGGTGAATGGATCGGTGCCTTTTGCCTCAGTGAACCTGAAGCAGGGAGTGATGCAACAAGTCAGCGAACAACTGCTGTGGACAAAGGTGATCACTATCTATTAAACGGAACTAAAAATTGGATTACCAATGGAGGCAGTTCCAGTGTGCATTTAGTTATCGCTCAGACCAACGCGGACAAAGGACATAAAGGTATCAATGCCCTAATCGTACCGACCGACATGGAAGGCGTAGAGATAGGAGCCAAAGAAGATAAATTGGGAATCAGAGGTTCCGACACCCATACCATTATGTACAATAATGTAAAAGTTCCCAAGGAAAACCGGATAGGCGATGATGGCTTTGGTTTCAAATTTGCCATGAAAGTTTTATCCGGCGGACGAATAGGTATTGCTGCGCAAGCCCTCGGAATAGCAGCTGGAGCATATGAACTGTCTGTTAAATATGCGCAGGAAAGAGAGGCATTCGGCAAACCTATCGCAAGGCACCAGGCCATCGCTTTCAAGCTAGCGGATATGGCTACTCAAATACAGGCCGCCAGACTATTGGTTTATAATGCAGCGAGATTAAAGGACCAGGGCAAGAATTACGACATGGCATCCAGTATGGCCAAATTATTTGCTGCCGAAATGGCCATGAAACAAACCGTAGAAGCTGTTCAGATTCATGGTGGTTATGGATACGTAAAGGAATACCACGTAGAAAGACTTATGAGAGATGCCAAAATCACTCAAATTTATGAGGGAACATCTGAAATTCAGAAATTAGTGATTAGTAGGAGTGTGCTTTCGGGTAAAATATATGAAGAAATATAATGTTTAGCAAGGGGTCTCTTCATCTAGGAAACTATGCCGGAATCCCTTTAAAGGTGCATTGGACCTTTATATTCATTATTTTTCTGGTCTTGGGAATTGGTATAAGTAGAGATCGTGCACCAGTCGAAGTCAGCGTCATCCTGTTGCTGGTAGGTATTTCTTTTTTCTGTGTCATACTGCATGAGTATGGCCACGCATTGATGGCCAGGAGATTTAACGTTCGGACCATCGACATTATCCTTTCACCTATTGGCGGACTGGCCAGACTTGAAAGACTCCCTTCTAAACCCATGCACGAATTTTTCATTGCCATCGCAGGACCTCTGGTAAATGTTGCTATCGCCCTCTTGATAAGCTTGATATTATTAATTGGCGGGAAACCGGTCTTGATTGACCTCAATTCAAGTGTCAGTAATTTTGATAACTGGGGGGCCTACCTCAGCATAGTCCTATACATTAATCTGTTGCTTTTTGTATTTAATCTGATACCAGCTTTTCCAATGGATGGAGGACGCATTCTAAGGTCGTTGCTCTCTATCAAACTTGGCAAGAAAAGGTCGACTGATATCGCTTCATGGATCGGCTATACCATAGCGATAGGTTTTGTGATTACAGGATTTTTCATTTCTTACTACACCTTGAGTGTCATCGGCATTTTTGTAATGTTTATGGCCCGAGGTGAGAAAATTTCTGCCCGCCAGGAAGATTTTTTGACTAAAAATCATTCAGGAATGGAAGGACTAATGACCCATCATCGATTTCATCCCGATGATATGATGTCTGATATCATCACTCACTATCGCAGCGAAAGCGCCCGAAATTTTATGGTCTTTAACGAAGATGAAGAACTGCAGGGCGTCATTACCGAACCTGCCATAAGAGCTTGTATTCAGGATCAAGCTTATTCTAGCCCTGTGAGTCAATTCACAGAGCCCAGTTTTCAAATCATCGAACCTGGAAATCTTCAGGCCGCATTGAGTTACATGAATGCATTCAGAGCAAGATATGTACTTGTAAAATTGGGAGACAACGCTTTCGGTATGTTGGAGCGTTATAAAATCGTACAAAGAATGAATGCAGGTTAAGAAGTAATTTCTATTTTAACAGTATGAACAAAAGCCATTGTATCCTATATTTTCTGATCTCTTTTTTTTATGCCAATGGTCACCTGTGGGGATTCCAAACCAGCAACCAGCCCTTATTTGAACTGATTCCTCCCGATCTGACCAATGTTGACTTCAATAATATACTCGAAGATACCGAGGAACACAACATTATGATTTATTCCAACTATTATGGTGGAGCAGGTGTAGGAATAGGCGATATCAACAATGATGGATTACCAGACCTTTATTTTGCTGGAAACCTGGTGCCTGACCAATTATATCTGAATCGAGGAAATCTGGAATTTGAAAACATCACCACCTCGGCAGGTATCCTTGACAATGGAGGTTGGTCATCTGGAGTGATTATGGCTGACGTCAATCAAGATGGTTGGCTGGACATTTATGTTACCAGAGAGCTTTACGACGACCAACCTGAATTAAGAAGGAATAAATTATACATCAATAATCAAGACAATACCTTCACGGAACAGGCAGCAGTATACAACATAGACAATGATGAAAGAACAAGACATGCGACTTTCCTCGACTATGATAAAGATGGCGATTTAGACCTTTTTCTACTCAACCAGCCACCGAATCCAGGGGATTACTCTAAGTTTTACAAAACGGAACTGATTTTACCGGAATACAAGGCCGTCCTTTACCAAAATGAGGGTTCAAACTTTACAGATGTGACGGAGGAGGCCGGATTAGGTCGTACGGGATTTCCCAATAGTGTAACTGCAAGTGACATCAACGGTGATGGTTGGACGGATTTATTTGTGGCCAATGATTTCTGGGTAGGGGATTGGTATTATATCAACAATGGTGACGGTACTTTTACGGATCATGTTTTAGAAAAGTTGCCTCATACTTCATTCAGTAGCATGGGTGTGGATGCCGCCGACATCAATAACGACGGTAGATTAGATATAGGAGTAGTGGATATGGTAGCGGAAGACAACTATCGACAAAAGGCCAATATGAGCGGCATGAATCCGGCAGCTTTCTGGAAAGTCGTGAACGATGGCGGCCATTATCAGTATATGTTTAATATGCTTCACCTCAATAAGGGAAGTGGGCACCTGGCTGATATTGCTCAACTTGCGGGCATCGCCAGCACAGATTGGAGTTGGTCTATTCTAATGGCAGACTGGGACAACGATGGCTGGAAAGATATTCATATTACTAATGGTTTAATGAGGGACATCAGAAATAAGGATGCATCTAAGACCTTACCCGATTTTCTCGAAGCAGCCTTGCATGAATTCATTCAAAAAAACCCCAATCCAGAAAACGTAGGCATTTGGGATATTGTCGACATTAATGAAGCACTTTCTTTAGTTCCTTCCGAAAAACTTCACAATTACGCGTTTCGCAATAATGGCGATTTAACATTCACAAAAATGATCGATGAGTGGGGCTTTGATCAAAAAACTTTCTCAAATGGCTCTGCTTATGCCGATCTGGATAATGATGGCGATTTAGACCTGGTGGTCAATAATATCAATGATCCCGCTTCAATTTACCGAAATACTGCGTCCGATAGAAAGCTGGCCAATTTTCTGAGGATTGTTCCAGTTGCAGATCGTGAAAATGTCGTCATTGATGGTGTAAAAGTAAAAGTGAAATGGAAAGGAAATGAGCAGTTTCAGGAAATTACAGGTGTTCGTGGTATGTATTCGACCAGTGAGAAAATAGCGCATTTCGGCCTCGGAGAATTGGATATGGTGGAAGAGGTAAAAGTGATCTGGCCGGATTCGAAAGTCAATGTTTATTCACAGGTCAAAGCGAATCAAAGGATCAAAGCATTTTATAGTAATGCTATCAATAATAATAGTAATGCTATCGTAGACGATACAAAGATTTTCAACCCGGTAAACGAAGGCCACTTGATCAATCACATCCATCAAGAGAATCCATATGATGATTATAAGACTCAGGTTTTGCTTCCCCATAAAATGTCATCTTTTGGGCCGCTTCTTTCCGCTGGCGATGTCAATGGTGATGGGGCCATGGATCTTTTCATAGGAGGTTCAGCCACTAAGAAAGCCAGTCTCTATTTACAAAGTGGCGCAGGTGAATATATACTAAGTCACCAAAAAGCCATCGAGCAGGATTCTATGCACGAAGACATCGGGTCGGTCTTTTTTGATGCAGATGGAGACGGTGATATGGACCTTTACGTGGTTAGCGGTGGAAACGAGTTTATGCCTGGTACAAAAAGGTATAGGGACAGGTTTTATCGGAATAACGGTAAGGGCAATTTTGAGGCAGCTCCATCAGCAATCCCTGATCTCAAGATAAGCGGATCTAAAGTACTTGCTGAAGATTTCGATAAGGACGGAGACATTGACTTATTTGTGGCCGGAAGGCATCAACCGTTCTCTTATCCTGAACCGGTTAGCTCATCTCTGCTTTTAAATGACGGTGAAGGAAAGTTTAGCGATTCAACTCAAGAGCTTGCTCCTGGTTTAATTAATCTGGGAATGGTAAATGACGCGAAGTGGAGCGATCAGAATGGGGATGGCTGGAAGGATTTGATCTTGGTAGGTGAATGGATGCCAGTCACTGTATTCTATAACGAAAAGGGACAATTATCCAAAGCTGATCTTCCTGCCTTGGACCAAACTGCCGGTTGGTGGTTTAGTGTGGAAACAGAAGATATGGATGGAGATGGAGATGAAGATATTATTGCTGGAAATCTGGGATTAAACTATAAGTACAAGGCCACCCAGGAGGAACCTTTTGGGGTTTATTACTATGATTTTGATGACAATAACAAAAAGGATATTGTTTTAACCTATTATAATTTTGGGATTGAATATCCTTTGAGAGGACGCCAATGCTCTTCGGAACAAGTCCCAGAAATCAAAAAGAAGTTTGAGACATATGACTTATTTGCATCGTCCGATGTTGCTGAAATCTATGGTGAAAACAAGTTGGAAAATGCACTGAGCTACGAAGCCGAAACCTTTGCCAGTATGTATTTTGAGAATCTTGGAAATGGAGGGTACAGTACACATCCCTTACCGGTGGAGGCACAGATTTCTTCTATCAATGACTTTATCATTCATGACTTTAACAGAGACGGCCATCCTGATATTCTGCTAGCTGGGAATCTTTACGATGCCGAGGTGGAGACTGCCAGAAATGATGCCGGTCATGGATTGCTTTTACTCGGAGACGGAAAAGGTCAATTCTCACCTGTAGACCAAACAGAAAGTGGCTTCTTCATTCCTGCTGATGTAAAAAGTATGAAATTGGTTGAGGTCAAAGGTCACCAATACGTTCTGATGGGGTGTAATCATGGACCACTAAAGACCTTCCATTTAAATACTACCCAACTTCAAAAGTAATCTTGACATTGCATCTGAACTTTTCGACTTTGCCATCTTTTACCGTAACACTTTGTGATTGCACGAATGTAGATCGAATTTTTTTCACAGATTTAGAAGCTTTTTTAACTGCATTTTGAGTTGCATCTTCCCAACCTTTACTAGATTCCGCAAGTACTTCGATCACTTTTAAAATTGCCATAGCTTTTTTTATTTAAAGGAAGCAATTATCGTACCTTTCTAATTATAAGGCACTTATATATAGTACTTTTATTTGATATCTACTAAATGATGGAGTGGGCGATGGTCATCCCCAAGGATTTATAATTACAGGGTCTCCAGTTCCTGCAACGCAATTCTAGCCTTTTCAAAATCATTATTGAGCCTGAGGGACTGCTTCAGATCTACCTCTGCACCACTTTTGTCTCCACCAAACATTTTGGTAATGCCTCGATAGTAATAGCCCAGATAGTTTTGAGGATCAATCTTTACCAATATATTAAAATGCTCAAAGGCCTGATCGAGAGAATCCTGATCCAAATACAAAATACCTGTATTTAAGTAGGCATCCGTGTATTGCGGATCTCTGCTATTGATCTCTTTGTAAATGGAAATCGCTTCAGGTATCCTGTTCGAGTTCTGCAGATAAAATGCTTTTGCATGATAGGCCTGTAGATTTTCAGGATCTAATCTGATGGCATTGTCATAATACCGCTCTGCGATCTTATAGTCTTTATCCGCAAATAAATCACCAAGGATGATCCAGGCGTCTATGATCTCAGGATCCAACTCTACAGCCGTTTGAAAACTGTTGATCGCTCGCTCTTTGTCATCCTGAGCGCGATAGATCATGCCAAGCATAAAGAAGGCTTCTGCATTCTGCTTATCCTGATTCATAATCTTCTGGACAGTAAAAAATGATCCATCATATTGCTTGAGAATCAATTGGAGTTCTGCAAGCTTTAATAGCGTAGGTATTCTGTTTGGAAACTTTTCAGCTGCTTTTTCCATGACATCGAGCGCTTCGCCGGACTTGTAGTAATCCAGATAAGCATCTGAAAGCAAATGATAATATACTGCTTTCGTAGAATCAATAGAAAGGGCTTTATTTAGGTCATCGATAGCAGGGTCATACAGTTCACGATCCACCAACATCTTTGCCCTTTCATAATATCCATCTGCGTTTTCGGGATCATCCGAGATGATTTGGGAAAGTCCTGTCAACACCGGATCATCAGATTGGAATTGAACTTGAGGTTCAGCGCTTTTTTCTTCAGAATGACCTCCACAAGATTGTAAAAACCAAGCTATTACTAAAAGGAATATATAATACCGCATCATTCTCTCGTTCTAATTGCGAAGATTATCAATTTTCCTTCAATAACGCTCACACTTAGCCCAAAATTTCGGAACAGTTTTTGTCATATTACAGAAATGTATAATATGAAGACTATAAAAATGAATTCGCTTATGAGCAAATCAATTGTAATACTGTTGACTTTAACATTGACCTATAACCTGAAAGCCAATGATAACAAAACCGGAACCAGAGCCTATGTTGATGCCTTCGTAGAAATTGCTGTATCAGAAATGAAACGGACGGGTATCCCAGCCAGTATTAAGCTTGCGCAGGCCATTCTCGAATCTAATTCTGGAAAGAGTGAAATGGCAATGATGGCCAATAATCACTTTGGTATAAAGTGTGGCAACGACTGGCGCGGAGCTTCCTATTATAAAATAGATGACGACAGAAACCATAGAGGACAGTTGATAGAATCTTGCTTTCGTGTTTTTAAGGATGCAGAAGAATCCTTCATTGAGCACAGCAACTTTCTTCAAAATAGAGGAAAGGCTTCACGATATGATTTCTTGTTTGAATATGATTCTAAGGACTATGTCAAATGGGCTCGTGGTCTGAAAAAAGCGGGTTATGCAACTGACCCGCACTACGCACAAAAATTAATTAACCTAATCGAAAAATATGAATTACATCGTTATGACCGTTTGGGTCATTCTGGCCGTGACCACATTGCTACTGAACCTACAGATCAAAACGTGCATCAACAAGAAGACAAAAACACAAAAATAAAACCGTCCGCTAAAGAAGAAGCTGTTGCTGGTCCGACATCGATTAAAATGCCTAGGCATAAGGTCGTTAATGAATCCAAAATGATCGTTACACAAGGTGGGGAAACCCTGAATGACATATCCAACGCATCGGGAATTCCGCTGCAATCCCTGGTCGAATTTAATGATGGAACAATAGCACCTTATGCATCATTGGCACCGAAAACTTCAGTGTTTCTCGAGAAAAAACGCCTTAGTCTCAAAGGAAAAAAGAAATTTCATCAGGTCAGAAAGGATGAAACGATGGCAGAAATAGCCCAACACTACGGCATTGATCTAGAATCCCTATACATCAGGAACAGAATCCCATTTGGCTCAGAGGTCGAAACAGGAGAAAAAGTACAACTCAAAGGCCTGATGCGAACCGGCTCCAAGCCAAAGTTATCCAAGAAAGGACAGGCCGGACTCGTAAAAAAGTCTAGATTTGTTGAAGAAACTGTTGAATATATATTTAGTCCGAAAAATGGTAATTAAATTTCAAGCATTCGTTTTTGCTGTCCTGATAAGCTTTCCGATTTTTGGGCAGAGCACCGTTTACGGAATCAAAGGTGGGCCGCTTATTGGCATTCAGAACTGGAACAACAGCCAAAGAGGGCCCTTGCTTTCAGGTCATGTTATTGTTTCAGCTGAAACATGGTCGGAAGAAGATCTGAACTCTTTATTTGCACAGTTAGGTTATCACAACCGGGGGAGTTCTATCAGACAACTTTTCATCAATCCCAATACTGGATTTAATCCACAATCCAGAGCCTTCGTTTTTAGCAACGTTGGACTAACTGTAGGAGCAAAAAGGAGAATTAGGGCTGGAACATGGAGTCCTTTCTATTCTGTCGGAATAAGAGGGGAGTATACCATTAGAACCAATCTGGATGAATTTCAGGATGATAATTTTACCGCACCGACAGCATATCCCTTAAATGAATTTGTCGAGCCATGGAATTATGGCTTGTATGCTGGCGGAGGTACGGAATTAAGACTTACCGAATATATAGGAGCTGTCTTTGAGCTTTCGGTCAACCCCGATCTGAGTCGTCAGTATTTTCAGCCACCCTTGAATAATGTGAGCATTTACAATCCGTGGACCGGCCAAACCATCACCAGTCTGCGCGAACGTACGATTCGAAATGTGACTTTGGAGTTCACGGTAGGCTTGAGATTTTTAAGGAAAGTAGTCTATATAGATTAGTTTCTCAAATTTCCTGTGTTGCAGGTAATCGCTGATACATTTGCTTTCGATGCCTTTTAAAATGCTGGTTTAGAAAATCCAACATTCCCTCCAGGGATAATCTCAGACCATTGGGATGTTTATAAACTTCTTTTTCAATATATTTTTCAGGAACTTCATTTAGAAACTGGCGAAGATCTTTGCGGATCGCCTTCCATAACTTTTCAGATTCCTGCAAACTGCCATTGGCATTAAACTCGCCCTCACGCACAGGTGCCGGCGCCTTGAACTTAAAAGGAGAAGCCAATGACCAGGTAATGAGACGAGCATTGAACCATGATCGTAGGTTTTTATTTTTCAACTTTGGATCAAAAGACAGCTTCTTCCTGCAATATGCAAGAGATAATTTTTCTGAAAGTGTCATGTGGTTCAACAGTTGGATGGGCGACCAAACCCCTTCTTCCGGACTTTTATTGAGTTGCTCATTATTGAATTTCGCCAGGTTAGCGAAAAGCTCCTCTAAAGCCTCGTCCATTTTGTCCAGTTTTGAAATTAATTTCTTTCTATAATCCATAAATTTTTAAGAAAATTTAAACATCCAAGTTAAAAGCATTTAAAAAGATAATCTAATGTCCTGTTTTTTTGTTACTTACGCAGTTTATGGGTAGAAAATCTATAGTTGCCATTATTACTTTGATGAGTGCCGCGCTCATCGGAATCATCATGATACAACTTTACTGGATCCAGGAATCGGTAGACAGAAATACAGAATCCTTTAACAGTAGGGTTTATCTGATATTGGGCAATGTACAGGAAAAAATCCAAAGTAAATCTACCGGTCCGAAAGAAGCTTATGAGTATTTTAAAAAGAGCAATCAAAACGAGCTCAAGAGTCCATTGACAAAAGAAATAGACAGCCTGTTCTCAGAGTATAGCTTATCAGAATACAGCCTGTACGACAGACAGCGACTCCGATTTGAACTGCGGGCCAACCATTCCAGCATCCGACCTTCCGTTTTACTTGAAAGCATTGATCCACAAGAGTTACAAAAGATTATAGAGGAGGAAATGGCTGATCAGGACATTGATGCGCCCTATGACTTCGGAGTCTTTTCTAGTGAACTCAAGGATTTTATCATTGTCAATGGTGTTTATACTGCTACAATCGGAGAGACGGAAAACATGAGTACGGTAGATACCGAAATGAACAAGAGTTTGTATACCTCACCCTATCAAATTCAACTTTTTGCTTCAGAATTTGACAAACCCGGCTATTTAAAGATCTCCTTTTTAAACAGAACACGTTGGCTTTGGTCTTCGGTCATGCCTTCACTGATCAGCTCCATTGTTTTCACAGGCTTGATACTGTTCTGCTTCAGTTATACAATTTATGTTATCTTACGTCAGAAGAAGGTTTCCGAGATGAAAACGGATTTCATCAACAATATGACACACGAATTTAAAACACCGATCGCTACCATATCATTGGCCGCTGATTCCATTAACAGCCCATCTATTTCATCTAATCCGGACAAGGTGAAAAGGTTTTCGAACATCATTAAGGAGGAAAACAACAGAATGCTTAGCCAGGTGGAGAAGGTACTTCAGATGGCGGTTCTGGATAAGCGCGACTTTAGTTTGAATCTCACTGAAGTAGACATTCACAGCATCATTTTACAGGCTGCAGAGCATGCCAGGCTTCAATTAGAGTCTAAAAACGGGATTATTACCACGGAATTAGAGGCAGAAGTGTCAAAAATCAAAGGTGACGAGACGCATATAAGTAATATTATTCATAACTTGTTGGACAATGCGATTAAGTATACACCTGAAAGTCCGAAAATTAACATAAGTACGTCTAATAAATCCAATGGAATCGTTATCAACGTATCTGATAATGGGATCGGAATGACAAACGATGCCAGGAAGCAGATATTTGATAAATTTTATAGAGTGCATACTGGGAACATACACGATGTAAAAGGATTTGGATTAGGGCTGAGTTATGTTAAAGCAATAGTCACGGCACACAATGGACGCATTGAAGTACAGAGTGAATTAGGCAAGGGTTCCAAATTTATTGTTTATTTACCTTACGAAAACAGGTGACTATTTGGTTTTCATTCGTCATACTAACATAAAAGAACAAAACAATTCGAAAAATGAACGCAAAAATACTACTCGTAGAAGATGACCAAAATTTCGGGGATGTATTGAGATCTTACCTTGAAATGAATGATTATGAAGTCAATCTTGCCACAGATGGTGAGAAAGGTTTTCAGGAATTTAATAAATCTGACTACGATCTATGCATTTTGGATGTCATGATGCCCAAGAAGGATGGCTTTACGCTGGCAAAAGACATTAGAGAAAAAGACAAGGAAACTCCCATCATATTTCTCACCGCAAAGACTTTAAAAGAGGATGTTTTAGAAGGATTTAAAATCGGAGCAGACGATTATATTTCCAAGCCTTTTAATTCAGAAGAACTGCTTTACAGAGTGCAGGCGATCCTAAAGCGAAGTGCCAAGGCAGAAGAAGCTGAGGATGAGACCAAAGAATTTACGCTAGGTAAATATCATTTTAACTACCCTCTGAGAATTCTCACATTTGACGGCAAAGAAAAAGAAAAGCTGTCTCCAAAAGAGGCTCACCTTTTAAGGCTTTTCTGTATTTATAAAAATGATGTATTGCCAAGGTCTATTGCCTTGACTAAAATTTGGGGTGAAGACAATTACTTCACAGCGAGATCCATGGACGTTTTTGTTACGAAACTTAGAAAATACCTCAGTAAGGACGATTCGCTCGAAATCGTTAATATTCACGGAAACGGATTCAGGTTGCTGGAAGGAGAAGAGTAGGTTTATACCCTACCGCTTTTAATGACCTTAATGCTGTATATCTTTTCATCAGTAAAGAAATTCACAACATACATTCCGTCGACATAACTTGACAGATCAATGCTCAATTCTGATTGATTACTGATCTGCTCCGAATGGACGATCATACCACTATTGGTGGTGAGACTTATTTTCGTCACTCCTCTCGGAATTTTCATCTGGACTCTATCCACTGTAGGATTAGGAAAAACTTCGATTTGGGCAAAAATAGGGTCATTGTCCTCTTGCCTTGTACAATGACCTGGATCTGTATAGTTTTTGACCAGTCTGATTAATAGCTCATTGAGTTTTTCCACTTCGAAATCTGATACTACAGGTTCTAAATGAGGGTTTCCAATGCCGCTATCATCTGTCAGGAATACGTATGTTCCGTTGGTCATGATGGCCATAAATTTCATGAGGTATTCAGTCTGTCTGTTAATGCCACTGGCTGTGATAGGTATAATCTTGATGCCCATAGCAGAAGCAAATTCAATTTGAGATTGCAGATCTGCCAAAACCTCCTCATCATGATGTGGTGGAGCGTCTAAAACCAAAAACACTATGCGTGCGATCGCGTCATGACTCCATTCCTGCATTAAAGCTTCTTCCAAGCCTTCATTCACTGCTTCAGGATAATCGCCTCCTCCACCTGCCGATTGCATTTGGATAAAGTCAAGGGTCCTTTTGGTTTTTGAAGTCAATGGAGACTGCATGGTCAGATATGCATCTGAATGATCCCGATAAAAAACAGAACCCCACTCAAATTGAACGTTAGATCTCATGGCTTCCACCTGATCTATAACATCCTTTAATTCTGATTTAAGAAATTCAATTTCGTCACCCATAGAACCGGTGGCATCCACCACAAACATAACCTCCGCCTTTAATGGTGCGGCACATTCTTCCACCAATTTTACCGGATTGACCAACTTTCCACCACGAAGCACTTTTGAAATTTCTTTATGCTGTTCCCTGGAATCTACCTCTATGGTCAAGTCTTTCATATCTTCCTCAGCCCACAATTCAGCTTTTCCTGCGTTATCGGTTTTGGAGGTCCATACAATCTGATCTTCCGATTTTAGAGTTACCACACAATCCGGAACGGGCAATTCAAATTGATTGGTAACAAAAACGGAAACGCGCTCTTTTTTTGACAGGCCCCAATATTCAGCCATTTCCTGATAATCCTTTTCTTCTATTAATTCATTCCACGCTTCCCAATTATTTAGATCATTCCATTCTCCTGCGGTCAATTGGCCAGCACTGATTTCCATTTCTTTTCGATCATCGCTTATTCCCGAGTAATCAACTTCCTCGACCCATTTGGAGACAGATGCATCCATTTTTGCTTCTACGATCCCTTTGTCACTGTGTTCGAATTCACCAGCCATGACAGGTGCTGCTGCAAGCATTTCTTTTGGTTCTATGCCTCTCTTGAAAAGTATATCACTGGAACTTCTTTCACGCTTTATAGCCAAGGTTTCATCATAAGGTATAGTTTTCAAGATGATTTTCATTTCGCGCGATTGAATCTCTATCGTTATCTGCTTGTACTTGGGGTGTGATACTGTCAATGATGGAGTGTTAACTGGGACCAACATCTCGAATATTCCTAGTGAATCTGTCTGTGTTCCTTTTTTAGTACCAGTAATGAAAACATCCGCACCGGGAACAGGCTCTCCTGATTCATTATATATTGCACCAAGAACTTTCCTGGACTCGAATGAATTGATAAACTGAGTAGTAAATGTAAGGCAAAAGAGTGTAGAGATTAATAGTACTGTTTTCATCTGGATATAAAATTTTTTATTAATTGAGGACTTTTTACCTTAGATGCACGTTTGCTTCTCATTACATAATCTTTAACGAAATTTTTGCGCGATTCTACTAAAAATATTGATCTACAGGAGGATTTGTCTGCCATCTCTAAGTATCGAAAGAGTCAGAATCAAAGAGATTTATTGCTGTTTTTCAACAAATACAAAGGATTGGTTTTCGGGGTTTGCATGAAGTATCTGAAAGATGTTGAAGCCAGTAAAGATGCTATAATGGACATCTATGAGAAACTGGTGGATAAACTTTTAAAACACGAAGTAAGCTATCCCAAGTCTTGGTTATATACATTGACCAAAAACCATTGTTACGAAATATTGAGAAATAATCGTAGGGTCATGGAAAAAGAAAATGAGGCTGCACTTATGT
The DNA here is from genome assembly GCF_021533195.1 of Portibacter marinus. Lineage (GTDB taxonomy): Bacteria > Bacteroidota > Bacteroidia > Chitinophagales > Saprospiraceae > Portibacter > Portibacter marinus. The sequence continues at coordinate 506,716 of NZ_JAJNKB010000003.1, forward strand.
ATTCTGAGGAAGTTTTTCATCCTAATTATGAAAATGGAAAAGAAGAGGAATTGAACATGTTAGAAAATTGCGTTGAAAAGCTAGAGAAGGAACAGCAAATGGCCGTCCGTCTATTTTATTTGGAAAAGAAAACATACCAAGAAGTGACGGAAATGATGAAGATTACATGGAGTAAAACCAGATCGCTCATCCAGAATGGCCGTAGGAACTTAAAAAACTGTATGGAAAAAAAGTATGCATCAGTCAGAGAAAAATAGATTGTTTGAAAAATATCTGAAAGGTGATCTCACTTTGGAGGAAAGGCACTTACTGGAAAAGTATGCCCTGGACGATGATTTCATATACGATGCGATGGAAGGTGTCTCTCTAGATGAAAAAAGAAGTCGCAAAGCCGTTGATCAAATCGGTTACATGCTTGAAAAACGCAAACAATCCAGGAAGCAAACGGTGATGATCTGGCTTTCATTAGCTGCTGGTGTCGCTGTATTGATTCTGGCTTTAATAGGTTTGCCCGATTCTTCACAAGAAGCGATAGCAGATGTGGTTCAAGTAGAAGAAACATCAACTCCTAAGCTCGAAGGCGTTCCTCTAGAAGAATCGGATCAAATTGCGGCAGCTAGCGTGAAGGAAACCGGCAAAATAGAAGAAGAAATGAGCCAAGCCGATGCCATCAAGAGTGAAAAACCAGTGGAGGCAGAGGCCAGGATAGAGCTTGCGCAAGAGTCGGAAACCGAATTGGAGCGACAAGAAGCAATTGAAGTTAAATCATTCAAAAAGGAGTTAATAGCTGTCGAGGAATTAGAGGATATTGAAATTGTGCCCACCTTGTCTGAAAGTAGGCCCACAATTTCTGCCGAACCGAAGAGGGATACAGAAAACGAACTGGCCGGTATGGCATTGGATCAGGAAGCAAGTGATGCAGTCACTATGGGGTCAGAGCAAGATCAATTTATGAGGAATTCCAACGGCTTTGCCCGAATGAGGGAAATGATCGCATCCGTACCCTCCGCAAAAACCAGATTGTTTGTAGAGGTGGAGAATGATGAGGCTACTACTTTATTGTTGAGCACCTATCTTCAAGATGCGATGGATTTTGATTTTAAGGGAGATTTCGTCGCTGAATTTGAAGTCCTGGAAAAAGACAAAACAGATAGTATTCGAGTGGCTCAATCCGTCGACCCACAAATCGATGAAAAAATCAGGAAGTTGATAGAAGGCTTTGGAAATTGGGAGCATTTTGGGAACAAGAAGGTGCTTATTCGGTTTAATGATCAGTAATGAAGCGAGTACAAAATTTTTTCAAGCGATTGTTTATACTGCCGGTTCGGTTTTATCAAGTAGCCATTTCACCCATTTTGGGCCCCTCCTGCCGCTATGATCCGACGTGTTCTCATTATATGATCGGCGCCATCAAGGAATGGGGTGTCTTTAAAGGTTTGTGGTTGGGAATCAAGCGTATTGCCAGTTGTCATCCATGGGGTGGTCACGGCTATGATCCGGTGCCGAAGAAGGAGAAAAAGTAGTAGTTGAAAGGAAAGGTGGAAGTGGAGCATATAATTGTGATCGATTAACAGGAGACACTTCTATAAGTAGATGAATATTAAGCTAATATCAGTACCGATGATGTAACAACGAATGATTATTCAGAATCAATTGATCCCTTTTAAAAATGGAACAAATCTGAAGTCTCCAAAATTCTCTGTTTTTACTTCATCTTCTGAGACTTTGGTAATTCGAAGCATTTTCTGAATATCGTCCCCAACTGGTATCACTAGGACACCATCCACTTTCAACTGCTGAATCAGCGCATCCGGAACATAGCTTGCACCCGCAGTCACTAAGATCTTATCAAACGGTGCAAAACGCTGCGATCCCATGTAGCCATCACCCAACAACAACCTGATGTTTCCATATCCGATTCGCGGTAGGAATTGATTGGTGATCTGATACAGTTTCTGCTGTCTTTCTATGGAATATACCTTCGCACCCATGTGAGCAAGTACACATGCCTGATAACCTGATCCTGTACCAATCTCTAAAACCTTGTCCCCTTTTTCAATATTCAGCAGACTGGTTTGAAAGGCCACCGTATAGGGCTGTGAAATCGTTTGGTTAGATTCAATGGGAAAAGGCACATCCTTGTAAGCCCATTCTTCGAAAGCCTTATCCAGAAAAAAATGCCTCGGGATATCAGCTATGGCTGCGAGTGCAGCTTTGTCTGTGATGCCTTTCTTTCGCAATTCACCTACCAACTTCATTCGCATTCCTTTATGACGGTAAGAATCTTCGAGGGTCTTTCGCTTTCGTTTCGATGTATAAGCAGCATTCATGATGGCAATATATTAAGAATTATTATAATATGATTAATAAAATGGACAGCTTTTGAACTATATAAGTTACGAAATTTTCAGATGTCAAGGAAATCAGTCAGAAAAATTTGGGCGTATACATTGTTATACAGACATTTAGTACTCCATAAATGCGTAAAGTATAAGCATCAATGAATTTACCGAAATTTAATCAGGACAGCTGGGTAGGAAGGATTGCTGACGATTTTACTACAACTACCGTCGCTATTGTGTCTAAAGCTGTTGGCCTCTGGATGCTTCAAGAAGGACTAAAATCCGTTATGATCGGCTTTGATACCAGATTTGGAGGATCAATGTTTGCACAAAAAGCTGCCGCTCAATTTGCAACGATGGGCTTGAACGTCACGCTCACAGACAAAGTCATTACCAGCCCCATCTTAGTTCTGAATATGGTGAAACACGAAGTGGATATAGGAATCATGTTCACCGCCTCCAATCTTCCGGCAGAGTACAATGGAATGAAGATGAAAGGAATTTCCTCACAGAAATCCATGGACCTCATCAATTCCTACATTGATCATGACGAAAATAATGCTTCCCAAACAAAATTTTCCGACACTGATATTCAAATTATGGACATGGAAGAGGCCTATCTTCAATATATTCGAGCGGCAATCGACCTGGATTTACTCGTAAAGTCTGAAAAAATACTGGCTTTCGATGCCATGTATGGTGCTACTCAATTTGCTTTTGAAAAATTATTGCCGGGATCCATGAAGTTGCGATGTGACTTTAATCCTATGTTTGATCATGTGGTACCCCATCCAAATCCTGAATCTCTTTCCGTTCTTTCAAATGTGGTGAAGGGCGTGGATTTTGCACTGGGAGGTTTTGGGGTCAATAGTGATGGTGAAATTTTAGCCATGTGTGATGAAAATGGCCAATTTTTTAATCCATATGACTTCTTAAGTGAGGAAGAAAATATACCTTGGAGAGATGCGCTTTTTATTTCGCTAAAAATCGCTGAAAAAGTCATCCAAAGTGGCCGAAAGCTTAGTGAGTTAATCTAGCAATTATTCGAGATCTCTTGCGTTATAAATAGTAATGATTATCAATAAGTCTGAATTATGAAGAAACTTACCATCATCGTTATCAGTGCCGTACTACTTATCGGAGCTTCGGCTTTTACCTGGAATGACCGATATTTTGAAATTCTAAAAAACATGGAGATTTACTCCAATGTGTATAAGGAGCTCAATGCCAATTACGTAGATGATATCGATCCGGGAGAACTGATGAAAATCGGCATCGATGCCATGACCAACTCACTTGATCCTTATACCAATTATATTTCAGAAGCAAGAGTGGAGAACTTTCGTTTAGCCACCGATGGTAAGTACGATGGTATAGGTGCTGTCATACGTGAAGTGGATGGTGAGGTGACTATTGTCGATGCTTTCGAAGAAAGTCCTGCATTGAAGTCAGGTATGAAGATCGGTGATGTTATTACTGCTATTAATGGATTACAAACTAAAGGCAAAAACAGCGATGATGTATTGACCCTATTCCGAGGGGTGCCCGGTACAAAATTAGAAATGACTGTAGATCGACCAGGAGTCAGAGACGGTATTAAAATACAGTTGACCAGGGAAGAAGTGAATATTCCCAATGTTCCTCATTCAGGTATGGTTTCCGATCAAGTAGCCTATGTTTCATTGACTACATTTACCGCCAATGCAGGTGAAAATATCCGAAAAAACCTCAATAAGCTTAAAAAGGAAAATCCAAAAATGAATGCGGTGATCCTGGACCTGCGCAATAATGGTGGTGGCTTATTGCGGGAGGCCATCAATGTTTCTAATCTATTCGTACCTCAGGGACTACCCGTTGTCAGTACGAAAGGCAAAGTAGCAGAAAGAGATAAAACATATTCGACCACTAAAAATGCGTGGGATACCGAAATACCATTGGCAGTGATGATTAACAAGTCGTCAGCTTCCGCATCGGAAATTGTATCCGGTGTGATCCAGGACTATGACCGAGGGGTGTTAATTGGTCAACGGTCCTTTGGAAAAGGACTCGTTCAGAACACAACTGAGGTAGGTTATAATTCACGACTCAAGTTGACCACATCTAAATATTATATACCCAGCAACAGATGCATTCAAAGTGTAGCCTATGAAGATGGTGAGCCGGTGGACATTCCGGATGAAAAACGTTCCAAGTTCAAGACCAGAAATGGCAGGGAGGTTTTAGATGGAGGTGGTGTCGCACCTGATGTCAAGTTAATGCCAAAGAAAGTCAGTGATTTTGGACAGGCATTACTGGATCAATACATTATTTTCAAGTATGTCAATAATTATGTCAACACTCGAGACAGCATAACAGGACCCATCGAATTTCAGTTTACGGACTACGATGATTTCGTAAAATTTGCAGAAACTCAGAATTTCGTTTTTGAATCCAAGGGTGAAAATTTGCTTAAACAACTGGAGGAATCAGTGGATAAAAATGATGTTGACCTTGAAGTAGAAGTCAATGCGCTGTCCAATAAAATGAAATCATTCTATGATAATAGTTTCGAGAATTACGAAAAGGAGATCATTGAGCTGATAGAAGAAGAAATAGTTGGACGTTACTTCTTCGAAGAAGGAAAAGTACAGAGAAGGTTAAACAAGGATCAGGAGGTTCAGGAAGCCATTAAGCTCCTGGGCGATCCACAAAAGTATGCAGAGATTTTAAACTGATTGTGGGTTGCATTGCTATGAAGATAGAGTCAGATGTTTTAGGTAAATGAGTGCATGGCGTATATTTTAAGTTTAGAAAGTTCTTCCAGGGTCTGCTCTGTTGCGTTAAGCAATAAGGATCAGCTTATCTATCTCAAGGAGAGCTCGGAGCCCTTCTCTCATACGAGAAAAATCACGCTGTTTATACAGGAATGTTTGCAAGAATCCGGAATCTCTGTAAATCAATTAGAGGCCATAGCGGTGAGCCATGGACCTGGTTCTTATACCGGCCTGAGGGTATCTGCTGCTACTGCAAAAGGCTTATGCTACGGCTTGCAAATTCCGCTGATTGCTGTTGATACATTAAAGGCTATTGCCTGGAAGGCTCGGGAAGAAGAGGACGCAGAAATATATATTCCTATGATTGATGCAAGACGCATGGAAGTGTACACGGCTGTTTATGATCAAAAATTGGAGAAAATCAAGCCTACTCACAATCTAATCCTTGAAAAAGAGGTGATGGATGAATTTACTAAGAAGCTCGTGGTGCTTTGTGGTACTGGAGTTGAAAAGGCAAGATCTATTTTTGAGAATAAATCCATGATTTTAATGCCTTTTGAGTTGTCTGCGAATTATATTTTCAATTTGGCATACCAACAATTTACCGAACAAAATTTTGAAAATATCGCTTCATATTCCCCAAATTATTTTAAAGCACCGCGTATCACCACATCCAAAAAGCCGTTGTTCTAGACGACTGAAACCTTTATTAAATCTTTTTTGTTCATATAATAATGCTCTATTCCAGTTGTTTACATATAATTAAAATGTTTAATGGTAATTGATGGCACAGTTTTAGTTTAAGTGTAATATGTAATTATCCGTGAACATTTTAAAATATTATTTATATGAGAAATAAGAAGAACGAAACTGTTACACTTAAGCAAGGCGACAAAGAAATTCAGCTGGATTATGCTGACCTCAGAAAAGCTGTGCTAGTATTAAGAGCTGTTAACCACAAACTTAGACAGCGTATCATTGATCTGCTTGAAGATTCAGATACGATGACGGTAACCGATATCTACATCAAATTGCGGTTAGAACAATCGGTAGCATCCCAACATTTAGCGATTTTAAGAAGAGCTGGTGTCGTCATTACTGAGAGACAAGGAAAGTTCATTTACTATTCGTTAGATAGAAATAGACTTGCACAAATATCTCAGTTAGTAGAGGATTTAGCGGGTTAGAATCATACTTTACAACAGTCAACCTAAGCCTTTGACCAAGAGAATTTTACAAAAGAACATTTTAGAGAACTACACGCTCACAGACTAAGATTTCACGGATTTTTTTATCAGCGTATTATAAATTATAATTTTTTATAATATTTATTTTGATATGAGAATTTTAATGTTCATATTTGTCTCAAGGTCGATTAAGAAATACTACAATTATAATAATGAGAAAGACTAAGGTTACTTTTGACAATGAGAAGTTGCATGTCTCATGCGAACTTATGCGTGCACTTGCACATCCTTTACGATTAAAAATTTTAGAGTTTATTGACAAGAATGATTGTATTCATGTCAATAAGATTTACAACACTCTGAAATTAGAACAATCGATAACTTCACAACATTTGAGAATCCTGCGATTAGCTGGAGTAGTGGATGCCAATAGGGATGGGAAATATATCCATTACAGCATCAATTACGATATCGTTGAGCGGGCTAAACGAGCAGTAAGTAGATACTTGGGAAAATAAAACATCTACAATTCGAAAAATTACAACAAAGAAATAAGTGTGTGTCGCGATCTAAAAACCAGATTGCGACTTTTTTTTGCCCCATCACGAAGTTGTCAGATCAATTTAAAACCTATCAATAAACTCTAGCTCAGCTCTAATTTCGAATGAAAAGCTGCTGTCTTCTTGCCGTTGTTTCTTCTACTACCACCAGAAACATACCACTGTGCAAACCGGCGATGTCTAACCTCCCGTTTTCTATATTGCTTCTTTCCAGGACTTTCTTACCCGTCATATCAAAGATCATCGCTTTTGCTCCATTCAATTTCAAATCTCGCAAATGAATCACATCTGAATTGGCCGGATTGGGATAAACAAATTGATCTTCAGCCAGACCATTGACACGTATGCGATCGATTTTTGAGTAATCTTGTTCACCATCTGCATAGGTCATTTTTACCCTGTAGTAATTCATTCCGCTTAAAGGGTTTTTATCCAAATAGTGAAAAGCCAACTGTCCTCTTTTATTGTCAATGGCTTTAATGGTTTCGAACCTTATGCCATCACCGCTTCTCTGCAATTCAGTTCTAATGAAATGATCTTCAGGATGTAAAAACCATTGGACGTCAACTTCACCGGGTTTAAGAGCGGCCAATATAAAGTAGATATCTGAGATGGCTAAAGCAGCCTGAGATTCATTATAGGAAACCAAGAACTTCCCTTCCATGTCCTGAGCTTCATCCACCTCAAAAACCACCTGATTTGAATTTTCCGGATCATAGTCCATGGCATAGGCCCGCGTGTTATTGTCCCAGTCCGGATCCGCATCGAAGCCCACCTGATGCAACTTGAAAGAATCTTTCCTCACCTCAGCAGCTTCAAGCGACTCAAAAGCACTGGATATGGTCATTGTGCCGTTGATTGCAAAATTCTCCTCTGAAAAATGATTCACAATGTAGAGATAGTCAGAGCTGTGGGTACTAGTGGCTCCGCTCACATTTCTTTGAATTTTATAAATCCCAAGGTCACTATTACAAGATATCCCGGATTCAATATTCAAGTCGACATCCACCAGATTAAAATGATGCATGCCAAAATTTTCAATCTTCTTCACCTCTGAAGTTCCTGCACCAATAGGTGCCATTGAGGCCTCAAATACGGGATTTGAAAAGAAACTGGCATGTCTGCTACCCACTATATCTGAGATTTTATCCCCTTGTTTATTGAATTGAAAGTAATGCAACAAATCAGGATGATTACCTTCTGACTTTACCAGATTCATCTGCTCCCTTATTTCTGCGGTAGTAAGGTATCTGCCAAAAATGGCCGTTTCATCAAAACAACCATTGAAGTAGTAACTAATCGAATTGGCATCTTTACCTAACAAAACCTCCTTGTCAAAATTAACTGCTGCAAAGCTGCCTTCAAACCTCCTTTCAATTCCATCCACATAAACGCTAATTTTGTTGGGACTAACACTCATGGCAATATGAGTCCATTTATCTTTTGGAATAAATAATCCGGTTTCTATTCCCTGGCCTACCTTATTCCACATAAATTTTACTTCGCCAGTTGAGAGTATAGACAGTCCTGTATTGTTGGAAAACCGTTGCATTGTGATGAGACCGGCATTGTTTTTTGTAATGCCTGTTCTTTTCACCCAAGTACTGAAAGTGATTTCATTTGTTTCAATTCCTAAGGGAGGAATAATCAGAAAATTTCCACTACTGGTCTTGACAGCACTCCCCGGCAATGATTCTACTTCACACACATCAAGAACGGAGACAAAATTCGTCTCCGTATGACTGCTTTTGGACTCGTTTTCGGTAATTTCTAAAGTGACACTATGCCCACCTAATCCCTTAAATTTAACCACTGGGTTTTCCTCGTAAGAAATTGAAGGTGTACCATTTTCGAAAGTCCATTTGAAGGACACGTGGTCTCCAAATCCAGTAGAATTATTCGAAAAGAAAAATGCGTCGTTCTCACAGAGTGCTTCAGTTTGATTCACCTGAAAAGCTACATTTTTCACTACCTTTTCATAAAGATCTGAAGCATATACTCCGCGATGCGTTGCATTGATAATCTTATCCTCCTGATAAAGAATGACCAAGCCTGTTGAATAGGTTATTGCAGGCAAACCTGTTCGAAATTCTACCCACTGTCCTGTTGATTCACTTTTATAGAAAACCGATCTTCTCGTTCCAACATATACTCCACCGAGGGTGCCATGCTGATGTACTATATTGGTAATCATTTCACCATTGAGTCCTGAATCACTGTAGTTCTGCCATGTTGCACCTCCATCTGTAGTTTTAAAAACTTGTTGACCATTGATTAAAGCATTGCTGCTAGTTTGTGGTGTTCTAGCCAACCATAGTTCATTTTCATCCGAAGCACTTACTGCAATATCCCAGGCTATCCACAACTTGTCATTTTGAAAAACAGAAGCCGCAGGTGAGACATCTTCCCAGTTCTGCCCCCCATCTGTGGTTTTAAATAATTTTTTATGGCTACTGTAATCAGGGAGATAGACTGCATAAATGTAACCTGGATTAGAAGGCGCAACTTCGATTCGAGTAACCTTACCACTTCCAAAATTTCTCAAAAGTGTAAAGTTGGATCCGTTGTCTTCTGTTTTATAGATACTTCCTCCCGAACCAAGAAAGAAAGTATTCCCATTGGTAGGGTGAAAGGCGTATTCACTCGATTCTCCTGTTTTATAGGAAGCATTGGGTTTGATGGTCAATGACTTTATGGTAGGTGTAGAAGATGCGCTACCAGGTAATGTCACCATACCGATGTCGCTGTATGTGATTCGGTTATTTTGAGGATTCACCTGCCCATGTGTATTGTCTCCGCTGTAAATAGAAAGCCAGCCATCGTAAGTGTTATTTTCTTTAACGAGTGTACCATTATGGTAGGTACCTCCTATGAGGACTTCACCGGCTTTCGCCCCTGCTCCAAATCCCCGAAAATCAGTCGCCACTATGCCCTTCATCCTTTTCAAAAAGGTGTTTCCGTTGTCGTTGGACATAAAGATTCCTCCATCTGATGCAACCCAAATCTCATTTCCGTAGATACGAATATCCTGTATGTCAGCATGTACATATTGATCACCGGCTTTACTAAAAATATAATCGGCATGATTATAAAAAGAAGATCCTCCATCCACGGATTTCCATATATTAATACCGCCGGCATAGATTTCGTCAGCATTTGTGGAGGAAACAGCCAATGCTACATCATAGTAATACTGACCACCGCTTACTTCCCCACTGGCCTGCCATGCCATGATGTTCTTGTTTGTAGAAGAGGCTGCACCACCTGGACCTATACCACAACATTTAAAGGTCCAGCTTAAACCTGCATCATCTGAAACATAAATGCCATATAAGCCCGAACCACCATTGGCCACGCCTGTTGCCAAAGCCACTACCCTATCGGGCATCGCGGGGGAAACAGCTATTTCTGTGCGCAGTTGCTCCTGACCACTTGTTACCTCAGGATAACCGTTGGTAATTCGTGTAAAACTGGTCCCTGCGTTTTCTGATCGGTAAAAAGAAGTGCCATTCCCTTCCTGCGCAATAGCATAGACCACATCAGGATCAGTAGGGTGTACTTCTATTTCCTGAAAATTCCCTGATAGTACTTGGTTCCAATCACTCCCTGAATCATCGGAGATATAGAGACCGTGATTAGTTGCTGCGTATAGAAGAGAGCCACTGGATACGATATCCAACGTTTGATGGTACTTACTTTGAAATGTAGAATTTCCTGTTTTGTACCATGATTGTCCACCATCGAAACTTTGATATATATACCCATTACCCCCGAAATAAATGGTATTTCCTACGATTTCGACTGCCTTAACTTCAGTAACCAATAAGTCATTGGTTAACGGAATCCAGGAATGACCATTATCCTGAGATTTCCAAACACCAGCAGTTGCGGTTCCTGCAACTAGGAATTCATCTTTTTCGACAGTATATACATGTGCTAATCCCGGTGTAGATCCAACTGCTGCAGAACTTAAATCAATATCAAAAGGACCAATAGCATCCCATGAAGCTGAGCCATTTCTATAAGAAACACTTTTAGCTTCATAGGAGGACTGTTGGGCCCTTAGTTGTTGAAGGTTAGACAGGTCAAAAGCTTCTCTGGACTTTCCTCGGATAAATCGCTTGTAATCTTGTGTGTATTTATTCTTCTCAAATTCATGATGCTTATAATATTCATCATATGCCTTTGTCACAGCCTCTACTGTTGCCCCTTCAGCATACATTATTCTTGCCCATTGCGGAGTTTGGGCTTCTGTAAGCATATTATTGACAAATAAAAAACATACAAAAAGGACACACTTCTTCCAGGAGACCATAGGTCTCTTCACACAGAAATTACTCATTGAAATATGGTTAACTAAAAATTTAGGCCTTCTGGCCGATACTAGTTAAGCGTAATAAAATTTTAAAAACCTGTCGATCTTTCATTCGATCAACACTCAGCGTACTGTGATCTTCACCCTGATTAGGATGTTTTAGGAATTAAGGTTGTTGTCACTAATTAAAAGACACCATTTTTTCATTTACACCCATAGAACACTAAAAAAAATTTGAAGTAATCCCCTACTTGTTATCTGATTCAACGTTTTTATTAGGTAAATTGGCAACTACATTAAAATCATAGAAATGAGAATTGTATTTTATTCACTCATCCTATTTTTATTGACTTTTTCATGTGCGAAGCAAAATGCTCCTAGTGAGGAAGACTACACCACTGTAAGGTCAATAAAGGCAGAAAACGCTCAGGCCATGGCAAAGCAGATTCGTGAATCTGTAGCCGTCCAGGTTGCTGATGGCATGGAACTTTCGCTATGGGCTTCAGACTCACTGATTCACGATCCCATTGCCATAAGTATTGACTCAGATGGAAAGATTTATTATACCAGTGCTACCAGACAGGAAAATTCAGAATTTGACATTCGCGGCCACAGAAATTGGATGACAGCTTCTATTTCTTTTGAGACTCCTGAGGACCGATTGGCCTTTTTGAAGGAAACTTTTACAGTAGGGAGTGAAGAGTCACAAAAGCACTTGAAAGATCTGAATAATGATGGCGTATTGGACTGGAGAGATTTGACGGTGGAAAAAGAAGAGATATGGTGGGTTGCCGATAAGGATGAAGATGGTGTTGCAGAATCAGCTCACTTATACATAAAGGATTTTCATGAGGCTCACACTGATGTAGCCAATGGTGTATTGGCCCATGATGGGGATGTTTATGTGGCAGTCGCACCCGATTTGATGAAGGTTAGTGATGAGGATGGCGACGGAACTGGCGATAAAATTGAATCTTTGAGTAGAGGCTATGCTGTGCATATCGGATTTAGTGGACATGGGATGTCAGGTGTCACGGTGGGGCCACAAGGGAGAATTTGGTGGGGAATAGGTGATATCGGAATGAATGTGACCGATAAGGAAGGAAATAAATGGGAATATCCACATCAAGGTGTTATTGTAAGATCTGAACCCGATGGTACTAATTTTGAAGTTTATGCCGCTGGTTTGAGAAACACCCATGAATTTGTCTTCGATAAGTACGGAAATTTAATTACGGAAGATAACGACGGAGATCATAGGGGTGAGCGAGAAAGACTGATGTATGTGGTTCATGGTTCAGATGCAGGATGGCGTGCCAATTGGCAGTATGGAAAATACACAGACCCGGATAACAATGATTATAAAGTATGGATGGATGAACGTCTGAGTGTTCCGAAATGGGAGGGCCAGGCGGCCTACATTATTCCGCCGATTCAAAACTATGTCAATGGCCCCACTGGCATGGTTTATAATCCGGGAACAGCCCTTAGTGAAAAATGGAATGAGCACTTTTTCATTGCTGAATTCAGAGGTAATCCTGCGAATTCTCCGATTCATGCATTTACCATGGAACAGGATGGAGCGGGTTTCAAATTGGGTCAAACTCAGGAAGTGGTTTCCGGATTACTGCCCACAGGTTTGGATTTTGGGCCAGACGGTGCATTATATTTCGGAGACTGGATAGACGGATGGAACACTAAGGATGAAGGGAGAATATGGAAGCTTGATGTTCCTGAATCTGAGAGAAATACAAAGCGTGAAGAAACGAAAAGACATTTACAAAGAGATTTCTCTGCGATGTCTGCAAAGAATTTGATACCCTTACTGAGTTATCCCGATATGAGGGTGAGATTAAAGGCACAAAGAACATTGGCAGACAAAGGCGACATTGCAGCTTTTCATACAGTGATTTCTGAAAACAAAAGTCAAATCAGTGTGATCCATGGCATATGGGGGGTCGCTCAAATTGCGAGAAGAGACCAGGAGGAAGCTGCATATCTGTTGCGATTAATTGATAATAAAGATGATGAAATTAAGGCTCAGGCTGTTAAAATGCTTGGCGATGTAAGATATGTGGAAGCTGCAGAAGAAATTGTTCCACTTCTGGAAGATCCTTCTCCAAGGGTTCAAATGTTTGCAGCTGAAGCGCTTGCCCGAATGAAATATGATGAAGCGAAAGAGGAATTAGTGGATCTTCTTAGAAAGAGCAACAATGAAGACGTCTATCTTAGACACATGGCGTCTTTTGCTTTATCACAAATCGGAGATGCATCATTTCTGGCTGATTTAAATACAGATCCTTCAGAAGCCGTTAGACTGGGAGCGGTCGTAGCGTTGCGAAGAATGGAAGATGAAAATGTGAAGATTTATCTGACTGATCCATCTGAACTTGTGGTCACTGAGGCTGCAAGAGCCATCAATGATGATAATTCTATTCCAGGTGCCTTGCCTCGATTAGCCGAAATACTAAATAGCTTCAAGTTTGACAATGAAGCACTTATTAGACGGGCGATCAATGCTAATTTTAGAATTGGTAACGACGCTAATGTAGATCACCTGATTACTTTTGCTTCAGATCGTTCAAATCCGGCTGCCATGAGAGCAGAAGCACTTGCCAGTCTCTCTACATGGGAAAATCCTTCTGTTTTAGATAGAGTGGATGGAAGAAACAGAGGATTGAAGCCCAGAAATGCAAGCTATGCCATTAGCCAATTGGAATCTAAAGTTGAGCAATTGGCCAATGAAAGAAATGAAGAAATCCAAATTGCAGCCATCCAAGTAATCAGCCAGTTGGGAATTAACGACAAGGCTGAATTACTCAAATCAAAGTTTGAGAATGAGCGCTCACCGGAGGTCCGTATTGAAGCATTGAAAGCGCTTTCTAATCTGGAGTATGAAGGATTAGATCAGGTTTTGGAAACTGCTCTGGCATCGACCAATGAGAACCTTCGAGCTGAAGCACTGTCTTTGATACCAGAATCTTCTTTAGAAGAAGAAGCTGCGATCAATCTGTTTACTCAGATTTTGGAAGATGGCACCATTGTCGAAAAACAATCCACTTATGCAGCACTTTCAAAGTATGAAGGAGAGGCAACAGACCGCCTGATTTCTGAGCAAATGGTAGCATTGAGAAATGGTGAAATTGAACGAGAAGTTCAACTTGATTTGTTAGAAGCAGTTGGTGACAGCATCGCCTCAGAATATCATAGTAGTAAGAATGGTGGAGCGCTAAGCGCATACGAAGAGACGCTTTATGGTGGTAATAAGGGAAAAGGCCGCAACATTTTTTACAGAAATGCAGAGGCGCAATGTGTCAGGTGTCATTCTATTTTTGAGTGGGGCGGTGATGCTGGACCAGGACTTGCAGGAATAGGAAACAAATTGACCAAAGAGCAATTACTAGAGTCATTAATTCTGCCTAGTGCGAGATTGGCCCCAGGATTTGGTGTGCTTTCAGTAGAATTAAATGATGGAAGTAACGTGGCTGGAGTAATGGAAGAAGAAACTGATGACGCCTATTTGCTAAAGGTCTCCAAAGACGAGGTAAGAAACATTTTGAAATCTGAAATCAAAGCTCAGGAATATTTACCATCCAGTATGCCTGCAATGGATAAAATTCTTGACAAAAAAGAAATTAGAGATTTGATTGCCTTTTTGAATAGTCTCCAAGGGGAAGAACAATAGCTTTATGACTTACCTCACAAGAGACAAGTCTCCACTACCGTTGATCTTTTCCCCATTGATCAGGGTGACCTGGAACATATAACTATATACTCCTTCCAGAGCAGGAACACCCTTGATTTTGCCATCCCAACCATAGGAGGCATCCATAATGTCCCTATTCCTGGTTTGGTAAACCAAGTTGCCATATCGATCAAAAACATTGAAATAATTGACCTCCTGAACAGCAAGGCTGCCTGTCATAACCATAAACCGGTCATTGATTCCATCATCATTAGGAGAAAAAATGTTTGGCTTATACAGAAGTTCATCCGGTTCTTTCACTTCAATAAAAATTTCATCAAAAGCTGCACAATTGTTTGAGTTAGTCGCGCTCAAAGTATAGTTTCCACTTTCAAAAGGACGTGTAGAATTTTCCACACATTGCTCACAGGAAAGCTCAGCCCCTGTCCATGAGCCACTCGATAAGTTATAATTGGTAGTTACTTCAAATGAATAAACCACTCCAAAGTTGATACTGGTATCCTGCCCCAGGTCTATCATGAATGCTTCTGGGTTAACAATGTCAATTTGTTCTTCATAAAAACATGAATGTCTATCCTCAACACGAAATGTATAAACGCCCTCAGATAAAGATGGTGTGGTGGTTTGTGTAGGTCTCTGGTCAATTTCATATATATAAGGCTCCAACCCATTATTGACCTCCAAAACTTCTATAAATCCTGTAGAATCACCGAAGCATAGCGGATCAGAAATATTGAAATCGATACTTATTCCGGGATCCGGAACGTGGGTAAGAAAAAGATCTACGAAACTATCACAACCAGATACTGCAAGAAAAGTCTCTTCATAAAAACCAGGATCAGAAATCATCTGGGTTCCAAATTCATAAACAACGTTCTCACAAATGGTGTCAAATATTGTAAACTCGATGGGTATGACAGTAACAGTAGCAAGATCTGATATGACTTGACACTTGCCGTTTTGAATATTAGCTTCACTTCCAGCTGTTAAATATCTGTACAAGTAAGTGCCAGGTGTAAAGTTATCATGAAAAATGACGCTATCTGTCGCTCCATTAATGTCGATCCAGGACTCTGAAAGGTCAGAATAAGATTGCCATTGGATGGAGGCGCCTTCGATGGTTTCCGCTGTAATGACTACTGGTTCGACTTCATCAGAACATACAATCGTATTCTCCGAAGCATTGGCAAAAGCACTGGGCCCACAAGGCCTAAAAGAAATATTATCAAGTGCCAGATCATTACCTATACCTCCCGGAGCATTATTTCTTAAGCTTAATTTGACACTGGTCTGCCCGATAGCTGTAGTAAAAGTAAATCCGTGTTTGTGCCATTCTTCATCCTGTGGTATAATGCCTGAGCTGTATTGTTCCACATCGTCCAGGAAAAAGGAAAGATTGGGTTCATGATGTCCTGTGACTCCTATTCTTATTAAATTGATTACATCTGCAGAAAATTCGTAAAGGGTATTTTCGCATAACCCGGTGACTTCTTCCTCATAAAAAATTCCGGGAGCAAAACTCGCATTTACGACCATCATATAGCCCTGAGGGTCAGGACTATTATCCGGAATTTTGATCCAGGTGCCATAAAGATTATCCCACGCAGCAGTCCTCATATCATTCGTAATCATATAGAATCCATCACTAGGTGGCACAACAGTGGTATAGGTGTAACCAGGGGCAATACCAGGATTGGTCTGGACAATGTTATCAGGTCCCGAACCAAAATTTCCTATGGAAAAGATGTTGTCACCAAGATTTCCAGTACAGATGTCTTGGCCCCATACCCATTGGCACCCCAATAAAAATATGATGATCCACTTATTCATATAGTGGCTCACCATTTAGATTTGTTGTTAGAATTTCACTCATATAGTTAAGAAACGGCCGAACGGTCTTAAAAGCATGATTTATTTTCTCCGCAAAATCCGGGTGCACCACCTCTTCATCGGGAAAATACTTTTGCACGATGAATTGTTTGTTCTGAAGCCATTCAATAGCGGGGTGATCCATATCATAGCCTTGAGGGGACCTGACGAGTTTGTCACCCTGAATACCTCGAGGAAATTCAGATCGAAAGTCAGCACTACGATTGATTCTTTCAAGAACAGAATGATCCTGTGCAATATGATTTCTTATCAATTTTAAATCCTTGCTATCCGGGCCCCAAAAACCTGCAGCTACAAAGGATCCACCAGGTTCTACGTGGTAATAATATCCCCCGCGCAAAAGTGGGGTATCTCTTTTTACTTTTCCGCCCCAATAAACCTTGTACGGAGTCTTGTCCTTAGAAAACCTAACATCTCGATATATTCTAAATATGCTCCGCTTCGGAGAGAGTTCAACAATGTGGTCGTGACTTGCCATAAGGCGATTTACCTCCATGGCTAATTCCTGCATTTCACCATAGGATTGCTCATAAAGATCCCGGTGTTCCTCAAACCATTCGCGGTTATTATTCTTCTCTAATCGCTCTAAAAAATCAAAAGTCTTCTTCGTTATCATTAATTCCCTTAAATTTCCGTTTTATGATCGGCAGATACAGTAAGTCTTAATATTAGTCAATATTTCATATGAAACATAATTTCGTTTTCTCAAATGTATTATTATTGTTGGTTTTAGGTCTGTCAATGTGGGGTTGCGAAAATAATGAACAGGTAGAAAAGATGGAAGGAATGGTCTTTATCCCCGGTGGAGTTTTGAATATGGGAGGGGACAATGAGCAGGCATCTGATGATGAATTTCCAAAGCATAAGATAAAGGTCGAAGGCTTTTATATGGATGAAACTGAGGTGACCAACCGGGAATTTGCAGAATTTGTTAAAGCAACAGGATATATTACTGTCGCTGAAAGAGCACTAGACTGGGAATTGCTTAAAAAAGACCTGCCTCCTGGGACCCCTAAACCGCCAGACAGCCTTATGCAGCCAGGAGCACTGGTATTCCAAAGTACGGAGCAACCTGTGCCACTTAATGATCCGTCTAGATGGTGGCGGTGGACCATCGGCGCCTCCTGGAAACATCCTCAAGGACCTGATTCTGACATAAATGATAAAATGGAACATCCGGTTGTACAGATTTCTTGGGAAGATGCAGAAGCATATGCAGAGTGGGCAGGCAAACGATTACCCACTGAAGCTGAGTGGGAATGGGCTGCCAGAGGAGGAAGCGATGGCCAAATATATCCCTGGGGAAATGGAAATGTTAATCAGGTGGGACACCAATATGCCAACTTCTGGCAAGGCCTATTTCCATATGAAAACACGGAAAAAGATGGCTATATGACCACAGCTCCGGTGAAGAGTTTTCCTCCTAATGGCTACGGTTTATATGATATGGCCGGCAATGTGTGGGAGTGGTGTGCGGATTGGTATGATGCCAATTATTATAAAAGAGAGGAGGCTACATCAGATGGGACTGATGGTCCAAATTCTAGTTTTAATCCAGTTAACCCCTATGCCCCTGCCAAAGTCATGAGAGGGGGATCCTTTCTGTGTAACGACGAGTATTGCTCAGGATATAGAAACTCTAGGAGGATGCAATCCAGTCCGGATACCGGTTTAAATCACACCGGCTTCAGATGTGCAAAAGATTTATAGATTATGCTTTCTCAGGCTCTGCCTCTTCAATACAATCAATCTGGTCTTCCCGGAACAAACAATATGAACCAGTACCCATACCGACAATTGTTCGCATTGCTTCTTCAGGAGTAGCATCGACAAAAGTAATCCTCGATGCCGGGACATGGTAAATGTTGCCGTTCGTGGGATTAGGTGCAGTTGGAACAAATACGGTATAAAGATCATCCGAAACCTGCTCTGTCACGAAACCAGTCATTAATACACCACTCTCAAAAGTATCAATCAACACTACATCTGAAAAAGGCATCTTTTTCATTCCCGTAAATTGCTGGACTAAGTCTCTGATGGTGGTATATAAGGGAATCCTTTTTAGATATTCTTTTTCAAATAAGCTAAAATAATACTTGCTTACTCTGTTTTTTGCACTAAGCCCTATTAGGTAGAAAATACCGAAAATGATGGATAATGAAATGATATGAAAAATCCAATGTGGCTTCTCTGATCCGGGCGCAATAATGGCACTAAGCGGACTCAGTAGACCGAAAATCAAATCGAAAAGAAGGGTGACTAAGAAAAGTAAAATCAAAAAGGGCAATGAATATATCGCTCCTTTCACAAGTGTCTTTAACCATGGTCTTTGGTACCAAACTAATTTTGCGCCATCTTCCGGTGTTTCATGATTGTCATCTGTAAATAATTCAGCCATCTTTTGCAATTTAAGGCAATTCCTAAAGCATGGCTTGAAGCTAAAAGTTCGATTTATAAACTAACCTCCTATTTGTAGTACTTTTTTCAAAGCTTTCACAAATTCCCAAACATCTCTGTAGCCGTTGTAAAGCGGAGCCGGAGCTACCCTGACAACACCAGGATTTCGCCAGTCTGTGATCATCCCTGCTTTGGTCAGTTCATGATGGACACTTTCATCAGCACTTTCTATAAAAATCGAAAGCTGACAGCCACGTTGTGCTTGCAATGCTGGTGTTAGAATTTTTATCCTATCTGTTTTTAATTCCTTAAGTAAGAATTCCAAATAGCCGGTCAAAAGGATGGATTTATTCCTAATGGCTTTCATGTCGGCCGCTATAAACATTTCCAGCGACGCTTTTACAGGAGCAAGGGATAGGATTGGTTGACAGCTAATTTGCCAAGACTCTATCCCTGGAGCTGGCTTGAATGCATCTCTCATTTTAAATCTGATTTCTGCATCGTGTCCCCACCAACCTTTTAACTTTGGAATACCTCTATCGTCATGATGACGTTCATGGACAAAAGCACCAGCTATACTACCCGGACCCGCATTCAAATATTTATAAGTGCACCAAACTGCAAAGTCAACATTAGCATCATGGAGTGCAAGCGGTACATTTCCTACAGCATGGGCAAGGTCAAAACCTATAATACATCCTTGCTCATGCGCCCACTGCGTGATGGCCGGAATATTTAAAAATTGACCGGTGTAATAATTGACACCTCCTATTAGTACCAGGGCAATTTCTTCACCGTTCTCTGTGAGGAAATCTTTTATGATTTTTTCATCTACTAACCCATTATGGGTAGATTTAGGAATATATATCAGGTGATCTTCTATCGATAAACCATGCCATTCCAGATGAGATTCAATGGCATATCGATCAGAGGGAAATACATCTTGCTCAATTAATATTTTATTGCGTCTGCCTTCTGGTCTGAAAAAACTGGTCAGCATCAAATGCAAGTTGACCGTCAAGGTATTCATCAAAGTTACCTCGGAAGGTAGGGCTCCGACTATTTTTGACATATTTTCCTTGAGTCCCAAATGAAAAGGTACCCATGGGTGTTCACCATTGAAATGACCTTTAACTCCATAGTCTTTCCATTGTTCAGATACCTGTTGAATGGCAGCCTGCGTCTGTTTGGATTGTAACCCCAGAGAATTGCCGCAAAGGTAGGTCATCTCAACCCCTTCTTGATTTTTAGGAAAATAGAAGTCTGCCTTGTATTGACGAAGTGGATCTTCACGATCCATCTTATCAGCAAAAGATTGATCTCGATCATACAGCATATTAGAGACATCCAGCAAATCTATATTTTTAATGAACGGGTTTGCCATTTATATTTTTTTTAACCACTTTTCTAAAAGTAAGGGCCAGGTTTCTGCAGCTTCAACGCCCTCTCTCATCCCAAAACCATGACCACCTTCAGCTAACATGTGAAAATCTACAGTTGTTTTATTCTCTTGCAATGCTTTGGCCAATACTAATGAACTGGGGGCATATTTGTCGTCAGCTGCCACGAAAATGAACATAGGTGGAGTCTGAGGAGATAATTTTATTTCCGGACTAAGGCCTCCATTTTCCCCTTTGTCTAAATAGGCAGGATAAATTAGGACTGTGAAATCCGGTTTGACGATGTCTTGATCTTTTGTATGGTTCGTGTTATTTTCAGAGGTAGAGAATCTGGCTGCCAGGTGACCGCCTGCCGAGAAGCCCAATATACCCATTTTGCTATCACTTTTGAATTCATCAAAGTGAGTAATGTCTTTGAAGGCCTTGCCGACATCCTGGAGTGCAGCATCTCTATCTTGAGGCACTGTATATTCTAAAACAACAGCGGTGTAGCCTAACGAAGTCAGATACTCAGCAATTTCTGTTCCTTCCAGATCGATGGCCAGTATTTGATAGCCTCCGCCTGGACAGATCAGTACGAAATCTCCATTATTCTTCTTTTCATCCGGTTTGAAAATTTGTAGTCTCGGCTGATGCACTTTAGTAATTCTGCTGACCCCTCCAGATCTCTTAATTTCCGGTTCCAGATACACTTCCACTGCGGGATCACTATACAGCCATTGATATTCCTGTGCAGTCATGATCGTTGTGGCAAGAATTAATTGAACAAAAATAAAGATATGTTTTCCCATAAAATTTTTATTATCATCAGCTAGAGATAACGGAAGATAGTCATTTCGAATCAAATTTCAGTTGATGATTTCTTTCAACTTGCCGTAGTCAATTTTAGAATGGTGCCGTGGGTCCCTTGGTATTTGACGCTTAAATATGATCTCTTGATAAGGTATCTTCAAGGATTTGACATGGTTTTCTATTTCTTTACGTAAATGGGATGATCGAAGGTTATTTCCATCCACTTCTAAAACGACAATTTCACCCATTAATGTTCCAAGACTTACTCTTGGAATCTGACTAATTTGATATTCAATTATAAATAAAGAATGATATGTTCCATCACGATTTAAGAGCTGACTGCAACGGCCGTTCAAATACAGTATTCCATCTATCAGGATGCCGCTGTCTCCGGTCCTATGCCAAATCCTTTCATCATCTACTATTTTATTCATGTGGAAGGCTGACTTACTGTTGTAGTACTGTTTAAGTACGTGGGGGCCCGACACAACAATTTCGCCAAAGGGTACTTCCCATTTATGCCACCCATCTTGATCAAGTCGGATGGCCTCCTCCGTAATCTTTATGATTTTTAGGTCTATGTGCTTATTTAGAGAACCAACCGCCAAACCATATTGATTCAAGCTGACTGTATTCATGGCGATCATTGATATAGGTTCTGCTTCTGTGGAGCCATATGCAACCTGGCAATTCGCGTCGGGAAATGCTTTGACCACCTTTTCAGCCAAATCTGGAAAAACTGGAGCGCCACCTGTAAAAACCTTTTGAATATCGGGGAAAATGTATTCGCTTTCCGCTAGACGCCCTACGTAAAAGGGTGAAGCGATAATTGTATTGGCCTTGTATTTCTTTAATAATTTGACCTGCTTTGGGACATTTAGAAGGTGAGGTTTTCTTTGATTAAACTGAGGAAGAATGGCACAACCGCCAGTGCCCAAAATGGACAGTAGGACAATGGGAAGTGTGACCAAACAACAATCACTTGCCTCTGTTTTCATTTCCTCTTGTAAAACGTTGAATTGAATATTCAAAAAATGATGTGTCCTATTAGCTGCTTTAGGCAGTCCGGTACTTCCTGTAGTAAAAGTTATTAAGGCCGTATCATCTTTGTCTATGCTCGCAGGACTTTGCTTGTCGACTTCGGTAAATAGTGATTTCCGCTGAACGGACATCAATTTATGATCTGAAGGTGCTACCAAACTTAGTTCAATATGCCGGAGCATTCTAAATAAATACCCCAGAAATAAATATTTCCGAGGTGCAATAACCGCGTCAACTTTTACGATTTCTAACGCTTTATCAAAACGCTTTTTATTGGCCCATTCATCTATAAATACGACTACTGCACCAATGGCCAATAAAGCCAGTACCGTTTTATAAAGTCGGATAGACATAGGAATGAAAACCAGGACTTTCGAATTTTTTCTTACGCCCTTTTCTTCATAGTACCTCGCGGTTCTGATGACGCTATCTTTCAGTTCTTGATAAGTGATTGACTTGCTCTCTGAGTGAATGGCAAAGTGATCAGGGAATTTTTTTGCGGCATCAAAGAATAGCCTGACGATGTTCTCCATGAGTCCTAAGGACGACGCTTGTATACCTCTTTTTTGATGTTTTTGAGATTCTTATCGAATATAGATTTAATCCGAAAGGCGCTGTATTTCATTTTGGCAAGATCCCAGAAACTGGGTTTATACATAAAGTCGAGGGTAAAGCTGACTTTGCATCCATAGTCGGTCTGCGAATAAATCTGCTCTGTGACCAAATCGGGAGCTCTTAACCACAAATTCTTGTAATTATAACAACTCAGCTTTCGATATTTATCTTCTATCCGTTCCAATACTTCTTCCTCCCATTGAAAACCCTCCTTTTCCCATTCCGTATAACACTTTCTCTTTGACCCTACCATGCCATCGGCAACTTTATCTTCATTGATGGTTTCTATATAAGGCACAAAACTGGACCAGTCACTTGCATTGTCTGAGTTTCCCAGGTAATCGAATGCCGCTTCACATGGCATATCAATACCCACATGTGATACAACTTTATCTTTATAAGGGCTAAAAATCCACGCCATTAGACATAAAAGCAGGAATAAAACCAACACGCCTAGAAAGACATTTCGAAGTATTGGTGTAACGTTTTTCTCCATTTTCTAATCAATTTTAAGGCACATCAGCGCATAATTTCTCATGGGATTGGCCTTAAACTTAGTGGAAATATACGTAGAAGTATTTGAATTTACCATTAATGCATGGATTCCTTTTGTAAAGCCATCGACTTTTGCGTGTTTCATGGCAAGGGCCGACAGAGCGCTTCCAATTCCCTGAAACTCCTTATCAGTGGATCTCGCCAAGGTTTTGACTACTATGGTTTCAGACGTTTTGTCCCATAAATCCTTATAACAAAAAATGAAGCCAACTAATTTGCCATCCTTTCTGGCCATGATGGTATACCTTTTCTCAATTAAAGGTAACGATGCATTCATCTTACGCTGAAAATCCACTTCGGAAATCGGGCTGTACAAAAAATTTTCAGCAAATGCTTCACTGCATAAGTAATATAAGTCTTCAAATTCAGCAGATGGGTCATCGAGATTAAAACCTTCAAAAATCACACCTTTGTTGACAAAACTTTGATGAGATTTTTCAACTTCATCCCAATGATCAATAATCTCCTCTGCATAAGAGGAGTGATATGCCGCAAGCTCGGTAAATCCGTAATGACGCATTAATTCAATATGATAATCAGGAGTATGGATATCCAGGTAAAACGGCGGTTTTTGATAAGACGTCACTACCCGATAGTCATTCCAGGTAGAACCATTTAATGGACCGATGAGCAATCGGTGACCTAGCTTTTGTACTTCCTCAACGGCCGCATCCATGAGCAACTGGAAAACGCGCGGATCATTGGCACATTGAAAATGTCCAAAGGCTATCGCTTGTAGCCCATTTATTTTGTGATATGGATTGACATAAAGTCTAAGTTCTGCCAGTGTGATTTGCTTGTCAATGACTTTAAAGCAACAGTGTAGATGCTTTTGCTCGCTCTCCAGGCAGTTGATGTTTTTTCTGACTTCCATTGACCTATATTCCAAAAAGATAAAGTACCAGAACAACGGTCAAGGGTATAACCAAATTGTCATAACCTTTTATGCTTATTGCTTCGCTTATGGTCGTCACTAATGCTACTACAATCGAACAGCATACTAACACCCAGACTTTTAATTCAGTGATAAAATACAGCCCCACTAAGGATGTGATCAATGCGACCGTAAAAAAGCCAATAGAGCCTGCTACAGTTTTCTTGTGATTGAATATTTCATATGGTCGATAATTGGTCTGCCTGCCCACAAATTCTGCCGCAGGATCAGCCAGGGCTAAAATCATGATGGGTAGAAAAAAATAGATATATCTTTCTAAATAATATTGAATAAAATAACAGATGATCACCACTACTGGATACAGTGTGCTACCCCTGGATTTTCTGTCAATAGCATTAATAGATTGCATCAAATGGAGTCTTTTACTAAGCGCTAAAGCAATAAAAAAACTTATACAAATGATAACCAGGTTTATTGGACTCGTGAAATAAAAAGGGAAAAACATCACAATAATTCCCGTCATCACATGGACAAACTTTCGGGTATAATTGACGTCAATCTTTAGCCAGTGGTAACCTATTTCTGCAATCGCAAAAAGTAAAAGAAAAATTCCAGCAAAACCCAGAATGGTTAAATAGTCTATGGCAGTGATTTGCATTACGGTCTTAAAGTTAAGAATCTCATCTCACAATCTGTTCAAGCACAAATTGCATATAAAAAAAACCCTGGTCTCTTTCTGACCATTTTTCGCGGTCTGGAAGTCTATTCATTCCATAAACTACATTCGACATCACCCTCTCCACCAAGAGATTCCAATAAGCAAACCTCGCTCCAGTATTTGCAGATTCCAACAAAGCCTGAGCGGTATACTGAAATATATCGGACGACATATATTCAAAAATATTCGAAAGGTTAAAGCGATCGAATTTTCCATATTTTACAGATGCGTCTTGCACGTAACAATGCTCCGTTTGTATCACATCCAAATTTTGCTTCACAAGTTCATAGTTGTCTTCACGAGCATAGTATGGCAGGGCATCGTCGAAATTGCCCTTTAAACAGAAGTGCAGCATTGAATTGCTCTGAGCATAGTCAGATGATAAGTGTTGACCAGCTTTTGCAAGAATTGTTTTGCTGACATGTACTTCTACCTGTCGAAGGAAAGCTCGATCTCTCCCCAAAAGCCCCATCACTTGTTTGTTAAAGAAAAATCTGAAGAACCATCTCCATTTTAAGGTATTCCATTTTTCATCATAGAATTTTCGTTGTTCTACAGATGATTTAGGCGCAAATAATTCTTGCGTTAGTTTTGCAGAATGAATCAGAGGTAAGATTTTATGGGCAAAGGTCATTAGGTATTTTTCAAACTTACCCTGATAGATGATGCCATCTTCAATGATTGACCCATGATCTTCCCAGAATGCCCTTGCCGAATTACTTAATTGATTTTTAAATCCTTTAAAGCAGTTTAACCTGTTTTCCAGAGGGGGCGTAAATCCAATAAAGGAAAGGAACTCTTCCCGCTCCAGATTTTGAATGGCAACTTTCTTTATTTCTGTTAAATAAAGTTGAGATAAATTGACATCTGCAGCAACGATCAACTCTGGCATTTGAGTAGCCAAAGCCAATGCATTGTCTCCGGCTGAAGCAATGGAAAGTACTTTGTGACCTGGCCTGATATCCAGGCCTTCAATAAGAAGAACAGGATCTTCCCAAACATTTGCATATCTGATAATGCTATGATCTACCTTTTCTAGATGTTTATTCCTCTGTGTCATGATTCAACAACTTTACAACTCCTGACCCACCGTCCATTTCCACTAAATCTCCGGTTTTGAGGCTCTCTAGTAAACCATTGATGGCTACAATACAAGGTATGCCTAATTCCCTGGCCACAATAGCAGAATGACTGAGCAGACTGCCCCTTTCAACTAAAATACCTGATGCCGTGGGGAATAGGGTAATCCATCCGGGATCGGTACTGGTTGTTACCATTATCCTTCCATTAAGATCATCGATCTGATCCGGAGAATGAACCACACATATCTCACTTTTGACCACACCAGGGCAGCAGGCAATTCCTTTTAGATCTCCATCTGTAGCCTCGAGGAGCCTATCCATGTTTGTAAATTCTAGACCTTCATTGACAGTTCCGTAGGTTGTAATTCGTTCGGGAACATAGGAATCCTTTTCATATTCAGCATATTCTTTCTTTCTCAACTTGATTATAGCTCTTAATTCTACCGAGACTGCCGTACCCTGAATGAAATCAAAAATCTCTTCTTTAGTCAAGTAGAATACATCCCGGTGATGATCAATTAATCCTCGCTTTTCAAACTGCAGGCCGATTGCAGAAAATATTTGTCTGACAATCCCAAATCCGCGGGTTCTTTCAAACCTCAGGTTTTCACGGTTACTCACCAACTCTCTGGTTTTTTTGAGAAAGTAATTAAAAATCTTATTTCTGAAAAAACGACCTTTAAGATGTTGATGAACAATCTTTTGAGCCTCGGTCTTCAGTGTTGCGCTTTTCGTTTCTTTAAGGGTTTCCAGACTTTCAGGGTTGTTGATATACGATTGTAAAATCTTGATAAACTTATGAGGTGCCTGATTATATGAAATGGTCTCAAGCTTTAGTTCCCCAAGGCATCTCTCGCCAAATTTTTTGAGGTATTTGTCAATCTTTGATTTGATCTCATACCCCTCTATAATTTCATAGACTGCTTTAGGATCACCTTTAAACCGGTCGCGAAGCTCATGGCTATCTAGTATTTCCTGAGCCAATCTCAAGCTCTGTATCATGGGTTGAGTAGATATGATGTCATTACTTGCAGCCAGTAAATCATTATGGAGGTGCGGATGGTCTTTTCCGATCCACTTTTCAATCAACTTTTGAAAAATACCAAAGTAGATCATAGCGAAAAAATCGTTGACCAGAGGTGGATTCCATCTTTCTGTGAGGATTTTTTCAAAAGTATCGTAGTGCTTTTTTAATTCTTCTGGCGTTTCAGATTTAAAGTCAATTTCCTGATATTTTTTTACCGTAACATCCAAGAAATTAAGAAATGCATCCCTCTCGCGTGGTAGTTTGCGAAATGTGAGAATGGCTTTCCAAATGGTTTTTACGGTCATCCATCTCGCCTTTGACTTACTCACTTTATATTGATCCTCCAATTCAAATCTTTCCTTCACCCCCATCATGGTTTCCATAAATCCAACATTCAAACGATAACCGGGAAGCAGTGCCAGGGCGCGATACCAACTTCGAAGATTGTAGTAGACACGACCACGCAAAAGACCCAACATGTTTTCATATACGTCTGCGTGAGCTTCTAGAACATCTTTATCTATACCTAAGAATGCACTGAATTGCTCATAAACAACCCGATACATTTCTCTGATAAATGAAAAAGTCAAAGGGGTGGTTACACCTGGATAGGATTCAATGATATTACTATTGTCCCAAATGATCCGACTTCCTTTTTGCTTATGGATATTCGTAATGGGTCTGCTTTGCAAAATGAATAGTTCCCCTTTTTGATCAAAAGCCCATTCCACATCCTGAGGACTTTTGTAAAGTGCATTGATTTTTTCCAATTCGTTGACCAATAGCGAAATCTGTGACTCCTTTAAGGAGGATTGCGTCGCCATGTCTTCTTTCACTTTTTGCAAGATTGTTCCACCACCCTTCTGATCATATACCATTTTTTGATCTTTAATGGCAATCACTTGTGAGAATACCATTCCGTTTCTGATGGTGAAATCATCCGAATTCAATGTACCTGAAACCAATCCTTCACCTACACCATATACTGATGAAATAAGCATGTCGCCTTCTTTCAGCGTGATCGGATGAAGACCAAACATCACTCCTGAAGTTTCCGCAAAAACCATTTCCTGTATGATAACAGCCATCTGAACTTCACCTTCAATGTTGTTCTGCTGTTTATAAAAGGTCACCCTTTCTGAAGATGACGATTGATATACCTTTTGAATCATTTCCAAAAGATTACCTCTCCGCACAAATAAAAAGGTTTCGAATAGCCCGGCAAAGCTATAATCAGAACCATCCTCTCCTACAGCTGATGATCTGACACTGTAAAACTTATTTTCTTCACTCCATTGACCTAAAGACTTCTCAATTTCATGTAATTCATGCTGAAACTCAGCAGGAATGACTTTAAAGTGAGGCACGTTAAATCCTTCTTCTGAAAGTCTAATTAATTGGGTCGCTTTCCCCCCAATTTTCTGCCCACTTAGAAGTAAGTAATCTTTCATGAGATAATCTTTATTATTCCGGGGACGCCTCCGAGTGTTCCGTACATCACTAAGGTCCAAACACCTGAAATTAGCTCAAGTCGCTTAGATCTTACTGTTGTAGGATGACGCAGATATTGTTGACCTAAAATTAAGCCAACCAGCAGCATCAATGCAAGAACGTAATAACTATAGATCGAAATCCCTGCGTAGTAACAAGCTGCAGCTGCTATCAAAGCAGTTACTCCCAAGATGATCATCCACAGTACCACACCACGGCGATATCCCATCATGGCGGAATAAGTCACTACACCTTCTTTTTCCTGGGAAGGAGCCTTTAGTTTTCTACCAATTTCCAAAACAATACCATTGAAATAAGATACACCGAAAAAGTAGAATAATCCAAGATGTGGCTGATCTCCGTCGAGATACCAATCTAATCCACTTGCATAGATATCAACCAGAGGTATGATCATCATATGAGAAGCAGCATAGAGCCACATGTGCTTATTTAACCAGTCATGGGCAAAAAATTCAACGGTCATCAAAGCTAGATAGGCCATTACCACCAAATAGATCACAAACATAGAAGGATGAACTAGAAGAATGGCCAGGACCTGGACAATGAGCACGATCACTCCAAGGATTCTGAGCTCTTTGAAGCTAATCAATCCCCTCGGAACGGGTAGCTCCTTTCTATATTGACGATCCGTATCTGCGTCTTTAAACTCATCTAAAATTCTAACCAGCAAGAACAGACAAAAGGTAGTCAAAAAACCTACCCACAAATCCTTAGACGCTATAAATCCTTCAACTCCGCGACAAATTCTACTATAAGAAATGGCCGAAAATGTAAACATTAAAATCAGAGGTCCATGTCCAAATATTGGAAATCGTTCTTTTTGGTATATCCACAGCCTTTTATACAAAGGCAGTTGGTTCTGATTAACAATCTTCTTTTCTGGTATATTCTTCATGGTATTTGTTCTATCTCCCTAAACGTTGATGAGCCGAAACAAAATGTCCCGATGCAATGGCTGCACAGATGCTTAATTCTCCAGCCAACGCAAGCGCACAACAGATCTCGGCAAATTTCTTGGCTTTACCTTCCCCGTAGCAGTCCATCATTTCCAAACATTCTCTTTGAGAAGGCAAAGAGGTTCCACCACCTATTGTACCGACGATCAAATTAGGCATGGTCAGACTCGCATAAAGCCCACCACTGCTGCTCACCTCCATTCTGTTAACGGCTACAGTAACTTCCGAAACACATGCTACATCCTGACCTGTTGCAATAAATAAAGCGGTTAATCCATTTGCGATGTGACCTTGCGCACCAATAGATCCCAACTGTATCACACTCATAGTTGAGGTTCGCCAGTAATCAGCCATAAGTTCCGGGGTAGATCGAAGCACATTCTCGATCACTTCACGTGAGAGATCTATTTCCGCTATGACCTTCTTACCTCTGACATTCTGAAACGACTGGTAATTGGACTTTTTATCACCAGACAAGTTGCTCTCAATATACCACCGGACGGGTTTTACCGGTGATTGCTCAATGATGTACTTACAAATTTCTGAAGTGCAAAAAGTTACCATGTTTTGTCCGGAAGCATCACCTGTGGTATATTCAAAGATCAGATTGACCTGGTTGCCTTCAATATTTGTTTTCATGTTTATAAGCTTTGCATACCGACTACATTTCCCGGTGATCGCTTCAAACTTTTCATATTGATGAACAATCCATGCTAAGAACTGACCTAATTGCACAATGGACTCAAATCTAAAGATAGGACTTCTCTGAACCGATTCAGTAATACAAATTGAACGGATACCCCCTGCAAGACTACTGGCTTTACAACCTCTATTGTAACTGGCTACCAAAGCACCTTCTGTTGTCGCCAAAGGACAATAAAATTGGCCTGAAGCCTCTGTGCCGTTTACTAAAAGTGGCCCAGCAATTCCCGTTGGGACTTTACTGAATCCAATAAAGTTTTCAATATTCCCTTTGAGCTGTTCCAGTTCTTGAATGCTGTCATTGTCGTTTAAGACATTGAATTTCTTACCCATTTTTTCTTCTAGAAAAGAAAGTCTTTTGAGCTGTCCATCTCTGTTATAATGATCCTTATTCCAAAAGTGTTCTACCACATGAACTTTATCTTGTTGGTCTATAATCCGTTGTATTCTATTGTCATCCTTGATCTCCTGCATCAGGATTTTAAGGTTCCGGTAGTCCGTACTCATATCGGGTGCTTAGTTTTTTGAATAAATTGTTATCGGAGAAGTAAAGCAAGATAATAAAAATCTTACTGTCAGATTGAATAGAGGTTGAAGGTGTTTCCCTATTTTGTGGTGCTAAATGGAAAACCGAACGATCTATTTTTACTTTGCATTGGCCTGGTTGGCCCTTTTTACCCTTCAGGCCTGGTGGACTCCACCTCATATTGATGAGCTCTACTATTGGCGATTTAGTCAATATCTGGATTGGGGTTATTTTGATCATCCTCCCATGGTTGCATTGATGATTTGGTTCTCAGATTTGATTTTTTCCGGAAATCTGGCCATTCGGGCAACAACCGTGCTAATGACCATGGTCTCTATCTATTTAGTTTGGAAGATGGTGGACCAACCTTCGAAAACTAAATCTTTCTGGTATGTCGTATTTTCCCTTCCCTTATTACACTTATATGGTTTTATTACCACACCGGATGTTCCCTTACTCTTTTTTAGCGCATTATTCTTCCTTTGCTACCAAAAAATTTTAGAAAATGATCGTTGGAAAGATTACCTATTGTGGGGCCTAATAATGGGTTTGCTTTTATATAGTAAGTATCACGGAGCTCTATTAATAATATTTACTTTATTGGCACATCCCAGATTATTTCTCAATCCAAAAACATATTTAGCTGGTCTCCTTGGTATCTTGATATGGGCGCCTCATGTTTGGTGGCAATACGAACATCAATGGATGACCTTCAACTATCATTTAAGTGAACGAGTGGGTGATTTCAAATGGTTTTATCCTTTAGAATATCTTGGAAATCTACTGGTGGTTTTCAATCCGTTTTTCATTTTATTTTTGGTCAAGGTGATAAAGAAAACCTGGAACAATCAATTTGAAAAAACCTGTTATTTTGTATTGATCGGATTTCTAGTTTTTTTTGGCTTTCATTCCTTCAGGGATCATGTCCAACCTCAGTGGTTGGTGCTTACCTATGTACCATTCATTTACTTATTGATCAAACGCTTGGATGGAAAAGGTGAAAAACGACTTCGACTGTTGTTCTTAATCAGCTCGCCTTTATTGATAGCATTGCATGTTTTTATGACTTTTGATCTATTGAAAACAGATGGAGGCATTTGGAGAAAGGATCAATTTGCTGCGATGATAGCAGAACGGGCAGGAAACCGTCCGGTCGTGTTCTTCGATTCTTATCAGGATCCATCAATTTACGAATGGTATAGACCTTCTTCGATTTCACATTCTTTTAACAGAGCCTCAAAACGTAAAAACCAATTTAATATTTGGTTACAGGATACGCTGATGAATGAATCCGAAATTTTTGTTTTCGCTCCTGATCGATTTAAAGTGCCGGATTTTCTGGTGTATCAATCTTTTGACAAATTAAAGGTGATGGTCAATAAACAAGGTTTTCTCGTAGTGCAGAATCCATATGATTATGCTTTTCAGTTAGGAGAAGGCGGCATTTCTATTGATTTATTGCTTTACAAGGACAAAAAAGTGATTGAAACAATACCGATGAATCAGTGGGCGCTTAAGGATCCAAATGACGTGATTTCAATTCGAGCTCAATCAGATACCGTTTTGAACTTCAAGACCAATCCACCACCAGATACCAAGGCTGATGAATATGGATATTCTATAAAAATGCCTCCTTGGCCTGGAGCAGCAGTGTATTATCGTTATCGGTTAGGAAATTAAAGATTCCGGTACTATCTTTAAAAGTATGAAATACTTTGCCACACTTTTGATCATATCTTTATCTTTACAATCTATTGATGCACAAGAAGTCAAGTTCAATATAAGAGATTTTGTATTGACAGGGACGGCGGCATCGGCAGGTGGAGAAGGCGTAGTGCTGACTGAAAATCAATTTTGGCAAGGTGGCGCGATGTGGTATAAAGATGACATCGATTTAACGAAACCCTTCAACATGGAGATGGAGATCTATTTTGGATGCTCGGATGCAGGTGCTGATGGTATTGTATTTATTCTTCATCCCGAGTTGTCAACTGGTTTTCGAGGAGAAGGTATGGGTTTTGGCGGATTGTATCCCTCTTTTGGGGTTGAAATGGATACTTATGAAAATTTTCATTTAAGTGATCCATACTTCGATCATGTAGCATTAATGGCTCACGGATCGCTAAGGCATCCCTTTGGGCTTACGGATCCTGTAGCTCTGGACCCCAATCGAAAAAACATTGAAGATTGTGATTATCACAAAGTAAGCGTGGACTGGACTCCAAGTTCAAATATATTCAGATTTTATTTCGATCGCAAGTTACGCGTAGAGGAGAAGGTAGATTTAGTGGGAGATTTATTTGATGGCAACCCTTTTGTTTATTGGGGATTTGGCTCCGCTACCGGTGGCAAACGAAATAAACACATGGTAAAATTGGAAAAGTTGGAATTTACCGAAAATGTCACCTTAAAATTTAAGGACAAAGAGGCCCTGCTAAAAGGTGATGCCTACACTTTAAGAAAACTTGAATTTGCCAGCGGTAGTACGCGATTGCCGGAGTCAGCTAAGCCGGAATTAGACAAATTGATTCAATTTTTCAAGCAATTTCCTGGCCACAGCATCATACTCGATGGATTTACTGACTCGTCCGGCAGTGAAAGCAGTAATCTGAGATTAAGCAAACTGAGGGTAGAGTCTATTGCTGAATATTTGAAATCGAAAGGCATACCGGAGAGCAAGCTTTTCTATTATGGCAATGGTGAAGCGAATCCTATTGACACCAATGAAACTGAGGAAGGGCGAATGAATAATCGGAGAGTCGAGGTTAGAATGAGAATTATAAAGGTCTAGAGTTTAAATGTTTGATCTCTCATCATCCGTTTTCGAACCAAATACATTTTAGTAAAGTCAGGTATGTAAAAGATTGACCATGAACATTAAATTTCTTGATTGTATAGAAGCCTGTCAAAAATGTATTGCAGATTGTAAAGATTGCCTTGTGCAAATGTCCGGAAAAGATAGCATGAATGACTGTCCTTATTGCTGTGTTCAATGCCTAGATGCTTGCCATGCCTGTCTACAATTCATGTTATCTGATAGCAAATGGGCTGCTAAGTATTGCAAACTTTGTGCGGAAGTTTGTGAATATTGTGCCGAGCAATGCGAGGCCCATGATCACGATCACTGTCAGAGATGTGCAGAATCATGTCGGGCTTGTGCAGAAGCATGCAGAAAAATGGCAGCTTAGTATTTAAAGTCCGATTACGGCTAATTTTCCCGACTGTATCCTGTCTTTTCCATTGTATATAGCGTAGAAATATATACCAGAGGAAGCACCCTCTAGTGTGATGAAGTCAAATGCAGAAAGTAATACCTGTTTCAACACTACACGACCTGTAGCATCAAAAAGATAGAAATCAAGCATTCGATATTCTCCCTGAATGACGTCAAATCCCTGGGACGGTGAAGAAATGGTAGGAAGTACAATTATTTCATTCTCAGGCACATAGAAAATTTCCAACTCCTCTGAATAGTTTTCATTATTGTTGTTTTTGAAAACCAACCGATATCTGTTTACTCCAGATGTGGGATTATGGTCGATGTAACTCTGTTCAATTTCATCTGTGGCTAGAATAGCTATTTCCTCCCACATCTCCCCACTCCACTTTTCTACCAAAACAGAATCGTAGAAGGGTAAAGCCACTATTTTAGCAAACAATTCAATAGAGGACCCTCTCTTTTCACCTGAGAATATTTCATAAAAGCAATTCAGGTTACGATTAGATAAATTGATGGTAAGACTATGTGGCCCGTAAAGATTTTCAGCAAGCTTTTTTCGAATGGCAACGAAAAGGTTATTGTCATTCGCTAAGGTGTAGTATCGGTTGACTGTTGAATCTATAACCTCAAGAACTTCACCTTTCAACTTCATGATTTGGTATAAATCACCTTCTGAATCTCCTGTCCATGCAATGCGTATCGAATCCTGACATTTCCACAAAACCTGAATTTCTGGTATTTTACTTACTGAGAAGGTTACCTCCGCCAATAGGCCATTATGAGTGATTGCGCTTCCTTCGACCTGCGCTTCTTCTTCAAGAAAAAAAAGAGTTTCGGGATAGGTATAGTCAACATTGGCTCCAAACTCCACATTGCTCACAGTATCATTAGCGAGATTATTGAAATGTAAGTATACCGGTTTTTCGGGCTCAATATTGCTTCCATCATAAGGATTTATAAATGTAAAATCCTGTGGATCTGAAAGGTAGAAAGCCAAAGAAAAAGCTTGTTGGTCTGTCTTTAACCTATTCTTAATGACTCTTATTTTGTATGATCCCGGGGCATTTAAAGAAATCATTTCAATGTTATTGATTGAGTCCCTGCCGAAACCGATTTCTTCACCGGATGTGATTTCTGAGGGCAGGTAATTTAATTGATACGGGTAATGGATCTTACCGGTCTCATCTTCCATTTCCAAATCCAAGTCATTTTGCAAGGCCCTATCTGTATCAATTTCTCCCGGTGGATCGATCCATGTCAGCACAAACCGTGCATGTTCTGCCTCAACATTGACCTCAAATTCTGCCACATCTTCCTCCTGATCTAAGGTTCCAGAAAGGTGATGAGCTCTTTCAATGATCGATAAACTCTTCAACAGATTGACTTTCCCAAAACCTGAGCGGAAATCCGGACCATTAGTGCCAATGTCATCAGCCCCAGCAATCAATATGGCCTTGAGCAGGTCTGAACGAGCCCTATGCCCCTCGCTCAACAATCCATTTCTAATGACGGCAGCACACCCACTGGTAATCGCTGCGGCATCCGACGTTCCTTTGTACCCATAAGCCACTAATTCAGGCTTAATTCGTCCGTCATGAGCTGGGCCTACGGAAGAAACTTCAATTAGGTTAGAAAAAGAATCGATCGCTCCCACAGTTAATACATTTTTCGCATGCTTAAATGTTCCTGTCAAATTGGAATACCCTTCTAATTGAGCATAATGGCTAAAAATGGCATTCTCTTCACCCTTATTTCCGGAAGAGAAAACATGAAGTAATGTAGGATACTTATAGGATTGTTCATCGTAAGCTCGTGCTTCAATTCCATAATAGTCTTCGACATTTAATCCATAAGAGTGGTTTTGGATGTGGATCCCATTTTCTACGAAAAAAGAAAGGGGATCGGGCAAAAGGTTATTAAAGTCCGTACTTAAAAGATAGCTACCTTTTGCGATACCAATGCTGGAATAAAATGTATTGCCTGTACCTGCAATGATGGTAGACATTTCAGTGGCGTGATTATCCATCTTGCCTGAACCCAAGGTAGAAGGCAAGATCTGGTTGATGAGATCGATATCACTGGGGTCAGGTTCATTCTCTTTGAGAGAAAGCGTATCGAGAAAATTAAAATACTTGGGATAAGCCAGCCTGGCAGCCTGAATGGCATTCACTTCCGGAAAATAGTCAGAGAGAAATGCTTCTGTGTGAGGCTTTTCCGATCTTAAATCAAAAGCTGAGATGTATGGACGCACATATTGCAATTTGTCTTTTGTGATGTCAATATTTATAGCATTAAATTCTTCATAAATGTGAGATTCTTCTAGATCACAGTCCAGGCGCTGTAATAGTTCCAATAATTCGGATAGATCATGGGCGATTAAGGTAACACTGAAGTCGGTCGCAAAAGTTTTCTCCAATTTGTCATGGGCAAAACCTTGTGAGAAGGCTGTATGAGTTGGTAAACCCCAGAGAATAAGGGTCAAAATGGAAAGAATTTTGTGATATCTAATCATTAATCCAAAAGAATTTTATTACTTCAATATGACATTTCGGGCAAATTAAATACCTTCCTGGACACATAAATGGTACAAAATTTGTCATTTTTTCACTTTGCAAGAATATAAAGTCAAATTATTTTATAGATTTGCGCATCTTCTAACAAATTAAACATATTTATTACATGAGAAAATCAATTTTACTACTATTCAGTCTAATGGTCATCGGCATGATCACTTATTCTTGCCAGAAGGAGACGTTAGAGACTGGAAATGAGATCCCTACAAAAGTCATTGAACAACTTACAGCCATGGGTTTTAATCCGGATGGCATTGAAAAAGTGGACGAAGGATATCGAATAGAAAGAGATATCATCATTACAGAGGAATTTTTGGAGCATGCAGGGCATGAGCATAGAGTGCCGGGAGTAGAACAGTATAGCACGAATAATTTGGTGAGTACTGGTGGGAATAGAGTAATTACAATGTATGCAGATGAAGGGAGAAGAGGATATAGTGCAGCAATGATAGCCGGTCTTGATGAGGCAATTAACAGATTCAACGCTGAGAATTTGAGCATCGCATTTCAGCGAATCTCAAATAGGAATCAGGCTGATATTGTTATGACGAGGCTTAGTAAGAGAGATGAGAGAAGGGGTGTACTTGGTTCAGCAGGATTTCCTACATCCTCAGGCGATCCTTACGGAGAAATTAAAATGAGTGGTATACTTGAATCTGCATATGGATTAAGTACGAATGGTATTGCAACGATAATAGCACACGAGATGGGTCACTGTGTAGGGTTCAGACATACCGATTATTTTGATAGAAGTATTTCATGCGGAGGTGGAACTTCTAATGAAGGAACAGCAGGGGTTGGCGCTAATCATATACCTGGCACACCTACCGGTGCTTCATTGTCTGCTAAATCGTGGATGTTATCCTGTACAGATGGAAGTGATAGACCATTTAATAATGATGATCAAATAGCGTTAGATTATCTTTATTAAAATGATATAAACTTAAGAAACAGATATTTTTATTACTAAAGGAGAGTGATCTAACCGTCGCTCTCCTTTCCTTTTATGTAAGATCGCAAAATTCTAAATCCTTTATAATACCTGCAGAATTTTAAAGATCATTAAAATACTGCCTCTTTATAATCTATTATCTCATTCTTATATTTCAAATAAAAATCCACAAGACCCCTTTTAGAGACAAAGTGATCTAGCACTGCATCAGCATTTACAAATCCGCGGAATATATGTTTTGCACCTCTATCCTTAAGTAAATAGGGATAGGTACTCCATCGATCTTCAGTCAAATTCTTGACCACCCCATGATTTACACTGTTAAAATGAATATAACAGATTAATTGTGAAAGGTGATTGTCTGAATAAATCATTGACCTTTTATAGGGAGCATGAAATAAATGTCCTTCTCTTTTATACTTTTTATTGAATGCTTGACTATAGCTGTTAAAGACTTTTGAAAATTGTCCTGAAATCAGTCGATGCACAATTCCATCTTCACCAAGTTTTTCTAGGAATTGATGCTGAGTGGTTGTAAGCTTTTTTATATCAATAGAGTTTAAATAATTCACTATTCCTTCCTCTGATCGAATCTTAATTGCAAAATGAAAATGATTCCGAAGCAACGCAATCGCATAAACATCTATAATTCCTTTTAACTTCTCCTTGCAAAGCTTAATGAAATAGTAACGATTCATTTCCTCTCTAAATAGAATTTCTGAATTGTTGGTTCTGTTAAAGACATGGTAGAACTTCCCAAATTCAAACTGTGCCTCAATGTTTTTTGCCATGATCATATTTTTTGCGTTACGAAACCTTCCTTCCACAGCCCTTTAAGAGCTTAAAGCTCTTAAAGGGCTTATCTATCTAGATTAGTGTAAGACAGTAGAATTGCGTTACCAAAAAGAGAATCTTTTTTAAATTAAAGTATAATGCCATCCAGTATCACCTGTGGATCAACTAGTCATTATCTGAATGCCATGATAGGCTTTCATCGTCAACAAACTCCCATAAATCATACAAGATCGATTGTTGGCGATCTTTCGCATACCATGAATGAAGTGGGATATTGTAGTCTTCTCCTTTTAATAATGAATCCTTAACTAATTGCTGCGCTTCCTCAGGTCTTGGACCATAAACCTTGATCACCTGGTCATTATTATCCAACTTAAGGAAGATCGGAATCGAACGACTACGACCATCCGTTAAATGAGTATCTATCAACTCTGGATTCTGATCCCTGTACACATATCTCACTTCGATCTTTCCCTCACTCTCATCTGCTAATTTTTGAAAGACGGGGATTATCTGAGATGCATCTCCGCACCAATGCTCGGTGATCACCAACCAACGCTGCACTTTAATCTTTTCGACCATTGAGCCTGCAAACCTGGTTTTTCTATGGATCCGAAGTTGTCGGGTCCAGTTTTGAGGTAAATATTGTGCGTAGAGTACTTCCTGACCCAATCTCATTTCCTTTGAGAAATTACTCAGGTAGTCTTCATATGAAATGCCTTTCTCCCAATATTCCCTATAATCCATTTTACTCATTTTCAATACCATTGATCTTTAATAAAAAATTTGAGCTTAACCCTGCTTTCAAAGAAAAGCAATTGAACCCTCTAGCAAATTAATATTTCCCTTTTTCGTCCACTTCACAACAATTCTGGCGCGAAATTAGTATTATCTTTATCATAATAGATCAAGTGAACTATTGTTGAAGATTATATCTTTGTTGTGATAATGAAAAACAATTGCACATATAGAATACTTTCTATGACACTGGCCATCCTGATGTTCAGTACATCAATGGGATTTTCTATGGACGTGCATTTCTGTCAGGGTAAATTAAAGTCTGTTGCCTTTTTTAGTGAAGCAAAGACCTGCCATGAGACCATGGTGCAATGTCCACGACATGGAATGATGAAAGTCAGTGTACCCTCCAAGGATAAAGATTGCTGTTCTAATCAAAGTGTGGAAATGGATCAATTGGATGCTGATTTCAATCTTTCTTCTTCTTTGCAACTTACAGAGGATACCGAAATCTTTATTGCCGCATTTATTCAGACTTTCTTTACAGATCTTAATTCAATTAAGGTTCCTAAAACCATCCCTCCGAACCACTATTTCGCCTTACTAGACAGGGATATCTATGCCCTGAACGAAGCATTTCTTTTATAATTTATTAAACAATATAGTCTGCAGAAATTCAGACTATTGCTCATTTTAATGAGTTGAAATTGATCGTCTTGATCACCATTTTAAAAGTTTGATAAATCTTTTACTTTGAAACATTTCGTTAAATTCTTCTTAGAAAACAAACTGGTTACCTGGCTGCTTTTGGTACTTTTAATAGGCTGGGGTCTGGCAACTGCGCCATTTGACTTTAATATCAATTGGTTACCAAATGATGCAGTTGCAGTGGATGCCATACCTGATATCGGAGAAAATCAGCAAATCGTTTTCACAGAGTGGAAAGGGCGTTCACCCCAGGACGTAGAAGATCAGATCACCTACCCGCTTACTTCTTCATTGCTTGGAATTCCCGGGGTCAAAAGCGTACGAAGCAATAGCATGTTTGGATTCTCAAGTATTTATTTGATTTTTGATGAAGACATAGAGTTCTATTGGTCACGAAGCAGAATACTTGAAAAACTAAACTCTTTGCCGGCTAATTTATTACCGGAAGGAGTAGCTCCGACGCTAGGCCCCGACGCGACAGCCTTAGGGCAAATTTACTGGTATACCCTGGAAGGCCGTGATGAAAATGGAAATGCTACTGGAGGGTGGGACCCGCAAGACTTAAGATCTATACAGGATTTCTATGTTAAATATGGCCTCTCAGCTGCCGAGGGCGTTTCAGAAGTCGCCTCAATAGGCGGTTTTGTTAAAGAATATAGAGTAGACATTGACCCACTGGCCATGAAAGCCAAGAACATCACATTAGAACAAGTGATGAAAGCCATTCGGGAATCCAATCTGGATATAGGGGCCCAGACCATCGAAATAAATAGAGCTGAATACTTTGTCAGAGGTCTGGGGTATATCGAATCCTTAGAAGACATCAGAAAAAGTGTCGTCAAAACGGTTAATTCCACAGCGGTAACCATTGATGACATTGCCAAAGTATATCAAGGTCCAGCAACCCGTAGAGGAATCTTGGACAAATCTGGAGCAGAAGCCGTGGGCGGCGTAGTAGTCGCAAGGTATGGATCTAATCCGCTCGAAGTCATCAATAATGTAAAAGAACAGATTGCAGAAATCGCTCCTGGTCTTCCTAAAAAAACACTGAGTGATGGCACGGTTTCTCAAGTCACCGTGATCCCTTTTTACGATAGAACGAAATTAATTAATGAAACCATTGGAACCCTGGAGGAAGCCTTAACGCTAGAAATTCTCATCACCATTATCGTCGTTATCCTACTCCTTTTCAACTTAAAATCCTCACTCTTGGTTGCAGGATCACTACCTATAGCTGTCCTCATGTGTTTTATTGCGATGAGGTACTTTGGAGTGGATGCAAATATAGTAGCACTTTCAGGCATTGCCATTGCCATTGGAACGATGGTCGATATGGGAATTGTATTGACAGAAAGCATCATCGATCGGAAAAATAAAGCTGACGAATCGGAAACTTTGATGACCACAGTTTATGAAGCCACAATGGAAGTTGGTTCAGCAGTTTTGACGGCAGTAGCAACCACAGTGGTTAGTTTTCTACCTGTTTTTGCTATGGAAGCAGCTGAAGGTAAATTATTCAGACCATTGGCATATACCAAAACTTTCGCACTGATCGCAGCCGTTATAGTTGCCTTGGTTTTTATACCTCCATTGGCACACAGCCTTTTCCAACTTAAGATTAACAAGAGGAGAATAGCCCTCATCATTAACGTATTCATCCTGGTGGCCTCTCTGATCGCTTTCTTCATCGTTGGTAATCCAGTCATCCTGATCATTACGATTATTGGTTTATTAGCCATCTTGCAAACATTAGCACAGAGGGTATTTCCTGACTCAAAGTATCAAATCACTGTTATTTCCAACATCATTGTGGCAGTGGTTATCGCCATCTTCCTTACAGACATATGGATGCCGCTTGGTGTCAATATATCTTTGTATACCAATAGCTTTTTCGTTGTCGCCATTGTTGCTCTATTGATCAGTTTCTTTTGGTTGGTTATCCACTATTACGAAAACATTTTAAGGTTCTTACTCAGATTTAAATTGATATTTCTATTAGTGGTAGGAGTGATTATTTATTCTGGAGTACGGGTTTACCAGAATACAGGGGAAGAATTCATGCCCGCCCTTAATGAAGGTTCTTTCCTTCTGATGCCAACAGCCATGGTCCATGCGGGAATTGCAGAAAACAGCAAAAATCTCAAACTGCTTGATATGGCTGTAACGGCTATCCCGGAAGTAGAAACAGTGGTAGGTAAAGCTGGAAGGGTTAACAGCCCTCTAGATCCTGCCCCGTTGTCGATGTATGAAAATGTCATTAATTACAAATCAGAATACAAAACGGACGAAAATGGTCACCGAATCAGATATCAATACGAAAATGGAGAGTACATTCGCGACGATGATGGTGCATTAATTCCGGATAGGAATGGAAGATATTTTCGTCAATGGCGAGATCACATTCAATCTCCCGATGATATCTGGAATGAAATTGTCAATGTAACCAAGCTACCCGGTGTCACCTCAGCACCTAAACTACAACCGATCGAAACAAGACTGGTCATGTTACAGACGGGAATGAGAGCTCCCATGGGCATCAAAGTCAAAGGACGAGATCTTAGGTCTATCGAAAAGGTCGGTTTAGAACTTGAGAAATATCTGAAAGACGTTGAAGGAGTAAAGGATGCCGCAGTTTTTGCTGATAGAATCGTTGGCAAACCTTATCTGCTTCTGGATATCAATAGAGGAACGACTGCCAGGTATGGACTTACTGTGCAGGATGTCCAGAGACAAATCCAGGCTACCATAGGAGGTATGACCATGACTACGACAGTAGAGGGTCGAGAGCGTTATCCGATCAGACTCCGATATCCACAGGATTATAGAGATAATATTTCTTCCATCGAAAACATCTATCTGGACACTCCGCAAAGTGGACAAATACCCTTAAGCGAATTTGTTGAAATTAAATACGAACAAGGGCCACATGCCATTAAAAGCGAGGATGGATTTCTGGTAGGTTATGTCCTTTTTGACAAAGAAGATGGGTACGCAGAAGTAGATGTGGTCAACAATGCGCAGGATTATTTACAAAAACTTCAGGAGGAAGGGAGCCTCGAAATTCCGACGGGAATTAACTATAGGTTTGCCGGAAATTATGAACAACAAGTAAGAGCGAATAAGCGCCTCGCCTTGCTCGTTCCTATTGCCTTGATTCTAATATTCCTCATTCTATATCTGCAGTTTCGCTCTACAGCGATATCTCTGATGGTCTTCTCGGGTGTACTTGTTGCATTTGCAGGTGGTTTCATCATGATTGGTCTTTACAACACCGATTGGTTTTTAAACTTCAATATTTTCGGTAGCTCCATGCGCGATGTTTTTCAGATTCATACCATCAACTTAAGCGTGGCGGTCTGGGTAGGTTTTCTGGCTTTGTTCGGAATTGCAACTGATGATGGGGTATTGGTTGCCACCTTCTTGCGAGATAGTTTTGCGAGAAATGAACCTACCACTAAGGAGGAGATCCGTGACGCTGTGGTCGAAGGCGGATTGAGAAGAGTCAGACCAGCAATGATGACGACAGCTACTACCATACTGGCATTGTTACCGGTATTGACCAGTACTGGTCGTGGATCAGATATTATGGTGCCGATGGCGATACCTAGCTTTGGCGGAATGGTACTACAAGTCATCACCATGTTCACTGTTCCTGTCCTTTTTTCAATCTGGAAAGAGGGCCGATTATTTTTCAACAATAAAAGAAATCAAAATGTATAAGTTTCTGCTCATTTTGCTTTTAGGTCAATGTTGGCTTCATGGCCAATCCGTAGATGTATTTATTCAAATGACTAAATCCTACGATCCAGGATTAGAAGCTATGAAATTGGAATATCAGGCTGCCTTGCAAAAAGCAGATCAGGTTGGGGATTGGCCTGATCCAACAGTTAATTTAGCACTGGGCGTCTTACCGGTGGAGACAAGGCTAGGAGCTCAAAGATTCAGAGTCGGAGTGACTCAAATGATACCCTGGAAAGGAACATTGGACGCTCAAAAAGATGTTGCGCTTGCTTCCGCTGAAGTGAAATCACAATTGGATGAAGTCAGGGAAATCACCTTGGAATTCATGATTAGAACCACGTACGCAAGATTGACTTATTTGGACGCACAAAAAATAATTATCCGCGAAAGGCTGGAAGTCTTGGAAGCGATGTTGGAATTAGCCAAGTCTGGGGTCCGATCTGGCAAGAGTCCACTTTCAAACGTTTTACTTACTGAAAGAAGGCGAGAGGCGTTAGAGGCTGATCTTAATTTGTTGGACAAGCAAATGGAGCAGCCCATCATAACTCTGAACAGATGGGCAGGACGTCCATTCAATGCCGAGATTACAATAGAAGATCGGTTAAATGCACCTATTTTCTACACTGGTATCGAGGAGGAGGTCTTGAAACAACATCCACAATTTTCTGTTTTAGACCGCCAGATTGAAGCTTCCGAAGCTGTCATTAAAAATACAGCATATCAATCCAAACCTCAAATAGGAGTAGGAATTGACTATGCGTATGTGACTAAAAGAAGGGACGTTGAAATGCCTGGAAATGGGAGAGATATTTTAATGCCAATGGGTAGTATAAAAGTCCCGATCTTTACAAAAAGATACGAGTCCATCAGAAAGGAAGAAGCGATTAAGCAAGACGTCATTGCGGCAAAAAGAAGGGACTATTTAATTGAATTTCAGGCCGAGGTAGAACTGGCTTTATCCAAAATTGAATATGCAGAGGCACAGGTCCGCAAATTTGAATCACTCAAAGTCATAACTCTGGAGACATTGGATCTGATGAGAGCGGAATATGCGGCAGAGGAGACCAGATTTGA
Organism: Portibacter marinus; assembly: GCF_021533195.1. Lineage (GTDB taxonomy): Bacteria > Bacteroidota > Bacteroidia > Chitinophagales > Saprospiraceae > Portibacter > Portibacter marinus. The sequence goes on from NZ_JAJNKB010000003.1 coordinate 551,488, forward strand.
AGAACTGCTCCGTATGGAAATGGAATTACTAGACTACGACCTTCAGATTTTGAATGCGAATTATGAAAAGGAATTGGCACAGGCAGTATTTGAAAAATACAGATAAAAGATGAGAAGGAGTATTCATAAAACCATGGGACTGGCAAATTTAATTGCCAGATTAACCCAACCAAATTTTAAAATAAACTTGAGCATATGAAAAATTACCGAATATACATTGTGGGCGCTATTTTCCTCATCACAGGTCTGGCCATTGGTTGGCTGATAAAACCAACGCCCCAGCACAACCAGGAAGAACACACTCACACTGGTTCAGAAATGTCAGCATCGAACCAGGTTTACACCTGCTCCATGCATCCTCAAATCAGACAGAACGAACCTGGCATTTGTCCGATTTGTGAAATGGATTTGGTGCCATTAGACAATTCGATGGCAAATGACAATCCCACCATTTTAAGAATGAGCGAAGAAGCTGCGAAATTGGCCCAAATCCAGACCTTTACGGTTGGAGGAGACCAGCAAAATCTGAATCAGCAGGGACAGATGGAAATATCGGTAGACGGAACAGTGGAGCTGGACGAGCGAACCATTAAGTCTCAAACCTCCCATCTACCCGGAAGAATTGAAGAAATGTCAGTCACATTTGAAGGCCAATATGTCAGCTCGGGAAGTCAAATCGCAACCTTGTATTCTACAGAATTATTGGCCGCTTCTCAGGAATTGCTGACTGCGGCTAAGTATAATAATCGGGTGCAAGGCTTGGAAAATGCTGCAAAACAAAAACTTAAAAACTGGAAAATCACAGATGCCCAGATACAAATGATTTTAACCAATGGCGTTCCGATGGAAACCATACCCATTTTTGCGGATCATTCCGGCTATGTTTTAGAGAAAAGGGTCTCGCAGGGTGATCACGTAAGGGAAGGTGAAACACTTTATACCATAGGTAACACTGGACGGCTTTGGCTGATCTTTAATGTATTTGAGTCCGATCTGGCCAACGTAAAAAAAGGTGCGCGAGTCAGTTTCACAACACCTTCTGTTCCCAACAAAACCTTTGAAGCCCGAATTTCTTACATTGAACCCCTTCTAAACTCCAATACCCGCACAGCAGTGGTCAGGGCAGAAATCAACAATACGGGTAATCAATTGAAACCTGGGATGCTGCTAGATGGCGTTATAAAACCTTCAACCACTACCGCTGATCAATCCGCTACCAGTTCATTGACCATACCAAGTTCTGCGGTTCTGTGGACAGGGGATCGCTCAGTTGTATATGTTCAAGTTCCCGATACTGAAGTTCCATCTTATGAATTTAGAGAGGTGACTGTAACCAATCGGGGTGGCGGATACCTCAGTGTTTCGGATGGACTGGCAATCGGAGAACAAGTGGTTACTGAAGGAGCATTTGCTGTAGACGCAGCAGCGCAACTCAACAACAATTTCAGTATGATGAATAGGATTGTAAAAATCAAGAAAAACATGGCACAAGATGTGGTGCCCTCATACATAGAAATGACTCCGGCAGCTTTTCAGGAACAATTGGACTTGCTTATCAACAGTTACCTGCAGTTAAAAAATGCGCTGGTTGAAACGGACGGAAGTGCTGCCAGGAAGGCTGCTGTCCAATTCGTTTCTGATTTGGAAAAAGTAGATATGACTTTACTATCGGGTGAAGCACATATGTATTGGATGCAACAATTGAAAGCTTTGGATTCACATGGGTCTATGATTTCTGAATCAGAAGAGGTGGAAGAGCAGCGCAATCAGTTTGATTTCCTGTCCCAAGCTTTGATCAATAGTGTAAAAGCTTTTGGGACCCATGAGGATACCTACTATGTTCAACATTGTCCTATGGCCAAAGGCAATGAAGGAGCAGATTGGATTTCATCTGAAAAAGCGATCAGAAATCCTTATTTTGGAGATAAGATGATGAAGTGCGGAACAGTTAAGTTAGAACTCAACTAAATGGAAATCCTATACCTCAAAAATATGGTTTGTGACCGATGTATTTCATCCGTGAAGAACATTTTTAACAAAAATGGATACTACCCGCAAACGGTATCCCTGGGTAAGATAACATTGGCCCAAAAAATAAGCCCTGAGGATAGGATAAACATTGAAAAACAACTGGAGCAGGAAGGGTTTGAGATGTTGGATGGAGAAAAACCCATATTGGTAACCAAAATCAAATCAGCTCTTGTCACACTTTACAATAGCTCTGAAATACCAGAAGATTTTAAATTATCTCGATTTTTAACGGAGCATTTTCCTTATGATTACGCCCATTTGAGCCGAACTTTTTCACAATATGAAGCAGATACACTAGAACAATATCACATTAAACTCCGTATCGAAAAAGCAAAAGAACTATTGACATACAATGAAAACAATGTGAGCGATGTAGCTTTTCATCTGGGATACGGAAATATTGCACACTTCTCCCGACAGTTTAAAAAAGTAACAGGGTTGTCACCGAGTGCATATAAAAATCATCCAATAGGCAGAAGGTCGCTCAGTGAACTTTAAGAACAAGAGCGCATGCAAGATTTTTTTGAGAAATGGGGTGAGGCTGCCTATACTTCAGCCGGATTTTTCTGGATGGCCCTCTGGGCATTTATTCTTGGTTATTTTGTAAGCAGTTGTATTCAAATCTTTGTTACCCAGGAGCGAATGCAAAAAGTCATGGGTGACGCCGCAGCCAAAGATGTGGCATTGGGTACTTTTTTTGGCTTCATCAGCAGTTCCTGCAGCTTTTCCGCATTGGCCACTACCAAGGCTTTGTTTCAAAAAGGTGCCAGTTTTGTTTCTTCTATCGCCTTTTTATTGGCCTCTACTAATTTGGTCATAGAGCTCGGTATTATTATATCCATTTTTCTGGGATGGCAATTTGTAATCGGAGAATACGTAGGTGGCAGTATGCTTATCCTGATCAGTTGGTTATTGATCAAAGTCATCAATCCCAGTAAACTCATCAAAAAGGCTCGAGAAAATCTTAATGAACAGAATAATGAAGATGATATGGCTTCACAAGCTTCCATTACACAACGTCTTAAAGATGCGGATAAATGGGCCAAGGTAGCAAAGCAATATGGCATGGAATGGAAAATGGTTTGGAAGGATGTTACACTTGGTTTTACTGTTGCAGGAATTGTTTCTGCCTTTGTTCCGGACAGTTTTTTTGAAACTTTATTCATTAACAGTGGAGCCGGCAATAATGCTTTCGGATTTTTCACATTACTGGAACACATTATCGTAGGACCCATTGCTGCTTTCTTAACTTTCATCGGATCGATGGGAAATATTCCCCTTGCAGCTCTCTTGTTTGGTAAAGGTGTAAGTTTTGCTGGTGTCATGGCTTTTATATTCAGCGACCTGGTTGTTTTTCCCGTCTTGAGGATCAATGCCAAATACTACGGCTGGAAAATGTCTTTATTTATCCTCTTTTTACTTTTTACTTCATTGATTCTGACGTCATTAGCTCTTCACTATTCTTTTGATCTTCTCCAATTATTGCCTGACCCTTCAGGAACTAAAATTACAGAAAGTGAACATTTCAAAATTGATTATACCTTTTTCTTGAATATAGGCTTTTTAATACTTTCAGGATTCCTCGTTTACTTTGGCTTTTATAAAAAGAAGGAGGTGGAGCATCATAAAGAAATGGCACCCAAAAGTCAGATCATGGAAAAGACGCTTAAAGTCATTACTTTCGTGTGTTATGCCTGGTTAATGGTTGGTCTGGTCCTCAAATTTGTCAATTAACGATCATATTTAAGCAAACTTCTGAAAATTAAAGGTGGTAATTTTACACTTATGAAACATACTTATTCGATAGAAGGAATGACTTGTAACGGATGCGCCAATAGTGTTGACAAAGCTCTAAGTGCTCATCCGAATATTGAAAAAGTACAAGTCCACCTTAAAGACGGTGAAGTAGATATTACCATGAACCAACATCTGGAAGTAGATGAATTGCAAAAACAATTGATTGCTTCGGGATTACAATATACCATTGGCCTACAAGGTGCCGTCAAAAACAAACATTCCCATCCTCCCAAAGTACCGCAAGCCACAGGAACGGGCGTCTATTACTGTCCTATGCACTGTGAGGGTGATAAGGTTTATGATGAGCCAGGAGATTGTCCGGTCTGTGGCATGGACCTGGTAGAACAACCTGCATTAAACACGCATACTCAGTACACCTGTCCCATGCACCCTGAAATAGTGAAGGATGGCCCAGGTGATTGTCCGATTTGTGGAATGGATTTGGTGCCTCTCAAACCTATAGAATCGACTGAAAATAAAACCTACACAGACCTAAGAAGAAAATTTATCATAGCAGTCATTTTCACCCTGCCCCTTTTCATATTGGCGATGGGTGATATGATTCCAGGCAATCCCATACAAAACATGGTGAGCCCGCAAATCCTTAATTGGATTCAGCTGGTTTTATCATTACCAGTCGTTTTCTACGCAGGCTGGATGTTTTTTGAAAGGGCCTGGAGGTCCATTCTGACCCGTAATCTGAATATGTTTACCCTCATTGGAATTGGAACTGGAGTCGCCTGGCTATTCAGTTTAACCGCTATTCTTTTCCCAAATTTGTTTCCGGATCAATTCAAGACCGAAGCCGGAACAGTTCACGTCTATTTTGAAGCCGCAACGGTGATTTTAACATTGGTTTTGCTAGGTCAATTGTTGGAAGCCAGAGCTCACCAAAGAACCAGTGGAGCCATTAAGGAGTTATTGGAATTAGCACCTAGTGAGGCGGTGAGAGTAGATAAGGAAGGAAATGAAGAAACGGTTTCTATTCATAGTATTATGACTGGTGACATCCTTAGAGTGAAACCGGGAAGCAAAATCCCTGTTGACGGTGTGGTGATAGAAGGTCAGAGCAACGTCGATGAATCTATGATTACGGGTGAACCGATGCCGGTCAACAAAGCCAAAGGAGATGCTGTTAGTGCGGGCACCATCAATGGACAGAAGACTTTCTTAATGAAAGCGGAAAAAGTGGGCTCAGAAACCCTTCTTTCTCAAATCATTCATATGGTCAATGAAGCTTCCAGATCCAGGGCGCCTATTCAGAAATTAGCCGATCGTATTTCCAAATATTTTGTTCCAACGGTCATCATAGTATCCCTCATTACTTTTGTGGTTTGGTACCTTTTCGGACCAGACCCGGCGCTCGTTTTTGCTTTCGTAAATGCCATTGCGGTATTGATCATCGCTTGTCCATGCGCATTGGGATTGGCTACGCCAATGTCAGTAATGGTAGGCGTTGGGAAAGGAGCACAAAATGGAGTCCTAATTAAAAATGCTGAAGCGCTAGAAAGGTTAAATGATATAGATGTTTTGATTACGGATAAAACCGGGACTATAACTGAGGGGAGGCCATCTGTGGAAACTGTGGTTGCAGTGGATGAGCAAGATCTGGAAGAGCTCATTACTTACATGTCTTCTTTAAACAGTTCAAGTGAACACCCTCTAGCTGAAGCCATAGTCAAATATGGCCAAGAAAAATCTTCTAAACTATATGAAACCAGAAATTTTGAATCCGTTACCGGTATGGGGGTCAAAGGGCAAGTAGAAGATTCCAATGTTGCCATTGGTAATCAAAAAATGATGGAAAAGGTACAGATAGATATACCACCAGAAATTGAGCAGGATGTCAACCAGCTGCAATCTAAAGGTAAAACGGTATCCTACATTGGTATCAATGGGAAAATAGCAGGTTATGTTTCTATATCTGATGCCGTTAAAGCTACAAGCAAAGAGGCACTGCAATCTTTGCAAAGACAAGGCATTGAAATCATCATGTTGACTGGAGACAATGCCAAAACTGCAGGAGCAGTGGCCGGAGAACTTGGCCTCAATCACTTTGAAGCAGAGTTCCTGCCCGCGGACAAATTGGCCTTTGTAAAAAAATTACAATCTCAAGGGAAGAAAGTGGCGATGGCTGGAGATGGAATCAATGACGCTCCGGCATTGGCACAAGCAGAAGTAGGTATTGCGATGGGTACAGGAACAGATGTAGCGATTGAATCTGCAGAAGTGACCTTGGTCAAAGGAGACCTAAAAGGAATAGAAAAAGCGGTCTATTTAGGAAAAGCAACCATGCGAAATATCAAACAGAATCTATTTTTTGCATTTGCTTACAATGTCCTTGGAGTACCGATCGCTGCTGGAGTCTTATTTCCATTCTTTGGAATCTTGTTGTCTCCGATGATCGCAGCGGCAGCAATGAGCTTTAGTTCTGTTTCGGTCATTGCAAATAGCCTGAGATTGAGAGGTGTTAAACTTTAATTATATCATATAAAATTTATAAAAATGAAGTATTTAAAAAGTCTTATTCTTTTTTTAACCGTGTCTACGATGTCATTGACCTTTTCATCCTGCAACAACAGCACTGATAAGAAAGAGCAAACGGGTAAAGAGTACACGGCAAAATACGTTTGTCCCATGCATTGCGAAGGTAGTGGAAGTGAGGAACCTGGCCAGTGCCCTGTTTGTGGAATGGACTATGTAGAAAATACAGAACATAAGAGTGACGGTCACAAACATGATTAAAAATTTGCTCTATATCTTCTCATGCAAATATAAAGTATTATGCAAAACCCAAATCAACATTCTAATTATACTGTTTTTCTCTTAATGCTCATTTCATCTGCAATAGCTATGTACATCACCATGTACTTGAATACCTACGAGATGAATCATGTCTACTTTAGTTGGACCAGGATGTACATGACCTTAATGGGTGTATCAACCATGGCGATCATCATGTTCTTGTTTATGAAAAAAATGTATAAGGATAGAGGGCGTAACTTGTTGATTATATTGGGTAGCATTATCGTTTTTGTTGCTTCACTATTCCTGGTTCGTGCGCAAAAACCAATCGAGGATGTCAAATGGATGAAGGCTATGATTCCGCATCATTCTATAGCTATATTAACCAGTAAACATGCTGAAATTTCCGATCCTGAAGTGAAAAAATTAGCAGATGAAATTATTAAAGCACAAGAAAAGGAGATTAAGGAGATGAAAAAAATGATCGAAAGATTGACAAAGTAAGACGCCTTGATCAGCTTTTGATAGGTGTCTCTTAATAATGGTTGACTTTCTGATCTGGATTAAATTGAGAGCCATGTGGATGTGATTGCGACAGTTTCTGGCCGTAGTTTTAAGCCATGAAAAGGCAATTTTGATTTTTATCCAACATCATGGCCCTGTACGGCTTTAATTATTTTCTATATTGTCATGGACAATGACGATTAAATGAAAAAAAGTGAATTTCCTGATGCTTTTCAGAAAGTCAGAGAAACAGATGGTGTGTTGGATATCGATGACCAATTCGAGAAGGTCACGATGATCCTTAGACATAAGGATGTCAGAAAGTGTGCTCATTATTACCAATCTTTTAAATCTGGCGTCCAACCTGGTAGGATAGTGGTGCCCTCTGAGGAAAAAATTCGGGAGATCAGACAAATACCCCTCGAATTAGACCCTCCGCTGCATACTCAATATCGCTCAGAAATGGAAGCATGGTTTAGAAGACCACTTCAAGAAGATTATGAGTTAAAACTTACTCAGATCACTTCTGATTTAGTCGATGAAATACTTGATAAAGCGGTGTTGGAAGTAGTAGAAGAATTTGCCTTAAAATTACAGTCACAAGCACTGACTTTATTGCTCAACGTTCCTATAGAAGAAGCTGAAATATGGATTTCCTGGGGCACCCATGTCTTTAGAAGTGAGGATAATCCACTTGATGCTGAAAAAGCGGAGATACTGTACCACTATATCGACGAGCAAATCGAAAAGGTCCTCCATCACCCGGGAGATGACCTTTATTCGGTGCTGCTTCGTTCTCAATTCGAAGGAAGAAAGTTCACAAAAGAGGAAGTGAAAGGAACGATGATACTGACTTTTGCCGGTGGCAGAGATACCATCATAAATGCGGTTACCAATATCATCGTGTATTTTGGCGATCATCCTGAATCGTTAGAAAAAATTCGGGAAGATCCAGATATTATCGGAAAGGCGGTAGAAGAGTTTATCCGATATTTCTCACCTTTAACGCACTTGGGAAGGGTGGTAGATGTTGAAACAAATGTCTGTGAATACGATTTGCACAACGATGATAAGGTCTCACTATGTTGGGCCTCGGCCAACAGAGATTCCAATGTCTTTAAAAATCCTAATGAGGTTATTTTGGATAGAAAAATGAATCCACATGTTGGGTTTGGCTTCAGTCATCACAAGTGCTTAGGCGCTACTCATGCCAGACAGTTGCTAAAAATACTGATTAAAGTGTTGGTGGAAAAGGTACACTCAATCCAACTCCTGGAATCTGAGGAAAACATTGAAACCTGGGGCAAGATTAAACGCAAAGTAGGCTTTCATCAAGTTAATGCTAAATTCAATTCGATAAAAAATTAAAGTAGATCATGGCAAAAATTACATTCATCACCAGAGATGGTGAATCTAAAACTGTGGAGGGGCATTCAGGATCCGTTATGGAATTGGCGGTGCAAAATCATATTCAGGGAATCGACGGAGATTGTGGCGGAGTCTGTTCTTGTGCTACCTGTCATGTACATTTAAGTCCGGAAGACATGGAAAAGTTAGGTCAGCCCAGTGAAATTGAAGCAGATATGTTGGAACTCGAAGACAATGTATCATCTTATAGTCGTCTGTCGTGCCAATTAGATGTAAGTGACGAATTAGATGGCATGACTTTGAAAGTCGCCAATTGATCACGATGACCAATGATGATAAAACCTGTGTGATCGTCGGAGCTAGTCATGCCGGAGTCAACTGTTCCTTCGCACTCAGAAGAGAAGGTTGGAAAGGTAATATCCTCTTAATTGATGCAGACCCCCACCTACCCTACCACCGTCCGCCTTTGTCTAAATCATTCCTGAAAAATGCTGATCACATTGACCATTACGCGCTTAAACCCTTAGAAAGTTATCAACGGGAAAATATTACGCTTCAGCTAGGTCGAAAAGTGATTCAAATCGATCGAGAAAACAGAGTAATTGTCATCGAAGGCAATGATCAAATGAAGTATGATCAACTTGTTTTGGCAACTGGTGCTTCTGCTATTATACCCTATATCCCCGGATTATTGTCCTCTGACTGTTGCTTTGCCATGAGAACTGCAGAAGATGCTTTTCATATAAAGGCCATGGTCGAAAATAAATCTCTTCCCAAAGTAGTGGTCATAGGTGGAGGTTATATCGGATTGGAAATAGCAGCTTCCCTGAAGCATCTGGGCGCTGAAATTACAGTCTTAGAAAAAGAGGATAGAATTCTGAGCAGGGTAACCAGCCCCTATATTTCTGATTTTTTCATGCAACTGCATGGTGCCAATGGTGTAAATATTGAAACCCAAAAAAATGTCATAGAAGTAGAAACTTTTGAAGGTGATTCGAATGTCAAATGCGAAGATGGATCAAGCTATGAAGCAGATGTTATCATTATCGGTGTGGGAATTCAGGTCAATGCTACCTTAGCGGAGCAGTCCGGGCTCGCATCCAGAGATGGTATAGTGGTCGACACATCTTGCAGAACAAGTGACGAACATATATATGCTGTAGGTGATTGCACTCGACACTACAACCCCTACTACAAGGAAGAGCTTCGATTAGAATGCGTTCAAAATGCGGTGGACCAAGCCAAAGTGGCAGCAGCGAATATATGTGGAATAGTGTTAAGGTATGATGCTGTTCCCTGGTTTTGGTCGGACCAATATGATGTCAAATTACAAATAGCGGGGCTTTCAAAGGGCTACGATGAAGTAATGATCAGAATGGAACAGGGAGAAAATCGCAAATGTTCCGCCTGGTATTTCAAGGATCACAGACTCCTAGCAGTTGATGCTATCAATAATGCCAAGGCTTATGTTATGGGTACAAAGGCTATTAAATCAGGACTCACTATTGACAAAGAGAAACTAAAAGATGCTACGATTCCCATTAAAGAGGCATTCAGTCGTTGATCAAAAGTTATAGCATTGAACCTCTTCTAAATTCTAATCGATTCTTACTTAAATTAGAGCATATTATCTTATCGACACCAAAGGCATTAAATAACACAAGGTAATATCACCTAATATTCAGATCATATGAATATGGAAAATATTAAGCAGGTACCTCATTGGCATAATACATCGGGATTCCCTTCTGGATATTTATAGATCGCAAATACTGCATAAGGCTACCCCCTACTTTCTCTATGAGAAAAGTAGAGGTAGCAAAATTTCATAGTGTTAATTGTTGGTTATTGCAGCTATGCAATGTGCACTGGCGCTCCTCAATTTTTGGAGCTCGTTACTCATGATTATCCAGTCATCGTTGGAGATTCCCTTTGTGACGCTAAATGACCAAACTTCCTCCCACTCGATTCTTTGACCAGTGGGTTCTGTATTTTCGTTTAGACTTCCGCCTTAATTTCTAATTGTTCCATTAAAGCCGCCTGATCTGCAATCATCCAATGATCTACGATCTTGTTACGATCAACAATGTAACCGATGGCAAATTTAAAATCGACCTCCCGATAAGTAGGAGGAATGCCATTTAATTCGCCTTCATGGCGACCTTTTAAACGAGCCAACACAACGACCCTGTTCTTTTCAGCGGTTACTTCGTCAGCATGCAACTCATATTTCGGGAAAATAGTATCAAAAAACATAATGTGCTCTTTAAGCTCATGATCATCCACATATCGATCTATGTTCTCTACAGTTTTCACTTTACCGCTAATTGCATCGAAATACTCTAATACAAGTTCTTTGTTTTGTTCTAATTTGTCCATGATTTTTTTATTGTAAAGTTATAATGGTAATCCATTGTCCATTTGTGTGGACATTTCATTTTTTTGACTCACTGTGTCAATTTTATTTTTTCTTTTTAAAATGCGATGGATTCATACCAAACTGATCTTTGAACGCTCTGGAAAAGTGGCTTTGACTTGAGAATCCAACCATTGAAATGACTTCACCTATGCTATAAGTGGTCTGTTGTAAAAGAGATCTCGCTTTTTGTAGTTTGAAGTAAATGAGATATTTGGCAGGAGACATTTTCAAAACTGGAGAAATTCTCCTATAAAGCTGGGATCTACTTATGGCCAGGTACTTGCATAAATCATCTATTTTAAAATTTTCGCTTTCCAGATTGTTTTCAAGGGCTTGATTCACTTTCTTCAGAAATAATCCATGAGCGAGGCTTTTGCGATTGGCCATTTTCTCTAAAGAGTCTACAGAAGAGAAATGCGCTTGTAGCTTTTGTTTGATTTCTGCGTAATAAGGAGGAATGTCATAATTTTTGTGAATGGTTTCATTGACTTTCTTAACCAAAGCATCCTTCTTAAAGTATAAGGCTACTAAATTATCATCTATGCACGATATGTCATAGCTCTCGAGCTGAGCATTGAATCTTTTGACTTGAGTGAAATTTGCTGTAAATTCTTTAAACATCAAACTAAACTGATGGCGATTCGAATCTTTCGGTTCTAAAATACAGAGCATTTCTTCTGGTTGTGCTGGCATACTTCGAATGAATGAAAGAAGGAGCGTCGTTTCTCTGATGAGTTGGTAAGGATCTGTATTAACAATGATGTTCTCACAAGAAATGGTGAGATGGAGTTTACCTTGCTGTTGAATTACAATGGAATTAAATGATTCAAACAAGTGAGACAAAGTGGGGACAATGTTGAAGCTTGAAATCATTCTGTGTTATTTAAGTTCGTATGGGGTAGGTTCTAAATTACGAAACTCGATGAACAGTTTAAAATTAATGGCTGTAGTATAATTATTTACGACAATCTTGAGTTTGCAAAGGAGGAGCAGTATGATTGTAAGCTCAATCCAAATTAATGATTGAAGCTTTGTTTATCTTTTATAAAAACGTCTATTCATCAAAGCTCTTCCAGATCCTGATTTAAGGTACTTCTCAAATTCCAAAGCTTGGTATTTATCCGAAAATCCAAAGAAATTTTCTAGGACGATGGGCCTTCTATCTTTGGTTGCGGGAACTGAACCTCGTTCATGACGACCTAATCTATCATTTAGATCTTGAGTATATCCAGTATAAGGTTTGTTATCTGAGCACTTGAGAATATAAACGTACCAAAAATTGTCTTTCAAGAAAGGCGGTCTTGGCCGCTGAAAATCGCTACTTATATTCCATTATTCAGAAAACTAAATATGAATATAAACAAAAATCGCCTCCGTTCTCAAGAACTTTGGCGATTGAAAGTGGTCTGGACGGGAGCGACCAGTCCGTAGGATTTGCGCTGCAGGCGCAAGAGGGAGCGAACCAGCGGCACACCCGCTGGCTGCGGCTGCAGAGTCCCGTCCTTATTTCTTGTATTCTTAAAATGCAAAAAGCTCCAACCAAATTAATGATTGAAGCTTTGATGCGGTCTGGACGGGAGCGACCAATCCGTAGGAATTGCGCTAGAGGCGCAAGAGGGAGCGAACCAGCGGCACACCCGCTGGCTGCGGCTGCAGAGTCCCGTCCTTATTTCTTGTATTCTTAAAATGCAAAAAGCTCCAACCAAATTAATGATTGAAGCTTTGATGCGGTCTGGACGGGAGCGACCAATCCGTAGGAATTGCGCTAGAGGCGCAATAGGAAGCGAACCAGCGGCACACCCGCTGGCTGCGGCTGCAGAGTCCCGTCCTTATTTCTTGTATTCTTAAAATGCAAAAAGCTCCAACCAAATTAATGATTGAAGCTTTGATGCGGTCTGGACGGGACTCGAACCCGCGACCCCCTGCGTGACAGGCAGGTATTCTAACCAACTGAACTACCAGACCTTTAGTTAGACTATTTTCTTATGCTTTTCACGTGTTGGTATTCTGAAACATTTTTCGAATACCTGGCTTGCGCGCCTCCTCGCGGTTTACGCTCGGTTCTCTCTCTAAAACGCTTCCAGCGTTTTTCCTCCGGACCATTCGTTCATCTAACCAACTGAACTACCAGACCTTTAGTTAGACTATTTTCTTATGCTTTTCATGTGCCTAGTATTCTGAAACATTTTTCGAATACCCGGCTTGCGCGCCTCCTTGCGGTTTACGCTCGGTTCTCTCTCTAAAACGCTTCCAGCGTTTTTCCTCCGGACCATTCGTTCATCTAACCAACTGAACTACCAGACCTTTAGTTAGACTATTTTCTTATGTTTTTCATGTGTTTGGTATTCTGAAACGTTTTTCGAATACCTGGCTTGCGCGCCTCCTCGCAGTTCTCTCTCTAAAACGCTTCCAGCGTTTTTCCTTCGAATCGTTCGTTCATCTACAAACTTTATTTGAAAGCGAATGCAAAACTAAAAAACGAATTTATATTTCAAACCTATTTTAATTTTTTTTTTAAAAAAAGATCACTTAAAGCCTCACACTGAAACCCTTACTCTTAAGCTAAGTTTTTAAAACCAAGTCTAATTCACTGCTTTGCTGACAAGGACTCTATTATACCCCCCGGTTTCTATCCAATTAACAAGTTCCTGCGCCCTGGCAATTGCCCACAGATTATTCCCGTATAAAAATCGCATAAATTTGTCAAACGTTCTTTCCTTAAAACCCTCGAATGCCTTTGCTTGCTCCTCTAGCTCACCAACATCAAATGTGGCCCAATAGCGCTCCGGAAGACCTGCCAACTTTGCATACAGTTTCTTGATTGCATAGACATCCTGGCAAACTAAAAGTCCACCGCGATCAGCAGTATATTCTGCCATCTGTGACCAATGAAAAAGTGCGTATTTTAACCCTGAAGATAAAACCCCACTTAATCCTAATGTCAGCGGAGATACGGCATCCATCAGTTCCGGGAAAATAAATCCTATTTCTTGGTATAGAATGTGCTGACACTTTATCTTGGCAACTTCCCGGCCGATTACAAATAATAATTCCTCTTTTGAAAGCTTGTCTACACACTCCGTTGAAATCGCAATCATTGGATTATCCACGCCTAAGGTTCTAGCCGTAAATTCATCAGATTTATGGACATATATATCCGGAATATGATCAACTCCCAAAATTTGACAAGCCCTTTCAGTAAGTTGGTATAACTCGGGAAATGATTTTGGCGATAATTTCAAACTACTACCTGTAAATTGGAGTTTGATGATGTTTTCTATACCGAGATCGTAAAATTTCCTTACGACCCTTTCAAAGCCTTTCGTTTCCCTGAGTCTCTTCATAGATTGGGCTTCCTTAGGATGCTGGAAATCTGAAATGTCAATATTCTCTAAATTCTGGAAATTCATGGGGCAATTTTAATGAAGATGAATTACAAACCGAAAAAACATACCCTTGAATTGACTGGAGTTCGGTTTTATTGTGATAATTTGTTAATAATAACATAATGTCTCTATAAACCATAAAAAATCAATCCAATGAAGTACTTTATTACCCTTCTTTTGACAATTAGTTATTTGTCAATCAATGCTCAAAGAAACCATGCAGTTTATGGTGAATTATTAGGCAATGGGTTTTTTTATTCTCTAAATTACGAATTTGCTATAGCAAAGACTGATAAGAATTGGAGAGCCAAAGTAGGAGTTTCCACATTAGCATACCCCTTTGCGATCACTCAGATCAGTTACCTTTTTGGGAAGAAAAAATACTTTATGGAAGTTGGGGCAGGAGCAAATTTTCTTCCTTTTTCAAACGATAACGAAAAATTAAGTTTACTATTGACCCCTAATGCGGCCCTCCAGTTTAGATATGAAAGCAGTGGTGGTTTACTTTTTCGAATTGGTCTGGCTCCAAGTTTCATACCTCTTTTCGATGACGAACCAGCTTTTGCAGATCCTAACAACTGGATTTGGCCAGGGGTATCCTTGGGCTACACTTTTGGGAAATAAAGTGTATCATCGAAACTATAATGATTCATTGTACATTCATTAGTAGTAAATAATTCTTATAATGAAGTATAGTTGCACAATTCTATTATTCATCATATGCTTAACCTTCACTTTTGCCCAAAAAAAACAAGCGATCTACGCTGAATTCGGTGGGAATGCATTGATTTATTCCTTAAATTATGACTTTGCGCCAATTAAAAATCATGATAACTTCAGACTAAAAGCAGGTGTGAGCTATATTGGCGACCCCGTTATCATTGGTCAGGTCAGCTACCTATTTGGCAAGGAAAAACATTTTTTTGAATTGGGTGCCGGTTTTACCACGGTTACCGAAGCAGTGACAGGAGATTCGGGTTTTCAAATCTACCCTAATGCGGCTCTGCAATATCGGTATCAACATCCGAGAGGTTTTCTTTTTAGAATCGGTTTTGCTCCTTTGTATCTTCCGATTACTGGAGACGGCTTCGAGGGATTGAACATCATATATTGGGCGTGGCCTGGAGTTTCTTTTGGGTACGGGTTTTGAAAAGGGTTAGAATGAATTCTTGCCAATGAATTGACAAGTCCCAAGGCAGTCACTAGGTATCAGATATAATGAAAACCATCAGTCAGGAAAACATGTGATATTAACACGCAGTTGGTTGCCAATGAACTGACAAGTTTCAAAGAAAATGACCAGTCCCAGAGAATTGGAAAAGTCCCTGAGAAAATGACCAGTCCCAAAGAATTGAAAAAGTCCCAGAGAATTGGACAAGTCCCAGAGAAAATGAACGGGCCGCAAGAAATTGACAGGTCTCTTAATAACCCTGAATTGACAAAATTCATCACTTGATTCTGCAGGTCAAGGCCTACGAACCATTGACCTAAATGCTGACACGGCAGTTCATCTAAAGTAGTATGCACCAATTTCCTAATTATTGTTAATTTTACCCCGCAATTATAGTCACCATAATTACAGACCTTAAAAGTTAATATGGTATTCTTAGAATTTGAAAAGCCACTCGAAAGCCTTTATGAACAGCTAGAGAAAATCAAAGCAGTCGGAGAAGAAGGAGATATCGATGTGAGTGACAAGGTGAAAGAGCTGGAAAATAAAATCAAAACCAAAACGAAGGAAATCTACGGTAATCTTACAGGTTGGCAAAAAGTCCAACTTTCCAGACATCCTGAGCGACCTTATACCCTTCACTATATAGAACACATGTGTAGTAAGTTCGTAGAGCTGCATGGGGATCGATACTATGCTGATGACAAGGCCATCGTGGGTGGAATCGGTAGACTGGACGGAATGAGTGTCATGCTTATTGGACATCAGAAAGGGGTCAACACTAAAATGCGCCAATATCGAAATTTCGGCATGGCGAACCCGGAAGGCTATAGAAAAGCACTCAGACTAATGAAGTTGGCTGAAAAATTCAACATGCCCATCGTTTGCCTGATAGACACTCCCGGCGCATTTCCCGGATTAGAAGCTGAAGAACGCGGACAGGCCGAAGCCATTGCCAGGAATTTGATTGAAATGGCTCAACTCAAGGTGCCGGTCGTTTGCTACGTTATTGGTGAAGGTGCGTCAGGTGGGGCCATAGGAATAGGTCTGGGAGACAAAGTATTTATGCTCGAAAACACCTGGTATTCTGTCATATCTCCGGAATCTTGTTCATCTATACTTTGGAGAAGTTGGGATCATAAAGAAGAAGCTGCCGAAGCACTAAAATTAACGGCGGATCACATGTTGCATTTCGGACTGATTGATGAAATCATCAAAGAACCATTGGGCGGAGCCCATACAGATCCAGAGAAAATGTCAAAACAGCTGAAATCCCACATCAAAAAAGAGATCACGGCCTTGCTTGAAATGGAGCCTGATGAGCGGGTTATGAAGCGGATAGATAAATATGCCAATATGGGCCAGTACGACATAATCGAGGAAGACTGAGATTACCCTTTGTAATTAGATATAAATATTATAACTTTGTTTAATACGACAGTACATGTTATCGTCGTACATTGAGAAAATTTTCAACTGTTGTAACCGTTTAGTCTAGTATCAGATTAAATCTGAGAGATGATCACGCTTTCTGTATCATTGATATCGAAAGGATAGAGCTGTTTTATCTTAGTGAAACCTGACGAAAATGGAAAAAATGAAAACCTGGATGTACCGTAGAAAACGCGTCCAGTTTAAGAGAGAAAATCCTCATAAAAACAAACACAATCCTTCGGATCGGATCGCCTTTCTGATTGATGGCAGAAATCCAGTGAACTTAAAAGTGATCGAAGATTATATTAACCATCTCCAACAAATCGGAAAGGATATCAGCTTGCTCTATCTCACAGATCATGCACATCCTGAACAAGTTAGCTTTCAGGCTTTTAATCAAAAATCATTTACCTGGTATTACATCCCCAAAGCCCCTGTGGTCATTGATTTTATTCAAAAAGATTTTGACCTTCTCATTAATTTTAATGATGAAAATATACCGGAACTCAATGCCATCATTGACCTATCCAATGCGAAATTTAAGATCGGAGTCATGGAAGGACATTCAGATCTGTATGACCTTGTGATCAATCCAGGTCAGGACAAATCCTGGAAAGCCTACATTCGGATTCTTGAAAATACATTGGATCAATTGAGTGTTGGAAAGTCAATGGTATAAGCATAACCTGGACACAAAGTTCATTATTCTCAATAGTTGTTTTATTTTCACACTCATAATTACAGGAAATGAAGCAATCGAAGTATCGTGGAACAGGTGTAGCCATCATCACTCCTTTTAAACATCAAAAAATAGATTTTGACGCGCTCACAGAAATTGTCAATCACGTCATCGATGGAGGTGTTGACTATATTGTAGCTCTTGGTTCTACAGGAGAAACGGCCACTCTGAATGATCAGGAAGCAAAAAATGTGCTTGATCATGTGATTAAAGTGACCGCGAAAAGAGTGCCCATTGTCGCAGGAAATTTCACGGGCAACAACACCCTCGATCTTTGTGAAAAGATAGCGCAATATGATTTTGAGGGCATAGACGCCTTGTTGATCAGCAGCCCTTCTTACGTCAAGCCTTCGCAAGAAGGGATCTATCATCATTTTATGGCCCTCCAGAGGGTTTCACCTCTTCCCATTATTTTATATAATGTGCCTGGCAGAACGCAATCTAATATGCAATGGACCACTACGGTACGGTTGGCCAGGGATAGTAAAAAATTCATTGGAATTAAAGAAGCATCCGGAGATCTCATTCAGGCAACCAGAATCATCAAGAACAGACCCGATGATTTTTTTGTGACCTCTGGTGATGATGAAGTGGCCATGGCCATGGTTGCATGTGGTGGAGAGGGTGTCATTTCAGTAATGGCCAATGCATTTCCTATGGAATTTAGCCAGATGATAGGAGCGGCGCTGGAATATGACTTCAATACTGCACAGGAAATCAATCTTGATCTTTATGATCTGCACAAGTGGCTTTATATTGAGGGCAATCCGGTAGGTATTAAGTCAGCCATGAAGGTACTGGGGTTTTGCGAGAACGAAGTGAGGTTGCCATTGCACCCACTTTCAGAAGAAAATTACAAGTATCTGAAGCAGGAAGTGACCAGAATCCAGGGCTTTATAGCATAGGTTTGCCTGACACATGGATCTTGGTATCCATACCGATAATGATAAAAGGGACTTCAATCATAGGTCCTGAAACATAATTAATCGTGGTATTTTCCTAACTTTATCCCCGTATTTGGTAACCAGCAATTTGCTGAGTTTTAAAAGGGAATCCGGTGTAAATCCGAAACTGTCCCCGCAGCTGTGAGTTTCGCTCCTACTTTTCACCTGCAATACCACTGAGCATTTGATCTCGGGAAGGTCGTGAAAAGTGAAACAAGTCAGAAGACCTGCCTTTTACATTTTTTGATGGTCGGACCTTCGGTGGAAAGGTTGAAAATCAATACTGATGAAAAAGTGGATCTTATGCTGTTTAGTATCCTTTAGTGGATTCTTCTATGTCAATGGGCAGGAGGAAATTATCGATACCATTACCATATCGATGCCCTCTCTCAGATCCAACAATTTGGGAGGAACTACCCGCTCATTTAATCTTCAAAATGCAGAATCTGTTGCTCATACGCTTCAAAATCAAAGTACCGTATTCATCAAAAACTATGGCCCTGGTTCGTTGGCTACCTCTTCTATTAGGGGCGGAAGTGCAGGGCATACCCTCGTCCTATGGAACGGACTGCCAATTCAAAATCCCTTTCTGGGCTTGTTAGACCTTTCACTTCTTGATACCTGGGCCATGGATAAAATGGAATTGCAAAAGGGAGGTCATTCTGCTATGTGGGGCTCCGGAGCTATTGGAGGCGTGATTGACCTACAACAAAAGCCTCATCTGAAAAGTAAGTTTCAAGTGGAAAACAGACTTGCCTATGGATCGTTTGGTCGTTGGGAAGAAAAGTTGAAAATTGGAATTGCCTCTAAAAAATTCCAATCTGTTTCCAGCATATCCTATTTGACAGCACAAAATGACTTTACCTATCCTTTAACCAATGGAGAATTGAGAACCCAGGAAAATGCGATGCAACGCCAACTCAATATAAATCAGGATTTCTATTGGCTGATCGATCAGAAAAACCAAATAACCGGACACTACTGGAGATCCAGAAATAACAGGGAAAATCCACCCACCACCGTACAGCGGAAAAGTGAAGCTTATCAATTCGATGGTGCAGACAGAGTGACCTTGCACTGGAATCACTATGAAGAAAATACCACACTTAAGGCCAAGGCGGGCTATTACATAGAAGATTTAAATTATTTCGATCCTCAACAAGGCATTGAATCCATCACTCATTTTGAAACATTTTTAGCAGACACAGACTATGAAATCAACTTAGGGACACACCATGATTTTAATTTTGGTTTCAGTCATTTCAGGACCGCTGTCCAATCTCCAGCTAACTATGCCAACGATGCCACTGAGGTTAAATCCGCATGGTTCGGACGATACCAGTACAAATGGTTTCAAATCAGTGGAAGGCAGGAAGTCGTCAATGGAGCATTGGTTCCATTTACTCCATCTACAGCTTTTGCGTTTCCCATCGGAGGGGGCATCTCATCGAAGGGTAAAATCAGTCGAAATTATCGCTTACCTACTCTAAACGATCGATTTTGGGTTCCAGGTGGTAAGCCTGATTTGCTTCCTGAAGCCGGATGGAGCCAGGAATTTACATTGACCTACAAAAAAGCAAAAGATCGCCTGAGCCTGCAGATCGAAAACACTGTATTCAACAGACAAATCAACAATTGGATTCAATGGACTTTGGATGGCCCATTCAATATCAATCAAGTGTGGAGTCGAGGTTTGGAATTTCAGATCAATACCAACTGGACAGCCGAGAAGTTCACCCAAAACCTTCATGCGGGTTACAACTATATCCTTTCCACAAGCAAAAAGGCTCTGCAATTTCCTAAGATCAATGCAGGCGACCAATTGTTCTATACCCCGATTCATCAGGGACACCTTCAATATCATTTCCAATTTCGCAATATTAAACTCAGCTACAGGCAGATTCTTGTAGGTAAAACAAGCGGCATTAATGACCACTTAGACGGATATACCATTGGAGATTTTGATGTCTCCTATCAGACCGGTTCTTTTGTTTTGGAAGCCCAATTGCGCAATGTATGGAACAAAAACTACCGCATTATCGAGAGAAGGCCAATGCCGGGAAGAAATTTTGAGATTGCATTAAGTTATACATTTACTAAATATTAATATGAAGATTTTAACCTTTACAATTTGTTTGCTTTTATGTCAATGGGCTCATGGGCAGATTTTAGCAGATTTTGAAAACTATAACATTGGCGTGGATTCTGCCCTTATTGATGCCGGAGAAGCTGGTGTCTTCGAATCTGGTGAGATCACTTTGAAAAATAATTTCTTTGAATCTGAATTTGGCGATTACTTTACTGATTGGGCCATTTCCTCTATGACAGATACACTGACTGAAGGTAATTCAAACTCTACCAGCGCCTTTGCAGGCAGTGGACATCAGTCTGATACTTATGCGGTTGCCAGTGCTTTTAATCCGGTAAAAATAGGATTGAATCAAAACACAAGTGCATCCGGGTTCAGTTCCCTATACCTGACCAATAGTACTTATACGGCTTTAAGTATGCTAAATGGAGACGCATTTGCCAAAAGATTTGGTGGTGAAACGGGTGAAGATCCTGATTTCTTAAAATTGACCATCAAAACCATACTTGATGGAGTCATTTCCAGTGACAGTATAGATTTTTATCTTGCAGATTACCGATTTGAAGATCATTCTTTAGACTATGTGGTCAAAGATTGGACATTCGTAGACATCAGTGCTCTCGGGCAGGCCGACAGTCTTGTCTTTTCTTTATCATCTAGTGATGTAGGAGCTTTCGGAATGAACACCCCGGCCTTTTTTTGTATGGACGATGTGGCAGTACAGATGCAATCCGCTACATTCGATGCTGAACGCCCAGATGCCATTGACCTTAAAATCTATCCTAATCCTGCCAGAGATCAAATTACCTTAAAAACAGATGTAAAGACGATCCGAAACATTCAAATTCTTGATCAGGGAGGTAAAATAGTATCAGAGATTAACGGGGAACAACAGCAAATCAATATTGATCGGTTAAAGGCAGGAGTGTATTATTTGCAAGTGATATCTGCTCAAGGTGTGGCTATTCAAAAATTGATCAAACTCTAAAATAAAACCACGATGCCAATGGTAATTTTCCCCAAACTCCTTCAATCAGGTTTTCTAATGAAATCGAATTGACTATATTCGAGGTTCTAACCAATGATCTTATGAAATTACTACTCACTTTTGTTGCCGTATGCTGTTTTGCTACTTTATCTATTGGACAAAAAAGAATGCTTGCTCCGGATTCCGTGGTCATCACAGAGCACAAGGCGACCATCAATGGTAAAACTTTTCCATATAGAGCAACCACAGGCACCCAGCCGGTCTGGAATGAAAATAATGAAATAGACGCAGCGCTTTTTTATACCTATTATGAAAGAACGGATGTAGATGACAATACCACTCGACCGCTTCTGATCTCCTTCAATGGAGGTCCCGGTTCAGCTTCAGTGTGGATGCATATTGCCTACACAGGTCCCCGAATTTTGAAAATTGATGATGAAGGCTATCCTATTCAACCTTATGGAATTAAGGAAAACCCATTCTCAGTGCTGGATGTCGCTGACATCGTATTTGTCAATCCAGTCAATACCGGATATTCTCGGCTTATCCATCCTGAAGCCAAAAAAGAAGATTATTTCGGTGTTAATCAAGACATTAAGTACCTCGCAGAATGGATCAGCACCTTTGTTACACGACACAATAGATGGACCTCACCTAAATATCTGATTGGTGAAAGTTATGGTACGACCAGGGTTTCAGGATTAGCACTTGCATTACAAAACAACGAGTGGATGTATCTCAATGGCATTGTCCTGGTATCACCAACAGGGCTGGGTATCAAAAGGGAAGGTGCTGTAGAAGCCGGTAACAGACTTCCTTACTTTGCAGCAGCAGCCTGGTATCATAATAAATTGGCTCCGGAACTGCAGAACAAACCCCTTACTGAAATGCTGGAAGAAGTCGAGGAATATGCCATCAATGATTTGATTCCCGCAATTGCCAAAGGTGGCTTTTTGGAAGATTCAAAACGTGAGGAGGTTGCAGAAAAAATGGCTTACTATTCCGGATTGTCAAAGCAAGCGATACTGGACAACAACTTAGATGTGGGAACTGGATTTTTCTGGAAGGAATTGTTAAGAGAAGAGGGGTATACCATAGGGCGGCTAGATTCCAGATACAAGGGACTGGACAAGACAGCTGCGGGAACGAGGCCGGATTTCAACTCGGAATTGACATCATGGCTTCATTCATTCACACCTGCCATCAATCATTACTTTAAGAATTATCTGAATTATGATACTGATGTGAAGTACAACATGTTTGGACCAGTGAGACCATGGGACAGATCCGGCGATCAAACGGGCGAGAATTTAAGACAGGCGATGGCTCAAAACCCATATTTACATGTGTTGACTCAATCAGGTTACTACGACGGTGCCACTACCTATTTCAATGCCAAATACAACATGTGGCAGCTCGATCCATCTGGTCGAATGAAAGATCGCCTTAGTTTCAAGGGCTATGAGAGTGGTCATATGATGTATTTAAGAAGGGAGGATCTGGAAAAAGCCAATAACGATTTGCGAGCATTTATCAAGGCGACGCTGCCTGGAGAAGGGGTACCTGCTAAATACTAATTTTCTAAAATTTACTTATTTCAGTCAGATGCGTTCAAGACTAATTGACTATACAAAATGTTTCAGCATCACCACCTCCCGATCAGTGAGATGCCGCCACCATCCTCGCTTCAAGTCCTTCTTGGTCAAACCAGCGTAATACTCTCGATCCAGTCTGACCACTGTATATCCCAAATGCTCAAAGATCCGTCTGATGATCCGGTTTCTTCCGGAATGTAGCTCAATACCGACCTGCATCCCGTCAGTATCCTTAACCATATCTACACCATCCACTTTAATGAATCCATCCTCCAGGGTCAACCCATTCCTGATTTTCAAGAGATCTTCCTGACTGATGGCTTTGTCCAAAACCGCTCTGTAAAACTTTTTAACCTCACCCGAGGGATGCGCTAATCTAGTGGCCAAATCACCATCATTGGTTAACAGCAAGAGGCCGGTTGTCATTCTGTCCAGTCGCCCTACAGGATAGATCCTCTCTCTGACTTTATCACCTATAATGTTCCTCACCGTCATTCTGCCATTTTCATCTGAAAGTGTCGTAACCGTAT
Source organism: Portibacter marinus (assembly GCF_021533195.1). Taxonomy (GTDB): domain Bacteria; phylum Bacteroidota; class Bacteroidia; order Chitinophagales; family Saprospiraceae; genus Portibacter; species Portibacter marinus. Next base: position 575,228 of record NZ_JAJNKB010000003.1, read on the forward strand.
TTTTGGGTTTGTTCATCAGAATGTAGACCTTGTTTTCTTCCAGCGCCAGGGTCTTGCCATTGTATTTAACTTCATCACCTTCCTGAACCATATAAGAAGGGTTTTTCTCAATGGAGCCATTGACATAAACCTTACCAGCCTTAACCAGGTCGCCGGCTTTTCTACGTGAAGTTACACCACAGTGTGATATGTATTTATTCAATCGCATTTCTAGAATGGTATATCACCCAATCCGCCACTATCGTCATTCATTTTAGAAGGTCTGGTCACAATTCCGGAACTGAATGGATCTCCCATGGTCGGAAGCTCACCAAATCCCATGCTATCTGGTTCTGTAAACTTGACGAATTGAGGAATAAATTTGAGGAAGACAGAACCAAGGGATCCATTCCTATGCTTGGAAATAATAATCTCTGCCGCATCTCTTGGAACTGATGGGTCTTCCGGCTCTAAATCATAATAGGCCGACCGATAAATGAACGTCACCATATCTGCATCCTGCTCAATGGCTCCTGATTCCCTTAAATCCGATAACTGTGGTCGCTTGTTTCCACCTCTGGTTTCTACAGCCCTACTCAATTGTGAAAGTGCCATGACCGGCACATTTAATTCTTTGGCCAAACCTTTCAGCGCTCTTGAGATGGTAGAAATTTCCTGCTCCCTGTTTCCGCCGCCACCATTCGGTGCACCTGTCATCAATTGAAGGTAATCAATGATGATCATTTCGATATTATGATTTTGCTTAAGCCTTCTACACTTAGCTCTTAATTCGAAAATATTGATCCCCGGAGTATCATCTATATATATGGGCAATTCAGATAATCTTTCCACCGCAGCATGCAATCTATTCCACTCTTCTTCTGATAGATCTCCATTTCTCAGAGAACGTGAATCGACCTCCGCTTCCATGGCAATTAAACGATTCACCAACTGCAAATTGGCCATCTCTAATGAAAATACGGCCACACCTTTACCAAATTTAGCCGCATTGTGAGCCAGCGACAAAGTATAGGCAGTCTTTCCCATACCGGGTCTAGCTGCTACAATGATCAAATCTGATTTCTGCCAGCCAGAAGTCATTTTATCCAACTCTTCAAAACCTGTAGGAACGCCTGTCAAACCATCTGTTTTGGCGCTGACAGTTTCAATTTCATTCCGTGCCTTTACTGCCAAAGCCTTTAATGATTCAAATCCGGTACTAAGGTTCTGCTCTGTAATTTCATATAGGTTTCGCTCAGCTTTATCCAATAACTCGAATACATCAGTGGTATCTTCAAAAGACTCCTTCACCGTTTCTGTGGACACTCTGATTAATTCTCGCTGGATATACTTCTGAGCAACAATTCTTGCGTGATACTCAATGTTGGCAGCCGAAGCTACTCTATGGGTAAGGTCCATGAGATAATTCACGCCACCTGTTGCCTCCAATGTCCCTGATTTTTTAAGCGCTTCGTGAACTGTGAGCAAATCGATGGGTTGAGACTTTTCGAAAAGCTCCAACATGACCTCGTAGATGTTTTTGTGCTCTTCTTTGTAGAAACTTTCTTTTCTTAGAATATCGATAACCGACGTCAGTCCGTCCTTGTCGACCATGATGGCACCTAACACGGCCTCTTCCAGTGGAATGGCTTGTGGAAGTACTCTACCATATCCCAATGCAGCCGCCTCGGCTTCATTTTTATAGGCTTTCAAATTCCTGGTGGATGACAATAAGGATTTAGGTTGATCTGCCATTATCTCGTTTTAGTTTCGCGGGACAAATCTATAATAAATTGATCACTATGATTTTTGTATCCGCTAAAACTTCGTTGGTAAAATGTGGAAAACTGGGAATCAATGTGCATAACTCTTCATTTCCTAAATATTAAAACAAATGATAATAAATAAAAAATTCCATTGACATATATTTATTTTATTAAATATGTATCAATGGAATCTTACAACGCTAATTTTCAAGTCATTAGCTGGAAAAGCGAGGTTTTTTTTCTTTGTAGGCCAATGGGAACATTGAACCGCCAAAAAAAATGAAAATGTTAGAAATTACATTTTGACCTTTTTATTTTTTCCCACGTTGTTCAACTTCTCTCTTATTTCTTCGATGGCTTCTTTGTGGATTTTGATCTCAGAAGACTTGTCATCTTGTGCTCGTTCGTTTTCAACAAGTGCCTCCTGCATTTCTGTTATTTTCTTTTTTGCATCTTCAATGGTTTCCTTGTACTTCTCCTCATCTTTTTCCAATTGTCTGGCATCGCGCTCCATTTTGTCAAGCGCTCGTTCGGCATCTTTTAACTCTTCTTCGATCAATGATTTCTCTACATAAATGTCAAAATCAACCAGCATTCCCGCAGCAGCATCGTATGCTTTCTCATGATCCGTAGAATTTAGAAATCCAGTGCCGTTATCGATCCATACCATCAGTCTGGCAGCCTTATTTAAGTCTTCCATTTTAGCATAGACATCCACCTTGTCGTTTGAAACTGGCTTAAGCTCTGCCTCAGTGATATAGTATTCTGAAGCCTTTCGATTGTACTTCACTTTACCATATTCTCTAAAGTAGTCCTTAAAGAAGGATTCCAATTGTTTCTTATCCACGTTTTGTATGTCTACCACCAGAGCGTTCTTATCGCCAAGGCTCATCTGTGCTTCCATTTCGTCGACTTGCGCCCAGGAAGAAAAAGTGAAAAGTGCCAATAAAAAAGTGATCAAAAATGTAAACTTTAAATCTTTCATTATTAATAATTTAGTTCATTTGCGATAATCACAAATTCGGTTGTTTAGTTCCTAAGTTAAGCGTTTTATTTAATAGTTAACTTTTCAAACTTTTTCAGGAATTTAAGATCAAATGACGCACCGATCCCAGGGGTCTCATCGACAGTCACCTGCCAGTCCTTATGGTAGACCATTCCACCCTCAATGGGATCTTCAGACTGCATCAGTGGGGAGTCCAGATCATAGTAGATAATATTATCCCATACCATGGCAAAATGTGTAAGTGCAGATATGCCCAATCTGGTTTCCGAAAATGACCCCACCTGGCAATAAACGCCAGCCGACTGTGCAATGGCGGCAATTTTCATGGAATGTAGGATACCACCTGCTTTGCCCAACTTGATATTGATCAAGTCGGCTGCATTTTCAGTCAAGTTCAAAAAAGCATCATGATGATTAAATACAGCCTCATCAGCCATGATAGGAATAGGACTTTCCTTAACCAGGCGTCGTCTGTCTTTAATGTTGCCTGCTGGAACTGGTGCCTCGCAATGTTCGATGTTCATGTCTTCGATTCCCCGAAGTACCCTGATGGCTTCCAGGTAATTCCATCCCTGATTGGCATCAATTCTGAGCGGAATTTCCTGCCCTATGGCCACTCTGATTCCTGCAATTCTTTCAATGTCGTTCGCAGCCGGTCGATCTCCCAGTTTGACTTTCAATACTGGAAATCCATCGGCAGCGTATTTTGCAGCTTTTTCGGCCATCTTGCCCTTCTCTAATAGGCTGACCGTCATATCGGTATATATTTTCTTGTCATCCGAGCCCTGCAAGTAGCGAAATAAGGGTAGATCAACGGCTTTTGCATTCAGGTCATATAGTGCCATATCAAAAGCAGCTTTAATAGAAGCATTTCCAGCAAGGGCTCTATCCAGTTTGCTCACCAGTCTGTGGATTTCACGGGCATCTTCCCCGATCAATAATTCAGCCAGATCTTTGCCGGCGGCTACCGTTCCTTTTTGAGTTTCCCCATGAATAGTACGGTAAGGACAACACTCTCCGGTACCATAAAGCCCATTGGCATAAATAATGACAACCGTATTTCTGGCATGAGTCAGGGGTCCCTTAGAAATCACAAATGGTTCGTTGAGTTCAATCTGAATGGGTATGATTTCTATCTTTTCAATCTTCAGTTTCGACATAGAAGTTGTAGTTCTTTGTATAAATGTAGCGATGTTTCATCTAAATCAATCTTATACACGCCCGAAATAATCTATATTTCATGCTATGAAAAGTCTAATTACGTTGATTGGCGTCGTACTTTGGTTAAGTCTAAGTGCGCAGGAAATAGAAACCCATTACGAAGTTTATGGAGAAGGTTTCCCCATATTGTTAATCAATGGTGGCCCTGGCTTTAGTAGTGAAGGATTTCGAGGATTGGCTAAAAAATTAGCCGTTAAAAACAGTGTCATCATCTATGATCAAAGGGGCACAGGTCAAACACCACTTCCTGATTTAAATGAAGAAAACATTACGCTTGACTTGATGACTCAAGACATCGAAAAATTACGCCAAAACCTTGAAATAGATGAATGGGTAGTGATGGGACATTCTTTTGGAGGAATGTTAGGCAGTTACTATGTATCAAAGCATCCGGAAAAAGTGACAGGTTTAATACTGTCTTCATCCGGTGGGCTGGATTTGTCGATATTAGGAACATCGCTGATTAATGAAAGACTCACTAGTATTCAAAGGGACTCCTTAAGTTTCTGGAGTCGTAAAATAAGAGAGGGAGACACCACTGCCTTTGCCAGACTTCAAAGGGCGACCTGGTTGGCACCAGCTTATCTTGAGAAAAAGCACCATGTTCCTGTCGTCGCTGAAAGACTGACCCAGGGAGACTTGGCACTCAATAGTTTGGTGTGGAGGAATATGAGATCTATCGATTATGACCTTAAAGAAAGGATGGCCATGTTTGAAAAGCCAGTTTTAATTTTACATGGTGTTCATGATGTGGTAGATCCTGCATCGGCCAAAGAGGCACATGCTATCTTTCCCCATTCAAAATTGGTCATGATGCCTGAATGCAGTCACTATGGTTGGCTTGATCGTCCTGACCTCTATTTCCCTGCCATTTTTGATTTTCTAGATCAATTTTCTTAGTCCTTATAATTTTACCAATTTTTTGATTCCCCGGAATTCATTTTCATTGTCATAGACATGGATAAAATATAGGCCTGCTGGCCATTCTCTAATCTGAATGCGTTCTGTTGTACCATAGGCTTGAGAAAAATAAATCTGTTGACCATGGATGCTCATGATATGAACTTTTATGTCAACCTGGGGAGAAGTAATGATCACAAATTGATTCGCAGGATTGGGGAATACCTCTACATTGACCAAGAATTCCTCCTCACTTACACTACTGATCAAATCTTCTCCGTCGCAATCTTCATCTATACCGTTCCCGGCGATCTCTGGTGCTCCAGGATAAATGAGTGAGTCCTGGTCGTTGCAATCTACGGAACCATTGAAGCCATCCATATCTTCATCGGTGTAGGCAAATTCTCCATTGCAGTTTTCATCGATGTCATTGTTAGGAATTTCCATTGCGCCAGGGTTGATCAATGAATCCTGATCGTTGCAATCCTCGTCTGAATTAAAACCATCCATGTCTTCATCAATTACCTGTGCTACGCCGTCACAATCCTCATCGATATCGTTATTCGGAATTTCTTGAGCCATAGGATTAATGGCTGCATTAGAATCGTCACAATCTACGTCAGAATTGAAACCATCCATGTCCTGATCGATGACTATAACCGCGCCGTCACAATTTTCATCGATATCATTGTTGGGAATCTCAGTGGCCAATGGGTTTATTAATGAGTCCTGATCATTACAATCTTCATCAGAATTAAAACCATCCATATCTTCGTCTATGATAAGTAAAACTCCATCACAATTCTCATCGATGTCATTGTTGGGAATTTCCTCTGCTTCAGGATTGATGGCTGCATTGTTGTCATCACAGTCATCTTCAGAGTTAAAGCCATCCATATCTGCATCAAAATTCAGGACGATGCCGTCACAATTTTCATCTACCGGATTACCGGGAATTTCTTCCGCTGATGGATTGATGTCTGCATTCGAATCATCACAATCTTCATCGGAGTTAAAACCATCCATATCCTCATCAATGACGGCCACTTCACCATCACAATTTTCATCTACGTCGTTGTTGGCAATCTCATCAGCCCCCGGATTGATGTTTGGATTAGTGTCGTCACAATCTTCATCGGAGTTGAATCCATCCATGTCTTCATCGATCACATTGGCCACGCCATCGCAATCCTCATCGATGTCATTATTGAAAACTTCCTCAGCACCCGGATTGATGTTTGGATTAGAGTCATCGCAATCTTCATCGGAGTGAAAACCATCCATGTCTTCATCGATCACATTGGCCACGCCATCACAATCCTCATCGATGTCATTATTGAAAATTTCCTCAGCCTCGGGATTAATGGCTGCATTTGTATCATCGCAATCTACTCCCAGCACGAATCCGTCCATATCTTCATCCACCCCTTCGATGATCCCATCACAGTTCTCATCTATGGCATTATTTAAAATTTCTGTTTCTCCTGGATTGATGTTCGGATCATTGTCATTACAATCCTCATCTGTATGGTAGCCATCCATGTCTTCATCAGGTAAAGGGTTAATAATGAGCAAATCAGCTGCATTTGAGCTTCTTCCTACGCATACTCCTTCAATACCCAAATCTATGAGCAGACGTCCGACCCAATCCTCCGGGATGAAGGTTTCAGGGTCTACGGTAATGGTATACACTTTTCTTTGACCTTGCCTCAAAGTTCTGAAATCCGAGTCCTGCTGAATGCTTTCTATTACTCCATCCTGATCTTCCACCACATAATAGAAAGTGTTGTCAAGCTCGTTTCCTTGTTCAATACTTATCGGTGAAGAACCAGTTATAGAGACTGAAAATGTCAAGTCTTCATTTTCGAGTTTGGTGATACCTAACAAATAATCTTTACAAGGATCAAGATCGATATCTATCCATTCTCTGACCGTTGTAGTCAGCGTCCCCGGATTGTTAATGGACTCTGATACGTTGGTGCCAATGAATGAAGCACAAGGGTCATTCTCATGATATGTTTCTGCATCGTATACAATGAAGCCTGCAAAGGGTGAGGTATTGTTTCTTATTCTATAACTTCCACTCTCTGAAACATGGAAGTTTAAAAATTCAAAATTCCTTGTCACGGGGTTTCCGGAAGGAAAAACCAGTGTTTCACATTCATCAATTAAAGATAGTCGAATGAAGGGTGCCACCTGATCCGTACTTTCCAAAACAATTTCCTTTTCAAACCTGGAAATACCCGAGAAACTTTCAGCTGAACTAAAATTTAATATCTCATCTCCAATATTTGCCGTTACATCATCGATTCCACAGGTAAAATACAGCTCTGTAGGTGGGCAGTTGTTGGTACGCGAGAAAAAAGGACGTGAATAATTATAGAAAGAAAAACAATCTGAAATATGACATTCTATTTTAAAATGAAAGTCACCGTCGATGCTGAAGCCGGGAGCTACAAAATACTCCAGACCCAATTGAGTATAGGGCAAATTGGTCGCCACCGGAATCACAATATTAGGATCAGTAAGAGAAATCAGCGAAACATCTACGTTGTCGCATAAATCAGATACCCCATCATTGTTCCAGGTCAGATTTATGGTCTCACCACCAACGATGGTATCGATCAAACTGTCTATTTCAATCATCATAGGACCTGCGTCCACCACTTCCACAGTTATTTCATCACTTGTAAAATTTCCTCCTTCGGCATTGTTATCCCTAACCGTACACCTTAGTGTCAGATCCCTGGGCACTCTGGAAAGGCTTTCAAAAGGATCCTGAAAAAAGAAATTAAAGAATCTGGGGAAATCCCTCCTCGGATTATTGCTGGGAGCATAACCTCTGAACAAAGGACCTATAGCGCTATTTGCAGCATCCAGGCCTAAAAATCCAATGTTCGGCTTGCCAAGTCCGTCTTCATCAAATTGTTCCCACACATAAGTCAAATCGTCACCTTCCGGGTCACTCGCATCTGCAGTCACAGAAAATGGCGTGTTTAAAGGAATCTGAAATGATTCCTGTTCACATGGATTAACGGTCAGATCTGGTGGTGTATTTACCGTTGGAATCACTAACTGACAATCCAGTGTTTCTATATACTGGCTCATCAAATACAAACTGGAGAAATGAAAGTAGTTGTTGACAGGCTCTGCAGGCAAGACATAATCGTCTCCATCTTCACAGCGACCAGCGTAGGACATGATGGTGTTTCCACTTCCTATTTCATAGGCATTGTCCTCATGGACAGCTTCATCACAAAACTCAGAATCTGAGTTCATCGTGTGTCTTGCACCAAAAGCATGACCCAATTCATGAGTAACCAACACGGTAAAAGCATTTTCAGCAATGCCATCACTGGTAGCCCAAATCCTGGCTTTTGTAGGTCCGTTGCTTGTAGATCCAGGATCGCAAGCGGCCCGAATAATAGCTCTTCCACCACCTGGCCATCCTTCGCTATTGGCATTGAAGGTTATTCCCAGGTCATAAGAATCGAAATCAAATTCATCTTGAAAAGCTCTTGCAGATTGAATGGTTCTGCTTGAAGCACTAGTTCCGATGACTGGTGTAAATGGATCAGTCTCTTTATCAGCAAATAATTTCACCCTTCCTGTCAGGGTAAAATTAATCGAAAAGTCTCGCTCAAAAATTCGGTTGACCCCATTAAATGTTTTAATGATTTCTCCCATGACTACATTGTCATCATTACCGTGCTGCTCATAGAATTCACCTGTCGTAATGATGGCTAATCTGAAACTCTGCAATTGATCACCGTAAGTATACTTTCCAATATCTGATCGGTTCGTGAATTGTTTCATGATTTTTTTCTCCTCTGTGGTGCACTCCCAATCATTATCCGCTCCATGTTCAAGTATATAACCTCCATTCTGATGGTCAGGATAAAACGATATCATCTCCTGTTCATAGTTTAAGGTATAGTAAAAGGTCTTCGGTGTTCTGATCACAGACCCTATCATTTTTCCTTCACGATTGTAAACATCATAAACTTGAATTTTAGGAAATCGCTCCTGCAATTCCTTATCCATGATCGAAGGATTTAATTTTAAGCGATAGGGTTCTGTCTGCCCGGGAAGATGGATAGAATTAAGATCTGGTATGCCTTGGAGAAGCTCACTTACTTCTGAGCTCGAAATTTTAAGGGATCGATGCTGTGCTGAAAGAAAGGAATGAACGAAAATTGTTAAGAGAAAACAGAAGTATATTTTTTTCATTTTGCATTGCACTTAGTGGGGCCAAGATACAAGATTATCAATTACTTGGACCAGAAGTTAAAGGCCAATTTCATTTGGTCTTTTTAACAATACATAAGCCATTCATGACTCAAGAATTAGATATATTCTTAAGTACGATGTAAACGACCTACATAACCCGATAATCCGAAAACAGGTATTTTTACGTATAGAATGAATAAACTTAAAATGTATCTTTGATGGCAAGACACAATGAGCGATAAACCCCAAAAAAAGTATGGTCTTAACTTAATTTATTTATGCTAAGCTAAGACTTAGTTGCCTCTTAAAACCTAATAGGTGCTGGACTCTTTAGAGAGCCAGCGCCTTTTTATTTCCTTACTACTTTTTATTAATACCTATATATGTAGCGCGCGATCTCCCGTTGCAGCAAGTGCAGCTTCTTTGGCTGCTTCTGTATAGGTGGGATGTGGATGACAGATTCTTGCCATATCTTCAGCACTGGCTCTAAACTCCATTAGAGCTACGGCTTCCATGATGACATCAGCCACTCTGGGACCTACCATATGAACACCCAGAATTTCATCCGTTTCTTTATCTGCCAGGACCTTGATCATTCCGTCAGTATCCATGGACGCACGCGCTCTGCCCAGAGCTTTAAAAGGAAATTTTCCCGACTTATATGCTTTCCCTTCTTCCTTAAGTTGTTGCTCCGTCTTACCGACAGCGGCCACTTCAGGCCATGTATATACAACACCCGGTATGAGGTTGTAATCTATATGAGGCTTTTGACCTGCCAGCAATTCAGCTACATATACTCCTTCTTCTTCAGCTTTGTGAGCCAGCATCGCACCTGGTATCACATCACCTATGGCATAGACTCCTGGTTCTGCAGTTTCCAAATGATCATTTACCCGGACCCGTCCTCGATCGTCTACTTCAGCCTTGATGTTCTCTAAACCAAGACCATCCGTATAGGGTCTTCTTCCAATGGCAATCAGACAATAGTCTGCTTTGATGTCAAATTGTTCTTCGGAATCTCGCTTTTTCACACCAACAGTGACAGCGGTTTTATTTCCCTTGACACTTACAACCTCGTGCTTAAGGTGAAAATTGATACCCAGTTTCTTTAAAGCTCTTCTCAATTCTTTTCCACAATCTACATCCATCTCAGCGATGATAGAATCCATATATTCCACAACGTCTACTTCAGTTCCCAATCTGGCAAAAACGGAACCTAACTCCAATCCTATGACACCGGCTCCTATGATGACCATCTTTTTCGGAAGCTTATCAATATTCAGGGCTTCAGTAGAAGTAATCACCCTATTTTTATCATAATTAAAAGCTTTAGGCGTCACTGGTTTAGATCCTGTGGCGATAATGACATTCTTTGCCTCCAGATCTTGAGATTTGCCATCACTGGAAGTCACCGTAACTACCTTGGCAGATTTGAATGATCCTACTCCGGTAAAGACATCTATTTTATTCTTTTTCATTAGAAACTCAACACCTTTACAGGTTTGGTCCACAACATCATTCTTTCGCTTGATCATTTGTTTCATGTCTACAGCGAGATTGCTCAATTTGATACCATGTTCTTTAAAAGTGGTATCTGCATTGTGATAGTGTTCAGAGGAGTCCAAAAGGGCCTTTGAAGGAATGCATCCCACATTAAGGCAGGTTCCACCAAGCGTATTGTATTTTTCTATTATTGCTGTTTTAAGGCCAAGCTGAGCTGCTCTGATGGCCGCAACATATCCTCCGGGGCCACTACCTATAATCACTAAATCGTACTTACTCATAAATTATTTCTTATCTGTGGTGCTTTTATTACCACCTCTTTTTCTGTTATTTCTTCTTTTTTTCTTTCTGGGTTTTCCTTTTGTACCAGTAGCCTGATTCTGTGTGTTGTCTCCACTTTTTGACTCGTCTGATTTTGAATTCGAGCCATTCGAATGACTGCGTTGATTTGAATTTCGACCTCGACCCCGACTTCTGCCTCGTCCTCTTCTTCTTTTTTTGGTCTCAGGTAATTCTACGACGTCATCCACTTGTCCATAGCCCATGTCTTCATCTTCAGGAGCAACTTCTTTAACAGCCTGCAAACTCATCAAATCATCCGGATATTCTCCCTTCTTATTCATTTCAAGAATCTTCTTTACCTGCTCTTTATCCAGCGTTACTACAGGCCCGCGTCTTCCATCGATATTGGTTCCGTAATACATTAATCCTTTGAAAATGTCAATCTTGATCATCTGTGCTGATCCAAATTTGGTCTTAAGATAATCCGCTTTCTTAGGAAAATCACGAAGAGCGTCCATGTATGTATCTAGTTCATAATTCAGACAGCATTTTAAACGCCCACATTGGCCCGAAAGTTTAGATTGATTGATCCCTATGTATTGATAACGAGCAGCAGATGTACTGACCGTTTTAAAATCTGACAGCCAGGTTGAACAACACAATTCTCGACCACATGAACCTATACCTCCAATTCTCGCTGATTCCTGTCGAGACCCTATCTGACGCATTTCAATTTTGACCCTGAATTCCTTGGCATATTGCTTAACCAATTCTCTGAAATCAACTCTGCCATCTGCTGTATAATAGAAGGTAGCTTTTCGTTTATCACCCTGGTACTCTACATCACCTATTTTCATTTCCAGACCCAGAGTTCTGGCAATGACCCTCGCTCGAACCAGTGCCATTTTCTCTAAATTCCTGGCTTCCTGGAGCTTTTCAAGGTCGCGATGATGGGCTCTTCTAATGATATTACTAAAGATTCGGTCTTCATTGACACGTTTCTTCTTCATCTGAATACGGACCAGTTCACCTGAAAGACTTATTCTACCAACGTCATAGCCATTTCCCGTATCTACAACCACCATATCGCCGGTTACTACACGGTCACCCAACTCATTCTTAAAAAATTCTTTCCTGGCGCCATTTTTAAAGCTTACTTCCACAATATCGAAATCATTTTTATCATAAATTTCCAATTGCGAAAGCCAGTCATAGGTGTTCATCTTATTACATCGCCCACTTGTGCAATGTCCCTTGTTCTCGCATCCCATCGGACTGCCTCCAGTCCCTGAGCTGCAACTCGCACATCCCATAATTATATTTTATATATATATCAAATCTTCACGAGATGGCCTTTTCAGGCATAACGAGCCGCGTGAAATAATTCATGAATTCTTATAGAATTTTTCATGAATAACATTTTCACGCTAGCATTCCGTTCGATCATCATGAAGCTATCGTTAAGCAGTTCCTCAAGCATTTCCAATGCCTCTAAATCAATAAACTTCTTTAAATTCTGAGCAACTGTAATTTCCTTTTCTAAAAATCGCAACTGATCTTTATCAATTACGTCCAGCATTAAAAAGGATCTAAAAAACTGTAACGCGTAGGTCACAAAATATTTCTGCTGTTCTTTACTTAATTTACCGAAATCTTCGCACCAATTTACGATTTCTTCCGATTTTAATTTATAACAAGTTCTGAGCCATTCAAATAATTTTTCCGAAAAATCAATCACTTGATCATCACTCATGTTCAACGCAACCCTGTAATTCCCATCTGTCAGAAAGCTGATTTTCTTTGCCGCATCCGCTGTAATACCTGTATCTTTTACCAATTGATCGATGATTGCGCTATCACTTGGGTTAGGTACGTTGATCAACTGACACCTGGATAATATGGTGTTCAAAATTTGATCCGTATTTTCTGCAACAAAAAGAAAAATGGTATTCTCCGGCGGCTCTTCTATCAGTTTTAATAAACGGTTTCCTTCTTTACCCAGGTATTCCGGCAACCACATCAATAAGACTTTATACTCACTTTCGAAACTCTTCAAACCCAATTTTTGAATGATAGAATGACATTCTTTAGCATTAATATTCGCCTGCTTATTCTCTGCATCCAACCTGCTCATCCATTCAGTAATATTCATATAAGCATTCTCCGATAAAGCTTGCCGCCATTCTTTTAGAAAGTCATTACTGGTCGTATTACCAACAAATGGAAATGAATAGTGAATATCGGGATGAATAAACTTCTCCGCTTTCATTCTAGCGCTTTGCTGCTTCTCAGCACTGTTGCCAGGCACTTTTTGTGCTACAATTTCTGTAGCCAAAGCCAGCGCAAGTGGTAAAGCGCCGCTACCATCTCTACCCTTCAATATAATGGCATGAGGTAATTGATCTTCATTGAGAAGATGAGTAAGGGAGGTCAATATCGCAGTATGAAAAGTATTCATTATTCAGCCCACATTTTCATCATAACATCTGCAAATATAGCTTATTAGTTGGCAGTTATTGCAAAACACCAACTACTGCCTTAATAATCCCATAAAGATGATGGGAAAAAACCATTGGCCTGACACAGATCGAGATCGATCGCATCATATCTTACAGCAGCAATTTGACGCAGTACTCATCTTTATTAAAACAAAAGGAATAAAAAGCTGGTTAAATAGGGAAATAAGACAATTATAATGAGAATCGCAGTATTCCGTAAAGCCCATTTTAATGCAGCTCACCGCATGCATGTCCCTGAATGGTCAGATGAAAAGAATATAGAAGTGTTCGGCTTATGTAACAGTCCGAACTATCATGGTCATAATTATGAGCTTGAAGTCAAAGTAGTGGGAGAAGTAGATCCAGTCACTGGCTATTTAATTGACCTCAAAGTCCTTAAAGACTTAATTAAAGAGGAAATAGAAGATCGCTTTGATCATAAAAACCTAAATCTGGATACGGAAGAATTCAAGGAAGTCCCACCGAGCTGTGAAAATCTTTGCTATACCATCTGGAAAATCTTATCCGAAAAATTGGGATCAGAATATGAGGTTACCGTAAGACTTTATGAAACCCCTAGAAACTTTGCACAATATCCGGCTTAATATTTCTTAAGTTTCAAGACCTTTATAGATTCACCGAAACGATCTATTAATCTCACATAGTAGACTCCTGTATTAAGATCAGAAACGTCATAAAATCTGCCTTGCTCTGCTTTAAAGCTGGCTACTTTTTTCCCTACGACAGTAACAACATCGATATTTGAAATCAAATCTCCGGTATTGACTCTAAAGAAATCTGTGGTAGGATTAGGGAAAATAGAAAGCCCTTTAACAAATAGATTTGAGGTAGATGATGTGATAGTATTAATAGTGATGGGAACTTCAACTTTTAAACTGTCAGGATATTGAAGGTCAAAAAATTCAATATTGTAGGTTCCTTCTCCTTCTGTTTCAGAAGGTAAGGTATGAAACATCACTATGATGGATTCACCCGGAGCAATAACGTTCGGACGAGAATCAGAGCTTTCACTTTGATTAAAATTATAACAATTCTCTGTATCGCACACGTAATACTGCCATTGACCTGGCTGTGCCACCACCTCCAGTTTCCATGCAAGATATACCGTGTCAGACCCTTCATTCTTCAACTCGAAATCAGTCTGAATATTTTCTGTAGCAGCATTTGCAGTCACTTCTATCGGATTAGGAGAGTAAACGATCTGTCCTGTCGTAGAAATGGTTGCTGTCAAGAAAAAAATGTATAGTAAAAAATTACGCATAGGCAATTAGTGTTATTTCAAAGATATGAATTATAAGTTTAAGCGAGTATTAATATTTTGTTAATTATCCTTAATAAATACTAAAACAAAATCATTAACAGTCGCAAATATATTAAATAATTTTATAATATGTAATTTACTAGCTTCCATTTTATTCTGTGAATTACAATTTATTAACATCGTTCACTTTGTCGAACCCTGGACATGTAAACCACTTAAATTAGTGGTCTTGTCAAAACATCCTTTATATTCATGATGCATTTAGATCTTAAACCCACTAGTCATACATGAAGATTATAATAATTGGTAACGGAATAAGTGGAATCACTGCTGCGAGATTTATCCGAAAGCTATCTGACTATGAAATCACAGTTCTATCATATGAAACTGATTTTTTCTTTTCCAGAACAGCTTTGATGTACATCTATATGGGTCATATGAGGTATGAGGATACCAAGCCCTATGAGGACTGGTTTTGGGATAAGAACAAAATTAATTTGAAGAACGCGAGGGTAGAACATGTAGATTTTACAAAAAAAGCACTGACCCTGAGTTCTGGAGAAAAAATGTCCTATGACAAATTGATCATTGGAACCGGGTCTGCCTCCAATAAGTTTGGTTGGCCGGGCCAGGATCTTGAAAGGGTGTACGGCATGTATTCATACCAGGACCTGGAAGCTATGGAAAAATATAGTGAAGGTCTGAAAAGAGCAGTCATCGTCGGAGGCGGATTGATCGGGATAGAAATGGCTGAAATGTTTCACTCCAGACATATCCCCGTCACCTTGCTAGTGAGAGAGGAACATTATTGGAACAATGTCCTGCCATTAGAGGAATCTAAAATGGTTAGTCGGCATATCCGGGAACATGGCCTGGACCTCAGATTAGAAACTGAATTAAAGGAAATTCATGATAATGGAAAAGGAGAGGCCAATGCTGTTACGACCAATAAAGGAGAAAAAATAGAATGCGGATTCGTTGGTTTGACAGCGGGAGTTCATCCGAATGTTCAATTTTTAAAGAAAACCGATCTGGAAATAGATAAGGGTATAGTGGTCAATGAATTTTTAGAAACCAACATGCAGGATGTCTATGCCATCGGTGACTGTGCCCAATTGAAATCTCCAAAAGAAGGAAGAAGATCAATAGAGGCCATATGGTACACTGGAAAAATGATGGGTGAAACAGTAGCATATAATGTCTGTGATCGACCGGTCAAATATGATCCTGGAATTTGGTTCAATTCAGCTAAATTCCTTGATATTGAATACATGGTATATGGTGAGGTTCCTACCAAAATACCAGATACTATGGGAACATTATACTGGGAGCATCCTGATGGAAGAAAGTCAATCAGAATAAACTATGATAAGAATCATGGTCATGTTCTCGGATTTAATCTGATGGGTGTCAGATATAGACATGAAGTGTGTGAGAAATGGATCAAAGAGAAAACCAATATAGAAAATGTACTTCAACATCTGGGTTTAGCGAATTTCGATCCGGAATTTTACAAACAGTATGATAGGAAAGTAGTGGAGCTATACAATGAGCAAACCGGGAAAAATTTAGAGTTAAAAACCAAAAGAGGGCTCGCCAAAGTGCTTTCATTTCTTAATCGATAGATTTACATCAATGAATATATTCAATAAAGTAGGACTTGCTCTTTTTGTGGTGGCCCTGGCCATATTTACCCTCTCTTTGGGTCTTGATGGTTATACCTTTAAGCAAAGTAAGCTGGAAGTCGATGAAATTCATAGAAATTCCATCCTGGAAGCTATTCAGAATCAGGATATCGAAGGCAAAAAGTTTTCAAATTCATTCGACTACATCCACGCACTGCGAAAGATGTTTGAGGAGGCGACAACGATTCAAGAAGAAAAGGCCAAAACGGGTATTCCTGAAGACTTGCAGGAATGGCAATTTAATTTAAGTAAAGATAAAGTCAATAATTACGTCTTAAGTATTGTAAAATCCACTGGTGATGGCATTGTTTCTAACAATAAGGTTCTGTTTTGGTGGCTAACCATAGGTTTAGGCATTATAGGAGGCCTCATTTATATCATTCCTACTTTTTTCAAGATTCCAGGTATCAAAAATGATCATATCTACCATCGATCGATGCAGAAAGGTTTGAATTTGAGTATTCGAGGTTTTTTTCTGGGCGCGACCATCATTGGCATATTACTATATGGGGTTTTCTACATGAATAAAAACTGGTTTTGGCCAGCAGTGACTTTGGTGATTTCAGGAATCATCATTGCTCTGGTGCTGTTCAGAAGAAACGAAAAAGAACATGAGCCCACTAAGTCTGCCTCTCCACCAGATGTGACAGGCTGGCTAGGGGTGATTACCGGAATTTATCTTATCGGCTTTTACATTTTACTCTACTGGGTGCCAGAATATATTGTTCCCTGGATTCAAATTGCGGATCCCCTGAAACAATTGATAGTCGGAACGAATGCAGATCGATGGTTCTTATATGGTATGCTTTACACGGTTATAGTCCTGACCATGGGCATTCGAATGATTGCGAAATATTGGCATAATAAATACCAGATATTAAGAACCATTTCAGTGATGTTTTTCCAAACCTGCTTTGCGTTTTTAATTCCTGAGATTCTTAGCAAGTTGAATATGCCTTCAATGGATCTTAAAAACATCTGGCCACTTAATTACTCTTTCTTTTTTGATTACAACATCAGCAATTTAATTCAGAGCGGAGGCTTTGGAATTTTTCTTTTGGTATGGGGTACCTTATTAGCTTTGGTTGGGGTTCCGGTGTTTGTCTACTTCTTCGGAAAAAGATGGTATTGCTCCTGGGTTTGCGGCTGTGGAGGACTGGCAGAGACTCTGGGTGATCCATACAGACAACTTTCAGATAAGAGTTTGCGTGCCTGGAAATATGAAAGATTTATTGTACACGGTGTTCTGGCTTTTGCTGTGATTATGACCATATTGACCCTGTATACTTATTTTAGTGGAGCCAGTCGAATCATTGGTTTAGATTCCTATAGTGTTCGTACCTGGTATGGTTTTCTTATAGGATCTGCTTTTGCTGGTGTGGTGGGAACTGGCTTTTACCCGCTTATGGGAAATAGAGTTTGGTGCCGATTTGGTTGTCCACTTGCTGCTTATCTAGGCCTTGTACAGCGCTTTAAGTCTAAATTTCGAATTACCACCAATGGCAGCCAGTGTATTTCTTGCGGAAATTGTTCTACTTACTGTGAAATGGGCATAGATGTGAGGTGGTACGCTCAAAGAGGTCAGGATATCGTACGGGCTTCTTGCGTTGGGTGTGGTATTTGTTCAGCTGTATGTCCAAGGGGTGTATTACGACTAGAGAATGCATCCGGGGATATTGACGACCGGGCCGAAGAGCTAAGAGCTGTACATATAAGTGAGGATGAGGTAAGGTTGTTAAGTTAGAATGAGGTCAATATTTGAATGGTAGATCGTAAAATAAGCGAGGATAAGCACTAAAAGCACTTACCCTCTATATGTAATTGTATTCTTTCAATGGTCTACCAAACTTGCATCACAATCTCCATCTCAGTATCCTGGTCTCCTGGATGCGTAAAGGTTACTTCTTTATATCTGGGAGCTCTGTTATTAACCATAAAATTGGTTGAAAATCCAAATGGCTCTTTAGGTACACCCACCCAGTTGTAATCAAATTTACGATTACCGTTAAAATCCTGGAAAATAGCAATAGCGTAAGTACCTGCCGGTATATCTTCCAAAACTAAAACTTCTCTATCGTCTTCCACTTTCTTGATTTCATATTTGAGGACTTTTTTTACCTTTCTCCATGTTCTTCTACTATCGTATATCCCTACCAGTACTTCACCTTTGATTTCTGGTATATCGGTCACATGTACAATAACATTCCCATTGGAGTTTTCGCTTTGAATTTTGTCAAAATTTGTATTGACTCCTACAATCATTTGAATCATTAAAAGTATCGTATAAATCATAACTTTAAAATTTTGATGATGCGCCTTTCTAACTTACACACCTTTAATTTGGTTCGAATACAAAGCTTTTCGAATAATCATAAAGTGCTTTCGTTTGGTTAGATATATTATTAGCATCTTTGCATTATGAAATTTACAGAATTAGGGTTAGCAGATGAGATTATAGAATCTATAGGCTATATGGGATTTGAGGAGGCCACTCCTATTCAGGAAGAATCGATTCCCGTGATATTACGTGGTCAGGATTTAATTGCATGTGCTCAGACGGGAACCGGAAAGACTGCGGCATTTATCTTGCCTACCTTACACAGACTTTTTACAGGAGAAAAAAAAGAGGCCACAAGGGCACTTGTGATTTGCCCTACCAGGGAGCTTGCCATACAAATTGACAAGCAAATTCAAGGATTTACCTATTTTTTAGGCTTGCATTCGATTGCAGTCTATGGTGGTGGTTCAGGGGAGGATTGGGTGCAAGAAAAGGAAGCACTATCACAAGGCGCTGACATCATAGTTTCTACTCCGGGGAAATTAATATCACACCTGAATATGGGCTATGTGGACTTTAGCCAGGTGGAGTACTTTATCATGGATGAGGCAGACCGAATGTTGGACATGGGATTTAGGGCCGATATTGAAAAAATCGCCTCTTATCTACCAAAGGAAAGACAGACCTTGATGTTCTCAGCTACCATGCCAACGAAGATCAGACAATTAGCAAAAAAGACCTTAAATGACCCTCACCAAATCAACATTGCGATTTCAAAGCCAGCTGAAGGCGTTTTGCAAGCTGTTTATCTGGTGCATGAAGAGCAGAAATTAGCTTTAATCACACGTTTGATCAGGGACAAGCCGAGTTATAAGAGAATCATCATTTTCTCATCGAGAAAGAAGAAGGTTTATGACATCGTCAAGGCACTTAAAGCTGAGAAGTTCAATGTAGAGGGCGTTTCATCAGATTATGAGCAGAAAGAAAGAGAAGCGGTGATTGCCAATTTTAAGGCTACCAGAACAAGAATTGTTGTAGCTACAGATGTGCTCTCGAGGGGAATTGATATCAAGGACATCAATTTAGTAATCAACTATGATACGCCGACCAATGCTGAAGACTATGTCCACAGAGTGGGAAGGACTGCCAGAGCAGATACGACAGGTGTAGCCATCACGCTGGTGAATGAAAATGACATGTATGATTTCCATGAGATTGAACAATTGATCGAAACTGAAATCATGAAGTTACAGCCTTTTCCAGAGTTGGGTCCTGGACCAGAGTGGAATCCAAAAAGAAGGAGAAAAAGCTATGGGCGATCAAGCAAGGGAGGGAACAAGAAGAATTACAAGGGCAAGCGGGGAGGAAGAAGTAGGAAAAGATAAGCGAATTCGAGGTGGTTAAAATGCCTTTGGGACTGGCAAATTCTATTTGCCAGAAATTCAACTAATCATTAGACCCCTTGCTGGCGATGCACATTTCTCTCGTTTAACCTTGCCACTGCAGTGACAAGTCCCCAGGCCGAAAGATCAACTCTCTTTCATCAGAGCAACTTCACCAGCCCAGCCTGCAGCACTTCGCCGGAGCTACCCGCCTCATGCACAAACACTACAATTTCAAGATCCTCTATCTTCCACAGATGTTCATCTTTCGGTATAACATACTGAAATTCTTGATTGACCACCTGCCCCTCTTCCAGGCCAGAGCTAAGCTCCATCCCATCGTATGTAGTCAACATGGTTCTTAAAACATGATTATGATGAAAATCCTCGATGATATCATTGAGATCTTCTTGTGCGTCAATGATGTTATTCTCCAAAATCATCACACTCATTTTAAGGCTTTCATTGATGTTCTCCAGACCTATAACGCCCACCCTTAAAACCATCTCCCGTGATTCTACATCAATACTCGTTTCCATGACCACACTAACTCTGGGTGGTATTCTCAGTTGGTCCGCGACGTAGCCCGACCATAAATCCGGAGATTGAATCACTCTGGTCTCCCCACCCGAAGGAATCGCCCGATTAATCAAAGCCGCAGGTTTGGAAGTCCCAGGTGCCAGCGTCATTTCCAACTGCTTGGCAAAATCATTTCTAAAATCAAACTCACTTTCCTTGGTTGGCCAACTCAGAAAAAACCCATGGATACCCACAGGAATCACCTGGTCTCCATACCTCTGCTTAATCGCTTCTATTTCTGACGTTCCCTTTGGACAATTAGGGCAACTCACTCCTGTCATCTCCTCCAAAAGAACAACGCGTTGAGATTCTATCGCCTCAAATTCAGGAATTCTGACAATACTGCCCTCGCACCCCAACAAGGTGAATAAAACCGCTATGACCGCTAGGTATCTCATTAAAAAATTGAATTTACTTCGAATTTTACTCCACTGAATGCAGGCTCTAATCTACACACTCCTCCTGTACAAACCACACCTTCCACCTGTTTTACATAACGAAGACCGTAACGAGATTGTTTCCACTGATAGTAAACCCCCGCAGTGGGGTACAGGATCTTTTCTCCTGCACCTTCAGGGATGTTGGGGTTGCCGGGATTCGGAATGATATTATACATACCAGAAAGCTCAAACCGCCAATGAGGTGCCATCCCATATTCAGCCAACAAATAAAGCCAGGACCCATAGTCTTGGGCAGTGGACATGTATTGAGACTCTATCTTTAAAGAATTTCTTCTCGTGAACTTATAGAGTACATCTACAAATGGAGTCCAGGTTCTGACGATAGGTGTAATGTTTCTCGGCTTCCCCTCATATACCGATTGATTGTAAATCTGTCGTTGTATTCCGATATGGCTGTCAAGTTTTCTGTTGGGCTTATACTGTAGGTCAATGAAATATTCTCTGTATAATAATTGATTTTCTAGTGTTGTGATATTTGATACATTGACATTAAGCAGAAATGGCTTGTTAATTTTATATTTTAAATCAGCCTGAAATGCCCATTCACTGGTCAATTGTGTGGCCGGATTATATCGACTGGTTAATCTATAGGTGGTAATATGATTCATAGGTGGTAGAAAGCCAATCAATCCATTATTGAGGATCAAAGTGGGATCCACTCTAAAGTCAAAGTTCTGGGTCCGTTTACCTTCCAAAGTAATCCCAAGTCCCTGCTTGGCATAAGATAATGTCGAATAAATGACGTGTCCGGCCTCTTTGACATATTTACCCTGAGAGGTGCTTCCCGTAATTTTAGTGGTTTCATTGAATGGATCGAAAAACACTTCGGGTAGTTTGTATGCCAATTCAACATACCATGAATAAGCCTTGTAGTTCAAGCTATTGTAAATACTGTAGGCCATCGAGTGATATGAAAACTGATTGATTCTTTCCTCCTCCAAGTAGTTTCTCAAAACAGAAATCAATCGACTCACACTTCCGTCAGAGAGTTTCTTCCCTGTAAAACCAACACCTGGAGTTAGGAATATTTTTTTCTCCTTTCCCATTGACATAAACCCTTCTAATTTTGCACCATAAAGCCATCCTCCATAAGTGTCGAATAAAAACCTTTGTTGGCCTCCCCACACTGCAGCCTGCCATTGATCATTGATAGCATATTCCAATTGAACACCTTTCAACGCGTTATCCAGCAGTAATGGGCGCTCTTCATAGGCTCTGTAAATGGTACCGCTGCCAATTTGATTGTAAATGGATCCAATTCTAACATTCAAATCCTTCCATGATGTCTCGACGAACCAAATTCCAAGACCTCTGTCAGTGTAGGATGAAGAAGGGTTCAGCAAATTGGAGTTGTGAAAGAAATCAAAACGAAGACCTCCTCTCCATTTGCCAAAATCTGCATTGACATTTAACCATGAATCTGCCCCTAAGGGCATACCTTCATACTGCGGAATATTTGCTGCACCAATCCGCTCATCCTTAATAAAATAGTTCATGGTTCCCTGAAAAGCTCCATTGACCCTGGCTGTCTTCCACTCTTCCTGACCATAGAGTGTGATCGAAGCATTGATACAAAATAAAACTAATGATAAGCGGAAAAACATAAAGCCGGTTAATATTGCGTTAAATACAGCCTGGAATCGAATTTGTAGATGCTAAATTATAGTTTTACCTTTTAAATTGTACAAAATGAAAATTTTATTAGTCTTAATCACTTCTATGATGATGGCATCCTCAGGGATCAATGTAGATAATGGAAAATTTCCGGCTGCTACTTTGAAAAACTTGGATGGAGAAATGATTAAAGTAGAGGACATTACTTCTAAGCATAAAAAGACAATTATTAGTTTCTGGGCGAGTTGGTGCAAACCTTGCAAATCTGAAATGGATGCAATCGCTGAATACTATGAAGAATGGCAGGAAGATTATGATGTCGAATTCATAGCCATTACGATAGATAATGCAAGAGGTCTTGCTAAAGTGCCCGCCATTGTGACTTCTAAAGGATGGAATTATACTTTTCTGTCAGATCCCAATCAGGAATTGCAACAAGCACTTAATTTTCAGACCATCCCACAAACTTTCGTAGTGGATCGCGAAAGCAACATCATCTATGCTCATAATGGTTATACGCCAGGTGACGAGTTAGAGTTAGAGAAGGTACTGAAAGACTAAGGCCAATATAGGTTTAAAACCCGAGATCCATTTGCCGAGTCTTGGGTTCATCCTGATTATCCAGATTAGACATTCCTACGCCAAGCAATCTTACCCCTGTCACTTCCTGATCCAGATTTTGAAACAGTTCCACTGCTGTCGTTTCGATAAGCGGACCATCATTGGAAAAATCCTTGTACGTCTTGCTTCTGGTAAAAGTGGTGAAATCCGGAAGTCGTACTTTAATGTTTACTGTTCGTCCTTTGATTTCCATCTTTTGAAGCGTTTCAGCAACTTTCACAGAAAGAGATTTCAGTTCCTGAATCATTTCGTGGGTATCTGTGATATCATCCCGGAAAGTATTCTCAACCGATATGGATTTACGTTTGCGATCAGGGTCTACAGGTCGTTCGTCTATGCCTCTAACGATGTCGTAAAATTGTGCACCCATTTTTCCAAAATGCATCCCTAGTTCTGACTTCGTGTAGTTCTTTAGGTCCGCCCCTTTGAAAATTTTCATGCGCTCCATTTTCCTTGCAGTGGCTTTGCCAACACCGTGAAACTCAGTGATATCAAGGTTGTCCAAAAAGCGCTGTGCATTTTCTGGCAAGATGGCTGTTAATCCATCCGGTTTGTGATAGTCTGACGCTACTTTTGCTAAGAATTTGTTGTAAGAAATACCTGCCGAAGCGGTAAGTTGTGTCTCTGCTTTAATTATTTCTTTAATATCCCTGGCTATCTGGATCGCTGACTCTATGCCTCTCTTATTTTCTGTCACATCTAAATATGCTTCATCCAAACTAAGCGGCTCAACCAGATCGGTATATTCGTAAAAAATATCGCGGATCTGCTGTGATATTTTCTTATATACTCCAAATCTGGGTGGCACAATGATTAACCTGGGACATTTCTTTTTTGCAATCCGGGTAGACATCGCAGAGGTCACTCTATATCTTCTAGCTTCATAGCTGGCTGTAGCAATTACGCCACGCACTTTATCCTTACCCCCAACAGCCATTGGCTTTCCTCTCAATTCCGGATTATCTCTCTGTTCCACAGCTGCAAAAAAAGCATCCATGTCCACATGTATTATTTTCCGTTTTATATCGTTATAAGTTTATATTTGATAATGAAGTGAACGGTTGCAAATTAGCAGTTAAAAATTATTTAGTCAATTTATAATTTTTTTAATTCACTTCTGTGTTAACATTCGACCCTGATTTTTATTAATTGTTAAAATTATTAAACCAATAGGTGTTCATTTTGATTCACTTGTCATTAACCATACATAATATAGTGAATTGTTTAACACCTAAAACAAACCTAATGAAAACAATGGCAACCATTAAGAAACACCTGATCTCTTCTAAAGAAAGCACTCCGCTATATTCTTTAGAGAATTTAACAGATCTGCGAATGAAGTTACCTAAAGGTAACTGGCTGGGTGTACTTGAGAAAAAGATGGATAAACTAAGAGTATTGACCACTTTCGGAGAAGGGTGGATTAGTCTTGAAGATGCTTGTGAAACCAATTATTTTGACTTCAAAGTAAGGGCAGGTAGAAATGGAGAACTTAGTTATGTCGTGAGCTAAGGGTCAATTCGTTCTATTTAAAAGATCTAGTAAGTCCGCTCATTGACCTAAAAAATTCTTAACCAAATTGATCAGTTCCTCCTTCTTATCTGCATGAACCCAATGTCCAGCGTCCTCAATGGTTTCGATTCTGGCTTTCGGAAATATTCTTGTTATCTCTTTGTAATCATCAGGCATAATGTAGTTTGAAAGTGCTCCCCTAATAAACAGCGCAGGCCCGCTATATTGACTATCAGCCTTCACGGCTTTGAGAATTTCAGGATAGTTTTCAATGATCGATGGCAAGTTCATTTTCCACTGATATCCCCCTTCTTTTATTCGACCAATATTTTTAAGTAAAAACTGTCTAACCCCCCAATCTGTCAGCTTAAGGCTTAAGGCTTCATCGGCATCTGTTCTGGAATTCAATAAACTAACATCTACAGATTGTAATGCATCAAAAATATTATCATGCCCGGGCTCGTATTGCTTAGGACCTATATCCACTACAATCAGATGGTCCACAATGTCCGGAAAACTCAAGGCCATTTCCATGGCCACTTTTCCACCCATGGAATGACCCATAACTGTAGCCTGGTGGATCCAATTATCTTCCATAAAGGAAAGCACATCACCGGCCATCAAAGGAATATTCCACTCATCACTATGGGGAGATTTACCGTGGTTTCTTAAGTCAACCAGAATTACCATATAATTCTCTGCCAATACCTTGGCCACAGACTGCCAGTTGTCTAACATGCCGAAAAGACCATGTAAAATGACAATGGGATCACCTTCACCTAAAATCTTATGATTGAGCTTCATTTACATGGTTGTGGTTTCCAAATAGTTGAATTTTACAGGGTAGTCTGTATTATAATGCAGCCCTCTGCTTTCCTTCCGGCTTTGTGCCGATTTAGTGACTAAGTATCCAATGGTAATTAAATTGCGTAATTCACAAAGTTGGGGAGAAAGAATAGAAGAATTGTAAAGTTCCTCTGTCTCTTTGTATAGTAAATAAAGTCGGTCCATAGCTCGTTTGACTCTGACATCCGTCCTTACAATTCCCACATAACTAGACATGATTTCTTTAAGCTCTTTCCAACTTTGTGTGATCAAGACCATTTCTTTGGGTTCTGTGGTTCCCAATGCGTCCCATTCCGGTATTCCGACAGCATATTCCCTTGAATCAATCTCTACCACCAAATCCCGGGCAATACGATGTGCAAATACAAGTCCTTCCAATAAAGAATTTGAGGCCAATCTATTCGCACCATGAAGACCAGTACAGGTGCACTCGCCGGCTGCATAAAGATTTGAAATCGATGTTCTTCCCATTTCATCTGTTTTGATCCCACCACACATGTAGTGGCAAGCTGGGACAACCGGAATAAAGTCTTTCATAGGATCAAT
The DNA here is from genome assembly GCF_021533195.1 of Portibacter marinus. Lineage (GTDB taxonomy): Bacteria > Bacteroidota > Bacteroidia > Chitinophagales > Saprospiraceae > Portibacter > Portibacter marinus. The sequence continues at coordinate 601,419 of NZ_JAJNKB010000003.1, forward strand.
GCCTATGCTTCGGCATTTTTCATAAATAGTGGGAAAGTGCGCTATAAATTTTTCCTTATCCAGGTGGGTACAATCTAAAAACACATAATCATCTCCTCTGACTTTCATCTCATTATCTATGGCCCTTGCCACAATATCTCTGGGTGCTAGAGAAAGCCGATCATCATATTTTTGCATGAACTCCTTGCCATCTTTGGTTCTCAGAATAGCACCAAATCCCCTCACTGCTTCAGATACCAGAAAATCTGGGTTCTCTCCCGCAGGATTGTATAAAGCTGTTGGATGAAATTGGACGAACTCCATATTGGCAATTCTGCCTTTTGCCCTATAGAACATGGCAACACCATCTCCTGTTGCAATGGTTGGATTTGTTGTATTTCTATAAATCTGGCCGGCACCTCCTGTAGCTAAAACCGTCATCTTCGCCTGCCATGTTTCTATATCCTTATTATCCTTATCCATCAGATATGCACCATAACATTCTATATCATCATTGAGCCTGGTAATGTTCCGACCTAAATGATGTTGGGTCAATAAATTGATCGCATAATAATGCTCAAGAATTCTGATGTTGTCGTAAGAATCGGCTTTTTCATTGATCGCTCTTTGAATTTCAGCACCTGTCAAGTCCTTGTAATGAAGAATGCGATACTCCGAGTGTCCTCCTTCCATGCCCAAATCGTATTCTCCCTCTTTGTTTTTGTCAAATCTGGTCCCCCATTCAATAATCTCTTTCACTCTGACAGGCCCCTCTTCCACTACAATTCGTACGATCTCTTCATCACAAAGGCCATCCCCGGCATCCAGGGTATCTGCAATGTGTTTTTCGTAAGAATCGACTTCCAGATCCCAAACTGCCGCCACTCCTCCCTGGGCATAGCGGGTATTGCTTTCCTCCTTTATGGTTTTGGTCACCACAGTAATGGATATATCCGATCTTTGCTCCGCAATTTTAATGGCAAGTGTCATACCGGCAACCCCACCACCAATAATTAATACATCTGTTTTATACACGCACCTTTTTTAGTCAGCTAATATAAAATTTTAACCCCAAATTCCGCTCAGATTCCATGCTTCAGGCCATAGCCATATGATCAGCAATCCAGCAATAATAGATACACCGAATGAAACACAAATCCAAATAAGAAGTTTTCTGGTTCCCAAAACACCGGCAATTATCCCTTTAAACAAAAGATTAGAAAGTGATGCGAGCAGGATGAGCTTCCAACCGGTATTGGTTGATAAATCTCCGGTTTTCATCAGTTGGGATAGAGATAAAGTAATGGCATCTACATCCGTCAATCCACTGATCAGAGAAACGATATACAGGGCATTATTACCGAATTTATCCTTTGTAAAGGCCACGACCAGTAGAATAAAGGCATATAGTAGACCAAAGACCAGAGCACTTCTGAATTGAGCAGGATTATTGGGTTCGGGCATCTTATCCTCTTTTTTCTGCTCTTTGCTGATGAGGTAGAACATAACGACGCATACGCCCACCATGAATATGAATTCTACAGCAAGAGGCAACAACAACATAGGTAATTGCTGCGGAATGACCACTGCAATCTCAATAATGATTCTGACCAGAGCAATGGCAGATGCCACTGTGATGACGAAAGCGGCTATGTTCCCAATGTTCTCAGCATTGGTCGTTTTCCTGGCATAACTGACAGATGTGGCAGTGCTAGAAATTAATCCGCCTAATATTCCATTGGTGATGATACCCACTTTCTGACTCACAAACTTATAAATGAAGTAACCGATAACACTGATTCCTACGATCAATGTCACCATCATCCATATATTTCGAGGATTCAAAACGTCATAAGGCCCATAGGTTTGGTTGGGGAGAATGGGCAAGATCACCAATGAAATTCCTGCAAAAATCATGATTGCAGAAATATCTTTTTCCTTTAAGCCGTCTATAAAATGGTGAAGGTGTTCTTTAATATAAAGCAAGAACGCAAGAGATCCTCCTACCACAATTCCTACGACTCTGCTGCCTTCCACCAAATAGGCACTGATCGCAAAAATGAGCAGGGCGGCGACCTCTGTCGTCTGGCCTATATCCGCATCCTCTTGCTTTTTTAGCTTTATGTAATTGGCCATCAACAATAATCCGGTTACTGCAATAGCCATAAATGGTAATATATAATCATTCTCGAAGTCCCGCGTCAAAAAGCCTGATATTGCTCCCAGAATGGAGAGAATCGTAAAAGTTCTGACTCCAGCCATTTTACTCTCGACGCTTTCTCGCTGAACACCAACTAACAGACCCAGGCCTAATGCTATTCCTAATGTGATCAGATCGTCGTAATTCATTTATGCTTTTTGGTTGATATTTGTTAAGCTTTTTACTTGTAAGTCAAAGTAAATGTTTGATATACTTACTTATCGATAGGCTTTATATAATTTAGCTTTATGAAAATAGTGGTGGTAGAACCATTTTATACGGAAAGCCATAAGAAGTGGTTGGATGAATTGATAAAGCATTCCTCACATACGATTATACCATTGACTTTGACCGGTCTTTTTTGGAAGTGGAGAATGCATGGTGGAGCGGTGACTTTGGCCCGTACTTTTAAACAACTGGACTTAAGGCCTGACTTGATTGTATGTACGGATATGTTGGATGTCAATGTTTTCTGTGGTTTATTACGAAAAGAGTTAGAAGGTATTCCCATCGCCCTGTATTTCCATGAGAATCAAATTTCTTACCCGTGGAGTCCAGCTGATCAAGACGTGCAGTTGGGCAGAGATCGGCACTACGGCTTTATAAATTATACTTCGGCACTAGCTGTTGATCGTGTTTACTTTAATTCTCATTATCATTCAGAGACTTTTGTGAATGGCTTAGGTCAATTTTTGAATGGTTTTCCTGATCACCTTAATTTGGAAACGATGGATGAGATTGCTGGCAAATCAGAGGTGCTGAGTTTGGGAATGGATCTTAACAGCCTGGATTCAGTTGTACCTCCCGTTAAAACAAAATCAGCTATACCTATTATACTCTGGAATCACAGATGGGAATATGATAAAAATCCGGAGCAGTTTTTTAAGGCTTTGTTTAGACTCAAAGATGAAGGACACGTATTCAAATTGGTGGTGCTGGGACGCGAATATCCTAACAAACCGTCGATATTTGACCGTGCCAGGCGGAAATTAAAGGATCATATACTTCACTGGGGATATGTTGAATCTTCGGATGAGTATGCAGATTGGCTTTATAAGGCAGATATCTTACCGGTTACTTCTATCCAGGACTTCTTTGGCATTTCTGTAGTGGAAGCGATTTATTGTGGTTGTATTCCATTGCTACCAAATCGACTCGCCTACCCTGAGCATATTTCCGAGTCTGAAATGTTTTATGATACCGAAGTGGAATTCTATGAAAAATTGAAAGGGCTGGTAAACAGACACCCTTCGCACCCCAACCTTGACCTAGAAAAAATTAAAAGCTACGACTGGACTCACCAGATTCTTCTTTATGATGCTGCTTTTTCCAGGCTTTCTGCTAATTTTAGCGATAAGGAATGAGAATTGCAGTTAATACAAGAATGTTATTGAAACACAGAATGGAGGGCATCTGTCGCTACATTCACGAAACCACAAAACGGATGGTGCTGGCCCATCCTGAAGATGACTTTATTTTCTTTTTTGACCGTCCTTTTCATCCTTCATTTATTTATGGGCCTAATGTCACACCCGTCGTTTTACCACCACCTACCCGAGATCCCATTCTTTGGAAAATCTGGTTCGATTTTGTCATTCCAAGAGCGCTTAATAAGTACCAGGCTGATGTGTTTTTAAGTGGTGACACCTATATGAGTCTAAAAACCGATGTTCCAACAGTTATCGTTTCTCACGACATTGCCTACCATCATTTTCCTGAACATTTGCCTAGAAGAGTTTTGAATTATTACCGCAATTATTTTCCCGAGTTTCACAAAAAAGCTGCTCACATTATTGCTGTATCAGAATTTACCAAACAAGACATCATTAAAGCTTATGGTTTAAATCCAGAGAAAATTACTGTTGCCCACAATGCAGCACCGCAAGGATTCCGACCATTTTCAAGTGAGGAAAAAAAACTAGTCCAAAAGCAATTCAGCAGAGGTAAACCCTTTTTCATTTATGTTGGAAGCCTACACCCTCGTAAAAACATTAAAAACCTGATTCTCGGTTTCATCGAGTATAAGAGTCAGGGTGGTAAAGAAAATCTGATTCTTTTAGGAAGGAAGGCATGGAACTACTCAGAATTTGAGCAATTGATAGCTAGTAGGAATGACACTATTTGGTTGGATGGGAATCACATTGATCCCAGAGAGGTGCTTCCAGCAGCTGAAGCCCTGGTATACGTTTCGTTACATGAAGGGTTTGGTATTCCTATACTGGAAGGTATGTCAAGTGGTGTCCCTGTTATTACATCTGATGTGAGCAGTATGCCGGAGGTGGCGGGTAAAGCTGCCATTTTGGTAGACCCTTCCTCACCTCAAAGCATCCGTGATGGAATGACCAAAGTCAAATCATCGAACTTAGAAAGTGAGTCTGAAGTTCAATTGAAGCACTTTAGTTGGGATAAAAGTGCCTCTGTAATCTACAAAAGTCTAATCCTTTAATTGATCGACGATTTCTACGATTTTCTTAGTATAAGGAACCAGAAATTCTGGTAAGGCGTCCGTATCCGTATCTACCTGCCATTCATAGGTATCTGCGCCATCAAAATATTGCAGGTAGATAATATCCTGGTCGACACATCCTGGGCAGCCGAAGCTTTTGTCCATGTGGTTTTTGAGTTCTTGGGGAATTTCCTCAAAGGCAGTATATGCCAATTCATATTTAGAATCGCTTAAGGGATCCTCTTTGAAAAGTAGCTCTTCTCCGGGTACAAAGGTGGACATATTGTCTTCCAAAAGTTGAAGGTTATCAATTTTGAAAAGCGAAGTACAATTTCCCATGCAAAATCCATTGTAGATCCCAAATATCAAGTAGTCGTTTTCTTCGAGTTTGAATTCGTCTTTAGTGCAAGAGAAAAGAATCAAACTGGCGAACAATAATATGGTTATATTTTTCATCATCGATGGCATCTTCTACACTATAAGACGAATGGGAAATGAATTTCGTTGGCTGAGTCCAGTATTTTTAAATGAATAGGTGGGTTTGAATACGCTTGATATTCTGCTGGCAAATGAAAATTGCCAGTCCCAAAGCAGTTTTACTATACCCCAGAAGCACTTTAACAATCAACCTTCATCCTCTGCTTCTTTGCGCCATCCATACTTCCACAAATAAATAAGCCCTGCCACTCCAATTACAAACAATCCGAGTGCGATAAACTGCGACATTGACCACGTCACTCCTAAAATCGCGTAGTGTTCATTGACCCTGATCCCCTCTATCAAAAAGCGTTCTAATCCATTGAAAATCAAATACACAAAGAACAACATGCCCGCAATTTTCAATCGTTTTCTCAATACCCACAGCACGATGAAAATCAAGCCAGATAAAAATGCCTCATACAACGGTGTGGGATAGACAGCTTCAGCTAACCTTGTGCAATGTTCAGGGGTTCCACCATCTGCAGCAACCAGCCCGCCACAATTCGGAATGGTTTCTCCTCCATAAAAGTAATCTCCTGTCTGAGGATCTGATGTCATACTATTAATCACATTATGAGGGTAAGCATATTCCCAGGCCCAGTCCGGTAAAAAAAACCAGGCTGGTTTTGATAATTCATTGACCACACCCCAATCTCCGTCTCCTGATAAATGGCATCCTAAGCGCCCCACGGCATAGCCTATAATCAAGGAAGGTGCCACAGCATCCATCATTAAAATAGGCTTTATTCCCAGCCGTTTGACATACCAGTACACCACCATAAAAGCTAATATCAAACCACCATAAATGGTTAATCCCGAACCTCCGAAGAGTTGGCCAATAGGGTCTTGTAGAAAATCATTGAAATTCTCAAAAACAGAGAATAGCCTCGCTCCTATTATTCCGGAAACCGCGGCAACAATTGTAATATCAGGAACCCGTTCATGAGGCATGACTATTTTTTGAATCACCTTGGGTTCCGCCAGTTTTGAACGAGATAATTCGTAGTATCTCCAGGCCACAAATATGATCAGACCGACAGTCCCACCCCATAAATTTCCAGCGGTAGAAATAATAACACCAGCAGCATCCGCTTTGAACATTTCAAAATTTCCAAAGATGAAAACCAATTTGAATCCCACCAGAAACCCTATGATGGAACTTATGATCAAAGGCCTCAGCCTGGGTCCCCTGCCTATCACTTCCTTTTGTAGAATACCCTCTAATAAACCTTGATGCTCATACCGTCTGAATTCCAGATAAAGCACATATCCCGCAGCAATAACAGCCAACATTAGAAACAGGCCAAAGGTCTGTATGATGGAAAAGGCATTATCTACAGAAGTGCCAAATATGGCATTGAGGATATAGGATAAGTCTGGAAACATGAAACAAATTGATTATCTTAGATGTAAAAGTAGCAATTGCCTGACATTTGTGGCACAGATTGTGCCGCACTTATAGGTGTATTCTGAAAATTGTTCGTCCTATGTTTAGCACCTTTTCCCTAGATTGTTGTGTTAGCTAAACTGTATTTATGAAAAAAATTGTCGCTTTACTACTATTTCTTGCCAGTGCGACTTTGATGTCAGCTCAAGGGGGTGCGCAAATATTCACAGGCATTACCACACTTACCAATACCAGTACGGCAATCACCAGAAAAGGTGAATTTCATTCAGGATTTACTGTGGGTATTCAATCAAGGTTAAAAGATGGAACTTTTGTTGCCGGTCCGGGACTCAAATATACGCGGTTCAATATGGTGTCGTCCAATGAGGCTGGGTTCTACAAGAAGGAAGAAAACTACCACCTGCTCTCTGTTCCATTTAATATTGGCCTGGAGTATAGATTGACATACATTTTAAAACTTCGAATGTATACTGGTGCCGATGCGCATTATTTCTATAAGATAGATGAAAACGATCGATCGATCAACTTAGATTATGTTAATGATTACTTTTTCGGTGCACATGCAGGAATAGGCATCGATTTGTATTGGGTGACCTTTGATGCCAAATATGAATATGGACTATCTAATGCGCATAAAATGGATCGTTCTAAGTACAATGCCCTCAATTTTAACGTTGGAATTTTCTTTTAATTCCTATCGTCCTAAACGCATTAATTCCAAATCCAGATCGGTATTTTCCTGATTCACTATTTGTGCCACCAATTTACCGGTTGCCGGACCCAAACTCATTCCCATCATTCCATGCCCAGTGGCTACTACCAGATTTGCGATTGATTTCGACCTTCCTACATAAGGTACGCCGTCGAAACTCAAAGGTCTATAGCCCGTCCAAATTTCATCTACCGCAGGTTGATCTGGAACTTTCATATCAGGAAAATACTTTGGAACTGCACTTAAAAATCCATGAACTCTTTTATGGTTGATCTTAGTTGAAATACCACTAATTTCCAGCGTCCCTGTTATTCTTAAATCATCTCCCATCGGTGTGATGGCTACTTTTTCATCTGTAAGAATGGCAGGTATGGTAGGTTTTATGTCAATGCTTTTCTGGGTGATTGAATAGCCTTTTCCATCCTCAAGAAGCAGCTTTATTCCCAGCATTTTCAAAATTTTCCAGGACCATGCTCCAGCTGTTATAATAAAGTGATCCGCTAGAACAACCTTTCCATTTTTGGTCGTCAAAGCTGTGATACGATCATTAGCCATCTTTGTACCAATGACTGAATCTTTAGTAAGTTTCACCCCTCTTTTGGTCAATAGATCCATGAGGTCTCTCATGAAATGATTAGAATATAAATGTGCGTCTTCAGGAAAGTAAACGCCTCCTAATACATCAACTTTGACATCGGGGTTGAGGGATTGTACCTGAGATTGATCCAATACCTTTGCTTCTATCCCAATTTCATTAGCTTTTTGTGCGATTTCTATTTCTTCTGCCTTGCTTTTTTCACTTTTGAAAAGCATCATTAAACCACGCTGGTGGAAATCAAAATTCAAATTCTCATTTTGTGCCAATTTTGCATATTCCTGTTTACTGAGCTCATTGTATTTCCAAATCAATTCCTGGCTGCGTTCCACATTTCTGGAAGAGCATGACTTGTTGAACCTCCACAACCATTGTATCAATCGCCAATCTAGTCTGGGTTTGATGTAGAAAGGGCTTGAAGCATTGAACATCCACTTTAAACCTTTTGAAATGATACCCGGAGATGCCATGGGAATAAAATGTGAAGGGACAATCATACCGGCATTTCCATATGAAGTTCCTTCTGCACTAAAACCCGGATCGATGACTTCAATGTCATATCCAGATTGACTTAAATAATAAGCGGAACACAATCCATTGACCCCGCCACCGATGATCATCACTTTCGCTTTGTTGCTCAATTTTGATTTTTTATTGAAGTTCGCAATTCAGTTTTCGGTTTTCGCCTTTCACTGTTCGCCTTTCGCCTTTCCCTTAAAGAGCTGCAGCAAAGCCTCGCAGCGAAGGGAGCTCTTTAAGGGATAAACTAAGGAGATTCGCTTTTCGGTTTTCGGAATTCGCCTTTCGCCGTTCCCTTTAAGAGCTGCAGCAAAGCCTCGCAGCGAAGGGAGCTCTTTAAGGGATAAAATGGCAGGATTCGCTTTTCGCAATTCGCTGTTAACCTTTCGCCTTTCGCTGTTCCCTTTAAGAGCTGCAGCAAAGCCTCGCAGCGAAGGGAGCTCTTTAAGGGATAAAATGGCAAGATTCGCAATTCCTAATTCCTAATTCCTAATAATTATTTCAATACCTTATCCAAGCATCATCATCCAAAAAAAATATCACTCCCTAGCCTACAAACTAATAACTTACAACTTACTACTACCCACTAACAACTAACAACTAACAACTAACAACTAACCACTGACTACTGACAACTAACAACTGAAAACTAACCCCTTCCCTCTCCTCACAAAACTTGAAAACCATATGCATACGGGTCATCTTCATCATCGATCATTATCGTATTATATCCTGTGATCCTGGCCCATCCTTCTATACCCGGCAAAATCGCCTCAAATGGACCGCTTTGGGTCCACCCTTCAATCGTCCCAATAAACGTACTCCCTATGATGCTCTCGTGAACAAATTGATCCCCTTCTTTCAATTTACCTTTGGCAGCCCACTGTGCCATTCTTGCCGAAGTTCCCGTTCCACAGGGCGATCGATCTATAGCCTTATCTCCATAAAAAACTGCATTCCTGGCCGTCGAGGCTTTATTCAGGACCTCACCCGTCCAGAGGATGTGACTCAAACCATTGATCTTTGGATCTTCCGGATGAATAAACTGATGTTGTTCATTTAAACGAGCCCTGATCACCGGACTCCAACGGATCAAATCAGCAGCTGAGTAGTTCTGGATGCCTGCAAAATGTTGCTGACGATCTACAATCGCATAAAAGTTTCCCCCATAAGCCACATCTACCTTAAGCATACCCAAATCAGGACATTCTACTTCCAAATCTTGCTTATATAGGAATGAAGGTACATTGACCAACTTTACAGAGACCACCTTACCATTTTGCTCCACATAAGTTACTAGAACAAGACCTGCTGGCGTTTCTAGTCTTAATTCGCCTTTTTGCTTTGGAATGACCAGTCCTTCCTCAATAGCTATGGTAACCGTTCCGATTGTGCCGTGTCCACACATTGGCAAACATCCTGAAGTCTCTATAAACAATACGGCAACATCGTTGTCCGGATCAGATGGCGGATATAAAATACTCCCTGACATCATATCGTGACCTCTGGGTTCGAACATCAGTCCTTTTCTAATCCAATCATACTCCGATAAAAAATGAAGCCTCTTCTCACCCATGTTTGAACCTTCAAGGTTCGGTCCTCCTCCTGCAACCAACCTAACAGGATTACCACAAGTGTGTGCATCCACACAGAAAAACTTTTTCCTCATTTAAAATTCCTTCCTATTAATACCCAATGGATTTTCCTCTTTTAAGGCATCCGGAAGTAACTCGTCCGGAAAGTCCTGATAGCACACCGGCCGCACAAACCGATAGATGGCATTCCCTCCCACTGAAGTAAATCGCACATCTGTTGTCGCTGGAAACGGTCCACCATGATGCATGGCCTCCACCACTGCTACTCCAGTAGGAAGTCCATTGACAATAATCCTACCTGCCTTGGTCTTTACTTTGTTGATCAAATCACTGTACGCTAATAACTCATTTTTCTCGCCAATAAACGAAGCGGTCAACTGACCCTGCAGATGGTCTGCAACTGAAGCTAATTCTTCATCGTTTTCGCAGACGATCATAACGGAAAGCGGTCCGAAAACCTCTTCTGCCAATTTGGGGTTGTCTATGAAATTTTGAAAACCTACTTCAAGTAAGCATGGTAAGGCCTTTCTCGAATCTGGGTCATCATCCATCTCTGCATATTTGATCACCACTCCCTTTTGCTGAGATTGTTGATGTCTCCCTCGCTCATAGGATTGAAAAATCCCCTTATTAAGCATAGTAGCAGGAGTCAGCCTGGTAAAGGCATCGACCAACTGGTCACTAAAAGCTAGCAGGTATTCATTTCTTTTTACAATCAATAGCCCTGGATTCGTACAAAATTGACCTGCACCCAAATTCACTGAATTTGCTACCGCCTCCGCCCATTCTTCGGTCTTTGCTTCCATAGCATCAGGTAAAATAAAGACAGGATTAACACTGCCCATCTCAGAAAATACCGGTATAGGTTCATCTCTTTTTTGAGCCAAATCATACAATGCTTTTCCTCCTCCATATGAACCGGTAAAAGCTACTGCTTTAACATCAGGATGTTGGACCAAAAAGCTTCCCAATTCATTTCCGGCGCCGTTTAATGAAGAAAAGACACCGTCAGGCAATCCGCATTCTACAGCCGCACCCATGATGACTTCGGCTACAAGATTATTGGTTCCCAAATGGGACTCATGAGCTTTTATAATTACCGGACACCCAGCAGCCAATGCAGATGCTGTATCACCTCCAGCAGTCGAAAAGGCAAGTGGAAAATTACTTGCAGTGAAAACCACCACTGGCCCGATAGGTTCAAGACATTGCCTCACATCCACATCTCCCCTGTTAATGATTGCATTAACCCAGGATCCTTCTTCAACTTTATCGGCGAAAAACCTCAATTGAGCACAAGTCCGTCCTCTTTCACCCTTGACACGACCTTCTGGCAATCCACTTTCTTGCATCACCCTTTTCACCAATTGGTCACCTAACCCTTCTATTTTGTCTGCGATCGTTCGCAAGAAGTGAGCTCTCTTGCTGCCTTTGACTTTCGAATATTTCTCTGCCGCCGCTTTGGCTTTCTTCACCGCTTCTTCAGCCTCTTCATTGGTGGCCACGTGAAATTCGCCTTCCAGATCTGAAAGGTTACTTGGATCAACAGCCTTGATGATTTGATCGCTCTTCGCACTGATTTTCTTGCCTATAATATTAAATCCTTTCATTCATTATTTTTATCATTCTATAAACTGCAATTTTTTAATTGATCTAAGCAGTCTCTAATACATCCAAGGTAAGATAATCAGGCAACTTTGGTCTGGTTTTCAAACCAATTTCAATAATGTTTTTGACGCTCTTGCGCTCTGTTCCAGTAAGCGGCATTCGGGGTGGTCTCACATGCTCGCTGCCTAAACCAGTGTATTCTTCTGCCAACTTGATATTCTGCACCAATTGTGGATTGATATCGAGTTCCAGCAATGGCATAAACCATCTGTAGATTTCTAAGGCCTCCTGAATTCTTCCAGCTTTTGCCAGATAGTAGATGGCACAAGTTTCTTTTGGAAAAGCAGCAACCAGACCGGCTAGCCAGCCATCGGCACCAAGCAATATACTTTCCAGTGCAAGTGTATCCACGCCGCACAAGATTTTCAAACGGTCGCCAAATCTATTTCTTATTCTCGTTACATTGGTCGTATCTCTTGTGCTTTCCTTCACTGCTGCAATATTGTCTTGTTTAACCAGACGTTCAAAGATATCTAAGGTCACTTCAATCTTATAATCCACCGGATTATTGTAAACCAAAATGGGAAGATCCGTATTCTTAGCGATGGTTTCAAACCAAATGGTCGTCTCCTCATCAGTAGACTTGTACATCATCGGTGGTAATGCCATCAGGCCATCAGCACCGTTATCCTGAGCCAACTTAGCCAGCTTGATGGCCTGTGCAGTACTGCTTTCGGCAATATTGACAATAACAGAGATGGCACCATCTGCCGTTTTCTTTGTCTCCTGCAAAAGCTCCATTCTCTCCTCAGGAGTAATCGTGCTCGATTCTCCAAGTGATCCTCCTAAGACTAATCCATTGACACCAGCCTCAATTTGTGCTTTTGTATTTTTATTACAAGCCTCTATATCCAGACTGAGGTCTTCCTTAAATTTTGTGGTGATTGCCGGAATCACACCTTCCCATTTTACCATATTTATTCGATGTTTTGATTTTTGACAAAAGTAATACTGCAGATCCAATGCTGATATTGAAATCTTGATTGACTTTTTGCATATATTGACATTATACTACAGATTTTATGAAAAAAGAAGTCTTAATATGCAAATAATATGAAAGCACTCCCTTTTAATATACCTAAAACCGGCAATACATCTTTTGTGATTCAACAAGATAAAATGGATTTCTTCTACCCTTACCTCCATAAGCACGAAGAGATACAAATCTGTTGGATCAAAAAGGGGGAAGGTACTCTCATCGTACAGGCTGATATTTATCGCTTTAAGAAAGGAGACGTATTTATCATTGCTTCTAACAGGGCACATCTCTTTAAGAATGAAACAGATAAAAGTGTAGAGACTTTAAGCCTTTTCTTTAGTACAAATCCATTAAATAACATACTCATGAATGTTCCTGAGATGGAAGAAAGTAGAAAATATTTTAATCAGATTTCATCCTGTAATCTACTGGATCCTCAAATTCACACCTTATTGGAAAGAATTTACAAGAGCAACTACCTTCAAGGCCTCTCCCATTTTATTGAATTGCTCGAACTGATCATCCATACTTTACCTAAAGAAACAAATATCAACCTGGCCTATTCCGATAAAAGTGAAAACAAGCTTCGTAAAACCATTGAATTTACAATGGAAAATATGACCAATCCTATTCAAATTAGTGACTTGGCAAAATATACCAATTATACACCTGAAGCGTTTTGTAGGTTTTTTAAGAAAAGAACGGGAAGAACATATATTGATTATTTAAATGATCTTCGGGTCAATGTCGCCTCTCAAAAGATTCTTCAGCAGGAAGTAAGCGATATAAAAAGCATCGCATTTAGTACAGGCTTTAACAACGTCAGTCATTTTAACCGCGTTTTCAAGAAATACAAAGGATGTTCACCCCTACAATTCAAGAAAGAACAACAAATTCAGACTCCCTTCCTCAAATATCTTGAAGAATAAGTCAAAACTACACATGCGTCACCTTCAGCATATTGGTCCTACCCTTATCTCGTAGCGGCATGGTTCCTGTATTGACCAAAACATCGCCTTTCTTGACCGTTCTGCTTTTCTGCAAGATATTGGATAAATCTTCAATGGTTTCGTCTGTGGTCGTAAACTTATCATAATAGAAAGTTTTGACACCCCAAACCAGGTTTAGTGTATTCAGAATTTTCTGTTTCGCTGAAAAAATAAAAATCTTGCTGTTCGGTCTGTAGCTCGAAATTTTGAAGGCCGTATACCCCGAAATGGTTAATCCTGCAATTCCTGTTGCACCCACATCTTCAGCGACCTTTGCCGCATTAAGACAAATGGTGTCAGAAAGGAACGTTTCTGATTCTCTATTGGGCTTTGGTCTCTTGCCGGTCCACTCATAATTTTTCTCAGCCTCGGTAATGATCTGATTCATCTTTTCAACCACCAATGCCGGATGTGCCCCGACAGAAGTTTCGCCGCTAAGCATCACCGCATCAGTACCATCTAATACCGCATTGGCTACATCTAAAATTTCAGCTCGCGTAGGGTTTGGATTCTTGATCATAGAATCCATCATTTGAGTTGCTGTGATTACAGGCTTTCCTCTTTTCAGACACTTTTTGATGATCATTTTTTGCAACGCTGGCAGTTTTTCCATTTCGACTTCAATCCCCAGATCTCCTCGGGCAATCATTATCCCATCAGATGCCTTGATGATTTTATCTATATTTTCAATGGCTTCCGGTTTTTCTATCTTGGAAATCAACTTCGCCGAAAAGCCCTTTTCTTCGATGATACCCCTTAGTTGCTTAACATCTGCCGACTTTCTCACAAATGAAAGTGCGATCCAATCCACTGCATCCTGGGTACAGATGTAATCTAGATCAATCAAATCTTTTTCTGTCAGACATGGGATAGAAACGCTGGTATCCGGAAGGTTTACTCCTTTGTTCGAACTCAATCTTGATCCATACAAGACTTTCATCTTTACAGCATCTTCACCATTGGTTTCAACCACTTGCATGATGACATTGCCGTCATCTAACAAAATCTTTTCTCCCGGATTGGCATCTTTGGGAAACTCCTTATAGCTGATGGACACGCGCTCTTTATTTCCCAGCACTTCTTCATTAACGAACATGATTTCATCCCCTTTTTTGATGGGGAAACCATCATCCTCTATTTTTCCAATTCGAATCTTAGGTCCCTGAAGATCGGCCAAAATACTCACGTACACCCCGTACTTTTCCCTGATATCAACAATCCTGTCGATGACCTCTTTGTGCTGTTCGTGCGTTCCGTGTGAGAAATTTAAGCGAAAAACATCCACTCCTGCCTTTACTAAGTTTTTAAGCATAGCAGCACTGCTACATGCCGGCCCAACGGTGGCCACGATCTTAGTATTCTGATGATCTACAATTTTCATAAGTCTAGTATTAATTTGGTTCTAAGAATGCCCCAAAACCAATGAATATACAAGGGCATAATTTACTGCAATAAGCGAACAAAAATAGTTTTCTTCTTCTAAATTTATAATAAATTGGAAGAAATTGGAACTCTCATATAGTAATTCAGAGTTAAATTTCTCGAACATTTTTAGGGATTGCAGGAATAAAGCATTAATTTCGCAATTCTAAATTTAAAAGATTTTATATCATGTCAGAAATTGCAGACAAAGTACAAAAGATCATCGTTGATAAACTAGGTGTTGATGAATCTGAAGTCACACCTGAAGCTAGTTTTACTAATGACCTGGGAGCTGACTCCCTCGACACTGTAGAACTTATTATGGAATTTGAAAAAGAATTTGATGTTTCTATTCCAGATGAACAAGCTGAACAAATTCAGACTGTTGGACAAGCAGTAGAATATCTGGAATCTCAGCAGTAATACATGAGGTTTCGCCTCATTCACATATCCACAAATGTTATAGATAATGTTTGTGGATATTTTTTTTACATTATTTTTAGGCCAATTTACTAGATTATGAGAAGAGTTGTAGTCACAGGGATAGGAGCGTTGACACCTATAGGTAATACAGCAGAAGAATACAAAAAAGCATTATTTGACGGTGTAAGTGGTGCCAAACCCATAACGCATTTTGATACTGAGCATTTCAAAACTAAGTTTGCCTGCGAAGTCAAAAACTTCGATCCTGAAGATCACTTTCACAAAAGAGAAGCCAGAAGATTGGATCCTTTTACTCAATTTGCCTTGGTCGTAGCTGAAGAGGCTATGCAGGATAGCGGTTTAGATCTGGAGAAAATAGACCTGGAAAGAGCAGGCGTAATCTGGGGGAGTGGAATCGGTGGTTTCTATACCATTGAAAATGATATTACAGAAGCTGCACTTGCTGAGCCCGGACATCGGTACTCTCCTTTTCTGATTCCCAAATTGATTTCAGACATTGCTCCTGGACACATTTCCATCAAGTACGGATTAAGGGGGATCAATTATGCCACCGTATCTGCCTGTGCTTCTTCCTCTCACGCCATTGGCAATGCGACGGATTATATAAAACTTGGAAAAGCAGATATTATTATAGCCGGCGGCTCAGAAGCAGGTATTGTCAAGGCAGGTGTAGGTGGATTCTCATCTTTAAAGGCACTATCAGAAAGAAATGATAGCCCGGAGACAGCATCCAGACCTTTCGATAAGGATCGCGATGGCTTTGTATTGGGCGAAGGTGCCGGTGCACTGATATTAGAAGAGTATGAGCATGCTAAAGCCAGAGGCGCAAAGATATATGCCGAAGTAGGCGGGTCAGGCATGACTGCAGATGCTTACCACATTACCGCACCTCATCCCGATGGACTGGCGGTGACCAGGGTGATGGAATTGGCCCTTCAGGATGCAGGCGTGAGCAAAGAGGATATAGATTATATTAATGTACATGGAACCTCTACGCCATTAGGTGATATTGCTGAGATCAAAGCGATTGTCAACGTTTTCGGTGAGGCTGCTTACGATCTCAACATCAGTTCCACAAAATCTATGACAGGTCACTTATTGGGAGCAGCAGGTGCTATCGAATCTATCGCAAGCATCTTTGCCCTACAGGAGAATAAAATTCCACCCACGATCAACCATTTTACGGATGATCCGGAAATAGACCCCAAATTGAATTTAACGTTTAACAAGACACAGGAAAGAGAAGTAAATAACGTAATTTGTAACACCTTCGGATTCGGAGGTCACAATACATCTATCGTTTTTAAAAAAGTAAGCTAAAGGATTTTGGGCTACATTAGGAAGTTCTATAATTATTTTCTATCTCCTGAAAAGGAGCTTGCCCGTAAGATCAAGTCTGTCGTTGGTTTTACGCCATCGAGACTTCGTATTTTCAAATTGGCTTTCTATCATAAATCTATGAATGATAAATTGGCCGGTGATTTCAATAACGAAAGACTGGAATACCTGGGAGATGCCATCCTTTCTACCGTAGTAGCAGAATATCTTTTTAAAAAATATCCCAATAAAGCCGAAGGTTTCCTGACTAAAATGCGATCCAAAATCGTCAAGAGAAAAACTTTAAATGAGATCGCTGATAAGATGGGCATCGATATGATACTCACCGATTATTCTCAGGGAAATCTATCCAAATCTATGTTGGGCAATGCTTTAGAAGCGTTGATAGGTGCCATTTACATAGAACATGGGTACAACGACACCAGGGATTATATCATTCGAAATGTACTCAGAAAGTACCTGGATATTCATCAACTAGAGTCTACGGATGATAATTATAAGTCTCAATTACTTGAATTCTGTCAAAAAACCGGAAAGGAGGTTGATTACAAAGTCCTGTCAAAATTTAAGCACGAAAAGAGAGATCGATTCCGAATCGCAGTACTGATCGATGGTGAAGAGACTGCTGAAGCAGAAGACTTCAATAAAAAATCTGCTGAACAATCAGCTTCTAAAGTTGCCTTGAAAATCATCTCGGCTAAAGAACCAAAGGCTGAAACTTCTGTTACGTCGTAAGTGGATTCATTAACTCAAATTGTTTTAGGAGCGGCAGTCGGTGAAGTTGTGGCAGGTAAAAAGCTGGGCAATAGAGCAATGCTATGGGGCGCAGTAGCTGGTACCATACCAGATCTCGATGTCATCATAGGAGCACTTTTTATGAGTGAGCTGGACGCATTGGCATTCCATCGCGGATTTATGCATTCATTTACCTTTGCCATTTTGTTTTCGGTCCTGATCAGCTTTTTGGTGCATCGATTGTATTCATCGGGATACTACCAGCGCAAAGCTCATAAGATCGCCTCTTTTGTGGGTGCCATTTTGATGATGGTTTTCATGGCAGGTATTTTAAATTTTATTCCGGTAGTGGCCTCTGGAGGAGTTTCAGTCTGGCTTATTTTGATCAGCTTGCTTTTGGTTGGGTTTTTCTCGTATCGATTGTGGACCAATTATTATATGAAGAATCCACTGGAACATGTCAAAATGACTTTCACCCACTGGTATGTTTTCTTTTTCCTGACGATTGTTACGCATCCTATTCTGGATTGCTTTACGACCTATGGAACACAGGTTTTTCAGCCTTTTTCAGATTACAGGGTGGCGTTCAATAATATTTCGGTTTTTGATCCACTCTATACCGCACCATTTTTAATTCTTGTACTTATAGCAGCCTTTTTAAAGAAAAGCCACAAAGCCAGGTTGTGGTTGACCATTGCAGGTTTAACGATCAGTTCATTATACATGATGTGGACTTTTCGAAACAAGGCGGAGGTCAATGCGGCATTTGAAAGTTCATTAATTGACCAAAATCTCCCGTATACCGAAATTTTTACATCACCTACCATTGCCAATAACCTGCTGTGGAATTGTGTCGCCATGGGCAATGAAGTATTTTACACCGGCTTTTATTCTATCTTAGATTCACTGCCTGAAGTCAATGATATACTTACTATTCCTGTTAATAGTAATGCTATTAAAGGGCATGAGAATGATGAAGCAGTAGAAGTGCTAAGGTGGTTTAGTGATGGCTACAATACCTACGAAAAACCTGACAGTTCAACGATTATTGTCAATGATCTGCGATTCGGGCGGTTTTCATTAGACAATGATGATAGCAGCCAATTTGTATTTAGATTTACGCTGGAGAAAAACCGTGAAGGTACTTATACTTTAACAGGTGATTCTGCCGGCCCTCCAGAAAATCCAGATGGATGGTTCCGTGATCTGTGGAATCGGATGATGGGAAATTAAAACCGCCCAATCCTGACAAGTACTAGGCCTTTTCAAAAAGCTTTTTAGTCTGTGAACGACCGACTGCAACAGCAAAAATCATCGAAAACAATCCTAAAATGATTAAGCCCCATTGAGAAAGTGTGGGTACATTGAATAAAGGATCCCTTGTATAAGCGATATCATCAACGTATCCAGGTTGGTCAAGCGAGACCCTAACCCTTGTAACTCTGGTCGAAGAAATAGTAACGGTTTCAAATCCGCTTCCAGCTATCGCAAAAGATTGAACTTCCACAGATGCTCCATTTTCGTCGAAGGCTTCTACAATTAAGTTTCCTGGAGTTGCACTAAATCCTGCATTAAAGCTTATTCCACTCGTAGGTCCATCAAATAAAATATCTTCGATAGTTCCTGTAATAACAGGATTAAATTTTAATGCGTTAGGTGTGGAAAAACCCGTGATAGTAAAACTTCTGCAATCTAATACCTCTGCTCCACCAGTAAATGTAACATATCCATCAGAATAAGCATCAGCTGGGGTATTTTGATCGATAAACACTGTAGGAGCAAACATTCCGTCAAAATTTATGAAACCACTTTGAGCGTGGGAAAGTCCCAAAGTAAAAAGGCATAAAAGGGTGATTAGATTTTTCATTTTCTATCGTTGTTTTGTTTTGTTGATATCAAATATAGCAAAAACCTGTCCATTGTAGCGTATCACATCTTTGCCAACATCACATAAATTAACAAAGCTTTAATAATTAGATCAAATCAATTACAAATTCCTATCGTTCTATAAGCGGTAAAATATTTTAAAATGAGACTTTCTTTCTTGCTATTGGCAATTCTTACATTCACAATATCCAACGCCCAGATTAACCTTGGCGGCCTCATTGACAAAGGCAAAAAAGTATTGGAAGGCGAAAATCCCCTGTCTAAGGACGAAATCGCCGCTGGACTGAAGCAAGCATTGGATAAAGGGATAGACGAAGCCGTCACCAGGCTTTCAGCTGAAGATGGCTACCTTGCTTCCACTTATAAAATAGAAGTGCCGGAAGAAGCGCAGAAAGTGATCAGCAAATTGAAACTCGTTCCGGGATTCGAAAACGTAGAACAGGAACTCATCTTGAGAATGAACCGTGCAGCAGAAGTAGCGGCTAAGAAAGCCACCCCTATTTTTGTCGATGCCGTCCGTTCCATCTCCTTTGATGATGCCATGAATATTCTTAAGGGCGAAGACGACGCTGCCACCGACTACCTCAGTGCTAAAAGCAGGAAGAAATTATATGATGAGTTCATGCCTGTCATTGTTTCTGCATTGGATGAAGTCAATGCCCGTTCATATTGGAAGTCGGCCACTGATGCCTATAACAAATTGCCTTTTGTGAAAAAGGTCAACCCTGAATTGGATGATCATGTGAACACTAAAGCTTTGGATGGCTTGTTTGGATTGATTGCCGTAAAAGAAAAAGGTATCCGCAATAATATAGACCAACGCAGCACGGACCTTCTCAGAAAAGTCTTTGCACAGCAAGATTAATCGCTCAGCCTATTGTTCACTGCAATGTGGTTCTAAAAAATATAGATAAAGGTTTATCTTAGACTTTAAATTGAAGTTCATGATCAAACCGGTTTTAGTATTCCTCTTATTTTATGTCCATGTTTTCATGCTGCAAGCCCAGACATCTGATGATGCATTCGTTATTAAAAAAATATACGAAACAGCATTGGCGGAAAGCAATGCATACGAATGGTTGACGCACTTATCAGAAAATATAGGTGGTCGATTAGCGGGCTCACCCAACAGTTATAAAGCCGAAGATTACACACAACATATATTGGATTCACTGGGCGTTACCACCACATTCAGACAGGCAACTGAAACCACTTACTGGAATCGAAAGGAGGAAAGCCAGGTTTTCGCCCATCTGACCGATAATGCTAAAATACTTTTGCCTTCTACATCCCTTGGTAACACCATAGGTACAGAAGGAAAGGAAGTCAGAGCAAAGATCATCGAGGTCAACGGACTAGATGAAGTTGATCAACTGGGAGAAGAAATGATCTCCGGGAAAATAGTCTTCTACAACAGGCCCATGGATCCTACTTTAATCAACACATTTAATGCCTACGGAGGGGCTGTAGATCAAAGAGCGTTCGGTGCCTCAAGAGCTGCTAAGTACGGAGCGGTAGGAGCCATCGTGCGATCCATGACCAATAAGTTGGACGATGTACCTCATACAGGATCATCCATCTACGAAGACGGGGTAAAACGCATTCCTTCGATTGCCATCAGTACCAACGCTGCTGAAATGTTAAGTGATATGCTGAGCAGGAATCCAGACCTGGAACTGAGCTTTTCTAACGATAACGAAATCATTCCTAATCAGACGAATTATAACATTATCGGAGAATGGAAAGGATCAGAAAAGCCTGATGAGATCATCGTGGTGGGAGGTCACCTGGATTCCTGGGATCTGGGAGGTGGAGCCCATGATGATGGCGCAGGTTGTGTTCAGGCGATGGCTGTGGTAGAAATTTTTAAGAAAATGAATTATCAACCCAAACACACCATTAGAGTGGTCATGTTTGCCAACGAAGAGAATGGTTTGGCTGGTGGAAGAGAATATGCAAGGCTAGCCAAAGAAAATGGTGAGAAACATTTGTCAGCCATTGAGTCAGATGCCGGAGGTTTTACTCCCAGAGCATTCAGCACGGACGGTTTAGATTCATACTTCGATGAAAAATTCAAGAAGGTTTCCAGTTGGTTTACACTGCTTGAGCCATATGGAGTGACTTTAATAAAGGGTGGCTCAGGTGCAGATATCAGCCCATTGAAAGAACAGGGTCCACTGCTTTTTGGCTTGCGTCCTGATTCCCAACGCTACTTTGACTTTCATCACACGGCGGAAGATCATATTGAAGCCGTGAACAAGAGAGAATTGAATCTAGGAGCGGCTGCGATGACCTCATTAATATACCTCATAGACTCTTACGGCATATGATTAAGATTCACGACCTGGAATTCGAAGCTTTTATTGATCGAGATGATATCGATGATCGGGTAGGTGAAATAGGTTATGAATTGACCCGTAAATTTGAATTTGAAAATCCACTCTTTCTTGGAATGTTGAGCGGTGCCTTTGTTTTTATGGCTGACATCATCAGGGAATTCGACGGAGACTGCGAAGTGCAATTCGTTAAGTACTATTCCTACGACGGCACCAAATCTACTGATTCGCTTAATGAGGTCATCGGAGTGGACGATAGTGTCAAAGACCGTACCGTCATATTGATTGAGGACATTGTGGATTCCGGAAAAACACTACAGAAATTCTTACCTCAATTGTATTCCAAAGGACCCAAACATGTAGAAGTCGTCAGTCTGCTCACCAAACCAACAGCCTTTCAGCACGATATTCAGATTGACCATGTCGGCTTTGAGATTGAAGATGTTTTCGTAGTAGGATATGGTCTGGATTACAATGGATATGGTCGCAACTTGCAGGCCATCTATAAAAAACGATAGCATTTATCTCATTGCAAGTCTTTCAAGCCCTTAAAAAATTTTTATCTTAACCTGTAACGTAAACAGAGGCCGCCTTCTATGATATTCAAGATCCTATTCGCACTCGCACTTGTCTACTTGGGTATATTGATGTTTTTCTATGTCTTTCAGCACTACTTCTTTTTTCGTCCGGAAGTCCTTCCTCAGAATTTTCAATATAAGTATCCCTTCCCTTTTGAAGAAGTTCATTACGAAATGGAGGATGGTGGAATGATCAATGGCATCCATTTTAAAATCCCCAATGCCCTTGGCGTCGTTTTTTTCTTAAAAGGTAATTCGAAGAGTGTCAAAGGTTGGGGTAAATTTGCCAAGGACTATGTAGGAAAGGGCTATGATTTTTTCATGGTGGATTATAGAGGTTTTGGCAAAAGTAAGGGCAGGAGGACAGAAGCGGTATTGTATAGTGATGCCCAATTTCTGTACAAAAAACTATTGGAACAATACGATGAAGAAAATGTAGTCATTTTAGGCAGATCATTTGGCAGTGGGATTGCGGCACGCATTGCATCCTGGAATAATCCGAAGATGCTGATCTTGGATTCTCCTTACTACAGTTTCAATTTCAATATGAAAAGATGGGGTTTCTGGATACCTATTGACCTGCTATCCAGGTATAAAATCCCTACCAACCAGTTCTTAAAGAATGTTAATTGTCCCATCCATATTATACACGGCAACAAAGACCGATTGATCAGCTATCGGCAAGGAAAGAAGCTATACGAAGAAAACAAGGATCGGGCGACACTTTACACGATAGAAGGAGGATCGCACAATGATTTACCGGAATTTCCCGAATTCCATGAGTACCTTTACGACATACTAGTAGAACAGGTGTATGAAAAAACAGCAACAATCAGTGGTTAAAAACTTTTGGATCTGGATGCTATGTTTGGGTTTTTCCACCCTCACATTGGCACAAAAGACCTCGAAAGAATGGAAGAAATACGAAACTGCAGATTATACTATATCCTACCCCTCGACCTGGACGCTGGATGATTCCGGACAGCTTGGCACTCAATTTTTTCTTTTTAGTCCCGTTGAATCAGCCAATTCCACATTCAGGGCCAATGTCAACCTGATCATTCAGGATTTGTCCGGTTTGAAGCTAAGTTTGGAGCAATATGCTTCGCTTTCAGAGGATCAGATTAAAAATCTCATTACTGATAGTGCGATTTTAGAAAGTAAAAACCTGGGAGGAGAACCTGAAATACATCGTTTAATCTATACAGGAAGGCAAGGTGTACACGACTTAAAGTTTTACCAACACTACTTTATCGTCAAGGACAAAGCCTATGTATTGACATTTACCAGTCAGGAAGAACGATTTGAGTATTATTCAAAAGTCGCTGAAGAAATACTCACCAGTTTTTCGCTCGAAGATTAGCTTAATCGGACCTTTTCTAAACGATAGAATTCACGGAACGAAAGCATTCGCTGTAATTCCTCATCCCAAAGTTTGCTTCTCAGAATCTTAAAGGTATCCTTGATTTTCACGACAGTGACATATTCGCTGAGTATTTTATGTTCCTTTAGTGCTTTCGGCAAATTGTAGTTAGGAATGGAGGAACTCAGGTGGTGTATGTGGTGTATGCCAATGTTACCCGTTAACCATTGAAGCGGTTTTGGCAACTTATAATAGGTACTACCGCGAATGGCCGATACCAGGAAGTCCCAATTTTTCTTCCAATGCTTGTAGGAAAACTCATGTTGGTGCTGAACGTAAAAGAACCAGAATGCAATGATTCCAAAGACAAAGATCAGCATAAACTGAATGATAAAAAATTCTTTCCAGCCGATCAACCATGCCAGGCCAATGTAGACTGCGGCGATGACGAAATTGTTTTTGAATAGATTTCTAAGTTTGATTCTTCGGACCGCTTTCCATTCTACGCCGATTCTATTGGAGATCGCGAAATAGTAAATGGGTGATATGACAAACAGGACGAGTGGAGTCCGCAAGATGCGATATTTGAGTTTGCCCCACCTGGACATTTGTCTGAATTCTTCAGTTGTTTTGAAAGGCACATCTCCGATATCGCGCACTTCAAGCTGTCCGGAGTGTGCATGATGGAAATTGTGTACTTTAGCCCAATACTTAAAGGGAAGTGAACTAAAAATACTGCAAATCCAACCAATGATTTCATTGGCTTTCTTATTCGTGAAGAAAGACTGGTGACCGCAGTCGTGTTGGATGATAAAAATTCTAACCAGGAAAAATGCATTGATCAAACCCAGTCCAATGGTGATCCAGATGGACCAACTCAGGCTGAGGTACATTAAGATCCAAAGGCCGATAAATGGAGCAAAAGAAGTGATGATTTGGATCACTGCTTTTGTATTATCAGGCGTTTTGTAATTCTCTATGATTTCTTTCCAGTTCTTGAGTCTGGTTTTAATTTCTTCGTCGATGGTGCTAAAATTTGGATAATTCATTTTCTTATACTATTACCTGTATTAAGCAAAATTAGGGAAAAGGGTTCATTACAACGGTACTATATTGGGATAAATATTGGTTAATGTATGCTTAAAGTTTTAATTGGAGTATGTTTTAATGGAAGATGCGGAGGTTGAAAGCTTTGATAAAGTGTATGGTTGCTATGGGTTTGAGAGGTGTGGTGGTGCGGAAAAGAGTTTTTGGGTCTGATTGAAATTTTCATTAAGAACGGTAGGAAATTAATTTTTTTGTTATAAATTTGCCGTCCATTTAAAGGATGACCCATGGTGTAATTGGCAACACTACGGTTTTTGGTACCGTCATTCTAGGTTCGAGTCCTAGTGGGTCAACAATGAAAGAAAGCTCTGTAAATTAGATTTTGCAGGGCTTTTTGCATTCATTTAGGAAAGCTGGATGTTGTTTCTAGAACAGCAATTTTTTCGAGCATCTAAGACCTTTCTTTCAATACCATGATGCATGGAAGCTTTCTATCTTAGATCTTATGAAGCAGATAGAAAATTCTATTGCACTAATTTTGAAGTTAATGGTTATTTCTATGATACATTGAATGTGCAAACGAATGATGAAAGTTTAACTTTTCAGCAATATGTAACTGCCATACTTTATTCCAACAAACATGGACTTATTAGTTTAGTAGGTTATGTCTACAATTCCAACTACGGCTCTGGTTGGGAGCGGATTAGAGTCGAAGGTCAAATTTATCACTCCCACAAATACTGTTCAATATATATTGTTTTCTATTTAAATCTTATGCGCCTGCATTTTTGTTTCCTCCCCTTGACCATTCACTCTGAGAATATTGGCCGTCACTCCGCCATCTTCGATTAATTCAAAGGTTATGGTATTAGGATTGCTGGTTCCCGGATATACAAAGGTATTGTCTCCCACATAATTAAAACCAAGGCCAAATATTTCGTTCTTCATCCATAGCTGCCCTTCATGTTTGAAAAATTCCATTTCTCTGTCCCCTTTACTCATTTTGTATTTACCTACAATCCGATCGAGTGATTCCGGCGATACCAAAAACTTATCCTGCATCGTGACATGGTACTCCACCACACTCATTTCGCCTTCTTTCTTGACATCAACGATTCTGTTTTGGGCCGCAGCAGATGATGAGCTTGCGTCATCGTCCAGATATTCATCACCTTTAAAATAAATCTGGGTTACCAGACTTTGATAGCCAGGCGCGCTGATCAACATATGGAAATGAGCCGGTCTGTAATTGCCCGGACTGGCCTGATAAGGTACAGGCAAATGCGTCGTAAATTCATAGGCCCCATTTTCATCACACATGGTTGTTCCTCTGTATAAAAAATCATCACTGTCGTTGTCATAGATCTCATCAGGAGAACAATGCCATAATTCCACCCTTGCATCTTTAAATGGAGTAGTACAGTCCGGAAGGCGAACCATTCCTTTCAATTTAACCAACATGCCCTCCTTTCCGGGAACAACTAAATTGTTCCTCAGAGGAGCGTTAGGCCGATAAAACGGTCCCAAAATATCTGATGTGGTTTCGCAATCTGCTACATATTTACTGCCATTAAAGGCTATTTTTCCAAAGGCGGAAATGGCAATAGCTCCCAGGGAAGCGTACTTGGTGAAATCTCTTCTTTTCATTGTTTGGTTTTTTAGTGACTAGTAAGATACTGAAATTTTTAGAATATCCAGATAGAACAGGTACGGCAAACATTGAAGAGAAAAATTCAACAAAATTTGTATTTATTTGATATATCAAATATATTTGAAAAAACTTAGGATATGATGGACCTTCCAAAACACACCTTTGCTTATCACCTCTTAACAACGGTTCTGACAAATCAATACAAACCGAATAACTCATTGACATGAAACACATCATAAAAGCATTGACCTTATTACTTTCAATCTTCTATACCATAGAACTGAACTCTATCATCATTCGGCATGACATTGAAGAAAAACAGTTTATTGAATTGGCTAAAAATCTCCCTGTCATTGATGCCATCGTCAAATACAATGAAACAGATGTTGCAGGTACACTCATTACAGATCAATGGGTGCTTAGTGCAGCACATGTTGCCGAAACCATTAAAAATGATCACAAACTTATCGTCGCCGGCGATTCTGTCGGGATCCATCAGATTTTTATCCACCCTGAATGGGAGGAAGAAGACAGGCCTGATCTCGCACTCATCAAACTCAATCAACCTTTAAAGCATGTAAAACCTGTCCCATTGTACACCGAAATGAATGAAGTTGGCCAGGAAGTTATTATAGCCGGAATAGGTGACTTCGGCAACGGACTTACTGGCATTCAGGGAAAACCGGGAACCATGAGGGCCGCAACCAATCTTGTAGATGGTGTTACGGAGTATTATACCAGGGTATCTAAGTACTCCAATTGGATCGAAGAGACCATCAGTGACCATTCCGTAGAAAACTTGTTTGATTTTTGGGTTGGAGAATGGGAAGTCAGTTGGATTTCAAATGACTCAACCAGAATAGTAGGCACCAATACAGTGCTCAAAATTTTGGATGGCAAAGTCATACAAGAAAACTTCAACGATCCTTCACGGAATTTTAAAGGAACCAGTATTTCTGTTCTTAACACTGCAGACAACGCATGGCATCAAGCGTGGGCATACAATCAGGGTGGTTATTATGAGTTCGTGGGTGAACGTCAAGGTGAAGATAGAATCTTCAAAACTAAGAATGAGGATGAAAGAGGCGCAACCTACAGGATGATTTTTACCGATATTAAGCCTGATTCCTTCACATGGAAATGGCAAGGTATTAAAGAAGGTCTGGACGACTGGAAAACGGTATGGGAAATTGATTATGTCAGAATCCAATAAGAGTCACAAATGGAAAAAGAAATAAATATAACTCTACTTAAATTACTCTTCATACTCATTACTACATTGGCGTGCAGCTTCGCTGCGCATAGTCAAACGAAACAACAGCTGTATCAATCCAGTGAAGTAAGCTATCACAATGATGAAATACAAATTGCTGCTACTCTATATCAGCCTTTGCATCAGGAAAGCTTTCCTGCTGTCGTGATTGTCCACGGCTCAGGAAGCAGTTCTCGCGATAATCTGTGGACCTCAGCATATGCAGAATCACTCATCAAAAGAGGGATTGCAGTTTTATATCCAGATAAGCGTGGTAGCGGTAAGACCACTGGCAACTGGGTAACCTCAGATTTTACTGAATTATCCGAAGATGCCATAGCAGGAGTTCATTACTTAAAGGGCATCAGTGGTGTCGATACCAGCAGAATAGGTGTTATAGGGTTTAGTCAGGGCGGCCATATCGTTCCCCTTGCAGCTTCCATTTCAACCGACATCAAATTTGTAGTAAGTGTTTCAGCTTCCGTAGTCCCCATGGTAGAACAAATGATGGATGAAGTTGAACTCATGGCTGAAAAAGAAGGATTAAATCGTTTGGAGATTGAAAAAGTGAATGAAATCAATCAATTAGCCATCAATGCAGCATTAAACGACACCGATGGACAGGATTATATCGACGCATTAAACAAAGCAAAAAATGGTGCTTTAAAAGGAAAACGGGTTGTTGAAGGGTTTCCTACAGATCTTAACCAACCCGCTAAAACATTTATTAAGACCATTGGGAATTATGACCCAATGCCTTATTGGATGGAGGTCAACATACCCATACTATTCGTATATGGAGGTAAGGACGAAAATATTAGAATATCTAAAAGCATTAACCTCATTGAAAAGTCTTTGAGTCAGAGAGATTCTAATTATTCTCTCTTATTGTTTAACAAAAATGGGCATGCCTTGTACAGGGAGGATTTACTGGATTTCATGGCTCGTTGGATCTTTGACAAAGGTTCAAACTAGAGATTAATTTCAGGTATCTTTAATGTATGTCAACGGACTGAGCGAGCCTGAATTGGCATTAAATCTCAAATCTAAATTGGGTGAAAGTCCATTGGTAATGATTGGTGAGCAGCATGGGATTGTGGAAGCCGGGCATCTTAACTGATCCTATTTATGATCTCCTTAAGCTATTAGCCTACTCCTTCAGTTCGGCAATCTTAAGTCCTCTCTCCGGCCAGTAATTCTCATCTTTGAATCCGTAGGCTGAAGGATCGTAATTACCCACCAATGCTACATTGGCTTCGTCCGGGACATCCAGACCCATCGCCCAGAAAACGCCATTGACAATTAATCGCCGTACACCTTCATTTAACATGTCTGAAGAAGAACCGATCGTAGAAGTGAACGCCCTTCCACGCTGACCTCCCGGTATTTCATAAGTCCTGGTCCAGGCAATAGGCATTAAGGTATCATTGACTCGAATACCTTTGTCGTTGACTTCTGCCACTTCTGAATCCGTATCCTTCATTCCAAAGAAAATATCCTCTTCATCATACGCTCCTTCTCGATTGACAACCTGACCCAAAACAATGGGCTTGCTATCGCCAGGCAGCGGCAATCTGACCCCATAAACATCCGTGGAACCCCAGATTTCTCCTGACTCCAAGCCATTGGCCACAGGATGGCCTTCAGCATCGGGAGCGATGATTCCCCTGGTACTTTGATGCTTGTGATGCCCATGGTGATTCACCCACTTCTCTCCCAGAACCAATCTACCAAAACCATCAGTCCATCCCATCTCTCCACCGGAATAATAGTTGCTGTAATGGGGATACCTGGTCATGGTATCCTTGGCAAAATTAAAAGCATGTGTTGCTGTTCTCAAACCAACGACCGGCTTACCGGCTTTCAAGTAATCGTCAATATACTTCATCTGATCATCCGGCAAGGCTCTGAATCTCGTGAAAATGACCATTAAATCTGCCGTGGACAGCGCTTCCAGACCCGGAATATTCCTGGTATAATTGGCGTCTACATATCCCGGTCTCTCAGGATCTTGAGCATATAAAACCGTACATTTGAAACCGTGATGTTCAGATAATATTTTTGCCAATTGTGTCAAGGCCTCCTCAGAACGATACTCTTCATCTCCGGAAACCAGAACAATTTCTTTATCATTGCTCTCAGAGCCATCAAATACCAACCATTCCTTGACTTCCTCCTCCTGATCAACAGCACTGGATTGTTCTGAACTTCCACATCCCATCAAATAAAATACTACCAATAAGCTCCAAAAAGGCCTCGTCAAAGAGATTTGCATACGTATAATTTTATAAAGATAAGCGCGCATCACTAACCAAAACTCGATGCAATACGCGCTCTCATTTTAGTTTACATTTCAGTCACCGGTTCTGCTGCCTGGGCTTCAGCCGGCGTCGCTATTTTTCTATTCTTAACCCAGAAATACAAGATGGTGAATAATACAATCAAGGTACCCGGGAACAGGATCATCGTTTTCAAAGTCTCCTG
The DNA here is from genome assembly GCF_021533195.1 of Portibacter marinus. Lineage (GTDB taxonomy): Bacteria > Bacteroidota > Bacteroidia > Chitinophagales > Saprospiraceae > Portibacter > Portibacter marinus. Next base: position 631,526 of record NZ_JAJNKB010000003.1, read on the forward strand.
GCCTGCTGCCAATTCCAATGCATCTCCAGTCAATCCCAAATCTAATGCTCTCGCTCTTGCGTTGTCAATCCAACCTCCAAAGATAGGCTGCATATTGGCAGTCATAAACATACCCACTGCACCAATAATTGACATTCCCAACGCTCCACTTTTCGGTATTTTCTCCGCCACAAAACCAATCATATTGGGCCAGAAATAACAGATTCCCATTCCGAAAATGGCCGCAGCAACGTACACCATCACGCCTGTCTGAGTACTTAATAAGAACATGCCCAGAGTTGCCAGGATAGCAGATCCCAGCAGTACTCCTGTCTGATCAAATCTATGTACAAACTCTCCACCGAAATACCTTCCTACTGCCATCACTCCCGTCATCAAAGCCAGAATCAACATCGCATTGGCACCTGATTTATCCAGAATCAATCTCACCCATTGGCCAGGAACAAACTCTGTGATAGCTGTCAAAGCCATACACACGGCAATGAAAATAAAGATCGGCTGAGCCATTCCCTTTAGATTACCCGTAAGCGTCTTCGCTTCCTGAACTCTGGGTTTTGGAAATGTTTGCCCGAAGAAGAGATATGCATAAATGATCGTTGGTACCATAATGATCCAAATACTGATCTGCCAGGGTATATTTGCCGCATTTAATCCCGTGGAAATCAAACTTCCCAGGACAATGCCTCCCGGAAACCACATATGGAATCGATTCATCAGTGTATTCATTTTCTTTCCGGTCGCACTATCTGCAATCATTGGATTACACGCAGCTTCTGTACAGCCATTGCCCAGTCCAATGAACAAAGTAGAAAAGATCAATGTCCAGTATCCGCCTGCGAATATGGTCATCAAAATCCCTAAGGTGTGAGCAAAAAAGGCGAATTGCATGATTCTTTTGGGACCTACCGTATGATATACCAGTCCTCCGATGATCATCGAAATGGGAAATCCGAAGAACCACATAGAGTTGATCACTCCAAGTTGTCCGGCAGATAGCCCGAATGTGTCCGCAAGCTGCGGTAGTACTCCAGCCCGAAGACTAAAAGAAAACGCTGTCGTGATTAGCGCAAAACAGCTGGCATAAAAAAGTCTGTTGGTGTTTACTGCCGCAGCATTGTTGGTATTTTCCATAAAGTTTTTATTAGAAGATCTAGTTTATTATGTTTCAGATTCAGTCTGAAATAAAATTTAAAATACCTATTATTTCGAAAATCAGGTAAAAATTGTGATAATTTTGGTATTCATCACAAATTATAGATATGTATAGATTCTACTTTGCGCTTTTGATTTTAATTGCACCTTGTATGGCCTGGCCTGAAACGGAAAGTCTGTCTGCACAAACAGATCCAGTGACCGGTCTTTATGACTTTATCATTAATCTACAGGAAGATGAACGTAGTTTATACAGATTTTATGCCATTAGAAATTCCCCGGAAAGAAATGAACGCTTCACAGCTTTCTACAATGACAAGCTGCAAGAACTTGAAGCCTATTCATTTCAAGATATGAATGTCGGTGGACGGGTGGAATATTTATTGACCAAAAGAGACCTTCAAGACCGGCTTTACAGGCTTCAGAGTGAAAGAGATGAATACCAACAGGTTGCGGTATATACCCATCCAGGTTTGCCACTTTATGACCTGGAAAAAGAAAGGAGGAGGGGTAAAAATTTAGATGGAAGTGAGGTTGCAAGAACGCTGGACCAGGTTTCGGAAAACTTTCATGCCGTTTCCAGGCAACTGTCTTCAGATGACATCAAATTCAAAAGATCGCTGGCAGAGCGGGCAGCAGGCATAGTAGCCGGTTACAACCAGGCATTGAAGTCTGTTTTTGAATTTTACCAGGGCTACGATCCGGAATTTACCTGGTGGGTGACACAGCCCTACGAAAACCTGACGCACCAATTGGACAGTCTGGAAATACAATTTGAAAATGCCATAGACGAATCCACATTCCCTAAGGATGATGGAAGTGGAATCATCGGTAGCCCAATAGGTCGCCAGGAAATCATTCGCAGATTGGAATTAAATATGATCCCATACACTCCGGAGGAATTGGTGGATATAGCCATGAAAGAATTTGAATGGTGTGACAGAGAGTTGCTCAAGGCAAGCAGAGAAATGGGTTTTGGAGATGACTGGAAAGCGGCTCAGGAAAAGGTCAAAATGTCATTTGTCCCACCCGGTCAGCAGCCGGAGGCCATGCTTGATCTTTACAACCAATCCGTCAGTTTTTTGAAAGAGCACGATCTTCTAACCATTCCGCCTTTGGCAGAGGAAACCTGGCGAATGCGGATGATAGAACCAGAGCGGCAAAAAATCAGTCCGTTTTTTCTGGGTGGAGAAGTATTACAGATTTCCTATCCTACAGATGAAATGGACCACGACGACAAACTCATGTCGATGAGAGGAAACAATCCTCATTTTTCCAGGGCTACTGTTCATCATGAATTGATCGCTGGTCACCATTTACAGCAATATGTCAATAATCGAAATCATCCTTATAGAAATTTCCGCACTCCTTTCTGGACAGAAGGTTGGGCATTGTACTGGGAATTACTTTTGTGGGATAAAGAATTTCCAAGAGGACCGGAAGATAAGATAGGCATGCTGTTCTGGCGAATGCACCGTTGCGCCAGAATTATCTTTTCCCTGAACTACCATTTGGGCGAATGGACACCCCAACAATGCATTGATTATCTGGTGGATAGAGTCGGTCATGAGAGGGCAAATGCTGAAGGCGAGGTTCGAAGATCCTTCACCGGGAACTACGGCCCGCTTTATCAAATAGCCTACATGGTCGGAGGACTGCAATTCAGAGCGCTCAAAGAGGAGCTGGTGGATAGTGGAAAAATGACTTTTAAGCAATTTCATGATGCTGTATTGGAAGAAAATGCCATGCCTGTGGAAATGGTAAGAGCGATCCTGACAGATCAGGAACTAAAAGAGGATTTTAAAACGCAGTGGCGTTTTTACAATAAATAAAAGCATGAGGACGGTGTTGCTCAATGGCTTTCTGCTATGCTAACAGATAGAATTACAATGAAAGAACGAAAATAAAGCCCCTTTCGTTATTTAAAAGTGAAATAATCATCTATTAATGCGAACGACTATATTATATATCATCCTAGCAATTGCTTTTTCATTCGAGTTGAATGCTCAGCAGTTTACATATCAGGATTCTTTACGAGGCATGATCACTCCTGAAAGGGAATGGTGGGATCTGACCTACTATCACTTAGACCTTAAAATTGATCCGGAACGCAAGCATTTTGATGGAAGTGTCGACATTCAGTATCGGGTGCTTGAGCCGAAGCGGGTGTTGCAAGTAGACCTTCAGCCTCCGCTTCAAATGACGAAAGTCACCGATTCAAGAGGGAATGAGCTCATGGTTCGCCACGAAGGCAATGCCCATTTCGTGACCGTAAAACAGCCGCAAAGAAAAGGGGATATTCATACCATAAGAGTACACTACAGTGGAACTCCTACCGAAGCTGCGCGACCACCTTGGGATGGGGGCATCACGTGGCAGAAAGACCAGGAAGGGAATCCTTTTATTCATTCTACCTGTCAGGGCATAGGAGCCAGTATTTGGTGGCCTTGCAAAGATCATATGTACGATGAGGTGGACAGCATGTTAATGAGCATTACTGTTCCTCAAGACCTGATGAATGTATCCAACGGCCAGCTTCGAAAGGTGGATAAGAACAATGACGGCACCAAGACCTACCACTGGTTTGTCAATAATCCATTGAACAATTACGGCGTGAATATCAACATTGCGAATTACGCTCATTTCGAAGAAGTGTATGAAGGAGAGAAAGGTTTGTTACAAATGGATTACTATGTTCTACCCTATAACCTGGAAAAGGCCAAAGTGCAATTCAAAGACGCAGTGAGAACCATGCAAGCTTTCGAATATTGGTTTGGCCCTTATCCCTTTTATGAAGATGGTTTTAAGTTAGTCGAGGTTTCCTATCCCGGGATGGAGCATCAAAGTTCCGTCACTTATGGGAATGGCTATGCCAATGGGTATGTGGGCAATGATGGAAGCGGCACCGGTCATGGATTTCTTTTTGACTTTATCATCGTTCATGAAACAGGACATGAATGGTTTGCCAATAACATTACTTATAAGGATGTTGCTGACATGTGGATTCATGAGAGCTTCACCAATTACTCAGAGAGTCTGTTTCTCGAATATCACTATGGCAAGGAGATCGGACAGGAGTATGTGAGGGGCACCCGTAAACTGATCAAAAATGATCGGCCCATTATCGGTATTTATGATGTCAATCACAGTGGTTCAGGGGACATGTATGTCAAGGGTGGAAACATGCTGAATACCATTCGAACCATTATCAGAGATGATGAAAAATGGCGAGCGATCCTTCGGGGCCTGAATGAGGAATTTTATCATCAGACGGTGTCGACCCAACAAATAGAAGATTACATGAGGGAGAAAGCTGGTATAGATTTGGCCCCAGTCTTCGACCAATATTTACGAGATATCAGGGTTCCTCAATTGGAATATTATTTTAAAGAGGGTCAATTTTATTTTAGATGGGGAAGTGTGGTCAATGGTTTTGATATGCCTATTGATGTGACTTTCGGCAATAAAACGCAACGTATATATCCAAAGGCTGGCAGCTGGAATGCGATAGATGTTCCTTCAGAAGATTTTTCCATTGATCCCAATTATTATATTGGCATCCTTCAAACTTCATAATCATGAGAATTATAATCGCACTCCTGTTGCTATTTCTTTATGCCAATGGTGAGGCGCAAAACCCAAAGCGAATTGTCGGTTATGTAATGGGATCCCGAATCGACACCACTTCTGAACGCATTGCCGTTGAAAAGCTCACCCATGTCAACTATGCCTTTGCTGATGTTGTGAATGACCAGGTCGTGGAAATCAATGATTCAGACAGCAGTCATCTGGCATACCTCAACAGTCTTAAAAAGTACAATCCGGATCTCAAACTACTCGTATCAGTAGGAGGCTGGACCAGGTCAGGAGGCTTTTCTGATGCCGTGGTGTCTGATGAATCCAGAGAAACCTTTGCCAATAGTGCCGTTGAATTCTTAATCAAACACCGATTAGATGGTATCGATTTAGACTGGGAATATCCGGGTCAGGCAGGAAATGGTAATACTTTCCGACCCGAAGACAAAGAAAATTTTACGAAGGCATTAAGGTTGCTGCGACAAAAATTGGATGCCAAAGGAAAAGAGGATCAAACCCATTATCTGCTGACGATTGCTTCAGCTGCAGGACAACGCTACCTGGATCATGTGGAAATGGCTGAAATCGCAAAAGTCCTGGACTTCATCAATATCATGACCTATGATTATTTTGGTGCCTGGAGTACCCATACTGGCAATCACTCCAGACTTTATCCAAACAGCCATGAAGCGGTTCAACAACATATTGCAGCGGGTGTACCGCGAGGTAATCTCAATCTGGGCGTCGCATTTTATGGCAGAGGATGGATAGGCGTAGAAGGCGTTGGGGAAGAAGTATCTAAAGCTTCCATCAGTATGGGTTTCGGGTCAATTTCTGATAGTCTGGATGCTGGATATACTGAATCCTGGGATACCTCCTTTATGGCTCCTTTTGCCTGGAAGGCCAGCACCAAATCGTTGATCGGATATGATAATCCAAATTCTCTTGAGGTCAAGGCGGATTATGTGGCAGACCAGGATCTCGGAGGAATCATGTTTTGGGAATATCATGGTGATGATCATGGACGGCTCTTAAATACCATTTATGCTAAGTTTCATACTATTCCGGGGCATGCTCACAATGATTATGAAAAGGAACAACCGCTTACGAAGGCTCTTGACCTGGGATTCAAATCAATAGAAGTAGATATTCATCTGATTAAAGGAGAACTATACGTTTCTCATGGAAGGCCAACCAGATTGGATTCCAGTCAAACTTTAGAGTCGATGTATTTAAAACCATTGAAATCTATACCCTTTATACAATCCCCACTTTTCCTGTTGATTGATGTCAAAACAAATGCCGATAAAACCTATGAAAGGTTAGCGGAGATATTGCCAGAATATCAATTAGAAAATGTGAAATTTATCATTAGTGGGAACCGAGCTATTGACCGTATTGCTGCAGATCGCATCATGTACTTAGATGGCCGACCTGATGATCTGAAGGGAGATTTCACCTCGGAACAGATGCCCCTCATCAGTCAAAATTACAATCAATTCTTTTCGAGTAGGAAAGTGCAAAACATTGACATAAAAGAAAAGAAAGTTTTTAAGGATTTTATTCAAAAAGCTCATTCTAAGGGAATATATGTAAGATTATGGGCTGCTCCTGATCACCCTGAAATGTGGGACTTTCTCAGGTCAATGGACGTAGACCTTATCAATACAGATCAACCTGAAGTTTTTTATGATTACTATTGGGAGAAACGCAAATAAAATCAATTTTTCACTAAAACATCATCCTCTTAATTTCGGGATTATTGTTGTCCTTGTCTTCAGATTCCAAAGCCAGGTCAAATAAGTCAGTCCAAAAAGATTGACGAATGACAATGGTCAGACCGAATTTTTGCAGATCAATTCCGGTTTGCTCCTGAAAGAACGAAGTGAGATTGACATAACCCCCTACTCCTATTCCATATAAGGTAATGCTTCCTTTCAATCTGTGTTGCAAGCGTTTGATGTTGTAGAAATCAGCCTTGTCTCTAAATCGATCACGTACTTTGATCACTTCATTGTCTTCTACATATTTCCTTCTAAAGGAACCCACCTGGATATAGGAGGGTGTATAAAATAAATGGATTTCTGCCTTTCCTATTTGCGACTCGAAACCCAGCCAGGATTCCCATGCCCACATGCGAATCTTACTCTGGTGCGTAAATATGGACTTTCTGTATTCATGCGCTGGATCTGGATCCAACATGTAAGTGGTCGTGGTACCATCTGAATCAAAAATCCATCGGTCACTGAGAAAGGTCTGACTAAAGGTATAAGCCGGGAATATCCTCAACTTGTGTTTTCCATTGTTCCATTTTTTGAGGGTAATGGGAAAACCCAAAGGAATTTCATAATTCCATGTCCCATTCACTTCATCACTATCTTCACCTACGAAGTTTCCTATATAAAGTTGACTACTGACGACATTGGTAAAGAGTAAACATACAATGACGCAAGCAATATGAATTCTATTCATTCCTTAGATTTATAAAGACAAGATAAACATTCTTTCGATATTGAATCAAGGCGGCAGATCGGTGTATTCATAAGTTTTATTCTGCAGGTTCTAATTCAAAAATGGTAATCTCAGGCCACATGAATAATCGACCAGGCCAGCCCAGGAATCCAAAACCTCGGTTGACGTATAGTTGGCGGCCATCTTCTTCATATAACCCCATCCATCGCTTATATCGATATTTCACCGGGCTCCATTTCAGCCATCTGGAATTGATCCCGAATTGCATACCATGTGTATGGCCACTTAAGGTTAGATCTATAATGGGTTTGGTTTTTAAGACCACATGATCCCAATGCGAAGGATCGTGAGACATCAATATTGATGGAGCATTAGCATCCATACCCCTTATGGCCTGGCTTAAATCACCTGTTTTTGGAAATCCTCCTGTTCCCCAATTCTCAACACCGATAATATTCAAAACAGCTCCGCTTTTATGGATCTGGACATTGGTGTTCCTTAAAAGTTTAAAACCGATTTGCTCGTGCTTTTGATCAAACTGTGACCAGTAATTACCCCTTTCTGCTTGCGGGACATTAGCCATCCCATAATAATCGTGATTTCCCAGAATAGAATATTGCCCAAATGGGGCTTTAATCTTGGCAAAGGTGGGAATAAAAGGGTCGATCTCATCTTTATGGAAGTTAACAAGATCTCCGGTAAAAAGAAAGAGGTCCGGCTTTTCGTCATTAATTTTCTGAACGCCCTTTTCCACCTGTCTGATTGAATCAAAGGTCCCTGAATGAATATCTGAGATCTGGGCGATTTTAAAGCCCCGAAAGGCCTCAGGTAGATCTTTAATTTTCATTTTGATTCGTTCGACTGAGTATCTGTATTTCCCCCAAATCGCCCCATAAAGCATAGAAATGAAAATCAGACTGACAACGATTAAAAGGACATAGGAAGGCCAAAGTGTTGGATAGCTGATCACTGCTTTATTCCACATGAAAACGGCAATAATGGCTTTGATGATATAGATGAAGAACTGTCCAACAGTGAACAGTAGCAAGCATATGAAGAGCGAAAAAGAAAAACCGATTAGAAAGTTGGATCCCGGAGTTCTAGGCCTGCCGGTAAATTGGTTTAATCCCCGGTAAATACCAAAAACGCCGATGATGACCAGGCTACCGAAAATAGATTTCATTAATACATGTCCATCAAAAACGGCATTGAGGGACAGATAAGCAATGTAGCAGAATGCAAGATAAAACGCTGAAAAAATAATAAATACGGGCAATCTGTTCATTGGCACAAAGGTATAGGATTTAAACTCTAAACAGACAACTAAGTTTCAATTAAAGTTCAAACTATTCTATATTTGCAGCTTGTTTGAAAAAAATTAGACAGCTGTCTATACCAGAACTATAAAATATGGACTTTAAAACACTAATAGGACATTGCAAAGAATATGGATTCATTTTTCAATCCAGCGAAATCTATGATGGGCTCAGCGCAGTTTATGATTATGGACCTTATGGTTCTGAATTAAAAAACAACATTAAGGAATATTGGTGGAAGTCCATGGTTCAGATGCATGAGAACATTGTGGGTATAGATGCTGCCATTTTTATGCACCCGAAAACCTGGAAAGCTTCCGGACACGTCGATGCTTTTAATGATCCTCTGATTGATAATAAAGATTCTAAAAAACGCTACAGGGCTGACGTTTTGATAGAGGAATATGCAGAGAAAATTGAGGCTAAAATCACAAAAGATGTTGACAAGGCGCGAAAGCGTTTCGGAGAAGCCTTTGATGAAAAACAATTCAGAGAGACCAATGGTCGAATTTTGGATCGGCAGGCTAAAATCGATGAAGCATTGAGTAGATTAGCCAAGGCCATGTCAGCCGGTGACATGGAAGATCTAAAAGCAATGATCGAAGAGTATGAAATAGCCTGTCCGGCCAGTGGTTCACGAAATTGGACCGAAGTCAGACAGTTCAATTTAATGTTCAACACCCAATTGGGTAATATTGCCGGAGAAGAGGGCAAATTATACCTTAGACCGGAGACCGCTCAGGGCATATTTGTCAATTTTCTGAATGTACAGAAAACAACCAGACAGAAGATTCCTTTCGGCATTGCGCAAATCGGAAAAGCTTTCAGAAATGAAATAGTGGCCAGGCAGTTCATTTTCAGAATGAGAGAATTCGAGCAAATGGAAATGCAATTCTTCATCCAGCCAGGTTCTGAAATGGAATGGTATGAATACTGGAAAGAGACACGCCTTAAATGGCATAGAGCGTTGGGAACACCTTCTGAGAAATTGAGGTATCATGATCATGAAAATCTGGCCCATTACGCGAATGCAGCTGTTGATATTCAGTTTGAATTTCCTTTTGGCTTCCGGGAATTAGAGGGCATCCACTCCAGAACGGATTTTGATTTAAGTCAACATCAGGAGCTTTCCGGAAAGAAGCTCCAATATTTTGATCCTGAGCTTAATGAAAACTATGTTCCTTATGTTTTGGAAACTTCCATTGGTTGTGATCGAATGTTTTTATCACAAATCAGCAATGCCTTACAGGAAGAGACGGTACCGGATGCAGATGGTAATGACTCTGCTAGAATAGTGATGAAGTTGCACCCGGCATTGGCCCCTGTGAAATGTGCCATCTTGCCGCTTTTGAAAAATAAGGAAGAACTCACTTCCAAAGCAACGGAAGTTTTTGAAAGCTTGAAGTACGAGTTTAATTGCCAGTATGATGAAAAAGATGCCATAGGAAGGCGGTACAGAAGGCAAGATGCTATTGGCACTCCATTCTGTGTAACCATAGATTTCGATACACTGGAAGATGATACTGTCACCATTAGAGATCGGGATACCTTAGACCAGATCCGCGTGAAGATTTCAGAAATAAAATCTGTGATTGGGGAAAAGGTGAGTATGAATAGATTGCTGGAACAACTCTAATAACGAACATATTGATCCTAATAGTCATAGTGTAAGTAACAACTGACTATGAGTCTAAAATTATTCCTGAAGATATTTGGCTTTATTGCCATTGCGTTGACCCTGATACCTATTTTCGGTGCCAATTATTGGTGGATAAGGATGTTTGATTTCCCTCACCTGCAATTAACTTTGTTGACACTCGTAGCTATTTTGGTTTATTTGATCAGGTTTGATCATTCGGATGGTTTCGATCTCTTCTTTCCCATCGTTCTTTTCGCTTGTTTCAGTTATCAGGTCAGCAAAATTTTTCCCTATACAGAGCTAGCCAAGAAAGACATTTCTGATACGGAGATGCCACAACCTGAAAACGATATTAAACTATACACGGCCAATGTTTTGCAGACCAACGAATCTTATCAGCTGGTGATCGATCAAATCAAAGCATATGATCCGGACGTTGTGCTTTTGACGGAGACCAATTGGAAGTGGCAGAAAGAAATCAATGATGCTATTTTTGACCAGTATGCCTACAACAAGCAAATGCCATTGAATAATTTTTATGGTATGCTGATGTACTCTAAGTTTGAAATGCTAGATCCAGAAGTAAAATTCTTGGTTAGTGATAGCATACCTTCGATTCACACGAAGTTGAAGATGCCTTCCGGAGATACCATACAATTTTATGCCATTCATCCTACACCTCCTATGCCTCAGCATAACCCAACTTCGACTGACAGGGATGCTGAAATGATGAAAATTGCACTCAAGGCCATGGATTCTAAGTATCCAGTCATCGTGATGGGTGATTTTAATGACGTGGCCTGGTCTAATACCACTCAGTTATTCGAGCAGGTCAGTGGATTACTCGATTTGAGAAAAGGCAGGGGCTTATACAACACATTTGATGCAGAAAACATCCTTTTGCGCTGGCCTCTTGACCATATTTTCATATCAGAAGAGTTTAGATTGATTAAAATGGACCGAGGAGGAAAAATCGATTCTGATCATTTTCCTGTTTTCACCCATGTCAATCTAGAACCGAAAAATGCCGAGGAGCAAAAAGCTGATCCGGCTTCTGCCGAGCAAATTCAAAGAGCCAGGGATATGGCCGCTAGAGTAGAGAATTAGGCACTTCTTAGTCGATCAACATACTTTCTGACTTCCGAAAAACTGATGGTATTATCTTCAAAATGCTCAGACACAGCGTCTACCTCTTCTTCACTGGCATCTAAATGATTCAATATGTTCATCAGGTGCATTTTCATATGACCCTTTTGGATTCCGGTCGTCACCAAAGATCGGACGGCTGCAAAATTCTGGGCGAGACCTGTTGCAGCAATGATCTGCATTAACTTTTCAGCAGATGGATTACCAAGTAATTCCAACGACCTCTTTGCAATCGGGTGAAGATTCGTCAATCCACCCACGGTGCCCACAGCAATCGGTAAATCCATCCAGAACCTGAATTGACCATCTTTTACTTCGCAATAGGATAAGCTTCGGTACTGTCCATCACGTGAAGCGTAGGTATGACCGCATGCCTCTATGGCACGAAAATCATTTCCTGTCGCCAATACTACAGCGTCTACCCCATTATAAATGCCCTTATTGTGCGTTGTCGCTCTGAAAGGATCTACTCTTGCAATCTGGACTGCTGTACAAAATCTGGAAGCTAATTCATTAGCCTCCACATCTCCGAAACTTCCCAATTCATCCACACTGCAAAATACTTCAGCTCTTACCAGACAGTCCGGAGTATAATTAGAAAGTATGGCCATTATCTTTTCGTAGTCTTTCTCTTCTCCAGTTAATGAATCTTCCTGTACCAAAAACCTATCTAAAATTTCAGAAGCCTTCTCTAATATGGTATTGATAAAGTTAGCTCCCATGGAGTCACATGTCTGAAACTCAATCATGAGTTGACGCACATTAGGAATCTCACTTGACAAATCTTTGAACCGAACACCAGCTATTCCTCCACCTCTTTTATTCATATTATAGGTGAGATCTTTGACTTCGTGTTTCAAATAGGATGCAAACCTTTTTTCCAGGGCGACGAGTTTCTGAAAGTCACCCTTCCATTTAAAATGCAGTTGACCAAGTTTCACAGTTCCAAGGACTTGCGTCTTGAAGCCGCCCCTACTCATCCAATATTTTGCCGCGCTGGAGGCTGCTGCCACTACAGAACTTTCCTCGATGACCATAGGTATCGTATAGGCTTCCCCATTGATGATGAAGTTAGGTGCTACACCAAATGGCATTGGAAAATTGCTTATGGTGTTCTCGCTAAAGCCGTCCAGCACTTTTTGCTTGGCCTCATTGGCATACCAAAATGACTTCAATTCATGCACCACTGCTTCCGGATCTTTGAAAAAATTCTCGGCGATCCATCGAATTTTCCCTATTTTATTCAGCTTCGAGAAGCCACTTATCGTTTTCGAATCCATCTACGATTCTTTAATCTTTAAATATGATTGTGCCAGTCGAAACCCAGATATCTGTGCTTCAATGTACTCCTGAAGTTTTTCATAGTCTTCTTTAGCATTCTTGAGGAAGGCGGATGCATGTCCATAGATAGCAGGGACATTCAGTTTCTGCGTATAGTAATATCCATCCAAAAAATCCCGAACACCTCCCGAAACAATCACTTGTTTGCACATCAGATCTTCGCCTAGTTCATCGATCACATCATTGGTCATCTTTACCATTTCATCAGCATTGTGCCCCAGGTTTGCGATTTTCATATAAGTTGACCTGATAAAAGGAGAAGCCCTATTCATTTCCAGTTTTGCAAAATTGGTCCCCCCATTTGCCGCGAAGTCAATCGCTTCGAGCGGTAATTTGAAAAGCGCTTTCAGGCTCTCGGGGCCCATTCCCTGGCCAACTTCCTTGACAATTACTTTAACATCCAGCTCTTCCAAAATGATTTTAATAATATCAATGGGCGCACTTTTAATCTGATCACCTTCTGGTTGCAACCATTCCTGTAGCGGATTAACATGTATGATCAATCCATCCGCTTCAAGCATATCTACAACTTCACGGGCTTTATATAAAGCGCCGTTATCCCATAATTCCTCCAACTGGGCTATGCCTAAATTAGCATACAAAGCCTGATCCGGCATATGCTTCCTGACATTAAAATCATCAAAGGTTTCCTTACTGTGCAGAAGCCCTCTGCAAGAACCTAATCCCATACCAAATCCATACTCTCCTGCTGCTCTGGCCAGATTTTTATTGATCTTTCCCGCATATTCTGTTCCTCCTGTCATGGATGAAACCCATAACGGAACTTTGAAGGATTTATCCAGAAAAGTTAAAGTCTTTGTTTTAGATAAATCAGGATGCCCACTTAGTAGGGGTTCATAATAAAACCTCGGGTCTATACTTTGAGTAGAAAGCTGTGCATCAAATGCCATCTGAATATGATCAGATTTTCTGGATTTAGAGGTGGGGTCAGTCGGATCATTTGCTGTAATATACTTGTTTTGGTCAGATGACATACATACTAATTAATACGCTTGAGCGACTTTTTTGGATCAAATCAGAAACAAAAATAATTTAAAAAAGTTCTTTTTCGTTACTTACTTGAAAATGCCCATCAAATTCGCTGCTTGTTTTTTTAACAAACTAAACTTTAAGAATGAAGATTACCGTAGTAGTTTTAACCCTCACCCTCTTTACTACTCTTTCTTTTTCACAGGATTCCGAACCACAAGCTTATGAGCATTTTAACCATGCCATTGAAAAATTTAAAGTCAAGGATTACCAAGGTGCCATTACCTCTTACACCAAGGCCATTCAAGTAGATCCAAACTATCAAAAAGCATACTATAACCGTGGAAATGCCAAGTTAAATGTAAAAGACTACGCTGGAGCTGTAGAAGATTTTGAGAAAGCTGCTGAATTGGATCCCAATTTCAAAAAAGCATATTTATACAAAGGGTATGCTTTAATGAAAATGGGTAAATTAGAAGCAAGTGTACCTTCTTTCACTAAAACCATTAAACTCGATCCTGAAAATGCAAGAGCATATACGAACAGGGGAACGGTTTTTATGAAACTGGAGATGTACGATGCCGCAGCAAAAGATTTGAAAAAAGCCATATTGCTCGATCCCAATCAATATACATCTGCCTATAATCTGGGAGTTTGCAATACTAAAATAGGTGAACATTTTGATGCTGTCAATGCATTTACTGCTGCTCTGGACATTAAACCGAATCAACCTAAGGCCCTTTTTAACCGTGGAAAATCTTATCTGCAGCTTGAAAAGTATGCGGAAGCTTACTCTGATTTCAACTTAGCGGTCAAATATGATCCGAGCAATGATTATGCACATTACTATAAAGGTTATTGTAAGATGATGGATGAAGATATGAACGGAGCCATCCGTGATTTTTCTAATGCCTTAGATGTCAATCCCAATCTGAGCAGTGCTAGGCATAATCGTGCCATTGCCTTATTTGAGCAAGGTAAATTTGCTGAGGCTGTAGAAGACTATAGCGAGTTGATAAAATCCTCTCCAGACAAAGCTGACCTGTATGTTAATCGGGGCATCTCCTTTATTAAAATGGAAAAAGCAAAGGCTGCTCACAAAGATTTTTCAAGAGCCATTAAGATCAACCCTGAATCTGAAATTGCCTATTACAATAGGGCCAGTGTGAATATTCAGTTGAATAATAAAAAGGAAGCTTGCACTGACATGAAAGCCGCTGCAAAACTAGGTTACAAAAGAGCCTTTGCAGCCGCTGACGATATATGTGGTTCGATGTAGGGATATTTGTTATTATTCCGTTAAAAGCAATTTCCTGGGGACATTAATGAATAGATTATTTGTTGTTATATTCGCATGTCACTTAATTCATTCAAAATGAGAAAATTATATCCTGTCCTCTTGCTGCTTTTAACCACCTCATTGGTATTTGCGCAAGGCATAGAATTCTTCGAAGGAGATTACAAAGACGCGTTCAGTGCCGCTTATGAAAAGGATAAATTGGTCTTCGTCGATGCCTATGCCGTATGGTGTGGACCATGTAAGCGAATGTCTAAACAAGTCTTTCCTCAAGCTGAAGCAGGTGATTTTTTCAATCAGAATTTTGTCAATATGAAAATTGATATGGAGAAAGGACAAGGATTAGACTTCGGTAAAATATATCCCGTTTCTGCTTTTCCCACTTTTTTCTTTATCGACGGTGAAGGAAAAGTGATCCATAAGTTTAAAGGTGCGCGTGATGTCAAAGGCCTCCTTTCTGAGGCAAGAAAAGCATTGGACAAGTTTGACAATACCGAAAAATACGCCAATCTCTATGCAGAAGGAGACCGAAGCTATGAAACAGTCTATCGATATATTAAGGCATTAAACAGATCTGGGGAATCCAGCTTAAAAATTGCCAATGAATATCTTCGAGACATCAAGGATTTTTCAAATGAAGACAATATTAGATTGCTTTTTGAAGCTACCACAGAATCTGATTCTAAGCTGTTCGAAAATTTAGTAGCGAATAAAAAACATGCTTTAAAGCACTTCAGCCGAGAGGAGTTCAATGAGAAAATCTATCAGGCAGCATGGCAAACGTTCGAAAAATCTTTAGAATTTGACGTGGCTTCACTAGAAGAAGACGCCAAAG
The DNA here is from genome assembly GCF_021533195.1 of Portibacter marinus. Lineage (GTDB taxonomy): Bacteria > Bacteroidota > Bacteroidia > Chitinophagales > Saprospiraceae > Portibacter > Portibacter marinus. The sequence goes on from NZ_JAJNKB010000003.1 coordinate 647,290, forward strand.
AGGCTGTTAAGGATCATGCCAAACAAGAATTCAAAAGGTTTGAGCTTGAGTGCGAAATGCATAAGGCGAATAGAGTAAGTGATTCAAACGCTTATGTCAAAGCAGCTGGTAAGTATCATCGGCAAGTTATTCGTGATGACGAGGAATTAGAGATTGACTTAGTCAATAAATTACTCAAAGCCTATGATAAAGATCCAAAAGCGCTTGATTTGGCTTCTGAAATCGCTGAAAACGTGGCCTATAATAATATGACTCCTTATAATTGTTTATTGGCATCTCAGACTTACATTAGAAGTAGAAAATGGGATGAAGCCCTGGACTGGGCGAAGAAAGCTGAAAAGGTAGCAGGAGATGACAAACAAGCCCAATATCGTGTTAGTCAACAATTAAAATTTTTAGAGTCCAGATAGGTAGTTTTATGAAAAAATATTGGATGATGGTCGCGCTTTTGTTGATGGCAATTCCATTAACTTTTGGCCAAAAAAGTATTTCATTTTTAGAAAACTCACTAGAAGCGGCACTTTCTAGCGCTAAAGCAGAAGGTAAAGACATTTTTCTGGACAGTTATGCCATCTGGTGTAAACCTTGTAAGAAAATGGACAAAGTGTTCAGAAATCCTAAGGTTGCCCAATATTACAATGAAAACTTTATCAACCTCAAGATCAATGTTGATGATTTTGCAGGAAAAGAGATTGCAGAGCAATACGATATTATTTTCTTACCGACCATGTTGATTTTAGATGCCAATGGTTTTGTGAAGCAGCGCATAGACGGCTTGATGAGTGCGGAACAACTTCTTACCATAGGAGCTTCTGTGGTCAATGGAAATCAGGTCGCCATCGTTGAAACCAGGCCTAGAAAGGCTAAGAAATTATCAAAAAAGGTGATGGCAGAAAGTACTCCTGTGGCTGAAACCGGTGAAAAGATCCTTTTTGTACTAGATGATCCCAAAGCACAAGACGATCCGGAATATTTATTTCATGAAGCTTTCTTTAGATTCCAGCAAATGGATGGTTCTCACGACGCTATTGTTCAAAAATATCTGGCAACGCAGGAAGATTGGTCGACTGAAAAAAATGTGCGATTCATTATGAATTTTATGGACAATACAGATTCTGACATGTTTCGCTATTACGTCACTAATGAAGAGATTTTTACAGCGCATATAGGTGCTGAAAAGTATCGTCAGACACTTGAGATTCTTATCAACGACTGTTTGTACCGTAAATCACCAAGACCTAAAAAGGATGAGGTTGAGACTTTGTTCGGATATCTCTATCCCCGAAAAGCTAATAAATATACTTATGAGTATCTGCTGGGCAGGTATGAGGCTGAACAGGATTATGTCTCCTTCGTTACCTTGGGAGAGGAGTATTTAGAAACACTTTTACAACCTGATGCTCTTTTACTCTACAAACTTGGAAAGTACAAATGCGCCAATGCAAATCAGAAAGACTTAAAAGTTTGTGTTTATAGGGTAGAAGAGTCTATTCGGTTGAGTGAAGAAGTACACTATGATCAACATCTTACACTGGCAAAATTATATCTGAAGCAAGGAAAGGAGAGAGCAGCGCTTGAGGAAGCAGAAAAAGCCAGAATACACAGTCTTGGAAATACAAATGCACAGGTTGAGGTCGCTACTTTCCTGGCTGGATTAGATAATTCCTGAATTAAGCGGCATGAATTGCAGGAGACTGCAACAATCCACACCGTTCTAATTCTTTGACGAGTTCCCGTTCATTTTGCTTTTCCATTTGTACCATTGGACTTCTAAAATTGAGATCAATGAATTCCATATGATGGAGAGCGGTTTTCACAGGCATGGGATTCGATTCTATGAAATTTAGTTTCATCAAGTTATAATATTGATAGTGTAGGTTTCTTGCCAATTCGACCTCACCATTGAAAGCAGCACTGAGCATTTGTGAAAATCTTCCTGGGATTTGATTAGCCACTACTGAAATACAGCCATCGCCTCCCATCAAAACGGTATTCACTGCCAAGTCATCATCGCCGGAATAAACCCGAAACCCATCCGGCCTTTGTTGTATGAGATCCATGATGCGTCCCATACTAGACGCTGATTCTTTAATTCCAATTATGTTTCCGACAGTAATTGCTAATTCGATAATCAGATCAACAGGCATCGCTGTTCCAGTTCTTCCCGGAACATTGTACATGATCAGGGGCAAATTGGTTGAAGAAGCAACACTTGCAAAGTAGTGCTTTAATCCGTTTCTTGATGGTTTATTATAATAAGGACTGACTACCAACAATCCGTCTACTCCATTATACTCAGCAATCTGCGATTTGATGATGGCATCTTCAGTATGGTTAGATCCAGTTCCTGCCAAAACTGGAATCTGAGCGTTGACCTGTCTCACTACAAATTTGGTGATGGCATCAAATTCGTCCAGTGAAATACTTGGTGACTCACCAGTGGTTCCATTTACTAAAATTCCATTTGTCCCCTGCTTTAAATGCCATTGGATCAGGTTTTTAAGACTCCTATAGTCTATATCGCCATCAGCATTAAAAGGGGTAACCAGCGCCACGATTGATCCTTGTATACTTTTCATCATGTGAAGCTAAGACCATACAAGAAAAGAGAGAATTAATTGGTGTATTAAAACTAAAATTTAACTTTGTGTGAAATTTTTAACTATTCGTGATCACTACAGCTCAAGTCGTTGAAAAGATACTGAACAGATCTCCTTTTATGAAAGAAGCGATTCATGAAGGTCTGGTCAATGTTTCTTCACTGGCACGCAAAATCCATCCTGAGGTAGAACAAATGCTACAAAAATCAGTCCGATCTGGTGCCATTATTATGGCGATCAATAGACTACACATCGATAAAAACTTTAAATATCAAAATCGATTAAAGGCATACATTTCCAAACTTGGAGACCTGATCCTCAAAACCAATTTATTGATTTACACCTATGCCTCTACTAAATCTTTATCAAAAGCCCAGCTAGCGCTTTTTAATGCCATCGAAAGTGATTCTGAAGCCTTTTGCACGTTTTCTCAAGGCGTGTCAGAGCGAACCTTATTGGTTAACGAACACATTAGTGAACAGGTCGAAAAATACTTTAAAGAAGAAGTATTACTTTCTAAAATTGAGGACTTATCCTCCATTACGATCAAGTTAGCACAAAAAAGTACTGAAATTTCCGGGATCTATTATTACATCCTGAAACAGTTAGCATGGGAAGATATTCCTTTGGTTGAGGTTCTTTCGACCACTAACGAAATAACGTTAATTCTTGAGAATCAATACGTAGAGCAGAGTATATCGTTATTAATGGGTATGAAAAGGACATAAAAAAAGAGGCGTCACCAGTCGGTGCGCCTCAAGTGCAATTTTTAACTTCTATAATTAGTCTATATCTTCATTCTCGATTTCTCTCTCCATATTTTCGAAGAATCGCTGAGTATCTGATTTAAATTCTGCCCAGTTGTCTTTTGCATTCTGATTGAATCTCTTCATTCTAGCATCAAGATCGGCTCTCCATTCTCTCCACTCTGCTCTTGTTTCTTCAAGCTCTTCTTTAGCTTCCCCTTGTGCTTCTTCTATCTCAGCATCAAGTTCAGCAATTTCATTGTCGATTCTTTCACCCCAATTTTTCATGGTCGTTTCGAAATCATTCATTTCTCTTTCCATTTCCATAGAAATTTCAGTATCGCCTACTTCTACTTCGGCTTCCTTCTCATTATCACAAGCTGTGAAAGCGAATAAACCTAAAGTTGCTATCGCTAGTGTTTTTAAATATTTCATTTTTCTTGTTTTTCTTTCGAAACTTTGCATGATAAGCTATTGTTCGAAAAAAATTTAAATATTTAATTTTTCATAAAATCCGGTATACTGCTTTCTCTAATCTGAGCAAGTGGCTTGAGTTGGTAGGTCCCAATTATTCCAAGGTGAGTCGAGCTCGTATCGGTAATATCACCAAAACCAGTACACTCTAACCTCTTGCTAAAGAAGATATGATCATAAGGAACATCTAACAGATTTTTAGAAATATCTCGTCGACTGTTTTCTAAGTCTGCCTTTTGCCTAAAACTTATGATTTCATTAGACCAATAAACCAGATTGAAATCTCCCAGTACAATACTTGGTGCTTCTATAGACAAGATCTTTTCTGCTATGGTATTCAAATGTTTTCGGGCTCGCTCATTTAATCTTTGTCCTAGAGGTGGTAAAACATGCGCTGATATAATGTTCACCTGTTCACCATCTGCAATGTCTATATTAACCAACTGATGAGGAATTTCCTGATAGTGAAAAGTATCATATGATTTGATTGGAAGTTTCGAAAAGATTTCCATACCATAAGGATCGATTCTCACATTCCGCACATTATATGGATAGATTGTAGAAAGGTTTTCCGTTAAAAATGCATCCCAGTCAGGTGTTACCTCCTGAAATGAAATGATATCGGCATCAGAAGCCAGAACAGCGGAAAGAACGGATTCGTACCCTCCAATTGCCGAAGAAGTATTAAAGTGCGCTATGGTAACTTTCTCTTGCTGTGTTACTGCTGGGAAAGCCAATCTATCATAGGAAGATTGCTTTAAAAACAAACATAGCATCCCACAACATATAAAGCTGGTGAATAAAAGTCTTCTCTTGTCTATCGTTAAAAAGAGAAGGCCTAAAAAAAGGTAGGCCAACATCAACTGAACAGTAAAGTCCACACTAAACTGCAAAAAAGGAACTTTCAAATTAAAAATAGGAACCAGGGCCACTAAAAAAAGTAGTATCATGATGCCGTTCTGCAAGTATTTCCTCTTTCGCATATTAGGGTTTACGCGAGCAAAATTAGTTTTAGATTTGTGAAAAAGTAAAATTTTATTTCAAATAATCAGCTAAAATAACCGGCTTTTTGACAGAGATGACGTCTCCTTGCACATTGAACGCCTCTAACACCACGAAATAAATTCCTATACCTGACAATTCACCATCGTCATTAATTCCATTCCAAAGCAAAAAGCCTGTAGCTGCTAAAAGTTCATTGTTTAAGAGATTTCTGACGTGACGGCCATATTGATCATAAACATTAATGTCTACCTGGTAACCATTTTCAGGAAATTTATACTTGATGACCAGTTGATCATCAACACCATCTTGATTTGGGGAAAACGTTTTGTTTTTAAAGCTCAAAACGGCAGATTCTGAGAATGATGGATTTAAAAAGACTGAATTTTGATACCCCGGAGTCCCATATCCTACTGATGAGGATGCAGAAAACCATTTAGTATCAAAAGGACTGATTCGTTCCAAACTTACTCCATTAATATCATCTAATTCTGGGTAATGGAGGCTTTCTGAATAATTAAAACTATCGATGATGCTTGATGTTTCGGAACTGATGATGGCAACATTTCCACTGTCATTGTTAAAAGAAGGTAGATCAGAGGCTACAATATTTGCTGTATCAGGGGTGTCATAACGATTCTGCACATAAGCCACATCCTCTGTCAGACATAAATAAGTACCCGGAAGCATGGTATAGTCAGCAGAAATAGATTTTACTTCTTGCTTGTCCAGATTAGCCAATTCGATATGGTCTAAGGAAATAAATTTCTCGGAAACATTTAAGATTTCTACAAAGTCAGAGCCCCCTGTTTCTGGGTTGAAAAGTATCTCGTTGATGACTATATCCCCCGGCAATGGGTCTTCAATGACAAAAATTATATAACTGTTGCTTTCTCCCCTATTACCATTGACATCGAGCAACCCATTTACTTTTAAATCATAATATTTACCACTCTCCAACACGTCATTTAATACTAAGCGGATTCCGGTATCACCGTTGATCAACTCAATGCTTGAAATCGAGCCACTAAAACCTTCTAACGTATAATTTTCTTCAGAAAGGGCTGATTGTGCATCCAATTTTTCATTCGCTTGCACTTCCAGTGTACGTGGATCCAAAAGTTCCGCACCCAGGAGAATAGGACCTTCCATATCCGGTTCATAGTTTCTGATACCAATGTTGTCAAAGAAAAATCGATCTGTTCTGGATGCGGTGTAGTGGCATTCCAGTAAAAAGAATTGATTTCCTGTAAAATTGTATAGATCATGATTGAAAACTAACTCTTCAGAAAGCGGTACATTTTCTTGATAGGCAGTAGAGACCACCCATTCTTCCTCTGGAAACTTTCGAATACTCACCCGGGCAAAGACTGGTTCTTGGGCCACAGCTGACATTTCCCCGGAAGCAAGTAGTTCAGGAGTCCCGTCATTTAAATAGAAAAAATTTATAGCGTCATTGGCACCGTTCTCACCTATCTCTAGAAAATATCCACTGGCCACCTCGATATCTAATTGATCAATTACCAAATAAATTCTCAATCTATTGTTTGATGATGGAGAAAAATCCATTGAGATTTCGAAATCCCATTGTATGCTGTCGGGAAGGTTGATTTGAGTATAAAGTATGCTTGTGCCGGCCATGGGCGCATTAAGTTGCAACATCTGACCCTCATTGACTACAAAATGATCTTGATTGCCTTCCCATACCGGATTACTGTTCAGATCCGAATCACTAAAATCATCGAAAAATTGAGTCCAGCCATTTGAATATTGGCAAAGAATCAGTTGGAATATTAAAATATATCTAATCAATTTCCTGATCTTTGATAAGATTTAAAATCAATATATATTTGCAACCTCAGCAGTACAGAGATGTAAAAGGTAGGAAAAATAATAAATCTTTATCAAAGCATTTCAATACTTAAATTAATGTCATTATGAAAGTAGCAGTAGTAGGTGTAACTGGCATGGTAGGCCAGGTAATGTTAGAAGTGATTGAAGAATCAAGACTCCCATACGAGGAGTTATTGATGGTGGCCTCACCCAGATCGGTGGGTAAAAAAATTGAATATCGAGGCAAAGACTACACTGTCATAGGTATGCAGGAGGCTGTGGACGAGAGGCCGGACATTGCCATTTTCTCAGCAGGTGGCAGCACTTCTACGGAATGGGCACCCAGATTTGCGGCAGTAGGAACCAGGGTGGTGGACAATTCGTCCGCATGGAGAATGGATCCAAATAAAAAACTAGTGGTTCCTGAAATAAACGCACATTTGATTGATGCCAACGATCACATTATTGCCAACCCTAATTGCTCCACCATTCAAATGGTCATGGCATTGGCACCGCTTCATCAAAGATATGGCATAAAAAGACTGGTGATATCAACCTATCAATCCATTACCGGAACAGGCATGCCCGCAGTCAGACAATATAAATCCGAACTTGCGGGCGCCGAGGAAGGCTACGAAAAGGCTTATCACTACAAGATTCTCGATAACTGCATACCGCATTGTGACATTTTTCTTGAAAATGATTATACCAAAGAGGAGATGAAGCTTGTACATGAGACCAGGAAAATTCTGCAAGATGATGCGATTATGATTACTGCGACAGCTGTTAGGGTTCCTGTTCAAGGCGGTCATTCTGAATCTGTTAATGTTGAATTTCTTAAAGACTTTGATATCCAAGAAATAAAAAGCATCTTAAGGGAAACTCAGGGCGTTATTGTAATGGACGATGTCAAGAATAATATTTATCCGATGCCGTTGTATTCCAAACATAAAGACGAAGTTTTTGTTGGAAGATTAAGGCGGGATGAATCGCAGGCCAATACATTGAATATGTGGATCGTCTCAGACAATCTGCGCAAGGGCGCAGCAACGAATGCAGTACAAATTGTACAATACTTGAAAAAAGAAGGTTTCGTATAGCGTCGTCAATGCGAGCTTGCCGATCTTCTTATTACATGACATATAATTGTTGATATGAAAACGAAGATCGTAATCTGGGGAACCAATGAAAATGATGAGAAAGTCTTACTGGGCATTGACCTCATCGAAAGTGAAAACAAAGTAAATATTTATGTTTTCCCGGAGTCTGAAGCCACCGAAGTTTTCTACAATCAAATGATCAATGAATGGAGAGAAGACAATCCAGTCGTTCTTCCTGACAATCATATCCTTATTGAACGTCCGCTCTCAGTTACAGATAGTTTATTGCCGGATCACATCAAAGTGACGCGCACAGATGTAATCAATAGAGCCAAAGCGGAATGGCACTTTGTCGTTCTGTCCTCTAAATTATATGAGTTGTACAAAACGGAATTAACTGAATTGAGAGAAAAGGTCTCAAGCTTAAATTCTTATGATAAGAATATATGGGAAGAATTGAAGAACTTCTGGCAGAAAGTCCAAAAGCAGATGTATGACAAAGCGCTTTTTAGAGAACACGCAAAGGATATTCAGGAGGAAACCAATGAGCTTTTTGATAAAATGAAGGCTTTTCGGAAAAAGTGGGATGAAAAATTTAAGGAAGAATCTAAAGAAAAAGCAGCAGCGTTTCACGAAAAGTTGGATGAGATTAGAATTAAAATCAATGAAGGTCTGGGCTTACAACCTTTGTGGAATGAAATGAAAAAAATCCAGTCCCGGTTTAGAAATGAACGGTTGGCTAAACAAGACAAGAACGAGCTTTGGAATAAGATCGATAAGCTGTTTAAAGATATCAAAGAAAAAAAGTACGGACCCAATAGTGGTGGCAAGAAAAATGCGCTGGATCGCATAGAAAACCGTTACAAGGGTTTACTAGCGGCAATCAAAAAAATGGAAAACTCTATCAAATGGGATAAAAAGGACATGAAATTCCAGGAAGATCGGGCTGAAGGTACTTTCGGCCAATTAGAGCGGGAACTTCGTGGTGCAAAACTGAAAATGATAGAGGAAAGAGTCAACTCAAAAGAAGCAAAATTGGCCGATATGTTAAAGACCAAAGAAATGCTGGAGAGTAAAATAGAAGTAGAAAAAGAGAAGGCTCGAAAAGCTGAGGAAGCGGAAAAAATTAAGGCTAAAGAAGAGGAACTAAAAGCAAAGGTCAAGGAGGAAATCGCAGCCAAAAATGCTGAGCTTGATCAAAAAATGTCAAAGGTAGGGTCCACTCCGGAAGCAGTAGTAGATAAAATAGTAGAGGAAACGGTGAAGGCAGAAAATGATGGCGAAGATGACCGATCCATACCAGAAAAAGTTCAAGATATAGCAGAAGATGTGGTAGATACAGCAAAGGCTGCTGCACAAGTGATCAAGGATAGAGTCACTAAAGCAATAGATGATCTGACAGAAGAGGAATAATTGTTATTTTCGCGCCATGGCTGACAGCGATGATATAATCTTTGGTAGAAATCCAGTAATGGATGCCGTCAGAAATGGTAAAGCGATAGATAAAATCCTCTTGCTTAAAACCATCAGAGGTCCGTTTGAAAAAGAAGTACGGCATTTGTGCAAAGACTTTGATATTCCTTTACAATATGTCCCCGGACACAAATTGGATAAAATCACTCGTAAAAACCACCAGGGAATTATTGCATTCAGTTCTCTGGTTGAATACCAATCGATTGAAAACCTGGTTCCATTACTTTATGAACGAGGAGTCATACCACTCTTAATCATTTTAGATGGTGTTTCAGATGTCAGAAATTTTGGTGCAATTGTAAGATCAGCAGAGGTTTTGGGAGCTCAAGGCATCATTATAGGTGAAAAAAATTCAGCGAGGATCAATGCTGATGCTATGAAAACATCTGCAGGTGCTCTTTTAAACCTTCCCATTTGTCGGGAAAAAAGTCTAACGAACGCTGTAGAATATCTGATCGCTTCGGGTTTCAAGATCTTTGCTACCGACCTTAATACAGAACTTTACATCAGTGATATCGATTTTAATCAACCTTGTGCAGTAATCTTAGGAGCAGAAGGTGAAGGCGTAAGTCAAAATCTATTGAATCATAGTCACCAATGCTTCAAAATACCACAAGTAGGACAGACTGACTCATTGAACGTATCTGTAGCTTCAGGTGTTATCTTATACGAAATACTAAAACAAAGAACAACATAGAATGACACGAATATTATATATCACAGTCCTGGCCCTGTTCACATTTTTGACGGCCTGTAATACCACTAAAAAATCAACGACCGAAAAAGAAAGCCAGGTTGCTGAAAGTGAAAAGAATGCTTTGACCTATGAAAGGTTGGAAAATGCATTATTGTGGGAAATCACTAAGGAAGACCTTGCTGAACCTTCATACCTGTATGGCACCATTCACATTATTCCGACCGAAGACTATTTTCTTCCATCCGGAACTTTAGAGGCCATTGGGAAGTCAGATCGAATTTTCTTCGAAATCGATATGGCTGAGATGAATGACTTGGGTAAGCAAATGGGCTTATTAAGCCAGGCGTTTATGAAAGACGATCTTACATTAAAAGACTTATACACCGAAGAGGAATATGCTAAAGTGAAAAATCATTTTGATAAAATGGGGATTCCTCTATTTTTTATGGAACGTATGAAGCCTATGCTATTGACTGTTTTTGCCTCAGGTGAAATAGATCCGACAGATATTCAGTCCGGTAAGGCAAAGTCCTATGAAATGGAATTCTACGAAATGGCACAGGACTCTAAAAAAGGTACCGGAGGTCTTGAAACCATTGAGTACCAAATGAGTGTTTTCGACAGTATTCCATATGAGGAGCAAGCCGATATGCTTTTGGAAACCATCGAGCTGGGAGATGCAGGAGGTGAAACCATGAGAAAAATGGTAGATATCTATAAAGAGCAAAACATTGAAGGCATGCAAGAAATGTTTAAGGAAGAGGGATCAGACTTAGAAGGTCATGAAGATGTTTTACTTATCAATAGAAATAAAAACTGGATACCCGTCATCAGTAGAGAAATGAAAGAAGGAACCACCTTTTTTGCTGTAGGTGCCGGTCATTTGGGAGGGCCTCAGGGAGTTATCCACTTGTTAAGAGAAGCAGGATTTACGGTAAAACCCATGTTGTAGTATGTCTCAGATTGTTTCAGTACGTGGATATACACCTGAAATACCCGCAGATTGCTTTGTTGCAGATAATGCCAGAATTATTGGTGATGTCATCATGGGACCTGAATGCAGTGTCTGGTATAATGCGGTGATTCGGGGTGATGTCAATAGCATTCGCATAGGAAATAAAGTCAACATTCAAGATGGTGCGGTCATTCATTGTACTTACGAAAAAGCATCTACCACAATAGGTGATCATGTTTCTATTGGACATCAGGCAATGGTACACGGATGTCACATTAAATCCAATGTCTTAGTAGGTATGGGCGCCATCATTATGGATCATGCCGTCGTAGAAGAGCATGTTTTAATTGCAGCAGGAGCAGTGGTATTAGAAAATTCTGTTCTGGAATCTGGATGGATATACGGAGGTGTTCCGGCGAAGAAATTGAAAAAATTGGACCAGGAAAATATGAATTTTCACATTGTCAGAACTGCCAATAACTATGTGAAATATGCAGGTTGGTTCAAGGAGGAAGAGAAATAATGGCTGTACTCAATGATCCTTTTAAACTGCCTTGTGGCGTTATCATAAAAAACAGATTGGTTAAGGCTGCAATGAAAGAGCGAATGGCAGATGCTCATTTGAAACCAACACATCACCATAATCATCTCTATAAAAAGTGGGCTCAATCTGGTGCGGGACTATTAATTACAGGAAACGTAATTATAGATCACAAGCATCTTGAGTCATCAGGCAACGTCTGGTTTCAAGATGAAACTATGGTTCCTGAATTAAAGGAATGGGTTGCTTCAGGAACAGATTATAACACTCAGTTATGGGTTCAAATTTCACATGCAGGTAGACAAACTAACATCTTTAACGCCCGGCATCCAAAAGCACCATCTGCGATTAAATTAAAAAGATTAGGCTTATTCGGAACGCCGATTGCCATGAGCGTTAAAGATATTGACCAGGTAGTAGACGGCTTTGTCAGAACCGCGAGAATATCACAGCTAGCCGGTTTTACAGGCATACAAATTCACGCTGCCCATGGATATCTGCTCAGCCAATTTTTGTCACCTGTTACCAATCAGAGGACTGATCTTTATGGTGGCTCTCTTGACAATCGAAGCAGACTTTTAATACGCATTATTAGAGACATTAGAAAAAATGTAGGTCAAGAGTTTCCAATCAGTGTTAAATTGAATTCTTCAGACTTTCAAATAGGTGGATTCTCCGAAGAAGATTCATTGAATGTGATTAGAAAACTTGAGGCAGAAAAGATAGATCTGTTGGAAATTTCAGGAGGAACGTATGAAAATGTGGCTTTCTTTCTTCTAAATGATGAAAAAGATAAATTGAGAGAAAGTACGAAAATACGGGAAGCCTATTTTTTAGAATTTGCACAGAAGGTGCGAAAAGTAAGCTCCTTGCCATTAATGATTACAGGTGGGTTCCGGTCAAGGACATTTTGCAATGAAGTATTGAAAAGAGGTGAAACTGATTTCATAGGTATGGCCAGGCCATTTTTAACCAATTTAGAAGATATTCCTGCTTTTCTTGAGGGACGAAAAGATAGATTAGATAATGAAATAGTACGCACTGGTATCAGAAAGTTTGATGATGCTGCTGAAGGAGGTTATTACGCAAGGCTATTGATTAGGCTGGCAAAAGGATTAAAAAAACCGCAGCGGATGAATGCGATGTGGAGTTCTATGTTTCTCATTTTATATGAATTTAAAAAAGCTGTGTTAAGGAAAAAACTCCGATGACTATTCATATGATTGGGCAGGCTTTAATTTCTCTTTCCTCCCCCTCCTCCTAAGTATGGATATTGATCAAACCCCTTAAAATGTGGATCGCCTGCTCTGGGATCATTTGCTTTTAAAAGTTCCTTATTTAATTTTAAACGTAAATCCTTCAAGGTTTCCTGGTAAGCCGGATCAAGGGCCAGGTTGACCACCTGATCGGGGTCTTTAATAACATCATATAATTCTTCTGCAGGTCTTTTTGCAAAACATAATTCATACGATCTCCTATGATAGGGGTCTTTGTCTTTATTTTCTACAATATAATCTTTTGTGGGACCTCCATCACAATCTGCAAACCATTGATCTGGATAATTAGTAGATCCTATTTTGCCTGTTCCGGATGGCCATCTATCGGGTTCGTAGTTTTGAATATATAAGAACTTATGATTTCGATAACCTCTTGATGGATATCCGCCCATATCCGGCTTTTCCTGAGATGGAACATGTCGCTCTTTTCCAAAGATCACGTGATCTCGCAATGGCTCGCTATCATCCTCATTGTATTTGCTGTTGATTAAAGAGGCAAAGCTTCTTCCGGTCATTTCCGAGGGTACGTCTATCTGAGCCAATTCCAAAAGCGTTGGGGCGATATCTACAAATGAAGCAAATTCATTGATCTTTGACTCTGGATTGATCTTGCTTCCCCACCTGATTGCAAATGGAACCCTGACACCAGCATCATAGATATTGCTTTTACACCGGGGAAACGGCATTCCATGATCTCCTGTCATGATTATAATGGTTTCTTCCAGAATTCCCCTGTCTTCTAAATTTTTCAAGACAGATCCCACCAAACTATCCCACCTTTGAACTTCAAAATAATAGTCGGCGACATCACTTCTTACCGTTTCAACATCAGGAAAATGATCAAACATATGCACTTGAGAAAGGTCTATACCACTTTCCTCGCCTGAACCAGCCTTATATCCTCGATGAGGATCTGACGTTCCCTGCCAGAAGACGAATGGCTCATCTTGTGATACCGTTTCCAGAAATTGAGATATGGAGTCATAAGCCTGTCCTCCCGGATGCTGACCATGATGCTTTATCCAGTCCTCGGCGTTACCTGGACCCCAGGTTTTGGCTTTGCTTCGACCAGAGGCATAACCTTGGTCCATCAATAAATGAATAAAGCTTTCATGCTCTAAAGGCAAGGTACTCCATAAATTGGCCCCAGATCCCAGTTCCCAATGATGCTTTCCGGTAAGAAATGCATTTCTACTCGGTGTGCAGGACGGACTGGAAACATACATATGATTGAAAAGCGCACCCTCTCTTGCGATGCGATCGAAATGAGGGGTCTGTATCACACTATCCCCATAGGCACCCGAATGTGGCCAACCCCAATCATCTGCCAGACAAATTACAATATTAGGTCTGTTGACAATCGTTGCTTGCCCGGAACTGAAATTTAAAATGAAAAAATGGATAAAAAATAAAGCGGCATTCTTCATCAGGGAAATATTGAATTGAATACTTAATATACAAAAGCTTCTTTACAATTCAGGTTTGAATTAAAAGTGCTTCCAGCCCTGGGCTTTCAGCGTATGCATATTTCCACTGGTAGTTTTTAATTTAATTCCGTCTGCTGCCTCCGTCATTTCACCAATGATGAATAAATCGTCCATGGTTATGATTTTCCCCAGATCATCAGGATCTACCGTGAACAGTAATTCATAATCCTCACCACCATTTAATGCACATGTGACCGGATCAAGCTGAAACTTGAGTGCCATTGATTCAGTATCTGGATGGATGGGGATTTTTGACTCTTCAATCACAGCACCCGTTTTGGACTGCTTACACAGATGAAATACTTCCGAAGCCAGACCATCGGAGATATCGATCATTGCGGTAGGCTTAAAACCTCCATCTCTAATGGCTTTAACTATATCCCATCGCGCCTCTGGCTTCAGTTGGCGGCCAATGATGTATTCCTGATCTTCAAGATCGGTTTTAACAGAAGGGTCATCGAGAAAAAGCTGCTTTTCCCGTTCTAATATTTGCAATCCAATATAGGCTGCACCCAGATCTCCTGATACGCAAATGATATCTCCTGCTTTCGCTCCATCTCTGTATACAATGCTTTCTTTCGCAGCATGACCAATAGCTGTTACTGAAACGATCATACCTTTAGGAGAGGAGGTCATATCGCCGCCTATCAGGTCAACTTTATAATATTCACAGGCTGCCAACACTCCGGCATAAAACTCATCTAATGCTTCGACAGAAAACCGATTAGAAATCGCCAGTGAAATCATGATCTGGCTAGGAACAGCATTCATCGCATAAATGTCTGAAACATTAACCACCACAGATTTGTAGCCCAGATGCTTCAACGGACTATACATCAAGTCAAAATGGATACCTTCCACAAGCATGTCAGTGGAAACAACGGTTTCTAATCCCAGCGACTGGATCACTGCTGCATCATCTCCCACACTTTTCACCGTACTTTCCTGTACGTCGACAAAATATTTAGTGAGATGCTCTATCAATCCAAACTCCCCTAATTCGTTGACGTCGGTTCTTCCTTCCATAATTCAAATTTATCTTGTGATAATTCTTCATGCATCGATTTAAACGCGTTCCATACCGGATCATCAGGTAATGCAGCCTGGGCATATATTTTTTTATGGCCTAAATAAACCTGCAAACTGTATGCATGAAGGTGAATCGATCTATCTTTATTGCTTCTCCGTGCGCCGTATTTTACATCTCCTTTGATAGGTGATCCAATTGCACTCAATTGCGCTCTGATCTGATGAAATCTCCCGGTCTCTATTCGAATCTTAAGCAAAGTGTAGTGATCACTGGTCGCCAATGTTTCATATTCTAACACAGCTTCCTTAGACTTACCTGATTTAGATCCCGCCAATAAGCTCTTCCTTTGTTTTTTATCATGCAATAGGTAATGTGTCAACTTGCCGTTCGCAGGAACAGGAGGATTTTTTACTGCAGCCAGGTATTCTTTTTTAAAATCTTCGTTTTGACCTGATAAAAGATCATTTAGATATGCTGCAACTTTTTTTCGCTTGGCAAACAGCATGACACCACTGGTGGGTTTGTCTAATCGGTGAACGAGGTAAAGAGGTTTATGTACAAAATTCTCTAATCCAGCATGGATGGACTGCCCATCTGTATGGTCATCCTGTGCGCTTGACCCGGCTGGTTTGTTGACAATGAGGCATTCTGAGTCCTGATATATGATTGTTTTATCCAAAGATTGTTTAGTCATTCCAATTCTTCATAATCTGTGAACTCTTCTATCTCTTCTTTTTCTCGTTTAGGAGGAAAATTGTACTCTCGTTTAGCCTGATCCTTCAATTGATAGAATCGATAGACTATGTAGATGATGCCGATTAAAAGAATGTACTTCATACCTCAATTCTGTCTTACAAAGGTATAACTATAATTTGACAATGAAAATTCCATCACTGATGGACCATTTGGATCTGTGCGATAATGCTACCACATTGATTTAAAGAACCTCCTCTTTCTTATTGTGAAACTTAATCTCCACCAATAGTAATGAAAGAAGTGTGATCAGTGCAATCAGCAAACCCAAAAACTCACGAACCAATTCAATATAAGGGGAGCTGGCCTTCATGCTCTCAACGATGGTGGGCATGCCATCCCTTATCCAGGCAATGGTCCCTGGAAGTAGAAAGGTCATCCATATGAATGTTGCCACAATAGTAATGTAGATGTATAGCTCTTTATTTTTTTTGAAAGCAGTAGCAAAGGATAGCAAACTTACAATGAGATAGTAGAATATCCACTTTAAACCGTCCGGATCATTCCATTGAAAATAAGCAAATAGTAAAAAGAGCAATCCGACTATTGAACATCCTATTTTTCTTGCCATTTTCTAAAATTCAATTCTATATGCCAGCACTGGTATGAGTCCCAACTGATTTTGTATAAATGTTTCTCCCGTCAGATAGTCGTAGTTGGTAAATGCCGCATTTTCTACATTACTGATGTTCTGAATATCTAAAGAAATGCTTTTAGCAAACCGGCGATGATTTCCTTTCCTCAAATTATAAACAAATCGAAAATCCATTCGATAGTACGAATCTAAGAAGTTGGAAGGTGCCTGACTGAAATCATATTGAAGGCCTGACGAAAGGGTGCTTTCAGGGTCAATTGTAAATTCATTCAGTCCACCCCTTGTATGGATGGAAAAGCTGGTTACCCATTCTCTGTCCTTCGATAGCTTTCGCTGATAACTTACTAAGAGATTATAACTTTCATTAAACGAAAATGTATTGGTGGTCCATTCATCGATACCTGCTTTGTATTCACTATTGAAAAAGCTGGCATTACCACTCAGATTAAGGTTTTTGATCACGAGATCCTTGGTTGAAAATCCAAGGGCAACCCCTCTAACTCTGGCAATTCCCAAATAGCTCGGATCCACTAACTCCTGCTGGTCAACTCCTGTAAATTGGGAGTAATAGGTATTATTTTCTATTAAAATATTCCTCATGTTATGATAGAAGCCATTGACAAAAAGAGAGAGATTTTCATTTCGTATTCTGAAAAAAGCATCCAGATGATCACCAATCATTTCTTCAGGTATGAAATCATAAGTAAATTGCGAAGGTGAAATCAGCTGACTGTTTCTTCTGTAGGCGGCCTCGAAACTATATTTCTGAGATAGCTCAATGATGGCTTTAGCCGAAGGGTGCAAAATGCTTTTTTGAGTAAAAGTATTATAAGAGAGGCCGGAACCAACGGTGAAATATAGCCTATTGAAGGCTAACTTATAATTGACAAACGGAAATAGATTTGTATTGGTAAATGATTTATCCCTATTGATTACTGGGCCGTCTAAAAATAACTCGTCGCTTCTTTGATCATTGAGGTTGTGAAAATTGAATCCAAAATCAAAGTTGTTTCTGTTTAATTTAACCAAACCACTCCAAATAGATTGTGAAATCTGATTGGTGCCGAAAGGAGCAAGAATCAAAGTAGAAGAAACGCGTTGATCCCGCTTGGTTGAAAAGTTAAGCGCAGATTCTAATTTGTAGTTCTTAAATCTCTTCTCATAATTCAAACCGCTCACCAACAACCTCGAATCGTAGTCAATTGTTTGTAGATCCTTGAAACTTTCTGCTTCTGCGCGATCAGCAATAGTATCTTTATAGTTATGGTTGATGCCCAAGGTCAGGTGTCCTGTGAGCTTTTCATCTTCCTTATCTATAAGATCGAATTTGCTAAAGAGATCCTGGTAAACAATTTCCTCTCCTCCAAAATCAAGACCTAATGGACCCGTTAAAATCCCCACCGTAGAATAACGATAATTTAGTTGAACACCCGGAAACTGCTCTCCTTCATATCCATACCCAGCTTCCAGCCCAATCAGACTTAGATTTAAGTAGGTATTGTTATAATCAGAAAGTTCGATATTGGCATTTCCTGCAATGCTATTCGTAGCAGTAAGATCATAGGGTGCGCCTTGAAAGTCAAAATTACCAATCACCTGACCACTGAACATGTTGACCCCGCCTGCATTTGCGCTGCTTAAGTCTGATAGCGTACCCGCATTGCTGAGGTGGTTCGGATTGATGATCAAAGCACCATTGACATTCCAGTTGATTAGATTAGGCGCAAAACCCTTGTATAATATAGTATTGGCCTGATCGTTAGAGGTACTGAATCCGGGAGCTTTTAATAAAAGCCTGGAAGGATCTTCATAAGCACCTGGCAATATTTGAAATTCTTTACGATCAAAACTGACATCATTGCTGAGAAAAGGATTGGCAATGATGATCGGATTGACGGCAATATTAGATTCATCGACTACCAGTAAGAAAACCATGCTGGAATATTCGCTATAATCTCTCGTTATACTTCTGTAGCCCAGATAACTAACTTTTAGTTGTAGCAAATTTTCGGAGCTAGCCAAAGTAAAGGATCCATCTGTATTAGTGGTGACCAATGCGCTGTCGGACTCATAGATGGCCAACACAGATGCGCCGATTAATGGATCCAAAGTTTCTTCATCCAGCACTCTACCCCGAATCTCCTGGGCAGCTAACCATTGGCCTAAAGCCAAACACAAAACAAAAATTATATTTCTCAAATACCCATTATTTTATTCAATAAATCCTGATCTACCTCTTGTCCGGCGAAGTCATCAAATGCTCTTTTAACCGTCTGAATGATATGGCTTTCAATGAATGGAGCTCCTTCAGCAGCACCCTGTGCAGAATCTTTAATACAACATTCCCATTCTAAAACTGCCCAAGAATCATAATCATACTGGGACAATTTACTAAATATACTTCCGAAATCAACTTGTCCATCGCCAAGTGATCTGAATCTTCCGGGTCTGTCTACCCAATTTTGGTAACCACCGTAAACACCTGCACGTCCGCTGGGATTATACTCAGCATCCTTCACATGAAATGCCTTTATTCTTTCATGATATATATCTATAAAAGCAAGATAATCCATTTGCTGAAGTACAAAATGGGAAGGATCGTAATTGATATTGGCCCTTTTGTGGCCACCGCAAGCCTCTACAAACATCTCAAATGTCAATCCATCATGAAGGTCTTCACCCGGATGTAATTCATAACAGATATCAACGCCATTGTCCTCGGCTACATCAAGTATGGGTTTCCACCTTCGGGAAAGTTCTTCAAACGCAGATTCCACTAATCCTGCAGGACGTTGTGGCCAGGGATACATGGTCTGCCAAATTAGAGCACCAGAAAAGGTGACATGTGCATTAAGACCCAGGTTTTTACTGGCCTGCGTGGTCCAATTGACCTGTTGTACAGCCCAATCTGTTCTTGCTTTAGAGTTGCCGTGTACTTCCTTAGGGGCAAAGGCATTAAAAAGATCATCGTAGGCTGGATTCACTGCTACCAATTGTCCTTGAAGGTGTGAAGCTAATTCCGTTATCTCCAGACCATGATCCTTTATTTTCCCTTTGAGTTCATCACAATAACTTTTACTAGTAGCTGCCTTCTCCAGGTCCATTAACCTTGCATCCCATGTCGGAATTTGAATGCCTTTGTAACCTAAATCTGCCATGTATTTGCAAATCCCATCTAAAGAATTAAATGGTTCTTCATCTGCCATAAACTGAGCAAGGAATATCGCTGGTCCCTTTATCGTCTTCATTATTTGTATTTTAGTAGGTGAGCTGTGAATTTAGAAATATTAGCTTAAATTAGAAAAATTTTATCCGATGGAAGAGATTATACAATATTTCGAAACCATACCATCTTTGCATCGAACACTCATCTTGGTGGGAGGCATCACTTTTTTCTGGATTTTAGAAGGGATTATTCCCATCACCAGATTTTCCTATAAAAAATTCCGGCATGCAGGACCCAATCTCTTTTTTACCCTCACGACCATCATCGTAAATCTTGCATTTGCATTTTTGATTGTAAAGACAAGTGATTGGGCAACGGCATCTGAGTTTGGCGCCATTCATTTGATCTCGATGCCGATCTGGGTACAATTAATTCTGGGATTATTGATTTTGGATCTGGTAGGAGCATGGTTGATACATTGGATCGAACATCAAGTCCCTTTCATGTGGAAATTTCACGTGATTCACCATTCTGATAAGGAAGTAGATACCACCACTGCCTTACGACATCACCCCGGCGAGTCCATTTTTAGGGCAGCTTTCACCACGCTTGCTGTCTTATTAGCTGGAGCGCCTATATGGATGGTGATGCTTTACCAAAGCATCTCGGCAGTACTTAGCCAATTTAATCATGCCAACATGAAAATGCCACTTTGGTTAGATAAAGTCATTCGAACTGTGATAGTGACGCCAGGCATGCACAGAATTCACCATCATTTTCAAAGACCCCAGACCGATACGAATTATGGTAACATTTTCTCAATATGGGATCGGATTTTTGGGACCTACCATGACATGCCTTCGGAAGATATCGTTTATGGTCTCGATGTATTCGAAGGTGATTCACAGAACCTGGGAAAATTACTAAAAGTTCCTATGGAAAAAGGCAAATATAGATAGCCGAGGTAATGGTCCGACTTTTAGTGGATGATGTCTTTACTATTCTACCTATAGAAATAAAATTTCAACCTTCCTTATACCACCTTCGTCGATTTTTTTAAACCATATGTAGTTACCAGCTTTAGTGAATGCAACCTTAAATAGGATGTTTCGTCCATTAAGTAAAAAAGATGCGAAATAAAATTCTACTGCTATTACTACTATTTTCCCAAATTGCACTAACGCAACAAAGTTCCAGTATTTTCTTAAAGTCAGGTGTCGCTTTTAATACTCTACAAGATGGGAGTTTTTCTGATTTATCGTATAACGGTTTAAACATGTATTACGCTTTCAGTTTCAACCGGGAGCTACCACGCTCAGAATTTCAAGTAGAGGTCGCATACATTAATGGCCAATTGAAAAACCCATTAAAATCAGACGAAGTTTTGATTAAAAGCATTGACCGAAATTTTATCAATGCAAATATTTCATACAGGAAAAAGGTTTGTTACAAAGGGTTAGATTTGGCTATAGGTTTGTCCAATTCGACTTATTACGATCTATCTACTTATCCACTGCCAGCAAATAATCAAGTGAGCTATGAATTAACAAGCTCATTGAATGCTTTTGCGAGATTAAATATTCTCCTGACTCAGCATTTAAATTATCGGTTGACTACCAACATCCCAATGGTGAGTGCTTCGATCCGTCCACTGGATGGAGGATTATTTCACCAAAAGGATATGGAATTTGATTTAGTCGGCGCTTTAAACTCTGCCAATTTTTACCCGACCAATAAGATCTTTTTCTTGCATTTCAACCATGCTATAGGTATCAAATGGAAAGATAGGCCAATAGAAATTTACTATGATTATTTCGGAGGCTACAACAAAGTAATCGATAAGAAAGGTAGTGCCGTACAGACAATAGGTATAGCATTTCCCATCTACTCAAATTTAAAATCACATAATTAAGATGATACACACATACTTTTATAGAATCTTTATGTTCATTGGGGTCTCGACGTTATGCTTTTCATGCACAAAAACCTGGATTAGTGATGAAACAGGCAAGGAATACGAAGAGTTCTTCATAGAAATGTGGGAAGACGTCGATGATAACTACATATTTTTTGATCAAAAAGAAATAGATTGGTCCCAGGAAAAGGAAAGTGCATTAAATAAATTGGATGCCAATTTAAGCCCGGAAGAAACATTCACTGTATTTAGTAAGGCCCTAGAATCTCTGGCCGACGGACATGTAAGTTTGTATACTCCGTTTAATACATGGAAGTATCATGAGCTTTATTTGGATTTCGAAAGCAACTATGATGAGGGTGTTGTTCAGCGGAATTATTTGAATAATATCAATGAGATAGGGCCGTTCACATATGATATCATGGAAGGCAATATTGGTTATCTTCGGTACTCCTCTTTTGGTCTTGATATTGAAACATATCATCTTCAATACCTGCTGAATTATTTTGAGGAAACTAGTGGTTTGATCATTGATTTGAGAGATAACTTAGGTGGGGCCACAAGCAATATTGATCAATTAATGGGCTTGATTTCACATGATAATACTAAAGTTGGAAATATTCATGTCAGTAACAGGGGTGGAGTCACGACTTCTGACTATCGACTTACTAAGAAAGAAAATATTGAAAATTACGAACAGTCAATTGTAATTCTTACAAACCGAAAATGTTATTCTTCATGTAATGTATTTGTGGGTTTCGCTTCGCAATTCGATCAAGTACAAGTTATTGGCGATAGCACAGGCGGTGGGAGTGGAATTGCTACAGCTAAAGAGTTAGGCAACGGTTGGCAATATCGATTTTCATCTGGTAAAATAACCTTGGCAGATGGATTAGAAATTGAAAACGGAGTATCTCCGGATTTAGAAGTTTCTACTGATGCGACAGATGCTCAAGAAGGAAAAGACGCTATTCTCGACCAGGCCTTAAATTTTCTTAGGTAGATTTTAACTGATCAAAGTAAGCTTTAGCGGCTTCTTTCACCTTCGGAGCCAGCATCAGAGCACTCAGCATCGTAGGAAATGCCATTAGTGCATACATGCCATCTATAAATCCAATGATTGCACTTAATGATGCAACGGAGCCTGCTATGATCGATAGGATGTAAAACACATTAAAAATATTCTTATACTCTGCCCCAAATAGAAAACTAAAACATTTGGACCCATAATATGACAGAGAAAACATAGAGGTTAAAGAAAAGATCAAAATACATATCATAAGAATGTACTTGCCAATTACCGGGAGACCAATATCAAATGCATTCAAAGTAATATTGATACCACTGGTATCGGCGTTCTGCCAGCTGTTGGTGATGATAATGGCCAATGCAGTCATGGTACAAACGATGATGGTGTCGATAATAGGTCCCATCATGGCAATTAATCCTTCCCGGATGGGCTCATCAGTTTTAGCAGCTCCATGAGCCATCGGTGCGGTTCCAAGTCCGGCTTCATTGGAAAAGGCGGCCCGTCTGACACCAGCCACTATAATCGCTCCAACCACTCCTCCGGATACAGCATTGCCAGTAAAAGCATCCGTGAAAATTAAAGCAAAACAATCGTCAATCTGATTGAAGTTGGAAAGTATGATGTATAAAACGGTGACAGTATATAACAATACCATAGCAGGCACCATTTTAGAGGCTACTTTGCCAATTCTCTTAATACCTCCAAAAATTACCAAAGCCACAAGACCTGCTAAAATCAATCCAAAGATTAAGTTGGTCATCCAACCCTGGGCAAGGCCCAGAGGTATGAATAAACTATCATTAAAAGCTGCAGTCAGTTGATTAGCATTAAAGATCGGCAGGGGGCCAAACATACCTGCTATACTGAATAATATGGCCAGAGGTTTCCAATGTTTTCCAAGACCTTCGGTGATAAAGTACATGGGCCCTCCTTGGAGCTCACCTTTAGAGTCTCGTCCACGATACATGACTGCTAGTGTACAGGTGAAAAATTTGGTACTTACTCCAACTAATGCGCTGATCCACATCCAGAACAGAGCTCCCGGTCCGCCCATTGTTATGGCAATGGCCACACCACTTATGTTTCCCATTCCGACGGTAGCGGCCAGTGCAGTAGACAATGCTTCGAAGTGGCTGATGTCTCCCGCATCTTCCTCTTTATCGTATTTGCCTCGTAAGATATCGATGGCATGTCCTATATGGCGATAAGGTAAAAAAAGGATATAGATGCTGAAGAATAAACCTCCGCCGACCAGTACAATGAGTAGTGGCATGCCCCACATTGCATTTCCGAAACCAACCAGAATTCCTTCAAGTAAATCCATCTGAGCGATCAAGATAATAAATCTTTGTTCTTTATACTCTAATCTTTACACATTCACAGCTATCTTTATTCTGCAATGCTAAATTCCATTTTCAAAAAGCTTTTGGGAGGGCTGGTCAGTCTTCTTCTTATTTCAGTTCTGATCTTTTTGCTATCGAAGGCCGTGCCAGGCGATCCTGTAAACCTGGCTTTAGGCGTAAGTTCAGAGTCTGAGATCAATATGAACTATCAGGAAGAGTACGAACGCAAAAAAAGAGAGCTCAAACTGCATCTACCTTATTTTTATTTTTCATTCTTGCCTTATAATTTTCCTGCTAATCTGCAGATGCAAGGCAGCTTGATTGACATTAGGAATAAACGCCGAAGTTTGATGGAGGAATCTAATTTGGCCTTTCCAAAATTCCATTGGAACGGAACCGAGAACCAGTATCACAATTGGCTGTTTAGCTCATCGGTTTCCTTGCAGGATGGCAAGCCTGTTCGATATAAAATAGGTCGTGCTATTGTCTGGACTCTATTCTTAGTAGTGGTAAGTGTTTTTTTTAGTTACAGTTTGGGCATTTTAATGGGTCTTTTTCTTTCAGGTCTGTCCAATCAAAAGCTGCGTTCCTGGTTAGAAGCTATCCTTATTGCGTTATATGCCATACCGGTTTTTTGGATGGCTACCCTATTACTGGTTTTCTTCACCACCAGTGAGTATGGAACGTGGACCAACATTTTTCCTTCTGTTGGCCTGGCGCCCATTGACCTTGGAGAGCCATGGTATGTAAGAATCGGCAAGTTTGGAGCACAACTCATCTTACCATGTTTTGTCCTGGTATTACATAACCTGGCATTTTTAAGCATGTTGACCAAAAGGAATCTCGATAAAAACAAGCGCCTGGGTTTTGTAACTACATCAAAGGTCTTTGGTTTTGGTGAAAAAGAAATTATTTTTAAGGAGGTTTTGCCTCTGAGTTTAATTCCACTAATCACCTCTGTCAGTTCAGCCATACCTTCAGCTGTGGGTGGATCTTTGGTGGTAGAAATTATTTTTAATATTCCGGGGATGGGCCGATTACTTTACACTTCTATAATGACGTATGACTGGCCAGTGGTATTTCCCATCGTTCTTTTAATTGCAATCATAACCTATATATCATTTTTCCTCGCAGATATTTTATATAGAATAGCAGATCCGAGAATTAGATGAGAGGTAGAAAGATAGCGATATGGGTCATCATAGGATATCTTGCGATTGCTTTGTTCCATCCATTTATTGCCAATGACAAACCCATTGTCTGCAAAATAAATGAACGACTTTATTATCCCATTTTTGATGATCAACCGATTGATTTATCTGCTTCGGAATGGAAAGTTATGGCTTTGATACCTTACTCTGCTTCGACCATTGATACAAAAGCCAGTTTTCAGCCACCCTTTAAAAGTAATCATATATTAGGAACGGACATCTTAGGCAGAGATACGCTTGCTGGTATTTTTAAGGGCACGGAAATTGCCGTAAAGATTGGGTTTATCTCAGTTTTTTTAGCCACTTTTCTGGCTTTGATCATTGGGCTTTCTGTTTCGTATTTAAAAAGATTTCCTATTCGGCTAAGTAGAATCCAATTTGTCATTATTATATTGAGTTTTCTGTTCTTGGTGTACTATTCCTGGATATCCATGTTCAAGGGCTTTTTATTTTTTATGGTTCCGTTGCTTGGTCTTTTGATGGTCAATGGTATTCTTGCGTGGTTGATTCCGCACAAATGGAAAACGATGAATTTACCTATAGACGTTTTCTATCTAAGGTTAGTGGAAGCCATGAAAGCTATTCCCGGGCTCATTTTTGTTTTGATGTGTGTCAGCCTTTTTAATGAATTTTCGGTAAGCGGGTTGACGCTGATTCTTGCTTTTTTAATGTGGCCTTCTATTTCGCGATTTATAAGAGCTGAATCTATGAAAATACTGGTGCAGGACTACATTACTGCAGCCAGGGCTTATGGTGCTTCAGGTTTTAGGATACTGCTTCGTCATGTGCTGCCTAAGCTATTTACTTCTTTGTCCGTTATTATTGCTTTTAGCATCTCTTCGGCCATCATTATTGAGTCTACACTTTCCTTTATCGGATTAGGAGTGCCCATCGAACAGGTCAGTTGGGGATCATTGCTTAAAGAAGCCCAGCGCAACATTTCGGCCTGGTGGTTAGCTGTCTTTCCAGGTTTGGCCTTATTTATATTGATTTTGTGCTTGAATATTGTGGGAGAGAAGAAAGTGGTGGACTAATTACCCATTCTTTTACGCATTTTTTTTCCAAAAAGGCTCGAGTCTCCCCTCTTGGTGCTTAATTCGCCTTTTCGATTAGTCTTCGGTCCCATACCTTCATTTAACTCACAGCCTACCTTTGGAGAACACGCAGAAAAGGTAGCTCCTCCAAGGGTTAGGAACAAAAACATGGTAAGACAAAAGATTAATTTTTTCATCGCTTTATACAATAATAGACAGATAATTAACGCTTTACCCCATCAATATAGTGTCTTTTTTGCGCAAAAGCCCATAAATAGGGGCTTTAAAGACGAAAAAAATACTTATTTTAGTTGTATGAGGTTATTTATTATATATATTTGCCTCACTTATAGATTTATTCACCTTAAAAAAAGTTGACATGAACAAGGGAGATTTAACTAATTCAGTAGCAAGTGCTGCTGGAATTTCAAAAGCACAGGCTGCAGATGCAGTAAATGCTGTATTTGATAGCATCGAAGATGCATTGAAAAGCGGAGACAAAGCTGCTTTTGTAGGATTTGGAACATTTTCAGTTTCTAAAAGAGCTGCTAGAGATGGAAGAAACCCTGCAACTGGGAAAACAATCAAGATTCCTGCAAAGAACGTAGTAAAGTTCAAAGCTGGAAAAGCATTGGGTGACGCAGTAAACTAAGTTACTTTAGTTAACCAAAAAAACAAGGCTGCTCGAGAAATCGAGCAGCTTTTTTTTTGGCTATAGATAAAGTGCTTTATGAGGACTTTGAATTAAACTCGACTAAGAATCGAAGGGAGTCAAACTGAATGGTGAGGTCTTAACTCCTGAGCTCTGGCTTGAACCCGGATGTACTATAGTAAGGCTCAAACTAAAGTTTGCGGTCATGCTGATATCGGTAATTCCTCTTTTTCTGGAACAACTTTTGGACTGATCTTAAAACTTAATGGTTAAACAAGAGTTTAGTGATACATTTGCCGTTCATAAGAGAAAATATAAATGAAATTTAATACCAAAGTAATACACGCAGGCATCGAACCTGATCCATCAACCGGAGCCATTATGACTCCCATCTTTCAGACTTCCACCTATGTCCAGAATGCACCTGGCGATCATAAGGGTTATGAGTATGCCAGAACGCAAAATCCGACAAGGAAAGCGTTGGAAGATAATTTGGCAGCTCTGGAAAATGGAAAGGGAGCAATATGTTACAGCAGCGGCCTTGCTGCCATGGACGCTATTCTAAAGATGCTGAATCCAGGTGATGAAATCATCTCGACCAATGATTTGTACGGAGGCTCCTACCGATTGATGACCAAATTGTTTTCTAAGTACGGTATTAAGATGAAGTTTCTGGATTTGCAGGAAGCCTCAGTCATACAACAACACGTTACTGAAAAAACAAAATTGATCTGGATAGAAACCCCTACTAATCCCATGTTAAATGTAGTAGATATCAAAGCCATCTGCGACTTTGCCATTTCTAAATCAATCTGGACTTGTATAGACAATACTTTTGCTACTCCTTACTTGCAAACACCATTAGATCTGGGAGCGACGATGGTCTTGCATTCTGCCACAAAATACCTGGGAGGACATTCAGATGTCATTCATGGTTGTGTGGTGACAAGTGATGAAGGCATTTACAATGAACTGAAATTTATTCAAAATGCGGCAGGAGCAGTGCCCGGACCACAAGATTGTTTCTTAGTATTAAGAGGGATCAAAACACTCCATTTACGTGTAGAAAGGTCTTGCCAAAATGCAGAATCCATCGCACACTTTTTGAAAAACCACGAAAAAGTATCAAAAGTATATTGGCCCGGATTTGAAGACCATCCCAACCATGAAATCGCTAAAAAACAAATGAAGCATTTTGGTGGTATGGTTTCTTTCGATTTAGTCTCTAACACGGAAGAAAGTGCCAATAGGGTCATGAGCAACACTCATTTCTTCTCATTGGCTGAGTCCCTTGGAGGTGTAGAATCACTAATAGGCCATCCTGCCAGTATGACCCATGCTTCCATACCTAAAGTAGAGCGACTGAAAGTAGGACTAACAGATTCCTTGATTAGACTAAGTGTTGGTGTGGAAGATATTGCAGACTTGAAAGCCGATCTTAATAATGCATTGGAAAAAGTTTAACTGTACAAAACAATTTGCCCCCATTTTCACTTTAAAAAGTGATTAAAAAACAATATATTCAGCAACTTCACTAAAAACGATTAAAACATGATGAATAGTAACGAAGTCTTAGACAGACTTAAAGCAGGAAACGAAAGATTTGTAGTTGATAAATTAGATGCAAAATTGCAGGATAGCTCAAGAAGAAGCTCGCTCACGGGAGGTCAGGAGCCTTATGCTATAGTACTAAGCTGTGCCGACAGTAGAGTAGTACCTGAATTGGCATTTGATACCGGATTAGGTGAAATATTCGTTGTCCGTGTCGCAGGAAATATTGCCAATTCATCATCTATTGCAAGTATAGAATATGCCGTCGCTCATATCGGGTCACCTGTGATTGTGGTGCTAGGCCATGAAAGTTGTGGTGCAGTTACCGCTGCTGTTGGCGGAGGAGATAATGGCTATAATTTAAACCATCTCTTAGGACACATCACACCCGCGATTGCTGCATCTGATGATGATGCATCAGTCAATGATGTGGTAAAGAAAAATGCTCAATTAACTGCGGAAGAGTTAAAATCACGATCAGCAATCATAAGAGATGCCGTGAATAGTGGCAAGTTAAAAATTGTTCCTGCTTACTATAATCTTGGTTCCGGGAAAGTCGATTTTCTATAATTGGATTAAAATAAAAAAAGGAGTGAATGATTCACTCCTTATAATCAGCTGCAAATGCAGTCTGTGCTATGAAAACTAATATCTGCTTCAGATATTAGTTTTCTATATGCGATAGAATACAGCAACCTCACCTGTTACTGTTATGATTTGCAATATATCATAAGAGCCTACACCTCCCATAACATTCAGACTTAATCTTTTTCCCATACTGATGTCCGTTCCTACACCGAAACCATTATTGATGGTGTAATCTTTTTCAATGGTTCGGCCCGAGGATTGACCCGTGTCATAATCATATCCTTCATATTCATATTTTGAGTAGTACAGACTGTTGGATTGATAGAGATAAAGATTGGCTTTTTGATTTTCAATTATTTCGTATTTCAAAATAAGTCCGAGAGACAGATTGATATCACTCTCATATTTGATGCCACCAAATATCAATTGTACTCCCACTTTCTCCGGGAAATACTGATAAGATAAACCATATCCAGATGTTGCACCGGCTGCTAAACCGATACCATGTTTAAATTCTTTACTAGACGCTGAGGTTGTTTGAGCACTTATTCCAAGGGTAAAAGCAAATAATGCTGCGATGATTGACAATTTCGTTTTCACAACTTATTAATTTTAATTTATACCACAAATTTAAGGGCAGTCACTGCGGCGATTTTATCCAAAAAAGCTTTTTATATGCAATTTTATACTATATGTATAAAACATAATGTCGTCGTAATGGCATCCTGCCCAAGGTTGCATTGCCCAATACCTTCGAAGCAATCGGAACACATCTATCCGATATTCGCAACATTCACAAGCCCGCGAACATATATTTAAAGTAATAATCTGTACCTTTGCGGGTCAAGTTTTTCAAGCGAATTGCAAATGTCAGAGACTACTACCCAACATACATACTTAGATGAATTAAATGACATACAACGTCAGGCCGTCACTGCCATAGAAGGGCCTGTTATGGTCATCGCCGGACCAGGGTCAGGAAAAACCAGGGTTTTAACCTATAGGATTGCTCATTTAATCCAGTCTGGTGTAGCACCTTGGGAAATTCTGACATTGACCTTTACCAATAAGGCCGCAAGGGAAATGAAAGAGCGAATTGAGAAAGTGGTGGGGTCTAGGGCCAATAAAGTGTGGGCGGGTACCTTCCACTCTATATTTTCAAGAATTCTCCGATACGAAGCACATAGAATTGGTTACCCCAATGATTTTACCATTTACGACACCTCGGATACAGATAGTGTGATCTCTGAAATACTCACGCAGATGGGTCTGGACAAAAAACAGTACAATAAATCAGCTGTTCGCTCCAGAATTTCAATGGCCAAATCTAACCTCATTACGCCTAAAGCATATGCTTTAAACGAGGAACTGATGGGATATGATACCATGAACCGCCGTCCAATGATCCATATGATCTATCAAAAGTATGTCAATAAGTGTCTTCGTTCAGGAGCCATGGATTTTGACGATTTGTTGCTTCAGATGTTCAGACTGCTTTATCAAAATCCAGATGGCGTTTTGGAAAAGTATCGATCAGCTTTTCAGTACGTTCTTGTGGATGAGTTTCAGGATACCAATTACCTTCAATATCAGATCATAAAACTACTCGTTAAATACCCTGACAGTAAAGAAAACGTCTGCATTGTAGGAGATGATGCTCAATCGATCTACTCCTTCCGTGGGGCTACCATTGAAAATATTCTGCAATTTGAGAAAGATTTCCCAGAGGTAAGAACCTATAAATTGGAACAAAACTACAGATCGACACACCATATCGTCCAGGCCGCTAATCAGGTAATTTCTTATAACGACAAGCAGATAAAAAAAGAGATCTGGACGGACAAAGATGAAGGGGAAAAAATAAAGGTGTTCAAATGTATGTCCGATAACGAAGAGGGCAGAAGAGTGGCAGATGGCATCATTGAACAAAAGCACAGATACAATCTGTCCAATTCAGATATTTCTATACTCTATAGAACCAATGCCCAGTCACGAGTTTTCGAGGAACATTTAAGGCGGCACAATATCCCTTACAAAATCTACGGTGGACTGTCTTTTTACCAAAGGAAAGAGATTAAAGACATGTTATCCTATTTGAGACTCGCTGTTAATCCGAAAGACAATGAGGCCTTGAAAAGGGTAATCAATTATCCTAAGCGAGGCATTGGTAAGACATCCGTTGATAAACTAGCGGCTTTTGCCGAAGAACAGGAAATGAGTATGTTTGAGGCCATTCCTCATCTCCAGATTTCTCGAAAAGCGTACAATTTAATGAACGATTTCAGGAAATTGATCGAAAGTTTCCAGGCGAAAGCCCAAAAAATGAATGCCTACGATCTGGCAGTTCATATCTCAAAGCAGTCGGGGATTTTAATGCACTTGAAATCAGATGATTCCATGGAAGGTATGGGAAGATTGGAAAACCTTACGTCGCTACTGGATGGGATTAATGAATTTATCAATGATGATGAATTAGCAGAAGGAGAGGATGCAAATCAAGATAAATCTATTGCTTCCTATTTACAAAGCATTGCGCTAATTACGGATTTTGACAATGAAGGAGATGAGGAGGACTTTGTTACATTAATGTCTGCTCATGCGGCGAAGGGACTGGAATTCAAATCTGTTTTTGTAGTAGGATTGGAAGAAAATTTATTTCCTTCTTTTATGTCAATGTCTGACCCCACACAGATCGATGAAGAAAGAAGGTTGTTTTACGTAGCCATTACCCGGGCAGAACAATATTTAACCTTGAGTTACGCCAATAGCAGATATCAATTTGGCAATATGAGGTTTAACGATCCCTCACGCTTCCTGGAAGAAATTGCGGCAGATAATGTAGATTCAGCAATGCCTGCTCATAATGCCTATTCACATGAAGGTTTTGGTACACCGCGCTTGCTGGGTAATTTTAAAAAGCTTCAACCGAAAAAAGAAGCCATGTTGGCAATAGATCCTTCGACTTTCAAAGCCAGTCCGAGCCATCATATTAAGGAAGGTCATGATGTGATGCACCTTAAATTTGGGAAGGGACATGTACAGTCCATTGACGGGGAAAGAGACAACAAGGTGGCTACCATTATATTTGAGCAATTAGATAATCCGGAAAGACGCATTATGTTGCGCTTTGCTAAACTTCAGATTCTGGATGAAGCCTAGCAACACCCAACTGGTTCGAGATAAAGCCTATGAGCTGGGTTTCGAATTCGTGGGTATCGCCAAGGCTGAAAAAATGGATGAAGAGTCCCGCCAATTAGAAACATGGCTCAACAACAATTATCATGGCACCATGTCATATATGGCCAACAATTTTGAGCTAAGAACGGATCCAACGAAATTGGTCCCTGGTGCCAAGTCGGTCATTTCATTGATGTACAACTATCATACTGAGCAAGAACTGGAGGAAGATTCTTATAAAATAGCCCAATACGCCTATGGCCGGGATTATCACAAGGTCGTTCGAAAGAAATTAAAAGAATTGATGCTGTTTATTAGGGAGCAAATAGGTGAGGTCAATGGGCGGGTATTTGTGGATTCGGCACCTGTCCTGGAAAGGGACTGGGCGAAAAGATCAGGGTTAGGCTGGATCGGGAAGAACACCTTGCTTATTCATCCTAAAGCAGGTTCTTACTATTTTCTGGCGGAGATTATATGTGACTTGACGCTAGAATTTGACCATCCGATTAAAGACTACTGCGGCACCTGTACTAAATGTATTGATGCTTGTCCCACAGATGCCATTTCAGACAATGGATATATTCTGGATGGGAGCAAATGTATCTCTTATCTAACGATTGAACGCAAGGAAGCCATCCCACCTGAATTTTCTGGATTGATGGAAGATTGGATCTTTGGCTGTGATATTTGTCAGGAGGTTTGTCCCTGGAATCGATTTTCAAAACCACATCAAGAGCCAGATTTTCAACCCAAACCCGAATTACTGACCATGTCCAAGAATGACTGGCGCGAAATTACTGAGGAAGTTTTCAATTATCTGTTCGAAGGAACCCCTGTGAAACGCACGAAATACGAGGGATTGAGAAGGAATATCGAATTTAACAATTCATGAAGATTATTTAAACTTGATCAAAGCTATTGATTACTATATAATGCTACATAGAAAAGGGATGACTATAAACTATATATCATAAGTAATCTCCACTTCTTTGGTTTGCGGCCTCGCCTGACAAGTTAAAATATACCCATCTTCCACTTCATCATCATCGAGTGCAAGGCAGCTATCCATAGCCACTTCTCCACTGATCACCTTGGCCATGCATGAGGAGCAGGCACCACTGGTGCAAGAATAAGGTGGATCCAATTTTTTGTCCAATAAAGTATCCAAAATAGTTTTTGTGCCATCCATGACCATAGAATATTTCTCTTTATTCAATGTCACTTCAAGATTGATACTTCCATCTGTAGCCGTTGCTTCCTGTCCTTCTGAGCTCGTACCGACAGTGGTGAACAATTCCTTATGAATATGCTTTTTATCTGTACCGGCTTTCAATAAAGCTGCCTCGACAATCTCCACCATATTCCCAGGACCACACAGATAATAGTGACGTTCAAAATTCCTATCCTTTAATTCTTTCAAAATTTGCTTGGTCATACTATGATCGATTCTACCCGACTTCGTTTTATCCTTTCTAAATAATGAAAATCCCTTTTTGACAGGTTCATCCCTGGTATAAATATGCTCTACTTCAAATTGATCTTCATACCTGGCGCAAATCTCATCTATCGCTTCTTTGAATATGGTTGTATCGGCACTTCGGTTGCCATAAAAAAGATATACTTTGCTTAAAGGTTCTTCCTCCAGAGCCGTCTTGATGATTGAGAAGATGGGAGTAATTCCGCTTCCTGCAGCAAAAAACACCAAATCCCGACGTTTATTCCCATCCGGCTCGAAAACGAACCTACCTTCCGGATGCATCACTTCGATTTGATCTCCCACGATCACACGATCACAAATGTAATTAGAAACGATACCATCTTCTACTCGTTTTACAGTGACTCCGAAGTCATTTTCACCCGGGCTTGTAAATAAAGAATACGACCTCCGATGTTCTTCTCCATCGATATCGAACTTCAAGGTCACATATTGACCTGCCTTATACTCAAAATCATCTGTTAAATCATCAGGGATTTTGAAGAAAATACTTTTGCTATCCGCTGTTTCTTCGACAACTTTTTCCACGGTTAGCGTTCTAAATTTATTACTCATTTAATCTTTATTCTTAATTTGGAGGCGTGAAGATACAAGACTTAAAATATTTGTTAGCCTACCTGATGCCCCTTTCATCACTTTTGGCGATGGAGTGGCTAGGTTATTGGTCTTTCAGTACAGTTATCCTGGCCTTTGTCTTGCTTCCAGTGTTGGAAATGATTATCCCACCTGATACTCAAAATTTATATCCGGAAAGGGAACAACAAAGAAAGGCAAATCGTTTATTTGACGCTTTACTTTATCTCAATATTCCAATAGTTTATTTTCTACTATTTAGAACTTTATTCGTTGTTCAAGGTGATTTACACTGGGCGGAAAGGACTGGACTTTTGCTCAATTTAGGCATTGTATTAGCCACTGCAGGAATCAATGTAGCGCATGAGATCGGTCACCGTTCCGGGATTCTTAACAGAATCTCTGCAGCATTATTACTGGCGCCGTCGCTTTATGGTCATTTTACCATAGAACATAATATTGGTCATCACAAGTGGGTAGGAACACCTGATGATCCTGTCACGGCTAAATATGGACAATCGATTTATCACTATTGGGGCACTGCCGTGTATGGTGTCTTTGTAAAAGCCTGGCAATTATCATTCAGACAAATGGAAAGGCAAGGTAGACCTCGTTTTCACTATTCAAACGAGTTAATTTGGATCACTTTACTACAAATTGCGTTGATGGCCTCGTATTTCCTCGCAGGTGGACTAATGATTTTAGTATTCGGGATCGCTGCAGCAGTCATTAGCTTTACTCTACTGGAGTGCATTGATTATGTTGAGCATTATGGGCTTCAGCGGAAAAAACTACCATCGGGCAAATACGAAAGGGTGAGTGAGCGTCACTCGTGGAATTCGGATCATGAATTAGGCAGGATTTTCCTTTATGAACTCACAAGGCATACTGATCATCATTTGCATGCATTAAGAAAATATCAAACCCTCAGACACATAGAAAACAGTCCGCAACTTCCATATGGATATCCGGCCTCTATTTTAATGGCCTTATTTCCACCTGTGTGGTTTAGGGTCATGAACCCAAAGGTAAAAGCCTACAATTTTTAATGAAGCTATCTATTATCATTCCTGCTTATAACGAGGAAAAAACCATAGCCCGAATCCTGGATAAGGTGTTGGTTGTTGACTTGATCTCGGACATTTCTAAAGAGATCATCATTGTGAATGATGCCTCTACTGATCAAACCGCAGAAATTGTCCATTCATATATCGCTGAAAATTCAACTGCAAATATCTCTTTTCATTCACATGACGTCAATACCGGCAAAGGGGGTGCACTTCATACTGGCATTTCGAAGGCCACCGGAGATTTTCTCATCATTCAGGATGCAGATCTGGAATACGATCCCGAGGAGTACAATATTTTATTGCAACCTCTTCTGGATGGCTACGCGGATGTAGTCTACGGATCAAGATTTATGGGTGGAAAACCTCATAGAATTTTATTCTACTGGCACTCAATAGGGAATAAGTTTCTGACCTCTTTATCAAACATGTTCACCAATTTGAATCTGACTGATATGGAAACATGCTTCAAAATGTGGAAGCGCGAAATTGTTCAGGGTCTAGAATTAGAAGAAAAGCGTTTTGGATTTGAACCGGAAGTGACTGCAAAGGTGTCCAGAGTACCTAAAGTCAGAATATACGAGGTGGGTATATCTTATTATGGAAGATCATATGAAGACGGCAAAAAGATTGGTTGGCGTGATGGTTTTCGCGCCATTTATTGCATACTGAAATACAATCTTTGGGCAAAGTAATTCTTACCCCTCGTAAATACAACATTGGCCTAAAACTTCCCCTATACGGACCAAATGATGAGCAGGACTCCAAATACTGCCAGTGCAGCACCCGCGACCCTATTGATCCAAAGTAAATGAATTCCGCGAAGCTTTTTTCTTAAGACTTGTGCCATGAGGACTTTGAGGGAGTCCGTGATGATAATGACCAAAAGTATGCTTCCAAGGAAGAAAATACTTTCCCATCCACTGATTTCGCGAGCAAGAACATAAGTGGTAATCACTGAGATCCAAAAAACGAAGGTGAACGGATTGATAGTATTGACCAGGAAACCTTTGACAAAAAAGCCTGCGTAACTTTTAACTCCACTGATTTCGGTGGTCGTCAATTCTTTCAGCCTACTAAACAAAGAATAAATGCCAAATCCGATCAAAACAATGCCACCTAAAATACCCATGGACAACTGAAAGTAATCGCCATTAACGATGTGCGTTATCCTGTGAACAAATTCGTAGGTTAAAACGATGAAAAGAAGATCGCTGATCCATATACCTGCTCCAACTGAAAGTCCTGCCTTATATCCTTTTTCTATGCTACTTTGAGTCAGCGCGATAAATATCGGACCGACCAGTATGCTAAGCGTAAGACCAAATAAGGCACCCTCTAAAACATATTGCATGCCGAAAGATAAGTATTCCTAATGATAAATAGTGATTACTAAATATCGGCCATTGGCTCTATTTCTAAATTCGCAAAGATAAATGCCTTGCCACGTACCCAGATTAAATCTTCCGTTGGTAATCGGAATACTGATATGGGAACCTGTAATCGAGGACTTAATGTGAGCGGGCATGTCATCTGGGCCCTCTATAGTATGTGTAAGTCCAGGGAGACCTTCGTCAACAATATCATTGTAGTAGGATTCAAAATCAACCCGTACACTAGGATCTGCATTTTCATTAATGGTCAATGCTGCTGAGGTGTGCTTTATAAAAATATTGCAAATACCCGTTTCAGGAAGTTCACCTATCTGGTTTAAAACATCGTCAGTAATCAAATGAAAGCCTCTACGGCGAGCTCTTAACTGGAATTGATATTGTTTTACCATTGTGATTTGCTTCCAATATCAGGACATTCCAAGCGACCAAAGTAATAAACCATACCAAAGCCCAACATGGTATAAGTATCATTGTCACGAGAGTTCCCCCTCTGACGACCCAATTCTCCAATTTTTTCTCCTTCACTGCGATCCGATAGTTCTGCAGCAACGTCACCTCTTATGGCACGAAGTGAAGTTGGGTTAGGATAAGTTTTACTAACATCGTCGAGATAATCGGTAAAAAGTCTTTTAACAGCTATTTCGATATTGAAACTCCATTCTCTGTTCAAGTCCCATTTGAATCCACCACCGGCAACCAAACCGCCACTGATAATATTGTATTCTTCACCTACTAGCTGACCCTCAGTTCCTAAAGGTCTTAGATTATATCTTTCACCTTCATACTCCGTAGATGGATTAAAATATAAAATATTTACCCCTCCCAATAAGTAGGGCGTGAAGTAATAATCTTGCGTACCGTGTATATAGGGAAAAAAATTAAACTCCATTTGACCTGTAAAGTCCACAATATCAGATCGAAATCTCAAATTTCTGCGACGTTCGAATGAATTTGGTGAATCAGCATCATCGCCATATACGAAGGTATAATTGAGGCTCATTTTTGAACTAATTCGATTGTTCCAATTATACCTACCGATCAGACCAGCTGCCGGACCTATCTCTATAAAGTCGAAACTGGTGTTCAGGTCACCAAAATAATTACTTACTCCAATCCAGCTACCAACCTCCCAACCTTTTTGTCCATATACCTGTAGGGAAAGAAGAAATAATATCGGAAATAATATAGATTGCTTGTTCACGTCGTTAGAACGGCCACAGTAATATAAATATTACATGTTATTTATTTATATTTCGGTAACAAAATGGCGAAAGTTTACACTAATACATGAGGAGGGTTCAGTGGACGGATGATCAGATCATAAAGTACATCATGGAAGGAGGTGCTCCACGAGAAAAAGCATTGACTCACATTTATCAAAGTCAAATACTGAATCGACGCATTTTAAATCTTGTAAGATATAAAGGTGGAAGCGAAAATGACGCTAAACAAGTTTTTATAGAAAGTATTGTTTTATTGGACCGAAACATCAGAGCAGGCAAATTTAAAAAAGCTTCCAGTCTTGAAACCTATGCCTATGCCATAGCTAAATTCACATGGAGTAACTTGAGAAGAACAAGAAAATCTGAGTTTAATGATTTAGAACTCAAGGAATCGATGCAAGACATTTCGGATTATCAAAACCCTGAGCTTCAATTTATGTCGCAAGAATTAAAAGAAGGACTTGAGCGCTTGCTCAATTTATTGAGCGAAAAATGTCGTTTGATTCTGAAGATGTGGAGTAACAATGCAAAATATGAAGAAATTGCGGCCGAATTGGGAGTAGAAACAGGTGGAGCCTTAAGAAAGCAAAAATTGACATGCATGAGAAAGTTAAAACAACATCTTTTAGCAAATCCCAGTTTAATTCCCAATCAATATCATGAAGGAATCTGAAAATAAGCATGAAAAAGCAGCTGAAAATGCTGCTAATGCTGCGATGGAGTATCAGATTTCAGAAGATACCCGGGCTTTTCTAAGCCAGCTTTCCAGTCCCGATAAAGTCAATCCCAGTCGAAGACTTTTATATCTAAGCAGTGCAGCAGCAACTGTCATTGTTATGATCGCTTCTTTGATTACCATCAACCTGAGTCACAGTGATGCAGCTATTGCTTCAGAATACGGAATCAATAAGATCGTATCTCGTACAGGCGGCAATGTCAACAATTCAAATTTCACTGCAGCAGTAAGAGCCTACTATGAAAATGATTATGATAGAGCTGAAAAACTCCTGAGTGAAGTGCAATTAACCGATAATAAGGTATCTGATTACAAAGAATGGTTGTCACTTCTCATCACACTCCAGACCGCGGGAAGTAAGTCTGAAACGTTTAATAATCAAATAGAGCTGATATTAGCTGATGAAAATCATGAATTCTATTTTCAGGCTCAGAAAATGAAGGATGATATGGACATGTTTTGGAGAAATTTTGTTTTCACAAAGTAGACTGTCTATAAGGCCGTCGTTAATAATTTGTTAAATGAAATTTGTTAAGAAACAAGGCTAAAAAAGGGGCGTTTAGATTTTTGTATTCATCAAAATCAGAAATTACAATGAGGAATTTGCTTAAATATATGTTTGCCGGGATTTTGGGAGGATTGATTGTTCTAGGTGGATTTTCACTAATACAGGAGGAAGTCAGTTTTGATCAGAATTATGCCCAGCAAGTAAATTTAAGCCCTGTAACGAAATTTGCAGGAGTAGCTCCTCAACTTGATTTCATAGAAGCTTCTGAGAAATCAATGAAAGTGGTGGTACATATTTCGGCAGAGGAAAGTGAATTGTTGGCACAAAAGAGAATTCAGGAACAACGTGAAAAGAGACAATCCCCATTTGATTTTTTCAGTATAGATGATTTTTTTGGAGGTGCAATGGGCTCACCGTTTTACCAACAAAGAGGTTCTGGTTCGGGTGTAATTATTAGTGAGGATGGATACATCGTCACTAACAACCATGTGGTAGGTTTTGCTGATAATATCAAGGTTACGCTACAAGATGGTAAAGAATATAAAGCAGAAAAAATTGGCACAGATCCGAGTACTGATTTGGCTGTCATTAAGATAGAGGAAAGAGGACTTCCCATTCTGAAATTGGCGGATTCCGATCAATGTAAAGTGGGAGAGTGGGTTCTGGCAGTAGGAAACCCATTTGATTACCTGACCTCTACGGTAACCGCTGGTATTATTAGTGCCAAAGGAAGAGATATAGACATTATTAAGGGTCAAAAATCCATAGAAGAATTTATTCAGACAGATGCAGCAATTAATCCAGGAAATTCTGGAGGTGCATTGGTAAATGTAAATGGCGAATTACTTGGAATAAATACTGCTATTGCAACACCCACAGGTACTTACGCTGGTTATTCATTTGCCATTCCGGCTAACTTGGTGAAGCTGATCGTAGACGAGATCATTGCCAACGGAGATATCGAAAGAGCTAATTTGGGAGTTGCTGGCTACGATGTAGATGAAGAATTGGTAAAGGACAATGACCTAAAAGTCAATTCAGGATTTTATGTTGCGCAAGTTGTAGATGGCAGCGCAGCTCAATTTTCAGGAGTTGTTGTAGGTGATATTATTACTGAATTAGATGGAGAGAAAATTGAAAATTTTGAAGATTTAAAAGAAGCTTTGAAGTTCACAAAAGTTGGTGACAACATTAGGGTGAAGGTCAATAGAAATGGTACTGACAAGACATTTAACATTAGATTAAAGAGAGGGCTGTAACAAAATGCCTTTGAAACGTGTTATATAAATATAGAAGTTTAAGATAAAGTTGGTTTTTCGTTTTGTTTTGATGCGTCTGCTCTTCCCAGGAGCAGGCGTTTTTTTATGTGCACATCACTTATTTTGCTAACTTTCGATAATGATCAGAAAGTTAGGTGAGCTTTTCAACGCGATTTATCCCGAATTGTGCGTTGCTTGTGATGAAAGATATCCCGTCGACGGATCATGCTTTTGTTTTCATTGTCATTCCGAACTGCCATTTACCAATTTTCATCTAGAGCATGATAATGTGGTAGAAAAGTATTTTTGGGGTAGATTAATGATTGAAAAGGCTACCGCCCTGTTCTATTTTCAAAAAGGAGAGGTTGTTCAGGAGATGATGCATCGATTAAAATACAAGAATGAGGGCTTTATAGGTAAATCACTCGGGATTCATTTTGCACAAGTGCTAAATGAATCGGATTTTATGGATGAAATTGATTTGATCATACCCATCCCGATTCATCCATCCAAAAGAAAGACGAGGAACTACAATCAAAGCGCTTTAATAGCTGAAGGTATATCCCTGATAACAGGGATTCCATTCTATGAAAATATCCTTGTGAAACATCGAAAATCTCCTTCTCAGACACTAAAGTCCAGGGAAGAACGAATTTTAAACCTCATGAATACCTTGAAGGTAAATCAAAGTGATCTTATTCAGGATAGGAACGTACTAATCGTAGATGACATTCTCACTACAGGTGCCACCATAGAAGCAGCCTGTTCGCTCTTGTCAGGATACAATTGTAAATTAAGTGTGGCTGTTGTGGCTGTTGGAAAATATTAAAAATGAACTATCGCTGGGCAGTAAACCTTTTTTTTCTGGTAAACGGTTTCGGTTATGCAAGCTGGGCGGCCAGAATTCCTGCTTTGCAAGAAAAATTTGATTTAAGCAATAGCAACCTTGGAATTCTTTTACTTGCACATTCTATCGGAGCATTCATTGCCATGCCTTTGACTGGATTCTTGATTTCTAAGTATACCAGTCGAACGGTTACCATGATATCAGGACTCATT
The DNA here is from genome assembly GCF_021533195.1 of Portibacter marinus. Taxonomy (GTDB): domain Bacteria; phylum Bacteroidota; class Bacteroidia; order Chitinophagales; family Saprospiraceae; genus Portibacter; species Portibacter marinus. Next base: position 688,834 of record NZ_JAJNKB010000003.1, read on the forward strand.
TTCCCATTATTTTTATTGGCCATTCCCTGGATGACTGGTTACTACACTTTATTGATACCCTTTCTTCTCATGGGCAGTACCACGGGAATGATGGATGTGGCCATGAACGCACAGGCAGTTGAAGTGGAGATGTTATCTAAAAAACCGATTATGACCATGTTTCATGCCATGTTTAGTATTGGAATGGTCATCGGTGGTTTGGTAGGAAGTTTTGCTATCAACATGGACCTCACCATGATTTCGCACTTCACAGCAGTGGTCATCACGTCTTTATTGGTGATTAGCATTTCTTCGATATATTTATATCCAGACCAATCTGAATTTAACCACGACGACCCCATATTTGTTTTGCCTAAAGGCCCTCTAATTATTCTGGGTGTTATTGCTTTTTGCTGCATGATGGGAGAAGGTGCAATCGCAGACTGGAGTACCATTTACATGAAGAAGATCGTCCAGTCACAAGAATTTCTTTACGCTATGGGATTAACGGCGTTCGCAGCCATGATGACAGCTGGAAGATTAGTGGGCGATAGAGGAAGGTCAATGATCGGCGATCGGCTGATGTTATTATCTGGTGGACTCATGTCTCTGCTCGGAATTGGATTGGTGCTGATCACAGACTTTCCTTACATTGTCATATTGGGCTTTGCTCTTGTAGGACTTGGCTTATCCAATATTGTTCCGATAGTTTATTCCCTTGCAGGAAAGATGAAAGGAATTAAGCCTGGTGTTGGAATTGCCATGGCCACAACAATCGGATATAGTGGATTTATGATTGGTCCACCATTAATTGGTTTTGTGGCAGATGCTACATCGCTATACTACGGTATGATGCTTTTGGCCGTTTTATTCTTAGTGATGTTCTTGCTGATTCAAATGAAAAAGTTGTAGAATATTTAAATCTAAATGATCATTCAATATCTTTATCATAAACTATCCTGTATGAAATACCTGGTACTTTTACTTTTGATGGTCTTTTGCTTTGCAGGGTCTGCACAGGTTTATCTCCAACTAGAAATCTTTAACGATCCCAAAGCATTGAAATATTCCGTTGGAGATCATATTACTTATCAAACTTACTATGATCCAGGTCAATGGAACAGAGGCGAGATCCAAGAAATTATGGTCAAGGAAAATACCATCGTGCTGGACAATGCCATTCTGAGGTTAGAGGACGCCACAGGCTTTATGCTTTACAGAAATTCGGTAAAATACCTGGGAGGCACTATGCAAACATTCGGGATTATTTGGCTTGCTCAGGGTGCCATTGCGGCAACCTTTGGTAGAAATACGAGTTGGAAAACAGTACTAGGGATAGGTGGAGGCTCGTGGGTAGGAGGATGGTTATTTCGAAAACTTTTCTACAAGATACCCATCAACTTAAATGAAAAAAACAGATTGAGAATTATTGACACCAGATTTTCTATCCCTGATAAGTCCTAAGAAACTCAATCGCCTGAGCATATCCTTCTAAACCCTGACCAACTATGGTATGCACACACCCCTGTTCTAAAAAAGAATGATGTCTGATTTTCTCTCTCTCGTAGACATTGGAAATATGAACCTCTACAACAGGAGCTTCTATCCCTTTGATGGCGTCTCCAAGTGCCAATGAAGTGTGAGTTAAAGCACCTGCATTTAAAATAATTCCACCTTCGGAAAAACCATGTTCATGCAGATAATCTAAGAGAGCCCCCTCGTGATTAGACTGAAAATAATGCAATTCATCTTCAAGATAATGTGCTTCCAGTGTTTCGAAATAATCTTCGAGACTTTGATTTCCATAGATTTCAGGTTCCCTTCTTCCCACAAGATTGAGATTCGGGCCATTGACAATGTGAATCTTCACTTAGATAGCGTTTTCAGAAAGATATTTTAATCGGACGATTTCTATTTCCTCTCTGGTGATATCCTCGTCATCAATTACTCTGATCGCTTCATCCACGTCATCTGATTCCGCCTCATCAAAATAATCTTCTATTTCTTCGACGATGTCTTCATCAATGTTCTCTTCGATGTAGTAGTCCAAGTTCAGCTTGGTACCAGAAGAAACAATAATATACATTTCCTGAAGAAGTTCGTCTATAGAAAGTTTGATCGAGTCCGCAATCTCTTCCAGATTGAATTTTTTATCAATACCCTGAATGATAGTGACTTTATCTCTGGACTTATTAGCAACTTGTTTGACCACAAAATCCTGTGGTCGCTCAATATCATTTTCCTCCACATAATCCTTAATCAGCTCAATAAACGGCGCGCCATATCTTTTGGCTTTACCTAAACTGACCCCTGAAATATTGATCATATCATCCATGGAAATAGGATAATGTGTGGCCATTTCGCTAAGAGAAGGATCAAAAAATATAACCCATGGTTTAACGCCTTGCTTCTTAGCTTCTCTTAGCCTAAGTTCTTTAAGCATCTTCAGTAACTGATTATCCAATGCCGACCCACCACTTGTATTGACTACTGTCTCATCTTCTAGCTCTTCGTAATCATGATTGATAGGAATCTTAATATCACTTGGACTGATGATAAATCTTCTTCCTTTATCTGATAGTTTCAATACGCCATATTCCTCAATTTCCTTATAGGCCAGATCATTAAGTAATGCTTGTCTGAATAGTGAGTAGATGAACAACTCATCTTTTTCCTTCAGTGCTCCGAAAAATTTACGTGTATCATAGCGGAAATCTTTCAACTCCTTTGTAGCTCTTCCTATGGCAAACTCTACGAGTAACTTAATGGTATGTTTTTCATTGAGTTCCTCAATGATTTGCAAAGCAGTCTGCATTTCTTTTTTAACCGAAACTTTTGGCTTTGGGTTTTTACAATTGTCACAAAGATCGTCACATTGATCAGCTTCGAAATCTTCACCGAAGTAATGTAATAAGAATGTTCTTCTACATGACCCTGTTTCACAGTAGGCAATGATTTCTTCAAGTAATTGCGCTCCCATTTCCCGCTCAGCAACAGGTTTGTCTCTTAAAAACTTCTCTAGCTTGTTAATATCTTTATGCGAGTAGTAAGCAATGCACTTACTCAACATGCCATCTCTACCGGCTCTTCCCGTTTCCTGATAATAATTTTCTATGCTTTTAGCGATGTCATAATGTATGACAAATCTCACATCCGGTTTATCGATGCCCATACCGAAAGCAATAGTTGCACAAATGACATCGATTTCTTCCATTAAAAAATCATCCTGGACCTGAGATCTGGTTTTAGCGTCCAAACCTGCGTGGTACGGTGCTGCTTTCACTCCATTAATGCTTAATACCTGCGCTATTTCTTCAGTCGATTTTCTGGATTGAACATAGATAATTCCGGATTGACCAGGCATACTCTTGACGGTCTGAACAATGCTTTTGATGGTCTGTTCCTTATTACTTTTAGGCCTGATCTCATAAAAGAGGTTGTCTCTATTGAATGAACTCACGTACTTATGTGGATTCTCCATTCCCAGAATCTTGACAATATCACTTTGCACTTTGGGAGTTGCCGTCGCTGTCAATGCAATAATGGGTATATTATGCCCAATCGCATCAATCATCACCTTGATTCTTCGATACTCCGGTCTGAAATCATGCCCCCATTCTGAAATACAGTGAGCCTCATCCACCGCTACAAAGGAGATATCCACATTTCTAAAAAACTCAATGTTTTCATCTTTCGTCAAGGTCTCCGGTGCAATGAATAAGAGCTTGGTATGACCATTGACAATATCCTCTTTGACCTCTTTTATCTGGGTTTTATTCAAAGAAGAATTAAGAAAATGGGCAATATTATCTTGCTGACTATACCCTCTAATCGAATCTACCTGATTTTTCATCAGGGCTATCAACGGACTGATAACTAATGCTGTTCCATCCATTATCAATGCGGGCAACTGGTAGCAAAGGGATTTACCCCCTCCAGTCGGCATGATCACAAATGTGTCTTCTTTATCTAATACGCTTTGGATGATCTCTTCCTGAGTGTCTTTAAAACCATCAAATCCAAAATATTGTTGAAGGGCACCATGGAGGTCTACACTTTGTGTTAACATAATAATTTTGTGTATGTGTTAAACATAAAAACAATTGTGATCTTGGGATCGCAGTATTATAGAAGAGAGGTTTCTTTTTATTCTCTATTATGGTTATCTACAATATACTGTTTTTTGAACATATTTAGTATGATATCCCAAACTAAAAGTGTTGGTTCGTTGCATTAATGGTTTTTTTTACTAAGCCTTGACAAGATTCTATAATTAAGACGATTATAAATACCTTTACCACATCATTTGTAGTGAAAATTTCATGAAAGAAGACATTATTTCTATTGCCCGGAAAACAATCGATGAAGAAGCGAATACACTACAACAATTATCTAAAAGCCTAGACCATCATTTTACTGAAATTGTTGAGATTCTTTATCAATGTAAGGGGCGCATCATCCTTACTGGGATAGGTAAAAGCGCACTTGTCGCCCAAAAAATTGTAGCTACATTAAACAGTACTGGTAGCCCATCCATTTATATGCATGCGGGAGATGCGGCACATGGTGATCTGGGTATGGTGATGCGGGACGACGTATTGGTCTGCTTTTCCAAAAGTGGTCAGACAGCAGAGCTTAAAGTAATCATCCCATTGGTGAAAGCGCAGGGCACCAAGGTAATAGGCATCTGCTCAGAAAAAAAATGCTACCTGACTGAAAATTGTGACCATCACTTAATCATTCCGATAGACCAGGAAGCAGCTCCTAATAATCTGATTCCTACTTCCAGCACTACGGCTCAAGCTGCCATCGGAGATGCTATTGCCGTTTGTCTACTTTCTTTGAGAGGGTTTAGCGACAGAGAGTATGCTAATTTCCACCCTGGTGGATCCATAGGCAAACAACTGTTTTTGAAGGTTGAAGATATTTATAAACAGCATGAAAAGCCGAATATAGGTCCCAATGCAACCATCAGAGAAACCATATTAGAGATGACAAGTAAAAGACTCGGAGCCACTGTTATTTCAGAAAACAATCAGATTTTAGGGATTATTACGGATGGTGATCTCCGTCGAATGCTCCAATCGGAAAAAAACTTAAGCGAACTCACGGCCAAAGATGTCATGACCAGAAATCCCATTACTATTGAGCATGGCGAATTGGCTTACCAAGCATATACCATCATGCGAGAGAAAAGCATTTCGCATATTATTGTTAGCGATGAGAACCAATATAAAGGCATTCTACATTTACATGACTTTGTAAAAGAAGGTTTTTAATAAAGGTGGGTCGAAAGGGCTGGAAATAAAAAAGGCTAAGTTATTAAAACTTAGCCTCCCATAAGATTGAGAATTTTTTCTATTCTTGATAGCCCTGAATCAACAGGGAAACTTCGTCCTTTAATACCTCTATAAATCCATTTTCGATACCAAATGACATTTCACCACCCTCAGATTTCTTAATCCGCACTTTTCCTGCTTTCAAAGAAGAGACAATGGCAGCGTGACCTTTCAGTACCTCAAATTCACCAGATGTACCGGGTACTTTTACAGAGGTAATACCACCACTATAAATCTTTTTACCCGGGGTCAATACAATTAAATTCATATCTAGTTATTCGCTTCTGCTAGTAATTTCTTTCCTTTCTCTATCGCATCATCTATGGTTCCAACCAAGTTAAATGCTGCTTCCGGATACTCATCTACTTCACCGTTCAGGATCATTTTAAATCCTCTAATGGTCTCTTCGATTGGTACGAAAACTCCCTTTAGACCTGTAAATTGTTCTGCAACATGGAATGGTTGAGATAAGAAACGCTGAACCCTTCTAGCTCTATGAACCACCTGCTTGTCCTCGTCAGATAGTTCTTCCATTCCCAGGATAGCGATGATATCCTGCAATTCATTATATCTCTGTAAGATCATTTTCACATTCTGAGCGGTATCATAGTGATCATCTCCAATAATAGCCGGATCAAGAATCCTGGACGTAGAATCCAATGGATCCACTGCCGGATAAATACCCAATGATGCAATCTTTCTATTCAATACAGTAGTCGCATCCAGGTGTGAGAATGTCGTTGCTGGAGCCGGATCTGTCAAGTCATCCGCAGGAACATAAACTGCCTGAACGGAAGTAATAGATCCTCTTTTGGTAGAAGTAATTCTTTCCTGCATTAATCCCATCTCTGTGGCCAATGTAGGTTGATATCCTACGGCTGATGGCATTCTTCCAAGAAGTGCGGATACCTCTGATCCAGCCTGCGTAAATCTAAAAATATTATCAATAAAGAATAGAATGTCTTTACCTCCGGTTGGATCATTCATATCTCCATCTCTATAATACTCAGCAAGCGTCAAACCGGATAGGGCTACTCTCGCTCTCGCACCTGGAGGCTCATTCATCTGACCAAAAACGAAAGTCGCCTTCGATGTTTTTAATTTTTCTTTATCTACTTTAGAAAGGTCCCATCCACCTTGTTCCATGGAGTGCATAAATTCTTCACCATAGTTGATGATTCCGGCTTCCAACATTTCTCTCATCAGGTCATTTCCCTCTCTCGTTCTTTCTCCCACTCCAGCGAATACTGAAATTCCATCATAACCTTTCGCAATATTGTTGATCAATTCCTGGATCAAAACCGTTTTTCCTACTCCGGCACCACCGAATAATCCAATTTTTCCACCTTTTGAATAAGGCTCGATCAGGTCGATTACCTTGATTCCAGTGAAAAGTACCTCGGATTCAGTAGATAAATCTTCGAATCTTGGTGGCTTTCTGTGAATAGGATATGAGTTTTTCTCTTTACTTACCTTACCTAGCCCATCGATAGGCTCACCAACTACATTAAATAATCGACCTTTGATTTCTTCACCTACTGGCATGGCAATTGGCTGTCCAGTATCTATCACATCCTCTCCTCTGGTCAAACCATCAGTTGCATCCATTGCGATAGCTCTTACACTATCTTCTCCCAGGTGTTTTTGACATTCTAAAACCAGATCATCTGCACCTGGTCTTTTAATGATTAATGCATTTAAAATTTCTGGTAATTTAACTCCCTCTCCATCAAAACTAACATCTACTACTGGTCCAATTACCTGACTTACTTTGCCAATATTCGCCATTTTTTAATTTCTTGTGATTTATTACTTTATAATAGGCTTCTCAAAATCGCTGCAAAGATAACGCTTTACTATAAATGGAAGCATTACAGACCTAAAAATTTTGTAGGTTTTACAGATATTTTGAGGACTGCGAACAACCAAAATTTTATTCCTAAGCTATGTTTGCATGCAAAACAAAATCAGGACATTATGGCTAAAAAGCCTAAAGTAAGTATCATCATGCCAGTTTATAATGAGGAAAAATTTCTGGACACCTGTATTTCTTCTATTGTTGAACAAAGTTTGGAGGATTGGGAACTGATATGTGTGGATGATTTTTCGACCGATGAGAGTTGGAATATTCTAGGTCAATGGAGTGATCAGGATGATCGCATCAGTATTTACAGGAACGAAGAGAAGGGGATCATTCCGGCTTTGAGGAAAGCTTTTTCTTATGTCAATGGCTTAATGATTACTCGTATGGATGCAGATGACATCATGCCTGTTAATAAATTAGCTGTGATGCAGGATGAGCTAAGTCGAAGAGAAACTGGCCATCTTGTATCGGGTAAGGTCAAGTACTTTTCTGAAGATAGATTAGGTGTGGGTTTTCGTCAATATGAAAAATGGATCAATGAACAAGATTATTACGGCTCCATTTATAAAGAATGTACACTTCCTTCAGCGTGTTGGATGGCCTATTGGTCAGATTTGATAAAGGTCAATGCCTTTCAAAAATCGGAATATCCGGAAGACTACGATTTACTTTTCAGATTTTATAAACATGAATTTAAAATATGTAGCATTGATCAAGTCCTTCATTTTTGGAGAGATCATCCTGACAGAGCTTCGAGAATTGATCCGAATTATAGTGATCAGAATTTCTTTCACTTAAAAGTGAAGTATTTTATAGAGTTAGATTGGGACCCTGAAAAGCAACTTATCATCTGGGGGGCGGGTCGAAAAGGCAAAAGCTTGGTAAAAACGTTTATTCAACAGTTTGCAGTTTCATTAGGAAGACTGCCTCATAAATTTCTGTGGATCACAGAAAATGAGAAAAAAATAGGTAAGAAAATCTACGGGATCGAACTCAAGCCTGCCGCTGTTCTGAGTCACTTATATGAAAAACAAGTCATCATTGCCATTTCAGACCAAAGTTTTACTGCTCAAAAGGCATTGAAATATAAAGAATACGGCCTAGCATCGAATGAAATCTATGAGTTTTGTTAGCTATAACTCCTTACTATTCGATCAATACATCAACCCATATACCGGAAAATCCTCTTTCAAGACCTGATGACCGATGGCGCATTGAAGGCATCGATTCTTGTCACAAAATTCTCTTTTCAAATGTATGAGCGCCTGCGAATCTGCCGCATTACCTACTTTAAATTTTAATTTCTTCCATTTCGAAATAATCTTATTTTTCTCCGGCGGAATATCTTGCATTAAGCGGATTGCTTTATCTACAAAATGTGGCTCTTGTCTTAATTTACCATAAACGAAAATGAGGGGTAAAATCGAATTGATCAACAACACATCTCTGAACGAATCTCCAATATTCTTCTCTTTTACCTCGACCTGTTTATCAAAAACATAGTGATCATACCAATATCCATGAATTTTAATTTCAAAAATCTCTGACAGCTCCCTTAAATCATTGACCTCCAACAACCTGCTGAAAAGCGATTGATTCTTAGTAATTAGGGCAGCAAATTGGGCCAATCGGATCGTAGGAAAGTTTGTTGGCCTCAGCCTGAAAAACTTCCATACTTTCGATTCTATCGGTTGAAGTTCATATTTGTGCTTTAGAAATTGATACGTTTTCTTAAGTGTAGTTGGGTATTCATCATGAAATTCTGCATTCAAAAATCCAGCCTGACCAAATAATAGCGCTTCTATTAGTTCAGAATTATGTCTGCTTTTATAAATGGTGAAAAGATTGATGCTTCGACATAAGGTTTCGAAGGCATCGGTATTTACCCGGGAACCGAAATACCTACCCATCGTCACAAATAGCGTATATTCCCAATTATAATTGCTTTGCTCCAGCAACTCATAAATACGTTTGCTCTTTTCCTCTAACCTGGCAACGAAGAGTCTCTCCAACCATAATTTTTTCTGAATTTCTCCAACTTCTGTCACCAGATTTTCGCAAGGAACCCACTGTTTGTTGGCAGTCAGGTAGTGATAACGATCGAATATTTGCTCATCGATCAGACCTTTCAGAGAAAGGCACGGTATTAATGAACCATCTTCACGAGAAATATCTACGTCATCCTCATAGACAACATGTAAGATTATATTATCGTAGGCAGGATCACTCTGATGATTGTGTTTTAACCAATCCGAAGCATTGATGTGAATTTCAATATTCCCATTCCAGATGGTTTCACCAATTTGAATCTTTCCAGCACTAAAATCCGGACCTGCGTCAAAATTGTGAAATCCAGGATGAAGAATTTGAATGGCCTCACCACGATTAGTGATTAATTTTCGAAAGTCAAAATACTGCAGCTTCCACACGTAATGAAGAAGGTCTTCCTGAAAAGAGATCATAGCTATAAATTTTATGTTTATAACTATTAGTGTAAGGATTCCTAAAAGCGCGGAGAAAAAAGGATTATTTTTTTGAAATTTTTTTTAACGATGGAAATGGTCGAGGTAATAGTACGAACAATATGTGATTATCTCGGGCCGAAGCCCAATGTCCTATTAATTAAGGTTCTAATCCTAATTGTATATGCTCGGACTAAAATCCCTGCTCCTGTGAATCCCCAGGTCTTAATCCAACCTTATTTCGTCGTTGTGCTTATCATAAAAAACATACTCATTCAACCCAAATTCAAACTCACTGATCAACTTGATCCACTTATTGTACTTGAAGTACCACTTCCGTTGTGGGCTCTTTATCCCTTTTTTAAGATAGGCATATACAAATGGGTGCACATGTAGTGTGATCTTACCCGATGGTCTGGATGTCATGATAAACTCTAAGTCCCTTTCAATATCATCGGTAATCAGTACTGTTGAGTTTACTTTTCCAGTTCCCTGGCAGGTTGGGCATAGCTCAGAAGTATCGATATTTACCTCCGGGCGAGTTCTTTGTCTGGTAATTTGCATTAATCCAAACTTACTCAACGGTAATATCGTGTGCTGTGCCCGATCATTGGCCATAAAGTCTTTCATGGCCTTATACAACTTGACTTTATGATCCTGCTTTCGCATATCTATAAAGTCAATCAGGATAATTCCACCAATATCACGCAATCTCAATTGTCTGGCAATCTCCTTTGCAGACTCCAGATTAACCTGTAAAGCCGCTGTCTCCTGATCCTTTCTATTCATTTTAGGGCCACTATTGACATCGATCACGTGCATGGCCTCCGTGTGCTCTATCACCAAGTAAGCGCCGCTACTCATGGTAGAGGTCTTGCCAAATGAAGCCTTAATTTGGCGCGAAACTCCGAAAGTATCATATATCGGCTTTTTAGAGCGATATAATGAAAGGATCTTCGCATGTTTTGGAGCCGTAGTTTCAAGGAAAGTCTTCAAATGTTCGTAGGTCTCCGTATCATTGACCACCACCTTGCTAAATGAATCATTTAAGATATCCCGAAGTATACTACTGGATTTGTCTAATTCACTGACCAGTTTAGAAGTCACTTTCGCATTGACAAGCGAATGGTACATTTGTTTCCACGTATCCATCAGCCCACTGATCTCCTCATGCAGATCTGCTACCTTCTTTCCTTCCGCAGCTGTTCTAATGATTATTCCAAAATTCTTGGGCTTGATGCTTTCTACCAATGCGTGCAGCCTCTTTCGCTCCTCAGGATTACTGATTTTCTTAGAAACCGATATATTGTTATAAAATGGGGTCAAGACCATAAATCTGCCTGGAATGGTAATTTCACAGGTCAACCGTGGCCCCTTAGTCGAAATAGGTTCCTTAAGTACCTGAACGAGCACCAAATCTCTTTTTTTCAGAACATGGTCTATCTTTCCACCTTTCTGAATATCCTTCTCTTTTTGAAAATTATCCAAAAGATGGGTGTTACGCTTTTTAGCACGACTGTCTCTTACAAACTTGTTCAAGGACTTCAACTGAGGACCCAGGTCCGTGTAGTGAAGGAAGGCATCTTTACGATGTCCTATGTCAACAAATGCAGCATTTAAACCCGGCATCGTCTTTTTGATCGACCCAAGAAAAATATCACCTACGGTGAAATTACTATCTGCTTTTTGTTTATGAAGCTCTACCAGTTTCCCTTCTTCAAGTAGGGCTATGTCCACTTTCGCTGGACTTACATCAATAATTAAATCTTTCTGCACAATACAGTTTTTAGGTGCACCAAACATTGGTACACGATATGAATGTCTAAAACCCGTGGGGCGTGTTTTTACAGAAAGATAGTTGGAATAGACGTGAAATGTAAGAAGGTCAGTGGAACTGAATCCACTGACCGAATAATTTTATTTATTCTTTTTCTTGTGTCTGTTTTTACGCAATCTCTTTTTTCTCTTGTGAGTTGCGATCTTATGTCGTTTTCTCTTTTTACCGCAAGGCATAATTTATGTTTTTAATATATTTTATAATTCGCATCGTCTGCTGAATTCTTCAGCTTTCAGATTATTTCCTATTCCATTGTAAGCATCGACTGCAAGACAAATGATCCTTTGATTTTCGGGATCTAAACTTAAAGCCTTATTGATTCGCTCGATGGCTTTATCAAATTGTCCGGTTTGTATTCCTAACCTCGCAAGCTGATAAAGAACTGAAACATTCTCAGGATTCTGCTTATTTAAATCCAAAAGCATCATAATTCCTTTCATCGGATTTTCTGCAACTGGATGTTCAGCAAAAGTAACAGCGAGATTGATTTTATGGTTCACATTAGCCGGATTAATTGAAATGGCATTTTCCAAAGCTTTCCTCGCCCGCTCCACACAAAACGATTTAACCTTCTCATTATCAGCCCTTTTTATCCCTGTAGCATAGGTAGTTCCTGCAATAGACCAGCTCAGTTCGTCCTCCTTAATCTTTGCGATTTCCTCCGCATAGTAACCAGCTATTCCATAATAACCGTTTTGATACCATGATGAAGAAAGATTTTCAAGTACTTCTATCCTGCTACTATCCGTCTCAGCCATCTCTAATCTCATATTGATGGCATCAATAACTCCCATCTCATCAGCACGCATCTCTTCTCTAGCTGTGGTCAGCAAATTCTGAATATTCGTAGTTTCAATAAAACTTGCCCGAGACTTTTCCGCAAGCAATATATCGTGGGGCTTAGTGTCAAACCCAAAATATAAAACTAAGAACAAAATCGTAAACACTCCGATAGTAAGGTAGTGGCTTTTGCCCATAGTTAACTTTTATTTTAATTAGATTCCTTTGGCAGAGAAGTCACGTTTGATTTAACGTGCTCTACAAATGCTTTTGATGGTTTAAACGAAGGAATGTAATGTTCAGGTATCTCTATAGCCTTTTGCTTTTTAATATGTCTACCTATTTTTTTTGCTCTCTTCTTAATCTTAAAAGAACCAAATCCTCTTATGAACACGTCTTCACCACTTCCCAATGATGCTTTTACTTCTTTAAAAAACATTTCCAAAGTAACCAAGACATCAACTTTAGGCACTCCTGTTTTTTCTGAAATCGACGATACTAAATCGGCTTTCCTCATTATTAATATTTGGTTTATAAATAGTTACGTAAAATGAAACCCTTTTTTCTAAGGGCATGCAAATTTCGTAAAATAATTGATTTATGAAAAAAATTGATGTTGTTTTTAAAAGATTTGTTGCAAAGTTGCCCTCTTTTGTCGTTTTATAACCCACTACGAATGAACGATTTAAGCAGAACTGCCTGAGTTTAGATCATTTATACATTGACATAATTCTAATTAAATAGCATAATCATCATATAAATTATAGTATCTACATCCAATAATTATCTTTACACAAAATTCGCGATATGGTATTATCAATGACTGGTTATGGAAGAGCTCAAGGACAATATAAGGACAGAACCATTACTGTAGAGCTAAAGTCACTTAACGGAAAAAGTACTGATATCAGATGTAAACTGCCACTGAGTTATCGCGAAAAGGAATTAGAGTTGAGAAAGTTAATTACAGATAGGGCGCTTAGAGGCAAATTCGACTTTTCTATTTCCACCGACGATAATGGTATAGAGGAAGATGCGGGTATCAATAAAAATCTTTTTATCAGTTACTACAATCAGATCAAGCAGATAGAAGAGGAAACCGGCATGCCTACTCCCGATTATGCTCAGGCCATATTAAGAATTCCGAATGTAGTGCAGGCTGAAGGGAGTGAACTTAAAGATGCTGAGTACGAGGTAATCAAAACCCTCACCTTGCAGGCAGTGGATAACTTGACAAAGTTCAGAAAAATCGAAGGAAAAGCTACCGAGGAGGACTTGCGAGAAAGAATTGCAGAAATAGAAAAGTCATTGGCACAAATTGAAGCTTACGAAAAACCTCGATTGAATAAGCTGAAGGACAGGCTGAAACAAAATGTTCAGGAGTATTCTCAAAACACCAATCTGGATCAGAATAGAATGGAGCAAGAGATCCTATATTATATGGAGAAGATGGATATCAATGAAGAAAAATCCAGATTGGCTCAACACTGCGTTTTCTTTATTGAAGAATTAGATAAGAAATCCGACCTTAAGGGACGCACACTTAATTTTATTGCACAGGAAATCGGAAGGGAGATCAATACTATGGGCGCAAAAGCCCAATTTTCGGAGATTCAAAAATTGGTTGTCAATATGAAGAATGAGTTAGAAAAAATAAAAGAACAACTGGCCAATATTGTTTAGATTATGAGTTTCAAAGGAAAAATGTTGGTTTTCACCGCTCCATCAGGTGCTGGGAAGACCACTATTGTTAGACATTTGCTTTCTGAATATGAGGCTTTGGATTTCTCAATCTCAGCTACCACCAGAGCTAGAAGAGATTACGAAAGGCATGGTCGTGATTATTACTTCATGAGTCCTGAAGAGTTCAGGTATAGGGCCGAAAATGACGAGTTTTTAGAATGGGAAGAAGTCTATGAAGATCAATTCTACGGCACACTTAAGTCAGAAGTAGATCGTTTATGGTCTATGGGCAAGCACATCGTTTTTGACATTGATGTAAGGGGAGCAACCAATATTAAAAGGCTGTACGGTGATGATTGTTTGGCTGTATTTGTTAAGCCTCCGTCTGTAGAAGTATTGATCAAAAGATTAAGAGATCGCAAAACAGAAAGCGATGCCAGTTTTGCTAAAAGAGTCAAGAGAGTCAAGCGTGAGATGCAATATGAACATGATTTTGACAAGATTTTAGTGAACGATCTGCTTGAAGTAACGTTGAAAGAAGCAGAATACTTGGTAGAAGGGTTCTTGAATATAAAAAATGAATAAATCGATCATACCCAATATTAAAATAAGTCCTAAAGCTCACTACGAGCACCAACACTCTAATGCCCATCTCAACAAATTTGTCCATTCTTACCACATTGTCATTGAAAATCAAAGCAACGAAATAGTGCAGTTGTTAAGTAGACACTGGTATATTGTCAATGCACTGGGAGAAGTCAGAGAAGTACAGGGTCTGGGTGTAATAGGTAAGCAACCAGTCATCGGTCCGGGTGAACGCTATGAATATGATTCCTGGAGTCCTCTGGACACGCCTTTGGGGAAGATGTACGGGACATTCACCATGCTGAGTCTCTCAGATGAGCAGACTTTTGAAGTGGCGATTCCTGAATTCGCTTTAAATGCTGATCATTTGTCCAATTAAAATTCTCATACGTAACATATTGAAAAAGACAAACGTTCTTGGAGGGTTATCTTACCTTTGAGTCATGAGAATTTTTTATGTCAATGTTTTTATGTTAGTGTTCGTCCACCTGGGAGCACAAGTGCCGTGTACGAATGGTTCAGCGAGTGGTTTTCCATGCGATAATGTGGATTTGATGTCTTTAACAAGTATATCTGATTTAGGAGGCACGGGAGATGCAAATGATGTTTGGGGTTGGACAGATCCTTTGACCGGAAAGGAATATGCATTATTAGGTTTAAATAATGGAACTTCTTTTATTGATGTCAGTGATGCAGTAAATCCTGTCTATATTGGTTTTTTACCTACTGAAACTTTTAATTCTTCATGGCGTGATATTAAGGTTATTGGAAACTACGCATTTATTGGAAGTGAAGCAACAGGACATGGTATTCAGTCTTTTGATTTAACAAATCTAAGAACTGTAGTTGCTCCTCCCGTGACTTTTACAGCACTTGATGTTTTTAATGAAATTGGTGTTGGCAGATCTCATAACGTTGTATCGATGGAAGATTCGAAGCATATTGTTGTAGTTGGTGCTCGAGGTACAGGTGGCTGTGAAGGAGGCTTAATCTTTGTTGATATATCTAATCCTGAAAATATGAGGTTAGACGGATGTTTTTCTGAGGATGAATATTCGCATGACGCCGTATGCTTTACATACAGAGGGCCTGATACTGAACATTATGGAAAGCAGATTTGTATTGGCTCAAATGAAGATACACAGACGATAGTAGATGTAACTGACAAACAAAATCCTGTAATACTTTCTCGTACAGGATATCCGTTGTCCAATTATACCCATCAGGGCTGGGTTACAGATGATCATAAATACTTGCTATTCGATGACGAGTTTGACGAGGTTAATTTGGGTGAGAATACGCGTACCTATGTTATGGATATTAGTGACCTTGATAATGTCGCGTATGTTGGTGCGTTTCAAAACACAACTCAGGCTCGAGATCATAATTTGTATATAAAGGGACAATATGCATACCAAGCTAATTATAGATCAGGATTCAGAATGCTAGATATCAGAAATACCTCTACAGCTAATTTTTCCGAAGTGGCATACTTTGATACTTATCCAGCAGATGACGGTGTGCAATTTACTAGTGCCTGGAGTGTCTATCCTTATTTTGAAAGTGGAAACATTCTAGTCAGTGATATTCAACAAGGATTATTCGTTCTAAGACCAACCGTTCCGTTCTTTACAATTGAAGCAAATACACCCATCCAAACGGTTATCGCTGGCGAAGACCTCGTTTTCAACATTGATTTAAAGTCTTACGGAGGTTATTCGGATGCAGTGAGCATCAGTTTAAACACTGATATCCCAGGTTCAACCGAAACTTTTTCATCTACTTCTGTTAGTGCTTCAGGAAGTACTGTGTTGACCATCAGCGACACTGAAACTTTGGCCGGACCATACCATTTAATTATCCAAGGTCGCGGACCTTCTGATAATGTGGTCCACGACTACGCTATTGCATTCAATGTGATGCCCAGAATATATGTAGATGCCGATGTGACGAGTTCAGGTGACAGCAGTAGATGGGACCAGGCTTTTCAAACATTGACATCAGCCTTATCCTCAGTGCCTGCCTCCGGAGCTGAAATATGGGTTGCAAGTGGTACGTACTTGCCCACCAGCGGAACCGATCGAAGCATATCTTTTGATATTCCTGATGGTGTAATGCTCTACGGAGGTTTCTCTGGAACCGAGTCTATGCTTTCACAAAGAGACATCACAGCCAATCCCACCATATTGAGTGGAAATATCGGTGATGTTAATTCAGATAGTGACAACTCCTTTCATGTCATCACAACAAGTGGAAGTAGGTCAGTGGTCACATTGGATGGCTTTACCATCAGTGGCGGCAATGCCAATGGAACAGGTGATACAGAAGGTGGGGGTTTACTCAGTGCTAATCTTGCAACTACTTTAAGGGACTGTATATTGACCGATAATTTTGCTTCAAAAGGAAGTGCCATTTATAATGATGGTGCGATTTTAACATTGGTAAATTGTGATGTTGTCGGTCTTGACGCAGAAATGATTTACAATAACAGTTCGAGGATCGATGTTGAAGGGGAAGTGGTATTGAGAAAGAATTAAGATACTCATTAAATGAATGAAGTAGATCAATATATTCAAAAGATCAAATCCTGGAAGGAAGAAACCATTTTATTGAGACAAATCTGCCTGGACTGTGGACTGCTCGAGGATTTTAAGTGGATGCATCCTTGCTATACATATGAAGGAAGTAATATTGTATTGATTCATGGCTTTAAAGATTACTTTGCTCTTCTGTTTCACAAAGGTGTCTTGCTAAGGGATACTCAGAATATCCTGATTCAACAAACGGAAAATGTGCAGTCTGCAAGGCAAATCAGATTTACAAGCTTGCCAGAAGTGAAAGAATTGAAAACGGTCATAAAATCCTACATAAAAGAGGCTGTGCAGGTGGAAAAAGACGGTTTAGAAGTAGAAATTAAAAAAACTTCAGAATATGATGTTCCTGAGGAATTAAAGGATGCTTTTGAACATGATTTAGACCTAAAAGATGCATTTAAAAAGTTGACACCTGGTCGTCAAAGAGGTTATTTACTTTACTTTTCACAAGCTAAGCAAGCCGAGACCCGAAAGAGCCGAATAAAGAAATATAGATCGAAGATCTTTGATGTTAAAGGATACAATGAAAGGTAAGTTTATTGGAATGAAGACCCGTTGTAGCCTTTTTCAGCAGCCGCAGCCGCTTCGCGGTACCACAAACAAAAAAAGACCCGTTGTAGCCTTTTTCAGCAGCCGCAGCCGCTTCGCGGTACCACAAACAAAAAAAGACCCGTTTGGGTCTTTTTTTGTTTGTGGTACCTCCAGGAATCGAACCAGGGACACATGGATTTTCAGTCCATTGCTCTACCAACTGAGCTAAGGTACCTCAAATTGGTCTGCAAATTTATGCTCTTTTTTGATACTCCCAAAAAAATATAAATAAATTTACAGCATGAGAGGTATCAGATTTGCTATGTTGCTCGCTCTTCCCTTTATTATCGGGGCTTTGTACACCGGAGTTAAATTAATTTACTTCGAGCAAGATGAATTTCTTTACCCTTTCCTGGCCGTCATCGCCATTGGTTTGGCGATTTTCTTTGCTAAAGAAGAGATCAATTTCTGGTATGATCAGAAATATCCTCCCAAGCTCGACGAACCCATTCGCATTTGGCTTCGCAACTTCTTTCCTTTTTACAGTGCTCTTGAAACCAAAGACCGAGAGCGATTCGAAACCAGACTTGCTTTGTATCTAAATGCACGATCATTCCAATTGATGCTCAAAGAAAGAAAAGATATTCCGGAAGATTTTAAAGCCATTATCGCTGCACATGCCATTCAAATGACCATTGGCCTGGAAGACTATTTGATCGGTGATTATGATCGCATCATATGCTATAACCATCCATTTCCTACTCCTGGTAATCAGTTTCTTCATACCGTTGAAACCCATCTGGAAGATGGAATCATCCTAATTTCCTTAGAACAATTGATGATGGGCATTCGCGAGCCTAAAAAGAATTATAATCTTGCCTATCATGCCTATGCTGAAGCTTTATTGACCATTTACCCGGAATTACAGAAAATTGAGGAATTGGACATCTCTAAAATATTACCTTATGAATTGGATCATGTCCTTAAAATCACGGGCTTTTCCAAAGAGAACATTGGCCTAAAAACACTTCAACTGGTAGCATTTTATGTCAATGGCCCAGATTTTAAAAAATCTTATCCTGAGGCATATCATCAATACGCAAACATCCTGAAATATGTACATTGACCATCTTAATTCCCCGGTAGGACTGATAGAACTGCAAGCTCAAGCTTCAGGCTTACATAAAGTATCCATCGTCAAGGAGGCAAAAGAAAATGTGAATCCCAATTCCATTACTGAGGAAGGAAAGAACCAACTCAGACAGTATTTCAATGGTGAAATCACTACATTCAATCTACCATATCTCTTAGAAAGTGGCTCTGAATTCTACCAAAAGGTTTGGAAAATTTTGCAGAATATACCGTATGGTAAAACTGTAACCTATCTCGACATTGCCAGGCAACTTGGTGATCCAAATGCTACCAGAGCAGTCGGAATGGCTAACGGGAAGAACCCCATCGCTATATGCATCCCATGTCACCGCGTTATCGGCAGTAACGGGTCTCTCACAGGTTACGCTTATGGCACCAAGATCAAAAGGCAGTTACTTTCTCTTGAAAATCCAAAGGAATATGCGATCAATGGAGAGTTGTTCTGATTGGCATGAGTGACTTTAGTATATTACTGAGAATTCAGATAGGCGTAATCCTAATATTCATTTTATTCAAAATATTTCGCTCTAGATTACTATACAACTTCCCATCTGATCACATACAAATATTCCTATATTCTTTTCCGAATTTCTGCGAAGCCATCATTGGCGTAATCTTCCTAACTGTTGCAGGATTGTATATCAATCGCAAATACCAAATCAAAGAAAAATACATCTACATCATGGCAACACTTCTAAGTGCCATTTATGTCATCACACAAGAATATAAAATTCATAACATAGGGGGCAACAATGTCGATGATATCAACGACATATGGTTTTCTCTTGGTGGATTGCTTGCGGGATTAAGCTTAATATTGACATTAAAGCCTAAAACGCGAAACTATACCGGTCATTCAACTCCTTAATCCTTACCTTACTTTATCTCCACAATCCCAATATCAAACCGGCAACAACCACAATCAACACTTGGTATACCGCATCTATAAGAAAGAGCTTGATACTTTTTCTTTGATACAAATAGTTTATTCCAATGGAAGTTGCGATGAAGAATATCCCTACCATTAATCCATGAAACATTCCGTGATGCCATGGCATGTCTTCACCATGACTCGCCACAATAGGCGCGATTCCAAAGGCCATAATAATCATTAATACAAGGCTTGTACCGAAAATAAGTGCCATATTACTGCCTTGAATGTCTTCATCCGTCATGCCGACTTCCTTTTGCCAGGCTTTTCCAAAAAGAATAGGACTATACCATAAAGATCCGATGGCCCATGCTGCTATTCCACCAGCAATGACAGCTAAATAATTAATTTCCATAAGTTAAAAGTTTAGTTAGTATAATGCCCCTGAAGGTCGAGGCTTAACTAAAATAGAAATTATCTTTGGTTAAATATTGAATCGTTCATCTTTTATTTCATAACTCAGAAGCCAAACCCTTTATCTCTTCGATCAAAGCCTTAAAATGATGAAGCTCTACTATAGGATTCATAACTGCTGATCTTAAATAAACGGTATCATCAATAACCGTTTGCACAATGTAAAATTTACCTTCTTCCAATATCCGTTGTCTAATGCTCCGGTTTAGTTCATTGGAGCCGTTATATCTATAGCAAACTATATTGGCCTGCGGTGCAAGTGCTAAAGTAAGATCCGGATCTTTCTGAATCATAGATGCAAACTCTTTGGCCATGTTATAAAGTCTATCGACCACTTCGCCAAAAACCTCTTGACCTACGAACCGAACGATGGCCATTAACTTGATGCTCATCATCAACTTAGTGCATTCAAAAGTACGCTTTCCCGAATTCCACCAATCATACTGCTCAGAAACATCGAATAAATAATCAGCTTTTTGTCTAAAGGTGGCCAAGGTATGGTCCTGGTTTTTGTATAAAACAGCTGTACATAAAGTAGGTGTCATCATCATCTTATGACAATCTATAATGACAGAGTCAGCTCTTTCAATTCCATTGACCAAATGCCGATATTGGTCAGAAAACACCACAGCTCCTCCGTGCGCTCCATCTACATGCAACCATAAATCATGTTGTTCAGCGAAATCAGCCATCGCTTCTATATCATCGTATGATCCAGTAGCTGTGGAGCAAGAACTGGCGACTATGGCAAACACTTTGATACCTTTCTGCCTGGCCTCCTTAAGCTTCAGACCCAACATGTCAATGTTTACTCTGTAGGCATCGTCCACCGGTAATTTTATAATGCCCTCCGCTCCAAGCCCCATGATTCTTACGGCTCTATCGATGCAATAATGCGCCTGTTCAGAAACCATCACACCCAGTTTTAATTCATATGATCCTTTTTCCCACACATCATCCCCAGATTTTATACTTCTGGCCGTAAGCAGAGCCGTTAAATTAGCCAATGTGCCTCCTGAAGTCATAAATCCTGCTGATTCCTTCGTATATCCAATGGCCTTGCAGATCATTTCCGTTGCCATTTTCTCTAATGGATTCGAAGAACCACCCATTTCGTAGACGGCCATTCCGTTGTTCAAGAGATCAGAAACCAATCCTCCAAATGCCGCGATGGGAGCTGGGGTGCTTACTTGGTGACCCAGATACAAAGGACTATGCACGTGTATAGATTCTTTTACTATTTTTTCAAAATATTCCTCGATTCCAGCATCAGAAGCCATGAAATCCTCCCAGGACTGCAAAGCCTTCTCCGGAGATGCGTAAGGATTGGTCTTTATTTTTCCTGTAGAAACTTGACGCAAATAATCACTCAGGAAAGAGATGAGATGTGCTCCCAATTTCTGAAATTGATCGGGATGATAAAGTTGTTGTATTCTATCCATCCTTAAAAGTATGAAAAGACTATCAAGTCAGAAAAATATTAAAGCTTTGTACGATTAAATCTAATTTCTAAGCCCAATGAATCATGGATGTGCCGCAACCCAAACCTCCCCATCTTCAAAATGCTCTTTTTTCCAGATGGGAACGGTTTCTTTGAGGCTGTCAATACAATACTCACAAGCTCGAAAGGCCGCTTTGCGATGGGCAGAGGCTACAGCAATCACCACTGGAATCTCGCCAATTTCAAGTTGGCCTACTCTGTGATGAATGACAATGTGTTTTACTTCAAACTTACTGAGTGCACGCTCGGCAATTTTGTGCATCTCCTTCTCTGCCATTGGCCCGTATGCCTCGAAATCTAAAAACAGAACTTTCTTAGAGGAAGTGTGATTTCTGACCGTACCAATAAATACAACATGACCTCCAGCCTGATCATCCTCAATCATTTTTTCACATGCTGTGACAGAAAGGGGGTCAATGGTTAATTTGACGTTGATCATCAGCCTCCGCTTACAGGTGGAATAATAGCAACCTCATCTCTTTCACTGAGAACGAAAGAGTCTTCCTGGTATTCTTGATTTACCGCAATATCAAACTTGGCCAATTTCTTAAAATCGGGATATTCTTCAGATAATTTGTGTTTCAGATCCTGGATACGCATGTCCGATTGTATGCTCATTTCGTGTTGAGCATAACCCAAAATATCTCTTGCGATTCCGAAAACCAGTAAATTAATTTTCATGATGGCAAATTTAGCAAATATTTCAGCATAGCATTCCATGACAGCTTGATGCAATCATGTCTCCCCTTAAAATGATCAGGATTTCTGAAGATGAGTAAAAGCTCTTCCTCAATTTGACCACCTCCTTCTATCCCTTTAATAAATTTTTTGATTGAATGAATGGCTTCTTCGTTGGACTTGCCTTCTAAGAACTTAATCATTAAGGATGTAGATGCCTTCGAGATGGCACAACCAAAACCATGAAAAAATATTTCTTCACCTAGGAAAAGATCATATCGATCGCCACATAATGGATTATAAGCCCTGATCGACTCTTCAATATCTATTCTCTTGTCAAAATGATAAGGATTTTTGGCTTCCACCAATAACTGCTCCTGGTACATTTTATTCAGTCTGCTCATGAAAAGAACGATTTCATTTCCTTAATGGCATGCATGATAGAATCTACTTCTTGATCTCTATTGTATATGGAGAAAGAAAACCGCACACACGCTTGAATTCCATACTTTTTCATGATCAGCTGTGTACAATGGTGACCTGCTCTCACTGCAATATTTTTCGTGTTTAAAAAACTAGCTGCATCGTGGGGGTGAATGTCCCCGAAGGTCACTGAAACTATTCCAGCTGTATCCTGCCCCTTTCCCAGACAGTCGAAACCTTCCGCTTCTAATCTAGCTCGAAGTGTCTTCGCCAGTCTGCTTACATTTTGACGACATTGACCTAAATCCACCTCAGATATAAAACGAACAGCCTCTTTTAATCCGGCAATTTGCGCTATAGGTGGTGTTCCTGCTTCGAACCTGGTCACATCCTCTTTATATTCAGATTTTAAAGTTTCCACCTCTGTCACCATTCCTCCGCCAAAATGGAAAGGTGGCAATTCATTCAGCAGCTTTTTCTTTGCCAAAAGAATGCCCACACCAGTAGGACCAAACATCTTATGACCGCCAAAAATATAGGCGTCTGCATCTGAATTTTGGATCAGGTCAATATGAATGGCACATGATTGAGCAGCATCTACTAAAAACCAGGCATTTCGATTTCCGATGATTTTTCTCACTCTTTTCAAATCGTTGATGGTGCCCAATGTGTTGGAAATATGCACCATCGAAACTATTCTAGTGCTATCGTCCATCAGCTTTTCCATCTGTTCATAGTCCAACGTTCCCTCATCCGTCATCCCTACCAATCTTAATTCAGCTCCTGTGCGCTGACACAATTCTTGCCAAGGAACCAGATTGGAATGATGCTCCATTTCAGTCACAATTATATTTGACCTACTGTCTATCTGATTTTCAAGGCTCATGGCCAATTTATTGAAACCATCTGTAGTTCCATGGGTAAATATACAGGTCTCTTTTTGGTAAAACTCGCAGATTTCTTGACGCGTATCACGATAAATTTGATCAGACTGATTTCCCAGGTCATAAACAGCCCGATGGACATTGGCATTCATTTCCCGGTAGTATTGGCTAATGGCTTCGATCACCGCTGCAGGTTTTTGTGTCGTAGATGCATTATCCGTAAAGATCAGATCAGGATGTGCTTTGAAAATTGGGAAATTATTTTTGATCGCAAACATTGTTAATGATAAATATAAACAAATAGCAAGGAATTTGTTTCCTTATCAATTCGTTGTATTTTATTTACATTTAATACTGAAAACTACTGAATGCTTATAGACCGCCATCATAGAGTCGCTGATTATTTGAGAATCGCCGTTACTGATCGCTGCAATCTCAGATGCACCTATTGTATGCCGGAACAGGGCATTCAATATGTTCCTCGAGAAGAAGTTTTGTCCTGGGAAGAGCTGCTCAGAATTTCTAGAATATTTGCTGATCTTGGTATTTCCAAAGTAAGAATCACAGGTGGTGAGCCCCTCTTAAGAAGGGATATTATGTTTTTCATCCAAGGATTGGCAGAGATTTCGGGTATAAACAAAATTAATCTTACTACCAATGGAACGGTGACTGAAAAATACCTTGATGATCTCTGGAAATATGGTGTTCGTACCATCAATTTAAGTTTGGATACCCTGGATAAGGCTAAGTTTAAGAAGATTACAAGGAGGGATGAATTTGATACCGTTATTCGATGTTTTGGTCGAATGATTAAAATGGGGTTCAGAGTGAAAATCAATTGCGTGGTGATGTCAGGTGTCAATGATGATGAAATTGAATCATTTGTCAGGTTGACTGAAAATCTACCTGTTTCGGTAAGGTTTATTGAAGAAATGCCTTTTAATGGTGAAGGTAAAGAAGAAGGTCATCTCGAATGGAGTTACATTAAAATCCTCCAACACATTAAAGACAAATTTGAAGCTGTCGAAAAGCTCGAAGATCCTCAGAATTCAACCGCCTACAACTACACGGTAAAAGATTACAAGGGATCTTTTGGAGTAATCGCTGCATACAGCAGAACATTTTGTGGAAGCTGTAATCGCATTCGATTGACTCCTCAGGGAAGCATCAAAACCTGCTTGTATGATAGTGGTATTTTTAACATCAAACAATTATTACGAGCTGGTGCGACTGATCAGGAATTAGCCTTTGCTATTCAGGAAGCAGTATCTGGAAAAGCCAAGGATGGATTTCAGGCAGAACTGCTTAGAAGCAATGGTAAGCCTGTAAGTGAAAGTATGAGTACTATAGGAGGTTAACTATTTCCTCCAAACTTTCCACTACATAATCTGGTGTATCTACCAAGGTATCGAAGATCCTTTTTTCTCTATTGACCCATACCGTTGAATAGCCAAACATGGAAGCACCTGTGATATCCCAACTATTAGAAGAAACGAAAAGAATGTTAGTAGGTCCAATATTATAATGCGAAGTCACCAGCCTATACAACTGAGGTGATACTTTAAAGCACTGTACATCAGAGGCAGAAAAAATCGCATCTATTCTTTGATCGATGTGGTTCGCTGAAACGGCATTTTGCAGCACTGCTTTCACTCCATTGGAAAGAATACAGGCTGTAAAATCATTATTTTCCAATAAATGCTTAGCATCATCAAAAAGAATGGGATGCCTGTAAATATCCATCAAAATTGGACTGACTTTTTCAGAATCAATGTCAAATGTTTGACAGGAAAACTTCAATGCCTTATTGATAATTGTATCGAAATCATGCCATTGGCTAGCCAAACTGGTTAACCATGAGTACTCCAGCAACTTTCGTCTCCAGGTATCAAAAAAATTTGTTTTTATATCACCTAGAATAGAATCTAATTCATCATTATCGACATTTAGTTTAAAAAGCGTACCGTACGCATCAAATATGACAATGGGCTTCATTATTTCAATAGCAGAAACTTTTTGGTAACAATCGAATGATCCCCTTTCAGTTTGACGACGTAAATACCGGAAGACAATTCTTCTAAGTCTGATATCACGATACTTTTACCACTTACCCGCGAACTTAAATATCGTGCTCCGTTTGAATGATATATATCTACCTGTGAGAACTTGTTTTCCGTTCCATCCCACGCTAAGGTTAAAGCATGGGTCACTGGATTGGGGTAAAGGTCTACCTCGTCAGGATTGATCAACTCATCTGTACTGGAAGACATGATGGTGAAATCAATGATTTTTTCACATCCCAAACCATCTTCAATGGTCACAAAGTGATCACCATTGTTCAAATCATTTACTGAGGAAGCCTCAATACTCCCATTGAATACTATGGTAAAGGGACCTGTTCCACCAATAATTTCAACATTGACGTCATTTCCATTAATTTGTAAATCCACTTCATATCCAATGTCTGACTCAATTTCTATGGTTCCCTGTGAACTACATCCATTGTCATCGACAATCGTTAATGTATAGGTTCCCGCTTTAGTGTAGTCTGCATTCAAGACATCTGAAGTAAATCCATCAGGGCCCACCCAGGAAAATTCACCATCAAAGGCATTCGTCTGGACATTAAATGTGGCATTGCCATCATCACAATCTATAGATCCCGGTGATAAAAGTATGTCTGGTCTTCTGATATCCAAAACCACCTGCACTGTTGAAAAGACGACGCAATTGCCGGCACTGGTCACTGTAAACGTATAGGTGCCTGCTATATCTACGGTAGGATTAGGTTCCGAAGTCTCAAAGCCATTCGGACCTTCCCATTTAATGGTTGCATCAACTGAAGAGGTAGACCCCATTAGTGTAACATTTTGATTGAGACAATTAATGGTTCCACCAGTGGCACTAATAGATGGAAGATCCGGATCTCCTAATACTTCTGTTGAATCCACTGCAAGACATCCATTATCTGCAATGACTGTAAGAAAATATTTTCCGGTAACACTGACCGTTGGGTTTTTTTCTCCAGAAAAGTAATTATCGGGACCTGTCCACTGATAAGTCACATCTTCCAAATTAGATTCTCCCATTAAAGCGATCGAATTCTCTGTACAAGTCAAAGTACCACCAGTGGCAGAGGCGGTAGGTATTTCAGTATCACTTTCAACAGTAATTTCTACTGTAGCAGAACAACCATTTTCTGCAGTTGCAGTAAGAGTATAGACCCCTGGAAGAGTAATTTCAGGAGATGAATCATTAGAAGTAAATCCATCGGGACCCGTCCAAGCATATGATGTCAGAATGGACAAGGAATTAACTGTGGGTTGAATAAAGCTTTCCTCGCAACTTAAATTGGGTGCAGAAATTTCTAAATCCGGAGGCATGGTATTGTCCAATACTTCCACTTGTGTACTTCCCGAACATCCATCCGCATTGGTACCGATCACAGAATAATTGCCTGGAGTCATCACTTGAATGGTTGCACCTTCCTGAGTAAACCCATTGGGACCAGACCATATGTAATCCAGGTTTTCTTGCGACGCGCTAACACTTAATTCGATCGAAGTATTATTGCAATCTATAGTCCCACCTTCCAGCGTTAATATCGGTGCATCCTCTCCGGAAACTACTTCAACATCCACTGTGGCAGTACATCCATTTTCTCCTGTAACTTGTAAAGTATAAGTCCCTAGAGCTACAGCCACTGGATTGGCAAAACTGGCCATGAATCCATTGGGGCCAGTCCATAGATACGATACATTAGGAGTTGTAGAAGAGCCCATCAATACTCCTCCGGGTGAATCACAAGTAAGTACCGCTCCTTCCGCACTGACATTTGGGATTTCTAAATTACTCATGATCAAAAAAGTCTCGGAACTTGTACATCCATTGTCGCCGGTCACTGTTACATTGTACGTTCCTTCATTTACCAGTTCGACTGTATTAGCTGCCGAGGTGAAACCTCCCGGACCTTCCCACAGAACATCTCCCTCTAACTCATACAGGAGTGAAGTAATTGCACAGTTCAATTCACCGTCTCCAACATTGACCACGGGTTCCTCATTATCCGCTATGACTTCTACATCTATATTGGTGACGCAACCATTGCTTCCTTCTATAGAAACTGTATAGGTTCCAGCTCCTGCTACCACTGGATTTTGTTGTGATGAATTAAAACCACTAGGACCTGTCCATGAATAGGATACACCTGAAGTTGTAGAGCTTGCCGACAATTGGACAGTGGTGTCATCGCAAGTCAATGTACCTCCATCTGCTGATCCTTGAGGTACATCATTATCGGCAGTCACAGTTGCTGTTGCACTTGCGGTACATCCTCCCGCGGTGCTGACAATTAAGGTATAGGTTCCAATGCTGGAGACCATTGGATTTTGGACATTCGAGGTAAATCCGCCGGGGCCGCTCCATGAATAGGTAACGCCTGCTGAAGTGGATGCACCCATAATCTGTACTTGGCTGGCAGAACAACTTAATGTAGCTCCTGTAGCACTGGCATTAGGCGGATCTTCGAAATTGATGGTAATGGCATCTTCAAAACAGCATCCATTCACGGTGGTCACTGTCAAAGTATAAGTACCTGAGTTGCTGATGGTAATGGATTGAGAAGTAGCACCAGTGGACCACTGATAAGACTCCCCGATATTCCCCGGATTGATATTGTAGTTGCTGCCTTCACATGCACTGACAGTGCCTCCTAAATCGAAAGAGAAATCACTTAACACAGTAACTTTCCAGCTCCCTGTTGCTTCATTGCCAAAATCGTCAGTTGCTGTCCAGGAATATTCGTGTACTTCTGCTTCAATTCCTAATCCACATCCACCCATAGAAACCGAAGATGCCGCTGTTAAGGCTGGCGAACCGTCACAATTATCAGAAACAGTCGGTGAAGGAATGGCAGGAAAGTTATCGTCACACCCAATGGTGACATTGGGCGGTATATTGGTCAAAAGTGGTGGTTGTTCGTCAACAATGGTTATTTCTGTAAAACAATTGGCGGTATTCCCATTATGATCTGACGCAATATATTCAAAAGTGTAGATATCTAATTCTGCATTGAAGTTATTACTACCTCCCTGTGTTACCATAAATGTATTGCTTGTCGGGCTTCCAAGCTGTGTGGTTTTAATAACTAATTCATCATAGTCACAATTGTCAGAAGCCGTCGGGTGATTGATATTGAAACTGGCTTCACACAAATTGTTTGCTGTATTAACTGTAAAATCAGGGGGACAGGTGCCAATGGTAGGGGGAGCATCAATTTGATTAACAGTGTTACAACCGAAGGCATTACCACTAATATTCAGAGGGGAAGGGTTGCTATTTATCACCGGTAGGAAACTACAACAATCTGAAAGATTGGGGTTATTACGTATGGTCGCTTGCTCGGAGGAAGTAATGTTGGGATGCGCGTCGTATGCTTTCAAAAGTGAATTATTAGAAACATTAAATCGATTCCATATCGTCCCAGTGGATCCTTGCGTTGGCTTGACTGTCTTCAGTGAATTAAAGCCAGTAACTTCTACCAAACCATTATTATTGTCAATGTTAAACCACCCAATATTCTCCAAACTATTAAAACCATTGATAACAGGAGAGCTTGAGCTTAAAATTTCAACCACAGGTGAAAACGTTACATTATTAAAGCCACTGTAATCCTTTATTCCAACGTCCCCAACTACGTCTAAACCTGAACCCATATATGTCAAATTGATCAGCGCATTGACTTCTGTGAGTTTTGGGCAATTGCTGATCACCAGAAAATCTTCAATCCTTTTTAAGGTAAATCTACCATTATAAATCGTGCTTAGATTTTGACAATTGGTAATATTAAATCTACCTCCTATAGTACCAATTCCATCTAATCCTTCAAGTGTAGTTAATGAATTACAATTGAGGACAGATACACTGCCAGTCACTTTTGCACCCCCATTTAATCCACCGTTAAATATGGGTTCTAGTGAAGTGATGGGAATGGTTCCATCATCATCAATAATCAAATCTCCGGTAATGGAACTGCATGAGAAGCTATTAACATCTTTTTGTGTTCTAAGCGTGATGGGCCCACATGCGGATTGAGCAGCTATAGAGTATACTGTCAACAGTAAAAGACCAATAAAAATAGATCGAAAAATAGGTGGATTCATATGGCTGTATGTTTTCATTAGGGTATCGATTGGTTAAATGTCCTAATATGCAATATAATCATTTAGCACTTTAATTGCTTGACTATATTTCACACGACATTTTCATTAAATTCCATTATCAGAACATTAACATGCCTTTTATTTCGACATTGGATTTATATTCCGTCTAATATTTTTTCAAATTATAGGTTCAACATTATAAATTTCAACTCTTTTTACTATTTTAATCTTTCCATAAAAAAAATCAGATGCAACTAAATGGAGAACATGTTTTGAAGGCGCCCAGAAAAGTGGTTTGGGATATGCTGATGGATCCGGATCAACTGGTCAAAATCACACCTGGGATTTCTGAGTTAAATAAAATAGATAAAACGAACTACGAAGCCATTTCGGAAATCAAAATCGGCCCTGTCAAGGGAAGATTTACAGGGGCCGTAGAATTAAAGGATATGATAGAACCGGAACAATTCACGATGGTAGTTTCGCAGAATAGTAAAATTGGTAATGTTAAAGCCAATGTCGATATCCATTTGGATAAAGTAGGTAATGGACAAACCAGACTAACATTTGATGGAAAAGCCCAAATGTCCGGTTTATTAGCCAGAACTGGATCCAGGGTAGTTTCTGGCGTGGCCAATTCGCTCACCAAACAATTCTTCGATTCATTCGAGAAAGAAATTGAATTAATGAATAGCTAAATAATAAAAATGATGTCTAACAGAATTACAACGACCATCAATGGTCAGTCGGTTACAAAAGAAGTGGAGGGGAGAACAACACTGTCCACCTTTCTTCGGGAAGATATGAACTTAACCGGCACGCACATCGGATGTGATACGAGTGGTTGCGGTGCCTGTACAGTACTATTAGATGGCAAAGCCGTGAAATCATGTACGATTTTAGCTGCTCAGGTTGATGGTAGCGAAGTTAAAACCATAGAAGGCCTGGCCCAAAACGGACAACTTCATCCATTGCAAGCGGCCTTTAAAGAAAAACATGGACTTCAATGTGGTTTCTGTACTCCCGGAATGATCATGCTGGCTGTTGATTTTCTGGAAAGCAATCCATCCCCTTCGGAAGATGAGATAAGGCATGCTCTGGAGGGAAATTTTTGTAGATGTACAGGATATCACAATATCGTAGAATCCATCAAACATGCTGCTGAAAATATGTCAGGAGTACCTGCATAATCATCATTTTAATCATTGAAAAAATCCAAATATGTCATTTATAGGAAAATCCATAAAGCGTGTTGAAGACAAACGCTTTATAACCGGAAAAGGAAAATATACAGACGATATCAAGCTGGTGGGAATGACTCATGCCCATATGGTCAGATCACCATACGCGCATGCTCGAGTTACCAAGATCGACACGCAGGCGGCGAAAGATCATGAAGGCGTCGTTGCTGTTTTTGTGGGGTCTGACATAGAAGGAATTGCTGGGGTTCCCACGGGATGGCAGGTAAATTTTAAAAATGGCGATACCATGAAAGAACCACCGCATCCATTGCTTATTCGCGATAATGTAAGGCATGTCGGTGATGCTATTGCTGTAGTGATCGCCGAAACAAAAGAAATTGCCCGGGATGCAGCTGATTTAGTTGAAGTAGAATATGATGTACTGGATGCCGTAAGCGACCCTAAGGAAGCGGTGAAAGAAGGAGCTCCACAGGTTCATCCTGATGCGCCGAATAACATCTGTTTTGACTGGGCTCTTGGAAATCCGGTAGAGGATGTGGATGCAGCCCTGGCTTCTGCACATCATGTCACATCATTGGATTTTGTCAATAATCGGGTCGTACCCAATGCGATGGAACCTCGAAGTGCTATTGGCCATTATGATGAAACCAGGGATCACTACACTTTATATACATCCACCCAAAACCCACACTTGATCAGATTACTGCTATGTGCTTTTGTTTTAGGTATTCCTGAGCACAAAGTAAGAATTGTCTCACATGATGTAGGCGGTGGATTCGGATCTAAAATTTTTCACTACACGGAAGAAGCTTTGATGGTTTGGGTATCAAAACAAATAAAAAGACCTGTAAAGTGGACTTCTGATCGCTCTGAAGCCTTTATGACTGACGCCCATGGGAGAGATCATGTCACCTCGGCTCAGATGGGATTTGATGAAAATGGCAAAATTGTAGCCTTAAAAGCCGATACCTATGCCAATCTTGGTGCTTATCTGGCCACTTTTGCTCCTGCTGTTCCGACCTATCTGCACGGCACATTATTACAAGGACTATACACCACTCCATTGATTAATGTCAATGTGACGGCAGTATTTACTAATACCAATTCTGTGGATGCCTATAGAGGAGCAGGTAGACCTGAAGCCACATATCTTCTGGAAAGATTAATAGATCTTGGATCCTTGGAAATGGGAATGGATCCGGCAGAAGTTAGAAGATTGAATTTCATCCCTGCTTTTGACGGGGTCAATCAACCTGGGTATCAAACCCAGGTAGCATTACAATACGATTCCGGTGATTATAAACCGGTGTTGGAAAGAGCATTGCAAATGGTGGGTTATGAAGATTTTCGTGCTGAACAAGCAAAGAGTTCTAGTAATGGAAAACTTTTGGGCATTGGTTTCAGCACTTACATAGAGGCCTGTGGCATTGCCCCGTCTGCCGTGGTCGGAGCATTAGGTGCAAGAGCAGGGCTTTTTGAATCTGCACAGGTTCGGGTTCAGCCCACAGGAAAAGTAAGTGTATATACAGGTTCTCACTCCCATGGACAAGGTCATGAAACTACATTCGTTCAAGTAGTTGCTGACAAACTGGGAATCCCTATGGAAGATGTGGATTTAGTACATGGTGATTCTGATGCTGTCGCTTTTGGTATGGGAACTTATGGTTCCAGATCTCTTGCGGTAGGTGGTTCTGCCATAGTAAAAAGTATTGATAAAATTCTGGAAAAAGGAGCAAAGATCGCTGCACATAAGTTAGAAGCGTCGGTAGATGATCTGGAATATGCAGAAGGAAAGTGGACCGTGAAGGGAACAGACAAATCCATTGCTTTTGGCGATGTATCTTTAACAGCCTATGTCCCTCATGATTATCCTGAAGGTCTGGAACCAGGATTGGATTTCAGTTCATTTTATGATCCTGCCAATTTCACCTATCCTTTCGGTTGTCATATCGCCATAGTAGAAGTTGATAAGGAAACTGGCAAAGTAAAACTAAAGAGATTTATCGCGGTAGACGATGTTGGAAATGTGATCAATCCTATGATAGTAGATGGTCAGATCCACG
The DNA here is from genome assembly GCF_021533195.1 of Portibacter marinus. Lineage (GTDB taxonomy): Bacteria > Bacteroidota > Bacteroidia > Chitinophagales > Saprospiraceae > Portibacter > Portibacter marinus. The sequence goes on from NZ_JAJNKB010000003.1 coordinate 721,897, forward strand.
GAGGACTTGCGCAGGGAATTGGTCAGGCTTTGCATGAGGGAACCATTTATGATGAATCTGGCCAGTTGATCAATGGATCATATATGGATTATACTATGCCGAGAGCAGATGATCTGCCAAGCTTCGAGATAGATCGAACTGTGACGCCATGTCCTCACAACCCATTAGGTGTAAAAGGTGCAGGTGAGGCCGGATGTATTGGATCTACTCCAGCTGTGGTGAATGCGGTCATCGATGCACTTTGGAAAGGAGGCCATCAAGTAAAAGATATCAGAATGCCACTGACCAGCGAACGCGTTTGGGAGGCGATGAATAATTGATCATTGAAAGATTAGGATAGCAGTTTGCTTTAAAGAAAGATTTGCACTATAAACCGTGAGACTTGCCGGCCACTTGCAAATTCTTTTGCTTAGGAATAGTGTGGGACTAGCAAATGCTATTTGTAAGATTTTTAGAAAGTGCTCAAAGGCTAATAAAGTACTAAACATTGCATTTGTAAGTTGCACTGACTTGCCCGGAACTTGCAAACTCAATTTGCATGCTTAGCATAACGCGTTGAATGCATGCATACCAAATATCTTTAATGATCACTTAATAAAGTAAAAACAAAAATTAAAAAATACTAAATCATGATACCAGCACAATTTGAATATAAATCTGCATCCTCAGTTCAGGAGGCGCTTTCCATGCTTGGCGAAAACGACAAAATACTGGGAGGAGGTCACAGCCTTATTCCTGCAATGAAACTAAGATTAAACATGCCTGAGGCACTCATCGATATTTCTAAAATCGAAAAGCTCAAGGAAATCACTGATAATGAAGCCACTATTACGATAGGTGCAGGAGCTACGCACGCCAGCATCGCTGCTCATAAAGCACTTAAAAATCATGCTCCTATGATTGCTGAAGCAGCTGGAATGATTGGCGATATTCAGGTCAGAAACCGGGGTACCATCGGTGGCAGCATCGCACATGCCGATCCTTCTGCCGATTGGCCAGCTGTGCTTTTAGCCGCAGATGCGAAAATTGTAATTGCAAATGCCACTGGTAGCAGAGAAGTCGATGTTGATCAGTTTTTTCAGGGTTTTTACACTACAGCGCTTGAAGATAATGAAATCATAACAGCCATTCGCATTCCAAAATCTGCTGCCAACGCAAATTCCTGCTACGAAAAATTTGTTCAGCCCGCTTCCAGATTTGCAATTGTCGGTTGTGCTGCTGCTGTTGAAAAAAATGGTGATAGTGTATCCTCAGCACGAATAGCTTTTAGTGGGGTAAGTGATGCACCTTATCGTGCCAAAGAAGTAGAAACCGCTCTGAAAGGAGGCGATTTAAGCGAAGAACATCTTGATATGGCTTGTGCCGGTGTTACCTCAGATGTCAGTGTTATGAGTGATCATTTTGCATCCGAAAAATATAGAGCTCACCTGGCCACTGTTTACGCTAAAAGAGCTTTGAGGAGATTATAAGGAATGGAATTTCTTATATTGCAACAAAACTTAAATGACACTGCAAGAGGTCGAGCGACTGATTACTGACAATCACTACATTTCTGACGATCAGATTACCATGTCCGTATATCTGTCCATAACACTCAACAAACCCATATTGGTAGAAGGACCTCCCGGTGTTGGAAAAACAGAAATCGCTAAAGTCCTAGCCGCAGGTCTGGAAACCGAACTGATCAGGTTACAATGTTACGAAGGACTGGATGTCAGTCAATCCATTTATGAATGGAATTATCAACGTCAATTGCTCCACCTAAAAATGGATGATTCTGACCAAACATTGGCACAAAAAGAACAAACCATATTCAGTGAGAAATTTCTTCTTAAAAGACCGCTGCTTCAGGCCATCAGTAAGGAAAAACCACCTGTACTTCTATTAGATGAAATAGATCGCGCAGACGAGGAGTTCGAAAGCTTTTTACTGGAACTATTATCTGACTATCAAATTTCTATTCCAGAATTAGGGACGATAAAAGCAAGTTCCATCCCCCACGTCATATTGACCTCCAACCGAAACCGTGAGCTTTCTGAGGCCTTAAGAAGAAGGTGTTTATACCTCTGGATCGATTTTCCCGACTTCGAAAAAGAAAAGAAAATTGTAGAGCACAAGCTTCCACAGATCAACAAGCATCTTGCCGCACAGATCGTCTATTTCATGCAGGAACTTAGAAAACAAAGATTACAAAAATCGCCGGGCATTGCGGAGACCCTGGATTGGGCATTGGCACTTAGTAGTATGCATTTCGAGGAATTGGATAAGGATATTATCGAATCCACTTTAGGTATTGTAATTAAGGACTGGCAGGACACCCGACAGACTCAAGATTCTCTGGGAGAACTATTCGAAAAGGTAAAAGTTAAAATGAAAGTTCACTGACAGCACGAATGAATGGAAGTCCTCAAGCAAAACACCATCACCGCTCACATTATTCAATTCTGTCGTTTTCTCAGAGAAAATGGTTTTGTCCTGGGGCCTATGGAAGAAATACTGGCTTTAGAAGCGCTAAAAACCATTCCATATCATCATCCTTCCATTTTTAAATCAGCATTGAAAGCCACTTTGGTTAAAAACAAATTTCAACTTGACCAATTCGATCCTCTTTACCTTCAATATTGGGCAGAAGTAAGACAAGCTGAAAACGCCAAGCATAAAAAAGTGCAAAAAGAAAAGGATAGGCCCAAACCTACCGCCAATAAGCCTTCCCTTCACGTGATTAAAAAATGGCTATACAGCAATCACGAAACAGAAAAAATAGAAACTGCAAGTTATGATGTGGGCGATGGTATTTCTGAACAAGATTTTACCAGATTTTCACACGATAATCTAGAAGAAATACTATTGCAAACCAAGGTGCTGGTTAAAAAACTGACCAATCGGACAGGGCATAGATTTATTTCGTCTAAAAATCATGTACTCTTAGATATACGCAGATTAATGCGAAAAAATATCGGACGTTCAGATGAACTGATCGAACTGTCTTACAAGAAAAAAAAGATTGAAAAATTGAGATTAGTGTTGATCTGCGATGTAAGCAGGTCTATGGAATTCTATACTAAGTTTCTTTTACAATTTATGTATGGGCTGAATCAAGCGACAACTAAAATCGAAACGTTTGTCTTTAGTACCAGAATTCAACGTATTACCAAAAGTCTTCAAGATCGAGATTTTTCCAAAGTTCTTCAGGATCTTAAAGATGGTTTCGATGGATGGTCGGCAGGTACGAAAATAGGTGAATCACTTTGGGACTTTGTGAAAAATTACAGCGGACAATTGCTGGATCAAAAAACGAAAGTCATCATTCTAAGTGATGGTTGGGATACTGGAGATGCAGACTTGGTTGCTCAGGCAATGCAGTCGATCCGTAAGAGAAGTGCTAAAATCATATGGTTGAATCCATTAGCAGGTCATCCAACTTTTAAACCTGAAACAGCCTGTCTCCAAGCTGCCATTCCTTATGTGGATGTGATGAGCGCCATTTCTACCATTAAAGTATAATTCAGGAAATCCATCAGATTTTATTTGAGGGTGAATCTCTCTGTAAACCTGATTGAACCGCTAGAGCTCGATCTTCAACTTATTGAGGATTGATGATGTAAATGGGGTAACACTCTCCCTTTAAATATCGGTCTTTACCCCTCGGCAATTCCATAAATGCCTTCGCCTCTGTCAGATTGGCCAGGTCTCCGGAACCATTACCCTCAATGGGCTGTGCCCTCATTTTTCCGTCCTGACCGTAAATCAGACTTACTTGTACAAAATAGTTTAAATCCGGCTTAAAATGGATGTCTGAGGCCAATTCAGCAAAAAGTGGAGAAGCTTTAGCATTCAGATGTTTTAGCATCCATGTTCTAACGTATTTAATGGTACACATAAATGATGACACCGGATTTCCGGGAAGTGCAAAAATGGTTTTTCCTTCGCCTGATATGCCAAACCAAAAGGGTTTACCTGGTCTTTGTTTGACTTTATGAAACAGCTTTTTTACACCTAAGCTTTCAAGAGCATCTGGAATGTAGTCGAACTTTCCCATTGACACACCACCTGACAGGATCAATACATCATACTGATTGATCAGCTTGCTCAATTCATGCTGTATCATCTCGCGATTATCCGGAAGATGAAAAGCTTCTGCCCTAACCTGCAATGTGTGTAGAACACCGGCAATACTATAATTATTTGATTTTCTGATTTGATGTAGTTGAGGGATTTGCTCTACATCAACCAGTTCATCACCGGAAGAAATAATGGCTACTTTAGGTGTACTGTATACTTTTACAACGGACTTGCCACAGGTGGCCAATACTCCTAATTCAGGAGCATTGATCCTTTTACCGGTTTCAAGAAGTAAGTTGCCTTTTGCCCGATCTGATCCTTGAAAGTGAACATTCTGACGATGGGTTATCTCGTCTATTGTTATCAATGCCACACCATCTTTTATTTTCAAATCCTCATAGCGAATAACGGTATCTGCATTTTCGGGCATGATGGCTCCTGTCATCACTTCGATACAATGATTGGTTTGACTCAGCGTTTTTTTAGGTGCTCCTGCAGCTGCAATGGCTTCTATGGGATATGCCCTAATCCCTTCACGAAATTTGCTATAGTCGATTGCGATACCGTCCATGGTTACCCGATCAAAAGGTGGAAATGAACGATCAGCATGAATATCTTCAGCCAGGATTCTCCCCTGAGCGCGGACCAGTTCGACAGAATCTATTTGAGCACTTGGGCAATGTTCTAAAACGATTTCTAAAGCTTCTTCGACACTTATCATTTCACAATGGCTTTGACTGAATGGGGTCTTGAAATGCCTTCTTTCAGTAACGAATCATCAATGGGCTCACCATAGCTACGATGGATGGGGATTACTCCTGCCCAAATATCCAGTGCGTAATCTGCTTTTTCATCACCTGGATCGCCTTCGCGTCTCTTTGCAGATGCTTCCTGTATGTAAACTTTCAACAATTTGGTTGCCTTCAACTCCTTTGCTGAGGGCTGACGCGCTTCCTCCCATCTTCCTTTAAGGATTTGATCAGAAATAACAGCCAAGCCCTGATTTTTTTCCTCCTGGCTTGTTACCTCCTTTGCATGGCCGAATAAGACCACGGACTCATAATTCATCGATGAGTTAAATAGTGATCGTGCCAGTACTATGCCATTGACCTTAGTAACCGCAATAGAAACCGGAATTCCTTCTGCCAACGCCATCATCATTCTTGAGGTTGATGCTCCATGTAAATACAGTTCATCTCCTGACCTTCCGTAAATCGTCGGTATAATGACCGGATATCCGTCATATACAAATGCAACATGACACACGCAGTCTTTATCCAAAATCTCATAAATCTCCGAGCGATCATAAATGCCTCTTTTGGGAATTCTTTTCACCCTGACTTTGTCACTAGGTTTTTCCATCTGAAATTGATTAATTGAGCATAAAGATAAAATAATTGAAATGTCAATTAGCTTACAATTGAAATTCAATGCTTAATATATAATAAACATATATATGTACTATTCAATCTACATAATGTCTTACAAAACATCACTATATAAAATAATCTGCTTATATTACAAAAGACCAATTGTAGCACCATACTGAAGTAATATTGCCAGTCCCAGAGTGAAAAGCACCTATTTTCACCGTAGTCATTTCATTTCCTGTATGATCTATTAAGCGGCTTACACCCTAATATTTTTTAATCCAATTAAAACAAAAAAAATGAAGTTGAAAACTTTACGCTCAAGCTATTGCAGTTGGAGAAGGACAGTCCAAACACTCAGTTCTATTATGATGTTCTTCTTGCTTCTACAGCCACCTGCATCCGGACAAGTGGACCAGGAACAATTGAAAAAAGATTTGATATTCCAACAAAATGGACTCCATAAATTTAATCCAGACGATGCCAACAAACCCTTGCAAAGAGTTACTAATAGCAACAATGAAAATGAAAGAATTTCCAAAGTATTAGGCACTTTACAACCTACAGATGAAAGGTGTGGAATGGTGCAGGTAGAGCAAATGCTCAAGGAAAAGTTTCCGAACAGGCCTTCGACGGATCAATTTGAGAAATGGATGAAAAATGCAAAAAAGGTGATTTCCCAAAAAGGGATCAGTAGGGCTGTGGTAACCATACCTGTGGTAGTCCACATTATCGGAGGAGGCGATATAGAAATATCAGATGCACAGGTTTTATCACAGATGGAAGTGTTAAACGAAGATTTTAGAAGGATGAACGCCGATGCCTCTAATACACCCGACGATTTTGTTGGTATTGCCTCTGACGCAGAAATCAATTTTTGTCTTGCAAGTGTAGCTCCTGATGGGAGTCCGACAACTGGTATAGAGCGTTACGACTTTGGCAAATCCTCCTACAGCATAGGTGATATGGAACTCAATGTTAAGCCAAATACCATTTGGCACCCTGATTTTTACTTCAATATATGGTGTGCTCCTCTTCCAGGTGGACTCTTGGGATATGCGCAATTTCCCTTATCGGATTTAGAAGGCTTAGAAGGGCTAAGCGGCCCTTCCTATACTGATGGAATAGTCGTTCGAGACATTGCTTTCGGAGTAGGAGGTACTGCCGTAGAAGGTTTAGATCTAGGAAGGACTGCGACTCACGAAGTAGGTCATTTTTTCGGATTAAGACACATCGGTGGCGATGGAGATTGTAGTGCAGATGACTTTTGCGCTGACACTCCCACACAAGCGGGACAGAATAACAATTTTTTTGATGATTGTGACTATGATCCGAATGCAGCATTAGGTACATTACGGAACGATTGCGATGACGGGCCTGGTGATCTTCCGGATCAATTTATGAACTACATGGACTATAGTGATGACGCCTGTATGAACATGTTTTCTAGTGATCAAAAAGCTCGGATGGACGTGATCCTAGAGTTCAGTCCAAGAAGGGCTTCTCTTATTAATTCACAGGTTTGTAATGGTGTTGTTCCAAGTTATCCATATGATCCTTTTGCAGATGCTCCAGAAAATGACTTATGTGAGGGATCCATTCCAGTTTCATGTGAAGATGTCGTAAGTGGATCTACCTTAATGGCCTCTCCCAGAGAGCAACCTACTGCTTGTTCTCCAGAGCTAGAAGCTCCAGGTGTATGGTATTCCTTCATTGCTGATGGACGCCCTTTAACAGCAAGTTTATGCAGCGATGACACAGATTATGACACTAAAATAGGGATCTATCGAGGAACATGTAATGACCTACAGTGCGTAGGTGGCGATGATGATGGATGTGGTGGAATAGGAGTACCTTCTGAAGTCACAGTTGCCACAATAGCAGGTGAAACTTACTATATCTTTGTCACAGGTTGGAACGGATCCATCGGTAATTTCGAATTAACCATCAATTGCGATGGAACGCCACCACCCCCGCCGCCTGGGAATGATTTCTGTGAGGGTGCTGAAGTAGTTGAATGCGGTAGTGTGGTGGATGGCAAGACTGTTGGTGCTGTTCAGGATTTATCAGGGACTTGCGGAACCTCCATTTCTGCCCCCGGAGTGTGGTACAATATCGTAGGAACGGGAGAATTTATTACAGCAAGTGTATGTAACCTTGCCAATTTTGATACTAAGATCATCATCATTCAAGCAGATGATTGCAATTCAGATTTATTTTGCGTGGCTGGAAATGACGATGGTCCCGAATGTTTGGGCTTTACATCCGAAGTATCCTGGCTGGGAGAACAAGGGGTAAATTACTATATTTATGTCAATGGCTTTGATGGTGAAACAGGAGACTTTACATTACTAATTAACTGTAATGCCCCTGCAGAAAATGACCTTTGTGAGAACGCCATTTCTTTGGATTGTGTCGACAGTGTAGAAGGTAGTACCAACTTTGCGACGGATAGAGATCAGGTGGGAGACTCGGATTGCAGTGATGATGTTTTCTCTGATTTACTGAGTCCTGGAGTGTGGTATACCATAGAAGGATTAGGTAAACCCATCACCTTATCCACTTGCGGTACAGCAGATTATGATTCAAAAATTGATGTCTATACAGGTGAATGTGGCAATCTGGTATGTTATGCAGGAAATGAAGATGGTCCTGGGTGTCCGGATTTTACTTCAGAATTGACGTTTGATACAGAAGAAGGGGTCACCTATCATATATATGTGAGTGGCTTTCGAATTGTATTTTTTGGCATAGATTTCATGTCTAAGGGTGATTTTACCCTGAATATTACGATCCCTCAAGATTGTAAGACCGTCTATTATGGTTATGAACCAACTGCTTGTACTGAATTATCTGTTGACAACATTGATGGTGTAGGGCCTTATGACTATCAGTGGAGTGATGGATCATCTGGTGAAACAACCAAGGTATGTCCTTCTGAATCCACAGATTACTTTGTAACCATCACCGACGCTACAGGTTGCTTATATGTTTATGAATTTTTCGTTGACGTCATAGATGTAACTTGCGGAAACAAAGGGAACAAGGTCGAAATTTGTCATGAATCCAATGGGAAATTTAAAACGCTTTGTATTGATAGTGAAGACATCGATGATCACCTTTGCCATGGCGATGAATTAGGTGCATGCGGTACTTTGGTGATTTGTGGCGAACCTTGGACTTGTCCTGATGAGACATTAGAAGAAGAAAGTGTTACTGCCAGAAACGTTGTGAGCGATCAGTGGGCCATTGCTCCCAATCCAAGTTCAGGAAATTTCCGCATTAACTTGTCAGACTACCTGAATAAAGCCGTAAATCTGAGGATAATGGACACTGCAGGTAAAATAGTTTACAGTTATAATGTAAGCGAACTAGGAAGCAGTATACTGGAAATTAATCTTGATGACATCGCTAAAGGGATGTATTACGTGAGGTTGAACTCCGAATTATCTAGTAGTACCAAGAAAATTCTCCTGGTCAAATAAAAATATTAAAACACCTTTTACAGGTCATTCGGCGTCATGCTGGATGGCCTGTTTTTTTATGACAACCACAGTTTCGTCAACGTATAAGATTGATCATCAAAGTCCTGACCAGAAATACCAATAATTGCAATCCAATCAAAGCTAAAATAACGCCAATAGGTGTCATGATAACCGCAACAATGGCTGATAAACTACGAGCGGCTAAGAAGATCAATGACAAGACTAGAAGTAGTCCTACTAGACTCAAAATTTTCTTCACATTCATAGTCCTAAGGTACCATCTGAATGTCTGTACAAAACTGCAAGAACGACTTGCCCCACCACTTTTAAGTTTCTTGGCTCTATGATGTCAATGTCATCGTCCAGGGTATGATGATAAGTTCCGAAAGATGATTCCCGATTATCAGGCCTTGGTATGCTGATGATGTCAATGGTAGGAATACCCGCCTGATTCATGTAAAGGTGATCATCGGCTATGCCTCCAGTTCTATAATCCTGAAATAAATCGGAATAACCCATGTTCTGAGCCAGTTTCCAAACTTTATTCATCACCTCCGGCGCATAGTTCATGGAATATCCTTCTTTACCGAATCTGGCACCTTTTGCAGCAATCATATCCAACAAAATACCGAAGTCCGCATCATAATTCTTAGGGACTAAATTCTTTGCCCAGTATTGAGATCCAAGAGCCCAGGTATCGGTTTCACCATTCATATTTCCTTGATCCTCTACATCAAAAAGTATAAAATCAACACCCATATCAATTGGATTTTGGGTAACCTGTCTGGCAATTTCCAAAATAGCTGCGACACCACTCGCCCCATCGTCTGCTCCCATAATGGGATCATCCTGATTTTCTTCAACCGGATCTTTGTCAGCGATAAATCTGGTATCCCAGTGAGCCGCAATCGCTACACGCCGATCCATTTCTGGATTATGTTGGGCTATAATATTATATCCAGGCATTTTTTCACCGGTATAGATGGTCGCAGTAAAATTCTGCACCATCACCTTTAAACCGTAAGATTCAAGTTTTTCTACCAACCAATCTTTGGTTGCTTGGTGAGATTCCGTTCCCGGAACTCTGAATCCAAAATCAAGCTGCTTCTCGAGGTATGAATAGGAGGAATCAACATTAAAGGTTGGAACTGTTGCCCGGGGTCTGTTAACTGGTTCAGCCTGGGTGTCCTGACCTGAATCTGAATTACAGGAGATTAAAACCACCTGTAATACCAACCCCAAAAGTAAAAAATATTTGAATTTATTCATTTTCATTTTTATTCTAAATTGAACTCTTCTCCCACAGCTTATGAACCATCCAATAAGACTGCGAATCCTAAGATTACTAAATGTATTCTTTCGTACCCTCAAGATTTAATACGTAAGGTGAATCAAGGCTTAACTCTTAAATCCCCACTCTGTACCGTCCTTCCCGTCTTTAATCTGTATATCTAACGCCGCTAAATCGTCTCTGATTTTATCTGACACGCCCCAATTCTTCTCATCTCTTGCTCCCTGTCTGAGATCGATCACCAATTGCATCACACCATCCAAAACATCTCCCGATTCCTCCTCCGCAGCATCCTTTAGGCCTAATACCTCGAAGATGAACTCCGGAAAAGTTTTCTGTAATCGTTCTATTGTAGACTGTGAAACTTCACTTAAGTTTAATGTACCTTCCTTTAATCCGTTGATCTTATTGCACAATTCAAAGTAACGGGAAAGTGCTTTCGGAGTGTTAAAATCGTCCAACAAATCTTCCACTGCCTGATCAAGAAGGGCATTGATCTCTTGATCTAAAGCAGTTTCTACATCGCTTTTTCCATTGAGCTTATCTACAGCTTTTAGGCATTCCATGATTCTTTTATAACCTTTTTCAGCGGCCAGAATTCCCTCATCCGTCAGGTTCAACTCACTTCTATAGTGGCTTTGCAACATGAAAAATCTGATAACCATCGGATGAAAACCTTTGCTTACATGAGGACTGTCGCCACTGAAAAGTTCAGAGGGTGAAATGGTATTCCCATCACTCTTGGACATCTTTTTACCATTCATCAAAAGCATATTGGTATGCAGCCAATAATTCGCCGGGGCACAACCGCAAGCACCAACATTCTGAGCTACCTCATTCTCATGATGCGGAAATTTTAAATCATTCCCTCCCCCATGTATGTCAAAAGTTTTACCTAGATACTTCGTAGACATCGCAGAACACTCCAGGTGCCATCCCGGAAATCCTTCTCCCCAGGGAGAATTCCATCTCATCAAATGTTCGGGTGATGCATTCATCCAAATGGCAAAGTCTGAGGGATTTTTCTTCTCGCTTTGATTCTTAAGATCTCTGGTTTCAGATTGTAACTCATCGATAACCCTACCAGATAATTTGCCATACTGTCCGGTTTCTTCCGCGAATTTAATGGTATCAAAATAGACAGAACCATTCACTTCATAGCCATATCCATTGTCAATGATCTGCTGTACCATCTCGATTTGCTCGATAATATGTCCTGTAGCCCTTGGTTCAATGTTAGGTCGCTTGGCATTAAAAATATCCATCATATCATGAAAGCCATTGGCATACTTCTGTACAACTTCCATGGGTTCTAACTGATCGATCCTTGCTCCTTTCGAAATTCTATCTTCACCATCATCCAGCAAATGACCTACATCTGTAATGTTGCGCACATACCGCACTTTGTATCCCAGATGGAGCAATATCCTGTAGATGACATCAAATCGCACAAAGGTCAGGCAATTTCCCAGATGGACGTCACTGTAAACAGTCGGGCCGCAAACATACATACCCACTTTACCTTCATTGATAGGTTTGAATTCCTCCTTAGTCCTGCTGAGACTATTATACACGAACAATTTTCTTTCCATAGGGGGCAAAAATAAATTATTTAAATGAAATAGGTGTAGCGTGGCTGTTTGCTTTTCCAATTTAAAGGAAACCTGGTTTACTCCCGCAAACTTACTACCGCCTTAACCGGATAATGATCAGAGAACCCTTCGCGTAAAATCTGGTGTTCCAGAACCTTGAATTGATCACTGACCAATATATAATCGATTCTTAAGGCTGGTATTTTACCGGCAAAAGTGGTTCCCAGACCTCGTCCCTTCTCAACGAAACTATCCTGCATGTCACCTTTTATCAAATCATATAAATATGAAAGAGGGACATCATTAAAATCACCTGCTAAAATGATGGGATAAGGGCTTTCATGCATGTGAGCCCTGATTCTTTCGGCGTGACCGATTCTGACCGAAGCATTATCTCTATATCTTTGAATGATGGATTTAACGCCACTCCACGTTTCTCGATTCTGAATATTACCTTCCTTAATTACACGTTCTGCAGTCATCGTGATTTTGTTAGACTCCATGTGTAGATTATAAATCCGATAATTGCTCCCATTCACATTGACATCCACCCAAATACAAGAGTTAATCGTGGAAGTCGAAGAATGAATCTGACCCTTATTTTGTATAGGATGCTTGCTGAATATAACCGGACCTATTTCCTCAGGAGCAAACATATAAGGGTATTTGAGCTTTTTATTCCAAAGTTCAATGGACCGAATACCTAACTCCTGCGTGCAAATAAAATCCACATCTTCAAAATCCTTCATAAAGGAAAAAAACTGCTGAGCGCGTTCATCTTTATTATCTACCGCCCTATAAATATAATTGAGATTTTGTGTGTTGTAACTCAAAATCTCTAGCTGTCCAGGACTACTCATGTAACCGGTGCTGTTGAGTCCAATGAATCCTTGTATATAATTGATTCCAACAATAATTGTGATCAATGAAATGAGGGAAAAACGCAATTTATTGAAGAGCCAAAAGATGATGAATAATACATTCCCCAGTAACAACCATGGGTAAAAAACAGCTATGACACTAAGAGGCCAAAGATTTTTAGGATTAGAATAGGGTGAAAGATAAGCCAGTAAGGTGACGACCACCCACAGTATGTTCAGGTATACCACTAACTTAAGAATCTTCTTCAAATTCTGGAATATCTAGTTTTTACTTTGATTCTCCAGAAAATCTCTCTCCTCTTTACTAAGGCTTTTAATACCCTTCTCTTTGATCTTATCCAGAATTTCATCCAGTCGATCAGAGCTCGAGTATTGCCCCATCTCATCGTCAGTTCGCCTACCTGATCTTGCCTTTCTCTCATCTGCTTTAAAACTGACCTTTAACGGGCTTTTCCTTCTGGGAGATTTCCTTTCTGATCCATCAAAGATACTCACGATTTTGTTAATGGTGTTGTCTATGGGTGTAGAAAGATCATATCCATTTCTCAATCCTGAAACAACCAGGCCTCCCATGATGGCTCCCCCTATATGCGCCAGATGTCCACCCGTATTAGACATATTGGACACAGCAAGCAAATCGAGGATCAGTAATACCAATACAATGTACTTGATCCTGACTGGTCCTATTAAAATAAGATTCATTTGATAATCGGGGGCCGTAAATCCGGCAGCAACCACGATAGCCATTACAGCTGCTGAGGCTCCGTATGCAATTTGGTGTCCTGAAGAGATAAAATTGGCAGAAATCCAGAAAAATACGATCCCTGCAATAATGCCCAGAATATAAATGGGTAAAATATGCCGATCGCCCAGCAAATCACCTACAATTCTACCAAACCAGAGCAACAACAACATATTAAATAGAATGTGGAAAAATCCAAAATGCGTAAAGGCGTGTGTGACAAAGACCCAGGGATGGGTCAAATTAAACACCATCGATTCATTAATCGCAATATATCTGGTGAAAGCAGCTATTTTATCAGGATACTCAGGTCCTGTAAATATCAATCCAATCTTGACCAATATGATCGCAAGAAACATAGCCCCATTGATGATGATCAGCCGTGAAATCATGGTTCCCGACTTGAAGTAGGTCTTTAAATCTTGAAATATCGAATCAAACATGCTTTACCTTTTAAATGGGTTTCCATACCATAAACTTACGAGAATAAATCCTGCTAACGCTCCTCCCAGGTGTGCAAAATGTGCAATCCCTGTTTGTTGGCCACTAATTCCTGAAAATAAATCGATCGCGACAATTCCTGCAACTAAAAATTTGGCTTTAATGGGTATGGGCGGAAAAAGCAACATGAGTCTCATATTAGGAAAGAACATGGCAAAGGCAAGAAATACGCCATAAATTGCTCCTGATGCCCCCACCACAGGAATATTGAACACCCCATTCAATTTTTGGAAAACGATCTCAGCCTCATTTCGATTTAATCCGGTATTCTGGAAGACACCTGTGGACATAAAGTTTCGCAATTGATCCATGGTCATTCCGGAAGTGAGATCTTTTACCTGGTAAAATTGCAAGTAGTCAACACCTATATGTGCTAGCATGGCTCCGAATCCGCAAATGAGATAAAACAATAAGAACCTCTGAGAACCCATCCTTTTTTCAACATATGGACCTAGAAAAAACAAGCCCAGCATATTGAATAGCAAGTGAGAAAGCCCGCCATGCATAAACATGTGCGTAATTAATTGAATCGGTTTAAATTTTTCCGAAAGTGGTGAATACAGCATGAAATACTGAGATAAATCAATACCGGAAAGCTGTGCTGTTAATGACACCCCTGCAAATACGATCACATTGAGGATGAGTAAATTCTTTACGACATCCGTAATATTATTCATCATACCTTACATTAACTATTGAAACGCTTTTTCAGTTCATCTAGCTCCACAGTAATAAATGTCTTATTTCCGTAAGCATTGGTATAAGGATTTTCACTGGCAAACAGTCGATCGATAAGATTCTGCATTTCTTTTTCATTTAAGGTGTGATAACCTCTAACGGCGCGCTTGGTAGCAAGGCTGGCCGCAATGTTTTCTGAGACGCCCAGTTTAAAGTCAATGTTGCTTTCATACTGATCAATTAATTCTTCAACCAACTTCGTTTCATCTAGGGTGCCATCCATTCCGGAGGGTAGCGCATGAATAATAAATGAATCATTTCCAAATTCTTCGATTTCCAATCCCATACAAGCCAGGTCATCTTTCATAATCCTCATGGTCTCTGCTCTGGCGGCACTTAATTCGATGGGTTTAGGAAAGAGTTTCTTTTGAGAAAGTACTTCCTGGTTGCGAACACTTTCCAGATATTCTTCGTAGAAAATCCTTTCCATTGCTCTTTTTTGATCAATAATCAGAAATCCCGACTTAATGGGATTCACGATGTATTTACCATGCATTTGGTAGGGTTGATTACTCAATGTTTCACTTTCGATCAAATTGGACCCTGATTGCATGGCACTGGGTATTCTCATCGGCAGATCTCCCTCTTCAGAAGGTTCAATGGTAATCATTCCTTCATAGATGGACTCCCAGTTTCTCAAATTATCCCTTTGCAATTCTGACTTTTGTGGCATTCCATATCCTCCCTGATCCATTCTACTTTTCATTCTGTCGAATCCGGGATTAGAAAATGTATTTTCCTGGGAGAAATCCAGGACTGGTGTGATGTTATATTGACCTAAGGCATGCCTGACTGCAACTTTAATGTAATTATAGATCAAACGCTCTTCTTCAAACTTGATTTCTTGTTTTGTAGGATGCACATTGACATCAATCTGAGAAGGATCTATGTTTAGGAACAAAAAGTATACAGGCGTGTGATCGGATGCTATTAAATCCTCGTAGGCTGATTTAATGGCGTGGTTTATATAATTGCTTTTGATAAATCTTTGATTGACAAAAAGGTATTGATCTCCGCGGCTTTTTTTTGCAGCTTCCGGCTTGCCAATAAAGCCCGACAATACCAGATTGTCAGTATCTACCTCCACAGGGACCAGCTTATCATTAATCGATTTTCCCATAACACTCACAATTCTCTGACGCAAATTGCCTACCGGAAGGGTCATGATGTTGTTGTTATTATGGTAAAGTGTAAACTTAATTTCGGGGTATGAGAGGACAATTCTGTTGAACTCGTCTAAGGCATGCTTATATTCAGTGGGGTCGGATTTAAGAAATTTTCGCCGTGCAGGAACATTGTAGAATAAGTTTTTGATACTGATGTTCGTCCCTATCGGACCCTGGCACGCTTCCTGGCGTGTAACCTTTGTCCCTTCCACCCTTACATTGATGGCGATTTCTTTTTCAGGTGTTCTGGTCACTAAATCCACTTTCGCAACAGCCGCTATTGACGCTAAGGCCTCTCCTCGGAATCCCATGGTATGGATGGCAAAAAGATCTTCTGTGGTTCTTATTTTCGAAGTAGCGTGCCGTTCGAAACACATTCTGGCATCGGTTTCACTCATTCCTTTGCCGTTGTCTACAACCTGGATAAGCGTTTTGCCAGCATCCTTCAGGATAAGCTGTATGTCAGTAGCTCCAGCATCGATAGCATTCTCCAGTAATTCTTTTACTATAGAGGCGGGTCTTTGTACCACTTCGCCTGCTGCAATCTGATTAGCAATAGTATCCGGGAGAAGCTGAATTATATCAGCCATAAATTTTTAAATTATTCTACCAGTTTTACAATTTCAGGTAAGAAATTGGACAAAAGTAAGAAAGTTAATAGAATGAGAACAGCCATGGTGATCAACAATGTTCTATTCGACTTTCTTCTGGCAGTAGATTCATAGGTTCTGTCAATGATCCCTCTGGTTTTAAAACCGGCTTTGATTCTGGATTTCATAGCTTCTGCATCCGAGATGTTTTCAGCTTTGTTGCGTTCAATAATCTCATTTATTTTCTCTTGCCGCTCATCATAAAATCGCGGTTTGAAATTAAATTGTTTGGGCTTTTGTGATCTGAAAAATGAAAAAATTGCCATGTTGTGAAGTTAACAATTAAAAAGATGTTGACTACATCATAGATGCAGATAATTAACAAATAGAACGTATGAAAGGTAAACTTCATTATGGTTGAAAAGTTTTACAGGACAAAAGCAACAATAATTGAAGGCTGAGAATAAGTGAGGGTAGCGCTTAACTGGCATTATAACAGTTTTTTAACCAATTTGCGAAATCATTTATGTGGTATCATTGTTATAGTAAGTCTTAATATTAAATTAACTTTACGTGCTTAACTCAGTGACCTGATGAGCGATCAAATCAAACATGAGTGCGGCCTCGCTGTCGTGAGATTATTAAAACCATTAGAGTTTTATAAAAACAAGTATGGTACCTCACTGTATGGATTAGACAAGATGCAACTGCTGATGCAGAAGCAGAGGAATCGTGGTCAGGATGGAGCGGGTCTCGCTACCATTAAGCTGGACATGGGCCCGGGCCATCGTTACATCAGTCGAAAAAGAACCAATACCGCAACTTATCTGGAAGACTTATTTGGTGGAGTGTTTTCCCATTTTGACGGACTTCCTGAGGAAAAAATGCAGGATCCGCTATGGTTGAAACAAAACAAGCCTTACACGGGCGAATTGCTCCTGGGTCATCTGCGCTATGGAACTCATGGAGATAATTCCATCGAAACCTGTCATCCCTTTTTACGACAAAACAACTACATCAGTAGAAATTTAGTAGTTGCGGGAAATTTCAATTTGACCAATGTTGAAGAGCTTTTTCAGGAATTGGTAACGCTTGGTCAGTATCCAAAAGAAAAATCGGATACGGTCACCGTCATGGAAAAAATCGGTCATTTTCTGGATGATGAAGTTCAACGATTGCATTCCTGGTTCAAGCCGGAAGGCTATAACAATCAAGAAATCAATACCCTGATCTACGAACATCTGGATATTCAGAGACTGTTGCAAAGGGCATTCAGAAAGTTTGATGGTGGTTATACTATGGCCGGATTAATCGGACATGGCGACGCCTTTGTAGTCAGAGATCCGGCAGGAATCCGCCCGGCTTACTATTATCACGACGATGAGATCGCTGTCGTTGCTTCTGAACGGCCTGCAATTCAGACTGCCATTGATGTTCAATATGATGAAGTTAAAGAGCTGAAAAGAGGCCATGCTTTGATCATCAGAAAGAACGGGACGATCAGCGAGGAATTGATTAAAGACCAGGTCGAAAGAAGAGCTTGTTCATTTGAAAGGATATATTTCAGCAGAGGTACGGATAGAGACATTTACCTGGAAAGAAAAAAACTGGGAGAAATCCTTTGTGATAAAGTACTGAAGGAAATCAACTACGATTTTAAGAATACCATATTTTCATTCATTCCCAACACGGCAGAATCCGCCTTTTTCGGCATGATGCATGGACTGGAAGATGCATTGAACAAATTAAAGATCAGACAGATCAAAGAATTAGGTCCGACACCAGATACGCAAAAACTGGAAGAAATACTCTCTGTCAGACCGCGATTCGAGAAATTAGCCATTAAAGATGCCAAGCTAAGGACCTTCATAGCAGATGATAACAGTCGAGGCTTAATGGTTCCCCATGTTTACGATGTTACTTATGGCATCGTAGAGAATGATGTGGATACGATTGTTTTGATCGATGACTCCATAGTAAGAGGGACGACGCTACGCAACTCGATCTTGAGAATACTTTCCAGACTCAGACCTAAGAAGATAGTCATAGTTTCCTCTGCACCGCAAATCAGATATCCTGACTGCTATGGAATAGATATGTCGAAAATGAAAAATTTTGTGGCATTCAGAGCTTTGGTTGCGCTTCTTGAAGAGCATGGCAAAGAAAATTTATTGGAGCAAACTTATCAAAGATGTCTGGCCATGGCAGATGCCGAGGACGAAGATCTAAAGAACGAAGTTCAGCAGTTGTACGATGAATTTCCGTATGAAATGGTGAGCGATAAAATTAGTGAATTACTAACACCTCCGGACATTAAACCAGATGTCAAAATCATTTATCAAACCATAGAAGGTCTGCACGAAGCATGTCCTGATCATTCGGGAGACTGGTACTTTTCAGGAAATTTCCCAACAGCGGGAGGAATCAGAGTCGTCAATAAGGCTTTTGTCAATTATATGGAGAAAGTGGACGCCAGAGCATATGCTTAGGGTATAGTCAAACTTGAGTGATAGGGTGAGTTGGTCAAAATTCTTCCATAAGATGTTTGATATTTTATTAACTTGATATCATTATTGACCCTCACAATTGAAACATGAAAAAGAATTTTGCCCTTCTTAGCCTGATTACAATCTTATTAATTGGAGTTCAACTACAGATCACTGCTCAGTGTACGGACTTTTTGGAAGAGCCCATAGAATCCTTTGGCTCTGCTCCGATAGTCATCGCCGGTTGTCCACAGTATAATGAGATCAACGATTTTGAAGTGTATGCAGCAGAGGCCTATATCGTTGAAAATTTTGTCATGGGGCAAGAGTATGCATTTAACATTTGTAATGGTGAAAGTGCAGGAAGCTGGATTCCAGAATTTACCATTCAAGCTCCAAGTGGAGCCATAGATGCTTTTGGTGCCGGGGATGGCGATAGTTGTACCATCACCTGGACTGCTACAGAGAACGGTACCTATCTTATCATTATCAATGAAGCCGGTCAGTGTGGGGGAGGTGAAAATACCGGCTCAGATAATGGATATCCGACCCTTGAAATTATTGCGGACGCAAGCAATTGTGATACCAGTATTTGCTTACAATGGCAGGAACCTTCCGGATTTTCAGGATATTCCAACTTTAACACATCATTCGGAGGTGCGCCACTAGATTTTGGTGGTGGCTGTGATACTTTTACTGTTGAAATTGCGGTTTGGGCCGCAGAAGGTTATGCTCTTGACAATGTGCAGGTAGGGGGATCTTACGCTTTTAACATTTGTGAAGGGACAGGTGCTGGAACGTGGATTCCCGAGTTTACCATCATATCGCCCAATGGTAATATAGATGCTTTTGGTCATGGCGATGGGGATGGTTGCTCGATTTCCTGGACAGCAAGTGAAAGTGGTACATATATCATTGTGATTAATGAGGCAGGACAATGTGGAGGCGGTGAAAACACACAAACGGACAATGGCTTTCCATCTATTACTTGTACAGGTGGAGTTTTTGTAGAATGCTCCGTAGGTACAGTGGTTTCAGAAAGAGGATGGACGGTTTGTGGCGATCTTGATTCCTTTGCTGTCGAGGTAGCTAATGCTGTCATTCCAGAGGGTGGAGGGATAGGATATGGTTTTGCTCCTGGTACAGATGGTACAGGTGGCAATGGAACTGGATTTGCCATTACCAATTCCACTACAGATGTTCTTTTTGACAATGATATCAATGGCGTTCTGAGTTCAAATGGACTGGACAAGCTGCGAGGTACCTGGATGATTTCTCCATTCACTTATACTGACGCTGAGAATGCTGTCGCCTCCAGATGTGATGTAAGCACAGAAACCATTACTGTTTTCTTTAATGATAATATAGAGTTGACGGTGGAAGAAATAGGTGGAGGTCAGGCTGTAGTTAGTGCCAATGGAGGTGCCGCCCCTTATACCTTTACCTGGTCAGATCCCATGAGTCAAATGACGGATACCCTCAGTGTAGAAGCTGACGGAGAATATCAAGTGACCGTAACTGATGAATTAGGATGTACGGAGGTAGCGAGCGTTAACATCACGACCACTTCATTAGAACAAATTGTGCAGTTGGAAAAGTGGTCCATTGCACCTAATCCTACAAACGGCATATTGAACGTCTCCGTGAATTTACTGTCAGAAGAACTGACAAGTTTGCAAATCCTTGATCTTACAGGTCGGATCATTGACCATAGAAAATTTACAACATCCCAGCTATCAGAACAATTTGACATGAGTGAAAGCGCACCAGGAATGTATTTGTTAAAACTAAATGTGGATGGAAAAATCAATATTAGAAAATTCATTGTAGCGCAATAAGACTAAAATGATTCTACCAATTTAAGTTCAATGATTTCACTGGCGTCAAGATCAGAACTCAGTACTACAGTCTCTTCTTTCCCCCGAAAACTATATCTCATAGCCATGGTGTTGGGTGGTTCACTGCCTAGATTAACCGCATGTAGTAGAAGGTAGTTTTTACCTTCCGGATTCAATTTTATTCTTATTGGGTAAGGCTTGCCTTTGAGTGGAAAGTCTTCTAAAATCCAGTCTCCATTGAAGTTGACCGATACGATGTCCCCATCTATCATCTGATGATCAAAAATTTCTATTTCGAGGACCTCAGAATCTACAATTAAAACCTTGTTGGAATTAGAAATATTTCGATTTTTCAGCTTTTCAGGTAATGAAAGAATGATGGGATCAGCGCTGATTAAAGGCACATCTTCCATCCATCGATTTGGATAAATCACTTGATAAAAATGCGGTATTTCCATCAATTTAATAGATTTTGATGGGTCGATGCTTTCATTGTAAGCATTGACATAACCATTTCCATACCGATTCACATAATTCAGTAATCGTGAATTATGATAGTAGTAATATTTACCGTACAGTTTATATTCTAATGGGACGCTGCCGGATCCAATGAAATCCCTTGCACCTTCCACAAACAAGTTTAGCTTCTTGCCTTGCTCTCTCTTATCATTTTCACTCGCCGCTGCCTTTTCGAGCGCATCAAGATTTTGAGCCCAGTCATTATCCTTTTTATATCTGAGATTGTCCAACATTTGTGATGCCTTGAGGTGTACGCCTCTGAATGGATCCGCAACAATCTGATTGGATCTCATAAATTTATAAACCAATGACTTTAATTGCTTATGTTCCAGGTAAAAATCTTCGAAAAGCTGTACCCCTTTTTCTAAAATCTCATAAATTTTCTCCTGATTATCCCGTATACTTAAGTCATTTTTTTCGATGAATTGAGCTGCTTCGAAACGAATGGCATTGATGGACCGCAACTGCCTTCTCATATTTGAAGCGACGGCGTTAAGGGAAGCACTCAAACCATTTACCTCTTGTTGGGTGGCAATATCATACCATTCATAGGGAGTCGTGTCGTAAAACCAATGATCAGTATCCTCGAAAATATCACCCGGCAAATCTTTATTAGAATAAAAATTGATTTGATGGCTTTCCAGATCAACGAATTTATTGACCTCCTGATTAAAGTTTTCTAGAAGGCGATGAACGATCAGCATTCCATGGGTAGCCTCATTGTTGAAATCAATGTAATGGTTAATCGCGCTGATATCATTGTTTTGTGCCCCAATGGCATGGGTGATACATAGCATGAAAGCCTGTAGAATAATTTTGCGCAAAGTAGTTTTAGTTGTTGTCATGCAATTTTAAACAAAATCCGTGAAGTTATCCCGCGGCTTTTGAGTTCTGGCCTTTCGACGTAGAAAATCAAGACTTTTTTTATCCGTCACCCACTCCTCTGTATAGCCACAATCAATACAAGTATAGTGGTCCAAGGGCACCACTTTAAACGTAGAAATCATAATTTTATTTCCATGATTATGGTGCTTACGACCTTTAGAAACATAAATTTCAGTGGAACTGCATTTTGGGCAAGTATGGGAAAATCTCATAAAGCTAATTTATTCCTAAAGATATAAAATAGCCGCACGCGTGTTGCAGGAACTGGATCTGAGATTTTGTAGTGTGTATTTAAGCCTTCAAAATAAAAAGAAGTCTCGTTAGAATCCATTAAATTTAATAAAAAATATGAAGCTCCTCATTCTATCCATACTAATTTTTCCATGGGCAGTCAATGCACAACAAATCAGTTCAGACTTTTTTTTTTTAGAAGGCTTATGGAAACTACCTAACCGGGAGAATTTTGAACAATGGAGGATTTCAGGCGACACCTTGAGTGGAGTGGTATTTGAGGTCAATGGTGGGAAGCGTGTTGTTTCTGAAAACATGCAAATTTACAAAGAGGATGGGATAGTCAGTTTGTATGCCAATGTTCAAGGCCAAAACGAAGGAATAACCATCGCCTTTGCATTACAGCATGTAGACCAAGGGAGGTATATTTTTGAAAACAGCAGGCATGATTTTCCCAAAAAAATTATTTATAAGGATATTTCACCTGACACTCTGGGTGTGGAAGTGAGGGGAGAAGACGATAAGGGTTTTTCGTATCAGATGATCAGGCAGTCTGCACCATCATTAATCCCGTCATGGTTTTTGTCCAATATGGAAGATCATATTGGGCATTGGATTACAGATAATTCACAGTATCAAAGTGATCAGGAAGTTTACGATCATTATGGTATGACCTGGGAATGGGGAATTGGCAACACATCGACTGTTGGAAGATTATATGCCTTTAAAGATGAAGAACAGTCGCAAGATTTTTGGCAATTTCGACAGTACTGGGACAATATGGATCGGGAAGGAAAATTACAACAGTTTGGCCATGGTGGAGTCAATGGTTTAGGTACAGTCAGTCGAAATAAAGATGGAAACTTTGAGTCTATTCAGGTATTCTCATTGCCAGATGGCAGAAATTGGGTGGAAAAGCACATCACGATATTTGGTGCCGAAGGATTCACAACTACATCTTATGAACAAAACGAAGATGGGAGTTGGACGAAAAAGAGAACTTATTATTGGACAAAAAGGGAGTGAAAGCTTCCAGGACATCGGATTTTATAACTTCGGACTTTAGTCCGAGCATGAGCACCTCTACCTCCCCATATGGACCAACAGCACCGAAATATCACTCGGGCTCACCCCGCTGATCCGGCTGGCCTGCCCAATGGTCATGGGTTTCAATTTGTTTAATTTCTCCCGAGCTTCAGCAGATAGTGATTGCAAACCATCATATTCGATATGCTCGCCCAATTTAACTTCTTCCAACCTATTCATCTTGTCTGCCATCTCCTGCTCTTTGACCAGGTAGCCTTCGTACTTCAAATTGATTTCTGCCAGGTTGATACTTTCGGCATCAAAGCTTTTCAGAAAATGATCCAGATGATCCACCTTTAGTCTTAAATCGTCGAGATTGATTTGCGGTCGTGAAAGAACGCTCTTTAATTTCACCTTTTGCTTTAAAGGTGTGGTCCCATTTTCTTCAAGCAAGGCATTCAAAGCCTCCGGCGTAACACTTGCCTCTTCAAAGTATTTTTGAATGGCTGCAGCAGCTCCTGCCTTTTCATTAACCCGCATCATTCGATCTTCCATGTGTTGCATGCCTAACCTGGTGGCAATCGGAGTCAAACGAATATCAGCATTGTCCTGTCTCAATAATATTCTAAACTCCGCCCTGGATGTAAACATCCTGTATGGCTCAGTCGTCCCTTTGTTGATGAGATCATCGATTAGTACTCCAATGTAGGCATCAGATCTTTTTAAAATAAACGGTTCTTCTTCCTGTACAGCCAGGTGGGCATTTAATCCAGCCATTAATCCCTGAGAACCTGCTTCTTCATAGCCAGTAGTTCCGTTGATCTGACCGGCAAAAAATAGATTTTTGATCAATCGGGTTTCAAGATTGGCCTTCAATTGCGTCGGTGGAAAATAATCGTATTCAATAGCATATCCCGGTCTAAACATCTTAGCATTTTCAAATCCAGGTATGAGCCGCATCGCTTTGTACTGGACTTCTTCCGGGAGGGAGGAAGAAAAACCATTGACATATATCTCTACCGTTTTCCAACCCTCTGGCTCTACAAACAATTGATGTCTGTCACGCTCTGCAAAACGGTCAATTTTATCTTCGATAGATGGGCAGTATCTCGGGCCAGTTCCTCTGATCGTACCATTAAACAATGGTGAACGGTCAAAACCAGTCTTAAGAATATCATGAACCTTACTATTCGTATAAGTAATGTGACAAGGTCGTTGTTTTGTCAATGTAGGTGTGTCCGTATAGGAAAACTTTCCAGGGTCCTCATCTCCGGGTTGAACTTCCATGGCATCCCAGTTCAGGCTCCGTCCGTCGACTCTGGGAGGGGTTCCCGTTTTCATCCGTCCCGATTCAAATCCCAGTTCTTCCAATTGAGCAGTGATCCCTGTTGCCGCACGCTCTCCAGCTCTTCCACCACCAAAATTTTTATCTCCGATATGAATTAAACCATTCAGAAAAGTGCCATTGGTTAAAACTACAGATTTTGCGGGAATTTCAAGGCCAATCCCAGTTTTAACTCCAACTGCCCGTCCATCCTTCACCACCAGCCCCACGATCATTTCTTGCCAAAAGTCAATGTTTTGATTGGCTTCCAGCATCAGCCGCCATTTTTCGGCAAACATCATTCTGTCAGACTGAGCTCGCGGACTCCACATAGCCGGACCTTTGGATTTATTCAACATCCGAAACTGAATCATGGTATGGTCGGTCACGATTCCTGAATAGCCACCCAAAGCGTCAATTTCACGAACTATTTGTCCTTTAGCAACTCCACCCATAGCAGGATTGCATGACATCTGTGCGATGGTATTCATATTCATGGTGGCCAACATCACCTTGGACCCCATGTTTGCAGCGGCAACTGCGGCTTCACATCCGGCGTGCCCTGCTCCAACAACGATTACATCATATTCTGGAAACATGGCGCAAAAGTACATAATTTATTTAGATAGTAGTAGCTGTTAAGTGTTGATAATGAACTGTTATAACAAGTTCTATACCTACACAGACTATTTAAAGAATGGTATAGTTGATTAGAGGTATGATTTTCAGCATTTATTTCAAACTCCGAAGTGTTAATTTCTTACCATTTACTGAACTAAAAGCAATAATCGCGTACCTTTTTTCACCAGGTGGCACCACAAGATCTTGCACTTTGTAAGTTATCAAATTTTGCAAGAAATCTTGATTTGCACGATTGGCTCTTCGCCAGTTTCTGATTGTGATAAAAACTCCTGCGACCAGTCCCAGTGGAAAAGTTGCTGTGAAATTGTTGACTTCAATTGAAAGAGAAATCAGACCCAAGAGTAAATACCATAGGTAAGGACTCTTCTTTTGATACACGATTTCAATTGTTTCATCAGGACTAAATAAATTGATCTGTTTATTTTCTTGAAAGACAAAAGTGTTTTGGTTCATAATCAAATTGTCAGAAGAATGATTGACAATTTCAACTGCCAATACTTCCACACCCTTTTTCTCAGCAATTTTAAAATATCTCTCATTTTCAGGTGTGTAAAGGAAATTTTCTATATAGTTTAATTCATAAATTTCCTCCGATTCAGGATCCGGATAATTTAATATGGAAGGATCGAGTATGTAGTATTTCTTTGCGCAGCTATGAAAGCAAAGTACAACCAATAAAACTGAAAGTGGTTTGAGTATTGAGACAGATGTTGCAGATCCATGTTTCTTAAGTAAAGTTATCATGATGATTTTTTTAAGTTGTGATTAACATAGCATTTACTTCAAAGTTTAAGCAAAAATATTTCCAGAAATGCAATTGGAGCCGAGTGAGCTATTTTTTAATGAATAAAAATTAATGTAACCATTGTAAAAAGGCCTACTGCATCATTGCCAGACTCTGATCATTTACAAAATCATACAAGCAAATGGCTCTAATCAGGTAATATAAATTGAGCATGCGTAATTTTCTAGCATTAAGATTTTTTGTTTCGATAAACAACGCATTTCTGGTGATATTTAAATCAGTAAAGCCCATTCTGTATAGACCCCGAACCGCAAGGTTGGGCTTTTAATTGAAATATGCACAGGAAAAAGAGGCTACATAAGATAGTTTTCATTGCTTTTTATAACAACTTATTTAGTAATTTGTACAAATTGTATCAAAAGTTAATGTGCGTTTCGAAAAACATAATGAGGCTCGTTTGAATAAAAATATATTATACTTGGATTAAGTGCTGAATGGTGATTCTGTTCATCCGGACGGGTTAGGGATAGTAGTGGGCGACCGGAGGGAGCTCCCGCAGGGATGAGCTTAGCGAAACCACGAATAGCCCGGCCTGAAAGGCAACCCCCATAAAAATACACTGACCATGCATAACAACCAATAAGCTGCTCTGCTTATTTCTTATGGAAAAGACCAATTTACAATCTTTAATTCCCATGCACTTTTCGAAGATGTAGAAGAAAATTTAAATTATTATGCTACAAAATATAAATGGCAAATAAATTTGCCAGGCCAGTTGCCGGGCCATTACCTACTTATTGATCAACCGGTAGGTCAATTTCACCAAAAAGTTATTCCTGATTTTCTCTGAAAATAAATCTTCCTGGAATGAGGTCAACAGTCCCTTCTCGACATCTCCATTCACCGTAGTTCCCTGCGACCAGACCAGAAACAGCTCAGATCCCGGAATGTATTCCCAGCGAACCACCGCATTCGACCTAAACTGCATAAAATTAAAGTCGGGGTCAGAAAATGAGTAATCGACCTGACCATCATTGTTCTCGTCAACCTGAAAGGTGCCATCGCTTTCCTGAGTGATCATGTTGCTGGCATACTTTATAAAGCGATCGCCAAATTGATCCGCGAGAGGATCGGAAATGTATTTAAACTCTGAATACTCGCCCTGAGAAATGAATGGTTGGCCCCAGTATTCCAACGTCAAATTCGGCGTAAAACTATAACTCAATCTAACTGATGCAGACAAGGTTCTTTGCAAAACCCTACCCGTTACATATCGATCCTCACCGTTAAACTGTTCGAAACTTACATTTTGCAAGGCATTATTGTTGAAACTGTATTCAGGTCCCGCAGAGATGGAAAAAGCATTGTTCATCTGCCATCTGGCGAAGACTTCGACGGAATATCTGTTCACAGAATTACGCTCTGAAACGAAGGGTGTGTATTTGAAAGCAAAAGCATTGAATCTCAATCTTTTACGGGTATCCGTTCCTACGTAAGCCCAATTGTTCCATCCTCTTGTCGTCTTGAGAAGTGGACCGCCAAACAATGCCTTGTTTGATATATCTCTAAAAACAAAAGTAGTCCCGGTTCCTGCTTCCCAATAGTTTTTGAAATTACCGTGCATATTGGTATTTACAGCGCGATAAAGATTTTGCGCATCAAAGGTCCATGCCAAATAATGATTATAGTTGATCCTGGCACTTCTGAAGATACTGAAGGGTTTGGGTGCCCGATAGCCTGCCCAGAAATAGTGATTGATGGCATCGGCTGTGTTTAAAAATCCAATATCATTCAGTTCCAGCCCCGGAGACCTCCACGTAATTCCTCCCTGATAAGAAATATTGTCCTTACCTCCGTAATTTGCAAGGGAAACATCGCCTCCATGTCCGTTTAGTGTAGTTTTGGTAGGGTCTACGCTCAGATGATCCGCATCAGGCCGCTGGAAATAGTGTCTGAAGTCTCTTTGAGTGCGTTCGATGGCAGTCTGTGTTCCCGTGACCTGGCTTCCGATCAATTTAACATTGATTTGCCATGATCTATCCTCCCAGGAATGAAAGACATTGAAGCCCCCGGATGACGCTGTTTCGTGATATTGATCTTCCAGACCTGTGCCATCCAGAAATCGATACACATTGGTCAAAGTTCCTCCTATCTGAGACTCACCGCCATTGATGTCTTTGGACAATCTGCTGACAAAATAATTGGTCAACGGCTCTGCCAGAACCCGACCTCGTTCTTCATCACCCGGGACATCAAATGTGGTAAACTCACGCGAGGTAATTCCTTCGACCAGACCAATGGACCAACCCTTCCTGGTTTTTCCACTCACTTTAGACGCGCCCAAAATATTGGTGAAATCAGGAGTCCTCCTATTTTCTGCTTGTCCCGGAATTACAGGATTTCCACTTGGTCTTGCTCCGATCCTCCGAGAATAAAATAGATTATCGTTGTTGTAGGGACCGCCTGCCTCGGCGTTAGTAGCTCTAAAATCAAATAGGTTGCCATTCTCGATAAAAAATGGTCTTCTCTCCTGGAAGAAAATTTCGAAACCATCTATGTTCAGTGCAGATGGATCGGCATCGACCTGACCAAAATCAGGATTGATGGTATAATCCATAGTAATGTTATTTGTTACACCGATCTTTCCATCCAACCCAACGTTGAACCTGTTTCTGGAATTTTCACCTGTGGATCGACCTGCGACAACATAGGGTTGGGTTTCAATCTGTCGTTTTGGCTTTAAATTTTTAAATCCTTTGAGTCGTGCATAATTGCTTACCCATCCGGCTGCATTTTGAGGTATGAACTGGTAGGTACTTCTTTCATCGGCTCTGAAGTCTCTGCGCATTACATTGAATCCCCAGTCCTGGAGTTCAGCCTGGGCAAATCTCAATTGACTGAAAGGGATTTTGATTTCAGCGGCCCAGCCCTCCTCGGTGATGCCGGTGGAAACATACCATATGGGATTCCAACTTTCGTCCCAGTTGTTGCCATTTCCGGAAATGAATTCATCTCCTTTTACGCCAGAAGCTGAAACCGTGAATGAAAAGGCAGTGGCATTATCCCGATAACTGTCAAAATGTATTTCAACCCAATCGCCGGGGAAATTATCTCGCCTGCCAAGTCGTTTCTCCACCTTTTCCGGTTCTTCATCCAGGCATCGATAGGCTACATAGATGTAATTCAAGTCGTAGACGATCTTGAACATGGTCTGTCTGGTGGGTGCTTCTCCATTATTAGGTCTATGAACGGTAAAGCCTGAGGTCCATTCCACTTGATTGTAGGCGGGCTCGTCAAAAGTTGCATCCAGGGTAATTTCCTGATCCATGGGAAGCTGGGCAGTATGGTAGTTTCGTTTGGGGACAATGGTATCTTGCGCGGCGAGGAAGCCGGAGAGCAGTAAGCAAAAAGGTAAAGTTTTCAATTTCATCATTTGGGCTTTGAATAAAAAATCTCTTCATTCCTAAGTACTTGGGGTTTTTAAAAAAGTTGCAAATTAAGATGACAAATCATCAATCTTCGAAATCATTATACCAACACATCCCGTTTTTATATTAATGTACACTAGCTGTAATGCGTATTAATTTTTCATACTTTTGCATCATAAATTGCAGTGAATGGACCATCAAATTCTGAAGAATGAACAAAAAGCCCTTGAAATCAATCTCGATAATGCCATCTACGGCACCTTTGCTGAGATCGGGGCAGGCCAGGAAGTGGCCAGGATATTCTTTCAGGTAGGCGCTGCAGCTGGGACCATTGCCAAAACCATGTCCGCTTACGATAAGATTTACTCCGATCGCATCTATGGTAAGGAACCTTCCGGACGATATGTCTGCGAATCAAGAGTTTACAAAATGCTTGATCACGAGTATGACCTGATGGTCGAAAGACTGCAGGAAGAACTGCCGGACAAAACTTTCTTCGTTTTTGCAGACACCGTGGCTGCCATCAATTACTCCAAAACCATCAAAGGAGATGGCTGGCTGGGCGTCCGATTTCAACTCACCCCCAATTCTGCACCAAACGATCTGGTACTTCATGTCAAAATGAAAGATACCAACAACAAGCTCCAGCAAGAGGCGGTAGGTAAACTCGGGGTCAATATGATCTATAGCTGTTATTTCTACAAGGATAATCCAAAAGCTTTCGTGGCGTCATTATTGGACGGTCTGACTGAAAGAGTAGAGGTGGATATGATCAGACTTACCGGACCGGATTTTGAACATGTGGATAATCGATTACTGGGACTGTATTTGGTAGAACACGGATTGACAGAAGTGACAATGATCGGGCCGGATAAGCAATCGGTGCACGCCTCAGAATTTCTCTATAAACGCAGTTTGATGGTGGTCAGGGGACATTTCAGACCGCCGACCAAAGTGACCTTGGATGTGATCAAGTCCTCATTTGATCAATTCAAAAAAGAAAATGACGTCGATCCTTCGAAAGCTTTTATCGTGAGTGAGTTGACCCTGGAAAACCTGGTGAAAGACGGCCAATTGGATTATCAGGATTTTCTGGATCGGGCAGATTTGCTATGTGCGCTGGGACAGACCTTCATCATCTCAAATTGCCACAATCATCAGCGACTTATCAATTACCTGTCAGATTACAAAATTCGCAAGTTGGGACTGGTGATCGGAGTTCATGAATTGCTGGAAATCATCAATCAGAAGTATGATTTGAATAGAGATGGTCGTCTCTTGGTCGCATTCGGTGAATTGTTTACAAGAAATATATTGATCTATGCTTATCCGGCTTTGAAGTCAGAGGACAGCGATGAAATCATGGATGCCTACAATCTCCCTGTTCCGGAAGGGATTCGGTTTTTATACAAGCATTTGGTTGACAGCAAGCAAATCGTACCGGTAGAGGATTACAATGAAGAAAATCTTCATATTTTTCCCTACATGGTCTTCAATTCTATCATTGAGGATGACGGAAAGTGGGAATCCATGGTTCCCGAAAAATTGATACCCATTATTAAGGAGAATAACTTATTCAGAAAAGATCATGTGGAAGTTTAGTTTAGCTCTTATCGTTTTGATGGCCTGCAATGACAGTAAGTTAGCTTCAGAGGTTAAGGTCAATGTTGCCGATCAAGCCATCGAAAATGATTCAGAGCCACAATGGGGCGATACTTTGTATGCGGACTATGGCAAAAACATGCTATTGGGTCATTTTGATCCGGCTGAACATGAAGATTACTTACTGATTGATCCTAAGTTCGCTGATAGAGAGGGCATGTACATCCACAAAGATACTTACTCCGCTTTTCAGCGCATGCACGCTGCTGCTTTGCAAGATAGTGTCGAATTGACAATAAGATCAGCGACTCGTAATTTTGACTATCAAAAAGGTATTTGGGAGCGGAAGTGGACCGGTGAAACAAAAGTGGGAGGAGAAGATCTTTCTAAGACTATTTACGATCCAAAAACCAGGGCGCTTAAGATTCTTGAGTACAGTTCGATGCCTGGGACGTCCCGACATCATTGGGGATCAGACATTGATTTGAATAGCTTTGACAATTCATGGTTTGAAACAGGAGAAGGACGTAGATTGTGGGATTGGCTGGAAGAAAATGCCGGAGATTATGGATTTTACCGACCTTATACGGCCAAAGATGAGTTGAGACCCAATGGTTATCAGGAGGAAAGATGGCATTGGTCGTATATTCCTTTGTCTTCTTATTTTATGTCAATGGCAGAAGAACTGCACAGTGATCGTGAAATTCAAGGTTTTATGGGCGCAGAAGTCGCCGAAGAAATTGATGTAGTTGAAAAATACGTTTTCGGTGTTAGTAAGGCTTGTTGGGAGTAACGCTACCTCTTTACTGGCAAACTTCTGATTTGCTCACCTGTCAGGTTATGAATGGCATTGGTTATGGCTGGAATCGTGGATGGAAACGGTGGTTCTCCTGCGCCTGATGGAGGATCTGACGATTCAATAATATGAATATTAATTTCCGGCATGTCAACAATCCTGGCCTGGCCGTATGAATGAAAATTAGTCTGCACAGGTTTGCCATTTTTTATATTAACTCCGGTCTTCAATGTCACTGTAATGGCGTCTGAAATCGACCCTTCTATTTGAGCTTTCACACCAGCAGGATGAATGACCAGACCACAATCAAGCACTGCCGTCATTTTGCGAACTAAGTATTGATCATCTTGGATTTCAATTTCCGCTACATGGGCAGCATAGGATGTTTTGTAAAAGGCGCAAGCTATGCCGATTCCTGCTCCCGGTCTGTACTTTTCCTTCCATTCCGCTTTTTCTGCAGCGACATTGATCACCCTGCGCAGCTTTGTGAGATCACATTCTACCAGGCCTCGATAGCCCCTTAGTGGTAATTTTACTTCGGTCCGCTCTTCTTGCCCGCAGAGTTCCAGCAATAATTCATAAGGATCACGACCGAGTGCACCAGCGGCTTCGTTAATGGTGTTGTTGACCACAAAGGTATTATGAGAATGGGCAACCGATCTCCAGGAACCTATTTGCACATTGAAATCCATGGCGGAATAGCCCATTGCGATGTGGGGTATTTTAAAAGGTAAATCAGCTGCTCCCTGCACTTCGTAAATGGCACCATCACCGATGGGCTTGGTCATGAGATGATGAAACCAGGAATATAATCGGTTATTTTTCAGTCCAATATTTAAATGATGGAAAGAAATGGAGCGGAAGTAGTCGTGGAGAGAGTCATCTTCCCTCGTCCAAACAACCTGAACAGGATAACCGGAAGCTTTTGATATTTCTACCGCTTCAAGAGCATAGTCCACTGCCAGCCGCCTTCCAAAACCGCCACCTACAAGTGTGGTTTCCACCACAACATGCTCCTTGGGAACCTTGTGAATTTGTGAAATCAAATCCTGGATCAGTTGTGGTCTCTGATTCGGACCTATCAGTCGAATTTCATTTTCCTTATAATGCGCCGTGAAATTCATGGGTTCCATGCAATAATGAGCGAAAAATGGCACTTCATATTCAAAGTTTAAGATCATGTCCGCAGATGCTTCATTTGTATCAAAGTTTTCAGTGCTTCTGAGTTCCGTTTCCCAAACTTTTGATTTTAGCATTGCATATTGCTCTCGGTAGAAAACATTGTCCTCATTTTGACCTTTATTAGCAGTCCACTCCAGTTTTAATTTCTTCCTGCCCTGAATGGCTGCGAAAGAAGATTCAGCAATCACTGCAACGCCATTTTGCACTTCTGCATATGATATAGGTCGAGACCCTTTGATCACCAAAGCATCGATGACATTGTCCACCTGAAGTGCCTCCTCGAAAGAATAATTTTTCAGTTGACCTCCCCTCACCGGACTACGCTCCACAGAAGCGTATTTCATCCCTTCTAATTTTGTATCCAGGCCAAACTGAGCTTTTCCGGTAACGATGTCCAATGCATCTACACGGCCGATGGTCTGGCCTATAATTTTGGATTTGACGTCACTTCTAAGTTCTGTTTCTTGAGGAATTTCCAAAAGAGATGCTTCAGCTGCGATTTCATAATAACTTATGGATTTCCCGCTATTTTGATCCAATATCCTGCTTGAGTCCGTGGTCAAATTTCCAGGTTCGACATTCCATTTTTTAGCTGCAGCTTCGATCAACATGTGGCGTGCTAATTTGCCCACTTTTTGTAAAGCGTCATAAAATCTGGATACTCCGGTGGATCCGGCAGCAGCCATACTGCCATACTGATCTGCTGCTTTTGCCTGAATTACCCTGACGTCATTCCAATGTGCATCTAAGGCATCCGCCAGGATCATCGGCAGCGATGTTCTAACACCCTGACCCATTTCAGGAATGGGAGCGTAGATATATATCAACCCTTTGTCACTAATTTCCAGAAAGGGAGAAAATACAGCGGGATTGATGGGTTTAGGTGCCCTTTTTGAAGGTTCAAATAAGACATTGGAAACGCCCAGAAGAAAACCTCCCGTTCCGGCCAAACCCATATTGATGAAGTCTCTTCTTTTCATGATGCCAACTCCACCACTTTTTCTTCACAATTGGTCACCATCTTGGTCAATGTAGCTCCTGCATCCTCTATTTCACGGTCACTAAGTCCTTCCAGGATTAAGGCACGGTTTCGTTCTATAATCGGCAAGACCATTTTCAAAACCTCGTTCCCCATGTCCGTCACACAAATGTTGCTTCTTCTCCGATCGTTCTGATCGGTGGTTTTGGTGATGTAATCTTTTTTAATCATTGAGTCGATCATCCTTGTTATGGACGCATAGTCTTTAAAGAAGAGTTGGCCTATATCCATCTGCGTCAAATCAGGCTTATTTTTAATGATCATCAGTACCAATGCCTGATCTAGTGTGATGCCGGGAACAGCATTTTGAATCTGCTTCTGCGCAAATTTCCTGTATGACTTGATGGCTTTTTCAATTTTATAAAAAATAGTGTCCGTAGGTAAACCAATCATTGCATTTATTATTTGATATATCAAATATATAAAAAATGTATTTTATTGTAGATATTGATGAGAATTTATAAAGTCATTGATGGAACTACGACTATATTTAGCTGTATTAGGATTTAGCCTATTCATAGGATGCAGTGAATTGGCTAAAACGAGTACTCGTCCCAACATTCTTTTTGCCATTGCAGATGAT
Source organism: Portibacter marinus (assembly GCF_021533195.1). GTDB lineage: Bacteria > Bacteroidota > Bacteroidia > Chitinophagales > Saprospiraceae > Portibacter > Portibacter marinus. The sequence continues at coordinate 756,641 of NZ_JAJNKB010000003.1, forward strand.
GCCTCTTGGAAACACTTTGGAGCTTATGGGTGTGACTGGGTCAAAACACCAGGCTTTGACTATGTAGCTGAAAATGGTATTTTGTTCATGAATGCATACACACCGAATGCCAAGTGCGCGCCTTCCAGAGCTTGCATCCTCACTGGTCGAAACAGTTGGCAATTAGAAGAAGCCGCCAATCACTTTCCTTACTTTCCATCCAAATACAAGACTTATGTGGAAGCACTTGGCGCGCATGGTTACTGGACGGGCAGTGTAGCGAAAGGATGGTCCCCGGGTGAAGCCCTGGATGCTCAAGGCAATCCGAGGCAATTGACCGGACCCAAATTTGACGACATCAAACTCAAACCTCCTACAACAGGAATCGGTTCACATGATTATGCCCAAAATTTCTCGCAATTCATCAATGAAAAACCCGATGGTCAACCCTTTTGCTTTTGGTATGGTGGATACGAACCTCATCGTGCTTATGAATACGAAACAGGAGTCAAACTTGCGGGCAAAACATTGCAAATGATCGATGAGGTGCCTGCATTCTGGCCCGATGTTGATTCGGTCAGAAATGACATGTTGGATTATGCCTACGAGATTGAATATTTTGATTCACATCTAGTGAAAATGATTGATTTGCTTAAGGCCAATGGCGAACTGGAAAATACGATTATTGTGGTCACAGCAGATAACGGAATGCCATTCCCCAGAGTTAAAGGACAGGTTTACGAATACAGCAATCACTTGCCCCTGGCCATCATGTGGCCAAATGGCATCGTAGAAAGTGGAAGGAAGGAAGAAGCTTATGCCAATTTTATCGATTTTGCTCCCACATTTTTTGAGGTTGCGGGAATCGATCCTGCAAGTGCCGAAATGGCACCCATTACAGGAAAGAGTTTGACTGACTTTTTCAACAATAACGTGGATGAGGAAGAGCGCGATTTTGTGTTGGTCGGTAAAGAAAGGCATGATATTGGTCGACCTGATGATGTGGGATATCCTGTGAGAGGAATCATTAAGGACAGTTTTCTCTATTTACATAACTTCAAGACAGATCGTTGGCCTGTGGGGAACCCAGAAACTGGCTACTTGAATTGTGATGGCAGCCCAACAAAATCTTACATTCTCAATACCAGAAGAGTGGAAGACAACGAACACTATTGGTCAATGAATTTCGGTAAACGGGATGAGGAGGAATTATACAATATCAAGTTAGACCCTTATTGCATGGATAACCTGGCAGATCTTCAAGAAAGAGAAACATTGAGGAATACTTTGAAAGCAGAAATGATGGAGAAGCTTATAGAGCAAGGAGATCCCAGGGTACTTGGAAATGGAGAAGTGTTTGATCAATATGAATACGCTGGCAGTCATCAAGGATTCTATGCCCGGTATATGTCAGGTGAACAAATGAATACATCCTGGGTCAATGACAGTGATTTTGAAAAGAGCAGCATAGTTGAATAGCATGGATCAAAATAAGCTGGCGAGGCAGATGGGTTTGTTGACCTTGACCGCCACCGGTATCTGTTCCATGTTTGGCGCATCCATCTACATCGTCCCATTTATGATTCAACGAAATGTGCCTGGCATTGCGCAGTGGGTACTGCCTGCTTTTGCCCTAGCAGCTGTTCCTGCCATCTTAGCGGCTTTCGCATATGCGATCCTCTCTTCGGCTATGCCCAGAGCCGGCGGTAGTTACATCTATGTCAGCCGGGGATTGAACCCATACCTGGGATTTATTGCCAGCTTTTCCCAATGGTTTGGGTTATCTATAGTTATTGGTGTGATTGCCTATGTCATCGTTCCATTTATGCGGGATGTATTTTTGGGAGTAGGTTGGGTCAATGTAGCCGAAATACTTGAAAATGGGATTTGGCGAGTGGGTATCGCTTTAAGTCTAATTTGGATATTTGTTGGGATCAATATCAGAGGCATTGATACCTATGAAAAAGCCTTACTACCGATGATGTACATCATGATTTTACTGGCAAGTATCGTTATCATCGCAGGATTGGTTTTTGATCAAAATTCATTTCTGCAAGGTCTTATAGAAAGGGATGGAAGATCATTCATCCCACTTGCAAATGCCAATTTTGACTGGAAAATATTCCTGTCGGCCGCTGCTCTTATGTTTTCAAGCTTTATTGGCTTTGACTCCATTGCTCAGGCCGGAGGTGAAGCCAAAAATCCTTCCAAAAACTTACCAAGAGCCATTCTGATTGCCATTCTTGGAGTCGGGATATTTTACTTTCTTTTCGCTGCTTCGGTCTACCGGATTGTGCCCTGGAGCTTTATTGCTGAAGAGTCCCTGTTCAAAGATATAACGGCACCAGGCCTATTGATTTATGTACTACCCGGTTATTTAGGAGTGGCGATTTTACTTGGGGCTGTGATTGCATTGATTAACGATCTGCCAGCCATGCTGCTTTCAGTCTCCAGATTGATGTTCGCATGGTCAAGAGATGGCATTTTCCCAAAGCGTGTCGAAAATATTCATCCCAAATTTCAAACGCCTTATGTGGCCTTGATTGTAGCTGGATTGATTTCCAGCATAGGTGTTCTGGGTTCGCACTTTGCAAGTGATTTCTTCCTGGGTATCGACATTATGGTCACTTCCATGTTGATCAATTTCATTTTGATGAGTTTGACCTTGCTGTATATTCCAAAGGTAAACAGTAAGATCCATGCTGAAATCAAGATATTTAAGAATAGGAAGTTACAAATTGCCATTGCATCCACAGGATTACTTCTGCTTCTGGTCTTTCTGGTCATGCATACCTATAAAGACCTCTCCAAGGATTTGGATGCCTGGTATTTTCATTCTACCTATGTATGGATCATCGTCATAGTGATTGCAAGTATCATATATTTTATCAAATGGAGACAATTAAAAAACACCGGAACAAATCTTTATCATCATTTTAAAAAACTTCCGAAAGAATGAGATTAGAAAAAGAGGCTACTTTGGCTGCTAACCTTCAGATTCCGAGAATTATTACGGGCCTTTGGCAAATTGCCGATATGGAAAGAAAGGACACTATTCTCGATCCCAAAGGGACTGCCCAGCACATGGTTCCATATGTCGAAAATGGATTGTATGCTTTTGACATGGCAGATCATTATGGATCCAGTGAGTTGATTGCAGGCGAGTTTAAGCGTCATTTTGAGCAGGGAAAGAGCGCGAAACTTTTCACGAAATGGGTACCTCACCCAGGAAAGATCACTTTGCAGGACGTAGAAAAGGCCATTGACCTTTCTTACCACAGATTAAAAGAGAATAGTATTGATTTACTCCAATTTCATGCCTGGCAGTATGCTGATCCCAGTTGGATTGATGGTTTGCAATATTTGGAAAAAATCAGACAAAATGGCCAGTTCAATCATCTGGGTGTTACAAATTTTGACCACATCCATTTAAAGATGGCTCTAGACAGCGGCATCCCAATTGTCAGCAATCAGATCTGCCATTCATTACTTGATCGAAGAGCGGAAGGAAAAATGAAGGAGGTTTGCCTGGCTTCAGGATGCAAAATTCTAGCTTTCGGAACTCTTGCAGGAGGCTTTCTGACAGACAAATGGCTCGGTAAAAAAGAGCCCAATATGGAGGATTTGGAGACCTGGTCGGAAATGAAATACAAGCGATTTATTGATGCAGCAGGAGGATGGGATCTCTTTCAAAATTTGCTTCAAGCTGCTAGAAAGGTGGCCGACAAGCATTCGGTCTCTGTGGCCAATATCGCGAGTAGATTTGTACTGGAGAATGAGGCGGTAGCTGCAGTCATCATAGGCGCAAGATTGGGACAACGCAACCATATCCGCGACAATCTCAAGATTTTAGAAATAGATTTAGATCAAGAAGACATTGAACAAATAAAAGAGACACAATCGAAACTTAACCCCATTCCCGGTAATTGTGGAGATGAATACAGAAAACCTCCATTTCTGACAGCGTCTGGAGACTTAAGTCATCATCTTGAGGCTTTTCCAAAGGTGTATGAGGTCATAGCTGACGGTAGTCATGATGCCAGGATTTTTAGTGGAACTCCTTGGGAGGAATTTGCCGGATATTGCAGAGCGGTTAAATCTAGAGATCGAATTCATGTTTCTGGAACTACCGCAACACATGGTGCTCATTTAATTGGTGGCGACGATCCTGCTTCTCAGACCCATTTTATTATTGATAAAATCGAAGGGGTTCTTCTATCCTTTGGAAGTAGCCTGGAAGAAGTGGTGCGGACCAGAATTTTTGTAAAAAGAATGAAAGACTGGGAAGCTGTGGCGAGGGCACATGGATCTCGATTTAATGGAATATATCCTGCAAACACGCTGGTTCAGGCGGATTTAGTGGGGGATGACTATTTGGTTGAAATAGAAGCTGAAGCAGTGATCAGAAATTGAATTTTACACCTTGACCTGGAATGAAATGTGGTTGTCAATCGTTAATGAGGGTATGAAGACATATCCAATTTACAGCTTACTCCTGGTTTCGCTGATGCTAATCGCCTGCGTGAAGGATGAAAAACAGGCTAGCAATTCCATTGAAGGATTATGGCAAGTCAATGAGATGATCACCATTTATGCATATGACAATGGAGGCTTCTTAGATGAGGATGTTGTCGAGGAACAAGGTGATTTAGGATCATTCGATTTTGGTGAAAACATAGTCGATTATGAATTCATAAGAAACGACACCCTCTTTTCAGGACAAGAAAATTGGACTTTAAGTACGGAGCGAGTCAATGAAGGTTTTATAAGAGTGACCAAATTCACCTTGAAAGTTGGTGAGCGATTTGAGTTTGATGTAGCCTTTGGGGACCAAACTAAGAATGCAGAGAAAAATGCAACCGAGATGAGATTGATACAGATGCCTGGAGAGCAAGAAGAAGTGTATTTTCAGATGATGATGGAGAAGGAATGATCATCTTCGATTTTACTTGATGATCACTCCAATGTTCTTGATAAATTTAAAGTGTCGTTCAGAATCAAACGCAGAGAAAACCATTATCTTTGCACTTTGTTGGTTCCATGAACTAACGGCATTTATTTTTAAAACTAAACCTTTACGATGGCATTCACAGAATCCACCATGCTCGAACTCGGAACAAAAGCCCCGGATTTCTCACTTCCGGATACCATTTCAGATGAAACATTGACATACAACAACATCAAAGGTGCAAATGGTACCGTAGTGATGTTCATCTGTAACCATTGTCCATACGTCATCCATGTCAACGAACAGCTCGTTCAACTTGCGTCAGATTACAAAGAAAAGGGAATCGGTTTTGTAGCCATTTCATCGAATGATGTGGACAACTACCCACAGGATGGCCCGGAATTGATGAAAAAGCATGCACAGGAAACAGGCTATAATTTTCCTTATCTGTATGATGAATCTCAAGATGTGGCCAAGGCATATGATGCTGCATGCACGCCTGACCTTTATGTTTTTGATGAAGACGACCGGTTGTACTATCGGGGCAGAATAGATGATTCCAGGCCTAATTCCGGAAAAGAAGTGACGGGGAAAGATATTCGTCAGGCATTAGATCAAATGCTGGAAGGCGAACCTGCTCCCGACAAGCAATATCCTTCGGGAGGATGCAACATTAAGTGGAAGTAAATGAGCTATACAGTTCATCTTCAACAATTCGAGGGACCATTCGATCTGCTCCTATTTTTCATAGAACGTGATGAGCTGGATATCAATGACATACCGATTTCAAAACTCACCAAAGACTTTCTGGAATACATTCAAAATCTGGAGGAATTAGATATCGAAGTGGCCAGCGAGTTTATCCTGGTCGCAGCTACTCTAATGAGAATCAAGGCGAAAATGTTGATACCCAGGAAGGCAGTAGATGAAGAAGGCAATGAGATAGATCCCAGGACTGAATTGGTTCAGAAGCTATTGGAATACAAGCAGTTTAAGGCATTGATTCCCGAGTTTCAAAAACTTGAAAAACTGCGGGCGCAAAAGCTTTATCGCGGTAATATCTCCAAAGAGTTAAAACAGATCGCTGAAAAGGCTTTAGTGGATGAAGAGCTGGAAAATCTAACGCTTTATAATCTAATGAAAGCCTTTCAAAAAGTGCTGGACCAATTCGAAGATAAAAAGCAGCGGGCCGTACATCAGATTGTGGATTACCATTATAATATTGACGATCAACAGGATTACATTTCGGGTAAGTTTCGAGCTAAATCCCGACTTCAATTCAAGGAAATCTTTCAGAATCTTGAAAACAGGGTTCATGCGATTGTCACTTTTTTGGCTCTTTTGGAAATGTTGAATTTGCAAATGTTAGAGATCACCCAGGGCGAAGGAGTGAACAATTTTTGGTTGAAGCAGGTAGAATAGTTGCATAATTCAATATATTGTTGTACATTCGCGGCTCCAAATTAGGAAGATTTAAAAAATAAAAACTAGAATTATTTTATAACATGTTGATAATTAACGTAAAAGAAGAAGAATCAATAGACAGAGCTCTTAAAAGATATAAGAGAAAATTAAGAGATACTAAGATCATTAAGGAGCTTAGAAATCGTAAGAATTACGAAAAGCCTTCTGTTAGGAGAAGAAATGAGATTCTAGGAGCGAAATACAGACTCGAGAAATTCGGTAGCTAATCGAATTTATTGACTAAGATATAGAAGCCTTACAGTTTAAATTGTGAGGCTTTTTTCATTATATCACCTACTGAAAAGTTACATACTTAATTTGCTTAAATTCATAGTATTTAAACACGGACTTAGGGCAAAGCATGTCTTCTGGTCTAACTTGAGTTGCACATATATTCGGAGGAATGTAGGTTGTAGTTGTTTATGTTTAAAATGTATTTGCCCCTTCGGCAACCTCGTGCGCTTCGGTTCTTATAGTTCGCAATCGAATACATTACTTGGTAAGTAAAGGCATACTTTTTCGTTTATAAATTGTTTATTAAACCTTACATATTGTTAGTCTAGTTCAAAAATATTAATGGAATCGGATTTTTAATTCTGTGGCTATTTCTATTATCAATATTTCATTGACCATATTCAAATTTTGTAATCGAATTACGGCATCGCTGGACTGAAAAAGTCTGTTGATATAATTGTTGCTAACTAGACAACTGTAAAACACCTGAGATAGATCAGATTCAAAGGACTCTGGTACATTTCAACTTTTTTGAAGTGAAATATGTTTTTCAAGACGTGGTCTAATCTCATTAATCACAATACTTCTTACCAAATTGTCTCGCTCTTTATACAAGTGTATATAAGCTGAACATCCTATTATTTTCTGTTTCAGGTTCTCATTTTTCAATAGTTGTATTCTATCACTTGATGCCAGAGATCCTTCGCAACCTCATCTCTCACTATCTTATTAGCTTTCAAGTCTGATAATAAAGTTTCCAGTATGATCTTTTCTTGATCTCTGTCTCTATTACTTCATTCCAATTATTAATATTCAGTGCGATCAAAATGCCGATCACAATAAGTACGATTTCTCACATAGCGTAAAGAGCATACTTGCTAATTCTATATTTCCCATATGATCCAAAGTGATACGTGGTCCAACTAATCTAATAGCTGCCTTTCCACTATCTAGGCTAAATTTAATTTGGCTTCAGAAAATCAGACAACAGCTAAGAAGGGGCAATATAATATCCAATGGGATAAGTGCTGGTTTGGTAGCAGGTAATATTGAAGTAGAAAAAATATTATATTGTATTTAGTTTTGGACATCGACATTAATGTTGATCCACCCTGTTAACGCCGAAGAACGAAGTCCTATTACCCAAACCTCAATCCTGATGGACACTTAGAATGGGAAGAATATTGAAAGGAAAATATAAATCATTCAGAAGAAAACCAATGATGAATTTCTCTATTGCAATGTGTTTCTTATTCTTCATTCTTTATTCTACACCATTCCTTAACTTATCATGCAGTAGCCCTTCATCGAAAGCAGTGGGTCCTCAGGAAATAATGGAGGATTCCAGCTTAAGATTGAAGCAGACCAGAGGTGTTCGCGATATACTGGAGGATCAAGAAGGTAATGTTTGGGTTTCGACACCCGATTATGTGGCCAGGTCAAATGGTGATTCCATTTATTATTTTTCAGAAAGGGATGGATTAACAATTGTAGGCAATTTACATCAAGATATAGAAGGAACCATCTGGGTGGAAAATGGGCTTAGGGTTTTCAGATTTGATGGTGAACGATTCAAAGAATCATTTCTGGACAGTACTCTAGTTGCCAATCAGTTGTGGTTTCAAAGAGGATTAAATCCCAACTCTACCTTTTATGAAAAGCCAGGTGTATATCATTCTAATCTTTCAGGGACCATCTTTCTAAATTTTCCTATTTCTCAGGATGAGAGCAATAAAAACCTATATTATCCTACCACCAAGGTTCATTATGGAAAAGATAAATCCATTTGGCTAGGAACAATGGAGAAAGTATTTAATCTTAAGGATGGCACATTCACCTCTATAGGTAGAGCAGAGATGGGGAGGTTAGATGATGCTAGAAATATAGGTATAAGAGACATTTTTGTAGACATAGATGGTGATCTTTGGATGGCCGATAATGGTGCTGGAATATTCATATACGATGGGGTTAAAGTCCAGAATTTTACAAGAAAGCATAACCTCGATGTAGGACAAGGAACTTCGAGTAGACTGGACCGGGCATTTTCTATCGAGCAGGACACATCAGGCTTAATGTGGTTTGGAACCGCTTATTCCGGGATCTGGTCGTATAATCAAGTTACAGAAGAGTTTACCATATATGGCGAAGATCAAGGTGTGACGAGTGAAATTATATGGACGATATTCAAAACAAAAGATGGCCATCTACTTTTTGCCGGAGAATCACCAGGAGCGGTATTCCGCTTTGATGGAAACTCGTTTTATCAGATTTTATGATTTATATTGAAATAATTTTTGGCTAGCATTGACCTAAAAAAAACATATCCTTACAGGATTAATCAATAAGATCTCAATAAGCCTATATGAATTTTAAAATCTTCAGAGTAAATTTAAGTGCCCGAAATTTTAAGTATACTGAAATTAGATTAAAGGCCTCGATTATTAACTAACCTCATTGAACGAGCCCACATGATGTTTTTACCAAATTTTATAGAAAATGCAATCTCATTAAGAATGTCTGGCTTTCACAGACTAGGGATTAACCAAAAGCACAACGATGCTTAAAAATAGATGTCACTATATTTTACTTTTCCTTATTATAGGTCTAATTTCATTGATATCCTGTAAACAAAGACCCGATAAAACTCCTGTAATTAAAGGCATCTATGGAAATCCCACTGCTTTTTGGGATAAAGGTTTGAAGCTTAATGAACTGGGTATCAATGCTGTTTTTATCCATAGCGGGTCAGTCAATCATGAAATCATCACTCGAGCCAGATCTGAAGGCTCAAAGGTATTTGCTGAATTCGCGACTTTAAACGGCAAAGGTTATGTAAACAAGCACCCTGAAGCCTGGGCTATCAATGAAAAAGGTGAAAAAGTAAAACCTGCCTCCTGGTTCATGGGTGTATGTCCTACAGAGCCCAATTTTCGAAGTTACCGATTTAACCTCCTTCGGAATCTTTTACAAGAGTATGAACTGGATGGTGTTTGGATGGATTATGTGCATTTTCATGCCCAGTTTGAGGAGCCAGAGCCAATTCTGCCTGAAACGTGCTTTTGTGAACACTGTGTCAAGACTTTTTCGGAAAATTCCGAACTTAAAATACCAGAAGGAACCGTCTCTGAAAGGGCAGAGTGGATACTGGAAAATCATGATTTGACCTGGCGTGACTGGCGATGCAAAGTGATTCTTGATTGGGCTGTGGAGATCAAGAGCATTATCAACGAAATCAGGCCGGAGGCACTCCTTGGTCTCTACCATTGCCCTTGGGACGATCAGGAATTTGATGGCGCCAATCGTCGCCTTTTAGGTTTAGATTATGATTTATTAAAAGGAACCATCGATGTGTTTTCTCCCATGGTATACCATGCAAAGATGGGTAGAAAGCCAGATTGGGTAAGTGAAAATATAGATTGGTTAAGTAAGCGCCTTGAAATTCAAAAAGAATCTTACCCAAAAGTATGGCCAATAGTACAGGCATATGATGATCCACGAAGGATTAACAAACAGGAGTTCGAAATGGTACTGAGACATGGACTGTCAGGAGGATCTAGTGGAGTCATGATGTTTACATCCAATGCAGTGGCTAAGGATGATGGTAAGATCGCAGTCATGAAAGATGTGTATACTTTAGATAAGCAATAATAGAATACTTTAGGTCAATGTTGCTTGGATGTGTAAATCATAGCTTTAAGACATCATTGACATAGAAAAAATACTATATTCGTCCAGAGTTAGGGCATCGACATTTATGTTGAATAACCTAAAACCTAAACTCTTATTGATGCTTAAATTCTTCCGAAAACTTAGATCCAAATCCCTGGAAGACGGCAAAGTCACTCGCTACTTAAAGTACGCAATTGGCGAAATCGTTCTCGTTGTCATCGGTATACTTATCGCACTACAAATCAATAACTGGAACAATGATAACCAACAACGTAAAATCGAAGAGAAATATCTCAGGGAGATCAAAACCAATCTAGAATTCGACCTAGATGATATCCAGTTTAATATAGATTTCAATGAGAGCAAATATCGTTCAGCTGAAGTCGTAATCTATTTTGTAGAAAAGGAAATACCATATTCTGATACGCTCAAATTTCATTTTGCTAACCTTATAGGTGCCACAAGAACGCTGCCTAATACTAGTGCCTACGAAAACTTAAAGTCAAAAGGCATTGAAATCATTTCTAATGATTCATTAAGGCAAGAAATCACGAAATTGTACTCCTTTACTTTTCACAATCTGATCGATTTCGAGAAACAGGATGATCATCCATTTCAGTATTTCACTTTTATACCTGAACTATCGAAAGAAATTCGCCTCGATGAGTTTTGGAAAAGCGCTGATCTCATTGATCAGTCAAGGATATTTGAAAACCACGATTTCAATAATGCATTGAAAATGGGCATATTTTATCGAGGTCATGTGTTGAATTGGTATAAACATTTAAAAGTCAGTGTGCAGAGCTGTATCTCGCTGATCGATGAGGAGCTAAAAGGAAATTTTTAGGTCAATGTTGCCTTGTGACGCAAATCGCGGTAGTTAGCCAACAATGACATCAAAAAATCTTATATTCGTCTTAGTATAGAACATCGACCTTAAAGTCGAATAGGTATGTTCGCGCTGAAGTATGACGTCCTACAAATACAACACAAACCCCAATGAATGCTCAGATTCTTTAGAAAAATTCGTGTTAAACTGCTAGCTGAAGGACGAGCCGGCAAGTATTTAATCTATGCGATCGGTGAGATCGTGCTGGTCGTTATCGGAATTCTGATTGCACTCTGGTTGAATAATTGGAATACGGCAAGAAAAGACGGCGACAAGGAACTTTCTCTACTTGCTGAGATGAAGCAAAACTTGGTTGATGACCTGGTAGACTGCCGATATAATATCAATATTAATCAACAACTTCACAAAGGAAGTAAAGTAGTACTTCGCCACTTGGAAGAGCGTACAACCTTTCACGATTCATTGCGATTGTCATATGGAGGCCTATGGGGTGCAACTTCACAGCTCATGAATACTTCAGCCTATGACAACCTCAGTTCCATAGGTTTCGACCTTGTACAAAACGATAGTCTAAGGAGGAATATTACGAAACTATACTCTGAGCGCTATCCTTATATCGAAAGAATAGAGACTAACTTCGAAACCAAGATTCAAATGAATGAGGTATTACCGCAAGTGAATGCTAAAATTGTGATAGATACGATGTGGGTAAGCGGTTATCCCTTGGATTTGAAAGCATTACAGAGTGATTATGCTTTTCATGGTCTGCTGCGAAATATTGTGTTTTCGAAAAATTTTATGGTGGGTCGCTATCAGCAGCTTGAAAAGCAGCTTGAGGACTTGATCGAACAGATCGACACAGAATTGAAAAACAGGAATTCATGACAATCTCTGAATCACGTAGAAAATCTCTTTTTTTACTCTTAAAATCATTCAAAATAAAACCAGCAGTAGAAAATTTATATTGGGAACTTGTCTACAGTAAGTTTTAGAAATAACTGTATGGCTATTAAAACGCAAAATTATGAAACGAAACCTTCTTATTTTAAATGCATTGTTTTTTATTCTAATCAGTTGTAAGCATGATTCTATGAACACGCAGCAAGAAAAATTACACGAATTTGGTCAGCGTTATACTGAGGCATGGAACAGCCAAAATCCGGAAAATGTAGCTTCTTTCTTTTCAGAACAAGGTGCACTCATTGTAAATGAGGGTGAACCTTATACTGGAAGGAATGAAATTACGGAATTCACCAAAGGATTTATGGACGCTTTTCCAGATTTGCAATTGACAATGGATAGCTTAGTACAGGAGTCATCGTTTACAGATTATCATTGGAGTTTTATCGGGACAAACACTGGTCCCGGAGGTACAGGAAACAGCGTCGAATTTAGTGGTTTCGAAAGGTGGACTTTAGATGAGGAAGGATTGATAAAAGTTTCCATTGGGACCTTTGATGAAGATGATTATACTCGTCAAGTCAAGGGAACTACAGATTAATCCTCTTGATATTCAGATTTAAGGGCAATCTTACAAAGTCCTTATCTGTACTCTTAATAGTAGCGAACGGTTCAACGTCAGAATCCATTAGAAGAAGACAGACTACTTTCTTAAGTAATCACTATCTTACTTATCTTTTCAAACTGCTTCCTCAATAGAATAGGTGCAGAAATTTATATAAAGAATATACAGACCCTAATATATTAATGGCCATAGATAGCAGTGTAGAAACAGAAATAAAGGAATTTTTACAGAATTACTGGGATACGTATTTTGAAGGTGATCTGAAGAAATGGGGGACTTTTATAACGGACGACTATAAGAATATCGGCACCACTGAAGAGGAAATCTGGAATAGCAAAAAAGATATTCTCGATTATACCAAAGAAATGATTGATCAGATGGTGGGCAATGCCGAAGTACGGAATAAGAAAGTTCAAGTCAATTCGTACCCACCTTATTTCATGGCTCACGAGCTGGGAGATTTGTTTGTTAAGTCAGAAGATGAATGGCTATATTATGCACCCATCAGACTTTCTTCATTGATGCAGAAAAATGGAGATACGTGGATCGTCTTGCACCAGCACGGTTCATTTCCTGATTCGAAAACAGAGGAAGGAGAGGCGTTTGGTATTGATACGCTTAAAGAAGAAAATCTCAAATTACAAAAAGCAGTACAAGAGCGTACTGTAGAATTAGAGCAAAGGAATAGAGCACTAGAGATAGAGAGTGCTTTGCAACGCATTCGTGCCGAGGCTGTAGGTATGAGAGAATCGGCAGATCTCCAGGACATCGTGGTTACCATGCGAAAAGAGTTCGTCAAATTGGGTCACGAAGCGCACTATTTTTGGCATATGATGTGGCTAGATGATCGCTACGAAAAAGCGATGACATCTGGAGATGGCTCAAGAGTGGGGATGGTTATGAATTTGCCACGCGATTTTCACACTAAATATGAACAAACAGTGGCATGGGAGAAGAGTGATGAACCTGTGCATGTACTTGCAATGGGTACAGAGGTCGCTGTCGACTATATAGATAGAATGGTCTCTTTGGGCAATTTTAAAAAACTAGACCCTAATGCTCCAACCCAAGATGACATACGACATATCGGCGGATTAACGTTTGTGATGGCTCGAACGACTCATGGGGAAATTGGTTATAGTCTTCCTGGTGTAGTCGAATACCCTTCGGCTGATGCTCTCCAATTACTGGAAAGATTTGCCAGCACATTTGATTTAGCACATCGCAGATTTTTAGATCTTCAGAAGTCTGAAAGACAGGCATTTGAAGTTAAAATAGAACTAGAATTAGAGAAAGTCCGAAGCAGAGCAATGGCCATGCATCAGAGTATTGAAATTGGTGAGGTTGCAGAAGTATTGTATGAACAATTAACGGGTCTGGAAGGAGATCTTTGGGGAACTGGTTTTGCATTTTGCGAGGTTAATTCGGACTCAGATGAATTTTGGTTCGTAAATCATGGCGGAGTTTTGCCAAATTTAAAAATGCCCAATACGGTCGACCCCGCACACATTGCTATGTATCAAGGTTTTCTAGATCAATTAGAACTATTGACCATTGAAAAAGGGGGCGAAGACTTAGAAGAGCATTACCGTTATATGCTGACTGTTCCTTCTGTTCAACCTGTATTTCAAGGAATGTTGGAAGCAGGTATTGATTTCCCTAAATGGCAAAAGTGGCATGCGGCCTACTTTAAATATGGTTATCTGTTGGTCATTACGACCGAAACTTATGAAAATGAAGAGATCTTCGTTCGGTTCGCAAAGGTTTTTGAACAGGCTTACATTCGATTTTTAGATTTAAAGAAGGCTGAAGCCCAAGCAAGGGAAGCACAAATAGAACATGCGCTGGAAAAGGTTCGTGGTAGAACGATGGCCATGCAACATAGTGATGAATTAGCAGAAGTAGCATCTCTGATATACTTCCAAACTAAAGCATTGGGAATTGACACCTTTAGTAGTGGTTTTACAATATGGAGTGAAGATGAGGCCGATCTGATTTCCTGGATGTGTAATGCTGACGGCTCAGTGAACCCACCTTTTACTATGCCTATCTCAGAAAACAAGTGGCATCTGGAACAATTCCAATCCTGGAAAGATGGAAAGGAATTTATAAAAAAGGATCTCAAGGGTCAAACCATGAAATCTTATTTAAATTACCTCAGATCCTTCCCGTCATTAAATGAAGCTTTTGAAATTTCTCTTGCTGCCGGTCATCCATTGCCAGAACGCCAAGTGCATTATGTGGCAAATTTTTCTCATGGAAATTTGTTGTTTATAACATTGGAGCCAAAACAAGGTGTAGATGATATTTTTAAGCGTTTTGCAAAAGTTTTCGATCAAACTTACACTCGTTTTCTAGACCTTCAAAAAGCTGAGGTTCAAGCTAGAAAAGCTCAGATCGAGGCGGCGCTTGAGAAAGTTCGCTCGCGTTCATTGGCAGTGACTAAGTCTGATCAACTCCATGAAGTAGTGACTGTACTTTTTGAGAAATTAAAGGAATTAGATTTTCCCATAGGCTCAGTGACTCTGGCAACGTTTAAAGAAGGATCAAAGGATTGGAATGTCTTTGGATGTGGGGAAAGTGAAAATGGATTAAAAGCTATGAATTTTAATCTTCCTTATTTTAGCAATGCCTTTATTGACGATATCCTCAAAGCCAAAAGTCGCAAAGAGTCAGGCTATCATAGCAAAGTTTATTCGGAAGAAGAAAAAAATAAGTACTATGAATTTGTTTTTAACAACACTGCGTTAAAAAATTTACCTGAAGAAATTAAAGAGAGTGTATGGCAAAGCAAAACGTATGCTTTGTCAACTGCATTTGCCAGGCATTCCACAATCATGGTCAATGAGTTTAATGGAAAAGTATTGGACGGTGAGCAGGCTGAAGTATTAATGAAATTTTCCAGGTTGTTTGAGCAAGTCTACATACGTTTTATGGACTTGCAAAAAGCAGAAGAACAGGCAAGACAAGCGCAGATTGAAGTTGCTGTAGAAAGGGTAAGAGCAGAAGCCATGGCCATGCACACATCTGAGGACTTCGAAAAAGTTAATCGTGTCCTATGGGACCAGGTCAGTAATTTGGATGTAACCGGATTTGCGGGAGCAGGAATTGTACTTTTTGATGATGATGGTTATGTTACATGGTGGGATTTTTCCAGTCCTGGTAATATTGGACAACACGAAGCAAAGTTGACAAGATATAAGCATGATAAATATACCCTGCTGGGAAAAGAAATTTGGAATACTTACAAAAGCAAGAAACCATACGTCATACTTGAGTATGATTTGCCCAGATTAAAAGAAGCCGTCAAAGAATGGAAACAAATAAATCCAGCCATCGCAAAGGAATTTCAGAAAGCGATAGGTGCTGGTGAACTGACCTATCAATGGGGAGCTTGTGGCCGAATAACCAATGGTTTTCTAACTTTTGACCATTTACAAGAACCTGATAAGGATAGCAAACTCATCCTCATCAAAATGGCAAATGCATTTGATCTGGCTTATCAGAGATTTCTGGACCTTCAGAAAGCGGAAGCTCAAACACGTGAATCTCAAATCGAAGCTGCATTAGAAAGGGTACGTTCTAAGGCTATGGCCATGCGCAGCAGCAAGGATATTGGTGAGGCAACCACAGTTCTATTTAACGAGATAGAAAAATTAGGAATGGAAGCCATGCGCTGTGGTATTTTAATCATTCAGGAGAATAAAGTTATGGACGTATGGACCACATCAACCACAAACAATGATGAAATTATTAGTGTTTCCGGCCAGATTGATATGACGATTCATCCTTTATTAGAAGGGGTATTCGATGGCTGGAAAAGCGGTGTACCTCAGACCCAATATGAACTGGCAGGAAAGGACGGTGAAAGCTACTACCAGGCAATCAGGGGCGAGCTGAGTTATAAACTACCTATCTCTCATATTACTAAGCTGCGGCACTTTAACACTTGTTTCATGTTCAATGAAGGAGCTCTATTTGCTTTTACAAAAAATGAAATTTCAGATTCATCTGGTAAAATCTACAGCCGGTTTGCAAAAGTATTTGGTCTGACCTATCAACGATACAGGGAATTAATAGAGTCTGAAAAGAGAGAAAAAGAAGCGAATAAGCAGTCCTCCCTGGACAGGGTCAGAGGTGAAATCGCCAGTATGCGATCTACAGAGGACCTGAATAGAATCACCCCAATCATATGGCATGAACTGACCAATCTCGGCGTACCTTTTTTCCGCTGTGGTATTTTTATAATAGAGGAAGAAAAGCAAAATATTCAGGTCTTTCTTTCTGATCCGAGTGGGAAATCATTGGGGTTAATGAATCTAGACTTTACAACAAGTGAATTAACGAAAAATTCCGTCTCAGCTTGGCAACAAAAGGAAGTGTACAAAACACATTGGAATCGAGAAGAATTTATCCAATGGACTCTTTCACTTAAAGATCTCGGTAAAATAGAGACCAGCGAAGGATATCAAGGTAGTGATGAAGCTCCTGAATCTTTGCATCTCCATTTCGTACCATTTTCACAAGGTATGCTCTATGTGGGAAATCTAGAACCCTTAAACAAAGAACAAATTGACCTGGTTAGAAATCTTTCCGAATCTTTTTCGATTGCCTACTCTCGATATGAAGATTTCACAAAATTGGAACAAGCTTTTTCCGACCTCAAAACCACTCAGAAACAACTCATTCAATCAGAGAAAATGGCATCCCTCGGAGAACTTACAGCCGGAATTGCTCACGAAATTCAGAATCCACTCAACTTCGTCAATAATTTCAGTGAAGTGAGTAACGAGCTTATTGATGAGATGAATGAAGAAATAGAAAAAGGTGATCTGGAAGAAGCAAGATTTATAGCCAATGATATCAAGCAAAATTTAGAAAAAATTAATCATCACGGGAAGCGTGCTGATGCGATTGTAAAAGGAATGCTTCAGCACAGTCGCAAAAGTACAGCCGAAAAAGAACTAACGGATATTAATAAGCTGGCAGATGAATATCTACGTCTAGCCTATCATGGATTGCGTGCGAAAGATAAGTCCTTTAATGCAACCCTTGAAACCGATTTTGATGAAAATATGGATATGATCCATGTGATCCCTCAGGATATAGGCAGGGTAATTCTGAACTTGATTACGAATGCTTTTTACGCCTGCAATGAGCGCAAAAAGAAATCAATGGAAGCAGATCTAGCCTACGATAATACTTCGGCTTCCAAGTATAATCCAACGGTTTTCATTAGAACATTGACAGAAAAAAATAATATCAAAATTACAGTAAAAGATAATGCTGATGGTATTCCTAAAGATGTGATCGATAAAATATTTCAACCCTTTTTCACGACCAAACCAACAGGAGAAGGGACGGGACTAGGCTTAAGTTTGAGTTATGATATTGTTACAAAAGGACATGGTGGTGATCTAAAAGTACACGCCGAGGAAGGAATAGGAACCACTTTCACCATTGAGTTACCAAATAATAATTCCAAAAACTAGCCAAAATAGGACACCAAAATCAGACTATTTCATATGTACCCTAGCCATCAATTCTCTGAACCCACCATGCATGATGTCATCATAGTAGGAGCGGGACCAAGTGGTTGTTCAGCTGCTTATGATTTACAGAAATATGGGATGAAAGTCCTCCTTCTAGATAAGTGCAAATTCCCCAGAATCAAGCCTTGTGGCGGTGGACTTACACAAAAAACGATCGATGCGCTGAGATATAAAATTGAACCGGTAATTAAGTCAAAAAACCATAGAATTGTGATCGGCAAAGGCTATCAAAACTCTATGCTGTTCAAAAGTGAAAATATACTTTGCACTATGACCGTACGCTCAGAGTTCGATGAGTTTTGTCTAAACAAAGTGATTGAAAGTGGAGTCTCTTTCGAAATTATCGATACCATTGAATCTGTTTCAGAAAAAGCAACAAGCGTAGAAATCAAAACTAAAGATTGTACCTATCAGGCTAAGTACCTCATAGGGGCAGATGGTGCCAATAGCACTATCCGCAAACTAACCAATCAATTTTCATCGGTTAGTAAGGGGCTCGCAATAGAAGGTAAAGTGTATATGGAAAAGTCCAAACTGCCGGACATGGAGTTTGATTTCGGTGTAATCGACAAGGGTTATGGCTGGTTATTCCCCAAAGATAATCACGTAAATGTAGGCTTGTACTCCGGAAATCTAAAAACTAAGTTTTCAAAATCAACTGTCATAGAATATGCACAGAAAAAGCTTGGCCATGTAAAAGTAGATCATATCGTCGGACAATATGTGGGCTTGAATGGAAAGCATTATTCTCAAAATTCTGAAAGAGTATTCTTAATCGGTGATGCTGCAGGACTGGTAGATCCTTTTCTGGCCGAAGGGATTTTTAATGCTATAATCAGCGGTCAGTTAGCAGCAAAGGCTATTCATGTGGGGATGAATCAGGGACTTTCAGCGAAACAGGATTATAATGAAAGTCTGCGGCCTTTAAAGGCAGATTTAGTGAAACTTGAGCGAATTGGAATTTGGTTTTATCGCTTTCCTGGTCTTTTCTACAAAGGCTTATCTTTCATTCCAACATGGAGTTTTCTTAAAAAAAGAATCAAGCAAAGAAAGGCAAAGACTACAAATCTGCATGTTGACGAAACCTAAATTCCTTCTATCAATAGGTTTAGGATCATAAATGATCTGGTCTATTATGATGGCTGGTATTTCCTAAAACCAAATATTATATTAATATCACCATATAAATAAATTAAAAATACTATTATTACTGAATAGCCCTTGGGCAAACAGGTACAAGTTACGTCTTATCTTTCATTATAAGCTTAGCTCAGTGTACTCATCAAATCCACAGAAATGAGATACCACCTTCTAACTAATATTAAGGCTCTTTCCTCGCACATTTACAATTTTGTACATACAAGAACCATAAGCAGAGATGAATACGAATGGAGAAAAAAGTCAATGCCCAGAGAAATCTTATGGCAAAACTTAGTGGACCATGAAGACGAATTTCTTAAATACAAAGACAACACCGTTGCGACCTCAGAGTTTCATGAAGACTTAGATCATGGCTTGGCTCTTCACACACTTAATCATAGAATTCCATTGATCAGCACCCTGATACTCAGACTTTTTGGACTTCCGCAAAGTAACATTACAAAAAGTGAAATCGAGAATTGGCGAACAGATATTGATGACATGGAGATACTCGATGGTGTAGGAATGTTCATCGCTTTTGGAAAATTTGAACTGTTCGATATAGGTTGGTTAGAAGTCATTTGGAATTATATCCTGGTGCACTTAGGTCTAAAAAGATTACACTGTTTCAGAACTGAACATGTTCACAAAGACTGGACCCATGACGGGGTGTTTAGAATAAATATGGTTGCTGATTTCGGAACTGGAATTTGGAAAGATGGAACACAAAAATGGTGTCCTGCTGCTTTAATTCAAAAGCTGATGGAAGAAAATCAAGCAGAAGTTCATGTTCATCTTGGTGATATTTATTATGCTGGAACACGAAAAGAAGCAGAGAGACAATTTTTAAAGACTTGGGCACCCGGTAAGCTGGCTTCGTATAACATGAATGGCAACCACGACCTGTACAGTGGAGATATGGGATTTTTTCATACCGTATTGGCAGAGCATAGTTTTATACATCAAAAAAGAAATAGTTACTGGAGTTTTAAAGCAAAATCCTGGCTATTCATCGGTCTGGATTCAAGTTACTATAGTGATGCTTTCTTTTGTACTGAAGGACGAATTGTAGATCCTAACCAAATTTCGTTTTTACAAGAACAAACTAAAGACCATAAGGAAAATGTCGTCATCCTCACTCACCATGGTCCCGTTTCATCAGATGGTTCAGAAGAACTTGCACTTTGGACCGATGTGACCCATGCACTAGGATTTGAACCAGATCGGTGGTATTTTGGACATATCCACAACGGAATGTTCTTTAAGACAACGATATTAGGTGATGTTAAAACAAAGTTCCGGTGTATTGGATGTGGCGCTTTACCATATGGACTTGGTGCTAAATTGGAGAAGGCGAAGAACGAGGGTAGAATTGAATGGTATCCAACCAAAGCTTTAGAGAATCCGGGGCCAGGCCAGGCAAGAAGGTTGATGAACGGATATCTCGAACTTGAAATTACGGATTCAGACTATCAGGAAACCTTTTATTATCAAGATGGAAGCATTGGCTTTCAGCATCGTTTAGAAACCCAGTGACGTGATCCCTAATGAGCCTCAGATCAATCATATATCCGCCCGTAGCCAGATACGTTTACACCAATCACAAAAGGGCTTCCAAAGATATCGTAGCAAGTCAAAGATGGCAGCTTAAAAAATTATTGGACAAGGCTAAAGAAACAGAGACAGGCAGAAAATATGGCTTTAATGATATAAAAACATATGCACAGTATAAGGAACGGGTTCCTATCCATCATTATGCGCACATTAAAAGCCAGGTAGAACGATTAAGCAAAGGTGAATCTGATTTGCTTTGGCCTGGCAAACCTTTGTATTTTTCTGTTACCTCGGGTACGCAATCCGGGAAAAAATTTATTCCCATTACCCGGGAGTCCTTGAAAAGTCAAAAGATGGGTCGATTAACCACCATGGCTCATTATACCATGAAATATGGTCGTCTTAATGCACTTAAAGGACCGATGTTGTTTTTTAGTGCGCGACCTAATACTATTGAATTCGGGAATTATAAGGCCCAGCTCTTATCCTCATTGATGGCCGAAACGATTCCGGAATGGATGAAAAAATACAACCTACCGAGCAAAGAAATCAACAAGATTGAAGACTTTGAGGCGAGGATTGATTTCATGGTCACAGAAGCAGTGGCAAAAAGAAAAGAGTTGAGAGGTATAGTTGCTTTTCCTCCCTGGTTACAAATCTTCTTAAACAAATTAGAGGAAGTTACTGATCAAAGTTTTCTGGAGTTTTTCCCTAAATTCAGTTTACTTAGTACAAGTGGTATGGCCTACACCCCTTACGCTTCTATTGTAGAACAAAAAATGGGTAAACATTTTGACAGACTAGAAACCTATCCATGTTCTGAAGGTTTTATATCGTTCACAGAAACTTTGGAATATCCGGGAATGTCAATGATGCCCAAAAATGGTCTATATTATGAATTCATTGAAGCCAGGTTTCTAGATAAAGACCCTAGTCAACGAATTTGCTTGAATGATATAGAAGTAAATAAGGAGTATGCATTGCTTGTTACTTCCAATGCGGGACTTTGGAGCTATGTTGTCGGAGACACGGTCAAATTTGTTTCCAAGGATCCATGGAGGTTGGTCGTTACTGGAAGACTAGGCCAAACTATTTCATTGGTTTCTGAGCATGTCAGTGTAGCTGAAACTGATGAGTGCGTTTCAGCCACTTGCAAAAAACACGGCTTAACGCTTCTGGAATATGTTTGTTCCGGAACCATTTCGAAACAAAATCATAAACCACATTATGAATGGTTAATTGAAAGTAATATTAAACCAGAGAACTTTGAGTTATTTGTCGATGATCTGCATGCAAAATTAAAGGATCTGAATGTTCTTTACGAAGAGTATTGTGAAGATGGAATTATGCAAAAACCTAAAGTTTTCTTCGTTCCTAGTGGTTCTTTCTTGAGATATCTAAGCAACAGCAGGCCATTAAATGTACAGCATAAGATTAATCATATTTGTAAAGATTTTACGCTATTCGAAGAATACAAGCATCATTTGCTTTTTGATAATACCCAAATTTCCAAAAATGAAAAATAAACTAGTTCTACCTTACGCCCTCATAATATTTAGATTATTATGTGCTCCAGCGATGCTTATAATGGGATACTTCGGTGGTACCAATTATGCTTTCTGGATTGTTTTATTGCTATATCTGGGTTTAATCTCTGATATTTTAGACGGAATTGTAGCCAGAAATGCAGGAGTTGCCACGCCATTCCTACGACGCCTGGATAGTCAAGTAGATATGATTTTTTGGGTTTCAGCAGGGTGGACTGCCTGGGCATTACATTCTGATGTCATTCGAGAAAACTGGATCGCGATTGTAATACTATTTGCAACAGAGGCTCTTTGCTACCTGGTCAGTTTCCTCCGTTTTGGAAAAGAAACCTGCACACATGCCTGGCTTTCGAAATTCTGGGGCATTACCTTATTAGCGGGTTTCACTGAACTGATTGGTTTTGGAACTGGTGGATTCTTTTTTAAAATGGCCATCATAGTGGGCTATCTTTCACATCTTGATCGGATCCTTATAACCTTAATTATTCCTGAGTGGACCCATGATATACCAAGTACTTATCACGCCTGGCTTTTAAGAAAGGGTCAGACGTTTAAACGTTATAAGATTTTTAACTAATCTTACTTATTGTAATGATTTCAAGGAATCGTAAAAGTTAATAACGACGAAATTTTAAACTTTAATTTAAAAGAAAAGTATCTTACGTCTGACCCACCGTGTAACTTACTTTATAAGTAATACCCTTAAAACAAAGACGTATGTGGAGCATGCCCTGGTTCAATACCGCAGAATACAATACCGTAGGACTGGTAATAAATATAATAGGTTGTATCTTTTGGTTGATTGCCTATGTGATATTAGTAAGAAATATTATTGTCATTAAATTCGTAGAAATGCCTGCCTATGTCGGTGGTGCAAATTTTGGATGGGAATTCGTCTATGCCTTTCCATATCATCCTACCACTGGTCTTGCCTTTGCACTAGCTTATATCGGTGCATTCTTTTTAGACGTTTATATCTACTTCAATTTGTTTCGATATGGTCATAAGCAGCCCATTTTAAAGGAATTTAAAAAGCATTTGAAACCCTTACTCTTAGCCAATTTTACCTTATGGCTTCTTGCTTGTTATTTCTTTAAGAGACAAGGTTTAGACGACGGAATAGGTGCTACTTCAGGATATGTCATCAATATGATCATCTCTATACTATGTTTGGTAATGATGTACAGGATGAATGATCCTAGTAAATTTTCTTTGAGTTTTGCTTGGTGTAGGATGTTAGGTTCGGGACTAATTGGTGTTTCAGCTGCCATTTTTTATCCAGAGAACTATTTTGTGATGCTGTTATCCGGTATTTGTATATTGATAGATTGTACTTTTATTTCCATTCTAACAAAAAGAAAAAATGGGAAAGCGCTTGCTTAAGCTTTTAAATTCTTTAGTCTTATATTTTGTTCCCGAGGCCCACAATATGGATAACCTCGCCTTGAGAGCCAGCCGTATTCGAATATCGGTATATTTAATAGGTACGATTGCCTGGCTCCTATTTGTAAGTGTGAATTATGTCCATTTTGAGTCCATGGTTTTTGTCAATTTGGTTTCAGCAAGTCTGAGTCTGTTGGCTGCATTCTTAAATAAATTTGGTTACTCAAAATCTGTAAGTGCTCATGTTTTCTTATTAGGGAATACAATCGGAATTGCTACCAATGCCATGTTTAGTGGTGCACTCACTTCTACCATAGAGGGCCTCCTGCTTATTCCCGCAATAGCTATGTTAATAGGAACCAGAAGAACAGCATGGATTTGGCTGCTGATTTGTATTGTCTTTATTACTGTGGTTTATTTTCTTTTGGAATCGGGATATGAAATTCATAATTATATCAGTGATGAGAACATGAACAACTATCTGTTCACAGGTGTCCTGGGAATGCTCGTGGCGCTTTACTTCTGTTTATTGGTATTTAGGAATGAAAGGGTGTTAGCTTATGATGAATTAAAGGATGTCAATGTGAAATTGGATGAAGAAAGGAATCGATCTGAATCACTACTTCTTAATATTCTTCCACAAGAAGTTGCTCAGGAACTTAAGGATAAGGGATCAGCAAAGGCTCAATATTATGATGATGTCACGGTTTTATTTACAGATTTTAAGGATTTCACAAAGATAACTGAGGATATGGCTCCTCAGGAATTATTGGATACCATCAATACATGTTTTATAGCTTTCGACGAAATCATCTCAAAATATAACATTGAAAAAATCAAGACCATTGGAGATAGTTACATGTGTGTGGGAGGTTTGCCTATTCCTAATGAACAGCATGCCCAAGATATTGTATCCTCTGCGATAGAAATAAGGGATTTTATGGATAGCTATAATGCAAAAAGAAGAGATGAAGGTAAAATTCCATTTCTCATAAGAATTGGAATTCATTCTGGATCTGTTGTCGCTGGAATCGTAGGAATTAAGAAATACGCTTATGACATCTGGGGAAATACGGTCAATCTGGCAAGCCGAATTGAGAGTACCGGAATCATCGGGATGGTCAATATCAGTAGCTCCACTTATGAGTTGATAAAAGATGATTTCGAATGTCAAAAACGGGGAGTGATTAATGTAAAGGGAAAAGGAGAAATGACAACGTATAGTGTCATATCGAAAAACCATGAACCCCAATGATCAAAACCAAATCTATAAGAGGTCACATCCCATCGAAAACTTTGTAAAAAAAACCTGTTGCGTTTTACATCCATTCTTTTCGCAGGCACTTATCGATTTTCCACCTTGCTCGGCAAAACACCAAACAGCTTCTTAAAACTTTTAGTAAAATAAGGCAGGTTCGAATATCCCACCGAATAAGCTACTTCTGACACAGTGCCGGTCTTATTTTCCAACATTCTTCGAGCTTCATTCATCCGAATTTCTACGATAAGTTGATTGGCAGATTTATTGGTTATGGCTTTAAGCTTTCGATGCAATTGGGAGCGACTAAATCCCACGCATCTGGCAATATCTTCCACGCCCAACATTTCATTATCAAGATTTTCCTTAATACAATGAACCACTTCCTGTACAAATTGATCGTCAATAGACTGCAGAGACATGTCATTAATCAGTGATAGGTCGAGTGACCGAAACTGAGACCACATTTTCTTTCGAGATTCCACCATGTTATGGATTCTAATGAGTAACTCCTCTTCTTTAAAAGGTTTAGTCAGATAGGCATCTGCTCCCTGTGATAACTCTTCTATCTTATTCTCAAATCCTGCCTTTGCAGTGAGCATAATGATCGGAACATGGCTGGTTTTTTGGTTGTTTTTTAAGCTATTACAAAGTGCAAACCCATCTTTTTTAGGCATCATGACGTCAGTGATGATGACGTCCGGAATATGTTCGAATGCCATCCGCTCTCCCTGATTTCCGTCTTTTGCTAACAGTGTTCTATATCTTTTAGAGACTATAGAATGGATGTAAGTTCTTAAATCTTCATTGTCCTCCACTACAAGAACGACGTTCTTTTCCGTCCCATCTGGAATAAGGTCCTCCCTGGCTATCTCTGGTGTAGAAACGATCTCCTCTCTACTTAGATCGCCTATGATACCCTGTCTTGAATCTTCCATATTAAAAACATTCCGATTTTCCGGCAAGTCCTTTAAGAGGAAAGGCAAGTGTACTTTAAAAGTGGTTCCTTCTCCGATCGTACTATTAACATGAATCCTTCCATTATGTAATTCAACCAATTCTTTTGTCAATGCCAGCCCAATGCCTGAACCTTTTTCTTCCGACCCTTCCACCCTAAAAAATCGATCAAAAATCTTCTGCTGATCCTCTGCTTTAATTCCTTTTCCTGTATCTGAAACTTTGAATGAAAGCTGATCATTATTATTATCTACTGACACAGTCACAGTTCCATTAGGAGGAGTATACTTTATGGCATTGGTAAGCAGATTCGTAACGATTTTTTCTAGTTTATCTTTATCATAGAACCCTTCATCAATCTCTGACGGAAAATGGGTATTGAAATTAATCGATCGTCTTTCAGCCATACTTTCGAAAGAGAAAACCAAGGACTTAATAAATTCTATTATACCGCCCTTAACCAATGAAAGGTGGACATTCCCGCTTTCGAGTTTTGAAAGGTCAAGCAGTTGATCTACTAAATTCTGAAGTCTATTGGTATTTCTCTGCAATAGAGAAAAGGACATTTCATCTAAGGTGTATTTCTTGTTGTTACCCACAACTGTTTTCTTCGCTTGTCTAAGTGGCCCTTGTATAAGTGTTAAAGGAGTTCGGAATTCATGGCTGATATTCGCAAAAAACTTGGACTTGATTTCATCTAAGTCATGAATGCGCTGCATTTCTGCCACCTTCTTTTCGGATGCGAGCTTTTCATCATTGGCACGCTTCGTCAGAATTTGCCTTCTGAAAGCGATGCCAAAAGAGAAGATGACAATCTGTAATAAAATTCCCCAAGCGTAGGGATCGACCCAAACGCGAGCAATAATACCTGCTGACCATAAACTACCGACAGTAAAAAAACTTGAACCGATAATTGCTCCTATACCAAAGTAGCGAGCTAGATTGTCCTTTTGTACGGCAATGTAAATACTCAGTAAAGTACCTAAGAAAGATAGAAAAGCTAAAGCATGATAATGATATCCCAAGCCAAAAAGATGGGGTTTTATATCAGTAGTGATTGCAATTAACATCACAATTATTATCTCAACAATAATTAGGAGTGATAGTCCTAACATTAGACGATCGATGACAGGAAACTTCTCCTTTGATCTGATAAAAGAGCGTCCAAAAAACCAGAAAACGAAGTAAATGCCATTTGCAATAAACATCCACGTAACTGAAGCGTGAGGATAGAAAAAGTCGAGTAAGCCACCTATTCCCATAAACTGTGTCGCACAGCAAAATAATAGCCATATAGAAAAGAATAGAAAGGTCTTATCCTTCAAGTAGATATATTGTAAGATGTGATAAAGCAGTATTATAAAAGTCACGCCAAACATAAAAATGTTAAAGGTGTTATTTCTCTGAAAGATCTGATGGTAGTAGGGTTGAGTAGGACCCCTCAAGTCGATTCTGAAGAAGGCTGGAAACCCAAAGTCATTACCTTCAGCTCTAACAACAAGATCCACCTCCTGGTCCACCGGAAAGTAGTCCATTTTAATTCGATTCAACACCCAATTCGTAGCAATGTCGCGTTCATTTCTTTTATATCCTGGTCCAGCTTTTTTATGAAAGGCGAGTTCTCCATTGACAAAAGCGAAAAAGTCCACTTTGCCATTGCCCTTGTTCCATGCAGGTCCACCAATGTAAGTATCCCTTATGTGAAGAGTCCACCCTTTAAGTGTTTCTGAGGTTCGCAATCGTATCTTACCCCAGTAGAATTTTTCACCTCCAAATCCATGCTTTAACTCAGTTCCATTGAATGAGCTTAAAGAAGTATCAGTAAGTATTTGTATTTCATCGTACTTTCGCTCCGGATCTGAAAAGACCTTTAAGTGTGGATTCAACTCGTGAACAGGATATTGTATATCGATTACATATACTGAATCAGACTGTGCTGCAGACTCGTCATGCCAGAAAATGAGAAAAAAGGTCGCTATGAAAAGCTTTGTAATGGTACCACGCATAATAGAAAAATGCCGATCCCAAGAGAGACCGGCTGTTTAAAATTAATCAAATTTTTGAAGATTCATCAGGGTAAGAGAATGTAAATCCTCATTTGAATCATAATGAATTCTGTAAGCATTCGGATAAAATCCCTCTTCCATCCATTTTTCCGGCTGTCGTATTTCTTTCTCTACATGCTCTTTACTATCGAGGAACTCCTTCGTCACCATAGGTTCAAGGAAGTTGAGTTCTCCATTATATTTACCATATAAGAAGGTGTGTGTAAATTTCCCAGTACCCGCAATTTCCGGTGAAGTCACATCAATAATATGTGCACCCATTCTCGGAACTCCACCTGGTGTTTCGGCATACAGCGGAGCCAAATTTTCAGGTGCCAATGGCTTATTAAACTCCACGGAATCGAAAGGTGTGATCTGATCGCGTTCAGCTTCATTCATAAAGTAAAAATGGAAATCAAAATGCGGTAGATCATACACCATCATCGGAGGATGTCCGTGAGCGTTCCAGTCCATAGTAATGTGATCATAAGGTGCCACGCTAATTTCGGAAGGAAGTGCCAATGTGAATTCTGTTGGCAAAAGCCCTTCTGTAGGTAGATCATCCATCACTGCTCCATCGAACCTGATTCCAATGCTTGTTGGTGTTTGATTCGCGTCGGTCTTTACATAGGACCATGCGAATCCATCACCGATTGCGACTTTTTGACCTTCATACTCCGTAGGAAGTTCCACGATAGGATCTTCGTTTTTGGTACAGCTAAGTGTGAGTACCATCATGCTGAAAATTAAATATTTGAAATTCATATCAATTGGTATTTATGTGTTTAAATAATGGTGAAATATCTTTTTATGGCTTCCAGGGTGGCGTTTTTCTTGGCTCTGGAAATGGGTAGTGATATTGATTTTTGGAGTTCTACTTCGTTGCCAATGGCGGTCACTTTATTAATATTGATTAAGTAAGACTGATGTATTCTGATGAACGAGTGATTCAATGCTTCACCAACTGATTTTAGCGTCTTAGAAAGCAATATTCTCTGACCACCTTCCATGTAAATGTGGGTGTAATTCGCATCGGACTGGCAGTAGAGAATATCTTTCATGTCAATGATTTCTATTCTATTCTTGAGTTGTATAGCCAATTTCCTATTGCTCTTCCTCGGAACAAGATTGAGCGTATTATACTGCTTTTTGGTTGCTTTTAGTGCCAATGTTTTCATTATGAAGGAGTTTTATTTTTTAGCCAGAAAACGGTTTCTCGATTTCTTCATTCAAAGGTATGGCGATGATTAAATGTATGCTGACACATTTGTTGCAATAACTTTTTAATTTGTTGCAGAAGCCCTGTCTTTATTCATTTTGCCTTCCTATGCTACAGAATTGCCATCAATTGCGACAAGAATGAAACTGTAGCGTAATGATTCCCTCTATGTTTGTATCGAACGATAGAAATACTCCATTTAAGTGATGTGCAGGTAGGTCAATGTGAGCATTTTTGGAGAATTATGATATCCTAAGAAAATAAAAAGATGAAAGCAATCCCTCAATTCTCTAGTATACTGTTTTCAATAATATTTGCCTTGCTATGCCTTGGCCAAATGAACGGACAAGAAAAAGTGATTTTCGGCTCTGACTATGCGCCTTCTATTGGAAATACAAGCGATACCATTCTATTTTGGGGAAATGATTTAGGGTACCTTAGAGCCGGTAGGGTAATCGATTCAGATGCCTGGTCACCTGGAAATATCGGAAAGTTCTCCATGGCTTTTGGACATAACACTTTGGCTTCCGCTCTTTACACAACATCTTTTGGTGCATATAATGAATCAACAGCGCAGTACGCTACTACCTTTGGTATATACACAAAAGCTACTGCAGATGCAGCAACAGCCATGGGTTTTCAGAGTGAAGCCAATGGATTCAATAGTTTTGCTGTGGGTCGAGGCACAAAAGCACAAACTGCTTCTAGTAGTGCGCTTGGACAATATAATGTTGCATCTGGAACTCCGGGCAACTGGATTTATGCCGATCCACTATTTGAAATAGGAAATGGATTAAGTGATGGCAAAAGATCTAATGCATTGACGGTAATCAAAGATGGCAGTCTACTTTTGGGGTATCATGACTTTTTCCAAGACGGAATTTTAATTGATACCACTCTACTTTTTTTTCATAGGGAAACAGGAGCTTTCAGAGTTGGTAGATTAGGGCAATCAAATCAATGGTCAATAAACAATCTGGGGCAGAGTTCATTTTCAGCAGGTAGGGAAACAGAGGCTTCAGGCAACTATTCACAAGCATTTGGAATAGGTAGTAAAGCAATGGGTTCTGGTTCATTTGCAGCAGGAAATTTTAGTGAAGCAATCGGTAATAGCTCGTTAGCTATAGGAAGTCAAGTAAAGGCTACTGCCTCATCATCATTTGTGATCGGTCATCAAAGTGAAGCAAAAAAATTTGGAAGTGTTGTTCTTGGCTTCGATAACATTGCAGAAGAAAGCTATGATTTTGTTGCTGGTTCTCAGAATCGAACCTCTGGCGGAAATGCCACTGCTCTGGGCCTGTTAAATACAGCATCAGGTGCGGTATCAACAGCCTTGGGCATTAATTCGACAGCAAGCGGTAATTTCTCTACAGCAATCGGTTATGGTACCACTTCGAATGCTTATGGAAGTATTGCTCTAGGTAGGTATAATGAAGGAGTTGGAAATTCCTATCAATGGCTTGATACTGACCCTATTCTGGAAGTAGGAATAGGAACAGAATCCAATCCAGAGAATGCAGTTACTGTACTAAAAAATGGAAAATTTAAACTCAGAAACTATTCCTTTCCAGTAAGCGCGGGTGAAGATGGAGAATCATTAATATCTGATATTAATGGTGAATTAGATTGGGGGCTTTCCGGAATTTTTGAAATAGTCAATGATAAATTTGAAGGAGATGTAATACACACAAAATCTAAGTACACGAATTATTCAGTATTGATCGGTAGTGATAGATTACCCAATGAACTGGGACGAGATACTTTTATGTTTTTTAACAAAGCAAAGGCAGCATTCAGAGCAGGGGAAATATTAAATTCAAACTGGAATACAAATGCTACAGGATTTGGATCTGCAGCATTTGGCTTTCAAACAGTTGCCTATGCGGATTTTTCTTTTAGTGTTGGTGATTATTCACAATCTTATGGCTTGCATAGCTTCTCGATGGGATATCAGTCTACATCAGACAAAGCATATGGACTTTCTTTTGGCAATCAATCATCTTCAGCTGCTGAGTATGCTGTAGCAATTGGGAATCAAAATAGTGCAGTTGGATACGGAAGTGTTGCTATGGGAATCGAGACTTCTTCTAATGGATTAGGTTCCTTTTCAGCAGGTCGTGAAACGCGCGCAGGTGGTGATGGAAGCGTAAGTTTTGGTTCTTTCGGTTATGCGGATGGAAATAATTCCTTTAAAGCAGGATTCAACAATTTTGTTAAAGAAGATGTAGGCACCGCATTTGGTCAGGGTAACAATGTAAATGCCATAGGAGGATTTGCGGCAGGATTGACGAATGTTGTCAATGGAGCATTCAGTGCCACATTTGGTGAATCATTAATTAGTACAACCGATAATTCCTTGATAGCTGGAGCGTATAATAATTATACTGCTGGAGAGCTATTTGCAGTGGGAAACGGTACAATAAATAAAAGAAGTAATATTCTTTCAGTTACTGGTTATTCTGTAGCCATTGGGTCATCAACCCAAACAGGCCATTTAGGCGTAATAGGAAATTTAAGTCTTACTAACAACGATAATAGTCGGAGTTTTTCTGCATCTGGAGATGGAGATATAAACATGTCTGGATCTTTGGACATAAATGGTCGAATTATATTTAGTGATTTTACAAATGGTTACAATTATAGAATCGGTCTGCCCAACAAGTCGGATTTTATAGGTTCTGCAATGGCATATTCATGGAATACCTATTCAGATAAAAGAGTTAAACGTGAGGTTAAACCAATAAATTATGGCCTTCATTCTATACTCCTCCTTGAGCCTGTTCAATACCACCACCATAGCAGTAAGTTTGAAGATAAACGACTAATTGTACAAGAAGACTATGCAGAAGATATTGGATTTTTAGCGCAGGAAGTGTACGACATCATTCCGGAAATCGTGGGAAAACCCACTCATGACAATGATGGATTATGGTCTTTAAATTATGAGAAGCTGACGCCGGTATTGGTCAAGGCAATTCAGGAGCAGCAGGAGGAAATAGAAGATTTAAAAGATACCGTTCGACTTTTAGTAGAACAACAACAAGTCTTAGTAGAAAAGGTAGCGTCCATCCAGGTTAAGGATGAGAAAACAATAACTGAATGAAAACTTTGCTCATCGAGATTAAGCACAAGAAGATGCTATTGCAACAAAAGTACCAAACAATGACCCAAGAGTAAAAAAGTTGTAACGACTATGTACCGAACTTTAAACTATTGAATCATTCTATAATCCTGTTTAAAAAAACGTACAACCAATAAAAAACGCGGTTCCCTCTTTTGTGCCTATGGAGAAGCTGAAATAGTTCATGCTCAAAGACATACTCCATTAAGGTGATGTATGAGATCTTGCGAATCTTGATCTTTGGAAAATTGCAACGCAAAAAGGGCTTGTTGAAATTATACAGTATACATGAGTTCTAGGCCCAGTAAAATCTAAAATTGAAATAAAAACTAAATACGATGAAAACTAAATTTTGCTTCACGCTATTCATTTCTATCCTATTCCTAAATACACTGTTTAGTAATGATCTAAAAATACAGAATCTAGCCTTTGACGAGAATACTAGTATATTGACTTTTGACCTAGGATGGGAAAATGCCTGGAGGCTTGGAAATAAATTTAGAGATGCGGCCTATGTATTTGCAAAATACAAGGAGGCCGGAGGACAATGGAAACACGTTCGACTATCGTTAATTTCAGCGCCTGCAGATATGGAAACCTCACCTCATGATGATATGGGACACCTCGTCTTTATGCGTTTTGATGGACAAGGGTCGGTAAAACTTGCACAATATAAATTTCTTGCACAAGTATATGATCAGAACCAAAACTTGATTAATATCGGACAAAATTTTCCATTTCCTGACTTTAAGGTCTTTAGTGTTGAAATGGTCTATATACCTGAAGGACCATTTTACTGGGGTGGCTATGCTTCATCTCCTAATCATGATTTTTTTCACAGAGGCGATGATCAGCACGAGGGTGTACTCATTACTTCTGAAAGTCAGCAAATAAATTATGGAAGTGGTTCTAATGAATACAGAAGGGAGAATTCAACCACTGGACCAACAATCCTCCCGCAAAAGGTGAAAGGATATGATGAATTTTATTGTATGAAATACGAGATAACTCAACAGCAATATGCAGATTTTCTAAATACACTTACAGTTACTCAACAGCCTGGTGGCTATAATATATATCCGTTAGTTCTTAATGATACGCCGCAATTTAGAAATGGAATTATAGACCTGGGAATAACAAATGAGGGAAGGTATGAATTTGGATGTGATCTTAATGGTAATGGAATACCGGGGGAAGCAGACGATGGACAAAATATTGCCTGTAATATGATACAACCTCACAGAGTTGCTGCTTATTTAGATTGGGCAGGAATGCAACCGATAGGTGATATCATGTTGTTTAAAATTTGTCGAGGCCCGAATAAACCTGTGGATGACGAGTTTGCCTGGGGCAGTCCTTTCTACAATGAGGTGCTTGAGTCTAAGTTGACGGATATAGGTACAGGCAGTGAAAGGCAGCTAGATCCGCAAGCTTACCCGTTTGCAGAATTTCCTGTACGTGCTGGATATGCGGCAACTGCAAGCAGCAACCAGTTCTTTGCAGGCGCAACGTACTATGGTGTCATGGAAATGTCTGGTAGCCTTGGTGAAACCATTTCATATGCAAGCGGTGAAGTTTTGCCAGGAGATGGCGAACTGAGTGTAGAAGGAGAGGGCCAATTTTCAGCAATATTTAACCAAATGTGCAATCCTGATTCTAGACTGTCCGACATTTCTAGAGGAACGGAATGCCTAGTGCAAAGCACCGGGGGTAGAGGAATAGTAAGGTGATTATGAGGTATACATTCTATGCTATGTTGCTTTTTAGCCAACTTTCATTTGCTCAATTTACAGGAGGTCCTAATGATGGTTCTTCTTCTATAGGGCTACAAATAAATGATGCATTCTATGTGGGTGGTTATAGTGATGGTTCTGCTTCAGTAGGTATTCAAACTGAAGGTAGTTTTTTCGTGGGAGGAATTCACGATGGTTTTGCTTCTGCAAATTTTGCGATCGGAGATGACTTTTATATAGGCGGTTCTAATGATGGTGTGGCTACTGTGTCTTGGATAGATACGAAGGGATATTTTATGGGTGGTTCTAATGATGGTTTTGCAATTGATGCGACGATCATCAGTGGTGGTCATTATCTAGGAGGTAGTGGAGATGGTTTTTTTAGTCTTACGTTATTGAATACTTCACCATTCGTCTGGAGTGGTGCAGACGATAGGAATTGGAACAATAGCTACAATTGGAAGTATCGGATTATCCCGAATTCAGCAAGAGGAGTATTAATTCCTGCTTTAGCTGCTAATATGCCCTTGGTTACAAGTGGTGTCTTAGCAATAGGTGAAAGTGTCAATGGTGAATATTTAGGAAGATCTCTAATGATCGAAGATGGTGCTTCCCTTACCATAGGGATCAATGGTAGTTTTATGAACTACGGTACTACAATTATTGAAGGAATGTTTTTCCATAGGAACAATGTGGCAAATTCATTCCAGAATTTTAATCAGATTACTATCAAAACTGGTGGAAATCTTATCCTTCAAAACGAGTAATTACGGTAATCTCACTAGGTAAATATCAAGACTTTATGCTATGAACAAGTGCTATAAATTATGAAACATCTAAAACTTATAACACTCTCCATTTTACTAGCTACAAGTGTTTTCTCCCAAGAGAACACAGCCCTGCTTTGCGCTGATGGTATCGATAACGATGGCGATGGATTTGCCGATTGTGAAGACTTAGAATGCATCCAGCTCGGTGATAATGGCTGCGCAACTTGCTTTAATGACGCAATGTCCTTTGCAGATACTGTTATCTTTTATCAAAACACATGCGAGAATAATACACAAACCGACTCACTCAAGGCCATAGGGGTTAGCGATCATTCTAGTAGTAACATCGGGTATGTCTCACTGGGAGATGAAGGAGTGTTGATCTTACAATTTAAGGACAATGTATTGATTAACTCAGGAAATGCAGACCCAGATCTCTGGATCTTTGAGGTGGGCACTCTAGTAGAAGCCACTGACATAGAGCTACATCCTCTGACAGAGAGTTCGGAGAGCATTCTCATCAATGAGGGTATTCCAGATAATGATGGAGATGGTTATTACGAATTTGGCCAGGTTGCAGGAGCAACTGCATCCATAGATATTGATGCTAATTTAACATTAACATATGCTGCGGGTAGCTTACTATTTGATGCGGTGAAGTTAATCGATGTCCCAGGCGATTGTTCCACTAACACACCAGGAGCAGATATCGATGCAGTTTGTGCCCTCTCATCTCTATCACCTTCCCCTAGAGAAGAATTTGCAGAAGAGTGCGCAGATGGTATAGATAATGATGGAGATGGATTTATAGATTGTGAGGATACTAGCTGCCAGTCACTTCCTAATTCAGGATGTACCATTTGTAAGGATAACGGGACTTCTTTTGCAGATGAAGTGAGAAACTATTCGAATACGTGTCCGTCGAACTTATATACGAACAGTGCTTTTGCCTTAGGCGTGAGTGACTATTCTGAGAATGTCGCATCTTTTGTATCATTAGGAGAAGGTGGCTCTATTGAACTTGATTTCACAAATAATAAGTTGACAAATTCAGGAAATTCAGACGCCGATCTTTGGGTGTTCGAAGTAGGACCGCTGGTTGAATCTACTAGTGTAGCACTACTTCCATTGGATCAAGCAACTATAAACATCTTGGAAAATGAAGGATTGTTAGATTCGAATGGTGATGGCTACTATGAAATCGACACCATTCAAGGATCAACACGTTCAGTGGACATAGATCAATTCCTTGGAAATTTTTATGCTGGGGGTACGCTTGTTTTTGAGAGTGTGCAACTCACCGATGTACCAGAGGATTGCGGAAATGAAGAATCACCAGGAGCAGATATAGATGCGGTATGTGCGTTATTTAGCATTCAGACATTACCTGTAGAGCTTTCCAGGTTTTCAGTTAGGCTTAGAGGCGAAAATGAAGCCATTCTCTCTTGGAAGACAGTACAAGAAGTAGACAATAGTCATTTCGACGTGGAAAGATCAGTGGATGCTAGAAATTTTTCGAGAATTGGTCAAATTGATGGTTTAGGAACAAGTTCAAGCGGAAAATCTAATCAATTTCTGGATAGAGAACTTTCACCAGGATCTTATTACTACAGAATCAGACAAGTGGATTATTCAGGTCAATACCAGTTCAGTGATTTGGTGACAATAAATGTAGGGGAGCGTCTTAAAATATTTCCAAATCCAACTACAGAGTACATCTATATTGAAGGACTTTCAGATGCAAGTGTAGTAAAGCTTTTTAATCGTCAAGGGAAGTTATTGGTTTCTCACATAGATAAAAAGCATATTAACATGAGAACCTTTCCCTCAGGAATCTATCATGTCCAAGTTATTTCACGAAATAAAATTACAGTTCAAAAAATCGCGAAGTACTGATGAAGTTTAAACTGAAACATCATTTAAGCTCATAATAAAAAGCAGGAGCCTAAAGATATATGACCTTGACTACAACAACATTGACAAAAAATATCAAATGAGAAATATTGAAAAAC
Organism: Portibacter marinus; assembly: GCF_021533195.1. Taxonomy (GTDB): domain Bacteria; phylum Bacteroidota; class Bacteroidia; order Chitinophagales; family Saprospiraceae; genus Portibacter; species Portibacter marinus. Next base: position 793,601 of record NZ_JAJNKB010000003.1, read on the forward strand.
AAAGTTTGCTGATAACTCTTCTTTTCTTCTGTATTATAAATACAAATTTTGCGATTTCCTGGACAGGAAATGGTCTAAATAATGATTGGTACAATGAAGCCAACTGGGATCTTTCGAGAGTACCCAATGAGAATGACATCGTAACGATTAATGGTGTTTATAATTACACCATTATCATTAGAAATACGGTAGAAGCAAAATGCAAGCAACTACGAATTTTCGGAACGCTAGATGGAATTACCATCGAACCTAAAGGTAGCTTGATTATTGATGGTCAGTTAGAGATGGGTAATGACCTTTTGTTTATTCCTGATGGCACATTATTTCGAAATGAGGGATTGCTTGAAATCAAAAATTTGAATTCGCAGACAGAGCAGGAGGCTATTGATATACAAGGATCTTTTGTAAACTCATCGAATGCGATCTGCAGGATAACCGACCTTGTGCTTAATTCGAGCAACTTTGCGACCAATACTAGCGAAGCTATAAGGATTCGATTAGGTGCCCAATTCATCAATTCTGGAACTTTAGAAATGGACCGGATAACTGGAACAGCAATTGTAAATCAAGGTGAATTTTACAATCAGACCACAGGTAAGCTTTATTTAAGAGATGAAATACAGCTCGCGGGCATCATTATAGAAAGTCCATCGTCCACATCCTATTTTTACAATTTTGGTGAAATAGATGCGAGCATAGAATATCCTACATCTAATAATATACTTTTTATCAATCAGAATTCAATCGCAAACAATAGTGGCATCATTCGAATTTCTGGTGGCTTACAGCGATCAAAGTCCATTACAATTTTAGGTGAATTCGAAAATCAGAGTAGTGGTAGCATCATCATCACCCTGGCTAATGGCATACAAGTTGGAAATTCTAGTACTCCTGGTTCATTTAATAACTACGGTACTGTAAACTTAGAGGGAGATGAAAGTTTAAGCGGAACTGGACTTTCTCTTCGATTCGCCGGTTTCTTAAGAAATTATTACAAATTAAGCGTGACGGGTTATCAGACTGGAATGGGTACGAATCCAAGTGCTAACTTTTATAACTATGATCAGGGAATTTGTGTTATTACAGATGCTAATCTAAGCGGTATTAATAACTCAGGGGATATTTTCAACTATGGACTTATAACTGTTAAAGATTGCGGGAATGAAAGCTTTAGAAATCTTAATAGAACCTCTAACTATGAAACAGGTGTTATCACCATTACAAATGCAGATGGTATAGGGCTGAGAAACCTTAAAGCTGGTGCAGAAAGCCCTGATGCCGTTTTCGAAAATGAAGGGAGGCTAAACATCTCCTTAGCGTCCGGAGATATCGCTATTTACAATTGGGGAGATTCCCAGTTTTACTGTGATGGCATTATAAATATCACATCAGATGGAGCCAATATATCCAATATTCTGCCAGCCACATTCAACTTAAGAGGTCAGGTCAACCTTCAAAACGGTACTTTAATAAGTTCGGGGTATTTTAATTTAGAACCCACCAGTAATACAATAGAAATAGATGGAAATCTAGAATTAAAAAAGCCCGGAACTTACTCAACGTTTCTTAATGCTTTGCACGTAACAGGTGACCTTAAAAGCTTCGGTACTATACATGTTGCTTTTGGCAATACAATACCAATAGCTGAAGACTATGATCTGATCATCCATGAAGGGAACAGGTCTGGATTTTTTGAATCGGTGAATGCAAATATAACCTTGACAAATCATCGAATAAGTTATGCTGATCCTAATAGAGTAAAATTTGCGTACTCGCCTTGTGGTACTTCATCTAGAATAAATGAATATGATGGACTCTCCGGCAATTGGTCGGATGGGAGTAAATGGAGTTTAGGTCGACCACCTTTACCATGTGAAGAAGTGGTACTTGCAGGAATTGATATAGGGAATCGGCCTGAGATCGTTTTTGATGTTAACAGTGCAGCAATTTCTAAACTAACGATAAATGGGAATTGCGAATTGACGATTCCATCGGGAAACGAGTTAAGAATAAATAGAGATTATAATATTGATAATGGCGCTACTGCACTTTTTATATTCCCGGGAGGCATTTTAAATAATCAAGGTGCTCTTCAGCTCCGAGATGTGCAGAGCGACGATTTTATACGGAACATAGGAACAATTAATAATGAAGGTCTCCTACATATCGACCGAGGACAAGAAGTAGGAATTCGAGGAATTTGGAACGAGGGGCAATTTGTTAATTCGACGGATGCTATTTTAAGAATTTATAACCTAGAAGGTTCTTCCGGGGTAGGTGTTAACGCAATCACTAATTCGGGGACTTTCACTGAAAATGGTATTTCGGATTTAGGCAATACCTTTAGCAATTTACAAAGTGCTACCCTCTTAGGTGGAGGCGATATCTTTACGCCTACTTTGAAAAATTCTGGAATTATTAATCCCGGAGATTCTATAGGCTCACTTACTATAACTGGAGCGTTAGATTTAGCTTCCACTTCCAGGCTACTTTTCAATATTAAAGGAGCTGAAGGCACTAATAGTCTATTAGGACATGACTTGATGACTGCAACTTTTCTTTCACAAATAGACGGTAGTATAGAAGTGCTGTTAGATGAAAACTATACCCCACCTGCTAACACCTCATATCAACTGATAAGTTTTCAGTCTGGAAGTACAAATAATTTTTCTAGCACCGCACTTCCAGTTCCTGTGCATGACTGGTCGATTGCGAAACAGGATAATGACTATTACCTCATTCTAGACCCTCTGTGCTTTACCTCTGACGTGAACTGGATCGGTCTCGCAGGTGACGGAGACTGGAGCAATAGCAAGAACTGGGATATTTCCGGTACACCACTAGAATGTCATGATGTACATTTCGATCCTCAGGAGGATGCCGTGATTAGTAGTGGTTCTCAGGTCAATGTTGCCTCGCTAAATGTTACAGCTGCCCTAATTACCATAGAGCCTAATGCAGAGATGAACTTTTATGAGGCGTGGCCATCTAAAGTTTCGATTGACATTAAGGAAGGTACACTTCTTAACAATGGCGAAATCAACTTTATGCCTTTGAATCAGACTGAAGAGGTCTCTATTTCACTAGATACCAAATCAAAATTAGTGAACAATGGAATGATATCGGTAAAAAAGTAGCAATTACATATAATACATTGACCTAAACAAAAAAGAATCACAAATCTATGCCTAGTAACATGTTAAGAAAACTGATTTTATTATCATTAATTATTTTACTTTTCGCATCTGTAAATGCCCAAAATGTAGGAATAGGAACGACTAGTCCTGATGAAAAACTAACGGTAGTAGGCACAGTAAAAGCTACTACCAATTCTAATGGCAATTCTCCTCAATTAAATATCCACGAAGCAGACTCTGAATTCGGTAGGATTATGTTTACAAACGACGCCAGTAGTCAGAATTTCACTTTAGCAGGGAATCCTCATCCTGATTCTTCATTAGCAAGATTCCACATCTTTAAAAGTAATTTTGGAAACATAGGCTCCTTCACTGGACATGGAAGGTTTGGAGTGAATACTTCTAATCCTGGTGCCACTTTTCAGTTGAACTCGTTACCTGATACAGACCCCTTAAATCTTCGAAATCAGGGACAGACTAAATTACGAATATTTGATAATAATGCTATGGTATTTGGATCTAGTTGGTCTTCTCCTATACCAGATGTTATTAGGATGGAGACTCCTAATGTCTTTATTGGCTTTGATGAAAACCATTTACCTGAAGACAGACTGGAAGTGGATGGCAATATCAAAATTACAGGTGGAATTACTGCGGGTAACACTAGCGGTTCACCCGGACAAATCCTTACCACTAATACTAATGGGAATATTTCATGGGCTGACCCTTGTAAATACAATCGATTTCTCAGCTTTTCCATAGCTGGCATTTCCACGTGGAAGGTTCCAGTAGGCGTCACTGAGATTATGGTCGAAATATGGGGTGCAGGTGGAGGAGGAGCCTTAGGTGGTGGCGGTGGATCCGGAGGGTATGCAAAGGCTGTTTTCTCTGTCACAGAAGGGGACGTAATGAATATAGCTACTGGTGCAGGTGGCTCAGGAGTGAGCAGTGGAGCTACGCAAAGTGCCTCACCTGGTGGGAATACTATCATTAGTGGTCCTAGTGTTTATGCGGCAGCGAGTGGAGGTGGTGGTGCAACCGCTATGACATTCGGAGAGAGAGGTATTTATGCCGTGGATCCCCCATTTCTAAGTGCTTCTGTCCTTCCAGGAAGTAATGGTTATGCCAATGTTACCATTCCTATTTATTCAGGCGTTAGTAAAGAAACGATGGGCAATGGAGGTAATTCTCCAAATTCATCACCAAATGGAGGTAAAGGTGATGTGGTCATCCTACAAGGGACATCTATGACCCATAATCAGGGTAGCAACGGTCTATCTCCTGGAGGAGGCGGTGGAGGTGGAAACCAATTCAGCAACAATGGTGGAGATGGGCTGGTGGTAATAAGATGGAATGAGTATTGATATGCGACAAATTTTACAAATATTGACCTAAAGGTAAAATCCTCCTGAGCTTACTCGACCTACTTTTGATTTATTCAATTATCAAAAATTTACTAAATGAAAAATATTAAAATACTTCTGGGATTATCAATAATCATAATTGCAGCTTTGATGAGTTTTTCCTTCCTCTCTAATCCGAATGCTACTAAGGATAACAATGAAAAAATCGCACACGGAAAATACCTGGTAATGACCTACGGATGCGCCCACTGCCATACTCCCAAAAGAATGACGGATCACGGACCAGTTAAAGACGAGACTCTATGGCTCTCCGGTCATAATTCGAAAGCTCCCATGCCTAAGATGAGCCCTGATATCGTTGCTCTAGGACTGATAGCTAGCAATATGGATCATACCGCTCGCTTAGGGCCATGGGGTATTTCCTACAGTGCTAATATTACCTCTGATGATACAGGAATCGGGTTGTGGACGCTGGATCACTTTAAGAGATCCATGCGAGAAGGGAAGCATAAGGGCTTAGAAAACTCCAGGATGGTCATGCCGCCTATGCCCTGGAGGGATTATGTCCATATGACCGATGAAGATGTGGAGAGTCTCTACGCCTATCTTCAGTCTACGAAGCCTGTTAAGAATGTGGTACCTGCTTTTATTCCCTTGGATAAGCTATAAAACGAGAATGCAGAAGTTCGTCGCGTCCCCTTAAAATCATCGAAATGGCAACTTCACTAGTTACGAATGAACATAGACTAATTCTCTATTAAAAGATGTATCAATACTTATTAGTTTGCTGTAGAAATATTACGAACTATGAAGTATTTTCTAGCAATGCTATCCATATCGATCTCTGTAAGCCTTTTCTGCCAGGATAAAGTGGGAATTAATACGCTCACTCCCTAAGCAACACTAGAAATTAGAGGTACTGATAACAACCTTGCCGGTGGAGAATTACTTATCGCAACTCCAGAAAGCAATTATTTCATACGTTTCTTCGGTGGTAGAAATCTGGATAGAAATCCTTTCTTGCTCTTCTCAGCTCTGTATACATTCAGGATTTCTAGCAGCTTTTCCGACTTTTCGAAATTTCCGGATCACTTTAAAGTGACTCCTGACGGATATGTGGGAGTGGGCGCTTCTACTTTACTCAGAAGCTGGAAGTATACGGCAAGGTGAAAATCGCAAATGATAGTCGATCTCCTGAAATGGGGACGATAAGATATGACCAGAATACTAAGCGGTTCGAAGGGTTCGATGGTTCAGATTGGATTCTCTTCGGCAATAATAATTATTTACTATACGATAACTTAGGTGGCCAGTTCGCTAATAGGAATGTAATTAATGACTTAGGCACTACGATCGTTATCCCTGAAGATGGCACTTATATTCTCTCTATTTCCGTACATATGAAACCTTTTCAGGAAGCGACCTATGACATTACAGATCCTGAAATTAGATACGATTGCGAGGGGGTATTAGACATCATCGTTAACGATGTATGGGAACAAAGGCTTACCAAGGTAAGGCAGAATATCGATCGATTCAGTGATCAGGTTAGTATTGCATTTGTGCCTGGTTCCAGGGCATTGTAGAAAAGCTTTACCTTCGAAGCAGGAGATGTCATTACACTCGAATACATTATGAGGTCAGTCCTTTAGGACCGATATCATTCACTTCGGATTATTTCGTATTCATCGATGAATTCTATCTTGTGAAAGTAAGGAAGGTCACCGAAATTTGTTATTCATCCACTTTCTCGCAGGTTTTTCTACAAGGTTATAGGTCAATGTGGCAGTGATAATGGTCACCAGCAGAAAGATACTCACCTCTATCCAGTTATTCAATAGTGTATCTTCTAGGGGAAAAGACTTTGTTCCTTTCATCATGCAAATCCAATTATAACATAGAAAAATCATCATGTGGCATAGATATATAGAATAAGATATATCTCCCAGAAAAGTAAATACTTGACTATTTAGCACCTTCTTCACAGAGCCTTCCATATAGGCTGAGTTCAAAATTAATACTCCGAATAAGAGCACTGCGAAAGGATCGAGGAGCTGATTCATTGACCAAAATAAAAATAAAAATAACCATACCCCCACGAATATCCATCCACTCTTCAGCCATCTCATTCCTATCCTATTCCTATATAACTGGTACGCTGAAACACCGATCAGAAAGCCACCCAAGCCTCTGAGCAAAGCTGATCCAGTAATGACATCTATGCTATTCTTTGAGTGTCCAGCGAGTGCCTGCGGAGGTAATCCTCGCTCAGCGTAGATAGTTGCAATATGATTAGGCTCGAAAATATAGGCGACAATAAATAATAATGTAAGCCCTGTAATCGCCCAGAGCCAGATTCCATGATGCTTTATTTTATGCTGAATGAGAATGATGATAGGGAATAGTAAGTATAGAAACCATTCCACGCTGATCGACCAGGAAACCGTGTTCCATGTTGCTTCTAGATGACTTCCCCATGCATGAGTAAGTGTAAGCACGAAAGGTATGGCCGTGTAATCAGTGATCATATCGAATACACCCGGAACCTGTGACATATCCACGGAGTTTCGCAGCGCCACGCCTACGATCAGTACGATTAGAAAGGTGAAGAGATGCAGCGGGTATAATCGTGCGAAACGAGCAGACATAAATTTTAGAAATTTACGCGACGATATCCTTTGCGCGAACCACGACTCATAGACATGACACATAATGAAACCGCTTAGAACGAAGAATAAATCTACCATCAGATACAATTTCGAGAACATGGTATTTCCTGGAGGTAGCAAGGGGCTCATGATCAAGTGATAGTGGAAGAGTGCAACAAGAATTGCGGCGATGCCTCTTAATGGGGTCAGGCTATGAATATGTGGAACGGGTTTCATGATTATTCAGTCTTTGTTGTGATTGGTCCTGCTACTTTACTTGGAAGGATGCCGAAATGCTTTTTGAAAGATTTTGTAAAGTACGGAAGACTAGAATACCCAACAGAATAGGCAATTTCCGACACGTTACCAGCTCGCTTTTGTAACATTCTCTTAGCCTCGTTTAATCGCATTTCTACGATTAGTTGGTTCGGGGACTTATTAATAATGGCCTTTAACTTTCGATGGAGTTGAGATCTACTGAAATTAACTTCTTGAGCGACATCATCGATAGAAAGTTGCTCGTTGTCTAGGTTTTTCTGTACTATTTCGAATACATTTTTTAAAAACTCGTCATCTGCAGATTTGAGATCAATATTTTTAAGTATCGACGTATCAAGGTCCTTCAACTTTGCCCACAGTTTCCTGCGAGCATCAATCAGATTTTTTATCCGGACCATCAATTCCTCCTGATCAAAAGGTTTCGTGAGATAGGCGTCTGCTCCTTGGTAAAGACCATCCATTTTGTTCTCTTGACCTGCCTTAGCTGTGAGTAGAATAATAGGGATATGTGAAGTTTTCGAATTATTCTTTAAGTCATGACACAATGCAAACCCGTCCTTTTTCGGCATCATAACATCGCTTATGATAATATCGGGAATGTGCTGAATGGCTTTGGTTTCTCCTTCTTCTCCATTGACCGCCTCTATCACTTTGTAATTTTCTGAAACGATATCTCTTAAAAAATGACATAAGTCTTCATTATCTTCTACGAGCAATACGGATGGTTGCGAATCTTCTTCTAATAAAATCGGTATTGATTCGGGCTCCTGTCCGAATTGGGGATTAGAAGTGTATAAGGTCACATTTTCATTTAGAATAGTTACATTCTTGGGGAGAAGATGCAACGCACAAGGGATCTTAACCTTGAAACTTGTCCCAGAGCCCAAAACACTGTTCACATGAATAAAGCCGTTGTGCAGCTCTACCAGTTCTTTAACCAAGGCCAGACCGATTCCTGAGCCTTTCTGTTCGGTTCCTTCTGCTCTGTAAAAGCGATCGAAAATTTTAGAGGTTTCACTTGATGAAATTCCTTTTCCAGTGTCTTTAACTTCCAAAGTAAAATAGTCTCGAGCTACGGATATATTTATAGAAACAGTTCCATTTTCAGGCGTGTATTTTATCGCGTTCGAAATGAGGTTGGTGATGATTTTTTCCAACTTATCTCTGTCAAAGAATACTTCTTCGATCTCTTCTCCACCAGTGATATTGAGGTGAATCTGCTTTCTTGCCGCCATATTCTCAAAACCATTGATAATGGAATGAGAAAAGGACTGAAGCCGCCCTTTTTCGAGTTTTAACTTTAAATGGGTGCCTTCTAGCTTAGATAAATCAAGCAATTGATCAACCAGGTTTTGAAGGCGCTTGGCGTTCTTTGTTATGATATCGTAAGATCTTTTCTTCAGGTTGATGTATTCTTGCGAATTATTCTCGTTCTTGCTTTTCGCTTGTTCCAGCGGACCCAAAATCAAGGATATCGGCGTTCTAAACTCGTGGCTTACGTTAGAAAAGAACTTCGTCTTTAGATTATCAAGGTCTTTAATTCTGTCCGCCTCTGCCTTCGCTTTCTCTGCGTCTACCATTCTTGACGTCTGTTCAGATGCCAATTGTTGCTGGCGAAAAGCCAGTAGAAAGGAAATAGCAATCATTAGTATGAATGTGCCGAAGTTAAAAGGAAGGAAGTTGAGTTGAATGATCCCTAAACCCCAGAGCGCACCAAGTAGGTGAAATCCAATGCCAAAAAATGAACCAATGCCAAAATATCGTGCAAGACGATCATTTTTAAATATTAAAACAGCTGAGAAAATCATACCCATGGAAGCTAAGACAGCCATCATTTTCATGTTGAAGATTACGCTCCCAAATTCTACATTGAACTTGTGGAACGCCATAAATCCGGCAACAATTAATTGAAGAAGAAAGAGGGTGAGATAGGCCATAAGAAACCTGTCCAGAAGGGGAAATTTTTCCTTTGAACGAACAAAGCTTTTACCAAAAAGCCAGAAGAAAAAAAGATTGGAAGTGGAGTTTATGATCCAGAATGTGAATCTCCATCTGATTAAATTAGAGGTTAATGGATCACTGTAATTGAGATCAAGAAGAAAGAAGTTCATCGAGATTACAAAAAGCCAAATGGAGTAAGTTAGGTAGACTCGATCTTTTAGAAAAAAGAAGAGTGCTAAGTGATATATGAGAAGGACGATTGCCGCACCTCCTAATAGAGTTTGATTACCAATGGTGGGATTTCTGAGTGGGTGATAATGAGTAAAACCTTCTTTTCGTAAGGTGACATTAAAAAAAGGATATACTGCCGCCTGGTTTTCTTCTACTCGCAGATATAGATCGACCGTTTTATTTACAGGTATGTCGAATTTGAATTTGTGCAGGTACCATTCCTTCGGAAATTCCTTTTCTTTATTTAAAACATTGGTCCCTGACATCTTGTGAAAGAGCAGCTGATCGTCAGAATAAGCATACAGGTCAACACGCCCATTTCCTCTTCCCCATGCGCCAGCATAGAAAAGGCGATCTTCGAGGTTTAGTATCCAGTCCGTGAGTGTATCCTTAGCCATGACCTGAAGTCGTCCCCAATAAACCGGGCTTGTTTCTAAAGAAGGGGCAATAACATAAGGAAGGTCAAATTCCAGCTCTGATCTCTTAAGCGGCTTCCAGGAGAGTGTGGTATCTTTGATTACTTCTTCAATATCTAGCTTGCCTTCTGGATCCGGAAGAATTTTAATGTGTTGGTCTAAAGTGTGAACTGGGTACTGAGTAAGAATGTGATAGGTGCTGTCGACTTGGGCTGAATAGGGTGCACTCTTTAGTGCAAATAAAATAAACACTAATAATGGAGCTTTCAACCCTTTGCTAGATCCCATGTATATGTTCCTATTCATGCATTTAAATTAGCATTTATTATTGACAGAGCGTCTACTCTAAAAAGCTAAAACAATCAATATGATGTATTAAAAGTAAGATGGATTTGAAAGTGAGATTTACACTTTTATTGCAAATGGTTGTAAATTAATTGCATTGCGATAGGAGTTCGGACTTTAAGTCAGAGATCTCGGGTTCAAACCCGAAGTTTGAATGTCTAGGGATAAATCTTATGGTTTTGTCTTCAAATCCCAGCTTTTGACATCTCGAGATAAATCCCAAGCTCCTGTTTTTATAAGAAAATCGAGCTCGTGTCCGGTTCGCGAACGACTTCACTCTTCTTTCAGGAAGCGCTCGAAGAAGTCAACTGTACTTTCATAAGCTCTTAACCAGCTATCATAGCTTAAATATCGATGCACTTCATCCGGAAAAACAAGTACCTCATTGTGCACGCCCAGCTTGTTAAGTTTATTTTTTAGGTCAATGGATTGTCCGAACATCTTATTCCGATCGTCATCTCCAGTGATGAATAATACAGGCGAAGTCCGATATTGCTGCTCTGAAATCGTTGAAGAGCGATAAGGCACATCCATCCACTCTTCATTTATACACCATCCACCTCCTAGGCTAAAATCTCTACCACTCCAGGCCCAGTCGTAAACACTATGAAAATCAACTCCAGCCTTAATCAAATCAGAATTTTAGCAAGTCCCATCGCAGTCAGATATCCGCTATAAGATCCACCCCACAGTCCTATCCTTTCAGGATTTAACTCCGACTAGATCTGTAAATACTTACCCGCAGCTACAATGTCCTTATACTCAGAGGCACCTCTCGGTCCTTGATCTTCTGCCTTACGAAAATCTCTACCATCCCCTATACCGTCCCGGAAATTCACAAAAAGGCATTTGCATAATATCCACTATAGTGATAGCCTAACAACACTGGCGGATATGGCCTCCGTGCATAAATATGAACGCTGGCATATCTCCACCATTATTTAATTTGGGTCTAAACAAATGGCCGTGAATTGTCAAGCCATCTAATGACTCAAAGGTCACTGCTTCCGGACGAATAAAGTGTTCTTGGGGAGAGGACTCCGAGAGCTGAACCAGGTTGTTTTTTTTGATCTCCTTTTTGAATTACTGCAGCAGTAGATTGACTATATTTTCCTTCTCTTTAGGCGATATGCTTATCAATCAAAGCTTTGACTTCAGTTTCCTGTAAAGGAAATTTTTCGATAGGAGACTTGATGGTGTTCCAGGTGTTGATTAAGTCTGAAAAAGTGGTCATTTCACTTTTAATCCAATGATAAGCATTTGAGCGTTTACATTTAGTCATTTGCTTGAAAATCTCCTTTTCGATATCAATATCGAGGAAAATTATTGAAAATTAAGCTTGATAACTTACAATCTATTTGTACGTTTGAAAGCACTCACAGAAGTTCCAAAACTTAAGGTGTGCACACTCCCAGCTAAATGATAGGTATTGAATCCATAATCTACTCGCCACTTTTTTGCCTTAATCCCGAAACCTCCACTGAAGCCCGCAATTGATATAAAATCCTGCAATCCCAATTCCCTTCTTCGAAAGTGGTTGTATCCAACACGTAGCCTTAGGGGACCTCCCTTACCAATCAAAAACTCCCCATTTAAAACGAGATGGCGGAAAAAATTGTCCAGACCTACTGCAAAACTATTGCTAAACAAGCGATTATCTTCCAAATTCGGATCGTCATAACTAATGTTCCATCTATGAAGATGGTGTGCAATTACCGAAAATCGTAAGGGTAAGTGATCTAGTTGTTTACTAAACCCAGCAACCACATCAAAGGGAAATGGCTCTCTCACTTCATCATAAGGTGAAAATTGTGTGCCCAGATTACGAATCACAAAACCAGCTGAAAACCGTTTTTCCTCCACTCTGTACATTCCTCCGATATCCAGTGCAGCCCCTGACGAACGATAGGCTTCCAGACCGGAAAACACGAATTTTAAATTGGTTCCGATCGAGTAATTTTCATTCAATTCTTTTGCCGCGCCAAGTATTAAGGACTGTTCTCCTGCCGAAAATTCCCCTGAAATCACGCCAAATTCATCTGCCAAGTCAAAATTTCCATAATCAATGTATTGAAGTCCCGCATGTAGGGTCAAACCATGATTTTCTAAATAATGTGCATAGTTGAAATAACCATTGACAATGTCTGTGAAATGAAAAGTTTGATTGAAATTAATGTGCGTGTGTGACTCAGAATTAAGCGCGGCTGGATTCAACAATGCCGCTACAGCATCGTCATCGTAAACACTAATTACATAGTCTCCAAGCGCTGAAATTCTTGCTGATGGTGCAAGGTTTAAAAACTCGTAAACGTTTCTTCCTCCTACCTGAGCTTGTCCGATATGAACCAACAAAACAAGAAAAAAGACTTGTAAACTAATCTTCATATTCTAATACTAAAGCTTTGTCACCTTCTTCAATGGTCCAGATAGTCTGACAGATGTACTCTCCTTGATATTTGCCGCATTCCATTTTTTTAACCAACTCGCCTTTCTCATTATAACTTTTAATCAGGCCAAATTCATTGTCGCCATCTTTGTATTGACCCTCCCACTTCACCTGGCCGTTCTTGAAATACTCTTTAAACGGACCATTCTCCTCATTGGCCATAAAAGTGACTTCTTCCATTAATTCTCCACTGTCGTAATATCGCTTGACCGTACCTTCCATCTTTCCGTCTACATACTGAGCTTCCAAATTGACTTGTCCATTTTTATAATAAGTCAAATACGGCCCTTCCATCCTGCCTTTCTTATAATTCTCCTCAATTTCTACCGCTCCATCCGGATAATAGATCTTTCGAATACCATGCAACTCACCATTCTTGTATTGGCTTTCTTCGAATACTGCACCCTGTTCATTGAAAGAAGTGTAAGTACCGAAGCGCAGGGAATCCTGATTTAAGTAAAATCTTTCCACTACATCACCCTTTGCATTCCGAATCTCTACTTCGTCCAGACGACGGCCGCAGGATTGAAGCATTAAAACCAACAATATAAAAGTCAGATATCTCATCCTATCAATTTTAAACGTATGTCTTGAGTTAAAACGTATTCACTTAACTGGTACGACTCATCGAAGTTCATCAAAAAAGGGCAATTACTCAACGCAATCACCCTTTATCACTTTATATTTAAGATCTAATCTGCTGAATTAGAAACCATATTTATACCTCCCATCTTCCACATCTGCATTCTTTCTAATGCCTTCTATCAGACCCTGAGCGACTCTGGTTCTGTTCTGGCGATTAGCACTACTTCTTAGAGAGGCAACATTGGTAGCACTTCCGGGCTCAGCAATAGCTATAGGCTTAACCATATAGACACCACTGTTACCAATCACAGGACCACCTACGCTATTTTCAGCCGTATTGAAGATGGTAGCTACCACCTTAGGTTCATTACCGATCGCCGGAATCAGAGTGCTGGACATGGTCACTGCAGCCAAAGTATCAACGGAAGTATTGTACTGAGATGCGATAGCCTGAAGATCTGTTCCGGAAATCTCACTCTTTATCTTTTCGCCTTTCTTTTTATTTCTGACCAATGGCATTAACTCATCTCTAACATTTTCAACTTTCTGCATGCCTTCAGGAACAATATCTTTTAATCCAACGATAACATACTGGTTTGTATAATAATCAATCGGATCGGTAAAACTGAAAAAATCAGGAGCCACATCCCCTTTTTCCGTAGAACCATCAAATGCCCATCTCACCATATCTCTGGAACTTTGGCTTGAAACCAAATTTCCAACCCTGTAGTCATTCTCATCTAATGCAGCTGATGTTCTCACAGTATAGCCATTCTCTTTGGCAGCTGCCAATGCATCATCCAATGTTCTGTAATCACTGAGAAAATCATTCACTACATCCAAAACACTGTCTTGTGTCTCTTGGCTAGGTGTAATTGTCGTATTAATGTAAGCCAGTCTGTATTTATCATCAGTGGTTCTGCGTATTACATCTGTAATTTCGATCAAAAATAACCCTTGAGGAGTCGTGGCTCTGTATAAACCTTCATTGTTTCCATCCAGAAATAGGATGTTATCCAAAACCGGAGGAAGCAAACCTTGCGTTACATAACCTAAGTCGCCGCCTTGCTGAGCAGAACCATCCTGGCTATTAACCATTGCCAATGAGTCAAATTGTGCCTCACCAGTCTCGATCAAATTTTCCAAACTGTCTAAAAAAGCAGATGCCGTCTCGACCAAGGTTGGATTTGTTGAAGCTGCCTGTCTGAAAATGACCCTCGCTTCTACTGAATCCGGAACCACTTGACGACCTACCAACTTGGCTGCTGTATATATACCGTTATCTAAAAATGGTCCATAGGTATCACCCACTTCCATCCGTTCTATGGTATCTTGCAGAGGCTCTGGCAGGTCCTCAATTGCATAATACAAACTAGGCATTCCACCTCCATTATTCACGGCATATATGGAATCCGTCGTGGTCGTTTTAAGTGTAGCTACTCTTTCCACCATGTCATTATAAACCTGGGCAGTATCCGTAGAAGTAGCTTCCACTGGAAATGAGATATACTCTAGTACTCGCGTTTCATCATCATTGGTATATTCGTAGGCTCTTTCATTCATGTACGCCTTAATATCAGCATCCGTAACTTCCACAGCATCATTTTCGACGGCATCAAATGGAATTCTGACATATGCCACTTGAGCTCTCTTGTTCTGCAACTGATTCTGCTGCTCTACCATCCACGAAGGAGTATATACTGCTTTAGATACCAGATTTCTTAATTTGTTTTGTAGTTGGTCAGCAATGACCTGATTTTCCTGTACACTCCAGAAAGCTCTGAATTCCGGGGTCAATCCTGTATTGGTATTGATTGCATTTTGGATTTGTGCCAATTGTTGTCTGTCAATCTGTCCAGTATTAGGATTATAAAAGCTTTGCTGGATGATCGGACTTAGGTTTTGACCAAACTGGAGGTCTCTCAGTTCTTCTTTAGGTACAGAAATTCCTAATTCCTCAGTTTCCTGCTCAGCAAGTGTTTTACCTACAAAGTATTCCCAAACACTTTCTCTTCTTTGATTAGCGTCTTGAGATTGTGCATTCTGAGACAAGACATTTTCAGTTCTTGAAAATTCCTGTGCATTGATATCTCTGCCATTGATCGATCCTATGGTTGGATTCATTACGTTTCCTCTATTAGCGGAGGTCATATCCATGATCACAAAGGCTGCAAGCGCTAGTCCCAGTACAATTAATACAAACCAGAAGTTTTGTCTTATTTTACCTATTAATGCCATCGGTTGTTATGTTATTTTTCGACTGCTCGTTAAAGCTTTTAGTTAGAAGTGATTCGCCATTTTTACTCGATCACTTAATTAATGATTATCAGGTACATGTCTGTGCTTTTGAAAAAGCTGTGCAAAGGTAACATTTTTTTGAATTATTGATAGATTTGTTGATATATATCGTCCAACCGCTCATAAAATTCCTCACCATACTTTCTGATCAATGCTTCTTTAGCAAATTGATAAACCGGAACTTTCAGTTCGTCCCCTAACTTGCAGGCTGCACTACAGATATCCCATTTATCATAGTTAATCAGCTCAATACCCGTATGTTGATCTTTTTTGACACGAATAGGGTAAAGGTGACAAGATACGGGTTTGCGAAAGGGTTGCTTTCCTTCGAAATACGTTTTTTCAATACCGCATTTGGCAATTCCCTTCTCGTCGGTTAGGAACACACACGCACCATCGGGGTGAATGGCAGTTCCATCGAATTTGTCCTTATCATATTTATGGTGGAATGTTTTTAGGTCAATGTATGCTTTAGAACGTTCCGGCAATGCTTCTTTAATTACATCTAGGTATTGCTCGATGGTATTTATTTCTGCACTTGTCAATGGTGCGCCAAAATCACCTTCCCAACAGCAAGCACCCTTGCACTTTTCAAGGTTGCAGACGAAGTTTTTGTCCACTACGTCGTCGCTGATTAACTTGTCGTCAATATTTATCATAGTTCTTTCGTGGTATTAGAAACGACTCTGGGGCGATCGGTAGTATGAGATGCTTAATGACTTTCTGGACTCATCCCTTTAAGAGCTAGCCTGCGCTGCTCAGCTGAGATGCAGCTCTTAAAGGGAATAGCTTAAAGCTAATTGCGAATAACGAGTACAGACTTGTCATCCCTTTAAGAGCTAGCCTGGGCTGCAGGGCTGAGCGGCAGCTCTTAAAGGGAATAGCGAAAAGCGAACCCACATATTACAATAATAAAAATATAGACCTCATACATGAATTTTATTTCTTAATCACTAATTTGGCAGCATGAAGAGAATACTAGCATTTATTGCTCTGGTTTTAGCTTTTTCAGGAGCTTTTGGACAGGAAAGTACAGTTCAAGAAGAGATGCAATTTTTTAGCAAAACATTGGCAATCGAAACAGAACAAAGAGCCCAGCTTTCAAAGATTTTGATCAGAAAACAAGCTCAACTTGATGAGATCGCTTCTATAGCACAAACCGATCAGGATTTGTACAGGGAAAAAAGAAGAAATATTCACATCGGAACTGAACATTCAATCAAGATGATGCTCGATGAAAACCAATTAAAACATTGGCATACCTACCAATCAAAATCCAGAAAGGCAAACGCAGAAAAGGTCACAGCATTAAAAAGAAGTAACGCAAGTATGCAAGATGTCCTGGATGCACAGATAGGAATTTATCATTAGTGTGAACATTTCATTATATTTTTCCTTCGAATAAAGTAGATCACTTATACAATATAACTATGGACCCATTAAAGAAGAAGTTTTTAGAAAAGTCACAGGAATTGATGCAGGAGCTGAAAACGCTCAGAAAAGAAAAAGGAGATGTAAAAGTTGGTGAAGTAAACCTGAAACAGGTACTCACCGGAATGAGGGGCGTGAAGAGTATGGTATGGGAAACTTCTCAGTTAGATGCTATGGAAGGTATACGTTTTCGAGGATACTCCATACCACAATTAAGAGAAAAATTGCCTTCCAGAAAAGGTGATAAACAGCCTTTACCTGAAGGCCTGTTTTGGTTAATGTTGGTAGATGAAATTCCTACGCAGGAAGATGTAGAATGGTTGAGCAACGAGTGGGATAAGAGATCTGAAGTTCCTGAGCATACTTTTGCAGCAATAGAAGCCTTGCCTAAAGATACGCACCCCATGACCCAGTTTACCATTGCGATTATGTCGATGCAAACGGAATCGGTATTTGCTCAGCGGTACGCAGAAGGCATGTCTAAAAATGATTATTGGGATGCCAGCTATGAGGATTCTATGAATCTGATCGCTAAACTTCCAAGAGTTGCTGCCTATATTTATAGAAGAAGTTTCCATGACGGCAATCATATCAAACCTGATCATTCTTTGGATTGGGCTGGAAATTATGCCCACATGTTGGGAATAGAAGGTGAAGATTTCAAGAGTTTGATGCGTCTTTATTTGACCATTCACGCAGATCATGAGGGAGGAAATGCATCAGCACACACCGTTCATTTGATCAATTCGACTTTGAGTGACGTTTATAATTCGTTTGCAGGAGGCATGAACTCATTGGCAGGGCCGTTACATGGACTGGCAAATCAGGAAGTCATTAAATTCATTTTTGAATTGATAGATGAATTGGGCACTTCGAAACCTTCAAAAGAACAACTGGCGGAATACGTACAGAAAACCCTGGATGAAGGAAAAGTAATTCCTGGTTACGGACATGCTGTTTTGCGTCAGCCGGACCCCAGATTTATGGCTCAAAAGACTTTTGCCGAAAATTATATCAAGGATTCAGACCACGTTCAGATCGTGTGGGATTTGTTTGATGTCGTACCGGATATTTTAAATAGTCTAGGTAAAGTTGCCAATCCATGGCCTAATGTAGATGCTCATTCAGGAGCCATTTTAGTACACTATGGTTTGGATGAATACCAATACTACACCGTATTGTTTGGTGTTTCCAGGGCACTTGGAGTTTTAGCAGCAACAACCTGGTCGAGAGCCTTAGGTTTTCCACTGGAAAGGCCTAAGTCTGTCACTTCTAAATGGATAAAAGAATTTGTAAATAACGATTAAGAATTAATACAATGAATATACCTGATGATTTAAAGTATTCGAAAGAACACGAATGGGTTAAGGTGGAAGGCAATATTGCTACCATAGGAATTACCGACTTTGCACAAGGCGAATTGGGAGATTTGGTTTACGTAGAAGTAGAGACTGTAGGAGAGGAGCTGGAAAAAGATGAAATATTCGGAACAGTTGAAGCTGTTAAAACAACATCTGACCTATTTATGCCAGTCAGTGGCAAGGTCATCGAGTTTAATGAAGAGATAGATGAAAACGAAGGAGACAATCCCTCGTTGATCAATGAAGATCCATATGGGAAAGGATGGGTCATTAAGGTGGAAATGAGCGATGAATCTGAGCTTGAAGATTTAATGGATGGAGAAGCCTACAGAGAATTAGTGGATTGACCATACACCAAAATCACACTTGATTACATCTTATCAATAAATGTTCTTTAAAAATTGGGAAAAAAGCTCTTTGCAGCGATTATATGGACTATCGCGATAGCTGTTTTATCTTTAATGCCAAGTTCCAGTGTTCCTTCTATTTCCTGGGGGTCGGGTTTGGCGCTCGATAAAATAGTTCACATATTAATATACGCCATATATACCATTTTGTTGGGTAGATACTTAAAGGAGGTCAAGCTGATAAAATGGAACGATTATGCTGTGGCAGTTGTTTTTTCAATACTTTTTGGATCATTAATGGAAGTAATGCAATATTATCTTTCACCGTCGAGATTTTTTGACATTCTAGATATTATTGCTAATATTATAGGCTCATTACTGGGTTTGATCATTTTAAAAATTAAATTTTAAGCATATGGATATCGCATTAACAGGAACAAGTGTTTTGCTAGCCATCCTTGCTTTTGTTGTCTTGACGATTGTTGTTGTACAAGTTATTAAGGCTGTTCTCAGATCTAAATCTGATGGTCGTCTTACTGAGAAGTATGAAAACAAAGAATGGTCGTCTCCGCTAGAGGCAAATAACAAGTACCCGGACGTTAACGTCTTTAACTATACGGGACCAGCTTTTAAGTACGGTGCATTAGCCGCCTTATTAGTGATGCTGTTGGCTTTCAGTTGGACTTCATACGAGGAAGAGGTTTTTATTCCGGACGATGCTCTGGAATTCGATGAGGAGATCGAGCAGATTCCTCCTAGAACCGCAGAACCACCACCACCGCCACCACCACCACCGCCACCGGTGATTGAAGAGGTGCCGGAAGAAGAAATTCTTGAAGAGGATGAGCCTGTCTTCGAAGACATGGACATCTCAGAAGAAACTATTATTGACGAGCCGGAAGTGGTTGTAGATGATACACCTCCGCCACCACCTCCGCCACCACCTCCGCCACCAGAGCCTAAGGTTGAAGAGATCTTTAAGGTAGTGGAGCAAATGCCTAGATTCCCGGGATGTGAAGATATTTCAGGAACAGATAAGGAGAAAGAAGAATGTGCGAAGGGTAAAATGCTGGAGTATATTTATAAGAACCTTAAGTATCCTGCAATTGCAAGAGAGAATGGTATCGAAGGTATGGCTGTTATTCAGTTTGTCGTTGAAAAAGATGGATCCGTTGCAGATGCAAAGATTGTGAGGAATTTGGAAGGAGGTTGTGGAGAAGCAGCATTGGATGTAGTACAGGGCATGAACAGTTTGCCACAAAAGTGGACTCCTGGTAAGCAGAGAGGACGAAATGTTAAGGTACTTTATACTTTACCGGTAAGATTCAAACTTCAGGACTAATTCGATAGAATTAGCGAAATGATAAAAAGGCTTTTCTCGAAAGGGAAAGGCCTTTTTTGATGTCCGATGGTTAAGCATGGATTGCAAAATTCCGGTATCTTTTAAAAGACACTTTTTCTAAGAAGCTATTGATTTTCGACTTAAAGAAAATTTGATGCATAGTATGATGTTCTCAACCATTTAGAGATAAAGTAAATTACTCCCGAAATTCATTGCTGTTCCAGCTTACTATATTTTACAATCCATTTTGTTGAGTTAAATCAAAAGTGAATCTATTTACTTAATGGGATGTAATGGGCACAAAATTTTGCTCTTTATATGAAGTTAAATCCCTATTCTAACTCCATCCATTGACCTAAAACACCTAAATTATTACTCATTCCCCTTTTTGTCCCGGAATATTCATAACTTTTAACCTTAGAAATGCGTTCTAGTACTAGCCCAATAGTATTTGCTTGAAACTGAGAAGCTTTTAAAATATGAGAATTTTCATCTGTACCCTTTTCCTATTTGTCAGCGTTTTCTTGTCTGCCCAGGATACCCGCCTGGCCAATCAATACTACAATACCGGGGAATACGAAAAAGCAGCTGAAATCTATAAGCAACTGTTTGAAAAATCCAAAACCAACTCCTACTACTTTAACCGATACATCAATTGCCTCCTTTCACTCGAATTGTACGATGAAAGCGAAGATGTCATCAAAAAACAGTTAAAGAAAAGACCGAATGATCTACATCTCCATGTTACGCTTGGTAACATGTATGACAGAATGCAGCAGGAGGACAAAGCTAAAGCTGAATTCGATAAAGCCATTACTAAGCTGGACGGCAATCGAAGTGTTGTCACTCAACTTGGAAATGCATTTATTGGACTTGCCAAATACGACTACGCTATCCTTGCCTATGAAAAGGGAACAAATTTGCTAACGAAAGGAGAGTCTTTCGCATATAACCTGGGAGACCTGTATCGCCGAAGCGGTAATAAGGAAAAGATGATCAAATATTACCTCTTGAGTATAGCAGAGCGACCTGAGCGAATGAAAACGGTACAGACCATTTTTCAAAGGAATCTGGATATAGAAGATCTAGATATTTTACTCAATCAGCTCTACGCTAATGTTCAGGAAAATCCGGATGTCATTGAATACACAGAATTACTGCAGTGGTCTTTTATTCAGAAAAAAGATTACAAAAGAGCTCTAAGGCAAGCCAAAGCACTGGACAAAAGGCTGAATGAAACAGGAGTTAGAATTTACAACCTGGGGCAAGTCGCCTCTAATGCCGGAGATTACCCTACAGCGATCGATGCTTTCGAATATTTGCTGGAAGAGAAAGATCAAACTTCTCCATTCTATTTTGAAGCGAAAAGGGAGAAACTTGCCAACAAGCGTCGTCTGATCACCAGTAATTTTGACTACACCAGAGATGATCTTTTAGATTTAGAAAATGAATATAAAGAGTTTATAGATAACATTGGTTTTAACACACAATCTGCCTTTTTAGTCATCGAGTTAGCAAGGCTAAAAGCTGAGTATCTGGACAATCTACCGGAAGCCATTCAGTTGCTGGATTCCTTGATTTCTTTCGAAGGTGTGAATAAATATATATTGGCCAATGCCAAATTGAATCTCGGTGATTACTACCTGATGACCGGCGATATTTGGGAGGCTTCCTTGCTTTATTCACAAGTAGATAAAGATTTCAGAGAGGACTTTCTGGGTGAAAAAGCACGTTTTAAAAATGCATTATTGAGCTATTACAACGGCGATTTCGAGTGGTCACAGACTCAATTTGACATATTGAAGGCTTCCACATCTAAACTGATCTCAAACGATGCTATAGATAGAAGCGTATTTATTCTCGATAACATGGGGACAGATTCCATTGTCAAACCATTAGAGATGTATGCTGAAACAGAACTTCTGATCTTTCAAAATAAATATGATGAGGCTTTAAATAAATTAGATTCAATCAAAAACGGTTATGTGGTTCACCCATTAAGAGATGACATTTTATATCTTGAAGCCAATATTTTTAAGCAACGGAAAGAATATGACAAGGCCATCATTGCTTATAATGCCGTGATAACCTTGCATCCTGAAGAAATCAGGTGTGATAATTCATTGTTTGAGCTGGCCGAAATGTACGAAGTCATCCTCGACCAACCTGACAAAGCAATGGAACTTTATGAAAAGCTCTTCATTGAATTTTCGAACAGTACTTATGCCGTAGAAGCTCGAAAGCGATTTAGGAAATTGCGTGGTGATGAGATTCAATAGTTTCACACCTTTGTTTTAATGCTTCATTCATAGCAATAAATCCATCTTGAGTCTCTTTTTTTAACTTCTTGCTCATCAGTCCCACTAAGATTCCAGTAAAAGCCTCACTATGAAGGAATTTACAGGTTCCATCTCCGTTGTCAATGATTTCGAACATGTGCGTTCCATCAATGATGTTTTTAACAAGAAAGCTTCCCCTCCACTTAATTACTTTCTCAGGATTCACCACTAAAATCTTTGGCTTGAAGGTCATGCTTATAATTTCAACTTTGATCTGGTTCCCTTCAGCTATCTTTCCTTGAATTTGCTTGATAAACGGATTCCACTTTGGATAAGATGCCGTGTCCATCAATACCTTCCAAATGGTAGATTTCGAAGCCTTTATTTCAATTTTTGTCTGGATTAAATGTCCCATTGTTTATGATTTAATATTAATAATATCACAAAGATGGGCCTGAAATAAATTGGTCTTCTTGATATAAATCAAGATTTTAAACTTTTGAACGAATGCGGCTTAAAGTTTCGGGCGTCATTCCAAGCATTGAGGCTAAGTAATGCAAAGGTACCTCATTAAAGAGCTCTGGCTTGTATGCAAACATTTGCTGAAATCGCTGTGCAGAATCCATTGACAAAAAAGAAAAAATACGGTCTTCCAAAGTCAAAAAGCACTTCGCTAAAAATTGCTTCTCTATTCGCTCCCAATGGGGAATAATTAAAGGTAACCTGTCATAATCCTCTTTATAAATACTGTATAACTCAACCGACTTAAGGGCCTGAATATTTCTGCGGCCAGGTTGGTCAAAGACTAAACTCGCGATATCTGTAATAAAATCACCTCGACTTGAGATCCATTGAGTAACTTCTCTTCCTTCTACGGTTTCAAAAATTCTCAAATGACCGTCTAAAATAAAACTGAGCTCATTACAATAACTTCCGGATTTAAGGAAAAAATCTCCTTTATCCAGTGTTTTGTATTTGAAATAGCTGGCTAAAGTCTCTACTTGATTTAGAGGAATTGGGAAATATGCCTGTATGAAGTTTGTAAGCTCGGTCATAGATTTTGCATAGTTACGCTAAATCTCTCTCTTTTCAAATCTACGTTCAAAACTTTAGTTCCACCTCTTATGGTGATGATATAGGAAAAGTCGATTAAACATTAGTTATAGCTCCATATATTTCCATCCAGATTAACTAATCTTCGAGAAATTTATGAATTAAAGCGTATCCTCTCGGATTTGTGTAGTTCAATACGTGAGTTAAAATTGATATATGTGATGGAATAGGGCTTAAAAGATACTTGAATCTCGATCCCATACAAAGTCAATCTTATTGTACTTTTAAAATGCGCTTTTAGTAGAATATTTAAAAAGAAAAGATTATCTTTCTTCATTATTAACCCTAAAAAAAAAATTCAATGAGCAGCAAATCTGACAAAAGTTAGCGTGGTTAGTTCTTTAACCAACGCCTAAATTTAATTTAAACAAGTCGACTTAAATTTATTATTAGCATAGTTCTGATTTACCACAGCTATAGCTATTTATATTAACCCTTAAATATCAAACATGTATTTTGTAAAAAACAAATCATGCAACGGGATTACTATGTCCCAGCATCAAATCAAATCGTCTTTAAAAACAAATCGTTTTATTTTTATATTATCATTTTTGTTTCTTTTCCTTCTGAGTCCAGATGTTAGAGCTACCCACTTCGAAGGTGGAAATCTCTCCTGGCAACAGGCTGGTGGAAATAGTATTGAGTTTTCCTTCACTGGCCAATACAGGTACGGTTTCTTTTATAATCCACTTGAAACAGCACAAATTGGCGATAGATTCAATCTAGGTGAAATTGACTTGGGTAGCCCAGGATCATCGCCTCAGATCGTAATCATACGTGGAACTGTAACAAATTTTGACAAGGCCAATGATCAGGTATATTTTTCATGGACCTTCACTCAAACCTATCCCACATCAGGGAATAGAGTTGTTACAGCCTTTTACAAGAGCAGTGCACCAAATTGCTGTCGGGATAGCGATTTGCTGGATGGAAACAATGATAGAAATTTTCAGCTACAAACCATTGTTAATGTAGGCTCCCCGTTAAATAATCCACCAGTAACCAGTCTACCTTCGGAGATTAATTTCCCTGTAAATGCATCAGCGGCTATTTTGCAAATACCAGCGTCTGATCCAGATAATGATGACATAACTTATCGGATTGCCTCTCCCAGTGAATCAGGTTTACTTCGGCCAGCACCGGGAGGTTTAACCATGTCACCGTCTGGATTAATATCAATGAATACCGTAGGAAGATTGATTGGTCAGCGATTTGCTATTCAAGTTATGATTGAAGATGGAAAAACCAAAACGCCGGTTGATTTTACAATTGCAATGGTGGGCCCTTCATTGCCTCCTAGTTTTATCGGTGATACCCCAATAGAAGGCCAGGTTTTTACAGCAACTCCTCCTGGAAATGCTGTGGATTTTATTGTGGAAGCTATTGACCCTGATGCAAACCAGACTACATCTTTATTGTCAGTAGGTCTTCCAGTAGGCGCTACTATGACTCCAAGTTTTCCTATTGTATCTGCCGTTAACGGATCCGCTCAATCCACTTTTAGTTGGACTCCGGCGGTCGATCAGGTTGGTACATATGTGATTAATTTTCTTGCTCAGGATAATGTGGGTATACAAGCCTACCGATCAGTGATAATAAATGTGCTGTGTCCTTTACAAGCAAATGTAATTGATGTCACTCATACTACTTGTAGTAATCCTAATGGCGGATCTATTACGGTTGAAATCGTGGATTATTCAGACCTGGCAACTCTGGAATATTTATGGTCCGGCCCCAATTTTAGCGCTAACTCTCTAAATATTTCAGGTCTTTCGTCTGGAATATACAACTTAAGAGTTGATGATTCTGCTACAGGATGCTTTACCAATTTGTCGATTGAGATTAGCGATCAACCTGATGAAGAATCTCCCATTCCTCCTTCGGCACCATCTGATCTTCTTTTGCTATGTGCTGACGATGTGCCGACGCCGATGACACTGACAGCCACTGATAATTGTGATGGTAACATTACTGTCTCGCCTTCTACTCAAATAACACCGGGTGGCTGCCTCAATGATTTTCTTTTGGAAAGAACTTGGACATTTACATATGAAGCTGGTAACTCGACTTTAGTGACCCAGACTATTACTGTCATAGACACTCTTAGTCCAGTCGCACCAGACGTACCTGCTGACCTCACTTTGGACTGTGCTGCAGATCTGCCGCCGCCTGTTAATCTTACTGCAACCGACAATTGTGATGGTGATATCACAGTGTCACCAGATACTCTAATATTACCTGGAAGTTGCTTGAATGATTTTACCATGGTTCGTACCTGGACATTTACAGACACTTGTGGTAATACTTCTTCAGTAAGTCAGACGATCATTGTAGAAGATAAAACAGCTCCAGTCGCACCAGCGGCTCCTGCTGATCTCACTTTGGACTGTGCTGCAGATCTACCGCCGCCTGTTAATCTCACTGCAA
>NZ_JAJNKB010000040.1 GCF_021533195.1 Portibacter marinus
CAATAAGCTTCTTCTTCCAATAATAGAAGGTTCCGGGATATAAAGCATACTTTTCAAGCGTTACTTTTACTCCATTCTTCTTCGCTTCTTCGATTATCTGAAGCTTTTCTTTCTTGGTGAATTTCTTTGTCCCCTTTTCTGTGATTTTCATATTCATAATTACAAAAATTATTTTATAATTACTCTCTGATGATATCGGGGGCTGTTACATTTGTTTCGCTTAATTGGACTGCGCAGCTTTATTGATCTTAATCTAAATTATATAAATCGAATTGGAATAAGTCAGATTTGCTGTCTTACTTTCGCTGGGAAGATAACGGTTCTGCTGCATCCAGAGTCCGACCGATAGGGAGGATTATGTGATGAAGCCTGTTATATGGCGTATTAGTTTTTGGTAGTTGCACATTCTTCATTAGTGCATTACCTAATTATATTCATCATCAATTCAAAGCAGGTAAAACTATTAATGACAAAGTCATATTTGCAGAATTATTATACTCAGAGGCTGGTGTTTTAACTCTAATTGATAGCTGTCTTTTTTTCCCTACGATTTCATTTGTCACTTTGAATGTAAATCTATTTTGAACCTGTGTGATCTTGAAATTAGTATTAAATATCGCTATCTCGTACTCTATTTCTCTGTCTTTTGGATCATTTGCTTCAACTATAATTTCATATACATCATCAACCCTAAGGACAATTGGATCATTTAATGAACCATAACAAATGTTTCCAAGATTATCAGAAACTTTTATTATTTCAATAAAATAGTCTTCTATCATTTTACTCCTATTGTGAGACAAAGTAATTAAGTTCTTCAAGTCATTAGTAATACCCTCAATTAACTTGATTTGGTTGGAAGTTAAAGTCCTACCATGGGCTTCAGAATTTCTGAATTTTTCAATTTCTGAAAAAAATACTTCAAATCTCTTTTTATCATTTAAAACGTGTTTGAATTTTTCCCAATTTTTTAAGATGATAGTTTTTAAATCGTAAAAGTCAGAATAGTATATTAGTCTAGTCTCAGTCATAATTCCTTTGTATTTTTTCTTTTCAATCTCACGTTTTTCCTTCCACTTTTCGATTCTTGCGCTTGAGATTTTGTAATTGACTGAATCCTCAAAACCTAGAGCAATAATAATTATTCTTCTAATGCTATTTTCGTAATCTGTTATTATCATCTTGAAGTTCTTAATCCCGAATTTATTAGCTTCTTTTAGGAGGTGGAGGTGGAGGTGGTGGTGTTGTCTTACGTGGAGGAATTGAAGGATTATTTTTCTCTCTTCTTGGAGGTGGTTTAGGAGTTGGAATTGGTTTATTATGTGATGGTGTGGAATTACTAGGCATCTAAATTTGATTTAATTTTTTTTAAATATTTATTAACTTCTTCTTCTATTTGAATCTGCAATTTATTTTTGAGTTTCACTATTCCAAATGTCTGTGTTTTGAAAATACTTCTCTCATTATCTTGAAGTTTTCTTAATTTTTTTTCAATAGTTGAATCCACTATATTTTCCACTATAATAATCATAGAAAAGGTTTTCAAGATCTTTTATTTGACTATTGTAAAAATCTAGAGAGCTTTTAATACTAAATCTTTCACTTGGGGAATTTAGAAAGATGTTCTTAGATATTCTTAAGGCTAAAACAGTAATAAGTATGGCAGTCCAAAGATTTTTCAAATCATTGTTGTTAAACCATCCAACTATCCCTATTAAAGATGTCAGGATTAAGCCAAAATCAAGTCTAATATGAAATTTGTTTTGTCGTCCCAATACATTCGATAAATACAACTGTGCGTATTTCCAAGAGTCAAGTTCATTATAAATTCTATTTGTTAGACTGCTCAAATTTTAACTTTTATGCCATATAACGTCATAGCGGCATCCAGAGTGCGACCGATAGGGAGCATTATGTGATGACGCATGTTATCTGCTTTTTTTCCATTTATATTTTTCTAATTCTATTGCTTCATCAAAGTAATTACTAAACTTTTCTGATAAAGTTTGATCTGTAAATTTCACTATTGTAAAACTACTATCCCAAGCAATAATTTCTATTTCGGACTCTTTGACTTGAAGATTTCCGTTTTTCCAAATTTCGGACACACCTTCCGCATAAGGTAAAACATCTTCTTTTATTTCTATTTTGCTCTTATTGTCAATTGCTGAAAAAGCACCCCATACAATTTGTGTATCAGAAATTCTAAGTTCTTCCATTTGTTCTGATGTTATTAAAAACCAGTCTTGTTCGTGATTAATTGGCAAGCTTTCCAATTCTGACGAATTGATTTCTAAATCGTTTATTAGCCAATTGAATCTTTGAATATCATTTTCGATTGGCTTTAGTAAGACATTGAGATTTGTATGGAATCTGAGTTTATCTCTATTTTTTATTATCCAATTCATTATGTCTTCTTAGCATCCAATATTTCACTCAACCAGTATAAATCTAAAGTATCGGGTGCAATCTCATGAATTTCATTATTTGTGTCTATAACTTTGATTTTGTTAGCCCCAACAATTATGTCATCTCCAATATGAAGTTCATAGGTTTCATCTTTGATTATTTCCTTAGCATAAAACCAACTTTGGCCATCTGTGTCGATTGAGAGGTTTGGTGGATTAATTCCAATAGGATATACTGTAGATACAAGAGTTGGTAGTTTTGCCCCTTGCTTTACTGTTGATTCGAATTCCTTCCACAATTCGTTCCTTAGTTCAAAGTATTTGTCAATGTATTTCATTTAGTTTCATCAAATTGCAGATAACGTCATAGCTGCATCCAGAGTCCGATCGAAGGGAGGATTATGTGATGCAGCATGTTAGCGGTTCGGCATTTTTTTTCATTGGTCAATTGTTGGGCTAATTGCGAGGTTCTTCCTTGTTTTAGTCTTTTCCTTCTTTGGTTATTTGTACCAATTCACTACTTATTTTTAAAGCTAATAATAATTCAAGTGTTTGAGCATCTCCTGAAACAATTAATAACTTGTATTCAGATTCGTCATTTGACATTTTTACATCTTCAACCGATGCTATTCTAAGTGTCAAAGTCATAGAATTTGAAACGGATAGGTTTACAAACCAAGATTCCCTTATCATTCCTTTTTCAAGGTTACCAATCAGATAGAATTCTCCTCGTCTTACT
>NZ_JAJNKB010000041.1 GCF_021533195.1 Portibacter marinus
TTACCTATATGTACCATTCGACAAATATATGTTTTACTCAAGTCCACACTCAAATATAACAAAGGAAATAAATACAGGCATTTTTACCTTTTAATGTTTGAAGAGTTTGCCTTTATGATAGGTAACGTCATAGCCGCATGCTCCGTTTCGAGGAACGAGAAATGGAGTCATCGCGGCATGTTATCTGCTTTTTCTTTTTGTGTTTTTTCTCTTAAATATTTCGATAAGAATCTCATATTTTCATTTTTGCCGGAAACTTTGAAGTTAGCCAAACTTTTTTCAGCATACATTGGTTCGAGAATTTCAATCAACCGTTTTCTAAATTCAATTGGACTTTCATTAAAATAATATTCAATTGTTTCAGCATCTACTTCTTCAGTAAATCCAATTACACCAGTATCTAGATCAATAATGGTTTGAACCTTTCTATTTTCTATCTTTAAGTCAATTGGTATTTGAAATATCATTTTAGTCTGTTTCTGAGCCTACAATTCCTAAGTAAATATTCTTTGTAGGATTATAAACTGTCCAAAAATAAGATCCCCACCACTCCTTTCCTGCATCGAAGAAATTATGGCAATCTTTGCTCCAAGTAAATACTTCTAGTTTTGATATATCATCAAATGTATTTTGAATAAAATTATTGAAGTATTCTCCTCTTTCATATAAAGTTTCTCCCGTTTGCAAAGAAAATGGAGGTTCCATAAAGGCATATGTAAAGTTACCATCACATATTTCGTATTTTGATTCATGGAGGTTAATTCTTTCTTGGATGTTAACTATGTTTTCTTGGATTTCATCCGTAGTATGTTCAAAATATTGATTGGCATACATCTTTCGACCTCTAACAAATATGGTTTTGGTTTCAACATCAAATAGATACCCAAAAAAATTATCTAATTTGATTTGTTTCCCACTATTGTTTAATAGTTCATGGTCTGTTTTTATCAAGTGAGGTAATCCAGGATTAATTGAACCAATTTCTTTATTATTATGAAAGTTGGATTGATAATTTATTTCTTCAAGTGTTTGTCGCGCAACTAACAAGTGTCTTTGATATGCTTTTTCGGGCATTTCGTCCCTGTAGTTTCTTTCGATCACAAATGAATGAAAACGAAGCGCACCACCTTTTGCTAGAAAGTCTTTAAACAATTCTTCTAATTTTTCGTGTTCGTATTTCTTTATGTTAGCAAACATGATATTCATTTGATCTAATACTGACTAACGGTGAAATTTTATGTTGATTTTGTACAATTTATATATTATAAAAGATTGTAATTTTTCGCAGTAACGTTAGCAGACCTGATTTACTTTGGTTTTCAAAATATGAAAAATTAGAAAATTCTTTCTGGCAAATTTTCTCATTTTTTTGAGAGTGAAAGGTCTGGAGAATTGCAGATAACGGTTGAGCTGCATCAGGACGTACGAGCGATAGCGAAGTATTCCTGATCGCAGCCTGTTATGTCTTGTTTTTGATCCTGTTGAATGTCTTTCTTTTTCCAAAGGTGCTTATTTCGATTTTATTTCTGCTAATAATTTTGATTTTTTCACCATTAAAGTATTGGTAAAATTGTCGCTCTTTCAGTCTGATAATCATAGATTTAGGAGTCTTGTTTTCTGTAAGTCTTATTTCTGCTGGGTGAAATCCTCCATAATTTATAACTAATGAATCAATGTTTATAGATTCTATTTTACAATGTCCAAATTCATTTGATGATGTTGCTTCAATTGGAAGACCATCTTTGAACGTTTCGCAATTTGCCCCAATCAAAGCAATTGAATTCTCATCAGTGATTTTGAATTGATAAAAATCTTGTGATAGTTGGCTAGGAATCTCTAAATTAAATACAAATGACTCTTGTTGAAGTTCGCTTTGTAATATCCAGCTTTTGCTATCATTTCTTATCGTTCCTAACGTTATACCATTTTTTAGTCCCTGAGTCCACTTGAATTCAAATTGCATATCCTCTTTGAATTCTATAGTTTCTCCAACACCATAAATACTTGTCCACAGATAAATCCCTTCCATTTCGTTAATAGAAATTTGTTTTGTTGGAGAACAACTCAATAACCAAAGACTTAAAATTATTTGCAAAAGGTTTTTCATCTTGTCACATTTTAAGTTTTGTTTTTATTTTGTTCTTTTGTGATTACCCAGATGAACTGACCGATAAGAAAAACGATTAAAACCACTCCCCACAAAATATCTTTACTCTTCTGCCTTTCAATGGAAAGATTGAATTTATTCAAAGTAAGATAATCTGTACTATCCTTTTGCAGTGAGAATATTTGTGGTTCGTTTCTCCAATCAAGAATATTATTTAGAATCGATTTACTTCTACATCGGTTCATTTCGCTTGTCTTAACCGTAATTCTTATATTATCGTCGGGATGAATTTCTGATAAGACTTTCATGGGATTGATTGCCTTGTATGAATTACCAGATACACGAAAACTACAAGGACTATTTAATACCTGTATATGAATGTAAGGTCTATTATACCTGCCAGTTCTAGCGACTTTCTTTATTCTTGTAACAACATCAGAAATATTTTGGAGATCTTGATCTGAAGTTCGAATTTCTCTATTACTCCTGCTTATAAAATAAATTATTCCACTGATTACTGTAAGGCATGTCGCTAGTACCAGAATCTTCGTCAATTTATTATATTGATTGACGTTTTCACTCATTATTTTTTAGAGTTATGATTTCAATGATTTATCTAATGTGATTTTGATATTTTTAAATAAGACATAACGGTTAATGATAAGAGGAGGAGCGACGAAGGAGCTCTTACTTCTTATCTACTGTTATCTGTGGTAGTGTGCCCTGAAGTTCCATCGGGTACTAAGTTAATCAAAAGTGGTTAATGGAAATAGATGGAGCATGTTGTAATTGAGATGAAAGACCTCTTCAAAGGTTGGATGGAAAGGAAACGAGCTGACTCCA
>NZ_JAJNKB010000042.1 GCF_021533195.1 Portibacter marinus
TGCCATTCTTACATGGAGTCAGCTCGTTTCCTTTCCATCCAACCTTTGAAGAGGTCTTTCATCTCAATTACAACATGCTCCATCTATTTCCATTAACCACTTTTGATTAACTTAGTACCCGATGGAATTTCAGGGCACACTACATGGGATAACAGGCTTCATCACATAATCCTCCCTATCGGTCGGACTCTGGATGCAGCGAGACCGTTGTACGCAATGACTTCGTCATGAGTAAGATCGATTAGCTTTACTGGTCAATAATGCTTAACTTAGGAATCGAAACACACCTTTGATGACCGCCCAATCACATAATAAAATACGTTTAAGTACTATTTATAGCCAACACTTCCAAGACTATCTCAGAAGTAAAGACCGAAAATTACCTATTGTAGATAAGCATATAAAAGCGGTCAACAAAGCAATGAGCTGTAGAACCTCAACTTTAGGATTGGCGGTATATAGTTGTGAGGAATGTGGAGAAGAGGTACATATTCATCGGTCTTGCAAGCATAGGTTCTGTTCAAGATGTGGAGCAGCCGATACAATGAAATGGGCAGAGAAAACTTTGAGAAGTCTAATGAATATCAAACATCATCATGTAATAGTGACCTTACCTAAAGCCTTTAGATTCATTAGTAAACTCAATGGAGACCAGATATATAATTTACTATTTAAGAAGAGTGCTGAGGCGATCCAGGAATGGTTTAGGATAAAACACAATTTACGATGCGGGATAGTCAGTGTTTTACATACAGCTGGAAGTGATTTAAAATATCATCCACATGTACATATGATCCTCAGTGCAGGAGGGCAAGAATTAACGGATTCTGGATTTAAAGTATTGAAGGACAATTATCTGACTCGCCAACAATTTCTAGGAAAGAAGATCAGTAAGATATTTACTACTCAATTAATTAAAAATCATGCAAAAGGAATACTGAAAGTATCTGAGAAATTGCAAGATGGATTGGAATTTAAAAAGTGGTTGGCACGTGTGAATAGTAAACCATGGGTAGTGAGTATCCAGCCGGCCTTAGAAGATATCAATCAAATAGTAGGCTATGTTGGCAGGTATTCAAAGCGAAGTTGTTTGAGTGAGTACAAGATTGAAAGAGCGGATGAAGTGATCAGATTTAGATATAATGATTACAAAAATACACCGAGGGGAGAAAAGCCTCGTATTGGAATCAAACAGATGCAGCTAATTGAATTCTTAGATTCCTTATTACAGCATGTTCCGGCAACAGGTTTTAAGATGGTCCGCTATTATGGATTGTACAATTCGATGTATAAGTGGTCCATTCCATATGAGATGAGATATCATGGAGAGTTGGAGGGTGAATATTTATTTGATGAGGACATGGATTGGGGAGAATATGAAGTATTGCGAAAAACGATGATCAAATTAGGCAAACCGGATCCGTTATACTGTTTATGTTGCCGCCGATCGATGAAATTTCAACAATTCAGATACGAGAAGTCATTCAAAGCATTCGAATATGATAGTAGTTGATTAAACAAAAGGCCGGTTTTCATGAAGCTAAACAAAGAGTTGGCCTAGAAGAGGTATGTTATAAAGCAAAATAATGAGCGTAAAACAAGAAAATAAGCTCCCAAAATCATCAGTAGAGAAGACATTCAGTTCTAGTATTCTCCAATTAGAAGAATCCAAAGACCATAAATGGAATCAAAGATTTGCGTAAAATCCATAGATAAGATTTAATTTCACTGCGTACAACACAGGATACGACTCCATGCCGCCTTTCAGGACGTCACGTAGCGTATCCTCTTACCGTTAGGCGGAATACGTTTCTCGTTTTGAAAGTTCTGAAAATTGATTCAGAATAGTTGATAATGAAAAGATTAGAGGGTTGAATTTGGGTGCTTTGCCAGCGCACTGCACATTGATAGCGTATTTCTTACAAGTGGATTTTTACAAATTATAATCACTTTGTTCTCACGATAATCGAATCTTAAATTCCATGCAGTTTGCTTCGATTTTCAGGTCTGACTGTCTGAATTTTCTCTACAAGTAATATTAAGATTGGAATTCCGAACATGTCAATTAATTTCAGATAATCAACTTACTATTCTTGTCCGTCTGAGTCCGCTAGTTTTAAATGATAAATTCGAGTATTCCAACGGCATTATCTATAATCTGACAAGACTTTCAGATGGAGGCCAACGCTTAAATTGTACTCCACCTAACACTAGACAAGACGCAATTTCGCCTCGAATAGTATGAAATGTGATGTGCAGAACTAAAAATTCATATTTTTGGAAAACGATATTTAATGAGGAGCGAAACTTCGCTTGTCATCACCGTTAGGCGGAATACGTTTCTCGTTTTGAAAGTTCTGAAAATTGATTCAGAATAGTTGATAATGAAAAGATTAGAGGGTTGCATTTGGGTGCTTTGCCAGCGCACTGCACATTGATAGCGTATTTCTTACAAGTGGATTTTTACAAATTATGATCACTTTGTTCTCACGATAATCGAATCTTAAATTCATGCAGTTTGCTTCGATTTTC
>NZ_JAJNKB010000043.1 GCF_021533195.1 Portibacter marinus
ATCTTCAAGGATTTGAAGCAGAGCTAATTTTACAGATTGTGATAGCGGTTGTAAACCAAAGTCATCAAGGATGATTAGGCTAGCTTTCTTGATTTTATCAAGCCATTTGATTAGAGAACCATCTGTTTTTGCGATACTTATTTGTTCTGCTAAACGATTCAGGTTAAAGTATAAAGTTCTATGCCCGAACAAGCATGCGTTGTGACCCAAAGCGCAAGCAAGGTAGGACTTACCGCATCCTGTAGCGCCTGTGATCAATACATTTTCAGCACGATTGATAAAGTTGCAATCTGCTAAGACAGACAGTTTTTCCTTACTCAGATTTCTCTTTTCAGAGCATTCGATGTCTTGGATAGAAGCTTGATATCTTAGCTTGCTTAACCTGAGATACATCTTAGTTCTCCGATCTGTTCGATAATGATATTCGGCATCTAAGAGTTGGGCGATAAGCTGATGGGCATCTGGATGATTGTTAATGGGTAGAGACAAAACTGCTTGGTAAGCATCTGCCATACCTGAGAGTTTCATTTGTCTAAACATGTCTAAAGATTCATTTTTCATTTATTAGAATTTTAAGATTAAAAGTCAATTATTGATAAGCTTCAGGTCCTCTAATATTAGTGTGATCAGGGATTTTAAGAATCAGGGCTTCATGCTCTTGATCTAGATTTTTCTCTAGAATATTCTTCATCATTGGATAATTTCCTTTGCCTGCTTTCTGGCATCGTTTTGCTGCATTTTCAACTCGAAGGGATGAGTATCGTTTAGAAAGATGAATAATCCCTGCACAGCTTTTGTACGCTTGAGCTTCGTAAATCTTACCAATCAAAATTTGTTGTATCAACCATTGAGTCGCTTCTCCTATTTGGGCTGCTTGTGCGATGAAGTAAGCGCCATCGTAACCTTGAGAAGCCTTCCATTGCTCATGATTTCGAGGTAAATGTTTATCACTAGTTTGGTAAGCATGGCTATTTCTGTGATCAAGTCTATTGTGCAATGCAACACGCTTCCTGTCTATATAAACCTCTACCATAGTTCGGTTATACAAGACAATAGCTTGCTTGCCGACGAACTGATGAGGCACTGAATAGTAGTTTTTTTCTTCGCCAAGAAAAACATGGTAATTGCGTTGAACTTTCGCTTTCGTAGATTTCTTAATTTCAAAGAGTTCGTTTGGCAAGTTATCCATCAGTGGCTTCTCATATTGCTCGAAGCGCTCCTTTCTACTTCCCTCTTTCTTTTGAAAAGGAAGTTGATTATGAATTTCTAATTGATCTTTAATGCCTCTATTTAGCTCTTCTATGCTATGAAAGATTTCATTTCTCAGAGGAGCATAAATTCTTTGGTAGGCGATCCTCACAGCATTTTCAACGCTTGCTTTATCCTTCGGTTTTCGAGGACGTGTTGCTTGTAATTCGATTCCATAATGCGCCCCTAACTGAACACACAAATCATTAAACTTAGGTTCATATTTATCTGATCTAGTGACGTAAGATTTTAGGTTGTCTGAAAGTAATTTTTTAGGGAGCTTACCTAGGAATAATAAAGCTTGATTAATACCGTGAATGAAGTCTTGTACCTTCTGAGAAGGCAAAGCAATAACAAAACAATAGTGACTAAAAGGACACACTGTCACCAGTACTTCACAGTTATGTTCCTCTCCTGTATTAATGTCTACCCAACAAAGTTTCTTGCCTGCAAAGTCTATTTGAAGAACATCTCCTGGTTTGTGGTTTAGGGCGATGGTTAAGTCCTTGGAGGCTATGTATCGTTTCAGTTTGCCGCAAAAGCGACTATAGCTATAAAACTGATCGTTTGTACTCTTATATTCCTCCCAGATCAGCTGACGTGTTACTCCAGGCTTACACAACTCCTCTAACCAAAAGGAGATCTTCTCAAGGAAAATACGATCTTTCTCGAGCTCTAAATCACTAGCTTCTTTATTGAAAATTACGAAGAAGGATTCTTGCTCAAGGCTTATGATCTTTTTTAAATCATGATCAAATTTCTGAGCTTGTCTTACATAGTGCTTGACTGTATTCTTAGAGATCTTAAGCTTCCTAGCGGTGGCTTTAAATGATCCATTCTTTAGAAATACCTTAAGTATTAATTTTACTTGATCCATACGTTTTATTTTGCCCATGCTTGTGATTTTATCACGAACATGAATATTATTTACCGCATGCATCCACATTTCCTAGGGGGTCAAACCTCAAGAATAATCTAATTCAGAGGGGTCAAACCATAGGAATGTTACCAACATCCTTCTATTTTTGAGGGGTCAAACCTCAGGAATCAGGTGGGGTCAGTATAATAGGAATAGGGGGGTCAAAGCTTTAGGAATATGCA
>NZ_JAJNKB010000044.1 GCF_021533195.1 Portibacter marinus
TGTAAGATTTAAAAATTTGGATGAAGCTGAAAAATACTTTAGAAAGCTGTAAGAAATTTCTACTGCTAACAGGTGGCGATGATGGAATAGCTCCTAACGTCGCTCCTCCACATGCCACTAATCCGTTCTACACCATAAAAAAAGAAACAGACCAGTAAGCAAATGCAACAAATTGAAGAATACATCAGTAAAGTAAATACGGATTATGCTATAGCGATCAATGGCAAATGGGGAAGAGGAAAAACTTATTATGTCAAGAATGTTCTAAGTAACAAGATCAAAAAGGCAAGTAAGAAAATGTTTTATGTCTCGTTAAACGGGATATCTTCAACAAATGAGTTGCATAATTTAATAATCTCTACTTGTACAGTAAATCATTTAAATACATCTGGAGGCAGTACGACTGGATTAGGTGAACGAATTAACAGGATTACAGAAAAACTTGGATTTGCCCAATCAGTTAAATCAGCACTAAAATTTCATGACTTTCATTTTCCTGAATCAACTATCGTCGTTTTTGATGACTTAGAGAGAATTTCATCTAATTACAACTATAAAGACTTACTTGGCTATATAAATCGTGAATTTATAGAAACACATAATTTCAGAGTGATCTTAATAGGAGATTTTACACAAATAAAATCATCAGAGTTTTCACTAATAAAGGAAAAGTATATAAGATGGACTGTAGATTACACGCTTGATTTATCGCAAGCTTTATTAGATTTATTTTCGATTTTTGATCCTTCGAATAAGGATTACTATACCCATCTTTTGGAACACAAGGAATTTCTTCTTTCAATATGTGAAACACTAGAAATATATAATCTTCGAACAATTAAATTTTTTCTAGAGGTATATGAAATGATTTGTGAAAATATTGATAAGAAAGATTATAGTATTATCATCCGACACATTATCTATTCAACGTTGGTATACGTAGTGGAATTTAGAGAAGGAAGTTTTGACTATATGAGAAGTCTTCTTGATTTACCTATTGTTATTAGTCAAGAAGACAAAAGGGCCAACGGCATAGTCTATACTCCACTAAATAATACAAAATCATTTGAGGAAGAAAGATTAGAGTCAAATGACGAATTACGGAAACTGCACGAAAGATTTGGCAGATACACATACAACACGATTGTTGCTGTTTATGATAATGGCACAAAGTACAAATACTTTGAGTCTATTCTTGAATTGGTTAGAACTGGAAAACTTGATGAGCAAAAACTAATAGCAGAGCTTGACGCACATAAAAAGCAAACAAAACCAATCCTTAAGTTTGAGTCAAATCCAACTATAGATTCTTTAGCACTATTTAGATCACTTAAAGAAAATGAATTAGACCAAAAAATAGAGGAATTAGTTGAATCAATAAGAAATGGAAATCTTGAATTGGAAGAATTCGTTAGAGCGATAAATTTATTGATATACCTGAATTCTGAGCAGCTTTATTCATCACCCAAAAAAGATCTTATTGAAATTATAAAAGAAGGAATTCATAAGATTAATATCGAGAATTCTGAGGTAAATTTTGGAAGGTACTCACATTTTGAAATGAAGGAACTGAAGAATTTTGATAATTCTATATATGAAAATATAAATGAACTCATTGTCCAGAAAAATAAATTTCATATTGAACAAGAAGCTCTAAAAATTCTACAAAATTGGGAATATGAAGACGATAAATCCAATGCTTTTTATGAGATTATTAACAAACTACCTGGAGAAGTTATCGCAGATAAGTTAATTACTTTAATTAAGGATAGAATCTTTATAGAAGCATTGGCCAGAGAGGTATTTAGTACTTATAGGGCTGTAAACGCAGGAGAACATCATATAGAGGAGGTACCAAAACTTGAAATCATTTCAAGTAGACTTAAAACACAGATTGACAAAGGTCTTGACAAGATTGACAGATATATTTTGAATCAATTAATTAAACAACTAGATAGTTCTATTGCTCATCTACATAAAACTGTGTAACGGTGTAGAACATGCAACATCACATCATGCTTCGGCTATCGCCTCGCACGCCGGATGTCGCTGGCCGTTCTACACCATAAAAGCACAAAAAATGAAAGATCTTCATGATTTCGAAAAGAGATTTGAAACTTAGAATAAGTAAATTAGACCAACCTTTTACAAAGTATTATTAACGTATGCATCCCAGCAACTACAGCTTAACTGGAAGCAGACTTGCTAACTGATCCAATTTAGTTTCACTAATGATTTCGATTGTGGATTTCAACCATTGGTAGGGATTAACATCGTTAGCTTTGCAGGT
>NZ_JAJNKB010000045.1 GCF_021533195.1 Portibacter marinus
CCGTTACCTTTCATTAAGAAAATAGACTTGTATGTAATATCTAATTTTGATATATTTGCATAATGAAAGTATCAATAATAGATATAAAAGGAAATGAGTTTGATGCTTTTATTGAGCAAGCTTCCAAAAAAGACATAAAGAGTCTCGGAAGCAAATGGCAATTTGACTGGTCTAAAATATACGAAGATGATCAATTGACTTTTAAGCTTGTAAAGGATAAGGAAATACAAGGTTTATTGAAGCTTGAATGGGAAAACGAGGAATACGTAATAATGAAAAACGTTGAGGTTTCTCCTGCAAACTTTGGATCGCAAGGTAAATTTTCCAATGTTGCTGAGCTTTTGATTGCATTTGCTTGCTACCAAACCTTCGCCATAAATAAAAATGGATATATTGGTTATTTGGCATTTACTAGTAAAGGAAATCTCATTGATCATTATCAAGAGAAATATGGAGCTGAATTAATATTTCGTGAGAGGATGATTATTGCTCCTCTACAAGGGCTAAAATTAATTGAAACACATCTTAAATTAAATATCAGAAAATGAAACAGAAAATAGGTTTCGATCATCTCATCGGAGAAGAAAATAAGAAGTTAAGTAAAGAGGAACTTAAATTGTATCAACGCATAGTTCAATCTCATTCTGCTGAACAGCCAATAGAAATTAAGAGGTCAATTGAGCATATCAATATCAGTCTTCAAATGCAAAGCTATTTAGAATCGGATAATTCAGATGTTACAACAGCCGGAGCTTTTCTAGAAAGACTTTTAAAGATTTATGAAATTAAAAAATCCCAATTCGCTGAATTCATTGACATAGAAAGAACTAATTTTTATGCATTGTTAAAAGGACGAAGGAAATTCAATATTTCAATTGCCACGAAAGTTGGCGAAATTTTTAAAATAGATCCAGAACTTTGGCTATTTATCGAGGCTAAGAATGAAATGAAGGAATATAAATGTGAGAAATCTTCAAATGCAAGGAAATATACATTGGCCAACTTATTAAACGAAAGGTAACACTATGCAAGAAGTAACTTCCTCCTATCGTCGTCGCTACTCTTGCAATTCACCGTTAGAGAGAATTATTTAATATAAAAATTGATACAACATGACAAAGAAATCTACAGAAACTAATGTAAAAGCAACAAATCAAAAGGAAGCTGATGAAATTCCAGAAATTAAAGATTCAGAGCTTTTTAGCCATCTATTTAAAGGCTATGGCCCTGAAGATCTCAATCCTGATAAACGATTGTATAAAGATTTACTAACTCAATACTTAAAGCAAGAAATCAGTAAACATCCAGTTTCTAAAAAGTATGATTTAGTCATTTTATTTGATGACAGCACCATGATGAAAAGTGATGCGGACAAAGTATATAATTCCGTAACAAAATTTACAAAGGACAAACCTCTACTGCTCGTACTTTTCTCAAGTGGCGGAAATCCAGGCTCCGCATATTTGATAGGAAAATTGTGTAGAGAGTATTCAAATGGAAAAATGGTTGTGGTGATACCAAGATATGCAAAGTCAGCAGCTACATTACTTTGTTGTGCAGCAAATGAGATTCACATGGGAAGTTTAAGTGAGTTAGGTCCAATTGACCCTCAAATAAATGGCTTGCCAGCTTTAGGACTTAAAAATTCAATTGAGCATATTGCAGATTTAGTGAAAGAAAATCCTGATTCAGCTGACTTATTTGCAAAGTACTTAAGTCTTTCAATTGAACCGATTCAAATAGGATATTATGAACGTGTTGCTGAGTCAGCTATGCAATATGCAGAAAACTTACTTTCAACCCACAAAGAAAATTTACCCAGAGATGCAAAGTCTATTGCCTATGATCTTGTGTACAAATATAAAGACCATGGATTTGTAATTGACAAAACTGAAGCAATCAAAATCTTAGGTAATGAAATTATTAAAG
Organism: Portibacter marinus; assembly: GCF_021533195.1. Lineage (GTDB taxonomy): Bacteria > Bacteroidota > Bacteroidia > Chitinophagales > Saprospiraceae > Portibacter > Portibacter marinus. Next base: position 1,930 of record NZ_JAJNKB010000045.1, read on the forward strand.
GAAATACTGATGAATATGACCTGGGTAATAGAATTTATCAAATACTTGAATCTCAAGATAGATTATTGACACTGCTAAAGCATAATTTTTACTTTATAGGAAGTGAAGATTCAGAAGCAACAATCAACAAAAGAAGGTAACTCTCTCTAACAGGTGGCGATGATGTAAGAGCTCCTATCGTCGCTCCTCCACATGCCACTGATCCGTTA
>NZ_JAJNKB010000046.1 GCF_021533195.1 Portibacter marinus
ATGGCTCATATGAATTTACAGGATTGACTCCTGGAGATTACAGTGTCCAATTTGTGCTGCCATTGGGAAGCGAGTATAGCCCACTGAATGCTAGTGGTGATGAAGCAACCGATAGTGATGCAGATCCAGCGATGAGTGGCATGACTGAAGTGGTGACTCTTGTCAGTGGTCAGACCAATGATGATTTGGATGCAGGACTTTACGAACCAGCAAGTATCGGAGATTTTGTATGGTTGGATGAAGACGGAGACGGAGTACAGGATGATGGAGAGGAAGGTGTAGAGGGAGTGACCGTTAACTTAAAAGATGAGAATGGAAATGTGATTGCGAGTACGACAACGGGATCAGATGGATCGTATGAATTTACAGGCTTAACACCCGGAGATTACAGTGTACAATTTGTCTTACCGGCTAATAATACTTTCAGTCCATTGAATGCAAGTGGTGATGAAGCTAATGATAGTGATGCAGATCCATCGATGGGTGGCATGACTGAAGTGGTGACCTTGACCAGTGGTCAGACCAATAATGATTTGGATGCAGGTCTGTACACCCCTGCAAGCATCGGAGATTTTGTATGGTTGGATACAGATGCAGATGGAGTTCAGGATGCTGGAGAAGAAGGAATCGAAGGGGTGGCCGTTAATTTGAAAGATGAAAACGGAGATGTGATTGCGAGTACAACCACTGAAGCGGATGGATCGTATGAATTTACAGGATTAGCTCCTGGAGATTATAGTGTGCAGTTCGTATTACCAGCGGGTAGCGAATATAGTCCATTGAATGCTAGTGGAAATGAAGCTACGGACAGTGATGCGGATCCAGCGATGGCCGGTATGACAGAAGTGGTGACATTGGCAAGTGGTGAGACCAATGATGATTTGGATGCGGGACTATACGAGCCAGCAAGTATCGGAGATTATGTATGGTTAGATGCCGATGCAGATGGCATACAGGATGATGGAGAAGAAGGCATCGGAGGAGTAACCGTAAGTCTGACGGATGAAAACGGTAATCCGGTAGAAGATGTGGATGGTAATGTAGTAGCAGCAGTTCAAACTAATGGAAGTGGCTTTTATGAATTTACCAATCTTGTTCCTGGAGATTATATTGTTGTATTTGAAACACCTGAAGGTTTACAATCAAGTCCTTCGAATCAGGGAGGAGATGATAGTAAAGACAGTGATGCTGATGAAACAACAGGAGAAAGTCCAGTGGTTAATCTGGAATCTGGAGAAAATGATCCTACGATCGATGCAGGATTCTATGCACCTGCAAGTATTGGAGATTTTGTTTTCTTGGATGACAATGGAAATGGTATTCAAGATCCGGGCGAGATTGCTGTAGCGAATGTTACAGTAAACCTTAAAGATGAAAATGGCAACACCATTAGCACAACCAGTACTAATGGGGTTGGAAAATATGAATTTACAGGCTTAACACCCGGTACATATAGTGTACAGTTTGTTTTGCCTTTAGGGCGAGTATTTAGTCCTGTTAATCAGGGAGGAAATGAAGCTAATGATAGTGATGCAGATCCATCGATGGGTGGCATGACTGAAGTGGTGACCTTGACCAGTGGTCAGACCAATAATGATTTGGATGCAGGTCTGTACACCCCTGCAAGCATCGGAGATTTTGTATGGTTGGATACAGATGCAGATGGAGTTCAGGATAATGGAGAACAAGGAATCGAAGGGGTGACCGTTAATTTGAAAGATGTAAACGGAGATGTGATTGCGAGTACAACAACGGGATCAGATGGATCTTATGCATTTACAGGATTAGCTCCTGGAGATTATAGTGTACAGTTTGTATTACCAGCGGGTAGCGAATATAGTCCACTCAATGCTAGTGGTGATGAAGCAACCGATAGTGATGCAGATCCAGCGATGGGTGGCATGACTGAAGTGGTGACTTTAACCAGTGGTGAGACCAATGATGATTTGGATGCGGGACTATACGAGTCAGCAAGTATCGGAGATTATGTATGGTTAGATGCCGATGCAGATGGCATACAGGATGATGGAGAAGAAGGCATCGGAGGAGTAACCGTAAGTCTGACGGATGAAAACGGTAATCCGGTAGAAGATGTGGATGGTA
>NZ_JAJNKB010000047.1 GCF_021533195.1 Portibacter marinus
CGAGTATTCCAACGGCATTATCTATAATCTGACAAGACTTTCAGCTGGAGGCCAACGCTTAAATTGTACTCCACCTAACACTAGACAAGACGCAATTTCGCTTCGAATAGCATGAAATGCGATGTGCTGAACTAAAAATTCATATTTTTGGAAAAACGATAATTAATGAGGAGCGAAACTTCGCTTGTCATCACCGTTAGTCACAAGGAAAACTGATCGATCGGAACTAAAAAACAATACAGTGCGTTGCTTAATTCAGCAACATTTGATATCTTGACCCAAATTTAATTAATGGCTTGTATCAAAATTATAGATGGTATTAAAATATACATCTATGCAAGAGATCATAATCCACCTCACTTCCATGTATACGTAGCTGAGTATGAAGAGTTAATTGTAATTGAAGATCTGTCAACCTATACCGGAGGAGTTCCAGTTAAGTATCGTAAAAAAGTAATCAGATGGGCATCAGAAAACCAAGAATTTTTAAAAAGACAATGGAATAAGTTAAATCCTTAAATATGAGAACAGTAAAAAGAATCATCAAAATTCATGAAGTCAATAATTTCCATATCTCATGCTTATTCAATAATGGAGAGTCAAGAATTATAGATTTTAAAGAATTGTTCAATAAATGGAAGATCTCTGAGAAAGATGTAGAATTCCCAATTGCTAACTCAATTAAAGAATTTAAAAAAGTAAAGCTTGTAGATGGAACACTATCTTGGGATAATATCAAAATTGACAGCACCGATGACCAAGGACAGTCAGTTTTGTATGATTACCAATTAGATCCAATTGTTCTTTATGAAAACAGTCAACTTGATGAAACTAGGCAAATCGAAATTGGACTACTAATCAAACAAACGAGAAATGAATTAGGATTGACTCAACAAGAATTAGCAGCTAAAAGCGGGACAACTAAGCATTATATTTCTCGAATTGAAAATAATCGAACAGGAATCGAATTGTCAACTCTCAAAAAGATTATAGAAGGTGGTTTAGGGAGAAGGATGAAAATCAGTATTCAATAAATCCCTGTGACTAACACTAGATAAGAAATCAGACTTCGCTATCGCTTGTCCGCTTCTTATCATTGACCGTTATCGACAATAAAAATCCCTTAATAAAATATATACTAAAAAACTAAGCTATGTCTACCTTAAAAGCTGCAATTCAAAACGATCTTTACCAAGGTATTATCTATGATAATTTAGTAGAAAACTTGCAGAAATTAGGCTATAAGTTCAGAAAGTCAAAATGTGATTTCATAATTAAAAAAGGGGATATGCAAATAAATGTGATGCTATTTAAGCCTTACAATTTCATCACCTTTAATCGGGAATCTAAATGCGTAGAACTCCGAATTCAAATGGTAATTAAAGGGTTCAATAAAAAATATCACGAATATCTACGCTCAATTCATAATCGAGAAAACGTAAAATCGAAGTTACAGCTAGATATGAAAAATTTAATATTTCAATTATCAACAGCACAATTTTATCAAAAGATAACTGGTAAAGAAGCTAAGACTCAATTTGATGCTGATTATTTCGTAAATGAAGGAGGTGCCACCCAAAGTCCTCCAAATAATGAGACAGACAAACTCTATTTAAACGAAATTAAGACCTCAAATTTTCAATACTTTAATTCGCTTTTATCCAAATATGATTCAATTGAGAATGTGTTTATAAACACACCAAATAAACTTCATCAAAATATGTACAGTATATTGGGCTACATAGGGGATCAAGAAACTTTGAAAGATTATTTAGATAATCATTATGATAATTTAAGAAGATATTTTTTGGTTGAAAATAATGACCGATATGAGGAATATTTGAAGGATTTTATTCCATTTGCTAAAAAAATTGCGAATGTAGAGTATTTGATGCCAATAAAATAAAGTCGATAACAAGCCATGAAGAATGAAGAACTTCCTATCGTCGTTCCTCATCTTATGGCAGAACCGTTACCTATCATAAAGGCAAACTCTTCAAACATTAAAAGGTAAAAATGCCTGTATTTATTTCCTTTGTTATATTTGAGTGTGGACTTGAGTAAAACATATATTTGTCGAATGGTACATATAGGTAA
>NZ_JAJNKB010000048.1 GCF_021533195.1 Portibacter marinus
CCTAACACTAGACAAGACGCAATTTCGCTTCGAATAGCATGAAATGCGATGTGCAGAACTAAAAATTCATATTTTTGGAAAAACGATAATTAATGAGGAGCGAAACTTCGCTTGTCATCACCGTTATGCTTAATGAGGAATGAAAAATAATGAATAGAACACAAGAAATATTTTCAGATAAATTTCAAAACGCTTTGAAAAAGTTAGGCATTTCGAATACTGAATCTGTTTCTTATATCATTATTCCAACTTCCGAAAAAGAAAACTATACGAATTGGGACGATATTTTTCGTTTTTGGTCTACACCAACTTTCAAAGGAATAAGACTAAACTATAACGATGTTGTCTGTAATTTATACAAAGAACATAAAAACACGATTCCTCTTTGGATTAAAGTATCTTATAAGAGAGAAATGCCAATTGTTTTAGAGATCAGTCAAAGATTCAGAAAATTAAAAGATGTAATTGAAAGAAATCCAGAGAATAGTCTTGCGCCATTTGAATTGGAAGGTAGGATTGAAATTGATCAAATTGTAAATACTGAAAGATCTGAAGCAATAAGAATTCTTATGTTTAAAAGAGAACTTGATAAAAGAACAAAAGACATATTAGGAGATGAAATTAGCCTTGAAGAATTGAAAGAAAATCTCAAAGAACATTTAAACAACTATAGATTTTATCCAGCAAATAGAAAACATCAAAAGATTGGTGATATTAATTACTCAAGCTTAATAATTAATCAAGAATATAAAACTGGCAAATTTAGCATATGCAACGCAGAAAATTTAGAAGAGGAAATAAAATCAGAACTGATTAAAATAGAGGCAATTGAATTTTACATAGAACATATGATACAGGATGAATTCTGTGGACTTAAAGTAAAACACTAAGCATAACAGGCTTCATCACTGAATACTTCGGCTATCGCCTCGTACTCAGGATGCAGCTGAACCGTTAGGCGGAATACGTTTCTCGTTTTGAAAGCCCTGAAAATTGATTCAGAATAGTTGACAAGGACGTGATTAGAGGGTTGCGTTTGGGTGCATTGCCAGCGCACGTTAAATTGATAGCGTATTTCTTAAAAGTGAATTTTTACAAATTATGATCACTTTGTTCTCACGATAATCGAATCTTAAATTCATGCAGCTTACTTCGATTTTCAGGTCTTACTGTCTGATTTTTCTCACCACGTAAGATTGAGATTGGAATTCCGAACATGTCAATTAATTTCAGATAATCAACTTACTATTCTTGTCCGTCTGAGTCCGCTATCATTTAAAGATATGATCGATCATTCCAACGGCATTATCTAAAATCTGACAAGACTTTCAGCTGGAGGCCAACGCTTAAATTGTACTCCACCTAACACTAGACAAGACGCAATTTCGCTTCGAATAGCATGAAATATGATGTGCAGAACTAAAAATTCATATTTTTGGAAAAACGATAATTAATGAAGAGCGAAACTTCGCTTGTCATCACCGTTATGCGCAAGCAGTGAATGAAAACCAAGGTATAAATAGAATACTAACAATATTTATTAGCGTTGTATGGCTGCTTAATGGATTGGTTTGCAAAGTACTTAACCTAGTCCCTCGACATCAGCAAATCGTAGCTGAAATTTTAGGCCAGGAACATCCCAGATTGCTTACAATACTCATAGGACTATCAGAAGTAGTTATGGCGTTTTGGGTAATTTCAAAATACAAATCAAAAATTAATGCAGTAGTACAAATAGTCTTAGTAGCATCTATGAATTTTTTAGAATTACTCTTAGTTCCAGAATTATTGATGTGGGGCAAAATGAACTCTCTTTTTGCCATTGTGTTCGTAATTGTAGTGAAGTGTCCCCACAAAGTGGGACCGTTTTCTTAAAGAATTAATATAACATATTAATTATTATCATAATATTTTGCTTCTTTTAATTTCCACATTTTTTTGTGGAAAACTATGCGGCTTTTCCATAG
>NZ_JAJNKB010000049.1 GCF_021533195.1 Portibacter marinus
ATAACATGCGATAAGGAAGTAATTTCGCTTCAGAAGAGTCCTGATTGCAAGTATTGAATGAAATATTGCTACATTAGAAAACCGATCAAGATAGAGGAAAGCGAAACTCCTCCTATCGCTGGCCGTTCTATGCAAGCAAAATGAAAACACATCAATAACATAACCATTAATGACTGGTAAGAAAACAAATCATGATTTGGTTAGCCAACTTGAAAAGCATGAATCAGAAAGGATAAGACTTGAGAAGTTAGCAGGTAAACACATGTTGTGGTATATCTTGGTACCGATTGTGTTTATTGGTTGTTTAGTACTTTTTGATGAGTACTTACCAACAATGCTCTTCACAGCAATTCTAGTAGCAATGTTTTATGGTTTCTATTATCTAAATGTGCAGGAACCATTCAATAAGATTGTGTCTCAAATCAGAAAGTCACTGTTAGCCGAGTACATACGCACTTACTATCCAGAACTTAAATATGAATATTCTAGAATTGGAAGAAGTGCCAAAGAGATAATTCAGCAAACCAACTTAATCAATGCAAATAAATTTGAAGAGGAAGATGTCATTACTGGAGAAATTAATGATGTGGAATTCTACCTATCAGAAATAAGTGCAATTAGAAAAGTTGAGACTTTAAAATTCCCATTATTTAAAGGAATCTTATTTAAACTCAAAATTCCAAACAAGGAATTCCCATATACAACTATACAAAGTAAATTAGGATTAATAAAAAAGAACTTTGGAGGAATTGAGAAAAACGAGCAATATCAATTCTGGATCAGTTCAGATGACAAAACCAAAATTAATGAACAATTAAATACACTTTATCCATTCTTTAAACATTTAATCAAGGATGGGCGAGATGTAAGAATATATGCAGAAAAGGATGAAATAGTATTGATGATGGATGTAACAGCCCCCTAAATAATCGGACAAAGTTCTCAATTAAAAATAGAACTTTAAATGATGAAAAAAGGAAAAAGATCGTACAAGCGATATAGCAAATCTGAAAAATTAAAAATCCTTAAGTAAGCGAAAGCCAATGGTGTGAAGGTTACCCTAGACAAGTATGGGGTCTATTCAGCAACTTACTACAACTGGAAGAAGAATTATGATCTGTTCCAAGCTGATGGCTTGGATATCAAAGCACTTGGAGACGCTCAAAAAGAAATCAAACGGTTGAAGACAGAGCTTATGCACTATAAGAGTATGCTTGCTGAAGAGCAGCTGAAAGGACGTATGAAGGACGAGATGATTAAAAAAAAGTATCCAAACAGGAGTTGAAGATGATAGGTCAAGCTTATATGTGTCTAGGGTTATCTCGCGCACAAGTGTTAGAGATCACGTACCTTAGTAAACATCAATTGTATTATACTCCTACAGGCAGCAAGCCTGGTAAAAGACTTACAAGATTTACGCTTTGGAAAGATACGGCAAGTGGAACAAAGGTACAAAAGCCGAATGCAGAAGTGATCGATGAAATAATAGAGATTAGAAAAGATAGAGACCTTCCGAATTACTACAAACTAATAACTGCCTTATTGCAAATACGAGGCTGGTACATCAATTCCAAGAAAGTATATCGTCTGGAGAAGGAAAATGGTTTGTTGGCAAAGGCTAGAAAAAAGAAAGGCAGAAACTTTGTTAAATTTCGCAGAGCCATTCCATTGCGACCCCTTCATATCTTGGAGATGGACATAAAATATGTATGGATCTCAGGCAAAAACCGATTTGGGTACATATTGACCATAATAGATACTATGACAAGGTATGTGCTATGTGAGCTTCCCCCCAATTGTTAGACAGAAATAGTCTGTTTTCAAGTTTGAATTTGGCAGTTCGGTTTTCCACATTTCAATATCAAAAATATCCATGGTAAGATATTTTCAGATGTTGAACATAGTGGG
>NZ_JAJNKB010000004.1 GCF_021533195.1 Portibacter marinus
TACCATCCACATCTTCTACCGGATTACCGTTTTCATCCGTCAGACTTACGGTTACTCCTCCGATGCCTTCTTCTCCATCATCCTGTATGCCATCTGCATCGGCATCTAACCATACATAATCTCCGATTGAAGCGACAAAACTGTATCCAGCATCAATGTCATTGTTGACTTGACCAGAAGAGACGACAAAGTTGTCTGTCTTTCCATTTTCATCCGCATCACTATCATGAGTATCATTAGTTTGATCTTTAGGTGATCTAATTGCATTTTCAACTTCTCCGAATACGATGTAATATTCACCCGCACAAACTTCGAAACGGTATGCGCCCCCATTCTGGGTAACTGTATTAGCAACCTGAGTCTCTTCTGAATTAAAAAGAGTAACTGTGATACCATCTATTCCTTCATCATCAGCATCTTGAAATCCGTTATTATTTAAATCTTCAAATACGTAATCGCCAATTGTTGCCTTTTCTGCAATGTTTATGTTGACCATTGTACTTGAAGTACATCCATTTCCATCAGTCACTGTAACACTATATGCTCTTGAGCTTGTGACATTTTCAACTTCTATTGTACTACCGCTACCCAAGTTATCGCTCCATTCAAAAGTATATGAACCATCACCACCTGATCCCTCAGCTGTAAGGGTAACGCTTCCACCACTACAAACAGGATCTGGATCAGCTGATGCGACAACACTAGGAACTTCATTGACCACAATGTCAATGGATTTGGAATCAGAGCATCCTTTATCTGTTGTAATATCATAAGTAATAGTATATATACCATTACCAGCTACAGCCGGGTCAAATAATCCACTATCACTTACACCAATTCCAGAGAATGTTCCACCTGCAGGAGAGGCAATGATTTGTACCGCTTGATCATTTGAGCATAGAGGACCAACAGGTTCAATTGAAACCACTGGATTATCATTAACTACTACAGTTACCTCTGCCACATCGCTACAGCCCACTCCATCTGTTACAGTTACACTGTATGTAGTTGTTGACACAAGGCTTTGGATGACCACTGATTGTTCAGTGCCAATATCTCCGTTCCACTGATAAGTATAACTTGCATCTCCTCCAGTCGCTGAAGCCGTTATGGTGACATCTTCCCCCTGACAAATTGAATTAGGTTCAGCGATAGCTTCAGCCACAACATCACATAACTCAAAATCAAAACAAATTGATGAAGGGAATACAGAATTCGCTGTAGGTTTCGAACCCTCTCCATAGGTTGCATCTTCATAGTGAATAATATAAATTTCATCAACTCCATCAGGGAAATATATTTCTCCCATCAGAGATCCTATCCACTCGGCTGAAACCACTCCGTCTTCTATATCCTCTGTATATCCAGTTTCGTATGATACATTACCATTAGTTATAAAAACTACCTTCCATTGCTCAAAAAGTTGGGCCGCAGCATTAGATCTGGTACTATATCCATCGTATGAAATCGCTTCAGGAATAGAAATAATCACTGGTCCACCAAATTCTGATGGATATAAGGAAGTTGGAATCAAATAAGAAGTTTCCTGAGATTTCAACATAATGTCACCATTGACACTTGTCCCAGAAACCACAATATTATTGTTCCATGTAAAATCATCCTCTTCACACATAGGAGGGGTAGGAGGCTGAGGAGCACCCTTGACTTCAGTGACTGCTGAATTCGTACATCCTGTGGTTTGATCAGTAACTGTAACGGTATAGCTACCAACTTTTGAAGTAGTCGGGTTTTGTTCATTTGAAGTAAAGTTGCCAGGTCCTGTCCAAGCCCACAGCGGATCGGTTGCATCTGAATTCGCACTCAGTTGTACTGTGATTTTTTCAGAAGTTAATGGTCCATCATTGTCCGCTGAGATGGATGGTGTAGGATTCACAATGATTTCTATTGATGCACTTGTAGTACAATTTCCATTAGAAAATCTATATGTGATGGTATGCTTACCTATTCCTGCAGAAGATGGAGTGAAGAAGCCATTGGCATCTACGCCTGTTCCATTATAATTTCCACCTTCTGGACTACCAGCCAGTTGCACACCATCATCTGTGATACAAAATGGGCCCGCTGGATCCAAAGTCACTTCAGTAATTTCGTTTACAACAACTGTTCCGGACGCTTCAGCTGTACAACCATTTGCATCCGTTACTGTGACAGAGTAAGTCGTCGTATTTTCAGGAGAAACAGTAATAAAAGATGATGAAGCACCGGTGCTCCAATGATAATTAAGCGGTTCATTTCCACCCTCAAAGATTGCAGTTATAGTTGCATTTTCACCCGTGCAAATTTCATCCCCGTTAACAGTTCCCGCCAAGTCACAAGTAATACAACCATTGCTGGCCGTTGCAACCACTCCACCTATACCAAAAGAATCGCCAGTGTTTGCAGGCGAACATATTTTTACTTCAGAAACCGTTGCATTACCAGCTACGTTTTCAAGCATCATACTATAAATAGCTGCTTCCACTCCAGCATTTTGCGTAGTAAAAGTTTCTTCATCAGAAGCTATAATATTTCCGGAACCATCCTTAATTTTTACGGAAATCATTACTGATCTCGAATTATCTTTTTCGTGAATCGGAACCTGTATTTTGATATCTCTAGGCAAGTCGCTTGCTCCAAGCATCAAATTACTAGTGATGCATTCAGATGTCGATGAACCTCCAGCATCAAGTTCTATATCGTAGGCTTTCAGCGAAGAAGTAGCATTAGGCTCATTTCGTTCCACAAATAAAGCCAATGAAGTGGCTTCACACCCATTCTCATTAGTAACACAAACCTGGGAAGCACTACCATTGTATATGTAACGATACAACTTTTCAGGCACACCACTGTTCGGAGATTGTGTTACAGATATTCCCTGAACATTGACTTCATTACCGCCAAAAGACAAGGTAATGAAATCAGGGAACACACCATTATTGCAATCTGTTCTTTCTATCCATACAGACGCAATAATACGATTGACATTTCCCGAATTGCTTATGCTAGCGCAACTTGAAGCTCCACCTTGCAGTCCTTTTATACTACTTTCAAACGCTAGGTCAGATCCACAGTCATTAAAAACGTCAATATCCTCAGGGTCTTCACAACTTTTTACCTCTACTTTTATTTCTGCCGATCCTTCACAACCGTTTTCTGAATAGGTATAAGTTACCACTTTGTTTCCTACAGAAGAAGGAGTAAACAAACCAGATGAGTTGACGCTTTGTCCAGAAAATGTCCCTCCTGATGGTGAAGCAGACAATTGTACTGCACTTCCACCAACACAGAGAGCACTTACCTCATCTATTGTTACGTGAGGTGCAATATTAACTGTCACGTGAACATCGTCTGAATCTTGACAACCTCCCTTCTTAACAGTGACTAGATAAGTGGCTGATTCCGTAGGGGTGAATGTATATATCCTATTCGTTGAAAGTATGGAGGAACCTCCTTGTTTTCGCCATTCATAGCTAGCACCCGAGACAGCCGAAGCAGTTAAAGATATCATTTCTTCTTCACAAACCGCTTGATCAACCCCTGCCTCCGCGGTGAATACATTGTTAATGATGTTGATTGCATCTGTTGATTGACATCCGTTACAATCTGTGACGATTACACTGTAAGTTCCTGGCTCATCAATCGTAACTGTAGAGTTTGTGTTTGAACCCACTATTCCGGGTCCAGACCAGGAGTAAGCTACTGAATTGTCCAGCGATCCTTCAGTTTGAACACGTACGTAATCTACTCTGAACGCACACTTTCCATTATCACTTATCTTAGCATAACGCGTTGAATGTGGTATCGTATAGCAAAATTCTTGATAACTGGTATTACCGAAAGTCTCACTCGATTTAATGGAATTTTGACTATTTGTATTTACATTCCAGATCTGTATTTTCGCGTCCGAATGTGTTGATGATGTATTAGAACAATGCTCTAATTTCATGTTCACGCAAATTTGGGTACCAGCCGGGTAGGTTTGACCAAAGTCAATCTCCACAAACGATGTTCCTTCTCCAGATCTAGTCCAAAGTTTAGCACCATATGATTGACCGCAGTATGCAGCGTCTGAAGGGTTTTCAACCCATCCTCCATGAGCATACAAGGTGTGGTTACAATCTGATATTCCTTGAGTACCACAGGAAGAAGCGTTAGATATATCTGCCTGCAGTACAATTTGATCTCCAGAACAAAGAGAGGTATTGTCTTCTGGAATATGAACACTTACTCCATCTGTGTTAAGTTCTATAGTCACTACATTAGATTCTCCGGTGTACTCTTCACATCCCTCTCTTCGTGAACATCGTATATAACAAGTCGATTCAGTAAGATTTCCAGGATCATAGGACGCGCCACTTGCACCACTGATGATTGTCCAATTGGGATCGTTAATTGATTCAGGCGGATTACAAGTCACCGTGCTTTTCATCCATAGGTATTCAATATTACCACTTCCTCCAGAAGGATTGGAAACACTTTGAATTACATCAGGATCATAGCTTGAACCACAAACTGACTGATCAGTGCCGATCGTACCTCCACTGCTGATATTATTACAAAGTGTTAGACAAAAGGCGTCAGAATAAAAGGTGCCAGCTAAAGTAATAAGAGCATATGCTTCAACATAAGCTGTTCCTGAAGGAGCAGTCTTAGCCAGTGTATACTCTTGAAAGTTTGCAGATGTCACATCATTCCAGTAGTCAGCAATAATCTCATGCGAGCTGTTTAAAAATCGAATACCAAGATTTCCATTGCCTGTGGAAGATTTTCCATAGGCAGAAAACTCGTAATACTGACCAGGAGAGGCAGATTTCTTCTGAAATATGCCCGCTAATCCGCTGTTGTTGTTCATTCCAACAGCTAAATCTCCACTGTACACATTCGAACTCGTTCGCCACACGTTACCGGTCACATGCCATGCATCTTTGATATCATCTGATTCCAGATCACCATCATTGATGACATTGTTTGGACAGCTAAAATTTAGGTATTCTGAATCAGAAGCTTGCAGATTTCCAATAAAAATACATACGCAAAATAGCGTATAGGTTAAGAGGGTTCCGTTTGTAAAAATCTTCATAGAAAAAGGGTTGAGTGTGTTTGGTCGATGACTCGACTAAAAAAGTGTTTTAAGATATAGAAATACCTAGCCACAACCGAATGAGGGTACTCATTGGTTTTCGCTAAGCCAATAAATTCAGTAAAGGAAAAACAAACAGGCACTTTGTTTACAAGAAGGGATCTTATATCATGGTGTCTAATCAAGAATATGTATCTTCTCAGATCCAAAGGTGTTTTGTTTTAGGATATCGGCAAAACACCATTCAACAAACCAACCAATCCAATGAGGACAGGATGGCAATTAGGTAAAAGGCGTTTTGTCTAAAAAAGGTTTTAACTAGCACAAAAATGTACAAAACTATAACTAATGTCAGGAATAAAAAGGGGAATGACAAGCACTTTACAGAAATGATTGTTCACGGAAATCCAAAATTTTTTCACAAATAACTGTTGTATATGCTATTTTTTGCACATTTAAATCCGAATCCCCATTTGCAAATCTGAATAACAATGAATTATATAAATAACTAAGTTTTAATGTGTAAAGGAATGGCAAAATGTTAAAGTTTTGATTACTTGCTTCATTTATCCGCTAAGACATTTTGATATACCATTAAAACGTCACTTATAAGGCGCTCTGGTGCAAACAATCGCCTCACCTTTTTTACTTTTTCAAATGTTAATCTAAGGTCAGAATCACAATTTTCCTGGATAGCAGAAAGGATCTGTTCTACAGATTCTGGATCAACTAGTGTTGCTAATCCAGCAGCTGCCTCGGGAATAGAGGATTTATTACTGGCAATGACAGGGGTGCCACATAGCAAAGACTCGACAACTGGTATGCCAAAGCCCTCATATAAGGATGGATATATTGTAAATTTTGCGGACTGATATAACTTCATCAATTGAAAGTCGTCTACTCCTTTAAGCCATTGAAAATGATCAGTCACACCTCGACTAGCAGCCAGTTTTTTTAAAGTATTTTCTTGATTGCCTCCCGGGCTTACGACCTTTATTATTGGTCTAGAACCTTTTTTCATCAGCGCTATTGCCTCTATAACGATACTAAGGTTTTTTCTCTTTGTTAATGAACCTACGAATAAACCATAATTATCTCTTACCTTGCCTATCTCGATATTTTCATAGAATATTTCGGAACAAGGCTGATAAACCGTGCTGATTTTCTCGGGACGGATATTGAAAAAATGCACAATGTCATTCTTTGTAGCTTTTGACACTGCAATGATGTGGCTGGCATCTTTACAAGCCCTTTTGACTTTCTCCTTGTAAATCATACGATCGATCATGGGAAAAAACTCAGGATGCTTCATAAAGATAAGATCATGTATGGTCACTATCGATTTTACGGAATCGATTTTTCCTACGCCGTGGGGCAATTCATTAGATAGGCCATGATAAATGTCAGGTTTGATCTGTCTTAAATCTTTAGACATGCCAAAGACTCTCCACCAAGGCCCATTGTTTCCTACTCTCACTTGATACGGTTCATCAAGAAATTCGGCGTAGGAAGTTCCTTCCACCCGAGGAGTCAATAATATCAAATCGTAATTTGGATGAAATTTTGCTAAGCCTTTAATCAACGACCTTGAATAATTCCCCAGCCCCGTCGAATTGTAGAACAGTCTTTTCGCGTCAAAGGCAAACTTCATCTGAATATTTTGTTACAAAAATAAAAGAGGACGCAAGAAACCTCTTACATCCTCTCATAAATCTACAAAATAGGTTTTCTACGCTGTCTCCAACTCTGACTTGTAAGCCATCACCAGTTCCTTTTGTATTTCGTGAGGTACTGGAGCATATTCAGCGAAAGACCGGGTGAACTTAGCTCGGCCTTGTGTAATTGATCTTAAGCTACTTGAATATTTATACAATTCTGCCAGTGGTACTTTGGCCATTATTTTCTGATAATGCCCTTCTGTGTCCATGCCCTGTATAATGGCTCTTCGTGTCTGCAAATCGCTCATTACGTCGCCCATCACCGTATCGGAGCATAAAATTTCTAAATCATAAATGGGTTCAAGCAATTGAGGACTTGCGTTCTCAAAATTCTTCTTAAATACCATTGTAGAAGCAATCATAAAAGCCATATCATTAGAATCAACGGCATGCATTTTCCCATCGTAGATACAAACCCTGATGTCCTGGCAGTAGGAACCTGTTAATGGTCCTTCTTCCATTTTCGACATCACGCCCTTTTTAATGGCGTTAGAGTACTTTGAATCAATAGATCCACCTACAATGCACCAGTAAAAAGCCAGTGTACCTCCCCAAGGTAATTCTTCAATCTCTTTACTTCTTACATTGAGTCCATCTGGCTCTGGCATGCCTTCGTAATAAGGTTCGATTCTCATGTGAACCTCACCGAATTGACCAGATCCCCCTGACTGTTTTTTATGCCGATAAGAATCCTGGGCCATTTTCTGTATCGTTTCCCTATATGGAATCTTTGGTCTTTCGAACTCCATTGTAATACCATTCACCTTCTCTATTCGGTATTTGATGATATCCATGTGCAATTGGCCCTGGGCATGCAGGATGGTTTGTTTTAATTGACGAGATTGCTCGATAATTAAAGTAGGATCTTCTTCTTCAATGGTATGTAAAGCTTTCATTAACTTTTCCATGTCATTCTTTCCAGGAGGCTTAATTGCAGCTCTTATTCTAGGACTAGGAAAATCAATCTTCTCAATGATATCTTCATTGCCTTTATTGGTCAAGGTATCATTAGAATGCGTATCCTTAAGTTTAACAGTCATGCCCAAATCACCTGCTCTCAATTCATTGACATTGTCACGTATTTTTCCATTACTGACCGATATCTGACTGATTCTTTCTGATGTTCTATTCTCATTATTGACAAACTCATCACCAGGTTTTATAATACCGGAGTAAACTTTAAAATAGGATACCATCCCCACCTGAGGTTCTGATAATGTCTTATAAATAAATACAGTTGGATCTCCAGACGAATTACATTCAAGTACTCCGCCGCCTTCTAATCGAGCTGGTGGGCGATCTGCTGGTGATGGGCAAATGTCATTGATAAATCCCATGATTCTTCCCGAACCTTTGTTCATCAGTGCTGAACAACAAAATACCGGAAAAATCTCCTGATTGGCCAAGGCAATTCTAAGTCCTGAAGCAAGTTCATCTTCATTTAACGTACCTACTTCAAAATATCTTTCCATTAAAGTTTCGTCGTTTTCGGCAGCCGCTTCCACTAACGCATTATGCATTTCTTTGGCTTTAGCCAATTCACTGTCTGGTATAGGTTGCTTTTCTGGCTTCCCTCCACCAACAGGAAAAACATACATGACCATTCTCAATGCATCAATGATGGAATCGAAACCATATCCTTGATTCAAAGGATATTGAAATGGAATTACATTTGTTCCAAATCGATTGATGGCTTGCTCAAGTGTTGCGTCAAAATCAGACTTTTCATGATCAATTTGGTTGACTACAAAAATGGTGGGGGTATTCATTTTCAATGTGTACTCCCACAAAATTTCTGTTCCTACCTCTACTCCTGCAGCAGCATTAAGCATCATGACACTGGTATCTGCCACCTTCAAGGAGGAAATAACTTCCCCTACGAAATCATCGAGTCCTGGTGTGTCAATAATGTTTATCTTTGAATCCTTCCACTTTGCATGCATCAAAGTACTAAATATAGAATTCCCTTTCTCTTTTTCGATGTTCGTGTAATCAGACACTGTGCTTCCTGCCTCAATAGTTCCTCTTCTTGGTATTTCCTTTGCTTCAAATAACATGGTCTCAGCAAAGGTGGTTTTTCCACATCCGGAATGTCCCAAAAGGGCAACATTCCTTATATTTTTTGATTCAAACGACATAATGAAGTATTTAATATTTTAGAAAAAAGAGTTATCAGAAAATTTAATTCTGGCATTCAATTTAATCAAATACTATTATTAATCATAAGCTTCACGGAACAAAATGATAAGCTCAAATAACTTTGTTTTGCATAATAAAATGTCGTAATATTTAATCCGCTGAAAAATAACTACTAAGAAGAAATCCTTTTGAAATATCCGTAATTCCGAGATTGGGACACATTCTTAAGGTATATTTCACAAGTATCTTTAAGGGTCTGTTCCAGAGGGGTATAGTTGAATTCAAACAAATCTTTCGACTTGCTATTATCGTATGTCATGACCTTCGATGTAATGGCTACAGTTTCCCTTGTTATGGCCGGATCTGAAGTAAAGTAAAGCAATCTCCATAAGATTTTCCCCAGGGTACTCGAAACTTCAAATTGAGGTGGTTTACGATCCAGAAAATGAGCAATTTTTTGCAGTAATACTTTATATGAACTCATTTCACTAACGACTATCACTCTTTCATTTATAATGTCTGAAACCAAAAAATGATAGGTAAGCAGAGAGAGGTCCCGAACGTCCACAAACCCGTTAATACCCATCGGATAAAATTTCCCACCTCTCATTACATATGAGAACAACTTTGTACTACTGGTGCCCCAATATGCGGGTCCTAAGATCATACTGGGATTCAAAATACCAATAGACAAACCTTCATTCATCCCTCGCCACACCTCTAATTCTGCAAGATGTTTAGCCATACCATAAGTGGTCGTCGAAGAGGTCTCTATCCACTCCTCTGTTTCATCCACCAGCTCTCCATCCTTACCCCTCCCTAAAGCTGCCACCGAGCTGATGTAAATTAATTTCTTAACTTTCTGTGCAAGACAGACATTGACTACATTTGCTGTTCCTTCCACGTTCACCTGCATTACACGTTCTGCATCTCTAGGATTGTAGCTCACTTTAGCAGCTGAATGAATCACACCTACTGCGCTTTCACAAAGTTCCTCCAGAGATTTGATGTCTAAAATATCACCTTCGATCCACTTTACCTTATGGGCAATATCCTCAACCAATCCCATCTTACTTCCAGGCCTCTTAAGAGCATAGATTTGCTGATGACCTTTTTCAACCAATACCCTGAGGATGTGAGAACCGAGAAATCCGGTTCCGCCAGTGACTACTAATTTATCTGAATTAGCAAGCATAGATACAACCACCTATTGAATTCCTGGAAGCTCCCGTGTATGAGTTCAAAACATTTACCTTTCTATTGACCCGCAAATACCCCATCAATGCAATCATGATTGCTTCTTTATATTGAATCAGTTCTTTACCAGCCGGTACAATTTCGATATTGATTGCTGTCATTTCACGCGCTAAGCCTTCCATCAAAAACAGATTAAGTGCTCCACCTCCGGTAAACATTATCTTCAAAGGATTTTTAGAGCTATGTTTTGCCAATGCTATTGCTTTGGTAATCTCATGAATGATAAATTCGACAACTGTTCTTAGCCCATCTCGCACCTCTATAGATTGAAGGTGGGGAATAAAATTCTCCTGGACCCAGGTATTATCCATTCCTCTGGGCTTGGCACTCTCTAATCCATTGATTTGCATCAATTTGTCGAGCAACTTATCGTTTGTTTCACCACTTCTTGCCCATTCCCCATCTTGATCATATGCTTTACCATTCCTTGAAGCCAGATAATTCAGCAATTGATTTGCAGGAGAAACATCGAATGCGATGATACCATCCTGAGACTTGATGGAAATATTACTGATTCCACCCAAATTTACCAAAATATCTATATCAGGAAATAAGAATTGATCCGCTATTGGTGCAAATGGTGCACCTTGTCCACCCAAGGCAATATCAGAACTTCTAAAATCGCAGACCACATCTCTTCTGACTAATTGAGAAATGGTGCCTCCATTGCCGATCTGGACTGTAAATTTGTTTTGAGGATCATGAAATACAGTATGTCCATGGGAAGCTATTAAATCTACATTGCTCTTAGAATTTTGGATAAAGTCAATACAACATTGACCTAGAAAATAACTAAAATCTGCTTCTAATTTGAAGAGTTCATATGAAGTCAATCTCACAACATGCTTCAGGCGATCATGAAGATTTTTCGGAAATTCCACCGCCTTTGATTTTAGCAAGTCAAATGAAATCACACCTTGTGAGGATTCTGAAAAAGCTGTAAGGGCCATATCTAAGCCGTCTAAAGAACTTCCAGACATAAGCCCTAGTATATTCATACTATTGCTTTAGCGTCATTGTATATTTTGCAACCTCTTCGATTTGCTCCGGAGTAAGTATGCTTTCATAAGCAATCATTGTATTCCGACCGTTTGTTATGGTTGCTATTCTTTCCTCTAAAGACAAAGTAGAAGCTGTCAAGTCTTTAGCACCATTCAAACCCAATTTACCATCAGCTCCATGGCATAATTGACAATGTGTTTTCCATACGGGCATCGCTACCTCAGTATTTACACTGTCGCCACCGCCACATGCAATGGTCGCTCCTACGATAAGAGCTGTGAAAAGTATTTTGATCTTCATTCTAGTCTTTTTTATTATTATGGCGAGTAAAGAAAATGATTATTTGTCGAAAATAAAAACACTTTCATCGTAATAGTGGAAACTTTTAAACCATTCATAGTTTCCGTAGTTTAATATTTACTATTTTCGCGATTAATTATGACCATACTCAATAAAATTATAGATGCATCGGAGAAGCTTTTCATGACTTATGGACTGAAAAGCATCAGTATGGACGATATTGCCACCAAACTGGGTATGTCTAAAAAGACAATCTATAAATATTGCGATACCAAAGAGCGGTTAATTCATATGACGCTCTTTCACTTCTTAAAACGGGAGAAAAAGATAGTTGCCAAAATTAATGCTGAGAGCGAAAATGCGGTGGAAGAGATCATTGCTATCGGAAGGCATATCATTAAAATGGCAAAAAAGCTAAAGCCGGCGTTGGTTTTCGACCTCAAAAAATATCATACAGAAAATTGGGAATTAGTAGAAAAGCATCATCACGAATTTATAAGAGAAGTCATCACGAATAATATTACGAGGGGAATGAAGGAGGGTTTCTTCAGAGCTGATTTAAATCCAGAAATAATTGCCCAACTGTATGTTGCTAAAAGCCTGATTATTTCTGATGAAAAAAACTTCATCTCTGACAATGCGACATTAGAAGAATTAGTACGAGAACATTTATTGTATCACTTATATGGCGTCCTTTCAGAAGAAGGGACCAAACTTGTTAAAAATTATGAATTGGAGACCACTTAAATCGCTTTTGACTTTGGCGTGTATCGCACTATGTATCTCTATGTTTGCTCAAGAGCAGTTTAACATAGAGGAAGCTGTTCAATATGCTGTAGAAAATAGTGCACAGACCAAAATCAATGCATTGGAACTAGCCAAAGCGGAGGCACAGATTAAGGAATACAGGGCTACAGGTTTACCCCAGGTGAATGGTACGATTGATTATCAACACTTTATCAATCTTCCCACTTCACTATTACCTGCAGAGTTTTTCGGAGGTGCTCCTGGGACCTTTGCTGAGGTCCAATTTGGATTGAAAAACAGTGTGAATGCCGGTGCATCCTTAAATACCCTCCTTTTTGATGGTTCTTTTTTTACGGGATTAAAGGCACAAAGAATCTACAAGGATCTGATTTATAAACAGGCTAATCAATCTGAATATCAAATCAAAAAATCTGTTACGCAAGCTTATTTGGGGGTAGTCATAGCCCAACGAAACAAACGAATCTTAGAGAAAAACATAGAGAATCTAGAAAAGACCTTAAACGAAACAACCATCATATATGAAAATGGATTTGCAGAGAAATTAGATGTTAGCAGATTACAATTATCCTTTGACAATCTCAATACAGAATTACAAAGAGTAGAGAGACTAATCAATTTATCTAAGAATCTGCTAAAGTTTCAAATGAATTACCCGCTAGAGATGCCCATTATTCTGACTGAATCACTAGACGATTTGGCAGATAAAGTATTCTTGAAACCAATCGATTTGGATGCTCCTATAGATATCAGTAATCGACCTGAATACAGCGTGATTCAAGTGGGTGAACAGCTGAATGATTTAAATATTGAAGCTTTGCGCAGAGGATACTATCCGTCATTAGTGGGTTTCGCAAGTGCTCAGACAGCATTACAACGGAATAATTTATTTGATGAGGATGAGCCTGGCTTTTTTCCAACTACCATTGTGGGCCTAAGTCTTTCTGTCCCTATCTGGGACAGTTTTAGTAGAAGTGCAAAGATTCAGCAAGCTAAAGTGGATCAGGAAATCACACAAGTGGAAAAGGCAGAATTTGAAAGAGCCGTGAACCTGGAAGTTTATAATGCAAGGTTAAGCTACGAAAATGCCATGAATAGTGTGGGATCATCGAAAAGAGCAGAAACGCTGGCCAGGGAGATTTATCAAACTGCCCAGATTAAGTTTCAGGAAGGAGTGGGATCCAGTTTAGAATTAACACAAGCTGAGCAAAACCTATACAATGCGCAAGCTAATTACGCCACGGCACTATATGATCTTGTCGTTGCAAAATCTGATCTGGACCTGGCTCTAGGTCAATAAATAAAAACGAATCAACTTAAATACAGATGAAGAAATACTTTATATTTTTAGCATTAGCAGCAACCATGCTGAGTTCTTGCGAGGCACCTCAGCAAGAGCCAACAGTGGAGGAGATGAAAGCCTCATTGACCCAGCTCAAGAAAGAGCGTACGGATCTGGAGCAACAAATCAGTGCTTTAGAGGAAAAGATCGAGGTGATAGAACCTTCACAGCCCAAGGCCAAAAAATTGGTGACCGTAGATACCGTGCAAAGAGAAGATTTTAAAAGATACATTGATATACAAGGCTCGGTACAATCCAGCGATGCTGTGATGGCGTCTTCAGAAATAGGAGGTAGAATTACCAGTATGCCAATAGATGAGGGAGACTATGTAAAAGCAGGAAGTTTAGTAGCTACGGTCGATGTTCAAAGTATTAAAAACCAGATCATTGAGTTAGAGAAATCTCTTGAACTGGCAACTGACGTTTTTAAACGACAGGAACGACTTTGGAATCAGGAAATAGGCTCAGAAATTCAATATTTGCAAGCTAAAAATAATAAAGAAAGGATCGAAAAGTCTTTGGAGAGCCTCGAGTTTCAATTAACTAAAGCAACCGTATATGCACCGATTTCCGGCTACGCAGACATGATCATGCTACAGAAAGGAGAAATGGCTGCACCTGGTGCACCCATACTGCAGATTATCAACACAGGTAATATCAAAGTCGTTGCAGATGTTCCGGAATCTTTACTCGGTAAGGTGCAAAGGGGAGAATACGTAGAAATCGAATTTCCTGCTTTGGAGGAATCACGTAGAGGTAGGGTTTCCTTGATTGGAAGGACCATTGACCCGGCTAACAGGACATTCAAAGTAGAAGTTGATCTTTCGAATCCAGGTAACAGACTAAAACCGAATCTGCTTTCAATTATGAAAATTAATGATCTTTCGATAAACGATATAGTCGCTGTTCCGTTGGAATTGGTTCAACAGGAAATCAGTGGCAAGGACTACATTTTTGTCGTTGAAGAAGGAGAAAATGGATTTATCTCTAAAAAGAATTATGTGACTACCGGTCCTACTTTTGAAAATCAGATCGTGATAGAAGATGGCCTGGAAGGTGGAGAAAAAATTATTATAGAAGGTGCTCGTGGGCTTTCTAATAATGAACCGATTAAAATTCAATAGAATGGCGGATAATGAAAAGAAAATCCTAAGGACTTTCGGGCTTACCAATCTAGCAGTTAATAATAAGATCAGTGTCTTTCTTTTGACGGTCATGATTTTCATATTTGGAATTTCCTCATATGTCAACATGCCAAAAGAGTCTTTCCCTGAAATCACTTTTCCACAGATTTTCGTAAATACAACTTACTTCGGAAATTCAGCGGGAGACATTGAAAATTTGGTCACCAGACCATTAGAAAATGAGTTGGCTGCCATTTCAGAAATCAAGTCGATCACTTCTTCTTCCATGCAGGATTTTTCCATCATAACCTGTGAATTTGAGACGGATGTAGACATTGAGCTAGCCAAGCGCAAGGTTAAAGATGCTGTAGATAAGGCCATGCCTGAACTACCTACAGACTTGACGGCAGAACCGGAAGTACTGGATATCAATTTGTCAGAAATTCCCATTATGAGTGTCAATCTCTCGGGAGATTTTCCCAATGATGAATTAAGGTCATACGGTGAATATCTACAAGATCGCTTTGAAGATTTACCAGAAATTTCATCAGTCAACCTCAAAGGAACACTAGACAGGGAAGTACAAATCAACGTGGATGTTCCTATTATGCAGGCACTGCAGGTCAGTTTTGGCGACATTGAAAATGCAGTGAGAGCTGAAAATATGACCATGTCGGGAGGCGAAATCGTTAATAATGATTTCAGAAGATCTATTCGGATAATAGGAGAGTTTGAAGACGTTGAGGAATTAGAGGATCTTATCGTCAAAGCAGAGAATCAGAAGCCCATTTATCTTAAGGATTTTGCAGAAGTAAAGTTCGGATATGCTGAACAAACGAGTATTGCTCGATCTGACTTATTACCTGTAGTTTCACTGGATGTTATCAAACGAGCTGGCGAGAATCTGCTTTTAGCATCCGACAAAATAAAGGCCATCATTGACGAAGCTCAGCAAGAAGCTTTACCGGCAGAATTAAGCATCAAGGTTTTCAATGACCAATCTGTGGTTACTGAGGATATGGTGAATAATCTGGAAAATAGTATTATTTCCGGAGTTATTTTGGTCGTATTGGTCTTACTTTTCTTCTTGGGTCTGAGAAACTCTACCTTTGTCGGTATTGCCATCCCATTGTCCATGTTGATGGGGATTATGCTCCTAAGTTTAATGGGCTACACACTAAATATGGTTGTACTTTTTAGTCTCATACTTGCCTTGGGTATGTTGGTGGACAATGCCATCGTAGTAGTAGAAAATATTTATCGCTATTACAATGATGGATACTCAAAAGATGATGCAGCTAAATATGGAACAGGTGAAGTAGCACTTCCTATTATAGCCTCAACTGCAACAACGTTAGCAGCTTTTGTTCCACTTGCTTTCTGGCCGGGATTATTTGGATCTTTTATGAAGTATCTACCAATTACGTTAATTGCGGTACTTTCAGCCTCACTATTTGTAGCACTGGTTATAAACCCTGTTCTTACCTCATCGTTCATCGTCAAAGAAGCTGAGGAGAAAAAGAATTTGAGAAAGAGTTTGACCTATTTTTTGATAAGCCTCTTAGGAATCGGGGTTTTAATTCTAATCGGACAACTCGCTGGTGTCAATTGGTTGCGCAATTTGTCGATCATTATAGCGGGAGTCATCGTGCTGAACTATTTTATTCTGAAACCTGGATCCAGAGTTTTCCAAAACTCGATCATGCCATTTTTAGAAAAAGTATATGATAAGTTCATCAGATTTGCGTTGTGGAAATTTGTTCCCTATGTCATCTTTGCAGGCAGTTTTGTTTTGTTATTTGTAGCATTCGCCATACTTGGAAGTAATCCGCCGAAAGTCGATTTATTTCCTTCAACTGACCCAAATTATGTCAATGTTTTTGTAGAACTCCCTTTAGGTAAGGATATTAAAGCTACAAATGAGATCATGCAGAGGATAGAGTCGAATGTGGAGCGAGATATGGCTCAACATGCTGATGTTGTGGATGCTGTGTTGTCTCAGATAGGTGAAAACACGGGTGATCCTGCCATGGGTCCTACATTTGGTTCGTCTCCAAATAGAGCCAGATTAACGGTGTCTTTTGTCCCATCTGATGAAAGAGGAGAAAAATCAACTGTAGACATTATGGAGGAGATCAGAACCTCAGTTCAGGGAATCCCGGGTGTGACTGTCTCGGTAGATCAGGAGCAATCGGGACCTCCTCAGGAAAAGCCTGTTTACATAGAAATCACTGGAGAAAATATCAATGAACTGGCTATCTTATCTGAAGAAATGATGGCATTTATCAATCAATCAGGGGTGCCAGGCATTGAAGAGTTACAAGCGGATGTCAAAATCGGTAAACCAGAAATGCAGATTGGAATAGACCGGAATGCCGCTCGGCGTTATGAGATTTCGACTTTTAGTATTGCAGATGTAATCAGAACTGCTGTCTTTGGGAAGGAAATTTCTAAGTTCAAACAAGGAGAAGATGAGTATCCAATTAATCTAAGGGCAGAAGAATCCTACAGACATAGTGTTGGTGATATCTTAAATCAAAAAATCACCTTCAGAAATCCAGCGAACGGACAAATTGCTCAAGTACCGATCTCAGCTGTTGCAGATATTTCCTATTCATCCACCTTTAGCGCCATCAATCGAAAGGATCAGGAAAGAAAGATTACCATTACCTCGAATGTGCTTCAAGGTTTCAATCCAAATGAAGTAGTGGATAATATTAGGATAGCTCTTCAGGATTTTGAAATGCCGCCCGGCTATAGCTATGAATTTGCGGGCCAGCAAGCTCAACAAGCAGAAGAAATGGCGTTCTTATCCAAAGCGCTTGGCATTGCAGTTTTTGCTATTTTCTTGATACTGGTCATGCAGTTTAACTCTCTTGTATCCCCTTTCATCATCATTCTATCAGTCATATTTAGTTTGATAGGTGTACTTTTCGGATACATTTATTCCGAAATGGACATTTTGATTATCATGACTGGTGTAGGGGTGATTTCTCTGGCAGGAATTGTGGTCAACAATGCCATTGTCCTGGTTGATTACACAAATCTTACGGTCCAAAGGCGACGAGAAAGATTAGGAGTAGATACGATGTCAAATATGTCTAAAAGAGATGTGAAGGAAGCGATTGTTAAATCGGGATCTACTAGGTTGCGACCAGTATTATTGACCGCTATAACTACGGTCTTAGGATTAATTCCATTAGCTATCGGACTAAATATAAATTTCTTTACACTGATCACAGACTTTGATCCACAATACTTCGTGGGTGGAGATAATGCGGCCTTTTGGGGCACCATGGCCTGGACCGTAATTTATGGGCTGGTATTTTCAACATTTTTAACACTGATCGTAATTCCGGTTATGTATTGGCTTGCTTTCTTGATGAAAAGGGTTACAAACAGAACATTTCGAAAGGTAAAAAAGGCAGTTTGATGAAACGAGACATAGCAGAAATGCGGGAAAATTATAAGGCTGGAAAACTTTTAGAGTCTGATGTCGATAATGATCCATTTCGTCAGTTTAAGGTATGGCTGGATGAAGCTATAAAGTCCGAAATACCTGAGCCAAATGCTATGAATCTAGCTACAGTAAGTGCAATTCGTAGGCCATCATCCAGGATAGTTTTACTAAAAGAGGTTACAATAGAGGGTTTTATATTCTATACCAATTATAATAGTAAGAAAGGAAAAGAGATGGATGTAAATCCATTTGCAGCCTTGAATTTTTTATGGAAAGAATTAGAACGTCAAGTGCGAATTGAGGGAAGCGTTGAGAAAATTTCAAGAGAGAAATCTGAGCAATATTTTCATTCTCGACCTTTTGAAAGTCAATTGGGTGCTTTAAGTTCTCATCAAAGCCAGAAAGCCCCGGATAGAAGTCAACTGGAAAATAGATTTCGTAATCTTAAGAAAGAATATCAAGATCAAGGCAAAGCTCCTATGCCAGAGCATTGGGGTGGCTACCTACTTAGACCGGATTACTTTGAATTTTGGCAAGGCAGAGAAAGTAGGCTTCATGACCGTTTAGCTTATCAATTTAAAGAGGACTCATGGAAAATCTTTAGATTAGAACCATAATTTTTCTGTGTAAAGTAGTTATCATTTTCTTGAATGATAAGAACAGAATCGGCAATTGAATAGTAAGGTAACTGAATTTACAACCCCATATCCCCCCAATCCATATTCATTTGCTAACTAAAATCTTAATAATGAACAAGTTTACATTCGTAATCTTAGTATATCTATTTTATTTACCAACCTTTTTATCTTCTCAGATTATAGATCTTAGTGTAGTCGGTACGCGAGATGGAAGCGGAGAAATCATTTTAGATGAAAACGAAAATGTATCCCAGATCATCGTGGAAGTTTGGACTGAAGCTGCTGATTGTAACGGAAATCCACCTTCCATGATTGATGTCGCAATAGATGAAGACATCTATACATTAAATGGATATAATGTTAAAGATCCGAGTAATTCATCCACTCCTGAGAAAATTTTTAGAGATACTTTTAATTTAAGCCCTACTTCAGTTAAAATAGCCAACCTTAATGGGTGCAATGCGGCCGCCAGTATGGCAGTGTATGAGGTGATCAATTCCAGCGCGAAGCAAAGTGAAGTTGCCGTTGTTGAAACTGAACTTTCAGGAAATTGTATTAATAGAACGTTAGATATTCAACCTCAGGATGACTCCAGAAGTATAGAAGTAGTCAGCTCGTTACATGAGTTCAAATCAGATGCTGAAGCGAAAATGATAGTGACTGCAGGATCTCAAACTGTTGAAGCTTTTCAGTCTGATCTTGTCAACGGTTCTGAAGCCAGCAGAATTGATGTTATGTTGACCAATGTTCCAGGAAATGTAACTGAAATCGATGTAGAGGTGTGTGATAACGGTGGAGCGGATAGTTTCGGTCCTGGTATCATTTTTACAAATTATGATTATGCTGAATTACTTCCAGTAGATTTAATGAGCTGGAGTGTGAAGAAATCTGACGATCAGGTCATTATTAATTGGCAAACCTCACAAGAAGTCAACAATGATTACTTTGAAATATTGTACAGTACATTTGATGATGCGGGTTTTAATACAGCAACAACGGTAAAAGGAAACGGTACGAAGTACTCGTTGACTGAATATAGCATTTCTCTTCCACTCATGGATGGCCGTACTTTGTATCAATTAGTTCAAGTGGACTATGATGGACAAAGACAAAGTTTGGGAATAAAAGCAATTGATCATGACCATCATAACACGGGCGTCTATCCGAATCCAGCGACTTCTCAGATTAAAGTGCAAACTAGCCTGAATTCAGAAAAAGTCGTGATATATGATTCCGCAGGAAATTTAGTTCGAAAAACAAGGTTGAATGGCCGGACCGAAAAAATGGTCAATGTTCAAGACCTAACCGAAGGTCTTTATATGGTCAAGTTTCTTAATGCTGATGAGTCCAAAAAGTTGATTGTCAAATAATCATAAATAAAAAGCCAGATTTCCGTACGAATGGAAATCTGGTTTTTTTCTTTGTCAAGTGCATCAAATCTATACACGTTTCTGTGTTATGTCAATCTTTTCCAACTTGACCTAAAAAGGCATGGGTTCTTCTTTAGGAGACAGTATCTTAAAGCTATTCACCTTGATTTTTGTCACATACCTCACTTCACCTTCCTTTGTTTTGTAGGTGTCGTTTTTAAGCATCCCTTCTAATTGGACCAGAGAACCTTTTTTAAGCAGTTGGCTCATTAAATCAGCTGTCTTGTTCCAAGCTTCCAGATTATGCCAAGTGACCTCCTGAATTCTTTCCCCCTTATCGTTCTTGTAGTAATAATTCGTAGCTATACTGGTTCTACCCACTTTTGCTCCATTGTCCAAGGTGATGATTTCTACGTCTTTGCCAAGATTTCCTGTTAATGATACTGAATTTGTGATGTTATACATGATTTAAAATGTTGTGTGCCATTTGTGACACGGTTATAAAATGGTTAATTGAAGGTTAGCATCCATCGGAGAATTTCATATTAGAAGGGCAATGCCTCTTCATTTTTCGTAAGAGCTTTAAAATTGCTGACACGAATTTTTGTATAATTTCTTACAGAACCTTCTTTGCTTTTGTAAGTATTATTCTTTAGCATTCCTTGCACCTGCACAAGTGAACCTTTCTTTAATAATTGACCCATTAATTCTGCGGTCTTGTTCCAGGCTTCCACGTTATGCCAGGTTACGTCTTGTACTTTTTGTCCTTTCGAGTTGGTGTAGAACTGATTGGTTGCAATGCTGACGTTAGCCACGACGGATCCATTTTCTAGTGTGTTGATTTCGACGTCTTTGCCTAGGTGGCCTGTAAGTGAAACTGAATTGGTAATATTATACATGATTAAAGTTTTTGTGTGCCGTGAAGCACGATGAATAAATAATTTCGATGATGCAAATATGAGGGCGGTCTCAAATGTTATTCGGTTTGTAGTCGAATAATATCACTTGTAGTCATTTACAAACACTTACAAACACATATAAAATAAGTTAAAACCCTGAATAACAGGTCTTTAAGCTTATTTACTAAAATCAAGAAAAACTCTAATTTTTTGTGAATTTATAGTTGATTTAATCGAAAACACTTCTAAATTCACCATTTAATAGCATAAATGAACCAACCTAAATCTTAGCCCTAGCACTAAACAATGGACATACATGATCAAAGAAAAAATACTTCAAGCCTATGAGCAACTTGCAGAATCATACGATGCTTTAATCGATCACAAACCTCACAATGCATTTTACGATCGACCCACCTCATTGGAACTCATCGGTGATGTTACTGGCAATCACATTTTAGATGCCGCATGTGGTTCCGGAAAATATGCTGAAATCCTAATGGAAAAAGGTGGTATCGTGTCGGGATTTGACATCAGTCCTAAAATGATCAAACTAGCTCGGGAAAGAAATCGAAATAATGGAAAATTTTCGGTTCACGATCTCAGTGAACCATTTTTTCATTTGAATGATCATCAGTTTGATATTGTATTATGCGCTCTTGCCCTTCACTATATCGAAGATTGGAATCTCACCATTCAGGAATTTTACAGAGTTTTGAAACCTGGAGGTAGGTTAATCATATCTATAGAGCATCCTTTCTTTGAATACACCTATTTTCAATCGCAGAATTATTTTAATACTGAAGCGGTAGCAACTGAATGGTCAGGATTCGGGGCTCCCGTTAAGATGCACAGTTTTAGAAGATCCTTGCAGGAATGTATCAACCCAATCGTTAAAAACGGATTTAGAATCATTGAATTAAGGGAGCCTAAACCAATAGCTGAGTTTGCTATAACAGACCCCAAGCACTATCAGGAACTCATGACTTTCCCAGCCTTTATGCATATGAAAGCCATAAAAAATCCCTCTTATTCATAGCTTTCTGCATCTTTCACAATCGTCCCATTTTCGTCTGTTACAGCGAATACAAATCCAGGTTTGATGCTATATGCTCCATAGGTCCCATCCTTATTCATAGCAATATAACCTACTTGTAATTCAGCCGTATCTTGTCTTCGAACTATGCGCATGACCGCTTCCTTGCAAGCTTCGTAAGGACTTAGACCTTGTCTCATTAATTCTACAACGAGAAAAGATCCAACGCTACGCATAACGAGTTCACCCATACCCGTAGCCACCGCTGAACCAACTTCATTATCCACAAAAAGCCCAGCTCCAATGATTGGACTATCTCCTACTCTGCCCGGCATTTTATAGGCCAAACCACTAGTAGTACATGCACCACTGAGGTCTCCATTGCTATCTGCTCCTATGATGCCTATAGTATCATGCAATTCAATGTTGACTTTGGGCTTATACTCAGCAGTTTCAAGCCACTTTATATACTCTTGCTTGGATTTTTCAGTCAGCAAATCCTGTTTTTCAAAACCTTGCTCCAGCGCAAATTCAAGAGCGCCAGCCCCACTGAGCATGACATGAGGGGTTTCTTCCATCACTTTTCTTGCAACTGAGATGGGATGTTTAATGTGCTGTAGAAAGGTAACTGCACCACAATTACCATCTTTATCCATGATACAGGCGTCTAAAGTCACATTCCCTTCTCTATCCGGTCGCCCTCCATAGCCGACTGATTGATCGGCTGGATCAGCTTCGGGCACTCGTGCTCCTGCTTCTACTGCATCAAGTATATTACCTTTTTCGGTCAAGGTCTCCCAAGCAGCATTATTTGCTTGAACATTATTCCAGGTAGAAATAATAATAGGTAATTGTCCTGATTCCACTGTCTTTGTAGATTGGCATGAATTAAGAAATGCTCCCGCTCCTAATGCCAATGACGTATTTATAAATTGACGTCTAGATGGTTTCTTCATTTTTGGTCAAACATTTGTAGTGTATAAGGGTAAGGAAGGTAAGAAAATTCTCTTATCATACAATTAAAATTCTCGACATGCTAAAAAGATCATTTTATCTTATCATGATTGTTGTTGCATCACAACTGTCATTACAAGGTCAATTTGAAATCAAAACCAATGTATTGGGATTGGTAACAAACAATTATAATGGGCAGGTAGAATTGCTTTTGGGGGACAGATCAGGAATGGAGCTCGAGGCCAGCTTTCGAGAAACACCTTGGTTTACAGCACTTTCAGGTTCAGAAATAAAAAATAATGCATTCCGTACAATGGTTTCTTATAAATACTACATTGTTGGTGAAGATCCCACCGCTGGTTTATACTTCGGACCCTATATTAAATTAAAAGTAGCAGGTCTGGACAATGTACCCACTGTTTTAGATGAGAATTATCCGGGGCCGACCAGTGACAATCCTGAGACAGCGGCCGTATTTAACACTGCATTTTTCTTAGGTGCCAATGGTGGTCAAAAGATAGTTCTGAATAATAATTTTGTGATCGAATACTATGGAGGTTTCGGGTATGCGTTGTTCAATGAAAGGAGAATACGAGAAGAAATATCCGATGAACTTCGATCTTACCTTGATATCGAAAGAAACTCATTTACCTGGCCACTTGATTTTAGGCTGGGATTCACTCTAGGCTATAGATTTTGGAGGTAAGAATAATATTCTACGTGATCTTCACGAGCGCTATTTTGTTTTATAGCTGTGCTCAAATCACCCCTCTTCACAGTGCGAGGACATCAGGAGCGGGAAATCTTACATTGACACCCACCATAGACGGTACAGGTTATATTGGGACAGTATTAAACTCACAAGATGCACTGATTCTACCAGGTCTTAGAGCTGAGCTTGCCTATGGCCTAACGGAACAATTTGATATCATAGCCAGTATCAGTAGTTCTTCTTCAATTAAGACAAGTCTAAAATTTCAATTGTACGGAGATAATTATTCGAGTTTTGCTTTTGCAGCAATGCCAGGATATGAATATCAAGCAGCCTTAGCTAATGGTAGTACACAAGATGTTTCACAAAGATTGCATTTTCCATTCATCTTCTCCATCCGGGCTACTGAGGTGTTTGATTACTATCTAGGGCCAAACTTGGTACTTCAATTTACTGACGATGTACAGAATACGGCATTTCCTGGTGCTTTTGGTGGGTTTGAGATAGGAAATAGAATAAAATATAATATTGGTGCTGGAGTGTTTGTACCTTATACTTTTAACATTGGGACTGATGGCTATCTATTCCAATTTGGGATCTCTGCTATTGTGCCACTCTATACGAAATAATTGTGTACTTAATTATCATTGAATCAACTGACCACGCAGTGTTCCAGATGCATAAGAAATATTCATGAAGTTTACTGGGATGAGTAGACCAGGCGAGATCTAAACAGAAAAACTTTCACCACAGCCGCAGGTACGTGAGGCATTAGGATTATTAAAATAAAATCCTTTACCTTCCAATCCTCCTGAAAACTCTAAAGTAGTATTGCATAAATACAAAAAGCTTTTAAGGTCAGTCACCACTTTAACACCATTATCAAAGAATTCCTGATCATTAGGCTTGGTCTCATTATCAAAGTCCAAAGTGTACGATAAACCAGAACAGCCCCCACTAGTGACAGAAACGCGGACAAAAAAATCATCCGCGATATCACCTTGTTGTATTATTTCTTGAATACGCTCCTTAGCACTATCTGCTACATAAACCATATTACTTAGCTTCTACTTCTACTAATTTGTTTTTGGTCTTATAATCTTTGATCGCACTTTTAATAGCGTCTTCTGCTAAAACTGAACAGTGAATTTTCACTGGTGGTAAGGCCAATTCCTCTACAATATCCATATTATCGATACTGAGTGCTTCATCAATAGATTTACCTTTTAACCACTCTGTAGCTAATGACGAAGATGCGATTGCAGACCCGCAACCGAAAGTCTTAAATTTAGCATCTTTGATTTTGCCATTGGTTTCATCGACCTCAATCTGGAGCCTCATCACATCACCACACTCGGGTGCACCGACAAGACCAGTGCCCACATTGTTTTTGGATTTATCCAATGTTCCTACATTCTTAGGATTTTTAAAATGCTCTAATACTTTATCTGAATATGCCATTTTGCTTTTTTTTCTACTAATTTAACGAATATTAATGATGCTTAGTTCATTAATTCTCTAATGTTCTGTCCACTGTACAGATTCTAAATCCACTCCTTCTTTATACATTTCCCAGATTGGACTTAAATCTCTCATGTGCTTTACTCCCTTTGTCACCATCTCCAAAGCGGTATCGACTTCCTCCTCGGTGGTAAATCTACCCAGACTAAACCTGATAGATGAGTGGGCAAGATCATCTCCCAGTCCCAAAGCAATTAAAACATACGAAGGCTCCAAAGAAGCTGAAGTACATGCCGAACCTGAAGATACAGCAACATTCTGATTAAAAGTCATCATTAATCCCTCTCCTTCCACATGTTTAAAAGATATATTGGTAACATGCGGCATTCTGTGTTCCGTATTTCCATTGACATAGACCTCTTCTAAATTATTAAGAAATCCCTGTTCTAACTTATCTCGCAACTTCGATAAACGCTCCGCGTCCTCATGCATTTCTTTCTTGGCAAGTTCTGCAGCCTTTCCAAAACCTACGATTCCCGGAACATTCAATGTACCTGACCTCATACCCCTTTCATGACCACCGCCATCCATCTGTGCTGTCACTTTAACTCTTGGGTTCTTACGATTAACAAATAGTGCGCCTACGCCTTTCGGACCATACATTTTATGAGCCGTGAAAGCCATTAGATGAACGCCCACTTCCTTCGGGTTCACAGGAATCTTTCCTACAGCTTGAGTAGCATCGCTCATAAATAGCACCCCATGTTTCTCACAAATCTCACCTATCTCTTTCATAGGTTGAATGACTCCCGTCTCATTGTTGGCCCACATAATAGAAACCAAAATGGTTTTATCTGTAATGGCATTTTCGAGATCTTTCAGGTCCAACAATCCATCCCGCTGCACTTTAAGATAAGTGACTTCACCACCGATCTTTTCAATTTTCTTACATGCATCAAGAACAGCTTTGTGTTCTGTTTCTAACGTGATAATATGATTGCCCTTTCTCTTATACATCTCGAAAGCACCTTTCAAAGCCAAATTATCGGCTTCTGTGGCTCCTGATGTGAATATGATCTCTTTAGAATCAACATCGATCAGATTAGCGATCTGCTCACGTGCATAGTCTACAGCTTCTTCAGCTTTCCACCCAAAAGGATGGCTTCTGGAAGCAGCATTGCCAGGTATTGAGTGAAAGTAGGGTACCATGGTGTCAACCACCCTTGGATCCACCGGAGTGGTTGAATTATTATCTAGATATATTAATTGTTCGCTCATCAAGTATTTTATTTAACATTTGCAACTGCAAATATAGCGTATATCACTATAAATCTTTGGTTTTGCACCAGACGTTTTAGTAATTTACACTATTAACAAGCGAATGGAAGATTAGTTCTTTCCGAAGGTGAATAATAAAGTAGGCAGCCTTCCCTGTTCAAGAGAGTCGAAATCAAGCTTCGGGTCGGCTGCCTATCATCCTACTAAAGTTTCGTTCCCACAATCGTGAAATCGTGCCTTATGTTGTCGATCCATATGATATAATCGAGCTGAATGCTGTAGTCAAAGAATATGCCTTCGCCTACAAGCGTGACGCCATCAGCTAGCCATTGCTCTCTAATGACGATATCTTTATCCCACTCATGTTCGTTACGGATCCTGGCTTCTAAGACAGCCCAGTTTTCACCATCCCAAGGTGCATCAATGAGTATCCTGTTCCCGCGATCTGATGAAACACTTATCGAAAAAGGTCCACTTACACCTACCACATTAGCTTCATAAACGCCTACCACTGGCAGTATTTCTTCGTCGTACTTTTCACATGAAATGATGATAAGTGTCAGGAAAATCAGGGCAACATATTTCATCTTCAATTTTTTTATATTGGTTAATTTATGAAAGAATGACGATGATGCTGGTTAAAAAGTAGCACAATAGGAAAAGCTTAATTTTTCATTAACTTTTCTTTAAATTATTTCGTTCAACTCTTAAATATTCCTTAGCAAGCGACCATTACATATTACATTTTTTCATAATAAGTTCTATCTTTGAATTTTTTCAATGGATATCAATCTCAATAAAAATATCAGATCTAGAAATCGGGATGCTCTGCCTGAAGACACAGAAAGTATGAAGCAGGGTATCCAGAATAAAGAGGTGGCCATTCTTTCCAGAGTCATCACATTAATTGAACATAAAAATTTATTGCGTAATCCCAGGTTGATCTCCTTCCTCTCTGAATTACCTGAATCTCAAACCAGTACTCGAATTGCGATAACCGGTCCACCGGGAGTGGGCAAAAGCACATTTATAGAGGCATTGGGACTGGAGCTCATTCACCAGGGATTTTCAGTAGCTGTACTGGCCATTGATCCGGCGAGTCAGCGATCTAAAGGCAGTATTCTGGGCGATAAAACAAGAATGGAAAAACTCAGCAAATCGAGTAAAGCGTTTATTAGACCTTCTTCTAATGCCCTCGAAAGTGGCGGTGTTAGAAATAGTTTACTCCCTACTATAAAAATTTGTGAGACCGCTAAGTTTGATTTTATCCTTGTTGAGACAGTGGGGGTGGGTCAATCAGAACTAGAAGTTGGGAAAATGACAGACATCATGCTGCTCTTACTGAATCCGTCCGGAGGAGATGAATTACAAGGGATAAAGAGGGGTATCGTTGAAATGGCAGATCTCATTCTGATCAACAAAGGGGATGGGGCATTAATGGAAGCTGCCGAATCAAGCAGGAGAGCGTATGCTAATGCACTTCATTTCAATGCGGAACCACATCATCTTTTAGGAAAAATAGAAGTTCAGGTGATTTCATCAATTACTCAGCGAGGCATCCCGGAATTAGCACAAAAACTCATCGAGTACTCAAAAGATAAGAAACTTAGAATAAGAATCAACAAAAAAAGAAAAGCTCAAGAACAGGAATGGTTTGAAAAACAAGCGAAAGAGATGCTCTATATCTCCCTATCAGAAAACAAAGAAGTTTCTGAAAAAATTGAAGAATTATCAAAAGGTGGAGACATATATGCAAACCTCAGTGCGTTTGATAAATTCATCAATGCTAAATTTAAGTAAGCAGTAAGGAAATGAGGAGAAAATTTTTCATTCTGGCCATTCTGGCTTTGCAAATTGTTTCAGGACAGGAATTTATTTCACCTGTTGCCCATGAAATCAGATTGGCCGGCACTTTTGGAGAGTTGAGGTCTAATCATTTTCACATGGGTATTGACATAAAATCATCTAACAGAAGTTCAGGGGATCCTATTTTTGCTGTTGAAAAGGGTCATATATCCAGAGTTCTTGTCAGTCGCTCAGGTTTTGGCAATGCTGTTTATATTGACCACCCTTCTGGTCACACTACTATCTATGGTCATCTCAGAAACTTCAGTGTAAAACTAGATTCTTTGGTCTCTTCGATTCAAGAAAAAAGACAATCATTTGAGATTAATGAGCAATTTAGTGTCGGGGAAATCCCGATAATAAAGGGTGAACAAATCGGCAATATGGGAAATTCCGGCAGTTCATATGGACCTCATCTTCATTTTGAGATAAGGGACACAAAAACAGAAGTTCCTATTAATCCGATTAGATTCGGATTCAAACTAAGCGATAAAACCGCTCCCATCATCAAAAACATAAAGATTTATAGTTTGGATGATCAATACAGAGAGATTGACTCAAAAACCGTTTCACCTACTACCATTGGAAACAATGCCTATCGACTGTCGGATCAGGAAATTCCAGCATGGCGAGTGGGGTTTGGAATTCAAACATACGATCCCATGAATTCAGGTTATAATAAAAACGGCATCTACGAAATGACCCTATCGGTCGACGGCGAAGAAAGCTATCATTTTAAATTTGATTCTATATCCTATACAAATACAAGGTATCTGAATGCTCATATCGACTACAAGCACTACAAAAATACCAGAGCGAGATTTCATCGTTGTTTTAAGCTAAAAGGCAATCATCTGCCCATGTATGAAAAAGAGGATAAGTCCATCGTCGAATTGTATCAGAATAAGCCCAGAGAAATAGAGATTCACGCCGTCGATTTTGAAGGAAATCACTCAAAGGTGGCTTTTAAGATTAAGCGTGATACTTCCATGTATGGAGTAAAACCTAAAGTGTTTAATTACCATCTTTCTTATAAAGAACCCAATGTCATTCAACAAAATGAAATTGAGATTTACTTCCCAGACAGCTGTCTTTACGAAGACCTCTTTCTGTATATCAACAAAAGTGAAAGCGAATATCTAACGGATGTTTATCACTTAGGTAGCGATGAGGTACCACTTCACAAACCGATCACTTTCTCCCTAAAGCCTGATAGTGTACCGGAGAATCTTAAGAACAAAGCTTGCATAATCGAGTGTTCTGAGCCTGGACGTATTAAAACATATGGTGGGCGATGGGAAGGCAACTCATTTGTTTGTACACTTTATGAATTCGGGAATTATGCTTTATTCTATGATACCCTTGCTCCTCAAATTACTCCACTGACCTCTTTTACCGGAAGTAAGATTCAATTCAGAATAGAAGACAATTACTCTGATTCGGGAACTGCAAAGGGGTTACAATACTTTGCAACAATTGACGGTCAATGGGCTAAATTCGAATATGATCTTAAAAGAAACCTATTAACTTATAAGGTTCCGCCCTCACTTTCAAATGGTACAGAACATATAATGATTTTGAAAGTCTCTGACGATCGGGGAAACACTACTGAATTCAGTAAAAAGTTTTTCCGGTAGCTAAACAAAATTAATGGTTCCCTGTTAGTCATTTATCAATCAAAATTTGATCTATGACACATTTACAGGAAGGAGACGAAGCTCCTGATTTCAAGGGTATCAATGAAAAGGGTAAAACTGTCAAATTAAGTGATTACAAAGGCAAGAAACTTATTTTGTTTTTTTATCCAAAAGATGACAGCCCAGGTTGCACAAAGGAAGCTTGTAATCTCCGAGATAACTTCAAAAAGCTCAAGAAAATGGGTTTTGAAATCCTAGGGGTTAGCCCGGATAGCTCTAAAAAACATCAAAAATTTATTGATAAATATGAATTTCAGTATTCCTTGATAGCAGATGAAGATAGATCTATCATCAATGCCTATGGAATATGGGGACCTAAGAAATTTATGGGAAGAGAGTACGATGGCTTACATAGAACCACTTTCATCATTGATGAGGAAGGAAATATAGAAAAAATTATCAGTAAGGTAAAAACGAAAGAACACACTGAACAAATCTTAAACGAGATGAGTTATAGTTGAAATTGCAATTCACATCATAGTTAGAAGTTTAGTTTAGAGGCTGCAAAATCTTAAATTTGCGGCCTTTTTACTTGATGAACTTCATATACTACGCGTTGAACACCTTTGACACTTGACTCCAATTTAATTCATTATTATTCAGCGTCAGGTCACTCACTTTTATTCATATTATGATCATATTTTCGCAACTGATCTTTATTTTCTTCAAAGGCAGATCTGAGGGTAACTCTTGGTAGAGATTTAACATCACAAGCTAAAAAAGTCTACAGTCTCGCGATATTGCTTTGTCTGCCTCCCATCCAACTTCCTACTGCCTTATAAGTGTGTATGGTATGATAAAATTTCTACTATAGCAAGGGTGTCCTCCATTTGATGATATCATCAGCTTTAACCAATAAGTTTTATGTGCCAGATAAACCTAAAGAGAATGCAAAATCGAAATAAATACTGCTGCTAACTTAAGTTCCAGACTGTAGGTTTCATCTAGATAATCTTCTATCACCCAATCCCTGATGTCATACTCATACTCGTTATACCAGAAAAAAGAATCTTTGTCATCTGCTATAATGCGCCACTCTATAGGATCTGCACTTAAATACGGTCGTTCTATCTTAATCGTATGGCTACCATCATTCACGCGCCAGGAGGTAAAGTCACCTGACCATACTGTTGATACCGTCACAATTCTATCCACTGATTTTAATTCCCAAACATTAGCGTTATTGTCCCACTTTTGCTGAATGTTGCCTCTCCGATCTCCGATTTTATAATTCCATTCGGTGAAGTCGTTTCGCATTCGCCAGGTCATCTCGATAGACCCTTCCAGCTCTCCTTCATTCAGCGAAATATCCCATTGCTTAATGTCGTCATCCCACTGTGTATGAAGACCAAAAAGACTTTGTGCTTCCAGGCTAACGGAATACAAAAAAAGCAAAAAGACATATCTCATGGTATCAATAACGTCTTAGTGCAGAACAAAATTTGATTAAAAAGGAAGGTCATCAAAATCTTCCATCTGTGAAGAACCTCCAGGAGAGGAATCCAGATTAACTGGTTCTGACGGAAATGGATCAGAGCTGGGTGCCTGCTGCGCCGATGCAGAATCAGCTTGCATAGCTTCAACCTTCCAGGCATTGAGATTGGTAAAGTATTTTTCATTCCACTCTCTGCCTCGCAAATCAAAATAAACCTTAAGTTGATCTCCCTCATTATATCCATCTATGATTCCACATCTGTCCTGGGTCAACTGAAACTTGATATACTGGGTATAATTCGAATCTATGGATTCTAAGACAAACTCTCTTGCCTGAAAACTACTGGTTTTACTTTCTGTGTCAAACTTCTTGTGAAGCTTGCCTACCATTTCATATGCCATTTCTCTGATTTTGCCTCAAAAATAAATATTAAAAAGGATAATATTAATTTTCCATATGTGTTTATTCCAGAAAAAAGGGCTAAGTATCTTTATACCAGCCCTTTTTTAAACTTATCTATAAATCGTATCTTTAATCCTATTCGATTAGGATCATTTTCTTTGTGATTTGCTGACCATTGAATTCAAGCTGATAGTACATAACGCCATCAGATGGAAGATTATTACCATTTACCGTAATGGTATGTGTACCGCTGGTGTATGGTGTATTTCTATTCATCAATAGCTTTCCAGAAATGTCGAAAACCTTGAAATTCACTTGTCCGTCCGTAGGAAGTACAAAAGATATTCTCGTCAGGTCACTGAATGGATTCGGCTCATTTTGAAGCAATGCAAATGAAGCTTCTTCTACAGTTCTGAAATCCAGACTCAAATGCTCGGTTTCTAAATTTTCATTATACAATTCAGCTTTCAATGTCTGAGGATTCAGTCTCAATGCATTGGTCATTCTACTGGCTTTCTTAGTATTAATGTTCAATGTAAACAGCACGTCTCCTTCTTCTATGTCAATGGCATTCAGCTGACTCCAGCTTACCTTCAACTCATCATCATGAATGGCTACATGGTTCTCTTCTAGAGATAGCAAACCACCTTCCAGATCAATGGAAGCGATGATATCCTTATCAATGCTCAGAGCGAACTGCATTCCCACTATCGTATTGCTTTTCTGAGCTTTAACCGGAATATTGATATATTGACCTGCATCAAAAATCTGGTTATCAATTTCAAGCATATAGTTTCTCTGCTCTCTGGTAACTGAACTCAGCTCTGCACTTTCCTGGATCGAATTATTCACATCTCCTATTTTAACCGCTACAAAGTTCTGGTTAAACATGGCATGAGGAAGATTTGAAATGTTAATCGACTCATTGAATGGGAAAGGATTCGATGGATCTACGAATTTATATCCGTGGTCTAGGAACCTCCAGGACAAATTGCTAGGGAACAGGTCATCTGGATACAATCCGAGAATCAATTTCCTTAATTGCAGTAAATCAGAAGCGCTTAT
This sequence comes from Portibacter marinus, assembly GCF_021533195.1. Classification (GTDB taxonomy): domain Bacteria; phylum Bacteroidota; class Bacteroidia; order Chitinophagales; family Saprospiraceae; genus Portibacter; species Portibacter marinus. The sequence continues at coordinate 32,980 of NZ_JAJNKB010000004.1, forward strand.
GCGTTCATTACCATTGATATCCGCAGCAATTAACTTGTAAGGTGAATCCAATTCAGTCATTCCAAGAATATGTCTTTGAATCAATACAAGGTCCAAAGTACTTACACCTTTTAGTGCCTTCTCATTGTGGTAAGCAGAAACCTTATAATCTTCATTAAACTTGAGATTATTGAAAACATAACTACCATTATCACTGGTCTTGATGACTTTCGGTAATTCCGGAGAATTTCCAGACACTTTCAATTCGATGTCGTTCATTACAACGCCATTCTCTGTCATCACATTCCCACTAATCAATGTGGTACCAAGTTCCTGATCTACACAGCAGTCAAAATTATCATTCAATGTTAATGAAGCATCACAGAAGTCATATGCTCCTATTCCATCTACCGCATACACCCTTATTTCTATGACACCCTGGACACCATTTTCTATGTATTCACATCCAAAGTCCCAGCTTGCTTCAGCCATTTCAAGCGCTTCCTCTACACTTAAGTCGTCCGTTTCATCTGCAGGGTCTCCAAAGATATCCTGATAAGGAATCATTAAGTAGGTCAAGGGATCACCACAAGCCCCCAAACTTTTATCCTGGATAAAGTCTATGGCCCAGAATTCAACTGAACATCCAAATTGCTCATCCATAACGGCACTTGAAAGACCAAGGTGACAATAAGGAGTAGGTGCTTTAATTCTCTGCACTACTTGAATGGTCTGGATACAAGTTTTGAAATTTCCACAACCGTCATTCACTATCCATTTTACATTATGAGTACCTACCGGTAGTCCTCCCACTAAATTAGCATCAAAACTGCTACCTGAAGCTGTAGAATCTACTGGATAATCATAAGATCCGTCTGCATTAAAATCTACTTTATAGCCATAGCCCAGCGCATCGTCCGGAGTACAGGCATCCGTCGCTACTATACTGAACGAATCATAGTTAAACAAACAATCTTCCGTTTCTACCAGGATACTGTCACAAGTCAAAACAGGCGGGTCGGAGTCGAAGATATCATACTCTACATACAGCTCAAAGTAACCATTTGCAGCTACAAATGGGTCTACTTCATTATTCGAAGGATCCAAATCACCTTTGTCATCAAAGTAATTCTCGTCGAAAATACACTCGTCTATCACTTCCCAGTGAGCTAAGATTTTTAAACATCCACCTTCTGCAAACTTAAAGGTATCTAAAGTCAAATTAATTCCTACTTCAGTACATAAATCATCTCTGTTGATAATAGGTTCTTCTATTTCTACATCTCCGCAACTGTTAATTACAATCGGGTTTAAAAATGGTGAAAGGGTATCGAATGGATCACACCAGTCATAATTATAAGGGGCATCCGACAGTGTCGGAAATGAAATGCGATCACAAGTCAAAACATTGTCCTCATCTGCTTCGATGAAAATCGTCTGATTACATGAAGCTTGTCCGTTAGAATTTTCTGCAGTGAAAGTTCTCATAGCAGTTCCAGAACCGCAAAGTTCTTCACCACTAAAAGTCTGGCCTGTCACTAAAACACAGGTGCTGGTAGTAAATGCTGATCCGAATCTGACGTTCAATAATTCTTGTTGATCCTCATTCAGTTCTACTCCTTGGTAATCCTGATATATCCCAAAGTCGATACAGTTGATGGTTACCGGATTAGGACATACTATGGTAGGAGCTAGTTTATCTTGTACATCGACAATGATCATCGAAGTATTACAATTATCATCTCCGTTCATTTCCACAATTCCATCTCTATCTGCATCGTCACAAACCATGAATACAACCATTTGATCTTCGGCTACGTCTTCACAGCAAAAGTGAATGGTTTTGTGGAAGTCATTGATTTCATCTACCTCAGAAGTATCTACATTTCCATTCTCATCTAATCCATCATAATTTTCACATGCTCTGTCCATTCTTCTTACCCAATAATCAATAGGTCCACAATTATCCCAAGATCCATCATCGAATGATTCAACGTGTACTTTAACCGCGCCGTTATCTTCTAAACTATTAAGTGAAACGGTCGTATGTTCATCGGCTGCTATCACGGGAGGTACAGCATCTACAATGGTAACCAGACCCGTATCCGAAGCTGTATTTCCACAACAATCCGTTGCAAAAACTATGAGTTCTATTTCTTCTCCCAACTCAGTCAGTGCATTATCGGGAACATATACTTTATTTAAAACCGCATCATAAGTTCCATCCAGGATATACCAAGAGTAGGAAATATCAGATGAACAATTGTCCATCGCTTCAACTACCGGTAAATTAATGGTAGCCCCACATCCCCAGAGATCTGTACTGACTGTCATATCCGGAACTAAAGTGGTGAATACTGGCGGAATGGTATCAACTACCTTGATAATCTGTTCGTGAAGTGCTGCCTCACCGGTGCACCAATCATATATATCAAATGTTCTTAATACTTTATACGATGGGTTATAACTTTCACAACCATCGTCATTGCAAATGTCAATGACTAAATCTTCAAAGAAAAATTTGATGGTTCCACATGTACCGACTCCACCAGGTGCGCCTGTTCCTGGAATGGTATCACCTGCAGGAGTAATGGAATCGTATGGACTTGGAACGATTCTTCCCTGATCATTGACAATTGAATTCCAGGTGATGTCTTGACCATCACACGAAAGTGGTGGCTCACTACCAACTCCATTATCATTCAAGTCAGGGTGATCATCTATACCATCATAATGTGGGGGATAAGTGGCTGATGCCAATGTTTCCCTTGTAACAGATATGGTTTGTGAGCAAGACTCAGATCTGTTCCCTGCATTATCAATGACATAGAATGTTCTGGTAATCACTCTTTGGAAAGGACCATTACATCCAAACTCCTGAATCACATCGTCAAAAAATAGATCCACTACACAGCTTCCATTTGAAATTGTTGCAGTTGCTATCATTTCATCATCAGAAGGAAATGCAGTTAACAACATTGGAAGTCCTGTTGCAGATGTGTCAGTAGGTTCTAAACAGGTCACTGTTAGATCATCCGGGCACGCAATAATAGGTGCCACTTTATCTTCTATGGTTACGGTACCCCAACACGAATTGACCATATTGGGATCAAAAACCGTAACATCTATTTCCTGACCAATTTGATCTTGAGTAAAAGTTATAGTTGGTCCGCTCACTTCCTCACCATTTATAATGGCTGAAACAGTATACAAGTCTATATCACTACAAATTTGACCTGTAACAAAGTCAGAAGGACCTATGATCGCCTCGCAGGTCTGATCTAAGGAGACATTTAGTTCTGCCAAGCAATTGACTTGAGCCCCTGCTTCAGCAGTTTCCTCAACGTTTACATTGAAGGAACAGACTGCCTGGCTCGATCCATTGGCATCCCTGACTTCAAAAGTGTAAGTATACATTCCAGCACCTAAAGGTGTTCCACTAGGATCACCTGCAGTTTGTACCAGACTTCCTCCACATGGAATGGTTGCATCCACTGCATAATTATAGACAAACATACAACTAGGTGCTACAGCAAGAGTGGCATCACCAGGACAATTAATGGCAGCCATGATAGGTGCTGAGTCCTCTACGGTGATGGTTTTATTACATGATCCTTGCTCCGCTCCATTGTTAATATATATGGTGGCATTGATATCACCTAACATAGTAGCATCCAATGTGATTGAATTATCACTTGGATCTGTATCTGTGAATGAAAAGGTGATATTTCCAGCTGGGCAAGTTGATGTAGCTGCTAATGGAAAGTCATCAGGAAGAAAAAATTCCTGCGTGCATTCTCCCATTAAATCAACAGTTACAGCACTGCACAAATCCGTAAATGTAGGAGCATCGTTAGAAACAATGACTGTGAAAATACAGTTTTCAAGTCCATCGATGATCGTTACCTCCGAAACACCAAATTCAAAAGGAAATCCGGACAGCATGGAAAATGCAACATCATTAGCAACGGTGGCTCCTTCTGAAGAAAAAGTAGCTGTACCGCTTGCCATAATCGCTGGCATGGTCATGAATGCAGCAGTACAGTTATCATCATCATCTACAATAAGGGATACAAATTCGCTGGGGCAATTTGAAATTTGGCTGAAGGCACATATGGAGATTATCGACAGTGCCAAACTAGCAAAAGCACGCTTGAGGTGCTTATTCAAATTAAATCGTAAGGATCGATTCATGAGTATAATTTATTAGTTAGGTGATTTAACAAGTCTCTTGCTGATGACTCATTAAAAATTTTATTCTCTTATCAGGAGACAAAATTCAGACCAAACCTATACTCATAATCACTTATTTGATATTTTTAAATATGTATATGATTGTAATTAAATGACTTAAACCTGTATATATTCTATAATTTATTTTTAGGAATAATATGATATGTCGAAAACTAACAAAAAAAGAGCCGGACGCTAACATCCGACTCCCTATTACTCATGAATTGTAACAACGCATTTAAGACCTTAATCCAAAAGAATCATTTTCCTACTTGCGCTTTCATTTTCATACGTTAATTGATAATAATAAACTCCGCTTGATTGCAACTCACTATTATCCAGGTAAATCTTATTGATTCCCTTATCAAACGTTCTGTTAAGTTCTTTTACTACTTTTCCTGTTACATCAAATACCTTGAAAACTGCTGTTCCAACTTCGGGGAGAATGAAAGCAATCTCTGTTCTGGTATTAAATGGATTAGGTGTATTCTGTAACAATTTAAAGCCATAGGCCTCTGCAGATCTCCAGGTCAAATCCAATGGTTCAACTTCAAGATTGTCACCATATACTTCCGGATCTAATTCAGACCTATCCATCTTAATTGATCTGCTAGTCACACCAGTATTTATGGCTTCAAATGAAAGACTCAATAGTGTACTTCCATTATCCAAATGGTTTAGTTCTACATCGTTCCAGCTTATTAAAAGACGACCATCTTTTACGGCAAGATTGGATTCACCGATCATTACTTCACCATCTTCAGCACCTTTGAACCTTAATTTCGATTCTTCATAAACCAGCCCAAACTGGAAACCATAGAAATTACTTATGTCCTCAGACGTCAATTCTATTGTAATAACCTCCCCTCTTTTGAATTCTTTGTCTTCTAATGTAATTTGCTTCACCTGTCCCGATCTTCTCACAGCATCATCTGAAATGGAAGCTGAGTAAGACCCATTCACATCACCTATCTTGACTCCAATGAAATTCTGATTATACATATCATACGATAGATTCATCACATCTCTCTTTTCAGAGTATGGGAAAGGTCTTTTAGCATCTGTGAATTTAAATTCAGAGTCTACAAATCTCCAGGAAGTATTGTTAGGGAATTTGCCGTCGCTATAAAGCCCAAGAATCATCTTTCTTAATTGTAACAAGTCAAGTGCATTTACCTTCTGGTTATTATTGATATCAGCAGCAATGATCTTATAAGGAGAGTCCAATTCAGCAATACCTAAAATATGTCTTTGAATTAATACAATATCCAAAGTCGACACTCCTTTTCTCGCATTCTTATCATTTCCAGGTACTACTGAATAGTTCAGGCTCTTAGGCAAATTGTTAAAGGTAAAACTCCCTTCTTTAGAAGTTAATCCAATTCTTGGAAACTCAGGTTGATCTGTGGTTACACTCACATTGACATCCTCTAGAATAACACCTTCTGAGGTCGCAATATTACCTGCAATCATAGAAGAACCACCAAGATCTAAATCCTCGCAGCAATCGAAGTTATCATTAAGCGTAAGTGATGCGTCACAGAAATCGAAATTTCCATCTTCGTCCACAAAATAAATCCTTAACTCTACTACGTGACTAATTCCATTTTCAATGTATTCACATCCAAATACCCAATTAGCTTGAGCAGCTGCAAGGGCTTCTTCCACAGAAAGATCGTCTTCAAGATCTGCTGGCTCGCCATAGATATCCTGATAAGGAATCATCAGTACCGTGATAGAATCATCGCAATCGTCAAATCCATCTACCGCAAAGTCTGTAGCCCAAAACTCCACTGAACATCCGTATTCTTCGTCCATTACTGCACTTGATAATCCAAGATGACAATAAGGTGTAGGTGCTTTTGCTTGCTTCACAACTTCTATCTCCTGATGACATGTCGCATAATTACCACAACCATCGTACGCTATCCACTTGATAGCATGAGTACCGATAGGCAATCCACCGATTTCTGAAGCGTCAAACTCATTACCTTCTGCTGCAGAACCATTTGCCGGAATTTCATATACTCCGTCATTACCCAGATCCACTTTATAAGTAACACTGACAAATTCATCAGCTGTACAATCATCACTCGCAGTCATGGTAAATACGTCATCGTTCAAAAGACAGTCGGTTGTTTCTACAGTAATATCATTACAATCAAGATTAGGTGGAGCATTATCGAATATATCGTATTCTACATAAAGCTCGTAATATCCATTTTCATTGACAAAAGGATCAACTTCATCATCAACAAAGAAATTTTCATCAAAGAAACACTGATCAATCACCTCCCAGTGTGCCAGTATTTTGATACAACCACCTCCCGCAAATTTAAAAGTATCTAAAGTCAGGTTTACACCAACCTCAGTACACAATCCATTGCGATCAATCAACGGCTCATTGATAACTGTGCCACCACATTCGAAAATCTGAATGGTCTTAACGAATGGGGTCACCTCATCTGACGGATCACACCAATCATAATTCGCGTTGTCCTCAGGAGTACCGGCTTCAAAACTAATTCTATCACACGACAGTAGATTATCTTGATTGCCTACAACACTGATCATTTGTGTACAACTTGCCTGACCATTTGTAGTAGTTACCGTAAAAGTTCTCATGGCTGATCCTACTCCACAGACCTCATCTAAGCCTGTGAAAGTTTGACCATCAATAACACCACAGGTACTATTGGAAAAAGCGGTCTTAAACCGAGCATCCAATTTACTGATGTCTTCATCCGTAAGTTCTTTACCTAACAGGTCTGCAAATGCCACAAAGTCTATACAATTAATGGTCTCACGTGGAGGACAATTGATGGTTGGGGCCAACTTGTCCTGTACATTTACAAGCACCATCGCTGTATTACAATTATCATCACCATTATTTTCAGGAATACCATCACCATCACCATCATCACAAACCATAAAAACAATCATTTGGTCCTCATCTAAATCTTGACAGCAAAAGTGGATTACTTTATGGAAATCATTTATTTCATCTATTTCTCCTTCTGGATCACCATCGAATTTTTCACAAGCCCTATCCATTCTTCTCACCCAAAAATCTATAGGTCCACAACCGTCAAACGAACCATCGTCAAATGTTTCTGCATAGACTTTAGTATATCCGTCTTCACTTTGATTATTGAGTGTAACCACTGTGTGTTCATCCGCAACCACAGTTGGAGGCAGTAAATCAAGTATTGTGACCAATCCAGTATCAGCAGCAATATTACCACAGCAATCGCTGGCATAGGCAATCAACTCAATTTCCTGTCCAGGTGTAGTTAAAGCCGGACTTGCTATAAATACCCTATTGGTGGCAGCATCATAGGTACCGTTACTAACTGCCCAAGTATATGTAATTTCTTCAGAGCAATTATCCGTTGCTACAACAGTCGGCAATTTGATCGTCGCTCCACAACTCCAAAGATCAGTACTCACTGTAAGGTCTGGAACACCAACCTGAAAAACAGGTGCCACTGTATCCACTACCTTAATGATCTGCTGATGAATCAAAGTTCCACCAGTACACCAGTCAAATAGATCCCAGGTTCTAAGGACCTTATATGAGTTGTCAGATTGGTCACAATCTTCCTCACAAATATCAATAATCAAATCTTCGTAAAAAGCATATATGGTTCCACATAATCCTACATCTCCTGGAAAACCTGTACCTATCAAATCTCCATCCGGATATGGTGATGGCACAATTCTTCCATCCTCTCTTTCTATTGTGTTATATACCGTACCAGCTCCATCACATGCTAAAGGTGGATTACTGCTTACCCCATTATCCTGAATTCCGGAGTGCATATCCAAACCATCCCAATGTGGTGGCAAAATAGCACTCATTAAGGTTTCTCTTTCCACGAATATGACCTGAGTGCAAATCGGACCTCTGTTCCCTGCAGCGTCTACTGCATAGAAGCTTCTGTTAATGATCGACTGATACTCTCCATCACACTGGTTAGTAACGATGGCATCATTAAAAAATATATCTGCATCCGTACATCCACTTCCAACTAAAGTTGGCACGCCTGTCGCAGATGTATCACTAGGTTCAGAACATAATATCGTCATATCGTCAGGACAAACTAAGGACGGCCCTATTTTATCTTCAATATTTACGGTTCCCCAGCAAGAATTCAATCCATTGGGTCCTATTACACTGACATCAATTGATTGACCAACATTAGCTTCCGTGAACGTTAATGTTGTACCTTCCTGCTCGACACCGTTGATTACTGCTCTTAACATTAATTGGGCAGTAGGTAAACAAGTATTTCCTGTAAGGATCGCAGGAATTTCAAGAATGGCTTCACAGTTTTGATCGATAGAGACATTTAAATCTGCAATACAAGTAAGCTGTGTGGAAGCTGTATTTGATTCTTCCACAGTAACAGTCCAGTTACAAACATCCATCATATCGTCATCAGGATCATTGGGATCCTGAAGATCTACGAGCTCGAACTCATAATCATATATTCCCGCTGCCAGGGGTGTACCACTGGGGTCACCCATCGTTTGATCAATAGATCCATTGCAAGGAGCCGTAGATGCACCAAGTACATCGTAAGTATAAGCTGCTGTACAACCCGGTGCCACGGCAATGGTTTGAGTGCTCGGGCAAATTAGTGCAGCCATTGGCTCATTAATAACATTAATTTGCACGAGGCAACTCAGCTCTCTGATAGGAGTGGCGTCCACCCACTTTCTAAGAAATAAACTGTAGAATGATGGATTTCCGGAGTGTGCATTCACGACAAGTGTCCTTTGCGGTGGTCCCATGCTTGCCATGGTCCATGAAAGGCTTACGCTATCTATGTCGTTTGGAGCACATACATCCGTATTTATCCTTACAGAACTGAAAGGCACCATGGCCTCACCACTACAAGCACCACCTAAATCGACCGTAATCGGATCGCAAGTGGTAGTTGGAAGATTAGCTTCTTCTGAAACAAAAACTATGGTACTGCATTCTGATGTCCCTCCCAGCCCATCAGGTGCCACAAAAATAACTTTAGAAAGTCCGAAGAAAAACGGTGCGCTATCAAATTGACTAATAGGCCGTGTATCCATAGAACTTCCCGTAGCACTTGCCCCAGTAGCATACCATCTTACCTCACCAGCGCTTGACGTAGGATATTCAGCTAAACTAAATAGATCCACACAGTCAAATTCTGGATCGTCAATGACAATGTTTGTGATTGGATTAGGACAATTTTCAATAGGAACGGGAGACTGCCCGTTTAAAATACCTGCCCCTATAAAGGCAAGCAAAAAAATGCACACACGGGTAGTGCGCATTCTTAAGATCGGTCTTAAGATACGATTCATGAGATAAGTTTTGGTTCTGAATAAAAACCGATAAGCAGTTTGCGCTACTTAAAAGTTAGTTATTATCATTCTTTGGTAATAAGACACAAAAAAGCCTTATTTCCCACCCCAAAACTAAGTATAGAAATGCTTTATTCAAAGGATTTCAGAGCGCTCAGAGCCTGATTATCCACATAAATTTAATGGTCATATATAGAGCTATATCGATCAACTTTTTAAACATTATGAATATCTTGTATCTGTTAAAACGATATGTCAATATTTGTCACAATCGATACATTTATAACCCTAAAAACGAATAATTAACACAATAAATCAAAAATACATATTAAATTATTCTTAAATATGTTAAATTACCGTCTTTTGCAAAATTTTTAATAAGCGCGCGCAAAAAGAACTTTTTGTAATGATTTTTCACCACTGTAAATACATTTTCCTTCACTCTTTTCACCTTCAATCGGTATACATCGCAAGGTTGCTTTTGTCTTTTCTTTGATGGCTAACTCAGAGGCTGTTGTACCATCCCAATGAGCCATAATAAAACCTCCTTTTTGATCTAGAATTTCTTCAAATTCTTCCATGGTCGTTGCCTCGTGAGTATTGTCACTTCTGAAAGCTTTAGCTCGCCTAAGAAGATTGTCCTGAATCTCTTCCAATAGTTGTTTGATTTGCTGGCCCAGCCCCTCTCTATTGTAATTTGATTTCTCCTTAGTATCGCGTCTTGCCACCTCAACCTGATTGTTTTCAAGGTCTCTTGCCCCAAGCCCAATCCGTACTGGCACTCCGAGCATTTCATATTCTGCGAACTTAAATCCTGGACGCTTTTTCTTATCGAAATCCACTTTAACACTGAGTCCTAGTTCTTCCAACTCTTGTTTGATCTTATTACACTCTTCCTTCAAGACTGAATTGGGTTTCGGAATCGGAATGATGACGACCTGAATTGGAGCTAACTTTGGAGGTAATACTAAGCCCTCATCGTCTGAATGAGTCATGATCAGACCTCCAATTAATCTCGTTGAAACCCCCCATGAAGTAGCCCAAACAAACTCTTCTTTATTGCCTTCATTCAGAAACTTGACATCAAATGCCTTTGCGAAGTTTTGGCCAAGAAAGTGGGACGTTCCCGCTTGAAGGGCCTTTCCATCTTGCATCATAGCTTCTATCGTGTAAGTATCCACAGCTCCAGCAAATCTTTCATTGGCTGATTTCGCTCCTTTAATTACAGGCATGGCCATATGATTTTCAGCAAAATCGGCATATAAGTCATGAATAAGTCTGCTCTCTTCTATTGCTTCTTTTTTAGTAGAATGCGCAGTATGGCCCTCTTGCCATAAGAATTCAGCAGTCCTAAGAAAGGGCCTTGTTCGCATTTCCCATCTCATTACATTAGCCCACTGATTAATCAACAAAGGGAGGTCTCTATATGATTGTATCCAATCTCTGTATGTATTCCAAATGATGGTCTCAGAGGTGGGCCTGATGATCAATTCTTCCTCTAGTTTAGCAGATGGATCTACAATTACACCAGAGCCATCCGGATCATCCATTAGTCGATGATGAGTGACCACAGCACACTCCTTTGCAAATCCCTCTACATGCTCGGCTTCCTTACTTAGAAAACTTTTCGGAATCAACAAAGGAAAGTAAGCATTTACATGGCCAGTGGCTTTAAACATATCATCCAATTGCCTTTGCATTTTCTCCCATATAGCAAATCCATATGGTTTGATGACCATACAACCCCTGACGGCGGAATTATCAGCCAAACCTGCTTTTTTAACTATATCTAAATACCATTGTGAGTAGTCTTCGCTCCGATCAGTAATTTCCTTTGCCATTAATAATTTGTATTTTATGTTAATATTTTGCTAAAGCACCACAGCCCCGAACTTTGTGCTATCCAATTACATTTATTAAGTAGAAGATTGTAAGTTGAATGATTACTTATAAAATCTTTAACAAGACAGGTACTGAAGTTTAAGTTATTTTTAACCAAATTTTCGCAATAAAAGTAATAAATTGCAGAGTATCAATAAGAGAGTCGTTTTTATTTATTATATAAAATGAAAATTATGAAAAAATATTTCTTTCCATCATTTATGCTCAGTATCCTTTTGGGATTCGGTGTCATAAATGTGAACGCACAGTTCGACGACCTCTACTACGATCCAGAAGTAGATGAGCCGTTGTACAATACCGTAGCGACTTCGTCTAATTACGACTCATACGACTATGATGATGAATATTATGATTACGAAGATGATTCAAGGTACTATGACGAGTACGACTATTACTATACTTCCAGAATAAGAAGATTTAGAAGACCAGGAATAAGCATGGGTTTTTACAATCCTTTTTTTACGGACATAGCATTCTATGACCCTTTCTTTGATGCTTATTACATAGATCCTTACGATAGATTTTATACCAGCTACTACGGTGGTTTTGGATATGCTAGATTTAACAGATGGGATCGATGGAATAGATATAACAGATGGGGATACGGCATGGGGAATCCATATGGGTTTGGAAATAGCTTTGTTTATGTAAACAACTTCTACGGAGCAGGTTACTATAATCCATATGCTAACAATTGGTGTTATAGCAACGGTTTTTATGGCAACAATTTCTTCGCCAATAATAATTTTTATAATAGAAGAAATAACAATGCTGGTTGGGTAAGCAATACTTCTAATAACAATGGGTCTTACTATGGCTCAAGATATGGTGGTTCTACATCTTCAAGTACTAGAGGAATTGTACGTAATCCGGGCAAGGAAAGAGTAGAAAGAGGTAATGTGAGGACCCTTGATAGTGATAGAGCAGTCAGCCGTAGTGATAGAACTGGAACGACCAGATCTACTGCGCCAAGAACAACAAATAGAGAAACCGTAGATCGACGCTTAGATAGACCTGCTACAAGAACGCAGACTCCTAGAGTCGGTGCACCTAGAACAGAGTCTACAAGAACCATTAGAACCGAGAGAAGTAGAACAAATCGCGTAGGTACTCCAAGGACTGAAGCTCCAAGAACAAATAGAGTGAGTCCTCCGAGAACAAATACCAGGTCCTCTGACTCTCGAATGGACAGAGGCTCCAGAAACACTACTCCTCGAACCAGTACTCGAAGTACCAGTCCAAGACGATCTACTACGACCAGAAGTTCTGGTAATTCAGGTAGGTCTTCTATGAGCCGAGGCTCTTCTAGCAGTAGAGGTTCATCTATCAATAGAAGTTCTGGTTCATCGAGCAGATCTTCCATGAGTAGAAGCTCAGGATCATCCAGAAGTTCGTCAGTCAGAAGTTCATCAAGATTATCTTCTTCCCGAAGTTCTGGCCGAGGCGGACGAGGTGGAACTGAGTAACAAGAATTTATAAAATATAAGGCGGGGGTGAATTGAGCAATTGATTCACCCCTTTTTAATACCATAAGATATGAAAAATAAAATATTGGTAATAGTAGTGAGCATGTTTGGTATGGCTTTAAACGCGCAGACGCTTTCAGATGTGCTACGGCCATCATTTACCAATCCAACGGGTTCCGCACGATTTTTAGGTGCTGGTGGATCAATGGGTGCACTTGGGGCAGATTATGCTGTTATTGGCATAAACCCAGCTGGACTGGGAGCTTACTGGACATCAGAATTTGTGATTTCGCCGTCTATCCTAAGTTCGACCACTAATTCTGTTCTTGGTAATAATACTACCAATGGAAGAAGCGTTGCAAGTCTGAGAATGGACAATTTTGGAATCGTGATCAATCGAAAACCCCGCACTGGTTTGCTTAAGTCTTTTAATGTGGCCATAGGGATGAATAGGATTGCTGATTTTAATAATGAATTTACATATTCAGCGATCACGAATGGGACCATTGTAGAGCGATTTACTGAGAGAGCCAATGGTAATTCACTAAGTGATTTAGATGATTTCGAAGGTGGACTTGCATTTGATGCAGGAGCAGTCTATGCACCAGATGAAAGCAACAATTATATCAATGATTTTATAGATTTAAGCGATGGGTCATATCCCTTTGATGTTCCTAAAGGGCAGGATGTAGATCAAAGTGGCGGTATTAATGAGTTGTTATTTGGAATGGCAGGAAATCTGGGAGATCGATTTTTAATTGGAGCAACTTTAGGTGTCCCCTACCTGAATTACGAGTCAGTGAAGGTTTATAACGAGAATGACGATGAAAATGAAATCCCTGGATTTAACTCCTTAGAATACAGAGAGTACTTAAATACAACAGGCCTTGGGTTCAACTTTAAAGCCGGATTGATCGCAAAGCTGAATAAGAATATTTCCATCGGTGGAGCAATACATTCTCCGACGGTCTACACCCTGACTGACAACTATAATTCACAATTGACCTATAATTTTACGGATCAGGGCAATACGCAGGAGTTGACCAAAACATCACCGAATGGAAGCTTCAGATATCGACTAAATACACCCTGGAAGGTAATTGGAAGTGCAGCGTTCAAGAAAAAGGTAGGGAAACTGGCCGGCTTTGTAAATGCCGATGTTGAGTGGATTGACTATCGGAATGGTGCATTGGATTTAGCCAGATTCAGTACTTCAGTAGATGATCAGTTGGTAGGAGAAGATGTTAATGAACAAGTAGAAAGTCAATTACTTTCAGCCTTGAATTTGAAGATTGGAGGTGAACTTGCCTATGAAAAATTCAGGGTAAGGACTGGCTACAATATGATCGGATCTCCTTATGCAGCAGATGAAGGGGTGTTTTTTCCAGCATTTTCACTAGGCCTAGGATGGAGAGAGGATCGATATTACTTCGATGTAGGATGGAGAACTCAAAGAATCAATGAGGGTTATATACCCTATCAGGTTCTTGATGATGACAGACTTCAGGTGGTTGAGAATTCGATTAAGAACAATAAACTTGCTGTAACGCTAGGTTTCCAGTTTTAAGAAATAATTCCATTTGTATGATAAGGTCAATGTTATTCTGACATTGACCTTATTTATTTTCTGCTCAATTTCCTTTTGCCAAAATGTTGAACCCAATATCGTCCACTTTTTGCGATACCCATTTCATCCACCTTAGGGTCCATGATCATTTTGCAGTGCGAAGGACTCTTCAACCAGTCTTGCATCGCTTCCTGGAAATTACGCTGACCCTCGGCTATGTTTTCACCGACCACTAGCCAATTGTAATTGAACTTGTCCACTCTTTTGCCCACATCTTCACCCTTCCTGGAATAATGGGAAAAATATCGATGTTTCGCCATATCGGAAGCATGTGAAAGTGCTGAGCGCTCTAATTTCTCATTCCACTTCAATTTACTAACGGGTGGCATTCTTTTATTTCCGCACTGGCATCCTTCGATTCTAATTGCATTTACTGCATTTAACATCTCCGATTTCTCCAGAGTGGCCTCCGAAGGAAACAACATTGACCACAGCAAATAAATAAGTATTTTAATCACAATCTCTATTTTTCACAATTTAAACGATTTGCTCTCTTGAATTCATGTGAAAAATGGATAAAAATAGTTGACAATTATCATAATAATGACGACGAAAAACATCATCAATATAACCACTGATACAACATCTCCATTTAACCATCCGCTTTCCAATTTTTTTTCATGCTCAAGAACAGACTTTTCATAATAGATGTCTTCTTTCGTTGCTTCCCTAAAATCTTGATTGTTTTTATTGTCTTCTTTTTCTTGATCAATGACACTCATCAATTCTACCGCCTTTTCTAAGTCATCAGTTGCCACGTTTAGGAAAACGCCGCCATCGCTTAATGGTAAAATCGTAGAAATATTTTCCTGGCTCAAAAAACAATGAATTCCAGCTTCCTGTAATCGTAGAAAGTAAATTTTTGCTTCAACGTTCGAGTAAAATCTTCGTATGATTTGATAATCCATAGAATATCTTATGTTGAATATTGATTTAAAATAGCATCCGTAGCTTTATCTAAGAGCATATAAACCTCCTCAAAACGGCCATTATAATATGGATCCGGAACGACCCTGTTTTCACCAGGATACAGGAAATTAAGTATGAGTTGTACTTTTTCCTTTTTAGACGGATGATCTGCTAACTTTAAAACATTATTATAATTCTCAGCATCCATGGTGAGTATGAGATCATAATAGCTCAAATCTTTCTTTTCAATTTGTCTGGCACGCTGATAGGTGATGTCCAGTCCATGGTCTTTAGCGACCTTGATGGACCTTGGATCAGGAAGTTTTCCAATATGATAGTTAGCGGTTCCCGCAGAATCGACTTCCCAGCTCTTCATCTTTTCGGCCAAAATACCATGCGCCAAAGGAGAACGACAAATATTCCCTAAACATACCATCAGAACTTTCATTGATCCTCGCATTTTAATTTAGAACATTAATTCATGATTTTTCGTTTAACTCGGTGATAGATTCTCTTATTTTATAATAATTGTCATATTTGCGGTTTAATTTGGACCCTAGACAGTGGTAAGTTAATATGAAAATAGTCATAGCTGGTGCAGGAGATATCGGCTTTCATCTGGCCAAGTTATTATCTTCTGAAAATCAGGATATAACACTTATAGATACCAATCAGGATGTGCTTAACTCTGCTGATATCTACCTCAATCTGAAAACCATTCGCGGTGACTCCTCTTCCGTACAAATTCTGGAAAGAGTAGAAGTAGATGATGCGGATCTCTTCATTGCCACTACCACCTCTGAGAAGAATAATTTAATTTCCTGTATTCTGGCTAAGAAGATGGGTGCCAAATCCACCATTGCAAGAGTTTCCACAAGTGACTATCTGGATGAATCTCAAAGAGAAACCTTCAAGGAAATAGGAATTGACCGACTAATATCGCCCTATCGGTTGGCCAGCCAGGAAATTGGAAGATTGCTGGAACAGGCAGAGGTAACCGATATATTTGAATTTGAGGATGGTGCCATTTCATTGGCAGGTATTACGCTGGACAATAATTCTTACTATGTCAATCGGACCTTGAAGGAGTTTGTCAGTGACCAGGAAGAAGAAATTCTATTTAACTTTATTGCTATTTTAAGGGGGAATACGACCATTATACCCAGAAACCATACCGTGCTACGGAAAAATGACCATATCTATTTCCTGGCTAAATCCCAGCAGCTGAAAGAATTGACACGAGTCTTAGGAAAGCAATTAAAAAAGATTCAGCGTGTGATGATTATTGGTGGCAATGATCTGGCCTACCAGACCGCTAAAGAACTGGAGAAGAAATATGATATTACCCTTGTAGCTCCGGAGAAACAAACTTGTAAGAAGCTGGCAGAACGCCTTGATCGGACATTGATCGTGCAGGCGGATCCATCTAATGTCGCCATCCTTAAGGAAGAGGGCCTAGAGCATTATGATGCCTTCGTAGCATTGACCAAAAATACAGAAACAAATATCATCACCAGTTTAATGGCTGAAGAGGCCGGTGTCTATAAAACCATCGCTCTGGTCGATAACTTAGATTACACTCATATATCTCAAAATATTGGGGTCGACACCATCATCAATATGAAGATCGTTGCTGCCAATAATATTTTCCGATTTATAAGAAAGGGACAGGTTGAAGCCATCGCTAGCATTCATGGTATAGATGCTGAAATCATAGAGTTTATTGTTCATCGAAACAGCAAGTTGACCAAGAAAAATCTTAAGAACTTACATTTTCCTAAAGAAGCGATGATCGGTGCAGTGATTCGAGGAGATGAGACCATTATTCCTTATGGTGAGATGGTGCTGCAGAAAGAGGATAAAGTTATTGTTTTTGCCTTACCAGACGCTATTTCAAAAGTAGAATCATTGTTCAGATGATCAATATTCAGCCCATTTCGAATATCATCGGGGTGCTGTTGATTCTCGTGGGATCATTACAATTACTATGCATTCCATTTGGCATGCTCGACGAATACAGGGATATTAATGCACTGTTGTATTCCGGATTTTTGACCATAGGTGTTGGTTTTTTATTTTGGATTTATAAGTTTAAAAGTTCGGCTTCAATCACCAAGAAGGAGGGTTACTTAATCGTAGCCCTGGGCTGGTTTTTTATGAGCTTTTTCAGTGCCTTGCCTTATAAGTTCAGCAGTTTAGAAATTGGTTATGCAGACTCGATATTCGAATCTATATCAGGGTTAACGACCACTGGAGCCACCATTTTCTCGGATATAGAATCCTTGCCAAGGGCTTTGTTGACCTGGAGAAGTCTGTCTCAATGGATTGGAGGAATGGGAATCATTGTTTTGACTGTTGCTATTTTCCCATTGCTGGGGATCGGTGGTATCGAGCTATTTGTGGCTGAGGCACCTGGTCCTACATCAGATAAAATTCACCCCAGGATTCAGGAAACAGCGAAACGGCTATGGTTGATTTATGTTGCATTAACAGCCTTTCTGTTTTTGATCCTGTTTGCGCTGGGAATGACTGGTTTCGATGCTATTAACCATGCTTTAACCACTATGGCGACCGGAGGCTTTTCAACTAAAAATAACAGTATCGCTTACTTCACCAGTCCTGCCATTCAATATGTCATCCTGTTATTTATGTTTCTGGCGGGTACGAATTACACTGTAATTTACTTCGGCCTCAGAGGGAAATTTAAGAATGTTTGGGGTAGCGAGGAATTCAGGGTGTATCTTTTCTTCATCCTGGCCTTAATCCTGTCTGTGGGATTGATCATCCATTTTAATTATGCCATTCCTCTGGAAGAGGCCTTCCGGTCAGCAGCATTCCAGATCGTTTCGATCATCACAACCACGGGTTACATTACTGCCGACTATACGCAGTGGGGCGTAGGTATTACCATGTTGATTTTTGTTCTTCTTTTTATTGGTGCCAATGCTGGCTCTACGAGTGGAGGCATCAAGATCATTAGACATCTGGTACTTTTTAAAAATTCACTGCTCGAATTCAAGAGACTGATTCACCCCAGAGCCATGATAAGAATCAAGATCAATAAACAATTGGTGGATGGGAAGATCATCACCCATGTACTGGTATTTTTACTCCTCTATTTACTCCTTTTTGTTTTTTCATCCATAACACTATGCGGATTAGGCATTGATTTCGAGACTGCATTGGGTGCAAGCGCCACATCATTGGGAAATGTAGGTCCGGCTATAGGAAAAGTGGGACCAGTGGACAATTTCGGTTGGTTTCCACCATCAGTAAAGTATTTTCTTTCATTCATTATGCTCCTGGGCAGATTGGAGCTGTTTACGATTCTTATTCTTTTTACCCCTTATTTCTGGAAAAGAGTATAATTTTTAATTTTTTCTGAGTCGATAATCGTTAAAATAATACTAACTGGTCGAAAATATCCGCCTATTCATACTGGTATCTTTATTTTTAAGGCCAATTTTTATTTAACAATTAAATCTGAAAATGAAAGTATTAACTACAATCTTAGCTGTTTTGCTTTTGAGCATTTCAACTAACATATTACATGCTCAGGAATTGCAACTCCCTGATGGCGTCACTGCAGGGCCATCGGTAGAAGGAATTTCGGAATACAATCTTGAAAATGGACTAAAAGTCCTGTTGTTTCCTGATCAATCCAAGCCCACCATTACTGTAAATGTTACTTATATGGTCGGTTCCAGACATGAAGCCTACGGAGAAACCGGAATGGCACACTTACTGGAGCACCTAGTTTTTAAAGGAACGCCGGATCATCCGGATATCCCTGCCGAATTAACGGAGCATGGTGCCAGGCCTAATGGAACCACATGGTGGGATAGAACTAATTATTTCGAGACTTTCAATGCTACTGATGAAAACTTGAAATGGGCATTAGACATGGAGTCCGACAGGATGGTGAATTCATTCATCTCAGGAGAAGATCTCGAAAGTGAAATGACGGTGGTCCGAAATGAATTTGAAGCCGGGGAAAATTCTCCAGCAGGAGTATTGCTTAAAAGGGTATTGGGCGCTGCTTTCCAATGGCATAATTATGGTAAATCAACCATAGGTGCAAGAGCTGACATTGAGAATGTACCTATTGAAAGACTGCAGGATTTCTACAGAAAATATTACCAACCTGATAATGCTATTTTACTAATTGCCGGTAAGTTTGATCCGCAGTCCACTTTAGAATTAGTAGTGGATTACTTTGGAGATATTCCAAAACCAGAGAGGAAAATCTATCCTACCTACACCAAGGAACCTACTCAGGATGGTGAGCGAACTGTAGTTTTGAAAAGATCTGGAGATGTGCAAGCTGTATCAGTAGCCTACCACACCCCTCCCGGGCCTCATTCTGATTATGCCGCCTTGAGCGTCCTGGATGCAATATTGACAGACGAACCATCTGGTCGGCTTTACAAGGCATTAGTGGAAACCAAAAAAGCTCCTTATGTATGGAGTTTTGCTCCCGCACTTAAGGAAGGTAGCTTTATCTATATCAATGCAGACGTCAGAAAAGAAAACTCGATTGATTCTGCTCAAAACATCATGCTAAAAACATTGGATGAATTAACTACTAAGCCTCCTACAGAAGATGAAATCGAAAGAGCAAAATCGAAAATTTTGAAAAATTGGAACTTGGCTTACAACAGTTCAGATAGAGTAGGATTACAAATGAGCGAATGGATAGCACAAGGAGATTGGAGATTGTTCTTTTTGTATAGAGATCGAGTGGAAAATGTATCTGTTGACGATGTTGTAAGAGTAGCCCAAAAGTATATTGTACCTTCTAACAGAACGGTAGGAAGATTCATTCCAACTCAAGATCCTGTCAGAGCAGAAATCCCTGATGCTCCGCCAGTAGAAGACATCGTGGCAAACTATGAAGGGAAAGGCGAAATTTCTGAAGGTGAAGCGTTTGAGCCTTCCCCTTCTAATATAGACAGTCGGACCAAAACCGGAAAATTGAGCTCAGGTGCTGAATACACGCTGCTTTCGAAAGAAAACAGAGGAGATGGGGTTAATGCTGTGATCACACTAAGGTTTGGGACGCCTAATTCTCTTAAAGGAAAGAGTACCATCGGTGATCTTACAGCTTCCATGTTAGATAAAGGTACAGAATCCATGTCCAGGCAGGAAATTCAAGATAAATTTGATGAACTGAAAGCACGAGTTTTTGTCTATGGAAGCAAAAACCAGGCTAGTGCAAGAATTGAAACGACTAATGAGAATTTATCAGAAGTTTTGGCAATAGTTAATGATATTTTCAAAAACCCTTCTTTCACTAAAGAAGAATTTGAAAAACTCAAAGAAGAGCAACTGGCCGGATTAGAGGAACAACTTTCTGAGCCTCAAGCCATTGCCAACAATGTATTTAGCAGAGCGCTAAATCCTTATCCTGAATCTGATGTGAGATATGTGATGACAATGGAGGAGCAAATAGAAGCCATTAAAGCAGCTGAATTGGAAGAAATTGTAGCTTTTCACGATGATTTTTACGGTGCGTCTGAGGCTACCATCTCTATTGTCGGAGATTTCAATGAAGAAGAAATAATGGAAGACATCGAAAAATACTTTGGCGACTGGGAAAATGATGAGAAATATGTCAGAATTGGTGACCCTTATAAAGCAAATAAGGTTGCAAGCGAGGAAATCAATACGCCAGATAAAGCCAATGCGATGTTTTTTGCTGGAATGAATATTCCGGTGGGCGATGACCATGCAGATTATCCAGCCTTATTGATTGGCAACTATATTCTAGGAGGAGGGTTTCTCAATTCCAGATTGGCTACCCGTATCAGACAACAAGATGGTTTAAGTTATGGTGTGGGCTCATTCCTTCAGGCTTCTTCTCAGGACGAATCGGGTTTATTCGGTGCCTATGCCATATCTGCTCCTGAAAATTCAGAAAAAGTCATGGCTGCTTTCAAAGAAGAAGTTCAAAAAGCCATCGATGAAGGATTTACAGCTGAAGAATTAGAATCTGCCAGAGGTGGTTGGATTCAAGGACAATCCGTAAGCCGATCACAGGATAGGGAACTTGTTGGCAAACTGGCCAATAATTTAAGGACTGATCGTCAGATGAAATGGAGTCAGGAGCTGGAAGATCAGATCATGGCTTTAAGTGTGGAAGAAGTAAACAATGCAATCGCAAGGCACATTGATGTAGATAAAATGGTGTATGTCAGAGCAGGAGATTTTGAAAAAGTAAAGAAAAACATTAAGCCATAAATTGCGAATCAAAAGAATTAAAGGCTGCACTTTTCATGAAGTGTGGCCTTTTTTTGTGTCTCGATGCTTGAGAAAGTGTAGTTTTATATGCCGATGAGAGAATTATACATTATTAGCGGTGCAGGGAACAGTAGTGGCCTCAAAATATACGAGTCAGAGTCCAATGAACTGGTTATCAGAGTACCCAAAAAACTCACCTCTAAATCAGGTCGTTATCTGGCCTTTGGAATTTTGTTACTCTTACTATCCATATTCATTCCCATCTTGGTCAACATCTACATACAACACTTCATCGTAAAAATGGCTTTTTTCGCAGTTTCATTGACCTTGCTGATATTAGGCGGTGGAATATCCTCAGTAGCAACCTGGGAACTGAGATCGGCCATAGAAATTAAGCTTGACAAGGACAATATGAGTATTTTTCAACCTGCCTTTTTCAATTATAGATCCTTGCTAAGAACCTATAGGCTCACTCAAATCGAAAAACTGTACGTGATGAAAGAAAGGCGCCTGGGAAAAGAAAAATACTCTTTGATGCTTGACGAAAAACAAGCTCTGGATGAGCGACTTATCAAAGGTTTTTATGTACCAGATCAAGCTTTGTGGATTGCGGAAGAAGTAAACAAGCACCTAAGCTTCTAGGATTTATCCTTCTCCACCAAGTGATAATTCTTATAATTAAAGTCAATACCTAAAATCTTAATAGCAAGGCTTTTAAAACGGTCTTTTAATTTGCGCTTATTAAATGCAATATCATGCTCAAACTCCCAGTTCGTTTTCGAAATTCGTTCTCTCATCACCTGGGGATGATCCTCTTTAAATCGAGCTAACTCTGACACATTCGCTTGATAATCATATTCCTTTACTTTCTCAATATGGTGCTCTACCCACTCATCATTATGCCACAACTTATTGAAGTTGAGTTGCTTTCTTTGCATGGTTGCTGGTGGTTTTACCCAACCGTAGTGGTAGATATAAGCATCTATTGCTACTACGTTTAGTTTTTCATTTTTTCCTTTCCGAAAACCCTGAGCATCTCTATAGGAATAAATGGAAGCATTATTTTTTATCACCCTGATTTCATTTTTGTACCAATTAGAAGACAAACCTATGTAATCATAAGAGCCATAGAAATGAAGATACTTAAAAAGTAGCCCGTCCACTTTTGCGTCATCCTGATACTTTATCATGGCCTTTTTAATTGTGGGCAGGTATTTTTCATGGACTATTTCATCCCCCTGAAGATAGAAAGCCCAATCCGAATCTATTGCAACGGCTTTAAAAGCTTTGTCTGTTTCTACAGCTAATACCTGACCACCTTCTCTCAAGTCATCATCCCATATGGTATCGATGATTTTAATTTTTGTAGAATCGATTTTTGCAATTAGATCACGAGTCTCATCTTCAGACTGGCCTACTGCTACAATCATCTCATCACACAGAGGCAAAATGGATTGGATTGACTCTACAATCGGATAGTCAAATAGAATCGCGTTTCTGATAAATGTAAAACCACTAACCTTCATTTTGTGAAGATAGGAGGTTTACCCCAAGGCATCAATGATTTTACAGATTATCCTGGCAGCAAGCCTTGCGGTTCGATCATCCAAATCGTAGGTGGGATTCATTTCCGCTATGTCTACTGCCTTACATTTACCTGTTCCAATAATGTTTTTGATAAGCCTCAAAATCATTTTGGGATGGACGCCAATAGGATTAGGAGCGCTCACTCCCGGAGCGTAAGATGATGAAAAAACATCCAAATCAATAGAAAGATGTATGATGTCCATTTCGTTTAGGAAACCTTCCAGCATTTCTAAAAAAGACTGTTTTGAATCCAATTCCGAATCATCATCATAAATAATATTGACGCCATGATCTTGAGCCGTTTTGAAGAGGTCTTTTGTGTTGGTCTCTTTTTGTATGCCAATGGGCAGATAAGAAAGCGATTTTAATTCTGATAAAATCTGATAGAAAGGCGTGCCTGAATTTACACCCATCGTGCTTCTTCTGAGATCCAAATGTGCATCAAAATTAATGACACCAATCTTTTGATCAGGATAGGCTCTGTAAAGACCCAAGGCAGTTCCGAAAGACATATCGTGCCCTCCACCCATGTTAATGACCCACGCATCTTCGTTCAGAAGCCGTTCCGTTGTCCTGGCCAAACGGTTCTGTGCTTTTTCTACCGACTGAACAGCATCATGTAAATAACTGGATTGATCAAATAGGTTTCCAAAGTCATATATTGCTGGAGTAGCTTCATTTATGGCACACTTTGCCAGCATTCTGCGAATTTGATCTGGACCATCCGCGGCTCCTACCCTACCTTGATTTCGCCTTACCCCTTCATCAAAGTTGTATCCAACCAGGACCACACTTCCCCTTACAATATCATGATTACTCAACTCTTTTACATGTTGATAGTAGTAAAGCGTTCCATCTGTTTCATTGGTTATCCGTCCTTTCCAAATATCTGACCTTTCTTCCATACTGTCTGAGGTTTAAGTTGACCCTGGTGATACAAGATTTCCCTGTAATCGTCCACGTTAAATACATTAAAATCTGCTACAGATCCCTGGATGAGCCTACCCCTGTCATTCAACCTCAAGGCAGCAGCAGCCCTAAAAGTAATGCCAGCCAATACCTCGGCGTCTGTCAACTTTTCACTTGCGCCCATAATTGCAGCCTGAGTCAATAAATCACCCATGGGAGCACTTCCGGGATTCCAATCGCTGGCGATATTGACAATAGCTCCCGCATCCAGAAGTTGACGGGAAGGTGCAAACTTCATTCCCAGCCCAAGGCTTGCACCCGGTAGTACGGTAGCTACAGTGTTCGAAGAACCCAGCGCTCTGATGGTTTCTGAAGTTGTATTTTCCAGATGATCAACACTTGATGCATTCGTCTCTACAGCAAGCAGACCTCCTCCGGGCGAAAACTGGTCACCATGCACCGTTAATTGAAAACCCAATTTTGCTGCCTCCGTGAGATAAGCTCTGGATTGTTCCACTGAAAATGCACTTTTCTCCGTGAAAATATCGACACGCTGAGCCAGGCCCTCCTTGCTTATTACAGGTAACAACTCCGTCAATATTGAATCCAAATAATCCTCAGGTTTTCCTTCGAAATCTCTGGGTGTCATATGAGCGGCAAGGCAGGTAGCTATGATATCACCACTTCGCTCCTCTCCCAATCGCTTTATGATCCTGAGTTGTTTTAATTCCTGCTCATGGTTCAGGCCATAACCAGATTTACACTCTACTGTAGTGACACCACATTTTAATTGAATGTCTAGCCGATCCCTGGTGAGCTTGTAAAGATGCTCAAAATCAGCTATTCTTGTTTTTTGTACCGTATCCCATATACCACCACCTCGCTCTGCAATCTCTAAATAGGAGTCACCACTATTCCGAGCTGAATAGTCAAGATGCCTGCTGCCTGCAAAACAAATGTGGGTATGGGAATCTATCCATCCTGGTAGACCCACACATGGACCTTCTAACTCAATCACTTGATCAACCTCCTTTACCAACTTTTCATAATCCCCTACTTCCTGAATGTGTCCTCCCTGAATGATCATTCCAGCATTAGAAATGATTTCTAACTGTTCATTTCTTAATGGGCCTCTGAGACTCAAGCCTCGGAAAGTCACCAATTGATGAAATGGACCTACTATCTTTCTTTGCTCACTCATCTAAATATCCAAATTGTATTCTTTACTCTTTTGGGCCGCTTTTTCATAACCTGCATCCTTATGCCTGAAAACACCCATGGCGGGGTCTATATGTAAAACTCTACTGAGGCACGCTTCAGCTCGATCTGTACCGTCAGCAACGACTACCATTCCCGCGTGCTGGGAATAACCCATTCCTACCCCACCTCCATGATGGAAAGACACCCAGGTCGCACCACCACTGGTATTGCCCATCAGATTCAGCAATGCCCAGTCTGAGACAGCATCTGATCCATCCTTCATGCCTTCGGTTTCTCGGTTTGGTGATGCAACAGAACCACAATCCAGATGATCGCGACCTATGACGATCGGGGCTTTGACTTTTCCGGTCCTCACCAGTTCATTGAAGATGAGACCTGCCTTCTTGCGATCTCCGAGCCCTAACCAACAAATCCTTGCCGGCAATCCCTGAAATTGCACCATTTTCCCGGCTTTCTTCAACCAGTTAATCAAATCCTTGTCTTCAGCAAAAGCTTCCATCAATGCTCTGTCTGTAACATAAATATCTTCAGGGTCTCCGGACAATGCCACCCACCTGAATGGCCCTTTCCCTTCGCAGAATAAAGGCCGGATATAAGCAGGAACAAAGCCAGGAAAGTCGAAAGCATTATGAACTCCCCCTTCCTTGGCGTAAGCCCTTAAATTATTGCCATAATCGAAGGTGATTGCCCCTTTTTGCTGCAATTCCAACATTAATTCTACGTGCCTGGCCATACTCTGAATTGATAACTTTCTATATTTTCCAGGAGTGCTTTTTCTCATTGACATAGCCTCTGATAGATCAATATCGTGTGGAACATACCCATTAATAGGATCGTGTGCAGAAGTTTGATCGGTTAAAACATCCGGAACAATGCGATCATTGACAAGCTTTTCCAGCACATCAACGATATTGGCTACCAATCCCACTGAAAGCGCCTTGCCTTCTTTTTTCGCCTGCAGGCAAAGTGCTATTGCCTCTTCATAATCCGAGGTCATCAAGTCGATGTAACCGCTATCTATTCGCTTCTCAATTCTAGAAGCATCAACGTCTACTCCAAGAAAAGAAGCCCCAGCCATCTTGGCTGCCAAAGGTTGAGCTCCACCCATTCCCCCTAATCCGCCTGAAACCAGAAACTTGCCGCGCAGATCACTGTCAAAATGCTTGCGACCACACGCCATGAAAGTCTCATAAGTTCCCTGCAATATTCCTTGTGTTCCAATATAAATCCAGCTTCCAGCCGTCATTTGTCCGTACATCATCAATCCCTTCTGCTGCAACTCATCAAAGTGCTCCCAAGTCGCATATTTAGGAACCAGATTGCTATTGGCAATTAAAACCCTCGGCGCTTGCGGGTGAGTGGGAATAATACCTATGGGTTTGCCGGATTGAATCAAAAGGCTCTCATCGTCTTTAAGCCTCAATAAACAATCGATGATCTTTCTTAAAGATTCAACATTTCTGGCTGCCTGTCCTGTTCCACCATAAACTACCAGTCTCGACGGATCTTCAGCAACTTCCTGATCAAGATTGTTGAGCAGCATTCGAAGGGCAGCTTCTGTTTGCCAGCTTTTTGCATTCAACTCTCTTCCTCTTGGCGCTCGATAAACAGGATGATGAGCGTATTGCTCAATAAACTTCGAAAACCGGGTCGAAATCACTGTAGTATTCATCTTTATGTTCTTTTTCTATTTTTATTAATTCGCCAGACTTCAATAATTCAATGGCCTGCGATATGTCTTCAGCAAATAATCGATCCTCGTGACAGAATTTAATCCGGGATCTGACCTTCTCATGAAGTGATTCGATGAGTTGACTTGATCTTAAAGGTCGATGAAACTCAATGGCTTGTGCTGCGCATATCAATTCAATGGCCAATATTTTCTCAGTATTTTTAGCAACTTTTAGTGCTTTTCTGGCACCTATAGAACCCATGCTAACATGGTCTTCCTGTCCCAAAGATGTGGTTATAGAGTCTGCACTAGCTGGAAAACAATGCGTTTTATTTTCACTGGCCAGGGCTGCGGCGGTATACTGTAAAATCATAAAACCGGAATTCAAGCCTGTCTTTTTCAATAGCAGTTTGGGCACGCCATCGGTCTTTCCCTCCAGTGAGAGATACATTCTTCTGTCCGATATACTTCCTAATTCCGCATTGGCTAAACAGGCATAGTCAATAGGAAGTGCCAATGGTTGGCCATGAAAATTACCTCCGGAAATGGTGTGATGCTCATTAAAGATGATGGGATTATCTGTCACAGCATTCATTTCTATCTCTAAATTCTCTTTCAAGTGCCTCCAAGAATTTCTGGATGCTCCATGTACCTGTGGCATACATCGCAATGAGTACGGATCTTGTACTTTTTGGCAATTGGCATGGCTGCTGTTGATCTCGGAATCCTTTAAAAAGCTATAAATTCTGGCGGCAGTGTGTACGTTCGCGGGGAAAGGTCTCAGTTGGTGTAGTTCCGGCAGAAATGGCTTCCTTGACCCTTTTAATGCATCCAGCATCATCGCTCCGATTAAATCGGCATGTTGTAAATTGCACCAAGTCTTTTCCACTAATAAAGCGGTGTGCGCGGCAATGAATTGGGTACCATTTATTAATGACAGAATATCTTTGGGTCCTAGATTCACACGTTCCAAACCGAACGATTGTAATACTTCTTCCGCACTTTTTATCCCACCATTGACATACACAAATCCTCTCCCAATGAGTGGTAAAAAAAGATGCGCCAATGGAGCCAAATCACCAGATGCACCGACGGAACCTTGAGAGGGTACAACTGGAATAATATCATTTTCAATGTGCCAATGTATGCGGTTAATGATTTCTAAAGAAACACCTGAATAACTTTTGCATAAAGCATGTAGTTTGAGGATCAACATAAGCCTGGCAAGCTCAGGTCCTATGGAATCTCCTACCCCTACACTATGGCTTAGTAATAGCTTCTCTTGCAGTACTGCCGTTTCCTGAGTTGAAATACGAGTGGTACAAAGTGGTCCGAATCCGGTATTGATTCCGTAAACGGAAGCTTCAACATTGGCGATTTTGATAACAGCCTCATTTGAATCTTTGATTGATTGTAAGGTTTCATTTGAAAAACGAATCCTTCTTTCACCTCTGCTGATTTCCAATAGGCTGGTGACTGTCATGTGGTCCCGTCCAATGTCAAATAATGTAGCCATCGATCTCTTTGTTCTATACAAACTTAATCGTAGCTTTGATAACTACCAATACACATTTTAGATCATATGATAACTACTAGTAATCAAATTGAGCTTAGACACCTGAGATACTTTCAAGCGGTTGCAGAAGAGCTCAACTTTCATAGAGCCGCCGATAAACTGTTCATTTCTCAGCCTGGACTAAGCCGGCAAATTAAGCAGTTGGAATTCTACCTCGGATTCCCACTGTTTATCAGGGATAAAAAAAGCGTAGGACTGACAGAGCCCGGAGTTTTTTTTCGAAAAGAAGTGGATGTCATTCTTAACCAGATAGAAAGGACCATTGAGCATACGAGCTATATTGCGGGTGGTCAGGGAGGAGCTTTGAAGATCGGTTTCGTGGGATCTGCCATGCAGAATGTCCTTCCTGATTTGATCATAGCCTCTACCCGCAAGCATCCTCAATTGACCTTCTCATTTGAAGAGATGCGCAATGCCATGCAAATCGAAATGCTGCTCCAAAGCAGTCTAGATCTCGGGTTTGTACGACTGGATAGTGTCCCCCAAGAACTCATTTTGCGGCCTGTATTTGAAGATACTTTTTCTCTGGTACTGCCGATAGACCATCCACTTACAGCTGAGAACTTTTGTGACATGAGTCAGTTAAAATCGGCCTCATTCATACTTTTTCAACCCAAATATAGTCCTGTCTATTACAAAGAAGTTCTGAGTATTTGTGAGGATGCAGGTTTTAAACCCAGGATTTCCCATAATTCTGTACACGCCAGCACCATTTACAGGTTAGTGGAAAATGGCCTGGGCGTCTCCATCGTTCCTACCTCTTTGCAAAAGGGTTACCAAATGAATGTTAAGTTTATTGAATTAAAGGACATACATCAGAAGGCGAGACTTTCTATTGTTTACAATAAGAACAACCGGAATCCAAGTCTAAAATTGATTTTGGAAATCATTGATACGGTATTGATGAAATAATCTTAACTTTCACGGTCGATGAATTTATCTAAGCTTATAATCGAACTGGAAGGAAGTGTTTACACTGACGACCTATCCAGAACCATCTATGCGACGGATGCCTCAGTGTATCAGGAGAAACCGTTGGCTGTTGCTATACCCAAAAATACCGAAGATCTCAGAAGAATTGTCAGGTTTTGTGCGGACCACGCTTTACCGATCATACCAAGAGCAGCCGGAACATCTTTAGCCGGTCAATGCGTTGGTTCCGGACTTGTGGTGGATGTTTCTAAAAATTTACGCAGAATTTGGGACCTGGACATTGAGGCTCAAAGTGTTTGGGTGGAGCCAGGGGTTATACGTGACGAACTGAATCAGTATTTAAAGAAGCATGGCTTACATTTCGGACCGAATACTTCTACTGCTAACCGCTGTATGATCGGAGGGATGGTAGGTAACAATTCTTGTGGTTCTTCATCGATTAAGTATGGTTCTACGAGGGATCATGTCCAGGAAATGAAAGTGATTCTTTCAGATGGTAGTGAGGCACATTTCACATCCATGAAATCAAGGCAAACATCAAGTCACCATGATCAAAATAGATTAGAGGACAAGATTGTGGCAAAGATGCTCGAAATGGTCAATGATGAGAAGATGCGTGAGTCTGTAAAGAAAAATTTTCCGCATCCTGATGTATCCAGAAGAAATACAGGTTATGCGATGGATGCCATTATGAAGGAATTTAATCTTTGTAAATTATTGGCGGGTTCTGAGGGCACATTGGCATTAACGACTGCAGTAAAGCTCTCTCTCGATCCGCTTCCCGGCAAAGAAAGTGTGGTGATTTGTCCTCATTTTGATTCCGTCAATGAAGCTATGAAGGCGATTCCATTGATCATGTCTTTCCAGCCCGACATGTGTGAGTTGATGGATAAAGTGATCCTGGATTGCACCAAAGCCAATAAGAAACAGCAGAAAAACCGATTTTTTCTTGAAGGTGACCCTCAGGCAGTACTCATGGTGCAATTCAACCGTGCGGACCAGAAAGCCCTCCACGAAATCGTTGAGAATTTTGAAAAATCAATGCTCAATCATACTTCCTCTTACGCCATACCTAAAATTTATGCACCGGACGATCAAAAAGTATTTGAACTAAGGGCTGCAGGACTCGGTGTCCTCGCCAATCTTCCAGGAGATCCGAAGGCCGTAGCGTGCATAGAGGATACCGCTGTCAGAATTGAGGATCTTGCAAATTACATAGCAGAGTTTGAAAAAATGATGGAGGGGTTTGGACAAAAAGCTGTTTTCTATGCTCATGCAGGGGCAGGTGAGATCCACCTAAGACCCATCCTGGATCTAAAAAAGCAAAAAGATGTCGATTTGTTTTATGAAATCACGTTGGCCACTGCGCGATTGGTTAAAAAGTATAGAGGCTCACTGAGTGGAGAGCACGGTGATGGGAGAGTTAGGGCAGAATTTATTCCATTGATGGTCGGTCAGGAAATTTATGAGATGTTCAAGGAAATAAAGAAGACCTGGGATCCGAACGGCATTTTCAATCCGGGAAAGATTGTCGACGCTCAACCTATGACTTCTTCATTGAGATACCAAGCTGAACAAGATATTGACGAACCGGAAACCATATTCCGATTTAATGAAACTGGCGGAATGATCAGGGCCGCTGAGAAGTGCAATGGATCAGGGGATTGTCGAAAACTCAGTTTTGCAGGCGGAACCATGTGTCCCAGTTATCAAGCCACACGCAATGAACATGATACGACCAGAGCCCGAGCCAATACTTTGCGCCAATTTTTAACCTATCCAAAAGATGCGTCAAAACCATTTGATAGCGAAGAGATCAAAAATGTATTGGATTTATGCCTTTCCTGCAAGGCATGTGGTACCGAGTGTCCTTCTAACGTAGATATGACCACTTTGAAAGCGGAGTTTATGTATCAATATCAGAAAACAAATGGCACACCGCTACGAAGCCTGCTTTTTGCCAGAATTAATGATGCCAATACGATAGGTAGTCAATTAAGGCCTTTAGCAAACAGGATGTTGAATTCTCCCTTACTGAAAAGGCTCACAGGCATTGCTTCAGAGCGCTCCTTACCGCTCATTAATAAGCAATCTTTGAGGTCTTTTTATAAAGAGCATTTCCATGAAAAAGGATCAAATGACCGAAGAAAAATATATGTGTTCATCGATGAGTTTTCTAATTATAATGACGAATCCGTAGGCCAGAAAGCTCTGAAGTTGCTAGAGAAATTGGGTTACGCAGTGCATTGCGTTAAACATGCCGAGAGTGGCAGGGCCGCTTTTTCAAAAGGATTACTAGCACATGCTAAAAAATGTGCTGATGAAAATGTGAAAATTTTCAGTGAAATGATTACCAGAGATGAGCCGTTAATCGGTATCGAACCTTCTGCCATTTTAGGCTTTAGAGACGAATATCCTAAAATTGTTTCTGCCGAACTTCAAGAAAAGGCTGAAATTCTCGCTTCACACACCCTTACCATTGAAGAGTTTCTATTTCGCGAAATTGAAGCAGGTCATATTGCAAAATCAATGTTCGACACAGAGGAAAGGAATATACTTGTCCATGGACATTGTCATCAAAAGGCGCTTTCTTCCGTTGACTTTACGGCACACATATTGTCCTGGCCACAGGGACATACTGTCGAAATTATTCCATCTGGATGTTGTGGCATGGCAGGATCATTTGGGTATGAAAAGGAACATTTCCAGGTAAGCCTGAAAATCGCGGAAGAAACTTTGTTTCCGGCTATCCGCAGTAGTAATGAAGAAACCTTCATCGCAGCTTCCGGGACTTCCTGTCGACATCAAATTCATGATGGTTTGAAAAGAAACAGTTTTCACCCTGCAGAAATCCTTTTCGACGCCTTGAAAGAATTACCTGTCGATCACTCTTGATCCTGCTTTAATCATGATGCCATTCAGAACCCATTGATAGATAAATATACCTCCAAACGTAATCATGATTCCTATATCACTTCCGATGATCATTTTGATAACAAAACCAGCGAGTCCAGCCAGGAGAATACCTATTGTAAAAAGAACTGTTTTTTGTCTTCCGCTTTTTGTAGGTGGGTTAAACATCGTACCTAATGGTATCATCATTGCCACGAAGAATATGACCAAAAGCAATAAAGCATCCTGGTTTGTGACAAAGCTAAATACCAATGTTATTATCGCCAGTAAGAGCGCAATTCCCACATACCTGGCAGCCATCTTGTCGTATTGATCCAGCAGAAACTTTCCATACTTATTGGTAAGAAGATAAAGATTCATTAAAGGCTGGATGATCCATGTACCTAAAAAAACAGCGACAATCAAATAGACGACGGGGTTTAAAAATGGCGCCATTTCAGGATTTCGGTCTGCCATCCCGCTTAGAAACCGCAAGGCCAGATAAGCTCCTATCATCAAGATCCACATTTGCTGGGATGTCATTCTGGACATCAGCATTTGATATTTATAGAACATTTTATAAGGCCAGAATCTGGATTTCAATGCTTCTGTAAGGCCATACTGTGCCAACTCATTGTTGGGGTTTTTAGACAATGCTTCCTTAAAGCGTTCCAGGGCTTCTTCCACTCTACCCTCTCGCAATAGCTGTTGGCCATGATTGGCAATGGTCCAGTCGTTATCCGGGTCATGCTGAAGTGCTTCCTGGATGCTAATTTGAGCATCTTCTTTCCTGCCCAGAATACCGGCACAAGTCGTTCTCAAATTCAGTGCCTGAAGATCTTCCGGATCAATGGCAAGTGCTTTATCAGCAAAATACATGGCCTGATCATAATTTCTTTGTTTAAATTTCACGGAGGCCATTAAATGGTAGAATTCCGGATCTTGTGGGTCCTCGGCAATGAGTAATTCTATCTTTTCTTCAGCCTTGGGTAGTAAGTCCCTTACTATGTCAATCCTCGCTGATAGGGCAAGAAAGCCCTGTTCCTCAGGATTATCACGAATTAAATTCTCTAATATGGCCTCGGCTCTCTCTAACTTATTCTGACTATAGTAAGCAATACACAACATATATTGAGCATACTCATCAGTTGGATTTTCTTCCAGGTAAGCATGCAATAGTGTTTCTGCTTCGTCAAACCTTTGCTGATTAAATAACAGTTCCAGTCTGGCTGATAATTGACTATAGGTCATTTGATGTATTTCAGTATATCATTATAAAGTCCTGATTGATTGGCGAATAAAGCATAGTTTTTAGCAGTGGTAAACCAATCAACGGTTGAGGCCTTATGTTTTTTGGCTGCAGCTATCAGATCTTTGGTGCCAAGTGGCTCAGGGACCCCAGTTTCCATGGCTTTCTCTAGCTTACCTTCTATAGCAATGTCGATCATTGCATCCAGATCCGCTCCTGAATAATCTTTGGTATGTTTGACGACTGACTTGTAATCCACTTGACTTACAGGCTTATCTTTAAGTTTCAATTTTAGAATTTCAATTTTACCGTCGTCATCTGGTGGTGGCACAAAGATAATGCGATCGAATCGACCTGGGCGGCGGAAAGCTGAATCCAGATGCCATGGCATATTCGTTGCACCGATCACCAGTATGCCTTCATTATTAGCTTCCAGCCCATCCAACTCTGCTAAAAACTGGTTAATCACATTCTTGCCACCTGTTTGGCGCATGTCTGATCTTTTAGCACCTAATGCATCTATTTCATCGATAAACATCACACAAGGCGTGTTTGCTCTTGCGATTTCGAAAATATCATGTAGATTCTTTTCGGAATTCCCAATGAACATATCCAGAATGTCATTCAGCGAAACATTGATGAAATTAGCATCAATCTCACCGGCAGTGGCTTTTGCGATATACGTTTTCCCACATCCCGGAGGACCATATAGCAAAAGTCCTCCTCCCACTTTCTTTCCATACTTTGCATATAGTTCAGCGTGTTCCAGGGGCTTGATGATCTTTAAATCGATTTCTTTTTTAACCATTGACATACCCCCTACATCACTAAAACCCATTTTAGGTTTCTGAAGAAAGTGGCTGTCTGTATACTCATCTTCGAGGTAATCCAATTTGATTCTGAAGGCTTCATCCAGGTCATCATCAAATAGGTCAGGATCGTAATCCAGAACTTCTTCGTAGATTTCCTTGGCCTTTCCCATGTCTTTTTCAGCATAGTACGCCTTTGCTAAAATCAATTTGGTATCCGGAAAGAGTTGAGCTTTTTCCATTAATTCTTCACTCAGGATAATGCAGGCAGAAAGTTTGCCGGTTTCAAAATAGAGCTGAGCCAGATAATTTTTAGCTTCTTTGTTTTGAGGATCGTACTTTAAAAGTTCAGTTAATTGATGCGACAACACATCTTTATATTCCTTTTCGTTTCTTAATCTTCTGATCAATAAGAGTCGAATATAGGTGTTTTCAGGACTGGCGTCAACGGCTTTTATTAATTCATCAATCTCTTCTTTCATTCTATTCATTTACTTACTGAAGCATTACTTCATAAACAGTATAAAACTAAAATAAATCAAACCTGATGGCAAATTTCGACTAATTAAACGTAATTATTTACTATTTCCTGATAATTCAGACTTGAAACGCTTTCTTAACGATCGTCATTGTTTAATTCTCAAAGGTCGCCGGTACAGGCACGTTTTCGGTTCCAGGTATTTTATCCATTTGTTTCCTCAAATAAAAAAAAGTGATGGCAGCAGAACCTATGTCAGCAATCGGGAAGGACCACCAGATGCCATCCGTTCCAAAAAAAGGAGGTAGAATCAGAATAAGCGGAATCAAGAAAAAACCTTGTTTGGTAAGGGTTAGCAACAAAGCAGGTAGTGCTTTGCCAATGGACTGGAAATAGGCGCTTCCAATCAAACCTACCCCAATCAGAGGAGTCGCTATGAAGCTTATTCTTAAGGCAGGAACTGCCACATCGATCAATTCCTGGTCCGTCGTAAATACGTTCACAATATATGGAGCCAACAACATTATACAGGTAAAAATTCCGAAAGCTATAAGCGTTGCAGATCTCATAGAAATCCATATTGACTTTCTTAATCTTTCCCAAAGTTTAGCACCAAAATTATATCCGGCAATTGGCATAAATCCCTGGGTGATGCCGATGACCGGAAAGTTAGCAAACATCATCATCCTGCTGATGATTCCATAAGCAGATAAGGCCAATGCCCCACCTGTGTTGAAAAGTGCATTATTAAGAACGATTGAGAGCACACTGATGGTTCCTTGGCGCGCTAAAGTAACAGATCCAATGGCGGCAATTTCTTTTATTATTCCAAAATCCGGAGTGAGGTTTCGAAGGTTAATAACGAGTTCAGATTTGCCAAAAAAGAAAAACCATGCGGTGAAAGCTGCACTTGCTGTATATCCTGCGAGTGTAGCATAAGCGGCACCCTTCATTCCCCATTCAAAATACCCTATAAATAGCGGATCAAGAATCAGATTGACCACTGCAGGAACAATCATGGTGATCATGGCTACTTTGGGATAACCTTCCGCTCTGATCACATTATTTGCCATCATGGCCCAGGCCAGAAATGGAACGCCGAGCAGAACAATCAGAAAGTATTCCCTGGCAGGCTCCAGAACTTCTCCTTTTCCACCAAAAGCTTTTAAAATAGGAACTTCAAATATAAACCCCAGGACCATAAAAGTAGTAGCAAGGACTACCGTCAGAAGCACTTGATTCCCAAAGGTTTTAAATGCTTTATCTATTTCATCATTGCCGAGCGCTCTAGATAAAACCGATGCTCCGCCGATTCCCACAGCCATGCCGAAACTGGATATTAGAAAAGTAATGGGAAAAACCACCGTTATTGCTGCAATGCCATTGGAACCCACCCATCTACCAACAAATATGGTATCAACAATACCGTAGATAGACATGATCAAGATTCCGATAGAAGCAGGTATGGCTTGTTGGCGAAGAAGGTTGATGATAGGTTCTGTTCCAAATGACTCAGACCTATTGGGCTTATTGATCAAAAAAAAGCAGTTTCGTAGTTAAATAAATTGAAGCGATTGTATTATCATCTACTTTATCACCTCCTTAAAAGAAAAATCAGTTACAAATGTTTTAAGAAGCCGGCTCTAATATATCAGCTTTCATTTCTTTCAGACAAAATTCGTACCCTACCTGATAAATATCATCCATTTTCTTTTGATCGAAATAACCAAATTCCATCAAAGGGTGCTCAATGGTACAATCTGTCAGCGGAAATTTAAGTCTTGATGCGGCATACATTAATAATTCATTTGCCCTGGATGTGATTTTAATCTTGGAGCTTACACTTTTCCTATCTACAGCACCCGGCGATCCCAAAAAACTACCAATAATCTTGTCGCATTTTCCCACCAATTGTTCTACCGGGAAATTATCCAATACGCCACCATCCACATGTAGGTAGCCATTCATTTCAATAGGCGCAAAAACAAAAGGAATTGCACAGGATGCCAACAAGGGTTTATAGAGATCACCAGAAGAAAAATACTCAGCATCTCCTTTTTCTATATTCGTGGTGGCTATAATTAAAGGAATCTGTAATTCTTCGAAAGTGGGAGGTAGAAAATTTTGAAAAATAGATTCGTATTTAGCAGTGTCAAAAATACCTGGAGTTAGCGGATTGATGGAATTATACCTAAAAAGAGAGGTATTTCGGAAGAAATCCATCATTTCATCAATTGTTTTACCCGCAGCACAGAAAGCACCGACCATCGCCCCGGCGCTTGAACCAGAAATGATATCCGGCTTAAAACCAAGTTCATTCATTCTTTTCAAAAAGCCCACATGAGCGGAACCTCTAACACTACCTCCTGATAATACAACACCTAACGGATATCCCATGAATGCTAAATAAATTGTTAACAACCGCAAAGATAAGAATGTCACTTTATAAAAATCAATTGAGAATCATATCTTTAGATTTCTATCCCAACTTGACCAATTAATAAATACTAGTTTGTTTCGAACGTTACATCTTAAGAATTAAATATATGCTCTCAATTTTCGCGCTTATTTTTTCCAGCTTTCTCATGGCTGATGACATAGAAATTTTAAGGTACCCCTCTCTAAGTCCGGATGGGAAATACATGGCTTTTTCTTATCAAGGGGATATATGGACGGTATCATCTGAGGGTGGTAAAGCAACCAGACTCACTATTCATGAAGCTTATGATTCTAACCCTCAATGGTCTCCAGATGGATCACAGATCCTTTTTAGTTCCGCCAGAAATGGCAACAATGATCTATATGTGATCAGTCAAAATGGAGATAAGCTTAAGCGCTTAACCTACCATTCTGCGGGTGATACGGGTGGAAGTTGGGTGGATAATGAAACCGTTACATTCACTACCCGCAGAGATTTTATTGCTGTAGAGCGGGAATCTGAATTTCACACCGTAAAATTGAGTGGGGGTACTCCTGAAAGAACCATGAACTCATTGGGCTCTGATCCGAATTTTTCACAAAATCATCCATTGATGGCATATGTGAGAGGAGGATGTCGTATTGAGCGAGAAGCTTACAAAGGTCCAGCTAACAGAGATATCTGGATTTATGATCCAGCAAATGAGAAATATACTGAAGTCACTAATTTTGAAGGGCAAGATGTGATGCCAGAGTGGGGAGAGGGCAAAAATCTTTATTTTTTGAGCGCAAGAAACGGTAAATACAACATCTACCATACTGAGATCGGTGAGGATAATCAGCCAGGAGAAATTTCCGCACTCACGGAGTTTGAAGATCAAGGTATTCGTAATTTTGATGTTTCAGCTGATGGATCAACTATAGTATTTGTTCAGGGCGTAGATATTTTCACTCACGATATAGCAAGCGGAAGTACCCAGAAAATCAACATTGAAGTGACAAAAGATTATCGATTTGATCCTATAACACATGAAACTTTTTCATCAGGTGTCAATGATTTTGCTTTATCTCCCAATGAGAAATACATTGCTTTCACAGCTAAGGGTGACCTATTCTTCACCGAAAATGATAAAGAAAAAAAGCTGACGATCAATCCTTTGAGCCAGGCATCACGGGAAACCGATGTAGCGTGGTTAAATGATGAAACTGCCTTATTCCTGTCAGACAGAGAAGGCAACTATGATCTCTATTCAATTCAATCTAAAGATGCTGAAGAGCCTAATATTTTCTGGAGTTTCAAGTGGCAGATCAATAAAGTTTTTGGCACTGATGCAGAAGAGACCAGTTTTACACTATCTCCGGATCGCCATCAGATAGCAATTCTTTCGGAACCAGGAAAACTGACGATAGCAGATATTGATTCGACGGGGAATTTAACCAATGCGAGGGTGCTGAATGACAATTGGGCGGCTCCGGATGATTTGGTTTGGAGTCCGGACGGCAAGTGGATTGCATACTCACAAAGCAACCTTGACTTTAATGAAGAGATCTACATCCAAAAGGCGGATGGAAGTATAGATCCGGTTAATGTCAGTATGCACCCCCGAGGCGATTATAGTCCGGTATTTAGTGATGATGGATCAAAACTAGGTTTTATATCTATCCGAAATAATGGTGATGCCGATGTCTGGTTTGCCTGGCTGACCGAAAAAGATTATCAAAAAACCAGAAGTGATTGGGAACAGCTGCCGGAAGAAGAGGAAAACGAAAAAAAAGATTCAACAGATCAGGATATCAAAATTGACTTAGAAAACATTCATGAAAGGCTGGTACAGGTAACGAGTATGGCTGGAAACGAAGGAGATCTAGCCATTGATGGAAAGGGTGAGATTTTTCTTTTCTCTACTAATAATTCAGGTCGTCAGGGCAGTGGTGGTAAGTCAGAGTATAAAAAAGTTAAATGGAATGGCGAGGATTTAGAAACCTTGTTTAGCAATGGTGGTATTTCAAATGTGACGACCAATAAGAAAGGAACAGATGTTTATTTTACGCGAAGGGGTGAAATTTCGACGGCACCGATTAAAACCGGTAAGGAAGAAAAAAGGCCTTTCAATGCTAAAATGGATATTGATGAAATGGCATATAGGCAACAAGTTTTCGACGAAGCATGGAGAACCATTAATGATCGGTTTTATGATCCAGACTTTCATGGGCAAGATTGGAATGCTTTGAGAGACAAGTACGAACCATGGGCACTTGCGGCATCTACTCAAAATGATTTTCAGATGTTGTTCAACGAAATGTTGGGTCAGGTCAATGCTAGCCATATGGGATTGCGTGGAAATGGACCTGAAGAGACACAAAATGAAAGGACTGGTTTGCTGGGAGTAGAAGTAAAGAATGTTGTCAATGGCGTTGAAGTTGTCACCGTTACACAGGATTCACCTGCGGATCGAGATGAAAGTAGATTGAATGTTGGTGATATAATCATAGGTGTAAATGGGGTTAAAATTGCGGACTTAGCTTCAGGAAATTTTTACGAGTTGCTCAATCAAACGGCTTCAGACCGAGTTTTGCTGGAAGTAGAAGACGCCAATGGAACTAATAGGGATGTGATCATCCGTCCAGCTTCATCATTGCGTACGGAACAATATGAACAGTGGGTTAGTGAGCGCAAAGCGTTGACCGAAAGGTATTCGAACGGCAAATTAGGGTACATTCATATCAGGGGAATGAATTGGCCTAGTTTTGAAAGATTTGAGCGCGAATTGATGGCAAGTGGATACGGTAAAGAAGGCATTGTCATTGACGTGAGATATAATGGTGGCGGATGGACGACCGATATGGTCATGGCTGTATTGAATGTACGTCAACATGCCTATACCGTTCCAAGAGGTGCTACCGATGATTTAGCCAATAACCATCCAAAATATAAGGACCACTATCCTTTCGGGGAGCGACTACCGTTATCCGCCTTAACCAAACCTAGCATTGCCCTATGTAATGAAGCGAGTTATTCCAATGCTGAGATTTTTTCTCACGCTTATAAAACATTGGATCATGGAACATTAGTAGGTCAACCTACTTTCGGAGCTGTCATTTCCACCGGAGGCAGAGGCTTGATGGATGGATCTTTCGTGAGGGTTCCTTTCAGAGGCTGGTATGTCAAAGCTACCGAAGAAAATATGGAGTGGGGTCCGGCTGTGCCCGATATTATCGTCGAAAATAGTCCGGAAAGTAAGGCTAACAATGAGGATGAGCAATTAAAAAAAGCGGTCGAAGTTTTGCTACAGGAGATGAATTAAAACCATTTCTTACTTCTAAAATAGAAGATCATTCCGATAGCCACTGTTGCCATAACGCCCAGTAGGACAAAGTAGCCATTACGGTATGTTAATTCAGGTATGTATTCGAAATTCATGCCGTAAAGTCCGGCCAAGAAGGATAATGGTACGAATATAGCGGTTACAATGGTCAATACTTGCATCACTCTGTTCATCTCAAGGCTTACTTCTGAAATGTAAAGATCCTGTAGACCAGACAGGATATCTCTCATAGAATCAGCATTATCTGTTATATGGATGGTATGATCGTACACGTCACGAATAAATGTGGCGGTCTTGGGATCGATCAATTTAGAATCGGATCTTGTAAACATATTAATTGCTTCACGAAGCGGAGCAACTGATTTTCTAATCTTTAGAATTTCTTTTTTAAGTCTGTAGATGTTTAATTTGTCCACATCATCAGCTTTCAGACTTATTTTCTCCTCCAATGTTTCAATTTCCTCTTCTATTTGATCCAAAACCTGAAAGTAATTATCAACGATAAAATCAATTAAGATATAGGTTAGGTAATCCCCGCCTCTGGAGGAAACTCTTCCTTTTTTATAGACAATACGATTTCTAATATCCTCAAAAAGATCTCCTTCCGTTTCCTGAAATGTAATGACAAACTTATCACCAAAATAAAGGGAAATAGATTCTCTGACTACATTGCTCTTTTCCTTTTGATAGCTTAAAGCTTTAAGCGATATAAAATGACCATCTTGATATTCAATATATGTTGGGCGTTGATAAACATCTACCGCATCTTCCAAAGCCAGGGGATGAATCTTATAGGCATCAGCAATACTTTGTATTACTTTGTTATTATGCAGACCTCGTATGTCATACCATTGCACAAATTTTTCTACTGGCGGATGGATATGAAGTTCCCCTCGTTGAAATGCGTCGAAGCTCCTGTGTGTTTCATTGTTATACTCGATATAATTGACCTTGACTGGTGTGGTGGTTTTTTCACCAGTATAAACTATGGTTCCCGGAACGGAACCAATATTTCTTCTTTTAGACATCTAATGTTCTTGACCTAATATTATACTCGCTAGGCAAGATACCAAACTCCTTCTTAAATAGCTGACTGAAATGTCCTTTATTCGTATAGCCCAATTGATCTGCAATTTCACTAATGGTATGATCACTTTTTTCAATCAATTGCTGAGCTTTGTGCAGCTTAGCTGAGATAATGAATTGTCTCACCGATTTATTAAAAAGCAGATTAAATCCCTTTTGAAGTTTGTTCGTATTGATACCTAGTTTCAAGCTGAGCTCTTTAACAGTAGGTGTCTCTTCTATATTTTCAAGAATATAATTTTTGGCTTGATTAATCAAATTGATATTTTCTTTTGTAAAGAAATAACCACTTTGATTAGGATTGTTTTCAACCCGGAATGTTCTTATTAAGGAGGTAATCAGTTTTGTGGCATAGGCTTCCAAGTGAAGCTTTCTTTCTAATCCCGATTGCTGATTATCGAAAAGGTTGGTAATGGCATTAACAGAAGCAGG
Organism: Portibacter marinus; assembly: GCF_021533195.1. Classification (GTDB taxonomy): domain Bacteria; phylum Bacteroidota; class Bacteroidia; order Chitinophagales; family Saprospiraceae; genus Portibacter; species Portibacter marinus. The sequence continues at coordinate 75,270 of NZ_JAJNKB010000004.1, forward strand.
ATCTGAGACCGTAGAGATAATGAAGGTTTTCGCGCCTGTTGTATCTTTAAACATTTCCTGTAAAGGTTCTGGAATGGTATCCAGATCACACTCAATCTTTTCTAAATAAAGAAAACGAACCAGGTTGACTTGCGCGACTTTAACAGACGTATTAGCAGGATATAAAATTGAATAATCAGAATCTCCCTTAGGAGCAAATAAAATAGCTTCTCCGGCACTAACTTTTTGAATATAATCATATTTAATCTCTTCCACTTCGACATACCCTTCTTTAACATATATGAACATAATAGGGTGTCTTCTTCCCAATTGGTAGTGGAATTCTGTCTCATTGACGAAATTCACATCAGTGACTTGAAGACTTAATCCTGATTGAAAGTTGATACCTTTCATGTATCCAATCCCAAATGTATTGGCAAATTCTACGATATGTTCATCACAGTCTTCGCGAAGGCTAGCATCAAAATCTTCTGCAAGCTTTTCAAATCTTACATCGTACCTATAGGACTTAATTTCAATTTTATGCTTTTTACTCATATTAAAATCTTTTCGAGCGTCTTAGATTTGCTTTCGTGTACACGAAAGCATTCAATAATTCATAGCTTTGTATTAGCTGTGAGGAAATTGGTGTTGCTCTCGGCAACCCTTGAGGTCAATTCTCAAGGGTTTTTTTATAATACTATTGCATTGTATTGATTTGTTTTTTGAGATCTATCCAGCTGATCAGTAATGACCTGATAGATATCTAGAATCCCTCTGAGTTTTTTTGCAAGGTCATCAGGCATTCCTTCATCTGCAACATTATCCTGAACAAACTTCATTTGATCTTTTTCAATATCATATAACATAGATACTAAATTAGAAATGCTATCAGAACTCTTATCTTCGTAGCCGACGATGTGTAATCTTTGTGGCGGCTGCGCTGTTTCAGCTACACCACCTCCATCTCCTGGTAGTATATCTATGATTTTATATTTGGCATCTATTAAGGAATCAAGCAAACCGTATTCATCCGTATCAGTCTCTCTGTTATTTCTAATAGATGTCAATACATCTATATCCTGATTTAAAATATTTCTCAATTTAGGAAATACTGCAGCACTACTGATACTGTTCTTCTTCATGTTCTCTTTATTCATAATTTATGATAATTTACCATTTTTCTCTTTAATACTAAGCATTTTACTCATAGGAACTCCACCTTTAATTCCAAAGTCCAATGTTCTGATTGGGAATGGAATCATGATGTCATTAGCATCGAAAGCCTTCTTTATGGCCCTTATACCATTACTCTTAGCTAAAGTATAGTCTTTTTGAGTCCCGGCTTCAATCCAATATCTCACCGTAAAATTGATGGAACTGTCTCCAAATTCTGTAAACATTACTTCTACTGGCTTATACTCCATTAGCCCTTCCAGTCCTTTGATGGCATCAAGTGTAATTTCTTCAACTTTCTCCAAATCATCTCCATAGGATACTCCACAAGACAAATCTATTCTTCTTTCACCTGAAGATGTATAGTTTTCCAATGGATTTTGAATAACATCCCTATTGGGAATGACTACATCGTGTCCATCTGGTGTTCTCAACTTCGTTGCTCGAAGATCAATATCTTTAATGGTTCCAAAATGACCATTGGTTTCTACGATATCACCGATGGCATAGAGCTTTCTGACTGACATAAAGACACCAGAAAACAAATTGGTTATTGGATCCTGCAAAGCTAAACCCACAGCCAAACCCAAGACACCTGCCGTAGCCAGTATTTTATTGATGGTACTGCTCAGATTAAAAACACTGAGAATGATAAATAGAACAATGATAGTAAAAATGACGGATGTCAAATTTGATACTAAGTTTAAGATTGTCTTATTCGAGGTAAACCTATGTGTCGCCTTAACACTCAACTTTCTAACGTAGGTGGAGAGAAAATATGCTAATACCCCAATTACGATTGCAATCACCAGGTTTGGAAGATTAAGAACAATTGCATCTAACCAGTCACCTAATTTTTCGACCAGCAAATTGTAGGATTCTTCGAATTTTGCTGAAAATGAGTCCATTTTGAAATTTTAATTTTGATTGTTATTCATCATACCGACGATCGAGTGCAAGTGTTCGGGCATAAAAAAAGCCAGCAATCTCTTGCTGACTTTTTATATTTCTGTATTCTACTATTAGTTATACCTTAGCTACTAATCGCAGAATGATTGCAATCACTAAGAATACTAGCAAAATGTGAATGATATTTCCTACAGCAGCTCCAAAGCCGATGTAACCTAATAACCATGCTAATAGTAATACTACGATTACAATATTTAAAATGCTTCTCATAATTTTGAATTTAGATTGTTATAGATGGCAAAATTTAGATGTTGCCTAATTCCTATGCTTTTCTGACCAAACTCATGATGAGTGAAGCGACGAAAAGAATTAAGAAAATGTAAAAAATGATTTTAGCAACTCCTGCTGCTGCACCTGCAATTCCTCCGAATCCAAGAACGGCTGCGATTAATGCGATTACAACAAATGCGATTACCCAACGTAACATAATTTTAATTTTAAATAGTTTTCAATAATAAACTGTCGACTATTATACTAAGGGTAAAATAAATATGTTCGAAGAACTGTGAACTTTATTCAAAAGTTGGTGAATTTTATTCACTTCCACTGTTTCTTTACTACAGCGTTTACTACTGAAACAAGAAAAAGTAATGCAAGTAAAAAGAAAAATATCTTTGCAAAAATAGATATTGGTCCTACCACATCTGAGAATGCCATGATTCCAGATATGGACGTAATAGTACTAAATGATAAAATCCACTTAATCATCAGGTTTGGTATTAATCGTTAATGTGTTCAACTTCGCTTTCCAGCTTTAGCACATGGTCTCCATCATCCTGCTTAATGTACAGTGCCTTGTCTCCTTCTTTGCCCTTGCGTGTAACCGTATTACCTTTAATGGTTTTTTCTACTTCTTTAGTATACGTCTCCACGACCTTTCCTTCAGCATGTCCATTTCCCCACTCCCACTTTACTTTTGAACCTTCCTTAATCATTTCTTAAATTTTAATTTTTTAATTAATAAATAAGAAAGGCATTTATTAACCTGGTGTAAAACAAAAACCAGACCTTTCTCATTCCATTTTGTATATAATTCTTACTTACATAGAGATATGTCGGTTCGGAGCAATAAATAAATTATGTTTAGACAAATTCGAAATCAACTATACACATTTACAAGAAGTATCATTTCAAGTATAGCATTCTACCCAACATTTATATCGCTAGGTTTTCTTGTCTTGTCAATGACCCTACTTACTTTAGAAAACAATGAAGTAACAAATCTAATTAACGAAATTGCTCCCACTTTTGTTCTTAATAATGCCGAAACAGCAAGAGCCATACTTACCACTTTAGTAGGTGGAATTCTTTCTCTGACGGTTTTTAGCTTTTCGATGGTCATGCTGCTCCTAAGTCAGGCCAGTTCCAATTTTTCCCCGAGACTTCTTCCCGGACTTATTTCAGATAAAAGGAATCAAATAGTATTAGGTATTTACTTAGGTACCATCATTTTCAACATCATCGTATTAACCAGTATTCATCCCAACAGCGATAAATATACCCTCCATGGCTTTTCTATTGTACTAGGAATCATTCTTGGCATTTTCTGTCTGGGAATGTTTGTTTATTTTATACATACAATTAGTACAGCCATTCAAATTAGCAGCATACTGGAAAAGATTTTTAAGCAGTCAAAAGATAGGATTAATGAGCTTATTGAACAAGAGCGAAAAGAGGCGGAAACCCTTGACACCACTTCAGATCAATGGGAGGTTTATCAAGTAGAGGAGGCAGGGTATTATCAAGATTCAAACTTACAAAGCGCCTTGGAAATTGTAGATGACCTTGAAGCCAATCTTGTTATCATTCCGTATAAAGGTGAATATCTACTACCAAATACCAATTTATTTGCAGTAGATAAAAAATTGGATGAAGATGCCATAAGCACTATTAAAAATTTATTTGTTTTTTCTGGAGAACAGAAAGCAGATAGTAATTATGTTTTGGGTATTCGTCAAATTACAGAAGTGGGGATCAAAGCAATGTCCCCGGGCATAAACGATCCCGGAACAGCAGTAATTACGATCGATTATTTGACAGAATTGCTTTCTTTGCGATTGAAGCTGGATGATAAAGAAGTATATGAAAGTAAAGATTCCAGTTTTAAAGTAGAGCTTCGCACTGTTGACTTTTCACAGATTTTAAATCAAATGATGGCGTCTTACAGACAATATTGTAAGCACGACTTTATCTTGATGGAAAAACTTATACTGATGCTAAAATATTTAAGAAAACAAGAAACCATCGATGAGAGCAACTATGACGCTATCGAAGAACAGTTGGCCATTTTAAAAGAAGATGTCGAAAATAATATGAGCAACAGTCATGATCGTGCTGCACTTATCGAACTAATTGATTGAAATTATTTATACTTAGCAATATAAGTTCTCGCCGCCTCGTAAATCGATTCCGCATTATTCACTTCCGTTTCAAATTCTGGTTGACCTTTTAATCCCTTCATTTTAGTCACTTGCTCTTCCATTCTCTGCTGATGTACTCCAAGGTCTTCCCAAAATTGATCGTTGATTTCCTTTGAAGTTTCAAAGCCTCTGCCCTTCTCTGAAATCATCTTTTGCATGTCTTTCAACAGAATATCGTATTTCTCCATTTTTTTACTTTTGTTAGGTTTCTGGTCAGGCTATTGTTCGAAAATCTTACAATAATTTAAGTAGTAATTTTTCGGAGGCTGAATAACCGTATTCTTTTTTATCGTCCTTAAACTTCTTAATGTCAGGAAGGTTTTGTTTCTCTATTCTCCTCATAATTTTGGGATGTACATAATAGTCTCTGCAAATAGATGGTGTATTTCCCAATTCATCAGCGACCATTCTGATCAGTATATTTCCAAACTTTTTACGAGGTGCTTCCTTCTTTCTTTCCAGAGCTGCAGGATATAGTTCTACCGCCATTCTACTGGCGACCCAGGTTCTAAAATCCTTACTGGAAAATCGCTTTCCCATATATATATGTATGTAATTATTGACATCATCGCTGTCAATATTTCTAAATCGTCCCTCGTGATCCTTATATCGAAACAATTCATAACCTGGCAATTGCGCACTCTTTTTGACCAGTTTTATTAGATCAGGGTCATCAATTTCTACTTCTCGCATTTTATTGCTCTTTCCCTTATATTCAAACTTTAAACTCTTGCCATTAACTTCCAGGTGCTTTCTCCTCAGAGTTGTCAATCCATAGGTATCGTTTTTTTGTGCATATTGCTGATTCCCAATACGGATACCCGTTTCATCAAGGAGGGAAATAAGCAATGCAAGTATTTTCGGTCTTTTCCAATCTTTCTTGTCAATGTCTTTTAAGATCATTTTTCTGATTTCAGGTAATTTCTTACCGAACCTCTTCATTTTCCTGAATTTCTTTTCCTGTTGCTTTTTGGCAAAAAGTGAATGATAGATATATTGCTTTCGGCCTTTAAGATCTCTACCAGTCGCTTGAATATGGCCGTCCTCCCATTTGCATATTTGCACATCAGTCCACATGGGAGGGATAACCAGTGAATTAATCCTGGCCAATAATTTTTTGTTTGTAATCTTTTTTCCTTGTTCATCCAGGTAGATGATTTTACCTCCTTTTTTCTTTTTAGTAATAGCCAGGCTATCATCGTCGCTTTTTCGTATGGATTTTATTTTCATATACCCTTTGCAAAATGTAACTTTTGCACATGAGAAGTGTTCGAAAGGAGTATTATAATGTTCCATGAGACATTGATTCACCTTTTAAAGCATCTAAACTAGCATTGCGTTAATATTTAGCCTACATTTGATGTAAGCGACACCAGTCTCCCATCAACTTTCTAAAGTGCAGTAACTATAACACCTAATCAGTGGAGTATTAGCTGTATCATTTTATATGATAATAAAAATATATAACTATGTTATCCTCTGTCAGAAATTTAAACGATCAACCTACCATTTTGCTAAATGGTACAATGAATATTCTGTTTGTCAAGAAGATTGTATTTGGTGAAATTGAGTTGTACGACTTCGACTTTGAATCACTGCTGGACAAAATGGAATCTTTGCTGGACAAATTAGATAAAGCTTAATTATTTTCTCTTTATGGACACGCCTTCAGTCATGAACGCTAAACCATGTTGGCCGCTTCTTCCGATCATAACTGCTTGAAATAAGGGTTGAGTATTTCTGCTAGACCCCCAGGTTACAATAAAATTAGCACCTACACCTCCTGTATTATCGTCTCTGTCGATGACATAGTCGATGGACTGCATAGGTTCAAGCACCAACGTTCGATCGATAAAGGATTTGACCAGATCGCCTTTGGTGTTGTAATAATCAATATTGTTAATGTATGTGGTATCCTTGAGACTGGTAGACCTAATGCTTAAGGTCGCGGTCAAAAGTGTTGATTTTAATCTCGACTCTGAGTAAATATCTGAATAAATCGGAATGTATACGGTATCACGATAATCTTGCACAGACTTATCTGTAAACGCCAAATGACTTTCTATAATATCTTCACCTTGAGTATTGATATTGGGATTTGGTATACCACATGAGACCAGAATGGCCACTGCTAAGAATAAATAGTATTGCATATTGGAAATAAAGTTAACACAAAAAAACCTGATTGCAAGAAACAATCAGGCTCCAATCAAAATTATGCTTCGACAGCATTTAATTTTTGTTAGTTACTCGTATAATCATCATTTTGCAATTTTTGTTCGCTTAATGACTGATTCCTAGGTTTTTAATTTCACTCGAACCAAATACATGTCAGATGTGGCGTATAGGTATTCTCCATTATTTCCAATCGCACAATTTGAAACAGACTGACCTGTATGAATGGTACCGAGATGTTTTCCTCCCTCGTCTAAGATTAAGACACCACCTGGACCAGTTGCAAAAACTATACCTCTGTCATTCACTTTTAAGCCATCTGGCAGGCCTCGTAAACCTTTACGCTGTAGCTCTGTACCATCAAAAAAAAGCTCGCCGCCGCCTTCGGTCAGATTGTATTTCATAATGACGGGATTTTCAGGGTCGGAATTGGCGACGAAAAGATGATTTTCATCTTTACTTAGAGCTATGCCATTAGGCCTGGAAAGTTCTGAAGTGATCAAGACTAAGGAGTCATTATTAATATAGCGATAGACCCCTTGAAAATCTATTTCTTTAAGAGGGTCATCCATTTTTCCAACTAAACCATAAGGTGGATCAGTAAAAAAAAGATCGCCATTCGAATGGAAGGTGGCATCATTCGGGCTGTTAAACTTCTTGCCATTGTAGTGACTGACTATGGTCACGAACTTGGGCAAAGGATCAGTAAGTGGTGCATTCATAAAGGCCATTCTTCGGTCTCCATGTTGGCAAAGCACCAACTCTCCTTTATCATTGAGCAATAATCCATTGGATCCTGGCTCACCTCCCCGCTCTATATCACCTGTATACCCTGACGGTTGTAGATAAACCTCCGTTCCTTGATTTTCACTCCATTTATAAATCGTGTTCATGGGAACATCCGAAAAAAGAAGAAATGATCCATCCTCAATCCAAAGTGGCCCTTCACTCCATTCGAAACCCTCTGCCAGCAATTCGATTTTAACATCAGGTGATATGATTTCATCAAGATCTGGATCTAAACGCTGAATTTCTCCTATTGATTTAGGCTCGACAGATTGCTGTTTTTGATTTGAGTTTTTAGTATCACATGAAAGGAAATGAAAACCAATCAATAAAATAAATACCATCGTTTTCTTCATTAATGTAACAAATTTTAGATCAGAAGTGTTTTACTAAACCAATTTATAATATCTTGAGCGCTTATAATACTATTCAAATGAAAATCACAAGAATCTTTTTATACTTAAGTGTTGTGCTAACCCTGGCAATCACAATGAATTCGTGTGCCAATAGTTCGTCGAGTAAGGCATCAACCGAGGAAGTTGATCAATCCGGTCCAGAGTATACGTCAGCATATGTCTGTCCAATGCATTGCGAAGGCAGTGGTAGTGAACAACCCGGTGAATGTCCGGTGTGTGGAATGGATTATGTAGCTAATGAAAATAATTCTGGCGGTAATGACCACCATCATGATCACGGTGATCATGATGGACATGATCATTAGCAAGTTGGATAGTCATTATAACTACTCATTGCCTCCTTCGCTTTCGCTAGAACCACCCACATTAAGTTGGCCTGTTGACTGAAATTCAGCACCATCCAAAATCTGAATTTCGGGTCCGGAATACATTCCAATAATGTCAATACTACCTGTATTGAAGATCGTTCCCTCATTTTTGATCGCTGAATTCGCTTCACTGTTGTTTTGAGAATCAATAAAAATGGAACCATTGTTATACAGTGTGCCGCTGGAGTGGTTGTACAAAGCATTATGTCCACTTTTCGAAATGTAAATGTAAGCTCGGTTATCAATGATCAATACCCCTTCGTTCTCAATTGCATGACCTTGAGCATCCGGATTCGAGAAATTAGTGTATCCCTCCATTCGCATGCTCCCTTTGTTCAATATATAACCTCGTTTGATATACAAATTAAAACTGCTACCAAGCTCCATTGAAACATTAGGACCAAGGCACAAGGATTTTAAATTTTGTGAAACTTGTGCCACATTTCCAACATATTGTATATCCACAGTTGCACTATCCATTCCCACCTCAACATCCTCACAGGCAAGAGGCGTATGGCCCAACGACCAATTGCTATCTAAGACCCAAGAACCACCAACTGCCGGCCCACTCCATACATTGGGCCCAGAGTTAAGCCCTTCATCCACCTGTCCATCACAATCATTGTCTTCTCCATCACAGAGCTCTGGAGCACCATCATATATGGAGCTATTGTTATCATAACAATCATCTATTTCATAACAGAAACCGTCTTGGTCAAAATCAAAACCCGCATAATCCGAAGTTCTTGCATAAAAATCGCCGTTGTAAGGCAGCATACTATTGCCATATAGGTCGACTTCTCCCTGATATAGAAATCGGGTGTACACGTTGGGGAAACAACCTGAAAAATCATTATTTCCTACACTCAGAAAACTAATTTTGCTGGCGTAAGAAAACTCTGGTAGCGGACCGCTGAGATGATTAGAAGCAATAGTAATGCTTTCTAGTTGAGCTGCATTGATCATTAAGGTGGGTATGGATCCCTGAAAATTGTTGTGATCTAAATTAATTTGTTTGATGGACTGATAGCTAATGATATCATCGGAAATCTGGCCACTCAGGCTATTGTGATTAAGTGAAAGCTGTTCAAGAGTCGAAATATTCATCAATTGATTCCCGGGAGTACCATTTAAATTATTATTTCCTAAATTAATAGCCACAATTTGTTCCTGATTGTCACATGTAATTCCAAACCAATTACAGTAATTACAATCCGACCCCGAGGCACCATTGGCCCAACCAGTGGCATTCGTCCAGTTCTCTCCACCAAGTGTTTCATAAAATGAAATGAGTGAATCGGCTAGTTCATTACAAGGAAGGTTCTCTGAATAAGCACAAATTCCAAAAGATCCTTCTTCATCAGTCTTAGAAACCAGTCTCACTAAAATGTCTTGTTCTGCCAATGCTATATCTGAAATCTCCAACATGGCCTGGTTGTTTACTCCTCCATTGTCATCGCAGTCATACTCTGTGAGTGATCCGCAGGATCCGGTAAATATCTGAAGCACTAAGTCATCGAGACCGTCAGTTATTTGTTTAGTTTCGATGGTCAAGACTCCATCTTCCGGTACTTCTACGATATACCATACATCTTTAGTTTCTACGTTACTGGCACATGAAAGTTCACTTCCAATGGTCGATGAATTGGCATATAGATTATCTCCTTCCTTAGTCACGCAAGCGATGGTAGGTGTAAGACGCACAGCATCAGCACATTCATCATTAGCAGGAGGCACCCCGATACAAGCTTCATTACCGCCGCAAGCGGTAGATGCATATCGATCGTAAATTCTATCTCTAACCTGTTGATGAAAACCAAGGTTCAAATTGATAGAGGCTCCACCTACCACATGACAGTAGGACATAATGGTCGCATTGTTGCTTCCAGGGAGGATGACGTTCGTACTATCGTAGCAGAAACCCGGCGTGTAATTGTTATTTTCCAACCAGATATTTCCACAATCATCTATCTGGGTATAATCTCCATTCCAGGCGCAATCATGTGTGTGCTGAGATCCAAAGTTGTGTCCTAGCTCATGTGCTATGACATTGATATTCCACGTATAAGTGGAGTAGGTTGCCCCTCCAGAATTCAGATTCCCACTCACCCCCACATTGTAATAGCTACTGCAAAGAACATTGAGGTACGCTCTTCCTCCTCCCAGGTTTCTCCCACTTAAAAGATGTGCTAACCGCCCATTAAATCCTTGATTGGACATACTATCCCTGAATGCATTGAGCGCCTCTGCTGTATCACCCTCCGGCAGGTAAGGATCGGAATTGCTTGTAGTATATATTTTCACGCCGGATACTGAGATAGGAGTATTGGCATCGTGAAAAAAAACGGCCACCTGAGCCATGAGTTCTAAGGTCCAGGACTCAACACTTTCAATCGTAGATCCATTTTCAGTGAATGCTTTATGGTCAACTTCAAGATATATTTCGACACAATCCAGATTAGCTGATCTTTGATTTTGCTGACCTCTTTCAACCTTAACTCCATAATCCAAATTGGTATCAGTTTCACAACCTATAAATTGAGGATTTTTGATTTCCTTCGAATAATAACCTGCATATAACTTTGGATCTCCATTCAGTCTTTTGATTTCATAGGTTCCATTTTCATCGTGGATCATCAAATGAACAGTCTCGTTGGTAATAGTCAGTCCCACTTTGCTTTCTTCCTTTCCTTTTACAATACCCTTGTAAAATCTATATTGATTGGCGTTCGAGTCTTGTTTACCATTTTCTGTTAAGAGTTCGTAGTTACCCGATAATAGTTGAAACCTTTCTAAAATAATGGACTTATCACCATCAAGTGTTGGGACCGAAAGGCTAATAGTCCGATCAGTTGCTATTTTGGGAGTTCTTAATTGTTTGAGGTCAATATTGTAGTGTAAAGTTCTATTGGCAAATTCCTTTGATCTTTGCATTGAAACATTTTCAACAACCACAAATGCATTCTGACTGTAAGCAAGGAGATACGTGCAACAGGTCATTAAAGTCAACAGGAAATACTTCATTTTGATTTTTCTAAAATTCGTCAAACAACTATTAGACACGATAAGTGTCCTAATCCGCTAAGTCAAATACAATTTTTATTTAATTCTTTAAGAGACTTTACAAGTAGTAATATTCAATTCACATTGTTAAAATGATTTCCTTTCATCAGGCATTTGTAAAGCCATTACCAATCTGTTTAGTAATTTACTAGTAGATTACTAAAAATATGAACCGAATAAAATGAAAAAAATCTTAGTACTTCTAATTAGCTTTTACTGTTTTCAGGGAATTTCACAATCGTCATTGAAGAGATCCATCAATATAGATTGGGCAGATAGCTCGACATCCATTTCTCCAATGCTTTACGGTCAGTTCATTGAATATCTAGGTCGGTGTATCAATGGCGGACTTTACGATAAAAATTCGCCACTATCTGATGAAAATGGATTTAGAAAGGATGTATTATCTAAAGTAAAAGAACTCCATGTTCCATTATTGAGATTCCCAGGAGGGACAGTCACTAAGATATATCACTGGCAAGATGGAATTGGTCCTCAGTCTCAGCGCCCTAAGAAAAAGAATTTGATCTGGGGAGGTGTAGAGGACAATCAGTTTGGTACTGCCGAATTCATTTCTTATTGTCGTGAAATCGGTGCAGAACCCTTTTTAGTGGTCAATATGGCGACAGGAAGCCCTGAAGAAGCTTCAAGGTGGGTAGAATACTGCAACGGAACGAGTGATTCTTATTATGCAAATCTTAGACGCTCACATGGATATGAACAACCTTTCAATGTGAAATATTGGGGCATCGGTAACGAAGAATACGCTGAGGCAGATGCTGGAAGACATCAAGATGTAGATGATTATATTAAAGACACCTGGCAATTTATAAAGTTAATGCGCCTGCAGGATTCAGACATAAAAATAACTTTGGTGGGTAGTACTGAAGATACGGAGTGGAATGAAAAAGTAATTAACGAATTACATCCTGTGTTTGACTTTCTGGCCATTCACTTTTACGCTGTCCCTGATGAACCGAACCTCTCTTCCTTGCTGGAAAGCATCGATAGTTATCGTATAAAGTTAGATCAAATTCGTCCCTTAATCGCAAACGCACCTGAGAAAGTCGAGACTTTTCCCAGATGGTATAGGTTCCCTGCAAGAAAACAGCCATTGAAGTTAGCGATCGATGAATGGGGTATTTGGGATATGGACTCCCCAAAAGGAAAATGTACTTACAATCTAGAATATCCATATGAATGGTATCACGCATTAGGAGTAGGAAAATTTCTACATATGTTTCAAAAAAATGCAGATATAATTGGATTAGCTACCTGGGCTCAATTGGTCAATATCTTAGCTCCTATCATGACCACAGAAAGCGGATCTTATAAACAAACTGTATTTTATCCTTTAGAAGCATATAGAAATTATTCTTTAGAAAATCACTTACCCTTAGAACTTAGCGACACTACGGAAATAAGCTCATATGATGCGATGGCCACGATGTCAAGTGACAAGAGAAAGTTATCATTATCAATAATCAATTTTAAGGCAGATCATTCATTGGATATTGAATTGATTATTAATGGTATGGCAAATAATCAAAAGTTAAAATTTGTAGATCACATCTCGTATTCTGCCCCCTCCTTTTATGCTGTTAATGATGGTACCAAAGAAGTAGTTGATAAGAAAATATTGAATATAGATAGCATTGTAGAAGGTAAAATTGATGTTGAAATTAAACCAGCAACGATTAATTTTTTACGATTTGAATTGAGTGATGATTAATTCAAAAGCTCACAGTGTATAATAACATAAAAGTTGTTTTTCTCAGTGCGTTTAGATGCGAATTCTTATTTAACCACTAGAATTTGGGTACTGTGGTTCTGCTCACCATAGTTTAACACCACACTGTATATGCCCGAACTCAGGGAAGTTAAATGAAATGGTTCGACATAGTGATTATTTCCTATAAGCGTCCTCTTACTCATGAGACCTCCAAAAACATCGAAAACAAAAATGTTTAAAGCTGCCTGATCATTTGATACATTTATATCCACAATAAAATTCCCATCATTTGGATTGGGTGTAATGTGCCAGTCCAATAAAAAATCTGATTGATAATCTGAAGGATCAACTTGATCAAAGTCAAGCCAGGAACTATCGGAATAAATTTCTATTTCCCTGGTAAAGTTTAGCCTGCAGCCATTGATCCAGGCAGTCATTATGACGTTATAACTTCCCGTATCACTGAAAACAATGCCTTTAGCATTAGGATTAATATCATAAATCACCGCGCTGAAAGTGTCTATTTGAAAGCTTATATCACTGGTTTCATCGCTGGATATATTGACTAATACGTTTTCCACATTTATTACTCCTTGGCTGGCTAATAGAAAGTTTATGCCCAGGCCAGTGGTATCTATAGGTTTTACTTCAAAGTTTTTCGAGGAAACACATTCATCGCCATTTTCTACAATGATCTCATAGTTTCCAAAGTCCTCAATATTGAGCTGATGACCTGTCCTATACAGCTCTTGATTCCAATAAAGTCTATAGGAAAAATTGGAGTCCAACGTATATTGTATAGATGTCAATTCACACCATGTTGTATCTTCAAATGGTATTAACAAGCTGTCAAGTTCCGCAGCTTCTATTTCGATAGCAAGATCTAAAAGACATTGATTGGCATCCTTTATGTTCACATGGTGTGCCCCGCTCCCCAGTTGTGAAGCGATGTTCCCTTGCTGGCCATTAGACCAACTAATCGAGAAAGGCGGGAGACCTTGGACAATTTCCACCTTTGCGGAAGCATCTTGAGCGGAAAAACAACTTAAATTATCCACAACTAATACATTTGCCTCCAACAAACCTATATTAAAAATCTCCACCTCGTTTTGAGCATTAACACAATCGTTATTTGCTGCCTTGACCTCTATAGCATAAACCCCGGTATCTAAACCTTTAAACACAGGATTCTCTTGCCAACTATCTCCACCATTAATACTATACAAATAGTTTTGCATTGAATCTTCTAATATAATTTCGATGACTCCGAGTTGACCAATGCAGCTATTGACCTGATCTATATTGATCTCTTTCACCCCCGGAATACCAGCACTTTCCAGAACGACAAACGCATCAAGTTTTTTTGAACATTGTAGTTTATGGTCTGAAATCACTATTTGATAGGAGCCATTCTCTAAATTAGTAAATTGGGGGTTGTCTTGCCATTCCACTCCCCCATCGATACTGTATAAGTATTCAGACGCACCATCACCGGAAATAATTTCAATATAACCATCGTCAGCTACACAATTGGATGGATTAATTTTATTAACCTGAATGGGTCCCTCTGGTAGTTGTATACTTTCTACAAAAATTTGGGAAGATGAAGCACAACTGCTTCCATTAAAGATGGTCAATTCGTAGGTCCCTGCAGCAGACACTTCTATGGTACTACTTGTGGCACCATTACTCCATAGGTATTCATAACCTGCGGGACCAGAAAGTTCTATTTGTTCTCCAGGGCATAAATGTTTTAAACCTAAAATTTCAAACTCAATGGTTGCGGTCACCTCGACATTTAACTGGATTACACTATCACAACCAGACGTTTGAGGTTTATAATAATCATAGCTTCCAGGCTGACTGATCCATTCGCCAAAGAAAAGATATTCTTCACCATCGCACAGTGAAACATCATACGATCGGATTCCTCCGCAGTTTTCAAAAACCAATCGCAATTGAACTAAAACTAAACATCCATCAACAGTAGTGATGAAAAATTCATATTCACCTGCTTCGTCAAATTCATGTTCATTCAAATAAAATACAGCACCGTCAGGTATATACTCTTCTATCTGAATGGTATCATCCGCTGTAAAAAGGATTGAAAAATAATTGGTGTTGCAAGATGCATCTATCCACTCATATTCTCCTGAGGTTGATACCTGCTGTTCACCAATTTGAAAACTATTCCCTTCACAAAAAAGCATGGTGGTTTTATGATTTTCATTGCTTCCTTGAAGTACGATCAGATTTTCTATTGACTCACAAAAGTCTGTTTCTACATTAACTTCATAAATTCCGGGCCGATCATAGGTTTGACCCATGTACTCAACACCTTGACCCAGGCAAATCTGTTTAATAACATCATATTTTACTTCAGCCAGTTCTGCAACAATTAATTCAAAGCCTTGTAAGCAATTACCATCATTGTAGGTCCCGCTGTAACGTCCCGCACCATACCAGTGGCCATCTAGAAACTCTATCTCATTTCCTTCACATACCACGGCATCAAAAGTATCAACAGCCATAGGATAAGTATCAATATTCCACACTACAGACGAATCACAACCAAAAGCGTTTTCTTTGGAAATCATCAATGTAGTGGGGCTATTGTAAGTGATGCCATCAACATCAATTACACTTCCAATACAGATTAATGTATCTATTTCGGTATTTGACGAAGGATGCACGAAGAGGTGAACAGTTATCGTAGAGTCACAACCATTGCTGCTTGTTAGAACGCTGGAATAAATTCCTTGTATAGATAAATCCAGTCCATAAAAATTGATGGATTCGCCTTCGCAAATAAACTGATCATATTCCAATGTACTTGGTTGTTCCACCTTTAGGTGCAGTGTAATTTCTGATTGACATCCATCAGTAATGATACTATCTTTATATATTCCGGCAGTATATCGATTCTTCCCTCCGAAAAAATAGGAAGTTCCTCTACAGGTTGTAGCACTAATCATTTCATCCCGACCTTCAGTTATTCTAAGATCAAGATATATCATTGAATCACAGCCATTTTCATTTTGAAGTTCAATGGTATAATTACCAGGCTCACTGAACTCTTGGCCAGCATAAGTAACTGACTCTTCTTCGCAAATGAAATCCGTGATGCTAATGGAAGAAGGCTCCTTTACGCTAATGACAATTTCTACGATTGAATCGCAGCCATTCCGAGACAGATACTGGAATTGATGTGTACCTGCTTCATATAATTCCTTATTTTCTATAGTAATAGAGCTTCCCTCACAAATTTCAAATTGGGTAGTGTTGTAATACTTTTCGTTTTCTTTAATCTCAATGGTTAATAAAGAGTCACAACCATTTGAGTTAATGAGCAATCTTTCATAGAAGCCTGGTGCATCAAATATTTCATCGTTAATACTTACGCTGTCGCCCTCACAGATCGCTGAATTGATGCTATGATAGGTTTTTTGATTTTCTTTGATTTCAATACGGACAGTTGAATCACAACCATTCACTGAAAGAAATGGGTAAGTATAATGACCAGCAGGCAGCATGTCCCCTTCGAACTCATATAATTCACCTTCACAGATTTCAAAATAAATTGAATTTTCAAACACCGGATATTGATCAATAGTAATGCTTATGATTGAATCACAGTTAAGATGATTGGGTATGATTTGCTCATAATGACCAGGAGGGTAAGATTGGCCATTTATAGTTGTGGTGCCTCCCTCACAAATGATTTCACTATATTGACCGTAAGAAGCTTCTCCTTCGGTGATCGTTATCAGAACAGTTGAGTCGCACCTACCCGGTAGAGGAAGTAATTGAACATAATTTCCTGCACTATTGAAAATTTCTCCATTTATAGTGATGGTTTGATCAGGACAAAGTTGAGCAAACTCCTCCCCGGGAACACTCTGAACCACACTTAAGAATATAGAGTCTGTTTTAGAACATCCTAATGTATTTGTAATGGTTATATAATAAAATTGAGAAGTGGACGCCTCGATTGTAACAGTGCGATTATCACCATCTGGGACAGACCATTGATAGGAAGAATAACCATTAGGCGCTGAAAGACGAACACTTTCACCTTTACATGCTTCAAAGACAGATTTGCTAAGATTCAGACTATTATTGCACGGTTCACCAGCACAGAATTGTGAAAAAGTGGGATTTTCAAAGGTACAATTAGAAAAGAAGTTGAATAAATTCATACCACACCATCTTTGATAGGATGGAGGAAAACAACCTGAAAATCTGTTTGACTGAAGACTGAGTGAGCTTAAATTGTCATTTTCAGCTAAAAAGGCAGGAAAGGGGCCTTCTAGCCTATTGCTTTTAAGCAAAAGGACATTTAGCATGGTCAGATTTGCAAATTGATCAGGAATATTACCATGTAGTTGATTATTACTAAGTCTCAGGTCTCTCAATGATGACATTTCTGACATTTCACTGGGTATAGTGCCTGTCAATTCATTATTCTCTAAATACAAATACCACAAATCTTGAAGTTGGCCCAAGCTTTTCGGTAGCGATCCGGATAATCGGTTGCCTGCTAATCTAACATCCCGAAGTTTGCTTAGTGAGCCTATATTATCCGGCAAGCTACCTGTCAGGCTAGTGCCATTGTAAATGTAGAGCATCCGAAGATTGAGCATTCCTGTAATATCTGGTATCTGACCCGTGAACGCTGTGTTCTCGAATCTTATATTAACTAAACTTTTTAGATTCGCAAAGTCCTGAGGAATTTCTCCTGCAAAACCGGCATTTACCAGATCGATGTGCTCTAAATTGATTAAATTACCTATGCCCGCGGGCAAGGTAGCCGTTAGGTTATTCGATCTCAGCGTCAATCTCTTCAAATTAGTCAAATTCTTAATGCTCACCGGCAATTGGCCAGTCAGCTTATTATTAGACAGACTTAATCTTTCCAGTTGGAGGTTTTGACCAATAGTTTCCGGTAATTCTCCACTGAGATTATTGTAACTAGCCAAAAAATGTTTCAGATTGCTTAGATTAGAAATGCTACTTGGTATACTTCCTTCAATATTGTTGTAAGAGATAGAGAGCTCCTCCAGGATAGTTGGAGTATTTACAAATTCAGGCAACTGACCAGTAAGTTCACAGTGACTACATCTAAATGTTTTTAATTTTTGTGCATTAGTAATGGAGGGAGGTATGGGACCATTAATTGGGTTGTCATTTAATACGATGATGTCCAGTGAGGGTGCTTCAAACAAACCATCCGGAAGTCCTCCAGTGATTTGATTATCCCATGCATGAAATCTTTCTAAGTATTGCATTTGCCCCAATTCATCAGGTAGAATACCCACTAAATTATTGTTTGACAAGCTTAAGCTCCATACCTCATTACCACTGCATCCTACCCCATACCAATTACATACATCACAATCTGAGCCCCACCCTCCATTATTGGTCCAATTAGAACCATCGGTGGCATTAAAAAGTGCCATTAAAGCATCATAGTCGGGATGAGAAGGAGCATCACATTGAAACTGAAACGAAGGGTTATCGGATTGTAATAACATCACTGAACCCAGAGTGGTTAAGAAAGTTAATCGTAGTAGTAAATAAAGCCTCATCATGTTAAGTTATAATCAGGCCTCAAGCTCATTATTCTTCTAAAGCTATCAAGATATGTAATTTTCAAAAAAGAGTAAAGTGACCGACACTATAAATGTAAAGTATCTGGCATAAATAAGGGTATGATCTATTCCTGCCTTATCACTGCGATCAAGTATGATGCAAACTTATAGTTTCTTCAAGAGGTATTTAATTCTTTCAATGTTTCTATATTTAGTGATGGGATTTGATCAAAAGAAGAAAAATCAACTGGATGACCGACATCAAGGAGAAAACCAGCACGATCACGGTGTTCATGCAGGGCTTTTTGGAAATCTCACAGAAATGATCTTCGCCATACTTTCTGGATTTTTACTAGGAATCGGTTTTTTACTCCAGTATTTAAAGGTCATTTCTCCTTCTATGGCGATATACTTTTATATTGGTGCCTATTTTTTCGGTGGTTTTTTCACGCTAAAAGAGGCATATGAAGCCATCAGACAAGGCAAGTTTGAAATCGATTTTTTAATGTTGTTTGCTGCAGCTGGTGCAGGTTTTCTTGGTGAATGGGCTGAGGGTGCTCTTCTCTTATTTCTTTTCAGTCTAGGTCATGCTTTAGAACACTATGCCATGAATAGGGCCAGAAAATCGATTGCCGAATTGTCCGACCTGGCACCACCCACTGCTATAAGATTAAGTGGCACGGAACAGCAAGAAATAGGTATTGAAGCCTTAAATATTGGTGACATCATTCTCATCAAACCCAATTCAAAGATTGCTGCAGATGGATTGGTTGTAAAAGGAAGTTCTGCTGTCAATCAGGCCGCCATTACTGGCGAAAGCCTGCCTGTAAGTAAGATGGCAAATCCATCCATAAAATTAGATTTCGAAAAACTTAAAAATGAACACCGCGTGTTTGCGGGCACTATAAATGGTGCACACTCAATGGAGGTAAAGGTCTTGCGCAAAGCAAAAGACAGTACACTTTCGCGCATCATCAAACTGGTAAATGAGGCAGAATCACAAAAATCTCCTACACAGCATTTCACAGATAAATTTGAGAAATATTTTGTCCCCTTTGTTTTGGTACTGGTCATCCTTCTGATGTTTGCATTTTTGGTGGTGGATGAATCGTTCAAGGAAAGTTTCTATCGAGCCATGGCCGTCCTGGTTTCGGCATCTCCGTGTGCATTGGCCATCTCCACACCTTCAGCCGTTTTGGCTGGAGTAGCACGTGCAGCTCGAGCGGGAATTTTGGTTAAGGGCGGCGGACCACTCGAAAACATGGGACAAGTAAATGTCATAGCTTTCGACAAAACAGGCACACTTACGGAGGGTAAGCCCAGATTGACCGATGCCATACCCCATGAAGGCATAGAACCGAGACTTCTTTACAGAACTGCAGCGGCTGTAGAAGCGTTAAGTGACCATCCACTTGCCAAGGCTATTTATGATGGAACCATCGAGCGACTCGGCACTGACAAAATCTCTGAAGCCAATGAAATGGAAGCCTTGACTGCTCGGGGAGTAAGGGCTAAAATCAACGGAGAGGAAGTTTTTATCGGCAATCGACTTTTAATGAGGGAAGTAACCGGTAAACATATTCCTGAGGACTTGGACCTTCAAATGACACAACTGGAGAAAAATGGAAAAACGGCGATGATGGTACTGAGAAATGATCAATATCTTGGTATTGTCGCGGTTCTTGATGTAGAAAGAGAAGAAGCGAAAGAAACACTTAGAAAGCTACGACAAATGGGAATTGAGAAGATGGTCATGTTGACAGGCGATCATCAGAGTGTTGCCAACAGTATCGCAGAAAGGCTTCACATTAATGATCCAAGAGGCAACTTGCTTCCGGAAGATAAGGTAAAGGCCATTAAATCGTTAGCAAAAGGTAACCATACGGTTGCTATGATCGGTGATGGGGTGAATGATGCCCCTGCATTGGCAACTGCCGATGTTTCTATCGCAATGGGAGCGGCCGGTTCACCTGTAGCTCTTGAAACGTCAGATATTGCATTGATGGCAGACCGTCTAGACAAGCTGCCATTTGCCATCAAACTCAGCCGAAAAACCGCTAGAATTATCAAACAAAATCTGTGGATCAGTCTGGGAATGGTAGCGATATTGATCCCTCTTACCATATCGGGACTGGCGACTATCGGCCCTGCAGTTGTAGCTCATGAAGGTTCCACGCTGGTTGTGGTGTTAAATGCATTAAGACTACTTAGTGTCAAAGAAGATTAGTTATTTAATTCCCATTTATTAAACCATGTCCATAAGACATCTGCTGCGACGACCTTATGTCGATTGTTGTTTTCGTTAGGATAATTGTGTCCCATGTCCTTAACTAGAAAAAGGACCAACTCGTTATCATCTCCGAATTCAGAATTGGCAAAAGTTATGGTGTTTCCTATTGGTGGATCAGGAGTCTCTTCATAACTATCTCTGAGGCATAAACCCTCCAGTGAATTTTTAATACTCTGCCAGATGATCGATTGATTCTCTAGTTCCTTTGCTTGTATAGGCAGTGCTGTAGCACCATTGACCAGCAGTGGCAATAAATTTTCATCTGCTGTACCTGTAATATTAAATAAAGGCATTTTGTAGCTTCCTTCAATGGTAAATGGTTGTCGATGTCCGACTCCACCTCCAGTAGAAGCTGCAGCAAATACGTGTGACATTCTTGGAATCACCTCTGACTTCACAAACCCACCCCCATTTGAAAAGCCGCTGATATAAACTCTCTGGGAATTGATCTTAAATGAATTTTTAACCAATTTGACCAGTTCTTCAATAAAAGGAATGTCATCTTTAATAACAGTACCTTCTACAACCTGCTCATCCAGCCCATCGCTAGACCACTTTGTGGATGTTCCATTTTTTCCGATGATCGGATATGCAAGAGCAGTAGGAAATACGGCAATAAATCCCTGCTCATCCGCCTTTTCTACCCATCTGGAAATATTATAGAACTTTGTCCCCGTTCCCGTGCTGCCATGTAGCATTAAAACCAGAGCCACTTCCTCTTCATCAGAATATCTTTCAGGAACGTGAATTAAGAAATTTCTCACCTCTCCATCTATTTCGAGATTATACTCATTTTTCCCGTACTCCCAGTTGAGGGAATCTGAAACATTTTCCTGTTCCTTTTCACAAGAAATCATAGAAAAGATAACCATTGACATGAAAAGAATAAAATACCTCATTTTTTTTGATGTCAATATGCCAAAATACCTCTTAATTTTACTCACCCGCACAGGTGATTTTAGTTTCCAACTGGTGGAGGACCATCCGGAACAATTCCTTTGTACTCGTAGTCTCCTTTCTTTTCTTTAAATTCTTCCTTAATCTTCTTAATCAATTCCGGCTGTTCAAATAAGTCAATGGCAGTCATTCCTAAAGTTTTTGCTGCATAAGCCATCCCTTTGTGACCAATGGACATGCCTCCGCAAGCTACCACTGCCCATGAGTGCCATGGTGTACCCTTAGGAGCTGTAGTCGCTCGCATTCTTACCACAGGTGCAACCCAGGAAACGTCTCCCACATCTGTCGAACCACCCCTGGGATGTTCTAATGTTTCTTCAAGTGGTTCGATTTTAGATTCGATTCCAACTTGCTCCTTGCCTGTAGCTTCCTGAATACCTTTCGCAAAATTTTGTTCTTCTTCCGTATATTCTATCGCGCCCAGATACTCCATGTTCTTCTGCATGGCTTCGGATCCCGTGCGGTTTACTAAGATTTCATGAACACCAGAGATCAAAGTGATCTTATAGTCGGTCTTCGTCATCAAAGCAGCTCCTTTCGCAATGTCCTCCATATGTTTCCAAACTGCTTCCATACCTTCTCGTCTGGTATCCCTAACTCTGGTCCATATTCGTGAATAATCCGGCACTACATTAACGACTTTACCCGCATCCTGAATATGATAGTGAATACGCACAGTAGGCTCCACATGCTCTCTAAAATAATTGATCCCTGTAGTATACAGTTCTAAAGCATCAGATGCCGAACGGCCATTCCAGGGATCTCCCGATGCATGTGCTGCCTGACCATAATATTCAACCATGAAGTCCACCAGTGCCAGGCCTTTCTGTACCTCGGTTTTCGTCTCACCGGACGGATGCCAATCCAGGACCACATCCACATCTTCGAAAGCTCCCTCCCTTATCATCCATAACTTGCCGAAATATTTTTCTTCAGCAGGAGTACCGTAAAAACGAATGGTTCCACTCAACTCTCCCGCCTCTATCAAGTTTTTGATGGCTGTTGCTGCACCTAGCGAGGCTACACCAAAAAGATTGTGTCCACAACCATGACCTGGTGCGCCCTCATTCAAGGGATCTTTATGCGGTACTGTTTTCTGAGATAATCCGGGTAGGGCATCAAATTCCCCTAAAATTCCAATGACTGGAGATCCACTGCCATATTCTGCGGTAAATGCAGTAGGCATTCCTCCAACATTCTCCGTGATTTTAAATCCATTTTTCTTTGCAAACTCCTTCAGGGCAGCCGCAGATCGTGTCTCCTGAAAAGCTTCTTCTTCATAAGACCATATTTTATCACTTAAAGTCGTCAAGTCATCAAAATTATCTTCCACAAAATCAATGACCTCTTGCTTCATTGAGTTTTCATGTTGGCCATTGACATTAAAAAGCAATGCCAGAAATAGTAGTATAGTAAGTCCCGTCTTCATAAAATTTATTGTTTATGCCATGAAAATAATGAAATTTCACGAATGTCTCTTCGAATAGCTGACCAGAGCCTTGAACCCCTTGTACCAATACCCTCTTCGAAAAAATTTATAAAAATTGTAACTTTTTAAAAAAAAGCATGTCTACCTTCCCGAAATGGATTTACTAACCGACGAATCATTGATCGAAAAAGTACAAAAAGGCCAGGTGGACGCCTGTGGACTGCTGTACAAAAGGTATAAAAAGCCTTTGTTTGGGTATTTCTATAACAATGTCTACGATGAAGCCCGGTGCGAAGATTTGGTACAACAAACCTTTGAGAAAGTACTAAAGTACAAGAAAAATTTCAATGGTAGCGGATCCTTTAAAAGTTGGCTGTTCACCATTGCACGCAATACCTACATTGATGAATTCAACCATCGAAAGAAGAATCGATCCGTAAGCATTATGGAACATGATTTTGCACATGAGCAACATGGAGAGCAAAAATTGATCGATGAAGAAAAGAATGCTTTGCTTAACAAAGCATTGCGAATGCTTGATGACGATAAACGCGAGATGATTACGATGGTCAAGTTAAGTGAGATGAAGTACCAACAGGTGGCTGACATTTATGGTTTATCCCTCTCTAATGTCAAAACCAGAATATACCGCATCATGATAGAATTAAAAGAAAATGCTGAAAAACTTAGAGCACATGGACAAATTTAATAAAGATAAAGAACAGGAAATGAAGACCTGGTTTGAATCAGGTGAATTTAACCAACTCTTCATTGAAAAAGAGCCATCAGACCAGATGGATATGAAATTCTATGATCTTTTAGAAAAACATAGAAAGCCAGTGAAGGAGACGCGAACATGGCTTTGGTTTCTAAGAATCGCTCTGCCTATCGCAGGAATTGTTCTGGCTTTTGTTCTGGGATTGCAGTTCTCTGCTGAGGATGCTGAAACACCTAATGAAGATTTTGCCGTAGAATTGCTGACCACTGATAAGGCAGGAGAAAAAATAAATCTTGTTTCCAATACAAAAATCAAAAGTGAAACAGACCAGAAAGTCATTGATGCTCTACTCTATTCCTTGAGTAACGATGAGAGTGCTAATGTTAGACTGGCTTGTATTCAAACTTTATATGACTATGCTTATTTGCCAAGAGTGAGAACCGGACTCATTCAGGCTGTAAGTCAACAACAATCGCCTGTCGTACTTGCTAATCTTGCCGAGGCTATTAATGCCAGTGGAAAGAAATTATCGAAGGAGGAGTTCATGAACATGATCGACAAAGATTTGCCTCCGCCGATTAAAAGTTCGATTGACGCGAGTTTAATTAAAATTTAATCAAAGAAAAATGAAATATGTAATCATATGCATGCTTTGGACATGCGTGACCTATGGTCAGAAATATTTTGAGAAATCATATGCTGCTTCAGAGATCGAACATGTCGTCATTGACAATTTCAGGGGAAACATCAATGTGGTCCGTTCAAGCTCTAACCAGATAAAGATCATTGCCGACCTGGAAAGTATCGTGAATGACAAGACGCTCAAGCTTAAAGAGCACAAAGACGGTAATCTGGTGTACTTATACATTGAGAATCCGTGTAAGCAAAAGCTGGGAAAGTTTGATCCACAAAACCCATTCAACTACTCCAGATCAGTGAATAATTGTGACTGGAATGGAGATGAACTATCCTTTCCTCAATTATCTTATACTGTGGAAATACCTGATGGCGTCAATATTTATGCTGCAACAGTGATGGATAGTAAAATCAACATCGCAGATGTAACCGGTAATGTTTACGCCTCCAATGTCAACGGTCCTGTAGAAATGAAAAATGTTTCCAATGTGCTCAATGGAACGACTGTAAATGGAGACATTGACATTTATTACAACGATATGCCAGGTACCGATGCGCAATTTTCGACCATCAATGGAGAGATTAATCTATATGTTTCCCCTGATGCCTCAATAAAGACCAGATTCAAAAGTTACATGGGTGAATTATACACAGACCTTGACGCGGTTCAAATGCTGAACAAGCAAAATAAATCAGGCAAGCTAGAAGCAGGTGAAATGCTTAAAATCGATGAATATTCCGAAGCAAAAATAGGCTCGGGTGAAATCAGTATGACCATAGAAACATTCAATGGTAATGCATATTTAAAAAAGAGTAAATAGATAAATAATGAAACAGATAATCATATTAGTAATAGTAGCCATGTATTCTTCAATCAATGCACAGGTAGAAGAGATCGTGGTAACATTCAGCAAACCCTCTGAAAGCAAAACGATTGAAATTCAATTGTTTAGCGGTGACATCTCGATTGTTGGTACGGACAGAAGCGATGTCTTAATCAAATACGAAGTGGAAAAAAGGGAAGATGATCATGAACACGGTCGTAATAAAAGCAATGATAAAAATCAAGGCCTAAAAAAAATAGGAGGGGGCAACTTTGAGTTCGAAATCGGAGAGTACAATAACGAAGTCAGTATCAAGAGTCAGAACTGGATGAATTTGATCCGACTTGAAATAGAGGTGCCTAAAAAGATTACCGTAGATATCAGTAAGCAAATGGGAGAAAATGTAGTGGTCGAAAACATCATAGGTGATGTCAATGTAGAAAACAACATCGGAAGTGTTACCATATTAGGTGTTCAGGGAGCTGTCAATGCCAGTTCAAGCACCGGTGAAATCATTGTGGAATTTGCAGCCATTGACCCGAATCAGACCATGACTTTCAATACCATTACAGGTAACATTGACTTAACGGTTCCGACGACTCACAAGGCCAATTTAAAAATGAGAACGGAGTGGGGAGATATCTATACGGATATGGATATTGAGACCCAGCAAAAGAAAGAGCCACAAACCAAGACTGTCCATAAAAATGGGGGCATGAAATTGGTTTCTAACAATTGGACTTATGGTTCAATGAATGGAGGAGGCCCTGAAATGACCATCAAAACACAAATGGGAAGCATTTACTTGCGAGCCAAGTGAAGGAATAATTCCATTGGATTATAAATTCTAAAGAGCAGTTCTTTATCTTTCCGGGATGAAGTATCTGCTCTTTTTTTATCTGATCTTTTTAGGTTTGTATGCCAATGGGCAGCATACCTATCAGCTTGAATGGAGAAAAGAAACGACGATTTTTACAAGCGCAAGTCTAATGTTTGCCGGAAGTTTCTACATTGACTCAAAAAGAGAGCCACTGCTGATTCCAGCACCTGGGTCTATATTGCCCCCTATTAATAAACTGGATCGCGGAACACTGGATTATTATTCTCCTCTCTCCAGAACTGCCAGTGATGTACTCTTTTATAGTCTGACCGCTGCCCCTTTTACCGTGCTGACTTCTTCGAAAATTAAAAATGATCGGCTGGAATACTTGATCATGTATAGTGAGGTCATCGCTTTAAATGGTGGTTTCACTTTTCTGGTTAAATCCGCTGTGAATAGAAAGCGGCCCTATTTTTTCAATGAAGAAGTGCCCCTAGAAGAACGCCAGAATATCGATGCCAGAAAATCATTTTTTTCGGGACATACTTCACATGCTTCCGCACTTAGTTTTTTTACAGCGCGTGTATTTTCAGATTTATATCCTGAGTCTGATTGGCGATTTGTAGTTTGGGGTGCGGCGGGTGTATTTCCAGCAGCCACGGCTTACCTGAGGGTTCGTGCAGGACGGCATTTTCCCACGGATGTCATAGTAGGATATGGAGTGGGCACCGGGATTGGTTTGCTCGTTCCTTATCTGCATAGGGTCAAAATCAATCGAAACCAAAGTATGGTGTTGAGTGGAACGTCTAATGGCCTAGCATTTACCATTGAATTTTAGAATTCTACCACGTTAAGAATAGATAGAATTTGCATCAAGTTCTAATTAAAGATACTCTTTTGAACATTTCGAAATTCATCCAAAGAACTTAAAATATCTACCACAGAGGCTTCATTTTCCTGGAAAAACTGCAAATTCTCTAAATTGGATATTTGGTAGGACATCAAACGATTCAATGATAGCAAATACCCCACTTCCTTAACTCCGTCTTCGATCTCCTCTTTGATGATTTCCTTTAAGTTTTCAGTCATCTCTTCTGCAATTGAATCTTTAGTATTGCCAGGATTGATACCCATGTCTCTTAAGGTTTCAGTAATCTGTTCTTCAAGACCGCAGGTATGTTTGATATAGTAAGTCAACATTAACTGCTTTTTTTCCGTCAGAAAGCTAATCTCACTTCCATCGAAGTAGTCATTGGTTTGTTTAAACATGGCATATAAGTTACTCAACTCTTTCGCCTTAAGGTCATCTATGTTCATCTTGCTTTATTTCTTATGGAATTACAGCGAAAATGCATATGTTCGAATTGCAACTTTACTTTTATGAGTACGTATACCATAAGCGAATCGAAAGTGTGGAACTTTAGTAACATTACGATGGGATGGGCAGTATCCCAATATTCCGAACCTTACGGTCTGCACCACGCAAGCAATAATAGAGACACTGTTAGACTTCACATGGGAATTAAGGGTGACTATAGCTTCTCATGTCCACAATTAAATAAATCCTGGGATCTGATCGGAGGTCATCACAATATCCTGTACTGCAAGGGAATAGACCTTGAAGTCAGAAATAAGTCAATGGAGATAGAAACATTTGGCGTCGAATTTCCTAAAAATGTTTTTCTAAATTTGGTGAAAGGGCAGGATGGCATCGTAAGTGGATTTTGCAAGCAGATCATTCAGGGAGATGAATTAACCATTTCTAAGAATTGGGGCAGCATCAATGTTAATGTTCAAAACATTATCAATGAAATTCTGAGCAATCCGTATTCAGGTAATTTGGAAAACATGTATCTCTTTGCCAAAACATTAGACTTGCTTGTGCTGTGTCTCCATGAATATCAATCAAAATTACTTCATCACTCTGTTCATATTAAGTCCACAAAGGACAAGGAAGCCATCATCGCCGCCAGGGATTACATCAATAAAAATATGAAAATGGCTCCCAGTATTCCGGAGATAGCCAGACATGTTGGCTTGAATGAATTTAAACTAAAATATGGCTTTAAAGAAATGTTTGGTAAGCCTATATTCAGTTACTTGATGGAGCTTCGACTCCATAAAGCTACACGCGTCTTGAGGGATACTTTAAAACCCATTAAGGAAATCGCAGATGAGTTGGGTTTTTCATCTCCACAGCATTTAAGTACTCAGTATAAACAGAAAACAGGGCTAAGTCCAAAAGAAGTGAGGGGAGGAAATAAATTTCAATATAAATAGATGTTCAAAAATATTACACTTCATAATCACTAAGTTAATGAAAGCTTTCAACGTTCACTCAGATCCCGGAGTCAAAGAAAAATTTCAAGGATATCCTGAAAAGGTTAAACCCAGAATGGAAACATTGAGAAATCTAATACTGGAAACCGCCTTTGAAAATGAGCGAATCGATCATGTCCTCGAAACCCTTAAATGGGGAGAGCCAAGCTACCTCGTAAAAAAAGGCACAACCATTCGAATCGACTGGAAGGACAAATATCCTGATCAACTAGGCATGTTTTTTCAATGCACCAGCAAGATTATTCCGACTGTGAAAAAAGTATATGGAAATACTTTTAAATATGACGGAAGCAGAGCTATATTGCTTGATTTAGAAAAAGAAATTCCAAGAGTGGAGCTTAAAGAATGTGTAGCGCTTGCATTGGATTACCATCTGCTTAAGGATAAACCTCTAATGGGTATTTAATCCCTATTTTGTAATTTTTAATACTAAATTTAAACGAACTTTAGTGCGCTTACAGGTAATTTAGTTTTATGAAAGATATCGTTAACAAGGTCGTGATTAAAGCTGATCGGGAAAAAGTATGGGATTTACTGACCAACCCTGATCTTACCCCGGAGTATATGTATACTTGCGCCATTCTCAGCAATTTTAAAAAAGGCAGTTCCGTGATATGGAAAGGCATCCATGATGATGTCATTTACGTTACTGGAAAGTTGATAGCGTTTAAACCCTACTCCGTAATGTCTTACACCGTCATTGACCCTAATGCCGATTATCCACAAACGCCCGAGAACCATCTTAAGGTACAATATTTGCTTGAAGAAAAAAATGACAAGACACTATTGACAGTGATACAATCGGGCTATGAAACCGTTGCTGAAGGTCAAAAACGATACGATGAGGCCATAGCCAACGGGGGATGGACATCTATCCTGGAAAAAATTAAGGAAATGGCAGAGGCAAAATCATAAAGCAACCAATTGCAAAGTCTTATAGTTGTTGGTACTAGCGCTTTAAAGCTGATAAAGCATATACCAGTGGAATTTTATCCTCAAGATGCTTAATCCTGTATTTTCCGGATTCAAACTCAATCATGTTTGCAAAGCAATAGTAAGGCGAATAATCATATTCTTTCAGCGTCTGTAACGAAAATCCTTCTTGCAATAATGCATCAATTACAGAACTCATACTGTGATTCCAGGTGATCGAAGTGCTTTCAATATCCGCAGTTGTATCTGCATAACTACCATTTTCCACTTCGACAATTGGTTCTCGATTGAAATAACTGTATTTAATATACTTTAAGTCATCATCAAACATCCATACCAAAGGGTGAAATTCTACCAAAATAAATCTCCCCCCTTGTCTCGTAAATTTTGATACCAATCTAGCCCATTCATGGATATCTGGTAACCATCCAATAGTGCCATACGACGTAAATACAAGGTCAAATTCCTGATCAAGGAACCTAGACAATTCGTACAAGTCACAACAGACGAACTGCGCACTAAGACCCAATTTTTCATTCACTTCTCTGGCACGTAAAATGGCTTGTTCTGAAAAATCTACGCCCGTGACTTGAGCACCCATTCTCTGCAAGGATAATGAATCCTGTCCAAAGTGACATTGCAAGTGTAAAATGGATTTCCCTTTTACAAGTCCTATGAGTTCAGTTTCAATGCTGTTAAGTGAAGACTGCCCTTCCAGAAACTTTTGTTGCTGATAAAATTCTGAAGCGATATGTAAATCCACTTTCTTATTCCATGAATCTTTATTGGTTAGTAGATAGTCCATTGAATTATGATCTGTTGAAGTTTAAGTTCAAAATTAAGAATATCAAATCAAGTTTGATTTCAATATCATTTAATAATACCGTTCAAAGTAAAGTCTTGACCGTTCGGAACTAGATTTGATACCGTCGGGTAATACCTCTGAATATATCAATTTAAAGCTACATATTTGAATGAAGCGACAATGGCCTAATCAGATTCATTTCTCTGAATCTAGCTTAAAAAAACCTTAAAATTAAAAATTATGAAAAATTTAATTTGTCTCTTTCTCGCTGTTTTCATTATAGTTGGCTGCGAAAAAGAAAGTATCAGTGATCTGCATGCAGAGCTAGAAATCTACGAAACACATTCGTTGATGAGCCCTACTAACAAAAGAGAAGTTTGCCATAAAGGTGAAATCATCAGCATTGATCTGACTTCAATACCAGATCACCAGGCACATGGCGATGCCATAGATATGGATGGAGATGGATTTTTTAATATTGATAACCCATGTAGCGAAATTGATTGTGATGACACTCTGTATAACCCCGAAAATTTGTGCAGTTGTGTAGAAGGAGAATTAGAGGTGCATGTAGATCCGGATGGCATACCTAACAGCAGTGATGAATATACGCTCTACGTTTCCCCATCGGACAATGGTTTAGTTACTTATAATGCAACTCAATGGCCTGAATGTGTTGATATTCTTGATCTTCCTAACATATCTGACCAGGCTGCCGCACTTGCAGATTTTGATGGTATAAACAATACTAGCCTAATTGTGGATCAAATCGGTGATGAAATTTATGCTGCTAATACATGTGTTAAACTTTCCGTGGAAACAGGCTGTGACTGGTATTTACCTGCACTTGGTGAATTAGAAGCTATGTATCAACAGCTAAGTGGCGATGCTGCCAATAATTTTACAGATAGTTATTACTGGAGCTCCACAGAAGCATCAGAATGTAGCGCCTGGTGGATTATCTATGGTGATCATACCATAGGCAATGATGGCAAGTTTAATGGTGCTTTTGTCCGGTGTGTTCATAGATAGACTGTCCAGCTACCGAAAATAGGTATTCATATACTGAATTCAGTGATCACAAACCTGAAATTATATTTATTAATCTTAAAAAATCAACCTATGAAAATACATACAATTGTCATTTTTCTATTTGGTATCCTTTCAGGGAGTTGGGCAGATGCTCAATCTCTTAGTTCTGAAGTAATATCATCTGAGGGAAATGTAAGCAATACTTCTACTTTATCTATCGAGTGGACGCTAGGAGAGCTCATGGTAAATAGTGTACACACGGATAACCTTATACTAACGGAAGGTTTCCACCAACCTCTACTCGAGGTTATTGGGATATCTGATTTATTTCCATTGGCGCTTAGAAACGGCAATGACTTAATTAAAGAAGTAAAGGTAAATGCTTGGCCTAACCCCTTTCATGAGACGGTAAATATTCAAGTTGAAATGCCATATGATCAAGAACTTTTAGTTCAATGCTTTAATGCACAAGGAAGAAGGATGGCACAACAAAAGCAAATTCTTTCAAATAACATTTCTGAAGTAAGCCTTGATGGTTATGCTTCAGGCCTATATTTTTTGAAAGTCTCTGATTTGGCACATAGACACCTCAAAACAATGATAATTAACAAACTCTAAAAAATGAATAAAATGAAAAAATTATATCTCTTACTCATCGCAATACTCTTTTGTAGTATAATAAGTTATGCTCAGCAAACTCCTGCAGGAATGAAATACCAGGCTGTTGCAAGAGATCTTTCTGGACAAGTGATGTCCGATCAAAAAATTAAATTAGAGATTACGCTTTACAGCCAACAAGATCGTAAATCTGTTAAGTACAGCGAAACACACGACATAACTACAAACAAGCTTGGTTTATTTTCTATAACCATAGGAGAAGGGAAATCAGGAAGAGGCAACTTTAAAAATGTCCCATGGAGCTCTGAGGACATTTGGATGCAATTAGCCATTGATGAAAATGGCGGAAATAAATTTGTAACGCTTAGCGATAGTCGCTTACTGGCGGTACCCTATGCTTTTCACGCTGCAACCGCTAATGCTGTAGTGAGAGATGGTAAGATTTTAAGGGGAGATGATTCTGGTATACCTTCACAAGTATGGTCCTTATTTGGAAACAGAAATACTGATCCTGCCAATGATAAATTGGGAACGACCGATTGTGCAGACCTCCTTATTGTTACCAACAATCTAGAACGACTCAGAATTCTTTGCACTGGGGAAATAGAAATTGATTCTGATTTAGATATTGGCAATGATCTTAATGTTGTTAATAATGCCAATATTGGAAATGACCTGACTGTTCAGCAAAATGTAGAGATTAACATTTCAGGTGGGAATTCTATAGTTCATGGTGATTTGGATGTGGTTGATCAAAGTTCTACCAATCTTACAGGTACATTAAACGTTGATGGAACAACAGATTTGAATAGTAGTCTGGACGTCAACAACGCCAGTCCAACGAATCTGACGGGCACCCTAAATGTAGATGGAACAACCGATTTGAACAGTAGCCTGGATGTAAACAATACTAGTCCAACCAATTTAACAGGGACTTTGAACGTAGATGGCACAACCGATTTGAACAGCAGCCTGGACGTCAACAATGCAAGTCCTACGAACCTGACAGGGATATTAAACGTCGATGGAACAACCGATTTGAATAGTAGTCTGGATGTCAATAATGCTAGTTCTACGAATCTGACTGGAACCCTAAATGTAGACGGCACAACGGATTTGAATAGTAGCCTGGACGTCAACAATGCCAGCCCTACGAACCTGACAGGGACATTAAACGTCGATGGAACAACAGATCTGAATAGTAGTCTTGATGTCAATAATGCCAGTCCAACGAATCTGACAGGAACCTTAAATGTAGACGGCACAACGGATCTTAATAGTAGCCTGGACGTCAACAACGCCAGCCCAACCAATTTAACAGGGACTTTGAACGTAGATGGCACAACCGATTTGAATAGTAGCCTGGACGTCAACAATGCAAGTCCTACGAACCTGACAGGGACCTTGAACGTAGATGGAACCACCAGTCTAACGAACCTTACCATGAGTGGAAACATCAACATTACAAGTACAACGCCCTCAACTGATTGCGAAACAGGATCGATTGTAACTGATGGCGGTCTGGGAGTGGCTGGAGATGTCAATGTAGGTGGTGGAGTTCACGTAAAGGGCAATGGTTATGCAACCGGAGCTCAGGAGAATTTTGATGATCACGTCGTGAGAATTGAAGGAGGTAATCACGGTATTGCGGTCAAATCAAATTTCAATACGCCTACAAGAAATGCAAATTTCATGACCTTCTTTGGTGCTAATGGAGCTCCACTGGCAAGAATTGAAGGATTCAGAGGAATCGGAGGTGCCGGGCAAACTCAGATGGTTAGTGCTATGATAGTAGAAGGCGCCCAATCCAATGATTCTGTAGCTGTTACACAAACGAACCAGTCGTTGGATCAGGATCCTGCAGGTGTTCCGGCGAGTGCTGAACAGTTCTTCAATAGCGATTATGGCTTTGCATTATTAACCGGAGCTCTAGAGTTTGTTTATACCATCGTAGCATTCGTCATAAATCTAGTCGGAGCAGTAGCAACAATCGGTATATTTGGTGATTTTGATGATGTTTACTGGGGAGCAGTAGATATGGTTAAGTCAGGGATCATGTTTGGTGGCATTGTCCTCTATAATGAACTCAATCTAGGAGCTACATTTGAATCAGGCGGAGCTGACTACGCTGAATGGTTAGAAGCTGCAGACCAAACAGAACAATTCTCTTTTGGTGATGTCGTTGGATTGAAAAGTGGAATGGTCTCTAAGCATTTTGAAGAAGCTGAAAAATACATGGTCATATCGAAAAATCCAGGTATCGTGGGAGCTATGCCTAAAACTGAAGACAAACGTCATTACGAAAAAGTAGCCTTCATGGGACAAGTTCCTGTAAAAACCATAGGCGATGTAAAAAAAGGACAATATTTGCTTCCTTCAGTGAGTGAACCAGGCGTTGCTATGGCTGTAGCCAAAGAAGATATGAAAGCTAGAGATTATTCAAGAATCATAGGTATCGCATGGGACGATTCAGATCCAAACAGAATATTTAATTACATCAATACTGCCGTCGGCATCAATGCGAATGATATGTCAATGGTTATCGAAAATATGCAAGTAATGCTCAATAGATTGCAATCATCTATGCAAGAACTCAATCCAAATTTTGAAGCTGTGTATTTTGATACTGGCGATCGAAACATGGATGAGCAGACCAAGCATATATCTCAATCACCCAGTTTTGCAAGTATGATTAACAGCCATAGCGCTGGAAAAAGCTTTAACTCAATAGAGGAAGCTTTAGTACCCATAACTAAGTATGCAGATTCACAAGACCTTAATTTAGCGCAATACCCTTATTTGCTCGATTTAGTCAATGATCCAAGTAATGAGGAATTAGCTGAAAAAACTCTTGCACATTATACTTCCGTTTTGGAAAACCTTGAAAACTTGTTTATTTCTGCACAAAAATCAAGAACTAAATAGACCTTCTTGAAAACCATTATTAAAACAGGACAAAGACGACAGGAGATATAAATTTCCTGTCGTTTTTTCTTAGTGTGCCGCCATTGTTCTTTCCATGCTACCCTATATCATTTTAAATCTTTTAACAACATCATCTCGTAATCTTCTGCTAATGGGAATGAGCGAGTTTTGTATCATTAGATACTCGTTGTTTTTATGGATTGAAGTAATGGATTTTAAATTGACGATGAATGACCTATGAGTTCTAACAAAAGTGTCATTAGGCAAAAGTTTTTCTATATTGCCCATTGGAGTAGAGACATGTAGTTCCTGGTCGCTGGTTTTAATTCTGCAATAATTTCGGCTGGC
This sequence comes from Portibacter marinus, assembly GCF_021533195.1. Classification (GTDB taxonomy): domain Bacteria; phylum Bacteroidota; class Bacteroidia; order Chitinophagales; family Saprospiraceae; genus Portibacter; species Portibacter marinus. The sequence continues at coordinate 110,620 of NZ_JAJNKB010000004.1, forward strand.
CTCCAAAAAAAGTATTTTTTCCATGTGCACCATAATCATTTCTTCATGATGTCGTACAAAAAGCCGGTCCTCCATGACCGTAAAGGATACCGTCTCCATATCCTTTGACTCTAACTCCATTCTTTCCAATGTGATCTCAATTGCTCTCAACAAATCATCCTTGCGAAATGGCTTGGAAATAAAAGCATATGGTTTGGCTTCTTTGGCCTTTTTAAAGGTAGCATCGTCCACATTGGAAGTCAAGAATATAACAGGAGTCTGATACAATTTAAGAATTTCTTTCGCAGCATCGATACCATTCATCTTTCCGCTTAATACAATGTCCATCAAGATGATTTCTGGCTTACTTTCTTGTAAAGCCTTTAAGACATCTTCCGCTTTTGTGTAGATACCTACCACTTCGTATCCCACGGTTGTCAATTCGATAGAAATATCTGCTGCTATCAACATCTCATCTTCGACAATCATTATTTTGCTGGCTTCACCTTCCTTCATGTGGTCTTAAACTGCTGATTTAATTTGTGGAGGAAAGTTAAGAATAGCTGCGGTTCCATTCTCTTTTACAATATTTAAAACACCACCTAGCTGCATTGTGAGCAAATTGATCAATATGCTTCCAAACCCTGTGCCTTTTTCCTCGCTGGATTTTGCGTCAGGTATTCCATTATCAGCAATAATTAATCTATAATTATTCGTGGGTAGTGTTTCTAAGCTAATGGAAATAACGCCCTGCTGTTTTCTAGGGAAAGCGTATTTAATAGCGTTTGTTATCAATTCATTTGCAATCAGTCCGATTGGAACAGCAGAATCAATATCCATTTCTATTTCATTCATTTCTACTTTTATCAATACATTTTCTGCAATTTCTCCAAAACCGTCTCTAATAGCTTCACCCATGGTCTTAAAATAGTTGCTCATTTCTATAGAAGCTAAATTTTCGCCTTGATAGAGTTTTTGATGAATTAAAGCCATTGAAGCCACTCTGTTTTTGCTTTCAATGATCACATCGTAAGCAGCACTATTTTCGATGCTCTTAGATTGTATATTGAGAAGACTTGAAATGGTCTGCAAGTTATTTTTGACCCTATGATGTATCTCCTTTAATAGTAATTCATTCTCCTGATTCTTTAAAGATAATTCTTCTGTAATTTTTCGATTCTTGCGATAGAAGTAGAACACGACAAAGAGCAAAGTAGCAAGAATTATTGCTATACCGATGGTCAGCCATTGAATTCTAGTTTTTTGCTTTAATTGTCTTTCTTGTAATAAAAGAGCTTGATCCTTTTTACCAGTTTCGTACTTGATCACTGCTTCCGATTCTAGATTACTGATTTTGTCATCGATCATTTTGGTTTTTGCTGCCAATCCTTTCCTTTGATATTCATAAGCCTTCTCATAATCATTGAGGTTCATATAGGTATCAGCCAGATTAAAATACGGATCCCATATTTGTTCTATACCCCTATTTTCCAGAGATTTGACTCCAACTAACATATGATCTAAAGCAGACTCGTAATCACCCTTTAGGCGATATGCATCACCAACTTCTACTCGGTACTGCGCAGCACCTTCTACGCCGATTTTATTTTCTACTATTTTCCAGGCTTGTGTTGCATCTTTCAGCATCTCATCAAAGTCTCCTGTTTCTTTCGAAATGTCTGATCTGTAAGAATATGCCCTTGATTTAATGAATACCTCACTCGGTATGTGTTCATCTACCATTGCTATACAAGTATTGGCAGCTTGATAGGCCTCCTCGTAATTCTTCAGTAATCTGTGAGAAATGATGAGGTTAAACAGGGTAATTGAGTGATTATAATAGTCTAACTCTTTTTCAAATATCGGAATAGCACTATTGGCATATTTGATGGATTGCTCCGGTTCTTCTAAGACTCTAAACATAGAGGAAAGGTTCTTGTAGCAGCCTGCAAGTCCCTGTTCATCTTCTAATTCTTCATAAATTTTAATGGCTTCAAAAAGTATTTCCTCCGCATTATCATAAGAGTTGTTGTTCATATAATCTATGGAAAGATTCTTATAAGTATCTGCTATTTTTTTTCTGTTTCCGGCTCTTTCAAAGTGATATAAAGCCTTCTCACCATGGTAGATGATGGAATCAGAACCAAATTTATAGTGGTATCCATGCCAGTTCGATAAGGATGTATGAACATCTCCCATAAGCTCATGCTCCCCTAGCTCATATGCCTTGTCTAAGGCGCTTAGTGAAATGTCATGAAAGTCAATAGAGTCTTTCGTATAATTTTTTTGCATCCAGGATAGCGTAGAATCGATAGGTAGCGTTTGGACATCTGAAATGGAGAAAGACTGCGAAGTAAGATGGGCAATGACCAACAAGTAGAAACAGCAACTCGTGGCAATACGTGAAATAGTGATGATCATTGATGAGTATTGTAGGGCGTTAAAAAAGTAGCTATTCCTAAATGTATTGAGAAAAATTGTCAGAAACTAAACTTTGGCTCAAAACTATGTTTTTTCTTTGAAAGCAAACTTCAGGAAAATTCCTTTCTGTTTACACTTATTAGTACTTGTATCCATCACCATACGGACTTACTAAATTATAGCCATCCATTTCTGAATATATGAGGCTCAGACATCCAAGAATCCTTAAATAAGAAACTTAGAAAGCATAGTAATACTAGGAGTTAGAGTTATTTCCAGAAACAGAACAATTTCTATATCATTCCAATTAGGCAAAATAAAAATTGACTGTTAACAAGAAACCCTCAAAAAGAGATATTATAGTCGTAGGTTCATCAGCTGGTGGACTTGACGCTATGATTAATCTTACCACCAATTTACCAAACGACCTGGATGCTTCGATTTTTATGGTACAACATATGCCTGCATATGGAAAGTCTGATCTTTCTCATATTCTGGGCAGAAATACAAATTTAAACGTCAAAGAAGCGGAACATGGTGAAAAAATCAAAAACGGTACGATCTACTGTGCAATAACCAATCATCATCTTTTGCTCGAAGAAGATCGTATTTTCTTATCGAACGGTCCCAAAGAAAATCGGTTTCGACCTTCAGTAAATGCACTTTCCAGGTCAGCAGCATATAACTACAAAGAGCGTGTCATTGGAATTATCTTAAGTGGTGTACTTGATGATGGCAGTGCCGGAATGTGTACTATTAAAAGATTTAATGGCTTAGGAATTACACAATCAACTGAAGACGCGCTCTTTGATAGTATGCCTACTCAGGTTTCAAGATACGTGGATATTGATTATACCCTCTTGGCGAGTGAGATCGGCAAACTATTGGGCAAACTTTCAAATCAAACTGTTGCAAAGCCACCTGAAGTGCCTAAAGTGTACGAAAAACAGATGAAAATGGAAATTGAAATCGCTAAGAACAAGAATGCATTACAAATGGGCGTCTTTGAGAAAGGGAAGTTCACCCCATTGACTTGTCCCGATTGTGAAGGGGCACTGATCGAAGTTCCTGACGAAAAAGTATTAAGATTCAGATGTCATACCGGACATGCATTTACTGCTGACGCTCTCCTTTCGGGAGTCACAGAAAACATAGAGGCAGATCTTTGGAATGTAATGAGACGTATGGAAGAAGGCAACTTTGTTCTGAATAAGATCGGTCGACAGTTAGAGTCCTATGGAGTCACTGAAGCTTCTCAAAACTTTTATTCTGAAGCGGAAAAACTAAAAACTAAGTCCACCGTAATTCATGATCTCATAAAAGAAAATGATGTTCTGAATACTAAGAAAATAATTGGCATTTAACTACTACAGGACAACATAGAGCAACCTACTTTATGTCTTGCCCATTCTGGTCTTCTCGCGAACCACTTTTGAAACTCCGGTTGCTCATTATAGGGCTGCTTAAGCATCGTGAATAATTTATCAATTAATGTGTAATCGCCCTTGTCCGCCTCATCGATTGCAAGCTGAGCCATGTAATTTCTTAAAACATACTTAGGATTAACTTCATTCATCCTTTTCTTGCGCTCTTTTAGGTCAATGTTTTCTTTAAAAAGTCTTTGCTGATAAGCGGTAAACCAATCCTGCCAAGCAGAGGCAATTATTTCCCACTTTCCATTGGCCTCGTAAAAAGCATCCTTAACTACTTCCAGGTATTTTCCCTGAAGGTCTATGTCAATGGTAGGGTCAAAATCTGCAAGTTGCCTGAAAAATATAGTCATGTCCGTTTCTGAAAAAGTCAACATTTGCTCTAAGTCGTCAATCAAAGCCCGGTCTCCATCTTCGTGGACGAAGAGTCCAATTTTAGACTTCATCATTTCCAAATAAGCGGGAGTATATATCGACCCATATGAGTTCAAAATCTCCTCTAAAGGTTCAGTGTCTTCGATTAACGGATAGAGGGCATTCCCCAATTGCATTAAATTCCAAAAGGCAATATTGGGCTGATATCCAAATCTATATCGACGAGTTTGCCGGTCCGTAGTATTGGGTGTCCAACCCGGGTCATATCCCTCTAGCCATCCGTAGGGACCATAATCAATTGTCAATCCCAGTACGGACATATTGTCCGTGTTCATCACTCCGTGCACAAAGCCCACGCGTTGCCAGTGAATCACCATATTCACTGTTTTTTCCATTACACGTCTATAAAAGTCAAGATATTTCTCCTTCCCATCAGTTTTAATTTCCGGAAAAAAGTATTGGATGGTGTAGTCCACCAGTTTTTTCAAATTCTCGACATCCTTTCTTGCGGTAAAAATCTGATAATTGCCAAATCTTAAGAAGGAAGGTGCCACTCTGCAAACTACAGCACCTTTCTCTAGCTCCGGATTGCCATCATACATCATGTCTCTCATTACCTCATCACCTGTCAAAATCAATGAGAGGGATCGTGTCGTTGGGACACGAAGGTGATGCATGGCTTCACTGCATAAGTGTTCCCTTATGGAAGATCTCAAGACTGCAAGACCATCTGCACTTCGGCTATATGGTGTTTCACCAGCCCCTTTGAGTTGCATGACCCACCGCTGACCATGATGAAATACTTCCCCAATATTGATAGCACGACCGTCACCCAATTGACCAGCCCAGGTACCAAATTGATGGCCACCATAAACCATGGCATAAGGTGCCGCTCCTTCTAATGGGGTGGAACCAGAGAATACCTCAAGAAATGCTTGAGACATAATTTCCTCCTTAGTTATACCCAAAAGAGCAGCCGTTTCTTCGCTTGCATGGACCAATTTTGGTGAGGTGGGTTGCCTGGGGATGACATATGAATAGGCAGCCTGAACCACTTGACATCTATTATTGGTTGTGACCGGATCAGCAGGCAATTCTGCAGTGAAAGTATCGTCAAGTTCTAGTTTCATATTTATCTAACCCGAATGGGTCAGGAAAGTTTTACACAAAAAAAAGGTACGACAGCCGACTCGCCATCATACCTTATAAACTAAGCCTAAGGTGCTCTTCTAGTTGTCGTCTTTGCTGGCCATTTTCTTAATAATCTTGCCATCAAGATCGCAAACAACTTCCATTTCTTTACCGCCTACCAAAAGATCCAATTCATAGAATTTTCCAGAAGGTGTTTCTGTGATATCAGCCTCTTCTATTTCAAAACCAGGGATATCGGCTTCCAGAGCTGTTGTAATCGTTGCAGGCACATCTTCGATTTCTACTTCCTGCTCCGTTTTCAGCCACGATCCATCTATTGTGAAAGTAGCTTCGTACTCCTGATCAGCTAGTAAAAATTCCGCTTCCCAATTTCCATCTTCCTCTTCCCAAAATACATCCGTTGCATCAACATATTTTGTCTCAAAAGCCGTAGTTACAGCTTCAGGAACATTGGTAGATAAATCATCTTGTGCCTTAACGCCAATGGTCAAAAGAACCATTGCCGCAAATAAAATTGATAATCTTTTCATAACTCTTTCTTTTAATTTTTATAAGTATGTTCAATCAACATGTCTCCATGTTTCCTTTAAAACCTTATTGGGCCACATTAGATTTTATTTAAGATCGAAAAAGCTGCTAAAAGATTTGATCTTATATTTCACCGTACATTATGATGAATTAATAGGTGCCAAAATCCTAAATTGTCTTGTGTGAGTACTTTCGCTTTAGGGGTATTATTCTTCGATAATTAATTGCGCACCTGGCTGATTATTTAACGAACTTAACGTGGCTACATCCCGACCCAAAGCATTATTAATAAGGATGGTTCCATAATTAGTGATATTGCCCTGATTAACAAAGGCACTTCCGGGATTTTGAAGGTCAACTTGAAGCGTTACCGCGGGCGAGATTTCCATATTAGCACCCTCTTCCAGATGAAATCCTGCCAGAACTGGGGTGTCAGCATTAATAAATAGGGAATTAACATTAGAGCACGAACAGTTTGGTATGACTACATGATCTCCTGTTCCAGGTAGACCACCATGCCAGTTGCCCGGATCAGTCCAGTCATTGGAACTTATACCGCTCCATATTTTGCTTCCGGCGGGGTAAATCGGTACGGAACTGTGATCAAAAAGTGTCCTGATGGTGCTGGTATCCAAGATCATGAAATTTTCATTTTCATACAGAGAATCCAGATTCAATGCTTCAAACCGGGCAAATTCAAATCTTCCGATTAAATCAGGATCCCAGGGCCTCGCATCGTAATTATTATTAAGGATATTATTATTCTGTTCCTGCCATCCCACCGCACTGACATTATCCCAATCCGTATAAGTAACAAAACCCATTTGAACCGTATCCGGAAAGTCAGGCCGAAGAAACCTTTCACGCAGGCGCCAATTCAGATTATCCTCACTACTCAGGACAACAACCACACTATCTTTTCGTACCATCCTCATATAAATATCGTTATTGCCCGCTCCTATATTCTGGATGCCAAGCATGGATGCACCGTTTCGCGTGGTTTTTATCTCCAACTGAAATTGTGTACTACTCGTCGCCCTTCCCATGGCTGCGAAAATATAATTTTGAATACCGCTCGGCCCACCGTTAATTGGATTAAAAATTCCTGTCGGTGTTCTGATCATGAGCCCGGCAAGCGAATAATCTGAACTGGGAGGCAAAGCATCGCCATCCCTCTGGGTTACAGTAATGTGGGTCGTCACTATAAAATTGCCACTGATTTCTTTAAACAAAAGTACTCCCCGCCAATTGGCATACCAGGAACTGGTCCAGGGCATCATATACAACTCACCCGGATAGGTAAACGATATGTCATGTTCTTCCAGATGCTCTGCTGGCTGGCCTCCCGGAGTCATCCACCCTTCGATTTGCGTGATATTTTGCCAGTTTGAAAGGTTACAGGGACTATTAAATTCGTCGTTTAGCGCAGAATGCTGTGACCATAAAAATCCTGCCATTGACATCAAATAAAACACTAGTAAAATACCTCGAATGTTCATATTGAAAGGGGCCTATTTAAATTTTCTCTTATATAAATTTAAAGATTTTACAATTTCCATGAGTACAAAACTTCATCTTGTGTCCTCTATAATATAAATGGTCAGCACCAATTGATAAAAAATAATGGATAGATGAGCACATTGAACCCATATTCCGGAGTGTGGAATGAAGAAAAGGCTTCTTTTTTACTAGGGCGAACTATATTCGGCAAGACTAAAGCTCAGATTGCACAAGTAGCAAACATGGGATTGGAGCAAACTTTATCAGTCTTATTTCAGGATCAGCCAACCCCGGACCCACCTATACATTACCGATTTCAAAATGACCCTGACGCTCCTCCTGGCACAACCTGGGTGGATAAATACTATCCTGCCAACGATATTATGGGTTTAAGAGTAGCGAGACGTAATTCCGTGATTGTGTGGCAGACCGGATTGATGCAATCTTCGGGACTGTCCGTACTGGAAAAAATGGTGCTGTTCTGGCATGAACACTTCCCGGTGAATAATATCAATAGAGGTGAGGTAAGTTATCAATATCTATCGGCTATTCGAACGCATGCTTTAGGGAACTTCAGAAAACTTGTGGAGGAAATTACCGTTTCTCCGGCAATGTTGATTTTTCTAAATGGGAATCAAAATGAAGCTCAATCACCCAATGAAAATTATGCTCGAGAATTGTTGGAACTGTTCACAATAGGCAGAGGAGAAGCGGCTGGGGAGGGGGACTATACTAATTATACGGAGCAAGATATTGTACAAATTTCAAGAGCTCTTACAGGTTGGAAGATCAGACTTTTAGAAACGGGATATGTAACCAGCTTCTTCCGAAATCAATTGCATGATGCAGGAACTAAGCAACTTTCACATCGATTCGATCATACCCTTATATCTAATAGTGGCGCAGAAGAGTACAAGCAAGTCATCGATATCATTCTTAAGAAAAAAGAAGTCGCACGATACATTTGCAGGCAGCTTCACATATGGTTTGTAGGGAGCAATATTTCAGCTGAGGTGGAGGCCAATGTCATAGAACCTATGGCAACCATAATGTATGATCAAGATTATGATATTAAAGCACCTTTGAAAGCGTTGCTGGCATCTGAATATTTCTATGATGATCAGCACGAAGGATGTATGGTCTCCTCTCCACTGGATTTTCTTTATAAATCCATTAATACGCTGGAGGTCGAAATGCCAGATAGCATTATTGCTCAATACTTTGTCTGGGAAGCGATTGCCAGAGCAGGAGATTTGTTGGAGATGGCAGTAATGAATGTACCATCTGTTGCAGGCTGGAAAGCTTATTATCAATCCCCGGGATACTATCAATATTGGATCAATTCGGTTACTTTGGGATTTCGGGAAGAAGTGGCTAATGCCCTTCTCACGCAAAGTGAAGTAAGGGGCTTTAGATTTGGAATCAACGTGTTAAAGTTTGTAGATGGTATTGAAAATGCCACTGACCCTAATGAATTGATCATTAACATGGGCAAACTAATATTTGCCTTTCCCCTTTCGCAAAATCAGATCGACTATCTAAAAAATGTATTGATCAATGGATTGCCTGATTTCGAATGGACAGTGGAATACGGAATGTATCTGGAAAATCCCACCAATGAGGATCTGGCGGTTTCTGTGTTCAATAAATTAACCAATCTGATGGCTACTATGATGAAAATGCCTGAATATTATCTAATGTAAGAATTTCACCAAATGAAAAGGAGATCCTTTATTAAATACAGTTCACTTTTATCCACACCACTTCTAGTAGGAGGTATTCCCATTTCTTCCATAGCACGTTCAGCTCGTTCTGCCGGAATTGGTGAGGAATCAGACAGGGTATTGGTCCTGGTCCAGCTCAACGGTGGAAATGATGGATTAGCTACGATCTTTCCCATGAATTCTTATGATGCATTGGCCAATGTTCGTTCGAATATCATTGTTCCTGAAGGAGACTTGTTGGATTTTGAATCTACTTTGAAGTGGCATCCTTCACTTTCCGGTTTTAAGTCTCTTTATGAGAATGCACAGATGAATATCATCCAAAATGTGGGCTATCCCCAACAAAATAGGTCACATTTTAGAAGTACAGATATCTGGAATACCGGTTCTTCCTTCGATGAATTTAAACAGACTGGTTGGCTTGGCAGATATCTTGATGCACAATATCCTTCCTATCCCTCAGAGTATCCTAACCTAGAATTTGAAGACCCCTTTGCTTTGACCATTGGAAATGTCGTCTCCGAAACTTGTCAGGGATTGGCAGGTAATTTTAGTATGGCACTGGCTGACCCTAATAACATCTCTCAATTAGCGACTCCAGTAAACAATGAGTTAGCTTCAGGTTGTGGTGCGGACCAACTAGGTTTCCTGGTCAATGCCATCGAAAAATCCAATGAGTATGGCGACAGGATTCGTGAAGCCTATGAATTAGGCAACAATTCCAGCGCACTTTACAATGACGATGATCGCTTAAATGTTCAATTAAAAACGGTTGCCAGGCTCATTTCTGGTGGGTTGAAATCAAAAGTATATGTGGTGAATATCGGCGGATTTGATACCCATGCAAATCAAACAGAAATCGGCGATCCTTTAGTGGGGCAGCATGCGGACTTATTGACTTCTTTGGGTTCGGCCATAGCTGCGTTTCAGGATGATCTGAAGCAATTGGGAGTGGGTGAAAGAGTGCTTGGGTTGACCTATTCTGAGTTTGGGAGAAGGATCAGGTCGAATGCCAGTTATGGAACCGATCATGGAGATGCCGCTCCTTTATTTGTTTTTGGTCAATGTGTGAATGCGGGAGTGATTGGCAGTGATCCGGTGATCACCAAAGAAGTAGATGGCAATAAAGCAGTTGATATGGAGACCGACTTCAGAGATATTTATGGTTCCGTTTTGATCGACTGGTTTGAGGCCAGTGAGGAAGAGGTCAAGGATCTATTGCATGATGATTTTAAGTACATACCTATCGCTGCTAATTGTAATGCACCGACAGCTGTTTCGGATCAGGTCGCCGATAAGATTCGTTTAAAGGTCTATCCTAACCCGGCTAAGGAACAGACGATGGTCGAATTTCAGGTGGAGTCATCTTACCAACGCATTTCATTATTGAATTCTATGGGTCAGGAAATTCGAGTGATCAGTAATCGAAGGTTTGAGACCGCTACTCATCAGATTCCAGTTGACCTGAGAAGTTTGGTTCCAGGCCAATACTATGTTCAGATGATCGGTAGGCAGGGGCAGAGCGTGCGGAAGTTGGTAAAAATATGAGGGTATGGTTAAAATGAAATTTTATTTCTACTGTCTCGGTATTTGGAGCTTCAGCTGCAAGAGAGACCAAATGTTTCAGCTGCTTTGGGACTTACAGGTTCAGCTGCACGAAAAGTGATCAAAATTTAATTGCAATTTATAACACAACATCATTCATCATCCCTGATCACAATCACTTTCTCAGTGATGACTCCTAATTCAAAGGTCTCACTCAATTCACCAAACTGCACCTTGATTTCCCTGTCTCCATCCATTTCATTATTGTCTATTGCATTGATCAAAAACCTCGCTTGATTAGCTCCCGGACCAATGGTAAGTACCAACTTATCATCTGCCCCTTCATTGACCCTATAGTCTTCTCCCATGACCGCGCTTCCATCAAATGTTAATTCAATCGTCCCGCCATCAACAGAAACTCGATCAAACATGATCGTAACATTTGCACTGGTACTCGTATTTTCGTCTATAAATACGGTGTCTGCAGTAAAATCAAGCGTTGTCACAAGTATAGCGTCGTCATCTAAGATTGTGAAAGTCAGCGTTGGTCTGGAACCCAGAAATAGATCCCCGGACGCGTCATCCAAAATCACTAAAAGAACTTTATCATCTTCTTCCACATCATTATCAATCGGTTGAATCGTCACTACCTCTGAAATGGAAGCTGCGGGTATATTTAGCGTTGTGGATGCTGATCCAAAACTGGTTTCGTAATCTTCTCCATACTCACCACCTTCCACGATGATATCTACCGTTCCACCATCATGATTAATCCTATTGATTCCCAGCCTGATTTCCACCGACTCGGTATTGCTTTCCGATACTTCAATTGCACTGTCTACAAAACTCACTATTCCCTTGACATCTTCTTCTTTTTGGCATCCAACCAAAAGAAGCAACATGATACCCACTAAAATTACATATGACCTCATTCCTAATTTATCTTTTCTTATACTATTGGGTTGCAAAATTACTGTTTAAAACTTAATCGTATCAGGTTTACTTATTCTCTAACCCAGACTCTGATCGCTTCCGGCGGTAAGTCAAAAACTTGATCCCTTCCACTCAAGGTAGAATACTTTCCCTTTACTCCATTAAAATGGTCAAAATGATCATTATTCCCAATTAACCTCCATTTCCCTTCGGCCAACCCATTGACATAGAAAGTAAAAGGATATTCCGCAGAATTTAATATGACCATCACTTTTTCATCAATAACATAACCCAGCGCTTTTTCATCCCGTGGGGCAATCCATTTAAAATAAGAATGATGGGGATGATTTGCGAGTCTGAATATTTCTCCTGTGTCGCTCAATCTAAATTTGATCAAGCCTTGCCAATAAGCATGCATTCCTTTATAATCAGCAGCAGCCCCTCTCTCTTTGGTCTTACCGACATTCTCCCATACAAAATTATTAGGCCACCTCATATTGTAGGTATCGCCTTTACCGTGAAATGCCAATTCCTGCCCGTTATTCATCACCTTCACCACCTCTTCTAACTCCGCAAGCCCTTTGCTTCTCATGATTTCAGTTCCACCGTGAAGGACAATGGGCCCCAAAGAAGTATGAAGCAGGACTGCTGCCATTTTAAATCGATTTTCATCTACACCTTTACGGCCGTCCCAGTCTTCCAGGGCAAACTGATCAGCCAGAGCCCAATTATCATGTATATCTAGGTAGTTGATTCCACTTAATAATGTAGAGTCATCAGGAAATCCACCACTTAAAGCCTTCATGACGTCCCCTCTAAATTCATACCTCCCTCCCGGCCAGCCTCTATCCTGTGATTTATCTACAGGTGTAGAAGTTGTGCCTTTGAATGCTGTTCTGGAATCATCCTGAAAAAAAGTGATGGGAGCATTGTGTTTATACCAATCCCAACTGGGGTTTTCTTCGAAATCTGGGTCATTGGAACCAATCCATGGTTCACCGTAAATGATAATATCGTCGCCAAGCGCTTTTCTCAAAGCTATCAATGTTTGTCTGTCTACTTGCCCAGCCAGATCTATCCGGAAACCATCAATACCAAATTCCTCTATCCAATGCCGGCATTGATCGATCAGCCAGCGTTGCACCATGGGACGGTTCTCCGTTTTAACTTCATTGCCGAACACCCCAATGTGTTTAAAATCTTTGGTTCGGTAATAATAGTCTTTACCTAACACATTCCAATGAAAATAACAAGAACCACCATCCATATTTTCTCCCGTATGATTGGGAACAATATCAATGATTACTGCCATATTTTGATCATGAAAAGCCTGGACCAAGTCTCTAAATTGTTCCCTCTCCGCACCAGGGAAAGTATTTTTAGCGCGATAGGAGGATTCAACAGCAAAGGCATGTGTTGTGCGATAACCCCATTGGTAATTCTCTTCGGCGATTCCGTACTTTTGCATGTAAGGATCATCCTGAAATGAAGCTTGCCATTCATCCACAGGATAATTCAAGAATTCCTGCATGGGCATCAAATGCACCACATTGATTCCTAAATCTGCCAGGTAGTCAAAACCTATCGGCTCACCTAATGAATTTTTCAGACCAGGTTGTATCATCGCAGGAATTGTGCCTTTTAAGTCCGCGTCGACAGGCAATTGATCTGTAAAATCTATGACATGGACTTCATACGCCACCACATCCTCCATAGCAGGCCTCCCATTCTTCAAAGGGCTAGCTGGTTCAGTCTTAGGAAATACCATTGACCTTCCCCAGGCACCATCCTGTACTCTTGAATAAGGATCTGAGATGTGGCCGGAATTTTCATTAAAATCAGGGATGTTGACTTTAAAATCATACCATTTGCCTGTCAGATTACCATTCGCAAAATGTTCCCAAACTCCATGTCCGTCATTCTGCATCTCGTGTTTTTCGTAGTGGTCTCCCCTTTCATCTTCATACAGATAGATGGTGATGTTAGTAGCTCTTGGAGAAAAAATTCTGAATGTGGTTGTACTTTCATCGGGCGCAATTTCTGCTCCCAACTCTTTATCACTGTACAGCGTCCGATACCAGCCATCAAAAGTGCATAATATTTCCTCGTCCATTTCCTTATACGAAAGGAAGTGTAGTCGCTTCATGTCCAATGGCTCAGCAATATGTAAAATCATGGTCTCCTGTTCATGAGGTAAAACCGTTGTGATTTCGATCTTGTGGCCCTCTTTATTTCGCAAAGTAAAAGCCGCTGGATCAAAAGACCGATCGACTCCCCTCATCGTCACCCATATGATTCGGTCATTAACGATATCTGCTTTCATATAAGGCGCTTTTCTATCATACATAAGTATCAAATTTCCGTTTTTACTGTTAGGTGCAAGGGCTGGTGGTGAAAGCCATTCGCCTTCATCGATTCTGAATTTAAATGGGTCCTGAGGTTGTAACTTCTTAAATTCAATATCACTGATCTCCAAAGTCCATAGTGAACTGTCCTTTTTCTTTTTCAATTGCCATTCTACCTTATTCATGTCCTGGTCCCAACTTCTAAAGGCACCTGTGACCACCACTTGCTGCGGCTTTACATCATAAAGAACTTCGTCAAAAATATAAGTGAGTTGGTCATCAACAAGCTTGTAACCCTGTTGCCGCTCCAATTCCGTATATTGCTGAGCACAAAGCCAAAACGGCAGTATAATCCATATTACTATTCGCATGCAGCTGCTCTTTTGAGTTTGTCATTTATCGCTCTCCCCAAACCATGATCCGGCACATACTCCGTAATGATTAAATCTAAATCCATTTCATCAAGTTCACGAAGATGTGCAAATAAATTTCTGGCAGCCTCCTGCAAATTCCCTGATTTTGAAAGTATCAGTTGATTTTCAACGGGAAAAATTGGACTAGCTTCCTGAAATTTTAAAACACCAATTCTTTCAAAATTGTATTTATCCAAATCTTCTATTTGGGGTCCGATAAGGACGGGCACTTTGGGTGCATAATGACTTTTCAACATTCCGGGAGCTTTGGGATTGCTACTACTATGCAATTCCACTTTGACTTCATGTCCCAAATCCTCAACCGCTACTCCACCCTTCCTTAGTACCCAAATTTCGTTATTTCGACATTCTATAATAGTGGATTCTAGCCCGACTTCGCATTGACCACCATCCAGGATATATCGAATTTGCTCTCCCAGTTGCTTCTGAACATGGGATGGCTCTGTCGGACTAATGTATCCGAAAGGGTTTGCGCTCGGAGCTGCTAATGGGAAATCTAACCGAGCCAGTAGTTTCTGTGTCAATGGATGAACCGGTATCCTTATGGCCACTTTATCGGACCCTGCGGTGATCAAGTCAGGCACCAAGTCTGTCTTCTCTAGTAAAATGGTCAGCGGCCCTGGCATGTATTTGTGTGCCAATGTTTTAAGTTGATCGGGAATATTGACAACCAGGTTGTTGATCTTCTCTAGACTCGATGTGTGAAGTATGAGTGGGTCGAAAAAAGGCCGTTTTTTGACTTGAAAAATTTTCATGACGGCGTCTTGGCTCAAAGCATTGCCCGCGAGACCGTATACGGTTTCGGTCGGAATAGCTACCAGTTCGTCTTTTTGAAGTAAGTCGATGGCTAGAGAGAGATCGGTGCCGATTTGGGCCATGGGTTGTGTGAGTATAAATTTGGATTGCAAAGTTAGTGAATAGGTTTCAATAGTGCATGGGAAGTGGTCATAATGTGTTAAATACTGGTCAGAGCGGCATACGGATTTATTACTGCTGGTGTAGAAAAGGTAGATAAAATAGAAAAGTTTAATTCTTTCTGGAAGTTGTATTAGGTTGCAAGGAAAGTTCAAGCTCCAGAACTAAAGATTCTACAGTCTTTTCGAGGGATGGGTAAAACCTTCGCGGTACTTCCTGGCCAATAACTTCGTTGACTCCTCGTCACCATGAATCATTCTCGCCTCATGATCGTAGCTCACCGGTCTTCCCACATCAAGTGCAACATTGGCCAAAATACAGGATGCGCTACTGATCAAACCTTCCTCAATGTCAGCTACCGGTCGGCTGCCTTTCTCAATGGCCGATAAGAAATCCAGCATATGTCTTCGAGTAGCTGGTGCAGCATGAATTTCCAAATCTTTTTCACCCACATCTTCCGGATAAAGGTCCTTTTCTAACCATACCTCTCCGCGAACAACAGTCTTATCGTTTCCTACAAACTCATATTTGAAAACATCACCTTTAAGCAGGCCATGCTCTCCATATATCTTAAAAGCCCATGGGTAATCAGGATCTGCTGGCCTACCCCATGTCCTGTGCGTCCATACAACATTCATTTCATCATATTCAAAGACTGCTGTCTGTGTATCCGTAATATTGGCATTGCTCTCCTTTTGAACGAAAATCCCACCTGTTGAACTGATTTGCTCTGGCCATCCGAGCCCTAACATCCACCTAACCGTGTCTAACATATGTACGCACATATCACCGACTATTCCATTACCATATTCCATATATGCCCGCCATCGACGGTGGGGCAGACCGTCAAAAGGTCTTACAGGTGCCGGACCACACCAAAAATCGTAATCGAAGTGCTCAGGAACAGGTTGTACAGGTGGATCACCATTGAAACGCATGTGGTAATAAGAACATATTTCAATGTGGGCCACTTTGCCTAATAAGCCTTCATCTACAATTTTTTGCTTTGCTTCAACCAGGTGAGGAGTACTTCTTCGTTGTGTTCCTATCTGTACTGTTTTGTTGTGTTCACGAGCTGCTTTCAGAATCGCTTCACCCTCTAAGACATCGACGCTGATGGGTTTTTGCAAGTAAACATGTGCTCCTGACTGGATCGCATCAATAGCCGTAAGTGCATGCCAATGATCTGGGGTACCAATGATTACAATATCAAAGTCTTCTCTCTCCAGCATCTTGCGATAATCTGAAAAAACTGTAGGTTTCTTGCCTGATTTCTGTCTCTGAGAAATTATTTCTGCAGCTCCTTCAGCCATTTTTGCATCAACTTCTGCAATGGCTTTTACATTTACGTCTGCAACCTGAATCAACCTCAATACATCATTCTTGCCGTACCATCCCGTACCAATTACCCCCACTTGAAGTGTCTCCAGCGATTTGATCAGATCAAAACCTCTCCATCCCAAGGCTGAAATGGCACTTATGGCAGCAGAAGATTTTAAGAAATGACGACGATTGATATTAAAGCCACTCACGGCTTTAAAGTTAATAAATGTTTCGAACTAGCGGCGTGGAAAAAACCTATTAATTACTCACTCTTTCAGCCTCTTCCTCTAAACCGGTCTTACGCTTTCTTGATTTAACATTTGAATTCCCAAAACTGTAATTCAAACTCAAAGCTACCCTTCTGCTATCCCACTGACCATTTCCGGTCGCTGTCAGACCATTGAATTCAGAAGTTCCTTGCCATCCTGTTGTATAGAAAAGATCATTCGCACTTATCCTGACATTTAATTTTTCATCCAGAAATTTTTTCTGCAGTCCAATATTTAAACCCCACTGTGGTCCATATCTGAATACACCTCCCCAAACTCCTGGTCCGGAATAGTAACCGGATATTTCTCCTTTAAATCCATTGATCAAGGTAAAAGTCGATTGTTGAAAAACACTGTAGGTACCTGCTTGTACATCGACCACCGCTCCGTCTCCGTAATCTGCCTGATTATTGATATAGGCAGCGTTGAAATTGATATACATATTCCACCACTTTTGAATATCAATCGGAGCAGAGATATTCATGCTGTAAATCTGTTGTTCTGCCAGGTTCTCCCAGGTAATGAACCCAGCTTTGGGATTTTCATCATCAGGTGCGATTAAGCGCGTAATCTGGTCTGAAGTTTGGCTGTACGCCAATTTAAAATTATATCTATACATTAATGTGTAACCCAACTCAATATTGTTGACAATTTCAGGCCTCAGGAATGGATTTCCTTTCTGAAAAGACAGCTCACTCGACTGAATATTGAATGGGTTTAAAACGTCATAGTCCGGGCGATTGATTCTTCTTCCATAGTTCAATGACACTGTATTCATCTGATTCAATTGGTAGGTAAGACCCAACGAAGGGAAATAACTGATGTAATTGAAGTCTACCGGAGGTTCCTGCAACTCTGGCAAAAATGCCATCAAATTACCGGTTGCATCTGTATATTCAGCCCGAAGCCCTGAACTGAATGATAACTTCTCCGTTAGAGGCTGACCATAACTTAGATAAGCAGCATATACATTCTCACTATAGTCAAATTGATTAGAACGCCTTTCATTAAAAGTTCTTATCTCTTCTCTGAAATTGTAAAACAAGAAGGTATTATCGGTCCCTACAGAACTCAGTTTGGTCCCAACACCCAGTTTACCTTTTCCAATTTCCTTTTCATAATCTATCTTAAAGGTAGTGATGTCAATCTCAACCGGTGTTTCAAATGCGGTATTGATCACAGAAAGAACCGTAGTTCTTGTAGGGTCTAAATAGGTGTTAGGCTGGTTGTTATAACTATCGTTTCTGTATCTACCGTAGTCGAAATCGACATTAGCAGATTGACCCTTATCAGAAAATGCATAATTCACGTTGACATTGAGATTGTTTCTAGTAGTCTCTCTGAAGTTGTTTGCAGATAGTATACTGTCAATATCATTGGCTCCTCTATCCGCAATTTCAATGTTATTTGAGCTATTGTTGTCGGCTACACCACCTCCTCCTGAGAAAATAAAGCCAATGGTATGTTTTGGGCTGATAAAAAAGTCAGTACCTAGTTTGAAGTTACCCATGTTATAGTCTGTAATGTCTAGGTTATTTTCTTCTAACCTAAAGCCATTCTGAAGATTGGTGAAATTCATTTCATGGTATCGATCGCCAAAACCGCCACCAAGTGTTGCAAAGACATTCATCACTTTGTTTCTGTAATTTCCTGAAGCGTTAGAAGACGTTGTCATATACCTCCCCTGACTGACATTATATCCCACATTCCCATTATAACCCAGATTTTTGTCTTTCTTAAGCCTGATATCTATGATTCCAGCGTTCCCTTCTGCTTCATATTTTGCTCCCGGATTGGTGATGATATCAATTTGATCAATCTGCTCAGCCGGAAGATTCTGGAGATAGTTGGTCAGGTCGTCTCCAGTTAGCGGCAACCTGCGTCCATCTATATAGACCAATACGCCTGACCTGCTGAGTACTGAAATATTATCATTGTTATCTACTAAAACTCCCGGTGCTTTCCTCAATAGACCCATCGCATTATCTCCAGCCGAATTAATCGTTCCATCTACATTAAATACAGTACGATCGGGCTTGACTTCTACCAATACTCTTGAGGCTGTAATGACTGCTTCGTCAAGTTGGACAGTGGATGGTTCGAATGTTAGTTTTCCTAGATCTATGGCCTTATTATTCTCCTTAATGTCAATATTGGATCTGGTAATCTCCTGATAACCAATGTAAGTGGCTTTTAAAAAGTATGTTCCAAAAGGAATACCATTAAAATTAACTACACCTTGTTCATCGGTTGTTTCTATTTTAGCAATGGTGCTATCGGCACTCTTGTGCAAAACTACATTGGCAAATATGATGGGTTGTCCTTCGTTATCAATTAATAAGGCTTTTACCTGGCCGTCTTGTGCAGCGATAGAGATTGATAAGAAAGTCAGTAAAAATAAGTATAATGTACGCATAGTGAGATTTTCCATAGTGTAATACTCTGGTTTTTAAAAAAAGTTGCAAAATTTTTTAGACGGAAGGTGTTATCAAACTGATAAAGTGTATTAAAATTGGAACTTTTCTTGCACTAAATCTCTATTATTATATGTTGTATAGGGTACAATTCAAGCAAATACATCTTATGTTTATATAGTGTACTCTGTATAAGTGATTATATTTGTATGATAGGTACACCATTAAATCTATAATTGTTATGAAAAATATGTTTTCAAAAATTGTATTCCTTAGCTTTTTTGTTTTGTCAACAATAACGGCATTCGCACAGTCGGATTCCGAGTATCAAGCGCATCAGGAAGGCTGGTTGGTCAATCTGGACGAAGCTTATGAAATTTCAAAAAAGACAGGAAAGCCAATCCTTGCTAATTTCACAGGAAGTGATTGGTGTGGATGGTGTAAAAGATTGAGTGCCAATGTATTTGTTCATGATGAATTTAAGCAGTGGGCCAATGAAAATGTGGTTTTACTAGAATTGGACTTTCCAAGGAGATTTCAACTTCCTGTAAAATATAGACAACAGAATGCCAATTTGCAACAAGCATTTGGAGTTCGTGGGTATCCAACGATATGGGTTTTTAATTTGGATAAAAATGAAACCACCAATCAATTCAATATCGAAGCTTTGGGCAAAACGGGATATGCCAAAACAGTGGAAGATTTCACTTCCGGTGTAGATCAAATGATTGCTCGAAAAGAGGGAGAATAAATAAGGACTTGTAAATTAATACATTCTTACCACTGCAGTGTCAAGTCCGAAGGCACAAGACAAGTTCTGAATACACTGAGACAAGTCTTGCACCATTATTATCACAATGTTAATCTTCTACCTTAGGTCACTGGATTATTGATGGAGTTTAGTGAAGTACAATTCTTCTTTTATAAGGATTTGATTTCTTAAACCTAAGACTTCTTCACTTATTTCCAATTATCCTCTATTTTCGCGATCGTGAAAATTACTTCTCAGCAAGACATCATTAAAGCTTATCAGCAACGCATATTAGATCTGCAGCTGGAACTACAACAATATACGAAGTTAAGCACCCGATATTCTTACATTCGTCTGGCATTAGTTATTGTAGCCATTCCCATCATTTATCTTGTGTCACTGATCAATATCATTGCAGTGGTCGCTGGTTCACTTACAGTGATTATTCTATTTGTTCAGGCTGTTCTCCGTCAACAGAAATTTGATAAAAAGGTCCGGATTACTCAAAATCTAATTGACATCAATCAGAATGAGATCCAAAATCTGATCAGTTATACCAATATCTATTATCCTGGTGATCAATTTGAAAGCCCACATCATCCCTACTCTGACGATCTTGATCTTTTTGGAAGAAATAGCCTATACGCTCTCTTGAATCGCTGTCGAACATACGATGGTATTCATGCACTGGCCAAATCATTTCTGGTTAAACCAAGCATTGAGGAAGTTGATTTACGACAGAAGTCAATGCAAGAACTTGAAACCCAAACTCATTGGCGACAAGATTTTGCCCAGTCATTATTTGAAATAGAAGATGGTCACATTCGAAACCTTGCAGCTGAAATTGAAAATGAACTTAACCTTGACATGGGATTTGTTCAGTCAAATTGGTTGCAAAAGTATCTCCAATTCCTTCCTATTTTATGGGGGATGATAGCCCTCTGCTACTTTGTCGATGTTCAGTTGGCCAATTCGATACTCACTTTCTTTTTCTTTTTAAACCTCATCCTAACTTTGAGGAAAACCAAAGAAACTTCTGCTGTTCAAGCGCACCTTGCACAGGCAAGTTCTCTACTCAGAAACTTTCAAGAGGCGCTGAAACTCATCGTATCACAGCATTGGGAAACCACGTATCTGAAAAACAAAGTAAGTCACTTCAAAGGTGCTCATAATCTCAATGAGTCCATTTTGATATTAAGGCAACTACAAAACATTATAGACCACCTGGATTACCGATTGAATTTCATTCCAGCCATCATCTTGAATGGTTTCGTGCTTTGGGATTTCAGAGTCCTTCGAAGACTTAGTCAATGGAAAGAACAAAATCAGGGTATCTTAAAAGAGCTATTCCAATTCATAGGAGAGATGGAAGCGCTCACTTCGCTTGCGACCTTTTCTTACAATCACCCTCATTATTGCTATCCAGAAGTCCACCATCAATATTTTAAATTGAATGCTAAAAATATAAGACATCCACTCATTCCAAAATCTATGAATGTTGGAAATGACTTTCAAATTGATCGAACAGATCATTTGAATATCATTACTGGCTCTAACATGTCCGGAAAAAGTACCCTGTTAAGGACAATTGGAATCAACATGATTCTGGGCAATAGCGGCTGTAAGGTAGCTGCTGGCCAGTATAGCTATCCCATCGTCACTCTCATCACGTACATGCGTATAAAAGATGCCTTAGAGGAAAGTGTCTCAACCTTTAAAGCCGAATTGGACAGAATAGAACTTATTCTTCAAATCATAGAGCGCGATCCCAATTGTTTGATCCTAATCGACGAAATGCTGCGCGGTACCAATAGTAAAGACAAGCTCAAAGGATCCATTGGCATTGCTAAGAAACTACTTTCGAAAAAAACTTATGCCATGATTGCCACTCATGACATTAAGCTGGCAGAATTAAGCAATGAAATTGATCAGGGAATTGCTAATTACTACTTTGACATTGACTACGAAAAAGGTGATTTAGTATTTGATTACAAGGTAAAACAAGGCATTTGTCAAAATTTCAATGCCAGCTTTCTGCTGCAAAAAATGGGCATACCGATGGATAATCAACCAAAAGAAGATCAGACGCATTAAGACAGAACTAGTGTAAAAACAAAAAGTCCTATTCTTTCTCCAATCCCGGGCTCCTGTCTAAAAACTCATCATACAACAAGGTATGTCTACTCTCAATAGGCACTTTCCAACCGTTGATGAACAGATCCGTAATTTGAGTTTTTGTTTCAAATGGATCACCGTCAGACACAAACAAACTGGCCATTTTACCTTCTTCAATACTTCCATATTGATCAGCAACACCAAAAATTTCCGCTGGAACGATGGTCACCGCCTTTAACGCTTCTTCAATTCCCATTCCGTAAGCGGCTGCAAAGCCCGCATTAAAAGGTAGATTTCTTACATTTTCGGTTTCATTGGTTCTGATCGCAACTTTAATACCCGCTTTTTGCATCATTCCCGGATTAGTATAACTGGCGTCATAGGCAGCTTCAGCTCGACCTGGAACGGATAGGATGGGCCCCGTGATCACAGGATATCCAGCTTCCTTTAATTCGTCAACAACCCTGTAACCTTCTGCCACTCCTGTTAAAACAACTTTCAAGTCCTTCTTTTCCTTTAACCATTCTAAAGCGGCCAAAATATCTTTCTTTGAATTTACCTCCATCATCAATGTTCGCTTCCCTTCTACAACCGGTTTCATGGCCTCCATTTCCGGATTATAGTCTGCAACGGATTGTTCTGCATTCATCCTGGCATAGGCTTCCGCTTTCTTCCAGATATCATTAACAGTCTTCATTCTTTTATCAAAATCTTTCTTGATGTCCTCATCTGACCTGCGATCCCACCAGCCTCTTCGTCCTGACGACGGAAAATTCATGATCAAGCCATCGAAACCAGAATACATCTGTTCCGGTGTGTATCCTACCAAACTTATCAATGAGGAGGTACCTGGGAGGACTCCGCCAGTTGGTTTGGTTAAAACAGTGGTTACCCCACTAACTCTGGTTACGGGAATCAGCACAGAACTTGGATTTACGGCTGTTAAAGCTTCCACATGCGGATTGATGTCGCCTACTTCATTGTCATCGTTCGTCAACGAAACGGCACCTATCTCCACAATTCCCAAGCGCGTGCCCCCATCTATCATTCCAGGGTAAATATGTTTGCCTGCTACATCAATAACTTTAGCGCCGGATGGAGCTGTAATGTTTGTACCAATACTGGTGATTTTGCCATCTGAAATCAACACATCCGCTTCAATGTTACCATTGGTTACAGTGTGAACTGTTCCCCCTGAAAGAAGAAATGTGCCGTATTCAGATTTTTGAATTTGTTGTGCCCATATCACATTGGCACACAGAAAAGCTATAACTACATTTATATATAATCTCATTGTATTCTTATTTCTCAGTGAATAATTCCATCGCATCCCTCATACAACCGTCATGATCGTGATGACCTGCATCCAGTTCATAATAAGTAGAGATTTTTGCTTCAGGGTCAATATCGATCCTCATGTCTTTCGGATCCTCATTAATGTCAAAACGCACGATTCCATCTACGATGGTATATTGAGGGATGGTGTAGACTGATAGGGGGTGCTTATTAAATATGGCAACATCACCTTCCTTTCCAACCTCTATTGATCCCACTCTATCCTCGATCCCCAATTGCTTAGCAGGGTTAATAGTAATCAATGACAGCGCTTCATCATCTGTAAGACCACCATACCTCTGAGTCTTTGCAGCTTCGTGATACAAGTGTCTGATCAATTCACCTGAGTCGGAATTAATCGATGCAACTACTCCGTTTCTCAATAAAATAGCTGCATTGTATGCTGTGGAATAGTAGACTTCAAACTTATATGCCCACCAATCTGCAAACACTGAAGCTCCTGCTCCAAATTCAGCCAGCTCGGGAGCTACTTTAAAGCCTTCATTGACATGCTGAAAACACAATCTCTTGACACCAAAATCCTTACAGACATTCATGAGCATCAGAATCTCATCTGCCCTATAGGAATGACAATGGATGATAATATCTCCTTTAAGAATATCAGCAACCGTTTCTTTCTTAAGGTCATAAACTGGTGGCACCTTTGTTTTTCCGGAATTGTAGTTGTCCCAGGCTTCCATGTACTCCTGCGCTTCAGAAAATGATCTTCTGAAAACCTGCTCTACTCCCATCCTGGTACTTGGTGTTATCCCTCTACCCTCTCCATGAACCCTCATCGGATTTTCGCCTAAAGCAAACTTGATGGTTCTCGGTGCATCCTTCATCCTTAATTTATTCGGATCCATCACACCATATCGATGTTTGATCGTTTCACATTGTCCACCTATAGCATTTGCCGAACCGTGCATGGCATGGGATGAGGTCACACCTCCTGCCAAGGCCCGATATATAGATACATCGAAGGGATCCAGCGCATCACCAACCCAGACATGAGCTGTGCTTGGGTCTGTGGCCTCATTTACTGCATCCAAAGCAATATGTGAGTGAGCGTCAATAATTCCAGGCATCACAAACTGGTCCTTAGCATCAATAACCCTAACATCCGATCCCGCAGAAAGCCCTTCGCCTATACGTGCAATCTTACCATTTGTGATGAGCACGTCTGTATTTTCAAGGGTTCCATTGGTGACTGTTAGAACTGTCCCATTCTTAATGAGTACACTGCCAGTTTCCTGGGCCCACAAACCGAACACCATGAAAAGCAGTATTATATTTAAGTATATCTTCATTTTTATTGATTTTAATTTGATTTCGGATCACCGATACGATCACCCTTAATAGGAAATGCACCGAAAACTCCGGTATCAACTGTTCCTGAAATTTCACCATCTTCAACTGTTAAGCTGAACGTGAGATTTAACGATTGACCATCCTCCTGAACACTCAAAGGAAAAGAAACTGAATTACCATTTACCTTTACTGACTCGACTTCCTCTGATTCTCCATCATTTTCTACCGAAACTACATATTCGTCTCCATCCTTCTTGATGTTTATTTTCATGTCGCGTTCGTCTCCAGGTACCTCTAGCACACAATCATATAAACCTGTAATATCACCTTCTTTACCTGCTACTTTAGCTTTTTTCTTTTCAACATCATACTCGAATTGTTCACCTTCTACAAAAACATATTTGACTTTTGCATCTTCTTCAAAGTAAGGTGCTGTGGATATGACTAAATTTGCCATTTTACCTTTTTCCACGGTTCCCAAAATATTGGACACCCCTAACATTTCTGCCGGATTTACCGTTAGTGCGGCTAAAAGCTGGTCTTCAGTAATACCCTGCTCCATCATCAATTTCGCATTTTTCTTTAAATCCTTGGCTTTAATATCCTTTCCCGAAAGGCCGAATTTTACACCACTTTTAGCAAACATAGCAGCCTGTTCCTGATAATCCTTTATGGCTTCATCTCTCCTTGCCTTAAGTGCTTCCATTTCCGGGTCAATCTCCTCCTTTACCACTTCATCTTCTTCGGACTTTGCCTCATCATCCTTAGCTGAATCCTCTTTCTCTGCATCTACCTTCTTTTTATCTTTCTTGTCTTCGGATTCAGGAACTTCCATTGACAATACTACAGGTATACTTTTTTGCTTGATCACATCTATGAATGATGTTCCTTGCTTTACATTAACCAAAGCCATATTAAAATCCAGATCTGCCTGTAGCGTTAAAGCACGAGAAACATCTTTATACTTTTCAGCTTCCATAAATACAAGTTGTTTCTTATCAGCTGCTGGCATTAATGCACCCAGGCTCTTATCATAGGCTGGCCTGCTCATACCTACAGGATTTGAATCGTATGCAGACTGATGTTTCATGGCATATGAAGTTTGACGAAAAAGGTCACGATACTTAGCCATTACTCCGATAATCGTTGCCGGGTACATTCGGGAAGCACTTTGAAACGTACCAACCAATACCTTATCTTTTACGACAGTTGATTGACTGGCATCTTTTCCAGATAACAAAATCAATGATGCTTTACCAGGGAGCATGCCTTCTGCCGGTGCACTGAATGAAGCTGTGAAACCCTCGGCCCGCCAGTCAGAAATCGACTTAGCCCCGGAATCATACACGTCACTCAAACTTCGGTCCGGAGTGATACCCGCTCTGTCATTGGGAGGATTACCCGGATTCTTAACCCGCTCTTCATTTTTCTTTTCTTCCGCTTTCTTCTCTCCTGTGTTGTTATAAGCGTCTATAAATCCCGGATAAATGTATAATGAATCGGCATCTACAATAATCGCTTCTGGAGGAATGGCCACATTGGTTCCCACGGATATGATCACACCATCTTTGATGACCACTGTTCCCTTATCGATTGTTTTACCGGGACTTTGGGTGATATGAGCATTCTGAATCGCATAAGTACTGGATAGTTTTATGTCAATGTCATCTTGTGACTCAACTTGTCCAGCTATGAAAATAAGGACTATAATAGCCCACAATTTGCTTAGCATCTGGTTAGATTTTAAATGAGATCGGAAGGTAATAGAAATGATTTATAATTAATAATCGAAAATTAAAATTCCCATATATTATCTAAACTATTATCCACATCCCTTACCTTTCTAATTAAATTTATACCCAAATTTAGTATATGCGTTATCTTATATTGTTTTTAGTCCTCATATATGCTTGTGATCGCCCGAAAGATTTGGGCAATGCTGCTCCACCTGTTGAGGCTCCTTTTGAAGGTTTAGATACCATTGCCACGAACGATTGGTGGAACAGAGGCGAAAATCCGATCATTGATGTCAAAGTGCATAGAGACAGTGTCATCGCTTTTGGAATTTATACGGTTTCTAATCATATACTTAAAATGTCAGCTCAACTCTTTCCACTGTATCCTGAAGAGGTGCGAACAGTAAGGCTAGCCCTTAAAAAAAATGGAGAGTGGGTAGAAGTCCAGGAACAGAATGTGAATGATATAGGCTGGTCAGCTTTGTTTAGAATAAAAGACTGGGACGATTCGGTAAGCGTACCATATCGGTTATTACATGGTGAAGGTGCCACTTATGAAGGCGTGATCAGAGCAAATCCAGAAAGCAGTAATGAGATTCAACTTGCAGCTTTATCATGCAATAGTAATCACGACAGGGGAGATCGTGCGAACTATGTAAGAAACATCAACTACCAGGATCCTGACCTTATTTTCTTTGCTGGCGATCAATCTTATGACCACAAAGAACATACAGCAGCCTGGCTAAAATTTGGAATGCAATTCAGGGATCTTTTTAGAACCAGACCATGCATCACGATTCCTGATGACCATGATATTGGTCAAGGTAATATTTGGGGTGAAGGCGGAAAAAAAGCTTCTTCTATGGCTGGAAATGACGGAGGCTATTTTTTTGATCCAGATTATGTGAAAATGGTCGAACGTTGTCAGACCGCTCACTTGCCTGACCCTTATGATCCTTCTCCCATCCAGCAAGGAATAGGTGTATATTACACTGATCTTCAATGGGGTGGCATTGATTTCGCCATCATCGAAGATAGAAAATTTAAATCGGGACCGAATGGGAAAATACCTCAACAAGGTCCCAGACCTGACCATATTCGTAATCCGAATTATGATCCGGCTTCCATTGATCTTCCTGGGTTAGTTTTATTGGGAGAACGTCAACTTGATTTTTTAGGTCAATGGGGTAAAGAAAGACCTGAAATGATGAAAGCAGTCCTTTCTCAAACTGGATTTTGCGGCGGAGCTCACCTACATGGCTCAAAAGACAATAGGCTACATGCTGATCTTGACTCAAATGGCTGGCCACAATCCGGCAGAAATAAAGCTCTAAAATTGATTCAAGAGGCTGGTGCAATTCACATTGGTGGTGACCAACATATTTCTACAGTGATACAACACGGAATCGATGAATTCAGAGATGGCCCATGGGCATTTATAGTTCCTGCGTCGGTTAATGATTATTACGGAAGATGGTGGTGGCCAGAGGATGAACAGCCGGGACCGGGAGCCAATGATCGACTCCCATGGACAGGGGATTACATGGATGGTTTTAACAATAAGATTACCATGCATGCCTATGCGAATCCAGAAAATCAGGACAAGGGTGCAGGTTACGGCTTAATTATCTTTGACAAATCAGCGGATCAGGTCACTTTTGAATGTTGGCCCAGAACAGAGGATGTTTCATTGGAAGATGCTGAGCAGTTTCTAGGTTGGCCCTTAACAATATCCTTAAAATAAAATATCACCTGGCTATTCACCAGGTGATATAAAGTGCTGTCCATTAATACTAGATTTCTAATCGATATTGGTGAGATTGCATTTTGTTTTTTACCGTTACGTGGTAAATTCCTTTCTTGTAAAACCGAAGGTCAAACTGTTTTTGCAATCCAATATCCTTGGCAAATTTTTTCTCAAAAATGATGTCATTTGCATTATTTCTGATCACAATCTGAGGTCGATCTAAATCCTTCATCAACCAATTGACCCTTAGTTTTTTAGTTTCAGGTGTAAAATTAAAGTACGGCTTGAAACTTTTGACAACTGAAGATGCGTCCACTTTTGCAGTATTCTCACTAAAATTGATCTTGTAGTTTTTAACGAATAACTCATCTTCAATTAAGAGTGTATATTCTCCTTCCTTGTACTTCTTAAAATCAATATATTTTTCGAAAGAGCTTAATGCTTCATACTCGCTTTGATGAAGACATTTTTTCTTATCCCATATACTGATTTTGATCAGGCCACTACCTTTTGCGGTAATGAATAATTTAATTTCCTTGTTATTCTCTACTGACTCAATTTCAAGATTGGTGATTAACGCCGCATTTGAGCATAGTGTGAAGAAACAGAAAACGGCAATAATTGAACATTTTAAAGTTTTCATTTGAATGGTTTTTTGTGTGAAATAAAATTGTTCTCATCCTGGAGTAAAATCAGAAGGGAGAGAGGTTACCACTCAATGCCTTTTTTTTTCAAAAAGACGTAAATCAAAACCATAATTGCCAATAAAAAAATGAAAGCATATCTCGAAGTGAAGTTGCTGAATCTTAATCGTTCAGGATTACCTATGACGGTGAACCCTGACCACACATAGGGATGAAGCATCTCTCCTACATTAGTATCAAGGTATTCAATCTGAGCAGATTGAAGGGCCTTATCTTTTGTTTGTCCCCTTTTCAGATATTTATAAAATGAGGCGATAATTTGAGAGGTAGGCTCGTCCAACACGGACCACTGCGTTGCCAATACACTTTCTGAACCTGCAAAAAAGCAAGCATTGGCAAGACTTAACACTCCCTCTCCTCTATAATTCTTTCCTACATGTGTTTCACAGGCGCTCAATACCATCAACCTGGGAGAAAGGCTCAGTTGTGATAATTCACTTAAAAACAACCTCTCTTCGATATCATTACTAAATGCCAAAAAAGACTCATCCGGAAAGTCAGTATTAGACTTAGCATGCGTAGCCAGATGAACAATATCTTTATGGTCAATGCTTTTTAAAAAACTGCTTTTTGATGCTTGTTCTCCTCTCAAAATCGCACCTTTAATAAATTTTGATGCTTGATCAATTTCCTGATTATTGTAAAGTAATTCTCCCAGCTCAACTCTGCTGGCCCAAAAATCTCCCAATTCAGGTTGAGATTCAAATTTTGGAGCTACAAACAAAGCTTCTTGAATTAAATTGCTATTATCCTGACGATGTTGTAAAAACTTAAAGGTTGCTGATGGTGTATAGGAAATAGCATGTCTGGAGATAAGGTATTTCTCTTCTGCAATTTTCAATGCACTGAAAGGTAAACTATGCAACAGCCCAGAGCATGAAAAAATTAAGCGATCCCTCAATTGATCTTCAATTGGAGCCAGCAAGATTTGATAAAGTTCAATGGCTAGTTGGTCAATGTTGTTTTTTAAGGTGGAGATACTTTCAACAAACTGGTTTAATTTTTCAGCATATTCTTTTTTCTTAATTTTAAAGGTATGTGATGATTCACGTGTTGTGGAGATGACATAGAGGAAGGAATCACTTTCAAAGTAATTAACAAAAGTCTCGTCTTCACTCAATATTCCTTGAAAGTCCTCGTAGGATGGAATATTCCAGTTGTATTTCATTTCGAAATACAATTCATGCCTTTCTGCTATTATTTGTTTCAAAGAATCAAGCAAGCGCTGCTTTTCGAAAATTATTCCTTCTATCGAATCTTCTTCCATTCCACTCGTTGCTAAAAGCTGATTTCTCGTTTCCTGAATGATCTCATTGGTGGTTTTCTCTTCTAGCTGAAAAATGCTTTCATTTTCGGAAATATTGATCAATTGTTGATCTTTCCAGCTACGAAGCAAAATCACAGATTTACCCGATTCTATACTATAAAATACTTCGGCAAAGTGACCATTTTCTTCCAAGTTAATGTTGTTAAGCATGCTATTGCTGAGGTCAGCAGCTTTACCAGCAAAAAGGAGCTTGTCCTCTAAAGGATTGACATCCTTTAAAAACTGCGCTACAATCTGAAAGCCTTCATTCGCCATTTCAAACTTTTCGGATTGAGAAAGGATGCCGGGAATGGATATTTGATTTTGGACAGACTCAAGGTATATGCCTTTTAGATTATCTATCTCGACTTGTGAGAGATCCTTAAGCTCTTTTAATTGCGCATTCACATTAATTTGTATGACTTCATTCAATCGGCTGGCTTCTTGATATAAGCCGCATTCGATCAATGCTTCTACCATTTGCAAAGCTCTAAATTTCTCCTTCTCCTCATAAAATTCCTGATATCCACCCCATTTATTGATGATCTTCAATAACTTTTCTCTGGACTTACCTAACTCTCCTTCAGCCATGAGCAGTTTCGATTCTAAAACCAGAATTTCATAATCATCAATCCCAAAAATACTACTAAGGTACTTCAGATCTGTAATATGCATCCTCACTGAATCGTAATTGTTTAACTCAAGATGTATTTGACCTAATTCAAGATGTCCATAGAAGAGATGAGCTTGCTGATTTTCCTTCAATACGATCAAGTCATTCGCTATTGACAGTCGAATCTCAGCTTGCTTTTTAGCCTCGTGGATGTCTCCTATTTCAAGATATAAGTTCACGATAAAACCCCTTAACAATGATTCAACATTGATGGCTGCTATAAAATCATCCCTTTTCCTGGCTACCTGGATGGCATTCTCATAATGGTCAATCGCTGTATGGTAAAGACCAGATCGACTGTATTTCCTTCCCAATTCCAGGAAAATGGAAATCGCTGTTTGCTTCAAAATCTCAGTGGCAAATACAGAGTCATCCAGAAGTTGATGGGCCTCCTCTAAAAAGACCAGTGATTTAGAAAAATGGCCCATCTCTTCGAACACTTCCGACCACAGACTTTTGCTAATTAGATGAAAATTTAGCGATTCGGATGTAGATAATTTAGATTCTAATTCATTTACCTTCTGATCAAACTTTCCCATAAAATGGATGGCGTCATCATATGCTTCATGCTTCATGGCAAGGGTGAACATATCTTTATTCCTTATTAAGCCTTCAGCGTAGTGCTCACAATTTATAAACTTTTGCGCCGATTGATCTAGGTACGCAATTTTAGAAGCATAGTCCTCCATTTGATGCAATCCCGCTTTGTGAATGGTACGCATTTGCTTCAATGAATCACAATCGTTTTGAGCGGAGAGTAGTGAAAATGAAAGCAGAAATGCCAATAAGATCTTCATCAGTTTGAAACTTCTATTCTAATACGATAATTGATCGCATTTCTCTCCTCTTTAAATTCTATGAAGTATTCATCGGTTGGATAATCACCTTCCAAGATAAATGGGTAGATGTAACCACCTTCCTCTAGTTGCTTTTCGCTTTCCTTATTAATGTAGCCAATATTTTCTCCATCCGTAGTTATGATGGTAAATTCTTGTAAAGGATAAACGGAAAAAACGTCATCATCGTTATTTAGCATGAATACAGTACAGCATGGAGTTTGCCCCTTACATTCACTCAAATTAGGTCGTCCGGCGCAACAATAACAGTGTTCTTCATCCTCCTCTTCTTCTTTATGCAGAGTAATGATGTCATTACCATTACTTAAAGTGGCAAAGAGCAAATCAATACTTTCATCGAGATAGGGACTCTGGATAGAGGTATCTTGCTGAATCTTTTGGTATAACTGGTTGGCTTCCTGCACATAGTACATTTGCTTCAGATTGAGAACTGAAACATCATAAGAATCCGAGGTTTTTTTATCAAATGCACATGCTAAAACAAAGAATAAGGTAACAATAAGATAAATTGAGGCTTTCATAATTGGTTGGTTTTTAATGAAGAATTTGCTTAAAAGTTAAGCATAAATAAAGTCTTAATGAAATTCTTAAATAGTCTAATTACAACTTAGGTATCTTGGAATGATTAAAAAGTTACCTTAAATTGAATAATATTCAGATTTAATGGAAACCTTTTCGGAGCCCTAATACACCCTAATGCAATTGAGTTATTCAAATGATGAAGTTTTTCAGCTCATTAAAGCTGGTGGTAAAAAGCAAGATCTAATCATAGAATGGCTGTATTCAACTAGTGGATGGACTGCAGTGGCGAGGCGCGCTTTAAGTAAGATGGGAGCTTATGACAATATGAAGGACGATTGTATTCAAGAGGGCATCATCAGTCTAATTGTAGATGTAGAAAGAAATAAAATCAGAGATCCATCAGCGTTGAAATCGTATTTTATTCAAACTTGTAAAAATATGTGGCTCAATCAATACAATAGAGATAAAAGGAGAAAAGAGATCATCAGTGACCACTATGATAAAGATACTGACAACGAAAACCAACATGAAAAAATGGAAAATGCAGAAATCTGGAAGCACATCGACACCATCCTTGATCAATTAGGAAAAAAATGTAAAGAAGTATTAAAGCTATGGTCGATGGGGTTTAGCCACGAA
The DNA here is from genome assembly GCF_021533195.1 of Portibacter marinus. Taxonomy (GTDB): domain Bacteria; phylum Bacteroidota; class Bacteroidia; order Chitinophagales; family Saprospiraceae; genus Portibacter; species Portibacter marinus. The sequence continues at coordinate 143,603 of NZ_JAJNKB010000004.1, forward strand.
GAAATCGCACAAAAAATTGGTTATGAATCCGCAAATGTTTCCAAAAAAACCAAAAGCCTTTGCATTAAACAGTTAAAAGCAATGGGATTTAGTAAAGAATCTTGGATGTTTTAATAATGGATCAAGAAAATGACATACAATTCAGGAAATACTTCGAAGGCTCTTTGAGCACGGATGAGAAGAAAGAATTCGAAGCCCAGCTGGCATCTGATGATGCCTTTAGAATGGATTATGAAGATTATCAGTTAGGACAACTAGCTGGTGAGAGGCTCCACTATCTGGAGGTGAAAAATAGGGTAAGAAAAGTACGATCAAGAACGCAACTAAAAGTAGAAAAGCAAAGTAGCCTCAAAAAATTAAAATATTGGATAACGCTTGCTGCATCTACTGCTGCTATCGTTGCTTTCTTCACCATCTCAACGATTAGAAATGCTGATCCGAATGTTCTCTACGCTAAGTACTATGAGCCGCCTACCGTCAGTATTAATAGGGCAGCAGATGAAGAGCAGTTTGACAAAAATCAATTGATCTCAGCATATCAGAACAATGATTTCAAAACAGTGATCAATAATTTTGAGCGACTAGATTCCGTGGATCAATCCTCTCTTCGGATGCGGAGAATGTTAGCCCACGCTTTTCATAATACCAATAACAATATCGAGGCTATAAAAATTTTACAAGAAACTTCCGCACGAGGTTCTACTGATGAAAAGGTTTTAGACCAATGGTATCTCGGACTTATTCATGTGCAGGAAGGGCAAATGGATTCAGCAGTTTATTATCTGGAAGAAGTAGTGAGGGTGGATTCTTTTCTATACCATAAAAATGCTGAGAGGTTGCTTAATGCAATTATAAAAGACAACTAGTGTTACATTTACCGCCATATTTAAAAATTAATCAACAACCCTACTCCACCGTCTTTTGCACCAACATTCAGAATCATATCTTGTATTTCTGACGTCCTTTGATTATTCAGAAAATAGGCCACCAGATCAAACGTAAATAGGAAAGCACCCTGAACAACAATGCTATTCCCAAAACCTTTAAGTCGCTCCTGATGCTTGCTGGCATTTTTAGAACGCTCTCGCAAATAGAGTCCTCCGGCCACGTAGCCTACATCCAGGCCTGCATTGAAAAGAAAAGCCTTACTCATGCCTAAATTTTTATTAAGTAAGCTCATTCCTATAGGTTCATCCAGATCGAAGCTTCGAGCTCCCAAATATCCGGCAATGGCCAGTCCGGTATTGATCGCTCCCCAACCCAGGTTCATTTGGTGAAAGTGTTTCGCAGTTCCTTCCGAGGTAGCTATTCCTATTCCACCAGTCAAAATATTAGCCGCTCCCCATCCTCCCAAAACCAACATGGCTCTTTTCTGAAATTGTTGCTGATCAGAAATCAATGGTTGCCAATCCGATTGTGCAATCATATCATTTGGCAATAGGAAGATGACGCCGATGATCAGGAGAAGGAAATAGTTTGTGCGCATAATGGAATTGGTCATTATTTCATGTTTCCAAATAAACAGAAATTCAGTCAATACTGTTCGGGCTCCCGTTCAGCCCATTGACCTAAAAACAGAAACTAAAGCAGCTCATTTGCAAGATTTGCTAATTCGGAACGCTCTCCCTTTTCAAGTTTGATATGAGCAAAGATTTTATTACCCTTGAATCGATCGATTAGGTAACTTAATCCATTACTGTGAGCATCCATATAGGGCGAGTCTATCTGATAAATGTCCCCCGTAAAGATGATCTTAGTGCCTTCTCCCGCTCTGGTAATAATCGTTTTCATCTCATGAGGTGTCAGGTTTTGAGCTTCATCAATGATGAAAATAACATTGGACAAACTTCTTCCCCGAATAAAGGTCAATGCTGTCAGACTCAATTGGCCACTTTCCTGTAGATCTTCTAGTGCTTTACTTTTTCGTTCATTTTCCCTAAACTGAGATTTAATGAACTTCAAATTATCCCAGAGAGGCTGCATGTAAGGCGAAATCTTATCTTCAGCATCACCCGGCAGAAATCCAATGTCTCGATTACTTAATGGAACAATGGGTCTTGATAGGATAATCTGATTAAACTTCGTTTTTTGTTCTAGCGCGGCTGCCAAAGCAAGAAGTGTTTTTCCCGATCCTGCGACACCCTGGAGTGCGATCAATTTAATATCGTCATTCATCAAGGCATCCATTGCGAAAGTCTGACCAGCATTCTTCGGTTTTACACCATAAGCATACTTTTTATCCACCCGGTGTAAGGAATCTGTCACTTCGTCATATCGGGCTAAAGCAGTTTCAGTACAATTATTGAGGATGTAGTAGCCATTCGCCAGCTTGGAACCATTCAATATGCCGCTTTCAGGAATGGTTTTCTTCTGATAAAGGTCTCTAATGATTTCAGAGGAGAGATTATGAAATTCAGGAGTCTTATTAGAAATATCAGCCAGGTCTTCCACCTTGCCGGTTTGATAATCTTCGGCACCTAAACCAAGAGCCCTGGCTTTCAGTCGTAAATTGATGTCTTTAGTAACCAGAATCACCTTCCTGCTTCGTGACTTTTCGTGTAAGCTTAAGGCCACATTCAGAATGGTATGATCATTTTTAATCGAACCGAAAACGTGTTCAGCATTGGTACGAAGATTAGCAGGAGGGGCTACGATTTTGATATTACCTTTTTTACTCCCTAAGCTCTTCCAGTTATTTAATCCGGTCTTGCCTGAGAGTTCATCCAATAAGCGAACAACCATTCTCGCTTCAAAATTCTTAGTCTCCGTACCCACCTTAAAGTTATCAAGCTCTTCCAACACTGTGATGGGAATCACGACATCGTGCTCTTCAAAATTATTAATGGCATTATGGTCGAAAAGTAAAACGGATGTGTCAAGTACGAAAAGTTTCCTGGATCTCTGCTGCGTCATATTAAAACTTTCAATAATATTACAAAATAATCTAATAAGTCGAGCGTATTCACAAAAATTAATCTGGATTTTATGCGATTCGCTATTTCAATTTCTCAAATTCATTATTTTTGACCCACGATAAAATAATTGATTAATAAATGAATACATATTATATATCTTTATAATTTGTAAAAAAATCTTTTTCGTTGGTACAAAAAAAGGTTCAAAAGAATTTAAATTGGCTGAATGATTCAAGAAGTCGAATCATTCTCATATTTGTATTGGGATTTGTTCTTTATGCCAATACATTGACGCACGATTTTACCCTGGATGATGCCATTGTCATTACCGATAATGAATTTACTCAGAAAGGCTTTGCCGGACTCAAAGACATTTTCACAAAGGATACCTTTCATGGTTTTTTTGGTGAAGCGGGAAAGGACAAACTTGTTTCCGGAGGCCGCTATCGTCCATTTACCTTAGCTATGTTTGCCATTGAGCATGCTATTTTCGGAAACAATCCTTTTATCCATAGATTCATTAATATCCTACTGTATGGATTGTTATCCGTGCTCATTTATCTGTTTTGCAATCGCATTTTCAGTCAAAAATTTGATGTTCAGGTAGCTGGAATCCTTGCATTCGCTATTTCATTGCTTTTTATTGCCCATCCCATTCATACCGAAGCGGTCACTAATATTAAGGGAAGAGACGAAATTATGGCTATGCTGGGATCACTGGCAGCTCTATTTATCCTGGTCAGAAAGGGGTTTGAAGATCTGGAAATCAAAGATTATGTTCTCTCTTCATTATTGTTTTTAGTGGCCCTTTTATCTAAAGAAAATGCCATCACATTTGTTGCTGTGGCCCCTTTAGTGGCTTTCGTGTTTTATAAAAATCCGCTTAAAACCGGTTTCCTTTTTTTAGCAACGGCCGTCCTTTTCCTGGTGATCAGAACTGCAGTAATCGGTTTTGATTTGGGAGCTGCCCCATCAGCAGAATTCATGAACAATCCATATTTAAAAGTGGAGAGTGGTCAATATGTACCCTTTACGACCAGTGAAAAATTAGCCACCATATTTCATACCCTTTTGAAATACATTCAACTGTTGTTCGTGCCATGGCCACTGACTCATGACTATTACCCCGGGCACATTGGCCTCAAAACATGGAGCAGTCCCACCGCTGTGCTAGGTCTCCTGGTATATTTGGCACTTGCAATAGCCTCTGTTGTTGGAATTTGGAGGAAAAAGACATGGGCTTTTTTTACTGCTTATTACCTGGTCACGATCAGCATCGTTTCAAATTTGGTATTTCCAATCGGAACTCATATGTCAGAGCGGTTTGTATTTATGCCATCTCTTGGCTTTGCTGGCGTCTTGTCCATTTTAATCTTTAAATTAGATCGCAGATTAGCCTTTGCAGGATTGTTTCTCATTATTGGCCTTTATTCATTTGGAACCATTAAAAGAAATGCAGTCTGGAAAGATAATTTCACACTTTTCACCACGGATGCGTTGACGTCAGTGAATAGTGCCAAGGTAAATAATGCAGCGGGTGGTGCCATTAGTGATCACGTGAAGGAGATGCCTGATTCACCAGAGAAAACAGCATTGATCGAAAGAGGTCACGAACATCTAAGTAGGGCATTGGAGATACACCCTAATTACGTCAATGCCTATCTGCTCAAAGGCAATCTTTATTTTTATCAGGAGAAGTTTGATGAGGCCATAGCCATGTATGACATGTCTCTTCGTTTGGATCCTAACTATGCAGATGCCTTGAGAAACAAATTTCTTGCACTAAGATCTGCAGGCAGATACCAGGGTGAAAAGCTCAATAACTTAAGTAAGTCATTAGAATATCTGGAAAGGGCTATCGAAATGCAACCCAATGACTTTGAAACCAACCGCTTACTGGGTACTTGCTACGGAATCATGGGAAAACACGAACTTGCACTAAAATATTTTAAAAAATGTTCCGAATTACAACCAAATAACGGTGCCATCTTCGTTAATTTAGCGAAGGCCTACCAATTTGTAGGTGAAGAAGAAAAAGCGCAACAAGCAGCTGCTCGAGCGCAGGAACTTGGGTCAACACTTTAAAATTAAATATAGAAAACATACATGCCTAAATCGCTGATTTTACTATTAACACTTTTTACTTTTCCACTTCTAGGACAGCAGAATGCCGAATTATGGGCGCTTGCTGAACTTGAAAAAATGACTATTGAAGAAAAAATAGGTCAACTTTTCATGATCAGGGCACATTCTGACAAAGGTCCCGACCATATTGCCGAGGTCGAACGATACATCAGAAACTACAAAGTCGGTGGTCTCTGTTTCTTTCAGGGCACACCGGAAAAGCAAGCTCAATTGACCAATCAATATCAGGAACTGTCGGATCGACCTTTATTGATTGGAATAGATGGAGAATGGGGATTGGGAATGCGCTTTCCACGTCATTCCATCAGCTATCCGAGACAACTCGCACTAGGAGCCATTCAGGACAACCGACTCATTTACGATATGGGAGCAGAAGTGGCCAGGCAAATGAAAAGAATCGGCATTCATGTCAACTTTGCACCGGTAGCAGATGTCAACAATAATTCCGAAAATCCGGTCATTAACGACCGTTCATTTGGGGAAAACCCATCTAATGTGGCTTCCAAATCATTTGCCTATATGAAGGGTATGCAGGACCACGGTTTGATGGCTTGTGCTAAGCATTTTCCAGGTCATGGGGATACCAATACGGATTCTCATCACGATTTGCCAGTCATACCTCATGGAAAAGACAGATTAGATAGTGTTGAACTAATGCCATTTAAACTTTTAACCGAGAAAGGCATAGAAAGTGTCATGGTAGCCCATTTACATGTGCCTGCTTTAGACTCCACAGAAAATGTGCCTTCCTCACTCTCATATAGAACAACTACTGGTTATTTGAGGGATAGTTTTGATTTTCAGGGACTGATCTTTACAGATGGACTGGAGATGCAAGGGGTAAGAAAAAACTTCCCTCCTGGTGAAATGGAAGTGATTGCTTTTCTCGCGGGAAATGATGTCATGCTTTTACCACCTGATTTGCCCAAGGCATTCTCTACCATTAAAAAGAGAGTAGATGACGGAACCATCACGATTACCCGTTTGAATCAAAGTGTGAAGCGAATTCTTGAGGCAAAGTACCGCTATGGCCTGCAAGAAAAACCAAAGATTGTACTCAATGGCATTAAGGCAGATATTGAGTCCAAGGCGGCGCAAAATCTGAAAAAACGATTGATCGAAAAAACGATCACTTTAGTAAGAGACGAGGATAATCTTCTGCCCCTTCAAACCAATCCGGGTGGGCGCATTGCTATTTTAAATATAGGCTCAGAAGGAAAAACCAGGTTTCAATCTGTCTTGGCTGAAAATGTGGAAGTGACAACATTAAATGTTGATGCTGAAATATCAGACGAGAAGATTCAGGAAGTAGTTTCTAAATTGAAAAATTACGACCAGGTCATTGCAGGAATTTACGGTATGAATAAATATGCCAGCCGTAAATTTGGAATACAATTGAGCACCATGAAACTTTTGAGTCGCTTACAAGATGATACGAACTTAATCATCAATGTATTCGGAAGTCCGTATGCCTTAAAATTTTTCGACAATTTCAAAACGATCATGGTTTCATACGATGATGACCATCTGAATCAGGAAGCAAGTGCGAAAGCCATGCTCGGCGAACTGCATATTGATGGTAAATTACCCGTGTCCGCTGGCAGGACATTTAAATACTGGGATGGACTGGAGCGAAGAGCAGCGATGACTCTTGGTTACTCCACACCTGAAAAAGTTGGGATTTCACCAGATACTTTGGAGCGCATCCAGGACATTGTAGATGAAATGATCCGAACCAGAGCAGCACCCGGTTGTCAAATACTGATTGCAAAGGATGGACAAATTGTCTACAACAAATCTTTTGGTTATCATACTTATGACAAGAAAAACCCCGTCAAGAACTCTGACCTCTATGATCTGGCATCTGTAACTAAAATTGCTGCGGCGACCATTGCTGTCATGAAACTGAATGATGAAGGTAAGATTAATGTGGGCAACAAGCTGAGCAGATATGTGACGCAACTCGATACCACCGATAAGAAAGACTTGAAAATTATGGACATCATGGCCCATCATGCGGGACTGGTAGGTTGGATTCCATTCTATCGACAAACGGTATCTAAAGATCGGGTGCCTAAACCCCTGGTGCAGTATTATGCAACAGATATGGATTCAGATCACAGGGTACCCGTTGCTGACCGTCTGTATATGCGCAATGATTTCGTAGATTCGATGTGGGTTCAGATATACTCGTCAAAATTGAGATCCAACAACAATTACAGATACAGTGACCTTGGCTTCTATTTATTGTCACAGGCTGTGAGCAATGTAACAGGAAAGCGATTTGACCAATACATGGAAGACGAGTTTTACAAACCACTTGGCCTACAAAGAACACTCTTTAATCCACTCACCCGGTATCCGAAAGATCAAGTCGTACCTAGCGAAGACGATGCTTACTTCAGATTGCAAACGGTGCACGGCCATGTCCACGATATGGGCAGTGCCATGCTTGGGGGAATTTCGGGACACGCCGGGCTGTTTTCAAACGCTCATGATCTGGCCGTCATCATGCAGATGTTGTTAAATGGCGGTTATTATGGTGGGAGGCAATACATTAAGCCGGAAACCATTAAGCTTTTCACTACACGGCACCCCAGATCTTCACGAAGAGGCATTGGATTTGATATGAAAGACTTAAATAAAGAAGACAATCTGAACGTTAGTGAAAAATGTTCAAGCAAAGCATTCGGACACACCGGATTTACAGGAACATACGCATTTGCTGATCCTGACTACAATCTGGTATTTATTATGCTCGCGAATCGCACCTATCCCTCAATGAATAATAAGAAGTATATTCGTGGCAATTATCGTGAGCGAATCCATACTGTGGTTTATAATGCAATGGGTGTGCCTGATAAGGAGTACATTAATAACTAAGGAATGAATCTATCGCTGGATATTGCCAGAAGATATTTATTTGGCAAGAAATCTACGAATGCCATCAACATCATCAGTTGGATCTCAGTGACTGGTGTGGCGATTGGAACAGCTGCACTCTTACTCATACTTTCTGTTTTCAATGGTTTCGAGGGATTAATATCAGGTTTATTCAATGCCTATAATCCAGATTTGATCATCACGCCCAAAGAAGGTAAAACTTTCAAGGATGACCCTGAATTGCTCAAAAAATTGACATCAATTGAGGGAGTAGATTTGGTTTCTAAGTCAGTTGAGGAGATCGTTTTATTTCAATATGATGAAACACAAGAAGTCGGCACTCTGAAAGGAGTGGATGAGAATTTTAACAAAGTGACCTCCATTGATTCTACCCTAAGAAAGGGCGTTTTCGTCCTGGAATCTGATGATACCAATTACGTTGTGGCTGGAGTTGGAATCGCAAGTAAGTTGGGAATCAATACCGATGAAGGATTTACGCCAATCATTGCTTACATACCACGGCTTAATGCCAATAGCCCATTTGCCCGAAAATACAATTCACTTCCTATGTATCCGGCTGGTACTTTCTCGGTTCAGACAGAGCAAGACTTTGAAAACATGATTACCAACCTGGATTTCGTACAAGAATTACGTGAGGACAAATCCTCTATCGGGGCATATGAAGTCAAGTTAAAACCTGAATTCGCAGAAGAAGAAGTCAGAAATATGATCAATAATCTAATGAGTGATCAATTCATTATTAAAAACAGGTTTGAACAGGATGAAGCGTTTTTGAAATTAATGAACATCGAGAAGTGGGTCAGTTATTCGCTGGCCGGCTTTGCCTTTGTACTCATCGCTTTTAATTTGGTGGGTTGCCTGTGGATGATTGTTCTCGACAAGAAGAAGGACATTTCTATTTTAAGGTCAATGGGTTTCACTTCTCGGGATGTACAGTGGCTTTTTTTATTGGAAGGCATATTAATCTGTGTTTTAGGGGTTTCAATTGGATTGTTTCTTTCCTATTTGTTCTATATACTTCAGATCAACTTTGGGATTATCAGTATACCCGAGGGTTTCATCATAGATGCTTACCCAATAGAAATGCGCGCATTGGATACATTCATTGTAATCTTAACCGTTATGGGCATAGGTTTTCTGGCGTCCATGCCGGCAGCCTTTCGGGCTAAAACCATAAAGTCGTTTGTGAGAGAGGAATAGCCTTGTTATATTTGCACACATTTTTAAATGCTTATGGAGTCTTGGGAATTAGAATTTGAGTGGTTGAAAGTTCGGCACATTGTGAAAAATGCCTTTGGCAAACAAGAGTTGCCGGAACTAAAAACGATACTTTTTTTGATAGGCGTTCAGGAATTGGGAAGCTTGAAAACTGAATTTACCAAAGAAGAAAAAGTCGACCTGATGCACATCGCCGTTTGTTCACTATTATCACGAAAAGGCATCTATGAATTTGTGGGAAGAGATGATGAAGCGTGGCCTCATTATAAGCAAATTTCCGCCATTGAATTTGAAGGAGTTGATGATCAGGAAGCATTGCTTAAAGAGTGTGTGATTGAATACTTTAAGGAGCTTAACCTTGAAAATGGTGGCTTCGATTTAGAAACATTAGATCAGTAAAATGAAAACGATACTATTTTTTCTTTCTTTAATATTACTAGTTGTCTCATGTTCAGGTCCCTCTCCTGAATTTTCTGCAGCTTATGCCAATGGTGAAGAAAATCCTACTCAAATTAAATTCACCAATAAGACAAAAAGTGCGGACAGCTACACCTGGTATTTTGGAGATGGCACGATCAGTAATCAAACCAATCCTGTACATGAATTCAAAGCTTTTGGTGATGTAATGGTCGTATTGGAAGCAAAGAAGGGCAATTCTGTTTCCAGGGATACCCAGTATGTCAATATTCCGGAACCTCCTCGCACCAAAGTTAAGATAGAAACCAGGTTCGGGGATATGATCGCTGAACTCTTTAATACTACTCCTCTCCATAGAGAAAATTTTATAAAATTGGCCAACGAGGGCTATTATGACTCTTTGCTCTTCCACAGAGTAATGGACGGATTTATGGTACAGGGTGGTGATCCGGATTCCAGGGATGCCGAACCAGGCCAACAATTAGGTCTGGGAAGTCCACCATATACCATTAAAGCTGAGATCGGAGCTCCACATTATAGAGGCGCGCTTGCAGCAGCCCGCAAACCAGACGGAATGAATCCTGAATATGAATCATCAGGTTCTCAGTTTTATATTGTTGATGGCAAACAATATTCTCCGATTGAGTTAGCCAATGTTGCCAGCCAATATCAAACTGTATACAATGAAACGCACGAAGAAATTTATGCCACAAGGGGTGGAACACCATTTCTAGATAATCTATATACGGTGTTTGGACAAGTCATAGAGGGTATGGAAGTCATAGATTCAATAACAAATGTGGCCGTCGATGGAAACAATAGACCAAAAGAAGACATTAGAATGCAAATTTCAGTCATCAATGAGTAGAGTTCTAGTTTTTATCGCCATAGTATGTGCTTCATCATGTGCAAGACCTATCGCAAAGTATACCATTACAGAGAAAGAAAATGTTGCACCGGCTGAAGTTCAGTTTGAAAATCAATCTGAAAATGCAGTACAATATCTTTGGGATTTCGGAGACGGTAATACATCGAAAGAAGAAAACCCTGAGCATAAATACCTCCTTTCTGGTCAATATGATGTAGCTTTAACAGCGATCAAAAAAAACAAAAAGAACACCACTAAAGATAAAGTTATCGTGAATGCTCCGGAGAGATGTTTGGTTCAGTTACAGACTGAGTATGGCAATATGCTTATTGAGCTATATGAAAGCACGCCTAAACATCGTGATAATTTCTTAAAATTAGTCAATGAGGGCTTTTATGACAGTTTACTTTTTCACAGAGTCATCGACGGATTTATGATTCAGGGAGGCGATCCAAACAGCAGAAATGCTGGCGAAGACATGAGAATTGGAAGCGGAGGTCCTGGATATCAGATAGATGCAGAAATCCTCGAAGAAAATCTTCATGTGAAAGGTGCATTGGCTGCTGCAAGGCAACCAGATTCTGTGAATCCAGAGAAGAAATCGTCCGGTTCACAGTTTTATATAGTCCAGGGTGATAAAGTCACTGACGCACTACTAGACAATGTAGAATATAGAAAAGGAAATAGCTATACCCGTCTGCAAAGGGAGAAGTATAAGGAAGAAGGAGGATATCCGCTGCTGGATGGTGATTATACTGTATTTGGGAAAGTAATTGAAGGATTGGATGTCATTGACAAGATCGCAGAGGTGGAGACAAGGCCCGGAGACCGACCAGTAGATAATATTGAAATGAAAATAACAGTGATAAAATAAAGTACCAATGAGTAAAATACTAGGGATAGATGTGGGAGCAACAGGCATCAAGGGAGCAATCGTAGACACTAAGAAAGGAGAAATGATTACTGACCGATTTAAGCTTGCAACTCCAAATAAATCTACGCCCAAACATGTACTCAAGGTAATGCAAAAGATCATCAAACATTTCGACTGGGAAGGAAAGGATGTCGGCATTGGGTTTCCAAGTATCATCAATTATGGTTACACCCTTTCCGCCGCAAACATCCATAACAAATGGCTGAATTTTCCAGCTGAAAAGTATTTTCGAAAAAAGTTAGATGCAAGGATCCAACTGATCAATGATGCTGATGCAGCAGGCATCTCCGAAAGATATCATGGTGCAGCAAAAGATGTAAAAGGAACGGTCATATTACTCACCTTAGGTACAGGTATAGGTTCAGCTATCTTTAGAAACGGACTGCTCATTCCTAATACCGAACTCGGACATCTTCATTATAAAGAAAGCATTGCAGAGCATTATGCAGCCAATAGTGTACGTGAAAGAAATGATCTTAAATACAAAGAGTGGTCTGTTGAACTCCAAAATGTTTTACTTTACATTGAGCATCTTTTCAGTCCCGATCTTTTTATTCTAGGAGGTGGAGTTAGCAAGAAATTCCACAAGTATGAAAAGTATCTTAAAAAGGTCAGAGCAAAAATAGTAGCCGCTAAAATGAGAAATGAAGCTGGGATCATCGGTGCTGCAATGGCTCTGGATATGGACTAGAGTATTTTCGACCATTGATCAGCTATGACGGACCACTGATGCTTCTTCTTTTTGGTATGTCTCAAACCAGCTTGGCCTAATCTGTTTCTGAGCTCATGATCCTGAACCAAATCTAACATATTTTCTGTCAGATGTTCCACATTGACTTCACTCATGATAAACGGATTAGTATCAAATTTTACTTTACGATCGACTTTAGTAAGTAATGCATTATTCTTCCAAAGCTCTGAACAAGAGGTGTGGTCAGGCACAATCTGAGGGATACCTGTAGCTGCGTGTTCAAAACTTATCAATCCCCAACCCTCACCGTAACTTGAATTTACGCCAATGTCACAAGCATTATATAAAATATTAAGATCGGCATTACTCGCATATTTCAGGGATCCGAGCGGATTAAGTATCACTTTTTTACCAATGCCCAGATCTTCGATTAAATCACAACACGCCTGGCTTTCTTTAGATTGAATACCAGCTTGATGCAATACTAAATAAACTTCCTCTTTGACCTGTTTTAGTAAAGAGGCAAAAGCTTTGATGGTCAAATGCAATCCTTTTCGCTCTACTGGTCTATTGGCATTGAGAATATAAAGACATTTATCTGCATAGGGAATATTTTGAAAACAGATCTTTTTCGCTATAGAATGGTCTACTGGATAAAAGCTTCCGATATCAATACCGTGGGGAATGATAAAAAGCTCTGGGGAATCGAAAGGATTGGAATGTTTTCTTAATTGGCGTAAAGCTTTCTTTGTCTCGGCATAGGCAAACTTGGAATATAAGACGACTTTGTCAAATATACTGATCGACTTTATGGCATCAGCGTTTTCAATTTCACCGTCTAAAGGGACATAAGCGATTTTTGTAATGTTGGCCTTGAGTTGATCAAAAACTGAGCGATAATTTTTCAGCACCCAGAAATCATTAAGAACCAAGATGGAATCGGCTTTAATCTTTGAACTGAGATCCCTAGCAAAATAGGCCCCAAAGGCATCACCACCATTTACATTATTAGGATAAATTTTGTAACCAAAATCCAATATCGCTCCTGAATATCCTATTCCGATCCAATGGATATCATATTTTGATTTTAAATGATTGAAAATTGATTGTAAAACCCTTGTAAAGCCGGTTCCCGGAACATATAATCCAATGGCAACAATTTTCTTCATGGCATAAAAAAAGGATACAAGAAAGGAGAAGTGAAGATTTACGCTTCACCTCTCCTGATAAAAATAACTTCTATAATTGGTCAACTGGCGTGTAGTAGGTTTTTCCGCTGATGTTAACGGGTTGCAATTGCAGGGTCATAATTGTGGAATCCGTAAATCCAAACAATTCAAAGCCACTCGTGGTATCGTCTCCCATGATGGTAACATAGGAGTACGCCCAGTATGCCCAGTTGCCGCAATTGAGGGCGGCAAAAATTTGTTCACATCTTTTTAATTCCCGATCTGCACCTTCCTTTATAAGGTAATTGTAAAAATCTCCAACAGGTAAGTTGGCAGACTTAAGCAACTGTGTCGTCAATATTAAAATGTACTGCGAATTGTTTAAATATGGATTCAACTCTTTGGGTACTTTGTCATTCGTACTAAAGGTGAAGTTAGCTTTCACCGAAAGATCTGTTCGATCAACTACGACCATCCAATAAAGATTGATTTTTGAAGAGTCGAGATAAAGTTGGTTTTTTCCGATGACAATTCTGGCCCCTAAATTATTAACTAAAGGAGCTTGGATGGTAAGTGCAATGGATTTGGAGTCAGACATATTTATGTTTTTTAATGATTAATTATTCCCGATTTTATCTAAGTTTTTTTCTCTATATAATGCTGGCTCAATGGGCCGAATCAGTTCTATAGGATCAATACTATTTTCTAAGAATTCTGCAACATCTACTGCCATTAACAATGGCTTTGAAACGACCTCAGAATAAGACAAATAAAGAATTTCGACATTCGGCTTTTCACTTGCCCATTTTTTTATATTTCTAATGGTTTTTTTATAACGCTCGTACAAATGAAGTGGGAGCGTTTCATCGTCCACCTTTTTTCCCAGTCCGACGATCATTCTTTGTTGAGATTGGATGATCTCAGTGACATCTCTCTCCATGAAAATAATTTTATACTTGTAATTGGGGGGCAAGTGTGGTAGAAGATGTGCAATTACTTTGACCACTTTGCCTTCAGCCTCGGTAATCCATTCTTTATTATTAATAAGGCTTTTGATATTCTCATGTTCGAAGTATCCTTTTGGATTGCTTTCGTCTGCTTTTCTAACTTCATCACTGTAGATATCCATACCAGCACTATTTAACATTTGCATCATCATAGAAGTACCTGATCGAGGCAGACCAGAGACAATCGTGATCTCACCTAATGCTAGAGATTTTAGCTGATCTCTATACTTTTGAGCTGACTGTGGATCATTTAAGTACTGTTCATAGATGTAAATGATTTTTTCCAGAGCTGACTCTAATCCCGGAACCTGACTGAGGCATATTTCAAAAGATTCAATGGCTTTTCTGTAATGAGCCAATCTAAGCAGCGATTCCCCGATATAGAAATGAGCTGCTGGGAAATAATAGTGCAGCCCTATTCCTTCAACAAAAGATTTGATAGCCGCCTCGTATTTACCTTGCTTGAAAAAACAAATCCCCAACGTGTAATGAGTGTAAGCCTCTTCAGGGTCTCTCAATAAATCTTGAATTAGAAGTTTTTCAGCACTCTGGTATTGATTTAATTGGATGTATGCATTTGCAACCCGTAGCGCAATTCCCGGTAATTGACCGGCTTCTTTGATAATCTTTTGAAAAATATCTATCGCTGATGTATACTTTCTTTCTGCCATTAGCAAAGTGGCTTCATTAATGTCCAATTGTGGGGTAGAAACTTGAGATTGTTCCTTAATTTTATCTATTAGTATCCTTGATTTCTTATAATTTTTCACTGATAAATATCCCTTAAGCAGATATTGAGCGTATCTGATTTTATGTGGCGACTCTTTAAGTAATTGCTCCAAAATTTCTATACCCTTGGACCATTGGTTACCGTTATAATATGATCTCGACAGGTAAAAGTTATTTTCCTCTACTGTATTTTTAATGGCCAATTGTATATCATCACCCGGGTCATCTATGTATCCCAGATCTATTAGTTGCTGAAGCTCAGCTTGTATTTCCTTCTTAGAAGATATCACTCCAGGTGGATGACTACCATCATCACCTTTAACATCTTCCCATGAATCAATTTTTTCAATAGGTGTTGTATCGCTGTAAATCTGAGTCAGTACCTTTCCATCCATATCGCGAGCAATAGGTAATCCAAATAACGACAGAATTGTAGGTGTGATGTCCAGCAGACTTGCGCCATACAACAGTCCATCTTTTTTAATACCTGGACCATTGACCACGATAATTCCGTATGGACTATGCTCAATTGCAGGTCCTGAAGGCTCATTGGGAATGGATTTAGGCCTATTGTGATCAGGATAAAAACCATGATCACTAATGAGCATGATTGTGGTATCTTTTCCTACTAAATCCATAAGTCTGCCAAGCATCATATCATGAAAAATACATGCTCCACTGATGACGTCTTTATAGATTTCGAAATCATATTTATCAATATGATCTCTATAGGGAGGATGAAATTGCATAAATGCGTGACAGTAATGATCGATTGCGTCGAAGTATATGGCTGAAAAGTCCCATTCCGTATGTTCAAGAAGATAAGTAGCAACACTTTGTATGGATGCACATTCGGCAGTAATCTTATTCAGCGTATTAAGCCGATTATCCACCGTCTGATCAATCTTGTATGCATCAGGGACGAAAGGCAGAATATGCGCCTGAGTCAGTTCCTGCGGATGTATCCTCAAATCCTTGATCAGAGGTTCCAATTTCTTTGGGTGTACACTTCCTGAGCTCATCGGCCACTCCTGCTTAAAATCACCACTTGCATTTTGAAAGAAATTAGAAATCATAACACCATTGATAGGTTCAGCCGGATGAGATGGCCACCATCCTACTACATTGGATTTCATATTACATTGTGTAAGTATGTTCCAGATTGCTTTCACTTTTCTGCTAGAACTGTTAATCGCCCGAATCCCATCTCCATTTGGAGCGGGTTCTGTAAATCCATGTATTCCGTGCTTGTAAGGCCTTTTTCCAGTAGCAATACTGGTCCAAAGTGTGGGCGATAACGGTGGGTCAAGTGTTGCAAGACGGCCTTTGACTCCACCTTCCACCAATTTGGTGAGGTTAGGCAACTTTCCTTCATCCATTAAAGGTGATAAAAACTTCCAGTCAGCAGCATCCCAGCCAATGAGTAAAACTTTTCGCTTCATGACAAGGTATTGAGGTTAGATCGTCTTTCAATTCTCCATGCCATCAGTCCTTTATAACCTAGCGCAAGAAGTCCCAATGATCCCAATATGGTAATTTTTACTTTTTTACCATGGACATCAACTATTTCAAAGGGTTGTTTTTTCTTCATCGCACTTCTATTTTTGAACCGTTATTTTCTTGAAATAGAACTCCTTTTGATTGCTTATCTTCAAAATGTACATGCCAGTTTCAAATGAACTCATGTCTACCTTCAATTGCGACCTGTCTATGACCACTTCTTCTCTTAGTTCATTGCATATCCTACCATCCAAACTGTAGAGACTTAGCTTCCAATCTTGTTTCGGATCTGAATTTATGTCAAAGTAGACTTCACCATCGGTGATAGGGTTAGGGCGTGGATCACCAATTATATTTTTACTTTTTCTCACGTAGGCAGTAATGGAATTTGAGTATTCGTAATTGCCATTGAAATCTAATTGCTTTAACCTATAGTATATTTCTCCAGAGGTTGGAATCAACCTGTCTATAAATTGATAATTGCTTTCATGTGAAATTGATCCTGAACCTGCAACGAATCCAATTTGATGAAAATCCTTGCCATTCGTAGACCTTTCGACCTCAAATCCTTCATTGATATATTCAGATGCGGTGGTCCAGTTCAGAACGACATCTTCACTTTGTACCGTTGCCTCGAAAGAAAGAAGCTCTACTGGTAAAGTTGAACAGTTTCCTGCAATGACAGTCTGGTCTGCAGTCTGTAATCCTGCTTCGGGAATAGAAATGATAAAGGGATCACTGGAGGTTGATCCACTGATGGGACCTGAATGTACAATTAGTTCAATAAATCCAAACTTTCCACCCTTTGTAATACCAATGTATCCGGTTTTGGGAAATGGTGAACCAAAATTACCAAAATTGCCAGCGTATGAAAATGCCAACCATTGCGCATTGCCATAAGTACCAACGTTTCCACCGTTAATGGTAGCACCTGGCGCAAAATTTACCACGGTTCCTGATCCTCCATTGGTAAAAGCTCTCGCTGTACCCATCGGTTTCAGTAATAGGGTAAGATTACCACCTCCACAACATGTGAAATTAGGATCAAATATTAGAAAATCATCTACATTATCACCATCAACATCAATTCCTACGCCACCTGCTGAACCATTCTGCGGAATGGTCAGATTATTGGCAAATTCACCTTGGCATTGGGCAATTGCGGCATTAACAGACAAAAGTGGAAGTGCTGCAACTAACAGCCCTTTTTTGAAATCAAATGGTAAATGATCAGAAACCATTCCCTGATTGATAGCGCAATATAAATCCATCCATTTATTGGCAGTATCATTATTTTTCATAGATAGTGAATTATAAGGGTTAAAAATTAGTGTGCTAAGGATTTGAAAGTATCATTTCCTTCTTTCTCTGAGCCCTGCATTTGCTTTCACGCCAGGCTCCTTGCCATTTAGTAAGTGTTGCATATTTAGATTTCAAATACTCTATTTCAGATATGTTATGGACACTTTGATAAGTCCACACGTCGTGCCATACGAAATCATAAGTTTGACCATCAGGAGGTTCATATTCATATGCATCCGAATGTATGAATGAACATCTTTCGTCATCCCGATAGAATGGCGATATGAAGTCAATCAAACTTTTATCCAGCTCTACAATTGTTATTGATTTTACTGTTCTTTTTTTCAACAAGTAACATAAACACATGCCCATCCCTAAGCCATTGATAAGTATATGACCTTCAGCTTTCAAAAGGAAATCTTCAAAATCTTCTACGATTTCAGGAGTGTTGAGCATCTTTATGATGCCGTTCTGAATCAATCTTTGATAGTAGATTCCTTCTCTACAAAAACCCTCTATCGACCAAACTCCTTCACTGACCTCGGGTAAAGACATGTGTACATGCATTCCGTGCTTTATTTTAGCTTCTAGAAGGAAATACTCCCTGAAGAGCGATAATGTAATTAACTACTCCAAATGGGCTCATGTTATCATGGGAAAGATTACCACCTGCAGCACCAGTATTGCCATTTAATGACGCACCTAAATTTCCTCCACCAGAAGTTGTTCTAAACGCACCTTCACTATTTCCGATAAAGTTATTTACTGCCGTATCGGAAGTAGTCACACCTTTGCCTTCTGCTCCCACTGCAATGGTTCCCGAGCTCATATTATGGCTATGAGATGGAATTTCGGTGGTGTTTAAGGTCACCCTTTCTTCACCCCCTTTTGAGCCAAGTCGCCTTGTACTTAGACCAGGTCCTGTGCCAGCATGTATCGGAGCTCGCCCTCGTAAGTCAGGTAGAGCAAAAGTTGTTCTTCCGTCCCCGCCATAAGTTGTACCAATAATAGAAAATAGTGCTGAATTACTGCTAATTGCTAGCAATTGTCCGTCGCAAAAGGCCCAACCTCTTGGTGCAAAACTTCCGCCGAACATCATAATTTGTCCAATGAATGGATCCATAGTCTTTGATTTTAGGAGTTATGCAGTCATATTGTCTTATACTTTCAGTTGTTAAAACTTCATACTGCGAATACTTCAAATATGAGGACAATTGGTCAAAATTTTGAGCGCAAATGCACCTGAAATTAGAATAGGTAATTATACGTATTGACTAATTTTTAACTATCTTAGACTTCTATTACTTAACCTCAAATATTGTAAAAATGAAAACTTTCCTTTTTTGTATATGTGCCCTATTTCTCTTATTTTATGCGTGCGAAAGTGCTGATTCAGCCCCATCTCCGACACAAGAGGAGATGATAGAAGATGTGGTAAGCGTGAAAGATACCATTTCGATCCAAAAATTCAACAAATGGAGAAATGCATGGGAAAAAGATGGTGAAGCCTTTATGGATACCTCTGCACAATTTCAATACTTCACTTTACCTATCGTTGATTTAAGTGAAGTATTAGCCGAAAATGCTACCGGTGCAAAGTATTACTTTGGGCTAGAGAAGATAGAAAATGGGAAATATTATCTAAAATTCATGTTAGTAGGGACAGATGAAAACGAGGATGACTTAATGAACCCCAATAATAAGAATTACGTTTACGACATGTCTAAGACTTGTCCTCCATTTTGTACGCAATAATAGGTTAAAAAAAGCTTTTGTCTGATCTGATTTTTAAAATTGCTATTACTGCCAATGTTGTCAATGCACTATTTTATCTGATTTGGGTCAATAAGCAAAATCCTATTGTCAATACTTTCGGTCTTTTTATCATCGCTTCAGCTCTAGCTGAGATTGTCACCTATTTCACGGCAAGTGCCGGCAACAATCTCTTTCTGATGCCCATTTATACCGTATTAGAATTTGCACTCTTATCCTGTTTCTTTATACTGGCCCACGATGCTTCGAAGAAATGGGTTTTTGTCATTATTTTAGGAATCCTGCTAATTGCCGTCAATTCTATATTTTTTCAGGAACTGGATGAGTTCAATACCAATGCCAAGACGGTGATCTATCTCATCATTATTGTATTAAGCCTTTATACCCTATTTACTTACATCAATTTCGGTCAAGTCAGTCAAACAGAATTAACGATGAAATATTTCTTATTTGGCTTACTTTTAAATTTTACGGGTTCCTTTGTGCTTTATTTGTTTGCTAATGTCATTTCTACTTTCGAGATAGAAACCCAAAAAAATCTTTGGTATTTCAATATTGTATTGAATATCATTTCACAACTACTTTATTTTTTAGGATTTTGGCAGTACAGAAAGTTGGAGCAAAGTAAAATATGAAAGAATCTCAATTGACGCTTTTTATCATCATAGTCATTATCGTCATGACCTTATTGATTATAAGCATCATTTTGTTTTTCAATATTTCTCAGAAGCGAATCCTGGCTGAAAAAGAAAAGAGGCATCAACAGAAAATGAAGTTTCAAAAGCAACTATTGGCCAAGAATATTGAAACGCAGGAGAAAGAAAGAAGCAGAATCGCCAGGGAACTACATGATGACCTTAGTTCGAAGCTCAATGTTGTAAATCTCAATGTTGAACTGTTAAAATTAAGGGGGCAGAATGGCGATAATGCTGAGATTTTGGATATGATCAGCCAGGCTTTGACAGAATCGATAGAGCGTTCTCGAAAGATCTCTCACGAATTAATGCCACCGATATTAGAAAAATTCGGACTATGCGAAGCCATTATTGATTTGGCCCGAGGTATAAACACGTCAGATCAATTACTTATGCAAGTTAATGGTAAAGAAATTCTAGATAATATCTCTGGACAGAATAAATTGCATATCTTTAGAATCGTACAGGAACTGTGCAATAACACTCTTAAACATGCTGGTGCGGATGCGATCACTTTAGACTGTGTGTCGAAAGACGGCAGTGTGGTCATTACTTATAGTGATGATGGTATAGGGATTAGTAACGGCGTAAAGGAAAATGGATTAGGTATGATGAATATCGAATCCAGAATACAAATTCTCCATGCTCATTTGGAAAAGATTCCTTCTGAACAAGGAGTATGTTTTGAGTTAATTGTACCCAATGAACAAAAGAATAATTCTAGCGGATGATGAAAATTTATTCAGAGAAGGATTAAAAAGAATCCTAATTGAATTCGGAGAATTCGAATTTGTAGGCGAAGCTTCTAATGGAAAAGAACTCCTTCAAGTGGTCCGTACAACTCCAGAGTTTGAACTGATCATTTTGGATTTATCCATGCCTGTAATGGATGGAATCACTACACTCAAAGAACTCATGAGCATTAATGCAGAAATGAAAGTAGCCATTCTGAGTTCTCATTATGATCCAGCTTTAATTGTCAAAATGATTGAACTGGGAGCAGCATCTTTTTTTGCCAAGAATGAAAAACCCAAAGAACTCATAGAAGGTCTAAATACTATCATTAATATGGGATTTCATTACTCCCCTTTTATCATTCAGTTACTGCGTGATAAAATGATCCATGGAGACAGGTACACCATGGCAAGTGATTTACTGAGTGACCGTGAAAAGGAGGTATTGCAAAAATTATGTGAGCAAAAAACCGCAAAGGAAATCGGTAAAGAACTATTCATCAGCTCAAGAACTGTAGAAGGACACAGGAATCACCTCTTAGAAAAAACAAACTCTAAAAATATAGCAGGCCTGATCATTTACGCGATTGAAAACGGTATTTATAAAGTGGAAATTGATGATCTGATGCAACGGATTGTCTCTTCATAAAAAATGGAAGCCATTGGAATGGCCTCCACTAAATGCCCTTAAAAACCATCGGGCTTTTTCTGCAATTGTTGTTATATGTTTATTCTAGAAGGATTAACGGACGCGTTTCAAAGAAGTCCTCTGAAAACATCGCGATAAAATAAGTTCCTCTAGACAGGTTAAGGTTCACTAAATTATAGGATAATGTCTGCCCCTCATTTTCTACAACATCCATCATTATACTTCTGCCATTGGCATCAAAAATCTGTACAGTAATTTCTTCAGACGTCAATTCTTTCAAACTTATATTCACCACCGAACTGGTAGGATTGGGAAAGATGGGCAACTGGTGAGAAGTCGCTCTTGTTTTCGTCTTCAGCTCACCATCAGCTATCTTTTTATCGTATTCCTCACATGGAGATTGATGGTCGCATGGTCCCATATGGCACCCAATATGACCCACTCCATTCTCAAGATGCTCCTCCACCCCATTGATACTGATACATAAGGTTTGATGAGTTCCATTATTCTTGACATGGCATACCTCAACTTTGGGCTCACCATTTCCATTACCACAAGAAACATTAAGGGCCTCCACATATGTTTCAGCCACACTTTTGCATCCAGAACTGCTTGTCACTGTGACTGAGTAGTTGGTGCTTTGTTCAAGACTAACCTCTATGGTAGAAGTTGTAACTCCGGTATTCCACATGAATGATAAACCATTTCCTTGTGCTTTAGCTTCTAAAATGACGCTGGATAAAGGTTCATAGCCAGGATAAACAGTCTGACATTCAGAAATTTCAACTTGCGATTCCAACGAAGCTGGTGCGCTTAGGGTAAATGCTCCCAGATCATTGCCACTTCGATCACTGGCTAAAATCAAAAACTTACCATCATAAGGAAAATTATAATCGTTAAGTTTGGCTTTCACGCCATCATAAGCTTCTGCAATCATGTTGCCATTGAGATCAAACATTCTCAGATGTGGTTCCAATAATGGCTCGGTTTCTTTCAATTCTACTTGGATCGGCTCGCCTTTCTGACCTTCAATGGAGAATAATTTATTCTGAGCCAGTCCATCAAAATAAACCAGTTCCTCCTGATTAGAACAATTCAAAATACTCGGGCAATAACTATCATCCAGGAATTGTGCCTGAATGCCAAAGTCGCCAAAATCATTGCCATTGCGATCGAATACGGCCACCAGGTAGGATTGTTCAGTATCTGAAACTGGTAGCGTTTCACTGATTAATTTGTTGGTAGATGATTTTTTTCGCACCACCTGACCTTCTTGGTTATAGATCATCATAGTAGTTTCCAGCACGATATTATTCGATCTGGCTTCTATTAAAGCTATCTGACCAGGCCTCGTACGAATCCGAAAGGCATTTCTCTGCACCAGTTTGTCCAGTCGATCATTTTTATTTTCACCACACACTAGATTTTGCGCAGATTCATGTTTATTCAAAAGCATGTGTGTCAGTCCAAATTTATCCAAATCATTTCCTCCACGATCCGTTACAACAATGGTGTAATGATCGGACTTCTCTACCTCCACAGGTCCTACCGTTGCAAGCCTACCCTTGTTTTCAGCCTTGTAAATTTCATTACCCTCGGAGTCATAAATAAAAAATTCACATTCCAGGTGAACGGTTTTGGCTCTCATCTGAGTAAAAAGAACATCCCCTTTGTCCGCCTGCATTTCATACATTCTAACTCCTACGATTTCCTCGATGTGATCTTCAAAACTAATGATCTCCGGTATGGGCTTTGCATAACCATTGCTATTCAATTGATGTAAACTGATTCCATACTTTCCTATGTCGTTGTGGTTTCTATCATATGCATGAATTCTATAGGTTCCGGCCTTATGTAATTTTAAATTTCTGATTTTAGCCAACCCTCCATCACTCCAGGCCGATGCAATCATTTTATCATCGGGATCGTACAATTTAATATAGGAATCTACGAGTGTTTCATCTCTCATTCGAATCATGATAACATCTCCTGAGGCCCCTTCGAATGAATAGTAATCAACCTCCCCAATTTTCGAAATGTGATCTTCGTGATTGGTACCATAGATCAGCTCTTTGTAAATGATTTCAGCTTCCTGCTGACCAAAAAAAGCCATGGGGTAGCTAATCAAAATAAGGGCAAGTAATTTAAAAGGGTACATCTGAATAAAATTCTTCTATCTATAAACATGGCACCAAATTCCACATATACACCTATCTACAAGTAAACCTCACTTTTCTTTGCTTTAATAATTACTTGTGTATTTCACACATTATTATGTGTCAGAAAGGACATTAATAATGATATAATAAAAAGGTCTCAGTCCTTGCCTACAAAATAGAGTTTTTCCTGCGCTCCAATTTTAAGCTTGACGGATCAGAGTCTTGATTGGCATTCGCCTGACGACTCCACCCCTACCATTGATGATGGAAAGGGCAAATTGCAAGCTCATTGTAGCAAAATAAACCACTGATGTGACCGAGATGTACTTTCCCATGTTTACTGAGTACTTAGCCATTTGACCAATTCTGCTCTGTTGTGCACATCTGCTTTAGCATAGAGCTTTTTCACATGAGTTTTGACCGTATTGACGGAAATAAAGTGTTTAGAGGCTATCTGTTGGTTCGCTAAACCATTATAAATATCAACCATCACTTCATACTCCTTGTCGGTTATTTCGGACATCAAGTTTTGATTAATGGTATTTAATGATGGAACTTCATCCGTGCTTTCATTAGCATACCGAAAGAGTGCGATTTCAACCGTCGCTTTTAATTCCTGCTCGCTAAAAGGTTTGAGAATATAACCATATGGAAGGGTATGCTTTGCGCGATCAAGGGTGCTTTTATCTGCGTAAGAAGTAATGAATATAAATGGCTTTTTACTTCTGTCTTTGATGATTTCTGCCAATTCTATTCCGTCTTTCTGGCCCTGAATATTGACATCCAGAAGGATCAGGTCCGGTTGTCTATTCGCGATCATATCCAATGCTTCGTCACCATTTCCAGTGATTCCAACTACATGGTGGCCCATTGATTCCATGATCATTTCTAAATCCATAGCAATCAATGCCTCATCCTCTACAATTAACACTTTTGTATTTGACATTTTATATTTTTTGGTTTAGGTCAATATGGCATTGGGGTATTGAACCTATAGTTTGATCACTATTTTCTTTCTGTACAGCAACCATGCGAAAAACCAAATGAAAGCCGTGTACATAATGGCACTGACCAGGGATCCGAGATAATCTCCAAAGAATGGCTGATAAACGTTAGCATACATCCATCCCAAAGGATTGGTCCCATTCCACTTAATGACATAAATGAAGAGCTTGACAAATAGCCCTGACAGCGCGTAAGAAAACAATGGATTTAACCCAAAAACCCTAAAAGGATAAGTCCACTTTTTAAGATTTTGAATGTCTATAATATAGATTAGGATGGAGAAAAACAACAGTGCAAGCCCTGCCGTGTAAAGTACATAACTGGAAGTCCAGAGCGCTTTGATAATGGGAAAGGACATGCCCCATAAAAGACCAACAACCGTTAAAATCACTCCTCCAATGGTATATTCCTGAACCAACCTTTGCTTCGAACTAGCTTCGAGAATTCTTCTTCCAAATATATAACCGATCAAAACTGTTCCAACACTGGGAATGCACCCCAATAAGCCTTCAGGGTCAAAAGGCACACCGAAACCCCCATATAGATGATCTGCACCCAATATTTTAAGATCTACCATCCGCACAATATTGGTTTCCAGTCCATAAGGGATTTCTCCCCCGAAAAAAACAAATAATCCCCAATAGGCCAACAATATTAAAGCAGTAATAAAGGGAAGCCAGTATTTATTGGCATAAAGAATGATAAAAGCTGCTCCCCCATAGGATAGTGCAATCTTTTGTAAGACGCCCATTATCCTCAATTCTGAAATGTGCTTGTGAAAGAAAGGGAACCAGTTCAAGAACAAACCTACCAAAAAAATCAGCGCAGTCCGCCTAAGGATTTTCAAAGCAACCTGTGGTTTGTCTTTTCCTGTCAATCGGGAAATAGAAAAAACCATTGACAAACCGACGATAAAAACAAAAAATGGAAACACAAGATCTGTGGGTGTGCAGCCTTCCCAATTGGCATGCCTTAATGGTGCGTATACATAATTCCATGATCCCGGTGTATTTACAATAATCATAAATAAAATCGTCATACCTCGGAATACATCTAATGACAGTAGCCGTTCTTTCATTCACTCATAATTTAAGAAGTGATGGAAATTAATAAAATAAGTTTAGATTAACTTACCTTTGCAGCCTGATAATTTGAAGATAATGGCTACTCCTACCAGTGTTGCGTTTCATACATTAGGTTGCAAATTGAATTTTTCTGAGACCTCAGGCATCAGGCAGATGTTTGATAAGGAAGGTTACCATACTGTCGATATGGAAGAACCTGCCGATATTTTCATATTGAATACCTGCTCAGTCACTGAGTTTGCAGATAAAAAATGCAGATATGCGGTCAGACAAGCCAGAAAAAAAAATCCGGATGCTAAGGTTGTAGTGATCGGTTGTTATGCTCAACTTAAACCTAAAGAAATCTCAGAAATAGATGGAGTAGATTTGGTTTTAGGAGCAGCCGAAAAGTTTAATATTCTTAATTACATCAATGATCTTGCTAACGCTGATGGAAAAGGTATGGTTATGGCTGGCGAAATCAGTGAGGTCAATGGCTTCGTTTCATCTTACTCATTAGGAGACCGAACCCGTACTTTTCTAAAAGTACAAGACGGCTGTGATTACAAATGTTCTTTTTGTACCATTCCTCTTGCTCGAGGCAAAAGCAGAAGTGATACCATCGAAAATGTCCTTTCAAGGATTACAGAAATTAAAAATGCAGGTAGTAGAGAAATTGTACTAACCGGTGTGAATCTGGGCGACTTTGGTAATGGTACTGAAGTCATAGAAGGCGTTCGGTCAAAGAAGGAAGCGATGTTTATAGATTTGATCCAGGCTATCGACCAACATGATGGCGTGATGCGCTATCGCATTTCATCTATAGAACCCAATTTATGTACAGATGAAGTGATCGAGCATGTGGCTTCCTCTGATCAATTTGCCCCTCATTTTCATATGCCCCTGCAATCCGGATCTGATCGCATTCTCGGCCTGATGAAGAGAAGATATAGACGCGACCTTTATCAATCCAGGGTTTCTAAGATCAAAAATTTGATGCCCTCAGCTTGTATAGGAGTAGACGTTATCGTCGGCTTTCCGGGAGAAACGGAAGAAGATTTTCTGGAAACCTACCATTTTCTTCGAGATCTTGATATCAATTATTTACATGTTTTCACATATTCAGAGAGAGCAAATACAGGAGCAGCTCAAATGTTGGGTGCAGTACCCATGCATATCAGAAGAGAAAGAAATGAAAGGCTCAGAATACTTTCTGAAAAGAAGAAGAGAGCTTTTTATCTGAGTCAGATCGGTACAGAACGGACAGTAATTTTTGAAGAAGGATCTTTAGGGTTTACGGAAAATTATATCAAAGTGAAGTGCAAAGGAGTACTGCCTAATGAAATTCGAAAGGTAGTGCTTGAAGATTTGGATGAGAGTGGATTAGTGACTGCCAGACCTTTGATGACCGAAGCATTCTAAAAATCCAATGATAGCAACTTCATATATCGGCCAAAAGACCTTTACCATTGAGCAAAAAAGCCTTGATACTCCGGCGAAGGATGAGGTCCGGATTAAGGTGGCTTACTGTGGTATATGTGGTACAGATATGCACATTTTTCATGGCAATATGGACCAGCGCGTATCTTTTCCTCAAACCATCGGACACGAAATGTCGGGAAAAATCGATGAACTTGGCTCGGAAGTCAATGGATTCGATGTGGGAGATAAAGTAGTAGTACGACCTCTGGATACTAGGCACGAAAGAGCATCAGACAAGGGCTTGAGCCATATTAGTAAAGGCTTGAAATTCATCGGAATAGACAGTCCTGGAGCGATGCAGCAGTATTGGAATGTGCCAGCATTTACATTGCACAAATTACCTGATCACCTGGATTTACAATTGGCAGCACTTATCGAACCCCTTGCGGTGGCTTGTCATGATGTGCGACTTTCTGAGCTCCAAGAAGAGGAGGTAGCTGTTGTACTTGGCGGTGGGCCTATCGGTATATTGGTTGCCATCGTTGCCAAGAGTAGAGGAGCCAGAGTCTTAGTCTCGGAAGTCAATCCAAGCAGGATTGCTTTTGCGGAGGCGATGGGTTTCGAGACGATCAATCCCTTAGAAACCGAATTGGAGCAGTATCTTGAAGACAGTACTGATGGAAAAATGGCGGATGTGGTGTACGAGGTAGCAGGAGTGCAAGCTACACTGAACCAGTCAACGAAGATTGCGGGTTTAAGAGGAAGAATCGTCATTGTGGCCATTCATAATGAGCCGAAAAAGATTGATCTGTTTCAGTTCTTCTGGAAAGAATTAAAATTAATGGGGGTGAGGGTTTACGAATCTGAAGATTACCAGGAAGCCATTCAATTGGTTACCAAAAATGAATTTGGTTTTGAGAGAATGATCACAAAAGTGGAACCATTGACACAAATTCAAAAAGCATTTGAAGACATAGAAAAAAACCCTGAGGGGATGAAAGTTTTATTAGATTGCCAAAAATAACATGAGAAAATGATACTTGACAAATTTAGTTTAGAAGGAAAGACTGCATTGGTTACAGGATGTAAAAGAGGTATTGGAAAGGCAATGGCAGAAGCTCTGGCTGAAGCAGGAGCTGATATTATTGGAGTTTCAGCTTCACTCAAACCGGGAAGTGCGGTCGAAAAGGCTGTACAAGACCGCGGAAGAACATTTAAAAGCTATCAGTGCGATTTTAGCAATCGTGAAGCGCTTTACCAATTCATTAAAGCCGTCAAAGCAGATTTTCCGGTCATCGATATTCTGGTTAATAATGCAGGAACCATTCTACGGGCGCCGGCAGCGGAGCACCCAGATGAATATTATGACAAAGTGGTGGAAGTAAATCAGAATGCACAATTTATTCTAACGAGAGAATTTGGCAAGGAGATGATTAAGAGAGGGTCAGGTAAAATCGTTTTCACTGCTTCACTCCTAACCTATCAGGGTGGCATCACTGTTCCTGGTTATGCGGCAAGCAAAGGTGCCATTGGCCAACTTACCATGGCCTTCGCCAATGAATGGGCAAGTAAGGGCGTCAATGTCAACGCTATAGCACCTGGATACATTAGCACCGATAATACAGAAGCATTGAGAAATAATGAAGATCGCTCAAAATCCATATTGAGCAGAATTCCTGCCGGCAGATGGGGCGAACCGGAAGATTTTGCAGGACCTATCGTATTTCTTTGTTCCGATGCCGCTGCCTACATGCATGGAAGTATATTACTGGTAGACGGAGGATGGATGGGCAGATAATCTGTTGAAATTCTCCAAAGAGCTGTCGAAATTACAGCTCTTTTCTCAATCGCGCTACAGGAATATTCAGTTGTTCTCTATACTTGGCAACTGTTCTTCTGGCGATATTATAACCTCTGCCACGCAAATGATCCTTCAGTTTCTCGTCAGATAATGGTTTCTTCTTATTTTCAGCAGCAATGATGTCTTCCAGAATGTTCTTGACCTCCAATGTGGAGACCTCCTCTCCGTCCATGGTTTGAAGTGACTCGGAAAAAAAGCTCTTCAACTTACGTGATCCAAACTCAGATTGCACAAACTTACTATTGGCTACCCTTGAAATAGTGGAAATATCCAAATTGGTGATGTCCGCTATATCTTTAAGGATCATCGGTTTAATGCGACGTTCGTCTCCGGTCAGAAAATACTCTTTTTGATATTGCATGATGGAATACATGGTCTTAAATAAGGTATCCTGTCGCTGAAGAATGGCATCGATAAACCATTTGGCAGAATCTATCTTCTGTTTAATGAACATGATGGCTTCTTTCTCTTTCTTAGAACTTCTGCGTCCATCTGTGGCATGCTTATAAGACTTTAGCATTTCCAGATACTGATCATTGATTCTCAGGTCCGGAGCATTTTTATTGTTCAAGGTCAATTCTAACTCTCCATCTCTGTTGTGAATGATAAAGTCAGGAACGATGTAGTGCGTTGAATTTCTTCTGGCTGAGTCAATGGTCGCTGCAGGCTTCGGATTCAGTTTCAGAATCTCGTCAATCGCATCCTTCAGTTGACTTTCAGAAATAAATAAAGATCTTTGGAGCTTTTGGTAGTGCTTTTTCGTGAATTCTTCAAAATAGTCTTCAAGGATTTTGAGCGCAAGGTTTTTGGCCTCAATGTTATTTTCTTCACCCTTGTCTATTTTATCTTCCAATTGGATGAGCAGACACTCCTGAAGGTCTTTTGCTGCTACTCCCGGAGGATCAAATCTTTGAATTCTCTTGATCATCTTTTCTACTTCCTCGACCTCTGCGTCTATGTTCTGAGAAAACAGTAAGTCATCAATAATTGCAATCGGCTCTCTTCTCAGGTAACCATCGTCATCGATGCTACCAATGATTTGTTGTGCAATTTTCTGCATGCGTTCGTCCTGAAAATTGAGCAAACCCAACTGCCGCTCTAGCTCTTCATGAAAAGAACGTTCCACTGCATAAGGAATGTTGCGGTCCTCTTCGATCGATACACTGTTGTCTTTTAATTTGTAAGAAACAGGATCATCTTCTATGTATTCATTGATGTAATCGTCTAATTCAAAGTCGTCAGAATCCTGTTCGCCAGAATCCTCTTTCTCAAGATCAAAAACTTCCTGAAATTCTTCTTCTCCTTCTTCTAAAGCAGGGTTCGACTCTAATTCTTCTTTAATTCTCTGATCCAGAGAAGCGGTAGGTATTTGTAATAGTTTCATGACCTGAATCTGCTGTGGGGACAGCTTCTGGATCATTTTCTGACTTAATCTTTGCTTTAGCATCGGTATTGGATTTAGATTTACTAAAATTCCGCTTATATTAACATTTCCTTAAAAGGTAAAGTTCTACAAGCTACGTGTTTAAATTAACACTTTCAGTTGTGCAGGAAGGTATAACTAATAATGCAGAAGCAAATATAAAGCCAAATTTATCATATTAAAATATTTTGTAATATATTTTTAACTTATTATTAAATTAATACACTTATCAATTTTTTTACATATGTCAATTAGTAAGCGTGTCAGCAGTCTTAGAAATTTACTAAAAGAGCACCACATACAAGCATATATTATTCCTAGTAGTGATCCACATCAAGGAGAGTATGTCGCCAGTCACTGGGAGGCTCGCGCCTGGGTTTCAGGATTCACAGGATCTGCTGGAACAGCTGTAGTGACAGAGCACCTCGCAGGAGTCTGGACCGACTCCCGATATTTTATTCAGGGTGAACGCCAACTAAAGAATGGACCATTTGAACTACACAAAGTTTACAACCAGGGAAGTCCGCAATACATCGATTGGTTGCTGGAGCATTTAGAGGAAGGTGATTTAGTGGCTTGTGACGGTAGATTATTCTCTAAAAAACTGATCACTTCCTATCAGAAAAAATTAGCGGTTAAAAATATTGAATTGAAAACCAGCTTTGATTTGATCAGTGATATTTGGGAAGGAAGACCTCCACTTCCCGGTGATCCCATTTTTGAACATAAAATAGAATTTGCAGGAGAATCTAGAACATCAAAGATCAAACGCATTAGGGGAGAAATGAAGAAGGCCGGGGCTACTCACCATCTCATCAGTACCTTGGATGACATTGCATGGACATTCAATATTCGAGGGAGGGATGTGCAATTTAATCCTGTGGCCTACGCTTATGCGCTGATAACCCTGCATAAGGCCACATTATACGTTAAAAAAGGTAAGGTCGATCCTCTGTTAGAAGATTTGTTCATTCAAGAAAATATTGACATCCAACCCTACCATCAAATATGGAAAGATCTTAATTTAATGCAAAGCGAATCGGTCATTCTAATCGACGAAAATACCATCTCCTATTCACTTTATCAGTCAATCAATACACAATACAAAATAAATAATACACTACCCACTATAAAATTTAAGGCGATCAAAAACGAAGTTGAAATTCAACATTTCAGAAATGTTATGGTCAAGGACGGAGTAGCCTTGGTAAAATTTTATGGTTGGCTGGAAGAGCACGCAGGAAAGGGCATTACAGAATATGATCTTGTTCAAAAACTTGCTGAATATCGAGGTCAGCAAAAGGGTTACTTTTCGGAGAGCTTTAATGCAATTGTAGGTTTTAAAGGTAACGGGGCAATCGTGCACTACCGTCCTTCTGAAAAAGAGGCTTTAGAGATAAGGGGTGAAGGCATGCTTCTCGTGGATAGTGGGGGGCAGTATTTGGATGGCACCACTGATATCACGAGAACCACGTATTTTGGCGTCCCCACCGATCAGGAACGAGATGCATATACAAGGGTTTTAAAAGGAAATATTGAATTGGATAGAGCTGTTTTTCCGGAGGGCACCTTAGGAGTCCAACTGGACACTCTGGCAAGGCTACACCTTTGGCGAAACAAGATGGACTTTCTGCACGGTACAGGACATGGAATAGGTTCATTTTTAAATGTACATGAAGGGCCACAAGGGTTTTATCCCGGGATTGCCTCACGAAGCCGTGTTGCCATCGACGAATTTATGGTCACCACCAATGAACCAGGATATTATGAAGAAGATCAATTCGGAATAAGAATTGAAAACTGTCTGCTCACTGTGAAGGCTGGAAAAGGCTTTCTCAAATTTGAGACTTTGACACTTTTTCCGATAGAAACAGATTTAATTTTGATGCCTATGCTTTCTAGAGAGGAGGTTCAATGGTTAAATGAATATCATAGTCGGGTATATGAGCGACTTTCTCCGCATCTAAACCTAAAAGAAAAGGAGTGGCTTAAGTCTAAATGTGCTCATATATAAGGACGAATATTTTGCGAATCACCAATCTTTGTTTTTCTTTGCAATAAATTATCTAATAATGAGCGATTCAGGACACAATTACGGCAAGAAGGGAGTATGGTTTGGTAGAATTGCCATTCTATTTGCTCTATTCATTATCTTATTGATCTGGGTCTACCAGAAGAATTTCAAACTGACTTTCGATTTCATTCAGCCTTATTTAGGGTAAGACTTTTAGCATCTGTGCTACTGGTTTTGGGACTCAACAATTCATTGGTAAGGTCGAAGTGTTAAAAATTCATTGTCCTCATAGCTGGCCAATGGAATTTGCAAATCCCATGGCAATTCAAGGTAATCCAGGATTTTAGGTTCGATGATCGCTGGCAAATAGAATTTGCCAGTCCCATGGCAAGTGATCTTACTCTAATTTCCACACTTTTTCGAGCGCTATTCCTAAAGTGACTAAAAACTCTGTTCGTGTATTGCTATTTCGATCGTTCCTCATAAAAATTTCATGATCCGAAGCTGCAACTGTTTGCCTCAATTCAGCTCTCAAATAAGATTCTTCTGTGGGGCGATACTCTGTTCCAAAAGTAAATCCTTGCAACAAATACCCGGACACTCCACCATTTACTGCTCTAAATCCACCTATAAATCCATCCGGGTCATTGAAAATTTCATAACGCGCCGTCAAACTGCTTTTGGGTTCAAATTGATATCGAAAAGTGGCTACTCCGGCAAACATGATTGCAGTTTTTTCAGATTCTAAAAGCACACTGTGGGTCTGCGTCGCAAAGTCAAATCCAAGATCCATGAAAAATTTATCAGTTAAGGTCTGATTAAGATATATATTCTGATAAAACCTAAATTGTGCAGGTTCCCTATTATCTCTACTCTCACGACCATAAATGTTGGTATAAGTCAATGAAGTATTTTCACTGAAATTGTAGTTATACAGCAGACCAATTGACTTGCCGCTGTTTATATCAACATAAGTATTATAACCGTTTAAAACCCACAATTGAAATTCCCAGTTGTCAGCCTCTCTTGTCAACCTAGCTCCCGCCTGATAAAATGGTTCATTATACGTTTTAAAGGCAGTCGAACTTAGCCTGTTATTCTTAGGAAGAAAGCTTTCTGTGCCAATGTGGGTATGAAAAAATCCGGCATCAAACCAAACATTTGGAGCCAACCTGACGCCCGCATTGGCCTCCTGAACATTATTAAAATCTTCATCCCAGGTAGCCTTTGCTATATCACCATAATGCAGTGTAAGATTACCTCTAACGACTCCCTTCTTAAAATGCAGACCCAACTGTGCTACGTTAAGGCCAATCGTATTGTTTCGGGCTCCTACTGTTATTAATGGTTGCAATGTTCCTATCCTTTCGGAATTGCTATAAGCTGCATAATAACTGTCCACATAACCAGAAACAGCAATCATTGACTGATCACTTGAGTCAATTTGACATTGTAATGTTGTCATTTGCATAAAGAGGGGAAAAAATAATATGCCCTTTATCAGTAGCGATCTGAGATTTTTCATTGCATTGCATTTAAGATAAAGCTACAAACAATTTAAATATTTCACTAATATTTAAACCATTGTTTAACAATAAAATACCAAAAATGAAGCGTCTGTGTAGCTTTACAAACCACCACCACATATTCCTTTTTTACACTCTCTATAAGGAGAATATCCGTAATAACAAGTGCATAGAATTTTCATGTATTATTGAAATTGCTTAATATGATCACTTAAGTCCATAACTTCTACAATCTCTCCCAATGCTGCAAATACGATACTAGCTCCTGCTGCGGAACGGTACCCACTTGCGCAATGCACTATTATTGGACGATCTGAAGGCAATTCCTGCGCGCGCTCACGAAGCTCATGTAAAGGAATATTTACCGAATGGTCAAAAAATTTACCATTTTCAAATTCACTTTTATTCCTGATGTCTACAATGGTAAAATTTTTCGGCTTTTTTACCAGTTCATTTAAATTCAACTCGGGCATTTGTTTTAAATCATCCCTACCTTCAAATTCAAGTGCTCCAATAATATGCGACTCATACCCGATCTTTGCAGACTTGCCAAGAACCTCACTTAGCTCCTGCTTGCTTTTCGCAATGAGATAAAATCTTTCTTTGGGATCGACTATTGAACCCAACCAGGTCTCGAATTTTGCTCCGTTCATAATA
This sequence comes from Portibacter marinus, assembly GCF_021533195.1. GTDB lineage: Bacteria > Bacteroidota > Bacteroidia > Chitinophagales > Saprospiraceae > Portibacter > Portibacter marinus. The sequence continues at coordinate 178,384 of NZ_JAJNKB010000004.1, forward strand.
TTGACGGCACCTGGATAATGACCAGATCTGAAATCAGATGCGCTGCGTACGTCTATGATTAGTCCGTTGGTTAAAAGTAAACTTTGAGGACTCTGAAGATATTCTACTTTCTGAATACTTTCATTTAGGTTCGCAGCTCCCAACTTATTGACTTCTACGTCATATTTAAAATACTTTGGTATGAAGGGCTGACCTTCCAGTATATAATCCACAAACTCATCTTCTGTCATGGTTTGCAGGGCAGGATTCTCCCGAAGCTGTTGATCTAACGTACTGCTTAATTCATCGCTCATTCCTTTACCACAAAGACTACCAGGACCATGGGCAGGATAGACCATGATATCTGGATTTAATTTCATTAATACATCCCTGGTGGAATGGTACATTTGCTTGGCAAATCTTTTTCTCTTATTCCTTAAGTGGGCTGCATTTTCCCTCAGATCCGGCCTGCCTACGTCACCTATAAAGAGAGTATCTCCACTAAAAACCGCCTGCTGATTTCCATTTTCATCAAATACCAGGACGCTGATGCTATCCGGAGAATGTCCAGGTGTGTCTAATGCCTTCAATTTTATTTTTCCCAATTCTATTATGGCTCCATTACTAAATGGCTCATGGGGATATGCAGCCAATGTATTCTTGCTGGCGTAGATGACGGCATTCGTTGCTTCGTGTATTTCAAGGTGGCTGCTCACAAAGTCTGCATGTGGATGTGTCTCTATCACGCCCACAATATCCACATTCTGCTCTTTCGCTAGGTCAAAGTAAGGTTTAGGGTCTCTTGCAGGATCCACAACCATCATTTTATCTTGGGAAATTATAGCATATGAAGCATGAGCCAGACCTTCGTCGTATATTCTCTTGATTTGCATTTCTATATTTTTTTGTTGCAAATCTTACAACTTAGCTTATTCCTTTGTTTTGTAGGTTTTAAAAATCTCTGTAATGACCCTGCAAAAATCATTGTTGCTGATAAAAAAGAAATTTTCATCTGTTGCACAAAAGGAAATAATTCATGACCTGAAGCATTGAAAAGGAATTCCATATTTTTGAGCGGGTATCCAATCCTCTTTATGATCTTTAAAACTAATGTACAAATCACCTTGCCCCAGGTCGTCACGCCTTATTGAGTAACTCGCAAGTCCTCCAGTCTGGTTTTCGCCTGAAGCAAATGTCTCTGTTCATGCGCTACAATGATCTCAAACGCCTTTTCGAGCTTGTATACAATTTTATAATTGGCAGGAGAACAAATGACCTGATCTTTCTCCAGCAAATTCTCGGCTCCTTCAATCATTACTTTCAACTCCTCCTGATGTTTCGCGAATTTTTCCAGGATGTTTCCAGGCAAATTACTTGTAGATGGTTCCCAGATGGGAAAGGTGGTGATCTTCTTCTGCGTGTCAGGAAGTACCGATTTCAAAACGACATTTCCCATCAAATTGGTAATAAATCCTATTCTACCGAACCAAGGCACTTTGTAATTACCTTCTTTGACCTTGGCGAGGATCGGAAAGAAACTCTCATTGATGGTCATAATATGATCCAGAATCTGAGCAATACTCCAGGCTTTGGAATCGGGTTTCCAATTCAATTCTTACTCGTCCAAATCCTAAAATGCTCTATCAAAACTCTGTGCAATTTCATCAATGCGCTTAGTCCAACTTCTAACTTTGTTCATTCTTTTTATGTCAGTGCCTGGTTTAAATATCACTCAATTCTACTATTTTCCAGCTTGGATTATATTGAATAAAGTTTGCCAAGACTGCTGCATGTCCAGCACCCAGCAGTATCATTATTTTATCATCTGAAGCTTCTACATATTTTTGGATATAGGAATACATATGAAGATTCCTACGAATCCATTCAGAAGCTAAGATAGAGCCAATGGTATTTTCTAACTTACCAGTTTTATTAGCTTCATTCAAATACCATCCAAAATTGTTGCGCCTACTTTCAGCACTGTTCAAATAATCAAAAATTTCATCCAAAGTGGCTCCTTGTTCAACCAGTTGATTATATTTTCTTTCCAAATTTTTAATTTCCTTACTGAATTGTTCAATTTTATTTTGTTGTCCAGCATCCCTCATCGCTACCAGCATAGTGTCATATGGAAAGGCTGTATCATGATTATCAATACCATAAACCATCTGATGATCCAATCGATCAGCTACTCTGAAACCCAACTGAAAAATTTCATTGCGCTTGTCATTGCCCCAGTTTGTATTGCGATACAAATGATACAGCGAATCTAGCTTTGGTTGATACTCGATTGTCCGTTCAACAAATATTTTGTCTGGATTAAAGTCAGCGATTCTTGCAACGATATCTTCCAATTGTCTTTGATATTTCTCCGATAGGATATCTATCTGTTTAGCTTGGACAATGTCACTTCCTCTGTGATTGTAGTTATTCCAATGAGATGATCCTATGAGCAATACCTCACACTCTTTCATATTTGCATCAACTATTACTTTACTTTCCTGGGCTACACCACCAACTACAAAAGTAAAGGTTAAGAAAAAGACAAAACCGCGAATCATAATAGAATTAATTTTCTTCAATAAATCGAATAATAAGGTCACGATAAATACTTTGTTCTGAAAACGATAATTCTCGCCATAATGCTCCATGGGAAAGATGATAAGCATAATGAACTTGAACTTCTCTAAATTCAGTCGTTCTCAATGCATCCTCAAAAAGCTTGGAATAATCATACATATCATTGTCACTAATTAACAGAATAGGTGCTAATAGATTATCCAGATAATTGACTGGAGATGCATCCGAGAAATTGGTTTCGGGATCACCAAAGACGGCTTCAACATGTAGTTCAGCAAGTTCTGGTCTACCACCATTTTTAAGTACTTTGTGATAGTGATGAATATCGTAAGTTCCTGAAATGGGAATCAACCCTTTAAATAGATCAGTATTAAGTGCATGCTTATCTAAATATGTTTTATCCAAACCTATCAAAGCGGCAAGGTGCCCACCTGAAGAATAGCCGCCAATATACATCCTATTGCGATTCATTGAATACTTCAATGCATTGTCGAATAACCATTTGACGGCTGCAGCAACATCTTCTGCGTGATTCGGATGCTGAATTCCCGAAGTTAAGGAGGGATCTCTCCATATGGCGGGACTCATTCGATGACCGATATTTGCAACCGCTATTCCGTGAGAAGCCACTTTATTAGCAAAATCCATCTCCAGGTTTTTATTGCCATAAGACCATGCACCACCACCTATCCAAATTAACACGGGAGCATTATCCTTATTCATAGGCAACGCCAAGTGAAGGGTTTGAAAAGTGTCCCTAGTTACCGAGTCGTCAATATAATATATATCCTTAATCTCTTTAACTTCATACTGTTCAGTCAATTGACTCCAAAGTGGCATACTTAGTAACAATAAAATACCAAAATGCAATAACCTATCCTTCATATTTTCTGTATAAAAAATTTAAAAATCAGCGTTTCATTTTTCATGGGTTTTGACTAAATTACAATAATTAGTTGGCTCACATTTAATCAATATTATGGAATTAGAAAATCAGCACAAAGATATTCCTGGAAATCCATCAACCGCGAAAACGAGTCAACAGAGACTTCGCAGATTTGCTGATGCAGAAAGCCTTCGAGTTCTTTCTTTAGAGGATTGGGAGTTTTGGTTAAAGCAAGGTTATGTAGTTATTAAAAATGCGATTTCGCGGGAGCAGGCTCTTAATACGGCAGCCTTTCTTTGGGAATTTGAAGAAAAAAATCCCGACGATCAAGGAACATGGTATACTTCTCCGCGCAGTGAGATGAGGATGAAAGAATTGGCCGGAACAGGCATGGTCGAAGTTTACAATCACCAGGAATTATGGAATAATCGACAGACTCAGCGAGTATATGATGCATTCGTTGACATCTGGGGAACTGAGAAATTGTGGGTTACTATAGACCGGGCGAACTTAAATTTTCCAATCAGGCCGGGCTACGAGTACAAGGGTTTTATTCATTGGGATTATGATCCTGCAACTAAGCCACAAAATGTTCAGGGTGTACTCGCGCTCAATGATCAAACGGATGAAAGTATGGGTGGTTTTCAGTGTATACCCTGGCTATATCGAAATTTTGAGACCTGGAATCTCACTCAACCTGATGATCGAGATCGATTTAAACCGGATGTCTCAGATTTACAAGACAAAATCGTCAAAGTTCCTCTCAAAGCCGGCGACCTTCTGATTTTTAATAGTTTGGAGCCGCATGGCATCCGCCCAAACCTTACAGAGAATAAAGTCAGAATAGCGCAATATATTTCTATGATGCCAGCTCAGGAAGAAAATGAAAGTCTTCGCCAATGGAGGATTGAATCATGGAGAAACCGGGTTGCACCTGAAGGTTTTGCGTTTCCCGGTGACCCCAGAAATTGGGAACAAACCAAATATGAAACGGCAGTGTTGAGCACTTTAGGAGAGAAATTACTTGGAATGCGAAAATGGTAAGCGCAGACAATTTACAAACTCACTCTACTAATCTCTATAAACTTCTCTGCCCTATTATGAATTTCTTGCTCGGTTAGATTTTTTAACTTTTCAATGCTAAACTCTTCTACGCAAAATGAGGCCATGGTTGATCCATAAATGATGGCTCTTTTTAAATTATCAAAAGATAGATCATCCTGCCCAGCCAGGAAGCCAATGAATCCACCGGCAAAAGTATCTCCTGCACCTGTAGGGTCGAATACTCTTGCCAAGGGTAATGCAGGCGCAGAGAATATCCGTCCCTCATTAAATAGTAAGGCTCCGTGCTCACCCTTCTTTATGATGACAATCTTGGGTCCCATTTGATGGATTTTCTCAGCCGCAGTTACCAATGCATGCTCACCGGATAATTGTCTGGCTTCTTCGTCATTGATCGTAATGACGTCCACTCTGGAAATGACTTTATGTAATGCGTCGAGTGCAATGTCCATCCAAAAGTTCATGGTGTCCATCACCACTAACTTTGGCCTGGTTTTCATTTGGTTAAGTACCTGTAATTGAATCTCAGGAGTCAGATTCCCTAGCATTAAAAATTCACTTTCTTTGTAGCTATTGGGAAGCTGCGGATCGAAATCAGCCAGGACATTTAAATCTGTAGTGATGGTGTCTCTCTGATTCATATTATCATGATACTTCCCAGCCCAGAAGAAGGACTTCTTTCCTTCGACTATTTCTAAACCATCTGTATTGACGCCTCGTTGATGCAATGCCTTAATTTCTTCCTGTGGAAAATCATCACCCACGATAGAAACTAAATTAATCTTATCCGTAAAATAAGATGCTGCCCAGGAAATATAAGTGCATGCTCCACCGACCACTCGCTCTGCCTTACCATAAGGCGTTTCGATGGTGTCAAATGCAACCGTTCCAACCGTTAGAAGACTCATAGTATTGTTGTTTTGCGGCTGCAAATGTACAAATTTATTACAACCTTCAGTTTTCAAGCTATTGCTTTATTGTTGACCTAGAAAAGAACTGTTTTAGAAAGAAAATGATTACAATTAGGTTACCACATTGCATCTCAGCCTTTTTCAAGTGTCGGTTTTTAGTCTGGAACTAAAGACGTGTTATAACTTTCGCGGAAAGTGGAGATTGCAATTTGGCATACACAGATCATCTGCATTCTAATTATTCGGACCTTCGATTATGAAGTGTGACTTGAGTTGTGGAATTGTTAGGTCAATCACATTTAATCGATAGATCAATTTCCAAATCCCTCATGATACATTGAAGCTTTGTCATTGTATGCGAGTTTCAATCATCTGTCAGATTTGGATGAACTGCAGTTGTGAAAAGGTTTTATTAATACCGCATTTGCCAATAGGGGTTTTTTCGTCCTTCTATGGACTCAGCAATATACTCCTTTGCACGCTCGTTTTTTTCAGCTACTGTCAATTTGCGACCCTTCATCCTTTTAGGAATAGGCAATTCGACACGCTCTTCCGAAAATTCAATTTTCTTAGCCTCTACCACCACATCACCATCATTATAATCTAGACCAAGAATCATTCCTGGCAGGCCATAAAAACCTTCTGGGCCACCATATACCGGAATATCACTCGTAAACCAGGCATGTATTTTTATATCTTTCACTGTGTCAATCGTCTCTGCCTTCATGCAAAGGTATCCTGCCACTTCTTTAATTTCATTCAGAATCTTCCATTTAATGCGGGGTGCATCCTGCTTCATAATATAAGTACGTCCGAGGAAGTCTACTTTGTCATACATGGTTTGATCCTCGTAATCTCGTATCAATACAAAATCATCTTTCTTCCAGGAGTATCCATACTCACTGATTTCTTCTTTGTAAGTGTATAAGCTTTCATCTTCATTAAAATATAATATGTAGGGCTGTCCCCAACTCGATCTTTTACCCCAGGTTAAACGTTGGCGATCCTTTTCTTCCTGACTCATGAAGGGCATATGTGACATAATTTTCACCCAATCCTGAGTTCTTTCGTATTCAATCGTGCCAGATGTTTTTTGGCCAATTAGACCATTTGAAAACATGACTGCGATTATTCCAAGAAATATCAGTTTTTTCATTTCAGTATTAAAATTTTAAAATTCTATATATTTTTTTCAACATCCGGCGGGTTTGCCGCCGGTTCGCAACCTATTTTAACTCCGTTAAAATTCCTTCGGATCGGTTGCTCCTACCACCAGCCATCTTTTCTAACATCAGATTTCATTCCTCTGATATTATAGGTAACACTTAACATCAAATATCTACCTATCGCAAATGTTTCAGATGTTGTTACCTGATTTCCGGACGCAAACTGTCTCACATTTAAATTTCTATCCAATGCATCATAAACCGATAATCTTGCCTCCAATTTATCGCCCTCCAAAAATCTTCTATAAATTGATGCATTCAAGATCGGTACACCTTGATCCACTCCGAATCGCTCATTGCTAAACTGAGCGTAATTAAAATTTGAATTGAGGAAGATACCCGCGACGGTCTTGGCATTAAATTCAACGCTGTAGGTATTGTTAAGCGTACGTTGATCCTGAGATGTATTGATACTATATTCCGTATTTACAACATTAAAACTTGCATTAGCATACAAAGACAAATTCTCTGAAGCTGTGAAATTTAATCTAATACTAGGTCTGTAACTATTAGAAATAGTTTCATTAAGAATCTCATTCACAATCGCAAAGCTTTTCCCATAATTATAGGAAAAATTCATTCTTGCCGTGAGCTTATTCTTCCAAATTGGTATACTTAAATTGGTCCAATTCCCGATTCTCTGACCACCTGTATAATTGATAGGTGTTGTATACGTGACCAAATTTTCATCCACTGTCTCCTTGTTAATGATTTCATCCACATTGTAGGTGTAATAAATATTTACACTGAATCTCAGAGAAGTAGCAGGTTTATTAATACTAAGGTACATATTCACATTATGATCGATTGATGGCACCAATGCAGGATTACCCTCTCTGATAAATAGTGGATTTCTATTATTGACGATCGGTTGCAAGTTTTGGATAGATGGTTCTTGTGCTCTAACATCATATCCGGTTCTGAAATAGCTATTTTTTATAGGTTGAAAATTAATAGAAACATTGGGTATCCATTTTACATATTGCTTGTCCACCTCACCTTCAATTTGCTGTGCGCCTTTTCCATCGTAGTCTCCTTTTAAATCGAAATGCTGATAAGCCCCCCCTAATGAAATATTGACACCCTGATACGTGTACCGCACTTCAGAACCTAACCTGTTCAGCATGATCTGGTTTCTATAAATTCTACTTAAAAATCCATTGACGACCTGATTTTCATTGGTGATATCAAAAACGTCCCGATCACCACTTTCTATTCGTGTACTATGATTAAAAAAAGTCTGAAAGAAAAACTTCTTACTTAACGGTTCAACGTATAACGCATTGGCCTTAAATTGACCCTTTTTGCTCAGCGAATTATTGACCTGATCGATTAAATTCACATCGTCCACAACTTCATTTTCCCCGTAAAATAAATTTTCAGATTCTAATGTCCCTTCATCTTCCAGTGATGTATTCAAGTAGGAGGCATTCACACCCATTCGACGCCCTCTTTTTGCAAACTTTTTACGAAGGAGAACCTGACCATTGATGAGATATCCATTGGTATTCAATAGATCGACAAAGTCACTCGTTGTGCTTAGCTGGTTATTTCTTGAAAGTTCGGTATATCCAAACTCTCTATTGACGGTGTTAATGGAAGCTAAATTTAATCCCATTTTAATGGTATGGAAAGTATCGATTTCCTGCTCAAAACCAATTTCTGCTCTATGACCAGAGGATACATCGTCGTTGATGACATTGGATATATTATTTGATGTGAAATCTTCGAAGAATCGTTCTGTCCTCGAATTGGTTTCCCTTTCTAACCCCGCCTGGTTGAAATAATACACCGTATTGAGTTTGGTATCATTGTGGTCATAATTGACATTGACTCCACCATTGTAATTCTGTGGAAAACCTCCATTGCTTCTGTTGTTAAAAAATACATTTTGAATACTTGATTCAAGTCCATTACCTCCTCCGCCGAAAGAGTAAAATCGGCCTCCTCCACCACCAAATCCATAATCTCCTCCATCATTAAAATTGAAGGAATTAGAACCCATAAAATCCTGGTAGTCATCCCAGCCCAGTCCATTCCGTCCAGTGTTGTTACCTACTCCCAAGATCGAAAATTGAAACTTTTCGTTGAACTTATTGTAATTTCCCTTTAATTCTGCCCTGGACTTAGTACCCAGACCTCCCACTACTTTTCCAAAACCTCCTGCTTTGAAATCTTCCTTCAGCTCCAGATTCATAGTCTTGGTTTCTGCTTCACCCGTTGATCCAGTAATCTCTTCTTCCTCAGTCTTGGTATCAAAAACCTGAACTTTACTGATTCCTTCAGCTGGCAAATTCTTAGTAGCTGCCTTAGGATCTGAACCAAAAAATTGCTTCCCATCCACTGTCACACGATCCACATTTTTTCCCTCTGAAGTTACAGAACCATCCGAATCTACTTCCATTCCAGGCAAACGCCTGAGCAATTCTTCCACTGTCGATCCTGGTGGAACCTTAAAGGTAGAAGCATCATATTCGATGGTATCTCCTCGAATTTTCATCGGTGCTTTGGCAGCCTTGATCACTACTTCCATCAGTTCCTCTGCTATTTCTACCAATTCCAGTCTACCCAAGTCCACGTCGCTTCCATCTGTAGAACTCGCATCTATGGCTAATGGAATATATCCTATGTATGTGATCTTAACAATGTGTTGACCGTTAGGCACTTTCTTAAACACGAAAGATCCATCCAGATCAGTTCTGGTAAAATCTATCATGGTGGAATCTGACTTCTCCAGTAGTAAGACTGTGGCAGCCACCAATGGGTCGTTCAAAGTGTCGAAAGCCATACCGTCAATTCGATAATTCTTTTGGCCATTGGCATAAAAACAAAAAATGAGTAGGGAAAGAGAGAATAGAAGTTTTTTCATTAGTTTGGATTTGATTAAGTTAAGTCATTCAAAGCTTAACGTAATTATACGTTGATAATTTTACGTTTACATGTAATAAACTGTTAACAAAGGCTTTTTATAGACTAACGATGCTAAAACATGGCTAAATGGTGTGCCTATAATACTTTGTGCTTGCCCAAAAGTTAAGAAAACTTTACCATTTTCAGTAATTCTGGAAAATCTATCGATATTCCTATAAAATCATCACTCCAACTGTCCAAATGAAAATGACGGTCCAAATGAAAGCTCTGACCCTATTTACTATTAATAATTGGGCAAGTTCAGAGGCCAATTCATCTTGATGATCGATCGCATGATGCAGTGGAATGGCCCAAACAAATGTTATGATCCAAGTGGCGATGACTAGAGCAAGATTACCGATGATAAATAAGGATTGATGAATCGTTGCCAGATAAATGGCCACTCCGAGCTGGGCTAACATTAATGGAGCTACAACCCAGGAAATGCCTAAAGTGTACTTTGGATGCCATTTCTTAAGATCTTCAACAGCATAAAACTGAAAAGAGGGATAGATCGCGAATTGTACGACCCACACGAGCACCACCAAACCAAAATCGATGATTAGTTTAGTATATTCGATCATTCAAGTCCTTCAATTTCTGCCCACTCTTTCTGCAATTGCTCAAACCTTACTTTCATGTCTTGATTAATATGCTGGTAAGTGCCACTAGTCATTCCATAGAGGTATCTCAACTGTGATACGTAGCGCTGTTCAGGATAGGCGATTTCATCCTCATTTTTCAATCTTTCGAGTTTGCTTTCAAGAATTCTAAGCTGTGCATCTTCCTTCTTGGTCCGATCCTTATTATCTTTTAAAGCCTTTACCTTCTTTTCGGTCTTCTTAACAAAATCGTTCACTTCATCGACCAATGCTCCAACCTTCATTGCAAATGCTTCCTGCTCGCGGTAATCTTTCAGCGTAAAACCATCTTTCTTCAGCCTTGGATCCGCCATTAATTCAAAACTTCCCTTCAAATTAAAATTGTCATTAAAAAGTTTTACCTGATAAATTCCCGGACTGACCAAAGCTCGATTATCATGTCTTAAATTCCATCTGAGTTGATGGGCTCCCTTGCTGGTCTTCAATGATTTATTTTCTACGTATTCAATGATACTTAGATTCATGTCTTCTTCTGTGCCACTTGTGTCTTTGCTTTCACTTTCTGATTTGTATCTCCTGATTACATCTCCCCTTTCATTGGTGATTTCCATGAAAAGTATATCCTCAATAGAATCATTCAGGTAATAGCCTATTTCGACACCCGGTGAAGGGTAATCAATATGTGTAGAGATTTGATCTGCTCCCCGACCACTGCTATATCGATACATATAGGTAGGCGATGGGGGATATAATCCAATTTCCTTTGAAGTAGACAAAGATGAATCAGCCTTTCTCAAGGCCCCCAGGTCATCAAAAATCCAAAAGCCTCTTCCCATGGTACTCATCACAAGGTCATTTCTATGCAATTTCAAATCGGTGATCGGCACTATGGGAAGATTTTTTTGAAAGGCTTCCCATTGATTGCCACCGTCTACACTCACAAAAAGTCCATATTCCGTACCTGCATATAGAATTTGCTCATTTATAGGATCCTCTCTTACGACTCTGACCGGGTAATCCTCGGGAATGCCATTATTTATTAATTTCCATGTTGCACCGTAATCATCCGTCATATAAATGTAGGGCATTGGATCTCCAAGTTGGTATCTCAATACAGCAACATAGGCTCTTCCTTTGACATGCTGAGAGGGCTCTACGGCATCCACTCTTCCTCCCGGTGGCAAATCACTTGGGGTGACTTCTTCCCATGTTTTTCCATCATTTTGTGTCACATGGATCGGACCATCGTTGGCTCCTGTCCAAATGACCCCTTTTTCAAGCTTAGATTCCTGGATGGCATATATCGTACTGTAAAATTCTTCCCCAGTAATATCTCTTGTAAACGGTTCGCCTGAAACTCCTTGTGTTTCCGGGGTGAAAGCGGTCAGGTCAGGTGAAATGGTTTGCCATGTCTTGCCTTCATCTTCAGTTTTGTGAACAAATTGGGAACAGTGGTAGATCACTTCAGGATTATGAGGAGAAATATGAATAGGTGAGACTCGTTGAAATCTGAAAGGAAGATCCTTTGGATCATGTCCATACATGAAATAGGCTCCCACATTATAAGACTGTTCGATTCCCGTACTTTTATTGAATCGACTAAATCTCCCTTTGCAGTTCGAATAGACAATATCTGGATTATTCGGATGCGGCACTGCCGGACCGGTTTCACATCCTCCGGTATTGGTAATATAGGCCGTATGTCCTGCCTGCATCCCATATGGTGGAAGTACAGGTACGGCAACTGTAGAGTAGTTATCTTGCTGTCCTCCGTATACCCAGTAAGGATGATTGTTGTCCACTTCTATCTGGTATATTTCTGAAGTAGGCTGATTAAATTGAGTTGACCAAGTTTTTCCGCCATTTAGGGAAATATTAGCACCACCATCATTGGATTCTATGATCAATTTAGGATTGTTGGCATTGATCCATATATCATGATGATCTCCATGCCTAGCATCAAATCTTTCCCACGTTTTACCTCCATCATGGCTTTCAAACCCTCTGGTTGCCAATGAGTATAGATGAGATGCATTGGTAGGGTCGGCATATAAGTTACAGTAGTAAAAAGGTCTGTTTAAAAGTCCTTCTTTATCAGAGATCTGAGTGAAATTTTCACCACCATTATCGGTCCTGTATAATCCACTTTTCTTACCTTCTGCTTCTACCAGGGCATAAAGTCTTTCAGGGTCGGCAGGAGAAACAGCCAGGTCGATTTTACCTTTCAATTGCGGTAGGCCATTATCCATTTTTTTCCAGGTGTCCCCTCCATCAGTGGATTTGTAAATTCCATTTTCTTCTCCACCACTAATAATGGTCCATGGCTTACGTTCAGCTTTCCAGGCCGCAGCATAAATGATATTAGGGTTTGACGGGTGAAACTCTAAGTCAGAAAATCCGGTTTGGTCAGAAACATACAATACTTTACTCCAAGACTTACCACCATCCTTGCTTCGATAAACGCCTCGTTCTTCATTGGACCTAAAAGCATTTCCAATCGCAGCAACAAAAACAACATCAGGGTCATCTGGGTGTGTTTCTACACTGCCGATCTGTCCTGTTTCCTTCAGTCCCATGTGTGTCCAGGTCGCCCCCGCATCGATGGATTTATAAATGCCTCTGCCTTCTATCAAATTACTTCTCATTCCATCTGTACCCGTACCCACAAAAATGATGGACGGATTTTTCTGGTACACTTCAATGGAGCCTATGGAGGGCGTCTCAAAAAAGCCATCGGAAATATTTTTCCAGGTCTCACCATAATCTTCAGTTTTCCACACTCCACTACCTGTATATCCGGCATAGAAAACATTTTCTTCATTTTGAACCCCTTCAACTGTGGTAGATCTTCCACCTCGTTCAGGGCCCAATTCACGAAATTGGCCGGGAATAAAATTCTGAAATTCCTGACCAAATAAAAGAGCGGGGAAAAGTAAAATAAAGGCAAATCTCATTTTCAAATTTTAAATGTGAGCGCCTAAGATAATGAAGTGAACTTAAAATGGATAACCTATTCCTGCACTTAGAACCACATTTTTTCTTAACCAGGGAAACACCCCTTGTTCCGGAGACTGGTGTATCCACCGCTCTCCCTCTGGTTCATAAGGGGTATACAGAGGTATTCCAAAATCCAATCTCACCGCGAAAAAGTCTACATCCATTCTCAGGCCAAACCCCGTATTCCAGGCTAGTTCCCGGTAGAATTCGCCCCATCTGAACAGACTTTCAGGCTTGCCTTCTTCAGGCCGCAACAACCATACGTTACCAGCATCGAAAAAGGTAGCCCCACGGAAAATACTATATAAAGGGAATCGATATTCAACATTGAGCAATAGTCTTAAATCTCCAAACTGATCGATAGGATTTAAATTCTGACCAATGTTCTCGGGCTTAGAGCGTCCTGGCCCTACAGATCGAAAAGCAAATCCTCTAAGTGAAGTTGGGCCACCCATGTAAAATTGCTTGGTAAAAGGAGAGGTTTGTGAATTACCATAGGGCTCAATCAAACCAAGATTGACCCTAAAAACAAAATTTTCAATGGCGGTAAACTTTCGTATAAATCTGTATTCGATATCCGTTCGGAAATATTGAGATATAGGAACGCCGGTGATTTGATCCGTAAACAGCGTAGCGGTATTACCAGAGGTTTCTACGGTCCACCTTAAAACATATGAATTTCTTTGACCTTCTGTCAGCTTATTGGTGTGCCCAAGCGTAAAAAGCGATCCCATGATCAATTGGTCACTGTATGACAAAGCTAACACTGGCCTTTGCATGGCCAAACTATCAAACTCTGCTGTAGTCCTGAATACGTTGATATAATCTACGAAAATGGGTTGAAAAGTAAAGCTAAATTGATTGTCTGTTTTCCATTCATAACCAAAATTAGACTTAATGGTATTGACATTAAAGTATTGAACCCAAAGTTGGTAGTCATCTTCTAATTTTAAAAATGTTTTTGGAGGAACTGAGGATTGAAATTCTCTGGTCTTAAATGGGACCAAAAGTCTGGGTACTTCATAAGTGGCTGACGCATTAAGGCTCAATATTGAAAAACCTAATCTGGTGTCAAAATATTGCAATTCTGTTCCTCCGCTCAATGCTAAACGCAATTTTTCTGCTCGCCGAAAGGAATTATTATTACTGAAACTGATCGAAAGATTTGATCCCAAAAAACTTCGGTCAGAAGTCGAGACCTCACCTTCGTAGAGAAAGCTTTTATATTCTGTGGGAGTCATTAAAATGTCAACCTCTAAGCTGTCTGTAGCAGTTTTCTCATACTCAATATTGACATACTTAAATATATTGAGGTTTACCAGCCTGGAAAGTGTTAGGTTATAATCCTTGACAGAAAAAAGGTCACCTTTGTCGATCAGAATATTGCTGGCCAAAGTCCTTTTATCTATAAACCGAAAATCCTCATAAACATTTAGATCTTTAAAATTGTAGGCAAAGTTTTCACTGCTTCGATAACCACTTCCCAAAGCTCCTGCAGTGGTGTAGGCATTCACTTCACCAATAAAGTATTTTCGGTGAATCGAATCATTTTCAGGCTCCTTTATCCGCATGGTGATATCCACCGAATCTATAGATGCAGTATCTATCAGGTAAAAGATATCATCGGCATTGAAGTCAAAGTACCCTTTCGATCGTAAATATTCCGATACATCCAGACGTTCGATTTGAAATGCTTCCAGCCGATAGCGGTCCCCCTCTTTCACACTCATTCTTCGATAATTCCGGATCAGACTATCAACTTCTGTATCGTCTTGCGGTCGCTTGACATTTCTCATGATGGTCGGACGTGTAGGCTTTATCTCATAATGGATGATGGCACTTTTATTTTTTTCAATAATTTCACTGTTTACAGGGCTGTAAAAATGTCCCTCGTCCTGCATTTCCTTTTTAATCAAATTTTCCATCAAAGAAAGGTTGACCTCATCGACATATACGGGTTCTTTGGCGAATCTATTGTAAATGAATTTTGAATACCATTTGTCCTTACTTTCATCGAAAGCAAAATACACCCAAAGATTGAAGTAAACCAATCCTAATAGCTTACTGTTGGGCGCTGGATATAAAGAGCTTTCTATCGCTTCTCTTACCCGATCTTCTTCAGCTAATTGCACATCTCCGGTAAACTCAATTTCAGTTCCTTTATAAAGTTTTTTATCTTCTGGCACATACTTGCTAATGGAGCATGATGTACATAAGATTAATATGACCCAAACCGCACTTATCTTGCTCATTTCTTCGTTTTTATTTGACCAAACTCCGTCTTATAGGAAAGACCCACTCCCGTTTTCCATATATTGCTGTTATTCAATGCATTAAAGTCAGATTTCTGAAACACTTTAACCCGAAACTGCCCTTCCTCAGTCAATAAGTATTGGATGACAAAATCGCCGGCGAAACTTGAAAAGTTGTTTGAAGCCGCCTGACCTGTTTCCAGGTTCGCATTACCACCGGCAGATATTATTAGCCGATCATTGAACAATCGTTGCTGAAGTCCAATTCCAAATTCAGTAATGTTCTGGCCATTGTTGACCGCATCCTGGTATTGATCGATGTTAAAATCAATCTCGAAACCATCTGCTCTGGAGGCCAGTTTATTGAGTTGGGTGTTGATCAGATTTCCCACGCTGTTCACTGCCGTTGAAGTTCCGACATTGGATATATTTCCTCCACTGCTGCCACCTGTGAAACTGTTAAACAAAATGATGCTACCCACCTGCTCCAGGAGCTGGGTCTCATTGAGGCGCAATTGAGCAAGAGCATTTGTGATGGCGTTTCCAACGGGACTACTGGTCACCTCTGGAGCAACAATATTAAAAGATAAATCAGGAGAAGATAGCACTCCACCCACATTCAGAACTACATTGACCCTGGTTCTGGCCGAACCGCTTCCTTCATCTATTCCTGCGCCTGTTTTCTGCAAGAGCGGTGTTAAGCTAACATCAGCACCGTAGATGGCACGTAAATCTAATCCAGCATTATAAGGATCTCCTTGAAAGACAATTCTGCTTCCGGCATCAATTTCGAAAGTTCTTCGGATGGTATTTTCGTAAGAAACCCTATATCGCCCTTCTGATACCACATATTCTCCCACAATATTCAGACTGCCATCCGCCGAAATATCGACGGCTAAGTCAGTATTTCCTCTAACGTCCAAACGATCTCCGGTTACGGGATCTACAACAACATGAAAAAGTGCATCATCACTGGCACTCAGAGCCAGATCCAATTCTATGGAACTGTTGGGTTGATACGCTTTCATCGAAATACTATCGATGGCATCTTCACCACTAATTTCAGATCCGTCATAAAAAACCATATAAGATTCCTGTGTTAGTACAGCTGCAGAACTAAGCAATTGAACAGTCAGATCTGTACCTTCCAGCGCAGTGATATCTGCTGTTATTACGGGAAGCTCCGTACTTCCTGTAATTTTAGCATCCACTTTTCCAACAAAAACACCATAAAAGTATTCGCTCTTGTTTTCTTTGGAGTTTAGGAACTTGAAAGCCTCTGCATTAAAATCTAAATCAAATCTAATGTTGGTGAAAAAGTCATGCCTGATATCACCCTTCAAATAGGACAACCTGTTCTCCTGATCTTGTAGTGTTGCGTCCGGCTTTATGAGACCATCTGCTACATTAATTTTTCCTTCTTTAATGCGATATATGGTTCCAAGGTCTACAATAAATGCTTCTACCTCCTGAAAGTACAAAGCTCCAGATATATCAGGGTCTGCAATCCTCCCATCAATCGCGATATAACCCTGCATGGATCCTTCTAGATCGCGAGCGTAAGTATTTACAAACGGTGCGAATGGCTCCAGATTTAATCGATCTACCAATACTCTTCCAAACAAGTAAGAGCTGGACAGATCATATTCAATATTTCCATCCATCTTCACTTCCTCACCTGTTAACGTCATAACCGCTTCTACGTCCTGACCATCCTTGGTCGCGTCCAGAACAAGGTCTCCTATATTAAATTCATTAAAGTTAATCTCATAAATGGTCAAATCACCACTGATAGGGGTCTCATCATCTAAACCTACTTCCAGATCCCCATTGATCTGGCCGGTAACATCTAACGAATCGACACCTACAATCTCCACCAGGTTATTCAAATTGAAGTCGGTAAACTGTAAATCTATTTTTTGGTTGGAACCTGAAATGTTAAAAGCTTCAGAGCCATTATTGATATTGATCGGAGGAATAGTAAACTGACCTCCATCCAAGGTAATGCCGGAATCTTGCGTTAGATTCCAATTCTGATTATTTAATATGAAATCCTCCATAAAGTTTAGGACAAATTCCGTACTGTCACTTGAAGTTATTCTGGTTGTAAAGCCCAAACTTTCTTCATTTTTTTGATTCCTGATCAGCGTACTGAGCGTCGCAGATTGTTCTCGGAGTATTAAATCCATATTGATCCCTCCAAGGTGTATAGATTCGGTTATTGAGACAGAATCAATATTGAAATTGGACTCGATTTGCTCATCGTCATTACTAGCTTTGGCGGTGATTTCTTCTATGTAATATCCATCATAAGTAACGCTGGGAAGGTGGAAGTCAAATTCTGTCAAATTATTGGGAACATCTAATGCAAATTCCAGACTTGCGGTGTCCATTTTCTGGATGGGCACATCAAAAAAGTTGGCAATTTCCACCACGTCATACATCTTAATAGTAGCGTCTATCACATCATTACTGACCACACGTTTTTCTTCGGGGTCTAAGATAGCATCTTCACCGGCCGTCCTTCCTAAGAAAGTCTTCAATGGAAAATATTGATCCAGAAAGTCTAGAAAAACATCACTTAGAACACTGAGTTTATAATCACCTTCTACGCTTGCTGTCATGAATGGGGCATTCAAGTATAAACCTTTATTGCCATTTTCTCTGGTGGCTATAAGATCAATTGAATCTGCAGTCCATACCCTATCTCTTTTTGTTAGTTTAATGTTCTTTATGGTCAACTCCCCGTCTGCATCATCCAGATTCAAGCCGGCGATGTCCGCATCAATGTCTAATTGGACCTGAAAGAGACTGTCAGATAAATTGAGTTGCTCTAAGTTTAAGGTATCTAACGCCAGATTGAAATTCATCACAGGAATAGAGTCATTTAAATCCACCGTGCCTTGAAAGTCCAGCTTGACATTTTCATCATCAATATTCATCTTTCCACTGAACTCCATTCCATCTACCAGTCCGTCTACTTCAATATTCTGGTAGGTATAGCCATTGTATTCTAATTTAGAAATCACTCCGTCCAACTCAGTGCGTATTGATTCTGTGTCCAGTCCGCTTCCATCAATGTTTGCGGTCATAGATATTCTACCGATGCTATCATCTTCCAGCAGTTCCCCTAATTGAAAATCTTCCAATTGGAGTCTTCCCTGGTAAGCAGCGTCATCGTAATCCTCATTGAATAAGATACTCAAATCTGTTTCCATATCACCTAAAGAAGTGTTGAAAGATCCATCAAGTGTAATATCATAAAGGTCACCTTTTGCTGTTCCGGCATAGGTGATGGTATCAAACTTTTTGATCATGTCTGGTAAGGAATCTACAAAAATTGTAGCATCTTGATAGCCAGTGGTGATGTGGTGAATCTTAACATCATACTTCAGTGCATCAGTATCGGTCAGGTTTTCAAGTTTCCCACTAAATTTAGCTTCCGCAAGTGATTCAGTGTAAATTTCTAAGTTTTCTACCATCATGGATTGCAGGTTACCGGTACCTCTTAAATTAAAACTTATATCACCGATCTCTTCCATTTGACGTTTGATGGTGTCATTAGGTAAGAAAAGCGCATATTCTTCGTAATCTGCCTTTCCGGAAATTTTGAAATTCTGAATTCCTATATTTTCTGTGTTGGAGAGATTCTTTATTCTACCATTGGCATCCAGCACCGTATTGCCCGCTGCCAGGTGTAATTTATCGAGCTTTAAGTTGGCAAAGGTGCCGGAAGCAGAACCATTGGCCTCCAAAACCTTATCCTGAAAAGGACCTAAAGCATCTAAAGAAACAAAATATTGCAAATCTTTAAAGGAAAGATTGATACCAGGGATATCTAGTTTCACTTGCGTTTTTGAATCCAATTCTGATAATGATTGCAAGTTCTGATAATTAGTTTCCAGACTAGCATTAACCTTACTGTTAGGTAGGTCAATGTTTAAATTCTGAATACTCAAGGTTTGGTCTGTAAAGACAATCTTAGAATTCAGATCATTGAGTTGAAATTTATTGTTGAGATTAAAGTGAAGTTCGTCTATGCTTCCTTCCAGTTCTTGATCATTCAAGTGCAAATCGCTCAAGCTCAATTGTAAATTATTTATATCTATGTATCTGCTATCAAAAGTATCTGCCGGCTCAAAACCTTTTTCTTTTAAGGCAATCTGTGCACCATTAACGTTGATTTTATCAAAGGTAAGGTCGTATGGAACGGAGCCTAGAGGAAATTCTAATGTAGAGGTGCTCGTGTCGACAACCACCTTATTATTATTGGCGGGCTCTGTCAAACTCTCAACAAATAGACCATTTAGATCGATACGGTCTATGTCGATCACCTCACCTACCATGTCGAACTTACTGATCTTAATAGCCAATTCATCAAAATACAGCCTGTTATCACTATCCAGTAAATCAGCATAAGCCCTGAAATCATTGAAATTAACCCTGTCCAGATCAATCAACATTGGATTCTCAGAAGGTGTAGTGGTAGCTGTATCTGCAGAGGCGAAGGCATCGATGGCAAACTGAAAATTAAAAATGCTGTCCTGGTTTTGGGAAACTTTGATCACTCCAGTGTTGAGTGTGGCCTGATCAATTTCTAACACATTGCGAAGCAATTTCAGAAAGGCAATATCTACATAAATCTCGTGAGCATATAGTAAGGTATCACCACTTTGATCCTCTATATAAATATTTCTAACGCAAGCATTGTCTACAAAATTCATAGCCACCTTGTCAATGGAAACGGTCGTATTCAGTTGTTTGGATAGCTTTTTAGTGGCAAATTGGGCAATTTTAGTTTGCACAGCAGGAATTCTTAATATCATCAACAATAGAAAGATGAATAGTATAATCCCACCTAATATTTTAAGAAAAAGTTTACCTATTTTTTTACCCATAGTTAGTAATAGTCTATATCGAAGCTGAAAATAAGGCATTCAGTTCGGAATCATCAAACTTTTAAACATTCATTAACCATGGAAGTAAGCTATAGGTTTTGTGTTTGCTCAAACGAATGGGTCATCCATTAAATGAATTTTTACACATTCTAGCATGATGAAAAGGCAATGAGTCTTAAAGCAGGCTTTGTGGTTCTAGAGATAACGTTGTTGGCGAATCTCTACTTGACCTGACCACAGCCTCCAAACGAGGATTACAAACGTACTATTGAATTAATTCAAGAATCTCTTCTTTCTTATAATGAATGTCCTTTGAAATGAAAGTGAATTTTCTACCACTGTCCAAGGTGATGGTCATGCCACTATTTCCACCAAAATTGAAAATCCTTTCTCTATTTCCAAAGTGAATGAGTGCCCCACTCGACTTGGTGACCTCATCAAATTTAAAGAAATCGACCTTTCTGATTCGCTCTTTTCTAAACTTAATTTTACTGAACCCAAAAGGGATAATATTGATGGATACTTTCTTTTTACCAATTTTAACCTTAAGCTTGATTTGTGATATGAAGTAAACAATACCTGCCAAAAAAACAATGGTGAGTAAAAGTGCCATACCTTCTAAGGTCAAGGTGGTTCCACTCCTAATCATGGCACCTAATTTAAGCAAGCTGAGCACTAGAAAACCTACAATTATTGAAATAGAATAGACATCATGATAACCATTATCCAATACGACATTCTTCCTCATGGCATTCACTTTTAGTTTACACAAAGTTAACAATTAATTTACATTAAACGCCGGGCAATACTATTTTGTTACTATGCCACTCTTAATGTTTTCATAATTTTCAGTCAATAATTTTCGTTCAGATTGGTTTTGGACGAGTGCTAAAGCGTGTTCTATTTCTGCCTGAGCTGCCTCATAATTTTGAAGTGCCATTTGAATTTCTGCAAGGACGGCATGATAAAGGTGTTCTTTTCCTTTAAGTTGGAAAGGTTGTATTTTTGAGATGGTTTTAAGGGCCTTATCAGACTCCATACTTTGGTGTTGAATAACAGCCAGATTAAGAATGTTCAGAGGTGTTGAATGAATTCGAATCAAATGAGTGTAATAGTTCTCCAGTTTGCGCCAATTAATTTGATCAAAATTTTCAGCCATGACGTACTCTCCCGCAATGGCTGCTTCATAGTGAAATCTGGTAAAGATCTTAGTTTCCACAGCATGCTCCATATGCAGATGGCCTTTCCATACCAATTGGTAATTCCATCTTTTTCGATCCTGGTATTTGAGCTTAATTAAGTTTCCTTCATCGTCAATCTTCGCATTTAATCTCGCCGCATGAAAACACATTAATGCCATGAGCGCACTGGTTTCATGCTCCTTAAACTTATCCAATAACAACCCACCTAACCTTAATGCCTCTGCAACCAAATCTTTTCTGATCAAAGAATCCTTGCCGGAAGAATGAAAACCCTCATTGAACAATAAGTAAATGGCCAAGTGTACAACGTCGATTCGTTCGTTAAATGCAGCTCCAGTGGGCACTTGAAATGCAATGGGGTCCCTTTGAAGTTTTTTTCTTGCCCTTTGAAGTGTTTTCTTGACATTTTCCTTGTCCAGAAGCAAGGCTCCGGCAATTTCAGTTATAGAAAATCCACTGAAGGACTTTAGAGCAAATATGATTTGATCCTTCGTTTTCAAGCCTGGATGGCAAATGGTAAAAAGTAATCTGAGTTGATTATCTTCAATTTCATGATCCGAAAACACTTCTGACATAGACATAAATCCCGGTCCGGAAGCCTGGTCATATTTTTTATGGGTAGCTGCTTTACGAAAAAGGTCTATTGCACGATTTTTGACCGCTGTTCGCAGCCAGGCTTGCAGGTTATCCGGTAATGAATGGTTTCGAAAATAAAGCACGGCTTTTTTAAAGGTGTCCTGTACTGCATCTTCGATCAACTCCAGATTTTGAATGCCATATATTCGGGTCAGTGAAGAGACCATCTTCCCATACTCGTGTCTGAAAAGATGGTCTATGATTTTATCTGAAGTCACATTCCTTCGAATTTCATGACTTCTCTGACCTCAACGGTACTTCCTAAGTCATAATCCGGGAAGTCTTCAGCAACTTTCATCGCTTCTTCCATTGATTCTGCAGTGATGACGTAATACCCACCAATGAGCTCTTTGCTTGCTGCAGAAGGCCCATCTGTAACGATTCTGTCAGGACCTGAAATTCGCTTACCGTGAGCGTGCAGTGCTTCGCCTCCTTTGACGATACCTTGCTTTTCCATTTTTTCATGCCATGCAAACCATTTACCCATCCTTTGCTGAATCTGTTCAGCACTTAGACCCATACCATCTTCGCCATAATCGGGTCCTAGAAAAACCATCATGTATTCCTTCATTGTTAAAAGTTTTAGAAGTTCAAAATAAAAAATGTTTCGCTAAGTAGACGTAGCGCAGTTTTCATAAGGGGACAATCTTTTTATTTTTTTTGACCTTATTTGCTTGAATAGTGAAATTCATATATCTTAATCTCAATAACACCGCTCACTGCCTTTTCATAACCAACTTTCTGCTATGCAGATGAAAAACAAATGCTTTTAATAATCGCCCGCATAAAAATTATTGGGGTGGTGTTTCTCCTTTCTCCTGTCTGGCTCTGTGGGCAAGATGTAGAACAGCAGTACCAATCCTTACGTAAACGGATTCAAAATGATCCGTTAAAAGTTACAGGAAATATCAATGCCACTGCTCAGTATTATCAGGCTTTCGGAATAACAGGCCGTGCGATTCCTTTTAATGGAAGAATACTCGCAGCCTTAAACTTTGATCTACTGGGTGTTAAAATGCCTTTTTCACTGGCATATTCCAATGGTGGCGTAGTGTTTAACCGCCGTCTACCTTCTTATAGTTTTGTTGGATTGAGTCCTTCGTACAAGTGGGCAAAACTATTAGTTGGAACGCGAACCATGAACTTTGGAAAATACTCTTTTAACAACCATTCTTTTAACGGGGGCGGAATAGAGCTTACACCCGGAAATTGGTTCTTCTCGGGATTTTACGGCAGATTGAGACGAGCTCGCCTGGAAGACTTTCAAACCATTAACAACGTTGATCCGTATTTCAAAAGAATGGGTTTTGGGGGTAAAATCGGGTACAAGAACGGCAAAGACAAGGTGTTGATTTCAATTTTTAAGGCCTGGGACGATGGTTCGTCCGTTCCTTCTGTTGCCTTGGATTCCAGTTTAAATTTCTCTCCCTCCGAGAATGTCATCCTAAGCGGCGAGATCGGAAAATCCATCGGACCACGAATGGATCTAGAGATCAATTATTCGAGTTCGGGATTTACAGATGACCGAAATTTAAACGCTGAACAAAAAAGAGTAAGGGTGTCAAATTACGGCGGATTACTACGGAAAAATATCAGTTCCAGGATCAACAATGCCTTCGAAGCGAAATGGATTTATCGCTTTAATTTATTCTCTGTCAATGTAGGTTATGAAAGAATTGATCCGGGATACCGGACAATGGGAGCCTTATTTTTCAACAATGACCTTGAAAACATCAGTGGAGGCTTAAACCTAAAACTCTTTAAAAGCAGACTGATCCTGATAGGAAGATCAGGTATTCAAAGAAATAATTTGGGGGAAGACCAGGCTAATCAGTACAGAAGGATTGTCGGAAGTGCCAATGCAACCATCAGGGCTACTAAGTCACTTACTTTTACAGGCAGTTATTCTAATTTTAATCATGTCAATAGAAGGATTTCCATTCGAAATATTGATTCTTTAAATGTAATTACAGATCTGGTGTTATCAAACGAGAATGGCAGCGCAGGCTTTAGTTGGATTCTTACCAATGACAATAGCCGTAGCTCTGGAATACAGGGACAGATGACTTTCAATCGGGGAGCTACCATAGAAAATGATTTGGCCAGACTGGATCAATCCAGTAGAACATTAACCAGCACTGTCAACTACTTTTTACAATTGAAACCTGCAGCGTGGAGCTTTAATGGTCATCTGGCCCACCAAAGAAATAAAATTGGACTGCTTGAAACCACATTTAATAGCGTAGGTATTTCGTCAGAAAAGTCACTTCTCGATAACAGTCTCAATATTTCGTTGGCTTTGAATTATGCGCTTTCTTCTCAGAAAGTAGATGATCTATTACAAGCTTCAGGACGTGTGATCAATTTACAATTTTCCACTGGATACCAATTAACGAAAACCAGCGCCATTGTATTTACTTCGGGACTGATCAATAACCATGTAGAAAATACAAACTCCGGCTTACAAAAATTTAGTGAATTTAGAAATACATTGAATTATACTTATCTCTTTAATCCACAAAAATGAAGAGGATTAGCATCATAATCATTTTCATTATCCCGGTCGTGGGATCTCTATTTGGCAATCACAATCCAATTCATAATGGACACGATTTCCTCAACATTTCTAAGCTCACCTACTATCTGGACAGTATTGAAGCTGCTAGCAATAAATTGAAAACTAGGACAAGTACTTTTCAACAAGTAAAAGGTTATCAATTTAAAAATGTCGACCAGTGGATCAAGAGTGCTGCATCCCATAAAGGCGAAGTAGACGGCATGGAAGACATTGATGCCATGGAGGTGGCTTATGCCGGCAATCCGAAGGTCCGCGCTGCCCAAAAGGCGATAGACGGTTTGAGCCGATCCAATTTAATAGGTGCACTTACAGGTGCGGAAATTCTTCAGTTTCCCATTGGCATCAAAGACAGCATCAATGGTTATACCTATTCTCTTGTATTTCATGAGGCCAGGATACTTCCTGAATATACCATCATGAAAGTGTATGGAGCCATTCAGAAGAAGGGTGGTGTTCAACTGATGTTTGGAAGTGATGACATCAAGTTTACTTCTGAGGGCGGATTTATAGGTGATGCTACATTGGCCTTATTCGCAGATTTCCCGTACCGACCAAATACCAGCAACATGGCCTTCGTTTTCAAAGCTTTCGATCGGAATGAGGACGGTAATCATGGAGGATGCTACATTACATTTGATTGCAACGGATTCAAATCGGCTAGAATAGAAGGAGATGTTTTAGTAAGCAGAGAATGGATCCTGCCTACAGACGAAACTGGTCAGCTACTGCCGGGAAATCAGAGAGTGAAAGCCAACATTGGCCTTACCGTTTCTGATTTCAATCACATCGTGGTCAATGTTTCATTGCCTCACTTTACGTTGACACAAGACACCAGCATCGCATTTATAGTCGATGAGGTGGTGGTAGACCTCTCTGAAACTAAAAATGCACCAGGATTCGAACCTCCACCCATCTTTGATCCCGAGCAGCAACTGATTGTCAGTCCATCACCAGATCCAACCCGTGACGCTTTATGGAAAGGCGTTTTCATCCAAAAGATTGAAGTTATTCTACCCTCTGTTTTCCAACAAGATGATGATCGTTTGGCATTTGGTGCTGAACGGCTCTATCTGGACCACAAAGGAATTACAGGCAAGTTCTACGTGGATCAGGTCTTGTCCTTAGATCGTGGAAGTATGGGCGCCACTGGATGGGCTTACAGCATGGACAGATTAGAAATGAGTACCCTTTACAGTGAAGTGTATGAATTTGGTTTTGATGGCAGAGTGGTCATCCCGATAGGTGATAAAAATCAAAGTCTGAGATATCGCGCCCTGGCCAACCTAAAATCAGAAAACTACGTGTTTGACATAGGTGTGGACTCTCTGATGACCATACCAATGTGGAAGGTCGGGAGTGCAGTCTTGAATGAAAACACTTACTTGAATGTGGGCGTGGTGAACAATGCATTTAAAGTGCAAGCGGTGTTGTCAGGAACGATGAATATTGAAGTTTCACCGTCAGAAATAACAAAAAATACAGACCTGACCATTGCGGATGTTTCGTTTGGCCACTTGATTATTCAAGATACCCTGCCTTATGTGAGTCTCGGAACACATGGCGGTCACATTACTTTTACTGCGGGACCGATCTTAAACAATTCGATACTAAATGTTGATCACGCATCCATTATCAATATGGATAATGACCGAGTGATGTTTAGCATAGGCATGGAAGCGGGACCCATGTCTGAAGAGGATGGAGGTGCAAAGGTGGGTGGTGCTTTTGGGATGGTTGCCAGACCTCAAATGGTTTCGAACCGCCAGAGCTGGGAGTTTGAAGAAATGAAATTAATGGCTCTAGAAATCCATCTTGATTTCGCTGATGCGGGCTACATCAAAGGGGGTATTGTTTTTTTCGCAGATGACCCGGTTTATGGCAATGGTTTTGCCGGTAATCTAGAGGGTGGTTTCGTCAAAGATGGAAATCGCTATAAATTCAGTGCTGCCGCAAGTGCTCGTTTTGGAACCATGAATGAAGGCTCGGAAGAAGAATATAAATACTGGAGTTTTGATGTTTACATATCTTCCAGCTTAATGGCAGTTCCCATATATCCTCCTATCGCTGCCAATGGTTTTGGGGGAGGAATGTATCATCACATGAGCATGGCTGGCTATGAACTGGGATTGATGGCTGAAAATGGACTGAACAATCCTTATTCAGGCATCATTTACGAACCTGATCGCAATACCAGATTGGGGCTCAAAGCCACCATTGGACTAACCACCACTTCGGGAAAAGCTTTTCAGGGTGTGGTGACCCTGGAACTTTCATTCAATCAGAACCTGGGACTGCGGGAGATCAAGCTGTATGGCACAGGTGAAATAGCCGGGAGTGATTCGGAAGGATGGGCCAGCGCACAGAAGGACAATATCTCGTCGAATGTCATGGAAAGAAGTGAGGCTGCAGCATTTAATGAAACCAATGCCAAAGGTAAAGCCAATACCATCAGTTGCGCAGTCATGATGCGGGTTAGTCTCGTCGATGGATTTCTGATGCACGGCAATTTCAATACTTATATAGATGCCGGACAGGGAAAAATTAGAGGGCAGGGCAAGCTGGATCTTTTAGTCAATGTTCCACAGGATCCCGGATTAGAAGACCAATGGCATCTTTATATAGGTGGTTATGCTGATGGATCTATCTCTAATATTGAGGGAGAGGTCATTCCACCTGTTTCAGTGGGAATATACTTTAAGACTTTCAGTATTACTGCCAGCCTGTATCTTTTGATGGGCAACGATCTTCCTGGACCACCAACATTATCCCCTCAATTGGCCGCTATTTTCGGCCAATCTGCCAATGAAATCAATAGATCGAAACTCAACGAAGGAGGAAGAAGCTCTTCCAATGCAACGGGTGCAGCATTTGGCAGCAGCATGAATGTTGGTTTTACCTACAGGCACACCAAGAAAAATGGAGAACCCGCTAAATGGAGGTATGTCAATGTACGCGGAGGCGCTGGATTTGATCTGGCTTTATTGAGTTTCTCTGATCAGTCCACATGTTCACTGGTCGACACCTTTCCACATGGCCAAAAAGGTTGGAGAGCATATGGTCGCGTTTACTTATACGCTGAAGTTGAAGGTTATTGGCTTAAGGCCTTTAAAATACACAAGCAATTTTTAGCCTTTAAAGCAGAAGGAGATCTTCCTAACCCGGATTATTTCAACATTGACCTGAAAATTAAAATCCTAAATAAGGTGGATATTAATAAGAATGTGGAACTGGGAGAAAAATGTGGAACCGTAAAGAGTTGATATGAGAATAATGATCCTCTGCATATTGACATGGAGTGCAATTATGGCACAAGCACAGCAACCACTACTTTATCATCACTTTGATGGCACCAACCTTAGTTTGCGCTGGAAAATGGTTAATGCGAGGACTTGGACAAAGGCATTAAATGATGGATTTCAGGTGACCAGAACCAATGTTGCCACGGGAGAAGTACAGCAGTTTGAGGTCAGGAATCAGACGCTAAGATTTCTCAATTCAGCAGCTGATGACTCACCGAAATACGTTGTGGCGAAACTACTTGATAGTGAGACAAATCACAGTGCCTATATCGAGGATATTTTTGAAGGTGCTGAAGTTGATTTTAGTGATGTGGATGAATTGAGAATGGAGCTGGTCGATTATGTTTTAAACACCAATCATCAATTGATATTTAACTCAGGTTTCGGATTTAAGGACGAGGAAATTATATCTTCAGAAACATTGAATTATACCATTACCGGTCCCGACAATCTCAAATTGGAATTTGTTTTGGAGCCCGAAACTTATGAGGAAACGAAGGTATCCGAAGTCAAGCCAACCTGGGAAAATAAAAAAGTAACACTAGAATGGAACACTCGAGCTAATAATGAAGTATTCTTTGGTTACGAAGTGCACCAATCCATTGCGGAGGCGCCTTTTGAAATCCTGGATACACTGCTCATTAACCCCACTGATACCTCCTCTGATCAGGCATTGCATTTTATATACCGACAGATTTCTCTCAATAATAATGATGATCCATATACCTTCCGAATTTATGGACGAGATTATCTGGGACTACGCAGCCAGAATTTCAAGGAAGTAACGGGGCAGGGCAGTATTGGAATCGGAGCAAGCCCATCAATCGATCGATCTGATCTTCTGAATACCAACGAAGTTCATCTGGCCTGGTCTCTTTATCCTGAATTTGAGCCCAATGTCAAGGAATGGCGCATTTATGTGGGTGAACATTGGGATGGCCCTTACGAATCAGACAGTTTGAATATCGATCCTTCAACTAATCATCTGATCAGATCACTTCCCTATGAAAATAATTTTTTCCGAGTAGCCGCCGTAGACTTAAATGGCAAGGAACACAGTTCTTTTCCTGTACTGGTCACTCATCTGGATACTATACCCCCGGCCACTCCTACCAATTTGACTGCGGTTATCGACAGTAATGGCATAGTTGACCTCACTTGGGATCAAAATGTAGAAAAGGATTTTTATGGTTATAAAGTATTCTTTGGATTCGACAGTACACGGGAAATGACATTGGCTCATTTTAAGGCTATTCCCATCTCGATCTTTAAAGACACCATTGGCCTAAAATCCCTAAACCGCGATCTCTTCTATAAGGTGACAGCAGTGGATAACCGAAACAACAGGTCTCCATTTTCGAAAATTGTAAAGCTTTTAAAACCGGACATAATTGCACCACTGAGTCCCAACTTTTATGATTACAAGAGTCTACCCGGAGGTACACAGCTTGCATGGCACACTAGTTCAAGCGGCGATGTAGTTAATCAACAGTTGTTCCGAAGAAATATCGAAGAAGAAGTGGATTGGACGCTGGTGCAGGAATGGCAAGCGCCAAATATGGACTCCACCTTCACCGAAAGTAATCTTTTACCGAGCAGCACTTATGCCTACTTCATGATGGCTATGGATTCCTCTGGAAACTTTTCCGAGCCTTCTAAACCTGTTGTGATTAAGACTTTACCCAAACATGATGTTGATCTAAGTCGCTGGGATATTAACCTTGAAGAAAATGACAGCGTACTGTTCAATCATGATTTTGTAGACCCCGAAATTTACAATATTCAGTTGATCAAAGCGTCGAAAGATCAACCCGCACATATTGTAGCTTTGTTGGACATCGACACAAAGTCTTTCACAGATCGATTACCGAAGAAAAATCAGACTTATTCCTACTTTATAAAAATCATCTACAAAGATGGTTATGAAACTGAATTTTCTGAACCCAAAAACATTCGCTATGAATAAGGGATGGGTTCAACGTGTTCGAGATCTTTTGAAGGGTAGAATGAGGCTTAATTTCGTACTGATTCCGGTCATCACTTTATTCTTAGTGGTCAATAGCCAAAACTCAAATGCACAGAATTACCCAGTAGATGTAAACTTGCAGATTTTACCCCCACATAGTCCTGCCTTCCATACCTTTAGTCAATCTCAAGGTTTGCAGGCCAACAAAATCTTATTAAGTGCCTCACTCAAAGATCTTGCAGTATCCCGCCTGGAAATAGGACTTCGAATTGAATTCAGGGGGCCCAATGGGGTTTTCTTTTCAGATCCAGCATTGATTAATCTTCCGATTTCCATTCAGCAAGGTATTCCTACCGTTTTAAGTAATAATGACTTGATTCCCTATTTGTCGTCTTCTGGTCTGGCTAACCAAATTACTGATATCGATGGATTTATGGCAGAAGGTGACTGGGAAATCTGTGTGACAGCATATGAATTGTTGAACCAGGAGCAAGTTTCCAGCACCTCCTGCTTCTACCTGTTTCTGGAGCAATTTGATCCTCCAGAAATCATCTTACCGCTGGACAGTCTACATCCCAGCTTTCCACAAAACGTGCAATTGGCATGGCAACCGCTCCACATGGGTGCTTTCCCGGTTCAATATACCATAGAATTGTGGGAGGTTCTTGATGGTTTTACGGAACAACAATTGGTTGACTTGACCGCGCCTTATTATGTCAATACCGTCAATCAGATCACTTCTGACTTTATTACCGCGCTTGATCTACCGCTTGGGATCGGAATGGAATACATCATGAGGGTCCGGGTAGAGGATAAGGTCAATGGTGGTTTAGGATTACCGGTCTATGCTTTTAAAAATTTAGGTTACTCGGACTTACATCGATTCAAGTATGGAATGATTTTGCCGGGTCAGATTTGTGAAAGTCCCGAGGCTCCAAATTATCTGGTAGATGATCAAAAAGATATGATTATTTATTGGGGTACAGGTCCACCTGTACAAGAGCAAGTCGCTACAGAATCACCAAATAGTACAACGACCAGAAGTCCTGAGGATGCCAATAATCTTTCTGGTAATACGCGAAGTATTTCTAATGAATTGGGGCAAACTGGTTTTTCCAATTATTATAATCTTCATTACCGTGATATTACTGATGGGAATGCACAAGAGTGGCGCATCATCGAAACTGCTGAAGAATGGATGATATTTGAAGACTATCTCAGGGGGCATAAGTATGAGATATACGTTACCAGAATTTGTGCTGCACAGGAGCGAAAAAGTGAATCACTGATATTGAAAATTCCGGTTTTGCCTCCGGAAAGAGATTTTTCATGTGGCATGCCCGCTCTGGAAGTAGACTTATCTAATGAAGCTCCTCTTCAAAGCCTGGTCACTGGAGATACCATAATTGCAGGAGATATGCGTGTCGTGATTTTGGATGCTCAGGGTGCCAATGGTTATTATTCAGGTTCCGGTTATATGAAACCCCCAGTATTCGGTGCAAAAGTTGGACTGACTTTCAATCAAATTTTTATCAACGAAGAATACAGGTTGGTACATGGAGAGATGAGGACCATGTACGATCCAACAGGTGGCAATATGGTCGACGTTGGAAGTTGGAGGGATCTGTTTCCTGCAAACAATGACCCTTTTCCGGTAATAGAACTGCCCCAGGTTTCAGAGGTAACTTTTCTGGATGGCAAAGTGATCATTTATCCTGAAGGTGGAGAATATGAGGCCCCTCTAAGGGTAAGTACGCCGGATGGCGATGTCTTGTTGACAGGGGGCATGATCATCAGGGAGGTGGAAATTGATCTCCCGGGTAATATTTCAGGTGAATTTGAAGTGACTTTTAGTGTCGCTGATAATCATCGATATGGCTTTGACAAAGTGGATTCTAAGCTCTTATCCGATTACGAACAGTGGGCAGGCACACCTCTCGATCACAAGTCTGTTGCCAGAGGAGGTAGCGATTTTATTCGATTTACATTAAGCAAAGTGCCCAATTACTGGACTGATACCAGCATGGATTCAATCCAGGTGATCACTGAAAACAAGTTTGAGTTACCCTACACGGCCATTGACGATCAGTCTATTGAGATTAAGGTACCCGGTTT
Source organism: Portibacter marinus (assembly GCF_021533195.1). Lineage (GTDB taxonomy): Bacteria > Bacteroidota > Bacteroidia > Chitinophagales > Saprospiraceae > Portibacter > Portibacter marinus. The sequence goes on from NZ_JAJNKB010000004.1 coordinate 210,483, forward strand.
AGAAGGCCCAGAGGTGGTTTTTGTACTAAAGGGTAATCAATGCCTGGGTGCATTTCATCTGGTGCCGTATGTCAAAACGATTTATACGGTTAATCTTATTCCGGTCAATGGCTTTGGCGAAGATATCGATGTGATTTCTCTCGAAAAAATGACGAATCAGATTCTGAATCAGGGTGTGATTGAGACACAATTAAAATTGCGCATTGATCAGGGGATTTCAGATTATTCAGGTATTCTTGCGGCAGAAACAGAGGTACTAAGCGCCTATTCGGACCAAATGAAAACCATTCTTCGGCGCCACCTGGAAACGTTCGGACAGGACGAAAACCAGATGTACCTTTTCATAGTAGATCAAATCGAAGATCCTGTCAATGGAGCTATGCCGGAAGGATTAAATGCCGGATTCATTGAAATGACGACCAATGAAAAGGAGCTTGCCCGCACCATCGCACATGAATTGGGACATGGAGCGTTCACCCTTAATCATTTTTGGATCAAAACGGACTATGACCAGGGACAGAGTGATAATCTAATGGACTACAGCTCCGGAGAAGAATTGGTATACCATCAATGGAACAGAATGCACAACCAACGATTTCCGTTGCCCTGGTTTAAAAATAGCGAGGATCAACAAAGTGTTGGAGAAGGTAAAATTGCTTGTGTACCTGATACTTCAATACTCGAATTGGGGCTTTCTAATGTATTTATAGATCCTGATTTTAAAGGAATCACAATCCCTGAAAACGCATTACCCCTCAGCTTTTACAGACTTGACGACAAAAAATTGAAAGGTGTTCTCCATTCATTTCTTTACTTAGATGAAGAGTATAAAGTGGGCTTCAAGAAAGAGGAGAATAAGAATGTATTTCTCGGATATTATAAATCTAAGCAAGATGAAAATGGTGCTATCAATACGATAGCATATGATTACATCCAATTAGAGGAGGGAGGAAACAAAATCATTCCCAGCGTCATCCATGAGGAAATTCAAGTCATCTACGCAGATGACAGACCATCCGAAATCATTGGTACCCATGTGAATTATTGTGATGTTGAAAAAGCTGAAGAAGAGTCGGTAGTTGAACTGGATATTGACTTTTGTGAAGTAGCGGTTCCCAGTGCAACAATTAATTCTAATTTGGTAGATAGAGTGGCCAGGAAGCTGGACGAAATGATTGCTGCCAGGAACAGCCAAGCCAGTAAGATTAGGCCCAAGGATCAATATTGGCATCTGGCTTCAGTTGATTTTGAAAAGGCACCGCTTGCAAAGAAGGAAGCTGACTTACTTGATGAAAAACTCTATCTGCTCAAACACCACACAGGTGACCATATTTACCTGATTTATGCCAGAACTACGGACAGGTATACCATTTCACAATCCCGTGAAATTGCCCAATTAGCGTATGAAAGAAGTCAAAACAAGGATGATCAGACCTTTTTGATTGTGCTGCCATACAATAGTTTATTGAACAATTTTAGCAGTGCTTGCGGTTTTCCGGGCTACTACCCCTCCACGCCTCATCCTATAGAAAATACAGCACAGGTTCAAAGTGTTTCCGATTACGTCATTAGAATTTTCCAAACTTTCTCAAAACCACTCCATCTCCAAGCTTATCTGTATTTATCTGATGGATCCATTCTGGAACTAGGCGGCCGAACAGAAAGTAATATAATCGGCCAACCGGCCATCAATGCAGTGCGATTATACAAGAGTCGGCATAGAATTGCTTTGATGAATGAACTAGGGCGCAAGCCGCTTTTGACACAGACTTCGGCAGAAGCGATTCAGGAATATATCGCAGGTAGAAGGGCTTGGGAGGACAATGTTAATCGACTTAGACAGACTGTTTTTGTAGAAGAATTAAAGGCTTTGAATGGTGAGGGTATTGAAAATATACTTGTACTTGATGAGAATGTTTCGATGCTTAGAGAATCTTACAGTGCTGATAAGAAAGTGTCGTTGGCCTATGCCAAATTTCATTACGAATACACTGAAAACTATGTAGATGCCACCTTGAATGAAGCTTTTGGAGACTACGAGATAGATGATAAGGAGCATTTGCATAATGAGATAACTCCGCATGACATTGCTTATAAGGTGATAGATTTAATGGCATTGACGTTGGCACCAGTCGGGGCGGATTTCATCGCAGATATTACCGGAATGTTGTACACGAGCATTTTCAACACACACGCATTCGGCAAGTATGCAGAATATGGAAGTGGGTTGGCCATTGTATTTGCATTAGACAAAGTGGTCAAGGGAGGTGTCAAGGGATACAAAGCGGTACGAAAGCTTGAGGACGGAAAGGTCGTTTACCAGATTTTTGAGCCTGAATATGTATTGAAAGCTGACGAAGAGTGGATCACTTCGATTTTCGCCAGGAGTAAATTAGAGGCCCAACGACTATTGGATGTAAATATGGCGGACATGTCTTTTGAGCTGTTCTACAGAAAGGCAGCGGAAGTTTTCAATGGTCACAATTTGACAACCATCCAGGTCAAAGAAATAACCGATGATATTGCACGGTTACTCCCCAATATGCTGGACAACCCCGGATTGCTGAGTGGAGAGCTCGCAGAGATATTGATAGCACAGGGAGTAAAGAGAACAGATTTCATGGCTCAGTTGAGAAATCTGGAAGATGACGTATTAGAGGTTTTTGTCAATGACTTAAAAGGGCGCCCCGAATTGGTGAAGTTTTTCGGGGAGTTTGGGGAAGGAAAGGTAGGAGCGTGGGGGGAGTTTATCAAAGCAAGTAATAACTTCTCAGCAAAAAACCCCACGGTGCTTGAAAAGTACATGAAGTTAAGTACTAAGAATAAACAGACTATCCTTAAGTTTTCTGATAAACCGGGTGAAAGTACGATTGCAAAATTCTTCGGTGAAGCTGATGATGCAACTCTTGATGCATTGAATAAAAATGAAGATATAGTTGAAGCAATTCTAGGTCATAAATCTGATTACACCAGAGCTGACTATGAAAATGTTGCCGAAGTCCTAGATGATATAGAAGATGTCTCTCCAGGCGCGAAGGAATTTATGGAAAAGTGGTTGGAGAGGTCGGCAGGTTTAAGTAATTTTAAAGGGGCAGCAAGGCTAGGTAATGAATTAAATGAAAATATTGTTGAATCAATTATTAGTGGATCTATTATAAAAAAACTTTTACAGACTAAGCTGGACATAGATCTAGATGGATATACTTTATTAAGAGAAGTTCCCTTTATAGTACCGATAACATCAAGTACTCCTGGAGGATTTATGAAGGCAGATATAATTTTGATTAAATATGATGATTTAACTAATGAAATTGATGATATAATTATAATAGAAAACAAGCTTCGGGGTACAACTGACTTCACGCCTGCTCAGACCTTAATATTTAATAAGGTAAAATCAGATTCTGGTCTAGCTACAATAGATTTCGTAGTAAAATTTAATCGACCCCAATATAATTTGATAGCAAATCAGATTCTTCAAGTAGCAAGAGATAAAATTGTAAGAATTTCAGACAGTGGAACTAGTGAGATCAAAAATATAAATTTAGTAGACATTCAATTAGTTAAAGATTTAGATTTTTAGAATGGTAAGTATCTCAGAACAAAAACAAATTATTATTCCTAAAGTTAAGTCATTCCTGATGGAAAAAGGATTTACCATGTTAGCTAATGATGAAGTGACATTCATTAAAGATGAGGAAAAACGAATAATTAAAACATATTTTTATTTTTCAGACAGTGGCTTCAGTGGCAATACGCTTTTTTCTATAACATTTAAAATTGTGGAAGAAATAATTGTCAAAATTGGTCTTCCAAATTTGGCGTTGATTCACCAAGATCTAAAATATTCAAGCCTTTCTACAATCTACGATAATGAATCAACTTATAACTATACTGATCGAAAACAAAAAATTGGATCTACTCCAATTACACCAAGATCTAGAATTATTAAAACTGAGGACCTAATTCATTGGTTTAATGCTTTTAAAACTTATATCAATAATGAAGGACAGATCTTCTTAAATAAATACCCTGATGTAATAGCACTCAACAAGAAATTAACTGAACTTCGAAATGCTGGCGAAAGAAGTTATTCTAAACTATTACTTGGTGGTATTGATCACCTTTTTCGGGCACTTATTATTACAGCTATTTCAAGAGATAATCATTTTTATGAAATGGTAAAAACTTTCGATTCTCTAATACTACAAGATAAGTATGCAGCATGGCACCCATACTATGAAAAGCTAAAGTTAATTCTCACAAATACTGAACCATTGGTGAATACCAAAATGATTTAACCTTATTACATTTTCCGAGTCAAAAGTGTATGCTCTACTAAATTCTACGGTTAAAAACATCCACACAAATTACCTTTGCATAATGATCTCAAAGAAAAAGAGCATAAACATTAAAATAGAGTCAATTAGCAAATTAGCATCCTATCGATATTATCAAGAAATACTCAAATAATCCATCGTATCTGCATAACGTCTCGCATGGCTTATTTTGATATTAATAAAACATTATGATTACTGATTACCTGGAAATCTTGAAATCTTGAAATCCGAATTCTTTTTAAGCTATATTAACTTAGTCAACCATTTTCTTCCTTGAGACAATAAAATTTGCTCCCCAAATGCAACAATGTTGCATTTAAATGTTACCTTTACTCCCACACACAAAAAAATACGACCCATTATGATTCAGAAAATTGCACTTTACACCATCCTATTAACTCCCTTTCTACTCTCCGTATCATGTGAGAAAGAAGAACCTGTAATTCCCAACGAAGAAGAATTGATCACAACTGTGAACCTTACGCTCACTCCAGCCGGGAATGGCATTCCCGTGCAATTTACCTTCGTAGATATTGATGGAGATGGTGGTGAGGAACCTACCATCACAGGTGGCACTCTGATGGCCAACCAAACCTACTTCGGCGAACTCGAGCTGCTGAATGAAGCAGAAACTCCAGCTGAAGACATCACCCAGGAAATTCAGGAGGAAGCAGAAGAGCACCAATTCTTCTTCCAATCAGAAATCGAAGATCTGGAATTCGTTTACATCGATCAGGATGAAAATGGATTTCCCATTGGGCTGAACACAAGAATATCTACAGGTAATCCCGATACCGGACAAATCATTATCACACTCAAGCACGAACCCAATAAAGCAGGAGATGGAGTCTCAGACGGAAACTTGCTCAATGCCGGCGGTGAAACAGATATTGAGATTAGATTTCCTGTGACCATCCAGTAAGTCTTTCATGGTGCGCTTGAATTGAACGAATTGTTATAGGACTGTAGAACAAAGCATAATCACTGGAGCCCACAACACTCAAACTTGGATACATCATAAGCCATAACCCCGTACGATCAGACTTTAATTTTTGACAAATATGAACACCCTTAATGCAAAAGACATTCTCCATGAAAGAGGCTTGAAGGCCACTTCAACCAGGGTGGCATTGCTTCAAAAATTACAACAACACCGATCTGCCATGCCCTACTCTACCATTCAGGAACAAATGCACGACTGTGATAGAGTTACTTTGTATCGAACCCTTGAAAGCCTCAAAAAACAAGGCATCATCCATACTGCGTTTCAGGAAAACAACGAAACTTATTACGCCATCTGCGGTCAAAAGTGTGATGAGCACCACCATCACCACGATCATATACACTTCAAGTGCATAAAATGCGAAAATGTAACTTGTGAAAAACCTGAAAAACTCATTCAGATTAGCTTGGCCAACGTTGATATACACAAAGTTTCTATCCATGTGGAAGGGGTCTGCCAAAACTGCTTAAAACCCAAAAAAATCCATTGACCTAAAAAACCTAAGAAGAAATCAAACGTCGTCGAGTGGTCCTCCACATGGCCACACCACAAACAACCAAAGACAGTCCCTGCATTAAAGCAAAGAAATGTTCTCCTTTCTCAAAAGTGACCAATAACATCATGCCGTGAGAGATACCCAGGCAAAGCCAACCATTGAAATATTTCTTTTTCGCCAGCAACAGAAAGGCACACATAAACAAAATAGAGGTCGCAAACTCCATCCACCCACTCTCGCGGATATTGAAAAGAAGGTATAACATGACCAATCCCACCACAGCATATATTCCTATCGATACCTTAATGGACATCTTCTCCGCAAATAGTCCCAGAAACATGATGACGAAACAGGCTAATTCCAGTGAAAAAAATAGATAGAACGATAGATTGAAAAAATAAATCATGGCTAAAGCCGAGGCCAGCAAACCAAACATCCAGCCCGATCGCTTTTCAAATAGCAAAAGCAATTTATTGGTAAAATAGAGACAGGAAACAATGATTTCTAGTAACACTTCAGATCAATTTCGGCCTTTAAAATAAGCTATAAATCTCTATCTATTTCAAACTTTAAGTTTTGTCCTTTACGAGTCCATTTGGATAGAAAAATACCATCGGCGCGATTTTTGCGTTATATGACAACATAACGTAATATTTAGCTACTAAGCCTAGGATTCATATTATAACCGATTTATTTCCTAATTACTAAAAACTATCCTTAATGAAATCTTACGCATATTTATTAATAGCGCTTTTTATAGTCGCTACTTCATGTCAGAAGGACTTTTCAAACGTTGAAATTCCACCCCTCGGATGTACAGAAGATCTTTCCGAAAATTCTTTTGAAATTACCATACAAGACAAATTTGTAGAGCTTCCCGGAAAAGTTTCAGTCTTCTTTAAAGTTGACAGAAAGGATGGTAAACCGGTCGCAAAATTGAGAAACAATGATTTTTCCGTTTACGAAAAAGGTAAGAATGATGATTGTTTCAAGACCATATCTGCTTTCGAGTCCAATGCCAGAATATCTCCGAATCAACAGATTTTCAAATACAGTACCATGTTGGTCCTGGATTTGAGTGGATCTGTTTTGCAAGGCAGTTTTTACGAGCTGAAGAATGCAACCAAACAATTTATTCAAAGTATTATCTATCGAAATGATGATGCGACGGAAATAGGAATTTGGTGGTTTGATGGGGAAGACAAGCTTCATGAATTGCAGGATTTTACTGAAAATACCAGCTTATTGCTTTCGAAAGTCGACAAGCTTGATCCGAATATGAGCAATGATCCTTCAACTGATCTTTATGGTGCAGTTTTGAAATCAACGGTCATTGCAGACGATCATTTGGCAGGATATCTCAATAAAGGTACAATTGCTGCTTCCTCTGTCGTGGTCTTTACAGATGGTACTGACCAGGCTGCCAGACATAGTAAAGACGAAGCCATCAGAGCGGTCAAAAGTTCTGACGCCAGTATCAACTATTTTACCATTGGGTTAGGTAACGAAATTGATACTAAAGTGCTAAGCGCTCTAGGTCCTGCAGGTACCATCATCGCCGATAGCAATCAGGATCTTGAAGAAAAATTTAAAGAAACGGCTGATCTTGTATTTGATGAGGCCAACAGTTATTACTTATTTGAATATTGTAGTCCAAAAAGAGATGGTAGTGGGGTCAATGAATTGGTACTTCAAGTAAGTAGTGATGGACTCAAAGGATATGCTAAGACTGAATTCGACGCTACGAGCTTTGAATCCGGCTGTAATTAAGGATTATTTGAGAGCTCAAATTAAATGAAGTCTTCCAGAAACGAAGACTGTAACAATACAAAAAAATGGATCATCCTCTTCTTGAAGATGATCCATTCTTAATTTATCGGATCAATAAAATCGGTACAGAGTGATCACCCAGTTTTAGGTAATATAATCCCGGTGAATGTCCACCCAATTTGATATCAAAAGTTTTGACATCCTTGGTTAAAGTTCCTTCATTTACCTTTTCACCCAACACATTAAATATCGTCCAGCTCTTTATATTGCTGTCCAAACCTTCCTCAATGGTTACATTAATTTTATCCACCGTCGGATTTGGGAAAACATTAAAGCCAATGACATCTATGACAGGAATGGATACTGACATGATATCTACCTCTATTGAACCTCGTACTTCGCATCCGTTTTGGTCAGTCACAGTCACGTCATAGGTTCCATTTTCCACATTGATTAACGAATCTGTCGTTGCTCCCGTGCTCCACAAATAAGCATATGGTGGTATACCTCCGGAAACTGATGTCTCTACTGTCGCCAGGGAATCCGGATCAGATGTGACGTCTTTTAATTCAATGGTCAACTGATTCGGGCTGATGAGGCTTATTGAATCTTCAACCGTCAAGCCTGAAAAGATATCCGTAACGGTAAAGGCGTAAGTCCCTTCACCCAATCCACCGATCGAATCCGTCGTGGCGTCATTACTCCACAAATAGCTGTAATTATTGGTTGCTCCACTGACATCAAGTGCAATGAATCCATCGTCTCCAAACTTGCAACTCACATCCTTCACATTGGCTTGCACATTTAATGGAGCCAAAATGGCCACCTGTCCATCATTCTCCACAACTGTAACAGCCTCAAGGTCGTTATCAGCAGCACTCACATCTAACGGACTATCCGCGAAGGTGACAGCCGCTTCAGTTTCCACGTCTCCGATGACATCAAAAGTCAAGGTAAAAATGATGGTGCTATCCGGTACAGTTTGGCCTTCGTTTCGAGGCTCTGTCCAGTAGAATGTCAATTTGTCCTTACTACCACTCGGACGCCCGAAATTATCATCAGTAAAGTTCTCTACCCCATAATTTCCGACACTGACAAATTCAAGTCCCAGAGAATCCCACTGAATGGTTCCTTCCAGAATGCTTAATTGTTCCCAACCATTGGCCCTAACATTAATCATAACTTGATCTGAACTGGACGCGAAAACTCTATCAATAGTCAACTCCAAAGTATCTCCAGGTGCTGAACGCAAAGGATCGCTGGATTGATTAAGGTCACCGATTTTAATTCCGTAAAAATTCTCATTCATGTAATCACCATCAATACCATTGTAGGTAATTTCAGTCGGATAATTCTCCGTAAGCGGATGGTCGGTCGTAAACTGATAACTTTGTGGTATAAACCTCCATGAAGTATTGTTGGGATAAGCATCAATCACACGTAAGTGCATTCTTTGCATCAAGACGACATCGATGGCATTGATAACCTGATCATTATTAACATCCGCAGCTATCAAACTGTAAGGTGAATCTAATGTGCTGATTTGAAGTATGTGCCTTTGTAGCGTGACAATATCTAAAGCATTCAGACCATTATTCGGATCAGAATTCTTAGTGGGTCTCAATACATAATTTTCTCCGAAATTCAATTCTTCAATCATGAAAGTTCCATCTGTCCCTGTAATCATCTCATCCGTTTCTCCACTTATGGCCTCTACTTTCACTTTGGCCACAGGTCTCTGGCTGTCTGGAGTCACAATTTTTCCACCAATATTAACCAGTCCGGCAGCTTCCCTTGCACAAACAGATCCATCCTCGGTCTTTAAATCTACCTCTTCTAAGTCACCATTGAACGCTTCAGTCGCTACCGGTTCATCCACGAACTTAAGACTGATCGGATTAGCGGTCGCATTGACCAGCAAAATTCTAATCCTAAACATTAAGGCGTCATCCTCCAGATTCTGGCCTTCCGTGTGTGACCAGAAGAAACGAACCTGATCTGATCTGACTACACGGTTGCTTCCACTTTCGAAAAGTGGATTCAGAGATTCGATACCCTTTATTTTAATGTCAGTGGAATCAGAGGCCTGAATCGTAAAGTTGAAGGTAAGTATGTCTTCAAAATTTCTAGTTGTTACATCTATGATCACTTCAGTTCCTGCAGTTCTACAGGCAATTGAATCAATCTTGAATAACAATGCATTGCTTTCTTCTTCCTCTTCTTCAATGGTAAACTGATTACATGACTGATCAGAACCGCAATCATTGAAAACGGTTAGGCAAACCTCATAAGTCCCAGGAGCGTATGTGAATCCTCCTTCTGAGTTTGCAACACCACCGTCATAATCCCAGGAGACGCTGTCAAAATCAGTAGAAGTATTGGTGAAATCTACGGATGATCCATCGATGTCCGTTGTAAAAGAACTGGTCGGTTGATTATCGTCGCAATCCATTGGCGGACAAATATTAAATTTCTTACAACATACTCGCCAACAACCAGAAATTGAATCATACCAGAAAACAGATACGGTGAAAATCTGGCATTTCCAACCCGTTGGAATTTTAAATTTGCCACCTGGCAGATGGACATTTCCTTCATCGAATCTCCAGTAAAAATTGGAAGCTCCCTCTAAATCCAGTGAGAAGGTGAATGTTCTTGTGGATTCATCATAGTCTGACTGAATGGCTTCTCCACAATTGTCAGGCGGACAAATAGAAAATCTCTTCGTACACACTCTCCATGTCTGATAATCAGGATCGTAGTAAGCCACTTTGACAGTTCTGTCCTTACAAGTCCAGTCATCAGGCAATTCAAAAACACCATCAGGCAGTTCAGTTCCATCTTCGACGAAACTCCATTCCGCATCTGTTGCTCCTTGCACATTCAAGGTAAACTTAAATTTATTTCCGTCGGCGATGTAATCATAATCAATAGTGCCATCACAGCTTTGAGGTGGACACAAATTGAATTTCTTGCAACAAGCCTTCCAGGTTTTTAGGTAGGTATCATAGTAATATACTGTTGCTGTTCTGTTTTTACAAGTCCAATTTTGAGGAAGCGTAAATTCACCATCTGGCAACACTTCGCCTGTTTCATCGAATTTCCACCTTAAATGGGTCGCACTTGGATGAACAAAATCGAATTTATAGGTATTGCTACTCGCATCGTAACTTGAAGTAATGGCATCCTGGCATGAGCTTGGTGGACAGAAGGTAATCGTTCTACAACAAACGACCCAACATTGAGATGCTGTGCTGTAATATCTGACAGAAATGGTCAGCGTTCTGCAACTGGCCGGCATATTGTTAGGGTCAATCCCTACACCATCCGTGTCGTTTCTCCAGCTTACATTGGTCACATCGGCCATATTTGTATTCATGGTCAACTTGTAAATGCCATTGACATATTGGTACGAAATGATATCCTCACAAGTTGTCGGAACACTTATGCAAGCCTTTTTGCAGCAGGTAAAAGTTTGACCTGTCGACTTGTTCTTATAGACAGCGCATACATTATAAGTACCTGCACTGGGAAAGATAAATTGTACATGGGGTGCTGTGGCCAATGTATTCCCATTAACCTTCCAGGCCACAAATTCTAGGTTAGATTGCGCATTGAACTTGTAGTTGAATTTGAGATTGGACCCATTTCCACTGTAATAACTGGTAACCAAATCATCACAGTCGACGGTTTCATAGCCATCACAATTAACACTCAGTGTAAAGGGTGACTGAACACCTTGATATCCATCCAGCACAATGTAGTAATCGCCGGCCGGAAGTGTTTTCCTGATCACTTCTGAATTGGTACTACCTTTTCCACTGACGGCCACACAAGTCTTTCGGTCACAGGCATTCAATAAAAACATGTCCAAATCAGCAGAAAGTCCACTGGCAATAATGGTTACTTCTTTAGTTGAGGTCAGGTTGAGTTCGTAAACTTTTTCTTTCCCATTATAGCTGCCATGAGCATTGCAATAAAGACCATCTGTATTGTTGCTTCCAGTAGAAGTGTTATCAGAAATGGACTGACCACAACTGATGGTTTGAGCATCTACACATTCCAATTCGCCGGAATTATCCACACAGTCGAGCTTCAGATAAAAGTTAGAGGTTGCTCCAGCCCAGCCATCGATCACGATATAGTAAACACCGGGATCAAGCGTGACACTGATGTATTCATAATTATAGTTACTGGAATGCGTACTTTTAGCGACACAATCGGCTGGTGAGCACGAGCGCAATAAGAACATGTCCAGGTCAGCGGTTAAATTGGCCAACAGTATCTTAATGGTCTTAGCACTTCCTTTTACTTCAAAGGAGTAGATCTTTTCTCGGCCAGTGTATTCGTCATGATCAGTACCGCAATAACCTTCGGATACCGTATTATAGCAGTTCTGATAATTATTGCCTGCTATAGTTTCGCCACACCATAGTTCTGTGGCAGTAGCGCAATTAAATTGGGAGAACAAAGATATGCTCAAACATAGGCATACCAGGAGGGTAAAGAATTTTTTCATTATATGTATTTTATGAGGCTTTTGCACCAATAAATTGATAGGCCTCGGTATATGTTATGGGTCTACAAATTTAAAATTAATAAATTTATATACGATTTATTTTATTCTAATGCGTCGCTTCCAGTTGTTTTCAATCATTAAATAATTGGTTTCGATGCTCATATATGTCGGGCACGACAATTTGAAATGGTAACAAATTTTCGATATTTTGATACTTAATTCAAAAGATGAAAAACATAAATAATCCAAGAAAACCAGCCTTTAGAAAATTGCGGGCATATGCCTTCGACCCTTCTTTATCGCTCAAAATAGATACGGTAGAGGTCAATGAAATGGAATATACCCTTCCCTGGGAAAAATTAGAAAAGGGGCCCATCGGATCATATATAGAAGTAATTGATTATGATCCAACACTGGATCGCTACTATGAACCGGTTGATCTTGACGAGCCTTATATTTTGGTTGAAAATGGTATAAGGCCCAGCGAATCTAATCCAAAGTTTCACCAGCAGATGGTTTATGCTGTAGCCATGACCACCATTAAAAACTTTGAGAAGGCTCTGGGTCGAAAAGTGATATGGTCTACCAGGCTATTGAGTGACCCACAAAAGTATGAGGAATATGTTCATAAACTACGGATCTATCCCCATGCTTTGAGGGCTTCCAATGCCTACTACAGCCCACATAAAAAAGCAATCTTATTTGGATACTTTCAGTCTCGTGCAAATGCAGCGGATATTCACATGCCGGATGCGATCGTTTTTACATGTTTAAGCCATGACATCATAGCTCACGAAGTCACACATGCCATATTAGACGGCATTTTTCGTCACTACAACGAACCCACAAATCCTGATGTACTGGCGTTTCATGAAGCTTTCGCTGATATTGTGGCATTATTCCAACATTTTACTTTTCCCGAAGTTCTTAAGCACCAGATTGCAAAAACCCGTGGCAACCTTGAAAACCAGAACCTATTGGGCCAATTGGCGCAGGAGTTCGGCTCAGCCATTGGCGGTTATGGGAGTTTACGGGATGCCATCGGCAAAGTGAATCCAGTAACAAAACAGTGGGAAGCTACTAAACCTAATCCAGAAGACTATCAAAAAACAATGGAACCACACCATCGCGGGAGCATCCTTGTCGCCGCTATTTTTGAAGCTTTCCTAACTATTTATAAAAAGAGAGTAGCGGACCTTTTACGCATCGCTACTGGTGGAACGGGTATTCTGCCCGAAGGTGAGTTGCATCCAGATCTGGTAAACAGAATGGCAAAGGAAGCCTCCAAAGCTGCTAAGCATGTCATGAATATGTGTATCAGGGCACTGGATTATTGTCCTCCTGTAGATATCACCTTTGGCGATTATCTCAGAGCCATTATTACTGCTGATATGGATTTGATCAAAAACGATGATCATGAATATCGATTGGCCTTCATTGATGCTTTTCGCAAACGTGGAATCTATCCCACTGGAATAAAGACGCTGAGCATTGATTCTCTAAAGCAAAAGGAGCTCGATATAAAATTCAATGACAGGGAAGGCAGCAATGACCTGGTCAAGAGTAACATCGACATCAATGAAAACACCAAAAACTACTTATCTATCCTCAATGGTTATCTGCAAGAATACGGTGAAGAGATTAAATACATCACTGATCGGGAGGAAATCTACCGCACCACCACAAAATTTATTCGGGGAAACTACGACAATCCTACCCAACTCATAGAAGGGCTTCACCAGCGCTGGGCCATCACAATTGAGGAACCAGGAACAGAAGCTTTAAGCGAGATGACCGGACTTGCTTTTCATCCTGGTTTTGAAAATCTGGGCATTAAAACGGATGACAACTTTTATTTTCCACAATTCTCCATACAAAACTTGAGACTGATATCGCGAGTGGGGCCCGATGGCAACTTATTAAATCAAGTGGTTTTTTCTATTTTCCAAAAGTCAGGCGTTTATATTCAGGAAAATGGTCAGGTAGGTCATTTCGTCCCGGATATAGATGTACAGCCTAACAACGGTTTTATCATTTATGGAGGTTGTACCCTACTTTTTGACCTGGATGAGAACAGCCTCAAATATATCATATCAAAGCCCATCCTTGATGTCGAGAAATACACTTTGGAGGGACACTATATAATAGATGAAGAGCGTGTAAGAGCCCAGTATCGCTACCAATTTGATGAAGGAATGGAACAGCGAAGTCTGTACAACAAATACTTTGGCATTGGTCTAAACAATAATTTCAGCGAACCTTTCGCCATGCTTCATAACCACTAAAAAAACCGAATCATGAGTAAAATTAACAGATGTAAAGTAAGAATGTACAGAGCGGGAACAGGTGATTGTTTTTTGTTAAAATTTTATGCCGGCAGAGCGCGAAAGTTTACAATGATGATCGACGGCGGTGTTTGGCAGGGATCAGAGGAGTACCTAAGACCGTTTGCTGAAAATATAATGGAAGCCTGCGATGGCAAACTAGATTTATTGGTTATCACTCACGAGCATCGAGATCATGTTTTAATGTTCGACAGGTGCAAATCTACCTTTAAAGATTTAGAAATCAATCAACTGTGGTTCGGATGGACAGAAGAAGACGGCGATAAAGATGTCGAAGAGTGGAAAGAAAAATTTGGCGATAAGAAAAAGGCACTACACTTGGCAGCAATGGCGGTTAGTGATCGCCTCGCTGATGGAAGTATGCAAATGAGCCTAGCTGGAAATTATATGGAAAATGCCATGTATGATGCAAGGTTCCAATTTTCGGAGGTGCTCAATGGCTTTTCTGATTTGCATGTTTCAGGCGGAGTGTACAAAGGTGCATTGAAAGGGATGGAAGTCATTAAAAACCAACTTAATGTTAAAAGCATCCGATATTGCAAGCAGGGAGAGATCATCCGAAACTTAAACAATCTGGAGGGCATCCACTTTTACGTCCTGGGACCTCCAAACGTATATGAACAGGTAAAAAAAGAGCATGGTAAGGCGGGCGAAAGCTACGATCACAATAAAGACATTGAGGACAATGAGCTGTTTTCCTTAGCTATTTTGAGAAATAAGAATGGACCTTTGGAAGACCATCTACTGCCTTTCGACAGAGAATTCTTGGTAGAAAATGATAAACTACAAAAGGAAACTCTAGAAGTTCCCAACACGGAGAATGTTTACAATGCTGTAGGCCAGGAATGGCGAAAGATTGACTACAATTGGCTATTTAGTGCCGGCAATCTTGCTTTGCGCATGAATAGTTTGACGAATAATTTAAGCCTGGCACTGGCCATCGAATTCGAAGAAAGTGGAAAAGTGATGCTTTTTCCCGGGGATGCGGAATTTGGTAGTTGGGAAAGTTGGCATAAAATTAAATGGCCCGTCCCAGATTTAACCACAGAAAAGCTGCTAAATCGTACTGTATTTTATAAAGTTGCCCATCACTTATCACACAATGGTACAGCGGCTTCACTTGGCCTTGAAATGATGACGCATGAAGATCTGGTGGCCATGGCTACCTTAGATTTTTCAAACATTAGCAATGGCTGGAAAAGCACCATGCCGAATCGGCAAATCATTAAGGAACTGTTGAAACGAACCAAAGGAAGACTCATCCTTGTCAGTGAGGATGAAATCTTTTACGACTTTAATCAACAGGAAACACTGGAGTCGCAGATCAAAAAGGCTCAACAAAGAATGAATGACAAAGAAAAATTAGAATTCGAGAAAGATCTGGATAAGCCTAAACCTACCAAGTTAACTAGAGGTGGGCAGACATTTGAAAAGGAGCTCTACTTTGAGTACAGTGTGGATGGAAGAAAATAGGTCCCAAAATGAAATTCTGGGACCAATTATGTCCTTAATAAGCTTTAATTCTACCTGAACCCATTACATTCTGATTTATTTTAGGATTTCCCTTATATTGAACACCACCGCTTCCTACAATGGTTGCTGACAATTCATCGGAGACATCTATAGACACCGATCCGGAACCAGCTGTATTCACCTTAGCTTTTTGAACTTTTAGGTCAATGGCCTTCACAGAACCTGATCCGCCGATATTGGCATCCATGCTTTCCGCTGTACCGGCTAATTTTATACTACCAGAACCTCCAATATTGCAAGTCACATCCGCTCCATCTAACTCTAATCCAATACTTCCAGAACCACCTATATTGAGTTTGAGATCATTTAAATTTTTAAATTTATTTTGTCCAAGTATTGACCCTGAGCCTCCGATATTTAAACCCTCCAGCTCCTGAATTGTAATATAAATTTCTAATTTATCATAGTTGGAAACCTTGGCCTTATCAGGAAAGCTAATTTCCCACGAGTCTCCATCCACATCCTTTTCGATCAGGTCGATGATGTTTTGCTGTCCTTTTATTTTGACTAATTGCCTGTTGCCCTGAGTCAGATAAACATTAGCGGACAGACCCAGTCCAATGTTCGAGAATTCATCCAGCTCAATAGTCTTTTCAACAACTGGTCCTTCTCCCCTTACCCTCTGAGCGGTTGAAAAATGAAATGAGGCCGCCATTAGTATAGCGATGATAAAGTTGATTTTATTCATAACAAAAGTTTTTTCTTTATAGACGTAATCGATCTGACCAGGGTTGCATAGCCAGCATAAGAACGGATCATTATTCTGCAGATTAAAAGAATTACAAAGAAAAATTACTTAAAACCTGTGTTGTACATAACAATTTACAACAAAAAGTTTTACTTTCTTTTCGTGTGATTTCATTTTAATTATTACATTACGCATGTCTAGACACATGATCACCCACTTACTACCTAAAAGTTTAATCCAATACCGCACCCAGGTATTGACATGAGATCCTATTTTTTAAACTTTTAAATTACAATTTATGCAATTTTCAAATTTTTTAACGTCAGCTATGGCGATGGCATTTTTCATGGTTTTAATTTCATCCTGTTCCAAAGATCAATTTGAGCAATCGGACTCACTTCAGGTAACGGAGGAAGTGAAAGACAAAGTAGAGGGCCTCTTCTTTAATATTGATGATATGGTGGTGGATGAAATTACTTATCCTGATGGGACAACTGATGAGGTTTTTAAGGTAGAAAATGACATCGTCTTTACTCCTGAACAATTGGAAGAAATGATTAAAAACTTTGTTCCGTTTGACCAGGAATTAAATGAAAGGCAATACCGTACGAATAACCTCGTTTCGAACAATCAGACCATTACAGTGTGTGGATACACTGGTGGTGGAGGATATGGCCTTTCTAACAAAATGAGAACCGCATTGTCCTGGGCAGTCAATAATTATAATGCACTGAATACAGGACTTAATTTCTCACTTACTTATACGACCAATTATCAACCTTATGAAATGGTGGTATATAGAATCCCGAACGGTCAAGCAGGTGGAGTGGCAGGTTTTCCATCAGGTGGTAATCCATATAAATGGATACAGATATTTTCAGGAATGGATAATTATGATACTAATACAGTAGAACATGTGATTACGCATGAAATGGGTCACGCGGTAGGTTTAAGGCACACGGACTGGTTCAGCAGACAATCTTGTGGACAATCCGGCGAAAGTGCAGGTCCTGATGGAGCAGTACATATTCCAGGCACACCAACGGGTTATGATAGTAATTCTGTCATGTTGGCATGCTTTTCATCCAATGAAGATGGAGAGTTTGGTTTTTACGATAGGGTAGCGCTAGAATTTTTATATTAAAAATAACTTAGTCAAAAGAAGCTTGCAGCGGTGCGGGCTTCTTTTACATCAATACTCCATCTTCCGCTTCTATTTTTGGAGGCAAATCTGTTTCGCCCAACATTTCCCTCATGTCTATTTCTATCGTTCTGCACAAGGCTGTCATTGGGACATCGTTGATGAAATTCTCAAAAGGATCTTCACTGCTATCCCCTACCGTTTCCATTGTGAAAAATATCCAGGAAATTAAAACCGAAATCGGCACTGTAAGCCAAATGTAATGATGACCTACTGCTGAAAATTCTGTAACCAAACCAAAAGGAAGAATTAAAATAAAAATCCAAATAAACACTTTACTGAAAAAGGAGTACTGTCGTGGTAATGGTGTATTGTTGATCCGTTCACATTTTCCTTGAAGATTATAAAATTCCTCCAGACTGTGCATCATATCCATATGCCTGAAATCTTCAATGATTCTCCTGCGCATCAGATTTTTGAGATGCTGGCCCTGCATTCTGATGATCTGTGTCGCCGGATTCTTTTTTTGTTTTAATTCATCAACCTCTTCCATATTTCGAAGGAAAGGTCCTACGTCACGCTTCCAGTCTTCTCCCCCAGGCCTTCCCTTGTAAACGGTGCTGGACATATGACTTCTTTTCGCACTAAAACTTTGAGGCATTCTTAGTTGAAGGCGAAGTGCATTCATCCAGGCGATATGTCTATAAATCAAACATTTGCGTATGTTTTTAATTTCCTCCCTGGTGACTGGTTCTGTAGCATACATGTCTGTAACGTAGCTGGTAACCTGATTGCCCCAGGTTCTGCTATAATTCACGATTCCACCCCATATTTTCCTGGCTTCCCAGAAGCGGTCGTAAGATTGATTATTTTTAAATCCTACATAGAAGGCTACTGCGATACCTATCACACTAATGGGCAAAAAAGGGATGCCTACATTGACTCCCTGATGCTCGAAAAAGTGATAAGCATAAACCACCACAATGCCATAAATGATAAAGAAAACCACTCGCTTCCAGGCAAAAGACCATATAATCTTCCAGCTGATATCCCTTTTTACATACATTGGTCAGAAATTAGTGATAAAATCAATAATACAAAGATTTCTCAATTCCTTGACTGCACTAAATAAAAAAAGTGCTGAAACATCACTTTGCTTCAGCACCAACTAAAAAATTGAAATCACCTGACTTATCTTACTATGATAAAGTTCTCTTTGAATGCCAATGTATTACTTCTAAAATCCAAAATGTATTGACCGGGAACAAACCCATTTAAATCGATAGAAATAAGTTCTGATCCTGAATCCACTTTAATGGCTCTGATCATTTGACCATTGACATTATAAATTTTTATATCACCATTCGTGCTTAGTCTTTCACCCAAAGAAACACTAATCTGGTCTGTAGCGGGATTTGGAGATAAAGTCAATTTAGACAACCTATCCTTTCTTGAAATGGATACCACATGACTGTATTCAAATTGACCATTAAAATCTACTTGTTTTAATCTATAGAATTGTATATCACTTACCGGTGAGCGATCTATGAATTCATAGGGAACTGAGCTTAGAGAACTACCTTGTCCGCTGACTCTGCCGACGCTTTGAAATTCATCTTCACCTTTAGTCGCCTTTTGTATTTCAAAATAATCATTGCTTATTTCATTTGCCGTGATCCAGTTTAATACGTTATAGGATCCTTGCGCTTTTCCTTCAAAGGATATCAGTTCAACAGGTACCGCTGCTTGTACAAACCCAGCATCTGCACTCATATCGGACTCACCAGAATTCAAGGAATAGCTGGACGTCCTTCCGGTTATTACATCCGCATCACTATCTTTCTTATCATTTGTTCCTGAATTAGAACTCGTTAATTCGAATCCATCTGGCGATTCAAAAGCCAGTAAATATGATCCCGGAATCAAGTTGGTGAAAAGGTAGCTTCCATCTGAAGCAGTAAATAAGGGTGTGATTGCATTTCCTAATATATCTTTCTCTGCTGTTGATCCATCTAAATTAAGTAAAGTTACCTTCACATTTTCAAGCCCCATTTCACCATTGTCATAAATTCCATTAGTATTCTCGTCAACCCATGTGGTATCTCCCAGAGAAGCCGGTATGATCGTACATGCATTGATGTCGCCCAGCCCGAAGAAAACACTTGCATTCCTGCTATAGGTAATGGTGACCATTTCCACAGCCTGTTCGAATAAAACATTGAGTGTTCCACTGGGGTGATTACTGCTGTTCACTCCTAACCCCTCAGCAGAAGATAAATCATTAATCTGATAGGTAGGCGCATTATTTTCATAAGTGAGTCCTGTTGGCGTGCCATTATTGCTGGTAATGTCCACATTGTCAGCTAAGTCAATATCAAATATTGAAAATTGCAGGTTGCTCACTTCATATCCAAATGTTAACTTTAAAGTGATCGTGGAAGCTCCTTCGGTTCTTAATACCAAAGCATTTCCGTTACCTGTAAGTCCTCCTGCTTGATTAAATTGATTACTAAGAATGGGATAGTTAGCAGAAAAACTACTTTCAGACAAACTGGCCTCAACATCAAGAATTGTGTTGCCAAAAGTAAATGACTTAGAAGTGGAACCGGTCGTCCAGGTGGCAGCATCCCAATCCAGGTTTCCAGATGAAGATTCCGCACTACATATGGTTGAAAATGGCGCATAGCCAAAATCTTGTTCTAAATTTGATTCCTGGTCTGCTATCGTAACGGTGGATCGATTGAGAGTGGACAATCCGTCTGCATCAACAGTAGCATAATGATCTTCAGGAAAGTCCGGGTCTAAGACATTCACCTCAACGTTGTAAGTACCACCTCGCAAATTTTCAAAAAGATAAAGACCTTGTGCATCTGTACTTGTAGTGGCTGTACTGTTATCCGGATAAGTTAAAATCACTTCTACATCTGAAATAGGTGAATCACCATTCGAGGGATCATATACACCATTTTTATTGGCATCAATAAATAGCTGATCTCCGATTTCACCTGTAACATTATCGCAGAATCTTAAAGAAGATATGGCCCCAGATGCATCTTGATGAAAAACGATTTTGACTACATCTTGAATATTAAGATTAATCAAGGTTGTATCATTATCGTCGTTGGCCGTAAATGTGATCACTTGCTGAGAACCATCTGACCTAGTCACCGTAAAATCACCTGCAGCATCATCTACAAATCCAAGTTGGGTCAAATCAAATGGATTATCAAAGTCTATCTGTAGAATTCCTCCATTGCTTTTATCATCAGGGGAATCATCGAATCCGTCACTGCCCAGCACAGGATTTCCACTGCCAATGGTGCTATTGATGTAGGCATCCCTAAAATGTTCTTCAAAAATTAATAACCTACCTAGTGCATCACAGTTGGTCTGACCTCCGGGGTTGGTACCTCCACCTTCACCTGGATATGCTCCATCACAATCATTGGCATCATCTTCAGCGTTTGTTCTCGCTGTGCAATTATAGGAAGGAGTTCCTAAGTCACAATCACCATTCGAATTATCATTAGGAAGATCAGCTCCAAAATCCGGATCAGAGGAATCAAATAAAACCAAAGGATTATTGGTGTTGATGGTACCATCCGCATTTCTGGAGGAAAATATAATCCCATACTCTGCATACTGGTCGGTCAGGACTTCTCCGACGCTAAAATCACTCCCATCGGGTTTCTTTTCAAAGTCAAGTATGTATTCCTGACCGGTACACGATTGTGCGATAATTGAAGTTGGATTGAAAAATAAAAGACTAATAAATGGCAAATAGAAGCCTATAGCCATTAGACTTTTTAGAATAGATCTCATTATTAAGGATGTTAAAAACTAGTGTTAAAAAATTCAATGATCCCGTTCCAGGTAAGATGGATCACTGATAGGTTGGACTCAAACACTTTTGCTCATGTCCGGAATTAAATAGCTTGGTTTTCACCAATATCATTGCCAAACATCAAATTAAGTCATCTGGCAATAATGACAAGCCTACTTCATAAGGCTTTATCATTTTCTCATTTAGGTACGTTTATTGAGACAACTATTGATTGTGCGACCCCTACTTTTGTCACCTAACTTACACAAATAAAGCTGTTTATGAATACTAAGCAAATGTGCTTGTCTAATGTAGAATGTTATTTGTGAGATATATTTGCGTGTTTTTGCACTTTCATATAACTTAGCTGGTAATTTATCAATTTGGTTTACTTAAAAAATGAAACAAACAAAGAAATTCCGTGATCGACTGGAGTCTGACATCGATGCATTGAAACCTCAGTCCAAAAAAAAGAGCAAGAAAAAGTTTCGCGTCGGACCTAAAAAACAACACTTTTCAAAATATGCGATAGATTCTTATGAAGAGGAAGAGGAATAGTCCTATATTCTGAAATGGACATTTTCTCAAGAGCTCAACAGAAATTCAATATATCGGCCTTTAATGAAATGCAGGAGAAAGCCTTCGAGATCATCCCTCTAGGGCTAGATACTATTTTGCTATCTCTTACCGGTTCAGGAAAAACCCTTGCGTTTCTGCTACCCTTACTTTCCAAAATTGAAAATGACAAAGCAAATCCGCAGCTTCTAATCATTACACCTACACGCGAGTTGGCATTGCAAATTCACAATGTCATCCATACTTTGGCACTTGGTCTGAATACCACCTGCTGTTATGGAGGGCATCCCATTAGATTCGAGAAGACTGCGTTGCAAACCGGACCGTCAGTGGTGGTGGGAACACCGGGAAGAATACTTGATCATATGGAGAGAAAGAACATCAACCCAGAAAATGTTAAACTTTTGGTCCTGGATGAGTTTGATAAAATCCTGGAAATGGGCTTTCATGATCAAATGGAATCTGTCGTAAAATTCTTGAAATATAAGCCTCAGTACATTCTGACTTCTGCTACAGAAGCCATAGATCTTCCTGAATTCCTTCCCCTGTTGAATCCTCAGCGTTTGGATTATATTCAAACGCGAAGAACTCAGGGCATTCAATATTGGAAAGTGATCTCTTCACAGAAAGATAAATTGCCCGCGCTCAAACAGTTGATCGAAGATATCGGGAGAGAATCAACCTTTGTTTTTGTGAATTTTCGTGAAAGTGCTCAGAGAATACATGAGGAATTTACCTTAATAGGTATTCGTAGTGAAGTTTTTCATGGAGGACTTGATCAGGAGCAAAGAGAAACCGTATTGAGTAAATTTAGGAACCACTCCATAAAGATTCTAGTGACCACTGATCTGGCTGGTCGTGGACTGGATATTCCGAAAGTGCAAAACATTGTCCACTATCATATGCCCATTGACGAAGAAGCCTTTATTCATCGGAATGGAAGAACGGCCAGAATGGATGCCCAGGGCGAGGTTTATCTAATCATCCACAAGGAAGAAGTAAATCCCTCTTTTATACCAGATAACATTCCAACCTATGAGGCGAAAAATACTTTTCCAGACTTGAATTCAAGTGACTGGCAGACCCTGAAAATCAATCGGGGCAGAAGAGACAAGATACGGAAGTTTGACATTGTCGGATTTCTCTCCAAGATTGGAAAGCTTGGACAAGATGAGTTGGGTTTGGTAGAAGTCAAAGAAAACCATTCCCTGGCAGCCATTAAATCTGAAAAGATAGATCAAGTTTGTCAATTGGTAAATGGTCAAAAGGTGAAAGGGAAAAAAGCAAGAGTCAATAAAATATGATCATTGACTAAACCGTCGTTTCCTTCAATTCTTTTCCCCCATTTTAGACTGTTCATATGCATTTACAAAACGGAGTTCAGCATAACTTACATCAAAATCTAATTTACTTTTCAGAACACTAAGTCTACGCTCATTTTCAGCTTCCATCCCTTTCAGAATTTTCCCAACCTTGATCTTGTTCATGACTTTGTATATATCGATCTGGCCCGTCTTTATCCATTTAGCAATATGGCCTTCTATGGTGGAAGTTGCCATTGACCTTTGCGCTGCAATTTCTTCTATGGAAGCTCCTGCTCTATGCATTTCCAGTGTGATTTCAAAAGTATTTCCTTCTATCATGGCAGCACTGGTCATATCATCATCGTAAGCTGGCAAGTCCTCTTTTGTCAATTCTTTACCTTCCCAGATTTTCTGGCCCTCGAATTTCAACTTATATAAGCGTTCTAGGCTGGCCCAAAAGCTTTTTAACATATTTCGACAAACTTTAATATAGGCCTTGGTCCCTTTTTTCCTGGCATATAGAGAAATGTGTTCGAAAGCGGGTACAATGAGTTGATGAAATATTTCCTCTGAAAAAAAAGCAATGGCTTTTCTACTTCGCTGTACGATGGGCGATGAATCTTCAGTCTCCTTGTAAGTCTTAAAAAGGTGATCTAATTGTGCTTGAAAAGTATGTGCTATACTGGCCATTTTTTGATGGCTCTGAGAAATATTCATTAAGGTTTTGACTGCTTTATTTTTTTCAGGAATGGTTTTAGTCTGCATCACTTTCTGCCATTCATCCAGATCATCCTTAAGGTAAGCAAGGGTGAATGCTCTTCGAATCTTTTGTAAGGCATATAAATTCTTAGCTTTCTGCAAATGAGTTTTCAATACATTTAATTCGGGGGCAGTCTGATAATACTGCTGAATTTGGGGATTGACTTTGACGCTACGCGGGTTTAATTTGGAAGTTAATACCATCCCTTCTAAATTTGTACATCTGCTTAGCGCCACATAGGACTGGCCCATTGCAAACGCATTACCGATATCAATGACGGCCCTGTCGAAAGTTAATCCTTGGCTTTTATGGATGGTGATGGCCCAGGCAAGTCTAACAGGATATTGGGTAAAAGAACCCACCACTTCCTGACTTATTTCATTGGTTTCTTGATCCAGTGAATAAACTTTGTTCTCCCACTTTACTTTTTTAATGTAATAACTGCGATCCTCATCCAGAAATTTGACTTTAATATCTTCATGCCCAATGCTTTCTATTCTTGCCAATTTACCATTGTAGTAAGCTCCTTCTTCCATATCGTTCCTGATAAACATGATTTGAGCACCCTTCTTCAAAGTCAAAACTTCATCAATAGGGAACGAAGATTCTGAAAAATTGCCATCTATCTCCGCTTTGTATTTTCTGGCTTTCGCATCCAATGCATTTAAAGCCTTGAGGTTAATATCATCCGCCGTCGCATTATGAGTGGTTAGGACGATGGTTTCACTCTTTTCTGTGGTAAAGTCGGGTTCGTACCTTTGGTTTAAGGTATGCATGACCTGTTTGTCGACATGACCATTCCTGATTTTATTAAGAACGTCGATAAAATCCTGTTGCTCCTGACGATAAACTTTTTTTAGTTCAATAAGAAAAGGATTGCATTCCTGCCATATTTTCGAGTGAAAAAAATATGGGCTTTGATAATGGTTTCTGAGGATGGCCCAATCTTGTTCTCTGGCAATGGGTGACAACTGGAATAAATCTCCTATCACGATTACCTGTACGCCACCAAATGGCCATTGATTTTTCCTGGTGTATTTCAATGCATAGTCAATAGCGTCCAGCAAATCAGCTCTAACCATGCTAATTTCATCGATGATTAAGAGGTCCAGTTCCTGGATGACTTTTCGTTTATCTTCACGGTAGCGCAGGTGGTTTTTCAATAAGGCCCTGTTGGTAGCCCGATTCATATCCACTTTCTCAAAACTGGGTACGAAAATCTTGAGCGGAAAACCAAACATGGAATGAATCGTAGAGCCCCCAGCATTAATCGCAGCCACACCAGTAGGAGCCACCACCACTGTGTTCTTATCACTTTTATCCAATATCCGCTTTAATAAAGTGGTCTTACCTGTCCCGGCTTTGCCTGTCAGAAAAAAGTTTTGATTGGTATGGAGCGCGTATGCTTCTGCTAATTCCGCTTCTTGATTTTGCATGATCAAAATTAATTTTAATAAGCTTTATCTTCAATTCGTGCTGGTAAAATTTAATCATTAGTACCAGGCTTCGCTTGATAATCCCTTCTATTAGTAGGAAAAAATCATTTACTGTTACCGCAATGCTGATTTTTTTAAACTTTTTCCACCGAACCCTGGTGAGGATATGTTGTTATATTAATTCATGACCGATATTCAACGACAATACCAGGACGTACGACAATACACTGAACATTTGTGCGAACCGCTGCAACTGGAAGATTATGTTCCGCAACCTGTCATATTTGCCAGTCCTCCCAAGTGGCACTTAGCTCATACTACATGGTTTTTTGAAGCCTTCGTTCTGGAACCAAATCTTAGTAACTATAAACCATTCCATAAAGATTTTAGCTTCCTTTTTAATAGCTACTACAATGCAGCAGGAGACCGTATTTTCAGGGCAGATAGAGGTAATATCACACGACCAGGTGTTCAGGAAGTATATGACTATAGAGCATATGTAGACAAGGCGATGGAATCTCTCCTTAAGAACGATGATTATAAAGCTTTGATCACTTTGGGACTTAATCACGAACAACAACATCAAGAACTTTTGATCACAGATCTGAAGCATACCTTAAGTGGAAATCCTATCTTTCCGGTTTACAATGAACAGTTCTCAATAATCAATGCTATCAATGAATCCTCAGGAAAAGTAGAGATCAGTGAAGGGGTCTACGACATTGGCTATCAAGGAGAAGATTTTCATTATGATAATGAAAAAGGCGTGCACAAGACTTACCTGCATCGATGCAAGCTGGATAACTACCTGGTGACCAATGCTGATTATCTTGAATTTATTAAAGATGGTGGGTATCAAACTTCGAACTTATGGCTTGATGAAGGTTGGGCATGGGTCAATGAAAACAACATTAAAGCGCCGCTTTACTGGCATAAAGTGGATGGAGTATGGCAAAACTATACTTTACAGGGTTTAAAAGTAGTGGAACCTAAGCAAATGCTTGCCCATATTTCTCTATATGAGGCCGCAGCTTTTGCAGAATGGCAAGACAGAAGATTACCTACAGAGTTTGAATGGGAAGTATCAGCTGATCAGCTGGATTGGGGAAAACGATGGGAGTGGACCAATAGTGCGTATCTCCCCTATCCCGGCTTTAAAACTGCAGAAGGAGCATTGGGAGAGTATAATGGAAAATTTATGATCAATCAAATGGTCTTAAGGGGAGCTTCTCAGGCGACATCACCTGGGCACAGCAGAAAAACCTATCGCAATTTTTTTCACGCCTCTTCGAGATGGCAGGTATTCGGAATCAGATTAGCGGATAAACACTAGTATATGACATCAACCATTGAAGTAAAATCAAAGCACCTGGAAAAAATGACAGCAAAAAGTGAATTTGAAAAAGATGTAGAAAGAGGATTGACTTCTCAACCAAAAAGGCTATCGTCAAAATACTTCTATGATGATGAAGGATCACGGATTTTCCAGGAGATCATGAATATGCCGGAATACTATTTAACCAATGCCGAATGGGAAATATTGACCAAACAATCTGATGCCATTGTTGAAAGGTTGGACTTTGGAGAAGAATTTTCAGTAATAGAACTCGGTGCCGGAGATGGGAAAAAAACTTTTGAACTATTGGCTTACTTAAAAGGTCAAGACCTGGATGTGCATTATAGACCAATAGATATTTCCGGAGAAGCCATAAAGCATCTAGAAAAGAACTTGCGCCTAAAGCTCCCCAACTTAAAGATACAGCCACTGGTGGGTGATTATTTTAAGGTACTAAGCGAACTGCCTTCCCGAAAAAAACCCGCCCTGTTTCTGTTTTTGGGATCCAACATTGGTAATTATGAAAAAGATGGTGCGATGAAGCTGATGCAGACATTTGGAAAATATTTACAATCAGGTGACAAAATGCTGGTAGGTTTTGATATTGTCAAGAACCCTCGTACGATTCTATCTGCATACGATGACTCACAGGGAATCACCAGGCGTTTTAATCTAAATCTTCTAAAGAGGATGAACCGTGAACTTGGTATGGATTTCGATCTTGATAAATTTGATTTTTATCCGTTTTACAATCCGAATAACGGAGAGGTGAGGAGCTGTATAGTGAGTCTTGAAAAACAATGTGTCAATGGATTTGAATTTGAAGAAAATGAATTGATCCACACCGAATTGTCAAAGAAATACACCTTGGAAGAAATAGCGGATTTAGCAAAGCAATCAGGCTTTCGCTTTATCGAAAACTTTTTGGATAGTCAGAAATTATTTGCTGACAGTTTGTGGGAAAAGGTTTAGGTCAATGTTTTAATTTTTATGAGATCCAGCTTTTTTTCGCGGGCCCATTCTTCAATGTATTCCCTGGTATTTGAAAACATAAGTAGAAATCCTCCTCCACCTGCTCCACACAATTTAATATTTAACAGCGAATCACCCATGACCTCTTTCCAGATCAAACGAAACGCATCGGGAATCATTTCCTGAAAATGCTCGTATTGAAACAGTGATATCTGCTCTATTGATTCCTTCAATAAAGCAAAATCATAGTTGGATATGGCATGTATAGCATTCTGATTGTACTCTTCTAAATCATCTGTATTCAAATTCTTCTGTCTAAATATTTCCACCAGTGGAGCGGTTTTCCTTGATATTCCTGTATCCAACAAGTAGAAATGTTCCATTGCCAACGGATGAATTTCTCCGGTGGCTTTTCCAGTATACGAAATCAACGGATCCAGTCCTGAGCTTGATCCATGAAAAAAATCTTCCATCGATGCCAGTGCTTCTTGTAAAGTTCCTTCAAAGGTTTCAACGAAGGCATCAAATATTGCCGCCGTCAAAGCACCTGAACTTCCAGCTCCGTATCCTATCGGGATATCAGAATCGAAGACCAATCTGTCAAATTCCATTTGCTCCAGCAGATCTTGCTTTAAAAAAATATTTGGCAAAGCTCCGAGATACTGGATGAAGGGTGATAAATTATCTTCCTGAAAAGCATTTCTGAACTTCAAACTTCCTCCAAAATTTCCTAAAGGAGCTGCAAGCGCGTCTCCTCCATTGATGACCACATACTCGCCAAATAGCAATACTTTCCCCGGAAATTTCTTAAAGTCTTTCTCCATATTCAAAATCATCCTCCTCTACTTCGAAAACCTCAGCAAGATCTATTTCAAGTTCTGGAAATATCTCAGGTCTAATTAAATCTTTGTGTTCATATACCATTGGCCTGCCATAGGCCCCTTCCTGCAATAAATATACACTGACATGCTCATCTTTAGGGTAGACTACCCAATATTCTTTGACCAGAGACTCTTCATAAATTTCATATTTAAGTTGAATATCCTTCTTGGTAGTATGCGGAGATATGACTTCAATTATAAAGTCGGGTGCTCCAAAGCAACCGTTTTCCTGTATTTTCTCAGGATCGCAAATCACACAAACGTCAGGGTGTACCACTGTATCGGAAGATTTTCCTGGTCTTCGATTAGGGATTGGAAGAATCACATCAAATGGCGCTATGAATACCTCACATTTTTTCTTCTTAAAAAATTTCCACATCATGCCATGAAGATTGCCCGCTACATTTTGATGTTTGGTCTTTGGCGCAGGACTCATTCGAAAGATTTTCCCCCTGATCAGTTCTACCATCTCATCAAACTCAAATTTCAGGTAATCACCATAAGTATAAGAACCGTCATAGGATACTGGAGGCTCTTCTACTTTATTTTTTTTCTCTTCCATGTGTGGTTCATTTTATTCAATCTACTAAAATACTTAAAAATTATATCTTTGCGCCGTGGAAAACATGAATACCCTGCTCGGTCGCTACCGAGAGGATGAGCGGACGAAACATATTTCAGAATTGGTAGATTCTGATACTCCGAAAAGGATATTGATCAATGGATTTATCGGAGCAGTGGATAGCTTTGTCCTGGCAGGAACGTATGAAATTGCTAAAGGAAATCATATTTATATTGCTAATACAAAGGAAGAAGCCGCCTATTTGCAAAACGACCTTTCTAATTTATTCGAAAACAAAACCATTCACTTTTTTCCCGATTCTTTTAGCAGGCCCTTGAGGTTTGAAGAGTTGAATAAAAGTAATGTGCTTCAAAGAACCGAAGCCATCAATAAGATACTTCTTTCTAAAGCTGAAGGACATTTTATCATCACTTACCCGGAAGCGGTCTTTGAGAAAGTCGTCTCACCACAGCTTTTGGCAGAGCAGAAGATAGAAATTAAGGTAGGTGAAAAACTTGATCCAGACACCATTATTGAAATTCTGGTAGAATACGGATTTACGCACGAAGAATTTGTTTATGAGCCAGGACAATTCTCGGTTAGGGGAGGAATTGTCGATATATTCTCATACGGAAATGAATGGCCCTATAGAATAGAGTTATTTGACGACGATATCGAAAGTATCAGGAATTTCAATCCGACAACTCAATTGTCGATCAGAAATATCAAAGAAATATCGATTATACCAAATGTCAATTCCGAATTTACCAAAGATGATAAAGTCAGTTTATTCGAAGTCTTTGATCAAAACACGAGTGTTTGGATTCAAGACATGGAGGTCTTTTTAGATAAAATACAAACCAGTTTTGAAAAGTGTATTGACTTTGCAAATTCTTTAAAAGGTATTGATGATACCAATGAATTAGAACAGCTTTTTAAAGAACGCGCATTCATTCTGCCGGATCAAACCCTGGATGAAATAGAAAAATTTCATACCATTCTTTTGAAAAAACCGCACATTGACCTAGCATTAGACGCTGAAATCAACTATAATATCAGTCCTCAACCCGCCTTCAATAAAAACTTTAAAATATTAATTGAAAATCTGGAGGGTAACGAACGGAAAGGATTGACCAACTTTGTTTTTGCCGAAAATAAAAAACAAATCGAGCGATTCTACAGCATTTTTGACGATCTCGATGCCAAAATGGCTTGGTTTCCCATTAATATTTCATTGCATGAAGGTTTCATCGATAATGATCTTAAAATAGCGGTCTACACCGATCATCAGATTTTCGATCGTTTTCATAAATATAAGCTGAGAAAAGGCTTCACGAAGGAGCAAGCCATGAATCTCAAAATGCTTCGTGAATTGAAGCCAGGCGACTATGTGACTCACATTGACCATGGTGTTGGTAAGTATTCGGGGCTTGAAAAAATAGACATCAATGGTCATGTCCAGGAATCGGTTCGCCTCAAGTATCTGAACAACGACATCCTTTATGTCAGTATCAATTCACTTCATAAAATTTCCAAATTCGTCGGTAAAGACGGAACTCCACCTCGGCTTAGCAAAATCGGAGGTGATGCGTGGAAAAAGATGAAGGCGAAGACTAAGAAAAAGGTCAAGGATATTGCCAGAGAACTCATCAAACTTTATGCACAACGAAAAGCAGCAAAAGGATATGCTTTCCCACCAGATGGATATCTCCAAAATGAATTAGAAGCATCATTTATCTATGAAGATACACCTGATCAGGAAAAAGCAACTGCGGATGTGAAGGAAGACATGATGATGGAAAATCCAATGGACCGGCTAATCTGTGGAGATGTAGGGTTTGGTAAAACCGAAATTGCCCTGAGAGCAGCTTTTAAAGCTGTGGTCGGAGGCAAGCAGGTTGCGGTACTTGTTCCAACAACGATACTTGCTTTACAACACTATAAGACGTTCGATGACCGACTCAAGGAATTTGGAGTTTCAGTAGATTACGTGAACCGTTTCAGAAGTACCAAGGAAAAGAATGAAATCTTCGAAAAGCTGAAGAGTGGTGAACTGGACCTGGTGATTGGAACCCATGGGTTGTTGAATAAGAAGGTAGGATTTAAGGATTTGGGGCTGCTTATCATTGATGAAGAGCAAAAGTTTGGAGTAGCAGCTAAGGAAAAGCTTAGAAATATGAAGGTCAATGTCGACACACTAACATTGACAGCTACGCCCATTCCGCGAACATTGCAATTTTCATTGATGTCAGCTCGTGACCTTTCCATTATTAAAACACCACCTCCTAACCGACAGCCTATTCACACCGAGCGTCGAATTTTCAATGATGAAACCATCAAAGATTCCATTTATTACGAGTACAACAGAGGCGGGCAGGTTTTCTTCGTTCACAATCGGGTAAAATCACTTCCTGATATCACGGCGATGGTCCGTCGACTGGTGCCGGAAGCCGATGTTGCTATGGCTCATGGTCAGATGGAATCAAAGCAGTTGGAAAAAACCCTGCTGGATTTTATTGATCGAAAATATGACGTGCTGGTTTGCACCAATATTATTGAAACCGGGCTGGATATCGAAAATGCAAACACCATCATCATCAACAATGCGCATCAATTTGGACTGAGCGACCTCCATCAACTCAGAGGCCGGGTCGGTCGATCAAATAAGAAAGCTTTCTGCTACCTTTTTGCACCACCTTTATCTGTGTTAACTCCGGAAGCCCGCAAGCGGTTGAAAACGCTCGAAGAATTTTCGGATCTGGGGTCGGGATTTGAAATTGCTATGAAGGATCTGGACATCAGGGGAGCAGGAAACTTACTCGGTGGCGAGCAAAGCGGCTTTATATCCGATATCGGTTACGAGACGTATCAAAAAATATTGGAAGAAGCTGTTTTGGAATTAAAAGAGACCGAATATAAAGACGTTTTCAAAGAAACATTGGATAAAGAAAGGACCTATGTTCGTGACGTTGAAATCGAAACGGATATCGAGATGCTCATCCCGGACGAATACATTAATAACATCCAGGAAAGATTGCGAATCTATACACAATTAGATTTACTCGAAAATGAAGAACAACTTAAGAAGTTTCAGGATAAGATTGCTGACCGTTTCGGCCCTATACCCAAAGAACTGCTCGAATTAATGGATGGCTTAAGGGTGCGATGGTTATGTAAGAAGCTGGGTTTTGAACGCCTATCTTTGAAGGGAAATAAGTTGAGAGCTTACTTCTTAAGTAATGCGCAGTCCAGCTATTTTGAATCCAGGCAATTCAAGCATATTATGGATTATGTCAGCAAAAATTCTGAGCGAAGGAAAATCACGATGAAGCAATCACCACGCTTTTTAATTTTGATTAAACAAAAAGTCGGAAATCTGCAGCAAGCCCGTGAGTTTCTTGAGCTGCTACTTCAGGAAACCGCTTAGGAAAACTGATCTACGTATGGCTGCTCATTTTCAAAAATGTCACTTTTGCAACTTCGTATTTTCTGATCAGTATTCATGAAATGATCAATTGGCTCTCAGTTTCTCCTTCAGTAGATTAAAATCTAAAGGCTTCGTTAAAAAATCATCCGCTCCTAATTTTTGGGCAGTTTTGAAATTTTCGTCATCTCCATATGCAGTAACCATCATAACCACTGGTGGAGGCGCAACATACTTTGTTTTTATCCGCTCCAGCAATTCGAAACCACTCATTCCCGGCATATTAATATCGCTTAATATCAAAATTGCTCCATGGTCCATATTTTTAAGCCTTTCTAGCGCTTCTTCGCCGGAAAAGGCAAACATGAAATCTAAGTCGCCTTTGCGAATTTCCTTTCTGAACCGCTGTAGAAATAAATCTTTAACGTCTGTCTCATCGTCAACTACCAATATCTTTTTCATCTGGTTTTTTTAATAGGGTAAATAAATTTTAAATATAGTATAATCATTTTCTTCCGTACTGACTTCTATTTTTCCATCGTGTGCTTTTACGATATCATAACTCATGCTCAAACCGAGTCCTGTTCCCTCGCCAGTAGGCTTGGTCGTAAAAAAAGGTTGAAAAATCTTTTCCACTACTTCCTCAGGTATGCCATTTCCATTGTCTTTGACACTAATGATTATATGATCATCGACTTTCTCAGTGCTTACTGAAACGATTGGTGAGTATTCATTCCCTGCCTCTTCAGATTGTGTCTGCTTTTCTTTGACAGCGTAAAAAGCATTCGTAATTAAATTAAGTAGTACTCGACCCATGTCTTGTGCCATGACTTGGATGAGACCAATGTTGTCATCAAAATCAGTATCTAATTGTGCATTGAAGGACTTGTCTTTTGCGCGGAGCCCATGGTAGGCCAGTCTTAGATATTCATCTGCGAGCTTATTGATATCCGTAGGTTCTTTATCTGCAGTACTTTTTCTGCTGTGTTGTAACATGCCCTTAACAATGGCATCAGCTCGCTTTCCATGATGATTAATCTTATTGAGATTTTGACTAATGTCAGCAGCAATTAACTTTGCCTCTTCAATGTCACCTTTTTCCATCTCCTCATTCATCTCATCAATCAGTTCATTGCTCAATTCACTAAAATTATTGACAAAGTTTAATGGATTTTGAATCTCGTGTGCAATCCCTGCAGTAAGCTCGCCGAGGGAAGCCATCTTTTCGGATTGGATGAGTTGGGCTTGTGTCTGTTTAAGTTTTGTTAATGTTTTTTGAATTTCTTCTTTTTGCGATGCCAAAAGAATATTAGCTTTTTGTTTCTGTCTATAACTGCGATATAAAATGAAACCTAAAACACTCAAGCCACCTAGAATTGATAAAAAAGAATAAGTCCGAAATCGGCTCTCACGTTCAATTCTTTCTTTTTCTTCCCGGCTTGCGTTCTTTTCCCTTCTAAGCAGCTCTTGTTGAAACGCCGCCATCTGCCCCAACTTTTTTTCGTTGAGTTCGGTTCTTTTATCATAGGCTAATTGCAAGTAAAATAACGCACTATCTTGGGGACCGACCTGGAGGAAGTAATCCGAAAAGTGCTCATAAACATGTGAAATATCTATTCCAAATACCTGAATTTCCTGCAGATCGTTCATGATTTCCAACGCTTGAAGCGCATAGAAATAGCTGGAATCGAGCTCTTGTATTTCTGAAAAGGTTTTTGACAAGGCAAAATTATTAAAGGCTTGCCCAATAATATTCTCTCTTTTTGTGGCATCTCGCACTCCCATTGTAAAAGCCCTCCTGGCAGCCTCATAGTTTTTCCACTCATATTTAGCCATGCCATCAAGGTATAAAAGAGTAGAATAATTAAATCCTACCTGCTCAGCTGGATAAGTTAATGCCTGTTCCATGAGTAGTCGGGCGGAATCCACCTCATTTCTTTCTAAATGAATTAAAGTAAGACCACTTAAGCAATAAACTATATTCACTACATCATCTCTCTTTTTGGCTAATTCGTAAGCTTTCTCATAGTTGATTTTTCGTTCCAGATTATTTCCTGTCGCACCCATCAAGTGCCCAAAATTGAAATACAGATTAGCAAGACGTAAATAATATGACTTTTCAATAGCAGGATTCTCAGGAAACTTTTTGAATAAACTAGAAATTTCTTCGCTTTCCCAGAATTCAAAAGCTTCCCTATAAATTTTATATGACTTTGCAAATTGACCTGAATTGGTTGCATTAAAGCCGAGATAACTGAAATTGTCATCCATTCCCTCAGCGATTACAATCTTGACTGAGTCGTTTTTGGTGTTATTAAAAACGCCTAACATACTGTCTAACTCAACATTATCAAAAGAAAAATCCTGTCCACTTCCTTGACGAATACCAAAAATGAGCAGCAGAGTTAATATGAATGCGTTCCTATTCATTGATGTGGCATCTTAATGCTAAAGGTAGTCCCCACTCCCTCCTCAGTTTGCACTTTTAACTCACCGCCATGCCCCTTTGTCACAATATCATAACTCATGCTTAAACCAAGACCGGTCCCCTCTCCAGTAGGTTTTGTAGTAAAAAAAGGTTGAAATATTTTATCCATCACTTCACTGGGAATACCGCCACCGTTGTCCTCAACATCAATCACAACAATGCCTTTTTCTTTTTTGGTGCTTACTGATACAATAGGTGAATATTCTATTCCCTCCTGGTCTGATTTGCTCTTTTTCTCTTTCACTGCATAAAATGCATTGGTAATCAGATTGAGGATAACTCGGCCTATATCTTGCGGAATGATGTGGATTAAACCAATACTTTCATCAAAATCAGTATCCAATTTTGCATTGAAAGATTTGTCCTTGGCACGTAATCCATGGTAAGCCAGTCGTAAGTATTCATCTGCCAGCTTATTAATATCTGTTGGTTCATTTTCTGCTGAGCTCTTCCTGCTGTGCTGCAACATGCCCTTAACAATGGCATCTGCCCTCTTTCCATGATGGGTTATCTTACTGAGATTTTGTTGAATACTGACTGCGATCAACTTGGCTTCATCGATGTCACCGCTTTCCAATTCTTCGTTCATTTCATCCATTAACTCATTGCTCAACTCACTAAAATTATTGACAAAATTTAACGGATTCTGAATCTCATGTGCAATCCCAGCTGTCAGTTCTCCAAGCGAAGCCATTTTTTCAGATTGGATGAGTTGGGATTGTGTAGATTTTAGATTTGCTAATGAAGTTTTGAGCTCCTTTGTTCTGACATTGACCTTTTGCTCTAACAGCTTATTTTCTCTTTTTAATTTTCGAGCACGCCATACAATGTAAGCTCTAAGTAGGCTTGCCGCAATGACAGCAAATATTAAGTATGCCCACCAGGTCTGCCACCAGGGAGGTTTGATTCGGAATTGCAGATCTACAGGTGATGACCATAGCTGATTTACTCCCCGAGAAGCGACCTTGAAAGTGTATGGGCCAGGTTTAAGATTGTAGTAATTTTTTGAGCTTGTTTGAGTATTTACAAATGTCCAGTCTTCATCGTTACCTTCCAGGATATATCGATAGTTAATCTTATCTGTGTTATAGATATCACTACTTCCAAAATTAAACCTGAGACTATTCCGATCATAAGGCAAAACAACTGAATCCATCTCCACTTCTTCATCCATTACATACATGCTCGCCAGATGTATCGACGTAATGCTACTATCAGGTTTTGGAGCTTCGTCCATGATCAGAAGCTTGAAATCAACTTCCGGGGTGGCGACTCCCGACCAAAACTGGCCATTCTTTAAAAATGTGGGGGAATTTTGTAAGTAGTCATTGGCTAAAAAACCATATCCGGCATTATAATTTATATAACCAGGTTGCTGAGTTCCGGAATATTTATTAACGGGTATTAAGCCATTAACTGATGCAACGTAGACTATGGAGTCTTTTTCTACTAAATCATAGGTTTCATGGGGAATAAGGCCATTTTCAGCCTTCAAATTTGTAAGCGTTTTGTCCTCAAAATTCAGTATGGAGACACCTTCCAATGTACTTACCCACAGCTCACCCTCTTGAATTAATCTAACTACGTTTGCATTGTTATCACATAGCCCTTCCGTCTCTGATAAGTATCTCAAGGTTTTATCTTTCACATTAACATTTGCAATGCCTTTGTCATTACTGTTGCCAAACCAAAGGTTATCTGCACCATCATAAGTAAAGTTAACTTGTACTTCATTTTTCAAAACGTTCTGGTCCGTACTGGACACCAATTTTTTAAGTCTTCTAGCCTCGATATCATAAAAGTACAGGCCATCTGTAGCATACAGATAAAAGGTGTGTTCATTGATCATCTCGATATCCCATATCTCTCTCGTGACCTTAGAATTACTGAGATATTGTGTCATTTCATTTTTCTGACGATCATAGATGGAAAAGCCGTTTGCAGCTGCTCGAAACAAATATTTATCGGGAGTAATCTCCTTAATAAAGCCAATACTGACATTTCTATTGTTATGTAACTGATCTTGCGATAATGATCTTATGGTGCCCTTCTTGGGATCAATGATGTTAATTCCGGCAAGCGTACCTAGCCATATTTCCCCTCGAGAATCCTCCATTATGTTCCATACCTCGTCATGCATTAAGCCAGTCGACGAATCGAAATAACTCGTCTTAGGAGTAAAACGATTGGCAATTAAAATCCCTTTTCCCACAGTTCCTAGCCAAAGGGTTCCATCCTTCCTCTTTATACTTTCTAAGCGCTGGTTCACAGTAGTTAGATCTTTGCTTGTGCGTATCTTTTTAAATGAACTGACATCTTTGTCTAGAATAAAAATATCATTAAGGCCTGTTACCCAGAAGTTCCCTTCATTATCTTCCAATATGGAATGGCCTGAATTATCATAGCCTTGTTCAGATGTAAGGGTGGATATTTTTGTCTTATCACTTGAGATTCGAACTAACTTGGCTTCATCTGTATTTATCGCTTTGAAATAGGAGTAAAGGGATATCCATATGGAGCCGCCCGAATCTTCAATTATATCAGAAACGCCAGAATGTCTATTTTGAATTCCGTCAATTGCTATATCCTTAATAGACTGCCTTTTCTGATCAATGAGCATTAGACTGTCCCTTGACCCGAGCCACACATTGTGCTGACTGTCTTCGAAAAGTTTAGCAGCGAAATTATCAGTGTTCTTTATCTTTCGAAAATTTTCGAGCTCAGGATCGATGGTGTAGAAGCCATCGCCCCATGTAGCTATATAAATCATTCCTTCATGATCACACATGACATCTCCACCAAACAAATTTTCGTCTTTGCGGGCAATCTTATATTCAACGTTGCTTTCAAAATCCAACATATATATTCCACTATTTCCTGCTGCTAACCATAACCTTCCCTTCTTATCAGAAGCCATTCCGAATATTGCATTATAGTTATAGATGGAAGCATTTTCACCCTCGTATAGATATAAGCCTGACGGAGTTGCAGTATTTCCTGCGCCTACCCATAATGATCCATCTTCATTCTCCAGAAAGCTTAAATACCTGTTGGTGCTCAATCCTATATCTGTAGTCAGTTGTAGTAAATTCGCGTTAGCCTCCTCCAAGATAGAAGGAGTTGGCATCTTTATAATTTCGGGCTTTTTGATGGGTGATTGAGTGATTGTATAGGGTACAGAATCAAATTCTAAAGGCGCTTCACTGAAACCATCCCAGTTCAGATCCTCGATAAGCATTGGTTTTTTCAAGGGTCTGAATTGGTTTAAATCAAAAGGTTGACTTGGTAAGGCATCTACATTCAAAGGATAGGTCACTGGGGTCAGCAGAGTATCATCCGCTATGGTTTCCCACTCGAAAGGCTCAGGATCTGTAAACTTAAGCGGAATGGTTTCGGGAATCTTGTAGTTACCGACCTTGGTTTCTGTTGCAGATACGCTGGTTTTCTGACAGGAAAAAAACAACAAACAACTTGCTAAAATTGCTATCTGTATAAAACCAAACTGATTTTTGATTGTCATTTTGCTTAGGTTTTGGGGCTTGATATCGGTACATTGGATTGATAATTGATTTTTCTGAACTTTTAATCTTCTGCTCTTGCTCGCTTGTATGGCTAATTCGACTTTCGCATAAAGTAGCAAATTTTTAGATTGATCATCGGCAAGCAGACGTTTGAATAAACTTCGAAAGAATAGCATCATTAGGTTTGAGGTTATCAACATCCAATATAATTCAATAACATCTTATTTTTGAAATAAAGCATTCATTTGTTTTATCTCGATCTTAAGGCCAATGTGGACGTGGTGATGAATCCATTTTTACTTATTCTTGAAAGTCAAGCAGTTAAATCTTATTTGGCTGGGAAGATACATGGTCATTATTTCATTTATATCAGATATACCCATAGTGTATGTGCTCGAGATGCTCAATTCTGCAAATGTAAGAGTCGCACATTAAAGATAGTCAAGCTTAAGGATAACACTTAGTGTCATTTGTACACCAACTATTCCCTCTAGCATTTCGTAGAAAAAATCATCTTCACGACAACAAAGAAGGATTAGTTAAGTTATATTTATAGTACAGCTAACCCATTGACAATGAAAAGAATCTACCTTCTTGTGTTTTCTTTTTTGATTTTAGGCCAATGTTACCTTCATGGCCAGGACAAGCACCTGGGTGATTCTGAAAAACCTTACTTAATCAAATCTATTTTTTTCGGAGGGGGTTCCTATTATATAGACGAAGAACAAAGAGATGGCGTCTTCGAATTCTTAAATAGTGTGCTTCTAGAGAACTACGAAATTCATATTCACTCTCATACTGATAACATTGGTAGTAGAAAATTCAATGAATGGCTCTCACAAATGAGATCCGGGGCGTCTTATGAAATGTTGGAAGAAGGTGGTTACTTAATGGACAACATTTTTATTAAAGATCATGGTTTTGACAATCCGGAGTTTGACAACACCACCTGGGAGGGTCGCGCTAAAAATCGCAGGGTAGATATCGTTTTATGGCCATTGCCCTTGTAACTTAAGTTTTATTTCCATCCAAGCAGATTATTTCTATTTTAGTGAAAAATCTGGCTCGTGCGAGGATTCATTTACTTTCTCATTATTGTCTTTTTCAATTGTACTAACGCGGATGACCAACTGTCTGATGACTTTGATTTAATAATTATTGGTGGAGGTGCCAGCGGCATTTCAGCTGGACTTCATGCTTCCAGAAACGGCGTTCGCACCTTGATATTAGAAGAGACCGAATGGCTAGGTGGTATGCTCACTGCAGCTGGTGTTTCAGCAATAGACGGTAATCACAATTTGCCATCTGGAATATGGGGAGAGTTCCGGGACAGTTTAATTGCAAGATATGGGAGTCAGTCAGCATTGTCAACTGGGTGGGTCAGTCACACTTTATTTGAACCATCGATAGCCCAGGAAATATTCAGTAACATGGTTTCTAAATCTACAGATCTGGAGGTTAATAGAAACAC
Organism: Portibacter marinus; assembly: GCF_021533195.1. Taxonomy (GTDB): domain Bacteria; phylum Bacteroidota; class Bacteroidia; order Chitinophagales; family Saprospiraceae; genus Portibacter; species Portibacter marinus. The sequence goes on from NZ_JAJNKB010000004.1 coordinate 250,872, forward strand.
TGCAGTACAATCAGTCAAGTTCGAAAATGGTCGATGGCACATCAAAACCGCAGATAGAGCTTTTAGTAGCAGAATTTTAATCGATGCAACGGAATTGGGTGACATCGCTGCTATGGTTGGTATCCCTTATGATATCGGAATGACGGACGGATCAGATGAACCACAAGGACCATCCGAGTCTAATGACATCATTCAGGATCTGACGTGGGTTGCAACACTCGAAGATTATGGGCCGGATGCCGATATGACCATTGAAAAACCTGCGAATTATTCTGCGGAGGAGTTTGCCTGTGCCTGCAATACTGGAAATCTTGAAATTGAGGCTGTTGATTGTGAAAAAATGCTGGAGTACGGAAAGCTGCCTAACGGTAAGTACATGATCAATTGGCCAAATTGTGGGAATGACACATATTTGAATGTGATCGAAATGACAGCTCAAGAACGGGTAGCTCAATTGGAAGAGGCCAAAGCAATGACTCGTCGATTTGTTTATTACATCCAAAATGAATTGGGTTTTCGCCATCTGGGATTGTCCAAAGAGGAATACCCCACGGAAGATAATCTGGCCATCATCCCTTATCATCGTGAATCCAGGCGAATAAGAGGAGAGGTAAGATTATTAAGTACTCACCTGGCGAATCCATATCACTATAAGTTATATCGCACTGGTGTAGCGGTGGGAGATTATCCGATTGACCATCATCACGATAAAAACGAGGCAGCACCTGAAATCGATTTTATCGGTATAAAGATACCGGCATATTCCGTACCAATGGGCGTTCTGATTCCTGATGAGGTCGATAATTTCATCGTTGCTGAAAAGAGTATATCTGTTTCAAATATCGTGAATGGAGCAACCAGGTTGCAGCCAGTGGTATTGGGGATAGGACAAGCGGCTGGGGCCATCGCCACTATCGCTGTTCAACAAGATAAATCGACCAAAGAAGTGGCTATTCGAGATGTTCAGCAAAGTCTGCTTGATGCCAGAGCATACTTGATGCCATTTATGGATGTAGACAGAAATGATGAAGATTTCGAAGTGCTCCAGAAAGCAGGTGCTACGGGTTTGTTGCAGGGTACTGGAAAACCGTATAAATGGGCTAATCAGATGTGGATTTATCCGGATTCTCTCATGAAAAGTTCAGATCTTCAAAAAGTGGGAGAGGATTTTGATCTCCAAATCGGTAATGCAGAAAAAGAATATGTTACTGTTCCATACCTCTTAACATTTATATCTGGCTTCAATAAATCTTCTACCGGACTTCAGGAAATCAGGAGTGAGATCAATAATCTGACAAGTGAGGAGGGATATATTTCAAGACGAAATGTTGCCAAAACCGTTATCGAACATACTGATTTATTCAATCAGCCCGTGAATTATAACGGTGAATTCGTCAAGAAATGAATATTCATCCGATTGATATCACCATCATTGTCATTTACCTTGTGGGTATTGTACTTCTGGGACTATACCTTTCTAAGCAAGCCAATAAAAATCTCCAAACTTATTTTCTAGGAGGCAATAAGATCAAGTGGTATTACCTCGGGCTTAGTAATGCGTCTGGAATGTTCGACATCTCTGGTACCATGTGGACCGTTGCCATTTTATTCATTTACGGGCTAAAAAGTGTGTGGTTGCCGTGGTTATGGCCTGTCTGGAACCAAGTCTTCATTTTTGTTTACCTGGCCATTTGGTTGAGAAGATCGGATGCACTTACTGGCGCAGAATGGATTACATTTCGGTTTGGTGACGGCAAAGGAGCTAAACTTTCACATATTATCATCGTAATTTTTGCGGTCATCAGTGTCCTTGGATTCATTGCTTATTTTTTCGAAGGCATTGGTAAATACTGTACTGCCATTCTTCCTTACGATCTAAGTTTTTCCATTGCTAATTGGGAAATAAGTTCTGAGCGTGCTTATGCATTATTGATCTGCGGTTTGACTACGCTTTATACCGTTAAAGGAGGAATGTATAGTGTAGTGGCGACTGAAGTACTGCAGTTTGTCATCATGACCATTTCCTGCCTCATTATTGGCTTTATCGCTTATCACTCCATTTCTGTTGAGCAAATTAATGCGGCCATTCCTCCCGGTTGGGAAAATCTGGGGTTCAATTGGAAATTAGATCTGGATTGGACTTCTACTGCTCTTCCCATTGTGAACGACAAAATTGCTGAAGATGGCTTTACATTATTCGGCGCTTTATTCATGATGATGTTGTTCAAAGGTATTTTTGCTTCCATTGCCGGGCCGGTCCCCAGTTACGATATGCAGCGAGTATTATCTGCCAGGAAACCCTCTGAAGCTGCCAAGATGAGCTTTACAACCATTTGGGTTATGAACATACCTAGATACTTGATGATCGCGGGATTCACTTGCCTGGCCTTGGTTTTTCTGATGCCGGAATTGAATGCCGACGGTGCTGCTGTAGATTTTGAAAAAATACTTCCCTTGTCGATCAATAGATTTGTTCCTGTAGGTGTGAAAGGACTTTTGCTTGCAGGTTTTCTTGCAGCCTTTATGGGCACTTTCTCCGCTTTTATCAATGCGGCTCCAGCTTATTTGGTCAACGATCTATATAAAAAATACATCAATCCCTCTGCAAGTAATAAACGTCTGGTCAGAATGAGTATGTGGAGCTCAATACTACTGGTTGTGATCGGGTTAATATTCGGGTTCAATGCATCATCATTAAATAAATTAACGCTATGGATCACCTCAGCCCTATACGGCGGCTATGTCGCTGCCAATGTTTTAAAATGGATTTGGTGGCGATTTAACGGTTACGGCTATTTTGCGGGCATGCTCTTCGGATTGATTGCCTCTACCATCAAGCTATTTGTATTTCCGGATATTGTAGACATCTACGTCTTCCCTATCATACTGGCTTTTGCGGTCACAGGTTGCCTCCTTGGAACCTACCTTTTTCCTCTGGACAATCTCGATGAGATCAAGAAGTTCTACAAAAAAACAAAACCTTGGGGATTCTGGGGTCCAATCAAAAGAGAAGTCATTAAAGAAGATCCGGAATGGACTCCAAACCAGGATTTGCCCCGCGATGCTTTTAACATCATCGTCGGGATCATTTGGCAATTAGCCCAAACCCTTATTCCGATATACCTGATGATAAGAAAAAACTATCATCTTCTAATTTGGGTCATGATTTTGATAATGACCACATACCTACTCAAACGATATTGGTGGGATAGGTTGGATGAAGTAGATGAAGGATATAACTAACTAAAGATGAAGATTACAGGCACGTTTATAGATGAAATTTCACATGACATTCCGCACCAAAATTGGGGCAAAAGAGAATGGGATCAGGATTTCAGACACATGAAAGCCATCGGCATAGATACCGTAATTCTAATCAGGTCGGGTTATAAGAAAATGATCACTTACCCTTCTCCTTATTTAATCAATCAGGGCTGCTATCGACCGCCTATTGATCTGGTAGATTTGTTTCTATCGCTTTCCGAAATTTACGGAATGTCTTTTTATTTCGGTCTTTACGACAGTGGAGAATATTGGTCTACCGGAGATATGACTCATGAAATCAAACACAACCAGTTCGTCATAGAAGAAGTATGGGAGGCGTACGGTCACTACCCATCCTTCAAAGGCTGGTATCTGAGTATGGAAATGAGCAGAAAAACAAAGGGTGCGGTTAACGCCATTCGTGAACTTGGAGTTCGATGTAAGAATGTGAGCAAAAACTTACCGACACTTATTTCACCCTGGATCGATGGTAAAAAAGCAGTAATGGCTTCCCAATCGCATTTGACCAAAAGTGAAAGTGTAAGCTTAAAGCAACACGAACAGGAATGGACAGAAATTTTTGATGGGATTAAAGAGGGTGTAGACATTGTTGCTTTTCAGGACGGACACCTTGAATATGAAGAACTCTATGATTTTCTAATCATCAATAAAAAACTGGCAGACAATCATGGCATAAAAAGCTGGACGAATTGCGAGTCGTTTGACAGAGATATGCCCATTAAATTTTTACCCATCAAATTTGAAAAGCTGAAATTAAAGTTAGAAGCCGCTCAAAAAGCCGGATATGATAAAGCCATCACCTTCGAATTTTCGCACTTTATGAGTCCACAATCCTCCTATACTTCAGCTCATCATTTATACAATAGATACAATGAATACATCTCCAAAACCTGATTCACTGAACTTTAAAAGTCTGGCTGCTGAATACAAGCACGAATTACTGGATCAAGTGATTCCCTTTTGGGAAAAGCACAGCATTGATCATGAGTATGGCGGTTACTTTACTTGCCTGGATCGATATGGTCAAGTTTTTGACACCGACAAATTTATTTGGCTGCAAGCAAGACAGGTGTATACTTTTGCCAAATTGTATCTGGAGGTAGAAGAAAAAAGCGAATGGTTGAAATGGGCCCAACATGGCGCAACTTTTTTAATGAATCATGGTCGCAATGAAGCTGGTGAGTGGTACTTTGCTTTAGATCAAAAAGGTCAACCACAGGTACATGCTTATAACATATTTAGCGATTGCTTTGCAGCACTTGCATTCGGAACCCTTTACAAAGCAGATTCAAAAGACATTTACAAGGAGATCGCAGTTCATACTTTTAACCAAATCCTTCAAAGACAAAAGAATCCGAAGAAACACTACAATAAGCATCATCCTTTAGGCAGATCGATGCAAAACTTCGCCTTGCCCATGATTATTTCGAATTTATCGAAAGAACTTTCACACATCATCGACGTCAAAACTGCCCGGTCTCTGGAAGAGGAAATCATCGAAACAGTAATGGAAAAGTTTTATAATCCTGAATTGGATTTGATCCTAGAAAATGTCGGCTCAGACGGATCATTTGTAGACTCATTTGAAGGCAGATTGATCAATCCCGGACACGCCATTGAAGCCATGTGGTTTATGATGGATCTTGGTAAAGCCCGTAACGATCTTCATTTGGTTCAAAGGGCATTTGACCGTGCCATAAGAATGATGGAGTACGGTTGGGATCATAAATACGGAGGTATTTTCTATTTTATGGACTGCCAGGGACACCCCACACAACAGTTGGAATGGGATCAAAAACTATGGTGGCCCCATCTTGAGGCACTGGTTTGCTTAGCAAAAGGAATGGAATATTTAAATGACCAAAGGGCCAAAGAATGGTTCACTAAAATTCATCATTACACGTGGACTAGATTTAGAGATGAAGAGTATATGGAATGGTATGGATACTTAAACAGACGAGGAGAATTGCTTTTAAATTTGAAAGGTGGAAAGTGGAAAGGCTGCTTTCATGTTCCCAGATCTCTCTTAATTATTGCGCAAAGTTTAGAGCAGTATATTACCCAAACAACAGCTTAATATGAGATACATTGTGATTATATTATCTTTCTTTTTTATGGGTTGTTCAAAGAAAACACCTCAGCAAACCAGTGGGCCTACAGACCAGATCATTAAAGGGGTGTGGTTGACCAATGTTGCCAGTACTGCCCTTGATTCAAAAGAAAACATAGTCGAAGCGGTTACTAAATGCCACAAATTGGGATTTAACACCATATATATGGTGGTCTGGAATAAAAACAGGACCATGTTTAGGAGCAGTGTGGTTGAGAAAATCACCGGCGAGTTGATTGACCCCATTTACGGTAATCGCGACCCATTACAGGAGGTGTTAGAAGCAGCCAAGCCATTGGGTATTAAAGTAATTGCCTGGTTTGAATTTGGCTTTGCAAGTGCCCATGGAGATGCGTCGGGTGGTTTATTGATTAGAAAAAATCCGGATTGGGCGTCTCGCGATATCAATGGTAAGATTACAGAGAAAAATAATTTTTATTGGTTGAATGCTTTCCATCCTGAAGTTCAGAAATTTATGATAGAGCTCATATCTGAGGTTGTACAAAACTACGATGTGGATGGCATTCAGGGAGATGATCGACTTCCTGCCCTACCCAGCAATGGAGGCTATGACGCTTATACCGTTTCACTTTATAAAGCGGATCACGACGGCCAACTCCCTCCGGATGATTATTTAGATGAAGATTGGATTCATTGGAGAGCAGACAGATTAACTGATTTTTTAGCGAATTTGTCAAGTCACCTAAAGGCCATTGACCCTGACCTAATCATATCGATGGCGCCCAGTATTTACCCTTGGAGTAAGACCAATTATCTGCAAGATTGGCCCACATGGCTTGAGAGAGGGTTAGTCGATGAAATTATACCCCAGATTTACAGATACAACTTCAAAGCTTATCAACATGAACTGGACAAAATTGTTAATCATCAAATAGATGATCAAAATTTTAAAAGTTTTCGAGCAGGTATTCTGTTGAAGGTCAATAACTATATAGCATCAGAGTCATTGTTGGACTCTATAATCAATTACAATCGATCGAAAAATGTGCAGGGTGATGTCTACTTCTTTTACGAAGGTCTAAAATCTCACGAGGAATATTTTAGTCTCATTTATAGCAATTGATCAACTCTAAAGAGGTGAAGTAATTACAATTATTCTATAAAATTTTCAATTTATCGGTAACGGTAATTGTCTTTCTTACACTAATAGCCTTGAATAAACTTTTTAAGGATGTTGGTAAAAACGTTTGCGGGTGCTGTTCATGGAGTGGAAGCACGAACCATAACCATTGAAGTGAATGCTGGGGGACATGTGAGTGCAGGTAAATCCATGTATTATTTGGTTGGCTTGCCAGATTCTGCAGTAAAGGAAGGATTTCAAAGAGTTGAAGCGGCCATCAAAAACGTAGGGTTACGGATGCCTCGAGTCAAATTAATTGTCAATCTTGCACCAGCTGACATAAAAAAGGAAGGTTCCGCATTTGACTTACCTATTGCACTTGGAATTCTCGCCAGCACCAAACAGATTTCTGCAAATGCTCTAGCAGATTTTATGATCATGGGAGAATTATCTCTTGATGGAAGTTTGCGACCCATAAAAGGAGCTTTGCCAATCGCCATTCAGGCTAGAAATGAAGGTTATAAGGGATTGATTCTACCAAAACAGAATGCAAAGGAGGCTGCTATAGTCAATAAACTTGAGGTTTTTGGTATCCAAAACTTAAGAGAAGCGATTGATTTTGTCAATGGAAAAAGCGGGATAAATCCGATAGCACACAATACGAGACAAAGTTTTAATCCGGGAATAAGTGGATGCAGCCTAGACTTTTCAGATGTAAGAGGCCAAAAAAATATTAAGAGAGCTCTTGAATTAGCAGCCGCCGGTGGGCATAACGCTATACTGATCGGACCTCCGGGTGCTGGCAAAACGATGCTTGCCAGAAGAATGCCTTCGATTCTTCCCCCGCTTAATTTATATGAAGCCCTAGAAACCACTAAAATACATTCTGTTGCAGGAAGATTAGGCGATGAGGAAGCTTTGATGATGACCAGACCATTCAGGTCACCACACCATACCATTAGTGATGTTGCATTAGTGGGGGGAGGATCTCATCCCCACCCAGGCGAAATTTCATTAGCACATAACGGTGTGCTTTTTCTCGATGAGATTCCTGAATTCAAAAGAAGTGTTTTAGAAGTGATGAGACAGCCAATGGAAGAGAGGAAAGTAACCATCTCCAGAGCAAGAATATCCGTAGATTATCCGGCTAACTTTATGCTTATCGCATCAATGAATCCTTGCCCGTGCGGATATTACAATCATCCTGAAAAAGACTGCGTATGCGGACCCGGAGATGTTCAACGGTATCTCAATAAAATTTCAGGGCCACTGCTGGACCGTATTGATCTTCACGTAGAAGTCACACCCGTTGGATATGATGAACTTAGTCTGCGTAACGTACCTTGCAGCGGTACTAGCAAAGAAATAACAGAAAGAGTCATGCGCGCACGAAAGGTACAAAATCGTCGATTTAAGAAATACCCCGGATTATTTTGCAATGCTCAGATGAACAATGGTCTTGTCAGAGATCATTGTAGGTTAGGAGATGCAGAAAGTATTTTGCTAAGAAAGGCCATGGAAAAACTACAATTGTCAGCAAGAGCATACGACCGTATTCTTAAAGTTTCCCGAACCATTGCAGATGTGGAAGGCGAAGATCATATCAATACTTTCCACCTTAGCGAAGCCATACAGTACAGGAGCCTGGACAGGGAGAACTGGGCGGGGTAATTTGCAGTCTTTAGAAATTCTCGAATTTAAATAGGTGAGGCTCCATGCAATTAGTTCAATTATAATTTTTTACACCAAATACTTAATTTAATTCATGAAAGTGCTTCTGTACTTTATATAAGTGATCTTATATTGTAAGCTAATCCTTTAACGCCCACGTATTTTGAGATTTCTTTTCTTATTAAGCCAACTATTTCTTGTCAGCACTATCTCAACTCAGAGTATAGTTTTTGACAGAGAAATTAAGTCGACAGAGCATGGAATGCCAGATCGATTGGTCAATGGAATTGTTAGAGATTCATTAGGATTTATCTGGTTAGGTACAAGAAATGGTTTGGCTCGTTCTACCCCTCATTCCATCAAATCGTTCTCGACTAAATCTCCATTGATTAAAATTTCTGAAAATAAAATAGAACAACTAAGTATAGCTTCCCCAGCCTACTTGTCCCTACATGTGGCGCAAACCAGCGAACTAAATTTAGATGTCATCAATACTTTCACAGGAAAAATCAATCATATCAAAAGTGAAAAGAAAAATGGTGTTAAAGGAAAAGTCATCGCCAGAAATTTTGATTTAAAAGGTAAGAGTATCGTCTTGTCTTTCCAGAATGATTCATTGATTATTAGTAGGTTTAATTTTGAAGACCTGAAGTATCACAAAGTGATTGCTTTTTCTTCTCAAGCCTTCAATGATAATTATTCTAATTCGTTGAACGGGGTGAAATTATTTGAAACCTCTGACTATTACTGGGTCAGTTTATGGCAGAATAAAAATCAAAATGTCTTACTTAATATTAACAAAGATTACAGAACTAAAACGGAATTCATTTTCGGTCCTACAAACAGTGAGCCCTATGCAATATCTGAATTGCATGATGGCAGAATTATCGCTGTTGATCATAGAGATAGAGTTGTTATTTATGATCATAAAAGCAATCTATTTAAAGATTGGAATATAAAAATCCCACCAGGGACCTTCTCAAAATATGAAGATCTATCTGGCAATATTTTATTTTATGAAAAGGACAATTATGGCAAAATTAACCACAATAATATATGGCTCTTGTCCAGTGAGAATGAAATAAAAAAATACGGACAAATTTTTGATGGTATCACGAGTGTTTTTGCTCTGTACAGTGATAATCTTGAGAAACAGTTGCACATTGGAACAGATAGAGGATACGAATTAGTTACTTTGAAAAGCCAGAAAGTTGCCAGTTATGCTGAATTAGCAAACGATAATAATTTTGGAATCTCCGGTAGGGGGATAGGTCGTTTGGATAGCTTAAGAATTCTTTTGTCCACCGAAAATGATGGTTTTCATTTACTTGATACCAAGAGTAATGCGCTCAATCGGCTAGATAAGCATTTTAAAAACCATAAGTTACTTCTTGATAGTAATAGCGGGCGCGACCTTGTTAAAGACTCAAAGGGAAATCTTTGGGGAAAAAGTGATACTTACACTGTAGTTTGCTTCAATGGCGTGTCGAGAAAAATCGATCTGTTTAAAACTAATAACCCTGAAGCCAATTTAGCTATTGATGGAAAAGATCGTCTATATCTCATTGGGGCACATAAAATATCCCGACTAGATCCAAATTCTGGAAAGGAGGAAGTTTTATTTGATCACATGGGCAATAATCCTTTAGATACAGTAAGAGGACACTATGGTACAATATTTAATGATAGCTTGCTTTGGGTATGCACTTCAAATGGTTTGTTAAAAATGAATATTGAGACTGGAAAGTGCATAATCTTTAGGACTCAGGAATCCATTTTTCTCAAATACAGAGATATCTTTTCAACATTGACAATGTCTGATAAAGGCTTACTTTACGTGGGAAGTATGGTCAATGGTCTTTATATTTTCAATCCAAAGACCGAAAAGTTTGTCGATCATTTAGAAGAAAAAGATGGACTATGTAATAACAACGTAGTAGGTATATTAGAAGACTGGGATCAATGTGTATGGATAAGTACATATAATGGGCTCTCTCTCCTGGATCCTCAAGAAAATACCTTTAGTAATTTTTATCCGGACGATGGCTTTAATCAAAGTGAATTTAATCGTTACTCCTTCTTCAGAGATGACCAGGACTCCCTTCTATATTTTGGTGGGATGAATGGTTTCAACGCTTTTAATCCCAGTGAATTGATGGACAATTATGCAAGCACCCCTTCTTTAAGATTTGATGAAATTACATGGTTTGATGGGCATAGCAGGCAGGATAGCAATTTGCTATTCTTTGAAAATCAAAATAATAGTATTGTAGTCTCTCCTCATAATAGATCTGTCAATGTAAGTTTTAGCCTGATAGATATCGGTGATCCAAAATACCATCAATATGCTTATAAAATCAAAGGACTAGATCAAAACTGGATATATCAAGGTAGTGAACCTGTCGTAAGAATAAATTATCTGCCTGCAGGAAAACACAATTTGTTGATTTCTGGTAGAAATAAGCGTGGAACTCAAGCTTATCAAAACCTGGAATTAGAAATTCAAGTCTTACAATTTTGGTATCTGCGATGGTGGGCAATTTTGACTTACCTGGGGGTTGTGGGAACTATGATATATATCTTGTACAAATTCAATTTAAGAAGACGATTAGCACTTAGCAAAGCCAATCAATTACAGGAACTTAACAATTTTAAGGATAATTTTTTCACAAATGTTACACATGAGTTTCGTACTCCATTGACCATTATTATTGGTGCCTCGGACCTAATTCACACTAAGCTTACTCAACTGAAAGACGAAAACGCTGCATATCTATCCAATCTCTCGTCAACCATTCTGTCAAGTGGTCAGACTTTACTTGAGAATATCAATCAGATTCTAAATGTTTCTAAACAAAAAAATACGACCTGGAACATTAAGTATGTTCAGGGAGATGTCATTAAATTTTTGACAGAGATTGCCTTGGGATTTGAAAGTTTGGCCTCTAAAAAGGGAATTCATTTCGAATTAAAAGTGGATACAGAAGATATCATTATGGATTATGATTCTGAAAAACTTCGTATCATTTTGCACAATCTATTGTCGAATGCTTTCAAGTATACGCAGAAAGGAGGAAGAGTGGAAATGAGTATAAAAGAAATTAAGTTAAGCTCTAGGGAAGATTTAAATGGAGAAGAGAGTAATTATCTTTTGATCGAAGTTCATGATACAGGCATAGGCATTTTAGAAGAAGATCAGAGTAGAATCTTCGAGAAATATTATCAGGTTGTAAGTGAATTGCAAACTGGTGGCAGTGGCATTGGATTATCACTGGTTAAAGAGATTATTGAAAAAATAGGAGCAAAATTAGAAGTCACTAGTACTCTGGGAAAAGGTAGTACGTTTTCCGTCATGTTACCTATAGAGAAGGCAGCTTTGAGTATCTCTGAATCCACTGGCTTGGATTCTAACTTTCATCAAGATGATGCACCGAGGTTAAGTGAAGAAAATATCGAACTACTCATTATCGAGGATAATATTCAAATAAGCGATTTCTTGACTCAAAGTCTTAAACATACAGCCAAAATAACTACAGCAAGAAATGGTAAGGAAGGTTTGGAAATTGCGAAGACCAATATTCCGGATATTATTCTTTCGGACATCATGATGCCGATCATGGATGGACTTGAAGTTGTAGAAACACTAAAAAAAACACCGGCTATTGATCATATACCTATCGTATTGTTGACAGCGAAAAGTGATATTGAAGATAGGATCATGGGAATGAATGTAGGAGCAGATGCTTACTTAGCGAAACCTTTTAATGTACGCGAACTAATCGCAACTCTGGAAAATATTCTCAAACAAAGGGAATTATTGAGGGCATATCATAGAAGGATACTTCTAGCGGAGTTGGACCCAGTAAATGAAAAAGACAACGACGAAGCGTCTAATTTTGTGACGCGGGCCAAAAGTTACATTGAAGAAAATATAGAGAATCCTGAAATCCAAGGCGAAGATCTTGCTCAGCTTTTTAACATGAGCTATTGGACTTTCAACCGAAAGATTGCAGCACTGACGGGATTGACACCTAATAAATTTATTCGTTCTGTTCGCTTGGAAAGGTCAAAACACTTGCTGAAAAATTCTTCAAAGAATATCAGTGAAGTGGCTTATGCTGTAGGCTTCAAAGATCCAAAGTACTTTACTCGAGTTTTTACCATGGAGAATGAGTTAAATCCAACAGAGTGGAAGGAACAGGTAGAAATTCAGCAGTAAAGGGATGCGGAAGATACGCTTAATTACTGCTATAAACGGTCATGATTATATATGCCTGCCCACCATTACCTCCTGCGCTCGGTGCTGTGCCATTTCTTGATCCCTCACCACCTTCTCCACCTTGACTGAATGGAGCAGACCTAGGCAATTCTACCGACCCAGCAATAACCTCCGGAGCTTGAACAGCAACTACAACTTCTTGTCCACAAAAACAGCTACTCTCGTTGAAAATCTGCCCCCCTTCAGATGCTACACCTCTTCGCCCTTCCCTTCCTAGTCGGATCAAACCACCATTAGGCACAAAAGGATTACTAACTAAACCTCCAAAACCTCCTGCTGCATTGCAATCGGAAGAAGATCTGCCAAATCCACCACCTCCACCTCCAGGAACACTAATCAGCATACCTAGATCTGGAATATTAACCGGGATATGTTCAATGTGAGTAACTACTCCACGTTGTCCAAATTGACCGACTCCTCCTCCTTGTCCACCCGAACCTATGAAAAATTGGTATTTTTCGCCGGGAACTAAATCAATAACTGCCCTAACATAAGTCCCAGAAGCGCCGGAACCTCCCCCACTACTTCCATCACTAGCGACATTGGTACCACAAGTGTGACTTCCTCCTGACGTTCCACCACCGCCGCCGCCACCTCCAGAACCCCATATCTCTACAATTGCTGAAGTAACTCCTGGAGGGCAATCCCACTCTTGAGTAGATGTAAATTCAACAATACTACTAGGACCTGCAGAGCTCACATAACCTACATTAGCATGATTTCCCCATGAATATGCTTCATTCCATTGTTCTGAATTTCCACCATCGGAGGTAATTGTGCCATTTACATGAAGCAAAGAACTTGGATTATTTATACCTATTCCAACCTTCCCTTGGTGATTGATGATCATTCTTTCATATAAGGTGCCTTGAAATGATGTATAGAATCGTAAATCACCGGAATTTATATTGTCCGTATTAAAGGATGATATACGCCCACCCGTATAATCAAGATTATTATTTGCGGCAGCAAAATTGACAAAATTTATTTGAGCAAATGGCGAGGTGTTTTGATTTCTAGCGCCTCCAATCCATATATTGCGAGTTAAGTCTAATGAATCATTTCCTCTATCCAATATCATATTTCCACCAAAAATATGTAGTTTTTCTGTTGGGGATTCGGTGTCTATACCTACGTTTTGAGCTTGAATAAAAATCGCGCCGGAAAAGTAAAAAAATAGAACGTATAGCTGTTTCATATTTTAGGTTATTATTGTAGTTCATCTGAAGTTCCTGCATTTGGATTAACAGAAATGGGGCTCAATCGCTAATAGGTTACACTAGTAATTGATAAAGGTCAATGAAAATCAATGACCAGCCAATAATTCTAAGAGAAAGAAGTTGGATGAAATTGGCAAAAAGGTGGACAAAATTGACATGGAGTGATAAAGGATTGATTATCACAACTGTAATCTTACAATCTATTGTAGAAAAGGTAATATGCATTCTTTAAACAAACCACATAAATTATAAGTAAAAAGCCATATTGACCTATAAAAATAGTATCGTAATCTGCCTTATAAAGTACGATCATTCAAAAGGCAAAATTGTCAATCAGAAAAAAGCCATGGAAAAGCTTCAATTATCTGCAAGAGCCTATGATCGTATTTTAAAAGTATCCAGAACCATCGCTGATGTAGAAGGAGAAGAAAAGATCAGCACTTATCACCTGAGTGAAGCTATTCAGTATAGAAGTTTAGACAGAGAGAATTGGGCAGGATAAAAATGATCAAGCCAAATCTCAGCTATCCTTATGAGAAAGCTTCACTATATTACCAATTTGGGGGTCAATTCTACCATTCAACATGTCCAAATATAGTTTTTCTAATTCCTGAAAGCCATCGTACTCATTTATAGAAATCATTGAATAAACTTCATCGCTAAATTGCTTCCAGGTTACACCCACCTTTTTCATAAATTCAGATCTTCCCCACAATTCTTGAAACTGTACAGCATAGGTTGGTGCAAAGAAAAAGGTACCCTTTTGGAATTTGGGATCATTGCCATTCAAGTTTTTCCAATCAGCAATTCCTACCAGGCAATTATACACTAAGTTTTCAGTAAGTAGCGACTGCAATTCAACTTGAGTATTATAATTGCCCGCAAAATCAATGACAATGGCTTTTTTATTAATTTTTAACTGATCGATAAAATCATAGCTGATCACCTGATCATACCAGCCTAAATCACTAACAAACTTAGTGTTCTTTGGAGAAGTAAGACCGACAAGATGAAATTGTAGATCATTTCTTTCTTTTCGATGCGCCAGAAGACTTGCCAATGCTTGAGCCGTCTTGCTGGAGGCACTTGTAATAATGATATAGCTTGCACTGTAAAATTTCTCTTTAACAAGGTGTGCTTCGATTAAGAATGAAGTAATAAATAGTGGACGGTATATGGAATTCAGTTCTTCTGTATCAGGAGTGAAAGATGGATCTGTTTGGACATTACTATAAAAGTTGTAAACTGGTGGAAGTTTTTGTCTGTGCTCAGATTGATCCACAAAACCCATTTGGGAAACTTTGTCAACGTTTACAAGTAAGTGGGAACTCATGGGATAATAGCCATAAAAGCGTTCACCCGCTTTTACATTTGGATGCTGTGATTTTAAGACATTAGCAAAACCCCACGCCGGAATGATACCATAGTCGGAATCGGTTGGGAAAAAGTCCCAATAATTCATTTTTGTGCCTACCACACCATAAGTAATATTGTTGGAGGTGATAGAAAAATGATCAATCTCCAGTAGAACCTGATCATCAAGTAGTTGATTTGAATAAGTCTTCTCTACTATTTTTGTACTCTGCAGATCATCTCTTTTTACTCTAAAGTCACGCGCATTGATCATAATACCTTTGATATTATTTGATTTGATCAATGAAAGTACAATTTGATTTTGAACTTCAGAAATGTATAGTTTCAGTACCACATTAGGACATATCTAGAGTAATTATGTCTTGACGAAGTTAGCGGACAAGCTGTTGGCATTAAATCAACAGTGCTCATTGAAATGCTTATCTTTCCCCCATGAAAAAACTTAAATGGTCACTTTTATTGGTTTGGTTTTTTATACAAGTCATTGACGCACAGACCAGTGTCATAGAATTCCAACCGAATTTTTACATGCAGGGCACCCATTTCATCTCTGATCCTCAAGTCTTAAGTGTGGAGAAAACATCCCTTGATTTTATCAGATTATCCTGTTATCATTCTGAAAATAAGGAGGCCAATATCACATACCGGATTAAAAGAGAGCATAAATGGTCATCCTGGCAAGTTATGGAAGAGCAAAGAGAATTTGTAGCTTCTGATCGCCGAGCTTATAGTACTAATGTTTTTCGAACAAACTTTCAGGCGATACAATTCAGAACAGATCGAAAGCTCGGAAGCGCATTGACATTTCGATTATTTATCGCGTCTCCATCAAAACCTCGGTTTGTCAATCAGGCGTTTAGCCGTACAAGTTCATGCGAGTTACCTTTGACTTGTTTGCGAGACTGCTGGTGTCCAACTTGCCCCATTGACCCAACTCCACAATTCACAGAACCTACACATCTTATTGTCCATCACTCTGCGGGAGTCAATGAAAGTAACAATTTTGAATTGATCGTAGAATCGATTTGGGATCTACACGTTAATACCAATGGATGGGATGACATTGGATACAATTGGTTAATCGATCCCAACGGAGTTTTGTATGAGGGACGACCAGATGATTACCAGGGAGCTCACTTTAGTTGTCTTAATGAAAACACAGTAGGCATCTGTGTTCTAGGAACCTACACGGATGTGCCTCCATCTGAAGAGGCTTTAACTACGCTAACTAATTTATTGGCCTACGAGGCTGTAACACACGGCATAGACGTAGAAGAAACTGCTTATCATGAAAAGGGAGATTACTTTCTCCAAACCATCGCCGGGCATCGAGATAGTCAAGGTTCAGATAAAGCCTGTTCTTCTACCATATGTCCCGGAGATCAATTTTACCCACTTTTGGAACCTATTCGACAAATTATTGCCGAATTGCCATGTTATGGAGAAATCACTTCGACGGAAGAACAGCTTTCCAATTTTGAAGTTGAAATTTATCCTAATCCTACTAGAGATATAATGTTTGTGAAAACTAAAATGTTAGGTGATACCGAACTTCAGATAATAGACAATAATGGAAAGATGCTTGAAATGATCAGAGCGAATGTTCAAGTTCACCTCTCACATCTGTCAGCTGGAATGTACTATTTAGAATCAGGAGGAAAGGTCGTCGGTAAATTTGTGAAGTACTGATGTCGCCACCCTCATTTAGTGATCGTTATGTGAGTAATTGCAACAAGTTGAACTCCAATTAATAAATTTTTGGTTCGACTTTTTATTTCATAAATGGACACCCTTTACATGTCAGATCATCAGAAAAATTTTGATGTAGAAAGGTACCATTTTTTTAATAATTATACTTCCTGCTGTGAAATGCCTGGTAAATATGAATTTAGGATTTAAAAATAGATACCTATAAATAATTATCAATTACATGCATCAAACAGCTGATCAGCTATCATCTCTAAATCAAGTCCCATGGTCTCTCGACTTACCTTCATCACTTCCTCTTTAATTTTGCCTGGCAATTGTTCATAGCCCAAATGAGCTCCCAATATCATTCCGGCCACAGCTGCTACTGTATCATTATCTCGACCATAGTTTATTATAAACTGAATTGTCCGCTCAAAATCTCCCTGTCCAAACTCCAATCCTGCAACCAATATTTGCCAAATCTCACCAGCGTGAAAAGCAATCTGTTGTTGTTTAGTGTCTAATTTTTTATAGATCTCGACTTGCCGATACCACTCCGTTCCGTTGCCTGGATATCCATTCGGTGTATTCATTTTTTTCTCATCAGTCAGGATATTTCCTGTGTTCTGGACGATGGACCTGGCTTCTTCTAACATAGAGACCGAAAGTCTGCCTACTAACCTACTATCTGTATAGTGGTGAGGATCTACAAACGATGTTCTAAAGAAAAGTGAATCCATCGAATCCTCATACAATGCATTAAAAGTCATTACTGAAACCAGTGCTGAAATATCGCGCGCATAACCTATGTCAAATAGGCTATGCTCAAAAGCCATCAGATAGGCTTGATCAGCATTTCTGGCTATCAATCCAAACACCGGAGAATAAAGCATTCCGGCACACGACATTTCTCCGCCATAAAAACTATGATGAGCAGCAAAAAAATCTGCAGGAGATTCACCGTATTTCAATGCAACTCTGGCCCACTCCTTGATCCAATTGACCTTTTCCATTCGCTCATCGAGCAAAACTGTAGACTTCTTTGAAGCCTCGTCTGAAACTTCATCCACCAATTGCTGATAATACGTTGCAATGAAAGATGCGAAAGCTTCATCAGACAGTGCACCCTTATTTTGCTGGATATACTGGGCCACCAAATACTTCCACCTGGTATCGTCAGTCGTAGATCCTGGTGACATATTGTGATTCCAGATTCCTTCAGGGCTTTTAGCTCGTTTTATTTCTGTCAACTCAGTTATATAGCCAAACTTGCTTTGGATATCATTGCGATGCCACATTTCAGTGGATGCTCCCATTGCATCACCGATAGCAGACCCCACAATTGCACCTAAAATCCTATCTTTTAACTCGGCATCAGGCAGCGCTTCTCGATCCTTAGGACTAAATTCCTCTGGTGTGGGAATGTTAACTTTATTTGGTTTCATACAAGAAAAAAATAATATGAATGCTAGAAAAGTAAATCGAGCCATGTTATGAAAAATACTATTTGTATATCTACTTAAAAGTACTATCTTTGCGCTCCATTTTAAACATTTTAATCAAATTAAACTTTATTAATGCGAAATTATGAAGTAACTTTCATCGTTGACCCAGTGCTGTCCAGCGATGAAATTAAAGGGACAGCTCAGACTTATGAAGATCTCATCAAAGATGGTGGAGGAAAGATCGTTCATGTGAATGAGATGGGACTACGCCAGTTAGCGTATCCCATAAACAGAAGATCCTCTGGGATCTATTACTGCATTGAATTTGAAATTGAATCGGGTGCGATTATTTCAAATCTAGAATTATCCATGAGAAGAGATGAAAGAATCATTAGATTCTTAACAGTAGCTCTTGACAAGTATGGAGTACAATACAATGAGGATAAGAGGAATGGTAAAATTGGAAAGGTAGAAAGGAAGGACAAAAAAGATAAGAAAAAGATCTCCAGAACGGTTGCTCCGACATCAGCAATTGCTGAGGCGAGATCTAAAGGCCCTTCTTCCGGTCCATCTTCTCCTGAAGTTCCGCCACCTGCGGCTTATAACGAACCAGGCAACGAGGAAGAATAATTTTATCATTCATTTAAAAAAATCGAATCATGGCAAATAGAGACGATATAAAATTTTTAAGCAATCCGAAGATAGGAAAAAAGCGTAGTAAATACTGCAGATTCAGAAAGTTCGGAATCAAACATATAGATTACAAAGATCCTGACTTTTTAGCTCAATTTGTAAATGAGCAGGGAAAAATTCTTCCTAGAAGAATTACAGGAAATTCATTAAAGTATCAGAAGAAGGTAGCTGTAGCGATTAAAAGATGTAGACATCTTGCAATGCTTCCTTATGTAACTGATCTTTTTAAGTAATTACTTCACTTTATTAAATACATAGAAATGGAAATTATACTATTAAAAGATATAGATAATGTAGGAGATAAGCATGAAGTAGTAACTGTCAAGAACGGTTACGGAAGAAATTTTCTTATCCCTAGAGGTCTTGGCTTAATTGCCAATGCTCAAAACAGAAAGAAGCTGAATGACATCATTGCTAAAGAAGAGTCAGAAAGAGCAGCTAGATTAAGCGAATTCCAGGAAATTGCAGAAAAACTGAAAGGTATTAAACTTACCGTTCCTGCTAAATCCGGAACTTCAGGTAAAATCTTTGGAAGCGTAACCAGTCTTCAGATTTCAAATCAATTAAAAGAGGAGCAAGGCATAGAAGTAGAGCGAAGAAGGATTGAGCTTCCAGAAGATGTGAAAACATTAGGTGAATATACCGCTGTGCTCAATTTACACCCTGATGTGGACGCTAAAGTTGATTTTGAAGTAGTAAAAGCTGAGTAATTAGCTTTTTGATATAAAATAAAGAGCCGATCAGTCATTTGATCGGCTTTTTTTATAGGCATAACTCTCAACGGCAAAAATTTCCCATAGAGATCATTGTATGTTTCTCTGTCTTAACCTCAGAGCTTTGATTTCTATATCATCCTGTTTGATGCTTACCCTAACATTCCTATCTTTGCGTTTTTTAAATTTTCAGGTATATGTTGCATACACCGAATACGTAGCAATACAAACCTAAACTTTACATATAAACTGTGTTTTCAAATGAAAATCTCACTCAATTGGCTAAAAGAATATATCGAACTGGACCAGACCCCACAGGAATTATCTGAAATTCTCACAGCCATCGGCCTAGAAGTAGAAGGTATGGAAGAAGTAGAGACAGTCAAAGGTGGTCTTAAAGGTATAAAAGTTGGACAAGTCATTGAATGTCAAAAGCATCCTAATGCTGACAAATTATCGTTAACTAAAGTTGATCTTGGAAATGGAATGCCACTTCAGATTGTGTGCGGAGCACCCAATGTTGCACAGGGTCAGAAAGTTCTTGTTGCAACAGTTGGTTCCACTTTGTACACTCCTGAGGGCGAAGCATGGAAAATCAAGGCTGGAAAAATAAGAGGTGAGGTATCAGAAGGTATGATCTGTGCCGAAGACGAAATTGGGCTGGGAACCAGTCATGATGGCATTATGGTTTTACCAGATGATACTGAGGTTGGTCAATGGGCCAGTGATTTATTTGATATAAACACTGATATCGTATATGAAATAGGACTTACGCCCAATAGATCTGACGCCACATCGCATATTGGTGTTGCCGAAGACCTTGCTGCTTATTTGAAGATTAATGAAGGTCATTCAGGAGCAGTAAGCTATCCCGATTGGTCCGCATTTCAGGAGGGTCACGGAGATGGAGGATTAAAAGTGGAAGTGCTAGATCACAAAGGAGCACCAAGATATTCTGGTGTTAAAATAGACAACATTAACATTAAAGAATCTCCTGCCTGGATTAAAAACCACCTGAAAGCCATTGGCATCAATCCAAAAAACAATGCTGTAGACATCACGAATTACGTTTTACATGAGATGGGCCAACCTTTGCATGCCTTTGATGCAGAAAAGATCAAAAACAATCATATCAAGGTAGAAAAACTGCCGGCAGGTACAAAATTTGTCGATCTGGAAGGAAAAGAAAGAGCCTTGCATAACGAAGATGTCATGATATGTGACGGTAGTGACCGTGGAATGTGTATAGGAGGAGTTTTTGGGGGCCTCGAATCAGGAGTCACAGATCAGACCAAAAGTATTTTCCTGGAATCTGCTTTCTTCGACCCACAATCTATTCGCAAAACAAGCACCAGGCATCTTTTGAGAACTGATGCTGCGACAACTTTTGAAAAAGGAACTGATCCTAACAATACCGTCAATGCTTTAAAAAGAGCAGCTCAATTGATGGTTGAATATGCCGATGCTACAGTTGCTTCGCAAATCTTTGATATGTATCCTGACCCCATTCAGCCCAGGGAAATAAAAATCAGATACAGTCGTATCAACAGACTGATAGGAGATGACATTTCTAAAGATGAGGTAAAGGCCATACTATCTGCACTGAGAATTGAAGTAAGTAAAGAGGAAGAAGATTACTTGCTGGTCCTTATTCCCACTAATAAAAGTGATGTTTTGAGAGAAGCGGATGTCATCGAAGAAATATTGAGGATATATGGATTCAACAAAGTAAGCATTCCTGAGAAGGTGGTCAGTACTATTTCGTATAAACCGAATCCAGATTTACCTGGCCTCAGAAATAAAGCTTCGGATTTACTATGTGGGTTCGGATTCAACGAAATGATGGCTGTTTCATTGAACGAAGAGAAAAATTACGAAGATGCAGCAAAAG
The DNA here is from genome assembly GCF_021533195.1 of Portibacter marinus. Lineage (GTDB taxonomy): Bacteria > Bacteroidota > Bacteroidia > Chitinophagales > Saprospiraceae > Portibacter > Portibacter marinus. Next base: position 272,323 of record NZ_JAJNKB010000004.1, read on the forward strand.
AACATTTGGTTTACATCAATAACACTTCGAATATTCACTTGAATGTGATGAGAGCTGACATGGCCCATAGCGCTTTAGAGGCAGTAGCTTACAATCTCAACAGGCAAGAAACTGATCTAAAATTTTTTGAATTTGGGAAAGTCTATTGGCAAGAAAATGAGATTTATAAGGAGGAAGAACGATTGAGCATCACCTTGACTGGATCAGTGTATTCAGAATCCTGGATGGGGACCACTAAGGAGGATCATGCTGGTTTCTATTATGTGAAAGCCGCAGTGGATCAACTTTTGCAGCGTCTTGGAGTGGTGTCATTTCAAGTGTCGGAATTGAGTGATGTTCCCCATTATCTATATGGATTAAAATATCATCGAGGACCTAAAAATATGGTCAAAGTGGGGGCGATTCATCCAAAACTGGCTACTTCTATGGGCGTAAAGCAAGAAGTGTTTTTTGCTGAAATTGACTGGCATGCCACGGTTAATGCAGGAAGCAAAACAAAGGTGGAAGCATCAGAGATCAGCAAGTTTCCTAAAGTTAGGCGCGATCTGGCACTCGTTGTAAATGAAGAGGTTCAGTTCGATAATATTGCAGGAATAGCGCAAAAGGTAGGAAAGAAAACATTGACCAGTATCAACTTATTCGACGTATACAAGAATGACGAGCATTTAGGACAGGGTAAAAAATCTTATGCCGTAAGCTTTGAATTCCAGGATATGGATAAAACACTGAAGGATAAAGACATTGACAAGATGATGAAAGCAATGATGGATAAGTTTGAGCAAAAACTAGGTGCATTTATAAGAAAATAGCCGGTTGTACTAATCATTGGCATAATTATTTAATAATTGATATATTTGAAGGATGCAAGAACTTTTAAGAAAAGCGAATAACATTGAGTTAAAAGCGAAGCAGCTTAGAAGCAAGATGGAAATGCTAGAGAAAGAGAATGCATATTTTAAAGAAGAAAATAAAAATTTAGTTGAAAAGCTTAAACAGCAAAAAGGAATTATACAAGAGCTTGAATTAAAAGCTAACCATAAAGTACCTGGAACACCAGAAAATTTGGATTCTCCTCAAAGAGCGGAGATTATATCAAAGATTGAAGGTCATGTGAAAGAAATCGATCAGGTGATCGAAGTATTACGAAGTAACTAGAAATGTCAGAGAAGGAACTGAAAAGGATTATCATAACAATCGCAGGAAGAACTTATCCTGTTAAAGTAAGTGACAAAGAGGAGGCGGTGATGCGAAAAATAGAAAAAGATATTAATGATAAAATTAATAGTCTTCAGGTTTCGTACGAAGGAAAGGACGTTCGTGATTACATGAGTCTTGCCATTATTTCATATGCCTACGACCTTAATAAGGCTAGGAATCCAGAGGAAAAGAGTGTACTGAGTGAAAAGTTAGATCAGATAGAAGCTCTGCTGGAGTAGTTCTCTTAAAGTTTTGCTGTTCTTATATAAAGCCGTCACAAAGGTGAACGGTATTCATCATTTTATAAATATAGAACACATGGATATTACAGCATTAGTGATAAGCCTAATTGTGGGAGGACTTATTGGATTTCTGGCGGTGTATTTTTCACTTAGAAGAGGAAGTCAGGGTAAGATCGACGAAGCAAACAAAAAGGCAGATCTAACATTGAAGGAAGCGGATATTGCTGCAAAAAGGAAGATTGATGAGGCTGAGACCAAGGCCGAAAAGATAATTTCCAGAGCTGAGTCAAAGAACGAGGATATTAAACAAAAAAAGATCCGGGAGGCGAAGGATAAATTTGCATCTCTTAAAAGCGATCTTGAAGCCAAGAAGAATCAGCAGATTCTGGAAATGAAGGAAAGAAATCTGGAATTAAAGGAAAAAGAGAAAGAGCTGGCTCAAAAACAACAATCCATTTCCGATAAGCTGGAGAATATAGAGAGTAAAGAGCAGGAGGTGGACAATATCAGAACGAATCTTGAAAAACAACTTAAGATCGTTGCCACCAAGAAAGAGCAACTTGATAAGGCTAATGAGCAACATATTAAAGCACTGGAGAATGTTGCCAAACTTTCTGAAACTCAAGCTAAGGAACAATTGCTTGAAGCTGTGAAAGCAAAAGCGGAGACCGATGCTATGGCACTACAAAAAGATGTCATTTCGCAAGCTCAGGCCACTGCAAATAAGGAAGCTAAGAAAATCGTGATTCAATCCATTCAAAGGATGTGTGCAGAATATACGATTGAAAATACCGTTTCAGTATTTAATCTGGATTCTGACGATATTAAAGGTCAAATCATTGGAAGAGAAGGACGAAATATTCGGGCCTTAGAAGCAGCAACCGGGGCTGAAATTGTAGTTGATGATACTCCTGAAGCGATTATCATTTCAAGCTTTGATCCTATTCGCCGAGAAATCTGCCGACTGGCACTTAAGCGCTTGGTCGCTGATGGAAGAATCCACCCCACAAAGATCGAGGAAGTGGTTGCGAAAGTTAAGAAGCAACTGGATGAGCAAATCGTGGAGATTGGGGAGCGAACGGTTATTGACCTGGACATCCACGGGCTGCATCCTTATCTGGTAAAAATGGTAGGCAGGATGAGATTTCGATCTTCATATGGTCAGAACTTGTTGAAACACTCTATAGAAACTGCGCATCTATGTGCTATTATGGCTTCTGAGTTGGGAATGAGTCCTAAGCAAGTAAAAATGGCCAAGAGAGGAGGATTGCTCCACGATATTGGAAAGGTAGCTGAAGAAGAATCAGAATTATCACACGCGATTCTGGGCATGCAATTATGTGAAAAGCATAAAGAACCAGCTGTGGTTTGCAATGCAGTCGGTGCACACCACGACGAAGTAGAGATGAATAATATTATTTCTCCAATTGTTCAGGCGTGCGATGCAATATCTGGCGCTAGACCGGGAGCAAGACGTGAAATATTGGAGAGTTACTTAAAGCGTATTGGAGAGCTGGAAGATTTGGCGATGGAGTATGATGGTGTACAAAAAGCCTACGCATTACAGGCAGGTAGAGAACTACGAGTGATTGTCGAAAGTGATAAGGTATCTGATGATTTTGCAGATGATTTATCATTTATGATTTCACAGAAGATACAAGACGAAATGCAATATCCTGGACAGGTGAAGGTGACTGTGATCAGAGAAAAAAGAGCGGTGGCTTACGCGAGATAGCTGTTGGCTGTTATCTGTTCGCTGTTTGATGCAGGCTGTTCGATGTTCCCTGTTGGTTATTAGCTGTTGGCTGTTGCTTGCTAATTGTTGGCCATTAGCTATTGGCACAAAAAGAAATTCCGGTAACCTAAGTTACCAGAATTTTTTTTAATATTATTTAATACTAAATTTTACCCAAATGTAATGTCTAAAGAAATAGGCACCGCTGAAAGTGCTTTTGATACAGGACACCCTTTCTTTGCATTTTCCGCAAGCTCTTTAAACTTGCTTTCTTTCATGCCCTCTACTTTGCCTTTTAAATCCAGGTCAATTGCTGAAATTTCGAATCCACCTTCGATTTTATCCAATGTAACAGTTGCTGTCACGTCTAATTTATCAGCTGTATGTCCCTCACCAGAAATGGCAAAACTGAGTGCCATCGCATAACATCCTGCATGTGCAGCGGCAATTAGCTCCTCCGGATTTGTTCCGGCCTTTCCATCTTCATTCTCAAATCTTCTTGCTGCACTATATGGAGTATCACTTAGAACGCCACTAGGTCCATTGAGAATTCCTGATCCGTCAGATCCACTTCCTTTCCAAACTGCTGTTGCTTTTCTTTTCATTTTATATTGTTTTATTTTAAATAGAATAAATAAGATCGGTTAATTGTTTGCTCTAAAAAAAATTAAAATCTAATCCTACTCCACGTATCATAATAATTTGTAGGTATCTGTGCTTAAAACTAAAATTTATTGTAGCCTAAGTGCATGTAAGCAAATTTACTATAACCGTTAAAATATTGAAAATGAAGCACTTAATTACATTTCGTATCTTTGAAGTATAAAAGCATCCATTATAAATATAGATGGTGTGATTTTGAAAGTAAAATTGATAGTTTGAATTTAAAAGTGTTGAGCATTAAAAGAGAGCAGAAATCAGAAACCAGATTTCATCCTGCCATGGGTGTTTTGGTTACTAATGTAACCTATATTAAAAAAGTGCTCATGGGTTTTCCTATTAAAACCTTACACAAATACAGAGAGACCTATTTCGGTAAAATTAAAGATTGTTCTGATTGTCAGGTTTCGAGAATGTAATTGTCGAGATACGTAAAATAACAGATCATCCCATTAAGGATTAATCTTCCATACCTTATCTGAGGCCTCCAAATATTCTCCTAACGCTGCTGATCCGTACCATAATGTCATATCTGGATAGAGATATCCGGCGGCTATGGCAGGATCTGTCAACATCAATTCTTCTGCTTCCTCGATTGAGTTTACATTTAATATGAATATTCCTCTGTAATCCTTATCGTTTTTAAGCATTGGTCCGGCTACAAGCAACTTTTCTTCTTTTACCAGATGATTGATGTTCTTCATATGACCTGCGAAGGCTGCACTTCTGGCATCCTGATCTTCAGACTTATTTTCACCTGATTTCAAAAGCACGAAAACATAGGTTTTCATTCCATAGTCATCTGCGCCTAATTTTTCAGCTAATGCTGAATCGTAGTTGGGATTACTTTCTTGGCTTACTACCAAGTTGAAACACACTGAAAAAAAGAAGAGAAATGGTACAAGCAAAAAAATTCTTTGACATCTCATAATGTATGATACTTGTGAATGTAAATATATTAGTTCGTGTTCTTCACTCAATAACCTTTTACAATATCCAAAAAAATACGGTTTAATTGACAAGATTCCCACTCATTATATTAAATTTGCACCGCTTAAAAGTCACCGAATGGTGATTAGTAACCAGGGCCTATAGCTCAGCTGGTTAGAGCACCTGACTCATAATCAGGGGGTCTGGGGTTCAAGTCCCTGTGGGCCCACAAAGGAGGCTTAATGCCTCCTTTTTTAATATATGCAAACTGCCAAAGTATATATCCTTCATAGCGCTTCTTTAGATAAATACTATATCGGTATGACGCAAGATCTAATGAACACTCCCGATAGCTATCGGGAAATAAACATAATCAATCATTCTATGGTAAAAGCAAATTTACTGCGTCAGCAACCGACTGGGAGTTATTCTTCGTGATTAAGTGCACATCCTATTCACAAGCTTTTCAAATTGAACGTCATATCAAACGTAAGAAAAGTAGAACCTACATTGCTAACCTTAGAAAATACCCTACCATAGCTGAGAACTTGCTCAATAAATATACTTAAGCAACTACAACACTCCTATTCAGAATGCTGGGTTCACCCCGATGGCTATCGGGTGTGGGCCCACAAAGGAGGCTTAATGCCTCCTTTTTTAATATATGCAAACTGCCAAAGTATATATCCTTCATAGCGCTTCTTTAGATAAATACTATATCGGTATGACGCAAGATTTAATGAACACTCCCGATAGCTATCGGGAAATAAAGATAATCAACCATTCTATGGCAAAAGCAAATTTACTGCGACAGCATCCGATTGGGAGTTATTCTTCGTGATTAAGTGCACATCTTATTCACAAGCTTTTCAAATTGAACGTCATATCAAACGTATGAAAAGTAGAACCTATATTGCTAACCTTAGAAAATACCCTACCATAGCTGAGAACTTGCTCAATAAATATGCTTAAGCAACTACAACACTCCTATTCAGAATGCTGGGTTCACCCCGATGGCTATCGGGGGTGGGCCCACAAAGGAGGCTTAATGCCTCCTTTTTTAATATATGCAAACTGCCAAAGTATATATCCTTCATAGCGCTTCTTTAGATAAATACTATATCGGTATGACGCAAGATCTAATGAACACTCCCGATAGCTATCGGGAAATAAACATAATCAATCATTCTATGGCAAAAGCAAATTTACTGCGTCAGCATCCGATTGGGAGTTATTCTTCGTGATTAAGTGCACATCTTATTCACAAGCTTTTCAAATTGAACGTCATATCAAACGTATGAAAAGTAGAACCTATATTGCTAACCTTAGAAAATACCATCGAGCAAAACATTTTTTCAAGACCTAATTCCCCTTTGTATCAGACCAGGCCGGCTCTCCATGATACGCATCGACAGTTGTCAATTTAGCCTCATTGCTTCCATCTAAATCCATCACATATATATGATCCTTTCCCATCCGCTTGGCGTGAAATGCAATTTTCTGTCCATCTGGCGAAACAGAAATTTCCTGATAAAACTTACTGTCATTGGTAATTTGGTTGATTTCCTTCGTGTACAAGTCAATCATGAAAATATCGTTCGATTCTTTGTCTCTTTCCTCTGAATAATGATAAGTATAAACCAATTGTTTACTATCGGGCATCCAAGAAGTGTATTTCTCACTTTTTTCACTCGTTGTCAACCTTATTGTGTTTTGTGCTTCCAGATCGTAGAAATACAACTCATTATTCCCTTCTCGATCCGATATAAAACTAAATTTAGTACCATCGGGAGACCAATCAGGCCTGCCGTTATATGATGGGTGTGCAACCAACAATCGATTCCTACCACTTTGGATATCTGTCAAACCAATATATCGATTATTTCCATCCTTTAAGGTGTACAGAAATTTAGTACCATCTGGAGACAAAATAAACTCTTCTTTACCAAATGTATTCAGCGAATCAATATACCCAGCCAAGTCCACTGATCTGATCTCAAAATTTCCACTTGTATCTGTTGAATTGAAAATGAATGCTTGTAATTTTGAATTCCACTTAGGAGACCAATCCCAACCCTCATTTCGAGTTAATTGCAGTTTTTGGGATCCATCAATACTCATCCAGTAAATATCAAAATTACCTGATTCATTACTGAGATAAGCTATTCCTGTTTGCGCATTTGCAGAAATTTTCCATATTAAAAAGAGAAAAATATATATTCTTATCATTTCACCAGTTTTATACAAATAGTAAAACAAATAAATTGTTGTAAGTTTAAGTACAATGAAAATTTATGTTACTATCACATCAAGCTTCTGTTTTTCCTTGTATAGATATGCAATTGACCCTGGACTTTTACCACGATAAATTAGGCTTTATACCAAGCTATTTACATGGTAACCCCATCACATACGCCGTATTAAAAAGAGAAGGAATAACCATCAATCTTAATCTTACTTCAGAATTTCTTGAAAAATCAACGATTTATATCTTCTGCCACAATGTTAAGGAGGTTTACAATGAGTACACAAAAAAGGAAGTCAGCTTTTTTGAAACTTTAAACACGACAGATTACGGTATGCAGGAATTTGTGGTTTTGGATCCGAATCAGAATAAACTGATTTTCGGACAGCATACCTAATTCTATTTATTAGGGATTTTGACTTCGTATTTGTTATTGATCACTGTTAACTTATTGTCTCTCAACCAAGGATTATACACTTTCAATATACGATAACTGATACCATGCTCTTCAGCAAAATCCGACCAACTCGCAACAGACTTGTCAATTTGAACAGTATAGTAATTATCAAATGGTTGATATAAATCTTCCGGATCAAGATAAAACCCGTAGTTGGCTGGATTCGCCATAATTTCTTTGATTGCCATCAATCTAAATACATACCTACTGGTCTCAGAATTCAAGTTTAAGTCGAAATAGTGATCTTGATCCTGTGACTGCAGCAACGACTTATATCTCGTAGGTCCAACATTATAGGCAGCTGCAGCGTCGAACCATGTTCCAAATTTGCCTTTTAGCCATTTAATGTATTTGCATGCCGCTTCAGTCGATTTCTCAAGGTGATACCGCTCGTCTACTTCGTCATTAACCTCTAATCCATATTCTTGGGCAGCAAGTTTTCTAAATTGCCAAAACCCTCTTGCTCCTGCCGGCGAAGTGGCATTCATCAAATTACTTTCAGCTACCGCTAAATATTTAAAGTCGTCTGGAATACCATTCTCAGCCAGAATCTTTTCCATTACTGGAAAAAAACGATTGGATTTCTTAATATTTAATAAGGTATTGGATTGCCAATAAGAATTCACCATTAATTCTCTATCAAAACGCTCTACTGCATCAAAATTATCCAATGGTAATACTTCGCCTGCAAAGGTGTAATTCTTCGTCAGATCTGCAGCTTTGATGACCTGCGGTAATCCATCAGATACACTCTTATTTTTTTCTGAGGCCAATGTAGGTTCCCCCTTTCCTTCCATTGAAGTATAAGAAATGAAGATCATCGCCGTAAAAATGAGTCCGGATACAATAGAGAGCAATCCAAATAATCGATTCATAGTTATGTATATTTTCTTATTAATGTGTATAGAACACTACCCAAATACCGCTTTCACGCTTTTTTTAAAACCCGAGGCCTCTTAAATATAGGCACAGTACTGCAAGGCTCTCCATACATTATGCTTTGTGCATAAGGTTTGAGTTTTGCTGTAATTAAAGCATAAGCCGAAGGCGGCACAGGCTTTTCACTACAACCTTTAATGACGACTCTTGCACCATCATATTTCTTGGCATCAATACTATCGATAAATTTTTGATAATGATGCTTTAAATATTCAGTTTTGTCTCCTTGGAATATTTCATGAGCATAATCTGATGCATAGGCACTAATTAACATATAAGCCCATACAGGTATAATTGCATCGGTGCTGCAAGTAAGTAATAGAATCTTACTTTCAGTTTTTGACCAATCTACTTCTTTTAATGCGGCCCTGAAATCCTTCTCTTTGAGAATCAACTCCATATACAAATAATCCTTCAGATCAAAAATTTCAAATTCATGCTTAGGATAATGTGTTTCCAGATTAAAATTAATTAACCCACTATTAGCTACTCTATTTATTAAAGGTTTGTTATCTGTCATTCTTCTTCAACAATTTCTAATTCTGAAGGTTTTCCAATCGATTCATCCTGGCTTGTTAGTTCTTTTAATGTCGGCAAATCTTTTGGAGATCGCAGACCGAAGTAATCCATAAACTTATTGCTGGTCTTATACAATAAAGGTTTTCCAGGTCCGTCTTCTCTTCCTGCAATCTCAATCAACTCTTTTTCGAGAAGTTTTTGTACTGTATAATCACTATTGACCCCCCTAATGCCTTCAATATAGGTTTTGGTTACTGGCTGTTTGTAAGCTATAATACTTAACGTTTCCATTGCAACCTTTGTCAGTTTGGCATTGCTTTTTTCTTTAAGCAAAGTGCTGACTGTCGGATGAAACAAAGGTTTACTCATGAAGGCATAACCGCTGTCAATTTCCTGAATATTAAAAGAAAAATCATTCTGATCAAACTTTGATCGAACGCGTTCAATGGACTCCAATATTTCCGACATAGGAAAATCATGTATCATCAATCGATCCAGACATGTTTTGATCATGTCCGCACTTATAGGACTATCAGCAGCAAAAATAAGGCTCTCTACGTGTTGGTCTATGCGTTCCAAACTAGCAATGATTAAGACTCCCAAAGGTAGGAAATCTTACTACATAACTGCCAAAAACGTATAGCTAAACACAGATACAAACGCCACCAACATGGAGAAAATCAAAAGTGTCCAAAGCAAATCTCTCTTTCTGTACTTTCGTCGAAGCTGGTTTAATGGTGTATCAGCATCTTCATTGATAGTAAGTCCATAGGAAAAAGTTTCCTTCTCTCTCTTTACATTCAGTTCACAAAGTTCGGGACCTAGAAAAAAAGAATAAGTTTTGGTTCGGAGAACATTGAAGTCAATAATCATAATCTTATTGTTACAATTAACCACAATGTGACCATTTGGTGCGACGTGAACGATGCCCACGTTGTACCTTTCCCCATAGTCATCGACATATGTCCATCCAAGTTGACTCATAGGTTTAGCATTTAAGTAATTAGTATAAGGTTTCTAAATGTACCTCTTTCTATTCATAACGAAAAATTTTTATTTTATTTATGTCAAATACTTAGCAATAATGGATGGCGAAAACAAGAGGGTCATAAAAGAAAAAATTGTCGAACTGATCCACAAGTGTCAAGAAGACATTCTGAATATGGAAAATAATACCCAGCCAGTAAAGCCGGAGAACTCCCTTGGTAGAATAAGTAGAATGGATGCGATTAACAATAAGAGCGTGATGGAAGCTGCATTAAGAAATACGAAAAACAAATTGGCGAAACTAAAGACAGCACTCCACCGCATAGACAATGAAAACTTTGGAATATGTTCATCATGTAAAAGGGAAATACAATCCAAGAGATTAATCTACATGCCTGAAAGTGACCGATGCGTCAGATGTGCATCGAGGACATAAAAAAACAGGGTATCATCGAAAGCTCGATGCACCCTGCATAACCCCAAAAAACCAATTGAAAACAATTCTTCTGCCACATCAATGTGGCTATATCTTTAAAAAATCTTTTTGCTATCTGAAAAGATGTACACATATATCAGCACATCTATACTTTTCAACAACATTTGTTCCAGAAAGTTTAAAAGAACAGGGCGCCAGTGTAAAACATGACACCCTGCATAACCCCAAAAAACCAATTGAAAACAATTCTTCTGCCACATCAATGTGGCTATATCTTTTAGAAATCTTTATTTCTTTGACTCTCTTAACTCCTTTAAGACGTGACTTGTTCTAAAAGTCACATATTTTCTTTAAAGTTTTTTTCTTTTTAAAAAGAACAGGGCGCCAGTGTAAAACATGACACCCTGCATAACCCCAAAAAACCAATTGAAAACAATTCTTTAATCCCAATAACTAGGGATCATTTATCTTTAAAGATCATTATCTCTATACCTTCAAAACCAATTAAAATAATCTTTAGTTTCGATTTTAGCTCAATAAGATGATTAATTGATATAAATCAATTAACAATCTATCTCCAACGGTAAATATATAATCTCCTATCTAATTGCAAAAACTTTTATGTTATACTTTATCAAAATATGACACAATTAACATAATAAACATAATTTCGTCCATATATGGCTAAAATTAAAACCCTCTTCGTTTGCAGTAATTGTGGAGTAAATTCACCAAAATGGATCGGTAAGTGCCCATCATGTGAAGAATGGAATACTTATCAGGAAGAAATCATCGAAAAAAGTTCCGCTCGTACTCCATTCAACACCTTAAAAAGTGAAAAAAATAAATCAATACCTATCCCACTGGTTGATGTTCAAAAAGGAAATTTACTCAGAATGCCTTCCGGTGATGGTGAACTTGATCGTGTGCTTGGAGGAGGCATCGTGAAAGGTGCATTGGTTCTTCTAGGTGGTCAACCTGGAATCGGAAAATCTACCTTATTACTCCAGTTGGCCACCCAATCTAGTTATAAGGTACTCTACGTTTCCGGAGAAGAAAGTGAGGAGCAAATAAAAATGCGCGCAGATCGAATCGGTATAACCAATAAAGATTGCATCATTTATACGGAAACTTCAGTCCCAGTACTGCTTAAGGAAGCTGAAAATCAAGAACCGCAACTGATCATTATTGATTCCATTCAGACCCTCCGACTTCCTGACCTGGATTCCTCTCCTGGTAGCATTACCCAAGTCAGAGCATGTACTAATGAAATCATGAAGTTTGCAAAAACGATGCAAATACCCGTCTTCATTATAGGGCATATCAATAAAGAGGGCGCCATTGCCGGTCCCAAATTATTGGAACACATGGTTGACACTGTCTTACTTTTTGAAGGAGATCAAAATTACGCTTATCGCATTATCCGAACGCAAAAAAACAGATTCGGATCCACTGACGAATTAGCCATCTATGAAATGAAGTCAGATGGCCTTCGTGAAGTACCTAATCCTTCTGAGATTTTACTATCCCAGTCAGAAGAATTGCTTAGCGGAAGCACCGTTGCTGCCACGATGGAAGGGCGCAGGACCATGTTAATTGAGATTCAAGCCCTGGTCTCCACAGCTGTGTATGGTACACCTCAAAGAAGCGTCACCGGGTACGATCTTAGACGATTACACATGCTTCTGGCCGTACTTGAGAAAAGGGTCGGGTTTCCCATCGGTCAATATGATGTCTTCCTCAATATAGCGGGTGGACTAAAAGTAGTGGATCCTGCGACTGATCTTGCCATTGTTTGTTCTCTCATATCTTCTATGCAAGACATCAGTATATCACGTGAAATAGCCTTCGCCGGTGAAGTTGGATTATCTGGAGAAATCAGAGCGGTACGGGGAGTGGATCTCAGAATTACAGAAGCAGCTCGACTTGGCTTTTCCAAAATCTACATTCCTAAAGCAAATGCGAAAGGTATGGATCAAAACCGTTTTGACATTGAGATTGTTGGAATCAGTAAAATAGAAATCTTGTTTAATGACTTATTCGGATAATCATATCGTTTTTTTTGACAGTGAGTGTGTCCTATGTGGAAATCTTCTGAAACTACTTTTGAAAATTGACCGAAAAGAAAGACTTAAATTTGCGAGTTTACAATCTGAGTTTTCTAAGTCAATGTTGCCTTCCGAATTTGTTGAAACTGCTGATTTTAAATCGGTAGCTTTTTTGAAGGACGGAAAGCTTTACTACTTCTCAACTGCTGTGATTAAGATTTTTTCGTTGCTGGGGTTCCCGTGGTCTTTAATTAAAATCGGTTATCTCATACCTCGCCCCTTAAGAGATCGGCTATACATGAAAGTTTCCAATAATCGGTATTCCTGGTTCGGAAAATCAGAGCAATGCATTATCCCTGACGAAAGTTTCAGGTCCAGATTTGTCCACGAAGTCTAAATTCAGTGGATTAAATCCCTTCATATACATAAATCATCTTTCATTTTGCGAATTATACTTCGTTATGAACGAATAATGTCTCAGGCCTGCACTTCAGTAGTACTCCGTGTTTTCAGCATCTTCTCGGCCTATATTGGAAGTCAATCACAATATAGAAATCATGAAGTATCTAAAAGAAAAGCTAATCATCACCACACTAGCACTTGTCACATTCGGAATCAATGCGCAGGTAGAAACGACTAATGAAGCTCCGTATTTTGTAGTCCATAATAACAAACCAGGCAGCATGCCGCTCAAGGGCAATCATGCTGAAATATACATTTCGGGAAATATTGCCGATGTAACATTGACACAGACCTATCAAAACAATAGCGATTCAATCATCGAAGCCGTGTATGTCTTTCCAGGGTCAACCCAGTCTGCTGTTTATGGCATGGAAATGCAAATTGGCTCCAGAGTCATCAAAGCAGAACTCAAAGAGAAAGCTGAAGCCCGAAAAACCTATGAAAATGCTAAAAAGGAGGGAAAAAGGACCAGTTTACTGGAACAACATCGGCCCAATGTATTCCAGATGAACGTTGCTAACATCCTTCCGGGTGAGCAAATTAAGGTCCGGTTACAATACACCGAAAAACTGATTCCAGAATACAGGGATTATCAATTTGTATTGCCGACAGTAGTGGGGCCTAGATTTCACCAACCCACTCCGGACCATGAAGCCTCATTTGTACATATGCCTTATACCCAATCAGATATCAAGCCGAACTACACCTATGAAATCGATATATATCTCATGGCCGGGCAGCCTATAAAAAAGGTTTCTTCATCCAGCCACCAACTAAAAATTAAAAAGTTTTCCAATGAAACCGTTCATATAAAACTCTCTGAAACAGAAATATATAGTGGGAACAAGGATTTCGTCCTCAAATATAGATTGGCCGATCATTCCATCAGCTCAGGTTTCCTGATGTATGAACATGAGGACGAAAACTTTTTCATGGCCAATATACAACCTCCCAATTTCATTTCAGACGCAGAATTACCTGCAAGAGAATACATCTTTATTGTTGACATTTCTGGATCCATGTTTGGTTTTCCTCTGGAAATTTCGAAGAAATTAATGAGGGATTTACTTCATTCACTTAAGCCTTCAGACCGATTCAATGTGCTATTGTTTGCCGGCACATCTTACATGTTTTCAGATACTAGCATGTATGCTACATCAACTAATATTGATACTATTATTTCCAATCTAGAACAGAAGCAAGGTGGTGGAAGCACCATGTTATTACCGGCATTACAGAAGGCACTCCATTTTCCAAGATCCGAAGAAGGATTATCCCGGTCGCTTATCCTGATTACAGATGGTTACATCAGCGTCGAAAAAGAAGCATTCGAGTTAATTAAAAACAATCTTAACCGAGCCAATGTCTTCACTTTTGGAATTGGATCTTCGACAAATAGATATCTGATAGAAGGACTAGCTAACGTTGGTCAGGGCCTACCATTTATTATTGAAAAAGAAGAAATGGCATGCGATATAGCAGAGAAATTCAAAACGTATATCAGCAAACCCAGCCTGACCAATATCTCTCTGAGAACGGAAGAATTTGAAATCTATGACGTCACTCCTGAATCCATACCAGATCTCCTGGGAGAACGACCGATCAACATAGTAGGCAAATGGAAAGGGGCACCGAGAGGCAAACTACACATAGATGGATATTACGCGGGGACAAAATATACACAGACCATCCAGATCAATCATTACGACCCAGATCCCAAAAATAAAGCACTAAGAATGCTATGGGCTCGGGAGAAACTAAAGTTTATGGATGATTACAGAAAGATCATGTATGACGATAGTCATCAATCAGATATGATTGCATTGAGCTTAAAATATCATTTACTTTCTCACTATACCTCATTTGTGGCAGTGGATTATGAAGTAGTTAATAATGGTATTGTCAAAACAGTGAAGCAAGCTCTGCCATTACCTGAAGGGGTAAGTGAAATGGCGATTGGCGCTGAAATGGAGGTCAAGAAATCTACTTCTGCGAGGACCATACCATACTTAAAAATAGGTCCAATCTCAGGTCCCATTTCGAAAAATACCGAGTCGCAATTAAAGTTAAGCTTCCTTAAGCAGTTGAGAAAGCTGAAAAAATTGCTGAGAAATTTCAATACAGGCACTATAGTAATCACGCTCATTTTCGATGAATCTGCTATGCTCGATACTGTGGAAATTGAGGGCATAATTGACCACCAGCTGATAGAGTCATTGAAGAACCTGATCATGAATATGGATTTCTCGCCATTGACCATTATGGCAAATTCTGATATTAACGTACAACTGGAAAAAATTTAAGAAATGAATTGCACACACATTCAATTTGCCAAACACCTGGAAATGGATAGGAAAGATATCCTGATGCTCCTTTTTAGCATTACCTTTCTGACTTTTGTGATTTTCAAATTTGTTCATGCTTTACATGTGGATGAAAATAAAATTACAGAGGGGGTGGTGGAAAGGCAAAGCATCACTTTTATCTTAGGCAATGATGAGAACAGTGAAAATCAATTCTATTCCAATGCTCGAAATTACTTCCTCTTAAATCCAGAGAAAAGAACAGATGTTGTGATTACGAATAGACGCTCGCTAAATGAAGTCATTAGTGTCATCAATGAAAATTATTTGCAAACCCATAAACCATTTGGTCAGATTCACTTGGTGGTGCATGGCAATCCGTGGGCTGGATTAAGCCTTCCTTTGAATCAAGGAGACGCAAGATTGACGAATGAGGTTCTTAAGCAGTCTTTGAAAAATGGTCAAGTAGCGAAGGTTACTGAACAGGCAGTAGATTCTTTAACCAGAATGGAAATCTTTTCATGTGGACTAGGCCATAACAAATCACTCAATGCCACCTTCAAGACCATTTTTAATCAGTGTGCAATTCGATCCACAGAGGGATATGTAAACTTCCAGCAGATAGGAACCCAATTTCACATGAATGAATTGCAAGTATATTATGCTTTCTACCCCACAGCCTACAAG
Source organism: Portibacter marinus (assembly GCF_021533195.1). GTDB lineage: Bacteria > Bacteroidota > Bacteroidia > Chitinophagales > Saprospiraceae > Portibacter > Portibacter marinus. The sequence continues at coordinate 288,170 of NZ_JAJNKB010000004.1, forward strand.
CCGGCTGATCTGCACATTGCAAGACAATTGGAGGAAAAGTATCCAAATGTGTCCGTGAATTGGATTGAGGCCATGAATCAATCTTACCAGTACAATATACCCGTAGAATGGGAGATGGTCTATCCTGAATATGATGTTCCTGCGTTGAACAATAAGATGGATGAAATGGAATGGCTGATGAATCAGGATGAGTTATTAGACCTCATCGATAAAATCGGAATACCTTTTGACTATTTTAGATGGATTATAAAACCTAAGCAAGATGCTGTAAAGGTGTTTGGAAAGGTGACCGTTTTTTGTGTAATGGAAGAAATAAAGGTTTGAGTGGTTTTAGGTCAATGGCATCTTGGTACATGAATAGCATATGAAAATACGATGATATGAAGTTATTATATGATCAGATAGTGAATTAGATGTCTGAAGCAAAATCATTTGAACTGAAAAGATTTTATTGTCATATTATATTATCGACGCTGATTTTATGGGTCTGTGGGCTTCATGCACAAAACTATAATTTCAAGACTTACGACATGGAAAGTCAGCTGTATCTTACTTCTTTCCAGTCTATGCTTCCAAGTAGCAAAGGTTATCTATACATAGCGGGAGGCGAGCGCGTATATTTATTTGACGGTAAGAATGCTGATCCGCTCATTCAAGACTTTACACTGCCTTTTACTACATTAAATAATCTTTCAGAGTGGAATAACAGCCTATATTTGATCAGCAATGAAAAGCTATTGGAATATGGGGAAACGCAAGCTATGATAGACGATCAAATTAACACGTTCCAATTCACAGATCAAGAAATTTATTACGGCACCGATCAAGGCATCAAGGTTTACCGAAAAAACTCCAATCTAATAGATCGTCCTGATGCCTTGTCCGTACTACAAGGGCTAAAGATTAACGATTTGATGGCATTCAGCGAAAGTTTATTGATAGCCACAGATCAAGGTTTGTTTCAGTATGACCTCCGTAGAGATCGTCTACACAATATCGGTTCCACCAAATCTGCTATCATTCTGGAAATAGCTGCCCATAAAGAGCATGGCATATGGTGTTTTGATGATGGCGGAACCATTTATCACATTGACCTGAAAACAAAAGAAGCGAAAAGCTATCTAAATAAGGATTACGAATTCACCTCTGTTAGTTTAGACTCTACCGGAAATGTATGGTTTGGAAGTTCTAATCGAGGCATACTGCAATTTAATCATGAAAAAAAGACTTGGAAAACGATCAATAGCCGTTCAGGTCTACCGGATGATCGAGTCTTAAAAATCATTACGGATTCATGGGGTGCAGTCTGGATTGCTACGGCAGACATGACTCTTTCAAAGTTCATAGACAGAGACTACGATTTGATCAATGTCTATGATGGTTTGCCCAGCGATGATGTAACGGCGATTTATGCTGCTGATGATCTTCTATTAGCTACGGGTACGAGTGGAGTTTATGCTTACGGCGATCAAAAATTTACCAACATTCAAAAACTACAGGTCCGATGTGAAGCCATATATGCCGATTCCAGTGAAATCTGGATCGCCACGAACGGCAATGGATTAATACATTATAAAGACAATGAGTCTACGGTCTTTAGTATAAATGCTGGTTTGCCCAGCAACTGGATTCAAAATATCAGTAAAGATCAGGATGGCTCCATTTGGCTGGCAACACCCTCTAATGGATTGGCACGGTTGAATAAAAGAGACAGTTTGGGCTACACAGTTACTGTGTACGATGCTAAAAATGAAGTGCAGGATCCTTATATTTCAGCAATGCTTAGCATTGGTGCCGGCCAATTATTGTACGGTACAATTACAGGCAAGCTGGGAATAATCGAAAATGGTAAACACCGTTATTTAAATGAGTTGCAGGATATAAATTCTGAAATCACAGACCTTGCACAAGATCCCGAAGGAAATATCATCGTGTCGACCTTTGCCAATGGTCTGATCAGAATCAGCGCAGCTTTTACTACCATTCAGAAGCTTGAAGATTTTCCAATGAGTATTAAAGCCATAACTTTCAGAAACGGGCAATTGTATGCAGCGAACGATCGGGGAGTTTATACCACTGAAGCTTCATTTACTGTTGTAGATGGTTTCCCTTCAAACCATATCGTTAAGTCGGGAATGACGGTATATGAAAATCGAATTTATGTGGCTTCCAATGATGGATTAATCAGCATTGGCACCCTTAAGAAGGACCAAATCAAATACGTGCCTAAAGTGTTTTTTCAAGATGTTCAGGTCAATTTTACTTCGGTAGTAACCGACGAGGGCTCAATAAATCCAACTTTAAAGATAAATTATAATGAGAGTCCTGTCAGTTTTGACTTTGAAGGGGTGAACATTCATTCCGGCAAAGACATCACTTACAGTTATTATTTGGAAGGAAGAGATAAATCCTGGTCGCCCTGGACAAGAAATGACAATCCCAGTTTTGTCGACCTGAAAGCAGGAAATTACAGTTTTAAGGTCAAAGCAAGGTCAGAAATAAATGCGGAAAGTGATCCAATCAGCATAGATTTTAAGATCGAAGGACCCTTCTGGAACAAGTGGTGGTTCATTCCTGTAATAGTTATACTATTATTCTTGATAGTTTGGCTATTATTCAAATATCGAATCAGGCAAATCAATCAAAAGAATCGGAAAGAAAAAGAACAGCTAAAATTGCGAAACAGACTGCTGGAATTAGAGCAGAAAGCCAACCAGTTGCAGATGAATCCCCATTTCATTTTCAATGCTTTAAATAGCATACAAGCAACCGTCGCGAAAGAAAACTACGAAGATGCTCGCAAGGAAATTACAGATTTTGCATCGCTAATGAGATCTATACTGTCTAACTCTAAAGCCAAAACTATCAGTCTGGAAGATGAACTTAAACTGTTGACCAAATACATCTACGTAGAAAAAAAGTGCAGAGATATGGATTTCAAGGTTCAGATTGATATCTCAGAAAAAATCGATTCAGAAGAGGTCATGGTGCCACCTATGATGATACAGCCATTCGTGGAAAATGCCATCGTGCACGGTTTGAGGGATATCACCTCAGGTCAACTCAAACTCTCCTTCCTTCTCCTGAACGATGAGGTCATGGAAGTGCAAGTCGTAGATAATGGAATTGGATATGATAAAGCAAGGCAGCTCACTGAATCCAAACATCAGTCGGTAGCCATTGAAGTCACCAAAGAAAGATTGGAGGCCTTACTTGGAAAAGAGTATCAACCAGTATTGCACATCGAGCAAATCAATGACGATGGAGGAACCCGAGTCCGCTTAAAGATACCGGTTGATTATCATTACTAATTGAAAAATCATGCAAACCAAAAATATGAAAGCGATCATAATAGAAGATATGCCGGCAGCGATGGAATTATTGAAGAAAGACCTTAAGGATCATTGTCCTGAAGTCAAAATCATCGGCACTGCAGCTAGTGTGGTAGAAGGCGCAAAATTATTGAGAGAAATCCAACCAGATCTTGTTTTTCTAGACATCATGTTGGGTGATGGTACGGGATTTGATTTGCTGCAGATTCTTCCTAAAGTCAATTTCAAATTGATTTTTATCACTGCCTCAGACGAATTTGCCATAAGAGCATTTAAATATGCAGCCATTGATTACTTACTAAAGCCTGTTGACCAAGAAGAATTAAAAAAAGCGGTGGCGAGAGCGCAGGACCAATTGAACTTTCAATCTGCTGAGAGTTTGAAGCTACTGAATGAAACCATATCAAAACCTGAAGAACTTCCTAAGAGAATTTCACTGCATACCTTAGAAAAAATCATGGTAGTGGAGATTAAAAATATCATCCATTGCAAAGCTGAGGCGAATAATACGATTTTCTATATCAAAGACAGGCCGAAGGTGTTTGTCACGAAAACGCTAAAAAACTATGATAAGATGTTGAGTCCGCATGGATTTGTCAGAGTTCATCAATCACATTTAATCAACACAGCATACATTCACGCATATATTAAGAAAGATGGTGGTTACCTTAAAATGAAAAATGGTGATGAAGTAGCCGTTTCAGTGCGAAAGAAGGCCGAAGTAATGGAAATGTTAAGTAACTTGTAGGATGATGAACTACGACGGGAAAAAATTCAGATCTTTCAGTAGCTCTGAGAATGCTGAAGTTTCAGATGAAGTGATTTTTGAATACCATCAAAATGGAAATGTTTTAACTTGTCAATACCAGGGCGGGGCGATCAAAAAGGGACAACTTTTGGGAATTGTCAGTAAAAATGGGGCAATAGATATGAGATATCATCAGATTTTAAAAAATGGTTCTCTTCAAACAGGAGTTTGTCAATCAACACCGGAATTCCGTGATGATGGACGAATCAGATTACATGAAAAATGGAAGTGGACCAGTGGAGACTTTTCCGAGGGAAACTCTATCTTAGAGGAACTATGAATACAGATATTGATATCATCCTGGAAAATGAGAGGGTTAAATTGGAACCCCTGGATCTCAGTAAATTAGATGTGCTCAACCCCATTTCGACCAGCCATCCAGATTTATTGAAGTATTCTCCTTCCGCATTTGGTACAGAAGAAAAGTTGAAAGAGTACGTTAAGAAGGCATTGCGTGACCGGTGGAAAAGTGAACGATACCCTTTCGTTATCTATGACAAGCAATCTCAACGATATGTAGGGAGTACCAGCTTTGGGAACATATCACCTTCGAATAAAAGAATTGAAATCGGTTGGACCTGGTTAGATCCGGAAGTTCAAGGGACTGGTATCAATCAGGCTTGCAAGAAACTATTACTGGATTATGCATTTGATGAATTAGAGTGTGAGCGGGTAGAATTTAAGACAGATGCGTTAAATGCTCAATCGCGAAAAGCCCTGGAAAAAATTGGAGCAAAGTTTGAAGGATTGCTTAGAAGCCATACTGTGCTTGCCAATGGAAGGAGAAGAGATACGGTCTATTATAGTATCCTGAGAGAAGAATGGGTAAAGTAAATGGATTACTATTTAAGGTCTTAGAATGGGAAACAAATAGAAACCACAGCGTTTTGCCATTCATTTTTTCGAGGCGCTTGAGTGATATATAACAACTTTAGTGATTACTTAGCCGAGGTAGCATTCGATGGTAAATTGTCAAACTTTTTTTTTAAGTTTGATTCTATGAAGAATATATCACGCAGAAAGTTTTTGATCAACACATCTTTAGCAGGAACAGCTATTTCTATCGCCCCATCAGTAAAAGGAAGCTCGCTTTTTACAGCATCTCCGGGTACTTACATGGGAGGCTTTGCTGCTCCTAAACTGGAAAACATTAGGGCCGCTTTTATTGGAGTTGGAGCCAGAGGTCCAGGGCATGTCAAGTTCTTTTCCAGCTTGCCGGGAACTGAAGTTGTTGCCATCAGCGACTTGTATGAAGATTTAGCTGAGCGATCTGCCGATATAGCTCGCAAAGAAGGTGGAGAAGGTCGACATACGAACATCAAATTATACCATGGAAGTGAAGACAGATGGAAGGTGATGCTCAAAGAGGTTAAGCCGGATGTGGTTTTTATTTGTACCAATTGGAAAAATCATGCTCCTATGGCGATAGAAAGCATGAATAGTGGCGCTCATGCATTTGTGGAGGTACCCATTGCACTCACCTTAGAGGAAATGTGGAATATTGTCGATACTTCAGAAAGTACTCAAAAGCACTGTATGATGATGGAAAATGTCAATTATAGTCGTGATGAATTGATGTTTTTGAATATGGTTCGACAGGGATTAATCGGTGAAATTCTTCACGGTGAAGCGGCTTATATTCATGAATTACGTTTCCAGATGGAAGAGCAAGATAGAGGAACAGGTTCATGGAGAACACCACACTATGCACATCGAAACGGAAATCTATACCCAACGCATGGCTTAGGTCCTGTGGCTCAATACATGAATCTTGCCAGAGGTGACGATAATTTTAAGAAATTGGTTTCCTATTCTTCACCTGCGAAAGGTCGCACGCTTTATGCTGAAAATAATTATCCATCGGATCATAAATGGAATGAATTAGATTACAAAGGAGGAGACATTAATACTTCGATCATTAAAACCAATTTAGGCCGAACGGTTATGGTTCAATGGGACGAGACCAGCCCAAGACCATACTCAAGACATAACTTAATACAAGGTACTAAGGGAACATTGGCCGGCTTTCCAACCAGAATTGCACTAGAAGGAGGTGTGGAAGGGGTGACCAAAAATCACCATTCATGGGCTCAGGGTGAGGACCTGAAATCATTATATGAAAAATATGATCATCCATTGTATACCCGATTAAATGAAAAAACTAAGAATACCGGTCATGGTGGTATGGATGGTATTATGATGTACCGCATTGTAGAATGCTTGCAAAAAGGATTGCCTCTCGATCAGAACGTTTACGAAGGTTGTTTCTGGAGTGCGGTTGCACCTTTAAGTGAAGCATCCGTTAAATTGGATGGCATGCCACAGGAATTCCCGGATTTTACACGAGGTCAATGGAAGAAAACAGAGCCCTTAGCAATTGTAGGCTAAGGACACGCTACTTATTCTCCAGATCAAGATCTAAATGTAATTCTTTCAACTGTTCCTGGTCAACCGGTGCCGGGGCATCAATCATGATGTCCCTACCCTGATTGTTTTTAGGGAAAGCGATAAAATCCCGAATGGAGTTCTGTCCATTTAAGACTGCACACAATCGATCAAATCCAAATGCAATGCCTCCATGAGGAGGAGCACCATATTCAAAAGCACCTAAAAGAAAACCAAATTGAGCCTCAGCTTCCTCCTTGGTGAATCCCAGTAAGTCAAAATTCTTGGATTGGAGGTCACGATCATGTATCCTAATCGATCCTCCTCCTATTTCAACACCATTGATGACTAAATCGTAAGCATCTGCTCGAAGAGACTTCATGGTTTCATGGTCACCTGTCAACATTCGCTGTTCGTCCTCTTTCTTTGGTGCGGTAAAGGGATGATGCATGGCGTGAAAACGCTCAGATTCCTCATCCCACTCTAGCAATGGAAAATCAACGACCCACAGTGGATTAAACACTTTAGGATCCATCAGTCCCAGTCGACGGCCCATTTCCAATCGTAATTCATTGAGCTGCTTTCTGGTCTTCTCAGCCTCACCTGAGAGTGCAAAAATAATGTCACCTGGAGTGGCACCCATTCTATTTCCCCAATTGACCAGAGCTTCATCATCGAAGAATTTTCCCACTGTTGATTTGATAGATCCATCTTCATTAAATTTAACATATACCAAACCTTTCGCTCCGATTTGAGGACGCTGCATCCACTCGGTCAATTCCTTCAAGTTCTTGTTCGAGTACTCTGAAGCAATACCCTTGGCCACGATGCCTACTACCAATTCTGAATTATCAAATACTCCGAACCCCTGGCCTTTTGCAAAGTCATTCATTTCTACGAATTCCATTCCAAATCTGGTATCCGGTTTATCAGATCCGTATCTGGTCATCGCTTCATCATAGGAGATTTTAGGAAAATCAGGCAATTCGATTCCCAACGTTTCCTTAAAAAGATGCTTTGTCAGACCTTCGAAGGTATCGAGGACTTCATCACGAGTCACGAATGCCATTTCGCAATCTATCTGTGTAAATTCTGGCTGTCTGTCAGCTCTTAAATCCTCATCTCTGAAGCACTTGACAATCTGAAAATAGCGGTCCATGCCAGCCACCATTAGTAGTTGCTTAAAGGTCTGAGGTGATTGAGGTAAGGCGTAAAATTGACCTGGATTCATTCTAGACGGCACGACAAAATCACGCGCGCCCTCAGGAGTGCTTTTGATGAGATTCGGAGTCTCCACCTCTACAAAATCGTTATCAGAAAGATATTTGCGCGTCTCAATAGCAAGCTTAGACCTGAAAATTAAATTTTCACGAACCGGAGCTCGGCGAATATCGAGGTATCGGTATTTCATTCTGAGGTCATCTCCACCATCCGTTTCATCTTCGATCGTAAATGGAGGAGTTTTCGATCCATTTAAGATGTCCATTGACCTCACTTCTATTTCAATGTCCCCTGTCGGTCTATTGGGATTTTTATTCGAACGTTCACGCACAACACCTTCGACCCTCAAGACATATTCCCGGCCTAATTTCTGCGCCTTTTCAGCCAACTCCTTGTTGTCATCGATGTTAAATACCAATTGAGTGATTCCGTACCGATCTCTAAGGTCTACAAAGGTCATTCCTCCGAAATCTCTACTCGCTTGATTCCATCCGCTTAAAACTACTTCTTGACCAACATCAGAAATTCTGAGTGCTCCACAATTATGGGTTCTGTACATGTCTTTACTTTTACAAAAATGCAAAGATAGCAGTTTTGTCAAGCTAGAGAAAAAAACGTCATATCAATAGTTTCTGGCTACCATAATACCTCCATTAGCCTGTTTTCGGGTGGACTCCATCATAAAGCCAGTGTTCATAGAATAAGCATCGAATGCATCAACCTGTGAGGAAGTCCAGGTTTTATCTCCAGTAATTGCACCAAATTGTAATACAACTGCAATTCTATTTAATTCATCTCTGGATGGAAGAAACCAATCATTATATCCATCATTCACAAAATTTCCTGCTAGTCTGGCCGCAATATTCATTTCGTTACAAGCTCCAATAATTGCTGCAGTATTCTGTGGTCCGGTACCGATTGCCGTTCCAGTGGCACCTGGTATATTTTGTCCCTGACAACCCCAACTGATTGTATTATTATTCTGACTGTATGCAAATTGTGCCACCATTCCACTGCCATCTTGATTTTGTATTACAATGGTTCCTCCACCATATTGCTTACCTGGAAAGGAAGTCGGGCTCACACCTCGCTCAATAAGATCGATCGGGTCATAACCAATTTTTAAGAGATTTTGTATGCCATCATCACCCATCTGAATTCCAAATCCTATCAATAGATCATCCATGTATGCCTTAGTAACGACATGCTGATCCTGAGTCGGTAATTCAAGTTGCGTAACTCTGCCAGTCACCTGTAAATCTCCCTGCACCTCTGCTTTAGGATTGACCTGACCGTAGAGTTGAAATTGAAAACTTAAAGAAACAAGTAAAATTGTTACAATTATCAATTGCTTAAGGAGAAGAAACTTTCTTGCAAACGCCTTCTCCTTTATGCATTTCGAATCCTTCATAATTAGACTGATTAGATTTGAAATCAATCTACTAAGGATGGCTTAAATAGATTAGCACAAATCTCACAAATACTCCAACATATGTAACATTCCACGTTAACATATACCGTTTTTCGATAGTAAATGAGTAGTACCCCTAAAATATTTTGGGGGCACTGCCTATTCAACTGTTTTTTAGCGGACGATGGATACTGGCATGTCCTGATCATAAGTACCGGCGATGACTGGTGTTTGTCTATTCGAAGTATAGCGACGAACATTTTTATTGACAAACTCAAACAACTCAGAAATAGTAACAATTTTATTGCCATTCTTGTCTGCTTCACCTCTAAGTCCTCGTATCAGGTAGTGACTATAGATTCCTTGTCGTAAACCCGAAGTTTCCATCGAGATTTCCTCGCTCTTAGACGATGTAAACAAAGCCGTTCCAGCTGCAGCATTCTCATACCCATTCAACAAAGATTGCATTCTGGTAGCATCAAATGGAGCTTTCATGGCCAACATTGAACCTGAATGGCATGCATCCGCAAATACAATTTTATGCTTCGCCTGACTTTTATCCAGAATCGACTTGATCTCATGATGTTGCAAAACATTGTTGTAACCGTCAAAGTCAATGGGCAAAAATGATCCTGGTAAACCGTGCCCCGAGTAATAAAGCATGATGACATCATTTTCATCAGCTTTGGAAAAGGTGGCTTCCATTTCCGATAAGATTCTATTTCGCGATGCAGACTCATCGATCAATAATGCAATCCTCTCGTCCGGTATCGCACCACCTTCCGGGCTTTTAAGAAAGGCATAGACCTGGTAAGCATCATCATCCGTATACTTCAAAGTTGGCATGTGATTATAGCTTGCTATTCCAACAATCACTGCCCAAATCTTTACTTCTTTTGACTTTTCAATTTGTGCTACTTCGGTTTGCTTTTTTGCAGAAGGCTTCGCACTGGCATGAATTTTTTTCACAGGGTAACCGGCATTCCATATCGCACCATAAACTGTTCCACTTGCAAAATGCATGACCCCTTCTCCTTCGGGTGCATTATTTTTCCAACCACCCTCATATCGATCTCCATTAGAATAATAGCATATGCCCTGACCTTGTGGAAGTCCATTCACAAATTGGCCTTCGTAGTAAGAACCGTCTCGATAGGTGTATCTTCCAGTACCATTTCCACAATTGTATTTATTACAGTTTTGAACGGCTGTGCTGTTGTTATTTACAGGCTTCTTATTGGGTTTAGGAGCAGGATTAGCTGCAATGGTGGTATGCTCTGCTGGTTCACCACCTTGAATCACACCATTGACCCAGCGAACCATTCTTTTACTGCCGTCAGCATACTCAATGAAACCTTGCCCTTCAAGCGCATCATTGACCCATTGTCCGTCATAGACATCTCCATTGGCCAACTTTAATTTGCCTCTTCCATGTCTCACGTTCATATTAAAGTCTCCTGAGTAAATACTTCCATCCAGAAACTTTAGTACTCCTTTTCCGTGTCGCCTTTGATTGGACCATTGACCTTTATAGATTTTCCCATCACTGAAGAAAAGTGTGCCATAGTGGTGAATCTTTCCATTTTTGAACTCACCACTATATTTTGAACCACTTTTAAAGATGTAGGTACCTTTACCGTTGTTACAATTTCCTTTAACACACTGACCTGAAAGAAGAGAAGCACATAGCAAGACTAATGCTGAAATTAAATACACTCTGTTCATTGATAAGATTTAAACTGTTAATTAGAGTGTATAATAAAACTATGCGGTCTAAGATTTGATTAGTTACTGAACTTGAAAAGCTTTGGAATTATTGTCAATAGCTAGGTAATAAGATTAATATGTTTATGGTGTGGAACATAGCCGTCTTAACCAAAAAACAAATGAGCTTCAGTCTCACTGAAGCTCATTCCTAATTTAATTGATAACTTAATAGTTACTTGATGACAACTTTCACAAGATGCTTAGATGACTCGGATCTAACCGAGATAAAATATAATCCGGCATCGAAACTTCCTACATTAAGCTGCACAGCACTGTTTTTAGCATTAATCACATCACTGTAAATCCTTTGTCCAAAAGTATTGATAACGTCTAAATTATATATGTCTGAAGCAGCGTTATTTAGTTGTATCTGTAACCTGTCAGTCGCAGGATTAGGACTCACTAAAATTGATTCTTCATCATTTAAAGAAAGTGAGGCGCTTTCAGAACCTACACCACATGTGACATCGGCTCCTCTGACTACAAATGTAAAAGTACATCCTACATAATTACTTACTGCTCCATTACAATTGGATCTAACTTCCCAGTCATAAGTGACGTCTGAACCATAACCAACCAGATCGATAAATGATTCTGTAGCGTTAAAAGTTGACCAAGATGTGGTTCCTGCCACTCTGATTCTCACATCATAGGTATTAGCATCAGCAACATCTGACCAATCTAACCGCGCTGAATTGTCTCCACGATTTTTAACCATATTCAATACTGCAAGGTTAGCAGGATCTTCGCAATTAACTTCAGGACAAACATCAGGGCAGCTGCCCCCGCAATCTACTCCTGTCTCATCACCATTCATGATACCATCATCACAAGTAGGGCAAGCGACACAACTTCCACCACAATCTACACCTGTCTCATCACCATTCATGATACCATCAAAGCATGAATTACTTCCAGTTCCTCCTCCCAGACAGCTGGCTTGAGCTACTTTATTCTGCATGACTGCAGCAGGTTGAGGGTGAAAGCCCTCATTAAAATCAAGACCATAATTATTATAGCAATAACTCATAATGGTTCCAGTTCCATTCGTAGCTGGAGGTGGAAGTGGACAAGTCCCTTCAGTAGAACCCGAACATCCATCAATCGCTGTATTATTACCGTTCCAAACACATGCATGAGTATGTCGCGATCCGAATAAGTGCCCTAATTCATGTGCGAAGATTTGCAAATTGAAAAAGTAATCATTCACAAATCCGCTCATACACATACTGTTTGAGGGATCTGAGTTGCAGAGACCAGAAAATCCAGCTGCCACCCCACCAACGTTGTTGTAAACAACGAGTTGAGCCAAATCACCATTGAAAGATGATGCCTTTGCTGATTGGAACAGATTTAAATATGAGCTCGAACTTGAAGGCTTGATTTGCCTTTTACCTCTAGTTGTAAAGTAAGTCAGGCTGGTATTGACTTGCAATTCTGAAATGACTTTATTTACACCATCTCCAGCATAAATTGCAGCAGATTCATTAAATAGATCTGTAATGTACGTAATCGTCTGACTTACCCCTCCCTGCCAATCAACAACATCACTTTCTACTTCAATATATATTTTTACCTCGTCACCGGGACCTCTTAAACTAGATTTAGGAGCTTTTAACATTTCTTTTGAATAGCCTTGGCCATCATCTTTTGTATCACAGGTCAAGTCTTGATGGTTGAGTGAGTTGAGATCAACCAGCACATTTTGTCCTACTTCATTTTTTTCTAATCCCAGATCATGGCTTTCAGAGCTTATAAACCCATGGACTAGTCCATCTCGTAAACTAAGGGCTACCAAAGAATGAGGTTCACCTTCAACGATTCCGCGATAAAACACCATTTCATCCCTATTGAGAGGAAAAACACTTTGAGTCATTCCATCATTTAATGTAATCTGAAATCCAGGTGCAAAAATATTGGATTTAACGAGTGACAAATTAATTTCTTCACCATTAAGACCGATTACTGTTGTCTCCAGATAATTTTTCTTCTCAACAATTACCTTTCTTAATAATTCTTGATCAAATTTTAAAACTGCCTGATCGGATTCGCGATGATTAAATGAAGATTTGTCAGCATTGAGAAAAAGTTTTACGTTTTCAGTCAAACCCCTATCAGCTTTTGCCTTTAAAACATCCTGATAAATAATGTTCTGCTGAGCATTTATTATGCTCGTAGCGAAAAAGAAACAAAAGAAAATGGTAGATAATAATTTCATATACTATTTTTTAAAATTAAAAATATTGTTCTGCGACATGAAATAAGAAGGGTGTAAACTGATTTCGATGGGAAAATAGTAAAAGAAATGCATGTTATAAGTCAATAGGGCCAGAATATTATTTTTTTAACTTTTTCTGGCCGTAACTATGCATAGATTACCGAGGACTTTCACAACTTCCATGAATTCAGCATTAGGATCAGCATTTACGCTTCTTTGTATCCTCATAAAGAATGCATCCAAACATTTATTTCTCTTAATCAACAAAATTTAAGTATTGAGAAGGCGGTTGTCCATACTTTTCTTTAAAACATTTTCCGAAGTATGAGATATTATTGAAACCACATTGATAGGCCACTTCCGATACTTGATAATTTCCACTTGCTAACAGATCTGCCGCCCGTTTCAATCGAAAATTTCTGATGAACTCACTTGCAGATTGATTGGTAAGCGCCTTCAATTTTCGATGTAATTGCATTCTGCTCATTGCAGCATCCTTGGTAAATTTTTCCACAGAGTATTCCGGCTCATCAATGTGCGCCTCAATGATGGATACGATTTTTTCTAAGAACAGCTTGTCCGGATCGGTAATTACAACTTGAGTCGGTTCAATTAGAAAAGTTTCACTATACTTCTCTTTGAGTGCCTGACGCTGATTGATCAGATTCCTTGCCCGCAGCAGAAGTTCTTGATTATCAAATGGCTTGTTTAAATAGTTGTCAGCTCCTTGCGTCAACCCTTCTAGTTTACTATCTTGGTCCGCTCTGGCCGTCAGAATAATGATAGGTATGTGGCTGGTCAATTGATCCTTTTTTAGCCTTCCGCACATTTTCTCTCCACTCATCTCTGGCATCATCCAGTCGGAAATGATAAGGTCAGGAATATATTCTTTAGCTTTTTCCAGTCCTTCTTTACCATCCTTAGCCAGAATGACCTGGTAATCATTGATCAGTAGGTTGCTCAGAAAGATTCTTAATTCAGCGTTATCTTCTACAATTAGGACAATAGGTCGCTCGTCGTTCTCAATTTGACCATGCTCTTCATGTCCATTCTGTAAATGTAGAGGCGTAAGCAAAGTATTTTCTGTTTCTTCATTAGCCATTTCATCATTGCTGAAGTGTTTTTGATCAATAGGAATCCAAAAATTAAAGTTTGAGCCGTGATCTTTTTCGCTGCTAAAGCTGATCTTCCCCCTATGCAATTCAACCAGCTCTTTCGTTAAGGTCAAACCTATTCCAGTGCCATTTCCAGCGTGTACCTTGTCGCTTTGGAAATATCTATCAAAAATTCTGGACAGCTCTTGTTCCGAAATACCCTTTCCGGAATCAATAATTTCGACATATAGCTTTTTATCTTCAAGATTAGCATTAAAGATCACCTTTCCCCTTGCCGGAGTATACTTTAATGCGTTGCTTATAAGATTCGTCAAAATTTTACTGAGCTTATCGGCATCAAAAAACACCAATTGATCTACATTAAAAAAGTTGGTTTGAAAATCAATATCAAGTGTCTGTGCATATGATCTGAAAGAATCTGAAATAATTTTTAAAAAACTGGCCAGATGCTGTTGACTTACTTCCAAATTCAACTTTCCGGCTTCCAACTTACTTAGATCGAGCATTTGGTTGGTGAGTTCCAACAGTCGGGAAGCATTTCTATGAGCCAATTCCACTTCCTGGTGCACCTCTCTTCCATTTTCTGATTCCAGAATTTGAGATAAGGGGTTTAAAATTAAGGTCAACGGCGTTCTAAATTCATGTGAAATATCAGTGTAAAATCTATTCTTAATATCATCTAACTCTTGCAAATGCTTATTGGCTTCCACCTTATTACGATATTGCGCAATTACGATCCCCGTTATGATGATCAAGGAAAGGGCTAGGATGGTAAGCAGCAGATTAAAACTTTTTTGTTTAGAAATTCTCAGATTGGCCACTTCGTTTTGTGCGTTCAGAAGTTCAATCTCTTGCTCCTTTCTTTCTGTTTGAAATCTGGTTTCTAATTCTGCAATCTTTTCCTCACTCCCCATGTTTTGTAGGCTATCGCTCAGCATCTTATGGAGTGTAAGATATTGATAGGCTTCATCGAAATTACCTCGCTGTGCATAAATTTTACTCTTCAGATTTGCTGCATCTGATTTTGTGGGTAGAAGCCCAAGTGAGTCGGAGCATATTTCTACCTGGTCTAAGTAGCTTATAGCCTCGTTATACTTGGTCTGTTTTTCCAAAGCATTCGCTAAAAACATCAAATTGTAGCAAGCACCTGAAGAATAACCGATCCTCCTTTGTATTTCCAGGCTACTTTGATATTTTTCAATGGCCTCGGCGTAGTCCTTTAGTTCGAAATATACATTTCCAAGATTCTGAATGATTTCACTGGCGAGATAATCATCAGATATACTTACGTAGTGTTCTAAAGCTTCTTCATAATATTGAATAGCCAGATCGTAGTTTCCTGACTTTTTCTCCAGCAACCCCAGATTTTTATGGATAAAGGCGACATGACCTTTTTTATCTAATGCTTCAGCGATTTGAATACTTTCTTTAAAGTACTTTCTTGCCCTTTCCGTATGACCCATTTGATTATGGACCACTGCCATATTGATCATTGCAATCTCACGAATATATTGATCGCCTAATTCAACACCTTTTTGGTATGCGGTCAAAGCTTGCTCAAACTTTGACTGGCTCAAATACGCATTGCCAATATTGTTATTTGCGCTCGCTATCTGGATCGAGTCACCTTCTTCACGCGCCAAAGTAATTACCTTATTGAAAATCTCTATGGATTCGGTCCATTTACTTTGTTGATTGTAAACATTACCCAAACCGATGTAGGCATCTGTCAGACCTTTGTAGTAATCACCTGTACCAGCAAGATCAATCGCTAAATTGTAATGATACAGTGCCGAATCTGGTTCACTCTTCGTTCTGAAAATATAACCAAGGTTGTTACGGCCCTGGATTTCTTTTTCTATATCACTAATTTTCCTGCTCAGGTCAATGGCTCTGTAGGTGTAATCGATCACCGCTGCAGGATCACTATAAAATAAATCTGTCTGAAAAAAAGCCAGGTAAGCGTTAATAGTGATCGAATCGTGCTGAGATAGTTTGATAACCCTTTTCAAAGAATCGATCTGGGATTGACCACAGATGACTCCAGGAAGGCATGAAATGTAGATTAGAATGATGATCAATCGGTTCATTACTTTAATTTACATAATAATTGATTTTCTATAAGTTCCTATCTTAAAATTAAGCAAGTATTTGTCTGATACAGATCTTCACAAATTTGAATTAAAAAAATTTAAGGAAATTTTAAGACTTTGGGCAGCACATTTATGTAACCGGCGTTTATTAAGGGCGAGACACATCTAAAAGGCAGCTCCTTCGGAACTCTCACTATTAATTTTTACGAAGAGCTGCCTTTTAATTTTTCAACAAGTTATCCAGGTCAACATTCTCTTCTATCAATTCAATTGCTCTTTTGACTTTCCACGGTGTATTTCGATTGATCTTGACCTCTATCCGGCTTATTTTTAATACCGATCCGTAGGTGTCCAACATGGTCTTAACCAAAGGGATCTTGTATTTATCGACATATTCAAATGCTTCTTCGTTGATTTCCTCTTTTCCTGTGGCAACGATTCCTGCCAGTGGAGATTCATGTTCACCTTCTATATCCTGGGTCAATAACTTTATTTTTCTAATGGCGTTATGCAAATTCTCTGCACCCACCACCAATAGTAAATTCTTAGAATCCTTGAGCTCCTCATATCTTACGAGGGATCCGGCAATGATGTCTTCAACTTCATTATTCAGATTTTCCGCATGCGATAAAACAGTTCCATTAATAGCTATACAAACGGTTTTCATAATGGGATGAGCCAGATGTTTATCATAAGGTATGATGCCTAGCAATTCTAATTCATTACTTTCAAACCATTTCCCGAGATAGTGCTTGATCTTAGGAATCTTATCCGGCAGGACCTTATTAACGATGACACCCAGCACGGGTACATTTTCTTCTCTGAATAGTGAGAGACACATATTTAATTTATCAATCGTTGAACCTATTCCGCCTGGGATTACCATAATAACGTGAGCATCAACCAGTTTAGCGACTTTAGCATTGGATACTCCAGCAATAGAACCTACACCAGTATGCCCGGTCCCTTCATAAACAACCAATTCATGATTTTTCTCCAACTCTTTTTTGGCATCTTTTAACTCCTGAATAATCTGATCTTTAAGCTCTGGATTATCTATGATCGTTTCCGTTGCACCCTTCCCCAAAATAATCGGGCTGTGAATTTCAGGAATCATATTAAAGTTGATCAGATCCGCAAACAACAAGGTGTCTTTGTCAACCCTCAGCTTCTCTATATCAAGAAATTTTTGACCTACTGGCTTACAATATCCCACATTTAATCCCTTCTTCAAAAAGTTGGCGATCAGTCCCAGCGTAGTTGTGGTTTTACCGACATGTTGTCCACTGGCTGCGACATATATACTTTTGTATTTCATATCCTCAGGTTATGCAAAGTGGAATGTAGTAAGAAAAATCGGAATTAATTGCCAGAAATTCTAAGTTCTGAACTTCCCGGAATTTGAACCCTGGTATTTGGGTTTAAGGTCAATGTCTTAATGTTGATGATTTCGTTTTGAGGAACTGTAATGTTTACATCTACCGGAAATATGACTTCCTGGCAACTTAAAGGTGGATGATGATTACTCCATTGCCCTGGATCCATCCAATCTCCATCACCACCTATCCATTCATTTATTTCACCATCTGCTAGTTCAATAGCAATAGTTTGAGTGGCGCCCTGAGTTCCATTAGACAAATAAGGAGTTACTGTCAATTTGTTTTCAGGAGCGTCCGGATTCCAAGTAACTTCCACTTCATGACTGCTATTATCTCCAATCAATTCGCCACCTTCTAACTGCCAATCAAAGAAAACAAAATTATCTGCATTCAAACTGTATCCTACGCTGGGGTTTTCACTACAATACTTCGTTTGCCCCTGCAATGTAGCGGTTACGGGCTCCAGGTATTGACCAAAAAACCAAGACGTAATTTCAGGTATGATATCCTCGTGGAGGACTATGGTTCCATTTTCATGCACACCATGTCCTCGATTGGCATATGAATTAAACATGACAGGAAGACCAAGATCCTGACATCGTTGTGAAATAGGCAAACTGCCATAAACGATCGGGAGATCTGATCCAACAATCAAACCACTGATGTCAGAAAAAGGCTCTCCAATATTATAGGGCACTGTTCCATCATCCTGACTATGAAAAAGAATGGGTGGTGGTTCTTGATTACTTTCTATGAATTGGAGGTCACCCACTGCTCCAGCCAGACTAAACAGTCCATTGGCTTTGCCATCATATCCTAAGTTATCGCCAACACAATCGAGACATCCCTGATCAGGACAATCATTCATTGCATTCTGAGTCCAAATTCTAGTTGATAAGGGTCTTTCCGTATCTTTGTCCATGTACACATTATGAAGTGCTATAAAAGCACCCGCACTATGTCCCCCGATAAATATCTTATCGGTATCAATCTTATATTGCGCTGCATTAGCCCTAAAAAATCGAATGGCTGATCTGCTATCCTGAATGCCTCGGTAAACAGCCCTTGCCCCGAGATCCTTGTCGAAAAGATTCATGCCCAGGCGATAATCTATGGTTGCAGTAACATATCCTCTTCTGGCAAGCCCTTCAGCTAAAAGCCTGATGCTCCAGTAATCTCTTGAGCCCTGAACAAATCCTCCTCCGAAACAAATAATAATCAATGGTCTTTCTGTAATCTGATCATCGGTAGGTTCGAAAATATCCATCCTAAGGGTCACATTTTGAAGATCGTACTCTTTCACCGCGACGGGCAATCCGGTGATAATTGAATATAAGTTGAGATTGTTGTTCCTGGGCTGTGGGACATTCGTACTGAAAACAACGTCATTGGTCTCAGTAATTTCAGTAAAGACTTCATCGATATATCGGCCAGGAATCTGAGTTTTCACCATTAAGGGAAACGCGAGGCATAAAATAATTAGAAGTGAAAAGGATGATTTCAAGGGTTTGGGTGATTATTTGTGTGAAAGATACTTAAAATCCCAATTACATTGTGCTTATCCTGATCTTTGTTAGCTGCTGAGAATTTCTGTGAATCTTAATGATTGCTTTATTCTATCTTGCGCCAGCTTTGACCAGTGAAAGGCATTATCTGACAGCACAGAAGAAGTTACATGGCTATGGTTAAGACCAAGATTCGGGATCAATACAAATAATTTCCTATGGAGTCCGGACAGTGTTTCAATGCGGCAAAAATACTATGAGCATTTGCATAGAGAACGCTCGCTATACTTTTTCCACCTGAATTTTCGTACTCACACCATCATTTAGTTCTTCCGTTTCTGCAGTCAATGTACCATGTTGATCAATGGTGTTTGCCAAAGTTTCCGTCTTGATGTACGCTCCATGCGCTTCGATGACCTGGCCGATGATCGGTTCATCTCCCACGCTGATTGCAATTTTATCTGTAACATTGAAATCTGCAGACTTTCTTAAGTTCTGTACCCTATTGACAATTTCCCGCGCCAGCCCTTCCAACTGGAGCGCTTCTGTCACTGTGACATCCAGTGCCACGGTTAGATCTTTATCATTTGCCACTTGCCAGCCGGGGATATCTTCGCTCACTATTTCAAAATCCTCGAGGGTCAGATCATATTGATCATCTCCCACAACCAGTTGATATGAATTGGTCGCTTCTATGTCAGCAATATCTTTTTGACCTAAAGCAGTGATGATGGCACTTCCTGCTTTCATATTCTTACCCAGCAAACGACCAAGCGTCTTGAAATTGGGTTTAATTTTTTTCTTAATGACACCATCTGTATCTGTAATGTATTCGATCTCTTTCACATTGACCTCAGCAAGGATAAGATCTTTTACCGCATCCACTTGATGCTGAAAATTATCATCCAGCACTGGAAGAAGGATCTTATGAAGCGGTTGCCTCACTCTAATTCGCTCTTTCTTGCGCAATGACAGAACAAGAGAAGATATACGCTGCGCATAATCCATGCGCTGTTCAAGTGCTTTGTCAATCAACTCTTCCTTTACTTCTGGAAAGTCAGCCAAATGAACGGAAGGATGGTCCTCTAATGATGTTACTTCATTCAGATTTCGATACAGCCAATCGGCAAAAAACGGAGAAATCGGTGCCATCAACTTGGCAACTGTAAGCAAACACTCGTATAAGGTCTGATAAGCTGAAATTTTATCTTGCCCGTACTCTCCTTTCCAATACCTCCTTCTGCACAGTCTTACATACCAATTGCTCAGGTGGTTTTCTACAAAATCCTGTACCGCTCTACCTGCTTTGGTCGGCTCATAATCGGCGTAAGATTCGTCAACAAATTTGATCGTAGAATTTAATTTCGAAATAACCCATCGATCGATTTCTGTCCTTTCATCCATGGGAACAGCATCTTCAGCAAATTTAAATCCATCAATATTGGCATAAAGCGTGAAGAAACTGTAAGTGTTATAAAGTGTACCAAAAAATTTACGCTTGACCTCCTCGATACCTGCTATGTCAAACTTTAGATTATCCCATGGATTAGCATTCGTCATCATATACCATCTGGGCGCATCTGCTCCGTGCTGCTCCAGAGTCTCGAAAGGATCCACAGAATTCCCCAGTCGCTTAGACATTTTCTGCCCATTTTTGTCCAATACCAATCCTGTTGAGACCACATTTTTAAAGGCATAACTGTCCATGATCATGGTGCCAATAGCATGTAGAGAATAAAACCATCCTCTCGTCTGATCTACCCCTTCAGAGATAAAATCAGCAGGGAAATTAGCCTTAAATGTTTCTTCATTTTCAAATGGATAGTGCCATTGAGCATACGGCATCGAACCACTGTCAAACCATACATCTATCAGGTCCAGCTCTCGAACCATCTTCTGGCCATCTTCTGACACCAATACTACGTCATCGATGTACGGTCGGTGAAGATCTGTAGGTGCTGTTTGATTCAAGCCAAGAGTAGCATTGGCCTTCTTAATCTCCTGCTCCAACTGCTCTATTGAGCCCACCATTTTTTCTTGTTCTCCGTCTTCTGTCCTCCATATAGGAAGCGGAATGCCCCAAAACCTGGATCTGGATAAGTTCCAATCCTGTAAATTCTCGAGCCATGATTGGAAACGTCCTGTTCCGGTATGCTCAGGTTTCCAGTTGATCTGTTTATTCAATTCTGCCATCCTGTCTTTAGCAGCAGTAGCTTTGACAAACCAGGAGTCCAGTGGGTAATATAGTATGGGCTTATCTGTTCTCCAACAATGGGGGTAGTTGTGCTCGTACTTATTGACATTGAACGCCTTATTCTCCTTTTTTAGAAGAATGGAGATATCCACATCCACATTTTCATAATCCGGATCGTCTTTGTAGTTTTTGACATACCTTCCTGAGAAAGGACCTACTGAATCAATGAATTTTCCCTGCTTGTCCACCAGTGTCAATGTACCCAATCCATTTTTGATACCGACCTGTCTATCATCTGCCCCAAAAGATGGAGCAGTATGTACGATACCCGTACCATCTTCAGTAGTTACGAAATTTCCAAGAATGACCTTAAAGGCATCTGTCTGATCGTACAATGGTTCAATTTCGTTACCAAAATCCAATAATTGCTCGTAACGAATGCCCTCTAATTCTGAACCTTTAAAGGAAGTGGATTGCTCAATGATGGCAGGTTGATTGTTTCCACCAAACCATTTACCTACAAGATCTTTAGCAAGAATGACACTCACAGGCAAATCGGTATAAGGGCTTAGCGTCTTGACCTTGACATAATCTATTTTTGGTCCCACGGTCAGGCCTGTGTTAGAAGGTAATGTCCAAGGTGTAGTGGTCCAGGCAATGATTCTGACATCTTCATCCTCTGTTTCGAAAAGAGACTGAGAAGTTTCATTTTTAATGACCTTAAACATTGCAACTGCTGAAGTGTCTTTTACATTCTTGTAGCAGCCAGGCAAATTCAATTCATGTGTGCTCAGGCCTGTTCCCGCGGCTGGAGAATAAGGTTGGATAGTATATCCCTTGTAAAGCAAGTCTTTATTGTAAAGCTGCTGAAGCAAATTCCAAACGGATTCGATATAGTCATTTTCAAATGTGATATAAGGCTTGTCCAGATCTACCCAGTAGCCCATTTTTACGGTTAGATCATCCCAAAGATCCTTGAACTGCATGACGGTCTCCCGGCAAAGCCTGTTGTATTCTTCTACACTAATTTTAGTGCCAATGTCTTCCTTGGTAATTCCTAAATTACTCTCCACTTTTAACTCTACAGGAAGTCCATGAGTATCCCAGCCGCCTTTTCGGTCAACCCTTTTACCCTTCATGGTATGGAATCGACAGAATAAATCCTTTACAGCTCTGGCCATGACATGGTGAATGCCCGGTTTCCCATTAGCCGAAGGAGGACCCTCGTAAAATACGAAGGTATTGTTTTCATCTTTCTCTTCGATACTTCTTCTAAAAATTTCCTCTTCTTCCCAAAACTTGAGTATATCCTGGTCTATTTGCGGTAAATCGAGCCCCTTAAATTCTCTATATAATCCCATGTCCAAATCAATTTGAGGCGCAAAGATAACAAAATGGGTAGTAGCATAGGCAATCACATTGATGCATTATTTATGCACTTCAAATTTATTTTGTAAAATTAGATCGATGACTTAAAGGTTAAATTGATTTTCAGTATTCTTGTAAGCTAAAGATTGGATTATGGCTTATTTGCTAGGAATAGATCTTGGAGGCACCAAGATTGAAGGGGTAGTCATCAATGAAGGAAATGTGCTGGATGTCATTGCGAGAAAAAGAGTTCCCACTGAAAAAGAGAAAGGATACGAACATATTAAAAATAATATCGCAGGTTTGGTGTCTGATCTTGAGGAGGAAGTGGACTATACCTTTAATAAAATCGGGATAGGAACACCCGGTTCGATAGATGCTAAAACCGGCTTACTTAAAAATTCTAATACCACCTGCATCAATGGCCAACCCTTTCAAAAGGATTTGTCAAAACTTTTAGATAAAGAAGTCAATATGGCCAACGATGCCAATTGTTTTGCGGTGGCTGAAGCCAAGCTGGGAGCTGTCCTTGAACATGCTCCGGATGCCAATGTCATATTCGGTGTTATTATGGGCACCGGTGTCGGAGGCGGTATCGTGATCGATGGAAAGATTTTGAATGGATTGCATGGAATTGGAGGAGAGTGGGGCCATATGCACTTGGACGACTCAGGTGGTCAATGTTATTGTGGTAATATTGGATGTACTGAAACTGTGATTAGCGGTCCATTTACGGAGAAATATTACACCGCCTTATCTGGAGAGAAGAGAAGTTTAAAAGACATTGTAAAGCGGTACAGAAGCGGAGATGATGTGCATGCCAAAATGACCATGGAACGCTTATTTGACAGATTTGGTCGGGGGATTGCCGATATTTTAAACATACTTGATCCTGATGTGGTTGTTATCGGAGGAGGTGTAGGTAACATCGATGAATTATATACTTTGGGTGTGGATAAAGTCAAGGAATATGTTTTCAATGATTATTTGAACACCGTATTTCTCAAACCTAAATTAGGCGATAGTGCCGGTGTTTACGGAGCAGCGTTGTTATGACAGAATAAAAATGATAAAAGCCAGCAATATATCTTTCGCATACAATGAATCTACTCGTTTCGATTTTCCTGACATCGAATGTCCTCCCAAAGCATCTTGTCTGATTATCGGTAAGTCCGGAGTTGGCAAAACCACCTTACTTCATATTCTGGGAGGAGTTTTGAAGCCAGACCAGGGAAGTGTTCTGATAGGAGATGCAGACCTCAGTAAACTTGATGGGACTAAATTAGACAAATATAGGGGTAAGAATATCGGTATCGTATTTCAAAAACCTCACTTTATTTCTTCACTTAACATATTGGAAAATTTACTTTTGACACAAAATCTGGCTGGTGTAAGGATGAGTAAATCCGATATATTGATGGTTTTGAAAAGTTTAGAAATCGAGGACAGAGCCTATTCTAAACCTTCAAAATTGAGTCAGGGAGAGCTGCAAAGGGCATCAGTGGCACGTGCAGTCATGAATCAACCCAAGCTTATACTCGCTGATGAACCAACATCAGCTTTAGACGATGAGTCATGTGAACAGGTTTTGCATTTGCTCCAGAATACAGCCAGGGAAATGGGAGCTGCATTGGTGATCGTCACTCATGACGGTAGGCTAAAGGAATTAATTGACCATCAAATTGTGCTTTCATGAACAATTTGATACTAACTTGGAAAAATCTGATTCACCGACCCTTGAGCCTTTTGCTGAATGTGCTCTTATTTGCCTTAGGCGTCGGTCTGATCTCTCTTTTAATTCAGGTAAATACTCAACTGAAGGAACAATTTGATCGAAATCAGGCGGACATCAATATGGTTGTAGGGGCTAAAGGTAGTCCACTTCAAATGATCTTGAGTTCCATGTATCATATCGATAATCCAACGGGCAATATCAATATTGGCGAAGCCAAGCCCTTTTTAAACCCCCAACATCCCTATCTCAAGACCAGCATTCCTTTATCCCTGGGTGACAGTTATCAAAAATATAGAATCATCGGAACCACTCCGGAGTTTGTGGAACTGTATTCAGCAGAGATAAGCGAAGGAAGATTGTGGGAACAGGCATTCGATGTAGTAATTGGAATGGCTGTAGCTGAATCTTCAGACCTGAAAATCGGTTCAGAATTTAACAGCTCGCATGGTTTTAATGACGATGAGGGTATGGAACATGAACATCACACCCAATTCAAAGTGGTAGGCATCCTGGAGCCAAGCGGGTCGGTGATAGATCAACTCATATTGACCAGCCCCAATACAATCTGGGCGGTTCATGAACACGATCATGCCACAGACACCATATCTAATATTTTAGATAATCAAGAATTGATGAAGTATGAGGATAAGGATATAACCACTATACTCATTCAGTTTAAAAATGCTAAGAGTGTTCCTGCTCTTAATATGCCTCGCGCGATCAATGAAAATACAGATTTGCTCGCAGCCAATCCGGTGTATGAAATTAATCGATTGTATGCCATGGTAGGAGTAGGCGCTGAAACTTTACGATATTTGGCTTTTATTCTCATCGCAGTCTCCGCTTTCAGTGTATTTATCTCCCTTTATAACTCCTTGAAAGACCGTAAATACGAACTGGCGGTCATGCGAGTTCTAGGAGGAGGTAGAGGTAGACTTTTCAGCATGATCATTCTTGAAGGATTACTGATTGCCTTACTAGGAACATTACTGGGCCTTGTTCTTGCTCACGTGGGAATGTTTTTCGTAGCCAAGGGTATGGAGGGGGCCTATCGGTACAGTTTTACAGGTAGTAGATTCTTTATTGAAGAAGCTTATCTGGTATTGGGAGCAATGATCATCGGTATATTAGCTGCACTCATTCCGGCGATTATGGCAGCTAGAACGGAGATTCATAGTACGCTAAATCATTGATCACACTTGCATATGAATGAAACTTCCTTACTTAAGCTAGGGTTGTGGCTTAACTGGAGCACCATTTTAAATTATATCACTCCTAATTCTTTTCCAACCTTAGTAAATGCGTTTATCGCCTTATCAATGTCTTCTTTTTCGTGACCTGCGGAAATCTGAACACGGATACGCGCCTTTCCTTTCGGTACCACAGGATAAAAGAATCCAATCACATAAATTCCCTCTTCCAGTAACCTTGCCGCGAAATCCTGGGATAGCTTAGCATCATATAGCATCACTGGCACAATGGGATGAACACCTGCAATAATATCAAAGCCTGCTTCTGTCATTCCTTCTCTGAAATGCGCGGCATTAGTTTCTAACTTGTCTCTAAGCGCTGTCGAGCTGCTCAATACATCCAAAACTTTAATCGAAGCACCGACGATGGAAGGAGCCAGTGTATTACTAAATAAGTAAGGCCTTGATTTTTGCCTCAACATTTGAACGATCTCCTTTGAAGCCGCTGTAAAACCGCCTGATGCTCCTCCTAATGCCTTACCAAATGTTCCCGTAATGATATCGACTCTTCCCATTGCACCACAATATTCATGTGATCCGCGACCTGTTTTTCCTGTAAACCCGGTTGCATGGCAATCATCGACCATAACCAATGCACCGTATTTATCCGCTAAATCACAAATCTTGTCAATCTGCGCAATGACACCGTCCATTGAAAAAACACCATCTGTAGCAATCATGATTCTTCTGGCACCTTGAGCCTCTTTCAACTTCGCCTCCAGATCTTGCATGTTATTACTGTCATATCTAAAGCGCTGCGCCTTGCACAATCTAATTCCATCTATGATGGAAGCATGATTTAGTGAATCAGATATAATAGCATCTTCTTTACCCAATAATGGTTCGAAAAGACCTCCATTGGCATCAAAAGCAGCTGCGTATAAAATGGCATCTTCCAATCCCACAAAGTCTGCGATTTTTCGCTCAAGCTCCTTGTGAATGTCCTGAGTGCCACAAATAAATCGTACAGAAGACATTCCGAATCCGTGGCTGTCGATGGCTTCCTTTGCCGCTTTAATAACATCTGGATGAGAACTCAGACCCAAATAGTTATTGGCGCAAAAATTCAACACCTCTCCAGCTTGATCTGTCTCTATCTCCGCTGCCTGAGGAGTGGTGATGATTCTTTCTTCCTTGTAAAGCCCAGCTTCACGAATTTCTTCCAATTCTGATTGTAAAGCTTCATTTATTTTATTCATTGCTTCTTTTTTATTGTAAAGTTAAAAACACTTGACATACCACAACAATCCTTTGCAGCATCGACACATGGCCATTAAGTCAGATTGTTAATCATATCTTCTGTCATCTTACTGATATCGTATTCGGGATCCCAATCCCAATCCGCTCTGGCACTGGAATCGTCGATACTTTCTGACCAACTGGAAGCAATTTCCTGCCGGTGATCTGGCTTGTAAGTCAATTCAAACCTGGGATAATGTTTCCTGATTTCATCTACGAGTTCAGAAGGGCTGAATGACATCGCAGATAAATTGTAACTCGTCCTTACCCGAATGTTATCTTTCTCAGCTTCCATCAACTCTGTAGTAGCTCGGATGGCATCCGGCATGTACATCATGGGCAGCTTGGTATCTGCTTTTAAGAAACATTCATACTTTTCGCCATTGATCGCTGCGTGAAACATCTCTACAGCATAATCGGTTGTTCCTCCCTGAGGAATGCTTTGCCAACCAATAATGCCCGGATAGCGAACAGACCTGGAATCAAGACCGTACTTTTTAAAATAGTAGTTACACCAAAGTTCACCTGCAACTTTACTAATGCCGTATACTGTCCCCGGCTCCAGAGAAACATGCTGAGGCGTATTCAATCGCAATGTGGTGGGACCATATACTGCGATTGTACTTGGAAAGAAAATCTTATCCAGTTTCAGTTCGACTGCGATATCCAAAATACTAAGAAACCCCGTCATGTTGACCTCCCAAGTCTTCTGTGGATTAAGTTCACCACTTGCTGACAATATCGCTGCCAGATGATATATCTGGGTAATTTTATAATCTCCAATATATTCTTTCAGTCTTACTTTATTGAGAATATCAATAAAATCAAAAGGCTCATTTTTATGCTTGGGCTCTGTAATATCTGTCGCTATCACATTTTCTGTCCCGTGAATCTCCCGCAATGCCTTGGTAAGAGCTGTACCAATTTGTCCATTGGCGCCCGTCAACAGTATTTTCTTCTCCTTCATGCACCCAAAACTAATTGGAAATAAATAATCTTCAATAATAATTACATTATTTTTGATTCATGGATCTAAATCAAGTTACTGTCCCCTCGAAGGACGTCGAAAAATCGATAAAGTTTTACCAAAAAATGGGCTTGAAACTTATCGTTTCAGCACTACCGCACTACGCAAGATTTTCCTGTCCGACAGGTTCGTCGACATTTTCTGTTCATTTAGTAGAAAATTTACCTCATGGTGATAGAATTTATGTTTATTTCGAATGCGAAAACTTAGATGACCGTGTCCATGACCTAGAGGGAAAAGGTATAGCTTTTGACGAGAAGCCGAATGATAAGTCATGGTTGTGGCGCGAATCAAGGCTCAAGGATCCCGATCAAAATCAAATAATCCTTTATCATGCAGGTAAAAATCGACTTAACCCTCCATGGAGAATAAATTAAGATCAGTTAATATATATTACCTAAAATTGCAATTCAAAAGGTTTGAACGTTTTTGCAGTGAACTAGGAATGCCCTCATTGCTTGCACTCTTTATATCTCTACTTATTTTCGCGGCAGCTTCATTTTTACTTTTCGAGCGCATGGAGTCTGCAACAATCATTTATTTTGCATGCTCGATATTTGCCTTAATGTTTGTTGTAAATCGTTCTCCTCTAGATTTATTGAAATCAATCTTTACCAAGCGTCAGCTGATAATAATTAGGCTATTAGAGCACCTTTTGATCGCTGTACCATTCATGATCATTTTAATTATAAAATCTGGTTGGATGTGGATGGTTGCTCTGCTTATGACTGCTATAACTCTTGCTTTCACTCCGATACACTCCTTTAATACCCCGCGCATACCTACTCCATTTAAAAAACTCCCATTCGAGGCAATTGTGGGATTTCGCAGATGGTTAGTATTAATCCTCATCAGTTATTTCCTTTTAGCGAAGGCAATACAAGTGGACAACAGCAACTTGGGAATAGCAATGCCAGTTTTCTTAATCTTACTATGTGTCACATTTTACCTTCGAATAGAGCCAATGATATATGTTTGGATATACCGTTTTTCTCCAAGAAAATTTTTATGGTTAAAATTAAAGAGTGCGTATAAGTGTACCATGATTTTAATATTTCCCATGATCATACTAATAGGGATCTTCTTTCCAGAAAGTATGCTAGGTCTTCTTATAGCACTGATTTATGGGTTGATGATCCTAACACTTCTAATTTTAGCTAAATGGGCTTCGTACCCTGAAGAGATCAATATTCCTCAAGCTGTACTAATGGGTATAGCTTTTCTTCTTCCACCTGTGCTGGTTTTCATAATGTTTATGTTCTATAAAAAGGCAGTAGGCAAACTAACACCAATTTTAGTATGCTAGAGATACAAGATATTAAAAAGTCATTCGGGAATAAAGATGTATTGAAGGGTATTTCACTTCAGTTCTTACCAGGATATATTTATGGGATCGCTGGTGAAAATGGTGCAGGAAAGACCACTTTATTCAGGTGTATTTCAGGATTGGAAATCTCAGAAGGAGCTATTTACTCTCCATATGATATTTTAAAAAACCATATAGGACTACTACCCACAAATCCTAAGATCATTAGTCGAATTACTGGCTGGGAATACTTAAAATTACTTGCACTTGCAAGAAGCGTCAAGGAAGATGATTTCGAAGATCAAAATATTTTCGATCTACCATTGAACGAGTTTGCTGAACATTATTCCACAGGAATGAAGAAAAAATTGGCACTTATGGCTATTCTTTTGCAAAAAAATGACATCTATATCTTGGACGAACCCTTTAATGGTGTGGATATTCAGAGCAATATGGTGATCCAATCCATATTACAAAAATTAAAGGCACTAGGTAAAACCGTTCTCATTTCATCACATATATTTTCCACTTTAAGAGAATCATGTGACTTTATACATTTGCTAAGAGAAGGAGAAATAAAAATGTCGTCAGACAAGAGCAATTTTACAACCATAGAGCGTGAAATGATCAAGGGATCTACAACCAATAAGTTAAACTTGCTTCGTTTGACTTAATATCTTTTCCTAACTTTCTTTTTTCCAATTTTTTGATATGAAATATACTTATACTTTAGCACTACTTCTGCTACACGTTTCATGGACATTGGCTCAAAATCAACCCTTAAAACTTGGAATCGCAGGTTTATCCCACACGCATGTACACTGGATATTAGGATATAATAAAAATGATGTGACACTGGTAGGAATAGTAGAGTCAGATTCTATCTTGGTTCAGAAATACGCTGATCAATATGGATTTTCTAGGGAAATTGTTTACGGTAGCTTGGAAGATTTGTATGCCAATGTGGAAGTGGAAGCAATTGCAGCATTTGGAACCATATTTGATCATTTAGAGGTCGTAGAAAAAAGTGCACCTAGAGGCATTGATGTGATGGTTGAAAAACCACTGGCTGTTAGCAATGAGCACGCGAATCGAATGGCAGAATTAGCGGAAAAGTATAATATCCCCCTCATCACCAATTATGAAACCACATGGTATCCGACTAATCATAAAGCCAAAGAACTATTGGATGCCGAGGCAATAGGAGATTTGCAAAAAATAATTGTAAGTGACGGGCATCGTGGACCTAAAAAAATAGGAGTGAATAAAGAATTTTTAGATTGGCTGACAGATCCAGTGTTGAATGGTGGTGGAGCACTCTTTGACTTTGGTTGCTACGGGGCAAACCTTGCGACTTGGCTTCAAAAAGGAAAACGCCCTATATCTGTCACCGCTATAACGCAGCAATTACAACCCGGAAACAACCCAAAGGTAGACGACGAATGCATCATTATTTTAGAGTATGAAAACAGCAACGCAGTTCTTCAACCTTCATGGAACTGGCCTATGGGCAGGAAGGATATGGAGATTTATGGATTAACGGGAGCACTTTATGTTGATAATAAGAGGGACCTTCGAATTAGAATGGCTGAAGGTTATGATGGGTTCACGGAGGAAAAAATGACTTTATCAGATCTACAGACACCCTATGATAACCCATTTTCTTACTTCGCTTATCTTATTAGGGGTGATCTAGAAATGCAACCATACGATTTGTCAAGTATCGAGAATAATCTTATCGTAGTAGAAATTCTGGAAGCGGCACGAAAAAGTGCAATCGAGAAAAAAACCATTTATCTTACTAAAGATAGATGATTTTACGCTGTTACATACAAATAAATAGTCTATTTTTCTATAAAAGTTTTGTATTCATTTACTGCAATCGCTATTCGAGAGCCTAGATTATAAGTACTTTACTCCACTTCCACTCCTACTAACTCCGGACCTACCAGGACCCTACCACAATGCTCGCAAGCTATGATTTTCTTGGCATTTCCAATTTCGATGATCACCTGAGGTGGAATTCTGTTGAAACAACCACCACAAGCCTCTCTCGCTACAACTGCAACCGCAATACCATTCTTATAGGTATCTCTTATTTTATCGTAAGATTTTAGTAATCTTGGCTCAATATTTTTTCTGATTTTTTCGGCCTCTTTTTGAAGTTTCGCTTCTTCCTTCTCCGTCTTAGCTATGATTTTCTCAAGCTCCACTTTTTTGGCTTCTAAATCCTTGTTCTTACCTTCTAATCTAAGCTTAGATGCATCCACCGTTTCCTGCTTAGCCTCCAACTTAACCGCAATTTCCTTGATCTTCTTTTGAGAAAGTAAAATCTCAAGTCGCTGAAGCTCAATTTCTTTGTTTAATGCATCGTACTCCCTATTGTTTTTTACATCCTCTAACTGCTTCTCGTATTTCTCGATCAATGCCTCACTATCCTTGATATTTCCATTATGCCTGGAAATTTCATTCTCATACTCTTCTATCGCCTCCTCATTTCTCGAAATCCTTTTCTCTAAACCAGCAATATCGTCTTCAAGGTCACCAACTTCCATAGGTAGAGCGCCCTTTAATATTCCGATTTCATCCACCTTGGAGTCGATGGTTTGCAATTTATATAGGTCTTGCAATTTATCTGCAACCGTTTGTTCTTTAGTACTTGCCATTTCTTATTTTTAATAAAATTTAACCGGATTCGTGTTCACTTTTGTGCAACGGGGTGCAAATTTACGAAATTTTTCATTAAGTAGGTCATGCAAAAGATTGATTGTGAAGCGCTCACTTTCATAGTGCCCAATATCCATGATCACGATTTTTCTATCTGCATCAAAATATTCATGATACTTAAAGTCAGCGGTGATAAAAACGTCTGCATCCGCACCGATCGCTGCATTTAATAAGAACGATCCGGAACCTCCACAAATTGCCACGCGTTTTACTTCGCCGTCCAGGAGTTCAGTATGTTTGATCACTTGTAACTCCATGGATTTTTTCAGATGATCCATAAAGCTATGGTAGGCCAATGGCTTTGCTAAACGTCCCAAAACACCGGAACCTACTCGACCATCATCACTCAAATTCAAATTGGCATTCAAAACCTCCAAATCCTCCAGTCCTATTTTCTCAGCAATCTTCCCATTGACCCCATTATCCAGAACATTATCCAGATTGGTATGGATCGCATAGATGGCAATATCATTCTTAATGGCTTTGGCGACCACCCTATCCACATAGTATCCAGTGAACTTTTTAATTCCACGAAAAATAATGGGATGGTGACTGATGACGAGATTACAATTAATTTCGATGGCTTCCTCCAGTACCTCTTCCGTTAAATCCAAACTGATTAAAACCCCAGTCACTTCTGCGTTCTGATCTCCAAAGATCAGACCGGCATTGTCATAACTTTCCTGGTAATGCAAGGGAGCAATTTCTTCCAGAAAATCAGTAATCTCTTTAATTTTTGTCATTTGAATCGATTGATAATCCTGTCAATAATTTGTGAAGTAGATATTCCATCTCTAAAACTCAATACCCTAACGTCACCGCCATTTTTGAGCACAAATTCGGCACCTACGATGTTTTCCAACTGATAATCACCGCCCTTTACCAGAATATCAGGTTTCACTTGCCTGATCAGTGTTTCAGGCGTTTCTTCTTCAAATGGAATCACCAGGTCCACCATCTGTAAAGCCGCTAACATAATCATTCTTTCACGTAATGGCAGAATTGGTCTGTGGCTACCCTTCAACATCTGTACCGATGCATCATCATTCACTCCGATCACTAGAGAGTCACCCAATTCCCGGGCTTCCTGGAGGTATTGCACATGTCCTGAGTGTAAAATATCGAAACAACCATTGGTAAAAACAATCTTTGCCTTTTCAGTCTTCCATTGACCTAAAACAGGCTCTGCCTCCCTAAAATGATCTTTAACTTTCTGTAGATAATGCTCCTTCATAATTCTTATTAACCAAAGGTAGCAATACATAGGCAAGCAGCCCAAAGAATACATTACAGAAAAGCTGGATCGTGAAGAAAATAATATTGGCAAATGAAAAACCATCGGCTTGCCCGACCCCATAAATTGCAAGGCCTGCCATCAATAAAGCATGGTAACTACCCATTCCCCCCGGAGAAGGAAAAACAATGCCCAATGTACCAAAAACAAATACCATCAAACCCGCAGTCAAGCTCAATGCCGACGTAGGTTCAAAAGCGTAAAAACAAACCCTCGTCATCATGAAATACATGATCCAGATAAATATGGTGTGTCCAATGAATGCTAGTGGATGTCGCAAATTAAAAATGGACTTGATGCCTTCTAAAAATCCATTCACCAGATTGTAAATCTTCACTCCAAACTTACTTTTTCTAAACCAACCAGATCGAAGAAAGTATATTGCGGCAACGAGGGATCCTATCATTAGAACGTAAAAATAAGGACTGCTTAAAATGGGCATCACCTTATCCATGATGACCTGATTTTCCTGGATGAAGCTCCAGAGTGTGTCATATTCCAGTATAAGAGCTAAGCCGATAAATAATAAGAGCATCAATACATCTAAAGCTCTTTCCGCTACGATGGTTCCCACGACTTTCTCCACTCCTATTTTCTCATACCTGGATAGCGCAACAGGCCTTAGCACTTCTCCTAATCGTGGCAATCCGAGATTGGCAAAGTAGCCAATCATCAGTGTGGAGACTGCATTAATGAATTTTATTGAATATCCCAGTGGTCGAAACATCATCATCCACCTAGCGGCACGGCTTACGTTTGATGCCATATACATGACCACTACTAAAAGGACCCAACCGAGTTTAACACTCCTGAAGTCGCTAAAAATTTTACTCAGGTAATTGCATTCTTTTTCGGGCACGCCATCAAGCGCACATTGTTCTGCGAATGCCTGAGCCTGGCTACGATATAGTAGGTACAGTATAATTCCACCAGCGGCGAAAAAGAAGAAGAACTTGACAAGATTCTTGAACTTATCGCCCAAAGCTTTTTTAGTTTACGGAATTGTTCTCATCGGGGAATACGGTAATTGGGCTGTAGTTTTTAGCTTCTTCCGGCGTCATCAAGGCGTATGATATAATTATCACTATATCTCCGACCTCCGCTTTCCTCGCTGCTGCACCATTTAAGCACAAGACTCCTGAACCCCGCTCACCTTTGATGACATAGGTCTCCAGACGCTCGCCATTATTGTTGTTTACTATTTGCACCTTTTCACCTTCGACAAGGTTCGCTGCTTCCATCAATGACTCATCAATAGTGATACTACCCACATAATTGAGGTTAGCCTCCGTTATTCTGGCCCTGTGAATTTTAGATTTGTGTATGGTCAATAGCATAATGCGCGCAAAATTATAAAATTAGAATCAATTTAATGAATAAAATTTGGCAATGAAAAGTTCAATGCACATTGACACTAAGTCATCCAATCGCTCACCATTGCATTGGATTACTGTTCTTTTTTCAAAATAATATTATCGATAAGCCTTATGTCACCCGCCCATACTGCTGCACAGGCAACTATGTAATCAGAGTCCTCATAGTCATTTACACTTTGCAAAGTCCTGCCATCTACTATTTCGAAATACTCCGGCTTAAAGTTTTCAATAGACAACTTATCCATAGCATATTCCTTTAATTGCTCGAAATCTTTGTCTTTAGCCTTTCGCTTTACAGCTTTCAATGTTTTATAAATGATGGCTGCCTTTTCCCTGTTTTCTTTCGTTAATCGCTCATTCCGGGAGCTCATCGCCAATCCGTTTGGCTCTCTTTTGATCTTGCAAACAATTAACTGAGTCGGGATCTCTAATTCATCAATCATATGTTGAATCAATGAGAATTGTTGAAAGTCTTTCTGACCCATATATAGATGATCGGGACATACGATATCGAGGAGTCTTTTGACCACTTTGACCACACCATCAAAATGTCCGGGACGATGCTCACCTTCCATCACTGTAAATAGTGAACCGAAATCTACGTCGATTTCCAGTTGCAAGTCTGCAGGGTAAATTTCATCTTTAGATGGAATGAAAAGAATGTCTGTTTTAAGTTCTTCTAATAGATTTTTGTCCTCTTTAAGTGTTCTGGGATATTTTATCAGATCTTTTGGATCATTAAATTGAGCAGGGTTTACAAAAATAGAACAAACGGTTATATCTGATAACCTTTTGGATCTCTCGACTAAAGAGGCGTGTCCTTCGTGTAGTGCACCCAAGGTAGGAACAAAACCTATGGTTTTTCCTTTGATCTTATACTTAAGTAAACTGGCCTGTAAATTCTTGTTGGTTTTAAAAACTTGCACTTTTTAACTTTTTCCGTACCATTCTGTAATGGTTTTTTCTGCTAATTTACCTTGCGGTGAGTAATCCTTTTGGTAGAAATTCTCTCGATTAGGTCTCATTTCGGGATACCACTTCCAGAAAAATCCCCCGGCCCACCAATCTTCATTCCAGAAAGTTTTAAATAGGCATTGATAGGCATCTGCCTGTGCCTGCTGATTCATATCGTGTTGCTCACGCTCTTTCTCTAATATCCAAGTTTTACCTGCACAACCGTCCACACTCAAGTATCCAAACTCTGTAAAAATGATTCGCTTCCCCTGTTTTTTACTGAAATTTCGAAGATCTTTCACGATAGGTTGCCATTCTTTCTGCAATTCCTTGTGAGTAGGGTGCTTTTTTTCTGTCAATGGAAAGTAGGCACTTATTCCTATATAATCTAATTTATCCCAAATCGGCACATCCTTGTATTCATCCCAATTGCTAGAATAGGTCAGAGGGCCACT
The DNA here is from genome assembly GCF_021533195.1 of Portibacter marinus. GTDB lineage: Bacteria > Bacteroidota > Bacteroidia > Chitinophagales > Saprospiraceae > Portibacter > Portibacter marinus. Next base: position 324,329 of record NZ_JAJNKB010000004.1, read on the forward strand.
ATAAACAGCTCTTACTTGTTCAATTAGATCGTACCAATAGTCCGTATTGGACTGCATAGCTTTCTTGAATTCTGTGCCAATGCATAACATACTTACACCCGTTTCTTCTGCAATTCTTGCATATTGCAAAACATATTCAGAGTAAGTAGATTCCCATTCGTCCCATTTATGCTCCTGCTCCAAATCGAAGTCGCCTATCCAGGAACCATGCATCCATATTTGTGGCTTGAGCATCACCTTAAGGTTGCTATTCTGTGCCAATGCTATGGTTTCTTTAACACCCTCTTCCCTTTCTCCCCACCATTGTCGGTCACTTCCATGATACACTTTATGATCATCCCCGGGTATAAATCCATAAGGTATAACCGCAATCCATTCTGCATTAATTGACTTGATATAAGGCATGGGATCACTGCTAAATGGTCTGGGAGGAGCAACAAAACTCAAACCTTTTATTCTTAAAGAATCCTGGGGGATGGAATATTTGTTTTGTTGCAAATCTTGTATGCTATCCGACTGTGAATCAATACCTTGGTTTGGTAGCATAAAGTTGGCAGCAATAGCCATAGATAAAATCGCTGCAAATAAGACGATATAAAAGACTTTTTTTCTCAGTGATTGAATGTTTTGAAGTGAATATAATGAATGATGTTTGATGTTCACGTTGAAAGTGAATGAAAAGCATTTAAAAAATAACAAACAGTTGGGAAAAATTTCCGTTTGTATTACAATAATTGCAATACTTTGCTATACTTTTTACATTATTAGTATTTATTTAATCTTTTTATTAAAAACATTTGTGCAATAGGTAGCATTTGTTGTACATTTGATATATCGAAAGCGATGAGGGGTGGCGGGATCTTCACCCTTAAACATGCAATTTGATCCAATGAAATACTGTGAGGTGATGAAACAGGCAGAACAGACGCAGCCGCTTTCGCGGTCCATTCCTTTAAAGCGCTGTCGCACTTTACTTCTCCTGATGTCGAAGATCAGTCTTGGATGTCTCGGGGGTAAGACTGAAAGTTCTGACCACAGGGAAGAAAAATGACGAAGGTCATTTTAGTGAAGGAACCAAGCGCAGAACCGCTCGGGTGGGTGGCGGGATCTCCACCCTTAAACATACAATTTGATCCAATGAAATACTGTGAGGTGATGAAACAGGCAGAACAGACGCAGCCGCTTTCGCGGCCCATTCCCTTAAAGCGTTGTCGCACTTTACTTCTCCTGACGTCGAAGATCAGTCTTGGATGTCTCGGGGGTAAGACTGAACGTTCTGACCACAGGGAAGAAAAATGACGAAGGTCATTTTAGTGAAGGAACCGAGCGCATAACCGCTCGGGTGGGTGGCGGGATCTCCACCCTTAAACATACAATTTGATCCAATGAAATACTGTGAGGTGATGAAACAGGCAGACATGCCCTCCTGTCTCGGGGGTGGAGATCCCACAATAAACTGGTTTTAAAGTTTAGTTCTACTAAACTTTAAAGCTTAGCTAAGTGCTCCGTGGAGGTTCGAATCCTTCTCTCACAGCCAAAACAAAAAGCGATGTTCATTTTCATGGGCATCGCTTTTTTTATTCTTCTCATTTTAAACTTTAAGTGGCTGTGAGAGCCAGCCGCAGCCACGCGGTTTGCGCGTGGTTCTCTCTCTACAATGCCTCCGGCATCGTTGCTACGCACCATTCGTTCCCAGCCAAAACAAAAAGCGATGTTCATTTTCATGGGCATCGCTTTTTTTATTCTTCTCATTTTAAACTTTAAGTGGCTGTGAGAGCCCGCCGCAGCCACGCGGTTTGCGCGTGGTTCTCTCTCTACAATGCCTCCGGCATCGTTGCTACGCACCATTCGTTCCCAGCCAAAACAAAAAGCGATGTTCATTTTCATGGGCATCGCTTTTTTTATTCTTCTCATTTTAAACTTTAAGTGGCTGTGAGAGCCCGCCGCAGCCACGCGGTTTGCGCGTGGTTCTCTCTCTACAATGCCTCCGGCATCGTTGCTACGCACCATTCGTTCCCAGCCAAAACAAATAGCGATGTTCAAGGACCTACCTCAAATACCCTGTGTTTTTTGACACATACATCAACCTACTAATTTTCCACTGATCTCCATCCATTTTCAACAATGTTGTAAAATCAGATATCGAAGTCATGGTATCTCTTCCCACACCATTTTCTACAGTACACCATGTTAGTCTTGAGATCCCCTGATAATATGCATGCTGATCACCTCCACCAATTTCGGTCTCTAAAGCTTCGTAATTCAGTATCGGATAAGATAAGTCGGTCTTGGGAAACCAAAATTCTCTTACAGCTTCCTTTCCTTGAATCGGCTTACCTTCCCTGTCAGGCATGAACAAGATGATGTCATCACTTATCATTCCCAGAACTCTGGATGAATCACCATCCATCCATGCTTGCCTATAATCTCTCATCGTTTGTTCTATATCTTCTGCTTCAAATTTTTTGCTTTTCGTTGGATAACAGGAAAAAACAATGAGAATCAGTAGGAATGGAGCTATACTTTTCATCTATCTTATTTTACTTCAAAATAGCAAGTAAACAAGATAGTTATGTTAAAAATATCTTAAAATTTCAGCTATGTCTCTGGACATCATTCACATCAAGCAAAAAGAAGTAATTTAGCGGGCTAACAAAATCAAATTTAAAGTATGAAAAAATTATTAACCGCGGTGCTTGCATTCGCTTTTTTTGCATTCTCTTTGACCCTAAATGCACAAGATGAAAAAGCTGCTCCTTCTCCTTTTTCAAAAGTAGAACAAAAAGTAGGAACTACTGACTTTACAGTTGAATACTCAAGACCTGGAGTAAAGGATCGGAAGGTATTTGGAGAGTTAGTACCATATGATAAGAGATGGAGAACAGGAGCTAACGCAGTAACGAAATTGACTATTAACAAAGACATTAAAGTAGAAGGCAAAGAATTGCCTGCAGGTACCTACGCTTTATTCACAACACCGGGTACATCTAAGTGGGATGTGCACTTTTTCGAATATGGTGAAGGCTCACCTAATGCATACAATGAAGCGAAACCCAAATTGACCGTTTCAGTTATGCCTATGAATCTAGGTGATGTTTCTGTAGAAACTTTCTTAATCTTTTTTGATCAATTGAGAGATGAAAGTGGAACTATGATGTTAGCATGGGACAATGTAGCAGTTCCAGTTAACCTGATGGTTAAGTAATTCAACAGGAATAAAGATTTTAGAAGGCCACCATATGGTGGCCTTTTTAGTTGATGAAACTATTTTATTTTAAATTTCATTCATCTTTTCAGAATGGAAAAAGAAGCGAATTATATAATAGAATCCTGTCAGGATGAACTTAGATTTAAGACATCTCGATCTAGTGGTGCTGGAGGTCAGCATGTCAATAAAGTAGAAACTAAAGTTACCCTTAGGTGGGATATAAAAGCTTCTGCTCAAGTCACAACCGATCAGAAGGCCCAACTCGTTGATAAAATAGGAAATTACATCAATAAGGAAGGGGTATTAACCATCTCTGATGAATCTACCAGATCACAATTAAAAAATAAAGAAAAGGTCGTTGCTAAGTGGAGAAATTTAATCAATAAGGCATTTCAGAAAAAGAAGAAAAGAAAAAAGACCAATATCCCAAAATCTGTAAAGAAAGCCAGGTTAAAAGCGAAAAGAAATAGATCTGAAGTAAAGAAATTGAGACAAAAGCCAGGTTTTGATGGCTGAATGTGATTAGAAATCTTTCAAAACCTCCTTTATTTCATAAATCACTTTTATAAATTTATCATCAAATCATCTTATTTATTGAAGTATTTGTATATTTTAATCTCTTTTATTGAAATTACTTGCATGTATTGTTAATTTGATTGTATATTTGTCATATCGAAAGCGATCAATCATTAATACTGTGAGGTGATGAAACAGGCAGACATGCCCTCCTGTCTCGGGGGTGAGGAACAAGCCATAAACTTGGTATAGTTTTCAGTTTATTCTGAAATGGGATTGACCACCGAAAGTTGTACCGTAGCTAAGCGCCTCGTGGAGGTTCGAATCCTTCTCTCACAGCAAAAAAGCGATGTCCATGAATTTGGACATCGCTTTTTACATATATAATAGTCAACGGACTCCATACTTTGGAAGGGAATCACAAAACAAAATTATAAAGCATGGCTCTCATTTCTATGCTTTTGGTAGTATTCATACCCTACCCCAAATCAGCCGCAGACGCTTTCGCGGTCCATTCCTCTAAAGTACTGTCGTACTTCACTTCTCCTGCCCAAAAATTGGTTCCAAATCCAAGGGGCCGTCAATAATCAATGATACTTAATAGTCATTTCAATCTATAAAAACCTGTAGATAATCAAAAAATGCAGTATCGTAAAGTATCACAAAGTTTCGTATAATAGCATATAACATCTTCTATCAGTGATCCATAAAATCTTTTCTACCAAAAAATCAGCCAGATATGCAACCTGGGGTAACCTAAGTGAGAAAACAACCTATTTCTGGTTTGTACTTCACGGCTCCAAAATGACTTGCGAACAAATGCTTTACAAGTTTTCAGATTTTGATCCTGAAACTCACTTTGTAGTTGCTCCAGAGGCCTTAAACAGGTTTTATGCCAATGGGTTTTCCGGAGAAGTCGTTGCATCTTGGATGACCAAAAGAGACAGACTTCATGAAATTACAGATTTTTCCTACTATCTCTCTAAACTTTACCATGTCTACTCCAATCAATTGCCTAATGGTACTCGTAAAGTATTATTAGGCTTTTCGCAAGGAGGCACCACTATGTACAGGTGGCTTCATGCCCGCAAAATATCCGCAGATATGCTTATTCCTTATTCTTGCTGGATTCCAGAAGACATTGACCTGAAAGTTTCTAAAACCAAGCTAAATGAAATGACCACCATATATACATATGGGGCAAAAGATCAATTCTTTAAGGAAGACACGCACGATAAAATCATAGAGGTTATCAAGAAAAATGAGCTAGACATAACCTTTGAAGAGTATGATGGCAACCACAGAGTAGATCGTACTCAACTCCATAAAATTTTCAAGAAATATATTGAAATAAAATAACCTCGGATTATCGCTTTCACTTATACTTCTCTACAAACTCCATCATTTCTTCCCCAAATTTTATTGGCTCGGAATCAAATGGATGATGCAACGATCTTTCAAAAATTACAAAGTTTTTCTCATGATGAGGAATGGAAGAAAATGATTCCAAACCATTGGAAAGTGGAGCACTTCCATCGTATTTGCCATAAATGAATAAGACTGGTATTTGAATCTCATCCGCTCTCTGCTCAATGGATAAACCTCGTTCTATCGCCTCCTCGACTGGTCGGAAAAAGTGATTATTAGTCCACCAATGTAATGGATTGTTGTGGACCAATGTATTCATGATTTTCGCTGATGAACTTACATTGGAAACCAGTTCATCCTTTCGCACCAGTTCAAAAAATGAGCTCAGCAATCCTAAGATTTCATCATATGTTTCAGAGACTTCCGTTTTCTCCAGCAACAATTGCCATTCATCCTGAAAGAAACTGATATCCAATTGTTGTTCAGCAATGTCTAAAATCAATTTTTTACGGTCAGCTGCAATGGAAGTCAGGTTCAGAACACCATCTATATTGATCCAACCTTTCAAGTCGATATTGTCGCGAAGAACCACAAGCCCACTTTGCAAACCTCCCCAGCTATGGCCTGCCAGAAAAACTTTCAAATCACTACCATATTTATGCTTAAGCACACTATATACAGCTTCGATGTCCTCCAACATAACTTTGATGATTTCTTCCGGCTTTTGGGAATTCTGTTGAGCCATACCAGCGCCGCGCTGATCGAAATAGGCTACGGCATATCTGGACTCCAGTTCACTTACAAATGATTTATCGCGAAACGACAATCCAAAACTACCTGCTCCATGAAGCATCAATATTAAAACATTTGCTCCTGCATTACCTCTTACATGAACAGGCAAATCAGCCCCTGCATGTTGAACATGAAAATCATCATTTATATACTCGTCCGATGATTTTTCACAAGCCAAAGCCAAGATGACGGACATTATAAATATACAGTACCTCATCGTTCCCAAATTTTATATCCAATTGTAACGTTTACATGGGGCATAACCCCAAAATTATAAGGCGATAGAACAAGGAGTTGGAGTTTCGTTTTTAATCTTCCGGCGGAAAGCCATGTTCTTCCTATCGACAATCCCGGACTGTAATACCAATGACCTTGCAAAACAGAGGCTTCTTTCACCGACCCATTAGCATTTACCGTATAAGTCCGATTAAGTATGGTTCTAAAAACTCCTAAAGGTAGAACTGATGCCTGCCATTTGCCTTTTTGTAGTCCTACTCCTATTTCAACAAAACTTGCAGAATGGGTGTTTGGATCAATGTAAAATCCAATCTCAGACACCTGGTGATATGATCCCAGCGCTAATTCTAAATCTAAATACGCTCCCGGATTCAAGAGATTATTTCCGAGATATCCTGCACTGATCGATTGAGCCTGACAGCCAACATTGGCATAAAAAAGTAAAACTAGTACGGTTCGAATCATAGCTCACGTTTAAAACACATAGCATTTCTCTTCGAAAAGTTACCTGAAGAACCCCAATTTTTAACCTTTTCTCTTCTCAACATTGTAAAATTTATGATGATTAGATTTAACACGATCTGACTACTTCCACTCTAAACTACTGTCAACGTCAGCTTAGAGATTAACAGGATCATTTTAAAATTTGGATTGAAGATCAAAGGTATCAAAGAAGTGATTGGCCAAATACCAGGATTGTTGGTGGGTTTCCGGTTTCGAAGGAGTTGCAGGAAACTCTAGCCTTGAGCGATTTTATACTTTAATAAACTTTAGGGTAGTGGGAGGTCTTTGGTTCCCGTTGATTCCTAGAAGATATATTCCGGGATTTAAGTTTTGTATGTCAATAGTCTTTCCATTCATCTTTCCATCGAGCAAAAATCTACCATTGATGGAAAATATTTGATAATCATCAAAATCATGAATGTCTCCTTCTAAAATCAATATATCTTCAACAGGATTTTGAAGCAAATTGATTTTAGGAATGGTGAGGCTACCTGGTGAAGTCGAAGACACCAAATCAAAACAATTGGCATCATCAGGATTGCTTGGAATTGAAGAGTCTAAGCTGCCCTCATAACTGCAAAAATCCCCTTGTCCTTCACAGTCGCAAAAAAAACAAGACATATCCATCTCAGGGATCAAGAATTGACCTGGTAACCAACTATCATTGACTTTATGGCGTCTACGAACGATTCCAATTGACTCGTAGATTTCAACAAACTGGAAAGATCCCCAAAATTCACTTACTATTCGTCCCATCTGGACTTGAATCGGAGGATAATGTTTTCTATCTATTCTAACACTATCCAAAACAAAATAACTTCGGCAATTCTCCGGGTCTGGAAATTCATCAAGGACCAAGGGATGATATTCTAATGTATCTCCAATCCTCATGTCGAAATCATACACAAGATGTGAAGTATCTCCTGTCCAATAATATAATTTCCGACCCTTCTGTCGTAAAAGGTAAGGCTGTTTTTTGGCATAAACCAATTCACTTTCACCTTTTAAAGATACCACGGTATTAGACAGCTTATAAAATGGTGTCTCATTGATGATCGTATCGCTAGGATATATCCATTCTAGCACTCTTGCATGGGTAGTAGGACTGAGACCGCCTCCAAATGTGTATACCCATTTTCCGCCTGACGAAATCCATTGATGATTAGAAGCTGAAATTTCATAGCATAGATCAGCCTCTTTTAAATTGATGCTATCCCTTACAAAGTTGCACAGATAAGGAGGTGAGTAATCCAGTAAACAGGTGATGCCTTGACTTGGTAATAGAAAACCAAAGACATTCCATGAAGCACCTTCATAATTAAACTTTGACTGAACAACTCCTATTCCTTTGTATATTCTCAAACCTCTTGGTGCATAGGCATATTCTTTTCTCACGACACCTTGTTGCACCATGACCTCAATGCCATCAACCATTGTAGTGAAAATTGAATCTATCTTAAATATCGCTGGACAATTGGGGTCTATTTCATCACCAAACCATTTGATAGAGTCTCCTACTTCCATGGTAAAATCATAGATCAAATGTTCTTTACCTTTATAAAAGTGAAAAACACTGTCTTTACTTTCTCTCAAAAAGTATTTCGGCGATTTTTCAAATAAAGTATCACCTGCAATGACATACAGAGCTTTGACCCCTTCTAAAATTTTATAATTCTCTCCGCTTAAGACGGTGTCGCCATTGACTGTAATGGATTCAAATCCACTTACACCACCGAAATAGCCATACGGAATTTGATGTATCCATTGATCTCCTTCCTCAAACCATTCCTGGCTCAACAATAAGACCGGAAATGAAAGTAGGCAAAGTACAATTAGCTTTTTCATGGTTGTTTGTTTGTTTAGTCACACCCTATCGGTGATCCCGGAGGCATGTCTGGCATGCTAGGTAATTTCAATTCTTTAGATAAATCAAGTCCATCATCAATCATTTTCCTGATCAACTTCCCATTTGCCGAATTGACATCAAGATTCCTGGTATTAACTTTTTCGAGTGCTACCAATGCCTCAGCAGTCACCTGACCAAACCCACCGGTATTCCTGGCATGCTGCAATAAATGCATCACATACAATCGCTGAACAGTGTTGGCAATCTGCTCTTGTACTCCATTCGCAGCACTCATATTGAAAATACTATTGGACAAACTTTCCAAATAACCACTGAGGGAAATTTGATCAGCATTTCTTGCATGATGATGCACAATTCTCGTCAGTCTGTCCTCATTGAGCATAAATGCCAGCGTGTGATTCGCACTTCCTTCAGCAGCCGCAATAGGATCAAATGTCGTAGATGTATATCGATCAAAGGTCTCGCGATTTCGGCGATATCCAAATGCTGGCGGAGGTAATTTTTCTAATATACGCTCGGGTATCTCCAAAAACGATGGCTCCAGCGTCGATAACAACGTTTCCATAGCCTCTTTTTGGATAGCAGGATCTACCATTTCGTTGATAATTGACTGAGCATCTCCTTTTACAGCGTAGGTATAATTAACACCACCGATCAACTTGGCAACTGCTTCCACTTGATATCGATGTGCTAAATACAACGGTACCAAAACATTTTCTAAATAAGAATACGGTGTTCCTGTAGTGATAGAAGCTTGGCCAAAGTTTTGCATCGCTTTGCTTCTCAACATCGACAATCTGGAAAGTTCGTCAATAGGAGAATCTCCATTGTCCCAAAGATGTCCATATGGATGTGCTCCTCCAGCTGGTCTGGCATCGGAATCTGAAATAAAGAGAAAGCCTTCATCGATGCTTTCTTTAATGATCTCATTCAATGCGTTTTCTTCATTGATTTCCTCAGAAAAATCCTGGTAACCATATAGAATGGTTCTTTTATCCCAATCTCCGATTCCAACCGCATACGAGTCGCTGAGATCCATCTCTCCATTTTCGCCGATAGAAACCACCGGATGTGGATAGTCCATGACTGACGCGCGATCATTATAAGATGCTGCAAAGTTATGTGCAAGTCCGATGGTATGTCCCACTTCATGTGCAGATAATTGACGTAGTCTTGCCAATGCCAATTCCATCATCGGTGAGTGATTACCGTCATCACTCCCATAAGGCGATAGCAATCCTTGTGCGATTAAAAAATCCTGCCTGACCCGCAAGGATCCAAGCGACACATGTCCTTTAATGATTTCACCTGTGCGAGGATCTGACACAGAAGCTCCATAAGACCAACCCCGTGTGGAGCGATGAACCCATTGGATAACATTATAACGAACATCGAGGGGATCTGCATCGTCAGGTAACATCTTTACTTGAAAAGCGTCAATATAACCAGCTTCCTCGAAGGCCTGGTTCCACCATCTGGCGCCATCCAGCAAAGCAGATCTTATGGGTTCCGGTGTTCCTGGGTCTAGATAGTATACAATAGGTTCGACGGCCTCGCTTTTATCCGCTCCGGGATTCTTTTTCTCTAATCGATGTCGATAGATATATTTCTTTTCCTTGCTTTCGTAGATAGGTACTGCATAATCAGCGTAGGTCAGAACATTAAAGCCTGAAAAAGGATGAAATTTTCTAGGTTCATAATTGTCGTCCGGCAATTCGATGAATGAATGATGCATTCGAACGGTGACTGCTTCAGATGATGGTGTAACTGATCGAATATAACCACCTTCAGCCTTCCCCGTAAAAGTAATCATCGCTTCAAATTCTGAATTCTTCGGGAAGGACTTGGTCCTTGGTAAATAAACGGCAGAACGCGAGGCATCTATTTTATAACTTCCTTGCTTACTGGATTTCAAACGATCAGCTACATTGTGAGCGTCACTTAGTAACATAGGAGTTAAATCAATCATTAATTTCCCCTCTTTCTGAGACTCCACCTTAAATCCCCACAATACAGATTGTGCAAAGGCTTCTTCTATTGCTCTCCTTTCGGATGGATTGTCACTTTCTGCTCGGTAAGAATAGTTGGGCTGAACCAGCAAAACTTTATTTCCGGATTTAATAAATTTGACTATTCGCTCATTGCCTAATTGACCTCTGTCTAAACCAATGTCATTGGAACCAACGCCCGCAGCCAAGGCATTGACATACAAAAATTCCTGATCCAATTTATCTACCTCAAGTAGTATTTTACCCGTGGAATCTTTCCACTCAAAGTTAAAAAATCCGGAGTAGGACTGATCTTGTGCTTGCAGGAGACCCACACTGAACAATAGTGTTAAAAGTAGCGTTTTCTTCATCATAAATTTTTAGAGACAATAAATATATGCAGCTTTGCGCTAATTCGAACATGGAAAACCAAGTATTGAATGAAATTGAAAAATTAAATTAGTTTTGTGTTTAAATTTCACAATCGAGAGTAGATGAAACCACCGATACCGGAAAACGAGAACGATAGAAATGCTGAACTGAGGACATTCCATATACTGGACAGTTTACCGGAACAGGATTATGACGACATTACCAAACTCGCATCAAAGATATGTGAAACACCAATTTCACTTATTACCCTTATAGATAAAGATCGTCAATGGGTCAAATCAAAGTATGGAGCAGATGTAAATGAAACCCCCAGGCAGGATGCATTCTGCTCTTATACCATTCTTGAGCCCAATCAGCCTCTGATCGTCTCTAATATGCGTGAAGATGCCCGATTTAAAGATAATCCGTTTGTTAAAGGCGAACCCAACATTGATTTTTATGCCGGTGTGCCTCTAGTGACAGACAATGGATATCCCCTGGGCTCGCTCTGTGTGATGGATGTAAAACCACATTCATTATCGTCCGAAAAAGTGGAAGCGCTGAAGATACTTGGACGTCAGGTCATGAACCTTTTAAAATTACATAAAAAGGTTAAGGAGCTTAGCATTTCTAAAATGAGAATGGAAAGAACAGTGGATAATCTTCGAGAGTTCTCAAAAATTGTTGCACATGACATCAAGGCTCCAGTTAGAAACATGCGAATGTTTGCCCAGATCATATTGGAAGATTTCGGTGACGATCTGAATGATGAAATAAAAGAACATGTTAATCATATTATCAAAAGTGCTTATAAGTCACACCAATATATAGATGGCGTATTAAGCTATAGTAAAACGGTGCATTTTCTAAAACATGATGTCGGAAGAGTAGATCTTAATCAACTCATGGAAGATATCGCTTTCCAATTAACTCCTCCTGAAGGAATTAAAATAAATTTCCCTAAGAATCTGCCAGTCATCAATGCTTCCAAGACTGCCCTACAGATAGTGCTCAGCAACTTAATCGGGAATGCTGTGAAATACAATGATAAGGAAGAAGGTAAAATTGATATTGATCTTGAAGTAAAAGATGATTTTGCGACCTTCACAGTGAAGGATAACGGAAGAGGTATTCCTCAATCTGAGTTGGAAAAGATTTTTTCCTTGTTTTACACCGTCACTCCTGACAAAGAAGCTGATTATAGTAGTACAGGTGTAGGACTTTCTATAGTGCAAAAGATTGTGACAGATCTGGGTGGACACATTTCAGTTGAATCCAAAGAAAATGAAGGTTCGACATTTACTTTTACCATTACTTTATAAAAGATCTACTAACGGTCTTCATCTTCGAAGTCTTCTAGTGTACTTCCTAACTTAAAGTTATCTTTCACAAAATTACACCATTTACAATCCTCCTTTTCACAACCGGGTGTAAATTCCTTATTCAAGATTTTGATATAAGAGGATTTTAATTGTTCGCCTACCATTTCTATTTCCCAATCACTTACGTCAAAACGTACTTTTTTAAATTGGTGGTTATACTCTTCCAAGTAATCCATGGTGCCAGATTTCATTGGCTTGGGAAGCTTCGCATCCGCATTTAAAAGTATCTTATAAAACACTATTTGCCTCCAGTAATCTCCTCCCAGGTCTTCGTCACCCACAGGAGGCTTCAACTTATCCCTGGAATTGCCATAACTCCCCGTTTTGTAATCGGTGACTTCCAGATGGTTTTGAAAAATATCCACTCTGTCTAAAACCCCTTTGATAGGTACTCCTTCGTGCGTAGTCAAGTCAATGTTGTATTCAACTTTATAGTGGAGCGGTTTGGTCCACTCAACTTGATACTCCTTGTAATAACCCTCTAAAGTACTTCGTCCGTGAATCAATAGATCCTCATATTCTTTCTTTGTATAGTGTGATCGTGTTCTTTCCAGTCCCTTCTCGAAGAACTTTAATAATTCTTCTATTGCTGGAATTTTTCGATCCGGATCCTCATCAATTTTTATAAAAAATTGCTCCAGTGCATAATGCATGGCTTTACCAAATCCCATATTGGCATTTCTAGCTTGCGGAACTCTAAGAATCCCTTCAAAGTAAAATTCGAGCGGACATCTCAAGTATTTATTCAGATTCGTCACACTAAGACTAAAGCTCTCCAGGATTCTATCTACCAGATCTATAACGATCAGGTCTATTTCATTTTCATGGTATCTCATCAGGTCAGCCTTATACTGTAGCACTTTTTCATTGTCAATGGTCACTTTTTCAAACTCATCCACATGTTGAATTTCAGTCAAAAATTTAGAGGGCTCCAATGCTTTCCCTTCGTCATCAGCCTCCGCAAAACTAATGGATAAATAATCTTTTGCCCTTGTCATTGCCACAAAGAAAAGTCTCCTGTCATCCTGCTCATCGTTCTCTTCCGAGTCGGGTATCCAGTCTTTAGGAAACTTGAACTTAGTCGTGCTCGGACGTTTAGCCTCCCAATTCTTACTCTCAGATTTTATGATATAGACTCTCTCAAATTCTAGTCCCTTAGAACCATGAGCGGTCATAAAATTGACCCCATTTTCATTAGACACAATTTTTTCGAAAGGTAGCCGAATATCATTATCGTGCATGATGTTGATGAACTCCAGAAACTCCGATAAAGTCAAATCTGGTTTTTTAGCACTTTCAAGCTTGAGAAAATCAAAAAAAGTATTGATCAATTGCAGTCGCCATGTTCGATCAGGAGAATTCATTACGGTATCTAAAATATTACCAGATGTCAGTACTTTCTCGAGCAAAACCTGGAGTGTCATGTTTTTAGACATGCCTATCCAAGACTGGAGTAACGCATAGGTTTGTTGTAACTTCTCCTGTTCTTTCAGATGAAGACTTTCTAAAATTTTAGGAGAAGATAACACCGTATCCCAGGACCGATCATCTTCGTCATCGTCGGATCTGCATGAACAATATACCGCCACTTTTCCAATATCTCTGGGCACAAGTCCGAAGTATTCGTAGTGCAATATTTCGAAAAGTAGATGGTTCGCCGTATCCAGAAATTGGCCTTCTTGCTCAACATAACGTAGAATATTCAGAATCCTATGAATTTCAGGCGTATCCAAAACATTCAATTTCCGCTTGATATTCATCGGTACGTTCTTGAGTTCAAGATACTTCGCAATATTCTCAGCGTGTTTATGTCGGGTATAAATGATGGCTATCTCAGATAGATCATAATCATCTTCGCGAAGCTTTAAAATCTCATCAGCGATAAATATTTCTTCTTGAGTATGGTTCTGAAAAACCTGGATGTGTGGTTTAACTTGAATCTCCTGATCGCCCCTACTTTCTGTCAATGTTTTAGAGATCTTTCCATCAAACTCATGAACCAATCGCTTTTCATTTCTGGAGATCAGACGAGTTGCACTATCCAGTATAGCCTGTGATGATCGGTAATTGTTTTCCAGAACAATGATATCCGGATTATACTTCTGCGCAAATTGAGTAATGTTTTCCATGTTAGCTCCTTGAAAGCGGTAAATGGATTGATCATCGTCTCCCACCACAAATAAGTTGGGGTCTTCCCAGTAAGAAGCCAGGAGATCTACCAATTGATTTTGAGCACCATTGGTATCCTGGTATTCATCTACCAAAATGAATTGATAACGTTCCTGGTACTCCAGTAGCAGTTCAGGTTTTTCCTGGAACTTCTCAATCACCCATAGAATCATATCGTTGTAGTCAAATCTTTCTCGAGCTGCGAGTAATTTTTGGTATTTAGGAAATTCCTGAAGACCGGCTATCAGTTTTTGCAAAGGGGCCGTATCTTTACGAATGGCATTTAATTTAGGCTCACCCTTCTTGTAACCCCTACCTGATTTTTTGTAGATATAATCTTCATTCGTTGGATCCTCTATGACTGCAATCTTCTCTTCACAATGACTGATTAATTGATTGATATCCCAACCTTCCTGCTTGATAACTGAAAATAAATCCATCAATGGCTTTCGTTCATAATATTTATTACCCTTGAATCTTTTCAGAGTGTGATCCGGTGGAAATTCATCGATGATCTTTTTGATAATCTCTGTTTGTTCCAATTCTGAGACTGCTTGCAGGTCGTAGTATCCTCCAAAATGCTCAATATTTTCCTGTATGATTTTAGAACAAAAAGCATGAAAGGTGTAAATGGAAACATTGTAAGCTTCAGGACCAATAAACTTAAGCAACCTTTTCCTCATGGCAACAGCTCCGGCATCGGTGAATGTCAATGCCAGAATATTAGATGCCTGCGCATCGGTTTGTTGAAGAATGTGTCCTATTCTTGCTGCCAGTAGTTGTGTCTTTCCAGTTCCAGGTCCGGCAACAACCAGCACAGCGCCATCGGTTTTTTCTACAGCAACCCTTTGCATGGGATTAAGCGAGGCCATGGCTTTCTCAAATTCTTGCTGATAAGCTTGAATATCTTCATCTTTTCTCATGATGCAATGTATAAATAGGGCGTGGATAAACAAAATTACCCGATGTGCCTTATGTTAATTTTTAATCACTGATCTAAGTTCCCGCAACTTTTCTGGTAATACTAGCGAAAGTTCGTTTTCCTCAAAAGGATCTTCGATAACATTATACAATTGAATTTCTTCTCCAGACTTATTGATTGAATCTGGTAAGATTAATTTATAAGGTTGCGCATAAACGATCTGGTAGTTTAAGCTTTCATTGATTTCATTAAAATCGTGCTGATAGATTTCGCCCGTGAAATGCATTCGTTTTTGCCTGATCTCTTCGTCCAGAATATTAATGCCATCTATGGAGTCAGGTACTGGTATGCCGACCAATTCCAGTAATGTCGGAATGATATCAAGACTGCTTGTAAATGTTTCTTCATCCATTTTTGGATCAATCTTTCCTTCCCACTTATACATGATGGGAGTACGCATTCCATCTTCCTTCAGAATCACATTGAATGATTAGCAGGGCAAAAAATAAATAAGGATCGCTCTAAGCATAATAACAAGTTAAAACATACTGAAATACTCTCTCTATTTAACCAATTGAGGATGTTTAATTTAAGTTAATGACTTTATATTGCCAAACTGTTCTGGGCGGTTATGATGACCATATTTTACATTCTCAATATAGATGTTTAGATCAATGGGGTCACTTTTATATGTTTACCATCCTCCTTATGACGGGAAATCATTATTTTAGGTGCGGCATCATCCCTAAGCTGCACTGTTAACCTTTTAAAACAAAACGAAATGACCATCATTGCATTTATCATTGGACTCATCATTGGAATTATTGCTGGATATTTCATAGGAAATAGAAACACAGTGGATGGCACAGAAACATCCACTGATCCAGATTTTGACTACAGCGATCCTGAAATTGAAAACATCAATGAGAATTTATTAGATGAAAAAGGCGAATACCGATTTATTAATAAAATGAACGGAGAGAACTTGAGATACATCAGTTTTATGGATTCTTTGCTTATGGATCTGAATGACGCCAATAAAGACCTTATCAACAACTATTGTAGAAATCAGGAAACAGCACTATCATTGCTCCAGGCCAAACAGATTGCCGAGACAAATACAGGATTTACTTATGCTCAAAGACAACAGTATTTAAGTGAATTCGAAGAAGGGATTAGCCGTAAACATGAAGAATTCTACAAAACTTGCCCACCTTCCAAGGATGAGGATCAACCACGAGATTGGTGGAGTGGTGAAGCAGCATTCATTGTTATGAACCTCGTTCCCTCATTGAAAGTTTCTGTCACCCTTATTGGTCCAAATGGTAATGTTTCACGTGAAGTCAAGTCAAAAGGACCATTGTTTGACATGAATCCAGCACTAGAGGAAATAAATACTCCAGGAATTTATACGATCCATTATAAAATTGATGATCTTGAGTTAAATACAACATTTAACTTTAAGCAAAAATTTTGGGGTAACCAGGCAACTTCTAACTAGCTTCTATCTTTTATTCTTTATCTCAAGTAGTACTGTTCTACTTGCTGGTCAAGACTGCAATACAATAAGACAACGAGCAGAACAGTATATTTATTCAAAGGGTGAGGACCGCAATATTCAAGTTTATTTGCGCAACAGCGGCTGTCTTGAATATCTTGATACTCTGTACGCTCATTGGTCCAGAAGATATGACTTAGCAGTCAAGGAATTTGACTTTCGTGAACAAGAGCAGACTTTGAAAGTCTTAGAAAAGCTACTCGACTTTTCATATACCAATCCTGATGATTCTACCTATCAACAATTAGACTATAAATTAAAACAAGGTGTCTTCAGAAAAAATATTGGCGACCTCACACTGGCTAAAAAAACGCTAGAAGAATTACTGGTTGAAATTGAAAGTCCAGTGGATCGACCTCTAAAAATATTCCAAATCTATTTCTATGCATTGTATATCCTTTCTGACATAGAGAAACTAAAATCTAATTACAACAAAGCTATAGAATACTTAGATCAGGCCATAAGACTAGAAATTCAAAGAGCATTGCAACAAAAATTGCCTCCTCATATCGCAACTCCTCTTGCAAGAAAAGCCGAATTATGGGAATATTTAGAAAATAAAGAAGACGCGCTTAGACTTTACCGAAATTCAAGCGATAATTTTATAGAAACACTAAGAAATCAAACACCAGATTGGGTAGCAAAATACAACTATCACAACATCTCTTATTTACGAAAAGAATTAGACTTTGCCATTCAGCACGGGCTCATGGAAAGATCTGAATATTTAATTGATGTTATACGTCAGCTGCAAGAAGCAGATCATATTCAAAACAACAAAACTTATTTACTGCTTGCTGAATATTTCTTAAAGTCAGAGCAATTGGACTCTTCTGATTATTATTATCAGAAAGCCAAGGAAGGCATATTCTCTATTTCTGCCAACTATGATGAAAAATTAAGGTATCATCTTTCCATAGCGAGTAATCGTTTTTCTCAAGACACATCTGTGATTTTACATGCTATCCAACAGGCAGAGACTTATTCTGACTCCATACGAAATACAAGTCCGATTTGGTCAAGAGATATGATTTTAGTTACAAAGATAAAAGTGGCCTATCTGAAAAGCATCGGCAAGGACAATGAGGTTCTAAATACAGTAGCCAAATTGGTTAGCGAGCTGAAAGGTAGACTTTCAGACGCTATCATTCTTAAAGACCACATCAATTTTGTCCAAGAATTCTATCCAATCCTTGAGCTGGGCCTTGAAGTAGTTAAAGACAACAAGTACCAAAATGATGACTTAACCTTCCAGATCTTAGAATGTACCAAAGCATTAAGCCTTTATAAAGCTTCCGCCTTTTCACGTCAAAATCTAGCCCAAAATAATGAAGAGGAAGTTCAACGATACAAATATCTTACCGCACTAAGAAGCCAGTATAGATTAGAGATCGCAGAAGGAAAAGAGACGATCATCAATCAAAATCGTTTGTTTGAACTAAACAATCAGATTGAAAAACTGCACCAGAACATTACTTCCTTGCGAAACGATATCAATCTCGATGTCTTTGAATACCAAAGCATTCTTGAAGCACATGAACATATACAATGTTTCGCAGGATCCAGAAATTATTATTTCAACCTTATCAATAAGCACAGAACAAAGTTGATCTCTCTTCCCACATCTGAAGTTGAGAAAAAAGCCAAAACATTGATCAATGACATTGACAATTATAATAGCACTAAGTATAAATCATCCTCGCAGCAACTTTTGATATTATTGAACCCGGTTTTACAAGAGCTTAGGAGGAAGAACATACTAATTTCTTCGGATGGCATTTTAAATCTGGTGCCACTTGATGCTTTACAAAACAATGATGAAATTCCTTTACTGGAAACCTTTGCTTTCTCCAGAGTTCCTTCTGCAAAAATCTACCATTATCTAAAAAGCCATACCACGCCAAAAGAAATCAGACCTGTCATTTTTCGACCTTCTGAAGATCCTAGCGAGCTACCACTCGATTATGCAGAACAAGAGTGTGAAGCAGTCAGCGACCTTCTGGAAAGCCTTTATTTCGCAAATGGCGATGCTACAAAAGATCAATTCATTGCCAATAGTAGTCATTACAATCTGTTGCATTTAGCAACACATGCCCGTGGCATCAATGAAGATCCAAGCTTATCTTATATCCGATTCACGAATGGCAAACTTAGTTTTGACGAAATTGAATCGCTGATATTAGACGCAGAGCTGGTATACCTTTCTGCTTGCGAAACCAATACAGGACAAAACTACACCGGAGAAGGTATCCTCAGTCTTTCCCGAAACTTCCTTGCTTCCGGAGCAAATGCTGTCGTATCCAGTCTTTGGTCCATACCAGATCAATCAACCTCGGAAATCACTGTTAACTTTTATCGTTATCTAAAAAAAGGTGAAAGCAAGTCAGAGTCGCTCAGAAAAGCAAAATTGGATTTTATTGATGCTCATCCCATTGAAGGAAAGCATCCTTATTATTGGGCTGGATTGATCATTACAGGTAACGATAGACCTTTATATATGGACCATAATTGGCTGTATTGGATAGCCGGCATTGCGGTCTTACTTTTAATTCTTTTGCTGCTCAAGAAAGTCTTCAATCCATCGCACCCGGTCTGACTTGATATGATCTGAAGGAAACTCCGGCAGATATAGCGATACACTATCATAAACTCCTCTCTTTAGAAACATTTCCGCGATCCAAAGGTCTTTCTCATTCTCTGGCAGATCAGCAATGTTTTCAATATCCAGCTTATGGTCCTGAATATCACCTCCCTTCCTGAATTCTGATAATATGCTTGCCAATTCATTAGCACCACCTCTCGTTCCCGGCCACATCGGCTCCCGATATTCCATCGCATAGATCGAAGGCGTCTCGTCTATCATTGACCAAACAAGAATAGTACCTAAAAAAATTAAAAGAAACGCCGCAATACCCAACCAAATCCACTGCCGACTCATCCCCCCTTTTTGCTGCTCCAATACTTCTCTCATCTCCATTTCTAGTAATCCTTTCGAGATTTTTTGTGCCAACAGCGCCTTTTGATATTGATCTTTTAAAATGGCATCTTTCTTCATATCGTTCTGAAACTTTACCTTATCTGATTCAGATAGTTCATCATCCAGATAGGCTTGTATTCTGTCGACCTTATCCATGATTCTTCAGTATTTTTTCCAGATGGGGATGTTCATTCACCAACTGCAGCAATTCTTGAAAACACTTATATTTCTTTTTTCTTGCCATCATATCACTTTTATAACCTAACAATTCAGCAATCTCTTTCATACTGTAGTTGCTCGCCCAATAGGTCAGTACCTCACGACAATTTCTACCCAAGCGAGATAAAACCAGATTGATCAACGACTGTTGTTCTTTATCTATGATCAATTCGAGTGCATGATCCTCTGATTCAGGGGTCTCCATTACATCATCTAAAGGATCATGGTTTAAGCCTTTTGAGATCTGCTTTCTATATGCCCTTTTGCCAATGACAACAATGTAGTTGAAAAGGTCAGAGTTCAATTCAAACTCTTTTCTTCGAATAACAGAATGGGCAAATGCAATGATTGAATCAGTATAAATCGCATTAAAAACAGACTTGGGCCAACCCTCATTTCTAATCATCTTTTTAAAACTATTGCGAAGCTTTGGATTTTTATAAAGCATAATAATCACCTCGTCTCGTCCTTCCTTTCCTGACCTGATTAGATCCAGTAATGCGTTGGCTTCATTGAGGCTCTTATTCATTAAGAGTGGTTTAGTGTTGCTTTTATGACCTTTAAAATAGGAAAAGTTTAAAAATGTAGTTTTTCTTGTGTTCGCTAATTGTCAGGAGGGTATAAAACCAGGACCTATGGTGTTTGACAATCGTAGTTGGAAATTTCTTTTATTGAGACACCCTACGGCTTAATTCATACTGGTAAAAAACATCTCCAAGTCTATCTAAAAATGGCAGTCCGATTTTATCATATTCATAAATCCCGTCGTTATAAATCCCATTTTCATTGACATGCAACGTAGCCGCCAGAAAAAATTCCACATCATTTTTTGCATCTACTATATAAGCACAATCCGTCAGGTAACCGTAGGCAAAACCCACTTTGTTATAAATTTTAATATGATCTGGAATATCTTCTTTGGTATTGCCGAACATAAAAAATTTCACATAACCATCATAGTAGTAAGGCTCTGACCTACCTCCTGAAACTTCAACTTGCGTATCGTATATAGGTGCCTCAGAATCTCCCGGATACATGGACATGCTTTTATATAGTAAGTCATAATCTTCTTCCCTCAGATTAAATCGTCCATCCTTAGTCATTACTGATATCAAACTTTGCTGAAGGTCCCTAAGTGACACAAAATTTTTCTCACTAAAGTCAAATGGCTGATTGATCAAGATACCTTCGCTATTGATATACCCTTTCCCTTTCAAGGTGTTATCTAAAGGCTCGAAGTCTTGTCGCTCCATATATTTGGCAGGCTGTTCATAAACCAATTCTTCATCCCTATAAAATCTAAAAGGATTGGTATGCCGGTTTTCTTCGGGAGAAAATCCCGAAACGCCTACTCTGTGGATAATTCTGGAATTGGTAAAAATGCCCTTACTTCGAAGATCCTGATTGATTTCTTGTGGTCCCACAAATTCAAAGAGTCGATTATAGGCATCATTATCGCTCACTACGAATAATTTATGTATGTAATGGCCAATACTCGCTGCATTGTCGAAAGCTGATGAGTCTGCTACTACAGGGGTCTGCGGGGGACTTCTGGGCGCATCAATTTGAAGTGCTGTATGATAGTTTACATCATAACCTTGCTGGTAGAGTTCGTTTAATTTTTCCAATGCAAGGAAAGCCACTGGCATTTTAACGGTGGATGCCGGATAGAAATATTGATCTTCATCTATCCTATATTCATAGGGTTTTAGGTCAATGGATCCGTCTGCAGCCCGATCTATTTGCACATATCGAATTTGCAACTCATACTTCTCAGCTTGGTCAAACACATGATTCAAGATGGAATCCTCACCAATGTCAAGAAAGGACAATTGACCAAGTCTGTGCTCCTTTTCACAGGAAAATACTCCTAATAGCATTACTATTCCACATAATAGTAGAACTATTACGTTTAAGGTTCTTATTAATTTTAGCCTCAACTTGATCACTTTATTACTTCATTGGATAATCCGTTCCATTATTTTTCAAACTTTAGATGAGAAAGTACCATCGCCGGTTTTGCTGGATCCTTGCTTACAAACTTGACATAAAGATCGTGTATGCCATCAATATTTTCAACATTCATGGTATTCTCCGACGGTCTTAAACTTCTGATGGCTTCCGGTTCAGCACTTCCTATCGCTTCATTATCGATATCATCTAAAATCAATTCTAGCGTACCCCCAGCCATGTAATCTGGATTTACCGTGGCATAGCTGGTCACCTGCTTGATTTGATTAAAATCAATGTTGCGATACATGATATACGAATTGTGATTTCCAATGAGGATGCTTGTTTTCTCCTCTATCCCTGGTATGGTTCCGGGTTCCAGATCCATTTTCATGGCATCTTTAATTTCATCATAATCAATGGCAAGAAGTTCTGAACTCCGCAACATCTTCGTTTCTGTAGTAGAAATCGGTGCGACCTTAGGTGTTCCCTTATCGACATAGGTTGCATTCATAATAAACACACCACCTGGTTCCTTGTTGGATGGAACTTCAGGAATCACCTGACCTTCAGGAGGCAGCACATCCTCGTCCATTTTCTCTTCTAAATCCAAAATATATTCCACCATGATGGCTACCTCGTTTCCTGACAACTGTGGATGGGCAGCCATGGCTTGATCTCCCCAAACTCCTCCTCCACCTTTGATGATTCGCTCAGATAGGTAGGCCATAGCATCATCCTGTTCGCGATACTTATTGGCAATTTCAATAAAAGTCGGCCCAACTGATTGGTCTCCCTTTTTATGACAAGTGTAGCAATCAGAATTTTTCATGGCTTTCATTCCGGGATGGGATGCCACCTGACTCATATGACCCAGGGCAATTTCATTCCGATCAAAACCAGTCTCCAGATAATCAAAACTAACCGCTACTGCTGAAGGATCGATTCCATTTCCAATGCTACCATCCTCAGTGTCATTGACTCTTACTACATAATTTATGGGCTCCTGACCGAAGTAAAAACTACTATTTCCTTCGATCTCAATAGCCACTTCAGGTTTATCATTACCAACCATCATTTGGACTTCGTGGAAATCCATACCTCCATCATCATCGCTGGCCTCAAGCCTCACGACATAGATCCCAGGATTCTCGAAGGTGTATTTCAGGATCGGGCCTGAGCCGACCTTCTTATTATTGATTTTCCAGGTATATTCTATCTCATCTCCATCGAAGTCAATGGTGCTGCTTGCGTCGAATTCAGCTACCATTGGCGCAGCCCCAATCGTCTTCTCAAATTTCACCTCAGGAACTGGAGGCCGATTGCCGCCACTAAACTTTATTTCTACCAGTCTTGCATCTACATTCTTTGAAAACCACGCTGTTCCATACTCCAGCATATAGATGCGACCATCATCATCCACAACTATATCAGTAGGGTTAGAAAACTTGTGATTGGGCAAGAATCTTTCCATGGAAACATAGTTGCCCTCATCATCCATGGTTACCGCCATAAACCAACCTCTCATCCAGTCGTATATAAACAATTTGCCGTCGTAATATCTGGGAAGCTTGTGATCAGATGCAGGATAATCATCATAGTGGTAGACAAAGCCAGCCATTGCATTTCGTCCACCTGTTCCTACCAAAGGAAAAACCTCTGATTCTCCATACGGGTAATAGATGAAGGCATTGTTAGCAGGTGGCAGTACCAACTTACCATCATTGTTGGGAGAACGATTGACAGGCATCATTGGATTGTATTCGTCACCGGATAGATCTTTTTCAAAGTCATATTGGTGGTAGGCTTTGTTGTCAGCGACAAACAATGGCCATCCAAAATATCCCGCTTTTCGGGCCTGGTTGACCTCATCATGACCTTTGGGACCTCTGCGCTCTCTGTCTTCACCGGCATCAGGACCAACATCTCCCCAATACAGAAAGTCCGTTTTGGGATCGACAAAAAATCTGTAGGGATTTCGACAACCCATCACATATATTTCTGCCTTTGTGCTGTCAGATGCTGGAAACAAATTGCCCTCAGGGATGGTATAGGTACCGTCATCCTGAGGTGTAATCCGAAGAATGCCGCCTCTCAGGTCATTGGTATTAGAGGAAGATCTTCGTGCGTCAAATGGTTGACGTCCTAACCTACCATCGATGGGTGCATAGCCAGATGACTCGTGAGGATTCGTGTCATCGCCCACTCCTATTAGCAAATTACCCTTACTGTCAAACTCCAAAGCACCTCCTGAATGGCAACATTCCTCCCTTTGTACCGGAATCTTGATTATAATCTGCTCTGTCTCGAGATTGAGTTTACCCTCTTCGAATTTAAAGCGAGAAACATGTTGGACAGCTTCTTCAATGTTAGGGCTGTAAAAGAGATAGACCCACGCATTTTGTTCAAATTTAGGATCCAGTGCAATTCCAAGTAAACCATCTTCGAATTCTGTGTGAACATTGATCTCATTGATGGTCTTGGTAATCCTATCTTCCTTGCTGTAATATTTGATGTCTCCTTTTCTTTGAATGAAAATAATATCATCATTGGGCAGGACCACCAGCTCCATCGGTTCGTTGAGATTCTGCTCATAAACCACTTTTTGAAACCTATTTAATGAGGGTGCGACGCCATCAGCGGTGTAATCAGGTCCATCACCCATGACTGATTGAATACCACCGAGTAAATGCTTGAGAAAGTTTTCCTCCATAAAGGTTTCTTCGGTATGCCCCAAGCCTGTATAGAACATATGGTCTCTGGTCCAGGCAATGGGGTGGCTATCTCCATTGGTTCCGCCCTCATAACTGGATTCATCCAGATTCAGCAACACTTTCATATCCGGATGTAAATTCTTGTAATTATACCATTCATCGTCTCTGTTCCAGGTTTCAGGTAAGTGTTGACACGAAGGATGCCCAGCATCGACCACCTGAATATCTGCGTTGCGAACATTGGGGTTGTTAGGGTGCCCATTGAAATAACCTCCGATCAATTCACCGTACCATGGCCAATCATATTCTGTATCTGCTGCTGCATGTATGCCCACAAAACCTCCACCTGCCTGATAGAATCGTTTGAATTCGTATTGCTGCTCCTCGTTTAAAATATCTTGAGTTGTGTTTAGAAATACAATGACATCGTAACGAATCAAACTGTCTTCTGTCATGATAGCGGCATCTTCTGAGTGGTCTACCTTAAAACCATTCTCTGCGCCTAATTTTTTGATGGCATCCACTCCAGCTTCGATGCTTTCATGTCGAAATCCTTCTGTTTTAGAAAACACCAGAATAGTGGGATCTGATTTTTGCTCTGAACAAGAAATCGTCAGAATCAATGCTGCAAATGCAGCGATTAAATACTTCATTGATTAAAATCTAAATTTTTCCATTAAAGAGAGAGTGAATATAATTAAAAGCCACTAAAACACTCTATAGCAGTATGTTTTGTTTGAATATAAGGTGGTGTAAATGGAACTTGTATACTTCTCATTTATCGAGCGTGCAGAGTGATCAAAAAGATTCTTTTACTCATTGTTCAAACTTAAAATCTTACAGCTTAATAAAATAATTGATATATGTCCAATCTTTGTGCTTGACCGATACCAGGTAGTGTCCAGATTGCCAATTTCCGATTTCCATGTGAAAATCAACCTGACCTTCGGGCCAATAATCGTCTAATATCAATCGATAGCTCATATCGTAGATCTGAATTCTCTTTGGTCCTTTGGATGTCGAATTGTTGAGGCTCAGGAAATCACTGGCAGGGTTAGGGTAAATGACGACTGCATCCGGAGTTCCAGTACCCTGGATTTCTATACTCTTTATGACTGAAAAGGTGATCGTCCCATCTAGATCCACTTGCTTCAGCCGATAATAATTAACTCCGGGTATGGTCTGAAGATCTGAAAACTGATAAACTGAGCCCTGTGGCCCTCTACTCTTTACAAAACCTAGATCAATCCAGGTCTGACCATCAGGGCTTCTTTGTATATAAAAGCCTTCATTATTGATTTCTGAAGCAGTTTCCCAATGTATTTCTGCATAATATCCCTCTCTTGTCAGTTTGAAAGATGACCAAGTTACAGGTACCACCTGAGAAAATTCTAAATCATTGATACCGCCCTGTGGCCCCTGCAAATAATCAGTATGGAAACCTAGTGATCCACCAAAACCAGTTGCGCTAATGATGGAAACTGCTTGAGGTGAAGACGGAAAATTGAAATAGGGTTCACTGCCTGTCATGGGAAGTGACAATACAATCGTTCTAGAATTGTCATTGACGGTTTCTGAGATTAAACTGAACCTTCCTTCCAGTGCTGTACCTTCATTGTGATTGCCCAAGTGTCGTTCCGTAACCACCGTTTCACCATTTAATTTTTCCATGATAATGGCATAGGTCCCGGCCATATTGCTTCCCCCAAAACCGTATGCAAACCAGGATTGATCAGGTCCAGTTAGTGTCAACACTACTTCATCCTTTTCCGTGTCTACAAATACATCAACAGCTAATGTACCATTGTCACTGACCCATGCATGACTTGCACTTAAGTTTTGACCTGACACTCCCAAGGAGAAATAAAATAGGAAACCTAATAGCACTAATTTTTTCATACGACCATTGACTTAAACAGAAAGAGGGAAAGGCACTACCATCTTGAACATTAAGCGCTATATAGTAAAAACGCTGAACTGAATGGGAAAATAGGCTGCTCACTGTCGGTCCTAGCACTTATAAGGAAGGTCGATAGAACAAAATGTCCACTGAATGTCTTGTAAAAACAAAAACTATGTGGAAAGAAAATAACAATAAGTTAGAGGCCAGTTTAGAATTTAAAGATTTCAAGCAGGCTTTTGCTTTTATGACAGAGGTCGCTCTGCATGTAGAATCCATGAACCACCATCCTGAGTGGGATAATGTTTACAATAAAGTGAATATCACCCTGACTACACACGATGAAGGAAATACCGTTACTGAAAAAGACAGAAAACTTTCTAAGAAGATAGAAGAAGCTTATCAAAAGTACAGCTCATAAAAATATATTGCTGCAACCAGATCTTCCAGTGCGTGTCCAACGGATTTGAACAAGGTCAAACCGTGGTTAGTGGGTGTGGCACTTCCTTTACATAAGTCAAATAGTGTTCCCATGATCTCCTCTTTCTTTAAAATGTCTTTTTGGATCGGAATGGCTAGATCTCCAGTCTCTTTAAGAGCAGACCAATCGTCTATGTAGACTGCACACTTCACTACAGCATCATCGTCTACTTCCCGCATAGAAGGCTTGAAGGAACCCACAAGGTCAAGATGGGTCTTTTGATTCAACCATACTCCTTTTAATATAGGATCCTCGGCGAGTGTGGCACAAGACACTATATCTGAATGGTATACTGCTTCCTTCAAATCAAATTCTCCATCCAATGAACGGCTCCAAATCATAGAGGTTTCAATGCCATAGAAGGAACGATAAGTTTGAATTAAGTGATGGCCTATGACCCCACTGCCCATGACCAGATGCTGCCTGGGATTACTGCAAAAAAAACTACTGGCAAGAAGAGAGGTCGCAGCAGTTCTAATGGCAGTGAGTGCACCGGCGTCTATTTCAGCGAGGTGAATGCCATTTTTAATATCGAATAAATCAAACTTGCCCTGAATGGTATGCAGGTCCGTTTCTTTATTTCCGGGACAGGCAATAATTTGCTTTAAACCAAAATACTTATGGTTCCAGGCGGGCATGATCAGAGAAGTATTTTCCTGGGGCAAATCAAAATGTAATCGTTGCGGAATCTGATAATCATCGCTTGCAAATGCAGACTTCAAACGGGCGACCAGGTCCGTATAATTCAATTTCTCATATAATTGATCTGCTGTAATTTTCACTCGTAGCTTCTAATATTTACAATAACGCCTTTCCTCAGTGATTACAGTCGAACCACTTTATACAGTGATTTCTTGTAATCTGAAGGGCTCTTACCTGTGATTTTCTTGAATGACTTTGTAAAATGCGAAAAATTATTGAAGCCGCTAGAGAAACACACCTCTGCTACAGACAATTGATCTTCCGCCAACAATTTCGAGGCATGCACAATTCTGTAATTCATTAGGAATTCAGAAAATGTTTTTCCTGCCATTTTCTTAAAATATCGGCTAAAGGAGGGAACAGTCATGGCCACTGTTTCCGCTACATCCTCTACATAAATCTTTTCCTCGAAGTGCCCCCTTATGTAATCATAGATGATGTCCATCCGATCATTATCCTGGGGGTTCATCACCATGGTAACAGAATCATTGGCATTCAGTACATGATACTCATCGGACAGTGCGAGATTTTGTAGAATCCTCAAGAGTTGGAGTAATTGGTCAAACTTAATCTTCACCCAATTGAAATCTTTAAGCAATATTCCCACCTCATGTTTTGTCTTACCGTAAAATGAAATACCAGACTTACTTAATTCCAACAGCGCTCTAATTTCTTGCATTTCGACATTATCAAAAAAATCTGCACCGAGAAAGTCCATACGAAATTGAACAACAATTTCTGACTCGTCTCCCGTGAGCCTATCTGTAAATCCTACATGAGGCAGATTAGGACCAATCATGATCAGATCTCCATCATTAAAGTAAGATAGGTGATTACCAATGTGTCTTTTACCAGATCCACTTTCTAAGTAGACCAGCTCTATTTCCGGATGATAGTGCCAAAAGGGTTGAGAATTAGGTTTTCTTTCTTCAAAGAGTTTATAGGTCCAAGAATTACCAAAATTGGGCTCCACCTTCTCTAGTATGGGTGAATGATAATCTTGCTGAACTTTGTTCGTGTGTTTTTTCATAACGTCCAAATTATATACTGTGCATTATATTTACAATGTTCTTTTATTATACTTAATAATAGTAAGATATTAATATTTTGATAAAATACCACACATATATGCTAAAAATAGCAAAGACTTAGGCCTTTATTGCCCTTATATTTGTATCAGATATTTAATCATTAAAATTATAATCATGAAAAGTATTATTAAAAGTTTAATCGTTTTATTGGTGGTGTTTAGTGCATCAAATGATTCATTTGCAAGCATTTATCCGACCATCAAATTAGTAGAAAAGAAAACATTGGCCGTCAATCTTAATGATTGGGCAAATACCAATGTTAATATTACCATCAAAGATACCTATGGTAATATCTTACATATGGACAAAATTCAATAGTAAAGATCTGGAAGGGAGAAAATACAATCTAAAGTATCTTCCGAACGGAACTTACAATATGGTCATCGAAAGTGACACTAAAAAGGCCATTCACAAACTAGTGGTGACTAACCAGTCCATTTCTATTTCAAAAGACAAAAATGGGGTGGTTTTTAAACCTACCATTAAGAAAACTGAGAATGGAATTGACTTGAATCAATTAGCTCTAGGTAGGGCAGTAGAAGTTACCATCAGTGATAGTAATGGCGTTTTCTTTACTCAGAATTATAAGGGCATTACCAGTATTAACAGAAGGTTTGATATTTCTAAACTACCAGCTGGTATTTATACTGTAGCCGTTTCTGGTGAAAATCAATACGATACCTATTCTTTCGTGAAATAAGACCAATTGGTCTTAATTGCGCAAGAGACATATCCATACAGTTTATTTTTCTAGTGAAAAGGTCTGCATCGTTTGATGCGGGCCTTTTTTCTTATATTTGCTCTTTTATGATTTATAACAATCTTGTAGAGGCGAAATCGAAGGGACTTAAGAAATTAGCGGTCCTCATTGATCCGGATAAGTTAAGGATCACATCTATGGAGCATATTGTGAAAAATGCCATGGATCATAACATTGATTATTTTTTCATAGGTGGAAGTCTGATTGTAAATGATCAACTGGATGCTGTCTTAGCTCGACTTAAAAAAGAGTGCGATATTCCTCTTATATTATTTCCCGGCAATTCCATGCAGCTGAGCTACAAAGCAGATGCGATTTTATTTTTATCCCTGATTTCCGGAAGAAATCCCGAGCTGCTTATAGGCACACATGTGATTTCAGCTCCATATCTAAAGCTTAGCCCTCTTGAGATCATCTCCACAGGATATATGAATATTGATGGCGGAGTAAGCACAACTGTGAGTTATATGAGCAACACTAACCCTATTCCAAAGGATAAAGTGGACATCGCCGTTTGCACAGCAATTGCAGGCGAAATGCTGGGCATGAAAACGATTTACCTGGACGCTGGTTCAGGGGCAAAATATCCAGTTTCCAAGGACATGATCGAGTCTGTTCGTGGTTCTGTCGAGATTCCCATTATTACAGGGGGAGGGATCCGGAATCCGGAAAAAGCCTTTGAAAATGTTTCAGCTGGTGCAGATGTCGTTGTCATAGGAAATGCTATAGAGCAAGATCCGGGTCTGGTTGCTGAAATGGCAGCTGCTGTTCATTCTAAAAATATAAAGGTTTGACAAAAGGGACCCTGGAAGGTGTCGTCTATCGTTCCACAGGCAGTTGGTACGATGTAAAAACGGAACTAGGCGAAAGGGTTCAATGCAGAATTGTCGGTAAGTTTCGATTGGGAGACCTTAAGATTACCAATCCTGTTGCGGTAGGCGATGAAGTCCTGATCACTCTTGAACAAGGTGATGATGAAGGCAAGGGTAATATTATTGAGATAAAAGATCGTGAAAATTACGTGCTTCGTCAAAGTCCCAGAAAAAAGCATCAGCTGCATCTGATTGCCAGCAACGTCGACCAGGCCATTTGTGTGATGACCATCAGCCAACCCAAACTTAAACAAGGCTTTATTGATCGCTATTTAATGATGATGGAACCTTATAACATTCCGACTATTCTCGTTTTCAATAAGAAGGATATCTATACTGAAGGAGATTTAAATGTCTATGAATATTTGAAGGAAATCTATGAAGATATCGGATATCAATGTTTCCTTGTCTCCGCTGAAAAAAATGATGGTATAGATGAATTACGTGACAGTCTGAAAGACAAAACAACACTTATAGGAGGTCAGTCAGGTGTAGGAAAATCTACATTAATTAATGCCTTAGATCCGGATCTTGATTTACGAACTGAGGAAATATCAGACTATACGGGTAAGGGGCAGCACACTACTACTTTTGCTGAAATGTTTGAGTTGTCCAATGGTGCGCGAATTATTGATACTCCCGGAATTAAAACGCTTGCATTTTCTCATTTTGAGCCGTTAGATGTTGCGCACAATTTTAAAGAAATTTTTGAGGTTTCTGAAGGATGTAAATTTTCAAACTGCATGCATCTCAATGAGCCTAAGTGTGCAGTTAAAGAGGCCGTTCAGTCCGGTGAAATAAGTGAGCTCAGATATTTCAATTATCTCAAAATAGTAGAAGAAATAGAGGAGCAAAATTACTGGGAGCGACATTCAGACATGTAATTTAAAACTTCACACTATATTTGCACCATGCCTTTTGTATCCAGAAAAAAATATAAAAGTAGGAGGGAAAAAAGTCAGTCTTCTACTAGAATCATCAAGATCGTAATTGCTACTATACTGGTTCTAGCATTGGTTTTGGTTATCATGAACTGGACCTATCTAAGAGATTATGTCATTACCTCTTTTTATTGAAGTTAATTAACAAAATTTCATTTTTTATATTGGCCGAATCCATTATTTTAAGCCATCTATTACCATTACAAAGTTAAACACAAAGCAATGAAACATTTATTTACAATGACATTACTAGCAACTTTTCTCCTTTTTAATGCCCAACTTTCTGCGCAAACAGAGGAGGAAGTTGCAGAAATGATTGTTGAAAAGGAAGCCAAGGAAGCAGAAGCAGCCATTAAAAAGGCGGAATTAGACGCCATTAATGCTGAAATAGCCAGCCTAAAAGCGAAAATTGATAAAACCATTAAGTGGAGATTTGGCTCCGGAGGCATTTTGGGCGTCGATCTGAATAACTTCAACAATTGGGCACCTAAGCCTGATTTGAATTCAGCGGCTCAATCTATCTCATTTACCTACAGTGGTTTTGCCAATTTAATTGAAGATAAATACTTCTGGAGGAATAACGGCGGAGTGAATCTTGGCTGGTTGCGATACGATGAAGATACCAATGTTAATGAAGGTGATGAAGATGATTTCAAACAAGTGGCAGATGTGTTCAATGTTCAGTCCTTATTTGGATATAAGCTCACTAAGAATCTGGCAGCTTCTGCTCTAGGAGAATATAGAACCACGCTGCTTAGCAATTTTAACAATCCTGGATTCCTAGATTTAGGTGTTGGATTTACCTATACTCCGATACCTGAATTCGTTTTGGTCGTTCATCCACTGAATTATAATTTCATTTTTGCTGAAAATGATACGGACTTCACCTCATCACTTGGAGCAAAAATAGTGGCAGACTACAATAAAAACTTATGGGAGTTGGTCACATGGAGGTCCAACTTGTCTGCTTTCTATAGTTATCAGGGCACGGAATTGTCCAATTATACATGGATTAATGGATTAAATTTCACCGCATTTAAAAATGTAGGCGTAGGTGTTGAATTTGGATTGAGATGGAATCCACAAGAGACTACAGCTCGGGAATTAAACAATACCTTCCAATCTTACTACCAGGTAGGTCTGTCCTACTCCTTATAAAATATAGAAGGGCCTCAGTTTGAGGCTCTTTTTTTCTATTTTAGCCTTTCTAAACCAATCTTCATGAGTGAAAAGAAATTATTTCTACTGGATGGCCATGCACTAGTATATCGAGCGCATTACGCATTCATTAATAGACCTCTAATCAATTCAAAGGGTGTCAACACATCTGCAATAACTGGATTTGTCCGGACTTTATGGGACTTGTTGAATTCACAGAACCCAACGCATATCGCTGTTGCGTTTGACCCCAGTGGAGACACTTTTCGAAATGAAAGATATCCGGAATACAAGGCCAATCGGGAAGAACAACCGAAAGACATCACCATCGCCTTTCCTTACATTCGATCAATTGTTGAAGGGTTCAATATTCCGATTATAGAAGTACCCGGATTTGAGGCAGACGACACCATTGGCACCATAGCCAAACAAGCTGAAAAAGAAGGCTATACCGTTTATATGGTCACTCCGGACAAAGATTACGCTCAACTAGTATCAGAAAATATCTTCATGTACAAACCGTCCCGGCAGGGCAATGGGGTAGAAATCATTGGAGTTCCGGAAGTGTTGGATAAATGGGACATAGAAAATGTGGATCAAGTCATCGATGTATTGGGTCTACAGGGAGATAGCGTGGATAACATTCCTGGAATTCCTGGAATCGGGGCCAAGACAGCGTCAAAATTATTGAAGCAGTTTGGCTCAGTAGAAAACCTGGTGGCCAATACAGATCAACTCAAGGGTAAGCAGAAAGAAAATGTAGAGAACTTTGCCGAGCAAGGATTGCTATCCAAAGAATTGGCAACCATAAAATTGGATGTTCCCATCGAATTTGACGAAAAATCGTACACAAAAGATCCGATGAACAAAGAGGCGTTGGCCGAAATTTTTAAGGAACTTGAATTTAGAACATTGGCAGATGCAGTTCTGGGGACCAATACCAAATCGCCGGTCCAAACTTCCTTATTCGGCAAGTCTTCTGAAGAAAAAACAGATCAAAAGGTGGATAGTGTGGTGGCCAACTATCAGGTTGCCGATAAGAATATAACAGATGTAAAGCATAACTACATATTGGTCAACAGTGAAAAGGACATGGTGGACCTAGCTAATAAACTGGCCAGTCAAAAAGAAATTAGCTTTGATACAGAAACCACAGGAATCGATGTTCATCAAGCTGAGTTGGTAGGTCTGGCCTTTTCGATAGCGCCTAAAGAAGCTTATTACGTTCCTGTTCCGGAAAACAGAGAGGAGGCCATGAAAATTGTAGAAATTTTTCGACCGGTGCTTGAAGATCCCAAAATCAAGAAAATAGGACAAAACATCAAGTATGATATTCTGATGATGAAGTGGTACGATGTAGAAGTTAAAGGTCCATATTTTGACACCATGATTGCTCACTATCTGAGTGAACCAGATAAGCGCCACAAACTAGATTATTTGTCAGAAGCCTACCTGAATTACAAAATGGTTCCGATTGAGGCACTGATCGGCAAGCGAGGTAAAAATCAATTGAGTATGCGTGACATTGATCCTGAAAAAGTTTCTGAATATGCGGGAGAAGATGCGGACATCACTTACCAACTAAGGGATCCATTAAAGGAATTGCTTAAAGAGAATGAGCTATTAGAGTTATACGAAACCCTGGAATATCCGCTGATTGATGTCTTGGCGGCTATGGAATTTGAAGGAGTGAGGATCAATCCTGATTTTCTGTCTGACTACTCTAAAGTTTTGGGTGATTTGATTAAAACGAAAGAAAAGGAAATCTATGAAAAAGCAGGTTCTAGGTTCAACATTTCCTCTCCGTCACAAGTGGGAGCGGTGCTTTTCGACAAAATGGGCATCCCATACCGATGGCGAAAAACCTCTTCCGGAAAGTACAGTACCGATGTGGATAAATTGACAGAATTAGCAGAAGAGCATGATATTGTCAATGATATTCTGGAGTACAGGAAATACAGTAAGCTCAAATCGACTTACGTAGATGCCTTGCCGTTACTGATTAATCCTAAAACAAAGCGGGTACACAGCAGCTTCAATCAGGCGAGGGCGGCAACTGGCAGATTAAGCTCTGAAAATCCCAATTTGCAAAATATTCCCATTAAAGATGACGCAGGTAGAGAGATCAGAAAAGCTTTCGAACCCAGAGATAAAGATCACATCTTATTGGCGGCGGATTATTCACAAATAGAGCTTCGACTTATTGCCGAAATTAGTGAAGATGAAGGCATGATGGAAGCGTTTTTGCAAGGATTAGATTTCCACACTGCCACGGCGGCGAAAATATTTGAGGTTTCACTGGAAGAGGTGACTTCTGATCAACGAAGAACTGCTAAAACGGTAAACTTTAGTATTACCTATGGAGCTGGTGCGACCAATTTATCCAGACAGTTAGGCATTAAAAGATCAGAGGCCAAAGATATTATTGATCAGTACTTCAAGCAGTTTCCCGGCTTACAAAATTACATGGTAGAGACGGTGGAAGAGGCTAAGAAAAAGGGATATGTTTCTACGCTGATGGGAAGAAGGCGATATTTGCGCGACATCAATTCGAATAGTGGACTTGCCCGAAGCAATGCAGAGCGCATGGCCATCAATACACCTATACAAGGAACGGCTGCTGATATGATTAAGGTTGCGATGATCAATGTTCATCAAGCTTTAAAGGAGGCTGATATGAAGTCTAAAATGATATTGCAGGTCCACGATGAATTGGTTTTCGATGTTTACAGACCTGAGTTTGAAAAAGTGAAAGAAATCGTAGAGGATAAGATGAAGAACGCTTTGCCGGGATTGAAAGTTCCGATATTGGTGGGAATGGGAAGTGGAGAAAATTGGTTGGAAGCGCATTAGGGGATAAGGGGGGGGCGCTGCTCCCTTTAAGAGCTGCCGCAAAGCCTTTAAGCTAGGGATGCTCTTTAAGGGATAAGAAAGTGCGATTCGCTGTTCTCTTAAAGAGCTGCCGCAAAGCCTTGCAGCGCAGGAGGCTCTCAAAGGGATAAGAAAGTGCGATTCGCTGTTCTCTTTAAGAGCTGCCGCAAAGCCTTGCAGCGCAGGATGCTCTTTAAGAGATAATAAAGTGGGATTCGCTGCTCGATGTTAGGATTTGGAATTTCACGAATGTAGATTTGCTATTCATAAATCCCTTGCTCATAAAAATATTGACCTAAAACTCTATTTTCACATTGCAAACACTAATTTTCTTAAAGTTAATCACCTAAATTTATAAATGATTCAAAGTGGAACATTACATCTATTTCCTTGTCCCATCATAGATGGAGAAATCTCTACGATACCCGAATCGGTCATCAAAGCGATTAGAAAAATTGACTTTTTTATCGCCGAAAGAGCAAAAACCGCCCGACGTTTTCTTAAACAAATTGAGCATCCACTCAGTTTTGACCAAATAGAAATCTTTGAATTAGATAAGAAAAATCCCCTGGAAGATAAAGATGACTGGCTAACACCGTTAATGTCAGGCAAGGAAATAGGATTGCTCTCAGAGGCTGGAACTCCCTGTATTGCCGATCCCGGCGAAAAAATAACTTCATGGGCTCATCAAATTGGAGCCAAAGTGAAACCATACGTAGGTCCAAATTCTATATTACTGGCGCTCATTGCTTCAGGTTTAAATGGTGAGCAGTTTCACTTTCATACTTATCTGCCTATACACCAAAACGAAATCAATAAGGCATTGAAATCCATTGGAACAGACATACAAAAAAATGGGACATCTCATATTTTCATAGAGACGCCCTATCGAAATCTAAAAACCTTTGATACCATTTTAAAGTCTCTGCCTTCGAGTATATATCTGTGTATTGCTACCGATATTACGGGTGCTTATGAAATCATAAAGACCCAAACTTTAAAGGACTGGAAGGCATCGCGTAAACCAGATCTTCACAAAAGACCAACAGTCTTTATATTAGGAGTAATGCAGTAATTAATCCTTGTAAAATCCGCTGATGGAAACGGCATCTATTTCATTCCATCCACTGACTTGTCTGCTGGCGATATTAATTTTAACCGCATCGACCAAGAAGCTTGTTTTCGGGAAGCTTATTTCTTTAATTCTGGCCATACGAGGCACTCTTCGCTCTGCAGCTCCCGTGTATACGGGAACCCAGCTGCCGTTATCAGTATTTCTCACAGAAACACCTGTGACAGCTCCGGGATTAAAAGTTTCATAAATAGAGACATTATTGACATACTGTGCCGTATCAAAAGCGAGTGTCAAAAATTCATCCTGTCCATCTGCTGTTTTGGAAGCCCAGGCTGTAAGCTTATCGCCATAATCAGGATAAGTGTCAGGAGCTCCTAATACTACAAAAGTAGACCATGGCCCTGGTGCAGCACTATATTCTGAACTAAAGTCGATGATGCCATCCGCAAATTGAGTCAGTGATTTTTCTTCTTCGATATTAAATCCTGGAAGATTAGTGCACGAATAAAAGAAAAGGGTACTTAAAAGAATGGATAAAAAAGAAATCGTTTTCATATATCGTTGCATTTAAAAGTTAATCAATAAGTCTTACGATTACATATTGACCTTAACCCAAAAAGGTTACCCTTTTAAATAATTTATTAATTTCGCGGATCTTTTCAACATTGCGAACGTTAGACAAAGACAAATAAATAGAAATGAGATTTTCGTTGATAATTTGGGCCATAGGCATAGTTTTGATGTCTTCTTGTAACAAAGACAGAAGAAGTGAAGATGAAATCATTCAGGACTTTATCTCAGAAAACAATCTTGTAGGAGAATTTATGCAAGATGGGATATTTGTGGCCATTGAAAACCCAACGAATGGTGCGCATCCCAATGACGATGATACCGTGGAAGTATTCTATGAGGGTAGATATGCTTCAGATGGAGAAGTTTTTGATGGAAATCTTGATGAGGAAACCATAAAATTTCCTTTAAATCGAGTTATTCCGGGTTGGAGAAAAGGCATACCCTACTTCGGGGTTGGAGACAAAGGGTGGTTGGTTTTACCCGCTGATCAAGCTTACGGTAGTTCTCCACCGGGGAACATTCGGTCTGATGCGGCCATGGCATTCTACGTTGAGCTGGTGAGCATAGATTAGTTCACCTTCGTTTTTGAATTCATCTGAATAATAGGTCACTTTGTAGATTATTTAAGACTCCAGGTCATTTAACTTCACAAAATTTACTTTTCATTCGATTATAGTAATATAGAATAGTGCTAACAGCATAGCTGTAATACTATTTTCCTGTTCATGAATATTGAAAATGAAAGCGAACTGACTGACTTAATTATTTTCTAATTTCAAACTACTATCTTATGAATTCAAAACTACTCACTACATTAATCTGTATGTGCCTATCTGTTTTCAGCTACTCTCAGAAAACAGTTTCAGGAATCGTAACAGATGTTGACGGTACCACTTTGATCGGGGTCAACATTATTATTAAGGGTACCTCACAGGGTACTACTACAGAACTCGACGGAAACTATGAATTAACCGTACCAGACGATGATGTCATTCTTGTGTATCAATACACTGGCTTTGAAACAGTCGAAGTATTGGTAGGCAATCGAAGTGTCATTGACGTTTCGATGAATGAAGCGGCAACTACCTTGGATGAGGTGGTAATTACCGGATATGGTGCCCAGCGAAAAGGTGCCATAACAGGAGCTGTCAGTCAACTGGAATCAAAGGCTATTGAACAAGTTCCGGTAGCCTCATTTGAAGGAACACTACAAGGTAACATAGCAGGTCTCCAGGCGTCAGGCGCCGATGGTACACCAGGAGGAAACACACAAGTAAGAATCCGTGGGATAGGTTCCATAACCGCCTCGAGTGAACCACTTTATGTTGTGGATGGAATGATCGTTCAAAGTGGAAATCTCCTGGAATTGAACGATAATGGAGGTCGAAGCGGTAATGTAATGGCGGGTCTTAACCCTAATGACATTGAATCCATTACCGTACTCAAAGATGCCTCATCAATGGCTATTTATGGTTCCAGAGGGGCCAATGGAGTCATCCTCATTACCACGAAATCAGGACAGTCCGGTCAACCAAAGATTTCGCTTAAAACACAAGTTGGAAGAAATACCATTGCTTCTAGTAACTTGCTTCAGCCACTGAATGCTGAACAATATACCCAACTCTTTCTAGAGGGTTATACTAATGGAGGAGCCACGCTTGAGGAAGCTCAGGCAAATTTGGAAAACAGATTTCAGCAATTGGTCGATCCGGCAACTGGTCAGGCCACGGATACAGACTGGCTAGAATCCATCACGAGAACTGGATTCAATCAAAGTTATGATCTAAGTGCAAGCGGCGGTACGGATTTGGTGAAATACTATTTTTCGGGTTCCTATTTTGATCAGGAGAGCCATATCATCGGTTCGGATTTCAACAGACTTTCCGCTCGAATGAATCTGAATGTGAAAGTGAATGATTTTATCAGCATTTCCAACAGACTTACGGCATCCAATACCACTCAGAACGGTTTCGTAGATGGTTCTGCATGGGCCAATCCATTGTACAATGCCTATCTACTGTCCCCTCTCATCCCTATCTATGACGAGACCGGATTGTTTAATTCCGATCATAAGAATTACTTTCCGATGGGTGGAAATAATCCTGTTGGCGCATTAAGTGGTGATGATCTTCGCCGTAATACGCAACTCAGAATCATCAATAATTTTGCGTTGGACGTGAATATTCTGGAAAACTTAGTCTTTAGATCAGCCTGGAATGTGGATGGCATCCAGATTGACGAAAGCGAATACAAGAACAGACGTTATGGAGACGGTCGAAACAGCGGCGGATACATACAGGAAAACACCTTGCTAGATAAAAATTGGATGGGTACCCAGTCTTTGAACTACAATACAACCATTGGCAACAGCCATAATTTAGGTTTATTTGCAGCTTACGAAGCACAGAAGGACTCCAGAAAGACTACCTATGGTTATGGTGAAAGTTTTCCGAACGATAAGTTAAGAACATTAGCCAGTGCGGCCGCAGCTTATGATGCTTCAGCTACAAGAACGGAATATACTTTTGCATCTGTCTTTTCTAAAATTAATTATTCTTATGCAGGTAAGTATTTTGTGGATGCAACGTTTAGAAGAGACGGATCATCGAGATTCGGAGCAGACCAAAGGTGGGGTAACTTTTATTCCGTCGGTGCTGCATGGTCAATTGGAGACGAGAAGTTCATCCAGGATCTAAATTTCATAGATTACTTGAAATTGCGATCATCTTTTGGTGTCACGGGAAATGCTGGCATTGGAAACTTTCCTTCCAGAGGATTGTACGGATATGGACGCGATTATGACGGACTTCCGGGAGGAGAACCAGTTCAGATTGCTAACCCTCTGCTGACATGGGAGGCTCAAGAAAACTTTAATGTTGGTGTGGACTTCAACATCTTTAAAAGGATCGGCGGAACATTCGAATATTTTAATCGTCTTTCCTCAGAATTGATTCTTGATGTGCCTATTTCATTCACTACAGGGTTTGACGTACTGACTCAAAACTTCGGTTCAATGCAAAATTCCGGATATGAGATTAGCTTGAATTTCAATATAGTCAGAACTTCTGATTTCAATTTTGACATCGGTTTTAATACAACCTTACTCGAAAATAAGATCACTCAGCTTGATGAGGACTATGTAGACGGTACGAAGAGGAGACAAGAAGGTCTAGATTTCCAATCTTACTACCTTTACGGATGGGCTGGCGTAGATCAGTCTAATGGAGACCCACTATGGTATACAAATGACAGTGAAAATGTGACGACCAATAATATCGATGAAGCTGAGCGCTATATCATTGGAAAAAGTGCAACACCCGATCATTTTGGTGGAGCTAATCTTAATTTAACCTTTAAGAATCTCACTTTATCTTCAAACTTATCCTATAGCTGGGGCAATTATCTCTATGAGCCAAATTTGCGATTCATCCACGGAGATGGTCGTTTGACCCCAAGAAGTACATCAGTTTGGGCATTTGAGAACAGATGGGTACCCGGGAAGACTGATGCATTGCTTCCACAACATGTTTGGGGAGATCGAAAGGGAGGACAAACGGCAAATTCTTCCAGGTACTTATATGACGGTTCGTTCATCAGGTTGAGAAATGTAACATTGGCCTATCAACTGCCTGAAACTGTTGTATCCAGAGTAAATTTATCCTCAGTGCGTGCTTACGTCAGAGGCACAAATTTATTGACATGGACCAGAGACAGGGACCTATTTATAGATCCTGAGCAGGCCATCAATGGTATTGCTAATTCTCTTACTCCAGCCATCAAGTCATTTACACTTGGTGTTGATTTCGGATTTTAAAAGATGTCCATTTAATTATAGAACATTAAAAAAGTAAAAAATGAAATACAATCATATAAAATTTTTAGGACTAACAATGGCTCTTCTAGTAATGGGGTCATGTTCAGAAGGATTTCTCGA
Source organism: Portibacter marinus (assembly GCF_021533195.1). Taxonomy (GTDB): domain Bacteria; phylum Bacteroidota; class Bacteroidia; order Chitinophagales; family Saprospiraceae; genus Portibacter; species Portibacter marinus. Next base: position 365,430 of record NZ_JAJNKB010000004.1, read on the forward strand.
TCTGGCACCACAGCAATCGGTTGCGAACGAAGAAGCTCTTGAACTTATAGACGATTTTGCCTCTTCTCTCAATGCTGTTTATAGCGGCTTATCGGATGCTGACTATTATGGCAGATATTTCGTATTGGTACCAGATGTGATGTCTGATGACGTAAAGCAACACCCTAGTGCCAACAGAGCCAAGGACTATGCTGAGTATTCGGCCGTTGTAGGTGACGGAATCGCGGAAGAAATGTGGCAAGAAATGTGGGAAGAAGTCAATAACTTAAATTCCGTGATTAATGCAGACCCGGATCTTCCCGAGGTAGTGCAGGACGAATACAATCACATGATAGGTGAAGCACATGCCCTAAGAGGTCTGGTTTATTTTGATTTGGTAAGAGCCTTTGCTCAACACTACACTTATACCTCAGATGCATCACATCCGGGTGTACCTATCGTTCTTGAATTCGATCAACTATCAGAACCATCGCGAAATACAGTGAATGAAGTTTATGATCAAATCATCAGTGACTTAAAAATAGGGGCAGAAAGAATGGATGCTGAATCCAGAACGGGAACGACTTCTACCTTAAACAGTATGGCGGCAAAGGCCTTGTTATCGAGAGTCTATTTGTATAAGGAAGATTGGGCCAATGCCGAGGCGATGGCTACTGAAGTGATCAATAGCGGCAGATACAGTCTGACTCCTACAGAAAACTATGCAGCATCCTGGACCATGGATTTTTCATCAGAATCTATTTTTGAAATATCAATGACGGAAGCCGATAACCGAGGTAGCGATGCCTTAGGCAGAATGTATATTGTAGAAGGTTATGGAGATTATTTGCCATCAAACGACCTCGTATCCTTAATTCCTGAAGATGATGTAAGATTTAGTTGGTTTGCAACGGATGAATTTTTAGATGGAATTTATGCTCCATATCGATTGGTCAAATATCCAAGCATTACGGGTGAAGACAATACCATTGTCATCAGACTTTCTGAAGTTTACCTTAATCGCGCTGAAGCGCGAGCACAACAGGGGAAAACGGAAGGTGCGCAGGAAGACGTTAATACTGTAAGAATCAGGGCGTTGCCTACTGCAGATCCCATTACCTCGTCCGGCGACGAATTGATAGAAGACATTCTACTGGAAAGAAGAAAAGAATTGGCTTTTGAAGGTCATCGACTCTGGGATTTAATGCGATATAAAAAATCTGTAATTCGTGATCAATGTACTTCCTCAGTTTGCGTGATTGAGTATCCAAATGACAAGTTTATATTACCAATACCTGAAGCAGAATTGAATGCTAATCCTAACATGGAGCCTAATCCTGGGTATTAAAAATTAAAGCAATAGTCGTATCTTGGCCGTTCCTACAGCAGTGGAACGGCCAATTTTATTTAACAACATGTTGAAACATTTCAATTTCCAATATTTCCTTAATCATTTTTTGAATGCAGTAAGGGTTGTAGTCGAAACTCCTAAATTCATTCAAACTCATAAGCTGTGGAAAGGTTTTTTCGACTACCGCTGGCTGACATTGATGAGTATATTGATATCATTGCTATTTACCTATATCGTCTACGAAAATTTGACAGAAAACTACTTTCCGCTTTTTCCTGAAGAGCCTATGGTCGATCCGGAATCGGTAAAGAGCGAAAAATTATCTGATTTGAAGGATGAGGGAAGAAAAGGAGTTGTTACAAGTGGAACTAAGTATTTATTGGTGATACTACTGGAGATGGTTGTATATTATTTTTCATTCAAGACCTTATTTACTTTGGGTGCAAAATCTGATTCTCCCTCTTTCAAAGATTTTATCAATGCCGAAAAAAGGATGATCCGGATCATGATTTCTAATTTTGTAAAGGGTGTCATTGTCAATATTGTTGTAAGTATTGTAACCGGATTACTAAATATTGACTTCTTAAATCCTTTTCTCATGTTTTTTGTCTACGCCTACTTCATGGGCTATGCTTTCTTAGATAATTATAATGAACAATATCGGATGGAGATAAAAGAAAGTCAGGTGATCATCAGGAAAAATGTTGGCGCGGCACTGGCCATTGGACTGATCGTAAGTATGTTGATTTACGTACCTCTAATAGGGCCACTTTTAGGACCAATTTTTGGGGCAGTAGCTGCTGCAATTTATGGTCATCGATATCAAATTGAAGGTCAAACAGCTGTCTTAGAACTTGAAAGCGAATAAAAATTGGCCGTAATTTCAACTGGTGAAATGAATGAACCATTGTTCCCCAAAAAGGGCATTCCGTTGTTACTCACTGGCGAATCGCATTAGATACCCCCCAATTCCTTTTTAGAAACTGTAAAAATCAATTGGTTCTACTGTTTCTGTACATTATTTCAATGTCCCAAAACTCTACCCGGGGTATAAGGTGCACCTATCCTTTTCAACGTTTCTTCCATTTCCACGATATCTTCAGTATATAATTTCTTTACCTTTTCCTGGATCGGTTTAAATTCTGCTTTTGCAATTTCGTATGAATCGATGTGAGTTCTGGTCGGCTCTGCAGTCGAGCTCCCCTGTTCCCATGCTATTGAACCAATTCTCTGTGCAGGCGTCACTGGTTGATCTATATCTAAACTTCTCTTCAATCTATCGCCATACATCTCCTGACTCACTGAACGCAAGGCTTCCTCCAGATCAAGTAGTGGTTCCTGCAATTCGCCTATTGGGACATCTGCCACCTTAATGGCTTCTTTCATGTAGCGAACTTTTTTATTCATTTCCGAAATCATCTGACCTACTGTTTCTATTTCTGCCCTTAATACATTGACCTTTTCTTGGAATGCCAATTTCTCACCTCTGTCCTTAGCTGGCATTACATGTCCTTCAAGCGCCTTTACTTCGAACGAGACTGGACCATTTAATTCACTGATCTGACCATCCTTGTTTAAATACATGGTCACACTATAGGTGCCAGGTTCTGCTAATGCTCCTTGACTTTCTCCTGCGAAAGGATTGTAAAAAGAGGGGCTTGAAAGGTCAATGGCATCTCTGGCAGGTAATCGTAAATCCCAGCTCAAGCTACCCACACCTTTAGAAGGCTTCTTCTCTATTTGTCTGATAAGATTACCATCGGCATCTTTGATAACAAACAACAAATGAGTAGGCAACTCCTCATTTTCAGCTTTATATTCTTCATAAGTGGGATATCGAACATCTTGTCCAGCTTTAATCAGTTCTTTTTCCCTTTCTTTTCTTTTATCTTCCAAAGACTTCTCTTCTTCACTGTAATAATATCTGATCAATGCTTCCGGTCCAAGATTATCAGCGGTATAAAAGCCATCTCCCTGAAAAGATTTACCTGGCAAACCCAGAGGTGAAGACGGAACCCATTGCAGTGCATCTCTCACAGGAAAAATAGTGGCCAATTCTGAAGGCTCATCATTTTCAATTTCTCTCAAGGCAGAATAATCATCGAGCACATAAAATCCCCGACCAAAAGTTCCCAAAACAAGGTCGTTCTCTCTTCTTTGGATAGCAATATCCCTTACTGCGATGGTAGGTAAGCCTGAGCCAAGCTTTTTCCATACACCTCCGGCATCCGGTGAAAAGTAAACGCCAAATTCAGTACCACAGAATATCAAATCAGCATCCTCATGATCTTCTTCAATGGCGTAAACACTGCCTCTTTCAGGCAGGTCAGATCCAATATTCTTCCACGTTTTTCCTTTATCTGAGGAACGGAAAAGATAGGGTTTGAAATCTCCATACTTGTGGTGATTGTAAGCTGCATATATCACATTTTCATCATGATTGGATAGATAAATAGCATTTACATAAGATTGCTTTGGAGCGCCTGAAATACCATCGATCTTATTCCAACTTGATCCTCCATCTTCTGTGACGTGGATTAGACCATCGTCCGTACCCACCGCCAACAAGTTTTCATTTAAGGTGGATTCAGCCATGGCTACAATGGTACCATATTGAGATGTCGATCCATTTTTCATTACAGCATCTATACTTAATACTCTATCGTATACTTTCAATTCATTTCTATTCAGACCTCGACTTAAATCATCACTGATGACCTCCCAGGAATTTCCGTAATCGTCGGATTTAAAAACTTTATTGGCAGCAAAATATACCCGGCCTTCAGAATGTGGGCTGGCAATCAGGGGGGCATCCCAGTTCCACTTATACTCATTCTCTCCTTTCCTCTCTTTAGGTTGAATTCCCACACTTTCCCCACTCTTCCGATCATACCTCACAAGATTTCCATATTGTGATTGAGCATAGACGATGTCCGGATTTTGTGGATCCACCTGGGACTCAAAACCGTCACCACCATTGGTAATAAACCAATCAGAATTCATAATTCCATGGTTGGTAAGTGTTCTGGAAGGTCCGCCAAGACTGAAATTATCCTGTGTTCCTCCATATACGTTATAGAAAGGCTCATCATTATCGACCGCTACTTTATAGAACTGAGTAACCGGAAGATTGGGCTTGAAATCCCAGGTTTTGGCAGCATCGAACGTTTCATAGATACCACCATCGCAGCCCAGAAGCCAATGATCCGTATTGTTAGGGTCAATCCACATACAATGATTGTCTACATGCTTGGTATCTTCGCCGGCGTTATTCCATGTTTTACCTCCATCTCTACTGACCTGAAACCAGGTGTTCATTGAAAATAATGTATTTACATCATGAGGATCAGCAATAATTTCCTGGTAGTAATTCCCACTTGAAGTGTATCCGCTTCGTTTTTCCCAGCTGGCTCCTCTGTTCATGGATCTGAATACACCTCCTTTCCCATCTGCAGCCTCCACAATGGCATAAATCACTTCTGGATCAGCTGGTGAAATTTCAAGTCCGATTCTACCCAATTCCACAGAAGGCAAACCTTTATTAATCTCTGACCAATTATCTCCTCCATCAGTGGTTTTGTACAAACCAGAACCCGGACCACCGCCCACATAAGTGTAAACATGTCGTCTTCTCTGAAGTGCTGAGGCGTAAAGGACATCAGGATTTCTAGGGTCTATAACAATATCGCTCACTCCGGTGTGCTCATCTATTTCCAAAACCAGTTCCCAGGTCTCTCCACCATCCAAAGTTTTATAGACTCCTCTTTCACCGCCTTTTGACCACAGAGGTCCTATTGCAGCCACATATACGATATCGGAATTTTCAGGATGTACGATGATTTTTCCGATGTGCTCAGAGGTTTTTAAACCCATATTCTTCCAGGATTCACCACCATCTGTAGACTTATATACTCCATCACCGTAAGCCACCGACCTTTGGTTGTTGTTCTCACCAGTTCCAACCCAGATGACATTATGATTGCCGGGATCCATGGTAATACAGCCTATCGAATAAGAACCCTCACCATCAAAAAGTGGCGTAAAGGTAGTTCCATTATTAATGGTTTTCCACACCCCTCCAGATGATACAGCAATATAATATTCGAATGGATTGTCCGGATTTACAGCAAAATCTGAGATACGACCCGAAGTCAAAGCCGGGCCGATACAGCGCCACTTTAGCCCGCTGAGATTCATAGTATCAATGGCTTCCTTCTTCTCTTTTTCTACCTCTTCTTTTTTCTTGTTCTTCTGCGCGTTTAAATTGAATGTTAATGCCAATACCAGCATTATAGTCAGTAATTCTTTCATCTAATTTTAATGTTTAGGTTGAAAATTCTTTGGGTCAATAACGTGAAATTCACACTTGTTCCTAAAAGTATGAAAATATTTTGAACTGCAACATTGGCCTAAAAACTGAAGTCAGCCATATCTGTACTGAATTACTTTCCAATTTTTAATATATTAGATCACTATTAAATGATTAAAATCAAACGAAAATGGCTGATGAAAGACCGTGGATAAAGAACTATCCTAGTGGCGTACCTGCAAATATTGACCCAAACCAATACAAAACCTTATTGGATTTCGCAGCGGATTGCTTCAAGAAATTCAAAGATAGAAAGGCATTTGAGTGCATGGGTAAATCTATAACTTATGGAGAGTTAGACAAGATGTCCAATAATTTTGCTGCCTATTTACATAGTCGCGGTCTTGAGCCTGGTGAGAAGATTGCCATCATGATGCCTAATCTACTCCAATATCCAATTGCTATTTTTGGTGCATTAAAGGCAGGGCTAATTGTAGTCAATACGAATCCTTTATATACTCCCCGTGAAATGAAACATCAATTCACAGATTCTAAGGTTTCAGCGATTGTGATTGTCGAGAACTTTGCTTCTAATCTTGAAAAGATTATTGGAGATACCAATATCAAAACCATCATTACCACTACCATTGGAGAATTACTGGGTCTCAAAGGCCATGTGGTCAATTTTGTAGTCAGAAATGTGAAAAAGATGGTTCCCAAATTTGAATTGACCAATACTGTTAAATTTAAAGAGGCGCTATCACAGGGTAAGAAATTCACCATCAAGGACTTCACCAACGAACCTGATACTGTAATCATACATCAATATACCGGAGGAACAACCGGAGTTGCGAAGGGCGCCATGCTGACCAATAAAAATCTGGTGGCCAATATGTTACAAATAAAAGCCTGGTTAGGATCCAATGTGGAGGATGGTAAAACCGTACTTTGTCCTCTGCCGATGTATCACATTTTCGCATTTACGGTGAATGGATTGGCCATGATGTCTTTTGGTTCACATACAGTGTTAGTCACCAATGCCAGGGATTTACCTTCAGTGATCAAGGAGTTTAAAAACCACAAGGTGTCTATGTTTACCGGATTAAATACCTTGTTTAATGCTTTGTTAAATCATTCAGATTTTTCATCGGCTGATTTTTCAGAGTTGAAAATAACCGTAGGTGGAGGCATGGCTGTTCAAAAGGCGGTCGCTGAGAAATGGGAGAAAGTAACCGGTTGCCGGTTGAGTGAAGGCTATGGTATGACGGAGTGTTCACCAGTTGCCACCATTAATCCGATCGATGGAACGGCCCGACTAGGTTCAATAGGAATGCCTATTCCATCGACCGATATGCGAGTTGTTGCGGAAGATGGAACAGTCCAGGGAATAGATGGTATAGGAGAATTGCAGATCAAAGGTCCCCAGGTAATGAAAGGCTATTATAACCGACCTGAAGAAACATCAAATACCATTAAAGACGGATGGTTATGTACGGGAGATATCGGCAGCATGGATGAGGACGGTTTCTTTAAAATTGTAGATCGTAAAAAAGATATGATTCTGGTTTCTGGTTTCAATGTTTATCCTAATGAAATCGAAGATGTTTTGGCCGGACATCCCAAAGTACTGGAGTCAGCAGCGATAGGCATTCCTAGCGACAAGTCTGGAGAAGTGGTCAAGGCATATGTTGTTAAAAAAGATAAATCGTTGACTGCTGATGAGGTTATTGCCTACTGTCGTGAAAATATGACTGGGTACAAGGTTCCTAAAGAAGTGGAGTTTAAGGACGAATTACCCAAATCAAATGTCGGGAAGATCATCAGAAGGAAGCTTAGAGAGGAAGAAAAGGTGGAATAGCTTACAAACCATAAAATACATTCATCTTTCTTTTTTTTACTTAACCCTTCTTAGCATTTTAAGCTTAGCCCTTTAAGGGCTTAAAGCCCTTAAAGGGCTAGGCTGGGGCCAAGGCTTTTAAGCTTTAATATTTCTAGTAAAATATTATTAACACGTCAGTCTATCTTATTTTATGAATATTGAAATCTAAAGGTCATGATACCGTAAAACCATGCCTATTCTTCTCATCTGTAACCAGAAAAAGAATTGATATACATCAAAGGTCTCTACACTTTATCCATTTCCAAAAGACAATTTAAATCCACCTGCAATTAATCTCGGATTCGTATAGTATACCTGGACTTTAATATTATTCGAATATTTTTCTCCATAAAGATAGGTTCTACCTAAAATGTTTTTGTTATTTAATAGATTCCATCCTTCCATGAATGATGTTAAATGCCACTTTTGTGAAAATTTAAGACTCCATTCCACTCTGAGGTTCATATTGATGTAATCCCGATTACGTTCGGATAAGCTTGCGCCATAACGCCTTGTCCACGAGCCATTTACCTTTTCGGCTCCCAATACCGGGGTATATGGTGTTCCATCTGCATATCTGAAATTGACCTGCACCATACTAGGTATAAAGGAGTATATGTCAGGTCTGGATATATGATATTCAGCAACTGCATTGAAAATAAATCGTTGATCGAATTCGAAATCTTGCACTTCGTTCTGCAAAGGAATTAATCGCTCGCTTTTCGCCAATGTGTACGAAAGCCAACCTTTAAGTTTACCTCTATCTTTTCTCAGAAACAGTTCGATGCCTCTAGCTAAACCATATCCATTGTTGGAATAAGAAAGTTGCTCATCAAATATAAGTAATCGGTCATAATCTTTTATATAGGCCTCTATCCATACATACACTCCTGGTACAAACAGATGTTCATATCCAAGAATAAAGTGAGTTGCTCGTTGCGATTTTAACGAAGTCCCACCTTCTATATCTGGAAATTGATTAAATATCCCAGTAGAAAATCGTAATTGATTTTTCGTATTGAACTTATAGGTTAAAGCTAATCTTGGAGATAAATCGGCATATCCATTGGACTGATTGTGATCCATACGTAAACCACCATTGACGCCAAACTTACCCATCCAGGTTCCATCATACAATAAATACATTCCTTTGAGTGATTCCCCTGAATGATTGATGTCGAATGCTCTTAACATTAGAGTGGTATCATTAGGATCAGTTTCTAATGGATTTAAAGGCGAATTACCTTTGAAGGAATAGAAACCATAATCATATTGAACACCACCTTTTATCTTGTGGTCATTATTTATGTAGAATGTAGCATCATTTCTCATCCCCAATTGCCGGGCAAGAATTTGAAGACTTATATTTCTTCCAACATCACTTGAATTATCATTATAACCATGTGTTATAGATAATTTATTATAAAAATTACCTCCTGTCGAGCTCTTTAATTGGAAGCTCTGAAAATGATTAATAGCCCCTGTTTCCAGTTTATTAGGAAGTCCCGGCTCGGGATCAGAGCTGTTGAAATCCATTGATTCTATGGATGAAATTCCACTTAAGGAAATTTTATGGTTAGGATGGATCTGTGAGCTTAATTTGTACGTCACATCACCAAAGGATGGTACAGGGAATGAAGCATCATCGCCAAGGAATAAATCTAAGTATGTTCTTCTGAGACCAATTAGAAAAGTACTTTTTTCCTTTAAAATCGGACCCTCTATCAGGGCAAAAGAATTATAAAAACCTAAACTAAAATTACCTTCTAAACTTTCACTATTTCCATCTCTGGTCTGGACATTCATCACTGATGACATGTGATTGCCATAAGCAGCATTAAATCCGCCTGTCAGCATCTCGATTTCTCCAATAGTTTCAGTATTAAAGATGGATTTTTGGCCTCCGAAGTAGTAAGGAAAATAGACTTTGTTGTTATCAATGAGAAACAGATTCTCATCTGGTGCTCCTCCTCGCACATAAATCTGTGAAGGACTAAAGAGATCGCCGGAATTTGATATTCCAGGTAATGTAGCTATAACTCTCATAGGATCCTCCATCAATCCTTGACTAGATTTAATAGGTGTACTCGTAAAAGAAATGTTGCTTACGGAATTGCGTTCTATCACTCTGTCCGCCCTTATTTCAATATCTGAAAAAGTAAATGCATCTTCCAGCAATACAATCACAATTTCCAAATGTGTATTTAAATCGATGGTTAAAGTATCTTTATGAAATCCAAGCATTGAACTCACGATCTGGTATGAGCCCGCTTTCAGGTTATCTAGAAAAAATTCACCTTTAGCTCCAGCGATATCTCCTTTAAAAGGATTTAATAGCATAATCGTGGCGCCAGGCAAAGGATTTTCGTTTTGGTCGACAACTTTACCACTTATGGTTAATGATTCTTGTCCAAAGCCCAGGAATGAAACAAAAGAAATGATTAGGATGTATACCCATCTTTGTAGAGGAGATTTAGTTATATCAGAAATATGGGCGCTTGAAAACATGACTTTTTGGTTATATCATTAAAGACGATATAAAAACTTAAGAGTAGATCCTCAAGAAACCCTTTTCTACAATCGATTTAAGAATTTTGACTAAGGCCTGGATTAAATGGACGAATGTTTAGATGGCTCCAGGATGAAATTTGCAAGGCAAGCTGATATGCAAGTGATCGGCAGTGCCAACATGTCTAAGCACATTAAAACCCATAGCACCGAAATAAATGGCTAGAGCTTGATTCCGCCACTCAGTTCTATCGTTCGTTCTTAGGTCAATGGCATAAGTGTAACCGTCCTCTTGCTTATAGTGCAGGGAATTCTTTCTGGATTTTAGCCCCATTTTCTCATAGTCTTCACGCGCTCGTTGTCCGTCTGTGATGACCAAATCCATGTCTAATTTAACGATTACTCCAACTGCTAATCGCAATAAGGGATGAAGCTCTGAATATTCCTCTTTAATTTCTGGTGCCTTAATATTATCGTTGGAAATAAATATGACAGCATGAGCAGCAAAACCAATGACAATGATAAATGCAAAAACTAGTCTTCTTTTCAAATTATCCTTGTCGCCAATTCTGCCCGTGAACCTTCCATATATAAAGGTCATATAAATAAATAGTAGGAAGGCAGTAACTATAATCCCACCCGCCAAAGACGGCCAAATCCCTAGATCTTGTGCGGTATTAAAATAAACAGCCCCTCTTACAAGCACAATGAAAGGAAGTGTAATAAGAAATAATGTCCTTAGAATAAAAAATAAGACTTTCCAAACCACAACTACTTAGAAATTTAATTAGCAATCCATTATAAAAACTTAAAAGCCGCGGAAAAAATTTCCGCGGCTCGCTGATTTATTGTTTTTTTAATTCGTCTCTGATCTCTTTAAGCAGATCGATTTCTGAAGGTCCTGCTGGAGCTGGTTCTTCTTTTGGCTTTTGGGTTTTATTGTAAGTCCTAATGATCATGAAAAGAATAAAAGATATGATCAAAAAGTCAATAATATATTGGATCCATTGACCGTAACGAATGGCTACTTCTTCTACAGCCACACTACCATCAGCATTCATCTGGGCTTCTTGAAGAACAAATTTGAGTTCAGTAAAATCCACACCACCTAACGCCAAACCTATGGGCGGCATAATAATATCATTCGTAAATGAAGTAACTACTGCTCCGAAAGCTCCTGCAATGATTACAGCGACGGCTAATTCGAGCACATTGCCTTTCATAATAAAGGCCTTAAATTCTTTAAGCATAATTTCGCGTTTTAGTTAGTAATTGTTTCTGGAAAGATAGGGAAAATGACAATGTGTGGGAAAAGTTTAACAAATGGGAAAAAGCCCGAGTCGGGAATCAAAAAGATTTGGTTGTCGATGACTATTTCTGGCAAATGGATTCAGACAGTCGCATGGCTAATTACTTATCTAATGACTGTTGAAGAACTCGACCACGGCTTAGGACTTGTTACTTTAGTGGCTAGCGGTAGATCCAACAATGTCTGCATCTTCTTTTCTGGCAATTTGAATTTGACAGACCCAAGCCAGTAACAAGACTTATTATTCAACCATACTTTTAAAGCTTAATCCTCCCAGCTGCCTACAACCCAAAATCCTTACGAATCTTGTTCAAAGCCGAACCTTGATTTACCCATTCTATCTGTGCCTGATTATACGTATGTGCTACTTTAATCTCTTCACTGGTTCCGTCCGCATGATCTAACCTTATCGTTAAATGCTTTTCTGGTGCAAAGGATTCGAAGTCAACAATCGTCACTTTGTCATCTTGCCTGATCTTTTGGAAATCTGACGGGTCAACAAAAGTCAATGCCAACATCCCTTGCTTCTTCAAATTAGTTTCGTGAATTCTGGCAAACGACTTCACCACCACAGCCTTAACACCTAAATATCTCGGCTCCATAGCCGCATGTTCCCTGGAGGATCCTTCTCCATAGTTATCCTCTCCGAAAACGATGGTTCCAATTCCAGCATCCTGATAAGCCCTGGCAGAATCCGGAACAGCCATGTAATCATCCGTCACATAATTAATGACAGAATTGGCTTTATCATTAAAAAAGTTGATGGCTCCAATAAAACAGTTATTAGATATATTTTCTAAATGTCCTCTATACTTTAACCAGGGTCCTGCCATTGAAATATGGTCAGTTGTACATTTTCCTTTGGCTTTGATCAGGATTCTCATATCTGTAACCTGATCTTCATCTAATGGCTCGAAAGGCGTCAGCAATTGCAAACGATCTGAATCTGGTGCTACTTTTACATCAACTTTACTACCATCTTCAGCAGGTGCATTGTATCCCGGATCTTCAACATCAAATCCCTTTGGAGGTAGTTCAAATCCAGTAGGCGGATCTAACTTCACTTCTGTTCCATCTGCAGCAGTAAGCGTATCGGTTATTGGATTAAATCCAAGCTTACCTGATAATGCAATGGCCGTCACCAATTCCGGTGATGCAACAAATGCATGTGTGTTTGGATTACCATCTGCACGCTTAGAAAAGTTTCTATTGAAAGAGTGAATGATGCTATTTTTTTCTTTCTTATCGGCACCAGCTCTGTCCCATTGACCTATACACGGTCCGCAAGCATTCGCAAACACCAATGCTCCTATCTGTTCAAAAGTATCGATAAATCCATCTCTTTCGACCGTAAATCTGACTTGCTCGGATCCGGGAGTGATGGTTAATTGTGAGCCTACTTTGATTCCCTTTTCAACCGCCTGCTTAGCAATAGAGGCAGATCTTGAAATATCCTCGTAAGAAGAATTGGTACAAGATCCGATCAAACAATATTCCAGGTCTGTAGGCCATCCATTCTTTTCGGCCGCCTCAGCCATCTTCGATACTGGTGTCGCTAGATCCGGTGTGAAAGGACCATTGATTAGTGGTTCCAATTCAGTCAAGTTGATTTCTATGACCTGATCAAAATATTCGTCAGGATTTTCATATACCTCAGGGTCTCCCGTTAAGTGTTCTCTTACTCCATCACACATTTCGGCAATCTCTGCCCTTCCTGTCGCTTTCAAATATCTGGCCATTGAATCATCGTATCCGAAGGTAGAAGTAGTTGCACCGATTTCCGCTCCCATATTACAGATGGTTCCTTTTCCAGTACATGACATATTTTTCGCGCCTTCTCCGAAATACTCTACGATAGCTCCGGTACCTCCTTTCGCCGTTAAAATACCTGCGACCTTCAAAATCACATCTTTCGGCGAAGTCCATCCACTCATCTGGCCTGTCAGCTTCACACCGATTAATTTAGGCATCTTCAATTCCCAGGACATTCCTGCCATTACGTCCACTGCGTCAGCTCCCCCTACTCCGATGGCGACCATTCCAAGTCCACCAGCATTCGGCGTGTGAGAATCAGTTCCGATCATCATTCCTCCAGGAAATGCATAATTTTCTAAAACCACCTGATGAATGATTCCTGCACCAGGTTTCCAGAATCCAAGACCATATTTATCTGAAACCGATTCCAGAAAACTAAATACCTCGCTGTTGTTGTCCAGAGCGCCCTTTAAGTCCACATCGGCTTCTATTTTGGCCTGTATGAGGTGATCACAGTGAACCGTAGAAGGCACAGCTACATTTTTTCTACCTGACATCATAAATTGAAGTAGGGCCATTTGCGCGGTAGCATCTTGCATCGCCACCCTATCCGGCGCAAAAAACACGTAATCCTTGCCCCTTCTTTGCTCCTTTAATGGCGTATCTTCATGAAGATGATTGTAAAGGATTTTTTCAGCAAGTGGCATTGGTCTTCCAATCTCCTTTCTTATCTTTTTCATGTTCTTCTCTAGATCAGCATAATGCTGTCTAATCATTTCAATGTCAAATATCATATCGTATATACTTTAGTCTTATTAAAATAACTGCCCGGCGAAAATAAAGTTTATATTCGAAAACCCCAAGACCTATCCAATTCTCTCAAGCAAGCTTGCACTGACCCGAAGAAAGTCCATTTCCGTAACCACTCCTACCAGGTCTGTTTTAGATACTACCGGAAGACAACCGATTTTGTTCTTTCTCATCAATTCCATTGCTTTTTTAATGGATGTTTCAGGACTCACACAAATCGGATTTTTAATCATAATATCCTCCACTGTCATATTCTTGCCAGGGTTCGCATCCCTGATGTTGACATAATAATCAAGCAACCGCCTGTTGGACACCAGTCCAACAACTACACCTTTCTTATTCTCGACAGGTGTGTACCGTAGCTTTTTCCACTGCATCATCTGAGCCACTAAATCTATGATGTCATCTTTCTGAACAGTTACCAGGTCAGTGGTCATAAACTCAGAAACACTGATATCTGCCGGATGGTAATGAGGAAGATCCTTCAAGGTTGCTAAATCCCACTCGTGAACCGGCGTATCTGATTTTTGACCTTCCAGAATAGACGCAGTAATTGCTGAAAGCGCCTCGTCATTTGTACTTTCCTCCTTCAACTTAGTGAAAGAACGCAGCAACCACCTGGCTCCATTGGTATGTGATTTAGCCCTGGCCTCTATGATACCTAAATAGCTATCGATATCATCTTTATCCACTTCCCGATGTTCCAACCCCTCCCTGGCAATGGGTAAAAGTTCTTCGAGAATCAAGTCACAGGCTGAAATTTTTTGATCTCCAAACCATGTAAAGGTCGAATCCACACCATAACGAACAGCCTTTTCAAAATTGTCGTGTACATTTGCATAATCGATCTTCGTTCTGATATCATCCACTTTTCTTCCCATTCCCACCATTAAGCCTAACCAAAAACAGGCATTGGCCATTTCATCTTTTATCGTTGGGCCGGAAGGAAGAATTCGATTCTCTATTCGAAGATGTGGTTTTCCATTGTCGCTTATTCCATAGCAAGGTCTGTTCCATCGATATACCGTAGAGTTATGCACTTGCAATGCTTTTAGCTTAGGAACTTCGCCATTCTTGACCATTGACAAAGAGTCCACGGTGCTGTCTCCTGCTAATAGTACCCTAAACTTGGTAATATCATCCTTATAAATATCTGTAATGCTCTTATCCAGCCACTTATTACCGAAATTAACCCTCGGCGAATAATCTCTGTGATAGTCATGCGACATGCGTGTGTCGATCGACTGCTGGAACATCGCAATCCGCGATTCATGCCACAATCGTTTTCCGAAAACCAAAGGTGAATTTGCAGCAATAGCCATAACTGGCGCCGCCAATGTCTGGCATATATTGTACATTTTAACAAATTCATGGGCTGATACCTGAAGGTGAACCTGAAAGCTCGTGTTGCAAGCCTCTAATAAAGGAGAATCGTGCTTCAACCTTAATTCATCAATACCATTGATCCTCAATTCATAAGATCCACCTATTAATTGCTCATTGATCGCTTCCATCAAAGCCTTGTAGCGCGGCTTCGGTGTCAAATTATTCATGTTCAGATCAAATTTTCGAAGCGTGGGAAGTATGCCCGTCAATAACAGCTGAGCATCCATTCCCTCTAGGTTGGCATTGATCTCGTTGAGGCAAATTTTAATTTCATTCTCAACCAACTTAAAGCAATCTTTTTTAAATTCCTGTGGATTGACATTGATCTCCAGATTGAACTTCGCCAGCTCAGTATCCAGCCACTTGCGTTCGCCTATTTTTTCAATGGCTTCCATGGCGATGGGTGCAGCTTTCAAAGTTTTATTGTTCACTAAAACCATCTCCTGCTCTGCCCCAATTCTTGTGATGTCGTTTTCAAACCAGTCATTGTCTAGCATGTATTCCATGGCTTGAACATCTCTAAGAAGCAGCTTCATAAAGTTCTGCATTTGCACCTTTCCACTAACCTTATTTACATTTTGATCACCCATCCAATCTATCTTGATTTATCTAAATATATGAACTATTTGTATTCCTGACTTCGTTAAATTCATTAATCAGCATAATGATATGAATAAAATTCTTCTTTACCTTTTAATTGCTGTCTGTTTAAGTTCTTGTCGTTCTGAAATAGAACCACTTTTTAGCATGCCTTTGGAAGTGGATTTTACGATTCCAGCAGGGCTTTCCGGAGTCCTGACCCACACTTTTATCATTCAGGATGTCGCTAATCCACTAGATACTTATCTTAAGTCAACTAATGTTGACACCTCAGAAATACGAACCATACAGGGTGGAAAAGGTGAAATTACTTCTGTATTTTCAGAAACGAATTATGAATTTGTAAATCGGGTCAGTGTGTGGATGGTAGATCCCGATGATCCGCGGATTCGCAAAGAGATACACTATCTGGACTTCAATCAGAACAACAACAATAATGCTCGATTAAGACTGCTCACCTCTATTTCAAATGTGGAAGACTTGCTAAAGAAAAAAACATTTGACATGGAGATCAAACTAGAATTTAGGTCATTTTCACCTCAGGAAATTAAGAATAGGTTTATATTTGATCTAGAAGCATTTCAGTAAATGGACGGCGGCGACAAACAATATATGGTTGAATTCGATGTGTATTACCAGATCGACGGAGATTTCGAGGCAAAGATCCCGAGTCAACGTAAGGCCATCTCCAAATTGTTTGAACAAGGTAAATTATTGGCTTACTCATTATCAAAAGAGCGCACAAAACTATGGGGTGTATTTTTGGTAAGCTCTGAAAGTGAATTGGTCCAGGTTATTGATGCGCTCCCACTCACTCCCTATATGGATTATGATTACAGCGAATTGCTTTTCCATAATGGGCTTAGCCTCATCCCTACGATGTCTATGAATTGAAAAAGGACATTCTGCATATATTAAATGGAGATGCTACATTTCGGAAATTTCGTGATGCAGGTTTTACTGGTCAGTATATGGTCTGGCGTGAAACTTTGGCTTTGGGACCACTTTTCTACCAGATCGACAGCGAATTATTTTGGGACATGCGGTCGCAATTCATGGAAGCTGCTTATGGAGCGAAGCTGGCTGAATACAGACGAAGTGTTATGCTGGAGTTTGGAAAGTTACGCAAATTCCAAGGTCCTGAAATTGTTCTGTGGTACGAATATGATGTGTTTTGCCAGGTCAATTTTATTGCTTTGATGTCCTACATCTTGAAATATAAAAAGGAGGTTAAAGTTTCCATTATCTGTGTGGGTGATCACCCGCAATACAAGCACAGGGTAGGGCTTGGGGAGATAAACACGCAAGAATATCAAGTGCTTTATAATAATCGAAAAATCCTGATGAAATATGACTTGCTGGTAGCTGACAAAGCGTGGATGATGTTTTGTGCAATGGCAGTGGAACAGTTCTCATCCATTCAATCAGATCGATTGCCCTACCTAAGTGATGCCTTAGAAGCTTCGAAAGTACTTTTTGGTAATGGTGAATCTTTGAGTAAACTGGAGTCTGAAATTATGTCAATGTTGCAAAGTAGTCCATTGAAAAAGCAAGATGTCATTCGAAAATTGCTGGCGAAGGATCATGCTTTGGGGTTTGGAGACTTGCAGTATGATTACTTGATTAGGAAAGTAAGTGGTCAATATTTGATTTAATGGTTACATTTTTGTTACGCATAACCTACTTTTTTGATAAGGTAAATAACCAAATAAGTTTATCTTTCGACTATGAAAAAAATAGCATTTCTCATTCTTATCCTAAATCTATCCTGGGTTTCCAATGACTCCTATGCTACAAACCCCATTTCTCAAGAGACTTTTGTAGAAATAGAAAAATCGAAGGATAAAACGGGCTTGTTGAGCAAGATAAAAAGCTCCTTTAAAAAAGCCATTGACAAAGTAAAAATTAGACAGCTGGCCTGGATAGCACTAATCGCTGGAGTACTATCCCTCGTTGGGTTAATACTATTATCATTAGGTTCTGCCTTTCTGATAGCAGCAGCAATTTTGGCCATTCTTGCAGATATCTTTGCCATCATCGTTCTTCGCAAGACGGGAAAAGATCGCCAAACTTATAAATTGTCAAGAAGAATGGCTATTTGGGGATTGGTAACTGGTTTGCTAACCGGACTTATACCTCTTTTATTACTACTGTTAGTAATCATTGCTTTTGGTTTCTAAAATTAACTTATCAAACCATGATGTATAATACATTTCAAAATATTGAAGAACTCGAGGAGTTTGAAGTCGTTCCAGGTATCGTCGGTCGTATGATTCATACCGACAAAATGACCATGTCCTTTTTTAAGATAGCCAAAGGAGCAGTTCTTCCCGAACATCAGCATTTTCACGAACAGACAAGTTGTATCCAATCCGGTGATTTTCAATTTACAGTAGATGGTAAAACCAAGATCGTTTCAGCTGGAGACCATATAGTTATTGCTCCTCATACACCACATTCTGCACTGACAGATTGTACAATTATTGATGTATTTGTTCCTTCTAGGGAAGATTATAAATAAAGGGTTAAAAACAGCATGCTCAAGCTACTTTCGAGGTTGACTTCTACTCACATTTAAGGCTTGGGCACCATTCTAATCCTGAATGATCACTGCATCTTCTAAGATAAAGCTCAGTGTTTCCCAATCCTCTGTATTGATCTTTAAACGCCCACTAACCCTGATTTTATGGTCAGCTATATAATTTCTTTTTGCGGGCTCGCGGAGTCTGACATCAATCACCGTTTCCTGACCTGCTGAACCACAGAAAAAACAGCTGGCAAAAGGAGTCTTCGATAAAATAATGCTCTTGTCCTCAGTAGCGACTGGAATATAATAACCGGTCATTTCAAAAAGCTCACCTTCGAGAGCCATGATACTATCAGTAGGAACCAACAAGGTTTTGAAGGAATAAAATTGCTCCACAAATACTTCCTTAAATTTTGCAGCTTGCAGGCTCGTCCAGTCACCCTGGCTATACACCTTCACACCACAACATTGGCATACCACAAGAAAAAACATTATTTTCTTCATAACTCAGCTGTGCAAACTTACAAATTACTATTCATTATAATATCGTACCTTTGCACGCTTATAAATAATAGAATGAAATTTAAGGAATTAAACATCATAGAGCCTATCCTAAAGGCTTTAGCAGAAAAAGGTTATGAAGAACCTACACCTATTCAAGAGGAAGCCATACCACAAGTTCTCAATCGAAGAGATGTTCTCGGTGTAGCTCAAACAGGAACAGGAAAGACAGCGGCATTCTCTATACCGATCATCCAATTGATCAATAAAAAGGATGGAGAACACCATGGCAGACCTCATTTAAGGTCGTTGATTGTCACTCCGACCAGAGAGCTGGCCATTCAGATTGGTGAAAACATCAAAGAATACAGTAAAAACACCATTATCAGACACGCTGTTATTTTCGGAGGAGTAAAACAGAACGAACAAGTCAGAATGATGAAAAAGGGAGTCCATATTTTAGTGGCTACTCCGGGTCGGTTGCTGGATTTAATCGGACAGGGATTTATAAGTTTGAGGGAAGTCAAACTATTTGTCCTGGATGAAGCAGATCGTATGTTGGATATGGGATTTATCCATGACATCAACAAACTTATTGATTTGCTTCCCGAACAACGGCAATCTTTATTTTTCTCAGCGACGATGCCTGAAAACATTGTAGAGTTGTCAAAGAAAATTTTAAAGAATCCCGTTCGTATAGAAGTGACACCTGCATCTACTACAGCAGAAACCATTCAACAACATCTTTATTATACTAATCGGGATCTAAAGCACAGTTTATTGGTTCACATATTGGAAAGCAAAAAAATTGACCAGGCTTTAGTGTTTTCCAGAACTAAACATGGTTCAGATCGAATTGCACGCAAACTTAAGAAGGATGGTATCGATGCCGCTTCGATACATGGTGATAAGTCTCAACCACAAAGACAGAAAGCCCTTAAGGCATTTAAAGCAGGGAAAACCAGAGTTTTAGTGGCCACAGATATAGCTGCCAGAGGAATTGATATTGACAAATTAAAGTATGTCATCAACTATGATATTCCGAACGAACCGGAATCCTATGTGCACAGAATAGGTAGATCCGGAAGAGCTGGAGAAGAAGGTTATGCTATTTCCATTTGCGAACCGGAAGAAAATGCATACATCAAAGACGTTGAGAAATTGATCGGACAGAAGATAGATGTGGTTTCTGATAATCCTTATCCTCAAACGGACAAACCGATGACCGACGCCGAAAAGAAAGAGTGGCAGAAAGAAAAAAACCGAAGAAAGCAGGAGTTTTTTGCCAATAGAAAAAGATCAAAGCACGGAAAAGGAAGTAAAAGTCCTAAAGGAAAAAAGAAAGATTATAAAGATAAACAAGCGTCTGATGTAGAAAATCAACAGTCTGAAAAGAATAGAGACCGTAATCCTAAGTCAAAACGCAAAAAAGATCATCCTAAATCATCTTTTGAAAAAAGACAAAAACAAGACAGACCTGAGAAAAAGAAGTGGAAAGGAAGGCGAGATGAACCTGAAGCAGGAAATCAATCCGCGAATGCTGATCAAAAAACAACAAGCAATAGTAGCGGCCATTCTAAGCAAGAACGTTCTGACAACAAAGATTGGAAAAACAAAAAGCGGAATGGTAAAAACAATGGTACCCCTCAGTCATTGAGGGACAAATATATGTGGCCATTGGAGAAGTGAGAAAATTACTGGGCGTAAGTAATGCATTTTTTTTTTCAATCACGTTAAAAGAATGATTTTTGTGGCCAGGGTAATTATTTCACTGGATCAGGTTTTCGAATCCAAAGCCGTTCTCTTTGATTTTTGTCCTGAAAAGCAGCGATTAATTGTCGATCTGGTATGTTTAAAAGTAAGTCAATGAATTCCTTCAGATCATTGGCATTTCTAATTTCAGTCTTCGAGTCAATAATCCGGCTGGCCAATTCTTCGTCATCGGCATGGGTCAGATCTCTATGCTCTAATTTGCTGGTAAAGCCTGGGCCCCATGGTGAAATACTTTCCCGATAGAAAAATCCCAGAAAATCTGGAGCAACATCTATGTCGTTGCCCATGCCCGCTCCAACCGAGAACAAAAAATTATTCTCATTGGGCAACATCGCTTGTTTTCTATATTCCGGTATGACATCTATCAAGTCATAGCTGCAAACCAGAACGTCTTTCTTTTTCTCTTTGAATTCTTGCATTGGAAGATCCTTCCACATGCGCCATGCCTTGGCCATAATCATTGAACTCTTTTCAGGTATGGCAGCTATCGAAGTGAAGGACAAACTCATTTTGGAAAAACTGAGATCAAGCCTTTTTAGTATTTCGTATAAATCTTGATTTTCAAGATCTCTGGACTTATAGTACCCTTGAATATTAGGACTATCCAACAGTATTCCGCCTGTGGTTACAAAATACCAAAATCGCATATGGCTGAGCTGCTCTTGATAAGGATGTAAATAATCATAGCGCCCCAGCATCCTCCTTATTCTTTCTGAATAAAATCTAAATGGAGCGTCATCTATAGATTCAATGATTTCTAATTGACTTCTTGACAGTTCGATTCTTTCAGAATAAACAGCATGAAGGGCTAGCAAATAATGCAACATTGGATCTTGATACGCCAAATCCATGTTGCTTTGGATGAGTGAAATCGCTAAATCATATTCTCCCGACATTTCCAGGGCAGAAGCCAATTCAATCAGATATCCAGGTTTATCAGGATCAAAGTGATGGGCAGCATACAAAAAATCAGTTGCCTTTTTTATTTGGTTTTCCTTTAAGAGCACGATGCCCACTTCAAAAATGGCTTCAGCATTAAGCTTATCGTTCAATAATTTTTCCGAAACAGACCTAATGGTCGAGGAATAGCCTTCATATTCCTGCTCCCATGCCTCCATGTAATCTGCCCAATTATTGACCATATCATTTCTGTCTTCCATCTTGATTATTTAAACCCTACTTCTGCATCTTCAGCTGCCGGAAAATGTTGAATTGCTGGCCAATCCGCTGTTTTCACTTTTTTGGGTTTGTCTTCTTTTGAACCGGCATTACTATCGAATAACTTTTTATCCCCTTTCGTCTGAATATTGGTCGTTGTTTTGGTCAGGTCTCCGGTCGCAGTCGCTGATTTAAATACTTTACTTCCCTTTCCTCCTTTTTTCCTTGCCAGATTCAGATTATCTTTATCTGATAGGTATTTTGCAAACTTATTTAAATCTCCAGCTACGCCCAAACCTGAAAGTGCTGCTTCGATATCTGTTTCACTTTTAGGTTGATATTCAACATCATCTGCAGCATCAGGATTGGTTGCCGCAGCTCTTGCAATTTCCGAAAACTTAATACCGTCATCACTTTCAAAACCCTCACCAACTGCTGTTGTATGAGCTATCGTAAAACTATAAGTGTCCTTGAGTTTGACATTCTCTTCAAGTTGACCTGCATCTGCATCTTCCCTAATGTCAAGTCCAAACTTAGAGTAAGAGGGCCACATCCTCATCAGATGTTTTCCGGGTTTTGCCACTTCTTCATCTGCTATTTTCTTGTTCTCTGTAGCTAAATCCAGTTTTTTCTTTGCTTCCTTTGCTTCATTTACAGCTAGGCCGATTTCAGTTCCCTCTTTTGTTCCACCTGCTACTTCAGCCCTTACGTTCTGTTCGTTTGCCTCCGCATCCTGCAAAGCCTTAGCTTTTTTCACTCTTGCCCCTTCCCTTTTATTGGCAATTTCGGAAAGTCTGTCTCCTTCAATATTAACAGCTTTCCACTTGAGAATATCTTTTTGAACTCCAGCAATTTCTGACCCTAAATAAGCATTGGCTGATTGTCGGGTGGAAAGCATGGCGCCATAACTTTTAAACTTGGAGCTGTTGCCAGGGGCTGGTGATAGTGCTCCATCAGGTGCCATTCCGCTAAATAAGCGATCCTTTAAGGTGTTATCATCTATTTCAGGACCATGTCGACCGATTGCGTGCCCACCACTTCCTCCAGTCTCCGTTTTGTCCTTCGATTCTTTGGCTTCTACCTTTTCCTTATTTAAGGGTTCTGATAGTTTAGCTATCTTTTGTTCGTATGAGTCATCCGATGCAATGATGGCGTGAACTTCACTTCTATTCATTTTGAAATGAGAGGATATCGTCTGTATGTTAGCAGAAAGTCCAGATTTCCTAGAAAACTCGTTTATTTTTTCCTTCGGTGATAGTTGTGCAACGCCTCCACTACTTTCATTCGACGTCATTACCGACTTAGCGACATTCTTCATTTGTAAAGCCTGCGCGCCCTTCACATCAGCTTCCTTTTCCAAAGCATGATCATCATTGATGGGGATACTATTGCTCCTGTCCATATTGGCTTTGACTCTGCCTTGCTTCTGTTGTACAACATGCCAGGCCTCATGTGGCAAGTGCTTTTCTTGTCCGGGGCCAATGTGTATTTCTGTGCCTTGAGCATAGGCATTGGCTCCAAGATCCTTGGGCTTATCTGAATTGTAATGGACATCTACATCACCCATATTCATTCCTGATAATCCTTCTATGCCTTGTTTTAATTGAGTGGGCAGTCCTCCTTCGCTATATCCATAAGAAACTTCCGGTGTTTGTGTTTCTCCAGCATTTTTTCTAAAGGTACTTTTTAACTGGAAAGGTGGTGGTGCTAAGGTATTTTGAGCTTCATCAAGCTGATCAGGGGACATACTCTGATCCAGAATAAGGTCGGTTTTCTTTGTTTTGTACAAAAGTGTCATATCGAGGTTAGAATCTTGCGAAGTAAGTAAGTTAAGGGTTTAATGTTTACAAAACAATTATTTCACATATTCACCATAAAGATTCCAGTCCATCCCATTTCCCCAACCTGCTCCATGATCACTTGTATTTCTAGCTTGGTGATTTTCTCCAATTCGGTGTTCTCCAAAGGTCAATAACGCTAAAATGTTACCAGGACGCAGATGGCGACTGGCCCAGGTTAATGGTGAATCTCCAAAAGCATCTTTAGCAGTTACATCTGCCCCTTTTTCCAACAAATACCTGATCATAATTTCATCGGCATAGGCTGCTGCACGATGTAAAGGTGTTTCTCCTCTAGTTCTGACATCTCGCATAAAACCACCGGTCTCTATTCCGGGCTTAGTTCTGGCATTGACATTGGCGCCATTTTCTATCAAAACCTTCAAAGTATATAAATAGTATGGTCGACCCGCTTTGCACAAGGCATTATGCAATGGAGTTTCTTCCGTCTTATCAACATGATAGTTGACATCAGCACCTTTTCGTATCAGGAATTCACAGATTTTCCAATGACCGAAAAAAGCAGCATTTCCTAATTCGTCATTGATATTGATGCTTTCCAATGTACCCCCATTATGGATCACTGCTTTGATTGCTGTAAGATCATCATAGTATACCAGCCATTGTAGGATCTTGATCCGATCCTGAAACAACCTTTCTTTCCATCCTTTTTTCGCCATCAAATCGAAAATCAAATCTGTCCGTCCCTGGCTAATTTTTCGTACTATATCGTCCATTGCTTTTGGACTAAAATAGCAAATTTGGAAGTGTTTTTGCTTTAAACAATTGGTAATCGTCAAACGTTGGATCTTTTATGGATAGGAAAAAGTTTTTAAAAAATGTTCTGTTGGGATCTGGGGAAACCATCGTAGGCAGTAAGATTCTGAAAAAAGACAGCACTTATAACAGGCTTATGCAGCAAGTAGGATTTAACCACCTACCCAATTTAAAAAACAATTTAGATATGAAGACGGTATTACATCGAGCGGAAACCAGAGGCCATGCTAATCACGGTTGGCTTGACTCACATCACACTTTTAGTTTTGCAAATTATTACCATCCCGAAAGAATGCACTTTGGAGTTCTAAGGGTGCTCAATGATGATGTGGTTCAGGGTGGTAAAGGTTTCGGCACCCATCCACACGATAATATGGAAATCATATCCATACCTCTGGAAGGTGATCTAGAGCATCAGGATTCGATGTCCAACAAAGCCGTTATCAAGTCTGGTGATATTCAGGTGATGAGTGCAGGAACGGGAATCAGACACAGTGAATACAACAAGAATTCAGACAGCCCGGTGCGATTTTTACAGATTTGGATGTTTCCCAATAAAAAGAATGTCGAACCTCGCTATGATCAGATTACACTTGATGATCAAAACCTTTCAAACAATCTGGTACAGATCCTTTCTCCTCATCAGGATGATGAAGGGGTGTGGGTGCATCAAAATGCCTGGTTTTCTATGGGTAAATTGAAGAAAGGTTGGTCAGGTCAATATGAGATAAAGGCTAAAGGGAATGGACTGTATGTTTTCGTCATCGACGGCAAAGTAAATGTAGCGGGTGAAGAATTGGGAAAAAGAGATGGTTTCGGAATCTGGGATACTGCTTTTGTAGAAATCGAAGTTCAAAATGATGCTCATGTATTATTAATGGATGTGCCAATGGAAGTTTGAGGTTAGGTGACATTTGTAAAGTAAAATATAGCAATGAAAGTTGTAGACAACAAAGAAAAGAAACGATTTGAGCATGAAATCAATGGCAAACTAGCATTCATTGACTATATCTTGACCTCAAACAAGATCTTTTTGACCCATACAGAAGTACCGGAAGAATTTGAAGGTCAGGGAATAGGTTCTGAACTAGTAAAAACCGTGCTTCAGGAAGTCAAAGATAGAGACTTAGTTCTTGTACCGCTTTGTCCGTTTGTAGCTGGGTATATTAAAAGGCATCCCAAGTGGAAAGAATTGGTCTTGAGAGGGATCAATGTTGACTAGTCCAATAGGACATAGATAATGAATTCTTAATATTCAAATAAATCTCAAAACTGTTCCCGTATTAATTGAAGAGTTACTTTTTCAGAATAGCATTTCTTCTTTCCAGTCTCTGTGAATCAGGACCAATCATCACCTCGAAAAGTCCAGGTTCACTTACTTTTTCAAGATCTACATTGTAAAATTCTACCATGGACTGATCGATGGTGAATTCAACTTGCTTCTCTTCACCGGGTGCTAATCTGATTTTCTGAAAGCCTTTCAATTCTTTCATGGGACGACTGATTGACGCCACCACATCCCTGACATATAGTTGAACGACTTCTGTGGCTTCCCTATCACCAGTATTTTTAACATTGACATTCACCTTTATATCGGAAGTATTTGAAAACAAAGTATCCGATAAAACCATCGGGCTGTAATCAAATGTGGCGTATGACAACCCATATCCAAATGGGTACAGCGGCTGATTAGGAATATCTAAGTAGTTACTTCTGAACTTCTGAGCAGTTTCTCCAAAGTTAGGGCGTCCGGTATTGAGCATCGAATAATATATGGGTATTTGGCCTACATGAAACGGAAAAGAAGTAGTGAGTCTACCGCCTGGAACCTTATCTCCAAAAAGTACATCTGCAACAGCATTGCCACCTTCTGTACCTCCAAACCAAACGTCTAATATGGCATCCATATTCTCAGACTCCCAGTTCAAGGTCATCGGTCTTCCATTGTATAAAACCATTATGATAGGCTTACCCGTTTTTTCAAGCGCTTTTAATAACTCCAGTTGTTCGGGTTGCAAACCAATATTAGCCATACTTGAAGATTCTCCACTCATATCAGCAGCTTCTCCAACAACCGCAACGATTACGTCAGCCTGGTTGGCAACTATTAAGGCCTCTTCTAAAAGTATAGCGGAAGACCTTTCATCGATAACGATTTCAGGACCAAAAGCATTGACCTTTCTGGCAAATTCAGGATCATCACTGATATTAGATCCCTTAGCATATAGAATTTCAACACCTTCTCCTGCTACTTCACGAATGCCTTCGATGACGGTAACTGCTTTAGAGTGATCGCCCGAAACTGACCAGGTCCCTAACATATTTCTTCTGGAATCAGCCAGTGGGCCGATGACGGCAATCTTTCCCGTCTTTTCTAAAGGTAAAATATCATCCTCATTTTTCAGCAGGACGAATGATTCTGCAGCCACCTCTCTGGCAAAGGCTCTGAATTCATCAGATAAAATCTCTTTGGATGCCCGTTCCTCATCAAAATACCGATAAGGATCTTCAAATAATCCCAACAACTCCTTTGCCTTTAAAATCCTTCTACAAGCCTCATTAATATCACTTTCTGTCACAAATCCATCTTCTAACGATTCTTTAAGTGTCATTAAGAAACCTTCACCTACCATATCCATGTCAATATCTACATTTAAGGCTGTCGCAGAAACAGTTTGCAAATTACCTACACCGTGCTCAATCATCTCATTAATGGCTGTATAATCTGTAACTACGAAACCATCAAAACCCCATTCGTCTCTTAAAACATCCCGAAATAAAAACTTGCTTCCGGACGCTGGTACATAATCCAGCACATTAAACGAAGTCATGACTGAAGCAACACCAGCATCTATTGCAGCTTTATAAGGTGGAAGATATTCATTATACATTCTCACTTTACTCATATCCACTGTATTGTAGTCTCGACCACCCTCTGCTGCACCGTACAAGGCAAAGTGCTTCACGCAAGCAAGCATGGTGGTAGGGTCTGTAAAATCATCGCCCTGATAACCGCGGACCATGGCTTTGGCAATTTGAGAACCCAGATAAGGATCTTCTCCATTACCTTCAGATATGCGCCCCCATCTGGGATCCCTTGATATGTCTACCATAGGTGAAAAGGTCCACATGAGACCATCGGCTGTAGCTTCTCTAGCTGCCTGACGGGCGGTTTTTTCAATCAGGTCCATATTCCATGTACAACTCAGCCCAAGAGGAATAGGAAAAATGGTTTGGTGTCCATGAATAACGTCCATGCCGATAATTAATGGAATACCCAGTCTACTAGAATCCACTGCAATTTGTTGGGCTTGCCTTACCTTCTTTGCTCCTCGAATTCCGAATATTCCGCCTACCTGGCCATTTTTCATTTTTTCGTTTACATTCTTACTGACCACTTCGCCAGTCACTGTTCCTCCAGGAGTGATGAGATTGAGTTGTCCTATCTTTTCGTCGATGGTCATTTGTTGGTAAATGGCCTCTACTTTAGGGGAGAGAGTGGTTTGGGCGCTAAGGATTGATGTAAAGAATAAGAGATATAATATGTGTTTCATTTAAAAAATATTTATAGCATTTCGTAATTGGCTTTTCACTGACAACTAACAACTGACAACTAACAACTAACAACTAACAACTAAACTCTACCTCCTCTTATCAAACATCCAACTGAAAAACTCCGGATCTGCAAATGCTTTATCCCAGGAATTATGTCCGGTCTCAGGGTACAAAGTAATTCTTGCCTTACCGCCATTGACCTGCATCGCCCTCAACATCATTAATGAATACCGTGAAGGAACCACATTGTCGTCAACTCCGTGAATAAACCAAAAAGGTACATCTGCCATTTCCGTGGCTTTGTCGCTTGGTCCGGCTCCGCAAATCGCAATCGCAGCAGCTATCTGATCAGACATTCTCCAACCTAATTCTATCGTTCCCATACCTCCCATTGACAAGCCAGCTACATAAAAGCGATCCTTATCAATATAAGATTGATCTAAAGTCTGATTGATCAATTCCATCACCATCCTTAAAGCAGGATTGGGACCTTGTTCCGTCATAATTTTCATATTTCGTCCCTGTCCTGTTCCTTCACTGCGCAAATCAACCCAATAACTGTCCTTCGGACATTGAGGGAAAATAACCACCGCTGGATACTTTTCTAACGAGTCCTTAAAGACCTGAGCACCATGGATTAACTGTGCCTCATTATCTGAACCTCGCTCACCAGCTCCATGTAAGAAAAGCATTAAGGGATATTTTTTGGAACCCGAGTCATCAAAGTCCTTAGGGTATAAGATATTGTAATTCAATACTCCTCCTTCCCCGTCAGAATAAACCAAAGGAATGTATTCACCATTCTGCTGAGCATTGAGAATGGTCAACATTGACATGAAAAAAACTACTGCTGATAATCTCATTCTATTCCTCTTCTTTTATAAGTGAATCCCAATTTATTCAAACCGTTTTGTACTTCAGGCGCAGACATAAATAGATTCCAGATCAAACCTGTCCTGTAATTTTCTATCATGACCGGAATTGGCAATTGGTCAATGGCAAGATAACGAGGAAGCATCCAATCAGATTGAAAACTAAAGGCATCATATGGTCCATATTCACCTACTATTTCCGGATGCTTATTATAAAGGAAATTTAAAAATTTCATGCTTTCCGCTGGTGTATATGGAAAACTGGCTAAAGCCGCAGTCGGTGTAATTACCCCCAGATCCTCTTGTGGACTGTGTCCTGCATATCCCTTCATGCTGTAGGATGAAGTCAATCCCCAACACTCGTCACTATAGCCTCTGTACTCATAAGGGTTTTCAACACAATGTCGGTGTTGGATCAATGCATGATTCTGATTTAATTTCCAAAAATCCGCATACTTGTCCTTGAGATCATGAGGATTCAGTCCCAAATGGGAATAGTGAGCCCAAAATAACGGTCCGACAGACTTGTCATTGTGTTCGTAATGATCTAAAAGCACAGGAAGACCATAATATTCTTCGTCTGAAACAATGGATCCGCCTCGCATATATCCCTGGTGATAGGCAGCCGGATCAATAGCATGCGTGGGAGATGCTGCTCCTAGTACATACATGATCAGGCATTCATTATGCCCTCCTACCCTAAAATTCATCTTCCAATCGTGATTAGGGGACCAATGCCAAAACAGGACTTCTTCCCCATTGGTGTACCAATCAAAGTCAATGCCTTTCCATAATTGATCAAACTTTAATGCCAGCCTTTTTTCGGATTCCGATCCTTTCTGAAGGTATTGTCTTGCTACCAGCATGCCTTGAGCAAGAAAAGAGGTTTCTACTAAGTCACCCCCATCGTCAAACTTGCTAAAAGGAACCGTCGTTCCTGTAGGATCCATCCAATGGGGCCACGCACCGTGGTAACGATCTGCTTTCGCTAACCAGTTGGCCAGGCGATCCAACCTTTCTATTGCTTCTTTTCTGGGAATAAATCCGCGCTCAATCCCAACTATTAATGCCATGATCCCGAAACCTGTTCCACCTGACGTGACCACATCTTTGGGGGTCGAAGGATAGACGTCATCCATGTGTAAGCGTTCCCTAGCTGCTCCTGACACTGGTTCTCCTCCTTCCCACATATAATTGATGGTCTCTTTCTGTACGCGATCCAATAGTGCCTCATCGACCATCGAATTCTTAGAAGACTGGTCTGAATTTTCTATTTGTTCCTGATCCTCAGATACTTTAGTGGTATTGCAAGCAACGACCATAAAAAAGCAAATGAGATATATCAATTTCTTCATCCTCCTAAATTAATAAGTAATGCCTAATTTGTCTAATCCAGCTCTAACTTCCGGAGCTGACATATAAAGATCCCAAAGCAATCCCGTTCTAAAATTTTCGATCATACAGATGATAGGGCCCTGGTCAATAGCCAGGTAGGAATCAGCATACCACCCTGCTGTGGGATTGAAGGCGTCATAAAATCCATACGGACCCCAGAGTTTGTCACCGAGTAAATAGTAAAAATGCTTTATTGCTGCAAGTGATTCCTCCGGCGTGTAGGGAATCGAGCTGATCGCAGCGGTAGGCGTGATTACTCCCCGATCATTTCCGGGATCGTGAGCTGAATAACCAGTATTTCCATCGCTGGCTGTCAAACCCCAACAAGTTTCAGAGTATCCGACATAATTCTGTGGATTATCAATGCAGTATTGGCGGTTGATTAAAGTATGCGCTACATTCTGATCCCAATAATTAACATATTCATCCTGAAGGTTTCTTGGATCCATTCCTATATAACTGTAATGACTAAAGAAAAGTGGTCCTCCGCGCCCGGGCCCTGTGGGAAGTTGTATACCGTAAAATGTATTTCTGTTTTGAAATCCACCGTTCCTGGTATAGCCATTGATATAAGTTTCTTTGTCAATGGGATAAGTGGGTGATGATGCAGCAAGCGTGTAAATGATTTGTGTTTCATTATGTCCCCTAATGGGCAAGTTTATAGCCCACTCGAATTGGGGTGACCAATGCCAATAGAGTATCTTTTCACCACCTTTGGTATACCAATTCCATTCTACTTCTTCATAAAGTTGGGTAATTTGATCAATCAATGCAGATTCTTCAGGTGCGTTAGCATCGAGGTATTGTCTGACTGTCAACATTCCCTGAACCAGAAATGCAGTTTCTACCAGGTCACCGCCATTGTCCTGTGCAGAAAAAGGTATGACTCGACCGGTAGTTCCGTTTAACCAATGTGACCACACTCCATGAAATCGGTCAGCGTTTTCCAGGAAGTTCATGATTTTTTGCCATCGTTCTACAGCCTCTTGTCGGGTAATGAATCCTCGTTCCACTCCTACGATCATGGCCATCAAACCAAAGCCAGACCCTCCGGATGTCACCGTTTCTCCACTGGTGTTTCTTTCCCTGGCCAGGCCACTTACCGGATGGCCGAAGTCCCAGAAATATTTAAAAGTTTGTTCCTGAACCTTGGTGAGCAATTCATCATCAGAGATAATTGGGAATTTGGGAATGGTGTCTAAAATGGAAAATAATTCAAAGCTTATGGTCTGGAACTTTTCGCCTATGCTGGAAGGAAGTAGCAGGTTTATTTTTTCAAGACTTCCAAACTGGTCATTGGGTTTCAATTCATAGGTTGCAGAGGAGATCGGAGCGATGCTGAAATCGTAGTTTTTTTGTCCCACTAAAACCACTTCCTTTTCCAGTATTTCGGGATCAACCTCCTGTGAAAAGATCAATTTGAATGTGGGATTTAGTGGTATATCAATGTTTCTGGTGTTCTTTTTAAGTTCCTTTTCATCGACAGTGACTGATATCAATTCCAAAGCGGGAGATTCAATCTGGAAGGATGTGGAATAACCGGGAAATGTTTCCCCATTTGCTCCTTTGAGACCATCTCCAATAATAAGTTGGTAAGTTTCGCCTTCTGTCAATGGCAATTCGGTAGAAATAGAAATTATTTTATTTAAATCGAGATTTTGGAAAGAAAGATTTTGATCTGGTGATAGGCTTATCTCATGGTTGGTATTGGGGTCAATGGCAGCACTAAAGGTCAATATTATTTCACCGGTGGAAGGGACTTCCGGGTTGTTTGAAAGCAATGAAACGCCACCTTTTTTTGCGCTTACTAACTGTAGGGTTCCCACGTCTGGATCAGGAATGATCGGTTCTTCAGTGCAGGAGAAAAATAGAAAAAGTCCGAGAATTATGGAAAGCGTAATTTTCATTTTTGTTGCAGCAAATTTAAGTGGTGTGATTTAATAAAAGAGCGGAGCTCTCACTTCTCCGCTCTTTATAGAAATAGGGAAATTTAAATTTTATTTTTCTGCGTCGTAAAGTGCTTCTATTTCACTTTGTGTCAAAGCAGCTCCCCAGATTCTTAGATCGTCTAAATCTCCTTTAAAGTGATTTGAAGTAGGTCTGAAGTAATCGCCCCATGGCTCGCTGGCCCACATAGGACTATCAACAGATTTAATGAAACCTAGTGCTAAAATCGGTTCGACATCCGCCGGATTACCTCTGTAATTAACACCTTTGGTAGCCTGAAAGCAGCTTAAAGGTCGTTCCTCATCACATGGATCCCATAAATTGAAATCAAAACTTCGCATTAGCATGCCGTTAATATAAAATGCTCCCACTCTTGCTGTTGCGTCGTAGCTAAATGCTAAATGTGCCCACTTATCTTTTACCAAATCAAGAATTCCATTTTCACCTAAATTGGCATCAAATGTAGTACCTTGCCAACCGCCACTTGTGTTATCATTGCCAGCACCTTCGACATTAATTTGATACGTAAATGTTGTGGAATCATCTTCTGCGATGTAGCTTACCGGAAAACCAAAAGAGTTATAAGAATTTCTTAATTCTATTTGAAATCCGAAAAAAGCCCCTAGGCCAATAATAAAGTGGGATGAAGGATTTCCATTTGCATCAACGTGACCATCGGAATTAGTCTTCATCCAAAAAGACAAACTCATATCATCGTTTGCCATAAATTGATCTCCATTTGGAATCTCAATAATAGACTGATCACCATCAAATGTAGCCGTGCTGTTTCCTTGTCCGAATCTATCATCACCAAATTCGATGGCTATTGCATTGTCTGGATTAAACATATCTAATTGATCATCTGTAGTTCCATTAAAGTCGTAATATGCCAATAGTTGGTCTGCTTTAGGAGCAACGACTGGTGCTCTACCTTCGGTAGTAAAAGTTCTTGTGATGTTACCCAATGTTCCACCATCTGTAGATTTAATGCCACTAAGAGTAAGCGTGTATTGTGTTCCTCTTACTAATTCTTGGTCCGGCGTGATAAGGATTGTTGATCCTGAGCTCGTGACAGTCGATGAAACATCGTTAGATCCATCAGAAATCGAAACATTAGAGACATTGACAGTTGAGCCATCCACGGCCTTATCTAAAGTGATGGTTATGGTAGAATTAGTCGCTACATCCGCTGCAGAAGTAGCGCCATTGAGGTCCTTGGTAACTGAACTTCCGTCTTCAAAACTGGTTCCTTCGGCTACAATTCCAGTAACAACAGGTGCTAAGATTGGATCTGGTTCGTCGTCACAGGAGGTTAGAGTGATTGCCATTAAGGCAAATAAAGCCATACAATAATTTAAGATTTTCATATTCTAATATTTTTGATTTTTTATTTTTTATTAATGTTAGGAGTTATTATAGGACCTCGGACTTTAGTCCGAGAATATTCTCTATATATATAATACCAGAGCTCGGACTAAAGTCCGAGGTCCGACTTCCTATTAGTAACCTGGATTTTGCTCAATTCTTCCTTGAGAGATATCAATCTCCGATTGAGGAATGGGCAACAATTCATTTTTTCCTTTGATGAATCCAAGCGGTCCCAGCACTTCTTCCGCTCTGTCAGTTCTGACCAAATCCCAAAACCTCAATCCTTCCAATGCCAATTCGTATTTCCTTTCGTCCATGATTAAATCCCGTAATTCACTTTGGGATGTGGTATTATATTCCGGCATTCCTGCTCTCGACCTCACTTGATTTAGATAATCAAGGGCTTCGTTCGTCTTACCATTTTCATTTAACGCTTCAGCGTGCATGAGTAAAACATCTGCATATCGTATGATACGTTTATTATGGCCAAAGGCTGTTCTCGTATCGGTACCCGGGTACCAAACCTTCTGATTATAGGCCTCTATTTCTACTATGTCTCCACCTGCATAGATCGTATCAGGCGTAGCTCCATCTCCTGAAATAACCACTCCAT
The DNA here is from genome assembly GCF_021533195.1 of Portibacter marinus. Lineage (GTDB taxonomy): Bacteria > Bacteroidota > Bacteroidia > Chitinophagales > Saprospiraceae > Portibacter > Portibacter marinus. The sequence continues at coordinate 399,640 of NZ_JAJNKB010000004.1, forward strand.
CCAATTCTTCATTTAAGAAAATAACCGAAGGTTCCAATCGCGGGTCTTCATTTGCCTCCATTTCTGAAATCCATGAGTAGGCGGGACGACCAAATCCCCATCCTCTGTTAGGAGAACCTCTTACACCTAAAGTATTGGCGAATTGACTACCACCATTTGCAAAAGTCTCCGGAATAGCTCCTACCTCAAAAATTGATTCAATGTTGTGTTCATTTTCTGCGGTAAAAATATCAGCGTAGTCATCCATCAACTCGTATTCATCAGAGGCAATGATTGCTTGCGTCAGCTCCTCAACATCTTCGAACGCTTTATAAAAAAGTTTAACGCGAGCTAAAAGACCTCTCGCAGCACCTTTTGTGGCCCTTCCCAAGTCTTCTGCTCCGTAGCCAGATCTTTCTGGAAGGTTAACAATGGCGTTTTCAAGATCAGGATATATAATCTCATTCAATATGGTCTCTACTGGTGTTCTGACCAAGTCTACAGGAGCATTAATTTCCGTAACCATAGGTACAGCTCCGAATCCTCTGACCAGGTCAGCATAGAAAAAAGCCCTCAAAAACCTTGCTTCTGCGATCAAACGTGACTTTAGATCTTCCTCCATATCGATATTTGGTACCTCATTGATTACCAAGTTGGTTCTGCGTATGGCCTCATATTCTGTTTTATACCATCTTTCTAAACCACCCTCTTCAGCAGTATGAGTGAAATTATCGTAAGGAGCAACGGCTGTGCCGTCACCGGGACTACTTCCTTTTACAACATCATCTGCCATAAAATCAAGCAGTGGGAATCCACCTGTATTGATCTGCCAGGCTCGAAGTATATTATAAGCACCATTTACTGCTAATAAAGCATCGTCAGCAGTAGCCGGAAATGAACCTACTGTCAGTGCCGCTCTAGGAGGCTGAAACAGAAAATCATCACCACAGGAAGTAGCGATACTTATTACAATCAGTATATATATTATTTTCTTCATGATTCGATGTTTAAAAACTTGCATTAAGTCCAACTGAAAAAACTCGTGTAATGGGATAAACTCCCAAATCAATAGATCCGTCAATGGCATTGGCGGCCCCTATTTCAGGCGAATACCCTGTATATTGAGTAGCTGTAAAAAGGTTGGTACCCCGGACGTAAACATTAGCGCCTGCCATCTTTAAATTGTCGAGCAACCTATTTGGAATGCCATAATTAAGGGTTACGGTCCTGAGTCTCAAGAAAGAACCATCTTCTACAAAGTAAGAGGACGGCTGAAAATTCGGACCTCCCAGTACCGGTCTAAAGTTTTCATCGGTAGATCCTTCTCCAGACCAGTAATTATTAAAACGCTCCTCATAATTCAGGGTAGTAAATCTAATGGCTTGTTTACCATTATAGATTTCATTACCCATCTGGCCTTGAAAATCAGCAGATAAGGTAATGGTTTTATAATTTACCTGGGCGTTAAAACCATAAATAAAATCTGGAATAGAACTTCCTATGATGGTTCTGTCATTAGCATTCAATAAACCATCATTGTTGATGTCTGCGTACCTCAAGTCACCTGGTTGCTGACCAAAAAGGGATGGGTTGTTTTCTATCTCCGCCTGGTTCTGAAAAACACCTTCTACCTGGTATCCGTAAAAGAATCCGACAGGATTTCCTACCGATGATCTCGCAACTCGTTGACCATTCCCAAGATCACCTCCAACCAACAACGAATCTGCACCAAATCCCTGGCCAATATTGGTCACTTCATTTCTTATGGTCGTTCCTAAAAATCCAATGGAATAGGAAATGTCTCCGATATTGTCACGATAATTTGCATTCCATTCAAATCCTCTGTTTTCTACATTTGCCGCATTAAAGAAAATAGATCTGAAGGCTCCAATACCCAAATATCCGGCCGGTTCAAGTGGCACTAGAATATCAAAGGTATTTTTGTAGTAGTAATCCATTTCAAGAGTAAACTTGTCTTCTAGTATTCCAACTTCAAATCCGATATTGGCTTGTTCCGTGTCCTCCCACTTAAGATCGGGATTTCCACCTCCATCGAAAGTCGCTCCGGGCTGAATACCCTCATTTTCCCCAAGAACCACATCTCTACCCCCTCTGATCAATGCATACTGGGCCGAACCCGGAATTTTTTCATTGCCTATTCTCCCCCAGCTACCTCTGATTTTCAGTCTATTAACAAGGTCGACGTTCCAGAACGATTCATTGGAGACATTCCATCCCAAAGCAACAGAGGGGAAATATCCATAGAGATTATTCCCTCCGAAATTAGAAGAGCCATCTCTTCTCAATGAGGCTGTCAATAGGTACCTGGAGTCAAATGAATAATTGACTCTTCCTAAATAGGATATGATGGTCGATCTGGCTGCATTATTGGTCACCGTCTCAAAATCATTTTGTCCTGCTTCCAAATACCAAAAAAGTGGATCCTCTCTTAAGAGTCCTTCTGTACTTCCGCTTATAAATTCATTTCTCTGATCCTGAGTGGAATAACCTAAAACAGCTCCAACTCGATGTCTGCCAATTTCGTTATTGTAACTTAAAGTGTTTTCGAAAATTAATCCCAAATTGTAATCATTAGTGTAATTGAGATCATTAATCTCGTTCTGTTGAAGAGAACCTACAAAAAACACAGGTGAAAATGATTTTGATTTACCAGCTCCAAAATCAAATTGTAAACTGGTTTTAAATGTGAAATTGTTGAGAAAATTAATGTTTGCATAGAGGTTGCCTAAACTTCTAAGTCGATCGCTATTGCTATTCGAGTATTCGATCGCTGCAAGCGGATTGCCTCCATTGACTTCTGCAAAAGTAGTTCCATCATCTAGATATGGTGTGTTAATGGGCCAGGCTCTTAAAGCAGTGTTGACGACACCGGGTGTATTTTGTTTGTCACTAAGCAGCATTGATAAATTTAATCCTACATCAAAGTTGGGACTTAAACGGTATTCGGAGTTTAATTTTCCAGTCAGACGGTCAAGATTAGATTTCTCAATGATACCTTGTTGACCGAAATATCCTAGTCCAAAATAAAAAGTAGCGTTTTCAGAACCCCCACTAATTGAAAAGTTAGCGCTGGTCATTGGTGCATTATTATTATAGATTAATTCTTGCCAATCTGTATTGGGTAAAACGTCAAGGTTATTGTAGGTCCCGGGTTCGATTTGATTCAAGTAAGTTGCAAACTCACGACCGTCCATGACTTCGATCTCATTGGCAATGGATTCAAAAGACTGTTCTACTGAAAAGCTCACTTTATTTTTGCCCGCTTTTCCAGATTTAGTGGTTACGATGATCACACCTGCCGCTCCACGCGATCCGTAGATCGCTGTAGCCGATGCATCTTTTAAAACTTCAACTGATTCAATATCATTTGCGTTCAGCAAAGAAATAGCGGACACGTCAGTAATCACTCCATCGATTACTGCAATAGGGTTGTTATTATTTAGAGTCGTTATCCCTCTTAATCTTACTACGGGATCAGATCCGGGATCTCCGGAAGTATTACTAATTTGTAGTCCCGCTACTTTACCCTGGAGTGCATTAATGGCATTTGCAGCAGGCACTTTTGTGATTTCTTCAGCCGAGACTTTTGCTACAGATCCTGTTAAATCCGACTTTTTAATGGTCCCATAACCGATCACCACTACCTCATCCAGTACTTCATTATCTGGACCCATGGTAATCGAAAGGTTGGTCTGCGTACCCAGCCCTATTTCTTGTGTTTCATAACCGATATAAGATAGTACAAGAGTATCTCCCGGGGCCGCACTTATTTCAAAATTTCCATCCAGATCTGTCAATGTACCATCTCCGGTTCCCTTGATTAAAACTGAAACGCCAAACAACGGCTCTTCCAGGTCACTGGCGATTACCGTACCATTGTAGGTATTGGTTTGAGAGTATATTAAACTCATAGTAGAGAAAAAGACACCTACTATGAAAAGTGATCGTAAGTAGTGCATAGCATTAAATTTTCCAATAGTTATTCTATGGTTCTTGGGGAGATTCCATCAAATGTATGGCTAAAACGTATGAGAAGCTCTGTTTGTTTGCTGGAATTAACTCACAAAAAACTCATCATATATACATTTTTATAATATGTTCAAGCTTTGGCTATGAGTTTCAACCCAGCAAGTCAACTACTTTGAACAGCGCCGGATCTTACATTGCCTGTAGGTAACTCTTCAAACTCTGGTCTTCAATACCTAGTTTTTTTCTTAATCGATACCTCTTATTCTCAATTGACCGTACTGAAATATTCATCAATGGTGCTATTTCTTTTGAGGAAAGATCCATTTTGATATATGCCGCAAGCCTTAGCTCACCCTGGGTTATATTAGAATGCTTTCCTCTTAATTTATCCAAAAAATCTTCATGAACTTCTGCAAATGTAGGTTCGAATAACTCCCAGTCATCTTCACTATTCATATTCATTTCGATCAGGTGTAGTATTTGTCTTCTTTTATAAGCATCTGCACTTTTCAACTCTTTAGAAAGTGTAGCTTTTAAATCTATCAACATCTTGTTCTTCTGTACAAGTGTCATTGTGCTGTTGGCCAGCATTTTATTTTTATAGATCACTTCATTCTCAAGTTCTGCATTCTTTGCACGGATCCTTTCTGACTCCAATTCCTTTAAGCGCTCAGCATCCAATTTTTCTTTTTGCTTTCTGAGTTTTAACTGTTGTCTTTGATTAAAAAACAAGATGGTCAAAAATGCTATTACCATATACATGATTAAACCTGGCCACGATTCATACCAACGAGGTGCAATCTTAAATGTCAAAGGCTTATTCCCACCCATCAACTCTAAGCGATAAGCACCATCCTGTAAGTTTTTAAATACAAGCTGGCCGTCCTTTGGCAACGGCAACCATTGGTCATCCCATCCTTCCAATTTATACTTAAAGTCCATATCCTTAGAGAAGACGTCAAAGGTGCGAAACTGAATTAAAATATCATTCTCAAAGGGTGATAAGGAAAGGCTTCTGGAATCCGGAATAGTCCTTATACTGTTATTGACCAAAACATAATCAATGGTCAGAAAATCATGTTCTGGCGGACTGTAATCATATGGTGCAATGAGATAGCCGTCACTGAAATTGAAAAGATAGTCAGTACTTTTACCATGTGGCTTGTTGAATCTGGTATTGCTTATCGGGACCAGGCCATTGAGCTTGTTTACCAGCTTCCCATATTCATTCTGATCTTCCCTACCTGACTTATCCTCATCGATTCCAATATAGAGGGAGTCCTCCCTGGTTTTTAAAAGAAAACCTCCGCTTTGGGTTAGGATAAGAGGGTCATTATTGAAAGGATGATCAATTGTTTTATTCGATAAAACGCTCTTAAAATCTTCACTCAATTCCACTCTTACAATACCATGATGCGGATGGTATCCAAGCAAGGTATGGTCAATGAGCTCAAAATTTTCAATGAGCAAGCCACCATCCTCAATTCGAAAGCCATCAGACCATTGACCTGCAATCTTTTCAAAAAGTACCAGGCCTGTATAAGAAGACTGAATGAACTTGTCTGTATTTATTTTCTTCATACACCAACCACCAGTAATAGAGGACACCTGTTTAAAAGCCTTATCTTTAATTAGAAATGTACCTCTATTGTGTCCACAGAGCAGATCGCCATCTGATTCGATAAATGACCACACCTGACCTTGAGAATTTTCAATCAATTCAAAATCTCCTTTTATGGTTTTAGTGAAAACGCCTTGGTTGGTACCTATGTACAAACGGTCCTTATATGTTATCGAAGCAAAGATGGACCCCAATTTGCCTTGTTGGTCATAATAGTATAAGAGTGGCTGATTGATCTTAACGAGATCCAGACCTCGATCAAGGCCAACCCATAAGTTTCCGTGTGAATCTTCATGTAAATTTAATACGGTGTTATTAGAAAGTCCTTTGGATTGATCAATGTGATATCGAATACTTTTAAGATCATCCGTAATGTAAATTCCGTTCAAGATGGTACCGATCACATATTGATCATCAGAGGTTTTAAGAAAAGAATTGACCTGACTCGTCTTCAAGCGATCATTTAAGTCAGAGTCAATGGGTTCGTATCCTTTTTCCGTTCTCCTAAATAAGCCTTGATTCTGAGTGACATATATTTGACCTTCACTTACACCTACTACTTTCGATCCGTCTGGCAGTGTATATTGATATACTTTTTCGTAGATGCTGTCTCCCTTAATTTGATAAACACCAGATTCTATTTTTGGAAGGATGAATTCATCATCTGCAACGGTGCCCAGCATAATATTACCTGGATTGTCCAGTTGTTTGATATGCTGGTAATCATAAGTAAAAATCTCAGAAAATGACTGAAACATCAGTCTGGTACTATCTCCAAATATTTTCCAATATTCCTGATTTCGTCCTAACAGAAGACTATCAGCAACAGGCTTGTAAATTGGTTGTTCGGGGTTTGAAATATCGATAAAACCAAACGATTCATAGCCTGACACATAAACCTTGCAGTCACTACCTCGAAACACTGACCTAGGTCTTCTGTTGCTGGGAAGTTTTGTCAATGTCCAGCGTAAACCATTAAAAATGAGTACACCATCGGTATTGGCAACATAGATGTTATGGTCACAGCCTTCAGTGATGGACCAGTTTTGATGGTGTGCATTGTACTCTGATGGCGAAAAGGAAATAATTTGCGGAATTTCCTGAGACCAACAATACACACTGCTTAAGAAAAAGGTTAATCCTAGAATGAAGTATTTCATCAAGAGCAAAGTTAGAAAATAGGGCTGCCATTTCAGATTCTTTATTGAACTTTCCCGGTACCGAGCTCGTATATAATAGTTGAGATCATTATGAACAAGGACACATGAATTATATAGATTACTACAAAGTACTTGGAGTATCCATGGATGCTTTGGAGAAGGAGATTAAAAAGGCTTATCGGAAACTGGCTAGAAAGTACCATCCGGATCTAAACCCGAATGACAAGGAAGCGGAACGGAAATTTAAGGAGGTCAATGAAGCCAATGAAGTGCTCGGTAACGCAGAAAACAGAAAAAAGTATGACGAGTACGGTGAAAACTGGAAACATGCCGAAGAATTCGAAAAGACAAAGGCCAATCAACGCGCCTATAGTTCAGCAGGGGGTGGAAACCCTTTTGGTTCGGGCAATCCATTTGGCGGCGCAAGTGGTGGAGGTAGCTCAGGTTATACTTACGAACAATTTGAGGGGTCTGATTTTTCTGACTTCTTCGAAAGTATGTTTGGAGGTGCCGGTCGGAGATCTTCGGGCTTCGGTGGTGGCTTCGCAGGAGGTGGTGGCAGGGCCGGCGGACAAGGTCAATTCCGTGGCCAGGACTTCAATGCCGAACTCCAACTCAGTCTTTCCGAAATTTACCAGACTCAAAAGCAGACCATTAATGTCAACGGAAATAAAATAAGAATCACCATTCCTGCCGGTGTGGAAAATGGCCAAACCATCAAAATCAAAGGACACGGTGGCCCCGGAGTGAATAATGGACCTAAGGGAGATCTTTATATCACCTTTAACATCATAAACAATACCCAATTTAGAAGGGACAAGGCCAACTTATATCTGGATCATGAAATCGATCTATTTACAGCAGTGCTGGGAGGTGAAATAACTGTTCCTACATTTGATGGTAAAGTCAAATTAAAGGTTAAGGCGGGTACCGACAATGACACCAAAGTGAAGCTTAAAGGCAAAGGCTTTCCCGTTTATAAAAAATCCAATCAATTCGGTGATCTTATCATCACTTATAAGGTCAAAATTCCAGAAAATCTGACGACCCGACAGCTAGATCTTTTTAAGGAAATTCAAAAATTACAATCGTAATATGGAAACGAGAACATTGATCCACATCAAAGAATTTTGTGATAGCCACGGTGTAGAGCATACATATATTATGCGTTTAAAGGAATTTGGCCTTATCGACTTGGAAAAAGAGGAATACCTTGAACTGGAAATGCTTCCCAGAGTAGAAAAAATTCTGCGCTTTAATCATGATTTGGACATCAATTTAGAAGGTATTCAGGTTATATTGGACTTACTTGAAAGAATGGAACGAAGGGACCAACAAATAAGAAGTCTTCAAAATCGCCTGAGAATTTATGAATAAAGGTTGATGGTTATGTTAATAATCTTTAACTTTTGATATAAAGGGTAAGATTATTGATCAAAAAACCAAAACCATGAAGTCACTCTCCGCCATTCTGACTTTTCTGTCTTTAAGTTTGGGATCCTATGCCCGATGGGATTTTTCAGGTGCTATTAAAATGGAAGTGGGTTTGAATACTTTCAGCAAGACTTTTATTTCTTTTTCAGCTGCGGCAGGAGTTCGTCGGCAAATGTTTTATTCCCAGGAAAGATACGGTGAGGCACTGTTTAAGCTTAAGGATTACGCAAGCACTGGGTTTCAAATGGGTGCCACCCTTTATTACAATGGGTTGGGTGATAACATTCTGGACACCTACAAAAAAGCCAGATTTGACTTTGTTTCATCCGTTATGGCGTCGATTGGCACTCCGATGGCTTCTATGCTTTATCATGATAGAATCAAAATACGTGCATTTAATTCATTTTTAGCGAATCCTATAAGCGATGAATTTCACCACTCCTTGACCGTTGGTTCGAATGTGATTCTCAATACAGATAGAAGAAATCAAATCACTGGGTTTATCAATGCCAATGTCGCAAGAATGGTTAGACTTGGCTATATGAATGATGGTCCTCCATTTGGAAGATTCGGTTTGGGCGATCGTTATGACAGATGGTGGACAGGTAGTGGCTTTCTGGAGGTATTTCTGGACCAGGGATATGCTCAGGAGTTGAAGTATCCTTATCTGGACAGCAAATTCATCTATACTTTTGATCGATTCACTGGTAATGTACAGGAAGCCTATGAAGTCTCAAATTTATTAGGCTTTAAGTATGTACCAGATTACAATCTGCAAGAAAATTATTTTAATAGAGCAAGGGGGAAGATTGGATTTGAGGCTTTCAATATCGGGTATGAAATTTCGGTACAGTGGTTGGGGCTGTTGGAAAATGATCTACAAGATTACATCCATCATAAACTGGCTATGCCTTACCATATGACTTATGCCAAGCGTTATATGATCTTAGGCTTGCAGAGTAATCAATTTACAAAATGGATAGATTATGAATAAGCTACTACTTCTATTTTTAGTGCCACTGATTTGCCTTTCCTGTGCCCGCAGAAACTTTTCTTATGTGGATAGCGCAAAATTTGATTCAAAATTGACTTCTCAGTTTTCTACATCAATCAAAGATCTTATTGAGCAAAATACAGACATGCAAAACCGAAGGTACTACATGGGAATTGCTTTAAAGGATACTTTCCTGGGTGGTGAATTAACCTTTACACAGACAGCAGAATATGATTACAAGGATACTGTTATACAATATTGCTATATGCTTTTTGATGATCAGAATAATGTTTTCTATGATACACATGCTTCCGAAAAAATCACGGATGATACGCTGAAACCAATTATTCCACATACAATAGGTCTTGATACGCTAACGATTAATGACGCACCAGATGCATTGCAAGGTAAGTTTTACGTTCAAGATGGCATTCTTCATATGATTTTTGAAAGTAAGGAACAAAGTGATTTCGTAAGCATCAAAGCTCGGTTGATCGGTCAGGATGCCGATGCCTTTCAGATTTTCCAGGTAACCAGGAAGAGGCTGACCTATAGCCCTCTTAATTCAAGGGATAATCATGATGGTTCGCAAAAGGTATTTGATCTTCAGCAGGTCTTTTCCATTGATTTAAAGTTTGTGGAAATACCCACTTTTGAAAAGGTACAGATTAGAAGAAATCCACTAGAAAAAAGAGGTCCGAAAGGTATTTTCAGCATGAACGATCATCGACAATCAGCCTCTTATGTTCCTAAGAACTAGTATTAATAAGATGTACTCATCAATAAGATAAAACGATACGATGATAACCTCTCAGGATTTTCAGGTCGGTGTTGTCATTTTCAGTCCTTCTCTGAAGTACTTCAAAGGTGGTCTTGGCCCTATCCATATAGTATGGCATCATTTTCAAAGCCTTTATGTCCTTTCTGAGGAAGTTATCCCAGTGGGTGGGGATCAATATTTCAGGCTCTAGCTTAGCTATCGTTTGCTCATAATATTGATTGATAAAATCTTTTCCACCTGTGCCAATACTACCTGTCGCCAGAAATGCAACATCTGCTTTGTAACGATTTAATGCATCAGCCTTGAAGTTGGGACTGGATTTCACAAAAACTTTAGTTTGGCCTCTGGTGATCATAAAATCAAAAGTCCCTCCTTCTTTGTATGCCGAAAATCTAGCAGGCTGTGTGAGTGGTTCGTCTATGACCTCTCCAAGATCGGCGTTGAGAACTTTTGGCGGTGAATGTTTGCCTTCTATTACTTCAATTCGAAAATCTCCTATGGCTAAAGTATCTCCAGCTTTAAATAAGACTAAAAGTTTGTTATCAATCGATGCACCTTTGCCTAAATTAATTGTCGAAGGCGAGCCTATTAATTGAGCAGATGTACTTTTAGCCAGATAGGCTGCATCTAAAGCGTGATCATAGTGAGAATGATTGACCAAAACAGCATCGAGATCCTGCAATTCATAGTCGCGAACAATTTGATTAACTAACTTTTTATCTGTAGTCAATTTCCTAAATAGGACTTTAGAAGCAGAGGGTCTAGTGAAGAATCCATCAATGATGAATTTTGTTTCTCCATCGTTGAACAGCAGCGTTGATACTCCAAAATAAGTTACTGAAAATTCCTGCTTCTCCAGTGGAGACTGATCATCGTGAAAATAGGATTTGTAATCCTCAATATCGGCTGAAGGTCCACAGCTAAGAACAGATAAGACAGCAATTAAAAAAAGGGAAATTATCTTCATAGTCAGGAAGAAGTTGAAGCTTCTTCGTGGCCAAAGATAGAATATTTTGTCACCTCTGAGGTCACTTAACGTACCAAAGTCACATCACCTCGAATAATCTTTTCCTGCCCGTCAACCAATCTCACTACTGCTGTATAAGTAAAGACAGCATTCTCCAGTAACTGGCCATTGCGCCTCCCATCCCAGCCAGCCGCTTCATCTCCAAAATCAAAGTTTCTCTTGAAGAAAACCTGCTCTCCCCATCGATTGAAGATGGACATACTAATGATTTCTGAGGGATAATCATCTCGTTTGAACAATGTAAAATAGTCATTGAAACCATCTTCGTTCGGAGAAAATATATTAGGGGCAAATACAGGAAGATCAAAATCTACTTCTATAGGAATACTTCTAAAAGCTGAACAGCCATTAAGATTGGTTACTTCCACCCCAATCTCAGTGCTCTCCTGAGTCTGAAATAGCAATGAATCTGACTCGCCTAATAAAACACCATTGGCATCAAACCACTCAATCGACTGCACATCGTCATCTTCTAAATTGTGCTCAGCATAAAACGTAAAGAATTCATTGTAACCAATGGTAATTTTAGCAGGCATATCCTCGAGTGAAATTTCTGGTTGCTCCTCTACATCAACGTCAACAATTAATCGGCAATCATAATCATCCAGGACCATCAACGCATATATTCCTGCTTGTAGATTATCCATGAAATCTTCTTCCGCCTGCACTCCATTTAAGAAATATCGATAGGGTTCAGTTCCACCATTGACATTAATGACCTGAATCATACCATCCGATGTTTCAAAGCAAGATGGATCAATTTTTACATATTCCATGGTATCTGGAACATCTTCATTTCTTGCGATGGTCATAGAATCACTTGTCTCACAACCACTTTCGAAATTTAAAGCCTTAAGAATATAAGTACCCTCTGAAGAAACTTCGATTGTAGGCTGATTTCTGTCGGTCAGTATGTTGCCTTTTTCAACAAAGCTCCAACTTAATTCATGAGGTCCATCAGATACCGTTCCTTCGATGGTTAACTTTTCGGTATTACACTGCCATGTCTGGTCCATTCCTGCATCTACAACTGGCATGTCCAGATTTTCAGTTATGCTGAAGGGTTGAGTGCTGGAACAACCATTTGTTCCGATCAAGGTTAATTCGTAATTACCTGGTTCATTGATGACTACCGAATCTGCTGCAACAATAAATCCATCAGGCAAAAGCCAATTGGCGCTTTCTATTTCTGAATCTGAGAGATAATTAGCGTTTGTGCTTCTGATCACGCAATTCAGATCTTGTACATTTAAATCTATTGAAGGGTTTTTGAAATCTTCTTGTACCGTAAAGGTCGTATCACTTAAGCATCCATTTTCACCTATTACGGTTAACTTAAATGCACCACCTTCATTTAAAGTGATTGATTCATTGCTACTCACAAAGCCATTTGGCCCTTCCCATTCGATACTCGAAATGGGGTCAACTTCGACGAATTCTACTGTGCCTACTGTTGTGTTACAATCAAGAACTGGAACATTAAGTGTGAATTCCGGAGCATTGACACTTTCTGTAATAGTAATCGATTGTGAAGATCCGCAATCATTCGTCAAGTCTGGGAAGGTCACTCGTAATTCATAAGTTCCTGTTCCATCTACATTCATATTCTCCTCCGTCCCGACCAATTGATTATTCATATACCATTCATAAGCAACATCGCCTTGATAATTGGTATTCACATTCGGAATGAGTTCAAGATTGCCATTGTTGCAGTCCAGCTCCATGCTGGATGGCAAATTAATATCCACAAAAAATCCTTCTATGGAAAACTTGTGAAACAGATTACATGATCCAGTATCTGGTCTGACATAGTCTCCGTTCACACAGTACTCTAAACCAAATAAGACGAAACAATTCTTATCTCCACAGTTAACAAAGGTTCCGTAGTCAATCGTATCATTTTCCAATAATACAAAAGGCTGTACGGCCTGTATGCAATTGGAATTATCCTCTATACAGGTAATGGTCGTTGTCTCAGTAATAACGTCACCACAGTAGGTTGGCGGATCCTGAGCACAAAAGAATATCGTATCATTTGTCGTATAAGAGATCGCACTGGAGTTGATTTCAATGGAAGCCGCGTTTGTACAGATAGATGGTGCGCAAGCGTCCAATTCGGGAAGTGGAGTGATGTCGACACTTAAGGTGTAATTTCCTGGTACTTGCCAATCGATCACTACTTCTCTTTCGTTCTCAGCACCCACTATTATACCACTTCCTGGTGGATCAATGGTCCATTCATAACAAAACAAATCCATGTTCGAGAAAGTATCCAACTGAAATGAACCAGCGCTTGCTTCGCAGACAGGGGCCTGATAGGTATAGAGAATGCCATCACCTGCACATACATTGGCATTATCCTGAATCAAAAGCCCATCCTCGACCGCGCTGATACCGGAGATGCCATCTTCAAGATCAAATATGTAGGGATCCGTGTTGAGGCCTGAATTCACTTGAATGGTGAAATCACAAGTTGCTCCTTCGAATCCATCAATGAAAAGGTAGTAAATTTTACCAGGAACAGCAGAATTGGTAACCAAACTCACAGGATCCTCGCCCGGGAAGGAATGGCAAGCCACTTTTTCATCAAAATTAAGGTCGCCATAAATGCCAGCCTGGATAGTGTAACTTTCATCGGGTCCACCACAATTACTGTGGAAAATTGTCAAATCAAAACTAAAAGAGGTTGCTATAAATGAGTACCACAAAATGTTGTCCGGCTGACCTCCTCCTCCCGGCGATCCAGCACAAAGATCGGCAGGTTGAAAAGCTGAGGGCGAATCCACATTTGGCAATTTACCTTGAAAGCCATCTAGCACATTACCACAAAGAAAATTTGAATTTTGGATGGTTACTCCTTGGAGAGGATCTCCACTGCCACACTGCCCGCTCACCACATTACAAAGTAATAAGTACGCGAAGAAGAATGTTAATATCGGTTTCGTCATTTTGTAATACGGTTCCAGGATGAGGCTACATTTACTTAGCCTTAACCAATAGTTTTCTTAAATTTCAAGCGGTTCGTCTTTCTTCACTGCCTTATAGCGGCCTTTTCCGAATTTCGTACCGTTAAATTCAATCTTGGTCTTTAGTGTAATTCGTTCTTCTTGAGACAAATTTATAAAATCTTTACACTTTTTGGAACAACAGCCCTCATATTCTTTCCCACATTCATCACATTGTATGAATAAAATATGACATGCGTCGTTCGCACAGTTGGTATGAGTATCACAAACCTTTCCACATTGATGGCATTTTGCAATAACATCATTGCTGATTCGTTCACCCAAGCGCTCGTCAAAAACGAAGTTCTTACCTATAAACTTATTTTCCAGATTTTTATTTTTCACTTGGCGCGCATATTCAATAATTCCTCCTTCTAATTGATATACATTTTCGAATCCTTTGGACTTGTAGTAAGCACTTGCTTTTTCACATCGAATCCCTCCTGTACAGTACATCAGCAAGTTGTGATCTTTCTTGTCTTCCAGCATTTGCTCTATGAGCGGAAGCGAATCGCGAAAAGTCTCCACATCAGGAGTGATGGCATTTTGGAAATGACCCACTTCAGATTCATAATGATTCCGCATGTCCAGGATAACTGTTTTTTCTTTAGATGCCAATTCATTGAATTTTGCTGCATCAACATGAACACCTTTATCAGTCACGTCAAAAGCATCATCCTTCAGACCATCGGCAACGATCTTGTTTTTTACCTTGATGGTCAACTTGAAAAAGGACTTGCCATCGTCTTCGATCGCATAATTCAGTCTCAGGTCCCTCAGGAAAACAATTTCATGGATTGCTTTGACAAATTCCTCTTTCTTAGCTTCAGGTACGCTGATCTGGGCATTGATGCCTTCTTTGGCCACATATATCCGACCAAGGACACCCAACTTATCAAATAAAATAAACAGATGATCTCTGAATAATCGTGGATTTCCTATGTGGTAGTATTTGTAAAAAGAGAGCGTTAATCTTTTTTCCGCACTCTCCAAGAGTTTTTTCTTCAATTCCTCTCGGTTCACCTTATTGTGAAGATGGTTCATAATCATTTGATTTTAGGTTTAAAACTTTTGCAGGAAATTCTCTGCCTCAAATCGCCCGCAAAGTTAGGGTTTTTAATAAGTTTTCACTAAAAAATGAAGAATTACGTTTTAACTTATATTTTTGCGCTCTGAAAATTACAAGTCTTGAAAAAGTCACTTATTGTTTCATTGGTTGTACTGGGCGTCTTAATTCTAGATCAGGTGCTCAAGATTTGGGTTAAAACCCATATGTTTTACGGAGAAACATTTGGGATTTTGGGATTAAATTGGGCTCAAATACATTTTGTTGAGAATGAAGGTGCCGCGTTTGGATTGAAATACGGCGGAAGTACCGGAAAATTAGTACTTAGCGTTTTCAGAATATTCATGGTTGCTTTTTTGATCTATATGATTAGAAAAATGATTAAGTCTAAGGAGCCTGTCGGATTCTTGATTTTCTTTGCTTTGATTATAGCAGGAGCCATAGGAAACATTATTGATAGCCTTTTCTATGGCGTCATTTTTTCCGAATCCTCACCACATACTGTTGCGACTCTTTTTCCAGAGGGTGGCGGCTACGCCAATGTTTTTTACGGTAAGGTAGTAGACATGTTATACTTTCCCCTATTCGAATTTAGGATGCCGCAAAACTTTCCTTTATGGGGTGGGCAGGTTGTCAAGTTTTTCAGATTCGTCTTCAATATTGCTGACTCAGCCATAACGGTAGGAGTCATCGGAATCCTTCTTTTTTACAGAAAATATTTTACGAAAAGCACAAAGCAGGAAGTAGTAGCGATTGCTCCAACTACTGCGCGATCTGAAGAAGAGTAATTTTTTATGGGCAGTCTTCGGAAGCCTCAATAAGAGGTAGCCTCCCCAGACTAAACGATTCCACGATTCCAGATTTCATTTGAAATATCAATCTATACGCACTGTCGCGCCTATCTACAGGAGTGTAAATCAAATCTTCCATGTGTTTCTTATCTGCATGAACTTGGGACTTTATCTTATCACCATAGGCTTCAAGCACTTCCTTTTTAGTACTCCCAATGCCTATTCCAGACTTTGTTTTCACTTCTGAAGCATGTATAGAAATCTTCTCAAGTGCAGGATTAGGAGAATCGTTGTCACCGAATACAAAAACGATGTCCAAAAAATCTTGTCCAAAATGATATTTTTTGCAATCCCCTTGTACAGCCATTTCTTTAAGTTTCATGGTGGCTATTCGCTGTACTTGATCTAAATTCATCCCGATCTTATACGGTCCGTAATTTCTGAGTGCTACATTATAATCCATGATCCACCGAATGGCTTCCTGTGCTTTTTCTAAAGAATCTATCGACCGGCCAGCAAGGTCATAAGCTTTCCAATCATCATCCATCTTACCCAGAAAATAGTGACCATTCTGCGGACCCGTTATCATTGTGAACGAATGGTCTGAAATCATCAATCCATTAGGATTAATCAATGCCCATTTGTTATCTTTTTTAGAAATGTAAAAGTCAGTCATGATCGGTCTGAGTTCATCCGATCTAACGGTCGCTATTTGATTTCTTGAAGGATCATAGATTTCAAATTCTCCCATTTTCTTGAGCGCAACACTACTACTATTACTAATAATGGTGTCGTAATTAAAATCGAAATATAACCTGTTATCCTGGTCAATAATACCCCAGTTTCCATCTTTTCGGACGGCAATATCTCCACTTTCAATAGCAGTATTAAGTGAAAGAACCGCATCGTAATACGTCATAATATCCACTTCTTCTTGCACTTTAGGCCATTCATGTTGGTCTTCTTTCACCTTAGCCGGATCATTTAATTCATTGACCTCAGACCTACAAGAGAAAATAAACACTGTTATAACAGTGACCATGAAGTATAATCGCATAAGGATGTTAAATTAATCGTGCAAAATTACTTCTCTTTCCGCTAAGAAGTGAAAATATAATCTGAAATTATGGAAATTGTCATGATAGATCTTTAAATTAAGTTATGAAATTATTACTGACCCTTGGAATGATTTTATGGGTTACTATAACCATTTTCAGTTGTTCCAAAGAATGTACATTTGAAAATACAGTTTGTACGGAAGTGCCACCTGCTGATGAGCTATGCCAGGCCGCCTTTGATAGATGGTTCTACGTTCAGGAAACAAAAACATGCGAAAGCGTTTTTTATAGTGGCTGCAGCCAGAGAGGCTTCGCAACCCAGGCAGAGTGTGAAGAATGTGAATGTCTGTAATTTTTTAGTGCTCTGCCAGGTATTCATGTATGAATTTGATGGTCATCGACCCCTCACCTACTGCTGAGGCCACTCTGTTCATCGCACCCGCCCTTACATCTCCGGAAGCAAAAATACCTGGAACACATGTTTCCAATAAAAACGGCTCCCGATCCAGTTTCCAAAATCTCGGATAATCATCATATTTGCTCAATTCTCTGCCTGTTTCGATAAAGCCTTTTTCATTTTTAAGTAAATTAAGTTCAATCCAATCTGTGTAAGGCCTGGAACCAATGAAAATGAATAATGCATTGGCTTCAACCGTTTTTTCCTGCCCGTTGTTTAACAAAGTTAAGCCAGATAAATATTTTCCATCTCCTTTTGCTTTCACCACCTCCGTTTCGCCTAAAACTGTAATATTGTCTATGGCTTCGATTTGATTGATAAGATAACTGGACATACTGCTGGTCAGGTCCTCCCGACGCACAACGATGTATACGTTACGAGCATAGTTAGATAAGTAAACTGCAGATTGGCCAGCGGAATTACCACCACCCACGATGTAAACTTCCTTATCCTGACAGGCCTGAGCTTCCGTCATAGAGGAACCATAATATACGCCTGCTCCACTGTAATTTTCTACCCCTTCAGCCTGTAGCTTTCGATAGTTTACCCCTGTGCTGATAATGACCGATTTCGTATTGACCTTATTACCATCATCTAAAGTCAAAATTTTGTACTTATCCTTAACTTCTATATTAACAACCTCTTTTGGCGCGAGGAATTCAATTCCAAATCTTTTAGCCTGCGTAATGGCTCTATGGGTTAATTCCTGACCACTTAAACCATTTGGAAATCCAAGGTAGTTTTCTATTCTTGAGCTGGATCCAGCCTGGCCTCCGGGAGCTTTCTTTTCTATTAATAAAGTTTTAAGCCCTTCAGATCCACCATAGACTGCAGAAGCAAGGCCTGACGGTCCGGCTCCGATGATGACTACGTCATATAATTCTTCTTCGGCTTCGGCACTGAATCCCAGGCGTATGGCCAGCTCAGCAATCGATGGATTTTTCAGGCATTCTCCATCCTGAAAAGAGACGATGGGCAAGTCTTCTTCTGATACTTCATGCAAATCCATTATTTCTCTGGCTTGCTTATTTCTCTCCACATCCATCCACTGAAAGGGGAATAAATTGCTGGATAAGAAATCCTTTATCTCATGAGAAAATGGAGAATATTGGAATCCGATGACTCGAATACCATCAAAAGCCGGCTTATAACCAATTTGCCAACTGTCCAACATGTCATCAATTACAGGATATAATTTCTGCTCAGGAGGGTCCCACGGTTTCGACAGGTAGTAATCTAGATTGACGTCATTAATAGCCTTGATCGCAGCATCCGTGTCAGAGTAAGCCGTCAACAAGACTTTTTTGGCATCTGGGAAATGCTTTTTTGCTTTTTCCAGGAAATCCACACCCAACATTTCCGGCATTCTTTGATCAACCAGAAAGAGCGCAATGGTCTCTGATTTCTTTTTAAAATCAACGACCGCTTCCAGCGCTTCAATGGCACTCGTGGTACTCACTACTTTATAATCTTTTCTGTATTGACTTTTCAAGTCTCTGGTCACGGCTTTTAAGACTTGATTATCGTCATCTAATGCCAGTATGATTGGTTTTTTCATTCTAATCTATTGGAATGGTGATTTCAAATTTTGTTTTTCCTGGTTCCGATTCTACTTTGATTTTTCCTTCATGTTGTTTGATAATCCGGTTGACCATTTCAAGCCCCATACCTGTTCCTTCTCCGACCCCTTTCGTTGTAAAAAATGGATCAAAAATTCTATTGAGGTGTTCCTTATCTATGCCTTTCCCATTATCCTCCACACTAATAGTAACCGCTTGATCCATATTTCTGCCTTTCAGTTTAAGTACTCCCTTATCATCCATAGCATCAATGGCATTGTCTATTAAATTGGTCCAAACCTGATTCATTTCACCGACCATCACAGATGGTTGTGCCAGATCTTTGTCAAAATCGGTCTCCACCTGAATGTTTTTCTTCTTCAACTTATGATTTAACATGGTCAAGGTACTTTTAATACCTTTCGAAAGGTCAGTTCGAACCTTCTCCGGAGCATTATCCATGTGCGTATAAACCTTGACCGATTGCACCAGCTCTGAAATTCTCTTAGACGCTTCCTCAATTTCATCGACCATTTTCTCAGTAGTCAACACATTGCCCACCCAATGTAATGTAGGAGATAAATCCTTTGCACCCGCAATTTCCAAAATTTTTTCCAGGTCCTCCACCCTGAAATCATAGTCTAACAAGCTGTCCACCAATTCGAATCCATCCTCAATTTCATGTTCATCCAACCAGTCTTCCAGCTCATCTTCTAAAGCAGATCTTTCTGATAAGCTCAATTCACTTGTGGTTTTCAACTTCTGAAAAATGAGATCGTTCAATGCATCTACCTGATGTTCTTGAACTGTCATAGACATCACCGCCATGAATTTTTCAGGAACATTGCCCAGATGTTTTTTGAGCTCTCCAGCACTTCTTTGTATGGCTGAAGCAGGATTATTGAGCTCGTGTGCCAATCCGGCAGAAAGTTTACCCAGGGCCATCATCTTCTCAGCTTGTACATTACTTTTGGCAAATTCCCTCGTTCTGGAAGTCATTTCATGTACAAAAACGGCAGTTAATTCGTAGTGAAGAAGAGACATCTCCCTGCAAAGATCTTTTGACAATTTAAGAATATGACCATCTTCAATAACCAATCCTTCAGCAATGGCTGTTGTGGCTCGAGAGTATGGAAGAAAACCATTGATTCCTCCAGGCTCGATGACAGCCACCGTTTGGTAATTGTTGCCCCTTTTGAGCTTGACCTCCACCCTGCCTTTCATTATAATGTAGAGCTTGTCGATGGGATCATTGATTTTGAACATTTTGTCCCCTTTTTTAATCTCTATCACTTCGCAGTGTTCTAAAAACCATTCTATTTGATTCGCAGGAACATCTACAAAATCTGAAAAGGCATACAAATCTTCTTTAGTTACTATCATCAGATGAGATTAAGTAAGTAAAATACAAAATATATAAAGGAAATGTTGCGGTTCAAGCTATCTCGTAATTAATCACTCTGAGGTATAAAATTTTAGTATTTTAGGTATATCATTGCTTTTGTTCTATACCTCTACACAATTGAAGAAATTTTAACTATGTTTTTGCTACTTATAAGAATATAAATGTGTAACTTTAGGGCAAAGTTCGACAGGATGCTATTCATGAAAGAGAATCCATCCTATAAAAGTTTATAAGCTTCCGGAGATGATCGATGATCATCTCTTTTTATTTTTCGTGAAGTAATGAATGCGGAATTAATCCACGTATCTTTTATAATTGAATGCTACTGAGATCTAGAACTTAAATCCTAAAGAAAACTGCATTGAAAAATTTTGATCAAAATCATCCCTTAAAATGAAAGAGTTTTCATTGAATTCGCCTAAAGATACGTCCATGGCCTTTCTCGTGATGTCTACAAGACCATAGTCTGCCCTAAATCCGGCAAAGAAACTTCGGTTAATGTAATATTGTGCCCCAACTGAAAGTCCCGCATCAATCCATCGATACAATCCGCCATTCTTTTGTTGGAATTGATAGTAAGCCCCGGCAGCTTGGGGAAAAGTGTAGGGCTGTTCGTCAACTATGATGGTTATCGCTTCTGTATTTTTTCCTCGACCTTCCTTATCGGTGTAGTAATTGTAGTCCAAAGATTGTATGAAACTATACTTTTCTATATCACTTCCATCATCAAATCTTAGTGTTCCCCCTGCAGTTGGGTTGATCAGAAAGGCGACATAAGGTCCTCCAAACAACTCAAGCTTTTCGATGGGCTTAAAATAAGCATGAAATGGTACGTTAATATATGAATTGGTTCTCTCCAGGTATCTTTCTGTATAACCTTCTATTTCAAATGTAGGAATAGAGGGACTGTTGGTACCTACCAGATAATAACCATCTCCTACAATCGAATCTTTCGAACCGACGGAGCTGTAGGCAATCTCAGTTTTAATCCCAAATCGTTCCGTAAATTTATAGGAATAAGTTAATCCAAAATGAATACCATTGTTGAATCTATGAACTTCTTTAAGGCCTTGTTCTGCGGGACCAAATATTTTGGAATAATTTAAGCCTGCACGAATCCCAATATTGTATCGTTGAGCATTAATTGATCCTAAACAAAAAATACAAATAATAGCAAGGATAATTGCTTTATAGTTCATCTTTAAAAATTTGAGGACGCAAAGATATTGTTTTTTATTGAAGTGTTTCAAGGTGATGTTAAAACGGTTCTTTTCAGAACTTTGTGATTTAAAGATCATGATAATTGATTGACACAAGTCAAGAACAATACTTATTCATTAAAAAAGAAAGAGAAGAAGGAACATTTACTCATCATATTTCGTCTTACATACAGAATTCATAAAAATGTCCACCATCGCAAAAAAATCTACAGTATATTTATTCTCGACCATTGGTTTTTATTCTATCATCGTGAGCTTTTTATATACCGTACAAAAAAAATTAATATTCCGACCGGATTCCTTATCAAAGGATCACACCTTTCAATTTGATATCCCATTCGAAGAATTCAACCTTGAACATGAAAATGGGCAAATGGTCAATTCGCTTTATTTTCCATCCGAAGAATCAAAAGCGCTGGTCATTTATTTTCACGGTAATTCCAGAAACTTACAACACTGGGGCAACTATCTTCCCGATGTGGTACAAAGAGGATATGATGTGGTGGCTATTGATTATCGCGGTTATGGAAAATCCGATGGTGATGTTAGTGAAGAAGGTATGTATGAAGACGCAGAATTAGTCTATGCATGGGCCGAAGAGCATCATCCCAATAAAAAAATCATTCTTTGGGGAAGGTCATTGGGAACCGGTGTAGCTTCACATTTGTCAACACACCACCCAGCTGAAAAATTAATCCTGGAAACCCCGTTTTATAATATGCCGGAACTGGTGAAAACCAGATTCCCTATTCTTATCGTTCCCGTGGAAATGAAATATAAATTTCCCAATCACCTCAATATCCAGAATAATAAAATGACCACTCTGATCATACAGGGTACAAAAGACTTTATCGTCCCATTAAAATCTGCCAGTAAGCTGAAAAAAATTCTGGAAACGGAAGATCACTTCTTCACCATCGAGGGTGCCGGTCACAGAAACTTACATGAATTCAATGACTACCAGTCTGTACTCGACGAAATTCTCTAGAAAACTTACCTTTGCATAAAAAATAATACATGGCTTCAAGGAACAAACTCCAGAAGTTTGCCGAAATTGTCTCATTCCCTAATGTGTACGAAAACTATGACCCTAAGCATCCACAGCTGGTGGGCATTAATCATGAACCGATTGATTTAAAAGGGAAGTGGAACGGTGGTCATTTTAAGATCGAGCATCCATTGGTTCTCGAATTAGCGTGTGGAAGAGGAGAATACTCCCTGGGCCTGGGAGAAATGTATCCTTCTAAAAATTTTATAGGAGTAGATGTCAAGGGAGCTAGAATCTGGAAAGGCGCCAAACAAGCATTGGACAGCAAAATGAACAATGTTGCTTTTCTGAGAACGCGAATCGAGCAAATTAATCTTTTCTTTGATAAAGCAGAAGTAAGTGAAATTTGGATTACTTTTCCTGATCCTTTTCTGAAAGACAGTAAAGAAAATCGTCGATTGACTTCACCGAACTTTCTAAACCGTTACAAAGAAATCTTAGAACCGGGAGGCATCATCAATCTGAAAACCGACTCACCCGAACTGTATGCATACACTAAAGAGGTTTTGGTCGAAAGAGACGATCTGGAAACGATTTATGATAAAGACGATATATACAGCGATGACCTGGAGTTTCAGGAATTGGAGATCAAAACTTACTATGAACGATCTCATCTCTTAGATGGTCGCAAAATCAAATTTCTTAAATTCAGATTTGTGGATGAAATATGACTACAGCATACTGATTCCCACATGGAAAAATCATGAATTGCTCATTCATTGCATCCAAAGTATCATAAAACACAGTGCTGCTCAATTTCAGATCTTGGTTTATGTCAATGAAGCCGAGGATAAAACCATCCAGTATCTCAAAGAACGAAAGATTGAATACCTCTCAAACCAGCAAAATGTGGGCATATGTACCGCCATGAATGCGCTTCGTGAGCTGGTCGATTCCTCATTAATTTGTTATCTCAATGATGACATGTATGTTCTACCAGGATGGGACACAGCAATTTTAGAAGTTGCAGACGGTCTTGAGGAACCTTTTTTGTTGTCTTCTACCATGATCGAGCCCAGTCATCATGGGTCATCTGCGTCTATATATGCGGACTTTGGTAGCCAATTGCATGAATTTCAAGAAGAAAAACTGCTTAGAACATACAATTCTATTCCTTATCAAGATTGGTCTGGAAGTGCATGGCCTCCACTTTGGCTACCGACAGATTTATGGGATCGAATTGGCGGATTTAGTCAGGAATTTAGTCCGGGAATGTATTCAGATCCTGATCTGGCCATGAAAGCATGGGATGCAGGTGTTCGATATTTCAGAGGGGTAGAAAGCAGCCGGGTTTATCACTTCGGTTCTAAAAGTACGGCGAGGTTATCTGAGAAGAGGAATGATGGAAGAATGACTTTTCTTAAGAAATGGGGCATGACGGCAAGGTATTTTTATGAATACTATCTCAAAATGGGCAAGCCCTTCACGGGTCCTTTGAGCGAACCTAAGCACCCGTTATTCGGTAAGTTGGTGAACAGATGGAAGCTTTTTAATTCGAAAAACACTTAATTAACATTAAATTAAATGCTTATTTCGAATCATTCACACCTCTTGTTTTGTTAAGCATTTAGTAAATTTGACATTCAATCATAAATATGAAGTACTTATTATCGTTTTTGATACTAGCATTCTTTATTCAAATAAATGCGCAGTCTGAGGCCAACACCTGGAAGACCCTGGGTAAAATTACGTATAAAAAAGAGTACGACGAATTGATGGGCTTTAAAGTAGATGTGCCCGTTTTTAGTGACGACATCAAAGCCATGGAAGGCAAAGAAATCACCATAAAAGGTTACATCATACCGGTAGAAGGTTATAAGTCACATAAAGAGTTTATATTCTCAGCCTATCCTTATAATATGTGCTTTTTCTGTGGAGGTGCCGGTCCTGAAACGGTTATGGAGGTAAGTGCTTCTGAACCTGTAAAGTATACCGCCGAACAAGTGGAGCTTAAAGGTACCCTGACACTAAATGATTCGGATGTCAACAGACTCATGTATATTTTGACCGACGCAAAGCAGATAAAGGAGTCGAATTAAGATTATCCCAGGTACTTAAGCATTAAATGTTATCAAATTCCTGCTTCTGTGAAGCATACCATTTTTGCATGGAATCAGGAACTTTCATTATGTCTATCATTTTTTTCAGGGCTTCGATGTGCCCCTCGTCACCTTTTTCTAACATTTCCTGTCCGTGCTTTTAGCTCAGCTCAGCCATTTTTTCGAAAGAATCTGCTTGAAATTCACGATCACAAGCGCCACCTAGCTGGCGACAATTCGTTGTTTTCTTCATTTGAGGCAGGTTTATGTCAATGTGTGATGTTGATATCAACGCTAGTTCGTCAAAATATCAGACATTTACCTAAAATCAAAAGGCCCAATTAAATTCATCGATGCCTTCGATCGCCGCTACCAATAAATCGATACAATTTCTGATATCCTGCTTATGTGCCATTTCTATGACCTGATGCAAGTTTCGAGTAGGTATTGAGATGGCACCTGCAATAGCTCCACCTTGAGAAGAGCGTTGCAAGCCTGCAGTATCTGTTCCTCCGGCGGGCAAAACTTCCGGCTGCCATTGAATTTCATTAGCATCAGCAGTTTGTTTTAAGAACTTCACCATTCGATGATCACATATTGTAGAACCATCCAAAATCTTAATGGCTGCACCTTTACCCAGGCATGTAATTTTTTCTTCTGGTTTAGCTCCCGGTAAATCGTAGGCTATGGTGGTATCAAGCGCAATTCCAAAATCAGGATTGACACCAGATGAGGAGGTTATCGCTCCTCTAAGCCCTACTTCTTCCTGAACAGTGAATGCAGCAATTAAATCATAAGGAATATCCTTCCCATGAAGTTCTTTCAAAGCCTCAACGAGAATGTATACGGAAACCCTATTGTCTATAGACTTTGAATTTACGCAATCGCCCATTTCTATTAAGGACCTTTCCCTGGTAATCGGACTACCAATCTCTATAATCTCCTTTACTTTATCAGCTGGCAAACCCGTATCAACAAAATATTCTGAAATTTGAACGATTTTCTTTTTCTCCTCTGCCGACATGACATGAACAGGCTTGCAACCCATTACGCCAATAATGTCTTCCTTCCCGTGTACAATAACTCGCTGTGCGGTCAGAGTTTTAGGATCAAAGCCACCTAGCGTATGAAACCTGATAAACCCCTCATCATCAATGTATTTGGTAATGAAAGCGATTTCATCCATATGAGCTGCTACCATTAGCTTCTTATCTCCCCTTCCTTTCTTAACAGCCAGTATGTTGCCCATTGAATCAACGGACCATTCATCTACCAGGTCTTTAATCTGTTCAATAATATAATTTCGGATTTTATCTTCATAGCCAGGAGCGCCGGGCAATTCACAGATTTTACTTAACAGGGGTATATCGATCATTGTTTTCTCTTTTCATATCAAATTCATTCAGCTTGGGGAACTAGTTTGTACTTCTCTTAATAAATGGCTTGAAATACGAATTTAAGCTGAACTTACCTATCGACCGCCGAAAATAGTATAAAATGAGTAAAATACAATATCGGGTGGGGACATTAACTTTCTATGTATAATAGGAAAAGGTTGAAATACAAATATTAACTCATCCTCCCCATATAGTAAAACCACGAATGAAGCGCATATGCAATCTGTAGCTTTATTTCGACACCTAACATATTAAGATAATTTTTAATGTATATTTGCTTCGATGTCGCAGGTAAGAAAATTAGCAGGTGAAACTTTCATCTATGGCATGGGCAGTATTCTGCCAAAGGTCCTAAACTTTCTGTTATTGGCTCCCTATTTAACCAGAGTGCTGGATAAGGAAAATTTTGGAATTCATGGCATATTATATGCCTATGTAGCCTTGTTTATCAGTGTCTTTACCCTTCGTCTAGAAACCGCATACTTTCGTTTTGCCACACGCAGTAACCATCCCGAAAAGGCTTATGGATCCGCATTAACGGCGATTATACTGGTAGGTTCTATACTAGCACTAGTCATCTTCAGTAATGCTCAGTTAATTGCCTCATGGTTGACCTCTGCAGAGGATGCCAGATATGTTAAGTGGTTTGCAATGATCCTGCTTTTCGACGCGATCTCGGCTCTACCTTTCGCTAAATTGAGGCTAGAAAATAAAGCCTTAAAATTCAGCGCTATTAAGATTGTCAATGTTTTAGTAACTGCAGTCATCATACTTTTTTACCTGACCATCATACCAGGTTTTAATAATCCAGATTCTTTCTTCGGTTTTCCGTTTTATTACAGTTTAGGAAAGGATTTAGACTATGTGTTTTTGGCCAATTTGATTGCGAGTGCGATTGTGCTGATCATGCTCATTCCAGAATTGATTCAGGCAAAATTGACCATTGATAGAACCCTGCTAAAAAAGATGCTGATCTATTCTTCTCCTCTCATTTTAGTGGGAGTTGCTGGTGCCATTAATCAAGTTTTTGATCGGGTTTTTGTGTCAAAATTGCTGGCCAGTTCTGATGCCATAGAAACGGCGGGTGCTTATAATGGCGCAGCTAAAGTGGCTGTTATCATGAGTTTGTTTGCAACAGCCTTTAATTATGCAGCGGAACCATTTTTCTTTAAAAGCTTCAAGGATGAAGATTCCACCGACATCTATGCGTACGTTTTGAAGGCTTTCACCATTACGGGACTATTGGTATTTATGGTGATCACTCTTTTTTTGGATCAGGCCATGTATCTCATTGGGGCTGAATATAGAGTGGTAAGGGATATCGTACCCATTTTACTATTTGCTTACCTTTTTCTGGGGATCTATTATAATGTTTCCATTTGGTACAAACTAAAAGATAAGACTTACATGGGCGCAATGATTTCTTTTTCAGGCGCCTTAGTGACCATTATTGCTAATATAATTCTGATTCCCAGGATCGGATATGTAGGTGCTGCCTGGTCAGCATTGATTTGCTATATCACGATGGTAACTTTCGCCTATTTTTCAGGGAAGAAACATTTACCGATACCATATGACCTGAGAGGCCTATCGATTTATCTCCTGATGGCTGTGGTGATGGTGGGTTTAAGTTTGTATTTCAAAATCAACTTCATACTAAAAATCATAATGATTTTGTTATTTATGGGTTACGCGATTTGGAAAGACAGGGGCTTATTGAAAATCTAAATCTATTTTAGTACAATTCTTGTTACAACTTTCAATATGAGGTATATCATTACTTACGCTTTAGCGGGACTGCTGCTTTACTCTTGTGTTCGAGACGAGGTTTCTGCACCGGATGTCAGTGGCATAGATGGCAATTTTGATTTGATTAGAGTAGAACAAGTCATGATGAATGCAGATACCAATAATGTGCTGGAAGAACTCAACCAATATCCTGCGTTTACTCAAATCTATCTCAACAATATCATGGGTTTTACAGATGATGAAAACGAGAACCTTAAAGGATTTGTCACGGATGAAAACATTAATTTAATTTATCAAGCCACTCAAATTCAATATGGCAATTTCGAATCTTTAGAAGCTGATTTTGAAAAAGCCTTTCAATACTACAAATATTATTTTCCAAATCGGGATATTCCAAAGATCTACACTTTCATTTCGGAATATGGTATTCAACGATTTGTATTTTCAGATGAAAATGGAAAAGATGCGTTGGGTATTGGTTTGGATTTGTTTCTTGGCGCTGATTATCCCTATGCTCAATTTATACCAAACAATCCTGCATTCTCTTCCTACCTTATTCGTAGGTTTAATAAAGACCACTTAATTAAAAGAAGCATGGGTGCCTTAGTCGAAGACCTATTAGGTCCAAATAAAGGCAGTACTCTGCTGGAAAAAATGATTCACAATGGAAAGAAACTTTACATCTTGGATCAATTGCTTCCATCAACTCCAGATTCCATCATTATGGAATATACTGAAGAGCAGATGGAATGGGTCCAAGATAATGAAGTAGAAATGTGGGCTTATTTGCTAAAAGAGGATTTATTTTTCGATTCTGATATCAATAAGATCAATAAATTGGTCAATCCTTCCCCTAACTCTCCAGGTATGCCCAAAGAGGCCCCCGGCAGAACGGCTAATTACCTGGGTTGGCGTATCGTTGACGCTTTTATGAAAAGGCAGCAGAATTATAGTATTGATGACCTTATCAATGAAGGAGATGCCCAGAAAATATTAAATTTGTCCAAATTCAAACCAAGCAAGTAAAATGGGAAATAGAGCAATACCTTTGGTAGATTTACAAGAATTCACTTCTGGAAATGAGGAAGCACGCAGAGCGTTTGTAGCAGATTTAGGAAATGCTTTTCATGAAGTTGGGTTTGTAGGTGTGATTAATCATGGCATTCCTCAGGATTTAGTCGACGATTTTTACGAAGCTTCGAAGGCCTTTTTTTCCCTTCCTGTAGCGGTTAAAAAATCATATGAACTAAAAAATATGGCCGGTCAAAGAGGTTATACCTCTTTTGGTAAAGAGCACGCCAAGCATTCACAGGTAGCAGATCTTAAAGAATTTTTTCAAATAGGTCAATTTGTTGACGATGATGATCCTAGAAAGCCAGAATATCCTGATAATCCAGATGTAAAAGAGGTGGATGGCTTTTATGAATTAGGGAAACGACTTTATAAAGCATTTGAGTTGTCCGGTAGCCATTTACTAAAGGCCATTGCATTGCATCTTGGACTTGCTGAGGATTTTTTCGATGATAAAATTGCGAAAGGCAATAGCATATTAAGAGCAATTCACTATCCCCCGATTACTGAAGAACCCAAAAATGCTATACGAGCAGAGCAACATGAAGATATCAACCTGATCACGCTTTTGGTAGGGGCATCTGCTGGTGGTTTACAGATTTATACGGCCGAAAAAGAATGGTTGGATATTGTCCCGGGAGAAGGAGAGATTGTAATCAATGTGGGAGATATGCTCCAGCGATTGACCAATAATTATCTTATTTCTACAACCCACAGGGTAGTAAACCCACCAAAGGCTGAATGGCACAAACCAAGATTGTCGATACCCTTTTTCTTGCATCCGGTGAGTGAAATGGATTTGACCTGTTTGCCGAGTACTGTTACAGAAGATAGACAATTGGCATACGAACCTATAACGGCAGGAGAATATCTCGATGAGAGGTTACGAGAAATTGGCTTAAAGAAGTAATTCAGACAAATCTCTGAGAAATTCGGGAATTAATACTGTGCAATACT
The DNA here is from genome assembly GCF_021533195.1 of Portibacter marinus. Classification (GTDB taxonomy): domain Bacteria; phylum Bacteroidota; class Bacteroidia; order Chitinophagales; family Saprospiraceae; genus Portibacter; species Portibacter marinus. The sequence goes on from NZ_JAJNKB010000004.1 coordinate 429,448, forward strand.
TGTTTTTTCGTTGTAACTTTGATAAAAATTTAAGAAAATGAATTCTACATTAATATTTAGTCTGGGAGGTCCCGAAATCATACTTATCGTTTTAGTGGTACTTTTACTCTTTGGAGGAAGGAAAATTCCTGAATTAATGAGAGGATTGGGAAAAGGTATTAAAGAGTTCAACAATGCCAAGGCCAATATAGAATCTGAGATTAAGGAGAATATGAAGGAAATTGAAGAGCCAAGGAAGGAAGCAATTCTTGAAAAGAAATCTAACGACGCATAATAAATAAATCAATTTAAATTGATCAAAGCCCTGATTCAGGGCTTTTTTTTATGCCTTAATTAAAGCTTCATGCTGATTTTTCTTAAAGTTTGGTTAAAGAATTAGTTTTTCCGCGACCGTAAGTTTACTTTTGCGTCCTTATTACAAAGAAACAATTTCGAATGAGATACTCAAATCAGATTACAAGACTATTTTTTGTTGCTTTAGTGATGTTTGGAGCTACGTTTGTACTTCATGCACAAAAGTTTGGTCACCTTAACTCGGCGGAGTTAATGGCAGAAATGGCCGAGATTACAAGTGCGGATGCAGAATTAAAAACTTACCAGGAGCAGCTGGCAAAAGTAGGTGAGGATATGGTGACCAAGTTTCAAAAAAACTATCAGGATTATCAAATCAAAGCCAATAGTGGAGATCTTTCACAGATTCAGGCACAGGAAATAGAAGGTCAATTGACTCAGGAGCAACAGTCTATACAAGTTTACCAGCAGGAGATGCAGAACAAATTGATGGAAAAGCGACAAACGTTGTATGATCCAATTTTTGAAAAAGTGAGATCGGTGATTGAGCAGTATGGCAAGGAAAATGGATTCACGATGATTTTTGATAGTGGTTTGGGGGCGATATTGTACGAGGATTCTGAGGATCTAACAGAAGCGATTAAAGCTAAGTTATAAGTTACCTAAGGGTGAATTGTTGTATCGCCCTTGCCCGCCCACCCGCTTTCGCGGTTCATTCGCTTTGAGTACTGTCGTACTCAACCCTTCGGGAACGCTCTTTCATATACGAGGATTCTGAGGATCTAACAGAAGCGATTAAAGCTAAGTTATAAGTTACCTAAGGGTGAATTGTTGTATCGCCCTTGCCCGCCCACCCGCTTTCGCGGTTCATTCGCTTTGAGTACTGTCGTA
>NZ_JAJNKB010000050.1 GCF_021533195.1 Portibacter marinus
TGGAAGGAATGAGTTTAGTGGCGTATTCGATTCGAAAGAATGAGCATGAAGAGCCGTATGAGCTGAGAGGTTCACGTACGGTTCTGTGAGAGGTTTAGGGGTGAGAGTCCCCTTTACCTACTCGATCTCTTTAAGCGGTCTCTCTTGCTTTTGTTTTATAATTCTTCAGATTGTAAGGTCTACTAAAAGCTTCTGGTCGTAGTTTAAAGTATGTTGACAATTTGGTAACCATCTCTTTACTAATATTTCTTCGGTATCTAATTATATCGCTAATAAGTTGACGTGAAGTTCCTAAATCTTTAGCAAGTTTGGATTTTGTGATTTGTTCTTCCTCAAGAATTGAATTTAGCAACTCTACTGGATTCATCTTTTTCTTGAATTCTGTTTGTCGATTGTCGTATTCATCGATTAAGATTCCTAACAATTCAATTTCATCTTTATTTTTCTCATAATTATCAGTTAACAGCGTTTCATACTTATTACAGTATTCAGTGTATACTGAGAGATTGGGAATTTTTTTATATTTCATCTTACCTTTTTAAACATGTCAATCTTACATACATTAACCTTGTCATATTCTTTGTGAGTTCCGACGAACTTTACAAATAATACAACTTCATTTATTCCAAAATGATATCCGCAAATCATTCTGTATCGATTTCTTCCGATATTAAATACAACGCGACTTAGTTGACCGTCTCCACATGTAATTAGATCTGCGGATTTAAAAGTTTGGGTCATATTTTGTGGAATTTGCCAATCAACCAGTTCTAGTCTATCAAAAAAAGCCTCAAAGCATTTCATCATGAATTTATTAGATCCAATATGATCTGTAACGTTGCTTATCTTAATAACTCTTACGCGCATTTACAAATGTAAGCAATTTGCTTTAAGTAAGCAAATTGTTGACACAGACTATTTGCATGAATGCTAACGGGATAGCTGTGAACCGTCGTGGCGTCGCGATAGCAGCCATGACGTGTTACAGCGTGTTATCACATGTAGTTAGATTACCGGGTGACAGTATTGTCCATCTATATTTTTGTCAATTTTAGAAAAATTTATCTTATAATTTTTTTTACCATAAAATCTATTCTCTCACAACTTGATAAGTTTTGGTATATAATGCAAAAATTTGGAGCCCTCATTATTAAGATTTCTTAGAAACTGTATCCGAGAGAAATTCCTCCCCATGGCAAAATATATAAATTATCTCCATTTATTGGTATTCCAATTATTGCAAAACCATCAGTGATAATTGGTGTTATCCCAAGCTTGAAAAAAAGTCTATTTTTCTTTTGATAACGATATCCTAGTCTAAAAATCAGACCGTTTGGATTGATATTCTGAGCATAATAGGCATAACCAATCCCAGTTTCAAAAGAATGGATATTTCCGTACATGTAATTTATTTGTGGGCTTATTGAATTGGAGGCATCTAGTCTAATTGGATCTTGTACTTGAAATCCAAGAGCGATTGACAATCGATTTTTACCGCGAACATAAATTGCACGATCATAACTTATATTATATAGATAGAATGATGAACCTAATAACTCGAAATACACTGCGTTTTTTGATATTGTGTTTGTACTATTCTGTGCGCCTATTTGAAGTGTACTCAACGCAATCATTGACATGGTAAGTATTCGCTGCCAAAATTGTGCTTTTAACATCAATAATTCACTCGGTTTCATAATTCTCATTTTTTTCAAAGTGGTTAAATTTTATATGTGATAACGGCCAGCGATAGGAGGAGTTTCGCTTTCCTCTATCTTGATCGGTTTTCTAATGTAGCAATATTTCATTCAATACTTGCAATCAGGACTCTTCTGAAGCGAAATTACTTCCTTATCGCATGTT
>NZ_JAJNKB010000051.1 GCF_021533195.1 Portibacter marinus
ACACATTGCTAGACTAGATCTGCTTGTTTTAGTTGATCCAAAGAAAGCTCGATCAATTTGTCATTTGAAAACATAGATCTTTTTCGATCACTCCACTGATCAAGCTCTTGCTTAATATTATCTATGTCATTTATATTTTTTGAACTTGCGATAAAATCTATAGTTGATAGCAATTCAAGACTAAAATATGAGTAAAACCCTGATAAGAAATCATCTGTTTTTTGAACAATGGCACAAAGTTCTTTATTGTTTGCAATGAATTCAACAATTTCTTTTTCAGCATCGACTATCAAATTTAGATCTTCGAATGGCTTTTTGTCCTTTGCCATATATCCAGACACATAGCTTCCATTTAGGTAACCTAAAACATGTCTTACGCGACCTGAGTAAGGTCCATAGAATTCTGGAGTGAATTTCAGCTTGAGATACTTTTCTCCGCCAAATCTTTGAAGGAAATAACACAATTTTTCACTTGCAAACTCTGAAACAAATTCACCGTTTCTCACAAGTTTAAATAGCATATACAGGAGCATTGCTCTTGCAGGTGTTAGTTTGACTCTCTCTTTTTTTAAAACTTCTTTAATCTGACTATTAGGCTCATAAATTGTGATCTCACAATCTTCAATAATTGAAAGTTTATCAATGATTATCTTTCTCACATTCACCCAATTTAAACCACCATTACCTGCACCCAAGGGTGGAATTGCAATTGAACTTATGTTACTGCTCTGAATGAATTTGATCAATTCATCCATTCCCTTTTCAATAAATTCATATTGAGAAGGATTTCTCCAATGTTCTTTAGTTGGAAAGTTTATAATAGTCTTCGGCCCAGAAATTATGTTAGAATCTTTCACGATAATCAGTTCTCCGATTTTAAAATCTTTATTTCTGCATTTCTCCAAATACACCTTGTAATTTAAAGGATAGAGCTTTTTAAATTGAAGTGCGATACCTTTACCCATAACGCCGACTGTATTAACAGTATTGACCAGACCTTCCGCGTCACTTTCAAAAATGTTCCCTTTAATAAATTTCATAAGTATTAGAAATAATAACTTTTTTTAATAAGTATCATTATTGCTGGAATTCCTAATTTAGTTAGTACCTTTTTACAATTGTCATTTAAAACGACGAATCCATTGATATAGCTATAAAGCAAATCATCCTCCAACAATAATTCAGCTTCCTTTCTCCTTTTTAGGTCCAGGTCATTTTCGTCTCTCCAGTATTTCGCACGGATGGCTTTGAAATCAAGTTGTTTTTCAAGATCTGTAATTTCGGATTGTGAATAAACGCTAGAAAAACTATCCGTTGCATGCCCATCTGTATATATAAACGGTACACCGGATTTGATTATTGAATCTATGGAGGTTACAACATAAACAATTTTTGATGGGTCGACAGCGCTGACACCATTAAAACCTTTTTGAATCACATATAGCATAGGAGTTCTAAAACCGAAATAAAATGGTATGAAATCTCCAATAACTTTTCCCGTAATAATCGGATGGCTATTTCTAGTTGATATTAAAGTACTGTCTCCAATTGGAATATAATTGGGATTAGAATTTATAGATGACTTATGTGTAATACCATACTCGATAATATGAGGAATATTACCTATATGTACCATTCGACAAATATATGTTTTACTCAAGTCCACACTCAAATATAACAAAGGAAATAAATACAGGCATTTTTACCTTTTAATGTTTGAAGAGTTTGCCTTTATGATAGGTAACG
>NZ_JAJNKB010000052.1 GCF_021533195.1 Portibacter marinus
TGTTTCTTCCTGTTTTTGTAAACATGGTAATCTAAAGTCGATTTTGGAATACGAACCTTCTGTGCAAACTCCTTCCTACTCATTCCTGAAGCTTGAAACTGTCGATATAATTTTTCACTGTCTATTGCCATTACTATTTTTAATCGCAAATTCTCTATTCCTAGCTAAATAGACAAGATGGGGTTAGTGGGATGGATACAGTTATGCACAAGCTTGGTTGAGAAAGATAGCAGCGGGTTATCCGCACATCTTTCCACACTGGCAACATGGCTTCTCTCCATAGGTTTGATTACGAAGAGCCGTATGAGCTGAGAGGTTCACGTACGGTTCTGTGAGAGGTTTAGGGGTGAGATTCCCCTTTACCTACTCGTCACCTATTTTTAAGTACTTGAAATAGTGGTTCATTTATGTAATAGTTTGACTTCCCTAATTTCTCTTTTCGAAGGATTCCATCCTCTGATAATTGATTTAAATAATTTGCGGCTGTTATTCTGCTAACACCAAGATCTCTAACTACAAACTCTATTTTTGAATAGGGATGTTTAAAAAGGTTATTGAGTAAATCTTGGCTATAGAATTTATAATTATTTCTCAGTAAAATTTTCATGTTGGACATCTGGATTTTGATTTCTTTAATTAGAGCTATTGTATCTTTTGATGTTTTTTCAACAGATTCGATCATGTAAATTAACCATTCTTCCCATCTGTTTTCTGTTCTCACTGATTGGAGTAATTCGTAGTAGATTGACTTGTTCTTGATAATGTAATTACTTAGATATAGAATTGGAAGATTCAATAATCCTTGATTAATTAGATATAGTATATTAATTATCCTTCCTGTTCTGCCATTTCCATCATAAAAGGGATGAATGCTCTCAAATTGTAAATGAATAATCGCCATTTTTACTAATGGATCCAGATCAATTATTGAATTGTCATTAATAAAGATTTCTAAATTCTTCATCAGTTCTATGATCCTATCATAATCTTGAGGAGGCTCATATACCACCTCACCAGTCGAGGCATTCTTAAGAACTGTTCCTGGTACTTTCCTATATCCTGCTTTATTTTTCTCTAATCTCTCTTGGATTTTCAGAATCGTGTTATTGGTAAGTAATTGACTGTCTGTTACTAATGAGAATCCAACTTTCATTGCTTCAATGTAATTTTGAACCTCTTTTGAGTCGAGAGAAGTAATTAGATTCAATTCCGTTTTGTATAATTCATCATGTGTTGTAATTATATTCTCAATTTCAGAACTATCTTTTGCTTCTTGTAATCCCAGTGTATTTATTAATATATTTTGATTTGGAATCGTTGAAGCAATGCCTTTTAACTCTGCTAAAGCTGCATGTGCTTTAGGTAGCTTTTTCAAAACTGATTTTGTCTCTATATCAAGCTTTATCGGTAGAAAATCAAGTTGCCATCTAATTGGTTTCGGCATATGTAAAAACTATTAAACTTCTTTTACACTTACGTGCATACGTGTAAAGATAATCGTATTTTCTTTACATGTATAAATTTTTTAATAGAATATAACGGTTAATTGCATGGTGAGTATGAGCGATAGCGAAATATTCACTCATGCATAGTGTTACCCCTAGTTCCCTTTCAAATTTACATAATAGATTGTTCCTTTTCCCTTTCCTGCTCTGTTTATAAC
>NZ_JAJNKB010000053.1 GCF_021533195.1 Portibacter marinus
TCCTTTAATTACAAGAAACTTGTTCAGTTATCCAATTTCCATCATTGTCTACTAGTTTTTTCCAACAACTACCATTTGGTGATTTTAGGATAATTCCTGCATTTGGAGAGTGTAATTTGACATTTCCATTTCTATCTATTTGTACAATTCTTCGGTTTTCTTGGTCATCTAAGGTCATTAAGCTTATTGTTTTTCCAGATGCAGATCTTATGATAAAAGTATTGCATACATCAGTAATTATTGAATTCTTGTTATCACTACTCCATCCACAAGCGAAAAAGGAGCTTAAAGGTTCATGAAACTCAAGACCGAGAAAATCACCATTTAAAATTTGCATATAACTTTGTCCATACCCATCCCATCTATTTGTTTGTGGGAGCGTTACTGAATTACCTTTGCTAACAGTAAGTGTATCTCCAGAAATACTCAAATTTTGAATCTCATTTGATGCATCTAGATCTCCTACATTAAAGATTGAATCATTTTCAATGATTAATCCCTCTCCAGCAACTAGATCGCTTGATAAAGTCGGAAGATCAATGCTATTGCCTTTAGATATTGTCAAAGTCTTTCCGTCAAGAACGAGACTTTGAATCTCGTTTAGACTATCTAAGTCTCCTATATTAAGAATTTCGTTTCCAATAATTTCTATACCATCTCCTGAAATCATATTTGTATTCTGAGAATATAGAGCATATGGAACGGAAAGAAGTTCACTTATTCCAAATAGTTGAAAATCCTGACCTGCATTTTGATCAATTTCAATTTCTAAGAAATACGACCCATTTCCCCAGTTTATTTCTGAAAATTCTCCATTTATTGCGTTTCCTCTGCCAACTTGAAGCGAAAAAACTCCAGATGCTGATGTTGTTAACTCATGAATTTCTGAGTAAATACTTTCTAGATTTTCATTTTGAATTGACAACTTTAAAGCTATCTCTTTATTAAGGATTGGATTTCCATCCAAATCTCTCAAAACACCTTGATAATTGAAAGCTTGAGGGACTTGGGCGAAAACAGAAGTGCTTAAAATTGTAAATAGTAATATTTGATAAAATTTCTTCATTAGTCAATTTTTAGAATTTTATAAAGCTGATGTATTGATTTATTTTGCTTCGAGATGCTTAGGATATAGGAACCTGATGGTAAACTTTCCAGATCTTTATAAAATTTGGATCCAGTGTATGTAGGCTCCATTTTCCAAATTTGATTTCCACTTGAGTCAAATAGAATTAAATCAAATTGACCTTCTATTTCTTTGTCAATTTCAATAACTAGCATCGATGAGGTCGGATTAGGAAAAATTTTGACTTCTATTCCTGATGTTGGGTTCTCAGTCGTTGAAATGATTTCATAACTTGATTGATGAAGACCAGAACTTACAATAATACTGTCTGTCGATAAATACCCAACTAAGAGTTCGCCAAGAGTCCAGTCGAGCGTTAAATTTTCATTTTTAAACGTTTCGCCACTTGTTGAAACTACTCCTAGAGGAATTGTTTGACATTTCAGGTTCTTACAAACAATTAACAGGAATGTTAAACTTATTATGAATATTTGGTGTACTTTATTCATGGTTTTTAATATTGTTAGAGATTTTTATGTCATGCAATATAGCTGTATTTTGATTGATTGAATTGGTTATAACGG
>NZ_JAJNKB010000054.1 GCF_021533195.1 Portibacter marinus
GTATGCATCCCAGCAACTACAGCTTAACTGGAAGCAGACTTGCTAACTGATCCAATTTAGTTTCACTAATGATTTCGATTGTGGATTTCAACCATTGGTAGGGATTAACATCGTTAGCTTTGCAGGTACCGAAAAATGAATACATCATAGCTATTCTCTGTGCTGCTTGATGAGAACCGGCAAATAGATAATTCTTTCTGCCCAAAGCTAAGGGTCTGATTTTATTCTCGATTAAATTGTTATCCAATTCGATCCTTGCATCAGCAAAGATAGTCTCAATTTTCGGCCATTGTTTTACCAAATAAGTCATGGCTTTTCCAATAGGACTTTTAGGCAGCACTTCAGTACTTTTCAGATCGACCCATTCCCTTAATTTTTGTATCAAAGGTACGATATGATCATCCCGGTATTGTTTTCGATCAAGACTTTGTTTAGCGAGGCGCTCCTGCTTATAAACTTCCTGAATTACGCTTAGTGCATATTCTGCTAATTGCTTATTCGTGTTCTTAGCTTCATAGAATTTTCTTCGCACATGGGCCATGCAACCTGCTAATTCGATATCTGGTTTAGATTTGGCAATCTTATCATACACCTGCCATCCATCACACTGAATAACACCTTTGTATTTTTCAAGCAGCTCTTTGGGGCCTGCTCTTCCTCGACCTTTTCTATAGTCGAATAAAACCAATCCTGACTCAGGATTATGATAAACCCACTGGTATCCCTGATGGGTAGACCCTTTCTTAACACTATCCTGAACTTTGATAGGTGATTCATCTACCTGTAGATAGATACTGTTTTGTATCTGAGCTTTCATTTCATTGTAAAGAGGTGTGAGAAGATCACATAACTGAGTAAACCAGTTGCCTACAGTTGAAGAAGACAGCTCCCAGCGGTAATCTCTCTTAATCTGTTGGATCTGGCGGTAGTAAGGCATGTGTTCCACAAACTTTCTAACCTGCATCCATGCTATCAAACTGGGTTCAGCTATACATTTAGGCATCGGCCTATCTGGCAAGCAAGCAATTAATACGCGCTGCCCATCTTTAGATACATATCTAGGTCTCACGATACGCTTTTTGACTAAACTAGCCGGAGTATAGTCAACCGTTTCAGTAACTTCCTGACCAATGATCACCATATCAGCTAAATCACCCTCTGGACGTAATGTTTCTTCCTTAAAAGGAAAATGGTCTGGAATAGGATTTCGTCCAGGATGCGTTACCTTTTTATTCTGCTTAGTCGAATTAGAAGATTCATCGCTTAGAACTGAATCAATATCCGTTTTATCCTCCGCAGATTGTCCAAAAAGATGGAGTTGTTCTACCGATGGTGAGTTGGGAATAAAGCGTTCTTTTTTATAACCATAGATGAGTCGTTTCAACTCCGCTAACTCATGCTCTAAACGAGCATTCTTCTTACGTAATTCAGTAATTATCTCACCATCTGTCACATATTAAATATACTAATAATGTGTGACTTTATCCCCGTTTTCAGGCTCTTTTATATCGCTTTTTCCTTACTATTTTCTGAAGACTGATACCACTAATGATTAGCATCAAGGACTCCCAAGAAAGACTTACTTCTTGACTATGATCCTGTTCCATTGGCAGTTCAAAGGTGCCTTGCTC
>NZ_JAJNKB010000055.1 GCF_021533195.1 Portibacter marinus
CGATTACTTTTTGATTTAAGCTTAATGTCAATTTCTTATCCATTGATTTCTATTTACGTGTAAATGTACATATTTAACACGTATAAATCAAGATTGAAGCTGTAAATCTTTTTCTGAGAGATAACGGTAAGTACATGCGCTGTGACGTAGCGATAGCAGGCATAGCGTTATGTACATTGTTGTGCTTTCGTTATTTTTTAAGCTCGTTTCTAATCAATTTTAAAAGCTCATTTATCTCTTTGCTAATTTCTATCAGTAAATCTCTATTTGAAGTTAAAATACCATAAACGTTTCTACATTCAGAAGCTAATTCTTCGTAATTTTCTTTGAATAATAATGAGTCAGGATTTTCACTAACATTTCTTACGTAGCCCATTTTTTTAAAAATGACAGGAAATAGTTGGTAATGATATTTATTCTCAATCGTGGCATCCATATTTGCGTATCTTTCATATTGATGGTCATAAAGATTAATTAATGAGGCCTTAATTTTTTTTGATTTTAATAGGTCCATTCCGTTATTCGAAACAATTGAGTTATAAATTCCAGTCTTTGGGAAGAAACCAAATACTCCTATTTCTATATCTAAAATCAATTGATTCAGATTATTGTTTTCAAATTCAAATGACTCTTGACTTGCTTGTTTTAAGATGAATTCCTTTTGTACTTTTAAACTCTTACTTTGCAATTTAATTATTCGCTGAACTTCAGTTGAATCTTGAACCAGTGAGTTTTGTAAATTAAAATAGATTTCGTTAGCTACACTTTTCGATTTCCTATTTTCATTCCAGTTATTAATCCCAAGCGCAATCAAAATTCCAACAACCACAAGTATAATCTCTCCGATTGCGTATTTAAGATATTTGCCAGTTTTACCTTCTGAAAGTAAATTTTGCCGAATTTTTCTAAAGAATTTTATCATTGGTTAATGGTTGGTCATAATGAAGCACAACGGTGATGACAAGCGAAGTTTCGCTCCTCATTAAATATCGTTTTCCAAAAATATGAATTTTTAGTTCTGCACATCACATTTCATACTATTCGAGGCGAAATTGCGTCTTGTCTAGTGTTAGGTGGAGTACAATTTAAGCGTTGGCCTCCATCTGAAAGTCTTGTCAGATTATAGATAATGCCGTTGGAATACTCGATTTTAACTTTTAAAGCTAGCGGACTCAGACTGACAAGAATTGTAAGTTGACAATCAGAAATTAATTGACATGTTCGGAATTCCAATCTTAATATTACTTGTAGAGAAAATTCAGACAGTCAGACCTGAAAATCGAAGCAAACTGCATGAATTTAAGATTCGATTATCGTGAGAACAAAGTGATCATAATTTGTAAAAATCCACTTGTAAGAAATACGCTATCAATGTGCAGTGCGCTGG
>NZ_JAJNKB010000056.1 GCF_021533195.1 Portibacter marinus
ATATCTATCAGAGGATATGTTTTATACCATTTAGAAGCGTTTTGAGAATTTACATTGTAACTGAAAAATAAAATTGTAAGTATCTTAATCAATAGTGTTTTCATTGTTTTTATTTTTTACTGCTAACGGTTCAGCCGCATGCTCCGTTTCGAGGAACGAGAAATGGAGTCATCGCGGCATGTTAGTTGCAGTTCCGAATTTAGAATTAGTTATCCATAATTCTTATAATCCATCTCTAAAATCTTTATTTTTAGTGCATTAAATACCAGAATAAAGCACCATAGAACATAAATACACCTTCATAGTTAGTTTGGGCAAACAAAGGCGCTATTGCGTTGAGTGTGGTATTTATGGTTTTCGTTTTTAGATCTAGATAAAGATATTGGGATATTCCTAATCCTTGGGAATATTGGCTTATTGTTTCACTTAATTCCATTATAGGCAAATCCATTTCGGTTAATAAACTGTCTAAATTGCTAACTTGTATGCTGATGTTGTTCAGAGGATTATTTGAGAAATTTATTTTACTTCTTTTCCCATTTCTATAACTAATGATTTTTGACACTAATTCTTTAGGGAATTCTTCCCAACTGTGTCTAGTGTTCAAAGCCCTCGCATATGCAATAGATGGATCATTCAGATTTATTGAGTTGAAATTATTATTGAATGGAATATATACTTCGTTCTTTGCACTAGTATCACTAGGTGTAAAAACAGAAAGTCCATTAATTTTGTTTTGGATTGTAAAAGTTGAAGTATCTACATGCCATTCTTGATGAATTTGGATATTAATCATCGAGTCAAAATCAATTCTTCTTATAGTATCAAAATGATCAGGGTTATAGTAGCATTTCCAATAAAGTGTTTTATGAACTAAAGTTTGACTTAAGGTGTCACCGCCTTTGCCTTTTTGTGCTATTAGTGTACCGTCAATTAGTTTGTTTACAATGAAATTTAAGATAACATTCTCGTAATCTTGTAACTGTATATTATCAAGCTTAACAAGGGTTGCTGAATTGACTGATTCATTTTCGTTCTCAATTTTTGAGTAATATTCATGATATATCCTATCATCCCAGCCAATATTAATATCGAGACTTGTTTCAAAGTGAATTTGTCCGTCAATGTTGACCAGGAATATAATGGCGAAAAAAGAAATGAGAAGTCCTTTGTTTATCATGCATTAAGGACGCTTCTTTTGACCACAATATTGTGAATATAGAAATCATTGAATTGCAACTAACGGTTCAGCCATAAGATGAGGAACGACGATAGGAAGTTCTTCATTCTTCATGGCCTGTTATCTCTCGGATTTTCTCTTGGCTAAGAATTCTTTTGGACTCATTACTGGTATTGTTGAATGTTT
>NZ_JAJNKB010000057.1 GCF_021533195.1 Portibacter marinus
TGGAAGGAATGAGTTTAGTGGCGTATTCGATTCGAAAGAATGAGCATGAAGAGCCGTATGAGCTGAGAGGTTCACGTACGGTTCTGTGAGAGGTTTAGGGGTGAGAGTCCCCTTTACCTACTCGATCGTTGTATTTATGTTTATTGACTCTTCATCTTCGAAGCAATTTGGGTCAAAATCTGATATTAATATTTTGAAATAGTCTTTTCCAATAGTAAAAGTACTTCTACCAATTGTGTCGATCGCTATAATTGAATCTTTAAAATTGTAATGTCTTAGTTGGATTCTGCAATCAAGATTTGTAATCACATTTAAGGTAAATGAGAATGTGTTTTTTTCCATTCCTTCACTCTTTTCGAATACAAACTTTGTCGAATCTTGTTCCACCATTTCGTATGCATATATTGGAGGTATTTGGTAGAAGATTGAATCAGAGTTTTTCTCTTGTTTGACTATAAAGTTGTTAAGAATTCCATCGTTCAAAATTTTGATTTTTGCACGGTTCACAACAGTAGAATTACTGTTTTCAATAAATTGCATTTCAATACTTTCTTTTGTTTGAGTTACAATAGTTGATTCAAAAATATTCTCAGGAAGTAATAGGCTATCCAATTTTTTACCGTTTGTAAAATTTGTAGTTATTAATAAATACTTGCTTGTTGAATCGTCAGTAGTTTTCGCAATTTGGATTATAATATCGGATAGATTATTATCACCATGATCTAATTCCCACAATTTGTCGTAGTGTGAATTATCTGTCTGCTGCACCTGGTTAAATTCTTCAAAATATACTATTCTTTTCTCTTTATGCTTACTAGATTCAATATCACCACTACATGATATTAAAGATGCAAGTATAAAGATATGGATTCTATAATTTTTCATTTTTGTATCACAGATAACGTGATAGCCGTAAACGTCGTGCCGTCGCGATAGCAGGCATGACCGTTTTCACGGCGTGTTACCCCTAGTTCCCTTTCAAATTTACATAATAGATTGTTCCTTTTCCCTTTCCTGCTCTGTTTATAACTCCCTCATCTACTAAATACTTCACGTCTTTCTTCAAAATATATTGAGTGTACTGATCTAGTGCGGAAGTCAAATCACTTATTTTGACTGGCTCATTATCAGTGATAAAGTTGACTACTTCTGTCTGTCTTTCATTTAGATAGCTCTTTTTGTCTTTTATGTTGGAGTAATTTTCTTCTAGTGTTTTGATTGATGCATGTAGAGTATTTAGTAAAAATAAGACCCATTCTTTTATGTTTTCTTTTTCTGTATATCGATTTGATTGCCCAGACATCAGTGCTTTATAATAATCTTTTTTTCTCTTTTCAATTTCGT
>NZ_JAJNKB010000005.1 GCF_021533195.1 Portibacter marinus
TGGAGCCAGCTCGTTTCCTTTCCATCCAACCTTTGAAGAGGTCTTTCATCTCAATTACAACTTGTTCCATCTATTTCCATTAACCACTTTTGATTAACTTAGTACCCGATGGAACTTCAGGGCACACAACAGAAGATAACAAGCCATGAAGAATGAAGAACTCCTATCGTCATTCCTCATCTTATGGCAAAACCTTTGGCGGTAATGAAGAAAGACCCACTCAGACATAATCACGCTTGACTAAAAAGAGAATTTTTAAAAAGTTTTGTCACACTTGACAAGTTCTGTTGTTTCAATAGTAATTCCTCACAAAGTGGAAGGACTAAAAAAAAAGAAACAATATGAACAGATTAATCAGGGGAATAACATATTCCTACAACAGAAACATTGGTTGGCAAGACCGAACTGTAAGAACCATTGTTGGCATTGGGGCGACAGTTGGAGCTATTTACTTTTTCAGTAGTAACATTACATATTTCATTCTATTTGGAGTCTTAGCGATTGCACAATTTGGGACAGTCCTTTCTGCCCGTTGCTTCATTTGCTATTTCACAGGTCAATGCACCATTGACAGCAAGGAGAGACAAAATCTCGAATCAAAAGGAATCAAATACGAAACTCAAAAAAAATAATCCGATGAAAAAGATAATTTCAACAATGCACACTATCAAAGCACCATCAGAAAATGTATGGGCTAATATTAGCAAAGCAACAGGAGTTAATGAATGGCTTCCAGTTATTACCGCTTGTCAATTAGACGGAGACAAAAGGGTGTGTTTAACCGAACAAGGAGAAATGAACGAAACGATTTTGAAAGTGGATAACACAAACCAAGTATTCCAATACTCAATCGACTCTCAACCCTTACTTCCAATTGAAAATGTAGTTGGCACAATGAAAGTCAATGAAAAAGGAGAGCAAACTCAACTTCAATGGGATTTAGAATTTACCATAAAAGACGAATCACTCTTTGAAATGGTAAAGCAAGCTGTTGAAAGTATGTATGGGGAAGGTGCTAATGGTCTTGAAAAAATATCAAAATGAAAAAATTCATTTACATCATAGGTTTGATTTTCATTGGTTGTAATTCAAATGCACAAAATAATATGATACAAAAGGAATTCGCATCTATTTTCATCAAAGATTTTGCAAACTACAAAATGGACATTCAAGCAGCAGGGATTGCAAGAATCCCTGCTGCTACTTTTGATAATAATGAATTGATGATTGAATATGGCTACTTTTCCGAAGGTGAAAACCGTAAAGGAAAAATGACGCTCACTTTAAATGTACATGCCAATCGTTTTGAAGGCAATTGGCAAACCAATGCAGATAACGGAAATATCTATAAGGGAAGTCTGTTTTTCATCTTCAATGAAAAAGGCGAAGCAAACGGAAAGTATAAATTTGGTGGTAGTAATTACAAAATCTCGATATTTAAGGCTTCAAAATGAAAGTAAAAGAAAATCCATTTAGCGGTAAAAATTATTCAGACGATTACGACCAAATCTTGATTGCCAAGGCAACAAATGGTGACCGTAATAGTTTGAGTGAATTGGTTATAAGACATCAACAATACATTTTCAACATTGCAATGAAAATGATTAATAATGTCGAAGATGCAGAAGATGTAACCCAAGAGATTTTAGTAAAATTAGTAACAAGTTTAGCCAAATACGACCCGTCCAAAGGCAAATTCAGAACTTGGCTATACCGCATAACTTTCAATCATTTCTTGAACATTAAAAAACAAAGCTACGAGAAAGTGGTAACAAGTTTTGACATATTCTTTGATTACATTGATGGTTCGCCAAATATTGCCCTATCAGAAATGGAAGAAAAGGAAATGCAACTTGAGATAGAAGAAAGTAAAGTTGCTTGTATGGCCGGTATGCTGATGTGTTTGGACAGAGAGCAACGACTAACCTACATAGTAGGCGAAGTTTTTGAAATAGACCATCAATTGGCAAGTGAAATATTTGAAATCACCCCTGATAATTTTCGACAAAAACTTTCCCGTGCAAGGAAAGACCTGCATCAATGGATGCACAATCGTTGTGGATTAGTCAATACTGCGAACCCTTGCAGGTGTCCAAAAAAGACGAAGGGTTTTATTAAAAACGGTTGGGTAAGTCCTGAAAATATGAAATGGCACAGCAACTATTCTCAAAAAATAAAAGACCTATCGGAAACTAAAATTGAAGTAGTACTGACAGAAGTAGATGACATCTATGCCAAACTTTACAAAGAACATCCGTTTAAGATTGCAAAGAAAAGCGAAGATATTATTGGAGCCATCATTAATAATGATAATCTACGGAATTGTTTTAAATTAAAGGAAGAATGAAAGCACATACCGCCAACAATGTATATAAAAAATAGGCGAATAATTGCTAAAGTCAAGGCTTTTGGCTCGTATCAAACTTTGTGCTTAACCGAAAGTTGCGAGCTTCGAAATCGCCTACTTTTCATATACTAACCGTTATCATCGAACAGGTACAATCAAATGCATCACTAACACTATGGATAAGATTTTCTGAGATAAGCTAAAATTTTGATTTATCCCTATATTGCAACATGCAAAACGTTATTGAAAAATTAAAGGCCTTCCGAGATGAACGCAACTGGGCACAATTTCATAATGCCAAAGACCTGGCGTTAGCTCTGGGCATCGAATCGAGTGAATTATTAGAATGCTTTCTTTGGAAGTCAGCCGAGGAAGGAAACGTAGATATGATCAAAGAGGAATTGGCCGATGTTCTCGCTTACGCTCTACTCCTGGCTGATAAATATGATTTCGATGTAGAGGAAATCGTTATTGAGAAAATCAAAAAGAATGCTGTGAAATATCCGGTAGAAAAATCAAAAAACGTAGCGACCAAATACAATGAGCTATGAGGGCAGGGTATGAGCTGTCTATCGAAGTTTCTGAACCCTACCCATTTGATAAAAAAAACCTGCCCCAGATTGTCGACAATAAATGGGTTAAAAATCAGTGGCCCATCGTCTATTTTATCAACAGTAATGAGACGAAAAAGGCCTATGTCGGTGAATCCACCAATTTCTCACAACGTGTCAAAAATCATCTCAAAAATAAAGAAAAGTCCAGTCTAAACATGCTGTCCATCATCGGTTCAGACAAATTCAATAAATCAGCAACACTTGACATTGAATCTAAACTCATTCAATATCTCTCGGGTGAAGGAAGCTTCGAATTGCTCAACGGTAATTTTGGACTGATCAATCACAATTACTATCAACAGGATATTTATGCAAACCTCTTTTCTGAGATCTGGAATAAGCTTTTAGAAAAGAAGGTGGTAAGTAAGACACTTGAGGAAATCGAAAACAGCGAGCTTTTCAAATATTCTCCGTACAAGTCGCTTTCTGAAGATCAATATTATTCCGTTATAGAACTATTGGAACACCTCACACATCATCCCGAAACGACCATTGTTGTTAAAGGAAGTACCGGAACTGGTAAGACGATTCTCGCCAGTTATCTGCTGAAGCTTTTATACACTAATGTGGCCTTAATGGAAGAGGAAACATTGAATGAAAGCGAAAAATATGAGTTGGAATTGATTTAAAGATTTCAAGCGAAATATCCCAATCCAAGGTTTGGCTTCGTTCAAGTAAGGTAAATCCAACGAGGCATGCCACTTTGTAGCCATTAGATCGTTCCATTTATCCTCATCAATGTGGCCGTACCAACGATCCATACTTCCCCTGACTTTATGAGCTGCTGCGATTTTTAAATGGCCAGGAACAGTCCTATTATCAGCTTCCTGATATTTAAGTTCTAAGTAATCCTTAGTGGTCAATTTTTCAGATGTTCTCTTGTGCGAGGGATACCAAATCTGAACAGTGATAGGACGATTGTGAAGTTTGGACCTCCTGGTATGGTCTTCTATTTTCAGTATTTTTACACCTACTTCATAGGATCCATACTCAAGTTCGGTGAAATTCTGAGCTGAAAAGATTCCACTGTAGAAAATTAAAGTTACTGCCGATAAAAGTATTTTCATTCTAATTATTGTTTACATTTTATTGATAATTATGTTGAAGATGCTGATGCTTAATCTACAAAACGAAATGACTCTACCTATGAGCAAGTACGCAGTAAATTATTTTAAATATTAACTATTAATCCACAATATGTCGATACACCATTTATTGCGTATTCTGCATCTATCAAAGAATAATTAATCTTAATAGTGTTGATATTAAGCACTGGTGAATCTTAAAATATACAAATGAATATTAAATATTTTTTGGCGGTAAGCATGTCTGTAATCGTAGCTATTTCATTTGCGCAACCAGCAAAGAACTGGACAATTATGTACTATGCCGCTGGATCTAATTCCTCTGAAATCGACCTGCTAAGTGATGTAGAAGAAATGAAAAAGGGGAAGCAGTCAGATGAATATAATCTGATTTTGTTAATAGATAGAATTGAAGGTTTTTCGGAAGACTCTACCACACTTGAAGAAAACTTTACAGACACTAGGCTTTTTGAGATAGGGCACGACAAAAGCACAACCTTAGAAGGTAATCATTACTATCCGAAGATCGGCCCTGGTAAAACCTTTGACGCCAATATGGGAGACGCCGAAACCCTCAAAAAGTTTATTCAATATTGTAAGCATTATTATCCAGCAGAACACTATCTGCTGGTCTTGCGATCACATGGAAATGGAATGGGTATGTGTGCTGACTCAGAAGTGGAGGACAATGATCGACTTTATCCAGCCGAACTTACTAAGATATTGACAAAGGAAGAATCAGTGGATATATTTGGTTTGGATGTATGTTCTATGGCTGGCCTTGAAAATTTATATCAGTGGCGTCCGGAAAGTCCCACTTTTTCGGCAGATTATGTGATCGCTTCATCTCCACTTTCAGGTGCGTGGGCGTATGATAAGATTCTCGAGCGTTTGAATTCTGATTCCGGTTCTCAACTGGAGTTGGATACAAATTTCTTCGAAGGAGGGACCGAGAAGACTATAGATCCTGCCAGTATGAGTCCAGAAGCATTTTCAAAATTGATTTTTGAAGAAATTTATGATCAACAAAGATGGGCATCTTGGGCTTTATTCGACAATTCAAAAATTGACGGATTAAAGTCTGCAATTGATCATGTTGCAAGACTTCTGATTGCTGAAGATAAGTGGCTTACTCAGGAGATCGTAGAGAACTCCCTTGGTTATTACCATAATACCTCTGAAGACATTGAAATCGCTCAATTGACTTTTCCCTACGTAGATGCATATCACTTCTGGGATCAGGTCAGATTGAATCAAGATTTCGATGATAGAATTCGGAAAGGAGCTGCCAAGGTTGTTGAATTAATAGACGAACTGGTCATACATTCGTACTATGGCAGCGGCTACCTACCAGAAACCGATGACTTTGTTAACGGAAAGTATGGCGTTTACCAAATCATTCCACGAGGCCATCAAATTTTTTCACAGTCGAATAGGTCTTTCTGGAGCCATTGCACTTGGTATCACCCAGATG
This sequence comes from Portibacter marinus, assembly GCF_021533195.1. Lineage (GTDB taxonomy): Bacteria > Bacteroidota > Bacteroidia > Chitinophagales > Saprospiraceae > Portibacter > Portibacter marinus. The sequence continues at coordinate 5,521 of NZ_JAJNKB010000005.1, forward strand.
ACAAATCCAGTGAGAGAGGGTCTTACGGTCTTTATGACTGGTGTATAGATGGAGCCAGTAGTGGAAATGGAAGGGTAGAGAATTTCTTTGAGTTCCTCGATTTCCTTTTTGATGAGAGCAACGATGAAAACGGAGGGGTGAATGGCTATCGGTGGTAGCCCACGCTTTTCTACAATTCTTTCTGATTCAAAATTCGTTTCTTTTGTGTAGCCATAATGATTCAGCGGTGTGCCGAAGAATTTGTGAATAGGTTCGAAGAAATGCAAAAACTTGTAACCTATTAAAAAGTAATCTTGTCCAATGAATGTGCATGCACCCAACTACATTCAATAATTAAAATTAACAAGATGAAATTTTTGATACCTTTTTTAAAAATACTAACTATTACCATATTCGCTTTGACTACAACAGCGACCTTTGCACAATTCAAATACATCCAAACACTAGATGGCAAAACCATTTCTATTTCCAGCTTAGACAGCGCTATTGAAAAAGCAATGGAAAAGTCTGATATGCCTGGACTTTCCGTAGCTGTTATCAACGAGAAAAAGATGGTTTACCACCAAGTATTCGGAGTGGCTAATGCTGATTCAAAGGAGCCATTGAACAAAAAGAGCATGTTCGAAGGTGCTTCATTATCAAAACCGATTTTTGCATATTTTGTGATGAAAATGGTTGAGAATGGGACGATCGAATTAGATAAACCTCTGCACGAATACTTACCCCATCCCGGAATTTCACCTGAATCGCAAGAAGATTACAAATTAATAACTGCACGAATGGTTTTAGCACATCAAACAGGCTTTCCCAATCATGCTTATGATAAAAAAATAAAACTTGCCTTCAAGCCAGGCACAGATTTTATGTATTCAGGCGAAGCCTACCAGTATTTGGCTGCAGTAATCGGAATGAAACTAGGTGTTGGCTTTAAAGAAGGGCTAAATCAATTGTTCCAGGAAAAAGTAACTCAACATTTAAAGATGCCTCATACCACTTTTGTGTGGGATGAATATTTAGAATCGAATAAAGTCTTCGGTCATGACAATGAAGGTCAGCCCACACAAAACAAACCAGGAGATGGTCGATGGAGTGGAAAAACCTTTAACTCATATTCAAGTATTCATAGCGAAGCGTCAGAATATTCCAATTTTATTATTGCCATGCTGGAAAGAGAAGGGTTAAGCGAAGATTCCTTTCGTGAAATGTTATTTGAAGAAACACATTTCAGAGACGATAATCCAATTAAGTTAGAAACAGGACAAACAGGTTGGGGACTTGGTTTTGCCCAGAAACCTACACAAAACGGTATCATACATCTGCATACTGGCAACAATCACGATTTCCAGTCATATTCCATGTTTGTTCCAGCAAAAGGATTCGGTTTAGTGTTGTTCACTAACAGTGGAAAAATGCTTCCATTTTTAGAGGAAATTTCTAAAACTTTGGGGGAAGTGTTTTAACCAAAGAATTGTTTTAAATGAATTACTATGATAATATTTCTCAAGGATAAAAGTGAATCAATATGAAAGATATGCAGGAAGCACTAGGAGCGCTATTTTTAATGGCAGGGGTAGTTACAATAATTTATATTATTGCACGGTATAGCTACCTAATTAAAAAAGAATTGATTAAAAAGGGATTGGCTAATCCAGAATCATCTGTAAAAATGCTTTACCAAGATTTTGGATGTATTTTATTGTCGCTTGGTATAGGACTTATGGTTTCTACCATTTTCACTACGATGGACCTGACTGAAGATACAGCTGATTTATTGATTTGGGGAACCATCCTTGTCTTTGGGGCCTTCGGTCTTTTGGCTGCAGATAGGTTACGTAAAAGAAAAAAGTGAGTCGAAACACAACGTTAGACGATGAGCTTTTACAACGCTGCAAGGAGGGGGATACATCCGCATTTAGAGCCTTGGTCAATACCTATAAAGATGCGTCTTTCACCTTGGCCAGTTCTGTGCTAAAAGATTCAAGTCTGGCTGAAGATGCTGTTCAAACTGCATTTATTAAAGTCTTTGAAAAATTAGATTCCTTTAGACATGATTCAAAATTTTCAACATGGTTGTTCCGAATTGTAATCAATACTGCTTATAACATGGCCAAGCAACAGAAAAAACACATGCCAATGGAGGTGCTTTCAGATTCCCCTATAGAAACTGATGTAGATGCTGAACTAAAAAGATTAAAGGAAGATGATCAAAAAAAATATATCAATTTGGCATTGAATAGGATGAAATCAGATGAAGCATTAATATTACGCTTGTTCTATTTATACGAATATACGATCGTTGAAATAAAAGAAATAACAGGCTTTACTAAGTCGAAAATTAAAGTAGATTTACATAGAGGTCGAAAAAATATGCAACTACAAATTCACAAAATTTTAGGCAATGAAACAACACAATTATTATGAATGAAGATCGAGCCAAAGTACTTTTAAAACAAAGTGGATTAACTACTACAGAAAATTTTACAGATGTTTTGATGGAGAAAATTGAAGCTAAATCGGCGGTTAGAGTTCAACTTGCTTTTACTTCAATAAAAAAAGCTTTATTTTTCATTGCTGCGATATTGTTGTTGTTGTCAATATATATTTTCTACAGTAGATTTTCATCTTTTTCAGAAATAGTAATTATAGGTGACCTTCATCGTACAAAATTATTTGCAGTCTTACTAATTACGGTATTATTAGCAGTCAATTATTTATTGAAAATGCAGCATATTTATAACAACTATTCTGATGATGTAACCTCTACTGCTTAATTTCAAGAACAATAAATCTCTCTCGTAAACCTCGAAATTGCCACCTGCGCTGAAGTTGGATCCGGCGTATTTGTTCACTCATGGTGTCTGAGACTTATCACCAAGATATAATTAATGAAAAAAATATCAATTTTGTTGTTATACTTCACAGCTCTGATTTGTTTCACGAACTGCAGTTCTAACAAGTCAGTAAATTCGGGCGTAATGAGAAGAGAGTTTAGTCACGATGGGATGAACAGAGAATATATTTTTTATTTACCGAAGGGTTTAAGCATCAATGCTCCTTTAGTAGTTGTATTACATGGATTTATTCGAAAGCGAAGAACTGAAAAACAACCTTTCATCCTGGAGCGGTGTAATCTATAAAGTGCGATTTCAAGAACAAGAGTTATTTAGATTGAGATATCAGATTATTGACATCGGACAAAATCTAGGCAACACCAGAAACCTTTTCGTTAGGCTTAATCCAGATTTTAAAGAACTCGCTTCCTCAAATTTTAACGCTTCTAATCTTGATATGCTAAGGAATGTTAACTTTGAAAATGAAGTCATAGCATACGTGGCCACAATCAATTATGCTAACCAGAACTACTATCCTAATGTTAAAGATAAGATCGATGCGATTTTGGCACTCATTGACAATAATTTAGGAGTGGAATAAGTTAAAATTAAAAGCCTGATCAAAATAGACTGATGCATTTTTTTAATACTCTATTGATGCTTTTATTATTCAGCGCAGTAAATGAGTGTAAGCAATCTACCACAAGTCGTATCCAAATTATCGAACCATCAATTGAGCAGGAAGCAACATCGATTTGGCGTACCATCAACGATATCACCTTCCTCGAAAGCCAAGGCTATACCATCCACCTACCTGATGACCCATTGATCGACAACCTGATCAATAAGTCAAAAGAGGGAAACTTTGGTAACGATGATTACGCTGAGATTTATCGTTTGTTAGAAGCGAAAATTTATGATCGATCAAAGTACAAGAACGCCATTCAGAAAGTAGAAGGTCAATTGGCACTACTGAATCGAATGATGGATAAAGTTGAAGTTAAACTAAGCGGCTGGAATTGGAATTTCAAAACCTTTGACCAATATAAAATTCAATTCACCCTATATGGAACGGGTGGGAGCTATGACCCGGATGAAGGCGTAATCACCCTATGGACGAATCAGCAAGGCGAATTCATGAATTATAATAACCCTGCCAATACCATCATCCACGAAATTACCCACATAGGCATGGAAGAATCATTGGTCCACAAATATGACCTTCCCCATGGCCTGAAAGAACGAACGGTGGATCGCTTTGTGTATTTGTTGTTTAAAGAAGATTTGCCGGAATACAGGATTCAGGAAATGGGAGATGCACGTCTGGACGAATTGCTCAATGATAAGGAAGCGATAAAGCACATCGATGAAATTTTGTTAGAAATACTGGATGAACAATAAAAAAAAAAGATATGATTATTAAGATTTTTGCCGCTATTATCCTATTGCTAATTATATTGGCTGGAATCGCTTATTTATACGTAGACCGCGTAGGACAAGGCAGTCAAGAAGGTAGTTTGCCAGACGGTTATCGCCTGATAGAAGCAAATGGATTTGAATTTTCAACTAAAATTAGCGGAGATGAAAATGACATCCCGGTCATACTCTTACATGGCTTCCCTGAATCTTCTATTATCTACAAGAGGTTGATGGCAGATCTAAACAAGGAAGGTTATTATACTATTGCTCCAGATCAAAGAGGATATAGTTTTAAGGCCAGACCTCATGAAACCGATCAATATCATATTTCGTATTTAGCTGAAGATGTTATGGCCATAGCAGATGCATTAAATCTCGATACTTTTCACCTGATCGGTCACGATTGGGGCAGTGGAGTGGGCTGGGTGGTGGCAGCTCATCATCCGGAAAGACTGCATAGCTTTACTTCTCTTTCCGTTCCTCATTTGGCTGCCTTTTCCAGAGCTTACCAGGAAGATAGTCTACAATACAAGGCTAGCGACTATATTAGAAACTTCCAGACCAAAAAAATGCCGGAATTTATGATGGCCAGAAATGACTTTAAAATGCTGAAGACCATTTGGTCTGAACATAGCGAGGAGGAGGTCGAAGCTTATGTAAATATCTTAAGTCAGAAGAAGGCATTGACGTCTGCTATAAATTGGTACAGAGCCAATTACAATGGCTTTGTTAAAGGTTTTGATAAGGACATGATAGATATTCCCACCCTCTTCATTTGGGGAAAAAATGATAAAGCGCTAAGTCGATCCGGTGTTGAGTGGACTGAAGATTACGTCACAGATTATTATAAGTTTGTTGAATTAGATGCAGGACATTGGTTGTTGCAAGAAGCTTATGATGAAGTGAAAGCGGAAATTCTATTGCACTTGAAAAAGTTTTGATTAATATTCGTAGATCTTTAGTTCTTATTGCAAGCTTTCCACAAAGCCAAAAAATCTAAGCTATAGGAGTAATATGATGTATTTTTGAAACCAAGCAAATCACAACTTTAAACGGAAATACATTGACACAAAACTTTATCATTCATCAGCAAGCAAAGCAGTATCAATGGTCTGGGGAATGCTTCTTGTCCATCAAATCTTTCTACGGAGGGAGTGCTGATTATCAGGTCAAACAGCGTGAATATAAGGTAGACCAATCTAATTTTCTTATTCTTAATGAATGCACCAATTATCGTTTGACGATTGATAGCACCGAGAAAACGGAATCCTTTTGCGTATTTTTCTCGCCTAAATTTGTTGAGAAGGTAGTAGCAGATAATAGTGCTACAGACGAAGAATTAATAGATTTCAGAGTAAAAGAACAATCAGGACTTAGAATATTTGAAAGGAATTATGTCCATCAAGGAAAAGTATCAGAGCTACTAAAAATGGGCAGGAAAAAAACTTCTGCAGGACAAGAAGCACTTGAGAAAGATGAGTTTTACCATGAATTGTTGAATGCAATATTAGAACAGAATAGAAATGCGCTTTTGGACGCCAGGAGATTGCATACAGTAAAGAAAGCCACTAGGGAAGAACTCTATCAAAGGATTTGGTATGTAAAGGACTTTTTGGACTGCAACTATCATAGAAGCTTAAGATTAAAGGAACTAGCAAACATAGGCCTCCTATCGGAAAATCACTTATTGCGAAATTTTAAGAAGCTTTTTGGTATTTCACCATTCCATTATATTTCCACCAAAAGAATCCAAGAAGCAAGACGTCAGCTCTTGGAGACAGACAAATCTATTCAGGATATTGCCTTTGATATCGGTTATTCAAGTATGGGCAATTTTAGCAGTTATTTTAAAAGTCTGGTAGGACAGTCTCCCAGTGCTTTTCGAAAAGGTGATATATAGTAATGCTATATTTTAAATTCTGTCGTCATTCGTAGAAATTTAAAAGGATGAAAATACTCTTACTATTACTTGTTTCGATATCAACTTATCTGACGCCACAACAACAAAATATGATTGAACTATTAAAAACGCATATTAAAAACAAAGATGCTGAACAGATTATTATGCTGATTAATAAGTATCCTGAGGTGTTGAATATTACAGATGAGAATGGAAGCTCTGGTTTACTACTTATAGCTTATAGCGGACTTCATGAGCCATTGGAGGAAGCCATAAAGCTTAAAGCATCTTTTACGTTTCATGAAGCTATTGTCTGCGGTCAAATGAACATAGTAAACGACTATTTAAATAATCCTGAGGTTGATTTGAAGAATACGCATTCAAAGGATGGATTCTCACCGCTATCCCTTGCCGCTTTTTTTGATCAGACGGAAATCGCAAAATTATTGATTCAATTTGGGGCTGACCCTAACCTTTCTGCCACCAATCCATCGAAAGTAAATGCTTTACACTCCGCGATTGCAAAGGAGAATTATGAACTTTGCAAATTGTTTATTGAAAAGGGAGTAAATGTCAATGCCACTCAGACACAAAATGTTACCGCCTTACATTCAGCAGCCCATAGAGGAAATCTTGCTTTAGTTCAGTTATTGGTCGATCATAACGCATCCATAAATATAAAAATGGACAATGGAGACAACGCTTTATTGATTGCCCAGCGTGAAGGTCATAGCGAAGTTGCTGATTATCTGAAAGAACAGGGAAATTGACAACCTTCGTAGGTTTGAAAGCCGAAACTACTGCTTAATTTGAAGCACTACTAAATCTCTCTGGTAAACATCGAAAGTACCGGCATTAATTCCCACTGAGTTCGGATAGAATACAAGGCGATAATAATAGGTTTGACCAGCCGTAAGTTCGCTGTCTAAGTAGGAAATATGACCACCACCTTGAAAACCAATAGAAGCACTTGATCCTCCATTCGGAGTTTCTATGTAACATGCACCACCTGTATAGGTAAGAATCGAAGGTGTAGAGAATGAAGGATCGGTGTCGCGTTGTAAAATGAGAAAATAACTACCAACAGAAGTACTTGAACCATTTAGGTTTCCACCAAATACTCGTGCAAAACCTGTGATAAATACGGCCGAATTAGTGACACCGGAACCATCTGTAACCGTAATACTCACATCGGTCCCAGTAAGTGGAGTGAGGACAAGATTAGTAAATGGAACTTCTTGAACAGTACCGGAGTGCGCACCCAGTGCTTGTTGATTGACAAAATCTCCATTGAAAAGCACACTGCCGTTCACTTCTAATGTATTGGAAGGGTCGTTTTCACCTATGCCAACATTTCCAGCATTATCAATTCTAATGGCTTCGGTGTTATTGGTTCTGATGCTCAGGTCCTGGTCATCTGTGGTTCCGATAAAATCTGTAGAAGGATCAGTTCCAGCATTCCCTGAAGTCGTCCAGACGTCTGATAAGACTGTCGAAGTGATCAACTTTTCCCAAACTGAGCCAGTCCAATAATAATAACCGCTCCCACTTCCACCCGTAACTGATCCATTCGTATTGTAAACCAAAAGACTGACTGCAGGATTGCTAATCGGTGCATTGTTGTCACTTACATCGGTCAATGCCACACGAGGAATCAAAAGCCCGGAGTTAGAAGCTTCAATGTCTAAAGCTGATGTTGCGTTCGGTGTGTTGGTGCCAATGCCTACTTGAGAAAACAATGTTGCTGAAGATAAAAGGGCCAGACAAATTAAATATCTTTTCATGCTTGCTAAATTTTAAAAGACCGATTGAAAGTGATTAGATCCAAATGGACGCATGACCTGAAATGGTCAAAGATGATGCCTAAAAAAACTGGAATACGAAAGCTCAGATGATTTACATCATAAGAAAATCAGACTTTTTCTGGTATTACCATTTTTGCAACCTTTCATATTTTTTGCCGTCTTAGTAGTATAATGATCATTTAAAATTCAAATATGAAAACAGCAATTGCTTGTCTTCTGGCGATCATCTCTTGCCAGCTACTAGCCCAATACGATTTAACAAAAGATCAATGGGAACAAGATCTACGATTTATTCAAGAAACCGTACACACCGACTATCCATTTCTAGTCAAGAAAACCACAGCCGAAGAATTTGACAAGGCAGTAGAAGAACTCAGCGAGGAAATTCCCAATTTAGAATCGCACGAAATCGTAGTGGGATTGGCACGACTCATATCTTCATTTAAGTATGGACATACCGCATTGGGATTCAGACACCACAATAGTATTTTTCGACAGTTACCTGTCAACTTCTATCTATTTAAAGACGGGCTTTACATTCAAGGTGCCCACAAGGATTACGAAGAATTGGTCGGTGCGAAGGTGATTCAAATTGGCTCGATGAAAACAGCGGATGCTTTAGAAGCTATTTATCCAGTGCCGCCGAACGAAAATGATCAATATTTTAAAGCATATGGACTGCGCTATTTGTCCATGCCGGCGGTATTGCATGCACAGAAAGTCATCCCGGAGTTATCGGACGATGTGGAAATCATTTTTGAAAAAGAAGGCAAGACCTTTACTTCTACTATTGAGGCATTGCCCTCAGGTGAAACTATGGATACCAAATATGGCTTTGTCACGCAGTCAGAAGATTGGGTGGATGCACGTGATCAATCTAAAACACCTTACTACCTGAAAAATCTGGATAAAATTTACTACTATGAATACTTGCCGGAAGAAAAAACGGTATACGTAAGACAAAGTCAAATTCAGGATGATCCGGAAGAGAATATTCCTGCTTTTTATGAGAAGGTCTTCGAATTTATTGAAGACAATGAAGTTGAGCGACTAGTACTCGACGTTAGGCTGAATGGAGGGGGAAATAATTATAAGAATAAAGCGGTGGTAACCGGAGTCATAGAGACTGAAAAAATCAATCAGGTCGGTAAGTTTATCGTGATTATAGGGCGTCGAACCTTCTCCGCATGTCAAAACCTGATCAATGAATTAGACAATTATACCAATGTAGTCTTCGTAGGAGAACCTTCCTCTGAGAACGTTAACTTTTATGGAGACAATAATCGTCTAGAATTGCCGAATAGTAAAATCCCTGTATTTCTCTCCTTTGCATGGTGGCAAGACAAACCGCAATGGGAGGGAGCAAAGTGGACTGCTCCTCATGTTGCAGTGGACATGACCTTTGAAGAGTACAAAAATAACGATGATCCGGCACTTAAGGCAGCACTTAATTTTGAAGGTGACAATTTCGTTCTCGATCCTATGGGATATCTAACGGACCTGTTTATTAAGGGCGATATGGAGAAAGTCCAGTCCGAGGCTGCTAGAATGGTGAATAATCCTCAGTATCAATTTTTTAATTTTGAAGGTGAATTTAACAAAGTAGGGTACCGCCTTTTAAATCAGGGAAGAAGCCAAGAGGCTGTTTTTGTGTTTCAAATGAATACCCAACTTTTCCCAGACTCTGCTAATACTTGGGACAGTCTGGCAGAGGCTTATTTAAAAGCGGGAGATAAGGACAAGGCGATTGAGCTTTACAACAAAGCACTTAAGATGGATCCTGAAGGGGTGACGGGAGAGAACGCCAAAAGGATGTTGGAAATGATAGAAAGTCACCCTGAAAAATCTAATAAGGAGAAGAAGTAGGGAGATTAGTTGGCAAATGCCTTTTGCAATGTATAATCGAATGACACCTTCTTCGAATTTCATGGAATGTTGATTTTTAGGTAGATAGGCCAGAGAAGGCTGGTGGTAGTGTATTTTTGCGGTAGAGGTTGAATAGTGATATCTGATGGATGTGATAAGTGTACTAGCTGAGTTAGTAGGTCTCAGAACAGTTTTATGTAATTTAGTAGATTTTGCGCATTTTCTAATGTGTATTTATCTTAGTAAAGAAGATAACATTTAACTTATCGGGCATAAAAACTGATGAATGAAACGCTTATTGTTTATTGCTATTACTTTGCTGAGCATTACCTGCAACACTAAAAATAAAGATTATGAAAAGTTAGATTTTGTGGAGTTTGACTTTCATTTTGATACAGAGTCCAATGAGAGGCCATATAATTTTTCTTCATATTGGGATACCTTTCCTACAATTGTCGATAGAACAGCATGGGAATTTGCTAAAATCGGAAACATAGAAAGGATGCATGAGATCTGGGATAGGAGGGAATCAATTGAAATTGGACTTACTCAGGAACAACGAGATAGTTTTGGCCACTACAAAGCAATGGATGCAATAGATTACATATTGAATAAAGCTGAAGAGCACCAAGTAGTTATTATAAATGAAGCTCATCAAATGCCCCAACATCGAATTTTTACCACTCGACTACTTGAAGGACTCAAAAAAAGAGGGTTTAAGCACCTAGGAATGGAAGGATATTTTAATACCCCTCAAGCAGATTCAATTATGCAAGCCAATGGTTATCCTATTCTTGATTCTGGATATTTTACACAAGAACCTCAATTTGGCAATTTAATAAGAACTGCCTTTGATATGGGTTTCAATATATTTGGATACGAAAGCAGTGGACATGCTAACGGGAAGGAGAGAGAAATTAATCAAGCCCGGAATATTGAATCTTATCTAAATCTATACCCTAACGAAAAGATATTAATTCATTGTGGTTTTGATCATGTGTACGAAGGCGCTATGCCTAATAATTCCATGGGTTGGGGAAAGGCGATGGCAGGGAGATTGACGGAATTTACAGGAATTGACCCATTAACCATAAGTCAGACTATTTATTCTGAAAAGGGTCAAAGGGATTACGAAAACTCGTATTATCAGATTACAGATTTAGAAAGACCTAGTGTTTTTGTCAATGAATCTGGTGAGCTATTTGGTCAGCAACGAAAGCAAACCTCTCTTGATTTACCTCCTATGGGCACATTCAGGTATGACATAGCAGTTTTCCATCCAAGAAGTAAAAAGTACGATCGTCCCCAATGGATGGTGTATGGTGATCATAAAGAAGTGGAACTATCATTTGTTGAAGAAAATATCCAGTGCCCATGTTTGGTGCTTGCCTACAAAAAAGGTGAGAAAGTCGGCAAAGCCGTTCCTTATGATATACAAGAGACGGATGATAAAAAGGTTACTTTAGTTTTGGATAAATCCGCCTTTGAAATTGTCATATTGAATCAGAAGAATGTTGCCCTAAAAGCTCACTTTAATTAGGCATCATAGCAAAACTTTATTTTTAAAAATATAACCAAAAGAATGTCATGGGATGGGAGATGTGGTAGAATAGAGTGATCAGAGCATAAAAACCTTAATAAAATCAGCATTTTGATTATAAAGCACTTCATCAATGATCACAGACGTGTAATCAAACCTTTGCAATCCTACAATTCATGACAGTCTACTTGCACTTAATATCTATATATTAGGGGTTAGTTTTTAGACAGACTGCCGTCGAGCTTCATTATAACCCACCGCTAAAAAATGATAAAATTCTTTAGAAAAATTCGCCAAAGATTGCTTGCCGAAAACAAGGTGAGCAAATACTTATTATACGCCATCGGAGAAATTTTTCTTGTCGTCATTGGAATCCTGATTGCTTTGCAAATAAATAATTGGAATGAATCCAAAAAAGAAAAGGCTTCGATCAGGACATCACTCACTTCATTGAAAGTGAATTTAAATGAAGATATTAAAGACCTGAACAGGCAAATTGAACATACTAAAACGCTGCTAAAACATATTGATTTCACATTTAAAATCATTGCATCACCTGATTATGAGAATAAACCGCTTTCAGTTTTTGCCGACAGTATAGGTGATCTGGCTTCAGAAAGAACATTTTTACCTAACAACACTACTTTCAAGTCAATGGAGTCAGGGTCGCATTTTCAATGGATTAAAGACCAGGAATTCAAAGAGTCTATTTATAGATACTATGTTTTTTTAGATAAAATTTCCAGCGTAGTAGAACAAAACAATATGTTTGTAAAGCTACGGGTTGAGGATTTCATATATAATAGAATGGAGCTGGGAACTTACTTTCCCGAGTTGAATCGCCATTCACGAAATAGAGATTTAAGTTTGGATAACACCAATCTCTTTTGAGACGATCCAAATATTGAAAATGTGCTGATTGGAAGAATGCTTCGAGGTAATGGCGAAATTGATATGTCGCAGCAAGCTATTTTGGAAGCAAATAAGTTGATAGGAATTATTGACAATTATCTTAAAGTGAATTTGTAAAAATTTCTTTAGTAATCTAACATGATAAAACCAGTTCTAACTTTCTTCCCTTTGCTTATTATTAATCACTATCTCTTTTTCTCAGGAGGTCCTCTTTAATATTGGAGTAAAGGTTTATTCGTCATATTTGCGTTTCTGAAAAATCCGGAATTATTTGACCATTCCATTGGCACTAGTGCAGGATGGTTTGAAGACATGAATCCTTACTTTGAGACATTGATTGCGGAGTCATTCGAGCACAAGCAAGCATACCACGGCAAGAAATTATTTGTGGCCAATTCATTACATGACCCTTACGATCCTCAGCAAGAAGTTCATCAATCCATGCACGAATTGTCAGCAAAGATCAACGATGAAATGAGGAAAAAAAGAAATTCCTCTACAAGACATATGAGGATTATGGACATGTACCCTATCCAAGTTTTTATGATGGATTGAAATTTATTTTAGAAGAGGATTAATGTAATAGCGAGCACATAGTAACCTGGAATTTGCATGTACTTTTGCTGAGTCACTAACACTCATTGATATGATTAGGATATACATGGTTATTCTAGGCGCAATGCTTAGTCAATATTTGAGTAATGCCCAAGTCATTACCATAGGTGCGACCGGTGACTTTAGTAACCTGGAGGCGGCAGAGAGTTCTGTTATGCCAGGTGATACCTTGTTGTTGCAATCGCAAGTCTTTCAGGATGGCACTCAGTTTCTAACATTGAATGGTACTGAATCAAAGCCGATCGTGATCAAGGCTGAGGTGCAGCACCAGAGTATTTTTCGTGGCGGAACGGAGGCCATACATCTGATAAACTGCTCTCATCTCATCCTCGATGGTTTGGTCATCGAGCAGCAAACGGGCAACGGTATCAATATTGACGATGGTGGTGACTATTCTTCTCCATCCAAATTTATCACCATCCGTAACTGTATCTTTCGAGATATAGCAGCAACTGGAAATAACGACCTGCTGAAAATGTCAGGGGTCGATAGTTTTTTAATAGAGCGTTGCAGTTTTATCAATGGTGGCAGCGGAGGGAGTGGTGTTGATTTTGTAGGATGCCATTGGGGCACTGTGCAGGATTGTTTCTTTGATCATTCGGGGACCAGCGGCATCCAAAACAAAGGGGGCACTCAGTTTATCAGAATTCAGCGAAACACCTTCAAGAATATTGCTCAAAGAGCTCTGAATCTGGGTGGAAGTACAGGATTGCAATTTTTTAGACCGCCACTGCCGGATCCTATTGTAGAAGCTTTCGAAGCTGCAGACCTCGAAGTGTTTTCGAATGTATTCATTGGTTGTCGGGCGCCAGTAGCCTTCGTGGGCTGTATTCGTGCCAAAGTGTACCATAACACTTTCTATAACCCGGACAACTGGGTGATGCGTATTCTGCAAGAAACGACTGAACCTGGATTCCTGCCTTGTGGCGACAATGAATTTAGCAACAATATCGTCCATTTAGAAAGTGATTTGACAGAAGTGAATATCGGATCCAATACGGCTCCGGAAACTTTCACATTCAGCCATAACCTGTGGTATAATCGAAGCAGCAATACCTGGTCGCCTAACTTGCCCGTCACAGATGCGAATCAGCTGATAGCAGATCCACAATTCGTGGATGTTAGCACAGAAAATTATAGAATACCTCCTTCCAGTCCGGCAGTAGGAACAGGACTGATGGTCGAGGAACCTACCAGAGATTTCGATCAGAATCTATTTGATCAGCCTCCATCGAGAGGTGCATTCGAAGGAAGTGAGAGGGCAAATCAAGCCCACATAGAGGTGGATGATGGCTACATAGAGGTCTTTCCGAATCCGTCGAGCAATACAGTGAAAATCGAAGGCAACTTCGCCAATGCGACGATTCAACTGCTCAATATCAATGGACAAGTTCTGCAAGATTACTCGAACACCAATTCTCCCCTGATCATCAACATAGAAGATCTACCCAGTGGTCCCATTTTTATCTTGATCCAATGTGACCTCTTCGAGCAACTTTGTTTGAAGAAGTTGATTAAGATTTAAGACCGCGAGAGCTAACCTCTCCTCTCAAGAATAAACCCTTATTCTTCCCTTTGATCACTAAGCTCTACTTGCTTTTGTTCTGCTACACTTGCTTTTTGGCTATTCAATAGCTTTTCGAGAAGCAAGCTTTGACGTTCTATGAGTGCTTGCTGGCTGGCAACCATATCTTTTAGTTTGCTAATCTCCTTATCGTGCTGCTTCACTATCTCGTTCGTATAAAGCACGATTTTGTCGTAAAAGATTCCCTCGATGACGCCTTCTTCCGAACGAACAACCAGTTCATGAAGTCCGAGGCTATCCATCTCTTCAGCAATATAGCCTATCTCTTTTATCTCGGGAGAATGAGGGCGATTATACCGTCGGGGCTGGACGCCCAAAACCTTGTTAAAATCGACTTCGAAATCCTCGATATTTCTCTTATCACGTCGTGTCGATGTGTTGCGAACCAACTTGCCACTAGCAGTAATATTCACAGGATTTCCAGTACCAGTAGCCATTGCAGGCATAGCAATCGATTTGTCTTCGCCGACAACGAGAACTTGTGTCATGGCAGCATTGGTAACTTCGAAAATATTCTTCGATGCGTTTCGGTTGTAAATTTTAACGGAACCGTTCAGTTTGAGTCGATCCGTACCAAAATCCCCGAAGATTAGAGCGTCGTTTTCACCAGCACTTGTAGGTTCGATATACAATCTATTTCCATTTACCTCATTTTTTCCTGCTGCAGTTCCTATAAAAATACTTCCGCTGCCAATAGTCGATGAACCTGCCGAAGCACCCACCGCTACGTTAGAGTTGCCAATTGTATTTGCGAAAAGTGCAGTTGGTCCGATACCCACATTGCTATTAGCTGTGGTATTAGAATTGAGTGCAGCACGGCCTATTGCAACATTGCTACCTCCCGAAGTATTTGACATCAACGCACCATCACCTATACCTACATTTCCACCAAAAATCAAATCGTCAACCAAACCGGCATCTTTTCCAATAAATACGGATCCTGCGTCGTTCAAGAAATCAAGTCTACCTTTACGCATAATGAAACGCTCTTCACCGGCAATATCGAACCGAATAATATCATCGTCGAGGCCTTCTTCTACCTGGATTTTTGTGTCTTTGTCCCCATCACTAAATCCATTACGTATACTTAAGTGTCCATTCACGCGAAGATAGTCGTTATCAAATTCACCATAGATCAGCGCATTATTTGCGTCAGCTGACGAATTCTCAATATATAAACGATTACTTTGTGTTTCGTTAAAACCAGCTGAAAATCCGAGGAATATGCCTCCGGATCCAGTAGCATTATGACCTGCAGAGGCTCCTATGGAGACATTAGACGAACCCGTTGTATTGCTAAAGAGCGATCGATTTCCAACGGATACGTTATTGGAGCCATTTGTATTATTTCCCGACCCTGAACCTACTGCAGTATTGAAAATCCCACCTGTTACTGAAGACAGTGCGCCGATGCCGACTGCAGTATTATTGTGACCGGTCGTATTAACCAGTAATGCATTAAGACCTAAGGCTGAATTGTTGAAACCACTGGTATTAGCGGACATTGCACGATATCCTAATGCAACATTTTGTCCACCAATCGTATTCGCTTTTCCGGATTCAAAACCTACAAAAACATTTTTATTAGAGGTGAGGTCATCTAACATTCCGGCGTCTTGACCGATGAAGACGGACTCCCCCGTATTCAAGACGTTGATTCGACCTTCGTCCATTACAAAATATTCTATACCATTGAGGTCGAAACGTATCTGATCTTCATCTGCGATTTCCTCAACTTGTATTTTGGTATCATTATCGATATCAGTTATTGCACCTGTTAAAACCTGATCTGTCCAATTCGCATTTCCTGCTCCATCTGTAGTTAAGATTTGCCCTATACTTCCATCTGTTTGAGGCAAATTATAGGCGCTATTAATATTAAGCGTCCCATTCACTCGCAACAAATCATTGTCAAATTCACCGTAGATTAGGGCATTCGTTTCGTCAGCTGGTGAGTTTTCGATATAAAGTCGATGCCCGGCAGTCTCGTTCCTACCTGCAGTAATCCCGATAAAAACGCTACTATCGCCAAGTACATTAAAACCAGCCTCGGATCCTAATGCAGTATTGCCATTGCCAGTTTGATTTCTGTAAAGAGCATTGTGACCCAATGCGCTGTTTCGGTTTCCGCTTCTATTGCTACGCATAACATGATCTCCTACAGCGGTGTTACTGCTTCCATTGACATTCAGATACATGGCTTCATATCCTGCTGCTATGTTGGAATTTCCATCTCTGTTGGACCACAGTCCGTAAGCTCCTAATGCAAGATTATTAGCTCCTGTAGTATTCACAACTAGCGACTGCATTCCCAGGGCTGAATTGGCAATTCCTGTTGAATTTAAAACAAGTGATTGTGTGCCTATAGCGGTATTCTGATTGTTTGACAGGTCATCTGACGCGCCGGTACCGAAACCTAAAAAAACAGAATTACCCGTATTTACTACATCGATTCGACCCCTGTCAAATATAAAATACTCCGTACCACCAAGATCTATACGCAATCGGTCCTCATCGTTACTTTCTTCTACTTGAATCTTGGTGTCGTTATCAAGATCCACTAAAATTGACTCTGGTGTGGGGTCCGTCCAGTTCGCGCTACCCGCACCGTCTGTTGCTAGTATCTGTCCGGCAGAACCATCGATTTCCGGCATCTTGTATGCTCCATTTACATCTAAGGTGCCATTGATTCGTAAGAAGTTAGTTTCAAAGTTACCGAAGATAAGCGCCGCTGTAGAATCGGCTTCTGAATTTTCAATGTAAAGGCGATTGCTTCTTATTTCATTCATCCCTGCTTTGTATCCAATGAAGACTCCACCACCTCCTATCGTATTTTCACCTGCAAATGTTCCGATGGCAGTGTTTCCATTTCCTGCTGTATTCTGGTACAACGAATAGTTACCTAAGGCAACATTAGACGAACCGTTCAAATTACTGAATAGCGTTCCGGTACCCAATCCTGTATTGTAACCTCCTACTATATTGTTATATAGGGAAACAGCTCCCACAGCAGTGTTTCGTTGGCCACTTTCGTTATTACGCAAACTATAACTTCCTACCGCAATGTTTCCAATACCGGTTGTATTCAAATGAAGCGCTTCTTCGCCGACTGCTATATTATCGTTCATTGTAAAATCGTCGTTCGCTCCTGCTCCATTACCGATAAATACTGAATTACCGGTATTAACAACATTGATTCGCCCTTCGTCGATGTTAAGGTATTCCGTTCCACCAAGATCTATTCGCAAAATGTCCTCGTCAGCAGACTCTTCAACCTGTAATTTGGTATCATTGTCTGTATCTGAAACCAGGACGGCACGGTCGCCAAGCCTATACCACTGAGCACCAAAGCAATAGTAAAAGCTATGGTCTTCGGTTACATACACCAGTAATCCATCTGTAGGGGAACTAATCGCATCTCTTTGAGCAGCGGTCATTCGCGGTATAAGAATGCCGGATGTATCACTGTTAAGTTCCAGGATGGCTGATGGATGAGGACTATTCGTTCCGATTCCAACGTTTTGGCCGGAAGCGGAGAAAGAAATAATGAGTATTAGAAAGAAAATTGCGCTTTGAATAGCAGCTTTAAATATTTGCATGATCTTGTAGATTTTGATATTTCAGAGCTTTAAGTTCTCATGCATTGCCTTAAAGATTGGGGAATATTATACGAAAAAGGTGGAAAATTCTCCGATTCGTTTGCTGAGCTGAAGGATTGAGTCTTTTTTCTTCCACCATATACTAGTACAGGAGGAGATTCACGCCTCCCGCGCCGTATTCCACACCGCCATGCCCAGAAAATAAAAGCCGCAAACCACAGCCAGCCAGGACAGAAAGACATATTCAACCGGCCAGAAATAAATGACCGTTAGCATTGTTCCCATTAAGAGGGCGCTGATTGCCAGGTCCAACTTCTGGTAACGCGAAGGTCGGCTGGGATAGGGGAACTTAAGGGGTACAAAATGCAGAATGGACAATACTACGATGAGAATTGCATTGAGGATCAGGTAATCACTAAAAACGAAGATGCAAAAAAAGGCGACGACATTCCACAGTACAGGGAAGCCTATAAAGTATTTTTCCTCGTAGACCATGCCTTCCTTTCCATAGTACGAGGCGGAGGTCAATAAGATCAAAGCCGCCAAATACAGGCCAAGCGATTCCGGTAAGATGCCCGCCTTGTAAATCATATAGGTGGGCACGACCGCATAGTTGGTGAAGTCTACCACGGTATCGATCATGCTGCCGTTGATCTTTGGCAACACTTCTTTTACACGGAAGCGCCTCGCCAGGGTACCGTCCACACCATCAATGACCGCTGCAACGATCAGATAGAACATGGCCGTCCGAAAATCTGCTTCATTGGTGGCGAGGATGGCCAAAAATCCGAAAACGATACCCGTTGCCGTGAAAAGATGGACCAGCCATGCCAGTGCAATGGATTGGAATTTGTTTTTGGCTTGACTCATGTTTCACAGTTTTTAGGACGATCTTCCCAATATAGAATATTTATAAAAAATTATCGCATCTTTCCGGTCGAAGAAAGCCAAGCGAAAAGTTTAATAACCTTGAGAAGAATTTTTTTAGCGCCCATCATCCTTGTTCTCTTACTGAGCGTGCAAGGTGTCATCCTCTACTTTTTTACCGACGCCGATGTGCTTTGGAGCGGTTACATCTCAATGGTCTTTTTCTTCTTCCTCATTTTCCTGATTGGAACCTATGCAGCCCAAAGAAACCAGGCCAATGATTACAATCAATTGCTGCTGGCCGGTCGTTCCATTCCCCTCTATGTTGCCGTCTTTACCATGACGGCTACCTGGGTAGGAGGGGGATACATCAATGGAACGGCGGAGAATACTTACAGCAGTAATTATGGATTGGTATGGGTGCAGGCGCCCTGGGGATATGCCATGAGCCTGATTCTGGGTGGCTTGCTTTTTGCGCGAAAAATGCGTCGTTTCGAGTTTAAGACAATGTTGGACCCGCTCAAACAGAAGTTTGGAAAGAAAATGTCAGCCGTGCTTTTTGTTCCTGCACTAACGGGTGAGTTGTTTTGGACCGCGGCGATTTTGACCGCGCTGGGTATTACCTTTTCTACCTTGTTGGGCCTCGATATGCAACTTTCCATCATTTTCTCTGCCATCATTGCCATTGCCTATACGGCCATTGGTGGTTTGTGGGCAGTGGCCTTGACTGATGTTTTTCAAATGATCATTTTGATGGTCGGTTTGATCATTGTTGTTCCTGTAGCCCTTGCTCATGTGGGAGATGCGGACACCGTATGGGCAATGTACAAATCTCAAAAAGGAGCGGCAGCAACCTTGCTACCTTCCAGGGCGGCCCTGGGGGATTATTATTGGGTGTGGTGGGATTATGCCTTATTGTTGATGCTGGGCGGAATACCATGGCAGGTCTATTTCCAAAGGGTGCTTTCTGCTAAAAATGAAGGCGTCGCTGTCAGACTTTCGATATTCGCCGGATTTCTATGCCTGATTGCTGCTATCCCCTCGGTGATGATCGGTGTGATTGGCTCTTTTGCCGACTGGACGGCTATGGGTTTGCCGGAGCCTGAGAATGCGGCTGCTATTTTACCCCATGTCATTCGCTATCTGACCAATCCCTGGGTGGCTACCATTGGCCTGGGTGCTATCGCGGCAGCGGTCATGTCGTCGGTGGATTCTTCCATTTTGTCTGCTTCCTCCATGTTGACCTGGAACATATACAAACCCATCGTCAAGCCTCATGCTACTTCTGCAAATCTGGTTGCTGTAGCCAAAAAGTCGATTTGGATTATTGGTATCGCGGCTACTTTGGTGGCACTAAGGGTAGAGAGTGTGTACCAACTCTGGTTTCTCTGCAGCGACTTTGTCTATTGTCTTTTGTTTCCGGCACTTTTTTGTGCTTTCAATGATGAAAAGTCTAATATTTATGGTGCGCTTGCGGGTTTTACCGTGGCATTGATCTTGCGATTGGGTGGGGGAGAAGCAAGCCTTGGAATTCCTGCATTTTTGCCTTATCCGGGCACTGCCGGCGGTGAGGTCATTTTTCCTTTTCGTTCTCTGTCAATGTTTGTTGGATTACTGACCATCTTCACCGTTTCCAGATTGACGCAGGGTAGAAGGTCAGGAAAAGGTCTTGGTAGAATGGTAATGCAGGATCATGAAGATGCATTAGACTAATTGCTAATTATTAGTAAATTTAAAGCTTGTAAATCCTCAATTGTGACAGAGCCCATTGACCTGCAATACATAGACCATGTGGCCATTAGAGTCAAAGATCTCGGCGAATCTGCAAAATGGTATTCCAAAGTACTTGGTCTAAAAAAAGTTCAACCACCAGAATGGGGAGCATTTCCTGTTTTCATGATGTCGAAAGGGTTTGGTGTAGCACTTTTTCCGGCCAATCTGGATCATGACTCCTTGAATCCTGCATCCAAAAATGTCAAGATAGATCACTTTGCATTCCACGTCAACCGGCATAATTTTGAAAAGGCCATTGAAAAATACAAGGATTTAGGATTGAGCTACCAAATTCAGGATCATTACTATTTCGACTCCATTTATACCAAAGATCCCGATGGACATACCGTAGAATTAACCACCATAAAAGTAGATGCGGGCGAATTTTATAAGTTATAGATCAATGTGTGTTCATTATTCATTTTATCGATTAAATTCGCAGGGTAGGGAAGTGGTGTCCCTGTATAACCTATAAACCCAACTTTATGAGACCCATCAATTATGCGCTGACTTTCTTTCTTTTGCCTCTAATATTGTCAGCCCAGGAGAATGCTAAAGATACTTTCAGACTTTTTTACTTAGGTGGTCAATCCAATATGGATGGATTTGGACTTGTCGAGGAAGTGCCGGATTCTATTCATTCAAATCTCGGAGAATCATGGATCTTCCACGGTCATCCCGCTCCTGATGGGGATGAAAGCGGGGGATTGGGCATCTGGGCCAAACTACTTCCCGGGCAAGGCTGGGAATTTTCAGCGACCGAAAAGGAAAATAATTTGTCCGGTTTTTTCGGACCAGAACTTTCATTCGCAAAGAAACTCCAGGAATACTATCCTAATGATAAAATAGCCATCATCAAATATTCAAGAGGTGGAACTTCGATAGACAGTGTCGCTGCCGGAAGATATGGCTCTTGGGAACCTGATTTTAAAGGACAAAATGGGATCAATCAATACGACCACTTTCTGAAAACGCTGCAAGAGGCGATGAAAGTGAAGGACATTGATGGAAATGGTGTTGAGGATGTTTTGATTCCATCGGGCATACTTTGGATGCAGGGGGAAAGTGATGCCTATAGGGAAGAAGTGGCGTTGAGGTATTATGACAATTTAAAACGTCTCATGGATTTGGTGCGTGCTGCATTGAGGGTCGATGATCTGCCGCTTGTCATTGGAAAGATTACGGATTCAGGCAAAAATGATGCTGGAAAAGTATTTAGATACAGCGAACTGGTACAATATGCGCAGGAAAAATATGCACGAACAGAACAAAAGGTGGCGATTGTGCGAAGCACGCAAAACTATGGTTACTATGACGCTTATCACTATGACAGTAGTGGCTACATTGACCTGGGAGAAAAATTTGCGGAAGCGATTTATAAGTTAAATCGTAAATAAAAGTTCGTTTGAGGTGAAACGC
This sequence comes from Portibacter marinus, assembly GCF_021533195.1. Classification (GTDB taxonomy): domain Bacteria; phylum Bacteroidota; class Bacteroidia; order Chitinophagales; family Saprospiraceae; genus Portibacter; species Portibacter marinus. The sequence goes on from NZ_JAJNKB010000005.1 coordinate 27,652, forward strand.
TTCGATACGAATATCAACTAAACTCATGATTAAATTTTTTCGAAAGATTCGACGACGGTTGCTTTCAGCAGGTGAAACTGGACGATACCTAAAATATGCCATTGGAGAAATTGCACTGGTTGCTATTGGCATTCTGTTGGCTTTCCAATTAAATGAATGGAATGACCATCGTAAGAAAGTAAAGCTGGAGAAGGAATACTATTGCCGTTTACTAGATGACGTAAAATTAGACCAGGAACAAATTCAAAACTTATTGAGATTGGCTGAACAGCGGTTGGTCTCTTCCAATGAATCGGTCCGCTTACTATTAGATGATCGCTCAGCAAAAATTGACATTGGCACACAGGTTTCTAATGCGACGAAGGCTGTTTATTCTGACTTTGAGCCCAATAATTCAGCGTATGAAGATCTGAAATCAGGAGCCAATCTGAATATCATCAACGATAAATCGATCATCAAAGCGCTTAATCACTATTTTAACAGAGTGGAAGAATTGAAGAGCATCATCATGATCAATGGGCAACATGCGGTGGATATTTCGTTTGCTCATGATGATTATTTTGAAAATGGTACTGTGCTGGCTTCCTTGGATGAAGGTCGATTGACGGTGGGTTTGGATGAGGAATTAAAGGAGGCTGTTCTTTCCTTAGACGATAACAGACTATCCAGGGAAATGAGAAACAGACTACTCAATGAATCCTTAGAGTTCGTTGGCGTCAATACCAGACAAATCGAACTGTACAACTTACTGCTGCAGGAAATCGAACAGTTAAAAGGTAAATTGGGAGCCAAGTGTGAAGCCGGCTAAAAAAATCGCAAACCAATGATTAAATTCTTTCGCAAAATTCGACAACGATTAATTACAGAAAATAAGGTGAGTAAATACCTGTTATACGCCATTGGCGAAATTGTGCTTGTCGTCATTGGAATCCTGATCGCGTTGCAAATCAATAATTGGAATGAAACCAAGAAAGAAAAGGCTTCGATCAGGACATCACTCACTTCGTTGAAGGTCAATTTAAATGAAGATATTAAAGATTTGAATAAGCAAATTGACCATAACCAGAGACTTCTCAAACATATTGATTTCACATTTAAAGTCATTGCATCACCTGAATTTGAGAATAAACCGCTTTCAGTTCTTGCTGACAGTATTGGTGATCTGGCTTCAGAAAGAACATTTTTACCTAACAATACCACTTTTAAGTCTATGGAGTCAGGGTCACACTTTCAGTGGATCACTGACCAGGAATTCAAAGAGTCTATTTACAGATACTATGTTCTTCTAGATAAAATTTCCAGTATAATAGAACAAAATAACATGTTTGTAAAGCTACGGGTTGAGGATTTTATCTATAATAAAATGGAGCTGGGAACTTACTTTCCTGAGTTGAACCGCCATTCGGAGAATAGGGATTTAAGTTTGGACAACACCAATCTTTTTCGAGAGGATCCGGCACTGGAAAATGCGCTGATTGGACGAGCGTTTCGTGCTAATGGAGAAATTAATATGTCCCAGGAAGCGATTGTGGAAGCCAATAAACTGATAAAAATAATTGACAATTATCTTAAAATGAATCAATTGAAATAGTAGGGTGAGAGACAGTTAGATAAAAGCAAAAAAAACTTGCAAAATAGATTTATATTGACCTTAAATACAAAGAACAGGGCCGCTGAAAACTGAATAGAGTAGGCTACAACCTCAAAAAATTAAAAATGAATAAATTGATTTCCGTCTTGCCGTTGATTGCGGCAATTTTGATCTTAAGTGGTGTTCAACTATCTGCCCAGACGGCAACTGATACTTTAGAGATTAAAGAAACCGTCCTGAATTACCTCGAAGGACTGGAAACCAACTCTCCAGAGAGGGTTGAAAAAGCCATGCATCCTGATCTGGCGAAGCGCATCATTGAAAAAAACGAAGACGATGTGGATTATCCTTCAGATATGACCGCTGCAAGTTTGATCGGTTTTTCCAAAAAATTTGATTTTACATTGTTTTACAAAGCGGACGTTGACGTGGATGCTCCTATGCAGACCGATATTCAGATTTATGATGTGTCTGAAGGAATAGCGACGGTAAAAGCGGAGACCAATAAGTTTGAATTCATCGACTACATCCACCTCGGAAAATTTGATGGAGAGTGGAAGATCGTAAATATTCTTTGGGCCTGGACGGGAAGTACCAATAAATGGATGAACAAATAATGTGAAAAAACCATAATAATCCATACTTAATCTGGCAAAAAGGATGGAGGAAGAATTTGGAGACAAATTGCACATTAAATACAAGACTTTTGAGAATTACGGGCATGTTCCGTTTCCAAGCTTCTACGACGGTTTGAAATTTGTAATAGAAAAGGATTAAGGAAAGCATAATTCGGAATAAGCAAGACTATTAATTTCTAATTCAAGATTTATTATGTACTTTCAAAAGCTAAATCTATAAATACAATTCATCATGAAAAATCATCTTCTTGCTATCATTTTCGTCGTTCCCTTAATTTTCAGCGGATGCAACAAAGAAAGCATGCTCAGTCAGAACGAAGCGTTTTCTGAATTTTCCAAAATGGGTAAGCCTGACAAAGGGGGAGGAGATGATCCGCAGCCAACGGGAGCCTGGAATTTGATTTTCGAAGATGAGTTTAATAGTGATTTTTCGGCTTGGAATATATGGGAAGGAGGAGCGTTCAATGAGGAAATTCAGCTTTACCGGGGAGAGCAATTAGAGCTTTCTAATGGAACACTGAAGATCAACATTCAGAGGGAGGCCGTCACCGGACCCACCAATATCTATGACAGTACTCCAAAGGATTTCGAATACGTATCAGGCAGAATAGAAACCAAAGCCTTATTCGGTCCTTCTGCAGTTTCCGGAGAGCGCGAATATCGCTTTGAAGCACGAATTAAGTTGCCGTCTGGTCATGGAATGTGGCCCGCATTCTGGTCATATGGAGATCCCTGGCCCACACAGGGTGAAATAGATATTTTAGAAGCAAGGGGTGGAGAACCCACAGAGTATCAGTCTAATATATTCTATGGTCGACGACCTAATCGGAATATTAACAGAAACACGGAAGTACATTACTCGCCGGGAGTAGACCTTACGGCTGACTTTCACGTCTATGAAATGAGATGGCGTTCGAATGAGATAGATATTCTTTTTGACGGTCAGGTTTTACATACATACGTGGCAAACCGGGACAATAACATTGCCAGTATATTTGGAAAGAAGGAAAAAGTGGTGTTGAATACGGCAGTTGGAGGACTATTCTTTCAGGATAGGAATTCTGCTAATTACGCTGATAATGCTCAGATGGAAATTGACTGGGTGCGAGTCTACAATAGGGCAGATGAGTAATCCTTCTCTTTTTTAGGTCAATGGTATTTCATGAGGAGCGAAAAGCAAATATTTGCACTAATTAAAGCGGTGGCTCAGGCTGATCAACGCATCAGGGCTGTCATCCTCAATGGTTCGAGAGCAAACAACAGGATTACCCCAGACCGATTCCAAGATTATGACATCACCTTTGTGGTCAAAGATCTGGATTCCTTTAGAGCGGAGCCGGATTGGATCGATGTATTTGGTCAACGCATCATCATGCAAATGCCCAATAGTATGAAGTTGGACGAAGAAGATCGTTCAGAGGAGCAAAATAGCATGGTCTATCTGATGCTTTTTGAAGATCATAATAGAATCGATCTTACCTTGATACCAGTGGATGACATGGAGGAGTATAGCGACAGTTTGACAAAGGTTCTATTGGATAAGGATGCATTTTTTGATTCCTCGATAGAAGCGACCGAAAAGGATTATTGGGTTCGAAGGCCAACTGAAAAGGATTTTCTGGACTGTTGCAATGAATTTTGGTGGGTGAGTACGTATGTAATCAAAGGATTAATGCGAAGAGAAGTTTATTACGCTAAAGACATGTTGGAAGGTCCTGTCAGAAAAATGTTTTCACGAATGTTGAAGTGGTATGCAGGGGCTAAATATGACTTCGAAATCAATGTCGGAAAAAGCAATCGGTTCTTGAAAAAATACATTGATCATGATACCTATCGCAAAGTATTGAAAACATATCCGGATGCAGAGGTCGAAAGTATTTGGTCTAGCATAGAGGTTATGATGGATCTTTTTAATCAATTGAGTGCAGAAATTGCAGACCGTTTAGGATTCTCTTATCTTGCTGAAGAGGGTAAAAATGTGAAAGATTATTTTGAGCATCAAAAGAAACTTAGTGAGCAATAGATAAAGGTTGGGATCATTAGATGAAATTGGAATCAAAACTCAAATAAAATGGATCTTCGGACAGTTGGGATTTTGTCATTCTTTATCATGGCAAGTTGGGGAGCATTTTCGCAGAACGATAGGGCTCATCATTTCATAGGGATAAATCCCAGTGTTACCGTAGAGCATTATTATGAAGCGGGGGAATGGGATATCAATATTTTGCCATTGGTCTATCAAAAAACCCTTTCTAAGAGATGGGATTTAAGACTGAACAGCATTATCAATTATGGCTTAAGAAAAGAAAAGAATCTGATCAGTCATGTAGGATTGGAATTAGTAATCTTCGGAAAATGGATCTAGTTCAATCTCGTAATACTGCAACCGCAGAAAGACCTACTCTCATCACACATTCTTGTCGAGGATTATTATTTGCGATACTGACTTGTACGCTTTTTTGTGAATGTGTTAGCCATAAAACCATTGGTGAAGGAAGTCAGACTATAAATAACCAAAAGGTTTACAAGGTCTATACGTATGATCATGAAGGTCCTGATTTTTACAAAGGCGAAATCCAGGCTGAGTATGAAACAGTTTATATTCTTCCTCCTGAAAAATATAAACAAAAGCGACTTGATAAGGGAAGAAGAATTTCACAAATCGGTTATAAAAGAAGCCCTGTTTGGAACAAAAAAGGAGATAAAGTTGCCTACTTTTCCTTCTCGGTTCGTGACTCTATGAACAATTCCAAAGGGCAGATCATGATCCGGGACATCACAACTGGCCAAACCAGGATCATAGATGATATTAACCCTTGTGGATGCGGTCTTTCATGGGATGAAACTGGGACTCTTCTGGCTTTTGGAGAAAGGGATTCTACCATTACAATATATGATTTGAATGAAAATAGGAAAATATCACAGGCTAAATATCAGGGAAGAGCGGAAGGAATGACCATGTCCCCAGATGGAAGTCATATCATTTTTTTTACAAGAGACGGCACTACTCCCAATGATGCTGATGGATGGAGACCAAATTTACTTTCCGTAAAAGAAAAGCGCATAACCAAAATTGGTCTGACTACAGATCAATTCGGGGTTTTAAGTGATTTTTACTGGCACAAAAACGCTCAGAAAGTCATTTTTCCTGGATTTTTCCTGGACGAAAATAAGCAAAGAACTTATGAGTTTTGGGAGTACGATCTCAGGTCACAAGAAATGAAACCTTTCAAAGGTGACTTTATGGCCATACAAGATCAATCTTTTCGCTACTGGCAGCGAAAGTAAACAGGCATCTTGTTTAGTCCCCACCGATCCTTGAATCAAGTTATAGATTGTGTTCTCATCTTTGAATATGCGCACAGCAATAAAAGTCAACTACTTTACATTTCTGAAATACAACAAAATTATTACTAAAAAATATTGCATTAGACGATAGTATTTTTGCTTTTATTTTGTAGATTCGATATATCTAAATAATAATATGGTCTGTCCTTATTATGACCTTTCATTAGTTGGGTAATTTTAAACCTTAAAACTAAAATTATGAACCTCATTAAAACCGGCCCCAGGGCTGCGGGGATGTTTTTCCTATCCCTCACTTTTCTCCTTATTTTCCTCGTTTTTTCCTGTGAAAAAGAAAGTATCGAAACACTGAACTTAGAACATGATGTAATGGTGTCTCAGGATCTTGATCGTAACAGTGGCCAATTGCCAAAAGTGGACATCTGTCACATCGATGACGAAGGTGGATCACGGATTATTAATGTGAATGGCAACGCATGGCCAGATCACGAATTACACGGAGACGCAATAGATCAAGATGGTGACGGCTTATTTGACCGTGAAAACGACTGTAGTATTACGGATTGTAACGATGAAGATCCGGTCAATTTATCAGGCAAATATTGTGGATTGGTCTATGGTTATTTTAATGGTGAATATATCGGTAACCTCGGTTATGTGATCACTGTGGAAGAAGGTGGTTGTGCCATCACTGTAGAAGCGGGCTACTGCTTTGAAGGCATAGAGTGGACACTTACGGAAGCGAATGGTAATGTATATACCTACATGGAATCTGACCCATGTGCAATCGATGGCTGCATGATTACCCTGGTCAATAACGGTAATGATGTTCATGTCAGCTTTGATTGCGGGGAATTGTTCCCACCAGGGTTTGAAATCGAAGGAACTTTTAAAAGGTATGAAGGTGAAACCAATTTTCAGGAATATTTGCTTTTAGTCGACCAAGATGGAGACAATTGGTATGACGTTGCTGATAATGCTTTTAGCTCTTGTCAACCGGAGGGGTATACTTCATTGGCTGACTTGGGTAATTTTCAAATTGGGGATTGTGACGATATGGATCCCACGGTTAACCCCGGAGCCAATGAAGCATGTGATCTAATTGATAAAAATTGTGATAATATAGCTAATTACCCGATAGGGCTAGTGAATGGTGTCGAGGGGACAGGAGCAACTTTCGGCCCTAGCAATGCTGCTATAACAGCTCCATGGACCAATGTTGAACCTACTACCGCTTGTTTCTTTTTAGAACCTGAAGAAAATCCAATTGTCAACGATTTAAGCGGGAAAATTGCTGTCATTGATCGTGGACTTTGTTTTTTCGACAAAAAAGTAAAGTTTGCAGAGGAAAAAGGTGCCGTCGCAGCTATTATCTGTAATGAATTTGATGAATTAGAAGTCATGAGAGCTTCAGGAGTAATTGAAGAACCAACCATACCTTCCATTTTTGTTAGCTCTTCACATTGTCAACTAATACGTAGCAATCCGGACGGCTTATTGAATTTCGAAGTGATATGTGGACTGGAATTACAATCCAATCTAGCGAGAAGTGTTAATCAGCCCGAGTCACTCCACTCATTAGAAGATAATGTGCTCAGTCGTAACTTGAAGAAACAAATAACAGGATCCAGCAAATTTGAGCTGCTCTATAACAGGCAAAAGACGAATCAGGAAAAAAAGGTGATCTTTTACAATGGCCGAAATGATACCTCATCAAGCCTATCCAATGCCAAAGCATTATTAGAATAAACATTTTCCGTTTAGGAAACCAAAGGAAGATCCCGCTATGATTATAATGGCGGGATTTCTTTTTTCAGTCATGAAACCAGGGCGTCTGGTATGATGATCTAAATATGTAGTGCGCTACACTGGTCGACCCCCTACCTTTACTCATCTAAAAATCTGAACCATAGCGCCACATTCCGATCTTACTTACTAAATTGGCGTATAAACTAACTTCTACTACTAGATGAACATCTCTATTCAGAACCTTTCAAAAAGGTATCCGAATGGGAACCAGGCACTAAATAATGTCAATCTTGAAATCAAGGAAGGCATGTTTGGTCTATTGGGACCCAATGGCGCAGGGAAATCAAGCTTGATTCGAATCCTCGTTACTTTAATGAAACAAAGTAGTGGCCAGATCTACGTTAATGGAAAGGAGGCTTCCCAAAACAGAGCCTATGTTCGGAGTATGTTGGGATACCTTCCGCAGGATTTTAGTTTTTTTTCCAATTTGAAGACCTATGAATTTCTGGATTACGCTGCTCGGCTAGCAGGCATGACCAGCAGAAAGAAGAGAAAAGCAGCAGTAGATCAACTGCTAGAGGATGTCGGTCTTTTTGACGTCAGAAGTAGAAAAGCCAGCAAGCTTTCCGGTGGAATGAAACGCCGCTTGGGCATCGCCCAGGCCCTAATCAATGAGCCGCAGATCATTATCGTGGATGAACCCACTACAGGGTTGGATCCCGAAGAGCGTATCAGGTTCCGAAACCTCCTGGCCAGGCTTGGTAATAAGGATGTCAGCATCATCTTATCCACTCATATAGTAGCGGATATCTCCAGCATATGCGAGCACATGGCCCTTCTTAATAAGGGAGAAATTGCTTTTTCAGGCCCACCAACTGAGTTGATCAGTCAAGCGGAGGGAAAAGTTTGGAACATCTATGCAACAGAACAGGAGTATCAAAAAGTGACCACTCAATTCGATGTTGTGGCCACAGTCATGATCAAAGAAGGGTGGAAAATTACAGTGGTTGCTGATGAAGTGGTGGGTTATGAAGCGGAGCGGGTCAAGCCTAATCTGGAACATGCCTATGTCTACTTTGTGGAACATACGCTAAAAAATAAAATATTATTTACATCATAAAATCTGATACGCAACCAAAACAGAAATGAACCTAACTTTTTTAACCATAGCCAAATACGAACGTAAAGTACTGCTGCGAAGTTGGTTCTTTCGCATCTTTTCGTTCCTGACCTTATTCATGATCTTCATCTTTAATATGGCGGAAGTTTCATCGGTAGGTGATGGTACATGGTTTTATCGTGCAGTCCCTGCCAACATGCCTTTATTGGCGATTTACCTGCTGAACATCGGACAAGCCATCATCGCAGTATTTCTCTCCTCTGAATTCATCAAAAGAGATCGCAAACAGGACACTGCCGAGGTATTTTATGTGCGATCAATGAGCAATGCCAGCTATGTGCTGGGAAAAGCGTGGAGTATTCTCTCCTTATTTTTAATTGTCAATGTCATTGCGCTACTGTTGGCTCTGATTTTCAATGCATTGGCAGCTGATACTTCAATCGATTGGAAAGCCTATATCTACTATCCGGTGTTGATCTCTATACCTACTTTGGTATTCATCATTGGGTTATCATCAATGATGATGAGCATTATCAGAAACCAGGCACTGGTTTTTGTTTTGCTATTGGGATACATACTTTCCAGCCTTATCTATCTGCAAACTTCCTTCAACTACCTTTTTGACTACATGGCTTTTCATTTGCCTATGTTTCACTCTTTAATCACCGGTTTTACGGATTGGGAGACCATCTGGACATTACGCCTGATGTACACCTGCTTTGGTTTGTCCTTCATTTTTATCTCCATACTTTTACTGAAACGATTGCCTCAGTCCAGATTCCAAAATATATTATCACTGTTTCTGGCACTTGGATTCTTAGCGGCAGGCACCTTCTTAGGTTGGAAACACATCGAACGATACCAACGGAGTATCTCTCTGCCACAAGAAATGATTGCCTTGAACAATGCTCACCTTTTCACTTCCACCATTGACATAGATAAAAATCACATCCAACTGACACAGCTTACAGAAGGTATATCCATAGAAGCTGAAATATCTGGATCTGGCGCAAAAACCAGTAAGGAATTCGTTTTTCGTCTAAATCCGGGTCTGAAAATCGATAAAATCCTTGCCAATGGCGAACCTGTTCCATTCGAAAGGCAACTGCAATTGGTCTTCCTGAAGTTCAAAGATTCCATTCCGGCCGGAAGTTCCGTAGACTTCATGATCTCTTACCAAGGCAACATTGACAAGAATGCACTATACATAGATATTGATGAAGACCGGAAATATAAGCGTTCTGATCGCTTTTTGTACGACATGGGAAAGGAGGTCGCGTTTCTTGATGAGCATTACCTGCTGCTGACACCAGAATCAGACTGGTATCTGCAAAGTGGGGTAGGATATAGTTCGGAGAGTGCTTCCTGGTACCGCAAAGACTTGATAGACTACAAGATAGAGGTAACTACTTTACCAGATCTGACACCGGTATCAGTAGGTCAAGTGGACTTGATAGGAAAGGATCATTATGTGATACAGGCCGGCTTTGCACAGCCACATTTATCGTTGGCTATTGGTCGATATGAAAAGAAGAGCTGGCAGACGGACAGTATTGAACTGGCGGTTTATCACATTCAGGGTCATGACTACTTTAAAGATGCTTTTCCAGACATCAGAGATACACTTCCTTCTATTATTGTAGAACGCCTGAGGGATTATGAACGAAAAATTGGGCTGAAATATCCCTTCGAATCTTTCGCCATTGTAGAAGTCCCCGGACCTTTCACATCATATGATCGCACCTGGACTTCGATCCACCAGCACCATCAACCAGGCATGGTTTATTTTCCTGAAAAAGGATTGTTCAGCAGAAGAAATGACTTTAAAAGAGAGGTCAAGAGGCAACGACGGTGGGGATCGAACCGCAATAAGACCAAAGAAGAATTACAGATCTCGGTGCTGAATCGTTTCCTTGAGCGCTTTTATGAATTTAAGGATGTAGATACAAAGAACAGTTCGCAGGGTACGGTGGTAGAGGAATCCATCAACCCGTACTACCAGTTTGTTCAGTTTTATGAGATGTGTAATAATCTGGATTCAGATCAATGGCCTATTCTCAATCGTATATTTGAATCATATCTGAGGGGTTCACAAAATGAGGGGCCGGATTGGGTGCGGAGAAATAGTGGAAGTACGCAGAATGAGTTAGCCAATATGATATTGCAGGAAAAGAGCTTTGCAGAAGTACTTAGGCTGAAAGAACATAAAGAACTGGTAGACAATGTCATCGAACTGAAAGGAGAGACACTTTTTTCATTGATTGAAGCCAAGACTGATTCAGACCAATTCAGAGATTTTGTAACGGAGCTTTTGGAAATTCGAAGATTTGAAAATTTCCCATTTGAGGATTTTGTCCAAAAGGTTGACGAGCGATTTGGAATAGACATTACTGCGCAGATGGATCCCTGGTTTAATGAAATACAGCTCGCAAAATATGCCTTCTCAAACCCAATCGCTCAGAAAGTGTTTTCTGGTAACCGCGAAATGGTGCAGGTCAGTTTTAAAGTGTCCAATCACGGTGATGGCGAAGGAGTCATCAAGGCAAAATTGACTCCTGGTGAACAGGCAGAAGACCTCATCTATATGAAGCCGGATCAACGCAAGGAAATATATTACCTAACCAGCACTGACCCTACGAGTATTCAATTTAACACATTGATCTCTGGCAATCTGCCCAATCAGATCGAGTACAATTTTGAACAAATAGAAAAGACAACAAGGCAGGGCGCGGCAGAACGGGAGGTTATCCTGGAAGATGTAGTTGAGATCCTGGATGACCGTGAATTGGTTTTCGATAACGAAGATCCTGCCTTTGAATTCACCCGTTTTGAAGAGGTCAGCAGATTGAGGAAGTGGCTGAAACCACAAGATGGAGAGCGATTTAAATACCAGGGGACCAAAGTTTGGAGGCCGCCTTTAAATTGGACAGCAACAACGAATGATGAATTCTACGGAGACTTTATTCGGTCTGCATTTTACATCAAGGCGGGAGAAGGTGATAAAGTGGCGACCTGGAACATACCTCTGGAAGAACCGGGTCGATACAACTTATTTTACCATGTCTATAAAGACGAATCCTTTAATTGGGATAGCAATATTCGCGGCACTTATACATTCACAGTACCGCACCAGAACGGTGTGGATCATCCCGTCATAGAATTAAAAAGGAATACACCAGGAGGTTGGATGGCACTGGGGGATTACACTTTCTCGAATGATACCATCAGTATCAGTTTGACCAATGAAAGTAAATTGAGAGCGATTTTCGCAGATGCCATCAAACTGGTTAAACTGGATTGAACATGAACTTAAAAATGAAAGAAATGAACAGATTCATGCAAAGAAATTTAATGGTAAAGCTTTCGCTCTATCTTACGTGCATCATGTTTTTCCTGACTCCTGCGCTTAGTGGTCAGTTGCCCATCACCTTGCAAAAGGCACTTGAAATCGCAGAAACGGGAAGTCCAAATGTTCAGAGATCATTGCTCACGGTGGAACAGTTTCAGCACAATCTCAATGCTGAAAGGGCTTCTCTGAAGTCGCGTTTTTCACTGACCCTGGAGCCATACAGCTTTAGCAACAACAGAATATTTGATAACCAGTTTTCGCAGTGGTTTACCAATACGGAAACCTTTTCTCGAGGTACTTTTCAAGTGGAACAACCGATTTTGCAGACTGGTGGATCGGTGGGTCTGTTCAATACCTTCGGATGGCGAAACAACAGATCTGCAATCGCCAACTTCAGTGAAAATTCTAATAAGGCCTTTTTTAACAACCTTTATCTGGCGATCAATCAACCTCTGTTTACCTACAATAGGAGACAAATGGCGTTGGATGAACTAAGCCTAAGTTACGAAAATGCCAATTTGGAATATGCCATCCAGCGTCTCACTCTTGAAAAAACCATCACCAGTCAGTTTTTTGATGTCTATCTCGCCCAGCTTAACCTGGATATTTCCAGAGACGAGTTGGCCAATACCTCTCAAAACTATGAAATTGTGAAAATCAAAGTTGAGGCCAATCTACTGGCCAGAGAGGAGCTATATCAGGCAGAATTGAATTTTGCCAATGCTCAGCTATCGGTTCAGGACAGTGAGCTTTCACTGGCCAACACGAAAGAATTGTTCAAGCGTGAAATCGGGATGAGCCTGGATGAAGATATTCGCTTAATCTCAGAACTGGATGTACAAGAAGTGATGGTAGACCTTGACCGAGCCATTGATCTGGCTTTGAATTCAAGGCTTGAATTAAGACAAAGAAGAATTGACATCGAAAAATCTTTTTTCGAGTTGACCAGAACAAAGGCGCTGAATGAATTTAGAGCTGATGTACAATTGACACTTGGTATCTTTGGAGACAATGAATCTTTTGGTGATGTCTACAGTTCGCCGACCAGTAATCCCAGTATCGGCATCTCCATGAACATTCCTATTTGGGACTGGGGAGAGCGTAACCAGCGGGTTCAGGCTGTGGAAGTATCGATGAAAAGTCAGCAACTGGACCTCAGAGAAGAAGAAAAACAAATTGCCCTGGACATCAGACGTGTGTATCGAAGCATACAAACCCAGATGCCTAGAATAGAAATTGCCCGTAAAAACGTCGAGAATGCGGAACGCACCTATGAAATCAATCTGGAGCGATACCGAAATGGAGACTTGTCCGGTATCGACCTGAATCAATTTCAAACTCAGCTGTCCAACAAAAAAATCGATCTGGCAAGGGCACTCATTAATTATAAAAACCAACTCCTTGATCTGAAGATCTTAACCCTGTATGACTGGGAAAAGCAGGAGCCTGTTGCATTGGCACTATTGAAAAACTAAAGAATGAGCTTAAAAATATTTCTGAAAATGACCATCGAAACAAACGCTATGTTAGTAAAGTCCTATCTGCTGCTTTTATTTTTGATCGCAGCTTTGTTAACCAGTTGTGACCAGTCGGAAGATGAAAGCCCAAGTATTGAAATCGCTGCTCCGGTTTCTGTCATTCAGGTGGAGACGGACCAACTTTCCCGCCATACCATTGCCACAGGTAATGCCATGGCTGATAAAGAAATGGAGATGAAGGCCCCTTTAAGTGGTGAATTCCATTTGCTCAATCATCCGTCCTACAACAGACCTTATAAATTAGGAGACTATGTTAAAGAGGGTCAGCCTTTTATGGAAATAATCGATGAGGAGTATGTCAATGGCATCGCTTTGGAAACCAAGAGAATGAACTTGCAATTGGCTGAAAAAACATATGACCGTCAAAAGTCAGTCTACGAAAAAGGTGGAGTTACAGAGCGAGAACTTCAGGATGCTGAGCTACAGGTGACCACTGCCAAAAATGATCTTGAAAATGCACAGTTGAGACTGAAAAAAATGAAGATGAGCATTCCCATTTCAGGGGTCATCGTAGAATTTCCCAATTATACACCCAATAGCATCATTGAACAAGGGGCACCTCTAGGGAAAATCATGAATTATTATCAAATGTACATTGACGTCAACCTCCCTGAAAGCACCATCAACGAAATCAAAATCGGGCAGCCGGTACAACTCACGAATTACAGTATTCCGGACGATACCCTCACAGGAAGGATCACTGAAATCTCACCAGCCATTGACGTAGAAACCAGAACTTACCTGGCAAAAGTGAGATTTAGTAATCCTAAATTATTGATCCGCCCTGGAATGTTCGTCAAAACTTTAATTAAGGTCAATGAAAAGAGAGACATCATCACCATACCTAAAGAAATAATTATATCTGATCAGAAAGGGAAGAGGGTCTTTGTTGTGGAAGACAATACTGCCTTTGAGCGATTGATAGAAACCGGAATGGAGAATGAAGATCAGATAGAAGTGGTCAGCGGGTTAGAAGTAAATGATAGACTGGTGGTCAAGGGTTTTGAAACACTAAGAGACAAGTCTAAAGTGAAAATCCTGCAATGAAAAGACTGATTACGTTTTCGGTAAACTACCCAGTGACCATTCTGATGGCCATTTTGGGAATTTGTATTCTCGGCTACATTTCATATTCGAGACTGGGCGTGGACTTATTTCCAGATCTCAATTCTCCACGTTTGTTTGTGGAAATTACAGCTGGTGAGAAAGCACCGGAAGAAATTGAGAAGCAATACATTGAGCAGATCGAATCCCTGACCATGAGGCAACAGGGGGTGTCACAGGTTTCCTCTGTTGTGCAAATTGGCTCTGCGCAATTGACCGTAGAGTACATATGGGGAAAAGATATGGATGAAGCCTTCCTCGATCTGCAGAAGTCACTGAATGATTTTAATCAGGGGGGACAATTAGACAGAATAACAGTGACGCAGTACGATCCGAACAGTGCTCCTATTATGTTGATCGGTATTAGCCATCCTGAGATTACGGACTTGAATGAATTGAGAAAAATCGGAGATAATTATCTGACCAATAAGTTGATCAGATTAGAAGGGGTAGCACAAGTGGCTCTTTCCGGTGAATTGGAGCAAGAAGTCCTCATTCAACCAGTGCCCTATAAAATGGAGGCCTTTCAGGTGACCATCAACGACATTGCTCAAAAAATTCAAAGCTACAATCAAAATATTTCAGGAGGAAACGTTGAAGATCTGGGCTTAAACTATACCATCAAAGGTGCGGGAATGCTCAAAACTGAAGATGATTTTAACCGCCTGATCATCGGATATCAGCAAGGCAACACCTCCGGAAGAAATGGTGAAGCAACCAATCCTCAAGATGTTTCCAATCAGGGAGGAAGTAATGCACCTGTTTACCTGCAAGATGTTGCTGTGACTCAATTTACAAATAAGGAGCCTCAAAATATGGTGCGGATCAATGGTCAGCGCTCACTGGGACTATCCATCTACAAGGAAAACAGCTACAACACGGTAAAAGCAGTAGAAGAAATACTGGTCGAATTAGATGAGATCAAAGCCGCTTTGCCGGGATATCAATTTGATGTCATCTCTAATCAGGGAACATTTATTAAGAATGCAGTAGACGAAGTAAAGGAAACGGCGTTGATTGGGATAGGTCTGGCCATAGTGGTACTTTTCTTTTTTCTTCATCGCCTGGGCACCACCTTAATTATCAGTATTGCCATTCCCATTTCAATCATAGCCACTTTTACCTTGATGTATTTCAATGGATTGACCGTGAACATCATGACCCTGGGCGGCTTGGCATTAGGAGCGGGTATGTTGGTCGACAATGCCATTGTGGTGCTTGAAAGTATATTTCGGAACCATGAGACGGGAATGGATGCCAAGAGCGCAGCCATCACGGGGACATCTGAAGTGGGTGGCGCCATCACTGCTTCAACGCTGACCACCATCATCGTCTTTCTGCCCCTCATTTACATGCAGGATGCCGCTGGCGAACTGTTCAAGGATCAGGCATGGACCGTTGCTTTCTCACTATTGTCCTCGTTGTTTGTCGCGATTTTTGTTATTCCGATGTTGTATCACCAATTTTATCGGAACAGAAGCCTTCCTGCCAAGGCCAGATCATTCCAGCTTACTGGGTATAGCAGATTTTTGAGACAAATTTTGAAGTGGAGATGGATAGTCATTTTACTGGCAGCAGGCTTAATTGCAATGGCCGCTTATATTTATCCTCAGGTAGGCACTGAATTCATGCCAAGTGCCAGCACGCACAAGTTTACCATGGACATTCAGATGCCTGAAGGCACTATATTGGAAAGGACCGCAGCAACCGTTGCCAATATAGAAGAGATCATTCAAGATGGCTTAGGCGAGGACATCGATTTCATTTACAGTCATATTGGCGCCAAAACCAATCCAGGTGAATTAAAGAATAATGTCTTCAGGGGTGAGCATAGGGCCACACTGGAAGTCGGACTGGTAGACAGCACTGCACTTGGCACCAGTAAAGTCATTGCTGCGCTTGACCAGGCTATCAGTGGTATTCCTGGTATTCAAATTTCATTTGCCCCTGAAGCATCTTCTTTAGATGAAATATTGAGGACGGAAGAAGCACCCCTGGTTGTGGAGATCAAAGGAGAAAATTTAGAGGTGATCCGTGAAATGACCATGCTGGTAAAGGCTGAGATGGAAACCATAACTTCTTTACTGAATGTCAGAACATCCATAGAGGAAGGGGCACCTGAAGTGGAAGTCCTTTTTGATCGTTTTAAGTTGGGCTTGTATGAATTAGACATGAATTCGGTTGTTACTCAGATTCAGGACCATTTGCAGGGCAAGGAGGTCGGAAGATTGGAGCGAGCTGGGGAGATGCTGGATATCAGGCTCGTTCTTCCGGAGCAAGGAATTCAGGATTTTAAAGAAATGGTCATCAAAGGTGGACAAAGGGAATTTCGGTTGGCAGAAATTGCCCGTTTGAACACGACCACAGCTGCCCGTGAAATCCATCGAAGGAATCAAAATAGAATAGGAAAAGTTTATGCTCAATCCGTTGAAGACCAACCTTTGGAGTTCGTTGCTCAACAAATTAGGAAGCAATTAGCAACATTGGAAATACCACCTGGTTACAGCATCAGTGTTGAAGGTGATGAAATGCGCAGACAGGAATCTTTAAAAAGCCTGGGATTCTCACTGCTGCTTTCGATCATTTTGGTATATATGGTGATGGCTTCTCAATTTGAGTCGTTGCTTCATCCTTTTACCATTCTATTGACCATTCCTCTGGCAGTGGTAGGGACCATCGGCACTTTCTATGCCTTAGATATGCCTCTAAATATTATGGCAGTGATTGGAGTCATTATGCTGGTGGGCATAGCGGTAAACGACGCGATCATATTTGTCGATAGGATTAATCAGTTGAGAAGAAGTGGTGCTGAAAAGTGGGATGCAATTGTAGAGGCAGGTCAACAGAGAATTCGACCTATCTTGATGACCAGCATGACTACAGTTCTGGCTTTGCTACCACTGACTTTCGGATTTGGTGAAAGTGCATCTCTCAGGGCACCCATGGCATGGGCAGTTGTAGGTGGACTGATTACTTCTACATTCCTAACCCTCATTGTCATTCCTTGCGTTTATGCGATTATTGATAGGGGCGAAAAGAAAACTGCAAGATGACGGTACTTCTTCAAAGGAAGATAACGACTTGTATGATCTTTTTAGGTCTGAGTTTATTGGGTTATATCTCTTATGATCGATTGGCAGTAGAATTGCTTCCCAATGCTGAATTACCGATGCTATTCGTTCAGGTGGCTACATCATCGGCCTCCAGTCCTGAATATATAGAGCAGCAAGGTGTTATCCCTGTGGAGGGTGCAATTGGAAGCCTGGAAGGGGTTGAGGAAATCGACAGCCGAATCGGCGCTAATCAAGCATTTATACAGGTGAGTTTCAAGCAAGACGTGGCCTTTAAGTATGCATTTCTCGACTTGCAGCAAAAGATAGATGCCATTAAGACTGAGCTGCCGGATGATATTTTTGTCAATGTTTCCAAGATAGATCTGCAGCAATTCACCAATCAATTTTTAGAGCTGCAAATTCGTGGAAGTGGTGGAACTGACCGATTGCGAACCATTACGGAACAGGAAATTCGTCCGGCCTTTGAAAACTTGAGTGGGATCGCATCCATCAACGTATTTGGCGGACGACAAAAAAGCTTGGAAATCATCCTGGATAAAGAGGCCAGTGAGCCTCTGGACATCACCGTTGAATCGGTACGGTCAAAGATCAACCAGAACTCTGGAGACAGAACATTAGCAGGTTATGTGTATGAGGGGAAGAGAAGGTATTTCATTCGAACCGCTACTGAACTAACATCTGTCGCTGAGATCGAAAATCTGGTAATGGCTCCCGGGCCTATTTTACTGAAGGATGTTGCCCAGGTTTCATTTGGTGTGGAAGAAAGTACTTCCATCAGCAGAGTGAACGGGAAAGATGCCATTTCAGTTACACTCACCAAGGCTTCCCAGGCTAATATTATTGACCTTTCTCATCAATGTCAGGATTTGATCAAAGCGTTGAACAAGCAATTGCTTTCCAAAGATGTACAGATTGCCATTCAACAGAATATGGCCGATGACATGGAGAATAACATTAATCAAATCATCAGATTGGCGCTTATCGGTGGGTTATTGGCTATTCTGGTTTTGTGGATTTTCCTCAAAGACCTACGTTTAATTTCCATCATTGCAGTGTCCATACCTGTTAGCGTACTTTCAGCTTTCAATTGGTTTTATGGGGCAGGTATCAGCATCAACAGTCTGACTCTGATAGGAATGGCTTTGGCGGTAGGTATGTTGCTGGACAACAGCATTGTGGTATTAGAGAACATTTACCGCTTGCTGTCAGAAGGAAAGTCAAAGGAAAAGTCGATCATCACCGGTGTTAAAGAAGTAGCCAAAGCCATTTTAGCAGCTACTTTGACGACTGCAACTGTATTTTTACCCTTTGTTTTCTTTGGCAATTATCTATTGAGCCTTATTGGTAAAAATATTGGCGTTTCCATTATTTCTACTTTGCTCATGTCCCTTCTGGTGGCCCTTTTCCTGATTCCCGTTTTGGCAGCACTGGTTTTGAGAAAGAATGCTGGATCGAAGAAATCAGCTTTTGATGTGTCAAAAGGAAATAATAAAACTGAGCGGATTTACATGGTGCTTTTGAAGAGTAGTCTTCGAAATCCTACCAGAGTGATCATTGGAGGATTGTTGCTCTTCTTTTTAACTGCTTTTGCAGTATTGGCCCTCAATATCAATGCGCTGGAAGAAGTGGAATCGGATCAGATCGATATATATGTGACTATGGCAAAAGGCAGCACCCTTGAAAAAACTGACATTGTGGTTCAGGAAGTGGAGTCAGTGCTTGAAGAAATTAAGGAAAAAGCGGACATCTATAGTAAAGTCAATGCTGAAGATGGAGTAGTGACCATTAAGCTTCAGGAAGAACACGAAGAAGTCGATGGTCGGGGTTTCAACGAAATCAAGGAGGATATAGAGGGTATCATTCAAAGAGTAGGTGGAGGAACAATCAGTACCAACCCTGCACCAGGGAGTGCCACAGGTGGTGGTGACTTCGGTGGAGGTGGAATGGGAGATATGGGTGCGCTATTGGGATTCGGCAATACTCAGGAAAGAATATTGATCAAGGGTGAAGATTATGAATTAATCCAAAGGGTGGGACAGGATTTGCTATATTTTGTTCAAAACCTTAGTGAAACGAGAAGCGCGAATCTCAGTACAAGAGGAAGTCGTCCTGAAGCCCGATTGGATTTTGATCCGCTAACCATGGCCAGAAACAATATCATCCCTGAAAATATAGCGCTGGCCCTTCGTGATTTCGGCCAGACTTCTACTTCGGAAACCCAATTTAAATATGGAAACGAAGGTTATAATATCATCATCAGAGAAAGTGAGTCTCCGACGATAGAAGAAGAAGCCAAAACAATGGACGACTTGAGAACACTTGAGATCAGAGATCAGGTAGGTGGTCGTCACCAGTTGACTGATATTTCTTCCATTACGAAAACGCAGGGTTCCGAGGACATCCGTCGAATCAATCAACAAAAGCAGATTGAACTGACCTATGCACCTACCCGACAGGCTGAACAATCACGTGACTTACTGGAAAGCTATAAATCGAATATTTCGGATCTGATCGCCAATTATCAGATTCCTCCAGGGGTTGCAATCGAGCTGGTTGACGCTCAGGATCAACTCAAGGATTTCAAACCACTGGTAGGGGCAGCGTTCTTATTGATATTCATCATTCTGGCCTCTTCCTTTGAATCGCTTACTGCTCCCTTTGTGCTGGGCTTTTCAGTTCCCTTAGCAGCTACCGGAGCGCTCTTAGGATTGGCCATTACGGGTAATTCGTTGATGAATGCCAATACATTGACCGGTTTTTTGATTCTGCTCGGTGTCATTGTCAACAATGGCATTATCCTCATTGATTATGTGAATACTTTAAGACGCAAAGGATTTCGAAAAACCAGAGCATTAATGACTGCTGGGCTTCATCGCCTCAGGCCCATTATGATAACAGCAATTACCACCATTGTCGCAATGTTTCCGTTGGCCCTGGGTACCGAAGAGTATGTGGGTGTCATAGGAGCTCCTTTTGCAGTGACCGTTATAGGGGGGCTGGCTTTAGGCACTGTTCTTACACTGATCCTCATCCCGACGGTGTATTTGGGTATGGAAAATGCGATCAGCTGGTTTCGCGACTTACCGCTATGGATAAAAATCGTCAACATTGCCTTGTTCATTGGTGGGTCATTGCTGGTCTATTTCAGGGTGGATGCACTGCTGTGGCAGTTTGCCAATATCCTCCTCTTGTTTTTCATCATTCCAGGCATCACCTACTTTATTATGGAAAGTCTCAAAAAGGCAAGTGAAGAAATCATTTCTGGTGATGTTGCTCCTCACATTGTCGTTCAGAATCTTGTCAAGATCTACAATCGACCAGGTCGGTTCGCCCGAGAGTGGGGTGGAAGTGAAAACCTGGCCTCATCTCGAAAAAGTGTAGTCCAAGAGTTTGGGTGGAAGACTTTCTTAAAGGATTTACTATGGCAGCTTCCCTTACTGATTTTTATGATCTGGTTCTGTTTTTGGTATCTGGAAAACGGTTTTTGGATGACCGTTATGGCCATATCGATTTATCTTCTGGTCTTAGAAATCGGTAGACCTGTAAGTGAATACCTTCAAATTGGAAACGGCCACATGATCATAAGGGTTTTGTCTTTTTTAGGAAAATTAATTTTTTGGGTTTTGCCTTTTTTGTTAGTACTTGCGCTTTATGCACAATGGGAAGGCGTAGGTCATGCAGCCGTGATTGGTGTGGTTTGGTATTTAATTTTGTTTGTTCAGCGCTCATCCCATTATTTCTATCGAAAGGGTTTAAAAATTGAAAGGGTCAAATGGAGGATCAGAAGATTTTACTACCGTACGATTCTCAGTATACCATACATTGGCAAAAAGAAATTGCCCTTTAAAGCTTTAAGCGGCATCTCCCTTGAAATTGGTACAGGAATGTATGGATTGCTGGGACCAAATGGAGCTGGTAAGTCCACTTTGATGCGAATCATCAGTGGTATCTTTGACCAAAGCTATGGCAAGATTTGGATCAATGGTTTTGACACGCAGGAGAAAAGAGAAGAACTGCAAGGTTTGATTGGTTACCTGCCACAGGCCTTTGGCAGTTATGATGACATGTCTGCCTGGAGCTATCTGGATTATCAGGCCATACTCAAGGGGATCACTCAACATACAGAAAGAAAGCAACGGCTTGAGTACGTTCTTGAAGCCGTAAATATGTTGGATCGAAAAAATGAAAAAATTTCTTCCTTTTCCGGAGGCATGAAACAACGAATTGGGATCGCACAAATCCTCTTACACCTACCCAGAATTCTTATTGTAGATGAACCTACTGCTGGCTTGGATCCACGAGAGCGAATTCGCTTCAGGAACCTGCTGGTTCAGTTGAGCAGAGAAAGGATCGTATTGTTCTCTACCCACATTATCGAAGATATTGCAAGCTCTTGTAACCAGTTAGCTGTCATAGATAAGGGAGAAGTCAAGTATCAGGGTTCGCCTTTGGATATGGTACATTTGGCCAATGGGCTGATCTGGGAATATTTGATTCCAGCGAACCAATTCACGCAGGAGGATGAGGCACATGTGATCGTAAACCATATTCGGGAAGGAGAAAATATTAAAGTAAGGTGCATTTCGAATACCAGGCCTAATGAAAATGCTTACCCCATAGAACCCGTTCTGGAGGATGCGTATTTATGCTTATTAAAGAACATTCAAATAAAAGAAAATGACTAGTTCGCTAATACTTATACTCCAGGTCATACGCTATAATCTAAAGGTGGTCTTCGCCGGAAGATTTATACTATTCTTATTGGCAGCAATTGCATTCTATATATTTTTTATGATTGTAAGCGTGTTCGATAACGTGGACTTCAATCTCAGCGTCATGTACGAAATCACTTTTCTGCCTGCATTGCTATTGATTTTCTATCCCGTAGTATTTGGTATTCAGAGAGATGATGACGCAAGAATGCTTGAAATACTTTTTGGTATTCCTGACTACAGATATAAGGTCTGGCTGGTCAGAATCATATTGATATTTGTGCTCGTTTTTTTGATGTTAATATTATTTTCAGCATTGGGTTCTTACTTATTATATCCGATCAATCCTATCCTCCTTTCCTATCAGCTGATGTATCCAGTTAGCTTCCTGGGAAGCCTGGCATTTCTGCTTTCTACCAGAATCAAAAATGGCAATGCAACCGCTGTTGTGATGGTCATTTTAGGATTCTTTCTTAGCATTTTTAGTGAAATCTTTGATGATACCATGTGGAACATTTTCATGAACCCTTTCGGTAGCTCTCGTGAATTGACCCAAGTGGCATACCAACAAATCGTGTGGAAAAATCGTATTTTCTTAATGGTGGGAAGTGTGATTTTTATTTTGGGTTCTCTATTAAACTTGCAGAACAGGGAGCGCTATATTTAAGACCATCTTGTTCCAAGTTTTTATTTCCTCAATGGATGGATGTCAGTCTGACTTGCTTTCTGACAAAAAAGATGGCGAATAGAAATTTTTTCTGTATCATGAATAAATTTTTAAAATCAACATAATGAAAGCAATGATACTTGCCATGCTGATGGCCCTTTCCTTTACCTGGTCGACTCAATCTACAGCACAACAAGAGATTGATCCCACTTTTTACGAAACCATGGAATGGCGTAACATTGGGCCCTATCGTGGTGGACGATGCCTGGGTGTCGCAGGTTCTCCCGGAAGACCATTAGAGTATTATTTCGGTGCAACCGGAGGAGGATTATGGAAAACTGTAGATGGCGGGAATGAATGGTTTCCGGTCACCGATGGCCAAATCACCAGCTCTTCTGTAGGTGCAGTGGCAGTCGCTGAAACCAATCCTGATATCGTATACATCGGTATGGGTGAAGTCCAATTAAGAGGAAGTATTACGCAAGGTGACGGCGTCTACAAGTCAAAAGATGGTGGAAAAACCTGGCGACACCTGGGACTGGAAGAAACACAAGCAATAGCCAGGATCCGTGTTCATCCTACAAATCCGGACATCGTCTATGTAGCTGCGCTTGGACATCCATATGGGGATAATGAAGAACGTGGTGTTTTTAAATCTGTAGACGGCGGAAATACCTGGAAGAAGGTATTGTATGAAAGTCCCAAAGCTGGCGCTGTAGATCTTATTATTGACCGAACCAACCCGGATGTATTGTATGCCAGCACTTGGCAAGTCTACAGAAAAGCCTGGAAAATGTGGGGTGGAGGAGAATATTGTAAGCTATGGAAATCTGTAGATGGTGGTGAGAATTGGATAGAATTAACTAAAAATCCAGGCATGCCTGAAGGACCATTGGGTAAAATAGGCGTGACTGTTTCTCCGAAAAATCCCAACAGAGTTTGGGCTATTGTGGAGGCCAATGAAGGAGGTGTGTTCCGATCTGATGATGGTGGCTGGACGTGGAAGAAAACCAATGACGAGAGGAAGTTGAGGCAAAGAGCTTTCTATTATTCAAGAATTTACGCAGATCCATGGGATGAAAATACCGTTTATGGGTTGAATACGGGAATGTATAAATCCACAGATGGGGGAAAAACCTTTGACATTGTCATCAGACCTCCGCATGGTGATCAACACGACCTATGGATTGATCCTAATGATCCTGATCGCATGATCAATGGTAATGACGGAGGTGGAAATGTCAGTGCAAATGGAGGTAAAACATGGACGGAGCAGGACTACATTACTTCACAGTTTTATCATGTGATGACCACCAGCGATGTCCCCTATCATGTGGCTGGTGCTCAGCAGGACAACAGCACATTGGCCATGCCGAGCGATGGTTGGGATCACAAAATGGCACGCGGACCCGGACACGGATGGGCCTACCCAGTGGGTGGAGGTGAAAGTGGGTACATTACCCAGCATCCCAGTAAACCGGATATTTTTTATGCCGGAAGTCAGGGCGCCTTGCTGACTCGATACGACAGAAGCAATGGGCAAATAAGAGATATTCAGGTCTACCCCAGGTTCTTCTCTGGCCAACCCTCCAGCGATTTACTCGAGCGGTGGCAATGGACTTTTCCAATTGTGTTCAGCAAGCAG
The DNA here is from genome assembly GCF_021533195.1 of Portibacter marinus. GTDB lineage: Bacteria > Bacteroidota > Bacteroidia > Chitinophagales > Saprospiraceae > Portibacter > Portibacter marinus. Next base: position 52,145 of record NZ_JAJNKB010000005.1, read on the forward strand.
GATGATAATATCATGTACACCTGTTCACAGCATGTATGGAAAACGACCAACGACGGTCAAACCTGGGAAAAAGTAAGTCCTGATTTGACCTATGCCGATCCGGAAACTCTGGGACCTACAGGTGGGATCATTACCAAAGATATGAACGGACCAGAAATTTATGCAACGGTATTTGCTTTAACCACTTCCCATCACGACAACAATACTTTGTGGGCCGGATCTGATGATGGATTGGTGCACATTACACGAAATGGTGGCAAAACCTGGGACAATATTACCCCCAAGGATCTTCCTAAGTACAGTCGCGTAAGTATCATAGAAGAATCGATGCACTCTCCGGGAACTGCCTTTATTGCTGCGAATCGGTATCAGGTTGACGACAGGGAACCCTATATATATCGGACCACCGATTATGGTAAGACATGGAAAAAGATCATCGAAGGAGTAGAAGCAGGTCATTTTGTCAGAGTAGTGAGAGAAGATCATGTTCGTAAGGGCTTGCTGGTTTTAGGTACTGAACATGGCGTATATATTTCTTTTGATAACGGGGATCATTGGCAACCGCTTCAATTAAATCTGCCGGATACACCGATTCGTGACCTTCAAATCAAAAATGATGATGTGGTCCTTGGTACCCATGGACGGGGATTTTGGATTTTGGATGACATCAATCCACTTCGGGAAGTGACAACGAAATCATTGGCAGCAGACGCCTTACTTTTTAAACCGAGTGACCCCATACGTGGCGTGTATGATGGCATTTTTCAATACTATTTGAAAGAAGAAGCAGACTCGGTAGTCTTTGAGATTTTGGATGATGATGGGAATCTTGTAGACACCTTTGTAGGCAAAGAAAAAGAAAATAAAGTGGACCCGAATATTCCATGGTGGAGAAGAGGCGGATCCAGCAAACCTACAACTGCATCCGGCATCAATGAATTCAAATGGGATCTTAGATATCCGGGAGCAACCGTATTTGATGGTATGATCATATGGAGTGCCAGGCCGGCTAGTGGACCAAAGGCACCTTTAGGAAACTACACCGTGCGGATGAAAGCTGGCGATTACGTCAAGGAATATCCATTTGAGATCCTGATGGATCCTAATCTGAAAGGCATTACTGCAGAAGATCTCCAGGAGCAATTTGAGCTTGCGATGAAAATTAGAGACAAGACCTCTGAGGCCAACGAGGCGGTCATCGCCATTCGAAAAGTGCGCTCTGAATTGGAAGAGCAGGCAGGAGGTGCCGATAATCTGGATGAAGAAACCAGGGAGTTTATACAGAAGATGACCCATATAGAAGAGCAACTATATCAGGTGCAGAATCAAAGCGGTCAGGATCCATTGAATTTCCCGATCATGCTGAATAATAAGCTGGCTTCTCTCAGAAGAAGTGTAGAAAATGGAGATGCAAGGCCTACAGATGGTGCATACAAAGTGTATGAAGAATTGTCAGCAGAACTAAAGGCTTTGTTGGATCCTCTTGAAAGACTGATGGAGGATGATTATGAAAAATTGAATGACGACGATTGATAAGATCAAGTTAATGATGAATAGCGTAATGTCATGAAAAGAAGACCCTTCCTTAAGGCGGTAAGCTTAAGTGCATTGGCTCCCATTCCCATTATCAAGGGAGTGACGCAAACCCAATGGTCTCGAATGTCAGAGTATGCTTATGATGAATCTATCGTAATAGATGGATTGATCATTACGCGCAACTGGGACGAAGCATCTTTTGAGGCCCTGGAACAGACTGGTTATTCAGGTTTTAATGCTTCTCTTGATTCGGCAACCATGCAACGGGCATTACTTTCATTGTCGGAGTGGCAGGAAAGGATAAAGTCCAATCCTGAAAAATTGCTACTGGCTACAGCTTCCAGACATTTCCGACAAGCAAAATCAGAAGGTAAAACAGCTGTGTTATTAGGATTTCAGAACTCCAGGATGATTGACAATGATTTGGAAAATCTGGACATTCTTTACACTGCTGGAACCAGATGGATGCAACTTACCTACAATGAAAGAAATTTAATCGGTGACGGATGTACAGAAAGAACAAATGCTGGTCTATCTGATTACGGAATCCAGGTAGTGGAGCGTATGAATGAATTGGGAATTGTGATCGATCTTTCGCATTGTGGCAGGCAAACGACTGATGACGGCATCAAATTCAGCAAATATGGCGCCATGATCAATCATTCCATGTGTGAGGCACTGCATCAAAACCATCCCAGAGCCAAAACAGACCGACAAATTAAAGCGATGGCTGACAAGGGTGGAGTCATTGGTATCATCAGTCTGGGATACATGATAGGTCCCAAAATAGGAGTGGAAACCACGCTGGACACCTATGTTAATCACATCAAACATGCAGTAAAGGTAGGAGGGATTGACCATGTAGGACTGGCAGCTGACTTTGCCATACAGGGGCTACAAGCATCAGGTGCTACCCGCGAAAATTGGTATGTGCCTCGCCTGACTCGATTTAAGCCTTCCTATAAAGTTCAGTGGCCACCGTGGATTCCGGAGCTGGACTCGACAGATCGATATCGATTGGTAGCGGAACGTCTGCAAAGCAGTGGTTTTAAGCCTGGAGAGATTGATAAAATTTTAGGACTGAATTGGATCAGATATTATGAAGGAATTTTAGATGACTAAAAGATAAAAGGATCAAATGACCAAATGGCTTATAACTACACTTCTTCTACTCCCCATCTTATTGTACTCCCAAAGCGTTAATTTTACAACAAGCAACAGACTGATTTTTGGCACACATCAGGAAAGGACTGCTTCAGCCGGATTAGGAGATTTGGATCAAGATGGCGACATAGATGTTGTGCTTGCCAATGGTCGTCATTGGCCAGGACAGAACCGCATATTTATCAATAATGGCAGTGGCAAATTCTCCCTTTCCAAACCTTTGGGAGACGAAAGGACAACCAGTTACTCGACTGAGCTGGCTGACTTTGATGGAGATGGAGACCTGGATATAGCTGTAGGTAATGACATGGCGCCTAACAGTATTTTCATCAATGATGGTAATGGCCATTTTACAAAGTCAGGAAGTTTTGGAAAGGAATATGCTCCGACACGCAATATTGTGGTCACTGATATAGACAAGGATGGAGATATAGACATTCTCATCACCAATCGCGGTCAACAAAATGAAATTTGCCTGAATGATGGAAAAGGAAACTTTAATGAGAGCATAGGTTTCGGAACAAGAGACGACTCAACCATAGATGTAGAGGTAGCAGACATGGACAAAGACGGTGATTTAGATCTGGTATTATCCAATCGCGATGGTCAACCCAACTATATCTATTTAAACAATGGCCGACTCAACTTTTCATCACAAGTAGCATACGGAAGTGGAAAAGACAACACCAGGTCGGTAGCAGTTTCAGATTTTGACAATGATGGTTTTGTGGACATTGCCACCGCCAACGTTGGGGAACCCAATGCGATCTATTTTGGAGATGAAGCATTGAGTTTTGAACGAAAAGTCATTTTCGATCAGGACTCCAGCCAGTCTTCCTCTATATCAGTAGCAGATTTCAATTTAGATGGTTTAGCTGACCTGGTCGTAGGTAATTTTATGGAACCTAATTTTGTGTACATTAATAAGGATCACGCTAAGAGGTGGGAAGCCATTCCACTTTCCGACCGGGAGTCATTTACCTATGATATTTTGACAGCTGACCTGAATAAGGATGGGAAACCCGATATCGTTGAAAGTAATTCGGATGAAGTCAATCGTTACTATTTCAATACCTACATTGAAAGTGCCTTAAAGAACATTGACATCAAGGGAAATTACCTGATATACCGGCGCCAGTCTCTCATAGGTGAGGAAAGTTTTCAAGTGAGAACGACGAAAGATTCCATCATACTGGAAACCCTTCAAGGTGAAAATGAAAGAGGGCGGATAACCGGCGTTCAATCCGTACTTTACATGGACAAAGAAGATTTGACGCCCCATCTGTATAGCTCAATCAGAAGGTCAGGAGGAAGCACATCCAATATTTTGAAAATGTCTACAGTCAATGACAGTCTGTTGATTTGGGAGAAACACTTTGATGTCGAACGATTTAAAAAACCTGCTCAATTATTTCCCTTGCACAGTAATCTGTCCGCAGGAACGGAAATGCTGCTTTATCATTACTACTTTAGAAATTACACAGTGGGACAGTCTATGAAGACATTTCCCAGAGGTGAATTAACCATCGTACACCGTGGACAGGATTTGGTTAAAGTGCGTGGAAAGGAGCAAGTTCTTGATCGCTATGTTGTAGAGGGTATCAATTGGGGTGGCAGAACCATCTGGCTAGATGAACACAAGAACCTGATCGCTATTGTAAAAGCAAATACGCAAATTCGGGAGGTCATCAGGGAAGAATATGCAGCATCACTACCCGTTTTTGTTGCAGGAAATGTGGAGGAGCAAATGGCTGCCTTAGAGGAGTATACCCATAAATTGAAAGCAAACCAACCTCAGCATTTGGTGTTAAAGGGAGCTGAATTAATTGATGGCATCACAAATACAACACAGAAAAGGAAGGTCGTCGTCATTCGTGATGGACGTATAATTGAAATTGGCAATGAGGGAGAAGTGGTGATTCCTGATGCTGCACGAGTGTTGGATCTCGAAGGTAAAACCATCATGCCGGGCTTATGGGATATGCACGCCCATTCTAATCAGGTACAATGGGCTCCCGCTTACTTAGCGGGTGGAATCACGACCATTCGTGACAATGGAAATGAAGTGGAATTGGCTACAGCCTTTAGAGATGCCATTGCAAAGAAAGGAATGTTGGGTCCGGATATTCTACTGGCGGGAATGACAGATGGTCCCGGGAATAAAGGGAATGGAATCATAAGAGCCACGACTCCGGAAGAAGCTCGGGAGGTGGTAAAAATGTACAGTGATCTGGGGTATCGACAAATCAAAATCTACAACTCTGTAGAACCTGAAATTCTAAGAGTTTTAGCGGAAGAAGCACATGCCAGAGGTCTTACAGTGACTGGTCATGTTCCGGATTTAGTGGGTACCATTCATCAATCTGTGGAACTGGGAATGAACATGTTTAGTCATGATCGGGCTATTGCCTCTGTGTTGTATCCTGAAAAAAGTAAAAGTGAAATAGGTGACTTAATGAAAGATGATCAGGAACTGGAGCCCTTCCGGGTAAAGCAAGCGATTGACTTCTTGTTGGAAAACGATATTGCGCTTGATCCTACTATGAATTTGAGGTTGGTTTTGGCGATGCCAATGGGCTCGAAAATAGAAGAAATAGAGCCTGATGCCTATCGAATAGCTTATGAATTATGGGAAGGTAAAAGGTTTCGAAAGGGCATCAGTGCAGATGAATCAGAAAAACAAGTCCATAGATACCGAAAAATATTGAAAGCCATAAGCGATTTTTATCGTGCCGGGGTGCCAATAGTGGCAGGAACAGACAATTTTATTCCTGTTTTTGGTCTCTACCTGGAACTGGAGTCCTATCAAAAATATGCAAAATTGACGCCATTCGAAGTGATCCAAACGGCAACCATTATACCGGCCAGGGTCATGGGAATGGAATCCCAGACAGGAAGCATCGAAGTTGGAAAAGAAGCCGACATCATTATTTTGGACAAAAATCCGCTGGAAGACATAAAGCACGTACGAACTGTAACGGCAACCATTACCAATGGGAATTACTACAAGAGTGATGACCTGTGGAAAGCGGCTGATTTCTTACCTCGTAAAAATGGATATGATGATTGAATCTATGAAAACCACCTTGTTCTTCTTAGTCCTGACTCTTGCATTTGCAAGTTGTGAGCAGGCAGAGAAACCTGAAGCAAATTATGATCCTGAAGCCAGGTTAGAGGCATTGGGCATTACACTGCCTTCACCTCCACAGCCTGTGGCGAATTATGTCAATGGTGTGCAAGCAGGAAATCTAATTTTTCTGGCCGGTAAAGGTCCGAGATATGCGGATGGACGGGAAATCACGGGGAAAGTGGGTCAGGATGTCAGTATTGAGCAAGGATATGAAGGCGCGCGACTTACAGCTATTAACCAACTTGCGGTGCTGAAGTCGATGCTGGGCAATCTAAACAGAGTAAAGAGAATTGTGAAAGTGTTGGGTATGGTCAATTGTGACTCATCCTTTGTGGAACAACCCAAGGTGATCAATGGATTTTCAGATTTAATGGTGGAGGTTTTTGGTGAAAGAGGAAAACATGCAAGGGCCGCAGTGGGCATGGCATCTCTACCACGAGGTCAGGCTGTGGAAATTGAGCTGGTGGTGGAGGTTTATTAGTATGAAATCAAGACGATTTTGGAAAACTTTGTCAGCCAGAATGTATCTAACTAAAAAAAAGTGCGACTATTAGAGAATAGACGCACTATGGTGGATTTACATCCGATTAACAGTGAAACTTATTTTAAATATCAGGGGTTAATATTATCGAGCCTTATGTGTTCTTGTAATGACGAATCTTATGTCGTATATTTCTACCGCATCAGTAGATATTACCCGAACCTGTCCTCCATTGGCTTCCCAAGTTCCTAATGTGTATCCGGAAAAGGAGGTGAGGAAATGGTGTTCTACACCCTGGCCTTTACTTAGAATAAAATCTCTAATATATATTTCTCCAACCGCCCCACCTATGTCAATGGCTGATGTAATTCTGGTTGATGAGGCGGTAGTGGGTTTTACTTTAAATTCGACAACAATATTAATTCCATCTCCATTCCTTCCAGTAATTATTGAGTTATCTTTATCATAAAAAGTGGGCACATCCAATGGCTTTTGAAAGTCAACAATTTTTTCTGCATTATTAGGCAAAGTGACCTTGACTCCACCAGCCAATGCAAAAGGACTGGACTCTTTATAAGTTGTATCGGCATAGTCAGCCCATCCTGATAGATCACTCACTGTATTGCTATTAGATAGTCTGATCCACTCTGATCCACTATAATAATTAAACTGATTGGTTGTCGTATTGTAAACCAAAAGACCGGAAGCGGGACTGGCTATGGCGTCTCGCTGTGCTGTAGTCATTCTTGGTATCAATAGACCACTGTCCGTAGAAGAAATATCCAACATGGCAGACGAAGACGGAGCTGATCCATCAGCATTAATAGCCATATGTTGGCCTGATAAATTCAATGTAATGAGGCCCATACATAGGACCATTAAAATCTGTCGTAAATAAATAACCATTTTACCTTTTATTAATATTTAATTTTGAGTAGAAGCAAATTTTAAATACAGTCTAAGCGCATAGTCTGAATCGTAAATATTGACTTCATTATTAAATCTGGAAGCTCGGGGAAACTTATAAAAGGGTGTTATTTAGGATGGTGCACAAATCAATGACACAACATTTATACTTGTCACCTATCCCGGATATGAAATTATCAAAATTCGACGAGGGGCCTATTGTGAGATCGCTTTTTGCTTTCGTTTGCGACAATTATTACTTCCTTTTGTGCATCGGTCGCTCCATTCATGGAAAAATGATGAACGCTCATAGAGAAATCAGACACCTTTGTCATTTTAAATACGAAAGATTTCGTATAATCTTTGTTATTTAAAATTCTTTGTATAAATTTGAAGTACGAACTGTTTCGTAATAAATATAATCACATGATTCACCCAACAGATTCAGAATTAGAAATACTCAAGGTCTTGTGGAAAGAAGGGGAGTGTTCAGTGCGAAAAGTCAACAATATTCTTTCTCAAAACAAAGACATTGGCTATACTACCACTTTAAAGCTAATGCAGATTATGCATGAAAAAGGGCTGGTTGATCGGGACACGAGCCAACGTTCTCATATCTATATAGCGTTGGTAAAAGAAAGTGATACCAAGGAAAATTTATTGAGTTCATTTATGAAAACCACATTTGAGGGTTCTGCGTCTCAACTCATCATGCAAGCTTTGGGCAATAACAAGATGTCAGAAGCTGAACTGAAGGAAATTAAAGACCTAATTGATAAAATAGAAAACAAGTAAGATGGACTTGGTCAATATAGCATTCATAAAAGCATTGGGAATTACATTATTTCACAGCATCTGGCAGGCTACACTAATTGCACTGGTCATGTCAATAGTGTTAAGTGTTATTAAAAAGAAGTATGCAAAGGAAAGATACCTGATTGCTCTTTCATCTTTGTTCGTGCTGTTTATCACTTCCATTTATACTTTTTCGATTACTTATCAGTCGACACTGGCCAATGGTATTCTCACTGAAGACAGTCAGTTTTCTGAATCTTTTGCGACCGTAATCATGCTTTATAGTGAAGAAGGATTAGTGGAATGGTTAAAAAACCTGATGATGAAAAACATCCAGTGGATCACGCTCCTCTGGTGCATCGGTTTATTCTTTTTCCTATTCAAAATAATTTATGGATTACAACATACTCGGAACATCGAATCTTCAGCCAGAGAAATTAAAGTTCAATGGTTGACCAACATGTTGGAAGACTTGAAAGGCAAAGCCAAAGTGGATATGGTGATTAAGGTCAAGGAGTCCATCAAAATTCTCCAACCATCAGTCATTGGAATTATAAAACCTGCCATTTATTTCCCAATTGGCCTCGTTAATTCCATTGATCCAAGAGAAGCAGAAGCCATATTGGCTCACGAATTGGCTCACATTATTCGAAATGATTTTTTGATCAATATTGTACAGAGCATCATCGAAACATTTTATTATTTCCATCCGGCAGTATGGTGGATCTCTGCGAATATCAGATGTGAAAGAGAAAATGCTTGCGATGATCTGGCCATTGACATCATTGGAGACAAAGTACAGTACGCTAAATCTCTTTTGGTGTTACAAGCTTTAGAAACCAATGTAAATCCGGGTTTGGCCATGACATTGACCTCCAAGAACACACCGCTTTTTGACAGAATGAAAAGAATATTAAATCAACCATACAACAAACATGAAATGAAGCAGAAAATATTTGCAACCATTATATTGATGTCCTCGATCATATGGATATCTGCAACAGAGTCACCCGTTTTAGACGATCATCAAGAACAAGTCAGCGAGGAAACATTGACTTTAATTCAGGATGAACTTCCTCCAGTAAGATTTGTCAACAATGACATAGAAGCTGATACCATTCCGAAAGATTCCACTAAATCTAAATCGATGATCGTAGAAGTGGAGGATGGAGAAATCAAACGACTAAATATTGACGGAAAAGAAATTCCTGAGGAAGAATTTGATGATCATTCAATCATCGTAGACGAATTGGGTTCCAAAAATACGTGGCACTTTAATTCCAATGACATGAGCGAATGGATCAATCTTGAAAATATTGATGAGATGAAAGCCAGAATGCACATCTATCACGATTCTATATGGCCTTCCTTAAGCCAAAACTTTCAATTCCACAAGTTAGGAGAGGATGATCACAACTACATTTTTTTCAACGGGGAAGACTCAGATTCCAGTTGGAATGAAATAAGATTTCCGCATGGAAATTACCAATTTCAATTCGACCGACTGGATACTTTAAGGTTGGACATGGATAGTTTGAGATCCAAAATGGGCAAACTTAAAATTCACTTGGGTGAGGTCGGTGAGAGATTTGAATTCATGATGGATTCAATTGATTTCCCTCGTATGGGATCTGAATTCAAGTTTCGATTTGATTCCCTCGACTTTAGTCACATCCATGAGTCCTTTAAGCATCTGGATACCTTCCGTTTTCCAGACTTTGATCATAGTTTCTCCTATTTACACCCCGGTAATCTTCAGCACACGCTCTTGCAACAGTTAAAGAAGGACGGGCTGTACAAAGAGGGTGGAAACGAAATAAAGCTGTCTTACGACCGTCTGGAAATCAATGGAGAAAAGCAGTCCGAGACCCTATTAAAAAAATACAAGCAGCTCTATGAGAAACGTACAGGTGTCGACTTTCTTCAAGGTACAAGTTTGAATATTGTAATAAGCAAAGATTCGGAAAATCAAGAGATCAAGCGCCTGTAAAGAAAATGAAATGGCGATCATCGCAAGTAAGTTGATCGCCGCTATTATTATTTGAACGACCTATGGTTTAAGTACGTTATCACTAACTATATATAAGCCTCTTCTGCATGTCCATCACTGCTTAATATTTTGGCCCTTTACTTTGTGTGTATATTTCTTCAGTTTTTAAGAGGAATAAGCGCAATTGCTTATGTCAATTTAGCTCGATTCGTTAAATTGCTCTAATTAATGTGTTCGACCCGACCAACAGTCATTAATTGGATCCTATGATAATTCAGACTAAAAGGATGATGGCTATGGCCATGACAATCTTCACTTTGCAAATCAATTCTGTCGTTTGCCAGGAAGGAATGAATTTGAAAAACATTGAATTGGAATATGGAGGAATCGTTAGAGGGGATAAAAGTAAAAAAGAATTAGCTCTTGTCTTTACAGGAGGAGATTATGGTGAAGGTGGTAACACCATATTGTCTACTCTATCTAAGTATCAGATCAAGGCCTCATTTTTCTTTACTGGAGATTTCTACAGCAATACTGTCAATCAACAATTGATTCAGAACTTGATTTCTGAACAACATTATCTGGGAGCACATTCAGATAAACATATTCTATATTGTGATTGGTATGAAAGGGATAGTTTATTAGTGACCAAAGATGAATTCACCGATGACTTGCTTGAAAATTTCTTAAAGATGCAGCAATTTGGGATCAAGCAAGATGCAGCGAGATTTTTTATACCACCCTATGAGTGGTATAATGATTCGATAAGTTCTTGGAGTAAGGACATAGGATTATATCTTGTCAACTACACCAAAGGTACATTATCGAATGCCGACTACACCACTCCAGACTTAAGGAATTATAGAAACAGTCAAGAAATCTACCAAAGTATTTTAGATTTTGAAGAAAACAGTGAATATGGTTTGAATGGGTATATACTTCTAATGCACATTGGCACTCATCCAGACCGAACTGATAAATTTTATAACAAATTGGATGTCCTAATAGAAGAATTGCAGAAAAAAGGGTATTCATTTATGAGAATAGATCATTTATTGTCCACATAATAAAAAGTGAGAATGAGGTTGATGGCCATTTTAGTTTTGTTGATTAGTACTCAAGTGAATTCTAATGCTAGACAAGGAGATTCGATTTATTTTCGCATTAACCAGGTAGGATATAAACCACTAGATGTAAAAAAAGCAATCATATTCAGCAATTCGGAATTGAATGAAAAGATTTTTATAGCTGATGTAAATTCAGGGGAGCAGGTTGAGGAATTGACTAAAGTGGTTTTGAAAGACGAAGTTTGGGGCAATTTTCAATATTACTATGAAGTTGATTTTTCTAATTTTGAGTCCCGGGGTACTTTTCAATTAGAATCGGAAAGTTCAGGTTATCATTCTTCGCAGTTCAATATTTCTGCGACTATTTATCAATTTCAAGCTGACCGATTGCTAGAATTTATGCAACAACAACGATGCGGATATAATCCATTTTTTGAAGTGCACTGTCATCAAAAGGATGGTGTAGTATTTTATGGGGAGGTCACACCAGATAGCAGCTTTGTGGATGCGACGGGTGGTTGGCATGACGCCGGGGATATGTTAAAATATTTGATTACGAGTAGTTATGCAACAGCCCATATGCTTATGTCATTTGAACTCTACCCAGATGCTTTTTCGGATAAAGTTGACGCATTTGGGCGGTCAGGCTCTAATGGACTACCGGACATTCTCGATGAGGCAAAATGGGGACTGGATTGGATTCTAAAACTGCATCCAAACAGCAAGGAACTAATTCACCAGGTGGCAGATGACCGCGATCATATTGGCTATAAATTTCCTGATAAAGACCCGGCTGATTATGGATGGGGCGGGAATAACTACCGGGTTGCCTATTTCGCAGACGGTTATCCACAAGGTCTGCATCTCTATAAAAGCTCTTCGACTGGTATTTCAAATATTGCAGGGAGGTCAGCCGCTGCCATGGCTCTTGCATATCGGATTTGGAAAAATATATTGAAAGATGAAATTTATGCCGCTCAGTGTCTTGCAGCGGCAAAGTCACTGTATCACTTAGGGAAAGTAAACGAAGGTTATCAACAAGGAAATTCTTTTGGGGCACCCTACAGATATAATGAAAAGACCTGGGCTGATGATATGGAGTGGGCTGCCCCGGAACTATATAAGGCTACCAAGGAAATAAAATATCTTAAAGAGGCTAAAACGTATGCTAGAATGGCTGCTGAGGAGGACTCGTGGATTAAAAGATTTGCTAACGGAGAAGATATTGAACACTATGAACTCTATCCATATGTAAATATGGGACACTTTTCTCTGTTTCATGAAGTGGATGAAGAGTTTAAAGATGAATTGGCGGGCTATTACGAAGCCGAAATTAGAAAAGCTGTCGAAAGTGCACACTCCCCATACGATGTTGGATATCCATTTATTTGGTGTTCAAATAATTTAGCAACTGGCCTGATTACTCAAATCATTCTATATGAAGAGATGACAGGAGATAAGAAGTATAATGATTTCATGGTCAAGCAAAGGGACTGGTTGTTGGGTAGAAATCCATGGGGAACGTCCATGTTTACAGGCTTTCCGGAAAACGGAGATTACCCAGTAGATGTACACACCAGTACCTGGATGTTGACTGGAAGAGAGGTGGTGGGTGGATTAGTAGATGGGCCGGTACATGCTGACATATACAACTCATTGATAGGTATCCAGCTTTCAGAGCAGGATGAGTATGATAACTTCCAAAATTCGCAGGTTGTTTATCACGATGACAGTGGGGATTATTCCACAAATGAACCAACTATGGACGGAACAGCAGGAGCAATATTAATGTTTGCAAAATGGGCATCGTCAAACTAACAACAAAGTAAATATGCTGCCTCTGAATCCCATTGATATAAACATCAGGATTCAGGAAATCATGAGTAAACTTAGTCATTTTGATCAGTCTGATGTGATATATGAAATTTCCTATTGTACCCATAGTTAAAAACCCGGATTGTTTTCTGTAATCAAGGTATTAGAAGCAATCTCCTTGGAAGCAATAGGCAAGCCATTCTTCATATCTGATGAGGTCCAAGCATTTATAAGTCAATTTCAAATTAGCAGAAGTCATAAAAGCCTCAGATATGAAAAATGGATTAGCAAATATGTGTTGCTGGCTTGGGGCCTTTGATCATTCCACCATTTTCTCAAACCACACATTTCTTACTCTTCCATTGGAAACCTCCAAGCCCTTGACGGCCTCGTCTTCATAGATGATTTCTGCATTGGCAAAGTGGAAGGCGTCAGCTGTTAACTTTGTGGAGGTAACCGGTGTGATTTTCGAAGGTAAATGCTTGCGATGCGTGACAAACAGCTCATTGTCAATATACTCAATGACATATCTAGTGTCCAATTCTTCGCTGTAATAGGTTCCCAATAATTGTTTGAAGAAAGATGGGTCCTGAAGTTTAGGATCAAGGGCGTAACCAAAGTAGTAGTCGTTTGCAAAGATCGCTTCCAGGGTATTTTCTTTTTTGTCCTCTTGGACATTGACATAAAGTGAAATATCAGCGTCAGTATTGTAAAAACTGGTATCCGAAGCTGGAGTGAGTAATATATTTTCGAAAAGACCTTCAGCAGAAACATAAAGAGACCCATCAAATTCATTCAACGTGACTTTAATCCCATCTACTATATATTGTTGAACAATTTTCGAATAATCTATGGTGAGGTTTTCCCCAGGTTGGTTCAATTTTCTTACTGTTCTGGTACCAGGTTCCATAGGCTGGAGCATATCTTGAAGACAGTAGCTTAAAATCTCATTTGCTTTTCCACCAGGATTTCCAGAAGAGGTGTTGGAAAAGATGAAAATGCCAAAATCTAAGTCCGGAAAATAGCTCATCGTGGAACGGAATCCTCCTATCGATCCGCCATGAGAAATACGGTGGAGTCCTCTGTAATGGTTTACTCCGATTCCCAGAGCATACGATAGGGTATCTCCATTATTTAAGATGCCTCTTGTCAATAGTTGCTGAATAGATGCCTGACCACCTATTTCACCTGTTGAGAAATGATTGACCCACTTTGCAAAATCTTCAACATTGGTATAGACATTGCCATTCCCCATGTAGGTATAGAATTCCAATGGATTCCTGCACGCTCCATCATTACAATTATAACCAGTTGCAGCATTCTTGATGACCACTTCCATATCTTCCCGAAAAGTTGTATTGTCCATGCCCAATGGTTCAAAAATTTTTTGTTTAGTCCAATCCTTGAAATCCATACCCGTGACCCTTTCCACAATAAAGGTTGCGAGCACGAATCCCGTATTGCAGTATAGATATTCTTCCCCGACCGGAAAGTTGAGCTCTTTTTGCCTGGATATATACTTCAGAAGGTCATCATTGGTCATAGGATCACCATCCCGCCAACCTGCCATGGATAAAAGATTCTGAAAATTTCGCAATCCACTGGTATGCGTTAGTGAATGCCTGATCGTGATTGGAGTCCCAAAATCTGGAACTTCAGGAAGGTATTTCCTGACATCATCATCCAGAGAAATTTTCCCTTCAACGTCTAGCAGAACGAGTGCGTAGGCAGTAATCTGTTTAGAAACAGATGCAATATTGAATAGGGTCTTGGTATTATTTAGGACCTCATATTCTAAAGAAGCCAGACCATAGGCTTTATTAAAAATCAGTTCTCCCTTATGGACCATTCCTACTGCTCCACCAGGCACATCTCCCTGCCAATCCATACATATGCTGTCAATCAATTGCTCGAGCTCATCGACTTTTTGAGCAAAACTGGATGCGCTTATAAAAAGGAAGGAGAAGACTATAATTATAATTTTCATAGGGCTGATTTAGAGCGGATGTTTTTCTTTAATACAAGATATGAATTTTTTGAGTCTAACCCTTTATCAGTCTAACACTAATGGTTCCTCAGCTGTCATCACACTGTTTTTGAATCCATTGAGAATACGTTTCCTCATATCTGTCAACGAATGCAGGAGGGGGTATCCCCTTTCCAAGTCTCCAAACCAGCAGGGCATGATCACCTTCCTCAAAGACCACTGTTCTGACCTGGGAATATGGAAGAAAATTGGACTCGGTCTCAATAGATGGATATGATTCATTGTCTTTACCTACCATCACCAGGATAGGTGTATTCGATTTTCTTAAAAGGGGAGATGGGTCAAAATCTTTCACTTTGTACCACCAGGGATAGAAGTATAAGTCTTCAGAAAAGTCTTCCGCTGCCTGAAACCAATCCTTATCTTTGGATAATTGGATTTGTCTTTCCAACTCTAATCTACTGATGGAATCATTGTCAAAACTTAAAATTTCATGATATAACTCTTCTGCCTCAATGATAGCATCTGCAGAGATGTTCTTCACTCCAAGCCGGGTAGTCATCTCTCGTATGGTTTGATTCATAGGTGTGGTTCCGGAAGGCGAAATCATCACCATGAAGTCAATATTGATAAGTGAATCAATGATCAGACTAACCCATTCTCCCTCACTGACAGCAAAAAGGCCCAACTTTTCAAAATCATATAAAGACTTGATTTTCTGGATTCCGGCGATGGCATCTTGCGCATAACCTTCATATCCTACATCATAAGTATTACCCTCAGATTTGCCACTACCTCTTTTGTCGTAGGCAAATGAGGCCATACCTTCTCGAGCCAGTTTACGGGCATGAAAAGCATATTCTTTGCGGCTTTGGCTTCCGGAACCATGTATGAATGTCACTAAACAAGTGGTTGTTACCTCTTTTGGTGTATACAGCGTTCCATAAAAGAGATGGCCGTCATTGCTAAAACTAATTTCTTGCTCATTGTAGATGAAGAAAACTTCTTTGATCGATAAAAACTCAGGATTGCCGAAACCACCAGCAAAACCAATGAAGTAAGCCCTTTCTTTTTTAGTAAAATGTAAATGGAAAGGACAACGGTCAATACCGCTAGAAAAGTAACAATCTTTCTTGTATCGAGGACGGCTCCAAGCGCACTAAAGTTTGACAAATAGAGCAAAAAGGTAACCGCAATAAGGATTACGGTTACTATTCTGATCAACTTATGGGTTAGAATTGTTTTCATATTAAGATTTTTCATTCCTTTTTGATTCTTTCTTCCAACTCTTCAATTTTCTTTTGATACCAACTAACATCCTCATAAAATACAGTTTCTTTCGGTTGACTAACATCTTCTTTAAAAGACAAAGCTTTTTCGAAGTCAGATAAGGCCTTTTCGAGGTTTCCTTGTATTTCATAGATTCTACCTCTCAGCGCATAGGAGGCAGCAGAGTCGGGATATTCCTGGATTACCATTTTCATAACTTCGACAGCTTCCTGGCTACGTTGATGGTCACGAACCAGTGTAAAGGCAAGCTTAGTCATTTCAAATGAATGGAAAGGCTGATAATCGGCATTTAAACACTTCATGCGTTCATAAGCCTTCCTACCTGCTGCAACTCCACTCTTTCTGATTAGATTGATTAATTGATCTTCACGGAGTGGCTTCTCTAGCCCGGTATGGTACTCTATATCTTCAATCAAATGAGAAGAATCTTTCAATTTGAAAGTTGAAAAAAGTTGAGATTTTAGTGTAGAAGTAAAAAATTCACAAAGTGTATTAGAAAGAAAGGGATAGAATTCCATGATGTTTTCATTTGGATTTGTTCTATTAAAAACTTGCTTCAGGTAAGTGTATGTTGAGAAGTCGCTGTGTTGAATAGAATCTAAAGCGATCAGTGTAGAAGTTGTGTAAACGAGACTAGAGACAAACTCAGAAGTTCTGGCCTTTGTATCTTCTACTGTTGTAAAAAATATCGAGTTGGCATTTAAGTTTTCTTTACCATAGTAAGGTAAAAGTTCAAGTATGTCAGAGTAACCCGCTATTGATCCATCCAGTGAGGCATAACCTTGCACAAATGGATATGCCGTCTGCAAAAACAAGGTCGCTAGTCCGCCCCAACTCCAACCCATTGCTCCTACTTTATGAAAGTCGATAAATGATTGTTGATTGAGATAGGAAAGTAAAACCTGTAAATCTTGAAATTGTGTCATTAAGCCTTCCTTGGTTATTTCCATCTCATGGTTATGTGTTCCAATGGATGGTATGGCGGCTACAACAAAACCATGGCTAGCCAGCATTTCACATAGTAAAAAATTTTCAAAGCTTTCTCCCTGCCCTCCTGAAGCATAGAGTATTATGGGAAACTTATCTTTTTTTGGCAGAGGTGCAAACTGTGCGATACTATTCGTTTGAAAAATTTGGTCTATTTGAATATGAGGGCTAAGACTTTCAAACTGCTGGGACCAGAAATGATCAAGGTCTACTTTTTTATTGCTGGCATCCTCTTTATTATACAATTTCAAGTAATCAATAATCTTCAAGGGCGGACCTGAAGATTTTGTGGTGGGAAACCAAATTGATACCGGAATCTGTCTGAAAGTATCTTTATACATTCTAGAATAGTCAACAAGAATACTGTCGGTAAATCCAACCGAGTAGGGTCCCACCTTAAAATCTCTGTATAAATCATAATCCTGACCACCAAGATGCAATGAGTAGAAAGCAAGTAATATGTAAAGGGTTCTAAACATGATCATTGTATTTCGACAGTTCTCGCCTAGATGAAATTTCAAGTTTGCTATATATA
Source organism: Portibacter marinus (assembly GCF_021533195.1). Lineage (GTDB taxonomy): Bacteria > Bacteroidota > Bacteroidia > Chitinophagales > Saprospiraceae > Portibacter > Portibacter marinus. The sequence goes on from NZ_JAJNKB010000005.1 coordinate 69,828, forward strand.
TTTTTTAGGTGTGTTTTGACGGTGTTGAGTTCAATGTTTAATTGATTGGCGATTTCTTTATTCGTTTTACCGTCAACTGCAAGCTGTACCACATCACGTTCTCTAAACGAAAGGGTATTAAATTGCCTTTTTCGGTACTGCATGATGAAAACACTTCGAAAATAATAAAGACCAAGTCCAACGATTACAAAGGCGACGCTATAAATTAGGATTGTTCTATTAGGTTTTTCATAGGTTTTATAGAGACTCAGGTAAGGATGGTCACCAAGTCTATCATATATGGAGTTCATTTGCTCAGTGACTTCACTGTTATTGAATCCAAAATTTGCCAAATTCGCAGCATATATGGCTGGCAGGATGGCATTAGTGGTGTCTGCAATTTGGAATAAGTCATCGGCAGCTTTTTTTCTAACAGCTATCATTTCTGCTTTAGTATGGCTTGACAGGTCTAGCTCAACCCAGAAATCATATGTTTTCTTAATATGGTGTAGTTCTTTGTTCAGAGGACTATCAGTGGTGTTGAAGCTGGAAATGATGCTCTTTTTGTCATTGACCATGGTGATATTTCGATCTTTTCCAATAGCTACAAAGCCAAAATTTTCTAATTTGGATCCTATCACTAAACTGGTCACAGGGTCTGACTTTCTCCTGACATGTAATCGCAGCAGCATATCGTTCTTAGGTTCTTCTATATTAAATCGCCAATTTCCTGAAGTATCAATGGTGACCCTCTTAATAATAAGGTGATTACCTGCTTTATACATATCTTGTAAAGTTCGGATTTCACTCACGTAAATGTCCTTTGACCATGAAGAATCCAACTGAGTTATGCCTTGCACAGTCAATTGTGCAGTCAATGTTATGTTTTTAAGAAAGAGGGTTAAAAAACACAAAAATATTTGCTTACCAATTTTTTGCCTGCTAATGGTCATCCATTTCTTCTTTTGCAATTTCCAGCACTTCCAGTTTAACTTTACCTTTGGTTTTTACCGCCGAAATCGATATGATCCAATCTCCCTCTATTGGACGAATGATGTCTTTTTCGAAATGGCCTGTCACCGCTTTTTTACCGCGATTATCACTCATGTCTTTTTTTAATGAAAACCCACCTTCATATTTACCAAGGGGGTCCAAAATTTGCATTTCTACATTTCCAAACTCTATTTCTCCATAAAAGCGAAATTGCTTAGGAAGCGTATGATTGGAAAGTGAGATTTTAATTTCCTGTTTAAAATCCTCATTGTTAAAGGTGAAATTCCGGATTATCCTGAAACTATCTTGAGTTAGATCACTACTCGCTTGTTGGCTAATAAGCGGCGTACATAAGAAACAGAAATATAATAAGTAGATGCTTTTCATTATTTCAATTTTAACTTAAGCAAATTTAAGTTGATGTTAAGGAATAATGGTTAGGAGAGTGGGGTGAAAAAGGTGTTATTGCACCGTGAATGAGTATCATTTTCGAGTCAGACGTTAAAATTTCTATGTTTTTGCTGATGAATGCACTTTAATGGTCTCATTTTCTGAAAGCTTAATAGCATTAAATTTTTAATTCATTCAGCTTAACTTGTTATTTATTATAATTTTAAACGATCTGATATAGGTAAAAGGCTATATTGTTTTTTCGCATGTGTTGATCAAAACGATGGGCCTTCAATAAATGAGTCGTGAAAGCATTTTAAAAGACTAGATATGAAAAGTAGCACTTATCCATTAATATTGATTGCATTCGCACTTGCATTGATCGGATTTATCCTCGACATGCACGAGCGTGTGGAAAATATCGCCGTCAATGTTTTTGATATACTTTTAATGACAGTGATCATTTTCTCCATACTCTCTTTAGTCAAAGTTTTACGAGGTTGGATCGGACAGATTACTGCCAAACTGAGTGGTAAAACTGACTGAAAGCACCAGGCAGAATCCTATTTTTCCGGTTTTTTAATGGGCATTGCTTTTCTTGGAAGTCCTATTTCCTGTTCACTAGGGTAGGGAGCTCTCCATGTGTTGCTAAAATCTTCCCTAAATCTAGCCTGTTGGTCAAATTTCTTAGTTTCGTGGTCTTCATACCGTGGATCTACTTTAAAAGGCAACTTCGCCATCCGTTCAATGATGATATTTGGAAATGAAAAGTCTACATCTACTTTTCCGTAGAGCAAATAACATCCTCCACCTTCGAACGGAAAACGTTCCAGACACTTTGCAAAATGAGTGGTATCGTAGTAACCGCCATTGACATCTATCCAGGTTCCAAAATTCATATTTCCCTGAGTGGTAGGCACATTTTTTCTGCTGATCAAATAACCTACCATCTTCACATACTGACCATTTAACCGGGGCAGATCTTTTGCAAAATGACTACCTCTATATTCTGTTTTCAATAAATCAAAGGGGGAACAGCTTACTGGAAATCCAAAAATTTCCAACTCATCATAGGCATCCTCTACATAGCTATGGGGTAACTCCGGCAGTGAATATTCAGGACTCGATATACTAAACAACCTTTGATTATCATGATCTACTTTATAATCAGTCAAAATCATACGCGCTTCAATGACCAGCTTACTCTTTGACTTCCCTGTAAATAAGAACGCTCCGGCAAAAATTAAGGTTTGTATGGTTTCCAGTCCTATCGGCACACGCTCGATGAAATCAAATAAATCTTTGTAATGCCCATTTTGAGTTCTTTCTTCAACGATGGCAAGTTGGGTATCCGCATCTACGCTCTTTAGGTGTATGAAACCCAATGTGATCGATTCACCTTGGACTGATGTATAGACATCGCTTCGATTTACGCAGGGTGGACAGATCTTTGCGCCAGCCATACGTGCTTCATGTATATAAACCTCCGTTCTGTAAAATCCTCCAAAATTATTAATGACAGCGACCATAAACTCAATAGGGTAGTAAGTTTTTAGGTATAGACTCTGGTAGCTCTCCACTGAGTAAGAGGCTGAATGAGCCTTACAAAAAGAATATCCTGCGAATGATTCAATTTGCCGATATACTTCATTGGTCAATTCCTCCGGATAACCTCGCTCTTGACAATTGCGAAAATACGCTTCCTTTACCCTGAGAAATTCTTTTTTTGATCTTGTTTTGCCAGACATGCCTCTTCGTAAAATATCTGCATGTGACATGTCCAGACCCGCAAAGGCATGTGCAATTTTCATAACATCCTCCTGGTAAACCATGACACCGTAAGTCTCGCTAAGCTGTTCTTTAAATACTTCGTGGAAATATTCAAATTTGTCGGGATTGTTATGACGGAAAACGTATTCCCGCATCATACCTGATTTTGCAACTCCCGGCCTGATTACAGACGAGGCCGCAACTAAAGTAATATAATCAGAACACCTGAGTCTTCTAAGTAAACCTCTCATAGCCGGAGACTCGATATAAAAGCACCCCAATGTTTGACCCATTGCAAGTCTTTTATTCAGTTCAGGATCATTTTTAAAATCGTGAAACCTTTCAATTTTTACTTCTTCACCTTTGTTTTCTCTGATAATATCTACTGCTTCATTGATGTGTCCGATTCCTCTTTGTGACAAAATATCCAGTTTTTCGAAACCGATTTCTTCAGCAATATACATGTCAAATTGCGTGGTCTGAAAACCTTTTGGTGGCATGTCCATCGCCGCATAGTAAGTCAATGGCTCCTCTGAAATAATCACCCCGCAGGCGTGTAATGATCTTTGATTGGGAAAACCCTGTAGCTGATTGGCATAGGTATGAATTTTCCTGACGAGTTGAGTTTTTCCATGATGGCTTCTTGGATTTTTAGCCAAAGTGTCCAGTTCTTCTTTAGCCAGACCAAATACCTTCCCAATTTCACGAAAAGTACTGCGATGTTTAAATGTGCCAATGGTGGCCACAAATGCCGTCCGATCACTGTCGAATCGAGTAAAAATATATTGAAGAATATGATCTCTGGTCCTCCAGGACCAGTCAATATCGAAATCTGGGGGACTCTTTCTCGCCGGATTTAAAAATCGTTCAAAATAAAGATTGAGATCCATAGGGCAGATATTGGTAATGAAAAGACAATAGGCGACGATACTATTGGCGCCACTACCTCTCCCCACATGGTAAAATCCTGAGGTCATACTGTATTTGACGATGTCCCAGGTGATCAGAAAATAGCCTGAGAATTCTAGTTTGTCAATGATTTCTATTTCATGAAGCACCCGCGATTTAGCCTCCTTGTTATTTTTACCATATCGGCGGACCATGCCTTCAAGAGCCAGGTTGGTCAACAAAACCTTATCATTGTAACGGGTGTTGGTATAGGTCTTTTTATTTTTTAAAGTGGAGAAATCAAAGGTGAAATTGCATTGATCAACAAGTTTTCGAGTTGTCTTTATGATTTCAGGAAAGTGATCAAATTGACCTAAAATCCCATTCATGGGCAACATTACATCACTTCTTTTGCCGGCATCTTTGGGTTTTAGATCGCTTAGCAAAATGTTGTTGTCAATTGCTCTGAGTACGGCATGAAGCCCAAAATGATCGATTGATTTATGGGTCACTGGATGTAGAATGGCTACTCGATCCTGATGTTTATACCATTGGCTTTGCCGAAACCTATTCAACTGATTTCCGCTCACGCCGATGAATTCAAATGATCTTAATTTTTCAGGTTCATGTCCAAATGGATAAATGACAAAACAATGATTCCAGTCCGGTGCAATGTCAGGTAGTTTTTGCTCCCCCCTGTTGACCGCAGAAAGCAATTCATTCATTTCACGAAATCCCTCCCGATCTTGTGCCAGGCCTACAAAATGCTGATGATTTTTAGTTCTAAAATCAATTCCTATGATGGGTTTTATACCTACTTCACGGCATTCCAGGATGAAATCATAAACTCCGGTTGTGTTATTGATGTCTGTAAGTGCCAATGCTTCAAAGCCCTCCATTTTCGCTTTCAAGACCAATTCCTTCACGGAAAAAGTCCCGTATCTGAGGGAATATTGAGAGTGACAATTAAGATACATTTGCGGATGTTTTATTCCTGAAACCGGCTCCCCATTGCACAACTCCCGGATGGAAGCGAGACTTAATTTTATCCATCGCCTGATAAAGCTGGATTTTTTCTACGCTGTCATCGAATAAGTTGATTTGATATTTACCACGAACCAATTTATTAAAGGAAACGCCGATTAATCGTAGCCTCATCCTACGTTCGTACACTTTATCCAGCAACTCAAATGCATAATTTCTAAGCGTCTGATCACAGGCGGTAAATGCAATGTTCTTTTGCTTGGTATGGGTGTCAAAATTGTTGTACTTAATCTTAACGGAGATACATGAGGTCAGCCAATTGTCCTTTCTTAACTGAAAACACAATTCTTCAATCATGTGTGTCAGTAGGGTATGTAGCATTACTTTATTCATAGTGTCAGCATTGAAGGTTCTTTCTTTTGAAATGGATTTTCTCTTGCTGTAAGGTTTTACAGGGGTATGGTCAATGCCTTTTGATTTCTGAGAAATAGAAATACCATTTTTCCCCAACAATTTTCCCATCACATCTGTAGGTATTTCCGCCAATGTTCCAATTTTGCGTATACCGATTCTGGATAAAACCTGAAAAGTGCTATTGCCGATTCCAGGAAGTTTAATGACGGGAAGGGGATTCATAAAATAAGGCACATCCGGTTCTGAAATCATCAATTTTCCATATGGTTTTCCCTCATTAGTAGCCATTTTCGAGACGGTTTTATTAATGGATAAGCCAAATGAAATTGGAAGTCCGGAATGTTTCACGATTCGATCTCTTAATTCGGTAGTCCATTTAAGACAACCGAAATATTTGTCCATTCCACTGATATCAAGGTAAAATTCATCGATGGATGATTTTTCCATAAGAGGTGCGCTTTCCTGTATGATTTCTGTTACCGTTTCAGAGCATCTGGCGTATAAATCAAAATCACCTTTGATTACCTTGGCCTGAGGACAGAGCTTATTGACCATGAATTGAGGCATTCCTGATCTGACACCAAATTTCCTGGCTTCTATAGAGGCACATGAAACCACGCCCCGCTCTTTACTGCCTCCGATGATTAACGGAATACCGTTTAAGGAAGAGTCTGCAAGTCTTTCACACGATACAAAGAATGTATCCAGGTCCATATGCACGATGGCTTTGTTCATATTCCAGGTTTTGGTAATATGACAAAGATCAGCATAAATATCACATTTATTCAGATGATTAATGTGATAAATACGAACAAATTAAAAATTTAGTTATTTAGGCTAAGGGCAAGCACTTTCACATCAATGCTATGGTTGGAATTTTTCTTGATTTTCTAATTCTACTACTACTTCATTTCGCCTACTGAAGATCTCATAAGGAGCATTGTAACCGAAAAAATAAAATGAGTTGGAATAATTTATACCATTGGCTTCCAAGATATCCTTCAGTTCATTTTTATGCTTTTCTATTTTTTTATCGTTGGCCCATCCTCCAAATTGGATAGCCGCCATTGTCTTAGCTGGTATTTCTTTAAAGTCGATATTGGACTGATTAGGTTGAGGTAGATTTTCTTTATTGTATTTCTTTGGGACCATAAACATCATTTCCATATTGTCTTCCAGGGACATTGAAACAGGAGAAGTCATGGCTATTTTCTCATTATCTTTGTTTCCGCCGAAAATATAATCAGCCAGAACAGAAAATCCTTTTCTAGAACCTTCTTTGTATTTTCCAGTGCTTAGGTTCACACTAGTAAATAGGCTTGGTTCGTAATTTCTAATTTCAACATCATCAACGGTCTTCACAACATTGTATGGATAAGTTTCGATATTGGAAGTATTGATCATAGAATATATTTGAAAGCCAATAAATCCGGCAATTAGGACTCCTAAAACGATAAGTGTAATTTTCATTAAATGCTTTTTATAATAAAGCGTTTTATGTGTGTTTTTGTTTAGGTCAATGGTTGAATGACAAATTCATACTTTTCTTTTTTCACAATTGTATTATATTTATCCCGAATTGTGCTTTAATTAATGTGATAAATACGAACAAATAATTTATGAGAATATTAGCTGAAAACATCAGGTATCTGCGAACTTGTCAGGATTTATCGCAAAAGGAACTGGCGGAAAGTTTGAGTCTCAGTAGGTCTAATTTAGCGAAGTATGAAAAAGGGGTTCATGATCCAGGAATCGAGACCTTACTCAGAATGTCCAGGTATTTTAAAATTTCTGTCGATGCTTTGTTGACCATAGATCTGAGTGAAGTAGACATTGAAAAGTTAGCAGGCAGCGATAAAATGATTTTTCCTGTTCAGGTTGATCAGAAGGGGAATGACATTATTGAAATTGTTCCGCATGATGCGAGTGCAGGGTACCTTGGGAACTATAGTGATCCGGAGTATATCGAGCAATTGGATCACCTTTATTTTCCTTTCTTACCTATGAAGAAAAAATATCGTGCTTTTCCGGTTAATGGAGATTCGATGCCGCCGGTCATTGATGGTTCTTATATTATTGGCAGTTGGGTAGAATCTATAGCTGATATAAAAGAGGGTAGAAGGTACATTGTCGTTTCCAGAGATGAAGGCATTGTTTTTAAGCGTATTTCAAAAATAGAGGAAAACGGCATGTTTCATTTGGAGTCTGATAATCCATTGTATGACAGCTTTTGTTTGGCCGGACAGGAAATCTTAGAAGTGTGGGAATTTATGGCAGCTATATCGATCGAGGATGCTGCGGACAGACACATGGAGAATGCGCTTTTAGAGAAAATCAATTATTTGCAAGAGGAAGTAAAGCGACTGGGCGACCGGATTGTAAGAGCATAGTGTTCACGGACCGTCAAACTGCCCTGGGACCAGTAAACTGCTATGGGACTGGCAAATTCCATTTGCCAGCGATCGCCATTCAAACCTAAAAAACGACGTTTCAGCAGAATTGCCTTTCAAAACAAGACATCATCCCCCATTTTTACCTCATCATAAAGAAAAAATAAAATAATATGACAGCTAATACAGTTTTTTCAATCGTCAATCCAGTAGCCATGATCATGTGGTTACTAATGATATTGACTCCAAATTGGAAAGTGACCAGATTTCTAATGGACCGAAAGATCATTCCTGTCCTTCTTTCCTGCGTATACGCCATCTATATCATTATATCCATGAGGAGCGGCGGTCTCGATTTTAGTACCCTGGAGTCAGTCATGGAACTGTTTACCAAAGAAAATGCAGTGCTGGCTGGCTGGGTACATTACCTGGCTTTTGACTTACTAGTGGGTATGTGGATTCTGGATCAGAATCGCAAATTGGAAATCCATCACTTGATTATAGTTCCCTGCCTCATCGGCACTTTCATGTTAGGGCCCATTGGATTCTTACTCTTTATCATCATTCGCAGATTATTTAACAAACAATCATGAAAAATATTATTCAAACACTTCGTACCAACAGTCCATTTTTATATGGGTGTATAATCTTCATTCTATTACTTGCTGTGATCAGTGTAGCTGGATTGATTCTAGATGAGCGAACCTTGAAAGGGGTCAATGTTTGGATTAAGCCATTGAAATTCAATATCTCTACCGCTATCTATATGTCGACCGTTGGTTTTTTGATCACTTTTTATCCATATTCCAGGTTAAAGACCAGACTCATCAATGGAGTTGTAGCGTGGACCCTCCTTATCGAGATGATCATCATCAATTTGCAGGCAGCAAGAGGTGTGCATTCTCATTACAACGTTTCTAACCCTTTCGATGGGATTCTATTTGGAATGATGGGAATTTTAATAGGAGTCAATGTCATCATCATGTTGTTGCTCTTTATGGATGCGATTCGCCTCCGCCTAAAATTGGAATTAATGCTGCAGATTGCCATTGTCCTTGGTTGGATAGTGGTCATCGGTGGTAGTTGGGTGGGCGGTCAAATGATTGGTCAGATGGCACATAATGTTGGAGTCCCGGATGGGGGCCAAGGCATACCACTTCTCAATTGGAGCACCATAGCGGGTGATCTTCGAGTAGCGCATTTTTTTGGGCTACATGGCATTCAGGTCATTCCACTTTTTGCCTTATGGGTTTCTAACTCATGGAATGTAAAAAAATTAGCTAAGTTTATGGCAGTCGTCATTTTTGGATTGCTCTATGCTTCATGGATTGCCTTTACATTTTACCAGGCAAAACAAGGTTTACCGTTGATAGCATTATCTTAGCCTCATGAAATTATTGAACAGGGAAAGGAGAATCAAATATCTGGGTTTCGACGATAAATGGTTCATGGTTCTAGGCATCTTGGTTCTTAGCTTTACCATGGATTTACTCTTCAATAATTCATTTGGAAGAAACCTGTCTCTAATAAATGCTGTGATAGGATGGAGCATCTCCCTGTTCTTTTCTACTTTTTATTGGTTGGTGACCAGAGGAGTCCTAATTCAGTTCAGACAATTATTTCCTAAATTAAAAGACAGCTTCAAAAGAATCAGTTTATTCACGATTGTCTGTATATCTTCTCTGTTTCTGGTCAATTATGTAGGAACCCTTATCTTATCTCAGGCGATCGGAGTAAATTTTGATCCGAAGTCGGATTTTGAATATGTATTGCCGATCATTTTTGTGAGTCTGATGACAATGGCCATTTATGAAGCCATTTACTTTTACATCAAATTACGACAGTCTATTAGAGAGGAGGAGCAGGCCAAACAAGCTATAGTTCAGGCGCAATTAGATGCTCTCCGTAATCAGGCTCAACCTCATTTTTTCTTCAACACTTTAAATACATTGCGAGATATCATTGACCAAAATACCAAAGAAGAAGCCAAAGAATTTGTAGATAAAATTTCAGATGTATATCGGTTTATTTTAGAGTCTGGAAATGCAAATTTGATCGAAGTAAAAGATGAAATCAAATTTGCAAAATCATACATTCACATTCAATCAGAAAGATTTGGTTCAGGTTTGCAAGTGGAATGGAACATACCAGAAGAAAAACTTACAAGGGCGATCGTTCCGATGAGCCTCCAGATTTTATTGGAAAATGCAATCAAACACAATATAGTCTCTCCATCTAATCCACTTAAAATTAAGGTTAATATAATAGATGATAAATTACAAGTAATCAATAAGATAAAGCCAAAATCCACAATGGTACCGTCTACTAAAATGGGAATATCGAATATCAAGAAAAGATATGCATTAATCACTGAAAAGGAGGTCCTCGCAGAAACGCGAAATGATCATTTTGTGGTGACTTTGCCTTTGTTGACTTTAAAAAGTGCTGTAAGATGATACGGACATTAGTAGTTGAAGATGAACAAAGAGCAGCTAGACAATTACAAAGAATGCTGGAAGCGATGGATACTTCATTTGAAATCCTGGGAGTGATTGACAGTATTCAGGATACCGAAAAGTGGTTGAATTCAGCGCCACCTTTGGACCTAATTTTCATGGATATTCAATTGGCGGATGGGCTTAGTTTTGAAATTTTCCAGCACATTAATATTGAAACTCCTGTCATTTTTACCACGGCTTTTGACCAATATGCCATTCAAGCTTTTAAAGTGAATAGTGTGGACTATCTACTTAAACCTATAAAGCAAAGTGAGTTATCTGTTGCAATTCATAAATTTAAAAAGTCAAATACCCAAAGCATCATTGATCCATTCACGATCAAGAATTTGCTAGGAAGTCTTAAACCTAAAGTCTATCGAAGTGGTTTTCTGGTAAAAGCAGGCCATGGATACATACAAATCAATGCAACTGAAGTCATTTACTTTTATTCCGAAGACAGCTTATCCTTTTTGGAGTGTGATCAGGGAAGATTTATCGTAGATGAACCTCTGGATCAAATCGAGGCGTCCATTGATCCTGCATATTTCTTTAGAATCAATAGGAGTCAGATTGTTGCCAAAGCAAGCATAGCTAAAATTGCACCCTACCTTAATCATAGGTTAAAACTGACCATTGACAAGATTAAAGATCATGAATTCATTGTGAGCAGAGCAAGAACATCAGATTTTAAGAACTGGCTGAATCAATAGAGATATCCGAAATAAATTATATTTTTGGGCCAATGCACCGAATATTGCTATTCATTCATATTCTACTGCCTGCTTTGCTTTGTGCCCAGTTTACACAAAGTGAGCTCCCCATTGTCATAGTAGAAACCGAAAATCGCACCATGATTGTGAATGAGCCAAAAATTCCTGCCACCGTCAAAATCATATACAATGGCGAAGGCATGATCAATTCATTAAACGATGAAAATTTTCATTTTGAAAGTAACATTGGCATAGAAATAAGAGGCGAATCTTCACAGTCGTTCCCTAGAAAGTCCTATTTGATGGAAACCTGGAATGAACTGGGGGAAGACCAGGACAAAAGCTTCCTTAATTTTCCCAGTGAGGAAGATTTTATCCTTTATGCACCTTATTCCGACAAAACCTTGATGAACAATGTGCTGGCGATGGATGTAGCCCGTGATATGGGACGCTATGCCAGTAGAACCAGATATGTGGAATTGGTGCTCAATGGGCAGTATGAGGGGGTTTATGTGATCATGGAAAAAATCAAAAGAGACAAGAATAGGGTAGACATATCTAGACTTGAAGCGAATGATATTGAGGATGATCCTCTAACGGGAGGTTACATCTTCAGGATCGATAAGGGTGGACATGATGGATGGAGTTCCAAATATGATGCGTATAATAGTTCCAAGAACATATTTTACCAATACTACTATCCAAGTGCATTTGACATTCAGCTGGAACAAGAATTGTACATCAGGTCTTTTATGGATGGATTTGAGGACGCCATTGCATCCCGGGATGGAGAAAACGAATTGGGCATACACTATTCCGAATATATCAATCTGAGGTCATTTTTTGACAATTTCATACTTAATGAACTTAGTAAGAACGTGGATGCTTATAGACTAAGCAGCTATTTTCACAAGGATCGAAATAGCAAAGATGGTCGCCTGGTGGCCAGCCCTGTGTGGGATTATAACCTATCTTTTGGTAATGCAGATTACTGTAGGGGCGAAGATTTTGATGGCTTAATTTACTATCAGTGCAGTGGAAACAGTCCCTTCTGGTGGCATGAAATGCTGAGGGATGATTTTTTTGCCAATGGTCTTCGCTGCCGCTACGAATCTTTAAGAAGTGACCTACTTTCTTATGAAAAGATCGTTTCAAAGATAGACAGTCTCCATGATGTAATCCGTTCTGCACAGGAACGAAATTTTGAGCGCTGGCCAGTCCTTGGATCTTATGTTTGGCCCAATCCTGCAAGGTATGTAATGGCTCAAACTTATGATGAAGTGTTAGTATCTATGAAAGAATGGATTAGACTTCGACTCGATTGGTTAGATGAAAACATGCCCGGCAAAGCTGTGGGTTGTACATTCTATGAAGATTTAGAAAATTCTCGGCTTGACAATGCTGCTGTAGCTGCCAATATTTTTGTTTACCCTAATCCGGCAAATGAACAAATCACCATTTTGGGAAGCAATTATATCAACGAAGTGAGACTTTATAGCAGCATGGGTGTTTTACTCGATCAACGCACCGCCAGAGGAGCGGAGTACATTTACAACCTTAAGGACGATCTTGTGGCAGGTACCTATATCCTAACGGTACTGGTTGGTGAGACATTCGTTCATCAGAAAATCATTGTGCATCCGTAATTTCAGTTTATGCATATCGTCTTGGCGCATCAAAGTAAATTGCCAGTCTATCTTTATGGAGGCACAGAAAGAGTAATATGGTCTTTAGCGCAGGCATTGGTGAAGCAAAACCACAAGGTGACTTTTATTTTAAAGTCCGGATCAATTTGTGACTTTGCTGATGTCATTTACATGGATGAAGATGGATTGATTAAAGATCTGATCCCTCCAGATGCTGATGTCCTACACCTACATTACATGCCAGGTGATATGGACCAGATTACTGTACCATATGTCATTACTATTCATGGTAATACGCCACAGCACCTAAAGCTAAATCATAACTCGATTTTTGTTTCTCGCAATCATGCGAATCGGTATAACTCTGAAGTATTTGTCTATAATGGCTTAAATTGGTTAGACTACTCGTCACCTGATTTTAACATGAAAAGGTCTTACTTTCATTTCTTGGGAAAGGCAGCCTGGCGTGTGAAGAATGTAAGTGGAGCAATAGAAGTGATTAAGAAAACACCAGACGAAAGTTTACGGGTCCTGGGTGGAGTCAGATTCAATGTTAAGATGGGCATCCGATTGACTTTTTCTAGGAGAATCAGATTTCATGGAATGGTTGGAGGCAGGGAGAAGGATATGTTGGTCAATGGCTCCAGGGGATTGATCTTTCCAGTGAGATGGCATGAACCCTTTGGTCTGGCGATCATTGAAAGTTTATTTTATGGCTGCCCTGTGTATGGGACACCTTATGGTTCTTTAAAGGAATTGGTCACTGAAGATGTTGGTTTTTTGACAAACAGCAGTAGTGAAATGGCAGATGAGCTCTTGTATTGGCATCAATTTTCTGCTAAAACCTGTCATGAGTATGCCAAAGAATACTATAACAGTGATGTGATGGCCTCCAACTATTTAGGCTATTATCAAAAAGTACTGGAGGGCCAACAGTTAAATACGCAGCAGCCCCGATTGGTGAAATCAGAAGAAGGTTTTCTCGACTGGCAATAAATTAAAGTCCAATCGGTCACCACATGCATCTAAACGATTTATTTTATATAAATTGTCAGACTATAAAATGATTGATATGTTTCGACCTTCTATATGCTTATTTCTTTGTTTAATAGTGAATGTATCCTGTAAAGACACAGGGCCAAGCTCTTTTAATAAGGCGGGTCAATCTGATAAGGACGAGTGGCAAACATTGTTTAATGGTGAAGATCTGGAAGGTTGGACACCCAAAATTGGAGGGTATGAATATGGGGTCAATGGATTAAATACTTTTAGGGTCACTGATGGTGTGCTTGAAATCAATTACGATGAGTATGATACCTTTACCACTCAATATGGTCACTTATTTTACGAACGCCCGTTTTCATCTTATCATATGATGGTTGAATACCGCTTCAAAGGTGATCAGACTCCTGGTGGACAAGGTTGGGCTTACAGGAATAGCGGTATCATGTTTCACAGCCAGGACCCCAAAACCATGACCATTGATCAGTTCTTTCCGATATGTGTAGAATATCAGTTTCTAGGTGGAAATGGAGAGGATCAGCGCTCCACTGGAAATTTATGTACACCGAATAGCCATGTGACCATAGATGATGAATTGGTCACTACTCATTGTATCAGTTCCACTTCTGATACATACCATGGTGATCAGTGGGTAACTGCAGAATTATTGGTTTATGGTGATAGCATCATACATCACATCATTGAGGGCGATACTGTGATGACTTACACTCATCCGATATTTGATGCAAAGGATGCTCCCGATGGAGGAGTGAACTATGTGGACGGTCAGCCATTAACTCAAGGTTATATTGCACTTCAAGCTGAAAGTCATCCAATGGAATATAAAACTGTGAAAATCAGGGATCTGTCTATTTCGAAGTGACTTTATCTAAAGCTTCTTCTATTTGAGTATCTCCTTTGATAATTTCGAAAGTCTGCTCTTTCCCGATGCTATCAGAAAGGCATTCTACGAGCGTCTTTGCAACATCAGCACGACTTATTTCTCCCATTTCTTCCAGATGTTTTTCTAATTTGATGTAATTCAAACCACCTTCGTCTGTCAAACTTCCCGGACGGACAATGGTGTAAGGAAGGCCACTCTGCTTAAGATACTCATCTGCATTGTGTTTGGCTTTTAAATATTCTTGTAGCTGATCTGCCTTTTCCGGTTCGTCAGCGCCAATTGAGCTAAGCATAACAAACTTTGAAATACCGTTTTTCCTGGACCAATCAATTAATTTTTTAGCACCTTCCTGGTCTACTTCCACTACTGCTTCTCCTCCGGAGCCAGCGGCAAAAATCACTTTATCGATATCACCGGGAAGAGGGCTTAGATCATTGGTCAGATCAGCCAGAACGGTTTCCACATTTAGCTCATGAAAGTGCGATTTTTGATCAGATTTTCGAATCATGGCAATCGGATGATAAGCCTCACTATCTTTCAATAGGTTGGTAATTTTCCTTCCAGTAGAACCATTTGCTCCTGCAATAAGTATTTTTTCCATACACAAGTTAGTCCGCATTTGCGAATTCTGTTCGGTCTCCTTACGGCCAAATACATTTAATTTTCTAAATTGTCTTATAAACCAGCGAAATGAAACAGTTAAAGCTCCATATGATTTTTTTAATCCTGTCCACAGGATTAATGGCTCAAAACACCATTGGTACATATCCTCAATCACTGACATACAGTTCACCCACTGAAGCGGGCATGTCAGACGATAGAATAGGATTGATATCCAGTATGATAAAGCAACAGATCGAGTCCAATCATATTCCTGGTGCAGTTGCCTTGATTGTAAGAAACGGTCACATCGTGCTTCACGAGGCTTACGGTAATTCAGGCGAAGACAGTAGTGAAATGCAAAGGGATGACATTTTTAGAATTGCTTCCCAAACAAAAGCCATCACTTCTACCGCAGTAATGATATTATGGGAACGTGGACTATTCCGTTTGGATGATCCGATTTCTAAATTTATACCAGCATTTAAAAATCCTCAGGTTTTGAAGGGTTTCACTTACCGCGACACGAGTTATACCACGGAACCGGCTTCAAGAGAGATTACGATAAGAGATTTATTGACACATCAAGCTGGACTCGGTTATGGCGTTATTGATGGGGATGAAAGAATGAAATTGATTTATCAGAAGGCTGGTATCACCGATCTGTTTACAACGGAAGATATAACGATTGAGGAGAGTGTACTTAAGTTGGCTAAACTTCCCCTTCATCATCATCCTGGCGAAAAGTTCACTTATAGTGAAGGTTTGGATGTACTTGGGTATTTCATTGAAATTGTATCTGGAAAGCCATTTGATGTCTTTCTAAAAGAAGAGATTTTTACGCCCTTAGGAATGGAAGATACTTACTTTTATTTGCCTGATAATAAGCAAGATAGATTGGTTGAGGTACAACACAAGGTGAATGATAAATGGGAGAATTATCCTACCACATTCTACGATCCTGCATACCCGAAAAGAGGAGCAAAGAAATTCTTTTCAGGGGGTGCCGGATTATCTAGCACCGCTTTAGATTATGCCAAATTTTTGCAAATGTATCTTAATGAAGGTCGATTTAATGGAAAAAGAATTTTAAGCAGAACGACAATCGAAAGTATGATGAGTAATCAAATTAGTGATCACTGGGGTGATGGTGGTTCTTTTTATGGATTGGCGTTTGGTGTTGTGGATCAAAACGGTGTTGCTCAAGCAGGAAGGGGAGGAATAGGTACTTTTGACTGGGGTGGATATTTTAATACTCAATATTTTGCTGATCCGGAAGAAAACATTATTGGGGTTCTGATGAAACAAACCCAGGGTAGCACGGGAGATGAGTCCAGCTGGAAATTTCGCCAAATGGTTTTTGCTGCAGTGGATGATTAGGTGAAGACACCGCTTGCAAATCCATTGTTTGGTCAATAGAATACAGGAATCAGTCGATATTTTGGCATACTATGCCTCTTTGTGAAATATAAACAGTCTTTAGGATAACCAATGTTTCTAAAGATGAGAATTGTCCAAGTAACCCTAATTCTTTTACTGGTCATACCTGTGATCTGGGGCTTATTAAATTTGTTGAGCAGAAAAAAAAGAAGGCATAATACAGCCATTCAAGGCGTCAAAGTTCCAATCCTGCTTTATAATGGTGCGCTGTCATATGTGATTGGATTTAACGTTATTTTCTTTCTACAAGAACTGTTTCTGGTATTAGGTAAGAAGATGCTTGGACTGTCGGCCACGCTCTATCACAATAACCATACCTGGGAAGGAGATCATGAAATGGTTAATCTCATGCAGGGGTCTGGTGCCGCAGGCATTTTTATCTGTGGAATCATTTTTATGGTCGTTTTCCTTCAAATAAAATCTTCAAACGCTATTGTCCGGTTGATCTTCTTTTGGCTCTCTTTTCATGGAATTTTTCAGTCTTTGCCCCAGATCGCCATTGGATTTCTAGATCCATCTACAGATGTTGGAAATGCACTTGTTTACTATTTAGATCTCAATCAAAACCTCCTAATCGGCTTGTCCATATTTACGCTTGTTTCTATGGCTTTCCTGGGAATCATCTATGGTCGACTACTTCTAACTTTGGCACCCATAAGGAAAGAGCTTTTGACCGATGGTGTAAGATTTCGCGTCATATTATACATGGCCGTAATATCTGGCTTTATAGGTTGCGTCTTGACGATTCCATTTCGTATATTGCCAATGAGTCAGGCGTTGACACCCTTTTTAGTGTTTGCTTTTTCGATTCCCTGGCTATGGGCTTCAGCGGGTCTGCATAGAGAGATAAATACCCATCCCAATCCATTAGGTCAAAAAATTTATAAGATCCCACTCATCCTATGCCTTGTAATGCTACTTTTTTTCAGAATGGTTTTGGTAAATGGGATCAATTGGTAAATGATGTAAAAAAGGTGACCTGCCGTTTGGGCAAGCCACCTTATTAATCAGTTTATTATGAAAAATCTAAAAGTTAGAATCTTCCTAAATTCATGACCTTGTGCCATGCAGCTACAAAGTCTTTTACGAATTTCTCTTCACTGTCTGAGCAAGCATAAACCTCTGCGATTGCCCGCAGTTCAGAATTTGAGCCAAAGATTAAATCCACTCTGGTACCAGTCCACTTCTGTTCGCCAGTTCTTCTATCGGTAGCAGCAAATCCATGTTGACCTTTGTCCAAAGCCTTCCAGGTGACTCCCATATCCAATAGATTGAGGAAAAAATCATTGGTTAACTTGCCTTTTTGATCGGTCAGCACGCCGTGTTGTGAACCATCATAATTGGTATTTAAAACGCGCATACCTCCTATCAATACCGTCATTTCCGGAGCAGTTAATGTCATAAGTTGTGCTTTGTCAATGAGCATTTCTTCTGCAGATGGTCCGTCAGTAACCCCTTGATAATTTCTAAACCCATCAGCTTTTGGCTCCAATGCTTCAAATGATTCAACATCTGTTTGCTCCTCTGTCGCATCTGCTCTGCCTGGCTTGAAAGGAACGCTAATATCAAATCCTGCATCTTTAGCAGCTTTTTCGATGCCCACATTTCCAGCTAAAACGATTAAATCAGCTAATGAAATTGGTTTACCAAACCCATTTTTAATTTCTTCCAGTTTACCTAAAACTTTTTGAAGTTGAGGTGGATTATTGACTTTCCAATTCCTTTGAGGAGCTAGTCTCACTCGTGCACCGTTCGTACCGCCTCTCTTATCAGAGTTTCGATAAGTAGAAGCGGAAGCCCAGGCGGTAGACACCAGTTCTGAAACTGTCAAGCCTGAATCCAGAATCAAATCTTTTAATGCATCAATTTCTGCTTTGCCCACCAATTCATGATCTACTTCTGGAACGGGATCTTGCCAAATCAACTCCTCTGATGGCACCTCTGGTCCAAGATATCTTTCTTTTGGCCCCATGTCTCTATGGGTCAATTTATACCATGCTTTGGCATAAGCCTCTGCAAACTCCTTCGGATTCTCAAGAAAATGTCTTGATATTTTTTCATACTCAGGATCCATTCTTAGCGAAAGGTCTGTAACCAACATAAAAGGTGCATGTTTTCTAGATGGATCATGAGCATCTGGAACAGTACCTGCTCCTTCATTGTTTTTCGGCTTGAATTGCCAGGCACCGGCTGGACTCTTCGTCAATTCCCAATCATACTTAAATAAATTTTCGAGATATTTGTGACTCCACTGAGTTGGTGTGTCTGTCCATGCTCCTTCCAATCCACTGGTAATGGTATCTGCACCAAGACCTGAATTATAGCTGTTATGCCAACCCATACCCTGAGATTCAATACTGGCAGCAGCTGGTTCAGCAGCTACATACTTTTCTGGATCAGCTGCTCCGTGTGTTTTGCCAAATGTATGGCCTCCAGCGATCAAAGCTACTGTTTCGTAGTCATTCATGGCCATACGTCCAAATGTTTCTCTGATGTATTCCGCAGCTTCCACTGGATCAGGATTTGCGTTGTGCCCCTCAGGATTGACATAAATCAAACCCATGTGAGCAGCACCTAACGGGCTCTCAAGTTCACCATCCTTATATCTGGCCTCATTTCCAAGCCACTCAGACTCGGATCCCCAATAAACATCTTTTTCGCTTTCCCACGTATCCTCTCTACCGCCGGCAAATCCATACATTTTTAGACCCATCGACTCATGAGCAACATTCCCCGCTAAAATCATCAAATCCGCCCAAGATATCTTTCTGCCATATTTCTTCTTAATGGGCCATAATAGTAATCTTGCCTTATCCAAATTCGCATTATCCGGCCAGCTATTCAAAGGCTCAAACCTTTGTTGACCTGATCCTGCACCGCCGCGGCCATCACCAATACGATAGGTGCCAGCACTGTGCCAGGCCATTCTTATGAAAAATGGTCCATAATGACCATAATCGGCAGGCCACCAATCCTGTGAATCCGTCATTAGTTCTGTCAGGTCCTTTTTTAAGGCCGCCAGGTCCAGACTCTTGAAGGCTTCTGCATAATCAAAATCCTCATCCATAGGATCTGACAAATGACTGTGCTGTCTTAAGATGGTCAGGTCCAGTTGATTGGGCCACCAATCGCGATTAGCAGTTCCGTTTCCGGCACTGCCTTTTAATTTTCCTCCAAGGAATGGACATTTGCTCGATTCATTTACATCCCAGGCTTCTCCGCCATTTCCGTTATTATTCTCCATTTTTTACGTTTTGTAATTAAAAAAACTGCAGTTTTTCACTTAAGCTCCAAAATATGAACTTAAAGCTTAATATTATAACCACTCAGTTTAATATCTGTTTAAGGTATTGGTCTGAAATACAAATTAAAGGTGTGACAAAACATTTATATCGCTATTCTGGTATGATAAAAAAAAGATATTATGGACAATCCTAAAGAAAAAAATAATCAAAGTCTGAAAGAGCAGGCAATCAACAAAAAAGGGACTCAAGCTGACGGCGTAGAAGTTGATCCGCAAACCCAAAAAAAGAATGAGGTGCATCAACCCAGAGACACGGCATAATACGACAGCACATACCAACTAACGCTGGTCAGTTTGGTTTTGGGCCACCTATGTTGGATTACATTATTAATATAAGATTTGCTAAATTCGCCTTCAAATCAAGAACTTGAAGATACTTACCTGTTTTATTACTTGTTTATCACTATTGTTCAGTGTTAATGCTACAGCTCAATCTGTGGACGAGGACCAATTAGGTGCCTGGTATATGTACTTTTACAATGCTAAACTTGGCGATGGTCCTGTTGGGATGCAAGGTGATTTTCAATATCGGAATTGGAACCTGGGTGGAGATTTAGAACAATTGCTTTTACGGTCAGGCTTGACTTATTTAGAGAAGAATTCTAATGTTCTATTTACTCTTGGCTATGCAAATATTACTACAGGAACGCCAGGGGAAAGCACTGAAACAGTAGTTGAAAACCGGATTTATCAGGAAGCCTTAATTCCTCAATCCTTGACAAGCGCAGTTAAATTGACCCATCGATTTCGATACGAACAGCGTTGGCTCCCAGAACAAGACATGAGAACTCGGTATCGATATAATTTGTTTTTGAATATTTTACTAAATGATTCTTCTTTTAATAAAGGAACGATTTATATAGCACTGTATAACGAGTTGTTTATCAATGGCCAACGTGAGATAGGAAGTGGCCAGACTGTACCATTTTTCGACAGAAACCGGACCTATCTTGGACTGGGATATGGAATACTAAATAGCCTAAGAACCCAGATCGGTTGGATGCGACAAACAACCAACGGATGGGCGAAGGACCAATTGCAGGTCAGTTTGCACCATAGCTTCTAGTAAATTTTTCCATTATTTCTTGCACTACCAATGCCTCTTGTACGCTGCAGGGATTGCATTCTTTATCATCTAAAAAGTAATCTACTACTTTTTGTATCATCGGTTCTTGAATATGTCTGGGATTAATAAAATTAAAAGTTTGACTTCCTTTTGCATTGTCAAGAGTTACCTGGTCCCCGTAAAAGCTAAAGTGAACTCTTCCTTCTGATCCGTAGATTATACAGTTGTCCTCTTTATTTTTTTCATAAATATTAAATGCCCATGTGCCAGAAAAATGTACACCGGACTTAAACTTAATCAGACCGGTTACCATGTCGTTGGCCTCATATGAACGGGATTGATTGGTTGCCAGCCCGCAAATCTCTTCAATGTCTCCAAAATAAAAGCACATCAAATCCAATTGATGGGGTGCCAGATCATAAAAATATCCACCCCCCGAAATTTCAGGTACTATTCTCCAGTTTTCATCAGTATTAGCAATTAGATCAGAATGAAGGGGTTGGCGAATGTTTATTTCAACCAATCTCACCGTGCCAATGGCTTTTTCATCGAGAAGTTCTTTTACTTTTTGAAAGGCAGGCAGAGCTCTTCGATAATGTGCCACACATAACTTCGCACGATGATCGTGCACCGCTTTATTCAGTAATTGGGCTTCGTGGATATTTAAAACCATTGGCTTTTCCAGATAGATCATTTTTCCGGCTTTCAAACTTTTGATGGCCAGCTCCAGATGTGAAGAAGGAGGAGTAGCGATATAGACTGCGTTAATCTCCTCATTTTCAAGGAGAAGATCAGCGTCAGAATAAGAATATGGCACCTGATGTCTCTTTGCAAATGAAGCAGCCTTATCAGCATTTCTTCTCATTACCGCCAGCAATTTTGAGTCTTTGATCTTGTTAAAAGCAGGTCCACTTTTTATCTCTGCTACGTCGCCACAACCGATGATGCCCCACCTTATTTTTTTCTTATCCATTTTGAAGAGATGTGCTTAAAGTTAAGAAATACCCCAATTAATATGCTTAGTTTTAGTGGATGTTAAGACCTTTCATCATTATATGGATTGCTTTATCTTGGATTGCTTGTGAAAAGTCCGCATTTTCGACGATTTTCATTGGCTCTTATACAGATAACAGCATTGATACAGGACTGTTTGTTTACCATTTATATCACAAGACAGGGAAATTGGAACTTGTAAGTCAGGTAGATAGTCTGATCAATCCCTCTTTTCTGAAGACATCATCTGATGGTCGGTTTTTATATGCAATCACGGAAAGCAGATTAGAATCTCCCGGCTTCGTTTCATCGTATCGTCTTAATGAAAATCACCTGGAATTGATAAACCGTGTTTCGACGGGAGGGCGCAATCCGGTCCACATCGATATATCCCCGGATGGAAAATATCTTTCCGTATCCAATTACTCAGATCCAAGTCTGAGTTTTTACACCATAGATGGCGAGGGAAGACTATCGAATAATTTCCAATTTTTTGCTTTTAAGGACAGTAGCATTATTAAAGATCGTCAGGCTGAGGCACACATCCATTCATCAAATTTTTCAATCGATGGCGAATTCCTTTTTGCGCATGATCTGGGAGGGGATAAGATTCGCGCATTTCAGGTCAAGGACAGCCTAATCCTCAGGGAGGATTTAAATGTCAATATTTCACCAGGTTCCGGGCCGAGACACTTTACCTTTGACAGAGAAGGAAAATATGGATACTTGATCAATGAATTAGGAGGAAGAATTGATGTATTTGATTATTTTGCCAATGAAGGATTATTAACTTTAGTAAACAGCACTTTAACCTACGCTGACACGCTGGACATATATCGATCTGCAGACATTCACATTACGCCCAATAACCAATTTCTGGTTGTAAGCAATCGCGGTCCGGCAGAAAATACGATTGTGGTATATGAACGTTTGAATGGTAGTGAATTAAAGTTGATAGATCGAAAAGCCAGTGGCGGTGACTTTCCCAGAAACTTTGCCATTACACCGAATGGAGAATACCTTATTGTTGCCAATAAAGAGAGTGGAAATGTGGTCGTCTTTCCCTTTAATCAGGAAATTGGACGAATCGGACCACCTATATCAGAAGTCATCATTTCACAGGTTAGTTCGATTCAGATTCTAAATAGACCTTAAAGTTATCTATGATCATGTGATTACGGGTGGTTCTAAAACCGAAATATCCCCTATGATAAGGTGTGGAATCACGAAACTCGTAAATCAATTGGTCATTTCTGAAATACTTGGAGATACCGTGAGCTACTTCTATTTTAATGTGATTGGTTGTATTGGCTTTCAAAAGGTAGGTGCTATCGGTTAAATCATGTTCCGGTAATAATGGCTTTGCGCCTGTTCCATGATACCTTCGAAACCTGGTTCTGCTATTGTCATGTCCACCTTGACCGACATAATACAATTGAAGGGTGTCATAATATTTAAAAATGCCATTTCTGAAGGTAGACTTTGCGAAAAAATCATCAGGATTATTGGGGTCCAAGGCAAGCCAAAAGCAGTTCAGGTCAGAAACCCTATCATTGGCACCGCCCGCATCCACTAATTTAGCCTCATATTTGATTCTAAGAGGAGCCGTCAATTTTTCATGGAACCAAATGGTCACTCCTTTATAGGTATCGATATTTAGTTGCCCATTTACTAATTGAACCGTAGAGTTATCTCCTTCTACAACCCATTGACTTAAATCGCCGGAAAACAGATCGATGTAATCCGGTTCCACTTCTAATTTTGTATGGCAACCTATCAAAATAAATATGCAGCAGATGTAACTATATCTCTTCACTGTCCATTTTCCAATTTGTAAAGTAGTCTTTCCCACGATTAGCCATCATAATGGAACTTAGAGAATCTATCACACTTTGATATTGTGGCTCATCCACAATATTATCGCTTTCCTCTGGATCCGTGTTGTGATCATATAGCATACGGGAGATCAAACTGTCTTCGTCTGTCCTGAATTCGGTATAGGCATATTGTTGGGTTCTAATGGTTAAGCCATCCTGCCACTTTGAAATGGCAAAATTTTCTGCGCCTTGGTCAGGATTTTCTAAAATCGGAGCCAGGCTCTTTCCTTCTGCGGTCCGGGGAATTTTTAAACCTACCAGGTCCACGATGGTGGGGTAAATATCTATGAATTCGGCAATAGATTGAGTTTTGACACCTTGAAGACCACCTGGAACGGAGATAAGCAATGGGGCATGTAATGAAGTATTGAAATTACAGTGTTTGTTCCAAAGTCCGTGTTCCCCTAGCTGCCAGCCATGATCTCCCCACAGAACAATAATAGTAGTCTTACGCAAATCCAGTTCATCGAGCTTTTCAAGAATATGACCAATCAAGGCATCCGTGTAGCTTATTGCAGCATGATAACCATGCTGAAGCGTTACAGAAAGACTATCACTGACAAAACCTTCCTGAGGTATACCGTGGTAATTTCTTAATTCTCCTGAATTGTGAAATGCCTTTCTCGGTGCATTTGCTGGCCAGAATTCCTGCCGTGAGGGTTCAAAATCTGATCTATCATATAGATCCCAGTATTTAGCAGGCGCATTAAACGGAAGGTGAGGTTTGACAAATCCTGTGGCGAGAAAGAAAGGCTGACCAGAATCTTTCAACTGCTCTAAATCTTTGATCGTTTTGAGCATCAGTTTGCCGTCCCGATAAACTGTATCGTGAACTTCAGCTCTCTCATATGCCGGTCCTCGTTGGTCGCCACTGTCCAAAGAGTCGTTTTCAGGAATTTGATAATCTCTCCAATTACCGTCCGATTGTAATCGCCAGTTGTCATCCCATCCTGCCGCCCGGTCATTCAAGTTGTGAAATATTTTTCCGTTTGAAATGGTATGATATCCGTTTGCCTTCAGATATTCATTGATGGCGATGGCATCAGGTACTTGTTCCTGACTAATTGCTTTATGGGTAAGGAAGCGATATCTGGTAGGCCGAGTGCTGGTCAGTAAACTTGCTCGAGATGCTCCACAGGTGGGCACGCTGCAAAATGCCTTTGCAAACAGAACGCTTTCAGAAGCAAGATGATCAATGTTGGGTGTTTTTACAAGAGGATCACCATAAGCTCCAATGGTTGGACGCAAATCATCTACGGCAATCATTAAAATATTTAGCGGCTTATCCTCACTGGAAGATTCATTTTGACATGCATAAAAAGCAAAGGCGATTAATAAGTAATAATATTTCATTTTACAGTCAGTTTTACGGTCAATAATTGTCCTTTAGGAATATCTATAGAAATGGGAATGACCTCTATTCCGGGTACCATATTGAAAATTCTCCTTCCCTCCGTTTCCTTGATGGTCAGAGGAAGAGTAGACTCTAAATTTACCTTCGCATCAGATTTGTATAGCGTCAATTGGCGGTTTTCTAGTTCAAACTCTTCATAAGATGGTGAAACCAGTGGAAACACAAACCGACTTTCGTAATATGATGGTGGTATTTCAAAGATGACTTCATTTTTTCTTATGTAATAGTGAATTTCACTACTTTTACCATAGATAGGGGTGCGATTTGCATCTCTTAAGCTGGTATGGACATAAAAAGCCATTTCATCCAACGTTTCTTCTGTTCGTACCGTGGCATCCATGTCGTATAGATTGGTATACCATATGCCTTCTCGAGTGACTTCAAGTCTTGGAGTGGTAGCAAATTCTTCACCAGGCTGAGGTTGTTGATTGTTTTTCTCGGCTAACTTATACTTGGCCATACTAGCTGCTAGCAGTAGACCAACCTTTTCGTGAAAAAGCACGGACATTGCACCTCCTGTCGCCTGGTTAGATCCTTTGGTTTTAAATTCATTGTCGTAAGTAGAAATTGTTGCCGTCCACTCGTCCTTATTAGCAATCCAAACATCGATGTCTTTAAAGTGCTGCAAGCCATTTTCGGCCTGTCGTGGGACTTTATTACTAAGGTTGATGCTTGAAAGTTTTTTCGTATTATCAAGCACAAATGCGAGTGATTTGGCATGGGCGAAAGTATGGTGAACACAGGGCTTGACACCATGTGACTGATAGTGCGGTCCACCGGCGAGCAGTCCATCAACTGTGCATTCTTTCAACAATTTAGTGTTAAGAAAAGCTGCCGTGCCCAAAGCAGGATTACGATCAGCCATAGATGCAAAGGCAGGTTGGCAACCATCTGTAGTTCTGGAGCCCCAGTAACTCCATTTGTTTTGTCGGGTTCCCCAGCTGTTGTCCCAGGCTCCGTCCGGGAGAAGAAATTCAAGATGCTGTTCCAACACAGTTTGAAGGACATTCAATAAGGAATGGTTCTGTGTTTCCATAGCATAAAGGACGGCACCATTCAAGGTCTCCTCCACATTGTATCCTAAATCGACAGGCAGAAGTCCTTTGGCACTGCGCTTATCTGCAGGGCTGTCTTCGCCATAAATCAAGCTGTCGTTAGGCGTAATCCAATTTGGAATTTCAATAGCCATTTCTTTTGCTTTGGCTATGTAATCTTCTCTATTGAGTTGTTCTCCGAGCAGGTGAAGTGCATAAATGGAAGTGATTCCATAATTGATGTGGCTAAAGCCCATATAAAACTGATCGTAAATGTATTCACCTGCTTTTCCGAGTCGATCCATCCATTCAATACGCTTCTCTTCAGTCAATAGATGTCCATGATACTTTAATGCTTCCCCCAGGGCTATGGCACCAAATACTGATATGCCCTTCCATGATTTAGGATCTGGAATAACAGTCCAACTTCCATCTGGCATGCTTACATTTTTTGACCAGTTCATGACGTCGATGGCTGCCTTGAGATATTTTTCATCCCCGGTTTGATCAGCCATATACATAAACGGGTACACTGCATCCATGCAACGACCATGTATTTTATTGCAGGCAGGGCAATTTAGGGCGCCATGTATGGATGGGTCATCGGGATGATCTATTTGCAACTCAAGCATCGCATCACACCATGTTGTAAGTAGCTCTTCTGTCAAGTTTATGAAGTCTTGATCCTTAAGCTGGTTGCCTAATTCTTTGGTACTTGATTTTTCTGTCCAGTTAAAGCTCCCAAAGCTTAGAATGAAAAAGAAAAGGACTATCTGCCAGCGCATGAGCTTTTTTATTTAAGGTAGAAGACCTCTTTTAAAGGTTTGGTCACGGGAGAGTGATCATCATTGGTCTCCATGATGTCTGCCATATGTTTCCACCATTTTTGGATGATTTTTTCTGCAGCAAGATCCTGTGATCCTTTCTCTCCATCGATCTTTTGATAGGCAAATAAGGTGTGGGTTTCTTTATCCAGGAATATTGAATATTCAGAGATGCCCGAATTCTTTAATAGGGTGACCAATTCCGGCCATAAAACTTTATGCCTTTCTTCATACTTAGTTGCACATCCTGGCTTTAAGGTCATTTTAAATGCTACTCTTTTCATTTTAATTTATTCTGAAACCAGTCTTTGCTTTAGATCTACCAAATATTGATCAAAATTGTAGTCCATTCTACAACTTTAATATTTCACTACCGGCAAGCAGAAATGCTCCTGTTCCATAGTTTTGCCAACTGTCTGCAGATGCAGGGTCTGGTGATGCCCCTATGTTTTGAACCCATCCTACTTTTCCACTAGGTTGTTGGCAATCTTCCAAAGCCACCCAGGCCTTTTTGACTGTTTCTTCATAGTTTTTGCGATCAAGAATGCCATTATTGATTCCCCATGTCAATGCGAAGGTATAAAAACCACTGCCGCTAACCTCTCCATGGTTCCAGGACTCAGGTGATAAAAGGCTGGATCTCCACAAACCGTCAGCCGGTTGTAATTCTTTAATCCTTTCGGCCATGGTCTTATAGAGGTCCTCATAAAAATTATAATGCTCCCAGTCTTTAGGTAATTCGCTGAGTATCAAAGCAAGCCCTCCCAGGACCCATCCGTTACCTCTGGACCAAAAGATTTTTTCACCATTTTCTTCTTTCAGATCATCTTCTGATCCTGTCCACTGAAAGCGTGTATCTCTAGCGAACAATTTCTCTTCCTGATCAAACAGTAAATTGTAGGTCTCCATGTAATACTCATGCATTTGATTGAGTATTTCTTTATTTCCCGTCAGATTGGAATATTTGACAAGGACCGGTGGCGCCATGAACAATGCATCACACCACCACCACAGTATTTTTTTCTCAGACATTGGATCCGTACCATCCTTCCAGGCATGTGGCTTATAGAGATGATCCATAATCCAGACAGAAGTAGGTTCAAGGTCGACAACATCCGGTTGAAGTGCATTCAGATATAGATATGAATAAGAAATAGCGACGTCATCAGCATGATAAAATCGTTCCCATGTCTCCCAATCGTTTCTTTCTCCCATATCTTTTATGGCTTTAAGAAAAATTGGATTACCAGTAGATTCATGCGCCCTTGCAACACCGGTATAGTAGGCTCCGTTTGTCCAGTCTGTAGGGTCCTTGGCAAAAATTGGATTGGCCTCTTGCCATTTTAGAGCCTCCACCATAGCATTCTCAACATTTTGATCATCGATCTTGATTTTGCTCGCTCCACAAGATGTCAAGATGACGGCCCATCCTACGAATAATATGAATCTTATCATTTTACTAATTTAAATTGTTGAATTAATCCTTCTTGTGAAGAAGGTCCTACCTGCACCGTGTAGTCACCAGGTTCCAGAATTTTTTTCATACTGATTCCGGTGAATTTAAGCATTTCAGGCTGAATTTGGAAAGTGATTTTTTTGGTTTCCCCAGGTTTGAGACTTACCTTATCAAAAGCCTTTAGCTCTTTATCTGGTCTAAGAACACTGCCTATTTCATCCTTTACATACATTTGGACCACCTCTCTGGCCTCCATAGTTCCAGTATTGGTTACTTCCACCGTTACCTGAATAAACCCATCAGGGTCAAGGGTTTCACTAGATAAATTTAAATTTGAATACTTAAATTCACTGTAACTAAGACCAAATCCAAAAGGGTAGAGCGGTCCCTGATCCAGAAATAAATATTCTTTTTTACGATTGATTTCCTTGGAGCTGTAATGAAAGGGAAGCTGACCTATATTTCTGGGAACCGTTACCGGAAGTTTGCCTGAAGGACTGACTTCGCCGAATACCAGCCTGGCAATGGATTCATCTCCAAATTCACTGAGGTCCCAACAGTCCAAAATGGCATCTGCATGTTTTGAAATCTCATTAATAGCGAGGGTTCGTCGATGTTTAAGAATGACAATCACAGGCTTTCCTAGATTTTTCACACGTCTGATCAATTCATCTTGTTTTCCTAATGGTTCAATTGTACCTCGATCACCAAGGGCATTATTGAAAAAAGCCTCTTTTGACGTGTGTTCATCACCACCCAGATAAAGCACTACCACATCTGCTTCGGCTGCCATGGAAACCAAGCTTGCTAACTCTTCTTCAGTCGTTTGTAAAAGTTGAGGAACACTTCGGTTTTCATCGGTAAGCCGGAATCCTTGTTTTGATATGATTTCAGTCTCCTTTCCAGCAATTCTTCGCCATGCTTCTGCTGTGTCTTCATCCAAAATTGGTCCCAGTAGAGCAATTTTTTTCGCTGAATGGGGTGCCAATGGCAGGATTGCATTTTCATTTTTAAGTAAAATGATGGATTCTAAGTCAGCCTCCTTGGCCAATGCAAGGGCTTTTTCTGTGCGAACCCCGTTTCGGGTATGTTCTAAATCGATGTATGGATTTTCGAATAAGCTCAGGATAAATTTTGTTCTCAATACATTTCCGGCTGCCTGATCTATATATGTGATTAATTCAGGGTCTCGTTTTGCCATTTCAGGCAGTAAAATATAAGCTTCATCGCTGTATAGATCTACGTCCATTCCGGCTTTCAGACCTAATAGAGCCGCTTGTTCTGCCGACTCGGCAACATTCATAAAGAAATAGAGCCTTGCGATATCATTGGCATCCGAAACTGTATAACCTTTGAATCTCCACTGATCACGTAGTACTTCTCTTAGTAACCAGGGATTCGCATGGCTGGCAATTCCATTCAGATCGCCGTGAGAAGCCATGATTCCCAATGCTCTGGCTTCTTTTACAGCTGCTTCGAAAGGAGGAAATATTTCATCGATCAGTGTTCTGGGTGAAATCTCTATAGCGGCAAAATTGGTTCCACCCAAAACTTGTCCATAGCCTGCAAAATGTTTTGCAACTGCGCCAATATGCGTTACCTCTCCCAGACCTTCGTAATCTCCCTGCACTCCTTTGATGGCACTCGTCACCATCTGCCTCACCAAATAAGTATCTTCGCCAAAAGCTTCACTCATTCTACCAAACCTGGGATCTCTGACAATATCTGCTTCAGGAGAATGACACATATGCATTCCTCTTAATCTCGCTTCCCGGCCTACCACATCCCATTCTCGTTTGACCAACTCTGGATTCCACGATGCAGCAAATGTAATCGGCCTTCCAAAGACAGTGCAACCTTCTGCATCCACGCCATTGTAGGATTCTGTTACAAACAGTGCAGGTATTCCCCATCGATTATTTTCAATGATGTATTTCTGCAACTCATTATTCAGTTTGGCCGCTCGAACCGGGCTGATGTGTTCTCCCGGATTCTTAATACCAGCAATACCATATGCTAGCCTGGAAATGACGTCCTGTGATAGCTTCATTTTATCATCATCTCCCATCTCCACACCTTTATTGGCATGAAAAATTCTCATTTGGGCAACCTTTTCTTCTACAGACATTTTCGAAAGCAGATCTTCAACTCTCTTTTCAATGGGCAAAGAAGGATCCTGATAATCATCTGATCCTGCAAATTTGAGAAAATCGATGGTCAGTGGGAGTCCACTTTTTTTCTTGATTTTGATGTCAATGTTGCCTTCCTGTGAATTCAGATTTAAAGGAATTTCGATCATTCTTTCTTCCTGGTCCAACTTAAAACTTAAGTGTCCAATCTCCTGTTCCTGCTTACTTTTATCGACTATGCTAATGTCGTAGTCGCCGTTTCCACTGACTTTGATTCTCACTTTGTCAAGCCATTCTAATTCTTTCACATTTTGGAAGAAAAGTTGGCTTTCCTTTGCTGTTTGGGTGACTGCAAACCCCTTTTGCCACTCTTTCTTTTTCAGGTTTTCTGCTGCAAAGTATTCCTCTGCTTCAATGGTATCCGTAGCGCAATATTGACCTACACCCAATCTATCAACCCTGATAGGTGCAATTTGTCCATTGTCCTTATATTGGACATAACTGATAAAGGCATCTCTAAACCACCGATTTCCGGTTTGACTGATATCACAATAAACGAAATAGGTCTGGTTATGCCATTCGAAAAATGATCCATGACGCCCCTGCCGGAAACCATTAGGCCAGGTAGGTTGATCATAACCGTATGCAAAACTTTCCGGTTGCAGAATGGCATCTTGATATTTATACGGACCATAGAGATGATCAGAGGTAGCATAGAAACAACCCCAGGACAAATAGTATTTACCTTCGTGCTGATGTAAAAATGGTTTATCATCAGTCGGCATTTTTTTATTGTTTCCGTCCAGATTATATGGACCTCTGGGATTAATGATATCTATTTTACGAGGAGCCTCCGCAAGACTAATCATATCATCTCCAAGCTTTGCGATGTAATAATCCCATACCCCAAATACTATGTAGTGAGATCCATCGTCCTCAATGATGCTCATATCGTATTCATGTGTAGGTGTAAGGTCTTCAGGCAAAAGTGGTTTACCTAATGGGTCAACCCAAGGACCGACCGGACTTTCTCCGACTACAACTCCCGATTGTTTATTTCTTTCTGAAAAATACCAGTAGTATTTACCATTTTTTTCAGCTGCATCAGTGGCCCAGCAGCCGTCATATGGCTTTCCGATGTACGTGTCTTCAGGCTTCAATACACTTCTCTTGGTCCAATTCACCAGGTCGGGCGAAGACCAAACCCACCAGTCTTCCATGGTAAATTTTCTGTTATCTGCAGATTTATCATGAGAGGCGTATACATATGCCGTGTCGTTAAAGATACGTATATGAGGATCATTCAGCCCAACATTGGGAACAATAGGATTGCCTGCCATTAAACAGGAAGCTGTTAGTAAAAATAGGTAGAGATATTTGTACATCAATTACTTTTTAAAAATTTCTTGGGCTTCGCTCACTGTGAATTTTTCATCATCGTAAAGCACCACATAGTCAAAACTAAATCTCTGAGATCTGCCGGCAACGGTAAGCGTGTATTCCACGCCTTCTTTTAACTTATAAACCAGGTCATGGAATTGATGTCTTCCTTTCTCAGCCCTTCGGCCCCAATGCCAGGATAGTTCTGGTGTTCTGGTACTGCCTTCCTGAAAGTATTTTTGAAAAGTTTGTAGTTCTTCTTTTGTCAATGTTGTGGCAGAAGCGTAGTCGCCACCCATTTTTACAAAAGCATCGTTGCACCAATCACCACGGGCACCTTCCAGTCTTTTACTAGCCATCATTAATAGTCTGAAGTTTCCGTTTTTAGGGGCTGTAAAAGTATAGACAAGGGGTGAGGCAGGATCTCCCTGATCTGGGTCGTTGCCCATGAACTCCAGATGAGTTTTTCCTGATGCACCCTTCACATAATAGGGATGACCGGGTTCTCTGGTTTGCCAATCCCCCGGGTCAGATGTAGTGGACTCTGCTTCTATTTGTATGAAATCTTTCGGTTCTATCATCTCAGTGGTTTTAACTGGCGCGGAAATCATAGGTTGGTGGTGAAATAATGCCTTCACTTCTTTAGTTCCCGCTCTACTGTTCCCTTGATCGGGTCCACCGCTGATTAGCCAGTAGGTCATACCTGCATCTGATACATCGTATTGAAACGCTGTATTTGCCTTCCAAGTCTCAAGAGAATCCACCTGCCAGGTATCGTCAATGTCATAAAGCCATCGCCAATCTTCATTTGAGCTTTCTTTCAGCCATTTCCAGTGGTCAATATGACTGTGAAAATCGTTTTCTCCATTAGAACGATTTTGATCTGGTATTTTATGGAAGCGAACTTTTGGGAAATCATTCTTTAAGTCGTACCAGGTTCTCAGGGTCTCTCCGTGTGAATGCTTCTCATTCCATTGACTGTGTGATATTAAATGTATATAGGGGTGCTTCGTTGGGTCTACCTCAGAAAGCATTGAATAAATCGTGTGCATGGGTCCGGCACATACCACCCATAATGGATTTTCCTGGGTGGATAGATTTGCTTCTTTGATAAAATTAGCCGTTGCTGCGTCTCGCTCAGTTTGATTGTTGAAAATTCTGCTAACATCCAATCCAAATCTTTTAGCTCCACCTTTTGCAGCTTCGTCCATGATGACCTCCCAGGATTTCCTGGATAGTCCGATATGATTATTATAGTCATAGTGCACCAAACGTTCTCCTAGGCCTGCATAATGCAGCAAGGCCAGTGACATTGCTGTAGCGCCCCAATCATCAGAATCGTGAAGATTTCCATCCGAACTGAAAGCGATTCTACCTGCCGGCATATTAATCTGTGGTAGGAAATCCGGTGTTAAATTTACTTCTTTAGTAAAGCTTAAGTGAACAGGACCTTTTAGACCGCTGGGCATCAATGGATCGTCTTGATGATAAAATGGTGCAGTGGTAAAAGTAGTTCGCTGTCCTGCTGGTCTGGGTTCATTGTTTGTATACCATGCTGGCATGGTCAGGTCCGTAGGTCTGTGTGGTCCCAATTGGTAGCCACCATCATTTGCAGGAAATCGTTCATCGCCAATCAATTTGTTGGACCACTGATTGGTCACGAAGATGTCTATTTTATTGACACCTACTTTTAAGAATTCGGTAATGTCTATCTCAAAAGGTGGATACCAGGCTATTCCAGCGCTTTCACCATTGATGATTACTTCTGCAACAACATCTACATCGCCTAAATCAAGTTTTGTCCTGATGCCATCCTCCAAATGTTGGTCGTCTAAAATAATCTCATTGCTGTATCGTGCCGTACCACTGAAAAATCTTATTTCATCATCAGGGTGTGCTGACCAGTCTTGTAGTGTTTTGAATAAGTATTCCTTTTCATCAAATTTAACCTTCCAGGGCGTTTTAACGGCTTGTGTTGTTGGAATAGCATGGACATTTTTTAAATTATTTTGGTAGCCTGTTAATTCGATGTTAGGTTCTTTGTCATTCTTGAATCCTCCGATGATGTGATTATGCTCATCGTAATAGGCGTCCAATGCTTCGTCATAAGCCAATGTGGGAACATTTCTTCGGCTTTCCCGGAAAACAACAAAGACTGATTCTCCTGAATTCAAAGACAAATGGAGCCTGGTTGTTTCTTTTTGTGACTCAAAAAATGGCGTTTTTACAATAGAACCATCCATTGCTTTCCACAATTCAGGTATTTTATTGGTAACACGAAAATCGACTGTAAATTTACTTTTCAGGCTGTCTGGATTATAGAAAAAGTAAATGTCTGCATCTTTGGTTTTTCTGTGTATAAAGTCAATGTCATCTCTTTCTTGTACCTGAAAATCAGGTTTTACTTTAAGGTCATCAAGGACTGATTCCCAATTTTTTACAGGACGTATATTTTGAGCGATGACGGATTTTGCTTCGGCAAAGGCACTTTGTTCTTTCGAACTTCGATTATAACCAGCAAGTTTTTTAGGAGGTATTCCATAAACTGGTATGTCTTTGTTTATGAACTCTGCAATTCTCAAGGCAGTCGGTAATTCCATAACTTCTGTATTTTGCAGCACCAAACCAGAATAGGTCGTTCCTTCAGGCAATACCAGTTGACCTTTTGTGATTTTCAACCTATTGATAAGTACATCTGCATTGACGCAATCGTAATTGATAAACTTAGGAACTTCAGGAGTGATTTGGCCTCTCATCAAACTGGAATTAGGGCTATCATCTCCACCAAAGACCAGTAAATCTGATACCGGATTTCCCAACCGCAACATATAAGAACCCCTCGATAAGTACTCAAACCAGGCTTTACCTGCATTTTTCCACCAGGTCTGTGTTCTGTCAATATGAAAACCCCATCTGTTCATAGTCATACCTGGTGATACATGTGTGTTGGCTTGATGTGCAAAACGATGAAACATGATTTCGTTGATTCCCTGCGTCCAACCCAAGTCACCGGAAGTTTTAGCCATAGCCGGGTGTCCTCTCCAATTTATTTCGGGTCTGGACGTGAAAGATTCAGCTGAAATAATGGGTTTGCCGTAAATGTGTGAGCCTGAAACTGCAGATTTGACCATGGTTATGGGTCTATTCATCCAAAACTCACCCATAGGTAAATCAACATTCTTTACGATGTCCAAATCATTCAGCGGACCAAATCCGTATGGTTCGACATAACTTTTGATACCGTCCTGGTGACAAAGCTCTGTGAAATAATCAAAGTAATTTTTTGTCATCAGATCACAGATAATGGCTCTGAAATCATATAGCACATCTTCAGAAACTTCTTTGGTCTCAACGAACTTACCAGTGATTAAGGGCAAAAAATCGATGATGCTATAGCCGAACCGAGCTTCGAATTGTTCATCAAATCCTTCAGTCCAGTTTTGTCCTCCCATTTCATAGCTATCGATCTCAACGTACTGAAGAGCATTAGGAGCTTTCTCTTTAGTATTGACGATCACTTTTTTGATAAAGGCATCATAATGTTTTTTAAAATGCGCTCTGCTCAATTTATCGACTTCTAACCCTCTCCCTTCATCGGACGCAGGATTGTTAAATGCACCAGTTGATGTATATCCAATCCTCAAAATGGTCCACTGACCTTCTGGTAATGCTGTTTGCAGCCTACCATTGGCACCTAATTTTTGATTTATGATGCGAATGCTGTTCTTCGGAATGATCATAGATGCATCAGGTGTGCCCATATCTCGCAGTGAATTGGCCTCTGTCCTGGCAATCATAGTTCGACCTAACGGATCGTCAATCATGTATGTTGAGGTTAAATATGCCTCTTTAATTGACATGGTACTGTTCAGTTGGAGTCTAAAATGCCTGGAGTTGATGGCGTCAAAATGATCATTGATGGCCCATTCCTGTTTGCCTGTTCGAATTTTGTAGAGTTCTTTTATATCTTTCCAATTCTGGCCGTCTTCAGAAGTTTGTAGTATGGCATTTCCATTTCTTTCTTTAAATACCATAAAAACAGATCTGATGGACTTAGGCTTTTCATAAGAATAAGTGATCCATGGTTTTTGGCCATCTGATTGATTTAATTGGACGTCTTCATCTACTTTACCATCTACCAAAACAGATCCATTCACTTCAGAATCTGAAGTGGTTACGATTGGTCTATTTTCAAAATCGTCAATTTCTGAGGTGAGGCTAGGGTAGGCGATAACGGCGATATCTTGATAGAAGTTTTCTCTTTTAGTCGGCTCTTCCAGCGTAACATTGACCTTCCCACCTTTTACCATTTGCTGAGACCAAACGATCATCTTCATAGATTCATCCGGTTCGATCCAAGGACCACCGCTAGCTGACCAGCCATCACAATTATGGACTCCAAAACTGAGTCCCAGCCTTTCTGCTTCCACTGCAGCGTGGGTAATCATCTCATGGTGTAGGTCAGAATTATACTTTACCGGACCGTTAGGTATACCTTGGGTTACATTGAAAAGTAACAGCCCCCCAATGCCAGCTTCTTTCATGGATTCCAAATCTTTAGTAAGACCTTCCTTGCTCATATTCCCACTCATGGTATGCATCCATGTTTTGGGCTTAGTTTCATCGGGAGGACTTTTGAATAATTCGGTCTCTTGAGCATTGATATGGAACATGTTCAATGTGAAAACCAAAAATAATAGTTGCTTGCAGTTCATATTAATTGACTATAAATTCTAAAACATGGATAGGTTGAGCATCTCCCTGATCATTCTGCATGAGGTAGTAGTAGATTCTATTTTCGTGAATCGTACTGTTGCCATGTCGAAATTTCAGATCACCTTCATAGCTATATTCTTCTCTCCATTCATTTTTACCTTCAGGCGTACTTAATAAGAAAGGTTGGCCAATGTCATTTAATCCCATCAGATACACCTTATGACCAATCGAGAAAAGTTTACCTTTAGGAGACCCGATATCGAAACGTATGGATTTTTCACCTGAAGATTTGTAGTAATGGATCGTGGTATCATTTACGGTACTTAAAAAGTGATAAGATTCATTAGGCGTAACAACCCAGGTTGCACCTGAACTCATATAATTTCTGTTTACTAGTTCCAAAGGGGAACCAATTTTTAAGGCCTGGGGAGACTGAATGGGAAGTGTAACGGGCTTTCCTTGCAAAGTTTGCCATTGAGACGCACCGGTAGGGTCAATACTAGATGCAAAATACAATCCTGAATTATAGGTGTACTTTTCGTTAGGAAAATCTCGATATCGGATGGCAAAACCAGTCATCAGGCGATTATTATAGTGCGCAAAACTGCCATAAATGCTATATTTTTCAGAAACTGTTGTTTGATTGCCATTATTGAATTGAATGGTTTCTGACCAGCCATTTTGGTCGTAGTAAGCGTAAGAGTGATTGCCATTACCTGATCCACCAAGTCTCCAGAATACAAAAAGTTTTCCATCATCAGCCAGGCTAAAATTCGGATAAGTGGCCTTATCGTAATCCTGATCCTTCTTTAGATAGTTTCTTTTTCTGTTGAACAAGTCAATGGTCCAATCTTCATCCTCTGCGACAGCCGCTCCAGTTTTTGAAAGACTGTAATTGAAGAAATCGACACCATACTGTGTTTCTGAGTAAGCATGCATATCGTAAATCAGGTGGATGGTACTGTCTAAAGGTGAAATACCAATTGCAATAGTATTGTGGGAATCACCTTTTTTTGGATTACCTCTGTAACCTGTGTGCTGATGAGGAAATTCTATGTGATGCCACTTCTCTTCACCTATTTTCTTTCTACTCAACATCACATGTCGGTTGTCCATTCCTCCTCTATACCAGGTAACGTAGATATATCCGAAAGCGACCTTGATGCAATCACCATGAGGAGTTATTCTGGAATTAAAATGATAGTCTATTCCCTTTTCTCCTGCAAAATACAACGCCTGATCTGAAACCTTCGAGCTGTGAATCATATCTACCTGTGCCAGAGTGTAAGAATTGATCAATAATATGAAGAGAAATGTCCTGATCATTTAGAAACTGTTTATAGCAAGCTCTATACGATGTTGTCCCGGTTCTAATCTGATCGACCCAAAAGCTGCGCTCACTTTTTTACCATTGTGTTTGATGGCTCTCTTGCTATCTGCTGGCAAGAGAAACTCTGCGACCATGTTGGCAGGTATTACCATATCGAAACGATCCAGACGTGGATTCACACGAAGAAATTCTCCTTTGATGCTACCTCGAATGGTAGGCACTTCAATTCTACTTTCATTCAGAGTACTCATTTGAGGCTTAATGGTAGCCACTTCGAAGCCGGGTGTTTTTGGATTTATACCCCAAAGGCCTCTCGGTATGATATTAGCAGGTGCTGCTCCCCAGGCATGATTCCAATCTGCATTGGGCTTATACTTCATGTCCCATGCTTCCAGTGTGATGGTCGAACCCACTGCGATCATATTATACCAACTCCTATCATGAGTTGCGGTCAATAGCTCCAGAGCATAGTCCTCTTCTTCAGCGAGATATAGCGCTTCCATGAGATATTGAGCACCATAGACACTAGCGGCCATTCCCCTCGATTTAATATGTTCCAACACTGATGGAATATATGCATCCGGGACTATGCCAAAAGCAAGTGGCATCATATTAGAGTGCAAGGCAGCGTGGTCCGTTCCCTCACCATCTCTGTAAATACCCCTTTCCTTATCCAGTAATTTTTCGTTGATGGATTTTTTTGCCAATGCCGCCAGATAATTGAATTCTTCAGCATCTTCTGACTTCCCAAGAAGTTCAGCAAATTCCTCCATAATCTTCATATTCTTATAATACAAGGAGTTGATCACAGTACTGATAGGTTTGAATACGAAGCCATCTCGTTCACCCATGACCTCAGGATTTCCCTGCCATCCAGACGGTGGCCAGTCCACAATATCTCTTAGTTTTGCTTCTGGATCCTTAAAGCCCAATTTCTTCATGAACTCCGGAGTTGCCTTTTCAGAGCTGACAAGACCATCCTCTCTCCTCAACTCCATCAACGTTTTGTGTTTGAGTGGTTCATAGTATTTTTCGATCAGTTCTGTATTACCGGTATACATATAGTCAGCATAAACCATCAATGCGACATGCTGCTGCCACTCAGTGGGCCAGGTCGGGTACTCCATGAAATATTCGATGGTACGCCTGGCAATCGCATATTCACGATCGGTGGTATAATGACTCAATTGATTGAGATAAGCATCAGCTTCATATGGAATTCTTTCTCGGTCACCATCCACATAAAGTCCGGCAAATGTGGTTGCCTTGATGGAATATTTACACAAATCCCAAACCTGATTAAGGATATCATTACTGCTTTCGAAGAAGCTAGTCGAGTCCTCCCAGTAATTAAAATATGCAATCTGTTCAAAGTCATCGGAATTCAGGTCGTAATCCGGTTCAATGACTTCGGCGTATCGGAAAGGTACCAGAACGGGAAAAGAATCGGGTAGGGCGACTGCCTTATTGGGAAGTGTATTTCGGTTGTCAACGTGGACTTTTAGCTGATAATGATGAAGTCCTTTTTTTACGGGTGTTTTAATCTTTTGATGCCTGATATGCCCGCCCGGATCCTTGTTAATGAGTTGGCCTTCCAATTGTTCACCAACATGAATGACTAAGGTATCGTCTTGCTTAGCTTCATATGCAAATTCCATGGTTGCAAATGCGGCCTTACCGAAATCAATGAGGTAAGCATTTCCTATTTTTGTAATTTCGGTGGGCTTGATGCGTTCCAACAAAAACTTGTTTTCACTTGTAATCATGTTTTTTGGTGTGCCAATGGTAAACTGCTGCGGTTCTGAATAGTCTAATAAGCGATTAGCTTCATCCCAGATTCTTACTTTCCAATAATAAGTTTTGCCTTGCTTCAAAGGTGATCCGCCATGTTCAATATCCGTTGATTTTGCACTGCGCACATTGCCGCTATCCCAAACATCACCGATATTATTCTGAATATTATTTTGGCTGGAGGCCACCAGGATTTGATAGCCAGATTGATATTTAGCCCATTTCGGAACGATCCAACTGTATTCAGGTTTATTATCAACGATATAAACCGATTTAGGATCTCTGATAAATTCAACTGATAAACCGTGTGGACCTGTGCGATACTTATCGCTAAATTGCTTTATTAATTCGTCCGTTTTTTGTCTGAATTCAATTAATTTATTCTTGTACTCAGGAAGCGTCGCAAGGTTTTTGACCTCCTTTTTATCCTCAGAAACTTCGTATAGTTCTTCGATTGATTTATCATTAATGTATCTGAAGTATTTCCAGTTCTGAGTTCTTACACCTTCACTAGGCTGTATCTGATCGAATTCCCAGATGTGTTCAATCAGTGCTGTGTCTCTAGCCAACTTTTTATGTGTACCAGAAACTATGGGAACCAGAGACAGACCTTGCCATTGGTCCGGAGCTTTAAGACCAGCATAGGCCGCTATAGTAGAAGGAACATCTATATTGAGCGCCAATTCATCAGAATCAACATGCTGCTTTACTCTCGGATCATAAACAATCAGTGGAACGCGAACTGAATTGTCATACATCAACCATTTACCTGCAAGTTGTCTTTCCCCCAGAAAGTACCCATTATCTCCCATTAAGATGATGATGGTATTTTCTGCCAGACCTCTTTCCTCCAGCTTATCTCTAATTTTCTTGATTTCACGATCGATACCATAAATCATTCGATAATAACCCTTGACACTGTGTTGATACTTTGCTGGTGTATTGTATCTCCATGCCCATCGGACTCGATTAAAGCCATCTCTAATAAACTGAGGCTGAGCATTAAAATATTGATCATCGGATAGATCAGCTGCCTTAACTTCAGTATCTGCTAAAATGTGGTCAGACTCTTCTTGCCAAAAATATTGTTCTTCTGCACCATCATGTGCATGGGGTGCGCTGAAACTTAATGAAAGACAAAATGGCTCATCCTTTTCTACCGAATCAATGTAATCTAGAGCCTTTTGACCGGTATATCGCGTCAAATGAACGGTATCTCCATTTAAAGTTTTGTAATAGTACCCACGTTTGTCACGGTACGCATTATTTCGATCATAGCTTTCGTGGGTATCGAAGAGATGATCCAGATCATCATAACGAACGCCAAATTTTCCGTAGAAAGCAGTATGGTAGCCATTCTCTTTCAAAACCTTGGGATACGATTCCTTCATATAGGCTTCGCGAATATCGCCGGTTTGAAAATTGAAATTATGCGTTCTTTCATATAAACCTGTGAGAATGCTGGCTCTACTGGCAGCGCATATCGGCGTTGTCACCATGGCTTTATGAAAATAAGTGCCTTGTTTTGCCAATTTGTCCATTTCTGGAGTAAAAGCATATTCGTTTCCCGCATAGCCAATGGCATCAAACCTCTGATCATCCGTGAGGATAAATATAATATTGGGTTTGGATTGCGCATATGATAAAATAGGTCCAAGTGTTAGAACCAATATCAAAATTCGAGTAAAGTGCAGTTTGTATATCAAAATATTATTATTAGAAATTGAAAAAATGGGGTGTGGATTTTACACCCCATTCAAACTTAATAATTAATTGAAAAAATTCACTGTTTTTCTACCATCCCGGGTTTTGACCAACATTTGGATTTTGTGAAATCACACTGATGGGTATGGGCCAGAGATAGTGTTTGTTTTCAAAGTTGGGCTCGAAATCAGTATCCTTCCGTACGTCTATATAAGGTACTCCATCTATCATGGTCGTTTTTACTTTTGCACCGGGATATCTCGCTTCTGCTGCAGCGTCGAATCTTATTCCGAAATCTGAATTTCCAAAGTATTTGGGTCCTTGCGCCCACCTTCTTACATCATTGTACCGATGTCCTTCCAGAAAAAGCTCGACCCTTCTTTCTCTTCTTATCTCAATAATCAAAGCTGAGACGCCTTCATCAGCCTTGGTAGGATCCATTTGTGGGTTGACATCTAGGTGTGGCATGCCCGCTCGATCTCTTAAAAGATTGATGCTGATATCAAGATCCTCCTGTGTGATGGTTCCTAATTCCGCCTTTGCTTCTGCATAATTCAATAAGACCTCTCCAAGTCTTAAGCATGGGGGGGAAACCGTGTGTTGATTTCTGGGTGAACCTTCATCCACATCATTCCAGT
The DNA here is from genome assembly GCF_021533195.1 of Portibacter marinus. Lineage (GTDB taxonomy): Bacteria > Bacteroidota > Bacteroidia > Chitinophagales > Saprospiraceae > Portibacter > Portibacter marinus. Next base: position 112,092 of record NZ_JAJNKB010000005.1, read on the forward strand.
GTTTGACCACATGATATCCGGTATTGGATTTATTTCGTCCGCCGCTCTGTCCAGTCAATCTGGGATAAGTATTGTTAAGATCTCTGGCATAATTTAATCTTTCTGCATCCGCAGGGTTCAGTACGCACTGACTTAATCTTGGGTCTCTATTCATAAAAGTCGTTTCTATGGAATCATCACCCATGTAATTAGGAGAAAGGGATATAGGTAAGCCATCGTCACATAAAAAATCGTCAACAAAACTTTTAGTAGCACCTCCATTGTAATTAAAAAATAACCTGGATGCAAAATGACCATTGATATCTGCGATGTACCGTCGATAATAAATCACTTCGGGATTTCCTTCCTGAGTGGTTTGCCAATGCATGAATCTGTAATCATTTTGAGGATCTCCTGTGTTGTAGATCGAAAACTGCCCCGAAGTCATCAGTTCTTCGGAAGCGGATAAACTTTCCTGAAGATATTTTTCAGCATCACTTAGACCATGGTACTTGCGCCATGTTCCTTCAAACAGACATATACGTGATTTCACCGCAAGAGCCACCCATTTGTCCACCCTTCCTTCATCCCAGGATTCAGGTAAATTTTCAATCGCGAAATCAAAATCCTCCAGTACCTTTTCCATGACAAAATCTCTGCTATCTCTGCTTGCATATAAAACGTCGTCATCATCAATATTCAAGACCTTTTCCACCCATTGTACATCACCAAATTTGGAGACTTTATCGGCGTAAAACCAGGCACGAAACAATCTGGCTTCCCCTTTATACTTGGCTTTGGTCGCTTCCGATTCATTCGCCGAATCGTAATTTTCCAAACCAAAGTTGACCGCTCTGACCAGGTCCCAGCCTTTGTATCCCATTATTCTGGGACCGTCAGGCACCTCAAATGTACCGGTCCTTACGCTGTACATTTCTCGCGCCCTACCATGGGTAGCACCCAGGTTGTCACTCATTTCATCTTGCCACCACAGGCCCTCGTAAAAGTTTAGATTTTTCCCTTTTCCAAGTCCCATTAGTATAGGATAAACTTCATCGTTTCTGATCAGGTGATAAATGCTGTTGTTGTAATTCTTCATATCAGCTTCGTTCCTCCAAAAAGTTTCATTGCTGACTTCATCTAAAGGATAGCGCTCTAAAAAATCATCATTACAACTTGTGGTGAAGATGAAAACGAGAGCTACAGATATTGATTTAAGTATATTATTCATTGCTTTTGTTTTAGAAGTTAACATTGGCACCCACTGTAAAACTTCTGAAAAGTGGATAGTTAATTGAATTATTAAAGACGTATTCAGGGTCAAGGGGCCTCCTTATATTGGAATATTCCCAGAGGTTTTGCCCGCCAACATATACTTTGGCACCTCCTATGCCAGAACCTTTAAGTATAGAGATAGGCAATTGATAGGCTATGTTAAGATTTTTAAGTCTGATATAGCTGGCCGGTTGCAAAAACCTCGTTTGTGTCACAAAATTCTTATTACTTCTTTCAGACTGAGGGAAGTACGCATCTCTTCGATCTTCTGCCCAGGTCTCCGTTAACCAACTTTTATCTCCATTATAGGATCTCCATGGAAAGAACCAGGTCCAGTTACCAGATGAGGGATAGTAATCTCTTCTGCCTACACCCTGGAAAAAGGCGTTCACTGAAATACCGTTCCAACTGATCCCTGAATTAACTCCAAATGTAAGCCTTGGAGTGTTATTACCAATAATTTTGCGATCTCCGGGATTCTCAAGGGTGTTTTCACCGGTACTGATAATGCCATCACCATCTAAATCAGCGTATTGAATATCACCAACATCCCATCCATTTCCAACCCGACCCTGATCTGCAATCTGGGCTAATTGCTCTTCATCCTGAATGATTCCCACAGTTTCGAATCCCCATATTTCACCTATTTGTTGGCCTACATAGTATTCATCCAAAGAGCCTGTCGGATTGTCGTACTTGGTGATTATGCTTGTCCAGTCTGCCAGATTGAAAGTCGTGTAATAGCTCACTCCTTTACCAATTCCATCTCTCCATGTGAGTGAAAACTCCCATCCACTGGTTTCCAGATCAGCAGAGTTCTCTTGTGGAGCCTGAGTTCCCAAAATGTCGGGATAATCCCTTCTGGTCAACATACCAGTTGTTGCTCGTGTGTAAATATCAAAGGAAGATGAAAGTTTGCCATTTATCAATGAAAGATCTAGTCCCAGATTTCGGGTAGTCACTCTTTCCCATGTTAACGTAGGGCTCACCAGTCCGGGATCAGAAATGAATGGTGTAAAACCATCACTCAGTACAAAGTTTGACGTTCCTGAATTCAGAGACGGGATATACGGATAAAAATTGTTTCCTAGCAATTGATTCCCCAGTGAACCATAAGAAGCCCTCACCTTTAAGTTGTCCAACCATGCATCTGTGCCATCCATAAAGGATTCTTCAGAAATTCTCCATCCTGCTGAAAATGAAGGAAAGAATCCAAATCGATCTTCTTTAGGGAATCTGGAAGTTCCATCGTATCGCCCATTGAATTCAAACAAGTAGCGATCATCATAAATATAATTTAATCTATAAAATGCTCCTCTGAGTGAGGCATGAGATTTACTGCCACTGATTTGTTGCGCTCCTGTGGTAGCTCCTATGTCAATTAGTTCAGGGGAAACCAAAGTAAGGGCTTCACCAAAAACTCTTGTATTATAGTCATATTCTTGGTTAAAGCCAACCATGGCCTTGAGGTAGTGATTGGATTTGTTATTAATTTCGTATTCTAATCTTGCATTGAATACGTAATATTGATCATATCTGCGATCTACTTCGATCATATCATCTCCTATAATATTAACGGGATTGTCCTGATCCAAATTAAAGGAGACTGTTTGAAAAAGCGGACGTGCAGATTCAAATTGTCTATTAAAAATATTGTATGAAAAGTCGGTTACAAATGATAAGTTTTGCAATAAATCTGCCTTAACACCCGCCTTCATCCACACATCAGAGTTACTAAACTTTTGTCTGCCTCCATTGGTGAGCTGAGGCAGTATCATAAGGCCATGATCCCAGAACATCCCTTCATATTGTTCATAACCATCGATTCTAGGTATCACGTGAGGTCTCAATGGCTCAGTTCTTATGATAGTGTTGATACTTGGTGCCGAAGGTTTATCAGAATATTGCATATTCATGGTCAACTGAGTGTTGAAAGACAACCAGTTTTTAGCCTGAAAATCACCCTTCATTAAGACGTTGTACCTTTTAAAATTGTCATTTCCAGGATGGTTGTAAAATCCATCAGTGTTTAGGTGTCCAAAAGAGGTGTAGAAATTGGAACGATCTGTTGCTCCCGATACTGAAATATCATATTTCTGTCTGGGTGAGACGCCGCTTACCAGGTCATTGGCCAGATTATTATATCCATAGTGCTGGAAAGCCCCATCGACCAAAGCCCATGCTGGGTTATTCTCAGGATCAGACCAGTATCTCTCCAAACCGGCAAGATAATCATCGTTATAAACCGGCGCATCTCCTTCGCGTTCCCAGATAGCGTTTCGTTCTAAGGCATACACGTAGCCATTTTCGATGGGATCAACATGAAAAATAGCCTTGTTCCAGGAGAGTTGAGTACCCAGACTAACATTTACACCAGAACTACCGGTTTTGGTTTCTACTAGAATAACACCAAAAGCAGCTCTGGCGCCATATATCGCTGATGCAGCGCCATCTTTCAAGACAGATATACTTTTGATATCTTCTGGATTAATTCTATTGAGATCCATAGGGACATTATCAACGAGAACCAATGGAGCGCCTCCGTTAATAGATTCAAAGCCCCTGACATTAAAATCGATATCATCGGTAGGATCACCACTTGTAATGGTGACGTTGAGATTAGGGACTAGTCCTTGCAATCCCTCTCCTGTGCTTACAATCGGTCGGTCTGCCAATTGTTCTGCCCTAACCACATCTACAGCACCTGTAAGATTCACTTTTTTCTGAGTTCCGTAGCCAACTACAACAACTTCATCCAAAGTACTCGATGATTCAGCAAGTGTAACACTAACATTTTCCCTGCTATTGACAGGTTCCTCCAAGGTTTCAAACCCGATGTAGGAAAAAACCAAGATATTTTGTCCTCCTATTAATTCCAGCGAATAATTACCGTCAAAATCGGTTGCTGTACCATTCGTGGTTCCTTTCTGAGTAATGTTAACTCCCGGTAGAGCCGTACCGTCTGAAGACAGAACAGTTCCTTTGACCATGGACTGAGCCAAAAGAGAGCCTGTCCAGCCGAATGCTATTAGAATAGCAATTCCCAATAATTTTTTCATAAGTTTAGTTTGTCGCAAAAAAAGCGTTGATGAAAAATTCAAAATTTAATTCTGCTTACAGTAATTTCAATCAATCTTCATTTGGACATACCGTCGTACGATAAAACTAAATACAAACTGTTTTTGCACTGTTCTGTTCTGTGCTATGAAGGTGGCTATATTTGGTCATATAAAGTATGGACATATAATAATAAGAGATAAAGTGATCAAGTTTTAGAAAAGTATCTTACCTTGATTTTCAAAGGTTAAAGGATGTCCTTCTCAAAAATTTTTCTGGTGATTTCTATCGCTGTAATGATCGGAACCCACTTATTATATTATCCGAAATGGGATAAATCTGGCACGGAAGCAACACTTTCATGGGACGTTTCAGGCTATTATTTATATTTGCCCGCCACCTTCATATACAAAGATTTGAGAAATCTTGGTTTTGCAAATGAGATCCTCAAAACGTACCATCCTACACCTGATCTACAGCAAGCTTATGTTCATGAAGCGTCGGGAAATTACGTCATGAAATATTCCATAGGTCAGGCCATCATTTTATCACCAGGCTTTTTCATTGCGCATCTTTGGGCTACCTGGAGTGCATCTTACCTTGCGGATGGATTTTCTTTTCCTTATCAGTTTTCAATTTCAATGTGGGTACTTCTTATTACAATGGTAGGTTTAGTTGTACTGCGGAAGGCACTCTTAACATATTTCAATGAAATAGCCACTGGTCTAAGTATACTGGGACTAGTCCTCGGAAGCAACTATCTGAATTACGGTGCTATCGACGGTGCCATGACGCATAATACCCTTTTTACCGTTTATGCATTGCTTAGTTACACGACCATCAGATTTTACGATAATCCAACTCTTTTTAAAGCCTTTTTGATCGGGTTTTTAGTGGGACTCGCAGCATTAACTCGACCTACCGAAATCATTGCTATGATCATACCTGTGTTGTGGGGAGTAAACCTGTTAAGCAAGAAACAAGTCAAACTGCGGCTACATTTTTTTCAAGAGTATTTTAAATTGTTAATCTTCGCTGTTATTACCTGTGTAATGGTTGGAGCCATTCAGTTGGTTTATTGGAAATATGTGTCGGGAGATTGGATCGTATATTCCTATGGAGATCAAGGTTTTAGTTGGCTTAAGCCACATCTGATCGATGGCATTTTTAGCTACAAAAGCGGATGGCTAACCTACACGCCATTTATGGTCTTTGCTTTAATTGGTTTTTATCATTTGTATGGACAGCAAAGAAGTATATTTTTTGCAACCACCCTATTTTGTATACTCTTTATTTACATAGCTTTTGCCTGGGATGAATGGTGGTATGGAGGTGCTCTTGGCCAGCGGGCCATGGTGCAGTCCTATGCAGTATTCGCCTTTCCTCTCGCAGCTTTTTTTACTTATTTATTAAATGCTACTAAATGGGTACAGGTCACTCTTGGTTTACTCATTGGATTGTTTGTCTACACGAATCTCTGGTGGACTCATCAGGCGCATTTGGGAGGTATGCTTCATGTTGGACAAATGCGGAAGGCCTATTTCTGGAAAGTTTTATTGACCAATAAGTCAAAACCAGAGAATTTAAAGTTATTAGACGATGTCAATGAATTATATGAAGGTGAGGTCAAAGACGCTTTTACTATTTATCGAGATTCCACTTCGATTACAATCTTAAATTCTGAAAATCAATTCAGTCCTTTATTTAGAATACCTGTTGTGGTAGATTCCTCATATGATTGGCTACGAGTGTCAGCTGATTTCAAAATCGATCAAAAGGAATGGTTTTTTTGGACCATGACTCAATTTATTGTGGAGGTATATCACCAGGATCAAAAAATCGGAAACTATATGATTCGGGTGCAAAGACATATGAACGATCAGGAAAGCAAAAAACTTTATATTGACATTCCGAATCTTAAGAAGCCTATCAGTGAACTTCAAGTCAAATTCTGGAACGCTGGTGGACATAAGCGCATTGAAATTAATAATTTAAAAGTAGAAATCTTTGATGAGTGATAAGAATCCATCTAGCTGAGAGTTTTCTTAAAAAGCCCTGTAAAATTGATTAAATTCCTAAAATATAAATGATACCATGGTCAACAGTATAGTAGTAGCAGCCACACCTCATTTAAAGAAATCCTTGAATTTTTATCAAAAACTCAATTATACTGCTCTTCCCTCGCAAGAGCGATATTTATTTCAGGATCATCAAATGATTTTAGAGGTTAACGACGATAGAAAAGCCAGAACGGGATTGAGATTCTATAAGGATACATGGGAAAAGGAAGTCAAGGCACTAATGCGACTGACAGAGGTAAAAAAGAAAAGCCAAAGTTACTATTTCAATGATTTCAGCGGAGTGCGTATAGAGTTGAAGGAAGGGTTGTCATATATTTCTACCGATGGATCTGGACCCTCTTATCTTGGAAACTTTGCAGGAGTAAGTTTGGAGGGAATGTCAATTTCTCAAATGTTGAGTATCTATGAGCTCATTGGTTTTAAAACGATCATGGGTGATGAAAATAGTGGATGGATAAGTATTTCGAATGAAGAAGGATTTACCATCAGTTTAATGGATTTTGATTCTTGTCCCCATCAATTTTACAATCCTTCATTGACCTACTTTAATGGAAAAGACAATTTAAAAGTCATTGATAAAATAAAAGAGCTGGATATATCTGTAACAGAAGAAATCACTTATTTCAATAAAGACCATCTTGTGGATAACATTATCATTCGGGACCCCGGTGGTCTTGGTTTTTTTATTTTCAGTGACTAGTCCATCCTCAATTGACAAGGATTTTATCTTCGAAAAAAGGTAATAACTTCTCATTAATAGCATGATCTGCGAAGTCTGAAACCTGAGATTTCGTTATTTGAAAAGTCCGCGCTCTCATTTTTAAGGTTTTGCAGTTAACGCTAAAAGAGATCTTCTGCAGAGGGAAAAAAAGCATCAACTCTTTAGCAATTCTAAGTATGGTGCTGTATAAATACGATTTGATGACCTGTTCTTTTTCGTCTTCTTCAAGGAGTTTTATTTTCAGTTTGGCATCTTCCAAAGAATAAGATTTATTGGGAATCAAAGTTCCAGGTCTGAAGTCCAGAATGATTTCGGCTGAGTTATTGGCAAATCTGGAACGATAATTATGTCCCATATTGGTAATGATCTGAAGTGGCTCAAAATGATCTAAAATGCTGTGCATGGCATGGATGTCTCCATTTTCTGCGTCTTTAAACCAGGAAGAAAAATAGGAATCTGTTTTGTATTCATTAACTTCTTCAACATTAGAACCATACAAATGAAGCGAACTGATTCTTTTCAAATGGCGTTCCATTTGGAGTAGGTACTTCTCTGCCTGTTCCTTTTTGAACTTTGCAATCTTTTGTTCGTGAGCGTCTGGAGAAACAGCATCAGTCACATTGGGGCTTTGTTCAGTCATTGTAAATTTTCTATTTTAGGGTAAATGATCACTAAATTTAAAAATTTTATAGTCATCATCGAAAAACATTTTACACCCATCTCTTTGATTTGGAGGCGACGTATGATAGCGCTTGGTTCGTACATCCTAGCTCTGCAAAAAAAGGCTTGGAGTTGACTCAGATTGAGGAGTCATAAAACCTAGTTCCGAAAGAAATGCACGGAAAGAGTGGGGCATACTATCTCACTGTCCTACAAAGCCTGAATCAAATCATACTGTGTTACTACATGAAAATCTCCTGAATTTGATTTGCTGACAACCGCAGGTACTTCTTTAGAAATATATTTGTTTAACTCCCTTGCTGAAAGCTGTCCATCCACTACCGGAAAAGCCTGGCCCATTATGGTTTCTACCGCTTTATCTGCGTTGTTCATTGGATTTTCAAGGATGAAGTTTAACACCTGACTTTCATTGATAGAGCCAACAATTTCATTTTCCTTCATGACCGGCATTTGAGAAATATCATTCTCTTTCATGATGTTCATAGCTGTTCTTACAGTATCATTGGCCTGAATGGCGATAAATGGCTCCGCTTGTTTCATTCGGATTAAATCTGCTACTTTCACATCTGATTCCAGAAAGCCCCTGTCTCTCATCCAGTCATCATTATAGATTTTTCCGACATACCGGCTACCATGATCGTGGAGGATGACCACGACGACATCATCTTTCTTCAATTTATCTTTCAATTGAAGAACACCTCCTATCGCAGACCCTGCAGAATATCCCATAAATAAGCCTTCCTCCCTTGCCAGTCTACGGGCAAGTATGGCAGCGTCTTTGTCTGAAACTTTTTCAAAAAGATCGATCATTTCGAAGTCTACATTTTTGGGCAAAATATCCTCTCCGATACCTTCAGTAATATACGGGTAGATTTCCTTTTCGTCAAACTCTCCGGTTTCGTGATATTTTTTAAAAACTGAGCCATAAGTATCAACACCCCAAATTTGTATGTCTGGATTCTGTTCTTTTAAATACTTGGCAGTGCCACTTACTGTGCCACCTGTACCTACTCCTACGACCAGGTGCGTAATTTTACCGTCTGTCTGTTGCCAGATTTCAGGTCCAGTAGATTCATAATGGGCTTGAGTATTAGAGAGATTGTCGTATTGATTACACCAGAAGGAATTTGGAATTTCTTTACTCAGTCTTTCTGCAACGGAATAATAGGACCTGGGATCTTCAGGCGAAACATTGGTAGGGCAGACGATGACTTCTGCGCCCATAGCTCGGAGAATATCAAATTTTTCTTTAGACTGCTTGTCACTGGAAGTGAATATACATTTGTAACCTTTCACTACTGCTGCCAATGCGATGCCCATTCCGGTGTTTCCGGAAGTACATTCTATAATCGTTCCTCCTGGTTTCAGAAGGCCGCTTTTTTCGGCATCCTCGACCATCTTTAATGCCATTCGATCCTTAATGGAATTCCCTGGATTAAATGACTCGACCTTAGCAAGAACTAAGGCCGGTACGTCAGCTGTAATTTTATTTAACTTGACCAATGGAGTGTTACCAATGGTCTCTAATATATTATTGTAAATGTCCAAAATTCTAATTTTTATGCAAATTTAACCAGAATTTTGGTCTGCTTGTTTATTCTTCTCGAAATTTCACTCGGACTGCGAAGCGACGATCTACAACTCCTAAAGATTTTGCCACCATTGGTGAAACGACGATCGAAACGTCATCTGTATAGGTTCTTGGAGGTATGTTTCCAATTACCTTCGCTTGGACTGTTTTATTCATCATAGGATTGGTAATCTCTATGTAAGAGCCCACCTTAGCAGTTGGGTGTAGCGCAAACATATTTTTTGAATTTGTTGACGATTGATTCCAGATCGCTATTCCTTTGTCGCTTTTGTACACAAATTTGGGCTCTGTCGGGTTTGTCTTGTTAATGTCGATTTCCTTTTCATCTGACTCGACAATGGTTTCAAATTGAGGAGCTGAGTCCTTAAGTGGCTCATGACGAGGTAACTCGTTTACAACCCCAGGCGATTCGGCTTCCTGAACTTTAACGCTTTGAGTAGTTACAGGGGCTTCTTCGAGTTGATCAGAAAGGCTAACCACCTCTTTGATGTCTTTCTCCTCTCTTCGTTTCTTTTTCTTTTTAGATCCAAAAACACGAGCAAAAAATCCTTGTTTCTTTGGTTTCTCTTTTTGTACGGTTCTTGATCGAGTAGATTCTTCCTTTTTACTGGACTGTACTGGAGCATTAACTGATTCCTGTTTTGAAAGAACAATCGGAGCTGCATCAGTGACGCCTGAAACATCTGATTGGCCAGAATTAACAACTGCTGAATAATCATAGGTAGGCGGGGTAGCCTTAGGTGTATGTCCAATGGGCATCCAACCAACTTTGATCAGTTCATCAGCTTGTAGGTCCATGGTTTGTTTCTGATTAATCGCCATCAGATTTTCAATACTGGTATCAAAATATATCTTAGCAATTCGATATAAATTGTCTTTAGGTCGGATCTTATAATATACATTGACATACTCTCCTCCTTTAACGATATCATTCGGAGACTTCACCATTGAAGCCGCTAAAAATGGGACTCTTATTTTCTGTCCTATTTTCATGGCATTGAAATTGACACCGGGATTTACAGATTCAACATCTTTCATCCGTTGATCAAAAGCTTTAGAGAGAGAATATACCGTTTGTTGGGCTTGCATTTCGTGAACATAAACCTTTCCATATGTCGACGAAATCTGAACGATGACCTTGTCACCTGAATTAAATAAGTTTGCCTGTGCTTGTAGTGCCACTGTAAAAAGCATACAAAAAGCTAAAATCGCTGTAAACCTGTTCATGGTTTCTTAAATTTGCTGATAAAATCGGTTAAACAAAAATATAATGAATTTGCGTAATATATAAACATCGTTTAATAAATAATATACAAATTACGATTACTTTTAATATATAAAATGAAGGCTGCAATAATCATACCATCTAGATACGCCAGTAAGAGGCTCCCAGCAAAAGCCTTGGCGGATATTGCCGGAAAGCCTTTGGTAGTGTGGGTTTATCAGGCATGCAAAAAAGTCAGAAATGCTGAAAGCGTGATTGTGGCAACTGACCACGAAATGATCAAAAAAGCTGCGAAAGACTTCGGAGCAGAAGTCTACATGACTTCGCCGGAACATCAAAGTGGAACAGACCGATGCGCAGAAGTAGCCGAAAAATTAGATGTCGAATTCATTATCAATGTGCAAGGAGATGAACCTTTTATAGATCCGATGCAATTAGAAAAACTGATCAAGCATCTTATTGATCATCCAAATATTGAGATCTGTACCCTTTTTCACCAACTTCCAAAGGAGGAGGTCGATGACCATTCAAAGGTTAAGCTAGTGAAAACACTAAACGATAAAATCCTTTATTTTTCCCGGTCAGCTATACCACATGATAAAGATGATGTCGGTCCATCAATCTATAAGCACGTAGGCATTTATGCCTTCAGGAAATCGACTCTACTTGAGATTTCGCAATTATCTGTTTCTACACTTGAACAGTCCGAGGGGCTGGAACAACTGCGGTGGCTTGAAAATGGATATGATATTTATGGTTTAGAAATCAATGCTTCTACCATGGGAATAGATACTCCTGAAGACTTAATACGAGCTAGGAACTTTGTAAAAAATCACTATTGAATCCCAGTGGGAGGACCTGCTCTATCGAGGAAAGCTCAAGAATTTCTGGTTGGTCTCCTTTCATCAGAATACGAATTTTACAATCGAGAATTTCCTGGTATTCAGCAATCACCTGTCTACATGCACCACAAGGGGGAATAGGTCCCAAATCAGTCCGATCTTCATTTCTTGCGGTTAGTGCCATCAATTTTATTTTCACTCCTGGGTGCCTCATAGCAGCATGGTGGAGTGCAACGCGTTCCGCACATAAGCATAATGGATATGAAGCATTTTCCTGGTTCGCACCAGAAATCACCTCATCATTTTCTAAAAGCAGTGCAGTAGCAACATGGAACTTAGAATAAGGAGCATAGGAAAGATCTAAAAAAGAAATCGCCTTTGAAATCAAGTCTCTCTCGTAGGCTTCCAGCTCATCAATGCTAGAGTATACCTTAAGATCTTGATGAATTGTCTTTATTTTCATCTAGTGGGATATTGTATTACATTTACTGCTAATATTAAGCCAAAATAGTACGGCATTATATGATGCAGTTGAATAGATTTTGTGGAATTGTGCTAAAGCGACCAGCCTTCGAGCAGCGTTTGCCTAGAAGTTTTCAAATGATGGCCCCCACTTACTATGTTGAATCAGAGCACGAAGAAGTATTTGATGGGTTTCAACTTGGTCATTATGGATCATGGGCTGCAGCATCATTAAAGGGAGAAGTACTTACACTTTCGAGGGACCGCATTGGTATACGAACCATCTATTACGTTGACCATGATGATTATTTTTGCTTTTCGAACGCTATCTCTTCGCTGAAAAAACTGCCTTTTCTAAAGCTGGAGGCCTCCAAAGAAGGGGCCTTTGCCTTTTTTTTTCACGGTCGAACTGATGGTATGTTTGCAGGAGTTCAGGAATTAAAGGCCGGAGCGTATCTAAAATATAACCTAAATACATTGGAGTATGAAATTCATGGCGCTGAAAAAATCAGCATTGAATCTCTTGATGTAAGCCTGGAGGAGGCTAGTATCCAAACCAGAAATTTAATCAATCAATCTGTACAAACCGTTTTAGAACATGTCGATCAACCTGCGGCATTTCTTAGCGGTGGTATTGACAGCTCTGTCATCGCCAGTGCAGTGATTTCTTCAGGAAGATCCATTCCTTACTTGACGGCAATGACCGGTATTGATGCATTGGATGAGGTAGCGTACGCTCAGGATGTAGTAGGTCAGCTAGAAATTTCAGAATGGCATCAAATTCAAGTTGGAAATGTGGAGCAGGAGTTGATCAACCTTCACCACGCTATGGAATTGCCTACAACTTCGCTTGGAAGTTTCATGCAATACGAATTGATGCGCTTTTGCCAATTCAAAGGAATCAGAAATGTACTGGATGGAACTGGAGCTGATGCTCTATACGGAGGACACAATTACTATAATGCCATATACTGGAACGAGTTGATCCTTCAAAAGAAGTTTTCAAAGTTACGCACCGAGCTGAAGCATTACTATATGAAGGGTCATTGGCTAAAATATTACGCTAAGAATTTGATGCTTTACTATTATATTCCAAGGTTTCGAATGGCATCCAAATTGAAATTCCATTTAAAAAACAATCCCCTTTTAAAGAGCCTCAACAGAGATTTTATATATGAGCAAGCATCATCGTTGGACAAAAAGCCAGAAATTAACCTTCGAAACTTAAACACTTTTTTAAAAAATGATTTTTTCGATGGAGCAGTGACAGAGCTTTTAAGATTTACGGACAGAATAGGTAAATACTTTGGCGTGATGAGTCAACCTATTTTCTGTCAGAGCCCTGAGCTTTATCAACATGCATTGGGCATTCCTTCACAATATAAAGTCCATCAAGGTCTAACTAAATTTGTATTGAGAAATGCTTATAAGGAATATTTGCCAAAATCGGTCCTCACTCGACGTAACAAAATGGGTCTGGTTGCACCTAATAACAAGTGGATGAAAGACCACAAGGAATTTTTACTATCTTTTATCACGCCGGATCTTGATGAATATTTTCAGGTGGAACAGATGAAATCACAACTTTCTGAAGAGATTGAAGGTGCAGGAATGCAGGAAAATTACAAGGCTTTCAGATTCTTAAGCTTCGCCCTTTGGCACAAAACAATGTTGGGATGAAGTGGCTAGAGAATGTCAGTGCTTTACAATTCTTCCATACCATGCGTTTTGGCACCCTGATTCTGATTGGAATTATCCTGGTAAAATCTGGCTTCGAGCCGTCTGAGATCGGATTATATGAACTCTTCTTTTTCATTTCAAATGTCGTTAGTTTTTTCTGGGTCATGGGATTAAATAATGGATTGATGAGCTATTATCCGAAGCTTTCCAGAGAAAAACAGAAATCGCTATTATTCAACCTTGGCCTATTGTTGGTATCATTAGCTTTGATTGCAAGCACAGCTCTATTGCTATTTGAACCATTAATTGCGCGACTAGCTGGAAGTAATAGTGGTGATATTCAGTATATGCACTGGATTATAGCTTATATGGTACTTTCTGCTCCTGGAAATTTTACAGAATACTACTTACTTCTGAAAAATAAGCCTGTTAGGATCCTACGCTATGGTTTGATTCTATTCGGATTGCAAATAGTTCTCATTGGTTATGGCGTTCATAATGGTTATACGATATTGGGTTTACTTCAGTTGATGGTCCTTTGGGCTGCCATAAAATTTATATGGTTTTGGGTAATAGCATTGAGATACGGCAGACCATCCTTGGATTTTAAGTTGCAAATGGTTTTTTTGTCCTTTTCATTTCCATTGATATTTCATATGTTATTAGGAAACGGGATGGAATATGTTGATGGCTTTCTCGTCACTTATTTCTTTGACAGTGAAGTATTTGCACAATTCAGATATGGTGCAAGAGAGCTTCCGTTACTCACTGTTCTGGTTGGTGCAATTTCTACAGCATTGATTCCAATAGCCGTCAATGACATGAGTGGTGCTTTGTCGCAGGTTAAAAAAAAGATAACACGTTTGTCTAATTTTATTTTTCCGATAAGCGTTGTTTTGATGCTGACGAGCACCTTTTTATTTTCTTTTTTTTATAGTGAATCCTACAAGCTATCGGCCCGTATTTTTAATGTTTATCTTCTCGTTATCAGTTCGAGGATATTGATGCCTCAGGTCATCGTTTTCTCCAGACATCATAACATGATTCTGATGCTTAGTGCTGGAGTAGAACTGTTGGTCAATTTCATCTTTAGCCTTTTATTCCTGCGTTATTTTGGTATTATTGGGATAGCATGGGCGACGGTACTTGCCTATCTCATTAATAAAATCATTTTGATGGTGTTTGCATGGAGAAAATATAAGATTCAGCCAGGCGTGTATCTTAATATCAAAGTTTACGGAGGTTGGCTCTTGTTATTGGTCTCAAGTTATTACATTTCCACATTTTATTGATTATGATATGAATGGCTTTATCGGAGGTTCAGGTAGTACAGGTAGTTCATTGGTGGCCAATGTCCTAAATCGTCATCCAGATCTCTTTTGCGGACCGGAAACTCACCTATTTACCAAACACCAACTCTTTAAGCAATGGGAGGAGAATAAACACAAAATCATTGAGGACAAATTGAAATCTTATGCATGGCATATGTACAGTCGCACAGAGGTGCTTAATAAAAATTATGGTTGGACTACAAAAAAACTAAATGACCTGATTGAATATGCACATTTCATTGAAGAGTTTTCTGACGAATTTTTTACAAGTGCGGCCAGGTCTTATGGCAAGCGCTATTGGATTGAAAAAACTCCGTCGAATGTTTATGGATTTAAGGATTTAACTGCACATTTCCCAAATTGCTTTTTAATGCAGACCATTCGTAATCCTTATGATACCATAGCTTCGTTGAATAGAAGAGGATTCAGCATTTATTATTCCACTTGCATGTATATGGTCAATACGTGTGTGGGACTGGCGATGCGTAATTATGATAAATACATACCAATCATTTATGAGGACATGGTAAAGAATCCAGACTCAGTGATGAATGATATATGTGACAGATTAGGAATAAAGTACGACGCGACCATGTTACAACCCACTGAGATGGGATTTGATCACGATATTGATTCGTGGGGGCTTAGTGAACATGGAGTGATAGCAGAGCGTAGTGTTGGAAGTTTTGAAAGCGCATCAAGGTTTGTACAAGAACAAATCATTTACACCGTAAATTCGTTTCGACTTACGCCTTACTATATAAAGAGATATGGCTGTGATATTGTAGATATTCCATCTATTTGCAGATTGCTTGGCTATCAGCATTACGATGATGGTGGATTTATGAATATATTTCAATTAAATATTGATAAAGCCAGAGATCATTTCCTAAGAATCGTAAAAGGCTACCCCAATAAGTTATCGAAATACCCAGTAATGTTTAGAATATGAAAATTTCTGAAGCAGACAGAGAACTTGATGAGATCCTGAGTAGAGGGCATGATGAGCGAGAAGCTGTCAACATTAAGAAGATCTTTTGGGAGGATCTCTTTAACTACAAAGGCGGCATCGATAGAGCGTTGCATACCAGGGAAATGATCGTATTCAGAGATGCGATGCGTAAGCTGGAAAGGGGGCTACCGATTCAATATGTTACTGAAATCGCTTTTTTCTACAATTACAGGTTTGAGGTCAATGAGGCCGTGTTAATCCCACGACCTGAGACTGAAGAGCTGGTGTACAAAATGCTGAGCGATAGGGTAGAGGGAAAAGTTTTGGATATAGGAACAGGTTCCGGTTGTATTGCAGTTACAATAAAATGTAGAAGGCCAAATTGTGATGTGGAAGCGATAGATGTTTCTTCTCGAGCCATTGAGGTAGCCAAAAGAAATGCTGAAAAGCATGATGCCACCATAAAATTTCAAAATCTTGATTTTCTAGATGAAAAATCGTGGTTTTCGTTGGAAAGGTATGATGTCATCATCAGCAATCCTCCCTATATTTCTCGGGATGAGATCTCTGAGATGTCTATTTCGACTTTGGAACATGAACCTGCAGTTGCCCTATTCCCTGAAGATGAAGATGTGTTGATCTTTTATAAGAAAATCGCTGCTTTTGGTAAAGATCACATACTACCCGGTGGGAAGATTTACTTGGAGTGTAATGAATTCAATGCCCTTGAAGTGAAAGCACTCTTTCAAGAAAATGGCTACGAAAAGGTGGAAATCGAGCAAGATCTTCAAGGAAAAAATAGAATGATTATAGTAGGTTAAAACGAAAGTACCACCTCTTGTGGATATAAGACTTCACCATTTAGCCACCCGTAGGTTTTGTTCCGGTGTATCCCTTCTCCTTTAATAAGTCCACCACTTTATCCCGAAAGTCACCCTGAATCAAAATCTCATTGTCTTTAACAGACCCACCAACACCGCATGCTACTTTTAATTCTTTGCCTAACTCCTTCAAGGTGTTGAGATTACCTCTCCATCCGGTGACAATCGTTGCCACTTTGCCGCGCCTCATTTTCTTATCTCGGTAGACACGTAGATTCAAGCTTTGAGGTGCTAATTCGTCTCCATGGGTTTCTTCAACTCTTATGTCGTCAAAAAAACTATTGCCTTCTGTTCCTGTGGTGAATACCAAACTTCCAATCTTAGGCGCTTTGCCTTTATCTTTTTTTCCCATCTTCAAAAGTTTTGACTAAATAACCAGAATTGCCATATTGCTACCAGCAATCCTATAAAAAGATAAATTAAAAAAAATATTCCATATTTAAAATTCAAAGATAGTTGTCGACGACCGTTGACCTCAACTAACGATAAGTTTCCCCATTGTTTGACCATAAGTTTAGCTAAAGTCATCGCAACTAAAAAAGCAATCAACTCCCATATACACAACCTGCCCATAACGTAACCCGGAACATGCTCTCTTAAGTATGGATTAATCACTGTCAATGCAAAACCCGCCCATAAAGAGAAAATCAATATGGTTATGACAACAGGCAGTATCCATTTCATTTTTTCCAATTATTATTAATCATTCGTAAAATTAATAAACCTAAGTTTTCAACTCCTATGCTTGACTGACAAAGTATCACGACACCCGTTTTGCTATCTTTTTTGAAATGTACGTAAGCTTTGTGTCGCTCGGTGACGCCCGAATGCGTATAAATATCTCCGGCTTTTCTGGATTTCATGATGTACCATGTACCAGTATGGTAAAGGTTTCTGGTGATTTTCGAATCTTCTTTGATTTGTTGAGATGTGAGGATGTAATCTTCCGGACTCTCCATAGATAGCTTTACAAATTTCAACAAATCATACATGCATGTGATTAATCCTTCAGATCCGGCGAAACTTGCATACTCCCAGGGTTCAGGGATCATATTTGAGCGATCAAACCCCATGGCAAGTGCTTCCTTAGTAAAATCTAATGATGTCTGCAACATTCCCAATTCTTGAAATAAATAGAGCTGAAACAAATCTTCCAAAGGCATTTTCATTTTTTGCTCAATGATGACTTCCAGTAAGGCGTAATTGATGTGCGAATAGTCCACTGTTTTGTTTAACCAGCCACCCATTAGTGGTTCCTGAAAAGTACTGTAGTAGGTGAGAAGGTCCACTTTGGTATAATATGCATATGGGTTGCTAATGTTATATTCCTTACGACTAAGGTCAGAAGGCCTCTTGGGAAACTTGATTTGATGCATCATGAGGTCTGAAACCGTGTACTGAGAAAGATTTTTATTTTTCCATTGAGTAGGCAAGTAATGATTGATGGGAGCATCAAGATCGATGAGTTCATTAGAAGCTAATTTGGTTGCAAGGATTGAGGTAAATACCTTGGTCAGCCCACCCACTTCGAAAAGATCGAAGGTATCTATATGCGTAGGTCCGAAATTAACAATATAGGTAGTGTCCTCGTAGATAATGCCAACGATAAAACTCTTTTCTAAAGGGTAAGTAATCTCTGTGTCATATCTAATAATTTTGTCGATCTCTTGATAGAGCTCCTCGCTTTGTCCTGTAAGACATTGACATTCAAGTAGAACAAGAAGACATAATATATATTTCATACTGCGAAAAAAGTGCATAAATACTATAACGCAAAAAATTATAGTATTCATGTTGTTCAAAGGTCTTTCAGAAACAAAGAAGGGCCATGCAATCCCCGTTGCACAGCCCTTCAACTTCGTCTTAATTTATCTAAATATAGTAATTTTTAACTTATTGCCATACTTGCGTTAGAAGCTCTTTTTCTTTCGTGCTCTTTCAAAAGTATTTTTCTAAGTCGTATAGACTTAGGTGTAACCTCAACATATTCGTCGTCATCGATGTATTCCATACATTCCTCCAAAGAAAAGATAGTAGGCGGCGCCAATTTGGCTTTGTCGTCTGCTCCAGAGGATCTCATATTGGTCATCTTCTTAGCCTTGGTAAGGTTGACCACCAGGTCATTATCCCTGGTATGCTCCCCTACAATTTGACCTTCGTATACCTCAGTTTGAGGAGCGATAAAAAACTTACCTCTGTCCTGAAGTTTGTCGATGGCGTAGGCAAAAGCATTTCCAGCTTCCATCGAAACCAGAACTCCTTTATTTCGACTTGGGATATCACCTTTCCAAGGTTCGAATCGCTCAAATCTGTGAGCAATAATGGCTTCTCCTGCAGATAAATTCATCAATACGGTTCGCACTCCGATCAAGCCACGAGAAGGAATTTCAAACTCCAGGTGGGTCAAATCACCTTTGGGCTCCATAATTAATAAATCTCCTTTTCTACGTGTGATCGCTTCAATGACCTTACCGCTGTATTGTTCCGGAACGTCAATCGTTAATGCCTCGATAGGTTCATGTTTAATACCATCGATCTCTTTTATGATGACTTTAGGTTTACCTACCTGTAGTTCGTACCCTTCTCTTCTCATGGTTTCTATGACCACAGATAAGTGCATGATTCCTCTTCCAAAAACGATAAAGGCCTCTGGTGTTTCTCCTTGTTCCACCCTCAATGCAAGATTTCGTTCAGTTTCCTTTTCTAATCTTTCCTTAATGTGTCTGGAAGTAACGTATTCTCCTTCTTTGCCGAACATGGGGCTGTTGTTAATGGTAAACAGCATGCTCATGGTTGGTTCATCTATAGTGATAGCAGGCATGGCTTCCGGATGTTCAAAGTGGCAAATCGTATCCCCGATTTCAAATTCAGCTATTCCAGTAATTGCACAAAGGTCACCGCACTCCACTTTTTCGACTTTCTGTTTTCCAAGACCATTAAAAACAAAAAGTTCTTTGATCTTTGTCCTGACTATGTTGCCATCCCGCTTCACCAGGGAGATAGGAGTTGAAGTGGTAATTTCACCTCTATGAACTCTTCCGATTGCAATACGCCCGACATACGAAGAATAGTCAATGGTGGTGATTTGCATTTGTAAAGGTCCCTCATTGATTGCTGGTTCAGGAATGCCTTCTACAATTCTATCTAAGAGATAGGAGATATCTTGGGTAGGCTCTTTCCAGTCCGGCCCCATCCAATTATGTTTAGCTGAACCGAAAATGGTTTCAAAATCAAGTTGTTCTTCAGTGGCATCTAAATTGAACATCAGTTCAAAGACATCCTCCTGCACTTCGTCCGGTCTGCAATTTTCTTTATCCACCTTATTCACTACTACGATAGGCTTAAGCCCTAATTCCAGTGCTTTTTGAGTAACATACCTTGTCTGTGGCATAGCTCCTTCGAAAGCATCGACAAGCAGTAAAACTCCATCTGCCATATTTAAAACCCTTTCAACTTCTCCTCCAAAATCGGCGTGTCCCGGAGTATCGATCAGGTTTATTTTAACGCCTTTGTAATTAACGGATATATTTTTAGCAAAAATGGTGATACCTCGTTCTCTTTCCTGGTCATTGCTATCGAGTATCAAATCACCTTCAGGAAGCTTTTCGCCCATGCCCTGACAGAAATGAATCATTTTATCAGTGAGCGTTGTTTTACCGTGGTCGACATGGGCAATGACTGCCACATTTCTGATGTTCTTCATAATTTCATTCAAATTAGCCCGCGAAATTACGCTTTTTTTCCAGGTTGGTGTTACTTTATCGCCTAAATCATTGATAAATTAACAAATAGATAACTTATTGAACGTCAACTTTTAATGACTCCGGAATTTGTGGTGGGTGGGAGCGACAAACAGTATTGTTTAGTTTATCTAAAACAAACAATTCTATTCTTCTATTGTATTTTCTACCCGAATCATCTTCTGTATTAAGCGCAATGGGTTTCGCTTCAGAATAGGCATCGATACTAATATTGCGAGCTTGAATTCCCTCTGCCATTAGGTACTTTTTTGCATTATCCGCTCTTCGTGCACTAAGTTTTTGATTGTACTCGGGTCTTCCTTTGCTATCGGTATAAGCACGTATCCTTGCCTTGAAATTATTGTTTTGGTTGATAATCATGGCTACTTTTTCTAGCTCTAACTTAGCAGTATTACTTAGATCCGCTGAATTGTAATCAAATAAAATCCAATTTAAGTCACAGTCGTATTCTAATAATTCTTCTCTGTTGGCAGTTAATTCATACTCGGCCACCTCCCGGGGTTCAGGTTCTAATTCAATGACCCTAATGTTAGCATTTTCACTCACTTCTTGCTGTTCCAATTGACAACCTCCAATGAGCAAAAGTATCATTGACATGCAGAAGGATGTAAAGGATAATATGCTGCCATTAGGTTTCATAAATGAATATAAGAGATCATTAGGTTTGAATTTCAATACAATATACAAGGATTACACGATTAAGTCCAGAACCCCACCTTAATTTCGCAGATAACTGACATAAAATTGACGTCATTTAAAAGCTATTGTTCCTTCTGGATTTTAGCGATAAAATTTGATTTGAAAGCATAGAATTTGACAAATAACTTCCACTTCGACTTTATAGTTAAGGAACTCCTAATGATATCGTGTCATAGAACAAAAGGCAATTATAAGTAGTTATAGATTTAATATTAAGATAATATGTCTCAGTCTGAAATTAAAATAACGGCAATTCACAAGCGTCCTCCCATTAAAATCAGGAAAAGGCACGCTGGCGGACCTTTTTCACGAATTTTCAAATCGGTTTTAAGATCTATAGGTCTTTTATAATTGTATATTGAGTGGAGATAAATTTCCATTCAATGCCTTCTCATAAAGTTACTTTTCATAATTCTCACGGACATCAGCTAGTAGGTAAACTAGAGTTACCATTAAAGAAAGGTCCTTACCCTTTTGCCATATTTGCACATGTTTTCACAGGAAACAAAAATCTTAAAGCAGCCAGGCACATTAGTCGGGCTTTGAATTTACAAGGCATCGCTGTGTTGAGGTTTGATTTTACAGGATTAGGAGAAAGTGAAGGCGATTTTAGCAACACTAATTTTTCCTCTAATGTTGATGATATCAAAGCAGCGGCTCATTTTTTATCAAAGCATTACGACGAGCCATCTATCATTATAGGTCATTCTTTAGGTGGTGCAGCTGCATTGTACGCAGGTTCTGAAATGAATGGTGTAAAGGCAGTAGCCACTATAGGTGCACCATTTCAACCGGAACATGTCAAACATCTGATAGGGGACAGCATCCAGGAAATCCATGACAAAGGTGCAGCAATCATTACTGTGGACAATCGGGAGTTTACCATCAGAAAGCAATTTATCGATGATCTTTCCAGGAAAGACACCATGGAGATCATCAAGGACTTCCGGAAAGCATTATTGATCCTACATTCCCCACAGGATATGGTCGTAGAAATTGAAAACGCTGCCAAAATATATCATGCTGCCAAACATCCGAAGAGTTTTGTCACACTCAATGGAGCCAATCACATGCTGAACAATAAAGATGATGCATTTTACACTGGTGGTGTCATTGCCTCATGGGTTAAAAGATATGTCGAACTTCCTGAAAAAGAGAAGTTGAGGACTACGAAACAAGTCATGGTAAAGTTAGAAAATGACGGATTTACCACAGAAATAATGGCTGGTAATCATGGACTGGTCGCAGATGAACCTGAGGATATAGGAGGTAATGATTTTGGACCTTCTCCATACGAGCTTTTGAATGCTTCTCTGGGAGCCTGCACGGCTATGACACTACAAATGTATGCGCGTCGCAAGAAATGGCCACTAGATACCGTGAAGGTACATTTGTCATTCGATCGCAGATACATTGAGGATTGTGCCTCTTGTGAAGATCCTAAATCTAAAATTAGCCACTTTGATGTATGCATCAATCTGGAGGGAAATCTGAGTCAGGAACAAAGGGAACGCCTGCTTGAAATTGCCAACAAATGTCCTGTCCACAGGACTTTAGACGAAGAAGTCAGTTTCAATACTTATCTTGAATAAAGATCAATGGTTATAAATGGAAAACCACATTTTACTACTAAAACGTATTTTCTTCTACAACTCTTTTCCCTTTAAGGCATCACTAATGGCGTGGTCTAGCGCTCTTTCTGCCAAAGGTCTGGAGTAATTGTTAAGTGTTTCCATTTTATGATTTATAGCATCTTTATCTTCACTTTTGGCGGCCATTTCCAAATCCTTCGTCATTTCGATGAGCGTTGCTGTTTCTTCCTTTGTCAATAAGGTCTTATTATGATCGATAAACTTTTTAGAAGAGAGAATGACATTATTGGCTTCATTGCGAGCTTCAAGTAGGGCCCGTTTAGCCAGATCCTCCTCTGCATGCTTAAAGGAATCCAAAAGCATTTTACCCATTTCTTCCTCACTCAAGCCATATTGCGATCTTATTTCAATATTCTGTGAAATTCCAGATCTTAGCTCTGAGGCTTTAACAACCAGAATACCATCTGCGTCCAAGATGAATTGAATCTCAATTTTAGGAATACCAGCTGGCATAGGTGGAATCCCACTTAGAATAAATTCACCCAATTTTCTATTGTCGGACACCATGTCTCTCTCGCCTTGATAAACACTGACTTTTAAATTTTTCTGACCATCAACGGAAGTTGTGTAATTTCTGCCTACTCTTGCTGGCACTTTATTGTTTCTTGGTATGATGACATCCATGAGTCCTCCTACTGTTTCTATACCCAGAGAAAGCGGTGTGACATCCAATAAAAGCATTCCCTTTTGATTTCCTGCAAGAATATCACCCTGGATTGCTGCCCCCAGTGCGACTACCTCATCTGGATCT
Organism: Portibacter marinus; assembly: GCF_021533195.1. Taxonomy (GTDB): domain Bacteria; phylum Bacteroidota; class Bacteroidia; order Chitinophagales; family Saprospiraceae; genus Portibacter; species Portibacter marinus. The sequence goes on from NZ_JAJNKB010000005.1 coordinate 135,713, forward strand.
ATTTTATCATTGACTTGCTGATCAAAAAACGATGATACGGAGGACTTGATTAAAGGAACCCGTGTTGACCCTCCGACCATGATGACATTAGAGATTTCCTCTTTTTTCAAATTAGAATCCTTGAGTGCTATTTCACATGCTTCTATGGTCCTGTCGATCAGAGGCTTAATGAGTTCATTGAACTTCGATAAAGATATGCTCAAATCATCAGCTTTGTATAGTTCAGCAGAGCTCAAAATCTTTTTTGCTTCCTCAGCAGACAATCTCACACGTTGCCTATAACTTTTGTTTTCTTTAAATTTTACACGATCGACCTGGCGATCTTCTATCCAGTAATCGATGATTTTTTTATCGAAATCATCACCTCCTAAAAAAGTGTCACCATTGGTGGACAAAACTTCAAAAATGCCCTGCTGAATCTGCAAAATTGATACATCAAAAGTTCCTCCACCTAAATCATACACCACAATTTTTCGGTCTTCATTCTGATCTAAGCCAATCCCATATGCTAATGATGCCGCAGTAGGTTCGTTAATGATCCTTAATACGTCCAGACCAGCCAGTTTTCCCGCATCTCTAGTGGCTTGTCTTTGGGTATCATTAAAATAAGCAGGAACGGTAATCACTGCCTTCTGAATAGACTTATTTAATCTGGTTTCTATCCTTTTCTTGAGGGCTTTGAGTATTTCTGCGGATAATTCGATGGGAGAATAGAACTTTTCATCTACTTGAATTTTTACCAAGGCGTCCTGGTCTTCATCTATGATTTTATAAGAAAGGTAATTTTCGAACGAATTCACATCTTTGTAAGACTTTCCCATTAGTCTTTTCACAGAATAAATGGTTTTCTCTGGATGGGTAATCAATTTCTTTCTGGCCGGATCACCGACGATAACTTCATCCGGTCCGAAATGAATGACAGAAGGTACCAATGTTCTTTTACCATTTTCATCTTTTACTGCCACTGCTTTTCCGTCCTTAATGTAAGCGACCAGGCTATTAGTGGTTCCCAGATCTATTCCCACAATTATTTCACTGTTCTGCTCTATTGTTCCTGTCGATAAATTGATAGGTATTTTTGCCATAGTCTCTATTTTCAGTGTAAATATACCTAAAGAATGAAAGACGCAATTGTTCAGTAATTAATAAACTAAACTACTATCTTTGCGCCCATGAAGAATATTAGAAATTTCTGTGTTATTGCCCATATAGACCATGGAAAGTCTACGCTGTCAGATCGTTTACTGGAATTTACCCAGACGATTTCTGCGAGAGATATGAAGAGTCAGGCATTGGATGACATGGATTTGGAGAGAGAAAGAGGGATCACCATTAAGAGTCATGCCATTCAGATGGACTACAAGCACCTGGATGGGACACTCTATACTTTTAACATGATTGACACCCCTGGTCATGTCGATTTTTCCTATGAAGTATCAAGATCAATCGCAGCTTGTGAAGGAGCTCTGCTACTGGTTGACGCCTCACAAGGGATACAGGCTCAAACCATTTCTAACCTTTATCTTGCCATAGAGCATGATCTGGAAATCATTCCGGTGTTAAATAAGGTGGATATGGAAAGTGCCATGATCGAAGAAGTATCAGACCAAATCATTGATTTAATTGGATGTGATCTGGAAGACATCATTCTGGCTAGTGGAAAAACCGGTATTGGCATTCAGGATATCATGAATGCTGTCGTTAATAAGATACCAGCCCCTAAAGGAGATGAAGAGGCACCATTACAAGCCCTAATATTTGACTCCATATTCAATCAATACAGAGGAGTGATTGCTTACTTTAAGATCGTCAATGGATCCTTCAAGCAAGGTGATATGGTGAGATTCGTCAATACTGGCAAGGAATATGAAGCGGATGAGATTGGTATTTTGAAAATGGAAATGTCACCTCGTAAAGAGCTTAAAGCAGGCAATGTAGGGTACATCATCACCGGAATAAAGGAATCCAAGGAAATCAAAGTCGGGGATACCATAACCAAAGTAGAAAGGCCATGTGCAAAAGCAATCGAAGGTTTCGAGGATGTAAAGCCCATGGTTTTCGCTGGAATTTTTCCTATCGAAAATGAAGATTTTGAAGATCTGAGAGACTCATTGGAAAAGCTACAATTGAATGACGCCAGTTTGGTTTTTGAACCTGAGACCTCAGTAGCCTTGGGATTCGGCTTCAGATGTGGATTTTTGGGTATGCTTCACCTGGAAATAATTCAGGAGCGATTGTCCCGGGAATTCGAGCAAGAAGTGATTACAACCATTCCGAATGTTTCTTACTATGCTTATACGACAAAGGGAGAAAAATTATTGATTAATACGCCTACTGATTTACCAGATCAGACATTACTAGATCGGGTAGAGGAGCCCTACATTAGTGCTCAGATTATCACTAAGCCGGAATACATTGGTCCCATTATGACGCTTTGCATGGAGAAAAGAGGGGAATTAACGAAGCAAACCTACTTGACAACCGAAAGGGTAGAGCTTAGTTTTGAGATGCCGCTGGCAGAGATCGTTTTTGATTTTTATGATAAATTAAAGTCCATTACTCGGGGATATGCGTCTTTTGATTATGCGCCGATAGACTATCGAGCGTCAGATCTTGTAAAATTAGATTTGAAACTAAATGGAGATTCTGTCGATGCGCTCTCTTCTTTGGTCCACCGTGATAAAGCAGCTTCATTCGGTAGAAAAATTTGTTTGAAATTAAAGGATCTTTTGCCTCGCCAACAGTTTATGATTGCTATTCAGGCGGCAGTTGGTGCAAAGATTATTGCCAGGGAAACCATTTCTGCATTGAGAAAGGATGTAACGGCAAAATGCTATGGTGGTGATATTACGAGGAAACGTAAATTATTGGAAAAGCAGAAAAAGGGGAAGAAGAAGATGCGACAGATTGGTTCGGTCAGTGTACCTCAGAAGGCATTTTTAGATGTCTTGAAGCTGGATTAATCAGTTGAAGTTTTTAATGGTATTTTTTTCAAGTGCATTTATTTGTGATTATTTGATCACTTTCTGTATCTTTTTCATTTAAGTTTATTACGTAGGAAAGAATCGTGATTCTTTAAGTTGGTTAATATCCGTATAAGAGATTGTATTTGTAAAGATTTTGAAAACATTTTTAGCTTACCGGGATTCTTCGATGAAACTTTCTTTCGTGAAGTAATGAATAAGGGTTTGGCCAACAAGATGAACTCTGAGTTGCAAGGTGTCTTTCAGGTCAATCACCAACTCTGGATGATCATGCAGCTTTAAGGTTGAGCCAGAAATTGTAGGGTTACAACAAATGCATAATTTGAATGAATAAATATTTGAGAAAAAGAATAATATCCTTTTAAAGTGAGAATGTTGTGAGTAAACATATTTTGATAACAGGTGGTGCTGGTTTCATTGGTAGTAATTTGTCTGAAAAGCTAATTAATTTAGGCCATCAGGTACTTGCGATTGATAATTTTGATACTTTCTACCATCGTTCTATTAAAGAAAAGAATATTAAATGGCTCCTTCTTCAGGATAATTATAAATTTTTCGAATTAGATATCCTAGATTATGGAAAGTTAAAAAACATGATCTGTGAGCCAATTGATGTCATTATTCATATCGCTGCAAAAGCTGGGGTACATGCTAGTGTGAAAAATCCCATTCCTACTCAAAGAGTTAATGTTATAGGAACTCAGAATATGCTAGAGTTAGCAAAAATTTTAGACGTAAGTCAGTTTATTTTTGCCTCTTCTAGTTCTGTATATGGTATTAATCCAAATATACCCTGGAAGGAGGATGAAGCTAAGCTTTTACCCATTAGTCCTTATGCTTGTAGTAAACTAAGTTCAGAAATGCTAGGTCACGTATACAGTAATCTCTACAAAATCAGATTTATTGGTTTGCGGTTTTTTACAGTTTATGGCCCTAGACAACGTCCGGATTTAGCAATTTCAAAGTTTGCTCGCATGATCAAGAATGATATGGAAATTACACAATATGGAGATGGAACATCGAGCCGAGACTATACCTATATTGATGATTTGATAGCAGGTGTAGTAAGTGCTATAAACTATAAAGGTTCTTTATATGAAATTATAAATTTAGGAAATCATAAAACGGTTGCGCTTTCTGAAATGATTGGAACTGTTTCTAAGGTTTTTAATCGACCTGCTAAAGTCAAGATATTACCGATGCAACCAGGTGATGTAACCATAACTTATGCAGACTTGAGCAAAGCGCAAAAACTGCTAGGATATGAACCTAAAATAGAGTTTGAAGAGGGCGTAACTCGATTTAAAGATTGGTTTCTAGAAAATGATTTTCAAACAAAAAGTTAAATCAATTTACTTAAATCGATAAAATCCTGGCCATTTCCAGCAGTGAACTCTTAGGTTGTTTCGTCTGAGAAATCGCTTCTTCGAAAGGAGTCAGACATAATTCGTCATTGACTATTCCCAGCGCCATGTTTCGGGTTCCTTTCAACAACTCCACTACTGCACTGTAACCTAATCGACTGGCCAATACCCTGTCATGGCAAGATGGGGCTCCACCTCGCTGCATGTGACCGAGGATGGTCACCTTCGATTCGTATCCATCATATTTTTCGTTCAACCGGTTGGCAATCTCCATAGCATTACCACTTGCATTGCCCTCTGCTACAATGACCATATTAAACTTTTTGTCCTGCTCATTGGCCTTCTTAAGGACATCTACCAATTCATCCAGGGGCGTATCATACTCAGGCAGGAAAATGCAACCTGCTCCACTTCCGATTCCACAGTGCAATGCGATGTAACCCGAATGTCTTCCCATCACCTCAACAAAAAACAATCTCGAGTGAGAATCGGCGGTATCTCTGATTTTATCTACAGCCTCTATAGCGGTATTGATGGCCGTATCAAAGCCAATGGTATAGTCCGTACCACAGATGTCATTATCAATAGTTCCCGGCAATCCCACAATAGGTATGTCGTACTCCTGATTGAAGACGTGGGCACCAGTAAAAGTACCATCACCACCGATAGCCACCATGGCATCTATGCCAGCTGCTTTTAGGTTTTCGTAAGCCAATTGTCTTCCTTCCGCAGTCATAAACCGCATGCTCCTGGCCGTTTTTAGAATGGTACCACCCCGTTGTATAATGTTCCCGACATCTCGGGTAGCCAAAGGTCTGATTCGACCATTGATCATTCCCTCATAGCCTCTGTATATGCCGTAGCATTCCAGTCCATGATACGAGGCGGTCCGAACGACTGCTCTAACCGCTGCGTTCATACCAGGAGCATCTCCACCAGATGTAAAAACTGCAATTTTTTTAATATCTGACATGTCAAGTATTTCTATAATTCAATCAATTTAGAATAAGTGAGCGAATCTATGGGATTTTGGATAATGTTTCCAAGTTTATAACCATATTTTGTACATAAATCTTGAATGATATCTTTAAAATGCCAGGAAATTGAGCCTGAAAAATGTAGTGGACATTGACTGGACTCTTTAAAATAGCCAATCTGGTCCTTAAAAAAATCTTCAAGGTTTTGCCTCGCTATCTTATTTCTAAGGTCTTGGCTACTTACACCCAAGAAACTGCAAAAGCTTGCTACATAGGTATTGGGTTTTTTGCCTCTATGGTATACCTTTCTGATGAGATCATCTCTCGTAAGTTTGTAAGTATGCTCAAACAACCTGGCATCTTGAGCTTCCATCAAACCGTAGAAATACATTTTTAAAATATCTCGTCCCATTCTGAAACCACTGCCTTCATCCCCCAATAAATATCCCAGGTTTTGTACTTTTTTGATAATTGATTGATCTGCAAATACACAACAATTTGATCCCGTACCCAGTATAGAAATAATGCATTTTTCTCCTTGTGAAAGAGCCAAACCGGCAGTTTCCAGGTCCGAACCAATGTAAATAGATTTTACATTTACGAATTTGTTTTTCAGCTTGGTATCCAATAATAACTCTCGCTCTCGCTGCCCCGTTCCAGCGCCAAAAAAAAAGATTTGCTCTACTAAATCCTCCTGCACATCATCAAAATCAAGATCGTGGTCCTCCAGGGTACCTGTAGAAAGATTGATACCTTCTTTGCGGTGGAGTACAAATTCATGTTCTGAAGTCATAAATTTCCAGTTTGAATTGGTTGCACCACTATCTACTAGCAAAATCATAATTACAATAATTCTAAGATCTTGAAATGAAATGTACAGATTTCCTTTGGCTTGCCCCAAACTTTCCAATAACCCTTATACTGAATATCCGATGTTAAATACTGTTCACCAAATCTTTCGAGATCAACTAAAATTAAGATATCGAAATGATAAATTCCTGCATCATATTGGAGTTTATAATTGCGCTGGAGGACTTGTAGGCTTTCTTTGGACATTTCTACTTCTAAAAATTTGACGACCGAACCATTTGGATGTTTGATATTATAGAAAGGTTTGATACTTGCTCTGAAAACATAGGAGTTCGCTTTGGACTCGATCGAAAAATCATAATTTTCAATCATGGCTTCTGAAAAAATAGCAGTCTTATCGCCAATCAATGGAACTGAAGCAGGTTGGCCCGGTCTGTAAATCAGCTTTTTTAATTCATCAATCCTGTTTTCGAGAATTCGCTTTGATCGAGAGGGCTTAGAGCGTTCTGGTCTTTCTGAACAAGGTGTAGTAGGTTGATAAAATACCCGATCATACAGATCCATGGTATAATAGCGGTCATAGTTTCCTGAGCTTTTTTCTGTGAGGACTTCCATCCATTGACAAATACCATTGAAATGCTGGATATTCACACTTTCGTAAAAAGCCTTTGTCTTTCCATTGTTATTATAGAAGGTGATGTTGTTGTGGTATTTATAATTGAGTGTTCTCAATTGATTGAATGATAATTCCAGCGTATTATCGTTCTGAATGATTCTAATGAACTCTTCCACACTAAATCCTTCTTTTTTTGCAGTGATCGTGACACTGTCCAGTCGCACAAAGGCACTAAAATCAATATAGTTGCTGTCATTTTGTCCCATGGCATGATTGCTCAGGAACAACACCATAAGGACAGCAAATCTCATGACTTATCATTTTGTACTTCTATAAAATCATATGCAGCCTGGTGTAGTTTCGGTCGAAAGTTCATCGAATACAACTTGCGATTGCTGCGATATGGATGTACTCGATTGCTAAGAAAAATAACAGTCAGCTCGTGTTCAGGGTCTATCCAAATAAATGTTCCTGTAAATCCGCTGTGTCCATAGGATGATGGACTTGCAGACTCAGCCACATAACTTGCAGATGCGTCATAGTCCAAAAGTGGTTTGTCAAACGCAAGTCCCCTTCTATTGTCATTCTCCGGGAATTGTACTGAGGTATATTTCTCTACAATGTTTGTCATAAAAACTTCATTATCAGGCTTCAAAAGTCGATCGCATATGGTCATGAGAGAAGAAGCATTGGCAAATAGGCCAGCATTAGCAGAAACGCCATCCAGCATCGATGCATTTTCATCATGAACATAACCATGGACAGTTTTCTTTCTAAAAAACGTATCACTTTCGGTGGGTACTATGTCTTCCAAAGGGAAATATTCAGAGGGTTTAAAAGTTATTCTATCTGCATGAAGCGGATGGTATATCTGATCTCTTAGAAATTCGTCTAAGCATAATCCTGATCGTTGATAAATTAAATCTGGGATTAAAAGAAAAGCAAGTCCTGAATAGAGATACTTTTTCTCTGAATTTAATGGAGAAGACCTGATGATCTTTCTCATTTTTCTGGGGTATCGTCGATGAAGAAATATATCATCATCAATTACGATTGGATTCCATTTGTTGTATTTTCTTGAAAAGGTCCGCCATTTAAAGCGGTCTTTTCTGTTCTTTGCTGTTTGCCAAAAGACGATATAAGGTTGAAGGCCAGATTGATGCGCCAGAATTTCCTTCCAGGTGATATCTGATTTATCTGAATTTTTGAAATAAGGATGGGTTTCTCCCAGTTTTTCTTTCGGATCAAATAGTCCCATTTGTTCCAGCTTCATTAAAGCCAGTCCACCTGCCATAATTTTAGTGACAGAGGCCAGGTCATACAGGTCCAGTGTATCCGTCTTTCTCTTTTTTTGATAGGTATGGTGACCATAAGCTTTGTGTAATAAGATAGAATCGCGATGCTTTATTAAGACCTGAGCCCCTGGAAAGGCAGAGGAATCAATCGCATTCTGAACCAAAGAATCGATATGACTTCGAAATTCTTTGATATCTTGCTGACTCTCAGCCTTAAAGCTGAGCGAGCATAATATAATAATGAATAAACTATATTTCAACATGTTCAAATTTAAGAATGTATCCTTAATTTTTGTACTCGTATTGATCACTTTACAATTTCCAGCTTTGGCACAGAAAGCACAATCGCATCAACTTCTTAATGACAAACTGAAAAAATCATCTTTTAAAAAACTGATTAAGTCTGCCCAGAAAGCCGATGTAATCTTTTTTGGTGAAATGCATGATGACCCTATAAGTCACTGGCTACAATTAAAACTTATCAAAGCTTTAGATGAGAAAAATAATTTGATTTTGGGACTGGAAATGTTTGAGCGTGACAATCAATCAGAATTAGATCAATACCTGAATGATGAAATCGATCTTGCAACCTTCGAAAAAGAGGCGAGATTATGGAATAATTACAAGACAGATTATGCACCACTGATCAATTATGCCAGAGAGAAAGGAATTAATGTGGTTGCGACCAATATCCCCAGGCGCTATGCCTCGATGGTTTACAAGCAAGGATTTGGTGCCATTGAATCCCTCGTTGCAGAGGAAAAAGCATATATCGCTCCTCTACCCATTGAGTTTGATATCGACCTTCCGGGATACCAAAAAATGCTCAACATGGTAGAAGGACATGGCGGTGAGAATTTCCCTAAAGCACAAGCCATCAAGGATGCGACAATGGCACACAGTATTTCAGAAAATATAAAAGAGGGTAAAATCTTTTTTCATGCAAATGGTCGATATCATTCTGATCATAAGGAGGGCATTATTTGGTATCTTAGAAAATATCGACCAGACTTAAAGATACTTACCATTACTACGATCATGGAAGGAGAAGTACCGGAAAAAGGGGTTGCAGACTATATCATTATGGTGGATGAGGACATGATCAAGACCTATTAATGCTAAAATGCGTGACAGAATGTTAAATTTTTGTTCGGTTTCCAACAAATCAAAAATTAATACGTTCTTTTATCATACAAATGCAAGACACCATGAATTAACATCCTTAAATGTTTTTTTACATTCGTTTCACTATGAATGTAGGGCTCACTTAGATATAACTATCTAAGTGGGTTCTTTTTTTTGATGAATACTCACTTATGCTTATTATTCAAGGTAGTCACCGAAAAACAGGTAATACTGCTGCCGCAGTGAAAGCGCTGGCTGAGAGATTGGATGCGCAGACCATTCATCTGGCAGACTTGAAGCTTGCACAATTTTCATATGCAGGTACTACGGACGATGATTTTGTTCAGGTCATACAAAAGATGATTAAACATAGAAAGGTAGTGTGGGCAACTCCGGTTTACTGGTATACGATGAGTGGAATGATGAAAGTTTTGTTGGATAGAATCTCTGACCTGCTGAAGTGGAATAAGGATTTAGGGCGGCAATTGAGAGGGTTGGAGATGCATATCATAAGCGTTTCAGAACATGATGATGTACCTCAGGAATTTTCAAACCCTTTTAGGATGTCGGCAGAATATCTGGGATGGACATTTGGAACATACTGCCACCTCTACGGAAAATCGGGGCTATTAAGCGCAGAGAGTATGAAGAGATTAGATGCCTTTGCTGATCAAATTTAAAAATTACCTTCTGGGAATCAAGGTGGTAGGATAAGCAACCACACTTTCATTTCCATCGTCCGAAACCGCGGCTACGCCAAAAAGGTAATTATCAATGACGATTCCTTCTAATGTAAATTCATGCACCTTTCCAACATATCGAGAATACTGCCATTGAGGTGACGTGGTGTCACGCCAATAGATTTTATATCCTTTTACATGTGGATCATTCGATTCTTCCCATTTTAATCTCGTGGAGGGTCTTACAGCTCCTCCGATCATTAAGCCAGTTGGTGGTTCAGGAGCCCATGCAATACCGGCCAGGCTGATGGCGTTAACTGCTGTCAATTTTGAAGCATAGTCAAAGTCTACTCCTTCTATGACATCGCCATACTCAATTCCATTTTCTGTTCTCAGGTCCTGATGTTGCATATTGTAATTTTCATGAGTCTCCATAATTCGCACGCCAGGGAAACCCGCATCATTAAAAGGTTTGTGATGACCTCCTCTGCCAAATCTGTCTAATCTGTAGATCATAATAGCCTCCAAATTAGTCATGTATTGAGAAGTCATTCTGGCTACATATCTGGCCAATTGTCGAGAAGGGCCGTCCACTTCGCCTCCATAGAAGCGTTTCCAGATTCTCTTTTGCTCATCCTCATTAGGAGGAGCCGCCTCCGAAAAAACGCGGAAAGTAGTATTGTCAATCACGCCATCTATTCCATGTATGTTTCCTATCATATCATTATTCAACACGCCAATAATGTCCCAGTCCTCCTCTTGAGCGCGTTCAGCCATTATTTTTCCACCAAATAAACCTTGTTCTTCACCAGATAAACCGACAAAAATGATAGAACTCGCGAAGTCATATTTTGAAAGAATTCGACTTGCTTCCAAAACGCCTGCGATTCCAGAAGCATTATCATTGGCTCCGGGAGAGTCAGATGTGGCATCAAGTGCATCGGAGACTCTGGAATCAATATCACCAGACATAATGATATATCTATCAGGATAAACTGTACCTCTTTTGATCGCCATCACATTAACAATATGAACGCCTTCAGGAATTCTACGAGATTCTCCGGGTTCAACATCTCCGCTAAGGTAGCTGACCTCAAGACATCCACCACAATCTTTTGAAATTTGATCGAATTCAGATTTGATCCACCTCCTGGCTGCGCCAATACCTCTCGTATCTGAGATAGTGTCCGATAGTGTATGTCTGGTGCCGAAGCTGACGAGCTTTTGGATATCATTCTCTATTCTTTCAGCAGAACTGGACTCAATAATTTCGTACATTCTATCATCCTGAGCTGGTTGTGCACTTATACTAGTGTAGAGGAAAAGCAGTGCTAAAAACAAAAAGAATTGGTGATATTCTCTCATAGAATAAATATTTTAAGTGAAGATAAAAATATAAACAGGGTATGAAAGACTGTCACAATCAATATTCATTAACAAACGCTAGATAGCCAACTTAATCCTTAGTAGTAAACGATATTATTATCTTTGTCGTTTGGCGAGATGCCCAATCACTTTTAACAATTACTGCAAAATGAAATATTTCTTAATCCTTTTTTTAGGTATGTCAATGTTGGCTTGTGAAAATTCCGAAACCGAAGAAGTTAATCCAGCTGCATCGGGCTTTAATCTTGAAGCAAGCGATCCAAAAGCCATCGAAATAGCGGATAGAGTGATGGAAGCTTCTGGTGGTAGACAAACCTGGGACAACACTGATTATTTCCAATGGAGATTTTTTGGGAACCGACTGCATACCTGGAATAAGGGAACAGGTGATCTTATTATAGAGAGTGAAAAAGACAGCTTTACCTATGAAATGAATTTAAACTCGATGGAAGGTACCGTTGTCATGAAAGGTGATACTCTGGATTCAGAGGAGGCTCAAGAACATTTGAAGAAAGGCAAGGAATTCTGGATTAATGATTCGTATTGGATATTTCTTCCTTTTAAATTGAAAGATTCTGGCGTTACGTTGAAGTATCTAGGTGAAGGTCAAAGCAGTGATGGTGCTCCAAGTGAAAAACTGGAATTGACTTTCGAGGAGGTAGGTGTTACTCCTGACAATAAATATGTCGTTTATGTTGACAAAGAGAGCAATTTGATCAATCAGTGGGATTTTTACACCAATTATACTGATGAAGAGCCGCGCTTTTCCACTCCATGGAAGGATTATAAAGATTACAATGGTTTATGGTTATCCTCCAATCGAGGAGAAAGGGGCATGTCTGACATTGCGGTAGGGGAGCAGTTGGCAAGTAAGTTTAAATAGTCCTCAGGAACACAAAAGTGTCATAGAATAGCCACATCCTTCTAACTTTGCAAATTGCATTGGGACTCATAACTTTATTTGGAACTTGCAAAATTCCTCTGGCACTTGCAAATTCCATTTGCAAGCAAACTGAAAACCTTTTCAATTATTACTCGTATTTTACAACAGGACTGGCAAATTCCAATTCGATTTGCAAGCTCTTCTCTCATCTTACCCAACCAAGTTCTCGCAGTCCTCTTCTCGACATCAAAGCTGAAGTGACCCCATCTATAGACAATACCTAGTTATGATAAGCGGCATTGTGAACCAGCGGATTGCCGCATGTAGCACAATTTGCTTGTGATCCCGCTCCGCCAGGACAACCATTAGAACAAGTGTAGTGGTAAACTCCGGCAGCATTAACAGCTGGTTCCGTTGAAGGAGTTGGTGGAGTCACAGCACCCGATGGGGTGGTGGTCACACCAGCACCAGCATTGTGAAATGCGGCGTTGTGAACCAATGCTTGTCCGCAATCAGGACATGAGCCCTGGGCATCACCTCCTTTAGTTGGATGCGCTGGACAGTAGTAATGTAAAGCACTTGCGCTTGTTGAAACTGCAGCGGACTGAGCTGCTTTCTGCGCCTGAAGTGCAGCAGATTCAGCATTAATGGCATCATGTTGAGCCTGTGTCATCACCGGCTCAGGCCTTGGAGGAGTCTCAGCACAACTGGCCAAAAAAAGCATTGATATCAAAAGAAATCCAAAATATTTCATCTCATTGTTATTTAATTCGGACGTTTAAGTCCATATAATGATGTAAATGTAAAACTTTTTTTATTCATCCTACTTTAAGCATACAGATTAATTCAATATTATTGCATACACAATAATTGCATATACAAGTATTATGATTCAAATTCCTCAAAATATTCAGGATTTACAACCATACAAACCTGGAAAATCTAGTGACCCATCAGCTTATTCTCGCTATAAAGCAATCCTAAGCTCGAATGAGAATAATTATGGTCCATCACCATTGGCGATGAATGCCATTAAAGATCATCTAAGCAGCATTCACCTATATCCGGATCCACAAGCTTTCGCTCTGACACAAAAGCTAAGTGAAATTCATCAGCGTCCTGGTGATGAAATTATCCTATCAAATGGTCTGGATGGGCTTTTATACTCGATGTTTAAAGCTTTTACCAATGAAGGCGACCATGTGATTACCAATGATCGTTCTTTCGTTGCTTTTAACAAGTTTGCTGCCATGCATAATGTCAATGTAACAAAAGTTGAGAATATAGAATATCAATTTGACCTGCAATCAATAAAACACAGGATTACTTCAAAAACTAAAATGATTTACATATGTAATCCCAATAATCCCACAGGTACAATGATTACTCAGGATGAGATAAAAGACCTGGTGAGTAGTATTCCAAGTCATATTCTTGTCGTTGTAGATGAAGCTTATTTTCAATATGCTAAAAACCTACTTCCATCTTTTCCTGATACATCCACTATGAATATTTCTAATATATTAACATTAAGGACTTTCTCAAAGCTATATGGCATAGCGGGTGTAAGAATTGGTTATGGAATGGGAAGCAAACCAGTCATTCAGGCGCTCAAAAAAGTGAAATTAGTGTTTAATCCGAATTCCCTTGCCCAAGTTGCTGCATTTGCGGCTCTTGACGATCATAACCATCGGAAGATCACTTTGGATAATAACAACAAGTGGATGCAAAAGCTAGAGGAGCAGCTTAATAAAAAAGGGATCAAATACCTTAAGAGCTATGCCAATTTTATTTGTTCCATATATCAGGATGAGCAAGAATCTCAGAGATTTGTGAATTATATGGATGGTAAAGGCGTTTTATTGAGGAAACTGGACAGTTTTGGAATGCCAGAAGGAGTTAGAATCTCCATTGGCACTGATCAGGAAATGAGGTACTTTTCTCAAATATTAGAACGTTTTGAATAAATTTGCAGAGTATGAGATACTTACTTAATATAATCTTAGTCACATTGATTTTTGCTTCATGCCAACAAGAAGTTAAGGACTATGATCATTTGATAAATGATGCAGAAATCGTCCATGATTATATGGATAAATTATCGGATGTGATTGTACATGATATTTTTTCACCTCCTGTTGCATCAAGAAACTACGTCTATCCCAGTATAGCGGGATACGAGGCAATCCTTCATTCTAGCAAAGATTTAGAGAGTTTTGTTGGTCGATTGAATGGGTTTGAAAATGTTGCACAACCGGATACAAGTCTGGAGATATCGTTTCCATTAGCTTCCATTCAGGCATTTCACGTGGTCAGTAAGGCCTTGATTTTCTCGGAGGACACATTGGCACAGTTTCATCATACTTTTCTTGAAGATCTGAAACAAAAAGGTTTTCCTGAAAAGGTCTTGATGGCATCTCAGGATTTTGGTAATGCGGTTGCAACTTCTATCCTTGAATGGGCAAATGAAGATAATTATAAGGAGACTCGATCCTACCCTAAATACACTGTAGATTATGAGCCCCATACCTGGAAGCCGACACCTCCAGCCTACATGTCCAGCATTGAACCGCACTGGAATAAAATCAGACCAATGGTCCTGGATTCTGCTACCCAATTTGTGCCGGATCCTCCCACTGAATTTAATCTAGATAAAGATTCAAGATTTTATAAGGAAATGATGGAGGTTTATACAGCTGTAAAGGATGCCGATGAAGAACAAACAGAAATTGCAAATTTTTGGGATTGTAATCCTTATAAAATGAACCAGACCGGTCACGTAATGTTTGCCACCAAAAAAATAACTCCTGGTGGACATTGGATAGGTATTGCCAAAATTGCATCTCAAAAGGCGAACTTATCTATGGAGAAAACCATGGAGGTTTATGCCTTGTGTTCGATTGCTTTGTTTGATGGATTTATAAGCTGCTGGGACGAAAAATATCGTTCGAAGTTGATCCGTCCAGAAACGGTGATTAATGAGCACGTTGATGAAGATTGGTTACCTATACTGCAGACACCTCCTTTCCCAGAGCACACCAGTGGTCACTCTGTAATTTCAAGGGCGGCAGCAGTAGTACTTACGGAAATTTTTGGAGAGAACTTTTCATTTGACGATGACACAGAATTACAATATGGGTTGCCGATTCGATCATTTGCTTCCTTTAAAGAAGCTTCTGAAGAAGCAGCTATCAGTAGATTATATGGAGGTATACACTATCGTCCGGCTATAGATTATGGCGTGGCCCAGGGCGAAAATGTAGGAGAATTCATCATTGAAGAACTCAATATTTAGGATCTTTATTTTGATTAATTTAAACTCAATATGGTGCGCTATAACCTCTATTTGAGCTTTTTTGTGTATCAGTAGCAGTCATTTTCTAAGGGAATTAAAAGCTCAAAATATTGATAGCCAATTTTTTATCATTCAAAGTTCATTAAAATCGAAAAAATTGTGAACAATTTTATTCATTTTTGATTTTAATTGCATAAATTTACCATACAGGGGAAAGAATACGAGATGTAATGATTTGAAGTTCCTCTATACAAAAAGGTTTTTTAAGTTAAGTTATGATTATTTAGGCTGCGTGTAATAGTACAGGCAGCCTATTTTATTTAACCTCGTCCTTGACCAACAAACAGAGTAACCCTGCCACAAAGAAGCTTATACCTCCCACAATCATTGCATTAATGGATTCATTCCCAAGAAAAGTCTTTAAAATAAAACCTAGCATTCCGGCGGCTACAATCTGTGGAATCACAATGAAAAAATTAAACACCCCCATAAAATAACCCATTTTCTCCGCAGGTAGTGATCCTGACAACATAGCATAAGGCATGGAGAGAATACTGGCCCAGGCTATTCCCACACCCACCATGGATAACAACAGCAAAGTCGGATCAGAAATAAAGAATATAGAAATTAATCCAATACCTCCACAGAACAAGGCGATTAAATGGGTCACCTTTCTGCTGGTATATTTGGCAAGAACAGGAAGTAGAAATGCGACCAAGGCTGCAAAACCATTGTACATACCAAAACATACACCTACCCAATCGGCACCTTCGTTATATGCAGTAGATGAGGAATCACTGGTACCATAAATATGACTTGTTACTGCAGAAGTGGTATAAATCCACATGGCAAATAATGCGAACCAGGAAAAAAACTGGACGAAAGCCAGTTGCACCATTGTTTTGGGCATTTTGAAAATTCCCATGAATGATTCTGCGAGACCTCCAAATATACCCATGGCTGCATTTTCAGATCGCAATTTTTCCAAATCCTCTGGAGGATACTCTTTGGTTTTTATGACGGTCCAAAGCACAGCCAGAAAGTAAGCGATACCACCCACATAAAAAGACCATTTAACTGAATCAGGGATTACACCATCGGAAGCGGTGTTGCTCACGCCAAACCAGTTTGTAAAGATCCAGGGCAGTACTGAAGCGACTACGGCTCCGATGCCGATAAAAAAACTTTGCATGGCAAAACCACTGGTTCTTTGCTCATTCGGCAACATATCTCCCACAAAAGCTCTGAAAGGCTCCATGCTTACATTGATAGAAGCATCCATTAACCAAAGCATGAGTACCGCGACCCACAGGGCTGTTGAATTAGGCATGAGGAAAAGCGCAATGGTAGCCAGAATGGCTCCTGCCATAAAGAACGGTCTGCGCCGACCCCATCTTTCTGACCAGGTCCTGTCGCTATAATATCCAATGATGGGTTGCACCAACAATCCTGTAACTGGAGCTGCTAGCCACAGAATGGGCAATTCATCCTTGGAGGCGCCCAGCGTTTCGAAAATCCTACTGACATTGGCATTCTGTAAGGCAAATCCAAACTGGATACCTAAAAAGCCAAAACTCATATTCCATATTTGCCAAAAACTAAGCTTGGGCTTTTCAGAACTTATTGAAATTGTACTCATACTACTAAAGTATGAATTCCACCAATAAGAGACCTTCTTTATGACAGAAAAATGCGCTTAATTAAAGATGAATGACTTCGTCGTAAGCAGCAGCGGCTGCTTCCATCACTGCCTCACTCATGGTTGGGTGTGGATGCACTGTTTTTATGATTTCATGCCCAGTGGTCTCAAGTTTCCTTGCAGCAACTACTTCAGCAATCATTTCAGTGACATTGTTACCAATCATATGAGCGCCGAGAAATTCACCATACTTTTCATCAAAAATCACTTTAACGAAACCTTCAGGCACACCTCCCGCTTTGGCTTTTCCTGATGCAGAGAATGGGAATTTTCCAACTTTCACCTTGTATCCTGCATCTTTCGCTGCTTGCTCTGTATAGCCGACTGACGCTACTTCAGGCACACAATAGGTACAGCCAGGTATATTATTATAATCCATGGGCTCCGGAGAATGTCCGGCGATTTTTTCAACACAAATGATTCCCTCAGCAGAAGCAACATGTGCTAGGGCAGGTCCTGGTACCACATCACCTATAGCATAAATTCCAGGCACATTGGTCTGGTAATACTCATCGACCTGAATCAGGCCCTTATCCGTTTTAACACCTAAGGCTTCCAGTCCGATACCTTCCGTGTTGGCACTGACGCCAGCTGCAGATAACACTACATCACACTCAATCACTTCTTCGTCTCCTTTCTTCCTGTTTTTGGTGGTCACCTTTATGGTTTTACCCTTTGTGTCTACCTTTTCAACAGAAGTATTGCCCATCACATTGATTCCCTGCTTTTTGAAAACTTTGCCCAATTCTTTAGAAACGTCAGCATCCTCTCTTGGGACGAGTCCTTGCTCCATATACTCTACAATGGTCACTTCAGTACCGATTGAATTGTAGAAAAATGCAAACTCAGTACCTATGGCTCCCGCACCGATGACGACCATTCGTTTAGGTTGCTTTGTCAAAGTCATTGCTTCCCTGTAACCTATAATTTTCTCTCCGTCAATTTGTATTCCTGGAAGTGAGCGAGCTCTGGCACCGGTTGCAATGATGATGCTCTCAGCAGAATACTCTTTTTTATTGCCATCTGCATCTGTTACCTCCACTTTCTTACCTCTTAGTAACTTTCCTTCGCCATCAATCACCGTTATCTTGTTCTTCTTCATAAGGAACTGCACACCCTTGCTCATGCCATCTGCAACATTTCTGCTTCTTCCTATCATCGCACCAAAATCAGCACTTACTTTTTCTACCTTTATCCCGTAATCCTCGCTATGACTGATGTAATTAAAGACTTGTGCACTTTTGAGCAAAGCTTTGGTAGGAATGCATCCCCAATTGAGGCAGATGCCACCTAAGTTTTCTCTTTCTACCACTGCCACTTTCTTTCCTAATTGTGAAGCTCTAATTGCCGCAACATATCCGCCTGGTCCACTACCTACTATAATAATATCAAAATCCATTTGTCCTTATTTTTTTGAGACGCCAAAGATAATTAAACTAATTTATATATTGAATGGGAGCCAGACCTTCTTCAAAATCTCGCATTTCCGAAGAGGGAGCTATGAATTCTACATTAGCATTTTCATCCAAAATCAGCAATCCTTCCCTCGCAAGAGCGCGAGCATAACCGTTATTGTAATCCCAAACCAATCCAAAGATCGGTTCTGTTAACGCCTGTCCATCACTGTTAAAAAATCCCCAATAGCCATTTACGCTGTAAGCACATTTGCCTTCTTTAAATTTGTAAAGTAATTTGTATTGACAAGGAATAATTTCATTTCCTTTCTGGTTAATCATACCAAACTTTCGATCTTTATTAACCATCCAGAAACCCTCATTTCCATATTCTACCTGATCGTAGTCTAGTACTTTTAGATTTTTGCCGTTGGTGTCAATGAAAGACCATTGATTTTTCAACATCACTGCTGCTAAACCTTGATGAAAATCTGTGGCTAACTCATATTGCGGTGGGATCTTCAGTTGACCATTGACATAAAATCCATAGAGCTTATCCTTTCGCACCCTAATGATGCCCTCAGAAGGTTCATACACTTCGTCAAACTCCGTTGGAATAATTTCATTCCCTTGCTTATCGATCATGCCATAGTTTTCAAAGGGTTTAACTTTAGCCATTCCATCTTTAAAAGGACCTGCTTTCGTGAACATAGATTCGAATACGGGCTCGCCACTTTTATCAATATATCGAAACAGGCCATTAATACTTACTTTGGCAAGTCCTTCATGAAAATCGTCCGCAGCCTCAAAGCTGGCAGGAATAATTTCTACCCCTTTTTCGTCAATAAATCCATATTTCTGCTCGAAGTTTTGAAACCGAGCCATACCATCCTGGAAAGGAAACAAGGATCGGTACTTAAATCCAATGATTTCTTCATCATTCTTATTGATCATTCCCCATTTACCTTGATGATTGACCACTGCTAATCCGTCATGGAATGGCCTTGCAGCATCGAATCGATCTGAAATGGCTTTCACACCGTTGGTATCAATAAAACCCCACTTATCAACAGGTGCTTCGTAATCCTGATAGTAGAGTTCCTCTGCATTCATCTGGTTTTCTGCTTCGTCAATAGCAGTCTGGTCAGATTTGCAAGCACATAGAACAACTATCATGGATACTAGAATAGGAATCCAGTTTTTCATTCACGAAATTTTTGCAAATATAATAATGGAAATAAAACGATTTTGAATTTGTCATCGTTCATTGTAATATGATATCAAGGTTTTTTTACACGTTGACACTCATTTTTGTGCTAACCATTGCAAATGGCCAGGAATGGAAAATTTTCAATTCGGAAGAAGGCGAGTTTTCAGTCATGTCACCGGGAATGATGGAAAAGAAAAGGGCTTTTCTCACTACGGAAATTGGAGAAATTGAGTTAAATACGCTCTACTATCATCAAACGGATACGTCTGGGAATTTTTTGTATCTCATCAACTTTTATGAATTACCCGAAGAGACCATTCCTCCGGATTCAACGGATCTCGCCATGGAGTTTTTACTGAATACAATGGACCAGGCTGTTTCCGATATCGGCGGAGACGTACAGTACAATAAGGAAATTTCTTTGGGTAAACATCCGGGCTTATTATGGAGAAGTAAATCAGAAAAGCAAATCGTGAAAAGTAGAGCCTATGTTATTAACAATAAGTTCTACATGCTTCAGGTATTCTCGATTCCCCGAAAGTCTCTGAACAACGATGTCGATCGTTTTCTGGAATCTTTTACTTTAAGACCTTCCTAGTTCTGTCAAGGCAATCTTCCAGCATTTCGAAACTTTTTTCAATGGTGGATACGTGCGTTCGAAAGCAAAGAACTGCAACTCTGATCCATATTTCTTCATTAATGATTGTGGACGATAGAAAAACCCTTCCATCCTCGTGGATTTGATTCATTAATTCACGATTGAATTCATTGGCATCACCCTTTTCAGGCACATATCTGAAGATGCCGACTGATAAATCCGGATCGGGCCCTACTTCGAAGCCCATTTTCCTGACACCTTGTAAAAAGTATAGACACAGCCCTCTTTTTTCTCTGAGTGCATCTACAAACACATCGATTCCATACAGTTTAAGTGGAATCCAAAGCCGTAAGCCTCTAAAGTGCTTTGTTAATTCAGGCGAAAGATCAGCCGGCGAGAATTCTTGGTCATTCTTGCTGGCATCTTGCAGGTAACTGGCTCTGTAATGGTGTGAATTCAACATAGCTTTTTGATTCTTGATAAGAACCGCGCCCAGTCCATAAGCAAGAAATAGTCCTTTATGGGGGTCGATGACCAACGAATCAGATCTTTCCAGGCCTTTGAACTTAGGTTTCAGTTCATCCAGCAGAATAAAAAAGCCTCCATAGGCAGCATCTACATGAAACCAAAGATTAAATTCCTCAGCGATATCTGCGATATCATCTAGAGGATCAATATTGCCGATGTTTGTAGTACCAGCAGATGCCACTACCATAAATGGGTTCAAACCATTATCGACGTCATCCTCAAGCAGCTGTCTTAACATTAAGGTATCGATCTTATATTGTTCATCCAGTGGAACATTTCTCAAAATACATTGACTTAATCCTGCTATTCTAACAGCCTTATGCACGCAGTGATGTGTTTGTTCTGAGAGGTAAATCACCGATTTTTCAACTTTCGCCCCTAGTATTTGATGATGATCTCTGGCAGCAGTAATGGCGATTAAATTGGCAATGGATCCACCCGAAGTCAGATTACCCAAGCTGGAATCTGGATAGAAGCAGACTTTTTTCATCCAATCGATCACTCTATTTTCAAGCCGCACAGCTCCGGGGCTTCCAAAATAGAGACCAGCATATCGATTAGAGACAGCTGCGATAAAATCACTTACTGCAGTTGCAAAAATTCCACCTCCCGGAATATAGCCCAGGTGCCCGCCAGAAGCTGGATTCAACCCTGGTTGATCAACTTCTTCCCTGTATATTTTCAGAATATCTTCAAAGCTATGCGTTGATTTTCCATCGATTTGCAGATCCTGTCGATTGTTGGTTTGATCAGGCTTAAAGCTTAAACCATTTTCAAGGCCAGAGATGAAATCATCAGAATAGGCCTCTAAGTGTTTAAGTAGTATTTGTCTACTTTTGGCATCGGGTTCTAGTAGTGCAGTTCTTTTTTCAAGCTCTAAAAGCTTATCTCTAAGTTCAACCATCTATATTTCTTTCGGAGGCCAAAAATAAACTGTTTACGTTATTAGCTGTACTTTTATAATTGAAATGATTCAAAACCAGAATAAAATCATTGACCTATAATAGATAAGAGATGAATATTGCTGTATTTCCGGGATCTTTTGATCCAATAACCTCTGGACATTTAGATTTAGTCAAACGTGCCCTACCATTATTTGATAAAATTATCGTGGCCATCGGTGTGAATTCTCAAAAAAAGTATTTGTTTGATTTGGACCAAAGGCTTGATTGGCTCCGTGAGGTTTTTAAGGATTATAATAAAGTTGAAATCGCTCAGTTTGAGGGTCTTACTGCGCACTATTGTAAATCCATCAATGCGAAATATTTGCTACGTGGTTTGAGGAACGCTTCAGATTTTGACTATGAGAAAACCATTTCACAACTTAACAGCATCGTTGGCGATGATCTGGAGACCTTATTTTTGATCAGCAAACCAGAATTTTCACATATTTCGTCGACGATCGTTCGAGAAATCATTAAGGGTGGAGGAGATGTGTCTCATTTTCTACCCAGAGAAGTTTTTATACATTTGCAAAAAATATAAAAGAGAAAAATATATGTCAAACGCATTTTTTGAGCCACCATTAGCGATAAATGAACCCATTTTTGATTACGCGCCGGGATCGGAGAGTAAAAAAGAATTGAAGCAAGCCATTAAGATCATGAAGTCTGCGGAAGTGGATGTGCCTATGTTCATCGGAGGACAAGAGGTCAGAACCGGTAAAACGGTTTCGATGCATCCACCGTATGACCATCAACACAAATTAGGGGTATTTCATATGGGAGATAAAAGTCATGTGGAGAAAGCGATCGATGCAGCCCTACAGGCTAAGCAAGCCTGGTCAGATCTTCCGTGGCAGGAGAGAGCAGCCATTTTCCTGAAAGCTGCAGATCTGATAGCCGGTCCTTACAGAGCCAGAATGAATGCGGCGACCATGCTTTGCCAGTCGAAAAATGCTTTTCAATCTGAAATTGATGCGGTATGTGAGTTGATAGATTTCCTGCGGTTCAATGTGCAATATATGGCCGAGCTTTATTCCGGACAACCAGAAAGTGCTGATGGAATTTGGAATCGATTAGAATACAGGCCTTTAGAAGGTTTCATATTTGCCATTACTCCATTCAATTTCACTGCAATCGCTGGAAACTTATGTGCTGCTCCCGCCATGCTTGGAAATACAATAGTATGGAAGCCCGCGGAGTCACAGGTCTATTCAGCTGCCTTGATTATGGAAATTTTTAGAGAGGCAGGTTTGCCTGATGGAGTGATCAATTTGATTTTAGTGGACGGTCCTGAAGCAGGAGAAGTGGTTTTTAATCACAAGGATTTTGCTGGACTGCATTTTACCGGAAGCACGGGAGTTTTCCAACATCTTTGGAAAACCATCGGCGTAAATATCAGTAAATACAAGTCTTATCCAAGAATCGTTGGTGAGACTGGAGGAAAAGACTTTGTAGTCGCCCATGAATCTGCCAATCCACTTGAGGTGGCAACTGCCCTTGCCAGAGGTGCTTTTGAATTTCAGGGACAAAAGTGTTCTGCAGCTTCCAGGGCATATATTCCTGCAAAAATATGGGATGAAGTCAAAGAAGAACTGGAAAGTCAGGTTAACTCTTTTAAAATGGGTAGTCCTGAGGATTTTACAAATTTCATCAATGCAGTTATTGATGAGCGCGCATTTGATAAAATAGCCAAATATATAGATGGCGTGAAGGATTCAGATGATGCAGAAATCATCATTGGAGGTGGTTATGATAAGTCGGTAGGTTACTTCATTGAGCCTACAGTGATTGTAGCCAACAGTCCTCGAACTACTACTATGTGTGAAGAGATTTTTGGACCGGTATTGACCATCTATGTTTATGAAGAGGAAAGTTTTGAAGAGATTTTGGAAATTTGTGATACCACATCACCTTATGCCTTAACGGGTTCTATTTTGGCATTGGACAGATATGCCATCAGCCTCGCTACGAAAAAGCTTGAGCATGCAGCGGGTAATTTTTATATCAATGACAAGCCAACAGGTGCGGTAGTGGGTCAACAACCATTTGGAGGAGGCAGAGCAAGTGGTACCAACGATAAGGCTGGATCGATATTGAATTTATACAGATGGGTTTCACCTAGAACCATAAAGGAAACTTTCGTCCCACCAAGAGATTATGGATATCCATTTATGGAAGAGAGGTAACCCGAGATAAGGAACTGACTATAAATTGGGTCTAGATTAACAAGAAAAAAAGTAGCCGGCATTTTAATGCTGGCTATTTTTTTTAGTATAAAATTCGGAACAACCAATTGATATTTCATTATACAGAATTATATATGCATAAAAAGCAATATTAAAGAGTATTGAAGAGGTCTTTTAATCAATGTAAAAAATTATAGTGCAAATAATTGACAAGAATAAGAATTATTGTTATTTTGCATGTATTAATTAATGTTCTTTGAAAGTAGAGATTTTATTGATGGCTTATCCATCTCGAATTGCCTTTTTGTTTCTATAATCTTAAATTCTTCAAGATTGCAACACGCCAGACTTTTCCGTTTAAACTTTTTAGAATAAGGCTAATACTGAACGAGTCAGTTAGATAAGAAATTAATAGATTCTCTAAACGATGAGAAGAAAATTTTAAAATATGGAGCCGCCATACGTTCGTACGGCAATTTTAGATTTTTCTTTGCCAATAATTTCCGACTTTTCTGGAAATCTGTTTCGTTTATAATCAAGGGATGATAAGATCCAACAAGAAATTGAAATACAAAAATATCGAAACATGACCTCCTAATTAAAGGATATTGAAAATGTTCCCATTGACTGAGGACGAGTAATATTAAATATATTGTTTAGTTCAATATTTAGCATAATGAGGTTGAGTTTTCAGAAAAAGCATTTGGAGATACTTTTACAAGAATCTTGCAAATGTTATTGAAAAATCACTTAGGGTCATACTTTAAATAGTATGACCCTATTTTTTTTTGTGCGAATAAATCTTGCTACCTTGAAATGATGAAAATAGGTGTAATAAGTGAAAAGAAAATCCCTACGGATAGTAGAGTGTGCCTGACGCCCTCACATTGTAGGTATATTAAGGATCAGGGAATTGAAATTATAGTAGAACCTTCAGATGTTAGAGTCTTTTCTGATGAAGAATACAGGGATGCAGGAATAGAATTAGGATCAGATCTTTCTGACTGTGATGTTCTTGTCGGAGTAAAAGAAGTGCCGATTGAATCTTTGATTGCTGAGAAAACTTATTTTTTCTTCTCTCATACCTTTAAAGAACAGGTTTACAACAGAGGTTTGCTACAGGAGGTTTTAAAAAGAAAAATCAGGCTGATCGACT
Organism: Portibacter marinus; assembly: GCF_021533195.1. Lineage (GTDB taxonomy): Bacteria > Bacteroidota > Bacteroidia > Chitinophagales > Saprospiraceae > Portibacter > Portibacter marinus. The sequence continues at coordinate 160,843 of NZ_JAJNKB010000005.1, forward strand.
ATGAAGCAATTACAGATGACAGTGGCAGAAGGCTCATTGCATTTGGGAAATTTGCAGGAATAGTTGGTGCCCATAATGGAATCTATACCTATTTACAAGGTGCTATTCCCAGGATGAAAGATTTTTATAATTATGAGGAGGCCAAACAATTCTACAAAACCTTGAAATTGCCTAAAATGAAGATTGCCTTAACAGGGACGGGTAGGGTAGCGAATGGTGCTGCCAGTGTGCTCGACGACATGGGCATTAAGAAAGTATCAGCTTTGGACTACGCCACACATGAATTTGAACATGCTGTATATACCCAATTACATAGCTTTTATTATGCCAAGCGCAAGGATGGACAAGTCTTTGACAATGTCGAAGATTTCTACAATGAACCGGATGCCTATGAATCTGACTTTGAAAATTTTTTACCGATGACTGATTTATTTATCAATGGCATTTATTGGGACAAGAGGGCTCCTGCTTTTTTTACTAAAGAAGATATGAAATCTGACGATTTTAAGATAAATACCATAGCCGATATTACTTGTGATATTGCACCTGAAAGCTCAATACCTTCTACCATTCGACCTTCCACGATTGAAGATCCAATTTATGGCTATCAGGTTGCAACAGGAGTCGAAACTGAACCATATGGAGAAGGAGTCGTCAATGTCATGGCCATAGATAATTTGCCTAATGAACTACCACGAGACGCCTCCGAGGCATTTGGGGATATGTTTCTCAAGTATGTTTTCCCAGAAATGTTGAAAGAAGAAAGTGAAATGCTCAGAAGGGCAAGTATCACTACCAATGATGGATATCTAAATGAACCATTCGAATATCTCCAAAATTTTGTAAACCACCCTACAGAACAATGAATGAAAAGGAAATCAATGAGTTTTTAGTAAAAGCGACAAAAATTAAATTCGAGCAGTTAAAGGAATTGTTGGTTCTTGGAAAAATGAAATCCATAGAAAAGAAATCACTCTTAGCTGAACCGGGTAAAATCATTGACCATTCGTATTTTTTGATTGATGGGATCGTACGTCACTTTGTTGTGGATAAGAGAGGTGAAGAGTATACTAAAACATTCATGAGAAGCCCGGATTTTGTAGTGGCATCGATTCCTGATTTTTTTCTGAGGACAAAGGACTCCATTCATTGTGAAGCTTTAACAGACCTGATTGTCATTGAGTGGACTTATGATCAGCTTATCGCTTTTGGAAAAAAAGTTCCAGAATTTTTTCTCTTCTTAATCAGGTGTGTAGTAAAAGCGTATAAGATGAAGGAACAGAAAGAGATTGCCATGCATATTTTAGATGCGACAGAACGATATGAAAAATTTGTGAATGATTATCCTGAAATCGCGTATGATGTTCCGCTCAGATATATTGCATCGTACCTAAACATAAGGCCCGAAACTCTAAGTAGAATCCGGGCCCCAAGATAAGTCGTTGTATATTGTTTTCTTAGCTAGCCTTGCTTAATTTCTCAACATCGCTTTCGATAAATTTACTTCCATCCCATTTTCCTAACCATTCCACTTTATCCTGGTAAGATTTAACGTAAGATTTGTAAGCATCAATTGCTTTTGCTTTCTCAACTCTCTTAATGGTGATATTGGAATTTGCTCCTTTGTTTATATTAAAGTAATAAATTCCTTTACCGAAATCGAATTTCTTTAAACTTCTTCTTGACATATTTTTGATTTTGTGAACGAATAGACTCGCGAAGATACAAAATAAAATTGTTTTTATCCTTGTTCAACACATTGTCAATCTCTTAAGTTAAGTCAAATAAACCAATGGTTACTTAGCTTCCATGTAAGGTTCTAGCATTTCGCTATTTATAACATTCAGTATTCCTTTTTCGTAATCCTTAGTCAAACGATCTGTCTTTATTCTGGACTTAGCTGCAGATCTATTATATTTAATAGACGCCCAATTTTCATTTACATCAATAATTTTCACATTAATTTTCATTTCAAAAATTTTATTAGTTAAAAAAAGACAGAACAAAATTCACCCTAAAGGAAATTTAGCACTGATGGCTCAAGTAGGGAAAGAATGTAAAATATCATAATAGATATAGCGCTACATATTTGTTCCAATTATTATAACCTGATTATGAATGAATTAGTTCGCGGATCTAAAAATAATTTGTTTTTTTTTCAAGATTTACGGAAAATTGGTGAACGATTCTTATTTTTTGGTCGTTAGTCTTGATGCTTTTAAAAAAGTTATAAGCGTATTTTGAAATATGGGGCTGAATGGTATCGACAGGAAAGTTGATCGATTAGTAAGCATGCAGGGGAAAGATTGTTTACTCCTTAAAAATGACAATCAAACAATAATTGGCGAAAACAATTTCGCATTAGCGGCATAATCTAGGATTATAAAGCTATTTAGGCACTGCACTTGACGTCTGATACACAGTGCACATGCCTATCAAACGGTTTCAGACTAGCGGCTGGTCTCGCTTTGGATCAGTGGCGAAATTAAAGAAGATAAGCCGAGGGCAAGGTTGCTTATACATCTACCCGAGGATTAAAATTAAAGTATAAGCTAAGCATGTAGAAGGCTCTTTGGTGCTTTCTCTGGACCTGGGTTCGAATCCCAGCAGCTCCACTAAATAGAAATTATTTTGCATTAATTGCTTTATTGGCATCGGCGAAGGAAAGATGCCAGCTTATTATTGATCGTTTGTGATCATGTAGCAAGTATTTACGTTTAGACTATAGTGACCTTTCTTTATTGAGAAAGAATAAAGATACCTGTAATGTGATACAATGTAATCTTCATATTCTTATGACCAGAGCGACTTTAAAGTCTTGCCCTCCTCTAAAAGATTTTTGATTTTTTCTAATCTGTCTAATTTGGTCTTTTCTCTTTTCGCTTCTTTGATATAATTAGAAAATTCATTCTTTTGTGAAACCGTGAAAGATTCAAAGGTATTCAAATGTTTCCCATTTTTATTCAAATGTGAAGCCAGTAACTGAGGTAATGGGATAAGTTCAGAGGCAGGCTTTGCAATGTCCACTTCTTTGCCGGCCATCTGGTTTTCATAGGCTTCAATGGCATAGGCTTTAACCAGGTCTGGGTCAATGGCTTCTTTATTTGCAAATCTCCATTGTCGCATCCCCTTTGTTTTTCCCTCCTGTGCATTTTCAAGTACTCCAGCTTCATCTTTTAAAAATGAGCCCTGATGAAACCATAAACAAGACCAATGCTTAAAACTACCAATACCCAATACATTCTTTCCTTTGACAGTATAGGTCGGCATACCCCATTTGATGCATTCCTCGAAAGGTAATTCCTGCAGAATCGATCTTAACTTTTGAATCTCTAATTTTCGATCAGCATGTTTTTCAATATATTCATCGACTGTTTTCGTTCTTTTCATCACCGTATATTAATTTGTTATTTGTAATTTAAGGATTCAATCATAAATTATGTATAAAATTTTTGTCTCAATAATTCTTGTGTTGTGGAGCTATGCTCTGAATTCACAGGATCGTGTAACTGAAAATGTAAGAGCAACCAGGTCTGAAGTCATTGCGCAAAATGGCATGGCTGCTACATCTCAGCCGCTTTGCACTCAGGTTGCTCTGGATATTCTAAAGTCAGGTGGAAACGCCATAGACGCTGCCATAGCAGCAAATGCGTGTCTGGGACTTATGGAGCCTACAGGCAATGGAATAGGTGGAGATTTGTTTGCCATCGTATGGGATCCCCAAACTGAAAAATTGTACGGCTTAAATGCCAGTGGTCGGTCACCTAAGAAATTGACCGTGGACTACTTCAGAGAAAATAAAATGACTTCAATTCCTTCCCATGGAGTGCTGCCGATTTCTGTTCCGGGATGCGTCGATGGCTGGTTTGAATTACACCAGAAATTTGGTAGTAAAGAGATGACAGAAATCTTAGCTCCAGCCATCTGGTATGCAGAAAATGGATTTCCGGTTTCAGAACTGATTTCTTACTATATGAATCGAAGTTCGTGGTTGGCCAAATTTCCAAACTTTGAAGATGTATTCATGAAAGATGGCAAGATGCCTCAAAAAGGTGAGATATTTAAAAATCCGGCGTTGGGGAATACATTGCAAATCATAGCTACTGAAGGTCGCGAAGGATTTTACGAGGGAAAGGTGGCACAGACCATTGCCAAGCACATTCAAGATGAGGGTGGATTTCTAACCGTTGAGGATCTGGCTTCTCATGAGTCGGAGTGGGTAGAGCCAGTTTCTACAAATTACAGAGGATATGACGTATGGGAGCTTCCACCTAATGGACAAGGCATTGCTGCATTGCAAATCCTTAATATTATGGAAAATTTTGATGTAGCATCTATGGGGTTTGGTTCCAGTGAATACATTCATCATTTTACAGAAGCCAAGAAACTGGCTTTTGAAGATCGCGCGAAATATTATGCCGATCCTGATTTCAATGATATACCGGTAGATTGGTTGATTTCAAAGAAGTATGCTATCGAGCGCACGCAATTGATTGATCCAGACAGAGCTGCATCAAAGCTTAATGCCGGAAAATTGGAAACCGGTGAAACCATATATCTAACGACAGCGGACAAAAATGGGATGATGGTTTCTCTTATTCAGTCTAACTACAGAGGAATGGGTTCTGGGATTACCCCTCCGGGTCTGGGGTTTGTTCTTCAGGATAGGGGTGAATTATTTGCGCTGGAGGATGGCCACTATAATGTACTGGAACCTGGTAAAAGGCCTTTCCATACGATTATACCGGCATTTATTACAAAAGACGGTAAACCTTTCATGAGCTTTGGACTAATGGGAGGGGCAATGCAACCGCAGGGACATGCACAGATTGTTATGAACATTGTGGACTTTGGTATGAATATACAAGAAGCTGGAGATGCACCGAGAATCAGCCATAGTGGTTCTTCGGAACCCACCGGAGAACAAATGACAGACAGTGGATGGCTGAGTTTGGAATCTGGCATTGACTATCAGGCAATAAGAGCATTAATGGAGAAAGGACATCGAGTACGGTATTCCAATGGTATATACGGAGGTTACCAGGCCATTAAATGGGATGCGGAAAATAAAGTATATTTCGGTGCTACGGAATCCAGAAAAGATGGTCAGGCGGCTGGATTTTAAATAATATCAGTAATATTGCAGCTTGATACTGCAATTATGAACTGGAATACCTGTTTCACTAGTAAGAGTTTGGCTGAATCTGTACCCAAGAAGGATGGACGGTCAAACTTTCAAAAGGATTATGATCGGATCATTTTCTCTTCTTCTTTCAGGCGATTGCAGAACAAGACGCAAGTGTTTCCTCTGCCGGGAACAACTTTTGTACACAATAGACTAACGCACTCGCTGGAAGTGGCTTCCGTAGGCCGTTCATTGGGTGAGCTTGTAGGTCACTTTCTGATAGAAAATGATGACATCAATCTCGGACCCGAAGCCATTACTTTTTACTCCCGCGACCTTTCTTCTGTCATATCCTCTGGTTGTCTAGCTCATGACATTGGCAATCCGGCTTTTGGACATTCCGGCGAAGAAGCTATATCTAATTTTTTCAAGGTCAATGATAAGATGGAGATTGATGGTAAGCCATTAAGGGAATTCTATCAAAAAGAACAGTGGAGAGATCTGACTTTATTCGAAGGTAATGCCAATGCATTGCGTGTACTAACCCAGTCGTTTAGGGGAAAATCTCCCAGTGGACTCGGTTTGACTCTAACTACCCTGGCTTCCATTCTTAAATATCCATGCAGCTCATCTCATCAAGACAAAAGCTTTAGACACAGAAAAAAGTATGGATACTTTCAAAGTGAGAAGGAGATCTTTAAAAGTGTGGCTCAAGGTCTGGGATTCAAGGAAGATTTAGATGCTTATTCTTATCATCGCCATCCATTTGTGTATTTGGTAGAGGCGGCTGATGATATTTGCTACAACATCATTGATATGGAAGATGCTCACAGAATTGGTCTGTTATCCAAGGCAATAGTGAGTGATTTATTTCTCGACCTCATCAAAAAGTTGGATTTGCAGGAAGTGAATGTTTCAAGTGTCCTTGCAACTTTTAAAGGGATTGGCGATGACAATGAATCGATTGCTTATCTCAGAGCCAAGTGTATCAGTGCACTAGTGATTGCTTCAGTACGGGAGTTTATGGACAATCAAGAAGACATATTAAAAGGTGAATTTTCCTCTGGATTAATTGACGAAATAGAGCGTAAAACAGGTGCACTTAAAGAGGTGGAGAAAGTATCATACGAACAAATTTACAGACATGAGTCGGTACTTGAAATAGAAGTTGCTGGCTTTCATGTCATGTCTGAATTATTGAGCATCTATTTACCGGCTGTTTTGCGAGAAACAAAGTCGCACCTTGATAAAACCATTGTTGCACTTATCCCAGGTCAATATCATCTGCATCTGAACAGTGATGACTATTATCTTCGGACCATGAATGTCTTGGATCATATTTCTGGAATGACTGATGCATATGCCACTGAATTGTATAGAAAGTTAAAAGGTATAGAGATTTAAGGCGACTGAACAAGCAGCTCAGTATGTTTTGTGCAATCAGTAGCGTACTGAAGCTTAAATAATCAAGGCTACAGCAAAATACTCGTTAGATTCACGAGGACAATAGGGCATAACAAAAAAAGAGCTAAGTCGAAATAATTCGGCTTAGCTCCGTGTCTCTTTTACAACTCAAGTTGGATTTATGAGTTAAGACACAACAAAGAAGTTTCTTAATCACTCGTATTTTATTAACTCAGATATTTAATCAATTTTGCACTATCACTAAGGATAACAGAGAATTTGCAATTGTTTGTCAATAAAAGCGAATCAAAAAATAATCTTTGTCCGTTCTCTGCAACTGTAATACTAATATAAGATGTTTATCTAAATTATGCAAATAAAATATTTATTTTTTTCTAATAGATTAGTATTTTGTATATGGAGAGATAACGACATCCCTTATTTTGTTGAGCTCAGCTCAGATCCTGAAGTATTGAATTTTTTTCCGGAGGCATTTGGGTTAGGGTTTGATTCTTTATTTACCCCTGCATTAGATATCGGCTGGAGATTAGCAAGAACGTAGCGGGGAAAAGGCTACGCCGCTGGGGGCAGTCAAGTGCATGGTGTTTTTTTGTAAATGTAATGAGAAAATTAGGAATGGAAAAAATAGGTCAATTTGATCTTCCTCGACTAGACAAAGAAGATCCCCTCCTGAAGCATGTGTTATACGAAATTCAAGGATGATCTAAAATAAAAAGTCTCCCGATTGCTCAGGAGACCCCCGTTAGAAGGATCTAACGTATCTAATCTACAACACTTATTCTTGCGAATGATTCATCGTACATTAGACATTGGAATTTTATTGGGTTAATATCTTTATCTTTCAAATATAATACTTTTTAATTTTGCAAATCAAAAATATTCACTATTTATTTTGCAAATTTCAAGAATGCATACTCGTACCCTTCTCTCCACCAGGCTTTCATTTGCTCAGGCTCGAACACGAAAGAGTTTTCAGTTAACAAATGGGGAGTATGAAAGAATCTCGTTTTGATATTGGAATGCCTACTTTCCAATAAGCCGAGATACATATCATCCTGAGCGATTTGATGGATCATAAAGTCGATCGCGTTGGTCAGTAGATTAAAAGCATTAGTTGACTTCGGTTTATTGGTAATTTGTAGTCTGGGATTCAAAACAATAACATCTATAGCTTCCGCACCGGCATCTATAGCTTCCTGGATAGGAATCAAATTGCCAAAACCTCCATCTGCATATTCGTATCCATTTTTTTCAGCTAAACTCATAAAAGGTACGAAGTTACAAGACAACCATATCCAATCACAAAAATCTTCATAAGAGTAATCCTTAGCATATTTGTACTCGACTACATTCCTGGTTAAGTTAGAAACTGTTACGATCACTTTTTCACGCGTAGCTTTTAGTCTTTCAAATTCCTTTTTGGTAAAGAACCGTGAAATCAGTTTTCTAAGTGCTTTACTTTCTCCGAATGTTTTCTTGCCCTTGATGAAGTTCAAGGCTATTTTGAGATGATTGATGTGTGTATCCACTACTTGGCCATTCACTTTTTCAACTATAAATGGACAACTGTTGAAAACATCGTCTTGTGTTGTGCTGGTGTAAGCATCCTTGAGTCTTTCAATTTCTCCTAATGCCAGCAGAGGTATCATCAGACTGCCCGTACTGGTTCCTACAAAGATGTCATAGTCTATGCCTTGTTCCTTGATCAGGTATTCTGCAACACCACCCGCAAAGGCCCCTTTACTCCCTCCACCTGAAATGACAAGTGCTCTTTTCATTAATATCTCCAGGATTTTAAATCGGCATCCGCTGGAGCTCGAGATTCAATAGATTCTGCCCACTTGTTGATGAACATTTCATGGTAACGCAATCTGGAAATATAATTTGGTAAATCATGGGCACCATTCCAACAATGTTCAGCACGATCGCCATAATCAATGGTACCTTTATAATATGGATTTGTCGTACCTTCCAGAAACGTTTCGGTCAGATAAACTGCATTGTTTAAATAGTAGTTATCCATGTCACCGCAATAGATGTTAATTTTCCCTTCCAGCTTCGGACCGATAGTGGTCCAGTCCCGTTCCATGATGTATCTTAAATCATAATTTTCTTTCCAGTAGTCAGCGATGTCTTTATCAATCTCTCCTGTTTCTTTATTCCATATCCGTTTCGGATAGCCATTTTCACCTACTGGAGAGTAGACTGCTTCCCAAATATCAAACTGCTGACCTGATCTACTATTACTACCCAATGCTAACTCCTTCAAATTCATATCACGAAGTGTAGCTGAAACCTGACCCAGTGAGTCTCGATGACCAGGGACCAATGTGCGTTTGAAATCTCCGGGCATATAGTAGGCATTGTTATCTTCATAAAGATTGACCAGACAATAAGCTCTGAAATCTATCGGGTCGGGGCAGGCAGCATAAGTACCATTGTACTCTTCGGGATATAGAACCTGAGCCGCCAGGGCCTCCCAACCTCCTGTGGATCCACCATATAGAAATCTGGCCCAACCTTCTCCGATTCCCCTAAATTGCTCTTCGATATAAGGTATCAACTCATAAGTGATAGCATCGCCATACGGTCCAAGATTTTCTGAATTAACAGCATATGAATCGTCATAATAAGGATTAGCATGTTGAATCTTAATGGCAATCACCCTTGGGAAGTCAGGGCCTGTCCATAGCATGTAAAATCTATATTCTTCTTCCTGAACAATATTATTGTAACCATTTATTCCAAATCTTTCACTATAAATGGGCTTTAAATCCGGGTCCGGTGGGTCCGTTCTGAAACCTCCAAAATCACTGGGAAAGTGTCCATGCATAATAGCCAGTGGATATTTCACCTCAGGATGCTCGTCATAGCCCTCCGGAAGTAAAACGTGTGCTCCCAGATACATAGGCCTGCCCCAGAAATCGCTGAGTAATTTACTTTGAATCTGAATGTGCTTTATATACTTGCTATCTTCAGGCCCTATTATTTCTGGAATTACTTCCGTAATTTCAAATGTATGTGTTGTCAATTCCTTGAGATTAATTTTAACCGGAACAGAGTAGATATTGCCCGGTGCCCTATTCCATTGCTGGCCCTCGCCTCTGTCCATTGGCAGTTTTACAGTATGACCATCAGAACGGGAGAATGTTTCATACTTGTGAATTAGAAATTGGACAAAGTACTCGCCAGGTGGTACATCCTTGATTTCTGCAATAGGGTACCCATAAAAATCTTCAAGTTTAAGGTTGAGTTCAAATTCTGAATTGTCTTCAAGGTCTAAGCCAAAAACCAATTGTGTCTCGTCATTGTCCTTGATTTGAAACCTTGGCTCGATTTCAGCTGTTTTAGAAATAAGAAGGAGAACCCTACCATCTTTAGGAAGGTGATTTTCCGGTACATCTAATTGTAAGATTATCTGCCCATTGGCATAAAATACAAAGAAAGTGAAAAGGCAAAACCAGATTAATGACCTCATGATATGATTTTATATGTTCCTAAATTAATAGAATTTTAGTATTTCGAATGATAGATATCAATGATTTGTGGATAGGAGATCTTCTTAGGTTAAAACGTAGTGGACGAATAGGTCGCTATCAGGGAGAAAGTGATGATGGAAGACTTAGGGTTAAAGTTGGAGAAAAGATGATTTTAGTGAGGCCCCAAAACCTCGAAAGTGTGAAGGAAAGTGAGCATGATGAAAAACTTAAACAACTCAAACAGAATGAATTAGAAGTTAAATTAAGCGGTCGATCTTTAGTGCCCCAGATAGACCTGCACATCGAAAAGTTGAACCCTTCTCTGGTAAATGCCCTACCTGAAAGAATTGCAGATTTTCAAGTGAAGGCATTCGAAGAATATATGGATGAAATTTTAAGAAGTCATTTCAAATTTATCACCATTATACATGGAAAAGGTACGGGTGTGCTGAGAGCACATATTCACAGTTATCTTAATACTATGGACGAAGTCAATGCATTTCATCTGATCAATAATGACGGCGCAACAGAGGTCATACTCAAATAGTAAAACTTATGTAAAATCTATAATATTCAAGCATCTTTGTAATAGTTCTCTTATATTGTATGTTGGAATAGGCTATTTAAGGGTATAGTTTTTGCCTTTGAGTACATATAAATCTGGAAATTTATGTTAAAGAAGTTTTTTTCTAATAAAAAAAAGAAAGAGGAAGAAACTGATGCACCAAATGAGTCCGCGTCGCCAAAACCCAGCGGCAAGATTGTCATAAAGAAGAGAACTCCATCCAAGATACAAACGAATTTTGTTCCCTCCACTGAGCCTTTCGATCCAAGAGAGCAGCGATTTGTAGAAACAGACATTGAGGAATTTGATCCGCAGGAATTCAGTGGGTCAAGGGCAGAATATAGCGATAGTCAAGAGGATTCAGATAGTGGAAACACTATGCCCGGCAATATTCAGAAAGTTGAGGTTGAGGAGGATCCTACTATGTTGAACGATATCAATGATTTAGAGCAACAATTAGGAACACTAGATGCAGAAAAAGAACAGCTCAATTCTGAACTGGTTAGTGCACAAAAAGTCATTCAGGACCTAAGACTTCAATTGGCTGAAAAAGATAATGAGAATAGTGAACTGTCTAGTAAGAACGAAAAACTGACAAATGAACTCAAGGCAATTGAAAATGAAGATCAAAAAAATACTACAGAGGAATTAACGCAAAAACTCAGCGAAAAAATTAAGGTCATAGATCAACTGAAGAAAGAGCGCAATCTAGCGCTTGACGAAGTTGAAATACTGAAGAAAAAGAAAAGTGAACTTGATCAGAAAGTCAATCACCTGAAGGATTCCAGTCAGGATGTCGATAAGGAAAAGAAGGAGGCTGAGTCTGAAATTCAAATTCTCCAGGCCATGGTAAAGCGACTGGAAGGAGAGCAAGCCGATATAGAATCAACATACAAAGATAAATTAAATGACTTAGAGCTTGAATATCAAAAAGCACTCGAGGAAGCCAATCAACACAGTGCGAATATAGAGAAGTTAGAAGATCAACTTCAAAATATGATGGTCGAAAAAGTAGCCATCGAAAAACAAGCTAATCTTAAGACAAAGAAGCTTGAAGACCTTTCTAATGAGCTTAAGCAATTAAAGTCAGAAAAAGATGCTTTGTTTAAATCGTTAAAGGACCTGGAAGCGGGTAAAAATAGTGACCAATCTTTGGTGGAGCATGCCCAAAATGAAATTGAACATTTAAAGGAAAGTATAAGGAAAAAGGACAGCAGAATAAAAGAAATTTTGAGCCAGGTAAAAGAGGAGCAAAAGAACAAAGCGGAAGTTCAGAATGAAGTCAGAAAGCTAGAAAAAGAGGTGGAGAAGAAAGACAAAGAACTTCAGTCAGCTAGTTCTTTACTTGAAAAAGTCAAAGGGCAGTTAGAAAAACAAAAAGAGGAGGGTATTGCTCAAAAAGAAACTGTAAGTAAGCTGGAAGTAGAAGTTAAAAAAATTGACTTTTTTGCCAAACAAGTGGATGAACTTAATAAAGAAATAGAGAAGCGAGAAACTGTAAATCAGGAGCTTAAGTCAAAGTTGGCAGAAATTAAAGCTACTAACAAAGAGTCTATAAAAGAGAATATAGATGCCAAGGCAGAAATTGAAGCCTTTAAGAAAAAGGAAAAAGAATTAAAGAAGAAAATAGAGGATTTAGAGAAACAGCTAGACGAATCAAACACTGCAAAGCATCTCCATACAGATCAGTTGAATACCCTGAAGGAAGAATTAGATAAAGCTTTAAATACAGGGAAAGAATTTAAGGATAACCTGGCCAAACAGACCAAAGAATTAGGAGAGTTGGCGGCAAAGAATATTAAAGAGAAAGAAATCTTAGCCAAAGAGAATGAGGCATTAGAAGTTAAGGTCAAAAGCAACGATCAAAGACTGAAGGAACTTAATGCTCAACTGGAAACTTCTGCAGCTGAGATCAATAAATTGAAGACTGAAAAGGCCGACCTTAATTTAGAGCTTGCTCAAGTGAACAAACAACTAATCCAGACAGCCACAAAGCTTGCCGCAGCAAGCGTTTCATCCGAATCACCTACCAATCCAGCTGCAAAGCACATTGATAGCTCTGAGCATCAAAATGACTACTCTCAGGAAGGCGTTCGAGAAAGTTCAGTCGTTGAAGATTCTGAAAGTTTGACCATCAATGTTTCTATTATTCCGCAAGGAGACGAATTTGAACTTGAAGTGCCAGGTGATATAACAGGAATGGATATCATTTCTGAACTAATTGATGCCGGGGTTCTTAACGAGAATATGAATTTTGCGATTAACATTAAACGGAGCGGCGAAGCAGTTGGAGGAGATGATACCTTAAGTGGTATGGGAGTGAAAGATGGTGATCTAATTATTATCGATACCAATTAGCGGAAATCTCTTCAGAATAGCTTCATATATTGTGGTTATACTTAATAAGTATAGTAGGAGGTATACAGAATCTTCAATCGGAATAGTCCCAAGCCTTATTCCAAGGTTTTCATCGTTATTATACCAAACAATTTGGTCTTCTATAAATGAACCAGTCAATATACCATTGAACAAAATAAAGGGTATCAGCGAAAAGAGATATCCAAAAATGAATCGGTCCAAAAAATCCCTTTTGAAGAACAGAAGATGAACAAACAAATAGCAAGCGGTCAGAATGAAGGTGAGCGATGTATAGGTTTTATCAAGATTGAGTAATCCAATGATCAACAAGAAAACCCCCATTACAGCAAATAAAGGCCGGGCAATTTTTTTTAAAGGCCTCTTTTTGATGTAAAAAAGGGTGGCTTCGTAAATGAAAATGCAAGAGAAAGGTATAAATATGAAGAACAACCACTCTTCGACCGGCAGATTGATGATGTCCCAGCCAACCAGATATCGGGGATTGAAGCTCCAGATGCCTGCTTTAGTAAAGAGAACATCCCAAATGATATAGATCACATCAACAATGGCAATGGCGGGAAACAAAGCATACCATTTCTGATAGTAATTAAGTCGTTTGTCCCAGCTTCTCAGTAATGGAAACGAAATAGCTAAGAAATCAAGAATTAAATACAAAGCTCCTAGAATCATAATTGAGAACCGATTAAAAGTCCAGAGAAAAATACCAATTGGACAGCGAGAACCCATTTGGCCAATGGGTTACTAGCCTTTGATTGCATTTTATAATATAAATAAACAAATGCGGTGATACAAACTGCCCAGGTGATATAGTTTTGTATAGGAACCTGCTCTGAAGACCAGGTCCAGAAATCCAAATAAATAGCAACGGGTTCTAATATCATGTCGAAGGCAGTAATGGAAAGCCCAGCTAAAATAGCATTTATTAATGCTGATGGTGTTACTTTTCTAAATACTATGGCAGCACAGTAAGACAAGATGAACCAATTTACTCCTATCATAAAAGGTGTCCCCAACCATTTGGGACCTAGCGGATCACCATATTGATAATTTCCAAATGGCCAACCAGTGTTAACGCCGATTACCTCTATTGCGTATCCCGCTAGCATTATAATGGCCATGGACAAGTAAAAGGTGTTAGTCTTTTTATGGTGAAAGGAAACCAGGATACCTAGACTGATCAATAGATTGAGTGGCGTAAGTATCAGGAAATATTCTCCAACAGGACTCAATATACCGAATATGCCTACAACATGAAGAACAATTAATACAAGGATTGCCCAGCTCTTTCTATTCATCTATTAATTCAGTTGCAATTTTTGCAGAAAGTAAACATAAAGGAATTCCTCCTCCTGGATGCACACTTCCTCCAACAAAATACAATCCCTTTAGTTTGCCAGAAAAATTCGGGTGTCTTATAAAGGCATTGATCCAGGAATTAGAACTGGATCCATAAAGCGCACCCTGATGCGATAGTGTCTGACTCTCAATGATTTGTGGTGTCACGACTCGTTCCTCCTCGATTAAGTCTGCCAGATCAATTTTAAGAAGTCTTTCCAATTTGAGAATAACATTGTTTCTAAGTGCATCAATATTAATATTCCTCACAGCTGGAGCATTGACCATCACGAACCAATTCGAACAACCTTCCGGTGCATCTCCTGAATCGTAAAAAGAAGTATTGTTAATGTAGATGGTCGGATCAGCATGAATTTGCTTACGATTAAAGATATCTTCAAACTCCTCAGAGTAGTCTTGAGCGAAAAAGATATTGTGTAGTCCTAACTTTTTGACCTGAGTTCGTACACCCCAATAAAAAATAACGGCGCTACTGGACTTTTCCCTATTAGCGTAAAAAGAAGGCGGGTTCATTTTTGGAAGTAATTGATTATAGGCTAAACCTACATCCATATTGGATACAACCACGTTGGCATCTACTTGCTTGTCGCCTATTCTAATACCTTTAACAATCGATTTTTCATAAAGAATTTCATCGACCTTTTCGTTAAACGTAAACTTTACCTGTAAGCTCAAAGCCAATTGGTAGAGAGCTTGTGTAATCGAAGACATGCCTCCGGTTGGATAGTAAGTTCCATGCAAGTGTTCTAAAACACTAATGCTATTTAAAATGGCAGGTGCCTGAAAAGGAGAGGACCCATTATAAGTGGCATATCTGTTAAACAACTTGACCAACTTGGGATCTTTTAATGCTTTCTTATTAGCAGTATTCATAGATCGAAACAATTCGATAACATAGGACTGAGCTGCGGCATTTAAGGCTTTACTGTTAAGAAAGGTCTTGAGTTTATGAACAGGTTCATTCAGGAAAATATGCCCTGATTTTTTTAAAATTTTTTCGTTGTAGTCGAAGTATTTTGTGATTTGTTTTTCAGAAACATCAAATATCTCTGAAGCCTTTTCTGCGAATTTTTGCGGGTCTGTTGGCGCTATAAATTCTAAGCCATCTGGATAAAAGTATCTACAAGCCTCATCCAAAGATTTATATCTGAAATAGTCTTTCGGATTTCTACCAGCAATGGCAAATAGTTCATCTACATATTGCGGCATGGTAAATAACGATGGCCCAAAGTCAAAGCGATATGGTCCCAATTTGAATTCGACCAATTTTCCACCGGGTTCTTGATTTTTTTCGAAAACCTCTACCTCATAACCTTTTACAGCTAATCTGATAGCAGACGATAATCCACCAATACCTGAACCAATCACTACTGCCTTCCGTGTCATTTAAATCTGTATTAAAATCAAACAAAGCGGACAACTCAATGTTTAAATGATCACATGGTTACCGTCAGTTTTTTAAAGTTTTCCGGAAGGAATAAGTGGTTCGCGATGACTCAAATGGGTAGGGCTCATAGGTGGTTAAGTGAGGTAACGGGTTGTGACTTTTATAAGTTGATGGGCAGCGGAGGTGGAAATGGTTTCAGCATTATCCCTGATTTAAGCACATACTGCTTGCTTATGAAATGGAATTCTGAGCAGGAGTGTGACCGGTTTTTTGACAAAAGTGAAAATTGGCGGGCCTATCGAAATCGCAGTGATCAAAATTTTACTTTGTATTTGAAAGCCGTCAAAGTAATGGGAACCTGGGACGCGAAACAACCTTTTGAGATGTCGGAGGATCTTAAGGGAGAATTAGTAGTACTTACACGAGCCACGATCAAGAAGCATTACATACCCTATTTTTGGTCGAAAGTACCGAAGGCCAGTGCTGATGTTCGTGATACTGCAGGACATGTTTTTTCCAAGGGAGTGGGTGAAGTTCCGTTGCTCCATCAGGCTACGATTTCCGTTTGGAAAAACAAGGCATCTATGCATGCTTATGCCTATCAAAATGACTCCCACATCAATATGATCAGGGAAACACGTGAGAAAGGCTGGTACAAGGAAGAAATGTTTGCAGAATTTAACCTGATCAAAACCAAAGGAAAGATATGGACGTAAATAATAATAACATTGAACATCATAAAGCAGTCATCACGATGAAGAATTGGACTCATATCATCTTTTTAGCCGTCAATTTGTGGATAGGATACCAAATCATAGACTTTCATTATGCTGAAGCATTGGAGACTCAAGAGCTCACAGAAACGGAGAAAAAAAACAGGGGCAAAAAGGGTGAAAATTTCCATCAACCGAAAGCTGATGCACCTGAAATGTATGGTATTATTGATCGACAACTGAGAACACCACTTGACGTTGTTGTGCCGGAGTATCCTGAAAATTACTTAGCCAAAGAATACAGAAAAGCGAAGAAAAATGCTTCTAAGAAATATTTAAGAAACGAACTCAATTTTATTTCTAGAGGACCCGCTAATATAGGTGGTAGAACACGCGCCATATTGGTTGACCCTAGAGATGAGACCAAAAATACATGGATTGCCGGATCTGCAAGTGGAGGTGCCTGGAAAACGAAAGATGCCGGCAAAAGTTGGAGCAATATCAGTTCGGATTTTACATCCTTATCTACAAATACTTTAGCAATGTCTCAGAATAACCCGGATATTATTTATGCAGGTACCGGAGAACATTTCGTTGATGATACAGATGGAAACGGCCTTTGGAAGTCAGAAGATGGTGGTCAAAGTTGGCGCCAAATTGCCTCGCCAGAACAGTATGATGGATTTAAGAATGTTGCCCGAATCGTGATCGATCCTTCTGATGATGATGTCGTCCTCGTGGCTACTTCCAATAGCTGGTGGGTGGAAACCAATGATTATGCCATTTGGAAAAGCGTAGATGGTGGTGAAAGTTTTACCCGAAAATACACTTCTGAGCTAGGCCGGGTGGATGATCTTAATGCTAATCCGGAAAATTTTAATACCATCTATGCCGCTCTACGAGGTTATGGGGTTATTAAGAGTTTGAATGGTGGTGAGACATGGTTTGAGCCTGGTCCACCATTACCTGGAGTTGGACGAGTAGAAATAGATGTTTCTCATGTGGATACCTCAAGAGTTTGGGCTTCAGCGGAAGGTGGACCCTCAGCTGCTGGTTCAACCGTCTTTCTGAGTATCGATGGTGGTCAGACGTATTCACCGTTAAACGCTGAAAATGAAGAAATTAATTACCTGGGAGGTCAGGGTTGGTATGATAATATCATTACAGCGCATCCTTTTAAAAAGGAAGAAGCTTATGTAGGTGGTGTCAATTTATTCAAAGTCTCGGTGACTGGTACAGGTGATGTCTATACGGACTTGAGGGTAGAACAAGATGGAACCAGGTCTTTTTTGACCTTTATTACTGGGACCAATTTTCAATCAGAAGCTCGCATTCCGGAAGAAGAATGGAAATCAGTCGAGGTCAGATTTGGACAGGGTAGCCAAAAAGCTTATCGATTTACCGTTGGTGGTCAAGGTGCTGGAGTTCCATTCGGTAATTATGTTTATGAAGATTATGTTGACGTACCATTTACGGTTTTTGATACGGAGAGTGGAGAGCAACTTGCCGTTTCTTTCAGGGACCAACAAGACGATGGTGAATGGAACTTGCTTCCATCCAACACTTCTGATGATCCCTCTGATGATTCAAGAGATTATATTTTTATCCACGATGCTCCATATACGGAGGACCCCATTCCAGAAATAGCACAGGTTGGAGGAACGGAGTTTCGTTTGATGTACTTTATTTGGCCTGCGTTGCAAGATGATGCTGACATTGAACAAAACAATTACCCTGAATCCGAACTTAAAATTACAGTTTTCGAAGCTACTGCTTTTGAATCAGCAACAACCGTGCTGGCCGACGCTTATGGGAGCTTTAATGGCATCAATAATTTTTCAGCAGAAAATTTTATCAATCATGAGGGTTTACATCCAGATCACCATAACCTCTTAATCATAATTGAAAGTGAGGAAGAGCAAACCTTTAGATTGTTATCCGCGAACGATGGTGGTGTATACATAACAAAAGTGAGTGAAGATCCGGGATCCAATGAGGGTGACTTTATTTATGGAAGTTTCGGATACATTACTTCCCAGTTTTACGGGGCAGATAAAGCTCCGGGAGAAAATCGTTACATCGGAGGTATGCAGGACAATTCCACATGGTTCACACCTCAGGGTGTGGAAGCTAATACCACAAGTAAATATCTATTGGCTTTTGGTGGTGATGGATTTGAATCGATATGGAATAATGCCAATCCAAATCTGATTATAGGTGGGGCACAATTCAATAGTTTTCAACGATCATTGGATAACGGTAAAACTTGGATCAGAGCACTGGACAGTTTAACTGAGGGTGGACCTTTCATTTCCAGACTTGCAAACTCAAAGAGATATCCTAATCGACTGTTTACAGTAGGACCATCTGGTGTGTGGAGAAGTGAAAACTTTGGAGGAGAGTGGCAATTGACAGAAATACCGGAGGGATGGAGTTTTAGTAATTCTGCGGATGTTGAAGTTTCTCATGCGGATTCGAGTGTCATATGGGCCGGAGGTTTCTTAGGTGAGGAACGCAGGGTTTTTGTATCCCGCGATAATGGCCTGAGTTTTAACCCGGTCAGTAACTATGATGGGGTTACATTGGGTTCGGTCTCAGGAATAGGGACACACGCAAGCGATCCCTCTATAGCCTATTTGCTTTTTTCATTTTCAGGTAGACCCAAAGTTTTAAAGACTTCCGACTTTGGTGAGACATGGACCGATATTTCAGGTTTTGCAGAGAATGACGGTGTCTCAAGCAGAGGCTTTCCGGATGTGGCAATTCAATCTTTGCTGGTCTTCCCTAATGATACAAACCGCATTTGGGTGGGTTCAGAGATCGGAATCATTGAATCATTGGATGATGGCCTGAGTTGGAATCTACTACAAAGCAATATGCCTCCTGTATATGTCCACGAGTTTAAAATACAGGATGACCAGATAGTGATGGCTACTTATGGAAGAGGCATCTGGACAGTGGAAATAGATGGAATTGAACAAAATTATATCTTAGATCCTTCCGTGACCAGAGCTACACAGGACCTGACAGAAGGGCTGACCATAGATTACTATTTACCTACTGAATATGATTCGTCAAGAATTATAGTCAATGAAAGTTTGGTGAAAACGGTCGGGCCTAATGAGAAAGGGGGCTTTGAAGAAAGAGTACTTATTAGTGGATTAGAAGGCGAAGTCGTTATTGAAATCGAGTCATTTATAGGTGACGAGGTAAGAAGCTCAATGCCATATATCATTCAAGTTTTCATCCCCGGCGAAGTGACAAAACAATATGAAAATGATTTTTCTAATCTGAATAGAGCTGATGAATTTGTTGGAGGTAATTTTAGGTTTGCCCTTATTGACGGTTTTGCTGAACCAGCACTACATTCTGACCATCCCTATGTGAATGCCACAGATTATATTCATACATTAACCATCCCTTTCCTGCTATCTTCTGAAACCAACAATGAATTACAATTCAGAGAGGTTGCCATTATTGAACCCGGTGAAGAAGGTTCAGTTTTCGGGGATACTGATTTTTGGGATTACGTGGTTGTAGAAGGCAGCCAGGACGGTCAACAGTGGACTGCGCTTTCACGCGGATATGATTCCAGAGCCGATGAGGCCTGGTTATCAGCATTTAATAATGAAGAAGCGATCACAGATGATCTTTACAGAATTCGGAACATTAGATTAGAAAACACTTATGAGATTGGCGATACCATTCTAGTGCGTTTTCGTTTGCATGCAGATCAGTTTTTAACCGGATGGGGATGGGCGATTGACGACCTTGAGATTGGCGATGTAACCTCAAATGTCAGTGATGTTTATACAGTGAAGAAAGTATCCATTTTTCCCAATCCTGTTTCAACTGTTTTAAATTTGGAGGTCCAGCAGAAGCTTCTGCAACCAATGGTCAGCATAATAGATTTAAGTGGAAGGGTAGTTTTGAGAACTGACAGCTACAAACATGTGAACGTTAGTGATCTAAGAAGTGGAACATACTTTCTGAATATTGCGGACGGTGACTTTAGGCAAACCATTAAGTTTATCAAAATTTAATGGCGAAAGCAGTTGGTGGTGTGATCGTTTACCATGCCACAAGCCTGCATGTATGCATAACAGATGGTGCTACCTACAAATTTGAATCCTCTTTTTTTCAAATCTTTAGACATTTGATCGCTTATTTCAGTTTTTGCAGGAACTTGTGAAAGGCAAATCCACTGATTAAGAATAGGTTTATGATCTACAAACTGCCAAATGTAAGCATCAAAACTTCCAAACTCTTTTTGAACATCAAGAAAAGCAAGTGCATTGCTGATCACAGCGTTGACTTTGAGCTTGTTTCTTATGATTCCGGGATCATTTAGAAGTTGGCCAATTTTTTCATCGTCATAAGTGATGATTTTTTCAGCATCAAAATGGTCAAAAACTTCTTGATACCGTTTCCTTTTTTTCAAGACGGTAATCCAACTTAATCCTGCTTGTGCTCCTTCCAGATTAAGCATTTCGAATAGAAGCCGATCATCGTGGACAGGAACGCCCCATTCCTTATCGTGATACTCGATGTATAATGGATCCTCCGATACCCAACCGCATCTTTTTCTCTCTACAGCCACTCCACCTTATTTTCAATTGATGTTCTTTCAGAGGTATAAACCGCATCCTTCATGAAACCCATATAAAATAAACCCAGACATTTTTCTCCTTCTTTTAAATTTAAAAAACCACCCAGGTCCTCAATAGATTTTGGTGTTGACCAATAAGATCCAATTCCAAGAGTTGTGCAAGTCAGCCACATATTTTGTACGGCGCAAGCCACTGCGGCGATTTCTTCCCATTCCGGTACCGATTCATTAGGATCTCTTTTCATGCAAATCGCAATCACAGCAGCGGATTTTAGAACTTTCTTTTTTGTTTTCTTCAGCTTCATGGATGAAAAGTCCTCGGAAGGTGTATGGCTTTTATAGTGATCGACTAAAAACTCTGCAAGTTCTGACTTCTTCTGTCCTTTCAGTATTTTAAATCTCCAAGGTTCTGTTTTTCTATGTGTGGGTGCCCAATTGGCATTATTTAGAATATCACGAATCACTTCGTCTTCAATTTCTTTGTCCTCGTACATTGGAGGAAATACTGATCTTCTCTCTTGTATAATCCGGGTTATGGTCTCAAAATCCGACATAATAAAAGTTATTAAAAAAAGGCCCGAAATTCATCGAGCCTGGAAAATTATTGATGGTTTTCTTTTAGCAATTCTGGATACTTACTTTGAAAGCGTTTCAATCGTGGTATGCTGACAGCCCTGATATAAGACTGATTGGGATTCTTGCGTTCAAAATCCTGATGATACTCTTCGGCATCATAGAATGCTTCAAATGGTACCACTTCAGTTGTGATTGGCCCATCAAAGACATTTTTCTCTTTTAACATGGCAATATATTGATCGATGGCTGCTTTTTCTTCTTCATTTTGGTAGAAAATAGCTGATCGATACTGTCTACCTTTGTCAGGACCTTGTTGATTAAGTGTAGTAGGGTCATGAGAACCAAAAAACACTTTTAGTAAGGTTTCATAGCTGACCACTTCCGGATCGTAAAAAACCTCCACTGCTTCAGCATGATCTGTTCTACCGGCACTTACTTCCGGATAAGTAGCATTGCTTGCTTCACCTCCAGAGTATCCTGAAACCACCTCTCCTACACCTTTCACAGATTCAAATATGGCCTCCACACACCAGAAACAACCGCTCGCAAAGTATGCTGTTTCCAAATCTTCCGGTTTTTCTATGGAAGATTTCTCCTGCTTAGCTGATTTTACCGCCGTTTGTGTATTGCAACTCAATAAACCCATCGTAAGAATGAATGGAAGAAGTATTCTATAAATTTTCATCTTTAAATTATTTGACCTTATAACAGATTCTAGATAATTAATGTTTGGATTCCACATTGCTTTACATTAAAAGATAGCTTAAAAGTTATTCAGCGGACCAGTTCGTTCCCAGTACTGATAAAATTAGGTTAAGAAATGCTTAAACCAGGTAACATCTCACAATAATATTCGTTCTAACGTTCAGAAAATCTTTCCGAATGCTTAAAAAACTACTTTTATTTCTGAGCATTACCATTTCCTTTGGTCTTGACGCTCAGGAAAAACACACCATTTCAGGATACATAAGAGATGCCTCCACCGGTGAAGAACTGATTTCAGCAAACCTATATGAGTCCGGCAATCAAGTAGGAACGGTTTCAAATCTTTACGGATTCTATAGTATTACACTGCCTGAAGATTCGGTCTACCTAACTTTCTCCTATATAGGTTATCAACCTCAAACCATTGGAGTGTATCTGAATCAGGACATTGACCTGAATATCGAATTAGGTGAGTCCATAGCACTTGAAACCGTGGAAATTGTAGCTGAGAATGCGCAGAAAATTGAAGATAAGACGGAGATGAGTGTCATAGATGTACCCATAGCTCAAATCAAAAAAATTCCTGCTTTATTGGGTGAAGTTGATGTGCTGAAAACCCTTCAATTGTTGCCTGGTGTTCAGTCGGGTGGGGAAGGGCAGTCCGGATTATATGTCAGAGGTGGCAGCCCGGATCAGAATTTGATCTTACTGGATGGAGTACCGGTCTACAATGCCAATCACCTTTTTGGCTTCTTTTCGGTTTTCAACGCAGATGCCATTAAGGATGTCAAACTGACCAAAGGTGGATTTCCGGCAAGGTACGGTGGCAGATTGTCGTCAGTACTTGAAATCAATATGAAAGAAGGTAATGACAAAGAATATCATGGTTCTGTTACAGCTGGTATCATTTCGTCTAAATTCACATTCGAAGGACCCATTGTCAAAAATAAGGCTTCATTTATCATTTCAGGCAGAAGGACTTATATCGATATTTTAGCAAGACCTTTAATAACATATGCCCTCAGCCAGGAAGGAGTAAAAGGAAAATTCGGATACTACTTTTATGACTTAAATGCAAAATTAAATTATAGGATATCAGATCGCGATCGTGTTTTTCTAAGCGCATATACAGGCGATGATCGTTTTTATGTTTCGACTTTGGAAGATTTTGAATTAGGGCAAGATTTTTCCAGTGAACAAGAGACCAGATTCAATCTGGGATGGGGGAATATCACGACTGCAGCCAGGTGGAACCACAGGTGGACCAATAAGTTATTTAGCAACCTAACAGCAACTTATACCAGGTACAATTTCAACACCTTGATTGGCAATAGGTCTGAAGATATTAATAGCGAGGGTGACGTGTGGAATGGAGAAAGCTTAAGTGCAGGTTACGATTCAGGTATTGACGACATATCGTTGAGGTACGATTTTGACTTTATACCTCTTCCGAATCACTTTGTCAAGTTTGGAGCTCAAGGGATTTGGCATCAATTCAATCCGGGAATCTTTGATATAGATGCATCTTTTGTCTCAGAAGGCACACAGGGTATTGCCATAGATACAGCATTCGGTCAAGAAATTGTAAGGTCTACGGAATATAATCTATTTGTAGAGGATGATTACAAGGTCAATGATTTTATGAAGGTCAATGGTGGTTTGCATTTTAGTGGATTTTCATTGGCCAACACACATTATACCTCTTTGCAACCCAGAATTTCCCTTAATTTCAGATTACCCGATTCCTATGCTTTAAAAGCGTCCTTTGCTACCATGCGACAATATGTGCAGTA
The DNA here is from genome assembly GCF_021533195.1 of Portibacter marinus. Lineage (GTDB taxonomy): Bacteria > Bacteroidota > Bacteroidia > Chitinophagales > Saprospiraceae > Portibacter > Portibacter marinus. Next base: position 184,955 of record NZ_JAJNKB010000005.1, read on the forward strand.
TTTGACCAATGAAAATCTGGGGTTGCCATCGGACCAGTGGTTGCCGACAACCGACAGAATCAAGCCTCAGGATTCATGGCAGGTGGCCCTTGGGATCGCCAAGACCTTTGGCGCTCAATATGAATTTAGCGTCGAAGGGTATTATAAAGAAATGAAGAACCTGATTGGATATAAAGAAGGTGCGTCCCTTTTTAATCTTGGAGATTGGCAGGATCAGGTCACCCAAGGTCAGGGAAATTCCTATGGTGCTGAAGTATTTGTTCAAAAGAAAAAAGGACGACTGACCGGATGGCTGGGATATACACTTTCATGGTCCAACAGGCAATTTGATGATAAGAATTTTGGCAAATGGTATCCTTTCAAGTTTGATAGAAGACACGATATTTCCATCGTAGGAATATATGAGATTACAAAAAGGATAAGCTTTGCTGCCACCTGGGTTTATGGAACAGGAAATGCCATAACTTTTGCCGAGTCACTGGTGCCTTCTTTCAATATGTCGAGGTTTGGTGGCAATTCTACCAGATTCATCGAATACTTTAAAGAGAGAAATAATTTTCGAATGGGTGATTACCATCGGTTGGATATCGGATTTGATTTTACAAGAGAGCGGAAAAGATATACCAGAACCTGGTCCGTAGGGGCGTACAATGCCTATAGTAGAAGAAATCCTTTCTTTATCAATAGAGAAACCAAGTTTATCGATAACCCCGATGGAAGTTTTGAAACAGAAGAGGTTTTAAGGCAATATAGTTTGTTCCCCATCATCCCATCGTTAAGTTTAAAACTAGATTTTTAAGATGAAAAACACCATTATATTACTACTGGCAATTTTATTTCTATACTCATGCGAAAGCCTTATCATTAAGGATCTTGAAGTAGAAGATACCGGTTTCGAAAAGCAATTGGTTGTGCAATCTTTTATCGAAGCCAATACGGACTCTATAGTAGCTTTGATCTCAGAGAACGAATCCATACTAACACCAATAGACGATATAAAATATTTAGAGAATGCAGATGTACGTATTTTTCATGATGGGCAAGAATTTGCCAAATTATCGCAGGAGGCCGACGGCAGATATTATGTTTTTTTAGGCCAACCCATTACGGATAGAGGTGCATACGAAATCAGGGTGTCAGATACGCCATTTGAAGATGCAAGTGCTATGACCATAGTACCTGAAGACGTTGTCATTAGTAATCTCAAGTTTAAGTTTCAGGCTGGGACCGATCCCTTAGATATGAGTCCGATCAGTGAGATAAGTTTTACCATTGATGATCCTGAAGGCAAAGACTATTACACCGTAGAGGTCAATGATATTTTTTTGGGCCAGGATACTTTTTTTAACGGTATAGATACCATCATAGAAGAAAGGTTTTTTGGCGTCTATCCGGCTCCAACACAGTTGGACCCTAGTGTGAGTACATCAGGCTTCTCTAATGCATTCATCATCAGTGATGACACATTTGATGGCCAAAAGAAAGAAATAAAACTCCGATTTGTTTTGAATTACTGGACCAGTTCTGACAATTTTGAGGAATTGATTAAAAAGTCATTAAATTTCAGGTTCACCACACATTCTGAGGATTCCTTCTTATATGTCACCTCAGTCAACGCTTACGACTCGGCCAGTGATTTCAATATTTTCGGCGAACCGGTGTCAGTTTATACGAACATCAATAGTGGGTTGGGTGTTTTCGCAGGCAAATCCAGTAAAATATATGATTTTAAATGATCAGAAAGCAGAAGCTATTTTACTGATAAATTCGGGTACAATCCCTGGATTAAATAAGATAATAAACAGCATGCCATAAAGTGCACCGTAGAAGTGAGCATCATGCCCAATCCTGGTGTCCTGTTTCCTTGCTGCCCAGGAGGAATAAGCCAAATACAAAATTCCGAATATGAAAGCCGGAATATATACCGGAATAAATATGATCCCAATACCCGACATTGGCCTAAACAAAATACTGATAAAAATGACTCCTGACACTGCACCGGATGCTCCTATGGCGCCGTATCCCGGGTTGTCACGGTGTTTAAAAAAGGAAGGCAAATTAGCCGCGATAATGCATGTCAGGTACATGGCCAGATATAGCAATCTGCCAGGCAATATTCCAAATTGGAACACAAAGTATTCTTCTACAATATTTCCAAACATCAGCAAAACATAGACATTGAAAATCAGGTGTGCCCAACCTCCGTGTAGGAAGCCTGAACTGAGCATTCTGTAATACTCCTTGTTTTTATATTCTGCGTATGGGTAGTGCTTAAATTTTTCGAAAAAACCTCTATCTGAAAATCCTTTGTAAGATATCAATGCGGTTAAAACGATGATGCCGAGTGTTAGATTGATTTGAATATCATTCATGGTGTAAAGATACGTCAGTTTAAATAAATATATTATTTCTTTTCATTGTGATAGTTTTCTCCCCTCAAGATGGTAAATGCCCGGTACATTTGTTCCAGGAAAAAAGTCCTGATCATTTGATGAGAAAAGGTCATTTCTGAAAGTGAGACTTTCTCCTGAGCTCGCTCGTATACAGTTTCGTGAAATCCGAACGCACCACCGATGATAAAAAGCACTCTTTTATAGGTTGAAATTTGTAGTTTATTCATCTTTTCAGAAAATTGTACAGATGTGTATTGCGTTCCCTTTTCATCGAGAAGAATCATATAATCAGTAGGTTCACATTGGCCTAAAATTAAATCAGCCTCCAGCAGTTTCAAAACCTCAGGATCTCCGCCGAACTTTTTAATTTCAGGTATAATCTGGTATTTGAGCTTTGTATACCGCTTTAATCGCTTGAGGTACTCTTGCTCTGCAGCATTAAAGTATTTTTCCTTTGTTTTACCGATTACCCAAAACTCAAACTTCATTTTTATTTTTTACGCTCACTAACTTTAAATGGTTGGTCAATTCTTCATTATCAGGTCGAAAGATAGGGTAAAATCTGCATTTTAGGGACAGTTTGTATGCAGGAGAAATTTAATATGATCAGGTAATTTTATAGAAAGTGTTAAATTAACACTATCTTGTTCCCTATCCCAATTTTTGTTGAAAGATGGAAAGCACAAGTAGAATAGTTCAGGCGTTAGGGCCATTAGATGAGGAAGTAAAACTTCGGTGTACAGTAGATTGTGTCATTTTTGGCTATGACCAGGAAGACCTAAAGGTATTGACCATAGAATGTAACATGGAGCCTTTCAGAGGCATGCCATCACTTCTAGGTGATTTTGTCGCGCAAGACGAGGACGCTGACTCTGCTGCTAAGAGGATTTTGAAGTATTGCACCGGCAATGATGAAATCTATCTCGAAGAAGTAAAATGTTTTAGTAAACCGGATCGACATCCATTCGGCAGAGTGATCACCATTGCCTATTATTCACTAGTGTCTATTCCCCAGACCATTTTGACGGATGCTGCTGGCAAACATTTGAACTGGCGTTCGGTGGATGAGATAACTTGTATGGCATTTGACCATAAGGAAATTTTGGATACTTGCCTCAAACAGCTACGACACAGCCTGAGAGAAAAGCCGATTGGCTTCAATTTACTACCCAAGAAATTCAGCCTTAAACAACTTCAGACTCTATATGAAGTAGTACTTGACATTGAATTGGATAAAAGAAATTTTAGACGAAAACTGCGCTCATTAAATATTCTTATTGATCTGGAAGAACAGCAGCGAGAAGTGAATCATCGACCTGCCAAGCTTTACAAATTTGACGATAAGAGTTTTGAAAAGAAGCGATCGAATGGATTGAAATTTGAAATATGAATAAACTACTAATACTGTTATTAACCTTCGTTATTTGGAAAGCGGAAGCGCAATTGATCAGAACGGAACCTGCCTTCCCTTCACAATTTGATGATGTGACCGTATATTTTGATGCCAGCAAAGGGGACGGAGGACTAGCCGGTTTCACGGGTGATGTCTACGCCCATACCGGTGTGATCACCAACGAAAGCAACAGCCCTACCGACTGGAAGAATGTACAGGGTCAATGGGGTATTGAGTTTCCAAAAACACTGATGACGGCGGAAGGAAATGATATTTATTCCATCTCTTTTAACATTATGGATTTTTATGGTATTTCAGATGGCACAACCGTGGAACAACTGGCTTTTGTGTTTAGAAATGTAGATGGCAGCGTGACAGGTAGAGCTGAAGGAGGAGGTGATATTTTTACGCCAGTCTACCCGCCGGATGAAGGATTACTACTGACTGTTTTTTCACCAGAACAAGCGGGAGCCATCATCTACGAAGATGATAGTCTCTTTGTTCAGTTTGCGCTCAATACTAAGGCGATGGTTTCTGTACTGGACAATGACATAGTGGTCTATAGTGACAGCACCGAAAGTGTCAGCTTTTTCATAAAGGAACCATTGGCAGGCGCCCATCAACTTGAATTTATCGTGACGAATGAAATAGATAGTCTATCTCTATTTAGAAACTATTTCGTTTTGCAAAGAAACGAGGAGGCCATCGACCCTCCTCTTGAAATGCCAATGGGACTGAGCTATTTTACAGACAGCACTTACTACTTCCAACTTTTCGCACCTGAAAAGGAACATGTATTCTTACTGACACCTTCGAACAGCTATAATGTAGATCTGGAATACAAGATGAACAGATCGAGTGATCGCTCAACTTTCTGGATTGAATTGGATACCTCTTTATTTACAGGAGGCAGAAATACCTATCAGTATCTGATTGATGGCAGAATTAAAATTGCTGACCCTTTTTCGACCGTTGTGCTTGATCCAGCAAACGACCCATTTGTGCCCGAAGAAGTGTTAAGAGAGCTACCACCTTACCCTGAAGGCAAGACGAATGGAATTGTGACAGCTTTCGACCTTGATAATGATGATTTTCCTTGGACAGATTTTGCAATGTATGAAATACCCGAACAGACTAACATTGTGGTATATGAGCTGTTAATGAGAGATTTTTTGGATGACAAAAACTACGCTTCCTTGCTGGATACCCTGGATTATCTTGAAGATTTGGGCGTTACAGCTATTGAACTGATGCCTGTCAATGAGTTTGAAGGAAATCAAAGTTGGGGTTACAATCCCTCCTATCACATGGCCTTAGATAAATATTATGGCAGCAGACGCCAGCTCAAGATGGTGGTCAATGAAGCTCATTCCAGAGGGATTGCAGTGATTCTGGATGTCGTTTATAATCATGTATTCAGCCAGAGCCCTCTTGCTCAGATGTACTGGGATGGTGCGAATTTCAGACCAACCGAAGATAGTCCTTATTTGAATGTCACTGCCAGACATCCTTTTAATGTGGGTTATGATGTCAATCATGAGAGTGCTGCTACGAAAGCCTGGGTCAAGCAAACCCTGGGTTATTGGATGACAGAGTTTCATATCGATGGTTTCCGCTTTGATTTATCTAAGGGATTTACTCAAACTAATTCGGGCAACGATGCTGGATTGATGTCAAGGTATGATGCCGGCAGGATTGCAATCTTGAAAGATTATGCGGATTACATATGGAGCATAAACCCTGATGTGTATGTGATTCTGGAGCACTTTGCAGATAATGACGAGGAAAAAGAATTGGCCAATTACGGCATGATGCTGTGGGGCAATATGCATTTTCAATTTCTCAGAGCAACCAAAGAGCAATCTTCTGACCTTGAATGGTTGGATTATAAAGTAAGGGAATGGGACCATCCGCATGTGGTAGGATACATGGAAAGTCATGATGAAGAGAGGATCGTCGTAGATCTTGAGAATACTGGATTTTCGCTGGATGAGGCATTGGAGAAAGTAGAAACGGCGTCCACGATTCTTTACCTGGTACCAGGACCGAAGATGTTTTGGCAGTTTGGAGAATTAGGTTTTGACTACAGCATCAATTGGTGTGTCAATGGATCGGTGAATAACAACTGTCGATTAGATCCAAAGCCGGTGGTTTGGAATTATTTAGAAGATGAGGAGCGATTGGAATTACGTGATGTTGTAGCTAATATTCTTGATCTGAAAAAGAACTATCCCACTTTTTCGAGCGATGATTATGAGTTCAATGATGGAAATCTGTACTTGAAGACCATTCATTTTAATCACGAGGAAATGGATGCTGTGGTCATGGCTAACTTTCGAGATGTGACCGGAAACCTGAATCCCAAATTTCAATATGAAGGAGTTTGGTATGAGTATTTCAGTGGAGATTCATTGGTTGTAGAAGATACACAGGAGAAAATACCATTGCAATCTGGAGAATATCGGATTTATACTTCTGAGAGGATAACTCCTGTGAGAGGTTTTACATCTTCAGTTGAGGATTTGGCTGAGGCCAATATTGAGATTTGGCCTAATCCGGCTAGAGCTGGTCAGCGATTGTACATTTCTGGTGATATCGATGTACAAGAATTGTGGATGGTTGATCAGTTGGGACGGAATGTGTTGTACAGTGACCATGTGAGTGGATTTAGAGTGCCTACGGATATGCCGAGTGGTGTCTACTATCTTAGAATTTCAGATGGAGAAAGGGTAGGAGTGAGTCGGTTGGTGGTGGAGTAGATTGCACAGGACCTCGGGTTTCAACCCGAGAATATAGGACCACGGATTTTAATCCGTGCTTTTATGACTAGCAGAACCACGGATTTTAATCCTTGCCTTTATGACTAACAGAACCACGGATTTCAATCCGTAGCTCTAATACGATTCCATCTCTCCATACTCCGGACTTAAATAGCTATGTTCAAAATCACTCGCTTTTTCTACAATTCCTGCCTTGACCGGATTTTGAAGGATATAGCGAATGACATTGCTCAGCATTTTTTCATTGCGAATGTATATATCAAAACTTTCTTTACCCCAAAATTTGCCAGACCGGCTCAACTGTTTATTCGCATAAAAGGCTGAGGAACCTTTGATTTTCTTCATTATTTGGTCCAGTGTAGTAAAGTTTTCTGCATTTGCAGATATTTGACCATCTGGCGGTATTTGAACACTGGTGTCTATCAACAGGTGAATATGATTACTCATAATCGTGCAGGCGATCAGATGATAGAGCTGATCATTGTGTTTAAGGATTTCACGCATGCAGATTTTGGCAATTTTGTGTTCTTGTAAATATCTTGGCCCCGCTTCTCTATTGTCCAATATGCGATCATAACTTACCACAAGTCTTCTTTTTAAATAATACTTTCTGCTATTAGTATCGCGAGGATTGGAATATTTGATCATGGCTTTGCTGATAGCTTGTTGGTAATTTCGACTTAGTTCCCTGATAACTGAATTGTGGATGCTTCCGTGTAGGCGAAAGGTTACGAAGAAAGTCGCTCCGATAGGTTGAATGTGAGGTAGACGCTGTTTGTAGTATTGTTTAAGCTCTTGCATACACTTTGTTTTATGTATTAGTGTGTCGCAAGTGATTTGCGTTACCATTTACTGTGTTCTTTTTGAAATTTTATAGAGAATTAGATCTGGATAGGGGAGTTGGATATAAAGTGATAAAACTGTTGAGAGGAGACGGCAAATGAATTTGCCGGGCCAATGGAAGTGCTAATGTGATCAGTTTTGTGGAAATAGTTGAGTGAGTATTTAATGAATAGAGGATAGACGGCAAATGAATTTGCGGGCCAATGGTTAGCAAAAATTATCGGTGAATAAATATGCCGGGCCAATGGAATTGCCGGGCCTGTGGTAGATTGCACCCTGCAAGCAATGGTTGATTTGCATCAGACATTAAAAAAGCCGATGAGAGTACTCACCGGCTTTTTCTATTTCAAATTTCTCGATTATTTTACCACTATTGGCTTTGCAACCAAAAACGACTTATTGTAAAGTTTTACAAAGTAATTGCCTTGATTCAAACCAGATACATCTAACGTCACAAATCCGTTTCCCTGCTGAACTTTAGTCATCAAAGTTCTGCCAGTTATATCAATGACCTCAATATTTACTCTTCCAGTAATTAATTCTGAATCTAGTTCAATATTGATGATGCCATCTGTCGGATTCGGATACACCTTGATCTCATTCAAGATCGACTCATTATATACTGAAGAAGGAGGCTGGAAACCATAAGCTCCATTGTCCGTTCTAATAGAAATCATGTACGTTCCCGCTGTAACAGGGATGTTAGGTCCGTCTTGCGTACCAATACCAGTTGGCCAAGAATCTGCACCCCAATTCACTGTCCACATACTATCCGCGCGGAATTTAGCCTCACCATCCTGTAATGTCAATGGAGAAATGGTCCACAACTGCTCATCAGTTTCATCCTTAGTTAAGAAAATGTCTACATTCCAACCATCTTCTACACCGGTAGCTGTTCCTACGATACCAACTCTATCAAATATTACCAATTCCTCAAAATTATACTCACCAGTCTTATTGTTATAGGTAATGAAGTATTCACCAGCAGTAATAGGTACTAGTGCTCCACCTAATTCAGCTGTTCCAGAAGGAAATTCACCTGCGCTGTAGGGACTTCCAATATCTCCATTATGTACAAAATATAGTTCACCATCATCTAGTATTGTTCTCAATGTCCATAAAGTGGTATCACTAGAACTTCTATTAAGTGGAGTTACTGTTTCAAATAGTCCTTCTGTGGCATTTCCAATGATCCCAGCTGTTTCAAGATTTTCAAACGCTCTAAAATTAAAAATTAAGGTTTCTGTATTGAAGGTAACGTAGTAGAGTCCAGCTGTAGCTATCATATCAGCACCACCAAGAACAGCAGTGTCCATAGGGAATTCACCACTACCATACTTCATGTTCCAGTCACTATTCGCTCGGAATAAGAAAGCACCATCTGTCATTTCAATTTCACCAACCCAAGTTACTCCATCTGATTGTCTTGTTAAAAAAGTTTCAGAAGCCTCATCCCATCCACCTGGGGTTGCTTCACCTATCAAACTTATGGTCTCAAACAACACTAATTCTTCGAAATTATAAAAACCAGTGGTGGTGTCAAAAGTTACATGATATGTTCCCGCAGTAGAAACAGGAATATCAGCTCCACCTTGTGATCCAATTCCACTAGGAAAGCTATCCGCGCCCCAATTTACTGCCCAGTCATCATCAAGTCTGAATTTCACTAAAGAATCAAGTAATTCAATGTCTAAGAAAAAGAGTCCATTAGTATCTTCATACATATTTACATCCTCAGCCCAACCTGTACCAGGGACTGCATTTCCTATCAATCCAACACGAGATTGTATCTCAAAAGAATAGTTACCAGTGACTGTATCTAAATAAATATCGTAGTTTCCAGCAAAAACGGGAATGTCAGCCCCGCCCTGAGTGCCTGTCCCAGTTGGGAAATCTGGAGAACCCCAGTTTACTGTCCAATCGGGATCATTATTCAATCTAAACTTTACAAGGCCATCTGTTAGATCTGTATTTACGTAAAATAAGCCCATCGTATCGGCTACTTCTTCCATTATAATGTCCGGACCCTCCCAGCCATTCGGAGTCGCACTTCCCACAATACCCACGGTATCCTGTGCACTCACTCCTAATGCCATCATGCATAAAATAAAAGCATACAGTAATCGTAATTTCATAATTCTTTAATTTAAATTTTAAATTTTAAAGTTCTTAATGTCAATTTGACACAAAGTACTAAAAGTTTTATATTTTCGCGGTACTTCATCACAAAAAACATTAAATTATTTTCAATGAGGTTGACTAAATTATATTTGCTCAGAAGCAGTCTCGCCATACTCCTGGCCATCTGCTCCATTTTCTTCGCATACAGCCAGAAAATGATTACCGGAATTGTCGTTGATGAGGAAACTCAAGATCCCTTAATCGGTGCTACCGTCGTTGCTAAAAACGATATCGGTAATGGGACAACCACAGATATCGATGGCAGTTTTCAACTACAGGTGGATGAAGCAGAAGATGCCATAATTATTTCTTATACCGGATACAGGGACAAGGAAGTAGCATTGACCTCAAATGAACTTGGAAGTATTACTCTTGCATTTGGTGAATTACTGGACGAGGTAGTCGTGGTGGGATATGGTACGGTTAAAAGAGAGGATGCGACAGGATCTATTCAGTCCGTAAGCTCAAAGGACTTTAACAAAGGAGCTATCACTGGACCTCAGCAATTGTTGTCAGGTAAGGTAGCAGGTGTTGCAATTACTACTGATGGTTCACCAGGAGGTGGATCGAAAATAAGGATTAGAGGGGAATCTTCACTTTCTGCCTCTAATGACCCTCTGATTGTTATAGATGGCGTGCCACTTGACAACGGCGGGGTGTCAGGAAATCGAAACCCTCTTAATATCATCAATCCCAACGATATCGAATCGATGACTGTTCTGAAAGATGCTTCTGCGTCAGCCATTTATGGTAACAGAGCGGCAGGCGGTGTCATTCTTATCACGACAAAGCAAGGAGAGTTGGGCAAGAAAGTACGAGTAGGATACAATGGTAATGTTTCTTTTGGTAACGCAGTCAATCAGGTGGATGTGTTGACCGCAGACGAATTCAGGGCCATACTTTCAGAAAGATACCCTGAGCCTCATCCAGCTACGGGCTTAACCGGAGAGGCTTCGACCAATTGGCAAGATGAGGTATACCAACAAGCCATTGGAACAGACCACAACCTCAACGTTTCAGGTGGAATAGGAGTGGTGCCTTACAGAGTTTCCATTGGTTATACGGATATGCAGGGTCTCCTTAAAACAGATCATTTTAACAGATATACAGCCGGAGTAAATTTAACTCCAGGCTTGCTGAATAATGCCCTTCAACTTAAATTACATTTCAAGGGGATGTTGACCCAAAATCAATTTGCGGACCGGGGTGCGATAGGAAATGCATTGGGCTTTGATCCTACAAGAGATCCATTGGATCCGGACAGCCCATATGGCGGCTTTACCACCTGGACCAATGTCAATGGAGAACCCAATGCAATTGCACCTACTAACCCCTTGGCACTACTGGAATTAAGGGATGACCAATCCACCGTAAGACGATATCTGACCAATGTAAGTGCAGACTATAGAATTCCATTTTTGCCTGATCTCAGGGCGAATCTAAACCTGGCTTATGATTATTCACTGGGAAGCGGAAGTGTCTCCGTGCCCACCTTTGCTTCCTTCGCCTTCAATGCCATTACTGGCGGGGGTGTGGAAAATATTTATGAGCAAACCAAGGAGAATGAACTCTTGGAATTTTACTTGAATTATAAGAAGAGCCTTGATCGACATACTTTCGATGTTCTGGGAGGATACTCATGGCAGCACTTTTTTGTCAATAATAGCTTTACAACTTCAGACGCGGCCGGGACGCCTTCAGAGACTCAGACGGGTAGCGACCCTGGTGAATTTTACCTGGTGTCATTGTATGGTAGAATCAATTATAATTACAATGACAGGGTTTTGGTGACCGGAACTTTGAGAAGAGATGGGACTTCCAGATTCTCTCCTGAGGAGCGATGGGGACTCTTCCCTGCGGCAGCATTGGCAGTGAAGGTCATAGAGAATGACAATACTTATTTAAATACGGTAAAAGCCAGAGCAGGTTGGGGTGTTACAGGTCAGCAGGAAATCGGTGATTACTATGCTTATCTAGCAAGATATCAGGTAGGTCTGAGCAATGCAGCCTATCAATTTGGGGATCAATTTGTGACCACTTTACGGCCAAATGGGTATGACGGCGGAATCCGATGGGAGGAAACGTCTACTTATAACATAGGAGTTGATTTTTCTGTGATTCGCGATCGACTTACAGGTTCCATTGACGTCTATCAAAGAGATACTAAAGATCTTTTGAACCGGATTCCAGTTCCTGCTGGCACAAATCTCACGAACTTCATCACCACCAATGTGGGAAATATGCAAAACAGAGGAATAGAAATAGCCTTAAATACCACTCCCATTTTGACAGATAAAGTGGTATGGGATTTTGCAGCTAATTTGGCGATCAATAGAAACGAAATTACGAAATTGACGGCCACTGAAGATCCGACCTATGTTGGGATTTTGACAGGAGGAATTGCCGGTGGTGTAGGAAGTAATATTCAAATTCACAGCGTGGGTTTTGCTCCTAGTTCGTTTTATGTTTATGAGCAATTATACGATGAAGACGGGAACATTTTAGAAGGTCAGTTTGCAGATCGAAATGAAGATGGAGTGGTCAATGATGACGATAAGTACAGGTTTGAGAAAGCTGCTCCGGATTATGCGATAGGACTGACCAGTAATCTGACTATTGGTGATTTTGATCTGTCATTTGCAGGCCGGGCTAATATAGGCAACTACGTTTATAACAATGTTGCCACGGATCAGGGATGGCTGGATCGTCTATATAATTCGAACAATGTGATATGGAATATTCATCAGGCTGCTATTGACAATAATATTGTCAAACAATCCAGTGTCACTTTTAGCGATGCTTATGTGGTGGATGCTTCATTTTTCAGACTGGATCACATCACCGCAGGTTACAATCTAGATAAGATTATTGGCCAAAATATCAGAATTTACTCAACTGTACAGAATCCATTTGTGTTAACCAATTACGAAGGACTAGACCCGGAGCTAGGAAATGGAATTGACAATAATGTCTATCCTAGACCAAGGACCATTTTGTTTGGAATTAGTGCTAATTTTTAAAAAAAGATCATGAAATATATAAAGATAATTTTTTCATTAGGCTTATTAATGGTGAGTGTAGGTTGTTTTAAGGACCTGGATACAGTGCCATTGGATGAGGATGTGGTGACTGCCAATGTGGTTTTCGAAGACCCGGAATCCTATCTTAGAGTCTTGGCCAAGTTGTATGCTGGATTAGCAGTATCAGGTCAACAAGGTCCAGCGGGTCAAGCTGATATAGAAGGAATTGATGAAGGTTTTGGGCAATATTTACGTGGCTACTGGTATCATCAGGAACTGACCACGGACGAAGCGCTTATAGGTTGGAATGATCAAACCATCGCAGATTTTCATGCACAATCGTGGACTTCTTCTGATGGATTTATTTTCGCACATTACTCCAGGATATTTTATCAAATTGCCCTGGCTAATGAATACCTGAGGGAAACTACAGATGAAAAATTGGCAGAAAGAGGCGTTGATCCTGCACTAGAATCTGACATTCAAGGGTATAGAGCGGAAGCCAGATTTTTGAGGGCACTGAGTTATTACCATGCCCTTGACTTGTTCAGGAATGTGCCTTTCGTTACTGAAAATGATATTGTGGGTTCATTCTTTCCTGAGCAGATCCAAGGACCTGAACTCTTTAATTTTATAGAGGCTGATCTGAAAGAAATTGAAACAGAGATCGCTACTGTTAGGACCAATCCTTATGGTCGTGCAGATCAGGGAGCGGTTTGGGCACTCCTGGCCAAGCTGTATTTAAATGCAGAAATCTATACCGGAACTGAAAGATATGCAGACTGCCTGGAATATTGTACGAAATTGATCAATGCAGGTTATGAATTGGATGATCAATACCAGCACCTCTTCCTTGCGGATAATCATTTATCTTCTGAGGTAATTTTCCCGATCACTTTTGATGGAATCAATACCAGAACCTGGGGAGGAACAACGTTTATCGTCAGTGCAGGTATCGGAGGTTCTATGGACCCAAGGGCTTCTGGCGTGGCCAATGGTTGGGGCGGTGTAAGAACAACTAAGGAGTTTGTCCAAAAATTTCCTAATGAAGATCAAGTGCTTGTTGAACCTAGCCAAGGTAGTACCAGGCAGTATCCGAAAGTCTATATACCGGGATCTTTTAATGATTTCAATGCTTCTGATACAGAAAACTCACTTTCCTCTAAGAATAGCAATAAGATATTTGAAGGTTACCGATATTTTGCTGAAGACAATACAGAGTTTGTAGTTACAACCATTCCCTCATTAGCACTTAAATTAGGTGATAACGAAGGCGATGGAGTTCTGGAATCAAATGGTGCCAATATCGTAGTACCAGAATCTGGCTTTTATTATATCAGGGTGAATCTGAACGACAATACTTATGTCATTGAGAAGCAGGAATTTGGAGTAATTGGAGATGCGACATCTGCAGGATGGGAAGGCGAGGATTTAGATCTGGAGTGGGATGCTGACTTGGAAGCCTTAAAAATCAGTGTTAATCTATCTGCGGGTGGAATGAAATTCAGAGCAAATGATGCCTGGGATATCAATTATGGCGATACAGGTGCGGACGCCATTCTTGAATTAGATGGTGATGATATTGTGATCGAAAAAGGCGGTAATTATGAAATCATACTCTATTTAGATAAACCAGACTATACTTATCAGATCAACTTTCTTGACTTTGATCGAAGGAAGCTGTTTTACACGCAAGGTCAATCCTTAGAGATAGAAGACGTCGGACTATTTACAGATGGTTATGCCATTCGAAAGTTCAAAAACATCAACCGAGACGGTACACCTGGTTCTGATAATTCGCATCCGGACACGGACTTCCCTGTATTCAGGCTGGCAGACATTTATTTAATGGCGGCTGAATCGATATTGAAAACGGGTAGAGACAGGTCCCTGGCGTTAGATTATGTCAATAGGGTCAGGACAAGAGCCTTTCAAGGTGAGTCCTCTAATATTTCAGATGCTGAGCTGACTTTAGACTTTATTCTGGATGAGAGAGCAAGAGAATTATATTGGGAGTGTCACAGAAGAACAGACTTGATTAGATTCGGACAGTTTACGGATGGTGATTATTTGTGGGCATGGAAAGGTGGCGTTAAGGAAGGAAAGAAAGTCGAGCCTTATCGCGCGATATTTCCAATCCCGGCGTCTGACATCAGTGGCAATCCAAATCTGGAGCAAAATCCGGGATACTAAAAAAAATGGTGATCTGGAAATATCTGATTTTAAGTTATTTATGTTTAATGTTTTGCATCTTTGGGCAGGCACAGGAATTTTACTACGGCGCCGATCAGTCCTACGTCAATGAAATGGAAGATTGTGGTGTCGTCTACAAAGAAAATGGCGAAACCAAGGATGTCTACGATATTTTTCAGGATTACGGGAGTAATCTCGTTCGATTGCGATTGTGGCACACACCGGAATGGTATGACCAGTTAAACGATGGCAAGCGATATTCCGATCTTCAAGATGTCAAGAAATCAATTCAGAGAGCTAAGGAGCATGACATGTCGGTCTTATTGGATTTTCACCTTTCCGATGAATGGGCCGATCCGGGAAAGCAAATCATTCCGAAAGCGTGGGAAGGAGTTGCGAATGACCTTGAAGTATTAAAGGATTCCTTGTACAACTATATTTACAGTACACTTAGCAGTCTGCATAATGATGGATTGCTGCCTGACATGGTGCAGGTGGGCAATGAAACGAATAAAGGAATTTTGCAAACTAAAGAGGACAATCAGGAGTGGAAACTGGAATGGCCAAGAAATGCTGAGCTATTCAATCATGGCATTAAGGCGGTAAGAGATATAGCGCGAGATCTGGGTAAAGAGATACAAGTCATGGTTCATTTCGCCGGACCTGAAGATGCCATTTGGTTGATGGAGCAGTTTTGGAGCAATGGCGTGCAAGATTTTGATATCATTGGTCTGTCCTACTACTGGGCATGGCATAAACCTACTACCATAAAGCGGGCAGGCGACATCATTGACATGTTCAGAACAAAATACGACAAGGAAGTTATGGTAGTAGAAACGGGTTATATTTGGACCACAGCATCTAATGATTCAGCCAATAATATTATTTCGGAAATTGATGAAAATTATGGTGCAGCTTCTCCGGCAAGTCAAAAGGCTTGGCTGATAGATTTGAAAAATGAAGTTCAGAACTCAGGAGGTTTAGGGATGATCTATTGGGAGCCTTCATGGGTGTCTTCGGAGTGTCGGACTCTTTGGGGTAAAGGTTCGCATCAGGAGCATGCGACTTTTTTTGATTTCAATTCTAATTTACTCATTCCGGGGGGTGTTGAATGGATGAAGGAAAACAGTGTATCTATCGA
Organism: Portibacter marinus; assembly: GCF_021533195.1. Lineage (GTDB taxonomy): Bacteria > Bacteroidota > Bacteroidia > Chitinophagales > Saprospiraceae > Portibacter > Portibacter marinus. The sequence continues at coordinate 200,899 of NZ_JAJNKB010000005.1, forward strand.
GGAAAAAGTAGTTGGAACTTCTATCCAGATCAGCTATGACACCATCAACCATAACTTGGTAGTATCACTTCCATCGGAACCTAGAGATTCTTATGCATATAGAATCACAGATCTCACGGGAAGACTTTTGCTGCAAGGAAGGATCTCCAGTCAGCTTCAGTATATACCGATCGATCTTAAGCAGCCTCAGTATGTAGTAATCAGTATTAATGAAGGAAATCAACTTCTAAAGACTTTAAAGCAATTCATAAGCTCACATTAGTGATTAAAAATGAGGCTCCGTTTGGATAAGCCAATGGTCAACTGATAACTGATAGAATACTATTCGTAGATTAAAGCGGATTAAGAGATGTAACCATTTGCCTTAGCATGTTCCAACATGACTGATGAAGAATCTGTTAATATCACTTCAGTTTCATGATCAGAGTGTTCTTCCACTAATTTTTCGACTCTTTTTGCATTCTTATTTCTTCTGGTTTGTCTAATATAAATGGCGGCAATTTGACCTTCATATTCATGGGCAAGTTCGGTGTAAAAATCCGCATCCTCTGCTGCTGTATCTCCTAGCATGATAAATTTAAGATTTGGATGATTGTCCAGTACACGCTTGATGGAGACCAATTTGTGATCATGAAAATTTCCAACGGGATTTAAACCATAGTCACGCAACAAGATAGGTCCTTTCGGAAGTCCCTGAAGATCCATAAACTCACTTAGGGTATCAAAAATATTCCAGGGACTGTGTGAGATGTAAAATATGGGATGCTGATCATCTGCAAACTTGCTGAAGAGTTCCACTATTCCCTCCATCGGTAACCTTTGATGTGCATCTTTGAAAAAAGTGGCATACAGCATTTTCAATTTGAAAATTGAGGTCACATTGGTTTTCAGAACTGTATCATCGATATCGGTAATGATTCCATATTGAGCATCCTTAGCCGCGAAGAAAACTTCTGCAACAGCTGATTCTATTCCATGTGATGTCACAATGGCCTGAATCCAATTCGATTTGTAATTGTGTTGATAATCCCATTCTACATCCAAGGTAAAATACCCCTCTCGATCGGTTACTACTTCATACTCTCTGCCTTTGATTTCTATGTTAACTTTGACACCTGGTACTTCATCGGTCTCGAAACGTTTGAAATTTTGAATCAGGTTTCGGATGGCACCTTCCGTTTCTCCTTCGAAAATGCCTTCATTCTCCAATACCCTGCCTTTGATCCACAAACTATTAGGTGATGCGTAACCATAGTAGGGTTGAATCATTAAAGGATCTTTCTTGTTGATTTTCGAGCGCAGATTTCGTAACATAGACTAATTTTTACAAGCCTAATGTCGGTAAAGCGTTTTTTGTTCTATTCAAGAATATAGGCCGTCTTAGGCATTAATGTGATGGTATTTCTCAGATCCATCTCGGTGCCGCTGATGACATCTCTGGCGGTTTGTTGTGGAAAATACTTTTTATAGCGATCGAGGGATAGTGATACTGTCTCTTCATTTTTATTGAGAACCACCATGACCCGATCGTCACCGCTGTGTCTTATGTAAACATAAACGTCATTGATTTCTGGTGCAAAATGTACCAGTTCACCGTTGTGAATGACTTCATTATCTCTGCGCCATCGTAGAATTTTTCGCATATAGGACCGGAAATCTTCCTCTTCCTGTGTCAGCTCAGGATCTTCATTCGGCCATCCACCTGGAAAATCAGACCTAATTTCGCCGTGATCTCCAGTGCTATCTGCCATCAAGACCTCCGTTCCATAGTAAAATTGTGGAATTCCCCTCATCGTGGCAAAATAGGCGATGGCCATTCTGGTTTTAGCAACATCCTCTCCCAGTTGTGCATGAATTCTGCTCATATCATGATTGTCAGGAAATATGACCATGTTCATAGGGTCAGGGTAGAGATAATCCAGTCCTAATTTTTCATAGACATGGTTCCAGGATGAGTGCCAATTTTCTTCTTCTGTCAATGACTTAACGAGTGCATTTTGAATCGGAAAGTCCATGAGACTCTTCAAATCAGAGGTATAATCATTGGGGTTATCCTTACCTTTTTGCCAATAACTGACTACTACAGGATTGAGATACCATTCTTCAGCAACGATATTAAAATTGGGGTATTCAGTCATTACAGCCTTGGTCCAGTCCGCCATGAAATACATATTGGGATAGGGGTAAGTATCTTGTCTGATCCCTGAAATTCCCGCAAATTCAATCCACCATATGGTATTTTGAATTAGGTATTTGGCCATGCTGGGGTTTTCCTGATTGAGATCCGGCATAGAAGGCACAAACCACCCTTTGAAAAACTGACGTCTGTCCTCTTCGGTAGCATAGGGGTCCAATATGACGGTTTTTCGATGATTGGTGTTGGTATACTCCGGCCATTGATTGATCCAGTCTTCCGATGGCAAATCTTTCATCCACCAATGTTCTAGGCCACAATGATTGGCAATCATATCCATAATCACTTTGATCCCTTTATCACGAGCGAGATCACAAAGCTTCAGGTAATCTTCATTGGTGCCATAGCGTGGATCTACTTTGTAGTAATCCGTGGTGGAATAGCCGTGATAGGAATACGTTTCCATGTCATTTTCCAATATGGGATTGAGCCAAATGGACGTAAAACCCATGTCTTTGATGTAATCCAGATGATTGATGATTCCCTGGATATCTCCGCCATGTCTGCCACCTAACAACTCTCGATCGACTTCTTCTTTCAAACCCGGCACATTGTCATTTTCAGGGTTACCGTTCGAGAAACGGTCGGGTGTAATCAAATACATGACATCAGAACTGTTAAAACCTTGGATATTAGCACGTTGAGGATTTCTTTCCAGAATGGGGTAGGAGTGAGTGATGACAAGGTCATCACCACTGTACAACATGATATCGACATTTCCTGCTGCAGCATTTTCTAATATATCAATGGTAATGAAAAGATAATTGGGATTCTCATAGGCTTTGTGCGACAACAATTTCACACCTTCATACTTGATTTTAGGTGTCAAAGTCGCGAGATCTTTCCCATACATCATGATTTCGATTTCATGATGTTTCATGTCTACCCACCAATTAGGGGGCTCCACTCTTTCCAAGGATTGGGTAAAGGAAAATAGGGGTGTGCAAATCAGGATAAATAGTACAAATCTTTTCATCCTTAAAAATATGAAAAATAAGGTGTCAGACAAACACTATCAGGCCACTTTGATCCTTTAAAACTTAAATGCGACTCCCAAAGCGTTAAGATTCATTCTAGTATTGATAAAGGTTTCATCTAGAGGAATCTCATTAATGGATTGGTTAGCAGTGGAAGATTCTAAAATAAAATCTAAAGATGTATTTAGAAAAATATACGCATTGGATAAAATGTTGGTATATAACACTAATCTGCCTGAAGGTCCTACCTGAAAATTACGATAAGAGAAATCTCTAATCACAGGACGATCAGGAAGTGTGAAATCTCCTTTGTAGTTTAGAAAGCTACCTACCAGTCCCGCAGAAAGAAAAGTACCAAAGTGTTTGAATTGATACTGATGTTCTACACCAAGAAATCCCCCTAGGTTGTACCACAATGTGTTGCCAATATTATTATCATACCAGGAATGATTCATTCTGTTGACTAAGCCATTGACTTCACCCACGTAAAAGAACCTGGTTTCCTTGTGTCTTTTTAAGTAGGTTAAGGACAATTTAGAGTTTTTACCAAGATGTTGAATTTCAGGCGCAATATTGGGAAGGCCGGTGACATTCCCCAAAAAAGAGATTCTCAATTCATGATTTCGAGTTTCATCTATTTGTGCTAAAGTAAATAATGGAAGAAGACAAATGCAAATCAATAAAGTTGTTTTCATAGCAAAGGGTTACTTTCATTTTTAGACTCTAGACAAATAACGAATGAAAATACCAATTTGTATATCTAAACAGCGATATATGTGCTACACTTTCTCATTCTGTAACCTATTCAATGTCGTGTAACGGTATTCAAAGGACCCTAAAGTTATTCTCCTTCCTCTTTTACGATCGGCAGAGTTATATTACTAGGGTATTCTTTAGAATGATGAATCTTATTCCTCGCAATCACTCCTTCAGATTCATCATAATTATTGCCACCTGTATTGAGGTTTCTGACAAATCTTGGAAAGTTGCTACTTGATACCTCGATCCTGATCCTATGTCCTTTTTCAAAATAATTGCTGGTCGACATTGGACTCATTTCGATTTTATACACCTCCCCATCTTCCATAAAAACCTCCTGATCGTAGCCCTCTCGATATCTGGCGCGCTGTATCGTTTCATCTAAGTTATACGCGGTTCCATCTGGATAGACATCGATCAATTTGATGGTAAAATCCGTGTCCCTCGCATCTGATGAAACATAAAGGGTGGATTCGATAAATCCACTCACTTCCATACCTTTGCTAAGCGGTTCACTAGTATATACCAGGATATCATTTCTGGTCTCCATTTGTCGTTGATCGAAGGCTCCACCTTCGATGGCATTACCAGTGCAACAAACATTGCCCCCATAGCTGGTTACAGGGTTCATAGGATCATAGACAAACTCATCGGCTTGATTATCGTCTGGTGCTTCACCGACCAGCTTACCACCTCCAAATAGGCTGTTAGCATCTCCCTCACTATCCAGAAAATAGGTAGTCATTTCAGCGGCGGCCGGAGGAAAAACTTCACTCGTTTTCCAGATATTTTTGCCCATCAGATAATAGTGAACCTTCGGTTTTTGTAAAATAGCATTAGATTGATCTTTCAGCCAGTAATCGAACCATCCGTACACCAATTCGTCATAATCCAGGCGTGCGTCTCCGACACTTCTTTCTCCTACAATGGTATTTTCAGTAGCGCGTGTATACCTGCAATGAAGAGTAGGTGCAATGACCAGGTACTGGTCATCTCTGCCTTTACTAACATGGTTGTACAACTCAATATTAGGGGCAGTAGATACGTCATACCACGAGACAAACCAGTACCCGGGTATTTCGATTTCCATATCTTCATGATACAAACCCCCTTCAAACCATTTTGGATCATTGGGCTTTCGGGTAATCATTTCCTCAAATATCCCTTGAGGACCATTGACATTTTTGATGAGATCCTGAACGGGAAGGTGCCAAAGCTTTTCAGACCAATCCACCCTTGGATACTCCGGAGCCATATCATAAAAGCGCTGTAACCTTAAAAGATCTTCCTGAGAAATACCTTGCTCAAGTCTCGGAGCTTTTGGATCGTGCTGAACTCCGTAAAGCCATGCAAAAAATAACATTTGCTCTGCTCCGCCTCGATACCAATTACCCTGCTCGTAAAACCGGCCCACTGTTCCTACTCCGGCTCCAAAACCCTGAGGAACCATAGCCGCGTGCGAAGGGTGGTCGAGGGCAGCCACCGCCATTTGCCATTCCGCAGTGGAAGAACATCCCAATGTACCTATCTTCCCATTTGACCACGATTGATCCGCCATCCATTGAAAGGCATCATAGCCATCAGTCAGCGGAGTACCTAAAATGTCCCATTCCCCTTCTGAAAAGAATCTGCCTCTTTCATTTTGCACTACATAAGCATAGCCCCTTTTTACAGCTTCATAAGCTCGTTGAAGGGTTCTCGTAGATTCCTCTCCGTCTCTCCAGGTATTGAAATTGTAAGGTGTTCTGGAGAATATAATGGGGACAGGATCGTCAGTTTTAGGCCGATAAATGTCGGTGGCCAATCTGATTCCGTCTCGCATAGGCATCATGACCTTTTGATCCACAATGGCAATTTCCTGCATGTATGCCAGGTTAATTTCCTGCCCATTGATCTCCATCAACAGCGTTAGTAAACAAACTAAAAAGCTTATGTATTTTATCATTATGATTGATTTTTATGGTCTTACATGAATTCGATCGCTCATGATACGCACTCCCAGTGGTTGACCTATTTTGTTTAATTCTACTAATCCTTCATTGATTAATTGGTCAAGATCAGAGAGTTCTTTATCTAGTTCTGCACTGACTTCTTTATAAAAAGCGACTGCCTGATCTGTAGGTTTATAGTCACCTCGCTGCTGATCTGCAAGTAAAAATGCCAGCCTGTTATTGATTCTGATTCCGTAATTCAAGGGATCTTGTCGGGCTTGATTCTTCGTCATATGAATGTTGTTTTCAATGACTTCTAACTCATCTACTAGTCGGTCAGCAGTTTCAAGAAATTCCTTATAATCTGGATTATCAGCCAATTTCTTCTCAAAGTAATCAATATCACTTTTGATACTTCTGATGTCGATGATCGCTTGATGTGCCTCACTTACTTTATCTCGAACATTACTCAGGTACTCAAACTGCTCCTCCAAATCCTCCTGAGTACTTTCAAGTCTTGGATCCTTTGTAATTTCAAATTCCTGGTCTTTAGCCATATCGTCTACGATCAATTTCGCGACATATTGACCTGGTACAGCTTTCGGACCGTTATTAGGAGAGGAATAAAGTACCATGCCATCAAATTCCTTAAATCCTTCATATCTCATATCCCAAATAAATCGACCATCAACTTCCAATTTATTGTCCTTATCCTTAGCATGATTGGTGAAGCTACGGATCAATTGACCATCAACCTCCTCAATTCGAAGTTCCACATCCATAGAATCATTATAGTCTTGAATAAAATAATTGAACAATACACCATTTGGATGATTTGTGCCTTCCAATTTACTATTAGGACTTCCCCAACCTCCTTGTGCCATTCTGTAAGCAGGCTTTGGTTGATACAAATGGTGCGAGGATTGTAAGATTTTTTCATCAATTTGTTGGAGGGGACCAAGGTCATCAATCATCCAGAAGCTCCTGCCATGGGTAGCAGCAATTAGCATATTGTCTTTTACGTGCAGATCCCGAATGGAGGTAATGGGCAAATTAAGTTGTAAAGGTTGCCAGTTTTCTCCATCATCCCAACTCACAAACATCCCCCATTCTGTTCCTGCATACAACAGTCCTTCTCTGACCTGATCAGCCCGTATGGCTCTGGTATAGTAATTCGAAGGAATGCCATCTGTTATTAAGGTCCAATTTTTACCGTAATCCTCTGTTTTGTAAAGATAAGGTGTATAATCACCAAATTTATAATGTGTAGCAGCGAGGTAAGCCGCTCCTTTCTTAAATGGATGAACATCAATACAATTCATCATGTTGAGCTTGGGTGACCCTTTAGGTGTGACCTCCTCCCAGTTTTCACCTCCGTCTCGTGTTATATGAACCAGGCCATCATCACTTCCAACCCAAATCACACCTTCTTCAAGAGGAGATTCGGCCATTGCAAATATGTTAGCATAAAATTCAGCTCCCGTATTGTCCTGCGTAATCGGACCGCCTGAGGATTTAATGGTTTCGGGGTCATTGCGAGTCAAATCCGGACTAATGGTCTTCCAGGATTGGCCTTCATTTGTTGAAACATGCAAGTAATTAGAACCAGCGTATAACTTTTCAGAATTATGAGGGCTAAACATGACCGGAAAATTCCAGTTGAACCGGTATTTCATGATTTCTGCACCAGACCCTGCTGGATTATCTGGCCATACATTAGTCGATCTCGTTTGGCCATTGGAATGATCTTTTCGCATCATATAACCTTTGTACGTGCCACCATAAACGATGTCAGGGTCATCCGGGTCCGGTGCCAGGTGCGCACTTTCACCACCAGCGGTAGATTCCCAGTCTTGCTCTGTGATCGCATTTTCGGACGATCTGTGGCTGATTCGAATAGCACTGTTATCTTGCTGCGCTCCATATATCCGGAAGGGAAAGTGATTGTCTGTTGTGACCCGATAGAATTGAGCGGTTGGCTGATTGTGATAGGTAGTCCAATTTTCACCGGCATCATAACTTACCTGACCGCCACCATCATCTGCGATAGCCATAATTTCATTATCTCCCGGATTGATCCATAGGTCGTGATGATCACCATGTGGTGTTTGAATTCTTTCATAAGTCTTTCCACCATCATTAGATCGCCAAAAGCCCACATTCAAAACATACACCCGATCTTCCAATTGCGTATCTGCATATATTCTTGAATAGTACCAGGCCCTTTGTCTTAGCTCTCGGTTGGCACTGGTCTTAGTCCAGGTTTTACCAGCATCGTCACTCCTAAATACACCACCATCGTTGGCTTCGATAATGGTCCATATTCTGTCAGAATTCAAAGGCGAGACAGTGATTCCAATGATGCCGAGTGTACCTTTAGGAAGACCTTCGCTTGCGGTGATATCTGTCCAGCTTTCTCCGGAATCAGTACTTTTCCAAAGTTTGCTTCCTGGTCCACCGCTGTCCATGCGGTAGCCATTTCTTTTCATTTCCCAGGTAGAGGCGTAGATGATCCTCGGATTGTTAGGATCGAGAATCAAATCACCGGCTCCTGCTTTATCGCTTTCATAGAGAATCTTTTCCCAGGTGGTCCCTCCATCAGTCGTTTTATATACACCTCTCTCTTTGTTGGGTTTCCACAAATTGCCAATGGCAGCAACATATACAATATCCGGATTGGTGGGATGGACCCTGACCCTGGCAATGTGCTCTGTTCCTTTCAGGCCAATGTGTGTCCAGGTCGTTCCGCCATCTGTGGATTTCCACATGCCATTACCTGACGAAACATTTCCTCTGAGGGTTTGCTCTCCCTCACCTACATATAAAACATTAGGGTCCGAAGGAGCCATGGCTACAGCGCCTATAGATCCCCCAAAAAAACCATCAGAAATGCATGACCACGTATTTCCGCCATCCTTAGTCCTCCATACTCCGCCGCCGGCCGTACCCATGATATATTCATTGGTCTTTTTCGGATTACCTACAATTGTTCCAGCCCGCCCGCCGCGAAAAGGACCGACTTGCCTCCATTGAACCGTGTTGATTGCTTCTTCATCAACGTTGCTCAGCTGTTGTGCATAAAGGCTGTTAAAGTCATATAAAAAAAGAGTTAGTGCAAATAGTAAAGTGAAGTGTATTCTCATAAAAATTAGTTTTCAGCAAATTAAGTAAATGCAATTGAAGTCAAAAATCGTAGAGAAATTAATTATGATTGATTTCAACATCGAGATTAATCCTTTTGTCAATTGGATTTGTTTCATCTGAAAGACTTACCTTTGCAGGTTAAATTATAAAATACAGACAAAGAATGATCTCACCCACATACAATCCGGCTGAAGTTGAAGAAAAGTGGTATGCACACTGGGAATCAAAAGGATATTTTCACTCTGAACCTGATGAGCGTGAAGCATTTTCCATCGTTATTCCGCCACCCAATGTTACGGGTGTATTGCACATGGGCCATATGCTCAACAATACCATCCAGGATATATTGATCCGTAAAGCGCTTTTAGATGGCAAAAATGCTTGTTGGGTGCCGGGCATGGATCACGCTTCGATTGCTACTGAGGCCAAAGTGGTCAAAATGCTCAGGGAGAAAGGGATCAAAAAATCGGACCTCACCCGAGATGAGTTTCTGGCTTATGCATGGGAATGGAAGGAAAAATACGGTGGAATCATCTTAAAGCAATTGAGGAAGCTAGGTGCTGCATGTGACTGGGAAAGAACCGCTTTCACTATGGACGAAGAGCGATCAGCGGCGGTATACAAAACTTTCGTGGACCTCTATCATAAGGGTAAATTGTATCGTGGGCTCAGAATGGTAAATTGGGATCCTGAAGCCCTGACCGTTTTGTCTAATGAAGAAGTGATTTATAAAGATGAGTCAAGCCATATTTATCATGTCAGATATCAAATAGAGGGTTCTGAGGAGTTTGTCACGATTGCAACTACGAGACCAGAAACGATTTTGGGTGATTCAGCCATCGCAGTTCATCCTGAGGATCCAAGATATCAGCATTTAAAAGGTAAACGAGCCTTGGTTCCTTTAATTAATAGATCTATCCCGATCATATTCGATGATTATGTAGATCGGGAGTTTGGAACAGGAGCGCTCAAAGTAACACCGGCTCATGATGTGAATGACTATGAAATAGGAAAAAGACATGATTTAGAGGTTATAGAGGTCTTAAACGATGATGGAACGCTGAATGAAAAGGGTGAAGTGAACCATTATGTTGGACAGTCGAGATTCAAAGTCAGAACGGAAATTGTAAAAGAATTAGAAGCCTCAGCCAACCTGGTCGAAGTAAAACCCTACACCCATAATGTTGGAAGATCGGAGCGGACCAATGCTGTAGTCGAACCCAAGCTCAGTTTGCAGTGGTACGTGGATATGAAGAAGTTAGCAGAGCCGGCATTGAAAGCGGTCATGACAGACGAGGTCGAATTCTTTCCAAAGAATCAAAAAAACGTCTACAAGCACTGGATGGAGAATATACGTGATTGGTGTATTTCCAGACAATTATGGTGGGGACATCAGATACCGGCCTGGTATTATAAAGATGATGTTTATGTAGCTGAGACAGCTGAAGAAGCATTGTATCAGGCAAGGGCTCATACGGGAGATCATGATTTAGAATTGGATGATCTTCGCCAGGATGAAGACGTATTAGATACCTGGTTTTCTTCCTGGTTGTGGCCAATGTCTGTTTTTGACGAGTTTGGTGATCAGGAAGAGATCGACTATTACTATCCGACCAGTGTTTTAGTCACGGGCTGGGATATTATATTTCTGTGGGTGGCCAGAATGATCATGTCAGGATACGAATGGAAGGATGAAAAACCATTCGAGCATGTATATTTTACAGGTATGGTCAGGGACAAGCAGAGGAGGAAGATGAGTAAGCAATTGGGCAATTCACCAGATGCCATCAAACTGATGGAGGAATTTGGAGCGGATGGTGTCAGATATGGTATGCTGTCCAGCTCGCCTGCGGGAGGAGACCTCTTGTTTGACGAAAAATTGGTAGACCAGGGTAAAAAGTTCTGCAATAAACTGTGGAATGCCTTGCGGATGTTCAAAAATCTGGAGATTGATTCATCGCTTGAGACGCCTCAGGAAAATAAATTGGCTATCAGCTGGTTAGAGCAAAAGAAGTCCATGATGCTAGAGGAATTAGAAGGAAATTTTAAGGCTTATCGTCTGTCAGAAGCGCTAGTTACGATCTACAGTTTTATTTGGGGTGATTTCTGCAGCTGGTACCTGGAAATTGTCAAGCCAGATTATGAGCAACCCATTGACCCACACACGTATCAAAAGTCCATGGATCTCTTTGAGGAATTGTGTTTGATTTTGCATCCTTTCATGCCATTTATCACAGAGGAAATATGGCACAAATTGAAGAAAAGAGGAAAGGGTGAAGATTGTATGGCTGGTAGTTGGCCGGAGGCAGGACAGTTCGATAAAGGTTTTGTCAAGTCAGTTGAGAAGGCTAAAGATGTCGTTTCGAAGATCAGAGATGTTAGGAACAAGTATGGATTGAAAAAAAGTGAGCCATTAAAAGTATATGTTGAAGAAAGTGAAGGCGCCAGGGAGCTGCTTTCGGTGGAGGGAATAAGAGCGATGATTTTGAAGATTGGTGTTTTGGAGGATCTGATCTGGACCACGACTGAGCCGGAGGGGACGATCGGATTTTTATCGGGAACGGAGAAATACTATGTAGAGTTAGAGCTGGAGATCGATGTGGAGGCTGAGCGTGAAAAATTGGAGAAGGATTTGGATCATGCGAGAGGTTTTGTGAGGTCTGTAGAGAAAAAATTAGCAAATGAGCGGTTTGTGAGTAACGCGCCTGAGCAAGTGGTGGCGCTGGAAAGGAAGAAGCTACTGGATGGTAAAGAGCGGATCAGGATCATTGAGGAGAGTTTGAAGAGTTTGTAGTGGTGATATCTGGCAAATGGAATTTGCGAGTCTCAGGGCAAGTTACTGGTCCCAGGGCAGTTTGGAACTTTACACTGCTTTAGGACTTGTCACTTTAGTGGCAAGCTAGGTAGGAAAGTAAAGTTTGTTGATTGAGTGCAGGCAAATGGAAGTTGCAAGTTCCAAGGCACTAGAGTAATGCAATGATTAGAGTAGTGGCGAAGCTGGCAAATGGAATTTGCCAGTCCTAGGGCAGTTTGAAGCTCGAAGAAAAGTCTGATCATCAGAGCTAAGCGGAGAAGTGGAAATACTTGAGCAAGGCTGCGACGTGCAGGGCTTGCACCAACTCATCTTTCTTGATCATTTGAAGTACTTCTTCTCTGCTGAATAATCTGACATTAATATCTTCGGTTCGGTCCAAACTTTGCTCCTCTATTTTCTGCACACCCTTAGCCACGTAGGTATGGACCGTATTGGTGTGCGTTCCCGGATTAGCGCATAGATTAGTTAGATGTGACCATTGGCCCCCGCCAAAACCTGTTTCTTCCAACAATTCTCTTTGACCCGCCACTAAGGGACTTTCGTCGTCCTCATCGATCACTCCCGCTGAGAGCTCGAAGGCCGTCACTCCATAAGCATGACGATATTGCTCAATGAATACAAATTGATCTTCTTCTGTAATGGCAATAACAGTCACCCAGTCGGGATATTCCAGTACGTAATAATTCTCCAGCACCTCCCCATTGGGTAACTTGACCGTGTCTACTCTCGCTGTAAACCAGGGCTTATCTCTTGATATATATCTCGACTTGAGAACTTTCCACTCCATGTCGACAAAAATAGGTAAGATTTTTAGAATACTTTGTGAGAAGCTGACTTTGTTCTATCTTGAGCCCTTTGAATTTGAATTTGAAAAGAATTATGAACACGAAATCATTTCATTTAATAGCATTATTATTACTGGTAACAGTATCCCTATCAGGACAGACGATTGGCGGAGATTTTGATTTTGTCGTTGAATCACCGCCGGAAGCGGCAGGAGAATATGATTATGGAGGAACCTCTAATTTCGGACCCGATATCACTGAGAATTTTTGTGGAGAGCTGGTATGGGGAGGTCCCGCAGAAAATCTCTCGTGTGAACCGATAAGTGCAGACCTTACGGGTAAAATTGCGTTGATCAGACGAGGTACCTGTGATTTCAGCCTTAAAATCTGGCATGCTCAAGAAGCAGGTGCCATAGCAGTAGTGATTGTTGACCATGGACAAGGACAAAATGCAGTGAATGAGCCTGTCGATATGTTGGGAGGTGATATGGCTGATGAAGTAAATATACCTGCAATTATCCTTTCATTCCTTACCAGCGAAATAATCGTCCCGGCTGTAAATAGCGGAACGGTAGAAGTCTGTTTTCGCCTACCTACGATCCAAAATTCTTTCGGTCCATATTCCTATTCGACTCCACGGGCACAAATTGTACCTTTGGAGAATATCAGTGTTCAATTGATCAATAGAACGGGACAAGCCATGTCAAATGTTGAAGGTCGGGTAGAAATAATCTCTCCCTTAGGTGAGACTACTACTTTAATAGCAACCAATGATCTTCCTGTCAATGAAGTAATTACTTATCACTTCGAACATTATCTTCCCAAGGAATTGGGCGAGTATACCATGGTTTATTCAAGTGATCATGATGTAGCAACCATCGAACGCAAATTTGAAATTACTGAGAATACCTTCGCTACTGACGATGGGATTCCTGTAGGCTCTAGAGGACTAACAAATGATGATTTTGCCACATCAGATTTTTTTCAACAAAGTGGTTCACTGGTGATTGCTGGCGCCGATGAAATGGCTACTCATATCACTTTTGGATTGGCAAATGGAGAGGAATTGTATACAAGAGATGAGAATTCAGATATTGTCGTTGTAGCAGTTTATAATGCAGATCAAGATGGAAACAATATTCTTGATCTTGACATAATTTCAACTTTTGAAGATTTGGGTCAACCACTAGAGATAGGTATTTACCAGATAGATGGGACTGAAGTCTTTGATAAATTGGTAACAGTTGAGCTAGAAAACCCAGTTTTGCTTGAAAAGGATCGTTTATATTACGCTACTGTTGCATATAGTGGTGAAGATGCAGGAACTGGAATAGCGCCAAGATTCTCAGTTTCTAAACATGTTGATTATAACAACAGTCTTATTACTCCTCTACAGACAAATGGACAATTATTTAATGGTTGGGATAGATCATCAACTATGATTACGCGATTGCACACTAAAGGCCATGTTGTTAATACCGATGAATATCATAATTCTGAATTCTCACTAGATTTGATCAATAATCCAGTGTTAAACGGTATTCTAAATTTTAGTGTCAATGATTTAAATTTTGTAGACAATGCAAAATTCTGTCTATTCAATTCTAATGGTGAATTGTTAAAAAAGATTTCTATAAAAAATAATTATTATCAAAACTATATGATTGACGTGCATGAATTTGATTCAGGACTATATTTCATAAAAGCATCTTTTAGTAGTGGATATATTTGTAGGAAGTTTATAATTCAAAATTAAATAAGTATTAGTAATTTTTTACGACATTTTTGATGGAATATTTATATTGAATTATGTGGATTTTATAGAATATGATTAAGTTGAAAAAAAATATCATAATTATGAAAAATTTTAATTTTTGGAACTATGCCTTTCACATTACTTTGCTTTTTATATTTTTGTTAACTTCCTGTTCAAAAATAGAACACACCAATGAAAAGAAAATTGTTGAGCAAGATTCAAATTACAAAATATCAGCCAAGGACATCCTTAAAGATCCAATACTTAGAGATTCCATTGAAGTTGCTGATGAATACGAAGTTTTAAATAGATCTTGTACTTGTAACGTAGCCATAACCAGAGTAACAACTTCACTTAATAGTAATCCAGAGTATGACTACGCTTTAGTTCTTGTTAGATATAAGCAAAATGGAAATACGCAAATAAGATTATTAGGTTTACCAGGCAATACATTTGGTGAGCCACAGCAAGTCTCATTTAATCCAGATAATGCAATCGATCTGGAGGCTGCATATGAACCACATCCAACTTATCCCGCTGGTGGATTTTGGGTAAAGATTTGGTGTGATTATGCAAATCCTGGTACTGGAGGTTCATACACACATATTTATAACTGGCAAACTGGCGGATTAGGTTGGTTTGATGAAAATTTTTACCAAAGTGGAAGTACTTGTGTCATTACACCAGTTGGTAGCTCTACCATGTGATTAAGATTCGACAGGTTTATGTCTTAGAAATAGATTTAAACTATAATATTCAGACATAATTAGAGAAAATAGAATATATAAACCTAATATTGTTTGAATGACATTTAAATATTTTTTTAAGCTACAGAACAAATTGACGTACGCAACTATTCTGCTGGCACTTATTTTTTAAATGTAGTCACTGACCATGAAATTGCAACCCGCAAAGTGATCATTGCAGGATAAGTAACGGCCTAAAATATACGAAGGGATGGTCAGTATTGATTGTCCCTTTTCTTTTTATATTGCTTCACTATGTCACATTTTCTTAGTAATAAAGTCAACAAATTATTCTTAATCCTTGGTGGTTTTTTTGTGGCCAATGCCCTGGTTGCAGAATTTATCGGTATTAAGATCTTCTCATTGGAAAGGACACTGGGGTTTGATCCCATGAATTTTACGTTTTTTGGTGTGGAAGGTCTGGGTTTTAGTTTGACGGCAGGTGTATTGCTCTGGCCTGTGGTTTTTGTGATGACCGATGTCATTAATGAATATTACGGCTCCAAAGGGGTTCGCTTTCTCTCTTATCTCACGGTAGGTTTGATCAGCTACGCTTTTGTCATGGTTTTTCTTGCGATATGGATTAGTCCCGATGATTGGTGGCAAAATTTAAGTGGTGGAGATATTGCTGATATGGATTTGGCTTTTAGTAAAGTTTTTGGCCAGGGCCTGTGGATCATCGTAGGATCTCTTGTAGCTTTTTTAGTGGGTCAAATTGTTGATGTGCTCGTCTTTCATCGCATTAAGAAGTGGACAGGAGAAAAAAAAGTTTGGCTGAGGGCGACCGGTTCTACGCTTGTATCTCAATTTATTGACAGCTTTGTGGTTTTGTTGATCGCCTTTTATATCGGTAGCGATTGGGATCTGGTAAGAGTTTTAGCGATTGGTACTGTTAACTATATATACAAATTTATCATGGCGATTGCATTGACACCCGCCATATATTTCGCACACTATGCCATTGACAGTTACCTAGGAGGAAAAACAGCGCATCGGCTGAAAAAACAAGCCATGGGTAATTAAAAGAAAAGCTTACTTTTGCAAAAATTTCAGATCAATGGCGACGACAACGGATACAATATTCATGGTGAGACCATCCAATTTTGGCTACAATCATGAAACAGCAGAAAACAATGCTTTTCAGGACAATTCTGGTAATGAGACCAAGGAGCAGATAAGTGAAATGGCCAAGGTGGAATTTGATGGGATGGTTGAAAATTTAAGAGATAAAGGCATCGAGGTGATTGTTTACGAAGACTTGCCTGATCGAATGGTAAAGGATTCTGTTTTTCCCAATAATTGGATAACAACGCATCAAAACAATGTCATCATTACTTATCCCATATTTGCGGAAAGCAGAAGAATGGAGAGAAGAGAAGACATTGTCGATGATCTGAAAGAACGGTTTGGTTTTGAAAGGCAGTATTTTTTTGAGCACTACGAGGGAGAATCTAAATTTCTAGAAGGAACAGGCAGTATGATTCTGGATCGAGACAACAGAATTATATATGCGTGTTTGAGTGATAGGACAGATGTAGAGATCTTGGAAAAGTTTTCCATCCTAATGAATTATAATAAAATCTTTTTCCACGCCGAAGATGCTGATGGAATACCGATATACCATACTAATGTCATGATGGCTTTAGGGGAAGAATTATGCATTCTTTGTAAGGACAGCATCACGGATGAAAAGGAAAGGGCTGAGGTGATTGACTCATTGGAACAAAGTGGTAAAGAAATTATTGAAATCAGCATCGAGCAAATGAATCACTTCGCTGGTAATATGTTAGAGGTCAAAAATAAAGATGGTTATCGGTATATGGTCATGTCTGAACAAGCCTACAAATCATTGAATCAGGATCAAATTACCAAAATCGAGCACTACGCACAAATTTTGCATTCTCCATTATACACCATTGAAAAGTATGGAGGTGGTAGTGCCAGATGCATGATTGCAGAGATATTTGCATAAGATTATAGTAATTTTACATTTTTAGTGTACTATCTATCAGCCTGATAGGTGGTGTATAGGATTTTCAAAAACGAACATATCTCATCCTTAAAGATTTACAATTTATTAATATAAGTTTTCTCGATATGTCGGGAAAATAAAAGTACTTTTGCAGAAAATTTAACCAAAGTAATTAAAATGAAAAAATTATTTACACTTACTATTTTAGCATGTATGACGCTTTTCGTCAGTGCCCAGACGGTAACAGGAGTGGTGGTCGATCCATCTTCTGGTGATCCGCTTATTGGAGCAACTGTAATTGAAAAGGGGACTACTAATGGAACCATCACTGACATTGATGGAAAATTTTCAATCGTCATTACCGAACCAGGTGAGCCTGTTTTATTGGTGTCTTTTTTGGGATACAACCCACAAGAAGTTTCCGTAATGGGTGACGGTAATGTTAGTTTGGGTAACATCGAATTAGCGCCAGATGGTCTAGGTCTTGATGAAGTAGTCATTACTGGAACGATGGACATCGTCAGAGATCGTAAAACGCCTGTGGCAGTTTCAACCATTGGAGTTCGTGAAATTCAGGCGAAGGCTGTTGGAAACGTGGAGTTTCCTGAAGTGATGAAAAATACGCCTTCGGTATATGTTTCAAGCCAAACCGGTTTTGGAGATTCTCAAATGTGGATGAGAGGTTTTGATCAGATCAACACTGCATTTCTTTTAAATGGCCAACCTATTAATGGTATGGAGGATGGAAGAATGTACTGGTCAAACTGGTCAGGTATGTCTGATGTAGCTACAGCTGTTCAGGTACAAAGAGGTCTTGGTTCTTCTAAGCTGGCCATTTCTTCTGTTGGTGGAACCGTTAACATAGTAACAAAAACTGTTGAGAATCAACAAGGAGGATTTGCAAGATTTATGGTTGGTAACGATGGCTATTTGAAAGGAACTTTGGCATATAATTCAGGTCTTGTAGGCAAATGGGCAGTTTCCGCTTTAGTAGACCATTGGCAAGCGGATAGAAAGTGGGCTGAAGGTACTTTTGGTCAAGGTCAATCTTATTTTCTTTCAGTTGGATTTAAGCCAAATGAGAGAAACACTTTTAACTTTCTCGTAACTGGAGCACCTCAGAATCATGGTCAGAGATGGTCTCAAAGCCTTGAAACTCTAGAGGAAGATCCTAAGTTTAATCAACATTGGGGACTGGATAGTGACGGTAATATCCTATCTGAAAGATACAATTACTATCACAAGCCGGTGATGAACCTGATTTGGGATTTTGATATTGATGAAAGGACCACTTTATCCTCAGTTTTGTATGCTTCTTTCGGTAGAGGTGGGGGAACTGGAGATTACGGAAGAGGAAGAATCAGAACGGAGGAAGGACAGGTTGATTTTGCTGCAATTGAAGCATCTCAGTCCGGTATCGGTAGCTTTGGAGATAACTACGCAAGAAGAGCTTCTGTAAATAACCACCAGTGGTATGGTAATGTAACTACATTTAAGAAAAATTTGTCACCAGATGTTGATGTAAGTGTTGGAGCTGATGTCAGATTTTACAGAGGAGATCACTTCAGACAAATCGTTAACTACTTTGGTCTGTCAGGTTGGAATGAATCGTTTAGACATGCAACCAGACCTAGTGACTATGTGGTTAATGAAAGCTATTCCGTTAATCCTTGGGCTGCATTGACAAACTTTGCACCTGAAGGTCAAAGAATCGCTTATGACTATTCAGAGAATATCAATTACCAAGGGGCATTTGGTCAGTTGGAATATACACCTGGAAATGCTTCAACGTTCATTCAGGGTTCTGTTTCAAACCAGTTCTATCAAAGAGAGGGAAGATGGTCTGACATTGGGAAATCAGACAGCGTAAACAAGTTGGGATATAATGTTAAAGCGGGAGCTTCTTACTCTTTCGATCTGTCTAACATTATTTTCTTCAATGCAGGGTTTTATTCAAGACAACCTTTCCTGGATAACATTTTTGAAAATATCAGATACTCTAATGACTTCATTGAACCTGAAATCGAAAATGAAAATGTGATAGGACTAGAGTTAGGTTACAAGTTGTTCCTGGAAAGCTTTGCAGCTAACATTAATCTCTATAATACGAACTGGGGTAATAGAACGAATGTTAGTACTTTCAATAATGATGCAGGAACGCCTGATGATGAATCAGATGATTTTGCTCAAAGGAACATCGAGAGAGGTATTTCACAAGTTCACAGAGGAATTGAAATCGATATGAGATATGATTTCCTAAATGGATTTCTATTAAAAGGATATGCTTCCTTCGGAGACTGGAAATACACAGCCATTGATAGAGTCACTGTGTTTAATGACGATACAGGTGCCTTGATTGGAGAAGAAGACGGTTCAGATTTGTCAGACGTACATGTTCCCAATGCACCTCAGACATCATTTGGTATAGGTGCTTCTTATAGATGGAATGGAATTTCATTCTTCGCTGATTATAACTATTATGATAGATTGTTTCAGAGAAATAACTTTAACAGTTCTGAAACTTTCCTTAGAGAAGAAATTGGAACTCTTGATCCATACAGCTTGATAGACGCTGGTGTGGGATACAGATTTAACATTGGCGAAAGCGGTTTAGAATTAAGAGCCAACGTATATAATGTTCTGGATAGTTTCTATATCAATCAAACGGATCCATTTGGATTTTTAAATGGTAATGGTAGAACTTGGAATTTGAGCTTAAAATATATCTTCTAGTATTAAGTACTGAAGAAAAGTCCGTCAAGTCTTTGTGTTTGACGGACTTTTTTATTTAAAGCTGTAATGATTGATTCACTCCTTTCAATGAATTTTTATCTTTAGCACTTCTATAAAATTATTGTACTATGAATAGAATGATTACCATGATTGCCTTTGTTTTTACTGCGATTACATTGGCACAATCCCAAATTGTCATCACAGAAATTATGTATAACCCCCCGGAAAGTGGCGGAGACTCCTTAGAATATATTGAAATATACAATCAGTCTGAGGCAGCCGTCAATCTCGATGGTTATGCTTTTGTAAGCGGTATAAATCATACTTTCAGTATGATGGAATTGGAGGCCGATGCCTATTTGGTATTGTCAATAGATTCCGTAGCATTAAGGTCGGTTATGGGTGTCGCTTCGCTTCAATGGGCTGCAGGGGCATTGAATAACAGTGGTGAGCTTATTCGTCTGGCGGATGCAGATGGAAATATTGTAGATTCCCTGGAATACGGTACAACTTCGCCATGGCCTTTATTTTCGGATGGTGCTGCAGGTGGAGGTGCTTCCATAGAGCTTTGCATTGATCAGGAAGACAACGCTGATGGTGCGAATTGGATGGCAGCAACTACGGGTTCAGGTGTGACCATTAATTCAGCTGAAGTGAAAGGAACTCCGGGAACTGCAAATAGTGCGGTGTGTACGGTTCCCCCAGCTGCAACTGTAATTGCCACAAGCAATGTTTTCACACCTTCGGACGTCACGATCAATATAGGTGAGAAAGTTTTATGGCGAAATGAGCAAGGCTTTCACAATGTAAATGGCAGCATTGCAACCTTTCCACAAAATCCTGAGGGCTTTGGAAATGGTGCCGCTTCTTCGGCTCCATGGGAGTACGAATTCACATTTACCCAGGAGGGTGTCTATAACTATCAGTGTGATCCACATGCTTCGCTGGGCATGAATGGAACGGTAACGGTTATTAATGATATTCCTCAATTGGTCATTACAGAGATCATGTACAATGATCCATCTAGTGATGATGTCGATAGTCTTGAGTTCATAGAAATATATAATAATGGAGATGATGTCTTCCTAGGAGACGTGACGCTGACCACTAATGTGATCAATTTCACTCTACCTGATATGACGCTACCTGCTGGTGATTTTTTGATCGTCAGCAAATTTGAGACGGCGTTTTTTGCTCAATCTGATGTGATGACTGTAGCTTTTCAAAATGGTGGATTAGGCAATAACTCTGATTCTGTGACTTTAAAATCCCAGAATGGTTCAATTATAGATCAGGTCATCTATATGGACGGTGATGAATGGCCGGAAGAAGGAGATGGGCAAGGTAGTTCTATATCCCTATGTGATATTACAGCTGATAACAACATAGGAAGCAATTGGCAGGCCAGCAGTACCATTACAGAAAGAGAGTACGAAGAGGGCATGTTTATTTTTGCAAATCCCGGTGCCTTGAATGCCTGCCTGATTTCTATTGCAGATGCCAGTGAAGTCGACGAGAACGGAACTGCTGTAAATGACGGACAGAATGTCATTCTCGACGGAATTGTATATGGGGTCAATCTTCGACCGGGCGGTCTGCAGTTTACAGTGATTGATGATGAAAATGAGGGCATTGCGGTCTTTAGTGCATCTGATGATTTAGGCTACGAGGTCAATGAGGGTGATGAAGTCAGGTTGATGGGAGAAATTGGACAATTTAATGGTTTGACTCAGATTTATGCGGATAGTGTAGAATTGTTAAGTACTAATAATAATTTAATAGCAGCTGATACGGTGACAACGCTCGGAGAGGCTACTGAATCAAGTTTGGTCACACTCAAAGATGTGGTATTGCTAGATCCTTCTGAATGGACCGGATCGGGTTCTGGGTTCAATGTCTCTGTTAGTAATGGCAGTGATACTTTCCAATTGCGGATAGATGCTGACGTTGAAGATTTGTATGACGGTGCTTATCCAACAGGTGTTTTCAATGTTACTGGAATAGGAGGTCAGTTTGATAACTCTGAACCTTACCTGGATGGGTACCAGTTGTTACCGAGATATGCTGCTGATATTGAACCTTATGTCCCGTTTGTAGAGGCTTATCCTTTGGTAGATATCGCTGATGTCATTGAAGAAGATGACATGGGCAATGCCATATCCGAAGGTGAGCAGGTAGAAATCATTGGAGTGACTCATGGAACTAACTTCAGACCTTCGGGATTGCAATTTACCATCATAGATGACACAGGAGATGGAATCGGATTATTTTCTTCCGATAACCCATTTGAATACAGTTATGCAGAAGGTGACTTGATCAGCATAAAGGGCACCATCAGTCAGTTTAATGGATTAACACAGATTAATCCGGATTCAATCAATGTCATAAGTAGTGGTATTGAGCTTCAGGATCCGCTGGTAGTCGAAGTATTGGGTGAAGAAACAGAATCCAAGTATATTAAAATAGAGTCTGCTAAAATTATAGACCCAAGTCAGTGGGCAGGAGATGGCAG
The DNA here is from genome assembly GCF_021533195.1 of Portibacter marinus. GTDB lineage: Bacteria > Bacteroidota > Bacteroidia > Chitinophagales > Saprospiraceae > Portibacter > Portibacter marinus. Next base: position 223,223 of record NZ_JAJNKB010000005.1, read on the forward strand.
TAGTTTCAATGTTCAGATAGAAACTGCTTCTGGTGCGATTTTCGATATGAGAATTGACTCAGACACAGAACTTTCAGACCAACCACTGCCTGGTACAACGGTAATGATTACGGGAATCGGCGGTCAGTTTGATAATTCTGAGCCATATTTCGAAGGATATCAGATTTTACCAAGTTTTGAAGGAGATGTAGTGATGGTGAGTGATGTTAAGGATACTTACCTTGATGGTCAATCACTGCGCATTTTTCCAAATCCAGTGCAGGACTATTTGATGATCGATACCGAATTGAAGTTAAAAAGTATTTCGATTTACAATGCTGAAGGCAGAAGATTGGAATTTGTTACCCAACCTTCTCCTAGAATCAACATGGCTCAATTGGCTCCAGGAACTTACATTGCTCACTTCATTGCTGAAGAAGGTGTCGTGATCAAAGAATTTATTAAATTATAGGGCCTATATGCGGGTCTGCTTTATATGGTGGACCCGCATTTTTTACACCAGATTAACCTCGAAATTGCCCTCTTCAGAGATGTCCACTTTGATGCTTTCCTTTACCGTCGTAGCCAATTCCAGCCCCATGTAGTCAACTTTAACAGGGAAGTTTTTATGCTTTCTGTTAACTAGAACGGCTACTTCTACTTTTTTAGGCAATACATTTAAGATAGGCTTGAATGCGTAAAATATCGTTCTTCCAGTATTGGCAACATCATCGACGATAATCACAGTTTTACCTTTTAGATAATCCTCGCCATCCTCGATGGTCGCATCATTCTTCAAAGGTGATTTAGGGTTGATCGAAATGCGTTTGATGGTCAGTTTTTGATCATAAATTTTCTTTAGTTCTGATTCCAAAAGTGTGGCAAATGAATAGCCGGTATTGTTCATTCCCAACAAAACGATCTCTTTTTCATCGAAGTTATGCTCCAGAATTTCAATGGCCAATCTGGTTATTTTCTGCTTTATCTGATCGTGATTTAGTACTTTCATGTGACTTTGCTATTCTTAGTCTGTCGAATATTCAGCGTGGGTGAATGTAGAAAAATTCTTTTAACTTTAATATGAAAATTTTCTTAATGAAAGATTTAATGTGCATTTTTGACTTTGAGTCAAATTTTAGATTTACACTATGGGACTAGAGCAGGTTATATTTGTAATGATCACCCTGGTAGCTTTTTACTTTGCTTACAAGCAATTTTCAAAGTTGCGTGCCAATGTTTTTCTTGGAAAGCCAGATGCTACTGAAGGGCCGACTGGTCAGCGCTGGAAAAATGTTTTATTGGTGGCTTTTGGACAAAAGAAGATGTTTAAGAGGCTGATTCCGGCGGTTATGCATTTGTTTATCTATGTCGCCTTTCTATTTACCCAGGTTGAACTGATCGAAATTTTGATTGATGGGATCTTTGGGGTGCACCGCTTCTTTGCTCCTATCCTCGGCGGACTTTATACGTTTATTATTAATTTTATTGAGATCCTATCTGTCCTGGCCTTTGTTGCAACCATTGTTTTTCTAGCAAGAAGAAACTTACTAAAGATACCAAGATTTGTAAAATCTGAAATGACCTGGTGGCCGAAGCTCGACGCCAATTTGATCTTGATAGGCGAGTTGGTACTTTTGATTGGGATTTTTACAATGAATGGAGCGGATGTTGCACTACAGAAAATTGACCCGGAACACTATCCCGATACCGGTTATCTTGCGATCAGCAGTACTTTCTCTTCTTTTATATTTGACGGACTGCCTAAGGGACTTTTGGTCACCCTTGAGCGCGCAGGTTGGTGGTTACATATATTAACAGTATACGCTTTTTTGAACTATTTGCCTAAGTCTAAGCATCTGCACATTATGTTTGCATTCCCCAATACCTACTACGCAAAGCTAAAGCCGAGAGGAGAAATGGAAAACATGCCGGAGATTATGAATGAGGTTAAATCGATGATGGGATTAGCTCCCGAGGGAGAAATTTCTGAAGAGATTCCGGAATTTGGGGCTAACGATATTTTTGATTTTTCATGGAAGAATATTCTGGGCGCTTATTCGTGTACGGAATGCGGAAGATGCACGGCGGAATGTCCGGCAAACATTACGGGAAAAAAATTGTCACCTAGAAAGATATTGATGGATATCCGGGATAGGGTAACTGAAGTGAGAAACAATTTGGAAACCGGAGATATCAAATATATTGCTGAGGAAAAGAGGGGAGAAGGGGTCAAGTTGGCGCCGGAGAATTATGATGATGGTAAGTCATTATTTGACTACATTACCAGGGAGGAATTACATGCTTGTACTACTTGTAACGCATGTGTGGAAGCGTGTCCTATTTTAATAGACCCGCTTGAGCCGATTCTAAAGATGAGGAGATATGAGATATTGACGGAATCTGCTGGACCTGCGGAGTGGACGCCGATGTTTACGGCTATTGAAAATGGGGGAGCGGTGTGGCAGGTGCCGGATGATAGGGATGCATGGACGAGAGAGGGGTGAGGGATTCACGGCTGGAGGTTCGGAGTTGGGACTGGCAACTTCCATTTGCCAGATCAAGCGGACAGATTACTAAAAGCGAAAAAGTATTTTCGTAGTTGAAAAGGATCAAAAACAAGAAAAAAAGTAAATGAACGTACCGATTATGGCCGATTTGGCCGCCGAGGGAAAGAAACCAGAAATTCTGTTCTGGGTGGGATGCGCTGGCAGCTTTGATGCAAGGGCTCAAAAAGTGACAAAATCATTGGCCACTATACTGAATAATGTAGGGGTTGACTTTGCTATCCTTGGCAACGAAGAATCATGTACAGGAGATCCGGCTAGAAGAGCGGGAAATGAATTTGTCTTTCAGATGTCTGCCCTTCAAAACATTGAAACGCTAAATATGTATGGTGTTGAGAGAATCGTGACGGCCTGTCCTCATTGCTTTAACACCTTGAAGAATGAATATCCAGCCTTAGGAGGAAATTACAAGGTGATTCACCATTCCCAACTTCTTCAGGAATTGATAGAGGCTGGAAAATTGAAAGTGGAAGGAGGTAGCTTCAAAGGAAAAAAAATCACTTATCATGATTCGTGCTACATGGGAAGAGTCAATGGCGAATATACGGCGCCTCGCGAAGTCATTGAGGCATTGGATACGGACCTGGTAGAGCTGAAAAGATGCAAAACAAAAGGGCTATGTTGTGGTGCTGGAGGTGCTCAGATGTTCAAGGAAGATGAACCGGGAGAAAAGCGGATCAATATGGAAAGGACGGAGGAAATTATTGAATCGGGTGCAAGTATTGTTGCGGCCAACTGCCCATTTTGCCTGACCATGCTTCAAGATGGAGTGACTGCCAAAGACAAAGAGGAAGAAATCATGGTTTACGATCTTGCTGAACTAATCGTACAAAACAATAATTGGTAGAGATATGACCGATCTGATAGCACTTGACGAATCATCGAAAGTTTGGGTTTACCATTGCTCTGATATCATTCCGGATGAAAAGATTCCTGAAATGAAGAAGTACATCTTTAATTTCGTAAGTCAATGGGTCAGTCATAACCAGGCATTAAAGGCCTACGGAAACATATTTCACAATCGTTTTCTTTGCTTATTTGTAGATGAAACACAAGCAGGTGCAAGCGGTTGTAGCATTGATAGTTCAGTTAGGTTTATCAAGAATTTGGGGGAACACTACAAGGTCGATTTTTTCGATCGCATGATTTTCTCTTATATTAAGAATGATGAAGTACATACCGCAAGGCGACTGGAATTAAAGTCTTTGTACGATAACGGCAATATTAACGACCAGACGCTTTTTTTTAATCCTCTGGTGAAAAATAAAGGTGAGTTTATAGATCATTGGTTGGTTCCACTCGGAGATAGCTGGATGAAAAGAATGGTTTAATCGATTTTTATCTTCCCAATGGAACAGATTATACTTTCGCGGAGTTTAATAGTATATGTTAGGTAAAGTAAAGAACTGGTTAGGTATAGAAGGTGTCAAGATGGAAATCGAAACACCTGAGAGGATAAAGCTCAGAGATGGCGTTGTGAAAGGGGCTATTTTGTTTCAGAGCATGACTGATAAAAAGGTCACCAAAGTGAAAATTGAACTCATCGAAAAATATACCCGGGGAAGAGGAAAAAGTAAATTGATAAACGAGTATCATCTCGGCTCACTGGAGGTCAATGATGAATTAGAAATCAAGGCCAATGGTCAGTTAAGATTAGACTTTAAGCTCTTATTTGCTCCTAAAACATCTGAAATGGATGACATGGGTAGGAATCTTTTGCTTAAGGGCCCTGTAGCTTTAGCCAAACTTATCAAAGGAGCAAAATCACAGTATCGACTAGAGGTAGAAGCTAAAGTGCCCGGTACCGCACTAAATCCAATAGCCAGAAAGGAGATCAATTTTTATTGATTCAACTTGTTTTTTTCCTCGATGGCTTTCAATACTTCTTCTGGACTTTTGCCTAGGTTTTCCAAAGAAAATTGGGCATCATCTGCAAAATCATTGTTGGGATATCTTTCCAAAAACAACTCGTAAGCTTCTTTTGCTTCTTCCATTCTTCCCAATTCATTTTCTAGTGTAAATGCTTTGATAAAGAGAGCAGATGGAGTTTTTTGATAGTCAGGATAGTCGGTAATAAGCTTATCATAAATACTCAAAGCTTTATCATAAGTCTTTAGCAACTTGGCAATCTCAGCAGCATCAAATAGATATTCGGGCGTCTTTGGATCATCAGGGGCTGATGCCGCATATGCTTCACAAGCATCGACAAATTTAAAAGCTTCGGTTCTATTAATTCCGTATTGATCAGGGTTCTCCAGCCTTGTTTGCTTTAAATTTTCAATGATTTGAGCTGGGCTTTGTGTACCCATTTTAGATTTTAATTCATCAGCCTTAGCGTGATCGGGATAATTTTTGAGCAGATTACCGTAGATCACATTTGCAACTTGTGGCTTATTCCTATTTTCCAGATCCTGAGCCATGGCATACAGCTCATCAAAATCACTCCCCTTGGTATTTGAGTCAGAATTACAGCTGAACAAACCCAATAATGCAAAAAACAAACATTGATAAATTATCCTTTTCATCCTTAAATTTATATTCAAGCCGCAAAAATAGACTTAGTTACTCAACTATCCAATACATTTTTCATTTTACTCATATATTACGAACAAGTAATGCTTCCATTGAATAATAATACTAAAATTAATAGATGGCCAAAGTGAATTTTTTCTGGTTTCGAAGGGATCTCAGACTTCAAGACAATGCAGGATTATACCGTATTTTAAAAATGGAAAAAGAGGTCATCCCTGTATTCATTTTTGACAAGGAAATTCTGGACAAACTGGAAGACAAGAGGGATGCAAGAGTAGAATTTATCTACAATACCATTTCCCAAATTAAAGCGGAATTAAGGGAGCTAAACTCAGATATTATTGTAAAATACGGTTACCCGCTTGAAATTTGGAAAGACCTGTTAGAAGAATTTGATGTCCATTCTATTTATACCAATAGAGATTATGAAACCTATGCTAAAGATAGGGACAAGCAGGTAAAAGAGCTTATTGAGTCTAAAGGTGGTATTTTCAACGATTATAAAGATCATGTACTATTTGAAAGCACTGAAGTCAGGAAGGATGACGGTGATCCTTACATTGTTTTTTCTCCCTACAAGAAAACCTGGCTTTCTAAAATTGACAATGGAAAAGATGATTTTTTTCTAAAGTCTTATCCTTGTGAAAAATACTATGACGGTTTTAAAAAGAACATTGATTTCAAAATGATCACTCTCGAAGAAATGGGTTTTCAAAAAAGCAACATTGACATACCACCCAAAACTGTAAATCAGTCCACCATCAAGGAATATGACAAGAAAAGAAACTTCCCTGCAATCGATGGTACTTCACGTCTTGGAATACACTATCGGTTTGGTACGATAAGTATTCGGGATAAGGCGCGAAAGGCCTGGGACCTCAATGAAGTTTACCTGAGTGAATTAATCTGGAGGGACTTTTATTCGCAGATTCTGAATGAATTCCCGCACGTAGAAGAGGAAGCTTTTCGAAAAAAATATGATCGCATTGAATGGAGAAATAATGAGGAGGAATTTGCTGCATGGTGCGAAGGGAGAACAGGTTATAAGATCGTGGATGCGGGAATGAGAGAGTTAAATGAAACTGGATATATGCATAACAGGGTCAGAATGATTACGGCCAGTTTTTTGACAAAACATCTACTGATTGATTGGAGATGGGGCGAGGCCTATTTTGCTAAAAAGCTATTGGACTATGATCTCGCGAGTAATAATGGAGGTTGGCAGTGGGCAGCGGGAAGTGGCACCGATGCTGCGCCGTATTTTAGGATTTTTAATCCTTATACTCAAATCAAGAAGTTTGATAAGAACCTGGAATACGTGAATCAGTGGGTGCCTGAACATGATACTGATGATTACCCGAAGGAGATCGTTGAGCACAAAGCGGCCAGAGAACGATGTCTTAAAGTATACAAGGAAGCTTTAAATCAATCCTAGCAACTGTTTAAATTTTTGTAATTTAGGAGAAATTTTTGTTATGAAACATCTTCTACTCCTGACCATCATTGCATTCACATTCAGCGCTTGCAACCAGCAAAATCAGAAAGCACTGGAAAACTCGGATTCCTCTCTTGGCGTCCTGGAGCATGATTTTGATATCAGTGCAGCAGCTCAAGAGGATTTTGAAAAAGGGTTACTGTTGATCCATAGCTTTGAATATGATGATGCGTTGACGGCTTTTCAAGCTGCGAAAGAAAAAGATTCTACAGAAGTTATGGCCTATTGGGGTGAGGCCATGTCCCATTATAAAGCTTTGTGGGGATTACAGGACAAGAGGGCTGGCTATGCTGTAATAGAACAATTGGGTCTGAGTAGGGAAGAGCGTATGGCTAGTATTGAGGATCCATTGGAGAAGGATTTTTGGGAAGGTGTAGAAATTCTCTATGGTGATGGAAGTTTGAAATACAGAAATGCTGCATTCAATGATCATATGGAAATGCTTAGTAAAAAATACCCTGGAAATCAGGAGGCGAGAGCTTTCTTTGCTTTGAGTACCATGTGGGATGACGATTCAGAAGAGAAGGACATTGAAAAAGGAAAAAGAGCAGCAGCTGTAGCTCAAGGAATTCTGGAGGAAAATCCATTGCACCCTGGTGCTCTCCACTACACCATACATGCATACGATAATCCGATTAATGCCCATAAGGCGATGGATCAGGCGAGGGATTATTCTAAAGTTGCACCAGATGCTTCACATGCTTTACATATGCCATCACACATTTTTCTGGCTCAGGGAATGTGGCCTGATGTTGTAGCCTCTAATGAGGAGTCATATGCTGCAAGTGTCAGAAGAATGGAGCGTTTAGGACTGACCGATGAAGCCAGAGGATATCATTCATATGCCTGGTTACACTATGCTTATCTGCAGCAGGGCAGAGTAGAGGAGGCCACTCGATTATTAGCTGACATTGCCCAATACTTTGAAAATACGCAGTCAAAAAGCATCAGATCTTATATTGCCTCTATGCAGGCAGCCCAGCTTTTCGAAACGGGTCAATGGCCAGAGCAACTTGAGGTGTTGGATGTGGATAAATCCGACTTAGGCTTAAGTGCACAGTACAGTGAAGCTCTATTCGATGCTCAGATGGCTTATCATAAAGGAAACAATACAGATTTGGAGGCCATCATTGACCATCTTAAATCTGAAATCGAAAAAGGCAAATTGTATGTTTCACAAGACAAAGCTTCGATGTGTAGTGCTGGCCCTTCCAGATATGCTCCGAATGAGGAAGCTATCAAAGAGTCTGAAGCAGTTCTCCATCAAATTTATGCACTAAAAGCCAAATTGGAGTCATCTGAGAAAGATGTCGAGTCTTTCCTTCAAAAAGCGGTGGCACTTGAAGCAGATACAGATTATTCTTTCGGGCCCATTGATATTCCTTTACCTAGTTTTGAAAGATACGGCTATTGGCTGATCGATCATGAGCGTTATGAAGAAGCTCTGGACCAATTCGAAAAGAGCCTAGAGCGAGCGCCTAATCGTCGAAACGCAATGATGGGAATGAAAATAGCGTACGAAAAATTGGGAGATCATAGTAAAGCTTTATCGATAGAAAAGGATATCAAAGATTTTAGTATGGGCAATTCATCTTCACCACTATAAAATTAAATCATGAAATTTTACTTTATTTTATTTCTTTCAATGGTCTGTCTTACACTCAGTGCACAGTCAGAATGCAGTGATTACTATCCCTTTCAGCAAGGCACAGAGACTGAGTTAACGACTTACGATAAAAAAGGAAAGGTAGCAGCTGTTGTAAACTATAAGGTGTTAGAAGTTAGCGGTGGTTCTGTAACCATGCAATCACAGGTACTTGATAGCGAAGGTGAGGAAATAGCTCAGAGCGAATATGAAATGAAATGTGATGATGATGGAATCTTAATTGATATTCAGGCTCTTTACAGTCCCTCTTTGATGTCTCAATATGAGAATATGGAAACAAGTATCAGTGGAAGTGAGCTGTCCTTACCCAATGATCTGGAAGAGGGAGATGAGTTAGAAGATGCCGAAATGTACATCACAGTGAGTATGGGAGGAATTGATATGAATGTGGATGTATCGATGACAGACAGAAAAGTTATAGGAAAGGAGCAAGTGACCGTTCCTGCCGGCACATTTGACTGTATCGTAATCGAATACACCTCCAGTATCAAAATGGGACTGGAGAAAAAAGGATCAGCCAAACAATGGATTGCTAAAGGAGTGGGATTGGTCAAGCAGGAGGATTACAATAAAAGGGGCAAAGTGACCAGCTCTACTGAATTAACCAAATTTCAGCCATAATTACAATCTGGTATTTAATATATTGTTGAAAGCTGAGCCAAAAGTGTAACTAAGGCCAACGAACCCCCTGATCTGGAAGTCGGTAGCAATTTGCTTTTGCTGGAGTAAAATATCTTCCAGAGACGCATTTCCACTTGGGAGATTGATCTGGTCTCTGATTAATGAAAAGTCTGCGGACAATCTTAAAGACAGACCCTTGAATATTCGAATGTTTAAATAGCTGTCCAGAGCCACTCTGTTTTTGGTGATATCAGTAATGAATGTTCTGGCCAATAAACTTGCAAAGATATCTCCCCAGGGCTGACGAAATCTAATATTTACACTTAAAGAATGCCTGAATACATCCTCAGTGACTTTGTCAAAAATGGTTCTTTCAATATATTGATTATTCAGATACCCAATTTTATAGGCAAAGGTGATTTCTCTTCTGATCACTTCTTCATAAGGAAAAATGTTATACTCAAGCGCTGGTTGAATATAAGTGGCCAGCCCAATGTTACTGTAGGTGTTGTGATTAAGACCTGTAAAGATTCCACTAGACCAATGATTATTGATACTTTTCACCACACTCCCTCGTAGGTAATAGCTTTCTCTGACACTTAGGAATTCATCGCCGTCATTTTGATATTTGATTTCGGCACGATCAAAACCAGCATCACCTCTCAGCCTCCATTCTTCAGTAACACGGTCAACTTCAAAATCTACCTCATATCTAAAAGAACTTCGATTACTTTCTTTATCTCCGTTTCCCTGAGCTCCTATTTCGAATATCCAGTTATTCCATGGATCCTCTTCAACTGTTTTGTTAATGATTGTAACAGTATCGCTAGGAATGATAAATTCAATCCTGTTGGCCAGATCAGTATCTAATAGATAGTATAAAATCCCTTGTTCAATTTTCTTCTTTAGAAGTTCTCTGATCTCATCATTAGACATCGTATTTGTTGTGGAAAATGACAATTCGCGAGGCGCACCTTCGTATTCGTTTCGCCCTCTAAAAGTAATATCATAATTGGCGCCACCACCACCATTTCTGATCGCATTCACAAAAATCTGAACATCGGACAAATCTTGATCCCTTACGTGATTGAGGTAAGAAAGTTCTTGCCTCAAATAGCTCCTGTCACAATCACAGTCGATAAAAACCTTTAAAGACTCGGATTGTCCAAAAAGATTGTGTGTTAGGAAAAGCAAAAATGCCAATGCGTATAGTTTCGAGACCATAATTTATTTCGATAATGAACCTGTGACTACTAATTCGAGGAGTGGTCGATTAAAATATTTGTTTTATAGCCGTCTAGACTAGATTGATTCTTTTCTTTCCAATATTCCTTAATTCCAGATTCCCCTTTATTCTTTGCCCAGTCTTTCAATATGGACCTATCCTGTTGGAAATCCATCAGCGGCACGGCAAATCCGCAAGAGGTCTGAACGAGATCAATTTTCATTCTAAATATTTGGCGGGCACCTTCCGTATCGCCAAAATTCTTGATAAGCTCTTTAAAGGCGTCATTCCTGGGGTGTAGGATTTCTGACTGTCCATATAGTCGTAGGATCAATGGTTTACCTTCAAAGGCACAGAACATGATGGTCATCCGGTTGTTCTGAAGGATATGGGCTGCGGTTTCATTTCCGCTACCTGTTAAATTCAGCCAAATCAGCTCATTCGGACCAGTAACTCTTAAAGTATCCATACCTTTTGGAGATACATTAACCCTTCCATCAGAAGCTGCTGTCCCAACGAAAAAAATATGCTGTTCATTGATAAAATCAGTAAGCTTTTCTGTCAATGAATCCAATTGCTTAGCCATAAGGATTATTTTTTTTCGAAAATACCAAATAATTCATTACCGGATCTTGGAGTTATTGAGTTATGGCAATTTTCAAAGGTATTTATTCTAAAATAAGGCTTAAAATAAGTCAAATATTCCTCCTTATTTCCACCAAATGGACGGCTGCTTACTCCTTTAATGTAAGGGTGTTTGAACCAAACGCCTACCAACTTGCCTCCTGGCAACAATAGTTCGTACATTTTTTCTGCGTATCGGGATCTATCAATCTCTTCTGGATCGAAAGAGCAGAAGAAGGTCTGTTCAATTATTAGATTGTATTCTCCCTGATGTTCAAAAAAGTTTCCATGAATTATTTGATTGGAAGGAAAATCTGGGTTCCTTTTTTGAAATGATAGCAAAGGCAGTTTGGAAAGATCGAGAATGAATGTGTTTGTGAAACCGTTTTGCCATAGATACTCTGCTTCGTAAGCATTTCCAGCCCCGGGAATAAGGATGCGAATATTTTTGTCTTCTATTTGATCGACGTAAGCTTTAATAGGAGTAGAAGGGTAGCCAATATCCCATCCTGTAGAACCTTCCTGATATCTATTATTCCAAAAGTCTTCTTCGTTATGGTCTTTTCGCATTTTTACCGATTGACTATAATCTGTTGATATAACCTAAGACTGAAATCCGTTTTGATGCTTTAAAAAGTCCTTTGCGAAGTAGGATATGATCAGATCAGCACCCGCTCGCTTGAAACTAAGAAGGAGTTCATGCACCAATTTTTTTTCGTCTATCCAGCCTTTTTCTGCAGCAGCCTTGATCATGGAATATTCTCCACTGACATTGTAGGCAACCAATGGGATATCAAAGGCAGCATCTAGTTTAGTTATAATATCCATATAACTCATGGCTGGTTTGACCATGATAAAGTCTGCACCTTGATCAATGTCAATTTGTGTCTCTACAATAGCTTCTTTGCTGTTGCCCGGATCCATCTGGTAAGTGGATCGATCACCCTGCTGTGGAGCTGAATCAGCTGCTTCACGAAAGGGGCCATAAAAAGAAGAAAAATATTTTGCAGAGTAAGACATGATGGAAGTCTCGATCAGATGTTCTTTGTCAAGTGCAGTCCTTAATGCCTGAATCTGGTTGTCCATCATGGCACTAGGGGCTACGGTGTCTACTCCTGCATTGGAACAGGACACCGCCATCTTTGCAAGAACCTCTAGAGATTCATCATTCAAGACCTTACCATGGTCGAGAATTCCGCAATGTCCATGGTCAGTATAACTGCAAACGCAAATATCCGCAATAAGCCAGACGTCCGGAAATTTTGATTTTATGGCACGGGTAGCTTTTTGAACGATGTTATTCGTATCATAAGCCTTGGTAGCTCTGGCGTCTTTTGTGGACGGAGTACCAAATAAGATGAAAGCCTTGATGCCCAATTGGGTACATTCTTCAATTTCCTTCAGGATTAGGTCAATACTTTGTTTAAAGATACCGGGCATGGAGGAAATTGTGATTTTTTTTTGATCACCCTCTACTACAAACAATGGGTAAATCAAATCATCCGCCTGTATATTATTTTCTCTTACGGCAGATCTTACTGAATCTGTTACACGCAACCTTCTTGGTCTTCTACTCATAATGATTTATATGTGACGCGAAGATAAATGATTACAATTGGATCAACTTAATTGTTTGTAATGATTGGGTAATTTCGAAAGGAAGAAGTTGCTTTATAACAACGCAAATCATCTGGCTGATTGCACGATGGCATCTAACATTCCTTGAAAAGTGTGGCTTTCACCTACCATTGCTTCCTGATTGAAACTAGCAAGAATGGAATCAGCAGTCGTTGTTCCTATCGCCGCAAATTTCACGTGACTGGGAACGTGAAGCCTGTATTTTTCCAATTGTGTGTTAAACGAATCAACAGCAGAAGGGCTGCAAAAGCTGATAATGTCTGGAGATGTGGCAAATAGATGTTGCCAATCTTCTAATGCGTGAAAATATGAGACCGTATGGTAAACCTCAACTTGCATAAATAATTTGGCCTTGTCCTTTAAGACTTGCAACGTTTCGTAGCGACTCAAATTCCCTCCGATATAACAAATGCTTTCCTCAGTTGTAGAAGGGAGTTCTTTAGCTAAAATGAGAGATGTATAATGGGAAGGAATGAAGTCAATTTCATATCCATAATCTTCGACGAGTCCAGCGGTTTTAGGACCAACGCAAGCTATTTTATGATTATTGAGGTTGATTATATTTTCACTTTGGTCAAAAAAGGATTTAACACCATTTTGGGATGTAAATATTAACCAGTCGTAATTTTCTTCGATTTCATACTTGACTTGATCGGTCAAAGTTTGATAAGCAAAATCAATCAAGGGAAAATCTATCCAATTAATTTGAGGATATCTTGTTTTGATTTCTGCCAAATTATTTTCTGCTCTGGTCAATACAACGGTAGATCTATTTCCATTCATGGTTTTTCTTGATTTTATCCTATTCGCTCCCTAAATGGGCCAATCTTACTTTCAATCCATGAATGTCCTCAGTTACCTTGATCTGGCATCCAAGTCTGGAGTTGTCCTCCACAAACAAAACCTGGTCCAACATAATTTCTTCATCTTCTGAAGGTTCAGGAAGCTCATGATCACTTTCCACATACATGTGACAACTCGCGCACAGAGCCATGCCACCACAAGTGCCGTCTACATCTAAATCTGAAGCTTTGCAAACTTCCATTAGATTTAAATCAATATCCAAAGGAATTTCTATATCGTGCAGCTCACCTTCTCGATCTGTAAGGTGTATTGTAATTTCGTCCATCAATCCATTAAAATGCATTCACGCCCTGAACAGTCGTGTATTTAAAACTTAGTTTTTTATCAGGGTACATGTATTTGAATGCTGATTGCACCGCCAAAGTTCCCTCATGGAAGCCACAAAGTATTAATTTTAATTTACCTGGATATGTATTAATATCACCAATTGCATAAATACCTGGAATATTCGTAGAGTAATCTGTGGTATCAACCTCAATCGCATTCTTACTGATATTCAATTCCCAATCAGCGATCGGTCCAAGCTTTGGCGACAGTCCAAAAAGAGGTATGAAATTGTCAGCTGGTAGTTTGATTTGACCTTCTGTCTTATGATTTAAAATCACTTCCTTCAACACTCCATTACCGTTCAACTCCTTAGCTTCGGTATCTGTCAGCAGATTGACTCTGCCCTGGCCTGCGAGAACAGCGACTTTTTCTGCGCTATCGATGGCACCCCTAAAACTACTTCGCCTGTGTACCAGTGTCACCTCTTCGGCTACATCTGCTAAAAAGATGGTCCAGTCTAATGCAGAATCTCCGCCCCCTGCGATCACAACCTTTTTATTTCGATAGACTTCAGGATCTCGGATGATATAATCCACGCCCTTGTCTTCATATTTTTCAAGGTTTTCAAGGGCCGGTTTTCGAGGTTCAAAACAACCTAAACCTGCGGCAATGGCAATGGCCTTAGCTTTTATAATGGTACCTCTTGAAGAAGTGACCATGAAAGAACCATCGTCAAGTTTTTGTAAAGCCTGAGCTCTCTCACCTAATGTAAAGGTCGGTTTAAATGGCTCAATCTGTTTCATTAAATTGTCAATCAGGTCTCCAGCTAAAATAGAAGGATATCCGGGGATGTCGTAAATAGGTTTCTTGGGATAGATTTCGGCACATTGACCACCAGGAATAGGTAGTGCATCAATCAGGTGACATCTCATTTTTAATAATCCAGCTTCAAAAACGGTAAACAGACCAACCGGTCCTGCTCCTACAATTAGCAAGTCAGTATCTACACTATTTTGACTCATTTAATTCTTTTTTATTGGTAAAATAATGAGTGTGTAAGCCACACTCGGTTTTTTCTGAATCCGCCCACCTTCCATTTCGCCCTTTGCCTTTAACTGTGCAATGAGTGCATCCTACAGAACCATAACCGAATTCTGCCAATGGATGTTTAGGTAATCCAAAATAATTCATTTCGTATAAAAATTGGCCTTCTTCCATATCGATCATCGGATGAAACTTATATAAGTCTCCATGAGGTGCAAAGATACCTAAATCTGATCTGAAATCAGTTTGAAAACCTAGCACACCTGAAACCCAAATCTTTTTTCCTTTTTTAACCTTATCAAGTGGTGCAATTTTATTGATGGCACAACACATTTTGGGATGATCATTCCACCATTCTTCTTCGAATGTAAGAGCATGTTCCTGCTGTAGAGGTTGAATTTCTACAATTTCTAAGCCAAACCGCTCAGAAAGTTGATTTTTATAGATAATGGTTTCTTCAAATAGATAGCCGGTATTGATAAAATGAACCTTTTGTTTTGGGTTAACTTTGCTCAATAAGAATAGCAAATAGGAAGAGTTGGTACCAAAAGAGGAAGTGAAAAGTATTTCATCTTCGTCAAAATATTGGTAAAGCTTCCTTAGTCTTTCTTCCGGATTTAAATTCTCAAAAATGCCATTGTACTTACCTATTGAAAACCGCTCAAAATCAAAACGCTCTTCCTTTGTCTCCTTACTAGAAATCATCAATTCTTAAATTCTTTTAGTTCAATCATACTTTTAGTCAAATCGTTAAGGATTTTGACTTTTTCTTCAAAATTTCGCTTCAACTTGCCGCGAAAGGCATGTAAGTTTTGTAACAATTGGTTGGTATCTTCTGGAAATACTTCTTCGAAAACCTGCCTAAGTCGTTTAGCCAGGGTAGGGGATTTGCCATTAGTAGATATAGCAATTTTAAGATGCCCTTTAGTCACGATGGATCCCAAATAAAAATCGCAAAGGTCTGGAGTATCTGCCACATTTACAAGTTTTCCTTTGGCTTTTGCCACTTTCCAAACCTCTTTGTTTAAAGATTCAATGTTGGTTGCTGCGATCACGAGATCGTATCCTTCAACATCTTCATCTGAAAATTCTTTCTGTTCAATCTTGAAACTGGTCTCATAATAACCTTCCATCATCGCCCAAATACGATCATTGATTTCTGGTGCTACGATCTTTACATGGGTGATGGGGCTGCTTTTTAACATGAAAAACAATTTTTCATATCCCACTTCACCCGCACCAACGACAAGTACTTTCAGTCGGTCAAGCCTGAAAAATACCGGAAACAACTGATTTTTCTGTTGCATTCTCTACAGTTTTAGAATGTTCTAAATAAGCATTTACTACCTCTCCGATATAGATTATCGCAGGGGTAGCAATGCCAGCTTTGCTAACTTTCTCTCGAATCTCATTTATTGTACCATAGACCGCCTTTTGATGACAAAGCGTTCCATTTTGAATAACTGCTATTCCTAGATTTGCTCTATTAATTTCAAGATACTTTTGAACTATTTCATCAAGCTTTCCCAAGCCCATTAACACTACAACTGTACCTTGAAGATCTGTGGCTTCTAAAAAGTCCTTACTCAAGTTTCCATTTTTACCTACAGCGGTGACAACATGAAAACTACGACTAATATTTCTTAGCGTGACTGGTAGTCCATTCCAGGCGCTCACTGCAGTAGCACTGGACAAACCGGGAATAATTTCTACCGGAATCCCTAATTTTTCTGCATGTATTAGTTCTTCGAATCCTCGTCCGAAAACAAATGGATCTCCTCCCTTCAGGCGGACAACATGACCGATTCTTACAAAATCGATTAGTTTGTCATTGATTTCTTCCTGCGTTGCGAAATGTTTTGCAGCTCGTTTTCCTACAAAAATTTTCAATGCATGAGAAGGAGCTTCAGCAATAAGTGCTGGATGAACCAATGCATCATACAATAAGACATCTGCTGATTGAATGGTCTTCAAACCTCTTAAGGTAATCAGATCCGGATCTCCTGGTCCAGCTCCAACGAGTGATATTTTATTCATTGAGTCTTGTTGCATGTTTCTTTCCTTTAAGCCAATTTGATTATGCATTGTAGTAGCTTGCTGTGACCAATAAATCGTCAGGACTCTGGGTTTTATCTGATCTTACTGCATGAACCTTTTGATTAAAAGCTGAAGCGTCTTCAAGATATTTGACAGCAAATTCCTGATCCGCATTTTCTGTCTTCATTCTCAATACATATTCTGGAAAATTTGATTCTTTTGCCCAAAGAGGGTCTTGTCCATAGTGTGTTTGGAAATCTTCCAGAATTTTAATGTGGGTATTGCACTTCACATCCTTAGCAAGGAGAAGCGCCTTAGCTCCTACTATAAATGAAGTGTATGCATGATAGATGGCTTCTGAATACTCACTGATCTCTAATTTTGCCCAGGCACTTTCTAGTTTTTCATCTGAATCTTTAACGATCGAAGAAAGCATGTCCAATGCTACACCTGCGCATTCACCCACTCCAATAGCTTGTACATATTCTTCCTCATGTCCCCAATCCAGAAAATCTAAATTGGTCAGGCTATCTTTGTCCGCCAGGTCTTTAAGTAATTCGTAAAAATATTTTTTACCTAATCGTACGGCATATTCTGTAAAGTGCTCGTCGATTTCAGCCACTTCATGGTAGTCATTTAGAAGTATGCTGATGGCTTCAGGGATTCTCTTCGTAGGTAACTTAATGATCTTTTCGGCGATATACGCTTTATGTCCCACCACACCGCCACCTAACACTACCTGCATAGCGGGTAGAATTCGACCATCGACTTTAATTGAACTTCCATGAAGTCCTATACTGGCGGCCATGTGCTGTCCGCAGGCATTCATACAGCCACTAATTTTGATGCTGATATCTTCATTTATTAAGAAAGCCTCATGTGTTTTTTTGATGTGATTTTCAATTTCTTCAGCCAATCCAGTAGAATTGGTTACGGCCAGATTACACGTGTCGGTACCCGGGCAGGCTGTTACGTCTAAAATGGTTTCAGCCCCAAAGTCCGCAAGACCTATGATGTTTAGCTCATTGTAGATTTGCTCAATGTCCTGAGCCGCTGCAAATCTCAATAAGATTCCCTGGTGAACAGTAAAGCGGATGTCATCTGCAAAATATCGTTTGACAATTTTAGAAAGCGCACGCGCTCTGTCCGATGAAATATCTCCAAGCCTGATTTTAATATTAACTGAATAGTAATCTGTACCTTTTATTTTTTTGAGATTGGTTTGTTTCCACAACTCAAATGCTCTATCGTCGGTAGCTTTCAGCTCATAAGGAATGGCTTGTTTTTTGGGCTGGGGAGCCTGCCATAAGTCTTCAGCAATTTCTATTTGCTGAGCAGGTAATGCTTTGAGTTCTTCATGAATAAGTCTTAATAATTCTTCCTGCCCAAAGCTCTTGAGTAAGAACTTCATTCTGGCCTTAAATCTCTTTTCCCGCTCTCCATATCTATCGAATACACGAATGGCTGCTTCCATAAAGGGTATGATCTCCTCAGTCGATATAAACTCACTGATGGTTGCAGCTTCCATTGCTTGTGCACCCAATCCTCCTGCTAATAGTAGTTTAAAACCACGCTGTCCCTTATTAATTCTGGGTATAAAGCCAAAATCATGAAAGTATGTAAAAGCTGAATCCGCATCGCTGGATGAAAAGGCAATTTTAATTTTCCTGCCCATTTCCTGGCAAATGGGATTTCTTAAAAAATAGTTGTAAACACCAACGACATATGGTGTAATATCAAAAAGCTCTTCAGGGTCGATGCCCGCATTAGAAGATGCTGTAATATTTCTGACAGTATTTCCACAAGCTTCTCTTGCATTCATGCCAACGTCAGCCATCAATTCCCAAACCTTAGGAGAATTTTTAAGCTTGACATAGTGAAATTGAATATTTTGCCTGGTTGTAATATGCAGATTGCCGGTTGCATATGCGTCAGAGATGTCAGCAAGTCTGTACAATTGATCGGCTGTAACATGTCCAAATGGAATTTTGGTTCTAAACATATGGACACCCAGTTGCCTTTGACCGTAAACGCCTCTTGTTAGTCTATAATGTTTGAATTTGTCTTCATTCATTTGACCTTTTTTGAATTGCTCAATTTTGAACTTAAGCTCATCTACATCAGCGTTGGCCTCTGCAATAAATTGTTCTTTTGTTCTACTCGTTACTGACATTATCCTAATTTGATTCAAAAAAAAATCCCTTCGAAATTTCATCTCGAAGGGATTTTAGTATACTATATAAATACATTAAAGATCCGATCCAGATGAATCATTCATCATGCAACAACAACAGCACATCATTGCTATTCTTATGGTCCCGGCTTTAAATGTAATATCATTCATAATTTATTCGTCTCTTGCTTTAAGACATGACAATATTGTGCCAATTAATTCATAATTCCAAAGATCAGGCGAAGTTTTAACAAAATCTTTAATGTTGATAAATGACCATATGTTCATATGTTATTATGTTGGAAATCAAATAGTTATAGGTTTCGAAATTTTTAACAAGGCAAGCGGCCATTGACCTAAAACCCTTTAAAGAACTTTATCATTACAACTTTATTTAGCATAATCTAAATAAATATTTAGACAGTACTAAATAAAATGATTTACAAATGTCCGAATATTGCAGTGAAATTTTTGGCCTAGTGGAGCTTTTTAGTTTACACTTTTAAACAATTAAACCTTAATCGGCGGATTTTTTTCGATAAAATGGACTACTTCTTCCGGGTCATCGGTCAGCATGAGCAGTCGTTGATATGCCTTTTGATTTGAAAGCTGTTTCAGTACCGGAAAGAGCATGGTATCCATCTCATATCGCTGTCTGCCCAGAAAAACCATTGGACTGATATATCCAAATGTAGCGTAATGATTCTGAGCAGCATCCATAAAAATTTCCTGCGTTGTTCCAGCACTTCCGGGAGCGTAAACGATGCCGTGTAAACATATCGCAAGTAAGGTATCTTCACGGATACTATTGGAAAAATACTTCGCTATATGTGATGCGAAGACATTGCTGGGCTCATGTCCATAAAACCAGGTGGGTATGGCCAGGCTTTCCTGCCCTTCGGGAAACTCATGGAGCACTTCTTTAGCAATTTCCATATATCCATCATCCGTATAATGGGGTGCAAAAGAAAGCTTTCGAATGGCTTCTGCAAGCGCTTGATCTGATTTTCCTGCAAAATATGCCCCCAAATTGGCCGCTTCCATAATACCCGGACCTCCACCAGACGCCACAAAATATCCATGTTCTGTGATAGCTTTAGCAGTATAGGCTGTTTTGCTGAAGAAAAGGTCTGTTCTCAAAGTCCCATGTCCACCCATAAATCCAACCACTTTGAGTTCATAATCCCCCTTTGACCTTGCACCTAGTAATTCTCTTAAAGCGTGGTCCACGGCATGATCATGTATTCTTTGCCATAAAGATTCATTTATTGACGGGGAAAACCTGGTCTCTGAAAAATGTTCGTAAATGTTCAGATCCTTCGTTCTTCCTTTTTCTATCACTTTTTCCAGTTCCTGCCAGGTGTAAAGAGAGGCTCTGTAAGGATTGTACGGTAACTCATTATAATCCGGCAATATAAGCGCGCCATCATGAATGAGTTCCACCTCCAGATCTTTATCTAATTCACATCCAAGAAAAGTGAGTGTACATCTTTTGAATTTATCCGCAGATATTTGCTGATCCTTTAGATTAATATTTTGAAAAGTAATGTCTTTGTGATATGCCCCATCTGCAAGTAAAGTCTTAAATTCCTCCAACGTATTTATAACCAATTCCTTTCTCACAATAATTCATCAATTTTTTCAACCAGCCAATTTCGGGAAGCAACACTGCCATCTCTGGCCAGATCATCTTTCAGCTTTTTAAGTTTAGGTTTAGAGTAGGCTAATTTCATTATTTTCTCAATATAACTGTTGAAGTTGCCGAAGATCAATTTATATTGATCCGGTATGTTTTTATGTCTGACCAGAAATACTTTAAATGCATTCACTGAAGACTGCGCCAGATCCTTGTTGTTCATTTCGTAATAAGCAATAATAAGCATAAGTTTAGAATCAAGGGTATACACAAGGTCATCAAACTCAACTTCATTCAACAAGTCAATTAATCCATCATAGTCCTTCTTAAATAAAGCCACTCTAGCCAGATTAAATTGGAGTGCATTCGCCCGATACTTAGGATTGATCTTTTGAGCATACTCTTTGATGAATTTTTCCACCCACTCAATGTCACCTAGTCTTAAGCCTATGATGCAAATATTTCTGAAGGATGTAGGTGTGATTTCGCCATTGACCAGTAAAACTTCTTTTTCTAAACCTTCATTATAAATGGTCAACAGTTCCGAATTGAAGTTTTTCATCCCTTTATTTACCTTTCTGACACAATAGTTAAGCGCTGCATCAAATATGTGCTTCGCTTCTTGCTGAGGAAAAAGGTTGAGGTTTTTCTGTATCAGTTCTTTAAGTTTGTAATAGTGTTCGACTTCTTCCGGCTCTATTGTCGTCAAGTAGATCTGATAGTAAATACCAATAGTGGGAATATTGTAATATTTTTTGTCTTTGACCAGTTCCACGATGTCTTCTATAAAAAGCAATTCAATATCGTGTTTGACGACGTTCTTCCACGATAGCATGGAACAGTAGTAGCGAAGCTTCTCGGCTATAAAGAAATAGTCCAGGTTGTCATTGATGTCCTGAATGTTGTAGAATTGAATTTTAGATTTTGAGGCAGATTTTTTTTCAAACTCACTGGTTAGATTAAAACGATGTTTTTCTGCCATATATTGATAGAAGTAGTAGTTGGCATTTCGTTCTAAATGTCGTTCGGAAAGGCGTTCAGTAGTTTTAAGTACAGAGTTGTAAAGTTCCGGCATCTTATTATCAATCACCGCTTCCAATAGGCTGGTAGATTCCTTTAGAGGCTGAGCTTTAAATTGTTCGACTGATAAAAATTGTTCTAGCAAGCTGAGTAGATCAGTATTGTACTTGCGAAATCTGGAATCCTTGAAACCCTCCTGTTTAAAAACCTTTTTCCAAATTTGCTCCTTTGTGTAATCTTCAGTTTCCCCTTTCTTGATTTCCTGATAATAGAAGTCAAATAAATTGATGAGCTTCTCATTCTGATTGAAATACGGAGAGTATATAAACTTTTTAAACCTGTTTAAGTCATAGATACTCAGGCGGTTCAATGCTCTATAAAACTTAAGATTCTGCATTGCTAGATTTAGGAAGTTTCTATATATAACAAAATTAAAAATATAACAATCGGAGTAAAATGTTGGTGCTTTTTCAGTACTAAAATACGTAAATTAACGAAGGCGAAATTAAAGTTACCACTTCCCATGACCTGACGTCGACAACAAACCATAGTGTCGGCGTCTTTACTTTAAAACTTTTTTTTATCTCGGCCGTACCAAGTTTGTAGCCTAACAACTAAATCAAGGGGCTTTCAAACTATTTTTACCCTTTAAAACTTAAATATTTTGATTTAATTTAATATGTAATCTGTTTAAACCCATTTGAATATATTAGAAAAAATATGATATGTGTGCTTTTGAGTGAAAATTGACCGTTTTTTTATATTAAAAAAAAATATATGTAATCGAATTATTCTTTTTTCTTCTTATCTTGCTTCCTGTAATAACCATTTTAACTGCAATTCCCATGACAAAAGTGATTATTAAATCGCTCTTAAATGTTGTGGTAGTATTTCTACTACTGCCAGTTTTGGGTATGTCTCAGTCAAATCCTCAGGTTCTATATAAAGATATCATAGATTCTGAATTTCATTTTTCCTTCATTAGTAGTGCTGCACCTCCTGTAGTTTTAGAACACCCATCCCATGGTAGTTTTAGCTTACAAACTACACCTGATGGTGAAAATACCTATAACTATACTTATGCACCAGGTATAGCAGAAGGGGAGACACAAGCAGTTATTGAGTATTATAGAGTAAATGAAGTTACTGGTGCCTTAACTCCTGACTATACCACTATATATTTCAGAATCACACCTTCGCTTATAAGTTGTTCAGATGATCGAATCATCATTGAGAAGAATGCTGGTATTACTTCTGTTGATGTGTTGGCCAATGACAGTAGAACTGATGGGCCGTTGGTTTTAGAGTCTTTACTTTACTCGGAAAATGGAGCAGCCACAATCATCAATGGTAGGATTATGTTTATGCCAGATCATGATTTTGTGGGAGATGCGTTTATTTATTATAGCGTAAAAGACCAAAAAGGGAAGAAAGGATCTGGTTTGCTTAAAGTTAAGGTGGTTGATCTTGCGACTATTCCACAGAAAAAAGAGCTCTTTTATATTAGTTATGGCGGAGAACCAGTTGAAATAGATTTACCATTGAACGGTTTTAAGGTTAATGGAAATTTGAGCTATGGTTCTTTCAAGCAAGTCGACGGTGCTAATATGTATATTCCGTCGGGCAATCAATCCACTACAGAAGTTTTTGAACTTAAAAAGGATGGAATTACGAGGAAGATCAATGTTAAAATGATCTATATGCCTCGTCCTAATAGTTGGGTAAGAGATGATGTGAGATATACGACAAAGGGGGAGAAAGTTACCCTTGATGTAACCAAGAATGACCTTAAGAAAAATCAGCAGATCATTCAGCACTCCAGTGACTTGGTTCCCGGGTTATCCAGTGGCCTATTTACCTATGAACCGCCATCCTACTACACGGGTTCTAGGAAGATGACTTACACAGTCAGCGATGGTTATGATAGTGAAACTGGATTTGTTACGGTTCATGTTAATAATTTTAATCCTCAAACAAGACATGATTATGAATTTCTAGCATTGGGGAATAATACGCTGGTCATCAACTATAGTATTCCGATCGAGAAATTCACTTTTGAATTAATAGAAGCGCCTGAACGTGGTAGTGTAGTCATTAACGATGGTAAATCCACCATTAATTTTGAATGTGACGCCATTTCGGGTAACAACCTTATTCTTTATGATCCAGATTATAATTATACAGGGAAAGATGCTTTTAGAGTAAGATACTGCGTAGAAGGATCATGTAAGAATATCGAAATTGCTGTTGATGTAGTGCAGAACAAAGAAGATATTTGTCATTGCTATACAGGGTGTGTGTGGGCTGGTGATGCCAATAATGATGGAGTGGTCAATGCTTCTGATTTAATTTCAATGGCGAGTGCTTTTGGCGAAAGTGGTGCCGACTCTGACATGGGTGGTGTATGGTTGGGAAGGAAAACAGAGGATTGGAATTTTGTTTCTGACAATGGGATTAATGCTAAGTTTGCCGATTCTGACGGAAATGGGCTTGTTGATGAATTCGATTTTGATGCGATTGAGGAAAACTACAATCAAAATCATGCACTGGTTCCTCCTCAGTTTATAGAAAGACGAGATTTCCCTTTCACTATTGATCTGGAGAAAGATACCGTTTATGCGGGAGATTTGATCACATTTGATATTGGAATTGGAAACGCATATTACCCAGCACTAGAGGTCAATGGTTTGTCTTACTCCCTAGGATTTCCGCCCTCTTTTGTAGACTCTACATCATTTAAAGTTGCTTATCAAAGCAACTCTTGGTTTGGCATTGATGAAAAATTAGTTTCAATTTCGAAACAAATACGGAAAGGATGGGTCGAATCAGCTGTCGGCAGATTGAGTCCAGCACATAAGAGTGGTCATGGGGTTATTGGTAAGATTAGTTTTATTGTAGAAGAAGATGTAGTGGGTGGTTTTAGAGTAAAAAATGATGGAATTATACCACTAACGATTCAAGTTTCAGACATTCAAGTTGCAACAGGAGATGGTGCCATTGGTGCACTTGACGACACTGGAATAACAATTTATATCAATGTGAATAAAAGGTCTGAAGAAAAGGAAAATGCTCGACTTTTGGTATTTCCTAACCCCGCTCAAAATGTCCTAAATCTTCACATGAATGGAGGACATGAAATTCTTTCTTATCAGGTATTGAACATCAATGGACAGGTGGTGAAAGCCCAATCTGGTCTTCTAAATCGCTCTGAGGTTTTTTATGTCAATGATTTGAATCCAGGCGTATACATCTTAAAGGCCAATACTACTTCTGGAATAAGGGTAGAGAGGTTTGAAGTTCTAAAATAATCTTTTGTTTTTTCTTTTTAAGCTCGGATGTTAAACTGTTCGATATTCACGAGTTTTGGGACTGGCAAATTCCATTTGTCGGAAAAGTACCTAAAGCCTCTGGTCAGAAAAATACCGAGTCCCTAGCACAAACTAAGTCCACTTGAAAAGTCTTTTAGATGTTAACCATATCTAACCTTTTCTACCTTTTTTAAGTAGCCAGTATCACAACCTGTTTTGATTGACAATATCCAACAATTCATCCCTGTAATTTTTGCCGATGGGCAATTGCTTGACTTTGCCATTTTCTAAGACTTCGACAGTATTTCCAACCACAGCCTGGATCTTATTCAATCCCAAAATATAGGAACGGTGAATTCGCTTAAAGAACTTCTCAGGAAGTTTGTCCTCCAGGCTCTTCATAGTCTGAAGGGTTATGACTCTGCCAGTTTCCATCCTTATAATGACATAATCTTTCAGGCCCTCAATATATAAGATGTCATTGTAATTAACCTTGATCAATTTCTTATCAGCCTTCACAAAAATATACTCATCATCGTCATTCCCAGCTGATCCACTATCTGACTTTGAGCCAATCTTCTCTGTAGCTTTATTTACCGCCTTCATGAAGCGATCTAGTGAAATAGGTTTAACCAAATAGTCCACAGCGTCCATTTCAAAACCTTCTACAGCATAATTTGAATAAGCTGTTGTAAATATGACTTCCGGCGGATTTTTCAAGGATTTATAGAAATCGATACCAGTCAATTGAGGCATTTGAATATCAAGAAAAATAAGGTCAATATCATGCTTCTTTAAAGCATCATTGGCTTCAAATGCATTTTCACACCTTTGAACTAAGTTGACTTCCGGCATCTGTTCGATAAATGTTTCAAGAACATCTAGGGCCAAGGGTTCATCATCTATTATTAATACATCGATCATTTCACAAATTTAGTTAGTTATTTAATTTTATTTTCAAATCTATACAGTAGTTATTGGGGCTGTCCTTAATGCTCAGTTCATGGCTATCAGGATAAAGCAGGTTCAGTCGTCGTTTGACATTGACAAGTCCGATACCTCCACTTTTTTTCCCGTTAGGATTGGGCGCAGATTCAGCTTTGCTATTGTCAATAGAAAAGTGGACATCATTCTCTGATATCTTCATCAATATTTTCACATATCCCCCGCTTAATTGATTACTCAAGCCGTGTTTAAAACTATTCTCCAGAAAGGGAATGAATAATAGCGGAGCTATTTTTTGATCCTTTATCAGACCGGATACCAAAAAATCTATTTTTATATTTTTTTTCTGCCTTAGTTTTTCAAGTTCCAGGTAATTCTCCAGATAATTCACTTCCTTCCTCAAAGGCACCCTTTCCTCATTACATTCATAAAGCATATATCGCATCATTTCTGAAAGTTTCAGAACGATTTCAGGAGCTTGGTCTGACTTCTTTAAGGTCAAGGCATAAAGGTTGTTGAGCGTGTTAAACAGAAAGTGAGGATTGATTTGAGATTTGAGAAAATTTAGCTCGGACTCCGTATTTTTATGTTGAAGTTCCATCTTTTCCACACTTCCTTTCTGCCAGTCTAGAATGATTTGAAAGATGGTAGAAATAGACCCATAGAAGAGCAGTTGGAAAAAAATAATGCCTTGCCTCGATATAAAATAGGTCTGAACTCCCGGTTGATCACTGAACAGCAGGTAAAAAATAATGGTCTTTAAGGGGGTGAGAATGATGGCTGTAAGAACCAGTGCAATGGCATAATTGATTCCACTATTTCTTCTAAGATAATTGGGAATTAAAAAATATAAATTGAAGTACACAATGACCATGTAAAAACAGATCGTCACTAACTCTTTGATAAGTGTAAAAACGCTTGAGGGGTTAGGGTCTATTAATATCAATGCAATGTAGAGCCCTACCCAGAAAAGAGCATGAAATAAAGTATCCCGTTTTGCCCAATCCGGTATGTTGAACTTCAAATCCGATCTAATACTCATCATCTGTATTTACAATGATTCCAACTGAAAATTGGTTTTCCTATGGCTTGTTTTTAGATCAATCATCACCAGCGATCGATGAATCACTTCCAAAAATAAAGATAGTTTTTTCAAGCTTATTTGTACTTTTGCGCGAAATTAAAGCTAAGGATGGTTTATTTGACTAGGATAGAAAAGTTTAATGCTGCCCATAAGTTATGGGTGAAGGACTGGTCAGAGGAGAAAAACCGTGAAGTATTTGGTAAGTGCAGCAATAAGAATTGGCATGGCCATAATTACAAGCTGCTTGTCACAGTTAAAGGCAAACCTGATCCAGTCACTGGCTTTGTGATTGACGCTAAAAAACTAAGTAAATTGATAAGAGTGCATGTGACTGATAAATTAGACCACAGCAATCTTAATTTAGATGTGGATTTTATTCCTCGCAATACGATGCCGACCACCGAAAATTTAGTAATCCTGATTTGGAATGAACTGAAACCCCATCTCGATAGTTGTACCTTACATTGTGTAAAATTAATTGAGACAGACACCATATACGCTGAGTATTATGGTGAATAAAGTTTGAACATGGCATATAAAAAAACAGAAGAATACAATCAGGAAACCACCGAAATACTAAAAGAGAACTTCACCAGTATCATCACGGAAATAGGGGAGGATCCTTCCAGAGAGGGATTAGTGAAAACGCCTGAAAGAGCTGCTAAGGCTATGCAATTTCTAACTCAAGGGTATTCGATGGATGCAAAGGAAATTTTAAGTTCCGCTTTGTTTCCTGAAGACTACAGTGAAATTGTGATTGTAAAAGATATAGAGGTTTATTCTATGTGTGAACATCATATTCTACCATTTTTTGGTAAAGCTCATATTGCCTACATCCCGAATGGACATGTTGTGGGCTTGAGTAAGTTGCCCAGGGTAGTGGACGTTTTTGCCAGAAGATTACAAGTACAAGAAAGGTTAACACATGAGATCCTAAATTGTCTTCAAGACACTCTTAATCCGCTTGGTGCTGCTGTTGTAATAGAAGCACGTCATATGTGTATGATGATGAGGGGTGTAGAAAAACAGAATTCTATCACCACCACTTCAGCGTTTACTGGTGAATTTAGAAAAACAGAGACAAGAAATGAATTTCTTAAGTTATTACTATCTAACAGAGTATAGAAAATGAAAGCATATATATTTCCTGGACAGGGGGCTCAATTTGAAGGAATGGCGTCAGAGTTGATGGCTACATCAGACGAAGCCAAACTCTTGTTTAAAAAGGCAGATGAAATATTGGATTTCAAGATTTCAGAAGTCATGGTGTCTGGTAGTGCAGACGAGCTAAAAGAAACTAAAGTAACCCAGCCGGCCATATATTTACATTCAGTGATAAAGGCTAAATTGGCAGGTGATGCTTTTCAGCCGGATTTCGTAGCAGGACACAGTTTGGGTGAATTCTCAGCACTTGCAGCGGCAGGTGCATTGTCGTTTGAAGAAGGTCTTAGCCTGGTAAGTAAGCGCGCTTTGGCAATGCAAGAAGCTTGCGAAATGCAAGAATCCACCATGGCTGCAATTTTGGGATTAGATGACGCTGTTGTAGAGGAAATATGTGGAAAAGTGAAAGATCTAGTGGTACCTGCAAATTATAATTGTCCTGGTCAACTGGTTATTTCAGGAACCATAAATGGAGTTCAGGAGGCTGTCCAGCTAGCAAATGAAGCAGGTGCAAGAAGAGCGTTGATTTTAAATGTGGGAGGAGCATTTCACTCACCATTGATGGAGCCGGCGAGAGAATCTTTACAATCGGCAATTCAAGAAGCACAGATTGATTCGCCGATGATACCTATTTTTCAAAACGTAGATGGTGAAGCACAAACCAATCCTGAAATCATTAAATCAAATCTGATTAAACAGTTAACAGCACCAGTTTTGTGGACACAGACCATGAACAATATGATCAAGGCTGGTGTCACTACCTTCGTAGAAGTCGGTGGAACAGGCAAAGTACTATCAGGTTTGGTCAAGAAAGTCGATCGCAAGATGCCTTGTGAAACTTTATAAAACCTTGTTATATTTGGGACTGATATGAATGTTGAAGTAGGAAAATTACTTTTGGCCCAACCTTTTATGTTAGATCCTAATTTTAAGAGATCTGTAGTGCTTTTGTGTGAGCATGATTCTGCCAAGGGATCACTTGGTTTTATTCTGAATAAACCTTTGAATATGCAGATTTTAGAACTAGTGGGTGACTTTCCGGATATAGAAGCAGATGTTTTTTACGGTGGACCGGTAGCAACAGACACCTTACACTACATACACGATAAAGGTGACCTTCTACAGGATAGTATAGAAATTCATAAGGGAATTTATTGGGGCGGTGACTACACAAGGCTTAAGTTTCTAATCGAAAACAAACTCATTCTGGCCAGTAATATTAAATTTTTTGTAGGATATTCAGGATGGTCTGAAGAACAACTGGATGCTGAATTGGAGATTGGATCGTGGGTTGTTGCAGATATGGATTTTAATTATCTTTTTCATAAGGAGGAAGGTAAACTTTGGAAGAAGGTCATGGAAAATAAAGGTAGTTCTTATGGCGTCATTGGCCAAATTTCCGAATCACACAGATTGAATTAGTGTTATGATTAATGTGCAAGGTCTGTATATCCAATACGGAGACAGAATTCTTTTTAATCGACCAAATCTCACCATCGAGAAAAATGAGAAGATCGCATTGATCGGTCGGAATGGTGCTGGCAAATCGAGTCTTTTAAAGCTATTATGTGGTAAGTTTACTCCCGATGAAGGAAGCATAGAAGTACAAAACGGTGTTACCATGGGTTATCTTGAACAAGACCTTGACCTGAACTATGATACACCGATACTAACGGAAGCTAAAAAGGCTTTCGAGCACGTCAATAAACTAAAGCAAGACCTGGAAAAGATCAATGCTGAATTAGAGAAGGGCATTGAGGATATGGATTATATGACCAAGCTTCTTGAGCGTCAGGGTGACTTGTTTAACAGATTAGAGATTCTTGGTGGAAATACGATAGAAAGTGAAGCTGAAAAAATTTTACTGGGTTTGGGTTTTAAATCTACGGATCTGACTCGTAAGCTAAGTGAATTTAGTGGTGGTTGGCAAATGAGAGTAGAAATTGCGAAGTTGTTATTGAAAAAACCGGACGTACTTTTACTGGATGAACCAACCAATCACCTGGATATTGAAAGTATTATATGGTTGGAGAAATACTTGAAAAACTATGAAGGTACAATCGTGCTCATTTCCCACGATACTCAGTTTCTTGACACCATTTGCAATAAAACCATTGAAATAGATGGTGGTCAATTCCATGAGTACAAAGCATCCTACTACAAATACATTGAATTGAGGGAAGAGCGGATCGCTATTCAAACTGCAGCGTTTAAGAATCAGCAGAAAGATATTGAGCAGAAAGAAAAGACCATTAAACGCTTTATGGCGAAGGCCAATAAAACAAAGATGGCGCAATCCATGCAGAAGCAATTGGATAAAATGGAAAGAATATCCATTGACCATTTTGACACCAGGAACATGAATCTAAGATTTCCAGATCCTCCCAGATCAGGCAGGCTGGTTGTAGACGCTCATTGTTCTAAAAGCTATGGCCACCTGAAAGTCTTAAGTGATATTCAGTTTTCAATTGAACGTGGGGAAAAAGTAGCTTTTGTTGGACAAAATGGACAAGGAAAATCTACGCTGGCTAAACTTATTGTTGGACAAATTGAACCAAGCAGTGGGAATATAGAGCTTGGGCACAACGTCGAGATTGGGTACTATGCTCAAAATCAGGCTGAAGAGTTAGATAGAGAGAAAACGCTTTTAGAAACCATGCAGGATCATTCCTCCGCAGAACAGAGACCAAATTTACGAAGTATCCTGGGTAGTTTTATGTTTTCCGGTGAGGATGTGGATAAGAAAGTAAGTGTCCTTTCAGGAGGTGAAAGAGCGAGACTTGCTTTGGCGGTGATGGTTCTAAGATCTTTCAATCTTTTGATATTAGATGAGCCTACGAATCATTTAGATATTCAAGCAAAAGCGGTGCTGAAAGATACTGTTGATAACTATGAAGGCACTTGTATCATTGTGTCACACGACAGAGAATTTTTATCCGGCCTAACCGATAAAACCTACGAGTTCCGAGATAATCAATTGATAGAGTATTTAGGAGATGTGAATTATTTCTTAAAGAAGAGGGAGTTGGATAATATGCGCCAGGTCGAGAGAACAGAGAAGATAACCGACCAGCGTGAAGAGAAGTCCAAGCTGTCTGAGGACGAAGTAAAAAAAATGAAGAGAAAAATTCAGTATTTGGAGAGAGATATTGAAAAATTAGAAACAAAAATTGAGGCGGTTCAGAATAAAATGTATGAACCTGATTTTTACAACGACCCAGATAGTCAAAAAGTAATTTCCAGGCACAACGAGATGAAGAAGGAGTTGGCTCAAAAAATGGAAGACTGGGAATCTCAGGTAGAATCTCTAGACGGATTTGCGTAATTGATTGATCACGGCCCTTAAATCCTTGGGTAATTCTGCGGCCAGTTCTAAAGAATTATTGGTCATAGGATGTTTGAATTCCAGTTTATGGGCATGTAGACTTACTCTTGAAAGCAATGGTTTCTCTTCTTCGTGTTTAGCTTTCCTGTACTTTTTTCCTTTAATTTCTGATAGAAAGAAGGCATTATCACCATAGATGGGATCGACCAGTAAGGGTGTAATGATATTCTGAAAATGTACTCTTATTTGATGATGACGTCCAGTCAAGATTTCAGCTTCTAATAACGCAAAGTTTCCGAAAGTTTCCACTACCTTATAAACTGTAGAGGCACTTTTCCCATCTTTAGCTACAACACTTTTATTTTGGTTATTCAATTTTTTCAAAGGTAAATCAATTTGCCCTTCGTCAGGTCTCGGAAGTCCTCTGGTCAATAAGACATAGAATTTTCGAATTTGTCTATTTTGAAACATTAAGCTAAGCAACCTGTGTGTTTCAGCATCCTTTGCCAGAATTACAATTCCGCTAGTTTCCATATCAATACGATGGACGATAAAAATTTCACCCAATTTTTTCT
This sequence comes from Portibacter marinus, assembly GCF_021533195.1. GTDB lineage: Bacteria > Bacteroidota > Bacteroidia > Chitinophagales > Saprospiraceae > Portibacter > Portibacter marinus. The sequence goes on from NZ_JAJNKB010000005.1 coordinate 255,006, forward strand.
TGTAGTAATATTTTAAAGATTTATCCATCTCGGCCGTTCTTGTCGGAATCACAGGAATCCCGGATGGTTTATTGACTACAATTAAAAACTCGTCTTCGAATAAGATTTCAGCCAGGGGTTTCACAGCTCTTCGAATTTTCTTTTTCCTAGCAAATAAAAACTAATAGGTATGACCTTGTTATACTTTCCAGTGTGATTCTCCGGGCCGATGGCATTTTCCTCTATCAGGCGGTTGAAGTTTCTTTTCGACTTCATGATTTTCCTAAAATTACCATAGACCGATAAATGAGCTTTAACGACTGTCGGAATAGCATCCCATTGACCTTTCATGAACAACAGTAAGGCTGCTCCGCCATCGAGGACTAGTCTCAAGATAAACTTGGGATACTTCATCAAGCCGGTCTCATTTTTAAGGAAAGTTTTCAAACTATTTCTGAAGTTAAGATAGATCTTCTTAGAACTTTGGTAGGGTAGCGTGCCTCCGCCCAGATGGTAAACCACACTTTCATTGACAGACATGACCTTGTATCCTGCCCTTTTCATACGCCAGCATAAATCTATCTCCTCATAATGTGCAAAGTAAGTTTCGTCAAAACCTCCAAGGTTGTTGAATAGCTCTGTTCTGACCACCATAGCAGCACCACTTGCCCAAAAAACCTCTAAAGTATGATCGAATTGTCCTTCATCTAATTCTACTTCGTCAAAAATTCGACCTTTACAAAATGCATAAGATAAAGCATCAAGATAGCCTCCGGCTGCTCCGGCATGTTCAAACTTTGTAGGCTCGGAAAGCGATCTGATCTTAGGCTGGCATGCTCCTATCGTCTTATCGTTAGACATTAATTTAAGGATGGGGTCTAGCCAGTTTTCAGTTACTAAAACATCATTGTTTAAGAGGACGGTGAATTCTGTGTCCACGTCTTTCATTGACCTGTTATAACCTTCTGCGAATCCATAATTCTTTGAGTAGGCTAAGACGTTAACCTCAGGATGCCATTCTTCCAGATATGCTACCGATTCATCCGTTGAAGCATTGTCTATGACCAGTATATCCACGTCATCTTTACTACTATACAAAACCGAAGGCAAGTATGATTCAAGGTAATCCAATCCATTATAATTGATAATAGCAATAGTGCATTTTGCAGATTGCTCCATTTGCCTTACCAAATACTGATGCAATACGAGCTTTGCATGCTGTTCATCTTCATGTAATTGAACTTTTAACTTTTGGAGATTATCAAAAGTCATGTCATCCCTAATGAACATAACCAATTCAAGTGTTAGTGTTTCACCGTAAATATCATGATCAAATTCAAATATATTAACCTCGATTCTCCTTTCCTCTTTCCCTTTTAAAGTCGGTCTTTTGCCTATGTAAAGCATTCCCTGGTAACGTTCTGCTCCGATTTTAACAAAAACAGCATATATCCCATCGGGAGGAATCAATTTATGTTTTTCGCTAATTTGAATATTGGCTGTGGGAAAACCTAATTCTTTACCTATTTGCTCGCCACTGATGACTTTTCCGGTGATGACATAATGGTAATTCAGAAATTTATGTGCAGCTGACATCTCTGCATTCAATATGGCTTTTCGGATCTTCGTACTTGAGATGGTGATTTCTTCTATTTCCTGTGCTTCTATCTGAACCACCTTGAACTGAAATTTTTCCTGATATGCCTTTAGCAGGTCAATATTCCCTTCACGATTCAATCCAAATCTGTGATCATATCCGATGACGATAAAGCTAGGCTTGAAATATCTCTCCAGAAAGTTCTCCACGTAATCTCGTGGGTGCATCTGTGAAAATTCGACTGTAAAGGGCACGATAACGAGTATGTCCACGCCAAATTTTTCTAGAAGTTCTATTTTTTCCTCAAGTGAGGTCAGTAGTGACAAGGATTGGTCTTTGGGATAAATCACACTTCTTGGGTGTGGATCAAACGTTACAATGACGCTCTTTCCATTGATCTCCGTCGCCAACTGGTTAATTCGAGCAATGATCTTTTGATGTCCCCGATGCACACCATCAAAAGAGCCAATCGTCACTACAGCATTTTCAATCTCTGGAATTTCTTCCAGCTTTCGAAATATTCTCATTTACTTGTCGGGAGTAAAATTTATGCAAAAGTAATAAAATTAAGGTCTTAAAAAACCACTGAAACATTAATGAATATTAAATGTTTTACATTTGTAGTAAATTATAAAACAATGTCGATTGACAACAATAAGGTGGTAAGTGCATTAGGGACTGTGAAAGACCCCAAGACCGGGTTGAATATCATCCGATCGAAGATGGTGGAAGGACTGAAAATTGACAATTTGAATGTTACTTTTACTCTGAATGTGCCTTCAGATGACCCTCAAATTAAGAGTGAAATTAATTTTGCCTGTATTGCTGCCATTCAGAATGTATATCCGGAGGCCAATGTGCATGTTCATATGGCCGGATCCGGTACTCCAAATAAGAAAGGGACCCTTCCTCAAATCAAGAACATAATTGCTGTGGGTAGCGGGAAAGGCGGAGTAGGAAAATCTACGGTTGCTGTCAATCTTGCACTAGGGCTGAAAGAGCTTGGTGCCAGTGTGGGTTTAATGGATGCCGATTTATATGGACCTTCTGTACCTACCTTGCTAGGTATGCAGGGTGAGCGGCCTAAGATTGAGAAATTGTATGGTCAACCGAAAATGAGACCATTGGAAAAATATGGGATATCGACCATTTCTATTGGATTCATCATTGAGCCCGAGCAGGCGGTAGTTTTACGGGGTCCCAGGTTAGGTGGAATTATCAAGCAATTTATCAACGATTGTCTTTGGCCGGAATTAGATTTTTTAATTATTGACTTACCTCCGGGAACAGGCGATATTCAATTGACTATGGTTCAGACCGTTCCGGTCACTGGTGTTGTTATGGTGACCACTCCACAGGAATTGGCGTATGTAGATGCACTTAAGGCGATGAATATGTTTAAACTGTCTAACGTCAATGTTCCAATTTTGGGTGTGGTAGAAAATATGGCGTGGTTTACACCTGGAGAGCTTCCTGATCACAAGTATTATATTTTTGGAAAAGGGGCTGGTAAAAGATTGGTTAAGGAAAGCAATACAACCCTTCTAGGTCAAATACCGTTGATCCAAAGTGTAAGGGAGTCCGGTGACAGTGGTGCACCAGCAATGACGCAAAAGGATCATCTCGCCTTCCCGTATTTCAAATCGATGGCAGAAAAAACACTTCACCAGGTCAATTTGCGAAATGAAGTGATGGCACCAACCCAAATAGTGAAAATAAAAACGTAATTTTGCAGTATGTCTGACAATGAAAGAAAGGAATGGATCAATAGAGTAGATACTGCTCTAGAAGACATTAGGCCTCACTTAGCCGTGGACGGTGGAAATATCGAGGTCATGGATGTTACCGATGAACTGTTGGTGGAAGTGAAGTGGCTTGGTAATTGCGAAATGTGTTCCATGTCTACGATGACCATGAAAGCTGGGGTAGAGCAGGCAATCAAATCCAGGGTGCCTGAAATCAATGGTGTAGTGGCAGTCAATGGAGTTCAATAATCAACGAATTTTCGAGTATATTTTAAAGAAGCAATCCTTCCTTTGTGTAGGATTAGACAGCGATTTCGAACGAATACCGGATCACTTAAAGGATACGGAAGATCCTGTATTTGAATTTAATAAAGCGATTATTGATGCGACAAAAGATTTTTGCGTCGCTTACAAACCGAATATTGCATTTTACGAATCTTTAGGACCAAAGGGGTGGCACTCGTTACATAAGACCCTCGAATATATCCCAGAGGATATCTTTACCATTGCAGATGCCAAAAGGGGAGATATCGGTTATACTTCCGCACAATATGCGCGCACCTTTTTCCAAACCTATGAGTTCGACAGCGTGACCATTGCTCCTTATATGGGAGAAGACTCCGTCACACCATTTTTAGGATTTAAGAAGTATGTTATTTTACTGGGACTTACTTCTAATAGAGGAAGCACCGATTTTCAACATTTTAAAAATGAAAATGGTCAGGAGTTACATGAACTGGTAGTGACTAAGGCACAGCAATGGGCAAGTCCCGACGAACTAATGTTTGTAATAGGGGCGACCCATCCGGAGGCCTTTAGAAAAATCCGATCATTGGCTCCAGAGCATTTTTTTCTGGTTCCGGGAGTTGGAGCTCAGGGTGGTTCCCTGGAAGGCGTTTGTAGGCATGGCATGAATGATCAAGTAGGATTGTTGATTAATTCTTCGAGAGGTATTATTTTTGCTTCTACGGGTAAATCATTCGCTCGTGATGCTGGGATCAAGGCTCAAGAGTTGCAAATTGAAATGGCTAAGATTCTAAAACAAAAAGGTTTTATCCAATAGTTCTACGTAGTACTTACTGAATAGATATAGTCCTCGCAATCTTCTTCATCATTGTACTTGATACCTAAATTAACAAAGCCATTTTTATTTAAAACGCATTGACTTGCAATATTTCGGCGGTCAGCATATGCAACGAGGTTGTTAATCTCTGGTATTTCCTCACACAATCTAATAAGTCCAGCGACCATTTCGCTTCCAAATCCTTTACCCCAATATTTTCTAAGCAAGCGATAGCCAATTTCCCAGTTATCTTCCTTGTCTTTAATCAAGGCAATGGTACCCACAAAATCTTCACTTTCCTTCTTGACTACTGCCCACACCCAAAATTCATTTTCTTCGTCAAGATACCTGGATATTACCTTTTTTAAATCTTTTCGATTCTCCTTTTCGGTGTTTGCTTTTTTAGCTACATATTTCATAACCTCGGGATCGCCTTGCATTTCATGAAATGCGTCAAAGTCATACGAAGTAAGTTGCCTTATGGTCAGTCGCTCTGTTTGATAAATATTATCTTGTTTCAAAATAGATATCATAATGAAAGTAAAGTTAATGATCTTTTGCCTTTTTACCTTACCCTTCTTGTGCTCAGCACAGATAAGCTCTGAGGATCGAGAAGAAATTATTGAGGTGATGAATTTTCAGGAGAATGCGTGGAATGAAGGAGACATTCCAGCCTTTATGGAAGGATATTGGAAATCTGATTCATTAAGATTTACCAGTTCAGGTCGAACCAATATGGGTTGGCAGAATACACTTGAAGGCTATATTAAAGCGTATCCGACTTTAGAGAAAATGGGAAAGTTGACTTTTGAAATATTTGATATATATCCTATAACCGATGGTTCCGCGGCATTAACGGGATCTTACTACCTTGAAAGAATGGATGAGGATTTGAGCGGATTTTTCACGTTGATCTGGCGGAAAATAGATGAGGAATGGAAAATCGTTTCAGATATGACTTGTACTAACTGATGCTTGCATTTCATGCATTGTGTGTCTAAAATGAAATGATCTTAAGATGAGGGTGTTCCAGGATATAGTTTCTTACAATATTATTGGTTTCTGGATTTTCAGGGACATAGTTAATGGTTTCCTTGATTTCCTCTATGCCCATGTTCAGGTCTTCCACAGTGGCGTATCCAAAACCTCTGTAATATCCTTCTTCGACTAGAATAACTGAGTATTCCTCTTTATGACGACCCTGATCGACCAGAATGAAATTTTCACGAAAAAGCCGGGATAGGCTCGATATGGCCAGATTGGCTCTTTCATTATAATCTTCTACAGATTCCTTGAGAATACAGGCACCCAAGCAGTTACCTAGCTTATAATCGAAGCACGGACCATCGCCGCTTTCCAGGTCATTTAATTTTAAGCAAAGTGTAAATTCCTTCGAAACATTTTTGATATGTGATTTTGCACTTTGAAGGCTGGAATAGTCTGAAAGAATGTTTTTGTCCTTTCTACGTTTCTTGCTAGTTTTCTCAATACGAAGTCTTAAATATCCCAAATCATCTATAAAATGATGGACGAAATATGGAAAATGTTTATTTCTGGAAGCTCGATTGATTTCAGGCTGATGTAATTTTATTTCTCTAGATTCATGGAGCAGTGAAATAAGTTCACTACCAGTTAGCTCAAAATCGATAGAATCAACGTGTTTTTGCAAATTCTCTGCTTTCTTAGTCGTCTTAACAAAGTGCTGAATGACCCTTTTTTTAATGTTCACACTTTTTCCAATGTAGACCACTTTTCCATAAGAATTATAAAAGTAGTAGACGCCACACTCTTCCGGAAGCTGGTGTAAACGCTCCATGGTAATGGACTTGGGCAGTTGAGATTCTCTTAGTCCATGATTAATGTACATTTTGATATTATCGGCAGAATCTTCGACTTTAAAAATTTTCTCCAATAGTTCCGTCGTAGCCATGGCATCTGCTAGGGCTCTATGTCTGGCATTGACCTCTATTCCAAAGTGCTTGATCAGGTTTCCCAGGCTGTATGATTTCAGACCTGGAAAAGTCTTTCGGGCCAATCTGACGGTATCCAGCTGGCGTTTGCTATAGGTGTAACCTAAATCTTTAAATGCCTCTTTAATAAAAGTGTAATCAAATCTCACATTATGCGCGACGAAAATAGCCCCTTCGGTAAGTTCGACGATCTTCTTTGCCACTTCGTAGAATCTAGGAGCATCGGCGACCATTTCATCCGTTATTCCTGTTATTCTCACAATATTCGGAGGAATACTCCTTCCTGGATTGATGAGTGTTTCATAGGTTTCTAAAACACGATTTCCATCATGTACAACGACTCCTATTTCAGTGATTTTATCGCGTTTTGCCATTCCACCAGTTGTTTCGATGTCAATAATGGCATATTTTTTCACTAAATTTGACGATTAAGGCGTTAACAATTGAGATGCAAATTTAATATAAATTAGATGATTAGATATATATACTTTATTACATGTGTTTTATTTGGATTAGCAGCTTGTGAAGAGCATTCAAATTCTATTGCAAACGGTTATGACAAGTCCAATGGGAAGTTTGTCTCAGCTGATGTCTCTATCTCTGTAGGAGCAGAGCAAATGGGTGCTTACTATCCCTATATTAAAGATCGGAAGATAGGGCTGGTTGTTAATCAAACCAGTATGGTGAATGATAAGCATTTAGTCGATACCTTGCTAGAATTAGAAGCGGATATCGCTGCAATCTTTGCTCCTGAACATGGTTTCAGAGGTGAAGCAGACGCAGGCGAGCATATCACATCGGGTAAGGACCCATTGACAGGTGTGAATATCGTTTCGATTTATGGGAAAAATAAAAAACCAACAAAAGAACAACTGGCGGGTATCGATTTGATGATTTTTGACATTCAGGATGTAGGTGCTCGATTTTATACTTATATCTCCACACTGCATTATATTATGGAAGCGTGCGCGGAAAATAACATTCCATTACTAGTACTTGACAGGCCTAATCCAAATGGCTTTTTTGTAGATGGACCTGTTCTCGACAAGAATTATAAGTCTTTTGTGGGAATGCATAAGATCCCTGTCGTGCATGGCATGACTGTAGGAGAATATGCAAAAATGATCAACGGTGAAAATTGGCTGCCCGATGGTATGCAATGCGAACTGGTTGTCATTCCTTGTGTAAATTATACGCACAACATGACTTATGACCTGCCAATTAAACCATCACCTAATTTGCCTAATTTAAGATCTATTCTTTTGTATCCATCCATTTGCTTTTTTGAAGGGACTAAAATAAGTATAGGCAGGGGTACTGATAAACAATTCCAATTGATCGGACATCCTGAATTGGATAATTATGAATTTACATTTACTCCTGAATCAAAGCCAGGAGCCACTTCACCAAAGTTGCAAGGTCAAAAGTGCTACGGAAGAGATCTCACCGAATTGTCCGTAGACTATTTAAAAGGAGTGGCAAAATTAGACCTTTCTTATCTATTAGAAGCATATCAAGCTTTTCCAGATAAAGAGGAGTTCTTCTTAAAGAGTAGTTTTTTTGATAGACTAGCTGGAAGCGACCAACTTAGGAAACAGATACAAGCTGGCTTATCGGAAAAAGAGATCAGGGCCAGTTGGGAACCGGCATTAAGCAATTATAAAAGAACTAGATCAAAGTATTTAATATATGAATAAAGTATAAATCAAAACTTAAATCTTAATTGGGCCTTTACGTCGGTTCTTTTATTATCACCTATTTCTTCTAAACCACTTCCTACGGTTTCTCTATCGTTAAAATAGGTGCGTGCGATGCGAAACTCTGCTGTCAAAAAGCGGTTGACCCTATATCTTAGGTTGGCATAAGTTCTAAATCCTCTGTTAGAAAAGGCAGGTATACTAAATTCATAAAGTAAGTCATTTTCGTAGGCATAAATTCTACTATCATAATCATCAGTGTCAAAGACCGCATATCTAAATATTGCTGAAAGTGGAAAATCATTTGACCTAAAAATAAGGTCTTGATACAGTAAGAATCCAGTCGAGATATTGTTTGTTTTGGTAAACCTGCTCAACTCTAGTCGATTTCTGATTTCAATACTAGCATTGACAACATAGGTATTATGAAAGCGCAGTCGATGCCTATTAGTACTTGCAACTCTGGTCGTTTTGAAGTTCTCATTTGATTGATTTTGATCTTTTTGCTCAAAAAAGTATTGAATGTAAAAATCAGCTTTTCTTTTTTTGTGATACCAAAATTTGATAAAGTATTCCCTTCCATTGGACGGGGAATCCACTCTAAACCTCAACCAGGGAAAAGTAAAGAAATCGGCATATCCATGAACTTGAAGACTTTTATTCAATCTTATGATGGATGAAAGATATACTCCTTTTTCATTTCTGGCAGTACTTGATTCAGTAAATGAATTGGCATAGATGGTTTGATAGTCCCGGGCAATATTCCTGTAGACAATCGATAGTTCAAAACTTTTATCCAGCCCAAGAATAAGTCCGTTCAATATAGCTAGATCACCCTCTTTATCAGAGGCAAATTCACCGAAAAGATTAAAGTTTTTCCAGATATAACTATAATCCAAACTACCATTGACATAAGACCTCTGAAGGCTGCTGAATAACTGATATAGCTGAGTGCGCGTATTGAGTGACCCGTTAAAGCCGGAATACAGAAAATTAGCATTCAAGTTAAAAACATTTTTACGATATCTCAGACTTCCACCAATGTCTGTATATCCTAACTGGTCTTCCTTTCTTATTTCGTTGATAGTCCGGTGAAATCCGTCAGATGGCAATGAGGTGTAGAAGGTAAAGGGGTTATTGTTAATGGTATCTACAAAGAAATTTGCATCTCTTTTTTGATAGGAAGCGAAACTGGTTAGTGAGAGGTGGTCGTTTAAACGGATATCAAAAGCCGCACCACGTAGATAATTAAATTCATTTACTGAAGTATAGGGTCGAAGTGTTCTTGTTCTGTTCTTCACCCTCATCACCTGAGTACTTTTTCCAGTGCCAAACCCCATGGCTGCTACCAACCCTTGTCCCATACTTACTGAATAGTCCCCTATGATTATCTGATCAACGGTGTTGATCGGATTCTTAATTTGCAAGTGTCCTGAGTAGTAGTCAAATCCTTGCTGATTAGAACCTCTAAAGAACTCCTCACCTGCATCTTTCTCTGCGGTCAGACCCAGCTGTACCTTTCGTCCTGCAGTGTATTTATATCTTACATACAGTTTATTAGGATCTCCGAGATAGGGATTCAGAGGCTCATCGGTATAACCTCTTTGTGTTTCTAAAACCCGGCGCCATTTGAGGTAAAGTTCACTTTTTTGATCTCTCAATAAGCCCTGATTAAATTCCCGGTCAGACTGAGCGCCCACTTTTACGAGAGATGACAGAAGCCTGACTTTATCAATAGAAAGTCCTTCTACACTCTGAAGTTCCAGGACGCTGACGAAATCTCCGTGATCTTCTCTGTGTTTTAAAATAGCGTTGATCTCTAGATCACTCAGAAAAAACAATGCAGATAGTTGCTCTCTTGTGATATCATTCAGGTCAGCAGGTCGGTCTAAGTACTCATTGATTTGTTCCAGGATGGTATTCAGATCTAAGTCTCCATCTTCATCCTGATTCGCAAGAATGCTTTCAATCCACTCTTGCGCTTCGAGAGATTGAGCAGCAATTCCTTTTGAAATCAAAAAACAGCATCCCAGAATGAGTAACCACCGTAACATATGATTGAAGGTATAAAATCCCTGAGAAATTTAAGCGTCTATTTACTTGGCATAACAATTAATAATAATATATTATACTGATAATCAAATGATTAATGCGTGTGTATATCACTTAGAGATAACAATAAAGGCTAAATGCTGCTTTGAATTGGCACACCTTATGATATTTTTGCATGCATTGAATTTTAATTACAAAACTAATATTAAGCGATGTCAAAAGTTAAATTAGAGTACATATGGCTGGATGGTAGCCAACCAATGCAAGGATTGAGAAGCAAAACGAAGATTATGGATTCGGGCTTTTCAGGCAAATTGAAAGATTGTCCTAATTGGTCATTCGATGGTTCTTCTACTCAGCAGGCTGAAGGTAATTCTTCAGATTGTGTTCTGAAGCCTGTATTCATTTGTCCTGATGCTGATAGAAAAAATGCTTTTCTGGTGATGTGTGAGGTTTTGAATGCTGATGGAACACCACATGAGTCTAACGGGCGAGCTACTGTACAAGATAAAAGTGATGAATTTTGGTTTGGATTTGAACAAGAATATACCATATGGAACCCAGAAACGGATTTGCCGGTAGGATTTCCTGCCAATGGATATCCTGCACCTCAAGGCCCTTATTACTGTGGAGTCGGCACAGGCAATGCTGTCGGAAGAGAACTTGTAGAGGAGCATTTAGATCTATGTCTTGAGGCTGGTCTGAATGTAGAAGGGATTAACGCTGAAGTAATGTGTGGTCAATGGGAATTTCAGATCTTTGCAAAAGGAGCTGAGTCTGCAGGGGATCAGATCTGGGTGGCAAGATACTTACTAGAAAGAACAGCTGAGAAATATGGTTTAAGCATCAATTGGGAATGTAAGCCTGTCAAAGGAGATTGGAATGGATCTGGAATGCACGCTAATTTTTCAAATTCGGAGTTACGTACAGCCAATTCAAAAGAAAAGTTTTATGAAATATGTGAGAAATTCAGAGATGTTGTCGATGAGCATATCGCGGTATATGGGCATGACAACGATCAACGGCTGACAGGATTACATGAAACAGCTGCAATCACCGATTTTTCATACGGTGTTTCAGACAGAGGAGCCTCTATTAGAATTCCGCTGTATACAGTAGAACATGATTGGAGTGGTTACCTGGAAGACCGTAGACCAAATTCTGCGGCAGATCCTTATAAGGTGGCTGCCAGAATAATAAAAACTGTTAGCAGTTAAGATACAGATACGTTAATTAATACTCCAGGGTCTGAAAATTCATTTTCGGACCCTTTTTTATTTTGAAACAGCAGTCGAGGTTCTTGTAACATAAATAATGATCAATCCTGCAACGATCATAACTATTCTAATCAAGAAACCCAACAATGCACCCAGATTGTCGATGAATTTCAGATAACTTAATTGTAATCCCAGTCCCATCAGAATCAATGATAGAAAACCAATGATTAATAAGGTAAAACCGAGAATGGTAAATAGCGCTTTCTTCATGTATCAGATTTCGTCCGTAAAGATATTAAATAAACAGAAGATAGAACTTTTCGTTTACCTCAAGCATGAAATAGTTAAGCTTTTATCTAGTGATTTAAAATACCATTAAAAACTTAAAACATCTCTTGCAACCATCAATTATGTGGTAAAAATTCAATAACTAATGCAAATCAGTATTTTATAGGGTTCCAATAGGGGAAGAATAGCAGATAATGTGTCATTTATACAATAACTGAAAAACACAACCCTTTTGACCCCGGCCGTAGGACTCATACCCTGAGTATTTGTCTGAACACTTTTTAAACCTGGATGTACCCATTCAGGTTTTTTTATTTTAGATTGCTGTTCACTTAAGATTTTCAGTGCTTATTTCGTTACTTTGAAAGTAAAGCGAATATCTGGTGTACAAGATTATAGAATGTCCAAGAGATGCAATGCAGGGTATACATGAGTACATTCCTGTAGAAAAGAAAGCAGCATATATTAACCAGCTGCTCAAAGTTGGATATGATACTATTGACTTTGGGAGTTTCGTTTCTCCTAAGGCCATCCCTCAAATGAGAGACACCGCTCAAGTATTGTCGCAACTAGATTTGGATAAAAACAGGTCGAAATTACTTGCAATTGTAGCTAATGAAAGAGGGGCCAGAGATGCTTGTGACTTTGAACAGATCAACTACTTGGGCTACCCCTTTTCGATTTCTGAAACGTTTCAGAAAAGAAACACCAATAGCAGTATTGAGGAATCACTGGTACGCGTTGATAAAATACAGGAATTAGCTGTTTTGTATGGAAAGTCTCTTGTGATATATATTTCGATGGGTTTTGGTAATCCATATGGGGATCCCTGGAATGTTGAAATTTGTCAAAAGTGGGTGGATATCCTGGCTGATATGGGCATTAGAACTATAGCTTTGTCGGATACTATTGGCGTTGCAAATCCAAATAGTATTACCTACTTATTTTCTAATTTGATTCCTCCATATCCGGATGTAGAGTTTGGTGCACATTTGCATACGCAGGTTCATAATTGGCGAGAAAAATTAGAAGCAGCATATTCAGCAGGGTGCAAGAGATTTGATTCAGCAATTAAAGGGTTTGGCGGGTGTCCAATGGCTAAGGATGATCTGACAGGTAATATGGCGACGGAAAATGTACTCTATTTCTTTGAGTCAAAGAAAGAGCAGTTAAATCTGAATATGACAGAATTTGAAAAGGCGCTTAAAATGTCTTCGAAGATATTTCCGTTATAAAATATATTGTGTTGTATATGCCTTAAATTAATGGAGAGATTTCATAGCGAAGTGATCTGATATTAATTTTAATTAACTATGATGTGAGTCGTGCAAATAGGATGAGAATTGTTATTTCAGTCGAAAGAAGAGTATAAGCAGGTTTTTGAGGAGTATTATAATCCTCTGTGTAATTTTGCCTACAAGTATGTGAACAACTCAGATACAGCAGAAGATGTTGTCCAGGAGGTTTTTGTGCAAATGTGGCAAAAAAGAGAAAAGATTAAATTGACCAGTGGCATTAAAAGCTATTTATTTCAGTCTACCAGAAATAAGGCCATTGAACTGATAAGGAGAAATAAGCTGCAAGCAGCCTACGTAGATGAAGAGATTCAGAAGGCTGAAACCACTTATGAACTAGAAGATGAGTCCGAAAATTATCTTCTCAAAGAACAATTATTTAAGTCTATCCGACAATTACCTCCCAAATGTCAAAAAATATTTGTGTTAAGCAAGATGAATGGCTTAACTTACGGTGAAATTGCCGAAGAGCTTGATCTCTCCGTGAAGACAGTGGAAAATCAAATAGGCAGAGGATTAAAGTTATTGAGAGAAAAGCTAACTAAAATGAGATCGGACAATGAGAATACATAACCTAATTGCACGCTTTCTTGTGAATAAAACGACAAAGGAAGAATGGAACGCACTTGAGACCTGGAAGCAAGAATCCCAGGATAATCTGAATGAACTTCTGGAAATGCAATCGATTTGGAATGACTCGATTGATTTGAAAGACTATAAAGAATTTGATAAGAATAACGCCTGGGATCTTATTAACTCTCAGATTGAAGAGCAATCACCTCAAGAAACTCCTAAGAAATCTTATAAAATTTTACAATTGAAATGGGCAGCGGGAATCGCAGCTACCATCGCAATCATACTATTCTCAATATTCACGCTGGACGTTGGAACAATTGATGGTTACAATCATATCACAGCTGATGGATTAATTGAAAGTTTTACTTTGCCAGACGGTTCAGATATCTATATTAACCGCAACTCTGCTGTGGATTATGCCACAAATTTTGCTGATAATCGAAGTATCATCCTTGACGGTGAAGCATATTTTGATGTGGCCAGAGATGAAGAAAGTCCTTTTACCATTGTAACTGATGAAGCTGAAGTAACTGTTTTGGGAACCAGTTTTAACATTGAGGAGCACGACGGAAAAGTGGATATTTATGTGACTTCAGGTAAAGTGAAGGTTGTTTCAGGTGAAAATGAAGTAATCCTTTCTAAAAATGAAATGGTTAGCTGCAGCAATGGTAGAATAGAGCAGATAGCTGTACCAAGCGGAAATTATCTTAGTTGGAAATCCAACAAACTTATATTTGAAGAAACGCCTCTACACAAAGTAGTACAGGACCTCAGTCGTCATTATCATACCAGGTTAGTTTTCTCAGGAGGTTCAAAGGCGATGAATCAACAAGTTACTGATATATTTGAAGGTGAAGATTTCGAAAGTGTGCTGGAAACACTTGTTTTGATCACCGGAATTAAGTATAATAGAGAAGGAAATACTTACATTATTCAGTAACGCTACACTTAATGAGGAATATTCTTCGAATTGCCTGTGCTATATTAAGCGCGGTGCTGTTACAGGTGCCTTCTGTAGCCCAAAAAGATATCCTCGACCGCAAAGTGACTCTCACCATTGAGCAGGGTGAACTTAAACAAATCTTCGAAAATCTAGAAAAAAACAATGATGTGGTGGTGAGCTATAGCTCAAGTATTGTAGATATTTCTGCTCGCAAAACACTAGATACGACTACTTATATCTGTTCAGAGTTGTTTTCGCTTTTACTGGAAGAGCAACCTGTAAGAGCAATTTCCAGAGGGGCAAAAATTCTGATTATACCAGATCCAAGTAAGAATATCACCTTTAATCGACTCCGACCCAGAAACTTTTTTACCATTAATGGATATGTGAAAGATGCAGAAACAGGTGAAATACTGATAGGTGCTTCAGTCTATAATCCGGTTACCAATAGAGGAACCATTACCAACGAATTTGGTTATTACAGTTTTACCATGCCGCAAGGTTCTCAAACCATTAACTATTCCTTTGTTGGATATTCACCCGTATCCAGAACGTTTAAAGTCAATAAGCGGCTTCGAGCAGATATCTATCTGAAATCTGACTATGAAATTGAGGAAATCATCGTTATTGATCAGGACAGTTCTATGATTTGGCGTGGTAGAGAGAAAATTTCACTGGATGAAATAAGGGATTTACCTGCAGTTTTTGGTGAAGTAGATGTTATAAAGTCTATTTCGTTGTTGCCAGGTATTCAATCAGGAAATGAAGCACAGGGAGGTCTGCTGGTGAGGGGAGGAAGCCCTGATCAAAACTTGATCATGCTGGATGGAATACCACTTTATGAAGTAAACCATCTTTTTGGATTGGTCTCCATGTTCAATGAAGATGCGATTAACAATGTTAATTTATATAAAAGTGATTTTTCTGCTAAGTACGGAGGCCGGCTTTCTTCGGTGGTAGATATTCAATTAAAAGATGGAAACTATAAGAATTTTGGCGGTTCTGCAACCTTAGGTGTCCTGGGAGGAAAGCTTAATGTGGAAGGTCCGATTCAAAAAGAGAAATCTTCGTTCAATGTTGCAGGCAGAACTTCATGGATAGGAGGCCTTGTTGGACCCACGGTCAATAATTTTCTGGAAGTAGAAGGGACAAGGTTTAATTATTACGATTTTAATGTAAAAATTAAACGGGAGTTTCAGACGAGTAATTCATTGACCTTCAGTGCCTACCATGGGAGAGATAATATTTCTTTCATCGATAATTCAAGAAAAATTGGAGATTTTAATTTAAGCACCAATAATCAATTGAGCTGGGGCACGGATGTAGCTTCTATGCGCTGGTCCAGACTGATTGGGCCTAAGGTTTTTGCCAACTTAACCATGGGATTTGTTAATTACAATTACTTGTATAATGTACAACATGATTTGGCAAATATGGTAGATCCATCGATTGAGGATCAGAGGCTAAACGTTGCTTCTACCAGTAGAATACTGGATAGGATTGTTAAGCTTGATTTTGATTATTTCAGGTCCAATAAGTTAGATATTAAATATGGACTGGGTTATACTTTACATACTTACAACCCATCTGTTAAGCAAGCGAGTCGGTTTCTTGGCAGTAGCATCCAAGAAATTTTTCCAGATATTATTGCGACCAATACTGCTGAATTTACGGCCTACGGTGAAAGTTATTATAGACCTTTTGCTAATTTAAGTATTCATACAGGGTTGCATTTTGCGACTTACGTATTAAAAGATAAAACTTATAGGTCACTTCAGCCAAGACTTTCCGTAAATCTGGGATTACCCTGGCAAGGATTCCTGGGAATATCATACTCAAGAATGAATCAGTTCATTCACCTTTTGGGCAATCCGGGATTGGGATTGCCTGTCGATTTGTGGGTTCCCAGCACGACAGAATTAGCTCCCGAAATTTCAGATCAGTTTTCTTTGGGCTATAATATGGATGTTTTTGAAAATTACCGAGTCAGTACCTCTGTTTACTATAAGACCTTTAAGAACCTAATAGAATTTAGATCGGCTTATGATCTATTTAATCCGGTTGTCAACAACCTATCACAGCAACCCGTTTTTGAAGAATCCAGGGATTGGGAATCAAGGGTTGATTCAGGGACGGGCCTGGCGTACGGGTGGGAAGCACAGATAAAGAGGCGCGAGGGTAGATGGACAGGTAGTGTATCGTATACCTATGGTCGTTCTATCAGAACTTTTCAAGAAATAAACAGAGGAGAGGCTTTTCCATATCGATATGACCGAAAACATGATGTTAGTGTAACTTCCGTCTTTCATATCAACCCTAGGGTAAGTCTTGGCGCTCTTTGGATTTATGGTACAGGTAATGCGATCACACTGCCGTTAGAAGGATTTCTGGATGACAATGGCAATGAAATTTTGAATTACCAGACCAGGAATAATTTCCGACTACCTCCTTATCACCGTTTCGACATAAGCCTTAATTACGACCGGGAATTCGGAAATTATAAATTCAGCTCGTCTATTGGCGCTTACAATCTGTATAATCGGCAAAATCCATACTATGTTTATCTATTCCAAAACCCCAACACTGATGAATATTCTCTGCGACAGATCAGTATTTTTCCCATTTTACCATATATAAATGTAAAGTTGAAGATATAGACTCTTCTTTTTCAGGACTAATTTGGGGGTTTATATGAATGAATTCGTCATATAAAGCGAATGATAGAATTAAAATATGAGCAACTCAAATGAAAAGGCTTTCATCCTCATTGATAAGTTTCATTCGGGTCAGGCTTCGCAGGAAGAATTGAATTCCTTAGATGATTGGAAAAGATCATCGTCAGGTAATGTGAAACTTTTCGAAGAGCTGATCCGACTATTAGAAATAATCAATAATTTAAAAGATTGGAGAACTTTTGACAATAAAAAGGCCTGGCATAAATTTCAGTCTGAGATTGGAAGTAAAGGGCTAAGGATCACTCGACAGATCATGGCAGCCGCAGCGATTTTCATTTTTGTGTTGGCCGCGACACTTTGGAATTTTGTTGGGAATGGCGTGGGCAACAGTGCCTCTTATTTGTCCGGAAATGAATTTAAATTTTCAGTGTTAAATGATGGAAGTGAATTGTTTCTGAGTCAAGATGCGAAAATCTATACTACTAATTTCAAGGCAGATTCAAGATTTCTTAGAACCGAGGGAAGTTACTTTGTCAATGTGGCTCATAATACAGAGGCACCATTTACCTTAGAAACGGAAAGAGTGTCTTTGAAAGTTTTAGGAACATCATTTAAAGTGAGTGAAAATAATGATGAAACAATTATTAAAGTCAGAGATGGTAAGGTTCTGATTACCAACTATGATGGTGCAACATATACGGTAGAGAAGGGAAGGCAGATTCTAATCAATGACGATTATGATGTATCTATTAGCAATATAGCAGATGAAGACTGGGGACTATTTGCAAAATCATATGAAGATGAGTCGCTATTTAATGTTTTGAATGATTTAGCAACCGAATATGGAAATCTGAAAATTGCACCCTCTTCCATTGATTTATCGTGTAGACTCACTACAAAAATTCAAAATTCTACGGTATTGGAGATTTTACAAGAATTAGACTTGCTGTTCAATGTAGAGTATTCAGTGAGTGCCGGTATCATCACTGTTCATAAAATTACTTGTTAAATAAAATCGTGTAAAATAATTTATTGCTGGTAAGTGTTAATTAAATGACTTAAATTTGAGTTGTTCATATTTCACTAACTACTAGCAATGAATAAAGCCTTAAATTTTAAGAAGGTGTGTCTATTTTTGCTTTGTGCTATTTCCATGGTCACATGCACGAAGGATTTTAATTTTGCTAGTAATGAAATTGAGCCTAAACTAATCATCAATTGTACCTTCAACGTTAACAAGCGATTCAATGTCAAATTGAAGACGAGTCGGAACATTCTGGACCCCAACAGTAAGAATGAATCTGTATCTGATGCTTATGTTGCCATAAAGGATGGAGAAGGAAAATTGATAGAAGTACTTACTGAAAGTAACCGATTAGGAATTTACAAATCCTCCTCAAAGTTGACTGCCTTTCCCGGGCGACGATACAGCCTGGAAGTTACACATCCCAATTGGCCTGAAACTGTTTTCACAGCTACCAGCTCTGTTCCTTTATTAGGTAATGATTCTGTTTTGGATACCAATACTATTCTGCTTTCTGATGGTCCGGCTATGGAAATTTCAGCACTTATCGATGACGGTATGGATATGGGGGAGAAATATATTTTCCAAATTGAATTGCCTAATGGCGAGCTGGCACCTTTATCCGGATATGGTTCTGATGTTCAGGTATATGGAGACAGGAATGTTGCAAGGAGGCTTTTTATACAAGATGAAAACTTTAACGGACAGAAGAAATCGCTCGATTTTTTGAGCAAGAAGAGCCTTGATGAAGCAAATGGAAATCAAACCTCTGTTATTAGAATGGTGAATGCAAGTCCTGAGTTATATGAATACTACAAAAGTTTAGAGGAATACAATTTAGCACAATCGTCTATAGGATCTGCCAACACTTCTGCAGTGAGGGTCTATTCTAATATCAAGCAATCTGGGATTAACAAAGGATTTGGAATCTTTGCCGGATATAACTCTAAATATTTAGAAGTTAAAAGATAGTGATCGGCTCAAGAGTTGTTAGATAGTGATCGGCTCTAGATTTGTTAAAGTAGTCCAAAAAAAAGGGTTAGAACTCTCCAGCTCTAACCCACTTACGAAAAAACTCTCACTACTTATATTTTCAAGTCAAAATGACTTCTATTTTGCATTTTATATATCCATAACGAGAATATACGGCCTATATTTTCTAAAATTACAACTTTATTTTATAAAAATCCAGTGATACAGGTTTTCACAATATAAATTAATATTTCCTTAACAGTGTTCGATTCATCAGTACGCTCAAAAAAAGATATAAGAGTATGAGAGAGGTCAATTTTGAAACTTATGAATTTGCTACTCCATTGTATGCTCTGAGTGTTGCACTAAGAGACCAGATTCTACGTGCACCTTTGGGTATTGTGTTTGAAGAAGAAGAACTAAGCGAGGAATATGCGCATATTCACCTTGGGGGTTTCACTGAAGAGGGAAGACTCTGCGCTTGTATGGTATTGGTACCACTTTCAGATAAAGTGGTTAAAATGCGACAAGTTGCGGTTGTAGAAGATTTACAATCCCAGGGATTAGGTTCAAAAATGGTTCAATATGCTGAAAACTACCTGACTCACTTAGGTTACGATATAATAGAGTTAAATGCAAGGGATAATGTGGTCGAGTTTTACAAAAAATTAGGATATAAAGTAGTCGGAGATCAATTTGTTGAAGTAGGAATTCCGCATTTTAAAATGAAGAAGAACCTAATTACACCCTAAATCCATTCGTGACTGGAAATCTGCATTCGGAAAGCAATTTCCAGAGAAGATGTGATCTGGATAATACCTTTCTAAAGACGGATCTCTTAAAGATCTTTCCAAAAATAAGGTTAATTGATCAATCTCCTCATCAGTTAAGTTCAAAGGCTTAAATAGTGGTGAGATTTGCTCATCAGGCACATTTGGGTTTTCTGGAATAGCATCATTGAAATATTTTACCAGTTCTTCCAAATCAGTATAACTTGCTCCATGAAAATAGAAAGGAGTATCTGACAAATTATAAAGTTGGGGAACTTTAAATTTATAATTGTCTTCTGCTAACTGCGTGTATCCACCTCGCCCAAGGTTTCTTTTGTCTTCTGCCGAAGTACCAAAAGAGGGTTGCTGATACATATCTTTAACTCCCAGAGCGTGATATTCTAACGAGCTTAATCCAGGAGACTTATGACAGTTGATACATCCTGCTTTGTCAAAAAATAATATCGCCCCTTTCTTTTCATCCGTACTCATTGCAAAATGATCCCCTTTTAGCCATTTCTGAAATGGAGCCTCATTTGGAAATATGGTTCTGATGTATGCAGACAATGCCAGAGCAGCTGTAGTATTTGAATATCTTATATCCCCTTCATATTCCGGAAATGAAGCATCAAACAATTCTGTGTATCCTAACTCCTCAGCAATGCTTTTATCGATAAATAAACGATGAATCTTCATTCCTTCGAAATTCTGAGCTTCTAATCCGTGAAATCCTTCTAGATTTCCATGAAATGCTTCATCTTGCTCCCATAAATGCTCCTGTCCAGCATTTGTAGCAGTTGATCCAAAGGAACCGTTCCACATAGAGTTTTCTGCATAGGCAACGTTGATCATACTTAGAGGTCTGGCTCCCTGCACATCCATTTGTTCTTCAGCGTAATTGATGTTTCGAACCCTTTCTTCACCGAAAATTCCAAATCCAACACCTCCATCTGCAATACCTTGTGCTTTTCCAGGCTTAAATCCAGCCTCAGGAATATGACAAGTAGCACATGAGTAAGTACCAATTCCTTCCTCATTTAAGGCATCCTTTGCAATACCAGTTTCATAAAAAAGGAGATTACCTAATTCGACTTTGGATACGGTAAGAGGGTTTTTAGGATCTTGTGGTATATTGTTCAGGTCATCACGATTGGGGGTGATGAAGAAATCTGATTTACGATTGGGCGAAACTTCAGAAAGAAGTTCCTTCAATTCATAGTCCAAATCAGGTATAGGCGTCATCTGATCTTTGACACAAGACTGAAGGGTTATTACAAGTACAAAAGCAGACGTTAAGAAATGCTTCATGGAAGTAATTATTCGGTTATGGAACGATCAAATATATTAAATAATTTTCTTATATATTTAATTCTCCAGGTTTTAATTTGCTCTACAAATGTATTAAAGTAAACTCAGAAAGTCTATACATGTTCGAATAATTTAAAACTTTAATCGTTTCCAGGCATACTGTAAAAATAGGATTCCTAGCACAGAAACAACTCCTAGAATAATGGACAATGTGATTTGACCGTAGATCCAATTTCCTACACAAAACAACAAGGCATATACGGATACAAATCCTACCACAACGCATGTCAATTCAAGCGGAAGATTACCATTTTCCGTAGGCATCGGTATATTTTTAGTGGCTGCGTAGGCTTTAACTTTATCCCAACCAGGGCCGCCAGGTCTTATTTTTTGATAGAAATCAATAAGTGTGGCCATTTTTGTGGATCTGGTAAAGTAGACTGACAAGATCCAGACGATAGTAGTAATAATGGTACCTACGATAAGAGTCTGCCAGCCTTCCAGCCCATGATTGATAACTACGTCCTCAGGTGAAATACCCACCTCGGCATTCAATCGTGAGAAATAAGGATTAATGAAACTAAAGTAGGCAGCTACAATCAGGGAAACAATCATGGCAATGATTTCAGTCATCGCATTGATTCTCCACCAAAACCATCTCAATAGGTAGATCAGACCAGTCCCTGCGCCAAGCAATAAAAGTAAATTGAAAGCCCCTGAAGCGTCGGTAAGTAAAAGTCCAAAACCAAGACCTAAAATAGCAGAACCTACTGTAAATATTCTGGCCCACATGATCTTCTCTTTTTCAGTGGCTTCTGGTTTGATGAATCGCTGATAAAAATCATTGACAAGGTAAGAGGATCCCAGGTTCATTTGTGTAGACATGGTAGACATAAAAGCTGCAATAAGCGATGCTGCAACAAGGCCCAGGAGACCCGAAGGAAGTTTGGTCAACATAGCAGGGTAACCCGTATCGTGTCCGAGCTTACCTTCTGAAATCGTAGGAAAGACCTCCTGAATGTCACTTAATTCCGGAAAAATGATGAGTGAAGCCAACGCGATTAGAATCCACGGCCATGGTCGGAGCGCATAGTGTGCAATATTAAAAATCAACGTTGCACCTATGGCATTTTTTTCATCTTTCGCTGAAAACATTCGCTGGGCAATATATCCTCCACCTCCAGGTTCAGACCCGGGATAATAAGATGCCCACCATTGAACAGCAAGTGGAACAATCAACACCGGTACATATATCGATGGATCTGAGAAATCAGGAAAGATTCTGATCTTGTCGACTACATTGGCATGCGTAATTAACTCAGACACCCCTCCGATTTCAGGAAGATTGACAATATAAATACAAGCCCAAATCGCCCCAATCATCGCAAGGATAAATTGAACAAAATCTGTAATAACGACAGCTTTAAGTCCTCCAAGCGTACTATATAATATCGTGATAGATCCAGCAATCAAAAGAGTTTCCCAACCAGGCCAGCCTAGTATAATCTCACCGAATTTAACAGCTGCAAGTGAAACAGCACCCATCACCACCACATTAAATATCAAACCAAGATAGAGTGCTCTGAAACCTCTGAGAAAGGCTGCTGCCTTTCCGCTGTACCTCAACTCGTAAAACTCTATATCTGTTAAAACCATTGACCTTCTCCACAACTTAGCATAGACAAAAACAGTCAACATACCCGTAATCAGTAGACACCACCAGCCCCAATTTCCCGATACTCCGTTCTGTCGGACCAGATCAGTAACAAGATTAGGAGTATCAGCTGAAAATGTAGTAGCCACCATTGAAATGCCCAATAACCACCATGGCATATTTCGACCACTTAAGAAAAATTCAGAAACATTGGCTCCAGCTTTGCGCGATACCATAAGACCGATCGCCAGGACAAATACAAAATATATAGCTACGATCGTCCAGTCTAATCCTGATAAAGTCATCTAATTCGTTTTGTTGTTAAATCTTAGAAGTCTTGATGGAGTGATTTTAAATCAATGATCAATTTAAGAATTTTTTTAATTTATTATCTTGCGCACCTAAATTAAAGTCAATGAAAAAAAAAACATTACTGGTTTTAGCAGCTGGCATGGGAAGCAGATACGGAGGTCTAAAGCAAATGGATGCCTTTGGGCCAAATGGTGAGACGATTATAGATTACTCTATTTATGATGCGATAGAAGCAGGTTTTAATAAGGTTATTTTTATCATACGGGAACATTTTAGAAGCGAATTCAAAGAGGTTTTTGATGGAAAATTCAGTGATAAAGTAGCTTTAGAATATGTTGCACAGGAATTGGATGACATACCAGAGGGCATCGCAGTACATCCAGAAAGGGAAAAACCCTGGGGAACCATGCACGCTGTTCTCGTTGCTCAGAACCAAATTAAAGAGCCATTTTGTGTTATCAACGGTGATGACTACTACGGTAAAGAAGCTTTTAAAATCGCGGCCCAGTTTTTTGAAAGTGCACCAGATGAAGACACTTATGCAGTAATCAGTTACCTGCTTGAGAATACACTTTCCGAACATGGAACAGTTAATAGAGGAGTATGTAATGTCGATCAGAATGGAAATCTAATTGATATCAAAGAATGCGTAAAAATTGGAGTTCATAGCAACGGTAAAGTAGCTTATCCTGAAGAAAATGGGATGACTGAATTATCTCCCGATACCCTTGTTTCCATGAATCTTTTTGCCTTTCAGCCCTCTATTTTCGAATATACCAATCAATTATTTGCAGAATTTTTAAAAGAACGCGGCCAGGAACTAAAGTCTGAGTTTTATATACCATCTGCGCTCGATACATTGATTAAAAAAGGCACCATTAGCGTGAAAATTTTAAAGTCAGAATCCATTTGGTTCGGAGTTACTTATAAGGAGGATAAACCTGTGGTGGTTGAAAAATTGAATAATTTAATAGAGCAGGGTGTATATCCTGCTAATCTTTGGGGTTAAATGGTAGTCTATAAATTTGGTGGAGCATCAGTAGCCGATGCTCAGAATATTAAAAATGTTGCAGCCATTATTAAGGCTTATTCATCAGGTCCATTAGTCGTCGTCATTTCCGCTATGGGTAAGACTACTAACGCCTTAGAGGAAATATTGAGAGCTACCAGAAATAATGAAAATAAAAGCGAATTAGTCACTCAGTTAAGAACTTGTCACGAGGAGATTCTTACAAATCTCTATGGCTCCAGTAAGCAAAATCAGCAGTTATCGAGATTATTAGACCAACTTGAGGAAAATCTTGTGAAATTTCAAGACATGCCTTATGATATGGCTTATGATCAGGTGGTTTCATTCGGTGAACTCATTTCAACAACTATCATTTCAGAATATTTGAATGAGATCGGTATCACCAATGAATTAATCGATGCAAGAGAGATTATTCGTACTGATGACACTTATCGCGAAGGAATCATTGATTGGAAAACCACCGAAAAACATGTCAAGAAGACTCTTGCAGACAAAAACTTAGTCATTACACAAGGATTTATCGGAGGGACTAACGATGGACTTACCACTACTTTAGGGCGTGAAGGCTCAGATTTCACCGCAGCTATCCTTAGCTTTTGTTTGGATGCTGAGTATATGGCGATTTGGAAAGATGTGCCCGGCATCCTGACCGCTGATCCCAGACTTTTTGAAAATGTTGCAAAAATAGACCGGTTGTCCTACAAAGAAGCCATTGAGATGACCTACTATGGAGCTAAAGTTATCCATCCGAAGACGATCAAGCCCATTCAGAATAAGAACATACCACTGTGGGTTAAGTCTTTTAAACACCCAGAAGCAGAAGGTACCTTAATCAGTGGAGAAATCGAATTGACTTATCCACCCATGATCGTTGTGGAGCCTAATCAGGCGTTGATACATATCTCAACCAAAGATTTTTCCTTTGTTGGTGAAGAACATTTAAGTAAACTATTTAAAAAATTTAATGATCACAGAGTGCGCATAAATATGATGCGAAACACAGCCATCAGTTTTTCTGTTTGTACCAACGATATAAAAGAACGTATCGAGCATTTGATTCAAGATGTTCAACACGAATTTAATATTGTAATAGATCATGGATTAGAGTTAATCACATTAAGGCATTATACAGAGGACCTTATTACCAGCTTGAGGAAAGGGAAAATAGTGCTTTTCGAAGAAAGGCTACGCCAGACGATTCAGATCGTCGTGAAAGATGTGCCTGACATGATTAGAAAAAAGTAGGCTGCTGGTTGTTCATTAAGCAGCCTACTTCCAACTTATTATCTAAACTAAAATCTGTAACCCAATCTGCATTTTATTCCATTGAATAAATCGACACCACCTCCAAACTTACTGACTCTCTCTGGCTGATCGTCTACTACGTAACTTTCATAAATGCCAACATGGGGTCGGGACTCAAATCCGAGCAATAACTTTTTAGTTAAGTGTATTTGTACTCCAACGGGAAACCCCAGATCCACATCATAAGCGGCGAAATTGTTATCGATTCGGTCGTAATCAAAGTGGATTCCTGGTTCTAAACCATAAACCAATCTAGATCTCAAAAGAAGGTTCTTTTGTTTTTCTAAACCCAGTCTAAATCCGCTTTCACCGTCTCTAAGTCCCAGATCAGTGATCCCCATTCTTATCCAATTTTTCCTGCTGATCTTGGCTTTATACTGAAGACTTGTAGGTCCAAAACGAAATGGTTTGACACCAACATTGATCTCATTGGATCCTCCTTTCCAATTGTCTTGTGCTTGGATTGCTACGAATCCGAAAGCAAGAAATAAAAATAAAGCTATTGTCTTTTTCATAATATTGATTTTCACTAGAGACGAAAAACCAACGAAGTAAGTATCAATGCAAGGGTCAGCTTAGCGCTTTTTTAACAAAATCGTTAAGAAAACTTAAATGATTTTAGATAACCTGTCCCACATCTTTTTTTCTTGATCTGAAAAGACTTTATCGGAATAAAAAAGTTGTCGAACCATGTGTCTGAGTTCTTGTTTTTGATCAGAAGTAGGGTAGTAGACACCTTCGTACTCCTTGATTTTGCGAAGTCTATCGTCTTCGGTGTCTAAAGAAAACTCAGCCATTATTCGATGAAAACTTTCATTGCTTACTTTTTCAAGAATGAGCTGTCGTTCTTCAGGAGAAAATTCTCCGTCAGCATAGGACGCATAAATGAGTAAATAAGCTATAAATTCTTCCTGATTCCAATTCATGACTTGTTTTTTATCAAATTTATGATTTTCCTTAGAATTTTTCAGGTGCCGGAATGTAATCAATAAATGCGAAGGACTTTTTTTCGAAATTCAAGTGGCAGGCATAATTGTCGATGCCATTAGACACCATCAGGTAAGGAACTCGGAGAGGTATATTATACATGGCGATTTGGTTAAATACCTTTTGTGTTATGGCTTGCCCGGGTCTTTTTACTTCGATAATCATGTACGGTAAAATATTGCGATCATAGAGAATCAAATCACATCTTCTAAATAAGCCATTGACCTTAATCCCTCGTTCCACACTGATTAAATTCTTTGAAACCCCTTTTTCATCAACCAGATACCAAATGATACATTGACGTACCAATTCTTCGGGCAACAACACAATTGGTTTCTTGCGAATGATATCATACACCCATTTTTTTCCGTCTGATTCGGAAATTTCAAGTTTGCCTGATTGCTTTAAGAGGTCCAGGTTAAGATTCATGCTTTACCGTCGCTTTTCTTTTCAATGGCAACTCAGCAATTTCAAGTAGTTGTAAAATTTTGCCATCTTCCGCCATGGCTAAGGAAAAAGAATCCAGGCTTAGGACTTTGATGCCTGCGCGTTGTAAATGATGGAGTGCTGAAATTTGCCATTCCAGATCTATTTCGGAATCTAAAAACCCATCCTGAATGATCAGGTATTTAGAGACATCATCTTTAATAATAACATCATCAACGATTCCAGAATCGATCCCATCGTGTCGAAGCGCTTTTATTCGATGGTCCAGTAATTCGATTTCCAACAATTTGGAACAAAAATCGGACATGCATGTAATGATGCTGAAGTCTTTACCACTGTAGAATTGCTTCTCATAAGAAACTTCCTGAAGAACATAGGTGAGATATTTAGCCATCTGAAGATTAAATCCAACGCTGTCATTTAATTTTTCCCCGGAAGGAATGGCTTTGCTCTTAAGATGAAATTGCCGTTTGTGTTGGTAATTCTTCGCCGAATGAGCATTTTCTAAAACTGAACGACTAAAATTTCTCTCAGCAACCATCAGAATAGAATTGAAGTGCGAGTTGGCAAACAAATTTAACGGTACATCTTCGTTCTCAATACATATCAAATGCTCATAGTTTAAATGGGCTATTTCAGAAGTGAAAAAATCCTCATCACAAACGATGATCGGGAAATTATACTTAAATCCATCACGATCCGCAATGAGGGCTGATTTCCAGTCCAATCCATTCTTTCCAATTTTCTTGTGTAATAAATCTTTGTTGTATCTCAATCGGTCAAAGGCATGAGCAATTCTAAAGCTTTCGAAATTGATGTCCAGATGCTTATATTGAGCAAGCAGTTGATACTTAGATTCTATACCAGTCAATTCATGAATATAGTACTTGTCAAAAAGTGCTTTAAAATACCATGCTTCAAATGAATCCAACCAAAGATGAGTTTTAACATTTTCCATGGCGGTGATAATGGCATTGGTCTTACTGTCTAGTGAAAATTCAAAGCTACGGTAAATGGCATATTGCATATTGGCCTCAAGAAAGAGTTTTGCTTTTCTGAGTTTACTGACCAATTCTTTAAGAAAACTGTAATTTTTCCATGAGCTGATACTGAGATTATGTATGGCGTCCTTAAAGATTTTAGAACCATTGATGGCAAAAATCAATGCTTGCTGCTCCTGATTAATATCGATAAGCTCGGGAGCGTGATAATTATTGGCATTAATGATTTCCAACTGCTCCTCCACTTTTGACTGAATGATAATGTGTGCGTTCTTCAGTAGTTTTTGTAGGTCAATGTTAAAGCTTTTGAGCTTTTCTACATCAGGATTCCAATCGTTATCAGGACAAGTTATTTTATAGAGCGGGGTTTCTGCAATTGCATCGATCAGTAACTGGTAAATCGCCCGCAAATTTTTTTTAGATTCATCTAATGGATCAGTCTTTTTTTGAAAAACTTTCTTCTTTGGGGCAAGATCCTGCTCTATTTGAAAATAAGAAATTTTAAGTTCCAGCTCTTCACTTAATGCCTTGATTTTTTGAATTTGAGCTCTGAACTTGGCGTACATTTGATTACTGATAGTTTGAAAGGCATTCCTATATTGATCTGACAGATTTACGGCATCCTGAAGGAATTTATTCAGATAACTGAAAATGATGGATTGATTTTCAGACAGATGAAAATCTTTATATATATCGCTACTAAAATCATCACTGGTTTTCAAGAAATTATAAGTACTCTTAAAGTATTTGCTGGCTTTCTCAATCTTATTTCTAATGGTCCAGAATTCATTCTGGGTGTAGGTGTAGTTTTTAGCAGAAATATCCAAATCAAGTTTGTGATTTAAATTTCTTTTATTGGATAAATACAAAAACTCGTTTAATTTTTTTCGCGAATAGTTGCCAAAAACATTTTCATTGTAGCTACTTTGAATAGATCTTAATTTCGATAGGAGCGTATTGTATTTTATATGTGATCTGATGGCTTCTACTTGATAATCTCTGTCTGTATAGACATTCTTATCAAGTTGATCTCTGGTGATGTATGTGTCCTTCATCAATTCTAAAACCAAATCATTCAAGCCCCATTCATCCAATATATTAAGCAACTGTTTTTTAGCAGAAGTCCTAAAGATGAAGGTATTTCCTTCCGCAAGTCGTGCAAATAGGAATGACTTTAAGACGAGTGTCCTTCTGGACAAATCGGAAGATTTTAGAAATGCGATGGCTCCATCCTTTCCTAAAAATTCAAGTATTTCTACTTCTTTATTGCTTAGACTGTAGGGATTGGTATTCAAGTATGCATATTTTAGCAAGGCCAAATATACATATTAAAAATAATTTTATATGTTGAATAAATGGTATTTATTCGTTCGTAACGATACCACCACTGATTTTTTCACCGTCCTTATACTCATATTCTAACACCACATTCCCTTCTTCATCATACTGCCGGTAAGTGCCGTGAATTTTGCCTTCCTTATACCCAGTTTCCTTGGTAAGCTTGCCACGATCGCTATATTCTTTGGATACACCGTCCAGTATACCTTCGTCATACATATACTCCTTGATCGGTCTTCCGAATTTGTATTCTGAATATAATCCATGGTATTGATTATTGACATAAGTTACCCGTTTTTCCACCTGGCCACGATTGTTAAATTCCATGTACGGGCCATTTACGACACCATTGACATATGAAATGACGGATTTAATCTTATTCATATCATCACCATCAGGCCAGTAGGTTACCCAAGTTCCATCCTGCAGACCATTGACGACCATGCCTTCTTCCAAATTGTTGCCTGCAGGCCCTTTCTTTACCACATAGAAAGCATTGCTTCCGTTGATGGCTTTCGTTTCAAAATTACTAAGATCGATCCCTCCGGGTACAGATTCAGGTTTTTCCTCACATTGTGTCAAAAGGATGGCCGATAAAAACAACAAAATATAAAATCTCATCACTTTAGAAATTTGATTTGACTACAAAATTAAAATCATCTGAAAACTTTCCAAATTAAGAGTGGTTCAGAATTACTACCTTTGCGGCAATTTAAGATATGAAAGAAAAAGAGGAAAAACCTAAGAAATTAACTAGAGCCCAACTTTCAGAAGCATGGAAAATGCTAAAGTTTGTTAGGCCTTATCGGTGGTATTTTATCGGCGGACTGATCTTGTTATCGATCTCCAGTTTATTGGTGATGGTGTTTCCATGGTTAACAGGTCAAATGGCTGATATCGCAACGGGAAATTCCAAATATGGCCTAGATTTTCAATCTATTGCTAAGATTCTTCTGGTTTTACTAGTGGTGCAAGGATTGGTTTCATATTTCAGAGTGATTTTCTTTGCACAGGTAAGCGAACGTGGAATGGCAGATGTCAGAAAGAATCTATATCAAAAATTAATCACTTTACCTGTTTTCTTTTTTGAAGAGAATAGAGTAGGGGACTTAATGAGTAGAATTTCATCAGATGTTGACCAGTTACAACAATTATTTTCTGTGACACTTGCTGAGTTTCTCAGACAAATCTTTATTCTGGTGGTTGGAATTGCTTACGTTATTTATGCAGCACCTAGGTTGTCCGTGGTCATGCTGGTATCCTTCCCTTTTATTGTAGTGGGGGCGGTTTTCTTTGGGAGATTTGTCAGAAAGTTATCGAAGAAAAGACAAGAGGAATTGGCAGAAACAAATATAGTGGTTGAAGAATCGCTACAAGGAATTCGTACGGTTAAAGCTTTCGCGAATGAAGTATTCGAGTTTGTAAGATATGGTGAGAAGATAAGCAAGCTTGTTAAAATTTCGCTTGACCTTGCAAAATATAGGGCATTGTTTTCGACATTCATTATAGTAGTACTTTTCGGAGGAATATTTTTCATCCTGTGGTATGGATTCAGAATGGTAGATAATGGAACTATGACCATTGGCGAATTGATTGCTTTTATTACATATATGGCCTTTATTGGGGGATCACTAGGAAGTTTGGGCACTTTCTACACCCAGATACTTTCCACATTAGGAGGTACTGAGAGACTAAGAGAAATATTAGAGACTGATGGAGAGATGAATTTGACGCTGGATCAGGATATAGAGGCCATTGACGTACAAGGTAGTATTCAGTTCAAAGATGTTCACTTTTCTTATCCCAGCAGGTCGGATCTTCCAGTATTAAAAGGAATTAACTTATCTGTTAATACGGGTGAAAAGATTGCTTTGGTAGGTCAGAGTGGCTCTGGCAAATCTACAATTGTTCAGCTCTTGATGAGATTGTATCGCTTGAATAGTGGC
This sequence comes from Portibacter marinus, assembly GCF_021533195.1. Lineage (GTDB taxonomy): Bacteria > Bacteroidota > Bacteroidia > Chitinophagales > Saprospiraceae > Portibacter > Portibacter marinus. The sequence goes on from NZ_JAJNKB010000005.1 coordinate 286,197, forward strand.
ATCATTACATTGGATGGCAAGGATATACAGGAGTTTGACTTAACAGCTTTTAGGTCAGTCATTTCGATTGTTCCACAGGAAGTATTGCTTTTCGGTGGATCTATAAAGGAAAATATATCGTATGGTAAACCTTATGCATCAGATGAAGAAATTCGCATTGCTGCAGAACAAGCCAATGCTTATGAGTTCATATCAAGATTTCCAGATGGCTTTGAAACATTGATTGGAGAAAGAGGTATTAAATTATCAGGTGGTCAGAAGCAAAGAATTGCCATTGCAAGAGCCATTCTCAATGATCCAAAAATCCTGATTCTCGACGAAGCCACCTCTTCATTGGATTCCGAATCTGAAAAATTGGTACAAGACGCGCTGAATACCTTAATGAAAGGAAGAACTTCTATCATTATCGCACATAGATTATCTACTATTGTGGATGTTGATCAGATTTACGTTTTAGAAAATGGCCATATTGTAGAGCAAGGTACACACAGGGATTTGGCTGACAGAGAAGATGGCGCATATTCAAGTCTGGCTAAATTGCAATTTCAAGGCAATAATGTGTAACTTTTAAAAACATTCATTCGTCGAAAGTTTAGATCATTTATACAACCCAACTTTATTAAAATGAAACAATTCTTTCTTCTTGTTCTTCTGACCTTACTTTCTTTGACATCTATGCAAGCCCAGGTTGGTTTGGGATTTGTAGTAGGTAACGATGTTTACCAAAGATATGTTAACCCGGATGGTGGTTCAGCGGGAAATGCCATTCTCAATCTCCACATTGGACCCAAGATTTGGATAGGTGGTCAAAATTTTTCTGTTTCTGTAGAAGCGCACGCAAATTGGGGCTCTACGGCATTGTCCGTAGGCGATTATAAAGGAATGGGAAATCTTGCACTTCCTCTGCTTGCCAAACTAAATTTCAATGCCAATAGTGGGTTCAACACAGAGTTGACATCAGGCTGGTCAATTGGTGGTGGGTACCAAATGTCAAGAACTGAATGGTATGGAGTCAATACCAGTGCCGCTCAGGAAGACGTTGTCCGCGAATTCTATCCTGTGATGATTGGTGAAATAGGATATGGATACGGAATCAGTGGTTTTATAGTAGAATCCTTTATCAGATATGGCTGGGACACTCAATCCAAAGCTTCGACCCTGAATGTGGGTATTTCTTATAACATCAATTTGCGAGGCTTTACCAAATTGAAAAGAAAGCTGGATAGATTTGATGATTAAAATGTCTTTATATTTCATATTATTGTAATATGAAGAAATATGAAGATGTCAGCCTTAAAGCATACAATACATTTGGTATTGATGTAAAATGTCGACTGTTATACAAGATTTCCTCTGAACATCAACTACAGAAAGTTTTATCAGAAACAGATGGACCTTACTTCATTCTAGGTGGTGGTTCCAATCTTTTACTTTCAAGTGATCAAGAGCTGACCATTTTGAAAAATGAAATTGATGGCATCATCATAGATTCAGAAACTGCTGAAAGTGTAATCCTTAAAGTGGGAGGCGGAGTCAATTGGCACTCATTGGTTTTATGGGCAGTTGAACATGACTATGGAGGGCTGGAGAATTTATCATTGATACCAGGTACGGTAGGAGCTTCTCCCATACAAAATATAGGGGCATACGGAGTGGAATTGGATCAAATATTTCTGAAACTTGATGCGATTAGGATTGAAAATGGTAAAAAAACAACATTTTTAAAGGAGGATTGTCATTTTGGATATCGGGATTCTGTTTTTAAGAAAGAATTGAAAGGCCAATATTTTATTACCTACGTCTACTTTCAGTTGACTAAGTCCAATCATAAAATAAACATCAGCTATGCTCCTTTAGCAGCAAGATTCAATGATATACCTACGATTAAAGCAATCAGTGATGCTGTCATTGAAATTAGACAAAGCAAGCTTCCTGATCCTGCAAAATTAGGTAATTCCGGAAGTTTTTTTAAAAACCCAATCATTTCCATCGAAGAATTTGAAGCGCTTAAGCATAAATATCCTTTGATTCCTTCTTATCCTGTGAATCAACACAATATAAAGGTGCCTGCAGGATGGTTGATAGAAAAAGCCGGCTGGAAGGGGCGTCGAATCGGCGATGCCGGCAGCTATGAAAAACAAGCGTTGGTCCTAGTCAATCACGGAAACGCTTCGGGGTCTGAAATTTGGCAATTTGCTCAAATGATCATCAAAGACGTTGAGTTAAAGTTTGGTATAACCTTATCTCCGGAAGTAAATATCGTTTAAAAATTTAATTTTTGACGATTGTATCCTGTTCTATTTGGGTCGCCGGGTCATTTTCGGGTAATGTATATTCAGATTGTTTCTTGCCAAAAACAGAAACATTGACATATCGCTTTGGATTCAAACGGAAATCCTGGAGCAGCAAGTCAAGGTTTTGAGAAGTACTTTCCAGGTTATTGTAAAGCTGTTTATCATTGATCAGAGCACTTAAAGACCCATCGCCATTCTCTACTTTTTCGATCAATTGATTGATGTTTGAAATGGCCTCTTCAGCACTTTTGACAGTTCCTTGAATACTGGTTAAGCTCGTTTTTACTTCGCCAATGGCGCCTTCTGCAGCTCCAACGGTCTTACTAATTTCTGCATTTTTTAAGTCTGTACTTACCTTATCCAGATTATCAATGATACTCGCGATTTTACCGTTTGAATTCTTAAGCGTCTCTGAAAGTGAAGCTACATTGGAAAGCGTTTCATCCAGGTTCGCCGAAGATCGAGCGAGAATAACATTTAATTTATTACTAATGCCAGATAAGTTCTTGATGGTATTTTGAAAATCCTCCAAACTTTCTTTAATGCTTTCTTCGGTATTAGGAGAACTATTGGTGATGGTATCCACTAATTGCGAAAAACCTGCTGATAGTTTATCAAAATAAATGTCAACTTCATCAGCATCAACCATTGAACCCAATAAGCCTTTGGAACTTCCATTGATATAAGATTTATTTTCAAGAATACCGTTAGCCATGTCCTCGTTGCCGTATTCTAACATGATGGACTTGCCTCCCATGATCCCAGATGCAGTAAGCACCGCTTCAGCTGTCTTCGGTACTTGTATTTCTCCATCCACTTCTATCGTCACTAATATTTGCTCGACATCATCAGGTTTAAGCTTCACTGAAGTGACAGTTCCGACCTGAAAGCCATTGATATATACAGCAGCAGAGGAAGACAAACCGTCAACATCCGCATAGGTTATGTAATATGTATTAGAATTATCAAGCAAGTTCTTCCCTTTGAGGAAACGATAGCCCCAGATTAAAACGGTTAATGTCACAATAGCTAACAAACCAAGCTTTGCTTCATTAGAAAATTTACGAGCCATATTTATTTATTATTTGAAAATAATCCACAAGGATACGAAGCATTTAGACCTCACCCAATTTTTGATCTATATAATTTATTGAGATTGGTAGTAGGCGATGTATTTCCCCACACCTGAAACTACGGATAGGGCAATTTTGTTTTGTTCTGACTCTTCTTTTAGACGAGCGGCATCATCAGGATTGGTGATAAAACCTGCTTCCACAAGAATACTGGGAACAACGACCTTTCTCAATACGACGAATCCTGCCTGCTTTACACCACGATCCCGAAATGTAGTTTCACCAGCACATTTACTCTGTACAAAACCGGCCAATTGGATAGATTTTTCAAGGGTTTGTTGCTGCATCATGGCCAACATGATATGTCCCTCATCTGTATAAGGGTCGTATTCAGATAGATCCTCCATTAAGATGACTTCGTTTTCTCTTTTTGCTATAGCCATATTTTCTTCGCTGGTCTCTATACCCATGACATAAGTCTCAATACCATTAGCAGCTTTACTGCCTACGGCATTGCAGTGTAATGAGATGAAAAGATCTACGTCGTCTTCATTTGCCATTTTGACCCTTTCGTGAAGGGGTATAAACACATCTGTAGTTCTGGTATATCTGACTTCAATATGAGGATAATTGACAGTGATTAATTGGCCAACTTTAAATGCCAATTCAAGTGCCACTTCCTTTTCCATCAGAGAGTGACCTGTACATCCAGAGTCTTTTCCTCCGTGCCCCGGATCAATTAAAATGACATCGATCTCATTGTTCAAATGAAGCAGCGATAACTCGTGCCCAATGGCTTTCGCAGATATTTGCAAACACAAAAAAACAAAAATAGAGATAGCTGTAGTTTTCATTCCATTACATATTATGAAACTTCATAATATGAAGATAGAGATTTGCTTTCTTATATGCAAATCTAGTAGCGTAATTGTCAGTAATGAAGCGCATGGAGAATAGGGCGTCTATACGGGATCGATTATATTGAGACTTCCTTTATGATGTCACGAGCGTTGAATGTGATGGTTTAAGATAACCTTAACATGATATGAAACCACTGTTATATGGACGTTTCGGACATTCAATATGATTTTGTAGACAAGCTCCAATAACGAAGGGATAGCAAATGGAGAGGATATTACGTTACAACTATTAGCTTATATTTGCGACTTATTAAAAGCGTATATCAATTTAACTTAATGATACCGTGTGTGAGGTGGGATGCGAAATAGATACATCTACATATTATTACTAGTATTTTCTTTTAATCTGTTGGCCAATGGACAGATTTTAGATTCTCTGGAACAACCTGAGTTGAAAGATACATTTCCGATCATCAATGATTCTCTAATGTCAAGAGATTTCGTAGATCCACCACTCCCTGACAATGTGAAGTTTTCACCTGATGCTCCTCAGTCCGAGATCATTTATGGCGCGACGGACAGGAAGTGGTTTGATTTAGATAGTAATCTAGTTCACCTTTATGGAAATGCATTTGTGGAGTATGGAACACTGAAATTGAAGGCGGGATATATTGTCTTTGACTTTAAAAACAACATTGCTACGGCAGAAGGTATTATCGATAGTGCCGGTACAGAATCTCAGCGACCGACTTTTATAGATGGTGATAATCAATTCAGCTATAATAAATTGAGATACAATTTTAAATCCCAGAAGGGATTTGTTTACAACACCTATACCCAGGAAGGTGATCTTTACGTACAGGGCACGCAAACTAAGTTTATCAGTGCGGAATCGGACAGTACTACTCAATATGATCAGATTTTTAACAAGAATGCCATCATCACAAGTTGTAATCTGGACCATCCTCATTTCGGTATTAGAGCACAGAAACTCAAAGTGGTACCGGAACAATTAGCAGTACTCGGCCCAGCTAGATTAGAGATCGCAGAAATTCCCACACCATTGATTTTACCGTTTGGGTTTTTTCCTTTGGTACAGGGTAAGAGTTCAGGGCTCATTTTTCCGGATAACTATGAGTATTCAGAACAATGGGGATTTGGCTTGCAGAACATCGGCTACTACTTCGGGATCAACGATTATATAGACATGAAGATATCCGGAGATATCTACCTGAGAGGAAGCTTTGGGTTGGGGCTCGAAACGAATTATACCAAGAGGTACAAATATAGAGGGGGTTTGAATTTGAGTTATGCTTCCAGAATTACTCAGCGTCAAGGAGAATTAGACCAACCACGGGATAACTCTTTTAGAATCAATTGGACACACAATCAGGATGCAAAAGCTCATCCATATTTCAAAATTGCAGGATCCGTCAATATGGAATTTGGAGGTTTCACCCGACAAATTAAGACAGGCTGGCAAGCCAGATCCAGAACTACGCAAAGGTCTAACATCAATATAAGTCACTCCCTTCCAGGCACACCATTTTCAACCTCAGCTAGTTTTAACCACTCACAAAATCTCAGGACAGGAGATATCACCATGACTTTTCCCAATTTACAATTGAGAATGAATCAGGTCTATCCCTTTAAAAAGAAATCCACTCAAGGGAAACCCAAGTGGTACGAAAACATCACCCTTAATTACGGTTCAACAGCTAAAAACTATGTAAAGGCCAAGGATTCCACATTCTTTAGTCAACAGACTTTGGATGATCTTGAATATGGAGTACAGCATAAAGTCAGTTCAAATGTGTCGCTGAAAGTATTGAAGTATTTTAATTTTAATCCCAGTGTAAGCTATGATGAAACATGGTATTTCAGAAGACGGCAAAAGGAATTGCTAAGAGAATTGCTTCTTGAGGAAACCAAGATTGATGTGGATCCAAATGGTGACACGATCTTTAGGGTAGACACTACTTTTGGAGTTTTACAAGATACCATTTTAACCCAATTTACACCTTATCGGAATGTAAGTGCTTCAGCTAGCCTCACCACTACCATTTTTGGTACCAAAAGATTCTCAAGGGGTAAGTTAAGAGGTATCAGACATGTTATCAAGCCCAGTGTTTCATTGAATTATCAACCTAACAACCGCAACCTTTATGTAGAATTTGTAGAAACGGACTTTCGGGATGGATTTGGAGAACTAGAGGAATACAGCATCTTTCCCCAGGGCGTTTTTGGTACACCAACCATCAATTCTCAAGGTAATTTCAATGTGAGTTACCGGTTTAAGAATGATATGGAAGCAAAGTACATGTCAAAGCAGGACAGTACTTTGAAGAAAATAAAGGTTTTTACCAACTGGAACATAGCTGGTAATTATAGCATGTTTGCTGACAGTCTAAAATTTTCACAAGTCAGCTTTTCTACCGGGAATACTTCTTTTTTAAAAGGTATCATCAATGTAGGCTTAAATTTGCGGCTAGATCCTTATCAGCTTAATGAAAATAGACGTCGGATCAATGAATTTCAATTTGCCAAGAATAAGGTTCCCCTTCGTTTTGACCAAATGAATTTTACGATGACTACCAGATTCACGGTCAGAAAAATAAGGGACTTGATAGCTGGTTCCTTAAAAAGTCAGGATGAACTCGAAGATGAAGAGTTGGAAAACGAAGAAGAATCAGCGGGCAGAGGTGGTAGAACGAGAGGACAAAGAACCTCTGGTACTGTTGGCAGGAATACTGAACAGTCATTCTTAGATTTATTTGACAATTTCAGTATTAACCATACATTCCGCTACACAGGTATGGATATGGGAACCAGAGACACTTTCTTTGTCAGTAGTAATACCATCAATTTAAGAGGAAACATTGACCTGTCTGAGAATTGGAGTATAAGAATCGGAAATATCGGTTATGATCTCAAAAGAAAGGGATTAACTTATCCTGATTTTGGATTTGAAAGAAACTTGCATTGTTGGAACATGAGCTTCAGCTGGCAGCCTCAGTTTGGCACCTATTCCTTTTTTATAGGTGTTTCATCTAACACTTTAAACTTTATAAAGACGAACTACAACTTGAATACTCAAGATGCCAGGTTCCGGCGCTGACAATGCTTTATCTCAATTTCACTTTTTCATTCAGCTCTGCTGTCACGACTTTCTGGTCAGCATTCAGTAATTTGATCAGCTTCGAGTAATGGATACTGCTATGGTCATGTCTTATCACATATAAAGAGCGATTGGGAGCGATTCTTTTATCGAGTTGAACGCCATACTTGCGATATTTAGAAATCCATTTATGAAAATCAGCTTCGACCCTTAGTTCGACGATGATGGTTGGCTCTAAACTTTCTTTTCTACCAGCATTTGCTTGTTCAGTTTTGTATTTCATATCAATTTTGTTCCAAGTTTGATGAGCATTTGTGTTCAAAGGAGAAAGTTCAATCAATTCTTTTTCTAATTTCTCAAGCCTACGAGGCATATCTGTTTTGACCTTAATATTTTTTGAAAATTCGTCAGTATGATATGTAAAATGAGTCACAGGAACATCAGTGACATTCATTCCGTATTGATCATCAAGTTTGTTGAATTTTGCTTTTTTTATTTTGCAACTCAATTTTTTCAACTCTTTATTGGTCAATTGACGAGAAAGTTCACCCTCTACTGCTGTGTTTTGCTTGCCATGGAATTGGAAAAGACCATCTTCGTCCACAGAAATTTCATATACCGGACATTCTCCAAAACAGGCACTTTTCGACATGACCACCATGGGTGATTGTGAATGGCATATTTGTATTGTACAAATAAAAAATATGAAAAAAGCACTCTTGACCATGTTATAGGATTACAACTTTTTGCGAAATCATTAATTCTTCGCTGTGAATGAACAACAAATAGATGCCTGTAGGAATTCCCGCTGTATGTATTTTAAGATAACTTTCACCATTAGATTTCCCTGTGTACAAATGCTGGCCGCTAATGCTATATAGTCCAACTGAAAACTGATTAATGGCCCCGTCCGTATAAATATCAATATTGGCATAAGAGGACTGCACAAAATAGGTCTCCGGCAAATTTTTGGTAAAGCAATCATCGTTTTGTAAGAAGTTACTCATAAAAGTCATGACAAACTTATGCATGCGCTCTACTTGAAGTCTGGTAAAATAATTCAAGCAAGAATCTGGTGAAAAGTCCATGATATTTCCTGCATTCGAGTGGCTACCGCAATCTGTGACTGGAGAGCATTCAAATCGAGGAGCACTTTGGAATGGTGTGTCTGCGATTCCATCATCTTCATTGTCACAACCAGTTTCATTTCCCCAGGGATGTAGTAGTCCAAGATAATGACCCATTTCGTGTACTAAAGTTTTAGGATTAGATTCAAGAGAGGAGACATCCAGTATAATCCCCTTTGTATCCTCGCTTTCTGAATTAAAGGTAACAGTGGATCCCAAGCTGATTGTCCGTTCGCCAATCCAGATATTGATATATTGATTGGGGTCCCATGGTGAAGAACCACCATCTTCAGTTGTCTTAATAATGGATTGGTCATTCTGGTTGAGTATATCACCTATATTATTTATAGTGGTCAGTGTGCGAATGATTCCATCTGTATTGTCCCCGTTGGGATCTGTGTCTGCCAACTCAAATTTAAACCCTAATGTTCCAACTCTTGATTGTGCGCTGTGAGAATTTGAATCTAATAAGGTAAAAGGTTCATTGGAAACTTGATTGAGAAGGCCCACCAATTGATGAATCTGCCCTTTGCTGATGTTGTGTTTGGGTTCCTTATAGACGATATGAACGACTAAGGGAATGATTACCTGCTTACTTCTTAAATTTGCATTTTCGTCCAGATTTTCAATTTTTGATTGAGGTGGAGACTCACAAATGTTTTGGCAAAGGATAGCATGACATAGGAAGATAGCTGCTGATATGAGAATGCAGCGAAGCATTAGTTAGATCTGAAAAGCTCCATGACCTGATCCATCTTAGGAGACAAAATGATCTCTGTTCTTCTGTTGAGACTTTTGCCCTCTTCTGTATCATTTTTAGCAACTGGTTCATAGAAAGCTCTACCGGCTGCAGTGAGGTGATCGGGATTAACACCGGCATTCTGTAAATTCTTGACGATGGTCGTTGCCCTCCTTGTACTTAGATCCCAGTTATAAGAAGGATCTCCATCTACGTCAGTATGGCCTTCTACTACTACATCCAGGTCCTCCCTATCTTTAAGCACCTCAGCAAGTTTGGACAATGCATTTTTTCCTTTAGCATCTAATTTATCACTGTTTTTATCAAACAGTAATTTTTGACTAAGAGAGACATATATTTTACCATCCCTTTGCTCAACGCTAAGGTCAGATGGCCCAAAGACAAATAATGCATTACTAATGGTGGTTTGTAGCGAGTCCATCAGTTGTTTTTCCTGTTCAAGTCTGGCTTCTAGTTCTACTATTTTCCTTTGACTCTCACTGATTTGTTCCAACTTTTCATTGAGTTCCTGCTCCTTTTCATTTAAGGCCTCCTCTTTGAGATTGATCTCTCTTGTCAGATTTGATTTTTCTCTCGAAGTAATATCTAAAATATCTTTATTCTGATCCAATACCTCTTTGTAAGATTGCTGTAATTCTTCATAAGAGTCTTGCAATCCATTATAGCGCGCCGTTAATTCTTCCAGCTCGCTTTCAGTATTGCGAAGTACCTGACGCGTATCGGCAAGATCATCTGCTGCTTTTTCTCCTTTGGATTTGGCCAACTCTAAACTTCTGATTTGACTACTTTGTCTTCGATTCTCTGATTCTAATTCCTTATATTTTTTACTAGACACACATGAACAAAGTGTGAAGGAAAGTAGGAATAGTATACAGATTCTTGTGTACATATGACAAGGTTGTAAAAAAGAGTGCTAAGATACTTAAATGTGTTTTAATAAAACGCTTAAATTGCGCCAGGAAATTATCGTAAATCTCCATTATAGATGCAATTAATAGTTAAATCATTGTTAAAGGTTTTTTGTTTGACAGTTGTCATTGGCCCTCACACTTCCTGTAAAAATTCGCGTATCAACAGGTTAGAGGGTAAGGAAGGGCGGTATATGGCTAAGATTGTTACGAGCGCAGGGGATCATATAGACAAATTGAATAATGATACTTTAGATTATCTGGTTTTTCCATTCAATGTAGCCGAGTTTTCAGGAAATCGAAATCAGAAGAAAACAGTTTTTATTATAGGTAAGTCAATTAACACAGGCCAAAATGTGAGCTTTTTACCCTTAGCAACATTGACCTATAACAATGGAGAGGAAAGGAAAGTCATTGTCGCCAGGCCCACTAATCCACAGTTGGTGACAGCCCAAATCGAAAATTATTATGACCTGATCAGTGTCCATTATGGTGTTCAAAAGTTAATAGAAACCTGGATCACTTACTCTAAGGGATTTGGGAGTTTAAAATATATGGAGTGGAACAACGAAGACAGTGCCATCAACTTTCTGGGCACATAACTATTTTTAATTTTGTTTGTTCAAAACACTGTCTAAAGCAATTTGATGCCTGGAACCAATATTATTGATGACAATCTTTCTTATTCCGCATATAAAAATCTTTCTGAAATTTCAGAGGAATGGTACTCGCTTGCTAGGGACCTTGGTGTATTTTTCTCAGTTGAATTCTTGACTGCTGTAGAAAATGCACCGCCATCTGGATTAGAGAATCGATACATTTTAGTCTATAATGGATCTGACCTCATCGGACTGCTTTCTTGCCAATTACAATCTTTCAATGCTTCAGAAAGTATTAAATTTAAACCCAAACAAAGCTTGATCGGCAAAGTAAGTAACAATGTCAAAAGTGCTTTTTCTAATCTTATTAATTTTCAGGGCATTGTTTGTGGATCAGTCTTATTGACAGGCATGTATGCATATCACTTTATACACACCCCTGACCATAAGAAACAATTTTTATTGGCGGAGCAGATCATGGAGGATTATAGACTTAGCTTAAATGCAAATGGTCACCGTATCAAAGTGACTTTTCTTAAAGACTTCTACGAGGATAAGGCGCTCAATAATTATGATATTTCTGAAACTGCTTACCAAGAATTTTCGGTACAACCTAATATGATTCTACATCTTAGACCCGAATGGAAGCACTATGAAGATTATCTTTCATCCTTTCAATCTAAGTATAGGGTACGGGCTAAAAGAGCCAGAAAAAAATTTGTGGGGGTAGTTCGGAAAGAATTAGAACTTGATGACATAGAGCAAAATAGTGAACGATTATATCAACTTTACAGAAATATCGTAGATCATATAAATTTTAATCTATTCTATCTTCATCCCAACTACTTCAGTGAACTTAAGCGGCATTTGAAGAATAAATTGAGGTTATTTGTCTACTATAAGAATAATGAGATAGTCGCATTTTATACGTGTATAGATAATCTGACAGAAATGAATGCCCATTTTTTAGGTTATGATCCGGAAGCCAACTATGAACATCAACTCTATCTAAATTCATTGTATGATATGGTTGAGCTTTCATTGCAATATAAGTTCACTAACATTAATTTTTCAAGAACAGCCATGGAAATTAAAAGCAGTGTTGGTGCAGAACCGTATGAAATGCTATGTTACCTGAAGCATCAAAATGGATTCATTAACTCAAAGCTTTCCAGAATAGTAAGCTCGTTGAATCCTACTGAAGAATGGGTTCAGAGAAAGCCATTTAAATAAAAGAAGCCACCGCAGAACGAATCTGCGATGGCCATAATGCTAATACCTAATTACCTAATCTTCACAAATCTTTTAACTTCATTCTGTGTTCCATTTTCGACTTGGAGGAAATATACTCCTGGTGTTAGTTGGCTAATATTAATTTCAACAGCATTCATGCCTTCACTCAATTCAATGGACTGAGTAGTAAGCTTTTGATCTGTTGTAGTGACAATATGATATTTAGCATTTTGTGTTTTAGTTGAGAAAGCTTCAAGCGTAATTCTATCTGAAGCTGGGTTTGGATTTAAGCCGGTAACTTCAATTCTATCAAGTTCTTCAATAGATCTTGCTTTAATCTCTCCCTTATCGTTACAATTAATAATTGTTTCACAATTTGTAATACACCCATTGGCATCGGTAACTGTAAGTCCGACCACGACTTTTGTGAAGCCGACATAAACTTCAATACTTTCAGTACCTTGACCTGTTTGTATTTGACAATCTTTGCCTTCGATGGTCCACTCATACTGATAAGGAGCAGTACCTTCAGTCACGACAGCTGTCAGAACGTTTCCATGCGAGTTGCATGAAATTTGCTTATCTCGATCAATGTCACAGGCAATATCAGAAGAAACCAATGCACTTAATTCTTGAATCGCTAAAGTTTGATTTCCGCAGACATCAGTAGCAGTGAAAACGTTGGTTATGGTGATTTTATCATCTACCATGTCCATCACCTCAGTAAGCGTTATGGTTCCTGTCATAGAATCGGTTAATTCAGCAAACTCAGGTAGTTCGAGGTTACCTAGATCTGGGATTCCATTACATCCAAAATCAGCACTTAACGGCAAGTTCAGAAGTTCAGGAGCAACATCGTCGATAATGATCAATTCCGCAGTTTCAGTTACAGAATTTCCACATGCATCTGTAAAAAACCAAGTATAATGATACTTGCTTAGGAATCCTTCTTCTGCACAATTTACTGATTCTTCTACCTCGAGTGTATACTCTGGTTGAATGATTTGTCCCGCACATTGATCTAGCGCCACAACACTGTAGTTATGAATTTGATTGAGAACTGCCATATCACTCGCGCTCGACATCATTAATTCAGTCGACTGGCCCATATATGCTTCAGCTGCATCCGCATACACCAAATCTGGTGGGGTATTGTCATTGAAACTAATGATTTGCTCAATTTCAGTCGTATTCCCACACTGATCACTTGCAGACCAAATTCTTCTGACTAAAAATTCAGTTGTGCACAATTCATTGACGATGGTATCCTGAACCATGTTTACTTCAATATCATCCGTTGTGCAAGCATCAACCGCAGTTACGTTAGGTATGGAAAGATCTTCACAGAGATAAGGCTCAACACCAGTGATTCTAGGACCTTGCTGGTCAACTACATGAACGGTCTGACTCGTTTGAAGTACATTTCCACATTCGTCCTCTGCAAATATTGTTCTAATTATATCGTACGTACCCGGACATTCCTGGTTGGCTATGGTTTCGTTGATAACAGCTGAAAAGTCACCAGAATTGTCAGTTATGATAACATCAGGTATATCTCTTGAACAAGAGACCGTCATTTCACTTTGGAAATCTACGATTACAGGAGCCTGAGTGTCAACTATCACAGCAGTGATGGTGTAAGTAGACATGTTGCCACACATATCCGTGGCTGTCCAGATCAAATTGACACTACCTTTACTCTTGTTTTCGTTACATTCCATTTCGCTAAGAACTACTTCTTCGAAAGTGGTCTCTAATGGATATTCACACTCATCATTAAATGAGGCATCTTCGATTCCAAAATTGGTATATCGATCTTCCAGCTGACTATCCCATTCTACAACTATAGAACTTCCATCGTCTAAGCCAGCAAAAACTGGATTACTCAATGTGATTTCAGGGGAAGTGACGTCCTCATTTAAGATATACATAGTATCTCGAGTTAGATTTCCGCATGCATCTGTAGCACTGTAAATTCTCCTGGTTTCCATTCCACACGGGCCCTCTACAAGCCTATCAACAAATTGAAGCAAAGAGCTTGAGCAGTCATCTAAAGCATAAACAAATGGTAAGTCAGTAGCACAAGCTCGTTCTTGTATGCCCAGAATAGCAGGACCCACATTATCAGTAACGTTTAATTCAAGTGTTACAGTACTTAAATTACCACAAGCATCAGCCGCCTCCCAGGTCATCGTTGTGGTTTCTATAGATCCATTACTGCAATTGCTGGAAGTACTACTGGCTAGACTTAAATTAATATTTTGTATTCCGCTACATAGGTCAGAGGCACTCGCTGCATTTGCGGTAAGACTTAAATATTCACCTGGGATACCACCTGCGTTACAATCAAATGATAAAGAAAGATCATCTGTAATGATATTGCCATCAGGTAATGTCACTGCAAGTGACGGGGCAGCATTATCACTAATGAAAATTCTCTGTGTTTCAATGGTTACATTTCCACAACAATCTGTTGCAGTCCAGGTTCTTGTAATGACCTGGTTGTTCAAGCAATCGTCTGTAAACAAGCTTTCAGTAAACTCAAGATCTGCACATAGACACTCATCCTCAGCTATCACAGTTGGTGCTATAGGAATACTTTCGCATGAAACTGCTATGTCTTGTGGAACTCCGATTAAGACTGGAGGAATGGTATCAATAATTTCCATAAAAATGCTTAATGAAATTTCATTTTCACATTCGTCAATAACCGTCCATGTACATTGGTATCGAGTGATGTAGCCATCTGAAGAACATTCTCCTTCAGCTATTTTGATCTCAGTGACGACAGGGATCAACTCTTCACCACATCCACCATTGACTGAAACGTCATTTACTGAGGCCTGAGGAGGGGACCAATTTGGATCCTGACCAAAGCACTGAACCTGAATGGTTCCTCCTGGCTGTACGCCAATTAGGTCTTCATTAACAAACACGATTTCAGCAGTTTCCTCACTTTCTCTCCAGGTGTAGGTCACTTGACAAGTGTTGGTCAAACCACCACAGTTGTCTTGTGCTGTAACAGTCCACGTTTGTGATTTTTCACAACCTTCCCCTTCTATTCCATTAGGTGAGACAGCAGAAATAATACTGGCGCCACATGCATCAACTACTGAACTGGCAGCTATAACATCTTCAGCTGTTGGTATAACTTCAGGGTCACAACCCAAGTATGTGTTTTCTGGACAAGTCACTACAGGCGCATTATTATCTTCTGTCCATGTATAAGTCACAGTGCAAGATCCTTGTAATCCACCACAATTATCGGTAGCTGTTACAGTCCAGGTCTGAGATTTTTCACAGCCTTCACCTTCAATTCCATTAGGAGAAAAGGCATCGACAGTGTAATCATCGCATAGGTCTGAAACGGTCACATCCGCTATGACTTCTAGCCTTGTCGGAATGGTTTCAGGATTACAACCAAGGTCAAGTCCTGTTGTAGGACAAGTCACTACAGGTGCAGTGTTATCTTCCGTCCATGAATAAGTCACAGTACAAGAACCCTGAAGTCCGCCGCAATTATCGGTAGCTGTTACAGTCCAGGTCTGAGATTTTTCACAACCTTCACCTTCAATTCCATTAGGAGAAAAGGCATCGACAGTGTAATCATCGCATAAGTCTGAAACGGTCACATCCGCTATGACTTCTAGCCTTGTCGGAATGGTTTCAGGATTACAACCAAGGTCAAGTCCTGTTGTAGGACAAGTCACTACAGGTGCAGTGTTATCTTCTGTCCATGTAAATGTAACCTGACAACTACTTGTATTTTCGCAGAAATCACTGACTACAATTTGGAAAGATTGAAGTTTAGTGCAGACTCCAGATATTTCTCCTGGAGTAGGAATGGTGGACGCAATTCCACAGTTGTCAGAACTTGAAATTATTTGTGCTAACGCATCTTCTCCTGTTGGTCTCTCTGGGTTGCAACCAAGCTCAATTATTTGCTCATTGCATGCTATTTCAGGATCAGTCGTATCGTTAATGGTAATGATTTGAGTAGCGGTGCCAATATTTAGACAAGCATCGGTATAAGTCCAGGTTCTGGTGATGGTACCTCCACAAGGGCCACCCACCAAAGGACCGTCAACA
>NZ_JAJNKB010000058.1 GCF_021533195.1 Portibacter marinus
TAACATGCGATAAGGAAGTAATTTCGCTTCAGAAGAGTCCTGATTGCAAGTATTGAATGAAATATTGCTACATTAGAAAACCGATCAAGATAGAGGAAAGCGAAACTCCTCCTATCGCTGGCCGTTACCCATCATTTAGACACACTTGACAATATCAGTTTAAGATTGTATATTTGTTATACATATTTGACAATTTGTATATACTAAATAAAGTAAGCGGTCTCAAGATTGAGTGTTTAATCATCCCAATGACAAAAGAAAATATTCCAACCAAGAAAGATGGATGGAATTTCAATTGGAGACAAGAATTTAGACAGAGACCTTCAACAATATTCGTACTAATAGAAAAGAATTCCAATAAACTACATGGAGTCATTCAATTAGTTAATGATGAAGGTATGTTAATTATGGAATTGATAGAAGTTGCGCCAATAAATATCGGATCAACAAAAGAGAATGATCGAGTTGCTGGTTGTTTGATAGCTTTTGGATGTAAAGAATCTCTCAAACTTGAAAATGCGTATAAAGGATATTTGACCTTTGTTTCAAAAACAAGTCTAATCGACCTATATAAGACCAGATATTATGCTACACAGACGATTGGCCAACGAATGTACATTGATCCAATTTCTGGAGAAAAATTGATAAATAAATATTTGAAATGATGAAACAATCAAAAGATATGTTAAGCCAATTGACAAACGGTATCCTAACAGAAAAGATGGATATTGGCACAAAAGAATATGAAGACTTTAGATTATTAATACGAAGTAAAGTAGCTGAGACTCCAAAAGAAGAAAGAATCAGGATTGCCTTAATAGGATTAAAATTTCAAATAGAAGATTATCTACAATCAGATAAAGAGATTATCCCAATAGGCAATTTTGTTAAGAAATTCATCAATTTATTAGAGATCAAACAAGTCGATTTCGCAAGATATTTAGAAATAAGACCTTCCAATTTAAGTAAGATATTAAATGGCGAAAGAAGAGTTACGACAGATATGGCCGTCATATTGGAAAAACTTTCTAAAATTGATGCTGAATTATGGTTAAGGATACAGAGTAAGAATGAAATTAGGCAAGTTGAAAAGTCATATTCAGATGGAGACAAAGAGTATAATTTGATGGAGTTAATTAGCTAAGAAACGATGGGTAACATGCGTCATCACATCATGCTTCGGCTATCGCCTCGCACGCTGGATGTCGCTGGCCGTTATCTCTCAGAAAAAGATTTACAGCTTCAATCTTGATTTATACGTGTTAAATATGTACATTTACACGTAAATAGAAATCAATGGATAAGAAATTGACATTAAGCTTAAATCAAAAAGTAATCG
>NZ_JAJNKB010000059.1 GCF_021533195.1 Portibacter marinus
TTGGAAGGAATGAGTTTAGTGGCGTATTCGATTCGAAAGAATGAGCATGAAGAGCCGTATGAGCTGAGAGGTTCACGTACGGTTCTGTGAGAGGTTTAGGGGTGAGAGTCCCCTTTACCTACTCGATGTTAAGTATTTTGGATATAATATGCAGCCATTTTTGAGTCTGGTTCA
The DNA here is from genome assembly GCF_021533195.1 of Portibacter marinus. Lineage (GTDB taxonomy): Bacteria > Bacteroidota > Bacteroidia > Chitinophagales > Saprospiraceae > Portibacter > Portibacter marinus. The sequence goes on from NZ_JAJNKB010000059.1 coordinate 175, forward strand.
TAAAAGATAAACAGACATCCATCACACCAAAAATTGAATGATTCCAGATATCTTCTCATGCTTTCTTCTGTAATATTGACTGTTGATCTTTTAAATTGGACTTTATCATTTGTATCCAACATTATTAGAAATTTCATTTTCTTACCAGTTTTTGGACATATTGGAATTCTCTGATCCTGAATCCATATTGGAGATCCAATATTTCCAATTCTATCTTCTTCTTGACTTCTTTTTATGTCTTCCATACTTACTGAAAGTGATTCAAAAACAATACTATCATCTTCCTTAAGATCTTTATATGCACTTCCACAATCTTCTATATCATCTGTATTGAATAGTTTTGGTGCACTTGGGTTTGTATAGTCTAAAAACATAATGTCAAAATCTGCGAACATCGGACATATCATATGGAATTGGTTGATTTATGTCCACGTGAGAGATCTTTCTCCTACGCAGTCTAATTTACCTAAATATATGTGAGGTGTTTGGGTGTTATTCAATGGCAAGTTGAATTCGGTTGGAATCTCTCCGCCCAATCTATGTTTCCCTTGCTTGTTTGATATAAGAACTTTATATGTATTAATTGGATAGTCCCTATATGATATTGGAACTGTTTCAAATCTTGGTTCATCTTCTTCAATGTAATCACCTTCTTCAATCCAATGTACCTTGCTAGCTATATCATTCTTATACTCAATCTTCATTGCTCCTTCTAATAGCTCTGCAGTTCGTTTATCTACTCTTGTTTGTGCTAAAATCTCATGTGTTGTTTCGCCCTCTTCGAGATCGAGATCGTAACTACTAAAGAAAGAGCTTTGTTTTTTGTTTTTAAATAAGCTTAACATTGATTAGTCATTTTTTTGATTTTGTATCTTTTGGTTGTTGATTCTATTTCTCCTCTATGGAAGGTAACGGAATAGCTGCAAGAGGCGTGCCGTCGCGTTAGCAGGCATGACTTCTTCGCAGCGTGTTATAACCAGTTGTGTGCCCTGAAGTTCCATCGGGTACTAAGTTAATCAAAAGTGGTTAATGGAAATAGATGGAGCATGTTGTAATTGAGATGAAAGACCTCTTCAAAGGTTGGATGGAAAGGAAACGAGCTGACT
>NZ_JAJNKB010000060.1 GCF_021533195.1 Portibacter marinus
GTTAGCAGTAAAAAATAAAAACAATGAAAACACTATTGATTAAGATACTTACAATTTTATTTTTCAGTTACAATGTAAATTCTCAAAACGCTTCTAAATGGTATAAAACATATCCTCTGATAGATATTGAAGGGAGCTGGTGTATATATTCATCAAAGAATGTAGACTCAACATTGAATTCAAGGTATCAGCTGCAATTTGATTATATCCAAAATTTTCAATTATCAAGTTTTAACTCGCTTTCTAAAAATGATTCTATAAATTTCCCAATAAAGGATGCAATTCTTGGAGCCAGAGGCAATTTAAATGGGAATCCAATATTAATCATAGATAGCGATTTGGATAGATCTCTAACAGATGAAATGATAATTATGCTTCCCAAATTAGAGAAAGACCCCTCTATAGAATACAGTGAGATATACAACTATTCTACAGCATTTAACCAAAATTTTGAAATAACATATGAAAAGGTAGTTGATAATTTAATTCATTTGAAGACTTCAAATATTGGATTTACTGTTAATCACAAGTATAATGAGTCGACAGATAAACTTGAGTATGTAGATAACTTCAAAATATGCTTTAACCAAAAATTGAAATTTGATGGTTCTATAGAAGGTTCGCGAGTTCAGATCAGTTGTTATGATTATCTGCCTTGGATTACGATTGTAAGATTTCACATCAGAACTAAAGACTTCCCCTATCAAAAAATTGATATAAAAACACCTTTTAGAATTAGAGAAGATGGACCGCTATACATTATAGATTCCGTAGACTTTATAAACAACAAATTTCTTATCTCAAACTACGGTCAGACAGAAAAGTTTTATTATTCAGGAGAATCACTATATTCAGATCAAATTGTAGACACTGACTCAATTACTGACAATTATAAACTTATCCATGTATGGGGATCATGGTGTGGACCTTGCATTCGAAATTTACCTAAGTTAATAGAGCTACAAAAAGAATTCACTAACATTGAGTTTATCGGAATTTGTGAAGAAAGGAATAAAGAAGCAGGAATGAAGGCTGCTTCCAAAGCTGGGATGACTTGGAAGAATATATTCTCTCCTATTAGTCAATCAAAACTTAACGTATTATCTTATCCAACATACTTTCTTATTGAAAAAAACGAAGTTGTTGTAAGATTTAAAAATTTGGATGAAGCTGAAAAATACTTTAGAAAGCTGTAAGAAATTTCTACTGCTAACAGGTGGCGATGATGGAATAGCTCCTAACGTCGCTCCTCCACATGCCACTAATCCGTT
>NZ_JAJNKB010000061.1 GCF_021533195.1 Portibacter marinus
TGATGTGCCCCTACAATTTAGGACAACTTTTATAAATAATTGTTAATAACTAAATTGTGAGAAAAATGACAAGAAGAAAGTTTACACCTGAGTTTAAAACAAAGGTAGTTTTAGAAGCTCTAAAGGAGAGAAAAACAGCTGCTCAATTGGCGCAGCAGTTTGATATTTCACCTCAACAAATCAGCCTTTGGAAGAGGGATTTTTTAGCCAGTGCCTCAAAGGTTTTTGAATCTAAGCCGAAGAGTAAAAAAGAGCTTGAAGATGAACAGACCGATAAACTTCTTAAAGTGATAGGTCAGCAGAAGGTAGAAATTGATTTTTTAAAAAAAGCCTTGATGTAAAGGCATTAGGGCAAAAGCGAATGTTGGTTGATAGATCAAATTTGGAGATAAGCTTGATTAGACAATGTGAGCTATTAGGTATTCACAAGTCTGGATTATATTATAAACCACGAGGAGAATCTGATTTAAATCTTGAGTTAATGAGGCTTATAGATGAGCATTATTTAGACCATCCGTATAAAGGAGCACGAAGAATGCATACATGGTTGAAGTATGACTTAGGATATGAGGTTGGACTTACAAGAATAGAGCGTCTTTACTATAAAGTAATGGGGCTTCGTTCACTTCTTCCTGGTCCTCATACCTCTAAAAGAAATAAGGAACACAAGGTTTTCCCCTATTTATTGAGAGGAAAGGTAATCGATGGACCTAATCAAGTATGGCAGATGGATATCACCTATATACCTATGGCAAAAGGTTTTATGTATTTGACCGCGATCATAGATGTATATTCCCGATATATCGTTGGATGGAACTTGAGTAATACAATGGAAGCCGAATGGTGTACTGAGGTGTTAGATCAGGCAATACAAACTCATGGTGCTCCGGAAATTCTCAATACAGATCAAGGAACACAGTTTACATCAGAATTTTTTACAGAATATGTTGCAAATCTTTATAACACAAAATTGAGTATGGACGGTAAAGGGAGAGCGACCGATAATGCATTTATCGAAAGATTTTGGAGAACGATTAAATACGAGCACATATATTTAAATCCTACAAATGAAACATTGCAGCTCTACAGAGGAATTGAGAAGTACATAGCTTACTATAATGATGAATTACGGCAAGCTGTATTGAAACAAAAAACACCA
>NZ_JAJNKB010000062.1 GCF_021533195.1 Portibacter marinus
ACATGCGATAAGGAAGTAATTTCGCTTCAGAAGAGTCCTGATTGCAAGTATTGAATGAAATATTGCTACATTAGAAAACCGATCAAGATAGAGGAAAGCGAAACTCCTCCTATCGCTGGCCGTTATCTTCCCAGCGAAAGTAAGACAGCAAATGTGACTTACTCCAATTCGATTTATATAATCTTAAACAAGATCAATAAAGCTGCAGCAGTCCAATTACGCGAAACAAACTTCCAACTAAGCACTCATGAGCGGCTTAGTTCTTCAATCCATTTCTTATCAAGATTTAACAAAATAATATTGCAACTTTACTCAATCGATTTAAATAGAGGCATATAATGTAAGAGTAGTCACATATTTAAACAAAGCCAATCTAATATGTACATTCCAATTAAACGCTCATGAGCGGCGTAATACTTCATTCAATCAAAAACCACGATTTATGATGAAAATACATTCCAACTTTACTCAATCGATAGTAAGAGTAGCACATAATGAAAGAGTAATCAGATCTGTATGCAAAGCCAACCTAGCGAGTACATGCCAATTATACGCTCATGAGTGGCATAGTCCTTCAATCAACTTTCGATCACGATTTGAGATAATTAAAGCACAATTCAAGTACATCAAATTAAGATGAATTGCCACGAAATGAAACTTATGAATTGAAAGAAGTACATATAGAAACGGGACAGCTGCATGGTACGAGCATGAGCGACGCAAATAATGCGCCGGGAGATAACACGCGATAAGGAGTAATCCGCTCCCCTATCATTAATAATGAAAAGAAAATTACGAAAAGTTGTATTTTTAAATCTGAAACGGACACTGTGAAAGGCGGACTCCTCTTATCGCTATCACGTTACCCCTAATTCAAATAAAATACGAATAATTTATAGATAGATTGAAAGAGATGTTATATTTGGATAAAATATAGATAATTTTCAAATAATCTAATGGAGAGCAAACTTCAATTCGATTTTCGAACAACCCAAGAAATAATCAAGCTCATTGGTCAAATCGACTCTTTCAAAGGTATGTGGAGTATCATTGATGGAAAAAAATCCAAATACCTCAACGAGCTTCGGAGAATTGCCACTATAGAAAGTATAGGATCGTCAACTAGAATAGAAGGATCTAAGATGACTG
>NZ_JAJNKB010000063.1 GCF_021533195.1 Portibacter marinus
GGAAGGAATGAGTTTAGTGGCGTATTCGATTCGAAAGAATGAGCATGAAGAGCCGTATGAGCTGAGAGGTTCACGTACGGTTCTGTGAGAGGTTTAGGGGTGAGAGTCCCCTTTACCTACTCGATGTCAAGTTTAATCTTTTTCAAAGTTCCATGGATTTGGACAATTTCTCCAGTCAAGCCATTCTATATCATCTTCCTCATTTTTTGTTCCAAATCTTATTTTATATGAGTTGTTGTGTTTGAATCTAAAAGGTCCTGAACACATACCATGACCAACAGTTAAAAGATTATCTTTCGGAATAATATAGTATTTGAATGTTCTACCAGTATTCACCTCTGAAATTTCTACAATCAAATACTGCGGATTTTTATTTGGAGTTGAAAGTTTAAAAACTGTCTCTACAGAAGGCCCACAACCATAATGAATGACTTTTAGTTGGTGATCTTTAATTTTGTTTAGACTCTCCACTTTGTCTGAATTTGGAGATTTTTTTGCCTGCCATTTTATTATACCTCTTTTCCCATTGGCATATCTTCTTGTAAGATTTAAAAACCTATGATCTTCTAAGCTTAGATTTTTTACGAACAATTCGTAAACTCGACCTTCAATTAATTCCTCTTCCAACTTAAATACGACTTGAGTCCACAAAAATTGGCCTTTGACTAACTCTTCTTTTATCAATCTAACTTTATGTTCACCAGATCGGATATATATTGAATAGTTTGAATCTAGCTTTTCAAAGATTTCGAAATAATTTCCATGGCCTAAACCTTCAAAAATGATTTTACCATTTATATCTAGTTCAGTGATTTCGGGATATACAACTAAAGCACTTCCGCATTTGCCGAATAAAGGCTGCAAGATAAATATTGAAAATACTATTAATAATATGCTTTTCATTTTTATTTATAGATGATAACGTTCAATTGCATGAGGAGTGCCGACGGTAGGAGGAATTACTTCATGCATAATGTTACCTATCGTAGTGTGCCCTGAAGTTCCATCGGGTACTAAGTTAATCAAAAGTGGTTAATGGAAATAGATGGAGCATGTTGTAATTGAGATGAAAGACCTCTTCAAAGGTTGGATGGAAAGGAAACGAGCTGAC
>NZ_JAJNKB010000064.1 GCF_021533195.1 Portibacter marinus
TAACGGTGAATTGCATGGTGAGTATGAGCGATAGCGAAATATTCACTCATGCATAGTGTTCTCAGTAGTGCCCCCTTAAACACTTATTGAAAATTTTTCTCTATCAAATTTGAGTTGTGGATGATTGAGCTTCTCAATTGACTTCTCAATCTTTATTTTTTCATATGTATTTATTTCTATTGGGATCAGTTTATCTAATTTGATCTTTAGTAATTTGCTGATTACTATTAAGTCTTTCAATGTAAATGGGACGACTCCGTTCATCAATTCAGACATATACGATTTGCTTGTATGACCTAAGATGATTCCAAATTCCTGTTGGTTTATACCTAATTTTTTCAATCTGGATCTAATTAGTTTTTTTCGACTATCTATGAAGTTGATCTCTTTTAGAACTGATTCCTCTGCTTCATCACTTTCAATGACTTGTTGATCTGTTACTTTATTATGATCTGACCAATACTTGCTTTCATACTGCTCAATCATGTCTACAAGTCGTTGGCGTTTAGACTCCGAATTTTCAATTTCATTTGAATATAAGCGTAATTTTCGTTGAGCCATTGTAGCTCGTTGTAATTCAAGTTCGCTTGTTATTTTACCTTTTTGAAGTAGTTCATTTAAATCGAATTCTTGATTCATTTCTTTATAATTTTTCTTTCTAAAAGCCATCTTCTGATCGTAACCTTATTGTTTTTGAATGTCCTATCGTAAGATTGATGAGATCCACACCATAAAATTTCTGCTTCTCCATTATTTATTTCAATAAGAATCAGAGTTCTATCATAATGGATATTAAAGAAGTAACAGCCAATTGGGTTTACTCGATCCGCATCTGGGCGTACTTTTTTGATATCTTCCTCACTAAACCAATTAGAGGTTTCAAGCGTTTGTACTAAATCCTTGATCTCTTTTACAAGCTTAGTGTTCCCTCGATTTTTCTTAATGTGTTTTGTTAAAACTCCTAAGTTAATTATTCTCATTAACCATAAAGTTAAAATAATAGTTCGTATTTATTCGTAACAATGATGCTTTTTGCATTACTGAGAACGG
>NZ_JAJNKB010000006.1 GCF_021533195.1 Portibacter marinus
TATACATATAGCGAAATCTTCCAGACCGACTCTCTAAAATCCAGCATTCCCAGGTGTTCTCGGAAATGAAGAGCGAATGTTCCCTTCGGGTGAAGTCCGACAGGGCTTCAAATGAGCGAACCGCGAAAGCGGATGGGCGGCGATGTTATTCCATTTCTGACCAACATGTATACATATAGCGAAATCTTCCAGACCGACTCTCTAAAATCCAGCATTCCCGGGTGTTCTCGGAAATGAAGAGCGAATGTTCCCTTTGGGTGAAGTCCGACAGGACTTCAAATGAGCGAACCGCGAAAGCGGATGGGCGGCGATGTTATTCCATTTCTGACCAACATCTATACATATAGCGAAATCTTCCAGACCGACTCTCTAAAATCCAGCATTCCCGGGTGTTCTCGGAAATGAAGAGCGAATGTTCCCTTCGGGTGAAGTCCGACAGGGCTTCAAATGAGCGAACCGCGAAAGCGGATGGGCGGCCATGGAATTCAATTTCTGACCAACATCTATACATATAGCGAAATCTTCCAGACCGACTCTCTAAAATCCAGCATTCCCAGGTGTTCTCGGAAATGAAGAGCGAATGTTCCCTTCGGGTGAAGTCCGACAGGGCTTCAAATGAGCGAACCGCGAAAGCGGATGGGCGGCCATGTTATTCCATTTCTGACCAACATGTATACATATAGCGAAATCTTCCAGACCGACTCTCTAAAATCCAGCATTCCCGGGTGTTCTCGGAAATGGAATAACATCCCTAATATTACCCATCCCCGTTAAAAACAATATCATTCTCGAAAACCCCAGCCCATAACCCGCATGTGGACAAGTTCCAAACCTTCTGGTATCTAAGTACCAATTCATTTCTTCTACAGGTATATCATTTGCCTCCATTTTGCTCTTCAATACCTCATATCGCTCTTCTCTCACTGATCCTCCCACTATTTCTCCAATTCCCGGAAATAAAATGTCCATAGCCGCAACCGTCTTTTCATCTTCATTAAGCCTCATGTAAAAGGCCTTAATGGAAGCTGGATAATCTGTTAATATCACCGGCTTTTTAAAGTGTTTTTCGACTAAATACCGCTCATGTTCAGACTGCAAATCTGCACCCCATTCATCAATGATAAACTGAAATTTCTTTTTCTTATTTGGCTTAGAATTCTTCAAAATTTGAATGGCTTCAGTGTATGTGAGCCTTACAAAATCATGATCTAAACAAAATTGTAACTTTTCTCTTAGTGTCATCGAAGATCGATCAGCTTGAGGCTTTGACTTCTCTTCATCCAAAAGGCGCTTCTCTAAAAACTCTAAATCCTCTTCGCAGTTCTGAATGACATAGTCAATGATGAATTTGAGCATCTCCTCAGCCAGATCCATGTTTTCCTTCAGTCCTGCAAAGGCAATTTCGGGTTCTACCATCCAGAATTCAGCCAAGTGACGAGATGTATTGGAATTTTCAGCTCTAAAGGTTGGACCAAATGTATAGACATCCGAGAAAGCTAATGCCCCCAGCTCTGCTTCTAATTGACCTGATACTGTTAAATTGGTTTCTTTGGCAAAAAAATCCTTGCGATAATCTATGGAACCGTCTTCTTTTCTTGGTGGATTTGATGGATCGATCGTGGTGACCCTAAACATTTCACCTGCACCTTCGGCATCAGAACCCGTAATGATAGGAGAATGTAAGTACAAAAATCCTTGATCGTTGAAAAACTTATGAATGGCAAATGCAGCAGCATGTCTAATCCTAAATACTGCTCCGAAAGTATTGGTTCTGAATCTAAGATGAGAAATCTCTCTTAAGAACTCCATACTATGTTTTTTGGGCTGCAAAGGATACTTTTCGGGATCTGCCTCACCGTAAATGGTGATCTCAGTAGCATGGATTTCCACACTTTGTCCCCGACCCTTTGATTCTACTAATTGACCAATAACACCAATTGCAGCTCCTACATTGATTTTTCTTCTGAGCGTTTCTTCAAAATCATCTAACCCGGCTACGGCTTGAATGGTTTTGATGGTCGAACCATCATTAATGGCTATAAACTGATTGTTTCGAAATGATCTGACCCAACCCTTTACACAAACTGACTTTCCGATTTCTCCGGAGGATAGTAAGGTTTTAATTTTAGTACGCTCCATATTGTTTTTTTATGAAGCCGCGAAGTTACTAAAAATGTCTAACCTCTCAACTTATCAATCAACTCATTCGCCTTTATAGCTTCACTTTCAGATATGTTTTTAGCTATTCTTTCATCGGAGACCTTGGCAATCTCAGGATTCAATTTTTCTAAGAGTTCAAGCCCTTTCTCTGTGATGGTAATGTCCATTTTTCTTCGGTTTGATGGACAAATACTTCGATGTGCTAAATCTTTAGAAACTAAGCGGTCCAACAATCTGGTCAAGTCCGATTTTTTGTGGATCATGACTTTTTTAATGTCTCTGGGAGAGAGTGGATTTGGCGATGACCCCTTAAGTATCCGTAGGATATTGTATTGAGGAATGGTAATTTTATGTTTAGAGACCGCAAATTTGATAGGCTTCTCTAGCCAGTTAAAGGTGTACATCAAATTCAAAACGAGCTTGTGGTGCTCTGAATTGAATTTGCTTTGTTTTATTTCTTCTTCTAGTTTCATATGGATATAAAAGAATTAGAGCCGGATCAAAAAAAAATGCTCCAGCTCTAAATTCAATTTTTATTCTGCTACGATCATAACATCTAAGTCAAATTCATCATAGATTGTTTTATCTCCTAAACCGGAGAAGAAAGATCCTGATCCGTATCTGACATCATATTTAGTTCGGTCGATTTCTAATTTAGCAGTGGCTACTTTAGCGCCATTTTCTTCTTTTACATTTGCGTAAAAATCAATAGGTTCGGTTTTGCCTTTAATGGTAAGGTCTCCGTAAACTTTATAGTCTCCGGGAGTTCCTTTAGGAGCTACTTTAGTAATAACAAACTTGGCAGTCGGATATTTATCTACTGCAAAGAAGTCTTCTGATTTTAAATGACCTTCTAATTTTCCTTTCCACTCACCTTCGAGGTCTGTTGCCACAAGGGTAGGCATGTTAACAACGAAACTACCACCAGATAATGCGCCATCAGTAAACTCAAGGTTACCATCTTGTAGTTCAACTGTTCCTTCGTGTTGACCAGTAACTTTGTAAGCTTTCCAGTTAATTTCACTTTTTGTTACATCAGCTGTATAGTTTTCTATCACAACGTTTCTAAATGAGAATGCAACTATCGTAAAAGTTGCAAGCATCAATAAAATTCCTTTTTTCATTTTAAATATTTTTGTTTTTGTCAATGTTTGAGTTATTCATGATGAACAACAGCACAAACATAATTTGTTTTTATCAATATTTGTTGTCAACAAATGTTGTTATTTAGAAAAATGTATCCGCGCCGACATTCACATTAGCATCTAATCATCTAACACATAACCATGTTTTGTAAATCATGAAAAGCGGGTGATGGTGGATTCACCTTTATTGATTTAATAATTTAGGCTTTTAAATTTATATCTTAGTTCCTCAGAATAAGTCCATACCAATGATTAGAGCAGTGCTTTTTATTTTTTTAATTCTCCCATTTAGTGTTTGGGCGCAAGAACCAGAAACGCTAGTCTTAGAAAATGCCCGATATCTGGATTTGAATTCAGGAACGTTTAAAAATGGACACCTATTCATTCGGTATGGCATTATTCAAAATATTTCTGAAAACAAATTTGTACACGACAATGCTATAGTCATAGATGCTTCAGAATACTATATCATTCCTGGACTTTTTGATTCCCATATACACTTATTTCAGTCTGGAGCTATCTATACCCGTCCCGATGCCATTGACCTGACAGCATTTAAACCTTATGAAAAAGAAAGATCGTTTCTTAGAGAAAATGCTGGTGACCTATTGAAAAGATATTTGCGATTAGGCATTACCAGCGTCATTGATATAGGAGGTCCCATGGCCAATTATTCCATCAGGGAGGAATTCAAAGATGATCCAGATTATCCCAATTTATTTTTGACAGGCCCATTAGTTTCTACTTACCAGCCTCCAGCCTATGACATAGAAGACTCTCCCATCATAAAAGTCAACAATGAGGAGGAGGCCCGGGAGCTTGTAAGAAGACAAATACCATATGAGCCCGACTTTATAAAGGTTTGGGGGATTGCATTGCCGGGAATTTCTTCTGAAGAGCTTCTTGGCATTATGAAGGCTACTGTTGATGAAAGTAGGAAAAATGACTTCAAAGTTTTTATGCATGCCACACAACTAAATACGGCCAAACTTGCAGTCAAGGCTGGAGCAGACGTCTTGGTGCATAGTGCAGCAGATGCTGAAGGCATGATTGATGAAGAATTTGTCCAAATGATTGTTGACAGCAATGTCGTCTACATACCCACACTGGTCGTTGGCCCTAATTATTCCAGGACGCTTTCAGGTCATTTTAAACCTACCAAAACAGATTTTGAGGTTTCTAACCCATTTATTTTGGGCGAAATTTTCGACTCTGAACACCTACCGGCTCAAGACAAATTTCAGCGCTGGAAAGACAACTATCCTATGGTTTTAGAACGTCAGGAATACATCGATAGTACAACGAAAGTCAATTTCAATCTATTAACCAAATATCACACCACGATAGCTACAGGGACAGATGCAGGCAACATTGGCACACTACACGCCAGCTCTTATTATGATGAAATAGATGCAATGCAAGAGGCCGGATTGTCTAATTTGCAAATGCTCAGGTCTTCAACGATTAATGGTGCAATAGCCGTTGGCAAAGAAGAAACTTTAGGTTCCATCCAGATCGGCAAAGTCGCAGATTTGGTTCTCCTCAATAGTAATCCATTAGAAAATCTTGAAAATTTAAAAGACATCGAAATGGTCGTTAAAAGCGGTAAGGTGCATCAGGCATCGCAAATTCTGGAAGTTACGCCAGCAATATTGGCACAGCAACAGCTCAATGCATATAATGCCGGAGATATCGATGCCTTTTTGGAGCCGTACAGCAATGATATTGAAATCTATAATTTTCCTGACGACTTAAGGACTAAGGGCAAAGAAGAAATGAGAGAAGGTTATGCTTCTTTCTTTAAAAACAATCCTGATCTACATTGTGAATTGGTCAATAGAATTGTCAATGGAAATACCGTTATCGACCATGAGCGCATTACAGGTGTGCAAGGATCTGGGCCATTCACCGCGATTGCTATCTATAAAATAGAAGAAGATAAGATCGCCAAAGTGTATTTTGTGCGATAACGGTTGCTCAAAAAAAGCCCTTCACAATACTTTGCAGAAAAATAGAAAGAAGGGCTTTAACTCTTTAACTCTTTAACTCTAAATATACATATTTATAATCCGCTCGTACAGCTCCTGCTGACCACTAATCTGATCCGGCTCACCATTCTGAATTGCAAAATCTCTCAGCTCTTCAAAACCAATTTCACCATTCTCAAATCGTTCTCCTACACCACTATCATATGAACTATATCTCTTCTTTCTCAGTGACTTATAATCTGAATTCTTTAGTATATTTTCAGCAATTAGCGCCGCTCTTGCAAAATTATCCATTCCACTAATGTGGGCAATAAACATATCTTCCATGTCTGTTGAATTCCTTCGCACTTTAGCATCAAAATTAATCCCTCCTGTCAATGGTTCGGATTCCAACAGGACCAACATTGCTTGAGTAAGCTCCATCAAATCAACCGGAAATTGATCCGTATCCCAGCCATTTTGATAATCTCCCCTATTGGCGTCAATGCTTCCCAACGCTCCTGCATCTGCGGCCACTTGCAGCTCATGCTCGAAAGTATGTGAAGCGAGCGTAGCATGGTTGACCTCAATGTTCAATTTGAAGTCATCCAGCAAGTCATGTTCCTGAAGAAACTGGATACATGTTGCTGCATCAAAATCATATTGATGTTTCGACGGTTCCATAGGCTTAGGTTCGATTAGAAAAGTGCCTTCGAAACCATTCTCCCGACCATAATCACGGGCTTTCTTAAGAAAAGTGGCCATATGCTCTTTCTCGCGTTTCATATCTGTGTTAAGCAGACTCATATAGCCTTCTCGCCCACCCCAGAAAACATAGTTTTGACCACCCAATTTAATCGTGGCATCTATGGAGTTCTTCACCTGAACCGCACCTCGTGCCAAAACGGCAAAATCCGGATTGGTAGATGCCCCATTCATGTATCGCGAGTGTGAGAACAAATTAGCTGTTCCCCATAATAGTTTAATTCCGGTTCCTTCCTGTTTACGAAGTGCATAGTCCGTAATAAATTTCATCCTTTTCTCATACTCCGCAATGGTATCTCCTTCATCTATCAAATCAACATCATGAAAGCAATAATAAGGTATGCCTAACTTTCCAATGAATTCAAAGGCTGCATCCATTTTATCTGTTGCGCGTTTGTATGCGTCATCGCTTTTGTTCCATTCTAAATTTCTGGTTCCCGGTCCGAATGGGTCTGCACCTGTACCACAGAAGCTATGCCAATAGGCTACGGCAAATTTAAAGTACTCTTTCATGCTTTTGCCCCGAATATTCTTACTTGGATCATAGTGGGTATAAGCCATGGGATTCTTCGAAGTTTTGCCCTCAAAAGTGATTTTTCCAATCTGAGGAAAATACGTCTTGCTCATTAGATGTTATTTTTAAGTTTATTTGTCAATTTATCTTTCCATTCCTTGTAAATGTCGAGGTAGGAAGAACGAGAAGTGGGTTGATAAGTTTTTTCTCTTTGCAGATTCGAAAACGCCTGTTTCTGATCCAACACTCTTCCTCCGATCAGTGCCCCTCTGGCTGCACCGATAGCACCATCTGTATTGTATAATTCTATAGGAATTACCATCAGGTCAGATACAGTTTGGGCAAAAAGGTCACTTAAAAACATGTTAGCCCGACCTGCTCTTATGGTCGTCAATTCTATATTGTTTTCTTTAAATGCTTCCATACCATAAGCAAATGCAAATGCGATTCCTTCTTGTACAGCTCTGGCAATATGTGCTCTGCTGTGGATATTGTAATTTAATCCTTCTATGCTGGCTTCTATGTTTTTGTTGCCCAACATTCTTTCTGCTCCATTGCCAAAAGGGAAAAAGAATAAACCCTCTGACCCGGCATCTAGAGACTCCGCTTCATTATTCATTTCTTCATAATCCTTAAAGCCAAAATTTCTTTTGACCCATGCATTGGAAATTCCTACACCATTGATGCACAATAAGACACCAATTCTTTGTTGATCTGTTGAGTAATTAACATGAGCAAAGCTGTTCACTCTTTGGCGTTCGTCTACAAATAAAGCGTCTACGACTCCATAGACCACACCTGAGGTTCCGGCAGTAGCCGCGATTTCACCAGGCTCCATGACGTTAAGCGATAAAGCATTGTTGGGTTGGTCTCCAGCTTTATAAGTTATTTTGACTTCTGGGTTAAGTCCTAGCTCATGCGCTATTTCATCAGAGATGACAGCATGTTCTGAAAAACTGGGATAATATTCAGGAATAAGGTCATGGTCAAATCCAAATTGCTTCATGATTTGATTGCTAACTTCCTGGTGTTCGAAATCCCAAAATACACCTTCTGATAATCCACTTATGGTCGTGGAAATTTTTCCCGAGAGCTTCATAGCTATGTAATCACCGGGAAGCATGATTTTATGGATTTGCTTATAAATTTCAGGTTCGTTTTCTTTTACCCATTTTAGTTTGGATGCCGTAAAGTTGCCAGGGCTATTTAATAAACAACCCAGACAAAAGGTCGAACCGATCTCTTTAAATGCTTGATCACCTATTTCAACCGCCCTACTGTCACACCATATAATGGAAGGTCTCAATACCTGCTGTTTTTCATTGACACATACCAAACCATGCATTTGATAGGAGATGCCTATGTGTGTGACATTAGCGAGTATTCCCTTTTCTTTTCCTACCTCTTCCAGACCTTTTAAATAAGCTTCCCACCACATTTCAGGATCTTGCTCGGCCCAAGATTTCTTTTCGGTGATCATGGACATTTCTGTTTTAGGATACTGCGCAGTTGCCCTTAACTTGCCTGAGTCCACCTCCACAACAGCCACTTTTACTGAAGAGCTTCCTACGTCTATTCCAAGTGCGTACTTCATTTTAGTTTTGATTGATCAAATTGATAAAGTTTGGGAGCTCTATGTGGAGCCGAGTCATCTACCTTCCCTGTTTCTTTCAAGATTTTTAGATTAGCAATTTTCCTTCTAAAATTTCTGGTGTCCTGTTTTTCTCCCAGTATGGCTTCGTAGAGTTTTTGCATTTGGGTCAATGTAAATTCTTCGGGTAGCAAGTTGTTTCCAATCGGTTTGATATCAAGATCCATTTGTAATTGACGAATGGCCGCCTCTACAAGCTCATTGTGATCAAAAATCAAACAAGGAACTCGATCTACTGCAAACCATTGTACCTTCTTTGCTCCGTTTCCAATCTTTAATTCATACTTGCCCGGGCTGATCAGCGCATAATACCCTATCGTGATGATTCTTCTGTAGTCTACTCTTTCACATGCACCGAAGGCTCCAAATTGATCGACAAAAATATCTTCGATCCCTGTTAGTCGCTTTAGCACTTCGTATGGCATGCTTTCCAGGTCAATGTTTTTGTGAACAAAATCTCCAGGTAACGCCCATTCTCCATCTTTGGGTCCGCCATGATGTTGAATCAATAACACTTTCAACTGATCATCTTCAAATCCAAGGATGACACAGTCAACGGACAAGGAGGGAATTAGATTTTCCTCCGGGGAGGGATTGATGAGAGTTTGAGAAAAGGGGTGGAATGTCATAATGACTCTAAGATAACAAATATTGTCATTATGACAATATAGGTGGGTAATAAATATTTAAATAAAATGCTAACTAGATTGTTGCATGTTCACTATAAGTCCCAGAAGCGCAATCATAAGCCCGATGTCTCCTTTAATTATATTCATTCATCGTGAAATGAATGCCGATCGCTGTAAAGCTCAGTGCAGCAGCAGCAGCACGTTCTATAATCTTATCCAGATCATTCCTTTCTTCATCGGTCCATTGACCTAAAACATAATTCACCTGCTGACCCTTGTGAAAATCACTACCAATACCCACTCGCAATCTGGCATACAAATTTCCACCCAACATCTGATCAATGTCCTTTAAACCATTATGACCACCATTTTTGCCCTTTGGCTTGATCTTAATTCTGCCGAAGGGTAGATTGAGGTCGTCTAATATGATCAACAAATTTGAGTTTTTAATTTTCTCTTTCTGCAACCAATAATTTACTGCTTTGCCACTTCTATTCATATAAGTGGACGGTTTAAGCAAAATGATCTTTCTTCCTTTGTGTTTAATTTCAGCCAGATCACCTAACATCATATCCTTCCATTCTGCATTGTGCTCTTTCGCAAGATGCTCTACTACATTAAAGCCCACATTGTGTCTTGTGCCCTCATAGTCTGCACCCATATTTCCCAAACCTACAATTAAATACTTCATTGGATCAGGCTTTTTACGCTTTTTTCTATGCTTAAAGAAATTAGTGATGAATTGGAACATAAGATCCCATTTTGAACATTTTTATTAATAAAGCAAATTTTAGTCCAAGTCTAACTAAACGATCCGCTGACTCCAAAAACAAAAATGTGTTTGTTCAGCTTAGATCCTGACAAATCTATAATGATTATCTTTGTGAAATGATTCAAAATCACAAACCTAAAAAGGGTGAATACCCGATTTTTTATAAAGGCTACATCGACACGCTAGAGGATGCTCCTCTAATCGAAACACTGAAAAAAGAGAAAGCATATGCACTGAGATGTTTTCGCAATATTCCAGATGACAAATCTGATTTTCGCTATGCCGAGGGCAAATGGACGGTCAAGCAAGTATTGATTCATATTATTGATACAGAAATGGTCTTTGGGTATCGAGGCCTTGCGATCGCCAGGGGAGAAAAACAATCACTGCCAGGCTTTGATCAGAACGATTACATGTCTGGAGTAAATCCTGAAAATACCAGTTTGGGTGAATTGATACAATGTTTTGAACATTTACGGTCTGCTAACATTTTGTTGTATGAAATGTTAGGTGGTACCGAACTTGAAAACGAGGGGACAGCCAGTGGTTACAAAGTAAAATCCAGTACCATAGGTTATTTTATAGCAGGACATTGCAAGTATCACGTCAATATCCTTAAAGATCGATATGGTATATGACTTTTTATGCATCAGATACATTGCGCTTCGCAAGAAAACTTACCCCTAGAAAACTTGCTAATGCAGCAAAAGTTTTAAGCTCATTTTACTATACTAAATACACCCGGAAAGCCACTCAATGGGGGATGCCGTTTACCATTTCCGTGGAACCAACGACGGCTTGTAATCTCAGATGTCCGGAATGTCCTTCTGGTTTAAGGGCCTTTTCCAGACCTACCGGTAATCTGAAAGAGGATTTCTTTAAAGACACCATCGAGGAGCTTTATCATGACCTGATGTATCTCATTTTCTACTTCCAGGGGGAACCTTATATTAATCCAAAGTTTTTAGATATGGTCAACTATGCGCATCAAAAAGGCATCTATACCATCACCTCCACCAATGGTCATTTCTTAAACGATGAAAATGCCAGGAAAACCATAGAATCAGGACTAGATCGCATCATCATTAGTGTAGATGGTACCACACAGGAAGTTTATGAACAATATCGTAAAGAAGGAAGCCTGGCCAATGTTTTAGCAGGAACACGAAACCTGGTTAAATGGAAAAAGAAGCTGAAAGCTTCTAATCCTCACATCATTTTTCAGTTTTTAGTTGTTAAGCCTAATGAACACCAAATTCCCGAAATCTACAGACTGGCTAAAGAGGTAGGGGTTGATGAAGTCAAACTGAAAACCGCACAAGTGTATGAATATGAAAATGGAAACCCACTGATTCCGTCTATTGATAAATATGCCAGATATCGACAGAAGGCCAATGGTAAATACGAAGTTAAAAACGAGTTGTTGAATCATTGCTGGCGATTGTGGCAATCATGCGTCATTACTTGGGATGGGATGGTGGTTCCTTGTTGTTTTGATAAAGATGCCACTTACAAACTTGGCGATCTCAAGGAACAGAGTTTTAGTGAATTATGGCAGGGTGATGCATACCAACAATTTAGAAGTCAGATTCTTTTAGGTCGCGACCAGATTGAAATCTGCACAAATTGTACAGAAGGCTGTAAAGTTTGGGCATAATCCTAAATAAACTTTTGATTTACAATCTTTTTTAAGACCTTTATGTTTCCCCTCATGAATTAACGCGGTGACACCTATGACCATGAATAACTTAATTTTAGTAAATATTAAGATTAATGTGGATTAAGTCGATTATTCAGGGTAGACTTGAATTTGGAAATGCTAAGAGTTATGAAAAGGTAGTGAAGATGTTCAATTACAGAACAGAGAACTACCATAAGAATGACATACTGTTCAAAGAAGAAGAAATCTTCTTTGAAGATGGCTTCTATATGGACCTCAAAAGATTCGTGGGACAGGTCACTCAAAAATCATTCAAAAACACCATGGACTTGCTTGGCTATTGTGCGCAGTTTGCCATATCTGGAAGCATAGATGGGTGGTTAACAGATACGGGAACAGTGCTTGCACACTCTCACGTAGAACCGAAATCTGATAAAGCCGTTGTTCAATATTTCCAGAAAGGTAAAAAGTTGGTTAAGTCAGAGGGAGAACAACAGGAAGCGATCAAGCACCTCACAAAAGCCATTGAAAAATACAATCGTCATGCTCAGGCTTATGAGCGCCGTGCAAAAGTCAATTTTATCCTCAAAAAATATCATGATGCTTTAAGAGACTATAATAAAAGCATCGGAATCGACGATACAAATCCCGCAGCCTACTATGGAAGAGGTAAAGTCCACATGATCAATGAAAATTGGAAAGAAGCTGCAGCTGATTTTGATATGGCAACCAAAAAATCAATAGCCCTCCAGAGTATCTATTGGAAAGCACGCAGACTAAAGGCGGATTGTCATATTAAACTTAAGGAGTACAAGAAAGCCGCTTTCGATCTGAAGTTGTTTAGCAACCGCTCTTTCGAGGAAGACAGCCCTAATCTAAAGTGGATGTCAGCAGTTCAGTTTAAGTACGGCAAAGTTCTGGTGGAGCTAGAAGAATATGAAGAAGCCATCAAGGCATTTAATGCATCAATTGCGGAAAGGAGTAAGCTCGATGAGATTCCAGAAAAAGAGAAGTACTTCTACCGTGGTCTGGCTAAGAAGAAGGCCGGTAAGAACGGTTCTATTAAGGACATTAAGATGGCTAAAGAGCTAGGTTTCGACAATGCTGAGAAACTTGCTGCCCAGATGGCATAACATTCCTATATCTTCGTTTCGTTAACTTAAGTATGAATAGCAAATACTTTGTACTGTTTTTGTTTTTTGTGCCAATGGTTTTAGGTGGCCAGTCTATCGTCACTGAAAACAATGCACCTAAGGCTCTTTCGAAATTGTATGAAAAAGCACAGAAATGTATTTCAGAAAATAAGGTCGAAGAAGCCATTGACAAACTAGAGAAGGCGTTAGAAAAAGAGTCTAAGTTTATTGATGCCCACCTTCAGCTTGGTGGTTTACTTTACAGCAATCAAAGTTACGAGCAAGCCATCGATCATTTTAAATCTGCCATTGACCTGGATTCCACATACAATGTTCGCGCTTACCAGGCATTGGCGCAAAGTTATGAGGCCAGTAAAAATTTCCAGGAAGCCATTGACACCTATAAGGTTTACTTGTTAAAAGATAAAAAGATCAGACCGGAATACCGAAACGAAGTTGAAAAGAAAATAAGGGATTTTGAATTTAGAAAGTATGCCCTTGCAAATCCTTTACCTTTTGACCCCGTTATGCTACCGGAAGCGATTAATAGTCCTAACTATTCTGAGTATCTACCTTCCCTGACTGCCGACGGCCAAAAACTATTTTTCACAAGAGTGACCCAAAACCAGGAAGATATCTACTATGCAGAAAAGGACTCCCTGGACAACTGGACAGAAGCACAGTTGCTTCCCAATTTAAATACGCTTGAAAACGAAGGCGCACATGCCATATCTGCCAATGGAAAAACGATACTTTTTACTTTCTGTTCAGATGGTCGGAATAGAACCCCTCGAGGGTGTAACATTTATGCTGCTTTTAAAAAAGAAGGGGTTTGGAGTCGGCCCACGTTTTTTGATGCAATAAACAGCAATGCCTGGGACAGTCAACCTTCCATTTCGGCAGATGGTGAAATCATTATTTTTGCAAGCAAGCGACCTGGTGGCCATGGTGAAAGCGATCTGTGGTGGAGCAAAAGAAATGAGGAAGGCAAGTGGTTGATACCACAGAATCTTGGACCAGTGATCAATACCCCTTTCAAAGAAGAATCACCTTTTTTACACCCTGACGGAAAGACGCTTTACTTTAAGTCTGATGGACATCCGGGCATGGGAAGTTTTGATCTGTTTAAATCTGAGCTAGGCAGCGATGGCCAATGGTCAGATCCGGTTAACTTGGGTTATCCTATCAATACCGAAGACCATGAAGGAGCCATGATCGTCGGCCTGGATGGAAAAACCGCTTATTATTCCAAAGGTAGTGGCACAGTAGGTTTTGATAGAAATCATACCGATATATATACTTTCGAGCTGCCGAAAGCATCATCAGCAGACCCTGTAGGCTTCGTAAGAATAAACGTTTATGATGCAAAAACTCACAACCCTTTGGCCGCAAGGGTGGATATTCAGTCCTCCAGCCGTTTAGCGAGGTCCAGGGTTACAGATTCCGAAGGCGAAGTTTTAGTTATTCTACCTGTAGGCGAGAACTTTAGTATAAACATTGACAAGGAGAATTATTATCTCCATTCCGAAAGGATAGAATTAGACAATCCATCCACCTCAGAAACTGCATTTGAAGTCAATATCTATTTGAAAAAAGTAGAACCGATAGTTGAAGCTGACCCTGAGCCTGTTATTCTTAAGAACGTTTTATTTGAAACCGGATCTTTTGAGCTCCTGGAGGAATCATTTTTTGAACTAAACCATCTGGTAGATTTATTAAAAGAAAATCCAGATTTGAAAATAGAAATAAGAGGACATACTGATAATGTAGGGCCGGAAGAGGATAATCAATTGCTTTCAGAAAACCGTGCAAAGTCGGTATATGAATACTTGACCAGAAAAGGGGTTCAGTCTGAAAGACTATCTTACAGGGGATTGGGGGAATCTCAGCCGATCAGTACAAATGAAACTGAAGAAGGAAGAAGATTAAACAGAAGAACTGAATTTATAACTGTAGAGTAATGGGAAGAAGGAAGAAGGCAAAAATGGTTAAAGACATCACCATTTCCGGAATCGCTGACAAGGGGATGAGTGTGGGAAGAGATGAAAATGGTACCGTTTATTTTTTACAAGGTGGTGTACCTGGTGATACGGTCAATGCTGTGATTAAAAGGAAAAAGAAAGGGGTTCCATTTGGTTTTGTTTCAGAGGTCACGGAAAAATCTGAACATCGCGTAGAACCATTTTGTGAGCATTTTGGCATTTGCGGCGGCTGCAAATGGCAACATCTAGATTATAAAATTCAAATTGAGCATAAAGAAAAACAGGTGCGGGATGCGATAAAACGCATCGCTAAAGTAGAGCCCGTCGAGTTTTTGCCCATTTTAGGAAATACAAGTTTAAGGCTTTATCGCAACAAATTGGAATATAGCTTTTCAAACAAGCGCTGGATCACGGAAGAAGAAGTAGCCTCTGGAGAAGACATTGAGCAATCCAAAGCGGTAGGGTTTCACAGACCAGGAGTATTTGATAAAATCGTTGACATCAACACCTGCCATCTTCAAGTCGATATTTCTAATCAAATCAGAAATTTTATTCAGGATTTCACGTCTTCTGAAGCATATTCCTATTATGATATCCGAGGAAATCACGGTTTTCTTCGTGAAATGGTGGTGAGGACCAATCTTAAAGGAGAGGTCATGCTGATTTTAATTTTTGGTCGAGAAGAAAAGCAAAAGATGGCGAATATCACAGAAGCTGTCCTTTCTCAGTTTCCTCAAATCGTCAGCATGTTTCACATCATAAACCCTAAAAACAATTCCTCCTTTTACGACCTCGATCCCATTCATGTTCATGGTGAACCCTACCTGAAAGAAAGATTGGGCCCTCTAGAATATAAAATTGGACCCAAGTCATTTTTTCAAACCAATACTAAACAAGCTGCGAAATTATATCAGATTGCCAGGCAATTTGCAAATATTCAACCGGATGATAATGTTTACGATCTTTATACAGGTCTAGGAAGTATCGCTCTTTTTGTAGCAGACCAATGCAAGTCTATCGTCGGAATCGAAGAGATTCCGGAAGCCATTGAATGGGCTAAAGAAAATGCTTCGCACAATCAGATCCATCATGCCAGTTTTTACGCAGGAGATGTGAAAGACCTGTGGACAGATAGATTTGTCGAAAATCACGGAGTAGCGGATATCATCATTACTGACCCCCCGAGATCGGGAATGCATAAAGAGGTAGTGGATATGTTTTTAAAGTTAGAAACTCCTAAAATCGTATACATCAGTTGCAATCCGTCCACCCAAGCTAGAGATATAGGATTATTGTCAGAAAAGTATACCTTGGAAAAAATACAACCCGTGGATATGTTCCCGCATACCCATCATGTAGAAAGTGTTGCCTTACTAAAACTAAAGACCAATGGCTGAAGATGCTGAAAAACTACTCCAGTTAGAAAATGAGTTGAAAGTTTATCGCAATGTGTTGATCAAAGCTCAGGACATCATCATGACTAAAGATGTATCTAAATACCCTATTTTTGTTTTTCATCAACACGCTATCGAAGTAGGAATTCCTATCGTAGAAAAGAAAAAGTCGAAGGGTAATTGGAATATTCACGCTTCCAGTCTCGAAGAATTTCACTCTAAATCTCTGATTCCTTCAGAAAATATTGACAAGTTCAAGGAGGCATACAAGGATACAGACACCCATCTTTGCTTATTTGTAATCAGTGAGCTCGGGGCACAATTCATTTTTCTTGAACAATAATTAGTCAAGTCTACCAACCCTTTTTAACCCTTTTCCGTCTTAATGAATAGATGTTTTTACGCGTAAAAGCATGATTAAAATTGAAGAGGTAATGCTTACCCATTTGCTTCATTGAAAAAACTTTAAAATAGAATTAATGAAAACTTTAAAATTATTATGCGCTTTTGTTTTCCTTGGCCTTCTCAGCCAATCCTGCCTCGAGGACAAATGCGATGCCACAAGAGAATACGTCAGATACAATCCTGTGTACATGAGCGGACAGGAATTGGCTTATGATGTTAGGACCGTAGACGGGCGATCTCTTGAAAATCCCGGTAAAATATATTTCTATCAAAACTACTTATTCATTAATGAGAAGGGTGTGGGAATTCATATTTATGACAATGCTGATCCAAGCAGTCCTAAATATGTGACTTTTTATAATCTTCCAGGAAATTTCGACATGGCCATTAAGAATAAGACCCTTTTCGCTGATAACCCATTGTTTCTCATGGCGATCAATATAGAAGACATTAAGAATCCAGTGCTGACCAGTCGAGATCGTATCAAACCTGAAGAGGATTGGCTTTATGAAAATCTTGATCAACGACATGTGGTTTACCACACGAGATCAAATATTGTCGAGACCTTTGATTGTTCGGACCAGAATTTTGGGCAACGCTTTTTTAGAAGAGATGATATGGTGTGGTTTGCTGAAGGCAATGGAATTACGTTTGATCGTGGTGGTTTTAACGCTAATAATGTTCTTAGTTTTGGAGAATCTTCAAGTTCAGGTAATTCAGGAGTAGGAGGCTCATTTGCCAGATTCACGATCTATGATGACTACTTATACACTGTTGATCAGTCGTCTTTGAATATTTGGGATATTGCCAATGAAGCAAATCCCGAAAGAATTACTAGCAAGCACCTTGGATGGGGTATAGAAACTATTTTTCCTTATCAAGACAAATTATTTATCGGTAGTAATGCCGGTATGTTTATTTTTGATAATTCAGACCCATCTAATCCACTACAGACTGCCGAATTCAGACATGCTCAAGCCTGTGATCCTGTTGTAGTGCAAGATGACATTGCTTATGTGACTTTAAGAGATGGCAACCAATGCAATGGATTTGACAACCAACTCGATGTTATCGACGTCAGTAACATTTACAGACCTAGCCTCATCAAATCTTATGATATGAAACATCCACATGGTCTTGCCATCAGAGATAATAATTTATTTATCTGTGAAGGCAATTTCGGGTTAAAGGTTTTTGATGCCAGCGATGCTGAAGCCATTACCAGAAACGAATTGGCTCATCTTTCGGATATCAATGCCTACGACGTCATCTCTTTGAATTCAGAACTGCTATTCCTGGTAGGTAGTGATGGTTTTTTCCAATACAATGTAAAAGATCCAAAGCGACCTTCATTAATCAGTTCCATATTGGTTGAAAACTAGACCCATTAACATGCAAACACTAAATAAACTTTTATTGATCATTCTACTTTTTTTAGGATTGCAAAACCTGGAAGCTCAGAATGAATCTTTAATCTACAAAGACCTCATTTTTCTTAATCATGGTAGCAAGATCGTTGGCGCCATAACCGAATATCATCCTGATGATAGCGTAACCATGAAACTAAAGAATGGAAATGAACTTACTTTTTATGCGAATCAGATCAAAAGGATCGTTATGCACGAAGAAAAGGAAAGGAGCGTTTCTAGAGCTGTTATTCCGATGAAAACACAAAGATTTTTCCACGAGGCTCAAGTAGGCTTGTTGTCTAACAATAATGGCAATGGTGTAACCTTATCTTATAACTTGCTCTATCAAAAGAATGCGATGGTCGCTTTCGGGGGTGGGTTTGGAATGGATAATTACTATGCGGCACCAGGTAGAGAAATTTTCCCAATTTTTGCTAATGCGAAAATAAACTTAACTTCAGGGAACAATGTGCCCTATGTCGGTATGAAAATGGGTTATGGGATGGCGTTTAAAAGGGAAGAATATAACATAACACAAGCTGATGGAGGTTTGATGACCAATCCATATGTAGGATTGAGACTTGGATCCCGAGGTTTAATGGTCAATCTTTTCGCAGGACTACGTTTTCAAAAGGTGGATTATATTTTAAGTAATTCATGGGAGACAAGACGTGAAGATATTTTGCACAGACGATTAGAATTTGGAATGGCTTTAATGCTATAAAGAAACATGATGTAGGATCTCATGTAAAATTGCATAACTATGTAATGCCGGACCAGTAATAAACTGGTCCGGTTTTTTTATGCGTTAAACTATCGTTAAAATTTGAAGTGTTTTCTACTGAGGAAGGCTACAATTCGTTAATTAACAGTGGATTAGAATTTGAATGCAACCTTAACATTTTGATAATAAGGAAACTTTTAGATCCTGATTCAGTCTTATAAGAACAAGAGCGAGAAAATCGTATTTTTGCCTCGCTCAATTTCAAAATTGAAAAACAGATGTTATGATCAAGAAAATATTAGTCCTAGCTGCTATGGTAATAACGATGAGCTTTAGTTCTAACGCTCAAAGAATTGCTATAATAGACGTTAATTCGATACTTGGAGATATGTCAGAGTACAAAGTTGCCCAGCAAGAAGTTGACAAAATCGCAGCTGCATGGAGGCAGGAAATAGGTGTTGAGTACGATAAGATCAAAAGTATGTACAATAAATATCAAGCGGAACAAGTGCTTTTAAGTGACGAACAAAAGACTGAAAAAGAGAACGAAATCATGGAGGCTGAAAAGAGAGTCCGTGAAATGCAAAAGCAGAAATTCGGGCCAGAAGGTGACTTATTTAAGAAAAGACAAGAATTGGTCCAGCCCATACAGGAAAAAGTATTTGCTACCATTGAGGAGTTTGCAAGCGATCGAGGATACGATATTATTTTCGACAAAGCAGGTTCTGCGGGTATTTTATTTACCAGCGATGAATACGACAAAACCTTAGACGTTAAAAGAAAACTGGGTTTAAAATAAAATTTTATTTTTGCAGCCTTATTAGAATAAACATATATTTAAAGTAGATTATGAAAAAGACTATCATACTCGGAATTTTATTCATGTGTATCGGATTTTTTGCAAATGCTCAGAAATTTGGTATTGTGAATTCACAGGAGATCATCCAATTGTTACCAGAAGTAAAGGAGGCTTCTGCCAATATTGAGACTTTCGGTAATCAATTACAGAAGGTATACCAGCAAAAGATTACTTCTTTGCAGACTAAGTACCAGGATCTAGAGAGAAAGCAGGCTCAAGGTGAGATCTCTCCCAAGCAATTAGAAGAAGAAGCTAAGAAACTGAAGGAGGAAGAAATGCAACTGGCTCAGTATGAGCAAACCAGCCAACAGCAAATAGTAGATAAGCAGAATACATTGATGAAGCCTATCATGGATAAAATCACACAAGCCATTAATGAGGTAGCCAAGGAAAATGGATACACTTATATTTTCGATGGTAGTGTTGGGTTTGTACTATATGCAGATGAAACTACAGACGTTTCTAACTTAGTAAAAGGAAAATTGGGATTGTAATCCCGACCTATTTGAGAACAAATAGCTACATGTCTTCGATCACCTGTTGATCGAAGGCATTTTTATTTATACACTTTTTCATAGGCATCATTGTCGATCCATCTTCCCCACAACCAATTGTAACCGTGGATTTTCTTTGTTTTTTCATTGCTGGTTGTTTCCAGCTCATAACCTTTATTGGCCCACTCGAAAATGGAACCGTATAGATTGTAAACTTCTGAAAATCCCAAAGCTTTTGCCTGCTCTGCAATCTTTTCGCTTCTGTACCCAATAGAGCAATAAAATACCAATTTTTTGTTTTTATCCAGAGATTTGATCATCCCTATCTCCGGCTCTTCATAGCCAACATAAAGCGCTTTAGGAATATGACTAACATTATATTCTTCACGCTCCCTTGCATCCAGGATTACATATTCATCCATATGACCATGGAGTTCTTCCACACTTATGACCGGAACAGAAAAATCAATGGTTCGATCGATCATTTTCTTAAACCTTTCATTTTCTAACTGAATATCCGTGCCTTTTTTGTCTTGCGCGGTGATTGCACAAGAAGCCGTCAACATATAAATCATGAGTGCGCTTACTAGTCTAATCATAACTAATCAATTTGAATAGGGCCTGGCCCAACTTTATCATTAATGATTAATCCATTAACACAGTATTGTTTTAATTCGTTTTGAATAAATTCATTGATTTGTTCTGCTTCACTATCCGGGTAAAGTAAATGTACATTGGGTCCCGCGTCAAGACTGAAATATAAGTGAGCTCCAGTATCTTTTCTATATCCACGCACTTTCTTTATGACAGCCAGGGTAGCTGGTTCCATCAAGATGTACGAAGGGTTGGAAACCATCATGAGTGCGTGCAAACTCATGGCCTCCTGTTCTGCAATTTTACCAAAACGTTCTATATCTCCTTGTTTGAGGGCTTCCAGAAGATAAAAAAGCTGTCGTTTTGCTTCATCGTACCTTGTAGATGCATATGTATTTGTATCCATTAAAGCATGACCATCTGAAGAAGAAACTGACTTTTCTGTAGAACTTACAATAAGTATATCGTCGTGTAAAGAATGGAAAGTTGGATGCACTTTTTCCTTCATAGGAATGGCATACTCATCTGAAGAGCCTTCTACATCTCCTGTTTTACCCCATAAGGCCCAACTATCAAAGATGGAACGGGATGCGCTTCCACTTCCCAGTCTGGCCAGTAGAGATGCTTTTCTTTCAAAATCCTCTATTTCTGGCAAGGAGTTGAATAGTTCATCCTCAATTGTGGTTATGCATAAAGCCAGAGCGCTCATTGCTGAGGCAGAAGAAGCAATTCCTGAAGAATGAGGAAAAGTATTTTCACTTTTGATATCAAACTGCAACTGTTCTATAAAAGGAACAAATGGCTTTATTGATGTGAGGTACCTCTTAATTCTTTCCTGAAATTTAGGGAGTTGTTTGCCCTCGAACTCAAAGGTAACCTCCGCTCCACCACTGTAATTACTTCTTTGTTGATACTCAACAGTAGTTTTAGAAATAGCATTGGTCAGGGTCATACTAAGAGATGGATTATTAGGCAATTGAATACCATGTTTACCCCAATATTTGATGATAGCAAGGTTAGAAGGACTATGCCAGGTCACTTTTCCATTGACATTCTTACTATCTGCGAGTCTAAGCTTATCGTAATTTTCCATTATACAAACTTAATGGAAAATCATCGATCCTTTATTTGAAACTGTAGGAAATATCAAAATCCTCAAGAAGAGCATCCATAATAGGATCATCGCCTATCACATATCCTCTTTTTAAATCGTATCCGTAAATCTTACTGATTTGATTCCAGTAGCCAGCCGAGAAAACCCCTTTCAGCTCTTTTAGCAAGCTGTGCATATCTGTGTCAAGCTCATTTTCAATCATTTTTACCAGGATTTGTCCCTGAATTCGGGTTAACTTCTTTAATGGATCCGAAAATTCCTGTTTAAGATCTTTTTGCAATTGCTTGATATGTCTTCGCCTCTTCCTTTTATTAAGATGGGAAGTGGCTTCCTCCATCTCTCTAAATATTTTAATCGCCTCTCTGGCATAAGGATAAACTTTATTGGCGCACTTACGATAGTATAAATACTTTCTATACTCTTCAGCGTTGTCAAAACTTCTGGGTGAAGTAATACTAACATCTTCCAGGTCAGCCATGATAAGTGTATCGCCATCGGCAATGAGTGCGGTCATTACCTGACCATTTATGGTTACTTTCTTTTCTTCAGAAACCGTCTGAGCATCTAGCGATACTGCCATGATGGTTAATAAAAGAATGGATATATTTTTAATGTGCTTCATTTCTTAATCTAAAACGACTTATTTGTAGTTTTCATATCTCAAAACAGTAATCGCAAACATAAAATTCGATTTTTTAGTTAAAAAAACTTTAATTCCGCAATCGAAAAGACAAGAAGCTTTTAAATAAAGATGATATTTGCTTGATTTTTGGTCAATGAAAATGAAATTAATCCTATTCATCTTACTCATAGTGAGCTTTTATCCTTCCTGGGGACAAAAGCAATTAGAGAAACTGCCATCTTCCATTAATACAGACAAGTATGATGAGCTTGGCCCTGTACTAAGCGAGGATAATAACAGATTATATTTCACCAGAACAGGGGATCCGGAATTCATTAATGTTATATCCCGTAAAAAAGTAGAGAAAAACACCCTTAAAGCACGGTTGGCCAGAATTTTTTCCCAGATTTCCGGAGATGAAATTGAAGATCCAGAAACTTCATCTTTTAATCAGGATATTTTTTATGCCAGGAAGGCTGAAGAGACTTTTAAAAGGGTTGAACATCCGGGATACCCCATAAACAATGCCTATCCCAATAGTGTTTTGGCAACCTTCCCTTCTGAGAATGCGTTGGTCGTTTTGAACCGCTTTGATGAAGAAGGTGGTATTAGTAAGGGATTTTCTAAAGTTAAAATGGAAGAAAGTGGGGGCTTTGCATTTCCTAAGGGAATGGATGTTTATGATTTTAATAATCTGGGCAATGAGGTTAGTATGACCATGAGCCCTGATGCAGAGCAACTTTTCATTGCAATGGAGAGGCCTGACAGTAAGGGTGAGACCGACATTTACCTTTCCATAAGGATCAGGAGTAATATGTGGAGCAAACCAGAACCAATAAATGCACCAATCAACACTATCTTCAGAGAAACTGCACCGTTTTTATCAAAAGACAAACGAAAATTGTATTTCGCTTCGAATCGACCTGGAGGTCACGGTGGCATGGACATCTACGTAGCAGATCGATTGGATTACACGTATAAAAATTGGTCTGAACCTCGACTACTCCCGGTTCCTATCAATTCTGAACATGATGACTCCCAACCTTACCTCGATGCCAAGGGTGATTACATTTATTTTACTTCTAAAAGAGATGGTACAAGTGACATATGGAGATATCATCTGACTGCACCTAAGATTCTGGAAAAACCTTTGACCATTGTGATCAGAATAATTGACGAGGAAACGCTTCAGCCTGTCCGGGGCGAAATTTTTTGGGGAAAAGCCCATGTGATGGGTTTCGACGGCTTTTTTAGAACCTACAACGGTCAGTACGAAGTTACATTGACAGAAAACGAATTGGTAAAATTTAAAGTCTTAAAAAGAGGATATATAGGAGATGAAAAGATTATCGATCCATTTGAAATCGTAAGTGATGAGGTCACAAAATTTAACCTTGATCTTTACGTTAGAAAGGCTGACAAAGATCCCAACCAGGTCGTAGAGCTTCCTTATCCCTTTGGAACAAAGCGTAAAATTACATTGCGAAATATATATTTCGAGCGATCTGAATCAAAAGTGCTGCCTCAATCATTTACTGAACTTGGAAAATTAGTACAGGTACTTAAAGATGTTCCTGCCTTACGGATCAGAGTAGAAGGACATTCCGACAATGTAGGCGATAAACAACTACTTTTACAACTTTCGGAAGATCGAGCAGAGGCAATTAAAGCCTTTTTGGTAGATAAAGGGATTGCACCAGAACGCATAGAAACCGTCGGGTTTGGTGATCAGTTTCCGCTTAATGATAATGCTACAGAAGAAGAGCGCAAACGCAATAGACGTGTTGAAATTCAAGTTCTAGCAGAATAACTATATTTGCGCTTCTATTTTAATGAAGTACATCGCCCACGTCATATCGTTTATTTTTCACCCCCTGATCATCATCTCGTATCTGCTGATGCTCCTTTTGATCATTAATCCTTATTTATTTTCTGTTCAAAATGAAAGGGCACTAAATATATTGATCATTTATGTGGTGATGCTAACGATTATTATGCCCGGATTAACAGTGATGTTAATGCGTGCAATGGGATTTGTAAATTCCATACATTTAAAAGAAAGGACAGAGAGAATCATCCCATTAATCATTACTGGTGGTTTTTACTTATGGTTGTTTGTCAATATATACGAGAATACGACCATACCTTTGGCTTTTAGTATTTTTGTTCTAGGTTCCACCATAGGGTTATTCCTTACATTCTTTTTTAGTCTCTTCACTAAAGTTAGTCTGCACACAACTGGAGTAGGTGGATTTTTCGTGGGTATATTGCTGATAAAGTATAACTTTAGCTATGAAAGTTTTGGTTTAGAGTTGGGCAGTTTAGGCTCCTACGTGGTAAGTACGGATATACTGATATTTCTGAGTTTGTTTATAGCAGGAGTAGTTGGAACTTCGAGACTTTTACTTCAGGCTCATAGTTTGAAGGAAGTAAGTATCGGATACTTGATAGGCATAATTTCACAATTGATAGCATTCAGTTTCTTATTTACATAATATGATAGAAAAATTAAAAGAAAGTATTCTTGAGGCTTGGGAAGACCGCACACTGTTAAAATCTCAGGAAATTCAAGCCGCCATAAGAGGTACTATAGGTAAGTTAGATCAAGGTCTCTTACGAATTGCCGAGCCTGTAGACGGTGAATGGAAAGTACATGAATGGATCAAAAAAGCTGTTGTCATGTATTTTCCCATTCAGAGCATGAAAATCATAGAAGTAGGACCATTTGAGTTTCATGACAAGATACCACTTAAGCAAAATTTTGCTAAGCAGGGCGTAAGAGTGGTGCCACATGCTATAGCAAGATTTGGGTCTTTCATTGAGGAGGGTGCCATTCTGATGCCTAGTTATGTCAATATTGGAGCATACGTTGGATCGGGAACTATGGTAGATACTTGGGCAACTGTTGGATCTTGTGCTCAGGTAGGGCGAAACGTACATTTGTCTGGAGGAGTGGGCTTAGGTGGCGTGCTTGAACCACTACAAGCTACGCCTACAATTATTGAAGACAATTGCTTCATCGGATCAAGATGTATTATAGTAGAAGGGGTTATCGTCAGAAAAGAAGCAGTCATAGGCGCAGGTGTAACGTTGACCAAGTCGACACATATCATAGATGTTACCGGTTCCGAGCCCGTAACCACTAAAGGTGAAATTCCAGAACGCTCCGTTGTTATCCCTGGTAGCTACACAAAAAATTTTACTGCAGGTTCGTTTAATGTCAATTGCGCATTGATCATCGGTAAGAGAAAACCTTCCACTGATAAAAAGGTTTCATTGAACAACGCGTTGAGAGATTATGACGTGGCGGTATAGGATGCCATACAACTCTTTATCAACCCAAGCACAATTCAATGGATGCCTTTAAACTTCAGGAAGACCTTCTCAATAAGATCAAAGATAAAGTCGGGGGCAGAGATCAATGGGTAGACCTCATCGCAGATACACTCTCGCTCAGTAAGCCGGCCATATATAAAAGACTAAATGGCACGACCGCTTTGTCCATTTATGATTTGGCTGTTCTGATGAAAAAATTCGATGTCAGTTTTGATGAATTGGTTCATACTGATAAATTGACCGTGGACTTTCACTTGCCCACTAGTGGAGAAACTGTCAAATCCTTTTTCGATTTTTTAGAACCTATCAAGTCATTTGTGACTTCTCTGGCCACTTTGCCTGATGTCAAGATACACCACGCTACAAGTGAATTGCATCTCTTCTATTACTTTCTAGATAATGATTTGTCCAATTTTAAGATGTTTCTTCACGCTAAAACATTATGGAACCTGAAGGGCTACGAGAATTTAAAATTTAGTATCAATGATTTCTCCGGTAGCCACCTCATCAAAGAACATACTACAGAGATACTAGAACACTATTTCAGAGCTCCAAACGTAGAACTTTGGAATGAGAACATCATGACCAATACGCTCAACCAAATTAAATATTTCTTAATTAGCGGCTTTTTTGAACATCCTGAAGAGGCTTTGGTGTTATGTGAAAAAATGAGGATGCTCATTAAGCATTTGCTGAAAATGGCAGAAAAGGGCAAAAAGTTTTTTCCGGGAAAGGAGGTGACCGCTGACAGTGGCGATTACGATCTTTATCATAATGAACTTTCGTACACAAATAATATCATGTTGATTTGTTCTGCCCACCATGACCAGGTTTTCACTACCTACAACAACCCTAATTTCATGCTTTCCAGCAATGAAAAACTGATTGCTTTTACCAAGGATTGGTTTGACAGGGTTAAAAAAATGTCTCAGCCGGTTAGTCTGAATGCACAACAATCCAGAATGTTATTATTTAATCAAATTGAAAAAAAGATAAACGTTACTATACTGGAAATAAAAAGTTTACTAGAAAAATTAACAACGTAATAAAGATGATGAATAAAGTATTATATCTACTCTTATTGGTGATATCCATCTCATGCACTGGAACCAGGCAAGTGGCAGAAGCACCTGTAGAGTATGAAGAAAGGGTTCTGGACACTATGATGGTCGTGGCGCCCAAAATAACTGCACCTGAACCAGATTTGGTCCCGGAAGTTTACAGGCCTTCTCACAAACGAACGCTGGACATACATCATACTAAGTTAGAGCTAAGTTTTGACTGGGAAAAACAACATGTCTTGGGGGTAGCAACTTTAACATTCGATCCCATATTCTATCCAATAGATCAAGCTGTTTTTGATGCTATCGGCTTCGACATCCATAGTGTGAAAAACAATCAAACAGGTCTTCCGTTGAAATATCAATACAATGGTGCACAAATTACCATTGACCTTGACAAAACTTATGAAAATGGTGAAATGGCAGAAGTGGTAATTGACTATACTGCCAAGCCAGAAGAAAATCCAGAAGGCGGAAGTGCGGCAATCACTTCTGATAAAGGTTTGTTTTTTATCAATCCACTTGGAGAAGATCCGGATAAGCCTATGCAGATTTGGACACAAGGTGAGACTGAAAATAACAGCCGATGGTTCCCCACAGTGGATAAGCCCAATGAAAGAACCACACAGGAAATGTACTTGACTGTACAGAATCGTTTCAAGACTTTGTCTAATGGTGTTCTTGAAAGTTCAAAGGACAATGGTGATGGTACAAGGACTGATTACTGGAACATGAAGCAACCCCATGCACCCTATTTGTTTATGATCACAGTAGGAGAATTTGCCAAAGTAGATGATCAATGGAAAGATGTGCCCTTGTCCTATTATGTAGAACAAAAATACGAGAAAGATGCTTCTAAAATCTTTAATCATACTCCAGAAATGCTGACTTTTTTCTCTGACTATGTAGGCGTAGAATATCCATGGGATAAATATGCTCAGATTGTCGTGAGAGATTATGTTTCAGGGGCAATGGAAAATACCACAGGTGTGATTTTCGGCGATTTTGTTCAAAAAACCGAACGAGAATTGATCGATAATAACAACGATTACATTGTAGCACATGAAATGTTCCATCATTGGTTCGGTGATTATGTGACTTGTGAATCCTGGTCTAACCTAACTATGAATGAAGGATTTGCTAATTATAGTGAATATTTATGGGAAGAATATAAAAGAGGTAAAGAAGCGGCAGATCATCTCAGAAGTAACGAGTTAAGAGGTTATCTCGGTTCAGCTCAGAATCAAGGAACCCATGATTTAATTCATTTTGAGTATGATGATAAGGAGGAAATGTTTGACGCACACAGTTATAATAAAGGTGGATTGGTATTACATATGCTCAGAAATTATGTAGGTGAGGAAGCTTTTAGAGCTTCATTGAAAAAATACTTAGAAGACAATGCCTATACCGCTGTGGAAGCTCATGACTTAAGATTGGCTTTCGAGGCTGTAACTGGTGAGGATCTGAATTGGTTTTTTAATCAATGGTATTTTGATAAAGGTCATCCTGATTTAGAAATCATCCATGGCTATACTGATGGTTCTTATAAGCTTACTGTTAATCAAAAACAAGATCCATCCTCTCATCGAGCTATTTTTACTCTTCCCGTAAAAGTTGACTTCTATAATGCAGATGGATCAAAGACTACTGAAAAGATTTGGGTAGATGAAAGACAGGAGACTTTCGAGTTTGAGATGACAGAAAGACCAGCATTTGTCAACTTTGATGCGGACAACGTGATTTTAGGAACAAGACAAGAAGATTTATCTATTCAAGAAAGTATTTTCCAATACAGAAATACGAATTCCTACCAAGATCGGGCGGATGCTATGAATGCACTTAAAGGATATCCTGAAGCCAAGTCTGTTTTCCAGGAAGCACTTGATGATTCGTTTTACACCATTAGAAGATTTGCGATTACTCAAATCAATCCTAATAATGATGAGATGATCAATAAAATTAAGGATATGGCACTGAATGATGATAAATCTCAAGTAAGAACGGTTGCACTTAATAAGTTGACAGAAGTGAGTGATCCCTCCTTAGCAAACTTTGCAGAAAAGGTAATTGCTCAAGAGAGGGCTTATCCCACTATAGCAGCTGCATTGAACTTACTTTACACCCATAATCCAGAAAAAGGTTTGGAATTGGCAGAAGGTTTGATGAATGAAGAAAATTACGATATTGTTTCAGGGCTTTCAGATATTTTTTCAACTACTGATGATCCTAAATATGGTGATTATTTCCAGTCTAAGATTTTAGGTTTAGGTGGATACAATTCTTACCCTGTATTTGGAAGCTACGCTGCTTATCTTCAGAATCTTTCAACAGAAGACCTTTCCGGAAGTGTAGACTTTTTGGCCGATCTCGGTAAAAAGGATAAATCGAATTTTAAGAGATTTATGGCAACAAGCAGTCTAAACAGTCTAAGTCAAATGTTTTCAGCTAATATGGGTGAAGATAAAGATGAAAGCAGCTTTAAAGCTATGGAAGAAATCCAAAAGAAGATTGATCAAGCGATAAAAGAGATCATTGAAATTGAAAAGAATCCTCAATTGCAAATGAGGTATAAAAGCTTCTCTAAAGCTTAAACCTATTTTCGTTTGAAACTAAAATTGGCTTACTTGAATTTTCAGGTATGCCAATTTTTTTTTAATGGTGGATGCATTTGTCGAAAAAATAACGTTTTACATAATAAATACCGCAATAACACTTTAATTACTTGATACTAAGTGGGTTTTGTGCTAAATTGAAGGAGTATTTCGGGGTGAGCTGAAATCTTTTTGGCACTTTATTGGTTTTTAATATTCCGGGGAATAACTTTAACCTGGAGCAAAAATGTAGCAAATGCAAGGAAGAGAAGATAATTATAGCCTGTTAATCCGAAAGCTGGATTCTTTTATTAAGAAATACTATACCAATAAGATGCTGAAAGGCGGTCTGTTGTTTTTGAGTATATCTTTGCTTGCTTTCATTGTTTTCACCCTTCTTGAATCACAATTCTATTTTTCGACAGGGGTTCGAAAGTTTTTATTTTATGGTTATTTGATTTCCATGGTCGGCTTATTGACCGTTTGGGTAGTGATTCCTCTGCTAAATTATCTTCGACTCGGAAATGTTATTTCTCATGAGCAAGCTGCCAGTATCATTGGTAATCATTTTGGAGATGTCCAGGATAAACTACTGAATGTTTTACAATTGAAAAAACAGTCCAATAATTTTGAAAGTGCGGCATTGATCAATGCCAGTATTGATCAAAAATCAGAGGAGATAAAAATCGTTCCTTTTCAATCTGCCATTGACCTGAGCAAAAACAGGAAATACTTAAAATATGCGCTACCTCCCTTCATGCTTCTGATTATTCTGGTATTTGCTGCTCCGTCTTTAATCACAGACCCTACACATAGAATCATTAACAACAACCGACATTTTGAAAAAGATGCTCCGTTTAAATTTATCATTGACAAAGACCAGCTAGAGGTTTTGCAATACGATGATTACCCACTATCAGTAAGCGTAGAGGGAGAAGTAAGGCCTCAGGAAGTATTTATAGATGTAGATGGTTATCAATATCGACTCAAAGAGAACAAAGACGGTAATTTTACATACGTATTTCGAAACATTCAAAAAGCTACCGACTTCAAGTTGTTCTCTGGTAATATTCAATCTGAACAGTACAAACTTGACGTACTGAAAAAGCCCAACTTAACCGATTTTTCCGTGACTCTGGATTATCCTTCTTACACAGGTAGAAAAGATGAAACACTTAATAGCGTTGGAGATTTCGTAGTTCCACAAGGAACAGTCGTGAAATGGAATATGAACGTAGAGAATACGGAAATGGTTTCTTTCCGATTCAGTGATTCTCAGGAAAGAGTAGAAAGTAAGAAGACTTCTCCTAATAGCTTTGCTGAAACTAAGAAGCTGATGAGAGATGTTTTCTATAAGATTTACGTCTCTAATAATTTCCTTCCAGAGGGTGACAGCACCTCCTATTCAGTAAATGTCATTCCTGATTTGAGTCCCACGATTTCTGTTGAAAAGATTCAGGATACTGTCGAAAAGAACGTCATTTATTTTATTGGAAATGCATCAGACGATTATGGTCTGAGATCACTTTCTTTTAACTATACGATTCAGAAGGCCAATGGTCAAACGATGCCATTGGTGAGCACCAAACTTCCCGACCCAAAGAACACTCAAGTTTCTTATGACTATCTACTTGATATCAATGATTTAAAACTTGAATCCGGCGACAACGTCAGTTTCTACTTTGAAGTCTTTGATAATGACGGTGTTAATGGTAGCAAATCTGCCCGTACAGGTATCATGACTTATTCCAAGGCCAGTATTGAGGAACTAAAGGAAATGGAGAATATCAATGAAGAGGAAATTAAGAAAGATTTGCTCGAATCGATGAAGGAATCCAGAAAATTGCAAGAAGAACTGAAAAAGCTAAAAGAAAAGTTACTCCAAAAGAATGAGTTGGACTGGCAGGATCGCAAGGAGTTGGAAGAAATGCTTGAAAAGCAAAAGGAATTACAGAAAAAATTAGAGGAAGCAAAGAAAAAGTTTGAAGAAAACCTGAAAAATCAGGAAGAGATGCAGGAACAAGATCCTGAACTTCAGGAAAAACAAGAAAAACTACAGGAGCTCTTTGAAGAAGCGCAGAATAAGGAAATGGAGGAGTTAATGGAACAAATACAAGAGTTGCTCCAGGAGCTAGAGAAAGATAATGCTCTGGAGATGATGGAAGAGATGGAGATGAATGATGAGAGACAGGAGCAAAATATGGAGAGATTATTGGAGTTATTTAAGCAACTAGAAGTAGAAAAAGAGGCGAATGAATTGATTCAGGAGTTGGAAAAACTTGCAGAAGAGCAGGAAAAACTCAGTCAGGAAACTTTGAGTGAAGAAAAATCACAAGAAGAATTGCAGCAAGAGCAGCAAAATATTGAAGAGCAGTTTGAAAAGTTAGAAGAGAAACTTGAAGAACTAGAAAAGAAAAATGAGGAGTTAGAAGTACCGAAAGATCTCGGACAGGATAATGAGGAAAAAAGCGAAGAGATCAAAGAGGAGATGCAGAATAGTGAAGAAAAGTTGGGAGAAAAACAGAATAATGATGCTGCTAAGTCTCAGAAGAAAGCTGCTGAAAAAATGAAATCAATGGCCAGTGAAATGGCAGGAGCAATGCAGGCCGGAGAGATGGAACAAATGCAAGAAGATATTGCTGCATTGAGGCAACTTCTTGAGAATCTAGTGGACCTTTCATTTGATCAGGAAGATTTAATAGAGAATGTTTCCCGAACTAATTCTACAACTCCAAAGTATGTTTCACTTGTTCAGGAGCAATTTAAGCTAAAAGACGACTTTTCCTTGATTCAGGATTCGTTGATAGCATTAAGTAAAAGGGTCAATCAAATTGAGACTTTTGTAACTGATAAGGTTTCAGAAATTAAATCTAATTTGAATGCTTCACTGGAAAATCTGGAAAACAGACAAAAACCACTCGCTAATGATAATCAAAGACGAGTCATGAAGAATACGAATGATCTTGCGGTCATGTTAGCTGAGTCCATGGAGAATATGCAACAACAAATGTCTTCAATGGCAGGAAGTGGAAGTTGTCCGAATCCAGGAGGGCAGGGACAATCTAAAGGTGGAAAAGGCAATCAAGGCTCAGTGCCTATGGACAAGATAACAGAAGGTCAGCAGGGTTTAGGTGAGAAAATGAAAGAGATGATGCAGGGACAGAAAGAAGGCGGCAAAAAAGGGATGTCCAAAGAGTTTGCTCAGGCTGCGGCCAGACAGGCAGCATTGAGGAAGGCCCTGGAAGAAATTAAACAAGGGCGTGATGAACAAGGAAAGAGCTCTCAAGGGTTGGAGGAGATGATTCAACAAATGGACAAGATAGAAACTGATCTTGTAAACAAGAGGTTGAACAATGAGATGTTGAAAAGACAGCAAGATATTGTCACTCGATTATTAGAGGCTGAAAAAGCTGACAGGCAGAGAGAGTTAGATGAGAAGAGATTAGCGGAGCGTACAACTGAAAAACAAAGAAAATATCCTCCGCAAATTGAAGAATATATTAAAAAGAAGGAGTCTGAGGTAGAAATGTATAAAACCGTTTCCCCTTCATTAAAACCTTATTATAAATACTTGGTAGAGGAATACTACAAGTCATTAAAAGAAAATAACTAGGACATAGGTCTATCATGTATCCTACAGAGTTAATATTAAAGTCTGATCCTGGAAAAATCATAGAAGTTGAATACTTCGTCAAGCGTTTTGCTAAAGATCTCAAGATAAATGAACGTATTTATCCAAACATTTTAATCAGTGTTACCGAAGCTGTGAACAATGCCATTATTCACGGGAATCGAAAAAACAAAGATAAAGAAGTTAAGATCGAGCTGCACAAAGAGAACGGAACACTTACCATACAAGTCAGCGATCAGGGCGATGGCTTTGACCCAGATGATGTACCGGATCCAACATTGGAGGAAAATCTGGAAAAATTAGGAGGTCGAGGCGTTTTTCTAATACAACAGCTATCAGATATAGTCAGTTACAGAAATAATGGTAGAACTGTAGAAATGCAGTTCTACTTATAATGATGACTGAGTCTCATTCCTTTCCGTCTGTTCACTTTTTTTATGAAGAAACTGAATTTACGCTTGACAACCCAGCGGAATTCAAGCAATGGATTGATGTAATCATGGAACATCTAGGACAGGAAATCGAAGCTATCAACTATATTTTTTGCTCTGATGAATATCTTTTGCAGGTCAATCGTACTTATCTAAATCATGAATATTACACGGATATCATCAGTTTTCCTTATTCAGAGGCACCGAATGCATTAGAGGGCGATATTTTTATCAGCGTGGACAGGGTTAAAGAAAATGCCATTGATCACGATACTACTTTTGAAAAAGAACTTTTGAGAGTAATGGCTCATGGTCTTTTACATTTTGTAGGCTATAAGGATAAAACTGAAGAGGAATCTGGAATAATGCGCGAAAAGGAAAACGAAATGATCAACTTATTCAAGCTGTCTGAATCTTAAACTCAGCACAGCTGATTCGAATAACATCAAAACGCCCTTTATACTAATTAGCCTCTCCTAGAAACACTTTATGTTGTATATTCAGAAATGCTAAACGCTAACTGATGACCAGGAAATATATATACTCATTAATATTCTTCTTTTTTGCAGTGATTGTCAGCATCAATGCTCAGATCAAAGAATATGATGTAGTCATTTATGGTGCTACATCTGCTGGTATTACAGCTGCCATTCAAGTCAAAAAAATGGGTAAGTCTGTTGTTATTATCGAACCTACCTCTCATCTAGGAGGACTCACCACAGGTGGCCTGGGTAGTACCGATATAGGAAATAAACATGTAATAGG
Organism: Portibacter marinus; assembly: GCF_021533195.1. Classification (GTDB taxonomy): domain Bacteria; phylum Bacteroidota; class Bacteroidia; order Chitinophagales; family Saprospiraceae; genus Portibacter; species Portibacter marinus. The sequence goes on from NZ_JAJNKB010000006.1 coordinate 33,812, forward strand.
AGGACTATCCAGGGAATTTTATCATAAGGTATTCGAATCTTATCAAAATCCAGACCACTGGCCTTATCAGAAAAGATCAGATTATTTATTGAATTACAGTTCAGATACTACCCAGTGGACTTTTGAGCCAAAGGTGGCCATGAAGATTTATCAGGATTGGTTAGCGGAATTCGACATTAAAGTTGATTATAATGAGAGATTGAAACTTGACAAAGGTTTGGTTAAAAATGAGAACTCTATTCTAAGTATTGTTATGGAATCCGGAAATGTATACAAAGCTAAGGTGTATATTGATGCGACTTACGAGGGTGATTTAATGGCTCAGAGTGGTGTTTCATACACTTACGGAAGAGAATCAAACCTACAATATAACGAGACACTAAATGGGGTACAGACCAAATATGCCATTTATCATCAATTCCCGGATGGCGTCAGTCCTTATGTGGTAGAGAATGATCCATCAAGTGGTCTTATGTCCAATATGAACAAACAAGTAGCTCAAGATGGAACCGGTGACCAGCGAATCCAGGCCTATTGCTTTCGAATGTGTCTCACTAATGAGCCCGAAAACAGGGTACCTTTTACTAAACCTGATCAATACAATGAATCCGACTATGAGTTGCTTTTTAGAGCAATAGAAGCCGGTTACGATGGACCTTTTTTTATTATGTCAATGATGCCCAATCATAAAACAGATTCTAATAACAAAGGACCTTTTTCCTCGGACTATATTGGCATGAATTTTCAGTATCCTGAGGCAGATTACACAACCAGGGCAGAAATAATCACCCAACATGTAGTTTATCAAAAAGGTCTGATGTGGACATTGGCTAACCATCTACGAATTCCCGGGGATATTAGAGACAAGTTTAGCAAATGGGGATATGCTAAAGATGAATTTATCGAAAATGACCATTGGCCTCCGCAATTATATGTCAGAGAAGCACGAAGAATGGTTAGTGATTTTGTAATGACAGAACATCATTGCCGGCAAGACTCCATCACTGCTGAACAGTCTATAGGAATGGGTGCTTATACCATGGATTCACACCACATGCAACGGTATATAGATTCCAGTGGATTTGTAAAGAATGAAGGTGATGTAGAAGTCGGAGGGTTTAAGCCTTATCCCATCAGTTATAAAGCCATAGTTCCTAAAATAGAGGAATGCTCTAATCTATTGGTTCCGGTTTGTCTTTCTGCATCGCATATAGCTTTCGGATCAATCAGAATGGAACCAGTATTCATGATTTTGGGTCAGTCAGCAGCAACAGCAGCTTGTTTAGCCATCAACTCAAACCTGGCAGTTCAAAATGTTGATTACACTCTTCTAAAGGACGTTTTACTAAGTGATTTCCAAATATTGAATTTTGAAGAGTAAGAAGTAGTAAAAATATGGAATTACATGAGACTTATTGTATCAATAGATGTCAATGGTTTTGTGTGTCTCTAATTTGAGAATGTACCAGTTAAGATTTAAGTCATTTATATAACCCTAAGAATATTAGAGTTTCTCCTGAATTATTCTTTGCTTTGTACTATCGTAAGAGAAATGTAAAGTTCTTTGAATTGTACTTATCAAGAAAGGTGGAGGGAATAGGCCCTTTGAAACCTTAGCAACCTGATTCTTTTGTCAAGGTGCTAATTCCTAGCTGATTAGATTGAATTTTTTCAGTTAGATAAGTATGTTAAAACTTACCAGTTTTTCCATTTCTAATCAATAAGAATTTTTTGCTCAGTACATTTCAAGTTCTTGTAAATGTATAATATGAAACTGTTTTCCAGTAAGGAAGGGATTGTTACAGAATTTGGTGGTGTCCATTTTCCCTTTGACCTCGCTTACCATACTTATGGTAAAGTGAATTCCAATGGCAGCAATGTCAAATGGGTTTTCCATGCTTTGACGGCAAATTCTGATGCTGGCTCTTGGTGGTCTGGACTTTTTGGTAAAGGAAAAATGCTTGATCCCACTCAAGATTTTATTGTTTGTGCCAATATGCCAGGTTCTTGCTATGGATCTACCGGTCCTTTAAGTGAAAAGCCTAATGGAGGCAAATACTACTATGATTTTCCTTATTTGACAATCAGAGATATTGTTTCTTGTTTCAGGTTATTGAAAATACATCTAGGTCTTCCTAAAATTTCCATGGGTCTCGGAGGTTCCATGGGTGGAAGTGTTTTACTGGAATGGAATGCTTCTTATCCGGAAGATTTTGATTCTGCAGTATATATTGCAACTAGTGCTGCAGAATCATCTTGGGGAAAAGCCATACACACTGTGCACAAGATGGCCATCGAAACAGATCCAACCTGGAAAATGGATAAAGATGATGCCGGAATGCAGGGCTTAGAAACGGCCAGAGGTGTAGGAATGTTATTTTATCGCACGTATAAGAGCTTTATCAACGCACAAATTGATAAAGATGACACCTTAATTAGCTATAAATCAGACAGTTATATCAGATATCAGGGAAAAAAACTAACGAAAAGATTCAATGCATTCTCATATTATTATTTGTTAAATACATTGGATTCTCATAATGTCGGAAGGCATAGAGGTGGTGTTGAGAAAGCATTATCGGAAATTGTGGCCAACAGTTTAATTATTGGTATAAATTCTGATATACTGTATCCGATAGAGGAACAGGAATTTTTACATCATTATATTCCTAACAGCGAATTACATTTTATAGAGTCTGCATTTGGTCATGACGGTTTTCTTATCGAAACAGAAAAAATAAATGCAATTGCAATTGATTTCTTAAATAAACAGAAATGAAAGTTTTAAAATTTGGTGGATCTTCTGTTCGAAGTGCTGAAAGAATCAAAAAAGTAATTGAAATACTAAAATCTCAGGAAGACCCATTTACAGTTGTGTTTTCTGCTTTGGGAGGTATAACAGATCTTCTCATACAAATGAGTGAAGTGGCAGCCTCTGGTTCTGAAGACTATTTATCCTACTTTGATGAATTTAAATTTCGCCATAATGAATGTGCAAAATTACTTTTAGAGAATGACAACCTGGAGAAAACGCTCAATGGATTAGCGTCAAGATATCATGAATTGAAAAACATTCTGGACGGAATACATTTACTTATGGAGGCTACTCCCAGAACAATGGATTATGTTTTATCATTCGGAGAAAGATGTTCAGCTTACATTATTAGCCATGTATTATCCAATGAAGGCCTAAAATCAGATTTTTTAGATGCGCGAAAGATTATTAAAACGGATAAGTCTTTCGGTTCGGCAAATGTAAAGTTTGAGAAAACCAATAAGGCCATTGAAGAGCATTATTCCAATGTAGGCAATATACAAGTAGTCACTGGATTTATCTCTTCCCATACTGGTGGATTGACTACTACTCTGGGTCGAGGCGGCTCAGACTACACAGCTGCTATTTTGGGTGCTGCATTAAATGTGAAATGTATTGAGATCTGGACTGATGTCGATGGAATCCTTACAGCCGATCCAAGAAAAGTACCAGATGCTTTCACCATACCAACAGTGACTTATGAAGAAGCGATGGAAATGTCACACTTCGGTGCGAAAGTCATTTATCCTCCTACCATACAACCGGCGCTGAAGGCTAAAATACCGGTTTACATAAAAAATACATTTAATCCTGAACATCGGGGTTCATTGATTTCAAACCAAAAGGGCGAAAACCAAAAGCCAGTCAAAGGGATTTCTTCCATTTCCAATATTGCCTTATTGTCTTTGCAAGGAGCAGGTATGTTTGGAGTACCTGGTACAGCTGGAAGGCTTTTTACCTCACTTGCCCGACAAGGGATCAACATTATTTTGATCACGCAAGGATCATCTGAACATTCCATCAGTTTTGCTATCCAACCCAAAGAAGTCAAAAAAGCAATCATTGCCATTGAAAAAGAATTTGAACACGAAATAAAAAGTGGGTCTATTAATCATGTTAAAAAAGAAGAAGCTTTATCTGTCATTGCTATCATTGGGGAACATATGCGTGAAACACCAGGAATAGCAGGAAGATTATTTAAATCGCTGGGACAAAATGGGGTCAATGTCATTGCAATCGCTCAAGGTTCTTCAGAATTAAATATTTCGGTAGTCATACATCAGGAAGATGAAAAAAAAGCATTAAATGCCTTACATGAGTCTTTTTTCTTATCGGAAACCAAAGCAGTTCATGTATTTATGATCGGCGTAGGTCTGATAGGTTCTACCCTTCTTGATCAAATTGACAAGCAGAAAAATAAGTTGATTAAGGAAAGGAATCTTGACTTAAAGATCGTTGGTATCGCGAATAGTCGAAAATATATAATGAACGAGCATGGAATTGACATTTCTTCATGGAAGGAAGATTTGGAGCAAGGAAAAACATTTTCAATGGATCAGTTTTCCTATGAGATGGTTGAATTGAATTTGAGGAATGCCATTTTTATAGATAATACTGCCAGTCCGGAAATTGCTGAAAAGTACGAATACATTTTAAACAATATCATCTCGGTATCGACCCCCAATAAAATTGCCGCTTCCTCCTCTTTTAAATATTATGAGAAACTTCAAAATCTTGCCAAATTAAGAGGTGTGAAATTTAAATATGAAACCAACGTTGGAGCAGGTTTGCCAGTTTTGAATACACTCAAAGATTTAATCAACAGTGGTGATAAAATTAAGAAAATAGAAGGAGTTTTATCGGGCTCATTATCATACATTTTCAATTCCTTTTCATCAGAAGATACCTTTTCAGAGATCGTTATAAAAGCTCAGGAACTTGGATATACAGAACCTGATCCCAGAGAGGATTTGAATGGAGGAGATATTAAACGTAAAATTACCATATTGGCTAGAGAGAGTGGAGCAGAAATTGAAATGCAAGATGTTAAAGTGGAGTATATCCTTCCGCTATCTTGTAGAAAAGCAGAAAGCGTGGAAGCATTCTATGATGAATTGGCCAAGAATGACGAGCACTTCGCAAAACTGGTCAAAGAGGCGGAATCAAAGAATGAAAAATTAAGAATGATCGCAAGGTATGAAAACGATATGGCCACCATACAACTGGAATCAGTAGATGCAGATCATGCATTTTATGGTCTGAAAGGTAGTGACAATATGATCATTTTCACTACTGAAAGATACCAGGAATTGCCATTAGTGGTTCGTGGTCCGGGAGCAGGTGCAGATGTAACAGCAGCAGGAGTTTTCGCAGAAATTATTGGAATTAGTAATAGTTTTACTTAGATGTCAGGATTAAAAGTTTTTGCTCCAGCCTCGGTGGCTAATGTAGCATGCGGGTATGATGTATTAGGTTTTGCACTTGAGCAGCCTGGAGATGAGATTATTATTAGAAAAAAGGATACTAAAGGATTTGTGATCAGTACGATTACTGGGGGCAAATTACCTTACGATCCTATGAAGAATACAGCAGGATATACCGCTATAAAGCTCTTGGAATATCTGGAATACGAAGGGGGTATAGAAATGGAAATCCACAAAAAAATGCCGTTTGGTTCTGGTTTAGGATCAAGCGCTGCTAGCGCGGCAGCTGGTGCTATGGCTGTCAATGAGATTCTGGGAAGACCTCTTAGTAAATCAGAGTTACTTCCATTTGCTGTACTGGGTGAACAAATAGCAGATGGGGCATATCATGCGGATAATGTTGCACCTTCATTACTAGGTGGAATGATCTTGATTCGCGATACTCCCAGTCTTGATTTTTACAAGATATATATTCCACGGGGATTACATATCGTGGTCATTCATCCTCACATTGAAATTCTGACCAAAGATTCAAGAGGTATATTAAAGGATAAAGTCGAGATGAGTAAGCATATTGCACAGTCATCAAACCTAGCCGGACTGATATTGGGAATGCAAACATCTAATTTTGATCTTATCAGGAACTCGCTGACTGACGTAATCATAGAACCTCAAAGAGCGCATCTTATACCACAATTTTACAAAGTAAAAAACGCAGCCTTATCTGAAGGAGTCTTAGGTTGCAGTATTTCAGGTGCCGGTCCCTCCATATTTGCCATTTGTGACAACAGTTTAATTGCAGAAAACGCAGCAAATGCCATGCAGCGTGTATTTTCTGATAGTAAAATCGAATCTACTATTTTTCATTCCAAGATCAATAAGGAAGGAGCTATCTTGTGCTAGATTCTGAATGCTTAACTATATTATGAATATGGATCTTTACAGTACAAATAACGAATCCCTAAAGGTTGATTTAAAAGAAGCAGTGTTGCAATCTTTACCTGCGGACAATGGCTTATATTTGCCCTCAGATATTCCATCATTAAGTTCCTCATTTTTACAAAATTTGCAAAGTTATAGTTTTGAGGAACTCTCTTACATAGTAGCTAAAACACTTTTAAAAGATAGTATACCTGACGATATATTAAAATCGATAGTCCGTGAAACTGTAAATTTTCAAGCACCTATAGTACCAATTCATGATAATATTTACTCATTAGAACTTTTTCATGGACCCACGTTGGCTTTCAAAGACTTTGGCGCACGCTTCATGTCAAGAGTCATGAAGTATTTTAAAGAAGAAGACAGTGAATTATTCATTTTGGTAGCAACTTCTGGGGACACAGGTGGTGCTGTTGCCTCTGGATTTTTAGGTGTAAAGGGCATTCGAGTTGTCATCTTATTTCCAAAGGGTAAGGTAAGTCCACTTCAGAAAAAACAACTGACTACCTTAGGACAAAATATAACTGCAATACAGATCGATGGCACCTTTGATGATTGCCAGGCAATTGTAAAAAAGGCTTTTTTAGACCAGAAATTAAGTAATGATTTTACTTTGTCTTCAGCTAATTCTATTAATATCTCAAGATTAATACCGCAGTCGTTTTACTACTTTAATGCTGTGGCTCAATTAAAAGCAGCAGAAGAAGTGGTATTTGTTGTACCCTCAGGTAACTTTGGCAATATAACAGCAGGAATCATAGCGTATCAAATGGGGCTAAACGTTAAACATTTTGTGGCGGCTACCAACATAAATGATATTGTTCCGGCATATTTAGAATCCGGGAAGTACCAACCCCAACAATCTCGGGCTACTATAAGTAATGCTATGGACGTCGGAAACCCTTCGAATTTCCCAAGACTTAAAAAGTTGTTAGGTTCCACGTGGAACAATGTAAAAAATAAATTGAAAGGATACTCTTATACTGATGAGCAAACGCGACAAGCAATCAAGCAAGTTTTCAAGCAATATCGATATCTAATGGATCCACATGGTGCAGTTGGATATCTTGCTGCAGTAGAATATCTACAAGAGACGCATTTTAGGGGTCCCATCATATTCCTAGAAACTGCACATCCTAGCAAGTTTAAGGAGACAGTCGAAGATACCTTAAATGTGTCTATTGAAATCCCAAAACGACTGAGTGAACTACGACACCTTGACGAAGTATATCATCAACTAGGAACTGATTACTATGGATTTAGGAAATGGTTTCGTGATCATTTTGAGAACTCTTCTACCATTTGATACGTCACATAATGTGAATTGTCAAGATTGACATCTCATCATTAAGATAAATGTGAAAGTTCGTTTGATCATATTCATTTTTATATAAATCTCCTCCACAATAAGTCATCTAACTTAGTTAGGTCAAATGAATGATCGCATCATTTGAAAGTATTTCAAATCATTTATCTAATACAATGTATACTTATGCTATCAAATGATACTATCGCGATTCAAAATACCATGATGGAACTCCTGAAATTATTAATCTTTCAACAGAAATAGGAAAACTTTTAGGAGTTGTAGATACCACCTATTTACGAAAGCCTAAAACCAATGTGAGAAAAGAAAATCGAATCAAGTCAATCCAATCTTCCTTTAAAATCGAAGGAAAAACTTTAACCCTAGACCAAGTAACCACGCTTTTTAAAAATAAGAGAGTAATTGGCCTTTCAAAAGATATATTGGAAGTCAAGAATGCAATAAATGCTTACAACCAATTCGATCAGTTTGATCCGTATTACATAGATCCTTATTTATGTCCACATTTCTAATTAATGGAAGAATTAGTAGAGAATATAGGCCGATTTATAACCAAATGTGTTGACAAACATCACTCAACTAATGAGTGAGCTGCTTAATTATTTAGCTACAAGAGAAGATAATCTGATGATAAAAAGTTGTGTGTTTCATTATGAAATGGAAACTATACATCCTTTCATGGATGGCAATGAAAGGATGGCTCGTTTATGGCAGACTATCATTATGATGAAAAAAAATCCATTATTAGAATTTTTACCCAATGAGGAAAAAGTTAGAAACACACAGTCACAATACTATATTTATTATCAATATCTGATAAACAAGGAGTATCAACTGTATTTATTGAATATATGCTTAACATTTTAAACTAATCACTTCAACAAATAATTGGGTCTCAAAGAATCCAATTATCGGATGAAGTATGGATTGATTATTTTATATAAAATTTCTAAAATGAAGAATTTTCGCGAAAATCTTATCTCGCTATGTTTAAGGAAATTTCGACTGAGACAGCTTCCAGACAATTGAGTAAAGCAGTTCAATTAAAGAAGTTTGAGTAAAAAGGAGATGATCGAACAATCAAATATAAAATAGAAAGATAACTTTTCACATTGTCCAGGACTAGTCTATAACTCTTCATTTAGCATACCTTTTCTATGAATCCTTTTGTATTACAGTTCGATTATATACAACATTTTCTTCAACTTACATCCGGTTGAATGTATTGTATTAACAGCTGATGCTAATTTGTATTTTTTGCTGGCCTTGAATAACTACAGCTACCTGAGTAAAATTCCTTTTTGAAAGTAATCCTCCGGATCCAAACAGAAAGTATGTTGACCTGTAATATATGCTGATCCAGATACAACAGGAATAACTGCCTTGTATTCACCATAATCGATTTTTTTTCGAACCCAACCCTCAAATACAGACCCGGTTATACTTTCAATCTTCATCTTTTCGCCAATATCAATTTCATTTCTCTGAAAATGAATAGCCATCCTGCCGCACACACCAGAACCCGTTGGACTTCTATCCACTTCTCCATCTGCAAAAACACAAACATTGACGCTATCTGAAATACCCTTTTGCACTGAATGATCAATAAAAATCGTACCGTATAAAAAACTTAGATCTTGCTCAAATGGGTGTGCAATCTTTAATTTACTTTCAATGATGGCATTCTTTATTTTCATACCACATTCAATAATTGGTCGATAGTGGTCTTTATTTAAATGAAAAGAAAGATTATTTTTCTTTAGATCTACATAAGCATAAAAAGCTCCACCATAAGCTAGATCATACACGATCTCGCCTATTTCTGCTATTTTAATTTTCAAATCCAATCCAACAACAAAACTTGGTACACCTTGAAAACTAATGTGTTCTACTTTTCCCCTTTTTATTACAATGGTGGCTACAATCCTTCCACATGGTGCATCAATTCTCAAAATATTTTCACCATCATGAATTGTAATCCATTCCATCTCTGCTGCTAGTTTAGAAATGGCAATAATGGCATGACCACACATGGTTGAATATCCTTCATTATGCATAAATATGATCCCAAAATCAGCACCTTCATCATTTGGAGGAGTCAAAATACAACCATACATATCTGCATGTCCTCTAGGCTCATACATTAACAATTTCCGAAAATCATCCAGATACTCTTCACAATACCTTCTCATTTCCAGAACATTGGCTCCTTTAATTTCCGGATATCCCTGTAAGATTACTCGAAGTGGCTCACCTCCTGTATGTAGATCGATGACTTCAAATCTTAGCCAGTGACTTTTGAAAGGTGATTTTAGAGTATTTCGGATTTTTTCTATCATATGTGAATTCAATTTTATCAATATTCACTGCTAATGCACAATGGACAGCCTCACGATGACTGAAACTTTCAAGCCTAGCCATTGTTTCACGTGGAACATAAAAAGATGAAGAAACAGAGATCTTTCATGTAATAAAAGTATAAATTAGTATCAAACTAAATTAAACCAATTTGCAATCATCTTCCTTTTTCATTTTAGTGGTCCTATTACTGATATTTAATTGCTCTCCTTCATACAACTACGAAGAAATCGGAGAAGCGTCATTTTATGCCAATCTATTTATAGGAAGAAAAACCGCTAGTGGAGAAGTTTTCTATCAGGATTCTTTAACAGCTGCTCATCCAGTACTGCCATTTGGTACAAAGGTAAAAGTAACCAATCTTGAAAATGGCAAATCTATCATGGTTAAAATTAACGACCGAGGACCTTTTGCAAAAGACAGAATAATAGATCTAACGAGAAGAGCAGCAGACTCTTTGGAATTTTTAAAATCCGGAACAACCGAAGTAGTTCTACAGGCAAATGTCAGCGATGATTTTTTACAAAGCCTGGCTAAGGATGAATGAGTTTCTTACGAAACATGAATAAAAAATAAACTGCGCTAGCCAAAAGAAGAATCCCGAATCCTTGATGCATTACACCGTAAAATACTGGAATACTCCCCTTACTCATCACTAAAGTAATGATACCTAAGAGTACTTGAACTAATAACAAAAGCACAAAAATCACCAATGGAATACTTGAGTATCTCCCCAGATTCTTTCTAAATAATTTCCATGCAAAATATAATCCATACCCAAATACTATGTAAGCCATAGTTCGATGTAAAACTTGGACCAATGCACTGATAAAAGGATTAGTATCATAATTGATGATGCTTTCCACATTCCAATGTGAAGTGTTGAAAAGTACTTGTGGAATAATCATTCCATTCATATCAGGCCAGGTAGGATAAAACAATGCAGCTTTCATACCACTCATTAAACCGCCTAATAAAATCTGAATTATCAACAACGTTACTAACACTTTAGCCATAGACTTGGTCTGCTTTTCTATAATTCTCATTATGGGAATTTCAACATTTAAGACTGCCCAATACAAAGCTATGAATACAGAAATACCTATAGACAAATGCAATGTCAACTTATAAGCATTAACCCAAGGTCTATTCACCAATCCACTTGCTACCATAATCCATCCAAATGAAGCTGCTAAAGCAGCTAGTAGTACCACCAGTCCCAAACGCCACATCAAACTTCTAGGCAACATTTTCCTTGCTGCAAAAACGATAAAGGGTACCATGAAGACAATGCCCATAGCTCTGGCCCACAGTCTATGGAAATATTCCCAGAAGTAAATAAATTTGAATTCTTTCATACTCATCCCTTCATTTATTTTTGCGTACTGTGGTGTCTCTTTGTACAAGTCGAATTCCTTTTCCCAGGCGGCTTCATTAGTAGGAGGTAAAGTTCCTGTTACGATCTCCCATTTCGTTATGGAAAGTCCAGAGCCCGTAAGTCTAGTAATACCTCCGATAATGATTTGTCCCATCAGCATTATTAAACCCACATACAACCAGATCTTAACCCATTTCGAAACCTCCATTTCTATTTCTTTTGACATTCTTCTGCAAATTTAAAACTCTACAAGCACTTTTAATTTCTCAATATCCTTTCTTCTCTAATTATAATAATTCTATATTATTAATAAAGGAATCATTACTATCAGCACTGTTAGTTTGTTTGTAATAATTGAACAACTTATTACCGATTTTGATTACTATCATTTTATGTTTATAAACCAACATATAGGTTAGTATTAATGCTTTGATACATATTAAGTTAACATCTGACTTGTGGAATGTTTAAAACCATTCGTTTGATAACTAACTGAGAAAATTTAAGTGAGTAAAGTCACTTCCGGTGATCATAAAAACATTAGAAAAATTCATATATTAATTTTTTTAATATGAAACAGTGTTGGTAACTTATATAAGTGGATAAGTAGGGCATTACCAACATGGATTAACATATAAAATGTGGATAAAAGAATTAAATTAAAATTATGCTTTAAGTACTTATATATTATAAAATAATATAATGTTTATTACTTTTCTAATTCTATAGTCATTTTCCTTATTCTATCTTCTAGTGTTTCAGATGTCAGTTTATCTCGACTCAAACTGTCGACAATGATAGGGAAAGCGAAAGGTGTAGGTCTATCTGGGTATGATATAATCAATTTTTGTTGACCAATTCTTTTTAAGGCTTTTCTCATTCGGTCTTCCTCCAATTGAAAGGTTCTAACCTCTTCAAAGGTCTGTTGGAACAATAGGTTGTCTTGTTCATACTCTCGAAAGACATCAAACAATAGATGAGAAGTTGTTTGTAGATGCCTTTCTTTTTTGGTTTTGCCTGGAAATCCTTCAAACAGTAAACCTGAAATTTTAGCGATGTCTCTGAATTTCCTTCTGGCCAACTCAATGGCGTTGATACTCGCTTGTATATCTTCAAATAATTCAACCGTAGAGAAAATATCATGGGTGATATATTTTGCTACATCAATAGATTGATCGGATAACAATTCAAAACCGTAGTCATTCATAGCCAGTGAAAAACTAATGGGTAATTTGAACGATAGGCGTCTAGCGATTAATGCTGCCAGTCCTTCATGAACATATCTACCTTCAAATGGAAACATCACAAGATGAAAACCATCCCTCGTTTGAAAATACTCAATTAAGAATTCTGTTTCGTCAGGTACGTGGGAAATTTCTTCCTGCTTAGCAAATAAATCCTTTAGGGTCATCAACTCAGGATCAGATAGATCGTAATTACCTTTCTTTAGATTCACATATTGAGATCGTAAAGCTTCGGCTAAATTCGACGACAAAGACATTCTACCACCCTGCCACGAGGGAATTTTACCTGATTTTTTAGTACTTTTTCTTACTTGTGCATCTAAGCCCTTCAATCTGACTAATTCCAGAGGCCTTCCTGCAAACCAAAAAACATCGCCAGGAAGAAATTGTGAAATGAAGTATTCTTCTACGGTACCTATCTTTTTGCCGTTGGCATACTTTAAATTTATACTAACAGATCCCACTATGGTTCCAATAGACATTTTATGTATGGTCGCCACTCTTTTGTTTAATACCTTATAGACGCCATTAGAAACCCCTAACTTTTGGTATTCATCGTATGCCTGAAGAGAGTCACCACCATTGACCAAAAAATTAAGAACCCAATCCCATTCTTCACGGGTAACACTTTCATAACAGAAAGTGCTTTTAATTTCTTTATATATATCATCGGGTTTGAATCCACCTGAAACTGCAAGTGTAACCAGATATTGAATCAGCACATCGAAAGATCGGATGTATGGAATTCTTTCCTCCACGATCTCATTTTCTATAGAATATCGCAATGCTGCGGCTTCCATTAATTCTAAAGAATGTGTAGGAGCAAAGTAAATCTTACTCACTTTACCAGGAGCATGTCCACTCCTCCCAGCTCGCTGTTGAAATCTAGCAACACCTTTAGGACTGCCGATCTGAATAATAGCTTCGACAGGTCTAAAATCTACGCCTAGATCAAGACTAGAGGTGCAAATTACAGCTTTCAATTTTTCCTGGTGTAAAGTTTCTTCTACCCATTCCCTTAATTCTCTGCTCAATGAACCGTGATGCATGGCAAGCAATCCAGCCAGTTCAGGATCACGGTCTAAGATTTTCTGATACCATATTTCACATTGGGAACGGGTATTAGTAAAAACAAGGGTAGTCGTATTTTCGTAGATGATCGGAATGATGTGGTCCAACATTTTAATTCCTAGGTGACCAGCCCAGGGAAAATTATCAATTTGATCTGGTATTAAGGACTTAATTTCAATCTCCTTTTTTACATTGGCTTTTATAATCACTGAATTGCTATCTGTATCAGTGACTCCCAATAGTACAGTTTTAGCTTGTTCTAAATTAGCAATGGTTGCTGAAATACCCCAGATTCTAAGGTCTTCTGTTATGTTCTTTATTCGTGATAAGGCGAGTTCAACCTGGACACCACGCTTTGATCCCATTAATTCATGCCACTCATCTACTATGATACTTTTTAGATGCTTTAATAGCTTAGGGTAATTGTTGTTACACAGTATAATGTGCAAACTTTCAGGAGTAGTTATTAATATCTCAGGAGGATCTTCGAACTGCTTCTTTCGATCAGTAGTCGATGTGTCACCTGACCTGATTTCTACCCTCCAATCTAATCCAAAACCATCGATGGCTCTTTCAGCGGCAAGTTTAATTTCTTTGGTCAATGCTCTAATTGGAGCGATCCATATACATTGCAAACCTCTTATTTCAGTTCCAGCCAATTCTCTTCTTTGCAGGTAATCTAAGAGGACCGGAATCAGCAAGGAGTAAGTTTTACCACTTCCGGTTGGTGCATTGACAATTCCCGAGTACTTATTTAAAAAATGGGTCCAAGCGTTACGTTGAAATGGGTATACTTGCCATTGATTGGCATTGAACCATGAGGAGGCGAATTGTATGGACTCTTTATTTGTCATTTATACTATCAACTAGATCGAACGATACTCTCTAGCCCAGTGTAATTACAAACAATTCCTGATAATTGTTGAATTTGTATAGAATTTATAACTAGTCAGTGCATATATAATGGCCGTTGCATTCTTGTCACGGCCATTTTTGTTTTCTGGGATACATTTAACAGCTTTATGCCCTCTTTCTGGCACTTTTATGAATTAGGTGAAAGTTTTAAAAGAAAAATCATGATTTATCTCCTGCTCAGCTTGTGGTCACTATTTCAAACACCCGTAAATTCTAATCCTGAAGAACTGGGAAAAGTAACTTGGCACAGAAACTATAATGAAGTACTTAAACTCGCCGAGAACCTTGATAAACCTGTGTTTATTCTCTTTCAAGAAGTTCCAGGGTGTTCGACGTGCAAGAATTATGGCAACCATGTTCTAAGTCATCCATTGATTGTGGAAGCCATTGAAGATGAATTTATTCCACTCGTCATCTATAATAATAAAGGTGGTGCGGATAAGAGCGTTTTAGAAAAGTATAATGAGCCTACATGGAACAATCCTGTAGTTAGAATCGTGGATAAAAATGGTAAAAATATTGTTCGTAGACTTTACAGCAACTACAGTCAGCAAGGAGTTGTACAAACCATGATCAATGCTTTATTAGAATCCAATAAGATCGTTCCTGAATATTTACACTTGCTCAGAGAAGAATTGGAAGTAAAGCAAGGACAGCTGAAGGAATCCTATGTTTCTATGTATTGTTTTTGGACCGGTGAAAAGATCATAGGAAATATCAAAGGTGTGGCAGAGACGGAAGCGGGATTCATGGATGGAAAGGAAGTTGTTCGATTCAAATACAATCCGGACTTGGTAAATTATTCTACAATAGTAAGTCAGGCCAGCAACCAAAAATGTGCTGATCAAGTTTATTCCAATGATCCGGATGAGCAAAGGTTAGCTTATCAATTAACAAATCGCAAAGCCAGAATGCTCAAATCTTACAGAGCAGACAAGACACCGAAGTATTACCTGGCAAATAGTATCTACAAACACTTGCCAATGAGCGAATATCAAGCTCAAAAAATCAATGTAAGACTGGGCGAAAATGAAGATCCATCGGACCTGTTAAGTCCGAGGCAACAAAAGTTAATATCACTTATCAGAAAAAATAGAAAAAAAGACTGGAAGATACTTTTTAACAGAGATTTTACGGATGCATGGTGGACCGCTTGCGAGCACCTAAACTAATGATAAAAAGCTGGCATCCTATTGCTTCATTATATGATCAGAATTTCTAACCGGTTCCCAGTCAAATTCGCAAAGACAATCTATGACACGGTAACGATTGGTATTGATGAATGCAGGCAGTGTAAAGTCTACAAATTGTTCGCGTTTTTCTTTCTTTTTTCTCTCGACCACATGCCCATTTTCATCTAAGTAGAAAATTTTGCCATTGGCAGCTTCTGTCATACATTCGTAGATTTGGTAAGCAAAATTATTTTCATAGCTAGTTCCTTCAAATAGAAAGGAAAATACAGAAAGATCGATTCCAGAGTGATGTAATTTCACTGCGGTGTCACATAGTTTGATACCCTCTTTACATGAATCCATTCCATCAGAGATCAAAAGAACAGTTTTCCGGTTTGATGCTGAAGTAAATAACTGACTAGCCTCATTAAGCATCCTATTTAATGGTGTCCACCCGTAAGGTTTTACCCTAGTGATTAAATTGCTCAACTCTAGTCTTCTATTTTCCCCAATTCCAGACTTCAATATGGGCGCTAAACCACACTCACCCCCTACAGTGATAGCACCTATATTGATTCTGACATTCGCTTGCTTGAGGATTGCCAGACTTAACTCCTGCATAACCATGAATCTGCTTACTTGCTGAGCCCAATCCACTGGATCATCCATAGATCCTGAAATATCCATAACCAGTACGATTTCATCATAATTATTGACCAAAGATATCATCTGACCTATTTGCTTTGGAAGATGTTGCAAATTGATGGAGCGTAATTGATTTATCAGATTGAGAGAGTCTTTCTTTATACTGTCCTGATGTATTCTCTTCTTTAATGCTTCTGTTTCGAATGTGAAGGCTCCATTAATGGGAAGCTCTTTACCACAATTTAGAATTCGAACTTCGACGGTATCTAAATTTTTAAGAGCGATTTCATGCTCAGGATCCAAAATCGTCGCCTTTTTATAATAGGTATACGCATTTATAAAGTCTTCTACTCTTAAAATACTGAAGTAATATCCTTTTCCATCACTGCTAAGAGATCGTGTAACAACCTTAGAATAACCACAAGCCACAAGAATATCTGCCCAAAGGTCTAAATCTGGAAACTCAGAACGTTCAATTTCATATTTGGCTCGATGGAAGGATTGGTAAGCATCATGAAATTTTTCAACACCACCTTTCATTTCGATGATGCCTCGATAGTAGAGTTTAAGCGCTTTTCCATTATGGTTGCTATTTGACATCATGTCTAACCTCAAAAACTTTTCTAAATTTTCAAGATCTTTATTCTTAAAGAAGAAGTCCATGGCCTTTTGTTGTATGGTGTAGTCAAAGACTGAAAACTCATAGGCTTTGTTAAAATGTTTGGTTGCAAGTGCCTCATTATTCGCTTCAGCAAATTCTTCTGCTAAACGTAAATGTTTATAAGCAAGGCTGTCCTGACTGTATATAGCACCTATCTGTAAGAGACCTAATAATAGAGGAATAAAAAGACGAGGATAAAAAGAAAAGAGAATCATAACGATATAAACAAAGGGTTCAGTGTATCGCTATATCATATAGTGTGGGTGTGAAAAAGGATCAATTGGTTACGCATTAAAATTTAACGCGTAGGCGACACTTTAAATTTTAGCAATACAAGATTCGATTCGACTAAATCTATAAACTCTTACGAATATCCGTCCGAGGTATTGTTCTAATAGATTTATTGAATGTCTAATAGACCTTTTTGATATAAAATAGAATTACCCTTCAGTCGAATTGCAGCTTGCATAGGATTAAAGACATTAAGAGTGCCATTGTTCGTGAAGATAGAGTTACTTTCACCGAAATAACCGTTCAATGTCGGATTTACGATTTGCAAAGTTCCATTATTTATAATTCTACCCTGATTCCTAATACCATGGGTCGCACTTCCTAATAAATCAATTTGAGAAGAAGGTGAAATTTGCAGAAAACCAAAATTTTGAATGGCGTCTATGGTGATGGTGTTTGTATCAAATACAAGTACAGAATCTAAAATTCCATTTACTGAAGCTTGATCACATGTGGAAGGTGTCCTTCCAATATCCCATTTGGAAGCATCTGTCCATTGACCTTTACCACCATTCCAAGTGAGCTGTTTACAAATCTTATTAATGGGATTTTGCAAGGGAAGTTTGAAGGTATCAATATCCATTGAAGGACATCCCAGAGCTCTAATTCTAAAATAAAATTCGGAAGCACCTACTGCTGCATTGGCAACCATAAATTCATTTATATTCGTATTAAATTGTCCTCCTACTGTTTGTAATTGACCATCTACATAAAAAGGAGATTCTATTTCAAAGTTTGGATCCAAAGGATAGTTGACATTCAGAAAGGCAGGGATTATTTCCTCTTCATCAAAGCTTCCATTTTTTTCTTGAATGACCACGTTTAGATTACTAATATTGGATAGTGGAATGGTATGATTAGGATCGTAAAGAATACCGTTGTTTGAAATAGGTAACGTCGAGTTATTGATCCCGTAACCCAAGTGCCTATAAATACCGTCATTTGTGAATGTCCCATCGTTTACAAAGGTTCCAAAATTACAGATGTTACCATTGCATGCTTCATTAGTGAAAGAGCAAAAAGGTTCTATTTCAATTCCAGTGGCAGAAAAGTCTCGACCTATTTCTATAGTTGATGAATTTGTAAAAACACCAGGTGCTATTCCACCAGTAGTAAATTCATCGATAAGTATTCCTGCCATCTGAGCAGTATCAATAATGATTTGACCGTTGTCTTTATTATTGAATGTGCCACCTTGCATAAGAATACCGTACTGCGTAGAATTTTTTATCTCAATTATGGCTTGATCTTCATTGAAAAATTCTGCAGAAAGTGCATAAACAAACAAGCCACTGTTTCCTGAATTTGTGATCGTAATTTTCCCGTTATCTTGGTTAAACACGTCTTTTAAACACTCTATACCGTAAAGCTCTGAATCCGAGATTTCTAAAAAGCCTTTGTTATAAAACTTTGCTTGAGACGACAAAGAGGATTGTACAAAACCGCTTTGACCAGAATTCAGAATGCGTATGTGAGCACCGTCAAAGTTATTAAAGTCCTCATCTGTATGATAAACACCGATATTGCAACCAGTAATATCCATGGTTGCAGTACTAGAATTGCTAAAATCGCCATCTATAGTAATTCCAGTATTACAGTTGTGAGCTGAAATAACACCAAAATTATCCCCGCCTTGAAAATATAAACCGTTATCAAGGTTATCAACAATAATACTAGCTCCAAACCGATTAATAATAGTTCCTAAAAAGCCCTTACCCGTTTTATTGGCACCAGTAATTTCTATTGTTCCCGTATTGATGAGATTTTCACAATTGATTGCATAGCCTATCGGTTCATTCACAAGCAATAAACCTCTATTGAAAAAAGGCGTTTCATCCGCATCAATTAAATTAGCATTATTAACTTGTAGGGTACCATTATTGCTAAGCTCACTCGATCCCGGTGAATTGGTTCGAATATCGATACCCTCAGTATAAATTTGAGTAAAGGATGTAGTGTTATTATTTATGATAGTAGTATTAGTAGCCTTAATACCTGTAAAAACATCAGATATTAGGAGCGTTCCATTGTTTACAATTTCTGCGCCATCAGAAGTGGTAATCCCCACATTATCTCCTTGTCCATCCAGCTCAAAAGATGCAAGAGCTGTTATGTTTAATTTTCCCCGCAGATCCAATGTTCTTGCGAAAGCTTGATAACTTAAAGGTATGTTGACGGTGACTGTGGGATCATAAATGGCCACATTATCATTAATCGTTGGAGTAATGCCGGTATTCCAATTAAATCCAAATTGCCAACTACCTGTTTCTAGACCCACCCAATATGTCACAGCGATTACAGGCATCGATACATCAAATTGCACGATATCTTTACAATTCGAATTGTCGTTTATTTCGTAGTAAAAGCGAGTAAGTCCATTTGCATTAGCGTTTGGAACCCATGTATTAGTTGTGAGGTCAACAGGACCAGCGGTTATAGTTAATAAGGCGTCCGCAAATACGTCGGAAATTACGAAACCGCTTGGCAAAGACGGTACGAAAAATACTGAGGTATCACCTGTTCGTATTTCGGACGAAACTTCGTTTGTCCATATACTTTGAACGTCGAAGTCTAGAACATTGAAGCTATTGTTGATATCTTCAATTGAAGCATAATTAGCCAAAAATGTATTTGAGGCATCTATATCATTATCACCATCGAAATTTTGCCGAAAAAAACCGTAATTAGTAAAGCTACCCTCGATAAAGGATAAACCGTTGAGAAGAACGGTTTTTCCGCAAGAATTATTGATGAACTCAGATAATGTATTTTCAATCTTAAGGGCAATACCTTCTGTAGTGGAACCAAGTTGAAGAATGCCTTCATTAACAAAAGTACCTATCAATAAATGCAGAGAAGCCTTTCCACAATTGGTTATAGTTACCTTTCCAAGTAAAGTTGGATCATTATGATTCGTAAAAACCTGGCCATTCCATATTAACAAACCTTCTTCAGCCGCCTGATCAATAAGAATTTCTCCATAATTATGAAATTCTACATCAGAAGCTTGAGTTCTAAAGTAAATTTCTTCTCTTGGCGAAGTTTGAACTTTGATGGTACCATAATTGGTAACGTTTCCCCAGGCATCAAAAGCTCCGTCCTTAATGATAAGTTGTCCGGAAGGATTAATGGTAAGGTTTCCAAGCAGGCGCACATACTTCGCTCTGGCGGTATAGCCTACAGGTATAGCTATGTTGTCGCCATAGAAAGTAAAAACAGAATCAGAGGCGATAGGAATTCGTCCTAAATCCCAGTTGCCGCCATCGTCCCATGCAATACTATTGGTTCCGGTCCAATATATTTGAGTTGCATGAAGTGAAAGGATGGTAAGCATAAAAGCAATTAACAATAATGGTCTCATAGCGTTAAATATTAAGTTCTAAATCTATAAAGACTTTGAACTTAAAGGATCACCCGAGAGGATGATTTTAGCTATATTTTTTAATGCTGAATTCATAAAAAAATCTATTCCTGTAACAGTTGCTTTATATCCTCGAGGGTATTGGCATCCTCTGGTTTTTTATCCTTTCGCCAACGCAAAATTCTGGGAAAACGGAGCGCAACTCCAGATTTATGTCGCCTGGATTCTTGTATTCCTTCAAATGCAATTTCAAATACGTGGACAGGCTTAACTGCATTCACAGGACCAAAACGTTCCAAGGTGTTTCTTCGAACCCATCTGCTGATTTCTTGAAATTCAACATCTGTTAATCCTGAATAGGCCTTCGTAAAAGTGACTAAGTTTCCTTCCTCATTCCATAACCCAAAAGTGAAGTCAGTAAAGAGGTTTGCCCGACGACCATGACCACGCTGAGCATAAGTCATGACTGCATCTATCGTGTATGGATCGACTTTCCATTTCCACCAATCTCCTTTTTTACGTCCATTTCTGTAGGGAGAGGCCAGGTTTTTTAACATAAACCCTTCCGTTTTACGTTCTCTCGCTTCTTTAATTAGCTTCCGCAGGACATCCCAATCATTAAATTCTATCAATTTAGACAAAATGAGATGTTCACTTTTGCTTTGAGATGCTAAATCTTCTAATAGTGATCGCCTTTCTGCAAAGGTTTTGTGACGCATATCCTGACCGTTGAGCTCGAGCAGATCATATGCCATGAATACTACCGGAACATCTTTAATTAATTTTTTCCCTACGGTTTTTTTACCGATTCTTTTTTGCAAATGTTGGAAATTCATCGGTTGATCTTCGTAGTAAGCCAATATTTCCCCATCTATAACGAAGTTTTCGTTGATGCCGTTTGGAACCGTGTGTAACTCAGGAAAACGGTCCGTAACCAGTTCCTCTCCTCTAGACCATATAAAGATCTCGCCTTCTCGATAAATATATTGACCTCTAATACCATCCCACTTCCACTCAGCACTCCATGTGTCTGCAGACCCCAAATCTTCCAATTCTTTTTCTATGGCATAAGCTAAATAGAATGGATACGGCCTGGAAATAGCATCCTTAAAATCTTGAGAAAGCATCAGTTCTTCGAAACTTGTATCAAATGGAGACCAATCTCCCATCAGTCGATGGGCAATCTTACTGTCGTCTACTTCCAAATACTTTCCCAGTGCTTTGGTGATGAGCCGTTGGGAGATACCCACCCTAAACCCTCCGGTGATCAATTTATTTAAAATAAACCGTTGATTCTTATTCAATCCCGACCAGGCAGTAATAATCCAGTCTTTTTTGACCGAATCGTCTTGTTTTTTCAGTTCAGATATTTCGGTAATCCATTGACTCAAAGATTTATCAATCTGATGCTCATTGGCCGGTAGGACAAGCGCAATTGTTTCTGCTAGATCTCCTACGATATGATAACTGTTTTCAAAAAGCCAGGCGGGAATATTAGCCAATTCCGCAGCCCACTCTCTTAATAAAGTGGTGCTGATCGTTCTCCGTGGTCTTCGATGTGTAAATAAAGCGATGGCCCAAATTTTATCTTCATCAGGAGCTTCATGAAAAAACTCTACCAAAGCTTGTACTTTAGCATTGGTAGAGGTTGTCTGTTCAACCTTAGTAAATAGTGTACTAAACGCCTTCATCAGCAACAACTTCTTGTTCTACTTCATCCCCTTCATATTCCGTTTGGAGAATTTGTGCGTCATAGCCTAACTCCTGAAGATACTTAGAAAAGACATTTACATAGCCATGTGTTACCAGAATCTTGCTCGCTTCTGTAGCTGAGATGGCGCTTAATAGGCCATTCCAGTCTGCGTGATCACTTAATACAAAACCCCGGTCAACAGCTCTGCGACGACGAGCACCGCGCAGATTCATCCAGCCTGAAGCAGAAGCCAGATCAACGTTTTTCATCCTCGAAATGTAGTTTGAATTCATAAATCCTGGTGGGGCAACAATTAAACCTCCTGTAAGGCTCTTTTTATCCATTTCAATATTTAAACGCATCGTATCCTGGATCTCAAAACCTTCAGCCCGGGCTATTTCGTTAATGTTTTCAACAGCATTGTGACAATAGATGGGACCGATCGTTCCATCCAGACCACTAATGACCCGTTGGGCTTTACCCAGTGAATAAGCTGAAATAAAACTGACTTTGCCATCCTCTTTATTGGTGTTCCACCACTTGTTGATTTCATTAAAGACAGTTTCTTGTGGTTGCCAATTAAAGACTGGTAATCCAAAGGTGCATTCGGAAATGAAAGTATGACATCTTAAGGGCTCAAAGCCTCCGGAAAGCTGATCATTTTCAGTTTTATAATCACCTGAAACCACCCAAACCTCACCTTTGTGTTCTACCCTGATTTGTGCAGATCCTATGATATGTCCTGCAGGATGAAATGAAAACTTAACGCCATTAACGGTTATGGGTTTTCCGAAGGGAAGTGAATCGACGTTCGTAGCTTCTAATCTGTGCTTGATGATTTCTCGCGAAGCGTCTACGCAAACATATTGAGCCGATCCGGGCCTTGCATGATCTGCATGAGCATGAGTAACAAATGCCTTTTTTACGGGCTTCCAGGGATCAATATATACATCTGCCACGGCACAGTATATTCCTTTATCATCTTGTTCGAGCAGTTGAGGCATAAATGATCTTCTATACAGTAGAACGAGAAGCAAAGTATAAAGTTCGTTGCAGACTTATTGATTGGTAAAGATTAACTGACCAGTTTTCCCTATAGAAATAATTCCATCTCCCCAATTGATAAAGCTATCATTTGCAGAATTTCTTACCTCCATGATCCCGTCAATTCGGAGTTGTCCATAGTTTTCTATAAAGTTGTTAATTCTTGTATAGAGTTGGGCGTCTTTTTGAATCCATAATCTTCCCGCAGTGAAGGCACCTCCATTAGGATTACTACCGATGGCAAGAGTTCCTGAATTTAGGTAGGGCCAATTAATAGCATTTGCCGGAACAACAACGGTTCTATTGATATCTGGTATCGTACTGTAATTCCAGTTGTCTACAACATTCCAACCTGTACCAACTGCGCCAGTCCACGTAAATTCACGAAGATTCAGAATCATGTCGTATCCATCACCGCTTCCACCCGCATAAATAAAGGGATCGATGGATGAAGTAAGAAGAGATAGGGTGTATCCATGATTACTTCCACCTTGAAAAATATAATATGATGGAGAGGCGATTTCTGAAAAAGAATAACCATTTCCTTGACCTCCAGCAACCAGGTAATTGTTGCCTTGAGCACTTAGTTTCTTTTTTGCATACCCATTGCCTTGTCCACCCTTTAATAAGAACTCAGATCCATTGTAGTTTATAGTAATCGACTGATAACCGTTTCCACTTCCGCCCTCGTAAATAAAAGCAGGTTGTGCATGACATATACCGCAGCCTAACACTATAAAAATTAATATATTATGTAAGCACTTCAATTTAAAGATTTCTTACTCCTCTCCCGCCACCACTAGAACTAGCTCCTGAAAGTGATAGTCCTTGACCAGAAACTGAAGAAGAATTTGCTATACTAAGCTTAATGGGAAAACCTGCGCAATCTGTGTCTGGCCAGTTGACAACATTTGCATTACCATCAAGTGAAAGCTTTCCATCTCCGTGATTACCGGTATAGGTAAGGCCTTCTTCATAATCTACATAAAAATCGCTGGGATTATTCCCCAAATCGATTACACCATAGTAGGAAGCGTTCGAAAGTTCCCTTGTGGGATTTGGCGCTATCGCATTGAAACCTACTCTCAAAACATCATTAGCATAAGTGCTAACCCCTCCTGTAGTTCCCGATTCTGTGTACTTCTCTGTTGCAGTTCCCTCATCAATAATAGTGGATCCATATACTAATAATGAAGAGCCCCAACTAAATTCACCGGGAACAGCAGGCAAAGGCCCTCTACTGGCTTTTTCATACTCTAAAAAAGACATCGGCCGCAAACCTGCCCAATCCAGATAAGCAGCCCAATTCTGGGAACAGATGTAATTCATTGCCCGCCCTAGACCGTCGTCGCTTTCGTTAGGAACACCATCACCATCGCGATCACAAAAGAAAGTAATGTTTCCATTACCAATGTCAGAAGGACATCGGATTACATTACCATTGAAAGTAGTTGGTTGATCAGCCATAACGTAGGTATTGGTAACCGACGTTCCAGAAATATCTGCCTGCACATTATTCTCTTGTTGGTTTCTCGGTAAACAATTTAAAAAATCGACATATTGCTCCTGTGTTATGCTGTATTTCATAGAATAGAATGCTTCAAAGCCCTTCGGAAAGTTTGGATCAAGATCTACACATCTACCTGTAGAAGTAGCACTTGCGATATCTATGTTTGTTGAACCAGAACCGCAAAACAATCCGGCTTCACTGGTGATTAGATAGCTTTTACTGATGTCATCACCAGGTGTAATCCGGCTTGTTGACACACCATCCCCGGCATAAAAGTTTCCTTGAGGAATGTAGACCATCTCTACGCCGAAGACCTTGAAATCTTGAAAGGCACCTTCGGGATTGCTAATCTGTGCTTGAAGTTGAACAGTACTTGTGCCATTTCCATCCGCCGATCTTCTTACGAAAAAGCCTACATTGTCACTAGAAACAATTGTTTCGTATCCGGAAGTAGCTTGCGCACTGGAAATGTTGCCATGTGTCCAGGATGGTCCACCATTAGGTGCTTGTTTTATGAAAATCCAGACCGCATCGTGAAATTCAAGCCCTTGTCTCCAGCTGTTTTCCCATTGAACGGTGAATGTCAAAAAGTTACCACTCAAGGATACACTAGAAATGGATAAGTTATTAGCGTTGGTGCCTAAGTGACACAGAATAAATAAAATTGCAATTGTTATTCTTTTCATTGTATTCTAAAATTAATAAGAGCCAAATTATTTTTTTTTTGTAAATTATCATTCACCCATAGGGGTGATATACGGCTTAGATTACGATTCTTTACGTTCTTTTTTACTTTTTATCTCATTCAATATAATCTTAGAATAATACTATCTTCAAACAAGTATGCTTAAGTCGTTTCCAATGAAGTTTATTTACCTGCTCTTACTACTCGCTATTTTCTTTAAGTGTAATACCAAATCAGATAGTGCAAGTAACACAATATGTGTCCGCAATGTAAACTTGGTTGATCCGGAAAATGGATTGATTAAAAATCAAAATTTATATATAAAAGACCACCTTATTTATAAACTAAAAAATAGTTCACAGGATGTGGTGCCTAAAAATATATTCATAATTGAAGGCGAAGGTCTTTATGTAATGCCCGGTCTTTGGGATGCTCATGTTCACTTTGCCTACATCGAAGAACTTGCTCCTGCCATGTTTGACCTTTTTCTACTCAATGGAATTACAAGTGTTAGGGACACCGGAGGGAAGATTGGTTTTGTGAAAAAGTGGCAGAACCGTTCAAAGCAAAACCCTGAGCATACACCCAGGGTCATGATCGCAGGGCCACTTTTGGATGGGGAACCGAATGTTTATGATGGAAGTGATGATCAACATCCAGAGCTTTCTGTCGGCCTCGAAGACCAGGCTGCGGTAATAGATCAGGTAAACTTATTAGATTCAATAGGGGTAGACCTTTTGAAAGCATATGAGATGTTAACTCCTGAGCAGTTTTCTACCATTATAAGGATCGCCAATGAAAAGGACCTGAAAGTGACCGGACACATTCCTTTAACCATGGATGTTATTTCTGCTTCAAATGAGGGACTGCACAGCATGGAACACATGAGAAACCTCGAAATTTCATGTGCCTCGAATTGGGAGGAACTGCTTTCAAATCGAAGAAAATTATTGGCACAAGGGAAAGATAAAAATGGTGCGATACTAAGAACCAATATTCACAATACGCAGCGTCCAGAGGCCATATCGAATTATTCTGAAGATGTCGCTGATCAGGTTCTGCAAACGCTCAAGAAAAATGACACCTGGCAAATTCCAACACTGACCTTGAATACGCTCTTTAGCCGTAGGTATTTTGATCAATATGCATGGACGGAGTACTACAAGTATTTACCGGATAGCATTGAGCAAGAATGGAATAAGAATTCAATCGAATTAGCAAAAATGGAAGTTTCAGATTTTAGGAAGACTTATGATGAATGGAACAAAAGTATGTTCAACAAGATATATGAAAAAGACATTTCGATAATGGCCGGGACCGATACTCCCATTGCTTACTTAACACCTGGTCTGAGTCTGCATGAGGAGCTGCTAGCTTTTGCGGATGCGGGAATGAATAATGAAGATGTACTGAAAACAGCAACTATCAATCCAGCGATTTATTTTGGTTTAGAGCATAAGTTAGGTCGAATAAAAGTGGATTATATCGCTGATTTAATTCTTCTAACAGAAAATCCTTTAGAGAATATTTCCAACACTCGTAAAACTGAGAAGGTGTTCAAAAATGGAAAAGAAATAGATCTTGATGCCCTGAGAACTAAGCTTGAAGGAATGAAGTGAGTCTGATCACAAAAGATCTACTTATCGTGCACTTAAGGCATAAACAGCAAAAGTTCCCAACCAGTGTGTGCCCTCATAATGTTCGCTGGCAATATTCGGCAATGTCGCTTCGAGATGTTCATTTGCAGCATCAATCAGTTGGTCCCTCAACTTATCGTTAAAGATCACTCCGGCGATACCAAAAAAACAAGTAGCTCTGCTGAGGTTTAATCCGTCAAGATGAACAATCTTTGGGTCGGATCTATCCGAAACATCTGCTGGTTCCATCAAACTTTTCAAATCTTTTTTATCTAAAAAATCCTCAAACCAATTGTTAAATGAATTGGGATCCAACACCCTTCGCATCAAATTAGCTTCTTCCAGGCATGCGGATAAAAAATCCTCACCTGACGGCTCCCAGGATGCAGGACAACCTTCGTCATCCAGATAATACTTCAGTGCTGCTTTTTTGATATACCATTCCAGCTCTTGCTGACCTGTTGTAACAGCATAGTCATAGGCAAAGCTGAGACCAAATGCCGTGTTGGGATGCACACCTGTACGTACAGGGTAAGTTTGTATCAGAAGAAATTCTTCATACTTCTGAATAACAAGATCCACCAATGGCTTCAGATTAGTATACCATCGCTTCGCATTGGGGTGATCCCACTTATAGAGCTCTTCTGCCAATTTCATCAACCAGGACCAACCATACATCCGCTCCCAGGATTTACTTTCGGATTTCATATACGCTACTTCCTGTAATATGTTTTCAGGTGTCAAACTAATATTTAGTTTATCGACCACTACATTTCTCGAAGCCAGAGATGGAAAGTTTCTAAGTAAATGAACAAGCATCCAATGACCGTGAACAGAGGAGTGCCAGTCGTAACAGCCATAAAAGGCAGGATGCAGTACTTTTGGACTGGCTATCATACTCGAGTCCTGTAGCAACTGATTGAGTTTGTTAGGATATTCCTGATGAATGCAATTTATGGCAAGTTGCGCAAGAAAATCAGCACCTTCGTGGGTCAAACCCAATGATCGATTTTCATTAAATTTCAAATATGTTTCTTGCTGGCCCTTCCCTGTTAAAACCCCAAGTAGCAGCGATACGATTAAAAGCAACCTCATTTTTGAAATATATCTTAGTTTTAAGTCGATGAAACAGAAATTCACGGCTAATATCCTTTTTTTAGTTGGGATTAATATCCTTATCAAGCCATTTTACGCATTGGCAATTGATACTTCGGTTCAAAACATCGTCGGACCTGAAGAATACGGTCTTTTTCTGGCCATATTCAATTTCGTTTACATCCAACAAATTTTCTCTGATTTAGGTGTTCAAAATTTCAACAACAGAGACATATCGCAGAACCCGGAGAAATTGCCCCAAGTATTGCCCAAAACACTAGCCTCCAAAGTTTTGTTTTCGATTGCTTTTGTGTTGATCACGCTTTTTACTTCCTGGATTTTTGGGTATTTAAAGTACTTGGAGAGCATTCTAATTTGGGTAATAGGCAGTCAGGTTTCTTTGTCAATGCTGCTTTATTTGAGAACCAATGTTTCAGGTTCCGGTCGCTACTTCACAGATAGTTTCTTCTCGGTTCTTGATAAGTTGATCCTGATCATTTGGATGAGCTATGTTATATGGGGTAATCCCAATGTTGTGGACGTCACCATTACGTACTTTGTCCAGGTTCAATTCTACAGCATATTGATTACAGAGATTTTTGTTTTGTTTTACACTCATAAAAGGCTTTCTCCCATTCATCTTCATTTGGATTGGAGCTTCGTTGGCTCACTTCTGAGGGAAAGTTTGCCATATGCCACCCTCATTATCCTCATGGCCGGATATTCTAGACTGGATGGAATCATGTTAGAACAATTACTCGACGACAACGCCAGAGAAGCTGGAGAATATGCCAGGTCATTCAGGCTTTATGACACCTTTAATAATTTTATGTTTCTTTTCGCTG
This sequence comes from Portibacter marinus, assembly GCF_021533195.1. GTDB lineage: Bacteria > Bacteroidota > Bacteroidia > Chitinophagales > Saprospiraceae > Portibacter > Portibacter marinus. The sequence goes on from NZ_JAJNKB010000006.1 coordinate 62,924, forward strand.
TATTGCTTTTGCCTATGTTTTCGAGGATGCTTAAAGCAGGAGAAGATATCAATGCCCTGGTTTTATGGGCGTTCCGACTATTGCTGTTCAGCAGTTTCTTCGGTGTCATCATGGTATATTTTCACGGTACGGAAATATTATCATTTTTTTATGATGCAGCAAACGAGGGGGTTTCGCACACCTTTTTATGGCTTATGATTGCAGGTGTTTCATTGAGTCTCAATTATATATATGGAACACTTTTGACGGCCAATGGTAATATCAAGACACTTAATGGGATAGCCATAGTCGGTTTCATTATCAATATAGTTTTCAATTTTGTTGCGATTCCAAAATACGGAAAGGAGGGCGCAGCCGGTGCCACCGCTGTGACACAAACCATTGTTTTGATTTTTCAAATGTATTTTTGTTTCCAGTACTTTAAACTTGAAAGTCCATTAAAAGCAGTGAGTAAAATCATACTGGTCGGTATAATTTCTGTTCTTTTGTTTTTCTATTTCGAAACATTGACCTACATACACTTCGGCACGAAAATTCTAATCGTAGGAATACTTTCCTTGGGACTTGCGTTTATTGTTGGATTGATTAGGAGATCAGACTTTAAGGTGGTCTGAGATATGGCCTAGTTTTCATACATTTGCGGAATAACTAGAGGACATGGATAGTAAGGATAGTTTAATGTCATTATTAAAGACATTTAAAAAGTGGTTCCGAGCCATTTTTATAGTCTGTTCGATTGCGGTCGTAGGAACCATTATCATCTCTTTGATGATGGACAATTACTATAAAGCCTCTACGACTTTTTATGCGGCAAGTTCTGATCTGGCAAAACCCGCCCCCATAGGAGGATTGGAAATAGACATCGAATATTACGGTAGAGATGAAGACATAGATCGGCTCTTATCGATTGCCAACTCTGGTGAAGTAGCCACCAGATTAATTGATGAATACAAGCTGGCTGAACACTACGAGATCAAAAATGAAACACAAAAGGGGAAATATAGGGTTCTGGAAAAATTCTACAAGCTGTATTCTGCTCAAAAAAATAAGTACGATGCCATAGAGATTTCAATGGAAGATACAGATCCAGAGCAGGCCAGGGATATTGCCAACAGGGCCAGGGATTTAGTCAATGAAATTGCTCAGAGAACCGTCAAGAGTTCTCAACAGTTGCAGATTGATAAGTACAAGAAAAATATTGATAGGAAGACCACTGAACTGGATTCTTTAACCAGCAAAATAGAGAGGGTAAAAGAAAGGTATGAAATTTTTGATTCGAGAAATCAGGGAGAAGCATTGACACAGGCCTTGGCTGAAGCCAGATCGCCGGATCAAATTAGAGTCATCGAAGGTAAGATTTCGGAATTTGCTAAAGGAGTCTCCAAAGTTGTGGTGATGGAACAGGAGCAAAGAGAATTTGGACTTCAATTAAGTTTGGATAAAGAGCGCTATAAGCAGTTGTTAAGTGCCAAAGAATCCGATTTCAAGGCCGTACATTTAATAGAATCTGCGGATATTCCAATGGTGAAATCGCGGCCCCGTCGATCGATCTTGGTGATTGCTGCCGGTTTGGTTTCGCTGTTCTTTTGTCTCCTTGCAGCGGTTGTAGTTGAAAAAGTTAGAAGTATTAACTGGAAAGCATTGTAATGAATGTATTGTTGGAAAATCCCGTTAAACTGTTCGGGCTGCTTTCAGCTGTATTCCTGGGTTGCATCTTTGGAGCATTATTAACAGAAACGTATGTATTAGCATTAATCCCTTTCGCTTTAATGGTAGGGTTTATCAGTCTGTTGGATATCTCGAAGCTGTATTATCTGCTCATTTTAGTGATTCCATTGACCATTGAAATTTATCTACCAAATGGATTGGGAATCGATCTCCCCGGAGAACCCATACTGATCGCAATCACAGCACTGTCCCCCTTCTTGTTATTGCTTAAATTTAGGAAATCTGCGACGGCTTATATCAACCATCCGGTTACTATTGCTTTGCTGTTTCACCTGATGTGGATTTTGATAGCCGCGGTATTTGCTGAAGAAAAAGTAGTTGGTCTTAAGTTCTTAGTGGCAAAGATCTGGTATGTCGTTCCATTCTATTTTGTAAGTCTTTACATTTTTAAAACAAAACAGAATTATCGCGCTTTTTTCTGGACCTTGATGATACCATTGGCAATTACGATTATTTATGTATTGATTAAGCATGCATCCGTTGATTTTGCATTTTCTGAAGTCAATTATTCAGTAAGTCCGATTTACAGAAATCATGTCAACTACGGTCTGCTCATGGTAGCATTCATACCATATGTATGGGCATTTTATCATTGGTATGAGCGCGGAACAGTGGAGCGACTCATATTATTGGGATTGGGTACAATGATGTTGGTAGCGATCTACTTCACATACACCAGAGCAGCACAGGCTGCGGTATTGTTGGGAGTGGTTTGCTATTTTATCATTAGGTTTCGATGGCTGATTTCTCTTGTACTGGCAGGTTCCATTGTGGTGGTCTTATTGGGGGTTTTCTTTGTCAATGGTTCACGCTATCTGGATTTTGCTCCTCAGTACGAACGAACGATTACCCATACGAACTATGACAATTTAATAGAAGCGACAGTAAAGTTAGAAGACATCTCGACCATGGAACGTGTAAATCGCTGGGTAGCTGGTGGGCACATGATCCATGAACGACCTTGGACAGGTTTTGGTCCTGGCAACTTCTACTTTAATTATCGAAACTACATGGTCAGCAGTTTTGTGACCTATGTATCTGACAATCCGGACAAATCCGGAATTCATAACTATTACTTAATGACTTTGGTGGAACAGGGGATACCGGGTCTTTTGGTTTTTCTTGGCTTACTTATTACCATATTAATTTATGGGCAGAGGGTCTACCATCAGCTTGAGGATCGTGAGTTGAAGTTATTGGTCATGGCGGCAACGATCTCCATAATGTTGATCGCCATCACGATCTTTATCAATGACTTATTGGAGGCATTAAAAATAGGAGGATTGTTTTTTATAGGAGTAGCGATTATAGTGAGAGAGGGAGTAAGGGCAGGAAGTGTCCGCACCACATAAAATGTTTAGATAGATTTGCGAGCCAGAATAAAGATTCATAATTTAAAGCATCCTGTTCATGAAAAACTTTAGTATTATGAAAAACATTAATTTTCTTTTTTATTCTTTTTTATTCTTTTTTATTCTGGGTATATTCTCATGTGAGAAAGGAATGCTTGAAGAACAGCACCATGAAATTACAGTTGAAAACACCATTGACAAGCCATTAAATCCTAAGGATTTCAAGTTTAATGGCAATTACTTTGAGTTTGAGAATTCAGATCAATTCTTATCCCTAGCACACCAATTACAAGATCTTAGCCGAAAAGATTTCTTGCAATTTGAGCAGGAGATCGGATATCAATCTGTTCAAGGAGACTATTACCGGGTAATAGAAGAATATGCTCAAATAGAGACGGAGGAAGAGTTGGAGCTTTTCTTCACGAAAAATGAAAACAAGGTTAACTTTGTAAAAGTAGAAGAGGATTTTACAGATGTTGAACCATTATTAGTTCACACGACCAAATATGCCAGAATGCTTGTCGGAGACTCCAGGATCATAAAAATTGGAGATGATATTATGCATTTGACTGATCACCGCCAGTTCATATATGATCAAAGTTTGTTATACTCTTTGAAGGAAAGAATAGATAGCGATGAATACGGTGATTTTGAAAAGCAAGCTGAGGTTTATGATTTGGCAGAACTGGTTCAGCAAAGAAATCCTGCCGTTTTGCAAGAAGCTACTAGAGAGGTAACACCAGGACCGTGGTATTGTAAGAGAATAAGGGTTCGTGGTAGAATATATTACGAATTCTTCGTTCCGGGTGGCAATACTCTGAATCCACAGTGGACCTTTGAAACAAAATCATTTAGAAGATCAGGAGGTATTTGGTATTCGACAGATGCCAACAACAGACTCACCTATGATTTTGATGCAGACATTACTACAGATCAAGGAACAACATATGAAAGTTTCTTCTTGAATTGGGCGGTAGAGCAGGATGATCCACTAATTGAAAGAACGGTGTCAATGACGGTGCCTGCAGGAAATAATCCAGGATATCAGTTGAATACAGATGGAACTTCGAATCATCGATTATCTAGATTTGTGAACGGTTGTGATATTACAAACTTGCAGATCGAACAACCTTTACTATTGAGCCAATAGAATTCATTAATTAATTACATGAACAGGATATTTTCTTTAATCGAAGATGATGAATAAATATTGCAGCACACTTATATATTTACTATTGCTTTATTTAGTGAGTTGTTCGCTTCCGGAATATACAAGTGAAGTAAAGCCTTCAATTCTTGTCTTTAGCATTATAGAGCCTGGGAAGCTTATTGAAGGAGATTTTTGGTGGCTTAAAAATTTTGAGGATGAAAAAAATGAGCAACAATTATCTCTTAGGCCCGTATTATATGAAGATAATGTTAAAGTTTTTGAAGGTGAATTACACACATCACAATTTAAGACTCCAGTTGCGGCAAAATTGGGATCTTTCTATAGACTAGAATTAGTTAATAAAGAAAAGGATGATTTTTATTACACAAGTAAAGAATATAGAACTTTAGAAAGGCCATTAATAGACTCTTTAGGTATATATCAAGTAGAAGTTGGCAGATTCAATCATGTAAACCATATAACAGATTTTTACTTCTCCAATCAAGAAACTCAAAGTTCATATTTCATGTACAGAACAGAAATACCACTTCTTGAAGGACAAAATCCAATTGAAGAGGATGATACAATTAGATTTAGATGGGGAACACCACCAATGGGCAGCTATTGTTATGAAATAGGTAATCCGGGTTTGATAATGGAAGGATTCGATATTCTCAATATTTCTTGCCTGGAAGATAAAAATAATCTAACCTTGGAAGGACCAAAGTTACATAACCCGACATTAATAAAATTTAAGTTTTGCAATATAGATGATCATACCATTAATTTATTTAGACAAATGGTTTATAATATATCATACGAGGGTGCTCACTACAACCCCTATTTCTTAGCACACTTAAATCTTAAAGACGACTTTCCCAGATCTGAAGACAATTACGAAATCATATTAAACACAGCTTGCGTCGATACGACCTTAATATTATAAATCATATTTAGTATAAAAGATGTTTACGAATCAATTTAGGTTAATCCACTTATGCTTAATACTTTCAATCGTGACTAGTTGTTCAAAGTCAAACTATTTAAAAGAAATAGAACCATCAATATTATTTATAAGTGAGATAAATCTTGGTGAAAATATAAGTGGAGAGTTTTGGTGGCTAGAAAGTGTATTGATTGACACTAATCATCCCAAAAAGTTGCTCATACCTTATATTTATGAAAATGGAAGATTAGTTTATAAAGGAGATGCAGTTTCTAAAAGTTTTAGATCTCCGTTAATCGCAAAGGCAGGTTCACAGTATGAAGTAATGTTATCTTCTGAAGATAATAGCTTTACCTATAGAAGTAATGTTTATAAGACACTAGACAAACCTAATATTAATTCAGTTTCTATAGAAGAGTACTTTTTAGGACAATTTTTAAGGCCTCATAATAACATTGAGTTTCTTATTGACACTCTTTCAATTAGAGATCCATATTATCTTTACAAGGCTATCAGATTAGATCAAAATATGGACACGACGGATGGTCAAGATACTTTTGACACAAGAAGATGGGACCCAGTAAGAGGTAATTCTTGCTACGAATTGGAAGAAAGTATCAATCAAGAAGGAGGATTTAAAGTTTATAATACCTCTTGTCAAGAAAATAAGGGAAGAATACTACTTACCGGAAGAAATCCGGGAAATGACGAAGTTATATCTTCGAAGTTTACGATCTGCAATATCGATGAGGCCACCATAAATTTCTATAGACAAAGCAGCTATAATATAGCTTACGATGGCGCTCACTACAACCCTTATTTCTTAGCACACTTAAACCTTAAAGACGACTTCCCCAGATCAGGAGACAATTATGAAATTATACTAAACACAGCTTGTGTGGATACAACCTTGAACTTCTAATTTGAAAAAAAGATATTTAACAAATTCAAGATGAGAACTAGTTATTTCAAAATAAGTCTTAAGATTTCTAAAGGAATTATGCTTTTAATGATAATTAGTTGTTCATTACCAGAATATACAAGTGAAGTAGAGCCCTCAATTCTTGTCATTAGCGTTATAGAGCCTGGAAAGCCAATTGAAGGTGAATTTTGGTGGTTATCTGGAGTTTTTAGCAACTCTAATGAAAATAAAGAAGGGCTTATTCCTACTATTTATAGAAACGGAGTTCAGATATATAGGGGTAAAAAAATTGACTCAGTCTTTAACACAACGATTGTTCCTGAAAAAGGAACTGTTTATGAAATAGAATTATTGACAGAAGGAGACACTACAGTTTATCGGAGCTCTAAAATCAAAGCTTTGAAAACCCCTACGATCACCTCGGTTATTGTTGATGATTCTGTTAAAGTGGATCAATATAATGAAAACAGATATGATCAGACTGTCACATTTCAAGTTGAAAAAACCGTTGAAATGGATCCATATTTTATATATCAGATTGTCTGGGATTCTACATATGCATATGAAAGAGACAGAGATACGTTCGCCACTATGTTCTGGGACCCATTTCAAGAAAATACGTGCTCTGAATTAGGTTCAGCTTTTGCGTTTCCAGGAGAATTCAGATTATTGAATTTGTCATGTTTGGAAGAGAATAAGATTGTTCTAAATGGGCAGGGAGACGTAAGAGAAAAAAGAGATCTAACTTTTACCATTTGCAATATAGATGAACCTACCATCAATTTATTTAGACAAATGGTTTACAATATTTCCTACGATGGTGCTCACTACAACCCTTATTTCTTAGCACACTTAAATCTTAAAGACGACTTCCCCAGATCAGGCGACAACTACGAAATCATTTTAAACACAGCTTGTGTAGATACCACACTATATTTTTAGATGCACACCATGAAAAACTATTTAATACTCTTCATATTATTGATCATACCACTCCTCAATTATTCGCAAGCAGAATACATTGTGACCTTCGAGGTAGTCAACTCCCAGGGAGAATCCGTTGATTTTGCTCATATTATCATTGACCAAAAAATCGTAATCAATACTAATGAGGAAGGAAAGGCAACTATTGCTTTGGCAGAGGGTCGACACCAAGCCATATTCACTCATATTGGCTACTACGAGAAAACGATCAACTTCAATCTTGAGAAAAACCAATCGCTTCAAGTTACTTTAGAATCCAGCACCTTGGATGTGATCGATATATTTGCCAAAAGTCGTGATAGAATTGATCAACTCGAAGATCTAAAGCTCAAAGATCTGAAATCCATACCAAGTGTAACCGGAACAGCTGATGTGATCAATACCCTTACCCTCTTGCCAGGCGTTTCTTCTGCAGGAGACGGTAATTCAGGCTTCTCCGTTCGAGGAGGTGAGATCTATCAAAATGCCATATTGCTTGATAATGCATTGGTCCTTAATCCCAGTCATTTATTGGGAGTATTATCAACGGTTAATACCAAAGTTGTAGAAGATATCAAGCTTTATAAAAACCATATTCCCGCTCAATTTGGTAACGCCAGTGCATCGGCTATTGATATCAAAATTAAAGAAGGAAACCAAGATTCCCTTCGATATGACCTCGATGTGGGCTTGACCAATAGCAGTATCTTAATAGATGGCCCGCTTACAGAAAAACTCACATTTATGGCTGGTGCTAGAACAGCATATATAGGAGTGGTGTTACTACCAGTATACATCGCGTATCTTGCCGGAAGAAATGAAGGCTATGCCAACTTCACTTTTTATGACTATAATCTCAAGTTGGACTATCAACTATCTAATAAAGAAAAACTATCCTTCCATATTTACGATAGCCAGGACTACTTTATAGGCAAAGGGCGTGCGGAGAACATATCAAAAGGATCCACAAGATATGGGCTTAGAAATCAGATTTATTCGCTGAACTATAAAAAACAATTAAACCAAGGGCGATTCCTCGAAAGTGGTATAAGTCTTTCTTCTTTTAAAACCAGTCATAGAACAAGTATTGTCGAAAACCTAGACACAGACAGTCCAGATAGAATGAGATCAATTCGGAAGTCTCCGTATAGATTGACAAATGCTTATTTGGCTATTAACAACAATCTTAGTAGCAAGCATCTTCTTAGATATGGAGTCCAAATGGATTACATATACTCCTCTCCGGCTGTTTTTAAATTTTCAGAAAATGGACAATCCTACACGCAGCCTTCTACTTGGTTTCATACTGGGAGTGTTGGAGCTTACATAGATAATGATTACGAGCTTACAGAATCCATTGATCTAAACTATGGCCTTCGACTCAATAGCTATATGTCTACAAATAACCTGCAATTTGTTATTGAACCAAGAGTCAGACTAAGAAAGTCGATAAATGATAATTGCTTTTTAGAAGCATCCTATAATAAACTGTCTCAGAATAGGGTGCAATTCTCTACTCGAAGCGGTTACTACACCGTAGAATACATCTTTCCGCTTTCAGAGCGTGTGCGCGCGCCTATTACACATCAATGGAGTTTGAGTTATGTGCAAAATCAGATGTTTAATAACAAAGTGAATATGATTACATCCCTTTATTATAAAGATATAAATCAACTTACGGGCATCGATAAAGAGATTGGACTTGCCAATAGTTATGGTAGAAATTATGAACAATACCTTGCAACTAACGGAAAAGGTCAGGCGTTTGGCTTAGAATTAGGGTTTACCTATGACGATACGAGAAACAATATTACGCTTAATTATCATTATTCTAGGTCCATCCGTAGATATGAAGTGATCAACAACAACACTTGGTTTCCTCATGCCCTGGATCGTCCACACGAGACGAATTTGATCTATAATTATACGACCAGTCGAAACTGGACCTACCTTATGAATTTCACCCTAAATAGCGGAACGCCCACAACATTGCCTACTGCCATCGTTGAAATAGGTGAAGAGCCGATTTATTTTTTCGGAGAGCGAAACAATTATAGGTTACCTATTTATCATCGTCTGGATCTCGCTCTTATCAAGCGTTACAAGACCAAAAGAAATCGAGAAGCGCAGTTCACGCTCGCTATCTATAATGCCTATTTTAACAAGATTGCTAATGATGTTGTAATCAATAAAGACGATATTGATGGGAATTACTACATGCATAAACTTGCTGTCTTCCCATTGTTGCCAAGCTTTAATTACAACATTAAGTTTTAAGATATCATTACCTCCAGCTTTTCGGATCATCCCTAAATTTCAGTACTTCATTTACTTCATCATCGCTTAGTCTGCCTTCATCTTTGGCTACTTCAAGCAGTACATCCAGATCAGTTAAAGAGCTGTAATTCACGTTGTTATCCGAAAATACTGATTTTGACGATTTAAAGTTGTACGTCATAATGCTGAGTAAAGATTCTACTTCAACATTGGCATTCACAATACCATTATATGCTTTAAGACTGCTGCCTCCAGTTGAAACCAGGTCTTCTATCAATACTGTTTTGTCTCCCTCTTTATAATCACCTTCGACTTGTTTCATCAATCCGTATTTTTTCGCTTCCTGACGCACATAAATAAAAGGCAAATCCATCCTATCCGCGATCAATATACCCATCGGGATTCCACCAGTAGCCACACCCGCGATAGAATCCAGTTGACCGAAATTATTCTTGATGACTTTAACGAAAGCGTCAGCTACAATCTGGCGACTGGAAACGTGCGAATTGATTTTTCGATTATCGCAATACACCGGTGACCTGATTCCAGACACCCATGTAAAGGGATCATCGATACTCAATTTCACAGCTTCGATTTTCAACAATTCTGCTGCGACTTTCCTCGCAATTCTGTGATTTAGAATAAATGAAGTTTTCATATGGACGATAAAGATAAAGAACATGCCATTTTCTCATAATTTTGCTCGAATAAAGAATTATTTGTCTAAGCTATACGTTAGTCCAAACGTGGCAAGGTTTGTGAACGAAAAACTTTAACTTTAAGATTGAATGAGATTAGTAGCATTCATATTGGCAATAACAGTAGTTTTCCTGGCTTTTAAACCGGGCATGACACTGCTGTCTCAATGTGAAACAGAGATTGCATGTTGCACAGACACGTGTGAACCTTTCAGCATGACAACCAATGATGAAAAACCTGCTGATCAAGGCTGTAATGGCAATTCATGTAATCCTTTTCAATCTTGTGGTTCAAGTTTTGTATTTACGGCTGAAAAATTAGCTTTGCCCTCGACTAACCCTGGATTTTCGACCGAAAGCAACTTTTCATACCAATTTAATCACCTTTCTCAATTTGCCACAGACTTTTGGCAACCTCCACAGCTCGCTTAGTTTTCATCAACAACCATTTTTTTAACTAAGCAAGTACATTCAAACATGAAGCATTTACAAGCATTCCTTATTTTATTAAGTGCAACTTTTTTTACCGTACCATTAGCAAGTGCGCAAACTGCCAATACATTGCCTAAACTGGAAAAGGTTGAAATCATAGAGGTAAAAGTAAAAGGTGTCGGCTGTTCGGCCGATATTAAATCAATTTCAGAAAATGTTGAAAACCTTGAAGGTGTCAGTAACTGCAAAGTCCTGAAAAAAGGGGCAACTACTAAGTTTGAGGTTTATCTCCTTCCTTCTAAGGTGTCGAAAGAACGCATTTATGCAACCATCGAAGATACACCCGGGTGTAAGAATCCGAATGATCGACCATATAAAGTAAAGGATCATTAATTGCTAACCTTATAAAATGCATGACAATGATCAAATATATAATCGTTGTTGGCTTCCTATTACCCATAAATCTTTTTTCTCAGGTTTTATTGGGTGAGGTAGTCAATGGAAAAAATGAGCCACTTATCGGAGCCTCTGTTTATTGGCAAGGCCAGAAAACGGGAGTTACAACAGATATCGATGGACATTTTGAAATCGAAAAAAACAAAGATAATCAGCAGCTCATTACGAGTTACGTCGGATTTCTTGCTGATACTACACGGATTACTGACCAATCATTCATATCTATTCGACTTAAAGAAAATCTGGCCATTGAAGGGGTGGTCGTCAAAGGCCAACGAGATGGCATCATAGTATCCAATATCAATCCTATAAAAACGGAACAGATTACGCAAACTGAGCTTAAGAAGGCTGCTTGTTGCGATCTGGCAGGATGTTTTGGTACTCAGGCATCTGTACAGCCACATACCACCAATGTGATTACGAATTCGAAAGAGTTGAGAATTTTAGGTCTTTCCGGTGTTTATAATCAAGTGCTGATTAATGGTCTGCCTATGATTCAAGGATTATCATATACCTATGGAATCAGTAGTTTTCCCGGCACAGCGGTCGACAATATCTTCATCTCTAAAGGTGCCAATAGTGTTTTGCAAGGTTTTGAAAGCATTAGTGGACAAATTAATGTCGAGACTAAAAATGGAGATGATGCCGACAAGTTGTTATTGAATCTTTACTTAAATAGCTTTTTGGAGAAGCATGCCAATGCTAATTTTTCCTATCGCAAAGGATATTGGAGCAATCTTTCAAAGGTTCATGTGGTAGAACCGGCCGGACGCGTGGATAGAGATGGGGATACTTTTCTGGACTTACCTCTGCTGACCCGTTACACCCTCTCCAATATTTCAAAGTATAGAGATCCTGCTGAATGGGGTTGGAACAGCATCATTGGTATTCGTTATGTCAATGAAAAGAGGGTAGGAGGTCAATTGGCATTCGAAGAAGATCAACACCGTGGTGGAACTCAATATTATGGTCAAGTCGTACAATATACTCAACCTGAGATCTGGACCAAGACAGGATTTAGATTCGATGACTATCACAATCTGGCTTTTAATGCAAGCGCTTTTTATCATGACCAGAATTCAACTTTTGGAACGGTTAATTATTTGGCGAAACAAACCAATTTCTATGCCAACGCCCAGTATGAAAGAAATTACAGAACTCATCAATTAAAAACAGGTGCTAGCATCAGATATTTGAATTTAGATGAAAACATTGAGTTAACCCGGAATATATTGGATAGAACTTATGCTGGCAAATATAGTAAATTAGAAGTCATTCCTGGACTCTTTGCAGAAAACACCATGCAGTTTTTAGACGATAGGTTGACTTGGATAGCCGGAGCAAGAATAGATCACCACAATCAATTTGGGTGGAATTTCACCCCACGAACTTTGTTGAAATTTGACCTATCGTCACAGACTGTGGTGCGAGCCAATGTAGGGACAGGGTGGCGGACAGCTAATATATTCTCAGAAAACATTAATCAGCTGGCCAGTTCCAGAGACATCATTTTTGAAGAAAACCTGGATCCGGAAGAAGCATTGAATTATGGAATGAATTTGATTCAAAAGTTTGACTTTAGAAACATATCCGGTTATCTGAGCACTGATTTTTATCGGACGGAATTTCAGAATCAAATTTTTCCGGACTTTGATACAGATCCAACGAAAGCGTTTATTCGTAATTTCTATGGAACCAGTGTGGCCAATGGTTTTCAGGCAGAGGCCAATGTCAGGGTTTACGAAAAATATGAGTTTAAGGTGGGATACAACTATCTGGATGTATTCCGAATGCAGGGAGAAGAGAAAATGATGCTTCCCTTTAATTCCAAACATAGATTCTTAACAGTGTTTAGTTACAGACCGACATCTAACAAATTCTTTTTTGATGTCAATGCACATTGGTTTGGAAAACAAAGACTACCGAATACGGGCTCCAATCCGGAAACGCATAGGCGTCCCGATTTTTCGAAGCCTTATTCATTGGTTAATGCACAGTTTACTTATAATTTTAAGAAACTGGAGGTATATTCCGGTTGTGAAAACCTCTTTGACTTTCGACAAGAGCGACCGATAATTTCCTGGCAAGATCCATTTTCCCTGTATTTCGACACAAATTCTGTGTGGGGACCGACAAGGGGAAGGGAATTTTATATAGGGGTGCGATATTATATGAGGGAAAAGTAAAAAAGGACCATTGGATGTGATCAGTTTACATTAGAACGACTTGACGCCATGATAATTGAAGGTTAACCATCAGGAGGGGGACCGACATGGCATCCTACAGCAAGTCCAGTTTATCTGAAAAGAGAGTAAGCTCTATCAACCTCACTTATCATTATTCTATTCAATAGAAGAGAAATGTTTTCTTAATTCTGTGATATCGTCTACACTGAATCTAAACAATCCAATAGGGTGATATAAACGCAAGTTCTAGCCTAGAATTCAAATATAGCCATGTTGGGAAATAATGGAATCGAAGTAGTGACCCTCACGCGTTTGCGCGTGATGCGATTAAATCCTATTATAATAATGATAATTCGAAAAGAAGGGATTAAATCTTTGTTTAGTAATGGTGCGCAAAAAAAAAAGAGGGTTCCAACGTAAACGCTGAAACCCCCTATAGCCATGGTGGGAAATACTGGACTCGAACCAGTGACCCCCGAGCACGCTTAGGCGAAATCCATTCCCTTCGAGCTAGTCAGATTAATTTTAGTGAAAGATTGTTAACGATCAATACACTCAAAAGACGACGGAATGATATTTATCGTCAGATGCCCCTTCCCGACCACCTTCTTGCTGATTTAAAAACGATGATCACGCATAAGCAAACCACGAAAGAGATCGAGGAAGCTACCGATCAGCTTTGGAGCTTTTCTAGGCGAACGGCAGCAAGGGTTATTACGTCGTTAATGGAAAACATAGGTATTGAGGGCGCAAGAGCAAGTGCATTGGGATTGCGTCATGGTTTTGCCGTTTATGCTGTAACGAAGGTACCTTTAACCCAAGTAAAGAAATGGATGGGGCATGCCTATATGACCACAACCGCGTTGTACTTGGAAGTAAGCGGCATCGAAGAACGTAAATGGGCGGAGAAATTATGGGAATGAAGCTTGAAAATTAATTTCGAATCCAATTCTTTAGGGGGTTAAAGAGTTAACAATTTTGTAAATCAAAAGTATTTTTGTAAATTTCAGTAACATTATTTTATTCAAGTACTTCATTATGAAAAATTTACTTCTTCTTTTTTTGACTTTTTTTATCTACTCTTGTGAAAAAAATATACTCGATGATAGCAACGAACCTTATTTTGAATTATCGGAAGAAGTAAGAAATGGTATTCAATTTGTAGATGGTATTGCTCAGATTGATTATATAAAGGATGTTGAATTATCTTCGGTTAATATTGAAAATGGTATAATGAAATTTGATAGTTCTTCTCATCTGATAAAAACTATCCAAGAGTTCGATAATTATAATTCAGAAAGCATTATTTCATTCTTTGAATCAAAAAACTTTCCCTCTCTTTTTAGTTTATATACAAGATACAATGAAATGCCTCCAGATGATATGCCAAAAAACCTGAATATTGGTAATTCTCTATTAAGAAAAAACGAGCATAGGATAGAATTTTCTGGTATTTCGAAAAGTCTTTCGCGTGTTCTAAACAGAGATGGAATGCTTCAGGTTGGAGAATTTATTGGTCGATATTTAGAGGATAAGGTTATTTGGGTACCACAAGATAAATTCGAAGATCTTTTATCCTATAAGAAAGGTGACGAAATAGACAGCAAGGATTTCATCATAATCGAGAATGACGTTCAACAAGTACACAGTAGAGATTTATTGGAGTCAGAAAGTTGTCCGTTACATGCACCTTATACTTCATCTTTAGAATTAGAGAACTCAAGTGGAAATCGCAAAATTAATGTTGTTTTCTCCTTTGAGAGAATCATCACTCCCTGTCCAGGAAATTATTTTGATTTAGATTTTCTTTTTTCAATTGATACTGAATCGAGAAAGAAAAGTTTTTGGACATGGTTCCTGTATACTACAGATATGTACGTTTCAATGAACCTCTTTGCTGAAAAGTATATCAATCAACAACCCACTGGAACAGGTTGGAATCATAATCATTATACCACTTACGGTTTGGGTTCGAGCTTTACATACTCTGCCTTATTTCCTGTCGGTAAATGTGTTCCACAGAATTACTGGGTATATCATTATGCAGCACTCGACTTTGTGATACCTGGCACATCGCACGCAGGAAGCACGGCTTCTTCTCATAGAGGAATGGGGGGCGATTACATAAGACTTGAATGTAATTAATAAAACTTTATCATATTGTGTAAAAGTGAAATAATATTCTTCCTTATCCTCGTCGTACCCACTTTAAATTTAAAGTCACAAGACCAAGAATTATTCACGGGGGGAGGTATGATTTATTCTAAGTTTATTTCCAAGAGAAGTTCATGGAACGAAAGCAGTATATTTAGACATTCTTTTTTAGCTAGTGTAGATCTTCATCGTAAAGTATATGATTTTGTTGATATAAGTCTTTTTCTCTCATACCAAGAGAGAACTCCCTTGGAAATTATTGTGTACCAACAAGTAAATAGTACAGGAAACGTAACGGCCACTGTATTAAGCAAATGGCCAACAAATCCTCAAAATATGCTTTTTGAAAATTCACTGTATGGTATTCCATTTCCGAGATTTAAATACTTTCATGTCCACTTAATTCCAATGCTAAAGGTTGGTAGTAGGCTGAAAGTTAAATTAGGTGTAGGTCCTTTTTTAGGAGTGCTTTTAAATAGAAAGCAGACTACAGTTACTAAAGAGCTATTTGATCCAAGCATTCATTCTCTTTTTGATGGAATTTTATCGGAAGATATAATGACATTTACAAAATACGATGCGGGAATCTTGCCTAAGGTACATATTAGTTATGGTTTTACTAAAAAAATAACTTTTGCATTACAATGCTCCTATTATATGTCACTGAGAAGACTCAATGATACTTTTGTAAATCGAAAAGAATTTACTAGCCGTAATATGAAATGGAGAGCCCTTTATACAGGATTAGCTATTGGAATTCCATTAATTGCTCTTTAAACTGCATGCTACGCATCAACTGACCTTTTAGACTACCTAATCTACTACCGAATGAAAATAAAACATTCCAATCAGATATTCATGTAGCGATAGTGTTTGATGATGCAAAATCTGTCAAAGCTGAATCATTGGTGTTAAAGACCCCAATAAGGGGCTGAACTAAACATTGTAATTAAATTATAAACTGTATTAGTGCATAATCTCATGAATGTGTACCACTAAATCTCATCCAAAGTGTACCACTTTTTCAGAGCCAATAATTCAAGTTAAAAATAGTCTTTTTCCTTTGAAAAAGTTTGTCCTAGGGTGGGAGGTTGCGTAAGGAGCCCGTAGGGCGACTGGAGCAACCTCCCACCCTAGGATTTTAATTTATTCTTCCTCCTCATGGATTCCCCTGTTAGTTTTATACGATGAGAGTTATGAACTATGCGATCCATTATAGCATCTGCAATAGTACTCTCGCCTAGGAGCTCATGCCATTTTTTTACTGGTATTTGTGATGCGAAAATGACAGCACTCCTTCCATATTTATAATCTACTATCTCCATCAGCGCTTTTCTGGTTTCGGATGTGAAGTTGGTAAGTCCAAAATCATCTAATATTAACAGTGGCACATTTTTAAGCCCTTTCATCCATTTTATATAGGTGCCCTGTATATTCATGGTAAGGACCGTATCAGAAAATATGCTCATCGGGTAATAAAGCGTTTTATATAGCATTTCACAAGCTTGCACACCTATAGCTTGAGCTAAGTAGGATTTACCTGTTCCGGTCAGTCCAGTTATGATTATGTTTTCTGCTCTTTTGATGAAGTCAAGTCTTAGTATCCTCTGCATCACTTGATTGTCTAAGGATCGATCAGATTTATAATCAATTTGTAATGGGTGAGCTTGTTGACGGAAAGAAGCTGCTTTTTTAAGATTGCTAATCTTTCTATTCTGGCGATGATCCCATTCTAGATCTGTGATTCTAGCCAGATACTCACTCACCGTATAATTGCTCAGGGCACTATTTTCAATATCCTCACGATAGCTATGTGCCATAGCCTTAATGTTCATTTGAATTAATTTTTCTACTGTCTGTACTTCCATTTTTATTGTTTTTAATTGTTTATTCAAAGCACTCAGGCCCTCTGATATTATCATGAGGCGGTATGGTATCTTGATCTAGACTATTATCCGGAATTATATATTGGTCACGATTATTTTCTAGTATTGCCTTAATGATATGATAGCCGAAATTGGGGCTACTCATAGCTAGCCCACAAGCATTGTTAAGTCGAACAGCACTATAGCCTTAGGAAAGAGCTAATATTCCTATTATCTGCCGATATGATTGTTCTGGATAGTTTTTCTGATCCATCAGTTCTTGAACATATTTTTCTACATGTACACCATGCTTATCTGCCTTTTGGATAAAGAACTCAGGACTCCACTCTGTACATGCACGATTATTTGATGATAGGTGTGATGGATTCGTTACATACTTGCCTTTGACCATACTAGTTTGATGCAGAGCTATTCGGTCAGATTTATAATATACCTCGAATGTCTTGTGGTCATAACGAAGCTTCACATCTTATACCTATGTATCTGTATGGCACACTGTAATAGCTCTTGTAACAAGGACATAATACGTAACCTATCTTTTGCACTTTAGCCTTGCGGTACTGCTTTATCTGATAGCGTATTTTGGAAGTACGGCTAGGTAGGGCTTCTCTTTTTCGAATTGCTCAGCTCAACTATAATCGCAATGAGTGAGCTTCCTATTGTTAAGCTTAGTTAACTCAGATAATATAGAGGAGTTTAGATCCGCTATGGTAAAATGCGTGTGCTTTTCTACTCGATAGAATATCGAAGGGTAAACTATTTTCACTGCTCCCTCTACCATGGCTTTATCTTTCGGTATAAAACGACACGTTGGGTCTATGATCGTCCCATAGTGAAAAGCCATGTCTTGAATGCTTAGGTTAATAACACTCTGGTATTTTCCTGCTTTAGTCACAGCACTTTTTAGATTATCTGTATCCATCCCAGCAACTACACTTTCGTTGGTAGCAAACCTTCTAGCTGATCCATTTTAGTCTCATTGATGACTTCGATTGTGGACTTTAACCACTCATAAGGATTGACTTTATTGGCTTTGCAGGTACCAAAGAAGGAATACATCATCGCTATTCGTTTTGCACTCTGATGGGAACCGGCAAACAGATAGTTTTTTCTTCCTAGCGCCAAAGGTCTAATCTTATTCTCTATGAAGTTATTGTCTAATTCGATCCTGGCATCTGTGAAGATAAATTCGATTTTGGACCATTGTTTTACCAAATAGGTCATAGCTTTTCCAATTGGGCTTTTGGGTAATACCTCGAGGCTTTTCTCATCCACCCATTCTCGAAGTTTTTGTACCAGTGGCAAGATATGTTTATCTCGATATTGTTTCCGATCTGGACTCTGCCTGGATAAACGCTCCTGACCATAGATTTCTTGAATCTGCTTCAATGCCGCTTCTGCTAATTCCTTATTCGAGTCCTTAGCTTCGTAGAACTTTCTTCGTACATGAGCTAAACAGCCCGCCAGATCTATATCCGGATTTGATTTGGCAATGTTATCATATACTTGCCATATATCACATTGAATAGTTCCTTTATAATTATTCAGCATTTCTTTGGGACCTGCCCTTCCTCGGCCTTTTCGATAATCGAATAATACTAATCGCGTTACGGGATCATGATAAACCCATTGATAGCCTCTGTGAGTAGTCCCTTTTTTATCATTTTGTAGAACTTTAATAGGAGACTCATCTACTTGTAAATACGTACTGTTTTGTATCTGAGCTTTCAATTCATTGTACAAAGGTGTGAGCAGCTCGCATAACTGAGCAAACCAGTTGCCTACAGTAGATGAAGATAACTCCCAATGGTAATCTCTCTTAATTTGTTGGATCTGGCGGTAGTAAGGCATGTGTTCGACAAACTTTCTGACTTGCATCCACGCTATCAAGCTAGGCTCCGCTATGCATTTAGGCATTGGCCTATCTGGTAAGGCAGCGATCAGCACATGTTCTCCATTTTTAGATATATATCTAGGTCTGACGATACGCTTTTTAACCAGACTAGCCGGAGTATAGTCAACCGTTTCTGTAACATCCTGACCAATAACCACCATATCAGCTAAATCGCCGTCTGGATGTAATGTCTCTTCTTCACAAGGAAAGTGATCAGGAATAGGATTCCTGCCGGGATGCTTTACCTTTTTATTCTGTTTAGTCGAATTAGAAGATTCATTGCTTACTACCGAATCAACATCCGCGGCATCCTCAGCAGATTGTCCAAAAAGATTGAGCTGTTCTACCGATGGAGTATTAGGAATAAAGCGTTCCTTTTTATAACCATAGATGAGTCGTTTAATCTCTGCTAGCTCATGTTCCAGCTTAGCAATCTTTGCATCTTTTTCAGCTATTATCTCATCCTTTAACACATATTAAAAATACTAATAATGTGTGACTTTATCATCGTTTTTAGGCTCTTTTATATCGCTTTTTTCGTACTATTTTTTGAAGACTGATGCCACTGATAATGAGCATTAAGGACTCCCAACTAAGACTTACTTCTTGACTATGATCATCTCCCAGCGGAAGCTCAAAAGTGCCTTGCTCTAATCGCTTGTAATACAGCATAAAACCACCAGGTTCATAAGTAAGCATCTTCATTTTGTTCTTCCTGCGATTGATGAAAATGTACACACTACCATCCAAGGGACTACGATTCATGTGTTCTAATACTATTCCACTCAATCCATCAAAGCCTTTTCTCATATCAGTAGGCTTGGTGTATAGAAAATAATGATGCTTCGCACTGAGACCAATCACGATGGAATTTCAATCAATGTACCATTAGCCAGAGTGATTTTAATGATTTTGTTTTCATTAACCACTCTTAGTGGTTTAAATGCCGCCTGCGAAGGTGCAGATTGTTTCTTCCTGTTTTTGTAAACATGGTAATCTAAAGTCGATTTTGGAATACGAACCTTCTGTGCAAACTCCTTCCTACTCATTCCTGAAGCTTGAAACTGTCGATATAATTTTTCACTGTCTATTGCCATTACTATTTTTAATCGCAAATTCTCTATTCCTAGCTAAATAGACAAGATAGGGTTAGTGAGATGGATACCAAGCTACAGCAAGATAACGCTGAATTAAAACGCATGGTTAAGGATGTAATGGAGAATATTGTTTCTGTTAGAGAGGATGTTCATTCACTTAGATCCGATATTCTCAGACAAGAAAAGGCTCTTGCCACTGTGGAGATCGACGTCGATAGAATCAAAAATCGATTAGACATCTTGGATTAACATTCTTAGAATTATGCGCCCTACTCGCTAGTTTTATACATCACTTTTCGTATTCTATATTATCACATTTTTCGCAATAGGCGTGATGTATGGAAAACTAGAAATTCCTACCAGTTAGTATTTTTGCGATTCATTGAGTAAATTTGATAAAATGAAGCTCTTGTAAATAAAATCAAAATATGTCGATATAATGCTTATATCGTAGAGCATTATATCGACATCGATAATTATTTTGTTATGAAGATTTTTGTAGTGGTTACTTGCCCTTCATTGGCCACTCGCAAATAGTACATACCTGATATCAAATTGCTCACATTTATTTGATGATTTTGTCCAATTAAGTAAGATTTACTTAATTGAATGTTTCCGTTTTGATCGATTATCTGTAGGTCGAACTTAGATGTCGCTGAAACATTCTTCTTTTGACTTGTTACACTTAAATTAACAAAATCACGAACTGGATTATTCACGTCTATCACTTGAAGTCCAGGATTAAAGGGTGGCTTGACATTTATATCACCTGACGCAGTTGGAGAATTTCCACAAACATTTGTTGTATAAGTAGACCACGTGCCTAATCCTTGATAGTCTGCATAGTAAGATTGACTCGGTCCAACATAGGATGGGTTGTTTTCACTTATTGCACCGGAAGCACTCCAAACACCATTACAGGCGCCATTTTCAACACCTTCGCAAGTATTGATTGATACGTTAAAACTTGATGCTAAATCGCGATCTTCAATTGAATTGTTTACAGGTGAGGTTATTGGTCTTTTGGGCTTTCCTAACCAAAAGAATCTTGATAATACAACATCATTAAATCCAGGTTTTGATAACGTAAAATATATTGCACTAAAGCCAGATGAACTAGAGTTGGCGGGAGCAATAGTTGCAGTATTTCCACTTCCAGATGATGCATGTCCTCCTGATGTCGAGAATAAGTTGCTAGGAGACACATACCAAGATACACTTCGACCTGGTGGAGTATTAATCAATGTAAAAACTTCTGTACCAGAACAATAATAAATCGAACCTCCGAGATCATGATCGATGTAGGGAACCTCTACAGTATTGGTCGTCATCGGATTAGATGAACCACCTAACCAATTGCTTAACCGTGTTGCATTTGTTCCACCTCCAGTCCACGAGTTATGAAATCTGCCATAGCCATCGTCTTGAACCGATGAACCACATCCCGCATTTCCTCCCGCAAGCTGGCCAATAATTCTATGATTTTGATCAAATAATGGAGACCCTGAAGATCCTCCCTCTGTTACACCAATATTCCAGTCAACAACCCAGTGAAAATCTCCAACAACATTACCTCCATTTGATAAAGTGTAATTATCATCACTTTGGACAGTTGTATTATAGTCAGAAATTTTTTTCGCATCGCCTCTTGGATGATGTATTGATACACCTGATGTTGCCGGTGTTGTGCTTCTACTCCAACCTGCCATTGACAATCTTGCAATACCTTTAACTTGTTGCTTCAACTCTACCAATGAAAAATCTGAGGGTGCGTGAGATGCTCTAAAATAAGATCCAGTTAATTGGAACCAATCACCCTCACCGCCGGTACTTTTTCCAGGACATCTCGGATTTTCTGATTCATATTTAAATCTGAAAACTAATGTATTAAAGTTAGGGTTGTTATCAAGACAATGATTAGCTGTTAAAAAGAAAGGTTTGAAATCTTCATTTGCATTATTTATTAATGATCCTGAACATGTAAAAGATCCATCAATTAGCATGCGTGCAACGGCATCCCTTTCATCTTCCCAACCAGATCCGATACTACAGTTTACATCATAATTACAGCTTCCTGCACTACCATAGTTTCGGTTATTTTGTTGATTTGGAATACCTTGATTAACACTATTTATATTTATTCTGAACTCCTCCCTTTGCGATACATTCATTTTTACTATCACTCCAATATTCTGTCCATTGAATATATCTGTTGCATAGTAACCGTCGTATATATCATTGGTTGTTACTGGACCATGTACCATATTCTTACCAGTATTCATTGAAAATATGTACATCAAAGCTCCTTTAGGAAGCTTCAAATCCTTCATTGTAATATTGAGGGAATTGGCAAGTGGAGCTTCAAAGTAGATGCTCCAAATGAGTTCGTTACTACTTTGTTTGAATTGACCGTCATTATTTAGATATTCCGTTTCTACTTTGACCGCAATTCGCTCCAATGTTATATTATTTTTTATATCGTCCAACAGAACCTTCGTGAAATTAATTGGAGATTGCGTGAATTTAGGAGCACTCAAATCTAGGTTGAAAGGGATATAGTCTTGGATATTTTCTGACTGTGCGACCTGTTTGGTGATGACTTGGCTCTTAATCTTTGAGATTGGGAATAAAAGAATTAGTAATAAGAAAGTTGAAAATTTAAACATATAATTAATTTTTATTATATAAAA
Organism: Portibacter marinus; assembly: GCF_021533195.1. Classification (GTDB taxonomy): domain Bacteria; phylum Bacteroidota; class Bacteroidia; order Chitinophagales; family Saprospiraceae; genus Portibacter; species Portibacter marinus. The sequence continues at coordinate 85,755 of NZ_JAJNKB010000006.1, forward strand.
AGAATGACATTGTCATTCTATATTTAGTTGGGTTGGTCTTGCTTATTTCTACTTCGGGATCAAAAATAGCAGGGTCATTAAAGGCTCTATTTAGTAATCGATAACCAAATTTTACGCTTATACGACCATACTTAATACCTAACTCCGGAATAAGCTCATATCCAGATAAATTAATCTTAGTTTTAGATACTTTTTCTGGGATACCTAAAGGCTTAATCGACTTATGAAATGAGATATTGTATAAGAAGTTAAAGCTTATAAATGGCGTGAATTTTCCAAAAGAATGCGAAAAATAAGGTGCTAAACTTAATTGTATTCTATTGTCATTATAGGACTCATTAAGGTAAAGCCTTTTATCCCCCACAGTAAAATATTCTTGTGCTTTTATTGGTATTTTAAAATCATGGTTTAATAAGGAGTAGCCTATCCCTGACTCAAGTCTTAAAAATGAATATATACGTAACAGAGCAGATACCCCTAAATAGAGTTCTGTGTCTCTTGTGAACTCGTTCTCTTGAATGATTTCTAAAACTGTCTGGCCAAATCTATTTTCTAAATGCGTTAACCTTGTGTCAACTGTCGACTCTGAGTGCGCAAAATCGATTTTAATACCATCAATTAATTTTTGTGCAATACTATTGCTAGAAATTATTAGCAGAAGAAAAATGCATATTTTCCTAGAAGTATTCAAATCAATAAGTTTATCTGAAAAAATGAATGAAATAACTCTTTAGCATCAAGAGCTTGACTAATGAGAAGTCGTTTTAAACTATTATGATGATATTCTTTATAGCCTAATGGCTAGAATACAGATTTACTAGAAAATGAAATGATATTTGTGGAATTCATGGTTTTTGTAAAATAATAAAAAAAACTCATTTACCAAATTATGGATAACAAATTCTTTTATCACCACATCCGCCCCATGAGCTCGCGAGCTTCTTTTTCCTGCAGGTCTAGGTAAATAGCTGTTGTCTCGAGTGAAGCATGTCCCATCCACGTCCGGATCATCGTTAGACTTATGTTGTTCTCGATACACCGTAGCGCAAAGCCATGACGTAATCCTTTTGGGCAAGCTTGAGCGCCCTCAATGCCTGCTTTTTCCATGGCTTTACCGATTATGCGCCACCCTGTGGTTCTTGAAAGCCCATAGAGTTGCGTATTCAGGTTTTTCCTGGACCGTATATCGTACACGTCATCTATGGAACGAATAAAAGCCGGCGGAAGCGGTACTTTTCTGATTTTACCGCTTTTTCGTTGCTTGAGGGTTTCAAAATGGACGAACCCGGAGGACAGATCTATATCCCCTCTTCTCAAATTTAGAGCTTCGCTAATTCTGCACCCGGTATGATAAAGCATGAGGGCAAACACCCTACTCTTCCCGTCAAGCTTATCGCAAGCTTTTTTAAATTGCTCACATTCACCTGCAGTCAGATATTTTTTTTGCCGGTCGGCCGTGTATAAATCCATAGACGAAATATAGCAGAAAACAGCGATTGAAACAAAACTTATGAATAGTGTTTCAAAACAAGCCCCCTACCCCATTCTTTTTCTTTTTTAGCTGTCAGGAATTTGTGAGATGTTGAAACACTATACTTTATAGTGTTACAATTCAATACGATGTTTTGTTTGAAAATAGTTTGAAAATGAAAAAGGGGTCTCAACGCCGAAACGCTGAAACCCCCTATAGCCATGGTGGGAAATACTGGACTCGAACCAGTGACCCCCTGCTTGTAAGGCAGGTGCTCTAAACCAACTGAGCTAATCTCCCTTATTTGCTATTGCTTAAACGAAGCCAAACTTCAACTTAAGCTGATCAAAAAGGCTTCCCTTTTTCTTAAGCGACTGCAAATATAGGCTTCCTTTTTTTCTTAACCAAATAATATTTTAAGAATTCAAAAGCTGTAATCCAGATAATTTCATACCAATGATCAAGGTATGATTACAGCTAAAACTTAGACGCATAAGTCGTCAACTTTTTGTTACATTGGTAAATAAAAAGATAAACTATGCGTATTCTAACCAACGTACTCCTTTTATTGACCACCATCACCCTGATGACGGCTCAAGACAATGAAAAAGTAAACCAACTTGCCGAAAAATACAACAACGAAGTAATTGAACTGAGAAGACACTTTCACCAATACCCTGAACTATCAAATAGAGAATTCAAAACTGCTGAACGTATTGCCGAAGAGCTAAGAAAACTTGGTTTGAAGCCAGATACAGGAATCGCCAAAACTGGGGTAGTAGCAGTTCTGGAAGGTGGAAAGCCGGGCCCAACTATTGGTTTGAGAGCGGATATCGATGCTCTTCCAGTTACAGAGCGCACGCCTATTGCATTCGCAAGTAAGGAGAAATCAGAATATCTCGGAAACGAAGTGGGCGTCATGCACGCCTGTGGACACGATACCCACATAGCTATGTTGCTCGGAACAGCAAAAGTCCTAACTGAAATGAAGGATGAGATTAGAGGAAAAATAGTCTTCGTTTTCCAGCCTGCGGAAGAAGGTGCACCTCCGGGAGAAGAAGGTGGAGCTAAGCTCATGGTTAAAGAAGGACTAATAGAAAAATACGGTATAGAAGTGATGTTCGGTCAACATATTAGTTCTGGTGTGCCGGTAGGCCAGCTCGATTATAAACCTGCAGGTATCTTGGCAGCAGCAGATCGCTTTGTGATAAAAGTGAATGGGAAGCAAACGCATGGATCTCGTCCTTGGAGTGGAGTGGACCCGATAGTTACAGCTGCCCAGATCATTATAGGATTGCAGACCATCGTGAGCAGACAAGTAGACCTCACTAAAGAGGCTGCAGTAATCAGCGTAGGAAAGATCACCGGTGGTGTCCGAAACAATATTATTCCTGAGCAAGTAGAGCTCGTGGGGACCATAAGGACACTGGATACCGATATGCAGGATAAAATACATGAGAAAATAAAATCGACTGCAGAGCATATTGCCGCAAGTCAAGGTGCGACCGTGGAAGTAGAAATTAGCAAGGGCCCACCTGTGACGTTTAACGACAGAGAACTAACCCAGAAAATGCTCCCCACCCTGTTTCGCTCAGCAGGTGAGGAAAATGTGAGGGTAATTCCAGCGATCACAGGGGCCGAAGACTTCGCTTTCTATGCTCAGAAAGTGCCTAGCTTGTTTTACTTCGTAGGAGGAAGACCGCTCGATGTTGGAGAAGATGAAGCTTTTCCACATCATACTCCCGATTTTTTTATTGACGAATCAGGTCTGATTTTAGGTGTGAAGACACTGACCAATTTAGCATTGGATTACGGCGAAATGAATAATTGATGAATTAAAACTAATTGGAATAGGTAAAGATTTATCTAAGTAGAGAAAGCAACGGGCTAAAAAAATCTTCAAATATTATTGTGGTTTCAAATCTAAAATTACAGCGATATATTGGAATGTAAAATTGACCTAAAAACTAACCTTTACTAGATTAAACTTGCTATTTCTTTCACTGGGAACGATGAAATCCCTCGTTGAAATTTGAACTGCTTCGCGGAAACGCAACTTTAGTTTCTGGTACTCTGTATTCATGACAATGTTTCTTTCATTATCACCAATAGGATTTAATATGTATTCACTGACAGTATTATCCTGCTTGATCTCATCATTAAAAATAAATCGTAGTTCCGTTGGCGACTTAAAAACGAAATAAGAAGAAAAAAATCCACCATCATCTTGTGAGAATTGTTTTTTCCGCAAAACTTCCTGCCAATGTAAACTTCCATCGGGGTTAATAGCAAAAACAACCAGATCTTCATGATAATAATCCACATAGGCTCTGATATCAAAGGACTGTCTGCGACCCTCAATCATATTTGATTTTCTGGAAAATTCACGCCTCATTTCAGCAACCAACAAGATACCACCATCCTCTCTCACGATAATATCTGCTACCTCATAGTCTTCTAAAAAGGTGATTTTGCGCTTGCTGTTCTTTTCTAACTCTTTGAATAAATCAGGACCAAATGCATTGAATTTTAATTCGCCCTCTACCAACATAAAATAACCATCAGCCCTACTCCGGAACTTATCACCATATAGCCCGGCCAACACTAATCGGCTGTTGGTATTATCATAGGCCAATTGGTAGTCAATGATAAACTTATCACCAAAAGGAACGATTAATTGGGTAACTGCACCACTATTGGGATCCATATAAAAAGCCTCTATGCTTTCATTGGGCTTGCCAACTGTAAATTCGTTTCTTTGAAAAACCATTACTCCGCCACCATTATCCGAAAGCTGAATTTCTCTGAAATCACGTCTTACATATGAAAAGTCAAATGCATACGTATTTGCCCATTTGACTTCCATGTTTTCAGCATCAAATATTAGGACTTTCATTGAATTATCGTTGTCAAAACTAAATATCCCAGCATACCGCTTATTCCTGGAAACCGTGAAATAATATTTTTGAAAGTCTAGTAAGGCATTGGTAACGTTAATCGTGGCGGTGTCCAAAAGAGCACCATTTCCATCGAATTTTCTACAAGCCAAGACCTGATCCCCTTTGCGTCTATAACTATAGTAAAAAGTGAAGTAGTCATCACTGTTTAATAGCCCTACAACGGAAATTCTTTTTTTCTCGAATTGAAGTTCAACACTTTCTTTTTGCCACAGATTATCATCGAAGATTTGAAGAACATGATTAAAACCTTTGTCTCTGTATAAAAGGATTTTGTCATCAACCTTGCCTAGAATGTCATATAAGTAGTCAGATCTTAAACTGATATCTTCTGATACGGTTACACTTTGGCCATTGGCATAGCCAAAAAAAGCAAAAATGCAGCAAAATGTAAAAAAGCCTTTCATATCATCAAGTTAAAAAATAAACGTCGAAACCCTTAATATTGTTGGTCAAGGACGTCGATAAATGATTTTAATGAAACAAAAATCACATTTCGGCCGATGGAGGAAAGTTCGTATTCTTCATCCTCCATCAACGCATCTTCTACAAAGGCGAGTAAATCTTCCTGAGGGTAACCATCAAAGAAAAAGTCTGCAATTTGTTTAGTGGTCTTAAATTTATTTTGGTCAACGATGGTCCAGTTTTTCTCATCAACTTCCTGAATTTCTTCTAAAGTAACGGTATCGATTTCTGGATATTCCCTTGTAACGCTGTGGTAGATGATCATTGAAAGGTAAAAGAGCATGCTTTTTTCCTGCTCTTCCAGTACGTCAAAACCCTCAGATAGTAAAAAAGCAAGTAGAAAAGGCTGTGCTTCTGAAAACTCGAGCATTTTTTCCTCGAAAACCTCATTTTGATCAGAAATTTCATCGATCACAGGATTGATGGTGTCTTCACTAATGAACTTCATTTCTTTCGATTTTTTTTAGTAAAAAGAATCCGTCTTCCCCCTGGCTTTGGTATAAAGGCATAAGAATATAGCCATCCTCAGGTATGATAATATCTCCGTTCGCATCTGTAGCGACGACTTCTCCCTTTTGAACTCTCTGAAAATTAGCATAACCCGGATTCATCCTAAAGCCATCCCCATGTTTCACGGAGTGCTTCATCACCATTCTTGCCAGGGCTGGCAGGTCTTCAGAAAAGGTTTTAAGGAGTAGATCATGTCGACTTTCCACATCGTCATCCTTGACACAACCAAGTGATCTGAGGGCTGCAATCACGGCTGCAACTGCCAGCGTAACGGCATTGGGATCATCATGTTGTCCGGATTCAAAAACAATAGCCTTGGTAGGAACGCCGAGTTTTTCAGAAGTAAAATATTGCATGGTGGTACCCTTGACCCTTTTGGCCATTCCCCTTATAATAGGGGCATGCATGGACAAAGCTACTTTAAGACTTTTATTGTGCTCTGGTACGATCGTGAAAATCCCACCTGGAGAGGAGGTCGTGTGTAAATCTAATATCAATAATTTATTTGGTTGATATTCAGTAATTTCTTTCTTTACCAACTGAATAATCTCGATGGCTTCTTTGTCTTCGGCAAATTCAGGGAACGCCAATTTATTTAATCGTGCACCCAGGAAATTTCTATTAAGATCTTTATCAATAAATCTTTTTCCTTCCTCTATTGCTTGCAAATTACCGCGAATGGCCACAAATTTGCCTCGATAGGTGAATTCAGGATTTCTGATGGGTTCTCTTCTTAACATTTTCAAGACCCTTTCAAGCGCAGTGATACCGGCCACCTCGTTTCCGTGAATTCCACCGATACATATGACCAGTGGTCCCCTATCTTCTCCGATATATTCCCCTATCTTTCTTTCCATTATGACATTCCAAGATTTCTCCAGCGCCACAAATATAAGGAAGCGAATGATCTGAAAGGTCGCCAGGCTTCAGCTATTTCTAATAGTTGCTGATTGATTTTCTGTTTCTCTCCTGTCAAATTATATAGATCAATAGCACTGTTCCGCACACCTAAATCAAGTATAGGAAATACATCTCTGCGGGCCAGGCAAAAAATGAGCACCATTTGAACGGTCCAAACTCCTACACCCTTGATAGCCGTCAGCTCCTTAATAATTTGGTCATTTGATTTCTTATGCCAATGCTGCGGTTCTACGGAATTGGTTTTGAAATGTTCCGCCACATTACTGATATACCTGACTTTGGCATTGGATAACCCCAGGCTTCTGAGGCTTTCAAAATCAACTGCTAATAATTGATCAGGTGATGGTGAATTACCATCGAAATGATTTAAAAATCGGCTATAGATGGCATCGGCAGCTTTGGTAGATAACTGCTGAGATATGATCGAGGAGTAAAGATAGGCGTTCACATCTCCATCGAAAAAGGGTACATCAATTTCAATGTGGATGATCCTACGCATGACAGGATCTTTTTGTAAAACCTCCTTTGCTTGTGCTAATGAAGCCATGATCTTTTTTTTTGATACTCTAATAGTCATATTGGTAGTCAACGATTACCGTGCCGCATGAAAAGCATGCTTACATCTCTTTACAGATTTTGGCATAAGGTTTGCAATTCAAGTAAACATAACATGATAGAGTATGAAGTTAGTTAGTTTACTGTTAATAATGATAACTATTTGCAGCTTTAAAGTCACAGATGCGGTGACTCATTCTTACATCGATACCTATAGAGATTTAGCGATTATAGAGATGTATAGAACAGGAGTACCTGCAAGTATAACACTTGCTCAAGCCATCCATGAATCTGCAAGCGGAACCAGTAATCTGGCAAGTAATTCTAATAATCACTTTGGCATTAAGTGCAAGTCCTACTGGAGAGGTAGATCATACTATCATGTAGATGATGACCGGAACAATCGTGGTGAATTAATAGAATCGTGCTTTAGAGCATATGATTTTGTGGAGGATTCATTTATCGATCACTCTAACTTTTTAAAGTACTCCGCTCACTATCAAAAGTTGTTTCAACTTAAAAGAAATGACCACATTGGCTGGGCGAACGGTTTAAAGGAATGTGGTTACGCTACAGACAAGCGGTATACGCAAAAATTGATAAGAATAATTGAAAAATATAATCTGGCAGTCTATGATTCCTGGGAAGATCCAAGAAACTGGAATGTCAGTTCAAGAGCTAACTAACTCGATCGGCAGCAAAGCGGCTGGGGAGGACAATAAACCAATCTTGAGGATGAGCAATTATCCTAGATGAGCAAATTTTATTTGTTTTCTTCTTCTTCGGTTCGCTTTTGCTGTTTTTGTTTGTGCAGGGAATTGGCCTCTAGTTCTTGAAACTCTTTTCTGTATCTGGCGATATCAACAGCCAGTTTTAAAGCATTTACAAAAGAAGATTCATTGGCCTCCGATTTTCCGGCTATCTCATATCCTGTTCCATGATCCGGTGATGTTCTGATGACATTAAGACCGGCTGTGTAATTGATACCCTGACCAAAGGATAAAGCTTTAAACCCCACTAAGCCCTGATCGTGATACATACTCAAAATGGCATCAAACTTTTTATACTTTCCAGAACCAAAAAAGCCATCCGCAGCAAACGGCCCGTAAACCAAGTGGCCACTTTTCTTAAGTTTGATGAGCACAGGATTAATAACTTTGTCTTCTTCATCTCCCAATAAGCCTTCATCACCCGCATGCGGATTAAGTCCCAAAACAGCAATAGTAGGTTTGGTTATTCCAAAATCGTTCCTACATGTGTGATAGAGTGCTATCAATTTTTCTTCGACTAGTTCTGGTGTGATGGATGCAGCTACTTCAGCAAGAGGCATGTGAGCGGTGACCAGGCCCAATCTCATAGATTCTGAAACCATGAGCATTAGTGAGGATTCAGCACCGGCTCTTTCTGTCACATATTCGGTGTGGCCCGGATAAGGAAAGTTTGCCATTTTCATCGTTTTCTTATTGATCGGAGCGGTAACCAATGCATCGATTTTACTTTCGACCAAATCTTTGACAGCTTTATCAAGGGCGATGTAAGCGTATTTGCCTCCATTTTCTTCCTGTAGGCCTGGATTGATATGAACAGTGTCCTGCCAACAATTAATAATATTCACCTTTTCTTCTTGAGCCCTTTCCACATCTGAACAATTGGAATAAGAAATGTCAGAATTCAGAATGTTCTTATAATAGGATATAACCTTTGATGAGCCATATACTATAGGGGTTATGTTTTTAAGTAAGTTTTGGTGAGATAGCGCTTTTATGATGACCTCAGGACCGATGCCATTAATGTCTCCTATGCTGATGCCTACTTTGATATTCTCCATATCGGCAAACTTAACGATTTCTCTATAATTCACATGTAAAGCCTTATGAATTCTTATCTTCGTTGCAAATTTAAAAATTGGGAAATTCACAATACAAGAATGAACTATTCAACTGTAAGCCAATTTACTTAATCGTAAATCGTAAATCGTAAATCGTAAATCGTAAATGGGTTACAAGGCTAAAAAATCATACGGCCAACATTTCTTAACAGACTTGCACCTCGCAGATCAGATCGTAGAAGCACTTACTTATACGGACGGCATGAATGTCTTAGAAGTAGGTCCCGGGCAAGGTGTACTGACTGAGAAGCTAAAGCGCAAAGGCATCAACCTGAAGCTAATAGAGGCCGACATGGATATGGTTACGGTTTTGCATAAGAAGTTTCCTGATATGGAGGGTCAGATTATCCATTTTGATTTTCTAAAGGCTGACCTTAGAAGAGTATTCGACCATGAACCGTTAGCTGTTATCGGTAACTTTCCTTATAACATCTCCTCTCAAATAGTCTTCAGAATTATTAAATATTTTGAGCTGGTTCCTGAAATGGTGGGCATGTTCCAATGGGAGGTAGCTCAAAGGATCGTCAGTGAGCCCGGAAGTAAGAAGTATGGCGTGATCAGTGTTTTAACCCAAGCCATTTATGAAGGAGAATTACTTTTTAAAGTACCCCCTAATGTTTTTAATCCTCCTCCAAAAGTGGATTCAGGAGTCATCAAATTGACCAGAAAAAAGAATTTAGAGTTTGACTACAATAGATCCTTATTCAAGCACATTGTCAAAACAGCATTCAATCAAAGACGAAAGATGCTAAGAAATACCCTGAAATCTATGGTGCAAAAAACCAATTTCCAAAATGATGAGTTATTAATGAAAAGACCGGAACAATTATCAGTTCAGGATTATATATATCTAACAAAAAATTTAGACCATGAGTCTTGAAACAAAGTTGATGACCGACCTTAAAGCGGCCATGAAGTCAAAGGATCAGCCTGCACTTAGAAGTATAAGAGCGATAAAAGCAGCCATATTATTAATGAAAACCGATGGTAGCGGAAAAGAAGTAGATGAAGCTGCTGAGATTAAGTTGCTCCAAAAATTAGTTAAACAAAGAAAGGATTCTTTAGAAATCTATGAAAAACAGGGGAGGGATGATTTGGCTCAAACAGAGAGGGAAGAAATAGAAGTGATTGAAAAATATCTGCCCGCGCAATTGTCAGAGGAAGAAATAAGGATTCACGTTAAAGAAGTAATTGCACAGACAGGAGCCTCCGGAATGAAAGATATGGGCAAAGTGATGGGTGCGGCCAACAAGAGATTAGCCGGAAAAGCAGACGGTAAGACCATTGCCAGTGTAGTGAAGGAAGAGTTAAACAATTAGTTGATCTCCAACGCTTCCACGATTTCATCTAATTCATCATAGGATTTAAATCCGACTTTCTCTTCTGCGCCGCCCCTTAACACAATGCCAATAGGTTTAATAGCAGTAAGAATAAGGTCTAATGATTCGACGCTTATGTTAAGGTCCAGGTAACAAGAAGATGTTGCGCAGATGTCAGTAAGGAGCGCTTCATTTTTTTCGATTGAAAAATGGGGATTACCCGATTTGAGAATTAGGGCATCGGCTTCTATGGGTTGCCATTCCTCTATCAACACCTCTTTGTATACGGGCCTGTTAAAAGACCAATCTAATGTTGAAAAATGGTCCAGTTGTATGATATCAAGATCTAAGTTGTCTGCAACACTTTGAATAGATTCCGGGTCTTGAATGGAGGAAAATTGGCCTATAATGACAGGTCCGCTGATCCACTCTTTAAAAGCATTGACCTGCATCACCGAAATTTCCTGCAAATCAAATCCAATAGCTTCCACATCCCAGGCTGCAAAATATCTGGCATCTGTGAGGTTGCTTATCGAAGAAGCAATTACTTTTGTTTTTAACATGTTGCAAATGTAAATGACTGTTATGAAAAGACCGCATTATTTTGATCAGGTTTTAGAAACTGCAAGGCTGATTCCAGAAGGTCGCGTTTCAACCTATGGGGCAATCGCAGACTTTCTTGCTTTGGGTTCTGCTCGAATGGTGGGATGGGCCATGAAGAATAGTTTTAAATATGAAGACATCGTTCCTGCTCACCGGGTGGTCAATAGTAAAGGAGAATTGAGTGGCAGAAATGCATTCGGGCACCCGGACATGATGGCAGAACTACTGCGGTCAGAAGGCGTAGAGGTCGAAAACAATAAGGTTGTTAACTTCAAAGATCTATTTTGGCACCCACAAGAAATTTACAATTGAAGATGGACTACTTCAGTGGAACCCTTTCTCAGCAAAGATGGAAACAACCAGTTGTGAGTAGATTAAAATAGTGTTAAAGCGTTGTTTTGAGAAATTATTCTTTAAGATTTGATATTTTTAGCTTTGGACAAATGTTGAGCAATTCAGCATAGAATTAAAACAAAATTTAAAATTACAATAATGAAAAAATTAAGTTTTTTATTTGCTTTCTTATTCGTACTGGCTCTTTCCGCACAAAGCCCGGTTGGCGTTTGGAAAACCATTGATGATGAGACTGGTGACGCAAAATCACATGTAGAAATCTATGAAAAAGATGGAAAATTTTATGGGAAAGTCGTCAAACTACTTCCTGCAGCTACTACTGAGGTTTGTGGACCATGCCCTGGAGAAAGAGCCGGCAAAAGTTTGATTGATATGGATATTTTATGGGATTTAGAGCCATATAAAGACTATTGGAGTTATGGATCAATCATTGATCCGGCCAAGGGGAAGATTTATAAAGCCAGTGTATGGTTAGAGGATGACAACACTTTGAAGGTACGCGGATATGTCGGAGTTTCCGTTCTTGGAAGGAATCAAAATTGGTACCGAGTAGAATAAATTGCCAAATTAAAAACCGTAATTATCAATTTAAGCGTATATTTATAGAATATAATTCCTATTAATTTGGGATGTATATAAGCGTATGGGGAAAGATGGTTTCAATCATCTTTCCCTTTTTATGTAGGTGAAATGATTAATTGTCTATAAAAGTCAATTTCGAACATGATTGTCTTCTGAAACTACTCCATATATTATCATTAATTTTATTTGTCTGTCACACGTGTATCGCACAATAAAATATTTTTTCGATCTGTTTAAGATAGGAATGAATAATATAAACCAAACCAGACTATATGATGCAATCTTACACCGAACTAGATTTATTACGTTTTATTTACAAAGAGGTAGAGGTATGTGAATACTTCGAAATGGACTTCGCCATTAATGAAGATCCAAACCTTCACAACGATTACGAAGCCCTTAAAGCGACAGTAGATCAATTACCGAAGGTAAAATTCGAACCATCCGCTATCAGCATTCAGAATATTTTAGGATATGCTGTTGCTTAGTAAAACGTAATAATGCCCGAAAAAGGGTAGTAAAGAAAGCCCTGAAACATAACGTTTCAGGGCTTTTTATTTTCTATATTATCCTTTCATACAATCCGGCATGATGTAAGCATTTCATCAATTAGCATTGATCTATAAAAATTACTATTTTTAGCAAAAAATAGGATATGAAATTTATGGTAGCTGCCTTTGCATTAATCATTTTGTTGGCATGTAATACACAAAAACCAATTTCAGGAGAAATGATTGGCAAGAATGCACACTCATCTGAATGGGAATCTTTATTTAATGGTGAAAACCTTGATGGTTGGATTAAATATGGAACAGAGTTATGGTATGTTAATGAAGAAGGTGAACTGGTGTGTGAAAGTGGACCGGATAAGGCTTATGGCTATTTAGGAACAGAAGAAACCTTTAAAGATTTTGAGTTAAGTGTGGACTTTTTACAGGAGGCGGAAGGAAATAGCGGCATTTTTATAAGATCGTCTATAGAGGGCACCAAAATTACAGGCTGGCAAGCTGAAGTGGCTCCTCCCGGTATGAATACTGGTGGGATTTACGAATCCTATGGGAGAGGTTGGTTGATTAAGCCGGACCCTGCTAAAGATTCTGCCTTAAAAATGGGAGAATGGAATACAATGAAAATTCGAGCTATAGGTGATCAAGTCACTACCTGGCTAAATGGTACAGAAATGATATCTATCACCGACGAAAAAATAGGTGATGCCCAAGGGCAAATAGCTTTGCAAATCCATGATGGGGGTGGAATTAAAGTAAAATGGAAGGATATTAAAATTAAAGAACTATAATGTTTAAAATAATATGCGAAACACAATGGGCAAATTAATTACCTGCATCACTTTACTATTGTTTTTGATTTCTTGTAGTCAAAAGGTTGAAGAGCCCACATTTGTCCATACTGTCTTTTTTTGGATGAAAGATGATCTGACCGAAGAGGAAGCTAAGTTTTTCGAAGAGGGAATGGAGAAACTTGGCCAGACCCCTTCTATACATAGTTATAAATGGGGCAAACCAGCAGGTACACCTCGTGATGTTGTTGATAATTCATATACCTATGCCTGGATCGTAGAATTCGCAAATACAGAAGATCATGATGCTTACCAAGAAGACCCCATTCATGTAAAATTTATTGAGGAATCAAGTGATCTTTGGACAAAGGTACAAGTGTATGATACAATACTGGAATAAGAATTAAACTTCGTACATCCTGTTTATTTCTTTCTCGAATTTTTCAAGAATTGTTTTTCGTTTCAATTTAAGAGTTGGTGTATATTCTCCGCTGTCTACAGACCATTCCTCGTGCAGCAAATGAAAACTTCTGATCGCCTCATGTCTTTTTAGTTTGGCATTGACCCTATCTATTAGTTCCAGATATTTTTCAACCACCTTTGGATGTAAGACCATGTATTGTGGAGCAGTCCAATGTACATTGTTAACTTGACACCAATCTTCCAGAGCTTTGAAATTGGGAATGATTAAAGCAGTGATGAACGGTCGGTTAAACCCAATGATCATAGCTTGATCGATCAGGTCAATAACCTTCAGGTTGTTTTCCAAAACTTGAGGAGCAACATATTGTCCACTTGAAGTCTTAAAGATATTCTTTTGCCGATCTGTAATTTGCAAAAACCGTTTTTTAACAAACCGGCCTACATCTCCTGTATGGAAAAAGCCCTGCTCATCAATTTTCTCATCAGTTAATTCCTGATTATTGTAATAGCCCAACATTACATTTGGACCTTTGACAAGTATTTCACCTGCTCCAGTTTCATCCGGATTTTCTATACACACCTCAACAGAAGGGATGGGTATTCCTACAGTGCCAAATTTGTTTCCACCAGCCTCAAAACGATTAAAAGAAACGATAGGCGAGGTTTCAGTTAATCCATAACCTTCCCGTATCTTAATTCCAGCATCATAGAACAAGTATGATATATGGGCGGGCATAGCAGCTGCGCCAACAATAATTCCCTGCAGTCGCCCACCAAGCACCTTTCTCCAGCGCCTGAAGACTAAAAGGTCGCATATGAGCAGCTCGAATCTTCTGAGAGGATTCGCACTATGCTTTCTCCCTTTTTTGCTGCTTTTCAATGCCCACTTGATGATTCGTTTTTTAACAGGACCGGAAGTCTTAATCCCACGATAAATGTGCGTATAAACCTTCTCAAGCACCCTGGGCACACTAGTCATATAATGAGGTCTGATATCTTTAACAGAGGTTACTAAATTTTTAGGGTCTTTAATAAAATAAACACTAGCACCCACTGTCATATACGTAAATACTGCAGTCCTTTCAAAGATATGTGAAAGTGGTAGATAACTTGCCGAGATATGTCTATGGTGAATCGGCAACAGTGAGATGACAGATTTAATATTGCTGATGATGTTATTGTGCGACAACATCACGCCCTTAGGAAGTCCTGTGGAACCAGAGCTGTAAACAATGGTAGCCAGGTCATTTTCAGAAGTAGGTCGGGCAACTGTATCCGAAGCCTCCGAAAACAACGCAGAATAGTGCTTTTTACCTCCTATTCTTTCCAGACTATAAGTGAGTAATGATTCGTCTAGCTGGGATAGCTGTTCATCTCCACCAACGAAAATGACCTCCAATTGTGCATCTTGAATGATATGCTCAAGGTCTTCTTTAGATACATTTCCATGAATAGGAACGGAAACGTTTCCTGAATGCATGATGGCAAAATCTACAATATTCCAATACGGTGAACCATATCCTGCAAATATTCCAATATTTGTTCTGTTATACTTTTTGGCCAAACCATAACTCAATCTTAAAATTTGGTCGCAAATTTCATGAATACTTATTTCTACCCATTCTTCGTTTTCAAAGGTGCATAAAGCTCGTTCGTTAGGATACTTTGCTTTTTGATAAAATGGAATATCGTGGATGAACTTTAATGGCTCCATAATCCTAAGGTAAAAAATTGCATGTAAAAATCGCTTATATTGAGAAAGCTATGAAAACAGTTTTAGTCTTTATAGGATTTTCAATGACTTTCAGCCTTCAGGCTCGGACGGGTTTTGAAATAACAACATATCATAAGGAAGCTTATGACTTGATCGTGGGAATGAGATTTGAGGAAGGTAAGGAGCTGATCGCAAAGATTAAAAGAGAACAACCTGAAAATGTACTGGTATATCACATCGAAAACTACATTGATTTTATCAGCATCTTTATTAGTGAAGAAGAGGAAGAATTTAGAGCAAAGGAGCCCAATAAAAATTTAAGACTAAAAAAACTTCAGCAGGGGGACCCGTCAGATCCTTACTATTTGTTCTCTCAGGCAGAAGTTCATCTTCAATGGGCTATGACAAGACTTAAATTTCAGGAATATTTTACTGCAGCTCGGGAGGTGAACAAGGCCATTGGCATGCTCAATAGAAATCAAGAGTTGTTTCCTGATTTTATATCTAATAAGAAAAGCCTTAGCATCCTGCATGCAGTGGCAGGAACTATACCGGACAAGTACAAAGGAATCATCAGTCTGGTGACTAATTTTTCAGGAACAATTGATCAGGGACTTCGAGAAATTACGGAGGTACTTGAAAAAACTGATGAAAACTATCTCTTTCGTAAAGAAGCCATTGCAATTAAGGGCATGGTTACTCTACACCTCAAAAATGATAAAGAAAAAGCGTGGAATTTCTTAGTACATTCTGAGTTGGCAAGAGATGATAATCCGATGGCCACTTTTTTAATGGCCAATGCAGCGATTAATTGCAAGAAGAATGACCATGCTATTGAAATTTTAAGAAAACGAACCAGATCTCCGCGATTTTTTCCATTTTATTACCTTGATTTAATGTTGGGCTCCGCCAAACTCAGTCGGTTGGATTCCGATGCTGATGTATATCTGAAATCCTATATTCAAAATTTTGAAGGCCAGGACTATTTCAAGGACGCGTATAGAAAATTGGCATGGCATGCCTTAGTTGTACTTGAAAATAGATCCCTATATAAGCAGTATATGACCATGTGTTTAGAAAATGGAGTGGATCGGATAGACGAAGATAAGTCTGCGCTCAAGGAAGCTGAAGAAGCAAATTCAGGGATGGTTCCCAATCATTTTCTTTTAAAAGCCAGAATATTATTCGATGGAGGATATTTCGACAGAGCACTGAAAATCCTTTCAGATATTGATATTAATTCACTCACTTCAATAGAAGTTCTGGAACACTCTTATCGAAAAGGCAGAATTTATCAAGAGATAAATCAAGTGGAGCAGGCGATCGTTCATTTTAGTTATTGCGTCAATAATGCCCAAGCATTGAATGAATATTATAGCTGCAGCTCTGCACTTCAATTAGGCATACTATACGAAGCAAAAGAACAGGATGGACTGGCAGAAGATTATTTCAGGCATTGCCTGCAATTGGATCCCCCAGAATATAAAAGTAGCCTCCATCAAAAAGCAAAAGCAGGATTAAACCGCCTTTAATTCAATTTTGAGATAAGTGTGGCAATCGTCTATTTGCCGTATTTACTGATCGAAAATTCAAGTGATTTCAATAGAATTAAGTTAAATTTCAGAATTGTTTAACACTAAAAACTAAATAGGATGAATTGTAAGCAAAGAATTACTGAAATGAATAAAATGATGGCACAAGGAAAGGTGATGGAAGCATTTGAGAAATATTATGCGGAAGATTGTGAAATCATCGAGAAACCGACGGGCGAGGTCAGAAAAGGGAAAGATGCGCAAAGAAAAGCCATTAAAGATTGGTTTGAAATGACACAGGAACATCATGGTGGGTCCATCGGTGCGATTACATCTGATGAAGATTCGAAAGTTACCATGGTCCAGTCAACTACAGATGTGACAATGAAGGGTCAGGGTAGAATGAAAATGGAAGAGGTGGCCGTCCAACATTGGAACGACGACGGTCAAATTGTGAAAGAAGAATTTTACTACCAATTGGGTCCTCCTCCTCAAATGGGTTAATGGAAACTAGACGTCATCTGGCTATAAATCTCTGATAATCCTTTGATTGTAATAGAAAGTTATTGAAATTACAAACAATAATCTAAGTGATTTATAGTTAGATTTTTATGAAAACCAATGCACTAATACTACTGATGGTTTTTATGACCATGTCGGGCCTCTCTGGCCAAAGGCATAACATTGTTCCTAATTCCAGTTTTGAGGAATTTAGTGGTGTTCCACTTGGATGGTTTTATAATGGTGGTCAATTTACAAGGCTTGTAAAATATTGGTCTTCTCCTACTCTTGCTTCTCCTGATGCATTCGGTCCAGGGATTGTCGTTCCGAAACATTGGCAGAAAAAAGGCTTCGGAGCCATCAAACCATTTGACGGAAGTGCAATGGTGGGCATTACTGTTTTTGGATGTGCTGATGGAAAACCGCACTGCAGGGAATATTTACACATTCAGTTGAGTGAGCCTCTTGTAAAGGGTCAAAAATATGAGCTGAGTTACTACGTAAGCCATTTGGAAGGCAGTCTCTACATTGACAGATTAGGGGCCGTATTCACGCACCAGGATATAAGTCAAAGTGATGATCAGGTCATAACTGCAAAGCCACAGATTTATTCCTCGGATATCGTAAGGCCAATAAAGGGTCAATGGGCTCAGATCAAACACACATTTGTGGCTGATGAGGCGTATGATTATATCACTTTAGGAAACTTTTTCAGTGATGAACAATGTAGCGTTTTGAGAGATGAAGCGAAGTATGAATTCAGTTATTACTACATTGATAAAGTTTCACTTTACAAGCAACCTCCATTTATAGAGGAAGAAATTCCTGAAGATGACATAACCCTGCAATCATTGGAAGTTGGTAAAAAGATTCAATTAAAGAACATCTACTTTGATCTGGATAAAAGTGATTTGCTCCCTAGAAGTTATGTGGAGTTGAATAAATTAAGACAGATTCTTAAAGAGCATCCGAATATGAGAATCGAAGTTCATGGCCATACAGACATACAAGGAGAATCGGATTATAATGAAGAGCTTTCCTTGCAACGATCTAAATCAGTTACCAAATACCTCATCAACAATGGCGTCTCGTCAGACAGAATTGACTTTAAAGGATACGGGAGTAATATGCCTATTGCTAATAATGCAGACGAAAAGGGTCGACAACTTAATCGCAGGGTTGAAATTCTGATCACTGCATTGTAATTTATACCTTTGTCTTCATGTTATTACCTTACTTCAAAAAAGGTGCCCTGGAAGCTGGATGTGATGAGGCGGGCAGAGGATGTATTGCCGGTCCTGTATTTGCTGCAGCAGTCATTTTGCCAGCCGATTTTAGGCACGAATTTCTCAATGATTCCAAGAAGATTAATCGCAAACAGAGGGATGCGCTCAGACCAGTCATCGAGAAAGAGGCTGTTAGTTGGGCAGTAGCTAAAGTTAACCCATCCGAGATAGATAAGATCAATATACTTAATGCGTCATTTAAAGCCATGCATTTGGCAATCGATAAGTTAGCATGTAGACCAGAGCATTTGTTGATCGATGGTAACCGTTTTAAGCCCTACCAGTCGGTCACCTATAACTGCATCATAAAAGGTGATGGTAAGTATAATTCTATTGCCGCCGCCTCAATTTTGGCAAAAACGTACAGGGATATTTATATGGAATCTTTTCACAAGAGATATCCATATTTTGATTGGATAAATAATAAAGGTTATCCGACTGAGCGTCATAGAAAAGCAGTTTTAGAGAATGGTCCATGTATCCATCATCGGAAATCCTTCAGATTGCACCCTTCCTGGGAGCAAGGTCAATTGTTTTAATGAGAATATTTAAGTTGATCCATGTTTTTGATTTAGCACATAATCTTATACTAAAAGCTTAGCTAAGCTTTCGCTTATTTTACTAAATCATATTTTTCAAGTCTCTTTTCGAAATGCCTAGTTGCTCACAAGTGTATCTCACAAATTTCTTTTTGGACCCAAAGTAGTCCTTGTATAAGTGTTCGAAAAGGGCAGCCCTATAAGCTTTTTTCTTAGCAATTGCATAGTATTTATGTGAGCGTCCGTATGATCTGTGACCGATATAGCCCTCACTTTTCAGCTTCCGTACTATGGATGACACAGTATTGTAGTGTGGTTTGGGGTCGGGAAACTCATCTAAAATGTCCTGAACAAATGCTTTTTTTAGTTTCCATAGAATATACATGACCTTTTCTTCTTTCGGATTAAATCTTCGAATCATTCAACTAAGTTTTAGTTAAATATAGAAAATGCCCTGACATTTATCCTATTGTTCAACACTAATTCACCAGGTCATTAGCCAACGAAGAAAATATCACTATTGTTTGAATCAAGAATGAAAAATCCATTATATTTGCAGCCGCTAAATCAGAAGTGATTGGCTTCTTACAATTAGCACCAAGAAACTTTTTCCTTGAAATTTAGCAAAGGGTCGCCGATGAAAAGACGACTATTTGTTTTCACGAGGATGAAGACAAGTGACATAAAAAAATGGCGTGGTAGCTCAGCTGGTTAGAGCGCAGGATTCATAATCCTGAGGTCGGGAGTTCAAGTCTCCCCCACGCTACAACAAACTTTAACGGACTTTCAGAATAAACTGGTAGTCCGTTTCTTTTTTCCGCAGCTTTCCAAAACCCGGACATCCTTTCCCGGCCCTGTTCAATTTATAGTTCAGGTTCCCTGGAGCTTCAGTTTTATGATTGCATCTCTTACAATACTGAATTTTATAGCTGTCCACTGATTGAGGAGGACCACCAGAAATATTTAGAATAAATTTCCCAAAAGCTATTTCGTAAAAGATTTCTTGGTGTACTACTGACAAAGAATCCGCATCCCTTTTTTATTTTATTGAAATACACCAGAGAAAACTCAATTGAATACTAAGTCATTGGACCATACCATATAACCACAACTGTGGGCGACCCTTACAGAAGACTATCCTACAAATTGCGCCAAGTTTTTTAGACCATTAAAGACAGATCACACTAAAAGGACCAGTGAAATCATGAAGTAGATCCTTTTGCAAGTCAATACCGCGTGTCCTTTACATACGGCAACAAATCCATTTTCTCTACTTCTAAACTGGGGAAACCAAAGTCTTCAACGATGGTTCCCCTTATAATGTAGCATCCCTTGCCTTTAAAGGGATATTCTGCCAGGCATGGTGGAAAATGGATAGTGTCAAAAAATTGCCCTTCACAATCAATCCAGGTTCCGAAATTCATCAATCTACGATTGACTGTGGTGACATTCTTTCTCGTGACGAAATAGCCTAACATATCAACGGTGGATCCAACATATTGGGACATATGCCTGGTCATGATTTCACCTCGAAAATCCGTCTGCAACAGATCGAAAGGTGATCGTAAAGTAAACCCTAATAGTTCAAGTTCATCAAAAGCCTGCTCAAACGGACCCTCAGTAAGAACGGGTAGCTCAAAGGTATCCTTCTGTGGCTCGAAAAAGGAGCCCGTTCCAATATGCTTTCTCTGTGGTTGATGCACGGCGTTTTTCTCCCACATCAACTGATACTTGTTAAGTCCTGTAAATCTAAAGGCGCCTATTCTGATTAAGATTTCCAATTGATTTTTGTCTACATCTACTCTATGTACAAAGTTTTGTAGACTACTAAAGTGACCGTTCCTATTTCGTTCGGATACAATATGCTCTGCAAGATTTTTTTCCAGGTCTGAGATATGTACCAAACCTATATAGATAGTGATTCCATCGATGCTGGTCAGGTACTCACTACGATTTATACAGGGCGCCTCGATATCGGCACCTTGCATCCTGGCTTCATGCACATATAATTCTGTAGAATAGAAACCGCCGAAGTTGTTGATGACAGCCACCATAAATTCAAGTGGATAATAAGTTTTCAGATACAGACTTTGAAAGGATTCCACTGCAAAACTTGCAGAATGTGCTTTGCAGAAAGAGTAACCACTAAAACTTTCAATCTGACGCCAAACCTCCGCTGTTAATTCTTTTGGATATCCACGATCAGAACAATTCCTAAAGTACTTTTGCTTTAGCCGCTCAAAGGTCGCCGAATTTTTTTTCTTACCAGTCATGATTTTACGGAGAACATCAGACTCATCAAGGCCCAACCCAGAAAAATGGTGAATGATTTTCATGACATCCTCCTGATAAACCATCACGCCGTAGGTTTCACCCAGATGTTTTTCAAACACCGGATGAATGTGTTCATAGGAATCGGGATTATGAAATCTGCGAATATATTCACGCATCATACCAGACTTGGCCACTCCAGGCCTGATAATGGAGCTGGCTGCGATCAGATGTACATAGTTATCGCACCTTAATTTGGTGAGTAAGCCTCGCATGGCCGGCGATTCAATGTAAAAGCAACCAATACATTGTCCGCTGTGCAATTGTTGTCGAACTTTTTGGTCCCGCTTTATTCTTTCTATCTGGTGAATATCCACTGACACTCCCCTATTTTTGAAGATCAGGTCCACCGCATCCTTAATGTGACCCAGACCTCTTTGACTTAAAATGTCAAACTTATGAAAGCCCAGGTCTTCTGCCCCATACATATCGAAGTGGGTAATGGGAAACCCTTTTGGCATGAGTTGCAAGGGCGTGAAATAACTGATAGGCTCTTCGCTAATAATGATGCCTCCTGCATGTATGGAAAGGTAATTCGGAAAGCCCTCGATCATCTTTCCGTACTTAAAGATATGTTCAGCGAAAGGATGGTGCTTCTCCTTATCAAGGGGATGGTCCACAATCAAATCGATATCACTTTTGGGCAAGCCTAGCACTTTGCCGAGTTCTCTAACAATTGATTTTCCTTTGTATGTATTGTAGGTCGCAAGCAGGGCGGTATGTTGTCGTCCATATTTGCGAAAAACATACGCTGTCACATCATCTCTTTCATCCCAGGAAAAATCAATATCAAAATCTGGCGGTGAACTGCGGTGTGGATTAATAAAGCGTTCAAAATACAGATCCAGCTCCAGAGGATCTACATCTGTAATCATTAAGTTGTAAGCAACAATGGAGTTGGCGCCACTACCTCTTCCAACATGATGATAGCCTCTGGTTCGGGCATACCTTATGATATCCCACGTGATCAGAAAATAAGAGGAAAAACCCATATTGTCGATCACCTTTAGTTCTCTCAAGGTGCGGTCCAATGCACCCTCGTGATCACGTCCATATCGTTGAAAACACCCTTCAACCGCCAGTCTGCAAAGCAATGTATAATCGCTTTGCTTATCTTTGGTAAAACTTCTTCTATTGTTCAAGTATGTGCTTTCCAATTCAACTTCACAGTCCTCCAAAATCATTTGGGTATTGCGAATGATCTGAGGAAAATTTTGAAAACGTTCGAATAGTTCACTGCTACTGAACAGTCTTTCAGATGATTTAGCGCAGTCCGAGACCTTTAGTTTTCCTATGACAATATTAAGATCGATACAGCGCAGGATCCGATGTGCTTTGAACTCGTCATCACTCTGAAAGGTCACCGGACTGTACACCACCAATTTTTCTTGATAGGCCTTTAGATCTGAGGTATATAATCTGTTGACCTCCTCAGGTCTGACACCTATGTATTCATTGGTGGTGAATTGCTGAATAGGCTTGATGAGTTTACGATAGATGTAAATTACATTTTTGGAAACAGGTGGCTGTTCCGGTAATCCACCTTTGTTAAAGGAAGCCTGAGTCAGCAATGCGCAAAGCTCCTTAAAGCCTTCACGGTTCCGGGCAATTCCAACATACCTGAATTTTGCCCCTGCACAGTTGGTATGAACCTCCCCCTGCTCATTACTTCGAAATTCAATCCCCAGGATCGGCTTAATGCCCGCTTTCCGACTGGCGCTGACGAATGCAAAAGCAGCCGAGGCAGAGTTAATATCAGTCAACACTAAGGATTTTAGATTCATTTCAGCTGCGGTTTGAACCAGCTTCTGAGGGCTAAGGGTGCCGTAGCGCAGGGAATAATAGGTGTGGCAATTCAAAAACATAAGACGATAAATTCGACATTAAATGACTAAAATATCGACAAATATACAGTTTTGCAAGCAAACATGTTAAAAATGTTGCGCGCCTATACATATTAGATAAATATACATGTGTCAACTTCGTAATTAGAAAAAGCCGTAGGCCACCTCTACATTACTTTTGAAGTGTATTTGATAAAAAACCTTTGTAAACATGCTCCGACTACTGACCGTGCTTCTATGGATACCCATTAGCACACACGCCAACGTTAACCACATTGAAAACCGAGAAACAAGGTTAGAATTGTCGGAGATTCTATCGGGAATGGATTCAACGGAATCCATTCTCATTTTTACTTTTGACTCAGCCCAATTCGTCAACAAAAGAGAAAAAGAAGTTTATGATCTGAATATCAGTCAACTTTACTCTGCCATTGGCCTTCTTCGAAAGGAGTATTTAGAGTTTGAAACAGATCCTTACTGGCACAATGCAGATCAGCTTCAGTTGATACTTAGAGATTTATATGACCAGCTCATTTCACCCATCGAAAAATCATTGACCTCTCGTTTAATCCTAATACCAGGAGCACTGCATCATCAAATTCCCTGGAATATTTTGCTAGATGACCATGGACAATATTTGATAGAGAATCACCAAATATCGATTATTGCTGACCGAAAGCTTCATAACCGATCCAAGCTTGAACTTATCGATCCACAAGAGTTGTCATTATATCATTTCGCACCTCAATTCACAGGTCTAAAAACCCTCAATAGTGAATTTGAAAAAGAAAATTTGAGGCTTCAATTTAATCACTTCCGTAGCAACTATTCTGAGGCAGATATTTTACATATTTCTTCCCATGGCTTACCGGGAGGGCTATTGATTAATGATGATATGGAAATCCTGCGATCAGAAGAGATCAGAAAGTTTGATCTTAATTCCAGATTGGCCTTTATCAATACTTGCTATAGCGCGGAGGTGGTTCAAGCTTTTTTGGATGCCGGAGTAAATTCTGCGGTGGCTAATCTATGGCAAGTAGATGACCGAATAGCCTCATTTATTTCATATGAATTTTATGAAAGTTTACTCACCGGAAGTAGCACCAGCGCAGCGTTGAGACAGGCAATACTGAACTACAGGAATGAAGTTTTATTAAAAAATGAAGATCATCCTTTTCATTGGGGTGGTTATCAACATTATGGTGCTGATCAAACGGTAACAACTTCTAGTAAGGTAGATTTTCGAAAACTGATGTCCATTTTCCTGTCACTGTGTACAACTTTTTCACTGTTAAGCTTTCACTTTGGCAGGAAAATCAAAGGCAAATTAATAGAATACAATTTAATCTAAAGCGCTATTAAATCGTGAGCCCCTCTTTCATCTTTTCAGTGTTTTCGTAAACTTGCAAAGCCTCTATGATTTCTTCTATACTGCCCTCAATGATCTTGTCCAGGCTATATAAAGTCAAATTTATCCTATGATCTGTGACTCTGTTTTGAGGATAATTATAAGTTCTGATTTTATCTGACCGGTCTCCTGACCCTACCAGTGACTTTCGGGTAGAACTCACTTTGTCGTCAAATTCTGCCTGCTGAACTTCTCGGATTTTTTGATACAGGCGACCCATGGCAATTTCTCTATTCTTGATTTGCGACCGGCCATCTGTACTTTCTGCTACAATTCCCGTAGGTAAGTGAGTAAACCTAACTCCGGATTCAGTTTTATTGACATGCTGTCCACCAGCTCCTGAGGCCCTAAAGGTATCCACCTTCAGATCTGCCTTATTGATGTCAATGTCTTCCATTTCGAAAATTGGCATTATTGCTACGGTAGCTGCAGAAGTATGCACCCTACCTTGAGATTCTGTTTTAGGAACTCGTTGCACCCTATGAGCTCCGGATTCAAACTTAAGTTTGCCATATACGTCTTCACCTTTTACTTCAACTGATATTTTGCTAAACCCACCTGCAGAGCCCTCATTGACATAAAGTGTTTCCGTCTTCCAGCCCATAGTTTCGAAGTACTTCATATACATTCGATGCAGGTCTCCGGCAAAAATAGAAGCTTCGTCACCACCGGTTCCAGCCCTGATTTCCATGATCGCATTCTTATCGTCATCTGGATCTTTAGGAATGAGTAGTAATTTAATTTCTTCATCCAACTGCTCCTTACGATCTTTGAGATTTTCCAATTCCATTTTGGCCATTTCTCTCATTTCAGGATCTTTGTCATTTAATAATCCTTCCGCACTTTCCAGGCCTTCTTTTATTTCCTTGTAACTATGGTAGGCATCATCTATAGGCTTGAGGTCTTTATATTCTTTATTGATTTTCATAAAGCGTTTCTGATCGCTGATGATTTCAGGATCAGCCATTTGTTCCTCCAGGCCTTTGAAGCGATGGTGAATTGATTCTAATTTATCGAACATATTTGTGTATTCTCTATTTTTGCGGCTGCAAAAATAAGCAAATAGTTAACAGTGGAGTGAAGATAACTGTTGAATAAGTAAAGTACTATGCCAGAGAACAGCGTAGCTCTTGGTATAAAGTCTAAAATTCGAAATCGGCTTAAAAACTAATCAATTCGAATTTTGTTCTTAATGGCTTGAATGAAATCAGGGCTTGCTTCAGCGCGCTTGACATTCTGCTTAATAAATTTCCTAAAATTTTGCTCTTTAGAAAGAACCCGACTATAATTCGGATCATGATTTACTCTATCGAGTAACGCTCTTTCATCTTCAGTATTAAGCGCTTTGTCCAGATACAAGTCTACTTGCTGTCTGAAGTCCTGAAGATCATTTGTTCTGCTCTGCATTGGTATAGATTTAATAACAAATAATAACAGTCTGCTCTACTATAAATAGTAGAAATTAAAAAAATTTTGAACCAGGGACTGCAATTTCACAAACAATCCCTAAATACTTATTCCTCCTGGCTTGCGGCTTTGGCTCCACGAACATCGCGATAACCTTTGCTTTCAGCGTAACTTTTCAATTTTTCTTTGAGCATATTTCTTGCTCTAAAAAGTCTAGATCTTACCGTTCCAATGGGAACGTTAATGATCTTGGAAATCTCTTCGTATGTGAATCCTTCTACATCACACAACAGTATCACGGTTCTGAAGTCTATGGGGAGTCTATTGATTGCAATAGTGACTTCATCACCCATCATATTCTGAAAGATTTCTTCTCTCAGGTCCAAATAGCTTGTCGAACCACTGTCATCACTATCGTGATAGCTAACAATATCTTCGAAATCTACCTTTGTAGGACGCTTACTTTTTTTACGATATTCGTTAATGTAAGCGTTCTTCAGAATCTTAAACAGCCATGCCTTCGCATTAGTTCCCTCGATGTACTTATCTATAAATCTATAGGCTTTCATATAGGTTTCCTGCACTAAATCATCGGCATCATTCTCATTGTAGGTAAGGTGAAAGGCGAAGGTTTTCAAGGAATCGATATGAGGAAGAAGCTCATTCTCGAAAACGTTATTTTTATCTTTTATTTCTGACAAATTATTTTTTTCTTTTTAAGGTCAATGTTTTCTGTATGAATTCTCGAAGACCTAACCTTTATATTTTATAATTGTTCCGATCCAAGGCTTCACAAATTAGGATAAAAAATCGTAGATAGAAATTTATTAGGGATTGAAAATCGCGTCTACCTCGTGACATTCTCTCTTCCATCAAAGATTCAGCATATGAAAACTTCAAATTTTAAATGGTAGTTGTGAATGATCTTAGTAGAGAAGTGCTTTTACTTTCTATACTATTGATAAAACCTGGTCTTTGATACAAGCGAAGATACGATCACCTTCCTGAATTTTAACTGGTGCCGTTCCTGTAAAATTTCCGAAAGCTGGAAGAATGCCCTGGTTTTTTCCAAAGTAAAAACACGGAAGCTTGACATACTGCCTGCCGCTACCTCTCATTTTAACTCCAGGATGAATATGACCGCATAAATTATAGTAGGATGAATCTTCCTCTGGATGATGTGTTAATTTAAAGGGACCTACTACCTTTTCAGATACACATGAAATCCCTGCCAATACATAGTGTTCATCTTTTAAAATATCATGATTACCAGTGACCAATTCAAACTTTATCTTGGGATATTTGGCAAGTAAGAAGGAAAGTCTATCCCATTCCTTATTGTAATAACTATGAAACAAATCTCCTAAGAAATAGACCGTTTTAGGTTGATACTTCAAAAATAGATGCTCAAGAATTCGAAAGTTTTTTTCAGCGGCTTGATGCGGAATAGGAATATTGTTATTTCGAAAGTGTGTCACCTTTCCAATATGTAAGTCCGCTATAAGAAGGGTTTTTTTCTTCTTCCAATAGATGGCACGTTCACATAACAATTCAAATTCTTCATTTTGGACGAGCACCAATTGAGAATGTGTGCATAAACTTTGTGGCATTGTGCAAAGGTAATATAGAATTTCATAGTTTTAAGAAGGTAAAATCAAATTATATATGAAAATTCTCTATGTTTTAGTGTGTATGTCAATGTTGTCTTGCATAACATCCGGTTCAACCGACCCAACCAATGATGAAGAGCAAGCTCCAAAAGAGAGAATGGCTGGTATTGATTATGAATCCAAATTGGACTCTTTGGGTATTGTGCTGGCTGAGGTGTCTCCACCTGTTGCGAATTATGTAAATATTGTTCAGACAGGAAACCTTTTGTTTTTAGCGGGAAAAGGACCTAAAGATTCTGAGGGGAACTATGTAACTGGTAAGGTAGGGCAAGACTTAAGCATTGAGCAGGGGTATGAAGCAGCAAGGCTCGTAGCAAGTGCTCAACTTTCAGTACTCAAAGATCACTTGGGCGATTTGAATAGAGTGAAGAGGGTCGTCAAAGTTTTAGGCATGGTGAATAGCACGGATGATTTTGGTAATCAGCCTGAGGTGGTCAATGGATTTAGCAATGTGATGGTAGAGGTTTTTGGAGAAAGAGGAAAACATGCCAGGGCAGCTGTGGGCATGGCTTCTTTACCTCGCAACATTTGTGTAGAAATTGAAATGATCGTCGAAGTTTATGACTAAAAAGAAATCTCAAAATGTAAAGCTAATTGATAGAGCTTTTGTCTTATTGATTGCTATACTGATTTTCAACCCACTTTTCTGTCAACAGTATTCTGATAGTTCTGTACAAATAAGCGTATTAACCTTCAATATCTTAGGTGGAAGAACAACGAACGGAAGCATGGATTTGGATCTGGTAGCCAATGTGATCAAAGAGGCTGATCCTGACTTTGTGGCCATGCAAGAAGTAGATTTTAGAGTTAATCGTTCGGGCAAAAGAGATTTGGTGATGGAGTTGGGATCTAGGACATCCATGATCCCTATCTTTGCTAGAGCAATGTATTATGATGGAGGAGAGTACGGTGAAGGGATGCTTTCGAAATACTCTTTTATTTCAACCAGAAACATTGCTCTCCCAGCAGTAGGCAATCAGGAACCAAGGGCTGCGATAGAAATTGTGGTCGAACTACCATCAGGTGATACCATTGCAATCGTGGGCACTCATTTTGCACATGAAGGTCCACAAGGCCGTATTATTCAGGCAAAAAAGTTGGCTTCAGTATACCAAAGCTATTCATATCCGGTAATTCTTGCAGGTGATCTAAACGCTGAGCCTGCATCAGAAGAAATTGAGTTGCTTGAAAACGTGTGGACATCAACATACGATGTCGCCTCACCACAAGCTACTTACCCTTCTGATAAACCTCATAAAAAAATTGATTACATCATGTTTAAACCTTCCACAAAATGGAGCGTCGTAGAGCGAAGAATAATTTGTGATACGCTTGCTTCAGATCACTGTGCCTACTTGGTTACATTTCAACTTCTACCGTAGTTCTTAGTTATGGCCATTGAATAGCCTTAAGCCAAGCCAGGTTTTTAGTATTTCAGTCAGTGTGCGAGAATCAGAACAAACTGTAACGACATACACCGTGATATTTTGAATACAAAAACTAAGATCTCACTTGAGGATGTAAAAATAGGGCTTTTCCAATCGAAAAAGCCCAGCTTTCCTTGTTCTCAAAAAGGATCGGTTCGCGTTTATGAAGCAGGTGCTGCAGCAGCTTCCTTCTTCTCTACGCCAACATTGTATTTTGCTTTAATCTTCTTTTCGATTTCCAGTGCCAACTCGGGATTGTCTCTCATAAATTGTTTCGCACCTTCACGCCCCTGAGCAATCTTAGTACCATCATAGCTATACCATGATCCCGACTTCTGTATTACTTCTACATCAACACCTAGATCAACAATCTCACCAACTTTAGAAATACCTTCACCATACATGATGTCAAACATAGCAATCTTAAATGGAGGTGCTAATTTATTCTTTACCACCTTCACTTTGACCGGATTTCCAACAACATTCCCTTCCTTATCCTTTATAGCAGAACCTGAGCGTCGAATGTCCAGTCTCATGGATGCATAAAATTTAAGTGCGTTACCACCTGTCGTGGTTTCAGGGTTACCAAACATCACACCGATTTTCTCTCTCAACTGATTAATAAAAATGCAGCAGCATCCTGTCTTACCTATGGAGCCAGTTAGCTTCCTCATAGCTTGAGACATCAATCTTGCCTGCAAACCCATTTTTGAATCTCCCATTTCACCTTCTATCTCACTTCGCGGCACCAATGCTGCAACTGAGTCTATTACCAGAATGTCAATTGCGCCTGACCTAATCAAGTTTTCTGCAATTTCTAGCGCCTGTTCACCATTGTCAGGTTGTGAAATCAAAAGGTTTTCTGTATCAACGCCTAATGCTTCTGCATAAAATCTGTCGAATGCATGTTCAGCATCTATAAAGGCAGCAATACCTCCATTTTTTTGGCATTCTGCAATAGCATGAATGGCCAAAGTGGTTTTACCGGATGATTCAGGACCATATATTTCGATTACTCTCCCCTTTGCAAATCCACCTACACCTAAAGCAATGTCTAATCCAAGCGAACCAGTAGGTATCGTCTCTGCATCCACCACCTGTTTATCGCCTAGCTTCATTATGGTTCCTTTACCATAATTCTTCTCTATGCTAGCCATAGCTAGATTTAAAGCTTTGAGCTTATTATCTTTACTCATAATTGTTAATATTAAAAGAATTAAATATAAGTACAAATTTAATATATACTTGACAAGAACAAGAACTTATTGATGATTATCATCATATCTACTTTTCCGGACGTTTATCCGGATCGTACAAAAGCAGAGATAAGCGCTTAATTATTTTAGTATCTGAAAGTTGAATTGCGTTACCAAAAAAAGAAAAAATTTTTCTCGAAAAACAATTTTTTCTGTATTACTACCTACTTCGCTGATAGATTTCTTAGTAATAATAAGAATCACATATAGATCTAATTGATTAAATAAGTATTCATAATCAATCCGTGATCGAAGGATAACTGCTCTTTTAATTCCATTTTAATGGACCGTTTAGAACTGCCAAATACGGGAACACCCTCACCCAGAATAATTGGGTTTATTTTCAATTTTAATTCATCGATTAGCCCATGATCAAGCATCCAGCCAGCTAGTTGACCTCCTCCACATAGATAAACATCGGTTTCAGACTCCTCTTTGACCTCATTGATTTTTTCAACACTGAGACTAGCAACTTCAATATTTTCTGAAGCGCTTTCGAATTTCAGGTTGTCTGAAAATATATAATGTTTCATATGTGGGTAAGCCAGATCGCCTGGTTTCATACCAAACTTATAGCCGAATTCATAGGTTTTTCGACCCATGATTACAGTTTTAAAATTTTGGAGGTCAGCCAGATAGTAATCTACACCATTTCCTTCTCCTACGAAAAGGCTGATGTCTTCATTGCTTCCTGCGATGTAACCATCAAGAGAGGTGGCTACGTAATAGATAATTTTTTTCAATTTCCTGTGATTTAGTATGATAAAAAAGAATGGAAGTATTTACTATGGTGTTCAGTACTAAATCTAAGAAATCATGACTAAGAAAATTTTATGGACCTAAAGATATAATGATAAATTGAAGGATCAAAAAATTAAAAACAGATTTCTTTAAAAAGGGATTTTATAAGAAGATGTTATTAGCCTAAATGAAAAGTGGCCGGATAGCAAAATTGAGGAGCGCTTAGATTAATTAAGATAGTTTTCAGAAAATAGAACGCCTTTTCGTGAATCGTATTCAGCCTGAATACCAGAGTTTAAGAGAGATTTCTTGTAAGGAAAGCGTCGGGTATCAATAATGAACACTTTACATCCAATGGCTGCATTAAGCTCAGGATGAGTTTTTCGCCAACAATTTCCAAGCTCATGTGCAGTAGCATTGTGAGATTTGCGCCACTTTCTTCCGATCACTACTTCGAGATAGATTACACCATTTTTATAATCCAGTAACTTCGAAGAAAGTCCATATCCTACTCGGTAGAACATGTCTGTTTCTAAAAAATGCTTTCTATTTAATTCCTCGATATTCATGCACTTTTCAAGGTGCAGAAATTGTGCCAAACGCAATCATCACGGGCGGTTCAAGACGCCCACATGAAAACATTACAATTTTTTCGATTGCTTAAGTAAGTCATTTTCAACCAACAGAAATTGAAAAAATACCGTAGAAAAAAATTATTTGCTTTCCCTGTGTATATGGAGTGACCAATGATTTTTAACAGCTAATACCCTGATAACGATGATAATCAATACAGATCCCGCTTGTGCGATATATAATGGTATTGACAAACTGCTCATAAATAAATAGACCATTCCACCTAATAAACAAGCAGTAGCGTAAATTTCTTTCCTGAAAATGAGCGGCACTTCATTAGAGAGCGTATCACGCAAAACACCTCCAAAAACAGCAGAAATTGCACCCATTAAAACGCAGATAACAGGTGACAAACCAAGATCAAGACATTTTTGAACACCCAAAACCGTAAATAATCCGATTCCAATGGAATCAAATAAAAACATAGTTTTACGCAACTTGAGAATGGTCTTGCGAAAAAAGTAAACAAGCGGAACTGCCAGAAAAATGATCAATACATAATTGATGTCCTGAATCCAGGATACTGGCAAGGAGCCAGTTAACATGTCTCGAAGTGTACCTCCTCCGACAGAAGTGACAAAGCCCAATACGGATGCTCCAAAAATATCGAAGCGCTTAGAGATCCCTGTAAGTACACCACTTATAGCAAAGACAAGTGTACCTATCAGGTCAATAGCATATATGATGCTCACTTCAGAATAACGGCATCTGCCATAAACTTAAGTTCAACTTTAGGCTCGGTAATGGCCGCAATCGTTTCTTTGGATTCTCCATTATCTTCAGCATAATGCCTTAATTCATCGACACTGGTCTCTTCTTTGTACGCCTTACCTCGCATAACAACAATTTCGCCTGCTATATCCTTGGGCATAAAGAAACCATAGTCCTTGAACTTTACAAACATTGGTTCTGTATCAGGTGTTTCTGAAACGATATTCATCCAGCAACCTTTTGCTTGACAAACGCCTTCTACCTTTCCAATCACTTTGACATTTTCCAATTCCTGGTTAGTCTCCAGTTTTTTAAGCAACTCATCATAGGATATCGCACCTGCTGCATCCATCATCTCTCCAAAGTGTGTACCTTCATCAGTCACACCAACTTCTTTACTTTGAGCACAGGCTATTTGGGCAACCAGTAATAGTAAGAATAAGACATTTTTCATTTTCTTCAATTTTAAGTCCACAAAACTAACTACAATAGTTGGCAAAATAGTTTATAAAGGAGGGAATAAATTACATCTTATACCACTTTTCGTCACTGGAAGAAGAGGCCACAACTGCTTCTATAAATTGCATGCCTCTTAATCCATCCTCTACAGTAGGAAAATCTTTATATACAGCATCTACTTCTTCACCGGCCAGGCGAGCTTGCACACATTTAGCAAAATTCCTGTAGATGTTACCAAAAGCTTCGAGATATCCTTCCGGATGTCCAGCTGGAATCCTTGTATGTGCTGTTGCGGCTTCATAGAGATCTCCCACACCGGTCCTCATGACTTCCATAGGTTTATCTAAATGCTTTACGACTAAAGTGTTGGGCTCCATTTGATGCCATTCCAGACCAGCTTTGGTACCGTAAACCCTTATCGCGAGAGCATTTTCTTCTCCTGCGGAAATCTGAGATGCATAAAGTACACCGCGAGCTCCATTTTCAAATCTTAGTAACACAGAACCGTCATCGTCCAATTGTCTTCCTTCAATGTGCGCATGCAAATCAGCGCAGAGATATTCTATTTTAAGATCAGTGATATATTCTGCCAGGTTTTCAGCATGAGTACCAATATCTCCCATGGCACCTGCAGCCCCTGAACGTTTAGGGTCGGTTCTCCATGAAGCTTGTTTGGAGTCTGAATCTTCTAACTTGGTGCTTAACCAACCCTGCGGATACTCAACCACTACCCTTCGCACTTTTCCAATGTCGCCATTACTTACCATCATTTTAGCCTGTTTGACCATCGGGTAGCCAGTGTAATTGTGGGTCAATGCGAAGATCAATCCGGTATCATTGACAATTTTCACCAAGTCTATAGCCTCATCCATATCAAAAGACAGGGGCTTGTCACAAACCACATGAAATCCATTTTCAAGGGCCATTTTCGCTGGACCATAATGCATATGATTAGGAGTGACAATAGATATAAAATCCATCCTGACATCTTCAGGAAGTTCTTTTTCTTTCATGATCATTTCCTCATATGATCCGTAGACTCTTTCCTCCGGTAAATACAAATCCTTTCCAGAGAGCTTAGATTTTTCAGCACTGCTAGAAAATGCTCCACATACCAACTCTATTTGACCATCAATGGCAGCTGCCATTCTATGTACGCCGCCAATGAATGCCCCTCGGCCTCCGCCGACCATACCCATTCTTATTTTTCTCAAAACAATATATTTTTAATATTACTAATCAACTTATAATCTGTCCTTTACAGCTTTCTGATTTTGATATTCTTAAAATAGACCGGATCATCGTGGTCTTGCAAAGCAATGTGCCCTACATTATATTCACCGAAACCCTTCCAGTCTGCAAACTTTGAATTGGCCACCATCTGCTTCCATGAGTCGTCGAACATGGTAAATTCCACAATTTTGCGTCCATTCTGCCAGTGCTCGATTTTTCCATCTTTAGAAACAATTCTGGAAGTGTTCCATTCACCTGCAGGTTTAACGGTTTTGTATTTGCCTTCAATCATATCGTAAAGATCACCTGCTCGATGTGTCGGATACTTAGTATCTGGGTGACAAGCATCATCCAGAATCTGCATTTCCGGGCCTGTCCGGTAGGTATTCTCGAACTCTTCGGAT
Source organism: Portibacter marinus (assembly GCF_021533195.1). Lineage (GTDB taxonomy): Bacteria > Bacteroidota > Bacteroidia > Chitinophagales > Saprospiraceae > Portibacter > Portibacter marinus. The sequence goes on from NZ_JAJNKB010000006.1 coordinate 120,196, forward strand.
TCGTGCACAAAATAGATGATTCCACTATTGCCGCAAGGAGAGATCTTCCAGTCTACTGTAAATTCAAAATCTTTATAGGTTTTTTCTGTCATGATGTCCCCTCCATCTATAGCTTTCCTGCTGCCATCGTCTTGCTGCTCAGATTTTAAGGTCAACAGGCCATTTTCCACCACCCAGCTACTGCCTGGTTGTTCTTTCAAGTATCCCTTCCAACCATCTGTATTCTCTCCATTGAAAAGTAATTCCCATCCTGTCTCTTCCTCGGCGGGTGTAAGGGTATTGTCGGAGATCGAAAAAGGCCTGTTTGTTCTAAATCCGGGCTGAGATGAAATATTATTCATGGTATACCATGCCTCAGTACTCCAAAGGTCGTGGTTCATATCACTGACAAACATTTCATCCAGATGTACATATACTACATAACCTTGTCTTATTCCAGGGATCTCCAGAAACACTTTCCTTCTGTCTTCTGATACATTTGCAGATCTTACAGGAAGCCTGGATTCGTTCAACTTGGGACCTCCATACTCAGCAGTAGGTTTATAGTACCATTGACTGATTTCGTAGGCATTAGTATTCCATCCTTCGCCAGGTCTTAAGGGTTCGGTGAATTCGATTTCCAGTCCATTAGAACGAGATCGGACAGCAAGCATCTCAAATGTAGAGGTGTCGTTATAGGCCAGTCGTTGCAATCCGTACCAATTTGTACCCACATTCTGCCAATTGCCCGGATTCCCTACTCCTCCAACGTAAAGAGCGTCATCTGGTCCCCATACGATTCGATTTACTCCAGCTTCTAATCCTTGAGTAAATCTGAATACCGCTCCCTGATATTCACCATTTATTTTTTCAACAAATACTCTTTTAATTCCACCATGCGTGACCTCACCATGAATCATTTGTCCTTCATAAGGGCCTACATTCAGATAAGAGGGAGTGGAGGGTGAGTTTCCTATTTCATCTTGGGGCAACCATACCAGAGGATTTTTTTCTTCAAGATTGGCAGTACCTTCGAAATCTACAGAACGACCTCCGAAAAAATCCCCTTCTGTAACATGCACAATTTTGCTGGATGGAAGCCAATCTCCCTGATTGTCAGCAACAAAGATTTCATCATCTACACCTATTCCTATTCCGTTAGGCGTTCTGAGGCCTTCTGCAATGAATTCTAATGCACCAGTTTCCTTGTTTATTTTTATGACCTTTCCGCGGTCTTGAATTTGAGGCTGCATACTGGCTCCACCCGGCAATATGGCTGTGGCGAGTGTAGCGTAAAAGTGACCGTCCTGATATTCCAGCCCAAAACCAAACTCATGGAAATTGGTGGAAACATCCCAGTCATTGCTTACTGTGATATATTCATCGATCATCTCATCGCCATTAGTATCGACAAGCTTAGTCAATTCCTGTTTCTGCATTACGTAGATTTCACCGTCTACTACTTTCAAACCTAAAGGTTCTGCTAAACCAGAAGCAATTTTTTTAACTGTAATCTGAGAGGGATTTCCAGAGGTTACGTTGCTCAAAAGATAAACGCCTCCTTCTTCATCCCAGGTACTCACGGCCAATCTACCATCTGGTAAGAAATCCATGCCTCCGACCTTTGGCATAAACGAAACAGGTCTTGCCTGACTAAGTGTGAAGCTTGGATGCACCTGAGTTAATACTGATTTATCACCGGGTATGGTATTCATAGAAGCCATTGGCAATGACAAGCCTTCTATCTCCGATTGCTTATTTCTATTATGGTAAATCACTGCAGGGGGAACCACTTCGAATGCTCCGGCATCTTTTGGTTTCCAATTAAATGACAAGAACTTTCCTCCTGCACCATTAAAGTACTCAATGCGAAATTTATGATGACCTTGTTTAAGACCTACCTTCGCATCCTTACTTTCTACACCGTGAGTGCCATCCAAATCAATCACCAAGTCATCATTTATATAGAGTTTCGACCCATCGTCGCTCCACATTCTAAAGATAATTTCAGAATCCTCTTCAATATGGAGAAAGCCTTCAGAAACTATGATAAAATTATCTCTTAGGTCGGTGAACTTTCCATCATTCATGTTGTCAAAGTTGGGCATAATACCACCCATAATAGGACTAGTCAATGTTCTGTAGTCTGGAAGTATTTGAATGCCTGGACTAGCTCTATACACTTTCACCAAAGCACCCAAGATCAAATCATTTTCTGATACTTCAACAGGCTCTAGGTAATCATCCGCAGAAATAACACCTGTAGTCGAACCACCTGCTTTTTCACTTTCAGGTACCAATCCTAAAATATAGTCAACCATTTTTTCGAGGTCGCTATCAGGAATATTGGGATGGGCTGTCATAACGGCCTCTCCCCACACACCATTGCCTCCAGATCTTATTTTTCCTTTTAAGTAATTAATGTTGTCCTCTGTCGCAGCATATCTTCTGGCGATGGTCATGTATGCAGGGCCGACAGTCTTCATTCTTACATTGTGACATGTTCTGCAATCGCTGGCTGAAATCAGTGCAAGTCCTTCATTCGCTGATGAAGACATGGCCTTTTTCCTGTATTTCGTATTTTCAATCAATGGCTTGGTAGCAAAAGTCGTAGTCAATTGCGTTGGTCCAGTGGTATTCATCCACAAAATTCCATCCTGTTGCAAGGCTGTGATTTGATCGATAGATACTTCCTCACTCTCGATAATTTCAAAATTACTGTTGGTCTGGACGTTGGAGGGAATAAGGATGGAAGATACATTGGTTCGAAGTCCAAGCTCCAATGATGAGGGTAGTCCTTCGACAGTGAATGTTCTTTCAAAGCCTACTTTACCGCTTTCATCACGAACCATTTCCGGACGCTCAGTCACCTGCACTTTTTGATTACTTGGAGTAGTGATTTCGTACATCATGATGGCTTGATTGCCCATCATCTTGTGCCCTTTGTAGGCTGCATCAACCTCAACTATTTCATCTCCATTCTTGACCCTCCACGGATTTTCATGATTATTTACAATATATGCATCCCCAATGATCTTTGGTTGGGGCCCATGCGCTGAAGTATATACTGCTCCATCAAAATCGACCGAGCCTTTCCATGCTTTGTATAGTGACGCATTTTCAGTAGAATAGGCAACCCATAAATCTTCGCCAAGAGCAAAGGTTATTGCCCTGGGCATGTCATCCAATACAGACCGAAAAACCCATGGAGAATGTGCCCTGCTGTCTTGCTCTACAACTACTTCGTCTTTTCCACATGAAAAAAGAGTGACAATGGTTAATATGAGGATTAAAAATTTACAATAATTACGCATTCTATGTTATATGATTTAAGAGCTTGAATATAGAAAATAAAAGAGTAAACATGGAGCGTTGCCTTATTTTAAAAACTAATGCTCAATAAATTCATTTTCTTTGCATCAAAATTTATAATTCTTTTCCTAAAATCTTAATCGATCGATGAATGGCTTTGAAAAAATGAATTTTTTAGGAGGCCAAAAAACGCCCTTCTTCTTCATGGTAGACTTTGAATTGGAAAATATTCTGGTTCTTGAAAAGAACGAATGGGAAGATGTTTTTTTTGATGTCAATGGCATTAAGAATCATAATATAAAGTACGGTTCGCAAAGAATCAACATTCAAAAAGGCCGAACTCCCTTTAAGGAATACAAAGAAGCATTCGACTTGGTTCATAGGGAATTGCATTATGGCAATAGTTTTTTACTAAATCTCACCAAAGCCACCGAAATTAAAATTGAACACACGCTATTCGACGTTTTTCTTAATTCAAAAGCAAAATATAAATTGTTCTATAAGGATGAATTTGTTTGTTTTTCCCCGGAACCCTTTATTAGGATTAAGAACAACATCATTTCCAGTTATCCCATGAAAGGTACGGCGAATGCAAATGTGCCTAATGCAGCGCTAAAACTTATTGCTAATGAAAAAGAATTGTCTGAACACTATACCATAGTGGATTTGATTCGCAACGACTTATCCATCGTTTCTGAAAATGTAATGGTTAAAAAATTCAGGTATTTGGAAACAGTAGAGTCAGAAAAACAGAAGCTTTATCAATTATCCAGCGAAATTAGCGGTGATCTGCCGGAGGATTGGACCACTCGTGTGGGGGATATGTTCGAAAATATTTTGCCAGCTGGTTCTATATCGGGCGCTCCAAAAAAGAAGACGGTTGAAATCATCAAGAGAGCTGAAAAAGAAAAGCGAGGATTTTATACCGGAATCATGGGCTATTTTGATGGACAAAGCCTTGATTCAGGTGTGATGATCAGATTTATAGAGCGAAGGGGAGAGCAGTATTACTATAGAAGTGGAGGGGGAATTACCTTTATGAGTGAGCTAAACAGCGAGTATTCCGAATTAATTGATAAGATCTATGTGCCTGTTTTTAGAAACAATTAAGATACATAATGGACGGCGTATCAATCTGGATGGGCATTCGCGCAGAATGAATGACACCAGAAATCATCATTTTCAAGAAATAAGAAACATTGACCTAAAGCAAGTAATAGAAGTGCCTCTAGAATTCAGAATAGGAATAGTTAAATGCAGGGTGCTTTATGGAAGAATGATCGAAAGAATTGAATTTGAACATTATGTGTTTCGCCAGCCTCAATCTTTCAAAATGGTAGATGGTAATAAGCTGAACTATACTTATAAGTATGCAGACAGAAGTTCATTAAAGGAATTATATAATCAGCGGGGTAAGGCAGACGATATCTTAATTTTTAAGAATGGTTTGTTGACGGATAGTTTTTACGCCAATGTTGCTGTATTAAAAAATGGAATCTGGTATACGCCGAACCAACCGCTTTTAGAAGGAACGTACAGATCCAAACTTTTAATGAACGAAAAATTAGTTAAAGCAAATATTTCGAAAGAAACTATTCATTCTTTTCATAGAATAAAGCTCTTTAATGCTTTATTGGAATGGACTGGTCACGATTCTGTGGTAATTCAACGAAATGTTAGTTTGTTTTAAAACTATTTCATAGAAGTTGTAAGTTCATCAGAAATGTAGGGACTCTTTTTCTGAAGCATTGAACTTTCCATGTGGATCAGCGTATAGCTTTCTCGGTTCTTTCTCAACCAGTCCATCGCATATTCCAGCTGATGGTAAAACTCATCCTCCATAAGTTGGGATTCATCGACGAAGCTAAAGGGGTATTCATAGATCAATGGCATGATGCTCTTCAGCAGAAAATAACGCTGATAGTCTTTTAACCTTTGACCTATGAGTTCCGTATTATCATCACTAAGTATTTCATCTATAATCAGGTCGAAAATCTGACGATCATTGGTATAAGAAAGCCCGGGCAAAAGTTTATCAAAAAATCTCTTATCCAAGGGGTATTCTTTCATTATTTTGGTACAAATCGCGAGTGCTTCCGGATTTCCTACTCTGGCAAGGCCCTGTACAATATCCCACTCTTTGATAATATCGTCTTCCGTAAACTGAGATATATCCGGAATGGCTTCGTCAAGGTTCATATAGCCGGCTAAGACTACATAGTGCTTTCTATTTTGATCAATGGCAATCAGTTCCTTAATCATTGTAACTGACATATCATTGAAATCTTCTTTCTCAAATTGAATCAAATGATTGCCCAGTCTATATCTTAGATAAGGGCTTCGATCATTGAGGCAAGCGCTAAGATGGTCTTCTACTACCTGTTGTTTCAATTCTTTTTTATCCGTATAGTTGTAAATATTTCGGGATAGAGCATAAGCTTTTGACCTGCAACGTGCACTTTTATCGTCATAGAAATTATTAGACAAAGATTTTAACGCAGGTTTGTGGTTTCTGGACTTTTTAAGAAAGTCTGAAGATCCGTTATTTGATAAATATATTGAAGAATAAAGCTTTTTATAAATGCCATGGTTTTGCCCTGACAGCATAGAAGCTGTTAAGAATAGAGCTAAAAAGGTGACTAAACCCCTGCTCTTAAAGTAGAATACGAGGGTTTTCATATTAAATAATTAAGGTCGTCTTCCTATTTTATGTGGTTTAGAGACACAATATGTGCCACCATACCCCTAGCTTTGCAAATACAAAGCCAAACTTTAACACAGTTAAGACAGTCAATTACCATAAAATATATGCGAGCAATTATACAGAGAGTCACAGAAGCGTCGGTTAAAATCGAGGGCTCCATACACAATCAGATTTCAAATGGCTTGATGGTCCTTTTAGGAATTGAGGATGCGGATAGTCATCAAGATGCGTCCTGGATCATCAGAAAAATCAGCCAAATGAGAATATTTAATGATGAATCCGGGGTCATGAACAAATCCTTGCTAGATATTCAAGGTGAAATTTTGATCATTAGTCAATTCACTTTATTTGCCTCCACCCGAAAAGGAAATCGACCATCATACATTCAGGCTGCGAAACCTGAAGTGGCTATCCCTATATATCATAATTTTTTAGAGCAATGGGAAAAAGAAACCGCCATCCAGCCAAAAGCTGGTATTTTTGGTGCCGATATGAAAGTGAAACTTGTTAATGACGGCCCGGTGACCATATCGATTGACAGTAAAAACAAGGCATAATGCAGATAAATGAAGCCCAAGAAAAGGTGCACAAATGGATCGAGGATTATGGTATACGATACTTTAATGAACTAACCAACATGGCCATGCTTACAGAGGAGGTGGGTGAGTTGGCCAGAATTGTAGCCAGAACATATGGCGAGCAATCATTCAAGGTCAATCCTGAGAAGCCCGCAAAAGAAATGCTCGCTGATGAAATGGCAGATGTAATGTTTGTACTCATCTGTATGGCCAACCAAATGGAAATCGATCTAGAAGCTGCACTGCTGAAAAACTTAAAGAAAAAAACAGACCGTGATGCTAGCAGACATGAAAAAAATCAAAAATTAAAGAAATGAGACCTTATTTGCTTGCTGAATGTAATTGGAAATACATTAAAGAACAAGAGTTTAATCTGGCAGTACTTCCCTGGGGTGCAACGGAAGCACATAACTACCATCTTCCTTACGCTACGGACATCATAGAAGCAGACCACATAGCAGCTGAGTCCGCCAGGAAAGCCTACCAAAAAGGTGCAAAAGTGATTGTGCTCCCCACTATTCCTTTTGGGGTCAATACCGGACAGGCCGATGTCCTGCTAGATATTAATATGATGCCCAGTACTCAGAAAGCGGTTTTAGAAGATATAGTGACCGTTTTGGACAGGCAGGGAATCCACAAGCTTTTGATTTTAAACTCACATGGTGGTAACAATTTTAAACCTATTCTTAGAGAAATCGGACTGCATTTCCCAAAAATGTTTCTTTCTTTTTGCAATTGGTTTCAGGCTTTAAATAAATCTGAGTATTTTGATATTGCAGATGGTGATCATGCTGATGAAATGGAAACTTCATTGATGATGCATTTCACGCCAGACCTTGTTGCTCCGCTTAATGAAGCTGGAGATGGAGCCTCGAAAAAGTGGACTGTAGAAGCACTCAATGAGTCTTGGGCGTGGGCAGAGCGACAATGGACCAGTGTGACTAAAGATACCGGAATAGGAGATCCCAGAAGATCCAGTCCTGAGAAGGGAAAAAGGTTTTTCGATGATGTGACTGATAAAGTAAGTGAATTAATGATTGACCTTAGTTCTGCTAATCTTAAAAATTTATACAAATGAAGCAATCCAGAAGAAAGTTTGTAAAAACCCTGGCGGGGACCAGCTTTGTAGCGACGGCAATGGGAAACGATTGGTTGAAAACCGAGCAGATAAGTTTTTTACAAGATCACCAAACCTATAGATTAGACCGTGAAATACGATTGGGAGCCATTGGAATGGGAATTATGGGTTTTAACAATGTGACAACTGCTACGTCTGTAGAAGGCGCGAAATTGATAGCAGCTTGTGATCTGTATAAGGGTCGACTGGAAAGAACCAAGGAAGTATTCGGAGACCACATTGACACCTATCAAAATTACAAGGATTTACTGGCTAGAAATGATCTGGATGCCGTGATCGTTTCTACGACCGACCATTGGCATGACCACATAGCAAAAGATGTATTGGCCTCTGGTCATCATCTTTATCTTGAGAAGCCGATGATTCACCATATAGAGGAGGGGAAATCAGTAATTGAAGCAGAGAGAAAGTCAGGAAAAAAAGTTCAGATTGGAAGCCAAAGAGTTAGCAGTCTTGTGTATAAAAAAGCCAGAGACCTTTATCGGGAGGGGGTAATCGGTGATCTGGTTCTGGCAGAGGCTGCCTTTAACAGACAATCGGCAAATGGAGCCTGGCAGTATTCTATTCCCAGAGATGCCAGTGAAGAATCCATTGCGTGGGATTTATATCTGGGAGATGCACCGAAGGTTCCTTTCAATCCTGAGCACTTTTTTAGATGGCGTAACTACAGAGCCTACGGAACTGGTGTGGCGGGTGACCTCTTTGTTCATTTATTTTCAGGAATGCACTACATCTTGAATAGTGAAGGACCGGAGAAGATATATGCTTCAGGAGGATTAAGATATTGGGATGATGGCAGAGATGTTCCTGATGTGATGCTGGCCATGTTTGATTATCCTGAATCTGAGCAGCACCCTGCTTTTAATATGATGTTGAAAGTAAATTTCATCGATGGTGGAGGTGGAGGAGGCGAGTTTAAGATCATTGGCACGGAAGGTGTCATTGAAATTAAAGGAGATCGTGTTATCCTGAGTCAAAGCAAAATGAGTGATGCTCCAGGATATGGTGGATGGGATTCATTCACTACCTTTTCAGCCAACGAGCAAAAACATTTTGAAGAGTGGTACAATGTTCAGTACCCAAATCCAAGTAAACCTGTAAGAAAAGATTCAGAGGTAGTTTTTCAGAGACCCGAAGGTTTTAATGCGCACAAGGCACATTTCATGAACTGGTATAATGCTATTGAGGGAAAAGAAGAAGTAGTAGAAGATGCGACGTTTGGTCTAAGGGCAGCAGCTCCATCTCTTGCGGCAAATAAAAGTTACTTTGAAAACAAGGCTATATTATGGGATCCGGTTAAAATGGAATTAAAAGATTAGGGCCAGTATCACTGGTATAGTTTCTTATTTAGATTGCGAAACTCATTGCTGTTCTTATTCCAATAATCCTGTTGAATGGTATTTTTTCTTACAGCAACGCTGGTTAGAGGTTCGCTGCCATAGCCAGCATAGGTATCCTCCCAGCCTTCTATTAAACGAGGAAATTCTGAACCAAAATATATGCGAAGCATACGATTACTTTCAGAGTATTTAAGGCTGTATACATTAACCTCTTTTCCACGCCAATCTGTTTTTTGTAGTCTGGCGATGGCTTTGTATGGTTTGAGTTCCTGGTGCATCAATCGGCTAACTACTGCAGATGGAATAATCTCTATTTCTCCTAAGGGCAAAAGTCCAGCATCAAATCGGATCAGATTATAGAGCTCATCTTCTAAATAGGCGCCATTGACCGAGAAAAATTCATCCCCTTCTGATTCAAAGTAAGAATAACTTTTAACATCAAACTGTCCTCCATCTTTATTGAGTTGAAGAAATACCTGGCCACACCATTCCTGACCGCTCATCGTAAGTTTAAGTGCATTTTGATATTCATCAGTGTTAACCGGATTGAAGACAGAAGTCATCAGACTGTAAGGGTAAATTCCGGTCAAGAAATTTCTGGTAAAATTGAGCTTGAGTACTGAAACTTTATCACTCCCAGCAGGACCTGGATTGTCGAGTTTAACTTGTTTCTTTCGTGAGAATGGCTCAGTGACAAATATCATGGTGGCTGAACCTTTATGAATTTCTCCATACCTGGATTGCTCCAGATCATATCCTGACAACTCAGCAACACCTGAGTACCAATATTCTTTCCATTCCGGATTTAATTCATCTTTTCCTGTCACTTCAGCGGTATTAGAACTATTATTAACAATATCTATCGGTATTTCAGCTATCTCAGTAAGATCTGTTTCTCTGATGGAAATGGCAATGATGCCTGCCAAGCATAATACTGCTACTATTAAATACTTCATTTATTCTTCTTCTATTTTAAAAACAAAACCCACCCCATGGCGGTTTGATATTTCTATGTGATTATCCTCTTTTAGATACTTTCTAAGCCTTGAAATGAATACATCAAGGCTTCTACCTAAAAAATAATCATCTTTTCCCCATACTGCAACCAATATGTCAGATCTTTTCACCACCTGGTTCTTGTGGCTCACTAAAAACTTAAGCAGCTCTGCCTCTTTGAGTGTCAATTTTTTAGATGTATCACCAAGGTTTAAACGTAGATTCTTGTAATCCAGAACGTATTTACCCACTTCAAATTCAGAATTAGAGGTATTACCGACGATCTCCTTGCGCCTTAGAAAAACGTTAATCTTGAGAATTAGTTCTTCTATACTGAAAGGCTTTGTAATATAATCATCACCTCCCAACAGCAATCCTTCTATTCGATCTTCTTTCATCGATTTAGCCGTCAGAAAAATGATGGGAATTTGTATGCTTTGTTTTCTTATTCTTTTAGCCAGCTCAAAACCATCAATTCCAGGCAACATTACATCTAGCAGACATAAATCATACTCAAGGGGATCGAAATTTTTGATGGCCTGATTACCATTTACATAATGCTCGACTTCAAATCCACTCAACTCCAGGTTGTCTTTAGTGACAAATCCCAGGGTTTGATCATCCTCTACGTAAAAGATTTTTGCCTTTGTATCCATAGTTAAAAGTTGATTGTAAATGTAGTGCCTTCACCTTCCTTTGACTTCACTTTGATTTCCCATTTATGGGCGTCGCAAATATTTTTTACATAAAACAAACCCAGACCAAAGCCTTTGACATTGTGCACATTACCAGTCGGAACTCTAAAGAATTTATTGAATAAATTGTTCAGGTGGACTTCTGGAATACCTATACCATTGTCTGAAATACTGAGCGACGGTATGGTGGCATCCAATTTCACACTGACGACCGGTAAGTCTTTATAGTATTTGATGGCATTGTCTAGTATATTATAAATCACATTGCCCAGGTGGAGTTTATCAGCATCAACAAATATTTGACTATCGCTATTTTTCAGTTCAATGTTACCTCCTTGAGGTTCAATCTTTAGTCTGAAAGATTCAACAATTTCAGAAGTTAATTCTGAAAGGTTAACTTTTTCGATATTGAGTTTCAAAGCATCTTTTTCTATCCGTGCGATGTCCAGCACTTTTTCCACTTGAGAATTTAATCGGATATTTTGATTTTTTATAATATCTACATATTTCTTTAGCCGAGCATCATTTTTAATGCTTTCGCTTTGCTCCAAAACATCAGCGGCGATCTTCATTGAAGAAATAGGCGTTTTGAACTCATGGGTCATATTATTGATAAAGTCTTTTTGCATTTCAGACAGCCGCTTTTGTCTAAGAATAATAAATGCTGAGTAAACGAAAAACCCCAACGCTAAAAGTGTAATAATTGAAAACAAGATAGATTGTCCCATGGATCTCAAAATCACACTGGCTTTTGATGGAAAGGTGACGACAAAGTAATATTCGAGGTTTTTAAATTTGGGTAGGGTGCCTTCATTGGGTAAGGTTATGCCACTTTCACCTATATCACAATAATTTCCATAGACCATTTCGTCACTGGTACAGTCATATACAGCGTACTCAAAATCGGTATTTAATGAGACAGCCTCAAATTCGCGGATTAGAAAATCTTCAAGAATATTAGCGTCTATTTCATCATTGATATTTACGGCATAATAGTTTGATGAAATGCGTTGGATAAGGTTTTGCTTGGGAAGCTTGGATTCATTGTATGCCGCTAGTTTTGTTGCTACTCTTCTTAAAGCAATGTGGACCTGCTGATTAAAAGCGATGTCTTTAAGTTGATAGTTCCTAACAGTGTAGTAGCCTTGTATAATGATGATGGCACAAACGAGCAATGCCCCCAGGACAAATAGTTTTCTAATAGCACTGTTAGTCATAGCGAGCAAAAATAAGCTTTATAAATGTTGAATTCATCTGTGCCATTTTATATTAACAGCTTATTATCACTTTTTGGTTTCAAATTTGCAGCGTTGAGCATGATGATCATTTATATTTGCCCATTATGAAGCAATTGCGAGTTTGCAGCCTGGTAGTAATAATGCTGTTGCTGGTCCGAGTGGGATATTCGCAGACTGAAAATCCATTTGATATTCAGAACAGGAAGGAGGTGGTTGTTGACAGCACACCTACACCTGATTCTTCTAGCGCCATTATGGAGATCGTTCAGGATACAGTAGAAAAGTCTTTTGTCGAGCAGAGACAGCAAATGCTCATCGATGAAAATCCTTTTAATGTATCTCATATTCCCATTAAATCCAAGGATAAAAAGCGTCAACCCATACCTGAATCGGGTGATTCGCAGATAGAAGAAATTACGGAGGCTGTAAGTGAACAGATTATTGCGAATACACCACTTCAAACCAATAAATTTTTATTTTGGTTTTTTCTTCTACAGCTTTTATTGATTACCAGTATTCTTGGAATCAACAGGGAGTTTATTAAAAAAATTAATCGGTCCATCAGTAATGATAATTTTGCGAAACTGGTCAGTAGAGATTATAATGCCGGATATGATGCGCTTTTTTTTATCCTTTACATTTTATTCATTCTTTCACTGGGAATTTATCTATATCTGGCCATTCGACATTTTTACGAGATAAGTGGATTCGGAAAGTTTGTTTTAATCCTCATTTCTGTTCTTGGTATTTATGTATTTCGGCATTTTTTCTTAGGTTTTATGAGTTTTGTTTTTCCGTTTCGAAAAACAATTTCGTATTACAACTTTATGATTATTCTCTTTAATTGTTTTTTAGGATTATTGCTTATACCTGTCAATGTCTTGTTGGCTTATGCTCCAGAATTTTTTGCGACAATGGCACTCTACACAGGTATGTTTTTCATTGTAATCTCCTATCTACTGAGGTTGCTGAGAGGCAGCCTACAAGCATATACTTTGGTAAGAAAGCACGCATTTCATTTTTTTCTTTATCTTTGCACCTGCGAAATTGCACCTATTTTTATTTTGGTAAAATTTTTAAGTAATTCCTTTAGTATTTAAAAATTATAAGATTTGAGAGCACAGGATACATCAGCTGACACAAAAGCTAATACCCAATACAAACCGATTAAAACCATTCTAGTTTCTCAGCCAAAACCGGAAAGGTCTCCGTATTATAAGCTAGAACAAAAATATGGCATACAAATAGATTGGAGACCCTTTATCCACGTAGAAGGGGTCACAGAAAAAGAATTCAGAAAAAACAGAATTCGACCCGATGAATACACTGCGGTTATTTTTACAAGCAAAAACGCAATTGAGCACTTCTTCAGACTTTGTGAAGAAATGAGAATAAAAATGGATCAAAACACAAAGTATTTTTGCTTGTCTGAAGCCATTGCCAATTATCTTCAGAAGTTTATCGTGTACCGAAAAAGAAAAGTTTTTGTTGGTGTCCGGAAAATCAAAGACCTACATTCCTATTTCAATAAGCACAAAGACAAAGAGAGATTTTTTCTACCCAACTCAAACCTTGGTAGCCAGGATGTGGTAGAATATCTCGATGAAAACAAAGTGAATTATACTTCTGCCATGATGTACAGAACGGTTGCAAGCGATCTTTCAGATCTGGATGATGTGACTTATGATGTACTGGTATTTTTTAGCCCACTTGGGATACACTCTCTCTACGAAAATTTTCCTCATTTTAAACAAAATGAGACCAGACTTGCAGTCTTTGGAAGCAGCACTTCTAAGGCTGTGGAAGATAGAGGTCTGACCATCAACATTCACGCACCTTCTCCTGAGTCGCCATCCATGACCATGGCTCTTGAGAACTACCTAAAGAAATCCAACCCACTTTAGTAGTAGGACGTTGCAGGTGGATTTATTTTGAAATTTTACGCTGCCCTAGCCAGTACATGTTATTATTGTAATTCAGCTTTGTAGATCCATTACCCTAAGTCCCCCTATCAGAAGTCAAAGTCGGTGGTAAACTTAATTGGTTGACGAATGTTTCCTTGGAATGGATGAACTTGTTGATAAGATTAAATTCAATCTAAAACAACCGCTTCCTGGTCCTGTGGTTCAGTACCAAATGGCACCAAGTGGACGAAAGCAGTATGCAGAAACAGTAGATACTTACACGCCAGCAGCCGTCTTGAGCCTGATTTATCCAAAACAGCAAGAATGGCACATGGTGTTTATTCAGCGAACAGCTCATTTAAAAGATAAACACAGTTCGCAAATTGCTTTTCCAGGAGGTAGGGTAGAAACTCGAGATAAAGATATTGTGGACGCGGCATTGAGAGAAGCAGAGGAGGAAATCGGAATTAATCGCTCACATGTGCAAGTGTTGGGTGAGTTGACTCCCCTTAAAGTTCCTGTAAGTAGGTTTGAAGTATTTCCAGTTCTGGCGTATGCTAATTCCGAACTTAATTTTACCAGACAAGTTTCTGAAGTAGAGCGGATCATTGAGGTCCCATTGGAAACATTGACTGATCATAGTTTCAGAGCTCAACAGGAAATTCAGTTATCTAATGGTATGGTGTTAAAAGATGTTCCCATATTCAAATATAAAAATCACACCATTTGGGGAGCCACATCGATGATGCTTAATGAAATTATTGAAATATTGACTTAAATTTAAGACATGACTAAGTTATTGATATCTATTTTATTTTCTTCCGGAATTTTATTGGCTTGTTTTTCGAAGATCAACCCACCGAGTAAGGTTTTTGGACCTGATTATGAGGGTAATTTGCCATTAGACACTTTACAATTGCCAGAAGGTTTTAAAATTGATGTTTACGCTGAAGGTGTCACTAATGCGAGGTCCATGGCTTACAGTCCAGATGGCACACTGTATGTTAGTACCAGAAATGAAGGAAATGTTTATGCACTGAAGGATACAGATGGTGATTATAAGGTCGATAGCAAGACTACTATTTTAGAAGATCTGACACTACCTAATGGCGTTGCGTTGAGAAATGGCGATCTTTATATAGCTGAAGTTAATAGAATATTAAGGGTAAAAGACATTGCTAACAATATTAAAGAAGGTGTAGATTTCGAAGTGATCAATGAAGAATATCCTGATAAAAAACATCATGGGTGGAAATACATTGCATTCGGTCCTGATGATAAGCTATATGTTCCAGTTGGTGCACCGTGTAATATTTGTGAGTCAGAAGAGGATATATTTAATACCATTACCAGAATGGATCCAGATGGTAGTAATATGGAAATTGTACATTCTGGAATCAGAAATACAGTGGGATTTGACTGGCACCCTGTGACCGGGGATCTGTATTTTACGGACAATGGTCGGGATTGGATGGGCGATGATCAGCCTGAATGTGAACTGAATAGAGCAACGGAAGCAGGTATGCATTTTGGCTATCCTTACTGTCACCAGGGTAATCTTCTTGACCCAAAATTAGGGGAAGGCAAGTCCTGTGATGATTATATTGCTCCGGTGTTAAAGCTGGGTCCACATACAGCTCCACTTGGAATTGAATTTTATACTGGAGAAATGTTTCCATCTGAATATAAGAATCAAGCCTTTATAGCACGCCATGGTTCGTGGAATAGAGAGAAAAAGATCGGATATGATGTGATTTTAGTCGAGTTCGATGCAAATAATAATGCGGTGCGATATACACCATTTATCACAGGGTGGTTGAACAATGAAAATGACAAAGTGTGGGGTAGGCCTGTAGATATCGAGCAGTTGCCAGATGGGTCTATTCTGATATCTGACGATTATGCTGATGCGATCTATCGGGTATATTATGAAGGATAATTATTTTGAAAGAGCAGATTAAAGTAATTGCTTTCGATGCGGATGATACGCTGTGGGAAAATGAAACCTATTTCCGTAATTCAGAAGAAAAATTCGCCATGTTATTGAGTGATTTCATGCCACCGCATGATGTCAATAGAGCTTTGCTAAGGGTCGAAATAAGTAATATTCCCTCATTAGGTTATGGCGTCAAAAGTTTTATCATTTCCATGATCGAAGCAGCGATGGAAATTAGTGACGGAAGACTCCATACAGATGACATCCAAAGAATTATACAGATCGGAAAGGATCAGTTGGCAAAGCCTGTTCATTTAATAGATGGAGTACAAGAAGTCTTAAATAGACTTCAGCGCAAGTACAGGTTGGTAATGGCTACAAAGGGGGATCTGAAAGAACAGGAGTCTAAACTCATTAAATCAGGACTGGAAGCTTACTTTCATCATATCGAAATACTATCTGAGAAAAAAGAGGCCAATTATAAGAAGTTAATTAGCCACCTTGACGTAAAACCAGATCAATTTCTGATGATTGGCAATTCCTTAAAGTCTGATATTATTCCTGTGTTAGAATTGGGAGCCTATGCTGTGCATGTTCCATTTCACACCACCTGGGAGTATGAAAAGGTGGAGTCCAAGATAGAGCATGAAAAGTTTTCTCATATTGAAGACATCAAAGAACTCTTGGAAATCCTTTTATGAACTACGAAGTCATTGATATAGAGAACTGGCATAGAAAGGAGCAATATGAATTCTTTGTGCAGTTTGATGAGCCATTCACAGGAGTCGTGGTAGAGGTCAATGTTTCCAGGATATATGTTGATGCTAAGCGTAATGGATTGTCTTTCTTTCAATTGTATCTTCACCGATGTCTTCAGGCGGTCAATCAAACCAATGCATTCCGATTAAGGGTGGTCAATCAGGAAGTGAGATTATACCAAGAAGTTCACGTATCTGCAGTAATTTTGAGAACGGATCAATCCTTTGGGTTTAGTTTTATACCCTACTCGGAAGATTTTCATACGTTTTCTACTCATGTTGACGCAGAGAAAGCGAGGATTTCTCTCGATCGAAGATTGTTTCCTCCTGAGAATCCTGCAAATGTAATTCATTTTTCAGCCATGCCCTGGATAAAATTTACAGGTCTTTCCCACGCCAGAAAGTACAATTCAGGAGATAGTTGTCCTAAAATTTCAGTGGGTAAGGTCTATGAAATTCACGGGGAGAAATGGATGCCGGTTTCTGTACATGTTCATCATGCTTTAGCAGATGGAAAGGATATTGGAGAATTCCTCGAGCACTACCAGAATTTGTTGAATGAAGGCTTAAAAGATTGAATTAGCTTTCTTCCTTTTGATCTAATATCAGCAGCCTTACCGTTTCAATCTTGGTTTCACTTACCTCTTCGAAGATAAATTTGTATTGGTCTATCTGCAGCTCATTACCTTGTTCTGGTATGGTACCGGAGGTGGTCACCAAATAACCTGAAAGGGTATGGTATTCACCTTCTGGAAGATTAATATTTTCATATTTATAATTGATATGACTGATCTCAAGCCTACCTGAAAATCGAAATTCCTTTTCACTTATTTTGATGTCTACATAATCTTCAGAATCGTGTTCATCTTCAATTTCTCCAAAGATTTCTTCTAAAATATCTTCTAATGTGATAATGCCGGCTGTACCTCCGAACTCATCTACAACACAAGCAATATTGGTATCACTATTAATGAATTTAGACATCATATCTTTTGCACTCATAGCCTCTGGAACGTACATGATTTTTAGGATGAGATGTTTAATCTGCTTTGGGTTGTCAAGCATCTGCTGGTGATGTAAATATCCAACAATATTTTCGATGTCTCCATCTATGACCACCAGTCGAGAGTGCCTGCTTTCAATAAAGGCTTTGACAACTTCTTCAGGCTTAGCCTTGCGATCAATATGAATGATTTCATTTCTAGGCACCATACAGTCTCGAACTTTGACTTGTCTTAGATTTAAAGCATTCTTAAACATATCTGCCTCCATCTCCTCGTTGTCGTCCGAAAAGCTTTCTTCCACATATGATTCCAAATCCAACCTGGTTAAAGCCTGATCTACCTCTTCATTAGGCATTCTAATGATATACTTCAGGATAAAATTTGAAATACCGGTCATAAACCAAGTAGGAATAATCAGAAGATATTTGAAAAAGGCAAGTGGGAATGTCATTCCATAAATCATTTCATTAGAATATACCCTAAACATGGTCTTCGGAATAAATTCCCCAAAAAGCAATACCACAAGCGTTATGATCAAGGTGGTACTGACCAGGAAAACCAAGCCCTCGCCAACCCAGTTAGACAACTGAGGACGAAGTAGTTCAGTAACTAAAATAGAGAATATGACCAATGCTATATTGTTTCCTACCAGCATGGTACTTAGAAAGTTTCTCGGATCGTTATAAAATCCAGCCAGTATCTTTCCCCTGCGTGTTCCTTTGTTTTTTTGTACTTCTATACCCAACTTATTGGCCGAAACATAGGCAATTTCAGAGCCTGAAAAGAATGCGGAAAGGATCAGTGCAATAATGATGTAAATAATCATAACACAAATTTAGCATATTCTTCGGGAGTATCTATATCTTTAAAGTAAGCGGGATCTTGTGTTTCATAAGTCACTAATTTAGCCGTATTGGCCTTGATGACCGATTGACAACCATTCATGTCCTCACATTCCATGATGGCCTGAAACAAGCTGCCTGGAAAAATAGTGGGATTACCCGGTTTATTTCCATTCATAGGTCTTAAAATCGTATCGTCTTGATAGGAATCAATCATGGCATCCAAATGTTTATGATCGATCAGAGGCATATCACAAAGGCAAATCATAACGGCATTTGTAGAAGGATTAAGCAGTTGCATTCCTACTTTAATGCTGGTGGTTTGCCCATCAAGGTGATTTCCATTGACAGCCAGTTTTAAGCGACTTGATTTGCAAAGATCCATCATGACTTTGTAATCATGGCCAAGTACCACAACGAGTTCATCAAGTTGAGACTGTTCTAGTGCTTTGACAAGATTGACAAATAAAGGCTGCCCGTTGATTGGGAGTAAAAGTTTGTTTTCCTCACCCATTCTTTTGCTGTTTCCCGCTGCCAATAATATACCGCTGATCATCATCCAATATTTAGAAACTAATATAATTGACTTTCGTAAGATTGGTGGTAAGGCATTGCCAGGTTTTACCTTTATCGTCACTACAATATACATTTCCATTGGTGGTGCCAAAAGCCATAAAACGACCCTTTTTTACAAGACCATTCCTAAGTACTATTCCATAAAATGGGGTTTTGGGTAAGCCATTACTGGTGTCTTCCCAACTTATTCCGCTATCTCTGGTACGAAGCACCTGGAGTCTTCTGTTGGTAGGAATTCTGGATGTTTCATTTTCGACAGGGATGATCCATGCTTCATCGGGTTCTTGGTCGTCAATGGCGATACAAAATCCATATTGTTTGCTCAACTCATCCCATTGTGCTCCACCATTGGTAGATCGATAAACGCCACAATGATTTTGTTGCCAAAGCACATTTGTATGTTTAGGATGCATAAGCACTTGATGTGGATCGTAACCTGCTACTGGTTTAGGATTAGGCAGATATTCAGCTCGCATGCCGTCGTTCATGATTTCCCAGGTTAGACCCGAATCCATGGTTTTAAAAATGCCCGCGCAACTAACAGAAACGTAAATGCAATCGTTATTTTCAGGATGAACGATAATGGAGTGGATAAAGGGCAAATCTTTGCCGGCACCAAACCAGTGTTGGCCATTTATTCTTGTAGGATGATTCCAAAGGCCCTCCACTATTTTCCACGATTCTCCCAGATCATCACTTCTGAATAATGCTCCGGGCTCAGTTGCTATCCATAGTCTGTTGGGATACTTTTCTCCACCCTCTTTGATGTGCCAAATTTGTCTCAAGTTGGCGGCTTGTCCACTGACGGTTTTCGAGCCTTGTGGAAATACTGGAGCAGAGACAGGAATCCCACTTCGAAACAGCTTAGCGCCCCAATGTTTGTGAGCGATGGCGACAAAATCATTATGAAATGCGGTAACATTAAGTCCGGGGTATTGGCAACTCATTTCTATGCCATTTTCATAAGTAACCAAGCCTTTTGAAGTACCAATGCGTATTTTAACCACCAGACAACGCTTGAAAAACAAAAAGATCATCACCTGGAGTTATTTCGGAATGAAGATTCCCCATTTCCTCACCGATGAAAATGTTGACATGCTTGCGTAGATTTCCACTGTCATCTAAAAGAAAAGACTTCATTCCCGGATATTGTATCTCGACTGATTCTAAAACCTCAGGTATAGTGGAGGCATCCACTTCTATGGTTTTGAGATTAGGGAAAAATCTCGAAAGTGCAGATGTGAAATGAACTTTAATCATGTCATGTAAAGATAGTGAATTTGTTGATTTGTAGGCTTTCAGGTGGTTAATGCTTTTAAATCAGATTTGGATGTATTGATCAGAAAGCAGAATGGAATACTAAGAACAAAAGCATGTCAAAGATGAAATTAAAAAGCTATTTTTAAACATGTTCATTTCCTTTGATACTACAAGAATTTATTAATTCAAAAGACAGCAAAAATGCGAGAATTCATCAACCACTTCGAAAATTTTGAAAGGCAGAAAAGAATAGTAATTGCTCGTGTCGTGAAAACCTGGGGGTCCTCTCCAAGACCTGTAGGATCAGCGCTAATCATAGACGAGGATTACCATATGTATGGCTCCGTAAGTGGAGGTTGTGTAGAAGGGTCAGTCCTTAAAGCTGCGAAAGAAATACTTCGTACTGGTAGTGCTGAAATGGAACATTATGGGGTTACAGACGAAGAAGCATGGATGGTAGGCTTGAGTTGTGGAGGCAAACTGGATGTATACATTCAACCCCTTGATAAGGGAAAATTTAGAACTGAGTTGTTTAACAAGATAAGAAGTAATGAGTCCTTCTACTGGAATACTCATTTAAAATCGGGTAATAGTAGTATTGACCAAGAGGCCATTGACCAAGAGGCATATTTCTCACATAGGATTAGTAGAAAGCCACTCATGTTAATCATAGGGGCAGCACATATATCCTCAGATTTGATCCATCTTGCCAAGTTCTATGATTTCACAACCATAGTAATAGATCCACGTGCAACTTTTGCCAAGAACATTAATTTCGATGAACACCCCGACCAGATCATTGAAGCATATCCTTCAGAAGTGCTGAGTGATTATCCCTTGGATAAGGAGACGTTCGCAGTCATCCTTTCTCATGATCCTAAAATAGATGACAATGCCCTAGAATTATTGCTGAATGAACCTCTAGCATACATAGGAGCATTAGGTAGCAAACGCACGCAAGCCAAAAGAGTTGCCAGACTGCAGGAAGCAGGTTTTACCCAAAAGTTAATCGACCGAATCCAGGCTCCGATAGGACTAGACATCAATTCTAAGACTCCGAAGGAAATCGCACTAAGCATTATGGCTGAAATTATTAAAGTAAAGAATTCATGAGCAAGCATAATTTATTGACCTTTATCATTGAGAATCAGACGTTTTAATTAAAATTATGAATTGCCAGATACACTATTCATTCGCAATATTAGATCCTAAAAGTGATACCTCTCCACGCTATGCAAAATAACATGTGTACTCTATTTTTTAGCTTTAGCTTTTAAACGAATGTATATGACTTTCTCTTCTCTGTTCTTTTTAACTTGCACGAATTACGACGCTGCAAGTGAGAGTGTTAACCAAACTTTTGCAATAGAAAATGGGGCTGCTAATGATCGAATATGTCGTCAATATTCTCAATCAATGGGTGATTTATTCAAGACGCTAGAAACTAAAGTCAAAGTCTGATGAAATGTTTGGTGATCATTAATCCAGTGAGTGGTCGAAAAAAAGGACTGAAAATTTTCGACAGACTAAAAGGTCTTTTGAAAGAGGTGGGCTGGCAGGCTGAGGTCAATGTTTCAATGCGTAGGGGATTTATCATGGACAAAGCCCGAGCTGCTGAATTACTCGATTTTGAAGGTGTAATCATAGTAGGTGGTGATGGAAGCTTGAATGAATTTGTAAATGGAATGTTATCCAGAAGTGATGGATTCAGAATACCCATTGGACTAATTCCTGCAGGTACCGGAAACTCACTCTTACATGATTTGGAACAACTCGATCCTGCAAAAGCGATTAAAAGCATATTAAAGAAAAAAATCAGAAATATTGATTTGATGAAGGTAGAATGTCGAGACGAATTATTCTATGCCTTCAATGTGGTGGGGTGGGGGCTGCCTTCGACCATCAACCAAATATCAGAGCGATGGAAATTTCTTGGAGGACAGCGATACAATGTGGCTTCTTTGCAAGAAATCATCAGAAATCCAAGCTGGCCTTTTTCTCTAAAGTTTGGTACTACCGAACTTTCAGGTGATACGTCTTTTTTCCTGGCTTGCAATACCATTCATACAGGCAATGGAATGAAGATTGCTCCGCGTGCAAGATTGGATGACGGACTTTTAGATATTGTCTTGCTGAAAGGTGCGAGTCGGATGCAATTAATTGGTCTGTTTTCAAAGATTTTCAATGGGACCCACCTGGAAAGTTCACTCGTGGAGTATCACCAGGTTCAAAAGCTTGCTGTGGAAGACGACAATGAAAGCACTTTGATTATAGATGGCCAGATCTTAGGCAACACCCCATTTAGCATTGAGATAGTGAAACAGGAACTGCAAATCCTAAATTGACAAAATGGGTTATGTTTTTAAAACATTTGAACAACCATCAAAGTAAACCAGCTAGGACAAAAATCCTTTTAACTCATTAATCATGTTTTCCAATTGGCTCTTTTCCCCCTTCAAACCTTTTGTTATTTCTTTCAATTTTGATTTCATCAATTGAATGGTGTCATTCACACCCAGGTGTGGAGGTAGTGGGATTTTTCCACTATTGACATGAGCATCGATGATAAAAGGTACGGCGCTATTTTTCGCCCTAAGAACCGCTTCCTCTAATTGATGACCTTTTTTCACAGAAACGCCTTCTCCACCACACGCTTCAGCAAATGCCACAAAGTCAGGATTGGTCAATTTAGAGGAATCATAATTAGGAGCTTCCCCGGCTTTTTCCATTTCCAGTTTGATCAGACTCAGTTCGTTGTTGTTAAAGATGATGATTTTGATGGGAAGTTTAAGTTCACAGGCGGTTATAAAATCCTGCATCGCCATTACAAAACCTCCATCGCCGGTTAGTGCCCAGACCTCCCTTTCCGGCAAGAGCATTTGTGCTCCAATGGCAGCGGGTAATGCCACCGCCATGCTTCCATGATTAAAAGAGCCCAGAATGCGCCTTTCTTTTCCAAAAACCATGGTGCGGGATGCCCATATGGCCGCTGTACTGGTATCTAAAGTAAAAATAGCATCGTCATGAGCGTGGTAATCGACCATATTCGTAAAAAGCAAAGGATTCAAGGGTTCAGTGATGTTTTCCGGGCTAGCTTCTTTGCTCTTTTCTTTTCTCCAATCCAAATAAGACGCTCGATATTTATCAAGAAATTGTTGGTCTGTCTTCTTATCAATTTCCTTCAGCAACATTTTGACACTCTGTCCTGCATCTCCATGGATTCCCACCTGTACACTTGTTCTGTTTCCAATGTTTCTTGATTCGATATCGATTTGTATGGTATTTGTTTCATGAGGCAAAAATTCATCATAAGGAAAATCTGTTCCTACCATTAACAATAAATCGCAATTCATGATTGATTGATAGCCGCTGGGGTTGCCAATTAAACCCGTTTGACCTACTACCCGATCAGTTTCCATATCGAAAATATCTGCGGATCTCAAGGTATATACAATAGGCGCATTGATTTTATCAGATAATGCGAGTACCTCCTCTTTAGCATGTCGACAACCTGAACCTGCAAGAATGGTAATATGCTCTGCTTCATTGACCATGTTAGCAGCTTTTCGAATATCCTGAATATCAGGATGAAGTGTTGATTTTGGATTTAGTGGATGATGGGAAAATTTTTGATGGTCAATTTCAATGTCTGCCAAGTCCGCAGGGAGTTCTATCCTACAAACGGTTCTTTCTGACAAAGCAATTCTTATGGCTTTTTGAACATTTCGCACGGCATCTTCCGGAGTGCGAATGATGGCTTGAAACGCACAGACATCATCAAATATCTTTTTGAGATCTACTTCTTGAAAATAATTGGTCCCAAGCCGGGAAGACTCTATCTGACCGGTGATGGCAAGCATTGGAACCCGCTCTCTCTTTGCACTGTAAAGACCATTTACCAAATGGAGCGCCCCGGGACCTACCGTTCCGGCGCACACACCCAATGTTTGGGACAGACATGCCTGGGCATATGCAGCAAAAGCACCATTCTGTTCGTGTCTGACACCTACCCATTGCAGTGCCTCACTTTCATTGATCGCTTTGACGAAGTAATTTAATGCGTCTCCAGTGACACCGAAAACGTGCTGAACTCCCACTTCTTCTAATTTATCACATATGAAGGAAGAAATATTAGCGGCCATTTCTCTAATTTTTATTGTGTTATGGAAACAATGGGGTCTTTTAATTAGTATCCTTATTGAAGAGCAAGTCTAATTGTTTGCTGAAACCAAATTTGAATGAAAAAAAAACCCATTGACAAGAAAGGCAAAGAAAGCAAAGAGAAGGCGAGAGAATTTGCAAAGTTTGCTCCAGGCTTCGAATCACAGGACAAGGAAGTCCAATACGAGGACTTAGAAATTAAGGGAGACATTCCTGAATGGCTGGAAGGGGCTTTTATCAGAACAGGTCCTGCATTATATGAGCTGGAAAAACAAAATTACAATCATTGGTTCGATGGTCAGGCGATGCTTCATAAATTTGCCTTTAATAATGGCAAAGTATCTTATCACAACAAATTTTTGGAAAGTGACGCCTATAAATTGGGGAAGATCAATGGAAAGGTCTGTATCAAAGAATTTGCTACGGATCCTTGCCAGACCCTCTTCCAAAAAGTGAAGTCATTTTTTGTACCACCAAGGTCGACAGACAACGGCAATATCAGCATCATTACCTATGGAGATGAAAATCTGGCCACCTCTGAAACTCCCCTACCCATAGCATTTGATAAGGAAACACTAGAAACGCTAGGTCATTTTGAGTTTTCTGATGATCTGAAGGGCCATATTCAGCCAGCACATCCCCATTATGACGATGAAGGTTATGTATATAGTTACTTATTGAAATTTGGTCCGGTCAGTAAATATTCCCTATTTAAGATGAAGCCTGATGACCGGGAGCGAAAGGTATTCGCTGAGATGAAAACTAGAAATCCCTCTTACATGCACAGCATAGGGATGAGCAAAAATTACATCATCGTTACTGAATTTCCAGAAACCATTAACCCAATGGAGCTGGCCTTTCTCAATAAACCTCTGATTAAAAATTATCACTGGAAACCGGAATTAGGGACTAAATACAGAATTTTTTCCAAAGCTTCGGGCGAACTGGTCACCATGGAAGGTGATGCTGTTTTTGGCTTTCATCATGTTAATGCCTACGAAGAGGATCAGAAAATCCATGTGGATTTTGTAGCCTTTAAGGATGCCTCAGTGCTGGATCGTTTATATTTAGCAGAGCTAAGGTCTAATCATCCGACCCATGCAACCGGATATTTATCCAGGGCGACTTTAGATTTAAATCAGCCCAACCAAAAAGTGGAGCTGAAGAGGCTATCAGACAAGCTCATCGAACTTCCCAGGATTTATTATGAAAAGTATAACAGCAAGCCTTATCGATATGTATACGGTGCTGGAAATACAGTTTCTGGAAATTTCTTGGACGACATTACAAAAATAGATGTGGAAACAGGTGATTCCAAAAAATGGTATCATGAACATTGTTATCCGGGTGAGCCCATTTTCATCCCTTCTCCAGACAATGAAGCGGAAGATGACGGAGTGGTCGTATCTGTGGTTTTGGATACCGATGCCAAAAATACCTTTCTGTTAGTATTAGATGCAGCGTCTATGGAGGAGTTGGGTAGAGCAATCGTACCGGAGGTATTGCCTTTTGGATATCACGGGAGTTACCTCAATTAATTCCACTCAAAGGTTTCAATCATGTGCAACATGTCCTCTTTGACGAAGTTATATATAGGAGCAATGGAATCAGGAAAAACTTTACTGTTAAAATAAAGCGAGGCTCTGAAAAAATGATCGGTAGAATCGGTCAGGTAAAACTGGAAATTAGAGGCCACATCTCCCTGGAGTTCGAAAAGCATGCCACTGACATCTCCTTTTTCTATAGGAAAATCATCTCTGTACTGGGCTTTGATATTATGCTTTCCCACCATGGTAAACGCATCATTGACCATTTTATCAAAATGAGCACGGTCTTGCAAAGGAATATAACTGCAGTGCAAATCACCATTAAAAGGTTCTAAATGTAGATCAAACCAACATTCATCAACCGGTTGATCACCAAAAAAGAACTGTTCTTTCTCAACATTGGCGTAGTCAGGATATTCAAAGGTAAAATCGCAGTAATCCTTATCGAAGGTAACATAGTTTCTTTCTGGAAAATTGATTTTAGGGAAAGACCTGGGCTTGGGATTATAGACCTCTTCGCTGTCACAAGCCCACACATTGACCAAAACAAATACTGCTAAAATCCATCTCATCGCTTAATCATTAAATTAATCTTCTCTATTCTTTTATTGGTCATGGATACGATTTTAAGTTTATAGGGGTCAAGATCCAATTCGCCATCGACCTTCGGAAATTTTCCGGTTACTTCTAAATAAAGCCCGGCCAGTGAATCCGACTCTCCCTTTATTTCATCAAAGACATTCAAATCTTCTCCGATGACACGGCAAACGTCATTAAGCAATGTTTTACCTTCGAAAATATAGTTGTTCTTGTCAATTTTCAGATACTCAATATCTCTTTCTTCGTCAAACTCGTCTCTAATATCACCAATGATTTCCTCCATGATATCCTCCAAGGTAACAATGCCTGAAGTGCCACCATACTCATCTACTACAATGGCCATGTGCAGACGTTTAGATTGAAACTCTTTTAACAGTTCGTTTATTTTCTTGGATTCAGGAATGTAGTGCATTTCCTTTCTGATGAACTTTTGCCAGGTAAAGTCCTCTGCTTCATCTGTGTGTCCCAGCAAATCCTTTACATAAAGAATACCTTCGATGTTGTCCAGATCATCCTTGTAAACGGGAATTCTCGAAAAACCGGTCTCTTTGACCACTTTTAGCATATCCCGAAAATTAGTCTGGTAGTCGATGGATACAAAATCCATTCGCGAAGTCATCACCTGCTTTACCAATACATCACTAAATTTCAAGATGCCTTTGAGTATATCTGCCTCTTCTTCTGCATTTTCCTCTTTACTGACTGTAAGGTCAATGGCTTTGTCAATGTCATCTTTCAGCCATGATTTCGCTGAGCCTCTGTGTTTATCCACACGACTTTCGATTTTGTTAGACCAACTGACCAGTATTTTACTAAAACCACCCAGAACAAACATCAAAACCCAAAGGGGGACAGCCATAAATTTTGCAAAGACTATTTTGTTAATATTAGCATAGATTTTGGGAAGTACCTCTCCGAATAAAACCAATAAAAAGGTGACACCAATAACGGTGATGGTAAAGATAATGGCATTAGAAATGGCTGGAATTGAAACGCCATTCAGGAAAAAAACATGCTGTCGCAACCATTCTGACCAGGCATCGAAATAACCGTCTGGCAACAAGGCACTTAAAATCAGATCTGAAATAATAATGATGGCAATATTGATAAAATTATTGCTGATGAGTATGGTCGCCAATAGAGACCTTGGCTTATCGCGTAACTTAATAAGACGGTCATTTCCATCTTCCTTCTTAAGGCCTTCTACATCATTATTATTCAATGAAAAGAAAGCTACTTCTGATCCGGAAATTAATGCCGAACTGATGAGCAGCAACAACAGTGTTGCAAACAGCCCAATCAGGCCCCAGTTAATAGCCAATAAAAATATGATGTTCAGAAAAAATAACCCCTGTTCGGGAGGAGGTTCTGCGTCCAAGATTTTATGATTTCGTTAAAAAAAACACAATGATCTAAAATGGAAGATCATCTTCAACTCCAGAAAAATCTTGAGCGGCAGGTTTTTCTTTATCCTGATCAGAAAGGTTAAAAACAGATTTTTCACTGCTGTCACCTCTGTAGCTTTTAGCTTCATCTTCTTCTCCCGGGAAATTATTGGAAGTGTATTCTCCAGAAGAGTCTCTTTTCTCAAGAATTCGAAGATAATTAGCCACTACATCTGTAGTGTAACGATCATTACCATTACTATCCTGCCATTTTCTGGTGGTTAATTTTCCTTCTATATATACCTGCATTCCTTTTTTCAGAGAGCGTTCTGCTCTTTCAGCAAGTCCTCTCCATACCACTATATTATGCCATTCTGTTAAGGTCTGCCATTCACCATTTTTATCTCTGTAGTTCTCATTGGTCGCTACAGAAAACTTTGCTACAACACTACCACTTTCCAAATGCCGCACTTCGGGATCTTTTCCCAGGTTACCTATTAGAATAACTTTATTTACCATTTCAAGTCTGTTTTTATATCTTTCAATATATCGATTTCTCGGTTAAATACCAATCAATAATTTTTGGGAACGCGAATTTCTGCAAGTTTTTCCTTTCTACCAAGAAATAAGGTGATCCATTTTTTAATTTAAGCTCTTGAGCTTCAATCACATGAAAATATATTTTCAGATCCAAATGGGTTAGAACATGCTTGAAAGGTCCATCCACCTTGATTTGCTTACCTTCTAAATCCAAACCATTGTCGTCAATAATCCGCAAATGCTTATCTAATTCGGGAAAGTCATGCAGATGTTGCCAAATGCCTTTTTGAACTCTTTTTTTAATTAGAAGTTGTTGATGCTCCTGAATGATAGCGTAATGGATGGTTTTTTTACTCTTTTTGACCTTCTTAATTTTGATCGGAATTTCTTCAACCAAGCGGTTTGCATAGGCCAGACAACCATCGCTAAATGGACAAATCCGGCAATCTGGACGTTTGGGAGTACATTGCAAGGCACCAAAATCCATGATGGCTTGATTAAACTTGGCGGGATTTGTTGCATCGAAAACAGAGTGTAGCTTTTCTATGATCATGCGTTTTCCAGCTCGGGTGTCGATGCCTTCGGTAATACCAAAAATCCTGCTGATCACCCGGGTGACATTTCCATCGATGACAGGAGTGGGCAAGTTGTATGCAAAACTAGCAATTGCAGCGGCCGTATAAGGGCCAACTCCGGGAAGCTCGAGAAGACCTTCATAATTATCTGGAAACTGTCCACCATTTTTCACAATTTGCTTTGCGGCCTTGTGGAGATTTCTGGCCCTGCTGTAATAACCTAGTCCCTGCCATAACTTCATCAATTCTTCATCAGAAGCTGCAGCCAACTCGTGGACATTGGCATATTGATCTCTGAATTTAAGGAAATAGGGTATTCCCTGCTCTACGCGAGTTTGTTGGAGAATGATTTCAGAAAGCCAGATAAAGAAAGGATCGTCGGTTGTCTTCCAGGGCAGTTGTCGGTCAATGGAGGAATGCCAACGATAGAGAGAGGTGGAAAACGACATGATTATATAAATAAAAAATCAGCGCAAGATAGTATTAATCCTGCGCTGATCTAACCTAATTAACCTAAATATTACTAAACTGCCTTGGCTGTATGGAGGTCGCCAAATTGTCTGTGTATCATTTCTTTTAAAGCTCTTCTGGCAAAGAAGATTCTACTTTTAACAGTACCCAGAGGCAAATCTAAATCGTCAGCTATTTCCTGATACTTGAAACCCTGATAATGCATTTCAAATGGCACTCTGATAGAGTCTTCTAAACTTGCAATCATATTCTTAAGCTCTTTCATCAAGATATTGGAATGTGCATCATTTGAAATGGTGGCGCTTCCGCTATTGATGAAATACATATTATCAGTGGAATCGATAATTGTATTTGCTTTTGCTTTCCTTCTATAGTTGTTAATGAAGATGTTCTTCATTATTGTAAACAACCAGGCTTTGAAATTTGTACCGGGTCGGAACTTATCTCTGTTAGTAATCGCTCTATATGCAGTTTCCTGATACAGATCTTTTGCATCTTCAGTGTTCTTTGTCAAGTTGTATGCAAAGGAATGAAGCAAACCTGAAAGGCTGTCTAATTTTGTATCGAACTCTATAGTGGACATATTTCCTTACTTTTGTTTAACAAATATAAATAAAACTTAAACAAAAAAGAAGTCTTTTGGGAGACTTTTTGTGCATGATATTGTAAGTTATTGACATTCAATCGCTTAATGCGTGAAAAAAATTCACAGAAAATTATTTTTTAGCGCATTTTGCTCGAAAATGATGATTTCCGATAAAATTGTGATGATTTTATTTACAATTCATTAACAAGTCAGGTGGAGGTTACCCATCTAATGGTTCTTTTAAATTCAATTATCTTCGAATTTTATATGCTCATAAAAACAACAGGAATCATTCTCAGGTCCATGAAATATGGAGAAACCAGTCTCATCATGGATATCTATTCTAGGGATTATGGTTTGAACAGTTATATTATAGGTGGTGTACGCAATAAAAAGGCGAAAACGCAAGCTGGCCTCTGTCAGATTATGTCTTTGGTGGAATTTGTAGCATACCATAAAAATACTAAAGGATTATTCAGAATTAAAGAGATTTCCAGCGCTCATCTTTATCAAAGAATTCCATTTGAAATTCTTCGCTCCTCCGTTGGAATGTTTATGATTGAAGTTTTGAAGAATGTGCTCAAAGATGACGAGGAGAATCCCAAACTGTTCAGTTTTATCTTTCAATGGTTTTTATTTCTGGATCAGACTCCAACTTCAGTCAATAATGCTCATTTGTTATTTATGATTGAATTAGCAGGTGAAATAGGAATACAGCCAAGAGATAATTTCAGTGTTAATTATCCTTATTTTGATTTGATGGATGGTCAATTTATTTCCGATACACCTGATCATCACTATTTCCTGGACCTCACCGAATCTGAAAGCCTATATGATATAATGATGCAGGAAAGAGAATATGTGCATGAATTGTCTTTAACCAATGTCGAGCGAAGAAATATTCTTGATAAATTGATCCTATTCTATAAATTACATATAGATTCAATGAAAGAATTACATACATATCAAATTCTTAATGAAATTTTAGCTTAAATGTCAAGCAGCTATTCTCCAGGTATATTTAATCAATCTGAACAAGTCGGAAAAAAGAAAATGCGGAAATTATACCGCGAGATGTTGAAGGCGAGAATGATAGAAGAGAAAATGCTAAACCTTCTCAGACAAGGTCGGATTTCCAAATGGTTTTCCGGTATAGGACAGGAAGCCATCGCAGTCGGGTGCACATTAGCCATGAAGAAGGAGGAATACATTTTTCCGATGCACAGGAATCTCGGAGTGTTTACTTCAAGAGGTATACCTTTGCACAGGCTTTTTGCTCAATGGCAAGGAAAGGTAGAAGGTTTTACGAAAGGTAGAGATCGTTCATTTCACTTTGGAACTCAGGAATATAGGATAGTTGGGATGATTTCACACCTGGCCGCACAGCTGTCCCTGGCATCAGGTGTAGGCCTGGCTCATCAATTGTCTGGCGAAGAAAATGTCGCCCTTGCATTTACTGGTGAAGGGGGAACAAGTGAAGGTGAATTTCATGAAGCATTAAATATGGCGTCAGTCTGGAGCCTTCCCGTCATTTTCGTCATCGAAAATAATGGATACGGGCTATCTACACCTGTTTCCGAGCAATATGCTTGTGAAAGGCTTTCTGATCGAGCTGTAGGGTATGGTATGGAGGGACTAACCATAGATGGTAATAACGTCTTAGAGGTCTATCAGACCATTTCTAATTTGGCGAGGTCTATTCGTGAAAACCCTCGACCAGTTTTAGTAGAATGTATGACTTTTCGAATGCGAGGACATGAGGAGGCATCAGGTACCAAGTATGTCCCCGATCAGTTAATGTCAGAATGGGAATCGAAAGATCCCATCACGAACTATGAATTATTTCTCTTAGAGGAAGGGTTACTCACAGAAGAAGACATTTTGGACATCAGAGTTGAATTTAAGTCAATGATAGAGGCTGAATTAGCTGCAACTGAGCATTTTACAGATCCTGTACACAGTGAAATGGAGATGGAAGATGTATTCAAGTCTTCGGCAGTCATCGAAAAACTACCTTCAGAAGAGGTTGAGGAAATTAGATTCATAGATGCCATATCTTCAGGACTGGATGAGGGAATGAGAACTTTTGATGATTTGATCCTGATGGGACAGGATATTGCGGAATATGGAGGAGTGTTTAAGATTACCGATGGATTTGTAGATCGATATGGTAAGGAGCGGGTCAGAAATACGCCCATTTGTGAAAGTGCAGTATTAGGAATCGCTGTGGGATTAAGTATCAAAGGATATAAGTCCATGGTTGAAATGCAGTTTTCGGATTTTGTAAGCTGTGGTTTCAACCAAATCGTGAATAACATGGCGAAGCTACACTACAGGTGGGGACAGCATGTAGACTGTGTCATTCGCATGCCGACCGGAGGATCAGTGGGAGCAGGACCATTTCATTCTCAATCTACGGAGGCATGGTTCACACATGTGCCTGGACTTAAAGTTGTGTATCCTTCTAATGCTATAGATGCCAAGGGGCTATTGTTTAGCGCAATTGTAGATCCGAATCCGGTTTTATATTTTGAACATAAAGCACTGTATCGCTCGGTGACCGGCAAGGTACCGAAAGGATCATATACGGTGGAAATAGGAAAAGCGCGATTGGCTAGGGAGGGCAAAGATTTTTCAATCATTACTTATGGCCTAGGAGTTCACTGGGCACAAAAATGCATAGAGAAGTTGGATGTTGATGGGGAGGTATTGGACTTAAGGACACTATCACCTTTAGATTATGAAGCGATTGATGCAACGGTGCGTAAAACCAATCGGGTCATTTTACTTCATGAAGACAGTATGTTGGGTGGACTTGCCGGCGAATTGTCCGCTTACATTGCAGAGCATTTGTTTGAGCACCTGGATGCTCCATTAATGAGAGTTGCTAGTTTGGATACACCGATCCCATTTTCTGGAGAACTTGAAAAAGTATTTATGGCAGATTTCAGGTTGGAAGAGGCGGTTGAAAGGATTTTGAGGTATTAGTTTATCGCTATTCGAAGCTCGCTATTCGCAGTTTGCTGTTCCCTTAAAGAGCTGAAGCAGAGCTTTGCAGAGAAGCAAGGTCTTTATGGGATAAGAAGCCGGGCTTCGCTATTCGAAACTCGTTATTCGCTTTTTGCTGTTCCCTTAAAGAGCTAAAGCAGAGCTTTGTAGAAAAGCAAGGTCTTTAAGGGATAAGAAGCCGGGCTTCGCTATTCGAAACTCGTTATTCGTTATTCGCTTTTTGCTGTTCCCTTAAAGAGCTAAAGCAGAGCTTTGCAGAGAAGCAAGGTCTTTAAGGGATAAGGAGCCGGGCTTCGCTATTCGAAACTCGTTATTCGTTATTCGCTTTTTGCTGTTCCCTTAAAGAGCTAAAGCAGAGCTTTGTAGAGAAGCAAGGTCTTTAAGGGATAAGGAGCCGGGCTTCGCTATTCGAAACTCGTTATTCTCAATTGGCTGTTACCTTTAAGAGCTGCCGCCGGGCTTTGCAGCGCAGAAAGCTCTTCAAGGGATGAGTAGGTGAGATTCGATATTCTTATTTCGTAAACCCCCAACTCCGAATCCCGAACTGCCAACAACAAATAGCGAACATTCAACAACACCAAACCACAATCCAATTCGTTAAACTATATAAAATACGAACTAGAATAAGTACTTTCGCACCATAAAATTGAATTACAATGAACTTAGAAAAATACGTCGCCGTCAGTGGGCAACCAGGAATCTTTGAACTCGTTGCTACCAGAAATAACGGACTTCTGGTCGCTGATATGGATACCAAAAAAACCAAGTTTTACACCATGAGAAAACACCAGTTTACCCCACTTGGCTCGGTTGCGATTTACACATACGGCGATGCAGTAGCTATTGGTGATGTGTTTAAAAGCATGAATGACCAGGCACAAGAAAATCCAATCCCTTCGGCAAATGAACCAGCACCGGTGCTCTTCGACTACTTCGATAAAATACTACCGGACTTCGATAGAGATAGAGTCTTCGTCAGTGATATTAAGAAAGTGATCAAATGGTATAATTTTCTCGACGAGCGCAATATTCTCGATTTCAGCTCAAAAGACGAAGAGGAATAAACAATACTCATAATCCATGACCCAATCCCACTTTGATCAGGTACAAGAAGCCGTAAAATTTCTTAAAAATGCCATGGATCAGAGCGTTAAAAATGCCGCTATCCTTGGTACTGGTCTTGGGGGATTCATTGAAAACATTGACATACAAAAAGAGATCCCCTATGAGGAGATACCATATTTCCCCAAAACTACAGTTGATTCCCATGCTGGTAAATTAGTCATCGGCCATTTGAATCAAACACCCATCATCGTCATGTCAGGCAGATTTCATTATTACGAAGGTTACTCCATGAAAGAAGTAACCTTTCCCATCCGTGTATTTCAACGGTTGGGCATCCAAAATCTATATATCACCAATGTGGCCGGGGGAACAAATCCCGATTTTAACGCTGGCGACCTGGTGATCATTCGTGATCATATTTATAAGATGCCGGATAATCCGCTAAGAGGCAAGAATGATGAACGCTTTGGACCAAGATTTCCGGACTTGAAGAATACTTATTGCACTGAACTACGTTCGAAAGCACACAAAATCGCATCCCAAACCAACATGGTCATCAAGGAAGGGGTGTATTATGCCCTCCCCGGACCCAATTTGGAAACACCTGCAGAATACGAAATGATCCATAGGATGGGAGGTGACTTAGTAGGGATGTCAACCATTCCGGAGGTCCTGGTAGCCAAGCATGGTGGTCTGAACATATTTGCAGTCTCCATTGTTTCTAATGTTTGCTATCCACTAGATCGAATTACAGAAACAACAATTGAATCGGTCATGGACATAGCTGAGCGCTCTGGTTCGAAATTATCGACACTTTTAACAGCGCTTATTTCATAAATTTTGCAAACTTTGCGCGCGTGAGCACAAATGATATAGAAGTAATCGGGGCTAAAGAGCACAACCTGAAGGAAATTTCGCTCAATATCCCTAAAAATAAGCTGGTTGTCATTACCGGCGTGTCGGGTAGTGGAAAGTCCTCCCTGGCTTTTGATACCATTTATGCGGAAGGCCAACGCCGTTATATGGAAACTTTTTCAGCCTATGCTCGTCAATTCCTTGGCAGTATGGACCGGCCGGAAGTGGAGAAAATCAATGGTCTGTCCCCAGTAATCTCCATTGAACAAAAAACAACGGCGTGGAATCCGCGATCTACCGTTGGCACTACCACTGAGATCTATGACTTCATGAGATTGCTTTTTGCCAGAGCATCTGACGCCTATTCTTATGTGACGGGGAAGAAAATGGTCAAATATACAGAGGATCAGATTTTTGAAACCATTCTTGAGGAATATGAAGGACGCAAAATCAGTATTCTGGCACCATTGATCAGATCCAGGAAAGGGCATTACCGCGAATTATTTGAAAGAACTTTCAAAAAAGGCTTTACTAAAGTTCGGGTTGATGGCGAAATCATTGACCTAAAACCTGGTCTACAAGTTGATCGATACAAGGTCCATGATATTGAAGTAGTCATCGACAGGATAAAAGTAGAAGAGGGGAAGCGAGATAGGCTTAGGGCCTCTTTGCAAATGGCTTACAGAATGTCCTCAGATTTTGTTATGATACACGACATGGAGAAGGACGAAATAGTGCCTTACAGCAAGCGTCTCATGGATCCGGAAAGCGGTATTTCATACGAAGAACCTTCCCCCAATACCTTTTCGTTCAATTCTCCCTATGGCTCCTGCAAAAAATGTCGGGGATTAGGTTCAGTGAACTCTGTGGACATGTCGAAAGTGATACCAGATGATTCCAAAAGTATAAAGGAAGTGGGCATTGCGCCATTCGGAGAGGTGAGGGACACCCATACCTTTAAGCAACTCAAAGCCATAGCAAAAAAATACAAGTTCAGTTTCAGCACACCAGTCAAGGAAATTCCCGAGAAAGCGCTTGAAACCATTTTGCATGGTGGAGACAAATCGGTTAAATCAAAGGTTCCCGGCATTTCACATGATTTTGTTTACAATTTGGCTGAGGAAGGGTTGGTCAATATGTTGGTGAGGTGGTATGAAGATTCTTCTTCGGAGAAAATTCGATCCTGGGCTGAGGAATTTATGGAAGTCGTGACTTGTCCTGAATGTGATGGCTATCGATTAATGAAGGAATCATTGCATTACAAAATTGCTGACAAGCATATCGGTGAACTGGCAGCTATGGATCTATCGGAACTCAAAGAATGGTTCGATGTTGTGGAGGCGAAGATGTCTGATAAGCAGAAGGCCATCGCTAAAGATGTGCTTAAAGAGATCAGAGATCGGTTAGGTTTCCTTCTTGAAGTGGGATTAGACTACTTAAGTGTGGATCGCCCTACCCGGACACTATCCGGAGGTGAATCTCAGCGAACAAGGCTGGCCACTCAGATTGGATCTCAATTAACGGGTATTACCTATATTCTTGATGAACCCTCTATCGGTTTGCACCAGAGAGATAACCAGCGCCTGATTAAAGCTTTAAAGAACTTAACAACGATTGGAAATACCGTCATAGTGGTGGAGCATGATAAGGACATCATGCTGGCATCGGACTATCTTGTTGATTTAGGACCCGGAGCCGGCGAACTTGGTGGAGATATCGTTGCTGAAGGCAGTCCGGAAGATTTTATGAAAATTGACAGTATTACCGCAGATTATTTGGCTGGCCGCAAAGACATTGAGGTGCCTAAGAAACGTCGCAAAGGAACGGGGAAGAAGCTTATTTTAACAGGAGCTAAAGGCCACAACCTTCAAAATCAAAAGCTTGAAATTGAGCTAGGAACCTTGACATGCATCACAGGGGTTTCAGGAAGTGGAAAGTCCTCACTGATCAATCAGACGCTGTATCCTATTTTGAGACAGCACTTCTACAAGAGCGTTAAGAAACCATTGGAATATGACGCTATAAAGGGATTAGAGCATTTGGATAAGGTCATCGAAATAGATCAGTCGCCCATCGGGAGAACGCCAAGATCTAACCCTGCGACCTATACCGGTGTATTTACTGACATTAGAAAAATATTTGCCAAAGTTCCGGAAGCACAGATTAGAGGTTATAAGATTGGTCGTTTTTCTTTTAATGTCAAAGGGGGCAGATGTGAAGTGTGTGGAGGTGGAGGCCAACGAGCGATCGAAATGAATTTTCTACCGGATGTTTATGTAGATTGTGAAGAATGTCAAGGTCGGCGATATAATAGGGAAACGCTTGAAATTATCTACAAAGGCAAGAACATTTCAGATGTTTTAAACATGACGGTTGCTGAAGCGACCAAGTTTTTTGAAAATATTCCTTCGATTTACAGGAAATTAAAAACGCTTAGGGATGTTGGTTTAGGCTATATTACTTTAGGCCAACAAGCTACAACGCTTTCAGGAGGCGAAGCACAGCGGGTTAAGCTTGCTGAAGAATTATCCAAAAGGGATACTGGTCGCACGATATATATTCTGGATGAACCAACCACTGGCTTGCATTTTGAAGACATTCAACATTTGATTCGGGTCATGAATCGACTGGTTGATAAAGGCAATACGGTGTTAGTGATAGAACACAATATGGACATCATTAAAGTGGCTGATCGTATTGTGGATCTCGGTCCGGATGGTGGTTCGAGAGGAGGCAAGATTGTATATAACGGTACGCCTGAAAAGATGTTGAAAATAAAGGACAAGAATGAGACTGCTCGATTTTTGGCGACTGAATTGAAATAAAAGAATTTTTGGGATCTAATGCTATAGGGCTTGCAAATTTATCAGGCAACTTACAGCAATGCCATAGGACTTGCAAATTTAAATTATGATCTGCTTATCTGTTGATGGACTTACAAAATGTTTTGAAACCTGCAGACATATCATGGGACCTAAATAATGTCATGTCCTTACAAATTCA
Source organism: Portibacter marinus (assembly GCF_021533195.1). GTDB lineage: Bacteria > Bacteroidota > Bacteroidia > Chitinophagales > Saprospiraceae > Portibacter > Portibacter marinus. Next base: position 158,253 of record NZ_JAJNKB010000006.1, read on the forward strand.
TTTGAAAGATGTCGACAAACCCTATTTTCCTTCCCCCAATTCAATTCCCCGAACATCCTCTAACTTTTTCGTTAATCTTTCCTGCAACATGTTAACTACTTTCTGATACTTAGGGTCATTTGCCAGATTTTGGTATTGGCCGGGGTCATTTTTCATATCGTACAATTCTATACCTGCAGAAGCATCTTCATTATATTGAATATACGCCCATTGATCCGTCCTCAAAAGAAAAGATCGACCGCCCTGTGTAACGCTAAACGCCATGTCTCTAACTTTATAAAGGGGATCGTCCAATGTTGGAACCAAACTTTTTCCTTGCAGTTCCTCCGAAACTTTCAAGCCAGCTAATTCCGCAATGGTCGGATAAAGGTCTAAGAGTTCAACAAAAGAATGGCATACCTGTGGTTGCTTTCCTGGTACTTTTATGATCAACGGAACCTTAACGGACTCCTCGTGTAGACTGACCTTCATCCAAAAATCGTGTTCTCCCAGATGGAAACCGTGATCGGAGGTAAAAATGACGATGGTGTTATCTTCTAGTCCTTCATTTTTAAGAGCGCGTAGTATTTTCCCCACCTGGGCATCCATAAAGCTGACGGATGCATAATACCCGGCGACTGCTTTCTTTTGCTGGTCAATGGACATTTCGCCATTGACACTGGTCACATAATTAATACCTCTTTCTGGTATGTCTTTCCAGTCTTCCGGAAATTTTTCAGGGAGGTCAATGTTTTCAGATGAATAGGGATCGAAGTATTGGGCTGGTGCGACAAAAGGAACGTGAGGTCTGACCAGTCCTACTGCCAGAAAAAAGGGTTTATTTTTATGTTTTTTAATGAGCTCAATGGCTTTTTCTGCTGTTTTTCCATCTGAATGTACCGCATCTTCGCCTTCTGCTTTCACAATGGTCATCACATTTCCCCCTTTTCTTTCGATGGAACCATCGGGGTTATTCTGGACTAGTTCTGCTTCACCTTCGGCCTTCCATTCCGGACCCTGACTATTGAATCTTTCTGTCCAGGATGCTTCATCGTCTTGTCCGTCGCTTCCTTTTTCTATGTCAATGGGCACTCCCATGTGATAGATTTTACTGACTCTGCCGGTGTAGTAGCCGTTATCTTTAAACAGTTGGGGTAATGATTTTCTATCGGGTCCCACATTTTCTCTTCCGCTCACATATCCATAAGTACCAGTTGTATTGGGATAGTAACCAAATAGCATAGAGGCTCTGGATGGTCCACAAACGGGGTATTGACAGTAAGCTCTGGTGTATTTTGTTCCTTGGGATGCCAGTAGGTCAATGTTCGGTGTTAGGCAAAGTCCGTTTTGATAAGAAGATACGGCGGTGGTTGTTAGATCGTCCGAGATAATGAAGAGGATGTTGGGTTGTTGGGTATATGATTTTAAAGGGAGGAGAATGAGAATGGTAAATGAAAGAAAAAAGATGTTCGCTTTTAGCTGTTCGAAGTTCGCTGGAGAAATTCTGCTCAATTTGACAAGTTTATGGGTAACAAAATACTAAATATTAACACTAAGAGATTATGAGGAATTTTAGAAAGCTAAGAATATGGTGGGAATCAAAAGATTTAGCTCTTGAGATTTATAGAATATCAGCTGATTTTCCAAAGGAAGAAAAATTTGGCTTAGTGAGTCAAATGAGGAGGTGTAGTATTTCCATTTGTTCAAATATTGCTGAAGGTTGCAGTAGAGAAACTGAGACAAATTTTGCATATTATCTTAGTATATCTATGGGTTCAGCATTTGAATTAGAAACTCAATTAATGATTTGTAGAGACTTAAAATATATAAGAGTGGAAGATTTCAGGAAAATTTTTGAAATGCTTAACAAACTTCAAAGAGGAATCAGTTCACTTAGAGTAAAAGTAATTGCATAAAAAAGCTTCTTGAGTTCAAGCCTTTCTTTGTGCAAATAGCGGAGAGCGAACAACGAAAATCGTAAAAGCTTTGTATTTACTATAAAAAGGAATGACCCTCCTCGCGTTGAGGAGAGCCAAGCCATTTAACACCCTTAAAACCTAAAATGAGAACAATAGAATATATATCTTAAGAGTAATTAGTAATTAGTTTATTTTATTAGAATGATCCTATATCGTCAATGATAGAAGAACAAAACATACACATTATATCATAAAAGTCCATAGCAAGTAATTTTAATTTGTTTAACTGATAATACAAATCTAATGACTACTATGTGAACAAAACATAACACTTGAACTACTTTAAGGACAAGCGTATTCGCTTATAAATAGAGCTTCCATAAACTCTAACCTATTGGAATGCAGTTAATTATGAAATTTAATTTAAATAAAACTGCGCTTTTATCAATTGATATTACAAATATGAGCCTATTTTATGTTTTAAAGTATAACAATATATATATAAATTGGACAATCTAAATAGCGAATTAAATTGTAAGTTTATTCATAAACAGCTATAAAACAATTAATTATAAATTCAAATGGAGCACTTAATCTCGCTTACAGATCTATTAACCAGACAAAAGCTACATCAAATTAATATAATTGATGAATTAAATAACCCCAATAACAAGATGACCATATTATATGATGCTATCGCTAGTGGAGAAGTGAAGACGGATCATGATGCTTTGGCATTAATGTATAACGGTAATGGTAAATTAGGAACTTTAAATAGGTTGAAAAACAGATTGTACAAAAGGTTATTAAATTCAATATTCTTTATTGATCAAAGTGGACCAAATTACAAAGACATCTTCGAGGCTGGAAAGAACAGTTATAAAAATTATGCAGCCATAAAAATTCTTCTAGCTAATAGAAAACGATTAGTTGCCATTGATTTAGCAAAAAAAACTTTGAAAGTGACATCAAAGTTTGAATTCACGGATCTCAATTATCTATTAAGTTCTATTTTAACAACACACTTTGCTTCATACACCAGCAATCTTAAAAAATATAAAAGCTATAGGAAAAAGAGAGATTATTACTTAAAAGCATTGTCAGCGGAGCAAGAAGTAGAAGAGCTATATGGTTATTTTGGTCTTACAATGATGAAAAATAAGACTGGGGTTGATAGTAAATTCACAGAATTTCATTTACAAAAAATAAAGGAAATGAGATTATTACAAAAATCAATTAAAACAACAAGATTTAATCTTTATACATTCCTATACCAGGCAAATTATTATTTAGAATTTTCAAATTATAAAAGTTTAATTGAAGTTGCTCAAGAGGGAATAGCCTTTTATAAGAAAAAGGGAATAAAATCAGTTGATGCTGACTATACATTAAGGACTAGAGAAGCTTTAGGCCAATTCTTATCAAACAATTATGCTGAGGCTCAGAATCTGTTTAAAAAGAATCTAGAAATTACTGATCCAAGAACAAGTAATTGGTTTTCAACCTATAACTATTTATTTGCAACATATATTAATAGTGAACTATATCTTAAAGCATACGAAGCCTTAAGTATAGTTTTTTCAAAAGAAGAATTTGAGTCAACGTTACCTCTCCTCGTTCAACTTTTCAAAATAAAAGAAGCCTACATCCATTTCTTAGTTGAATTGGGGAAAATAGACCCGGAAAAATCAGATCAAGAACCGCTGAGACCTTTTAGACTGAACCGATTTTTAAATGACGTTCCCACCTACTCTAAAGACAAAAGAGGAGTTAACATATCGATTCTCATTATACAGATGATTCTACTGGTCCAGAATAAAAAGCATGGACAGATCATTGACAGATTAGATGCTCTGAATATGTACAGTCACCGATACCTTAGAAGTGATCACACTTTTCGATCTAACTGTTTTATTAAAATGCTCACCAAGCTCCCCGATGCGGATTACCATCCAATAAGATGGCATCGATACGTTGAAAAATACAGAAAACGCCTAGATGAACATCCGTTTGAACTATCCTATCACAACCTTGACCTTGAAGTCATACCATTCGAAACCTTATACGATCTGGTCATCGAAATGCTGGAGCAACAGAAGGGGATAGCATCTACATAAACACTTTTTATCATTATTATTAGCTATCCAATTTTATTTATTTTTTCTAATTGTTCCGCATTTGCTAAAATAGCCTCCTACAACTAGATACTTAACTTCATTATCGTTTAATAATGTTAACAACTCTTTGAAATCCGGGGTCAATTCCATATTTCGATTTTATGACTTCTTTTCGAATCGTTTCTAAAAAAGATAAGCGTTCCTGTGGTGTTTGTGAAGCCCAATAAGCAATATTAGGATCATCAGAATCTTTTTTTATAATGGTCACTCTTTGTTCCATATTAGTGAAACAAAGATAAGCAATAATAGAGTTCCTTGAAAAGTCATCAGTTAAATTTCATTTTACACGCAGCAACTCATTTAATCTAGGCCGAAATGCGCATGATGAATAACTATCATTTGGTTTACTCTCATTTTTAAAATGAAAAAGATGGTATAAACTGCGGAAGGTTGATATACATGTTGCATCAAATATGAATCGAGCGCATTACCTGTTACTCCGCTGTATAAAAGTAGTAGCGATCTAAACACTTTTTATTTTTATCTTCAAGCCTCACAATTTTAGATAGATTCATGAGTTTACCCACTAAAGAAGAGGCAAAAAAATTACTAGAACATCATGTAAAGGACAGCTATCAACGATATCACGCACTGATGGTCGCCACAGCAATGGAAGGATATGCTCATGAATTTGGCGAAGATGCCCATTTATGGTTTTTGACGGGATATCTGCATGATTTGGACTATGACGAGTATCCCGAAACTCATCCGGCCAGGTCATTGGAATGGTTTAGAAAATGGGGCTATCCTGAAGAATTCATTCATGCTGTAGAAGCACACGCATTCGGACACAATGGTTTTCGTACTTCGCCTGATTCCAGGCTTGCTGCTGCATTGATTGCCTGCGATGAAATCTGCGGAATTTATTATGCTTACCAAAAAATGAATCCAGTCCCCTTTGGAGAGATGAGTGTGAAGTCGATTAAGAAGCGATTGAAATCAAAGGCTTTTGCCGCTAAAATTGATCGGGAAACCATTTATATGGGCTGTGAGAAGCTGGGTGTGAGTATTGATGATCATGTTGCTAATCTGATTCGTTTTTTTGGTGATTTATAATAGAATTTGCATTCACTTGAGAATCTATAACTGGATTGCAAAATAGCAAACAGAGGGTATATACAGATTGTGTCTTAGCATTAGATTCCTTACTTTCAGCTAAAAATCAAGACTTATGAAATTAGCATATGCCATCTTGTTGTGCTTTACTTTTCTGACATTGTCCGCTCAATGGCAGCCTGCAGGTGATAAAATTAAAACCTCATGGGCTAGTGAGGTGGATCCTGAAAATCCTCTTCCGGAATATCCCAGACCTATCATGAAAAGGGATCATTGGCAAAGTTTAAATGGGCTATGGGACCACGCGATCACTGAATATGGTGCTCCTCGTCCCAAAGAATGGGATGGAAAAATTTTGGTCCCCTTCCCAGTAGAATCTAGCCTATCGGGTGTCATGAAGGAAGTGGGTCAGGATAAGGAAGTTTGGTATCAGACCAGCTTTGATATCCCTGAAGATTGGAAGGAAAGAGTGATTTTACATTTTGGAGCCGTGGATTGGAGAGCCGATGTGTGGCTAAATGACATCAAGATCGGCGCACACGAGGGTGGATATGATCCTTTTAACTTTGATATTACACCTTTTGTGGAAGAAGGCAATCAAGAATTGGTCGTAAAAGTTTGGGACCCTACCAGCAATGGACCTCAACCCAGAGGTAAACAGGTCACTAATCCAAGAGGGATCTGGTATACACCGGTGACAGGGATATGGCAAACCGTTTGGATCGAGCATGTGCCTGAAGTGGCAATTGATCATATCAAACTCACGCCTGATATTGATCAGAATACAGTGGCAGTCCAGGTCGATGCAGGAGGGGCTCAGTTCGGTGACATTATTGAAGTAAAGGCGCTAGAAAATGGAACGGTGATCTCAAGCAGTAAAGCAGCTGTAGGTGAATCAGCTGAGCTGTTTATCGAAAATCCTCAACTTTGGTCGCCTGAGCAACCACACCTGTATGATTGTAGCATTCGATTGATCAGAGGTGGTGAGATTTTAGACGAGGTGGAAAGTTATTTTGCGATGCGCAAGATTTCAACCCAAAAGGATGAGCAGGGAATAGTCAGGATGCAACTGAACAATCAGGATTATTTCCAATATGGGACTTTGGATCAGGGTTGGTGGCCGGATGGACTCTATACTGCACCCACGGATGAAGCGCTAAAGTATGATATAGAAAAGACCAAGGAATATGGTTTTAATATGATTCGTAAACATGTCAAAGTTGAGCCGCAAAGATGGTATTACCACTGCGATAAGATAGGTATGCTGGTCTGGCAGGATATGCCGAATGGCGATCGAAATGAGGGTTGGCAAATGCGCAAAATGTTTGATGGAAACGAGAATGTAAGAAGTGCGGAGTCTGAGCAAATTTATCGCAAGGAATGGGAGGCAATCATCGAATTTTTATATTCTTATCCCTCTATTGTAGTTTGGGTGCCTTTCAATGAAGCATGGGGACAGTTTAAAACCAAAGAAATTACTGCATGGACTGAGGTTTTGGATCCTACCAGATTGGTTAATTCAGCGAGTGGAGGCAATCATATACAGACAGGAGACATTTTGGACATCCATCATTATCCTAATCCTGAAATGTATCTGTACGATGCGACCAGGGTCAATGTATTAGGAGAATATGGAGGCATAGGTTTGCCAGTAGAGGGTCATTTATGGAACCGTGATGGCAATTGGGGATACATTAAATTTCAGAGCTCGGAGGAGGCGACGGATGAGTATGTCAAATATGCCAGGCAATTGGCCGACCTGGTGAAAGTCGGCTTTTCAGGAGCCATTTATACACAAACGACGGATGTGGAGGGGGAGGTCAATGGGTTGATGACTTATGATCGGGAGGTGGATAAGTTGGATGTGGATCGGGTCAGAGAGGTGAATGAGATGGTGAGGGGTGTAATAGTTGGTGGTAAGTAGTTGATAGTCAGTTTTCTTTTTGAGAGCTGAGCGAGGCTTAGCAGCGCAGGTGGCTCTCTAAGAGATGGGGCAGATGTTAGTTTTCAGTAGTCAGATGTCAGTTTTCAGAAGTAAAAAATCAAGAGTTCTCTTTGAGAGCTGAGCGAGGTTTAGCAGCGCAGGTGGCTCGCTAAGAGATGGGGCAGATGTTAGTTTTCAGTAGTCAGATGTCAGTTGATAGTCAGTTTTCTCTCTGAGAGCTGAGCGAGGCTTAGCAGCGCAGGTGGCTCTCTAAGAGATGGGGCAGATGTTAGTTTTCAGTAGTCAGATGTCAGTCTTTAGTAATCAGCTCGAATTTGCAAATCGCAAATACCAACCAATAAAAAACCCTTAGCAATAAAATATCACCAAGGGCTTTTATATTCTCTACAGCGTTAAGCCTGATGAATTTTTCCTATCCAGCTGTCAAATCAACCTTCAAACCAATTTCCTCAGCAATCGCCTTGTCCTTCAAACCATCAAAGAATTTAGCAGATCCATACTTGATGCCCCACTCTGTTCTGTCAATCGTAAATTGAGGAGTGTTCACCTTAATCTGACCATTGACTTCATTCACATTGGCTCTGAAGCTGATTTCTTTAGTCACATCCTTTAAAGTCAAGTTTCCATAAACGATGTAGTTGGCGTCATCATTATTCATCAACTTTGTCGCTTTGGTAATTTCGAATTTAGCGGTTGGATACTTAGGTACATTGAAAAAATCAGTCTCCTTACCTTCTACAGTTCCTTTCAAGTGGTTTTCAAGATTGGCCTTCATATCACCATCTAAGTCTTCATCCTCGATGGTGGACATGTCGATTGTAAAACTGCCACCTGTAAGGGTACCATCTTCCATAGCGATACTACCATCTGAAATTTCGACGGTTCCATTATGCGATCCGGTTACTTTAGAACCTTCCCACATTATTTTACTGTTTGCCGCATTCACTGCATATTCTTTTCCGGTTTCTTCGGCGACTTCGCCTGCTTCACCGGCACCTGCTTTCTCTCCCTTTGGTCCACATGAAGCAAGGAAACCCAGCAAAAAGACCATCAGTGATAATTTAAATAGAATCTTCATAATTAGCTATATTGTTTTGTTAAAAATTTTTGTTTTAAATACTGAAACATTGGCCTAAACCCTCTGTATTTCAGCTTGCTAACTGATTACTGCAGTAATCTAGAATTTGTTCGAGACTAGATAGTACCTTAACCTTAGCGGATGTTTTTATGTTTTGCATAATAGGCTGATAACCTGTTACCAGTACCTTTGACCCATTGATATTACGACAAAGATCATATAAATAGGGCTCTAAGCTATTGTTTTCAAACGACTCATTGGCAAAAAGTACCACATATCTGGGATTGAGAATGCGGCAAGTCTCTATGACCATTTCTTTTTTTACACCTTTCCCCAAATTGGTCACCCTTAGTCCCTCTTTTTTTAACATGTAATGCAAATAAAGTAAACTCAAATCCGCGGATTCATTGATAGGCAGGTAGATTAAAAACGAGGGCACGGTAATGTCAGTATTGATCGGCAGCTCATCAATTGCTTTGATGATCTTCCTTTTGATGATTTCCGAAACGAATACTTCATGCAGTGGCTTAATACAACCACTAATCCATAGTTCTCCCAATTTGTCTAACAGTGGAAAAATGACTTCCTGCATCGACCGTTCGAATCCCAGTTGATCTATATTGGCTTCAATGATACGGTTGAACTTAAATTCATTGAGCTCCATCATGGACATGGTCAGACAGTCAATCCGATCTTCCAATCCATTATCAAAATGAGAGATTTCAGCCACCCTTTTGGCAATTTCCTCTTTGTCCATCCTGGCGATGTGAGAAATCTTGTGACCGTGATTATTCAGGAGTGCAACATTAAGGATATGTTGTAAATCGTCTTCAAGATAGTACCTGATATTGGTATCGGTACGCTTCGGTTCAACGATATTATACCTTTTCTCCCATATCCGTATGGTATGGGCTTTCACACCCGCCAGGTGCTCCAGGTCTTTTATCGAATATATTACCAAAGCTTTAGTTTAATTTATTGTAGAACAAACATATTGGTCGAATAAATGTTCATATCAGTGAATGTATTGACGATATTATGACGTCCTGTCGTTTTATCTGTAAATTTATCACAAAATATAATTGAATGAATATAGGAATAGTTTGTTATCCTACTTTTGGAGGTAGCGGTGTTGTAGCCACTGAACTGGGGATTGCATTATCAAAAAAAGGTCATCAAGTGCACTTCATGACTTATAAGCGTCCGGCACGTCTTACTCCATTTATGGAAAACGTCTATTACCATGAGGTAAGTACATACGAATATCCATTGTTTGAATACAAGCCCTATGAAACGGCACTGGCTTCTAAAATGGTGGATATTGTCCTTCATGAGAACCTGGATATCCTACACGTACATTACGCTATTCCTCATGCTGCAGTGGCTTATATGGCCCAGCAAATCCTGAAAAGCAGGGGTAAATACATTCCGATTGTCACGACGCTTCATGGTACGGATATTACTCTGGTAGGAAATGATCCTGCATTTTCCCCGGTGGTAGAATTCAGTATTAATTTTAGCAACGGAGTCACCGCTGTTTCTAACCATCTAAAAGAAGCAACTTACGAAAGCTTCAATATTACCAATGATATCAAAGTGATCTATAATTTCATTGATTTTGAACGGTTTAATAAACTGGACAAGAACCATTTTAAGATGGCCATTGCCCCGGAAGGAGAGAAGATTCTGGCCCACACGTCTAATTTCCGAAAGGTCAAAAGAGTAGAAGACGTCATCATGACATTTGCGAAGGTAAGTGAAAAAATGAGTGCGAAATTGCTTTTGATCGGGGATGGTCCTGAACGAAATAACCTGGAGCAATTGTGCAGAAAGCTGGGTTTGTGCGAACACATCCGATTTCTGGGCAAGCAGTCTGCGGTCGAGGAGCTTTTGGCTGTTTCAGATCTCTTTATTATACCATCAGAGAATGAGAGTTTTGGACTGGCAGCTTTGGAAGCGATGGCCTGTGGCGTTCCCGTGATTTCATCCAACGCCGGGGGCTTACCGGAGTTAAATCTTGATGGTCAGACTGGATATACTCTGCCGGTAGGTGATGTAGATGGAATGGCCAAAAGAAGCATAGAAATCTTGCAGGATCCTGAGGTTCATTCCAAGTTTAGTGAAGCAGCATATGCTCATGCGAAAACTTTCGATATCCATAATATTCTGCCGAAATACGAATCTTTCTATCAGAAAGTCATAGAGGAAATGATGGCTCAGGCATAGGAGGATTTAGGTCAATGTGGCCTTAATTCAGGATCGATTAAAATTCTTAATGAGGTTCTCGTAGAAGGCAACCATCCTTTTATAGTTTTCTACCGATAATTTCTCATTGACTCCATGAATACCTTCCAGGTCTACATTGGAAACCATCACCGGCATAAATCTGTAAATGGCATCTGATACTTCTGCATAATGTCTTGAATCTGTACCACCTATGACCAGCCCAGGTGCCACCACTACATCTCCGAATACTTGATAGATGCTTTTTCTGATGGTTTTAAATTCATCATTAGTTGTAGGAGAAATTGCAGTAGGATTTCGGGGCTGATTGACAGCTTCAGCACTAATCTTTACCCGGGGGTCGTCGATGACATCCCTTACATAATCCACTACCGAGGCTACCGTTTCTCCTGGAACTATTCTAACATTAATCGTGGCTTCGGCATGCGAGGGCAACACATTGTCCATGATGCCACCTTTGATGATGGTGGGTGCCAATGTGGTTTTAATCAAGGCATTAGCTGCATTGCTTTTGCTTAAACTATTTTCAATCAAAGGTCTAAATAGCCACTGGTTGGCAAAAAATAATTTCTCAGGCCACTTCATTTCAGGTCCGATATACTCAAACATCTTTTCTACGGAGGCGTTAAATCGACTTGCCGGTGGATGGTTTTTTAGATTGACCAACGCATCACTGAGTATCGTTATGGCAGTCTCTTTGGGTGGCATCATTGCATGGCCACCTTTGTCCAGGTCCACCGAAAGGGTCATACTCATAGCGCCCTTTTCTGCCAGCCCAATTAAGCCAATCGGTTTTTGTATACCTGATAAGCCATCCGTAATGACCACCAGGCCTTCGTCGATGATAAAACTAAATTCCTGACCTTGCTCCTGAAATCGGTGGGCAATCTTAACGGCGCCGTTATTACCACCAACTTCTTCGTCGTGGCCAAATGCAAAATAAATGCTTTCTCTTGGCTGAAAACCTTCTTTCAATAGTCGCTCCGTACTTTCTAAGATACTGATCACAGAACCTTTATCGTCCATGGTGCCGCGCCCTAAAATGTAACCATCCTGAATGGTCCCAGCGAATGGCTCAAATTGCCAACTTGCAGCAGACGCTTCATCAATAGGTACGACATCCATGTGGGCCAGAAAAAGGGCTGGATCTTTGGTTGGAGCCGAACCTTTCCATTTAAAAATCAAGCTAAATCCACTCACCGTGTCAACTTCCAGATGCTGATAAACCAAGGGAAAAGTGTTCGATAAGTATTTCAAAAATGATTCCATGGTCGAAGTATCAATTCTATCGGGATAGGAGATGGTAGGAATGCGAATGGCAGCGGCAAACCTCTGTACAGCTTCATCTGCAACGTCGATATGCAGATGTTCATAAGTAGAATCTTCAGGGGCCTGGTATAACATGGTTTTGATAACTAGAAAGAGGGTGAGTGTCATCAAAACAACCAATAATATGACGATAAATTTTTTCATTTGGAAGGACCAATGTAAATGAAGTTATAAAATTTAACGAATTATCGGAGGCCCGGAGCGTTACAAGGCAAATATTTTCACAACGAAAGTGTCAGTTTTGCAATAGATCTTTCATCTGTTCTATATTTTTTTGAATTTCAATAATCCGTTCTTCGACGCGATTATCTAATTGCTGTTTCTTATCGGAAAAGCTCAGGTGGGCATAATACTGCCAGATCTCTGCAACTTCTCCATAACTAATTTCATAAGGTGCATAGATGGGGTTGTCTGACATGAGAATCAATGATCTTCTACTCTCATTACGTACAACTCGCTTGTAGACCAAACCCTCACTTCTTCCCACGATGATATAAGTCCTGTTATCTTTTATTTGACTGAGATTTTCGACGTATGAGGCAAGGACAATGCTTCCAGGTTCCATGGGCAACATAGAATCGCCCTCGATCTCAAAACCTCTGTAGGTGCCATCTGGTATATTGGGAAACTGAATTTTTGGCAGATCTTTGATGTATTGAGGATCGCTGAAGCTTTCCAGATATCCGGCCTCTGCTTTGGTGTCCACCAATTCAATATTTCCATTGTTGTCGGCATCAACTGAAATGGCCAAGACTCGAAAGTCCTCGTTCTTAATGATCTCAAAGTCCTGGAGTGAAAGGTCAGAAGTCAGCAGCTGGTCTAAATTGATTCCATAGTAAGAGGCAAAGCAAATTAGGGTTTCAATATTAGGTTCAGTCTTGCCACGTTCATAATCCCCTAATGTCGTTCTGGGAATATTCATCGTATCTGCCAGCTCCTGCTGCGACAGTTTATTTTTTTTACGAAGATATTTTAAATTTTCTGCAAGCATAAGTTGCTGATATGTTGTAAAATTCATCAAAATTAAGTCGGTTTTGTCGGAAATCCTAATTTTATGGCTTGCAAATTGATTCAAAAATACGGATATTGCCTTTTAAATCGACATAAAATGACGATAAAAGCGACGCAATTGTTTGATCGATCTGTATTGCATCTTGATTTGGACTCTTTCTTTGTTTCGGTAGAATGTCTTAAAAATACATCATTCGCTGGCAAGCCCTTATTGATCGGTGGCAGCAGCAATAGGGGAGTGGTGGCTTCCTGTAGCTACGAAGCACGAAAGTACGGCGTACATTCTGCCATGCCGATGAAAATAGCCAAAAGATTGTGTCCACATGCGATCGTGCTGAAAGGGGATCTGGATAGCTATTCTTACTACTCCGGTTTGGTCACTGAAGTCATTGCCGAACAGGCACCTATTTTTGAGAAAGCTTCAGTGGATGAGTTTTACCTGGACCTCAGTGGTATGGATAAATACTTTGGCTGCCAACAGTGGTCAAGTGCTTTGCGTACGAGGATCATGAAGGAAACTGGACTGCCGATTTCATTTGGACTTTCTGTCAATAAATTGGTAGCTAAGGTGGGTACTGGTGAGGGTAAGCCCAATGGCGAGAAGACTGTTCCAGTAGGTTATGAAAAGGATTTTCTGGCACCTTTGTCTACCCGAAAAATTCCAGGGGTGGGCAAGGAAGTTTATAAAAAGTTATGCTTCATGGGCGTTAAGAAGGTGGAAACGCTGGGAGCAATTCCGGTGAGACTGCTGGAAAGAGAATTTGGTAAACTGGGTAGGGATTTGTGGAACAAGTCACAAGGGATTGATCACAGTCCTGTGATTCCGTATACGGAGAAAAAATCTATCTCTAAAGAACGTACATTTACAGAGGATACCTTGGATCTGGATAGCATCAAGAGTCTTATGATGCGAATGGTGGAAGAGCTGGCATTTGAGTTAAGGGCTTCTGAAAAGTTGTGTTCTTGTATCACAGTAAAGATCAGATATGCAGACTTTAACACGTATACACGTCAAAAGAAAGTCAGTTATACGGCCAACGATCAATTCTTGATTGCTACGGTTAAAGAACTGTTTGACAACCTATACGAGCGAAGGCAATTGATTCGCTTAGTGGGTGTCCGATTCTCTGGATTGGTGAGAGGTAAATATCAGATTAGTCTTTTTGATGAAAGCGAGAAGGAAATCGACTTGCTTCAAAGCCTGGATCACATTCGTAGAAAGTATGGGAGCGAAGCCATCAAGTTGGCACACAGTATGGGTCGAACTCTTAATATATCCAGGTCAGGATCTTTGCTAGGGGCGAAGTATGCAAAGGAATTAAACACAACACCATAAGTGCAATTATATCATATAATTAGTCTAATAGAAGTATATAATATTCCCAATAAAACAAATTGCAATAGGTAATAATGATTTTTTGGAAATAAAACAAATAAAGTGTATATTTCATTACGCGATATTGCTCTAATCTTAAAATACGAGCCATGGGTAAGGTATTTGCAATTCTCACCATCACATTTAGCTTAACTTTTTTCACTATTTCGGGTTATGGACAAATAGAACAATCCAGAAGCATTAGTAGGGTAGATTACATGAAGGTAAAGCCTGGCCATGTGGAGGATTATCTGGCTGTAGAGCGAGTCTGGAAAAAGATTCACCAGGCTAATATCAAAAAAGATATGTATCAGTTATGGACTGTAGAGGAAGTGATCTCTCCAAGTGGTGACCAATATGATTATAATTACGTGACAAGAATTTCTTTCAAGGATCCCAAGCAGTACTCTAATTTTATTGACAATGCATTTTCACAAGTAGATCTGAACTCGATCCTGTCGAAAGAAGAAATGAAAATCTACAACAAAACGGTAGATTCCAGAACCTTGGTCAAGACGGAGGTATGGCAATTAATGGATGAAATGTTGGATAATGATGAAGAGGATAAACCATGGGAATATGCCAAGTTTAATTATTTCGTGATTAATGAGGGTTATACCCCGGACGACTTCGTAGAAGTTCAGTCCATCTGGAGTCCTGTCCATGAAGCCAGGATTGCTGATGACAAGTTAGAGGGCTGGGTCGTTTTACGAAAACTGATGCCCTACGGTAGTGAATTTAAGGAGCGGTATGCCACAGTAGATCACTACAAATCGATTGAGGATTTGATGCTGGACGATCCGACCAGATATTTCGACATGCTAGGTAATGCAGAGGAAGCCAATCGGAAAACGGAAGAAGGTGCGAATTTAGCGCGTCAGGAGATTAGAAGAAAAATAATGACCTCTAGTAACAGTAAGACACAGTAAGATCTCTTCCAGCGATATTGTAATAATGAATGCAGTAATCGATTAATCGCCTTGCAGCGTGTGAATGATATCTGCAGCTTCTTTTTTTCTTTCCGGATTGTCAGAATGTTCATAGAATTCCTGCAAGCGTTTCACGGCAGCATCCTTGTTGCCAAGTTTGGTATAGTACAGTCCTAGATACCAGTAACTTTCTGCAATGTAGGGTGAATCAAACCTCCGAATATTTTCCAGATTTTTTATGGCAAGAGGGAGGTTTCCCATTTCTCCATAAGCGATTGCCTGGTAGAACTTTAGTGGTATGGCTGAACTAGTAGCAATTCGCTCTTCCAGCAATTCGGCAGCCTCTTTAAAATTCTTATTTTCGTATGCCGCAAATGCCCTGGTCATCAGGTCACTGTTCCCTACAGTTACCGGATGGTATACATTCGGATACACTTCATAATGTGCTGCAAATATACCCTCAGGAGATTTTTTCGTTTTCTCCAAGTTATACCCAATGATGGAGGCAGCCAAAAGTAAGATACCTATAATGATAAGTATTGCTCTTCTTAAAGTGCTTTTACCTTTCGGTCCTTTTTTCTTTTCCATGTCTTGCAATTTTTTTCAAATTTTCTTTTCATACTTGAAAACAGAGGCTTTCAGTATATTCTCTCCGGCGTGTTATGCACTTCCTTTTTCATTGGTCGCCCTATTCTTATTTAGGTCAGTACCTACCATTCCCAACCTTCTTCTACATCATGATCAGAACGGTATTTAAATTTGGTTTGGACCCTTTGTTTTTGTCTGTTCCAGATTAAATGAGCCAAACAGGTATACGGATGAATAGGGGATTCAGGATCAAGGCATCCATTGATATGAGGTTCTAAAACGTCCAATCGATATAGATAGCTCATCAACAATCCAAAGTCTTGTTCCATCAATTCAGCTACTCTTCGCTCGATCTGGATTACCATCTCCTCTTCACTCATTTCTTCCTTGGCATGATTGGGAATCTCCAGGGCACCTTTGATCTGCAGGTATGATTCGCTATTGATATCCATGAACCTCCGACATAAAATTAAGAATATCATCCACGTACTTCCGATTGTTAGAGAGCCGTGGCACTTTATTCTGACCACCTAATTTACCACGTTTTTCCATCCACTTATAGAAAGTATGCCTTGGAAGTGCTTCAATGGTCAAATTTTCCAGGGCCATACTTTTATAACGTTTGGCCTCATAATCCGAATTCACCTTTTGTAAGTTGAGATCCAGGTGCTCACTAAAATCCGTCAGGTTGTCGGGATTTTTTTCAAATTCAATCAACCACTGATGACCACCTTTGGTCCCTTCGCTAAAGTAGATCGGAGCTACGGTATAGTCGGCAATCTCTACATCAAATTCCTTGCAAGTCATGGCCAAAGCTTTGTCAGTATTACTCACCATGACTTCTTCTCCGAAAGCATTGATAAAATGTTTGGTTCTACCAGTTATCTTGATTTTATAAGGTTGTAAAGAGGTAAACTTAACCGTATCACCGGTCATATACCTCCAAAGTCCTGCATTGGTACTAATGACCATGGCATAGTTGACATCCAGTTCAACTTCTTCAAGCGTAATGGTCCTGGCATCTTCCTGCTCAAATTCACTCATAGGGAGAAATTCATAGTAGATCCCATTGTCCAGTAATAGTAGCAAATCCTTAGATTTCAGATCATTCTGTATGGCAAAATATCCTTCTGATGCATTATAGACTTCCAGGTAAGTGAAGTCATCACTTGGGATAAATTGTTCAAAAGTGCTTCGGTAGGGTTCAAACCCTACTCCACCATGTACATAGGCTTGAACTTCAGGCCAAACCTCCAGGATATTGTCTTTTCCTGTCGCTTCCAGTATTTTACGGAACAGTACGATCGTCCAGGATGGTACTCCGCCAAACATGGTAACTTCCTCTTTAGAACAAATCTGCACCATTTTTTCAATCTTTTCATCCCAATTAGGAAGCAGAGCCGTCCTAAAATCTGGAGTATAAAAGGGTCGTCCGATGAGTGGCATATTATACAACATGATGGCTGAGATGTCTCCGTAAGTGGTCATATGATTTTTCTCATAATTGCTGAGACTACCACCCATGACCAAATTCTTTCGTTCAAAAACACGAGCATCGCTTCGTCCTTTGTATAGCAGGGTAACCACATCCCAGGATCCTTTAATGTGACACCCCCTTAGATTTTCTTTAGGAACAGGAATGAACTTGCTTTTACTGGATGTAGTTCCGGATGATTTGGCATACCAATTTACGAATCCAGGCCATAGAATATTGAAAGAGCCATTCATCATTCTTAAAATGTAAGGTTCCAGATCGTCGTACTCATTGAGAGGCACCTTATTTCTAAATTCTATTCTGGAATTGATCGAACTGTATTGATGTTTTTTTCCCCACTCAGTATTAGAAGCTTTACCAATCAGATAATTAAAAGTTCTCAATTGTGTCTGGATAGGGTGCTCCATGAAATGCTGTACGCTTTGGTACCGTCGTTCCAGATAGGTGCTAATGATCTTGTTAAATACTGCTTTCAATGATATACCCTTTTATCCAGGCAATAAAGATAGCAATCCAAATAAAATATTAAACTCTGTTAAAATCATATTAAATAATTCCTGAGACTTGATTTAACATAATCATTTGTTATTGAAATATGTTATAGCATGTACTTAAGTCACTGATTTTTGAGGCTTTAGGTCGAACCAATCTTAGATGATTTAAGTATATGAATTGGTTATCCTACTATAATAATAGAGATATGAGAAAACACATTATATGGACCATGCTTATGGTTTTAGGGTCGATCATCACTGTCGAAGCACAGTATTTTGGACAAAATAAGCCACGCTATAAAAGCTTTGATTTTCACGTTCAG
Source organism: Portibacter marinus (assembly GCF_021533195.1). Classification (GTDB taxonomy): domain Bacteria; phylum Bacteroidota; class Bacteroidia; order Chitinophagales; family Saprospiraceae; genus Portibacter; species Portibacter marinus. The sequence continues at coordinate 176,195 of NZ_JAJNKB010000006.1, forward strand.
GAAACAGAGCACTTCGACATATATCATTACCTGGAAAACCCTGATTTGCTTAAGCAACTTGCGCTCCAGACGGAGCTTTGGTATAGAATGCATGCCAGAATTTTTCAGGACACCTTTGAGAAAAACAATCCAATCATTTTTTACAATAATCATGCGGATTTTCAGCAAACTAATGCCATTTCGGGATCCATCGGAATAGGAACAGGTGGGGTCACAGAAGGTTTGAAAAATCGGGTGGTGATGCCGATTACCTTTACAACGCAACAAACAAATCATGTTCTTGGACATGAATTGGTCCATGCTTTCCAATACCACAAAATCATCACCGGAGATAGCACGAGTTTACAAAATTTGCAAAACTTACCACTTTGGATGGTGGAGGGCTTGGCAGAGTACATGTCTAAGGGTGATTCGGATACTTATACTGCAATGTGGATCAGAGATGCGGTGGTAAGTGACGACATACCTGAGTTGAAGGACTTAATCAATCCTAAATACTTTCCATACCGCTATGGTCAGGCCTTTTGGTCCTTTTTAACAGGAGTGTATGGAGATGATGTGATCGAGCCTATGTTTATGATGACGGCGAAATATGGATTAGCGGCAGCCGCTGATTCCGTGCTGAACATGTCGATTGACAATCTGGACAACCAGTGGGTCAGTGCATTGGAAAACCATTTCAATAAGTATGTCAGGGACAAGAAAGAGGATTTCATCGGAAAAAAATTAATTAGCGAGGACAATGCTGGTAGAATGAATGTGTCGCCCGCATTAAGTCCGAATGGCAGATATGTCATTTTCTTATCAGAAAAAGATCTGTTTTCTACAGAATTGTACCTGGCCAATGCACAAACAGGTGAGATCATCAGAAGGATTTCTTCCAGATCAACGGACAGCCATATCGATGATATTAATTTCCTGGAGTCTGCAGGTACATGGTCCCCAGATAGTAGGCAATTCGCTTATGTGGCTTTTAGCAGAGGTCAAAATATTTTGGTCATTAAGGATGTGGAGACAGGAAAAACCGTAAGCTCCAACAAGATCCCTGATCTTCCTGCTTTTACAAATCCTTCATGGACACCGAATAGCAATGAAATCGTATTGACCGGTATGGATCAAGGTCAGACGGACCTTTACCTATATGACATCAGGAGAAATCGTGCGAGTAAAATTACTGATGACATATTCAGCGAAATACACACGAGCAGTGATGAAACAGGGGAATTTATTACTTATGCTACGGACGAAAACTCGGTCAGAAATGGTACCACAAATGGAAAATACACCTTTGATATTGCCATACGAAATTTGAAAACCGGAGAAAGTGTCATTCTGGATGTTTTCAGAGGGGCTAATAATCTCAATCCTACGTTTGACCACGAGGGTAATATTTACTTTCTATCCGACCGCGATGGTTATAGAAATATGTATAAATACATGGTTAACACAGGTGAAGTTCTACAGATGACTGATCTGATAGTAGGAATAAGTGGGATCACAGAATACTCTCCGGCAATTGCTGCTTCCCGAAGAAGAGACCGGGTTTTGATGACCAATTATTTCGATCATAAATACAATATTTATAAGACCACCAGCGACAATCTACTGAACAGACCTGTAAATCCTAACGATGTAAATTTTGATGCCGGAACTCTTCCTGTTCAGGGATTAAATAGGAGAGAGTTGGTGAACAATCAACTGGAAGTGATGGATCGAGCCATGAGAATTTCAGATCTCAAGGTTTATAAGGAAGTGGGTTATAGGCCAAAATTTAAATTAGACTACATTGGTGGTGGTACAGGAGTTGCTGTGGGCAACACAACCTTTGGCAACTATACCGGCCTGGCAGGAGGTATAGATATGTTATTCGGTGATATTTTAGGAAACAATCAGATTTTTGTACAGGCGGCATTGAATGGAGAAATTTACGATGCTGGCGGAAGGGTAACCTATATTAATAGGAAAAATAAGATCGCTTATGGTGTGGGGCTTTCTCACGTTCCTCTTCGGACTGGATTCCAGAACTTTGAAGTGAATCCGGATGGCGAAACTGCTCCCAATGGTTTCTTTTACAATGTGAAGCAAAATCTCAATATCCTTAGAATATTTGACGATGGGGCGACCGTATTTGCCCACCTTCCATTTTCTAAAAGTTTACGATTAGAAGCTGGTCTGGAAGTGAATTACAGGAGTTTCAGACAAGATCTTTACACTAATTATCTTCAATATGATCAGGTTAGAGGTTTTAGCAGACAAGTTTTTCAGGATAGAGAAAGAATTCCTGTGGGTGATCGAATCCAGTTTGATAGGTACTTTAGTTTGGTCAAGGGATGGAAAGAAAGTTTTAACATTGCCTTGGTAGGAGATAACTCCAACTTTGGATTGACCTCTCCTCTGAAAGGTCATCGATACAGAATAGGCTTTGAACAGCACTATGGTACTGATAATTATCTTAGTGGATTAGTCGATGCCAGAAAGTACTGGTGGGCCAAACCATTCAGTTTTGCTTTACGAGGTTTTGCTTATTCCAGATTTGAACAGGAGGTCAATAGCATTTATCCGTTTTATATAGGTCAAATGGGATTTGTCAGGGGATATGGTTCATTATTCAATGGTGCCACAGACCTTCTCAATAATTATGATGTGGCTTTCGGACAGGTCTTGGGAACAAAAGTTTTCATGGCCAGCGGCGAAATTAGAATGCCATTTACCGGACCAAAACAGTTGTCATTAATTGGCTCTAAATATATTTTCACAGATCTGGCTTTGTTTTATGATGCAGGAATCAGTTTTGATGAATTTTCGCATCTGACTGGAGATGGAGAAGTAGTGGAGGTAACAAGAATTGGAAATGATGGCATTCCTACTACTACAGTGGAAACCAGGAGGCCCGCGCTTTTAATGTCGGCAGGCTTGTCTATGAGGGTAAATCTATTTGGCTATTTGATTGCAGAGCCTTACTTCGCCATACCCATACAGGATGGCGCGAGAGGAACCTTTGGTTTGAATTTGATTCCGGGTTGGTAAAATTAGGTGCCAATGTTTGAGAAAGATATGTCAAAAACTTTCCTAAACATTGGCATTTTTAATTGATGCCATTTTCCACAATAATATCAGGTCTTTTAGAGGCGAGTTGTGCTATTCCCCCAGGCGTCACATTGGTCTGCCAGGTATAAACCCTTTTAAGTGAGGGGAAGTTCGCCAAGTGCTCTAATGCCCTATCATCAATCTGCGTTCCATATAAGTTTATCGACTCCAGCCTGGGCAAGGCATCAATTTTCAATACATCGTCAGAGTCAGTGTCTGTATTATTCAATTGCAGTCGAATCAAGTTTTTTAGAGATGAGATCTTACTATAAGTTTCATCCTCAAGATTTGAATTCTTGAGGTCTAGAATCAAAACATTTTCAGATATATTACCGAAATCAACGCTGCCATTGACCTCATTGCCCACTAAACCAATTTCTAAGAAGTTATCGCTACCGCTTAAATCTGTAACCTTGAACCCACTTTTGGCGAATGCTTCTATGGCTGAGGTATCCAATTTTGGTCCTTGCTCTTTCTCGTACCAGGGTCTCGGAGAGAAATCCACATTATATTTTTTCTGAATGCCTTTGATCACATCTGTACTCATTTCTAAGGTAGAAGCCTTTGCTTCGAAATCTGCACCTGAATTCAGCCACCATTTTAGTAATTCCATTTCATAATAAGTCATTGGAACACCTTTGGTGGGCATGAATTTAATATTGTTTTGACTCAGTGTTACTCTTCTAAACAGTTCACTATCCGAAGCGTCACCTGCAGCGATCACTTCACCTCCATCACCACCTTCCATAAGGCTTTGTGGGGTTGTCATATCCAGATTACCACTTGCTGATTTTTGATTGTGACATTGTACGCACTTTTGCTCTAAAACAGGATAAATGAGGTGTTGATAAGCCACAATTGAATCAGATTGTATATTGGAAAGATCAAGTGGCTTAGGAACATCATAACCTGCCAAGTTTTTTATAAAACCGGGAGCAGCTTCTACGAGATAATCATTTCCATGAGTCAACTGTCCACCGATATGACCTCCAATAGATAAGATAATGGCAAGCGCTCCTTTAAGTATCCAAGTGGCATTATGCTTGTAATTTTCAGTAAAGGCAGTCAGTAGCCATAGCACAGCCGAAATTGCAGCAACAGTGATGCCTAACCATTTATGCCAGAACAATGAATCTTGCGGATAACTTGAACCCTGGGTCAGCTGCCATCCTGTAAAGATGCTAAAGAGTGCTGTAGCAAAGGAAAAAAACCAAAGCCATGCGAGTGTATTCTTACCTGCTTTTCCAATGACCTCTAACACCAAAGTTACAATGATAATACCGATGGGAAGGTGAACGAAAAGGGGATGAAAACGCCCTACAAAAATCGAAAAATCAAATTCCATAGATTGTGATTGTCTGATGCATTCTGCTCATTTTTTATTAGGATAATATTTCCTTGACGACGTGACCGTGGACATCCGTCAACCTGAATCTCCTGCCCTGATATTTAAAAGTCAACCGTTCATGATCTACACCCATGAGGTGCATTAATGTAGCCTGAAAATCGTGAACATGAACGGGGTTGGAAGTAATATTATAGCCAAAATCATCTGTTGTACCATAACTAAGACCTTTTTTCACTCCTGCTCCAGCCATATATATGGTAAAGCACTTAGGATGATGGTCTCTGCCATAGTTGTCTGTCGTAATTTGCCCTTGAGAGTAACTGGTTCTGCCGAATTCACCTCCCCATATGACCAACGTATCCTCGAGCAAGCCTCGTTGTTTCAAGTCCTTAATCAATGCAGCGCTGGCTTGATCGGTTTCCTTACATTGCCTTTTCATCAGATTCGGTAGCCCTCCATGAGCATCCCAACCCTGATGATATAGTTGTATGAATTTTACATCTCTTTCCGCCAATCTTCTTGCCAGCAAACAATTTGCCGCAAAAGTACCCGGCTCTTTACTGTCTTCTCCATACATGTCATAGATATAATCTGGCTCCCCTTTGGTATCCATGATTTCGGGAACACTGGTCTGCATTCGATATGCCATTTCATACTGTTCCATGCGCGATAACACCTCCGGATCGAGATTTTCGTCATAGCTGATTTTACCCAGCTTGTTTAGGTAGTCTAATTGTTCTCTCCTGTTTTCTGACGAGACTCCTGAAGGATTTTCCAGGAAAAGTACTGGATTTTTACCAGCTCTAAATTGAACGCCTTGATGCTGTGAAGGTAGAAAACCATTGCCCCACAGCCTGGCATATAGGGGTTGACCTCCCTGTTTGCCTTTGGTAATAAGCACTACAAAAGCCGGCAGATTTTCATTGTCTGAACCTAAACCATAGCTGGTCCAAGCTCCAATAGAAGGTCTTCCGGAAAATTGAGAACCTGTCTGAATAAAAGTGACCGCTGGATCATGATTGATGGCATCGGTATGCATCGACTTAATGAAGCATAACTCATCTACGATTTCCGAAGTATAGGGCATCAATTCTGATACATACATGCCGCTTTCTCCGTATTGATTGAACGAGAATCGGCTACCTACCAAAGGAAGTGAAGCTTGCCCAGAACTCATCCCGGTCAGGCGTTGACCTTGAAGGACACTTTCTGGAATGTCTTGTCCTTCCCTTTGATTTAAGAGCGGCTTATAATCAAAAAGTTCCATATGAGAAGGGCCGCCACTCTGAAAAAGATAAATGACTCTTTTGGCTTTTGGAGCAAAGTGAGGCCCAATCATAGGGTTGTTGGATCGCAGCCTTCCGGCCTTTAAAGGATTAAGAATGGAGCCCAGGGCCATAGCACCGATACCTAACGATGTTTTCGTTAGAAACTCCCTCCGTCCGTATTTACCGCAATGACTCATCTTTTCATGTATGATTCTGTGTGATTGATTAAGGTGCTTGTAACATAGGTCAATGCAGCAGTTTTTGAGGGACTCAAATGATCAGGAACACGGAATTCACCTACTGATATAAGATCCTTTGCATCCTGCTCGTGATCAATATAATATTTATATTGACGCTCATACAACTCCTTCAATAAATTGATCTCTTCTTGATCTGCAGTTCTACCTGTAGCAAGTCGAAATGCATATTGAATTTGATCTGGTAATGAACTTCCTGCCTCTTCCTGAATTCTTTCTGCCAAGATGCGTGATATTTCAACGAATTGAGGGTCATTCAAAAGCACCAATGCCTGCAATGGTGTACTGGTATTCTCCCTTTTGACCACGCAAACTTCTCTGGTGGGCGCATCAAATATGGTCATGGATGGATTGGGTGAAGTTCTTCTCAAAAAAGTATAAAGGCTTCTTCTATAAAGACTATCCCCTTTGTCTGGTTCGTATCTCAATAGGATGTGAGAAAAAGAAGATTTTTCGATCCATAATCCTTCCGGTTGATATGGTTTCACGCTTTCACCGCCTTTGTTCTTCTTCAGCAATCCACTTGCTGCCAGGGCATTATCTCTTATCATTTCAGCCTGCATTCTAAAGGATGGGCCACGCGCCAGCAATTTGTTTTCTGGATCTTTTTCCTGTAGAATGGTGGTTTGGTTGGAGCTTTGCTGATAGGTATACGACATCACCATTTTTTTCATCAACCATTTCATGTCCCAGTCATGCTTCATGAACTGAATGGCCAGATAATCCAGCAGTTCAGGGTGGGTGGGCCTGGCTCCCTGCAATCCAAAATCATTAGGAGTCGCGACAATTCCCTCTCCAAATATCATTTGCCAATATCTGTTCACGGTAACTCTTGCTGTCAATGGATTATCCGGGGCAAACAACAATTGAGCTAAACCCAGGCGGTCTCTATTGCTTGCTTCAGGGAAACTACCCAGTATTTTAGGAGTTGAGGCATGAACTTGTTCAGAAGGTTGATTATATTCTCCCCGGTTATACATATAAGCCACCCTTGGTTCTGGCATTTCCTCCATGACCATCACTTCCTCTACCTTGTCATAGACTTCGAATTTGGCTCTTACTTTATTTCGCAACAGATCGTTTTTAGGGAAATGGTACAATTTAATTTCATCTACTCTTCCTTTGAAAACACCATATTCGCCGGTAAATCCTCTGTAGGATTTACCTACTTTAATCGTTTTACGATCTTCTTTTTCATGACTTCCTGATTTGATGGGATGAATGGATTTATACAATTGGTCATAAACGACCTCTATGCTCTGGTCCTGATCCCCTATCTTAAAGTCAATACCTTTTGCCAATCCAGTGCCATCATATGTAAAGCTTACCTTCGTCCACTCGTTCAGCCTTATGGAATCCTTAGATCTGGAATGGATATAATTATGTGGCAAGCTATTAATCAACCTGGCATTCAATCTGTTTTGATCGTCAAGAAAGAAATCCCAACCTCGCCAAAAATTATTTTTATTGCCCGAGGTTCCCATCAGAGTCTGAGTCTTCTGCGAATCTCTTTTAGTAGTATTGATGTATAAGGAAGCTGCAAATGGTTCATGGGCTTGAAAATCTGGGATGCCCTGAATATTTAATTCATCATATTCTCCAGTTAGCAATGCAGCATTTCCTTCGAAGCCTTCTACGAGATCTGCAGTCGAGCGGGTCGTAAAATTTTTATTTTGATCTAATTTCCCATCTTTCAATTCATTTACTTTTCCGTGAAAAATGGGCTCTTGTTCCTTTAGGTCAATGAATTCTTCTATGGCATATACCTCGTTTTCAGAGAGCGTTTGGATTTCGGTTGATAATTGTTCTATTTCTTTTCTCTTTTCATCAGAAATCACAGCCAACATGGGGCCATAATTTCCGTCATCTCCGGTCATCCCCAACTCTTTTACATTGTTAAAAAAGGCTGCCAACTCGTAGTATTCCTTTTGAGAAACAGGGTCAAATTTGTGGTCGTGGCATCTTGCACATCCAGTAGTTAATCCAAGAAATACCGTAGAAAAGGTTTCCGTACGGTCATACACATAGCCTAGCCTATACTCCTCATCGATCGCTCCACCCTCACCTGTCATAGAGTGGTTTCGATTAAATGCCGTTGCAAGTTTTTGTTCGTAGGTTGCATTAGGAATCATGTCTCCCGCAATTTGCCAGGTCACAAAATCTTGATAAGAAAGGTTTTCATTGAATGCATTAATGACCCAATCTCGCCAAGGCCACATCATTCGATATCCGTCAGCGTGTAGGCCATGCGAATCTGCATATCTGGCCACATCCATCCATTCCATAGCCATTCTTTCGCCATATTCTTCCGACTGGAGTAGTCGATCGACCACTTTTTCATAGGCATTAGGAGCATCATCTGCCAGAAATGCATCTATCTCCTGAATGGTGGGAGGCAGACCAGTGAGATCTAAAGTCACCCTTCTCAGCAATCTTTCTTCGTCAGCTTTTGGTGATTGCTTTAAGTCGACATCTTCTAATCGTTGCGTGATGAAGTGATCTATTTCATTGTAAGCGGTAAATCCTTGGGCAATTTCTGGGACCTCTTCGTTTTCTGGTGGTATGAAAGCCCAGTGTTTCTCATATTTGGCGCCTTGTTTGATCCACTGAACAAGTGTAGCTTTTTCAACATCAGTAAGTTCCATCTTACTTTCCGGTGGTGGCATTAAAATTTCTGCATCTTCACTGAGTATCCGGTCAAGTATCAGATTAAAGACCTTTTCCGGAGGGCGCTGATCCAGACGCAGTTCTGCCTTTCTGGTATTGGCATCCGGACCATGGCAGGAAAAGCAACGATCGGAAAGGATAGGTTTTACCTCATTGTTAAAGGAAATGTTTTTATCTAAGTTACTCAAATGCATTCCGACTTCAGGTGGAATACTGCGCTGACATGAGAATGCACTCATCGCAAGTAAATACCAAAGAAAAGTTGATCGGAATGACTTCATGGAACTCAAATTATAAATTTTTCTTGATATTCGTGAAAAGTTAGAATTTTCAATGAGGACAAAGTTAAGGTGTAATGAGGAAAAGGCTAAAGTCTTTCGAAGTAATAGATATAATTTGACAAGTTTGCATTTTGGGTTACTACGGGTATTAGTTCTAAAGCATCTTAATTATGCGAAGATTTTGAGCCGGAAGTTTACCTTCTTGATCATTTCAATCATAGGTATCCATTCTGGACACAGTCAAAAAACAGATACTATTCCTTTTGAATTAACCGCATATAACAATATTATTATCGATGCTGTATTGAATACCGAAGATTCCCTCAGATTAATGTTCCATACTGCTGCTGACGGTATTTCTGTTACTACGAAAGCGTTAAGCCAATTAAAGAAGAAATTGACAACGACAACTACAACAGGTAAAGCGTAGGGTGGTGAAGGTGAAGTTAAATTTGCAAAAGATAATACACTAGAGATCGGATCAAAACTGATCGAACTCAACTTTGATCAAAAACTGATGGTCATACATGAGGACTTACCTGATGTCACTGAATACCTTGCATATATCATCAATGTGGAATCTGGGTTTATGTATGTCAATGGCCACTGTTATAATGGACAAAAGAAACACTCGAATCCATTTCTTATCCATTCTGGATATTCGGGCACCATCCTTTTAGATGACGGATTTGCTTCCAGATCAGGGATGTCCGAATTGGAGGTTGTCAGCGAGACAGCACTTAAAGATTCCTATGGAAATGTTCTTAAAAAGAAAAAATCCGTTTTGCCTCTATTTGAGCTCGAAGACTTTCAATTTGAAAACCTTCACATTGGGTTTTTTGAAGGTAAAATCGGGAACCAAAAAAACAGCATCATAGGAGGTGAATTACTGAAAAGGTTCAATATGATTATCGATCGTGTAGATCGAAAAGTATAACTACGGCCTAACAATATGTTTGCATCCCCTATTCGAGATTTATGACGTTACAAATCAAATTTAATCCCCTGCGCCAGCGGCAGCTCATCACTGTAGTTGATGGTATTGGTCTGTCGTCTCATATAAGCCTTCCAGGCATCTGATCCACTTTCACGACCGCCACCAGTTTCTTTTTCTCCGCCGAATGCTCCTCCAATTTCAGCACCGCTCGTACCGATGTTGACATTTGCAATTCCGCAATCTGAACCTGCACTGGACAAGAATAGCTCTGCTTCTTTAAGATTATTCGTCATGATCGCTGAGGATAGACCTTGTGGAACGTTGTTTTGCATCTGGATAGCCTCCTCCAGTTCGTTGTACTTAATCAGATAAAGAATCGGAGCAAATGTTTCATGCTGAACGATCTTATAATGATTTTCAACTTCAGCGATGCAAGGTTTAACATAACATCCGGAATCATATTCGTCTCCTTTAAGCACTCCTCCCGGAACCAGCATTTTTCCTCCCTGTTCTTTAATTGCCTTGATGGAATTTAAATAGGCCTCCACAGCATCTTTATCAATCAAAGGACCAACATGCATATTAGGGTCCAATGGATTGCCTATTTTCAGTTGTTTATACGCCTTCTTCAATTGGGAAGATACTTTTGAATAAATGGATTCGTGAATAATCAACCTCCTGGTAGATGTGCATCTTTGACCACAAGTTCCCACGGCACCAAATACTGCTCCGGCAAGCACGACATTTAAGTCTGAATTAGGAGTGACGATGATGGCATTGTTACCGCCCAATTCCAGCAAACTTTTACCAAGCCTGGAAGCAACTACGGATCCTACAATTTTGCCCATTCGCGATGAACCAGTAGCAGAAATAAGCGGTACTCTTGGATCATAAGTCATGTACTCACCTACCTTATAATCACCATTGATTATACAGTTGACACCTTCCGGTACCTTATTGGCTTTTAATACTTTCTGAAAGATATTATTACAGGCTATGGCACACAAAGGGGTTTTCTCACTTGCCTTCCAAATGCATACATCACCGCAGACCATGGCGATCATGGCATTCCAGGACCAAACCGCTACCGGGAAATTAAAAGCACTAATGATGCCCACTATTCCCAAGGGGTGCCATTGTTCGTACATTCTGTGACCAGGTCTTTCAGAATGCATGGTTAAACCGTATAATTGTCTGGAAAGACCCACAGCAAAGTCGCAGATGTCTATCATTTCCTGCACTTCACCCCAACCTTCCTGAAGACTCTTACCCATCTCGTAACTCACCAGGCGACCTAATGCATCTTTATTTTCTCTTAAGGCATCACCATACTGTCGGATGACTTCTCCTCTTTTAGGAGCAGGTACTTTTCTCCACTTTTTAAAGGCGTCCTCTGCTTTTCTCACCACTTTCGTATAATCTTTTTCCGAGGTGATGCCTACTTTCCCAATCAGTTTCCCGTCTACAGGAGAATAAGATTCTATAAATTCTGTTGATTTTCCGACAGATTTTCTTCCTGTCCAGGTTCCTTCATTAGACTTATTTAAGCCTAACTGCTTTAAAAAATTAGTATTCATTTGTGGCTTGTTTAGTGGAAGCGAATTCGATCCCTTATTCTTTCTCTTCCTTGATCAATAATCTGATCAGCAAAGGTATTATAAATAAATCGCTTAACAATGCAGTTACAAGGGTAATTCCTATTAGGATGCCTATAGATCGACTTGGTGGGTGAATGGAGAAAAGCAAAACCATAAAACCAAAAAATAAAATGATACTGGTTATACATATTGCCTTACCCGTTTCCAAGAAGGTATTCTTTAAGGATTTTTCAATGGAATAACCTTTTAATCTACCGAGTTTAAATCGGCTTAGAAAATGAATGCTGTCATCCACCGCAATACCGAATATGATGGCAAAAACAATGGTGATACCTGCCTCCAATTCAATGTTTAAAAATCCTAAGACCGCTCCAGCAAAAAGCAAAGGGAATAAATTCGGGACCAGAGCAATGATCAGGTATTTAATATTTTTAAATAACATGACCATTAGAAAACCAATAATAACAATAGCAATGGCTAGTCCTGTTAGTAAACTTCTTCGGGCGTATTCCACATTTTTATCCAGCAACATGGATGTACCTGTCACATCAAACCGAACCATCGATGTGTCTGTATTGGCATTGATCCATTGTTCCAGATTATCCACTATGGCTTTGGTACTGTCTGCTCCCATATCGTTCATCCGTGCAATGATCCTGGCCTTCTTTGCATTTTTACCCACTAGAATATTATTACTCAATTTTGGAATATTGGATGCAATGCGTTGGTACCTTTCATATTCTGCCTCAGTCCCGGGAAACTGGTAAGCCTCAGTTTTGTTTCCTCCATACATTTGTGCGATACTCTTATATACTAAGGTCTGAGATCGGATGGCCTTGAAGTAACCCAAATCTTTAATTTTATTTTCGACCTTATTGATCTCACTCATTACCTCATAGTCATATATATCGCCGTCAGTCGTGACTGCAACTTCAATGGGTCTAAAACCCACGAACTCGTCCTCAAAGAATTGATAATCTTCAGTTATTTTAGCTCCAATAGGAAGGTTGGATTCAATTTTATAGTTGGTTGTAACCATTGAAATGCCCACCGCGCAAAAAATTAAAAAAACTACGGTAGATGCCCATATGGTCTTTTTATGAAAGGAAGCCTGATATGCTTTGGTCATCCACTTTTCCCAGAAGTCATTTCTTGTTTTCGGAGAAGTCAATTGATTAAGATCGAAATAACTCAAAAGCGTACAGGTAAATAGAACCACCGTTACATAAGCTATCATCACACCGATTGCAGCATTGATCCCAAACTCCCTAATGGGTAAGATTCTACTGGTCAAAAGAGTAGTAAAGCCGACTGCTGTGGTTACTGAGGTAAGCAATGTCGCCAGTCCGATTTCTTTAATCGTGGTGATGATGGATTCTCTTTTAGCATTGCCTTTTTCTAATTCATCGAGGTATTTACTCATGATATGGATGACATCGGAGGTTCCTACAATGATCATTAGAATAGGATAGAGTCCGGTCATGGCACTCAGCTCCTGACCTGAAATGCCCAGATAGCCCATGAAAAGAATCATTCCGAGCCCTATGGAAATCAATGCGATGGTAACTGTAAGTGCTTTTCTGTAAATGAAGAGCATCACGAAAAAGACAAGCGCTCCGGCAATAATGGTGGCTACAGAAATTTCACGAATTTGCATTCTGACGAGCTCCTTTTGGAAATTTGCCCTACCTAAGAGATGGTTTTCCTGAAAATCATACTCAGCGATCAGGCTTTCGATGGAGTCCAGCAATTCATAAGACTGATCCAGTCGAATAGCATCTACGGTCTTCAAGGCAACTACTGTGGCTGTTCCGTCCTCTGATATCAAATAATCAATGAGCCTTTCGTCCTTTAATAACTTTTCTTTCTGTTGAGGATACTTGGAAGGGTCGTCTATGTCAATGGCAGGAATGGCGGTTACGCCAAAAGGGGTGGCTACAGGATAGGAGAATTTGGTGATAGACTCGGCCTCTAAGACATGAGGAACCTCCCGGGACCTTACCGTAAATTCATGCAAGTCCTCTAAAAATTGTCGGTCGAAAATCCCTTCTTCGCGCTTAAAACCTACCAGTAGAAAATTATCGTCGGTTTCAAAGTCCTTGATAAACTCCTTAAAAATAGCCAGATCCGGGTCGTCTGTTGGGAAAAAAGATTCAAAATCAAACTGAAAATTCAATTTGGGTATGAACGTCAAACTATAGATGGCCATTAAGGCAAAGGCAACGATTATCGGGATTCTTACTTTCTTCAACATCAGCCGCAAATGTATTTAATATTTTCGTGGACTTACACTTTTCAATGCCCACAGTACTTACAATTTAATACGGACAAAGTTCGTATCTTCGATGTTTATATCCTTAGCAAGATGAAAAAATTAAGAGTAGCTATTCTTTTTGGAGGACGTTCCGCAGAGCATCAGATTTCCCTCCTTTCTGCAAAAAATGTGGTCAATTCTATCGATCGTGATCTTTTTGAACCGATTCTTATTGGAATTAGTAAAGAGGGGGTATGGCATATCAATGGCGATTCTCTGAAGCTACTCAATCCGGATGATCCAAAACAAATACAACTGGGAGAACTGGGGGAGGAAGTCGTATTATCACACAATGACCAAAGTATAATTGGTATTGATGCTTCAGAATCGATAGGTTCAGTCGATGTGGTTTACCCTGTTTTACACGGTACTTACGGGGAAGATGGCTCTGTTCAGGGACTGGCCAAACTGGCAGGCTTACCTTGTGTGGGTTGTGGCATTCTCGGTTCGGCAATTGGGATGGATAAGGATATTATGAAGAAAATTTTAAGAGATGGAGGAATTGGCATTGCTGATTTTTTCACCTTTAGAAAAGGAAGTAATCGCAATCCTTCTTATGAAGAAGTGGTCGATCGATTGGGCCATGAGCTTTTCGTCAAACCGGCTAATCTAGGTTCTTCAGTCGGAGTGTCCTTTGCAACGACCAAAGAAGAATTTGAAAAAGCTTTGGAGGAAGGATTTAAGTATGACCGAAAAGTCATTGTAGAAGAAAAGGTCAAAGGTCGCGAGATAGAAGTTGCAGTCATGGGTAACGATGAACCAATTGCTTCAGTACCTGGTGAAATTATGCCTAAGTCTGGATGGTATTCTTTCGAAAATAAATACGTGGATGAAGATGGTGCAGCATTGGGCATACCTGCTGATCTGGATGAATCAACGACTAAGAGAATGATGGAAGCAGCGGTCGAAACTTATATTTTATTGGAGTTGAGCGGCCTGACCAGGGTTGATTTCTTTCTTAAAGAGGATGGTTCTTTGATTGTGAATGAAGTCAATACACTTCCTGGATTTACTTCGATTTCTATGTACCCTAAACTTTGGGAATATTCCGGAATATCACAACGGGAATTGATCACCAAACTTATTCATTACGCTTTGGAGAGACACGAGCAGGAGATGGCGTTAGCGAGATAAGAAACTCACTCAAATTCGTGTGCGGAAATAAAATTAAGTGGCCCTCAGGGCGAACAATCTTTTTCTTGCGAAAACAACTGCAAAAATAAGCAAAGCCAATGCTAGGATAATCAGCCCCCATTGTCCTAATGTAGGAACGTCAAATGGAAAAATACCTGTTATGGTCACTTGATATCCGCCATTATCTGTGCAAACAGTACCTGGATTTGAAGATGATATTACTAAAACTATTGTCTGACGAGGTTGAATTTCGTAGGATAACATGATATCGCTAGCAGGTATCCCAGTCGAAAGTCCTGGATCAGCAAGATAGTTTGTACAAATGTTAGTTGGATCAAATGAGCCATCATATATATTGAGTGTTAAATTTGCATTTGAACAGAGGGCAGATAGTGCAATTTCCGCGCAGGCAGATTGATAAGCACTGGGATTGGTAAAGGTGTGAGTATTGTACAGAAAATTGCCATTCGTAAAAATTTCACAATTCTTGGGTGCATCACAAGTTGATGGAACTCCATTTCTACTTAATCTTGCATTCTTGTGGGAGCAGAGTTTTCTATAGTTCCATTGAATGTAAAAACCTGTGCAGTAGGAGGAAATAAACTTGCTTTCATAGGTTTCATCAATGCAGCACCATCTACTTGGTCAAATGATTGCTGAGAAAAACCTGTACCAGAGCTTAAAAGAAAAAAGATTATAATAAAAGCAAGAGAAAAAGAATTAACTTTTGGGTTCATAAGGACATTACTTTGAGAGATGAAAATGCTGATAATCTCTGAGAAAGAAAAATTATTTTACTGAAAAATTGTCCCTATCCCTTAAAAATCCATAGGCGCGTCTGAAGCCCACCATTTTTTCTTTCAAAACATTGGCATAGAAAACACCCTGATAAGATCCACTTTCCACGATGCATTGGCCATCATACCTCAGTACCACACTTTGTCCGGAATATGGGATACTCACTCCATCAGTACCCACTCGATTTACCCCCACTGTGTAGCATTGGTTTTCAATAGCCCGCGCTATCAATAGTTGGGACCATGCAAATTCCCTTTTCTGAGGCCAATTGGCAACGTAAATTAAAAGATCGTAGTCTTCAGTATTTCTCGACCAAACCGGAAATCTCAAATCATAACATATAAGCGGACAAACTCTCCAATCTATGCCTCTTACATTCATCTCTACCACCAATTTTCTACGACCAGCAGAAAAGTGATGATGTTCTTTTGCCAGAGTGAAGAGATGACGTTTATCATAACATTCATATGAACCATCCTGCCGCATCCAGATCAATCGATTATAGTAACTACTTTCCTCTTCAATAATAATCGAGCCGGTCACTACCGATTCGTATTTTGAGGCCAATCGTGACATCCACAGCAGTGTAGGACCATCCATGGTTTCGGAATTTTTCTCAGTATTCATACTAAACCCGGTGGTGAACATCTCAGGAAGTACCAACAAATCGAAAGACTGATTTTGGTCTTCTAACATGCCCTCGATTCGCTGTCGATTTTCACCTGGAGATTCCCACGCGATGTCATATTGAATATATGCTATTTTCATTCTCCCAAATTTACACTTTTCTTCCTGTTATAAATCTTTCTGATCCATGCTGGTACAATGATTACTCCTGCCATCAAATAAGTGTAGTACGCAATGATTCTCCATGTAAAAGCTACAACCACGGCGAGAGAAAGCGGAACATAGTCACTGTAGAAGCCTCCAAAAAGATACTCCGCCAGCCCTGAGCCTCCAGGAGTCGGACTAGCAGCTGTAATGGCCCACATGGTCTCATATCGTCCATAAATCATGAAGGTATGATACAGGGTCCTTGGGACGGTATCGATAAAGGCATAAATGATACAAAACATCAATGCGAATTTAAAGATCCAGGCGGTGAAGGTAGCTAGGATGGCTTTGATATGTAGATCCGGACTTTTTGCTCTTAATCTACGAGAACTATTTTCAATGTCCTGACCTGTCTGAATGAGTTTTTCCTTATACCTTCTTAATATCCGTCGTCTGGCAAAAAAAGCCATCAATTTTTTAATTTGATCTGGTCGGTGGAATAAGCCGTAGTAGAAAATGAATCCATAGGTCAACATAATAGCAAAGACGATGAAGAATGTGATGCCATAACCATTCATATCATCCCAGGTAAAAATTTCGGGTCTGATAACATTGAGCCCCAGAATAGTTAGTAGTAATGGAACACTGACAACAAAAAAGAAGGTGTCCAGGACTATGGTATATAAGACGATGGTAACAGCTCTGGCTGTTTTTAGCCTTTCCAGTGAAAGAAAGATCATGGCAACAGCACTCCCACCGAGGCTAGTAGGTGAAATTGTTGTTGCGAATTCCCAGATAAATATTAGTTCTGCAGACTTTCTCAATGACAGTTTTTTATCAGAAAGGATAAAGAGGCGATAAGAGTAAGCCAGATGTCTTATAACGTAAAAGAGAACACCTAGTAGAAGCCAGGCGAACACCTGGTATCCCCAATCGATGGATTTAAAGGCTTGTATATCAAAGTGCGACCAAAACAAATAGCAAACCACACTGATCCCTATGCAGATCGGTAAAATGATTCTGCTTATTCGCAGTTTACGAAGAGTAGTGTCTATATTTTTTTTCCCTCTCAATCTTCAGTAGTCATACATCAGATGAGAAAAGATGCAAAAAAATAATGAAACTATCTAACAATAAGAACTTTTGTGACCGCTGTATCAGGATTATCATTATTCCCAAGCTCATTGGCATTGCTAAAAACCAAATATACTCCCGAGGCCACCTCTCTGCCGCTGTAATCTCTTCCATCCCATGTCGCTGTCCCGCCCAGGGCATCCGATTGGTAGACCAATTGACCAGCCACATCCGTGATTTTAATGGTCGCGTCTCTTGCCAGTCCTTTGAAAGCGATTAGCCCTTCATAGTTGGGTCTGACTGGATTAGGATAGGCATAAACTTTGCTTTGATGTCTGACTTCACTGGCTCCTGTTGTCATGGTTTGAAAAGCCTGAATGCCTCCGTCAGACGCGATAAACATTTTACCAGTCTGAGGGTCATACTCCAGATCTATGATGTTATCATTGAAGAGCGGACTGTTCTCAGATGTAAATCTGGCTATTTTGTCCACTCCATTGGGAGACTGCACAAATATCCCATTTCTGGTACCAAACCATTTTTGATTTCCGCCATCAATTCCTATGGCCCGAATATCTTCTGTCTGTAAAAGCCTTGCTGGAATGCTATCTTCAAAGACGATCTCAATACTACCCCTACAGGTAAAGGCATTACTACTGTCAGCTGGTGCAAAAGGGTCGCAACCAAAAATCACAGGGCCTTCTCCGGTACCGACCCAAATGGTGCCATCCAGATCCTTTTCAATACAATTGACAACATTGGTTGGCAATTCTGAATTTCCGGAATTGATAAAACGTTGTTGATGTAAGGTAGGATTAGCGACTTCGCCCTTATCGCTATAGACCAGAACACCGCCTGCTCCTCCTGTGACCTGAATCCATTTATTTCCAAAATCATCGACCGTAATTTGGCCAAGCGTTGAATTTGTGATCACATTATAGCTATGCCAGTTCCCCTCTTTACTCAAAACGACCAGTGGTTTCTCTGCTTCATGTGCGGAAATCCAAAGGTTTTCATTATCGTCAAATGCCAATCCTGCCACCTTTTCTCTTATTGGAAAAGAAGGGGACCCTATGACCGGAGAATTCTCGCTATCGTAGTGTGTAAACTTATTTTCATCAAAGTCTGCTTCTAACAATCCGGAATAAAATGATCCAAGGAAAAGATGTCCATCTTCAGGATCTTTGGCAATCGTGTAAACATTTAAAAGATCAGCTGTTTTTAGGGCGGTAGTATTGGATTCATTGTAATTGGTCCATTGACCTTCTTTTAAAATATAGATCCCATCTCTGTTCGCGAGAAAATTGAAGGCATCAGTCACTCCACCGGAAGTGGCATAGAGTATTCCGTCATCTACCAACATTTCACTTACGGAATGAGAAAAAATCGATTTTGTGGACACTCTTCTACATTGTCCATCATAGCCTTCTGTATATCGAAATCCTCTCCATTCATCGGCATACCATACCCTACCCTTTTCATCTCTAACAGCATCAGTTATCAGATTCGCACAATCCAGGGTTCCTTGCTGTATGATTCCTTCCTCATTGACATACCGAATCAACGATTTATTATTGTCAAATCGGGAGCCGATCATCAGCTCCGGTCCTTCATCGCTAATAAATTCAAAGTTTTCACCTTGTTCAGAAGTTATCGCTACATCAAAGTGCCCCTCCGGGTCTTGCGTCCAAATTTCATTATTTAATAACAACCACAAATTTCCAAGGTGTGATTTAACTGTATTTAACTCATACAACATAGGCAAACCCACATCTGCACCTAAAAATTTCCAATTGGCAAAATCAGAGAAATTAATCATTTTACTCAAGTCGAGACTGTATAATCCATCTTCCGTAGCTGCGTATAGAAAATTTCCCTGAGTAGTTGTAGCAAATGCGGCCATTTCCATTTGAGTGGTAAAGCCAAACTCAAAGCTTTGCATGTCAAAAGACACCACTCCAAATCCAGTCGATAAATAGGCTGTTCCTGCTCCATCAAAATGCACATCATATATGTTCTTATCCAGTATGATACCGGTGTTATTTTTGATGTCCTGAATATTGATTACACCCTCTTCAGTGATCACATCCATTTCCTGATTGTTATAAATAACCAGAATATTTCCTGAAGCGGCGTCGTATTTCAAGTCAGAAATGCCAACTTCTGACAACCCTTCTACCTTACTCATAAACTCCAGCGAAAAGTCTTCCTTATCGACACTCATAATAGAGAAGTCAGTAGCAAAATATACCTTGTTAGGGCTTTGCGTGATAGACAAGCCACGTTGATAGGGTAGGTGTGATTCCCATTCTCCGAATCTTAGATTTGTCTGACTAAAAAGTGAAAAATTCAATAAAAGCAGTAGCCAGATTAGCGTAGTCTTTCCCATTCGCAGGACTTAAGTATACATTTTATTCGAATCGATATATTCGAAAACGGACTGGGGGACTAAATATTGAATGGAATGGCCAGTTTTTATAGATTTCCTAATGAAACTACTGGATATGTCCAGCATTGGAGCTGGAACGATAGAGACTTTGGGATGATTTTGGAGTTCACCCAAATCGTAGGATGGTCGTTGATATACCTTAATATCGTAATCTCTTAGAATTAATTCGTAGTTCTTCCATTTATGAAAAGTAGACAGGTTATCTCCTCCCATGATCAGACTAAAGATGTGGTCAGGATATTTTTCTTTCAGATAGGTCAATGTATCAATGGTGTATGATGGTTTCGGCAGAGAAAATTCAATATTAGAGGCCTTGATTCCCGGATTGTCTCCGATGGCCAATGTGACCAAATGGAGTCTGTCATAATCTTTAGCCAGAGACTTTTTCTCTTTATGAGGATTATGTGGACTGACCACCATCCATACCTGATCGACATCTGTGTATTGAAGCATATGACTGGAAATGATCATATGGCCGACATGCACTGGGTTAAACGACCCGAAATAAAGTCCGATTTTCATGAGTTGGTTTAGGTCAATGACTCATCATCACAGGCATGACCAGCATGAGCAACTGTTCATTTTCTTCCTCCTCTGTAGGCAGTAAGATGCCGGCGCGGCTGGGCGTAGACATCTCTAATTTAACCTCGTCCGATTCAATCACGTTCAACATTTCAATCATAAACTTGGCATTAAAGCCAATATTCATAGGCTCGCCAGTGTAATTGCAAGGCAACTGCTCTGTCGCTTCATTGCTGAAGTCCAAATCTTGTGCGGAGATGGTCAATGAACCATCGTTAATATTCAAAATAACCTGATTAGTGGTTTTATTGGCATAAATATTAATCCTGGTCAGAGATTTTTGAAAATCATTTCTGCCAATTAGCATATCGTTAGGGTTATCTACAGGAATGACTGCATTATAATCAGGATATTTAGCGTCGATTAGCCTGCAAATGATTTTGGTTTCTCCAAAATTGAAAAAAGCATTCGTTTTATTATAGCTTAATTCCACATCTTCTTTCCTGCTAATTGCATTTTTAAGAAGTGTCATGGCCTTTTTAGGGATGATGAAAGAAGCGGCCTGGTCGCTACTAATATTTCCAAAAGTGTATTTGATCAATTTGTGCGCATCTGTGGCAACAAAGATGATTTTATTAAAATCGATCTGAACGAAAACGCCGGTCATGGCCAGTCTCAGCTCGTCATTGCTGGTTGCAAAAAGCGTTTTATTAATCGCTTTAGAAAGTATTTCAGTATTGATGGTAATACTATTCGTATCCTCTTCCTCAGGTAATTCAGGGAAATCTTCAGGACCTTCACCTGCCAACTTATACTTTCCAAAAGCTGATGTTAATTCTATCGCTCGATTATCATCGTTTAGTGCAAAAGTGATGGGTTGATCTGGAAGGGCTTTCAGGGTGTCCAATAAAATTTTCGCTGGTACTGCGACCGAACCATCCGTATCAGCATTGACATTCATCTCGGTGACAATGGTCGTTTCTAAATTGGTTGCTCTAATGGTTAGTACGTTTTCTTTTACTCCGAATAAAAAATCCTCAAGAATGGGAAGGACCGGATTAGAACCGATTGCTCCACTGGCGACTTGTAGATTTTTTAGCAATTCAGATGAGGAAACGGAAAATTTCATATTTACTTATTTTAAAGTACCACAAAAATAATTCTTAATACCATAATTCCTAACTATTAGCTATATGGTATGAAGTTTTTTTAAGTTCTTTGCGTGCTGATGGAAAATCTAAGAAAATACGGGCCTCCAATCCACACCATTGAGCAGGTGAGTCTTCCCAAATACAACTTCTGCACACTTGATAATGGTGTACCACTTTATTCGATTTCTCAGGGCACCCAGGAGATCATTAAAATAGAGGTGGTCTTTCAATCAGGCAGAACTTACGAACAGAAGAAGGTGGTTTCCAGAGCTTGTAACAATCAAATCAAGGAAGGGAGTTCTAGGATGTCGAGCAGACAAATCGTCGATCATGTAGATTATTATGGGGCCTCAATCCGGACAGGTGAAAACCTGGACAGTTGTTCCATTTCATTATTTTGCTTGACCAAGCACTTCGAAATCCTGCTTCCTATATTAAGAGAGGTCATCATGGAGCCGCTTTTTCCGGAGGATGAGTTGAGAAAATACATTCAGACCAATTCAGAACGGTTAAAAATAGAATTGGTTAAAAATGATGTAATTGCATACAGAACCATTACAGAGTCCATATTTACAAAGGAACATCCCTATGGATACAATTCGGAAATTTCAGATTATGGTGCACTTTTAAGGGAGGACCTTGTGCAGCATTATGAAAATAATTATGGTGCCAACAACTGTTTTATTTTTCTGAGTGGAATGGTAAAGGATGAGCATATAGCTGCCTGCAATCGCTTTTTTGGAAATGGATTTAGAACTGCAAATCCACGTGAAAAGATTCCTCAGTTAATCGATCCACATCCCGAAAAATTGATCATTGAATCGGATAAAGATTTTCAGACTGCCATTAAGCTGGGACGTCGGGTGTTTGATAGAAATCATGCTGACTACCCCGGATTATATGTACTGAATTCTATTTTAGGTGGTTACTTTGGCTCCAGGTTGATGTCTAATATCAGAGAAGACAAGGGCTATACCTACAATATTTATTCGGAGGTAGATGTCATGAAGCACGACGGCCTTCTGCTAATTGGCACAGAGGTGAATGCAGATTTTGCCGAAAAGACCATTGATGAGATTTTTAGGGAATTGAGGTTACTAAGAGAGGAACCTATAGGAATTGAAGAACTGGATATGGTCAGAAACTATCTTTTAGGCAGAATACTGAATTTTATCGACGGACCATTTAATTCAGGAAGGCTGCTTAAGTCAATCGTGTTATCAGGATTAGATGAGAACTATTTTAACAATTTGGTGCATACCATCAAGCATGTGACAACTGAAAATCTAAATGTACTGGCTAACAGGTATTTAAATGAAGACAATATGTGGCTGGTACGCGTGGGTTAATTGGTACACATTTTGCAAGATATATCAAGTTGTGAAGCGTTTAGGACTAATTTAGCTTTTATTACCGATTTGCTAATTTCTTTTTGCGTAATTTTCGCGGTTGATTTAAAAATGCGTTGTAATACAGAATAATAAATGAGATTTTTCAATTTTTTCACGCAGGAACTAGCAATAGATCTTGGAACTGCAAACACACTGATCATACAGGATGGGGAAATCGTTGTGGATGAACCATCTATTGTTGCCATAGACAGAAAAACGGGTGAAGTGATTGCAGTGGGTTCTAAGGCCATGCAAATGCATGAAAAAACACATGATAATATAAAGACAGTCAGACCACTAAAAGATGGAGTGATTGCAGATTTTCAGGCAGCTGAAAAGTTAATTCAGGGACTGATTAATCAGATCACTGAAAGGAAGCGGTTCTTTACTCATTTGAGAATGATGATCTGTATTCCAAGTGGAATTACGGAAGTAGAGAAAAGAGCGGTCTTTGATTCTGCTGATCACGTGGATTCCAAGGAGACTTATCTGATCTATGAGCCTATGGCTGCAGCATTGGGAATCGGACTCAATGTGGAAGCTCCGATTGGTAATATGATTATTGATATAGGAGGTGGAACTACTGAAATTGCGGTCATTGCGCTTTCAGGAATTGTAACGGATCAATCCATCCGGACGGCAGGTGATGAATTTACAATGGATATTGTGGAGCACATGAGAAGAAAGCACAACCTGCTGATTGGTGAAAGAACTGCTGAAAGCATAAAAATCAACATAGGTTCTGCGCTTCCAAAGTTGGATGAACCACCGGAACAAGTAGCGGTCAATGGTCGTGATTTGATTTCGGGAATTCCAAAGCAAGTTTATGTTTCTTATGAAGAAACTGCAGAGGCTTTGGATAAGTCGATTGCCAAGATAGAGGAAGCCATATTAAAAGCCCTGGAGGACACACCCCCGGAATTAGCGTCAGACATCTATAAAAGAGGAATATATCTGACCGGAGGTGGTGCACTTTTACGTGGTTTAAATAAAAGAATCGCAGAAAAAACCAAGCTTCCGGTGCATATTGCTGAAGACCCTTTAAGGGCTGTAGTTTTAGGAACAGGCATCGCGATCAAAAATGCAAAAAGATTTACTTTTTTAATTGACAGAAAAAGCATTTAATTTTGTACCCTATTAGCACATCACATTGGTGTCGAATAAAATTTATGAATGCAGAATCTTCTACAATTATTTGCTCGAGTAGGCAACTTGATTCTATTCATCATATTGGAGTTTTTTTGCATCTATTTAATTGTCAATTTTAATCAGGAGCAGAAAAGCATCTATCTCAATTCCAGTAGTTTATTGACTTCTGGCTTGGTTAATCGCTACGATAATTTTACAGACTTCCTGACGCTCAGAGAAAGAAATGAACAGTTGGCTGAAGAAAACAGCAAATTACTGGAAGAGCTTATCAATTTGAAAACCAACATTGACCTGCCCCCAGAAAAAACAGATTCTATTCAAAAATACAAATTGATCTCCGCTGCGGTAATCAATAATTCCATCAGGCAAAAAAACAACAAACTGACGCTTAACCAGGGTAGGAACCAAGGACTGGTGAAAGGACAGGGTGTTATCAACGATGAAGGTTTGGTGGGAATAGTGAACGATGTATCCGCTAACTATGCCACTGCCTTATCTTTACTAAATCTACAAACGAACATTTCGGTTCGCCTGAAGAGGACGAATGAAATAGGTGAATTGCAGTGGGATGGCAAAAGTATCAAACGATTAACGATGAATGCGGTTCCTCCTCATGTAGAGGTGGTAGTAGGCGATTCAGTAGTTACCAGCGGTTACTCTACCATTTTTCCACCAGACATCTATGTTGGATCGGTTGTGGAGGTTAAGACTGACAAAAGAAATGGATTCCTATCGTTAGAGGTGGAGCTCAACAATGACTTGTCAAAGCTTGATTACGTTTATGTGATTGAAAATTTAAAAGCGGAAGAGCAATTAGAATTGGAATTGAATGAATAATACGGTCGTCAGAAATATTATCCGGTTTTTCATTTTTCTGCTCCTTCAGGGTTTGGTTCTAAAAGGAATAGATCTGAGTGCCGGTGAATTTGACTATATACATATCATTATTTATCATTTATTTATTCTTCTGCTTCCGCTCAATATGCCCAGGTGGTCTATACTATTGGTTGCACTTTTTATGGGGATAGGGGTTGATCTTTTTTATGACAGCCCGGGTGTTCACGCTTCGGCATGCGTTTTTACAGCTTATTTACGTAAGCCCGTTCTTCAGTTTCTAGAGCCACAAGGAGGCTACAATATCAATGAAGTTCCCAGTCTTTATCATTTTGATATCTCATGGATTGTCATTTACACTTCACTTCTTACCTTTGCACACTTTCTGTGGTACTTCTCCATGGAGGCATTCTCGTTTGTTTTCATCTTTGACATTGTGTTGAATACAATATTTAGCTTTATTATATCGATTATATTTATCCTGATATATCATTTTATTATCAGACCTAAGTACTAGCATTGGAAGAAGCAAAAAGAAATATCATCCTTGGGTTGTTTATTGTTAGCGCAGTAATACTTACCCTCAAGGCTGCCCAAATTCAGCTTCTTGACTCCTCTTTTAAGGACATGGCCAGAAAGACAACGCTAAATGAAAAGAAGCTTTATCCGACCAGGGGACTGATCTATGATCGTAATGGAAAGCTGCTCGCGGCCAATGAGCCTAACTATGAAT
Organism: Portibacter marinus; assembly: GCF_021533195.1. Lineage (GTDB taxonomy): Bacteria > Bacteroidota > Bacteroidia > Chitinophagales > Saprospiraceae > Portibacter > Portibacter marinus. The sequence goes on from NZ_JAJNKB010000006.1 coordinate 201,961, forward strand.
TAAAACTGATTTACAATCAAATGGACCCAAGTATGGATACCACTTTGTTTTGTGAATTGCTCGATATCGATAAAGAGACCTTTGAGATTCTGGTCAATAAGAACTGGAGAGATCCCAGATTTAGTAAGTCTACACCATTTAGAGTCATCAATAATATTTCTCCTGAACGATATGCTGCTTTACAGGAGCACATGTTCAGGTTTCCGGGATTCTTTACAGAAATGAGAAATGTGAGGTCTTACCCACATTCCAGTTCAGCCCATGTTTTAGGCTATCTCGGGGAGGTCAATCAAAAGCAAATAGATCAGTCCGAGGGTATTTATGCACTGGGAGATTTCGTGGGTTTAGTGGGACTAGAAGAAATGTATGAAGAGGAGTTGAGGGGATCTAAAGGTGTGGAATATATGCTAAGAGACAACTTGGGACGGAATGTTGAAGTCTTTGATGGTGGTAATCTCAACGAATATCCTGTTCCGGGTGATTATCTTGTGACAGGTTTGGATTTAGATTTGCAGGAATTCGGGGAGGCGCTGATGGCCAATAAAAGAGGTAGCATAGTGGCGATCGAACCGAAGACCGGGGAAATACTAACAGCGCTAAGCTCCATATCCTATGACCCGAATCATATGTCTATCTCTAACAATAGAGATAGTGTATACCGGGCGTTGTCAACGGATAGCATGAATATTCCACTGTTTGATCGATCCGTACAGGCCAAGTATCCACCTGGCTCCATTATCAAGCCTGTCATGGCCTTAATTGCTATGCAGGAAGACATCGCCACGCCTTCCAGGAGTATTCCCTGTGATGGAACATACAGGGTTTCCAGAAATTTTTATCAGAAGTGTCATGCACATAATAAAGCATGGGGAGTTTCAGGGGCGATCCAATATTCCTGTAATTCGTATTTCTATCAGATCATGAGAGAAATGGTCGAAAAATATGGGTATACTAATCCTGGCAAGGGCCTCGATATGGTCATGGATTATCTCAAGAGATTTGGGCTTGGAGATCAATTGGAAGTGGACATTAGCAATGAAAGCAAAGGCAATCTGCCGAGTTCTGAATATTTTGACAATTTGTATAATAAAAATGGGGCATCCTGGAGAGCAAGCGCGATCCTTTCACTTGGGATAGGTCAGGGAGAATTGGAGTTGACAACGGTACAGATGGCTAATTTGGCTGCAATTCTGGCCAATCGAGGATATTACTATAATCCTCATTTAGTCAAATCATTTTCAAGTGCTGAAAGCGATATCCCTGATAAGTATAAAATCAAAAACGAAATCAATATTAATAAGGATTTTTACGAGCCGGTCATCGAAGGTATGGAAAATGCCATCTTATCAGGTACAGCGACCTTGGCCAGAGTGCCGGATATCGAGATTTGTGGTAAGACAGGAACCTCACAGAACCCTCATGGAAAAGACCACTCTGTATTTTTTGCTTTTGCGCCAAAAGATAATCCACAAATTGCTATAGCGGTTTTCATCGAGAATGCGGGATGGGGAGGAACTTATGCTGCACCAATAGCCAGTTTGATGATTGAGAAATATCTTCACAAAGAGATTTCTCCGAGTCGCCAATGGCTTTTGGAACGGATGCTGAATGCGTATTTATTGGAAGAAGAAGAAAAAACGTAAATGATTGTATCGAGTATAGTTGCTGTAACTAAAAACGGAGTGATAGGTAAAGACAACGATATACCGTGGGATCTACCTAAGGATATGCGTTACTTCAAAAGAACGACGCTGAATCACCACATCATCATGGGCCGGAAAAACTTTGAAGCCATGGGTAATCCACTCCCAAAACGTACCAATATTATCTTAACCAGAGATCCTTTCTACATCGTATCCAATAGCCTGGTAGCCCACTCCATCGAAGAAGCACTTTCCATAGCTTTTGACAATGGTGAGGAAGAAGCTTTCATCATCGGAGGAGGTGAGATTTACAAACAAAGCATGCCCTATTGGGATAAGTTTTATATTACAGAAATCGATGCTGAAATCGAAGGAGATGTTTATTTTCCTGAGGTTGATTACAAAGAGTGGGAATTAGTCTCTGAGGAACAACATCGCAAGGATGAAAACAATCCTTATGATTTTATATTTAAAGTTTACGAAAGAAAGGCTGCTGAGTAAGCGTTTGAGTATTACATCAAAATCTTAACTTTGATAGCTAAAACGCTGAAATTGAATCCCTTTACTTTCTCATTGCTCTTATTCACCATCCCTTTACTGGGTAATGGATATGGTACTTATCCTTTAGTGAGATATGTTTTAGATTCAAATTCCTATGTCGTGTCCCAGGATCCATTTGGGAATATTTTCAGTGGAGGTGATTACGGATTGAAGATATTGAAAGAAGGAGAATGGGAAGACTATGGTCCCTGGACTCAAAAGATTTCACACATCGAAACAGCACAAAATGGAGAGCTATGGGTGGGAAATCAGCAGTTCTTTGGCAAAGTTAAAAACGATTCCCTCATATCTTTTGGCGAATCATTCTATTCTGAATTGGATTTTGCCCAACTACATCAACTTATAGTTGTAAATTCTGGAAGCTATGTTCACCTGGATGGTAGAATATTGAGGGTTGGAAAGGATGTGGTAGATTTTAATTATGATGATGTCATCTTCGCAGGCAAATTAAATAGGGATCTGATCGTTCAAAGACAGAATAGCGGCTTATATCTATTTGCTGGCAATAACTTCAGAAAAATCAACAATAGCGATGACTACGCTAAGGATCAGATACTTTCCATTGTAGAAATGGAAAATGGTCGCTTTCTTCTCATTTTTCAGGATAATGTCGTCATTTACGATGGAGACAATTTTTTTCCCTGGAGTCGAGAGGGAGTCGATTGGATTCGAAAGCTGGACGTAAGTCATGTCGTTGCCAATGCTCAAGGTATTTTTGTTACATCGGGATCAGATTTGTACCAATTAGATGCCAATGGGTCACTTATTAGAGCGATGAATATGGGACAGGATATTGATCATTTATTTGGCGATCAGGAAGGCAATCTTTGGATCACAAGTGGCAAGAGTATTGCCTCCTTGCGGACCTCTTCTCCTGTAAAATTGATCAATGCACTGAATGAACAAGGTACGGCGATACTCAAGTTTGAAAACGAAGTATTTATAGGAACAGAGAGAGGAGCCTATCGGTCAGATGAAACTTCTTTCTTAAACGGGGGTTTGCCTCTCAAGATCAACGATGATTTTACCTATAGTTTCTATCTGGATGGTGGTCAATGTTTGATTTCTGACAAAAACGGGCTGGATTTATATAATGGAAGGATCAATGAAATTAACACCAATGGCACATCGTATGCTGTTCTGATTCTGGATGACGGTGCAACTATGATTGAGGCTTCATCGACTGGTTTGAACCTTTATGAAAAACAATATGGCAGATGGAATTTTCTTAACCATTTGTATGGAATAGAAGAAGAAGTCAATCAAATCATCAAGGATGAGCGTGATCGAATATGGGTACATAGCCAGGTACAAGGCATATTTCTACTGAATTACGATCCGACATTAATGGCTATTAGCCCTACGATATTTCCAATAAACAATCTCTCCCCTGAAGACATCAATGGAATTTTTCTTATCAATGGAAAGCCGATCATTACCTCAAATCAAGGCATATTTGAATTCAATGAAAAGATAGGCAGATTTGAAGCAAGTGCCACTTATAACAGTGCTTTCGGTGATCTTAATGATATAGCATACCTGTATCAAGATGAGTATGAAAATATATGGTATGTGTCAGAAGTAGAATCCGGAGTTTTGAAGGTGATTGATAAAGGAGTGGAGAAAGTAACTCAAAAACAAGCTTTGCCATACTTGCAAAGACATCTTAATTTAAACCAGCCTTTCGTACAATCTCTCGACGATGACAAAATGATTTTTGCAGGAGATCGTGGATTTGTGTTTCTCAACCAAGGTCAACTTAAAGGGAAGATCAAATTTCAGGTCCATCTTTATGGGCTGGAAAACTACAATGGACAAGATGAATTGATCGATCGAAAAATTTTGACTTCTTCAAATGCTAGTGAGCTTTTTATATTTCCCAAGAAGAGTGAAAAAATTACTTTCAAATTCAGCACCAACTATTCGGATGTTGATAACATAGTTATGTATTCCTATAACATTAATGAAACCGGTTGGTCAGAGAAAACCTCCTCCAGTCAACTGACCATTGGCTTGCCAGGGGGAAAGAATACGGTTAAAGTAAGAGCACACTATGGATTTAATGAGCTTAGTAATACATTGGTCGTTCCAGTATTGATAGAACAGGATTGGTTTATGAAAGAAATGAACCAATATATTGTTTTAGGGGTACTACTACTTATCGCTGTTATTTTATTCTTCATCATGTGGTCTATCATGAAGTCACGAAAGAAAAAGAATAAGCGTCTAGCCTTTTTAATGGATATGCAAAAGAAAGAAATTGAGGAACTTCGTGATAAAAATGAGATCCTTAGTGCACAACTGATCAGTGCGATGAACGAAAACGACATTTCAAAGCAATTGGAAAAATTACATGAGGAAAATGAGGATGCCGAAGTCAGAAAAGCCATTAGAAAATTGATCAAGAAATTAAAATCTAAAAATAGTAGGGTCAGTGAAAATGTCCATCCTGACCCTGAATTCATCGCCAGATTAAAAATGAAATATCCAAGCCTTACCAGAAAGGACATCAAATTGTGTTCTCTTCTGAAAATGGATTTAACAACCAAGGATATAGCCCCTATACTGGACATAACGGTGCGCGGAGTTGAAATCAGTCGATACAGACTGAGAAAGAAACTGGAGTTGGATAACGACGTAGTCCTTTCTGAATTTTTAAAGAATATTTAATGAGTTATAGTAAGCATTATATAGTGAGGTGGTCTGAAATAGACTTGAATATGCATATGACATCTTCGGCATATGTCAAATATATCACGGACACAAGAATGAGTTTTTTTGTGGAAAATGGTTTTGGACTTGAAGAGATGGAAAAGTTGCGGATGGGTCCCATTGTCCTTTGGGAAAAGAGCTATTTCTTTAAAGAAATACGGCCAGATGAAGAGATCACGGTCAAACTGTGGAACAGCGGTGCTTCCGAAGATGGGAGAATGATCAGGCTTGAGCAGCGCATCTATGACCAACATGGTACCAACACTTTTCTAGCTTATACACTTTTCGCCATTATTGACCAAAAACAAAGAAGGATTGCCACTCCGCCATTAGAATTAGCGTCGGCACTTGAAAATATGAGCAAGTCTGATCGATTCCGAGTGCTCAAAAAAGAGGAGCTGCGGGATCAGGAAGCTTTCCCCTTGTAAACTTTCGCAATATTTTCAATGTATTGCTTATTTCGACTCTTTGTCCATTTCTAAAACCAGGTCATCTTGTTTGACCATGGTTCGATTTCCCAGATGCACTTTGGTAATGACACCATCATAGGGTGCAGTGATGGTACTTTCCATTTTCATGGCTTCTATAATGAAAAGAGGATCGTTTTTTTCTACCTTCTGTCCTTGTTTGACAAGTACTTTTGATAAGCTTCCCTGAAGCGGGGAGCCAATTTGCCCTTCACCATTGGCCTTTAAATGGACAGATACTTCACTTTTCACTTTTTCATCTTTAACCAAAACTGACCTGATGGCCCCATTGATTCTGAAAATAACCAGTCGTGTTCCATCTTCACTGGCCTCATTTGTATTGAGGTATTCGATTAAAATATTCTTTCCACGGGAAATGGAGACGGTGATTTCATTATTGGGCTTTAAACCATAAAAAAAGCAAGGAGTGGGTAACATTTCTGTATTGCCAAAGTCCTCAATATGGGTGTAGTAGTCTTCGAAAACTTTGGGATAAAGACTAAAACTTAAAAAGTCGAGAAAGCTGTTCTTTTCTGGAAAACGCTCTTGAAATACAGGGTATTCCTTCTCAAAATCGATGGCTTCCAGATGGGCATTCGGTTTGTCCGTAAAGCCCTTTTCATTTTTAAGCACATTGGCCTGGAATTCCTTAGGCCAACCTTCTGCTCGCTGACCCAATTCACCTTTCATCATGGAAATCATGGAATCAGGAAAAGCTATCTTATCGCCTTTGGATTTCAGATCATCCACAGTCAAACCATTGGCAGTCATAAACATCGCCATATCACCAACGACCTTGGATGAAGGAGTGACCTTGATCATCCCACCCATCATTTCATTGACATCTGCATAATTCTTTTTAATGGTGTCAAATTGATCTTCAAGTCCCATGGATCTGGCCTGAGGCCTGAGATTAGAGTATTGTCCGCCAGGAATTTCATGGTCATATACTTCCGCAGTTCCTGCTTTTAACTCCGTCTCAAATGGATAATAATATTTGCGTACCTCCTCCCAATAATTACTATATCTGTTTAGGTTTTGGAGGTCAATGTTTCCTGATCTTTCATGTCCTTCCATCATAGCGACGATGGAGTTAAAATTAGGTTGTGACGTCAAACCAGAAAGAGCACTTATGGCTACATCCACCACGTCGACACCTGCATCAATGGCTTTTAAGTAGGTAGCTGCCTGAATGGATGAGGTGTCATGGGTATGCAAATGAATGGGAAGCTTAGTATGATTTTTTAATTCTTTGATCAGGTATTCTGCTGCCAAAGGTTTAAGCAGCCCGGCCATATCCTTGATGGCTATGATGTGCGCCCCACTATCCTCGACAGCTTTCACCATATCCGTATAATAGGCGATGTTGTACTTTCCATTTTTATCCATTACATCACCTGAATAGCAAATGCATACTTCAGCAATGGAATTCGTGCGGTCTCGGACAGCCTTTATACTTGTCTTCATGGCCTCTAACCAGTTCATAGAATCAAAGATTCTGAAAACATCGATCCCGGTTTCCGCAGATTTTTCTACAAAAGCTTCGATTAGATTGTCAGGATAAGCCTTATATCCCACAGCATTTGAACCTCTTAGTAGCATTTGGAGCAAGGTGTTGGGAATGGCCTTTCTTAGCAGTTTCAATCGATCCCATGGACTCTCTTTTAAAAAGCGCATAGAAACATCAAAGGTAGCGCCACCCCAAACCTCCATAGAAAAGAGTTCGTGTCCATGGTCCTTAGAAAATTGCTCCGCAATATTCAGCATATCCATGGTCCTTACTCTGGTTGCCAGTAATGATTGGTGGGCATCTCTGAAGGTTGTATCTGTATATAAAATAGGCTTCTGGTCTTTCAGCCAGTCGGCAAATTTCTCGGGTCCCAATTCAGTCAACAATTGTTTGGTTCCCGGTTTGTGTTCACTGTTCTTTGGTTCCGGTATGTTGATATCTTTGAATTCGACCTGATCCACCTTTTTCTTGACGTCCGGATTTCCATTTACATTCACTTCACCTAGATATCGGATAAGTTTTGTTCCCCTATCCTTCCAGTTGGGTGGGGTCAACAATTCCGGATGGTTAGCAATGTAATGAACAGTTGTATTTCCGGAACGGAAGCCCGGATCCCGAAGGATATTTAGAAGGAATGAAATGTTTGATTTAACACCTCTAATCCTAAATTCTCTTAAAGCCCTATGAAGTCGGTCTGCTGCATCTGTTAGTGAACTTCCCGAAGCTGTTACTTTGACCAACATACTGTCAAAAAACGGTGATATGGTGGCACCTGCATAGGCATTTCCGGCATCCAGCCTAATCCCAAAGCCACTGGCACTCCTATAGGCCACCAGTCTTCCATAATCCGGTTTGAAGTTTTGAGAAGGATCCTCTGTCGTAATTCTACATTGAATGGCTACTCCCCTATATGTAATGTCTTCCTGCTTACCCAAACCAATGCGTGGATCAGATAGAGGATAACCTGCAGCAATTAATATTTGATTTCTGACGATGTCTTCACCAGTAATCACTTCAGTGATGGTATGCTCTACCTGAATCCTGGTATTCACTTCTATGAAGTAAATATTCTCATTTTCATCTAACAAAAACTCGACCGTTCCTGCATTTTGATAACCTACTGAATTTCCGATGGCCAGAGCATGACGATAGAGTGCTTCTCTTGTTTCTTGCTTTAATGATGTCGCTGGTGCAATTTCCACTACTTTTTGAAACCGCCTTTGAATAGAGCAATCTCTTTCAAATAGGTGGACCAAATTGCCATGTTGATCTCCGAGAAGTTGGACTTCAATATGTTTGGGATCTGCAATATATTTTTCTACAAAAACGGCAGGATTACCAAATGCTGTCTCGGCTTCTCCACTGGCTTCCTGGAAAGCTTTAACAATTTCATCATCTGAATGAACCACCCTCATTCCTCGACCACCACCACCATATGCAGCCTTGACCATAACCGGATAACCAATTTCAGAAGCTGTTTTCCTTACCTCTTCAGCAGTTTTAATTTCCCCCTCGCTGGCGGGAACGATGGGAACACCTGATTCTTTCGCTGCTTTTTTAGCAGATATTTTATCACCTAATGCTGCCATGACTTCGGGCTTGGGTCCGATCCATTTAATACCAGCATCAATACAAGCCTGAGCAAAGTTTTCATTTTCTGAAAGGAAACCATAGCCAGGGTGAATAGCGTCCACATCGTTTTCTTGAGCGATCTTGATGATTTCACCGATGTCTAGATATGGCTTTAATGGGTCATCTTTAGCACCAATCTGGTAAGCTTCGTCTGCTTTATATCTATGCAATGAGAAGCGATCTTCGAAGGTATATAGTGCGACTGTCCTTATGTTCAGTTCAGAGGCAGCACGAAAAACACGAATGGCAATTTCACCTCTGTTGGCAACAAGTAGTTTTTTTATGGATAATTCAGTCAAGGTATTAATATTTATAAAAGATTGAAAAAATAGCAGAACATCTGCAAATGTCAGCCCACCAAAGTTAAGATATTGGAGCTATTTAAAAGCATATTGAATGCATGTGTTTGAAGACAGGGCAAAAATTTCGCTTAATGATTGTATTTTTCAAAAGCGTAGTCCATGGCTTCAAGTATAATCTTACAAGCCTCATCTATTTCTTGTTCAGTGATGATCAATGGAGGAGCTAGTCTGAAGGAGCGATCGTTAAATAAAAACCAGTCTATGATCAATCCCAGGTCCATACACTTTCCCACGACATGTTTAAGATATTTCCTTTTGGTCAATTCTACAGCCATCATCAAACCGGAACTTCTGATTTCTTTGATAATGGGATGTTGAAGTGTTCTTCGGATCAGGGCTTCCTTAGTCAGTACTTTTTCAGGTAACTCGTTTTCCAGTATTGTTGTCAATGTGGCATGCGCTGCTGCACAACTCACAGGATGACCTCCAAAGGTGGTAATGTGTCCAAGAGCAGGATTCTTGATCATTGAAGAGAAGATTTTTTCTGAAGAAACGACCGCACCAATCGGCATACCACCACCCATCGACTTGGCGATCAGTAATACATCAGGAATGGCATTGTATTTTTGATGTGCGAATAGTGCTCCTGTTCTTCCAAATCCTGTTTGTATCTCATCTAAAATAAAAAGTGCACCTACTTTTTCACAACGAATTTTTAGTTGAAGTAAATAATTGTCCAGTGGTGGATGGACTCCTGACTCTGCCTGAACGGGTTCGACGATCACAGCTGCGGTACTTTTGGTGATTTTATTCAGGTCTTCAACTAAATTATAGTTGATGTGTCTTACCCCTGGAACACCTGGCGCAAAATGCATGGTGAACCCAGTGTCACTTCTTAAGGCTTCGGCTCCGTAGGTACTTCCATGATAAGCATTTCGGCAAGCAATAATTTCAGTTCTGCCGGTCTGTTTTCTTGCCAACTTCATTGCCAGTTCTACGGTCTCCGTACCGGTCATTACGAAGTAGACAAGGTCAAGTCGTTTGTGCAGTTGGGAGGTCAATAAAGATGCATAAGAGGCTTGAGGAGATTGAATGTGTTCTCCGTAAACCATGGTATGCATGTGTCTGGAAACCTGATCTTTGACAGCTTTAACGACAGCGGGATGACAATGGCCTAGTGAACTGACGGAGATGCCACTGTTCATATCGAAGTATTTTTTCCCTTTGCTATCATAAATGTAAATCCCTTCTGCCCGATCAATTTCGAGCATCAGAGGCATTTCATTGGTTTTGGCAACATGAGAAAGAAAGAGTTGTCGAATGCTGGGCATGGCTGTTTTTCTTGAAAAATAAAGGTTAGCTGCGAAGTTAGGAAGTATTTTATTTGCAGTGCAGGAGGGGAGGCATTTAATTTTGCGAATTCTGTACTGATTGGCAGCTAGCCAATGGAATTTGCAAGTCATGATGCGAGTCCTAAAGCGGGATAGGTTCACTACTATTTTCAATCACGCTACAAAACACTGAAAAATTTGACTTACTTTTGATATGATGGAAAATCTAGATATGTATCACGATTTTGCGGCTAAACTTTCGGCTTCTAAAAAATCCGTCGAAGTAGACGAATCTCTGCGAGATGCATACCATCAACAATCAGAAATATTACAGGATTTGAGAGAACAAAACGACAAGACCTTCTTTTTATGGGCTTCTCGATATTTTATGATCTTTTCTGCCTCCATATTTTTGGTCCATATTTTATTTGAAGGACTATGGGTTGGACTATTAGGTATCATTTTAACTGCCGGATTTTTTCCCATCAGTAAAATACTCATGACCAGAAAAACCAAAGAAGTCAGTAGAGTAAACCTTACCGAAAATAAAACCCATCATTTATTGACCAAAACTGACTTAACAATTCTTCAAAGCCTAAATCTTCGGATTATTGATTTGAGATTAACGAGGAATATCTTGCTTTTGATCATTTCGGTTGTACTCACTCCTTTGATATTTCTATCTCTCCATGAACTGATAATTGGTGAGGTCTCACCACTTATATTTGGGTTAGCGGTTCTTTCAGGCAGTTTTCCTTGGATGATCTATTTCCACACTACCATTGACCTACTTAAAAAGAAGAAAATAAAAATTGCTAAAATTTAGCATCTACCTCTTCTAAATCCTCGCTATTATAGTCGCTAAACCATTTGGCCAATTGTGTTTTGGCTTCTTTCCTAACATTTTCATCAATGTAGCAAGCGATAGAAACCAGGCCGAAGCTGATAACTCCTACATCATCAGTAAAACCTAAAAATGGCGTCACATCTGGAATTCCATCAATAGGATTGAGTAGATAACCGATGGTTCCAAGAATAATATTTTTCGCCCAGGCCGGTGTTTCTTTTCTCTGATATGCTTTAAAAAGCAAGAGAACCGTATATATGGTTTTGATGCCAATCGTCTTCAAGTAATTCGGAAGCTTATTAAGCAACTTATTGGCATTGAAAGACTTTCTGTATTTGTTTAATTTTTCCAGCATACTGCAATAATAACCATTGACAGCATAGGTTTAGTTCATTTGGATGCCGTAATTTGCTATATTGCTCCCAAATAAACGAAGTCGATGGAGCCGATTTTCACCAATGATGCTGTAGTTCTCGGGTTGTTATTAATTGTACTTGCATTTATTTTTCATACTTCGAGTTTGCCTAGCTGGAAACGATTTTATACCTTTTTACCGACCGTCTTGATGTGTTATTTTGTTCCGGCATTGTTAAACTGGCCATTGGGTTTAATAGCGCCACACTGGTACACGGAATCGGTCTATGAACTGGCAGGTCAGTTGGGCGTGATGGAGGACTTTTCCAATATGAGCTATGATCAGATTACGACATTCCTACGTGATGCTGGCGCTACCACTGCTCAATTGGAACCTCATCAAGGTCATTCCCAACTCTATTTTGTGGCTAGTAGATATCTATTACCCGCATGTTTGGTGCTGCTATGTTTAGGAATTGATTTTAAGGGCATCATGCGATTGGGTCCAAAAGCTTTAATCATGTTTTTTGCGGCAACATTGGGAATCATCATTGGTGGTCCCATTGCGTTGTTGTTCGTTTCTTACGTTGCACCCGGAGTGATCGATTCTTCAGCAGGTGAAATCTGGCGTGGATTGTCAACTATTGCCGGTAGCTGGATTGGTGGAGGTGCGAATCAGACGGCAATGAAGGAGATTTATCAGGTTGGAGATGGCTTGTTTGCTTCTATGATTGTAGTCGACGTATTGGTGGCCAATATATGGATGGGCATACTGCTATTCGGGATCAATTTTTCAGATAAGCTGGATCGCTGGTTAAAGGCTGATAATTCTGCTATTGAAGAATTGAAGAAGCGGGTCTCGGATTATCGCTCGAGCATAGAAAAGGTTCCGACTACAAGAGAAGTTTTTATTCTGTTGGCCATTGCATTTGGAGCAGTAGCCGTGAGTCATTGGGGAAAAGATGTCATTACGCCCTGGATGGCTAGTTTTAAAGAAAGTCTGGAGTCTCTGCGGCTCAATTCTTTAATGAGTTCATTTTTCTGGTTGATCGTCATATCTACAACAGTTGGTGTGGCACTCTCATTTACAAGAGCTCGGAAGTTTGAAGGAGTAGGCGCGAGTCGCTGGGGAACAGTGTTTATCTATATTTTGGTAGCTACGATCGGTATGAAAATGAATGTGGGAGAGATCTTTGATAATCTCGGGTTATTTCTGATCGGAATAGTTTGGATGATGGTTCATGTACTGATTTTATTTATTGTCAGTAAGATTATCAGGGCTCCGTATTTCTTTGTGGCAGTGGGCAGTCAGGCCAATGTGGGAGGCGCTGCCAGTGCGCCGATTGTGGCGTCGGCATTCGATCCGGCATTGGCTCCCGTGGGTGTATTGATGGCAGTTTTAGGTTATGCAATGGGTACCTATGGAGCTATTATCTGTGCAATGTTGATGCAGGGCGTTTCGGGATAAATCACTAGTCTGCAAAAATCCGGTTAGCATCCCAAATTGCATTTTGTTTGAACACAAGTCTGTTAACTGTCAATGCCATTGCAATTCCAGCAAATAAGGTCACAGCCATCATATGTATATAGCCACCTCCTGGCAAACTTGGCCATACAAAAATGAAAAAAGCATACAGACATACAGAAAATACAACAGCGATGATCATCGCATAAGGGTTAACATTCTTAAACAGTAGTCCGACAATAAATGCAGAAAGTATGGGCATTGACAATAATCCAAATAAAGTTTGCATGGTATTTATAAGGCTTGATTCCGGATTATTAAAAATAGGAATCATCATGAATGCAAGCAACACCATGGCTATTGAGACCCATAGAGACAATCTTTTAACATTTGGATTTTTGTTAAAATAGGTTTTGTGAATATCACATACCCACAAGGCAGCAGATGCATTTAAAATCGAATTAAAAGTAGTCAATACAGCTGCTGCAATGGCTGCAGCGAATGCTCCTGAGAGAAAAGAAGGGAGCAGATCACCAACGATTGTTCCGTACGTTGCATCTCCAATGTCTCCGTATAGTTTAAATGCTACGATTCCTGGCAGAACAATGATAGGCGGAACTATCAGCAAGCGAATCAAGGCAGCAAAGAGCACGCCCTTTTGTGCTTCCTTAACTGTCGGAGAAGCCATTGCACGTTGAGTAATGGTCTGATTGGTAGACCAGTAAAACATCTGGATGAAAATCATTCCCGTAAATAAAGCACTGAAAGGTATGTCGGAAGCAGGTCCACCAATCAAAGTTAACCGTTCCTGCGGAATGCCTGAAAAATCAAAATTGATTGCGCGTAAAGATACAAAGACAACCAAAATGGCAAGGCCTAAAAGCAATATGCCTGAAAAGGTATCAGAAACAGCTACCGCACGCAATCCACCTACGATGGCATAAATGGCTCCAACAATCGCGAAAAGAGCAGCTAATATGTACAGATTCAAATCGATGCCAAACATACTTTGCATAAACAAGGACCCTCCATACAGGACACCAGGTAGGAAGATGAATATGTTACCTAAAAGAAATAAGACAGAAATGACGGCGCGGATATGTTGGTTGTTATATCTTTTTTCAAGTAATTCAGTAGTGGTTGTACATTCATATCTGTAGTAAATGGGTAGAAAAATAAAAGTGAGCATGAGCAACCCAGCGACAGCCGCTAACTCCCACCAGGCCAGCAAGGCCATCTGATTGCCATTCATTCCTACCAACTGGTCCGTCGAAAGATTTGTCAAAGTAATAGAACCGGCCACGAAATACCATTTGAGGTCATTTCCTGCCAGAAAATATTCTTGAGTTCCATCTTCTCCTTGTCTGGCGCCTCTGCAAAACCAAAAGGTCACAATGGCAATCAGTAAGGTAAGACCGAGAAAGACGACGACTTGTATGTTTTGTAACTCCACAGATTATTAATAAATGATTAAATTATTCTTTGATTTGTCTTAGTATCTAATACTAAAATATCTCCGGTTTTCAATGAATGTCCCATAACTGCCACATTATCCAGGCCATAGTTAAAATGAAAAGTATGGTGAGCTGTCTTTCTAATGCGATGTCCATTTTCTAAAGTATAGGCTTGAATGGATGTCGATTCAAGTATTTTTGAAAAAAGATTCATCATTCCTTTTTGATCTAACCAACCTCCAATGTAAATCAAGTTATCCTTTCTGATAACAGCTGGTGTGCCGTCTAAAGCTTTGACAATGATCTCTTCAGAAGTATGGAGCACCTCATGCCAGGAATGAAAATTACTGCCGTCTTCTAAGGAAATCAGTTCTCCTGCCCTTAGACTTTCGACTTCGTGAACTTTGCAATCAAATCCGGGAATATTAGGGGCTAAATTTTCGGGGATAGAAAAGTGGTTTGTTTTAGACCCTGACCTTGGACCAATGATGATTTTCCCTTTGAAGGCTTTAATCTCCTTCAAAAGATCTTTGTTCCAGCAAAACAGTCCAGGAATTATGATGACTTTTCTTTTTTTGAATTCCGGGAATTTCGCAGGAATAATATCTATAGATTGTCCTAGCTTTCTCAAAGCCCGATAATAATCTAATATCAATTCAAAATAATCAAATGATTGGCCTTGTGGCTGTGTTTGCCAGGCCCAACAAGATTCATAATCAAAGACGAGACCAATTTCTGCATCGGTATGCTCAATTTCTCGAATTTTTTCCAAATCATTGGTGATATTTTCTACTTCATCTTTGGCTGTTGCCCATTCGCGATCAGGTCTTTGCAATCCGGAATGCATTTGTTCCTGGGCAAACGGTGCTTGTCTCCATCGAAAATAACTTACCACTTCTGCACCGTGTGCAAAAGCTTCCCAAGACCATAGACGCACCATATTTTTATGAGGAATGGGATTGAATGGTGCCCAGTTTACTGGTCCTGGTTGTTGCTCCATGATCCACCATCGAGGGTTTTCTGATCTCATGTGGCCTACAGCACGATAAAGATCGTGATGAAGGGCCTGGAAATCGGGATCACCTTGTCGCTGATAGTATTTTTTCTCTTCTTCGCTGGCATTTACTCTATCTTCCAGGAAACCTAGTGGATAGCTGTCCCAGCTGGCTATCTCTAAATCTTTGCCGACTTCAAAATGATCAAAATCAATAATCTTACCCATATAATTATGAAGTATGGGTAAGTCGGAGTGTTTGCGAATGGTTTTACACTGTAGCAAGTTGAAGTGGACTACCTGATCAGATGAATATCTTCTAAAATCCAGGACATGGGCAGGATTCGGTTCTGTGACAGTGGAATTCGGAAGTTGGATTTCAGCGAAAGACATATATTTCATGGACCAAAAAACATTTCCCCAGGCTTCATTTAGTTTTTCTATTTTCTGGTATTTCTGTTCAAGCCAGTTTTGGAAACCTTTCAGTGCAGATAAACTATATGAAATGATGGTGTCATGACAGCCGTATTCATTATCCGTTTGCCAGGCACCTATAAACTTGTTCTTTCCATATCGTTCTGCCAGCAATGCGGTAATTCGCTGAGACTCCCATTGATAACCTTTATGAGAGAAACAATAATGCCTTCGTGATCCAAAGATTCTGGCTTTTCCATCCTTGTCTACGGCTAAAAGGTCCGGATATTTGGTAATCATCCATCTTGGTGGTGTAGCTGTAGGGGTACATAAAATGATTTTCAATCCTGCATTACCCAAGAGGTTTATGATCTCATCAAGCCAATCCCATGAGCATTCGTTGGGTATGGGTTCGAGTTCTGACCATGAAAACTCACCTATTCGCACCCATGACAGTCCTAAAGCTTTCATTTTTTCAATATCCTCTACCCATAAATGTTTGTTCCACTGCTCTGGGTAATAGCACACACCTAGCTCAGGTCTTACGATAAAATTTGTCATAAATAAGAGGTCAAGGAAGAAATATAGGTAGAAAAAGATGTAAAATATCTAATGTCTATCACACTTTCTATAAAAGGAACTAATGTAATCATTTATAAGAAATCGACTTTAAGAGAACTTGAAGTTGTAATATATTTTGGCAAGAAAAATGGTAGCCATACTGAATTTCAGAGGATTATGTAACAATCAAGAAAAATTCTTATCTTTGCACGCTATTTTTAATCTCTTGTAAAAAAAGTAAGTTAGGTATGAGTAAGAAGAGAATTCTTTTTGTCACTCAGGAGATGGAGCCTTATACGGTCGCTGATGATATTTCGAAATTGGTAAGAAAACTGCCACAATATACACAGGAAAAAGGATATGAAATTCGTGTATTGATGCCGAAATTTGGATCGATTAACGAGCGCAGGCATCGTCTTCATGAAGTAGTTAGATTATCCGGAATGAACATCATCGTAGATGACGATGACTTTCCTTTAATTATTAAAGTGGCTTCTCTTCCGGGAGCAAGGATGCAAGTGTACTTTTTAGATAACGAAGAATTCTTCAAAAGAAAATTTGTTTTCAAAAACGCCGACGGAGAACCATTTGATGACAACTCGGAACGAATGATTTTCTTCTGCAAGGGTGTCATGGAAACGGTAAAGAAATTTGGATGGGCGCCGGACATTATTCATTGTCACGGCTGGATGACCGCATTGGTCCCGCTTTATCTCAAAACAGTTTATAAAGACGAACCTATTTTTCAAAATGCTCAGGTGATCTATTCTGTCTACAATAAATCCATGGGTGGTACTTTTTCTGACCAATTCCTGGAGAAAGCCATGATCAATAATCTGGAGGAATCTGATTTAAAATCTTTCAGTGATGAAAATGGAATCAATTTACATGCAGGAGCCATCAAAAACTCTGATATCATCATTCAAGGAAGCGAAACGCTTGATGATTCCGTTAATGAGTTGATAGAAAAGTCAGGAAAGACAAAATTGGACTTTGTGCCAGTTGATGAAGCACCTCCGGTTTACTTTGACTTTTACAAGAGCCTGTTAGAAGAGGAAGAAGAGGAGGAAGCAGAATAGCTCTGTCCGTAACACATTAATCATTTATAATCTTGTATGAGAATATTTTTGTACAGTTTTGCCGCATTCGTGGTCATTACCATTACTTACGCCTGCAGCAAGTCTAGTCTTGTTGGTGCTGATCTCTTTATACCAGATAGTATAGAACTCTCTTTTAGAGATGATTTCGACATAAAAGCTTTCACAAATAATGTCGATTCTGTAGTAACCTATGATGGTGCCGCAAGCATCACTTCTTTAATGGTTGGTCAATTGAGAGATCCCTATTTTGGAGAAACCACTGCTGAGGCTTACGCCAATGTTTCGCTTTTGACACAATTAGGTGGTACTGTTATACCACCAGATTTTAGATTCATTAAAGATGGGCTGGAAACAAAAGTAAGGTTAGATTCAGTGGTATTAGTCATGGAATACAACCAGGCAGGGTTTTATGGAGATTCTACCACGACTCACAATATAGAGGTTAGGGTAATGGAGAATGCATTGCCAAGCGGAAATAAAATATTTTCAACCTTCAGACCCTCTGCTACTGATTTAATAGGAAGTAGATCATTTGTGCCATCACCCAGAGATTCTTTTATTGTCATTGAACCCAATGATACCATTAAGGTGAGCAATCAGTTTCGAATGAAATTGGACAACTCCTGGGCTCAGGCTATGATTGACGACACACTCCTGGTTCATACCCCGGAGGCTTTTTTGGACTACACGCCTGGAATCAGTATAAAGAGCACTCCGAACAACAGTTCTACAATCGGCTTCAATTTCAATACATTAAGTAGCGGTGCGGCACCTAACAACAATATTTATATTTATTATAGAGAAGATACACTTAGAAAAAATTATCGTTTTCCACTTAGGGGTGTAAGGCATAATTATTACAATCATGATACTGAAAATGCAATAGTCGAAGAATTTTTGGATGATGATGAGAAGGGTGATAGTTTAGTATTTCTTCAGGGAATGGCAGGGCCAGTAGTGGAATTGGAACTTCCTGTGCTATCCACAGATCAGTTGGATGGCTTTCTGATTAATAGAATGGAGTTGGAGTTTTATGTACTAGAAAGTGCCTCTCAAGACATTCATGCTCCTATAGAAAGTATCGTTTTGGAAGAATATAATGAAGAAGGAGATTTGGTTCCCATTGAAGATGCCATCGTTGCGTTTAACTTAGGTATACCTTCTTATTTCGAGGGAACACTAGAGGATGTGCAACTTAATGGAATGACGATCAAAAAGTACAACGCCATCATTTCTTTGCATGCGATTCAGGAATTAGGCAGCAGCAATCCCAAAACGCGATTAAGAATTGTTCCAAGAAATAAAGTGACCATGCCTGGACGTTCTATTATTTTTGGCCCTGGGCATTCAGAGTTCCCTATGAGGCTGAAAGCTAATTTTTCTAAATAGAGAATTCATGTGTGGTATCGTAGGATACATTGGTGAAAGAAAAGCATTCCCAATACTACTGGAAGGATTAAAAAGGCTTGAATACAGAGGTTATGACAGTTCAGGCATATCGTTGTTAAATGGCGAACTCAAAACTTTTAAAAAGAAAGGGAAAGTCAGTGAGCTCGAAAAGTTCGAAGAAGCTGTAAACTCCCACGCAACCATTGGCATTGGTCATACCAGATGGGCTACTCACGGTAAACCTGATGATATTAATGCCCATCCACATCATTCCGGCAATAACCGTTTGGCTTTAGTACACAATGGAATCATAGAGAACTACGGAACACTCAAAGAATACCTCATTTCCGAAGGCCATGAATTCAGAAGTGAGACGGATACTGAAGTTTTAGTACACTTAATTGAGCAGATACAGGAATCAAAGAATTTGGATTTAGAGTCTGCAGTGAGATATGCTTTACAAAAAGTAGTTGGAGCCTTTGCCATTGCTGTAATAGACAGAGAGCATCCCAATATCATAGTAGGAGCTCGAAAATCGAGTCCGTTAGTGGTAGGTATCGGTGATAATGAGTTCTTCATCGCTTCAGACGCAACCCCCATCATCAAATACACCAATCAAATTATATACCTCGATGATGATGAAGTGGTCACCATTTCACGAGATGATAATCCTCAGATCAGATCACTGGACAACAAGCTGGTAGATTACCATATCGAGCAGGTAGATTTAAAACTGGAAGAAATAGAAAAAGGCGGATATGATCATTTCATGTTGAAGGAGATATATCAACAAGATGAATCTATCTATGAAGCCATGAGGGGACGGATCAATGCCGGTGAAGGTTGGGTGAAAGTGGGTGGAATGCAGGATCACTACAATCGAATTGAGAATGCAGAGCGATTCATTATTGTTGCTTGTGGAACATCTTGGCATGCTGGATTAATTGCAGAATACTTATTTGAAGAATTGGCAAGGATTCCCGTTGAGGTGGAATATGCTTCAGAATTCCGATACAGAAACCCCATTATTGGACCTAAGGATGTGGTGATTGCACTTTCGCAGTCCGGAGAAACGGCGGATACTTTATCAGCCCTGGAATTGGCCAAGGAAAAAGGGGCTTTGATCTATGGGATTGTAAACAATGTAGGTTCATCGATTGCAAGAATTACCGACTGCGGGTCCTATATTCATGCCGGACCGGAAATTGGGGTCGCATCTACCAAAGCATTTACAAGTCAATTGGTCGTGCTGACCTTAATGGCTCTGGATCTGGCCCATAAGCGTGGTACGATTTCAGAAAGGAATTTCCAGGCTTTGATATCTGAATTCGAACTGATTCCTCAAAAGGTCAAAAAGGTACTTCAGCAGGCGGCACACATAAAAAGTATTGCTTCTGAGATAAAAAGTGCTTCAAATGCTTTATATTTGGGTCGCGGATACAACTTTCCTATAGCTCTTGAAGGGGCTTTGAAACTAAAAGAAATTTCCTATATCCATGCCGAGGGCTATCCAGCAGCAGAAATGAAGCACGGACCTATTGCATTGATAGACATGTACATGCCCGTAATTGTTATTGCTACCAACAAGAATGCATACGAAAAGATTTTTTCTAATGTACAGGAAGTGAAGGCCAGGAAAGGCATTGTAATTGCCATAGTATCAGAGGGTGATACTGAAATTAAAAAAATTGCCGATTTTACAATCGAGATCCCGAATACAGATGATGTTTTCTCTCCATTGTTGTCAGCAATCCCTCTTCAACTGCTCGCATATTATATTGCAGTGATGAGAGGATGTAACGTAGATCAACCGAGAAATTTAGCGAAATCGGTAACTGTTGAATAATAAGAATTAAGTAAGAATATGGAAAACATGGAATATAACACGGAAAAAGACCCATTGGTTATTTCCGAGTATGGACGAAACGTTCAAAACCTGATCAACTATGCTAAGACTGTCGAAGACAAGGAGCAAAGGCAGAAGTATGCAGAACGAATTGTAGCCTTAATGTATCAGATGAATCCTGATAATAAAAACATTAATAACTATAGGGCGAAGTTGTGGTCCCATTTATTGAGAATTGCGGATTACGATATCGAAGTAGATGCTCCTGAGGATTCTATTCTTGCCAAGGAAGACGTAGTCAAGCCAGAGACACTTAGTTATCCTAGAACTGTTAGAAGGTATCGCCACTATGGAAGTAATGTGATGGCTTTAATAGAAAAGGCGATCGCGATGGAGGAGGGCCCTAAGAAGGACGCATTTGCCGAAACCATTGCAAGATATATGAAATTGGCCTACAGAACCTGGAACAGAGAACACTATGTTAGTGACGAGATCATCATAGAGGATCTTGAAAAAATTTCAAAAGGGAAGTTGAAGTTAGCAGATAACTACAATCTTAATATTGGAAAAGATGATCGTGATACCAACACCAATAGTAGTGGCAGTAGACGTGGTTCCAGTAATAGAAAGAACTATAGGAAAAACAGCAATAAAAGGTACTCTAACAATAGAAATAAGAGAAGATAATACATTATAAAATATTTTAATATATTTGAAGGCGTAACTGAATAGTTGCGCCTTTTTTTATTACATTCCAGCCATAGTGAATAATAATCAGCATTACATTCGTGTTTCATTTATAAGAGCTATCGAATTTCTGGTTATTGTTGAATCTGAACAAAATTTAGAAATATGTCGAACGAGGCTTTTATCGTAGAAGGAAATACCCGATTAAAAGGAGAAATTGAACCCCAGGGAGCAAAGAATGAAGCGCTGCAGGTATTGTGTGCAGTCTTACTGACCGATCAGAAAGTGGAGATTACCAATGTACCCGAGATTCTGGATGTCAAGAAACTCATCAACTTGATTAAAGGATTAGGTGTAAAGGTAGAAAGACACTCGCAAGGTCACTATACTTTTCAAGCTGATGAAGTTGATCTGGATTACCTCTCATCTGAGGAATATCAAAATGACGCAAAGAAAATCAGAGGCTCTGTCATGTTGATAGGACCATTACTCGCCAGATTTGGAAAAGCTTATCTGCCCAAACCTGGTGGAGATAAAATAGGGAGAAGGCGGCTGGACACACACTTTATCGGCTTTCAGAAATTGGGAGGAGAGTTTAAATTCGATGAAGATACCGACGATTACTATGTGTATGCTGAAAAACTCAAAGGCTGTTATATGCTTATGGATGAGATCTCGGTGACCGGTACTGCAAATGTATTGATGGGAGCGGTTCTGGCTGAGGGTCAAACCACCATTTACAATGCAGCTTGTGAACCCTATGTACAACAGTTGTCCAGAATGTTAGTGGGAATGGGCGCCAAGATACAAGGAATCGGATCCAACTTACTCAAAGTAACAGGAGTAGATTCACTGAAAGGCACCGAACACCGCGTGCTTCCGGATATGATCGAAATAGGTAGTTTCATAGGCATGGCTGCCATGACTCAATCTGAGCTATTGATCAAGAATGCTGCTGTCAAAGAGCTGGGGAATATTCCATCGGTATTTCAAAAATTGGGTATCAAACTAGATATTCAGGATGACAACATACATGTAGAAGCGCAGGATATTTATGAGATTTCAAGTTTTATAGACGGATCCATTCTGACCATTTATGATTCACCATGGCCCGGATTCACGCCGGATTTGCTTTCGATAATGCTGGTAGTGGCTACACAAGCTCGTGGTAGTGTCTTGATACATCAAAAAATGTTTGAATCAAGGCTGTTTTTTGTTGATAAACTCATTGATATGGGTGCAAAAATTATACTATGTGACCCACACAGGGCGACTGTTATTGGACTGGAAAGAAAAACTCAATTGAAGGGTATTTCCATGAGTTCACCGGATATCAGGGCAGGGGTTTCGCTCTTGATTGCTGCATTGTCAGCTAACAGTACTTCGACGATACATAATATTCAGCAAATTGACAGAGGGTATCAGAATATCGATGGAAGGCTGAATGCTTTGGGTGCCAATATTCAGCGGGTCGAGTTATAATATTCAAGAAGTCATCGAATTACTTCGTACGACTGATGACAAAATGAACCAGGTTTTCTATTGAATCCCTGGCAGGAGACGGTTGCAGAGTATGTAATATGTCAATGGCCATTTTGTGGTATCGATCCAAAGCTTCCTGGGCATAGGTCAACCCACCCTTTTCTTTTACAAATTCCACAAGTGCTCTGACTTTCTTTTTATTGTTATTGTGTCTTTTCACGGTATTGATGATCCAGCGTTTTGTAGAACGATCAGAGTTTTTCAATACATGAATCAGAGGCAATGTCATTTTCTTTTCCTTGATGTCAATACCTGTAGGTTTGCCAATGTCATCTTCTCCATAGTCGAAGAGATCATCTTTGATTTGGAAAGCGATACCAATATTTTCACCAAATAATCTCATTTTCTCTACGACCTCGGGATCATCAGAAGTTGTGGAAGCACCTGCAGCGCAAGCAGCTGCGATGAGCGAAGCTGTTTTCTGCCTGATGATTTCAAAATAGACCTCCTCATCGATGTCAAGTCTCCTTGCTTTGTCTAATTGCAGTACTTCACCTTCTATGATTTCTTTAATGGCGGTAGAGACAATTTTTATCAATTTAAATTGCTCATTTTCCAGCGCTAGCAAGAACCCCTTTGCATATAGAAAATCTCCTACCAGAACTGCTACCTTGTTTTTCCATAGCGCATTGATCGAAAACAAGCCTCTTCTTTTACTTGAATCATCTACTACGTCGTCATGTACGAGTGTTGCAGTATGCAAAATTTCAATAAAGCTGGCGGCATCATGGCTGGAATCATTGATTTCGCCGAAAAGCTTTGCACACAAAAAGACGAACAACGGACGAATCTGCTTTCCTTTTCCTTGCACGATGTAATAAGTAATGGTGTCGAGGAGCCTGACATTACTTTTCATAGACTGTCTAAAGTGCTTTTGAAAGGCTTCCAGGTCAGCCTGTACCGGCTTTTTAATTTCCTTTAAGGAAAGTGGCATCGATCCATTTTTGTGAATGCCAAATATATGGAGATTTATCGGCTTGGATAATATTGGCATTATTATTTCCGTATGTAGGTCAAAGTACTTTTCATCACGTGATAGAAATATTCAGGACGAATCAATTTTTCGCGACCTTATTGTTACTTCCTTACACGTTTCTAATAAGGATACACTCGCTGATCCATCCTGAGAGGTATGAAGTTCAAGCGCATGATACGCCCTTTTCCAAGTATTTATTTACAAATGTCTTAGAATCTGCAATATTTCAGAATATTCTGGCTTGTTTCATTGTGTTTCTTGCGGCGAACTTCGTCAATCGTCATATCATACAAAACCGCATATCCAAGTATCAAACTTTGCTTCCCGGATTATTTTTTATACTACTTACAGCTGGTATCCCAGGTGGGATGATTTGCTCTCCGGTTTTACTTTCTTGCTTTTTTATACTATTGGCTCTTCTTAACATTAACGGGATTTATAAGACCCATGAGTTCGCGATTAAAATATTCAATACCGGATTGCATCTTGCTTTTGCTTTATTACTGTATTCGGGGAATGTCAGTCTTTGGGGACTGGCAGTGATCTCAATTTTGATATTGCGATCTTTCAGGTTAAACGAGATTTTAATCTTAACGTCTGGGATGTTTGTGCCAATATTTCTGGCTGGTGTTTATTATTACTGGCATGGTGAGCTGGATCTGATATGGGAATATTTTCAATTTGGAAATGGAATTTTGAGTTTATTCTGGAGATTAAGTCTGGAGTCCATTTTATATCTCGCCGCCATAGGATTGGTTGTCATTTTTGTTATAGCCAGGTATAACAATTATACGATGAAAAATGCGATTCAGGTACAGAAAAAGATTGACATCATCTATTGGTTCATGTTTTTTAGCTTAGTTATTACGTTTTTTGTCAATGGTCTCTCGGCAACCCATTTATTGATACTTGCCATCCCATTTTCCATGTTTATAGGATTGAGTTATGAAAAGATGAAGAGTTCTATGCTGGCAGAAGTGCTGCATATCGTAATGATCATCCTGATCCTTACGACACATTTCGCATAAAGGCTAAAAATCTCTTATTGCTTATTGGAAGCAGGAATCAAATGAGTATTAATGCATCATCTGCTCCCTAATATCTCCTTTCTCTTTTCAAAATTGGAGAGTCCGCACTCTAGAAATTCTACATATTCCTGATAATTAGGATCATATCCTCTAGGCAAACCAATCACTTCTTCTTGTGGCGTCAACATAGCGTATAATGGTTGTGTATTGGAGCCAAAATTTGCAATCTGAAAATCAGACCACATGTTACCCACATCTCTCAACATTTTTTCCTGAACTACTGAATATTTCTTTTCCTCCAGCGGTTGGGAATCATCACTGTAGAGGGAAACAAGAACAAAATCATTACTTAATTTTGAGTGGACCTCTGATTTAACCCAAACATGTTCCTCCATTTTCCTGCAATTCACACAAGCATGACCTGTAAAATCCAGGAAAACCGGCTTATTGACTTCCTGTGCATAGGCAATACCCTCGTAATAGTCTGTAAAGCAATCGAGATTATTCGCACATTTTTTATACGAAGAGAACCGAGATTTTAGTTCTGGGTCTAGTTCTGGTTCTTCAAGAAAGAAATTGTATTGAGCAGGAGGAGCAATACCGCTTAAAAGTTCTTTAGAATCATAGGCTTTAATATCCTCATTGATTTGAAATCCTGTTGCCAGGTAAATTGCAGATGCTGCAAATAATGCTATAAATCCCCACCTAACCGGAGTTATTTTTCGAACAGGTGCATCGTGAGGAAATTTGATATATCCCAACAAATACAGAACTGTCAAAATAGCAATGACAATCCAGATCCCGATAAACAGCTCATATCTCAGGAATCCCCAATGTTCAGTCAAATCTGCGACTGATAAAAATTTAAATGCCAGTGCCAATTCCAGAAAACCCAATACCACTTTAACAGAAGTCATCCAGGAACCCGATTTTGGGAGAGAATTGAGCCAGGCCGGGAATGCTGCAAACAGACCAAAAGGTATCGCTAATGCCAGGGCAAAACCGGTCATAACGACGGCCGGACCAATTTTAGAGCTAGCAGATTCAACGATGGCAGACCCGATAATGGGTCCAGTACAGGAAAAAGAAACGATCGCCAGGGTAAAAGCCATGAAAAAGATCCCTATAAAACCACCTTTATCGGCCATTCTATCACTCTTGTTGGACCATGATGATGGTAGCGTAATTTCATAAAATCCGAAAAAAGAGAATGCGAAAAACACAAAAATTAAAAAGAAGATGACATTGGCAATCCAATTGGTTGACAAGCGATTCAAGGAATCAGCACCGAACACTGCGGTAATTAAGATGCCTAAAGCGACATAAATCACGATGATTGATGCTCCGTAAATGGCACCATTAACCCATCCTTTTCTTTTGGTATCTTTTGTAAAAAAACTAACCGTTAAAGGGATCATAGGAAATACACATGGTGTCAGAAGAGCCAGTAAACCTCCGATGAATCCAAAAAAGAAAGTCAACCACAGATTGGTACTGAGTTGTTGTATTCCACCACATTCAGCCGTTGGATTTTCTAATGAAGCCACTATGGAAGGGATGGTATTATCTATACTGTTACCTGAAGCTGCTATGGCTTCTACCTCCTCATCAGAAATTGATACGGTAGCACCTTTCAACGATGCGGGTATGAATTCAAAATCAATCAAGTCAGGAGGCAGGCATTTGGTATCATCGCAAGCCATGTATTCTAAAGAACCTGAAATAGGTTTTGAAGGATCCGTGACTTTCACCCGGTGTTCAATAACAAAAGGTTCATCGGATAAATATTTGATGACCTCTACATCAAAAAAAGGATCTATACCTTCTTTTTTGTGCCCCTTTTCCACTGATTTATCTGTGACAGAAAAATAGTCAGCTTCATTATATAGAATGGAAGTGGGTATAGGGCCATCATCATTCGTGAATTGAGAATAGACCGTCCATCCTTCATCGGCTTTCGCAATATACTTGAGGATGTATTCCTGGTCGCTGGATTTTTCTATATCAAAGGTCCATGAGACTGGTGTCAATACCTTGTCATTAGATCTAACAGCGGTCACACCGGTTACATTGCCAATAGCATCTTGTTCTACGATGGTCCCTTTTTGAAGGATGATATTGAAATCTACATCTGTAGGAGGCAGACATTTGGTATCGTCACATGCCATGTAGGTCAAATAACCGCTTATTGAGGTTACACCATCAGGAACGATTACTGAATGGGTAATTACAAAGTCTTCCTCAGAAAGATACTTGACCACATTGACCTCAAAAATAGGATCTATACCTTCCTTTCTTTTTCCACTCTCTTTACCAATTCCCTCATGCGCTACACCTTCAGTTTCGTATATGATTTCAGTAGGTACAGGGCCATCCTCATTAGGTTCTTGCGAGTAGACATTCCATCCATCATCGATTTTGGCGGTATAGATCAATTCATATTCCATTTCAGAAATTTTCTTTGAATCGAATGACCACTTGACCGGTTCTAATATTTGGGCATGTGAAGCTAAAGAGAAAAGCAGGACAACACTTATTGTTAAAAATCTAATCATGTTTTCTTATTTATTGGACTACAAATTCAAAGTCAACATCTGTAGGAGGCAGACATTTTGAATCATCACAACTCATATAAGTGAGAAAGCCCTTGATAGTGGGAGCGCTTGTGGTGGTTTTGACCATTTGATAAAAGATAGCGGGGCCATTTATTTTGATCAAGTCCATTTCAAAAATATCGTCGAATTTCTTTTCTACTTCGGCGGGTTCCACGACTGCCCCTACCAGTTCTACACCATCTTGTTCCTCAATAGTAAAGCTGGTGGGAATAGGTCCACCTTCTTCTATATGTTGGGAATAAATGGCCCAACCTTGTTCTATATCGGCTTTATATAACAATTTGTATTCATTCTCACTGACTTTTTCAACTTCGAATGTCCATTTAACCGGGTCAGGCATGTCTGACTGCCCATTGGCATTGCCAAAAAACCCAAAAATTAAAAGTATAGCAAAGGCTCTCATATTCATTATTTCCTGCAAAAATAATGATTAAAACCTTATAAAGCCTTTGGAGATTGCCTTTTAATTGATTATTAACAACTCAATCACAACAATTTAGCAAGTAGTTCCTTGGCCCTATTTTGATACATACTTTGAGATTTAGAAATCTCTTGAAGCAGGGCAGTTGCCTGGTCTTTATTAGAATTTCCTAAATGGGCAAGCGCAAGATACCATTTGGCCTCCTGCCGGAACCTGGCTCCAGAGTTTTCAGATATGGGTTGAAGTATCTTTATGGCCTCATTAAATTGACCTTCTTCGAGATGAGTTATTGCTATATATACTTCCACATCAGGGTTGAGTTCTCTCTTTTCCTCGAAAAGTTGTCGGGCTGTGGTATAATTTGCTCTCTCATATTCAATTAAGGCAGGTCTAAGTTCAGATTTGGTACTTTCTCCCCGGGTGATTGGGTCTATTTTGTTAGGAAGTGTGCTATAGAACTCTGCATACAGTTTATCCGAAGGGGAATGATCAAATAGAAATGGTACAGCCAGAAGTAGCAGGATCATCGCAGCAGCTAAAGCCCACCAATTTCTGAACCGAATTACTTTAGCTGGTTGATCCAGGCTTTGCAATCTGGATTTAAGTTCTCTACGGCCCAGGGCCTTAGCAGTCAGAAATGCATCTTGACGAAATTGAAATTCTTGTTCGAATTCAGGAATTTTCCTAAGCTCGTTTAATTCTTGGTTTTCCTTGTCGGAGATATGACCCGTGAGATACGCGTCTATCAAAGGAAATTTATCCTCCATTTTCATAACCCTTTATTAATTCTTTTAGGCTTCTGAGACATCGCGACTTATGACTTCTTACAACATTCTCATTCTTATAATCGAGCTCATGCATGAGCGCTTCAATAGAATAAGAGTGATAATAAAAAAGTATTAAAATCTTCTTACATCGATCTCCCAATTGATCCATTGCTCTTTCCATCTGTACCAATTTTTCATTTGGCTGAATATTTGAATCGATGGCCTCTAAATCCAAATTTTCCAAATGTGCCTTATCCAGAGTAATGGTCTTACTATTTTTTTTAAGTCTGTTATAAATACTGTACTTCCCAATACTAAAAAGGTACGTTTTGATGGAACTGGTCAACTTATTGAGTCTGCCTGTCCTTACATTCTCATAGAAGGCCATAATGGTATCCTGATAAACATCATGAGCATCTTCTTGCGATATATCATATCTCTTAGAAAAAAGTAAAAATTCTTCTTTGTAGGTGAGGTAAACTTTGTCAAGTGCCTTAAGTCCTATTTGATCTAGTGAATTTTTAAATTCTTCCAGGCTTTTATACCTTTCTGTAACCATTAATAATGCAGATTAGAAATTGTTAACAAGGGATTTAAAAGATTTAAAAATTTCAGGCATTCTAAGATAGTAAAATTTGAACCAAAGGTGGGAAAGACTGTTGCTGAGGAAGTTTTTCTCCTGCAATTTTTTACAGCTTAAATTTTCGAACCGATCAATAAAATAAATATACTCATCGAAAAAAAAGCCTTATTCGAACGATTAAGGGTACTTTTGCCTTTCTAACACAAATTGTAAAAATGTTTAATAAAACTTTACTAATTATTGCCCTGACATTCATTTCCTTTGGACTTTCAGCTCAATTTCCCATGGGTGGCTTTGGCAAGAAGAAGGATGTAATTAAAGGGTTTATTGCGGGTCAATTAATAGATACCGTATCAAATGAGCCCGTTCCCTACGCAACAATTGTGCTTAAGAAAAAAGGCGAGGACAAAGAAATTAACGGTGTTTTATCAGAGGATGATGGAAAATTCAGGTTATCTGAAATTCCGGCAGATGAGTATGATATGTACATTTCTTTTTTGGGCTACAATGAGAAAGTTATTCAGGTAGAAACGACACCAGCCAAACCGGACCTTACAGTGGATGACATCTATTTGACACCTGCAAATTATATGCTGGATCAGGTGGAGATTACGGATCAACGGGCATTGACAGAGGTGAAAGTAGATAAATTGGTTTTCAATGCAGAACAGGATGCTTCGATATCTGGAGGGGATGCCACTGAAGTTTTACGGAAGGTCCCTTTATTATCCGTAGACTTTGATGGAAATGTCTCCTTAAGGGGTTCGCAGAATCTTCGAATTTTGATCAATGGCAAGCCGTCGGGCATGTTTTCAAGTAATGTAGCTGATGCTTTGAAAATGATACCCGCTGACGAAATAAAACAAGTAGAAGTCATTACAACGCCGTCTGCAAAGTATGATGCGGAGGGTTCTGGGGGTATTATTAATATTATTACAAAGAAAAAGACAGCTGATGGTTACAGTGGATCTGTCAGTGCGTCCGTGGGCAACCGCCAAAATAATGGAACAGGTAACTTTAATTTTGCCAAAGGCCGGTTTGGCACGAATGCAAGCGGCTCAGTATTTTATTCAAATCCAGTTTTGGCGTTAAGCGAATTTAACAGGGTGGATACCATCGGAACACAGATTAGATCGTTAACCCAAAATGGTGAAACCAGAAATTCAAGACTTGGTTTTAGAGGTACTGCCGGAGCATTTTACGATTTCAATGCTTATAATAGTTTAAATACATCCTTTTCCGCAAGAGGATTCAGCTTTAACTCTGATGGGTCAATAGATGGATTGTTGACCGGACCTTTTGGTTATGGATTTACGAGGGAGCAGGAGGGCATCAATGGAAGGTCAGGATATGATTGGTCTACTGATTATAAGAGAACTTATGAAGAAAAGGACCGTGAATTTACTTTAGCGTTCCAATTGAGTGGTGACCAAAGTAATGCGGACAATGCGATATTACAAACCTTTAGCAACAGCATTCCGACCAGGGATGAGCTAATTTTTAATGATGGAGATAATTTAGAGAGCACCTTCCAAGCTGATTATGTACATCCTTTGCCTAATTCTATGAAATTGGAGGTGGGAGCTAAGGCTGTATTGAGAGATATTGATTCTGATTATAAATATAGTGTCTTGCAGAATGGAACGTATGTTGTAGATCAGGTGCGTTCCAATGTTTTTAATTACAATCAGGACGTTGGAGCAGGATATGTATCCATGAATTTTTTAGTGGCGAAGAAGTTTTCTGTGGTTGCGGGAGTGAGATACGAGTATACCTTTATCAGTGGATCATTCGATGATGGTGAGACTATTGAAAGTAACTCCTATCAGAATATCTTACCCAACCTAATCATTTCCAGATCTTTGAAGAATTTTCAAACGATCAAATTGAGTTATAATCAGCGGATACAAAGGCCCAGTCTAAATTTTATTAATCCCTTTCGAAACAGTGTAGACAGTCTGAATATACAGGTTGGAAATCCTCAATTGACTCCGGAGATAGTACACCAGGTGGATTTTTCTTACAATACATTTATTAAAGGGTTCGGTATTTTCTCATCTCTATACTACAGACATACAGAGGATATCATTCAGCAGCTTTTGAGGGTGAATGATAATGGAGTGGGCTTCAACACTTTTGAAAATGTGGGAATCAATGATGCGATAGGGTTAAATTTATTTACCACTAAGAATGTCAATGCCTTTACAATAAGAGGTGGGTTTAATATAAACACCTTCAACTATAGTTCTAGTCTGGAACAGGTAGCGGTCACAAATCCAATGGGTTTTGAATATAATGTAAATTTTGGAGGGACGATCAATTTACCTAAGGATTGGAAAGCGGACTTTTTTGGTTTC
This sequence comes from Portibacter marinus, assembly GCF_021533195.1. GTDB lineage: Bacteria > Bacteroidota > Bacteroidia > Chitinophagales > Saprospiraceae > Portibacter > Portibacter marinus. The sequence continues at coordinate 233,519 of NZ_JAJNKB010000006.1, forward strand.
CTAAGATCTCCGAGATTTACCATTCAGGGAAGGCAGCCTAATTTTTCAATTTACGGAGTTGGGGTTAAGAAGGAGTTTCCCAAGATCAAGGCTAGTTTAGGTATAAGGATCATTGAGCCTTTCAATGATTACAAGTACTTTAATTCTGCACAATCCGGAGACGGATTCAGCTTGGAGAGCAGTTTTGGGATACCATTTAGATCTTTCGGGGTGAGTTTTGACTACAGATTTGGAAATCTGAAATTCAAGGAGAGGAAGACTGCGATTGATAACAATGACCTGCTTCAGGGTGGAAATGGACAGCAGCAGGGTGCTGGTGGGAATGGAGGTGGAAATTGATTGAAAGTAACTTGCGGAGGGAAGTGCTGAATCAAGAGTAAATCTGCTGTCTGATAGCTTGAAGAAAGGATTTGCAAGTCCAATGCAAGTCCAATGCAAGTCCCGGGCAAGAGCTTCGAGGGTTAATTTTAAGGCAAGGCGATAATCTTCAGAGTCAATGACTCGATTCCTGGCAATGGATTCTGTCTGTTGTACTGTTCAATTGCCAATTCATACTCACCCACCTCCTTAAATCGAACTCGATTTTGCAGCAGAATACTGACTTCACATGTAGATTGGTTACACTGTCCTTCCCATTGATCTAAAGCATCTGCAAGCTGCAAGGAAACTTCATCTGTAACGGTCTCACCAGATGGAAACGTGGTATGCATCTGTACATATACATTTTCAAAAACATAGTCAGCAGAATGCTTTAAATCCAAAACCAAATCAAAATAGTCCTCAACATCTTCGATCTCAAAAGCAAAGGTAGCTTGATCATCATAAGACCATTGGCCTTCAGCCAAATCAAAAGATTGCTCGTAGTAAACATCGTCACTACAAGCAATCAATACAGCCAAAAGTGAAAAAATCAGAAGTCCTCTCACTTAAAATAATCTTTCATTTTTTCAAAAAAGCCTTTCTCAGACTTACCGGGACTCGGATTGAAATTAGGCATCTCGCGCATTCTCTCCATCAACTCCCTTTCTTCATTCGTCAGATTTTTAGGTGTCCAAAGATTAACATGAATCAGTTGATCCCCCTTACCATAATCCTGGACTGAAGGCAATCCCTTGCCACGCAGTCTTAATATCTTTCCGGCTTGTGTCCCCGCTGGAATCTTTATTTTCACATTGCCACTTAAGGTCGGTACTTCCGCAGAAGTTCCCAACGCAGCATCTGCAAAATTCAAGAACAAATCATAGATGATGTTTTGGCCATCTCGTGCCAACTGCTCGTCTTCCTTCACTTCTATACTAATCAATAAATCACCTGCAGGTCCACCATTCTTACCGGCATTACCTTTGCCTCTCATGGATAGTTGCATCCCATCTTCAACTCCAGCCGGAATGTCGATTTCGAGCGTTTCACTCTCGTAGTTTCGACCTTCACCCTTACATGTGTTACAATTGGCAGTGATCACCTGTCCTGATCCATTACAAGTGGGACAAGCTGTGGTAGTCTGCATGTGCCCCAGGAAAGTACTTCTGACCTGCCTAACATATCCACTACCTGAACAAGTGCCACAAGTTTTTTGCGAAGAACTGTCTTTTGCGCCACTTCCATTGCAAGTCTTACAGGTAACCTGCTTTTTGACCTTAATTTTCTTGGTGACACCAGATTCTACTTCCTGCAGCGTCAATGAAACCTTAATTCTGAGGTTGGATCCTTTCTGGCCGCGGGTTCTTGTTCTAGAACCACCTCCGCCACCACCGAAAAAAGATTCGAAGGGACTACCACCGTCTCCAAAAATATCACCAAACTGAGAGAAAATGTCTTCTACAGTACGACCTCCTCCAAAGCCACCGTTTCCACTCACTCCTGCATGACCGAAACGATCATAACGGGCTTTCTTATCCGCATCACTTAAAACTTCATAAGCTTCAGCAGCCTCTTTAAATTTCTCTTCAGCCTTACTATCTCCGGGATTCTTGTCCGGGTGATATTTCATGGCTATTTTCCGATAAGCCTTTTTAACAGCATTCGAATCCGCATTCTTTTCGACTCCTAATACTTCGTAATAATCTCTTTTTGCCATAAATGTTTTATTCTCCTACTACAACTTTAGGATGTCTGATAATTTTATCATGTAACTTATAACCGGTGGTCACTGTGTCCAGTATTTTACCCTTCATTTCTTCTGAGGGGGCTGGCACTTTGGTGATGGCTTCATGAAACTCAGGATTAAATTCTTCACCATTGGTGTCCATAGCTTCCAAACCTTTACTTTTCAGGGTATTCAACAACTTATTATAAACCAAAGCCACCCCTTCACTAAAAGTTTCTGATGAACCTTCTGCTTCAGCGCTTTGCTTCGCCCTTGCGAAATCGTCCAAAACAGGAAGTAAATCCTTAATCGTATCCTGAGCAGCAGATTTCATTAAGTCTAACCGCTCCTTAATACTCCTCTTCTTATAGTTGTCGAACTCTGCGAATAACCGAAGGTACTTATCTTTAGCCTCTGCTAATTCAATTTCTTTGTCTTCTAATTCCTTCTTCAATTTTGAATCCTTCTTACCACCCATCCAGCCCCTTTTGGGCTTGTCTTCCTGGGTGTCTTGAGTCTCGTCTATCTCCGGACTTTCCATATCTTTCTCTTCTGTCTTATCTATCATTTTCTTATTACTTAATACTCTTTAGATTTATGGCAATATTTCTGCCATACCTGGATTATTGACATTTTGTCAGTAAATATTAAATTCTGTCTGCCAATAAGCGATCTAAAACCTCCATAGTGGCATTCACAGAAATAATCTGTCCATTTTCGTTTAGTAAATATTTCGTTGGAATTTCTCTTACGCCAAATTCTTTGACAATAGGTGATGAAAACCTATCCAATTGTACGATATGGTAAGGCCAGTCTAGTCCATCTTTCTCAATCGCTCTTTTCCAGCGATTTTCATCGGTTTCAACTCCTATGCTCACCACTTCAAAACCAGAGGCTTTCTTAAATTGTTGAGTATTATACTTATCGTATAAAGCTACTAACGCCGGGTTTTCTTCTCTACAGGGACCACACCATGAACCCCAAAAATCTACAAGCACGTATTTACCTCGTAGATTAGCAATATTGAAGGGCTCACCGTTGATCAACTCTGCCTGAATCGTCGGAATATCTTCTCCATTTCTGAACTTAGGCTTCATGTATAGGTACCTGGCCAAGGCATAAATGGCAAATCCTACGATCAAAGCTATGAACAGTTTATTCATTCTATTTCATATTTATACATTATTACAACAAATTAACGAACAATAGTTCTAAATAATTGATTTCAAGCATGTAAGATCAATGTAAAATTTGGTCATTTCTACGATTTATTAACATCAAAAATATAAGCACATGGCAGTTTTAAAAGTAATAGAAGTACTGGCTAATTCCGAAAAAAGTTGGGAAGATGCTACAAGAAAAGCAGTAAAAAAGGCGTCAGAATCGGTAAGTAATATTCGATCTGCATACGTTAACGAAATGACTTCTGTAGTAAAAAATGGAGAAGTCACAGATTTCAGAGTGAACGTGAAAATTACTTTTGAAGTCAACTAAGAATAATCATTTCTGATAGAAACAAAACCTTTGGATTAATATTCAAAGGTTTTTTTATTTTCATGCTATACTCAAAGCTTTTATAGAACCTTCTTTATGAAATATTTTTTAGTTCTTCTTTTTGTAGGTCAATGGTTTAATGTTACAGGTCAATGGCATACCGTGAAAGATCATTTAGAAGGTCAAGGATGGAAGAGTGAAATCAAAGATCCATTTACCAGGCTTCCGGAGCGAGTCAAAGATGATGTTCCCACACCACTTTGGAATTTGTCGCAACACAGCACAGGCTTAATGTTCAGATTCAGAGCGTCCACTTCTTCGATCACAGTCAGATACCAGGTCAGTGATCAGGATTATGGGATGAGGCATATGCCTATGATTGGTAAAAGTGGTCTTGATCTATATGCTATTTCCAGTGATGGTCAGGAGCTTTGGTGTGCTGGCAAAGCACGTTTTGGTGACACCATCGTCTATCAATTTCAAAAACTGGATCCCAATGATCGCTATCATGACCAGGGCAGGGAATATCGATTATACTTGCCCCCATACAATAAGGTCGAATGGATGGAAATTAAAACAGATGAGGGCTCCTACTTCGAAGTTTTGCCAGCTCGTGAAGACGCTCCTATAGTTGTATATGGCACTTCTATTGCTCAGGGGGCACATGCTTCCAGGCCAGGAATGATATGGCCTACTATTCTTTCCCGAGAAATGGATAGACCTTTAATCAATCTGGGATTCAGTGGAAATGGCCAACTTTCACCAGCAATTCTAAATTTGATGACAGAAATCGATGCGAAAATCTATATCCTGGATTGCCTTCCTAATCTGGGCTGGTGGCATTGGGAAAGAGTGGGTCTCAAGGACAGCATTGACCTAAAAAATCTAGTCATAAAAGCAGTAAAAATTCTACATGATTCAAAGCCGGAGGTTCCTATATTACTGGTAGAACATGCCGGTTATACAGAAGGCCAAATCTCTAGTTCCAGAAAAGAAGATTATGAGGTGTTGAACAGAATGCAAAAAGAAGCTTTTATCGAATTGAGACACAAGGGACTTAAACATTTGTATTATTTGACCAGGGAGGAAATTGGGCTTTCTCAGGATGCCATGACTGATGGCACCCATCCTACAGATTTGGGCATGTACCAATATGCTACTGCCTACGAGCGTAAAGTCAGAGAGATTTTGCATGAACAAGAAGGTGTAAGTTCGACCAGCAAACCTGTTCGCCAATATCGGGAACCTGGCAACTATGATTGGGAAAAAAGACATCTCGAAATTATAGCCATGAATAAATCTGAACCACCTCAACAGGTTTTTTTAGCCAATTCTATTGTTCATTTTTGGGGTGGAGAACCTGAGGCCAAAATTGCCAGGGAGGCAGAAACATGGAACAAGCATTTTACACCATCGGGTCTTAGAAATATGGCATTTGGTTGGGACCGAATAGAAAATGTAAGATGGAGGGTGCATCACGGAGCTCTGGATGGTTTTGAGGCTGAGAAAGTGCTGGTCATGATTGGCACCAATAACTTACATCTTAATAATGATCAGGAGATTATTGAAGGTTTGGAGTATTTATTAAGAGATATAACAGTAAGGCAGCCCGAGGCAGAGCTGATTTTGATGGGTTTACTTCCTCGTCGAGGCTATGTGGATAGAATCCGCCTGCTCAATTTTAAAATTGCCCAGCTAGCTGCTAATCTGAATCTTGTTTATAAAGATGTTGGCCACGTATTTCTGTCACCTGACCAGAGCTTAAATGAAACATTGTTTTCTGATGGATTACATCCGAACAGGGAAGGATACCTTAAGTTAAGTCCGTTCATCCAGGAGATCGTTGGACATTAATGCATTGAGTGTTGCCATCATTACAATTGATACCTTATGCCGGCAGTCCAGATTCTGCCTAAAAGATTAACCTGAGAAGCACCTAAAGCAGTCTTGCCCTCCTGTTCTAAGGCATAAATGAAGATCTCCGAATTAATATTTTCATAATCCAGTAAGTTAAATATGCCCAGATCAAAGTGCATCGTTCCCTTTTTGAGTGGCAGACGGTAGGAAGTGTTGATATCAAATCGGCGATAAGCCGGCAATTGTCTGAAAAGATCAGAAGGTTTGATTTGGTTTCTTTTAACCCCTTCCGGTAAGGCAATTCTGTTCAAGGTATAAACACCACTTCCATAAATGTATGTACTTGAAAAAGTCCAGGAATTCAGCTGATAGGAGGCAAACAAGTTGATCTGGTGCGTTCTGTTATTCTGGTCCGGGATGGGATCATTGTTAAAAAGTCTTGGAAAACGATCTTCTGACTTGGAATATGTATAGCTCAAAAGCCCCGAAAAATTTTCTTTTTCAAGTCCCGAAGTCACATCTATTCCTCGGACATGATTGACCCCTTGCAAAGAAATATACGTGTTGTTCTGAAAAACATTGACTTGATTAATTACTCCGGGTCGCTCCAGTACTTGTTCTAATATTCCCGTATTCTCGCGCACAAAAAAGTCGGCATTGAACTTCCAGCCCTCCTTAAAATAATTCATACCAAGGGTAACTTGTGCACTCTTCATAATAGGCACATTATCAGCATTTGATATCACATTTACCGTTGTGGTCTGACCTAACTGCCTTTCTAATTCCACTGGTCTGAAAAACTGTTGGTTATAAGATGCCGAAGATTTCAAATAAAAACCTTCGTTAAGCTTCAGAAGTAGTTTTCCTCTGGGCGAACCGAAAGAAATGAATCTGTTTGCTGGTATGATGGCGTTTCGAATCCCAAAATCAGCTACAATGATACCTTTGTGATCAAATCTTAATCCAGCATAGGGTGTAACGATTGGAAATCGAAGATTTTGTCCTGCGGGATTCTCATTAATAGACCTGAATGTGAAATCGGTCTGCAACCTTCTAAAGTCTGTTCCTAACTGCCAACTCCAGGTCTTGCTTCGGTCTGAAATAAACTGAAATTTTAGATTATTGTCCCTAATACCATTTTGAATTTGAGAATTAAAATTATTCAGTGAATCCTGCATTCTCCTTCGAATGGAGATAGAAGATTGTATGTCATCATTTAACGCATAAATACTTGAGTAATAGGATATCTGTAATTCGGCGGTAGACTTAAACTTCCTGGTGTACCTGGTACTCAATCCTACATTGGCTTTGGTTTTAGACTGTTCGTATTCTTCATCGATCAGGAATACTAAATTGTTTCTTGGACTCCATAAGTAAGAACCTTCGTACATGGTACTGCTGACGTCACGATTCCCCACAGCACTGATGGTAAACTTCTGATTTCCTTTCCACTCATGGCTAAAATTCAGATATAAATCACCAAATCGATTTCCTAATTCGGTAGTGACAAACTCTGGTCTTTCAAAATCATCTGACAATTGAATGTCTTTTCTTTTGCGTGTGCGCAAAGTACTATAATATTGGCTGTTGCTAATCCTTCCATTTGACCGCCGGAATGCTGCACTGATTTGACTAGATTTTCCAACAGGAACCTGGATCGACCCTATGGTTTGAAGGGTATTTACCTCAAGGTTTAAGGATAGCTTTTCTTTTATATCAGAAAGGCCTTCACATTCAAGGTAACCACCAGTAAATTCACCGTATTCTAGAGGCATGGTATTTTTGTACAACACAGCATTGCTGATGACCAATGGATTCAGAACGCTAAACATAGAAAATGCACTTTCTGTATTGTATAAAGGAATGCCATCTAATGTAATCAGCGATTGATAACCATTTGTTGCCCTGATATTCAATGATGCGCTCAGGTCATTGGTCGCATCGACACCACTAAGTAGTTGTACCGTTCTTAATACGTCCTTTCCAAGTGTGGCCTGATTAATTTCAGAATTTTGTATGCGTAAATGTTCTGAATCGTCCAACGGACGCATGGAACAATTTACCTTCTTGGTTTCTATTTTAACACCATCCATCATAAATGCCACCGGGGTCAGTTCGAATAGAAGCTGGTCGGAAGTTGTTAAACATTGAGATTGATAGCCCAGGTATTGACAACAGACTTCATCCAATTCTCCTTTTACTTCCATAGTGAAGTTGCCATGGTTGTCTGTCAAAACGGAACTTTGGCCTGAACCTGAATAAATCAGGGCGTTGACCAATGCTTGACCGTCAGCATCTATCACTCGACCGGTGAAATACCGGGGTTGATCATCCATGATTATTCCTTCATTTTTCAACAACCATCTGGAATCTGAAATCTCTAAAATACTGACATTAGAAGTTAAGAATATTTCTTTCAATTCTGCCAAATTATTGACTTCTCGAAGTTCAAGCGACTCAACCTTCTCGGGGTTGTATGCGAATTGTATGTTGAATTGTTCTGTATATTGTTTAAGAAAGGATAGTGCGCTGGTGGGATTATCCTGCGCATAAAGAACATGGGTGAACAGAACCAATATTAGAGCAATGTATTTCAAATAAAAGTTATTTGATGACTACTTTGTTTTCGTTAATCTCATAGTCGACCTCCATAGGCCAGAAAATTTGATGAACGGCGCTATCAAGAGAATTTGTCGAAAAGAAGCCCGTGTATTTTTTATCACTAAGAGAATCGATATTTGAAAATTTGACTTTGAAATGTCTCCCCACTTCTTCCAGAACCAGGCTTAATTTTTGATCCTCCACTTCTATGTAGTCGTTGAGCCAGTCAATCTCTTTTACAGCATTTCTTTTCACATCGGCCTCCTGCTCGTTGACCTTAGTCAATCGATCTCCTTTTTCTAATTCGAAACTCCCGCCCTCCTGCAATGCGACTCGTACTTTTCCTTCCACACACTCTACTTCGTAGAATCCTATCCGATCACGGATATTAAATTGCGTGCCCATTACAGTTACAATTCCCTGAGTACTTTTGACCATGAATTTTGACCCCTCTTCGACATCAAAAAAGGCCTCGCCTTCCAGTACCAGGTATCGGTGCTTTTTCCATGATTTTTGATTATACCTGATAGAAGATACACTGTTCAATCTGACAAGAGAACTATCAGGAAGTTTAAAAGTGCTCTTTTCAGCAATAGTAGTAATGTGATTGCTTTCACTAGCCATAAAGAAAGGAAATGCAATTAATAGAACGATTACAGCTGCTGCGGCTATGCCTACCCATTTCATATTGACAATGCGCGTTTCCGGTCGTTCAACCATATCAATGCTATGGTTTATTTTGTCATAAATTTCTTCTATGACCAAGGGGTTCACCTTAATTTGAGTACGTTCTAGGTTCTGAACAATCTTGGTAGCTTGTCTAATGTTTTCAGCGTGTTTGGAATCATTTTTTAAACGATCGATATCTTCGGAATGCTCACCATTCACATAGGCGATGAATGCTTCATCAGTGATCCAGTCTTCTATGTTATAATCCGAATAATTCATCTAAATATTCTTCTCGTGTTTCAGCTCCATAGGCATTAACGCAACCACTTACACCGCTTTGCATGATGCTTTCGCAAATATTTCCACTCTTAACAGCATTGTCATGATTTCTATCCAGATAACAATGCCCCAGTTCATGAAAAATGATAAATTCTTTACCAAAATGATCGTATTCTGACCAGAAAGATCGCTCAATTAATATTCTTCTCTCACCTTCCTCTGTGTTCTGACATTGGCCAACAGTACTAAAATCTCGTATATTATCGATCCTGGCACCGATTCCTTCCAGTGCCAAATCCACAATAATTCCTCGAAGTGCAGCTTCCTCTTCGAAAATGTCAAAGAATGGTTGAACTTCCGGATCTACACTAGATAGATCGTATTCCTTGGAACAGGCGAAGAAAAGGGTCAATGTTAATATGGAGATGAGGTATTTCATATCTTTCTATTTACTAGAGTATTAAAACGTTTTTTTGTACTCAAAGTTTCTTTCTTAAATTTTGAATGGCACGATATAGTAAATTTCGGACAGATTGATTGGCAATATTCAACAGTTCTGCGATTTCTTCATTTTTGTATCTTTCAAAGTATTTCAGGTGAATGGCCTGCCTTTCTTTTTTAGACAAATGCTTCATCGCTTCGCTTAATCTAACGTTGAATTCCTCCTCCTGTTCTTCTTGAATAATCTGTTCTTCCGCGCTTTCTTGCTGATTATTAACTTCATAGTCAAAATTCAGTGGTTCATAGTCTTTAGCTTTGGCTAATTTCTTAATCAGCCGTCTTTTGTAACTGATCATTAGGTAGGACTTTGGATTTTCGACGTTTTCGAATTTTTTCCTCTTCTCCCAGATGTACACGAAGAAATCATGTAGACATTCTTCTACTAAAGTGGTGTTTCCACAAATAGCCACACCGTACCGATAAAGATCCTCGGCGAAGAGTTTGTAAAGACATCCGAGACCTTCCCGTTCTCCATCTTTAAGTAGCTGAATACAATCAAGACCTATCACAGAGTAAAGCTAATTAAAAGTTGAGATTTTCTCAGCCAAAGTTTAATGCTAGATGTGTATGTGTTCTGAAATTCTAAAAAAAATCAACTCAAAGCAAATGAGAATCGAGTTTTTAAGGTATGTCAATGTGAGGTCTGCAAGTCCGTTCGGAAATAATAATAAAATTTTTGAGTACAAACTCGCAGCTGCTTCCTCTTATTATCGAAAACAAGAAAAGCAGAATCTTTTCACATTATTTCAAAAATCAAAATTATAGAAGTTATGAGAATTTTAGGAATTTTAGTTTTAGCTATGGGAATAATCATGTTTTCCTGTTCAAAGGAAGAAGAGTGGACCACAGTGGACAATTTTGTTCAGGACACTTATAAGGAGATGCGGGATGGTGCTTTAGGGGGACATCATAGATGCTACAGGGTAAATTTCCCGGTGACCGTTGTTTTTCCTGATGGAACAACATCAGAGGTCGAAGATCGTGAACAGTTTCTAGTGACGGTGAAAGGATGGAAGGAGTCAAATCCGGACGCTGAAGAACGACCCACGCTTGAATTTCCATTTACGATCACCAGGATAGATGGTGAGACGATAGAAGTTACCTCTCAAGAGCAAGTCCGGGAATTAAGAAAGATGTGTAGAAAGCACAATAATAAGCATCGAAAATGTGGAAAATTCGCAAGGTTCATCAATAATAGATGTTTTCAGGTACAGCTTCCTATTTTAATTGTGATGGCAGATGGTGACCTGATCACGCTTGAAGACAGATCAGACATCATTAGATTATTAAAATCGTGGAAGGAGAACAGGCCAGAAGAAGTTCCTGAAGTAGTTTTTCCTATAACGGTGAAGATAAAGGAAACAGGCGCTGAAAGAGAAATTGCGGATCAGGAAGCTTTCGAAGCACTGGTCGAAGAATGTAGAGAGTAAGTAAGTTTTTAATTGTAATAAGACAAGGATGGATCAATTTGATTCATCCTTGTTTCTTTAATGAACATTGTTCAAATAACCATCAGTTTTCCAGTATATATTACATCGCCTATTGAGTATTTGATAAGATAAACTCCGGGCTCTTCCGGATTCTTAAAGATCAGCTCTTGCCCTGTCACACCTGATTGTTTATAGATCAATCGGCCATTTAAGCTAAATATTCCTAATTCAAAGGATTTGTGTTGTTGCGATAAATTCATTTCGATAGATGAAATTCCATTGCTTCGGCCCGGGTTGGGCGCTATTTTAATCTCTTCGTAATTCCTTATATTTTTATTAGATGCAACAAGTAAAATCGTATCACAACTGATATTACTGTACCGATGATAGGTATACTCTTCGGACACAAAACACCTGAAAAATGTGGGACAATAGCGTTCGCAATCTTCAAGCTGATCCAAGGGAAAGAAATATCCAAGAGATCCGAAAAATTCGAGTGCCCATCCTCCAAATTGTAAAGCAGACTCATTAGCACTAATATCGAGAGGATACAATTTATGAGCTCTAAGATTGTAGCCATTGATTGCAAATGTAGTAATAGTGCTATCCACTATCATATAAGCAAGGGAGTCTTCCGGTTTTCTTAATGGTGATACATATACCTTAAGTGTATCGTGTAATTCCAAGTTAAAGTCATAAAGAATTCTGAACTTACCATCTATGAATCGATAAATTTTATATTCATCCTGATGGATGTAGCTGACATCGTATAATTCTTCACTACCTCCGATTTCGTCAATATCATAGGTCACCATCTTTCTTGCATTGATACCATTAATTACAGTATCTTTTTCGACATGCATTCGGGCGTAAAATCGATTGGCACTCCAAGGTGATATATTGGTATAGTAGAAATCTGAGCCTATGGGCGCCCACTCGATCTGAGCAGCAACAGCAAAAGAAAGTAAGAATGATGCAACAAGTGTTAAAACCTTCATATTTTTATAAATTTTTCAGTTTGAACAGGCTTATTAGCTTCAAAAATGATAATGGTATAGCCACCTGTTATATGACCACTTAAATCAACACTAACGAGAGATTGATTGCTACCTTCGTCTGTACCTACTTGTTCTTCTCGACCTCATCTAACTTATCATCTTTCCAAATGCCGGATGCCTTAACCTCACCCTTGGCATTGTAGAACTTCCCCTTACCATTTCTCATATCCTCTTCCCATTCTCCAACGTATTTTTCGCCATTGGTCCAATAATAAATTCCAGTCCCGCTACGCTGATCGTTTTTGTATTCACCTTCATAGCGTTCGCCGTCCATCCAAAAAAATTTACCCTTTCCATGCCTTTGGTTGTTTTTCCACTCTCCTTCATATCTGCTTCCTGAATCAAGGATGGCAATTCCATAACCATTGGCTTTGCCATTTTCAGTTTCCCCCACATAATGAAGAGCATTGCCTTTAGAAGTTTTAAAAGTCAAATAAGCTCCTGTAGAACTTTGCTTGACTTTTTCTTTCAGAATTTCCAATTGCATTTCTGCTTTTTCAAGGGCAAAACTCAAGGAATCTGACTTGCTGTCTATGGGAATCACTGGCTTCATCACGACTTTCTCTACGGTGTCCACCGTAGTTTTTTCAACAACCTCTGCTTCTCCTTCATCATCCAGGTCAGCCATTCGCCTTGCAATGTTCATCCGCAGATCAAGGTCACTTAACTGATCACGGTTCACGCTACTCCTTATTTCCGCTCCCATATTTAGAGCACTTTGGTATTCACCTTTGGCCAACAATTCATCAATAACAGCTAAACGTTCCTTCATTAATATCTGATCCTCATCTGTTGGTTCAGTAATGGACAATGCTTGAAGCTCTTCTTTGAATTTATTCGTTTGTAGACCAAAGAACAAAGCTGTTCCAAGGGCGGCGATGGTCAACATCACCAGTAATAAATTTGATCTGTAGGCACTCATTATTAAGTTTTAATCTCTAAAGTGTATGGCTGGCAATTTGTTTTTCACCCTTCTGATGTCAGGTGAAAAATAGCAATGCATTCTGATGGTCCAGGCCTGTTTATAATTTCCACCATTTTCAATCGCTTGCCCTGTAGAATACATGATGCCAGTAGCTACCGTAACTCGTGGATTGATAATGTATCCAATACTCGTATGCAAACGCAGGTCTTCCATTGGACTGGCCACTATTGTTTTTCCACTTTGCATGATTAATTCTGCTTCCGGGGCTATATATAAGGTCTTGGACTGAAGTTTTGGTTTATTTAAAGGTTGCTTTAGTCTGAACATATAACGCCACCTATTGCGATAAATCCAGTCCGGATCTGCGCTAAACCCCCTGGACCATCTGTGTTCCAGCCGGAGTCTGTGATATACCATGGCGTTCCAAACCGGAACAGCAAATTGGTACTGATGCCATATACGCCATTCCGGCACCACGTTGCGAGGGGCATCAGAAAATTCATCAGTATTAAAATTCAATCTCAAGACCCCGCCCAAACTAATATTGAACTTCTTATTGTAAATATAACCTATGGCGTGACGATTGTACAATTGGGCGACCTGTCCAGCAAAAGGAGTGGTCTTGGTTTCCTCAAATCTAAAATGCGTTTGAGCAACCCAAAACAACCGCTTTGAAATTCTGACATTGCCGTAGGTATTGATCCAGTATTTGGTCTTGTAATCTTTAAATTTGGCCTTTTCAGGCAGCACCGCTTGATCTTGAGCATGAATCTGCGTAAAGTTAGAAAGCACTAGTAGCAGCGCTATTATTCCTAGGTATGGCCTCTGCATGGTTATCTCATTCTGTATTTAGACCTAAAAGCGCCAAAGTTACTTCAGGATCAGACTTCCTTCTTAATTTCCGCTCTAGTTTGTTGGTTTTCATATCCCTCAAGACAATCATTCTGTCCTCAATCACCTTAAAGCGATCAGAGAAATCTGCAGAATTGTCACATGTCAGGTTATTTTGTATTTGTGTCAAAGTATAAGGAATGACTACTTCTTCATAGGCATTAGTGATTCTGCGTTTGATATTTTCACTCATGATGGTAGAGGTGAAGGGGTTCCAAACGTCGTCCGTATACATTGCTCTTATTTCTTTTTTTTGGACCGGTAGGGATCCTAATGACGTAACAAGCTTGGTTAGATCTTCATAACAAAGCTCCAGCGCTTTAGCCGTATTCAGCTTATTTTCAGAATCTTCCATGTTAGCGTAGGCGGTCAGCTTATTTTCAGCAAATTCTTGCACTGATGTCAATGTTGTCTTCACGTGATCTGACGCATTGGTTGAAACAGTATTGACGAGAGACTGAAAATTCTGAGCCTTGCGCACCAATAAAGCCTCTTCAGATACGATGGCTTTTTCCCGGATGGTTATCGAAGCTTTTTCACTTAGTTTTTGTCGAAGAAAATTTAAAGAAGCATAGGCATCTTCAATCAGATTCGTCAGGTCTGCAATCCGTACATTTTGTAAATTTGGATAGGAATGGGTACGTAGATTTTTTAAAGCACTATTCTCGAAAACCTGAAAGGGCAATCCTTCAGGAAATAGCTGGTTCCCTAATTTTTCTCGATTGATGTATTGGGTGATATTTTGATCGTCCATTCGTACCATCAGGGTCATGGGTTTCAGGATCTTTCTGTTAATCTGATCGGTTGCCTCAAAATAAGCGGCCGTTTCCCGATCAGATAACTTGGCAATGTTTAATTGAGAATTAGAAAGGATTCCAGTGGCAATCCTTACCGACTCTTCGGTCAAGGACACCAATTTTTCCAGCATTTCACGCTCTTTTTCTTCAAATGGATAAGTGGGAACTTTCACTTTATAGGCAGCCAATTTGATCCGCTGTTCTTCTCTTTTCAGAAGTGATTCCACACCATTTAATAAAGTTTCCTGAATATCAAGTAACTTAAAAATACCATTGTTCAAAGCTTGAACTGTATCCAATGAGGGAAATGAATTAGACAATACTGACAAAAAACGTTGGTCCATAGAGATTTCTTGCAGATCCAGCGATTCATCATTAAAAATGGGAACAATCACTACCCCTTCCTGATCATTATATTGAATAGATTTTAAAAGCCCATGATCGAACGTCCATATCTCCTGAGGTTCAATGGCGTTGGGATTGAAAAGCGTCCACTCATCGTGGGCCATTCCATTTCGAAGGTAGCGGGTAACCAAAGAAGAATTCTGATGGTATATCTTGGCACTCAATTGAGGAATACCTTGATTGTAGGTTATTATGCTTCTAAAAATGGTATCGGTTACTTTAGAATCTAAAATCCGATATCGCGAAAGTTGCCATTCACCCTGAGGCAGACCATCTTCAAACTGTCCGATGATGTAATCTTCTTCTCCATTGAGCGTCGTGACATACTTGTAATCCACTAATTTTGTATTGTTACTTGGTCTTAGATAGGTTTTTTTAAACTCCCATCGATCTGAAAGTTTATTTCCTTCATAGTGACCGCTCACTTCATATGCTGTCTGACCCATTTGGGAATCTTCCTGTAAAGTTGAGCTGCTAAATTCAAAAGTGCCATTCTTGATG
This sequence comes from Portibacter marinus, assembly GCF_021533195.1. Lineage (GTDB taxonomy): Bacteria > Bacteroidota > Bacteroidia > Chitinophagales > Saprospiraceae > Portibacter > Portibacter marinus. Next base: position 249,013 of record NZ_JAJNKB010000006.1, read on the forward strand.
GTATCGCCATTGAAAAGCATAAACTCATACTTGGCCACACCTTTCTGATTTCCTAATCCATAAGGACCTTGGTAAGCTTCAACACTCTGGTTAAATCCTATGGATGTAATCAACAATGAAGGTAAAAAGATAAGAAGCCTTCTCAGTTTAGATGTAAATAACCTCATTTGAATGGTTCTGATGCAAAGCTATAAATAACAAGGCCAAAAAGACCGAAATAGCATTTAAAATTTACATTCTAACCTTGACTGTTGTCAATTGTTCTTTAGCACCTCAAACATAGAGCAATTGGTAATTAGATCGTCGCGATGTCACTCATTTGTTTAAAAGCAAAATCACAATCCTTAGGCTATATATTTTAATTGTCTATTTTTGGTCAAGCATCCATCAGACTATGAGTAGAGAATTAGCGATACTGGAAAAACTTGAAAAGGAACTGAGCCTCAAACAGCTACAGATAAAATCCCTATTGACCATCACCCAGGCCATTAATAAAAATGTAAGTACCGACGGTCTTTACAACATGTATAAATCTTTCCTGAGTTGGGAAATGGGTGTTCACAAAATGGTCTTATATGTGCTGGAAGATGATGAATGGCTATGTACTTCTCACATCAATATCGAGACGGAGTGGATTATTAATGAACTGGCCCTGGTCATTCAAAATTACGACCGACTACACACCATTAAGGATGAAGATCCTGAAGTACTTCAGGCTTTCGATATCATTATACCGGTAATGCATAAAGATCACGCCATAGCTTATGCTGTCATTGGAGGCATTAAAGATCAGGAGGATGTCTATAATAAAATACAATTCATTACCACCATTACCAATATTATTGCCGTTGCCATCGAAAACAAAAGACTTTTCAAAAAGCAGATAAGGCAGGAGAGATTTAAAAAGGAGATCGAATTGGCAAGTGAGGTTCAGAAAATGCTGATTCCCGAAAAACTTCCGATCACTGATAAGTTTGAATTATCGAAGATTTATAAACCACACTTTAATGTGGGAGGTGATTACCTTGATTATATTAGTTTCGGTGCAGACAAATTCGCCTTTTGTATCGCGGATATTTCAGGAAAAGGAGTTGGAGCAGCATTGCTGATGGCTAATTTTCAAGCCATTATTCAAGGTTTGATATTTCAGTACAGAGACCTTGAAACTTTCGTATTCGCTTTAAACCAATCTGTTTTTAGAATTACCAAAAGCGACAAGTATATCACTTTCTTTATCGCAGAAGTTGATGTAAAAGCCATGAAGTTAAGATATATTAATGCAGGCCATTATCCACCCTTCTTGTATCAAAATGGAAAAATGAGACGTTTAGATAAAGGTTGTACGATTATAGGAGCTTTTGAGAAATTGCCCCAGATCGAAGAAGAAGAACTTGACCTTGAACATAATAGTATGATTTTGAGTTTTACTGATGGTTTGGTGGATCTTAAAAATGAAATGGGAGACTACTTTGAGGATGATAAGATCAGCGGATTTTTGCAATCGCATGCACATGAGTCGGCAGAATCATTCAATAATCTCTTACTTTCGGAAATCAATACTTTTAAGGGAGCACAACCTTATCCTGATGACATCGCTATATTAACTTGTAAGGTGTTATGATTTTTAGGAATGAAAATATTAATTTGAGCGCAGAAGAATGAAGAACAGAACAACGGCGGCATTAATAGCACTTTTTTTGGGCATCTTTGGAGCCCACAAATTCTACTTGCGTGACTCCGGAGCAGGAATTTTCTATCTGATTCTTTTTATGGTGGGAAGCTCAATGAGATTGCCAATTACTGTGTTTTTGGGTTTTGTTGACGCCTTCGTACTTTTTACCATGTCAGATGAAAGGTTTGACGCCAAGTATAATAAACAGTATGATAGCAGGGCAGATCGCAGAGATCAAAGAAGGAGCAACAGGTATGATTCGAGAGAACAAAGAAGATATACAAGCGGAGGCAGCTACAGCAGCAGACGTCAGCAAGACAGCTATCCCGGAAGCAGGGAAAGCTACAGAAGGCCGACACCACAGGAAAATAGGGTGAAAAGGCCAAGAGAGAATCCTTTTAAAAAGACAGGAGTCTCTAAGTATAAAGATTATGACATCGAAGGAGCAATAGAAGATTTCCAGAAAGGATTAGAGCTGGATCCCAACGATATGGCTCTGCACTTTAATCTTGCCGCGGCATATTCGCTTACTGAGAAAACTGATCAATCATATTACCATCTGGCTAAAGCGGTCGAAAATGGGTTTAAAGATTTTGAAAAAATTAAGACCCACGACGATCTGGCATTTTTGCGAATACAAGAAGGGTTTGAGGCATTTCAGGAAAACGGATATCGCCTTACATCGGATACATCCTCGCAAACTGTTGAAGAAATTCCAGACGTAGAAGAGTTGCCTGATCAAGTGATTAAGGACGACATTTTACTTTCACAGCTTCAGAAATTATCTGAACTTAGAAATAAAGGTTTACTTTCAGAAAAAGAATATGTTGTAGAAAAGGAAAAATTAATGAGACGTTAAATAGTGTTAATATATGTGCCAAGTGTCCTATAAATACGTCTTATAAAAAAAGATGAAGTAATGATAGCCAATGAATTAATATCGCAAACAGTATCCTGCCTTAGGACTTCTGATTTAGGCGAGGAGGCTATCACCATGATGAATATCTTTCATGTAAAGCATCTTCCCATCGTTAATAATCAACAATTGTTAGGGGTCATTTCAGAAGAAGAAATCCTGAATAACGATCTGGATGAGGCAATAGGGTCTTACAATCTGACCATGCGAGAACCATTTGCCAAAGCTGAAGATCACATGTTCGAAGTCATGTCCATCATGGCTGAAAATAATCTGACTGTGATTCCGGTTGTAGATGATCAACAAGATTATATCGGACTCATAACGCAGGACGATTTGATTCAGTTTTACGCTAAGAGCTTCTCCTTCATGGAAAGCGGAAGTATCGTCGTATTGAATATTAGAAAGCGCGACTATTCGCTGGCTGAAATTTCCAGAATCATCGAAATGGAAAATGCGACCATTCTCAGTTCATTTTTGACCAATAGCCCGAATTCTGATGAAATACTGGTAACCCTCAAACTCAACGTGCAGGACATTAAGCACATCATTGCTACTCTGGAGCGTTATGGCTATATCATCAAAGCCACCTTTGCAGAAACAGAATACATTGATTCTTTAAAAGAAAGATTTGATTCTCTGATGCACTTTCTGAATGTTTAGAATACTTTCGCAACTAATTCTCCAGAAATAAGAACCCCGTTTCAAAGTGGTTATGAAGACTTTTGGACTCATCGTTTTTATTTTTTTGTATGTCAATGCTGCCATTGGCCAGACCATGGTTATTAACAGCATTAATATTGAAGGAAATAAACGAACAAGAAAAAAAGTCATACTTCGGGAATTGAATTTTAAAGTCGGTACCGTCATTGAAGACAGCTCGGACCTGGTAGCCATAGAAGACTTCAATGAAAAGCGTTTATTAAGTATTGGCTTGTTTAATGAGGTCGAAGTCAATATGAATGGCGGCGACGTGCAGATAACGGTCAACGAAAATTGGTACATATTTCCAAATCCCATTTTTGAGCTGGCCGATGACAACTTCAATTTTTGGTGGTTTGATCAGATGCGGGATCTTTCCAGGACCAACTACGGATTGCGTGCCGAACACGTCAATCTCACTGGAAACAGGGATAAATTGGTCATGACATTTCAACTCGGTTATCGCCGGAAATTAGAGCTTAACTATAGGTTTCCATTCCTTGATCGTGAAGGCAGATGGGGATCTGCTATCAATGCATTTTACGATGATCAAAGAGAGTTGCACTATAAAACTGTTGGCAATAAGCCTTTATTTACTCAGGTCAATGACGAAATTGTAAGAACAAGTTTCAGACTTGGTGGCGATATATCGCATCGTCCGAATATTTTCCTTATTCACAATTTTAGATTGGAATTTAGAAAAATAACGATTCATCCGGTCATTGCCCAGGAGTTCAATCCGGATTACTTCTTGGATGGCAAAACTGATACGCGGTATTTCTTATTGGATTATTTATTTGCCTTCGATCGTCGTGAGTTCAAGATCTTTCCAGAAAAAGGGGACTACATCAGATTGAATTTGAGAAAGGAAGGATTGTATGTATTCGATGAGGTAAACAATCTTTCCGCTGAATTAAAGTATGAAAGAAATTATAACTACCTGTCGAAACTAATCTATGGATATGAAGTCAAGGGAAAGTATCAATTGCTCAGAAATCAACTGGCCTTTGTATTTAATGAAGCCATTTCGGGTGCTGATGTCCTTCGCGGTTATGACCGATTCACCATTAACGGAAGCGATTATGTTTTTGCCAAAATGGACGTACACTATAAGTTGGTAAATCACACATTTGATATTAGTAATTGGTTGAAGTTGTCCCAATTCAACAAAATCAATCTCAAACTTTATCTCGGAATGGGTTTTGATACCGGGTATGTCAATGAGCGGTTCTACCTGGAATCAAATACTTTTAATAACAGATGGTTGTATGGATATGGTCCTACCTTCAGCATCATGTTTTACAATACCTATTTATTTCAAGTGGATTACAGTTGGAACCATTTAGGCCAGGGGAGTTTTGCTTTTAAAAATGCCATTTCATTCTAAAATCCACTGCATTTCAATGTTCGTGTGTCTGGTAGATGGATGATGGGGTAATAAAGAAATAAAAGATCGTTAACTTTGGACATCATATAACGGCAAGTTGATGAACATATTACTATTCGGCAAAGGATTCAAGGAGGGTAACGAAGTATATCTGCATACCTTAATGTCTATTTTAGAAAAGCGTGGTGTAAGGGTTTATGTCAATAAAAGTTATAAAGAATTACTTGAGCAGCAGGATGTCAAGTTTTGCATGGAGTGTGCTGCCATTGATTCAACAGAAGAATTGAAGAAAGCAAATGTAGATTTTGTTTTTACGCTGGGAGGGGATGGTACTATACTGACGGCCATCACTCTAATAAAGGACTTAGGAATTCCAATATTGGGAATTAATTTAGGTCGTCTGGGTTTTCTTGCTATTATAGAGAAGAATAAGATTGAAAGAGCATTGGACAAGCTTTTTGATGGTCGCTTTACTATTGGAGAAAGAGTGATGCTTAAATTGAACGGAGCGGACGATCTTTTTGGAGATAAGAGTTTTGCATTGAACGATTTTACATTACATAAGCGAGATACTTCAGCCATGATTAAAATACATTCGTTTATCGATGGATCTTTCTTGAACTCCTATTGGGCGGATGGACTGATCGTTTCTACTCCCACAGGATCCACAGGTTATTCTTTGAGTTGTGGTGGGCCGATCGTGTTTCCCTACTCTGGCAATTTTGTTATTACCCCTGTTGCGCCCCATGATTTAAATGTCAGACCGGTGGTGCTTTCGGACAACAGGGAATTAAGTTTTATCATAGAAGGAAGAGGTGAGAATTTTCTCTGCACGTTGGATTCCCGATTCGAAGTGATTACCTCAGATCATAAGCTTTCGGTCCGGAAATGTGATTTTCGAGCCAAACTTGTGCAATTAGAAGGAGTCAGTTTCCAGGAAACGATTCACAATAAATTGTTTTGGGGTAAGGATTCCCGCAATTAATCGGTGAATATGGTCGACTAGCTTCATAAAAGCCACAAAACATTTTAGGACCATAAAGCTATCAGATAGCAGATTTAGGCTTGATTCAGTATTTCCCTCGGTACTTGCAAATTCCATTTTCAAGCTATCAGATAGCAGATTTACTCTTGATTTAGCACTTGCAAATTTGATTTGCATGCGTTCGCGTTTCTAACAACCCACCTCCACATCATTTTTTAAAATTTTCTTTATAATCTTGATTGTCTTTCAAAACAAATCTGATTAACTTGAGGTTGTTAAATTTGAGCTTTAATCAAATTAAGAAAATGTCTGCCATTAATTCTACATATCACGCCGATGTGGTCTTAGGCTTCAGAGAAATACCGGAGAAAAACTATTCACGGCAGATCTACTTTATTGAGAAACACAGAGATATCGTGGAGAATATGGATACCGATTTCAGGATCGATCTTCTCGATAAATACAACAATGCCCTGTTCGAAATTGGGCACTACAGAAAATGTCTGGATCACATAGACCTTTTGATCTTTGATGTAATGAGCGAGAATTTCATTAGAACAGAAGAGGATCTGTTTTGCACACTTTTGAAAAGAAAATCTTACGCGCTCTTTAATGTCGGTGAATATCAAAAAGCTCAGTATGTGGCTAGTGAGTTAATGAAAATAAAGCCCGATATCCAAGAACCAAATTTAATCATGACCAACTGTGGATATCGGATCATCAAAGAGAAAACCAGAAGCTTAAGAGCATTTGCCATTATGTTGCTCATTTTCGGAGTCACCATCACTTGTTTTGACCTATTGGTCATTCAGAATTTTTATCCGGAGCAAATGGTCAAAATGGGTTGGCTGAGAGGCATTACAATCGGCGGAGCGGCACTACTCATCATAGCTCTTGAAGTGTATGCCTTTCTCAGTGGACGTAAAGGTGCAAGAAAAGTATTGCAAGAGAGCCTGATGAAGAGAAGCCAAGTTTGACGCAATGCTTTCTTTATAGCGACAGATTTGCTTACTATTTTAAGTCATTATGCCAATTTGGCACATATTTTACTTAAAGGCTGCTTGGTACAACTTTCGCAGCTATTAATAACGTTATATTGTTGACCGCTTACGAAAAGCAAATAAACCAGCCCAGCTGCTAAAACTTTGTAGGCATTCAATATCTTTGCAGCATAATAAATAGAGACGATGTTAAAGGTTTTTCAAAAATTGTTTGGGACGAAGTATGACAGGGATGTTAAAACCTATAGCCCTGTAGTAGAGGAGATCAATGAGATTTTCGAGACTTATAGAGATATATCCAACGACGAACTAAGAAATAAGACACTAGATTTTAAAAATAGAATTGCCGAACACCTTCAGGGCATAGATTCTGATATCAATGCGCTCCAGGAGTCTGCAGATAATGAAGAAGATCTAACCAGAACCGAAGAGATCTACAATGAGATAGACGAATATGTCAAGAAAAGAGATGAGCATCTTGAAGAAATTCTGAAAGAAATCCTTCCCGAAGCTTTTGCAGTAGTTAAAGAAACCGCCAGGAGGTTCAGTGAAAATGCAGAATTAGCAGTTCACGCCACACAGCATGATAGGGACCTGGCTGCTAAGAAGTCTTATGTCACCATTAAAGGAGACAGAGCGATTTATCAAAATTCCTGGAAGGCTGCAGGTGGAGATATCACCTGGAACATGGTACATTATGATGTACAATTGATAGGTGGCCAGGTGCTACATGATGGAAAGATTGCTGAGATGCAAACTGGTGAAGGTAAAACATTGGTAGCAACGCTTCCCGCGTATCTAAACGGTCTTTCAGGTCAAGGTGTGCACGTGATTACCGTGAATGACTATCTGGCCAGAAGGGATAGCGAATGGATCGGTCCAATTATGGAGTTTCTTCTCCTGACGATAGATTGCATTGACAAATACCGACCTCATTCCCAGGAAAGAAGAAGAGCTTATCAGTGCGATATCACCTATGGTACCAATAATGAGTTTGGATTCGATTATCTAAGAGACAATATGGTGCGCAATGTCAATGAAAAAGTGCAGGGAAAACACCACTACACCATGGTGGATGAGGTGGATTCCGTACTGATAGATGATGCCAGAACACCTTTAATCATATCCGGACCAGTGCCCGAAGGTAGTGAAGAACAAGAATACAATGAATTAAAACCAAAGGTTCAGCGCCTATACGATGTTCAAAAAAAGCAAGCCACTCAATACCTTGCAGAGGCTAAAAGATTGGTGAAAGAAGGAAAGATCGGACATGGAGAAGGAGAAGCAGGCTTAGCTTTATTGAGAGCCTACAGATCACTGCCCAAATATCGGCCGTTGATTAAGTATCTTAGTGAAGAAGGAATCAAAGTTTTACTTCAGAAGACGGAAAACTTTTATATGCAGGAGCAGTCGAAGAACATGCACTTAGCTGACGAGCCTCTTTACTTTACGATTGACGAGAAGAATAGAAATGTGGAGTTGACAGAAAAAGGCTCTGAGTATCTTGCTAAAGGAGAGGAAGATCCTAATTTCTTCGTGATGCCTGATATTGCATTGGAAATTCAAGCACTTCAGGAAAAGAATCTTGAACCGGAACAAGAAAGAGAAGAGCGGGAAAAATTCATCAGCGATTATTCAATAAAATCACGCCGTCTACACTCTGTGAGTCAATTGCTGAAAGCTTATACTTTGTTTGAGAAAGACGAAGAGTACGTAGTGATGGATGGCCAGGTAAAGATCGTAGATGAGCAGACAGGTCGTATGATGGAAGGTCGAAGATATTCAGATGGTCTCCACCAGGCTTTAGAAGCAAAGGAAAATGTCAAAGTAGGAGATATTACCCAGACCTATGCGACGGTTACACTTCAGAATTATTTTAGAATGTATCATAAGCTGGCGGGTATGACAGGGACTGCTGAAACAGAGGCCAGTGAATTTTGGGAGATCTACAAATTGGATGTAGTGGTTATTCCTACCAATAAACCGATTGTTAGAGATGATCGTGAAGATTTAGTTTATAAGACAGCACGTGAAAAATTCAATGCAGTCATCGAAGAAATAGAATTGATGACCAAGCAAGGTCGTCCGGTATTGGTGGGTACAACCTCTGTAGAGATTTCTGAAAGACTGAGTAGAATGTTGCAAATGAAGGGCATTAAACATAATGTTCTGAATGCGAAGCAACACCAGCGAGAAGCGGACATTGTAGCTGAAGCAGGTAAAGCAGGCAATGTGACCATAGCGACGAACATGGCCGGTAGAGGTACCGATATAAAAATCTCAGATGAAGTCAAAGCAGCTGGTGGTTTGGCAATTATTGCTACAGAAAGGCATGATTCAAGGCGAGTGGACAGGCAGTTAAGAGGTCGGGCAGGAAGGCAAGGAGATCCTGGATCTTCGCAGTTTTTCGTATCGCTGGAAGACAACCTAATGAGACTTTTCCATTCGGAGAGAATTGCTAAGGTAATGGACAGAATGGGTCACAAGGAAGGTGAGGTCATTCAGCATTCCATGGTGACTAAATCTCTGGAAAGAGCACAGAAGAAGGTAGAAGAAAATAACTTCGGAATCAGAAAGCGTCTACTGGAATATGATGATGTCATGAACATTCAGAGAGAGGCCATTTATAAAAAGCGTAACAATGCCCTTTCCGGAAATAGAATTGCTGTGGATATCAACAACATGTTTAATGCGTTGGCAGAAAACATCGTTATAGACCATAAGGCAGCGGGCAATCACGACACTTTCAGAAACGAGGTATTGACTTCGCTAGGCTTTGATCCTAATATCGACGCAGCTACCTTTAAGGAAGGTAACGAAGAGGACTTGATTGAGCAGCTTAAAGCAGAGCTACATGAGTTCTATGGACGTAAAGCGGAGAAGATCAGTGAATTGTTATTTCCAGTAATCAAGAATGTCTATGAAAATGAAGGACATAGATATAAGAGAATTGCCATTCCTTTTACTGACGGAAGATCTAATCCACTTCCTGTTTCAGCTAATCTGGAAGAAACGGTAAAGTCCGGTGGTAAAACATTGATGAGAGAAATCGAAATGGCAGTAACCCTTGCATTGATAGATGAAAACTGGAAGGAACATTTGAGGTCAATGGATGAGCTTAAAGAATCGTCTCAGGCTGCCAGTTTTGAGCAGAAAGATCCTTTGGTCATATATAAAATGGAAGCCTACGAACTCTTTGAAAACGTAGTGTATAATATCAATAGAGATGTGGCTTCTTATCTGATGAAGGGTCGAATTCTGCTGGGCAATAATCAAGAGATGTCTGAGGCCAGAGAGCAAAAAACAGACCTTTCGAATGTTAAAACCAGCCGCGCAGAGCAAGCTGCAAGAGCTGCAGCAGAAGGCGCCGGTAGGGGGCAAGCCAAGCCCGAAACATTTGTAAGAACAGAGAAGAAAGTAGGAAGAAACGATCCTTGTCCTTGTGGTAGTGGTAAGAAATACAAGCAATGCCACGGTAAATAATTAAATATGAAACAGCTTTTATTCTTCTTCTTTTTGATAATAGGTGTGCCTATGTTTGCACAGGTCACCATAAATGAAGAACCTAAAATCTCGAGATTGATGAATTCATATATCAGCCAGAGCAGGTCTACGGAATATGTACAAGGTTGGAGAATTCAATTGATCACCACTAATGATCGAAGAAAGATGGAAGCTGCCAGGGCTAAGTGTGCCAATTTATATCCCGGGTTGGAACCGGAATGGAAGCATGTCAGCCCATATTATCAGGTTCAGATTGGAGCATATCGAACCAAATTGGAATTGCAAAGCTTCCTGTTGGCGCTGAAGGAAGATTTCCCTAATGCTATCCCCGTCATGGATAAAATTTTAGAGACAGAGTTACTGTAAATGGCTAGAGCAACTTCCGGCATCAGATCGGGTATAGATTGGGTAGCATTATCTACTTATCTCGCACTTGTCTTGATCGGCTGGTTGATGATTTATTCTTCTACGGTGGAGGGGAATGTTGGTTTTCAGCTATCAGAACTCTTGAGTGGCCATTTTTTCTGGGTTGTTATTTCTTTATTTACCTTCATATGTGCGCTGTTCATTGATTGGAAATTTTGGGACACATTTTCCTCAGTATTCTACGCCATTGGAATCCTGGCATTGGTCGGCGTTTTGTTTTTTGGTGTGGTTCGTAATGGAGCTACCTCATGGTACTCTATCTTTGGTTTCTCAATTCAACCCGGTGAATTGGTTAAATTTTTCACATGTCTTGTGGTGTCTTCATTTTTAGCTTCTTATAAAACAGATCTAAAAAATGTGCGGCATCAGTTGACCGCTATTGGATTATTTCTGCTGCCTTCATTTTTAATTATTTTGCAACCGGACGCTGGGTCAGCACTGGTCTATTTCTCTTTTTTTATTTTACTATTTAGAGAAGGAATTACTCCATTGTATCATGTCATCGGACTATCACTGATTGCCATATTTGCTTTCAGTCTAATTTTAGGACCTCCTATTATGATCTTTCTTTTAATAGGTCTAGGAATTGGGGTCCTGGCCATGAACTTCAAAAATAGGTTGATTTGGCTTGCGGGAATCGTAATTGCGGCAATTTTGAGCGTGGCTTTTGTTCCCAGCAGCGATTTTCTTTACGTTTTGTTGGCCTCAGTGGCACTTTTTATGATCGTCGTTTTCCTCCAATGGGACAAAAAGAAGATCTCCTATTATGTATTGGTAGGATCAGTAATTGTTTTTTCTTCGTTATTTTCCTTTGGGTCAAATTGGGCATTTGAAAGGTTTTTGGCTCCACACCAGCAAGATCGGATCAATGTATGGTTGAGGCCTGGTATCGCCAGTTATGATGTGAAGTATAATATTATTCAATCAAAATTGGCCATTGGTTCAGGTGGCTTGCAAGGCAAGGGTTTTTTAGAAGGAGATATGACCAAACTGAATTATGTACCTGTAAAATCTTCTGATTTTATATTTAGCATTATTGGTGAAGAGCAGGGATTTCTAGGAGTCATAAGCGTCATCTTGTTATTTATTCTATTGCTCTATAGGATCATCGTTATTGCTGAACGCTCTAAAAGTAATTTTGTGCGTCATTATGCTTATGGTGTAGCGGGTATTATTTTCATACACTATTTTATAAATATCGGGATGACGATGGGCATAATGCCCGTAATAGGTATACCTTTGCCATTTTTAAGTCAGGGTGGTTCTTCCTTACTTGCATTTTCACTAATGATAGGAGTACTACTGAAAATGGATTTGTCCAGATAAAATGAAATTTGAAATTGCTACAAAAGATCCGGAATCTCGCGCTCGCGCCGGATCTATCATTACAGGACATGGTGTGATCGAAACGCCAATTTTTATGCCTGTAGGAACCATTGGAACGGTAAAAGGTATACATCAACGAGAGTTGGAAGATGTGATTAATGCTGACATCATACTTGGAAATACCTACCACTTGTATTTGCGTCCGGGTATCGATATCATCAACAAAGCTGGCGGGCTTCACAAGTTTATATCCTGGGATAGACCCATTCTTACTGACAGTGGCGGATACCAGGTTTATTCACTAAGCAATAATCGAAAAATTAAGGAAGAAGGAGTGATGTTTTCAAGCCATATCGATGGTTCCAAGCATTTCTTTACACCCGAAAAGGCCATTGACATACAGAAAAAGATAGGTGCTGATATCATCATGGCTTTCGACGAATGCACGCCTTATCCCTGTGCGTATGATTATGCGAAAAGAAGCATGAAAATGACTCATAGATGGTTGGACAGATGTCTGGAGCACATGCGCAAAAGTGATGGACTTTACGGATATGAGCAATGTCTTGCGCCTATCGTCCAGGGGAGTGTCTATAAAGACCTTCGAAAAGAATCCGCAGAGTTTATTGCCAGCCGAGGAGCGGATATCAATGCGATAGGGGGACTTTCTGTAGGAGAGCCACATGAGGATATGTATGCTATGACAGATGTGGTTACTGAAATATTACCGGAAGATAAACCGAGATACTTGATGGGAGTGGGTACGCCTGCGAATTTGCTGGAGAGCATTGCGCTGGGAATAGATATGTTCGATTGTGTATTGCCTACAAGAAATGCCAGGCATGGTTTGATTTATACATCTGACGGGGTCATCAATATTAAAAATGCGAAATGGGCAGATGATTTTAGCCCTTTGGATGCCAATCTTGGGATTGAAACCAGCTCAAGATTTACAAAGGCTTATGTAAGGCATTTGTTTCAGGTCAAAGAATTGTTAGGGGCACAGATTACCAGTCTTCATAATCTTAGTTTTTTCCTCCAACTTGTCAGAGAAGCCAGACGCAGAATACAGGATGGAACGTTTGTAAACTGGAAGAATAACTTAGTACCTAAATTATCTCAAAGGATATAGTCGATTTGCTTAAAAAGATAGACATATACATCATAAAAAAGTATCTCAAGACTTTTTTCTTTACCATTTTGTTAATCACAATGGTGGCTGTCGTCATAGATTTTAGTGAGAAAGTCGAGAAGTTTCTAAATCAAAGTATCAGTTTTAACGAGATTGTATTCGACTATTATGTGAATTTTATTCCATGGATCAATGGATTACTGTGGCCACTCTTTGCATTAATAGCAGTCATATTTTTTACCAGTAGGATGGCCAAAGATTCTGAAATCATTTCAATATTGGCCTCGGGTGTGAGCTATTATCGTTTATTAGTTCCCTATCTGGTGGCAGCTTCTTTTCTTGCATCACTACTATGGGTAGGCAACAACTACATTATCCCACGAAGTACGAAAATCAAGGCAAATTTTGAAAATGAATACATCTGGAGGGGCAATAAAAAAACCTTAAATGAAAACGTGCATATGCGCATTGGTCCGGATGAAAAGATCTTTGTAAGGTATTTTAGGTTAAGAGATAGCACCATGATCGATTTTCGTCTGGAGACTTTTGAAGATGGCGAACTTCGTAGATTATTGAAAGCCAAAAGACTGAAATATGATAATTCCAGTGGAAGGTGGACCATGAAAGACTATATGGTCAGAACTTTCGATGGGATGAAGGAAACGCTGGATTCGGAATCGGGCGAAGAGTTGGACACTTTGCTGAACTTCACTCCTGAAGAGTTTATAAGATTTGCCAATCAAATGGAAATGATGACGTCACCCGAGATCATGCGTTATGTGGAAGATCAAAATTCCAAGGGCCTCCAGAATCCGAAAAAGTTCATGGTGGAATATCATAGAAGGAACGCTGACCCTTTTACCATCATTATTCTCACTGTAATTGGCGTCTCTTTGGCTTCAAGAAAGGTTCGTGGAGGATTAGGCTTGAACTTGGCACTTGGTTTACTGCTGGGCTCCATTTTCGTCTTGATTTCCAAATTTTCGACCAGTTTTGCATTTAGTCAGACTCTGACACCCATGCTGGGCATATGGATTCCCAATATGGTATTTGCTGTTGTGGCAATTGTTTTGTTGACAAGGGCACAAAAATAGGCTTGGGCAAGTGTTATGACCACCTTATGTTAATGGGAGATCAAGATTTACCGTCCTTTAAAACCTGGTAAATTTTATTTGATTTTCTCCCTGGCTAGTCACCAATGTAGCTACATATATTCCGGCCATCAGTCCTCCTACATTTAAACTAAAATGATTAGTTGAGAACAGTCGATAATCGATGAGCTTACCATCTATACCATAAACAATCAATCTATTTTGACCTTCAGGCACCTCAGTTATTTCAATGGATTCACTAAATAACGAATAGGTCATTTTTACATCATTGGTTTTTGTTTCCACTATTGGCACAGCCAATTCGCAATCATCACTAATCATTTCAGTACAATAGGTTCGCGTCGCCAAACTGCAATCAAGCACGAAAGGATTGGGGTGTTGTTGCCATTGAGCGATCAACCAGGTGCGGGTGTATTCAGCACTATCGACAGGATCTTCAAAGTGCCAATTACATAAATCCGGGAGCATATCCCAAAAAAAGTCAGGATCCTCTGCGTCAGCCTGAGCTTTATACATGGTATAAAAATACATAACAGCACGAGCCACATTTCCTTTATGAGATTCTCTAGGCTCAAAAACCTGCCATTTCCACTCACTGTATTCATCAAGGTTTTCGTGAGGTTTTGTCAATAGCGTTTGATCTTTCCAAAACCATTTGGTTGCTTTGTCATCTTCAATATCGCCAAAAGGGAAATTGCTTCTTTCTTCATTAACCATTGCTCTTGCTGGATACAGGTGGTGCATATCACTTTTGGCATTTCCAAATGCTGCTCCTTTGCTCCTTGGATAAGTATGCTCTGTATTGATACCATTATCAGCACCATTCATAAAAACAGTTGTTGTCGGGTCACGATTCGGATCCATGTATAATGTATGCCCACTGTACACACATTCCAGA
The DNA here is from genome assembly GCF_021533195.1 of Portibacter marinus. GTDB lineage: Bacteria > Bacteroidota > Bacteroidia > Chitinophagales > Saprospiraceae > Portibacter > Portibacter marinus. The sequence goes on from NZ_JAJNKB010000006.1 coordinate 264,074, forward strand.
CTGTCATTGACCGCATAGACCTCTCTGAACATGGTGTCTCTGGTAGTTCCATAATCGAAGAATAAAATAGTAGCTTTATATTGATCGACCACTTCATCAAGCAGTATTTCACCAGAAAGCTCTGGGAATAGTCTTTCCTGCTGATATTGACCCAAAGCCAGCATTGACATCATTAAAAAAGAGGATAATAAAATACTTCTCACTCAAATGGGTTTTCAATTCCTAATTCCTCATAGGATTGTGCACTCTTAATTTCTGAAATCTCCATAGTATAAATAGAGCCTCCATGCTTGGTGGCTAGTTCTGCACCCGTATCTAGGCTCTTCCATGCTTCCCAACTCGTATAAAGACCCTTGATCGGAAGAACTTGTGTCCACATCTTCCAGCCGGTAGGTCTTCCATTTTCATCTAGAATCCAAAGAAAACTATCACCGGGAGTTACACCTCCAGAACTATATGAGACCAGTAAGGCTTCTTCGTCATTCTCCAACTTCACGAGTTTTCTGGTCGTGCCTTCATCTCTAGCTTTTACCGGTGCATTGAGCCAAAACATATCATTACAAAAGAAGCCGAATGCCTTATCAATTTCTTTTCGCTTATCCTCACCTTCTAATGCTTTACCATCCTTTGTAACCCTACCATCATATTGATCTAGGTTCATTAAGACTTCTGAATCCTTCCATGCTACACGCAGATCGGTGGTTTCTTTGTCCCAAAGATATTGATGTATTCCCATAAAATTCCAGGTCACTAATTTTGTACTATCCCACGCTTTCTTATCGACAGCATCAAACATTTTATCCGTAAGAGCTTCAGCTGCTGGACCTTCAGTGCCTTCTGGCAGCTTTTCACTGAGTAGAAAACATGCACCAAGACTTAAAATCACCAATACAAGTAGACCAATACCTAAAAACTTAAAAACTTTTTTCATACGCATAATACAGCGCACGAAGATAAATTGTTTAGTCTAATTTAATACGCCAGACGTTGGAATTACTTTTCCTACTACAGGTCCACCTAAGACAAAAGGTGGAGCAAAGGTAGGTACTGTGCCCATTCCCAAGACATTATACAAAAATGTCGACTGTAGCCAAATTACAAAATAGCCAGATGCCATACTACTGAAAGAAGCCACCTTGCCTCTGTTCACGTCGTTTTTCATTTCAGAGGGTAATTTCGACATGATCTGATTTGTTATCATTTCTTGATTAGTCAATAAATATTCGCTGAACGAAGGGCAGGATTGCAGCGGTGTGGGAACATTTGGCATAGGAGGCGCTGTGGGAGCAGGGAAGAAAGAGAAAGAGGGGTACCAGGGTAACCCCGGAACTATAAGACTACTTGCCCATTGTAAAAGGTGCTGCCCCATTACATTGCCAACAGCTTTAGCCATTGCTAGGTCTTCCTGATCTTTAGCCTTACCAGCCAGATTTCCATAAATTAATCCCGAAACATTGGGGGCACTCAGGCATCCTGGAGCACCAATAGCGGATGGCCCTTGTATTTGAACGTTTGTAAATCTAGCAGAGGATTTAAAAACCTGATGTCCGTCGATCACGGCATCTAACATATCGTTCGGACTAAGATTAGTACCTACTCCGGTTTCTTCAGCAACTTCAGCAGTCTGATTTTGCTCGGTCTCTGCTTGTTGCTGTTGCTGCTCTTGCGCAGGTTTGCTCAGATTCTGATTCACAGCCATATTCTGAGTAGATGAAAACATAGCGGGAGGAGCCATACTGGATGTAGAATGAAAATTTGTTGCCGCAGGAGAAGGCGTTTGTACTTTTTTCTCTTCCAATGGTGATTTTGAGAGCTGCATCTGAACTGTTTTATTGCAATTTGTGAAAAATTATATAAAAATGCATACCCAGAAACAGGTAAATTTAGCCAGTAAGAATTATCAAGAGGGGACCAGGAAACTATTTATTCTGGCATGTGTTATGAGGTTTTTATGATAGATTAAATGATTTGAAATGGCATGGCAATGGTATGATGGAACAGTAGTAGGAATTCAGGATATGACGCCGAATGTTAAGCAGTTTTTTATTGAGGTCGATGGAGTGGATAATTTTGAATTTAAAGCAGGTCAATTCGTTACTTTAGATCTTCCGATTGCAGAGAAAAGGTTGAAAAGGTGGAGGAGCTACAGTATTGCCAATGAACCAAATGGAACGAATATCTTTGAATTGTGTATTGTCCATTTAAAAGGAGGATTGGGCTCTGGTTACATGTTCGAGGAGGTTACTGTCGGTTGTAAATTGAGATTTAAAGGTCCCTCCGGAGCTTTTTACCTACCTAAAAAGTTAACGCATGACCTGGTAATGGTTTGCACGGGTACAGGTGTAGCGCCATTTAGAAGTATGATCAAGGACTTGGTTGCAAAAGATATTGATTTGCCACAAATTCATTTAATATTTGGGGCCAGGTACGAACAGGATATCCTTTATCGGGAGGAGTTTGAAGCCTTGACTTCGGACTTTTTAGCCTTGACCTATGATGTTTGTTTGAGTAGAGATGAAGAGTGGGATGGTTTTCAAGGTTATGTTCACCAGGTTTATATGGAAAGAAATTATTCAGAGGGAACCAAATTTTACTTGTGTGGCTGGTCACAGATGATCGATGAGGCTGTTGAGAATCTATTGGTCCATAAAAAGGTGGATAAGAAGAATATTATATACGAGTTGTATGGATAGGAATGATGATTGCCTCCTAAGGGTCAGTGGCGAAGTGATCAATAAATAGCTTCGCGAAAGGGGAAACCAACACATTACTTTCATATCCCTGACTCATAAATGGTGCACTTAAATTTTCTCCATTGGATAGAAGAATAAAGGTCAATGCTTTTGAGGGTACTTTCAAATATAGCGCAGAATATGCATCGGGATGCCAACCGTAATGCCACACCAATATCTCGCCCTCAAATTCCTGAACAAACCAGCCTAAACCGTAAGGTATTTTTTCTTCATTGTTATTGGTTTGTTGAGTCCAAGACTGATGCAAGGTCATACTGTCGACTAGGATGTTCCTATTCAGTGCTCGGTCAAACTTCATGAGATCTAACACATTGCTCACTATCCCCGCAGCTGCATTCACAGAAGGTTCTGGATACGCAGACTGCTGAAATATTTCTTGGTCAGAATTATACAAATATGGCGTTGCTAAAAGTTGAATTATACCTTGTGAAGCTTCAGATTGAGATGCAGAGGAATAATTCATGTGCACTTTATCAATGACTTCGTCATGCAGTATAACCTCAAAAGATTTATGGAGATTGACCTCTAACAATCTGGAGAGAATACCAAACAAAAAACCGTTGTACCTAAATTCCTCGCCAGGTTTATTTTCGGAGGTGTGGGTAAGATGGTGCCAGACCGTTATGCCGTTGCTATGAAAATTGTAGTCTTCGATCAAATGAGAAAGTTCCGGTTGATTGTTGATGACATAATCATGTACCTCGCTGAAGTATTGCTCATATCCTGGAATATGCAATTTCAGAGTATCCTGCAATGAAATAAGATTCTGCTGCACGTATTTCATGAGAATAGTACTTGAAATCGGCTTGGTTAAAGAAGCGATTCTATAGGTAGTGGAGTCAGTCGCTTTTCTTTGTGACTGTAGATCTGCAAAACCCAGACCACCAGAAACAACTGTACTGTCCTTATAGCTAACGGCATAGCTCAATCCGGGAATGTGGTAAAAATTTCTTAAGGAATCCAATTTGCTAAGAAAGCTGTCTTTGGTGTTGATGGTTTTTGAAATCCTTTCAGACTCAGCTGATTTATAAAAGGGAGTTTTACATTGATGAAAGAATAAAATCCATAAGACAAGTACAAAACATTTCGTTTGTGGTTTCATAGTTTTTTAGATCCAATTACTTGTATTTTATCCGAAGGATCGCTGCAAATGGGGATTTGATACCTATTAATTAATCTTTTTTTAAAAACTCAGTAGGAGTCATGCCCGTCCACTTCTTAAATGCTCTATTGAATGTAGCCTTAGAATTAAACCCTGAATCAAAAGCAATTCCAAGTTGACTAAGATGTTGGAACTTGGGGTCTTTCAGTTTATCCTTGACTTCCTCAACCCTTAGCTCATTAATAAAATCACTAAAGGACTTTTTGAGGCCATTGTTGATTGTTTGAGAGAGATCGTTGATATTAAGATTTAATTCTTTTGCCAGTTGTCTTAAGGTCAATGTTGGAGACCTATATAATCCTTTATTTTTGACATCGCGATATATTTTTATAGGATCGTAAACTGGTTTTTCTAAACTTCTTTTAGATCTTCTGATTTTTTGCAATTTCTGAATTTTTATCGGCTCGTAACGCAACGCTAATAGTAGATATATGGAAATTGAGAAACAAAAATATCCCGGATAGTAGGTCTTAAAGTAGGAACCCGGATAGTCATAACTCCAAAGCAAGAGCGTCGAAATGATATAAAGCCACCAACAAGCAATCAATGCTACGCACATAACAATAAGTACTCTTAGCCATCTAAGTGTTGACTTGGAAATGTGAGAATAGTACTCATTAAAACCATTTCTAAAAGAAATTAATGCTTGAATAGATAATAGGAGAAAATAGGAAAAATGAATTGAAGCTACCACATCGACCATGAAGTTGATGTCGCTGAAAATATCTTCATCTACTTTCACGAGGCGGTAAATGTAAAAAAATATGACATCAAACATTAATGAAGGCAGAAACAGCCAGCTATCATTGCGGGTAATCGAAAAAGACTTGTAAAGTGAGCTTTTGGTTAGAAGTAAAAGGAGTGGACCCCATAAAAATTGAAATAATAAAGGTACTGGAAATCTTTGATAAGCGTCTGCACTTATTTCCTGCCATGCGGTTTTAATACAGGCGATGGAAAGTGTAAAGATGAATGTTAGAAAGAGAATTTTTTGAACATTTATCTTTTGGAAGGCCAAAATAGTGATAGACCTCATTATTCCATGAACACCTGCAAGAAGAAAAATAAAGAGAAAAATGTTTAAAGTAATTGACAAAGGATCGCGATTAGATCATTAAAATTAACAAACTCTACCTCTTTAAACACTCGCAGAAAGTAGAAAAGCTTAGAAAGAGCTTAGCGCATCATCAAAAAATGCCAACATCCTATTCCAGGCATTTCGATCTGCTTTAGCATTGTACAGCATACCATCTTCAGGTGATGATGCTTTAGGATTTGTAAATGCATGTCCGACATGGCCATAAGCATTAAGCTCCCAAATTGCTTCTTTCCTGGTCAATTCCTCAGTAATCTGAATGACATCTTCAGGCTTAGCCAATGGATCGTTCCATCCATGAAGCAGAAGAATTGGTGTATTGATTTTTAGTTCTGGCAATCCAGGAGGAGCATCGAATATACCGTGAAAGCTTACTAATCCCAGTAATTTTGCTCCAGATCTTCCAAATCCAAAATACATTTTCCACCGAAGCAGAATCCGATGGCTCCTATGCGATTTTCGTCACCTTGTTTTAGAGCTTTGGCTATTTTCAGAACAAGCTCCATTCTTTTAAGTAATAATGGCCGATCTTCAGTCAATTCATGCATGAGTTTGCGAGCGTCTTCAGCATTTTCAGCACGCTTTCCTTTTCCATACATATCGATTGCAAATCCGATATATCCTGATTTTGCAAGTTCAATGGCTTTGTCTATCTCAAATTGAGATTGCCCTTTGAATGTATGGGCAATCAAGATGACAGGCCGTTTTTGATCCGTGACATCATCATATGAAATCACTCCTTCAAATGTATTCAAATGATCTTTGTATTCAATTTTTTGAGTTTTTTTCATATATCATCACTGATTTTTGAATCTAAATGGGCCGCTATAAATAACGTTTTTTTATGATCTGTTTATATAATTTACGTGTAAATAGACATATTCATCAATTTCTTTGTAAATTTTGTCTTAACAAATTTAATTAGATAAGAAAGATGTAACCTTTTCGGCGCATTTATTGTTAATTTTGTGATTGTAATTGAGATTAAGTAAAAATAGAAAATATGGAAACGACAGTTAAGAGTCCAATCATGATATATACTGAGCAGACACCGAATCCGGAGTCGCTTAAGTTTGTAACCAATAAGATGTTATACAAGGGAACAGCAGATTTTCGAGAAGAGGAGCTAGCCCAGAAATGGTCCCCATTAGCAAAAGCCTTGTTCGAAAAGCCTTATGTAAAGGGGGTTTATGTATGCAATAACTTTGTAACCATTACTAAGGAATTCAATTTTGCATGGGAAGACATCATGTTGAAATTAAAGGAATTCATTAAAGATTATGTGAGTGATGGAGGTGAGGTGATCAGTGATGGTTTTGCTGATGCCATGGCAAAGTTGGAAGCTGAACAAGGCGTAAGTTATGAATACACAGGAGAGGAAGCAGAGTTGGTCAAGAAAATCAAAGAGCTTATTGATACTTATGTGAAGCCTGCTGTAGAAATGGATGGTGGTAATATCGAATTTAAATCTTTTGATAAGGGTGTTGTCACTGTCGTACTTCAGGGTTCTTGCAGTGGATGCCCGTCTTCTACGGTAACATTAAAAGCTGGAATAGAGGGAATGTTAAAGCGAATGGTTCCTGAAGTCACAGAGGTCGTCAGTGAAACGGGATGACCCGTTGCGTAGCAATTTTAACGGAGTTAAAATAGGGTCAGAACCGGCGGCACATCCGCCGGCTGCGGCTGCCAGGCGTTGCGTAGCAATTTTAACGGAGTTAAAATAGGGTCAGAACCGGCGGCACATCCGCCGGCTGCGGCTGCCAGGCGTTGCGTAGCAATTTTAATGGAGTTAAAATAGGGTCAGAACCCTAAAAGCTCATAATACTTGAGTTTGGATAATTTTTACTGAATTAACCGAGGCAAGTTAAGGTTAGAATTATAGCATCGACCGGTAGTCTCCTGAATTCAATTCTAACAGATTATTTCAACTTATACTAATCAATTTTCCCATTGCAGCGTTACAATACCATGGATACAAGGGCATTAATAGGAAAAGTCGAATCACTTATTCGAGAAACAGGGGCTTTCATTAAAGAAGAACTGGGGAAAGTTAATTCAGACGATATCGAAACCAAGGCAATGAATTCGTTGGTCTCATATGTTGATAAAAATGCCGAAGCCAAATTGGTCAAAGGACTTTCAGAACTCTTACCTGGTAGCGGATTCATCACTGAAGAAGATACACCCGATGATCGATCAAAAGACAAGATCTGGATCATAGATCCATTAGATGGTACTACCAATTATCTACGACAAATACCTCACTTTAGTGTAAGTGTAGCACTACAAGTAGATGGTGTTGTTCAACTTGGGTTTGTTTATAATATTATGCTAGATGAAATGTTTTCAGCCGGGAAGGATCATGGAGCTTTCTTGAACGGACGTAGAATGATCGTAAGTCCAACCAAAGATTTCAATGAATCGGTTATAGCCACTGGATTTCCCTATGAGAACAGAGAAACTCTACCCTTTGTGGAAATTTTGCAAGAATTAATGGTGACATGCAGAGGTTTGCGAAGGTTTGGTTCTGCAGCACTTGATCTGGCCTTTACGGCTTGCGGCAGGTTAGATGCTTACTACGAATGTTGTTTGAATACCTGGGACATAGCAGCCGGTGTACTGATCGTTCAGGAAGCCGGTGGAACTGTAACAGATTTTTCTGGCGGTAATCAATATGAGGAAGGCGATCAGATCGTTGCGAGTAATGGCAAGATTCACGAACAATTACTCAGCGTAATAGGCCAGCACATGACATTAGCCTAAGCATACACAAAATCAAAAATCAGGCTTCACATCTTGTGAAATATATTTTAAAAGTTTCTAATACGAAATTTTATAGTAATTTACTTTTCATGAAATCTATTGATCTTAATTGTGATATGGGTGAACAGCCTTACATGGATGTAGGAAACTTCGACCATTTAATCATGCCCTATATTTCATCTTGTAATATTTCGTGTGGATTTCATTCAGGTTCCCCGAAGATCATTGAAGCAACCATTGAGTCGGCGCTTAAAAATAAAGTGAATATTGGGGCACACCCTTCATACAACGATAGAAAAAATTACGGTCGAATTTCCTTAAGTATTTCCTGGTCCGACCTTCAATCAGAATTGAAGTATCAAATTTTCGCACTTAAAGGAATGGTGGAATCAAAAGGTGGGCGTTTGAATCATATCAAGCCACATGGAGCACTATACAATGACATGGTTAAAGATGCTTTACTTGCAAGCCATGTTGTAGACCTGGTTAAAGGCATTGCTCCCGAATGTATTATTATTGGTTTAGCCGAGTCACATGTCAAAACGATTTGTATTCAGAAAGGTATGAGGTTTTGGAGTGAAGGTTTTGCAGATCGGGCTTATGAGCATAAAACCCAATTGAGAAATCGACAATTGGAAGGAGCAGTTATAGAAAAAGAGGAAAAAATATTAGAACAGGTGGAAAGCTTTGTAAATGGGCAAATTGAAACATATAATGGAATAAAAGAAAAAATTGAGATTGACACCATTTGCCTACACAGTGACACTTTAGGGGCTGTAGAATTAAGTCGGTCCATCGTAGAATATTTATATCATAAAGGAATAAAGATTGGACTCAACTGATTTACACTTTAAATATTACCATGATGATTTTCTCATTATTGAGTCAAATGACTTTAAGAAGCTGAGATCTATGGCAAGAAATATTTACGAAGCCAATTTTGAGTTTTGTGAAGAGGTTATTGCGGCAGAAACTGAAGTTCTAATAAAATTAAGCAGGCGGCTGACGACGGATGAAGAAGCGTTGATCAGGTCAATAAAAGGTAAAAAAGAAATCGATTTCACCACATTTACTTTACCTGTATACTTTGATTACGATCACAAGGACTGGAACCACATAAAAAAAGTATCTGGTCTGGATTCCTCTGAGTTTGTCGACCAAATATTGAAATTAGAGCTTGAAGTGAGTATGTACGGCTTCTTGCCAGGATTTACTTACATCAGTGGTCTGCCAAAACATTTGCAAATACCAAGAAAATCAATTCCTGAAAAATACGTTTCGGATGGTTCTTTAGCAATTGGCGGAAAATATTTGGGAATTTACACCATAAGTAGTCCAGGTGGATGGAATGTGGTGGGGCAAACACCTATTCAATTGATAGATACACAGCAGATCCCTATGCTGCCCTGGAAGCCCGGAGATCACATTCAATTAAAACTTATTGACAGACCTACTTTTAGAAAGCTTGCAGAAAGCCAATTAAGTTTGAAGGAATATCATTCATGAATGGTGAAATCGAAATATTGAAACCCGGTTTAATGACCAGTATTCAGGATTTAGGAAGAAACGGACTAGCCTATTTCGCAATTCCTCGCTCGGGTGTCATGGATCAGAATGCAGCCAAGATCGCCTTGCTTTTACTAGATATGCCAGTGGATTGCCCAGTGATAGAGTGCACCACTATTGCACCTACGATCAGATTTCATAGCTCTGCTATCATCTCTATAACCGGTGTCGATTTAAACTGGAAGCTGAATGATCGAAACGTTTCCATCAATCAAACCATAAAAATCAAAGACGGAGATGTCCTCACTGGAGGTTATTCGAAAGATAAGATGAGAGCTTACATTGCTATAAAGGGAAAGTTGCAGATTGAAAAAATATTTGGCTCTTATTCCACGCTGACCAGAGCATTGATAGGAGGTAAAGAAGGCAGATTGCTCAAAAAAGGAGATCTTATTCAATGGGAAGCATGCGAGTTTTCAGAGAATAACTTTAAGATATACAAAGGTCCGGAATTTCATCTTTTAGATAAGCAGTCGCAAGATTTATTGGTCAATGAGCCTTTTACCATCGCAAGTGATACAGACAGGATGGGAATGCGCCTAAAGGGACCAAAGCTTTTCAGTACCTCTGCACTTTCATCTAGTGTTCCAGTCCTCCCGGGCTTCATACAGCTTCCACAAAACGGCTCACCCATTATCATACTACAGGATGGGCAGACCACTGGTGGTTATCCCAGAATAGCTTATATCAGAAATATTGATTTACCGCGACTCAATCAATTGACCCTAAACAGTAAAATTAAGTTCACGTTAGCCCATTGACCCTACCACCTGAAAAAATATTAACGTAAAAATACTCCGATACCTACGCTGCCGATCAAGAATCCAATCAACCAAGATACTAATGCATCTTTACGTGGACTACCGTAGAATAATAAAACGAGAATGATGCCTAGTATATTCAGAAAAAATCCCAGGAAGAAAGCTCCCCATTTAAAGTCAAAGGCACCAACCGCCTGATTAAGGTCCTCATAAGCCTCTATACGGTTCTGCTTCAACTGATATTCAAGATAGCGCTTAGTTGCCTTATGTTTCAGACGATCTCCGAGCACCCATTTACTGCCAGTAATTTCCCTATATTCTTTATAATCCATATCCAAATAATCCTGGACTGTAAAGATAGTTGAGGTATGAGCTTCAATAGAAATCGGGTTAATCGCATGAAGGTTTCCTATAACAAATAGGATGAGCACAGCACTTAAAATATTGACTTTCATCTTTAAAATGATTTTGATTGATTATGAGTTCTAAGATACAGATTATGTTTTAGCTTATATATCCATCGTGAATAAATTTCACAGGTTTTAAAAATTTACGAGGCCTGATGGCAAATACAAGTTGAAATACTATCTTGCTTCAATGCAAACGAAACAACCATTTTATCACATTCTCCTGCTTATTCTTGCCGGAGAAGCGGTTTTCATTCTTCCATTCGTTTTACAAAGAATTTTCCGACCTACTTTCCTGGATTTATACGAAATTACCAATCTGGAACTAGGGCTTTGTTTTAGTGTTTATGGAATCGTTGCAGTTGTAGCGTATTTTTTTGGAGGTATTATAGCAGATCAATTTAACCCAGGAAGACTGATGGGCATTGCACTCTTAATGACAGCCGCAGGTGGGCTATACCTGGCCACCTATCCAAGTGTCCATGGATTAAGATGGCTTTACGGATACTGGGGGATGACGACCATTTTTCTATTTTGGGCTGCAATGATTAAAGCTACCAGGATGTGGGGTGGATCTGATCGTCAGGGAAAGGCGTTTGGATTCTTAGATGGTGGAAGAGGGTTAGTGGCAGCTGGGTTTGGATCACTAGGACTGTTTGTGTTGAGCTTGTTTGTGATAGGAGAATTCGAATCCATGTCTGTTGTGGATCGAAAAGAAGCATTTCAATACTTGGTTTGGACTTTTTCTGGAGTGGTGGCATTGACAGGGATCATCATTTTTTTCTTTTTAATTACAAAGGGCAACATTACTGTTCAAAAACATGAGAAAGTCTCTTTTAGGGATTTTCCCAAGTTGCTTAAAATGAAAGTGATTTGGTTGTTGATGGTGATCATTCTGACGGGTTATTGTGGATATAAAATTACCGATATTTTTTCATTGTATGCCAAGGATGTGATGCTATATAACGAAGTGAAGGCAGCCGGCGTAGGCACCTTACTACTTTACGTTCGTCCTGTCCTTGGAATAACAATTGGATTTCTAGCAGATCGCACGGCGACATCCTTGTGGCTGGCGATAGGTTTTGCAATAATGAGTATGGGTGCATTAGTATTGGCTTCGGGCGTTATAGGTCCATCATTGGTCTTAGTTTTCGGTGTCTCTATTTTTACTACTTCTGTGGGTGTTTACGCTATCAGGTCTTTATACTTTGCCATTATGGAGGAGGGTTCGGTGCCATTGGCGTTAACTGGCACTGCAGTAGGATTGGCTTCACTGGTTGGTTATACACCGGATATTTTCATGGGTCCGTTAATTGGGGTGCTGCTTGATAATAATCCTGGTGAATTGGGTCACCAATATGTTTTCAGTTTTATGGCCTTAATGGGAGTAGTGGGATTTGTAGCTACGATGTTATTCAGAAGAATCAATGCCGGATGAAACATTTCTTTTAAGACAACATGGATTTAGAAAATATCAAATTCTTGGCAAATCGTAGTTGCAAATTTGTTTGAAGATCAAAATATATTCATCTGAAACCAATGCCATCAATACTTGCCAGTCACAGCAATCTTGGTGTTTTGAATTCAATTTGAAATCAGTAAAGCACTAATTTAAAGATGGTCTTACAACTCTTACCTTCTCGACCAAATCTCATACATGGGTTCACCCTTACTATTCAACCCTGTGTGATGCCAGTCGTCACCCTTGATTTCATAGTTAAAGGGCAATTGAGCGCCTACACGAGAATCATCCCTGGAAAAAAATTCAATGGACTCTACATACTCACCATCCTCCGAAACATAGCCGCCACCACCGGTGCCAAAGAAGCGCATGTCATCAACGTTATAAGCAATCCATTGGAACCTTCCATCCATTAGGATTTTGAGGGTCTTTCTTGGATTCATATCTCCTCTGCGATCCTGACCCTCATCCGGTCCACGGGTAGCAAATAGCCATGCGCCATCCAGTTCCTGATCTTTATCGTCCATTTTATTGAAAACCAACTCAGGCTCCATCCTAAAAATAAGAATACCTCCTTCATATTGATAAGGTATATCAACGTGTCTTATGCTGTCCTTTTCATATTCTGAATTAAACTCCAAATCTACCTTGATTTCATCATCTTCCAATTGGTAATACCCACCAATGCTTTGAAGAAACCTGGCTGGTTCTGATTCGTAGGTATTTAAAACAAGATAGTTGTCGGTCAATTTCAATTCATAATTTACATCGTCATTTGAACTAAAATAGACCCCGGGAGTAATCTGAGCATGGCTCCAGACAAACATTGACATGAAAAAGAATAAAATTAGTGCTCTCATAACAAATGGCTTTGCACTAAGATAATCATTTCTTCTCTTCTAATCCAGAAAACCTGGACTGTGATCATAGTGTCTCCTTTCGGTAAAGGGGTGAGTATCCAATTCATTTGAGAATGTGCATTTTCAATGGTGAATCCTCATCCTCGTTAATAGTGATATAGAATTAAGCAAGAATTAGAGGAACAATACAAAAATCAAGGTAGGGTGTGTAGTTTACTTTCTGTTCCTGGGAGCTTAAATTCCAATTATAAGAAAACAGGTACCAAAATCTATGCGCAAAAACTAAGGAGTAAAGAGTGATAAATTAAGCTAGTTAAAGTGCAAAAATCGCAGTGACCGATCATTGTCGCTTAAAATGTCTTTTTAGAAAGGGGAGGTAGTAAAGTCAGTGATGAAGTCGTTTAAGCTAAAAAATATAAATTTGAGTTATAACGTACGAGTAAATTATTCTTTCTTATTGAAGGAATTAACAGAATTTAATTAACCTCCTTGTGGCATCTCAAGCACTTCATTTTCAGGGTGTTAATCGCTCATTTTCAATTAATTAAAAATTTTTCATTTGCGCTTATAAAATCCATTAAGAAAAGTTACCTTTGCAGCGATTTTTAAGAAGCTTATCACGAATGGATATAAGACGCTTATTTACTTTAGTTTTACTGCTTTTAGCAACAATTGCTTTTGGTCAGGATCATGACCACAGTGATCACGATGGTCATGACCATGATGCAGAGCTACAAGGGGATGATCACCATAAAGAAGGTGGTTTTGCTGGAGGTCATCATGATATTTGTACTTTTCATCATGAAGTTACTCCGGAAAATTTCTCCGCACAGCAGATCGCTTTTCACCACATAGCAGATGCTAATGTATACAGCATAGGACCATTACAGCTTCCACTTCCAGCTATTCTTTGGTCTAAAGATGGTGGTCTTGATTTCTTTCTATCCAGTAAATTTGATTTTGATAGATTAGGACATGGTACGGGACACAATGCACACAATCGATACATTATGGATGGTGGTGCGATTAGAAGAATTACAGATCCTTCTTTCCCTGACGGAACAGTAGAGATAGACGGACTGAAACACAAGCATGAAACCACTGAAGACGGAAAGGATAAAGAAGTCACTTATGTCTGTTATGACGGAAAAGAATATAGAACTGATGCAGAGTCTACCTTAGATGGTGGAATGTTTGGAGGTGGTTTAACTTCATTTCATGATTTTTCAATCACTAAGAATGTCACTGCAATGATCATTGTAACATTGTTGATGTTTTTAGTTTTCAGACACATCGCAAAGAAATACAAAGAAAGAGATGGGAAGGCACCCCATGGTGTTCAGGGATTTATGGAGCCCATTTTTCTGTTTATCAGAGATGAAGTTTTGGTGCCATTTTTAGGAGATAAGTCGGACAGGTACATGCCATTTATTATGTCATTATTCTTTTTCATCTTGGCGCTGAATTTATTTGGTCAAGTACCTTTCCTTGGAGGTGCGAATGTGACAGGTTCACTTTCAGTGACTTTAGTGCTAGCTGTTTTGGCCTTTTTAGTGACTAACTTAAGTGGAAAGAAGGATTACTGGCAGCATATTTTTTGGATGCCGGGAGTGCCTGCATGGGTAAAAACGATATTGACACCAGTAGAATTTTTAGGTGTATTTATAAAGCCTATTACGCTAATGTTGCGTCTATTTGCCAACATAACTGCGGGTCATATTGTAGTGATCATATTTGTGAGTTTGATTTTCATATTTGGAAATGTAGGAACTAACATTGGTGGGGCAATAGGAGGAGCAATTGGCTCTACGGTATTGACCTTGTTTATGATGGCTATAGAATTATTAGTTGCGTTTATACAAGCTTTTGTGTTTGCAATTCTAACCACTTCGTACATCGGTGCGGCGGTAGAAGAGCATCACCATTAATTTAATATATATAAATAAGTTATTATGACTGGAACATTAGCTGCAATAGGAGCTGGATTAGCAGTAATCGGAGCAGGAATCGGTATTGGAAATATCGGATCTAAAGCAATGGAAGCCATTGCAAGACAGCCGGAAGCGGTAGGTGACATCAGATCTAATATGATCTTGATGGCTGCACTTATTGAGGGTGCTGCACTGATTGCGATTATCCTTGCATTTTTTGGATAATCTCTGACTAATCGAAAGAATAAAGCGTGACCTGTAAGGGTTGCTTGCAGGCCGCTTTTTTTCTAGGTCAATGTTGCCTTTATCATTTATAACTGTTGACATACTGGTCCAACTTTGTGAAGAAATCGAAACTTACGAAGAGGCCCGGCAATCAACACTAAAAAATTGACATAAACTTAAAGTATAATATAGAATGTTGTATTTAGTTGACTTCTCAGTAATCAAACCGGATTTAGGATTAATTTTCTGGACGACGCTTATTTTTCTCTTGTTTTGGTTTTTAATCGGAAAACTTGCTTTTAAACCCATTGGAGAAGCCTTAAAGAAAAGAGAAACGGATATTCAGGACGCCCTTGATGAAGCGGCAAAGGCGCGAGCAGAAATGGAAAATCTTAATCTTGAGAATGAGAGGCTTCTTGCTGAGGCCAGAGCAGAACGCACCAAAATGTTGAAGGAAGCTTCTGATACGAAGACTGAGATCATTAATGAGGCCAAAGATAAGGCGAGAGAGGAAGCAAAGAAAATGATCGAAAATGCCAAGGTCGAGATAGAAAACCAGAAAAATGCAGCCATTGTAGAAGTGAAGAATAAAGTGGGTGCTATGGCTATCGAAATTGCTGAAAAGGTCTTAAAAAAGGAACTTTCAAGTGATAATGCTCAGACAGGTTATGTGAACCAATTAGTGGACGATATTAAACTAAACTAGATGTCAGTTATTAAAGTAGCTTCGAGATACGCAAAGTCGCTTTTGGACCTGGCAAAAGAACGTAAAGAGCTGGATGCTGTTTTAAAAGACATTCAAGCTTTTAGAGAAATGATCGAAAATAGGGATCTATTGTTATTGACAAAGAGCCCTATTGTCTCCACAGATAAGAAGCAAAGTATCTTTGACGAAATATTCAAAGGTAAATTTAATCAATTGACCACCTCTTTTTTTGACATCATTTTAAGAAAAGCGAGAGAGTCATATTTGCCGGAGATCGCTCATGAATTTATAAGACAGTACAATACCCTTAAAGGTATTTCCAAAGTCAAAGTGATCACAGCAACTGAAATTTCTGACCAGGAGATAGAGGCCATAAGGTCCAAATTGATCAAGAGTGATGTGACAGACGATAGTATAGAATTTGAAAAAGAAGTAGATCCATCCATTATAGGTGGATTAATCATAAAAATCGGTGATAAGTTATACGATGCGAGTGTTCAGCGCAAGTTGAACGAGTTCCGCAAAGAGTTTACCGAGAACGAATATGTGAAAGCATTTTAATCAAAAATAAAAAGTGTTCAAATGGTTGATGTAAAACCCGATGAAATATCAGCAATCCTGAAACAGCAATTATCAGGATTCAAAACTGAAGCAGAATTAGAAGAAGTTGGTACCGTATTACAAGTGGGTGATGGAATCGCTCGTGTATACGGACTGTCTAAAGTACAGGCAGGTGAGCTTGTAGAATTCGACAATGGAGTGCAGGCGATCGCACTTAACCTTGAGGAAGATAACGTAGGTGTGGTACTACTAGGTAGTGGAGATGGTATAATTGAAGGTTCGAATGTTAAGAGAACCGGAAAAATTGCTTCTATTGACGTAGGTGAAGAATATGTGGGTCGCGTGGTCAATGCATTAGGTGAGCCTATCGATGGTAAAGGACCAATAGGAGGTACTAAATACTCCATGCCACTGGAAAGAAAAGCACCAGGTGTTATTTACAGACAACCTGTTAATGAGCCCCTTCAGACGGGAATCAAGGCTATTGACTCAATGATTCCAATTGGTAGAGGACAGCGAGAGTTGATTATCGGTGATCGTCAAACAGGAAAGACAGCCATCGCCATTGATACCATCTTGAATCAAAAGGAATTTTACGATAGAGGTGAGCCTGTTTTCTGTGTTTACGTTGCTTCCGGTCAAAAAGCTTCAACGGTGGCACAAGTAGCTAAGGTTCTTGAAGACAATGGTGCGATGGATTATACAGTAATCGTATCTGCATCCGCAGCAGATCCTGCGCCACTGCAGTTCTACGCTCCATTTACTGGAGCATCTATTGGTGAGTACTTTAGGGATACAGGTAGACCAGCATTGATCATTTACGATGATTTGTCTAAGCAGGCAGTAGCTTATAGAGAGGTTTCTTTGTTGTTGAGAAGACCTCCGGGACGAGAGGCCTATCCGGGTGATGTTTTTTATCTTCACTCTAGATTATTAGAAAGGGCTGCAAAGATCATTAACAATGATGAGATTGCACAAAGTATGAATGATCTACCTGACTCATTGAAAGAGGCAGGTATTGTCAAAGGTGGTGGTTCATTGACTGCACTTCCTATCATTGAAACCCAAGCAGGGGATGTTTCCGCGTATATTCCTACCAACGTGATTTCGATTACAGATGGGCAGATTTTCTTGGAGTCGAATTTATTCAATGCAGGTGTTAGACCAGCGATCAACGTTGGTATCTCAGTTTCAAGGGTAGGTGGATCAGCACAGATTAAGTCGATGAAAAAGGTCTCAGGTACCCTTAAATTGGATCAGGCTCAATATAGGGAGCTTGAGGCTTTTGCCAAGTTTGGTTCCGACTTAGATCCGGCAACTATGCTTGTTATTGAAAAAGGTAAGCGGAATGTGGAGATCTTGAAGCAGCCACAATATTCTCCTGTGCCTGTTGAAAAGCAAGTGGCCATCATACACTTGGGTACCAAAGGGTTGTTGAGAAATGTACCTGTGGATAAAATAAAGGAATTTGAAGAGGTCTTTTTGACTACAATGGAAAAGGATGGTGCTGACGCTTTAGCAGATTTTAAAGCTGGTAAGCTGACTGATGAGGCCATCGCTACTACTGAAAAAATTGCTGCTGAAATAGCAAGTCAATATAAGTAGAGAAATAGCTAAAAGGATTATAAGTTAACAAGTGTTTGATTCACTTATTTTCCTTTTAGGTCATTAATTAATAAACTCATTAACTAATAAATGAGCGGCGCATTAAAAGAAGTACGGGATAGAATTAAATCTATTAAGAATACACAGCAGATCACTTCAGCGATGAAGATGGTGTCCGCTGCAAAACTGAGAAGAGCTCAGCAGGCCATTACTGAATTAAGGCCTTATTCCGATAGATTGGATTTAATTTTGAAGAATGTTATCTCTAATTTGGGAGATGATGCCTCTACATCTTTAGGAGTCGAAAGACCTGTTGAAAGAGCAGTGATAGTAGTGGTGACTTCTAGCAGAGGTCTTTGTGGAGCTTTCAACACGAATATCATTAAAGAGACAATAAAGCTGATCGAAGGAGATTTAGCGCCTGTGAGAGCATCAGGAAAGTTGAGCATGGTTTTCGTCGGTAAGAAAGGCTATGACTATTTCAAAAAAAGGTATACAGATTGTGATCTAAATACAGAGTATTTGAATTTATTTTCAGATTTAGAATTTGAAAATGTTGCTGAATTGGCCAACGAAATGATTTCTAAATTTGAGACGGCAGACATCGACAAAGTCTATGTCACTTATGGCAGATTTAAAAATGCGGCGCTTCAGTTTGCAGAGAGCGTACAGTTTTTACCGGTAGAAAAGATTGAGCCTGTGAATGAAGCAGGAATCGCACCTTCCTCTCGAGCAGACTATATTTTTGAGCCCGGTAAAAAAGAACTACTGGATGAATTGATTCCAAGCATTCTTAGGACAAGCATGCATAAATACATGCTGGATACACATGCTTCCGAACATGGAGCTCGAATGACAGCTATGGACAATGCAACAGAAAATGCTGAAGAGTTGGTTAAAGAACTTAAGATCTCTTACAATAAAGCACGACAGGAAGCCATTACCAAAGAGCTTTCTGAGATCGTTGGAGGAGCAGCCGCTCTCGAAGGATAGCTTAGAAGATCATCCACAATACGAATAACTATTACCAAAACCCATGAGTATAAAATCTCATGGGTTTTTTGTTTTGTATCGCTTCATAGAGTAGACATCGATCTACAATCCTTTGTAAAATCATTTGTTCCTAATTTCAAAAACCAATACAGACTTTTTAGCAGTACTTATTAGTGTATAATACCCAGGATATTGTCTACTTATTAAGATGGAAGTAAAAATTACTACTTAGATTTTTGCAATCTATTTAGCGCTAAGCACACGTTTGGTACATATATTGATTAATGATAATATGTTAAGTATTATACTATCAGCCAATTAAATGAAAACTATAAATGATTTTAATGAAAAAAAATGATACTTTGCATGTGAAGTTGACCTTTTAATTTGTGATGTATATCTCTTTGGTGTCTAGAGCCAGTGTCTGGTTGTGGATTGCAATGTGCCTATTGCTCACCTCCAGCGCTAAGAATTCCTATACCGGGAAGGGTACAATCAATGCACCAATTGCAACCCTGACTTGTCCGCTTCCAATCATAACAGAATGTGATATATCTGATGTTCCAGCTTATGCTAATCTAGCTGAGCTTCAAACTGCCGGTGGTACATTTTTTACGGATTGTATTGCTGGTCCAAATAATGCAACTTTTGCAAGTTCTGACGCAAGTAATTTAGGAAGTTGCCCGGAAATTGTAACGAGGACCTACTCCATTACTACCAATTGTTCAGAAACAGCTGTTTGTAATCAAATGATTACAATCACGGACATCACTGATCCTACTATTGTTACTTGTCCCCCTATGAGAGCTTTAGAAGGTTGCACTGCTACAGATGTCATCAATCACCCCAGTATTAGTCTGCCATATTCTACAGTAATTACTGGAACGACTGAAGCTATATTTATTGCTGAAGGAGGTGTGGCCTCAGATATGTGTGGCATCGACTCTGTACATTATGTGGATGCAATTTCAGGAAATTGCCCGATTACGCTGACCAGAACTTTTACGGTATTTGATCCCTGTGGAAATTCAGCGGATTGTATTCAAACGATTGAGATCGATGACACCACTCCACCAACAGCAGATCCCATTTCAGCCATTGGCCCATTTTCATGTTATGCAGATATTCCAGCACCAGATGTAACAGTGGTAACAGGAGAAGTCGATAATTGTGGTGGAATAGTCACGGTAGCGTTTGTGAGCGACAGTGCAGATCCGGGTTGTAATGGTACAGTGTCCAGAACGTATAGTTTGACAGACGTTTGTGGAAACACCGCAAATATCACACAAGATATCACCATTGACGACAACAAAGCTCCAACTGCAGATCCCATTTCTGCGATTGGCCCATTTTCATGTTATGCAGATATACCTGCACCGGATGTAACAGTGGTTACTGGCGAAATGGATGATTGCGGAGAAGTAGTAGCTGTTGCATTTGTGAGCGATAGTCCAGATCCGGGTTGTAGCGGTACAGTGACCAGAACGTATAGTTTGACTGATGTATGTGGAAACACAGTAAATATTACGCAAGACATCACCATTGACGACAACACAGCACCAACAGCAGATCCCATTTCTGCGATTGGTCCATTTTCGTGTTATGCAGATATTCCAGCACCAGATGTAAGCGTTGTGATTGGAGAAATGGATGATTGTGGTGGAGCAGTAACTGTGGCGTTTGTAAGCGATAGTGCAAATCCGGGTTGTAGCGGCACGGTGACCAGAACCTATAGTTTGACTGATGTATGTGGAAACTCAGTAAATATTACCCAAAACATTACCATTGATGATAACACAGCACCAACAGCAGATCCCATTTCTGCGATTGGTCCATTTTCGTGTTATGCAGATATTCCAGCACCAGATGTAAGCGTTGTGATTGGAGAAATGGATGATTGTGGTGGAGCAGTAACTGTGGCGTTTGTAA
>NZ_JAJNKB010000065.1 GCF_021533195.1 Portibacter marinus
GTAAATTAGGAATATTAACACCCTTAGAATATCTTAGCCAACTGTGAGGAAAGAAGTGCCTACCACTAACATGCGTCATCACATAATGCTCCCTATCGGTCGCACTCTGGATGCCGCTGGCCGTTCTCAGGAATTAAATGAAACCAACTCAGCCAAATAAATGTTGCACTAAAGAGAAACTTGTATATCTTTACTTAAATGACGGCAAAGAAGAAGTATAGGGAGGTAATTGCATACAAGAACTACTTCAATGACTTTTATAGCAAGCAATCGATTAAGGTAAAGAAGAAAGTGATTTGGACTTTGCAATTGATTGAGGAAATTGAGAGAATACCAAAAACTTATTTGAAACACATTGAAGGGACTGATGGATTATATGAAATAAGAATTAAGCTTTCTTCAAATATATACCGGATTTTCTGTTTTTTCGATGAAGGCAAACTAGTTGTACTTGCCAACGGATTTCAAAAGAAGTCACAGAAAACACCTAAAAATGAAATTGAAAATGCTTTAGCAATCAAAAAAGAATATGAAAATGAAAAATAAGAATATAAAGACACTATCAGATATAAAAGACGAGCATTTTGGAAAAATTGGTACTCCAACAAGAGACCAACTAGAAGAAGAATATGATGATTTTAAAATTGGATTTCTACTACAGGAAGCAAGGTTGAAAAAGGGATTAACTCAACAACAACTTGCTGATAAAGTTGGAACATCAAAATCTTATATCTCTAAAATCGAAAATAACGTAAAGGAAGCCAGATTGTCAACGTTGAAAAAGATTGTAGAACTAGGATTTGGTGGAAATGTAGAGCTTTCAATTAATCTGTAAATAATCCAATTGTCATGAAAATATATAACTCGTATGACACAATGTAGGTATAAAACCTACAACAATGTCAAGATCTTATAAGAAGTATGGTATCATCAAGGACAAAGGAATGTCAAGAGGTGAATACAACCGAGTATTTAGACGGGTCAATCGTCAAAGAATAAAAGAAGGAAAAGACCCAAAACA
>NZ_JAJNKB010000007.1 GCF_021533195.1 Portibacter marinus
ACCTTGAGTGGGGCGACGATTCCAGACTTATGTGGCGGAACAGCGACGGTGACCATGACCGTTCAGGATACTTGTGAGACGATTGATGTTTCGGCGACCTTTACGGTTCAGCCTCCAGATCCATTGACGGCAACCCCTGCGGCTAATGTGACCTTCGATGCATGTGATGATACACAGAGTTTGGAGGATGCTTTCCAGGCCTTCTTAGATGACTTTAGTTTTGGCGGCGGATGTGCCCCGGATTCGACCTTGAGTGGGGCGACGATTCCAGACTTATGTGGCGGAACAGCGACGGTGACCATGACCGTTCAGGATACTTGTGAGACGATTGATGTTTCGGCGACCTTTACGGTTCAGCCTCCAGATCCATTGACTCTTCAACCTCCAACTGACCTTATCATCGATGCGTGTGACTATGAAGGAATAAACATTAACGCAGCTCAAAATAACATCGATAGAGCATTAATGGATTGGATCAATGATAATGAAGACAATCTCAATATACAAGGAGGTTGTAATGCATCTTTTACATCAAATTATAATGGCGAAACAATTGAGTTTTGTCCGGGAGGAAGTATAGAAGTTACATGGACAATTATACATATATGTGATACTTTGGTGGTAAGTGCCACTTTCGAGGTAGTACCTACAATCCCAACAACCACTAACCAGCCAACAAACCTAACAATTGAAGCTTGTGATTTTAGCTTACAATCAGAAATCGATACAATATTTAATAGATGGCTTCGTGATCTAACTGAAAATAGCATTTCTGGAGGAGGCTGTAATGCAGTAGTTAATGATAATTTCGATGGAAACATACCAGAAATCTGTGATGGTGGACAAGTAATCATCGAATATACCGTTTCTGATCTGTGTGATACCATTCCATTACAAGCAACATTTACGTTAAATCCACCAACAGATATCACTTTAACAGATCCTATGGATCTGATACTAGATGCCTGCACGATTACAGATCAAACAGATCTAGAAAATCAATTTAATAATTGGTACAATGACATCGTAAATGGATTTGACCAAACGCAAGGTTGTAATGTCACTTTCACAGATGATTATGATGGAACACTTCCTGAATTATGTATGGACAATGATTTGACGATCAACTTTACTGTGGAAGACTTGTGTGATACCATTACCTTTGATGCGGTGTTCTCAATAACTGCCCCGGCAGACTTGACCTTCACACAACCAACGGATCTAATAGTAGACGCATGTACTGTGACAGACCAAGCTGATCTGGAAAATCAATTCAATACCTGGTATGATGATATTACAGCGAGCTTTAATCAAACGCAAGGTTGTAATGTCACTTTCACAGATGATTATGATGGAACACTACCTGAAATATGTATGGACAGTGATCTGACGATCAATTTCACTGTGGAAGACTTGTGTGATACCATTACCTTTGATGCGGTGTTCTCAATAACTGCCCCGGCAGACTTGACCTTCACACAACCAACAGATCTAATCTTAGATGCTTGTACTCTGACAGGCCAAGCTGATCTGGAAAATCAATTCAATACCTGGTATGATGATATCACAGCGAGCTTTAATCAGACGCAAGGTTGTAATGTCATTTTTACAGATGATTTTGATGGCACACTTCCTGAACTCTGTATGGATAGTGATTTGACGATCAATTTCGCTGCGGAAGACTTGTGTGACACCATAACTTTTGATGCGGTGTTCTCGATCACCACTCCAGCAGACATTACCTTTAATGAGCCACAAGATCTTACAATTGATGCTTGTGATTTTTCAGATTCTGATCTCACTATTGCACAAAGTAATATCGATCAGCAGTTATCAGATTGGATTGCTAATAATGAATCCAATTTTAACATAGGTAACGATTGTAATGCAATCCTCTCTTCAGATTATATTGGAGAAACAATAGACTTCTGTTCCGGAGGTTCTATTGAGATTTTTTGGACAATAACAGACCTTTGTGATACCATTTTGGTGAACGCAACCTTTGAGGTGCTGCCAATAGAAACTGTCAGTGCTCAACAACCAACCAACCTTACTGTTGATGCTTGCAGCCTAAGTGAACAAGCAGAGTTAGATGCAATTTTTAATCAATGGTTGATAGATAATGTAAATGAACTAAATGTTCAAGGTGGGTGCAACACTCAAATTGACAATAATTTTGATGGTACCATACCTCAATTATGTGATGGGGGGTCAGTTTCTATTGAATACTATATTCAGGACTTTTGCTCCTCAGACACCTTCAATACCACATTTACAATCAATTCTCCAATCCCATTTTCATATGTTATACCAGATGATTTAACGATAAGATCCTGCGATTACGCTAGTCAAGAGGATATAGATAATGAATTTTCGATTTGGTTTGCTAACCTGGAAAATGAAATTAATATTGAAGAGGGCTGCAACCCACAATCGACTAATGACTTTGATGGAACAATCTCAACATTCTGTATAGGAGGTGAGCTAATCATTAATTATCAAATAACGGACCTTTGTGATACCGTTGATTTCTCTATTTCGTTCACAGTAGAACCAAGTGGAAGTCTAATACCACCTGTACCTACGGATACTGTTGTCCAATGTTATAATGACATCATCCTTCCATCACCTCCACAAATCCTGGATGATTGTGGAAATGAAATTGTTCCTTCAGGACCGATAGAATCAGACGTGCCTGAGTGTTCAGGTGAAATCACTTATACGTGGACTTATCTGGATTGTCAAGGAAATGAGGTTTATTATATTCATACTGTAACCTTGGACGACACCACACCGCCAACGGCTTCAAACCTTCCTGATGTTACGGTTGCGTGTGAAGACGGACTACCTGCTCCGGATACGACATTGATCACAGATGCGCAAGATAATTGCGGTATAGCTTCGATTAGAAGAGTGGCAGAATTTGAATCTGGAGATCTTTGTGATTCGACGGTTCTGAGGGTTTACGAAATCACCGATTTCTGTGGAAACTTTATTCAGGTTACTCAGAATTTTATGATAACTCCGCCTGACCAGCCTGAATTTGATCAACCCATTGATATAACCATTACTTGCGAAGAAGCGGTAAATTTAACGGCATCTAATCTTTCATTTAGCAATAACGCTCAAAGCAGTAATTGTTTAATACAGGGACAAGTATTAGGGGTTATCACCGGTACTATCTCAGAGTGTGGTGACACATTGACCCAGACCTGGACCTTTACTGATCCTTGTGGAAGGATGATTGAAACCAGTCAATTAATAGTAGTCGAACCTGCTGATAATCCTGCGTTTACTGATCTGCCAGCCGATATTACCTTGTCATGTGAAGAGGCTTATGATTACACAGCAAGCACATTGGATTACACCAATAGCGCATCAAGTATTTGCCTTATTGAAGGTACCGTTTTCCCTATATTTATCAATGATTTCGACGAATGTGGCGGAAGTTTAGAAGTTATCTGGGAAGCGCCTCTGCCTTGCGGAGACACATTGAGACATACCCAGACTGTAACTGTAGATTCTATGCCTCTACCATTTTTCGTTGATCCCCCTCAAAGCGAAAGTGTTTCATGTGGTTCATTCAATCCGGGAGACATACCAGATGTGATGGTTTCAAATGGGCTCACTGGAAATTGTAGTATCTTGGACGTTGCAGATAAGTCCCAGAGTGGTAGTTCCAACGCATGTGGAGGTTTAATTGTCAGAACATGGACTTATATCGATGTCTGCGGAAGGATGATTTCATACAATCAGACGATCCAGGTAGATGGTTCAACTCCTCCCACTTTTATCAATACACCATCTGATACCATTATTACTTGTGCGGAAGCAGAAGCTTTCGATGTCATAGATCTTCAATATACAAATAATGAAAAGGGAGATTGCGAAATAAGTGGAACCGTAAGCCCTACTATTAAATCTAATTATGATGAATGTGGAGGAACCATTGAGGCTAATTGGACTTACACAGATAGTTGTGGTAATCCAATAACTTTTGATCAAACCATTACAGTTTTACCTGCGCCGATTCCTGACTTTATAGATGCTCCTAATGATCTTTCTATTACCTGTAATGAAGCTCAATCTTTCACACCTACTGATTTACAATACTCTAATGGAGAATCTGGAGTATGTGAAATCTCAGGAACAGTAAGTGGCACATTAAATGGAAGTCTGGAAACTTGCGGAGATATTGCAACTATCGTCTGGACATTAAATACAGCTTGTGGCGACACAAGTATTATGATTAACGTCGAAGTAATTGACGATGAGGATCCGATATTAGAAATTCCACCAGCTGATACAACAGTTCAATGTTTCGGTGATGTTCCGGCAATGATTAGTCTTTCATGGTCGGATAACTGTGATGGTTCTGGTGTGGTAAATGGAACTGAAACAGAAACCACTGATATTTGTGGCGGTTCGATCATTAGAAAGTGGAAATACGTTGATATTTGTGGAAACGCCGATTCAGTAATGCAGGTTATCACAATCAATGATACTGAACAACCTATAGTTGCTGGTATTCCTGACATAACAGTGTCTTGTGATGATGGTGTTCCACTTCCTGATTCATCTCAAATTATTGCCAGTGACAATTGTGGAATCGCAGATATTAATTTCATTTCAGAAACCATCAATGGTGACGTCTGTAATCAAACAATCCAGCATGTTTATGAAGTCATTGATGCTTGTGGAAATACTGTTCAGATAACGCAGAATATTATAATTCTTCCTCCAGAACCACCTACTTTTGAAGATCCAGAGGATTTAATCATCACATGTGCCGAAGCTGAAGCCTTTACCGAGAGCAACCTTTCGTACAGCAATAATGGATCGAATACAGAATGCTTAATTAGTGGTGAAGTATTGGGCACTTTAATCAAATCTTTCGATGAATGTGGAGGTACCATCACACAAAATTGGACTTATACAGATGATTGCGGCAGAACGATTGATACTTTCCAGACTATTACGGTTATTTCCGCTACCACGCCAGATTTTATAGACATACCTTCTGATCTGACACTTACTTGTGAGGAGGCTGATATTTTTGTTTCTGAGGATTTAGCCTTCTCTAACAACGAAACGGGTACATGTGAGATTTCTGGTTTGATTTCACCAGTGATAGATAGAGACTATACCGTTTGTGGTGGTGAAATTACCGTCACCTGGAATGCCAGTGTGAGCTGTGATACTATAATTACCGCCATACAAAGAATCACTGTAGACTCTTTACCTTTACCTGCATTTACAGATGCGCCTGAGGACATAACAATTTCATGTGAAGACTTTGATTCTAATAATATCCCTGATCTCAGCGTTACCAATGGCTTGACAGGAGTTTGCGCTATTAACGAAACAGTAGTGGGTATTCAAACGGGTGATCTTGATGTTTGTGGAGGTTCAATTCAAAGAACCTGGACCTACACAGATCCATGTGGCAGGACAATTGATCATACACAGGAAATCAGCATTGAACCAGCGGATCCACCAGTATTATTAGAGATGCCGGAAGACATGACCATTACTTGTTTTGAGGCGGTCTTATTTTTCCCGTCTAGTATAGATTATTCTAACAATTCTGCGGGTACTTGTCTGATAGAGGGGTCCATTGATCCGCTGGTCAACTTTAATTACGATGAGTGTGGAGGTATCATTACCATTACGTGGAGCAGAACTGATTCCTGTAATTTTGATCTGACATATACGCAGAACATAGAAGTTACACCGGCTCCATATCCGACATTTAGCGATGTCCCTGAAGATATTACCTTAACTTGTGCAGAAGCTGCAAGTTATTCACCAGGCCAGATTACATACTCTAATGGATTCAATGGGACTTGCGGAATTTCAGGACTGCTAGACCCAGTGATTAGCAATCCTGTTTCAGACTGTGGAGATAATTCAATCATTACCTGGACCTATGATGATCCATGTGGTAACGATACCACCTTTATGATCCAGGTTACAGTTGACGATGATGAACCACCGGTTATTGACCAGGCCCCTGAAGATATTACCGTCGTTTGCATTGATGATGTACCTGAAATGATTAGTTTGTCATGGACAGACAATTGCGATACCGGTGGAATGGAAACAGGATTTGATACAGAAATAGTGGATGTATGCGGTGGTCAGGTCATTAGAAAATGGATTGCAACTGATTTCTGTGGAAATCAGGATTCTGTAATTCAGATTATCACTGTAAATGATGATGTACCTCCAACTGTAGATCCAATACCTGACACTACGATTGATTGTGATATGGGCATTCCACAACCAGATTCGACTATTGTATCTGCTTCTGACAACTGTGGAGAGGTTTACGTGAGTTTCGTATCTGAAAGTATTCAAGGAGATATTTGTAGCAGAATCATTGAACACGTCTATGAAGTCACAGATATTTGTGGTAATGCAGAACTGGTCAGCCATATTATTTTCGTTTCTCCTCCTGATCAACCTGAGTTTGAAATTCCTCAAAATATCACCATATCATGTGAAGAGGCAGATACGTTGACTCCGAGTTTCCTCTCTTATTCAAATGCGTCATCAGAGCCGGCATGTCTTATTGAAGGACAAGTGCCAGGCAACATAGAGGCTGCATGGGACATCTGTGGTGGGGCAATGGTACAGAGTTGGACTTTCACTGATCCTTGCGGAAATACGATTTCAGCCGAACAAATCATTACCGTAGAAAGAGCCAGCTCACCTGTATTTACTGATATTCCTGCAGATGTAACGCTATCTTGTGAGGATGCGGAATCATTTACAGCCATTGATTTGCAGTATACAAATGATGAAACGGGAACCTGTGAGATAGCAGGAGTAGTTACACCAGTCGTAGATAGAAATTATGATGCATGCGGTGGATCGATTGTAGTTACCTGGGAGCAGACAGTTGATTGTGATTACTCCATTATCGCTGTTCAAAATATTAGTGTAGATTCACTTCCACCGGCTTCGTTTGTAAATCCTCCTGACGATATTACGGTATCATGCGAAGAATTTGACATGACCATTCCTCAATTAAGTATTAGCAATGGACTTTTAGGATTGTGTGAAATAACTGATTTGGTAGATGGAATTGAAGTTGGTAACGAAAGTGCTTGTGGATCAACGGTTCTTAGAAGATGGTCTTATATAGATCTTTGTGGTAGGGAAATCAATCACGAACAAGAAATTGTTATCACTCCTGCCTCGATTCCGACCATAGTGGATGCTCCGGAAAACATTACAATTTCTTGTATAGAGGCGGAATCATTTTCAGCATCTGCACTTCAATACAGTAACAATGAAGCTGGATTTTGCTTGATTGATGGTCAGCTAGAACCCACCATAACGCGAGACCTTGATGTCTGTGGAGGTACAATAGAAGTGCTTTGGACAGATACGGATTCTTGCGGTCAGCCATTAACTTATATGCAACTTATCGAGGTTTTACCAGCAGCTTCACCAGAGTTTATTGATCTGCCACAAGACACAATGATCACCTGCCAACAAATTAGCAGCTATGAACCACCAACATTAGTATATACCAACAATTCTACTGGCAGTTGCGAAATAAGTGGTACCGTAGAACCAACCATAAATGGCTCACTTGCCACATGTGGAGATGAAGCGATCATCACCTGGACTTATGAATATGAATGTGGTGAAGATCTTTCATATGAGATTACAGTAACTGTCATTGACGAAGAAAATCCAGTGTTGACACCGGCTCCTAACGATACTATAATTGCTTGTATCGAAGAACTTCCAGATCCTTCAACGGTGAGCTGGACGGATAATTGTGACATGATGGGAATAGCGGATTTAACAGTAATTGACAATACAGATCAGTGCGGAGGTGAAATCATCCGAATCTGGTCATACACGGACGCCTGTGGCAATGCAGATTCAGTTGCTCAAGTCATTATTATTATTGATGATATTAGCCCTGTTTTCGAAGAAGGTCCTCTCGATTTAACGGTGTCATGTGCAGAGGATATTCCACTACCTGTCAATGTCAATGTTGAGGATAATTGTCTTGGAATACAGTCTATCACGCCTAGAGACAGTACCGACAGCGCAACTTGCCCTGAAATCATTACCAGAATTTGGGAATTTGAAGATGATTGTGGTAATCAAGCAAGAATAATACAATTGATCACCGTGCTGGACACCACACCTCCTATAATCGAACCTGCACCTGCTGATCTTACAGTTAGTTGTTATGCTGAATTACCTGATGAAGTTCTTTTAGGATGGACTGACAATTGTTCAGCTGGAGGTTTAATTTCTCCAGAACAAAGAACCAATTTCTCAGTGTGCCCTGAAATCATTACCAGAACATGGACGGTGATGGACGAATGTGGGAACCCTGCAACAGTGGAGCAGGTGATCACTATAGAAGATACCATTCCACCAGTTATTTTAGATCCTCCAGCCGACTTAACCATAGCGTGTATTGAGGATCTAGACCCTGCAGCAGTATTGGACTGGACGGATAATTGCGATGGACCTAATACGGTCACTGCAGTAGAATCTGGTTCGCTCATTACTTGTAACGACCAACTTACCAGAACATGGCTTGTTGAAGACCTTTGTGGTAACACTACCGAGGCAACCCAGGTCATTACGCTGCAAAATACGGTAAGACCTATTTTAACTTGCCCTATGAATTTAGTGCTTGAGTGTGGTGATCCTAATAATGATAATCTGATCCAGGACTGGCTGGCGAGTGTTACTGCTACAGATTTCTGCGGGACTCAGTTAGACGTTGTTTTTGAATTGGGTCCAATTTCTGAAGGTTGCGGAGAAACCTATTCCAGACCAGTAACATTTATGGTCGAAGATGACTGTGGATTGATGGGGACATGCACTGCTTCGATTTTCGTTCAGGACAATACACCACCGGATATCACCATAGATGCCAGTGATGTTACTGTGGAGTGTGATGGTAATGGGAATATCACAGATTTAAACAACTGGTTGGACGCCAACGGTGGAGCTGATGCTTCTGAAGCCTGTGGAAATGTAACCTGGACCCATAATTTCAACGGCTCTCTGGATGAATGTGAGGAAAGTGTACTCGTTGTTTTCACAGTAACTGACGAATGTGGTTTAACCAATACCACTTCTGCTATATTCACCATTGAAGACACAGAGGCTCCCCTTATTACGTCTGATGCTACGAATCTCGAAGTGACTTGTGACGGAAGTGGGAATTTAGACGATTTTAATAATTGGTTAGCAAATAATGGATTGGCTGTAGCCAATGATATTTGTAGTGAAAACTTAACCTGGTCCAATAACTTTGTAGATCTGACCAACAATTGTGATGAACCTAACCTAATAACCTTCTACGTAGAAGATGAATGTGGAAATATTGATTCCACCCAAGGAAGTTTCATTGTAGTTGATATGGATGGCCCTATTTTCACAACTGAAGCTCAGGACATCACGGTGGATTGCGATGGCGCTGGAAACTTGGTTGACCTTCAAAACTGGTTAGATAGTCATGGTGGGGCAGTGGCAACTGATGATTGTAATACATTTACCTGGAACGATCTAGATGCCGTTTTAACTGGTGATTGTGAGCAGAGCGTTACTGTTGATTTCATTGTCACTGATGCCTGTGGTTCCAGTAATACCACCACTGCAACATTTACTGTTGTGGACACTGAAGATCCGAGAGTTACTACTCCGGCAATGGATGAAACCGTGGAATGTAATCCTGCTACCAATGAACAAGCACTTCAAGACTGGCTAGATAGTCACGGAGGGGCTGTGGTGGACGACAATTGTTCAGACGTTAATTGGTCCAATGACTTCTTTGACGTTATCGATGAATGTTCTGAATCTTTTGAAGTGACATTTACAGCTGAAGATGCATGTGGTTTAACAGTAAGCACCACCGCTACATTTACGATTACCGATGTCACAAGACCAGAAATCACACAAAGTGCGATGGACACAACCATTATCTGTAGCGATGATAATAATACCATATATCAGGATTGGTTGAATAGCAATGCATTTGCAGATGCAACCGATATATGTAGTGATGTCACCTGGAGCAACAATGCACCTGGACTTTCGGGAGACTGTGCAGAAACGATCAATGTCATATTTACCGTCACTGATCTATGTGGAAATTTCTCTACTACTCAAGCCAACTTTAGAATTATAGATGATCAAGATCCAATGCTTAGTGTCCCATCAGACCTCACTGTAGATTGTAATGCTATTCCTGCAGAAGACCCTGGAGCAGCCTCCGCCAGCGACAATTGTGGCGTTCCAATAGTTGAGTATCTGGGACAAAGTTCAACTCCTCAGAATATGTGTCCATATATCTTAACGAGAACATGGAGAGCTACTGATGATTGCGGCAACATAATCACCAGAAGTCAAAGAATTACAGTGGTAGATGATGAAGAACCGACCCTTATGGTTCCCGCAAATATCACGGTAGATTGTGATAATATACCGCCAGCTGATTCGGGGGCAGCTAGTGGTTCTGACAATTGTAGTATGGTTACTATTTCTTATTTAGGTCAATCTTCTAATGGAGCTGGACCATGCGGATATCAAATTATTCGAACCTGGTCTGCAAGGGATGTTTGTGGTAACAACACCACCGAAGAACAAATCATCACTGTATTACCCGCACCTGGACCGGACTTTGTGAATCCTCCGGCAGATGCAAGCTATACGTGTAATGATCTGCCTCCGCTGATGAATTTAGAAGTGAGTAATGGATTGACGGGTAATTGTAGGATATCTGGAACTGCGACTGGTATAGAATTAATCGATGAAGCATGTAATGGCACCATCCAGAGGGTATGGACTTATACAGATGCTTGTGGTGTCACCATTAGTTTCACTCAAAACATAAGTATACCTAATAGATTGGTTTCCTGCAACGACGATGACCCTTGTACCATTAATGACATGCAGGAAGAAGATTGCTTTGGTAATATTTGTATTCCTTGTTCAGGTACTCCTGAAATAACTGATCCTCCAGTATCAACAAACAGTCCTACCATTTGTGTAGGTGAACGTGCGATTCTTACCGCTGGCAATTGCGATGGACAACTAGAATGGTATAATGACGCGCTCGGAAATAACCTGGTACATACGGGCAATAATTTTACAACTCCTGTATTAAATAGCTCCAGAACATTCTATGTGGCTTGTAACGACAATGGTTGTTTATCGAGTTTAGTTGCAGTTAATGTCAATGTTGAACCACTACCTCAACCCGACATTACTGGTCCGACTGAATTGTGTCAGGGCGATAATATATCAATCGGTCTGGATCAATTCTACAGCGATATGGATTGGAGCACCGGCGGAAGCGGGCAGTTCATCTCAGTAACAACAGCAGGCACCTATTTTGCAACCGTTACCGACAACAATGGTTGTACTGCAATAGCGTCACATACGGTTACAGTTAATCCAAATCCGGACATTAGGATTGGAGGTGTTTTAACTTTCTGTCCTCTTGGGTCTACCAATATCTCGGCTCCTAGTGGATTTACTTCCTACGTTTGGAATACTGGGGAAACGACCAGAATTATTACAGTGAATACTGCAGGTACTTATTCAGTCACTGTAACGGACGCCAATGGATGTCAGGGGTCCTCATCTGCACCGGTAATAGAAGATGCGGATCTGGACGTAAGTATTCTAGGTGAGGAAGAAGTGTGTGACGGTGAAAGGGTAACGCTTAGTGTTCCGGGAACTTACACTTCCATATTATGGTCGACAAATGCAACGACCAATGATATCAACGTGCCAGCAGGAACTTATTCTGTCACTGTAACCAATGATGGCTGTACAGGTACAGATCAAATTACAGTAGATCAATTACCAGATGTCAGCGTAAATATCATAGGTGATAACCTGGTTTGTCCTGGAGAAACAACAGTAATCATGACCTCTACTAGCGGATATGCTACTTATGCCTGGTCAAATGGACAAGGCAATCAAAGTACAGAAGTCGGCGCAGGAACATATACAGTTACTGTGACAGATGCCAATGGATGTTCAGCAACAGATAATTTTGTAATTAACGAAAGGACACCGCCTAATGTAAATATCAATGGAAACGATATTTGTCCTGGTGAATCAACCACTTTAATTGCAACCTCTAATAACAATTGGACCTATGCATGGTCAAATGGTGCGTCCAGTAGTAATTCGACCACTATATCTTCTGCAGGAGAGTATTCCGTAACGGTTACTGATGCCAATGGTTGCACTGACGTTGCCAGTATTACAGTAAGATTGAATCCTGTTCCTGAACCACGAATTCTCGGTGCAAGACCATTGTGTCCCGGAGCTTCTACGATTTTAAATGGTGAAAATTGGAGTTCGTATCTTTGGTCTAATGGTGTTACTTCCCAATTCAATACCGTCAGTACACCGGGAACTTACAGTCTTACTGTAACAAATGCTCAAGGATGTGAAGGCGTGACGAGTGTGGAGGTGCTTGCTAAATCCGGGTTGAATCCTGTTTTAAATGCTCAGGATTTCTGTGAAGGTGAAACATCTACCATTTCTACTACACTAGTATATGATAATTATGAGTGGCAGGATGGCAGCACCAATCCTACCTTTATTGCCAGTAATTCTGGCACTTATAGCGTGACCGTATCGAATGCAGATGGTTGTACAGGAACCGTATCTGTTAATGTAACAGAAAACCCGCTACCTAATGTAGACATTTCTGGTCCTTCTACCGTTTGTGAGAATTCATCATATACATTGATAGCCACGCCTGGATTCAACACTTACATCTGGTCTAACGGTGCTAATTCCCAGGTATTGAATCTTAATAGCCCGGGAACATTTGGCGTTACTGTGACGGATGAAAACGGCTGTACGGATACTGAATCGTTTACAGTAGATGTAGAGGATGTATTCACAGTAATCTTAGATGTAGAAGATATTTGTGAAGGTGAATCAACTACTTTGAACGCTGGCGTTTTTGACAGTTACTCATGGAGTACTGGAGAATCAACACAGAGCATTGAGGTGACAGAAGCTGGTATTTATTCAGTTACTGTGGCTGATGAGATGGGATGTGTGGGCATAGGCAGCGGTGAAGTAGACTTCTACCCAGAAGTAGATCCGGATATTACAGGTCCTGGTACAATTTGCGATGGCACACAAGGAATCCTTGAAGTGGGTGTATATGATGAATATTTATGGTCGGATGGCTCTACTCAAGCCACACTGTCTGTCAGTTCAGCAGGCACCTATTCTGTCACTGTTACAGACTTCACAGGTTGTACAGGTGAAGATATATTTACACTCAACGTGGTCAATCCTCCTACGCCTATCATCAGAGGTATTGAGTTTTGTGAAGGCAACTCTACTACGTTGAGCCTAGCCGGATCATATGCTAATGTTTCCTGGTCTACAGGCGAAATAGGCCCCACTACTCAGATATCAAATGCGGGCACTTACGCCGTCACAGTGACAGACATCAATGGATGTACAGGTACAGATGAGATCACCATTACAACAAAACCTGTTCCTTCGCCAATTATTTTGGGTCCAGAAGCCATTTGTAATGGTAGTAATGCCAGTTTAAGCCTGACAGAGGTCTATGACGCATATAATTGGTCTAATGGAAGCAGCGCTGCATCCATTAATATTAATATGGCCGGCACTTATGCTGTAACGGTCACTTTAAATGGATGTCAGGCTTCAACAGATATCATCATTGATCAAGCACCTGGACTTGATATAGACATAGCAGGAAGTGACTTCTGCCCGGGTGAATCCTCCGTACTAGAAGCGACACCAGGATTTAATGACTATTTGTGGTCTAATGGACAAATGACACAAACCATCACTGTATCACAAGCAGGAACCTATGCTGTGACTGTTTCTGATCTATCTGGATGTTCCGGTACCGTGACCATTGAAATTGACAATTTACCTGTTCCTGACCCACAAATTAGTGGAAATAGTACCTATTGTACAGGGTCCTTTACCACTTTAACAGCAAGCTCTGGATTTAATGCTTATGAATGGTCGACGGGTGAAATTGGACCTTCCATAGATGTATCTACAGTGGGTACTTATACTGTCACTGTGACCAATGCACAAGGTTGTGAAGGAATAGAAAGTATTACGATAACAGAAAGCACACCACCTTCGCCTGAAATTATTGGACTAGATTTCTGTGAGGGTACTGAAAGAGAATTAACACTTAATGGTACATATGCAATCGTGGAATGGTCCACTGGTGCGTCAACTTCAGCTATAACGATAGCTACATCAGGCACTTACTCAGTTACTGTAACAGACAATAATGGTTGTACAGGCACTTCCAGTAAGTTAATAAGTAGTTTCCCGAGCCCCGACTTCGACATCACAGGTTCAACTTCATTCTGTGTGGGCTCGGGCACTACTTTAAATGGACCGCCTGATATGTCGAGCTACATTTGGTCCAACGGTGAAAGTATTCGTTCGGTCTTTGTAACCAATCCAGGAACGTATAGCCTAACGGTTACAGATGCCAATGGTTGTACAGCAAGCAATGACGTTATAGTAACTCTGGAGCAATCGCTTATGCCAGTCATTATAGGTGATGATTTCTGTAGAGGGGATCAAACCACCCTAAGTGCCGGAGAAGGTTACGATTCATACTCATGGTCAACAGGTGAAACCACCTCAACCATTACTGTAGACCAACCGGGTACTTATACCGTCGAAGTGAGCCTGGATGACTGTACAGGAGTCGGTTCTAAGGAAGTAAACTATTTACCAGAACCACGACCTTTTATCAATGCGGATACGGAAGTGTGTGAGGGAAGTTCTGAAGGCTTGTTGGCACAAGGAGGTAATTTTGATTCTTACAAATGGAGTACCGGTGCTACCACACCGGGTATTTCTGTTACCCAGGCAGGTACTTATACAGTAACAGTTACCATGAATGGATGTGTAGCAACCACCAACCACACCATCACCATTGTGCCCATTACTGATCCTAACTTAAGAGCAGATGTGTTATGTGTGGACGAAAGTGCAAGAGTGTGGGTAAGCAACAATTTTGCGAAATATGAGTGGAGTACCGGAGAGAGCACTAAAGAAATAGAGGTAAGTGAAGCTGGAACCTATCTGGTGACGGTAACCGATGGAAGAGGTTGCGAGTCTGAAGGCAGTATTTTCGTGCCATCACTTAACAAGCCAAACTTCAATGTTTTTGGATCGGATGAATTCTGCGTGGGTTCTAGTACAACTTTGAGCGCCACTGGTAATTATCCATCTTATGAATGGAACACCGGGGCAGTAGGAGCTGTGCTGGTCGTAACTGAGCCTGGAGTATATACAGTGACCGCCACGGATGAAAATGGCTGTACATTGGCCAGAACGAGAGTTGTTACTGAGGATAATTCTCTTAGTCCAACACTATTGGGAGATAATTTCTGTTCAGGTGATGAAGGAACATTAACCCTTCAAAATCCTTATGACAGTTACAATTGGTCCACTGGAGAGACCACGTCTGAAATCAATATTACAGAACCGGGTACTTATTCGGTTACAGTGACAGATGAAGGGGGTTGTGTTGGAGAAGATTCAATAATCATAGACACCTTCCCAATGCCATTCGTAGAAATTACAGGTCTGTTGACATTCTGTGATGGAGTTCCAACAGAATTAAGTGTAGGCAATTTCCCTGAATATCAATGGAATACTGGAGCTACTACGCAGCGGATTACCGTAGACTCTGCGGGAGTTTACAGCATCACAGTTACTGATCAGAATGGATGTATGGCGGTTGATCAAGTCACTGTAACTGAAGAGCCGGAGTTGATGCCTCAGATTCTTGGAAATGATTTCTGTGAGGGCGAATCTTCTGAATTGTCGATCAATGAGAGTTTTGATTTTTATAATTGGTCTTCTGGCGAAACGACTTCTACGATTTCAGTAGATATGCCAGGTACATATTCAGTTACTGTTTCAAACGCATTGGGTTGTATCGGAATTGATTCGATCACCATTAACGAGATCATCATCGAACCATTTGAAATTTTGGGATCAGAATCCTATTGTATTGGATCGAGTACCGAATTGTCTATCGAAGACATTTATGCTTCGCAACTGTGGAGTACTGGAGAAACGACGACCACTATCACTGTGAACCAGCCTGGAACTTATTCGGTAACTGTAACGGATAATTTCGGTTGTATCGCAAGTGACGATATTGAAATTTCAGAGACCACTTCATTGAGTCCTGTTCTACAGGGTGAAGATTTTTGTGAAGGTGACGAAACCACTTTAAGTGTTCTGGGAACTTATGCAAGCTATCTTTGGTCTGACATGTCCACTGGTTCGACGCTTAATGTTTCAGAACCAGGTGTATACGCTGTAACTGTTACAGATGGAGCGGGCTGTTCAGGAGATACGTCCATTGTAATCGATGTCCTTCCATTACCTGAACCGAGTGTTGATGATCAATTCATTTGCCCTGGTGATTTTGTGAATGTTGCCACCAACCAACCATACGAGGCTTATTTATGGAGTACGGGGGCTACTACAGAAAACATTGACATTAATATAACAGGAACCTACTTTGTGACGGTTACTGATGCCAATGGTTGTACTGGTGTGACCAGTTTCGAAATAACACCTGAAATTGCTCCGGAAATCACCATCAGTGCCAAAGACTGTAGTCTGGATTTAGATACTTACTCTGTTGTATTTAGTACCGATGCCGATATCATCAATGTTAATAATGGATTAATGGTGGTAAACCAGGGTGGTGGGGTCTACATCATCAACGATATCGATACATCATTGAATGTATCACTAAGCTTAGCTTTTAGTGCCACAGGTTGTGACACCACCATCAATATATTGGCACCTAATTGTAAATGTGACATTACTCCGCCACCTGTTGCATCTGATGTCAGCTATTGTGTTGGTACGGCTGTTCCACCTCTTACTGCCACTGCTGAAGATGGTCTAACGATCAATTGGTATGGCAGCGAATTTGGAAATGATTTGTTACTTGAAAACAGCTCAGTATTTGATCCGGGTATGCAAGGCGTCTATTTTGTAGAGGCCTTTGACTCCATTCCTGATTGTGGTTCAGACCGAACTCGAGTGCAGATCACAGAGGTCGGAGGACCAGATGTCACTGCTGGACCAGATAAAGAATTGACCTGTATCGTATTAGAAGCCTTGCTGGAATCCTCCATCGGAGGTACTTTCGAAAGCATTACCTACGAATGGAGTAAAGATGGTGTGATTATTTCTAACGATGCAGAAACCATAGTGACTGAGCCAGGCACTTATGTCATTACAGCCATCAACGAAAACGGATGTTTAGACCAGGATTCATTGGTGGTGACATTGAATGATGACGCACCAATAGTAGCTATTTTAGCCAGACCTGATAATATCCTGGATTGTGTGATCGATGTGGTCAATTTGTTTTACGAATCTCAGGAACATGTTATGTATACCTGGATTGTAGATAGTACCGAAAATACAAATACCACAGTTCAGATTGATGAGTCAGGCTGGGTATTTCTACAAGCCATTGACACCATAACAGGATGTGAAGCCTCAATGTCTATCTTTATAGATGATAATGTGGAATACCCGATTATAAATATCGATGATCCGGCTGCTTTAGATTGTGATGTGGAGTCCGTTATTATTGATGCCACGGGTTCACAGACTTCTGGCCAGATCATTTATCAATGGTCTAACGATAATGGTCCAATAGATGATGCAAATGGCGTCATGCTTACGGTAACCCAACCAGGAACTTACTATTTGAAAGGCACCGACTTGAGCAATGGATGTGAAAACATCGACACTGTGGTTGTAGATGATTTAAGTGTATTCCCAATCGTGGATGCTGGACCGGAAATGATTCTTCCTTGTATCGAAGATGGAGTTTATCTGGATGCAACAGGTACTTCCGGGGAAGAATATGTTTTCAATTGGTACACTGTGTCAGGAAATATTGTCGGTGGCGAGGATACCAACGCTCCATTCGTAGACCAGCCAGGTTGGTACTATGCTGAATTGACCAATATGAACAATACGTGTTCTTCGATGGACTCGGTCTATGTCAGAGCACTGGATATGCCTTATCTGGCTGAAATCTCAAGCAATAGTGTGACCTGTTTCGGTGATACAGATGGCAGCATCGATGTTCAGACTACTTTTGGAGGTTTTGGACCATATGAATACGCACTTAGTGGCGTTGGTACCAATAATACTGGTCAATTCTTCGATCTGGCACCAGGCGACTATGAACTGACCATCATCGATGCCAACGGCTGTACTTATGACACTTTATTAGCAGTGGATCAACCTCGGGAGATTGAAGCTGAATTCGATCCTGGATATGCGCTGTATGAGTGTGGTGAGGGTATTCAGACCAATATCTTATTGAATTTTGACCCATCAAGGGTTGCAGACATTATTTGGAGTAATGAAGATGGAGTATCATGTACCAATTGTCTGGATCCATTTATTAACATTACAGAAGCTGAAACATTTGAAGTCACCATTGTAGATGTGGATGGTTGTTCAACCTCAGCATTTATTGGGGTTTCTGTCAGCAATCTTGCGACCATTTATGCACCGAATATCATTGCACCTAAATCTGGTGCGGAAGATAATGAAGTGTTCTTCCTTCAATCTAAAGAACCTGTTTTGGTGGAGACGCTGGAAATCTTTGATCGTTGGGGTAATAAAATGTTTGAAGATCATGACTTTATGACCAATGATAAGAACCACTCCTGGGATGGAAGACACAAAGATGAGTATGTCAGAGCCGGAGTATTTGTTTATTATTACAGATATATTAGTTGTACAGGCGTGCCGAAGCTGGAAAAGGGCGACGTCACGGTAATTTATTAAATGATGTCAAGAATTCCATTGCTGTTCTTCTGCTTGTGGGTTGTAGGTCAATGTTGCAGTTGTAGTCAGGTCGATCAGACTGAAATTAAGAAGAAGCGACCAAATATTTTATTCTTAAGTATTGATGATTTAAGACCCGATTTAGGGTGTTATGGCAAAGATTACATTCACTCTCCTCACATCGATCGACTGGCCGAAGAAAGTACCATTTTTACCAGACATTATGTTCAAGTGGCTACTTGTGGTGCCTCGCGTTATGCGATGTTGACCGGTATGCTTCCTGTTTCTCAAGATCATGTGAATAATCAGGCCATTGTGAAATACATCAGTAGTCAATCGGATTCTCTAAAAGGTCCGGAGTCCTTCATTCACCACTTGAAGGACAATGGTTATCATACAGTGGGCATTGGAAAAATTAGTCATTCAGCGGATGGTTATGTTTATGGGTACAGGGAACCTCAAAGCAATCAGAGAGAATTACCCCAGAGTTGGAGTGAATTAGAGTTCAATGCAGGTCAATGGGGAAATGGGTGGAATGCATTTTTTGCTTACGCCAATGGTGTGAGTAGGGAACCCATGGACAAACAGGTCAAACCTTATGAAAGTGCGCAGGTAGAGGATGACGGTTATCCTGATGGTTTGACCGCAGAGCTGGCAGTCTCCA
The DNA here is from genome assembly GCF_021533195.1 of Portibacter marinus. Lineage (GTDB taxonomy): Bacteria > Bacteroidota > Bacteroidia > Chitinophagales > Saprospiraceae > Portibacter > Portibacter marinus. The sequence continues at coordinate 19,553 of NZ_JAJNKB010000007.1, forward strand.
AATTGAAGGAATTGGCTGATCGCGAGGATCCTTTCTTTCTGGGCGTGGGCTTCTTCAAGCCACACCTACCTTTCACAGCACCACAAAAATATTGGGACTTATATGACCGGGAAGAGATAGAACTGGCACCTTATGATAGTATTCCCGTAAATTCTGCGCCGTCAAGTTTGCAGAATATGGGTGAATTCAACGGCTATAAGAAGGGTGAAGAGAGAGCCAGTCTGGAAAAGAAATTAAGCGATGATTATGCTCAATTACTCAGGCATGGTTACTACGCAAGCATTAGTTATACAGACGCTCAGGTGGGAAAGGTACTGGATGCCCTGGATGAATTGGGATTAAGTGAAAATACCATCATTGTACTTTGGGGTGATCATGGCTATAATCTTGGTGACTACAGGGTTTGGGGGAAACATACCATGTTTGATAGATCATTGAACAGTGCTTTCATCATGAAAGTGCCAGGAATAAGCCAGGCCAGAACCACTGATAGAATTGTAAGTACGGTAGATCTTTACCCAACATTAATGGATCTTTGTGAGGTACCCATGCCTCATGATACAGATGGTAGAAGTTTTAAGAAGATCCTGGAAGGAGAAGAAAAGGACTGGAAGGATGTTTCTTATGGATACTGGAGGAATGGCATGACAGTGCGCAATGATAGATATAGATTGATGCGTTTCAACAGGGAAGATGGTCCGCAATTCGAATTGTATGATCACGAAACTGATCCATTGGAAACCATTAATGTTGCACAGCTGTATCCGGATAAAGTAGAAGAATTACAAGAGCTTCTAAACGCAGGGGATACGGGCTTGCATGACGAATGACAATGCTACAACTAATGACATGAATTTGTCGTTTTAGTTATACAAACTAATTCTACATGGGTAAAACCGGACATGCAGATCTTCCTCTCCATTATGGTCGCGTTCCTCAATGGCTGGCGGATCGGATGCAAGCACTTGGTGGTGCCATCACAGAGAGTATCTTAATAGAATATGGGAGGACAGAATTTTTAAAGAGAATCAGTGATCCTTTTTGGTTTCAATCTTTTGGTGCCGTATTGGGGATGGATTGGCACTCATCTGGGATAACTACGTCTGTGATGGGAGCATTAAAAAGGGCAGTCACGCCCAGGTCAAGGGAATGGGGACTATTCGTGTGTGGAGGAAGAGGAAGGCATTCCAGAAAAACACCTACGGAGTTATTAGCCGTGGGAGAGCGCACCGGACTTGATGGACAATTGTTGGGCCGTCACAGTCGATTAACGGCCAAGGTAGATAGTACGGCAGTTCAGGATGGATTCAATATTTACTTACATAATTTCATAGTGAGTGCGGATGGTGACTGGGCAGTCGTGCAACAAGGCATGAATGATGATAGCGGAATGGCCAGAAGATACCATTGGAACTCAATGGCATTGCAGTCTTTCATCAATGATCCACACGCTGAGGTGATGGGAGATCACCAGGGACTTATTCTGAACATGGTACACCACGATGCACAACCTACACAGACAGGTTTACTGGAAATAGCTGCAGAGCATCCGGAACGAATGATGAAAGAAATTCGTAAGGTATTACTCCCTATGCACCACGAAGTCAGAGCCAAAGATGTTAATCTTAAAAGATTAGGCGCAACCATTGCACTTGCCCATGAATCTGACATTAAAGATTTCGAATCATTGTTATTGACCAAAGGCCTGGGTCCCAGAACCCTACAATCCATGGTCTTGGTTAGTGAAGTGATTCATGGTACACCATCGAGATTTGAGGATCCAGCCAGATTTTCATTTGCTCACGAAGGGAAGGATGGACACCCCTTTCCAGTGCCACTTAAAGTGTATGATGAAACCATTGACTTTCTTAATAAAAGTGTGGATAAAGCCAAAATCGGATTGACGGATAAACAAAAAGCGTTTAAAAAATTGCACGCTATGTCGAAGGCACTGGAAGAAATCATCGTACCTGATCCCAGCAAATTTGAACAATGGATAGAAAAAGAAAGAAAAGAATCTCACTTGTATGGTGGGAGAACGGTTTTTGATGACAAAAAAATTCGCAAATCAAAAGACGATCCCAATCAGCTGGAGCTTTTTTAGTACAACCTCCTCTATATAAGATTAGTAGAAATGCTAAATGCCTTAAAAGATTATTTCGACGTTACAAAATCGGAGATTTAGGATTTTAGTTATTCTACCTTTTCTTTTCCTTCCCAGATTTTATTCACCGCTCTGGACCACTTCTTATAAATTTCTACTGGTTTTTGATAGTCTGCAATTCCATAATCTTTCAATTCCGCAGCACTGTATTTCCATGGTGCATGAAAAGTTGGGGCCGGTAGCACTGAAAGCTTGGGGTTCCACTTCAAAGTGTATTCACCATTTTTATCATATTTCATAGCTTGATGCACCGGATTAGTATACCAGATTTCCATAGCCTGCATGTTCCAGTTCATCCAATTCGAATACACATCGTAGTCAATTAGTCTATTTTCAAACCATGCAGCTCCCCATCTCCAATCCACCTTGTAATCTCTTGACAAAAAACTTGCGGCATTAACTCTACCGCGATTACTCATAAAACCAGTTTGATTTAACTCTTTCAAATGAGCATCCAGGAAAGGAATTCCAGTTTTACCCTCTTTCCACCTTTTAAATAGATCTTGGTCATTGTTCCACTCCACATCTCTTTTTTTAATGCCCCCATCATGAAACATAGCGTTGCCGTGGCGCCAGGCTGCGAAACAAAAGTAGTCCCTCCAAACCAATTCGAAGACCAGCCACCAGGTGGAAATATTCTTTTTAATCTGCGCTTCATATTCTTTTATTTTCCAATAAATGACGCGTGGAGAAATAGCACCTACTGCCAGAAAGGGAGAAAATTTTGAACTATAGTCTAATCCTAAAGATCGATTTCTGGTCCACTTATAAGTCGTTAAAAGTTCAGATTCAAAGGTGTAGTACTCGAGTCTTTCGAGAGCAGCTTGTTCACCGGCAGGATAAATCTCTTGGACTCCTTCCTTGATTTCCTCCTTTGTAAATCCTACTTCCATTGCATCAGGTAGATTGCCCCAGTCACCTGCTTGAATAAAATGGATATGATCTGGTCTGGAAAATATGGGTCTGGGTTCTGTGTATTTAGAGGTATTGATTCGAAATGTCTTAGAAGTCAAGGGAATGGTCTGTTTTTCGTACGGTATATCGTCAATATGATATAGTGTTCTTCCCCATATACGATGAAGCGGTATACGCCATTCATTAAGTGCCTCTTCCACTTGATTTTCTGCAATTATTTCCTCACTAGCCAATTCTTTCTGCACCAAAACCTGTTCAATTTCGAATTTTTCGACCAATTCAGAAATGATGATCTTTGGGTCACCTACTTTGATCATGCAGTTTCCACCGGAATCCATATAATTTTGTCTTAATATGCTAAGCGTTTGGGATAAATATCGAAAACGATGGATACCGATTTTCCTGAATCCCAGATTAAGAAAACGATATTCATTGGGATCAAATATATATAAGGGTAAAACCAAATTTTGCGGACCGGATGCTTGAACTAATGTCTCATTATCCAGCAATCGAAGATCATTTCTATGCCACAATAATGTTTTCATGGTTTATTACTTTTCCGTTTTCTTGATGGGCCTTTCCTGCTCCCATGTTTCTCATACACTTGCGCGGCCAATGCTTTGGTCTCTTTTTTTCCCTTAATAGTCCACAGCATAGATCGCATTTCCTTTGATTTTTCTGAATAATCTACAATAGGAGGTGTATAACCATCAAGAGGTTTATCCACATGCCCGATAATCTGCCTTGGAGTATATATTCGCAGTTCTGGCACGAACTGTTTTACAAAAAGGCATTCAGGGTCATGATCTTTAATCTGTTTAGTAGGGCTGTATATTCTAATAGTATTGATTCCGACAACACCAGCCTGCATTTGAAGTTGTGAAATATGAATGCCTGGCTCATAATCAGTGTACATTTTAGACATCACTGGATGGATAACTTTCCAATCCAAATGAAGCACATGGCAGGCGAAAGAAGTGATCATGGCTCTCATTCTAAAATTGACAAATCCTGTAGAAAGCAGACATCGGATACATGCGTCTACCATAGGATAGCCGGTAAAACCAGTGGTCCAAGCTTTGATGTGTGAAGGATTATTGCTGTATGCGACTTCTTCGTAGGCAGTGTTAAGGGCCTGGAATTCCATTTGTGGTTCTGTCTCCAACCTTTGGATAAAGTGATCTCTCCAGTGAAGTCGTGCCTGAAAAGCATTGAGAGATCTGATCCATAGTCCTCGGTCTGGAGGGTTTTGGCTTTGCAGGGCAAGTTTTTTTTCTAAATTTTTTTGATAAACATATCGACCGCTGATCGTTCCCCACGCCAGATGAACCGACAACCTGCTTCCAGCATCAAAGGCAGTTAAGGGGGAGCTGATGCCTCCACTATATGCAATCCCTCTTACTTCGTGAAAACTTTGTAATGTTTCATGTGCAGCACCTTCACTCACTGTTTGAAGATTTTTTGATACTTCATCAGGAGGTAAATATGATGGTTTAAATGTCATTTCATTTGACTTAAGGATGGTTGAGGTCTCTTTCGGTGATATGACCTTTTCGAGCATCTTATTAGAAGGACGAGGCAAAATTTCATTGGTGTAAAACTTCTTCCATAATCGTGCTCTCTTATTTCTATTATTAAGCCTTCTGAATACTCCTGTTTGAATTTCTTCTATCCACCCAATTTCATTTGCACTGCACCATTGACCTACTTCCAAATCCCTCTGATAAGTCCAGTCCACACCTATTTCTTCGTGACTGTATATGTTGTTAAAACTCCATTTTTTTTGTAACTCAGATAGTATTGCAATGACTGTACCCTCGGCATGATGTATGTATATATTCGAGATCAAAAATTGACGACGTAAGTCATTAAATGCATTTTGAATGGCAAAGTAATGGAAGGGTCCTATATCCTCCGCCTCATGAAAGGATGGCTCAATAATATAAAGAACAATCACTTCATCACATTCCTTTAAGCACCTTGATAGCGCTGGATTATCGAGTAATCTAAAATCTCTCTTCAACCAATAAACACCTCTTTTTTTAGCCATTAAAAATTCAAACTCAATAAATCACGCATAGTTCACATGAAAACCAATAACTTAACCTAAAATTGAATTGTTTTGGATCATATCCCTTTCTTTCTTCCCCCTCCTATAGGATATCGGAAAAATATCCCACTCTATTATCCTAAAACCGAAGCTGAAATAAAAGCCGATAGTTATGAGGTTTATAATCCCAATGTCATACGCAGTACCAGAAACTTCTATCATGAAAACTACGGCCAGAGAGTACTGGAAAAAGTTAGGCAGTACCAAACTTTCAAGCCAGACGAGGTGATCGTGGAATTGGGATGTGGTTCCGGATACCTGGTAGGAAATTTAGCTGCGGAATTTTCTGAGACTCACTTCCTGGGCTTTGACTACAGTTATCAAATGCTGAAGATGGCTGATCATGTTTTCAAAAATCCAAGTCAGGATGCAGTGGAACTTAAAGCATTTCAAAATGGCATGAGTGTCCTCCAATTAGCGACTAAGAATTTAAGCAATCTGACCTTCGCACTCAGTGATGCATGTGTAACGCCTCTACAAGATGAAAGCGTGGACTTTTGTTTTTCCTGTTTTTTATGGGATAGGGTAGGGCAACCCTCCAAATTGATCGCCGAAAAAATGAGAATTACGAAGCCCAAAGGCAGAATCATGATCATATCGCCCTTAAATTATTTGACTGCTAGGGGTTGGGAAAATTGGTACCCAGTCGAGAAAATTTGGTCATACTTTGAGAAGATCGGGTTGAATGTAGTAAAGAGGTCCAGCTTTAAACTCACTGAATTACTGGATATCCGCAGAAATAGGGTCGAATGGGAGATAGAATGTATGGTATTGCAAAAGGTTGACAATGCTCTTGACGATAAATAGTTTCAACTTCTAAACATAAGCAGAAAACAAGTATCTTTGTTAACTACTTATGAATGAACTGAATAGCGGACAAAAAAAAGCGGCAGAGTACGATGGAAAACATCTTCTGGTACTTGCTGGAGCAGGAACCGGAAAGACCAGAACGATCATTGCGAGGGCTATTTATCTCATTAATCAGGGAGTTGAGCCGTCAAAAATACAGATTCTGACTTTCACTAAAAGAGCTGCAAGTGAAATTGTCACTCGAATCAGATCTTCCATCTCTGACCAGTCTGAAAAAAGCGTCAATGGATCCACTTTTCATTCCTGGTGTAATCATTTGCTTTACCGTTATCCCAAAGTTTTTGGTACTGAAAAGTTCACCGTCATAGACGAGGATGATCAGGTCAGCATTATGAAAATGGTCTGTGGTGATAAAAAAGATGCTTTCAAGGAATTGAGAATTAAACCGCGTAAGCTGGTTGACCTGTATTCATATGCCAGAAATACCAAGCAGAATTTAACCACTACCATTAAGCTTAAGCTTTTAGATGGTAAGCCTGAAGCAGAGCAGGAGGAAGAGCTCCAAGTAATTAAGCCCTTGCTGGAAGTGATTTTAAGAAGGTATGAAGAAAAAAAGCGGGAGAGAAAGTATTTGGATTATGATGATATGCTTCAGGTAGTAGCGGTTAGATTGGCTAAGGATGCTAAAGCCAGGAATATTATTGGAAAGAAGTATGAGCACATCCTGGTGGATGAAATGCAGGATACTAACCCGCTTCAATGGGATTTACTCCAACCATTCTTAGAAATTTGCAATATATTTTGTGTAGGAGATGATGCTCAATCCATTTACTCCTTCAGAGGTGCAGACTTTAAAAATATCAATGAGTTTGGAAATCGAGTACCTGAGTCTAAAATCTATAAGCTAGAGGAAAACTACAGATCTACCAATGAAATCTTACACCTGAGCAATTGGTTGTTAGAGCAATCCCCATTGGCATACAACAAAAAGCTACAGGCGGTCAATAATCTAGGTGGGTTAAAACCAAAACTGGTCAATGTGATCAATGACTGGGAGGAAGGTTACTTTATAGCGGAAAAGATCATTCATAATTACACGGAAAAAGATAAGTATTATAGTGACCATCTGATCCTTTCCAGGTCCCAAAACTATACTCGGACGTTGCAGGCTGTTTTTATTGAAAAGAAGATTCCTTTTGTAACATATGGAGGAAGGAGCTTTATGGAGTCGGCTCATATCAAAGATGTATTTGCTGCTTTTCGTGTGGTCAATAATCACCTGGATGAGATCGCTTGGGTTCGTTATCTGACTTTTTGGGAAGGGATCGGAGAGATTACGGCGGCCAGGTTGATTTCACAACTGTTACAGAAAGAGGATATACGTGAATGTCTGGATTGGCTGGAAGAAATTGAAAAACTACCATTTGAACTTTTAGAAACTTTGAAGGGGATTTATGCTCACTTAGATCAACTTGAAAAAGCCGTAGAGGAGACTTATAAAAATATGGAGCATCGTCTGGCGATGAAATATATAAGCGATTGGGATAAAAAACGGAAGCCGGACTTTCCTGTTTTGGCCCTACTAGCAAAGAGCTATAATAGTCTAACGGAGTTTATAACAGAATGTCTTTTAGACAATTCCACACGAATCAATCACTCTCCTACATTGAAAAAATCTAAAATGAAGGAATCGGGAGGTGATGATGCAGTGATTATTTCCACTGTCCATTCCGCCAAGGGACTGGAGGCAGATACCTGTTTTGTCTTGAATGTATCGCCGAAGGTTTATCCATCGACGTGGTCATTGGGTAGTAAAGATGAAGTCGAAGAAGATAGGAGGGTTCTTTATGTAGCCTTGACCAGAGCTAAGAATGAATTGTACATTACAAGAAGAACCAATTCAATAGCTACGGACGATTTTTTTACGGTCAAAGATGAAGCTGTGGAATCCTATTTTCTGAATGAATTGCCTGAAAATCTGGTGGAGCAGGTATACTATAGCCAGGATAAGGGAGAAACCAGAGATGCTCCCATTTCCAATAATGCACTTGACTTTGATTTTGGAATGGATTTTTCTTAAACACTGATAAATTCAAAGCAAGATTTAAATGTCATTTATTTTTTCTTATTTAATGACAAATCAATTTGCTCAGCGGTAAAAATCTGTCAGGTTAAGCAGTTTAATTGTCCTTTACGAACAATTATGCCATTACAATCTTGATTACCTTCCAATAACTTTTTTAAGATTTTTGGTCGAACAAATCACAATATCGTTTTGTAGGAATTTCAATGAATTTAGATTATAAATCGACATATGATAGACCTTTAGTAACGATTATAAAATCGAGCGAAGAGCAAGATACCCGTAAAAAGAAAGATGGGGATTCTGTGGATTCATTAGAAAAAACCACATCTTTCAAAAAATTAATGGTACGCAGTTTTTATGTTGTTGGTATAGCATATTGTTTAAGAATATTATATAACAAATTAAGATGAGTGCAGCAACAACACAGGTAATTAGAAAAGAACCTTCTTCGGGTAGTTTAAAGGATGTCATCGAAGTAATTCTAGATAAGGGATTGGTGATAGATGCATATGTTAGAGTTTCTTTAATTGGAATTGAATTGCTTACTATTGATGCAAGGATAATTGTAGCAAGTTTAGATACCTATTTAAGATATGCCAGAGCAGTTGACAGATTAGATTTACGTCAAAAGTCTAATGGTGCCACCCTAGCTAACTTTATATCGTCAGATGACGATGGTGATTCGATGTCAGAAAATGTAGGAGAGGAAATTGTAGATGAAGCAATAGAAAGAATTGTAGGATCAAGCGAAAAAGATGACGACTAAAGGCAAAAAGGAAAAAAGACTCCTAGTTGGGCTATGTAGTTCTTCATACAGTGAAATGGTAAAACAAATACCAAGCTTAGACATTGTTCCTTCCGTAAACGCTAACATTATTGGCATAGTCAATGATAGTATTGACATTGATGATCCATTAGAAGTAATGAGCTCTTCTCATGAAAATATGATTAAACTTGCTAAATACGCGCTTGTGCTTCCGGTTAAAGTCGGCACAGTCATATCGAAAGACACTATTGACATTGATCTCGAAAAAGCAGATCGACTTTTAAAAAATTATGAAGGATATGTTGAGGCTATCATAAGAGGAGAATATGAAGAAGAAAAATTGATTGGTTCTATCAAAAATAGACTGCCTGAAGATGATGAAAATGGTCAGGAGGATCAAATTAAAAAAGGTAGAATGGTGGAATCACTTATTATAGAGAAAAGGAAGTTAGATACTGAAAAATTAATAAAGATATTGTCAAAGAATAAAATACTTGATTTTGTCAGTAGGGATGTAACAGGATTTGACCTATGTAATCTCTCTATCCTTATACACAGGGAAGAGATGGATAAAGTAGAAGAGCTTCTTCGGCACTATGCAGGTAACCATAAATTGGGGGTTAAATTTGAATATGTTGCCCCTCTGCCTATTTATTCATTTGTAGATTAGAATATGTTATTTAAATTATTATCGGCACCTGTAACAGGCTTGGTCAAAATAGTAAAGGTTGTTGCTGAAGAAGCAGAGAGAATCCATTATGACCCCAAAACAATATTAAATGAATACGAGATACTTAAGAAGCGGTATCAAAAAGGTGAAATTGATAAAGAAGAGTTTCATCAAAGAAAAGAACTATTAACAGCCAGGATAACAAAAAATCAAAACGATAGATAGTGTCAATAAAGGTTACAAATTCTGCTAGTGATACAGAAGTAAATGGGATAGGAAATATTTTAGAGCGCATTCTTGATAAAGGAATTGTTATTGTAGGTGATATTGCCCTAGAGCTTGTGGGAGTGGAATTGATTACTATTAGATTGAGATTATTAATCGCTTCTACAGAGAGAGCCGAGGAGCTTGGGATTGATTGGTGGCGAAATGATCCCTTTTTATCCTCGAAGGCTAAAAAAAATCAAGAAGAACGACAACTACTCAGAGATACATTACAGATCGCCCTTGATCCTGATGACGATGTTAAAGTTAATGAAGAAAATGTAGCGGATCATATACGCCCAGGTACAGATGAGTGATACTTTTACAGCTTACCATTTTGTAGGATATATGTTTAGTAGTGAGTTGTCCTTCAATATGCCTGGATTTCTTTTTGTGAAAGATGACCTCACTCAAAATTTATTGATCATCCAAAAAGTCTCCCAACAGTTCGGACACAAAGATTATTCAGACATCACCAATATGTTTATTAAAGACGCATGGATAGCACTTTGTAAATTATCTGAACTCACTACAGTGATCACTTTCAAATTTGGACAAGTTTCTATGAAACTTCCAAAACCAAAGGAAGTCAATAAACATATTATCGAGCTCCTAAAAATAGACAATATAGCTAGTAAACATCTACAGGAATGGACAGTTTCAATAGATTTTGGCTATAAACAAACCCACCTAAGTGCTGAAAACTATTTGGCCAACCTGGCAAAGAAAGAGAAGACCTTAAGTGATAGAAAATCTGAGGCAAGCGATATTTATCATTTCATTCGTAGTCTTTCTTATATATATAAAACGGGAGTGATTAATCATCGGGGATCTATCCTGTTTTTTCAGATTTTAATAGAAAAGGAAAAAATCAACGAACTATACGAAGATTTAAGTTCTAAAGATTTAGCAGATCATTTCGAAATCAATTTAAATGGGCCACAACCGATTAAGGAATTATTGAGTAATAATGTTCTATCATGAAAAAAATAATTCCAGGTCACAATAAGGAGGAATTATCAGATGCAGTAGGTCAATTGCTAGTTATAATTGCTGAAACTATAAGGTTGACACTTGAAAAGCAAAGCTTAAAGCGATTTAAAGCTGGCACTTTGTCTAAGGAAGAAGAAATTGTGCTAAGCCAATCATTGTATTCTATTGCACAAAAAATGAAAGACTTGAAAGAATTATTTGGCATGGAAAGAGATCAAGAAGCCGGGTTAAAGCTGGGAAATATTGATGGCACAGATCTTCATTTGCACGAAGCTATTAATTCATTGATTGATACAGGACTAGTGGTCAGAGGTGATGCAAGTCTAGGACTAGGAAATGTATCATTGGCTGAACTAAATTTAATGCTTCATTTGAAAGGAGAGGGTTAGATATTATTCTTGAGGGGAATAATGTAGTAAATATTGTATAGGCTTAATATTTGTATACCTTAAATTATGTTTCGTAAGATTAGAAATTTTGTTTTTAATGTATACTTTAGATTAATCTCGAGTATCGCTTTTTTGCCTTCCGTGATTTCTATTGCGTTCTTTATTTTGGCATTGGTATCTTTAATTTATTTTGATAGTGAGGCCAATAAGCATTTGAACGAAAAATACCCAATGCTGGTCATCGATAATGCAGATACAGCCAGGACCGTTTTGTCAGCATTTATCGGTGGGATCATCTCTTTAACATCATTTAGTTTCTCGATGGTGATGTTGCTTTTGAGCCAGGCCAGTGCCAATTTTTCACCACGCTTACTTCCTGATCTGATATCAGATACCAGAAATCAAGTGGTTTTGGGTGTGTTTCTAGGTACCATCATTTTCATGGTGATTGTTTTGATTAGCATCATACCTGCTGATGGTGAAACGACTACGAGTGGTTTCTCTGTTTTAATGTCCATCATTTTCGGAATGGTTTGCCTCGGATTATTCGTTTATTTCATTCATATCATGAGTACAGCCATTCAAATTGACAACATACTTAGAGATGTTTACCATGAGGCCAGAGATCGGATTAAAGAACAATTGGATGCTGATATTCATACGGAGAGTATCCAGTTAAAAGATGGAAAGGAATGGAGGGGCATGTCTAGAGATGAAGCAGGGTATTTTCAAGGTATTAATCTTCAAGGAGTGATGAAGAAAATAGAAGAAGAAGAGGTAAATCTGAAGCTGCTTCCCTTTCAGGGGCAATATATTTACCCGGGTGTAGATATTATTATGTTTGATAAAGAATTAGACGATGAAACAAAAGACGAAATTTTCGATTACATCGTTTTTTCAAATAATCACCAGGCAGCAGATAATTATGTGTTGGGTATCAAGCAAATAACTGAAGTAGGTGTCAAAGCAATGTCTCCAGGAATTAATGATCCCGGAACGGCCATAGTAAGTCTTGACTATATTACTGAATTATTGGCGCTAAGAATGCGGAAGAGTGATCATGAGGTACATAAGTCTGAGAGTGGAAATTACGCAGTGGAGGTAAACACTCTGGATTTTGAGACCATTATGTATGAATCTTTTGCCGAATACAGATCCTATTGTAAACACGATTTTACGGTGATGCGAAAGATCATTGAGACTTTGAAGTATTTACTTTCAAGCGAAATGAAACATGAGCATTATAAGGAAATTGTGATGAACCAGTTACGGTTAGTGAAGAAGGATGTTAAAAAGGCCATAGATAATGAAGATGACTTAGAACGGTTGATGACTTATTTTCCGGAATCAATAGAATCATGACTCGGTGCAGATTGATACTAACTTCAAAAGTGATTAATCCGACTGAATTTTATTGAGGCCTTGTACGTCAGTAAGTACGTGTATCTCGTTTTGCGAAACCAGCTCCTGCGCATAGATCTTAGGATTTCAATCCGAGCCACGAAGACCTATTAAACGGTAGACTTTGCAAAAATAGTCCTGATATTTTATTGCGCCCCTTAATGAGATATTGAACTTCAGTCCGAGTCGACTCAAAAATTCGGAATTCAGTCTGAGCTTGCTTAGAGCTAGGCCTCAAGCTCGAAAATAACATGCTATTCACAAAATGATCCCCTAACGTCTCGCTGCCAATCCCGAAACCGATATGATTAACAATTAAGTAATGATATCCTTCACCACATGTCCGTGCACATCCGTCAGACGAAAATCTCTACCTTGAAAATGATAAGTAAGTTTTTCATGATCAATGCCTAGCTGTTGTAATATGGTGGCTTGCAAATCATGAATATGAATTCTATCTTTCACACCCGCATATCCGATCTCATCAGTTTCTCCATAAGTCATCCCGGTTTTGATTCCCGCTCCTGTCATCCACATGGTAAAGGCTTCACCGTGGTGATCTCTGCCCTTAAATTTATTAGAAACGCCTCCACGGTTTTCCTGCATGGGTGTTCTTCCAAATTCACCTCCCCATACCACAAGGGTATCTTCCAATAATCCTCTTTGCTTGAGATCTATCACCAACGCTGACATGGCCTGGTCAACCTCCTTCACTCTTTCTAAGAATCCACCATGCAGACTTTCAAATTCATTGCTGCCATGCGAATCCCATCCTCTGTGATACAACTGAATGAAGCGTACATCTCTTTCAGCGAGTCTTCTGGCCAACAAACAATTATTGGCAAAACTTACCTTTCCTGGTTCCGTTCCATATAGTTTGTGGATATACTCTGGCTCAGAATCGATGTCAGTGGCTTCCGGTACCGTCATCTGCATCTTGAAAGCCAGTTCATATTGTTTGATTCGTGCCAATATTTCGGGATCGCCAGCTTCTTGATACTCTTGTCTATTGATATTGTTAATGGCGTCAATCGTTTTCTTCCGCAGGTCTCTGGTTACACCTTCTGGATTGTTCACATAGAGCACAGGGTCACCCTTGGAACGCAATTCTACACCCTGATATTCGGAAGGAAGAAATCCACTTCCCCACAGACTTTTACCTCCACTGGGTGCAGATTCACCTGATACCAAAACGACAAAGCCCGGCAGATTTTGATTGAGACTCCCCAAGCCATATGTCACCCACGACCCCATTGCAGGCCTTCCTAATCGGGGTCCTCCGGTATGCATGAATAACTGTGCCGGTGCATGATTAAATTCGTCTGTATGCATCGCTTTGAGAAAACAAACATCATCCACTACTTTAGAAAAATGTGGGAGCAATTCTGAGACCCATGTTCCGGTCTGACCATGTCTGCTAAATGAGAATTGTGGTCCCAGCATGTCGGGGACACCCTGGATGAATGCAAATCGCTTGCCTTTCAACAGAGAATCAGGGCATGGTTTTCCATCCAGTTCTTGCAATGCCGGCTTATAGTCAAAGAGCTCAAGTTGGGATGGTGCACCGGCCATATGTAGAAAAATGACTCTTTTGGCTTTAGGAAGATAGGGATTGACTTTGAAACCAGTGAGCAATCCGGATAAGGCAATGCCTCCCAAACCCAGAGAAGTAGATCTCAGAAATGCCCTTCGCTTCATCGAGCTATGTATTCTTTGATTGTATTCTTCCTTTAATGTCATTCTACGGGTTCAATAATATTCGATATAGCAGCCATTAAATGGCCAATTCTCTTGACTTATTTTGTACACAACTGTCATCTTCTATCTTGCTTTCATAGTGCTTAATGCATCATGATCACTTCATCCAGATTCAATATAACATTGGCAACCAGCTCCATAGAACCATTGGTCTTGTGATATAAATCCACCAATTCGTGATGCTTAATCTCATCTGGTTCTTTCATCAGCGCTAAAAAATAGCCATAATTGATCTGATCTTCAATTTTTTCACCACCTTCTTCTCTCATCCGCACAGCAAGGTGCTCAGCTGCTTCTACAAACACAGGATCATTCAAGGTGACCATAGCTTGCAGTGGGGTATTGGTTCTAATTCTCCGAGATACACATACTTCCCTGCTCGGCACATCAAAAGTCATCATGGATGGGTATGGACTTACCCGGCGCCAAAAAGTATAGATCCCCCTTCTATGCTGATCTCCGCCTTGATCGGTTTGCCAACTTCCAACGTGCCTGATGACGTTCCACACTCCGTCTGGCTGAGGTGGCATCACACTAGGGCCATAAACATCACGATTCAACAAACCGCTTATAGTTAAAGCTTGATCTCTGATGGCCTCCGCAGACAATCGATACCTCGGACCTCTTGCCAAAAGGTAGTTATATCGATCTTTTTTATAAAATTCTTCTGTTATTTTAGATGATTGCTGATAGGTTTGTGACATCACTATTTCTTTGAGCAAGTCTTTAACGCTCCATTGATAGTCGTCCTGAAACTTAATGGCCAGGTAATCCAGCAACTTGGGATGGGTTGGTTTCCGACCTTGTGTTCCAAAGTCTTCAAGTGTATAAACGATGCCATTTCCAAAAATTTGTTCCCAGAATCTATTGACAATCACCCTGGAAGTAAGTGGATTATTGCCATCGACCAACCATTTGGCCAGACCAAGTCGATCTCTGCCATATTGAGATGCTGGTAGAAAGTCAGGAGTGTCTGCAAATACGGTGTCTCCATGTGCTAGCCAATTTCCTCTTTCAAAGATTCTGGTAACTCTGCTACTATCCGGAGGCAGTTCCTTCATGATTTGCACCTGTCCGGGTTGTACGGCAATAAAATCTTTCATTTTTTGCTGATACTCTATGGAAAGACTGTCCCCAATTTCTTCAAGTTCCAATTGCAACTGCTCGCGATGAGTTCTCTGTGGTGGTGAAAACAGAAGTGTTTTTGGGATGTCTGATGAGAAATCGGCATCCGCAGTGTTATTGAAATATGCGTACAATTCATAGTATTCCTGATGTCGAATGGGGTCGTAAGGATGACTGTGACATTGGACGCAGGCGATGGTTGTTCCCTGCCAAACTTCAAAAGTAGTGTTGACTCGGTCAATTACCGCTGCTACTCTGTACTCTTCATCATCAGTACCTCCTTCGTCATTGGTCATGGTATTTCTATGAAATGCTGTGGCTAGGATTTGATCATCAGTAGGAGCTTCCAGAAGGTCGCCAGCCAGCTGTTCAATGGTAAATTGGTCGAACGGCAAGTCGTTATTGAATGCATGAATCAACCAATCGCGGTAGCGCCAAATTTCTTTCCTCAGCAAGTCTTTTTGGTAACCTTGTGAATCGGCGTACCTCGCCAGATCCAGCCACATCGCCGCCCATTTTTCTCCAAAATGGGGCGATTGGAGCAATCTGTCTACCAACTTCTCATATGCCAGGTCACTTTGATCAGTTAGGAATGCTTGTGCTTCTTCATAGGTAGGGGGCAGCCCGGTCAAATCAAGACTGACTCGTCTAAGTAATGTAGACCGGGAGGCTTTTTCAGAAAAACTCAATCCCTCTTCCGTTAATTTGCGTTCCACAAAAAAATCGATGCTGGCATTTTCGGATTCCAATTTAGGAGACTTGTAAGCCCAATGGGAATCAAATTTTGCACCTTGTCTAACCCACAGCTTTAAAGTCTCGATTTCCTTTTCAGACAGAGGAGGCTTGTCCGGTGGCATTATGATCTCCGGATCATCAGAAGTAATCCGATGAATCATTTCACTTTTGCGGACGTTTCCAGGGACAATCGCCGTCTTACCTGATTTGGCCGGCGAGAAAGACTCTTCGATGAATAGGAAGCTCAACCCGCTTTGCTGTTTCACTCCACCATGACATGCCAAACAATTTTTATTTAATATCGGACGTACTTGAGTATTGAAATCGATTTTCTCCTGATGCGAATGAGTCCACCACCATACTCCTGAAAGTAAGAAGATACTGATAATAGAAATGGTGGCAATTTTTTTCATTTTAATAATCTAGCAACTTTATTTTTTGGGATAGATCAATGTGCTGATACTGACTTTGCCACTGGAAATAGTTTTAGGCACATATATGGTTTTACAGATGGGAGATTTCCAGTGTCTTGAAACAACGGTGTCCACTTCACCTCCCTGGAAATGAAAAATTTCATTATCTCCCCTGCCATTGGCAATAATCTGAAAATCACCATCCGTTTCCCCCTTGACATAAATATTGAGAATATCAGGCTCTTGATCCAAGAGCAATGCAATTCTATCCTCACTTTTAGTGACATCACCTACTTCCCAAAAATCCTGTTGGACCTCTTCGCTTTCACAACCAACCAGCATGACCAAATGCAGGAAAATTAGAATATACTTCATAAGTTGATATTTAAACTCTAATTTCATTAATTTTTAAAGAATACAGATATGTTTCTGAGAATTTATAGTTTCAGTCTTCTCTTCATTGGTCTAATTGCCTGCACATCTACTAAGGAGATTGTTAAAACGGAAGCGGAGATGTCCTGGGATGATGAAATCAAATCTATCATATACTCGGACTCTATTTTTAGGAACTCACACACTGGATTGTTAGTAAAACCTATAGATTCGGAGCAAAGCATTATTGACATAAAATCAGATCAATATTTTACTCCGGCTTCAAATACTAAATTACTCACATTCTATACCAGCCTGAATGTATTACCTGATCGAATCAACGGGTTAAAGTATTATGAAACGCCTGATTCGTTAATTATTTGGGGAACAGGTGATCCTTCGTTTTTGAATGGACATTGGACAGTCAATGATTTCATTGGAGCATTCCTACGCTCCAGTACTAAGAAAATTTTTATTTCCAATTCCAATTTTCACGATGTTCATTATGGCTCTGGTTGGTCATGGGATGATTGGAATTACGGCTATCAAGCAGATAAACATGCATTTCCCATGTATGGAAACATGGTCCGGTTCAGTAAACCGACCCAAAGTTCTAATCTGGAAGTTATTCCCAACTATTTTAAGACATTAACGTTGCCCAATCCTGAGTCTCAAAGTCGTACGATTATGCGTGATGAGAGGAGCAATCTATTTTATTTCGACTTGAACAAATTGGACACCATATATAAGGTTAACCGATTTGTGCCTTATCTGACCTCATTCGACATCCAGGCCCAATTGTTAAGTGGATATCTGGGGCGGGAAGTAGAAGTAATAGACTACCCTGATCACATCAGCAAAGCCAAGACTTTAAAGACCATATCAGCTGATAGTCTGTACATGCAGCTGCTGCAGCCGAGTGATAATTTTGTAGCAGAACAATTGCTTTTGAATTGTGGGTCAGAATTATTTGACACCATGAATATCCGAAAAGTCATCGAATGGGCTGATGAAAATTTATTCGATGAAATGCCTTATGATTATCAGTGGGTGGATGGTTCCGGTCTATCGAGGTACAATATAACGACTCCAGCTAATATGGTCCATGTTTTGAAATTGATTTATCAAAAGGTGGATCAGAAGCGATTGTTTACTTTGTTACCTACCTCAGGCGAAAGTGGAACCATCAGGAATCTTTATATTTCAGAAAAACCTTTTATTCATGCAAAAACTGGTTCTTTAAGAAACAATCACAGTTTGAGCGGATATTTAATAGGTGATAGTGGTCAGGTTTATGTCTTCAGTTTTATGAATAGCAATTATCTGACATCCAATAGCGAACTCAAAAAAGGCATGGATCGAGTACTTCGGATTCTTAAGAAAAATCTCTAAATTTTAGGTTAAACTAGTCGTCCCTTTCTGATCCGATTCCTTGGCATTGCGAGCATCCAGTAGCGCACGAATTTCATTGGCTTTCTCTTCTGTTACGCCATAATTCCACATGACGGCAATGGATACCAATGTCCCTAATATTGGAAAACCTGAGTAAAAAAGTCTCAATCCAGTAATGGCTCCTTCAGGCTGGGTGGCCAAGCTTGGATCAAATCCAACCACGGTCATAAATGCTCCGGTAAGCAATCCTGCGATTGCAAAACCAAATTTAACCATCCACCAATAGATGGCTCCAAAAATCCCCTCTCTTCTTTTTCCTGTATTCAATTCGTCGAGATCGATCACATCAGCAGTCATCGACATCATTAAAGTGAATAAGCTTCCGATTCCAAATGAGAAAAATGGAAGTGCTATTAGAAACATATATGGTTTGCCAGGTACGAAAAGAAACCAAAGAAGTAAATATCCTATGATAGAAATACTCTGACATATGATAAATGCTCGCTTTTTACCCATCATTTTAGACATTTTAGCCACAATGGGAATAACGATAAAGGTAGTAGCCAGTGCTCCCACACTTCCGAAAAGCGTAGGCCAGATTCCTGCGGCACCCGCATCTCCGCTAAATAAGTAATAAACGATGATGAAAAAAGAAAAACTTGCAATGGTATTAAACGAATTAAAAATTAGAAAGGTAGCCAAACAAAGTCTACGGAAAGGAATCGACTTAAATGCTTCCTTAAATCCATCAAAAATTTCTTTTAAACTACCGCCAATGTTTTTCAAGTTAAGCGGTTCATAGTCTTTGTTGAGAGTGGATTCATCTTTAATGAAAATAGCAGGCACCATAGCGAAAAGCATGCAGATGATTCCGACCCAAATGGCCAAAGTTCTGGTAGCAACATCAGCGCTGGGAAACCAGTCCTGATCGTACATGATCACCCAAAACCATGGTGCGATGACCCAAGCCCATTGACCTATCCATTGAGCCACAGCCATGATATTGGTTCTTTCATGAAAATCGGTACTCATTTCATAGCCCATGGCCACGTAAGGAACGCTGAAAATCGTCAGTCCAAGGTAAAAAGCAAAAGACCACAGCAGAAAATAGGTGAAATTATAATTCAGTCCATTCTCTCTGTATAACTGCCACATGATGATAAAGGAAATTCCCATAATGATAGCTCCTAAAAAAACGTATTGCCGCCTACGCCCCCACTTGGATTTGGTGTTATCTGAGATAAAACCCATTATTGGATCAGTAATGGAATCAAATATTCTGGGCAGGAAGAAAAGAATTCCCCACATCCAGCCTGGAAATCCAAGATCCTGAACGAGGACTACCATAAAAATTCCAAGAACAGCCGGAAACATCTGATTGGCTAACATTCCTATTCCAAAAGCGACTTTTTGACCAAAAGGCACTTGCTTTTTCGTTGCAGACATCGTTTACATCATTTTAGCATTTGTTCAGGTATTTTCACCCTTATCTTCAGAATTTCATG
Source organism: Portibacter marinus (assembly GCF_021533195.1). Taxonomy (GTDB): domain Bacteria; phylum Bacteroidota; class Bacteroidia; order Chitinophagales; family Saprospiraceae; genus Portibacter; species Portibacter marinus. The sequence goes on from NZ_JAJNKB010000007.1 coordinate 39,421, forward strand.
AGTCCTGTTGAAAACTAATTGACTTTGCTCTTCGCTTAGTAGGTATGTCGAATTTTTGTCCTTAGTCCCGTTAGCAAATTCTAATATAACTTCTTTTTCTTTGCCAATCGAATAAATGACCGGAACCTGGCAATAAGAAAAAAAGAGCTCTCCATCTTGCAATTCCAGGTGCTGACTATTCCCTCTCACATCCACATATTTCACAGAACTATTTTGATCTAAAAACTCTGTCTTTTTAAGAAGCTGAGGATCGAACATCAAGCAGCCCTCTTCGATCTTAATACCCAATTCGAAGTATCTGACCAATATGTCTTCTTTCACCTGCCCAGTCATTCCAGGTTGCTGAGCACCTTTGGTTGCAGGAGTATGGGAATAGGGATCAGTAGGGAATGCACCATAAACTTCAGGAGACTTATGTATACCTATGCCGTCGCCAATGGAGTAATAGTGATTGCGAATGCCTTTAATGATAGCTGCATCAGTATTCTCATCAACGGCCTGAAAGTAACATTCCTGAACAGCCAGATGAAGCTTTGAAACCATATGCCAATATATGGACCCCAGTCCCTCATAACCGTAGAATGTACCTGACCTTCCTGTAAAAGCTTTGTGATTGAAGTGCTTTTCAAAAATATCTAGAATTTGCCGCGCTTCAGTTTCTGATATTTCATCACCCCTGGCGTCAAGCGCGACCTTGAGATCTTTTGCATTTTTAAAATTGCCGTTGAAGTGGTATCTATTATTGACATCCTTCTCAATAATTTCTGCATCTCCGCGTTCTACCATTGACCATAATACATCAGAAGCTTTTATTTCTTCGCGTTCGAACGTGTTCTTTTCTAAGAATGAGGGTAGATTTTTATTGGGGTACAGGATGTAGCTATTTTGATCTTCACGATAAAGCTTACTTTGTTTCAAAGCATCCAGTAAATTCAATACATCCTTTGCCTTCAGATAGCCTGAACTCAAAATGGCCACCTGCCCTTCTAGCATCTCACTTAAATGATCTATACCGAGCTCAGAATCAGATTTTATATCGAGAATATTATAGGCATGAAATAGTCCATCCGGCCTTTCGTTGGCCTTAATGGACTGTACGACATAAGCATTCGTTAGTTCGAGAAAAGCTAAGAATTCACGTGTAGATATGGACACCTTTTCCCCGGAGAAAGAAGATTTATAAACTGTATTTCTGTAATCTTGTGCTGCAAGACCCAACCTCTCTACAATTGTTCTCCGATCTGCATCAGTAAAACCTTGATCAATGTGCTCTTGATTTTCTTTTAGCAATTTAAATATCTCGATAAAGAAGGAAGAAAGCTCTTCAGACACATGAAAGCTCTTGTCTTTGTTTTTCAAGAAATTCAGAAAAAAGTCAATGTATCGTTTCAGATAATACAGTGTGACCATAGATATTCCATTTCCCACCAAGGCATTATTAGCATCATTCCACTCAGGTCGTTGCGTATTCATCCAGATACCACCCTCAGGAATAAAATTGGAGAGCTTTGAAAGCAGCAGGGCAAGGGTTTTCTCAAAAAAATTGACTTTGTGGATATTGCCTGATTGATTTTTCAATAATGCGCTATCTGCTCCATCTATAGATTTTCTATTTCGAATTTCTTCATCCAACTGATGATCAAAATCGATGGTATCTTGTGGATTCTTTATTATTTCTTCAAAGCTTTTGATTTTATAGGGCACATTCGCATAAACAAAGAGATCATTGTCCAGGAAGTCATGAAGGGAATCCTTGTGAAAATCATTGGACAACTCCAGAAGTTTAAGCAGATAAATGACCTGATGATCGCCCCAATATCCAATGTATGACCAGGGATCATCTGGCTCTATGGTTTCCCAGTCAAACCCATCTTTTGTTACCCTGTATGGATTGTAGCCTTCAAATGTCGACGCATTCAAAAACTTGAAGATCATTCCCGCCAGGAAATTTGGGAATGCCATAGCCAGTGCTTCCCAATTTTGAAATATATCTCTCCAATTGCCTTGATAGTCCAATACTTTAGAACCGTCGATTTCATTTTTTGTATTGATGGAGAACTTGTTCCAGGGTCTGCTGGGATCTCCGTGCCTTCTGCTAAACTTCAGAGGTAGATACTCTATCAATAGTCTTTGTAAATCAGAATCTTTTTGACCTTTGACTTTGCCGATCAATTCAGAATAATCAATTTCGTCCGGCAATTCATTTAGAAATTGCTCATTTTTATCCGGAACGGAGGGATTTGCAATTTGGAGATATTTTAAAAGGTCCCATTTTTCTACGCGGTAGTTGTGGTCAAATATGCCGCCTCGCATGATATTAAAAAGGACATTTGAAAAGTGTCTGGCGTCTCGGTAATGATCAGAAGTTAACTGCAAGGCATCAGCACTTGCCGCTAATTCAATCAATTTGCGGCTACCTTCTTCAATGTCATCCATAATTACTGAAATGAGGTCATCGCTCTGATTGATGACTTCTATTAATTTAATGACCTGTGAGTGGTTCTTATTGACATCCGCTATAACATACCATTTCTTGGTTTCGCCAATGTTTAATGTCAATTTATGATGTAAGAAATAAGCGCCTTTCTCAGCTTTGATATCTTTTTCTTCAGTAATCTCCTGACCTTTTCGAAAGGCATCAAGCTGTATAGATGACAATAAAATTTCTCCCTGATCTAAGCCAGTAGTCCAGGCTATATTTGCTTTCAATGCCTCGCTTGGCTCTGCCTTATCAACAATGATGGCTGATAGGGCAAAGATACCCAATTTGCTCTTGGATTCGATCTGATTTCGCTTGTATGCATCAACCAGATTACTGGATTGACTTTGTAGAAAACTTCCTACCCCATAAGGCAATATGTTCTGTATTCCATCTATCATTGAAATAACACACTTGCCTTTTCGCTCGTTTGTAATTTTAGAAGATTTAATGAAACCAAATTGGTCACTAGAGCTCCATTGGTATGAAAAAGTAAGGTCGAGATCATGGTTGACTTCCTCAAAAATCACTTTGTTGCCTAACTTGTTTTTATAAAGGTTTCTGCTGATGTGAAAAAGGCCGTCCTGTCGGATAGAAAAGGGTTCCCACAAAATATCGTCGGTTTCAGTATGCAGTCTAAGGATGGTTCTACTGCCTGTAATTTCACTGGACTCAGTAATCTTATCGTCTGTGTAATAAGGGAATAGTGCATACTCAGCATTTTTCCTACCTGCTGTCAATCCACCATTACTTGAAATGAACATCCAATGATTGGATTCACTTACGATGCTCATGAAAAAGGGGCGCATCTTATCAACATGCGATATTTTAAAGAAAGGCTCTTCGTTGATGGTTACATCACTTATTTCGATCTTAGTCATTTTCTCAATTGGTTATTTTATTCTACGGCTGAATAAACTCTTACATAATCCACTAACATGGTTTGGGGAAAGACGGTCTGATCCGTCGGAAAACCCACATAATTACCACCGACTGCTACATTTAATATGATGAAAAATGGATGATCATAAACCCATTCGCCGGTAACGTCTTCAGGAGTAATACGCTGGTACAAATCATCATTTACAAAAAAGTCGATGTAATCTCCTCCCCATTCAATAGCATAAATATAAAAATCTGTATCGAATCGAGCCTTTTGAAGACCATAACTCTTTGTAATGGCATTACCACCTGAATAGCCTGGTCCATGGACAGACCCATGAATGATATTTGGCTCCTGGCCCCTGTATTCCATGATGTCTATCTCTCCACATTGTGGCCAGTTCACCTCATCGATATCAGAGCCTAATAACCAGAAAGCGGGCCATATGCCTGGACCATATGGCATCAATATTCGGGCTTCGAATCTTCCATAGGCCTGATCAAATAAGCCTTGAGTTTTAATGCGACCAGAAGTAAAAGAAGAACCGGCAAAATTCTCTCGTCTGGCTATGATGGCTAAGTTTCCCTGACCATCCAGCTGAACGTTATCTGCTCTATCAGTATCGTACTCTAATTGAGCATTTCCCCAATCAGTGCCCACATCATAAGTCCAGTTTTCGGGATTGGGCAATTGACCTTGTTCACCATCAAAATTATCTTCCCAAACCAACTGCCAGGTTGTATTTTTTATACCATTGTCATCACTACAGCTAAGAGCTAATAGTGTAATCATTAAAAATGCTAATAAGTACTTCATAATGGATGAGCTATTCTTTGTAAAAATATAAGTTGTCAATGTAGATGTCTCCGTTTCCTTCAAATTTTAATTGGAACACTTCACTCAGATCTACAGCTGAAAATTCAGATAAAGGTATATCCACACTGGACCACCCGGAAGTAGGTACGCTTAAAGCAAAAGGAGTTTCAGCCGGACCCGGACTGATTAAAAATATGGACAGAGCTGTAGAATTGTTGCTCCAGTAATCAATGTGAATATGGGTAAATTCTGTGACATTCTGGCTGCTACCAAGTTCCATACCCTGGTAATTAAGTCCGCTATATAAAAGCGTGTTGTTATCGTCGATGATCAATTCAGATACCTGCGTTGCTTGTCCCCAGTCAGGATTTAGATTGGTTCCATCGACATTGGCATAAGCATCACTGAACAATGACCGGACCGCAGATTCATCCCTGAAGGGCTCAGGTGCAGCACTACTGGGGACGTTTTCATTCTCTCCTTCCTTGAAGAAGTAAATGTTGTCTAAATAAATATCTCCATTTCCATCAAACTTGAGTTGAATAATTTCAGCAAGATCTACAGGTGAGAAGGTAGAAAGTGGGATATCAATGCTGGTCCAACCACTCGTAGGTACATTCAATGAGAAACCAGTTTCTGTTGGCCCGGGGCTGATCAAGTAAAAATTGAGTTCAAATGAATTTTGACTCCAGAAATCTAAATGAATGTGTGTCATCTCAGATGCATCAACAGGAGCAGCAAATTGTGTTCCTTGATAGTTGAGACCACTGTATAACAAAGTATTGTTACCCATAAGTGAAATTTGGGAAACGGAGGTACTTTGTCCCCAGTCTGGATTAAAATCGGTACCATTAACATTGGTATAAGTATCACTAAATATAGATATGACACTGCTTTCATTTCTATTAGGATTAGGAGAAGAACTGGCAGGTCCAGTGCTGCTTTCTGTACCAGAATTATAGTAATAAACATTATCAACGAAAACAGTCGAAAGATCTCCTGATAGTACCAACTGAGCAATATTATTTCTGTTGATTAAACCGGTGAAATTAGATAAAGGGACATCAATACTGACCCACTCTTCTGTCCGAAGCAGTGGACTGTTGAATGAAAGCTCATGTGAAGAATCGTCTCCTCCGCCGAAGTTTCCATCTGCTCCGAAATCAACTATTAATACCTTAAATGAAGCCGGAGGAGCAGTCGAATTAGGAGTCCAGATATCGATATGAAAATGGGTCATATTACTGGCGTCAATCTTATCTGATTCAGTGAGAATGCCCACAAAATTTAGGTTACTGTATCTTTTGATATCATTGCCATCGACCTGAATATCTTCAACTGCTGTGGTTGAAAACTCCCAAAATGGATTCCAGGTATCAACAGTCACATTATTATAGACATTGCTAAACATAGATATGACACTATCTGCACTAACGGTAGGCATTGGCGCCGGTATCTGGGGCCGAACAGCCTGCCCTGAGGAGGTAATGGTCAGGGATCCATCGGCATCAATTTCTTGAAGAGTCGCGGTAATAACGGCATTCCCTTGATCCAATACTTTTACCACACCTAATTCATTGACGCTAGCGATGGTGGGTTCAGAAGAATTAAAGTCGAAATATGCTGGAGCAACATTTACCACTTGATCCACTCCCGTCGGGAGATTAAAGGAAACGGTTGTGCCACCTATTTGCCGCTCATCGCCAGTTTCTGCAGAGATCACTTGATCTTGTCCATCTAAAATTGAAGCCTTAGGGTGCGCTATAGTTCCCAGCTTTTCAAACTGAACCTCGTCCAGCCAGAAAGTATAGCCCATACCATTTTCCGGACCTTCGGAATAAAAAAGCATTCCACTTTCCTGTGTCAACTTCGAAGCATCGGCAATGGGAATATAGTATTTTGTCCAATTGGTGTTAACGCGAAGATTTGAGATACTACTGACATATCGGGATTCTCCTAAATCATTCCCAAATCCAATAATGTCAATTGTAGCAGATTTCGAAGCTTTTGCCCAAAAGGTCAGAGCATCGTAGTCTGTTAAATCTCTACCAATGTCTGTGTAGAAACCACCTCCTGCATATGCTCCCCCGGGATCACCAGCATCGGGTACTGCAAATTTCATAGAAGAAGTTCCTCTATACTTGGTTTCGGTATCTACATCGAACGCAGTGACCTTAGAACCTCCAAATGCTGCATAATTTAATCCGGGACTAAACCCATCAATATATACCTCGGGTATATCCGGATACGTCGCCAATTCCAATTGATCGAAATCTCTGCTACAGCTTGATAGTGCAATTATAAAACCAACTAAATAATATATGTTTTTCATCTCTTTTTTTTTACATGCCAATGTTTATCATAAAGTAGGTCCTGAACTCCCACTCTGTTCCATTTTCGAAGCCAATAGCCGTGGGGTCACAAACGATATTACCAGCAGCATCTATGGCTTGAGTAGGACAGTATCTGGGAGAAAACTCGTTCAATGATCTCCAGGTATACTGTAGTCCCATTCTTGTGTCTGGAAGGTGGTTCCACCAAGAGGGTTTACTAATATTAGTAGAAACATCAGCCATCAGTTGTAAAGGATAGGTCAAGTTGAAATCTCTGTGATAATCAAAAGGCCCCCAATCATCCACTTTAACTTCAGTGGACAACTTATATTTTTTATAGATCAAACGAAGGTTTCCACCACCACGATGAATCAATCGAGGATCACTCCCATTAGCCTGGGCATTCCCAGTATATAGATATGCAATAAGGCCAAAGTCTCTGCTCACTTTTGAGACCATTCTGGCACTCACTTCCCATAAATCCTGCGCTGGAGGAGCTCCTGGAAAAGTAATTAAAGATCGGCCATCTGCCAAAATTCCGATTGCTGCATCTTGAGTAGTGGGTTGATGCCGATATATTAGTCCTGCACTCATCGCAAACGCCGCATCCTCTGCCATGTCATTATCCCATTCGTACATCCAGGTGCCGGGTGTGGGATCGAAGGTGAATAAAATTTCACCACCCACGGTTTCTCTGTTGGCCCTAACTGCAAAAGGGTCATCTAATATATTTCTAGGAACACCTGGCGCAGAAACATCTCCGGGAATAGGACCAATAATGGGTTTCTGCCATAAGAAATTAGGGGCAATTTGAAAGTCACCCACTAAATAGGTAAAACCTGTGAGAAAATTAAATTGATTGCCACTTCCACTATCTTTCAATCTCCATCCGGTGTACATCTTTGTGTAATCCGCACCTCCAAGTGCAACAACACCCATGGCAGCTCCTTGCGCATACCAATTGACAGGTCCTGCAGAATAAGTAATTCTGGCCTTGCCTCCCCAATTATCAGATGGTTTAATCTGGTCTTGATAGACCGTGTAATCTCCTTCTCCATCTAGATCGACAAGTTGAAAAGTTTCACCATTTCTAGGTTGGCCGGACCAGATACCACCTAATTCTAAACCAAGCTGACCAAATGATTTTGCAATATGTAGAGAGGCTCTTCTGTTGACCAATTGTGGAATGGCAAAAGAGCTTACGGTTGAATTTTGTGCGTCTAAATCTTCATGAAAGATTCCCGTAATGTCGAAACCCTTAAATGACTTTCTGTATTTTACCAGAACGGCCGGATTAGCTCCCCACCACAATTCTGGTCCGAATGCCAACTTCAATCCTTCCAGAGATTTCTTCCCCTCCATTTCTACTCCAAATGGCGCTATACCATTGTAAATATCTATGTTTTGACCATAATTAGCTTCAGGATATAAACCAAAGAAATCTCCTTCATATCCCCATTGATAGTGGCCTGTTCTATAAAATCCATCCAGATTGAAATACTTGCTGTTCCATTCAAAATCTCCTCTGTAAACGGCTAGTCGATTAATAGAGGAGAGGGCCAAGTCTCCATTGTTTGTATTTACACTTTGTACACGTCCACGATTTTCATAGAATATTTCATTGATAGGATTCTCGGCAACCCTTCCTAAGACATTAAAAGAGATGTCTGCTCTGACATTAGGAGCTGGGTTGGCCTCGACATCTACAAAAAAGGACTGCATGTGGTCGAAGCCCAATTCGTCAGGATAATTCTGAGCACCTGGTACTGCATCCTTTGGGGTAGATATTAAGCTTCCTCCTGTATTGAATGTTGTTAATTCAGCCCTAAGTCCACTTAATCTCACCTTATTGACTTGTTCACCTATCATTGCCGCTTTATCACCTCTCGCTTCAATGACAGCTTCCATTATATTGATGTTTTCAAAATAGGTTTGAATTTCATCCAAGGAGGAAATATAAGGGTCGATTTGGTGGGCCTTCTTGAGAGCGTAATAAGCGGCCCTGGGGTATAGGTAATACAAGCCTCTTTCATTGGTGGGCCCTTTGGCACAAACCCCAAACCATTCTTCATTCATATTATCTTCTCCTTCTTCGAAATCATTTTGATAACCTCCGTTACCCCATGATGCATTCGTATCATGAATATCCAGATTTGTGGTTTGACCATATTTCCACCACCCATCGCTAAATTGGAAGGTGAAACCACCTATGGAATTACCCACTAACCCATTTCCTGCAGCATTCTCATAGATTTCTTTCCAGTTTCCGACCATATAGTAAGCCTGTGACTTTTGGTCTTCGCTGTTTTCCAAAACATTGAATGCATCAGCCCCAAATTCAGTAAAAACAAAGGGTTTATCTAATAATTCCTGAACCCTTTGAAAGGCATCACCAAATGAAATACCTCTATACATATTGGTGCCATAGATATCTATGTCCTTACATTCCTCAGCTATGATCTCTATAAATAATAAATCACCATTACACATAGCCACCGGGTGCGACTGATCCACTTCTTTCATAATGATCGCGGCTTCGTTAAAAAGCTTGTACATGGCACGCGCACGGACGGTCGACTTTCTATCTTCAATAGGAATATCTTCTGTTTCTGCGCCATCCCAGAAAAGGCCATAGTTGTTTTCATTACCTAATAGATACATGATTAAACCAGGTGTATCTTTATATTCCTCTGCAAGTTTTCTTACTTCCGATAGTAATAATTGTTGGGTCAGTGGATCTGCATATTCAGTATTTGGTACCCACCTGCCGTTTAAGGTTAGCCCATACCTGCCAAATGCATGATTGAGCATAGTGTAGATGCCATATTTTTCATAGATATATGTAATCCATCTTGGTTGGATGCCTACATATTGTCTGATCACATTGACACCCATATTTTGTAACATTGACATTTCCCGATCTAGAGCGGCTTTAATCAAATCATCAGATTGATTCCAGAGGCTATAAGTTACGGTCGTTCCCACGGGAAAATAGTCCCAGTTCATTCCATTGATCATGAATGGTTCTTCATCTATTGTCAATGTAAAACCATCTGAATATCTCTTAATTTTTATATTTTTCTCTTGGGCAGAAAGGCTGATTATACCGAAGAAACAGATCAAACCCATTAAAAGTACTTTCATATGCAATTACTTGTTGTAAACAAATTAAATATATTACTTGAGGTTTTTTTCCCTACATTATATCAATTGAAAACATACTCACTCAATTAAATTTGTAGATGCTGAGTTAGAGGGTAAACATTAACAATTAAAAGTTGTTGTCTCAATGGCTTCTTAAAGACGAAAAACTATGCAATTACTTACAAATGTTGCAAACAATCGTTCGAATTTAGCGTAATATAGATGTCTAAAATCAATCGAAGTGGTTGTACGAATTCAAACTAAATTTTATAAAATATGAATATGAAAAGAATTACATTTTTACTGTTATGTATGATGCCCATGTTGGCATTTTCACAAGTAGATCTTCCCATCACCTTTGAGGATACCATAGATTATATGCTATCTGACTTTGGGGGAAATGCTTCAGAAATTGTTGTTGATCCCACCGATGATACCAATAGGGTGGGTCAGGCTACTAAAAATGCTGACCAGGTTTGGGCTGGAACGACTATTGGTACCAATGGGTTAGCCAATCCCGTTCCTTTTGACGATCAGAATACGATCATTAGTGCCAGGGTTTGGTCGCCAACTGCAGGCATACCCATTAGATTAAAAGTTGAAAATGCCAGTGATCCTGGAATAGCCGTTGAAGTCGAAGTGATGACCACTGTTGCAGAATCGTGGGAAACTTTGGAATTCAATTTTGCCGATGGAGCGGTAGGAACATTGAACCTTGCAAATGTTTACGACAAGGTTTCCATTTTCTTTAATTTCGGAACGCTTGGAACAGGCGAAACTTACTTTTTCGATGATATTATTTTTATTGGAGGAGGTGGAATCACGAAATCCTTATTGGATTTACCCATTACATTCGAAGATACGGCTTCTGTGGATTACGGACTTACAGACTTTGGAGGAAATGCCTCTATGATTGTTGTAGATCCCACTGACGAAAACAATCTCGTGGGTCAAGCTACAAAAACAATGGGATCAGAAGTATGGGCAGGAACTACCATGGGCGGTTCAGGTCTGGCATCAGCCATTCCTTTGACCAGCGAAAATGCATCTATGACTGCATGGATTTGGTCACCGACAGCTGGAACACCAGTTAGGCTCAAAGTAGAAAATGCAGGAGATCCGGGCATTTCAGTGGAAACTGATGCTTTGACTACAGCTGAAGGAGAGTGGGAAATGTTGACCTTTGATTTCACACAAAATGCAGAGGGTACAGCCGCGATAGATTTTTCAAACACTTACAATAAAATCAGTATTTTCTTCAACTTTGGTACTTCAGGTACTGGTGAAACCTATTACTGGGATAATGTTATGATGGCCGAGTCGGGTGGATCTGAAAAAATGCAGGTAGACCTACCCATTACTTTTGAAGATACCGCATCTGTAGACTATGGTTTAACAGATTTCGGAGGTAATGCCTCTATGATTGTAGTGGATCCTACTGATGAGAACAATTTAGCAGGTCAGGTCATAAAGACCATGGGCTCTGAAGTTTGGGCAGGAACAACTGTGGGAGGAAGTGGATTAGCAAACGCTATTCCTTTCGACCAGGATAATACCATAATGACGGTGCGGGTATGGTCACCGACGGCTGATACGCCCATAAGATTGAAAGTGGAAGATGCAACTAATGGTGGTATATTTATTGAGGCGGAGACCAATACTACTGTCGCTGAACAATGGGAAACATTGGAATTTGATTTCGCTGATGCTGCAGCCGGTATTTTGAGCCTCGATAATGTTTATGATAAGGTGAGTGTTTTCTTCAGTTTTGGAACTGCAGGAAACGATGAGACTTACTTCTTTGATGACATCATTTTTGCAGGTGGAGGTGGATTAGGAGAAACAGATACACGACCCAATTTCCCGATCACATTTGAAGATACAGCAAGTATTGACTATGCTTTTGCTAGTTTTGGCGGTGTGGTTGGTCAAATTGTTACAGATCCGACAGATGAAAGTAATTTAGTAGGTGAAGCTGTCAAGACCGATGTTGCTGAGACGTGGGGTGGAACTGTCGTAGGTGCAAATGGCTTGGCGATGCCTGTACCATTCTCTGAAGAAAATATGAAACTTAGTGTTAGAGTATGGTCTCCAGATGCTAATACACCTGTACTTTTAAAGCTGGAGAATGCAGTAGACGCTGGACTTTTTGTAGAAACATTGAGCACTACTACTGCTGCAGGAGAATGGGAGACTCTAGAATTCGACTTTGCTAATCCCGCTCAAGGGCAAGTGGACTTTAATGTGGATTACGATAAAGTGGTGATTTTCTTCAACTTTGGTGTATCAGGCGGTGAAGCAGGTGAGAAAACTTATTATTGGGATGATATGATCTTCTTGGGTTCATCTTCTACTCAAAATATTACTTTCAATGAGGCTGGAATAATGGTATCGCCTAATCCTGCTAGGGACTTTATAAGAATAGAATTTGAAAATCAGCTTTTTCAGGAAGCTCCGTTAAGGATTTTTGACGCCAGTGGAAGATTGGTAAGACAACAGCGAATTTCAAATAATGATAGTAGAATCAATGTATCTGACTTGAATTCAGGAATTTACTATCTCAATATGATTATTGCTGATAAAAACTATATTCAAAAGGTTTCTATCAGTAAATAATAAAGATTTATTGGATTCGAAAGAGGCTGCTTACTTAATAAGCAGCCTCTTTTTTATTTAACCTATGATAAACGCAAAGACTCCAAACAATTGCAAAATGGCCAGAATGACGATAATGACAAGCATCCGATAAGCCCAGATATCGGCTTTAGGAAATTTAGATGCGAAGTTAGCTGCAAAGTAGCCTCCCATTAATTGACCTATTGCAATGATTCCTCCTGCCTTCCAATCCACCAAACCTCTGTTGTGAAAAATTGCAAGCACAACAATACTATATAAAAGTACAGTGAAACCTTTAACAGCATTTGCTTCAATAATATTAAACTTGCCGATCAATACCGTGATTAAGAGAAAGAATACACCCATGCCCATTTGAATAAAGCCACCATAAAAACCAAGTGCTAAAAACATAGGAATGGCCAGCCATGGATTCAGGCGTGCGTGGGCATCCGGCGGATTTAGCCATCGCTTAGGTCTTATCAAAAGTACAAAGAAAACAGCGATCATTAGATACTTAAAAACCGTTCTGAATTGTTCATTGCTAACATTGAGCGCAACCCAAACCCCCAGCATGGCACCTGTGAAACAACAGAATATTAAAAGCCCATGCTTTTTAATCTTAAGTTTGCCATTTTGATAAAAGCTAAAACTTCCACTTAAGCCCTGAGCTACTACACCTATACGATTAGATCCGTTGGCAAGATTTCCGGGAAGTCCCATCATCTCTGAAAGAATAGTTAGGGTAATGGCCGAACCGAATCCGGAAAGGGTATTGATGATGCCAGCAACCAAACCTCCAAAAATGGCGATGAAATAGATAAACCATTCCATATTAGTCAGCTGCTTCCTGGCACAATTCGATCAATACTCCGTTGGTCGATTTCGGGTGTACAAAACAAATCCACTTATTATCCGCTCCTCTTTTGGGCTCATCACTCAGCAGCCGGAATCCCTGTGTGGACAAACGCTTCATTTCTGCCTTGATATCAACTACGGCAAAAGCGATATGATGTATGCCTTCACCTTTTTTTTCAATAAACTTAGAAATAGCACTCTCTGGATCTGTACTTTGAAGAAGCTCAATCTTATTCGGACCGTTTTTAAAGAACGAGGTGATTACCTTTTCGCTGGCAACAGTCTCTCTTTTGTATGGTTGTGAACTGAACAAAGCCGAATAAACTTGTTCCGCCTCCTCCAGATCTTTTACGGCAATACCTATGTGTTCCACTTTCTGCATCTGCGAAAGATACGTAATCTCTCAAAAAACAAAAGCCCTCTTCAATACTCATGAGGATTTCGTCCAACATTCTGCTTTCCTTTTTTGTAGGATTAGTATTGGACTATAACTATTCCTGGTAATATATAAGCACTATTTTGAAATACGTAAGGTCATTAAAATCTGATTAAACTTCGCTGTGAACTCGAAGAAAGTCGATTGACAGACCAAAGCTGGTTATTAGAAAAAGTCAATGAAAAATTAAAAATCCATTCCAAATGATAGGTAAAGTCTGGGTTTTTGAACGATCCTGGTTTCTACACCCCATCCATAATCCAGTTTGACAAAATATCCGAACAGCGAAGTTCTCATTCCCAGGCCATACCCCAGAATCAAGGGATCTCTGAAATATCTTACGTTCACACGAACCGTAGGTGGACTTTCTAAGGTCAGTGTATTGATAATATTTTCTTCACTATATGGTGTTAGTCCGTGCCAGGCTGCCCCCGCATCCACAAAACCGGTAATCTGAAAATTTCTGATGAGTTTATATTTAATGCGTCCTGCACTGAGCATGTTGAAGATAGGAAGGCGGATTTCAGAATTGAATAGTGCAAATGAAGTCCCATTTCTAGCATTAAAATTAAATCCACGCAGATTCGCAGCAACTGCTGTGAAAGCGTAATTTCCTCCGGGCGTAGGCGTATCCATATTAAATACTGGCCCAAGCCAACTTTCCACACCTCCAAGGTAATAGAGAATATTCTCCGATCCAAAATTTGTAGCACCGGCAAACCTATTGGCCCAGACAGCATAGCGACCAATGGGTGTGTAATGCCTGACATCAGCTCCCAATATGGTCATAAATGCTTTGCTCAAATTGAACTCTACAGGAGGGGTCAGGCTGACATTCATGCTATTTACTCCTTCCAGATAAAATTTATAGCGCATTCCTCTCTTGATATTCAACTCTACATCATAAGAATTATCATAGATGTATTCAAGCTTCAAACCAAGGCGCTGACCTGTGATGTTCGGCACATCCAAACTGGCTCTTTCATTGACCAAGTCAAAAAACTTGTCAGTTCTAATAGTCCAGCTTGCCCTAACACTTGTAAAAATATCCAGAGGATACTTCAACTGATACATGGCAATGGTAGTATTCTTCCGCGTACTCAGGTTGGGATTGGTAAAGAATTCAGGTCTTTCAGAAATCGACCTTCTATAGAGTGCATATTTTTTATCAATCCTTTTCTTTTTATCGTCAAAAGTGAGGAAGGCTTCAGAACCATTGAGCGAGGTTGGTAGTCGAACGCCTCCTTCAAAAACATAATCTTCAAAAATGTCCTTGATATTGGCTTTCATAAGGTAACCGAACGGTTGGTGTTGATAAGCTTCCTGGCGGTCACCTGCATAGCTATCGAGGCCTTCAAATAGGACACTGTTGTCCATCTTAGATGTTAAATCGTCTATTCTAAACCTCAATCGGGCAGCAGTTGCCCTACTATTGATAAACTTCACCACATTGTTTTTGGCTTTACTCTGTATAATGGTTGGGGCAGGTCGACTGGTTTCGGAAAAGAGATCAAATTCAACTTCTTTAGTTTCCTGTGGGTAATCTTCGCTAAATTCCGTTTGAAAATAATATTCCGGATCGATAAAACGGCTACTTTCTATATGCACGACATCCGGTTCATTATCATCAACATTAACATTTGATTTGCTTAAACCTCTTTCTTCTCTCTTCCATTCCGTAACAACTGGATTGAACTGTTGGTCAAAATCAATATCACCCAGATAAATGGACTGTCTTTTGCCATTTCTTAGCGTATAGATGTATCGATTACCATCAGCGTCATGTTCTAATAAATTACTTTGTAGGTTAGAATTATAGTAAGCCTGTGGAAGAACATCCAAAGCCTCGATATTTGCTATTTTTCTATTGATTATGCCGCTTCCTCCGGAAAGATAGGCTACTCTATCATTACCTACATATACAGGCTGCCGGTCACTTTCACCAGGAGTCTTGCTAATGCGAAAAAGTTTATTTTCCTCTGCGGACATATCCAGGAAGAAAATATCGAATTTTTCTATTGGCAAGATGGTGTCCAGCTTCCTTTCTACTAAGTAATTGTCTGTACGGTTAGACGAGAAAAGCACTCCATTTCGACCTTTAATTTGTGCAGTTTTTACATCCAGGTCGTCAAAGAAGTCATTGGTAATTCTGGTGGATTGTCTGTTGATAAAATTATATTGATAGAGATCTGAGAATCCATCCGTAGTAGCAGAAATCACCATCTCCTGGTTATTAATATAATCGGCACTGTACACTCTCCTGTACTCAGGTGCAAATAAATCATCAATCACCTCATCAGTTTCAAATGAAATTCTTCTATGTTTGATGATATCTCGCTTCTCATAAATGATTGAAAGTTCGCTCCCTTCATTGGACCATGAAATAACCGGATAGTTGAAATCTGTAATTTCCAAAGGATTCTTCTTTCCCACCTTTAGAACTGAAAATTGTGTGTTTTCATCAAAATCGTAGATGTAAACCTTGATTTTACCAATTTTATTTTCAACAAATGATGCGTAACGCCCGTCAGCACTCAATTTCACATCAGATATAACAGTATTTTTTTTAATCTTGACGTCTAATAAATCCTCTTGATCTGCAGGGTTTAGCTTAGGGTTTAAATCACGATATCTTTGCATGTAATGTGCATACCAATCTGCTCTTAGCTGTTTATAGGGAACACCAATCACATAAATGAATGCTGCTTCCATGTTGCGGTTAATTCGGGTCAGATATAGAAGGTTTGAAATGGATGATTTGCCGTAAGTGTCTCCTATGTACTTCCAAAATGAATGACCAGCCAATTGAGGATGGTCCTTACTTATTTTTTTAAACGACTTATATCTTCTTTTATCTCTGGTCAGAAAATGCCTCAATTGATCATCTGCTTTTTCATCCCATTCAGTTTCAACATACTTGCTGATGCCTTGACGATACCATTTTGGCACGTTAAACATTACAGCATTCTGAACGATTTCCTGGAATGAATTACCAAATAACATAGAGTTGATAAACACTTCTGCAACACCCTGCCTGATTTGCTTTCTGAGATTATTATGATTGCCGTCGAAATACACAAAAACTTTATTGTTAGCCACTTTGGTTCTTCCGGAGACCGTTGTGAAGGTTTCATCCAGGCCAATGTTACTCATTTTCAAATCTGTGAGATCAGAAAAAACGACAATTTCTATTTTATCATTCATCCTGTGTTCAAGGATTTCCTGAATCTCATTGAAGTCCATTTCAGCCAACTGGAGCGTGGGGATACCTACAAACTTTCCGCGATCATACCAATAGGTCTTGAAGTTCTGCGTTTCATATTGCCACCAATATTTGAAGTTGTTGTGATATTGCACCCTATTTTTACCAAAAGTCGTATTGATGCTTTGCCCATTGGAATAAAAGCAGCAAAAAAGCATCAGAACTAAAAGGTATACCGACTTTTTTATCATAGGATAAACAATTTACGAATAATTAGCGCTTGATGAAGCAACATAAATCACTTTAATTAAGTTTTAAGGATTGGAAACGAAAATGTGCGATATTTTCACACATAACCAATATTAATCTTAAAATATTTCATGCATTTAGGCATATTTACTTTCAATCCTTTTCAGGAAAACACCTATATATTATACGATGAAACTGGTGATTGTGTTATAGTTGATCCCGGATGTAGTAATCAAAAGGAAGAAAAAATCCTCGCAGATTTTATTTCAGGTCATTCTTTGAATCCTGTAAAATTAATCAACACCCATTGTCACATTGATCATATATTGGGTAATAAATTTGTCAGTGAGCACTATCAATTGGGCTTAGAAATTCATAAAGGAGAATTGGAGACCTTGAGAAGTGGAGTGGTGGTAGGTCAAATGTATGGCATTCCATATAATGTATCTCCTGAGCCCTCTAGCTACATTGAAGAGGACGATTATTTAGAGTTTGGCCAGACTAAGTTGAAGGCTATTTTCACACCAGGTCACTCACCGGCCAGTCTTTCATTTCTGGAAGAGCAATCGAACATCCTCATAGCAGGAGATGTACTATTTCTGGAGAGTATCGGTAGAACAGATCTGCCGGGTGGTAATATGTCAACGCTCTTACAAAGTATAGATGAAAAGTTGATGGTTTTAGAGGATAGCACTCAAGTTTATCCTGGGCATGGTCCGAAAACCACGATTGGTCATGAGCGCGTTAACAATCCATTTCTCCGTCAATTAAGCAGATAATAATTCGTTTTAATTCAAACACATTAATAAAAATTAAAAAATTAGATATGAAACTTAGTTTATTGAAGAATTTAATGGTATTTGCAGGGTTCGCCTTCTTACTTACATCATGTGATCCTGATGGAGGTATTATAGATCCACCAGGCGAAGATGATCCATTAGTATCGGTGACCGGTATCCCTAGTGCACCTATAACAGCAGGCTCTGTATTTACGATTTCTATATCAGGTACACCTACAGATGATAACCAACTGAAGAGTGTAGCTTTTAAGGAAGGAAATCAAAATATTTCATTTTCCAGAATTACAGTTGACGGAACACCTGCATCTGCAAATCCAATATTGTTGTTCGGTAGCGATAAAGACGGCGTAGCGTGGTCTGTAGATATCGTTGCCCACGAAACAGTCGGTGTAGAACAATACGAAGTAGAGTTTACAGATGAAGGGAACAATGTAGGTGGATTTACTTTTGATGTAGAGACAGAGTTAGTAGTGGAAAATCCAACGATTTCCATTGCAGGTGAAATGACTGTGATGGTGCCTTCTAATTCAGTTTTACTGGCGAAGACCACCTTAGGTATGGGAACATATGATCTTTCTACGCTTACTTTTTATCAAGGTGATAATACACTTGATGCAAGCAGAGTGACTTTTGGAAACACTGCGATAGATAATAATCCGTTTGCCTTACCTTCTGATTTTGCAGATGGTGGAGAAGTAGACATTTTTCTAAGAGTCCAAGAGACTGCAGGTACTGAAACTTACCGTTTTGTAGTAGAAGATGTAGAAGGAAATACAGCGGAAGAGGTATTTGATATCACTACGGGAACAAATGTAGACACATTAGATGGTGTTTTATTTAATGCTGGTGGACCACAAGGAACAGGAGGATTGGATTTAGATACTGGAGAGAGTACCAATTCAGATGATGCAGCGGCTGAAATCAGAGATTTAGGAATAGATCTTGATGAACCAGCAGCAAGCAATTGGATTCAAAGAATTACCGGTGCCAATAATGCTACTTTAAAAGCGATCGTTCCAGGTGAAAATGGATTACTAGAAAGCTTTGAATTTGAATCAGTGGGTACAAAGGAAGATATTGTATCTTTATATGAAAACAACAGTGAAGATCTAGATGACAATACCAGTGGTACTGTTGAGGCGGGTGATATATATGTTGTAAAAAGAGATGACGATTATTATATCTTTATCGTAAGAGAGGTCAATGTTGTGACAACAGACAATAGCGACAACTACGTATTGGATATAAGAAAGTAATAATTTGATTATTTTATTATAATCGAGCCGAAGCGCATCAGCTTCGGCTTTTTTTATGTCAAGTATTACTCCTATTTTTATGAACCAGGGGAAGCAGGAATGAGTTGTAGAGTTAAGAGATAAAATCAAACTTATGGCTGAAGTACAAGAATTAGAAATTGCAAAGGGAAATTTAAGTAAAAAGGGCTTTCTCGATATGGAAGTCGACCCTACATTAGATTTGGTGGAGGAAATTGAAAAGTTGAAGAAAGAAAAGAATGCCATTATTCTAGCACATTATTATCAAGAGTCGGAGATCCAGGATGTGGCTGATTATATAGGTGATTCATTAGGACTTTCGCAGCAAGCGGCGAATACGGAGGCCGATATGATTGTTTTTGCTGGAGTTCATTTTATGGCTGAGACTGCAAAAATGCTATCTCCTTCTAAGAAAGTAGTGCTTCCGGATCTAAAAGCCGGATGCTCTCTGGCAGACTCCTGCCCGCCGCATTTATTTAAAAAGTTTAAGGAGAAATACCCGGATCATGTGGTCGTTTCTTACATTAATTGTACTGCTGAATTGAAGACGCTAACGGATATTTGTTGTACATCTTCAAATGCTGAGCACGTCATTAATTCAATTCCTAAGGACAAAGGAATCATTTTTGCGCCTGATCGAAATTTAGGAGCTTGGTTGATCAAGAAAACGGGTAGAGATTTGGTCTTGTGGAATGGTACCTGTATGGTACATGAAATTTTTTCTAATGAAAAGATTACAAAGCTTCAGGTTAGATTTCCCAAGGCTAAGTTGATAGCACATCCAGAATGTGAAGCCCATATTCTCGATAAGGCAGATTTTATAGGTTCCACCAGCGGTCTTTTAAAGTATACCAAGGAATCCAAACATGAAGAATTTATCGTTGCGACGGAAAGTGGTATTATTCATCAGATGGAAAAGGCTTCACCTCACAAGACTTTCATACCTGCACCTCCTAATAATGAAAATTGTGCATGTAATGAGTGTCCTTACATGAGGCTTAATACGATGGAAAAACTGTATTTGGCCATGAAATATGAGCAGCCGGAGATCATTTTAGAGGATTGGATTATAGAGCAAGGTGTAGCTTCGATAGATCGGATGTTGGAAATTAGTAAGCGGGCGGGTTTGTAGTTATTGGTTATTCAGCTTTTGCTCCCTCGCCTGCTTTGCTGCTAGCTCTGAAGGAGCTTAATTTTAAAGAAAAGCCTCATTTCAATACGACAAACTTCAAGAAAATAGTCAGTATTCTTTCTGATAATTTCTATGATCAATCTTATCTTAAGCCCAGATAAATCTGTTTATGAGAACCAAACTACCCATTGTCATCGTCATATTTTCTTTTAACATTGGACTATACGGCCAACTCTGCTCCGGAGCAGAAATCTATACCCAAGAAAGTTACCAATATGGACGTTTCGAAGTGTCTATGCAATCGGCTCAAGGTGATGGCATCATCTCCTCATTTTTCCTTTATAACAAAGATGCTGGTTGTGACTGGCCAGCTAATAACAATGAGATAGATTTTGAAATGACAGGAAACAATAATCTCATTTATATGACTACTCACCATCCCGGTGAATCCCAGCCTTGGTTTTATGGAGACACCCTTGACTTTCCTGATAGCCCACATGCTGGACTAAATACTTATGTGATCGAATGGGAACCGGGGATCGTTCGTTGGTTTATTAATGGTACATTAGTCTATGTTCAAGATGACCCTGCAGCATTGGATTTAAAATATCCGATGTCAATATTTATGAATATCTGGCCTGCTGACTTTGAAGATTGGGTTGGGGTTTGGGACCCATCGGTCATGCCCAGATCAGCTTCTTATGATTACGTAAAATACTATCGTTATTCACCTGATAATGGAAATACAGGCACAGATAATCATTTCACCCTGGAGTGGGAAGATGAATTTGACTTACTTGATACAAGTAGGTGGGTGATAGCTGATTTTAAGAAATTGTCTAATAGTTATTGTGATTTTAGTAAGAGTAGTGTCAGCATCTCGAATTCGAAACTTATACTTTCTCTCAAAGAGAGCCAACCTGACAATACACCAATTCCAGTGACTTTCTCAGTCAATATGGCAAGTCAGAATCTAAACAGTTCAGATAAGGTTTATCTCAATGGCACTTTTAACGAATGGTGTGGTGCTTGTAATGAGATGCAAATGGAGGGCGATGTTTGGTCATTGACACTTCCATTAAGCCCCGGTAATTATGAGTATTTGTTCACGGTTAATGGTTGGGATGAAATCGGCAATGCTCCTGCTGGGAGCTCATGCGACTATTATCCCTGTGATGAGTTTAATAATTACGGTTTCACACTATCATCAGGTGAAAGTGATTTAGACTTAGGTACATTTTGTTGGTCTGAGTGTAGTAAGTGCACCATTTCAAGTACTTCTGAAGAAAATGTTTTAAGAAAAAAGGAGCTGATAGGGGTTTTTGATGTCAATGGGCGAAAGGTGGAAAGCGTAGAGAATCAACTTCTGTTTTATATTTACTCAGATGGATCTGTAGAAAAGAAATTGATTTTCGAATATTAAGATTTTGAAACTTGCAGGATTTATTTGCATCGTGTTAAGTTTGAATATTTCTGGCCAATCAACTCATCGGTGCCAATGAACTCATTGGTGCCAATGAAGATTAATTCTGCTATCAAGCCTTGCCAACTGGATTTTCGTATTTTCGAATCCACAAAAAACAAAACATGAACATCGATTTTTCCAATAAAAATGTAATTATAACAGGAGGATCCAGAGGTATAGGTAAAGCTATTGCGAAACTATTTTCAGAGGCTAGCGCAAATGTGATATTCACTTATCATTCGAACCATAATGCTGCTCAGGAAACCATGCTCGAATTAAGCGGTACAGGAAAACATAGACATTATGAACTCAATATCGCTAATCCTACAAGTGTCAGCCAATTTGTCGATCAGGTTATAAAAGCATATGGCGCAGTGGACATTTTGATCAATAACGCCGGCGTCTTCATTGAACACAAACTGGCTGAAATTGACTTTGCAGAATGGCAGAACATCTGGAATCGTACCATCAACACCAATTTAACAGGCGTTTCTAATTTGTGTTATCTAGTAGCACGACAAATGATTAATTCCCGAAAAGGTAAAATTATCAATATTTCATCCAGAGGTGCATTTAGGGGAGAACCCAATTGTCCCGCCTACGGTGCAAGTAAAGCCGGATTGAATGCTTTAAGTCAATCATTGGCACAGTACCTGGCACCCTATAATATAAGAGTAGGAGTAATTGCACCTGGTTTTGTGGAGACAGAGATGGTTGCCGATTTGCTGGACAGTCCAGCCGGAGAGCAAATCAAGGATCAAAGTCCATTGAAAAGAGCTGCAAGTCCTGAAGAAATAGCCAGGGTCGTTGCTCTGTCAGCGATGGAAGGAATTGATTATATGACTGGAAGCATAATTGATGTCAATGGAGCATCTTATTTAAGATCCTAAAAATCACATTCATGACCATTGGTCTTCAGCCATTTCTCCGCTTTCTTATAATCGGGCATAACCTCACTGACAATTTTCCAAAATCGCTTGGAATGGTTCATTTCCAGCAAGTGCGCTAGCTCATGAACGATGACGTAGTCCTGCACAGATTCTGGTGCAAATAATAATCGGGTTGATAAATTGATATTAGAAGAAGTAGAGCATGATCCCCAGTTACTGCGATTGTACTTCAACTTTACACTTTTAATGTTTTGGCCAAAATACGCGTCGTTAATTCGCTGGACACGATCAGTAATTTTACCGATATAAAGTTTAGCAATAACTCTGCTGATCAATGTCGAGATATCTTTTTCCGCCTCCTCTAAATCTACTCCGATGGCTAACTTGATCCAAATAATGCCTGCACCCAGATATTTCGCGGAATGATTTTTATTTCTACTGTAGTCAATTCTTAAGCCATATTCCTTATCGTACAACTGAAATTTATAACCAGTCTTGTACTGTTTCTTTATAAACCTTCTTTTAAAACGATCCTCTACTAAAACCTTTTCCTTGAGCCACACATAGAATCGGTCGATCTGATCCTGTTCTTCTTTTCTATTTAGAAAGAGAGGAAGTCTCAAAATAGCATGATGCTTCCCTAAAGAAGCGCGAATAGAGTTCCTCCTCTCTTTAAAAATCTTAACAGGAATATCTAGGTCATCGACCCTTAAAAGATAAGTTTTATGCTTTGACTTGGATGGCAATATCTTCTATGCGTTTTTGTCTTCGAAATTCTTCATAACTTCTACCAAAGTTTGAACTCCAGATTTTGGCATAGCATTGTATATAGATGCTCTAAAACCTCCTACAGAGCGATGGCCTTTCACACCAACACATCCCGCCTCAGCGCAATCCGCCAGAAAAGCCTCCGTATGTGACTCATCTTTCACTAAAAAACAAACATTCATTCTGGATCTATCTTCTTTGGCTGCTGTTCCAACAAACTTCGAATTTCGGTCAATCTCATCATAAAGTAAGTTTGCCTTTTCAATGTTCCGCTTTTCCATTGCAGCAATCCCACCATTATTCTTAATCCATCTGAGGGTAAGCATGGATACATAGATAGGATAAACAGGCGGAGTATTAAAGGAAGAATCTTTGTCAATATGCGTTTGATAATTCAACATCGTAGGAATTTTCCTGTCCACTTTACCCAGCACATCCTTTCGAACAATCACTAAGGTCACTCCAGCCGGACCCATGTTTTTTTGAGCTCCTGCATAAATTACAGAGAACTTGGAAACATCTATGGATCTGCTGAAAATATCGGAGGACATATCAGCGATGTAAGGAACCTTTGTCTTCGGCCATTCAAAAATTTCTGTTCCGAAAATGGTATTGTTACTGGTCAGATGTAAGTACTTCAAATCCTCAGGAATTTCATATCCTTTCGGGATGTATGAATAGTTCTTATCTTTTGAAGAGGCCACTACATTGACCTCACCAAATAACTTTGCTTCTTTGATTGCTTTGGACGACCATGAGCCCGTATCCAGATACCCTGCGGTGTCATCTTCCCCGAGAATATTCATAGCAGTCATGTAAAATTGAGAACTTGCTCCTCCCGACAGGAATAGTATTTCATATTCATCCGGTACTTCGAGAAGTTCCTTGACCAATGCTTTCGCCTCGTCCATAACGGCAACAAATTGCTTTGACCTATGGGATATTTCTAAAATAGAAAGTCCCATATCTCCAAAAGATAGTGCTGACTTGCTTGCTTCTTCTAAAACTTCCTGAGCCAATATTGCAGGCCCTGCAAAAAAATTAATTTTCTTCATGAATTGATTTAGTTTTTAATATTCAATCAGTACCTCTTTCGTGATATCTTTTGTGAATCTATTTAGGTCTTCGGACTTCAATAGGAATGATGCTTTTGGAACGAAAACAATGGTCTGTTTGCTTTCTGATAATATCGTTTTTTGCAAACCATCAATTTCAATTCGTGTGACTTCGTTGTTCTTTGTTTCTACTGTTAGTTTTCGGGTAATCAGATCATCTTCCTTCGCTGTATAAACGGTTTGACTACCTTGTTTGTTTTCTTCATATTTTCCTGCAAGTGCCGGCTTATTGATGTTGTATTTATTCATCATATTGAGCTCAGGTGTGATGGTATATGTGCCGATGTTTTTCGTTTCTGTCACTCCATTCAGTGTGACTGTTTTTCGAACATTCTGCTGATTTTTAACCTCTTCAGATAAGTCCTTGATGTAGGTTTCTAAATCGAAGTATCCAACACCTTTGGTTGCAGATTCCTGGGTGGCACAACTTGTTAAGAATATCAGACAGATGATGTAAAGACCGTACCTCATGTTACCAGAATTTCTCCCGTCATCTCTTGTGGTCTTTCTAAACCCATCAAGCTTAAAAGTGTAGGAGCTACATCAGCTAATTTACCATCCTGGATGGTTTTGGTTCGACCCGCTTCACTCAAATAGAAGATGGGTACCATATTGACTGTATGCGCAGTGTTAGGGGAACCGTCCTCATTGATCATTATATCAGAGTTTCCGTGATCAGCAATAATTAGTATTTCATAACCTAAAGGCAGTGCAGCTTCAGCAATTTGCTTAACACAATCATCTACCTTTGTTGCTGCCTCTTTAGCTGCTTCAAAATCTCCTGTATGGCCTACCATGTCCGTATTGGCAAAATTCAGGCAAATAAAATCTGGCTCATTTTGATGTATGTCTGTTACGATTTTTGACTTGACCTCCTCTGCACTCATTTCAGGTTGAAGGTCGTAGGTGGCCACATTGGGTGATTTGACCAATATCCTTCGCTCTCCTCTAAATTCATCCTCTCTGCCTCCACTGAAGAAAAAAGTGACATGAGGATACTTCTCCGTTTCAGCGATCCTAACCTGTGATAATCCAGCATTAGAAATCACCTCTCCCATGGTATTCTTTAGATTGTCTTTAGTATACATAACATCGAGACCTTCAAAACTTGCATCATAGGTGGTCATGGTAACGAAGTCGAGATTTAATTTGAACATTTCAGGTTCTTCGTGATCTCTCTGTGTCAGGACTTCAGTCAGTTGGCGAGGCCTATCGGTTCTGTAGTTAAAAAAGATGACCAGATCGCCATCAGAAATTTGCATATCCTCCACTTTTATCGCCTGCATGAACTCATCAGTAACATCGTTGTCATATGCTTGTTGAATGGCTTCTAATGGTTTATCTGTAGTGATTTCAGAAATTCCATGGACCAATAAATCATATGCCTTTTTCGTCCTTTCCCAGCGATTATCTCTGTCCATTGCATAGTATCTACCGATAATCGAAGCCAATTTAGCATTCTTATCTTCGGTGAATACTATTAAGTCTTCTAGGAACTTCTTTCCCGATTTAGGATCAGTATCCCGACCATCTAAGTATGCATGAATATAAACCTGACGGAGACCCTTCTTATCAGTGGCCTCTATAAGTGCTTTCAGATGATTAATATGGGAATGAACCCCGCCATCTGAGACCAAACCCATCAAATGAACTTTTTGATGTTTTTGACTGGCCTTTTTTAAAGCCTGAACCAACACTTCGTTTTGCTCAAAACTTCCTTCTTGAATGGCTTTATTGATCCTTGTGAAGTCCTGATAAACGACTCTTCCAGCTCCGATGTTCAAATGACCAACTTCTGAATTTCCCATTTGTCCATCCGGAAGTCCCACCTGCATACCAAAAGTTATTAATTCAGCATTGGGATAGTCATTGTAAAGTGAATCAATAAAAGGTGTTTGCGCCTGAGCAATTGCGCTAACTTTGGGATCTTTACCATGTCCCCATCCATCAAGTATGATCAGCATTGACTTCTTTGTCGCCATATCTGTAAATTAGGGGGCAAAATTACTTAATAATATTTCATTCAAGGACACTCAGTTGTGAAAAATGAACTAAGAATTACTTTCAATGCGTTAATAACAGCAAATGCAAGAAATTATGAGAATCTTCTCAACCACCATATTTATTTTAATTGCTCATTTTACCTTTGGACAAGCTGAGATTTTTACTGCGATAGGCAATTCTGATGCTCAGACCCTTAGCCAGTCTTTTGCAAATGACATCGAAATTTGCATTGGCACAGACCAGGATTTTTACTCTAAAGCAGGTGCAGTTAAAAAACTAGATGCATTTTTTTCTAAAGTGAAGCCAAAGGATTCCAAGTTTAAGCACAAAGGGAGTAACAAGGACAAGACCAGTGAGTATTCGGTAGGTAGTATGAACACTGAGAGCGGTACGTACAGGGTATTTATCTACTACGAGGGCAGTAAAGTTTCAGGAATTCATTTTAATAAAGCATAAGGACAGTAGTTCAAGGCAACAATAGATAGGCTTGAATTATTGCAATATGTTCAGTCTGTTACAGACCATAATGTATTAATATCATTATAATACCCCTCTTTTAAATGCCTACTCGAGATCAATTGAATTCCGAATGTAATATTCAACGGAAATCGTTAAAAAGGTAGAAACCCATATCGTCGAAAGACACTTATTTTCCAATAACAATAATTTGTATTGCCAGGATTGAATTGAGGTAACGTTGGTATTAATTT
This sequence comes from Portibacter marinus, assembly GCF_021533195.1. Classification (GTDB taxonomy): domain Bacteria; phylum Bacteroidota; class Bacteroidia; order Chitinophagales; family Saprospiraceae; genus Portibacter; species Portibacter marinus. The sequence continues at coordinate 66,592 of NZ_JAJNKB010000007.1, forward strand.
CTATTTTGTAACAGAATCTTTTCAATACTTCAATACTTATTACATGGCATCAAACAGTAATCTCCTCACATTATCAGTTTTATGTACATTTTTATTCCTTCAATGCCAATCAGACGAAAAGGATATTACCGGAAGATGGGAGTACAGCAGCGCCAATGAAAATGGTCGGCTAATGATTTCTAAAACCGGAGATCAATACCATATCAATTTATACACTTTTGATTTAGGTGAAGTGGAAATGAAAGACGTTAAGCTGACTGATAGTGTGATTACAGGACATTTCAAGAAGTGGAATCGAGATGTCACATTTACTGGTTTATATCAAAAAGACTCTTTAAATGGTAATTTTGAATCTAAAAGAGGTTTTGAAAGCTTTAATGCTTATAGATTTGTTGATCAATATGTACCAATCGATCGGTCAGAAATCAACTATCTTATTTCCGATTCAGACATAAATGCTTATGAAAAAGATATTGATCATGCTGGAATGATCAGAGCGTTTAGCAGGGATTATCTTGTACGCGGAGAACGCGTTTATAATAACAATTGCATTAATTGCCATGGATTGCCGGACATGGAAGGATCCATTCCCCTTTCGTTGAAATTCTGGTCTGAGCCGTTTAAAGCGGGTAATGATCCTTATTCCATGTACGTCACCATAACGAAAGGTATCGGTTCAATGCCACCACAAGTCACTTTGACGCCTCAAGAGAAATATGATGTGATCGCTTATATCAGAGAGGCTTTTATCCGTAGACAAAATGAAGATGAGTACTATACTTTCGGTGAAAAGTACCTTTCCAATATTCCGAAAGGATCTGAAAGAGGCCCTTCTATTAAGCCGTATCATCCCTGGAAAGACATGGATTATGGTAATTTTTTCATAAATACATATGAACTGGTGGATAGCGCTACTGGTCCGGAAAGATTTCATTCTCCAGGGCCAACTCCCTATCCGGATGAGGATTACAGCAAGAATAACTTTGCCTATAAAGGTATTGCTGTTCGCCTGGATGAAGGCGATGGTGGTGTAGCGAAGGGAAATGCTTTCATGATTTTTGATCACGATCTCATGAGAGTTGCCGGTGGATGGACTGGTGATGGGTTTATTGATTGGAAAGCAATTTTATTGAATGATGAGCACGAAACCTATCCAAGAACAGTTGGGAAATTACATTTTGAAACGCCAGTTGGACCGGGTTGGGCCAATCCAGCTAACGGAAGTTTTGAAGATCCCCGGTTTACAGCAAGAGACGGTAGACAATTTGGTCCCTTACCTAGATCTTGGGCCGACTACCAGGGTTTGTATTATTATGAAGGTAAGGCGATTATTTCATATAAGGTGGGTTCTGCGAATGCGCTTGAAACCTTCGGGGTAGTAAAAGAGAAAGAGGAGACCATATTTACAAGAACAATTAATATTTCTGGTGGAGCTGGAAAACTTCAAATGAGAGTAGCACCCATTGGTTCCAAAGTAATATTATCAGGGGATGGAGAGCTGAAGGAAGTTGGAGGATTTACCTTGCTAGATTTATCAAAGACTAAAGGAGGAAGAGCTCAACTTTTTATTGCTAACAATGAGGTCGATGAAGCCATCCTGGAAGAAGTCTCACTCGCGTCAGAACCAGAAGATTTATCGAATTACACAAAAGGAGGGAAGGCCCAATATCCTGAAATTGTAAAATCTGTGATTATTGAAGGTATTCAAAAAGGTGCCTTTACGATCGATGAATTGACCCCTCCATACGAGAATCCATGGGAATGTAGAATGAAACTCAGTGGCATTGACTTTATGAGCGATGCCAATATTGCGATCGTTTGTGCCACAGATGGAGATGTCTGGAAAATCACTGGGCTGACTGATGGATCAACCGATTTAAAGTGGCAAAGAATAGGATCCGGTCTCTTTCAGCCATTGGGTGTTAAGGTCTTAAACGATGAAATATTCGTGACTTGTCGGGATCAAATTGTCCGTCTGCAGGATTTAAATGGTGACGGTGAAACTGATTTCTACGAGAGCTTTAATCACGATCATCAAGTCAGTGATCACTTTCATGAATTTACCATGGGTCTGCAAGCGGATGATGAAGGGAATCTTTACTATGCTAAAAGTGGTAGGCACGCCAGGGAAGCTTTAATTCCTCGCCATGGAACATTAATAAAAGTAAGTAATGATGGCAAGCGTTCGGAGATTGTCGCCACAGGTTTTCGTGCGGCCAACGGAGTTTGTATTAACCCAGATGGTAGTTTTATTGTGACTGATCAACAAGGCTATTGGAACCCAATGAATCGAATCAATTGGGTGGAAGTTGAGGGAAAACCTAAGTTTTATGGTAATATGTGGGGTTACAATCCTCCTAAAGATAGTAGTAGGACTGGGATGGAACAACCTATGGTTTGGGTGGACATGGATTTCGACCGTTCTCCTTCTGAGCTTCTTTGGGTAGATAGTAAAAAATGGGGACCACTGGATGGTAAGCTGCTTAGTTTCTCCTATGGTTATGGAAAGATTCAACTGGTCCTCCAGGAAGAAGTACAAGGCATGCGTCAGGGGGGTGTGATCGATTTACCAGGCATCAAATTCTTAACCGGGGTGATGAGAGGACGATTTAATCCACAAGATCAACATCTTTATGCATGCGGTATGTCCGCCTGGGGAACTTCTCAGTTGATGCGCGGCGGAGGACTTTACCGAATTCGATATACCGGCGATGTGCTCGATGTTCCCGTGGAATTAAATGTAGCCGAAAACGGTGTAGCGCTAAGTTTTGCACAAGAATTAGACCAGTCCTCAGCGATGGATCCAGAAAATTTTCGAATAGAAATGTGGGATTTAAAACGATCCAAGGCCTATGGTTCAGATCGATATAATAGGAGAGATCTTGAGATAGCAGACGTAACCTTATCGGGAGATAATAAAAGTGTTCTTTTGATCTGCCCGGATATTGGTCCGGTTGACGTGATGACCATCACTTACTCCATGAAGGATCGGGAGGGAAATCAACTTGAAGGTACTGTACAAAATACCATTCACAAGCTTGAGAAATCCATGTTATAAAAATTATACTTGTGTTCCTTTTGCTAGTTTCTGATCATCTGATTCAATGTGCTATTCAATGCTTTGTACCGTTCTTCCAAGCGATTTACGGCTTCGACAGTGGCTTCAGTTGGTCTGGCGTCGGCCGACTGTAATACCTGAAGTACAAATAAAAGCTTGGTCTGCAGACTGGTGATCGTCTCAGTTTCCAAATCGGTTTCCAGAATACTTCCGTATAATATATCGCCGTCTCGTGGTAATCCTGGACCTACAATGCGATCGGCCTGATCTGCATTTTTAGAGCCTTCAGGAAGATTATCAAGTTTATTTCTCCAGTTACTTAATTCTTCATACAGCTTATAGGTTTTTAACGAAAGATCACTCTGCAATTGCAGATCATCTTCTGAAATGTTTACACGAGGATCCATTCTCACTTCGACTGTTTTCTCTTCACTTCGATCGTCGACCATTAATTTTACTTTGTAAATTCCGGGATGCACAAAAGGACCTTTTGGCCCGCTGCTTGTTCTATCCTTAACTGCAGAAATGGAAAAAGTCCTTTGAGCAAAAGTGGGATTATTGTGGCGAAGGTTCCACACTGCCCTGTGGTGGCCTGCCTTACTTGAAAGCGGATTCGATTCCTTAATCCAATATAAGGGATGAGGTAAGTCGGTAGAATCATATCTGTCGGATTGGATATTCTGATTAAAGTCATAGACAATTTGGTCATCTTGATCTAGGATTTGGATATTGACTTCACGGACATTTTCTGGCAATATGTAGTCAATGATTGCACCATCAGGAGGATTTGTTCCGGTAGGTTCTTCCGGGGGCAAAGGTGTATCTGAAAACATATTGTCCCTGACTCGGGTAGCCATAGATGGTTTAAGTAAAAGGGGTTTTTGTGCCAATGTTGCGGTGAGAAGATTTCGTAGTGGATTCACATCATCGAGTATCCAAATCGACCGACCATGTGTGCCAATGACCAAATCATTTTGATGAACAACGAGATCCCTGATCGAACTTGCAGGCATATTGAGCTTTAAGGACTGCCACTTTCCTCCATCATCTGAAGAAAAATATACCTCTCTTTCCGTTCCTGCATAAAGCAATCCTGCTTGTTTTGGATCTTCACGAACAACATTAACAGGACCTATAGGATGCATTCCATTGGTAATCAATGACCAGGTCTTCCCCATATCATGAGTCTTAAAGATCAGTGGTTTCATATTGTCTTTGCGAATAGCATTAACAGCTATAAAGGCTGTTTTTTCGTCGAAATGTCCGGCTTCTATGTTAGAAATCTTATCCCATGAACTTATTGCATCAGGTGTTACATCCACCCAATTCTTACCGCCATCTTTCGTGTAATGAACTAATCCATCATCTGTGCCCGCCCAGATTATATTCTTATTGAGAGGAGATGGTCCCAATGCATAGATGATTGCCCTTTGTGGCATATTTTCATATTCAGGCCCGTTGTATTCACCCACACTTTTCGGGACTTCCGGTTTTTTTCTTGTCAAATCAGGACTGATGGTTTCCCAAGACATGCCACCATTCCTGGTTGACCACAACTTATTGGTACCAAACAGCAGTTGATCCTGATCTGAAGGATGAAAGTAAAGCGGCATGGATCTGAGAAATCGCGTGTCTTCAGACCTTAATATTTCTGGAGCAACGTTTTGAGATTGCCCCGTTTTCTTATTGAACTTGATGACCCTGCCACCGTATATGATATCTGGATCTTTAGGATCTGGGGCGACATAGCCATACTCGTCAGCACCAACACCCTGGAAGTCTCTGAAAGAAATCTGACCACCATTTCTCCGACTTGCAATTCCGATGGCACCACTTTCTTGTTGACCTCCATATACCCAATAAGGAAATTGATTGTCCGTGCTTACGTGGTAAAGTTGAGAAGTAGGTTGGTTGTACCAGGAACTCCAGGTTTTCCCTCCATTTACGGTAATGGTAGCTCCCTGATCTGCAGCGAAAAGCATGATGTCCGGCTGAAGGGGATTAATCCATATTCTATGGTAATCATCACCACCTGGCGCACCTTTAATTGACATCCAAGTTTTACCTCCATCGATCGATTTATAAGAAGCAATATTACCTGAAAAAACAATGTCGGGGTCATTCGGATGGACTTTTAGCTCTGCGAAATCACTGGGTCTACCATAAACTCTGTAATCTTCGCTAACGAGCTTCCAGTTTTCCCCGGCATCTTCGCTTCGATAGAGCCCTCCATTTTCCTCTGCTCCCACTGTGGCGTAAATTCTATCTGGATTACTTGGACTAATCCCAATTCCAATTCGACCCAATTTCTCTTCAGCTCCCGGAAGCCCATGACCGATTTTTCGCCAGGTCTTGCCGCTGTCTTCAGACTTATACAATCCACTACTAGGCCCTGAAAATTTTGCATTTTCCCATGGTCCTTCCTGATGCTCCCACATGGAAGCGTAAAGAATGTCCGGGTTTTTGGGATCGAATTCCACTTGCATAGCAGTAGTCTGATCGTTGATATAAAGCACCTTTTGCCAATTTTCTCCTCCATCTGTGGTTTTAAAAACACCTCTCATTTCATTGGCACCATAAGGATGCCCCATGCCAGCAACATAAACGACATCTGAATTAGAAGGATGAATGATGACTCTTGAGATTTGTTGAACATCATCAAGGCCGATGTGACTCCAATTTTTACCCCCATCGATAGATTTAAACATGCCGTCTCCTACCGATAAATCAGGCCTGTGTAAACCCTCACCTGTGCCCACATAAATCACATCCGGATCGCTCAGTGAAACGGCAAGATCGCCCACAGATCCTGTAGGTGCATCATCAAAAATTGGGTTCCAGGTTCTGCCAAAATCATCTGTTTTCCATACTCCTCCATTATTCACGCCGATGAAGAAAGTCCCAGGCTGATCCGGAATTCCCACTGCACCCACTGTTCGGCCACCTCGAAATGGCCCTATTAATCGGTATTCCAGGTCTTGAAATAAGAGATTATCTTGTCCCACAACACCTATTATTGAAAGCACTAATATTTCTAAGATCAGTATTTTCCGCATTACTCAAAGTTGTTAAGAGGAGTTAATTATTTAGCAAGATCATATTTCCCGGTCAATTCCCATTGACCTAAAGCAACAGGAATATTTCCTATGGCATTCATTTCATCAAAAAATTCTTTCAGAACAAATTCCTCGCCATTTGCCTCCTTCATTTTTGCATATTCCATCATTGCCTTTTCGATCAGATATTTTCCGGTAATGTAACTGGTTCCATATCCTGGTTGTCTCAAATACAGATGTTGTTCAAAAATAAGCAGCTCTTTTTCCGTTTTCATCCATCCGCGTGGAGTGTATTCCATATGAACACCTCCGGCCTCTTCCATGGTCATTTCATTCGCATGTGCGTACAACGATCCCAGACCACGAGCAGCCCTTTGAGCGATCATGATGTATACTATTTCACGAGATCTGGGATGATCATCATAAAGTCCTGCGTCCATAAACATCTCTTCAACAGCAGTAGCCATACCCTCATTTCTGGAATCGAAAATATTGTAAAGAAGAGGTTCCTGCCTGATGGGACTCGGATTTTCCCGTCTGTCCATTCTGGCAAGCTCCCACCAGTGATAGAAGTGGGAATACAAAGGACGAGGATCAAGATGTGCTGTAATCCAGAAAAAATTTCTGGTCTTTTCTGGAACAAAACCTCCCAGATGAGCGCGAAGTGCAGGTTCAAAATAATCTTTGACGGAAACTATTTCGTCCTCTTCCAGAAACTTCAGTAAGCTTTTTGCCGCTTGATCAGCCATTTTATCATAAGACTCTGGAGAATCTGCGGGTTGCAGTGATGGCAGATTCCGATTTCGATGTTCTTCAAGTTTAAGACTCGACCAGGCGCGGGCTAGCTCACGCTCAAGAATCATGACCTCATCCTCCCACGTAAGTGGAACGAGATGGACGTTTTGCATGTACCAGGTGTAATTTTCTTTTCCTATTCCAGAAGGTCCTGTTTTTGAAGATGACTGTTTCTCTAGCCACTCAGCCAGATCATTTGTCGCGACCTTTGCCTCATTCAAAGCTTTAATGACCATCAGATCACCATCGATCCCTGGCATTTTAAAAATTTGATCAAGATCTGAAACTTGCCGTGAAATGTCCCTTATCCCCGCAATCCATAAATCTCGTGCGTTCCCTGTCAAATTCGTCCGGGCCTGTTTATAGAATGCAGGAATGACCTGGAGTTGGGTCAGAAATTTATCACGCTGCTTGCCTGTAAGCGGAAACTCATATTGCCATATATCTAATGCTGCATGATTAGTAGGGCCTTCATGAGCAGGCACATCACTCCTGGAAGTCCAAATCACCTTATAAAATGCTGGATCTCGTTCCCATGGTTTAAGTACATCTTGATTGAACGCATATCCATTCATTTCCGCCCAGATCAAAGTCCAATCTGCTTTTGCTGGAACAGCCCATCCCACCGTATCCATTTTTTCCAATCGTTGTCGAAGGGCTACAAATTCATTCTGCCTTTCGGCAAAAGTTGCTTTTCTATAATCAGGTGCTCCTTCGTATTTGGGAGGATCTTCAAAAGAGCGCCAGTCTTTGAAAAGGTTCACAAGTTCATTATACCCAGCAGATGATTGTCCAAAACTATCTGCAATGATTAAAAAGGAAAGTAGGGAGAATGCTATTATTTTCTTCATTTGGTGAAAATAATCAAAAACTCAATAGCATTTTACCGCCAAATTCCAATAATGGCACCCATGAGCATTAAAGCAATCAGAACATAACCACCATTTATAAAGATATACTTAGCACTTTTCTGTTCAAACAGTGCCACAATAGCTATAGCTGCAAATGCCCATATTCCGGCTAGAAACCCGGCTATTGTACCCCAGGTAACATCCGTTCGTTGGGCACATTCACCTATACAGGCCTCCGGTGAATCACCTAAAAACATACCGAGATTGGCAGACATGATAAGTGAAATCACGAAGGCCCAACCATAAATTTTTGAAGCATTACCGCCTTTAATATCTTCTTCGGTAAGTTTGTTTTCTTTCATCCATGCCTTCCCGAAAAGTGCAGGAGAGTACCATACTCCACCAAGTACGAAGGCAGATATCCCAGCCACCAGAATTGCCCACCAATTGATTGTAGAAGGATCCATGATTTATTGATTTTTCAAGCTTGTAAAAGCTACGTTTAAAAAAGTTGTAAATTCAAGTCTAAACTAATCATGATCATGTACACTTCAAATTTAAAGTGGACAAAGCAGGAAAAATTGCGGACGAACAAGGAGAAATCGTTACTGAATACGAATGTGAAATCAGACAGTTATCGCAATTCTCCAACTAATGCTAACCTTAAGGGCGGCTTAAATGATATAGGGTTTAGACTGGTTTTAATTCCTTTTTTTGGTATCGCCATTCCCTGGATCACTAATATGGTGGATACATTAGATGTCGGCTCATGGAATTTTAAACTGAGCTTTCTTTACACGATAGGAATCGCTTACATCGTATGGGAAGGCAATCGGTTCCTGCTTTTTACTTTGAGAAACTATTTCGATTGGTTTAATAAACCATTACAGAAAATAGGAGCCCTGCTTTTAGTCGTTCCTTTTTACACTGTTCCTATCAGTGTTTTACTCCTGAGCTTTTGGTATAGACTATTTGCCAATGTTGCACCAGAATGGTCAAAAATCTGGTTGGCTACTGCGATCATACTTATTTGTGTTGTATTCATAGTACATGTATATGAGACAGTATTTCTTGTCAAGGAAGCAGAATCAGAAAAGCTAGCGAACGCAAGATTAGAAGTGGCTCGCGCTGAGGCTGAGCTGCAAGGTTTGAAAACACAGATAGATCCTCATTTTATATTCAACTCTTTGAATACTCTGTCCTATTTCATTGACATAAATTCTAAAAAAGCTAAGATTTTTAATCAAAAATTATCAGATGTCTATCGTTACATTCTCCAAAACAGAGATCGAGATTTGGTATTGCTTGTAGAAGAGTTACAGTTTGCACAAGATTACTTTGCCATGTTGAAGGTTCGATATGATGATGCTATGTATTTGAATCACGACCTTCTTGAAATTGATCAATATCTGGTTTTGCCCAATTGTCTGCAACTGTTGATTGAAAATGCAGTCAAGCACAATGAGTTCTCAGATCAAAAACCTTTGAAAGTGAACATAAACCTTGAAAAGGGCTACATCATAGTCAAGAATAATATGAGCGTAAAAAGAAGCCATTCAGACTATGGAATCGGACTTAGTAATTTAGATGAGAGGAGTAGATTGTTGTTTAAGAGACCTTTATCAATCTTGGTTGAAAATGGGTATTTCATAGTAAAAGTTCCGGTTAAAAAAGTTTGATATGAGAGTAGTCATTGTAGAAGATGAAAAGCCCGCAGCTCAAAAATTAGTCGGTGAGCTTCGGACTTTGGTGCCTAATATTCAAATCTTAACGATACTTCATGATGTAGAAAGCGCGATTCAGTATTTTAAGAGGAATATGGAAGTGGATTTAGTTTTTATGGACATACAACTTTCAGATGGAATCTCCTTGAATATTTTAGACAAAGTTAAGATCAAAGCCCCCATCATCTTTATCACTGCATTTGACCAATATTGGCAAAAGGCATTGATGTTAAATGGTATTGATTACTTACTGAAACCTATCACGATTGAGGACCTGGAAAAAGCACTCTCAAAGTTTGAAATGCTGCAAAAACACTTCTCAAATAAGATGAAGAATTTACTCGATTATGTGAATGGACATGAAAGTGAAAAAAAATATCGATCTAAATTTTTGGTACGTCAAGGTAGAGAATTGGTTTTGATAGAAAGTAGCTCTATCGTTTACTTTAAAACCAGTCATAAATTGACATTAATGGTAACAGAGAAAGGAAGAAAACTGATCATGGATGAAAGCTTGGTCCAATTGGAACGAACTTTAGATCCGAAATTTTTTAGGAGAGCCAATAGATCTCATATTATTAATATCAACTATATCGATAAGATTACCATGTTTGGAAAAGGGCGTATGAAGATTAAAATGAAGGATGAGAAAGGTTTGCCTGTTTTAATTTCACAAGAAAAATCGTCTGAGATGAAGAATTGGTTGGAGGGAAAAATTTGATTGTCATTGTTATCTGGGAAATGGATCAGTACCTTAATTACTAATGATCAAGTCGGGGTATTTTTCAGTGAGGACTTTATATCTCTTTGCTGGATCTTTGAAGTCTTTCACCTCATTTAAGAATTGCTCAGATTCAGGGGTCCCATGCTTTATTCTAGGTACTCCCATAGCTTTTTGGTCGATCAAGGTCTTAAGCTCTTCCTCACTCATCAATGCAATCCGTTTTTTACGTTGCTTGTCCATTTCCTCTTCCGGAATGATGATCAGGAAAGGATTTTCGGCATAACCAATTTGTTCTAGATAAGATTCTATATAAGCTTTATTTTGCTGATATTTTTGTTCTGTTTTTTCGTCATAGGAAATGCAGGAAATAAGGATGTAGGTCAATGTGAGGGTGAGAATCGTAAAATTTTTCATGCTCAAAACTTTGTTACTTAACGAAATTATGCGTTTGATGTTTTTTAAAATTTCTCCTCTTGCTTTTCCATCACTCCCTCGCCGAACAAGGCGAAGTCATATTTAACAGGATCTTCTGGATCAAACCGCTGCAAGTGTTCGGTGAGTTCTAAGACGGCATTCCAATCTCTCTGCTTTCTTTGTAGGAGTCCGTATTTTCTGGCAACCCGTTCGACATGTACATCGAGTGGAATTTTTAGCGATGACATCGGTATATTTTTCCAAAGACCAAAATCAACACCTTTTTCATCCTTTCTGACCATCCATCTCATGAACATGTTTAAGCGTTTACAGGTGGATCTTCTGGCTGGTGTAGCTACATGTTTTTGCGTCCGTTGTAGTGCATTTTCATCATCAAAGAAAAACATATTGAAACCTGTCAGCATCTCTTCCATCTGATTATCATCTGATTTTCTAAACTTTGTAAATGCTTCCTCAAGACTTTCATGTTTGGCATAAAAGTTTCTGAAAAAATGGATGAAATAAAGGGTGTCGTCGCCGTTGAAGGTGCGGTGCTTGAAATGGATCAATGGTTTGAGGTCAATGTCGCGATGATTCATGATAAAATCGTAAGGCTTGCCTCCCATCATATCCACCAACTCATTGGATTTATTAATGATGGTTACCCTTTGTCCCCATGCTAACATGGCGACCCAAAATCCAATGATCTCAATGTCTTGTTTGCGTGTAAACTGATGTGGGATTGATATTGGATCGTTGGTTATAAAATCCGGATGATTAAAGCGCTCAACTTGTTGATTAAAATGTTCCTTTAAATTCAAGCCTTGTTTTTTATGAAAGTTGGCAAAGCTATGAGCAATTCACAATTTAAATCCTAGATACAAATAATAATCAAACCAAGCCTTTTTCAAAGAATAGGAGTGATTTATTTGCCAAAATTGCAAGAATTTAAAACTGAGCCAAAAGCCAAAGGCCAAAAGCCTTAATCCAACGTTTGCCTGATCTCTACAATTTCGTAAACCTCAATCTGGTCACCCTCTTTTATATCATTATAATTCTTGATGGTCAAACCACATTCCAAACCTTTCTTTACCTCTTTAACGTCATCTTTGAAACGTTTCAATGTACTGATTTCTCCTACAACATTAGGCTTGGTGGGATAAACTACAATACCGTCTCTGATTAACCTGATCTTCGAGTTTCTGCTGATCGAACCTTCCTGAACAATACAACCTGCAATGGTACCCACCTTCGAAATCTTATAAGTCTCACGCACTTCGAGTTGACCCGTAATTTTTTCTTCCTGAGTCGGCTCCAGCATACCTTCAATCGCTGCACGTATGGTATCTATTGCTTCATAAATGACAGAATAGGTCTTAATTTCTACACCCTCTCTCTCTGCCAGGTTCCTTGCGCCCATAGATGGTCTCACCTGGAAACCAATGATGATCGCATCCGACGCCGATGCTAATAAAACATCAGATTCAATGATTTGACCTACACCCTTATGAATGATATTAACCTGTACAGTTTCAATGGATTGTTTCTGTAATGAGTCAGCAAGTGCCTCAATAGAGCCATCCACATCACCTTTGATAATAAGATTAAGTTCTTTAAAGGTACCAAGTGCCAGTCGTCTTCCGATTTCATCCAAACTGATTCGCTTACTTGCTCTATTGGTTTGTTCCCTGATGATTTGACCTCTTCTGGCAGCTACCTGTCGAGCTTCCTGCTCTGAATCAGCCACTTTGAATTTTTCGCCAGCCTGTGGTGCCCCGCTCAGTCCCAGAACCAATACGGGTTGTGAAGGTCCTGCTTTTTTAACCCTTTTACCTTTTTCGTTAAACATAGCCTTGACCTTACCGGAGTGCTCACCAGAAACAATAGGATCACCGATTTCCAGTGTTCCATTTTGAACCAATATTTTGGTTACATATCCTCTGCCTTTATCTAAAGAGGCTTCTATGACTGTACCAAATGCTTCTCTGTCGGGATTGGCCTGCAGCTCTAATAATTCCGATTCAAGGACTATTTTCTCAAGCAATTTATCAATATTCAAACCTGTTTTTGCAGATATGTCTTGAGACTGGTATTTACCTCCCCATTCTTCTACCAGCAGGTTCATCTGAGAAAGTTCTTGTTTGATTCTTTCTGGTTGAGCTCCTGGTTTGTCGATTTTATTAATAGCGAAAATCATGGGAACACCGGCTGCTTGAGCGTGACTGATAGCCTCTTTAGTCTGAGGCATGATGTTGTCATCTGCAGCAATGATAATTACGGCGACATCCGTTACCTTGGCACCTCTGGCTCTCATCGCTGTAAATGCTTCGTGTCCGGGAGTATCGAGGAAGGTCACTTTATCGTTTCCTTCACCAACTTTTACCTCATAGGCACCAATATGCTGTGTAATACCACCAGCTTCACCTTCGGCAACACTTGCACTTCTAATGTAATCCAAAAGTGACGTCTTTCCGTGATCAACGTGTCCCATGACGGTTACAATAGGTGCGCGAGGCTCGAGATCTTCCGGATCATCCTCTATTTCTTCGAAATCGTCATCTTCTTCTACAGCTGAGATAAATTCGATTTCTCTATTAAATTCTTCTGCAAGAAGCTCTATGATTTCAGCATCTAGTCTTTGATTGATCGATACTATAACACCCAAGTTCATACAGGTGGTAATCACATCAGTGACCGATACATCCATCAGATTAGCAAATTCCGAAACGGAGATGAATTCTGTCAACTGAATTGTTTCAGTAGCACCTTCCATTTCTTTGATTTCTTGCTTCTCTCTTTTCTCTTCTCGGTTTTCCCTTCTTATTTTTTGACGCTTATTTTTCCCCCTATTTTGAAGGCGCGCCATGGTTGCCTTAATTTTATCTTCAATTTCTTTCTGAGAAACCTCTTTGATTTCATCTTCTTTCCTGCCCCTTGTTCCGCCTCTTCTATTGTTACCAGAATTAGAGCTGTTGCTGCGACTTCCTGAACCGGATGATTGAAAGTTTCTAGCGGATACTTTTTTACGTTTCCGCTTTCTCCTGCTTCCACTATCTCCCGATTTAGCATCACCTTTGTTGTCCGAAGTGGCCTCCTTTTTCTTAGGCCGCTTCATCTCCTTTAATTTATCTGCGTCAATTTTGCCAAGTACTTTAACCCCCTTCAATGTTGGAGCTTCAGCTCTTATTAGTTTGTCTTCCTCAACAGTCTCAGTAGGTTTGGTTTCAGTGTCGGAAGCAGCTTCTATCTTCTCCGTTTTCTGCTTTTCTACAGGCTTTTCTTCGACTTCCTCTTTTTTAGGAGTAATCTTTTTTTCCTCTTGAACAGGCTCTTCTTCCTTTTCCGGAGCTTTCTTTTTCTGATCAAGATCTATTTTTCCTACAACTCTTAATCCTGGTGCAGGTCCGTCACTGGCTACTTGCTTAACTTCATCTTTTTCCTGGACCTCTTCTTTTTTAGGTTCCTCCTTCGGCTTTTCTTCTACTTTGGGAGCAATTACTTCCTGCTTAGGAGTTTCTTTTGCTTTTGGAAAAAGTCGTGGCCTTTCATCTTCAGTCTTAATTCTTGTGCCTATCACAAGCTTATCCGCTTTTTCTTTTTCGGCAATAGAATTGCTAAACTGCTTGAGCAGTTCGTCGTACATATCATCCGTAACCTTGGATGTAGGCTTGTTATCGATTTCGAAACCCGCTTTATTCAGGTGTTCTACTATCGTTGCCGTTCCGACATTTAATTCTTTTGCTATTTTAACCAGACGTCTAGCCATGCAGTCTAAATATGTTTTTAATTTACTATAACTTACTGACTTATTCCTCGAATTCTGCAGCCAATATCTTTAAGACATCCTCTACAGTCTCTTCTTCTAAGTCTGTTCTTCTTGTCAATTCTTCTTTGCTCAGGTTCAAAACACTTCTCGCCGAATCACAACCGATCGCCTTAAGTGAATCAATAACCCAATCTTCGATTTCATCTGTGAATTCGTCTAAATCTACATCATCGAGCTCGAATTCATCGGAATCTCTATATACATCTATTTCATATCCTGTCAGCTTACCGGCCAGTTTGATATTAGATCCTCCTTTCCCTATTGCGAGTGATACCTGATCAGGCTTCAAAAATACTGAAGCTGTCATCGTTTCATTATTCAGTTCGATATTGGTCACCTTTGCAGGAGTCAACGATCTTTGAATAAATAGGACATTATTATTGGTAAAGTTAACAATATCTATGTTCTCGTTTTTCAACTCCCTAACGATACCGTGAATTCTGGAGCCTTTCATACCCACACATGCTCCTACAGGATCGATTCTATCATCGTAAGATTCAACGGCCACTTTCGCTCTTTCGCCTGGAATCCTCACGATCTTTTTAACGGTAATCAGTCCATCCTCTATCTCAGGAACTTCCTGCTCCAGTAATTTTTCAAGGAACCTGGTATCTGTTCTGGACATAATCACCACAGGATTGTTATTTTTCATATCCACCCTGCTGATTACACCTTTGACCATATCCCCTTTTCTAAAAAAGTCTCCTCTGATCATTTCAGACCTCGGTAGGATAATTTCGTTCCCAGTCACATCATCAATGATTAAGATTTCTCTTTTTAGTATTTGATGAACTTCACCCAGAATAATATCACCTACCCTGTCAGAGTATCTTTTGAAAATTTCGTCTTTTTCCAGCTCCATAATTCTGGAGATCAAAGTTTGTCTAGCTGCCATAATAGACCTTCGACCAAACTCTTCTAGAGTTAATTGTTCGTAACACTCTTCTCCTACTTCATAGTCTTCGTCAATACTAATGGCTTCAGAGATGGAAATCTGAGATCGGTCATCAGTGACCTCTCCATCCGGCACAATCTCGCGAACTCTCCACATTTCTAAGTCACCGTTCGTCGTATTCACAATCACATCATAATTCTCATCCGAACCATATTTCTTTCTAATTAAAGTTCTAAATACATCTTCTAAAACCCTCACCATGGTGGGTCTGTCTATATTTTTACTTCCTTTAAATTCGGAAAAAGTTTCAACCAAATTCATCTTGCAAACATTTTAAAAACTGACTTTTACAATTATTTTCTCGATCTCCTCATCTTTAATAGGATGCTGGACCGTTTTCTTTATTTTCTTTTTTCCCTGCTTTTCCTTGACTTCATATTCAAGTTCAATGCGATCATCTTCAACAGACTTCAAAATTCCTTTTACTTGTTCGCCATCTTTTGTGGTCACTTCTACGGTTCGACCAATGTTCTTAAAGTACTGTCGTTTGAATTTTAAAGGCTTGCCAATACCCGGAGAAGAAACTTCTAATTTGTATTTCTCACCGAATACAGCTGTCTCATCAAAATGTCCTTCCAGGAATCTGCTGATCTTACGACATTTGTCAAATCCCATATCTGAATCACTGTCCACGAAAACATTGATATTATTACCGCTGACATTTAGCTCAGTAACAAAACAATCATCTAACTCACTATCCTGAAAATACTCCTCAAGGAGCTGGGCAATCTGTTCTTCTTTCAAATCAAATATTCTTAAAAATGAAAAGAGGGAATCACGACTGTTCCCTCTTTTCCTCAAAAGCAGTGCAAATATATGCATTTTCTATTAATAATCAATGCTTTTTGTTAAAAGGCATTAATTAAGAATGATATATCTGCCTTGCACTGCTCCTATAAATTTTTATATTGCCTAAAAATTATAATATGGAAAGTTGGACACAAGTGTGGGAACTACTCAGTGAAAAATTAAACGCATGGTTTGACAAATTAGTTCTTTCACTACCCAATATTATATTGGCGATAGTATTACTGATTGCAGGCTTGTTTATCATCAGAATGTTAAAAGGGAAAATCAGCAAAGCCAGTACCCGAATCAGTTCTAAAGTGGCACTGCAAAGATTGGTGGCAAATATGATCAGAGTAGCTTTATTTATTTTACTACTCATACTCATACTTGCTGTTCTTGGTTTGTCAAAATCAGTGACTACCATCTTAGCTTCGGCAGGTGTGATGGGTCTGGCGGTAGGTTTGGCGCTTCAGGATCCACTCATGAACTTCTTCTCAGGAGTTATAATGAGTGTCAAAACCAGCTTTAATATTGGCGACTTCATTGAATCGAACGGGCATATCGGTTCTGTTCAAAACATCTCATTAAGAAATACACAAATAAGGACATTGACGGGTGAGGAAGTTAGTATTCCGAATAAGATGGTATTGCAAAATGCTGTGAAGAACATGTCTACCAATGGTACCAGAAGAGTAGACATTGTGTGTGGTGTAGGATACAGCTCGAATCTTCGCATTGTTAAAGAGGTAGCTATGAAAGCTGTCGATCCTATCGCTTATAAAGCAGAGACTATTGCAAGACCCGTTGAATTTATTTTTACAGGTTTTGGTGACTCCGCTATTAATTTTCAACTTAGATTCTGGACCAATCCTGACAATGTATGGCAGTTTTTAGAATTGAAGAGTGAAGGAATTATGCGACTTAAGGAAGCCTTTGACCAGGAAGAAATCAACATACCATTTCCTATTCGTACGATTGATTTCAGTAACCCATTGGCATTAAACAAGGATAAAGTGTAGAGATTATTCTTGCATAGTTAACTCATGCTTCGCGAGATATTTTTCTTCACCTGTATGTTCAGCTTCTTTCTTAAATTGGACAGGAGTTTTGCTAAATTGTTTTTTAAAGCATCTGGAGAAGTATTTTGGATCATTAAATCCTGACCTGTAGGCGGTCTGAGAAACAGAGTATCCGTATTTAACCATAAGAACGGCAGCCTTTTTAAGCCGGATGTATCGCACATAATCTACAAGGCTGTATCCGGTAAGTTTCTGACATTTCCTATATAAAGTGGAATATCCCATATTAAGATCTTCAGCGAGCTCTTCCATTTTAAAATTAGGCATATCAAGTCTACTTTTAATCGACTCTATCAGATTTTCAAGGAAGATCTCATCGTTAGATTTTTTCTGCACGAAGTTTGGGTCACTTAATTTCTGCTTCCTGTATTGACTGATTAGATTTTCTTTGGAGATTAAGATATTATTGATTTTCAATAGCAACTCATTAGTGTTAAAAGGCTTATTAATAAATTCAATGGCACCAGATTTAAGTCCTGCAATTTTTGCCTTAGTGGAATTTTTCGCTGTCAGCATTATAATGGGTATAGGCTGTGTCAAGGGGTTAGCCTGAAGTTTTTCGCACATTTCTATACCATCCATCTTTGGCATCATGATGTCAGTAAGAATGAGGTCGGGACGATTGCTTTCAGCATAGAAGTAGCCCTCTTCTCCATTTTCCGCGGTGATTACATTGTAAAATGGTTTAAGTAGGTCAATGAGAAAGTTTTGTAAATCCAGATTATCTTCTACAACCAGCAGTGTCCTGCCTTCAGGAAATTCAGACTGGGATTGAACAATTTCATTTATATCTGCTTGACTTGCTTCTGGCTCTGTATAATCATCCATAAGAATTTTTTCATTTTCATCATAGGAAAATTCAGCGGTATCCAAGGTAAGGCGGAAGGTTGTTCCCTGACCTTTCTTTGAATCGACAGTAATCTCTCCTCTATGCAACTCTATGATATCTTTAACTAAAGACAATCCTATTCCTGATCCTGTTTGTTTTTTATTTTCTTCAGACTGATAAAACAGTTGCCATATTTTTTCAAGTTCTTCAGGTGGTATGCCAGAACCGGAATCCGAAACAACAATTTCTACTTTTTTTGATTTTTTAGATTCTGCTACCTCTAGAAATACACTACCATCCTCAGGCGTGAACTTGAAAGCGTTAGAAAGGAGATTATAGATGACATGGCTCAGTTTATCTTTATCATACCACTCTTTAGTTAAATGTGATGGACAATGGACTTCAAAGTCAATTTTTTTCTGCCTTGCTAGCTCTTTGAATGATGTTTCTATTTCCTTAATATTACTGTGCAGATCATTTCTAGTTATGATTAACTTTAAATGTTGATATTCTTTATCTCTAAGTAAGGTTAATTTCCTAGCTATCTTTGAAAGTCGATCTGCATTTCCTGAGATGATTTTTAACCTCTGCTTCAGAAGCATATCACCATTTTTTACAGCACGATTGATCATGTCTTCGATAGGCCCTAAAATAATTGTAATAGGGGTCTGGATTTCATGAGACATTTTAGCGAAGAAGTCCATCTTAGTTTCATGTAGTTCTTGATCCTTGCGATGAATCACTTTCTCCATAAATAGTGATTTTTTTAATCTATACCATCGACTAATTGCCACAGCTACTAGAGTGAGTAAGGTGAGATAGAAAAAAATAGCTGGCCAACTGAGTAAAATATGAGGTTTTACCCTTATCATAATTTTTCTTTCTAGTGTTTTTTGGTTACCATCGCTAACATTGGCACGCACCTTAAAGACATAATTTCCAGAAGGAATATTCGTGTAGGTAGCATTTCTTTCTGAGGCCTGAATCCATTCTTTATCGAATCCGTCTAAGATATATTCGTAATTAAAGTCCGGGTTCAATACATTTCCGATAGCAGCAAACTTGATCGAAAATGAGGATTGATTGTTTCTCAATGAAATTTTCTCTACATTATTAAGTCCGGATAATATTTGACTAGGAATCTGCTCTTCAGCTGACTTATGAAGAATATTTAAGCCTGTGATCTGGATATTCGCATCGGTATCAGGTCGATCCATAGCTGAAGGATGGAAAAAACTAAGGCCATTGGTTCCACCAAAATACAATACTCCATCTTTATCTTTGAATGAACTTCTAGTTATGTAGTAGTTGCCTTGGAGGCCGATGTTCTCGTAAAGAATTTCAGAATTATTCTCCTTTAAATCATGATGGATGATTCCATTTTTCGAACTCAACCATATATTTTCACTGTCTTCTACTTCTATGGACCTGTATAGCCTCTCATAATTAGTGGTACCCTTTTCCAGTTTTGTAAACTTATTTTTTCGTGTGTCAAAGTAGAAGATATCACTTGACTGATTAAGTATCCAAAGCTTTCCATTTTTGTCAGAAACCAAATGATTTACTGATTTAATTGTGATTCCATCACTTGGCTGGTGGTTCACAAATACAGTCTTTGAAATGTCGTTTTCGTTAATCATAGCGCTCTTTAGCCCTCCATTAACCATACCTATCCAGATTCTACCGTTTTCATCTTCTACAATTCCTTGTGCTATGTATCCATTTAGACCATTTGTATTGCGGGGTACAGAGGCTAATTTCTTTTTGTCGGAACTAAAAATAGAGATGCCGAAATGATCACCTACCCAGATCCTTCCTTTTGAATCATTAAAAACGGTCCTAATATCAGAGGGTGACCTTCCATCGCCATAGTCATACTTCAAATTTCTAGGAGGACTGCCGGTATCATTGATTATCCATAGACCATTTTTGTAACTACCTACCCAAATATCTCCCTGTGAATCTTCAGCTAAAGACTGAGCGTAAAAATCATTTTCAGTAAAGTAATAGGAAGTGTGATCAGCTCCGACTTTTTTTATGCCTGCACCATCAGTACCTATCCATAAATCTTCTTTACTTGATTTTAGTATAGAAAGTATGGTTTGTGGAACATTTGACCTAGAACCCGAATCATAACCTATGGATTCATGATAAAATGGACTAATGTATATATTCCCATACTTAGTAGTGAACCACAGATTATGATCACGATCTTCGAAAACATCCCGGATTGTATTGTTAGAAAATGATTTTGGATCTGCTTCATTTCTCAGAAAATGCCGAGTCTCGCCATTTTGTGTATTTATTTTATAAAGGCCATCGCCATCCGTCCCTACCCACAAGTTTTGGGCGTTGTCCAGATAAAGATTAAGGATGATACTGCTAGTAAGATTATCTATTTCCCCCTGCATAAATCGATTGGTTATAAATCGATCATCTTTTGTATCATATGCATACAAGCCTTTTTCCACAGTTCCAATCCATAAAACTCCATAGTCATCTAGTTCCATATTAAAGGAAATACCGTAGTAATCAGAGTCTAAAGAACTTACGGTTTGAGCAGGAATATCAAATTTGTACATGTCTCTTGCCGTCGTACCGAAAAATGCAATGCTATCATTTAAAATCTGGAAAGCTGTTATATTTTTTACTTCAAAAGGTGCAGAGCCAATATTTGTAATAGTGGTTATTTCTTGGCTTTCATTCAGTTTCAGTATATCTCCATTTTCTGTAAGTAGATATTTGAGATTGTTTTCAACTATTAAAAGTTTGATATTGTTGTGATCGATAAGCTGGTTAATATCGACAAGCTGTTGTCTATGCACATCGTATTTCAGAACTCGGCCTGCATATGTGAAAAGCCATAAATCTCCAGTTGCGTCATTTTTTATCGACATAATTCTGTCAGCAGGTGAGATGTAGTCAGACAGAGCTTTATTACTTAGCTTTTCGTAGTTATATCCATTATATAGGAAGATCTGACCATCACTTAGCATCCAAACATTGCCGTCTTTTCCTTGTGTAGTCATGCTAATATCGAGTGGAAATCCTTCTACATTCGGCGATAGATGCCTTAGGTTTAATTCGCTTTGAGCATCTAACGTTTGGGCTCCCAACGTCATCACGAGCTGGATGAAGTAAATTATGATATAGGTATGTAACGTTATTCTCATTTGTTGAAAATTAATGTCAAGATAGTGAATAATAGATGATCATATTTATACTACTGTCCCTATTCTTAGGAGGATTTCATCATTAAGGTGGACTAATTCGGCAACTACAAACTATTGCAGAAAAACTACACGATAAGGCTGATTTTATGGGCCCCTCCCTGGATAATTAGCTTGATATTAGGATCGTTGAAAAGTTGATCTAAGAATAAAATTGAAGAACAGCTATTTAGTAACTGCAATAAAAATAAATGATGAAAGCAATTTTACAAATCGTCGGAGTTTCTATCCTATTGATGTTTCAAGGGCTCCAGGCGCAACACATCGTGAATGGCTTTATTACAGATGAAAGTGAAGAGCCTATGATAGGTGCTACCATTACAGAAAAAGGCACGACTAAAGGGACGATTACTGATATAAATGGAGAATTCACACTTGAAGTCTCCAGTTCTGATGCAGTACTCAATGTGTCTTTTCTAGGTTATAATACTAAAGAGGTTATGGTCGATGGAAGATCAGATATTGATATTACGCTCGAATACAGTGCTTCAGAACTGGAAGAAGTGGTTGTGGTCGGCTATGGTACTCAACAGAAAAAAGATATTACCGGCTCTATTGAAACAATTAGTAGCCAGGAAATAACTGAAAGAAATGTGACAAATGTTTCTAATGCTTTGCAAGGTGCTGTTGCAGGATTAGTCGTCACCAGATCAGGATCGGCGCCAGGATCTGGCAATACATTGAGAATTAGGGGAAACACTACGTTGCAGGGTAGTAATGATCCTTTGGTATTAATAGATGACATTCCAGGAAACATAAATGATGTGACTCCTGATCAGATCGAATCCATAGCTGTGTTAAAAGACGGTGCAGCTGCCGCTGTCTATGGCTCAAGAGCAGCAGCTGGTGTTATTATTATTACTACTAAACGAGCTAAATCAGGTCAATTTAACATTAATTACAGTGGTGATTATTTTATCAATACACCAACTCAGCGTCGGGAATATGTTAATGCATTGACCTACATGCAAATGGATAATGAAAAGTCCTGGAATGACAATGGAAATGGAGACAATGAGTTTCCGATTTGGTCAGAGGAAACAATTAACAAATACGTGGATGGAAGTGCGGCTGATAATCGAGATTTATACCCTGATACCGACTGGGCAGGATTAATCCTGAAGCAAAATTCCATGGGTCATAGACACAATATTAATATGACAGGTGGAACTGATAGAGTCAAATCGAATGCTTTTTTCGGATATGAGTTTCAAGATGCTTTATATAATTACAGGGATTGGCAACGATATACTACACGCATCAACAATGACCTACAATTGACAGATAAAATAGGAGCCATTGCTGATATTAATTTCAAGTTTACGAAGGAAAACAATCCGATCGTCAACCCAATCCAACTGGCATTGCAGGCCGCACCTGTTTATCCCGCTGTATGGGAAGACGGAAGGTACGCAGAGGGAAAAAGTGGAGATAATATTTATCTGAGATATAATGAAGGTGGATTTTCAAAGTCAAATAGTTACCTATTTACAGGAAGGATGGGGCTTTTTTACAAACCAATCGATAATCTCAAAATCTCTTTTAATCTGACACCTACTGCTACTTTTACAGACGGTAAAACATTTTCGAAGGAGGTAAGATACTGGAACAGTGACGATCCTGACCAGATACAAGAAGGTACTTTGATTCCGGGTCAGACCCAGAATGCCTTGCAGGAATCCAGGTATCAGTTTACAGCTTTAATGAAGCAAGGTTTAGTGAATTACGATAAATCTTTTTCTAACCACAACTTAAATGTTTTAGGTGGTGCAGAAGAACGCTCTTCTACTACAGAGGTACTAGGTGTAAGGGGACAGAATTTTGAAAGTGCAGATTTTCCATTTTTAAATCAGGCACCAACTGCAGAGGTTTTCAATAATGGTACGGGGATCTCAGAAGTAGCTTATCGGTCAGTTTTTGGAAGGCTTAATTACAATTTCGATGATCGATATTTCCTTGGCGCAGCCGTAAGAAGGGACGGATCATCCCGTTTCGGAACTGAGCATAGATGGGGCACTTTCCCATCTGTTTCTGCGGCATGGACGATTTCGAATGAGCCATTCTTTGAGAATTTACTTAAGCCATTGTCGCACCTTAAACTCAAAGGTTCTTATGGTACGTTAGGCAATGATAGACTAGGGAATTACCTCTATATAACTCAACTGCAGATTCAAAATATTCTATTAGCGAACGGTGTGAATACCGAGGAAGCAAGGGCACTTTCACAGCTTTATCTTACAACACCGGATATCAGATGGGAAACTACAGTAACTAAGAATGCAGGTATAGAAATAGGTTTATTCGATTACAGATTCTCTCTTCAAGCAGAATACTTTGTGAAAGAGACGAAGGATATGTT
Organism: Portibacter marinus; assembly: GCF_021533195.1. GTDB lineage: Bacteria > Bacteroidota > Bacteroidia > Chitinophagales > Saprospiraceae > Portibacter > Portibacter marinus. Next base: position 90,281 of record NZ_JAJNKB010000007.1, read on the forward strand.
GCTCAGTCTCAGCGTTCCGGATTTGGTAGGCTTTGAAGATCCAACGGTGAATGTGGGGTCTATGACTACCACTGGTTGGGATTTAAGTACAAATTGGCAGGATGAATTTAGCAACGGATTACGCTATGGTATTTCTTTTAATATTTCTGATGCAAGATCGATTATCGGCGATATTAATGGCAAAAGATTATTCAGCGGTGTAACGCTTTCGGAAGAAGGCAGTGAGTTTCAGGAATTATACGGCTTGAAGTCTGATGGATTATATCAGGATGCCGGATCGGTCGAAGGTACACCAGTAACCAGTGCAGCAGTAGGGGCAGGAGATGTACGATATCAGGACATTAGCGGTCCGGATGATGTGCCTGATGGAGTAATTAATGATTTCGATAGAGTATTTCTGGGAAGTTCTTTGCCAAGATTAAATTATGGTGGTCGTTTATTTGCTAATTTCAAAGGTATTGACCTTTCATGTGCGTTTCAAGGGGTTGGCAAAAGAAACCTTTTTCTATCCCAAAGTTATATTAGGCCTTTTATCGCTAGCTGGCTATCACCTAATAAGGAATATGCCAGTAGTTATTGGAGCGAATATAATTCAACAGAAGAGAATGCAAATGCTAAGTACCCTAGATTATCAGAAACCGCTGCTGGAAACAACTATAGATTTTCTGATTTCTGGCTAAGAAATGGGGCATACTTTAGAGTGAAGAATATTTCAATTGGATATACCATACCTCAGACTCTGGTTAATTACTCCGGATTAAGCGGCTTAAGAATTAATCTTTCGGGAAATGACTTATTTACTTTTGATATGCTACCTGATGGAATCGATCCTGAGCAAACTTCAGGTGTCGGATATTTTATTACAAGTTCTTACCTGGTAGGTGTAAGAGCTAAATTCTAAAAATAATTATGATGAAAAATACAATATGTTTAATTGCTCTATTGGTGTTCGGAGCTTGTACGGATTTAGATCTTGTTCCATTGGATGCACCAACTTCTGCACCCTTTACTTCTAAACAACAGTTTAGAGAAGGTGTGAATGAAGGTTATCGTATGTTTCACTGGATTCGTGATGAATCGCAGAATGGAATGACTGATGATTTTCAGCGACGTGACGCCTTAGATGAGATAAAGGCAGGTACGATGAATGCAGAGAGTGCTAGGGTTGCTGCCAGGTGGCAGGACAAATATAAAGGCATTTCTAGAATGCTTGCGATTAAGGATCAGCTAGAAAATCAGGTGGGAATTTTAGGAGAAAAGGAGGCCAATGTTTTGCTAGGTGAGACTCATTTTTTTCTAGCCAGTTTTTGGTCATATTTGATATCACACTATGGAGATGTCCCGTTTTATGAAGACGTCCTTTCAGTAGATGAAGCCTTCGAAGTTTCCAGAACTGATAAAGAAGTGATTCTTCAAACTATATATGATTATTATGATCATGCTACAGAGCACTTACCGGTGAGTTATTCAGGCCAGCAGTATGTTACAAAAGGAGCAGCTCTAGCCATGAAAGCAAGAATTGCCCTTTACATGGGTGATTATCCAAAAGCTGCTGAATCTGCAAAAGCTTGTATGGACTTAGCAGTCTATGAATTACACCCAAGTTATTCAGAATTATTTCTATCGGGAACGAAAACTTCAAACGAACTCATTTTCTTTATTCCCAGAAGCGATGCGCTCAATGTAAGAATAGGTGATGCTGATTTACTCCCTAGAATACATGGTGGGTGGGGCGCTAAACAACCTACATGGGAGCTACTTGCTTCCTATGAATGTGTAGATGGACTCCCTATCGACAAATCTCCATTATTCGACCCACAGAATCCCTTTAAGAACAGGGACCCAAGATGCCTGGCTACCATTGTTCCATTTGGTTCACTGGAAGAAGGTGACGGCAAAGAGGCTAGCGATGGTTCGATATATATGGGAATCGAATATAATCCCCATCCGGATGCACTCGAGGTTTTAAATGCCAATACTGGTGAAATGATATATAATCACGATACCAGAGCCAATAAAACTTTTGCTTCTTTTAATGGACTACTTTGGAAAAAGGGACTGGATGAAAACTGGAAAGCACCTACTACCGCAGAGAACAATCACATCGTTATTCGGTATGCTGATGTTTTACTGATGTATGCCGAAGCTAAAATGGAGTTAAACGAGATTGATAATTCTGTGCTTGCAGCTATTAATCAGGTGAGAGATAGAGCCTATGCTCAATCTTCATTTACTAATCCAGCAGTCACGACCACAAATCAAGAGGAGTTAAGGTATATCATAAGAAATGAAAGGAGAGCAGAATTAGCCTTTGAGGGTTTAAGATATATGGATTTAATAAGATGGCGACTTGCACATGAAGTGCTTTCCGGACACACATACGGTATGCTGGATGTTGCGGATCTGAAAGCTAAAGTTGTAGATGAAGGACTGTGGTTCTGGGCATTGACTCCGGAAATAGATGAGAATGGTTTTGCCAATTTTAACCCGCTTATCGAGGCTGGATATGCAAGAACTTTAAATGTTATTGATTTCCCTCAAAGGCAATATCTTTTTCCTATTCCTTCTGAAGAAATTTTATTGGCTCCAGGTTTAGCACCTAATAATGAGGGTTATTAAGAGAACCTATTTCATAATTGGGTCAAGGCAACAATTTTAATAGTGAAGTTTTCCATACAATTTTTTGACTTGTCGCACTGAATGCTCTGCAAGGATGCGTTCAGTGTGGCAAATTTTGAAAATTAGAATTTACTGTAATAATCTAATTCCACTTTCAATTATTAAATTTAAATATGAATTTTAAGCAGATCATCATCTTAGCAGCTTGCTTCCTTACTATGAACAGTTGCTTTCTGACCGTGACTCATGAAGTTTCACCTACTACCGTGGAAGTTAAGAATGGAGAAATTACCAAGGTTTCCGGAGAGCGAAAAATCAGTGGCATCTATCCACATTTAACGACTTATGCCCATGGAAGAATAGATGGCTCATATGGATTTGGAAGTGAGTGTGGAATAGGTGCACTAGCAGAATGGAATAACAAACTGTATATGATTAATTATGCTGCACACCAGCCCAAAGGGAGTGAACATAAGCTATATATTATCGATCAAAATCTTAATATGGAGATTTTCGAAGGTAGTATAGGAGGTACGCCTACTGCTCGAATGGTGCACCAAGAATCCAACCAATTGTTTTTAGGACCATATGTAATTAGTAAAGAAGGAAATATTAGAGTCATACCATACTCTAGAATGGAAGGTAGATTAAATGCTTATGCCAGACATCTTAAAGATCCTGAGAACATGGTCTATATGTATGATATGGAGGGTATGTTATATGAGGTCAATGTTAATGATCTGACCGTCAATAAGCTTTTTCACGATCCGCTTCCCGGCTGGCACGGAAAAGGTGCTTATACCAGCCAGGGTAAACTGGTGGTTTCCAATAATGGCGAACATGCTAATGAAGGCCGGAGAACAAGTGATCAAGACAACTGGGACAGCGATGACTACGAGTGGGTAAATTCTTGGAAGGTAGAAAAAAATGGAATCTTTGGCAGGGATAAATTGGGAATTCTGGCAGAATTTGATGGAGAAGAATTCAAAGTCATAGAGCGAAAGCAGTTTACTGACATAACCACTAAAAATGGTGTTTATGCCGTTCCCAACGATGATTCACCGCTATGGGCGATTGGCTGGGATGAAAAATCCGTTAGATTAAAGGTAATGGATCAGGGCAAATGGTACACGTATCTATTACCAAAAGCTACGTATAATAATGATCCGCCTCACGGATGGTTTACTGAGTGGCCTAGGATCAGGTCTATAGGAGAAGATAGAATGCTTATGGATATGCATGGCATGTTCTATGATTTTCCCGCAAGCTTTTCCTCTTCAAATACGGCAGGGATAGAACCAATCGGGTCACATTTGCGATACATTCCTGATTTTATTCAGTGGAATGGACAGTTGGTCATTGCGACGGATGAAACCAGCATTCAGGGGAATCCATATGCAGGTCAACCTCAATCTAATCTTTGGCTTGGGAAGTATGAAGATTTGAAAGAATGGGGACCCGCATCAGGTTACGGAGCCATTTGGCTGGAGGATGAAGTTGAAGCCAATTCAATATCGGACCCCTTTCTAATATCCGGCTTTACACATAAAATGATCTACTTAGTTAATCATGGGGATGAAAAGGTCAAAATTGACATAGAAATAGACAGTACAGGAAATAATGATTTTCAGAACTCAGAATCTGTAATGATACCTGCTGGATCTACCGTTCCTTTCTTAATGGATTCTGATATAAATGGAGAATGGCTGCGACTAAGGTCGGATAGAATGAGTAAGATATCAGCCAGTCTTCATCTAACGAATAATTTTACGCAGGAAAGAGAAGATGAAACCCTTTTTGAGGGACTTGCAGAGATAGACTATGAAGGCAAAGTAAATTATTCTAAGCTGTACAGTAACAAGACAAATTTCAACCTAAGTATTTTTTCAGGTGATGTGAAAAATGAAACATTCCACGTAACGCATGAACATGAGTTCACAAAGTTTGATTTTACTTTTGATCCTGGTATAAATGATACCACAGCAAGTTACACCTTAAGGGTAAAAGACATCTGGTATGAAGATGAGGCCTCAATCGTCCTTCGAACAAGTGATGAGCAGTTGAGACTGCCTAAAACGAACGAGCTTTTTAGTCAAAAACTCCCTTCTACAGTAGCCAGAGTAGTAAGGGAAGTTGAATCAGAAAGGGAATTAGCTAATATTGCCGGAACATTTTATGAGTTACCACTTTGGAAAGTTGGCCAAGAGCCTTTTTATCATATGCTCAGGCCTGTTGCTACTCACAATAAGCAAATTTTTGATTTTAATACTTGGAATGGTTTATTGGTGTTAAGTGGAGTTAAGGTAAATGCGCCAGAATCTGATCACATCTACAAGTCTGATGATGGTAAAACAGGATTGTGGTTTGGGGGAATAGATGATTTATGGAAGCTTGGTAAGCCTAAAGGTATGGGCGGACCTTGGAAAGATACGGCTATAAAAGCCGGAGAACCATCAGATAAATTCTTAATGACGGGTTATGATCAAAAATCAATGACTTTATCTGCAGATCAAAATACAGAGGTTACATTAATGCTATATGTGAATCATTATCTTGACCAGCCAGTGAAATACAAGACTTTTAAACTTAATGCCGGTGAAGAAATCACCTATTCATTTCCAAAAGGATTTAGTGCACATTGGGCACAATTAGTCAGTTCTGAAGACTGCAATGCAACTGCTTGGTTTGAATACGATTAAAGACTTCAAATTTTTATACCTTCATTGCTCATCAGTGATAAAATAGAAAAGTCATGTATAAAATTTGGTCATACCTTCTTTTATTAATTGTGCTTCAGGTCAATGGTATTATTGCCCAGGATGAGGAAAAACCAAACGTCATATTTATACTTGCGGATGATCTCGGTTACGCAGAAGTGGGTGCTTTCGGTCAAGAAAAGATAGAAACGCCAAACATCGACGCTTTAGCAAAGGATGGAATGAAATTCACTCAATTTTATTCTGGTGCTCCGGTTTGTGCACCTGCTCGTGCGATCTTACTTTCCGGTCAACATGCTGGACATGCCTTTATTCGGGGTAACCATGAGTGGGGATCAAGGGGTGATGTCTGGGATCATAAGGCCATGCTGGCTGATTCAAGCCTTGAGGGTCAACATCCCATTCCTGCTGAAACTATTCTCATCCCTGAATTATTAAAAGAGCAAGGTTATGCCACAGGAATGATAGGAAAATGGGGCCTGGGTGCTCCTCATTCTGAGTCCGTACCAAATTCTCAAGGATTTGATTACTTTTTCGGATATAATTGTCAACGTATAGCGCACACATTGACCCCAACCCACATGTGGGAGAACAATCAGAAGTATCACTTAGATAATGACACTTTGCCACCAAGAACGGGTTTAGACATAGGTGCAAACCCAAAAGATCGCACGTCGTATGAGAAATATGATCAAAAAGACTATGCTCCGACGGTCTCATTTGAAAAGTTGATGGATTTTGTCAAAGTCAATAAAGAAAATCCCTTCTTTTTGTACTGGGCTACTCCGATTCCACATGTCCCACTGCAGGCTCCACGAAATTGGATAGATTATTATGTTAAGAAATTTGGTGAAGAAGATCCATATTACTTCTATGAGAATGAAAATGGTTCCTATTTTCCAGCCAGATATCCACGTGCAACATATGCCGCCATGGTTTCGTACCTGGATGAAAATATTGGCAAATTGGTCCAATATTTAAAGGATGAAAACCTCTATGACAACACCCTAATTATTTTTACTTCTGATAATGGACCTACCTACACGGGCGGAAGTGATTCGGAATTTTTTGATAGTGCAAAGCCTTTCTCTAGTGAAAATGGCAGAGGGAAAGGTTACGTATATGAAGGAGGAATCAGGGTGCCAATGGTGGCTACATGGCCCGATCGAATACCTGCCAATACTGAAAGTAACCTGATAGCTACTTTTTATGATGTTATGCCGACGCTCAGTGAAATCACAGGAAGCAAGGTTTCTCCGAATGCGGACGGAACAAGCTTTGCTCCAACTTTAACAATGAGAGGAGAACAAGTGATTCCAGAATATCACTATTGGGAATTTGCTGGATACAATGGACAAATTGCTGTCCGAATGGGAGACTGGAAGTTTGTTTGGAAAGATATACAAAAAGGTAATAAAGAAGTGGAGTTGTACAATCTGGTAAAGGATGTCAAAGAAAGAAATAATATCGCTGATCAGCATCCTGACCTGGTTTCTAAGTTTTTTGAGATCGTAAAGAAGGAGCATATTACTGCAGAGGTAGAAAGATTTAAGATGGATGCTGTTGATAATCTCTGATTTGTAAAAATTAAAAAAGGCGCAATCCTAAGAATGCACCTTAATTTATATTTTTCTAGGCGATTAGCTTTTGCTAAAAATTTGAATGTGCACTTAATTGAAGTTGTCCTTTACTCTAGTTCACAGTTGTCTGATTCATCCAGCCAGCCTGAATTCTCAATTTTTTAGAAAACGTGTATCCCATACCCAAGTAAGTTCTATTTCTGTCGAAAAACTGAACTTCTCTATTATCTCCAATTTGACGCTCGCCATTGATAAACAATTCATTATATAATGCTACGTATGCTACGCCTTGCTCTAGACTTGAACCATTCAATGGAATATTTAGGAATAAATTATAGCGATATCGTGTTCTCAAATCCTGGCCTTCGACCCATCTTTGCTCATAGCGAATTCGATGTGTGATGAGAAACCTATCTCCCACTTTGTTAGGAATTAATGCCTCCTGATAAATTCGATTTTCATTAACCGTTTCAGTACTTTCTCCGTACTCTCCAGTCGTAATATTTGCATATCCGAGAGTGAACAGCACATCTGCGTTTTTGGGCATGTAGGTTACGCCAGTTCTCAAAAGTATTTGTTCAAGATCATTTCCCACATTCCAGAATCTAAACTGATAATCACCCTGTATTCCAAATTGACTGTTCTTAAATGATTTGTTGAAAAAATACATGTACCAAGCTCCTAACTTATCTTCATCGGGGCTATCTTGTGCCTTCAGACCTATGAGCGTGGAACCTAAAAATATTATTAATAAAATTTTCTTTAACATGATTAATATATAAGAAGTATGCTTTTGACTAAGCAAAAGCATACCATGGTTTTAAAAATTTATTAGACCTACTTACTGTTTTTAAACTTGGGTAGAGAAGTTATCGTTTCCTCTAAAAATTCAACCTTACCAGTATGTAGATTATATACTGCACCTACAATCAAAATACGACCACTTTCAAAACCTCTACTTAAAACAGGCTCAAGCTCTCTCAAAAGCTCAACTTGTTCTAAAACATTCTCCTTCACCGCCAGATTTAGAGACTCATCTTCCGGTAGATTTGCAGATTTTGCCTTCAATGATGCAGGTTTAATTGAATTTATTAGTGTAACGACATGTCCCGGTGGATTTTCAGGTAATTTCATCGCAGCTTGAACTGCTCCACAAGATTCGTGTCCAAGAACAACAATTAAATGTGTATTGAGTACTTCAGTGGCGTATTCAATGGTGCCATAAGAGGCTTCAGCCATAACTTGACCTGCGGTCCTGGTTATAAATAAATCTCCTACACCTTGGTCAAAAATAATTTCATTAGGAACCCGGCTATCTGCGCATCCGATAATGGTTGCAAAAGGCTTTTGACCTAATTCATTATTTTTAAGATCTGCATCCGTCTGTCTTGGATTGATGCTTTTGTTTTCTGCAAATCTTTTATTTCCGTAGATTAATTTCTTAAGTCCGTAGTATGGATCTAGATAAGCACTATCTCTATCAGCAAAATATTGATCTTCCTCTAAATTGAGAAGTTTGGCTATAGTGTCCTGAGCGAATAAGTTTGAAGAAGAAAATAAGAAAATCGATGCAACTATAATTTTAAATAACTTTTTCATTTTTTTTATATGTTAGTTTATACGCTCTATTTTTTAAAGAGCATATTTGTTAAATGCTAGTCGTCCAAATGTACTTTGTCAACTGCGTTAAAATTTAGAACTGAATAAATTAAAATGAATGTTATTCTTCGGGAGGGATCTCTACAGTGAGAATATATGGATCAGAGTAAAGGGTTTCTAGATTTGACTTAATCGAGCTTTCAATATTCTCATTAATGGTTATATTGATATCTTCATTATCAAATGTGTAAAGCTTCTCCTCCTCGAACCCCAACTTCTCTTGACCTTCAAAATTTTCAATGATGTTAAAAGTGCTATTAGCATCCCAATCATAATTTATGATTGAAAGAGCCATCGGAATTGAAATGATGACTATAAAAAGGATACTAAAGACTTTGGTTTTGATCATTGAATTTTGATATTACAACTATAACCTATAGCAAAAAAAAATATTCGTTTACAACAAACATTTTTTTCAAAGCTCTTGATTCATTTTTATTTCTAAGTAATATTGAAGCGTTCTATAGGTATCTACATCGGGAAAGCCATTCGAAGTGGGTTTCATCGTATTAAAATGGTTGGGTTGAAATGTAGATTCATTTTGTAATTGCTTTAAAACTTTTTGATCGTCCGGCGGATTTGGTTTTTCAATCATGGTTGGAGGTAGTGTGCCATTTCCTTCTCTTCTAATCCCCCAAATGATCTTACCGTTTTGATCTTTGACAAATCTGCCGTCTTCCTTTGTATGGACTTCAGAATTAATGGCCAGAGCTAAACCTCTGGAGGAGCCTGGTTGCTCAAAGCCGATTATAAAAGCATATCTTTTACCACCTTCAAGAGTGATTTCATCATGAGTAGAAAAATCACATCGAAAGTATCTTAAATGCCCATCTTGCTCACCAAATGATTCTTCACGACCTCTATCATAGGTATATTGATCTGTAGGTTTTATGTAAGGGAACTTACCTCCTGTAAAACTATCTAGATAGAGATACACTACACCCTCCACATAGTCATCTGCTCTGTTAAATTGATGATCAAATCCATGGGTGGCACTATCTCCTTTCGTGGTTCCATTTTCATTAATCTTAAGAGAGCTGTCGGAGCGCATGACTACTTCGTAAAAGGCAATTTGCAGGGAGGAGCCAGGAGCACCCTTCATAATGGCATTGTTTCCTCTGGAGGTGCGTAAAACAAGCGCATCAATTGTAACCGTTGTATGGTCTGGAACATTAAATACTTGTCCTAGGTCCCGATTTCTCTGGTAATAGCCAAAGCCATTTCCACCTGGATTGCCCTTCCATTCCAGATGATCGCGATCGACGTTCCTGATGCTGGTATTACCGCCTATCACGTCTTCATTGTTCTTAATGTGATGAAACAAGCCTGCCATCCATTTTTGATCAGCCTCGTAAGACTTGCCCAGGTCTTCGATGGTAAACGTTTTTTTACTACGCTTACAGCCTAGAATGGAAAGACATATTACAAGCGCGAATAAGAGGTGTTTCATGACACAAGTTTTGAAACTCATTGAAAAGATAAGACTTATGTGTAAATTAAAATTGATATTCGCAAAGAATGGAGGCATAGCTTGTATTTGAAAAAGTAAATGGGTATTGAAAATTGTACCTTTCTAACATGGGAAAAGATCACGTTAAAATGAAGCATTTCAGTCTTATCTTTCTTTTACTCTTCATAGTGGCAGCTAAGTTGACCTGTCAGAAAGCATTGGAAAAACCCAACATCGTTTTTATCCTGATCGATGACCTTGGATGGGCAGATCTAGGGTTTATGGGAAACACCATCTACGATACGCCTCATCTGGATCAATTGGCTTCAAGAGGAATGGTTTTTAATCAAGCATATGCACCAGCTGCGAATTGTGCACCCAGTCGAGCCTGCATCATGTCTGGCAAAAATACCCCTTCGCATGGCATCTACACAGTAGGGAATTCGGAGCGTGGAAAGTCTGAGGATAGAAAGTTGATACCCATTAAAAATAAAACGGTTCTTGAGGACAGCATCTTCACAATAGGTGATTTCCTCCAAAGTCATGGATATGTCACAGCATCGATGGGTAAGTGGCACTTAGGTGATTCACCCTTGACGCAAGGTTTTGATGTCAATGTTGGTGGCTTTAAAGCAGGGCATCCCAAGTCCTATTTCAGTCCGTACAAAAATCCTGAATTGGAAGATGGTCCAAAAGGTGAAAACCTTACAGATCGACTCACCGACGAAGCATTGAAGTTTGTGAATGCAAATAAAAATAAGCCATTTTTTCTATATCTCCCACATTACACTGTGCATACGCCATTACAAGGAAAAGAGGAATTGGTCTCAAAATACGAGAAAATCATTGGTGATGACGAACGGTATGATGCCAGATATGGTGCCATGGTAGAAAATATGGATGCCAATGTCGGTAGGTTGTTAGAAGGCCTGGAGATTGCCGGAGTGGCTGAAAAAACAATGATCATCTTTTTTTCAGACAATGGAGGGTTATCCAGTATTTCCAGGCAGACCCCTTTAAGAGCAGGGAAAGGAAGTTATTATGAGGGTGGTATACGGGTTCCAATGGTTGTTAAATGGCCTGGGAAAGTAAAACCTGGGATAGTCAGTAATGAGATGGTTTCGGGATTGGACATATTCCCTACCCTGGTTGAAGTGATGGAAAACGAACAAGGCTTTGAGTTTGACGGCGTTTCACTAGTCGAACTATTGCTTGAAGAAAAACCATTATCTCCCAGGAGTCTTTATTTCCATTTTCCAATTTACTTACAAGCATACAACCAAATCACGGACGATGGTCGAGATCCTTTGTTTCGAACCAGACCCGGCAGCGTCATTAGAAAGGGTAATTGGAAACTACATGAATACTTCGAAGATGGCAGCCTGGAATTATACGATTTGAGCAAGGATGTGGGAGAAAGGAATAATCTTATAAAAGCATATCCTGAAAAAGTAGAGGAGCTGCATCAGCTTTTAAAGTCATGGAGAGTCAAATCAAAAGCATCCATTCCATCAGAATCAAATCCGCTATATCAAGAAAAATAGATCATTACATGTAGTACAACATGTTTAATCTGTCGTTCACAGATTTTCAACTTTCGTAAAGAACATATTACGCTTCAATTTCTTACAATGGTAGGTCTGGATAGATAACTTTTTCTAAAAAGGACCTTACGTACTAAAAATTGAAAATCCATGATGAAGTTAATATCCACAACCTTATTTATACTCTTAACAGCATTCACTTTTGCACAAAAGCTTTCCATTGAAGGAAAGGTGGTTGACGCCAACGGTGGAGAACCCATTATCGGTGCTACCGTTTCATTGCTTCAGTCCACAGACTCATTGTTGTTAGCAGGAGAAATCACGGATATAGATGGGACTTTCAAGATTAGTGATGAAAAAAAGCGAGATTTTTTGTTGAGGATTTCATATATCGGCTATGAGACACTATTCAGAAGTATTAATTCCGAAGATGATGTAGATTTAGGTACACTCAATCTTTATCAAGCCAGACAGGTGCTGGATGAAATAGTTGTCGAGGCAGAGGTGGTCACAGGAGAGCAACGCGGTGACACAGTCGCGTACAATGCTGCGGCATTTACAACACTTAACGATGCAACTACTCAGGACTTGCTTACGAAAATGCCGGGAATCGTCATACAAAATGGTCAGGTTCAGGCTGAAGGAGAAACCATTCAAAGAGTCATGGTCGATGGGAAAGAGTTTTTTGGGGGTGATGTCAATACTGCATTGCAAAGTTTGCCAGCTGAAATGATCAAAAAAATTGAAATCTACAATCGTAAAAGTGAAAAAGCGATGTTGACAGGATTTGATGATGGGAATGAAGAAAAAACGATCAATATTGTGACCAAGGCCAGCAAGAAAATTGGCCAGTTTGGTAAAATGACAGCAGGATATGGCTCCAGAGACCGATATCAGGCAGCCGCCAGTGTTAACTTCTTCAAAGATGATCAGCGATGGACCGTAACAGGGATCAGCAATAATATCAATGTGACCAATTTTACTGCAGACCCCAATAGTCAGGGTGAAGAACGTACTCAAGATGGTGAAATTAATACGAACAACGTCGGCTTGCAATACAGCAATACTTTTTTCAATAAACTGGATGTAAGTGGAAATTATGGTTTTAGTAACCGTAGAAATGTGGCCGATGGCGCATTGATTAGAGATTACATTCTTCCTTCCAGATCCGATCAGGTTTATGAAGAATTCAATTCAACTGAAAGGAATGACTTCGATCATAGGCTTAATATGAGAGTAGAATACAGAATCAGTCCCAGAAATACATTGATTTTTCTTCCCAGGATAGGCATTAAAAATGATATCAATGATGATCGTTTTTTCGGTTCTACCAGCATCGCCGGTGACGCACTCAATCAAACAACCAATGAGTCTCAATCCAATAATTTTGATAATGACTATAGTGCAAATCTGCTATTTAGTCACAAGTTTTTAAAGCCGGGAAGGAGATTGACCTTAAGTGGAAATACAGAATATCATAACAATGAAGACGATGCGAATCGTAGGGCAGAGAATGTATTTTTCCTGGAAAATGGACAGGAAACAGAATTATTAAATCAGAATATAACCAGAGAACGTGAAGGATTTGATATAGAAGGTGGATTTTCATATGTAGAGCCAATCCATCAAAATGGTAAGATAGAGCTTGAATACGAGTTTAGAAATCGTAAAAATGATTCTGAAAAATTACTATTCGACCTTTTTGAAGAGCCGATTGATCCTTCGCAACGACGAATTTTAGAAACAGCACTAAGCAATGTATTCAACAACGAATACATGACCAATGAAGCCGAGCTTGGGTATCAGTATCAAAATGATAGATTCATGGCCCAGTTTGAGTTACAGTATCAACGAGCGGATTTAAATAACGACCAACTTTTTCCGGTTGATGAAGACCTAAATAGGACGTTTTACAGTTTGTTGCCGGATTTTAGACTGGAATATCAAATCACAGATAATTCTAATTTTGAATTAAATTATTACACCTGGACAAGAGAGCCACGTGTGGGTCAATTGCAGGAAGTGATCGACAATACGAATCCGTTACAACTCAGGATAGGAAATCCGAATTTGGATCAGGAATATAACAATAGATGGCGCTTACGCTACCGATTAAGAAATCCTTCGAAGGAAACGTCATTTTATGCAGGCATGCGGGCTTCGTTGGTTAACAATCAGATTACCTCCACCACGTTTATTGCAGAAGAGACTTTTCAGGTTAATGATGATGTTACACTTGAAAAGGGAGGGCAGCTGATCAGGCCTCAGAATATAGATGGTAATTGGGATATTGGAACCTTTGTCAACTTTGGTAGACCGATTAAAGTGATCAAATCAAATTTTAACATATGGACTGGAGTGGGATACAGACAATTACCTGGAATTGTTAATAATGAAAAATCATTTACCAATAGTACTGGTTTTAGACTGGGTTTGAATTTAAGCAGTAACATCAGTGATAAAGTGGATTTTAATATCTCTACCAGATCAAGCTATAATATTGTTGAAAATTCATTAAGACCACAGTTGAATAACAATTTTTTCAGGCATTACACCAGGGTCAATTTTAATGCTATCGTTTGGAAAGGAATTACTTTGAGAACGGATATCAACCATTCATACCTTGATGGCCTGGCAGAAGGAATAGATAATTCTTTCTTATTAGTCAATGGCAGTATTGGTAAGAAAGTAATGAAAGATGATAGAGGGGAAATCAGTTTGAGGGTTTATGATCTGTTTCAGCAGAACAATAACATTGACAGAGAAATTACTGAAATTTATATCCAAGACTCGGAAAGGACAGTTCTTCGGCGATATTTCATGCTTTCATTTACTTATAATTTGAGACATTTCAACTCGGGAGCATCACTAGATGATTTTGAGTTAGGAGACGACGGCAGAGACAGAAGGAGAAGAAGGAGAGGTTAATAATGTGAAGAGTAATTTTGGCGTATCGGCATGAAAAGCAATGGTTTTAAATCTTTTCTTTGTTCCGAATAGACCTTGAAGTTCATAAGGCTTTGTCAAGCTTAGTATGACATTGTGAGACTCCAAATCACTAAAAGGAGAAAGTGTAATATGCATTTCATGTTTGGTCAACCTTTTCCTTGAACACTCGATGTTTTGTATATCTGAACGGTCGATCAAAACCTCTCTCATCATACCGTATTTTAAATAAAGTTTATCATTGGTGACTTGTATGGGCCTTTTAGAGAGAGACCTTAGCCAACCAAAAAATTGGAATATAGTATATATGCTTAAGGCGGTTAGCACCCATGCTGCCGTATTTGACCACTTTTCAAGCAACATGTGAACAGCAAAAGTTTCAATAACGATAATAAAAATGAGGATGGCCATTAAGGCTGGTGTACCACTTTTCAAATGATAAGTGAATTCATGACTTTGATATCTTTTTTTCTTCCAATCAAAAAAGCCATAGTAAAAAACAGCAATTTCTGAGGTCAATATTTGCGCATAAAGTACTGGAAATAATTGGTTACATGTCTTCTTTAGAACGGTGTAAATATCTGCCTGACTTCTATGTTTTTTTCTGAAATTTATAATGACCTGGCGAACTTTGAAAATGATATAAGTTAGTATTCCAATTTCAAGAAGGGGTAGCAAGTAGATCTTAAAGTAATTGATATACATCTTTTGATCTTCCTGAAATAAAATGGATCCTATTAAATAGCCTGACATCAGGACGGGTATAATCGTAGCTGTTGAAATTTTTGACTTTCTGATGGTTAAAAAATATACCAGTGGTACCGTAAATAATAGATCAATACTAATAGCCAGAGTTAGGTTATTTTGTCCTTCGTAGTATGATGATTTGATCAATAAAGCTAAAAATACAAGGATCAGGGATGGAAGCGCAAGTTTGAAAACGATGCCTAGAGGAAAAGTAAGAGATGGTGTAGATTTTGCCATTGAAGTCAATAACTGATGGAGCGTAAAGATAGGTAATAAGTATCAAATACGAATAAGAGGAGCCGTTGTATAGTGAAGTTGCTGTTAGAAAAAATAGAATCCAAGATTACTCTTTTTAACATCGCTTTCGGCAAATTCATTGCGCATTTTGATCAGTGCCCTTGATAAATGATTGGCTGTTACTTGATATGAAATACTTAGAGTTTCAGCTATTTCCGGCAACTTTAAATCCAGACTATACTTTAAATATATTATTTCTCTTTGTAAAGGGGATATTCGTTCAAGTAACCCTACTATGACTTCCGACGTATATTGCTTTTCTTCATTATGAATGACAATATCTTCATGACTAAAGGTTAAGTGAATGGCTTTTAATTCGTCTTTATTTGAAGAAATTTTGATTTTCATGACATTTTTTAAATCGCTTAGCAATCTTCTTCTATAAGAACTTATGAGGTAGGCCTTTACATTATAGACCTTTTCAGAAAGATTTTCCCTGTTTTCATATAAGTACATAAAAAAATCCTGGATGCTATCCTTGACTAGATCTTCTCTTTGGGTAATCTTTTTCCCATAATCATACAAATAGGAGTAGTAATTGGTGAATAGCATGGAGAATGCAGCTTTATCACCAGTCTTAAATTTTTTCCATATTCTCTTATCGACAGTCATCAAGTCTTAAAATCAGTAAGTTTTAGATTATTAGTTTACACAAATTAAGTAAAATAATCTGCTAATTCATATTGCATAATATTGGTTAATAAAGTAAAAGTTGAAAAATAATTCCTTTTAATGGGTTAAAATTTGAAAAGATTGTTCTCTATAATAATAGAACACAAAAATTATTATATCTCAATCAAGCAAATAGTGCACGAAAACAAAAAGAATATAAACGATTTACTCAAATCAGACAGTTTCAAGCAATATGTTGCGGGAGACGATGACAATGATCCATTTTGGAAAGATTGGGTAAATAGTAATGCTGAAAATCAATTACTGGCAGAACAAGCAAAAAATATTATTCTGGGTTTGCAGTTCTCATTTAAGTTAGAAGAACTGAGTGAGCAAAAAGTAAATGCTGAGCTGAAACGAACTTTAGATAAGATTGAAATTGGAGAGCAAGGTAAAATCTTAAACTTAGATTCTGTGTCTAAGAATAAGCGCGCTTTTACATGGATGAAGGCAGTTGCTGCTGCTCTGATTGTGCCAATAGTTGCGATTTTATCGTACTATTTTATGATTAACCCAACCATTTCACATCATTCAGATTTCGGAGAGCAGATGGTCATTATTTTGCCTGATGATACTAAAGTTAGTTTGAATGGAAATTCTGAATTAACCTACAGGAAAAATAATCCAAGAAATGTATATCTCAAGGGTGAAGCTTTTTTCAATGTTGAGAAAAAACCGGAAACTGGTGAAAACTTTTTAGTAGTAACAGATGAGGTGGTAGTGGAAGTACTAGGAACAGCATTTAATGTAAATGAAAGAGAAGACCAAACAGAAGTTGCCCTTGAAGAAGGGGGTGTTAAGTTAAGAGTCACTGATCATGATTCACAAGATATTTTAATGGAACCAGGTGACGTCGTCACTTATTCTTCAAGAACGAAAGAAGTTTTTACAAAGAAAGTAGCAGAAGTGCAACCGTTGGTGTCATGGAAAGATGGGGTACTTGAGTTTGAGGATGCTCCCTTGGAATTGGTAATGAAAAGAATAGAGGAAATTTATGGCTATACTACTTCTTATGAAAGTGAAGAGCTGAAAAGTAGAAAAGTTTTTTTCCCCCTACCTTCCAATGATCTCGAAAAAGCCATTCGAATTTTGGAGAAGACTTTAGGTATGGAAGCTGAATTATTGCGAGAAGATCGCAAAATCAGTTTAAGATAGTAGTTCAAATCTAAATTTTTTAATGTGCACTAGACCTTTGGTCTAGACTGTGATTGTATTAAGAGATAATCACCTGGGACGTTTATTGATTTTACTGTGATCTTTAAAAATTGAATATGAAACTGACCTTACATAAACTCGTGATTGTAATAGGCCTTAGCTGCCTAGTACTCAATTTCAATCAAGCGAAATCATTATTTCCAGACCAACAAGAAATATTGTTGACTGAAGCCTTGGAATTATTAAGTGAGAAGTACCAAATTTTCTTTGCTTATGATGCTGATTTGCTAAGAGGTTTGAAAGTCGATGATCAATTCCTAAATGGCCAGTCTTTAGAAGAAACAGTCAATAATCTTTTAGAAGAAACAGGGTTGCTCTATGATAAAATAGACGATAAATACTGTGTTATCTATAAAGATGACCGTAAGGGGAAGAGGGATAAAAAGAAGTTGGAAAGAAAAATAAGAGAAATTGAAGCCATAAAGTCAAAGGGAAATATTAGCATCCAAAAGAGCAAGGTACGTGGAACTTCTAAAATGCCAGTTGAAGGGGTTTTGAAAGGAATAAGAGAAATTGAGACTAGAACGGAAAGGAGGAGAAGAAAAGAAAATACGAATATCAAAGGTATCATCACCGATGAATCTTCAGGAGAAACATTAATTGGTGCTAATGTAGCCTTAATGGGATCAAGCCTTGGAGCTGTTACTGATTTAAATGGTGAATACATTATATACAATGTTCCGACAGGTACATATAATCTACAGTATAGTTATTTAGGGTACAAGACCGTTGTCAAAGAAAATGTTGAGATCAGTGGAAGCGAGCCAATCGTAATTGATGTTGCTCTTGCGCCTGAAAGTATTATGGGAGAAGAAGTGGTAATCACAGCTCAAGTCAAAGGTCAGCGGGCGGCAATAAATCAACAAATATCTTCTAATTCTATAACTAATATTGTCTCTTCCGATAAAATCCAGGATGTTCCAGATGTCAATGCTGCAGAATCAATAGGTCGTCTACCCGGGGTTTCTCTCCAAAGATCAGGTGGTGAGGGAAATAAAGTAGTTGTTCGTGGATTATCACCCCAATTTACTATCGTAGAGATTGATGGTGTAAGAATGGCAGGCGTAGATGGAGATAGAAGTGTAGGACTCAGCGTGATTTCATCTGATATGCTGGATGGAATAGAATTGACTAAAAGTTTAACTCCTGATAAAGATTCGGACGCTATAGGAGGAGTGGTAAATCTTAGGTTGAGGGGTGCAGAAGAAGGATTACACTACCGTGTGATGGCTTTAGGTGGATATAATAGTCTTGAGAATAGTTTTCGAAATTACAGATTAGGTGGGAGTATTGGTAATCGATTTTTTAACAACAAGGTAGGAGTTCTCTTTACCATAGGTCAAGAGCAGGTTATCAGATCAGCAGATCGATTCAATGCTACCTATGAAAAGAATATTGGCGAGAACGAAGAACTGTATACCACCAGTGCCACCATCACTGAACAGAAAAATGTCAGACAGAGAAGTAATGGAAGTTTGATGCTAGACTTTAAGAATGATTTCATGTCTATTAAATTCAACAATTTCATTAGTCAGATGATCAACGAAAATGAATTCAGATACAATAGATTCAGATTTAACAGCAATGACTTTAGGTTCGACATAGCAGATAACAGGCCCATTGAGCGAATAAGATCCCATTCTTTAAGATCCGAATTCGACATTCTGAGCTCAGTTCTGTCTTTGGACCTTTCATACAGCAACACTACTTTGAATGACAAACGTGATCAATATAATTTCATAGATGATACCGTACTTGGAGGAAGTAGTATTTCAGAAAACAAGAAATTGTTTGCACAACCCTCGTCCCTCATCGACGAATTTTTTGACATCAGCTCAAGTGAAAAGTCGCTTTTATTGGATAATGTCAGATCCACATCTATTAGAGATGATATTACCCAAACTGCTAACTTAAGTTGGAAGTTACCATTCACTTTTGGAGACAACATATCCGGTAATATAAAAATCGGAGGTAAATATGTTCAGAAAGAAAGAAGTAATGACACAGAAAGTCTACAGACATATTACTGGGGAGGTATTGGAATAGGAAGAGTAAATACTTATGTCAATCCAAATTATCCTGATTTCCTCACGAGAGAAGATGTAGGAATTACAAGTGCTGAAGGACTTGTTGGATTTAATTTTGACGATCCAGATTATGACTATGGAGAAATACTTAATGGCAGATACCAATTAGGTTGGTCTGCAGATTTAGAAAAATTAAAGAGTGTTCACGATAAACTTTATGAACAGTACGGTAAGAGTTTGCAATGGACACAAGGCGTTCAATCTAATCAGAATGACTTCCAAAACCTAGAGATTATGAAGGCCGCATTTATAATGGCTGAAATCAACTTTGGGAAAAAAGTAATGATTTTACCTGGTGTGCGCGTAGAGGAAATGAACACCACTTATACCGGCAGTTATTTATTGGAAGATAATTTTGATCCAGATGGATTAAAGTGGGTTAAAGAAGTTACAGCTGAAAGGCAGAATTTAAATTGGTTTCCGAGTATTAATATGCGCGTTGAATTAAATGACTGGAGCGACCTTAGAGCAGCAGCTTACAGAAGTTCCTCCAGACCAGATTACAACTTGCTTTCTCCAAGTATGATCGCAAATTTTGATCTGACAAGACTTACTTCTTACAATCCTTTCCTCAAACCTTCATTGGCCAATAACTTTGATTTAGGAGTTTCTTTTTACGCTAATAAGTTGGGTCTATTCACTGTCAATCTTTTTTACAAAGAAATCAGCGGATTAATTTATAGACTTCCGAGGTATCAACCAGAGTATTTTGATATTTTGGAAGGTGCTCCTGCATCACTCATCGAATCACTTCAGGCACCACGAGTTCTATACGATGATGATCTGTTTAAAAAATCCGGTACCTTAAATAATAATGTACCCATTAATAATCCCAATAATGCCTATTTCAGAGGTTTTGAGGTGAGCTGGCAGACAAATTTCTGGTATTTGCCTGGATTTTGGAAAGGTTTAGTTCTTGACTTGAATTATTCTTTGATAGCCTCTACAACTCGTTTTCCTTACTTGGAAATAGTGACGACCTGGGACGACTCTGGCATTATCCCAATTCCGGTAGAAACTCCTGTATACAACACAAGAGAGTCACGTATGTTAGATCAACCGGTCTCACTATTCAATGCTCGTATTGGATATGACTATAAGGGCTTGTCCACCAGATTATCCTTCAGATACCAAGGGGAAACAATTAACGGGATCGATCCGGTTCACAGCCTTTTAGATAGACGGACAGGTGATGTTTTCAGAATTGACTTGACTGCCAGGCAGCAGATTACAAAGGCCTTATCATTTTCGTTGGATTTAGCAAATCTAAATCAATTTGTAGATGATTCCTTTATAATAGCACAGGGTAGGGTTCTTCCGAGTTCCAGCGAATATTATGGATTAACGGCGCAGGCTGGGTTTAGATATGAATTTTAAAAATCAGGTAAACAATTTTATATACTTTAAACAAAATCAAATGAAGCATTTTTATACAAAGAAGCTATTATTAACATTAACTATGGCGGTGTTTGGCATCTCACTGGTTAAAGCTCAGGTTCCTCCTGAGCAAGAGGTCATCGAAATTGAAGGCGGTATTGAGAATATCGGACTTCTAGAAACAACAATCAATAGTGATACAATTGCTGGCGGAAACAGAGCAAATCCCACTAGAATTTATAGACTGAAAAAAGATCAGATCTATTATATGGAATCGCGAATTCAATTTGGTGGAGACGATGTAACAGATACTACTTCGACTTTGATCATCGAAGGAGAAACAGGTGGGAAAAAACCGATCATCTTAATGATTCCGAAAGATGGAGGTGACGCCTTTACCAATTTGGTACATGGATCACTTACTTTGAGGAATCTATATTGGCCTGTAAAAACAGTTACAGGTAAAGGAAGAGCTTTATTTCAATTATTCCGTTCTAATCAAACACTTCGTGTTGAGGACTGTGTAACAGAATATGCAGAAGGTGGAGATTTGTTTGTAATGTCAAGTGTAGAAGGAGCAGCAAGTTTTTTCTTGATCAACAGTTATTTTAGGGATAATTCACAATTTGCTAACTCCTTTAATTTTGCAGTGGTCGCGAGAGGTACAAATGGAGAAGCAATAGATACAATGTGGATTCAAAATTGTACAGTTTCCAATTCAGGTTTAACCTTCTTTGGAAAACTAAATCCCATCAAATTTGCCTTTATGGACCACAATACCATAGTTAATACTCCTAAGTATCCATTGTTCTTTGATCAATATGAAGAAGCTTATTTTACAAATAATATGTGGATAAATTGTAATTGGGAAGGTGAGTGTCAATCTACATGGGAAACTCAGTTGCCAGATGGTGTAAAAAGTGGAATTGTAAATCTGGATACGATAGATCCTATGTTGTGGGAATTAGGTCATGGCTATGTACCGGATATGAATAATGTAAAATTTATGGTTTCTAATAACCTGCATTATACCAGCCCATTCCTGGATAAATATTACGCAGGAGAATTCAATGATGTTGGGCCATACCCACTTTCAAATCGTGACTGGTCAGCAGCTATTAGTTCAGAGGATCTTCCCATACCTGTAGAAAACATCCCGATTCAATTCCTCAATGAAAAAACACTGACCTTAATCAATGACTATGAAGGTATTGTAGAAAACAGAAATTTTAACAACGAGCTTGACCCTTTAATGAAAACAAATGGAATAGCTGACCAGGAAGTTGGTGATGAGTTTGCACATTTTGCAAGGAATAATTACGGTGTTGCCAATGAGGGAGAAACTTATAACATCAACATGATTGCATTTGGAGATCAAGACCCCCAAACAGTGCCTGGTATAGAGACCGAGAATGGTGATGGATTTACGCATGCCAGTGATCTGATAGAAGATTTTTCATATGAAGCGGAGGTTAGATCCAGCATTGACGGTCTCCCTTTAGGTTCACTTTTATGGTGGCCAGACCTTCAGGATGATTACAATGAATCAGAAGCTCTTGCAAATGTAAAAGAGCATTATGAGCAAGTGTTATTGGGAACATCTGTAGAGGAGGTCAATGCTTTCTCTGCACTTTATGAATTGAGTAACAACCCAAATCCATTCTCTGAGTTCACAAGTATCCAATTTTCTCTAGATAAAAGCAGTTTGGTGAAGATTAATATCTACAATGCACAAGGTCAGTTCATCACTAATCTTGTTAATCAAAAAATGAATTCAGGAACGCAGCAGGTTAGATGGAATGTCAATGACAGTAACGCGGGTGTCTATTTTTATACCATTTCAATTGATGAGAGAACCATTTCAAAAAGGTTGATTGTACAGAAGTAAAGTAATGTAATTTCAGGAGTTCACCCCGACGATATCGGCGGGGTGACTCCAAATTTCTCATAAAGCAAATGAGTTTTTTTAGGGTCCTAGAGTAATGATCTACCGAGATTCCATGGAGACTTATGCTCACAAAATCCAAGAAATGCGAAGACTTATATTTTTTCTGATTATGATTTTCATACTCGTCGTCATGAAAAGTATTTCAATTTAAGTTTATAAACATCGAAATGAATTATCGTTTTTCCTTATATATTTTATTCTTATTTACTACGCTATTACTAGGATGTAAAAATCAAAAACAACCGATAGCTGTAAAGGTTAATTCACAAGCCAAGAATTTATTATTGGTCATAGTGGATGATTTGAACAAAACTTTGGGATGTTATGGTCATCCTACAATCAAAACCCCAAATGTTGATCGCTTGGCAGAAATGGGAATACAATTTAACCATGCGTATTCTAACTACGCTGTCTGTAATCCCAGCAGGTCTTCATTTCTAACAGGACTTTACCCTCAAACTACTCAAATTCTAGACAATAGAAAAGGTATTCAATCCACACTGGGAGACCACAAAACATTACCAGCTTTGTTTAAGCACAATGGCTATTACACGGTATCTCTCGGGAAAATTTTTCATACCAATGAAGCTAAGCATAATGATTTAAAGGCCTGGGACGAAATCAATGACTATGGCCCCACACCACTCGGGGAAAAAGGAGAAAAAAGGAATCTCACCGACGGCGTATTGAAATGGTGCTGGTGGATGGCTGCCGAAGGAACAGATGAAGATCAGGGCGATGGTCAAACTGCCAGAAGAGCAGTAGAAATCCTCGAAGCTAAGCGAGACAAGCCACTTTTTCTGGCAGTTGGTTTAAAGAAACCTCATGACCCATTCATTGCACCAAAAAAGTACTTTGACATGTATCCTTTGGAAGAAGTTCAATTACCAGAATTGCCTAAGGATTGGTCTCCTCCCTTTGATCATACGCTACCACCTGAAACAGAACAGTTTGATCAGTTTACAGAACTGGACAAAAAGGAGTTCTTACGATCCTACTATGCTTGTACGAGTTTTATGGATGCTCAACTAGGAAAGATATTGGATGCACTTGAAAGAACGAATGCAATTGAAAATACACTGATCGTTTTTATGGGAGATCATGGATATCACCTTGGTGAGCATAATTGGTGGAACAAAGTGACCTTGTTTGAAAGAGGGACAAGTGCGCCGTTCATTGTTTCTGGACCAGAAGTGCAGTCTAAGGTTAAAAGTAATGTTGCCATGATAGAATTTGTAGACCTCTATCCCACCTTGGTGGATTATTTTTCACTGGAAGATGCTTCTTCAAATCTGGAAGGTAAAAGCTTTGTGGCCAACTTCCAGAAACCTGAAAGAGCCCATAGAGCTGAAGTTTATGCGGTCATTAATAGAGGTGATATGATGGGAAGAACCATAAAGAATGAGGAATGGCGCTATGTAGAATGGGATGGAGGTAATCAAGGGGTAGAATTATACGATCAATCTAATGATCCGATGGAATATCATAACCAGGCAGATAATCCGGAATTTAAGAATGTTATTGAGCAAATGAGCAGCCTTTTAGAAAGGCATTAAAATTAAAATTTATGTTGAGAACAATTTGGATACTATTTATATCGACAGTATTGTCAACGCTGTCTTTTGGCCAGAATAAACATGATAAAAATACCATGTACCCTTCTTATGATGGTTTGGTAATGGCCGGATATCAAGGTTGGTTTAGAACCCCTCAAGATGGAACTGGGAGCAAATATGTACACTATGGTGATGGAGATTTTAACCCTTCCAATGTGACTATTGATTTCTGGCCTGATGTAAGTGAATACGAAAAGACTTATGAAACAGATTTTAAGCACGAAGATGGAACTGTGGCCAAAGTATTCAGCTCAGTAGATAAAAGCACAACAGATCTGCATTTTAGATGGATGAAAGAATATGGCGTGGATGGAGTATTTATGCAGCGTTTCTTTGATGTGGCGAGAAATTGGGACCCAGATAAATCCAATAATATCATTTTGAGAAATGCTGTAAATGCAGCCAGAAAGAATGAACGAGCTATAGGTGTAATGTACGATCTTTCCGGATTACGACCTGGAGAAGATGATTGTTCTATCATCATTGAGGACTGGAAGAAACTGGTGGATGAGTTGAAAGTGACAAGCTCCGGAGAAGGAAACACTTATATACATCACAATGGGAAACCTCTGGTGACTATCTGGGGTCTGGGCTTTCCGGATCGTCCCTATAATATTAGAAATATTGGAATCAACAGGTTGATTGATTTCTTAAAAAATGACCCTGAATACGGAGGATGTGCTGTGATGTTGGGAGTACCTACTTATTTCAGGGACCTCAATAAAGACTGTCTTTCGGATCCCTATTTGCATGAGGTCATCAAGTCAGCAGATATCGTAATGCCATGGATGGTACAAAGATTTACCCCACTCATGCATAAAGATGAAGAAAGATACAGAGATCATGTGATAATGGATATTTCATGGTGTGCAGAAAATGGAGTGGATTATGTTCCATTGGTCTATCCCGGATTTTCCTGGCATAATCTTTCCATTTCACGACCGGGATTGGCAAGGCATACTCAGTATGGAGCCATACCTCGGAAGGGAGGAGAGTTTTACTGGGATTTGATTTATAATGCCATCAATGCAGGTGCATCGATGCTTTATGTTGCCATGTTTGATGAAGTAGATGAAGGAACAGCAATTATTCCTGTTTCTGATAGCCCTCCGGTCTCAGATGAGGTCAAATTTGTAGATAATGATGGTGTACGGCCGGACCATTATTTGTTTTTGACAGGAATGGCAGCGAAAATGCTTAGAAAAGAAATTCCTTTGTCTAAAAAAATGCCCAACTAATAATATGTCATATAGATTAACATATTTCCTGGTAGTTCTGGGTTGCCATTGTAGTATAGTACTTTATGGTCAATATGACAAGAGTAGTCATATATTTGAAATGCTAACTTCTGAAGAAAGTGGGATTACATTTAGGAATGACCTGACAATGAGTGAGCAAAAGAATTTTTTCACCTATGGGTACTTTTATCTAGGAGGCGGAGTAGCGATCGGTGATTTTAATAACGATGGGTTACAGGATGTGTACTTCACAGGGAATATGGTTGAAAATCAGCTATACTTAAACTTAGGTAACTTACAATTCAAAAATGTGACGGGCGAGGTAGGAGTCGGTGGTGATGACCGATGGGTTACGGGATGTTCAGTTGTGGACATCAATAATGATGGATGGCGTGACATTTATGTAAGTGTGGCGGGTAAGTGGTCTTCCAGGAAAAATATGCTTTTTGAAAATCAAGGGACGAATGAAATGGGTATCCCCGTATTCAAAGAGAAAGCCGAGAAATATGGATTGGCCGATAACAGCAATACGATGCAAACTGTTTTCTTTGATTATGACGGTGATGGAGATCTAGATGCATATATGGCCAATTATCCTGAGACCAGATTTAACCTAAGACCAATGGATTACAAAAGACTTATTGAAAGAGGTTCTATCTCATCTTCAGATCACCTGTATCAGAATAATGGAGATGGAAGCTTCACAGATGTAACTTTAGAGGCAGGTGTTTTGAATTTTGGCCTCACACTAGGAATCGTGGCCAGTGATTTAAATAATGATGGATGGCTAGACCTCTACCTTTCAAATGACTTTCATTCTCCCGATTATCTATATATCAATAATGGTGACGGTACTTTTACTGATCAGCTTGGTAGTTCATTGATGCAGACAGCACTCTTTGGTATGGGCGTAGATGCAGCTGATTACAATAATGATGGTCTGATAGATTTGATTCAATTGGACATGGCTCCGCCTGATAACTTCAGATCTAAAGCCAATATGGCAAGTATGAACCCTTCACTATTTGCCGAAATGGTAGATAATGGATTGCATCATCAATATATGTATAATATGGTTCAGACTGCTAAGGGGATACGAAATGATGGGATACCATTTTATGCAGAAACAGCGAAACACTTGGGTCTAGATAAGACAGACTGGAGTTGGTCGGCTTTGTTGGCAGATTTTGATCTTGACGGATATAAAGACCTATTTGTGACCAATGGAATTCGAAAAGACATTAATAATAAGGACTACTTTGGGTGGCTGGGACAAATGGAAAAAGAGAATAAAGGTAAAGGTCACTTATACAATGATATGAGTCTGACAGAATTACTTGAAAAAATGCCCCATCAAAAATTGGACAATCCAATCTTTCAGAATATTGGAGGAAAAAAGTTTCAACAGGTTAATGACAAGTGGGGACTACACTTTACCGGCTATTCCAATGGTGCGGCTTATTCAGATTTAGATAATGACGGGGATTTGGAATTGATTATAAACAATATTGATAGTACGGCAACCATCTTTAAAAACCTATCCAAAGAAAGATCCTCTCAAAACTTTATAAATGTCAAGTTAGAGGGTAAGAGTGGCAATAGAGATGGTGTCGGTGCTAAAGTGAAAATTAAAAACCCCACAACATTTCAGTATTTGGAGCAATCTCCAGTGCGCGGATACCAGTCTTCAGTGGATCCCACGCTTATTTTTGGACTGGGAGAAAATGATGTGGTTAAAAAATTAATCGTTGAATGGCCTAGCGGATTAATCTCAACCTTAAATGATGTTCCCGTCAATCAAAGAATTATTGTCGAAGAAAAAAATGCAGTTGAAAGTATAGATGAAAATCCAAGTGAAAGACGCTTCTTTCAACAACAAAATTCATCAAGAATTGAACATAGGGAAAATGAATATAATGACTTCGATCGAGAAGTTTTACTTCCTCATAAGATGTCAACTCACGGACCTGCACTGGCCATTGCAGATTTGAATATGGACGGATCAGAAGATCTGTACCTCGGCGCTTCGTTTGGATCGAATGGTAAACTTATTTTAAGTAAGGATAAATGTGATACCATTATTGAACTGGAAAGTGAGCAATATGAAGATATAGATGCAATATTTCTAGACCTAGACAATGATGGAGATCAGGATCTTTATATCGTTTCTGGAGGAAATGAGCGACCTGCACATGATAGTGCCTACAGAGACAGATTATATATAAATGATGGAAGTGGCGTTTTTACTTTAGTTCATGTTAATTGGCCATTTCCTTCGAATAGCGGAGCAGTAGTAAGGCCTTTAGATTACGATCAAGACGGATACATTGATCTCTTTATAGGGAATAGGCAAATTCCAGGATTATATCCTAATCCAGCAACAAGCTATCTTCTTCGAAATACTAGTTCAAAAAATGAAATAGGCTTTGAAGTCATCAAAGAATTTGAAGAATTGGGGATGGTGACAGATGCCTTATGGGATGATTACGATCAGGATGGAGATAAGGATTTATTGATCGTGGGCGAGTGGATGCCATTAACGATCTTTGAAAACAACGGAAATGATCTGAGTCAGGTTGTTGATTTAGCATTTTTAGATCAAACGGTCGGTTGGTGGAATACGATTGAAAAGGCTGATTTTGATGGTGATGGTGATCATGATTATATTCTTGGGAATCTAGGGCTCAATTACAAATATAAAGCATCCCCTGAAGCGACATTTGACATTTATTCAGACGATTTTGATCAAAACGGTCATCAGGATATAGTTTTGGGCTATTACCAAAACGGTATTCAGTTCCCCGTACGAGGTAAGCAGTGCAGTACAGAACAAATGCCGGTATTGAAAGATAGAATTGAAAGTTACAATCTCTTTGCAAGTTCTAATATTCAAGAGATCTATCAAGAGGAACAATTAAGTAAAAGCTTACACTTGAAAGCTAATGAATTTGCTCATTTGTATCTGGAAAATCTTGGATCAGGAGAGCTTAAATCACTGCAATTACCTGGATGCTCGCAAATAGGGACTGTCAATGATATTTTGATCCTTGATGTGAATCAGGATCAAAATTTAGATGTCATTATGGTGGGGAATCAATTTAATTCTGAGGTTGAAACGCCCAGAAGCGATGCTAATTTCGGGACTGTATTAATCGGCGATGGTCATGGAAGTTTTGAGTGTTCTAGTTACGAAAAAACAGGAATCTATAACCCCTTTGAAGCTAAAAAAATCAAATTAAGAAAGACAGGTAAAAGCTCCCAGATAATCATTGCAAATAATAATGGTCCATTGGTCTACTACAAATTAAATGAATAAAAAATTGAATATGAAAACGAGAAATTACTCAGCGATTTTGATTGGTATTTTGTTTTTACAATGCCGCATAGTACTAGCCCAGATTCATAGTCCATCCTCAGCTCATCCAACATACACCGGGTTGGTCATGACAGGATATCAAGGATGGTTCGGTACTCCTGGCGATGGAGGAACCAATGGCTTTAGACATTATAGAGATGGTGGAGGTTTTCAACCAGGAAATGCCTCTATCGAATATTGGCCTGATATGCGCGAAGCAGAACCAGATGAGAAATACCCTACCGATTTTGAGTTCGCCGATGGCACTACAGCTACTGTATTTAGTTCGGTCCATCCCAAAACAGTAAACAGACACTTTCAGTGGATGAAGGAATATGGCATAGATGGTGCATTTATGCAACGTTTCCGATCAGACTTTGGTATCAAACCGACCCTTAATAAAGTGTTACAAAATGGTTTAGATGCAGCTAGAAATAATGACAGAGCGATTGCGCTAATGTATGACTTGTCGGGAACAAGTATAAAATCTAACGGGACTGTTAATCCAGATAAGCGTGCGGAAGAGGTGGCCAGAATAACAGATGATTTTAAGGCACTGGTTGATGAAATGAACTTGACCACGGGAGGAGAAGATCAACCTTATTTATACCACAATGGAAAACCACTTGTAGTATTGTGGGGGTTAGGTTTTAATTCCAGGCATGATGCTGATGGCTATGATGTTCAATATTTTGTTGATATGGTTGACTTTTTTCAGAATGATCCAGTATACGGTGGTTGTGCTATAATGATTGGTGTACCAACAAACTGGAGACAAGGAGGAGGAGATTGTATAAGTGGTTTTGAACATGATAAAATGATAGAGCTCCTTAAATCCATTGACATTATCCAACCTTGGCATACCAGTAGATATGGCAGAGATCAGATGGCCACAGATTTCAAAAGTAAAGTGCGAAGTGACGTCCTGTGGTGCAATGAAAATGACATAGATTACACCCCTACTATTTCTCCAGGCATCAGAGAAAAAATTCTTCATGGTAACAACTATGAAAGACCTCGGGAAGGAGGTTATTATTTCTGGGATATGGCAAGAGCAGCTATAGATGTAGGAGTAGAGATGTTGTATTTGGGAATGTTTGATGAGGTAGATGAAGGCACTCAATATCACAAAATCAATAACAATCCACCTTTTTTCAGTAACACCGTAAGTTTTGCTGATTATGGTGATGATCCGGAAGATCATTATTTATGGCTTGCAGGTGAAGCAAAAAGAGCTTTGACTGGAGAGTTTGTAATGGGTACAACCATTCGAGAGCGCGCGAAATCTGAGGCTTTCGAAACAATGGTCGAGTTTGTAGATCACGGAGATGTATATAGTATTTTTATATCTGAAGGTGCAGAAGGAAGAGCTATCTATTTTGCGGATCCTTACAAAGTACCGGATGGTGCTCCAACTGTAGGTACTCAGAGGGATTCCTCCTTATTCCATAATGAATTATTATTAGATACGATTACTTTTTCTGAAAGTGATAGAGGAAAGTTTATAAGAATGGTAGAGGTGGATGAATTGACGGGTGAGGTTCTAGCTTATAAGGCTTTGGTTGGTGTGCATGGATTTTCACAAGTGCCTTATACGACAGGATTTGAAACAGGACAAGTAGATGAGAGATTTTGGACTACCAACTCTGATAGTGGTAATGGGAGAATTTATGTCACAAATGAATTAGATGCAGGCAATGGGTTTGCTCTGTTCATGGACTCAGATACGGAAGGAAGCAATTCGATAAATGTTGCGGACTTGCATGTAGATTTGAATGGCATACAGCGTGATTTGATATTGAGTATGACGGTTACTATACCCTCTGAAATTGGTGCAAATGATGGTATATATTTGTCTCAAGATGGGGGGAATACATTTACGCTTGCTGAAGAATTTTCGATTACAGGGGAAGGCTCAAGTACTATTTCAATCAACTTGGCGGATAGATCTGAAGAATTAGAATTGGGATTTACTACTAGTTATGTTATCAGACTTCAGCATACTGCTAGTGGTCCGTTTACTGAAAATAAGGGAATTGCAATAGATGATATCAGTATTGATTTTTCTTCAATGCCAAGTGGCTTTGCCAAGTTTATAGGAAGTGATACAGAAACTCAAGGTAAGTGGAATGGCGTTTATGGAGTACAAGGCTATTACATCGCTGGTATAGGTGAAAATCTGCCGGAAAATGTACATCTTGATCTTCCACAAATGCAGCAAACAATTATTTGGGAGCATAACAGCTCGGATGAGAGAGGTTTGTATTACAATATGGACTCTACCATTTTAGCAGCTGATTTTGTAGATTCGACGGAAGAGCCCTGGTCAATAAATTTAAATCTTGGTGAACAAGAATACAATGTTTCTCTATATTTTCTCGATGGTGATGATCAAGGTCGTATTATAACAGTAAGTCTGGTCGATAAGGCCACTGGGGAAACCTATAATGTGCAAACTGTTTCAGATTTTTCGGGTGGAAAATGGTTGACCTGGAAAATGAATGGTAAGGTGAGAATAGAGCTGAATACGATTGAAGGCCCTAATGCTGTATTTTCCGGTCTGTTTTTAAGCCCTTCGTCACCTTCAGAAATTGTAGTTGAGCAGTTCCTGACATTTGATGGAACAGATGATTTTGTAGACTGTGGTCGAGGAGAGGAATTACTGGTAAGTGGAAATGCTATCACACTAGAAGCCTGGTTCAACATAAATGAATCTAGGGCGGAGACTTTTCAAAGCACAATATTGGCTATGGATCATAGTGAAGCTGGAAATGATATAGGATTTTTTCTTCGCGCCAATGGTGATGGACAGATCAATTGGGGTTTCGGAGATGGCATGTGGCATGAAGTGTCAAGTGGTTCTGAAGAAAAGTTATTCGAAGAAGGAACCTGGAACCATGTAGCGGGTACGTATGACGGGGAGACACAAAAGATCTATTTGAATGGCAATCTTATTTTTAGCAGCGACACCTTTTCGGCGTTAGTTCTGCCTACTTTAGATGAAAACCTTTACATAGGATCCTCGCCTGCTTTTCCTGACAGAGTAGTTAATGGTGCAGTTGCTGAAGTTCGAATCTGGAAAGTTGCCAGAACTGATAGTGAAATTAAAGAATTTTCAACTAAGAGATTGACTGGAGATGAAGAAGGTATCGCTGCATATTGGCCAATTAATGAAGGCAGCGGTCAAATTATCAATGATCTGGCTGGAGGTGGAAATACCGGTATTTTAGGAGGAACTGTGGAAGAAACTGATAAAGATCCAATTTGGGAAGAAGGAGATGTTGTAGTTTTTGAAAATGCTATTGAAGGTTTTAATCCTAGCTTTGAGGATGATTTGGAGTTTTGGAGATTTTTTGAAGTTCCTAACGGATTGGGCAGTACTGTCGAAATCATTCAAGGAGATGTTGTGGATGGTGCAAAAGCTGCGAAAGTAACCTTTGTGGCACCAGAGGAAGGACTCGCGGATCGAGCATTTGACAATTGGGATTCGAATATGACTTTGAAGCCTGAAACCATTTACCAAGGTTCATTTTGGGCGAAAAAACAAGGCGAAAGTAATGGGGCAATTAATTTTACGTACGGATTTTTTGATGAGAACAGAAATGTTCTAGACGAATCTGGCATCACATTTGACTTGACTGAAAATTACGAAAAATATGAATTTACATTTTCGACGCCTCCTGGTACTGCCAAAGGATGGATCTCCTTTAGATGGCGAGATAAGGAAACCAATGAATTTGCAGACGGCACCATTTTTATTGATCATATTGAAATTCTGACAGAAGTTAAGGATACTAGTGATGCTGATGTCAAAGATGCTATCTCAGGCTTCAACCCGAGTTTTGAGCAGGACCTTGAGTTCTGGAGATTTTATGAGGTGCCAGATGCCTTAGGCAGTATGGTTGAAATCATTACCGACGATGTAATTGATGGAGAGAAGGCAGCTAAGATTACATTTGTGGAACCTGTTGAAGGGCTTGCAGATAGAGCCTTTGATAATTGGGACTCTAACATGTTACTAGAGCCGGAAAAGGAGTATGAGGGATCATTTTGGGCTAAGGAAATTGGAGAAAGCGATGGTTCATTAATCTTTTCTTATGGATTTTTTGACGATGACCGCAATGTTATTAGTGAAGGAAATGAGATTTTTGATTTGTCTTCAACTTACGATAAATATGAATTTTCATATGAAACACCACCTGGTACTGCAAAGGGATGGATTTCATTCAGATGGAAGAATAAGGATACAGGAGCATTTTCCGCGGGTACGATTATAGTGGATCATATTCAATTGCTTACGGAAGTGGAGGATACGGTTGTGGTAACAGATACTGAAGATGCTATAGCAGGCTTCAACCCGAGTTTTGAGCAGGACCTTGAGTTCTGGAGATTTTATGAGGTGCCGGATGTTTTAGGCAGTATGGTTGAAATCATTACCGACGATGTTATTGATGGTGAAAAAGCAGCCAAAGTGACTTTTGTGGAGCCTGTAGAGGGGTTGGCTGATCGAGCTTTTGATAATTGGGATTCTAATATGGAGTTAAAGCCTGAAAAAGAGTACAATGGTTCATTTTGGGCCAAGGAAGTAGGAGAGAGTGGAGGATCTTTGACTTTTGCTTATGGGTTTTTCGACGAAGATAGGAATGTAATTAGTGAAGGTTCAGAAATTTATGATCTGACCAATAATTATCAGGAATATAAATTTACTTACAATACTCCGGTGGGTACTGCAAAGGGATGGATTTCTTTCAGATGGAAGAATAAGGATACAGGAGCATTTTCCGCGGGTACGATTATAGTGGATCATATTCAGTTGCTTACGGAAGTTGAGGATACGGTTGTGGTGACAGATACTGAAGATGCTATAGCAGGCTTCAACCCGAGTTTTGAGCAGGACCTCGAGTTCTGGAGATTTTATGAGGTGCCAGATGCTTTAGGCAGTATGGTGGAAATCATTACCGACGATGTTATTGATGGCGAAAAAGCAGCCAAAGTAACTTTTATGGAGCCAGCAGAGGGTTTGGCTGATCGGGCATTTGATAACTGGGATTCCAATATGGAGTTAAAGCCTGAAAAAGAGTACAATGGCTCATTTTGGGCCAAGGAAGTAGGAGAAAGTGGAGGATCTTTGACTTTTGCCTATGGGTTTTTCGACGAAGATAGGAATGTAATTAGTGAAGGTTCAGAGGTCTATGATCTGACCAATAACTATCAGGAATATAAATTTACTTACAATACTCCGGTGGGTACTGCAAAGGGATGGATTTCATTCAGATGGAAGAATAAGGATACAGGAGCATTTTCCGCGGGTACTATTATAGTGGATCATATTCAATTGCTTACGGAAGTTGAGGATACGGTTGTGGTGACAGATACTGAAGATGCTATAGCAGGCTTCAACCCGAGTTTTGAGCAGGACCTCGAGTTCTGGAGATTTTATGAGGTGCCAGATGCTTTAGGCAGTATGGTGGAAATCATTACCGACGATGTAATTGATGGTGAAAAAGCAGCCAAAGTGACTTTTGTGGAGCCTGTAGAAGGGTTGGCTGATCGAGCTTTTGATAATTGGGATTCTAATATGGAGTTAAAGCCTGAAAAAGAGTACAATGGTTCATTTTGGGCCAAGGAAGTAGGAGAGAGTGGAGGATCTTTGACTTTTGCTTATGGGTTTTTCGACGAAGATAGGAATGTAATTAGTGAAGGTTCAGAAATCTATGATCTGACCAATAACTATCAGGAATATAAATTTACTTACAATACTCCGGTGGGTACTGCAAAGGGATGGATTTCATTCAGATGGAAGAATAAGGATACAGGAGCATTTTCCGCGGGTACGATTATAGTGGATCATATTCAGTTGATTACAGAATTGGATTCTACGGTTAACGTGGATGATATTGAAATAGTACAAAATGAATTATTGCCTCAGTTTGAAATTATTCCTAATCCTATTTATTCAGAAGCAAACCTCAATATTGATTTGCCTGAAAGTGGATGGGTAGATATTAGATTGTTTGATTTATCTGGAAATCAAGTTGATAAAATCTTTTCTCGAAGTATGAATGCAGGCGAACATCAGGTTAGGGTTAGGTTTGAACACTTACCTCAAGGAATATATTTTATTGGACTGCAATCCAATCAAAATATGATGACGAAAAAAATTATATTGCTTGGAAATGAGTAAAAACTATGATGAGGTAGTCGTTCCTAAAAAGCTTTTACTGCCTTTTATTTTGATTACATCGCTATTTGCATTATGGGGATTTGCCAACGCTGTTACAGATCCCATGGTGCAGGCGTTTAAGAAGGTTCTGGAATTAACGAACTCTCAGGCTGCCTGGGTACAAATGGCTTTCTATGGTGGTTATTTTTGCATGGCGCTGCCAGCTGCTTTATTTGTGCGAAAATACAGTTATAAGACTGGAGTCTTGATTGGTTTGGCACTCTATGCTGCAGGAGCCTTACTTTTTTATCCGGCGGCAATCACAGAGCAATTCTGGTTTTTCTGTCTGGGCCTATATGTATTGACTTTTGGACTTGCTTTCCTGGAGACCACTGCTAATCCATACATTCTGGCAATGGGAAGTCGTGAAACAGCCACACAGCGACTAAATCTTGCACAGGCCTTTAATCCTGTGGGGTTGCTGTTGGGGTTACTTGTGGCTCAGCAATTTGTGCTTAAAAGACTACAATCTGATGATATCGAAAATTTTGCGTCTTTGGATACAGCCCAAAAATTGCTGGTTAGAACGTCTGATCTTTTAGTGATTCGCAACCCGTATGTTATTCTTGGAATAGTCATTACCGTAATTTTCATATTCATTTATATCAGTAAGATGCCCCAGGTAAAGGATGAAGATGGGATTCCTGGCCTTGGGGCAACCTTTACTTCCCTAAAGAACAACAGAAAATACGTACTCGGAGTATTAGCCCAAGTATTGTATGTAGGTGCCCAGATTATGTGCTGGACTTATATCTATCTTTATGCTGAGAATATCGGGATGAGTAGTGAAAATGCGGCCAATTATCAGTTCGCTGCTTTTATAGTATTTTTAATAGGTCGTGCTATAGGCACTTACTTACTGCGTTTTATTGATGCTGGAAGTTTGCTCATGTATTTTGCGATGCTTGCAGTGGTCTTTTGTATTGGAACGATTTGGATCTCTGGTATAGGAGGGCTTTACTCACTTGTGGGCATCTCTTTATGTATGTCACTTATGTTTCCAACGATTTACGGTATTGCTTTAGACGGCTTAAGCGAAGAGGAGTCAAAAATTGGAGCTGCCGGATTGGTCATGGCTATTGTAGGAGGAGCGCTAATGCCTAAGCTACAGGGTATAATTATTGATGTTGGAGGAGCAGCTGTAAATGACACCACTATTTTAGGAGTTAGGGAGGTCAATTTTTCATTCATCCTGCCCTTATTTTGTTTTCTTTATATTTCGTGGTTTGGATTTAGGACGAAGCAAAATTAGAATTGCTTTTAGATATTTTATGTCTTTGCTTTTGAGCTAAGAGCTCTTGAAACATCTCTCTTTCGTTTGTTTACCACAGGTCAATTTGGATCTGAACGGGCAATGTTCAATTTAATGGGATCGGTTTTTTGTGAATTCTACATTTTTGAATTTCAGTCAATGAGAGCATTTAATCATATGAACAGATCTTAACGGCGAAGTTAAGAGCGGTCATTCTGATGATGAATGCCCACTAAGAATTTCATGACATCTTTGGTAGATTCGAATATCCTGTCAGCACTTTCTAGTTTGTCCGCTTCTACTGAATTCAAGACTCCAATAGTATAACAACCAGCTGTTTTTGCAGACTTGCTTCCGGAGAAGGAATCTTCGACAGCTATGCAATCCTGTGGCATTATTCCAAAGTAGTTTATAGCTTTTAGATAAGGCTCTGGATCAGGCTTATGCTTTTCAACATCATCAAATGTGATGGTAGTCTTAAAAAACTTTGATAAATCCACAGCTTCCAGAACGCACACGGCACCCTTTCTTGAACTAGAAGTAACCAATGCTAAATCATAGATTTTACTCAGTCTTTCTAAGCCTTCTCTCACTCCTCCAAATACTTGAGATCTTGTTTGTGCCAATTTTAGAAAGACATTTCTTTTTTTCTCAAGTAGTTCATCGACATCCAAATGTATTTGATATTGTTTTGAAATATCATTGATCAAAACGCGATCGGTTGAACCTGTATATTTGTTGAACCAATCTTCTGATAGGTTGATATTGAATGGATCTAAAGTTTGATGCCAAGCCTCTTCATGGAGTGGTTCAGTATTTACCAAGGTGCCATCCATATCAAAAAGTATCGCTTTATACTCAGGCATTTAATTTTTACTCAAAGAAAAGAATTTGTGAGCAAATTTGACAAATCGATCAAACTTCCTTCTGATACTTTACCTGGGACTTTAGATTCTGCAAATGCCCTTAAAATCTAATTATCGAATGATCTTTGATTGGTTGCTAAATGTAGGAAAAGCTGCACCGATTAGAATAGGTGCAAAGGCAATAACCCCATCCGGATCGACATTACATATGGGATTTAGACCCATACTTCCGTACGGCGTCATACTCGGTACAGCTTCTGCTTTGGGATCTACTCCCCACCTTACCTGCGCAGCTTCTCAAGTTTATTTCAAAACTTCCATATGCTACTTTTAGCATGTTCACAATTTCCCTCAATCACCAGATTCACAAATATAACGTTTTGGTGAGTCCTTTTTGTTTTCAGCTGAAAAAATTCAATTGAAAATGGTTCGGATGAAAATAAAAAATGTAGTGGAGCTGCTGGGATTCGAACTCAGGTCCAAATTTTAATTGGTGTTCAACCTGTCCTATCTTCCATCCAAGAGAATACTGTCTTTGAATACCACTGAAGACATAAGCGAAAGCGCTAGACAGTGAGAGAGCCAGGGATGCTTGAAAGCTCCAAGCTATCATACCCGCCAGGCTCAGCCGTTTTGAGCAAAGATCTATTTAAGTACTGGTAATACATTTTGACTCGATTTTGAGCACTAAACAGCAAGAGCAATCGCAAGGTATGCGTTTAATGATCAAAATGAGTAAACAACCGCAGGGCGCTAGCTAAGTCGCTTTGAGTGCAGCTGATCTTACTCCGCGGGCGGCAAAGAATCAATCTTTTCAACTTGCTACTCTATCATTCAGACTGTAAAAAAGTCCAAGACCGGAGCACTACTTTTTAA
This sequence comes from Portibacter marinus, assembly GCF_021533195.1. Taxonomy (GTDB): domain Bacteria; phylum Bacteroidota; class Bacteroidia; order Chitinophagales; family Saprospiraceae; genus Portibacter; species Portibacter marinus. Next base: position 128,565 of record NZ_JAJNKB010000007.1, read on the forward strand.
CGTCACGCAGGGAGTAATGGCGTGTGTAAATGCCGAATTTCTCTCGCCGAACGCCGCTTATCTCCGCAATCCTGGAAGAGTAAGGGAGAGGTTTACAACTAATAGCATTCGAGTGCAGCTAGTCAGCTGTTTAATAATGATATCTACAAAATAAAATGTACAATTCTGTTTCAGAATAAGAATATATGAGTCGATGTTCTCTATCGATTCTCTTTGACCAAAATCCCAGCAAGTTATGCTTTAGTGGTTCAGGATTACCAATTCCATCGAATGGGTTTCTGATGGACTCCTTAATTAAGCTATTAATTCTATATAGCTTCTTTTTATCGTTGTTCTGCCAATATAAATAATCCGTCCATGCTCTTGTTGACCAAGCAATTTTCATTCTTCCACAAGATCTTTAATAACCTTTTTCCCAGCTTTATACTCTTCTAAGGACTCCAAGAGTACTTCCCTATTTTTGCCTGATAATAAATAATTAGTTTCTACTAAAGAATTGTATTCTTCAAGTGAGATCATCACTAGATCTTTCTGATTTTTCCTCTTGATAATAACTTCCTCGAAGTTATCTACCACAGAATCCATCCATTTTTTAAGGTTTAACCTTAAATCTGTATAGTTTACAATTTTCATATAGTAAAGTTACTAATTAATAACCTATCTAAGTACGTTTTGTACCAATTTTTAGTTTCATTGTAAGGGATGGAACTGATTAATTCCTTGTTTTAACCTCTCCAGCTTACTCGTTTGATAGCTTTCCTTGCTCAGGATAGACCTGTGGCCTGCGAAGGCTTGAACCAAATGCAAAAAAGAAAAAAGCCTCGAAACAAAAGTAACGAAGCTTTAAATTTGAGGTCGCGAGCATTCATGAGCGTTGTGGAGCAATGACGCCAGCGGCGTTATAGCGAATGAACCGGAAGCAAATCTTCCGGCTGGGGCTGCTCGAATCCGCGAGCATTACTTTGATACGTTTAAAATAAAAAAGCTTCGAAACAGGTGTAACGAAGCTTTAAATTTGAGGTCGCGAGCATTCATGAGCGTTGCGCAGCAATGACGCCAGAGGGCGTTTTAGCGAATGAACCGGAAGCACACCTTCCGGCTGCGGCTGCGAGAATCCGCGAGCTGTCATATTGTATAGTGCAAAAAAGAAAAAGCCTCGTAACAGAATTCGCTACGAAGCTTTATAATTGAGGTCGCGAGCGGATTCGAACCGCTGTACCTGGTTTTGCAGACCAGTGCCTAAGCCACTCGGCCACGCGACCCTTTTAAGGGAGAGCAAATATAAACGAAAAATCTTATAATATGTTTGCTCAGATTTAATTAAGTTTCAAAAACCAAGCCATTCCCCATCAGTTCAAGCGGTATTTGGACTTTATAAAAGAACTGCATTCTCTTTACACAGCACTTTACATTAATTTACAATTCAATCCTTGATCATTTAAGATTCACCACTAGCTTTGAACCAAAAACATGCAGCACTTAAGAATACTTATCTATTTCGCCGCAATCCTCATTGGTCATGCCGGATGTAAGAATACAGCGCTTTCGAAGCCCTCTTTGGATGAAATTACTAATGGAATAACCATTGATCGTGAATTTTCCACCCTTTCCACATTGAGGAGTTTTAATCACATCCCCATTGAAGATCGAATCCAACTCTATTACCAACTAAAAGCAAAGGCTTCTAATCCGAATTACGTAAAAAGTGAAAATGAACTTAACCGATATGGTTATTCTCTGCTTTGGGAAGACAAGCCTAAAGAAGCATTGGAAATCTTTAAGCTCCTGGTATTAGAGTTTCCAAAAGGCGCCAATGGTTTTGACAGCCTTGGTGAAGCTTATCTTGCTTTAGGACATACCAGCAACGCGATCCGCTATTACAATAAATCTCTGGAACTAAACCCATACAACTACAATGCGGAAGACTACCTCGCAAAGATCAATGACCCTTCCTACAAAATGGACAACCCAACTCATACTTTTGATGCCGCGTTTTCAGCCATTGACCTAAAAGAAGATATTGACCAACTTGCTTCAATGCTCATTGACCTGCACCCCAATCTCTATCTGTACCAAACGGAAGCAAACTTTAAAACCTTAATCCAGGAAATTAAAAGTAACATTAACAATGAAACCAATTATGCAACATTCCGATGGTATTGTCAGGAAATTATGGCTAGTGTCAATTGCTCTCATACCACTATGGGAGATTTCTATGAGGAAAACAACATGCTCCCTGTAGAACGCCGGTTTCCTTTAATAACCAGATTGGTCGATGGTCAACTTTTTGTCATCGACCCATTGGAGAATGAAGATCAAGTCAATGTTAAAGATCAGATCTTAAAAATTAATGGTCAACCTGTTGAAGAAATCATGGACCGGATTTTTGACCATCTGGTTTCTCAGGCACATTCTGAAACGCCGAAAATTAAAAAATTCAATGCCTATTCTACCAGTTTAATTTCTTACGCGTTAGGCCTACCGGATAAGTATAACATTGACCTAAAAGGAGAAAAAGAAACATTGGCACTTAAACCCACGGAGAAACATCTGATGCCACAGATTGATCGGTCGATACCATCGTGTGAAGAAAGTCTTTGTCTTGAAATCCTGAACGACCCTCAAACCGCCATACTTACCATTTCGTCATTTGTGTATTACAAATGGATGAATTTCGATGAATTCAAAACCTTCATTGACAGTAGTTTTAAAGTGATTGCTGAAAATGATATACAGAATCTCATCATCGACGTTCGATTCAACGGCGGTGGAGCGCCTGAAGCCAGTATACATTTACTACGATATCTCATGGATAAGCCCTTCGAGTATTATTCCCGGATAAGTGGGAAAAATGGAAAAACCATTGAAGATCTCAGTACTAAAGAAGTTTATCAACCATTTGTCCACCGATTTAAAGGAAATCAATTTTATCTCATGGATGGACATGGTGAATCGACAACCGGTCATTTTATGTCGATTGTCAAACAGGAAGCTCTAGGGACTATATTCGGAGAGGAGCTAGGCTCTAATCAATTATGCACCGCCGGAGGTGTAAATGTTCGTTTGAAGAATACCCGCACCATGCTTAATATTGCAGATGTGACATGTGTTACCTATGCCACTGAGCTTCCATTGGAAATTGGTATTCAACCTGATGTCAAGGTCATACAGCATATTGACCAGTATTTTAGTAAGACAGACGCTGTAAAGGAAGAGGCGTTGGCATTCATTCGAAAAATTTAGTGGATCGAGAAGCTGTAATTTGAAATCTAACTGAAATCTTTAATGATATTCTCACATATATCTTATTTTCGTTCTCTCTGGGCCGTGCAGGGCCGCTTGTGGTACTATGACTTATAGCAAACCAGAAAAAAATAAGACCAATTTGGTTACGAAATAAGATGATCGAAACATTAAGAAAGCGATTTACGGAATATTTTAATGAAGAACCCATCATTTGCAGGGCGCCGGGAAGGGTGAATATAATAGGTGAACATACAGATTATAATGACGGACTGGTTTTGCCATTTCCTATTGAGAAAGCCATCTATTTTGCTGCTTCTAAAAGGCAGGATCAAGAAATTCATATTCATGCCCTGGATTTAGGAGAAGAAACGGTCATTGACCTCAATAATCCAACATCCGATCTACAATGGACTCGCTTTTTCATGGGTGCTCTCAGAGTTCTTCGTGAAGATCAGCATTCTATTTGCGGTTTCAATGTTATGATTAATGGTGACATACCATTTGGTGCAGGAATCTCTTCCAGTTCAGCATTGACCTGTGGGTTTCTATTCACAATCAAGCATTTGTTTGATCTCAATTATTCTAAGAGGGACATTGTGTTTATGGCAAGCCGAGCTGAAAACGGCACTGGTGTTAATGGCGGTAAGATGGATCAGTTTGCCATCTGTATGGGTGAGGAAAACAAAGCGATTTTACTGGATTGCAGAGATTATTCTTACCAGCTAATCGATAGTGAAGTCAAGGGTGCCAAATGGTGTTTATTCAATACAAACGTTGAGCATAATCTTGCTGAAACAGAATACAATGACCGGAGAGCTGATTGCGAATCAGCCTTGACGGCCATTCAGGAAAGAAATCCCGAAATACATTCGCTAAGGGATTTAAATGAAGAAAAATTAAATGATTTTATTGACCTAATTAGTAAGACTGAGTTTGATCGATTGACGCATGTGATCAATGAAAATAATAGAGTGCTGGCTATGGTCAAGGCGCTGACCGAAACCAATCTTCATATGGCAGGGGAATTGCTTTTTGAATCTCACCAAAGTTTGTCTGAATTATATGAAGTGAGTTGTGAAGAATTGGATTTTATTGTCGAAAATCTAAAGAAGAGAGAAGACTGTATTGGTGCTAGAATGATGGGCGGCGGATTTGGAGGAAGTGTCATTGCCTTGCTGAAAGATCACGCAGAAGATTTTGAAGATCTGGAGTCCCGGTATTTAGATAGTTTTAATTTGCAAATGGATATCATCCCTGTGAGAAGCAAAAATGGGATCTCTATTCTGACTTAATTTTCCTAGAATGGGTTCTTGGAGAGTAGATGTGAAGCAAGGTTAGTGGCTCGGGCTGAAGCACGAGGTCCTGTGGAGCATGTTTCAAGAATGAGTTTAGCTCGGGCTGAATCACGAGGTCCTGTGGACCATGTTTCAAGAATGAGTTTAGCTCGGGCTGAAGCACGAGGTCCTGTGTAGCATGTTTCAAGAATGGGTTTAGCTTGGGATGAAGCAAGAGGCCTTTTATGAGGTCCTAAGAATTCGCCTAGATGTTAAGCCAATAGGTCACTTTCGCTACCAAAGAACGATTCCGTATCTGGGTAATAAACCGATCAGCAGGATCATCCGTGATGTCCGTAAAGTAATTATCTGTGTATACGATATAAAGATCGGAAACCGGTGCGAAACGCCATTGCAACCTTGCATTGACATTCATATTTGTGATCTGCGAATTGTATTGTACGACCGTCGTTAGAAATAGCGCCTTGTTGAATGAGATGTCTAATCTGGGTCCTAAAAGCACCGTTCTTTTCGCTTCTTTCAAATGGTCCTGTTCAAAATGGTTGTAGCTGTAGGACAAACTAAACTGGCCGTAAGGTTGATAACGATATGATGCAAATCCCCTCAGTCCATAGCGAGTCCCATTGAAATATTGACCAAAATTAGGACTCAATGAAAAAGAGAAATCCAGATTTCGATTCGATCGGTAAGATAATTCGTACGCCGTATAATTATAATCTGTATTGGAAGATAACTTTTCAGATCCAGTACCTGTAGGGTCAAAATCTCCCAATAGGTACACATAAGTATTCGTAACTTCTACTCCAATTTCTGAATTATTATTGAATTCTACCTGGTATTCAAACTGTAATTCACGGTCAGTATTTCCGACTCCTATAAAATTAAAATAAGTCCATTCCAAAGAAGGACCATGTTGATTGACAAATCCATTGGTTGGATAAAAATTAAGCCCGGCACTCGGACTGAATCTTAAAAAATTTTGCCTTCTGACAAATCCTACTTGAGCATCATATCCTTCTCCAACGTATTGCTGATCGGCTTGAACGAAAAACATTCTCTTGTTGTACCTCAATGAAGTGCCCTGAGCCCATGGATTTGGCAAACCCTCCTCAGAAATGGAGCGATGCAAGAAAGCCTTTCCTGTCCAGGTATTATCATCTGTGGCCAGATTGTAATCCAGTCCTAAAACACGATTGTATCGGTCATTATTGGAACTCGCATCCACCTCACCAAAAGCTTGTTTATTGACAAAAATGAAACCTATGTTAGATCGCGTATAGATTTTCTTCTGAATGGAGAAAATAGAATAATTGTAGTCAGGCAAACCATTCACCGGATCGGCAGCAGTTTGCATGGACAACAAACCCAACCGCACGTCCTCATTTAATTTACCGCTTAACCTTGCACCCGCATAAATGGTATTTTGGATAGCATTACCAGTGGTGGTATCTCGACTCACCCCAATCCTCCTTGAAAAAAATGGATTGATTCTCGGCGTACCAAATCCCCCAAACAAATCTGCATTTTCCAGAAAAAACTGTCTTCTTTCCGGAAAAAAGATCTCAAAACGATCCACATTGGTCACCTGCTCATCAACTTCGACTTGTGAAAAGTCAGGATTGAAGGTCAAATCTAGATTCAAACTCGGTGTAACGGCAATCTTAGCATCTCCTCCGAAATTATAGGTAAAATTAGCCGGAGAATTTTTTTCATAGTTTTTAGAATGTCCTGCGGTGACATAAGGAATGATGGCATTACCACCACCTTTAGGTCTTACTGGCGGCTGATCCCAGAGCATCTCTCCCATAAATGCCAGGTTGAAGATCCACTGGTTTCGCGGTATCTGGTTCCAGGTACTTTGTTCATTAGCCTGTGTATCAAACCGATATGAATTAAAACTCCATTTGTCTACACCCGGATTAAATCTTAGGATATTTAGAGGAATTTCCATCTCAGCAGTCCAGTAATCATCGAAAATCTTGGCATTGCATTTCCACTTACTGTCCCAGGCCACTGAAAAGTTGTCAATATCTTCACCACCTCCAGCCACCAATCCTTCTCGTTGAACACCAAAGGGATTGGTACCAAATAAAAAAGCATTGATTCTGTCATTAAATGGATCGATCATGATGGTTATGTTATCATTGCCTCCAGCCCTGAAGTCACGCTTTAAGGTAGGAACCACATAGTCTTTTCCAGATGAGTAGCACTTGAAACCTATATATAGGTTTTTGTCATCATAAAGAAAATAGATCTCTGATTGATTCTCTGCCAAAACAGAGTCAGATGGAAAATATTGCCAGAAATCAGAAGCAGGTTTAGACAATTGCCATACCTCCTCTTCCAGTGCACCATCTAAGGTGATCGGCTGGTCGATAACAGCTACAGTGGCAGACTTTTGAGCATTCAGCTGATAACAGGCAAAAAAAAGTACTAGTAAGAGACAGTTCCGTTTCATCGATCAATAAAAAGCAGCAAAAAATTTAGTAGTCGGCAATGATACAAAATTTTTGAGTAGCAAATCTTAACTAGATGTTAATCCTGTAACTGTAGCTCTTTTCTTTTTCCTTAGGAGACGTCACAGTATACGCGTAGGTAATTTGACCAGTATTTTGGTCTGATGTTTTCTTCAATCTGAAATGTATATTCAGTTGTTTCTTAAAACCAACTTTCAGCTTATGAGTCTTGGGTACTGTATATTCAAGCAATCGTGCAATTCGAACCGCTTCTTCATCACAACCATGCCCAATTCCCGAGAGCACTTTTACTTGATGCACTTTCCCCTCATGATCGATGTTAAATTTTAATTTAACAGTACCTTCGATACCTTTTTCTTTCGCTTCAGTGGGATACTGCATGTGCTTTCCAATGAACTTTCTAAGTGCCTCGGTACCTCCTTCGTAATAGGCCCGGTAAACAAAATCTTTTTCTTTTTTTTCTCTAGACATCGAATTCTATCGTATCACCAGCTCCCAAATTTTCCTTTTTATCTGTATTTCCAAAGAGGTCCTTTTGAATTGGTTTGTCATTTTCATACTGCTCTTCTGAATCATCCACCTCTTCTTCAATTTCAGGAGAGACATCTTTAACACTCAAAATCTTAAATTCTCCAAGTTTGTTGCCAATGGCTTTCCAACCCTTCACGTCAATAAACTCAGGAATCAACAACTCTTCCGTGTGCTTTTCTTTGTCTTCCTTGTAGGTGTACTGTACAGTAGCGCTCGGATGCGTACTAACGAAATAAAGCTTTGAAGATCGATGTTCTGTCAGAAAATTAAATCTTGTGGCTAATGTTGATGTCTCAACCTCGAACCTTTTGACCATCGTCCATCCTTTTTCACCTTCATAATACACCACATTGACAATCGCATCTGGATCAAATTTTTCGATTTTATCCAACTCTTTTACTTCATATCTCACCATGTCATCAGCCTCTCTCAATTCATAGGACCCATCTTTGAAAAATGCGATGATTAAATCCCCTGTGTCGTATTTGCCTAGGTAAATTCCACGCTCTTCCTTGTTCAGCCTGCCACTGACCTCATCCATCCAGAATTGCTGTGCTCCCAATGAAGACTTCCCAACCTCCAATTGCGTCACTTTCTTTACCGGATATTTGGTTACAATATTTCCTCCGGCTCCACGCCCTTTAATGGCAATTTCCGCAAAGTCAAAATCGAAAACCTTTTTTTTTGCCTTGCAACCCGGAGAAAGCTGGATCTGGACCGTTTCTGTTTCACCGTTGGGATTGCTGGTAAAATAAAGCACTTTTGAACCCGGAGCTTTCTTAGTCAGATCATAAGACTTATCTCGTGTGATACTATTGACCTGGAAACGCTTGGCCATGGTACGTCCGGTCTTCGCATCTACATATAGTAAGTTATAGGTGGTCCGGTCATCCCCCTTTTTCCATACTGCAGTGTGAATGATGTCTTTTCCAACAAACACTTTATCTGCGATTCTGGAAACCTGGAAGGTGCCGTCTTTTTTGAAAGCGATAATGTCATCAATATCTGAACACGGACCGATGTATTCATCTTTCTTCAGACCTGTGCCAATGAAGCCTTCCTTAAAATTGGCATAAAGCTTGGCATTATTAGCGACAACCTGTCGGGCCTCTATTGACTCTAAAGTCGTAATTTCTGTCTTGCGTTCCTGACCCTTGCCGTATTTCTCCAATAACCTTTCAAAATAGGCAATGGCATACTCCGTCAGGGTTGCCAGGTGATGTTTGACCTCTGCAAGTTCTTCGTTGATTTTAGCGATGATCTCATCTGCCTTGAATGAATTAAATTTTGAGATCCTCTTAATCCTAATTTCTGTCAATCTCAGGATGTCTTCTTCCGTCACATCTCTTGCCAGTTCTATTTTACCTTTCGGATCCACACCCTTCATTCCAGGTGTGATGATGTATTTCTTAAGTCCTTTGTCAATGGCCTCTATGACTTCTTCCCACGTTTCGCACTCCTCGATATCGCGATAAATACGATTTTCAATAAAAATCTTTTCAAGGCTTGCAAAATGCCATTTCTCTTCGAGCTCACCTTTTCTGATCTCCAGTTCCTGTCTTAGCAGGTCCTTGGTATTCATGGTAGAAGTTTCCAGAATTTCTTCCACCGTCAGAAAGTGTGGCTTGTTGTCGATGATGACACATGCATTGGGAGAAATACTGATCTCACAATTGGTAAAGGCATAGAGTGCATCCATCGTCACTTCCGGTGAAACACCCGAGGCGAGTTCGATCAGTACTTCAACATCCTTGGCAGTATTATCGACCACTTTCTTGATCTTGATCTTGCCTTTGTCATTGGCTTTGATGATGCTATCGATCAGTGATGAGGTAGTCGTTGCATATGGCAATTCTTTAACGGCCAGAAAGTTCTTGTCGACAATTTCTATTTTAGAACGGACCTTCACTTTTCCTCCCCGCTTTCCTCCGTTATATTCACTAACATCTATGGATCCACCAGTATCGAAATCAGGATAAATTTTGACTTTTTTTCCCTGAAGTATTTTGATAGAGGCTTTAATCAGTTCATTAAAGTTGTGAGGCAAGATTTTGGTAGAAAGCCCGACCGCTATTCCGTCGGCTCCCTGGCTTAATAGCAATGGAAATTTGACCGGCAGATTGATGGGTTCCTTATTTCTGCCATCATAACTGAGTTGCCACTCTGTGGTCTGCGCATTAAAGCCGACCTCCAGTGCAAATTTGGTTAGCCGGGCTTCAATATATCTGGGCGCGGCTGCAGAATCACCTGTTCGCGTGTCTCCCCAGTTGCCCTGGCAATCAATCATCAGATCTTTCTGTCCCAGTTTTACCAGTGCATCACCGATGGCTGCATCTCCGTGTGGATGATACTGCATGGTATGACCGATCAGGTTCGCTACTTTATGATATCGACCATCATCCTTTTCCTTCATGCTGTACAGAATTCTTCTCTGCACCGGCTTCAGGCCATCCAGTATTGTTGGGATCGCTCTTTCCAGGATTACGTAAGAAGCATAATCCAGAAAGTAGTCTTCGTACATTCCTGAAAGTGAAATTATATTATCGTCGGAATTTGCTTCTCCGTTGCTAAGCTCATTGTTCTTATCTTCTGCCATACTTATTTTCTACAAGGTGCAAAAATAGCTTATATAGTTTAGAGTTTAAAGTTTATGGATTAGAGAATGTACTAATATGAGTGGGTTTAGGGGCTTACCCTCCGGGTCCCTATGTTCCAGGCTCGCCATTAGGCTCGTCCCTTCGGGAGGCGCTGTCTATATTGATGAGGATCATAAGGTGAGAATGGACCCCTAAACACCTCAGGGTAAACTTTAAAAATCTGTACGAGACTGCGCCCCTTGCACAGCGGTAAGCCATTGAAAAAATATCCATTTCTGATCGTAATAATGCCTATTTTAAAATTAATGCACAACCTGGAATAGGGGAGTTTCTTATTTATACCTTGAGTCGAATTTTAAAATAAGTGCGAGAATTCAATCGATAAAAGGATTTTATTTACAAAAACGATTACTTTCAATTTATGAATAGAATTGTTGCCCTGCTACTCATCGTTTTTACGTTAAGTGCTTGCCTTTCGACCAAACATGCTTTTACCAAAAGTGATGTCAAATCCGCCCAGAAAGTGATAGGTCTGGAATTTAGTAACGAGCGAATAGATACCATGTACAGTTATCTGGAGCGTAATCTGGAAGGCTATGACACGATGAGAAATTACCGTTTAGAAAATGACGTCATGCCAGCGATATTGTTTGATCCCTTGCCCTTCGGTTTCAAGCTTCCGGAGGGACCTGCCTGTATTTACGAACCAACCAAGCTTGTGTCAGAAATGCCTGACGACGACCAACTGGCTTTTATGACCATTGCTGAGCAGGCTTCCTTGATTAAATCCGGAAAACTGTCATCAGAGCATCTTACCCGTATATACCTGGGTCGTATCAAAAAGTACGATCCCACATTGAAAGCAGTCATCACTTTAATGGAAGAAGAAGCTTTGGAAAGAGCGAGGAAAGCTGATCAAGAAATTAGAAATGGCCTATATAAAGGACCTTTACATGGTATTCCATATGGGCTTAAAGACTTGGTTGCGGTAAAAGGTTATCCCACCACCTGGGGCGCCATGCCCTATAAGGATCAGCAAATCGATGAAACGGCAACAATTGTTAAGAAGTTGGAAGAAGCTGGTGCAATATTAATTGCAAAGCTAACGTCGGGAGCATTAGCTAGAGGGGATGTTTGGTTCGGAGGTAAGACTGTCAGCCCCTGGGATACACTTAAAGGAGCCAGTGGTTCTTCAGCAGGATCGGGTTCTGCTACAGCTGCCGGATTGGTCTCTTTTTCCATTGGCACAGAAACCCTGGGATCCATTACCTCACCCAGTACGAGAAATGGGGTTACAGGTTTGAGACCAACCTATGGAAGAGTAAGTAGAACTGGCGTGATGCCATTGTCCTGGTCTATGGATAAGGTTGGTCCGATATGCAGAAGTGCAGAAGATTGTATTCTTGTATTTCAAGAAATTCAGGGTGTCGATCCGATGGATCCCACTTTGTATGATGTACCATTTTGCTATGACGAAGACCTGGATTTAAGCCAGCTGAAAATCGGATATCTGGACAGCCTATTTGTTAGGGATACTTCTCAGGCGATGAGGGTGGTGAGGAAGGCTGTGGATTCTCTAACTTTGCTGGGGTTGACTTTTATTTCTGATTCTCTTCCGGGAGAATTTCCATTCAGATCATTCGATGTGATACTAAGAGCAGAGGCCGGGGCATTCTTTGACGAATTGGTCAGAAGTGGCCAGGTAGACTTAATGGTGGAGCAAAGCAAAAGATCCCGAGCTAACTCACTAAGACAAAGTCGGTTCATACCTGCCGTTGAATACCTTCAAGCCAACAGGCATCGAAAGGTTTTGATCGAAAAAATGCACGAATTTATGTCGCGGTATGATGTGGTTGTTTCCCCCACTTTTGGAGGCAGTCAATTAGTGATTACGAATCTGACAGGACATCCGGTGATCACTTTTCCTACGGGATTAGATAAAGAAGGTCACCCTACCAGTCTTACTTTAATCGGAAATCTGTTCGAAGAAGCTAAGATTCTAAAGGTGGCAAAAGCTTTTCAGGAAGCGACCAGTTACGATGAAATGCATCCGCCGATGTTTGCGAATTGAATGAGTTAACAAGTCCTACTTAAAAAGGTTTGAGGTATTCATGGATGATATATCCTGACATACCCATAAAAGAAGAGTAAAGTGTAAAGTTAGAGTAAACCTTAACAATTTGTTAAGACATATTTTAAAGAAAGCAGCACCCTTCGTTAAAAAACCGTTATGATCTAGACTTTAATTAAAAAAGATGGAGCTAAATGCATAATTTAGTATCATGGATGTAACTCTTGATTTACAGCGTAGTGAAGAACATTTCATTCAAGCTTGTGTCCGCAAAGAGAAGTGGGCGCAGAAAAAGTTGTATGAAGATTACTATGGCACCATGATGCCTTTATGCATGCGATACACCAATAATAGGGAAGATGCCCTGGATGTGTTGCACGAGGGTTTTATTAAGGTGTTTAAGAATGTCAATAAATACAAACCTGGAACTTCGTTAAATTCCTGGATTAAGAGAATAATGGTCAATACATCGATTGATTATTATCGAAAAATGTCAAGGAGAAGGACGGAGGACCTGGATACTGTTTATGATGCTTCTACCACTGAACCTGATGCGATTAGTGAAATGTCGGCTCAGGAAATTATTGATGCATTGCAACTTTTAACACCTGCTTATCGTACAGTTTTCAACCTGTATGTTATCGAAGGTTATCCACATAAGGAAATTGCAAGTATCTTAAGTATTACCGAATCCACCTCCAGATCAAATTTGGTTAAAGCCAGGACAAAATTAAAAAAGATACTATTGGCGAAGTCCAGGATATATGGAGAATAAGTCATTTGACGATATTATTAAATCAAAGTTATCGCAGTTTTCAATCGAAAATGATGCGCAAGCCTGGGATGCTTTTCAGGAAAGCCAGGATGCTCATACTTTTGATGAACAATTGAAAGATAAAGTTGTGCCGCATGAGGTTGATGTGCCAAATGTTGCTTGGGAGTCTTTTGCTGAAAAATCTGGTATGATAAGCTTTGATGAGCACATACGGGAAAAGCTGGTCCATTTCAATAGTGAAGAAGTTCCTCAGGATTTTGACTCAATCGGTGACCGTAATGCTCCGAAAGGATTTGATGCTTTAATTGGAGCCAAGCTAGCAGAACTAAACCTGGACGGAAATTCAGATTGGGATCAATTTGAAAAAATACTTGAAGGAGAGGAAGTCTTTGATGAACGTGTCAAGCAAAAGGTGGAAGATTTTGAAGTACCCTACAATGGTGCCCAATGGCCTAAACTGAGTGAACATCTTGAAAAAATAGAAAAACGAAGAAGAAGGATTCTGATTACCAAATTCATAGAAGCTGCTGTATTCATTCTGTTTATTTTGACCATTATGCAGTTGTACCCTATTCAGAATCTAACGAAAAAGCCGGTTTACAGAACCCATGGAGTTGCAGAGGCTGTGAGGCAAAGTGGCAACTCAAATGCTACTGATCATCAAAATGTCCAGGGCCGTGAAATTGATCAGATCAATGGCGATCAGAAATCTTCTAATGTCTCCCTGGCTAACATCAAAACTTCTCCTGACGCTTCAGTGGAAAGCATTTCGACGCTTGAAAATAGTCCCACACTTATTGCTGACAATGAAAGATCCGCTAATGATGACTCGATAATCAAAAGTCTATCTTCCTTACCTACTATTTTTCGTCATACAGATAACCCACTCCAGTCTCAACGTAGCTTTGGCATAGAGCGTACTTCTGGAGAAAAGATTATTGCTGACTTAGAGGCCATTGACACCGATGAACCAGAGCATATTGCATTCGAAAGAAAAGAAATTCGACTGAATGCAAACAAAGACGATTACCCTGGACAGCAGCCTGCTCTTTTGTTGGCTTCATTAGACATTCCAAGAATAGAGGCGGAAAGGCGAAATTTCAGTATTCCTTTTAAAGGTCTGGCTTCTCAATTAAAAAATGGACAGCATTGGTTTAATTTATATGGTTCTCCTCAAATTAATATGATCAATACTCCTTTTGACAAATCTTACAGTGTCAATCGGTTTATTAATACAGAAGAGGGAGTGATAGAAGCATATTCTCATCTGGCTGAAGGTTATACTGTAGGTGCATCTATTTCTAAAGAAAGCGCAGCCTGGGAAGTCGAAGGTGGAATAGAATATACTTCCCTTAATTATTATCCCAAGCAAATCACAGAAAGGGTGAGCAATGCAACTGTGGGCTATAAGGATATACTCCTTAAGGAGATCATTTTTGATCTGGTAGAGATTCCACTTAATATTAAGTACAGTCTCTTTAAGAAGAAAGGCTGGAAAGTATATGGGGTAAATGGAGCTTCTGTAGGCGTAGTAGCTTTTGCAAACTATGATATTGAGGAGAAAGAAACCAAACCGCTCGCCTCCGCTATGGCTACACCTAATCAAAACCGAAATCCAGGCACCTTTGTAGACCGCAAAGATTTTGACGAAGGATTTGTAAAATCTAGAAACTTCTTGAACAATGCCTATACCACGGTAAATATTGGAGTAGGCGTTAGCAAGGAAATTTCTGATCAGATGTCATTTTATATTCAACCTACTTATTATCACAATTTGTCACAAAGTGGTATCGGACCTAATAATGATGTCCATCATCGATTGGCCCTGCAGATCGGCACTAAAGTCAGAATCTAAAATCGCATTTGTTTTATCTTCTCAGCTTTATGGTTCCAAATCGTAATCTGGCCATTGCTACTGCCAGTCACTATATATTTTCCATCAGGACTCCAGTCCACTCCCCACAGATTGCCATCGTTTGATATGGATTGAAAAAGCACTTCACCCTCTTTAGAGAAAAGGGTCAGTTGATCAGAGGCGGAAGCAAACATCGTATAGTCAGGGTTCCATCGAATATTTCTAAATTCAACATCACTGGAATAAATAGATCGTGTCTTGCTGTGATCAAAGTCGTATATCCATAATGACTTATCGTTTGAATGGACATCAGTATCCATAAATCCATAATCGCCAAAGATGAAAAAGTGACCTGACTTGTGCCATTCTACACATAGCAGCATGATGGGTCTTGTCCAGGATCGTAGATGAAACAGACTGTCCATATTGAAATCATAATAATTGATTTCAGACCCTACTGTAATCAGTCCCTCTTCATAAGGGTGCCAGTCCAGATCTGTAACTCCCTTCTCATCGGCTTTGAATGTTCTGATCCATTCTCCATCGTTTTTAAATATAGATACGGAATCCTCCAAATGGGAAACAGCCAGACGTTTTCCATCAGGAGTCCAATCGATCGCACGCATTGTATTATTTAAATTTTGCAAGCCGGTATATTTCCAGGTATTTAAATCTAAGATTTTAGCTGTAAAATCAATCCCTTGCGCCACAATAGCCAATTTATCCTCAGTTGGGTGCCAACTCACACGACTTATAATCTCACTACCTATGGAAAAGGTATAAATGACCTTCATAGAATCCGTATCAATGATTCTCAATGTTCCATCCTGGCCACCACTTGCAATGAACTTTCCATTGGGACTCCACCTTGTGGTCCAAATGGTATGATCTTCCTCTTGAGCAGCAAGAATGCACGGCATGATCACTAGCAAAAAAATGTGAAATATTTGTCTGAGCATCTTTTTTATACAAACCTAATACTAGAAGTACTAAGCCGCACGAATTACCTTGTAAAAAAGTGTGATTAAGTTCTTTTTAGGTTCTGTCCTGACAGCTCACGAATCTTTATTTTCAATCCCGCAAAAATTAAGGTCATAATCGGGCTTAACCAGTTGAAGATCGCAAAAACAAAATAATCCGCTACGCTTACACCTAAAACTCCCGATTGATAGGCACCACAAGTGTTCCAGGGGATCAGTACCGAAGTAACTGTACCGGAATCTTCCAAGGTTCGACTAAGATTTTCCGGTGCAAGCCCACGATCTTCGTAGGCATTCTTAAACATTTTACCCGGAATGACAATGGCCAGGTATTGGTCTGAAGCAATGAGATTCAAGCCCAGACAGCTGGCCACTGTTGATGCGAATAACCCAAACATTGACTTAGCTATTGAAAGTAAGGATTTGGTGATCCTCGCCAGTGCGCCGATACCATCCATAATTCCACCAAAAACCATGGCGCACAAAATCAGATAGATGGTCCATAACATGCCTTTCATTCCTCCCGCAGAGAATAAGTCATTCAGAGTTTCATTTTCAGTCACGATCGAGGTATCTACAAATATCGCCTGCACGATGGCTGAAATACTGCTATCGTTGATCGTATTCAGAACTTCACTTTGAAAGATAAAAGCAAAAACAGCGGCGGCGATTACTCCTGCTGCCAGGGCTATCAAAGGTTTGGTCTTAAGTATGATTAAGGCTACGACTAATAAGGGGACCAAAAATAACCATGGATTGATATTAAAGGTGGCATCCATAGTGGTTAAAAGTTCAGATATATCTGCATTTCCGGAGGTGTCAATGGAAAAGCTCATCAATGTAAAAGCCATTAATGCAATCAATATGGTGGGAACGGTGGTAAATGTCATGTACTTAATATGCGTAAACAAATCCGTTCCGGCCATAGCAGGCGCGAGATTGGTAGTATCACTGAGTGGCGACATCTTATCTCCGAAATATGCACCCGAAATGACTGCTCCGGCAATCATGCCAGTAGGAATACCAAGTGCAGTTCCTATGCCAATTAGCGCAATACCCACGGTTGCAGAGGTGGTCCAAGAAGAACCGGTCGCAATAGAAATAATTGCTGCAATGATGACTGAGGCTGGCAAAAATACACCCGGACTGAGCACTTGTAGTCCGTAATATACCATAGCAGGAATGATTCCGCTCACCAGCCAGGTGCCGGCAAGTGCTCCTACAAGAAATAGAATTCCTATAGGAATGAGTACGCTTCTAATGTTCTCCCAAACCTCCAGAGCCATGGTGCGAAGAGCCGTTTTATTGAAAAAGCCTACGATGGCAGCAATCAAACCTCCAATGAGAAGAATGAATTGGTTAGAATAATCTCCCAACCACACCCCATCTCTACCAAAAATATTGTAGGCGAGCAGAGCCATTAGCAAAATGACCGGAATCAATGATTCCCAGATGCTAATTTCTTTATTTTCTACGATGTGTTCATCCTCTCTGTACTCATGACTCTCCATATTTTGATGCCTTTTCGTGTAATATTACGAATTCTATTCAAAAGGATCAAAATGTACTTTTCTGAGAACGGCACTCTGGTGAGCAAAATAATCCACCCTATATTCTCCCGGCGGCTCGGTAATAGTCCAGATGATAGCGCCTTCTTCATAGGGTGAAGGTTCGATGGTCGCCTTTCCTTTTTTATGGGAGTAACAACTTACAATTTCCAATTCAATCTTATCGGCGCCTACCAGGTAAGGACTTTTTACATAACACACATCCACCTCATCCTGAGTACCACAATCGATTCTTGTTGCATCAGTATTAATCGCACAATATTGGCCTGATACATAACCATCTTCTACGTAAAACCAGGTGCTAAAGGAAATCTCATCGTAGTCCTCGGCTTCCCATTTACCGGTGATAAAATCAGGGTCAAAGGGATCCATATAGGTATTGACCTCATCTTGTTCTGGAACGTTAGGCGTTTCTGAAATTTCAGGCTGAACATTGGAATCGACTGTCATCTTTTCAGATCGTTCTGTTTGAATTGAATGACTTGTGTATGGCGGTTTACGTTCCTGGCACTGTAACAGAATCACAAGCAACGGAAGTGATATAAACAATGAGCTTATTTTCATTTGGATAAATCTTTAATCATATCTTTATTAGAGCGGCTTACCGGAATATTTGAGTCATCTTCTAAAATGATTTGACCACCACTGCCTCTCATGTATTTCTTGATAAATTGTAAATTAATGATGTGAGAATTATGAGGTCGGATAAAAAGTTCATTCGGTAATTTTGAACCGATTTCTTTCATGGTCTTGCTGATCAATAACTTATCTCCATTTTCAGTATAAACTTCGGTGTAATTCCCATTAGATTCCAGCCGTACGATTTTTTCCGTCTCTATAAATTCAAGACCTTCTGAGGTGGGCAAGGCAATTTTGTTAAAGGTGTATTGTGAATTGCTCAGCTTTGCGACCAATTCTTCCAATTTCTCCTGATGAGAATCGTAGTTCAGCATCTTTTTAACTTTGTCTAATGCTTTATTTAATCGTTCTTCGTCAATTGGTTTTAAGAGGTAATCAATAGCATTGGCTTCAAATGCATGAATGGCGTGTTCATCATAGGCAGTTACAAAGACCACCTGAAAATTTCTCTCCTTTATCTTAGCCAGCATATCGAATCCGGACATTCTCGGCATTTCGATGTCTAGGAATACCAAATCAGGTCGATGTTCAAGTATCGCCAATAATCCTTCAGTCCCTGAAGAACATGTTTCGACCACTTCCACCTCTTCAGCGACCCATGACAATAATTTTGTCAGGGATCGCTGCGCATGTTCCTCATCATCTACAATTATCGAGCGGATGGTCTTCATAGGTTATACAAGGTCAATAGGTTTTGCCATAGGTTCCATTTTCAATTCTTATTTCCTTGATGGTCATGTTTTGTAATTTACCGGTTTCGTCCTTGATCGTAAAATTATTCTTGGTAAAATATTCTTTTAATTTTTCAGGATGATGAGTCGGAATAATCAGATTATATCCCATTTTATCCTTGGTGACCGCAACCCATTCTGCTTCACCATTCAGTTGCCTGCTGGGTCCATAAAGACTTTTTAATCCAATCGAGCCAGTCTTAGTATCATATTTTCTTTGGGATTCGCCATCGATGTCACCTATTTTCAATACCAGAAATGCTGTTTTTTCCAGGGTTTTATTTAAATCGGTAATAGATTTGGCACTTGAAAGCTTCTCATAAGTCATAGATTCCGGGGCTAGCGCAACCATTTCTTTAATTTCAAGATTTGAAAAAGTAGGTTCGACGATCCACATTTCTTCAAAAGTAGACAGTTGAGCAGATTGGGAAAAGGTAGCCTGAGCTATGAAAACCAGAATAATAATTAAGGCATGTTTCATGATTAGTGATTTTTTAAATTCTCAATTAAGATAATAAGAACTGAGATCATTTGCTATGAGTAATGACTGAATGGAACAGCTGGATGAGCGGTTGAACCATTTTCTAATTTTTTTTGCATAAATTCGAACACTTACTCATTTGAAATAAGAAAATATGAAAATAGCCATACACAATTGGATGAGGGCAGAACCGCTGCAAACGACCATTCAGAGAATCGCTGAAATGGGCTATGACCAGATAGAAATTCAGGGAAGTCCAGAAATGTATGATACTGCTGAGGTAAAAGCCATACTCGAAGATTACGAAATCGAATGCTGGGGCTCCGTCACCTTAATGTTGGAGCAGCGAAACCTTCTGGCAAAAAATGAAGCCCAACGAAAAATGTCCATTCAATATGTAAAGGATATCGCTAAGATGGTTAGTGATCTGGGCGGGTCTGTCATTTCTCTGGTACCCTCCACGGTAGGTAAAATAATTCCTGAAGGAACGCCTGATGAAGATTGGGACAATGCTTATAATAGCATCAAAGAAATCTATAAATACACAGAAGGGGAAGGGGTCAAAATCGCCATAGAACCCATCAACAGATTTGAGACTTATTTTATCAATAGAGGAGATCAGGCTTTGGTCCTGGCTGAAGCCATTGGTCCTAATTGTGGGGTCTGCTTAGATACTTTCCATATGAATATTGAGGAAGACAATCCTTACGAGGCCATGAAGAGGGTGGGAGATCGGTTATTTAATTTTCACGTCGCTGATAACAATAGGATGGCACCAGGCATGGGAACCATTGACTGGAAAAAAACAATAAGCACTCTTAGAGAAATAGGTTATAATAAAACGATCTCTGTTGAATTCTGTTCCCCTCTCGATAGAACTCCCGCCAATCCTTATCCACATTCTATCGACGAAAATCCTGAAGGATTAAGCCGTGAGCAAAAAAAGTTTTTAGAAGATCATGGAAGCTCTGCAGTAACTGAGGAATTTTACTCGATGCTGACCAGTAAATCTATAGAGACTTTAAAGGCTCATCTATGAAAATAGCTAATGTTGAAGCATTCTGGTTAAGTTGCCCGATTCCTTCAGAGAAACAACACCGATCAGATTATGGACTGCTGACCCATTTTGACATGACTCTGGTTGTCGTTACTACAGATTCGGGTTTACAGGGATTTGGGGAAGCCAAAGCAGCGGTAGGGTCTTCAGGTTCCTGTGCATCTATAGTACATTGTGTTGAAAATGAAATCAAACCAAAAATTGTTGGTCAGAATGCCGCTAATATTCATAAGATTTGGGAAATGGTTTATAATGATACCAGAGATCATTATGCCTTGAGTCAGGGTCGAAAGTTTCCAGTCCTGGGAAGAAGAGGACTTTTGATTTCAGCATTAAGCGGGGTGGATACTGCGCTATGGGACCTTAAAGGAAAATCGCTTGAAACCTCTGTGGTAAATTTATTAGGCGGGGCTTGCAGAGATGAAATGGAAGCTTATGCCAGTGGCGGATGGGCCGGGGCTGACGATATCGGTGAGCAGCTTAATGGGTATGTTCAGAAGGGATTCAAAGGAGTAAAAATGAGGGTGGGAATCATGGACAAGTCATTGGACGATACCATACAAAGGGTGAAGAATGCCAGGGAAGCTCTAGGTCCTTCAATCAAATTAATGACCGACGCCCATGGAACATTTAGTGTTCCGGAAGCCAAGCAGTTTGCTAAGCGTACGGAAGAGTGCAATCTATATTGGTTCGAAGAACCCATCAGCCCGGATAATAAGAAAGGCACAGCTGAGGTGCGAGACGTTACCTACACACCCATTGCAGCAGGTGAAAGTGAATATACTTCATTCGATATCAGAGACCTGATCATGGAAAATGCAGTCGATGTTTTACAACCTGATTGTGCAATCATTGGAGGTATCACTGAAGCTCAGAGAGTTAGCCAACTGGCCAATGTTTTTCAACTGGAATTAGCACCTCATTGTTGGGGATCAGCATTTTCTTTTATGGCAGGGCTAAGCGTAGCCTTTGCTTCTCCAAGTGCCAGGGTGATAGAGTTTTCAAGCGGTGGCAATCCCATGATGTACGATCTGATTAATGAAGAAATTAAAGTGCAGCATGGAATGATTAGCACGCCTGATCAGCCGGGTTTGGGAATCAGTCCAAACTGGGATTTCGTCAATGATTTTAAACAATAAATGATGGCAAAAGCAATTAAGATTAACCACGTGGCCCTGGTCGTCAGCAATCTGGAAGAAGCCTGTGAATTCTACGAGAAAGAATTGGGCCTGGAAGCCATACCTGCATTTCTTTTTGATTATCCGACGGCCTTTTTTAAGTTCAATGAGGAGCAGCAATTACATCTGACTGAATGGGATGATGTTTATTCTTTTCGAGGTCATATCTGTGTTCAGGTAGATGATATCAATACCATTTTCTGGCGCATGAAGGAATTGGGAGTAATAGACATCAATCCTTGGGGTAAAGTTCGTCAGCTGCCGGATGGGGCTATTCAAATGTTTGTCAGAGATCCTTCAGGTAACCTGGTGGAATTGTCCTCGGCCCCAGATGCAGAGATCGACCCTGCGATTTTCGAAGATGAATTATACAAGGAGGGAATCTATGTTTCTGGTCGGAATGATTTCAGGGGATATAAAACCAAAGACGCAACCCTTTATCACAAGAAATGAAGTACGGAGTATGGCTAATGGAAAATCTTACGGAGGAATCAGAGCTTTTTCTGGCAAAACAAGACAATTTCAACATATTTGGACCCGAATCCTCGCCTAAGGCTGAAGCATTACACGCTATAGTGGCCAGAGGTAAAAGTATAGTGGATCAGCATTTAATCAAATCACTCCCTAATCTTCAAGTGATTTCAAAGTGTGGTGTAGGGTTAGATAGTATTGATGTTGATTTCGCAAGCTCTAATGGCATCCAGGTGCTGAATACCCCTGGTGTCAATTCTGATTCAGTTGCAGAACATACGCTCAGTTTTATTTTAATGCTACAGCGCAAAATGCACACGGCTTCCAGTGAAGTCAGAAAAGGCAATTGGAATTACCGAAATCAATATAGTGGCGATGAAATTCGTGACAAAACACTTGGGATTCTGGGAATGGGCGAAATCGGTCAGCGTGTTGCCACATTAGCCACATGTTTCGGTATGAAAGTTCAGTACTGGAATAGGAGTGAAAAATCAGTGCCTTATGGCTTTCGTTCCTTGGAGCAATTGATCGAAACTTCAGATATTATTAGTATACATTTGCCATTAAGTCCTGCGACGAAAGGTCTTATTAACAAGGAATCGATTAGAAAAATGAAGAAAGGTGTGCTGTTGATTAATACAGCACGTAATGGGATCATTGAAGAGAATGCACTCATTGACTCCTTGAAATCGGGAAGCATTGGTGGCTATGCGGCAGATGTACCATTCGTAGACCCCCCCGGTAGCGATCACCCTTTATTAGCATTCGAAAATGTATTGTTTACCCCTCATTCCAGTAGTTTGACCAAGAGAACTTTTGATGAAATATGCCAACTGGCCTCCATGAATGTCGTCTCTTTTTTAAGAGGTGAAAAGGTAGAACAACGATATAAGGCCAATGAATGGTAAGATCTGATCACCCATACCTGTTTTCATAGATGTTTAGGGCAATGCCCAATGTTATCTTGCCATTAATTATATTGTAAGTGAAATGAAGCATCTCCAGATAGCCTTACTCTTCCTTTTTGCTTTGGTTTCCAATGCACAAGACCTTTATGATACCATTGACTCATTGGAAAAACAGGGCAATTACGACGATGCCATTAATCTGCTATACCAGGATTTCAATGATTTAGACACTTTAGAAAAACTGGTCAGAATCAGCAAGATGGGTAAATTACATGGACTTAACATGGCGTATGAAAAAGCTTTTGCTATGCAGGAACAGGCGATCCATGGATTTAAGGCACTCGGAAATGACACTTTGACTTCACAGGCACTTTACGGTCTCGCTAAACTCTTCAGCGATCGATTTGACTACGATAATCATTACAAGTACCTAAAAGATGCCTTGGTGTTTTCAAGAACTCCAGTTGATTCCGCCAAAATTATTTCTAACATGGGTATTTACTTTAGGCATCAGGAGCAACCTGATTCCGCACGCTTTTACTATCTAAGAGGTATAGACCTGTATCCGCCAGGTGCAGACCCTGAATTTTATATCATTAATTACAACAATCTGGCAATCCTGGAAAAGACCTTAGGCAACGATGATGCTGCATTGAACTATTACAGTAAAGCTAAAGAAATTGCACTGGAAGAAGGTGACTATGTTGTTGCAGCAGCCATTGACGTCAATAAAACTTATGTGTATTATGGTCAAGGCGCATTCGAGAAAGCAGAAACTGTTCTGAATGAAAATGAAGCCATCATTATGGCCAATGGGTCTACAGTGGACAAGTTAAATTTTGATTTAATCAGATACAACGTGGCAGAAAAATTAGACAAGTCTTCTGAGACCTTAAAATTTTATAAACGGTATCGTAAAACCAAGGATTCTGTTGATAACCTTAAACTCAATACTAAAATTGCAGAATTTGAGGTGAGATATGAAACCGCTGAAAAGGAGAAACAAATTGCCATCAAGGAAAATGAATTGGCCCGGGCACAAGTGAGACAACAATATCTATGGGGTGGGCTGCTGGCTGCTGTTTGGTTGGGACTTTTCGGAACACTCTACTATTGGTCCAGGAACAAATACCAAAAGAGACTTACGGATGAAAAGATGCACAGCCTGGCGATCGCTTCTATGCTTAATGGACAGGAGCATGAAAGGCTGAGAATAGCTAAGGACTTACATGATTCTCTCGGTGGCTTGCTGACTACTATTAAACTTCAATTTGAGCGGCTTCAAGAGAGGTTGACGGAGTGGGTAAACGAAGAAAACACCGACGATGTTTCCAGGTTGCTTGATAAGGCAAGCCGGGAAGTCAGAAGAATTTCACACAACATGGCTCCCAGAGCGCTGGACTTGTCAGGATTGAATGCGGCTCTGGCAGATTTATCAACTGATATCAATGCCGCAGGCGCGCTCGAAGTGTCTTACCAGTGGCACGGAGAGGAAATTCCGGAACAGGACCGCATCATGATCTATAGAATAATAGAAGAGGCTTGTTCTAACACTATGAAACATGCTAATGCTTCACGGCTTTTAATTCAGGTCAATGTTTTTGATGGAGGTTATACAGTATTGATAGAAGACGATGGCAAAGGTTTCCATGAAACTGCCGGCAATGGCATGGGCCTTAGAAATATCAGATCCAGAGCTTCGATAATAAAGGCGGACTTAGATATTGATTCCAGGCCTGGAGAAGGTACTTCTATTACAATTTCCAAAGCAGATTAAGTTCAAAGTGGAACAAATCTAGGATAAGAGCCTGTTTTCCATGACCATCTTCACTAATCCGGCAGAATTTTTTACGTTTAACTTTCTGAGAATATTCTTTCTGTGAGTTTCAACGGTGCCCTCTGAAATGAAAAGTTGAGCAGCAATTTCCTTCGTGCTCATACTTTCCATGATTAATTTTGTGATTTCTTTTTCTCTTCTGGAAAGTTGAGGTATTTGCTGGGAAGTCCCCTGGATGGTGAGCCCTTTTTCAAGTGAGATCTTCACTTCAGCACTGTAGTACTCCTCTCCTTGTATGACTTGTTGTATGGCGAAAAGTAATTCCTTAGAGCCCGTATTTTTAACAATAAAACCATCAGCTCCTGCTTTTTTCATTGCTGAAATAATACTGGGTTGTACAAGCATGGTTAACGCTATTATCTTAACATCTGGAAGCTTTATCTTAATGGTTTTACATACCTCAATACCATTCATATGAGGCATCTCAATGTCAAGCAGAAGGATATCTGCTTTTGAATCTGCCACCCTTTGAATCCCTTCTTTTCCATTATCAGCCATGCCAGCTAATTCAAGAGCATCAGATGATTCGATCAACATTCTAAGACCATCCAGGACCAAACGGTGATCGTCTATGATAAAAACTAGTGTAGCTTCTTGTTGAATCATGGAATACAAAATAATTAATAATAAGTCTTCAACATATCAATTGGCGACAACTTTTTCCTAAACGGCCGATTTACTGGGCGATGATTAAAAGTCTAAATCCCGTAAAAAAGTTAAAATCAGATGATGGTCCCTCTTTTCCTATCAAAGAACCAAACGCCGTGACATAAAGATTAGAAAAATGACCCAGAGTTTTTTAAGGCACTTTATTCTAGGCCCTGGGAGAATATGGTTCAGATCTCAAAGGTTTCTCAAAATACACGTTCAATGAAACCATTTTTAAGCTGTTTTCTTAGGATTTGACTCCAATAAAAGTATGACCGTTGTGCCGCTGGGTTCAGAATGGTCAATGAATTCAATTGATGAATGGATGTCATAAATTTTATTTAGCGCCTGCAGTCTATCAGTGGTGATATTCATTCCATGAGATTTTCTCTTAGGATCGTTTTTCGATTTGAATTTCATGGCCTCTTTTCGCCCGACCCCGTTATCATAGATTTCAAATTTCACTTTTTTACCTTCCAGACCTATACTCAGACTTAAAATACCATTTTTTAGATTATTCCGAAGCCCATGTTTTATCGCATTTTCGATATAGGGTTGGAGAATCATAGAAGGAATCATCAAGGTGGCCGGATCGATCGCTGGATCCACATCAACTTGATAGGAAAATTGATTGGTAAATCTGAGATTTTCCATCTCTACATAGAGTTGCAAGGCATGCAACTCATCTTCTAAGCTTATCAGCTGTTCTTTCGAATGATTCAATATGGTCCGCATCAATGTCGAGAACTTAGTCAG
Organism: Portibacter marinus; assembly: GCF_021533195.1. Lineage (GTDB taxonomy): Bacteria > Bacteroidota > Bacteroidia > Chitinophagales > Saprospiraceae > Portibacter > Portibacter marinus. Next base: position 154,666 of record NZ_JAJNKB010000007.1, read on the forward strand.
GTATCTGGAAGCCAGTCTGGGTTCTTCATGCATGATGTAGTCATTGATTGAATTCAAGGAGTTAAAAAGAAAATGAGGGTTCATTTGTGATCGCAGGGCCAGCAATTCTTTTTCTACTACTTGAAATTCAAGCTCCTGAGCCCGTATCCGCGCCTTTTGTCGTTGAATATTATAAGCAAAGTAACCCAGTATGCAAAGCAATGCCAATATGGACGCACTGGATAAGATGATGATATTTCGGCGACGTACCTTGAGATCGGCAAGCTGCTTTTCAGCCCTTAAGGCTCTGTTGATGTTTTCAAGTTTGTAAAGATCATAAGTGTGTTTACTTTGATCTGTAATTTCCAGATTCCGATTTGCCAGAAGATCAGTAAGTAGTTCAGATTCCATTTGCTCATATTCTAATGCTTGTTCAATAAGGCCTTGCTCAGAATAAATTTCACCAAACAAAGCCAGGACATCGATTTGATATCGGTTTATTTCATTTTTATCAATGAGACTTTTTGCAGCGCTTGTCTGCTCAATGGCGCTTTCGAATCTTTGCTGTTTAAAATATGAGCGAGCAAAAGCAAGGTGAGTTTCTATCAAATCCTCTGCTGAGGTATACTGAGCACCTAAGCTTAGTGATTGGTTAAAATAATTATTGGCATCACCATATCTCTTCTGGTCGCTCATGGTAGCAGCCAAAATTCTGTAGTATTTGGACATTCGCGTAAGATCCTTACGATTCTCATCAATTTTGATAGCCTCCCTGATGTCATTTTCTGCATCTGAATAGTTTGCACTTTCAAGATGGACCATAGCCCTGGCAGCAAAGCATCTCGCCTCGGATCGAGTATCGTTGACCTCATTGGATACTTTCAAACATTCGTTGCACAAGGCTAAGGCTTGTTGCTGATCTGAATTGGCTATGTATTGATCTAAAAGTACCAACATATTGTAAAGCATTCCAGACTTATTATTGGCTTTTCGATCAGTATCAATGCATTTTTCAAAGTAGTGAATGGAGCTATCTATCATTCCTAGATCTGAATAGCTATTGGCGATGTTATAAAGGTAATCCGAATAATCTCTGATATCACCAGTGTTCCTGGCAATATTAAGATTTTGTTTGAGCAATTGAATGGCACCAGTTTTATCTCCCAGATCAGACAAAACGTAAGAAGCGTTTCCGAGACCAGAGGTTGCAAGCATGTTTTCACCTGCGGTTTTTGCCTCGCTGGCAAGTGTCAAATAATGTTGTAATGCACTATCTGGCCTTTCATTGTAGTACAAAACATCTCCTGCAATGAAATGAGCCAGAAGTACATTTCGGAGATCTTTTTGATTACTTTTGGATGAATGTAGTTTTTCAAAAATCGTTGCTGATTCTTCTACTGATACATTGGCATTATATTCCATTAAGCGGGCTAGAGCATCATATTGAGCATTTGAACTGCTTGCCTCTAGGTATTGATCAATGTGTGTTTGTAGATTAGAAGTATTTTGAGTGTATATTCTACAACAAAAAACCATTAAGAGCAGTAAGGTGAATTGAATTTTCAAAGTTGGCTTCTGCATATCGTGAAGTAAAGTAGAAGATTAAAAATATAATTTAAGGATTTAATTTAAAGATTAATGAAGCGATTGATAACAATTCTTTTGTTTGTAACTTCCGTAAATGTGTTAACTGGTCAATCTCTAAATACGGATGAGATTGTTATTGCCAGAGATTCTTTCGGAGTCCCGCATATATTTGCGCCAACCCATGATGGTGTCGCATATGGTTTGGCATGGGCGCAATGTGAGGATCAATTTACCACTCTACAAGAAATTCAGGCAGCATGTCGTGGAGTATTGGGTGAAATTAAAGGTAAAGATGGCGTAATTGCAGATATAGGCATACAGTATATGGGCATTGCTGACTTTGTCAATGCCCAGTATGACAGTCAGGTAAGTGGTGAATTCAAGTCTTATTTGGAAAGCTATGTGGCTGGTGTAAACGCATATGCTGCCTCGCATCCTGAACGGGTTATATTGAAGAAATTATTCCCAGTAAGTGGTCAGGATATCATTACAGGCTACTTACTGGGAAGCACAGAGATATCAGGTGCAGGCCGGGATCTTCAGCGAATAATCAGTGGGCGAATTGACCGTGACCTCCCTAAAAACGAAGATAAAGGATCTAATGCATTTGCGATTTCATCTGATAAGACCCGGGATGGGAAGACTTACCTCGCCATTAATTCTCATCAGCCATTGGAGGGATGGTACTCATGGTATGAGGCACACCTGCAGAGCGAAGAGGGAATGGACATTATCGGAGGGACATTTGCCGGAGGAGTTTCAATTTTTCTCGGTGCAAATCAGCATTTAGGATGGGCGCACACTGTTAATCACGCGGATTTTTCGGATGTGTATTTGTTAGAAGTCAACGATGATAAAACTGCATACATGGTCGATGGAGAATGGATGCCATTGATTAAAAGGAAGGCCAGAGCCAAAGCTAAGGTGCTGGGTTTTTTAAAAATACCTGTTTCAAGAACTTATTATGAGACCATTTACGGACCTGCCTTTGAGACTAATGAAGGATTTTATGCATGGAGTTTTATGGCCGGAAAAACTTTAAAGATGGCAGAGCAGTGGTGGAGAATGAATCTTGCAAGCAATTTGAATGAGTTTAAAGATGCTTTGGAAATGAGAGGTATTGTGAGTACAAATATCGTCTATGCTGATAGAGAAGACAATATCTACTATGTATCTAATGGAAGCATTCCGAAGAGAGACCCAAAATATGACTGGAGTAAAGTACTACCCGGAAATACCATGGAGACCAAGACCAGTATGAATGATTTAGTCCCTTTTGAAGCATTGCCGCAAGTGTTGAATCCTGAATGTGGTTGGGTTTTCAATACCAACAATACACCATTTACCGCGTCATTCTCCAATTGCAGTCCTGTCGAAAACGACCTTAATCAAGTGATGGGTTTTCAGACTTCCGGGAAGGAAAACAATAGAAGCGTTCGATTTTTGGAATTAATGGAGGGTGCTGAAAAACTTAGTTATGAAGACTTTAAAGCCGTAAAATATGATAACCGGTATCCGTCTGCTTTTAGAAAAGTGAGGGGTATGGATGTCAACGTTTTAATGAAAATGAATTCCGCTGAATATCCGGAAGTGAAAGACATGTTAGAGATCATTCAATCGTGGGACAGAAGGACTAATGTGGAAAGTGTTGGAGCGTCCCTCTTCTTATCTACCATTTATGCGATGCATGATGTACGTGGGGAATTGATGCAACGTGAAGAACAAGCCTACAAAGGTTTACTGGAAGCTAAGCAAATACTTTTGGAAAACTTTGGGACCATTCAAGTACCATTGGCCCAAATACAAAAGCACAGCAGAGGAGAGATCAGCTTTCCAATGGCGGGAGGACCTGATGTATTGGCTTCCATTTATTCTGAAAAGCAGAAAGATGGCACACTTCGGGCAATAGGCGGTGAATCTTACATCGAATTGGTCAAGTTTGGATCGGATGGCGTAGAAATTGAAAGCATCAATGCTTACGGGAATTCAGAAGTACCAGGACATCCTTATTCCACCTCACAGATGGAATACTTTGCCCATCAAAAATTAAAGAAAATGACCTTTAACAAAGAGAAGATTCTGGAGGAAGCCATTGAAATTTACCACCCTCAATAAGGGTTCTCTCAAGTCAGATGCTTATTTTCTTTAATCTCTCCAATTCCCGCTTTTGATCTCTTTCTTTGATCTGGTCGCGTTTATCGTAGGACTTTTTACCTTTTGCCAAGGCAATTTCAAGCTTCGCAAAACCGCGATCATTGAAATATAGACGATAAGGAACGATGGTGTTGCCTTTTTCCTCAACTTTACGCTGAAGCTTTCTAAGCTCTGATTTCTTAAGGAGTAGCCTCCTTACTCTTCTGGTTTCATGGTTATTTTGATTACCATATTTATATTCGCCGATATACATAGAATGAACATCTAAGTCATTATCGCGAAACACACAATAGGCGTCAGAGAGATTGGCATTTCCCGCACGAAGTGCTTTGACTTCAGTACCCACCAACTTTAAGCCTGCTTCATAGGTGTCTACGAAGTGGTACTCAAACTTGGCTTTTCTATTCTTTATTTCTACTTTTTTTGCCTGTGCCACAACCCCTTATTTCTACTTGTTCAATGATAAAATTAGCGTTTATTTTGAGGATAACTTACATCTCCCTAATAAAATAGTAAGAATTTCCTTGCCCGCTTTGGCCCATTTCCTCCACTTTAATCTTATTTTTTCCAATTCTCATGTAAGAAATATGAGTGGGATAATCTGTATTTTGATTCGTAAATTTAGGAGCGTCAAAGTCTTTATTACTCATTTTATATTCTGCCTTCCTCCTGTTCGTCTGTCCTCTTTCTTTGGAACTAAAATAAATTCCATCTTTGCGGCCTTCTAACGACAGCACTTCCTGAATTACCGCTTTTTCTTCTTCATTGAGCGTCACCATCATGCCACCAAAAAAAGTATCCTCTTTTTTAGACCATAGTGCAAGCTCACCGGTATCTTCTCTTTTCCATTTTCCCAACATCCAGTTCAAACCATTCAGTTCTTTCCCCACTTTCTTTTGTTCTTCAGATTTTACTGTTGTTTTGGAAGGTTCTTTGCAGGAACACAAACTCAGTAAAAAAATCAAAAAGCCCAGTCTCATCGTCATATTACTTATCTAATTTTATGCAGTTCCACCAATTCAACGCTCTACTTTAATTTCTTCTCATATTCTTCACTAATATAAGGACACGAATTGTCAGGGACAACTCTATGTACTTTATACAAATATTAATCCATAATAATATATAATGATCTAATTTATCTGATTTTGTATTAAAAGTGTAAGATTTTCGATGAGCAAGGTAAGATAGTGGTATTATTTCAATTATTCTATGATGGTAGAATAACTTAAATTACATGCTGATACCTTGTAATCATGAAAATGAAGCATTACTGTTTACTTTTACTCATTTTTATACTATCGTGCGAACATGAAGCGCATGATGCCTCACATCGTCCTACCTCCCTTCAGCCGGACTGGTATAATGTAGGATTTCTCATCATGGAGGGTGTATACAATACTGAATTGACTGCTCCCTATGATATATTTCAACATACTCAATACAGGGAAGGCATTCGACCTATGAATGTTTTCACTATTGCTGACACTCATGAACCCATCCAATCTTTTGAGGGGTTGCGCATCTTGCCAGATTATAATTATCTCACAGATGATGTTCCGATTATAGATATCTTGGTAGTTCCAAGTGCAGAACATCACCTTGATACCGATCTGGAAAATGAAGAGATGATAAATTTTGTGAAATCAGTGGGTGAGAGGGCTCAGTTTATCACATCGCACTGTGATGGTGCATTTGTACTTGCTAAAGCGGGATTGCTGGACGGCCTTAAGTCTACAACTTTTCCCACAGATATAGATACTTACAAGGAAATGTTTCCTCATCTCGATGTAAAATCCGATGTTTTGTTTGTCCATGATGGAAAAGCCATTACTTCTGCTGGAGGAGCAAAATCATTTGAAGCTGCGCTGTATTTAATTGAATTACTATATGGAACGGAAATCGCCAAATCAATTGCAAAGGGATTAGTGATCGATTGGAATTTAGAGGAAGTTAGATATGAGGTTTATTAAGCAAAGTAGAGATGCTTCTATTTCTTCTCCTTTGCTTTCTTAAAGCGCTAAGTAGCGCCAGACACAATATGATAAGTAAGAAAACGAAAAGAATTTGGGCCAAAAAGGATATGGCGCCGCATATTCCAGAGAAAGCCATAATTCCAGTGATAAATAAAATCAGGCTATATGATAACAACCACCTTTTCATTTCATGTGTTTAAACCTGATACTATTAAATATCTGATTTAGTTCGATGAATATCGAGCTATTTTATCTAGAATCGTTTTTTTAGAAAACATACCTTCGTGTCTAAACTTCATTTCTGAGTCTTCCAGAAGTATGCAAGTAGGCACTCGCCGGATTCGATATTTTTTAGAAATTTCGGGATGTTTTTCTATATCTGCTAAAACGATATTTAAATTGGATTTTTCAGAAGAGATTTTATTAATAATGACTTCGGTCATAGAAGAAAGACTAGACCATTCGGCGTCAAAAACAAGTAACAGACTTTCATTACCTGCTTTACTATACTTTTTGATAGCTGATAGTGGATCAGTATTCTTATATCTGGTGTTGCTCACGCTTTAAGCTTTAAATTGTTTGGGGTTAATATTTAATTTTTTAATTCTTGATACTAGTGTTTTTCCGTTAATTTTTAATAATTCAGCTGCTGAATTTTGACCCGTAATTCTTCCTTTTGCAATCTTAAGTGCATCACTAATGTGGGTCCTTTCCATATCCTCTAATGATAGAAAATGCGAATTGGTTCCATTCTTGTCAATATTATTCACAGAAAAGAATCCTAAATTTAGTGTATCTGAATCAGATAAAATTACAGATCTCTCAATAATATTTTCTAATTCTCTCACATTTCCTGGATAATCATAATCCTCTAATATCTTGACATCACTTTCGAGTACTTTGTTTACTTTTCTTCCAGTCTTTCTGTTTGCTTCTTGTATAAAATGTTTGATCAGCAAACTAATGTCTTCCTTCCTTTCACGAAGTGGAATATTATAGATCGGAAAAACATTTAATCTATAAAATAGATCTGATCTGAACTTCTTCTCCTTTACCATCTGCTCCAGATTCCTATTGGTAGCGGCGATCACCCTAACATCTATCTTTATAGGTTTTGGATTACCTACTCTTTCGATTTCACCTTCCTGCAAAACCCTCAATAATCTGGACTGCATTTCGTATGGCATCTCACCTATTTCATCAAGAAAAATCGTGCCTTTATGTGCCAATTCAAATTTTCCTATTCTCTGACCTTTAGCATCTGTGAATGCGCCCTTTTCATGTCCGAATAAGATCGATTCTATTAAATTTTCTGGAATAGTAGCACAATTGACTTTAACTATAATTTCATTTGACCTATCGCTAAGATTGTATAAAATATTGCAGAGCAATTCTTTACCTGTACCTGTTTCCCCGGTGATCAACACCGTGGAATCTGTGTCCGCAACTTGAGCGACCTGTCTTAAAACAGCCTTGTATTTTTTTGATTGTGTGACAATGTCATCAAACTTAAAATCTATGAATGCATCGTCGATGATGATTTCTTTAGCGACAACTACCTCTCTTTTCAGTCGATCGATTTCGATCATGGCCTGTTCTAAAGGTTTGTCCGTGAGACTCATTCCATCAAGAAGCAAAAACTCCAGTCTGAAAAACTCGGTATCCCGGTGTTCCGGATAAATCGATACCCTGGCATATCCCTCTATGAGCTCACCATTGCATTTCATAATCATTCTGATGATGTGCTCTTTTCCAGGTTGTAATTTATGAAGGGCTGATGGCAAAGCTCCTATTTCTGGCTCCAGGAAAATGTCTTTCATGTTTTCGGCCTTCAACCTCAATGCTTTGGCTAGTGGGTTTTTATATGTAGTGGCACCATCCTTATCGAAATAGAAAATAGCATTTGGCGCATAATGGTCGTAAGAAAATTCTTGAGCTAGAGATTGAAGCGAAGTGGTGGCTTCCCGTATTTGATCTATAAGCTCTAAGATATAAAGGCAGTAAAGGTCATCTTGATGTGAAAAATTTAAATATTGCACTTCTGCTCTAAGTTCATTCTCTTGTTCATCAACAATTTCGGTTTTCCTCCTGTGAAGTATATTACAGGATTTTGAGGTCATTGACTTCCATTCTTGGATACTCATGTTGGTATCGATTTGTAAAATGGATGTCGGATGCCCAATCAATCTTTGGAGTGAATCAGAGATTATTTGTAATTTTCCTTTTGAATTGACAATGCAATACATCGACGAAATAGCCTCTGCCAAGCTTGTCAAAGTTGATATTGATTCAAAGTTTGTCAATAAAGTGTTTAAAATTTTGTCAAAAACAAGAAAAATGAGCTAATTTATCACAAAGTCCTTAATTCGAGCTACATTTGTGAAAATGCAACACCAAATTGCTCGCCTCGATGATTTTAATACAGAGCTTCGATGTTGAAAGATAATATACCTAGTCTTTATCCAAAAGAATATGACTTACATAATTGTGATAAAGAGCCAATAAAATTAATTAGAAGATTACAATCTTATGCTTCTCTTTTGGTTATAGATGCAGAATATCATAACTGGCATTTCGTAACAGAGGACCTTTTGCCCTATGTTAAGGATGAGGGGATACAAGGATTCATTGAGGAGGACTTAACCGTTTTAAAGAAATTGGAGTTTGACCAAACCTTCGAAGTCAATACATCATTAGGTAAAAGGAGGTTGATAAAACACCAACAGGATGGACTGATCTATTTTGAACTAGAAGCCCTAACACCTGAGAATTTCAATTTAGATGAATATCAAAACTCCATACTTCGTCTGACAGAGGATAAGAGCTTACCAGGTTTCTTTAATGCTGTTCTACAGGAGGTGCGTGTTATTACCGGTTATGATCATATCATGATCTATCAGTTTGATGAAAAATATCATGGTGAAGTCATTGGTGAATTGAAAACGGAAGAGCGTTCGTCATTTTTAGGACTGCGATTTCCTTCGACTGATATCCCAGAGCAAGCCAGAGCGCTATATTTTCAAGAAATTATTAGGACCATTGCAAATGTCGAAAATGAGCAGGTTCCGATTTACAAAAACGCAGATTCTGATTATGATAAAGACCTGAGTTTGATTAACATTCACTCTCGAGGTGTATCACCAATCCACCTGGAATATCTATCCAATATGGATGTCAAGGCTTCCTTCAGTGTGGCCATCATAAAGGAAAATAAGCTTTGGGGTCTCATTGCTTGCCATCATACAGCACCTAAAGTTATCAATTACAGAACCAGAAAGTGGCTTAAATTCTTATCGAAGTTTATTTCCATGAATTTGGATAAAATGGAGAGTGGTCAAATCCAAAATAATTTGTTACAAAAGCAATATCATAAGGATAAAATTTTAAGCAAGATTATTAATTCACCTGATATTGCTAAGACACTTCTAAAGCATTCAAATGAACTACTTCAGATCATGGATGCTAAAGGTATTTTGGTAAAAGCAGGAGATTCTATCCAGTACACAAAAAACCTTAGTGACATAGATCATCAAAGACTTTTTGATTGGCTTGCGGAAAAAGGGTCATTTGATATTTTACATACTTCATCTTCTAAATATTTACTTGCGGACCAGATATTTCACGAAAAATTGGTGGGATTAATGATTTTGCAATTATCACAGATTTCTCAGGATTACATCATTTTTACAAGGCCGGAAGAGGTTTCCGAAGTAACTTGGGCGGGTAATCCTAATGAATCCAAATCTTTTGATAAAGTAAAAGGCCGTTTGACACCGCGAAAATCATTTGAAAGATGGAAAGGGGTTATCAAAGATCAATCTAAACCGTGGAAATCAGATGAAATAGAGATTGCCAAAACCATTAAAAATGAGATTAGAGAACTCGTATATAAGAAATACAACGAACTTATATTGGTCAATAAAGAATTAAAGGAGGCCTATCAGAACATGGAAAGCTTCTCCTATACCGTAAGTCATGATTTAATGTCTCCTCTTAGATCCATAGATGGCTTCGCTAAGATTTTAGCAGAAGATTATGCTCATAAGTTTGATGATTACGGTCTCAAATTGATTGGTATGATTCTAGAGAATATTTCTCGAATGAAGGAATTCATTCAAGATATTTTGAATTATTCTAAGTTTAATAGTAACAAGCTGGAGGTTAGTGAAGTTGATTTAAACGAGCTTATCTCTGAAGTATGGAGTCATTTGGGAAATGAAAAGGATGGGGCAAATTACCAAATATTGCAAGAAATACCATTGGTATACGGAGACAGACGGCTGTTAAAGCAAGTATTTCAGAATCTCATGACTAATAGCATCAAATATGTGCATCCTGAAACGCGACCTGAAATTGAGGTGTCATATATTCAGCGGGAGGGTTATGTGGAAGTTCATTTTTCAGATAATGGAATTGGGATACCACGTGGCAAAGAAAAAGCGGTTTTCGAAGTGTTTAAGCGGATGGTTTCTGATGATGTATATAAGGGGACAGGAGTGGGCTTGGCAATCGTAAAAAAGATTATTGATCGACATGGAGGCGAGATCAAAGTAGATAAGAAATATAAAAAAGGAGCAAAATTTGTATTAACACTGCCTTCTAATGAAAATTTTGCTGAAATTATGAAGAATAGAAGGAAAAAATAAGGCTTTTCAATTTTAGTTTGCCAGTCTGCTAAAATGGTAGAAAATTTTATTTTTGCTATGTTTATAGGATCGATTATTAAGAAGACTAATGAATGAAGATATTGTCAATATTTTAGTCATTGACGATTCAAGATTTGATCGTGAATTGATTAAAAGTAAGTTAATAAAACACTTTCCAAATGCCGTTTTCACATTTGGCGAAGGAATGGAAGACTATAAGGATAGGGTTTCATGGGTTAAACCGGATGTGATTCTATGTGATTATGATATGAAGGACTGTAACGGTTTGGAAATTCTTCTTCTATCAAAAAAATCCTGGGACGTTCCGTTTATTTTTGTTACAGGAGCTTTGAACAATGAGGAAGAAGTAGCTCAGGCTATTTTGAGAGGTGCGAATGGTTATGTGCTCAAGGATAATTTAGATGACCTTCATATGGTTGTCGAGAAGGCTGTAGAGGAGAATAAAAAGATTAAGGACAAGGAAAGAGATATACAAGAAATGTTTGTCCTCATTTCTTTAGATATCGAAAAAATAAGAAACCTGGCCTTTAACAGAGCTTCATACGATGAGATAGTGAACACCACGATCCAACTTGAGAATAAACTAGCGAATGTCCAGCAATGACATTTTAACCTTACTCCGTGAAAAAACCGCACCATTGCATCAAAAACTTGATGAGGACGGTGTAGGCCAGTTGATCAAACAAGGCACCTTTAATACAGAGCATTATCATTCCTGGCTTTTGGTGACACATCAGATTAACGCATTCCTTTATTCTGAAAAAGAACATTTCAAAGATTCTCCCTTTTACAAATACCTTTCTGGAGATTTAGGATTACGATATATACAAGAAGATCATCGCGATTCAGATGATCTTTATCAAACAGTGAGCGGTGTAGTTGACAGATCATTTCACGATCACATGGACTATATGGTTGCAGTGGCTTATACCTTTCTTGGAAGTACACTTGGTTCTGCATATATATTGAAGTACGTGCAAAAAGACATTCCGGAAGCTTCCACTCGTTTTTTAGAATTTATGGTACAACAGATAAAGAATTGGAAACTTTTCAAGAGTGAGCTGCAAGAATATGATTTTACTGTTGAACCAGATCAAATCTCAGAGTACGGGCGAGCCCTGTTTAAGCAGATCACCCTCCTTTCGGCTTCAATGAAAAGATGATATTTAGTCACAAGATGATATATCATCTTTTTAAGCTACCAATAATTGTCATAATAAATTGAAATACAATATCTTATGTATTTGGCACGCCAATTGATATTGAGTGAGTACTTAAACTTTAATTACAATTAATACGAACCGCATGGAAGCACTCGGAATACATTCAAAGAAAAAAGGAAATCATCTTTCGCTCATTCCTGCCAATGCGGATGAAAGATTGTTCAGAAAAATAGAAATCAATCCTGGTGTAGTGATCTATGATTTTAACGAAATGGATCTTCAGAATAAAATTGAATCATTGATTTCGCAATTTGATCTGGCTTTTAATACAGAGCTTATTCACTAGTCAATCTTTATAAGCAGATTTCAAAAAAAATTGAAACACCATCATATAGCATTGGACATTTCAGATGAATTAGAAAATTTTTTCTCTTCTGCTGAATATGTAATCATGTAATCAAAAATATTGCAATCCGAATTTATATAATGAGTCAGGCTTTCTAGGGTAGTCTGGCTCTTTTTTATTCAATTGCGGCTCTATAAGTGCTTTCTCCACCTACGATAGGTAATTTAAGCTTAGTCTTTGATAAATCAATGGTTACCTCAGTTCCGGGATCCGGCCATAAAGTAAATTCCCGATCACTACCAAATATCATCAAAGCTACCTGTTGACCAGATGAAATAATCTGATCATCTGGCTGTAGTTTGAATGAGAAATCATAGAATTGACCCGGAACCAAAGGCTCACTTTCAGATATGGACTTATAGTTTTGTGGGTCCGCCCAGCCTCGTGTAATGATGTTGTCTGTTATTTTGGCTTGGCTTCCTTCATTCCAGGGTAAGGAGACCAGCCAAACTGATAAGTTAGTCGCCTCCTTACTGCTAGCAAGGCTAATAGTAATAGATGCTTCGCCTGATAGATGCAGGTCTTCACGCAAGATAGGCGACAAATACAAAAGGCGATGATCGGTAATTTCAGCCTTGGCTAAAGACGCACCATCAAATGAAAAATTGTCTTCAAAAGTTTCTTTCTGAATGTCACTACTGTAATGTTCAAGAGTCAATTCACCTGCTGCAGGAGCTCCTGGATTTAAATATAAAGTGACATCTTCAGCGTCTGGATGTGGGTAATCTTCATAGGCAGTAGGATTGTCCTGGTCATCTCCTTCTCTGACGATCCAGGCTTTCGGCAATGTGTCGACGCCATTGTTCACACCGTGAAGGTACCTGGTGAACCACTTGTTCATGAGAGAGAAAGGTGGAGGGCCACCGTGACCATCTTGATGATAGTAAATCATGTGAGGGATACCCATTTTTTTAGCAGCCTCATATATTCTGTAACTATGTTCCGGCATCACATTCCAATCGTTAAATCCATGAGCCATGAACAATGCCGCTTTCATTGGTTCCAAATCGTTCAGATAGTCTCGACCAGCCCAGAATTCATTGTAATCACCAGTTTTTCGATCCATTCCTTCAGCCATCTCCTTATCTCTCACAGTGGCTCGACCGTAGGCTCTTTTAGATTCATCTCCGCTATAAATAAAATCAAAAAGAACGTCGATATCTTCTCCTAAATAGCCACCGGGAGATCGGACCAGACCGTAAGATCTATAATAGTGATAATACGATGTATTAGGAGCAATGGGAATAATAGCCTTCAATCCATCGACACCAGTCGTCGCAGCTGCGAGTGGTAAGGTTCCATTGTAAGAAGTGCCGGTCATGCCAACATTGCCATTCGACCAAAAAGCGTATACTTTTTCTCCTCCCACTCTATCTGAATATCCATTGTCTTTCCCAGCCAACCATTCCACTACAGCTTTTGGAGCTAAAGATTCATTATCTCCACCTACAGTTGGCACACCATCTGATAAACCCGTTCCAGGAGAGGAAGAATGGACGACGATATAACCTCTTGGCACCCATTTTTCTATCTCACTGTTAGAGATGATAGGACGCTCTCCTTTTCTCACTACCTCAGTAAGAACACGAGGTTCAGCATCTTCTCCTAATTGATGCCTTACATTCCAAAAGATTCCCGGAGGATCAGCCTGGACTCCCGAGTAATAGGGTGATGAAGCATAAACAACAGGAAGTTTGAGATCTGTAGAATCCGTTTGTCCAGGCCTCGTGACAGATACATGCATGCGGTCTAATTGACCATCACCATCTGTGTCAAATTCTGTTTCAACCCACAAATCATGGCGTATCCAGTTACTCATGTCAGCAAATTCTTCTACAACTTGAGCTTCACCATCTTTAATAACAGGGCCAATTTGAGTAAACCCCAAAACGGTATTAAATAAGAAAAGAGTTATACCAAGATGTTTAATGATTGATTTCATGCAATACTATTTGTCATTTATTTTAATATGAACAAATTTAACATAGATCAATCACTTTCTATTAAGCTCCCATCAAATTAATACTGGCTCTCAATATTAAACCTTAACTTTAGAATTGCGTTATTTTGATTATTAACAAAGTAAAAATCCACTAACTTATGTATATGTTCAGAAGGGACTTCATAAAATTTACCAGTCTTGGTGCCGCCTCACTTTTCTTGCCTCCCCAACTGATTCCTGCTTTAAACATTTCGAAAGTTGGAGCTTTTACACCGCTTCGAAAAAATGTAGGGTTTTATACAGACAGAGGAGGAACGATCGGATGGATGGTCAATGATGAAGGAGTGGTAGTCATTGACGCTCAGTTTCCTGAAAGTGCAGAAAATTTAATAGGAGAAATACGGAAACAAACGGATCAAAAGGTCAACTTTCTAATCAATACCCACCACCATGGGGACCATACAGGAGGAAATATCGCCTTCAAGGAAATGACAGAACATGTATTTGCCCATGAAAACTCGAAGGCCAATCAAATGAGAGTGGCCAAAGAGCGTGGAAATGAAGAAGGTCAATTATACCCTGATATGACCTTCGAGGAGGAATGGAGCAACCAAATAGGAGACGAAACGATTACGTGTAGCTACCACGGTCGAGGACATACAAATGGCGACATCATCACCCATTTTGAAAATGCCAACATTGTCCACATGGGAGATCTGGTATTTAACCGGAGGTTTCCTTACATCGATAAATCAGCCGGGGCACACATAGGAAATTGGATTCATATTCTGGATCATACGGTGAAAAGGTTCGATGAGGATACTATTTTTATCTTTGGACACTCAGGAGAAGGTTTTGAAATCACAGGAAGTATAGAAGATGTCAAAGCTTTCACTAATTATTTAGAACAATTGATGCTGGAGGTGGAAAAAGGAATAGAGGCAGGTAAGTCTTTACAGGATTTAAAAAAAGAAATGACTGTGGTTAAAGGTGCACCACAATGGAGTGGAAATGGGATAGAAAGAAGTTTAGATGCAGCTTACATGGAATTAACTGAAGGAGAATGACAAAAGTTAAAATGAAGCGCGTGAATGACAAAGTACATTTCCGCGCCTGGAATACGAGTGGTAATATTGCTTCGATGGATGGTTCACCCGGAATAGGAGGGCAAGGAAAAGGCGTTAGGCCAATGGAGTTATTATTAATGTCAATGGCCGGCTGTAGTTCGATAGACATAGTCACCATTCTACAAAAAATGAGACAAAATTTGAAGAATCTGGATGTGGAGGTAGAAGGATTTAGAGAGGAAGGTGCAATCCCGGCCGTCTTTACTAAAATTCATATTCATTATATTCTAAGCGGTGATTTAAAAGAAGCAAAAGTAAAAGAGGCCATCGATATGTCTTTAGGCAAATACTGCAGCGTTTCTAAAATGCTTGAAAAAGCAGCAGAAATAACAAGTTCCTATGAAATAGTCTAAAATTTAGCGCATTTCAGTATACCTTTAATCCTCATATGAAATTTGAGACAAAGGCGATTAGGCTACAGACCAGCCAAACAAAGCACAGAGAGCATAGTACCCCCATCTTTCCGACGAGTAGTTTTACCTTCGAAACTGCTGAGCAAATGAGAGATGTATTTGCCGGTGAGGAAGATGGAAATATCTACAGTAGATTTACCAATCCTACCGTCCGTGAGTTTGAAATGAAGATGGCAGCATTGGAAGGTACTGAGGACGCAATAGCGACTGCAAGTGGGATGTCGGCTATTTTTGCAAGTTTTGTAGCATTTCTAAAAAAGGGAGACCACCTGCTCATATCCAGAGCCGTTTTTGGCTCAACCTACAAGATGATGGAAAATTATCTATCCGGATTCGGAATTGAATATACTTTTCTAACGCCGGACCAGGGAGTTGATGAATGGACGGATGCGATAAGACCTAATACCAAAATGGTTTATTTAGAAACACCATCCAATCCAGGCTTGCACATTTATGATCTTCAGAATATTTCCCGATGGTGCAAAAAGCACGATTTGATGCTTAATGTGGATAACTGCTTCGCCACGCCCTATTTGCAAAGACCGGCAGCTTTCGGAGCAGATATCGTTTGTCATTCTGCTACAAAATTTATAGATGGACAGGGTCGGGTATTAGGAGGTGTGGTCTGTGGTTCAGCAGAAAATATGGAAAAGGTTTTCAATTTCGTCAGAAGTGCAGGCCCTTCTCTGAGTCCCTTTAATGCGTGGGTGCTAACCAAATCCTTAGAAACCCTTGCCGTTAGAATGGATAGACACTGTGCAAATGCGTATCAATTGGCCACAATGTTACAAGGACAAGAGAAAATCAAAAAAGTGAATTACCCGTTTCTAGAGAGTCACGCTCAATCCGACATTGCTCGTAGGCAAATGTCACAGGGTGGTGCCATAGTCACATTTGACCTGAAAGGCGGGGTGGATGCTGGTCGAATATTTTTAAACAATTTGAAAATGCTCTCGCTTACCGCTAACTTGGGCGATACCAGGAGCATCGCATCACACCCATCTTCGACGACTCATCGCAAATTGACGGAAAACGAAAGATTGTCATTGGGGATCACTCCTGGCTTAATTAGAATTTCAGTAGGATTAGAGCATCTGGATGATATTTCAGGTGACATTATCCAGGCCCTGACCAATATATAGGCCCTTAAAATCGTTAGTTGCGCATGAGGTATTTTTTGTTGATGATTGTTCTAATTTCTTGTAAAACCATTCCTCAAGGGAGCTTTGAAGTTGAACAAAAAAGAGACTTTCCCGACTATAGCGAGCTCAAGTATTGGGCAGCACATCCCCAGAAGAAAGACAATGCTGATCGAACACCTGGATCAATTTACGAAGATATGCAGTCTGAAGCAGAGGCTGATGTGTTTTTTCTACATCCAACGACTTACACTAAGGAAAAGGGCAATACGGAGTGGAATGGAAATCTGGATGACGAGGAGCTTAATGAAAAAACCGATGAAACAGCCATTTTGTTTCAAGCCAGTGTTTTTAATGGTGCAGCTAAGATTTATGCTCCAAGATACAGGCAAGCGCACATCTTTTCCTATTACACAAGGTCTGATGGCTATGATCAATCCTCTGCAGAACAGGCTTTTGAATTGGCCTATTCTGATGTACGCAAAGCTTTTGAATACTATCTACAGCATTGGAACGAGGGTAGACCCATCATCATAGCCTCACATAGCCAGGGGACCACTCATGCTAAGAAACTGGTGAAAGAGTACTTCGAAGGTGAGCCCCTGATGAGTCAATTGGTTGCAGCTTACCTGATAGGAATTCCAGTTAGCAAATCAGAGTTTTCAGAATTGGAACCTTGCCAGAATAGCACTGAAACCGGCTGTTATGTTTCCTGGAGATCATACCAACGCGGATATCTGCCACAGTGGAAAGACGGAGCTGAAGATATTGTGGTGACCAATCCCTTAAGTTGGACCACTGATACCCTCTATGTGCCGGCGAGTGAAAATGATGGCACGGTCTTGTATGATTTTAATAAAGGAGTGAAGAAGGGAATTGTTGATGCGCAAAGGCATAAAGGTCATTTGTGGGTGACAAAGCCTAAGTTTAGGGGCAGCATATTTTTAAGGACAAGAAATTATCACATTGCCGACTATAATTTCTTTTATGCCAATATGCGAGAGAATGCGAAAGAACGAGTACAGGCTTTTTTACAAAGGGAAAACCAATAAATGGAGTTATATAAATCGAGGTCAAAATGGAGGATACTCCTCGCGATTTTCGGGATGATTATTGTAGTCATCACTTCATTTTATTCTTATTTTTTAGCGAATCAATTGGGTGAAAAAGAACTAAAAAGCGTTAAGTTGTTTGCTTTGGCCCTGGACGAAGCTTATGCCAATGAAGACTTAAACGCCGATCTCAAATTAGTTGATCAGATTATCAGGAATAACACTGTACCAGTAGTTTTAGAGGATGAAGAAGGAAATCTGGAAGGGTCAAATTATCCGGAAGAAAAACTTTTAGATCAGGAATTTCTAAAGAAACAGGTTGAAAAGTCAAAAAGAAATTTCGAACCTATTCAAGGAACTGGATATTCCAGGGTTATTTATCTTAACTACTCCAGGCTATACAATCTTATTCGTCTTTACCCTTTGGTCCAGTTTTTACTGGTTGCCATTTTCATACTCCTGGGTTATCTGGTATTTTCTGCTTCTAGGAGAGAAGAGCAAAATAGAGTGTGGGCGGGAATGGCAAAAGAAACCGCACACCAACTAGGAACGCCTATCTCTGCCATACTTGGATGGTTAGAAATGCTGAAGGTCGACGAAAACATCACCGAAAACCAGATTGAAATCATAGGCGAATTGACCAATGATGTGGACCGCCTTAATTTGGTGGCTGATCGATTTTCAAAAATAGGCTCAGAACCAAAACTGGAGAGATACGAGATCTATGAAATCCTCCAGGAGACTAAGGAATACATGGAAAAACGTGCTTCCAGAAATGTCAGATTTGATTTTCCACCCGCTTCTGACCATGAAACCTATGTCAGCATTAACAAACATCTTTTTGTTTGGGTACTAGAAAACCTCATCAGAAATTCACTGGATGCGATGGAAGGGAAAGGTGAAATATCGGCCAAAGTAAACACGGAAGCCAATCAAGTCGTTATACTTTTATCGGATACTGGTAAAGGGATCCCGGATTCTAAGCAAAAAACCGTATTTATGCCGGGATATTCTACAAAGTCACGCGGATGGGGATTAGGATTATCTCTTGCAAAAAGGATCATTGAACAGTATCATAAGGGCAAAATATTTGTTAAAAATTCTAAATTGAATGAGGGGACTACATTTCAGATCAACTTACCTAAAACTTCTTAGTCTCCTATTTTTATTATTGGGAACTTACCACTCTCAGTGTCAAAAAACCATCACCATTACTGATCAGCAAGATGAACCCCTTATAGGAGTCGAAATTTATAATGATCAATTTACTTTTGCGAAGGTGAGTGACCTAAATGGTCAGGTGGAAGTTTCAGAGACTTTTGAGAATGAATGGCTTAATCTTAAGTACCTAGGTTTTAAAAATGAACGTATCAATCTAAAAACCATTGATCTTCAAGACATTACTATAAAATTAGAACCTACCAACGAAATTCTGGAAGAGGTGATTCTGGTGGGTAGAAGTGACATTCGCTCGAGAGATTTTCTGCAAAAAATAGATGCGGTTAGAAGTGAAGACATTGCCGTGACCAATCCACAGACCTCGGTGGACGCTTTAGCCAGAAATGCAGATGTATATGTACAGAAGTCACAAATGGGTGGAGGGTCACCAGTGATCAGAGGATTTGAAGCAAATAAAGTGCTTCTGGTCGTAGATGGCGTCAGATTAAATAATGCCATTTACAGAAACGGCCACTTGCAGAATGCCATTACCATCGATAATTCCATGTTAGAACAAATGGAAGTGATTTATGGACCTTCTTCTTTAATGTATGGTAGTGACGCCTTAGGTGGGGTCATACACTTTCGAACCAAAGATCCAGTTTTAAATTTAGATGAAAATCGCAAAGCAAGAGTTTTTGGAAATTATTTTGCCAGATACGGTAGTGCTAATCAGGAAAAAACCGTACATGGTGATATTAATATTGGCTTTAAGAAATGGGCGAGTTTAACAAGTGTTTCATACAGTGATTTTGATGACTTGCGCATGGGTTCCAGGAGAACTAAAGCATATCCTGAATATGGAAAAAGGTTTGAATTTCAGATTCCGGCGACAAGCGAGGGTAGTATTTTTCTGCCTGCTGAAGATCGTGTTGAATCTAATCCAAATCCAAACATTCAAGTGGCGACCGGATACAGCCAATTTGATTTTTTGCAAAAATTCAGGTTTCAGATCAATGATCGAATGAATATTACGGCAAATATTCAGAGTTCCACTTCATCTGACATCCCCAGATACGATCAACTGATTGTAAAGGATGGTGAAAATTTCAGGTTTGCAGAATGGTATTATGGCCCTCAAGACCGATCGCTGTACAGTCTGAAGTACAAGTGGACTGAGAGCAAGCCATGGATGGATGAATTCTTGGTCATAGCGTCTCGCCAGAATATAGAAGAATCCAGAATACAAAGGGGATTCGGCTTTACCTTTAGAGAGGTAGGTGTAGAGACTGTAGGTGTCAGTGCTTTGACGATTGATGCAAAGAAGGACATTTTTAGTCGACGCAAGCATACAATTTATTACGGTGCTGATTTTCAATACAATACAGTTCAATCTGAAGCATGGGAAGAAAATATCATTGGTGACGTAAGAAATGACAAAGCATTAACTCGATATCCCAGTGCAGGTTCCACCATGAATATAGGTGGCATCTATGCGCAATACATTAATGAGTCTCCTGATTCTAACTTTGTTTTTCATGGAGGTCTCAGATTTTCTTCATATGCTACTTCTGTTAAGTACCTGGAGTCTGATCCTATCCAATGGCCTTCTTTCTTCTATGATGGGGTCAATGCTATCAATAGCTCCGTTAGTTGGTCAGCTGGAATCAATTGGCAACCAACTCCTGAGTGGACTCTAAGACTTCTGTCTTCTACTGCTTTTAGAGCTCCCAATGTTGATGACATTGGAAAGTTAAGAATCAATAATGACAATGTGGTGGTTCCCAATACTAGCTTAGACGCAGAGCAATCTTGGAATGGTGAAGTGAACATCAACAGAAGTTTCGGGAGAGGAAGTCAATTATCAATAACCTCATTTTATACAAGACTGACAGATGTCATCATTCGTCAAAATTTCATGTTGCCAGATGGAAGCACAACATTTATAAGCAATGGGCTTACCTATAATGTGGAAGCGAATGTCAATGCTGAAGAAGCAGAAATTTATGGACTGTCGGTAAATTTCAAATATTCAATTTTAAACAGTCTTTTACTTTCAAGTTCTCTGAATTTCATCAAGGGTTCAGTGCTTGGAGATGAACAACAACCGCTATCTCACTTACCCCCTCTTTACGGCCGCACACAATTAGAATACAATTTAGATCAGTGGAATTTTACGCTTTTAAGCCAATATAATGGTCGAAAGCCATTGGAAGAATTTGGAGGCAGTGTCGACAATCCTGAATACGCGACACCTGAAGGTGCGCTTGGTTGGACTATCGTGAATGCTTATGCAGATTACAAGTGGAGAAATTACACTTTTCAGTTGGGAGTGGAGAATATATTTGACAAGCATTACAGGCCATTTGCTTCAGGAGTGAGTGGACCGGGACTGAACGTGATCGCAGCCATAAGAGGTTCGTTTTAAAGCGATCTTTAGTGATCGGGTACTTAACATATTGATTTGAACATGCCTCACCCCTATTTACAAGCACAAACTCACCTTCACTTCTAAGTCTCTCTTCCCGTCCACACAACCACTTTCACATCAGATTTGCATACATACGCACTCTCCCCTACAAAATTCCCCAAGCTTTAGCAGTTTGGAAGATCGAATTCATTAATTTGCGACAAAATACAATCCATCCATGCGTCAATTCCTGATCCTAGTTACGCTTTTTCAGCTTCATTTTCTCTTAGCTCAATCCCCTATCACCAAGGTATACATAGAAAATGTGTTTACGGACTCAACGCTTAACTGCCGGGCTCTGGAAATCTCGAATGGTGATTATTTTTTTGCTACTTCTGATGGAAGAGTGATGAAAAGTACCGCTTTGGGCATAAGCGCAGAGTTAATATGGCCACAGGACCAACTCAATAGTCCTAACTTTAGATCATTGGCCATCGTGAACGACAATGTCTTTGCTTTGGGAATAGGTTCGCCTGCGCTTCTCTATAAAAATGGAGAGATTGTGTATCGCGAGGATAATGTTGATGCATTTTATGACTCTATGGAATTTTGGAATGAGATGGAGGGAATAGCTATGGGCGATATGGTAGGTGGTTGTATGAGTATCATCATCACCAGGGACGGTGGCGAAACCTGGGCTAAGGTACCATGCGAAAAATTACCAGATGGCGTAGAAGGGGAAGGTGCATTTGCCGCAAGTGACACCAATCTTAAATTAATTGGGGATCATGCCTGGATAGCTACCGGCGGAATGGTCAGTAGGATTTTTCACTCTTCAGATAAGGGAGAGACCTGGGAGGTTTTTGAATCTCCTGTGATACAGGGAACAGCCACTACAGGAATGTACTCTATCGATTTTTACGATCTTCAGACGGGTTTTGCAGTGGGAGGTGATTATACCAGTCCGGAGGGTAATCAGGGCACAAAACTTAAAACAACGGACGGTGGTCAAACCTGGAATTTAGTCGCTAATGGCAAGGATCCAGGATATCGAAGTTGTGTCCAATTCGTTCCGGAAGGCAACGCCAAGCAAATTATTTTGGTAGGTTTCAATGGCATCGACGTTTCCAATGATGGTGGAGAAAGCTGGAAACACCTTAGTGACGAAGATTTCTATACCCTCAGATTTGTGGACTCGAGAGAGGCCTATGCTGCAGGAAAAGGTAGAGTCAGCAGATTAATATTTGAATAAAAGCTGAAATATGAGAGATAAAACAAGAAGTGGATGGTTTGTGATGGTACTGTTATCTATTATCTTTTCATGTAATTCTCATGAGAACATTACCTTCACAGAATCCGAATTAAACATTATAGAAACACCCTCAAAAGTGGGTGGAGAGCCCAATCTCTATGTATCACCTTCCGATCATGTGTACTTATCCTGGGTGGAATATGCCGACGATACTACAGACGTCTTATTGTTCTCTAAACTCCAGGACAATGTCTGGTCGAAGCCCAAAGAGATTGCAAGAGGTGGAAATTGGTTTGTAAACTGGGCGGATTTTCCATCCTTAATTGCCTTTGGCAGCAATGATCAGGAAATGATGGCCCATTGGCTTCAAAAAAGTGCTGCGGGAACTTTCGATTATGATGTAAGAATATCCTTATCTCATGACGGGGGTGAAACCTGGGAGGATTCTTTTGTTCCTCATCGAGACTCGCTACCTTCTGAACACGGATTCGTAAGCATGGTCCCCTGTAGTGATTCATCAACTATGGCCATTTGGTTGGACGGAAGGAAAACAGTAGGCGAAGGGATGGATGATCATGAAGGTGGACATGGGCATCATGGATCAATGACACTCAGAGGTGCAGTTGTTGATGTCAAAGGAGCACTTTCCTACGAAGAAGAATTAGATTCGAAAATTTGTGATTGTTGTCAAACCAGTGCAGTGAAAGTCGGAGACGATATTCTGGCGGCCTACAGGGATAGATCGGAGGAAGAAATAAGAGATATTTCAGTAGTCAAATGGTCTGATGGTCAGTGGTCTAATCCTGTTAATGTTTCCAAGGACAACTGGAAGATTGCAGGATGTCCGGTCAATGGACCTTCATTAGCTGCGTACAATGATAATGTTGCATTGACATGGTTTACAATGGATGGAGAGCAGGCCAAAGTAAAACTCGCTTTTTCGAGAGACTCCGGGGATCAATTTGGGAAAGCTATTAGGGTCGATGACGGCAATCCGATGGGTCGTGTGGATGTGGTGATGCCTTCCGAAAAGAAGGCCATCGTTTCATACATCGAAAGGAATGATGAAGGAGCTGTTTTTAAGATCAAGTCAATAGATCACCAAGGTGTTATCGATCACGAGATGACCATCTCTGATTTTGATGCCTCCAGATCAAGTGGATTTCCACGGATGGTTCGATCCAGTGATCAACTGATTTTCGCTTGGACTGCTGTGGATAGTAGTACAACTTCTGTAACTTCGGCAATCCTGAACATGATGCCCTAATTATGAAAATGAGGATTAATGTGAAAAATAAGTTATAAAATATGAAGTACACTGCTACTACCGTCTTGATATATTTAATGATGGTTTGCTCAATCGCTGCGCAGGACTTCGAATTGCTTTTTGATTCTGAGGATCTGGATAAAGGCTGTTACAGAATCCCAGCAATTGCTACAGCCAATAACGGACATGTTTTGGTGGCAATTGATGAGCGAGTAGGGAAGTGTGATGATCTGCGATCTCATGAAGATATCAATATTGTCATCAGGCGTAGTTTTGATCATGGAAAAACATGGCAGCCATTAGAAAAAATTATTGATTTTCCTAACGGCCAATCTGCTTCTGATCCTTCTTTCATCGTAGACCATCACAAAGGTGCTATTTTCCTTTTCTATAATTATATGGATGTTCTTGACGAGCCTAATCAATACTATTTCCACATGACTAAGAGTTTGGATAACGGTGCCACCTGGACCAAACCTATAGACATAACCCCACAAATATCAAAAGATTCCTGGGCTAAGGATTTTAAATTTATCACTTCTGGAAGAGGTATTCAGACCAAACAAGGATGGTTACTTCATACGCTAGTGCATCTTGAAAAAGGCGCCTTTGTCTACGGAAGTGTCGACAACGGAGAAGCATGGAGCCTGATGAGTGGTGCTCTCTCCCCGGGCGATGAATCTAAAATCGTGGAATTAGATGATGGTCGATGGATGGTAAACTCCAGGGTGAATAAGGCAGGCATGCGCTGGATTCACATCAGTAATGATCAAGGTAAAACATGGATTTCTGAACAGGATCCTAACTTAATAGATCCATCCTGCAACGCCTCCCTTATCAATAAAAATGGCATGCTATATTTCTCCAATGCCTTTGACAATAAGGAGAGAAAAAATTTGTCGCTTCATAGAAGTGCTGACGCAGGCCAATCCTGGCAGGAAATCGAATTAATTTACAATGGTCCTGCCGCATATTCTACTATGGATTTTCTAAATACTGGAGAAATTGGGATTGTTTTTGAAAAAGATAACTATACAGAAGTTGTATTTAAATCTATTTCACTCCAAAAGAAAAAGGATAGAAATTAAGCTACCCTCTACGACCTTATAACCACCAATCTTCAAACTTTCAAGCTTGCTTTTTATACCAACAGAAATGCATCCTTGTCTTAATTTCTTGATTCAATTCCAAATGATGTGAACATAAGAAAACTTACCTGTCCATCTTATAAAATCAATATACACCAATTATAAATCGGACACCGCCTGTCCGAAATCGCACAATATATATTAAAGAATAATATATAAACTATACATAATCAGTAGTGTAAATGGTGGCATGTCAATTGGCATTATATATAACAAGTCGGATGATTGATGAAAGTTTCGACCAACTATAATCTTAGATCTAACATGGATAGAGAAATAAACAAACACGAGAGATCTGCTGGTAAACTTTGGCAAGTGCTAAAGTGGATTCTGATCGTAGCGGTCCTGGGTGCTATTTTTTATTGGGGAAGAAATGCCTTGAAAAAAACCGGGGCAATGGATGATTTTTACATAGCTGTGGTAGAAAAAGGAGACATTCAAAACACACTCACCGCTTCTGGAATCGTCCAACCCTCTTTCGAAAGGGAAATCAACGCTCCTGTCAATACCGAAATTAATCAGGTAGTGCTTCCAAAAGGAACCGTTGTCGAGAAAGGCCAACTTATCATGAATCTGGACCAGGAATTTACGCAATTGGAATACGAGAGATTATATGACGAGTTGGAATTGAAGGAAAATAATCTTGACAAACTGAAACTTCAATACGACAAGGAGCTTAAGGATTTGGATTATGAGGATCAAATAAAGGCTTTAAATCTGAGCCAACTAAGGGCACAGGTTAAGGACCAGGAAAGATTGGTAGAAGTTGGCGGCGCTACCGCTGAAGAATTAGAGCAAGCACGCTTGAGATTACAAGTGGCAGAAATTGAAAAACTCATGCTTGAAAACAATCTCGAGTATACCCGCAAAGCCAATGTTAAGGAGAAAAGAAATCTTGAATTAGAATTTACCATACAGCAAAAGCGCTTGCAGGAACTCAGAAGAAAATTGACAGAAACAGAAGTTAGGGCACCATTAGATGGGGTCATTACCTGGATTTTAGAAGATGTTGGAAGGACAGTTAGTCAGGGTGAGCCACTGGTTCGAATTGCTGACCTGGATAGTTATGTGGTCGAAGCCAGCACCTCTGATCGAAACTCTGAAAAGATCAATGTGGGCATGCCGGTAAACGTAAGGATCAACAACAATATCTTGGAAGGCACCATCAGCAATGTGCTTCCTGCAGTGGAAAACAACACGGTAAAATTTATCGTCGAGCTGGATAAAAAAGACGATGAGTCTCTTAGACCTAATATGAGGGCTGAGGTTTTCCTGATCACCGATCAGAAATCAGATGTTTTCAAAATCAAGAACGGTGCAGCATTTAATGGAGCCACCAATCTAGATGTCTTTACCATCGAAGGTGACGAAGCTAGGAAGATCAGAATCACCAAGGGACTAAGTAATGCAGACTATGTAGAAATCGCCAGCCCCAATGTTCGAGTAGGTCAGCGGATTATCATTTCAGATACAGAGGAGTATGAACACTTAGAACAATTTAAAATCAACAAGTGATGAAAGCAGAAGAGTGTAAAATGGGTTTGCTATGTCAATGGTTGACTGGCTGTTCGAAGAGTGTCGGATTGATCACTTTTATTTTGGTGACCATTTTCAGCAACCATGTCAGCACACAGGACGATGTGGTCACCTTCGACCAAGTACTGGAGGCTGCAAGAAATGGTAGCTTTCTGTCGGTAGATGCCACACAGCAGAAGGAAATGGCCCAATTAGATTATGAAATCTTTAAAACGCGGTTAAAACCTAGCATTTCGTTAGATGGAAGAGTCCCCGGTTTTTTTAGCTCTTCCTCAGCGATCACTCAACCTAATGGCACCATTGAGTTTCAAAGAATTTCACAAAACAATGCCAGCCTCTCCCTATTCGCCCAGCAAAATATTCCACTCACAGGCGCCAGATTATTCGTTCAGTCAGATCTTCAGAGATTCGACGATTTCACACTCAATAATCGACTTTATAACGGGATACCATTAAGAATCGGGATCAGCCAACCCCTTTTCGGATTCAATCAGATTAAATGGGACAGTAAGTTGGCTCCGGTCTATTTAAACGAAGCTGAAACGCAATACAACTTTGACCTTGAAAACACACAGTTTCAAGCTACATTTCTTTATTTCCAGGTCATCATCGCGGAAGAAAACAGCAAGATCGCTTTGCTTAATACTGAAGTAAATGAAAACCTGATTAAAATAGCGGAACGCAGACTGGAACTGGGCAAAATTTCAGAAGATGAAAAACTTCAATTACAGATTGAGCTGGAAAATGCCAGGACGAATCTCAGAACTTCGAATTACAACCTACAGGCAGCTAAGAATAATTTAGCAACCTTTCTCTATTCCAGTTCAACTTTTGGAAATAGCAATAATTCCATTGACATAAGCAATTACACCTTTATCATACCAGAACCTCTTCAGGAAATAATGATTGACGAAGATAGAGCTGTACGGATGGCACTCAAGAATCGACCAGAAATCATTGCTTACGAGCGTCAAATTTTGGAAAGTCAGAGAAATATGGCACAGGTTAAGGCACAGACCGGACCACAAATGAGCCTGTTTGCGAGTTTCGGACTGGCCAGAGGATCGAAGAACTTAGAGCAAATATATGCCGACCCATTTACAGAACAACAACTGAGTCTAAGTTTCTCCATTCCGATCGTGGACTGGGGAAGGCGAAAATCTACGCGTAAGCAAGCAGAGATCCAGTTGCAAAATACCCTGGCCAACATCAGCCAGGACAAAATCGAAATTGAAAACAATACCAAACTTAAAGTTCGTGAATTTCTGATGTTGCAACAAGCAGTTCAAGATCAGGAAGCCATCAGAGCAATGGCCGACAAAAGATTCGAGATTGCCAATGAGAGGTACATTCTGGGGGCCATCAGTATTACAGATTTCACATTGGCGCAAAGAGAAAAAGACCAGACCCGAAGAAATTATATACAGACCCTGAGTAATTACTGGAATGCATATTACTCGCTCCGATTACTCACAGGATTTGATTTTGCTAAAAATGAACAAATAACTTATTGATTATGATATCACTACAAAATGTTTCGAAAGTTTACCGAACGAAAACCATTGAAACAACAGCATTGAATAATATCAACCTTGAAGTACCTAAAGGTGAATTTCTAAGTATTATGGGGCCTTCAGGATGTGGAAAATCCACCTTACTGAATATCATTGGTTTACTGGATGAACCTTCTGATGGAGCTGTCATTGTCGCGGGACAAACCGTTCAAAAATACAGTTCGAAAGCTACTTCCAGATTTAGAAATGAGAAGCTGGGCTTTATATTTCAGAGCTTTCATTTGATTCCTGATCTCAAGGTGATAGATAATGTAGAATTACCACTTTTATACAGAAACGTCAGTGGAAAGGAAAGAAGGCGATTGAGTGAAGAAGCATTGGAATCTGTAGGTTTAAAAAACAGAATGAACCACTTTCCTAACCAGTTGTCTGGTGGTCAGAAGCAGCGGGTTGCCATCGCCCGAGCCATTGTAGGTAAACCTGAAATTATTCTGGCAGATGAGCCTACCGGAAACCTGGACAGTGTGATGGGTAATGAAGTGATGGACATACTGATGAAACTTAACAAGGAAGGACAAACCACCATCGTCATGGTAACTCATGATGAGAATATGGCTCGAAAAACCAACAGGTTAGTGAGATTATATGACGGAAGCCAAATTCAATAATCTTTAAAACCACAACACATGTTTAAAAATTATCTACTGCTTGCCTGGAGAGTTTTAGGCAGAAAAAAATTCTTCACCTTCATCAGTTTATTTGGAATCAGTTTTACACTGGGCATCCTGATGGTCATCATATCATTTCTTCAAACAGAACTTGGAACAGATCAGCCCTGGACCAACAGAAACAGAATGGTAATGTTTGGAATGATCGAAATGAGAAATGTAGTTCCAGATACTACTTTTCTTATTGACTCTACCCTGGTAGATGGCGTTATGGCTTATGACACCACTAAATCTGTAGGTGAAACCAGCAACTCCACAACGATCAGTTCACTGGGAGGCCGATTCCTCGAAAACCATTTCAGGGACCTGAAGTATGCAGAGAACGAAACTTTTTACATACCAGGGGTATCTTATAATGCTTATGTAAATGATTCTAAAATAGTACTTGACTGTTATTACACCGATCCAAATTACTGGGAAATTCTGGATTTTAATTTTATAGAAGGACGGCCCTATGACCAGGATATGTTCGACAGAGCGGAACAAGTAGTCGTGATTACAGATAAAATAGCGAATGAATACTTTGGTACCGATGAGGATATCGTAGGACGAGAGATCAAGATGGATGGCAAAAACCACAAAGTGATCGGTTTGATTAAAAAACCCCTTTCTTCATTACTGAATGGTGATGTATGGGCCCCCACCACACTTTTAGCCAATTACCTAGGGGATATAGATCGGTATACAGGAGGATACCGATCTTATTTTTTAGCCCGATCCAAAAGTGATGTAACCAAGTTGCAAGCTGAAATAGAAGCCAAAGAAGATGAAATACCATTAGACATCATCGAAGACTATAATCAGATGTTTTTAGAAGATAAAACTGGAAATATGTTCCAGGCATTTGCAAGGAACCTCATTCCATTCAATGAGCCACGCAGAGCAGGAAGGGCACTGAGTATCATCCTGATCGGTTTCATCACTTTATTCGTTCTCTTACCGACCTTGAACCTGATCAATCTCAACGTCAGTCGCATCATGGAACGGTCTTCGGAAATTGGCGTCAGGAAAGCATTCGGTGCAAGCAAAGGAAATATTCTAGGTCAGTTCATTTTTGAAAATGTGATCTTAACGATTATCGGTGGTTTTATAGGCCTGGGGCTAGCTTCACTGCTTATTTATTTTATAAACAGTGCCAACTTACTTGAATTTCTGAAGCTCACTGTGAATTATAAGTTTTTCATCATCAGCTTTATTATCGTCATTCTCTTCGGTATTATCTCCGGATTTTTACCGGCGTATCGTATGTCAAAAATCCATATTGTTAACGCTCTTAAATCAAATAAACTATGATATCGCATATTCTCAAACTGATATGGAATAAAAAAAGTAACAACAGCCTTCTGATTATAGAAATCTTTCTTTCATTTCTTGTGCTTTTCGCCGTTTTAAGTTATGTGATCTACAATACCGATCGGCTTTCGATTACCACTGGTTTTGAGACAGAAAATAGATGGCTGATTTATTTGGATAGAAACAATGATGGTATGGATTCGACTGCTATCGCAGAAATGAAAACGACTTTAAAAAGAGAATTGCGCGCCATGCCAAACATAGAAGCGGTCTCCTTCACTAATGGCGTGGGACCATATAGCAATAATACCTGGCAGTCCAGCTCAGATGATATGGGCTTCGAGATTTTTTCCAGATATGTCTATGCAGATGAAGATTTTGAAGAAACCATGGGAATAAATGTAATAGAGGGCCGATGGTTTGAAGAAGACGATGTAAATGCAACTTATGAACCTATGATCGTCAATGAGTTTTTTATGAATGAGTATTTTCCAGACAAGTCTATGGTGGATTCAATTATCCTTTTTGATGGAGATAAAAGGGTGGTTGGTGTCATAGATGATTACAGATATAATGGAATTTTCGAAGAGCCGGTTTCCACTTCATTTTTTCTGCAACCACATACAGCTGAGAGAGCATCGATTGTGTATTTGAAACTTTCTCCAAATACTCCGAAGACATTTGAAGAAGAAGTGAGCAAGACCGTAGAAAGTATTACCAAGAGCAGCAGCTTTGTTATTCAGGATTTGTCAGCGATGGAAAGAAGGAACAGCCGTGAAACATGGATACCTATGATTGCCTTATTATCTATCAGCGGATTTCTTTGTATCAATGTAGCTCTGGGATTGTTCGGAGTGCTTTGGTACAACATCAATAATCGGCGATCTGAAATAGGATTACGTAGAGCATTAGGAGCAAGTAGACAGAGCATCGCATCTCAGTTTACAGGTGAAGTTCTGATGTTGACTGTTTTAGCAGTTTTGGTGGGAATATTTTTTGCGGTGCAAGTCCCCTTATTAAAGCTAATTGATATTCCTCCTGTGATTTTTTATAGGTCCATGTTGTATTCTGCCCTCATCATTTTAACAATAGTAGTGATTTGTGCACTTTATCCATCTGCTCAGGCATCACGCATACAGCCTGCAACAGCATTACACGAAGATTAGTAAATTAGCATCACATGAGCCCATATAGAATTCTTGTTGTTGACGATGATAGAACAGTTTGTCAAAGTCTTAAATTTCTACTCAGCAAGAGGGGGTTTGAAGTCAATGTGGTACATTATCCCACAGATGTGGCAGAATCACTTGAAGCCTTTAAACCTCATGTGATTTTATTAGACATGAATTTTACCATCGAGACTTCGGGCAGACAGGGATTGGCTCTTTTAAAAAGAATCAGAGAACAACAGCCCGAAGTTCTTGTCATATTGATGACGGGTTGGGCAACAGTTCAATTAGCGGTGGAAGGCATGAAACTGGGTGCCAAGGATTTTATTGCAAAACCATGGGATAATAAAGAAATGATCTCGGCCATAGAATCTCTCATTACCATTTACGATCCTAAAATTTCGGTGTCAAAATTAGAGGAGGAAGACATATCAATGGTCGGAAAGCACCCTGATTTTTTGGAAGTGCTGGAAATGGCAGAAAGGGTAGCACCCACAGAGGCTTCTGTCTTAATTTTGGGAGAAAGTGGAACCGGAAAAGAGCTTTTGGCAGAAGCTATTCACAAGGGAAGTAAGCGGAAAGATCATGTTTTCGTTAAGGTGAATCTCGGCGGAATTTCAGGTTCTTTGTTTGAATCTGAAATGTTTGGGCACAAGAAGGGTGCATTTACAGGAGCAGTTGCAGATCGGGAGGGTAGATTCCAGAAAGCACATAAGGGTACCATTTTCCTGGATGAAATCGGAGATTTAGAAATGGATCACCAGGTGAAACTGTTGCGGGTGCTGCAGGAAAAATCATTCGAAGTGTTGGGTTCCAGCAAACCCATCCGATCCGACTTCCGGGTGATCAGTGCGACAAACAAAGATTTGCAATCTATGGTATTTGATCGTCATTTCAGAGAGGATTTGTTTTATAGAATTAATCTCATCACTTTATATCTACCTTCCTTAAATGAAAGGCCTTCTGATATTCCTATCTTAGTCCGGCATTTTATGGCGAATATGGCCGATCTTTATGAAATGGATATCCCTATTTTAGAAGATGGGGTCTTAGAATGGTTGAGTACACAGACATATAAAGGCAATATCAGAGAATTAAAAAACAAGGTAGAAAGAACCGTATTGTTAAACCTGGATAAAAAAGTCATCACGACCAAAGATTTCAAAGATCTAAAGTTGCGAAATACAAAATCAAGTGTTGTGAATCTACCCAGAGTGGGTGAGGTCAAGTTGGACGAAATGGAAGAACACATGATCAGACAAGCACTTTCCTTTCACGAAGACAACATCAGTAAGGCCGCCAGATCATTGGGAATTACCCGAAGTTCGCTCTATCGGCGTTTAGAAAAGTACAATATAGAGCATGAGTCTCAAAGCTAAATATTTCACACTCATTATCTTGTTGCATGTTGCTTTAACAGTACTTCTTTATCTCTTTCTTCAGGACAATAAATGGTGGTTTGTTTTATCAGAGCTTTTCATCTTAATATCGCTGACCATATCCATTCGGTTATTTAAAACCATTAATTATCCTTTTCAGCTTTTGAAATCAGGGAAGGATACCATGTCCGAAGAAGATTTTACCATTAAGTTTAACGAAACAGGAACAAAAGAGTTGGACGACCTGATCGTGGTTTACAATAGGATGATAGACCAATTGAGAAAGGAAAAAACCAGAACTGAAGAACAAAGTTATTTTCTGGAAGACCTGATAGAAAATTCTCCATTGGGTATGCTGATCATGGATTATGACAGAAAGATTGTGATCGCTAATCAAAAAGTGAAGCAAATTTTAGAAGATGGTGATTTGATCAACAAACAATTGGAAACGATAGATCATCCACTAGCAGCGGAGATTGCCAAAATGGAAATTTTTCAGGAGCAAATCATCGCCATTGACGGCTTACACAAGTATAAGTGTAAGTTACATCAATTGATTCACAAAGGATTCCCAAGGCAGTTTGTTATCATTGAAGAGTTGACCAGTGATCTCCTTGAAGCTGAGAAGCAAGCTTATGGAAAGGTAATAAGGATGATGTCGCATGAAGTGAATAACAGCATGGGAGCAGTGAATTCCATATTGCAGAATGTTAGTGATTTCGCGCTTAGCGAAGAAGAAGATCAGGAATACAGGGATTATTTAGAAATAGCGATTGAGCGTAACCGCAAGCTGGGAAAATTTACCGACAATTTTGCAGAGTTCATTCGTCTAGCTAAACCATTGCTGGTAAAGATTGACCTTAATGCTTTGTTGGAACAATTGGTAGATTACCTGAAGTTAAGTGCTGGTGAGAGAAGCATCGAAATAGACTTGCGGACTTATCCTGAACCCATTCTAGTGACTGTTGATAAGATTCAGATGGAACAAGTCATTAGCAATATTCTGAAAAATGCTTTTGAGGCGATTGGTTCGAATGGAGCGGTGAGAATAACAACTCAACCTGAGAAACCACAGCTTGTAATAGCAGATAATGGTGAAGGAATAAGTGATGAGGAGGCTTCTCAGATTTTTACTCCTTTCTTTTCGACAAAGCCGGATGGTCAGGGCATCGGACTGATGTTAATCCGTGACATTTTGAACAATCACCAGGCTGAATATCGATTGTACACGGATCAGGGGGATGGGTGGACCAAGTTTGAAGTGGGGTTTTAAAAGAAAGTCTCTTCACCGTCTATAATCACCCTGTTCAGCCCTGACTCAGGTCTTACCTGCCCTTGCTCCTGAACAATTCCTATGCCTGGTGCCAGAAAAATGCTGAACTCATCATCTATTGCATCCGGAAAGTCGTAATAAAAATGATAACAATTCTCAAAAGTATGGTTCGAGGTCTCCAATCTATAATTCTTATCCTGGATTTCAGCCTTATATTCAAACTCAGTGTCTGGAGTAAAAGATAATTTCCAGTGCTTGCCCACTCTTTTTTCTAAGTCAAACAGCAAGTACTCATGACCATTGCCTGTGGTTTTATAAATCTTATTCCTTTCATTAC
Source organism: Portibacter marinus (assembly GCF_021533195.1). Taxonomy (GTDB): domain Bacteria; phylum Bacteroidota; class Bacteroidia; order Chitinophagales; family Saprospiraceae; genus Portibacter; species Portibacter marinus. The sequence goes on from NZ_JAJNKB010000007.1 coordinate 188,735, forward strand.
GATAATAAGAAGTGTCAGTTCCAGTGTCATAGCTTTCAATGAATCTAAAATATTCTTTACCATTTATGGTCTCCTTTACGTCAATAAGAACCTGAAGTCCTTTAATATAATCCCACTCGTTGCCTACGTGAAGGGGGAAATAATCTGCGGCAGCTTCGTCAATCTCTTTTGTACAAGAGATTAGAATGATAAGAAATGCGAATTGTAGTATAAAGATGTTTTTCATACTACTAAAGACGAATACATTCATAACTTCGTTGGTGCAACCACTAAAATATGACTCTTTTAAAAATTTCAGGATGGTCGAAAATGGTGATGATTATTTCGGCAGCTGTGATGTTTAGTGCGGCAACATTGACCTACACACCCATACCTCTACATTTAAAACCGGAAAAACTGATCGCTAAAATGGAAGAAGCCTTGGGCGGCAAAGAGCGTTTTTATAATATGCTAGATGTACAGTTCGATTATGTTTTTGAATATGTAGAAAGTGGTAAAAAAGATATATCAGAGGAGCGTATGATCTTTGAAGGTGAACAAACATGGGCCAGGTATACTACTCACAGTGCTATTGTTTCACCCGATGTAGAAGGTGAAGTGATACATACGCTGATCAACCATCAACCCTACGTTTTTATCGATGGCCAGCAAGTCGATGATGAACGGTCGCTGAAATCTTGCGCAAGCATCCGAAAGGCCAATTACTATTGGTTCACCATGATGTATAAGCTCAGTGATCCGGGTGTTCTGCTTTCCGCTGAGGGGCATGAGAAAATCGGCGATGTCTTGTATCACAAAGTAAAGGTCAGTTACGATCCTGATGAAGTGGGTAAAGAGGACAATGATACCTATTTACTTTATCTTAATAGTGCAACCCATCTGGTAGACCAATTTCATTTTGCGATGCCAGAGGATGGGTCCTATATGGGTGTCAAGGTAGAGGTGGAGTATGACACTGTAAATGGCCTAAAAGTTCCGGCGAAGAGGTCTGCTTATATGCCTGATGAGAATGGCAAATATTCTACACAGCCTAGACTGATACAAACGTCTACCAATTTTCGGTTTAATAACGGATTTAATGTGAAGGGATGGACTATTGATCAGAAGTAAGCTCTTGACAATCTTACATTTTATCAGATGTACTAGTGATGACTTCTCAGCCCATTTTTTTCGGTTCCGTTTGTTAAATTTTTCAATGAAATGATCCAAATGCTCACCTTTAACGTATAATATGGAAAAGTAAAGCGATGAAAAAAGCAATTCTAATGATTTTATTTGCCACAGGCACGATGTATTCCTATGCTCAATCAGTTTCTTTTACTTTGCATAATGAGACTTCACAAAGCATTCCACTAAAAATTCCAGGGGTAATGAATCCTAATCTCAGCCCGTTTTCTGATAGTGGAGTAAGTCTAAAAATTGGCCAAAAGGTTTACTTTAAATATCTTGGAAAAAAAGTGTTGTTATTAACTGCACATGAAAACCTGGAAGGTAAAAAATTAAATGTTGGTGCTTTGATCAATAAAAGGAAAGAGGAGATAGATTCAAAGCGCACACATCATTGATACAGATAACCTTCTTTATTAATCATACAATTGATCTCAGTAGAGATTGGGGTCGTTTGTGAATTCAATTTTACCAACCTTTATCTCTTCTCATTTCTGCTCGCCTCATGGGCATTTTGTCAATGGTCTTAAAGATGTCATCAGGCTTAGTGACAGCTTTATATCGCTCTTTAACACTGCCATCTAACCCTATCAATATCATCTCGAAATTTCCATTATTTTTTTTGTAATTATTGTAAATACTGCTATCTGGTATGGTATTTTTTTCTTTTAGGCCAATGGATAACTGGTTCGCCCTGGCCGTGTAAACCAATAACTTACGGTCTTTCAATCCGTCTTCATGGTCCTGCAAAAACTTCATTTGTTTCTGATAAATATCAGTTTCTTGATCGATCATCAGCACTAATATGCGGTTCTCCCATTGATGTTTAGATAAGTCTTGTGCTTTCATTGTTAAAATGTTTGGTAGTACCAAACTTAAGATGATGAGGTGTTTATACAATCTCATTCCAATTTATCTTGTCGTTGTGTGAGTGCGTGAAACCCATTGCCCGCTCTTCTTTAATGGTTTTTTCATCCCTGTAAGCCACTACGTAAGTCTTTCGCCAGCCATTACTGGTGTTTCCACCGGAACCATGAACAATTCGCTCATCGTGAATGGTAAGACTTCCCCTTTTCACTGGTAAATAAACAATTTCATCAGTAGGTTTCATGTCAATGACCAAGGTATGAGAATCTTCTCTATTGACCTCACTGGAATGAGCAACTGCACCCTTAGGTCGATGCCCTCTTAATTTTTCTTCTTTGTTGCTCCCCGGGACCACTTGCAAACAACCATTTTCTAAATCTGAGTCAGTTAAAGCAAGAGAGAAAGTAGCTGTCCATGTATTTTTAGTCTTGGGCCAGTATCCAAGGTCCTGGTGCATGGCAAATTCCGCCTTTTCTTTCGAAGGTTTTTTGGCCAGAAATTGTTCATAGTCAATGGCAGCCTTGCCCTCTGGATAGAGTTGATCTGCAATATTTTGTGAAATTTGGTGAAAAATATTGTTTTTCAATTCCGGTCTGTAATGGCTTGGAAGCATGGCATTAACCAATTGGAATTCTTCGAAAGGTGTACCATAAGGTTGACTCATATCACAAAAATCCCTTTCCATTCCGGGTTGTTTTCCCATGATGAAATGCTCAAACCATGGATCAATGGTTGACATTTCTTCCTCTGTAAGCACATCATTTAAGACCAGGTAGCCAACATCTCGATAACGCTGTATTTCTTCACTTGTTAAAAGATATTGAAGGCCTCCGCGTCTATGTTTGCCTGAATCGGGATTGGTTATCTTTTTCATTTGAGCAGAGATTTCAAGTAATTTAACGAATTCTGTTGAAAACGAAAATCAGAAATAAGTGAAGTTAAGAGGGATGAAGTCCATTAATAAGCAATACCGCCTGTAGTCCTGTATATAAGGAACAGGAATTAAAACTAAATCATAATAATTACATCAATCCCTTGATGATGTCCTCCTCGGTGATGCCTTCTGCCTCAGCCTTGTAGTTACGCACGATTCTATGCCTCAATACATAATTGGCAATGGCCTGAATATCACTGATATCGGGAGAATATTTTCCATGGATCGCCGCATGACACTTGGCTCCCAATACCAAATATTGAGATGCCCTTGGTCCAGCTCCCCAGGAAATATAATTGTTGACCTCCTCTGTGGCTTTCGGGCCGCCAGGTCTGGTTTTTCCAACCAATCCTACAGCGTATTCGAGCACATTATCAGTGATCGGAATTTTTCTGATCAGGTTCTGGAAAAATAAGATTTCTTCCGCAGAAACAATGTGATTCAAAGTGATGTTCTGGACAGCTGTGGTAGCTTTCACCACCTGCAATTCTTCTTCATAAGAAGGATAGTCCAATGGTATATTGAACATAAATCGGTCTAACTGTGCTTCTGGCAAAGGATAAGTTCCTTCCTGCTCAATCGGGTTTTGAGTAGCTAGTACAAAGAAAGGGCGCGGAAGTAAATGTCTGTCGCCACCGATGGTCACTGACCTTTCCTGCATGGCCTCTAAAAGAGCGGCCTGAGTCTTAGGTGGCGTACGGTTAATTTCATCTGCCAGCACTATGTTCGAAAAGAGAGGGCCTTCTAAAAATTTGAACTTACGATCGTCGTCTAATATTTCAGAGCCGGTGATATCCGACGGCATTAAATCCGGCGTGAATTGTATTCTCTTAAATTCCAATTCCAGCACTTCAGCTATCGTACTGACCAATAAAGTCTTGGCCAGACCCGGAACACCCACCAATAAACTATGCCCATTACTAAATAGAGAGATGATGACGGCCTTGACAACTTCCTTCTGACCTACGATTACCTTAGCGATTTCATCAGATAATGCGTTGAAGGATTTTGCTAAGTGATCCACTGCTTCGACTTCCGACTTAAATTCTAGCGCCATTTTTTTCTTTGATTTTAAGATTTTTCGTTTGCGATTATCAATCTACCCGTGTTTAACGAGCCCAAACTTGAAATTGTTTCGCAATATAGGTTTCTCGAATGACATACTATAGACAATCCCACTCCCAATCGGCGATTTCATAGCTTCCATCGACGAATGAGAAATGCCACCATTCAGTTCTTATTCCTTTAAATCCGTATTTGTCCATCAAGTCGTTAAGTAATTTTCGATTTCTCAATACGTTTTTGGGAAGGTCCAGATTGTCAGTATGCGCCTCTTTTCCGAAGAAGTCGTACTCAGTGCCCATGTCCAGATAGTTGCCGTCACCATCCATAATGCTTAAGTCGATCGCAACACCTCGATTATGCATCGAACCCTTCGCAGGTGGTGTAACATATGAGGCATTGGGTACTTTATCCCATAATTTTTGTTGGACAGGTTTAGGCCGATAGCAATCGAATAGAACAATTTTATGGTTGATCTGAGCCAATGATTTAGCTACTTTTTGAAGTGCTTTGCCGGCTTCTGCTCTGAGATAACACTTGCCACACTCATACATTTTTTCTTCAACAAAATTATTATCGGTCGCGTAGCGAATATCCAAATGAAAGTAGTCGTTTTCTGTAAATTGGAACCATCCTTCCCGATCTTCGACTGGAAGATTATTTAGTCTTCTTTCCAGATCATTGTTTTCCTTCTTAGTGGTCCCTATTATGCGACCAGGATCAGGAGATGAAGCAGATTTGTCTTCACAAGAAGTCAGGAAGGTGAAGAGGATTATAAATGACAAGAAGTAGGAATAATGAATTTTTCTCATTTCAATCGATACGCTATATGATTTGCAATAATAAAGCTATTTCTATTTATAAAATTAGAAGACCACTTAATTTTGCCCTTAGACCATTTGAATAGGGAAGATCATTGTTGAATCCAGCCCGAAAAATTCTTCATTCTCCTTATCGGGTGCGACTTTGCCAATAGTTGGCTAAATCACTGCCTACTATTCATCATCAATCTCTTGACTGATCATCTCAATGGTCTGTTCTATCTCTTTCTGTACATCAACCATTATAAAATTAGTAAATATATGTAATACGGCTCTGACCGTCTTGAGATCGAAAATATAGTTTGGATCAGTTTGTACCTCTAATGTTTTCACTGGGAGGATGTAGCCATCGCTTCTATCTTTTAGGTTTTTATATTCAAAGCCATGGTCTGCAAAAGAATTTCGAAATCGACTTTTTATTAATTCAAAGTCTTGTTGCCACCAATTGATATTTTGATATTCCATTTCATATAAGTTTGAAATTTGATTACGAAGGTTATCATTTTTCACAATTTGTAAGCCAATCTGTTGTAAGGTCTCGTAGGGTGCACCCTTAAACATCATGATACGATTGAAAACAGAATGCAAAAAATGAAATCCAAGTGAATCATGATAATCGATTTTCCCATCTACCCAATCCACTAAGATATCCTGACTGTTGATACTTATTCGTTGAAATGCGATGGCATCTTTAATTTGGGTTAAATCATACTTTAGCCCATTTCTAACTTCACCCAGTAGATCTTTTTCCAGAACTCTTAATTTATTGGCCTCATTCAAGTTATTAATCTGCAATGCAATTAAAATGCCTATAACTACCAGAAAGATTTCACCAATGGCATAGAGTAAATATTTACTGACCTTATTTTCAGTCAATAGCTTTCGTCGAATGGTTCTAAAGAATTTGATCATTGGTTTTTTGGTTAGGTTAATAAAGAACTGTGTCGTGAATTTTCAATCCACATCAGATATATGCGGTGTTCACTTTAAGATAGGCAAAGTTTGACCATACTGAACGGTAGAGATAAAATTTTATCATTTTTAAGTTTGGGTTTTAATTGCCTTTCCTCTCGAATTAAACTCTTCCCACGATCTCTATAAACTCCACCTCACTCCAAATTTTTACAGTGCCTAACGCTTCCGCTTTCTTCAATTTCGAACCCGCTTTTTCTCCAACGACTAAAATATCCAAATTGGAACTAACCGCACTTATATTCTTGGCACCGGCTTCTTCGGCCATTAGTTGTGCTTCCTTTCTGGTTAACTGTTCCAAGGTGCCTGTAAACAATATTGTTTTTCCTGCTAACGGAGCGTCAGCAGCTACTTCTTTCGGTTTATCCTCCTCAGTTTGAAAAAGATTGACGCCATATTCTTCCATGCGTTGAAGCATCTCAACATTGACCTCATCGTCAAAAAAAGCTTTAACGTTTTCGGCCACTACGGGCCCAATGTCTTTGATACTCGTGAAGTCTTCTATGGTCCAGGTTTTGAGGTTCATCACATGTGCGATTTTTTCAGCGATCACTTTGGAGGCTTTACGTCCGAGGTGATGAATGGCCAGACTGTTCAACAGGCGATGAATCGGATTATTTTTTGCTTTTTCTACTGCTTCCTTAAGCTTTGTAGCCGATCGTTGTCCGAAACCTTCTAATCGTGATATGGCTTCGTAATCCAAATTATAAATATCAGAGATGTCTTTTAACCAGCCTAGTTCATAAAAACGCTCAACATAGGAAGCACCGAAACCATCAATGTTCATTGCATCCTTAGAAACATGATGGATCATTCGCTGAATAACTTGTGCCTCACACGCAACATTGACACATCTCCATACAGCTTCGTTTTCCGGCCTAAGCAACTCGTGATTACAAACCGGACAATGGGTAGGATAGACGACCGCTTCTTCTGAACCATTTCTCAATTCAGGGAAAGACTTAACAATATAGGGAATAACGTCACCGGCCCTTTCGACTAAGACTGTATCTCCGATCCTGATGTCTTTCGACTTGATAAAATCTTCATTGTGAAGCGAAATGGATGATACCGTCACGCCTGCCAATTGGACTGGAGTAATTTTTGCCACCGGCGTAACAGCACCGATTTTGCCTACCTGGTATTCCACCCTTTCCAGCTTAGAGGTTGCTTGTTTCGCTTTGAACTTATAGGCAATGGCCCATCTGGGGTGGTGCTGAGTGGACCCGCATTTTTCTTGCAGCTCAAATGAATTGACCTTGACCACCATGCCATCGATTTCGTAAGGATACTCTTCTCTGATTTCCTGCCAATGCTCACAAACCTTAATGGCCTCCTGAATGTTGGAGCACAGCTTTCGCTCCTGTTGCGGTATTTTAAAACCGAGTGTGGTCAGCTTGTCAAGACTGTTCATGTGGGTGCTCAATTCGGGAATCATATCATTGCCTTGATCGTCCACCGCATAACCAATTTGAAAAACAAAAGTCTCTATCTTTCTTTCTGCCGTCTGATTGGCATCTTTGGTTCTGAGTCCTCCGGTAGCTGCATTTCTTGGATTGGCAAATAGAGTTTTATCTTCTTTTTCTCGTTCCTCATTTAACTTGATAAAAACATCCTTTCTGATCAGTGATTCACCTCGCAGCTCTGCTTTCTGAATGCCTAGCTCAGAGAATGCCGCTCTTAGTGGAATAGAAGTCATGGCTTTCGCGTTCGCGGTCATTTCTTCACCTTCTGATCCATTTCCACGTGTAGCTGCCCTGGCTAGCAAGTCGTTTTCATAAACGAGAGCTATACTTCCCCCATCAAATTTTGGTTCAACCGTATATTCAATGGGTCCATCTTCGATTCCTGTCAACTTTCTGATCTGACGCTCAAAGTCTTGCAGGTCTGCAGCATTATATGAGTTGTCCAAAGAAAGCATGGGCACCAGATGCACTACCTTAGGAAAGTCAGACTTTAGATCGCTGGAAACCCTTTGAGTAGGCGAGTCTGGTCTAATCAGACTTGGGTTTTCATGTTCAATTTTTTCAAGGGATTTGTATAAGGTATCATATTCAAAATCGGAAATCACAGGATCATTCTGAATAGCATATTTCCACTCATGAAAATGGAGCACTTTGATTAATTGATCGAGGTCTTCAACCTTGATGTTGCTTTTTAAAAGCTTTTGCGTTTGATCGAAGAGCACTTTGCTTTCGGCTGTTGAATACATACTGGACAATTTGAAGGGGAAAATAGTAAAAAGGTGAGAAATGAAACTTTAAAATGGAGCAGTGCGGCAAATTATCAATCTCATAAGGACACTTGTATTTACATGACGATAGTTATATGAAACTATTTTCAGGAACTTTACCCTTAACTCCTCTAAAGAAATCTTCAACGATAGACATGTCTTTGTCAATGTTGCCTGTGGGATGTAATGGTTCGCTCCATCTGACGATCTTGTTTTCAAAATCGAAGGCGCACATTTGTATAGGTACATTAGCTTTTAAGGCGATGAAATAGAAGCCAGTCTTTAGTTTTTCCACCCTTTTGCGCGTTCCTTCCGGAGCAAGACAAAGATTAAAGCGCGCTCTTTTCTTGTAGATTTCTGCAATGGCGTCAACGAACTTATTTTTTTTAGACCGATCTACAGGTACTCCACCGGTGGCTTTGAAAAACCAACCAAATGGTGGTTTGAAAAGTGAGGCTTTACCGACGTAGTTGATATCGGCTTGCAATCCGGAGCGTATTAAGACACCTAGAGGAAAGTCCCACCAGGAAGTATGCGGAGCAGCAATGACTACTTTCTTTGGTAAATGAAACGCATATTCACCCTCGACTTTAAAGCCCCAGACTTTGTGCAAAAGAAATTTGCTGATGGATTGTGAGATTTTCCCCATCCGGTAAAAGTAATTAATTTGAATCGATAGTATCCGAAAGACTGAATGATTTAAAATGGTAGTTTCATGTACAGCGTTAAACCTTATGATGATCATTGAGTCTAATTATAGCAAGCAGAAGTCTTAGATGCTGAACGAGGAGCAGATTATTCAAAATATTCAGAGCAATATTGATGTCGATGCAGGCTTCAGGCAGCTTGTAAATGCCTATAAAGAAAGAATTTATTGGCATATTCGAGGAGTGGTATCAACCCATGAAGATGCAGTAGATGTGATGCAGAATACCTTCCTCAAAGCTTATAGAAATATAAAAAAGTTTAATGCAGATGCTAAGTTTTATACCTGGCTTTACAGAATTGCCACCAATGAGAGCATTAATCTTTTGAAAAAGAGTAACCGATACAGGAACGATGATTCTGAAAATATGTTGAACCATAAAGAGGCTGATGTTTATTTGGATGGTGATGAGGCGGTACTGATCTTGCAAAGGGCGATTGAACAGCTGCCTCATAAGCAGCGATTGGTTTTTAATATGAAATATTTTGATGAAATGACTTATGATGAGATTTCCGAAATACTTGAGACCTCTGTAGGCGCTTTAAAAGCCTCATTTCATCATGCAAAAAATAAAATTGAAGCATTTGTAAAACAGCAAAGCTTATGAAGAATAAATGGAAAGATCCAAGGTATGCTATGAAAGCCCCGGAAGGTTATTTCGAAGATTTTGAAAATAAGCTCATGAATACCATTGGCAAGGAAGAGCCAAAACTTAAGATATGGCGTAGTTCATGGGTTGGTGCTGTTGCTGCTGTGATGTTGTTGATCATTATTGTCCTTTTTGTAGTCCAATGGAACAGTGAGAAGCAACGTGTAGACTTTGCAGAACTCACATTAGAGGAAAATTGGGATTACTTATTGGAGTACACGGACGAACTGACTTTTGAGGATTTTGATGCATTTGAGGAAACGGAAGAAGCGTTGCAATCGCTGGAACAGGAATTGTATGGTTTTGCGAACGGTGAAGAATTTCTCAACGAAATTGATTTAGAAACTATTGAAATACTTTACGAATGAAAAAGTTAATCATCATCATATTATTTTGCGGGATCAATGTCAGTCTTTTTGCACAAAGAGATGATGTGGATAGGCGACAGGAATACGAGGCCTTAAGAGTGGCATATATAACGGACCGACTCGCGTTCACTCCAAAAGAAGCCCAAGACTTTTGGCCCATTAAAAATGCCTATGAAGCCCAAAACGATGAATTAAGAAAGCACATTCGCAGACCAGAAAGGGAAGAAATGACTGAAAGTGAAGCCTTAGCATATCTGGACAAAAGAATGAAAACTGAGCAGGAGATGTTGGATCTCAAAATAGACTTTATAAAGGACCTCAAGGAAGTTCTTCCCGCCCAGAAAATCGCTATGCTCTTCGAAGTAGAACATGAGTTTAAAAAACGCATGATCAAAAGTATCAGAGATAAGCGTCAAGGTAAGAGGCATTAAATAAAGGATTTTCATATCTTAGGTCAACTAACCTATTTGATATGAGAATTCTTAAAATTTTACTACTTGTTATTGTTGCTGTGAATCTACAAGCACAAACAAAATCCAATCTCGAGCTAATCGATATTTTCAACTATGAATACGTCTCCGATCCACAGATTTCACCAGATGGTTCGAAGATTGTCTATGTAAGAAATTTTAAAGATGTAATGACCGATCGAAACCTGTCCAATCTCTGGATTATAGATTTCGATGGCCAGAATAATCGACCATTGACCACAGGCAATAATAATGACTATGATCCACGATGGTCGAATGACGGAACCCGTATCACTTACAAGTCGAATAAAGAAGATGATAAGATGAAACTATATTTGATGTGGGTAGATACCAGGGAAAGTTTTGCTCTGACCAATACTTCATCTGCTCCCTCCAATGTGGCATGGTCCAGAGATGATGAATATCTGGCTTTCACCATGTTTGTCCCAGGTACATCTGAGTCTATTGTGAAAATGCCTTCTAAACCTGAAGGAGCTTCGTGGAATGCTCCGCCGACATACATCGATAAAATGAATTACCGAGGTGATGGAGCCGGATATTACAAGCCGGGAAATACTCAGATTTTCATTTTATCTACAGAGGGTGGTACACCGATGCAAGTCAGCAAAGGAGATAAAAATCATGGAAGTCCAGAGTGGTCAGAAGATGGCGGGAAGCTATATTTTTCAGCTGATTTGGAAGACGATGAAGAATGGCAGCCCGCTGATTCAGAAATCTATGAATTGGACCTGAATACCCGGGAAGTTAAAGCCTTGACTTCCAGATTTGGGCCGGATTACAGCCCAAAAGTTTCTCCCGATGGTAAAATGATTGCCTTCCTGGGCAATGATGATACTTACCAGGGCCATACCAATACTGAGTTATATGTCATGGATATAGATGGCAGCGATAGTCGGATGATTTCTCAGCAATTAGATAGAGATATAGAGAATATCAATTGGGCACCTGATAATCAAGGGCTATATTTTCAATATACAGATCATGGAGATTCCAAACTTTCTCACATGAGTTTAAGTGGCAACGTTACGGCTGTAACCGGAAACATAGGAGGTTTATCCCTCGGCAGGCCATATAATGCGGCGGATTATAGCGTCTCTAAAAATGGTCGATTTGCGTTCCCTTTAGCAAGTACCAGCCATCCTGCAGATCTAGCTTCTCATGTAACAGGAAATACGAAACGCTTAACCCATCTGAATGATGATCTATTTGGATTCAGAAAATTGGGTAATGTTGAAGAGATGAATTGGAAATCTTCGTATGATGGGTTAGATATCCAGGGTTGGTTGGTAACGCCGCCTGATTTTGATTCCAGTAAGAAGTACCCACTTATACTGGAAATACATGGAGGGCCATTCGCAAGTTATGGATCCGTTTATTCTGCGGAAATTCAGGCTTTTGCAGCTGCCGGTTATGTGGTGCTTTACACCAACCCTAGAGGTAGTACAGGATACGGACAGGAATTTGCGAATTCTATTCACCACGATTACCCTAATCATGATTATGAAGATCTCATGTCCGGAGTAGATGCGGCAATTGAAAAAGGATTTATAGATGAAAATAATCTCTTTGTTACCGGCGGCAGTGGTGGTGGAGTATTAACCGCCTGGATTGTTGGCAAGACCAATCGGTTCAGAGCTGCTGTAGTCGCCAAACCGGTGATCAATTGGTACAGTTTTGTACTTTATGCAGATGCTCCTAATTTCTTTTACAGGTATTGGTTTCCAAATAAGCCATGGGAGGATCCAGAACCTTATTTGAGAAGATCTCCTCTCAGTTATGTTGGGAATATTGAGACACCCACCATGTTGTTAACAGGAGAAGAAGATTACAGAACGCCCATTGCAGAATCAGAGCAATTTTATGCTGCCTTAAAAATAGAAGGTGTAGAAAGCGCCATGGTCAGAATACCTGGCGCGAGCCATGGGATCGCTAATAAACCGAGCAATTTGATTGCCAAAATAGCTGCTATTCTCGCCTGGTTCGACAAATACAAACAGGTGGATGAAGTTAAATAAAGGCGGATGAGTTTTGAAAGCGTTCCTTTACAATTTGCTGTAAAGTCATTCCGCGAAGTTTACTTTGTACCCAAAGCGTAATATCCAGATATAAAAATGCTCTTTTTTCATAAGGAGCATTTTTTATCATAATGAGTTCTTTGTTGAAATCGACCAGGGCCTGTCGTCGATCGCCAAGAGGTAGCTTGACTACCTTCTTGAAGAAATCAAGTGCAATGGTGATGAGCGTATCTTTCTGCTCGATTTTCATGATGTACTTCTTTACATTTCTGACCAGATAGTCCATGATTTCATAGTTTTCTTCATCAAAGTGAGCCATTAGGAACATAATGCGGGCATAAGCTTGTATATCAGAGCGAAGATTAACATTTCTGTCAGCCTGTATGATCTTATTTAAGTATTCAATGGCCTTACCCGGATTATCATTTCCGAGATGCATCCATGCAATTTTATAGTAAAAAACCAGAATCCTGTGATAATCCAGTTTTTCCTTGTACCTGCCAATTCTTCGGAGCGTGCGAGGAATAATCTTCACTCCTTCGTCAAAAGTACCCTCCATGAAGTGCTTGTTCATTCGGGCCATGTGGACGTACAGGAAGGAAATAATCTGTGAAGTGGAATTAAACTTACTGTATTTGGTTTTTCGGTATTTTTCAAGTTCTTTCAGATGCTTTGTGAAGTTTTGATAATCGTTAATGTTGAAAGTAGAGGTCAATAAATAATGATAGGCACGCATATAGTTGTCCGGGTCTCTTTCAATCATTAGTTTATCATCTTTCAAGGTCTTAACCCACTTGAGGGCGTATTCGTAGCATCGATCAAAATCCAGTAAGATGTAATTGTACCAAACGAGTGATTGGTATAAAAAGATCTGCTCTCTAAAACTCATCTCACTGTAGTCCAGTTGTGGGAGATTTTCTTCCAGAAAAAGACTGATTCTGTCATATTCCTCTTGGGACTTAACATGTCCTCCATCTATATAAAAGGAATGGAGATTCATCCTGATATTCGACAGTTTGATTTCGTTAGAGAGGGTGTTTATAATGCCATTGGCCTCATCTGTCAATAAAAAGTTTTTCTCTGGTCCGGTCCTTGTAATGTGTCTGGACTCAATGATTTTTTCGAATTCAATGATTTCAAGAATCAATATTTCATTACTCACTTTATAAGCCATCTTTTTGGCTCTCTGCAAAATCTTTAAGGCCTGAAGATAAAGACCCTTATCATATAGAATTTGAGCAAAATCTAAATGTTCTCTAATTTCGATGTGAATTTTCCTATTAATATGAATGAGTCTGAGGCTGATCAATATTTGCTTGTATAAATGCCGTTTCAGATTAGAATATTGAGATTTTTTGAGCCCTTTAATCTTAGAGTAAACTATCTTTTCATCGTACTGATCCATTTTATCTATCAGATCAAACAATTGTAAAAATTTTAAGTCGTCGCTGTCCTGAATTCGCTTTGCATACAAGGTGAAATTTCTCTTTTCGGACTTAGTCAGAGACTTAACTAACTTAAATAGCTGATCAGATTGTGAGATTGGCATAACAATTAAGTGATTCTTTGTTTATTGAAAATCAATGACTTACAGGCCATATGGATTAGCTAGAAACTACATTTCTGTGTAAAAGAGAGATCAAATTGGCAAGTTCAAATTTTATAATTGTAAAACATTCGCGAATTGAAAATAGCTCTTTAACACTTTTACAAAGTAAACAAAACAAAACAAATGAAGAAAATTGAAGCAATCATTAGAACCTCAAAGTTCGAAGATGTTAAAGACGCACTAGCTGAGAAACATGTCAACTTCTTCACATTCTATGAAGTGAAGGGTTATGGACATCAGAAAAGCGAGGCAACGGTCTACCGAGGTGCTGTTTATGATGTTGGTTACATAGGAAGGATGAAGCTTGAGATCATTTTATCAGAACATGTAGTAGATGATGCCATTAAGGCCATTAGATCAGCTGCACATACTGGAGATAATGGTGACGGACTTGTTATGGTTTCCGATCTGGATGAAGTTTTGAATATCAGATCAGGAGCCAGAGATTCTGACGCCATCAATGCTTAAAGAACTAAACTTTTAAACTTTATAAAAACATTTAGAAATGAGTGAAGGATTATATACCGCACACAATTTATGGATACTGATTGCAACAGTACTAGTATTCATCATGCACTTAGGCTTTGCTTCTCTTGAAGCTGGGTTTGTAAGAAAGAAAAATACGGTCAATATATTATTTAAAAATGCGATGATCATTGCCATAGGACTATTAACCTATTTCGTATGTGGATACGGATTAATGTATCCGGGAGACGGGGCAGCAGGGGGATTTTTTGGATTTGCAGGAGTAGGTGTTGCAGCACCTGGGGACTTGGATTCACTACTTGCAGCTTCAGCTGAAGGCTTTAGTATGCCTTCGTATACAGATTTTATATTCCAGGCCATGTTTGCGGCTACATGTGCGACCATTGTATCAGGGGCAGTAGCAGAAAGAATTAAGCTGGGGCCATTTTTAATTTTCACCACTATTTTTGTCGCCATATCTTATCCCATCACTGGCATGTGGCACTGGGGAGGTGGATGGCTAGCAGAAATGGGATTTTACGATTTTGCGGGGTCGACATTAGTTCATGCGGTAGGTGGATTTGCGGCACTGGCAGGTATCATTTTATTGGGTGCCAGAAAAGGTAAGTATACCAGTAAAGGGATCAAGCCTATTCCTGGACACAGCATGCCATTAGCACTACTTGGTGTATTTTTACTTTGGTTCGGCTGGTTTGGTTTCAATGGTGGTTCAGTGTTATCAGCGGACGCGGCGACTGTTGCTAAAGTATTTGTTACCACTAGTTTAGCAGCTGCCGGAGGAACTATTGGAGCATTTGTGATCTCTTATGTGATGTTTAAAACTCATGATCTATCCATGGTTTTGAACGGCATACTTGGTGGGCTGGTCGGCATTACTGCTGGCGCGGACTTAATGAGTCCATTTGCGGCCATTATTATTGGACTCATCGCCGGGGCCATCATTCCACTTTCTGTCGTTATGTTCGATAAATTAAAATTAGACGATCCTGTAGGAGCTACATCCGTGCACCTGGTATGTGGAATTTGGGGAACGCTAGCCGTGGGAATTTTTGGTGATATGGCTGGTCTTGGGCAACTGGGGATACAGTTTATCGGTGTTGCTGCAATAGGTGCATTTACCTTTGTAATTGCTTTCGTCATTTTTTATGTTTTAAAAGTGACCGTCGGTATCAGAGTTTCAGAGGAAGAAGAGCTAAAAGGCCTGGATGTGTCGGAGCATGAAATGAGTGCTTATCCTACATCTGAAGCTCTTGCTTATAATTTAAACGTACAGTAGAAAAATAAAAATCACCCGAGTTGCAGCTCGGGTGACACAGATACGGAAAACCGTAATTAATACTTGACTAAAATAAAGGTATAAAAAAAATAAATTCTACCCTTGTTTTTTCGGTTTTCCAACTCTGTTTTAGGGGCTTTAAAATGATGATAATGGGCGATCAACACTAGATCATTTGTTCATAACATTTTGTCCTTCAATTTATTAGGGTCAAAAGGACTCCATTTATTACTAAAACAATTAATCAATAGAAAATCGAAAGAATTATGAAACAGTATATATTAACCTTGACCGCACTTTTAATAGCTTATTCAGGCTTTGCACAGATAGCAATCGATAGTAATTTCACATTGAGTGGATCTGTAGACGTTTATTACAGAGCAAACCTTAATGCATCCAACGATCCCAGCGTGGAGAAGAATGGTGTGATGAATACCATGGCCCCTGGAACTTCCTTCGCTAATCAACCAGGTTTCTCATTGGGAATGCTAAACCTGATTACAGGATACGAAGGTTCTAAAGTCGGTTTTGTCGCTGACCTGGTTTTCGGTCCTCGGGGAGCTGAGGCTGTATTTGGATCTCCTGCACCATTAAACATCGTGAATCAACTTTATGGTTACTGGAATGTCACAGATCGAGTAACATTAACGCTAGGTAATTTTAATACCTTTCTTGGATATGAGGTCATATCGCCAACAGGTAATTTCAATTATTCCACTTCTTATATGTTCTCTTATGGTCCATTTTCGCATTCAGGTCTTAAAATGGATGTGGATTTAGGAGGTGGTTTTTCCGGAATGTTGGGAATTTTCAATCCGACAGATGCAACAGACTTTAATCCTACGGGTGACTATGTAGGGGGAGCTCAGCTAGGCTACTCTAATGAAGCAGGTGGAGCCTGGCTTAATTTCCTGGTTTCTGATGGATTTTATCAGATGGATCTTACCACTGGATTTCAGGTTAGCGAAAAAGCATATTTGGGTTTGAACGCGACAACTGCACAAGATAATTTCGCCGGAGCAGCAATATACGCACAGTACGCGACTTCTGAATCACTCACACTTGGTGTCAGAGGAGAATATTTTGTGGATAATGGTGTTGAGGTCTTGGTGCCGGAAGAAAGTGTCATAGATTTAACATTGTCAGCAAACTATAAAGTGGGTAATTTGACCATTATCCCTGAATTTAGAGTAGACCTTTTCTCTTATGAAGATGCTGTCGTTACGGATGTTGTAAATGATGAATACAGCAGTAGTCTTGCATCTTTCTTACTTGCGGCAGTTTACGCTTTCTAAAGGTATAATTAAGCAACTATAATTTTTCCATACAGTTATTTTAAGTAAGTCCATCGGATAAAGATTCAATGGCAGAAAATGTTAAAAAATACTTCCAAAAGTACTTATTTAACAGTTTCAAGATCACAAAATAAGATGGTGTAGTATGTTGAAAAACAATATATTATGCCATCTTTTTTACTTTTGGCCAGCACAATTTGACCTATATCTATCAAGCTACGAATAATTTCCGTGTTATATTTGAATAACAAGGCTAGGAAGCCTAAATAAGAAATACTTAAGAACAGTTTCTCTTTCATTGAATGGCTCCTAAGGAGTTAGTGGCTTACTCCTGGGAGTCTATTTTTCTAATCTTCATTCAAGAAACAAATTCCTACAAATGTCTGAATCGATATCATACGGACTGTATACGCCAGAGTTAGAAAAAGATGCATGTGGTATAGGTTTGATTGCAAATCTCAATAACCTCAGCTCTCATAAGATTATTAATGACGCACTGTCTACGCTAGAAAGTTTGGAGCATCGTGGTGCTTCTGGATATGAAGCCAACACGGGGGATGGTGCAGGTATTTTGATCCAAATTCCTCACGAGTATCTGTCAATAAAATGCCAGGAATCAGGTTTTAGTCTTCCTGAAAAAGGCAGCTATGGGGTAGCCATGACCTTCATGCCGAAAAAAGAAGCTGATAGGTCCATATGTGATGAAGCATTTCAAAAGTTAATTAAAAGTTTTTCCTTCGTACTCATTGGCACCAGAGATGTACCCACTGACAATTCAGATTTAGGAGGTACAGCAAAGAGTACAGAACCACACATTGTTCAGATATTTTTGCAATGCGAAGAAGGATTAAAGGGAAAACAGCTCGAAAAAAAGCTTTATGTTTTTAGAAACTATTTGACGCATTATATTCATCAGCAGGAACCTGCCTTAGAAGATATTTTTTATATCTGTTCCTGCTCGAGTAGAACCATCATCTATAAAGGCCAATTGACATCTAATCAAGTCAGAAATTATTTTGTAGATCTACAGGATACGAGAGCTGCATCTGCCATTGCACTGGTGCATTCGAGGTTTTCAACAAATACCATCCCTAAGTGGCGATTAGCGCAGCCTTTCAGAACCATTGCGCACAATGGGGAAATCAATACCATTCAAGGAAATCTCAATTGGTGGCGTGCCAAAGAAAAGTTGTTTGAATCACCAGAATTCAGCAAAGAAGAATTGGATCAGATCTTCCCGGTATGTGAGACCGGGGCATCAGACTCTGGGAACTTCGATAATGTGTTAGAGTTTTTGATCATGAATGGAAGATCCATTCCTCATGCTTTGATGATGATGATTCCGGAAGCCTGGCAGAATGATGAATTTATCGATGATTATAAGAAAGATTTTTACGAGTACCATGAAGCTTTTATGGAGCCTTGGGATGGTCCTGCTTCTATTTGTTTCACTGACGGGGTTTTAGTTGGGGCTACCTTGGACCGAAATGGTCTGCGCCCTTCACGGTATTTGTTGACCAATGAAAACGTTTTAATATTAGGTTCAGAATCAGGTTGTATACCGGTAGACCCCGCTTCAATTCTTTATAAAGGCAGGCTTCAGCCAGGAAAGATTTTGATTGCTGACCTGGATGAAAAGAGAATCATTGGTGATGATGAATTGAAGAAGATAGTCTGTAATCGTAAGCCTTACGGCGAGTATCTTGAAAAGTATAAAATTCATATCAGTGATATTCAGGTTGATGAAACACTTCCACCCACACAAAATGATCTCTTGACTGAGAAATTAGCTTTTGGATTTACTGTTGAAGATGAGCAAATGATTCTGCAAGCCATGGGTGAAGGAGGGCACGAACCCATCGGTTCTATGGGTTGCGACATTCCATTAGCAGCGCTCTCGATCCAGTCTCAGCACATTTCCAATTACTTTAAACAACAATTCGCACAAGTAACCAATCCGCCTATTGACCCCATCAGAGAAAAGGCATATATGTCGTTAAAGACCTTTCTTGGAGGTGAACCTAATGTCTTAGCCCCAAAGGAAGAAAGTGCTATCATGTTGAGAATGGACTCACCAATCTTAAATAAAAAACAATATGTTGCCCTGAGCCATCTGGATACCGAGCATTTCAAATCCAGAACCTTACCTCTACTATTCAAATCAGATGGAAAGGAAGGAAGACTTGAAGAAGCACTAGACGATCTATGTGAAAAAGCCAGAAAGTCCATCGATGAAGGGTTTAATGTTATCATATTGGATGATGCTCAAATTAATTTAGAATGGGCGCCCATACCAAGCTTGCTGGGATTAGGTTGTTTGCATCATTTCCTGATCAAAAATGGATTAAGAAGAAAGGCTTCAATCGTTGTCAAAGGTGGTGACATTATCGAGACACACCATTACGCATGTTTATTGGGATATGGTGCCGATGCCATTTTTCCATGGTTAGCGGTGAAGCATCTGGGAAGTGACGAAAAGATTCAAAAATACTACTATGCTGCGGAAAAAGGACTGTTGAAAGTCATGTCAAAATTAGGGGTTTCAACCGTCCTTTCTTATCAGGGATCTCAAACATTTGAAGCTATTGGTATCGGAGAAAAGGTGATTGATAAGTGCTTTAAGGGGACGGTTTCCAGGATCAGTGGTTTGGATTTCAATGGCCTAGCTAAGGAAGTCTTCGTTCGCCACCTGGTTGCATTTGATGAGAATCATAGATTGAACGAACTACCTGAAAGTGGTTTTTACCAATGGAAGCAAAGAGGTGAACATCATTTGTTTAACCCTAAATCGGTTCACCTACTACAACACTCG
Organism: Portibacter marinus; assembly: GCF_021533195.1. Taxonomy (GTDB): domain Bacteria; phylum Bacteroidota; class Bacteroidia; order Chitinophagales; family Saprospiraceae; genus Portibacter; species Portibacter marinus. The sequence goes on from NZ_JAJNKB010000007.1 coordinate 208,498, forward strand.
ACAAGAAATAAGGACTATAGCACCTTCAAGAAGTATTCAGCTGAAATCAATAATCAATCACAAAGAGCCAATACTTTAAGGTCGCTTTTTGAATTCAGGGAAGGGGAAGTTATTCCTCTAGAGGAAGTCGAATCAGTGGAAGAAATCATGAAGCGATTTGCTACCGGCGCGATGTCATTCGGTTCTATATCTCATGAAGCACATTCGACATTGGCTATAGCCATGAACCGAATTGGCGGGAAGAGCAACAGTGGCGAAGGTGGAGAAGATGAAGCCAGATTTAAGAAAAAGGATAATGGAGATTGGGAGCGTTCTGCAATCAAACAAGTGGCATCGGGAAGGTTCGGTGTGACTAGCAATTACCTGGTTAATGCTACACAGTTGCAGATTAAAATGGCACAGGGTGCCAAGCCTGGTGAAGGCGGACAACTACCGGGACATAAGGTCAATCACTGGATTGCAAAGGTAAGGCATTCCATTCCAGGTGTGGGTTTGATTTCTCCACCTCCTCATCATGATATTTACTCCATAGAGGATTTAGCCCAACTCATATTTGACCTGAAGAATGCGAATCGATTTGCAGATATCAGTGTCAAATTGGTTTCGAAAGCAGGAGTAGGAATCATAGCATCCGGAGTTGCAAAAGCACATGCAGATCATATATTGATTTCAGGACACGATGGTGGAACAGGAGCATCGCCCCTTAGCTCTATTAAGCACGCGGGCCTTCCATGGGAGTTAGGCTTATCAGAAACCCATCAAACCCTGGTTAGAAATAGATTGCGCGACAGAGTCACTGTCCAATGTGATGGTCAGATGAAAACCGGAAGAGACCTGGCCATTGCCACTTTGTTGGGAGCTGAGGAATGGGGTGTAGCAACAGCAGCCTTGGTCGTAGAAGGCTGTATTATGATGAGAAAGTGCCATCTAAATACCTGTCCGGTGGGGGTGGCTACCCAGGATGAACAACTCAGAAAGAAATTTACAGGAAAAGTCGAACACCTGGTGGATTTTTTCACCTTCCTCGCGCAGGAGCTTCGTGAAATTATGGCTTCACTCGGATTCAAGACGGTGAATGATATGGTGGGTCGAGCAGATATGTTGAAGGTCAGAGATCATCTTGACCATTGGAAGTGGGAAAGCCTGGATCTGAGCCCCATTCTGCATTTTGATACCAAGTTTATTAATCAATATAAAAACATAGAACAAGATCATGGGCTTACCAAAGTTTTGGACCGACGCCTGATCAGGTATTCAGATTTGTCGATTGAGTATGGTGCTCCGATTAACAGTAGTTTTGAGATCAAAAACACCGATAGGGCAGTAGGAACCATGTTGTCCAGTGAAATTAGTAAGAAATACGGATCTGACGCCTTGCCTCCTGATACCATCAACTTCAGGTTCCGCGGATCGGCGGGACAAAGTTTTGGAGCTTTTGGAGTCAAAGGCGTAAGTTTTACATTGGAAGGGGATGCCAATGATTACTTTGGAAAAGGATTGTGTGGTGCAAAACTCATCGTTGTACCTGATAGAAATGTCACTTTTGACGAAAGCGAAAACATCATCATTGGCAATGTGGCCTTGTATGGTGCCACATCTGGAGAGGTTTATATCAAAGGGGTGGCAGGTGAAAGATTTGCCGTTAGAAATTCTGGTGCAACTGCTGTTGTGGAAAGTATTGGTGACCATGGTTGCGAATACATGACGGGTGGTGAAGTAGTAGTCCTGGGCTCCACAGGTCGAAATTTTGCCGCAGGAATGAGTGGTGGTATCGCCTATATCTATGATGCCAAGGAAGATTTTGCAAAGAAATCCAATTTAGAGATGATAGATATAGATGAGCTAACCGACGAGGATTTCTCCAGACTCCGAAAGCTGATCAGAAATCACTTTAAGTACACGAGCAGCCTGGCTGCTATCAGGATATTGAATGATTGGGAGTCAGAGAAAAAGAATTTTGTTAAGGTCTTCCCTAAGGAGTACAAGAAGGTTTTAAAACTACAGGAAGAACAGAAGAAAGAAGAATTAATAGCGTAGTCATGGGTGATATTAAAGGATTTTTAAAGTATGATCGCGAACTACCTGAGTCAAGGGATGTGAGGTCGCGCATCAACGATTACAAAGAGATTTATAAAGAATTTCCAGAAGAGAAAACTAAAAGTCAGGCGGCAAGATGTATGGACTGTGGAATCCCATTCTGCCATAGTGGATGCCCTCTGGGCAATAATATTCCTGCATTTAATGATGCTGTATATCAGCAGGACTGGGAGAAAGCTTTTCAGGTTTTAAACAGCACCAATAATTTTCCTGAGTTTACAGGTAGAATTTGTCCCGCTCCTTGTGAAAAAGCCTGTGTTCTGGGAATAAACAGTGACCCTGTGGCCATCGAACATGTGGAAAAAACCATTGCTGAAAAAGCCTATGAAAATGGCTGGGTGGTGGAAAACAAAGGTGTGTCAACGGGCAAAAGTGTTGCGGTGGTGGGTTCCGGACCTGCTGGATTAGCAGCAGCCTCTCAGCTATTGAAAGCTGGACATGAGGTGACGGTCTATGAGCGGCAAGACAGGATAGGAGGTTTGCTGACTTATGGTATTCCAGACTTTAAGTTGGAAAAAGAGGTGGTGGAGAGAAGAATTAAACTAATGGAAAAAGCGGGCATTAATTTTATAACCAATGCTAATGTTGGAGTTGATATCAAAGTGACTGCATTGTTAAAACAATTCGATGCGATCGTATTGGCAGGAGGTTCTACCATTCCGAGGGATCTTAATATTCCAGGCCGGGAACTCAAAGGTGTCCATTTTGCCATGGAATTCCTTGAACAACAAAATAGAAGGGTTCAAGGTGAAAAAATAGAGGGGGATGACGCCATTTATGCCACAGATAAAGATGTTTTTGTAATCGGCGGTGGTGATACAGGTTCGGACTGTGTAGGTACTTCTAACAGACACAAAGCGAAGTCGATCAACCAAATTGAATTGATGTCAAAACCACCAGAAACCAGAGACCCATCAACCCCCTGGCCACTTTGGCCGATGCAACTAAGAATCTCCAGCTCGCATGAGGAGGGTGCTGAAAGACATTGGGCTATCAATACAAAAGCATTCATAGGCGATGAAAATGGTCAGCTGACTGGATTAAAGCTAGTCGATCTGGAATGGGTCAAGGATCCTGAAACCGGCAGATTTTCATTTAAAGAAAAAGCAGACACAGAGCGAATAGTTGCCTGTGACCTTGCGTTGCTCGCCGTAGGTTTTGTTCATCCGCAGCATGAGGGAATGCTTCGCCAGTTAGAGGTAGAATTGACTGAAAGAGGAAATGTAAAGGATGATAGATATAAGACCAGTAGGGAAAAAATATTTGTGGCCGGAGATATGCGTCGAGGCCAATCTTTAGTTGTTTGGGCCATCGCTGAAGGTAGAGAGGCTGCGATAGAAGTTGATAAGTTCCTGCAAAAGGACAGCGCATTGGTAAGTAATCATAGATCTCCCTTATTTGTTTGAATATAGAATCAGAAGGACTTCGGTCCTTCTGTATTCACTTTTCTGTCGAAAATCCCAATAGGGTAAGCTACATTTTGCTAGTTTTGAGAAATGTACATCTATCAGACTTCACATATCAGAAGACTTTCTTAATCTATGAAAGCCGAGACTAAAAGAATCGCTATCATTATTTTAAGCTTACTGGTTCTGGGAACAGTAGTTTATTACCTGAGTGATATTGTTGCTTACATTATCATCGCGTGGGTTATTTCAATGGTTGGTCAGCCTATTATGAATTTTCTGATGAAGTTTAAGATTGGGAAACGGTTAAGAATGGGTCGTGTTCCTGCGGCTTTAATAACATTAATCACATTTATTCTGGCGATTGGTTTGTTGGTCATGATTTTTGTCCCCCTGATTGTAGAGCAAGCTAGCAATCTGCGCAACGTACAGTATAATGAGATCTACAATACCTTAAGTGTTCCCATCAATTCCTTGAATGAAAGGTTAATTGAGCTAGGTATCGTCACTCAGGAACAATTGAGCTCAGATAAATTCGTCAGCATGCTGAGTGATTGGTTCAGGCCTAATTACATCAGCACCTTTATCGGTAATGTGTTTGGCATCGCAGGAAATCTGTTGATTGGTATTTTTTCTGTCCTATTTATCGCTTTCTTTTTTTTAAGGGACGACCAATTGTTTATCAATTTTGTCAAAGCGATGGTTCCAGACCAATATGAAGAAGACACAGAAGAAGTGATTCATGACATCAGTTTAATGTTGAGAAAATATTTCGGAGGGATCATACTGCAAATTCTGATCATCACCGCGTTGGTAAGTACGCTACTCTGGATTTTCGGTATTCAGAATGCGCTGCTCATCGCTTTTTTCGCCGCTATCGTAAATGTGATACCTTATGTAGGTCCCTTTATCGGGGCGCTTTTTGGTATCTTTATTACCATTTCCAGTAATCTTAATGTGGAATTCTATAATTTTCTTGCGCCCATGTTGATTAAGGTGGTCATCGTTTTTGTCATCATGCAGATGATCGATAATTTCATACTTCAACCATTTATTTATAGCAGTAGCGTGAAGGCACATCCATTGGAAATATTTATTATTATACTGGTAGCTGCAAAACTTGGAGGGATCATGGGAATGATCTTAGCCATCCCGGCATATACGGTGATAAGGGTTATAGCAAAAGAATTTCTCAACCAATTTAAGATCGTACAAAAAATTACGGGCTCTATGTAACTTCCTAAATTTTAAGATTTGAAATACGAATATCATACTGTTTTTCTGAACGCTCCAAGAGCAAAACCTGCAAAGTATATGGGGAAGAATGAATATGTTATAGATGGTGTTCAAATGGCGCGGGACTTGCAAACAACCATTCAAAATATGGCTGAAAAGCATTGGGAATTATTTCAGGTTGACTCCATTATTTCTACCAGGTACCTTCAGACGACTTATACTGAAGGCTATACACTGGTTTTTAGAAAATCGTTGTAGTATGAGATTTGTTTTGAAATCATTCGACCAATTAACCACTTCTGAGTTATACAGAATTTTGCAAATCAGGGCCGAAGTTTTTGTGGTGGAACAAGATTGCGTTTATCAGGATGTAGATGGTAAAGACATGAAAGGTCATCACGTTTTAGGCTATGCTAATGGCCGTATTGAAGCTTACACCAGAATACTGCCTCCCGGAATTTCTTATGAAAACCATGCATCCATTGGAAGGGTTTTAACTACCGAAGGTAATAGAGGGAGTGGTGCTGGTAAGCAACTCATGCACCAGAGTATCAAGTATTGTAAAGAATTGTACCCAGATAATGATATCAAAATATCTGCTCAAACTTATTTGCTCAGTTTCTATAATGATCTGGGCTTTAAGGAATGGGGTGAAAGTTATCTGGAGGATGGAATTCCTCATATTGCAATGGTTTTTTCCAACCCTTCTGGTAAAGCAGAGTAAACAACATCAAGGTCAGCCCCAACATATAGGAGCGCTCTAAAGTGGCTTCGACCATGAAAGAAACCGTCAACATACCGGTAAGTGCCAATACGTAAGGATCCCTATAATGGGCATTCATCAGAAATGGCCCATAAATGGCTATTAGAAAGCATAATAATCCAAGTAACCCTGAGGTTGTTAAAAATTTTATAAGTTGATTGTGTGGTAAAAGAGCTCTCCCACCTTCAGGGTAAGCAACTTCATATCTTTTCACAGCCTCCTCCATAGCATCACCAGTGCCGATGCCTACAAAAGGATGGTCTTTCCAGATTTCAAGCCCGATTTGGTAACTCCTCATTCGTTCAGAGTCAGAGTAATTTGCGCCCTGGCCTTCCTTTTGTTGACCATAATCCCATAGGGAATAATGAATTTTTTTATGAAAACTGGGGATGGTGTAATAGGCTATTATTGGACTGACCAGCACTATTCCAACTAAGCCCATTAAGAGTAAATACTTTTTCGCTTGTAGTAAAACCAATAAGCCAGATAAAAATAAACCTATATATACCAGCGCGAGTCCACTTCTTACCGCTAGAACATGAAGGACTACGAAAAGGTAAAGACCTAAAATGAAATAAATAATTCTTCCATAGAACCTGAAAAAAGTTTGCTTTTGATAACCGGCGATCAAAGAAAAAACACTGGCTATCGCTAGGAAAATGCTGTACCTCACATGGTCTATGGGTGTGGGGATCGCCTTTCCCTGACCCAATGACGCAGTTATGCTCTCGTAATCTAACCCATATTGGATCAAGACGGGCACTGTGCTTAAAGTGGTGATTCCTATAAAGAAGGCAATGATATTGATGATTTGTTTTTTAGAAAATGGAGGCAGTAAAATAGTAGCCAAAGGAAGTGACAAATAAGCGAGGTTGTGCTGGATTGCTTTTAAAGCTTCATTGGCGTTATCCGATATGACTAATCCTTGTAAATAAGGTAGAAACCCTAATGTCAAAAGAATTACTGGCATCCAATGCCAAGAATGATCCCGGTAATGAAAATATAGGTAACATAATGCTACCACGAGTAGAAGTATGTTAGAAATCGTAATAAAAAAGAAAGAGTAGAGCAATGAGATGATTAATAAGAAGTACACTCCCTGACTCATTTTCTGAAAAGCACCCATGCCAAGCTTTTTCTCCACGTGATCTATTGTATTGCACTCGGTAAGGTATGAGTTTTTATTTTTACCTTTGCATCTTATTTTAAAATGGAGTTTATGGCGCAGGAAGTATTTGATCAAGTTCAACTAGTGTTGAGGGAAATAGAAGGTTCTCAACCCAGAACCGAGGATGAATTAGAGCAATTCAGGATTCGATTCCTTGGAAGTAAAAACATCATCAAACCGTTGTTTGGCGAAATAAAGAATATTTCCAATGATCGGAAGAAGGAATTTGGCCAGCTGATTAATTCTGCCAAGGTGGCTGCAGAAAATAAGTATCTTGAAATAAATGAAAAGCTGGAAGAAGCATCGCTCGGTCGTTCAGTAGAAGCCATTGATCTGACCAAGCCGGGATTCCCGATCCAAAGAGGATCAAGACATCCTGTTTCAATCGTGATGAACGAGATGATAGAGATTTTTAGTCGAATTGGTTTTACGGTAGCAGAGGATAGAGAAATAGAGGATGATTGGCACAACTTTACAGCCATGAATACTCCAGAAGATCATCCGGCTCGTGACATGCAGGACACCTTTTATCTTAAAAATTCAGTCACCAGACTTCTTCGGACACATACTTCGTCTGTACAGGCCAGAACCATGACCGCACAAAAACCGCCCATCCGCATTATAGCTCCAGGTAGGGTTTACAGGAATGAAACCATTTCAGCCAGATCACACTGCCAGTTTCATCAAATAGAGGGTTTATATATAGATAAAGAGGTCTCATTTGCCGACATGAAGCAAACCCTGCTATATTTTGCACGCGAGATGTATGGTGTAGAAACAGATATTCGTCTAAGGCCGTCCTATTTTCCTTTTACAGAACCAAGTGCTGAGATGGATGTCTACTTGGGATTAGCAGATGAGCGTTCAAAAAAATTGACGAAAGGAACTGGATGGCTGGAAGTATTAGGCTGTGGAATGGTGGATCCGCAAGTATTGGAGAACTGCGGCATTGATTCAGAAGTTTATACCGGATATGCCTTTGGCATCGGAATAGAACGTTCCGCAATGCAGCGTTACAACATTAGTGACATTCGCTCGATTTTTGAGAATGACATCCGATTTTTAAGACAATTTGTTTCTGCCTAATGATGAAGCCTTCATTGCCCAAAGGGATCAGAGACTTTCTACCCGTAGAAGTCCTGAAACGCAAGTACATTTTTGACACGATAGAAAAGGTATTTCGTAAGTATGCTTACATAGCCATCGAAACGCCTACCATGGAAAACCTGGACACGCTGACAGGAAAATATGGAGATGAAGGAGATCAACTTTTATTTAAAGTCATGAACAATGGAGACTTTCTGCGTAAAAGTGACGCCGAGGCCTTTAAAGAGGGAGATAGCTTAAGGTTTGCTTCTTCTATATCTAAACGAGGTTTGCGTTATGATCTGACTGTACCATTTGCCAGGTATGTGGTGATGCACCAGAACGATATTTCCTTTCCATTTAAACGGTATCAAATTCAACCGGTATGGCGTGCAGATCGACCTCAAAAAGGGAGATATCAGGAATTTTATCAGTGTGATGTGGACGTGGTGGGATCAGAATCGTTGATGTATGAGGCTGAATTGGTCAAGATATACGATGAAGTTTTTTCTGAGCTGAGGCTTGAGGTTGAGATCAAAGTTAATAATCGAAAGATTCTTGCCGGAATTGCCGAGGTAAGCGGATTGTCGGATCACTTCATGGAAATGACAGTAATCATTGACAAGTTGGATAAAATAGGATCGGAAAAAGTGGTGGAGCAATTACAGGGACTCCATATATCTGAAGATACTGCTCGCGGAATTATCAGTCTTATTGGTGCAAAATCTCTGGATGAATTATCCCTCGCTTTTAGAGATTCTGGAGTTGGACAAGCGGGTATTGAAGAGCTGAAAACTTTTCATTCCTACTTTGATCTCCTGGAATGCAACAATAAAGTCGTTTTTGATCCATCTTTAGCGCGTGGCTTAAGTTATTACACAGGTTGTATTTTTGAAGTGAAATCCCTTGAAACAGAAATGGGCTCTATAGGAGGAGGTGGGCGATATGCTGACTTGACCTCAAATTTTGGCTTGAAAGATATGCCTGGAGTAGGAGTGTCTTTCGGAGCAGAGCGGATTTACGATGTGATGGAGGAACTGGGTAAATTTCCAGAAGACCTTAGCATAGCTCCCGATCTGTTATTTGTTTGCTTCGATCAGGCGGGTCACTTAAAAGCTTTTCAATATTGCGCCGAGCTTCGCGAAAAAGGTCTGGTATGTGATGTCTATCCAGATCATGGGAAGATGAAGAAACAGATGAAGTATGCTGATTCCATAGGCGTGAAGTATGTGGGAATAATCGGGGATGAAGAGCTTGCAAGCGGAACGGTGATGTTAAAGAATATGAGGAGCGGGGAGCAGGATGCGGTTATAATTGAAGATTTACTAATGAAAATACGCATGGATTATTTAAACGCGGATAGCTTTAAAATTTAACCATCTAAAGCATGAAGATAAAAAGTTGCAAATTTTCTGAACTTATGACCTGTAAATGCACCAATTAAAGTACCCCCTACCATATATAACATTACAATACCAACAATGTCATCATTCAAGCTATCACCCATTCTACGCACATTTATAATTCCTGTCACTACTATTATTCCTGCAGAAACCAGTCCAGTTATAATTCCATTTTTTGTTTTTCTGCCGTTTTGAATCCTTATATAATTGATATCGTCTATTGGAATTTCACATGGATCACATAGTCCTGAGTAGCTTACATATTCATCTTGAATCCGTAGACTATCAACTTTGAGGACCTCAAAAGTTTTTAATCCAATCGTCGCTGATTCATAAAACCTATCTGGTGGTAAATTATATTGACTATAACTTATCTTAAATAATAATACCATAGATGCACATAATATTGATGTTCTTTTCATCAATTTTTGATTAGTATTTCCTGTAATTTTTCCTTAATCATCTCTGCCAAAAGATCGTATTGATGCCATATATTTTCAATTTCTTTCAAGCGATTACCTTTTATTAATTCGGGTTTAGTGAAGCCATGTAATTCAATGAGCAATCGACCATTCCTGTCATAAATAAATATATAAGTCTCTAATCTCATATTTCCACTGATTCCCAATACACTGGAATTTAAGACGGCAAGTCTGTTGTAAATGATCATAGATGTTGGAATATCATGATCCAATGTATGATTTTGGATATTGCTTTGGCTGATTGAATCAGGTAAACTCATACTACTTATTTCATTTCTTGTACTAAAATTGATAAGATGATCGCTGTCTTTAGCATAGAATATTACAGGAAAATGTTGATTATCAACTTTCACTTGAAATGATGCTGATGGGTGAGTATTTTTTGAGTTAAACTGTGAACGAAGTCTTACAATTGGAACGATTTCCTGTAGTTTGGTTCTAAGTAAATTTTCAATATATGCTAAATCTTCTTGCTGTAGATTCATAATTTCATCAGACCGCATTTGAAGCTTCTGATTAAAAATAGCAGCGTCAAGCAATGGAAACACGGCCTGCTTTAAAGGTCCAATTATAAATGCGGATTGATATAAAGTGTCCAATCCAACACCAATTGGAAGTTGTTTCACAACCTTAACTTTCGAAGTAGCACAAGATGTTAAGTAGATTAAACAGAGAAAGCTTAACAAGTATTTCACCATTCAATATAAAAAATATTCATTTTTCAACATACAAATTGCGTAATAATTCATAAGTTTTATAGTCGCCATGATTTAACTGTACGGATAGTTTCCTTGTAAGGAAGTGAGTAACTAAGAAAGCTTAACCAATAAATTCGGAGGTAGAATTATAAAGATTAAATTTGCAGCTTAATCGAAATCGCTATGGAAAACCAAAGCCTTAAAGAAATCCAGTTGCAGCTGTCAAGGGGAAAAATATCAGTACTGGAAATTGTTGCGAACTATCTGAAAAAAATAGAAAGTACCAAAGATCTCAATATATATGTTAATGTTTTCAAAGATGAAGCTATAGAGAAAGCAAAAGCACTTGATCAAAAGTATAAAGATACTCCTGAGCAAATGGGCAGATTGTTCGGGATGGTGATTTCGATCAAAGATGTCATTTGCTATAAAGATCATCCTGTTACTGCAGCTTCCAAGATGCTTTCGGGATTTGAATCAATGTATAGTTCAACCGCTGTGGAAAGACTTCTGAAGGAAGATGCAATTATCATTGGAACGACCAATTGTGATGAATTTGCGATGGGGTCCTCAAATGAACACAGTTATTACGGTCCAACTAAAAATGCAGATGCGCCTGAATACATACCTGGAGGATCTAGCGGTGGAGCAGCAGTTTCTGTTCAGGCAGGCACCTGCTCGATTGCCCTGGGAAGCGATACAGGCGGATCTGTTCGTCAACCAGCTTCATTTTGCAATGTCATAGGGATGAAACCAACTTACGGTAGAATTTCCAGACATGGGCTCATTGCATATGCGAGTTCATTTGACCAAATAGGATTGATCGGAACAGTCACTGAGGATATGGCGTTGGTATTAGAGGTCATTTCAGGTTCAGATGAATATGACAGCACGGTATCCAGAAATCCAGTTCCGGGCTTCTATCAAAATATTGACATAGATCAAAAAATGAAGGTAGGAGTACTGAACTCTTTTTTTGAGCACTCCAGGATGAATGCTGAGATTAAGATCAAGAGTAAAGCTGTGTTAGAATCCCTACAAGAAGCAGGACATGAGCTGGTTCCTCTTGATTTTAAGAGCATAGATTATTTGGTACCGTGCTACTATGTATTGACCACCGCGGAGGCTTCTTCGAACCTTTCCAGGTATGATGGCGTTAAATACGGGCATAGGGCACAAAACATAACAGATTTAGAATCGTTATATAAGCGCTCTAGAACTGAGGGCTTCGGAATGGAGGTGAAGCGAAGAATAATGCTGGGTACATTCGTTCTGAGTTCTGGATATTATGACGCCTATTTTGAGAAAGCTCAAAAGATTAGAAAGATTGTAAAAGATGAAATTGACGGATTATTCTCTAAAGTAGATGTTATCGCATTGCCAACTAGCATGGACTATCCATGGAGAATAGGCGATGAAAATCAAGATCCGGTTAGTGTATATCTAAGTGATGTATTTACAGTAATCGCTAATCTTTGTGGCATACCAGCGCTTAGCTATCCACTAGGATATGGTAGTGAAAACATGTCGTCGGGGATACAACTCATGAGTAATTCGTTCGAAGAACATCATCTTTTCAATTTATCGGCTCTTTTGCAAAACATGGCATAGTTGTTGGAATTTCTTAGGCTAAAGATTAAGAAATTTTATAATATGTCTAGGATTTGCTATTGTGATAGTATTGATTACTTTTGCAGGCCCAAATTCTGAAATGAACAAGAAATTAAGTGTTTACCCGCATTTAATTTTGCTAATTTTTATAAAGCAAATTATAATTTTGGTTTAATCTGTATTTGATTAAGTTAAAATAACATTTTTACCCATGAGCAAAATCAAATTGCCTTTGAGGCGATATAATTTGGTATTGGCACTGCTAACCTTAATTCTAAGTACTACTGTCAAAGGAAATGAAGGTAGCGAGAACTTTATAGGCAGCTTCTCACAAGATGAGATCAAGCAACGTCTTGATGATCTTAATGCAGACGTAGATCTGCGATTGACTAGCGAAGTAAAGAAATATCTAAGAGATTATGTTGTGTCTTACCGACAAAGCAGTGAAAAACTGCTCGGAAGATCACTCATCTATTTTCCAGCTATAGAGAATAAGATATCTGAAAAGCAACTTCCCGATGAAATAAAATATTTATCTGTTATTGAATCCAGTCTGAGGCCAGATGCGAGATCGAGAGTGGGAGCAGTAGGATTGTGGCAGTTTATGAAGTCTACAGCCAAAATGTACGGTCTTGAGATCGACAGACAGGTAGATGAAAGAAAAGATGTGGCTAAATCCACAGATGCGGCGTTGGACTATCTTCGCGACTTAAATGAGCGTTTCGGAGATTGGACCCTTGCGCTGGCTGCATATAATTGCGGCCCGGGGAATGTTAGGAAAGCCATGAGAAGATCTGGTGGCAAAGATTATTGGTCTATTCGAAATTACCTGCCAAGGGAAACTCGGAATTACGTACCAAAATTTATTGCCGTCACTTATGTAATGACCTATTTCAAAGATCATGACCTTTCTCCAGCATATCCGGATCAACTATTTATCAAAACCAGGAAGGCTGTCATTTATGAACAAACCAGTTTGGCTTCAATAATTGAACACACTGGGATGAGTATAGATGAGATACGGAGTTATAATCCATCTTTCATTGGCACACACATTCCCAAATCAAAAGAGGGTAAGGTGCTTGAGTTACCTTCCGAAATGATGTATACCTATTTAGCAAATACAGAACACGAGGCTACGCTCATGGCAGATCCGCTTCAAGATCTTGCGATGGAGACTCAGGTGGCGGCTCAAAAAATAGAAAAAAGAGAAGCGATTGAAGCTGTTCCATTGATTACACGAGAACTTTCTAACTATAATATTGAATATACTCGGGAGCCAAAAAGCGAGGTGAAGAAAGAGGCCCAGAAAAAGGCATATGACTTAAGGTCGAAGGTCTTGAAAAGAAGAGAGGATGTGCCTGAAGAAGCGTTAAGAGCTACTGCCGATAGAAAAAGAAAGACAGTAATTAAAGATCGTATTAAAAAGATCTTTAATTTATAAAATAAGGGGCCACCACGCTAATACGTGACGACCCCAATCTATTACCAAAACCCATAAAGATTCTAACTGATTGCGATTTGCATCGCCTCTTTTTCTTTCGCCTCTTCTTTCTTATTTAACGTAATTACTAGAATTCCGTTAGTGTATTCTGCAGAAATTTCTTCTCTATTCACTGTTTTCGGTAGATAAAATCTGCGACTAAACGTTTCGTAATTAAACTCTCTTCTGGTGTACTTTCCTTTCTCATTATCATTATTCGAATTTATCTTCTCTGATGATACAATCAAGTAATCCTTCTCTACTTTGACACTGAAGTTTTCTTTTTCCAAACCTGGAGCAGCCAATGATATCTCATAGTGCTCATTTAATTCAACCACATTTAACGCAGGTTGGTTCAATGTGTGATCACTTCCAACAGAATCTCCAATGGTTCTGTTGAAAATTTCATACCTAAAAGGCTTTATTCTTCTTAAATACATGATCTTATACTTATAATTATTTATAATTTATTATTGGACAGTGATGGTTTTTGGCCCCTGGTCAATGTCCTCTTTTCTTTTATCAATCGTAATTTTTAAAACACCATTGACAAGGCTAGCTTGTACAGTTGAAATATCTATAGTATTAGGCAGCTTAAATTTTCTCTCGAACTGACCGTAATTAAATTCTCTTCTTTGAAACTTCTGTTCTGTTTCCATTTTTTTATCTGCTGAGACAGACAACGTTTGCTTTTCTACTTGCAAAGAAATATCTGCTTTATCAAATCCTGGAACTGAAAGGTCTATTTCAAATCTGTCTTTAAATTCTTTGATGTTGGCAGCTGGCTTTGTATGTTTCTCCAATCCATCGCCTTTCATGTTTTTTTCAAATCCATTGAAAATGTCTTTTAACAGATTGTCAATTTGAGGAAAAATTTCCATGTGGCCGTTGTTGTTTTTTGTCGTATACATATTTTTTGATTTTTAATGTTTATACTATTTGATCATCAAATCGCATTCCATGGTGTGACTTAAGTCATAGTGGCGGGCTAAAACCAAGAGGAATGACAAAATGACATTAATATATCATATGTAGGCGCCATAATGGCATGTAACTTATGTTAATAATGGGATACACACCATTCTTAGATTGAACAACATCTATATAGGAACTATTAGATATTTACTAATTTTGTATTTATGAAGATCAGAAACATTGTATTATATATAGCCGCATTTATATTACTATATAGTTGTAGCGATGAGCTGCAGAATAAATTGAAATCCAATCCGAATGCATTAGGAACTGCCAATCAAATTGTCGTCATAGCGGATCAGGATTTATGGGAAGGAGCAGTAGGGGATACCTTTAGGATGCTTTATGAGGCAGCCTATCCGATGCTTCCTAAGCCCGAACCCATTTTCGACTTAAAACATTTTACACCCACTGAATTAGAAGAAGGCCCGCTTCGAAAGGAGTTGAGGACTTATTTATATCTGGCGAATCTTTCGGATGCCAATTCTACTACTGTTCAGTCTGTTTCCAAAGATCTGGGAGAGGAGAAAATATTGACCATAAAGCGGGAAGGGATTAAAAATACGACCATTGGCCGAGATAAATGGGCTGCGGGTCAATTGATGATCTATGTGATGGGAGAAGATGAAGAGGCTTTAATTGACAATATTACCAAAAGCTTTCCCTCCATCAGTAAGCGGGTTTATCAGCACGATTACAAACAAATTAAAGGTTACACTTTTGCTTCGGGTTACAACAAAGCTTTGTCTACTGAAATTCAGGAGAAGCTAGGTGTGAAGATTGAGATTCCAGCCGATTATGTTAAAGCAGAATGGGATGAAGATGCACAGTTGATGTGGATCAGGAAAGAAACTGCAGCTGCTACCTTTGGTATGGTTTTGTGGTCAATGGATTACGAAAGCCAGGATCAGCTAAACAAAGAATTCTTAAAGGAGAAGGTCAATGATTTTGGTAGAGATTATGTGAAAACCAATACACCGGGATCACATATGGTCATTAATGATGAGGATCTGCCTTTATATACCAATACAATAGAGGTCAATGGTCAGTATGCATATGAAATGAGAGGCATCTGGGAAACAACGCAAGACTATATGGGAGGTCCATTTTTTGCCTATGTTGTAATAGATAAGTCACAAAAGAAACTTTTGTTCATCCTTGATTTTTTATTGGCACCAGGCAAGGAAAAGAGAGATTTGATGCAGCAAATGGAATTGATGACGAATACCCTTGAATTTATGTAGATCCTACCGTGTACGGGACTTCACTAACCAATACAAGAAATTAAGAATTTTTACAACTAACTTTATAAACAGATATCGGATTAAAACCCGTGGTCCTGTTAATTCGTCAAGTACATGCTTCTGTTCCGATCTAACTCCCTGAAAAACGGATCTTTCAGATCTTTAATAAACTGAATGGCCTCACCGGTTGATTTCATTTCCGGACCCAATTGCTTGTCAACATTTGGGAATTTGTCAAAGGAGAATACAGGAACCTTAATCGCGTAACCTTCCAGTTTTTTATCGATTTCAAAATCCTTGATCTTTTTGGTACCCATCATAACATGGGTAGCAATCTTTAGAAAAGGAACCTGGTACGCTTTAGCAATGAAAGGAGTCGTTCGTGAAGCTCGGGGATTGGCTTCAATGACATACACATGATCATCTTTAATGGCAAATTGTATGTTGATCAACCCTCTAATATTCAATGCCTTCGCTAATTTTTCAGTGTAGAAAATCATGGTTTCAATGGCCTTATGTGAAAGGCTGTAAGTAGGCAACACGGCTGAACTATCACCTGAGTGTATACCTGCGGGTTCTATGTGCTCCATTATTCCCATTATATGCACCTGCTCGCCATCATAAATAGCATCAATCTCAGCTTCCTTAGCTCTTTCCAGAAATTGGTCGATTAACACCTTATTGTCTGGCATATGCTTAAAGATGGTCAACACCTGCTTCTCCAGTTCTTCGTCATTAATGACAATCTTCATTCTCTGCCCTCCCAAAACATAAGAAGGTCTTACTAAAACCGGATAGGTCACACGATTTGCAATGGCAAGTGCTTCGTCGGCATCATTGGCAGCACCATATTCCGGATAGGGAATTTCAAGTTCTTTTAACAAGTCTGAGAACCTCCCTCTATCTTCGGCAAGGTCCATATCTTCGAATTGGGTACCAATGATTTTGATTCCTTTTTCGTGAAATTTTTTGGCGAGTTTGAGTGCCGTTTGGCCACCTAGTTGAACAATGACGCCCTCAGGTTGCTCTAATTCTATAATCTCCTCGATGTGCTCCCAAAAGACCGGTTCAAAATAAAGCTTATCTGCGATGTCAAAATCTGTGGATACGGTCTCCGGATTACAATTGATCATAATAGATTCGTAGCCAGCTTCTTTGATCGCCATCAAGCCATGAACGCAGCAATAATCGAATTCTATACCTTGACCAATTCTATTCGGTCCTGAACCAAGCACAATGATTTTTTTCTTCCCTTCGGTAGGAATGCTCTCGTTTTCCTTGTCGAATGTAGAGTAAAAGTAAGGAGTTTGAGCTTCAAATTCAGCTGCACACGTATCCACCATTTTATAGGTTCTACGAACTCCTAAAGCTTTTCGATGTGCAGTCACTTCATCTTCCTCTACCCGCATCAACCAGGCAATCTGAGCATCAGAATAACCTAACTCCTTCAACTCTCTCATAAACTCCTCTGAAATATCTTCAGGAACATTCAATCGCTGGACTCTATCTTCTATTTTGACTAATCTTTTGATTTGCTTTAAAAACCAGGGATCAATTTTAGTTAACTTTTGTACGGTGTTCAAGGGTACACCCAGCCTCAATGCGTCTTTCACCCTGTATATGCGATCCGAGCTTGCTTTTTCTAAACGGTTTAAGATATCCTCTGTTCTTATCCACTCCTTCTTATCTGCACCAAGACCAGATCTGTTGTTTTCTTGAGATTGGCAAGCTTTCTGCAAAGCTTCTAAAAAATTTCGACCGATCGCCATTACTTCTCCGACTGACTTCATTTGTAATCCTAAGATGGGATCAGAGCCATGGAATTTCTCAAAATTCCAACGAGGCATCTTTACTATGACATAGTCGAGTGTAGGTTCGAAATAGGCAGAAGTGGTTTTCGTAATTTGATTTTTTAATTCATCTAAGGTATAGCCAATGGCTAACTTCGCCGCTATTTTTGCTATGGGATACCCCGTGGCTTTTGATGCAAGAGCTGAAGATCTTGAAACTCTTGGATTGATTTCTATACAGATTAATTCTTCCGTTTCAGGATTTTGCGAAAATTGAATATTACATCCGCCTGCAAAATTCCCCATAGACCGCATGAGTTGAATGGCATCATTTCTCATTTGCTGATATGCCGTATCTGAGAGCGTCATCGCTGGTGCAACGGTAATGCTATCCCCGGTATGAATGCCCATAGGGTCCAGATTTTCAACGGTACATATGATGACCACATTATCATTGGCGTCACGAAGCAACTCCAATTCAAACTCTTTCCAACCCAATACTGCTTTTTCTACCAGAACCTCGTGAGTAGGTGAGGCATTCAGACCCCTTCGCAGTGCATCATCAAATTCCTCTTTATGCATGACAAATCCACCACCAGTTCCTCCTAGTGTGTAAGATGGTCTGATCACAAGGGGGAATCCTATTTTCTGTGCGGCTTCTTTGCCTTCTAAGAATGAATTGGCAATAAATGAAGGCGCTACATTCTGACCCAGTTTCACTACATGCTGTTTAAATTCTTCCCTATTTTCGGCCAACTCGATAGCATCTAAATCCACCCCGATCAATCTAACATTGTATTTCTCCCAAATCCCTAACTTTCCTGTTTCAATGGCAAGATTGAGCGCTGTCTGTCCACCCATCGTTGCAAGAACGGCATCAATCTGCCTCTCTTGTAGAATTTCTTCGATAGATTCGGGTGTTAAAGGTTTCAAATAAATGTGATCCGCTGTCAGGGGATCTGTCATTATCGTTGCCGGATTTGAATTGATCAGACTCACTTCTATGCCCTCCTCTCTTAAAGAGCGTGAGGCCTGTGATCCGGAATAATCAAATTCACAAGCTTGGCCAATGATGATAGGGCCACTTCCAATAATAAGTACTGATTTGATCGATTTGTCTCTAGGCATTGCGGACTGGATTTATCAAGTTCGCGCAAATATATATGGAAAATGATAAAATGAGGAATGCCAACTCATTAAATTAAAATAATAGCAATATGAATGGTCCAGAGCTTTTATATACGGGAGTAGAGGGTATGTGAGTAAAATGAATTTTGTACTCTATAAGAAGTTGCCTTTATATTAAAAAGCAAGAGTAATGCGACTAATGGACAACTTTACCTACTATTATAAGAGAATAGTATATGTTTTTCTGATTTTTGTATTTCACTTATTTAAAGACCTTTGATACATTTGTCGTTATGGGGAAAGTCCTGATTACTGATGCTGTCCATTCTTCCATTATAGGAACCATTGAAAAACTTGGTTTTGAGGTGACCTACATACCAAAATTAGAATATGCTGAGTTGGATGATATGATTGCAGATTATGAGGGAATCATCATCAACAGTAAAATCATCATGGATCAGCGTATGATAGACAAAGCTGGGAACTTACATTTTATTGGCAGGCTTGGTTCAGGATTGGATATCATTGACCTGGAATACGCTAAGAAAAAAGGTATTGCAGTTCTAAGTGCTCCGGAAGGCAACAGCAATGCCGTGGGAGAACATGCACTGGGAATGCTTTTGTCGCTAGCCAATCATTTAAACAGAGCAGACAGAGAGGTAAGGCAATTTAAATGGAACAGAGAAAAAAATAGAGGATTCGAGTTAGAAGGAAAGAAAATTGGAATCATCGGGTATGGTCATACCGGCCCAGCATTTGCTGAAAAACTTCAAGGTTTCAGAGCTCAGATCTATGTTTATGATAAGTATAGAAAGCATATTGCAGATAAAAAACGTTCCATAATGGAAACTAGCCTGACTCAGATCCAAAGGGAATGCGATATTATTAGTATTCATTTGCCACTCACACCAGAAACAAAGAATCTTGTGAACCAGGAATTTTTTGAAAAGTGTTTAAAGCGACCGGTGGTGATCAATACTTCAAGGGGTAAAATCCTGAAAATAGAAGATTTACTGCAGGCCTTGAAAACAGGCAGAATTAGTGGTGCTTGTCTGGATGTATTCGAGAATGAAAAACCCCAAACTTTTACCGAACAAGAGAAGCATGTGTATGAGGAGTTATATGCTTCAGATAAGGTTTTATTGACACCCCATATAGCCGGTTGGACTAAAGAGTCAAAGAAAAAAATTGCCTCTACTTTGATAGCTAAAATAAAGAAGCATCTGGAGTCCGTTGCATAATGCACAATAATTTTAGGAAGGTGCGGCGTGTGAGAAATGTAAAATGCTATTTTTGCTTCTGTTTTATAAGCAGTGAGTGCTATAATAAAGATTTTATGAAAAGAAATTTACTTGTACTATTCTTGTTTCTAGGCCTTTTAGGCACAGTGATGGGACAAACTTCACTAGAGGGTAAAATTACGGAAGCGGAGAGTGGGGAGCCTGTTATTTTTGCAACTGTGGCTTTGTACAGAGGAGGAACGATTATTTCAGGAACGGAATCAGATCTGGATGGTAATTATATTTTCTCCAATATAGATCCGGGTACCTACGATGTGGAGGTGAGCTTTATAGGATTGGCCACCAGAAGAGAAAATGGGGTGATTGTGAAAAATGGAAAATCTACGAAGCTAGACTTTGCCCTAAAAGAAGAGGGAGTGGTCTTGGATGGTGTAGAGATTGTTGATTACAAGGTACCTCTCATTGATTTTGACAATACAACCTCACAAAAGACGGTAACTTCAGAAGCTATCAGGAATATTCCTACCAGGAATGTCAATAGAATTGCTGCCACCACCGCCGGCATCACTTCTACAGATGGCGGGGCCATTTCGATCAGAGGTTCCAGATCTAATGCCACAGATTATTACGTGGATGGCATTCGTGTATCAGGTGCTGCAATACTGCCGGCCTCGGAAATTGAGCAACTTCAAGTTGTTACGGGTGGCTTGGAAGCAAAATATGGTGATGTAACGGGTGGAATCATCTCCATCACTTCGAAAGGTCCCTCCAATAGTTTTAACGGAGGAGTAGAATTGGAAACTTCAGAATACCTGGACGCCTACGGATACAATCTGGCCAATTTTAACCTCAGCGGTCCCATATTGAGAAATAAACAGGGCAATTCTGTCCTTGGTTTTAGGATCGCAGGCCAGTATACGAACAACAGAGATGCCGGCGTCACGGCAAATGGTTTTCATTTACTCACCCCCGATCAAATTGCCGAGCTGGAGGAAAACCCGACGTTTGATTTAGATGGAGCAATGCAGCCAACGGGTGAATTGCTGGGACGAGGAGATGTCACTCCGCGTGCATGGAGACCCAATGAAGGCAGTCAAAGCATTAGCATCAATGGAAGGCTGGATGCACAATTATCAAAAGCCATTGATATTTCTTTTTCCGGTAGCTACAATGACGGTATAAACCAGTTTGCGCCAAGTACAGCATGGGCCTTTGCAAATTGGCAAAACAATCCATATGCTTTTACGGACAGGTACAGAGGAAATTTCAGGTTCAGACACCGATTGGGGAGGCAGTCCATTGACCAGAATAAAGAACAAACCTCGGGAACAACCATTCGCAATGCATCGTACTATATTCAGGTAGGAATCGAGAATACACAGAATAATCAGTCGGATGTCAGGCATGGCGAGGATTATTTCAACTATGGATTTTACGGAAACCAGGAATTTAATTCACCGGCATTCATCGGAGTGGTAGAAGATACTTCGCTTTGGAATACCAATACCATGCAGGAGTTGTTTTCCAATGTATTTTTCGATCACATCGATTTTAATGACCAGAATGCAGTTGGGGAATATATTCCAGATACTGAAATCAATCCAGTGCTTGCAAAGTATCAGTTTGAGAATGGAAATTTACTGGGAGCTGCCAATAATTTTTGGAATTACTATAATAATGTAGGCCGAGTTTACAATGTTGCATTCAAAAATAACAATGATGTTTATACGGTCAACATGAATGCGCAATTTGACTTACTGCCAAACGGTTCGATCAATAATAGACACAATATTCAATTTGGATTTCTTTATGAGCAAAGAGCCAATAGAAGTTATAATATAAATCCACTCCAACTTTGGCAGTTGGCCAGTCAGCAGGCAAACGCTCATTTCACTGGCGTAGATACTACCTCACTTTCAGGCGACACGACTTTTCTAATGATCGGTGGAGTATCTTATCCATTTGCAACTTATAATAGGAGGTTCGAGGATCGACCTGAAAACCTATTTTACCAATCGATCAGGGAGCAACTAGGTGTTGAGTTGACAGATTATGTCAATGTCAATGGCTTGAAACCCGAAGACTTAAGTTTGGAAATGTTTTCTCCTTCAGAGTTGATTAATTTCAGGGGGATAGGGCTGAACTATTTTGGGTATGATGTTTATGGGAATCAATTGAATTCCCAGCCCTCTTTTAATGATTTTTTCACAGCAAGAGATGAGAACGGAAGACGAACCTTTCCGGTTGCAGCGAATCAACCGATTTACGGAGCTGCCTACCTTCAGGATAAATTCAGCTATAAGGATTTGATTATAAGGGTGGGAGTGCGCGTGGACTATTTTGATGCCAATACTAAAGTAATAGAGGATCCCTATTCTTTGTATAGAATCGAAACAGTAGATGAGTTTGAGTCTAGAACAGGAATGGAACAACCTGAATCTGTAGGAGGAGACTATAAAGTATATGTTTCAGGTGAAGAATCTACGGATGTGGTGGCCTACAGGCAAGGAGACCAGTGGTTTAACACCAATGGAACGGCTACGGAAGGCAATTTGCTTTTTCCAGGTGGTCTGGTTTTTCCTTCGTACAGAATTCCTGGACAGAACATCAAATCTCCGGATTTTGATCCCAATACCACTTTTTCAGATTATAAACCACAGGTTAATTTTATGCCAAGGGTAAGTTTTTCTTTCCCGATTTCTTCTGATGCAGGATTTTTTGCCCACTACGATGTGAAAGTACAGAGACCTCCTACGAACAATGTTTTCACACCCTTAAATTATTATTTCTTTAACGACAATCCTGGAGGTACCGTTAATAATCCCAATCTTAAGCCAGAGAAGACGGTAGATTTCGAGGTGGGATTTCAACAGAAAGTAACCAACTCTTCTGCGATAAAAGTCAGTGCCTACTACAGAGAAATGAGGGATATGATTCAAAGAAGATTCTTCCTTTTTGTTCCTACGTTGACACAGTATCAATCTTACGGAAACATTGATTTCGGAACCACCAAAGGATTTACATTCGGCTATGACCTGCGTAGAACTCAGAATGTTGAATTTTCTGCCAGTTACACCTTGCAATTTGCCGATGGAACCGGTTCCAATTCTAATGGTATTAGCACAGATAGAGGAAATATCAGGGTGCTACTTCCACTTTCATTTGACGAGCGGCATCGATTTGTTTCAAGTATCGACTACAGATATGGTCAAGGCAAAAGATACAATGGGCCATCTGTCAGAGGTGTCAATTTATTTGAGAATACAGGATTAAATATTCAAGCGGTAGCTGTCTCCGGTCAACCCTATACACGACTTAGAAATGCGGAACCATTCGGCGGATCCGGATTTACCGGAGACATTAACGGAGCAAGGCTTCCATGGCAATTCAATCTGGATGCAAGATTAGACAGAACATTTATTGTCGGAGGTCAAGGTAAAAGAAGATTATTTATCAATGCGTACATCAGGGCAACCAATGTGCTCAATCGTAAAAATGTCATTGGTGTTTTCCCGGTTACCGGCTCACCCACCGATGATGGTTACATCGTTTCCAGATTTGGTCAAGATCGCTTAAGACAAATTGCTACTGATGGGAAAAATGCTGACAACTTTCTGGCAGCGCATAATTGGAGACTGAACGACATCAACAATTTTACAAGACCAAGAAATCTGATACTAGGTGTAATTACTAATTTTTAAATGAATTTGAATTCATTGTACATGAAGATTATGAAGATTAAGATAAGTCTAATAGCAGTTTTGATTTTGAGTGCGCTGACAGTGGATGCTCATATCAATCCTAAGCTTTTTAAGATTAAAAAAGAATTGACCAAAAACAGTGAAGTATCGTTTCGTGAAGATTGTGTTCCGGCAACGGAGCAGATCGATATGGCGATCAATAACGTTCGTGCCCGATTGACAACGGGAGGAGATGTATGGTGGAATCTGGATGACGGCCGATATATAGTACCTAAAGTGCC
This sequence comes from Portibacter marinus, assembly GCF_021533195.1. Taxonomy (GTDB): domain Bacteria; phylum Bacteroidota; class Bacteroidia; order Chitinophagales; family Saprospiraceae; genus Portibacter; species Portibacter marinus. The sequence continues at coordinate 232,291 of NZ_JAJNKB010000007.1, forward strand.
TATTGGTTCAGGACTTGAGGAAGTATCTTCCATATTTGCCGGAGCAGTGTGGTTAGGAGGATTTGACCCTTCGGGGAACCTTAAAATGGCGGCTGCAACCTACAGAAGTAATCAAAGTAATGATTTTTATCCGGGTCCAATAGATCCGGTTACCGGGACTACTGAATTGCAGACTTGTGAGAACTGGGACCGATTTTTCAGGGTTACCGGAGATGAAATTGATGAGCATTTAAGGAAATTCGAAATAGCAAAACTGGCCGGTGTGCCCTATGATCCTGACTCAATTCCTGATGGCGTAAAATTTTGGCCTGGAAAAGGGAATCCATATTTTTTAGAAGAGTACCAATTTGAATTGCCCAATACAGAGCAGGCGCTGGGCTCTTTCTGGGATGCCGACTTTGACAATTCATACGATCCTGCAAATGGCGACTACCCCATTATTGAAATCCGGGGTTGTCCACTGCCACAATATCCGGATGAAATGACATTCTGGATTTATAATGATGCTGGAGGTGTTCACTCCGCTACACAGGGAGAAAAGATACAAATGGAAGTGCAGGTTCAAGCCTTTGCTTACCAAACCAATGATGCGATCAATGACATGACGTTTCAACGGTATAAATTGATTAACAGGGCTCAAGTAGATATCGGAGATTGCTATTTTGCGATGTGGGTCGACCCGGATTTAGGTTGTTTTACAGATGACTATGTAGGATGTGATACTACGAGAAGTTTGGCTTATGTATATAATGAAGATGAATTTGATGGGGAAAATGGATGTACCTGCCAGGGAGGTGTAGCCACTTATTGTGATGAAATACCCATTTTGGGCGTAGATTACTTCAGAGGTCCACTGTCACCCAAAAAATTTGGACCTAATGGAACCCTTGTAGATCTTGAGCCTGGAGACAATAGTAGTCCGGATACGCTTGTGGAATTAGGCATGTCCTCCTTTATCTATTACAATAATGGAGGTATTGGTCAACCCAATGCAGCGACGACAGATCCTCAAATTGATTTTGAATATTACAATTACCTGAGTGGATTCTGGAGAGACGGAACACCCATTACTTTCGGAGGTTCAGGATTCAATGCTGGAAGTACGAACACTACAAAATTTGTTCTTTCCGGAGCACCAAATGAAGGCAATGCATGGTCGATGTGTACCGCAGGTCTTCCTTTTGGAGATAGAAGAACCATCCAGGCTTCCGGTCCATTTACCCTGAAGCCTCAGGCCATCAATGAATTGATTATTGGTGCGGTTTGGGTGCCTAATTTTGACTACCCTTGTCCGGACATCACCAGATTACAAGCTGCTGATGATTTGGCTCAGAATCTTTTCAACAGCTGTTTTGAGATAAAAGATGGTCCCGATGCTCCGGATATGGACATCGTGGAGCTGGACAGACAATTGGTAATTGTTCTGACCAATGATACCATATCGTCTAACAATGCATTTGAAGAATATGAAGGTGTAGATTTATTGGCACCAGACGATATCATGGATAGCCTCTTTAGATTTGAAGGATATAAGATCTACCAACTTTCTAATTCTCAAGTGACACCCCAGGAATTAGATGATATTGACAAAGCAAGATTGATTCGACAAGTGGATCTGAAAAACGGTATCACTGAACTTTATAATTGGACTTCGACTGTCAATCCATATCCAGGTAACTCAGAATTGGTCTGGACATTTGAGAGAAAAGTAGAAGGTCAGGATCAGGGTATACAGCATACCTTCAACGTCACATCAGATGAATTTTCCTCTACGGACAAAAATCTGGTCAATCACAAAGAGTATTACTTTATGGTGATTGCATATGCTTATAACAATTATGACGATTTCGATCCAAGAACGGGGCTGGGCCAGCAAATGCAATATTGCGAGGGTAGAAAGAACATCAGGGTTTATACAGGAGTTCCCAGAACGCTGGCCTATGAAAATATCAATAGCTTCTATGGTGATGGTCCTATTGTAACACGATTACAAGGATCAGGAGCATCGGATATCTTTTTGGATGTTGAAGAAGGAACATATGATCTTATATTAAATGATGAGTTAGATGGGAGGATTACTTATAAGAGGGGACAGGGACCGATTAATATTAAAGTGATTAATCCTGTAGAACTTAGAGACGGCAAATACAGACTAGAGATTTTTGGTGAGACAGATCGAAATGGTGAATTTGGGGACGATGCCTACTGGATTGTTACTAGAGAGGAAGATGGAAGGACGATTAGGTCAGAATTTCCTATTTCGAGGGTCAATGAGCAGATCGTTAATGAATTTGGCTTTTCAATTTCTGTCAACAAGCTGGGCGAACCCGGAGACCAGGAAGGTCCTACGAATGGAGTCGTCGGTGGTGCAATCGAATACCAAAATCCTGAAGGAGCCGAATGGCTGAGAATGATACCGGATGATACACCTGCCTTTCAAGGAATCTTTAACTTTGTAAAAAATGGACCATCAGAAGTTGATTATGAATTTGATTTAACCAACAGTCTGGATAATATTGGAAATACCGGATTCATACCATTTTGGATTGCTGACTATCGGCAAACCGGGCCATATATTACTCCAGGATATAAAGACAACAGTGGGCATGGTCTGGTAAGAGGAAGAACTGAAATGCAGGATATTAATAATGTGGACATTGTTCTGACTTCGGATAAATCAAAGTGGAGTAGGTGTGTGATCGTTGAAACTGCTACGGAAGATTTCACCAGTCAAGGTTTTACAACGGTAGACAATACAGAGCAGTTTGACCTGAGATCTGCACCCTCTGTAAGCAAAGAAGATAGTGATGGAGATGGTAAAGCGGATCAGGACGACTCAGGTACGACAGGTTTCGGATGGTTTCCGGGATATGCTGTTGATGTGGTATCGGGAGAAAGATTAAATATTTTCTTTGGTGAGAATTCTACTTATAATTCTGATTTTGCAGAGTTGTTGAAAGACGAAAATCCGGTAGGTGCTGATATGATGTGGAATCCTTCGGATGAACTTATTGCCACTCCACCTCCAGGAGTTCCATTCAGCATTTGGAATTTTGTTACTGGTGGCCAACATACCATCTATGTTACCAGACAAGAGTATGATGGTTGTGAATACATTGCGACCCGTTTGCAGAAAAGCCCCATCTTCGCCAGGAAGTTGAAAGCGCTCGAAACCATTGCTTGGGCAGGAATACCCATGTTAGCCGAAGGGTCGGAATTGCTGTCCTATGACGAAGGTCTGATACCCAATGATGTGGTTATAAAGTTAAGAGTACATGATAAATTCAGGCTGGAATATGACTATAACTATGAGACCAACGATTTCGAAGTGGTAGATGGTAATCCGGTTTATGAATTTGAATTCAGGAATCAAGGTGCCACTGAGCTGGACGAGGATCAATATGAAGGAGCCCTTGCAAACATAAATGTTGTTCCCAATCCATATTATGCTTATTCTGCTTATGAGGTCAATCAATTTAACAATGTGGTGAAGTTCACCAATCTTCCGGAGAGAGCTATCGTAACGATCTATTCTCTGGATGGTAAGTTCATCCAACAGTTTGATAGAGATGAGCGAGGCGTGGAACAGAGCATTCGGTCTAATCCAGGCATTATCAGTACCCAGCCTAGCCCAGATTTAGAATGGAACTTAAGAAACAGCAGCGGAATCCCGATTGCCAGTGGTGTTTATTTAATTCATGTGGCTGCCCCGGAGCTAGGTGAGGAGCGGACGGTGAAGTTTTTCGCAATCAATAGAAAATTTGATCCTTCAGGATTATAATAAGAGAAGCAATGATGAAGAAATTATATATCATTTTGATTTTAGTCTTGGGTTGTGAACTTGCTTTTGCGGGTAATCCAGATAGACAAGGAGAGGCTGGAGCCAGTGAGCTCCTTCTGAATCCATGGGCACGCAGTGCTGGTCTTCACGGACTTTCGACGTCATTTATTAGTGGTGTGGAATCCATGAGATTTAATGTGGCCGGGTTGGGAAGAATCAAAGGCACAGAGTTCTTGTTCGGCAATACAAGACTTTACGAAGGTTCAGGATTAGGCATGAATGCTTTTGGTTTTGCTACCAATGTGGGAAAGAGCGGAGCCATGGGATTAAGCATTACTTCTATGGATTTCGGAGATGTTCCCATTACTACTGTAGATCAGCCAGAAGGAATAGGAGGAAACATTAACGCAGCATTTTTTCACATTGGTGCGGGATATTCCTATACCTATGCTAATAAAATTTCAGTCGGTGCACTGGTTCGTGTTATTTCAGAATCACTTACAGATGTTTCAGCTCTTGGAGCTGCCATCGATGCTGGGGTACAATATGTGACCGGTGAAAAAGAAAATTTCAAGCTGGGTGTTTCATTGAGAAACGTTGGCACTCCCATGAGGTTTAGCGGCGAGGGGCTATCATTTCAAACCAGCAATCCTGAAGGCCCTGGAAGATACTTAATTACCGTTGGACAGCGTGCCCAGCGATTCGAGTTACCCTCAGTATTAAACATTGGCTCCTCCTATGATATCTATATTTCAGAAGAAAGCTTTGTCAGGGCTGCGGCCAATTTCACCAGCAATGCTTTTTCGCGTGATAATATCGGTGTGGGTGCTGAAGTGCACTTTAGCGACTTTCTCGTACTCAGGGGAGCTTACAAATATGATATTGGAAGCATTCCAGGAGATGCTACCAATAATATCTACACAGGCCTAGCTGCCGGGATTTCTTTGAATATTCCAATAAAAAGAGACAGTCATCAGAAGGTAGGTATCGATTACGCTTACAGAACGACCAGTCCGTTCCGCGGCACTCACAATATTGGTGTTAAGCTAAATATTTAAAATTATTATCTTTGTATAGAAGTTGTTAAAGAACATGGTTACATGTTGAAGACATCTTAGATGGCACTTAGCTATTCAGAATAGCTTTCGACCATGAATAAAATTTAACTGCGTTCTGCACCAGTCTCGTGTGGAACGCTTGTTTATTACTCATTAAAATAGACGAGGTATGAGCAATATATCTTACTTCACACAAGAAGGATACGATAAACTGGTCGCCGAATTGGAGCGATTAAAAACAGATGAACGACAGAAAGTCGCCAGAGCCATTGCTGAAGCAAGGGAGAAAGGTGATCTTTCAGAGAACGCAGAATACGACGCAGCTAAAGATGCACAAGGGCTTCTGGAAATGAAGATCAATGAAATGGAGAAAGTTTACGCCAATGCCAGGATTATTGATGCCAGTAAACTGGATAATTCAAAAATTACTGTGCTTTCTAAAGTAGAAATGAAAAACGTAAAGACAGGAAAAGAAATTTTCTACCAGCTGGTTGCTGAGACAGAAGCTGACATTAAGGCCAAGAAGATTTCTGTTAATTCTCCTATTGGTAAAGGATTGTTGGGAAAGGCAGTGGGTGATGTTGCCGTCATCTCGACCCCTAGGGGCGATATGGAGCTTGAAATCTTAAGCATTACTTTGTAAAATGAGACTGTTTACGAAAATCGCTGCGGGAGAAATTCCTTCCTACAAAGTAGCAGAAAATGACGAATATTCTGCCTTCCTGGATATTAATCCCTTGGTGAAGGGGCATACACTGGTGATTCCCAGAAGAGAAGAAGACTATATTTTCGACCTTGCTGATCAGGAACTATCGGGTCTCATGGTATTCGCTAAGAAAGTGGCAAGAGCTATTGAACAAGTGGTCGACTGTGAACGAATCGGGATAAGTGTCATTGGTTTAGAGGTTCCTCACGCTCATGTTCACTTAATTCCTATTGATCATGTTTCTGATATGAATTTTGGTAAAGCAAGGGTTCAACTTAGCGAAAGTGAGTTTGCCGATCTGGCACAAAAGATAGCCAGCAAAGTAGAGTAGTTTACTGTCTTATCATTTGACCCTACTTTGATTATTCTTTACGAAGCTGGACCAATCGCTGTATTGTTTTTTACCTGTCGATGAACCACTTCTCTGATGATGATGTGTCATAGCGACAGCTAGGGCATCAGTAGCATCGTGATATTGATCATGTAGTTTTTTCTTCAAAATTTGCATCAACATTAAAGCAACTTGTTCTTTTGAAGCATTACCATTTCCCGTAACGCTTTGCTTTATTTTTTTGGGTGAATATTCGCAAATTTCAAGTCCCATAGTCATTGCAGCTGCCATGGAAACGCCCTGAGCGCGGCCTAATTTCAGCATACTTTGCACATTTTTACCAAAAAACGGTGCTTCAATGGCCATTTCGCTGGGCAAATAGGTCTCGATGATTTCTTGAATTTGGAGAAAGATTTCTTTTAGTTTGGTAGTGTGATCAGGGTATTTTATCAACTTTAGAACACCCATATCCAATATTTTGCACTCTCCGTTTACAATATCGACTACGGCAAACCCTAAAACATTGGTTCCGGGATCGATTCCGATAATTCTATTCTTTAGCAATTCCAAGCTTAATATTTTACCTTCGACACAAATATGGCTAATAATTCTAATAAAACGGTTTTCTGGTGGAATATCATACTTAAATTGATTTTTGCTTTTGTCCTTTTATTTTTTTTATATCGCCACCTATTTCAGAACAATGATTTGACTCAATCCTGGAATCATTTTATTCTCAATTTTCAGGAAGGAACCCATGGTTTGCTATGGTTTTGTATACTGCTCATGCCCATCAATTGGGCCATTGAAAGTAAAAAGTGGCATTTATTGGTATGGCCTTTCGAGAAGATTCATTTTCTGACTGCTTTTAAAGCCATCCTGGGTGGCATTAGTGTGGCACTGTTGACACCCAATAGAATAGGGGAGTACGGCGGAAGAATGGTTGTTGTGGAAGCCAGAAATAATTGGAAAGCAGTGATTTCCACATTGGTTTCCAGCTTTGCGCAGAATATTTGGAACATTGGATTAGGCTTGATTGCGGCCATCATGTTTTTAAATATTTCCAGCGCGATGGAGAGTTACTTATTTCTTTCAGGAGTATCTGTAAGCTTAATTTTTTTTACACTCATCATACTGCTTTATTTTAACATTGACCTGATCCATAGAGTACTTAAGAAATTTGACCGTTTCACCTTGGTAGCGAAATCGCTGGTTCATTTACAGCTGCTTAAGCAATACAGATCTTCAACCCTGGCACAAGTTCTTCTGCTAGCATTCATCAGGTATGTCGTATACCTGATTCAATATTTTCTGATTTTGAAGTTTTTCGGACTTGATGTGGATGTGGTCAATGGAATAATTGGAATTGCAACCATCTTTCTCGTCCAAACCAGCCTTCCGTTACCACCAATTATTGGTTTCCTGGCTCGTGGAGAAATTGCTCTGTTGGTTTGGAGCACTTACGAGTTGAATGAAATTTCAGTCCTGGCAGCTTCCTATTTTCTATGGTTTCTAAATTTAATTTTACCCGCTTTGGTGGGTGCTGTCGTGATCCTGAGTAGTAACCTTTCTCGAACATTTGGGTTGAATAGAAATTATTTTAAATAGAAGTGCGTTATAGATTTGATGAAAATGAAAAGCATATTTTTTCTTCTGATTTCATTATTGGTCTTCAGATCGCCAACGGTTAAAAACCAAGATCTTGAAATGGTGGCAGGACCTGACTACCATGAAGAGTGTCGAACTGAGAATACCAGTTTTAAAGAGGGTGAGAAAGTCGTTTATAAAGTTTTTTATAATTGGAATTTTGTGTGGTTATCTGCCGGGGAAGTCACTTTTGAGGTATCAGAATCGGCCAACGAATATAGAATTGCAGCCACAGGTCGGACTTATCCTTCCTATGAATGGTTCTTTAAGGTACGAGATTATTATTTCACTTACATTGACAAGAACACACTCCTGCCGCATACCTTTATCAGAGATGTAGAAGAGGGAAATTATACCCTCTACGACAGGGTGAGTTTTGATCAGGCCGCACAACAAGGCACTTCCATAAGGGGGAAAACCAGGGATGTGGCTAAACTGCAGACCTTTGAATTCGAAAACTGTATTCATGACATGCTTTCACTGATCTATAAGATGAGAAATATTGATTATGAATCCATGAAGGAGGGGGAGTCTATTCCGGCCAAGATGTTCATGGATATGAATACCTATGAACTGGATATACGCATGAAAGGACGGGAACCCAACAAATGGGTAAAGGGGCAAGGTTATTTCAATACGTTCATGATTTCTCCTGAATTGATTGCAGGAGAGGTTTTCAATGAAGATGCGCAAATGAATATTTGGGTATCGGATGATGAAAACAGAGTGCCACTTATCATTGAGTCACCTGTTTCAGTAGGTTCAGTGAAGGTCGTCTTGAAAGAATACAGTGGATTGAAACATCCCTTCACCAGTAAAGTTGAAAAGTGATGACTAAGGCTCTTAAATATTTGGTCGTCTTGGTTTTGCTGCTGGTAATAGGGTTGGGAATGTGGAAGTTCGGAGGCGTAGGTTTATTCAAAGCGCCTGAGGCCAATGTGATCAGCAGTAAGGAAATCATTTTGGAAAGGATGGAAAAGGTCAACAAGCTGATTACGCTTGAGGCTTATTATTCTGAAGTTTATCCTCATAAAGACTACTACTACTACGATATCAGTCCTTTTCGAAAGAAAGCACTCATCAGAGTCAAAGCCAAAGTAAGTGTGGGTTATGATTTCCAAGACATCCATATGGAGGCCAATGATGAAACTAAAACAGTCACGATATATGGCTTACCCAATCCCGAAATTTTATCTATTGACCACGATTTGGATTACTACGATATTTCTGAAGGAACTTTTAATTCCTTCACCGCTTCAGATTATAATAAGCTGAATGCAGATGCCAAGAGTTTTATCAGAAGCAGCGCAGAGGCCAACGCGGCCTTATTTGAAGAAGCTGATGAGAAGAAGGAAGAACTTTTGGATATGTTCAGATGGATGTTGTCCGCCGCAGGATGGGAATTGGTAGTTCCTGAAGCACCTGAGGAGGTTAAAATTCTGGAAAAAGCCATAAAGTAAAATTTTATTTTATACATTGGGGCCTCGAATTCAAGTTCTATGGCGCAGTTGAATTTGAAGCTTTAGAATCCTCATGGTAAGCCTTAATACCCTTATCTTTGTAGAAAACCCTTTTAAACGCTTTAGAAGAATTGCTGCGCCACCTTTTCCCTCTCATTTAACTTTATCCTAACAAAATTATTAGTGGTCTGAGGATTAGAGGCACAAATAATATTCTACCTTTAGATTGATATAATTTTATATTTTTGGGCTGATACAGGGCTTGTCGGTTGATAAGAAATCTCGCATAGTTTGAAGTATGATTCAGATTGTCGGTTCCCGCCCTGGAATCAAGTGAATAAAATATAAAGCGAATTATCAAAACTAAATAAAGATTAATGGACGGTAATAAGAGTTATCCGGATGTGGGGACAGTATTGGGACACCCTTCTCAATTGTATGTTTTATTTTTTACAGAAATGTGGGAACGGTTCTCCTATTATGGAATGAGGGCTTTATTGGTCTTATTTTTAACAGCGGCTATACTGGGAGATGGCAGTGGTGGATATGGCTGGTCAGAAGAGAATGCACTTGAACTCTACGCCTTGTATACAGGTCTGGTCTACTTTACACCTTTAATAGGAGGCTATTTAGCGGATAAATTCTTAGGATATCGAACAGCTGTAATTATCGGAGCCTTTGTAATGGCTGCAGGTCATGGCTTCATGGCATTAGAAATACCTGTTTTTTTCTACCTCGGATTGACTTGTTTAATACTGGGAAATGGACTTTTCAAACCTAATATTTCTTCGATGGTAGGTCAATTGTATAAAGGGGAAGAAGAAAAGAAAGACAGTGCCTACACCATATTTTACATGGGGATCAATGCTGGCGCCTTCCTGGGTATACTTCTTTGTGGATACATCGGGGAGAAAATAGGATGGTCTTACGGCTTCGGACTTGCCATGATATTTATGGTGGCAGGTGCCATTCAGTTTTGGTTGTCAAAATCCATCTTTGGTGAAATTGGAGCGAAAGTAAAAAAAGCCAAGGATCATGTCATTGACAAAGTTGCAGAGCAAGCCAGTCGATCAAGAGTCATGAAATGGGGAATCATCGGTGTAGTTTTGTCCTTAGTCGTATTGCTTTTACAACTATTCGTAGTGGCACCTAATGATGTAGGAGTAAGTGCGTTAAAGACTGCAAATTCCTTTATACTACCGCCCTTATTATTTGGTAGTGTCATTGGAATTATTGGTTTTTTGGTAACAGATCCCACCCTTACGAAAGTGGAGAAAGATAGGGTCTGGGTAATTGTTATACTAACGCTATTTACCGTATTTTTCTGGTGGGCATTCGAGCAATCAGGTGGGTCTATGACCATTTTTTCCAGGGATTATACCGATAGAAGTTTAACAGGTACCGGCGCAGTTATCTTCAACCTTGTTAATACAGTTCTTACTGCCGGAGCCATGGCAGTAATTACATGGGTGTTGTTTAAACTATTTGGAGTAACATGGAGTACCACCTCTGCTGCCAATATCGTTCTGGCCATTAGTTTCGTGATCATTTGGATCATCATCTTTTTTATGTTGGCCTTTGAATGGGGATACTTTAGAGATTTTGCAAATAGTCTGGGTTTAAGATTACAAGATGATGTAACAGAGGTTCAGGCCTCCTGGTTTAGTATTCTCAACTCATTCTTTATCATCACGCTTGCACCTTTGTTCTCCAGGTTCTGGGAAACAAAGATCATTAAATCCGGACCTATCAAATTTGGTATTGGATTGATATTGGTTGCTCTCGGTTTTGCGATTCTTGCATTTGGAAGTTGGTCGATACCCCGGGGAGCAGATACAGCCTCCGTAAGCATGATCTTTTTAATCCTGGCCTACCTCTTCCATACGATGGGTGAGTTGTGCATCTCGCCAGTGGGTCTATCTTATGTAAGCAAATTGGCTCCGGTTAGGCTGATTGGTTTGATGTTCGGCGTATGGTTTATCGCAAATTTCATCGCAAACTGGTCAGCGGGAATGACAGGAAGTGCAATTAACAGTATTTCTCAAAATTTTGGAATTGCGGGATTCTTCTTACTGTTTACCGCTGTGTGTGGGCTTGCTGGATTGGTATTATTTGCGCTGAATCCATGGATGAAGAAGATGATGCATGGTATCGATTAGTGGGTAAGTGATGTCAGATACCCTCAAAAATCCGGATCAAAAGTTGATATTGGGTCATCCCCAGGGCTTATTCTATCTGTTTTTCGCGGAACTGTGGGAGAGATTTAGCTTCTATGGCATGCGGGCTTTGTTGACCTTGTACATGGTCAATGTCATTTTCGAATCATTGGTAGAGCGGGATTATGCAACGGCCGCAGTATATGCTTCCTATGGATCTTTAGTGTATGCTTCTACCGTAATAGGTGGTAAGATTTCCGATCAGATACTCGGAATGAGGCACTCAATCTTTTTAGGTGGTATTCTGATGGCGATCGGTCACTTTGTATTAGCCATAGAAAGCAATATTGCTTTCTTTCTTGCACTCTCTCTGATTATCGTAGGAAATGGATTTTTCAAACCAAATATTTCTACTTTCGTCGGTACGCTTTATGACAAGGGTGACCCTAGAAAGGATTCGGGCTTCACCATTTTCTATATGGGTATTAATATTGGCGCTTGGAGTGCACCACTGCTTTGTGGATGGCTTGCAGCTAAATATGGCTGGCACTACGGTTTTGGTTTGGCAGGATTAGGAATGCTGACTGGATTGCTTTTTTTCTGGAGAGGCATTAGAAAATCTGTTTTTGGGGACCGGGGCTTGCCACCAGATGATCAAATCATGAGTAAAAAAATATTGGGAATTCCTCAAAGCATCCTGATTCCGATCTTAGCTGTGGCTTCTACTCCCGTTATTGCACTCTTACTCTCTTCCTATCAATCTGTGGCTTCTCAAGGACTATTGAAGGGTCAGAATATTGTGAATATTATTTTTAAAGGTATAGCCATTGCTGTTTTGGTATATCTCGCTTTTGAAATGTTCAGATCCACATTGGATGAACGTAAAAAGCTTTTCGTTGCTCTTATCATTACCATTTTCATGACCTTATTTTGGGGATTTCAAGAGTTGTCCGGAAGTGTGATTACACTATTTGCAGCCAGGAATGTCGACTTAAATGGAATCATGACTGCAGCTCAGACCAATTCACTGAGTGCTATGTTTATCATCATCTTGGCCATACCGGTTTCCATGTTGTGGACATGGTTAAGCAGGAAGAATTTAAATCCTCGAACGCCTTACAAGTTTGGCCTGGGAATGCTATTTGCAGGGATTAGCTTTTATGTACTGGCTAAAAGTGGCTCTGCTGCAGATACCAATGGGCTGGTACCGTTTGCATACCTTTTGCTCATGTATTTCCTACTTAGCACAGGGGAGTTATTCATGTCGCCCGTCGGTTTATCTAAAATTACAGATTTATCTCCTGCCAGAATCGTGGCCTTTATGATGGGCGTTTGGTTTCTGTCTTCTGCTTTTGCTTTCCAGATAGTAGGATTCATTGGCAAACAATTGGCTATAGAAAGCACTGATAAGAACGTTGGTGGATATGAAACTTTAGAGGTGTACACCACTGGGTTTTCAGTCATTGCTACTTATGCCATCGGTGCCGGAGTGGTCATCCTCTTGCTTTCTCCACTTATTAAAAGATTAATGGGGAACGTCCATTGACCATGGGGAGTTTATTTTCAGCCACCTGAAATCTATTCGAAAACCACCGTTTTATTGTTGTAAGAGAGTACCTGATGATTAAGATGGGCCCAACAGGCATTAGCCAACACGATTTTCTCGATATTTCGACCTTTTCGCTTCATATCTGCTATGGAATCGCGATGAGAGATGGGAATAACATCCTGTGTGATGATAGGACCTTCATCTAAATCAGCTGTGACATAATGTGCCGTGGCACCCATAAACTTAACACCTCTTTCATGGGCAGATTCATAGGGTCTTGCTCCAGCGAAGGCTGGAAGGGAGGAGTGATGGATATTGATGATCTTATTAGGGTAGTGTCGGCAGAAATCATCGGACAAGATCTGCATATATCTTGCTAAAATGATTAAGTCTATTTTATGCTCTTTCAATAGTTTCAACTCTTCAGCTTCTAATTCCTCTTTATTATCTTTTTTTACAGGAAAGTAATAAAAGGGAATTTTATAGCGATCTGCGATGGCTTCAAATTTTTGATGATTGCTAATGATTATTGGAATATTGACTTTCCATTCATTGGATTCATAGCGAGATAGAATATCAAGGAAGCAGTGACTGTATTTTGAAACAAACAAGGCTACATTTTTCTTGCGAGGTAAGAAATAGAGATTATAGGTTGCCTTAAACCTCCGAAGCAGTATGGTTAAAAAGTATTCTTCAATTTTCTCTTTTGGAATCAAAAAATTTTCCAGTTCCCACTCTATTCTCATGTAGAAGCGATTGTCATCCTCATCGACATGCTGATCAAGGTTGATAATATTTCCTTTGTTTCCCATGATGAAATCGGTCACCTGCGCTAGAATGCCTCTTTGGTCTTCACAGTGCATGAGTAACACCGCTGTTTCTGTCTGCTTCATGAAAAAGTTAGATCAAGTATCTTACCAAAAATACGGTGAACAGTATTGCTTAAATATTTTCATACACCTTTTAATTTTTATAAGATGCACCTAAGCATCATGTTGATGATGATCTAAGACGGATGAAAATTAAATTTTTAGAAAGATAAAATTACAATATCACCCGTACGGGTGATACAAAAAGAAAAAATCACCGTTATATTTATAGAAACATTTACCAATCCCGGTAAACCAATTGAACGCACTAAAAAGGCTGTCCATAACCCTGGACAGCCTTTTGACTTTAATTTTATTTTGACAAGTAAGAATTTTATTTACAGGTTGGTTCTAATAAATTGTTTTTTTCCTGCTCTTAGAAAATCAATTTTTGCTTCCGCACCTTCACTTACCTTGCTCAGACGATCTCTCAGTTGAACAACACTGCCTACACTTTGTCCATTAATACTATAAATGATATCACCTTTTTTAAGTCCGGCTTTTTCGGCTATTGACCCTGTGATGACCTCCTGAATTTCTACACCGTCTACATGATTTTGAGGCATGACTCCTAGTCGAGGTCTATCGTTTTCATATTCTTCTAATTCAATTTCTTTTTCAATCTGCATTTCCAGCTCCTCATCCATATTTTCCTTTTCGACATTTTCTTTTTCAATGGTTTCTATGACTATCTTTTTCTCTTTTCCTGTAACTTCCTTAATGATGATCTCTTCTCCGATTTCTTTTCCTTCTACTTTCTCGATCACAACCTGGCCTTCCTTACCAATTTGCTTTACCTTTACTTCTTTCTTTACTCCGGGCTCATTGGCGATCTCATCATATTGTTTGACCTTGACGTCAATTTCATTATGAATGTCATCTACATCTACATCCATATCTATATTATGTTCTTCCACATATTTTTTCATCTCTTCAGGCATTTCACCTTCACCGTCCCATTCCAGTAATTTGGGTTCTCCATTTTCATCCACAATTTTGATCCTCATTTTTCTTTGATCAGAAACCCCTTTGGCACCGTATTCAACATCCACAGATTTATTGATGGTCTTAGTCGTCTCCCCTTTTTCCAGCTCTATACCTAATTCCTGTTTCTTTTCTCTGAGATATCGTTCCGCTTCCTCACCGGTTTTCACCACTTTCCTTTCTACTACCTTGCCATTTTGATCTGTAATTCGCTCCGTCACCACTATCTTCTTTTCATTCGTATTCTGAGCATTGCTGGTCGCTGAAAAAACAAAGCCAAGCAGAAGTATCGCTGATAATTTTAGTACTTTCATATTCTTATATATTTAGGCAAGCTAAGTTAGTTATTTCTAGAAGAAATGATTGTTAAATTGACGCTAAAACCATCTTATTTTATTGACTGACAAGACATTATACTGTGTTTTAAACTGGGGCCTTGGTCATGCCAGCAGGTCTATTCCTATCTTACGGGACTTGATAAAAAATGGTCATGATGTTAGTATGGCTTCTGATGGACTGCCTCTGAAGATGCTGAAGGAACACTTTCCGTACCTTCCATCCTTCGAGCTGCCTCCATATCATATTCACTATCGTTATGATTCAATTGCAGCTAATCTTCTTAGTCAATCTTATAAGATTTTGAGGGCCATCAGAAAAGAAAATCGGATGGTGAATGCTCTCGTGGAAAAACATCAATTTTCACATATCATTTCTGACAGTCGATACGGATGTTACAATGATCATTGTAAAAATGTATTCATAACGCACCAACTAAAACTGATGCATCCCAATGCTTTTATCCAGGCATCCGCGACGAAGTTAAATTTAAGTATGGTTTCTAAATTTGATGAATGTTGGATTCCTGATGAGGAAGGTGCTACTTTATCAGGCGGAATGAATAAAGATATAGAGCTGGACATACCTAAAAAATACATTGGCCTGCAATCCCGATTTGCAATGATACCCATACCTGCTGATCCCAAATATCTATCGATCAGTATACTTTCAGGGCCTGAACCACAGAGGAGTATTTTTCAGGAGCAACTGGAAAGTCAGCTCATCCATTGCAAGGGAGATCACATCATTGTTTCCGGTGTACAACATGAAGTCCAACAGACGCATAATCTTCTTATATATCCATATGCAAGTGTTGAGCAATTGACCCTTTGGATTTCAGAATCAAAACATATCATAAGCAGATCTGGATATTCTTCGCTTATGGATTATAAAGCAATGGGACGAAAAGCCATTCTAATACCCACACCAGGACAGACAGAACAAGAATATCTGGGACGACTAGCAGGTCAAATGGGCAGCCACACTGTTATTACGCAAGACAGAATGCGCCTGGCACCTCTTCTTACTTAAAATTTGTTTTATGAACTTCTATTCCTTTTGAAACTTGCCCCAGCGCATTGGAAAGCATAGAGACCCTATCGTGTGTGTATTTCCAGTCGATGACCAGATCCTCAAAGTAATTTCTTAATATTTTATCCATTTCCTGACAGTCTCCTTGGTAGAAATATTGACACCAATCACCAGTATCTTTCAATTTCCGCATCATGAGTCCATTATTTCCAAATTGGAGCGGACCACTGATGTGTGTCAGCCCTAAATGCAAGTCATTCTTTTTTGCCCAAAGCAAATATTTACTCATAAACAGAGAGTAATTTTGAAACTTCTCGATTAATTCATTATTGGACATCTTTGCATCCGGCTTATTACGCCATTCGTTTAGTTTTGGAATAAAAGGATAATCTGGTTTGAGCCGATTAGAGGTTTTGCTCAATGTTATCACCTTTTCCGAAATTGGAAATTTAAAATGACCGAGGCTTCCATCCTCGATGAATAGGAGCTCATATTTTATATCTTCAGTACTTGTCAGTTCGATGGAATTTCGGACCAACTGGTAATGCCCTTGTTCAAGTTTGTCAAAGTATGCCAGATAGGATCCGTCGCGA
Source organism: Portibacter marinus (assembly GCF_021533195.1). Taxonomy (GTDB): domain Bacteria; phylum Bacteroidota; class Bacteroidia; order Chitinophagales; family Saprospiraceae; genus Portibacter; species Portibacter marinus. Next base: position 248,793 of record NZ_JAJNKB010000007.1, read on the forward strand.
TAAAAGTCCAGGAAGGATTCTTTGGTAAATCTCACTGTTTTATCATTAGAACTAATGTAAGGACCGTCGAATCGATTGTTGTGGTTTGCTTTGGTATAATAGTGGCCTACAAGCTGATCATTGGCATTTTGGCAGGAAAGCCATAATGCGCATAAGCAGGTGAATAGGAATAAAGTTTTCATGATGAATGTAAAATAAAAAACCATGAGGTTGGAATTACCTCATGGCTTGCGTTTTTAATTGGTAGATCAGAATATATGTATAATAATGTTAGATTCTGAATTTCAGCCCAAACTAAGACTAATTTTCTAAGTTTTCAAATTCATCTACCCTTTTTATTTTATATGTCAATATTGGCATACTTCGCATGAGATTCGATAAAAGCCCTCCGAGGTGGGACTTCATCTCCCATCAATACTGAGAAAATATGATCAGCTTCGATGGCATCGTCCACACTCACCTTTTTTAAAATTCTTGTTTCAGGATCCATGGTAGTATCCCAAAGTTGGATGGCATTCATCTCTCCTAAACCTTTATAGCGCTGTACCTTCACACCAGTATTTTCTTTACCATTACTGAATTGGGCGATGGCGTCTTTTCTTTCTTCTTCGGTCCAACAATATCTTGAGCTCTTTCCTTTTTTCACTAAATAAAGTGGAGGAGAAGCAATATAGATATGGCCGTTTTCTATCAGTGGTCTCATGTATCTAAAGAAGAATGTCAATATTAACGTCACGATGTGAGAACCATCGACATCGGCATCACACATGATGACAATCTTGTGATAGCGCAACTTATCAATATTTAAAATGCGCTCCCCATCTTTCTCTTCAATGCTTACGCCAAGCGCCGTGAACATATTTTTAATTTCCTCATTCTCATAGATCTTATACTCCATGGCTTTCTCGACATTGAGAATTTTACCCCTTAATGGCAAAATGGCCTGAAACTTTCGATCTCTACCTGCCTTTGCAGTACCACCTGCTGAATCTCCCTCTACAAGGAATATTTCTGATTCACCCGGGTCCTTAGAGGAACAATCCGATAACTTACCAGGTAGGCCACCACCAGTAAGTATATTCTTCCTTTGTACCATCTCACGGGCCTTTCTGGCTGCATTTCTCGCTGTAGCAGCTACGATCACTTTTTCAACTACTTTTTTAGCCTGGCTTGGATTTTCTTCCAAATAGGTTTTAAGTACATCTCCTACACATCTCGAAACGATTCCGGTTACTTCTGAATTTCCTAACTCGCCTTTAGTTTGACCTTTAAACTGTGGTTCCGGAACTTTAACTGAAACAATAGCTGTCAGTCCTTCGCGAAAATCTTCACCTGAGATGCTAAACTTCAACTTGCTGAACATATTATTGTCCTCGCCATACTGCTTAAATACTCTTGCCAATGCTCTTTTAAAACCACTGACATGCGTTCCTCCTTCTCTGGTATTGATATTATTAACAAAGGAGAAGATGTTTTCTGAATATCCGGTATTGTACTGAAGGGCTACTTCTACCTCCACATTTTCTTCCTTTCCTTTAGCATGAATAGGTTCGCTGATCAATGGTGTTCTACTCTCATCGAGGTATCGAACAAATTCTTTAAGACCGCCTTCAGAATAGAAGGTCTCTTTCTTAAAGCTACCGTCCTCTTCTGTTTCCCGCTCATCTGTCAATGTCAGCGTCAGTCCGGGGTTCAAAAATGCCATTTCCCGCATTCTGGTCTGAAGCGTGTTAAAGTTGTAGACCAATGTTTCGAATATTTCACTATCCGGCTTGAAATGAATGGTTGTTCCGGTATGGTCGGTCGTGCCCACCTCTTTGACTTCAGTAACTGGCTTTCCTTGCGAATATTCTTGTGTGTATACTTTCTCGTCTCTATGCACCTCAGCTTTTAACATACTAGAAAGCGCATTTACACAAGAAACACCCACACCGTGCAAACCCCCGGAGACTTTATAAGTGTCTTTATCAAACTTACCACCCGCATGCAATACAGTCATCACCACTTCTAGAGCAGATTTCTGTAATTTTTTATGCATCGCAACTGGTATCCCACGCCCATTATCTGTAACTGAAATGGAATTGTCTTCATGAATGATGGTTTCGATGCTGTCACAGTGCCCGGCCATGTGCTCATCGATGGAGTTATCGATCACTTCCCAAACGAGGTGGTGCAGACCTTTGACATCAGTGCTGCCGATGTACATCCCAGGCCTTTTTCTTACCGCTTCGAGTCCTTCCAGTGCCTGAATATTATCCGCACCGTAATTCCCGTTTTCACTACTCATATATTATAAAAATTTTTTATGTCTAATCAGCGTGCAAAGATACGAATTTTAAAGGTCTTATTATAGTTTTAGCAATCTATAAAACTTGTTATTTTTGTCGCTCTGAATGGAGAAAGAATATACAATTAGAACGCTATCGGAACTGGATTCGTTGTCCTCTATTATTTTGTCTGAATTAGGGGATAAAAGCATTATCATTTTGAAGGGGGATCTGGGAACAGGAAAGACCACATTGGCACAAAAAATAGTGGCAGCAATGGGTGTGGCAGATAAGGTGAGCAGCCCTACTTTTAGCATTGTGAACGAATATAGCGGACCCGTATATCACTTTGATTTGTACCGCTTGAAATCTATTGAAGAATTAGAAGAAATTGGCTTTTTTGAATATCTGGATAGTGGTGCTTTGTGTTTGATCGAATGGCCTGAGCTTGTTGTGCCTTATCTGGATATGCCATATCTTGAAATTAATCTTTCTATTAATGAGGATAATAATCGAAATGTGGTAGTTTTAAGTTACGGAGCATAATTATATGATATGAGCAATCCAGTTAGGCCGGGGTCTTTTTCTACTTTTTTTGCTGAAGGTCAGTATGAGACTCAGACTGAAATGTTGGAAGTAGTCGAAAAGTCCAGAAAGTTGACCATTGGCATTCCGCTGGAAACCACTCTGCAGGAAAATCGTGTGGCCATTGTACCGAACAGCATTAGAATTCTCAAAGGTTATGGGCATGATGTTCTGGTAGAGTCCGGTGCTGGTAAAAGTTCTAGTTTTACAGACAGAGATTATACAGAAGCTGAAGCTGAGGTAACCAAAAGTAAGAAGAAAGTTTACGAATCTCATATAATTATCAAAACACAGCCCCCCACATTGGATGAAATAGATCTTATGCAAGTGGGACAGATTCTGGTTTCTCCCATGCCTTTACCGATCATTTCTAAAGAGTATATCGAGAAACTGCAAAAGAAAAAAGTTTATGCTATCGCCATGGAGCATATTCAAAGTGAGGATGGCAGCTATCCCATAGTACGAATGATGAGCGAAATTGCTGGTATGGTTGCCATGTTGACCGGAGCCCAATTGTTAACAAAATCTTCAGGAGGTAGAGGTGTTTTGCTAGGAGGTATTTCTGGTGTACCACCCGCCAAGGTGGTCATTTTAGGTGCAGGTGTCGTAGGTGAACATGCGACGAGAACGGCTTTAGGCCTGGGAGCTTCTGTGCGTATTTTTGACAATGATATTTATAAGTTGATGCGATTGCAGAACAAGGTAGGAAGGCCACTTCACACTTCTGCTCTGAATCCGGTTTATTTAGGATATCAATTGTTAAGTGCAGATGTTGTGATCGGAGCGATTCACTCTAAAAATGGACGTGCGCCGGTGATTGTGACTGAAGAGATGGTTGCCAAAATGAAAGACGGTGCAGTGATCATAGATGTTAGCATAGATCAGGGAGGTTGTTTTGAAACCTCTGAAGTCTCAACCTTAAAAAATCCCACATTTATCAAGCATGGTGTGATCCATTACTGTGTACCCAATATTGCATCTAATGTAGGTAGGACAGCCTCCATATCGATCAGCAATATCATTACCCCCATCATTTTAAAGTTGAGCAATTCTCAGGATATAGGTCGATTGTTATTTAACGATGTGGGTATCCGAAGTGGCGTATATATTTTCCAGGGCAAATTGACCAATGAGTATTTGGCAAAGCGATATGATCTAAAGTATACGGACCTGAATCTGATACTTACGAGTGGTTTGTAAGCTCAAATGCTGAGCTGATACTATTTTCATCTTTAATTTTGGTCGTGTAATTGGCATTTCAAATGTTATGTTTTATCAACCTTGAACTGAACTGGTTATTAATAAGTATGTTGAATGTATTGAAACTCAAAGTGCAGTTTTTGTCAATATATGAGTATTTATATCTATTTGAATATATTTGTAGCATCACAAAAACTTTAGCTCTTCACGATGCTTATTTGCACATCATAACCATTACTAAATGAGATTTATAGCTTTATTTATAATACTACACTCTTTTTTAAACTCTTCTATTCATGCGCAGGAAGTGTTTGCGAATGCCCTGGAATCTATTAATACTAAAGATTTTCATCAGTCAGCTGCTTCCATCAATGATGTTATCATTTTAAATAAATATAGGAAAGGTTCTTCCTTTCGATTGTCTACACAGATCGAATATAGAAAGGTGAAACAGCCTCTGTGTAATTTATTGGCTTCCAAAGATTCTCCAAAAAGCTACATTGCACCCCCCTCAAATTTTGATTGGTCTAATCAGCATTCACGAGGAGCAAGTGACTGTTCAAAAGTTAAGATCAATTATAACTTTCCAAGTGACATCAACAAAGAGAGAAGGGCAGCTTTTGTGAATGCCTTTGAGTATGCGGTGGCGATTTGGGAAAGCCAATTAAGTGGCCAGATAGAGACTGAAATCGATGCTGATTTCAGGAATTTAGGGAGCTCTATTCTCGGACAAGCTAGAAGTAATTATGTATTTAGGTTAGACTCGAACTCACCCTGGTATCCTGAAGCTTTGCTTAACCAATTGGTAGGAGCCAATTTATCCGAACTGAGAGGTCTTTCACTTCCTGAAATTACAACCATATTCAATACTGGATTTGGTTGGTACCTGGGAACTGACGGTAATCCGCCGCCTGGTACTTACGATTTTGTAACCGTTGTATTGCACGAATTAGGACACGGTATGGGCTTTTTCGGAAGTGCTGTTTCTAATTCTAGATGGGCTACTTACGGACTTGGTGGAACACCATTCATTTACGATCAATTTGTACAAAACAAGAGTGGCCAGTCAATTTTCGAATTGGCTCCTATCAGCCAATATTCTTCAAGTACGCTTAATCTTTTTCAAAGTGATAATTTATATATCAAATCACCATCTATGTCGTCCCAACAGAAGATTTATGCACCGAGAAGATTTAGATCCGGTTCAAGTTATTCGCATTGGGACGAAGATGCCTTCCCACCAGGCAGTAAGAATTCGTTAATGACGCCATTTCTAGGATTTCAGGAGGCCAACCACAATCCGGGATCCAATACACGGCATATGTTTGAGGATCACGGCTGGATATTAGCAGAAGACTGCGATGGTCCCAAATCTCAGGATTTGAGTGAAAGATGTCAAATTACCGGAATCCGTCCAGATCCCAATTTTTTTCCTTTTGTCTGCGATAATCCAGGACTGTTCTCTCCCGAAGGAGGCTTTTATGGTCCGGTTGGGTCACATGTCATGTGCTTTAGGGTAGATGGAATAGATCCATTTAACCAACCGCTTGATTTGGATGACTATGAAGTTAAAATCGGAGGTAAGAATGTGAATGTCTTATTTGTCGGTTACGATTTAGATGATGATGGTGAGCAATATTTTTCGGTCTGCGTAGGCGGTGTCCCCAGCACAGGTCGGGAGAACATTCCAGTTAAAATAAAACTTGCATCAGGATGTACCTTTACTCAAGGAAAGTATTATGATGCACCGGACTGTGGATTTCGTAGTATAGCTTCACCAAGGACGACCACCATGACCGACGAATTAGACTTGAGCTTCTCGCCAAATCCTGTCCGTGGCACCCTTTATTTAGAGGTGCGAGGTAACGACCAAGGTAGTTTGGTGATCAGGGATTATTCCGGAAGAATGCTTCAGAACTTCAAGGTAGACGGCCAGCGGAGTATAGAACTCGATGTAGCTTCCATGACCAGCGGCTTATACTTTGCTACATTTGTCAGCGAATCACAGACGATTACGAAGAGATTCGTGAAGCAGTAGGGGAGGGAGGTATTTAGTGCCACTGCTAAATCGAAAGACTTCGTAAAAGCAATGTGTACTTGATATATAAGACATGTCCAGGATTCAAATTGAACGTATTAGTTTCACATAACATGACAATTTATCCAATATTCCTTCCTATTTTTTTGATTAATATTAAGGATATTTGTAATATCAGGCGATAATAGCACCCTTCCCCATATTTCTTAATCTTTTATAAAATGTAATATGAAGTTATCTTTTTTACTTTCTTTATTATTAATGCTTAGTACAATGGCTATTAACGGTCAGGAATTGCTAATTGATGAGCACAATCACAGTCGCTCACAGATTTTAAAACAATCTGAACAAAAATCCTCTGCTGTTGAAAAACTTAAAAAATTCAGAAAAGGAGACGGTTTTCGGTCACATGCCGAAATGGAATACATGATTATTGACAAGCCAATGTGTAGCTTGCTTGCGGCTGATTACACGAGTGAGACCTTTGTTGTGCCACCTGCAAATTTTGTGGCTCAACAAAGTGGTGTCAGCAGAAGTGCCAGTGATTGTTCTAATATTTCTGTTATCTACAATTTTCCAAATAATTTTAGTGATAAAAGGAGAAGGGACTTTATCAATGCTTTCGAATATGCGGTCTCTATCTGGGAAAGTCAACTCAGTGGTCCTGTAGAGACAGTCATTGATGCGAATTTTGAGGATCTGGGTGCATCTGTTTTAGGACAAGCAAGAACCAATTATATTTTCAGACCTACAGCTGAGAGTCCCTGGTATGGTGAGGCATTGCTTAATCAGCTTTTAAGTGTAAATGTATCTGATTTTTTTCCTGACCTAACGGGATCTGAAATTGTAACTACTTTTAATACTTCTTTTGGATGGTATCTGGGAACAGATGGAAATCCACCTCCGGGAACTTATGATTTTGTGACTGTTGTGTTGCATGAGTTGGGACACGGCTTGGGATTTTTTGGAAGTGCTGTTGCTAACACTCAAGTTGGATTATTCGGTAGAGGAGGTTTCCCATATATATATGATGTTTTTGTACAAAATGGTCAAGGGACCTCCATTTTTGACTTGGCACCTCTAAGTGTGGTTTCACCCACCACCTTGAATGTGCTGCAAAGTAACGATCTATTCATTGAAACACCATCTATGTCTTCACCTAATAAGATATTCGCACCTTCCACCTGGCGTGGAGGATCCAGCTATTCTCATTGGGATGAATCGACATTTCCGCCAAGTAACCCTAACTCTTTGATGACACCATTCTTAAGCTTTCAAGAAGCCAATCACAATCCAGGCTCCAACACCTTGGACATGTTTCAAGATCATGGCTGGGTCCTATCACAAGATTGTGAAGGACCTGAATCCCAGGATTTAAGTACAAGGTGTCAAATTACGGGAATTAGCCCGGATCCTAATTTCCCTCTCTTTATTTGCGACCTTCCCGGAATCTTTTCAGAGGATGGAGGTGCCTTTGGTCCTGTTGGTTCGCATGTCATGTGTTTTCGGGTAGATGGGATAGATCCATTTAATCAACCTTTGAATGCGGATGATTATACAGTTAGAGTTGGAGGAAAAGAGGCCAATATCGTATTCATCGGTTACGATTTTGACGAAGATGGAGAACAATACTTTGTGATCTGTGCAGGAGGAATAGAAAGCACAGGAAGAGAAGATGTTCCGGTAAAAATCAAGTTGGAACCAGGATGTACTTTTACGCAAGGCGAATACTATGATGCGCCGGATTGTGAACCAGAATCGCAGGCATCACCAAGATCTGAAACCAGCAGTGAAGTGATCAGTATGGCCATTTCACCTAATCCTGTCTTTAATGAATTGTATTTAGATTTAAAGTCAAATGGACCCGGCCATGTGATTGTGCAGGATCTGACAGGAAGGAGGCTGAAGAATGAAGCTACTACAGGTCAGGTAAATATGACGATCAACGTTTCTGACCTTGTGAATGGCGTCTATTATGCGACTTTTATCAGTGACTCACAAGTGGTAACCACAAAGTTTGTCAAGCAATAAAAAGTTTGATTCTTTAAAAAAAGATGGGGACTGCCAGATAACTGGTAGTCCTTTTTTTTACACCAGTACCCCCATTAAATCCGGTTTGTCATTGACCGTTTGGTATTGAATGCCCGCGGTGTCCATGCGCTCTGTAAAAAAGTCAACTTTTGCTATAAATATGTTGGTGGCCACATTGAATATTATAGCTTTCATCTGAATATCTATCTTTAAGGAGTAAGATGATGGTAAAGGAGACTGCGTATATGTTAAGGTTAAGAAAGTTTTCATTAAAGCAAATTACATTTCATTATTATATATATTAATATCTTTAGAATTCTATTAAAGATATTGTGTGGGTAGTTTTTACAGTTGGGAATTAGGTTTTATTTTGAGATGGTTTTAAAAATTTGTTGGATTTAGTGTAACTGTTATTAAGTAAATTAAATAAGTAAGTCTTAACTTCAGTGTACATAATATCTTTGAGGTAAGAATGAGCAAGATACTCGATGATTTGATAATTACGAACGGGTTTATTAGTTGAGTGTTCAATTAATTTAGTTATTCTGCAGCTGTAGTCGCTTTGGTATCTTACTATAATTTCTTAAAGATTTATGCACGGGACTATTAATCTCTTTAGCATTATTCTCGCTTTCCAAAGATATTTACCGAATTTGCTTTCTTTTAAATTAATCTTAAATTGCAAAAGTCAGGCAAACAGATTGTATTTCTTAATACATAGTGTCTGCATTCATTATTTCTGGCACATCAGCAACAATAATTACGGGTATTTACGATCAGCGCTAAATCTATTTCAAGAAGAAGAGAAAGTATTGGAGTGCACTATAATCTGTGTTCTAAGATAAAATATGAATCTGTGATTATCAATGTAGCATAGATTATGATTGCTGTTCAGAAATTTCAAAGGTTTGAAATTTTAAAAGTGACATTTAAATTAAACATGGCGTTATCTATTACTTGTACCTGAACAACACCTCTTATGGGGTGAACAACATCCCTATCGATCAACAACGTCATTACAACTATTATTTTGTATTTGAGCAATTCTCTTTATATAGGCAGGCAACTGTTTAACGATTTAGGCATTAGAAGCGGCGTTTGTAAATACTACGGCAACACACTAACAATTTTAGTGTAGCACTACGGCCAATAATTTACAGTTCTAAATTGGAAGCTGACGAGTGGGGACAGCATGGCAGTTCTCGATGCTGTAATTTCTCTTTCTAAGTATCGTCTTAACATTTTTATTCTTCTTTTCAATCTCTAAAAGCCAATTTTAATATGTTAAATAAGCCTCTATTATGCTGGTAATTTTGTAAAATATTTTATTTTGAGATCATGGAATGGCACACATGATTCAGTTTTTGCTCGATAAAACCAACAATTAGCACGTAAAACTTTATTAAATCCTTTCCAATTTAGTAGATTTTCACTGATATGAAGATCGACTTTCAATTTAACACTCTTTTCCATCCCTGATTCCGGTGGTATTATTTTACCGCAAAGAGGTACGTCGTACCTTTTTGGCTAATAACCTGTGTCTAAAATTAAAATCATGGCAACAACCAAATCAGAAAAGAGCATTTCCATCCCAGGTAAGAAACTAACTTCAGACCAATTCAATAAAAGTACACTAGGCTTAAAAATGGTCGTGGAGGAAATAGTGGAAGTAAGTAGTTTTCGTGGAGAATTTAGTGAACAAATATTGAACTGCAATAATGAGGACACCATCAATATAGAATTCGAAGATGGCTCTGAATGGCTAGGGCCAGCGCAAGATATCGAAGAGATTCTTTCAGAGGCTCAAAAGAAGGATGCTGAAATAAGAGGAGCAGAAAATACTAAAGCAGATTTTAAGTTTCCAGCATATATACAATCAGACAATAACCGAGGAGTAACGGACTTCATTTTTAAATATTTCCGTAAAATCACTGGTGCCAAAATTCCTAGACTCGATGACTTTATGGGAAAGGTGGCAACAAAATTTGATGAAAAAATTGTAGCAAACCCAGGTATTTTCAAAGTTGACGAAAACTTCAACCTAACAAGAGTATCTGAAATTAAGAAAACCAACCGACGTCTTTTGCTTTTTTTACATGGTACAGCATCCTCAACACTAGGATCATTTGAAAATATATTAAAGTTTAACAAAAATGGACTGTGGGATGCGATCAAGAAAGTATATAAAGACAACATTTATACGCTTGAACACCACACCATTTCAGCAAGTCCCGTTCAAAATGCTATAGATGTAATAAAAAATCTTCCTGAAGGATCGAAAGTCGATATTATATCCTCATCACGAGGAGGTATAATTAGTGATTTGCTAGCCAGGTGCAATAAGGTGGTGAATCAACATGAAAATTTTTACGGTTTCACTGATGAAGAGATTGCTATTCTAAATGATGATATCAAAGAATGGGAAAAGAGGCACAAATACACTGATCCCTCTCCAGGACTTATAGATGAATTAAATAAGCAGGCCAATGAGAAGAAAATTTCAGTTGGAAGAGTAATCAGAGTCGCAAGTCCTTCTAGAGGTACAACATTAATTTCTGAGCGACTGGATCATTTCTTAAATGGATTATTATGGTGTATCGGCAAAGCAGTCGGAGGAAAAGCAAATCCAATATACGAAGCACTAAAAGAATTAATTGTTCAGGTTATTTCTAATAGAAAGAATGCAGAGCAGATGCCTGGTCTAAATGCCATGATTCCGAATTCCCCATTGCAAAGACTCTTAAACAATCCTTCCAGAACGGTAACTGGTGACTTATTGATAGTAGAAGGAGATGCTGAAATCGGAGGTTCTATTAAGCAATCCATATTTGTCATCTTATCAAATCTTTTCTATTGGAAAGCCAATGATTTTGTGGTTAATACAGATAGCATGAGATACGGCGTACAAAGAGGTGGGAAGACGCTGTTTACACTTTCAAAAGATAATCAAACACATCATTTTAATTATTTCAAGAATACCAATACCCAAGTGGCTATTAAAAATGCTGTACTTTGGGATGGCGGAGATATTCCTAAAGGGTTTGATGAAATACCTAGAACAGAAGAAGAAAGAGGAATTACACGGATTCTTAATTTCAAACCCCTATATCCTCCTAAAGTAAGTGGGAAGAAACCATTAATTATCATTTTACCGGGAAATTTAGCAACACATCTTTACACAAAAGACAACGATGTAGTCTGGACCGACCTGGGAGCATTATTTAGTGGCAATCTTACTAAATACTGCATGGATTATACGCTAGAGCCTAAGGCCATTTTTAAATCATTCTATGGAAGGTTGACAGATAAATTAAAAGGCGAAGGCTACGATGTCCTGATTATGCCATATGATTGGAGACAATCCGTGTCAGTCGGAGGTGCAAAATTAAAAGATATTCTAGAAGATTACATTGACTATGGATTTCCAGTAAAAATTTTAGCCCACAGTATGGGAGGTTTGGTCGCGAGAGAAGTGATGATATCCTATCCCGATCTTTGGGAACGATTTCAAAAGAGAGACGGCTTCAAATTAATCATGTTAGGAACACCATGGAAAGGGTCTTATGTTGCTGTTAGCGCTTTATTTGGTATCAGTAAAATGCTGAATAAGATCGTAATTGCAGACAGTAAACATAGCAAGAAAAAAGTCATCCAAGCTATTCAGTCCTTCCAAGGCATATACGACTTGTTACCGGTTGATGATAAGGAAATTGAAGACTATGACAAATTTTGGATTAAACTGTTTAACGAGGCTGAAAATTCAGAGCTATTCACTCCAAATAAAACCTTACTCAGCAACTTCAAAGAGTTTAAGAAGAAGGCAAGTAACTTCAAATTAAAGGACACTTCAAATATCTATTACATAAAGGGTTCGAAGAGAACGGTATACCGATACAAAATTAAGGAAAGTCTTTTTGGAAAGAAACTAACTTTCCCAAAAGGACCATACGTAAATGGAGATGGAGTTGTCAGTTGGGAATTAGGTATTCCAAAAGAATTACCCAAAAACCAAATAGCACAAGTAGGAAGTGAACATAACTTCTTAATGGATGACAAGAAGAACTTTGATCTTATTCTCCATTTATTGACTTTTACATCAAATAGAGATGGATCGGAACTAAGTGCTAATTACTTAGCACCACCATTACCGTTACTTCCTTCTGATCCTAATGGCGAAAAAGATCATACCAGTATAATTGAGGGTATTTTTGGAATCGATGACTCGAGTACTGAAAAAGAAGGCGTTAGAGCTCCCCTATTTGTAAGTGTAACGCATGGAAACCTTAAAGCATCTCGAAAACCAGTTATGGTTGGTCATTTTGAGGGGGACGGAATTATGAGTGCAGAGGCGGCCTTGAATAGCGCACTCAATAACAAATTGGAAGAGCGAAGATTGTTTGGAACCTATCCAGAGGAGATAGGGGAAAATTTAGCCCTATTTAATCCTGATGACCTTCCTTCGGGAGCAATCATTGTGGGTCTTGGACTCAAAGACGATCTTACGGAATCTCTTTTAAGTATAACTGTTGAAAAAGCTATTATCAATTATGCTTTACATCACAGAGACAATAAAGTTTGTGATAATAATGGTCCGTTACTAGGTAGAATTGTTTCATTAAGTATTGGCAGTGGATATGGCGGTCTTAATGTAGGGTCCAGTCTGAATGCAATTGTCAAAGGAGTTTCTGATGCCAACTTGAAAGTAAAACATATTGAAGATGGCAGATATGTAATCAATCATGTAGAATTCATCGACTACTATGAAGATATGGCACGTTTCATTTACAAGGAATTAAAGACCATAGAAAGAAGCAATCAGAAACATTCTATAGAAGTAGTCGGTCAAATCAATAAAGGTCAAGGTGGAATAAAACGTTATATTTTTCAAAAAGATCAAGGCTGGTGGCACACTTTAACTACTCAAAGTATAAAAGAAGGTAAAGAAGCTAGGGAAGTTGGCTTGAAATATCTTTCTTCCTCGGGAATCGCTAAGATTGAAGCTAGTAAATCCTTTGCCTCAATCAAATTCGTTAAAAATCTAATCGCTAAATTTTCCGAGAGTGAAGGATTTGACGAAAAAACTTCAAAAACACTATTTGAATTGTTGATACCGCCTTCATTAAAAGACATTTTAAGATCAGGCAAAGACATCATTTGGAAACTTGATGAAATAACAGCTGGATATCCATGGGAACTACTTTATGACTGGAAGGTAAATAAAACTCCTACGTTTGCACACACAGGTTTAATAAGGCAACTTATCGATCAGGATGGTATTGTCAAAACGGTCATTTCCACTTCCAATGATGTTTTAGTAATTGGTGATCCGATCTATGCAGATCTGCCTTCGTTGCCAGGTGCAAAAGCAGAAGCTGAAGCGGTCGCTGAAATGTTAAATCATGATTTTAATGTAACTTCTCTTATCAATGAAAATGCAGATGTCATAGCCAATGAGCTATTTAATAGTGAGGTTAAGATTTTACATATTGCAGGACATGGCATATATGAGCCCGAAACTAAAGACAAAGAAGAGAGAATAGGCATTGTGATAGAGGATGGTGTTTTGACTTCAGGAGATATTGCTCAACTTCCCCTAATTCCGGAATTTGTATTCATTAATTGCTGCCATCTTGGCAAAATTGATAGTAAATATGAGAGATACTATGCTGATCGTCATAAATTGGCCGCAAATATTGGCACTCAACTAATCAAAATGGGGGTCAAAGCAATTGTCGTTGCTGCATGGGCCGTTAACGATGGAGCCGCAAAAGTCTTTGCTGAATCACTATATAAGTATATGATCGAAGGGAGATTCTTTGGTGAGGCAGTAAAAGCTGCAAGAGGAGCTTGTTACAGGCACAATCGAAATAATGCAACATGGGGCGCATATCAATGCTATGGAAGTCCCTGGTATAAGTTAGTTAATACGGATTACTATGAACCAGGCAAATCGGAATACATATCAGAAGAAGATGTAATAATAGATTTAGAGAATCTATATATTAAATGCTCCAATATGGATCAAGAGAGTATGGAAGATGTGAGGAATAATTTGAAAGAATGTATAACCAAAGCTCGAAAATCAGGATATCATCAACATGCGAGAATAATTGAATTAGAAGGCAACATCTACAATAAACTTGGAGATGTAAAGAAAGCGATTAGCAAGTATTTTGAACTCTTTAGCATTAATGATGCGAGCTATTCGGTAGCCGCACTAGAGCAATATTGTAATCTATTGGTAAAAGACTATGTGCAAGACGGTGTCAAAGATCCCGATAGAAGAGATATAATTCTTGAGCAAATTAGAAGCTTAGTATTTATTGGAAAAACTCCTGAAAGGCTTGCTATTTCAGGAAGTGCTCATAAACGTTTTGCTCAGATTTTCCCGAAAGATCGTTTAGCCTATTTAAACAAAATGAGCGATGATTACCGCTTAGGTTATGAGTTGTTATCCCATTCTGAGCCAAGAAAGTATACCTATACCTTGGTAAACTTTTTGACTGCTCATTACTACGTGAATCCTACCACGAAAGATATTAGTTACGAAGGTGATCTAATGAGTCCGAAGAAAGTGCTAATGAAAGTAGAGGAGTACTTTAATCAGGATAGTTTATGGAGAAATATGGATAGTTTCTGGGAGGAGATCTCTGATATAAATGTATGGACTGCTCAGTTGTTATATGCCACTGAATATAAAGAGATCAAATCAAGGAAAGATAAAGTTCTGCAGGGATATAAACATCTCTACTTAAAATATGGAGATCCTCAAAAATTGAATTCAGAAATAGAACATTTTAAGTTTTTAGTAGAGATGAATAATACCGACAAAAAGGAAAAAATAAGAATCCCCAATCAGGAGGTGAAAGAAGCGATAGACGAAATTTTGGAAGAATTGGAAGGATTGAAGGAATGAAAAAGCTCATAGATAATAAATCGCATTTCTTTGAAATGGATTCCCGAATTAAGAGGAACCCTTCAGGAGTTTACCTTGAAAAAGGACACAAATACATGATCAATGTAGCAGAGTTAAAAGAGAAGTGGAAGGATTGAATAGTCCCTTGTAGTTTAGCAGGTTGGAATCCCTTATTCAGATTTTTTCTACCTCCTATTTATAAGGGTGCTAAATACTATTCGTTGTGCGGAGGGATAGGAGATGACTATACCCATGCTTTTTTAATCGGTAAAAAAAAAATGTCATTTATAGCTCAAGCGGATGGAGAGTTTTTTGTTTTTGCGAATGATTATGATAGCAGATGGGCATATAAGAATAATATGGGGATTCTAAAATTAAAAATAACAATCGAAAAATGAATAATGTGTTTTTTAGCTATCATCATAGTAGCAATCTAATGTACTTAAAAAAACTTCGAGAAATCTTCAAAAATAGAACATTCTCAGACTACGGTTTTAATGATGAGGATCTTGGTGAATCTTCCAAGTATGATATTTCATATAAAATTCAGTATCGTCTCTGGTCTTCATCAGTTGTTGTAGTTTTGATAGGAAGTGAAACCGGAAATAGTGAGTGGATAGATTGGGAAATTTGGTATTCGCTTCAAAATATTCAATCAAAAAAAGCTCAAAATGTAACATTTAAACCAAAAGGATTAGTCGCTTTATATCTACCTGTGGAAAAACATAATGTTCCTGAGAGACTGCAAAAAAATATAGATTCAGGTTATGCTAAAGAATTAAGATGGAAAGATTTAGAGGATAACTTTTATAGTGTCATAGAAATGGCATACAATGCTAGAACCAATATTGAAAAGATAATTATTGGACCACAGCCAAGAGTCAATCCCAGGAAAAATAAACGGTTTCAGAGGTTATATTGGAGTGCAAAGTACTTGTTAAAGAAAATTTTTCCTATTAAAATTAGCAAATAGCATTTATTAAAATTCAGCTTGGTTTTTTTCACTCACAGATATTCCAATTATTCAGATATCCATTTAGTTTTCCTGGATCAAAATATTTAGCAATTTCTTCAGTCAAGCTCATATTTTCAGATAAGTAATTAGCTCTAATTGTATCTCTTTCTGCCTCGTCCAAATTTAGCTCTGACTCTTTAGTTGCCAAATCTCTCAATACAAAGGTCGTATGCTGACTTGAAGCTATTAATTTGTCATCAAGTGAAAAAACTAAAGCAAGACTACCACCTGGTTTTGGACTGTAAAATGTGGAAATGAGTTCGCCTTTCGTATTCCACACCAAAACTTGTTTGCTTTCCGAAATATCATATAAGTAGTTACCGGAAGGTGAAAAAGATAAGTTTTCACCCTTTTTAAAAAGAAGTCCGTCATTGTGATGTTCAATACCTTTAAATGAATTAATTAAATTACCATTAAGATCATGAAGAAAGATTTGATTATCAAAATCATATGTTAAGATTTTATCACCATTCGGTGATGTGGTAATATTTCTAAATGTACTGTTTGGGCCTTTAAATTGAAAATCATTTTCACTCATCTGTCCTTTACTGTCAATTATGTAAGGACTACCGTTGCTTTTAAGACCAATCCACATGTTTTTATAATTTGCAAAATCAAGACTTTTATTGTCTATTATTTTTAACAAACTAGCTTCATCATTCCATAAAAAAGCTCTGTTGTTATCATGGATTGACAAAATAGATGCTCCGTCTTTAGATATATAAATTTTACGAAATATTGGTGTTGAATAGCTATTGCCTGGAAGATTAAATTTCTTAGCTTCTCTGTCACTATTTGGTCTAAATAAGTAAGCATGCTTTCTACTGTATGCGACAACAAAATCGC
This sequence comes from Portibacter marinus, assembly GCF_021533195.1. Classification (GTDB taxonomy): domain Bacteria; phylum Bacteroidota; class Bacteroidia; order Chitinophagales; family Saprospiraceae; genus Portibacter; species Portibacter marinus. The sequence goes on from NZ_JAJNKB010000007.1 coordinate 265,691, forward strand.
CGTTGGGGGAGAATTGGATGTCGTAATTTCCTAACCCTCCAAGTTCAAATTTATGCTTCACGCTACCAGCCAAGTCAACTATAGTAACTGTGCCTTTATAATCTATTGCAATAATATAGTCTCCTTTCGGAGAAAATCGAGCACATCCTACTTGCGACCTTTTAATATCAAACTCGTTCACTAAGGCGCCATCTGTATTCCACAAGAATACTTTTGAGCCTAATCCTGCTGAAAGTATTTTCGTTCCATCTCGAGAAAAATCAAGAGATAAGACGTAACCATTATGTCTAGGAAATATTTTTGAATAGAAATGGGTTTTATCATAACAATTTAAAATACCATTCTTCAAACTTAATATGTCACTTTCAAAAAATGAATCTTTGTAAGTTGCATTTTTTTCAAGATAAGTTGCTAGATGCAATGACATTGTGGGATCGATTTCTTTCATGCTTATCGCTTTACTAAGCATCTCAGATTCCTTAATATGTTTTACATATCTTAAATAAAATAACAGGACTGAGACGACTAGTGAAATCACTATTACCGAAAAAATAAGAATTGATATTCTATTTTTCAACCTCTTTTTATTAACCAAAAGTTGACTAGAATCGACAAATTCAATAATCGCCGGATCATGTAACTTTATAAATATCTCTTGAGCACGCTGCAATTTTAATCCAGACCAAAGATCTTCTGGATCCCTTTTGTTCACAATCCAGGTGTTGGCATCTTGTTGGAGTTGTTGTAGAAATAGAAGTTCAGAATGATTATCATTAAGCCATTTTTTAAGAGAAGGCCATGAATCAAATAATGATTCATGAGAGACTTCTATCATCACTTCATCATTATTAATATATGTAGTTAGCAATCGTTTAGCAATAAACTCGTTTATATATTTATCAACAATAACTACTTCGGGTATTGTTTTTCTAACAGGCTTCCTCACATATTTGCCATCATGAGTTACACTTACCATTTGTAGGAATACATTTTTTAAAGCTTCTTGCTTATCATCAGCAAAAGCTCTTTTTAATATAGCTGATGCTTCGTTTGAAATGGCACCTTTTATCCCACCTAATTGCTCATATTCATGTATTTTAAGTTTTTTATCATCACCATAATCTTCCCACAGTTTCCTTAAAGTGAAAGAAAGTAAAGGGAGTGCATCTTCTGAATCCTCTAATAAACGATCAGCAAGACCCATTTCTAGACTTACAGCACCTAGCCTTGCAGGAGTCTCAATGACTTTACGCATGTTCTCTTTTTGCATAGGACCTAAAGAAAGTACTTCGTAATCAAGCCTTTGCAATGTCTTGTTTTTCTGGTAAACACCTAAAAAATCAGACCGCATAGTAAATAAGAGAAAAAGTTTCTTTTGATCAAATATCAAGCTATTTGAAAGTATTCTCACAAAGCTATTCATCTTATCATTAGAATTAAAATTGATGAAAAATTCTTCAAATTGATCAATCACGATAAGAACTTTAGTATTGCGTATTTCAGCGCTTTGATGTGTAATTTTGTCGAGTATCTTATTCAGTGCTGTAGGTGACGATGAATTTTTTTCATAAGAATAATTACTTGCATTTGCGAGGTATACATCAGATTCTAATTTTTCTTGAATACTCTCTGCATTCATGATTTTTGAGTAATCATCAGAATTATATTGTTTGAAGGTTGATTCAAGTGATATAGAAATCTCTAAAAAAGGATCATATCTTGGTTGAAACTGATCAATGATGATCCACTCATTACTTAGAGCTCTAAGTTTAGGCAATATCCCCGCCATGACTAGTGAAGATTTTCCAGAACCTGATGCTCCTACAACCATAGCCGTATTCGGTGCTCCTCTAGAAAGTAACTCCAATCCCATTCGAATCTCATCATTCCTTCCAAAAAAGACTGGCGCATCTTTTTCTTTATAAGATAAAAGTCCTAAATAAGGGCATTGATTTGCTTTCCATTCGCCTTCTACTCCTAAAATCTGCGCAGATTCAAGCCCCTTATACAAACGTTGCCAACCTTCTTCTTCAGAATTTGACATATCAATGATTTGGCGATCTAATAGAATATAATTCAATTCGCTATTGTCTAGATTTTCATCGAAAATCAATGTATTAATGTATTTTCCTTCCATTCTTGCTAAAGCTAATTCAGCAAAACACCATTTTGAACTTAAGTAGTCTTTCGTCACAATTACGATTACAGCTTGACATGACCTTAATTTTCTATATAAGGTTTGCTCCCAGCTACTGCCAGCATTAATTCCTAAAGTTGGATCAAAGTCCAAAAAAATTGAATAGTGCCCTTTTTTCTCAAGTTTTTCTTTCACAAGTTGAGCAAGACTATTATCATTACTACTGTGACTGATGAATATTGTGCTCATTTCTAATTTTCAATTTAGTTGCCTAATAACGGCCTGAATTTCTGCTAAATCCTACATAGCTAACTGAGCTTCCCCCCAATTGTTAGACAGAAATAGTCTGTTTTTAAGTTTGAATTTGGCAGTTCGGTTTTCCACATTTCAATATCAAAAATATCCATGGTAAGATATTTTCAGATGTTGAACATAGTGGGAAACATGAATATTTATGCAGCTACTTTTAGCTTCGTTTTATAGATTGTTGCTGGGTGATAATCGTTCAAGCTTGAATGACGTCTTTTGTAGTTATAATAGTGAAAGTAATCATTTAACATCAAATATAAGTGCTCTCCATCTCTTGGAGGCATCAAGTATACTTTCTCATACTTTACAGTTCTCCACAATCTTTCTATAAATACATTGTCAATAGCTCTGCCTTTACCATCCATACTCAGTCTTATCTTATGCTTTTTCGTAATAGCCTTTGTAAAAATCTCAGAGCTAAACTGAGATCCTTGATCTGTATTTATGATCTCTGGTTTACCATACATTGTTATAGCCTCGTCTACAACCTGAACACACCATTCAGCCTCCATTGTATTAGATATTGACCATCCGACTACAAATCT
>NZ_JAJNKB010000008.1 GCF_021533195.1 Portibacter marinus
ACACTGATAAGAGACAGGACCAGGCGCTGCTTCGAACTCAGGGTCAGTCGTATCGTTAATGGTAATGATTTGAGTAGCGGTGCCAATATTTAGACAAGCATCGGTATAAGTCCAGGTTCTGGTGATGGTACCTCCACAAGGGCCACCCACCAAAGGACCGTCAACACCAGTTACAGAACCAGTTCCATCACAGTTATCGGTCCAGGTAAGATTACCGGGAGCAGGGACATCGTCCTGACACTGATAAGAGACAGGACCAGGCGCTGCTTCGAACTCAGGGTCAGTCGTATCGTTAATGGTAATGATTTGAATTCTCTCTACTGCATCATTACCACACATATCAGTATAATTCCAGCTTCTCGTAATTGTGCCTCCACAATCTCCTCCACTTTGGGGACTGTCAACGCTTGTTACAGTTCCTGACCCATCGCAATTGTCCGTCCATCCTAGATCGCTAGGTGATGGAACGTCATCTGCACACTGCACTGTAATATTGGAAGGTGCTTGATCCAGCACTGGGAAAATCATATCATCAATAGTAATAACTTGAGTTCTCGTCATTGCTGCATTTCCACACATATCAGTATAATTCCAGGTTCTGGTGATGGTGCCCCCACAGTTTCCTCCACTTTGAGGTCCGTCAATTCCTAGAACTGTGCCAGAGCCATCACAGTTATCTGTCCATCCCAAGCTTGTCATCGGAGGAACGTCATCTGCGCATTCTACGGTAATGTTGGCAGGAGCAGAAGCAAGAACAGGTACCATATTATCTTCAACAGAAATAATCTGATCACACAAATCAATATTTCCATCCTGGTCTTCGGCTTTCCAGGTTCTTGTTATGGTTTTTTCACTTGGACAACTTCCTTCGGTTTCACTGTCGATAAAAGTTATGGTAACTTCTCCACAACCTTCAATAAAAGTTGCTTCACCGGTATTTGAAGGATTTGTAGATTCATCACATTCTATAGTTTTATCAGGTGGACATGAAATGACTGGTGGCAGGCAGCAAGATCCGGTAATATTTAACAGCACTTCTGCAACAGCAGTACATTCGGACGCATCTGTTACTTCTACATAGATGGTAGAACTTGAAGTGATAGAATAAGAGCCTGGATTAGCTATTAAGCTTGAAAGTTGTGAATTACTATAATATGCAAATGAAACCCCTTGTGCATTGCTAATGCTAGGTTCGGCGAGTGTCAAATTAAAGGTTGCTGTTCCATTATTATCTGCACATTGATTAAGAGTGGTATTGTTGACACTTAGCGCACAACATGCTCCGGCATTGACCTCTATAACAATGTCATCTGAGTCTCCTTCATCATCCGTTACGGTTAAAGTTACGTCATAAATTCCTGCTGAAGTGTAAGTGTGCATGGGATCTGGTAGATTCGATGTATTTCCATCGTCAAAAGCCCACAAGTATGAAGTGTAGTTCATCGAACCGCCCACCGTTTCATCCATAAAACTTACTCCTAAACTTACACCATCGGTACAAGCAAAACTGAAATTGGCTACTATAGGAATGGTCACAACGATAGGCTCAGTAGGTTCATTTTGGCACTTTGCTTTTGTAGTTGCGCCACATGCAATGATAAAGTCATTTGGATCTGTAGTTGCAAGATCTGCTACGCAAACAGAATCATTACCTACCGACCATGCCGTGAGGTAGTCACTCAGGAGCACTTCATCGTCACATTGCCAGGTGTAGGTATCAGGTGATGGAGCACATAAAGTGATTAGAGAATTGGCCGGCATATTGTTTGGAAAACAATGCTCGATATTTTCCGTAAAACCTCCGGACTCGAAAGTTCCTGCGACGTAGATTCCCGTTCTTGCGCTACTTGTACTGTTTTGGATATTGACGCAGATAAAGGTTTCCACCGGTCTGTTATCACAGTCCGAACTTGTTAGCATGGTACCATTGATATCCTTCGCTAAAAAAGCACTTTCCAATGTAAAATCATTGGAAGTACAATTGGGCTTGTCATAACAAGGATGTTCAATTGCTTGGCTAAATGTGGGTTGAATTATTAAGAAGGAAAAACAACAGAATAGAATACAATTGAGGATTAGACTCTTAAAGGGTAATAAGACGTTCATTGTCATGTGTTTTAGGCCAAAACACGTTATGACTTAATGCCAACTACAACATTACATTCAAGAACACATAGTAATTAACTATGCTCTTAGTATAACATTGACGATCTGTACGAAATGAAATTATTTGTAAAAGATAATCAGGGGTTAAGATGTTTTAGGTAGTAGGTAACAGGTCATAAGGTTGTTTAGGTTTAGTTTTAGGTAATTAGTGTTTAAAATTTATTTAGGCTACTCCAAATATACTATTAAATTTTGCTAATAGGCAAGGAAGAAATTATTAATTAACATATATGAAATATATGTTAACTATTATATGTTGATTACTAAGTGTATTTAAATTTTCTATCTTGAGTATTGTCAAATTTCTTACATTGGCAAAAGCCCTCAAATGGCCTCCAACTTGCTAAAACTGTAGTGATGGTACTCAGGTAAGAAGCTAGATTCAATCAATTTCAAACCATAGGGTTCAACATTCATTTTTAATGTTTCGCCACCCTCAGCTGTAAAATATAAAGTCTGACCTTCGACAGAAATAAGTTTCATTACAGGAAAGCCGGCATAATCGAATTCTAAAAAATAAGTATATTTTGCTAAAAAAATATTAAAACCTATTTCCCCATCTACTGCCATATATTCTCCACTTAATTCCAAAGTTTCATCTTCCTTCGACACTGCATAAGCATTTCGTATTTCAGAAAAGAAGGCCATGTTAAACAGTCCATTTTCATTGTATTCAATTTCTTCCAATACGAACGATGTGAATTTTTCATTGGAGGCAAACAAATGCGGGTTGTGGTCATCGAGCATATGATCAAAATAACTCACTGCAGCAACCAAGGCGGTAATCATCGCGGCAAAAGATGCAACACGATAAAACCTAAGCTTTCGCATACTAGCTTTTTTATCTAGTTTTTCTTCTAATCTATCCCAAATTCTACGATCAGGATGCTCATCAAACAAATTATACAAATCCTTCATAACGACTACCTAAATCTTTTTTTTTGATAAATTCTCTTAATTTTTTTCTCGCAAGGATCAATTGAGATTTTGAAGTATTGATACTTATTCCCAACAATTCAGCAATCTCTCTATGCTTATAGCCTTCGACAACATACAGATTGAATACAGTTCTATAGCCCTCCGGTAGATCAAGAATCAAACTCTTTATTTCCTCCTCAGCCAATTTGCCAAAAACGATTGGATCTTCAGCATTGTCTATCTGGCTCCATTCCACTACCATATTCAACTTCTTGAATTTGCGAATATGCATGAGGCACTCATTTACCATAATTCGCTTCATCCATCCTTCAAAACTGCCTTCTCCCTTAAATTTTTTGATGTTATCGAATATTTTAAACATCCCTGATAGAAAGACATCTTCGGCATCAGAATCATTTTTAAGGTATCTTCGACAAATGCCAAAAAGTAAAGGGGCATAATGATTATAAAGCTCTTTTTGAGCTTCCCTGTTTCCTTTCTTACAAAGTCTTATGTTCTCGTCTAAATTCAAAATGACTATTTTCCCCTGTACTTACTAAAGATGCAAAATTTCACATAAATGGTGTATGTCTGTTATATTTTAATGATTGTTGGAACTAAGCTTATTAAATTCAATACATTTGTCAACTTACGAAAAATCAGATTATGGAACTGAAGAAAGGAAAGTATTTGCTTAGTGGTGACGTCGACCCATTGGAACTCGCTGAAAATTACGGTCTGCCTTTATATATCTATGACTCGGCAATTATTAAACGTCAAATAGATCGATTCAACAACGCTTTTTCCGTTAAGAAAATGAAATTGAATTATGCATGTAAGGCATTGACCAATATCAATATTTTAAAGTTGATGAAAAAATGGGGGATGGGTCTGGATGCGGTCTCTATACAGGAAGTACGATTAGGTCTTCATGCCGGCTTTAAAGCGAAGGATATACTTTACACTCCAAACTGTGTGGGTTTGCTGGAGCTTTCGGAAGCGGTTAAACTTGGGGTTAAAATCAATATCGATAATCTTTCTATTTTGGAACAATTCGGAGATCATTATCCTGAATATCCGGTATGCATAAGATTGAACCCGCATGTCATGGCTGGAGGTAATTCTAAAATAAGTACGGGTCATATTGATTCAAAGTTTGGAATCTCGATTCACCAACTTCCTCATATACATAGGATTGTTGAAACTTATGGTCTGAAAATTAATGGATTACATATGCATACTGGTAGTGAAATTCTGGATACAGAGGTTTACTTGAAGGTAGCTGATATTTTACTCAACACTGCTGAAGAATTTAAAGATCTTGATTTTATTGATTTCGGTTCTGGATTTAAAGTTTCGTACAAGAATGATGGCATAGAAACAGATATGGAAGATTTGGGAATTCAGCTAAGTCAGAAATTCACCTCCTTTTGTGCTGCATACGGTAAAGACCTGACCCTGGTTTTTGAACCCGGTAAGTTTATCGTTTCTGAAGCGGGTTATTTTTTGACCAGGGTCAATGTGGTTAAGCAGACCACATCAAATGTTTTTGCAGGCGTTGATTCAGGCTTGAATCATCTCATTCGACCAATGTTTTATAATGCTTATCACAAGATTACAAACTTGTCCAATACTGAAGGACGGAAAAGAATATATACGGTCGTAGGTTACATTTGTGAGACAGATACTTTTGGCGTCAATAGAAAAATGAGTGAAATTAGTGAAGGAGATGTACTTTGTTTCCATAATGCTGGTGCCTACTGCTACATGATGTCTTCAAATTACAATTCAAGATTTCGACCAGCTGAAGTTTTAGTTCATGATGGTAAGGCACACTTAATTAGAAAAAGAGAAAAAATGAAAGATCTTTTAAGAGGTCAAGTGGAGTTAAATTTATAGTTTTTTTAGCATAACTATACGGTTGTCATCTCGTCGTATAGGGTTAAATCCGTTTTTTAAGTAAGCTCTTTTGGCTGGACTATCGTTAACTACGAAAACGGATATAGCGTATTCACCCATGTGTTTGAGTCTGGTAAAGAGATGATCCATCAGCATCTGACCTATTCCTCTGCCTCTGTATTCGTAATAGACACCTATCCCCATCTCAGGAATATGATCTTCTACATAACCAAAGCCCTGATTATAATAGGGTAGTTTACGACACCAGATTGCACCGATATCTTTGTCCTCATACCTAGCAATATATCCAATTTCCTTCTTGCTATCCCAATTTTCATAATACCGCACGACATCATTTTCGTCGATTTTGCTGCTTGTAAATAGTTCATTTGAGATGCTAAAAGACCTAACGATCATTTCTCTTAAAAACTCAATATTAGAAGTTCTCAAAGGTCTTATAGTAATGTTCTTCAGTGGAAACCTCCTGATAAAAACTATATCTCTATGCTCGAATGAAGTGCCTTGATCCTTTATCACGTACTGAATGGACCTATTGATTACATATGGAACAAAGCCAAATTTGGTGTAAAACTTTATCCCTCTTTCATTTTGCTCATAACTTGTTAATACGACGTTTTCAAAGCTATGCTTGATATTGCTCAGAAAGTATTCCAAGAGCTCCTTTGCAATGCCCATCCCTCTATGTTCTTTTCTGACAGCCATGTAACTAATCTTTATAGATCTGCCTACCTCAGTAAATTTATTTGTTCGCTGTGCAAAAATGGCCCCTGAAAGTCTTTTTTCGGTAAAATGAAATAAGGAGAAATCTTTATAATCGGAAAAATTTGAATCTATTCTGTTCATTATTCTTACCGCTTTAGCTGTGTCCACGTATTGAATCTCCATAAGTATTTCTTGGATGGCAGTACGATGATTTTCAAAATCGTGCTTTGTGAGGGCTTCGATCATTTTTAAGCGGTATTTAATATAAATTTAATGATTCTATTAGTCATCATATAGATTACTTTTAGAATGGAGGATTCGAAAGCATAAAGCTGTAAAAAAATCATCCCTAAAATTCATACTAATAACTGAAGATCTTCAAGCCTTTTCATTCATATATTAATTTTTGATTCCTAGCTGAAAAAGCTCTCCATTAAAAAATGAAGTCAAATCAATATGATATGGGAGGAGGACTCCACACAATTGCTACGAAAACTTAAAATTAAAGGATTTGGAAGACCTTTTCTTTAAGTTAATAATATATTGTTTCTGTGGTTCCAAACTTGATAAGAGGAAGGAGGTAAGTAAGTTTTATGCCATAATACAAATCTAAACGCCTTTGTGAGTTTTGCAGATTTAACATAAATCGATGCTCCTTAGTGAAAAATTGACCGAACTGTATTCCGATAAGAAAAGCTGCTCTTTCAATATTATACTGGAATTGAACATTTTCTTCAATACCCACACCACTTACGAATCGATCGTAAAATTGTCCTGAAGTGCTGACTACTTGCGGAACCGATTGCGAGTCATCTACAATCTTAATCCAATGTGTGATGTAGCTACTTCCGATTCCAAGCCTCACATTTTGCTTAAAGGCCGTTATTAGATAATCAAATCCAACACCTATATCGAAGCCTCGCTTTCTTCCAAACACATCAGCATAAAAGCCATTGGCACCCAAAACAAATCCCTCATTGGTTCTAATACTGGAAAATACGTCTTCTTTAACATTTTGATTAATCCTTATTCCACCTTTTGCATAAAAAGCGTATTGATAGTGCCATAAGTATTCAATTTTAAATTCAAACTTAGAATTTAACCCAAATCTTTGAGCCAGGTCTGCACCTGGTTTTTCCAACAAATATGAAGATTGTAAATTAAGCAAAGAGCCTTGGCTTTCTTGTCCGTGAACAACCGAAGAGACAATGAGTATCGTAAATAAATAAAGAAGTCTTTTGTACATTAAGAGCAAATGTAGACATTGCCGATAATATTTTATATTTGCGATTTAAAATTTGAAGCCTTCAATGAAAAAAGTTTTAATAACCGGAGCCGCCGGATTTCTTGGCTCACATCTTTGTGACAAATTTTTAGAAGAAGGCTATCACGTGATCGGGATGGATAATTTACTAACAGGATCCATGAAAAACATCGAGCATCTCTTTCCAAAGAAGCATTTCGAATATTACCATCATGATGTATCTAAATTTGTACATGTTTCAGGGGAACTTGATTATATTTTACACTTTGCTTCTCCAGCCAGTCCGATTGATTATTTAAAAATGCCAATACAGACTCTTAAAGTCGGGTCTTTAGGTACTCATAATCTATTAGGTTTAGCAAAAGCTAAAAATGCCAGAATATTGGTGGCTTCCACCTCTGAAGTTTATGGGGATCCACTGGAGCATCCGCAAACTGAAGAATATTGGGGTAATGTAAATCCCATAGGGCCACGGGGAGTCTATGATGAAGCGAAGCGCTTTCAGGAAGCAATAACCATGGCCTATCATAACTTTCATGGATTGGAGACTCGTATTGTCAGGATTTTTAATACGTACGGTCCAAGAATGAGGGTAGATGATGGCAGGGCGTTGCCAGCATTTTTTTCTCAGGCACTGAGAAATGAAGATATCACCGTCTTTGGCGACGGGGAACAAACCAGATCTTTTTGTTATGTTTCGGATTTAGTAGATGGTATCTACAAATTGCTTTTAAGTGATTACCATTTGCCAGTGAATATTGGAAATCCTGTTGAAATCACCATTAAAGAAATTGCTGAAGAGGTATTAAGATTTGTCCCTGAGAGCACTTCAAAAATAATTCATGTAGCACTTCCAAAAGATGACCCTAAAATGCGTCGACCAGATATAACGAAAGCCCAGAAAATACTAGGATGGAGTCCAGTTGTTGATCGTAGACAAGGGTTAGGCATTACGTTTGATTACTTTAAAGAAGTGCTGAGTTAAAATTTAGAAAATGAGACTATATTATATTTTGCTTCTTTTTTTATTTGTCAATATGATTTATGGTCAGAATGTACCGGTGACTCAATCTGAGGTCAGAGCTGAGTTACAAAGAAGAGGAATTGCAGAGCAAGATCTGTTGGACGAATTAAATGCAAGAGGTATAGATATCCAAGACTTCGAAAATCTCACACCAGCTCAAATTGTCGAAATTGAGCAAATTGTGAATGAACTTGAAGCTCAAAGAGCGAACTCTGCTGACACTCCTAATCAGACTCTTGAAGGTTCAGACGAGATGATCAATAAAGAGGAGTTTCTAGAAGCTCCGACCCAAAGAGACGCTGAAGGCATGAATGAGGAGGTTAAGCGAGTCGTAGAAAATAAAGTGGATTCTACTGAGAAGATACCAAATATCTATGGTCATGCTTTTTTTAAGAATAGAGATCTCAGTGTTTTTGAAACCTCCACCGAAGTTAAAGCTCCTGAAAACTATATACTTGGAGCAGGTGATAAAATAGTAATCTCCATTTTTGGAATTAGTAGGGCAGAATTTGCTCATGAAATCGATAGTGATGGTTACATTGTTGTTAATAATCGGAGAATTTTTCTCAAAGGATTGACATTAGGAGCCGCTAAGAGAAAATTGTATGAGACACTTTCTCGATTTTATAGGTTTGGCGAGGGAGAGTTCGATGTATCTATAAGTTATTCGAGAACCATCAATATTAATATTCAAGGAGAAGTGATGAATCCCGGGGGATATACACTTTCTGCTATAAATAATGTGTTTAACGGATTGGTTGCTGCAGGAGGACCGACTGAAATCGGGAGTTTAAGAGATGTACTTCTGATAAAAAAGGGCGGTGCTATCATTAATTTAGATTTCTATTCCTATCTGCAAAACCCTAATAATATCACCGATTCATCATTGGAGCAAGGTGATGTCATTGTCGTGCCTGTCGCTCGAAAAATAGTGCAAATAAGAGGAGGTGTGAGAAGACCAATGCGTTATGAATTAAAGGAAAATGAGAACTTCTCAGATTTGCTGGTTTTAGCGGGTGGCTATACCAGCAATGCCAACAGACAATTGATACAAGTTTCCAGATCAGTTGAAAACGGTAGGCGATTACTAGACATACGGGGTCAACAAATTGCTGGTTATGAATTGCAGGATGGCGATGTGGTTACCATAAGAAAGGTTGAAAACGAACTTGATAACTATGTAGAAATAAAAGGGGCTGTGATTAATGTTGGGGAATATGAAAGAACTGATGATTTACTACTTGGTGATTTAATTAATATCGCAATTTTACAACCGGGAGCCAGAAAAGATGTAGCGTTTATCAGGAGAACAGAGGACAATGGAAGAATCATTTACCTCAAAGTTAACCTGCAAGAGGGCCAATCGGATTTACAAATTCCATTGCAGAACAGAGATGCAGTGACTGTATTTAGTGAATCTACTTTCAATGACAATCAGCAATTTCAAGTAAGTGGTGCAGTTAGAAATCCTGGATCATTCAATTTAGCACTGGGACAGTCTATTACAATTGCAGATGCAATCGAATTGGCTGGTGGACTAAGAAGAGATGCCTCGACAGTTGGGATAATCCATACTAAAGATCCCCTTAATCCAAAATTAAAACACTATACCAGGATTGACCTGAACGATATCTTAGCAGATGAATCAACTAATTTTTTGACAGCGTTAGATTCTTTAGAAATTTTTTCTGAATCACTATTTAGTGAAAGGTCCAGTGTTAACATTAGTGGTGCAGTAAATAACCCAGGCGAATTTCAATATGGCGTTGGAATGACACTGGCAGATGTCCTGACTATGTCCGGAGGATTTATGCTAGGAGCGGCTACCAATCATGTAGAAATTTCCAGACTTGTGATAGAAAACAATGAGCCTACAAAAACTCTTGTTGCTAATTTAACAATTAATAGGGATCTGGAAGAAGGTGATGAAAATTTAGCATTTGAATTAATGCCTTACGATGAAATTATGGTCAGATTTGTTCCCGATTTCGAATTGCAGAAAATCGTTACTTTAGAAGGTGAAGTGCGATTTCCGGGAGAATATAGTTTGATAAAAGACAATGAAACTGTACGAGAATTGATCATTAGGGCAGGGGGAATAACTTCAGAGGCGTTTCCTACGGGAGCCAAATTATTCAGAACCGAAAATAATACTGGTGTGGTCGTTATTAAACTAGACGATGTATTAGAAATGGGATCTTCAAGATTTAATTTTAAGTTAAGAGATGGCGATCGTATTGAAATTCCGAAGTCTAAGGAATTTGTTAGTATAGTGGGGGCAACAAATGCATCTAAACTTTATAACAAAGAAATTTTGGGTGGTCAGAATCAACTCAATGTACCATATCATAAAGGAAAAGATGCCAGATTTTATATTGAAAACTATGCGGGTGGCATTTCAGATAGTGGAAGTCCAAATGAAATCTATGTTGAGGATGCTAACGGAGAGATTACCAGAACTAAGAACTATCTGATTTATAAGAATTACCCTGATGTTGAGATGGGATCAAAAATTGTTGTGGGAAACAAACCTGTTAAAACGCAAGAAGAAAAAGATAGGGAAGATGTGGATTGGTCAAGAGTTCTGGCTGATTCAGTGGGTCAGGCGGTTTCTATTTTAAGCTTAATCCTACTGATAGAAAGGATTTGAGTTGGTTTCTAAAAAAAGTATAACAAAAAAATATAATTCATTTTTTTATTTTTAGAAAGATTATATATTTGCACTGCTTTTGAAGAAAAGCCTTGAAATTGTTCATCTGATGACTTACCGGGCAGCTGAAAATCTTTACTTAATAGTATAGATTTTTGGCCCCTTCGTCTATCGGTTAGGACGCCAGGTTTTCATCCTGGAAAGAGGGGTTCGATTCCCCTAGGGGCTACTTTAGAAGATTGGGTTACAGACCGCTGGTGTGTAACCCTTTTTAATTTAGCACCGCTGGTATTCTATTATAAAATCTCCATTCGTACAATTCGTGAAACACCTGCTAATATTCTTCATTTAATGACCTGCTGATATATTAATTTCGATATTATCCTGCCGTATAAAATTAAGATTATATGGTCTTTCTTTTAATTATAAAAAATTAAATTTGTCATCTTATCAATTAATTCTTGACATTTAATTAAATATTATGAGTAAAAAGGTTGCGATCAATGGTTTCGGTAGAATAGGAAGGCTTACTTTCAGAAACTTATTGAAAAATGAAAATATTGAAGTCGTTGCAATAAACGACCTTACAGATAATCATACACTAGCACATTTGTTAAAATATGATAGTGCTCAAGGTCCATTTGAGGGAACTGTTGAAGCGACAGATGATGCCCTTATTGTCAATTGTAAAGAAATTAAAGCCATGGCAGAAAGAAATCCAGCCGAGCTACCCTGGAAGGAACTAGAAGTTGATGTGGTCTTAGAATGCACAGGGATATTCAGAACAAAAGAAAAGGCTGGATTACACCTGGATGCTGGAGCTGGAAAAGTTGTAATTTCTGCCCCTGCTAAAGGACCCGGCTTTAAGTCGATCGTCCTGGGTGTAAATGATCATGAATTGACCGACGACGATAAATTGATTTCCAATGCTTCATGTACCACCAATTGTTTAGCACCAGTTGCTAAAATTGTCGTAGATAATTGGGGCTTTGTGCAAGGTTCATTAACCACAACCCATGCCTATACTTCTGATCAAAATATACAGGATGCGCCACATAGTGATCTGAGAAGAGCCAGGGCAGCGGCTTTTAACATCGTCCCAACTTCAACCGGTGCGGCTTCTGCAGTAGGTAAAGTCGTTCCACAAGTACAAGGGAAAATGTTTGCAATGGCCTTGAGGGTCCCGGTTGTAACAGGGTCTTTAATTGAGCTTAACTTTATTGCAGAAAAAGAAACTTCAATAGAAGAAGTGAATTCAGTCTTTAAAGCACAAGCAGAAGGACCGATGAAAGGTATATTAGAATATTGTGAAGATCCTATAGTTTCATCTGACATCGTTAGGAATACGCATTCTTCTATTTTTGACTCAGGTTTAACTGACGTTCAAGGTAAAATGGTTAAAATCGTTAGTTGGTATGATAACGAAGCTGGGTATTCTGCAAGGTTAGCAGATATCACTGCAAAAGTATAAGATAAAATACTAAAGACCTGAACTGGATCAATCCTTTTCAGGTCTTTTTATATCTAATCACAAAATAATAACAGATGTTAGCTTTAGACTTCAGTAAGCAGAAAGTGCTGGTTAGAGTTGATTTTAATGTTCCGTTAAATGATAAAAATCAAATCACTGATGATACCAGAATACAAAAATCCCTTCCCACCCTTAAATATATTTTGGATCATGGAGGAGCACTGATTCTCATGAGTCATTTAGGTCGACCACTAAAGTCTAAGAAAGAAGACGGAAGCATCGACGTTGATAAATTCACATTAAAGCATTTATTGACTCATCTGGAAGAGTCATTAGGTGTTCATGTACACTTCGCAAAAGATACGGTAGGAAGTGAAGCTTCGCAAAAGGCCAAGAATTTGGAACCAGGTGAAGTATTGTTGATAGAAAATACCAGGTTTCAGCCGGAAGAAGAAAAAGGTGATGAAGATTTTGCCAGGAAATTGTCATCCCTTGCAGACATATTTATCAATGACGCCTTTGGCACAGCTCACAGAGCACATGCTTCAACCACTACTGTTGCGCAATTTTTTGATAAAGAACACAAGGGCTTCGGGTTTCTTATGAATTCAGAGATTGAAAATGCAACTAAATTGTTGCAAAATCCTGATCATCCGGTCACAGCCATAATTGGTGGAGCAAAAGTGTCTGATAAAATTCAGTTGATAGAAAAAATCACTGAATTTGCCGACCACATATTGATCGGAGGTGGTATGAGTTATACTTTTTTAAAAGCTAAGGGTGGATCTATAGGAAAGTCTTTATTTGAAGAAGATTACATCGATTTGGCAAGTGAGCTATTGGAGAAGTGCCAAGAAAAGAATGTCAATCTAATGCTTCCTAGAGATTCTAAAATAGCTAATGATTTCAGCAATGATGCGAATACTAAGACTGTCGATAGTATGAATATTCCGCATGACTGGATGGGATTGGATATAGGCCCAGATGCAATAGATGATTATAGGAAGATAATTTTGGAATCCAAAACGATACTTTGGAACGGTCCGGTTGGAGTTTTTGAAATGGAAAATTTTAGTAAAGGAACATTTGCAATTGCCCAGGCCGTAGCCGATTCGACAAGTGAAGGTGCATTTTCATTGATAGGAGGTGGAGACTCAGTATCAGCCATTAACAAATCTGGACTGTCCGAAAAGGTGAGCTTTATTTCTACTGGTGGGGGAGCCATGCTGGAATTTTTAGAAGGTAAAGAACTTCCAGGTATTAAAGCCATTCGAGACTAAGTAATCCACTGCAGGTAGAATAAAATACAAGAACGGTAGTACGATAGTCTGATTTTATAGTCAAATGTTTAATAAATATGGACTTTTGATTAAGTTGACATGACCAAAATCTAATTGAAGATTTATATTGTGATCACTAAACGAAAAGATATCAGATGAAAAATGTAGTGACATTTGGAGAAATCATGCTCAGACTTACACCACCTGGATGGAAAAGATTTTCACAAGCATCCGAGTTTGATGTAGTGTATGGTGGCGGTGAAAGTAACGTTGCTGTTTCATTAGCTAATTATGGCATTCCCACTCAATTTGTAACCAGATTACCTAATAATGACATCGGCGATTGTGCTCTAATGGAAATGCGAAAGAGAGGAGTGGGTACCGATCATGTTTTGAGAGGAGGAGAAAGATTGGGGATTTATTTTCTAGAAATGGGAGCAGTTAGCAGAGGCAGTAAGGTGGTATACGATAGAGCGCACTCTGCGATGTCATCTATTGAGCCAGGTATGGTAAACTGGGAAAAGGTTTTTCGAGATGCATCTTGGTTCCATTGGACTGGAATCACACCAGCTATCTCACAAGGAGCTGCTGAGGCCTGCCTCGAAGCCATTAGGATGGCTAACAAAATGGGTGTGATGGTATCCACTGACCTGAATTACAGAAAGAATTTGTGGAACTACGGTAAAGCCCCTGATCAAGTGATGCCAGATCTTGTAGAAGGTTGCGATGTTATCCTTGGAAACGAAGAAGATGCTGAAAAACATTTTGATATACATCCAGAAGGAGTAGATGTGACTCATGGCGACACTGTAGATGCTAAGGCATATATATCAGTCTGTAGGCAGCTCATGGAAAAGTTTCCCAGATGTAAGAAAGTGATCGTCACATTAAGAGGCTCGATCAGTGCATCCCATAACTCCTGGTCTGGTGTACTCTACAATGGTGAAGAACTCTTAGAGACAAATACTTATCAAGTCACGCATATAGTTGATAGAGTAGGAGGAGGAGATAGTTTTATGGGTGGCCTGATTTACGGTCTTTTAAATTATAGAAATGACGACCAAAAGGCTCTGGATTTTGCTGTAGCGGCTTCATGCCTCAAGCATACCATTTATGGAGATGCAAATCTTGTAACCGTAGATGAGGTCGAAAAATTAATGGGTGGGGATGCTTCAGGTAGGGTAGCAAGATAAATAAAATAGATATGGCTAGATTTACAAGATTACAGGTAGTGGCGATGATGGAAGATCAGGGAATGGTACCACTATATTATCACCCTGATGTTGAATTAGGTAAGGGCATACTTAAAGCTCTATATGAAGGTGGTGCCCGTTTAATAGAGTTTACCAATCGTGGTGATTTTGCTCATGAAGTTTTTGGAGCTCTAAATAAATACTGCGAAGAGCATTTGCCGGATATGGTTATGGGTGTAGGTTCCATTACAGATGCTGGTGCTGCTTCTTTGTATATGCAACTGGGGGCCAATTTCGTTGTTACCCCTGTTTTGAGAGAAGATATTGCATATGCCTGTAATCGAAAGAAAGTGCTCTGGTCTCCCGGTTGTGGAAGCCTATCAGAAATTTGCAGGGCAGAAGAATTAGGTTGCGAAATCGTTAAACTATTTCCTGGGTCCACCTACGGACCAGAATTCGTGAAGGCGATTAAAGGACCTCAACCTTGGACTTCAGTGATGCCAACTGGAGGTGTATCCCCGGACGAAGAAAATCTACGTGGCTGGTTTGATGCAGGGGTAACATGCGTTGGAATGGGCTCAAAATTAATTAGTTCCAAGGTGCTAGAAACCAAGGATTTTGAGGGATTAAGGATAAAGGTAAAGGAAACGTTGTCTTTAATCAAGACCATTCAAAATGAGTAAAATTGTTCTCCAAATTCATGACAGCGATAATGTACTGGTTGCTATTCGTGACTTGAAAAAAGGAGAGAAAGTCACCTTCGATGATTTAGAAATTGAAATTTTCGAGTTTGTTCCAGCAAAGCATAAGTTCGCTATTAAACATATCAGACCTGGAGATTATGTGTATATGTATGGCGTGATTGTTGGTAAAGCAACCATGTTCATTCCTAAAGGTGGCAGGATAAAGATTGAAAATACTGAACATGCAACAGCGGAGGTTGATTTGAATCGATCTGATTTCAATTGGGAAAAGCCAGATATCAGAAAGTATACCGATATAAAGTTTCAAGGTTATGAAAGAGCAAATGGAAAAGTGGGTACCAGAAATTTTTGGCTGATCGTCCCACTGGTATTTTGCGAAAATAGAAACGTTGATCACATAGAGGCTATTCTATCCGAAAAGTTGGGGTACTCTAATCCGACGACTTCCACGTATGATATCGACCAACTGATCGTAGCTTATCGCTCCGGTGCCACCTCCGAAGAAATTCTAAATAAATCGATTTACACCCCAATTGATAGTCATCAAAAAAATCAGATCTTTTCAAATGTAGATGGCATTAGATTTTTAAAGCATGAAGGTGGATGTGGTGGAACCAGAGAAGATGCAGACCTGCTTTGTCAATTACTTGCCAGGTATATCGAACATCCAAATGTAGCGGGTGCTACTGTTATGAGCCTGGGTTGTCAAAATGCACAAATATCTCTATTAAAAAGTCACCTTGAAAGTTCAGGTTCTGCTGATAATAAACCAGTCTATTTCTTGGAGCAACAAGGTAGTTCGAGTGAAATTTCATTTATCGAAGATGCTGTAAAGTATACTTTTGTGGGTTTAATGGAGGCCAATCAGCACCATCGAAAGCCTTTCGGATTAGAACACTTAAATATCGGCTTAGAATGTGGTGGATCAGATGGATTTTCTGGTATTTCGGCTAATCCCACACTCGGTCATCTCTCTGATATGATTGTAGCCTTAGGTGGAACAGCGATTTTAGCTGAATTTCCAGAATTAAACGGAGTAGAACAACAACTGATAAACAGATGCAGAGATATAACATTGGCTAGAAAATTTTCAGCTTTGATGGAGGAATATAAAATAAAAGCTGAATCTGTTGGATCTTCATTTAAACATAACCCCTCTCCGGGAAATATCAAAGATGGTCTTATAACTGATGCAATGAAATCTGCAGGTGCAGCGAGAAAGGGGGGTACATCACCGATCGAGGGTGTATTGGATTATGGAGAAGCAACAGTCAGAAACGGACTTCATTTACTTAGGACTCCTGGAAATGATGTCGAAAGTACAACAGGATTAGCAGGTGCCGGAGCTAATATTATTCTATTTACAACAGGATTAGGAACACCTACTGGAAATCCGATCACTCCAGTCATCAAGATTTCATCTCATAATGAATTAGCAAAACGCATGTCTGACATCATTGATTTCAACGCCGGACCTATTATTAATGGGAACATTTGTATTGAATCAATGGCCAGTGAACTTTTAGATTTAGTTATTGAAGTTGCAAGTGGAAAAAAGGAAACGCACAGTATTAGGCTGGGGCAGAATGACTTTATTCCCTGGAAAAGGGGAGTGAGTCTGTAATTGTTTTGAAAATGTGGTATTTTTATCTCATATGTTCTATATTTGTTATTATATAAAGAACAATCATGGAATCAATACCCTCTAATCCTATTTTAGATAGACTTCCTGCCCATCTTAAGCAATATATTATTCCGCAAAACTATTCAGAATATACATCTATAAATCAGGCAGTATGGAGATATGTGATGAGAAAGAACATTACTTTTTTAAGTAAAGTTGCTCACCACACCTATGTAGATGGTCTGAAAAAGACAGGAGTATCCATAGAGGAAATTCCTGATATGTATGGAATGAATAGAATATTAAAAGATATTGGCTGGGCAGCAGCAGCGGTCGATGGATTCATTCCACCATCTGCCTTCATGGAATTTCAGGCCTATAATGTGCTGGTCATCGCTGTAGATATACGCACATTAGAAAATATAGAATACACACATGCGCCTGATATTATTCACGAAGCAGCAGGTCATGCACCGATAATTGCAAATCCTGAGTATGCAGAATACCTTCGTCGTCTGGGAGAGATTGGAAGTAAGGCCATTTCTTCGAAGCATGACTGGGAAGTTTATCATGCGGTTAGAAAGCTCAGTCAACTAAAGGAGGTAGAAGAACCGGACATGGAGGCTATAAAAGCGGCCCAGGAAGAAGTAGATAGATTGCAGGCTCTACGCGTACCTCCCTCTGAGATGTCTAAAATTAGAAATCTCCAATGGTGGACAGTGGAATATGGTTTGATCGGAACTACTGAAAAGTATAAGATATACGGAGCAGGCTTACTTTCTTCAATAGGTGAAAGTGAGTGGTGTTTGAAGCCTGAGGTGAAAAAGATTCCATACACCATCGATGCAGCTGATCAGGAATTTGATATTACACGTCCACAGCCTCAGCTCTTTGTTACACCAAATTTTTCACATTTAAGCAAAGTGCTTGAAGAGTTTGCCAATAAGTTATCACTACGCAAGGGCGGACTTGCTGGTTTGAAGAAGCTTGTTGAATCTGAAAGTCTGGGTACCATTGAACTAAGTACCGGACTGCAAGTTTCAGGCGTTTTCACCAACTATGAGGAATACGAAGGCCAGGTTGCCTTAATTAAAACTATGGGTCCAACTGCACTAGCTTATAGGGAGAAAGAGCTTATTGGTCATTCAACTCTGCACTACACCGAAGGTTTTATTTCACCTATTGGCAAATTAAAGAGTATTAATCTAGCCATCGAGGACATGTCGCCTGTAGATTTGGAAGCCTATGGAATATACGAGGGGAAAGTTGTGAGCTTAGAGTATGAAGGCGGTATTGTAGTCAAGGGTAGAGTAATTACAGGTACCAGAAATTTGCAAGGCAAGATCTTATTGATCACCCTTGAGAATGGGAATCTGACTCTAAATGGTAAACAACTGTACACCTTCCAAGATGATATTTTTCATATGGCTATAGGTAAGAAGATTATTTCTGCTTTTGCAGGACCGGCGGACCATCAGTCATTTAGCCTGCTGGATCATCAACTTTCACCATCTACGAAATCAAAGAATAAGTCGTCAGTTGTCAGGTTAAAGGAAGAAGCTTATCAATCTGTTAGAGACTTTCGGCAAAATGGAAGCGTCAAAAGTGATCTCATCGATGACTACCTTCAGGAATATGACTCAGAGTGGTTGTTATTGTTAGAAATTTTGGAATTGTTGCTCATGAATAAAGATGCTACGAGAGTGATATTAACCAAGGAAAAGTTACAATCCCTATCTATTCGAAAGCCATCTATAAAGCATTTGATACAAAGCGGAATAGAGATGGTTGAAATGAAAAAAGAGCATCCCGCACACTAAACGAGATACTCTAAATTTTAGGTTATAAGGTTTATCTTTAGTTAACCAAGGTGTTTTAATATACGCTTGATCCCATATAGTTAAACTGACTATATAACCTTAAAGGTGTTTGATGCAAATGTACTTAATAATTTTATTTCATTCACAAAATAAACAGCGCCTAAATGACATATAAAAACTTTTTACGAGGATTAATTATGTCTTTTCGAGTATTTCTGTACTTTTTTGGTGTAAGTTTTAAAATTCTACAATAATAGTTATCATAGTAAAACCTATACTTCATTATTTGTAAGTAAAAGGGCTCAATCGCTATAAGCTATGACCTTTTGCTTTGAAGAACCTAATCCATTTATTCCTAACTCGACTACATCTCCTGATTTTAAATAGCGAGGTGGCTTTAAGCCCATTCCCACTCCGGCTGGAGTTCCTGTCGAGATGATATCCCCTGGAAGCAGGGACATATATTTACTTATGTATGCTATCAAATAGGGAATGTTGAAAATAAGATCAGAGGTGGAAGATTCCTGCATTCTTTTGCCATTCACATCCAGCCACATTTTCAGATTATGTGGATCTGTAATTTCGTCTTTTGTCACGAGGAATGGACCTGATGGTGCAAAACTATCTGAGCTCTTACCTTTAAGCCACTGACCGCCATGTTCTAACTGAAAAGCCCTCTCACTATAGTCATTATGTAGTAAATAGCCTGCTACATTTTGCATCGCATTCAGAGGAGTCGCGTACTTTGTTTTCTTAGCAATGACCACTGCCAGCTCTACTTCCCAATCTGTCTTTACAGAAGCTTTTGGCAATTCGAGAGGATCATTGGGTCCGCAAATCGCAGAAGTTGCTTTGTAAAAAAGGATGGGTTCTTTAGGTATTTTCATCCCACTTTCTATAGCATGTTCCCTGTAATTCAATCCCACGCAAATAATTTTGCTTGGACGCTTCAATGGTGGACCTAATCTCAGAGAAGACATGACTCTAGGGCACGAATTTTTATGAATTGCAAACCAACTCTTTAGTCTGTTGACTCCTTCACTTTCAAAAAAATTTTCGTCGTAATCTTCACCAAATCCACTAACATCATAGCGAATTCCACCTTCGTCCTCAATACCAGGTTTCTCAAAACCCACTTCCCCAAATCGTAGTAGTTTCATAAAATTTTTAATAGTAAAATAAAAGTATCCTCTGAAATTTAATGATTAAGATCAACAATAATCTGGTAATTCTAGAAATATCACTATTATGCAACGATTTAAATTTGAATGAGAAAATGGGTTTAATTTCCTTTCTAGCGTTTACTTTATTGGTAGCTGGTGTTGCGTATTTTTCAACAAGAAGTACCGATGAGCATACTTCAGATGGTTATTTTTTAGGTGGTAGAAGTTTGACAGCTGGTGTGATTGCCGGATCTTTATTATTGACCAATTTGTCAACTGAGCAATTGGTAGGTTTGAATGGTCAGGCTTATCAACAAGGTATTCTGGTCATGGCCTGGGAAACCATGGCAGCCATTGCCATTGTGATAACAGCGCTATACCTTCTTCCGCGATATTTGAAACAGGGATTAACCACTGTTCCCCAATTTTTAGAAAAAAGGTTTGACACCGTGACCAAGACCATCACTTCCGGTCTTTTTCTATCCGGTTACGTGGTTGTATTACTTCCCATTGTATTATACTCTGGCGCGGTTGCCTTCACGGCAATGTTTGAACTACCTACTCTTTTGGGAGTATCAGAAACTGCCTCTATTTGGATTTGCGTATGGGGAATAGGAATAGTAGGCTCCGTGTATGCAATTTTTGGAGGATTGAAGGCCGTTGCGGTTTCAGACACCATCAACGCCATTGGACTACTGATAGGTGGATTGATGATTCCGGTATTTGGTTTAATGTATATTGGTGATGGAAGTATGCTCGCTGGTCTCAATGAGCTTGTAGCTGAAAATCCTGCTAAGTTTGATAGTACAGGAAGTGAAGATTCATTTGTGCCGTTCAGTACTTTATTTACAGGAATGATGTTAATCAATCTATTTTACTGGGGAACTAATCAGGCCATCATTCAAAGGGCTTTAGGTGCTAAGAATTTGGTAGAAGGTCAGAAAGGCTTGATGCTTGCAGCATTTATTAAAATTTTAGGACCAATAATCGTTGTACTTCCCGGGATCATAGCATTCCAAATTTTCGGAGGTGATCTCGAAACCCCAGATAGTGCGTATGGTCGATTAGTTAGCGAAGTATTACCGAAGCCGTTAGTAGGATTCTTCGCCGCTGTTATTTTTGGAGCAATCTTGTCTTCTTTTAACAGTGCTCTTAATAGTTCTGTAACGTTGTTCGGGATCGATATTTATAAAGAACACTTTAATAAAGAAGCGTCTGAGAGGCAGGTGGTGAAGGCAGGTAAGCTTTTCGGTGTTGTACTGGCTTTGCTTGCCATGTTTATTGCGCCGTCTATCGCTGGGGCGGGTTCATCGCTTTTTGATTATTTACAGGAAGCCAATGGGATCTATACCATCCCCATTTTTACAATTATTGTAGTGGGTTATATGACCAAGCGTGTTCCGGCAATTGCTGCCAAGATTGGGATCATCTTAGGATCAGTGGTTTATGCGATATTAACATTTGTGGTCAAGCCTATGGTATTGGAAAACGGGGGGACTTACCCGCATTTCATCCATGTACTTGCTATGTTGTTTGTGTTCAATGTCTTGCTCATGCTACTGATTGGAAAGCTTCGACCCAGAAAAATACCCTATGCTATCGAGTATACAGGTCAGGTGGATATAAAAACTTGGAAGTATGCTGTACCGGTGGGCATTGCCATATGTGCTTTAGTTGTAGTGATTTATATAATTTTTGCAAAGTAGATGGAAGATAGAATAGATAAAATCAGACTTATACGCCCTGATCTGGATATTGAATATGATCCTGTTTCGGCGTCCGTAGCTTTAGTTTTTCAAAATGAAGTACTACGACCTATCTTGAAACTACAAAATGCGTTGATAATGAGTATATTTATTGATCATTGCTTGAAGAAAATGATTAATCTTGGACAGCTGGACAGTAAACAACTTGAGAAAAAAGTCCGAAATATCATGTCAAAGGAACAAAGACTTAAAAATCAGCTGATAGGAATGATTATCGGAATGATGACTGTAGAAGAGCACAAATACTATCTTTTAAATACAAAAGCTGTAAACAAAAGGATGATCTCGATGATAAGAGAACGTATTTTGTCACAGCTTTAGCACTTTGCTATTTAAACGTAGAAGCACCTCCTATTTCTATCAGCTTGTCAGTGTTTGATTATACTTTAGGTGGTTCCCATCCTTTTTCATACGTTCTCGACCAGTGTTCATCCATGACTCTTGGATCTTTGAAATGGCCCGTTGTCTGATCTATATCAATGGCTCTATTTTGCAACTTATAGGAAATATTAGCATAATGACACAGGTTCGTACTAATTGCTCCTTCTTCAATATTGGAATTCTGCTTGGCCGTCCCTTTTACCGCATCCAGGAAGTTCCGGACATGTAAATCCGTAGTGTCACCTCCACCACCAAGAGCCACCCCTCCTTCTTCACCACCTTTTCTCTCTTTGACGAGCTTTCCGCCTCGATCATACATTTCGTATTTGCCTCTATCAACCATTACAGTTCCCTCTGTTCCATAAATGATGGTTCCTCTACCACCTCCATAGGTATTGTATCCATTTCTGGACTTTCCATCCCAGTTAATGACCTTATCGTCCTCAAATTCAAAGGTGGCATACATGGTATCATACATCGTCCAGGGATCATCCTTGTAGTGTTGTTTTGCTGCGTCTACATATGCAAGCTTGGGATATGTCACATCTAATGCCCACCTGGCAATGTCCAATTCATGCGTGGCATTATTGCCGGTTTCCCCTGTGCCATATGTCCAGTACCAATGCCAATTGTAGTCTCCCACGATATTGATAAATTCTTGACGTGGTGCGGGACCTTGAAACAAATCCCAATCAAGATAGTCTGGAACAGGAACCACTGAGGCATCTGGCACTCGGCCCCTGGTGTTAGAATAAAAGGCAACAGCCTTATATGCCTTACCAATGGCACCATTGTGTATTTCTTTAATGATTTCAATTGTTTCAGGTGCTGACCTTTGCTGGTTTCCCATTTGAACCACTTTTCCGTATTTCTTTTGAAGTTGAATGAGCAATTCACTTTCATGTGGATTGTGACTGGCTGGTTTCTCAACATAAACGTTTTTACCGGCATCAAGCGCCATCCAGGTTCCGGGTGCATGCCAGTGGTCTGGTATAGCTAAAAATACAGCATCGATCTCCTGATCATCCAAGATCTTTCTGATGTCCTTTTCACCCTTAGTAGGATAACCGGCATCCTTTAGCACCTTCGCCATTCCATCAGCTTGTCTCCTAGAATCCACATCACACACATATTTAATATGGACATCCTTCATTCTAGACAATGGACCCTGCAGTCCACCGAAACGTCTATAACATCCAATGATTGCAACATTTGACTTTTCATTTGCTCCCATAATATTGGAATAAGACTTCGCAGGCAAACCTAAACTTACACCTGCTCCTGCCAATGCTGAGGCCTTTATGAAATTTCTTCTTTTGATCATTTCTTCTTATTTATATTCTTAAATAGCGCCTAATAATAAGGAATAATTAATACATTGGCGTTCTGTAACCCAATTTTTAATTGTCTGAAATTAATTGAATCTATGCGAAACGGTTTTGTCATTGTTTTCTGTCTTTTGGTCTTTCTATTATCCGCTCAGGAATGGAAAAATCTTCTTGAGGACAATCTCTCTAATATGGAAAAGCTTAATGGTACTGCGGAATATGAGTATGAGGATGGTGTATTAATCGGTATTGCTAAAGCCGGTACGCCTAACACTTTTATGGCGACAAAGAATGAATTCAGTGATTTTATCTTAGAATTTGATGTGTTGATTGATAATGGTATGAACTCAGGGGTACAGTTTCGCAGTCTCAGTAAAGATGAATACTTTGATGGAAGGGTTCATGGTTATCAGGTAGAAATAGAGACATCATTGCGTAAATGGGCTGGAGGTATTTTTGATGAAGCACGGCGAGGATGGCTGTATCCATTAACCAGATCAGATAAGTCAGCTGATGCATTTCGTCCAGGTGAATGGAATCATATCCGTTTGGAGGCCGTCGGACCCTATATCCAAACCTGGGTTAATGGTATTCAATGTGCACGACTAGTAGATAATATGACTCCTAAAGGATTTATTGCCTTTCAAGTACATAGCATTGGAGACGCAAAACATGCTGGAAAAAAGGTTCGATGGAAAAATATTAGAATTCTGACTGAAGATCTTGAAGAGCACCTTATGAAACCAGATCCTTCTATAGCTCAGATAAGTTACCTGCATAACGAATTAACGCCATATGAAATAAATCATGGCTGGAGGTTATTGTGGGATGGTGAAACAACAGAAGGTTGGCGTGGAGCAAAATTAGATGAATTTCCTGAAAAGGGTTGGAAAATGGAAGATGGGATTTTGACGGTACTTTCTTCCGGAGGTGCAGAGTCAGCTAACGGTGGAGATATCGTTACAATTAAAGAATATAGTGACTTCGAGCTTGAATTGGATTTCAAAATTTCAAAAGGTGCCAATAGTGGCATTAAGTACTTTGTAGATCCTGAACTCAATAAAGGAGAAGGATCAGCCATAGGCCTGGAGTTTCAGATACTGGATGATGAGAATCATCCGGACGCTAAAGAGGGCAAGAATGGTAATAGAACGGTAGGTTCATTGTATGATTTGATTAGAGCAGATAATTATTCGGAAGCCAATCGAGGATCAAAACGATTTAACGGCGGAGATCAATGGAATAGAGCAAGAATATTGGTCAAAGATGGCCAAGTGGAACATTGGTTAAATGGTATCAAAGTCGTGTCCTTCGATAGGCATTCACAACTGTTCAAGGCATTGGTAGAAAAGAGTAAATACGAAAACTGGGAAAACTTTGGCAGAATCCCTAGTGGACATCTACTCCTACAAGATCATGGAGATGAAGTAAGTTTTAAGAATATAAAAGTCAGAGAATTCTGAATAAAAAAGGCCCGAAACGTTCGGGCCTTTTTTATTATTTAAACTTAACTTTCTCCTCTTTTAATCATGGTTCGTGCAAGATCAAGAATTTTTGTGTCTTGTAGCACTACAAATCCACCATTGGGACCTGGCTGAATATGCTTTCCAGCAATATTAGTATCGTCCTGATATTTCTTAGCTCCAAAGTAATTTCTAACGGTCTGTTCCTCTACATTTAATTCAGAAGCAATTTTGTGAATGCTTCCTGTAGGTAAATTGTGTTTAATTCTTCGTAATTCTTCGAACGTTATGTGCATAGCCTCTAAGCTTTTGGTTAATGAAAAAAGTTAACACTTAAATTTAAGTAATTAACTGCAATTCCACATAGTTACGTATCGAAAAAATCTTAAATTATTTCTAAGACCAAATAATTATTTGCAGAAGACCCTATTTACAAAACTTCATCAACCGGAGTGTAGGACATATCAAAAGCTTCAGCTACCGCCTTGTATACCACTTTTCCATTTACCACATTAAGTCCTTCTTTTAGACCCTCGTGTTCATTGCAAGCTTTTTTCCACCCTTTATCTGCTAATTGAATGGCAAATGGCAGCGTGGCATTGGTTAAGGCTACAGTAGAAGTATAGGGAACTGCACCAGGCATATTGGCTACACAATAGTGGACAATATCATCTATGACAAATGTCGGATCAGCATGTGTAGTAGGCCTACAGGTTTCAATACAGCCTCCTTGATCAACTGCTACATCTACCAGTACTGCACCAGGTTTCATATCTTTCAACATGTCTCGTGTAATGAGATTTGGTGCTTTGGCACCTGGTATTAAAACCGCTCCGATGATTAAATCATGGCTTTTAACCAAATGTCTGATATTGTACTCATTTGAATAAAGTGTGGTCACATTTGCTGGCAAAATATCTGCGAGATATCTTAATCTGTCCAAATTTATGTCTAAAATGGTAACTTTGGCTCCTAAGCCAGAGGCCATTTTTGCAGCTTGTGTACCTACAACACCTCCACCCAAAATCAAAACATGCGCCGGTTGAACTCCTGGCACTCCACCTAGTAATATTCCACGGCCTTTATGAGGCATTTCCAGGTAGGAGGCACCTGCCTGAACTGACATTCTTCCTGCCACCTCAGACATGGGAACAAGTAGAGGCAAAGCACCAGTTCGATCTTTCACCGTTTCATAAGCCAAACAAACGCTCCCTGACTCAATCATTGCAGTGGTCAAGGGTTCATGCGAAGCGAAATGAAAATAAGTAAAGATCAGTTGATCTTTCCTGATGAGATCGTACTCTTTTTCTATGGGTTCCTTTACTTTAATAATCATTTCAGCAACCGCGTACACATCTTCGATAGTAGGAACGATCTCACATCCTTGCTGCTCATATATTGCATCAGGTAGCCCACTATTCAAACCGGCATCATGCTGAACAATCACTTTATGTCCTCTGTTAACTAATTCCAGTGCTCCACCTGGTGTCAAAGAAACTCGATTTTCATTATTTTTAATCTCCTTAGGTACTCCTATAATCATTTGCTTAAATTTTCGGCGAAGATAGGAAAAAGTTGCATCGGAAATAAAAAAACCCGTGGTGACTAGACACGGGTATAACTCAATTTTTCTGTAAACTCATTTCGAGACAAAACTATTGTCATTCGATATCAATATGAATTGCAAGGACTGTGCCAATATATGATAGAAATAGCTAATATGTACAAGGCTGAAAATGGTTGACGTATATTTTAGGTGATGATTACGAACATAACAGAAAGGAAAAGGCAAAAAAAAAGCTCGTGGCTTTCCACGAGCATAAACGAATTTTACAATTAATAACCAAAACTTACACAATTCAAATATAATACATATTATCAATAATTCATATATGTATTGAAATAAAAAACAGCAATCTATAAATATTTAATATTTTGAATATGTTATGTGTTGGTATTGAGGCGGCTCGAAAGGTAAATTCTGCTCAATTTTTTCCCCTTCAACTTCATTTTTTTGAAAATATCAGCCCTTAAAAGGCTTCCTTTATTAAATTGCATCACATGTTTTTTAGTTTTAAGCCAAATATTAATTTATGAAACCTATCATCATATATGAGGACAACCATTTGATTGCCGTAAACAAAAGAGGTGGTGAATTGTCCCAAAAAGACAAAACGAATGATGACTCTTTAATCGAGAAAGTGAAAGCTTACCTGAAGATCAAATACAATAAACCTGGTGAAGTTTACCTGGGTTCAATTCATCGTTTAGACCGACCAACCTCAGGGGTCATTATTTATGCCAGGACATCTAAAGCTTTAACAAGAATGAACGATATCTTTAAAAAGCGAAATCTGACAAAAAAATACCTTGCTTTGGTTAATCGAAAACCACCTGAGATCAAAGCAAAATTGGAGCACTACCTTGAAAAAAATCACATAAAGAATAAGTCATTTGTAACCCACAGCAAAAATACTAATGCTAAAAAAGCTGAATTGGAATATGAGGTTTTAAGTGAAGTGAATGGGGCGTTTGTATTAAGTGTAAACTTATTGACAGGTCGCCATCACCAAATAAGATGTCAATTGGCGGCTATTGGTTGTCCGATCATAGGAGACTTAAAATATGGTCATCAAAAAGCGAACTCAGATAAGTCCATTTGTTTGCACTGTAGTGAACTGAGCTTTACTCATCCTGTAAAGAAGGAATTGTTACTTATTCGAGCAAAGGTCCCGGATATTCCGGAATGGAGAGATGTGGGCTAATTCACTAAAATCGATAGGATAAACTGACTCCATTGACCGTACCCGTGTAGTTGATGCCAGGGGCAGAATAATTTATACTAAGATCTTCATCGATGTCGAAAACTGAAAGATGACGATCAATGTAGGATTCTACTGCTACCAAAATGTGGATTACAATCATCGCCACTCCAGCTTGCTCGCTGGTCTTCTGAAACCTGTTTCGAAAATTATACAATGAACTTACTCCAGAGACACCGCGAAAACTGGCACTGCTATCACCCTCTACAGTCTCTCTGTATGCGTTATCAAAACCATTGAATTGACTTCTGAAATAGATGAAGGTTGCAATTCCTGCCCCTTCTGCAGCCAAGGCTAGAGGAACTTTCCAATAATCCTTATTATAGATCTGCCCCCCACCCGGGATAAGCATGCCATACAATATGGCTCTTCCGGGTTTTCCATTAAAAAGTGCCTTGAAGCTGGATGTTTTTTGAGTATAAGCATCATAGTCTACTGAATCAGCATCAATATATTCCTCATTAAAATCTTCGCTGAGTTCATTGCTCAGGGGTGATTGTGCGTTCAACCCTAATACTGCCAAAAGAATTATGAAAATGATGAGCTGTTTCATTAAGGTGTAAAACGTCTTGATTTCAGATAATGTTGCTGATTAATCATCCAGTAGCGCATCCATAATTGCATTTAACTCATCATCGTTCTTAAAGCCTATTTTAATCTCACCCTTGCCTGTAGTAGAACGGTTGATGCTTGACTTATACCCAATCTTATCGGCAAGTCTTCTTTCCATCTTCATCACTTCCGGATGCTTTTTTTCTTCAGTAGCTTTCTTTTTACCCGTAAGCTTACCTTCCTTATGCGCTTTGATTTGTTTTTCGAGTGACCTGACAGATATTTCTTGATCACGAGCCTGACGAAAGAGCTTCAACTGGAGACTAAGGTCTTCTATACCAAGCAAAGCTCTTGCATGCCCCATTGAGATTTTTTCTTCTTTAAGGGCAGTTTGAATTTCAGGGGGCAGCTTGAGCAACCGAACATAATTAGTTATTGTAGCTCTCTTTTTACCTACACGCTCTGAAAGCTGTTCATGCGTAAAATCGAATTCACCTAACAATCGATTATAGCTGATGGCCACTTCAAGAGCATTTAAGTTTTCACGTTGTATATTTTCAACCAGGGCCATCTCTAGCATCAATGCATCGTCAGCTATCCTAATGAAGGCCGGAATTTCGGTAAGACCCGCCATCTTTGATGCTTTGTATCTTCTTTCTCCCGAAATCAATTGAAAATTGCCATCCTTCATATCACGGACCGTTATCGCCTGAATGATGCCATAAGTTTTAATCGATTCAGCCAACTCTTCAAGTTGTTGCTTTTCAAAACTTCTCCTGGGCTGATATGGATTGATTTCAATATTTTCTAAAGGAATGTATTCGATATGACTGCTTAATTGCCGGACAACTTCACTGCGACGGTCATCGCTCTCTTCAATATTACTTAGTAGGGCTCGGATCCCTTTTCCTAATTCTTTCTTCTTACCCATCTATATTTTGGACTTCTTCAATTTAATGTTAAACCTTTCCATGGTTTCCTGATCATAAATGGAGTCAGTATTCCTTTCCAAAAACTCATGAGCTAGATTGAGAAAATTACTGGTTCCCTTTGAACTTGCATCATACAAGATGACGGGTTGCCCGGCACTTGGCGCTTCTCCAATCTTAGAATTTCTGTGGATAATGGTATCAAAAATATGATCTTTGATAATAGCATTTACCTCCTCAACGACCAGGTTGGCCATTCGCAGCCTTCTATCGTACATAGACAGTACTATGCCTTCTATTTCAAGACCGGCATTCAGGTTGTTCTTGACTAAATTGATGGTATTCTTTAATTTACCTAATCCTTCTAATGAAAAGATTTCGCATTGTACAGGTACGATCACAGAGTCAGCAGCTACCAATGCGTTGACCGTAATCAAGCCAAGAGATGGGAGACAATCAATAAAAATGTAATCGTATTCATTCTTAATTTGAGCGAGCATATTTTTAACCACAAACTCTCTTCTGCGAACACCCACCAGTTCTACTTCTGCGCCGACTAGATTGATGTCGGAAGGAAGCAAATATAAGTTGGGTGTCGATGTCTCTAAAATAGCTTTCCGAGGATGCACATCGTCCATAATGCAATCGTATATGGAGTATTCTACCTGATCATCATGAATGCCCACACCCGAACTTGCATTGGCTTGAGGATCAGAATCTACTAAGAGTACTTTCTTATTAAGGATAGCTAGTGCTGCGGCCAGATTAATAGCTGTCGTCGTTTTTCCTACCCCTCCTTTTTGATTAGCAATCGCTATTATCTTTCCCATGTATTTGTATTAATGATGCCAATGTGGCACTGAGAACTGGATGAAAATTTATATTTGCAAAGGTACAAAGATATGGATCAACTTTTGGAATTAAAAAATGTTCTGATATAAAAGCGAGTAAATGATTACAGTAATAGCGGGGACGAATAGACAAGGGAGTAGAACAAAGCAAGTGGCTGAAAGATATTTTGAATTAATCAGTTCAATGACAGATGAAGAATGTAAATTTCTGGCTTTAGAGGACTTGTCTGAAAACTTTATACACTCAATGATGTATGAAGAAGACAATCAGAATAAAGATATTGCTGAAAAGCAAGATGAGTACTTCACGCCCGCGCATAAACTCGTATTTGTTGTTCCTGAATACAATGGAAGTTTTCCTGGTATATTTAAAATGTTCATAGACGCCATATCTATTAGAAATTACAAAGAAAATTTCCAGGGCAAAAAGGTGGCATTGATTGGAGTGGCATCGGGTAGGGGAGGTAATCTCAGAGGGATGGATCACCTCACCACCAGTTTAAATTATTTAAAAATGAATATTTACCCCAACAGGCTTCCCATTGCCTTAATCGAAAAGGTAATGGACAAGAAAGGTCAATTTACCAACGAACTCATAAAATTAGAGCTGCAAAAGCACGCAGAAGGCTTTCTTCTATTCTAAATCAGGTCTTGATCAGAGTTTCTCTAAAGTGTACTTTAATTTTTCCACTGTATTGACCGGTGATGTATTTTCTAAATATTCTCTGAGATAATCTGGTAAGCTTCCACCTCTATCAACTAAAAATTGGTAGGTCAATACTTTTTTGCCATTTGCATCGATATCTATGATCAATTTACCCCTTGAATATGGAACTCTGACCATACTGGAGACCTTAGGTGTTCCATCCGGTATGCTTCTAAAATCAATATGTAATCTTTTATCACTTAAATGCCTTAACTCTATTCTGCCATAATCGTCCCTGTCACTGATAGGCCAAGGTGCATCAAAAATAGCATAATAGTCTTTCACATTACTGCCAGATTTCTTTTCCACACTCATACTACATCCACTCATCCATTTCTCAATGTTTTTTGGATTCATCAGAAAGGTAGATGCCTTCTTAAGATCTGCATTTAAGTGCAGAATGGCTTTTACTTCTTTAAACTCAAAACCTTCGATATGTCTATTGTATAGTTTAATACCATTTTCTTCTTTGACCAATTTCCATTCTTGAGCGGAACTTTCTTCGCCTGGGATAATGGTTGCTGTAATCAAAAAAACAATACTTAAAATGAAAGATTTTATCATGTATTTATTTTTCACATAAGACGTTTAAAAACCCAAAAAGAATCCCACTTTATCACATTTTTAAGCGAATAGTATGTAAGAAGACTAAACAGCTATTTATGTGCCATTATTATTATATGAATAATAAATTTTAGATTTGTGTCATGAGCGATGATTTAAAATATGGTCTGAGAGGAGTCTCTGCTTCTAAAGATGAGGTTCATCAGGCCATTAAAGGACTGGACAAAGGTTTGTTTGATTTGGCATTCTGTAAAATATTACCTGATTTTGCTGGAGGCGACCCTGAATTTTGCAATATAATGCATGCTGATACTGCTGGTACCAAACCAAGTCTTGCCTATATATATTGGAAAGAAACAGGTGATTTATCTGTTTGGAAAGGAATTGCTCAAGATGCTCTGGTCATGAACCTGGATGATATGGCTTGCGTGGGTTGTGTGGACAACATCATCATTTCATCAACCATTGGAAGAAATAAAAATTTAGTTCCAGGTGAAGTCATCACTGCCATAATCCAGGGAACAAAGGAGTTGTTAGAAGAATTTGCCGAGATGGGAATTAATATTCAACATGCTGGTGGAGAAACCGCTGATGTCGGTGATATTGTCAGAACTGCAGACGTAGGTTTCACAGCTTTTGGGAGGATGAAAAGACAGGACCTGATTATCAATGATATCCAGCCAGGTGATGTCATTGTCGGATTTTCTTCCTCAGGTCAATGTGCTTATGAGCAGGAATATAATGGCGGTATGGGAAGCAATGGGCTAACTTCTGCACGTCATGATGTTTTGGATAAATCGTACCGAATCAAGTACAAAGAAAGTTATGATCCTAATGTTCCAGAATCACTCATTTATGCCGGATCAAAGCTTTTGGATGAGAAAATAACCATTGGGACGCAAGAAATCACTATTGGAAAATTAATTTTGTCGCCTACCCGAACTTATATTCCACTAATTAAGAAGCTAATACCCTACAAGAATAACATACACGGTATGATTCATTGTACCGGTGGAGCTCAGACTAAAGTGCTAAAGTTCATTAAGAACTGTAAAATTGTTAAAAACAACTTGTTTGAAACGCCCCCATTATTTGAAATGATACAAAAAGAGTCGGGTACTTCCTGGAAAGAGATGTATCAAGTATTTAATATGGGACACCGGCTTGAGATCTATACCGATAAAAGGACTGCAAACGAAATGATTGAAATCTCTCAAAAAATGAAGATCGATGCCCAAATCATTGGGCATGTCCTTTCTTCTAAAGAAAATGAAGTAGAAATTGAAAGTCCATATGGCACCTTCAATTACCAATAATTAAAAGACCTATTCTTCTTCGGTAGCGTCTTTAATCACTTGGGCCGCTTCAGATGTTTTGGATTCCAATTGCTCTGAGACTTCTTCTACCGTCTCATTTGTCTCCTCAGCAAAGTCTTTGGCTGCCTCCTGAGATTCATCTTTAAGTTCACGAGCCTTTTCAGTCGCTTCCTCAGCAGTATCCTCAATTTTATCTTTTACATCCTGGGCAGTCTCTGATACCTGGTCCGCAGCCTTTTCGGTCTTCGTTGCTAAAGTCTCGGATACATCACTTACTACTTTTTCTGTTTGATCAGCAAACGATTCAGCTGCATCCTGTGATTTTTCTTTCAAGTCTTCAGCTTTTTCGGTGGCTTCTTCAGCACCCTTGTTGAACCTTGACTTGATTTCATGTGAGGCTTTGGATGTAAATTCCTGCGTTTTATCGACCACCTTTTCTCCAGCAGCCTTAGCTTTGTTTACTACATTCTTAACGTTCTCATTCTCCATCGCTTTATCGGCCATATCTTCTACTTTGTCTTTAATATATTCACCCGCCTCTTTCGTCTTCGACACAAAGTCTTTAACCTGCTCGTTCTTCATGGCCTTATCTGCAAAACCCTTTGCTTTTTCAGCTAGGTCTTCCACAGCATCTTGTGTTTTTTCTCCGAACTCCTTAAGATTCTCCTTTGTTTCTTTAAAAGCTTCACTCTCTACAATGTCTTCTACCTTATCTTTTGATTTTCTGAATAGTTTTTTGAAAAAGTTCATAATTCGTTGTTTTTAGTAATATCCCACATAATTTTGAGGTGTAATGGCAAGCATCTCCTCTTTAATATTATTTTCAACTTTTAATTCAGAAATAAAGTTCGCGATACTTTCTTTTGTTATCTGATTATTTCCTCTTGTAAGTGCTTTTAGCGCTTCATAAGGTTTTTCATATCCTTCACGTCGTAATATATTTTGAATGGCTTCGCTGACCACCGCCCAATTCGCTTCAAGATCCTCTTTCATTTTACTTTGATTAATTACTACTTTATTCAGGCCCTTCAAGAGCGATTTGTAAGCAATCAAAGTATGACCGAAAGGTACGCCTACATTTCGCAGCACAGTGGAATCTGTCAAATCCCGTTGTAACCTTGATATCGGTAACTTACCGCTTAAATGTCTAAAAACAGCATTTGAAACGCCAAAATTACCCTCCGCATTTTCAAAGTCAATAGGATTTACCTTGTGAGGCATAGCAGATGACCCTACCTCACCCTCGACAACCTTTTGCTTGAAATAATCCATGGAAATGTAAGTCCAGAAGTCTCGTGCGAGATCTATTAAAATGGTGTTGATCCTCGATAAGGCATCGAAAAGGGCTGCAAGTTGGTCATAGTGGGCGATCTGAGTAGTATATTGTGACCTGCTAAGTGAAAGGTCCTCTTCAACGAACTCATTTGCAAATGCACGCCAATCAATATCGGGAAAAGATACTTTATGAGCATTTAAATTACCTGTAGCACCTCCAAACTTAGCCTTAATATTGATTTCTTCCATCTGATGAATTTGCTCATCCAATCTTTCTATAAAAACTAATATTTCCTTACCCATAGTGGTCGGGGAAGCTGGCTGACCATGTGTCCTGGCCAGAATAGGAACTCCCTTCCATTCCTCCGAAAGGTCATGTAACTTCTCAGCCACAGCACCGAGAGCCGGCATGATAACCTCTTCCAGCGCTCCTTTGATCATCAATGGAAATGCCGTGTTATTCACATCTTGTGAAGTCAGTCCGAAATGTATAAATTCTACATTTTCCTGCAGTCCCAGTTCTCTAAATCTATCTTTGATGAAATACTCGACCGCCTTTACATCGTGATTTGTGGTTTTTTCGGTTTCTTTAATCACTTCAGCGTCTTCAGTTGAAAATTCCGACATGATGGCCTTTATTCCTTCCTTATCGGACGAGGAAACGTTATTGAGTTGAGGAAGGGTGTCACATAATTTCAAAAAATACTTAATTTCTACAATTACTCTATATTTGATTAGCGCTTCTTCGGAAAAGAAATTCTTGAGTTCGTTTATTTTGGATTCATAGCGACCGTCGAGCGGTGAAAGTGCAGATAGCATGGATTTTATTTTATAGTTAGAGGATGTAAATGTATAAAAACAATGCAAGTAATTTTAGGGGTGTTGATAGGAATCGCAGCTATATTCGGAATTGTTTTCAGCAGAATCATCACGACATTTATCCATGAACTAGGCCATGCCATTCCTGCTTTACTACTATCACCGGGGAAAGTCACCATGTATGTAGGTAGTGATGGGGACGATGCTAAATCCATTAAAATTCAAGTAGGACGACTGACCATCTTACTCTCTTTTATGATGTGGGATCTGGACATAGGATTGTGCCAATACCAAAGCACACCATCTATAGCTAAAGACTTAATGATCGTTTTGGGTGGTCCATTTCTAAGTCTATTGTCCGGTAGTATGATACTATTTTTTCTCGTAAATGCTGACCTTACTGATGGTTGGATCTTTGTTTTATCGATTTTAATGATTTCATCAATATCTGATTTTTTAATCAATATCATCCCTAGAAAAAGACCGAGGATTTTACGAAGTGGCGATAAAATCTTTAATGATGGTATGCAATTGGTTTTTCTTTATCAAAAGCGGAATCTGGTTCCCAGCTATCATGCAGCACTTGAATTGAAGAAAGAAGGGAAAAATGCTGAGGCCATCGAATTGATGCAAAACCTTACCAGTAAGTACCCTAAGAAAAGAGTGTACTGGGAAGAAATATTGGACCTGCAGTATATGAGTGGCGATATAAAGGCATTTTTGCAAACATATGATCAATATGAGTCAGCATTTGATCCGGCTTTTGCTTATGTAGGTCAATGGGCAGAGTATAAGATCAAATTGCATGATTATGATGATGTCGTAAAAAAACTTACGACATTGATATATGAAGGAAAGTCTTCTTACGTTCTGCATTACTACAGGGGTAAAGCATTGGTGGAACTTAGCGAATACCATGATGCCATGAGGGACTTCCATGCCTTGACACTAGGGGAAGTAGAAGATCCACGAGCTTTGGCCAACAGGGCTTATTGCCAGTTTAGACTGGGTTACAAGGAGGAGGCTCGCGAAGACGTAATTGAAGCTGTAGAGCATGGTCAAAGCCATATGGGAGAGATTTATTTTTTGGCTGGTGTCATCTTCGAAGATTCGGATGAACAAAAAGCTTTGGAGTTCTATAAAAAATCATTGGCTTTGAAATATAAACATCACGCCTTATCGTTTAATATATCTAGAATAGAAAAATAATGACGTATGTCTAGAAACTACATTTTGCCCTCTATTATATTATCGATTGGATTTATTTTAGGTTCAGCTGTGCTGGGAGTCTATTGGAAACAAGCCAGAGGTAAAGAAAGCTTTGTAACCGTTAAGGGATTATCTGAAAGGGAGGTAATTGCTGATCGGGGGTGGATGGCAGTAAATACTCAGTTCAGTTCCAATTCACTTGAGGATATAAAGGCACAGATGAGGAGTCATGAAAATGAAATTATTGACTATCTAAAAAGCAAAGGTTTTGGTGCAGAAGAAATAACAACAGATAACATTAATATTTTCACCAATGACTACAATAACGCCACTTACAGATATCAAGCTAATTTAAGGGTCACTGTATCTTCTTCTAACGTCGATGCCATAGAACAAGCATCGCAGGATAAATCCAGTTTGATTGCCCAGGGAATCTTAATTTCTGGTGATAAATGGCAGAATGGACCGAAATATTACTATACCAAGTTTACGGACATCAAGACAGAAATGATTGCTGAAGCAACTCATGAGGCCAAAAAAGCAGCAGAAGAATTTGCGACAAATTCTGGAGCATCAGTGGGAGATATCAGAAGAGCTAATCAGGGCATTTTCCAATTTCTGCCGGGTGACCGATCCAATGAAGGAGATGAATTTTACAAGGAGAAAATCATCCGCGTCGTTTCCACTTTAGACTTTTATCTTGATTAAAATATTACGGCCTTATTTAAGCCAGTACATTTTTGATGGTAGAACAAAACTGCTCCACATCCTCAGTTTTGCCCGTGCTGATTCTGCACCAATCTGTGAAAGGAGGAAATGGTCTTCCTACCAGAACACCTTTTGATCTCATCTTTTCGTTCAGTTTTACGATATCCATTCCGGACTTAAAAAATACGAAGTTGGTATGTGATTTTTTGTACTCAAGCCCAAGAAGATCAAGCGCACTGTAAATCATTTCTTTGCCTTCAGAATTTTTAGATTTACTAAACTCATAAAATTGAGCATCATCCAGGGCAGCAGATGCTGCCATAATTGCAGGAATATTGGTCGAAGCCATTAAATTCGTTCTGATTCGGTCAGCAATATCCGGTCTTGCGATTAAGTATCCAATTCGGATCCCAGCCAGTCCGTATACTTTTGAAAAAGTTCTGGATACAATAACATTCAGGTCTTCTTTGACCAATTGAGTCATATCTTCAAAACCTTCTTCCGTCACGTAGTCATTGTATGCTTCATCCACAAAGGCAATGGTTCTGCCGGAAATGGATTTACTAAAAGACCTGATTTCTGGAGTAGGAATTATGGTACCAGTAGGATTGTTGGGATTGCAAATGAATACCAAATTGGTGCGGTTGGTTATCCTTTTGTGCATTCCATCGAGATCATGGCCTAGCTCTCTGTTTACTGGGACATCGTAGATATGCATTCCAAACTGCCGGGCATATCTCAACATGGCTTGATATGTGGGGGAAGGAGCAACAATATTGCCACCTTCTTCAGCGAAAGTAAGTCCTGTGGCTGCGAGGCCTTCACGTGATCCTCCCGTAACTACAATATGTTCGCGCGATACACCATGTTTGGAAGCCAGTTTGGCTGCAAGTTCTTCCACATAAGCAAATGGATACTGATGTGCAATGTCAAAACTATTGATAATAGCCTGTCTGGCTTTTTCTGAAGGCCCATAAGGGTTTTCATTGTAACAAAGTCTGACCAGATCTGGACTTCCATTATCTAAAGGGTGGGTCATGTCCCATTTCCAAAAGGGGTTTAAAACCAATGCACCTGAAGCAGCAGAAGCTATTCTGAACCAGTTTCGTCTATCCATTTTTATCGTTTTCCTAAAGTTACAACTTTTTCATTGCAATTCTAGAAGATCTAAACGACAGACTTCATAAATGAAATCACTTTTTGATTGAAGATTTTTGGCTGTTCCACATTGACAACGTGCCCACAGTCCGGTATAACTTCAAGAATAGAGGACCGATGGTCCTTGACAAGTTTGGTGATGGAAGGCAAAAACATATGATCCTGAGCACCCATAATATATAAAGTAGGTATGCCAGAGTCTTTTATTCTGAAAAATTTCAATAATGGATTGACTTTAGAAGCTAAAGTAAACCATCTGATAAATTCTTTTTGGTATAGTTTCTTAGCTTCGTTGACGAATAACAATCTCGATTCCTTGTGAGATTTTTTAGGCATGATGATGAATGCGAAAAGACGATATAATAGTAAATATGGAATCACAGATTTAAGTAACACCCCTGTCTTCATGAGCACTTGCCCTCTGAGGTTTAATTTCATGACTGCTCCACCCATGACCATACTGATGGTTCTTTCGGGATATCTTTCCGTAATTTCTCTGATGAGAATGGTTCCCAATGAAATGCCAATAAAGTGTGTCTTTTGAATCTTTAGATGATCCAAAACCTCTATGATTTCGTCTCCCAAAACATCGAAAGAATAGCGTTTGATTTTTTGGTAAATAGGACTTTTGGATTTACCGTGACCTCTTAAGTCTACGAGTAAAACATTATAATGTTGCTTAAAGTCTCTGATTTGCTTATACCAAATAGAACTTGAACCACCTGCGCCATGAACAAAGGTGACCCATTCTGAATCTTTCGAGTGAATATGTGTGGAATAGTACAGCATCTTGTAACGACAACGTAAGGTACATTTATTTTGTTGAGGTTTTGATAGGCTTTACATGTTTGTTAACTAAAAAGCTGTTTTGTATTACCATAAAAGAAAAATGGCCTGTTAGTTAGTGCTAACAGACCATTAATTC
The DNA here is from genome assembly GCF_021533195.1 of Portibacter marinus. Lineage (GTDB taxonomy): Bacteria > Bacteroidota > Bacteroidia > Chitinophagales > Saprospiraceae > Portibacter > Portibacter marinus. The sequence goes on from NZ_JAJNKB010000008.1 coordinate 38,672, forward strand.
TTTAAAATTTTTCTATAGCTTCTAAACCAGTGCAATGATCCACATCACAAAGAAAATAGCAGAAGCAATATATGCTGCAATTGCGGCATAACTTAAAAAAGTGATTCCACTACTGCCTGCAAGAATAGACATCAAAATACCTGCAAGGCCTAAAACCAAAAATAAAACGAAGTTACTTCTTGCCGAAGCTGCTACTTTGTAATAAGCAGATTTAACCTTAGCAACAACTGCTTTAAACTTAGTCTTTGTTCGCTTGAAGAACTTTTGAAAGATGTTTCCTTCTTTTGCCACATCACCTTCATTAAAATCAATGATCAGGCTGGCTGCTTCAGGAGAAATGGGATCAGTTGCATAAGTTTGTGGTAAGCCTAGAAAGAACATTACCGCTGCCAATAAAAACGTAAATGTAAACTTGTTCATAATTAGTATTTTTTCTTACATAGCTTCTATGGAATAAAAATGTTCGTTGCTAAAAGCATGCTTAAGTAAATAAACTTACTTTTTAGTGAAAACCAGTTGATGAACGCACATGAAATTTTTACACTGCCAGTATATGCAGCAAAGGTGTAGCTGCAGGAGGATAACAAGTTGGAAGCAAAGTAAACTAATACCAAAGCGATTTTAATGATTGATTAATCACAAAGAGGCTTTAACCTGCTCTTTATATTGAATCAAAGTTTTTTCGAGTTTTTCGTAAGTCTTATGACTCACCTGGAGTTGATTGAGATCTGAACCATTACCAAATTCTATGATGACATGCTCATCTGTCTTACGAATATCCACTAACTCATTCCAGGGTATAAAAACGGGAGGGTGAAACGGTCTGTAACGCTTTACCACACTCAAATAGATGCCTTCATCATTATATTTGAGATAAAGCCTGGAGCTATAATTAAGGTCATTCACACGGGCATCAAACCTACCGTAGTCCGTTCCATAAAAAACCTCTGTGGATTTGTATAATTTGGCCAACTTGCTCCAGGATGCCCTGGAAAATAAAAAAAGACTTAGAAACCACAATGGGACCAGTGAGAGCAAAACAATAATAGCCACGTTATCCATTACTTATATTTAATTTTCATTATTAGGATTGATGCTGCTAATATAACAGTTATAGCGTTTGAAACAATAACCGGGAGGTCATGGGTTAAAATTCCATATAGAAACCACAATGCTAAACCAGTGGTAAACATGATATACATAGGAAGACTGATATCCCTCGTATTTTTAGATTTTAAAATCTTGATGGCTTGTGGGAAAAATGAAAGAGTAGTCAGAAGAGCGGCAATTAATCCAATAGCTGTAATGTAATGCATGTCATTGAGTGTTGCAAAGATTATAGCTTTTCAGTTCAGCTATCCTTTCATTAATAATATTTCTAATATTACGACGACTTTTGTTAATTTCTGTAACAAATAAAAATTCTTGGTAAGGTTGAAGAGCATTTTGATCATCAGCCAATGCTGGTTTGATTAATGTAGTCATCTGATTAATGTAATCGTTTACATATGATGAGGTATAATAATTCTTTAAAAGGGTGCACATCTCTTTTTGATACATCCTCCTAAATCTGGGTATCGATAGTACTTTTCCAGCTAAGGATTGCTCATCTACCTGTGGGAAAAAACCAAAAGAATAGAATTGCTGTTCCGTGATATTCTGATATAATTTATCGCACTCGTCATTCCATTCTTCACAACATCCAGGTTTTTGTGAGATAACCTTATAAAATTTATAATTGTTTTTGGAATTTGGGTCTGACATGCAAGTTTGTTGGTCTTTTCTGGTATTTATGGTTAAGCAGATGCTTTTCTCGCAGTAATCAAGAATACTAAGATTTAGGCAGACTTCGTAATTTCCATGTCGTTTGTAGGTGTGAATTGGATTGGGAAGGTTACTGGTATTGCCGTCGCCAAATTCCCACCTATAAATCAAGTCTGTATAGTACTCTGAGTCATCATAAAAGCGATATGACTTTTTATCTTCTTTCAGAAAGAAGAATTGCGGGGTGATTTCGCAGTTTTCATACTGGCTTGGGAAAACGGCGCTAAAAGCCATATTTCCGTCCCATGGAATGATTTTAAATCTGCTGCTGTCTTCCGGTTGATTGAGATACCAATTTCTGCCTGTCTTAATGATCGAGTCATAATTATTAGTTGCTGTCAACACTACTAAAACCTTGATGAAATTTTTAACATCAAGTTTGTACTGAATAGAATCACTAAAATCAGTTCCTGCCTCATCATCAATAAATTTTAGGAATGCGGTCAAATCTTGCCAATCTTCTTCAGAAGCATTGCCTTTAAGATCAATTTGTCCTCGGTAGTTATTTGGATCACGACCTCTGTATTTAAAATTTGCCCATTTCATATTCTTAAATAGGGCACCATCGGTATACACATTATCTATTTGTTCTACAATCTGGTACACTCCAGCATAATTATTGTCAATGTAAACTTGCGCAAAGGATGTTCTTGGTGCAAGTACCCCCATTTCTCTAAACAACTTATAACTCATGGGATCACGAATGAAACTTGCATCTGCGAAACTGTTGTGAAGATTTAGTTTCTTAAGCCCCTGAAATTTTTGTCCTTTTTGAAACTCATTAAAATCAATTTTCAGAGACTTCTTTGACATTTGGGGTTGATAAGAACTTGCTCCTTTATATCGAATCCCCACAGAGTCTAGTAATTGACCATCTATTTCAATGCTGACTGGCAAATAGATATTTGCACCTTGTTTCCTGTCACTTATCACCAGATCGTTCAAGACTTCATCGTAATTTTCAACGTTCGTCTTTATGTTTATTCTGTGCAAAACACTATCATTGAATATAGTTTGTGATTGCAACTGAAATGCATAGAGTAAGCAAAAGAGAATGAATGTCTTAAAATACAAGCTTAAATTTTTCTTGCTTGCGAAATTATATAATTTTAGCGAATGGAAGGACCAGATCGTCAAGTACTCATTGATATAGTGACCATTAAGATGCCTTTTGGTAAGTATAAAAATCGACTACTTTGTGATTTGCCGATTTTTTATCTGCAATGGTTCCAGAACAAAGAGTGGCCAGTAGGCAAATTGGGTATCCTGATGAGAAATGTTTATGAGATCAAGATCAACGGTATGGAACCACTTTTAAAAGAAATCAAACATGTCATACATCATTAAAACGATTGTCTTCATTTTCTTTACGGCGATCTGTTTCGGTCAGCAGAAGCCCAATATCATTATCATTCTTACTGATGATCAAGGATGGGGGGATCTCAGCTTTACCGGCAATGAGAATATTTCTACACCGAATATTGACCAACTAGCAGCTGAAGGGGTTTTTTTTGAAAACTTTTTTGTCTCGCCAGTTTGTTCTCCAACAAGAGCTGAAATTCTTACAGGTCGGTTTTATACTCGAGGAGGAGTATATTCTGTTCATGAAGGGGGAGAAAGATTAGATGCAGACGAAACTACCATTGCCAATGTTTTAAAAGATGCAGGATATGTAACGGCAGCTTTTGGTAAATGGCATAATGGCACTCAGCCTCCCTATCATCCCATTTGTCGTGGATTTGATGAATTTTACGGCTTTACTTCCGGTCATTGGGGTAGTTACTTTAGCCCGATGTTGGATCACAATAACCAGATAGTAAAGGGTAGCGGATATTTACCTGATGACCTCACCACACATGCACTCAACTTTATCGAAGACCATCAATCTCAACCATTTTTTGTTTTCCTACCCTATAATACCCCACATAGTCCGATGCAAGTACCCGAACCCTATTGGCAAAAGCAGTTGAAGCAACCTTTAACAATATTTCATAAGGATCAAGAAAAGGAGGATACCATGTTCACCAAAGCTGCTCTAGCCATGGTAGAGAATATAGATGATAATGTAGGACGTATTAGTCAGAAAATTTCTGATTTAGACCTTGAGAACAATACCATCATCATTTTCTTATCTGACAATGGACCCAACAGTTGGAGGTGGAATAATCGAATGAAGGGCAGGAAAGGATCAACTGATGAAGGGGGAGTGAAATCTCCTTTTATCATCAAATGGAAGGGTAAGCTTGAGGCGGGAAAAAGACACAAGGCAATAGCTAGTTCATTGGATATACTTCCAACGCTTACTGCCATTGCAGGGATTGAATGGAATGCTGTAAAGCCCTTGGATGGCATCAATATGTTCGATTCGACGGACCACAAAGTAATTTACAGCTATTGGAATGATAGACTTTCTCTGAGAACACAAAGATTTAGATTGGATCACGAGGACCTTCTTTTTGATATGAATAATGATCCTGAGCAGCAGAAGGATGTCAGTAAACTGTTTCCCGAGATGCATCAAGATTTACTGAGGCTAAAAGAAAAGTGGCTAGAAGAAGTAGCTTCGGAAGTAGATCCGAAAATTGCCAGACCATTTCCAGTTGGACATTCGGAATATCCAAATACTCAAATGCCCGCGCGCGATGCAAAGTATACAGGTGAGATTCAGTCCTCTAATCGATGGCCTAATTGCTCGTTTTTGACCAATTGGACAGGAGCGCATGATTCGATTTTTTGGGAAGTAGAGGTTCTGACGCCAGGTACTTATCAAGCCGAAATTTATCATACCGCCAATGAGGAGGCATTGGGAAGCGAAGTTACTCTAGGCAATTCGCTGGAAGCCACATCTGGATTGATTCAAGTGGTTCATGATCCTCCACTTCATGGGATGCAATATGATGTGGTTCCTCGAGAAGAAGGCTATGTTAAAGATTTTAAGATCTTATCCCTAGGAAAAATTGACCTCAAAAAAGGCAAACAAAGACTTACACTTCAAAAGCAATCGGTTCATCCCAATGCATCCGTAGACTTTCGACTATTGATACTTAAAAGACTTTGATCTACCCCCTGCTGGCCTTGTCACGGTCTACAATAGTCATGATTTGGTTAACTTTCAGGTTTTTACCTATGATCTTTCGGTCAGGATTCAATACATACACTTCGGGTGTATTGTCTACGTAATACTTAGCATAAATTGCTTTGTTCGTTGGATCAAATACGTTAATCCATGGCATCTGATACTTTCGGATGGCCTCACGCCACTTATCATCTTCAGTATTGACAGCAATGCTATAAACTTCAAATTCTTTATTCTGTTGCTGGTTGTATAATTGAACTAATTTGGGAGTCTGCTCTGCACAATGTTCACAGTCAGGATTCCACATATAAACAATGACATAGGGCGATTTAATATCATTGATACTATAAGTTTTACCATCTGGCCCTTGAGCGGTGACATTGGGACCGGTTTGACCTACCAGACTATTTCCCATTTCATAAGCTCTTAATTGCAAACCGTACGTTTGGACAGAATCTTGCCAAAACGCCCTTTCTTTAGTGAAGTAGTTGGTAATCATATGCACATATACGGCTTCAGCATCCATCAATGTAGTCTTCGTCGGTTCATATTCTAGGGTCACCCAGTTGACGAAATATTTATAGTATTGATCATTGTCAATGCATTGATTGATCAACATGTCTGTATATTTTATTAATGTATCCGGATTCTGCGGCATGATATTTCCGTAATACTTGACCAGCTTATTAGAAATCACAGGCGTACGAAGCAAGCGCTTATCATCAAAGTTGGTATTCTGCCAGTATAATGTTCTCAATTTTGCGAGATAGTCCTGTGAAAGCCCGCCATTTGCGTCAAACTCGTAGGTGATGTGAGGATTCTGACCAGCTTCTTTGAAAGAAGTGAAAAGAGATTGAGGTAACTTTTCCCACATAGATCTCAGGTAGTCCATTTTTTCTTGCATCAACTGGTCATGTTCGTTGACCAGTTGCGTATGTGCTTCTGAACCTACTTCAAGGCCTTCAAAGGCCTTGGCGATGCGATTGAACTCGGGAGCCATATTCTGCTCGTGTAATAAAGTTTCGTACAAAAGCTCGTTCTCTTGACTTCCTTTAACTTTCATGGAACCTACAATATCTCCATTCACTGTGGACATTTCGAATGTTTGATCAGTATCGATGATCATTTGTATGGCCGTTGAACGATTTGGATAGACACCGTAGTAAAGTCCCGGTTCTAATGGCTCATTTCTTTTAAAAGTCAATTGGTTACCATTGATTTTTAGTGAGTCTACTAGAAAATATTGTTCGGCAAATATGCCCATGAGATAGTATGTACCCTGGGGAGCGTTTTCGATGGTAAGGGTAATATCGAGATTCTCCAGTTTGCGATTTGGATCCGGAGTCTGTGCAATTCTATTGTAAGAATCAATACTGGAGTAGCTATTCTCATTCTGAGCGGATTGCGACGTACCTTTGGGGCCACAGCTAATCAGCCAGAGACCAATAAGTGTGAAAAGTATTGAAATAAATCTCATCTTTTGCTATTAATTTTCAACAAAATAAATAAAATATTAGCAGAAATTATAATACGTTATTTGCGCTTAAGGATCATCACTATGATTCCACCAATCATAAAGGGAATACTTAAAAGTTGCCCCATGTTAAACGCCATTCCTTCCTCAAAAGCCACTTGGTTGATTTTGAAGAACTCAATTAAAAATCTGGCTGCGAAAAGGAGTGTAAAAAAAAGTCCAAAAATAAAACCCTTTCCCGGATTGAATTTCTTTGACTTATATAGTATAAAAAGTGTAATGAAGATCGCAAAGTAAGCAACTGATTCGTATAGTTGGGCCGGGTGACGTACCACATTATCTACTCTTGTAAAAATAACACCATACTCATTTCCCGTAGCTTTACCCAAAATTTCAGAATTCATAAAGTTTCCAAGACGAATAAAAGCACCCGTTAAGGAACCAGCGACAGCTACCTTATCTAAAACGCCCCAGAAAGGCTCTTTGGTCTTGCGACAGTATAGCCAGATGGCAATAAAAACACCTAAGATTCCACCGTGGCTTGCCAGACCTTGAAATCCTGTATAACGAAATTCTCCTCCAGACATCGTAAAGGGAAGAAGCATTTCTAAAGGATGTTTTAAATAATATTCAGGTTCGTAGAAGAGGCAATGACCTAACCTAGCCCCAAGAACGGTTGCAACAAAAATATAAAAAGCCAGGGTATCCAGATTATCCAGAGGAAGGCCCTCTTTTTTATACATTCTTTTAACGATCAAGTAACCAATGAACAATCCACTTGCAAAAAGTAAACTGTAATACCGGATAGGCATGGCGCCAAACAGATTGAAAATCACCGGATCAGGTCCCCAGGTTATTGCAAGATTAAGCATACATACTATTTTGCGCAAAGGTATAATAAAATTTTCAAGGAGTATCTGATTGCTAAAATTAGGATTGATTATGTAATTTATCCCAAACATGCATCCCAGTGTTGTAGTAATACATTTAAATAACCGGATTTATGTCGAGTCTAAAGCTTGATAAAACCAGAGTTAATATAAATACGAATGAGAAAATTAGGGATTATATGCATGCTGCTTTTAAGCATGTTTTCATGTAAAACGCAAAAGGAATTGAACATACAGACATCCAGAGACTATTCAGCGCAATGGAACGCTATCAATGAGCATATAGAGAAAGGATTTCCCGATAAAGCTATTTCAGAAACAGAGGATCTTATTGAAATGGCTCGCGATAATGGTGACGAAATTGTAGCAACTCAAGCTGTTTTGCAAAGAATCAACTTGAAGAACCTCGATCAGGAAGATTTTATGGAATATCAACTGGATTATTTGCAAAATCAACTATCGATTGCACAAGAACCCATTTCCCAATCCATTTTTCACTATGCCCTGGCTTTAATCTATCATAATTATTGGAATTCTAATAGCGATATCATTCCCGACGATATGAACGGTGATGAAGAGAAATCGGCTCAAGATTACAGTGAATTGATCAAAAAGCACTTCGATGCCGCATTGATTGATAAGACGAAGCAAATCAAGACTCGCGATATCAATCAATTTTTTGTAGATAAGAACTATAATGAATCCACTAGTCTGTGGGATTTTTACATGTCCGAGAAGATTAGATTGCTGCAGTCCAACGTATATAAGCAACTACTGGGTGAGAGGGAAATTAGTCAGGTTATTCATCAAGAGTACAATCAACTGATTTCAAAACTGAAGCGAAATGATCAAGACAAGCTGGCTTTGGAAACCGAGGTACAAAAAAGAATGTATTTTGAAGATGCTGTCCAGGAGTTAAGATCTGAATATCCTGCAAAATTTGAATACATCATTGATTATCATGTAGCACTTCAATTGATTACTGACGCTAGAAAAAACCAGGAAGACCGAACGAGAATTTCATCTCTGAGGGTGAGAAGTATGGAACTTCTAGAGTCCGTGTCTCAGGTAGGGGATAGCATTTACATGAATAACGCACAAGTACAAATAGCACGATTAAAGGCTCCTGAACTTAGAATTTCAACCGAACAGGTTAATCTTCCAGAACAAGCTATATTAATGTACTTGAATACAAGAAATGTTGATAAGATTTACTACAAAATATATCAGTTGTCTCAACAAGACTATCTGGAAGAGGGTAGAGAAAGGGAGTTCCCATTTAAGAACAAACCTGTAGTACATGAATCAGAATTGGTTTTACCTGTTTCTCCATTCCCATATGTAGATTTATCCTCTGAAACCGTATTGCCACCATTAAAGGCTGGATTTTATGGAATAGCAGTCAATACCATCCCAGATTTCGAAGAAAAAAGCAAAAATGCGCCTTTATTCACCGGTAATTTTTTAGTCAGTAGTTTAACGATTAATCATTTTTATGATCATGCTAAGGGAATGATGATTTTAGAAGCGATAGATCGGCAAACTGGAAAGCAAATCAGCAATGCCAACTTTAAAGTCTTGGAACGTGATTATAAAAGTGGACAAACAAAGTTTGTGACCCGATTTGAAGGTGTAGGGAATCCAAGATTTTCATATCAGCCCGACCCTAATAAAAGCTTTCTTCCTTATGTTGAGTATGGGAGTGACTTTTATATGCAAAAAGACGGTGTCTATCATAATCCAGACAGAAATTCTTCACATAGAAATGCCAATATTTTGACTGATAGAGCCATCTATCGTCCTGGTCAAACTCTACATTTTCATGGGCTCTATTATGAAAATGCAAAAAAATCCGTAGATCCTAAACCTGTAAAGAATGCAGGATTAAGTCTTAGGTTTTTCGACACTTTTGGAAATGAAATTGGGACTCAAGAACTTAAAAGTGATGAGTTTGGCGCTTTTCATGGTTCTTTTGATATACCAAAAAGTATACAAAGTGGAAACCTCAGCATTCGTTTAGCTGAGAACGGACAGCGGGTTAACGCCTACAAAAATGTAAGAGTAGAAGAATACAAGAGGCCAAAGTTTTTAGTTGAAGTTGATGAAGTTGACCAGCTTTTGAGACTGGGAGAAAAAGTGGAAGTAAAGGGTACCATAAATTCATATACTGGAGTCCCCGTATCTAATGCTAAGGTGGTATATAAGGTATATCGTAAATCCTGGATCCCTTATTTTTATTCGCGATACAATAGATTATATCCAATAAGTGAACCCATTCTTATTGAGTCAGGTACTACTGAAAGTGAGCTGGATGGTTCATTTGACTTTACTTTTACTGCAGAAACACCCGAGAACCGGGAAGAAGTCTCTAACTACAACTACACCGTGGAGATAGAAGTGACAGATGGCACAGGTGAAACTCAATTTGCAATGAAAGACTTCAATATTTCAGAGCAATCTATTTTTATTAAGTATGAAAAAAAGGATGAAGGGGCTTTGCTCATACAGACTGTCAATTCTGACAATCAGCCGATTACGGCTGATGTAAGGATAGATGTCTATAGTAGAAATACAGATCAATTTTTCATCGATCGATATTGGGAATTCCCAGATACGATAGATGAAAATGAAATAGCATCTTTAGGTTATAGGATTTTTGAAAAAGATAGGTACTACAGTGAAAGGATTCTGAGCGAAACGCTTACTGTGAAGGATAGTATGATGATCGAACTAAGGGAGAGGTTAGGAACGGGAGACTATAGACTTGTTTTAAATGCCAAAGGCAGTCAGGAGATTGAAGATTATATAGACATCATCGATTTTGAAGAGGGAGCATTCGCAGATGAAGAATTAATTTACGTTGTCAATCCAGAAGATCAATATCAACCAGGTGATCAGTTTGAATTGAAAGTGGGATCGAGTAAGAAGGATATCCAGGTTCAAATTCTAAGGTATCAAGACAGTAATTTAGAGTTTGAGCAATGGGTTAATCTCGGTGAAACCTATGTAAAAGATATTCCGATCACATCAAAGGATTATGGAGGCTTTAGTTTCCAGGTTCGTGCTTATTATCAAAATAGGATCTTTGAAAAAGTGGTTGACGTAGTGGTTCCTTACCGTCATAAGAAATTAAACATCAAACCTAAGTCTATTCGATATGTTGCTGAGCCCGGGAGTAAAGAAAGCTGGATGTTTGTAATAACAGACATTGATGGTAATCCAGTCCAGGCCCAATTTTTATCATCCATGTATGATGCTTCTTTGGATCAACTGGCTGAGCATGAATGGAGTTGGAGTCCATATCCCAGTAGGACAGGTACACCGTACTTTTCAAACTCCGGGTATGGCAACCAATTCTTGTATACCAGAAATTATCAATGGAATCAAGTTAACCAGCAAATGATTCCCTGGCTGAGATTGCCTGATTTTAAATACATTCCACAGCAATTCAATGCTTTCATTTATCGAGAAATGGCCGAGAGTGGAAGTATAATGAAAATGCAAGGAGCGGTAGTAGAGGATGAAGCAAGCACAGAATCAGCAAATAGCGCCATGGTAGCAAGCGCTCCACCTCCACCACCGCCTGTTTCTCAAGTGCGAACAAATCTTGCTGAAATGGTTTTCTTTAAGCCAGCATTGCAAAGTAATTCAGATGGCGAGGTAAAGTTAGAGTTTGTGAATAATGAGGCACTGACTAAGTGGAAGTTACAAAACTTTGCTTTTACGAGAGATTTAAAGTACGGATTTCAATCTGAAGAGATTGTGACCCGCAAAGAACTGATGATTCAGGCTAATCAACCCAGATTTTTAAGATCAGGGGATCAAATACAATTGTCTGCGAAAATCAATAACCTCAGCGAGAACACTCAAAAAGTAATCGCAGCGTTGAAAGTTTATGACGAAGTAAGCCAAGAGGTACTTGATTTTGGTTTAGAAAAATATCAAATATCAATAGAATCGGATCAGCAAAAGGAAGTTTTCTGGAGTTTGAAAGTGCCTGTCAGACCTGGCTTAATCAAACTGGTCTATTCGGTAGTGGGAGAGCGTCATGAGGATGCTGAACAACATATCGTGCCAGTCATGCCCGGTGAAAAGTTTTTAATCGATTCGAAAACGATATTGCTAGATGCAAAATCAAATGGAGAAGTTGATTTTACTGAAATGAAATCAGGAAACAATAGGAGTAGTTCGTTGATGATAGAATCGACTGGTAGCCCAGCCTGGTACGCAATGAGATCATTGCCTTACTTAATGGAACAGGAGTCAGAGAACGCAGAAGCCATCTTTAATAGGTACTTTGCCAATGCACTTGCACTCAAAATTTTGAAAGAAAATCCATTAGTTGAGCAATTTTACAAACAGTGGAAAGCATCAGGTGATACGCTGTCTTCATTGAGCTTAAATGCGGCCTTAAAAAAAGTAGACTTGTCATCCACACCATGGTTGCAATCGGCAATAAGTGAAGAAGAGACATTGCGAAAATTAGCAGAACTTTTCGACAGTGAGTTGATCAACAATGAATTGAATAATGCCGTTAGGAAATTGGAAGCCATGCAGCTTGGCAACGGTGCATTTCCATGGTTCGAAGGTGGAAGACCTAATTTTTATATCAGCCAGTATATTTTAGAAGGCATCATCAAATTAGAAGATTTGGGAATTCAAGGATTCAGTCCATCCATCAAATCCAAATTGTTTCGTTATCTGGCTTCAGCTATTATTGAAGATCATGATGATCTTAGTAATAGAATATCACTATCCTTGATTAGAAACATATGGATCAACACCAGAATGACAGAGAAAGTAGATGGTAGTTATGTACGACTGGTCAATCAAGCTAAATCCAAATTAAAGCAAGATTGGTACGAATACGATCTGGAATCACAAAACTTTATCGCCAGGATATTCCTGAAGGAGGATAAAGCACTGAGCAAAAAGATTGTGTCATCCTTGCTGGAGAAATCATTTTACAAAGAACAATTAGGTAGATTTTGGAATAGTAATCCGGGAGGTGTCTACAGCTCATGGGATATCAGTTTACAGGCGCATATGATCGCATTGTTTAATGAATACGATACTTATCAGAAGCAAATTGATGAAATGAAGTTTTGGCTTATTTCTAACAAGAGAACCAATTCGTGGTCTAGCAGTATTGCTACTTCTTCAGCGATCTACGCATTGACACTGGGTAACAGCAGTTCTTTTGGGCAAGGCAAGAATATTGACATGTTGGTCAATGGTCAGAAAGTGCAAAGTAACGCCATTGCCGGATTGAATTATCAGAAGAAAGAATTTTCAAACCCTGCATTGATCAATGATATGCACAAAATAGAGTTTGAAAATTCAAATGATCACAAAGCCTGGGCCAATGTGCATTATCAGTTTTTTCAGGATTATGAAGACATTCAAAGCACTGATAATGAATACTTTGATCTAGCTAAGGAGATTTACGTAGTGGGGATTAATAATGAATTACAAAATATAGAAGATCATAACTTGCAATTAGGTGATCGCATTCGGGTTCGATTGGTTATTACTACAGACAGACCTATGCAGTTTATACATGTTTCTGATGAACGACCAGCCGGAGCAGAACCAATAGAAAGTGAAAGCAGGTACATGTGGGATAACAGGCTTGGATATTATAAATCTGTTAAAGATTTAGCGACACATTTCTTTTTGGACAGTGTGCAAAAAGGAAGATATGTGATCGAGTATGATATGTATATCAATAATAAAGGGAGCTATAATAGCGGAGTTGCTGAAATTCAGAACTATTATGCGCCTGAGTTCAATGATTACTCAAAGTCCATTAAAATTAAAGTTAAATAAGGTCTACATATCTTTGGCCAACATGTTCCAGTAAGCCAGCGATACAAAGATGGCTGTGAGTGCAAGGGTTAGTCCTATGGCGAGGTTAGGGTCAATTAAAAAATCAAAATTGACCTCGCTTGGTATTGCTGAGGCAAATTCAAAAAATGGCATCGGAAGAAGGTCTTCTACAATGTTCATGGGATAGTATAAGATCGATTCATCCAGTGCTATTTCACGATGCACCACCCATCTGATAAAAGGCTCGATAAATAGTACGTAAGACCAGTAAAGTAGAATGGCGATGCCCGAGCTTCTGATAACCAAGCCTATAAGCATAGCAAAACTTAAGTAGCCTAGACACATTATAAAAAACCGTAATATATAAGGGCCTCCATCCAGAATCATTTGCAAATCCGGAGCCTCTGTAGCAATAAGTCCGATAAGGCTAGTAACGATGGCATAATACATGGTAGCTCCCACGCAAAGTGCAAGAAGTGCTACACATTTTCCCACAAAGAATTCAGTTCTGGATTGGCCATTAATGATGCTTTGCCTAAAGGTCTTGTTAGAAACCTCCGAAGTGATAATATGAACTGCAACATATCCCAGGCAGAAGAAAACCAACCAATTTCCTGAATATCCCATCCATTGCCAGACTGTAGGAAATTCAAAGAATAGATTATTAGAAGCCATCAAACCTGGAATGGTTGGTACCGTCTTGCCGAGAAAAATCAATGCAGGAAGAAAGGCCATATACATAAATAATAACATGGTGACCACCGTATTCTTCCCAAACTTTTGGTATTCCAGTTTCAAATAGTTTAACATCTAAGCTGTCTCTTTAGTAATTTCAAGAAATTCTTCCTCCAATTTTCGTTTACGCTTCACAATATGAGTTGGAAGTAAACCACTATCTATGCATTTCCGAATGATGCCTTCTACATCTTTCTCATCTGTTACAGTACATTCAACAAAATTATTTTTTTGGACTATATTTTTAATGGTAGGAATGTGCGCAAGAATATCCTTTAACTTGCTCATATCATTAACCGCAAGCTCTACAGTAGTATCGGAACTTAAGATAGAGCCCACAGAACCCGTAGCCAACAGGTTGCCTTGTTTGATGATGGCTACATGAGTACATATCTTTTCCACTTCGTCAAGAATATGGCTGGCCATGATGACCGTCTTTCCTGAGTTAGCAATGTCCTGTAATGTAATTCTAACTTCTGCAATACCTTGAGGATCAAGGCCGTTAGTAGGCTCATCAAAAATAACCACGTCAGGGTTGCCAATCAAGGTGGCCGCAATGGCTAGTCTTTGCTTCATGCCTAGGGAATAAGTTCTAAACCTGCTGTGTCTACGCTCAAAAAGATTGACCTTGTGAAGCAGACTGTCCAGATCATCATCCCATGACTTCTTAATTCTTTGGACAATTTTTAGATTAGATACAGCATCGAGATAAGGGTAAAAATTTGGTGTTTCTAAGATGGCACCTATCCTTCTTCTAGGATTATCTCCATACTTACCGGCAAACCAGGTAAAAGATCCTGAAGTCTGTTCTAATATTCCCAAGATGATCCCTAAAGTCGTCGTCTTTCCACTGCCATTAGGACCTAAGATCCCGTAGACTTGCCCAGCTTCAACCTCCAAGTTTAATCCCTTCAACGCTTCGATCTTCCCATAATTCTTATGGAGGTCGGTTATCTTTAATACTGACATAAAATTAGTTCATTCGTCTTGCAGCGATCAATATAAGGTAGTTTGTTTAATTTTAGTATTAATTTAAGATAAATGCAGGATTTAGAGGGACGTAAGGTTTTGGAAATCGGAAGTTTGAAAATTGACTTCAAAAATAAGAAAGTCATTAATAATTTAAGCTTTGATGTCGTACAAGGTGAGACTTTGGCCATTATCGGCAAAACGGGTAGCGGCAAAACACTGACTGTGCTTGCTTCACTTGGACTGGCTCCTAAGAAAGCCACTGTTTCGGTTACCAAGTCTTCTTATCAAAATAACAGCATAACTCATTCTTTATTTCCGAACGATATTGCAATTGTGTTTCAGAATGCAGGGATGGCTTTAAATCCGACCATAAAATGCGGTAGACAAGTAGAAAGGGTTATCCTTAGAAATACTACAGTCAATAAGAAATCATCGAGAGTAAAGACCATGGCATTGTTTGATAAGGTTAAGCTTTCAGACCCCAATAGAATTTACAATTCCTATCCTCATGAAGTGTCAGGTGGAGAACTGCAAAGAGTAATGATCGCCATGGCTTTAAGCTGTGAACCGAAACTATTGATCTTAGATGAGCCCACAGCCTCACTTGATAAACTGATACAGAGCCAATTTGTGAAGTTACTTCAAGAGCTCAAGTTAAATGAAGGAATTACCATTTTAATCATTTCGCATGATTTAATTATGGTCTCTGAGATTGCGGATCGAATCATTCACATAGATCGCGGTGAAAAGCTGGCTGATCAGAAAACAATGTTTTTTTTTCAAGAACCAGAGCATCCGATTTCTCGGAAGCTTATAGATCATTTAAGGTCATGGCATTTACAACGCTTCAAAAGTGACACATTGGATGCTATTATTTATGAATTAAATAAGGGCTCAAAGTCATTTCCTAATGGTAATAAGGCTTTCGATGCAGTAGATTTAGTTCTACACCGGAAGGAAAAATTAGGTATCGTAGGCGAGTCGGGTAGTGGGAAGTCTACCTTAGGTAGATGTATAGCCGGTATCTCAGCATTTACAGCAGGTAAGGAATGGACTGATATTCCTAAATCTGAAATAGCTTATATTTTTCAGGATGCTTACAATGCTATGGACCCGGATCTTACTGTAGATGATATTCTAAATGAGGTGCTTAGATTAAGAAACTCAGATAAAGAGCCATTGGATTATTTAAAAATGGTGAAGCTTGATGCAGCTATCGGGCAACGAAAAATTCAACAATTATCTGGTGGGCAAAGACAAAGGGTCAATTTAGCCCGTGGATTAGCGCAACAACCTAAAGTTTTAATTTGTGACGAAGTCACTGCTGGTCTTGATCTACAGGTCCAATACGACCTCATAAAACTCATGGATTTGGCATTGCATCAGTTCTCCGTCATTTTCATTTCACATGACATATCATTGGTTAAATTTTTCTGCCACCGGATCGCCATCATGAAAGAAGGAAATATTGTAGAAGTAGGAAAAACAGAGGAAATTTTCACTAAAAGTAGGAATGATTACACAATAGACCTGATTAATTCCGCAGGTAACGTTAAATATTTCTTAAATATGTAATCAAAAGTGTAACTTTTTTTTCCATACCTCCGTTCTTATAGTGTGCAACCTTTTCACAGAATTTGCATCTATATTAATACAACCCAATTGAAACGTTAATTATGCCTGTACGAAGACTTAAGCGAAAAAGTGTAGCAGTACTGTTTATAGTAGTTGCTATCATCAGTGTTTTCTCATTTACCTATCTAAACTTATGCGAAGAGAACACCATAATGATTTCACAGTACATGGGGGATATTAGCTATGCAGATTTTAGACTGGAACAAATCGTTTTACCTGACTTGCATTTCTTCGAAAATAGTTTCCAGAGAATCGTCGAATTAATTTTTGCAAGAACTTAATTAAACCATTTGGAGTATGGTGTGTCTTAATGGACATATACTATATACCCAATGAAGAAATATTTATTATTTTTCCTTTTAAGTTTTGTTTGTTTAAGCATTCATGCTCAACGTGGTCGCACTCAGGAACCAGGATTAATTACTGGTAAGATTATCGATGCTGAATCCAACATACCTTTGGAATTTGCCACACTTTCCCTTTTCAAAGCAGAAAGTGATGAATTAGCTGGAGGTACAATTACCAACTCTAATGGAAAATTTGAAATAGAAGCACCTCCGGGCCAATACTATTTAGAAATTGAATTTATCTCTTACGCTCCAAGGCGCGTGGACGACATTAAGGTCTCTGCATCAGAGGAAGTAGTGATTGTGCCCACGATAAATCTCAGTTTGGATTCCGAGCAACTCGATGAAGTTGTCATCACAGAAGAACGTTCACAAGTTTCACTCAGCCTGGATAAAAAGGTTTTCAATGTGGGAAAAGATTTAACCAACAAAGGAGGAACAGCTGAAGATATTCTGGACAATGTTCCGTCGGTTGCTGTCGATCTTGAAGGCAATGTATCTTTGCGAGGTAGTGGTGGAGTGAGAATTTTAGTTGATGGAAAACCTAGTATGATGGTGGGAGATGGCAATAGTAACGGTCTTAGAAACCTGCCAGCCAACATGATTGAATCCATCGAGGTCATCACCAACCCCAGCGCAAGATATGAAGCTGAGGGTATGGCTGGAATCATTAATATCGTCTTGAAAAAAGATAGGAAGAAGGGTTTCAACGGTTCTATTGATGTAACCGGAGGCTATCCGGCCACAGCAGGTACAGCTTTCAATTTAAACTACAGAAGAGATAAAATCAATCTGTTTTCCTCTCTAGGAACAAGATACAGAACTGGTCCTGGGGGTGGTTTTACCTTTCAGGAAAGAATTTATAATGATGGACGAGCATCTGAAATATTCAATGCAACCAGATCCATTAACCGTTCTGGTATTTCAGGAAACCTCAATCTCGGAATGGATTATTTTATTAATTCCAATAATATACTTACTTCCTCTTTTTCTTTCAGAAGATCAAGAGAAGGAAACAACAACAGTGTGATCTATGAAGATTTTATGAATTCCAGAGCTAATCTTGTAGGAATTTCTGAAAGAAGTGATGATGAGTCTGAAAATGAGTATGATACGGAATATGCGCTGACTTATGAAAAGAAATTGGCCGGAAAAGATCATAAATTTATCGCCGATCTTCGCTTTCAGGATAATACTGAAGTTGAGTCTTCAGATTTTGTCCAGGAATTCTTTGATGCAAATGGGGAACCCAGTGGTGATGATGATCTTTTTCAGCGATCTGCGAACAATGAAACTGAGCGTAGAATAAATTTGAAAGCTGATTATCTCCGACCTTTACCGAATGATGGGAAGTTTGAGGTAGGATTACAATCATCCTATCGCTTGATCTCTAATCGCTATTTAGTCGAAGAGCAGATAGAGAATGAGTGGGTCAGATTAGCGAATTTATCGAATGACTTCAATTATGATGAATTTATTAATGGAGCCTATGGTATTTATGGAAAAGAATATCTAAGATGGTCTTATCAGGTAGGATTGCGAACAGAATACTCTTTCATTCAGACCCAATTGTTAGATTCAGATGAGGACGCTAACGCCAGGAATTACTTTAATTTCTTTCCAAGTGCTTTTCTATCCTATAAAGTTAATGAAGAAAATTCACTACAAATTAGCTATAGCAGGAGAATCAGAAGACCTAGGTTTTGGGATTTAAACCCCTTTTTTACTTTCAGTGATCCTAGAAATCAGTTCAGTGGTAATCCAGATCTAAATCCTGAATTTACAGATTCATATGAATTAGGGTACGTTAATTACTTTGGCAAAGGATCACTGACGTCCTCTATTTATTATCGTCATACAACAGATGTAATTGATAGAGTCCAGACCGTCACCAATGAAGGGGTAACGATCCTGAGACCTGAAAATCTGCTCACGCAAGATGACATTGGTTTTGAATTTACCGGAAATTATAAAATCTTAAAATGGTGGGATCTGAGTGGAAATTTAAATGCCTTCAGATCCATTACCGATGGTGCCAATATCCAAGATGACTTTACTGCAGACGCATATACGTGGTTTACCAGACTCAATAATAAACTGAAGTTTTCAAAGACTTTTGAGAGTCAGGTACGAGTTGGTCATAGAGGTGCAAGAAGAACACCACAAGGATTTAATAGGGGTATCACCAGTATAGATTTAGGCTTTGGCAAAGAATTTCCTGAAAAAAATCTGAGCCTGGCTTTAAATGTCAGAGACTTATTGAATTCCAGAAAAAGACAAAGTATCAATGAATTCAATCTCTATGAAGACGGTGATGTAGTAGGTACATTCTTCTCTGAGAGTGAATTTCAATGGAGGGCTAGAAGTATTATTGTTTCATTAAATTATAGGATCAATCAGGACAGAAGGCGCGGCAGAAGAGGTGAAAGAGGTGACGGTGGAGGAGATTATGATGGAGGAGAAGAGTTCTAAGCAGAGTTCAAAACTTCTGTAATTTCCGTTTCGTATTTCTGCATTTGCAGTTTTAATTCCTGCTCTTTTGCATTTAATCTTTCTAATGCTTTACCTTCCTTTTCGATAAGGTCATCAAAACGTTGAAAGTTTTCATCTATTTTCTCCTTAATTCTGGCAATGTAATTGGCCAGTTTCTCACTGATCTCTTCATCTATTCGAATTCTTCCTTTATCTATTTCTTCCCTGACACTCCTTACAATTTTCTTCTTACGTAATCCCAGTGAAAAGCCTGCGAAGATCAATCCAGTGGCTGCTAATATCCCTCCAGTGATGTCGAAAACTGCCAGGTTGGTTACCGCGGTTAAAATTACACCTACCACAGCGATTCCTCCTCCCGCAGCTAGATTAGGAGTGATATTGCTATTGCCCATAATCTGGTCATCATAATAATTCTCTGAACGGCTTAGAAATGAAGAAAATGTTTCCTGCAGATCTTTAAGAACATTCGCACGACGCTCCGCTATATCACTGAAAATTTCATGATTATCTTTAAGGACAGTAGTACTGTTCTTTATTTTCAGATCTACAATCTTGGCCATGTTTTGAATACTGTCCGCTATATCCACCACACCTTCCTGAAGCTTATCTTTTAAATGTTTATTCAGCCCTTTTTCAAGTTCATTTTGAAGCTCGGCTAGCCAATCTTTAACTGATTTTGAACTTCCCACCATTGAAGTAAAAGACCTTTTAACCATAGGCACAAAAGAAAGTCCGTCACTCAATTCATTCAGTTTGGTTAAAGTCACTCGATCATAGGCATTGAGTAGGTTTTCCACCAAGTTATCCACCTGTTTTACAGACTTTTGTTCTTGCTGATCAAGTGTTTCCCTGATTTCCTGTCTAAAGGCTTTATCTAATTCATATTGTTTGCGCCGATCCTGGATTCCTGCTGAAATTCTTGATAATATTTGTTGGCCTGAATTAATAGAACTGAGTAATTTCAGATAAGGCGTTTTTCCTCCAGTAACATTATCCTCAAGATATTTTCTCAGAACTTGAAATCCTGATATATCTTTTTGACCTTCTTGCTCCTGTTTGGCACTTACGGCAAAAACTTTAGGGTTTGCCATGCCTTTCTTTTCAGCTTGAACCTTAACACCATTTGAATTGATGAGTAGATCTTCTTCAGGCAAAAGATCTTTCTGTTGGAGAATAAAAATGACTTTTTTATGCCATTCTTCATTGATGAAATCAAAAAATTCCCAGGAGGACTGTCGGTAAGGGTTTTTGGCCTCAAATACAAAAACGATCAAATCTGAGGACGGTATAAAACGCTCTGTTATTTCCTGATGATGATCTACGATGGTATTGGTGCCAGGTGTATCAACGATGCTTATTTCTTTAAGTATCTCAACAGGCTGGTAGATCTTTTTCAGGAATGGATTGATCATTTCGACTCTTTCTTCTCCATAAGTAATCTGCTGGATCGTGTCGGTCATAGGTGATGGAGCTACCTTGCAAATGTCTTTCTGCGATTCCAATAAAGCATTGATAAAACTGCTCTTACCGGCTTTGACTTCACCCACTATCACAAACATAAAAGGTTCGTGAATACTTCTTGAAACCTCCCTGGCTGTTTGCTCTAACTCCTCATTATTAATCTCTTCCACTATTTGATTCAAGGCATGAAATACTTCTTGCAGCTGATTCTTGAAAGCGGTTGCTTTTTGATCTATGTATTCTTTCATTTCTTATTTATCGTTGAGGCTAGATATAACCTGGCTTCAGGACCCAAACAAAATATCAAATCTAAGATACTTAAATTAGGTGCAAATGGTCGTTCATCTGAAAATACCTGGTCGTAAATTGGAAAATTATATTGTTGCTCAATTTTCTGCTGATGTTTCTTTTTAGGGCTCAGCGCTCCTCTTCTTATGTCTATTTTAAACGTCTCATTTTCTAAAAATTGAGACGACAATTTAATGTCTGCTTTCAATTCCAAAACTTCTTGACACTTATCAATGATATCCAAATTTAGATCAAATAGATATTGATATGATTTTTCAAAAATTGGTTCGAACAAATGAAAATAGTATTCAAAGTAGGGCGATTTACCATAACATGTTTTGATGGAGCGAATATGATTCACCTGCCAATTTTCTGAATGATCTATAGCAACCTCTCTAATAGGCATCTGACTGTTTTTACCACTTTTTAAGGGGACACTTAGCGCAAGTGGACCTTGAGGACTTAGTACATACATGCGATTGCGATAACCACCTTTCTGATAATGCTCATGTTGATCTATGGTGAAGATATCATAGGATTCCATCAAAGCGAAATAGGCGATGGGAGGAAAATATTGTATTTCTATAAGTACATTTGTCATGTCAGGAAGTGTAAATGTAGTTGAATGGAAATAATTAAACAATATCTAAAAAAGCAGGGCAAGACACAGGGGCTGATTACGGAATCTCCTTCGGTCGATTTAGAATTAATTGTGGTCATACCGGCATATAAGGAACCTAACATTATTAAAACGTTAGAATCTTTATCAGCTTGCTCTATCCGGAATGGTAAGATAGAAGTTCTTATTTATATCAATGGTTCTTCATCAGATACGAGGGAGGTAAGGCGTGACAATGACTCAGCCTATTCACAAAGCTTAACATTTGCTAAAAATAATAGTACCGAAGCATTGCAATTTCATATACTTAAAAACCTGGATTTACCTTCCAAGAAGAGTGGAGTAGGCTTGGCCAGAAAAGTATTGATGGATGAGGCTCTATTAAGATTTCAGACACTTCAAAAAGAGGGCGTCATTGTCAATTTGGATGCTGATTGTACGGTCTCAAAAAATTACTTTGAGTCCATTATTCAATATTTTGAAATCAATCCTCATCTGAACGCAGCATCAATTCATATTGAGCATGAACTGAGCAATCCTTCGATCATCAATTATGAATTACACTTGAGGTATTTCATTGGTATGCAAAAGTTGATCGGCTGCCCTTTTGCATTTCAAACGGTAGGAAGTGCGATGGCAGTGCGAACCCAAGCCTATGCAGCTCTTGGTGGCATGAATACCAGAAGAGCCGGAGAAGATTTTTACTTCCTTCACAAATTTATAAAGAATGGCACCTGTGGTGAATTGTCTGCTTGCACTGTTTACCCAGAAGGCAGAATTTCGGATCGTGTGCCTTTCGGAACGGGAAAGGCAGTAGGAGAGGGGGAAGCTGGAAATGAAATAATGACTTATCACCCATCAAGTTTCACAATTCTGCAACCTTATTTTAATCGAGTAGGCAGATTTAGTGAAGATGCTAATACCAATATAAATGATGACCGGATCACTCCTTTTTTAGAACGAATTAAATTTAAAGCAAAGATGGAAGAGATTAACAAAAACACCTCTTCTCAAGAAGCATTCATCAAAAGATACTTTCAATATTTCGATGCGTTTAAATTCATGAAAGCGCTGCATTTTTTAAGAGACACTTTGTATCAAGATGTGAAATTGGATTTTGCATTGGATCATTACTTTGAGCAACTTGGAGAATCCTATTATGGTGTGAATGAAATAAGCTTAAGTGTTCTCCGAAAGGTCGATAAAAAACAAGCTAATGAAGTGCGGCTCTGATCTCAAGCCCATCAAGAATTTCCTGCTCTTGATCCACCCACCACTCTAATCTCTGGTATACTTGATCTTTCGAAAAGTAGTTTAAAGCCATTTTAACGAAGATATGACCATGTTTGGCTTCTGAAGTCCACAGCATCTTATAAAACTTTTTAAGTTCCGGATCTTCAAGAGCATCTGCAACCATTTTGAAGCGTTCGGCACCGCGAGTTTCCACAATAGAAGCAATTAAAAGTCGATCGAGAAAGCGTTCCTCTCTGCCAGAGTGACATTTTTTAATCAAAGCTTTTACATAGGGATCCTCACCCATGCTGTGTGGTAAAGGTATTCCTCTCTTTTCCATTAATAGATAAACTTGCTGGAAGTGTTCAAGTTCTTCAATTCCTGTCTCGATTAAATCTGGAATAATCTCCTTTCTGTCAGGATATTTTGCCACAAAACTCATGGCCATGGATGAAGCTTTTCGCTCACAATCTAAATGATCTTGCAAAAACGAATCAAAATCTGACATGACAGCATTAATCCATTCCTGGCTGCTGGGTGCCTTAATATCCAGGTTTAATTTCATTCAATGATGGATTTGACTTACAACGAAGCTCTGTACATAAGATAGAGCAAAAAAATGATTACCGCAGTCACCACAATAGACACAACGAAAAATTTTCTCTGCTCTTTTTTGTCTCTCAATTTCTTTCTTTGTTGCTTTCCTCTAGACATACCTTAAGAATTTGTAGCAATATAATAAACTGCTGTTATTAGATGAAATCTGTCTGGCAATAGTTTTTGCCTTTCGAACATCTCACGTAAAGTGATGGTCCGATTTTTATCAAAGCAAAAGAATGATATGGGTAAAAAGGAATTGAAAAAGTCGCTTGGCTTTTGGGACGTACTAATGTTTGGTGTAGGAGGTATCATAGGCGCAGGGATCTACGCCATCATAGGAAAGGCAGCAACTCATGGTGGAAATATGCTCTGGCTTAGTTTCGTCATTGCTTCATTGGTAGCATTGCTCACTGGTTTAAGTTACGCAGAATTTGTAAGCCGTTTTCCCGATGCCGGTGGGAGCTTTGAATATATCAAGCAAAGTTTTGGTAAGAAAACAGCGCTTTACATGTCCATTTTTATGACATTCACTGGTTTCGTAGCAGCTGCCGCGATTGCCATTAGCTTTGCAGAATATTTTAGCAGGCTTATAGAAACTCCCAGTTGGATCGTGGTCATTGGAGTTGTAGCCTTAATGGCTTTTTTTAATATTGTCGGCTCCAAGTACTCTTCTTACTTTAATATGTTCGCTACGATTGTTACGCTAGCTGGATTAATTTTGGTTATTGCTTTTTCAATTCCTGATATAGGAAGTAAGAACCTGCTGGAGATGAATTCGAAAGGTGTCAATGGCATCATCGCCGGAGCCGCCCTTATATTTTTCAGTTATATAGGCTTTGAAGACCTTGTCAAAATGGCAGAAGAAACCAAAAATCCCCGTGTTAATATGCCGTGGGCAATCATTTTGAGCGGTGTCATCGTTATGGTGTTTTATGTCTTAATTGCCATTTGCAGTGTAAGTACCTTGGGTTGGGAAGAACTTTCGAGTTCTAATGGTCCTTTGGCAGCAGTGATTGAGTCGCAGTGGGGGGCTATCGGAGCTACGATTTTAGTGATTGTAGCGCTCTTCGCGACCAGCAAAACAATACTTAGCAATATTCTGGGTACTTCAAGGTTGCTTTATGACGTGGCCAGAGATAGTGATATAAGTTGGCTAAAGAGATTTACCACGCTTTCCGGTATTGGTAATACGCCGAATTATGCCATCATTTCTATTAGTATCTTAGCAATTGGCTTTGGATTGATAGGGAATCTTGAAGTGGTTGCCAGCATGAGCAATATCTTCATTTTCATCGTCTTCGGAATGGTCAACCTGGGATTGATTCTATATAGAAGAGATCATCCGGAGGCAGAAACTCCGAAATTTAAGGTGCCACTAAATTTTAATAATGTATCTGTTCTTACCTTTCTGGCGCTCATTACTATCATCGTAATGTTCGTATACAATATCATCAATTTGATTAAAGGATACTAGCCCCGTTTCTTTTGTTGGTAGAAATCAACAATTTTCTCGTCAACGAAAATATCCCGAGGTCTGATCTTTCGCTTAAGCTGAATACCCTCCAGAGATCTGCATCTTGAAAGTGCAACGTAGGTTTGGCCATATTCGAAAGAACCTGTCCCTACATCAATAATCACATTGTCAAAAGTCTTGCCCTGGCTCTTGTGGATAGTAATCGCCCATGCCATCTTAAGAGGATACTGCTCAAAAGAGCCCACCACTTCAGATTTGATCTGGTTTTCTTCGTGACGATACTTTTGTATTTCCCAAACTAATTTTGGAACCTTGATTTCGGACTCCATGCCATCATCACCCACAATCTCAACAATTATTTCCTCGTGACTCAGTGCTTTGACTATTCCTAAAGTGCCATTTACAAATCTTTTTTCGGGATCGTTCTTCACAAACATAACTTGTGTTCCTTTTTTAAGCTTCAATGCCAATTCAGCCGGATAGGAAGAAGGTGGGAAGTTTCCTGACACACTGGCAAGGTAAGTATATTCTTCATCGAATAATTCAGACAGGTGTCTTATATTGATTTCATTAACAATGGCATTTCTGCTACTTAGGGTAATAATAAATTCATTTTCTTCTATTGATTCGGAATGTCTTTCATTTAAGTCCATAATGACATATTCATCAACCTCATTGGTACGAATACTATCTAAAATGTTAATAAAGTGCCTTTCATCTTGACGATATACTTCTTGTAGTTCTATCATTTCAAAATGGGCTTCATTGCGCCATACTAAGGCAGAAAAGAAATAAGGTGAATCATACCTTTCCACGAGATATTGAGCTTCCATTTTATTACCCACTACTGGAGGCAACTGAAATAAATCACCAAACAATATCATGCGAACCCCACCAAACGGAACATTTGTTCCTCGATTGACTCTTAGAAACCAGTCGATATTGTCCATCATGTCCGCTCTCACCATCGAGATTTCATCTATGATGATCACTTCGATATTTAAAAACATACGGTAGTTTTTGCGCCTTTGAATATCTTCTCTCATGAGCAATTTTGGAGGGAAACCGAAGAAAGAATGTATGGTTTGGCCACCTACATTCAGCGCAGCAATTCCAGTGGGTGCCAGGACTACATGTTTCTTACTTGTGGTTTTGGCGAATAATTGGAGTAAGGTGGATTTGCCTGTTCCCGCTCGTCCGGTAACAAATAAATGATCGCCGCCGTGCTCCATCAGATCAAGTGCCTCCTGATGTTCTGAACTTAAAGCCAAAGGTCCGGATCCAATCAATAGACAGTTTTTAGTAGATGAACATAAACAGCAAAATGATCCGAATAACCCGCGATGTAAGTGTCACCAGAAAATGTTCGAAAAGGATATCCTTTGTACTGACCAAAGGTCTGCACCAATTCATTTTTATTATGGATACCGGCTCTATAGTAAAAGAAACCTTCCTGCATGCGATCCAATAAGGTTTCACTTACAATAATTTGATCAAATAAAGACCAGGCGTCCCGATAAGCGTTAGAACCAATTCCTTTTTTATAAAACGCCCACATTGGATTATAAAATCCATTCTTTGGGGTATTAGAAACATGCTGTCTGGCCTTTAGTATACTTTTAAGACTTGGGCTTATAGGGTCGTCATTCAGATCGCCCATTATTAATATTTTGGCCTTGGGAGAAACTTGCTGTAGTGAATCACAAATTTCCTTGTTTAATTTAGCTGCCGCATTTCGTCCAGGCCTGGATTTCTTCTCGCCACCACTTCTCGACGGCCAATGGTTCACCAGTAAATGTATATCTTCACCATCCAAATTTCCGTGTACGTGAAGAACGTCTCTGGTGTAAACTCTTTCACCATCTCTCTGCAAATGCAGCGTATGATATTTGTAAGAAATGGGTTGAAATTTTTCTGCCTGATATAACAAAGCAACATCTATTCCCCTTTTATCGGGAGAGTCTTCATGAATGATTTTGTAATTTCTATCTTTTATTGCCTTCTGAAGGACCAAATCCTCCAGCACTCCACGATTTTCGACTTCTGAAACTCCTAAAATGGCTACTCCGTCATTATTTTCATCTGTCCCGAGGTCTTGAATGACATGTGATAAATGTTCTAACTTTTCATGATATTTTTCAAATGTCCAATTCTTCGAGCCCTCAGGTGTGAATTCCGAATCTCTTACCTCATCAT
Organism: Portibacter marinus; assembly: GCF_021533195.1. Lineage (GTDB taxonomy): Bacteria > Bacteroidota > Bacteroidia > Chitinophagales > Saprospiraceae > Portibacter > Portibacter marinus. The sequence continues at coordinate 65,818 of NZ_JAJNKB010000008.1, forward strand.
CATCTTTGATATCAAATAAGTTCTCAAGATTATAAAAGCCAATCGTTGAAATCTTGTACTGTTTATCCTGCCCCATTGCGATGAAACAGTAAAAAAACAGCACTATGGTAATCATTTTCTTCATTGACGTCATTAAGTAAGATTTCACACTTGCGCAAAAATTACAATTTTCTTAATATGTAGTTCATAAAGTAATGTTAATTTTGCGCAACATTTATTAAATGCTGACCGGATGCATAGAATTCCTTTAATGCTTATTTTAGCTTTTCTTTCACACTTTTCAAGTATTGTTGGCCAATTTTCAGTTTCTGGCGTAGTACTAGATGAACAAAATAACCCACTACCTGGCGTAGCCATATACAGTATATCTGAAGACCTTATCAGTACTTCCAACGAAGATGGGAGGTTTGAATTAAATTTCCTATCCAACAACCCTCAGCAAATCAAATTTGCAGATTCCAATTTTGAAGAGCAAATACGAATCGTGGATGAAAATACAACTGATTTGGTTGTGGTGTTGCGATCTATTGCAGCCAGTTTAGAGGAAACCGACTTTCAGGTCATTACCTTATCGGACGATGAATTGGAGGTGGGAGGCAGCAGTCAGAATATCTCAAGTATTCTTCAAGCTTCAAATGACGTTTTTGTGAACAATACCGCGTTCCAGTTTAATGTTGCGCGATTTAATGCCCGAGGGCTGGGTGTTCATGATTCGAGGATGTTTCTTAACGGTATGCCGGTCAATGATCTTGACGATGGAAGAATCAATTGGAGCTATTGGGGAGGGTTAAATGATGTTCTGAGAAATCGACGTTCAAATTATGGATTAGGCAATATTGAATATTCCTTTGGAGATCTTGCTGGAACTCAGTCAATTGATCTTCGTGCCAGATACCAAAGGAAACAAATCAGACCTTCATTTGCGGTTTCCAATCGATCTTATAGAAACAGAGCCATGTTTACCTATTCTACAGGTCTAAAGGATAATAAATACGCATTGACAGTATCTGGCTCCCGAAGGTGGGGTAATGAGGGTTATATTGATGCTACTTTTTACGACGCCTGGTCGTATTTCCTGAGTTTCGATTATAAGATCAGTGAGACCCATGCTTTGAATTTTGTGGCACTCGGAGCACCCACAGAAAGGGGCAGAAGTGGAGCATCGGTGCAAGAGTTGTATGATCTAGCAGGTTCGAACTATTACAATTCCTACTGGGGTTATCAAAATGGTCAAAAGAGAAATTCGAGGGTCTATAATACTTTCCAACCTATTTTCATGTTGAGACATGATTATGAAAAAACGGATTTAAGAGTTTCAACTACGGTAGCTTACCAGACTGGAAGGTTTGGTTCTTCCAGATTGGATTGGTACAATACCTCAGACCCTCGACCAGATTACTATAGAAACCTACCTTCTTTTTATGAAGATAGTCCGGAAATTGCACAAAAAATTACCGAGCGATACCAAAATGAAGCAGAGCGCCAGATTGACTGGGATTATTTATATTTTATTAATAAGAATACAACCGAAGATTTTTTTGACGATGCCGGTAATCTTGTGGCCTCAGGTCATCGTGCAAGATATCTATTGGGTGAACAGAGGTTTGATGCGGATAAATTTACCTTCAATACAAACCTTAATTATAAATTCACCAATCAGTTATTAATTGATGGTGGAGCGATTTTCATCCAGGAAGACAATCATAATTTTCAGTCAGCATTAGACCTACTGGGAGCAGATTACTATATTGACATTGATCGATTTGCAGAAAGAGACTTTAAGCCAGACTCTGATGAGCTTCAAAACGATTTAAACAATCCGAACAAGATCGTCAGTGAAGGGGACATCTATGGATTTGATTACAACACATTGACCAGAAATGCTCGCCTATGGACACAAGTTGCTTATAAATCACCCAAATTGGATGCTTATATCGGAGGAGAAATTGGGCAAGCCAGCTTCTGGAGAGTTGGAAACATGCGAAATGGCAAGTTTCCCGATAATTCGTTCGGAAAGTCTGAAGTATCCGTCTTTTCGACCTTTGGAGTAAAAGGAGGTTTAAGTTATAAACTTAATGGTCGAAATTACATCAATCTAAGTTCGATGTATTTGACCAAGCCACCATTGACGCGATTTGCATTTGTATCACCACGAACGAGGCACGATGTCGCACCTAGTCTTGAAGTATCCAAGAATTTATCTTCTGAACTAACCTATCATCACCGATCTCCCGGAGCAAAGATCAAACTATCTGCATATTATTCCACACAGTTGGATATTACAGAGGTATCCAGCTTCTATCATGATGAGCTGAGAGGGTTTGTCAACTTTATTGTTTCAGATATCGATTACCGTCAAATGGGAATTGAAGCTGCAGCAGATATAAAGTTGTCAACAACGCTTTCTTTGGTAGGTGCAGCGGCCATTGGAGATTATCTATATACCTCACGACCTTCTGCCACCATATCTCAGGATAATAACGCGGAGTTATTAGAAGTGGATCAAACCATCTATACTAATAACTTTTTTATTCACAGTACCCCCCAGAATGCTTATACTTTAGGTTTAAAGTACAATTCTCCCAGATACTGGTTTCTCAATTTGAATTTTAATTACTTCGATAAGATGTACCTCTCCTTTAATCCTACCAGGCGAACGCAAAATGCAGTAGCGGAATTGATTAAAGAAGAAAATATCGAATTGTGGCAGGACATATTGTATCAGGAGAAATTACCTGCCAATTATACGGCGGACCTTTTTGGTGGAAAATCATGGAAAATCGGGCAACGATTTATTTACCTGACGGTAGGGATCAACAATATCTTAAACAACACAAATTTTATTACTGGTGGTTATGAGCAGAATCGATTTGATTTTGAAAATCTGGATGTTGACCGCTTTCCTCCACGTTACTTTTACGCATACGGTACGAACTATTTTATTGGATTAAGTTTTAGATTATAATAGAATGAAGAACATCATATTTCTTTTGTCAATTGCTTTGCTAGCTGGATGTGTTGATCATACTTTCGATGAACCGCCGGGCTTTACCCTTGAGGTAGTAGATGCAAATGCGAATATAGGAGACTTATTGGATCAATGGCAGCCGGGTAATTTTGTTCAGATTACTGACGAGTTGACCTTTAGTGGTAGGGTAGTGGCCAATGATGAGTCGGGAAATTTCTATAAACAATTAGTAGTGGAGGATGAAACAGGAGGTATTCAGATCAGATTGGATGCTATAGGATTGTTCAATGAATTTCCCATCGGTAGAGAGGTATTCATCAAGTGTCGAAATCTCTTCATCAGTGACTACCAGGGCCTGCCCCAATTAAGTGCGGCAGAAGGATCAGGCAGTAACATACAATCTATTGCTGTACCTGAGCCGCTGATATCTGAACACGTGTTTAACACTACCTTTACGGAGAACGTGGAACCCCATTCGCTGTCAATTACTGAAGTTTCTCCTGAAGACCTGAATACCTTCGTAAAATTTGATAACGTGCAATTCACCGCAGGTTCAGTGGCCAAACCTTTAGCAGATACAGAAAATCAATTTTCATTAAATCACGATATAGAAGACTGTAGTGAAAATGAAATCTTGCTGCGTACAAGCAGCTTTGCTTCCTTTGCAGACCAATTCACACCTGCCGGCAATGGTTCGATTCAGGGAATACTGAGTGTATTCAGAGGTGATTACCAATTGTTATTGCGCGATTATTCAGGAATTAGCATGGATGGAGAAAGATGTGACGGGGGAGGAGAGAACAACAATAATTCTGGCGACCCTGTCAATACTGTTTCAGAGGATTTTCAAATGCAGCAAGATAATCAAGACATCAAGATTGAAAACTGGTCTAACATTGCAGTGAAGGGCACAAGAAAATGGAGAGCTAAGGAATTTGACGGTAATGTGTACGCCCAGGCAACAGCATACAATGATAACAGTGAAGAGATGGTAGCGTGGCTCATCACCCCAAAAATTAAGTTTGATGCTCCGATGGTTATGGAATTAAGGACCGCTGTAGCCTTCTATGTACATAGCGGGTTGAGTGTTTGGTATTCCAAAGACTTTGACGGAGAAAATGTGCAGTCCGCTTCATGGACTGAACTTTCTCTGACCATCGCGGGATCAGGTCAGGATAATTACGACTGGGTAGATTCAGGGGAGATAGACCTGTTTTCTATTGAAGGTGAGGCCTACATAGGATTTAAGTATGAAGGGAACCCTGCAAATGGAACGACCAGTTTTATCATTGATGATGTTAAAATTGTCGATAAGTAATGCCTGAAACCCTCTTTAGATTTAAGAAATTTGAGGTAAAGCAGGAAGATTGCGCCATGAAGATCAATACAGATGGTGTTTTGCTTGGTGCCTGGGTAGATGTAGATCATAAATCGAACATTCTGGATATTGGAAGCGGTTCAGGAGTAATAGCCATGATGCTCGCTCAAAGAACACATGATGCACTAATAACTGGTGTTGAAATTGATCAGAAATCGTTTGAGGAGGCCAGGCACAATATGAATGCAAGTCCATGGGCAGAAAGACTTCGCGTTTGCTGCACTTCTATTCAGAATTTTTCTGAAGTTGACCAAAGTAGTCAGTATGATTTAATAGTATCTAATCCCCCTTTCTTTTCAGGTGGAACACTATCAGCAACGCAGGAAAAAACAGACGTAAGACACACGACTAAACTCTCACATTCTGACCTGTTGAGATCATCTTTCAGTTTATTAAATGATGAAGGGTGTTTTTCCGTGATATTACCCTACTTAGAAGGGCTTAGGTTTATTGAACTTGCTGAACAGTATCGATTGCATTGTGGCAGGATTACTGAAGTAAGGTCTTTTCCTGATCAACCTATCGAAAGACTGCTATTGACCTTTAAAAAGCATAAAACCACATGGCAAAAAAGTACTTTAGCGATCAGAATAGAACCAAAGATCTTTAGTGAAGAATATAAAAAATTGACCAAAGATTTTTACTTGAAGTTTTAACTCCACCTCATAAATCTCCTTTCAGAACCTCACGTGATATGACCAGTTTTTGAATTTCGCTGGTACCTTCTCCTATTGTACATAGCTTAGAATCTCTATAATACTTTTCTACTGGATATTCCTTGGTGTATCCATAGCCTCCAAACACCTGAACGGCATCAGTTGCAATTTCTACACAGATTTCCGAAGCGTAATATTTGGCCATCGCCGAAATTTTAGTCACTTTTTCTTTAGCATTCTTGAGATCAGCAGCTTGTCTGATGAGTAATTCAGCAGCTTGAATTTTCGTAGCCATGTCTGCAAGTTTAAATGCAATGGCCTGAAATTTTGAAATAGGTTGACCAAATTGCTCCCGCTCCTTCGAATAATTGACTGCGGCTTCATATGCGCCTTTAGCAATTCCTAGCGACAAAGCAGCAATACTAATTCTCCCACCATCCAAAATACCCATGGCTTGCTTAAATCCTTTACCTACTTGCCCAATGACCTGAGATTTATGTACTCTACAGTTCTCGAAAATCATTTCAGCAGTCTCTGAAGCACGCATTCCCAACTTATTTTCCTTTTTTCCTGCTTTAAATCCTTCAGTACCTCTTTCTACTACAAATGCAGTAATGCCGTCACTATCCAACAGTTCTCCGGTTCTTGCTAATACCACTGCAACGTCACCTGAGATGCCATGAGTAATCCAGTTTTTAGCTCCATTTATGATATAGAAGTCGCCATCCCGCTCTGCGACTGTTTTCATCCGCATCGCATCAGAACCCGTATTGGCCTCCGTTAAACCCCAGGCACCCAGGAATTCACCTGTGGCCAATTTGGGAAGATATTTAGATTTCAATTCCTCGCTTCCATAGTATAAAATATGGCCGGTGCACAATGAATTATGAGCAGCAACAGACAGCCCAATGGAACCACATACTTTGGAAATCTCTACAATGATATTGACATATTCGTGATACCCCAATCCAGCACCACCGTATTTCTCAGGAACAAAAACTCCTAAAAATCCAAACCTTCCTGCCTCCTTCATCAATTCCTTGGGAAAGTATTGAGCTTCGTCCCACTCCATCACATGAGGGCCTATATGCTGTACCGCGAATTCTCTGGCACTTTCCGTGATCATCTGTAGATCCTCTAACATTAATTCTTGCATACTCCTTATTTCTCGATCAAATTTAATAAGAATAACAGCATAACCTAAAGCTTGTTTATATTAGAAATCATATTTATCCTTCCACAAAGATTTTAAGCGTTCTGCAATTCTATTTTCTGAAGCATTTTCCCCTGGTTTGTAAAAGTTGTAATGCTCCAAACTTTCAGGTAGGAATTCGGTGGCAATGAAGTTTTTCTCATAGCTGTGGGCATATTTGTAGTCTTGACCATATCCGATAGATTTCATCAATGTTGTCGGCGCATTGCGAAGACTCAATGGTATAGAAAGATCACCACTTTTCCTGACTTCGGACTGGGCATTTTTGATGGCTTCATAGGTCGAGTTGCTCTTAGGGGATGCTGCCAAATAAACTGCCGTTTGGCTCATAATAATCCGCGCCTCTGGAAGACCTACAGCCTGGATGGCCTGAAAACAGGAAGTTGCCATCAACAGTGCATTGGGATTAGCTAGCCCGATGTCCTCACTTGCGGAAATCATCATTCGACGACCGATAAATTTGATATCTTCTCCACCTTCAATCATTCTGGCCAGGTAGTACACTGTCGCATTGGGGTCGCTGCCTCTGATCGATTTAATAAAGGCTGAAATAATATCATAGTGCTGTTCTCCGCCCTTGTCATATCTTGCAAGGTTGTTTTGCACTGCATTCGCTACGACATCGTCTGTGATGATAATATTTTCATTTTTCTGGAACTGATCGATGCTTAATTCAAGTGCATTCAAAAGTTTTCTGGCGTCTCCTCCTGAAATTCTAAGTAGTGCGTCAAAAGATTCGATCTTGACGTCCTTGCTCTTTATAAATTCGTCTTTTGCAAGCGCTTCAGTAACGATCAACTTTAATTCCTCTTGACTCAGAGGTTCCAGTATGTAAACTTGTGACCGGCTGATAAGCGCGGGTATGACTTCGAATGAAGGATTTTCAGTGGTTGCTCCTATCAAGGTGACGATTCCTTTTTCCACAGCGTTAAGCAAAGCATCTTGTTGAGATTTTGAAAATCTGTGGATTTCGTCAATAAATAAAATGGGGTTGGGATTACCGAAGAATTGTTGCTTTTTAGCCTTTTCAATGGTTTCACGAATGTCTTTCACCCCAGAATTAATGGCACTCAAAGCATGAAATGGTCGCTCTAATGAATGGGCAATTATATTGGCCAATGTGGTCTTTCCGGTCCCAGGTGGACCCCATAGTATCATGGATGGAACTCTACCCGATTCTACTGACTTTCTTAAAACGCCGTTTTTCCCTACTAAATGATTCTGACCGATGTATTGATCCAAATTTTTCGGCCGCATTCTTTCAGCTAGGGGAATATTATACATTTTCCTTTTCTAAAAAGAAATTCCACGAGCCATTAGAACAGCTAGAAATGGAATAATAAACAAAAGCAAAATCTCAATTCGTAAATACATAAATATGCGCTTGGGCACGACCACAATCTCATCGGGATCTCCTTTTCTATTCTTAATAAAGAATATAGTGGGAAATATTGAAAGTATACCCAGTACTATAAATAAAGTAAATTTAGTGTGCATTACTGGATTGGTGGTATAGAACTCTGCACCTTTACCTACCCCAAACCACATCGTCAGCCCTGTAATCACGATCAAAATAGCAGCAACACCATAGATTGCATCAAGGATTGATAATTTCTTGATCACTCGCCTTGGAAGTTCCTTTGCAAGAAGCATATGTTCAGAGACCAGGGCACCTGCTACTGTTATGATAGATATGAAGTGTAAATATCGAATCAATAGTTCTAAAGTCATTTTTCAGTTTTATAAATACAAAGTTAGTTTTGAAAACTTAAAAGTGCAAAATAAAACCAAGCACTATGATATCTTTATGAAATTTATTCTAACAGTTTGCCTAGGTCAATTTTATATGAGCCAATGAATGCCGAAGATTTCAGTAGCATAGAGCGTTTATTTATAGAAAATCAAAACTTGAAGAAAGCTGAGAAAATGGCTGACTATATGAAAGGACATTTTCAATTTTTAGGTATCTCTGCTCCAGAACGCAAGGAATTGCTGAGAGAAGTTTTTCAGGGATTTAACTGGAATCGTAAGGAATTATTAGAATTTGCACAGCATTCCTGGGGATCTCAATACAGAGAATTGCAATATGCGGGCTTGGATTACTTAATGAAGTACCGTAAAAAGCTAATTATAGAGGATATTAAATTTCTGGAAATTTTAGTAAAAACCAATTCATGGTGGGATACAGTAGATGGATTGGCAGTTCATCCCATAGGTCACCTGTTAATCAAAGATAAAACGACAAAAAAGAAGTTTATTACTAAATGGTCAGATTCGACAAATATGTGGCTGCGTAGAACGGCTATCATCGCTCAATTGAAATATAAAGAAGAAGTAGACAGGGAGCTTATGGAAATGGCGATATTAAAAGCCAATGGCACAAAGGAATTTTTTCTGAATAAAGCCATCGGGTGGATGTTAAGAGAGTTCTCTAAGACTGATCCAGAATATGTTCAGGTATTTTGCGAGCAAAATGAATTGAGTAATTTAAGCGAACGAGAAGCCTTGCGACTAGTAAAAAAATAGGAAGTACTTGGTAAATTCAATACTTCCTATTAAAAAAATCTCACTACGTTACTTTTTTGGTTTTAAAGATGCAGTCACGTGTCTCGGGGGAAATTGGTTGAGCCACGCGACTGCTATTCGGGAAAACTGCTTTCTAATTGGTTTCCTGTGTTATGCAGATTTAATATAAGTTTTCCATAAAATATTAACATGCCCTGTTAGATTTTTTGAAAAACATTAAAAAAATCTCCATCGTCCAATAGGTCATGTACCAAATCAAACATTGAATCTTCATTGATTTCGTCCACCACTAATGAACTGGGTAGATATAGATAATTCAAAGAAGCATTGGCCTCTCTTCCGTTTCTTAGTTGCTCTAACAATACATCGATCTTATGAATCCTTGCAATAAAAGATTCCTTCTCTTCATTTTGAATCACAATATCTGCGGAGTTCAGATTATGATCGAAATTGATAATTTGTATAGAACTTACAGTCATGCTTCTAAGTTAATGAAAGCAACTGCACCCTTTTATCGATATTTGACTAACGGTAGGGTTGAGAGTATCATCGGCTTAAATTTTTGCCAATTGCTCTAAAAAGTCTTGTTTCCTCCTTCTGGCAATGGGAACAACAGAATTGTCGTCCATCGTGATGGTGCCTTCTTTAAGATACTTTTTGATTTTTGATAGATTAATGATGTGTGATTTATGAACGGCGTAAAAGCCAAAGGGTTCCAGTAGCTTTAGAAATTCACCGATATTGTAGGAGCTGATAATGTTTCTGCCCTGACTGCTAACGACTTTTGTACACTTTTGTAAGCCTTCACATCTTATGATTTCATCAAGTCTTAAGAACTCATAGCCTTGCATGGTGGGGATGCCTATCTTCTTATTGGTATTGCTATGGATGAGATTCTCAAGTAGTTGTCTGTTTCTCTCCTTGGATTTCTTTTGATTTATTTTTTCTTGAGCATTATTGACTGCTAATCTTAAATCATCATCATCCACCGGTTTCATGACATACCCAATGGCACTAAACTGAATAGCTTGTATCGCATAATTTTGATATCCGGTTACAAAGATGATCTCGAAGTCCAGATTTGTCGATGCCCTTAATACATCAAATCCGGACTTGACAGGCATTTCTATGTCTAAGAAAACCAAATCTATCTCATTGCCTGACAGAAAGTTGACTGCTTCTTCGGGATCATTGATCTTCTTAACTATTCTGATATTGAAGTTGAGTTCTTTAATCTTTATAGAGAGTACTTCGGCAGCTTTTCTTTCATCATCTATGATTACGGCATCAATCATTGCTTTTGAACATTTTAGGGATGGTTATAATCACCTCTGTTCCAAGGGAGTAACCTTCTTTTGATTTCAAATCTTTATAAATGATGTTGCTGTCCATATTCTTTTCAGACTTTAAAAGTTTCAGCCTTTCCTCGATTATCTCAGTTGCTCTCGAAATATGCTTTTTAAGTGAATTTTTCTTTATCTGAGCAGCTTTTTCTCGACCTATTCCATTGTCCCTAATAATGATCTTAATATTTTGACCATCTGGAACAGCAATGATTTCTAAGAGTCCTTTGCCACTTCTTTTGTGATACAGACCATGATTGATAGCATTTTCAACGAATGGCTGCAGAAGCATTGAAGGCAACACCAAATTATTGTGATCTAATCTATCGTCAAGATTAAAAGTATAATCAAACTTATCTTCAAATCTCAACTTTTCCAACATTAGATAGAGCTCAAGAAGTTTTTGCTCTTCAGCAAAACTGATGAATTTGGCTTTCGAAGACTCGAGAAACATTCTCATTAATTTAGCAAATTTAGTTAGATATTTTTCTGCTTTCTTTTTCTCATTGGTCTGTAGATATAATAAAATGGCTCCAAGTGAATTGAAGATAAAGTGGGGATTCATTTGAGACCTTAAAGCTTGTAACTCTAGTTCTGCCATTTTCACTTCATTTTCTCTTCTTTCCTTTTCAATTTTTTTGTTGAAATCAATAATTCTGTTAGCGATGATATAGCTAATGAATCCGATGATCAGAACGATAGCCATACCGAGCAAAAGTCCTTTGTAATTTCTTTTTGACTGCACAGTAAAAACAAGTTCCTGATCGTTGACCAAATGATTCGACGGAAGTAATTTTAACTCCATTTGCTTAAAATTCGGACTTTCTATGATCACTTTATCTTGCCTAACCTCATACGATAAGTCTCTAGGTGTGGTGATCACCCTCACGGCAGGATTATCTTCACGTGTGTACTTATAGAAGTCATTGACATGGACTGTAAATTCAAGCATTTCAGCATCCGCGGGCACTTTGAATGCAGAATTGCTTACTTTTTGAATGACAGTCTCTCCATCCTTAATATAGGTGATTTGAGGGACATTGAGAACTGCAGACTCAGGTGAATACAATACTTTTTCAGGTATGACTTCGACTACACCGTTAATGGTACCGTATAACATTCTACCATTACTAAGAACAATGGAGGCATTGGTGTTTAACTCGTAGGAAGGCAATCCGTCATATTCTCTGAAATACCTTACATATCGGTAGTCTGGGTCTAATATATTTAATCCGTTTCCTGTACCTACCCAAAAAAAGCCTTTATCATCTTCAAGTACACTATAAACCTGATTACTGGATAAGCCCCTCTGTTCATTGACCTCCATTATGACATTGAGAGAACTATCTATAAAAACTATGCCCTTACCTATGGTACATACAGCAAACCCTTGACTGGTTTTAGCAATGGTTTGTACCTGTACATCAGGCACGATCGTTTTAAAGGTTTGATCTGTTATATGATATTGAAGTAATCGTTTAGAGGTTGCAATCAATAATTCTTCTTCATTCAAATAAATAAATTTCCGAGTCCTCTCACCGGCCAGATGGAGAATGGTATCTTGTACTAGCCTGGTTGCAGTATTGAGTTGAAAGAGATATGAATTATTGGTAAGGCTTGAACTTACCGTTATGATTTCCTTGTCACTTCTCTCAAAATACATAACGGGATAATCAAAATCATATTGAAAGATTGTCTCCTTCTTATAGTTATATTGATACAATACACCTTTCCGATCATCCGTATATCCACTAATCCATAAATGGCCATCCAGAGCATCATACTTGACATTGAGATTATTAAGCAATTTTGAAGAGATGGGAAGGGATTCTGGTTGCCGTTCTCCTGTAAACTTAAAAATGCCTTTATTTTCTTTGACATAATATACATCACCTTCTGGTACCTGCGCGAAGGACATTATGACATTTCCAAAACCTCTGTTAGTCGAAGCATTTTGATGATAACTATTAATACCAGGGTTCTTTAGTTCAATATAAAAGACTCCTAAATGAGAGCCTAAAAGCAATTTGTCTTCAATATCTTCAAGGTAAATATCGGTATAGGTATCATTAATCAAAACCAGTTCATTCCATTCCTGGATGGAATCTCCTTCCATTACTCCTGGTAATTCAGAATGTAAAAAGGATTTTGAAAGGGCGATAAATATTTTCCCATTCCTGTCCTTTTCTGCAAAAGCTAGCTTTTCATTCTCTGTTAAGGTAGTCAAAATTCCGTCTTTGTACCTGAAGGTGCCATTCCTTCGCGGAAAAGAGAAAAGTAAGTCATCAGGACTTAGATATTCTGAAGTAGGTGTGCTATTGATTTCCCTAAAACGATCAGGAAGAGAATGCGAAATTTGCTTTTTACCTTTGATTTCGAAAAGCTCGTCTTTTTCGGTCATGAGCAGATACCCACCAGGTACTTTAAGTATGTTCAGCACTTCGTTGTCGGAACGAAATTGGAACTCATCGGATTTAGCAAAATCTGAATAGTTGGTCGATTCATAAACCAGATATCGATCACTGATCCTAAAGTATAGGTATAGTTTTTTATCGATAAAATTCACATCAAAGATCTGATGGTCATTCATACTGGGTATATTCAACTCAAGGGGAAATATCGCTTTGGCTTCTGTATCAACGATAAAAATTTCGGACGAGTGAGAAATAAGCAGAATCCTATTGTCAGCTATGCAATTAAAATATTTCGGCTGATCAACAGTATGGGGTATCTGACCACTGACATATCTACCATCAAATTGTTGGATTACTGAATTTTCAAGAAACCAGAATAAACCACTGCTGTCTCTATCGATTCGATTAACTTGACGATCTTTCAAGTAGCTATCTACGCTGATGTTTGCGTAAAAAGTTATGGGAGACTGGCATCGACCAGTCTCCCATAGTATCAAATTAAAAATTGCTATTAAGATTAATATGATGTGCTTACTCACCATAAATTTTCACCACATTCTATATTAAAGAATGGAATTTTGGGGCTATGGTGAATACAATTAAACATTATAAATATACGATATCTGTTTTTAGCTAGATTAAAGTTTTGATCTTAGGTTGAATATAAAGAATTTAAGGTCTTATATAAGAATGAAAGGTTTTTAAATATATTTACCGGTCGTATGAAAAAGATAATTATTCTATTAATTCTGACTTCCTCCATTTGGGCTGAAGCTCAAATGCCCGTAATCTTTGATGAAAAAGAGAGAGCGAGGATTATCGACGAGATTTTGGAGGAGAGATTTGAAAAGGTCTTGCCTGAACTGATGCGTAAACATGATATTCAGATGTGGATTGTAATTTCGCGAGAATATAATGAAGATCCACTCTTAAAGACTATGCTTCCATCTACATGGTTGTCTGCCAGGAGGCGAACCATTTTGATGTTTTACGATCCCGGTAAAGGTCAGGAAATTGAGAAGATTGCCATAGCGCGCTATGATGTAGGAAGCTTGCTAAAAGGAAGCTGGGATAAGAATGTAAATCCTGACCAGTGGGATGCTTTAATTAAAATAATAGAAGATCGAAATCCCAAAAACATAGGATTAAATATCTCTGGGGATTTTGGGTTATCTGATGGCTTGGTTTATACGGAGTACCAACAGTTTATGGCAGCACTGCCAGAACAATACCATCAGAAAGTCATTTCAGCCGAACCATTGGCCATCAGCTGGCTTGAAACCAGGTCTGACAAAGAATTGGAGATCTATCCAATGATTTGTAGAATAGGTCACGAAATCATTAATGAAGGTCTTTCCGAAAAAGTGATACACCCGGGTTTGACAGCTACGGAGGATGTAGTGTGGTGGTTGAGAGATCGAGTGCGTGAGCTAGGGTTAGATACCTGGTTTCATCCGACTGTCTCTCTGCAAAGGGCAGATCCGGAGAATTTTGACCATCTAAGAACATTTTCTAAACGACCTGAGAGACAGATTATCGAAGAAGGAGATTTATTGCATGTGGATTTTGGGATCACCTACTTAAGATTGAGTACTGATCAGCAACAACATTTTTATGTTTTAAAGAAGAACGAAAAGCAGGTTCCACAATTTCTTGTTCAAGCGTTTGACCGTAGCAACCGTTTACAAGATATCCTGACCTCTAATTTTAAGGAAGGGAGAACAGGAAACGAAATTTTAGAACTCAGTCTTGAACAAGCCAAGAAGGAAGGACTAAACGCCAGTATATATACCCATCCAATAGGTCTGCATGGACACGCTGCGGGACCTACTATTGGGATGTGGGATCAACAACAAGGTGTTCCCGGTCGGGGAGATTATCCGTTGTACAATAACACTGCATATAGTATCGAGCTCAATACTTCTACAGAAATACCTGAATGGAATAAAGTCATCAGAATCATGCTGGAAGAGGATGGCTATTTTAGTGACGGTGCCTTTTATTACATCGATGGCAGACAGAAAGAGATCCAAACCATACCTAGAAAACCCAGTCAATATTAGCTATGAAAGTTTGGGTGCTCTTTATTTTGATGCCACTATCATTGTGGTCTCAGCAGGATTGGCAGCGGGAAGCCGTTGAAACAAAAGGCCAGTCCTTTGTCAGAAACGATAGCGCTCATATCGCTGTTCAAAATAAAAATGATCTGATCGGAGGGAGTGAGGTTAATGCCATACCTGTATTTCAAAAGAATCACAAAGTAGAACTTGACTTTATAGGGCCACACATGTCAGAAATGGGTAATCAGAACCCTTTCACCGATGTTGAACTTATCGTAAATTTTATTCATCCCGAAAAGACTTACGCTATCAGAGGTTTTTTTGCCGCTGACGGGAATGCTGCTGAAAGCGGCGCAGATTCCGGAAATGTATGGAGCGTAAGATTTTCACCTGATCTCATTGGAGATTGGACCTATAGTGCTCATTTGGATGGCAAACCAATAGGCGCTGGAGCTTTTAAGGTTGTGCAATCTGATAAAGAACTACCTGATTTTAGAGCTATCGGTAAATTGAAGGTAGAGAATGGCTATTTTAAGGGCGATCGTTCTTTTTGGATGAAAATGGGGACCAATAGCCCAGAGAATTTGTTAGCCTACGTAGATTTTGACAATACTTATAGGATGGTGGCAGAAGCCAGGGAAGGTGAAGCGGCACCTCCAAATGAGGTACACCGTTATCAGTTGCATCAGGATGATTGGCAAGAAGGTGATCCAAGCTGGAGAAACGGGAAAGGCAAAGCTTTGATTGGTGGAATGAATTATCTGGCTTCCAGAGGTATGAATGCTGTTTATTTCTTGACATTGAACATAAATGGCGATGGTAAAGACGTTTGGCCATACCGCGATCCTACCAATTTCTTGCGTTTCGATGTGAGTAAGATGGCACAATGGGAAATCTTACTCGACCATATGGAAAAATTAGGCATAGCCTTACATATTGTATTGCAGGAAACCGAAAATGAATTGTTATTGGACAATGGAGATACAGGTCCACAGCGAAGACTATATTTGGAGGAATTGATTTCCAGGTTCGGTCATCATAATGGAATTATTTGGAATTTAGGAGAAGAGAATGGTGACAACCCCTGGGCTGGAAAGGGTCAAAACACTGCTCAACGTAAGGAGATGATACGCTTCATTTCAGAAAATGATCCCTATGACCATCCCTTAATCATCCATACGCTTCCCAATGAACCCATAAGAGGAGATGTATTGAATGAATTGCTGGATGAAAAGCAGTTAGATGGTATTTCACTTCAGGTTAATCATCGAAAGCAAGCTCCTGAAGTATTGATGGAATGGCATGATAAATCTAAAGCAGCCGGCAAAAAGTGGCTGATTTCGATGGATGAAATTGGTGAGTGGCATACTGGCGCCTTGACAGATGATGAAGATCCGGGGCATCTAACATTGAGAAGATATGTTTTATGGGGCACATTGCTTTCTGGAGCCGCAGGAGTAGAATGGTACTTTGGCGCAAGAAGCTCAACCAATGATTTGGGAACAGAAGATTGGAAGAATAGAAATCAATTATGGGAACTTAGCAACAATGCCAGGGCTTTTTTCGAAGAACATCTGCCATATTGGGATATGGTCCCTGATCATTCGAGCATTCAGTTAGATAGTGCATATTGCCTTTCAAAGCCAGGTGAAATTTATGCTGTCTATACTCCTGAAGCTTCAAATGTCAAAATAGATCTTTCTAAACATTTAGATAACTTCTCAGTGGGATGGTATGATGTATTAAAAGGAGGCAGTCTTCTACAAGGATCCAAGGAAGTGATTAAAGGAGGAGGCCTCATACAAATAGGAATGCCGCCGTACAATTCAAATCGTGATTGGGTCATTCTAATAAAAAGGGAGTGATCGACAGACAATTGCTTCGGAAGGCTGAATAAACATTTATTTGGATGCAGAAATTAGGGGAGTTTAGCTTTATACTTTTAATGATGTTTTATGGTAACCTGACAGCGCAGGAATGTGATTTAAGTCTTCAGGGTAAAGTGTCTGACCATGAAACGGAAGAGGGCTTGGCATATGTCAATGTATACATTGTGGAAACAGGAGGAGGTAGCACAAGTGATGAGCAGGGCTTCTATGAACTGAACGGTTTGTGTGAAGGAAGCTACCACATTGTTTTTAGTCATATCGGATGCATGCCGGAACAGAAATACATTGAATTGAAATCTGATGATACTTTAAACATTGAACTAGAGCATACCTCTAAACTTCTAGAAGGAGTGGTAGTTACCGGTCATCATATTCCGACCGGAACTCAGAATACACAAACCATCAGTTCTCAGACCATTTCAGACCGTGCTGACGAAAATCTTTCTGATCTATTGGAAGACATCTCTGGGGTAACGACTTTGAAAACGGGTGCAGGAATTTCCAAACCTATTATTCATGGGCTATATGGCAACAGAATTACGATTTTGAATAATGGTATTGTGCAAAGTGGCCAACAATGGGGCAATGATCACAGTCCTGAAATTGACCCTCTAGTTGCAAATCGAATTTCAGTCGTTAAAGGTGTAGGAGCACTTGAGTATCCCGGGTCTAATCTCGGCGGTATTGTGAAGGTAGAACCCGAGGATATTGACAATGAGCCACATCTTCATGGAGTCGGGACCTATGTATTTAACAGTAATGGGCGTGGACATTCCACAAACTTACAACTACAAAAGGCCTCTAAAATCGTGGACTGGAAAGTCACAGGGACTTTTAAAAGAAGTGGAGACAAGAAGTCTCCTGACTACTTTTTAACCAATACAGGAATGCGTGAGGCCAATTTTGCAGTGCAATTGGAGAAGTCATTTTCGGAAGTTTTATCTTCGAATTTATATTTCAGTAGTTTTAATGCAAAGATCGGCGTTCTTAGAGGAAGTCATATTGGAAATCTAACCGATTTACAGGCAGCATTTAACAGAGACATTCCCTTTTTTACAGAAAATGAATTCAGTTATGATATTGATGCTCCCAAACAAGATGTTAATCATCAGCTTTTAAAATCAACAACTAAATACTTCTTTTCAGACAACCGATGGATAACCATAGATGCAGCCTTTCAATATAATAGTAGAAAGGAATTTGATGTAAGGAGAAGTGGAAGAAGCGATATACCCGCGTTAAGTCTTCAGCAGTGGAACGCCTTTTCTGGTGTAACATATGCACAAGAATTTCAAAATTTTTCTTCGCTCAAAGCAGGATTACAGTCAAATATCACCAATAATACAAATAATCCTGAGACTGGAGTTTTGCCCTTGATACCGGATTATCTCAGTAATGAATTTGGTTTATTCACCCTTTTTAACAAAGATTACAAAGCCGCTCTTTTTGAGTTGGGTATAAGGTATGATTTCATTTATCAAAATGTTCCGACTATTTCCAGAACTCCACCTATCGAAATCATTAGGTTTGAAAATGATTTTCATAATATCAGTGGCTCTTTGGGATGGAAACAGGTATGGAACAGTTTATTTGAATCAGCCCTGAATGTAGGATATGCCATGCGCAATCCTGCCATCAATGAGTTGTATAGCAATGGACTTCATCAGGGCGTGAGCGGAATAGAAGAAGGTGATCCTACACTTAACACTGAACGTTCACAGAAAGCAAGCTTTTCTTTCCAGTATAACGATGATAGAATATTCGCATTCGAAGCTTTGGCTTATTACCAGCAAATCAATGATTACATTTTCTTAAAGCCAGATGACGAAATTAGATTGACCATCAGGGGTGCATTTCCAGTATTTACCTATGCACAAACCAATGCAGAAATTTATGGTGTGGATCTCTCCGGTCAAATGAAAATAGCAGAACGTTGGCAAATAAAGAGTACGTATAGTTTTGTACGTGGGAATGACAGGTCTCAGAATCAACCACTAATCTATATACCACCTGCTAATCTAAGTGTACGTCTTAATCAAAAAGTAATTGAAGATCAGGTTCTTTTCAATAGGAGATTTGAAAATATAGAGATAGGATCAGAGTTGAAGTATGTTTGGCAACAATCTCGATTTCCAGAGGAAATTGACTTCCTTCCACCTCCAGATAGCTATTATTTAATAGGTTTTAATATGTCAACTGAATTACAATTTTCCGGTTATCGAATTCGCTTTTTTAGCAGGGTCGATAACTTGCTAGATGTAAGCTATCGCAACTACCTCAATCGTCTCAGATACTTTGCAGACGATACCGGCATTAATTTTTCTGCAGGGGTTAGTGTCAAATTTTAGCTTTATATTGAGTCGTACTACACAAATAAAATTTCATGAAGAGAAGAACATTCATTGAAAATACTGGATTAATATCCGCAGCAACATTTTTAGGCTTGCCATACATTGACCTGAAGAAATCGTCTACTTATAAGCTAGGCTATCAATTGTATTCTATCCGCGATAAAATGGCTACAAATCCGATTGATACCATCAAGGCACTAAAGGGCTTTGGTTATGAAGACTTTGAGGTCTATGGATACGATAATAAAAGCAATACCATTTATGGATTTAAACCTTCAGAGTTTAAATCTATTTTAAGCGACTTAGAATTGACAATCAGCAGCGGACACTACGCTTTCGCGCCCTACCTTGAAGCCTCAGCGTCTGAGTTAAAAAAGCTGGTAGATCAATACATAGTGGCAGCAAAAGAATTGGAGAGCAGATATATTACTTGGCCATTTATGGCACCTGAGCAGCGAAGTCTCGAAACCTATAAAAAACTACCTGAACTGCTGAATAGGATAGGGGAGCGGGTCAAAGCCGCTGGACTTGAATTTGCGTACCACAACCATGGTTTCGAGTTTGAAGATCATGAAGGTGAAAATGCTTTTGACATTTTGATTCGTCATACAGATCCTGAATTGGTAAAATTGCAGATGGATATGTATTGGGTCATGCATGCCGGAACCACAACTCCTAAGAAATTGGTGGATGAGCAACCGGGCAGATATGTGATGTGGCACATAAAGGATATGGATGCTGCAAGCAGAGACTATACTGAACTTGGCAATGGATCGATCAACTACCATAATGTACTCCCTGATCCTCAAAAGTCAGGATTAGAATTTTATTACATTGAGCAAGGAGGCAATTACGCAAAGGATTCACTCAAAAGTGCGGCGTTCAGCGCAAAGTACTTTATAGATCAATTGCAGCACAAACTTTAGATCTCTTTATCGGGATGTGATGTGTTCTATTCCCGGTGTCATGTCGAAATAGAAATTTTCAATACCCACTGAATCGCAAGCAGTTTGTAATTCCTGAACGGGGTCAAACATTGACTCATGTGTCAAAGGGAAAGTACCCCAATGTATGGCCAGGCTTTCTCCTGGATCTAAATCACGATGAGTTTGTAATCCTTGCTGAGGATCCATATGAACATGAAGCATAAAAAATCTGGGCACATAAGCTCCTATCGGTATCAATGCTAAATCAAACGGTCCATACTTTTTCTTAGCTTCAGTGAAGTGAGCGCCATAAGCTGTATCGCCAGCAAAATATGTGCTCGCACTCCCTTTGATAACATATCCACCCCAAAGGGTTTTTCTGGGGCTGAAGGCTCTATTAGACCAATGAATGGCTTCCGTAAACACAATTTCCACTCCCTTAATCGAATGCTTTTGATCCCAGTCTAATTCAATGACATTGTTCAACTTGAAGCGCTTTAAAAAATTTTTCAATCCTAGTCCAACGTACATAACCGGATTATCTCTGTCTCTCAACCTCTTCAAAGTTTTGACATCCAGGTGGTCATAATGATCATGACTGATTAAGACCGCGTCTATTCTGGGCAATAGCTCAAAAGTTATGGCTGGATTTCTATATCTCTTTGGTCCTGCCCATTCGAATGGACTGGCTCGCTGACTGTAGACAGGGTCTGTAAGTATATTGACCCCATCTATTTGTATTAAAACCGTCGCATGGTTGATGTAAAAATACCTGATGCTGCCCGTTTGGTTAAAATCAGAAATTTCTTCCGTGACAAGACTTTTAGCATTTTGAAAGTTCCATTCCCCTTTTTGATGTTTACGGTTGTACTTCATCAATTTCCAGAAATTTCCCATTCCGGGACCATCAGGATTAAAAAATCGTCTTCCATCAAAATGGTCCGACACTTCTCCTTCATAAGTAGGAACGCGCATGGTTGCGCATGAAATTGCGAGAATGGCAATAAAGAAAATTAAAATCAAAAATGAGTGTGACATTAAGTAACGATTAGTTTGTATCCGATTCCATGAATATTCTTGATTTCAACAAGCGGATCACTACTTAGTTTTTTTCTTAGCTTGGAAATAAACATGTCCAGACTTCTTCCGACTACAATGCCGTCTTCTTCCCAGACTTGTTTTTGCAGTTCCTCTCTCTCCACGACTTCATTAATATGCTCACTAAGTACTTTGAGGATTTTACTTTCTTTATAAGTCAATGATTGCTCAAGGTCATTAGATCTAAGTACTTGACCCTCATAGTCGAAAGTATATGAACCAAATCTAATTTTGTCATCTTCTTCGGATTCATGAAATGCCTCATCTTTATTCTTGCGGAGTTGCCAGATAATGATGAAGCCGAGAAATGGTAAAGCAATTAAATACCAATAGGATTGCAAAGTATTGATTCTTTCTCTTTCGTGAAAGGCGATTTCAATGCTATAATTGTCTTCGTTTTGTTCTCTACCGCTACAAGAAGCTAGTTCTCTATCGTTGTTAGTGGATCCAAAGTATGAAAATATCAATTCGTTGCTTTTAGTCGAATGCACCTTGACCAGATAATCTAAATGACTGTTTTCCTTAATTTCCCTGTCTATAATGCGGATCACAGAATCGGACAAAAATGAAAAGCGATGATCAAATTCCAACAAATACTTTCGATCCCCAAGTTCTTTAATGGGTTGTAGACTAGATGTAGAATCCCGGGCATATCTCATCATCTCATGACCTACTTTTCTTACCAGTATGATTTCCTTATCTTTCTGTATTGCAGGCACTTTCTTTTGACAAGCAGCCACATTGAGAAAAAGCAATATCCAGATCATCATTCTATTCATACTGCAAATTTAACGCAATACCTCTAATTCAGTACTGAATAAATCATGTTTTACATCTATTTACAATTGTTTGAATTTAAAATTGGAAGCATTATTATACAATTACCTAGTGAAATTTAATATCCTTAGAGCTACATGCTTAGGTCTTTCTAGAGGAACATGATGTCCGGCGTCCTTTACATTTTCAAAAGTAGCATCAGATTGTAGTTGCTTCCATTTTCCCCAATTTTTACCATTGATGACATCACTTTTCTCGCCTCGGATACAAAGGGATTCGTGAGAAATGTCTTTAAAAAGTTTATATGGATTTTCAATGGTGCAATAGATTTTCGATTCCCAATATTTCGAGTAAGTCAATCTGTATGTACCATGGTCATCTGGTGAAAGCCCATGTTTCACATAAGCTCTTAAGGTCTCATCCGACCAATGCTTGAAAACCCTTTTTCGTCGAAACAAATCATAGGCTTCCTCTTTAGAAGTCCATTTATGTCGGCGCTTCAGTGCAACTCTTGATGGCGGTACCAGGTGCTTTGCTAAAAAATACGGGGTAATATTGAGGATCGGAAAGAACATTGGATTGACACAAGGAGGTTCAATAATGACCAGTTTGGAAAATAAATCTGGACGTTGAATAGCAGCCATCATTGTAACTGTTGATCCCAACGAGTGACCGACTCCGATCACGTTCTTCCACTTCATTTCATCAAAGGACCTAATCAGGTCATCTCTCAACACATCCCAGTTATGTAAGTGATCAGGTTTTGATTGCTTATGAAAAGGGCGAAAGAGTATACTATAGACAGAAAAATGCTGCTTTAGCATTTCGATTAACTCTATGTATGTGCCGGGGTGAAATGAATTAGCGTGCGCCAAATGGAGAATCGGACCCTTACCTCCCCAGAAAATCATGTTATTATCCATTAATCGGGATACTTCTTGTTCATTTCATTAAAGGAGTGAGCTATAATTTTGTTTAGTATATCCAGGTTGACATCGTCTAATTTTTTGATGTATAGACATGATTTTCCAGTTTTATGCTTTCCCAATTCTTGAAGCAGCAATTTGTATTCAGGGAACCCGGACATGATGTAGTATGTCATACTATTTTTTCTGGGTGAAAAGCCTGATTTAAAGAAATTTCCTTCCCTACCGGATTCATATTTGTAATGATATTCACCGAAACCTATAATGGAACCTCCCCACATTTTCGCTGGTAAACCGGTTATTTGTTCATACATGTCCAGTGACTTTAAAGCATCTATTCTACGTTGCTCTTGTTCAAGATCATTGATAAATTCTTTGACTGATGCTTCATTCGGTTGGGTCTTATTTTTAGACATAATCCTTACTTATAGTAATTACCATTGATCCTAAAGTTAGTAAATTTTTGAATGAAATAAGTAGTGATCTATGTCAATTAAGTAATGATGTCATGGTTGCAAAAGCACTGATTGTCAATAATAATGCTACCTTTGCGGCAAAATAATGATCATTGAGAAGTTTTGAAGAAATAGGTCTGATCCCATCACTTGCCAGAGTGGTTAAAGAGAGAGGATTTACGCAGCCGTCTGATATCCAATCCGGAACCATTCCCATACTTTTAGAAAAAGCCACAGATTTTATAGGCTTGGCGCAAACGGGCACAGGTAAAACTGCCGCCTTTGGTTTGCCCCTTTTACAAAAACTGGACTTGAAAGGAAAATATACCCAGGGGATCATTTTAAGTCCAACGCGTGAATTGGCCATTCAGACTTTCAAAGAACTTAGTCTTTTTGGAAAGTATCTCAACGGTTTAAAGATGGAGAATGTGTATGGAGGAACACCGGTACATAAGCAAGCCAAGCGCATTCAAAGAAATGCGCCACATATCATTGTGGGAACACCAGGACGAGTGATTGATCTACTAAAGAGAAAGTCTATCATTTTGGATAAGGTTAGGTTTTTCATTCTGGATGAAGCCGACGAAATGCTTAACATGGGCTTCGAACAGGAAATTAAGAAGATCCTGGAATTTGCTTCGGATGGAGCCAACACCTGGTTGTTTTCGGCAACAATGCCTAAGTCAATCCGGGGGATAGTTAAAAAGTATATGAACGACCCAGTTGAAGTTGCCGTAAATACTGAAAATAAGGTCAATCAGAATATTAAGCACATGTACTCTTTTGTCAACAGAGAGAATAAATTTGACAAACTGACTTACATCATTGATAAAGCTCAAGACCTTTATGGTGTCATTTTCTGCCGTATGAAAAGCGAGACCGAACAATTAGCTAAAGATCTCAATCGACACGGCTATAATGCTGAAGCCATCAATGGTGACCTTTCTCAGGGCAAAAGAGAACAAGTCATCAAACGATTTCGCAGTAAGAATACCAACATTTTGGTTGCTTCAGATGTCGCTGCCAGGGGCCTGGATATTAAGAATCTTACCCATGTGATTCACTATGCTTTGCCTGATACATTTGAATATTATACCCACAGAAGTGGTCGTACGGGCAGAGCTGGTGAAGACGGTATATCCATTGCATTTATAGGTAAAAAAGATGTGGGCAAGCTAAAGAGAATGGAAAAGGCGCTCAAGATCAACTTTGAAGAATATAAAATTGACCTGAAACCACCCACTGCGCAAGAGAAGGTAGAAGAATGGATACAAAGAAATGGTGATCACAAAGAAGGTGGGAATCCTCTTATCATAGATGCTTTAAAGGCTCGACTGGATGAGTGGAGCAAGGAGGAGTTGATTCATGTGATTGCAAATACGCAATTGGCACCTACAGAGAAAGAGAAGCGTTTTGCGAAATTGGAAAGAAGTAGCGATAGATCTTCGCACAAGGAGCAACGCAATGACTCAGGTAAAAAGCGAAAAAAGGAAAAAGTAAAACCAAAAAAGGCAAAGAAAAAGCACAATCCCAACTTTACCGACATCTTTATCAATATAGGATATTCAGATGGCTTTGGAGATGTAGCGCTGGAAGATTTTATTTCTAAGAATACAGGTATATCCAAGTCTAAGATTGGTGCCTTTGAAATCAACAAAAGATATAGTCTCTTTGGACTGGACAAAGGTCTTGCGAATCAGCTTGACTTTCTTTTCAAGGATGTAGACTTGAAAGGCAGGAGAATTATTGCAAAAGTAGATGAAGGGTAATTTATAGCGTGGATGAAAACCTGGGTTGCATTAAAGTATATGATTATATCCACGTTTTCATTTACGCTGATGAGTGCAACCATTAAGTATCTGGAGGATTTTAATGCTTTTGAATTGGTTTTCTTCAGATGTCTGGGATCTCTGGTTTTGTGTATAATCTATTTGTGGATCAAGGGTATTCCCATTCTGGGGAACCGCAGGAAGTTGATGATAGGAAGGGGAATTGTAGGTGTCATTTCCATGGTATTGTTTTTTGCAGCTTTGAAACTAATGCCTCTTGGTACTACGATTTCATTGAGGTATCTGGCTCCTATATTCACAGCTATCTTTTCGATCTTTTTACTGAAAGAAAAGCTGATTCCCATCCAATGGTTATTTTTCTTTTTGTCTTTTGCAGGTGTCATATTGCTCAAAGGAATCGATCTTAGAGTAAGTACAGTGGGTTTAATCATGGTTTTGGGTGCAGCTATGTTCAGCGGACTGGTTTATATTTTCTTACGAGCCATAGGACCTGCGGATCATCCGGTGGTTATTGTCAATTACTTTATGGTTATCGCAACTGTAGTCGGTGCTATAGGTAGTATCAACAATTGGCAGCAACCTGAAGGGTACCAATGGCCGTTACTGTTCAGTCTTGGAATTTTCGGTTATCTTGGGCAGCTCTATATGACCAAAGCTTTTCAAATAGAAGAAGCGAATAAAGTTGCACCTATGAAATACCTGGAAGCTGTCTTTGCCATTTTTGTCGGTTGGATATGGTTTGGCGAAGGACATTCATGGTTGGCAATAATAGGTATGTTAATGGTGATAGGTGGAATGTTGATGAATATAATGGTTAAAAAAACATCAGCTGCATGAAATCACTACACATCGTGCTTTTGCTCGCAATTACATTACTAGGTTCTTGTTTTAGAATACCTGCAAAAATAGAACCCGGCAAGTCAATATCAGTGCAGCGATATGCTACAATGCCCAAGGCGGCCAGTGAATGTTCTGGCATTGTCCAGATGAATGATGAATGGATCATACTGAATGATGGAAGTTTTGGACCTCGTTTGCTAAGGTTAAGTAAAGATGGACAAGACTCTCTGGGTATCATCGAAATTCCAGAAGTAACCAATAAGGACTGGGAAGCCATTGCAATTTATGAAGATGAAATCATCATTGGAGACGTCGGAAACAATCTTGGTAATCGTAAGGATTTACGAATATACCATATTGACCAGAAAACCAGAAAGCTTAAGCATACGGTCCCTATCGATTATCCGGATCAGGTAACTTTTGATGTCAAAAAGCATGACTTTGATTGTGAGGCCATGATCATTTTGGATGGACAATATTATCTTTTTTCAAAAAACAGAAGTAAAAATAAGACCAAAGTATATTCAGCCCCGTTGCTTACCAATAATCTCGTACTTATTGATTCTATTTCTTTGGAGGGCATGGTCACAGACGCAGCCTACCATGCAGAAAGTAAGACTTTTGTTCTGACCTGCTATGAAGTAGGGTTAGGAGGTTTTAAAAATTCTCTGGCATTGGTAGAGCGAAATGCGGAAGGAAAGTTCAGGACTACTAATATATTTA
Organism: Portibacter marinus; assembly: GCF_021533195.1. GTDB lineage: Bacteria > Bacteroidota > Bacteroidia > Chitinophagales > Saprospiraceae > Portibacter > Portibacter marinus. The sequence goes on from NZ_JAJNKB010000008.1 coordinate 92,151, forward strand.
ATTTAAAACCTGCAGAGCAAATTGAAGCCATCGTTCAAATCGAAGGAAATCAATTTCTTGTTGGCTCAGAAAGTGGCTTTTTAGGTAATGGTAGACATTTGTATCTTGTGACCATAGAAGGATTATAATATGGATCGTAGAAAATTTAATACTTCACTGCTTGCTGCGGCAGCTGCTTATAATTTGTCTTCAATCGAAATGCCGGAAGTGAAACGACAGATTCTTCCTGAAAGATTGCATGTAGGAGATGTGGTTGGACTTGTGGCCCCAGCAGGTATGATGACTGAGGAGAAAATCAATCATGCTGTCGCCAAAATCGAGAGCTATGGTTTTAGAGTAAAAAAAGGGAAGTACCTGGATGCACAATACGGATATCTTGCGGGAACAGATCAACAGAGGATTGAAGATTTACATGCGATGTATCGCGATGATCGCGTGAAAGGTATTTGGTGTGCGAGAGGTGGATATGGGATCACCCGTATCCTGGACCTGATTGACTATCGGTTGATCAGGAGAAACCCTAAGATATTAATTGGTTTTTCTGACATTACAGCCTTGCTTAATGCCATATTTCAGCAGACAGGAATCATCGGTTTTCATGGACCATTAGGCGCTTCGGATGATAACGCTTACACCAGAGAGATTTTGAGAGATCTGATTATGCATCCGGAAAAGTCAGTAGAAATTCCATTATACCTGTCAAAAGATGAGGCGTATGAACCTATGCAGACTTTTATACAGGGAGAAGCAAAAGGCATAGCAGTTGGAGGGAATTTATCCTTAATGGCCGCTTTAGCAGGGACGCGGTATGAGATCAAATGCAAGAACCGCATTGTATTTATGGAAGATGTTGGAGAAGAGCCGTACCGCATTGATCGTATGTTAACCCAACTCATTCACGCAACAGATATCGGAAAAGCAAAGGGTATTGTCTTAGGTCAGTTCAAAGGTTGTCACCCATCAAATCCAGAGCGTTCTTTATCTTTGCTAGAATGCCTGAAGGACAAACTTTTGCCACTTGAAATTCCATTGGTATATGGCCTTAACTTTGGTCACGTAGCTCATCATTTTACCTTCCCTATAGGAGGTGAAGTACATGTCAATTTCAATTCAGGGATCGTCAAAATAATCGAACAGATGGTTGGATGAAAACGCTGATATCCATCATTTTTTTGATTTTCTATCTCTCTGCTCACACGCAACAGGATACCATTGGCATCAATAAAAAAATGCTTACGACAGCAATTGTTACGGAGGCCGTGATTTATACTGGATTAATAAGTGGTCTGAGATATGCCTGGTATAAAGATGTACCCAGAGTACCCTTTCATTATTATAATGATAACAAAGGATACCTACAGATCGATAAGTTCGGTCATGCATATGGAGCCTATGCGGAGTCCATGATTTGCTACGAATGGTTGCGAAAGGCTGGGGTGAGCAAGACTAAATCGCTGATTTATGGAGGATCAATGGGATTGATACTACAAACACCTATTGAGATATTCGACGGATTATACCAGGGATGGGGATTTTCATGGGGCGATATGCTGGCCAATGCTGCGGGTTCAGCTTTCATGGTCGGCCAGGAATGGATATTCGATGAACAAATAATAGTTTTTAAGTTTAGTTTTAGTCGTTCTGATCTGGCGGAGCGGGCCAATGGAATGCTAGGTGACCATCCATTAGAAAGTCTACTGTATGATTATAATGGACATACTTATTGGATGTCCATTAATCCTTTCCGAAATTCTAGTTTTATACCCAAATGGTTCAATCTATCGCTAGGATATAGTGCCAATGGCATGCTGGGAGAGTTTGAGAACAGATTGACCTGGAAGGGTAGGGATCTTCCTGAAGTCGAAAGATATCGTCAAGTTTTAGTCTCTTTGGACATCGACTGGACGGCTATCGAGACAAATCGTCCTTTCCTACGAAAACTATTTTATGCCATGAATCATATCAAGCTTCCCTTTCCAGCTCTTGAATACAATTCACTTGGAAAGTGGAGATTTCATTATCTATATTTCTAATACAGACATGCATTTCAAATATTTAGAATTAATTGTATTTTGTTGAGATAAACAAAAATAAAGAATGGCGAAAAGTTTAAAGATCCTGATACCTGTTGGATTACATTACGATTACTTGAACCTGGTGCCCCTCATAAATAAGTTTGAGGCTAATGCTCAATTCAACGAGATTTGCCTTTACCACGCCTATGAGCCACCACAAATCAGAGGAAAAGCATTACCTCAAACCATGAAGGATCTAATGGATGATGATGAAAAGAGTATTAAAAAAATTCTGAACAACCATGCTAAAGTTTTTAAGCGGTTATTAAAATCCAATACAAAAATCAAGACATCAGTCAGGAAAAACAGGCCGGTTCAGGGTATTAAAAATAAGATCAAGCGATACAAACCCGATATTGTCATGATGACTACTCAGCAGAATATGGGAATTTCAAGATATATCAATAGTTCCCATGCGTTAAAGCTGATGAATCAATTAGATATTCCAATTTTGATTCTTCCTCAGGACTATGAATTTAAGAAGGACATTAGGCTCAACTTTCTGATTCAGAATTTTGAAAATCTGGAATTGGCCAAAAAACTCACGAAAGGGTTTAAAAGTATTTTTGATGAGATTAAATTCATTCATAGAGACCCAACCCATATGGTAAAGTCTACGGATGAAATTAAGGTCGTCAGTTCGATTGAAAATTATATTCAAAAGTCGAAAAATGATGAAGTTTTTATGTTGATTAGAAAAAAGAAACCAGTATTGCAGACTGTTTTGTCCAAAGGCTTTGTAGACCGTTTGGTTGGGCTCAATCAAGCTCCCGTTATCATTATCAATCAATAACATGTGAAATACGCCATAACCATCATGATACTGATTTGCTCTCTCTGGGTTATGAGTAATCATGTGGTCTTAAAGGTGATGGTGGAGGATTGTGCCAATGCAATAGATGATGATGGAGATGGTAAAATAGACTTGAATGATCCCGATTGCGATTGCATGACAGAAGAGCCGCAATCCTTAATTCCCAATCCATCTTTCGAAGAACAAAATTGTTGCCCTTTCGGCAGAAGTCAGTTGAATTGTGCTAAAGATTGGATACAGGCGTCACAACCTACGACAGATTATATCCACACTTGTGGCTTTTTAGGTTGGGAAGGGATACCAGCTCCCTTGCCTTATCCCGATGGTGATGGAATCGTAGGTTTCAGAGATGGTAGAGCTTTGAATGGAAATAGAGAACCTAACTGGAAAGAATATGCGGGAGCATGTCTGCTTTCCCCATTAGAGAAAGGAGTATCCTATACCTTTGAGTTTTATTTAGGTTTCGTAAACCAGCGAATTTCACCACCAATTGACATCACTTTTTTTGGAAGCAGTAGTTGTGACAACTTGCCTTTCGGACAACAGGATCAATTTCTAGGGTGTCCTACGAATGAATATAATGGAGGTTGGAAATATTTGAATTCAAAGAAAGTCAGTGGACAACATTGGCAATTAACATCACTTACAATCACACCTTCTGAAGATATTCACGCCATTGCAATTGGTCCTCCTTGTGCCTTGACCACCAGCTCAGAGAATCTTTATTATTTTTTTGATAATTTGATCTTGGCTCAGACTCAGTTTTTTCGTAAAACCATTTTCGAATCACAGAATCCATGTACAGAAAATTTCAGGTTGGAGATCGAACCGTCAGAACAAGCAACGTATCAATGGTACAGAGATGGCATAGCTCTAGTGGGTGAAACCAAACCGTTTTATGAACCAAATTTGGTTAGTGGAGACTATTCGGTGATGGAATACAAAGAGGGTCAATGCATCCTTTCGAAACCAAGTTTCTACAGAGTTCCTGTTGAATTCAGTACGATTAAGAAAACGATTTGTGAAGATGAGGTGTACGAGTTTGGGGCAGCTGAACTGACTTCCACCGGCATTTACACAGACACCTTTAAGAATGCAACCTTTTGTGACAGTATAGTGAGGTTGGAGTTAGAAGTTATAGGTGAATCTTCAGACTCGGTTCAAGCCAGGATTTTAAAGGGAGATGCCTTCAATATTGAATCATTTACTTATACCGAACCAGGTGCTTATGATCTTACCCTGATTTCATCACATGGATGTGATAGTTTGATTCATTTAGACCTTTCTCATTATAAGGTTTTCATACCGAATGTATTTTCACCTAATGACGATGGTATCAATGACCGCTTCGAATTATTTATTGAAGAGGTGGATGTCCATGTGGTCTATATAAAAATATTCGATAGATGGGGAAATATGGTTTATCGTTTTTCAGAATTAGAGTCCGAGGGGTTGTTTTTTTGGGATGGAAAGATCAACAATGAACAGCCTAAAATCGACATTTACACATATGTTATCGAATTGAATTTGGAGAATAAGAAGAATAGGATTATAACCGGAGATGTTGCAGTGGTGTTGTAGAAAAATTAATGAACTTTCGTAGGCCAATATTTTTTATAAATGTAATTATTGGTTCCTAAAGTCTGTGCAGAAATCTTTGTATAGTCTAAAATAGAATTATTTGTATTTTGAAGGTATGAAAACAGCTACATTTCTGACATTCGTAGGAGATCATTGCGGGAAAGCGAAAGAGGCTATTGAGTTCTACATTTCGTTGTTTCCAAATTCGAAGATCGAAAGTCTGACCTATTATTCAAACGGAGAGCCGGGAGGGACACCGAACCTTATTAAATATGGAGTATTTACACTCAATGGTGCAAAGTACATGGTTTCAGAAAGTAATTATGACCATAAATGGACATTTTCACCAGCGGTATCAATTTTCGTTTCATGTAACTCAGAACATCAGATTGATTCGTTGTTCCAACAGCTTAGCTCGAATGGAGGCCAGGTTATGGTGCCTCTTGATGGTTATGATGGGGAAGGGGACTACGGCTTTGGTAAAAAATACGGATGGTGTGAAGACCAATATGGCATCTCCTGGCAACTTAACCTGGAAGACTAAGTGCTCGCGTTTACGGTATAAAATGAAAAAAGCCAGATCTTTATAGAATACCTGGCTTTGTAATCTTAATCAAACTCTTAAAAAACTTAAATATTCACCTTATACATTAAAGACGAGTAATTTTCAAATAGCCACATATTTCAATCAATAAAACCATCTTTAAAATCTTCCAGCACTCTACGATCCTTTTTTGTAGGTCTTCCGGCTCCTTTCTCCCGTACTTCCGGCCTGCCTTTGCCAATAAACCAATCACTGAATTTATTTAATTCGTCTTCAGATGTTAAGTTTTCATAACATTGAACCGCTAAGGGTGCTCCCACTCTCTTACTGATCACCTTCTCTACCCTAAAAATTAGATTGAATCCATTTTTATGCACACCGACCAAATCACCAATCTGCACATTATAAGAAGGTTTGACCTTTTCCTCATTAATTCTAATGTTTCCCTTCTTACAATTATTAGAGGCCAGCGTCCTGGTTTTAAAGATTCGAACAGCCCATAACCATTTGTCAATCCTTGTTTTCTCCATTTTCTAATGTCGGTAAAGTGATGTCCATCGCTTCCATTGTCTCTAAAATTTTAGAAGCAATAAAGTAATTTCTATACCACCGCTGGTCAACGGGTGCTATGATCCACGGAACTTCTGATCGATTGATTGCATCCTCATAAGCTTTTCTATAATCGCCCCAGAGCTTTCTTTCTTCCCAATCTCCCGGATTGTGTTTCCAGTTCTTTTCGGGATTATCGATCCTTTCCTGTAATTTTTCCTCCTGTTTTTCCTTTGAGAGGTGAAGATAAAACTTCAAAATGGTGGTATTGTTATCATGTATCAACAGTTTTTCCCACATATTGATCGCATTCATTCTAAGAGTTACCCGTTCTTCATCTATCCATTGATGAACCCGTTGTATTAAAATATCTTCATAATGAGAGCGCACAAAGACTTTGATCATACCTTTTTCTGGAGCCTCTTTTGTAACGCGCCATAAAAAGTCATGTGCGAATTCTTCCTCAGTTGGTTTTTTGAATGTTTTAACGCTGACAAAGGTAGGACTGGTAGCACTGAATACGTGCTCTGTCGCCCCATCTTTACCGCTTGAATCCATACCTTGAAAAACCACCAATAGAGAATGCTTTCTTTCAGCCCTCATTTTCTCTGCCAGTTTACCGATCTTCTCAGCGATTTCTTTCGTTTTTTCTTTTGTTTCGTTTTTGTCCAAACCCTTCGGCGCGCGTGTGGAAATGGTTGACAGGTCAATCATATTAAATATTCATTTTTGTTCTTTTGACTAGATAGCTCTGTAAGATTGGATGAAAACCCTTCCGAATATCAGCTTCCACCAAATCTATTTTGTATTGCAGACATTTTGCTCGCAAATCTTCTGTAAATAATTTCAAGCGCTTCTGATAATACTCTTTTACTTCATTGGATTGTAACTTCACTCTTTCACCACTTTCCATGTCTATGAACTCGTAAGGTCTGTTTTCATATTCAAACTCGAGTTCATACTGTTTATCGACCGTATGAAAAAGAACGACTTCATGCTTGTTGTGCTTTAGATGCTGTAAGGCAGAGAATAACTTTTCAGAATCCTCACTGGTATCAAACATGTCGCTGAATATCATGATGAGAGAACGTCGATGAACACTGTCAGCAATCTGGTGAAGTGCTTCCGTGGCAAAGGTTTTCTTCTCAGGCGTTTGGTCATGAATCAGTTGATCCAGATAGGTCAAGAGCAGTCTGTAATGTGAAGTACTTGACCTCGCTTGTGTATGAATATTTACCGTGGAATCAAATAAGCTGAGACCGAAGGCATCCCTTTGCTTTTTAAGCAGATTCATTAAGGAAGCCGCTGCCAAAGACGAAAATATGAGCTTATTAAATTTTTTCTCATTTTCAGGAAAATACATGGAAGAGGAGCAGTCCACCACTATTTGACAGCGCAGATTAGTCTCTTCTTCAAAACGTTTGGTGAAAAGACGATCAGTTCTCGCAAACACTTTCCAATCTATATTTTTGGTGCTCTCACCGGGATTATAAAGTCTGTGCTCTGCAAATTCGACTGAAAATCCGTGGAATGGACTTTTATGAAGACCTATAATAAAGCCCTCAACGACTTGCTTTGCCAATAATTCCAGATTATCTAATGATTTCAGATCGTAATTCTCAAAAAACTCCATGCTCGAAAATAATAATGATAGGTTAAATTAAGAAAGCCCTATACTGAATGTCAATATAGGGCCTTTTATTATTAAGTCATGCGCCTTTTATAAATGCGCTTTGATTTTACTTTCCAGACTTGCTTTGGAGGTAGCACCTACCTGCTTATCTACAATCTCCCCATTCTTGATAAAAAGAATAGTCGGAATACTTCTGACACCATATTTCATGGATACTTCGGGATTGCTATCTACATTAACCTTACCGATCAAAGCTTTACCTTCATAGTCATTAGACAATTCCTCGATGATTGGCGTCACCATTCTACATGGACCACACCATTCTGCCCAGAAATCAACTACTGCTAAAGTGTCATCTGCCAAAGCAGTTTCTTCAAAATTATTATCTGTGAATTCAAATGCCATTTTAAATTGTTTTTTTTATTGTTCTGTAAACCTAACTGCAATTTCTCGTGAAAGGTTGCAAATATAATACTAAAATTCAATATCTTATCCGCCAGCAGTGTCAAAGCATTGTACTTATTGGGCTGAGAGCAATTGTCCGCTATTGTCAATTTGATGATTATGAAGTTTATTAGAAGATTTCTTGGCCTTTTTTGCGGATTGATATCCATGTTTTTGTTTCAATTTCTTTCCCTTTTCCCTAGGGTTGTAGAGACTCTTTATACCAATGGTTTTTATAGATTTATCCGATGGCTTTATGGCTATTCATTGACCTACATCCCATTTCCATTAATCTATGTGTTCATTCTCTTGCTGACTTATATTTTGTTGAGAAGATTATTTATCAAAAAAAAGACTTCAGTATTAACTTTCACGCTCAATTTCATGGGATGGATCGCTTTTATATTTTACTGGTCCTGGGGATTCAATTATGCCAGAAGTGACTTCCATATCAGGCAAAAGATGGAATTGCAGGAACCGAATGAAAGTTTCTTATTCAGTGAATTGCAAGATGTTGATTCAATATTAGTGGAATTAAGAAAAAATTTACAGCCTTTAGATTCAGTACCAATAGATGATGATTTGATGCCCATCGATTTGCAAGAAAAAATCAGGAATTCACAAATTAATGTACTTAAGAAATTTGAAGAACCAATCTTCAATGATCCTAAAATCCGCGTTCTGAAACCTAGGGGATCATTACTGCGAATTAAAACTGCCGGAGTATATTTTCCCTGGGTTTTTGAAGGGCATATAGATGATGGTCTCCATGCGATCGAAAAACCTTATGTGATGGCACATGAAATGGCACATGCCTATGCCATCACCGACGAGGGCGTATGTAATTTTATAGGTTTTATGACATGCATCAATAGTTCACAACCGTTTATTGCATATAGTGGATGGCTGGAGTATCATGGCTATTTGTACAGGGCACTACGTAGAAATTATCCCGAAATTCTTGAAGAAGCTAATTACATGCGACCTGAGGCTATAATGACGGATTTAAGAGCTATTAGAGAACGACTGGATCGATATCCTGACATTGCCCCATGGCTGAGAGATTTCTTCTACAACAATTATTTGAAAGCTCAGGGCGTAAAGGCTGGTATGAAAAGTTATGCTCAGATCACGCGATTGGCCTACAGTCACAAAGAGAAATATGGATCTTATCAACTTCCAGAATAATCTCATTCACTAGCGTGAAAGATAATCCAGTTCCGCTAATAAATCGATGATTTCTTTATTAAGGTTTTTGATGGCATATTCTTTCTCTCTGTTTCTAATGGTGGTAGGTTCCAGATACCGATAGATTGTTCGATATTGGAGATAATTGACATCAAGCATCCTGCAGGTATAAGCAAAAGCCGCTCCGTTAGTAGTTACAATTTCAGCGTGGTATTTCTTATTAAGTAATTCGATACTTTCAAAAGTCCCGGGAATCATATTCACTGAAATGTTCTTTACCACGCGATGTTTTAAGGGATTGATAATGTCTTCATTAAAAATCTCACCTTTAAAAAAGGGGTATCTATTGCGCTCGTGAAGATTCAGATCAAACAAATCATTGAAACTTCTGTCACTTTCTTCTATTCCCACATCACCCATAATATCACGACCGACATTGACTGTTTGTCCCACTTCCACAATACGGGTCGTACCAGCAGCAAGACCGGCAAAGACAGCGTAATCAATATTTTCGATTCCGTTAAACTTTGCAAGCGCATAAGGCATAAAGATGCCTGCATAACCGACTACCAGGGGAAAGACCTGAAGATTACCATTTCTATATTCTGAGAAAGAAACCCTCTCCCAAGTTTCGTCCATAATTTCTAAAGCCGGATTGATTTCTTCTCCTGAGCTTGATACTAAAAGTATTTTCATTCTGCTGGTTTTCTATACACTACTCCTAATCCGATTGAATTTCCCAAAATCTGATGATAGCCATTGCCGATATCCATTTTGATATTTTTCCAGAGCAAGCTGACTCCAAAAAAAAAGCTCCCCGGCAACGTATTGATACCGGCTCTCAAAGCTAATATCTGATGTATCTGGTATTCAACGCCAAATTTAAAGTTTTGAGTTTCCTTAATATTTTTTTCAACATCAGCTACTATTTTAACCAATGCGTTGATTTGATATTGTATCCCTGCTGAGAAGATCGTCGGTAGGGCGGTTTCTTGCGACAATCGCAGTGGAAAAGGATTGGCCAGATGCATGCCTAAAGAAATCTCATCTGTTAATTGGGTTAGCATACCGATTTCAACATTTGGCGTAAAACTATTTCCATATCCTTCAATTGCAAATTGATATAAATTAAAGGCCACTGACATGCTGAAATTAGAATGTAGTTTTCTGGCATAGGCCATCGAATAGTTTTGAAAGGAGTACCCATCTAAGCCATATCGCTCTGCACGAAATCCAAAAGCACCAAATTTTTGTGTAGGATATACAAAACCAGTATGTAAATGAAGAATGCCAGAATCATCAAATAATCTTGCCGCTTGCACATTCACACTCCACTCATCTATCCAGGCCAGTCCCGAATGATTATATTGCATTGAATAATTTGAAACGGAAGCGACCCCACCATTTCCCATTCCTAAGAACTCTGCTCCTTTGCCAAAAGGACTCTCGAACTGAGCGCTTAGCGCACAAGAAGCTAGGAAGAGCAATGGGAGGAAAGAATGTTTCATAGTGGCAAGATAATTATTATAATTGCACTAATATGGCTAAGTTCAGGAGAAATCATACCAAGAGTGGCAATTTTCTTTCAAGCTCATTTGTAAGAATTGTAGCATTCTTATTTTTAGGTGGATTCGCTTTGTACTACCTTACCAGAACCTTCGATCAAAATACAGTATGGGAATATGAAGTCCCATTTTCACTGGATTCTACAGATAGATTTTATCTTCCTTCTGGAGCCAATGGCGAAATGGTCTTTCATAAACATTATACTTTAAGTTACAATGAGAAATATGAGCAAGCTGATTGGGTGGCCTATGAGTTGACCAAAGCTCAAATACAAGTGCCTAATGTAGAAAGAGCTCGGGAATTTAGACCGGATGATCTGGTAACAACAAAGTCAGCAATTCATAACGACTACAGTGGAAGTGGTTATACACGTGGGCATCTGGCTCCAGCCGGAGACATGGCCTTTTCAAGGGAGGCTATGGAAGAATCTTTTTTAATGAGCAATATCAGTCCACAAATTGAGGAATTTAATGGAGGCGTTTGGAGAGAACTAGAAGAGACAGTGAGAGATTGGGCATACGATAATGATAGGGTTTATGTGGTGACAGGTCCGGTTTTAAAGGATGGTATTTTAAAAACGATAGGCAGGAATAAAGTGGGGGTACCTAAAAGGTTTTTCAAAGTGGTTTTGGATATTTCTGGTCAAGAAAAAAAAGGCATTGGATATGTTCTTGAAAACAAATTATTGGAAGGTCATTTAAGGGACTATGCCATTACCATAGACAGCGTGGAATCGCTGACCGGATTTGATTTTTTTGAAGGTTTGTTAACAGATGAAATTGAGGAGGAACTGGAATCAAAACTCAATACATCTCTTTGGAGATTTAACCAAAATAGATATGAAAATCGCAACACGAGATTCCGATAAGGATAGTGCTTAATCTAGTGCCCTCCGCCAGTTAAAACTTGATAATTTCGAGAGTAATTTTTCCAGGGTACGCTTGTGTGAAAATCTTCGGCAAAATATTTCATGATCATGGTAAAAGACATTACATCTCGATATCCTGGTATGGACTGTATTAATCCCAATTCCTCGTCAAGAAAGACGACAGTAGGGTAGGATAGCCTTCCCCTTGTAATTTCGGCGGCCAGCTGGTGATAACCTCTTTTACCTGTCTTGTTAAATTTATAAACCTTTCCGTTTAGTGCAATGTCCTCTTTTTGTTCGGCATCAAACTTGATCGCATAGTAGTTTTCGTTAACATATTTGACGATCTGCGGATCCTTAAAAGTGGTTGCATCCATTTTCTTGCACCATCCACACCATTCTGTATACACATCTACGACAAACTTACGCTTTTCCTCCTTGGAAGCTTCTACTGCCTGTTCCCAGGACATCCAGTTAATCTCCTTTTGTGCTTTTCCAGTTAAACAAATAGTAATCAATAAAATGGCTACTAATAATTTTTTCATTCTTCTACTTTTATCAGTGTCAGTACTGATTGGCTTTCGTTAAGCTGATACAAACATCTAAATAACAACATTTTTAATAGATTGTCTTTACGGACAGCTTCATTTAAAATAAGTTTAACAAAAGATTTTATTTATAAATGTCAAATGATCATTTCCTAAGTTCATCTGACTTTTTAATACACCTTTAATTTGTGGACTTTCAATTCCCGTTCTAAGTTCTTTACTGGTATTGACGACGGCTGCCTGATCCCACAAGCCATTCTCGATAAAAGATTTAATCGTCATGGCTCCACCTTCTACGATCATTCTTCCTACCTTTTTCTCCTCGTATAGCCTGGCCAGTAACTTTATTAAATTCACCTCCATTGTCCATTGTTCCTTTTGAGGCTTAAGTCCCGCTCTATGCTTTTGATTAATGGTGAGTAGCGGCTCTTCATCATTCAATAGTTGATGTGTAATTGGGATTTGATTATCCTTATCAATGACGACTCTTAAGGGCGATTTGCCAGAATATAACCTATTCGTTAAAGATGGATTGTCTATCAGAGCTGTTTGAGTTCCTATTAAAATGGCATGATTCCGTGATCTTAGCTGATGACTCCAAATCTTGCTGTAGGCATTACTCAGCCAAACCTGCTCATGGGAATAGCCAAAGTAAAAATCCTTTGACTGTGCAAATTTGAGGGTTACAAACGGCCTCTTCTCTGTTATATTGACTCTAAATGGATGGATTAAAGATTGACATTCTTTTTGTAATACCCCTTTCGTGACATGTACCCCATTGTTTTGCAATTTTTTCAGACTGGACCCCGCCATTTTGGGATTAGGATCTTCGCAACCTACTACTACATGAGGCATCTTTTCCTTCAAAATACGATCACAGCAAGGAGGAGTCAGGCCAAAGTGATTGCATGGTTCCAAAGTGACATACAATGTCGCTTCAGACAATTTCCACAAATTTTCTTTTGAAACGGAATTGATTGCGTTTATTTCCGCATGCGGACCTCCATACTGCTGGTGATAGCCTTCACCGATAATGACGTCATTGTGGACGATGACCGCACCGACATTAGGATTGATTCCTACTCCACCATTTGCCATGGAAGCCAGGTAGATACAACGCCACATATATTCTTCGTGACTCACTTAAGCATATTATGAATCAATTTTACACTCTCTTCTATCTCATTCATGGTGTTAAGATACGAAAAGGAGAATCGAACTGCTCTGCGATCTTCAGGTAATTGAATGGCCTCCAATACATGGGATGCTTGCTCCACGCCGGATGCACAAGCACTGCCAGCTGAGGCTGCAATTCCTGCAATATCCAGATTGAAGGTGATCAATTCAGTTTTGGGCGTTTCCGGAAACGAGGCGGACAAAATCGTAGGAATAAATTGATCAGGACATTGATCTTCCAGATATCTCACTTCTGGAACCAAAGCTTGAAGTTTGCTTTTGAATGCGTTTTTCAATGTCAAAATGTTGGACATTTTAACCTTCTGGTCCTCCTGATATATTTGCAAGGCTTTTGCCAGCCCAGCTATTCCATAAACGTTTTCTGTACCACTTCGCATTTCTCGTTCTTGTCCACCTCCAGTGATAAAGGGCTTGATTTTGTGATCATTTCTGATATACATAAATCCAACGCCTTTGGGTCCATGAAATTTATGGGAAGTACCACTTAGAAAGTCAATGTGAATTTCTTGTAAGTCAATAGGCAATTTTCCAATGGCTTGCACTGCGTCACAGTGAAAAAGTGCATCGTTCTGTGAACAGATTTTGCTGATTGTCATAATGTCTTGAATTACCCCAATCTCATTATTGACATGCATAATAGAAACCAGGGTCTTCCCGGAGGATTTTTGAAGTATCTTATGAAGTTGATCGTGGTCTATCTTTCCCCATTCATTCACTTCTAAGATCATGAGTTCAATTAATCCTGATTCTTTGAGATCAAGTGCTGTATTCATGACACAAGGATGCTCTATACTGCTGATCACGATAGTCTTGATGTCTAAATCGCTGACGGCTCGTCGAATCAGCATGTTGTTAGCCTCTGTAGCACTTCCCGTAAAAAAGATCTCTCCTATAGATGCGTTCAGAGCTTTTGCCACTGTCTTTCTGGCATCCTCTATTATTGTTCGAGCGTGCCGACCTGACTTATGAATACTGGATGGATTACCATACACATCCTTCATGAGCTGACTCATATAGGCGATTACTTTGGGATGGATGGGTGTGGTTGCGGCATTGTCTAGATAAATGGTCATTTTTTTAGAATTGCATCTACTTTGCTTTGTACCTCCTTAATGTAGTGGGATGCAATAGTTTCGTCTTTTGCTTCTGCATAAACCCGAATGATTGGTTCTGTATTCGATTTACGCAAATGAACCCATGCACCATCAAAGTGAATTTTTAGACCATCTATCGTATTGAGTTCTTGATCGCTGTAAACTCCCTTTAGCTCAGCAAGTAAGTGATCTACATCTATCGCAGGAGTAAGTTGGATTTTATTTTTAATGATTGTGTAAGCAGGATAGGAGGCTTTTAATTCGCTGATTTTAAGATTTTTCTCAGCAAGTAAGTTTAACACAAAGGCTATTCCTACAAGTGCGTCCCTTCCACAATGTAATGCAGGATAAATGACTCCACCATTTCCTTCACCACCTATTACTGCATTGGTCTCCTTCATTTTTTTGACGACATTGACCTCTCCGACAGCCGCTGCGTTGTAAGAACCACCGTGCTTCTCTGTAACTTTCCGTAAAGCAGCTGTTGACGACAAATTAGAAACCGTATTTCCGCCTCCCTTGCTGAGTACGTAGTCAGCTGCCGCGACCAGGGTGTATTCTTCTCCAAACATAGACCCATCTTCACATACAAATGCCAATCTATCTACGTCTGGGTCCACACTTATCCCCAGGTCGGCGCCTTCGCTCAATACCTTCATTGACAATTCTTCAAGATGCTCGGGAAGCGGCTCAGGATTGTGTGCAAAATCTCCTGTGACATCATCATTAATCAGTATATAGGAACAATCCAGTTCGTCCAACAAGGCTGGAACAGCTATGGCGCCGGTCGAATTGATGCAATCTACCACGATCTGAAAACCTGCTTTCTGAATCATGTGCACGTCTAAAATATCTAAAGATAAAATTTGTTCGACATGTTTGCCAATGTATGATTTATCTAAACGGTAAGTACCCAATTTTGCAAGTTCAGCATAAGTCAACTGGCCTTGTGAAATGTAATCAAGGATTTCTGCACCATCTTCAGCGCTGATGAATTCACCCTTATGGTTCAAAAATTTTAGTGCATTCCACTGCTTTGGATTATGACTCGCTGTCAGAATGAGGCCGGCAGCGGCTCCTTCCAGGGGTACGGCTATTTCTACAGTGGGAGTGGTAGACAAACCAAGATCCACTACATCCAAACCCATCATTCGTAAGGTGCTGCAAACGAGGTCGCTAATAACCATACCGGTCATTCGACCATCTCTCCCTATCACCACCTTACGCCCTTTATTTCTACTTTTGATCCATGTCGCAAAACCAGCTGTACATTCTACAAGATCTTGAGCTGTTAAATTTTGGCCGGGTTTACCTCCAATGGTTCCTCTAATACCTGAAATAGATTTGATTAATGTCACTTTCCTAATTTTGTTGCAAATCTAAAAATATTACTACTTTGGCTGGCAATTTCGAATCAGCAATCTAAATTTAATTCACTGGATGACGTTAATGTCCATTATCGAGCTCGATCAGCAGCTTTTTCAATTGATCAACAAAGAGTTGATCAATAATTTCATGGATGGACTGCTCTTTTTTTGGAGAAATAAATATTTATGGGTGCCATTCTATCTCTTTGTTGTCACTTTTTTGGTTTTAAATTATCGCAAAGAGGCGTACTGGCTTATCTTTTTTATAGTTTTGACCTTTGCTTTATCCGACTTCATCAGCAGTAGTGTTATTAAGCCCCTGGTTGAAAGAGCCAGACCATGTCACGAAGCCAATGAACATCTACAACCTCGATTATTGGTTACTTGCGGGTCAGGATTTAGTTTCACCTCTTCGCATGCAGCAAACCATTTTGGGATCGCTTTCTTTCTCATTTTTACTCTTTCTAAAAAACAAAAGATTATATCTTTAATGCTTTTTATTTGGGCATTTCTTGTTGGATACGCTCAAATATATGTTGGGGTACACTTCCCTTTGGATATTCTCTGTGGTGCATTACTAGGCATAGGAATTGCACTATTGACGTCTGAACTTTATAAATTAGGCAAAAGAAAGATGGCTCTTTGAATATTCTACCTTACATAGCGTTGTTTCTTTCAGCCATTATAGGTGGTGCATTGGGCACATTGTTGCAGCGTGAAAAGTCAACGCAATACTTATTGTTCGTACTACCACTAAGTGGAGCTTTTCTACTGGGTGTCGCAGTATTGCATATGCTTCCTGAAATATTCTATAGAAGCGAGTGGGATCATAAGATCGGTGTACTGATTCTTGGGGGATTTCTGCTACAGAATATACTGGAGTTTTTATCCAGAGGCGTTGAACATGGACACATACATGTGAGGGACAAACACAATAAGCTTTACATATTTTCAATTATGTTTGGCTTGTGTGCTCATGCTTTCATTGAGGGACTTCCGGTAGCTCATATGTCAGTTGACCATCTTGGACATGGACATTCATTGATCTCCAGGCCATATCTGTGGGGCATCGTAGCTCATAAACTTCCAGCTGCTATTGCGCTGAGCATATTGCTAGTAGCTTCTAAGGTAAGTAAAATGAAAGTATATCTTTTGTTATTAGTATTTGCAGCAATGTCGCCTCTCGGAACACTTATCTCAGAAATCGTTTCTTTTTCTGCCGAAACTCAAAGGATTATATTGGCCATTTCCATTGGTTTTATATTGCACATTGCAACTACCATTATATTCGAGACTGACGTCAATTCACATCATCAGATTTCATATAGAAAGATTTTTGCGGTAGCGATTGGTTTTGGCCTGGCTTTTTTGAGTCTTCTCTAATTAAGATCTATTCATGACCTAAAAATAAAATCCCTAAAACAATAGTCACTCAGCAATTTTTGCTTCCAATTGATCGGGTAGGGCGTCACTGGTATGTTCTAAATGTTCTTTGATGAGCATCAATAGTTCATTTACGACTTCCCCATTGGCTTCTGCCACATTATATTTTTCTGAAATATCTTTTTCTAGATTGTATAATTCAACTCCATCCATCTCGACCACTTGCCCATAATGCACAGGTGCTCTTTGTTTAATATGAAGTTTCCATGGTCCACTTCTCACGGCATGTAATTCTCCAAAAGCCCAATAGAAGAATTCTTCTCTAGGGCTACCTTCTTTTCTTCTTAAGACTGGAGTGAGATCATAGCTGTCCATTTTTCGATCCTTACGATTCTTTTTTCCGATCAATGTAGAGCATGTATGAAATAAATCCAATGTGGATCCCGGAGTATCTATAATTCCGGGCCTGACAATTCCAGGGCCCCAAAAGATGGCTGGTACTCTCTGACCGCCCTCGAAGGTAGTTCCTTTGCCTGCCCTCAATGGTCCAGCAGAACCTCCGTGGGTTTTAAATCTTAGCCAAGGCCCATTATCAGAAGTAAAGACGACTAGTGTATTATCTGCAATACCTTCCTCTTGTAGCGTTTTTAATATTTCACCTATACCATAGTCAATTTCTTCAATGACATCCCCGTAAATTCCCCTCTTACTTCTACCTCTGAACCCATAAGAAGCGAATAAAGGAATATGGGGAAGTGAATGTGCCAAATAAAGAAAAAATGGACGGTGGGTATTGGCTTTGATAAATTCGATGGATCTGTCTGTATAACGTTGTGTAATAGTATTCTGATTTGCAGGACGCTCTATAACTTGATCATCCTCCATCAGAGGTACATCATAATTCCTATAATCCCAATCGTAGTCGGGGTCATTAATTAATTCTTCATAGTTTCCCCATAATCCCACCTTTGCGTTCATATCGTTAGAGTATGGAATGCCATAGTAATGATCAAATCCATGATTCATCGGGAGATGCTCAGGCAAATGACCCAGATGCCATTTACCGACAGCCGATGTCACATAACTTCTTGTTTTAAATAATTCTGCCAGTGTCATTTCACTTTTAGGTAATCCACCTGCAGAATCAGGAAATAAAACGCCTCTCTTTTTAGAGGTCATGCCCGAACGAATAGGGTAGCGACCGGTTAATAATCCCGCTCTACTGGGGGTGCAAACCGGATCTGCAGCATAAAATTGTGTCCATTTCTGACCCTCTAATGCCATTCGGTCAAGATTAGGCGTGTGTATGGTGGGATTCCCGTAAGTACTTAAATCACCATATCCCAGGTCATCGCAGAAAATCACGATTACATTCGGATATTGAATTTGTCCAATGCCATTTATATAGAAAAGAATCGCTACAAAAAATGTTAGATAATTCATTCGAAACTATTGTCTTCGAATATAGGAGGAAGAATCTAAAATTAGGTAACGCTTTCCAGATAATTTCGAATTTCCGAAGTTTCAATCCAGCCTGAAAGCCATTCAGGTATGAAATCTTCCTGGATATGATACCCAATCTGGTACAATAGAGGTGTCGACTGGTAATGATTGATAAATCCCTTAACCAAATGAAATGGGCTTATCAGGAAATTATCAGCTACTATTTGTAACTGAATGGGTTCTTCTTTTCTTAACTTGATAATGGCTTCAATCTTGATTAAACTTTGTGGATCTAAAACCAAATCAGTTGTTGATTTATAACACTGTATCAGCAATTCTTCCAACAAGTCTTTGATGACTTGTACATCGGAAGCTTTTTTAAAAGCACTACAAAAAAGGTTGAAACTTAGTCTAAGAAGGGTATAGTTAAGTGATTCAGATGCTTGTACAGGTAAAATTGGAAGATTGTGAATTTTTGAATGAAATACAGATAGATATTTTCTCTTGATGCTAATGCAAATCACTTTAGCATTCTGAGCACTAATTATTTTAAATTTCTCGTGCCTTCTAACAAAAACGAAGTCATTATCCCCATATTGAGATATTTTACCCCCTATTTTTAGAGCAACATTCCCCTTTTTTATGTGTAGAATATGAAAATGACGAAGAGATAGCTTTATATCACCAGGTGACGCATCATTCCATTCCTGTAGCAGAATTGACTTCAGGTTTTTATTTTTCCAATTTTTACAGTTCATTCATTTGTGTGTATACTGATTAGCTCTAACGTTTTGTTCAGCTAATTGTGCAGTTTCTGAAATTCTCTTCTTTCGAGTTTTTTCAGTCTTTGCATTAAAAATCCAATCAAGAATTCCCCGTCTCACAGAGGGAGGAAATTTTGTAAAGTTGGATTTCGATCTAAGATACGTGTCGAATGCTTGATTTAGATCTTCTGGTATGATAACTGTCGTTATCACCTATATTTGGAAGGCTGTATACCCATACAAAACACATGGCTTCCTTTGCCGCTTCTTTGTATGTGACGGTTCGAACGCCACTTTTTTCAGTTGCATGATTCTGAAGCAACCAATCCCGCCATTCAGAGCGGGAGGAATCATAATATGTAGCTCTATCTTCCACTGCGATCTATAAAATTGCTATTGGCTTGCTGCGTTCCCATCATCAGAACATCTTGAATATTAACGTGCTTAGGCTGAGAAGCAATAAAGTAAATGGTTTTCGCTACATCTTTGGACTTCAGCGGTTGAAAGTTTTCATAGATTTTCGCTCTTTTCTTATCACCATGAAATCGTACCAAAGCAAATTCTGTTTCTTCCACGTGTCCCGGACTGACCTGCGAGACCCTGATATTGTGCTCATGCAGATCTATGCGCATGGCTTTAGTCAAAGCATCTACCGCGTGTTTTGATGCACAATAAACATTTCCATTGGGATATACCTCATGTCCTGCTGTGGAACAAACATTAATAATATGACCTTTTTTACGGTTCACCATACCAGGGCTGACAAGTCTTGTCATATAAAGAAGTCCTTTGATATTGGTATCAATCATCCTGTCCCAGTCTTTGATATCTCCATCAAAGATCGGATCAAAGCCACTTGCCAGTCCGGCATTATTAATCAGTACATCTATTTCGAGCCATTCTTCCTCTAAGGATCCTATTGCTTTTTTAACTGCGGTTAATTGCCGAACATCAAAATTCAGAGGCCTGACCTTTATACCATACTTCTGGCGAAATTTACTTGCATTTTCTTCAAGCCTCTTTTTCCTTCGTCCTGTAATGATCAGGTCATAACCTTTTTTACCAAAATGTGCGGTTGTTGCCTTTCCGATTCCTGAAGTCGCGCCCGTAATCAACGCAATTTTTCTAATTTTTTGATTATTCATTTACTAAAGTTCTCACTAATTCATCAAATTCATTCGTAAAGGATTCATATTTACTGGTCGCCGGTCCCGAAAAACCGGTATGAATCTGCCTTACATTCTTTTCTTTATCAATGTATATGAGGGTTGGATATGATATAATTTTATTTAACATTGGAAGCTGGTTAACGGCTTCGCCCTTATCATAGTAGCCCGCATAAAGCAGATCAAATGGTAATTTCATTTTATCCTTATACCTCTTCACTGCAGCCATTGATTTATCTGTATCTCTATACCTCTCAAAGGCAATACCTACCACATTAAAATCCAGTTCGGGATGCTCTTCTATGTAAGTTTTTAGAAAATCCATCTCATCTCTGCAATTAGGGCACCATGTTCCGAAAATCGTAACGAGTAAGGGTTTTCCGGCAAATTTTACATCATTCATGCTGACGAGCCGACCATCACTGTCAGGAAATTCAAAGTAGAACTTTTCCTGACCTTTGATATAAGTCAGATCATTAGGATTGCTCAGTTCGAAGTCCTCATTTTCTTTGGCCTCCCAAGTCGTGATGTAATGTTTACCAGATCTGAAGGAGCCTATCAAAGTAGTATCCTCTAAAATTTTCGCCTGGAAAAGGAAGGCATGTGATCCATCAAAACAGGACAGGTAAGCTTTATTAGCTTGAACGGTTCCTTCTAAAAATCTGTAATCTCCAGTTTCTGTTCGAAAGGTTCCAGTTAGATGATTACCCTCTTGCTGAAATTCACCAACTCCTTTATATTCATATTCTGTACCTATCTCAAATGTCGTTTCCCAAATTCCGCTTAAGTCTGCTGCGGGTTCCTTTTTTAGATTAGTAAAACGGTGATCTCTCCCAAACTCTGCTTGAAACGGAACGCTGTATTGCTCTCTGTAATTGACTACCCAATACCCTTCAATGCGATTTTCTTCGTATCGACCAGAAATATAGGTATCAAACAATGGAAAATTAATTCTTATGGTATCTTCCAGGGTTTCTTTATCCCTGCCAAATTCTATATCGTCCACAAGAATCCTTTCTTCAGCATTCAAAATGAAAATATCAATATCTTCTTCTGAATTATAGACCACTTCAAAGTTGAAAGGTAATTCTCCGTCTGTTAATTCTGTAAAGACACGGTCCGTCTCGTTATCTGTATCAATAAATCTTTCTGCACCCCCTCCACTAACATTAAGGGTTGCTCTCCAAACACCAGGAGGTATGACCTGATATTGGTTTTGTACTTCCACACAAGTGCTGAATAGGCAAGCACAAATCAAGATGGATAAAAATTTGATTAATTTCATTTATTTAGTTTTATCTCCTACAAAGTGATCTTCTTTGTACTTAAAAAGCACATTAAAAGATGTAAGGCTACCATATATTTTGGTAATATATTGTTGAAGATTCACTTTCTCTTCATCAGTCAATTTACTGCTATTAATTCTTTGCTCCATCACTCTTATTCGATCCCGGACCATCACAATTTTATGAAAAAAAGTTTCGATGGGCATTTCTTTTGATTTGAGCCCTTCATCACCGGGCTTAAGAATGAGTTGGCCATCCACCCATTTGTCACCTAATTCTACTTTATGATTTAAAGCATTATAGGTGTTCAAGATTTTAATTAAAGACTTTTCTGCTTCTGAAAAGCTGACTTCTTCTTCAGCTTCGATAGCATCGACGACCTCCCAATTTGCATTTTCTTTACTCACATTTTTTATTCCATACAGAATAAAGCAAACTTTATATGCAATAACATCGATTCCAATTATCACTCCATCACCAAAAGCAGGATGCTCCACCCTGGACCCTATTCCCAAAGTCATATTTTCATTACTCATAATATAAAATTCATCATTTAAAATTTTGTTCAAAAGTAAAAATAATTGCAAAAAAGATTGGCACAAATACTGCACAGCTTAAGTTATGACAGCATATTCCGTTTATGTCGTTGAATTATCTCGGAAAGTGTGGACAGAGAACCGCAAGTTTCGTGAAGCCAATCCTCAGTTTAATGGTGTCGTGGAATGCCTTTATGTCGGAATGACCAGTCTAACTCCTGAACAAAGATTTAAAAAACATAAAACCAATGCGAGATCTTTAAAAGGACATAAAATTGCCTCAAATTTGGTACTGAAGTACGGACTTTATTTAAGGCCAAGTCTTTATCGACATCTCAACCCTATGAATAAAACTCAGGCTATGGATATGGAGGTACAGCTTAGCAAGATATTGAAAAGACAAAGGTACGCAGTCTGGTACAACTAGAAGTATCAGCAATAAAATCTCGAACTTAGTAAAGGAATATTAACTTTGTAAGAAAAACAAGAACGTGCTCTTACTTTTCATCTATTTTGCCATTTCGATTGGCTTTTCTTTTTTGTGTTCCATCCTTGAAGCTGTTCTTTTAAGCATTACACCGTCTTATGTGACACAACAGGTGCAATCTAATACCAGTACCGGAATTCTTTTAAGCCGATACAAGGATGATTTGGATAAACCTTTGTCTGCGATCTTGACTTTAAATACGATTGCTCATACTATAGGTGCGATCATGGTAGGTGTACAAGCCAGCAATCTATTTGGAGAAACGGAGATCCCACTACCAGGAGGATTCCACCTTAGTTACGAAGCTCTAATCGCAGGCTTAATGACTTTTTTCATCTTGGTGCTTTCTGAAATTATTCCCAAGACAATCGGTGCCAATAATTGGCGATCACTAGCTCCATTTACAGCCAAAACATTAAGGGTCATTATTTGGATTTTATATCCTTTTGTATGGTTAAGCAAGCTGATAACCGGAATGTTAAAAAGTGATAAATCAGCCTCTGTATTAAGCAGAGCAGACTTTGCTGCTATTGCTTCAGTAGGTAAAGAGAGTGGTGCGTTAGCCGCTGAAGAGTCAGAAATCATAAAAAACCTTTTGAATTTTGAGCGAAAAATGGTCAGAGATATTATGACTCCTCGGACAGTGGTGTACATGGTTCAGAAAGATACCACTATCAAGTCTTTTATTGAAAATCCTAAAAGCTCCACATTTTCGAGGATACCTATCTTTGGTAATGATAAAGATGATATTACCGGCATTGCTTTAAGAGATGATATTCTTTTAAGCTATCTAAAAGAACGTAGGGAAAATGATACCATTGAGAATGTAGCCAGAGCTGCGAAGTTCGTTTCTCCACAAATGAAATTACATGATCTGTTTAATCAGCTGACTGCTGAGAAGCAGCATATGTTTATTGTTCGCGATGAGTTTGGAAATGTAGTGGGAGTGGTCACGATGGAGGATGTTTTCGAAACACTATTGGGAAAGGAGATCGTTGATGAATCTGATAAAGTGGTTGATCTTCAAGCTTTAGCCAAGGATCGATTGAAGAAGGAGGAGGCGGCACAACAAAAAAGCAATGATCAGTAGAATATATCTATTTATCTTATTATTTACCAATGTTTTAAGTGCACAGACATCAAGCTATACTCTAATTAACGCTGATTGGGTTTTCGACGGGGAAAACATGCATGAGAATTGGCAAGTTCTGGTGCTGGAGGATCTTATTGTAGAAGTAGGTGCTAAAGTTTCTATTCCTACAGGAGCCAAAATAACCACATTGGATTTTTCGGAAAGTACACTCATGCCAGGTATGATAGAAGGGCATTCTCACTTGCTTCTTCATCCCTATAATGAGACAGATTGGAATGATCAAGTATTAAAGGAGTCACATGCGGAAAGAGCGATAAGAGGAGCAAATCATGCCAAAGCGACACTGAATTCGGGATTTACCACAGTGAGAGATCTGGGTTCAGAAGGTGCTGGCTATGTGGATGTAGGTCTTAAACAAAGCATTGAAAAAGGAATCATTCCGGGACCGCGAATGATTGTTGCTGGCAAAGCCATTGTCACCACGGGAAGCTATGGGCCTAAAGGATTCCATGAGTTTGTCAAAGTTCCTTTAGGTGCTGAACCAGCTGATGGCTATGATGATATCATTAAAGTCGTAAGAGATCAAATAGGTCATGGAGCTGATTTGATAAAGGTTTATGCAGATTATCGTTGGGGACTTGGAGGTACGGCTATGCCTACTTTCACTCAGGAGGAATTGGAACTGATGGTCAAAATTGCGGAGAGTAGCGGCCGTAAAGTAGTCGCCCATGCTGCCAGTGCAGAAGGAATGCGTAGAGCAACTTTGGCTGGAGTGAGTACAATTGAACATGGAGATGGCGGTACAAAGGAGGTCTTTGAATTAATGCGTGAAAAGGGTGTGGCGCTTTGTCCCACTCTTGCGGCAGGCGATGCGATTATGCAATATAGAGGTTGGAAAAAAGGTGTGGACGAAGAACCCAAAAGAATAAAAGATAAAAAGGCTTCTTTCACACAAGCGCTGCAGTCTGGAGTAACCATAGTAGCTGGTGGAGATGTAGGCGTCTTTACACATGGTGAAAATGTAAGAGAACTAGAAATGATGGTTGAATATGGTATGAATAGCATGGAGGTTTTGAAATCAGTTACATCAGTAAACGCCAACGTGTTTGGATATGGTGCAGAGATCGGTAGTTTGCGCAAAGGACTTAAAGCTGATCTGGTGGTAGTCAAAGGCAATCCGCAGGAAGACATTTCTAATCTTCGAAATGTGGAGTGGGTGATGCAAAATGGTCAAGTGGCAAGAGAATAAATTGCCCCTTATGATATTAGGTTAAAATTCCTGCTATCGCAGCTGTAAGAAAACAAGCAATGGTCCCTCCAATCAAAGACTTCAAACCCAGTTCAGTTAAGTTTTTTCTTTGACCCGGAGCTATGGCACTAATACCTCCAATTTGAATGCCTATAGAAGCAAAGTTGGCAAAACCACAAAGCGCGTAAGTCGCAATGATAATTGACTTTGGATTTAAATCAATACCAGCCTCTCTGATATTATTCAATTCTGCATAGGCAAAAAATTCATTCAGTATGGTTTTTTGCCCTAGAAGTTGACCTACTAGTAAAATATCTTCTCCTGGAGTGCCCAGTATCCATGCAAAGGGAGCAAATAACAATCCCAGAATAAAGGTAAAATCGAAACCCTCGAAGCGCCCATCCGTAAAGCTATAAACCCAATCATTTAAACCAGTCCAGGAGCCTACAAATTTTAACATGATGGCATTTGCAAGTGCAATTATGGCTGTAAATACCAGTAGCATAATGCCCACATTCACGGCTAGTTTTAAACCATCAGTGGTTCCTTGAGAAATGGCGTCCAGGACATTATTGGCACTGGAGCCCTCCATTTTCATCTGATCTTCGATTTCTTTGTTCTCAGTCTCGGGAAGGAGAATTTTCGCCGCTACAATTGCGGCTGGAGCGGAAATAATTGATGCTGTCAGCAAGTGCTTTGCGAAGTAAGCTTGCATCACGGGGTCTGCACCTCCCAGAAAGCCAATGTATGCAGCAAAAACACCACCGGCAATGGTTGCCATTCCACCGGTCATTAAACACAGAATTTCCGACCTGGTCATGTTTTCGAGATATGGTTTTACAACCAAAGGAGCTTCCGTTTGCCCGATAAAGACATTTGCAGCTGCAGCAAGACTTTCAGGGCCCGATAAACCCATTGTTTTAGTCATTACCCATGCCATGGCATACACTACTTTTTGAAGAATTCCGAAGTAGTAAAGCATGGCTGAAATGGCAGAAAAAAATACAATGGTCGGAAGTACCTGGAAAGCAAAAATATACCCAAAGGAATCTATTCTGGTCACCAGGTCACCGAAGATAAACTCAGCGCCGGCACTTGAAAACTGAAGTAACTTGGCAAACATATCAGCGATCCAATCAAAGGCACTATTGATAAAAGGCACTTTTAGCAGAAGTATCGCAAGCAAGAATTGAAGGCCTATTCCTATTCCGACGATCTTCCAACTGATTTGCTTCTTCTTTGAACTAAAAAGAAAGCAAACGATAATAAGCACGATTATTCCTAGCAGCCCTCGTAACAAGCCCGAAAAAAACTCCATATCTGTGTTTAAGGCTGGGAAAATAGCTAAATTTTTTAATATTTGTTCCAATTAATACTTCAGAGCAGATGGAACAGCCAATAGTCATAGGAATCAGTGGGGGAAGCGGCTCCGGAAAGACTTCGTTTATTCGGAAATTGAGATCGGTATTTACGACTGAAGAAATATGCATTGTATCTCAAGATGACTATTATAAACCGAGAAGTGAGCAAATAGAGGATGCAAAAGGAGTAAAAAACTTTGATCTTCCTGTTTCTATTAATGACCAGGAACTTATTTATGATATACACGCCTTAAAGGAAGGCAAGACTGTCACCAGACCAGAATATACTTTCAATAACGATCAGAGGAAACCATCAGTCATCACATTGAAATCAGCGCCTGTGATTGTGGTTGAAGGTTTATTTGTACTCCATTTCGAAAAGATCAGAGCTATACTCGACTACAGTATTTTTATCGAGGCACGTGAAAACTTGAAAGTAATTCGGAGGATTAAAAGGGATCAATTGGAGAGAAATTATCCGTTGGAAGATGTATTATACCGTTATGAAAACCATGTCATGATTGCTTTTGACAAATATATTAAACCCTATAAAGAATTAACGGACATCGTGATTAATAATAATGTGAGCTTTGATAAAGGATTTGAAATTCTAGCAGGTTTTATAAAAACAAAGACAGCTTAGAATAGGAGGGGAGAGAAAAAAATCAAGATCAAAGAGCAGAGATCTCCTTTTTGTAGTAATTCAGAAAATCGGTTACAGGCTTATTCCTTAATTTCGGTTTCTAAAGAATGTAAAAACGATTTCAACCACTCTTATCACTTGACGGCTAACTTTTTTCTTAAAAGTGTCAACTTTATTCTTTGGTTCGTTTTGAGCAGAAAATATGGACTTTACCATACCATTTATATATGTAAATTTAATATAAAATATCAAATTCTAAAGGATTCTTGTGAATTTTTTAGACGGTAATCCATCTAATAAAAAAGACAAGTGCTATACTGACTACCAGTCCAAAGGTCACTTTACCTAAGTCCATCAAGACACCTTTAATTTCTATCATCGTCAGCTTTTTATCCAGTCGCCACCTCACAGCAATTTCTCTACCAGCCAGCAACCCTATAAATACCCAGGTCGTACTCATGGGAATATTATTCACTTCTTTGAAAAAGAACAAAACAATACCATATATCAAATCTATGATGGTTGCAGACCTTATGTCGGATGTATTGGTCTTTGATTTAACTATTTTTTGAATGGCACCACCTTTCACATAAAAAATGAAGGCCAGCATCGTTAGCAGAATTATTAATGATATGATAAGTGAAGTACCGCCCAGTTGCCGCGGGAGGTATACGTATATGTTAGCAAAGTCTTGAGCTAGCCATTGTGTCCATAGAAATCCCGTGGAACACCATTGCAGGAACGTCCAAATCTGTCTTTGTCTAGTGCTTATAGGGTTTTCTATAAACTTTTTTTCAAGCACTCGGGAAATGATCATGTAAACAATGATCGCAGCACCAAAGGCAACCGCATAGCCAATAACAGACTTAATCACCATATCCTCCAGACCTGCTGGCTTAAAAAAAGTAAGTATGAGAAAGGAAGTACTGACTGGAATTCCCCATCTGGTAATGAAAAGCAATACTAAGGGCGGTAAAAGATAATACCATGCGAAAGGGTCTGGTAAAGGATATTTGGGATTTTCCAAACTGTATTCTGGAGGGTCACCTATCAGACGCAGGTATGATACATCGCCATTATTGACGACCCAACTATAAATTAAAGTAGCAGTAAGAATAGTTCCTGCAAAGATATAAAGGACCCACCATGGACGCTTCTCATTGGAACTCATGAATGTTCCAAGGGTCTGAATCACATCATTTCCTATTACAGAAAAGGATGCCATTAAGAAACCAGTCCACATTACAAAAAGGGAAAAATCCATCTAAACCTTATAATTAGCCGCTAAAATAAACTTTCATATGTTAACTTAATGATAATTTTTTTTCAACAAATCTTTTATATATTTGTCTTACAATAATGAAATATATTACAACACATACTCATCATCATCTAATCGTACCGCTGCAGGTAGTTAGTTGACGTATGTGTTCAATGCATAAAAATCCTACCTGTCTTCAGGTAGGATTTTTTTATTTAACAAAATAATGATTTCGAATGCAAGAAAGATTGAATGTCGCAGTTCAGAAAAAAGGGAGGTTATTTGATGGGTCACTGGAGTTACTCAAGGCTGGTGGAATTTCAATCAACAATGGTAAGGATCAATTAAAGGCGAGCTCACATAATTTTCCTTTAGATGTGCTCTATCTGAGAAATTCTGACATTCCACAGTATGTCGTAGATGGTGTGGCGGATTTAGGTGTTGTAGGCGAAAACCTATTGGTGGAAAATGATGCTGATGTAGAAGTAATCGAAAAACTAGGTTTTTCTAAATGTAGACTATCTATAGCCTTACCTAAAGAAGCTCCATATAATGATATTTCTGATCTGAAAGGTAAAAAGATTGCCACATCCTATCCGGTTACCTTGCAAAAATTTCTAAGAGAACGGAACATTGAAGCTGAAATTCATGTCATTTCAGGATCTGTAGAGATTGCTCCTAACATTGGTCTATCTGATGCAATTTGTGATTTGGTGAGCAGCGGTTCCACTCTGTTTAAAAATGGATTGGTTGAAAAAGAAGTGATCTTGAAGTCCCAGGCTGTTTTAGTGAAAAACAAGCACTTATCAAAGGATAAAGAAGCGCTTATTGAACAGGTCGCTTTTAGGATAAGAACCACGCTTAAAGCTCGCAAATCCAAATATATCCTTTTAAATGCACCCAAGGATAAAGTACAGGAAATCAGTGATTTGTTGCCTGTACTAAAAGCTCCTACGGTACTTCCATTAGCGCTGGAAGGTTGGTGTTCTATCCATTCTGTGATTGAAGAAGATAAGTTTTGGGAAGTCATCGATCAGTTAAAAGCAGCAGGAGCAGAAGGAATTCTAATTGTACCTATCGAAAAAATTGTCGTATGATCATTGATAGGCCTAAAAGAAATGAATGGTCACAGCTTGTCAAGAGACCAGAGCTTGACCAGCGAGATCTCACTGAAGTTATCTCAGACATATTTGACGCAGTAAAAGATAAAGGAGATATAGCGCTTAAGAAATTTACTTTAAAATTTGATGGCGTTGAAATTGAGAATGTTAAGGCTGAAGAATCAACCGAAGATATTTCAGAGCAATTGAAGGATGCAATCGATGTCGCCAGCGCCAACATCCATAAATTTCATGAATCACAGGCTTTGCCTCCAAATATGGTGGAGACTTCTCCAGGAGTGGTATGTTGGCAGGAAAGTAGAGCCATCGAAAAGGTTGGTCTTTACATTCCAGGTGGTACAGCACCATTGTTCTCTACTGTGCTGATGTTGGCCATTCCTGCTAAAATTGCCGGGTGCAGAGAGATTGTATTGTGCACTCCACCGGACCCACAAGGAAAGATTCATCCGGCTATTTCTTACGCGGCAAAGGTATCAGGAATTACTGAAGTTTTTGCGCTAGGAGGGTCTCAGGCCATCGCTGCTATGGCGGTAGGAACTGAGAGTATACCTAAAGTTCAAAAGATATTTGGACCTGGCAATCAGTATGTTACGGCTGCGAAAAAACATGCTCAATCATTAGGGACGGCGATTGACATGCCAGCCGGACCTTCAGAACTTCTCGTTATTGCATCTGAAAACTCAATCCCTAAATATGTTGCAAGTGACTTATTATCTCAGGCTGAGCATGGCGCTGATTCTCAAGTCATATGTCTTTCTCTTAGCAAGGCAAAACTAGAACAAATTTTGGCTGAAGTTGAAAAACAATTACAATACCTTCCTCGAAGCTCATTTGCCCGGCAGGCCATTCAAAATTCGAAGTTTCTGGTATTGAATTCATTTGATGAGTTGGTTGATTTTACGAATTTATATGCACCAGAACACCTCATTATTGCGGATGAAGATTTCGATAAATACATTTCCTATATAGAAAGTGCAGGCTCTGTTTTTTTAGGCAATTACTGCCCGGAGAGTGCAGGTGACTATGCATCTGGTACCAATCATACCCTTCCTACTGCGGGATTTGCAAGAAATTACAGTGGTGTGAATTTAGATGCTTTTGTGAAAAAGATCACCTTCCAAAAAATAAATAAAAGCGGAATACTCCATCTTGGACCTACCATTGAAATCATGGCGGAAGCAGAGGGTCTTGAGGGTCACAAGAATGCCGTTACCATCAGGTTGAACGATTTAAAGCGAGATTTATGAGGGCGATAGAGCAATTGATTAGGCCGGAACTCCTTTCCCTAAAGCCCTATTCTTCTGCGAGAGATGAATTTCAGGGGAGGGCGGACGTATTTATTGACGCTAATGAAAATCCCTTTGAAAATGGTGTCAATCGATATCCTGATCCACTACAGAGGGCATTGAAAAAGAGGATCAGTGAGATTAAGAACCTTCCTGAAGACCAAATATTTCTTGGTAACGGTTCTGATGAAGTTTTGGATCTGATCTTCAGACTATTCTGCGTACCGGGAAAAGATGCCGTGATCATCACACCTCCTACCTACGGTATGTATAAGGTATTGGCAGGAATTAACAATATTTTTGTGAAATCTGTCAATCTTACCTCAGATTTTCAACTTCAACACGATGCCATCTTAAAAACCTACGATAGAGAAACCAAACTTCTTTTTTTATGTAGTCCGAATAATCCGGTTGGAATAAGTTTACATCAAGATACAGTGGAGCATATAATCGACCAATTTCCAGGTATCGTTGTCATTGATGAAGCATATATTGATTTTTCAAATCAACCTGGCTTTATGGAATTGATCTCTGGTAAACCCAACCTTATAGTGGTGCAGACGCTTTCTAAAGCCTGGGGCATGGCGGGAATTAGATTAGGCATGGCTTTCACCAATTCCTACATCGTTTCGGCTTTGAATAAAATCAAACCTCCATATAATGTAAATGTTCTGACACAAAGAAGGTCCCTCCAAGGATTAGAGAACATAGGAGAGTTTACTAAGAATATTGAGATCATTAAGTCAGAAAAAGACCGCGTAGGTAAAATATTAGCAACCTTACCGATGGTGGAAAGAGTATTTGACAGTGATGCCAATTTTCTATTGGTTAAGTTTGACGACTGCATGAGGTACTTTAATGGACTCAAAAACGAGGGAATTATCGTCAGAGACAGATCTCAACAACAAGGATGTGCTGGATGTCTCCGAATAACCATAGGCACACCCGAAGAAAACGATAAACTGATCAAATGGCTGGTGAAATGAAAAGCGTACTGTTCTTAGATAGAGATGGTGTTTTGGCAAAGGAGCCTCCAATTGATTTCCAATTGGACAGCCTTGAAAAGCTTGAATTTATGCCAGGGGTGTTAAGGTACTTACCGGCTATATTAGAAAAACTTGATTTTGAAGTGGTGATGGTAACCAACCAAGATGGATTGGGAACAGATTCCTTTCCTGAACATACTTTCTGGCCAGCTCACCATAAGATATTGAAGGCACTTGAGCAAGAAGGTGTGAACTTCGATGATATTTACATTGATCGCAGTTTCGAACATGAAAACAAGAATACCCGCAAACCAGGTACTGGTATGTTGACTAAGTATCTCGAAGGGGATTATGATCTCGCCTCATCTTTTGTGGTAGGAGATCGACTTAGCGACATGAGACTGGCGGACAACCTGGGAGCCCAGGGGATCTTAATAAATAAAGATATTAACATAACTGGTAATTTCCACAAATGTGATACTTGGAAAGAAATTCATGATTTTTTAGTGCTTGAAAACAGAACCATCGAACATCAAAGAAATACGAAGGAAACAGAAATTAAGATTGTTTTAAATCTGGATGGAAGTGGGCAAGGTCGGTTCAAAACTGGCCTGGGATTTTTTGATCATATGCTCGAACAAATTTCAAAGCATGGAGCCATGGATTTGCAGGTTGATGTCAGTGGTGATCTGCAAGTAGACGAGCATCACACCATTGAAGATACAGGGATTGCTCTTGGAGAGGCGTTTTTGTTGGCCCTTGGAAATAAACTGGGGATAGAACGGTATGGTTATATGCTTCCGATGGATGATTGTCTGGCTCAAGTGGCTATAGATTTTGGAGGACGACCCTGGATTGTATGGGACGCTGAATTTAATCGGGAAAAAATTGGCGATATGCCGACGGAAATGTTTTTCCATTTTTTCAAATCGTTTTCTGACGCTTCAAAGTGTAATCTCAACATTAAAGCGGAAGGTAATAATGAACATCACAAAATAGAGGCCATCTTCAAGGCTTTTGCGAGAGCCATTCGCAAGGCAGTGAAACGTGACCCTGAATATATGGTTTTGCCCAGCACGAAAGGAAGTTTATAAATGAGTAAGGTAGTAATCATAGATTATGGAGCAGGCAATGTCCAATCCGTAAGATTTGCTTTAGAAAGACTAGGCGTCAATGCAGTTCTGACTAACAGAGCAGATGAGATTAGAACAGCCGACAAAATTATATTTCCGGGTGTTGGTGAAGCTAGAAGTGCTATGGATCAAATTAGCAAGAACAACTTGCATCAAGTGATTCCCACTTTAAAGCAACCTTTTTTGGGTATTTGTTTAGGTATGCAAATCATATGTTCTTTCTCCGAAGAAAGAAATACCAAATGTCTGGAAATATTTGAAGAAAAAGTAAGGCGTTTTCGGGTTTCTGGGAAAGTGCCACACATGGGCTGGAACACGGTAAATTTAAAGCCCTCTCTTTTACTTAAGGGAATAACAGACAATGCATACTTTTATTTTGTTCACAGTTATTACGCACCGATTTGTGAGCATACCATTGGATCCTGTGATTACGATGTTTCTTTTAGCGCCATATTAGAGAAAGATAATTTCTATGGATGTCAATTTCATCCGGAGAAAAGCGCTCAAAATGGTGAAAAGCTCATTCAAAATTTTTTAGAATTATGAGAATTATACCGGCGATCGACATCATCGAAGGCAAAGCAGTTAGACTTGAAAAAGGGAATTTTCTTAAGAAAAAGGTCTATGCTGATAAGCCATTGGAAGTGGCTAAAAGTTTTGAAGATCATGGTCTACGCTACTTGCATTTGGTAGATTTAGATGGTGCTAAAAGTGGACGTGTCATGCATCAAAAAATATTGGAAGAAATAAAATCCGGTACGTCATTAATAGTTGACTATGGAGGAGGGATCAGAACACTAGAGGACGGAGAATCCCTTAAGGATGCCGGTGCGGATCAAATCAACCTCGGATCAATCGCTGTTAAAAATCTTGTATTGACTGAGCGTTTTCTTAAGTCTTTCGGACCGGAATTTGTGATATTAAGTCCGGATGTCAAAGGAAAGCAAATTGCAATACATGGCTGGCAAGAAGAATCTGAGGTTCAAATCTTCGATTTCATAAAAGATTATCACCTCAAAGGCGTCAACTATTTTGTTTGTACAGATATTTCTAAAGATGGTATGTTAGCAGGTAGTTCAGTAGATCTCTATAAAGAGATCATTGATAGACAACCCGATATCAAATTGATCGCAAGCGGAGGAGTGACTAAGATACAAGAGCTGGAAGAATTAAAGGAATTAGGGGTCAATGGAGCCATTATAGGAAAAGCTATCTATGAAGGTAGAATGACCTTGCGAGATCTAGGCCATTTTATAAAAAGCCAGAGTTAATGCTAAGTAAGAGAATCATACCCTGTCTGGATATTAAAGATGGCAGAACCGTAAAAGGGGTTAATTTTTTAGACCTTGTAGATGCCGGGGATCCAGTAGAACAGGGACGAATTTACGCTGAACAAGGAGCAGATGAATTGGTTTTCTTAGACATCACTGCCACTGCCGATAAGCGTAAAACAATAGTAGACCTGGTCACCAAGGTGGCCAGGAATGTCAATATTCCATTTACCGTTGGTGGTGGAATAAGCAGTGTTGAAGATGCTTACGCAGCCCTCCAGGCTGGAGCTGACAAAGTAAGTATTAATTCCGCAGCAGTTCGAAGACCAGAGTTGCTAGATGAATGTTCCGCAAATTTTGGCAATCAATGTATCGTATTAGCGGTGGATGCTAAGTTTATAAAAGGGGAGTGGATTGTTCATTTAGTAGGTGGCCGCAAAGCGACTGAAGTAAGATTGTATCCATGGATAAAAGAAGCAGTTTCCAGAGGGGCAGGTGAAATATTATTTACGTCGATGGATCATGATGGGACAAAAAATGGTTTTGCAAATGAAAGTCTGAAAGAGATTTCTATGATGGTCGATGTACCCTTAATTGCCAGTGGGGGCGCAGGAAGTAAAATTCATTTCAAGGAGGTGTTCGAAAGGGGGCAGGCAGATGCTGCCTTAGCTGCCAGTGTTTTTCACTTTGGTGAAATCAGCATACCAGAATTGAAAGCCTATCTTGAAAAAGAAAAAATTAATGTTAGAATAAATTAAGATGATCAATTTAAAAAAACAACAGATCGATTTCAATAAAATGGATGGATTAGTTCCTGCAATCGTGCAGGATAGTCTGACCTCTAAGGTTTTGATGTTGGGATTTATGAATAAAGAAGCTTTTGATAAGACCTTAGAGGATAAAAGGGTGTGTTTTTACTCCAGAACTAAACAGCGACTCTGGACTAAAGGTGAAGAAAGTGGAAACTATCTATTGGTACAAGAAATGTTGTTGGATTGTGATCAAGACAGTATCCTTATCAAGGCCAATCCAAGCGGTCCAGTTTGTCATAAAGGTGATGATACATGTTGGAAGGAGATTAATCAATCAGATCACTTCATTTATGAGCTAGAAAAGATTGTTGAATCGCGAAAGGACGCCAATCCGCAGAATAGTTATACCGCCTCTCTATTTGCAAGAGGCATCAACAAGGTGGCTCAAAAGGTAGGAGAAGAGGCTGTCGAATTGGTAATTGAAGCCAAAGATGACAATGATGAACTGTTTCTCAACGAAGCAGCAGACCTCATGTATCACTATCTTGTGCTTTTAAAATATAAAGGCCTTGCTCTTTCTGACATTGACAAAAAACTAAAGGAAAGACACAAATAAAGATGATTTTTAGGCCTAAATGTTAAATTATTTCGCAGAAAAATAGAACTTTAAGTCTTATTCTAACTAAAATTTTAATTATGTATAAACTAAGTAAGGGCTTGGCACTGCTTTTAATGCTGGCCACGTTCACATCATCTTGTGTGAGCAAGAAAAAATTTGTAGATCTTGAAGCTTCAAAATCTGCACTTGAAATGAAATATGAACAACTAAGTGCAGAGAATGAGGAGTGTGAAGATGACAAAGAAACGCTTGAAACACAACTTGAAAATATGAAAGCGCAGATGCAAATGTCTGAAGCTCAGTATCAGTCTAATCTAAACGCTAAAGACGAGAAGCTTCGAATCGTTACGGAAGAATTGGAATATAATAAAAAAACCAATACCAACCTGCTTGACAGACTATCTGATCTTTCCGTAGTAAACAAAGCTGGAGCAGAAAGCATTAAAAAGTCTTTGGAGTCTCTCAATCAACAAAGCAGGTACATCCAGGATTTATCTAAAGATGCTCAGCGAAAGGATTCATTGAATCTTGCACTAGTGATGAACTTAAAGCGGTCTTTAGCTGATGTTAATGATTCTGACATTCAGATCGATGTCAAGAAGGGAGTGGTATTCATCTCTATATCTGATAAGTTATTATTTAGATCTGGTAGCGCAACTGTTAATAGTGAAGCTAAAAACGTGTTGGCTAAGGTTGCTAAGGTGGTTAATGATCATAGTAATTTTGATATCATTGTAGAAGGTCATACTGATAATAAAAAAGTGATCGAAGGTGCTACTTTCAGAGACAACTGGGATTTAAGTGTTCAAAGAGCAACTTCCGTTGTAAGAATCCTACAGAATGATTATGACGTCAACCCGGCTAGAATGACGGCTGGAGGAAGAAGTGAATATTTGCCTAAAGCCGACAACTCTACGGCAGATGGAAGAGCAACAAATAGAAGGACAGAAATCATCGTTACTCCTAGACTAGATGAGTTTTTCTCTCTTATGGCTAATTCAGCAGACGGAGAATAAAAGAAATCAGAGATAAAAAAAGGCGATTTGATCAAACAAATCGCCTTTTTTCGTTTTTTTAAATTTTCATGCCTAAAAAGTCGCATTCTTCAGTAACGATTCCGGCCACTTTCTGTTCGTAGTGGAGGGTTAGCGTTTCATCCAATACAGTCAAACTGCCAGTTGTTCCTGTACCAAGGGCTATATTGTCATCAACTTCCAGCTCGCAACCTTTTATGTCTACAACAAGCACATTTCCAAGGAACTCTACTTCAAGTGTTTTATCATCTCTTTTAGAAATGACGACACGAATATCATCTTGATCAGTGAGACCTAACATGCACTCTGCATCTCCCATATAGGTACCCGTAAAGTCTTCTGCTGGGCATTGTTCCTCTTTTCTACAAGATAGGATGAGCAGTACTGCACAAAGCAGGATTATAAATTTTTGCATAATAATTAAGTTTTCAAATAGTGTAACTGATAATCATAACGTTTTATTTTACAAGTTGTTGACATATAAACCTTAACGTATATTGAGCTCAACTTATGTAAAAGACCTATATTTTAAATATTTCAGTATTGAAATACTTAAGGAAGGTTTTATGCTCGACTCAAAGCATTAATGTTTGCAAAACTGGTTTTATTACCATTTATATTTTTTGAATAGCAAATAAATAGGTATGCCTAACAATGTGAGTCCTATGCCAGCAAAAGATTCAAAGGGTTGGAATATTAGAGTATTCAATATAAAAACAGAAGTGATGGATATGAATATCAATGGAATAATGGGATAAAGTGGAACCTTAAAGGGACGCTCTAATTCGGGCTTTCTGACTCTGAGAACCAGAACTGCCACGGCTGCAAGTGCCATAAAGGCCACATCCATAAAAGTAGCATAGGTGATAATGCTTTTGAAAGTCTTTCCTGCGATAATAATGATAATAGCCCATATACCTTGTAGCATAATGGCATTAACAGGTGTGTTAAATCTAGCATGTACTTTACTTAAGGATTGCAGAAATACGCCATCTTTAGCCATCGCGTAGTATACCCTTGGTGCAGACATGGAATAAATACTGATCGTACCGAAGATCGAAATCAGAACTATTCCAGATACTAACTTACCGCCCATTTCCATGTATTGTGATACTGCATCTCCAGCGACTCTTCCTGAGGCTGCCATCTCTTCAAGGGGTAAAAAAATCATGTAGGCGCAATTAATCAAAATGTACACTATGGTGACGATTAAGGCTCCCAATATCATTGCCTTTGGGACATTGATCGTCGGATTGACTGTTTCAGAAGCCAGGTATGAAGCATGATGCCATCCACCAAATGACCAGAGCACTCCTATCAAAGCAAGAAAAAAAGCTGAAATTAAATGACCATCAAACGACAAAGCACCCTGCCATTCTGGACTTGGTTGATCACCTAAAAGATAACTAAAGGAAAATAGAACGATGAGAATCATCGCACTTAACTTTAGTACAGTAAACACATTTGAAAATAGTTGACTGATGTTAACCCCTAAACAATTAACCATACTTAAGAGTGCAATCAATATGATGGAAATATATAATTTGTATGCTTCCAGAAGAGGAAAAAAGAATACCAGGTAATCTGAGAAAGCCATTGACAATGCAGCTAATGCTCCAGTATTTACTGCGAGGAGTATGATCCATCCGTATAGGAATCCAAATATTTCTCCATAAGTCTCGCGAAGGAAAACATAAACTCCTCCAGCTTTTGGGAACATGCTTCCTAATTCAGCTAGTGACAATGCGCCGGTAAAGGCGATTACACCGCCGCAAACCCATACCATGATGATCCAAAATTGATTTGGAATGGCTTGTGCTACAACAGCGGGAGTGACAAAGATGCCGGCACCTATGCATGATCCTACCGCGATCATAGTGAGTCCAAAGAGGGTTATCTTCTTTTGCAGCTTATCCATTCCGAATCAAAATACAATTTTCTTTTATCTTCGCACCTTCCTTAAATACGAATCACATGAGGCAGGATTTGATTAGCCCGGGAGCTAAAGAATTACAATATGAAATCAGGGGTATTGTAAAAAAAGCAGAGCAACTGGAACGTCTAGGTTTACAGGTTTTCAATGAAAATATAGGTGATCCGATCGCTAAAAATCACAAGATGCCTTTGTGGATTAAGGATATTTTGAAAGATCTTTTAGATAGAGACGAAACATACGGTTATTGTCATTCGAAAGGTGTTTTTGAAACAAGATCTTATTTAGCGAAAAAGAACAATGAGAAAAATGGTGTACAGATAACCCCTGAGGATATTATTTTTTTCAATGGCCTCGGAGACGCGATTTCTAAAGTATACCAATTTCTTTTGCCTAATTCAAGAGTGATCGGGCCTTCACCTGCTTATTCTACCCATTCCTCAGCTGAAGCCGCTCATGCCAATGATCAACCAGTGACCTATTACCTCGATCCTGATAATGGCTGGTTACCCGATTTGCAGGATCTGTATTTAAAAGTGAAGTACAATCCTAATATTGTTGGAATACTCATTATCAATCCAGATAACCCTACCGGGATGGTATATCCTGAAGAAGTTTTGCTTAAAATGATTGCCATTGCAAAAGAGTTTGACTTATTCATCATTGCAGACGAAATATATCTTAATATTCTATATAATGGCGCTATTTCTAAGTCAATAGCAGAATTGATTGGTGATCTTCCGGCCATTTCCATGAAAGGCATATCTAAAGAGATTCCGTGGCCTGGTGCAAGATGTGGATGGACTGAGTTTTACAATCGAGAGAAAGACCCAGCATTTGCTCGATTGTGCAAAGCGTTGGAGGATGCGAAAATGATTGAAGTTTGTTCTACAAAACTTCCGCAAATGGCCATTCCACTAATTATGGAACATCCGAATTATGCAAAGTACCGACAAGAGGTAAATAAAAGAATTGGGGAGAGGAGCGTCATTATTTCCGAAATTCTTAAGGATGTGAAAGGTATTAGATTTAATCCTACCTATGGGGCCTTTTATAATACCATTATTTTTGACGAGGGAGTGCTTCATCGTAATCAATCTCTCAAAGTCCAGAACGAACAAATGGCGAAACTTCTGGATATTTGGCTGAAAGATGATATTTCATTGGACAAACGGTTTGTTTATAATCTGCTGGTTTCCAAGGGAATTTGTGTGGTTCCGGTTTCTTCTTTTTGCTCAGATCTTCTTGGATTCAGAGTAACTCTCTTAGAGGAAGACGAACAGAAGCTCAGATATATTTTTAACGAAATAAAGTCAGGAATCGAAGAGTACCTGAAGCTCTGAAATGCTGTATTTTATTCTATGATTTCTTCTTCTACCTCTTCTTGCTGGAATATTTCATTCAGTCTCTTCATGTAATAGTAAGTTTCGGTCTGTGATCTGATGGCCAGATCGTCTTTATCTGACTTGTATTCATTGTTTTTCTCATGATGTATAAGTCTGGCTTTGACATTGTCAGAGAGTTGAATTCGGATTAGGTCCAATAAAACTTGTCTGATATCTTCATCATAGATGGGCAGTACAGTTTCAATTCTGTGATCAAGATTACGTACCATCCAGTCCGCAGAAGAAATGTAAATGTCCCTTTTACCTTGATTGTAGAAAATGAAAATTCTGGCGTGCTCAAGAAAGCGATCCACGATGCTGATCGCCTCAATATTTTCGCTAAGTCCCGGAATTCCCGGTTTAAGGCTACAAATACCTCTGATAATCAATTTAATCTGAACTCCTGCCTTAGAAGCTTTGTAAAGTTCATCTATCATCATTGGATCTTGTAAGCTATTCATCTTTAAAACAATCAAGGCTTCTCCACCATCTCTTGCAATCCTTATTTCTTTTCTTATCAATTGTATGAGCTGTTCTTTCATACCGAATTTTCCAACCAGTAAATGTTTGAATGGGGTAGTCGGTTTTTTCTGCATTTCCAGATAAGAAAATAGCCTGGTTACTTCATTGGTAATCCTGGTGTCTTTTGTGAAAATTCCGATATCAGAATAGATCTTAGCGGTGTCTTCATGAAAATTGCCTGTACTTAAATAAGCATAGATACTGGGCTTGGTTTCTTCAATTCTTCTGACAATGGCCATTTTAGCGTGTACTTTAATACCCGGAATACTGTAGTAGACATTGACGCCAGCAGCTTCCAGTTTCTCTCCCCATTGTAGATTTGCTTCTTCATCAAACCTGGCTTTGACTTCAATAAAAGCTGATACATGCTTGCCCAAACTAACAGCCTCTAAGAGTGCATTCATGATTCTAGACACACTTGCAACCCTGTATTGTACGATTTTTATGTGCGTGACATTCGGATCGACTGCGGCCTGTTCGAAAAATTGAATGACTGATTCATAGGATTGGTAAGGCACATGAATAAAGTGATCACGCTCTGAGATACGATTGAAAATATTCTTACCTTCTAAAGCAGGGTAGGGAAGTGGAGGAAAAGGTATATTGGTCAAATGCTTGTGACCAAAAGACGGGAACTTGAAAAAATCAAAATTGTTGTGGTATCGACCTTCCGGTAGTAAGT
This sequence comes from Portibacter marinus, assembly GCF_021533195.1. Taxonomy (GTDB): domain Bacteria; phylum Bacteroidota; class Bacteroidia; order Chitinophagales; family Saprospiraceae; genus Portibacter; species Portibacter marinus. Next base: position 133,015 of record NZ_JAJNKB010000008.1, read on the forward strand.
CAAATTCACCTAAATCAAAAACCTTAATCAGATATTTCAAGAAGGGTTTGTCCATTTCCCGATCGTATACCATGCGAGAGGCCGGTCCTACCTGTCTCTTGTTGAGTGAATGCTTGATTTTAGCGATTAAGTCTCCGGAGTATTCATCGTCGATATACAGTTCAGCATCACGTGTCAATTTGATGGAATACGTGTCGATAATCTCATAACCGGGAAATATCCATTTGACACAGTGTCTGACGATGTCGTCCAGAAGTATCAACTCATTAAATTTGTCTTCTGATGAAGGGAGAATGATGAAACGATCCAATTGATCTGAAGGAATTTTAACGATGGCATAATTCACCTTATCGTTAGACCTATCCCTCATGTGAATGGCCAAGTACAAAGAAGCGTTATTGAGAAAAGGTTTGATCTTGTCTTCTACAAGGAGTACCGGCTGTACAAATGGCAAAAGATTTTGATTAAAATAGTCTTCTACGAAAGCTTTTTGTTCCTCATTGAGATCTAGTCTTCTGAGAACTCTGATTCCGTTCTGCTCTAATTCCGGTATAAATTGATTTTCAAAGATAGAGCTGATTTCCTCCTGCTGCCTGTTAACCTTGTCAAGTATCTGTTTTAATAATGCTTCTGGTGCAAATTCTAATTCTCTTTTCGTTTTTTTACCGGCTCTCATTAGATTACGATGATTCGCCACTCTAACTCTAAAAAATTCGTCCAGATTAGAAGAGTATATGGCCATGAACTTTATTCTTTCAAGTAAGGGAAGCGACTTGTCTTTGGCTTCCTGCAATACCCTGTAATTAAAATCCAGCCAGCTCAGATCTCTGTGGATGTAGTTTTCTAACACTTCTTCAGCCATAGTTCTAAGAAAATAAATTAGGTTGTTCTTGAATTAATTTCGGTCCTCGTTGGTCAATATATTGAATATTTTCTAATTCTTTGCTGAAGATTTCAGCTATTTCAGGTGTTTTCAGATTGTCAGGTTCATGAAGCATAAAATACACTTCCTGAACGCCATATTGCTTCCAAGTTTTAATCCTTTCCTTCCATTCTAATATTCTAGCGTAATCCGATGGGTGAAGCCCATTACCTACCCACCTTATGAAGACTTTAGGTCCATTCAATGTCATGTGCATGAGGTCTCTGCGTCCGCTTACATCTGTAATCAAAGGGGTACAATGATATTGTGAAAGGATGTCAATATAGGCTTCAAAATAATTCTCATTGTTATGCATCTCCTCATTTCTAAGCTCTATTGCCAATGGTATTTCTTCTGGCCATGACTTTAAAAATGATTTTAGATACGGAAGGCTTTCATATTTAAAATAGGGTGGTAATTGTAGAAATGTCTGCCCCATTTTTTTTCCCAACTTCGAAAGTTGGACGATAAAATTGTTTACGAGGTTTTCATTGCTTAGCATATTATGACGATGAGAAATCGCTTGTAGAACTTTGGGACAAAAACGGAAATCATCCGGAGTCTCATTTACCCATGTCTCAATCGTTTGATCACTTGGCGTTCTATAATGCGTGGCATTCAATTCAATAGAATTAAATTGCTTTCCATAGTGTCTGATAAAATCGGCCTTTTTAGCCTTTTCTGGATACAACACTCCTTTCCATTCGTTCTTATTCCATGAAGTAGCCCCAGTATATATTTTGATACTATCTGAGGGATCTGCCTCGAATATTACTCGGTCCTCTGGCAAGGTGAAATCTACCTGATCTATATTTTCAAGTTTTCCAAACTTCATTTGATCAATACATCTTAAAACTTGTACCTATTACTATCCACCTTCCTGGCATCGGAACCAGATTAGTCTCCTTGTATTCTTCATCAAAAACATTGTTGATGTCTACAAATGCTTTAAATCTTTTGAATTGCTTGCTTAGCCTCACATCTAAAAGTTGATAATCGTTGAGATTCACTCTATCAAGATAGCGATATGTAATATTCGCATAAAAATACTGAGCATTAAAACTGCCCAGATAAGTCAATTGATGCCTGAGATTCTCTAACAAATAGCGTGATTCTGCGGCATCACTTGATTCAATGACAGCATCTATGTAAGTGTAGTTAATTTTTTGATAACCCAGAATTGAAAGACCTGATATGTATCCGAGATTTACACTAAGGGAAGCCTCAAACCCATTGACCGGTACCCGATTCAGGTTCACAGGTGTCCATTTAGGAGAGACAAGAGTATCTCGCGTCCAATCAATTAAGTCATTGCCAATTCTTCTAAAGGCAGCTAATTGCAGATTAAAATTCCTTCCCAACCTCTTCACACCTATCTCTGAGGTCAAGGCCGTCTCCGGTTTTAAGTCAGCATTCCCTTCATTCGCAGGGTCGGTATAAAATCTATCTGTATAAGAAGGCACCCGATAGGTCGTTCCCACACTTCCATATAGCATGAAATTGCGACTAAAATTATAAGATGCATCTGCACCGTAAAAGAAATGGGGACCAAAATCAGTAAAATACTGAAACGATATGCCGGGAGTAAGGCTGAACTTTCCGTAATCCAGTCGTTGTTCCACGTAAGCACTGACCAATTGGCGTTTTCTCGTTCCTAAATTCGTACTGACCAGATTTTCATTTCTAAACTCGATTCCCAATCCAGTCGTTCCTAAATCATTGATGTAGGACGTATTCACTTCAGCCCCCAGATTATTACCAATATGCATATTGCGATATAAACTTGGGTTGCTTCGGACAAAAATATACTCATCCTGATTTCGTCTCCAGTAAACTTTTGGCTTTATAATCCATGCTCCCCTAAGAATTTTACTTTGCAATCCAACAATGCTGGTTTGTACTTCTTCATATTGATCGCGGAAGTTTGGACTGGCATAGAAACCATTAGCCCCAAATTCCCGCTCGGTAAATCCGGCAAAAAGTGAAGTTTCGGCCCCACTTACAACAAATTGATTCTGATAAATGAAGTTTGTAATGTCGTAATCTGTATTATATCGATAACCTTCACTTACATTCCTATTAATGGATAGATATTGGTCTGTTAGCTTGCTGGGTAACGACATTTCTAAACCCATTCCCAATAACTGGTTTTGCCCTCCTTTAAAATGGATGGTACCCTTCAGTTCGTCAGGAACTTTGGTAATAATGTTCACGACTCCTGCAAATGCGTTCTGTCCGTAAATTCTGGCGGCAGGGCCTTTGATGATTTCGATTCTTTCAATGTTCTCCGGAGAAATCGGGAGGTTCATCACATGATGTCCGGTCTGAGGATCGGTCATTTTTAGACCATTGATTAGAATGAGCGTTTGCTCAAAGCCTCCACCCCTAATTCCTATATCTGCCTGAACACCATGAGGACCTCTTTGACGAATGTCTACACCAGTAGCAAATTGAAGTATACCAGCTACATCTCTTGCAGGAATCTTGGCAATTTCTTCAGCTCTAATAACTTCTATGGATCGGCTGTCCTCTAAGAATGGCATTGATATGCGATCTGAATAAAGCATAATGTCATCCAGTACAAGAGTCGTATCTACGCTTTGACTTGATAATAAAGATGGTACAATTAGTAGGATTAATATAAAATTCTTCATCTCCTTTTCCGTAAAATTTGCCTCAAAAGTAAGCTAATTACTTAATTAGTTAAACTGATTTCATTTAAAACTATATATTCGAACTCGAAACGAAAAATGTGAAAATGTCTAGATTGAAAATCGCTGCCGGAAATTGGAAAATGAATAAAACCTTTGAAGACGCAATGCAATTGTCTCGCGCAATAGCTAATGCTTCGAGGGATGAATCGGTTTTAACCATTTTAGGAGTGCCGTCCATTTACCTTAAAATGATTGTAGATCAAGTACTATATGTTGAAGGGTTAGAGGTAGCAGCACAAAATTGTCACTCCCAGCCTTCTGGCGCATACACAGGTGAAATCTCAGCACCTATGCTTGCTTCCATTGGTGTGAAATACGTTATTCTGGGTCACTCCGAAAGAAGAGCAGATTTTGCAGAAAGCAATAGCGAACTGGCCGAGAAAGTGGATATCGCCCTGGAAAATGATTTGATTCCTATTTTTTGTTGTGGAGAATCACTTCAGATTAGAAAGAGTGGTAAACACCTCGAGTATGTGACTGACCAATTAAAAGACAGTCTATTTCATCTTACAGAGCAACAATTTTCGAAATTGATTCTTGCTTATGAACCCATCTGGGCAATAGGAACGGGTGAAACAGCAACTCCAGAGCAAGCACAGGAAATGCATGCTCATCTGCGAAATGCCATCTCCCTTCAGTACTCACAAGAAATTGCAGCTCAGGTACCGATTCTATATGGAGGTAGTGTAAAACCTTCTAATGCAGTAGAGATATTCTCACAGCAGGATGTAGACGGTGGCTTAGTCGGAGGCGCTTCCTTGAAATCAGATGATTTCACAAGGATTATCAATTCATTTTAATGATCCTTAACTCAGTCTGGCAAGTACATTAATCTCGCGATGCACGATTAATTCATAAGCTCCAAACAAAATAAAGGTGTATACCAGGTTACCGATAAGGTGACCGCTCAAAAATGGCAAACCTGCTACGTAGGAAGCCATAAGACCTCCAAGATTTTGTGGATATACCGGATTTGCAATCCATGAACCAAAATTGGTAACAAGAAAGAAAATGATGGTGGAAAATAATACACTACCTAGTAAGCGAGGTGCTGTGATTTTGTGCAATAAACCCATTCCCACCACAACCATTAGGGCTGTACCTAAGTAGGTATAGATCATGAAATCAGAAAATAAAACAAAGCCTTCGTGATCGGGGAAAAAAGCTCTGTACAAAGTATTGTTGAGCATCACATCTGTCACAAATAGAACGGCAATAGGAACTAATATGGCCAAATATTTCTTTTTAAAGTAAGCTCCTCCCAGAAGTGCCATGCCCGCTATAGGTGTAAAATTGTATCCGTGAGGTATAAATCTCGATACCGCTGCTATGATAATTAGTAAGGTAAGTACGATAATATTTCTCTTCACGCTAAGTATTTTTATCTTGCAAAACTAACAAAATAAAGGTTTAATGAAGAATTTAATGATTGTGATTTTGGTGATAACCAGTCCCATGATCTATACTCAGGACTGTTATTGGCAGCAAGAAGTGGATTATAAGATGGATATTGACTTCAATGTTTCGAAGCATCAATATAGTGGTAAGCAAATATTAAAATATACCAATAATTCACCCGACACACTACATCGGGTATTTTATCACTTATATTTTAATGCCTTCCAGCCCGGAAGTATGATGGACGAAAGATCCAGAACTATTCAAGATCCGGATCCTCGTGTAAGTACACGCATTTCGAAGCTAAAAGAGGATGAGATTGGCTTTCAGAAGGTTCAAAGCCTAAGGCAGGATGGTAACGACCTGGAATTCGAAACAGAAGGCACCATTCTAGAGGTAGAACTCAATGAAGCAATATTACCTGGATCATCAACCGTTTTCGAAATGGAGTGGGAGGCACAGGTTCCATTGCAAATCAGGAGATCCGGCCGGGACAACAAGGAAGGTATATCTTATTCTATGACACAATGGTATCCCAAATTAGCGGAGTACGATCATATGGGTTGGCATGCTAATCCTTATATCGGAAGAGAATTCCATGGTGTATGGGGCGACTTTGAGGTCAATATTACCATGGATTCGAAATATAAGATGGGTGCAACAGGATTATTGCAGAATGCCAATGACATTGGCTATGGTTACCAGGCCAGTGATCTTGGACAGCCAAAACTAGACAGCAAAGTAACGTGGAACTGGAAAGCTGAAAATGTGATAGATTTTGCCTGGGCAGCCGACCCGGACTACCAACATATTAGCAAGGTGGCTCACGATGGGACCATGATGCACTTCATATTTCAGCCAGGAGAAGAGACCAGTGAAAACTGGGCGATGTTGCCAGTCATTATGGATGAAGCACTTCGTTATATGAATAAGAATTACGGTCAGTATCAGTATCCTCAATATACTTTCATTCAAGGTGGCGATGGCGGTATGGAGTATCCGATGATTACTTTAATAACTGGTGGGAGAAGCCTGACCAGTTTAGTAGGTGTAAGTGTTCATGAATGGATGCACAGTTGGTATCAGTTTATGTTGGCTACCAATGAAAGTTTGTACCCCTGGATGGATGAGGGTTTCACGAGTTTTGCTTCTTCTGAAATCATGAATCATTTGAGATCAAAGGGATTAATTCCCGGCGAAGCGGTCGATAATCCGCATGTTAGAAGCACGCAAGGTTATGCCATGTTTTCTCAATCTGGAATCGAAGAGCCACTGAGCACACACTCTGACCATTACAACACCAATACGGCTTATGGTCAGGGCGCTTATACCAAGGGCAGTGTGTTCTTAAGTCAATTAGAATACATCATTGGTAATGAACCTTTTCGAAGAGGGTTGTTAAGGTATTTCAATGAGTGGAAGTTTAAGCATCCAACCCCTAATGACATCATCAGAATCATGGAGAAGGAATCTGGAATAGAATTAGACTGGTACAAAGAATATTTAGTCTACACCACCAAGTATATTGATTATAAAGTGTCCAATGTCATGGCAGAAAACAATAACACAAAGATTGTTCTGGAGCGAATCGGTGACATGCCAATGCCGATAGAGGTTGAAGTAAAGAAAAAAGATGGTGACATCGTGCTACACTATATTCCAATGCGAATTATGCGGGGTGAAAAGAGTTTTAGTCAAAAAAACGTAATCACTCATGAAGATTGGCCATGGACACACAGAACTTATGAATTCATGATAGATGTAAAGCCATCTGAAATAGAATCTGTTAAAATAGATCCTTCCGGAAGAATGGCAGATGTCGATCTAAATAATAGCGAGCAGATGTTCCGAGGGAAGTAATTAGATTTTCAACTGATCATCTGGTTTACGAACTCATCGATATAAAATTTAAAAAGGCCCTGTGAAGATGATCACAGGGCCTTTCCTTATTATTTATTAAGCAATGACTAGTCCTTTATAAAAGGGTAGTCTTTCTGCACGTAATTATCTTCGTAAAGTGCTGAAGCTGGAGGATATTCCGACTCTTCTGCAAATTTTGTTGCAGCAGCAATTTCCTCTTTAATTTTATTCTTAATCTCTTCTATTTCTTTCTTAGAAGCAATTTTATCATCAAGGATTCTTGCTTCAGTCATTTTAACTGGATCCTTCTCTTTGTAACTGTTTAATTCGTCCTTGGTACGATACTTTGCCGGATCAGAAACGGAGTGGCCTTTATATCTGTAAGTCTTGATCTCAAGAAAATAGGGACCTTTTCCATCTCTAATATGATCAGCAGCTTTCTTTAAGGCTTCATGTACTGATTCAGGTCTCATTCCATCGACCTGCTCTGAAGGCATATTAAAGGCCTCACCAATTTTGTAAATGTCTGCTACATTGGATGTTCTGGATACAGAAGTCCCCATAGCATATCCATTGTTTTCACAAATGTAAAGAACTGGCAAATTCCAGGACATCGCCATATTGAATGATTCATATAAAGCCCCTTGTCTCGCAGCACCGTCTCCGAACATGGTCACACAAAGGTTATCGGTACCTTTATACTTCTCAGCAAATCCAATTCCGGTTCCAATAGGTATCTGTGCACCAACAATACCATTACCTCCGAAATAGTAATGTTCTTTAGAAAAGAAGTGCATAGAGCCACCTTTTCCTTTCACGCACCCTGTTTCTTTACCATAAAGTTCAGCCATACACGATTCAGACGAAACACCTCTGCTGAGGGCAATTCCGTGCTGTCTGTAAGCAGTGACAATCGGATCTTCCTGTCTGATGGCTGTAACCAAGCCCGCAGCGATGGCTTCCTGACCGATGTACACATGGCAAAAACCCCTGACTTTCTGCTTTCCATAGGCTTGTAAAGTCGCTTCCTCAAATCTCCTGATTCTCAACATCGTCTCATACCATTTGAGATAAGTTTGCTTATCGTATTTCTCTGATTTTTTCTTGGAAGGCTTTTTCTCTGCTACTTCTGCCATTTCTGTTTATTTTTTGAACTCATAAAGATAAAATATTATTTCTGAACCTGAATATATAAGGATTTAATATCCATTATGTTTGTTGTACATTTGCATTTTAAAGCATAAATTAACCATTTCTTGTATATCCAATCGCTCAGGCTCACCCATTATAAAAATTACAAAAAGGAGTCTTTTAAATTTAATCCGAAGTACAATGCCGTCGTAGGAAACAATGGTATGGGCAAGACTAATCTACTGGACGCTATCTATTTTTCCTGTATGACCAAGAGTAACTTTGTTCATGTGGACAAGCATTTGATAAATAGCAAAGAAGATTTTTTGCGAACTGAAGCAATGGTAGATCATTCAAAAATTGTATGTAAGTTTGAAAAAGGTAAAAAGAAAATTTTTGAGGTCAACGGCAAGGCATATGAAAAGTTGTCTGATCACATTGGTCGTTTTCCCGTTGTATTTATCGTTCCCAATGATCAAAACCTTTTGTTGGATGGAAGTATTGAAAGGAGAAAGCTAATGGATAACACCATTTCTCAGATGGATAACCTTTACCTTGAAAACTTACTGACCTATAATTCTTTACTCCGCCAAAGGAATGCATATCTCAAACTTGGTCTCAAATCTGGTGGTTTAGCTGATGAAATGTTGATGACCTACACTGAACAAATGGATGAAGCTGCAAACTATATTTATCAATATCGTCAATCTTTTACTTCTGAATTCGAAGAGATATTTATGCGAAAATACAGCATCATTTCTGGAGGTCAGGAAAAAGGTAGTTGTACTTATAAATCACAGCTAGCGCAAGATTCATTTCTCGATCAAAGCAAGAACAGCTTGCAAAAAGATAGAATATTAGGTCGAACTACCATTGGCATACATAAAGATGACCTCAATTTTAAGATGGATGGAAAGTCAGTAAAGCAATTTGCATCACAAGGACAAACCAAATCTTTTATACTGGCTATTAAATTGACTCAATTCAAAATACTCGCAACCGAGAAAGGAATTAAGCCTATCTTGTTGCTGGATGATTTATTTGACAAATTAGATCATCATCGAGTAGAGCAGTTGATTCAATTATTGGAAGCTGAAGAAGTGGATCAGGTGTTCATCAGTGATACGGATTCAGAAAGGGTGACTAATATTCTTAAAAAGATGAATGCATCTTATTTGAAAATTGTTATTGAACAAGGAAAGCAAATAAAAAATACACATGACAGTGAAGAAGAATGACCTGCCGATTAAGGAGGTTCTCGATAAATATATAAAGCAAAGTAAGATCAATCCCGGTTTTTACAATGCGAAAATCCAAAAGATCTGGAAAGAAAAGATGGGCAATAGTGTAAATCAACACACCTTAAGTATTAAATTGTACGGTAAGGAATTATATATCAAACTAGATTCAGCGCCTCTAAAGAATGAGTTTCATTTGAGCAAGGATAAGCTAAGAAAATTGTTGAACGAAGAAATAGGTAGTGATGTAGTCGAAAAAATTCATATCACTTAAGCACAAATTTGATTATTTCAAATTGTACCGATTTTTCCAATCAAAAACACAATATTGAAAAAAAAGAGCCGCAAGATATTCCTGCAGCTCTGTAATATTCTAAGCTTTGTCGTTGTTCTTCTTTTTACGCTTGATCCGCTTTTTACCTTTTGTCTTCATGGCGAGCTTGACAGCTTCTTCCATATTGACAACTCCTCCAGTCACACTTAGATCACTAAAGTTTACCATCTCATCACTTCCGGGTTTCTTCACTTTGGCGTTTTGCTTTACAGCACTTTCCATAATGATATCTTTAACCTGTCTGGCTGTCAAAGAAGGGAAATAGGATCTGAGTACCGTTGCCACTCCAGCAACCACCGGTGATGCCATACTGGTTCCTTGTGCGTTTTCATATTCATTATCTGGGACCGTAGAATAGATGGCCATGCCCGGTGCGAAAACATCTACTTCATTTTTTCCATAATTACTGAATGGGGCAGACATCGATTCTCCCTGTGCATAATTCAGAGCTCCAATTTCCAGCCAATTGTCAGCTGACTTTTTACCAAACAATTTCTTCTTAGCATATGTGTTATTTGGGAAGTTGTCTGTGTTGTCATTATCCTGAGAGCTATTGCCTGCAGCGTGGACCAATAAAACATCATTTTTTCTGGCATATCTTACTGCATCATCAACTACACTTTTATCCCAGGAATATCCTTTTCCAAAACTCATATTTATAATGCTCGCTCCGTTATCAACCGCATATCTGATGGCATTCGCTACGTCTTTGTCTCGCTCATCCCCATCAGGAACTGTTCTAACGGACATGATTCTGACATTATCGGCAATTCCATTCATTCCCTTATCATTATTTCTTACCGCACCGACTATGCCAGCCACATGTGTACCGTGAAATGCATCTGGGCCTTCTACATCGTTGTTGCCATAAAACCTTTCTCTTTGATCAGCATAGTTGTCCCCAACTATTTTTCTGGAGTCAAAGTCAGGATTATATGCGTAATCCATTTGATTTTTATAATGTTTTTTGGCCGCATCCAATTGACTGGCGATTTCGTCTTCAATGATGGAGAGGTCTTCAAGGGTATCACCTGCATTAAGGAAGTTTTCTGCAACACTTTTTCCAATCATGACGGACTGCTCACTGGATTCAATGGCTCTTATGTTCTCTATCGTAACTTCATTCTCGCCTAAGGCATCCTCTAGTCCATTGATGGCACCCATCAATAATTTTTCATTTTCGAGAATCTTGTTGTAATTATTTTCAGCTGCAAGACGCTTACTTTCTGTTTCTTCCTTGTACTTTAAAAATTGCTCGTACTCTTCTTTTTGATCCTTATTGAGTTGCTTTGGATCTGCATCCTCATATCTGTATTTTAATTTTGCATAGAGTCGAGTTACTTCATAAGTGTCTGGACCAACATTCTTTCCATCTGGACCTCCGATGAAGTTCCAACCATGGACATCGTCTACGTAGCCGTTATTATCATCATCCTTACCATTCGCAGGGATTTCGTCTTCATTGACCCAAACATTCTCACGGAGATCTTCATGTTCGATATCGACTCCAGAGTCTATAATGGCCACTACTACCGTTTCTGAAGACCTGCCTTTCAAAAGATTGTTGTATGTCTGCTCAGTACTCACACCGAGTACGCCGTCTTCCTCAGGGTCGAGGTGAAACCAGTTTTGGGATGGTTGTCCTTGTCCTATTACCGTCTGGGCTAATAAAACGAGAGCAAAAAGTTTAATGAACTTCATCGTTTCTCTATAATTTAGATAGCTTAATAATAAAGGGCGTAAAAGTATTAAATTCCGTTTAAAATTTAATATATATTACATTTCACCTTCTTTTTCGTTTAAAAGTAAAATAATACCAGAGTGAACGAGTTACTTTAGTAATTTGTTCCACTTTTAAGATTTCGATAACAAAACTTTTTCTTTGAAGATCTTTAAATTATTATTGTTCAGTTTGTTTTTAGGTCAATGTTGGTCTGGCCTTCACGCACAGTATGGATATTTTGAAGCTGGTGGTGGAATCGGGATTTCCAATTATAATGGAGACATGTCTTCCGATAAAATAGGTAAGGTCTTAAGCACTTCACTGCCGTCAGCTACGGCATATTTAAGATACAATTTGTCACCGTACGTCAATGTTAAGGGAGGACTCACTTATGCAAGATTGGCTGCTGATGATGCCAAATCTGAATCAGAAGGCCGCAGAAACAGAAATCTTTCATTCTTTACTAATCTGTATGAAGCGGCTGTCACTGCAGAAATAAACTTTTTTAAGTATGAACCTCTCAACGATGGATCTATTTTTACGCTGTATGCCATGGGTGGTATTGGAGGATTTTATTACAATCCATTGACCGAATTCGAAGGACAGATATATGAGTTACGGCCATTGGGAACAGAAGGCCAGGGGCTGGAGGCCTATCCAGAAAGAGAATTCTACTCTTTGTATCAATTGGCTTTACCTTTTGGAGGAGGCATTAAGTTTAAGATCAATGAGGTTTTAAATTTCAACACAGAGTTGAATTGGAGAGTAACTTTTTCAGACTATTTGGATGATTTAAGTACCACTTATCCGGATTATAATGCGCTTTTGGCAGCTCGTGGAGAAATTGCTGCGCAATTGTCTGATCGGACTTTAAACGGTGAGCCAGGTACACTCAATGATCGGCAAAGGGGCAACCCTACAGTTAGGGACTACTACTTTTCATTGCACATCGGCGTGTCTTATAATCTGGTCGACTTCGGATCAGCAACCGGATACCAAAAATCCAGAAAAAGAATTAATACCTCCAAATGTCCTAAGTTTTAAACTGGTTTCTATCTTGCACTATGGTTCTGCAGGAAGATATCACTACAGTTTTAAAGAAGTACTGGGCTTATGACCAATTACGTGGTATTCAGGGTGATATCATTACTTCGATACTGAATTGCAATGATACCATAGGTCTTATGGCCACAGGTGCTGGTAAGTCATTATGCTATCAGCTGCCTGCCTTGATGATGGATGGCATATGCATTGTAGTCTCGCCACTCATCGCTCTAATGGAAGATCAAGAGCAGTCTTTGACCTCAAGAGGCATCAAAGCTTGTTCCATTCACTCGGGCAAATCTAAAAAGCGACAAGATGAATTGCTGGACAATTGTATTTATGGCGATTTCAAGTTCATGTTTCTATCTCCAGAAAAGCTAAATTCTGAAGTGGTTCTGGTTCGGTTGAAACAAATGAAGATCAACCTTTTTGCTGTGGACGAAGCACATTGTATTTCGCAGTGGGGGCATGATTTTCGGCCATCATATTTGAAGCTTAATATAATCAAAGAAAATTTGGGAGAAATTCCTGTAATCGCCTTAACTGCGACTGCCACCCAACCAGTCATTGAAGACATAGTCAGCTATCTTGAACTTACGAAGCCAAAAATATTAAAGTCCAGCTTTTCCAGACCTAATATATCCATATCAGTGGTCAGGTCAAATCGTAAATTGAGAGATGTCTTACACTATATAAGTAGGGTTTCAGGTAGCAAAATCATTTACGCACGAAATAAAAGGCATTGTCATGAAATCAATTCCATGTTGGTCAAAAATGGAGTTCAATCGGCCGTGTATCATGCTGATATTCCCATCAGCGAAAGAAAGAAAAGACAACAAAAGTGGTTAAATAGTGAAATAAACTGTATGGTCTGTACCAGTGCATTTGGTATGGGAATAGACAAATCCGATGTTCGGCTTGTAATCCATCATGACTTGCCTCCATCATTGGAGGAATATATACAGGAAATCGGCAGAGCAGGACGCGATGGAGAGCGTGCTTATGCAGTTTTGATGTATAATAACTATGATCTACAAGAATTAGAATTTCATTACGAGAATAGTATTCCAACGATCAAGAGAATTAAAGACATTTACAATGAAATCGGTAAGTTTTTGAATATCCCATCAGAAGGCGGTGCAGGTCAATCTTTCAAATTTAATTCAGAGGCTTTTATTCAAAAAACAAATACGAATAAGATCGAACTTAAATCTGCTTTGCAAACGCTGGAGAAAAATGAATACTTAAGAGTCAATGCCTCTTTTTTGACCAGTGATAGAATTAAGATTGTCGCTAGCAAGTCGGTATTAAATAACTTACTTCAATTGGATTCAGATGTCGCAAAATTGGTCAAATTCTTATTACGAAATTATGAGGGTCTCCTTTATAGTCACATATCGGTTTCACTTGAATCCATTTGGAAAAAATTAAGCTGGACCGAGCTGCAACTTAAACAGGTCATGCTGAAAGCAGAAAAAATGGAATTGATAGACTATATGAACAGTGATGGTGACGAATCCTTGGAATATTTGACAGAAAGACTTCCTGTAGCTAATCTATCTTTCGATGCCCGTGCACTAAAAGCCTTTTATTCTGCAAAGAGAACAAGATTTGAGAAAATGGTGGACTATGTGGTGAGCATGGAATGCAGAGCAATCCAACTTCTCGAGTATTTTGACGAGATGAATGCCCATAAATGTCAGGTCTGCGATGTGTGTAAAGGTGCTTTTGATACTGCTTTTAGTAAGAGCGAATTCGCAGAAGGTAAGGATCTGATTCTTTCTGCATTAAGCAAATCATCGATGAAAGTGGATGATTTGTTGAATTTATGGCCATTGAATAAGCGAAATAAACTAAAATCAATAGCTGAAAATCTAGCTGAGCAGAGCCTTATACAATTCTCCGGTAACAAAGTAAGCATTCGTAAACAATGAAGAGTATCATACTTTGTATTACCAATGACTTTAATTACGATCGTAGGATTAAAAGATCAACGGATGCTTTGAGAAAACAATTTAACGTTCGGGTGTTTGATCGATTGATTCATAGTAGGAGCAGTTCTGACACCATTCGTTGTTGGTTTAGCAGAGGTTTTCTATTTTATGCTGAATTCAATCTGAGACTGCTGTTAAAATTACTTTTTAACAAAGTCGATATTATCGGGTCTATAGATTATGATACCTTACCTGCTTGTACATTGGCTGCAAAGATAAAGTCTTGTAAGCTTGTTTTCGATGCACATGAATTGTATGAAGAGTCCATGGAAATACAGTCCCGAAAGGCTATTGCAAAATTTTGGTTTGGAATTGGGCAAATATGCGTGCCCAAAGTGAACCGCGCTTATACAGTATCTCATAGCCTTGCGGATTATTACATGCATTTGCACCGCCTTCCTTTTCAAGTGATCCGCAACTTACCATATTCAAGTCAGAGCGTGAAAACAGTCGGGAAAGCAGATAAAAAAATCATCATCTATCAAGGTGTGCTCAACAAAGGCAGGATGTTAGAGTTGTTGGTCAAGGTAACTAATTACTTGCCTCAAAATTTTCAGGTCTGGATTCTAGGTGAAGGCGATTGCGGTATAGATCTCAGAAAAATGGCCGGTGAACGTGTAGTTTTCAAGTCTTGGGTGACACCTGAAAACTTGATGATGCACACTGCACAGTCGTTTTTAGGTTATAATCTTTTAGACGATTCTTCTCAAAGTTACGAATTTAGCCTAGCTAATAAGTTCTTCGATTATATGCATGCAGGAATACCAAGCTTAAACAGCCCGTTTCCAGAATATGAGCGATATAACGAAAGGTATAATTGTTGTTATACAAAGCATGTTGACGGTGCAGAACAACTGGCGTCCTGGATTCTTGAAATTGATAAGGAACAGACTGTCTATGAAGAAAAGTGTAAGAATGCTCAACTTGCGGCATTGGATCTGAATTGGCAAAAGGAACAAAATAAACTGATAAGAATTTATGATTTCGATCGTCATACCCATATTTAATGAGGAATTAATCATTGATCAATTATACACACGGACGGTCAATGCACTTGAACCTTTAGGGATGGCATTCGAAATCATCTGTGTGAATGATGGCAGTAGTGACACCAGTTTAGAAAAACTTATAAGCATTCATCAAAAGGACAAAAGACTAAAGATTGTTGACCTCTCAAGAAATTTTGGACATCAAGGAGCCATACTTTCAGGCCTCAATCATACCACCGGTGAATTGATTGGGATCATGGATGGTGATTTACAAGATCCACCAGAAGTTTTTGAAAAGTTCTACAAAAAAATGATCTCCGGAGATTATGATGTCGTCTATGCAGTCCGTAAAAAAAGAAAAGAATCCCGTTTTAAGAAGTGGTCTTACTGGTTATACTATCGCTTATTGAGGTACATGTCAGCAGAAGGAATTCCATTAGATAGTGGAGATTTCTGCCTGATGACAAAAAGGGTTCGGAACCACATTATCCAGAACCCTGAACAGAGTTTGTTCATAAGAGGCATCAGACATTGGGTAGGATACAAGCAAGTGGGCGTTGAGTATGAAAGGGATAGCAGACTTGCTGGAGAGACCAAGTACAGTTTTTCCAAGCTTGTTCAGCTGGCCTATAATGGAGTTTTCAGCTTCAGCAATTTTCCCATAAAGTTTCTTGGCAACTTAGGGCTCATAACTATTGGGTTGACAGTTATTTACACGATCTACTTACTGTCGAAAAGGTTGATTTCAGGAGAAGTCCCGGAAGGTTTTACGACCCTGATCATAGCCATTTTCTTTTTTGGTGGCGTACAATTGGCTTCTATCAGGATATTGGGTGAGTACATTACAAGAATCTATGATGAATCAAGGGGTAGACCGCTCTATATCGTCAAAGATTTTTATAATTAGTTGACCAAGTTCTATCAAAGCGTAAATGCCCGAAGAAAATCTTATGATCCTCCCCGGGCCCTGTTTACGAAATCTTACAACTAACTATTCTAATGATTTGATAACTTCTAAAATTTCATCTAAAGATTTCTCTTCAGGCTCAATAAATACTCGTAAGTCCTTGGTAACTTTAGTTTCTTCTAATCCAAAATGATAAGTATCCTCTCCCTGATCAGAAATAGAAAATAATGTTATGTCATAACCGATGGGTGTCGCTCCATAGGATTCACACCAGTTCATATTGTCAGCATCCGGATACAATCCTAATATCGATGCACGCCCATCGAAATACATGAAGACCACCGTATTTTTATTGGTATAAATTTCGGGTAATTCAACGCACACTTCCGTTTTGTCTTCAGGAGCAACATCCGCAAAAATATCGACATTGATCCATTTGAATAAATCGCAGGTGAACAAGTAGCCAAACCCTTCCACAAAATCCTGCTCCAGTGAGTCCACCTGAAAAAACCACTCTGTAATTTCAAGCCGTGGATTGACTCCTGTATTGGATTCATTTACCGGAACCCAATTAAATCGGTCACCGCTTTCATCACCATAGAAAAGTTGCATATCTGACTCAGGTTCATTGTCCGGTAACCGAACAACGATGCCTTTACCATCTTTAAAGGCAAGGGGTTTGCCATCCTGATAAGCTTCAAACCGAAAAACACCTTCTGTACGTAGTCTAATGCCATCAGAAATCGTAGGCAAATTGTAAAAGGCATATTCCGGCGCATTCAGAATTTCAAGGTAGCTAAAGTTCACATCCCCTTGAACCAGATTACCACTTTGATCTACGAGGCTATTCTCGAAAACCTGAATGACGGTTTGGTTAGGTGTGATGATTTGTATTCCTTCTTCTGCATTGAAGCTGCTACTAATTGGCTGTTCAGCTACAGCTGAAAAGAAATTTTCTATATTACCTTTAATCTCTAATACAGGTACTTCTATGTCATCAGGTTCAAACATGATGTTATCTTTGTAACACCCACTGACTAAAATAATGATCGTAAACAGGAACGTCGTCACTTTAAGATTCTTCATTCCTTTTTTATATTTATTAATTAGACTCATTTCTTTTCTCATTCGTTGCCTAGAAATTAGGATTTCCAGACAAATAATATCTCATCCCTATCGCAATCCCCGAATTAAGGTATCGCTGCGTAAAAGGACTTGAATTTCTACTAATTGAAGTGGGGTTGTACTTAAAATCAGGTCTTGCAAATACCTGAATATGTTTATTAACTGAATACATGGCGCTCACTGAAAGAGAGAGACTTATGCCTAATCTATCTTTAAAAACATCATAAGATCCAGACGCTCCCTTTGTGAACCATCTATCCTGGTTGGTCGGATCCAATATTTTCCCTCTGTTGGCATAGTTTATATTAAAAACCGGTCCGCCGCTAAATTCTATCGCAAAATCTCCAAAGTTCATCTGGTAAAGCATGATAATGGGTATACTGAAAGATTTGTGGTAGTTATGAATACGCTGTACTTCTGTACCGCTGACCTGAACTACACTGGTATCTGATGTGGTCTGAAACGTTCCATCACTATTGAAAACTGTGTCTATGGTTATGACCGTTTGATTTCTAATGGCGTCTGGATCTTCAAACACAAATCTTTCGTTGATCACTTCATATTCCAAACCTGCTTTTAATCCAATGTTATAGGCTGAAACCCAACCCAAATTGACACCTGCCGACCAGGAATAAAGCGAAAATTCTGTTTCTTTCCTTTGATCAAGGTAATCTTGGCCCACTTCAGAGGAATTTGTACGCAATATAGCATGTGCGTAACTTGGCTTATAAAAGACTTCACCAAAAATGTTTGCAGTCCTTTTCCTTGCAAATGTGGTACATTTTAATGGGTCAGGAAAGACATGAGCTGCTTGTTCAATAGTAGTTAAACTGAGCCTTGGAATTTGAGAGGTCATCAAAAGATCTTTCTGTATTTCGGTTTGTGCCAGATCTTTTTTTGTAGAAACTTGAGACACTCGCTTTTTAGAAGATTGTACCGCAGGGGTTTCAACAATATTAGATTTTTTTACCTCACCAAGCGATTCAGAATTCAATATCACTACTTCGTCAATTTTAGCGACTGGTTTACTGCTATTTGGCTTTGGAGGAGGAGTTTGAATATTGATTTCCTGGTGTTCATTGGTCCGGTAAGGCTGTGGCTTGTCTTGTGTTTTTTGAACAGGTTCCTGGGCTTCTTTTCCCAAAGCAAACTCTGTATCTTGGAGAAATTCTTGATCTCCTTCTGATAACCCATTGGCATAAAACCAAACGCCCACAGATGTAGCCATAAAAAGAATACCAATTAGCCATAACCATGCAAAACCCTTATCTCTCTTCTTTTCCTCAAGTCCCGATTCGATTCTGGACCACATATCGTCCGGCATCGCAGACTCATGTTCGAATAACTTTTTGCGTAATATTCTGTCCATCTCGCTCATACTGCTATCTTTTGGAGCTCTACAAATTTTTCTTGTAACATCCTTCTCGCTTTCAATAGCTGTGACCTGGAAGTACTTTCACCAATGCCGAGTTGTTCTGAAATTTCTCTGTGTGAGTAGCCTTCGATAGCATATAGGTTAAATACAATTTTATACCCTGCTGGAAGTTCATCAATCAATTTCAAAATATCGTCAGCTGAAAGCTTCGCATAGGTTCCAGGATCAATGTCTTTGTCATAATGCTCAGAAATTCCAATGGCCTCTTTCTTAAATGCCGACTTGGCCAAATGTTTAAGCGCATTATTAATCATGACTCTACTGATCCAAGTTCCCAGTGCACTTTCGCCTTTAAATTTGTCAATGTTTTTAAAAACGCGGATAAATCCATCCTGGACAAAGTCTTCAGCCTCCATTTGATGGCGGGCATAGCGACGACAAACAGTTAGCATAATAGGACCGTATTTCAGAAATAAAGCTTTCTGAGCAATCGGTTTTCCTGCTTTGCAACCATCTATGATCTCCTTCTCCGTCAATACAATTGGATTTAATGGCATAAAGGCTTGACCCTTTACAATTATTAAACGTTGCCTGTCCATTTAAACTTTCATAAAAAACTTAGATATATGAACATACACACCCAAATTCCTTTCAATTTCGGCAATCTTTATAACTTTGACAATCTAATTTTTAAGTCTACCTATATGAAATATATTTTCTTTTTAAGTTTAATTCTGACAACATCCCTGATATTTGGGCAAAATATGGAATTTGAATCCTACGATCCGCCTTCTACTTTGGTGGTACCGGAGAATCCAAAATCTTCTGCCAAATATCCATTTGTAGATGTACATTCTCATCATTGGCGAATGGGAGAAATGGATTTGGACAAGCTTATCAATGAAATGGACTCGCTTAACATGCAGGTGATCGTCAATCTCAGCGGTAGAGGAGGCGAAGAATTGGTGAAGATTATGGATAATGTCAATAGTAGTGATCACAAAAAACGGATCGTTAATTTCACCAATATTGAGCTAAGAAGTATTGATGAGCCTGACTGGACTGAAGAAACCGTAAAAAAAATAGAGTTTGATTATAAAACCGGGGCTAGGGGCTTGAAAATATACAAGTCACAAGGGATGTCAAATACTGACACGGCAGGTAATCGTATCAAGATCGATGATCCTCGGATAGGTCCTGTGTTCGAGAAATGTGGGGAACTGGGAATACCCGTTTTAATTCATAGCGCTGATCCAAAGTCTTTTTGGGAGCCTCATGATTCACTTAACGAGAGATGGTTAGAATTGAAATTGAGACCTAGAAGAAAAAGAGGTCCGGATAATCCGGCTCCCTGGGATACCATTATTCAGGAACAGCATAATATTTTCAAAAACCATCCCAATACAAACTTCATAGCCGCTCACATGGGTTGGTATCCCAATAATCTGGGAAAATTAGCAGAATTACTGGATGAAATGCCCAACATGTACGTGGAAATCGGAGCTGTAATAGCAGAACTAGGTCGGCAACCCAGAATGGCCAATCGTTTTTTCGAGAAATATCAGGACAGGGTTTTGTTTGGTAAAGACTCATACAGACCTGAAGAATATCCTACTTACTTCAGAGTTTTAGAAACGGATGACGAATATTTTCCTTATTATAAGAGATATCATGCTTTCTGGAAAATGTATGGCTTAGACTTACCAGATGAGATTTTGAAAAAGCTTTACTATAAGAATGCCATTAAGCTCATTCCGGGTATAGATGAGACCATGTTTCCTGAATAAATACAAATAATGAAGAAATTTTTACTGCTTCTGACGGTTGCTATCTGCTATGGTTCTATTGCAACTGCTCAAAGTTCCAACGTGTATTTCCCTGAGCGAGGTCAATGGGAAAGAGTTAATTCTGAGGCCTTTTCCTCTGCTATGCTGGACAGTGCTGTAAATTTTGCTTTGGGGCATGAATACAGCGGTGATACAGATCTTAAGATTGCGATCTTAAAGGGATTTTCACGTGAACCTTATCATAAAATACTCGGCCCTGTAAAGGATAGAGGAAGCGCTGCCGGCGTCATCATTCACCGAGGCAAGATCATTAAGGAGTGGGGAGAAGTGGATAGGGTGGACATGACTTTTAGTTGTACCAAAAGCTATCTCTCTACAGTGGCCGGACTTGCATTTGACAAAGATTTAATTAAGGTAGATGAAGAGGTCGCACATTACCTGTGGGATGGTACATTTGAAGGTCAACAGAATTCAAAAATCACCTGGAGACATCTATTGACACAGTCATCTGACTGGACCGGAGAATTGTGGGATAGTGAAGACTGGGCTGATAGACCTCCTTCTGAAGGCGGAATTGATGAGTGGAAAAGCAGAAAGTTTGAAGAGCCGGGTGAAATCTTTGAATACAACGATGTCAGAGTAAATGTTTTAGCCTATGCTCTTTTAAATGTGCTTAGAAAACCGCTACCTCAAGTATTGAAAGAAGAAATTATGGATAAGATAGGAGCATCTTCAACCTGGAGATGGTATGGGTATGATAATTCATGGGTCAACATCGATGGCGTCAAAATGCAATCTGTAAGTGGTGGCGGACATTCTGGTGGTGGAATTTTCATCTCTACCATGGATCACGCTCGCTTTGGATACCTTATAAGCAACGATGGAAAATGGAAGAATGATCAACTGTTAAGCAGCGAATGGATGGAAATGGCCGTCTCTCCATCAAAAGCCAATCCTAGTTATGGATTTATGTGGTGGCTAAATGATAAGGAAGGTAGCCGACATATGGAAGGAATCAATGAAGAAGTCTTTTATGCAGCTGGGTTTGGGGGAAATTATATCGTTATTGATAAACAAAATGAATTGGTAATTGTAACAAGATGGTTGGAACCCAGATTTCTTAAAGATTTTTTAAAAATGGTGTATACAGCCAAGAAATAATCATAAAAATCAACTGAAGTCCGTTCTAGCTTCGTACATCATCCTGGAAATATGAACAAACTGATACTTTCTCTTTTCTTTACAATGGTACTTTGCATAAGTGTCAATGCTCAGTTTGGTGTTCCCTTAAACGATATTTGCCTACAGTCCTTTCGTTTAAATGATTTAGAAAACTTTTGCAGTGATGATGTAGATATGTTCTCAAGCGAAGGGGCAACAATCGATACTACGGCAGGCTTAGGATGTCAGTCTTCATTTCAACCTTTAGGAGTCTGGTATAATTTCACAGCCATCACTAAGTTTGTAAGGATCACTATAGAAGGGCAGGATGCCAATAATGGCTTACTCCTAACCAATCCCATCATCGGTATTTACGAAGGAAGTTGTGGTAACCTATCAGAACTCAATTGTGTAACAACACCTACTGGGGTCAATATTGGAGAAGTGATTATTCCTACTGTGGTAGGTCGCACTTACTATTTAATGATTGGTGGTAAGAATGCTTCTGTAGGTTCGTTCAGGCTTTGTCTGAATAGTTTCAATGTTGATCCAGTGCCATTACAAGATTGTGCCCAGGCAAGGATACTATGTGATAAATCTCCCATCGGCGTAGAAAGTGTTGTCGGATTCGGTAATACAAGAGATAATTTAAACCTTAACTCCAATCCAGCGATCCAATTTCCAGCCTGTGGGGTGGAAGAGGCTGCAAGTAATTGGTATAAGTGGACTTGCGACGAATCTGGTACCTTGGAATTTACGATCACACCTTTAAAACAATTTGATGACATAGACTTCATGGTCTATGAATTTCCTGACGGACTGGAAAACTGCAATTCTAAAGTTCTACTAAGAAATATGATTTCCGGTGAGAATCAGGGCCAACCCATGAGTCAATGGCAAGTTTGTGTGGGCCCAACTGGTTTGATGGCTGGCGATGGTGATGATGGAGAAACTTGTGGATGTCAAAATGGTGATAATAACTTCGCCAATGCTATTCAAATGGAATCGGGAAAATCATACGGGCTGGTCGTTATGAATTTCTCACAAAGTGGGGTAGGATATAATCTCGAATTTGGAGGTACCGGTACTTTCTTAGGCCCAATTCCTGAATTTAGTATTGACCCTATAGTAGGACTGAGATGTGATCAGTCCTTTACGATCGAAGATAGAAGTAGAGATAATGGGAATCCCCTGGAGTATAATTGGTACTTCGGAGAGGATGCGACACCGCAAACAAGCACAGAAGCCGGTCCTTTTCAAGTAGATTATTCGTCTTTTGGTACTAAATACATTGTATTAAGTGTGGTAGATCCGGTCAACGGCTGCGAGGTTACTGAAATTTTTGACATATATGCAGAACCCTGTTGTGAGGATATAGAGCCTTTGATACCGAATCTCGTCCAGGCTACAGATCCCACTTGTCCCAATTTTGGAGATGGTTCATTAGAAGTCGCGGCCTCTGGTGGCTCAAACTCAGGATACAGCTTTTCTATTAATGGCAGTCCTTTTGTTATGGGATCGGAATTTAATAATCTGCCGGACGGAACTTACCAGATAGATGTAGTCGATAGCAAAGGTTGTGAAGGTAGTATCGATATAAACTTGGAAGACCCTGATTCTATTATTGTTGATGCCGGAATTGACTCAATTGTAGATCTGGGAGATATGATAAATTTGGAAGGACAGATTATTAGTGACAATGGGAGAGATTTCGATATCGTATGGACGTGGAACTCCGATGGAACGACCGTCAGTTGTGTCAATTGTTTGGATCCCAATGTATTTCCTTTTGGCGCGACTGAATTTACATTAACAGCAATTGATGAGTTTGGCTGTACCTTTTCTGATCGAGTCACCATCGATGTGGATTTAGATTATCCTTTATACATCCCCAATATATTTTCTCCAAATGAAGATGGTATAAATGACAGGTTTACAGCTTATAGTGGCATTTCAGTTCAAGAAATAGTTTTATTAAGAATTTTTGACAGGTGGGGAAACCAGGTCTACGAAGAGCGAAACTTCCCACACAATGATCCGACAAGAGGTTGGGACGGAAGTTTTGGAAGTGCTTTAGCTGAACAAGGAGTCTATTCCTTTATATTTGAAGTTCAATTTATAGATAACTTGCCTCCCCGACAATATTCTGGTGACATCACCTTGATCCGATGACCATTTATAAGAGCACGCTTAAGTTATTGCGATTACCTTTTTCCATCAACTTATTACCCATCTTTCTTTTTGCTGTTTATTCTGCTATTGGAGGACTGATACCATGGAAAACAGCGCTTGTTTTCTTTGTCATTCACTTTATTTTTTATCCAGCCAGTAATGCCTACAATAGCTACATGGATCGCGATTCTGGCAGTATTGCAGGACTCAAAACACCTCCAAAACCTACAAGGCAACTTTTTCAGGTGTCCGTTTTTCTTGACATTGCAGGAATTTTGCTAAGTCTTCTGGTGGGATGGCAATTCACCCTCATAAATATTCTATTAGTAGCTTTATCCAGAGCCTATAGTTGGAGAAAAATACGTATTAAAAAATATGCTGTTCCGGGCTTTTTGATGGTTTCGTTAGCACAGGGAGGAATGAGCTATTACAATATGTATATGGGCATTCAGGGCCTTAATTATTTTCCTGCTATGGAAGGTGACCTGGCGATTGGATTCATCATTTGCTCATTATTTGTAGGTACCATTTATCCTATTACACAGATATATCAACACGCGGATGATCGCAGCGATGGTATTCGCTCTATGAGTATGTTATTGGGGATAAAAGGTACATTTATTTTTTCAGGAGTGCTATTTATTGTTGCCAATGGGCTTTTGTATAAAATCCTTGAATTCAATGAGTTTCTGATTTTTATAGGCTTTATGATTTTACCTGCGGTATATTTTATGTATTGGATGATTATTTCCTGGCAACAACCGGAATACGCCGATTTTCGAAGAACCATGATAATGGCCTTGGGAGCCTCAATTGCCATGATATTGGGTTTTGCGATCATATTGATCTCTTTGTTTTCTTCATAAGAAACCTAATTGTGAGCAATTGCCGTATTTGTAAAAAATAATCCCTTATTTTGCTATTTCGTGATAAATTGACTAGATGAGCTTTATTAATTCAATTGGAATTGCAAATCCCGCTTATAAATCTGAGCAAATGCAGATTTACGAGTATATGATAGGAGCTATTCCTTTCAATGAAAGAGAGCGAAAAATATTAAAGTATCTATATAAGAAAAGTGGTATCAATAGCAGATATTCCGTTCTGCCTGATTTTTCTAATTCCAATGGAACTGAGCGTTTCTATAACGAAAAAAATAACTTCAATCCTAGAGTAGAAAATCGATTATCTAAATATGACGATGCCTCACTTCCATTGGCCACTAAAGCCATAAGTAATTGTCTTCTAGATTCTAATGTGAGGAGTGAAGAAATAACTCATCTCATAACGATTTCTTGTACAGGAATGTCCGCACCTGGAATGGATACAGAAATCATCAGAGATCTAAAGCTGAACACGAATTTGCAGAGATTCAACATTACCTTTATGGGGTGCTTTGCAGCGATCAATGGCCTTAAACTAGCACATACCATTTGCAAGGCTGAACCCAATGCAAAAGTATTGGTTGTATCCGTTGAACTTTGCACTTTGCATTTTCAAAATGAAATTTCTGAGGACTATAATCTTTCCAATATGTTATTTGCTGACGGTGCTGCTGCGACAATTGTGACTAGTCAACCTTTGAATGGAAGAGCCTTATCAATCCACGGATTTCATTCTGAAATTAATGATGATGGCGTGAAGGATATGAGTTGGAACATCAGTTCTTCAGGCTTTTTGATGAAACTGAGTTCTTATGTACCCGCTCTTCTGAAAACAGGCTTTAAGGGTGTCATTGACAAGGTTTTAGAACATTACCAACTAAAATACGATGATCTTCAGTACTGGGCCATCCATCCGGGTGGTAAACGAATTCTTGACAATATTGAAAAAGAATTTCATTTAGAAGTGAAGAAACTAGAAGCAAGTCGAGAAGTACTAAGAGAATTTGGCAACATGTCATCCCCTACGATTCTTTTCGTACTTAAAAATTTGTTGGAGAATGGCCATATACAAAAAGGACAGTATATTTTTACTGCTGCCTTTGGGCCTGGATTAACCACTGAAACGGCTTTGCTGAGTTATGCCTGATTTTTCAACACGTTCTTACGAGAAGGAATTATTGGATCAGGAGAATATTCCGTTTGCTGATATTGCTGTAACCCTGGATGAGTTGCATTTTATAAATACTTATTTGGGTGGCTACAACGCAACTAGATATGGTCTTAACAAACTGATCAAAGGTCAGAAAAAATTAAAGATTGCAGATATCGGTTGCGGAGGAGGACATCACTTGATTCAAATTGATCAATGGTGTACTGCGAATCAAATCAGTTGTGATCTGGTAGGTATAGACATGAAAAAAGAGTGCACGGACTACGCTGCTGAGCAAACTGCAGATTTGCCGAATGTAAGGTATATTACCAGTGATTACCGATTGGTCGATGAAGAATTTGACCTGATCAACAGCTGCCTGTTTACACATCATCTTAATGAAAAGGAGTTAGATGAATACATCATTTGGGCAAGGAATCACAGTAGAGTAGGGGTGATCATCAATGACTTACACAGACATCCATTGGCCTACCACGCTATAAGAATTTTGACCCAACTATTTTCCAGATCTTATCTGGTAAAAAACGACGCAAGCTTGTCTGTTCTGCGATCTTTCAAGGCTAAGGAGTGGAAAAAAAGAGTGCCAGGTTGTGAGGTGCACTGGAACTGGGCTTTCAGATATACAACCATCATCAGGCCATGAAGACAAATTATGACCTGGGAATCATAGGAGGTGGACTGGCCGGATTAACTCTGGCTATTCAGCTATCGATAAACGGACAACACGTAATACTCTTTGAAAAAAACGAATTTCCATTTCACAAGTTATGTGGTGAATACTTGTCCAACGAATCTATCCCTTTTTTGGAATATTTGGGATTAGATGTTACCTCGTTACAACCAGCAAAAATTAATAGACTGGAATTGACCAATGCCAGTGGTAAGAACCTGACTTCTGATCTGCCTCTGGGTGGAATAGGCCTCTCACGCTGGACGTTAGACCATAAATTATATGATTTAGCAAAATCACAGGGCGTGACGATGAAGGAGGGGACTTTTGTCAAATCATACTCAGGATCTCCCGGTGCGTTTGAAATTAAAACGAGTGAAGAAGTGATCACTTGCGACCATCTGGTATCCTGTTTTGGTAAAAAATCAAATCTTAAGGGAATCAATCAATCAGGTGTTGAGCATAAAAATGAGTATGTCGGCGTAAAGTATCACGTTCGATATCCAAATCAACCCGCTGATCTGGTAAGCTTGCACAATTTTAAAGAGGGCTATTGCGGCGTTTGTAGACTAGAAAAAGATTGGGTTTCTGTTTGCTACTTATCACATACCAGTAATCTTACGCAGGGACTTGCGAAAATGGAAGAGCAGGTCCTGTTTCAGAATGCGCGAATAAAGGAAGTTTTTCAAAATTGTGATTTTGTATATGAAAAACCCATCACCGTTTCTAATATACATTTCAGGAAGAAAAGATTGATCAAAGATGGGGTCTTTTACGCCGGTGATGCTGCAGGATTGATCACTCCACTTTCCGGTAATGGAATGTCAATGGCCATGCAGGCTTCATATATTTTAGGTCAATTGTTGATCAAACATTTCCAAGGTGACATTTCCCGTCAACAAGTCTATTCGCAGTATCAAACCAAGTGGAATAATGCCTTCAAATTTAGAATGGCTACAGGAAGAACCATCCAGAAACTATTGAGAAAAGAAAAAAATGCAGATAGATTGATCTCAGCAGTCAATGCTTTTCCTTTTCTTAAAAAATCGATGATCAGTTTGACGCATGGGAAACCATTTTGTTCTAATGATTAATTCCAGCTTTCTTAAAGGATAGTTCTTTATATTTAAGGTAATTAAAGTTCTAACCTATGAGATACTTTTACATGCTTTTGCTCCTGGTCGTATTTTTTTCTTGTGAAAATGGCTCTAATACTTCAGGGAACCAAAGTTGTGTGGACTATTTGAGTTATAACGAGGATGATCAATTTCTTGGGGGCATTAAAATGATCCCAATACAAACGCCTTCGGGCGACTATAATGTGTGGACAAAGAGGGTAGGGAACAATCCCGATAAAAAGGTACTTCTACTACATGGCGGCCCTGGAATGACACACGAAATTTATGAATGTTTTGATGGTTATTTCCCTAATGAACAGATAGAATATTATTACTATGATCAATTGGGTTCCTATTATAGCGATCAACCTAAAGACCTGAACTTGTGGGACTTGCCTAGATTTGTAGAAGAAGTTGAGCAGGTGAGAAAAGCTCTTGAGCTGGATCAAAGTAACTTTTATCTTTTCGGCCAATCATGGGGAGGGATCCTGGCAGCTGAGTATGCTCTAAAATATCAAGATAATCTAAAGGGATTGATCATATCGAATATGGTCATGTCCATCTCCGATTATAATGCCTATTCTGCCAATGTATTGGCACCAAAACTACCAAGTGACGTTCTGGATACCATACTTTCGTATGAGGAGGTTGGTGATTTCAGTAATCAAAAATACCTGGATTTAATCACCGAACATTACTACACCCGACACGTTATTAGAATGCCAGTGGGAGAGTGGCCAGATCCAGTACTAAGAGGTTTCAAGCATTTGAATCCCGATGTTTATGTCACGATGCAAGGGCCATCAGAATTCGGGATAAAAGGGAATGCCACATTGCTAAATTGGGATATAAAAGATCGTTTAAACGAAATCAAAGTTCCAACATTGTCTATTGGCGCAACCTACGATACTATGGATCCAGAGCATATGAAATGGATTGCCAGTGAAGTGCAAAATGGAAGATATCTTCACTGTCCAAATGGAAGTCATCTCTGCCAATTTGACGATCAAAAGAATTTTTTTGAAGGCCTGATTGCTTTCATCCACGATGTAGATCAGGGAAAAATATAAATGAAAATGAAGAAAAGAATTACAGATATTCAAGGAAGCTTTACACTACATAATGGAGTGGAGATGCCTTATTTGGGCTTAGGTACGTATCAAGCCGACAATGATGAGGAAGTGATAGACGCGGTGAAATATGCATTGGAAATTGGATATCGTCACATTGATACCGCCTCGGTTTACAGAAATGAAGAAGGCGTAGGCAAAGGAATCAGAAGCAGCAGTGTGGAACGTGAAAAAGTATTTCTGACCACAAAAGTTTGGAACTCAGATCAGGGATATGATTCAACGCTGAAAGCTTTTGAAAAGAGTTTAGAGAGATTAGAGATGGACTTTGTTGATCTTTATTTGATTCATTGGCCAGTTGCTGGAAAATATAAGGAGACCTGGAAAGCTCTTGAAAGATTGTATCAGGAGGGCCAGATTAAATCGATTGGAGTAAGTAATTTTATGAAACATCATTTAGAAGATCTCATGGCAGAATGTGAGATCGTTCCAATGGTCAATCAGATGGAATTTCATCCGCATTTAGTTCAGCAGGACCTCGTGGATTTTTGTGAAAAGCATCAAATTCAGTATGAGGCTTGGTCACCATTTATGCAGGGCAAATTGTTTGAACTGGATTTCATGGAAGAACTTTGCAAGAAATACGACAAATCTGCTGCTCAAATAGTTTTAAGATGGAATTTGCAAAAAGGTGTTGTGACGATTCCTAAATCAGTACATCGCTCCAGAATTAAGTCGAATGCAGATCTTTTCGATTTTGAGTTAAGTGATCAAGATATGCAGTTTCTTGATGACCAGGATGAGGATTCGAGAATTGGCCCTGACCCTGACAACTTTGATTTCTAGAATTGATGTCCTGTGAATAACATGCTTTATAATTCCAATGTAAGTTTCCTATAATTAATATTATGTTAAATAGAGTCTTGCAACTGGCAAATTCCACTTGTCAGTTTTCTTAGAACTAGAACAAATACTTCACAAACGTGCGAAGCGATCGACCATTGTCCTCTATGATTCTGTAGCCTACATAATCATGATACATTTTAAAGTTAGTATCTCTCTCATCAACCTGTGCGATACAGGAAGGCGTGATAAACACGGACAAATTCTTATATTGAATCAGTCTCTCTGAATGACAATGACCGCAAAAGATATTCAGTCTTTTGCCGACACCTGTCAAAATATCGAGTAGTTTTTCAGGTTCCTTAAATTCATGCTTGGCATCGATATATGCTATTCCTGAATCCATAGGCGGATAGTGCATCACAATAAACGGCTCCTCCGGTTTTTGTAACTGTAATTCCAACCATTCACATTGCTGGTCAGAAATTGTACCTTCATTGGTGTCTAGAAAAATGTAGGACCTATCCCCTACTCTCTTTGTAAAATAAACCTCACCTCCTTGCATTTCATATCCAAAAACCTCAGAAATATCCAAAGCATTATCATGATTCCCACGGATAACATCGTAAGGAACTCCCAGATCATCCAGTTCAGTCTTTACCATTATACAATCCTCCCTCAATGCCTCTTTCGCGCTTAGATCTCCGGCACATATGATATGATCTAATTCCCAACCCTTAAGCTCAGCTACCAAATCATAAAAGTTATTTTCAGTATCTGTTCTGTAGGCTAGTCCATTTTGCTTGATATGTAAGTCGGTAATAATCGCTACTCTATTCATTGGTTATCTTTCTATCATTTTCCTAAAATTAAAAAGAGGATACCCATTACTGAGCATCCTCTCTATTTATTATATATGAAATTTATTAGAAGCCCATTCCTCCCATGCCACCCATGGCACTTTGGAATTCTTCCATTGTCATTTCTTTAAATCCTTTAGTATCTAAATTGAAAACTTCGGGATCCACTTTGTCTTGTACTTCAAGTGCAGTAAATACCATGGCAAATTGACCTCCTTGGCTTACCACATATTCTAATGGAAATCCTTTTAATTTACCGGCATCGATTCCCTGCATTACTTCAGCTCCAGCTTTTATATCAGGGGTTATGTATGCGCTCATCTCCATACCTTCCATCTTCGGGCTTTTGATGGTTACTTTATAAGTATCATAACCAGCAATGGTTTTGGTATCGTTTTCATCGTAAATAAACTCAACATCTCCCATCGCTTCCTCTGTTTTTTCCTTATTCATCTGCTTATCCTCAGCAGTGATAGGAATCATATACTTCTGGCCCATGGCATCAAAAAGCATTGTGCCTGTTTCATCCTTTTTCGTTAGCATGG
Organism: Portibacter marinus; assembly: GCF_021533195.1. Taxonomy (GTDB): domain Bacteria; phylum Bacteroidota; class Bacteroidia; order Chitinophagales; family Saprospiraceae; genus Portibacter; species Portibacter marinus. The sequence continues at coordinate 164,050 of NZ_JAJNKB010000008.1, forward strand.
TCATTTTCATCATTCCTCCCATCATGTTCATCTTAGAAACGGATTGTCCATCCTTGAAATAAACATCATTGGTGGTTCCCTTCATCATGCCTAACTGTGCTGCCATTTGTGGATCATCAGATTTTACATCTGTCACCTCAAATTTGATAACACCTTCTTTCAGTTCCTTCTGCGCAGTCAAAGCTGAAGTAGCAAAAAATGACATTGCCAGTAATAATAAGCTAAATCTTTTCATGTAATTATTTTTATTTGATTTGTTCATTCCTAATAATGTTATTCTTCAAAGAAAAGTTCTGCTTTTCGATGAACGTATGTTAAATTTCGGTTAATATTGCCATATATCAATATACCGCGTAAAAAGCTTACCCGTATTCTCAGCATCACTTATAGCTCGATGCTCCACCCCATCAAAATCTAATCCCTCCATTCTCAATGATTTTTTCAGGCCATATTCATTTTTCGACCCTTTATAACGGTGATATTGCTTCTTAATATCAATGTGACTTTCTAGCCAATCTGTTTCTACTTTATGCAGTATGCAATCATTTCTCAAAAGTGTTTTGTCGAACTTCCCCCAGGAACATAGTAAGTAATCATCTTCATAGATGTCTACCCAATCCATGAATTCTTCAATTACACGTTCAAAAGTATGAGATCTATCAACATTTTCCTGAGAAATGGAGGTAAGCTTTTTGCAGAAGGGCGATAAAACTGGATTAACTGTCGGCCTGATGAATTTGCTAAACTTTCCAAGCTGCTCACCATAGCCGTTGTATTTGACAGCACCAATTTCGATGATCTCTGTAATTCCTTGCGGTGGACGCCCTAACCAGCAGGTAGCCTCTAAATCAAAAACTATAAAATCCAAATTCTTCTAATCTAATATTAATTCTTGTGAAGGCTCCTTTTCCTGTTTTATGTCAATGTTGTAGTGCGTCATACGATTGTGGTAATAGTACAATAATTTATACTCCTGACTCCTGACTACACCATCTTCCATAATCAATGGTTTCTTATTGTGATAAACACCCAGATTGGCAATTCCCTCTTTCGCAATTTCTTCTGTAGTCATATTACTATATTTATCCAATGTAGATGCTTTCCCTTTTTCTACCAAAGCCTTGATCCTTCCCCAAACTAAATCTAATGCAGCTACAAAATCATCCATTGGAATTTTGAAGGCTCCTTCTCCCAGATTGACCAGATCCCATAAGTCCAGATCTTTGTATTTGTTTTTAAAGAGTCGGAACGCAGTAAAAGCCACCATGTGACTGGCCAAAACAATATTGGTTTTTCGGAAACTTTCCAGAATCTTATCCGCAAGTTTTTTGGTGTACACGGATTCTCTTTGAGAATTAGTAAGCAGGCTACCATTCATCATAAAGTATTCCTTTAGATCTAATTCTTGCCCTAACTGGTTGTAACTATTACCTTCATGATCTACTTCATGACCAAAAACATCCATGGGTTCTGCAAATGAAAGATAAATTTCAGATGATGCAGAAAATAGCTTCCAAAAGAAACTGATGAAGTTTCGGTAGCTTTTGGCCTGGTCTTTTGATTTAATATACTTTTCTCGTCCGGTATAACGAAGATGATTTTCAATTAAAAACTTGGCCTCCAAAACAAAATTATAGCTCATCGTCAAAGGCACAAGAAAGATTTTTTCGTCTTTACCGTCTTGATAAAGTGATCTCTGAGCTTCTATGATGGTTCCCAATAAACCCATTTTTAGATTTCGCTCCAATTCTCCACTCCTAGATCTGGTACCTCCCGGAAAAAACAAAGAATTGACACCTCTCTCAATGCTGAGCTTAGACATGTTTTTAAGTGTCTCCAGATAAATAGGATTCTTTTTCCTGCGGTCAACTTTATATGCACCTAATCGATCCATAAAATAAGCTACCAATTCTAAATCGTACAGATTTAAACCGGCTCCATACGAAAATGCCGGCAAACCAGCAACACCGTCCATCGCATAACCCAGTAGTATGGAATCAATGTTACTAAGGTGGGTAGGAACAATAACGACCGTCCCTTTGGTCATTAAAGACCGCACTTTCTCAATGGCACCTGCTACAGATATTTTTTTATAGAGTTTTTTTCTGGATCCCCACAACAGATGTCTGCGATCTGCAGCTGCGGTTAGCAGTCTTTTGAATAGTGAAGTAAGAAATCTTCTGGCAAATTTGAATGTCTTAATCTTAAAATCCCCAAGAATTTCTTCGCAATAGCGGTTTGTGATTTTTTTTAGAAGTTGGCGATTTTTAACGTCCGGATTTTCTGAAGATTTGTTGTTTTGAAACTCTTTACCCAGGGCACTCCAATATTTGATCTCGTTTGCAGGATCAATTTTCCAGGGATTTTCCTTGCATCTTTTCTTTTCCAGATAGATGGTCTTAGCAATTATTTTTTCAAGATCATCGCCATATTTCTCTGTAAACTTGTCCATCACTTCTTCTTCAAGCAAAGCAATGAACTCCTGCCTGTCTCTGGCTAGCTTGTAAATCGGCCAATCAGAAATATTAGGAAGCACATGTGGATATACACTATGAAATTTACTCATAATTTACTTGTTCGGTGTATTGATGATCCCATCAATAAAAGAGAGTATTTCTTCCCTACCCTCTTTTTTAGTAGATGAAGTTATAAAAGTTTGTGGTAACTCCGTCCATTCCTCCAAAAGCTTTTCTTCTATACTCTTGATGTTATTAGCCCTTTTCATTGGCTTAACACCATCTATTTTAGTATAGACGATAACAAACGGAATCATGGATTCTCCAAGTTTACTAATAAATTGGTGGTCGTTTTCTTGCAAAGGTATACGTGCATCAATCAATACAAAAGCACATTGCAATTGCGATCTGGTCTCCAGATATCTACTGATCATCTTCTCGAACCGCTCCCGACTTTTTTTAGAAACCTTTGCATATCCATAACCTGGAAGATCTACCAGATGCCAGGATTCATTTACTAAAAAAAAATTTAATAACTGCGTCTTTCCGGGCGTTGAGGATACCTTGGCAATTTCTTTCCTTCCGGTAAGCATATTGATCAATGATGATTTGCCAACATTAGATCTGCCTATAAAAGCAAATTCTGGTAGGTCGGAAGGAGGACAAGTCTGTTCCGATGGAAAACTACCTATGAATTCCAGTGATTTGATTACCATTTGTATCGTTTATTCATCCGCCAGGACATATTACTAATTCTTCTAATATATCTGGCATATATGTTGCAAAGTTAAAAAAGGGTTAAAGCATTAATAGTTAATATATAATTAAATACGAAATCGTTCGATTTTAAATCAAATCACCAAAAGCAATTCATTATGATAAGGAACATTCTAGTTTTAGCGATTATACTACTTAGCACTACTTTTTTAGCAGCTCAATTTGATTTTGGATTAAGAGCTGGAGTCAGCACTCAAGCGGTCAATAGCGATGAATTGGAACTCAACAATGGCACCAGCAGTATTCGGGTGAACCTGGCCAATGCGTCGTATGGCTACCACTTCGGCTTATATGGTCAATTTAAAGCCGGACTGATCACCATTACACCGGAAATCCTTTTTAATTCCAATTCTTATTCCTATAGAATCCAGGAATTCAGTGAAGCCGGTGCGGTTGATAAGATCATTGATGATAAATATCAATTTGTAGATATTCCTGTATTGGTGGGTCTAAAGTTAGGCCCGTTGAGAGCTTACGCCGGACCTGAAGTTCATTATTTTGTGAATAGTTATGGAAAACTTGCACATGAAAATGGCTTCGAGGAGCAAGTAAATAAGATCAATTACGGCGGAATTGCTGGTGCAGGCTTGAATATTGGGAAGCTTCGCCTTGATCTCAGATATGAACTGAATTTTAGTGATTTTGAAGATCATATCATGTTTGACGATGGCAAAGTTGATTTCAATACGGATGATTCCAGGCTCATCTTTAGTTTAGGCTACAGGCTTAATTAGTGGTAGAATAAGTTTGATCTATTGTAGTGGTTTTCGCTTAAATTCAAGCATATTGATTTAGTTGCTGGCCGATGGAATTTGCCAGTCCCAAGGAAGATTACCTGTACCGAAATTGATCGCTAACTAAGGATTTTTATCGAGTTTAAATCTGCTTTGGGACCTGTCACTTAAGTGGCAAGGTTTGCGAATCAATAAAGCATGTTGATCCATTGCAGTCTGACGGCTTTCGCAAATTTAAAGTCCTGTAAAATCATTTCGTTTAAACCTGAATATAAAATTTACACTAGTCGAAATGGGGGTGAAATGTAAGCCAGGTGTCATTTAATTAGTGAATTTTTTGGAAAGTAACATAATTTAATTTTTTAGTGAGAGTTTTAACCTGGAAAGAACCCGAGTCTTGATGTCTCGGGTTCTTAATTTTTGTAGGTTTTCGGACAACTGACCCCTTTGCTTTGAAAAACATAAGAATTTTTAAAACCTATACAAACCCTCACCGTTTACCTATACTTTATATCTTGCACACCTTAATGTAGCAAAACGAAGATTAAATGCAACTTGATTTTTTTCCATTTTCCAAAGTCGACCAACTTTCAAAAAGAGATATTAGTTTTCAGACCGAGCCTGACAAGTATAAAGACTTTCTTGAATTGCCTTTTAGCCTAGAAGCTTTTGAAAAAAAGATCGATCAAAGAAAGCAATTTCCTGTCGATAGAAAAACCCTGGTTGAAGTCATTAAAGAACAGTATAAGAAAGCTGGGATTGATCATCCTCCTACTGATAACATTGAACTTCTAAAAAAAGAGGACACTTTTACTGTAATTACTGCACACCAACCAAGCCTTCTGACAGGACCTTTGTACTACATCTACAAGATTGTCAGTGTGATCAACCTGGCTGAAAAACTTAATCAAACTTACAAGGAAAACATCATCCCAGTATTTATCATCGGGAGTGAAGACCATGATTTTGAGGAAGTAAATCACCTCAACCTTTTCGGAAAAGAGATCGTTTGGGAAAACGAACAAGGCGGAGCAGTGGGAAGAATGGACACGAAGTCGCTTGATCCGGTTCTGGAAAGGGTTTACGAAATTTTGGGTTCCTCTAACTTTGCAGATGAACTAAGAAAAATCATATCGACCTCTTTTGATGGCATTGAAAACTACAATCAAGCAGTCTTTAGAATGGTTCATCAATTGTTCAAAAGCTATGATTTGGTTCTTATCGTCACCGACCATAAAATGCTCAAATCACAATTCATTCCTTTCATTAAAAGAGAGATTTTCGAAAGACCATCACAGGATTTGATAGTAGCAACCCAAAATAAACTGGAAGCTTTGGACCTTAAAGGTCAGGCACATGCCAGAGCCATCAACTTTTTTTATTTACAGGAGGGCAGAAGAGATCGTATTGAGTTAGAGGGCGATAAATTTGTGGTTCTTGATACAGATCTCACTTTCACAGAAGATGAACTCCGTGAAGAAATTGAAAACCATCCGGAAAGATTTTCTCCGAATGTGGTCATGCGCCCCGTTTATCAGGAAGTCATTTTACCCAATCTTGCCTATCTGGGAGGTGGTGGTGAGATCGCTTACTGGACTGAGCGCAAATCCCAATTTGAAGCATTCAATGTCAGTTTTCCTATACTTGTGAGAAGAAACTCCGTGCTTTGGATTGGTAAAGGCGAGCAAAAACAAATGGAAAAATATGGTATTGGCTTGAATGAACTTTTTCTGACAGAAGATGACTGGATCAGGTCTTTCGTTAAGGCCAATGCTTCAGCAGAGCTGGAATTTTCTGAGGAATTCAGTCATTTTCAAAAAGCTTATGATCTTTTGAGTTCTAAAGCCAAACCCATTGACCCCAACCTTGCAAAATCTATTGAAGCCAGTGGGGTCAAAGCTTTTAAATCATTTGAACAGCTTAGTTCCAGATTGATCAGGACCGAAAAAGATCGACATGAAAATGATCTCAACAAAATCAGAAAATTACACGATAAGATTTTTCCGTCTGGGGGCTTACAAGAAAGGAAAGACAACTTTATTCCCTATTACTTGAAGCACGGCGGCGAATTTATAAAAAGTTTAAAATCTGCATTAGATCCTTTTAACCCGAATTTTGTGGTGATCAGAGAAGAATAGCTTTGTTTTCTAGTCAATGATTCCTTTGAAACTACCTTCGCTAATCATATAGTAAGGCGAATGCATTCCTTGTTGGTCATAGGCTCCATATGAAAAGCCATTCATCTTAAATTCGATATAGGGCAATTCTCGATCACCCACTATTGCGGTGGCTGCTTTATCTATTTGGAGATTTGCGAATGATTGATCTTTAAAAAGATAAGTGTTATTAGTCGACATTAGTATTTGATCGCAATTCAAATAAAAGCGATCCAGTTCATCATTGATGGAAATATATTCCCAGGTGTCCGTTCCTCGACCTGATCTAAGAATAAGTAAATCATCATTCCGTTCCAGTTTTCTAAAGCTCAAACTCATATTTACTTCCTCTCCGTTTTCCAATGTAAGTAGATATGACATTTCTTTTCGAAGATTTACTGTCCCATCATCATACTTATTCCATCTTTCCTCTTTGTAAATCAAGCTATGTTTAGCTACACGAGAAACATAATTAGAATCCGAATTCAGTCTTTCTATCTGAAAATATACTTCACCTTGCAGAAGTGCATCTTTGTCAATTTGATCTTTTGTACAAGACCACATTTGAAATATTGCAAAAATGAAAATGATGTGTCTAAAGTTTGACATACAACAATTTAACGATAATAGATCATTTACCAGGTAAAATCGAGTCTTCTATATCAGATGATTTAACGCTTCTCAACCACTTCCTTCTCCTCTTCCAATTCCTCTTCGCCCTCGTATGTTTTGTCAAGCAATAGCAGCAACTCAGCAATTCTCTCTTTTAAATCTGCACGATCTACAATGAAATCCAGAAATCCGTGGTCAAGCAAAAATTCAGAGGTTTGAAAACCTTCTGGCAACTCTTGTTTGATGGTCTCTTTAATGACTCTCGGGCCCGCGAATCCGATCAATGCTTTCGGCTCAGAGAAATTGATGTCACCTAACATAGCATATGAAGCTGTAACGCCCCCTGTGGTAGGGTCTGTCATAAAGCTTAAGTATGGAACACCTGCTTTGGCCATAAGACTCAGCTTAGCAGCTGTCTTGGCCATTTGCATGAGTGAAAAGGCAGACTCCATCATTCGAGCGCCACCTGATTTAGAGATAATCATTAAGGGTACCCTTTCATCAAGACAATAATCAATAGCCCTTGATATTCGCTCACCGACCACTGTACCCATAGATCCACCTATAAAAGTAAAGTCCATTGCTGCAATAACCAATGGCTTTTTATTGACTTTCCCTGACGCAACTGAAATAGCATCAGTCAGATCCGTTTTACTTAAAGCTGCACTTAAACGATCCGTATATTTTTTAACATCCTGGAAATTTAAAACATCTTTCGAGATAATATCGGAAAACATTTCTGTGTAGTTACCGTCGAATATGATGTCAAAATAATCATGGGACCCTATCCTAACGTGATAGTTACAATGTGGACATTTGAATACATTCTCTTTTAATTCTTTTCGGGTGGTGGTTTCATTGCAATCTTTACATTTATACCACAGACCGTCAGGTGCTTCCTTCTTAAATTTGGTCGCTGTCTGTATTCCTGTCTTAAGTCTTTTAAACCAACCCATAATATATAGTTTCGTGCAAGGCAAAAATATATAATTTATTGGATATTAAAAGAGGGTGTTATCTTTGTATGCAAATGGCATATAGATGAAAATCGCTTTAATAGGATACGGCAAGATGGGTAAAACGATACACGAACTCGCAGAACAGCATGGTGATGGGGTGGTTTTTATCATAGATAGAAACAGCAGTGACCAATTGAATCATATGAACCGTGAAAACGTCGACGTGGCCATTGAATTTACCAACCCAGAAAGTGCCTTTGAAAATCTCAAGTACTGCGTGGTCAATCAAATACCCGTCATATCAGGCACAACAGGATGGTTACACAGATATGACGAATTGGTACGTATTTGCCACAAAAACGATGGAACTTTTATGTATGCCTCAAATTTCAGTATTGGTGTGAACATTTTTTTTGAAGTTAATAAGTTCTTGGCTGAAAAGATGAGTGGTTATCAAGAGTACAGGGTAAGCATGGAAGAAATTCACCACACTGAAAAACTGGACGCGCCTTCAGGAACAGCCATCACATTAGCTGAAGGTATCGTTGAAAAAAATAGCCGATTTGAATCCGTAAAGGAAATTGACATCCATTCGAAAAGAATAGGCAAGACGCCTGGTACTCATACTATTGAATATCATTCCCCGATAGACAGCATTGAAATTAAGCATACCGCGCATTCTAGAAGAGGATTTGCGAAAGGGGCCTATGAAGCTGCGGTATGGATTAAGAATAAAAAAGGTGTATTTTCCATACAGGATATGTTATTTGGAGATCAATGATTAAACAAGAATCCGTACAGAAAGTAATTGACACTGCTCAGATTGAGGAGGTGGTAGATGAGTTTGTCCATCTGAAAAAAGCTGGGGTCAATTATAAAGGGAATTGCCCTTTCCATAATGAAAAGACGCCCTCCTTTGTGGTATCACCTGCTAAGGGCATCTTTAAATGTTTTGGTTGTGGCCGTGGAGGCAATTCAGTGCAATTCATGATGGAGCATGAAAAACTAAGCTTTATCGAAGCCATTCGTTGGTTAGCAGCTAAATATAACATAGAACTGGAGGAAACAGAACGTACGGAGGAAGAATTAGCGAAAAGAGATGAGCGCGAAACGCTGTTTATTGTCAATGAATTTGCCAAATCTTTCTTTTCGGGCAGTTTGTTTGAAACGGAAGAAGGAAGAAGTATTGGGGTGAGCTATTTTAAAGAAAGAGGATATAACGAATCGACCATTAAGAAATTTGGATTAGGTTATGCCGTCAAGGACAGAACAGCACTATATCAAGCCTTGAAGGACGGTCAATACAATCTGGAAACGGCTGCCAAACTCGGTTTAATCAAGGAGGAAAGAGATTTTTTTAATGCAAGGGTCATGTTCTCTATCCATAACCTTAGTGGGAAAGTCATTGGATTTGGCGGAAGGACATTGAGCAGTGACAAAAAGATTCCCAAGTATATCAATTCAACGGAATCTGAAATTTACAATAAACGAAAAACGCTATATGGCCTGTATCATGCGAAAAATGAAATCAGGAAAAGGGATGAATGTATATTGGTTGAAGGCTACACAGATGTCATTACCCTCAATCAGGGTGGAATCGAAAATGTAGTAGCAGCATCAGGCACCTCATTGACTGAAGATCAGGTGCGTTTGATTAAAAGATATTCTCCAAATATTAAAGTCTTATTTGACGGTGATAGTGCTGGTATCAAAGCTGCTTTGCGGGGAATGGACATGATTCTTGCGCAAGACATGAACGTGAAGTTAGTCTTGCTGCCTGAGGGAGAGGATCCTGATTCCTTTTTAAAAAAGCAAGGGACAGATGCCTTTAGGTCATTCATTGAGGAAAATGCCAAAGATTTCATTCTTTTTAAGACGGAATTGTTAATGGAAGAAACAGCGAATGATCCGATTCAGAAATCCATTGCTGTTAAAAGTATTATAGAATCCATATCGAAGATACCTGATACGCTTAGGAGATCATTATACATTAAGCAGTACGCTACCCTACTGGAACTAGACGAAAGCATATTGCACAGAGAGTCTAATGAACTCATTCGTAGTGAACAAAAAAAACAGAGATTTAATACTTACAAGGAAGAACGCTACGAAGAACCTCCATTTCCCAGTGAGCAAGGAGGTCAAAGTCAGTACAAACCTATCAAAGAGAGAGACTATAACTCTGATGAGCACCAGGAAAAAGCTTTAATTAGAGTTTTGGTCAATTTTGCCGATAAACCTTTAAATTCTGAAACTGAAACGACAGTATTAGATTTTATTATTGAAAATGTATCAGATATCCTGGATAAGTTTGACAATGAATACTACGCTAAAATGGTTAGGCTTAGCAGAGAGGAAAAGGAAAAAGGTGGCATCGTCAATGAACAGTTTTTCATCAACCACATGGACACTTCCATCGCCAAATTGGCTGTAGATTTAAGCTCAACGCAATATTCTTATGCGAATTGGAGTGGAAAAGGACTCGAACTGCAAACACAAAAACCACCTGACGAAAATCACGAATTGGATTGCGAACAAGTAGTGATGCGTTTAAGAGAAAGAAAATTGCGAAAGTTGGTTAAAGAAACCAGAAACTATATCAGTGAAATGGATCGATCAGATGGAAAGCAATTCCTGCTGTATCTAAAGGCTTTTAACAAGTTGGAACAGGAGCACAAAGAATTACTCAGGGAGCTGGGTACCGTTGTCATATAAAAAAAGAGGCTACCCTGTGGATAGCCTCTTGGAACTTCAAGTTCCTAAATACTAGTGCTTCTTCTACAAGTTGTAGGAAATCGTTAATCCTACATCCTGTCCAAGTCTATAACTTCTATAGATGTATTCATTGCCGAAGAACTCCATAGATCTTGTGTAATCGTCATTCAATATGTTCTTTACGGATAATGCCAATGAAATTCTATCAAATTTCTTAGCCAGTGTAAAGTCCAATTGGTGTCTGGCTCTCTGATATACATCAGGTGTTCCATTTCTACTGATGTTAGAAAGCTTATCTGCTGTATAGTTGTAGGCTAAAACTGCATCAAAATTCGACTCAGGCAAGGAGTAATTGATGCTGGCATTAAGGAGCAAAGGAGCTTGACCAACAAATGGTCTCTGTGCCGGATCTAAACCTTCGCCAGTCTGATCTTCTACAATTGTAGAAGACTTGATCAACGCTACATTAGAACTGAATTTATAGTTCTTTAATACAGGTGTAATGAAATCAAGATTTTTCCTAAACTCAAATTCAAGTCCGTAAATATTTCCTTTATCCACGTTTGAAAACTGAAGCTCGGGATTCGTTGAGTTTCTATAAATAGATACGATAGGATTTGTAAAGCTTTTATAGAAAACCCCTGCTGAAACAATTTCACCTGGCTGTAGGAACAATTCCCATCTCAGGTCCGCATTAACAATATTTGTTTTCTTAAGCCCAGGATTGCCGATGATGAACTCTGTTGTGATCGGATCGAACTGTGAAAAAGGAGCAATTTCTCTCAAATTAGGTCTGGCCAATGTATGATTGTAACTACCTCGGAGATTCATGTTTTCCGATAAACTATAAATCATATTTACAGATGGCAACAAGTCTCCACCCAGGATATTACCAAATCTCACAGAATCTGCTGCCATGGTATCTTTACTGGCAACTGAAATATCCGTATACTCATATCTCGCACCAGCTACTATCTTAAATTGATCTGTAAGCTGAAAGTTGCCCATGAGGTAAGCCGCCGTTATATTTTCTGTGCCAACATATGCGTTTCCGAGGCTAGAATTATTAAGCAAGTAATTGCCTATGATGTACCTGGTCTTATTGCTGGTCTCTTCTTTGTCCAGAATTCCTACATTATCATCACCGAGAAAAGCTTCAAAATCTCCATCAAATCGATTACCGTTAGGTGGAGAAAAGAAAATATATCGGAATTCGTCAAAATTTCGGTCTTTTGCTGAATATAATCCACCAAACTTGATCTTTGATGGAGCGCTCAAACCTAGATTTACAGGGAATTCAAAATCAATCTTTCCATTACAGATCTCGTCATCCAAATTTCTCCAAAACATTAATGGATCGTCGACATTTGAAAGAGGTATAGAGCTTTTGCCGGTTTCCAGATTAAATTGGTTTGAAAAGTATCTCAGGTTTGGAGCATTTAGGCCTGCATTGACATAACTTCCACTCCAGTTGATCTCCAGATTATTGGCAGCAGGTATCACGTGATTTCCAGTCAACTGATAATTGATCATTTCCCTTTCTCTGAAGAGATTGGACCTGCCTTCAAAAATAAACTCGTTTTCAATATTTGGAGGGCGTGGTCCTCTGAAGTATTCACTTTCTTTTTCGGAATTGTGATTGTATACCAAATTGAAATTGATACTATTCAGGTTGTTGAATTTGTAGGCCAATCCAAATAAACCATTCAGCACCGGATTAATGGTACTTTCCGGTCCTTGATATTGACCTAAATTAATCAGTTCTTTAGCATCTATGGAAAACAGGAACCACCTTTCTTCCTTTAAATCCGGAATGTGTTGGAAACTTGTTTGATAAGATGCAGCTGCGAGAATACCCAATTTCCCTTCGCCCGAAACAGACCAGCTATTCCCATAAGAAACTGAAACTCCGCGGTCAAGGAATTGAGTGGTTTGATGAGGAACAAAGTTTCTATCCACAGCATTCACGACCTTGTCAATGGTATTGGCAGCTTCTTCATTGCCTTGAATTCGGGCAAAAAGTTCTGCGTTTTTGGTCATGTATTGCTTTACTTGAGGGTCATCAAAGATATCCGGTCTGGCTCTAGCTGCTGATCCATATCCGAGCCAATCCAGATTCCCTCCATCGTGTGTTAAAAAGTCGTTACGCAAATGTGTTTGTGGATTATAACCGGTAGATAGAGAAACTGAAAATGTCCTGGCTTCCGGAAAACTTTTTGTTTTGATGTTCAGATTCCCTCCGGCAAAATTACCCGGTTGGTCTGGAGAAAATGTCTTAGAAGTAATGATATTGTCCAGTAAATTAGTAGGAATCAAATCCAATTGTGCACTGTTTCTATATGGATCGATACTAGGAAGTGCCAGTCCATTCAACTGTGAAATGGAATATCGATCTCCCAATCCCCGAATATTAACATATTTACCGTCTTCGACACTTACCGCAGTAACTTTAGTGACTGCTGATGCCACGCTGCCCACAGCAAATTTTCTCATTTCCTGAGAAGATAATCCATCTTGAATCTGGTCAGACTTCTTTCTAAGTAATAAAACTGAATTTTCAGTTTTGTCAATGATTCTGGCCGTGACCACCACTTCATCAAGTTGTTCAGATCCTTCGTCCATTGCCACATCCAGATAAGTGACTTCACCATCTTTCACAACTACTTCATTGACCAACTTGTCTCCAAATCCAATGTACGTATACTTTAGTGTATAGGTTCCAGGATCAAGTTCGATCGAATACTTGCCGTCGAAGTCAGAAGCTTCCACGATATCGGTACCTTCTACATATATATAGGCACTGATAAGGGTCTCACCTGAATTTTTATCAGTGAGTGTTCCAGCCACTTTGCCCTTTTGACCCATCACAGGGATGGTCAAAAGCAAGGCCAGAATAAATTGAATAAGTTTCATCTTTAGCACTAGATTTATTAAATGAATAAAGATGAATCCCACAATAGCAGGATTCATCTTCAGTATTTGACTATTTTGTAATTATTATTTTATTGGAAAATATTCCTTTTGCCGAGATGACATTGACCATATAAAAGCCGTTGCTTAAATTATGGACATCTACCTCGAGTTGATACTTTCCTGCTACATAATGCTCTGCTGACGAGACTGACTTAACAAGTCTGCCGTTCATATCTGTGATGTTGACTGCAATATTCTTGGTTTCATCAAGATCTAAAACTATGCTAAGGTGGCCGTTAGAAACCGGGTTAGGAAAAACATGTAAACTTTTTCCTGTGATAAAGTCATCAACATCGTCCACGTCTGAAATCAGGTTTCCGAAGAAACCATTGGCAGATAAAGCAGTCCACCCTTCTGCCCAGTTAGTAGTAAAAAAAGCTCCTGAATATCCAGTTGCCTGAAAATAGTCATCCGCCAACGTCGTTGCAGCACCCCATGCAGCACCTGCACCGTTAATTCTTGGATCGAGACCACCATCATTATTGCGGGAAATTCCTGCAATTCCGGGATCAGCATAGATATTGGAATTCGTCGTTAAGTGTGTGACCAACAGAGCATCCTCACCACCATCAGTTGTAACGATCGCAGAAAAATCTGATTCACCACCTATATTGAAAAATACATTATGGCTAAAAACAATGTCACCTGCGAGAAATCTTTGATAGCTATCATTCAAAAGATCGGCACTGACATCATTATCTAATCTGATCGCGTCGTTCGCGAATTCAGTGAAAACCGAGTTGTATACTTGGGCTGCTCCGTCGTCTCTTAACTTGATGGCATTGTTTTCATCGTTGCTCTCAGTTCCTGCACCAATAAAGGTCAAATTAGCAAGAACTGGTGAAGCCTTTGGAGTAAGGTCTGTGGCCTCTGATCCATCCCATTCACCTCCTGTGTCACTATTCTCATCCTGAATAGAAAACCAAAATTGGCCTTTTCCATCCCATGATTGATCATAATCATAAGAATCATCGCCACAAAAGGCTACAATGGCATGATTGACATTGACTGTTCCACCAAACCACTCGATCCCATCATCCAAATTCGCATAAACTTCGATGTAATCAATAATGGTTTCTGATCCGACACCTGCCAATGTTAGTCCGTTGATTTCATTATTGGCCTCTAACTTATCTCCTCCATGTCTGATGGAAACGTATTTTAAGATGCCAGAATCATCATCGTCCTCATCTCCTCCGTATTGAGCTCTATTTTCAGTAGAAGGAATTCCTTCCACATTGGTCACCCCACTATTGACACCGACAGTGGCTTTTCCCAATATGACGATACCACCCCAAAGTCCTTTATCATCTTTGGTTAAAGAAGTATTTCCTGGTTCGTCAAATTCAGCTGTGAAAATGATCGGTGCATCTGCGGTTCCGATGGCTTCAATTCTTCCTCCTTGAGAGATGATCAAAGCAGATGATTTTTCACCTCCAGATGGCAGTCCTTTACCCTTTATGATGGTACCAGCTTCAATAATTAAAGTTGCACCAGCTTCTACAAATACATAACCATCAAGAATGTAAGTATTGTTTGCAGTCATATAATAGGTCTCTCCTGCATTTATATCCTCGTCTTTCACGATGATGACATCATTAGCAACAGGTATCACCAAGTCACCTAAAAAGCCTCTTTGGGACAGAGCAGTCCAACCTGCAGCCCAATTATCATCATTTCCAAAAGCACCTTTGTAAACAACGGGATCAAAAAACGGATCATTCAGTAATGTGGCTCCAATAAGGGCAGTAGAATTGGCATTTAGCCTGGGGTCTAAGCCGTTGTCAGACATTCGTGAAACCCCGGCTAACATAGGATCCAGTATTACATTATTGTTATTTTCTAAATGAGCAACGAGTAAATCATCATCACCTCCATCTGTATCTATCAGATCAATTAAGGAGGAACCATCTCCGAAATTGAAAAATATATTATTCACAAATTCAATATCTCCTGCAACGAAACGCTGGTAAGAGTCATTCGCCAGGTCGTCACTTACGTCATTGTCCAATTGAATGGCTCCGTCAGCAAAATCTGTAAAAATAGAATTGTAGACTTTTGCTGCTCCGTCATCTCTTATTTGCATAGCATTATTCCCATCCTCATTTTCGCTGTCCACACCTGCTCCGATGAAAGTAAGATTAGAGAGCAAAGGTGAAGTTTTCGGTGTTAAATCTGTTGCTTCAGAACCGTCCCACTCTCCTGCCCTATTGCTTACACCATTTTGAATGGTGAACCAAAATTGACCTTTTCCATCCCAGGACTGATCAAAATCATATGAATCATCTCCACAATAGGAGACCACAGCATGCTTAACATTAACCGCACCCCCAAAAAGTTCTATCCCATCATCAAGATTTGCAAAAACCTCTATGTAATCTATTTCTGTTCCTGAACCAACACCAGCTAGTGTCAGGCCATTGATTTCATTGTTGGCCTCTAATTTAGAACCACCATGTCTAATCGATACGTATCTTAAAATACCAGAATCATCTGCATTATCGAAGCCACCATAAAGCAAACCTTCAGTCGAAGCAATACCTTCTACGCTGGTTTCACCACCATTCACTCCAACTATACCATGGCCAAGAATAATGATGCCGCCCCAAAGGCCCTTATCATCAGGAGTCAGAGAGCCATCATCTAACTCTGCAGTAAAGACTATTGGATCTTGAGCTGTCCCCATTGCTTCAATGCGAGCTCCTCTGTCTATGATTAATGCACTGGTCACTTCACCGCTTGAGGGCGTGTTGATCCCTTTTATAGTGGTACCTGCCTCAATTTCCAAAAGCCCGCCGGTCTCCAAAATAACGTAACCATCTAGCAAGTATTCCTTATCTGAAGTCCACTTATAGCTCCCGTTGGTGATATCTGCATTGGTGATGATCACCTGTTCCTGAGCGTCTAATTTGTTAAGAATTAGAAGGATGGCAAGAAGTAATATGGTGTATATATTTTGTTTCATATTCGTTTAAAATGTTTTTGTGTTGTAATACAATGCAAATATAGATTCGGGATATTACCTGGACATTACTGCATTGTTAAGTTTTGGTTAAGAAAAACCCTGATTTAGAACGAATATTAACGGTATGTTATCAAATTATTTCTGATGTATAACTGATTGTATGTCAATGCCTAATATCTTGTTTGTTTTAAGATTGTATTTGAAAAAGAGGGGAAACACCGCCATTTTACATTTTGGGGGCGGAATAAATCAAGAAATGAATGAATTTTAGGTAATTGCAGGAGCAAATTTACTTGACATATTTATACCTGGAGATGATGGTTATCTAAATTATTCTACCAGTGATGTAAAAGTTATACACAATTAACAGCGTATAAATGATATGTTAATTAAAAAAGGCTCCATTTGACTGGAGCCTTTTCTTTATTTATTTCTACCTACGCAATTCAGGTCCTCGAATGCCTGAACCAATCTTTTGCTAAAGGATTCCTCGGCTGCGCGCAACCATTTCCGGGGATCATAGTACTTTTTGTTCGGTACATCTTCTCCCTGAGGGTTTCCAATCTGTGCTTGCAAATAGTCTTTATTTTTCTTGTAATAATCATGGACACCATCCCAAGTTGCCCATTGTAGGTCGGTGTCAATATTCATTTTGACTGCTCCGTATTCTATAGCAGCTCTTATGTCTTCTCTTGATGAGCCAGATCCTCCGTGAAAAACGAAGTTTATAGGATTATGTCCAGTGTTATGCTTCTCTTGGATATATTCCTGCGTATTCTTTAGAATGATAGGTCTTAATTCTACGTTGCCGGGCTTATACACACCATGTACATTCCCGAACGCAGCGGCGACAGTAAATTTGTCATTTACTTTTGTCAATTCCTCATAGGCATAATCCACTTCTTCCGGCTGAGTGTACAGTTTAGAACTGTCTACATCACTATTATCTACACCATCTTCTTCACCTCCCGTTACACCAAGCTCAATCTCCAGGGTCATGCCCATTTTGTCCATCCTCTCCAGGTATTTTTTGGAGATTTCAATATTCTCTTCCAATGGCTCTTCTGAAAGATCCAGCATATGAGAGCTGAATAAGGAGTGACCATATTGCTCAAAATGTCTTTCATTAGCCTCAAGCATACCATCCATCCACGGCAAAAGATTTTTCGCACAATGGTCGGTATGCAATATAACGGTAACACCATAGTATTTTGCGACCTGTTCAACATGCATTGCACCTGAAACGGCACCGATAATGGAAGCTTGCTGATTGTCGTTAGACATTCCCTTGCCTGCATAGAATGAGGCACCCCCATTAGAAAACTGTACGATTACGGGAGATTCCACCTCTCTAGCCGCCTCTAATACAGCATTTACAGAATTCGTACCTACAACATTAGCTGCGGGCATTGCAAAGTCATTTTCGTTTGCATAGTTCAATAGTTCAGTGACCTCATCACCATGAAGTACACCAGGTCTAAATTTCGTTTTGTTAGCCATTTTATTTTTTTTTAGATAATACCTTTTTCTGCAAGAAGACGTTCTGCCTCAAGTGCTGCCATACAACCAGTTCCTGCTGCTGTAACAGCCTGACGGTAAATACGATCCTGAGCATCACCACTGGCAAAGACTCCCTCTATGTTGGTTTTAGTACTATCTGGTTTAGTAATTAAGTATCCAAGATCATCCATATGTAGAATTCCTTTGAATATCGATGTATTTGGCTTGTGTCCTATTGCTACAAAAAATCCGGTTGCATCAATAGTACTCGTTTCTCCTGTTTTATTATTGACCACTTTAGCGCCAATGACGCTATCCTCACCTAAAATTTCCTCGGTACTGGTATTCCAGTGTACGATGATATTATCTTGCTTTATTACCCTTTCCTGCATTATTTTAGAGGCTCTCATTTCATCTCTTCTGACCAGCAAATGGACTTTCGTACAAAGCTTTGCCAGATATGTAGCTTCTTCAGCTGCTGTATCCCCTCCACCCACAACGATCACGTCCTGGCCTTTAAAAAAGAAACCATCACAAACTGCACAGGCAGAAACACCCTTGTTCATTAATTTCTCCTCAGAGGGTAACCCTAACCACTTTGCAGATGCACCTGTTGCAATCACTACGGTATGTGCGTGTATTTCCTCTCCAGCTTCCGTTCTGATTTTTTTGACCTCGTCATTGAAATCAACGTCTGTGATCATCTCGTATCGAACCTCCGTACCGAATCGTTCAGCTTGTTTTCGGAACTCCTCCATCATTTGAGGACCCATTATTCCGTCAGGATAGCCAGGATAATTCTCCACATCTGTGGTAATCATCAATTGACCTCCGGGTTCAGAGCCTGTGAATAAAATGGGATTCATTCCAGCTCTGGCAGCATAAATAGCGGCAGTATAACCGGCAGGTCCTGAGCCTATTATCACATTTTCATGAATTTTCTTCTCTTCTGACATCTGATCTCTTTTGTGATCGCAAAAATAATAATTCTTTACTCCTACCCTATTTTAACCAGTATAATTATGCGCTATTCATCGGATATATATGGGTCTCCTTCTAATAAATACATAAAAAAAGATGGAATCTTTTATTTTTAAGCGATGTTTATTAATTCGATAAAGAGAATAAAACATGCACGAATTCTATTTGTTTAGCTTCATCAGCGCTTTGGCCTTACTTGTCTTATGGCAAACACTTGGGAAGACAAAATTCTTCAGAAGGTTTTTTGGTACGCTTTTCATCATAGCGATGATCACTTATGCATTCGCGCTGTTTGATCTTCATCTCCGAGACTTTTCGAGTATGAAAATACTCTTTCGAGACTTGATCATCCTCACCTTTGCATCTTTCGTTAGTGTATTAGCCCGGAAGTCTAAAACTGGAATGATTTCGTGGATCTTGATTGCAGGTTTTTCGATTTTTACGGTTTATCAAAACAGGAGTATTCTTAGTCCTAAAGATTTTAAGCTAGATGAAGATGCTGAACTACTCATTAAACTAACTTCTCCTAGTGATCTCAATCCTGAAGGTGCATTAGCTAAATATCTGAGTCAAGAAGGCATCTCTTACCAAATTGCATTTCGACCCGAGGATGCAGAAAAAACAGAGCTGGATAATTATCTCCAGTTGAATATTCCCCAAAGTAACGCGATTACCTTAAACGAAATCAAGAAGAGACTGGCGAAGTTTGATGAAGTATCTTACATTGAAGAAAACGAAGTGATTCAAATTTCACCTGTGGTTTCGGACCTAGATGTTAAAGAGATTGCTACTGAATTCAATGATCCACTTTCTTCAGAGCAATGGGCATTGGAGGCTTTGAATGTAGGTGCATTGCAAGATTTATTGATTGATAGAGGAGCGCAAAAGCAAGCTCGTTTATTCATACTTGATACAGGGGTGGATGCTAATCATGAGGATATAAAAGTCAATTACAGATCTCATAGAAGTAAATATGATACTGATGTCCAAAGTCATGGAACGCACTGTGCAGGGATTGCCGGTGCAGTAAGTAACAATGGCAAGGGTGTAGCTTCCATGTTGATTAATCCAGACTTTTTTACCATTTCGTCTATCAAAGTTTTGAATGATATGGGTATGGGTACACAAAAGAAGATAGTAGATGGTATCATTGAAGCTGCAGATAACGGAGCAGATGTTATTTCGCTTTCGTTAGGTGGAAGAAGCACGGATAAAAGACAAAAAGTGTACGGAGAGACCGTCGAATATGCTAACTCAAAGGGCGCAATTGTAGTTGTTGCAGCTGGTAATTCCGGGATGAATGCGAAAGGCTATTCTCCTGCTAATACGAAAGGTGTGATTACCGTAGCCGCGATTGATCAAAACAAAAATTTAGCAACATTCTCAAATACAGTTGAAGATATAGCGATGGGAATTGCTGCACCTGGTGTTGGAATACTTTCTACCATTCCTGGAAATGATTATAAAGCCTATAATGGTACGTCAATGGCGACTCCATATGTAGCCGGATTGGTTGCTTTAATGAAAAGTATCAATCCATCTCTTCAGACAGAGGAAGTTTATGAGTTGCTCAATGATAATGGCCAATATACAACCGCTAGTAGCAAAAGTGGCAATTTGATAGATCCCGCCAAAACAATCAAGAATCTAGTTGGCGCACGATCATTTCAGTGATTTTTTCAGGAGATTGCGCTCCATCAATGATATGATGTGCCTTTTCGTAATAAGATAGTCTACTTTGTAGTTTTGAATCAATTAACTGCTTTAAGTCACTCTTAGTTTGAGCTGATGAAATTAAGGGGCGATGTTCTTTTTGTTCCAGTAATCGATCTGTAAGGGCTTGTGGACTTAGTTTTAGATAAAAACTTGTTCCAGTATGATTAATTAAAGTCATGTTGTCATTGTGACATGGGGTGCCTCCTCCTAATGCGACGATCAAAGGACTTTTGTAAAGTAATTCATGTAAACTTTCCGCTTCCAACTGTCGAAAGTAGACCTCCCCTTTTTCCTCAAATATTCTTTTTACTGATAAATTCTCCTTGTTGATAATATAATCGTCCAGATCTACAAAATCAATATCTAATCTAACACTAAGTTCCCGTGCAATAGTAGACTTACCAGATCCCATGAACCCCAGAAGGTAGATTCGCTTTTGAACAGTATACATAAGGACCAAGATATGGGAAAATTTGATATTTTTGCGCGCAATGAAAAAGCTCATATGTTTTCCAATCATTGTGCTTCTGCTATCATGTAAAGCTGACAAAGGGCGTACCGTTGAATCCGCTGGAAAAGCAGGCTATGGTATGACAGATTATTCAGAGATCATACGCCATCCTGTGAGTTTGACAAGTGTGCTTGATAGCAACGAAATATCATCCATTGAATTTATAGAAGATACCCTTTCTTTTGATACCATTCAAGCCGGTGCAGTGATTCAACGGTCATTTGAATTCAGGAATATAGGAGCCAAACCTTTGTATATACTGGATACTAAAGTATCTTGTGGCTGTACGGTTACCGATTACTCAAATAAAGCAATAGCTCCAGGAGATACAGGATCTATAAAAGTTAAATTTGATTCAGAGGGTAAATCCGGTTACCAAAATAAATCAATTTTAGTATTATCTAACAGCTATCCCAATGAAGATCGACTTTATCTTCAGGGATATGTAAAAAATGAAATAAAATGATATTCTTACAAACAGGAGGTGGAGGAGGAATTTTCCAGTTGGTTATCTTTGGTGCCATTTTTCTTGTCTTTTGGTTATTTTTTATACGGCCACAAGCTAAGAAGCAAAAGGAACAGGGAAACTTCGTCACTAATTTGGAAAAAGGAAAAGAGGTCGTTACAGGTTCCGGAATCGTCGGAAAAATTAATAAAATTGAGGACAAGGTGGTTCATCTTCAAGTTGATCAGAAGACTTTTTTGAAAGTAATGAAATCTTCTATTTCGAAGGAGTTAACAGATGCTTATCAGTCTAAACCTGAAGAAAAATAGGCAAAAAAAAAGCTTCCAGAAATGATTCTGGAAGCTTTTTACCTTTCTAAAGGTATTTTTATCTTAACAGTGTGATATTTCCTTGTAACATGTAATCTAAATTATTTGGACAAGTAACCATCAAGATATAGGCATAAACATCCGGAGGAAGGTCAACATCATTAAAGGTTCCATTCCATCCATTTTCTACGTCCGTAGATTCAAAGACCAATTCTCCCCATCTGTCATAAATCCTTAGTCTCATTGATTTTACAAAATTACTCTCTACTTTCAATACATCATTCATGCCATCTCCATTGGGAGTAAAAGCATTAGGAAAAAATACATCGGTCTCATCACATTGAGCTTGCACAACATTGACAGTCAGACTAGCCTCCGCAGTACATCCGTTTTCATCTGTTACAGTTACAGAGAATGTAGTCGTTTCCAGCAATGTATCTGTTGTGAAAGAAGGAGTTGTTGCCCCGGTATTCCACTCGTAAGTCCAATCCGGATCTTCCTCGACAACACCTATTTCCGTCACATTACATTGAAACACCTCTGCTGGATCAGCCTCTATTTCTGCACTAACGGAAGAAATCATGAGTATGAAACTGGTATCTAGCGTACAACCGGAATCTTCATTGGTCACCGTAACCATAAATTCTGTATCCTCGGTAACATTCACAGTGATTTCAGCTCCAGTGTTACTGCCAACGATGCCACTTTCCGGGCTCCATACAAAGGACAGGTTGTCTCCTGAGTTGTCTACTATACTGATAACAGCTTCTTCGCCAGCACAAGCCACTTCAGGCCCTTCAATATTGATGTCAAAATTGTCTTCAATCAATTGTACCGTTGCCGTATCGAAACATCCGCCGGCATTGAAACCGATGACCGTGATTAATTCGTCGCCATCAGGCATATAGACAAGATCAGTATTATTTCCTATGATATTTTCATCTTCATCCAACCATTCTATCACTGTGCCTTCGGTTTCTACATTTACCGTAAGATTGACTTCTTCTCCCGTACAATAGCGAACGGTATCTTGATCTAAATTGATGGATACATCTTCAGGAACAATTATGGTTTTTGAGAAAGTATTGTCTCCACATCCACTTTCTGTCATAATGGTAACAGAATACAATCCAAAATCAGGGAAATTATAGCATAGCATTCCGTTCATGGAGTCAACTTGCATTCCATCGTCTGTTCCGAAATCAAATGTAACGTCCAAATTACTCGGAGTTGAGGTATTCGTAAAACAAACAATGGTGGTTCCGCACATTGGCAAAATGCTAAAGTTTAATTCGGCACCTCCTGTCATATCTTCAAGTATCACAACTTTACCAGCATCTCTGCTACACATCAAAGTATCACTGACTACCAGCTCAAACATAGCCATGGTTTCACCTTCAGCAAATGCAAATCGAGGATTAGAGGTGTCATCTCCATCGAAAATTAATCCTTCCGTAGGAGTCCAGGTATAGGTCAGATCCGCATTAGGATTAGCCAGTAGAAAAGTGGTATCGCCTGGACAAACTCTAATGGTGTCACTGATAAACTCAATATCTTCATCACTGATTGTCTGCGAATCAATGAATCCGGTAACAGTATCTCCACAACCATTATCAGAGCCCACAGTTAGTGTTACTTTAATACTATCCTCTCTTGGAACGGTAATGATGACTGTATCACCTGTGGCAGACTCAGAAAATTCACCAAACTCAAAAAGCCAGTCGATCGTCGTAAACGGGAAATCTGGGTTTGTGGTAGTGCTGGTGTTAATAATCTGTATGGTTGCAAATTCATCCTCACATGAAATTATACTAATGTTAGGATCAAAAGAAGCTGTAATTCCATCCTCATTCGTATTGATGACTTGTGTGATTTCATCAGTACATCCGGTTTCAGAAGTAACTAAAAGTGTGACACTGATAGAATCTCGCCTGGGCAGTACAATTCTTAGTGTCTCACCATTTCGAGTTGTATCCACTCCTTCGCCGATTAAAGTCCACTCATAACTTTCAATTTCAAAATCCGGATTGGGCTCTACAGAAGTACTCACTAATGAAATATCAATGAAGTCTTCAAAACAGGCATTTCCAATGAAATTAGGATCAAAATTAGCTTCGATCTCAGAATCAAAGACACCCAGTTCCTTGACAAATTCAGAAGTACATCCATCAGATGATCTTGTCCCTATTAACTTTATGGTGTAAAAACCTTCAGCTGGATAAGTGAAAGTTGGGTTTTCCTCCGTGGATTTGAAATCATCACTATCATTGGGAAAATCAAAAAACCATTCATATTGGTCAATCTCAGTACTAGTATTGGTAAAAGTGACTTCTAAACCATCGCATTCCGGATCATTCTCCACTGTAAAAGAAGCATCAGGTGCTTCGATACATTCTCTAACATTGTATTCGAATTCTCTCTTAATGGTTCCCATGTATTCACCGTCGCGGTACTCGTCTACGCACACTGCTATTAAAAATTGACCTACCAAATTAGGTCTGCCTGAAAGCATACCTGTCTCCGGGTCAATGGTTAGCGGTTGCCCTCCCATAAAATTGTCCAGACCGAATCCATTAGCAAAAATAACTTCTTCATAGTCATAGCCTCTCGCGGGTTGTGGCCTCACATTGATGGGATCAGCTCCCACCTGAGGAGTACACAAACTATAGACGAGTGAATCCCCATCAAGGTCTGTGGCAGACATATCTTCCTGAATTTCCTCATCCGCACATATATACAGTGCCGGGGTATCATCGAAAGTTGGCGAATTATTACATTCTATAGATGCTTTATTAGTGATAGGCACCACAAATGTAGCCCCAGTGGTCAGTGGATCCAAGATATTGGTTAAAGTTCCATTTCGACAGCATCTTGCAAATGCAAGAATGTATCCCCCAGGCCTAAATGGCAAAGTGATCGTATCAATGTAAGTAGAAGTGTGAACACAAACTTCGTCTCCAAGAAAATCACAGCCAGGAGTAAATTCAGTATTTAAGGTATCATCCTGGTTAAAAGGTATAGACAATTGACCTCCTTGGCCCAACCACCATAGTAATTCTCCATTCGAGTCATAGATTCCAATCGAAGCCGGATCGTCAAATTCAGCCTCATCAGAACCAAACTCACAATCTCTTCGCAGTGTTAAAGTCACTTCAAAAGTCCAACTTGCCAGACATCTGTAGGTGATCTCTCCACCAACTATATGTGTTGCTTTTGATTGTGATGGAATCAAAAATAATCCCATTACAAATAGCAAACTAATTAATTTAATCAGTTTCATTCCTGCTCTTGTTTTTATAGTATAAATCATGGGTTATTTGACAATTTGTTTAACACCTACAATTTCCACCCTCCTTTCTTTCGAAGCCTCTGCACTGTAGATGGATAGGTTTTGGTTGCTGTTCGAATCACTTACATCATCTGGAGACAATGATTCTCCAAATGAAATATCAGTAAGTATTAAACTTTCAGAATCTAAGTAAGGCTTTAAGGCGCCGTCTTTATATCGTTCAAGTTCGTTCATCACGGAAGCTACTCTTCTTTGACCTAAGTAAAGGTTATAAGCAGAAGTAGCTAGTGGCGATGTAAACCCTCTTACCAGTAATTCTAATTTTTCTCCCTGTTGTAATAATTCCTCTACTGTAGATAAAAATACTTGTAACGAATCATAACCTGACTTAAGATCATTTTCGAAGAAATTCACAATGGCATCTTCATCAGGTGACCTTCTTACAAATAGATCTTTTCTGCCATAGTATCTATCAAACGTTTCAGAATAATTTCTAGTGGTCGTTCTGCTGATACTTCTTGGATTAGGTCTGTCATTGTCAAAATACAGTGCCAACGGTTTGGACAATAAATCCAACTCTAAATAAACATCTTGCCTTAACCTGCCATCGATAGCATTTTCACCATCAGCTAAGAAATTAACGGTCTCTGATCTATAACTTGGTCTGGAAACAGCAATCTCGTACTCATGCCCTTGCTGAACTTGCAAAGTGAAATCATTTTTGGCAATATTGGTGAAATCATACACCTGTCGGGAGCCATCAGTCAAGTCCTTGACGATTACCCTTGCACCATTTAATTCCTTTTTGGTCGTTTTATCAAAGGTAAATATGTCTAAATCCAGCATATCGCCCACCAGGCAAATTTTCTTAGTAAAAACCTTTGATTTATATACCCTTTTAGTACTTAATGTTACGGTATCTGGAACGTAAAATTCCTTCTTCGCGACAATAAGGTATTCTTTGTTCCTCTCCAATTCAAACTCATGTGTATCATCGGTTTCATTGGTTATCGAATCAAGGGCTTCTCCGGTTTTTGCATCAATCAGCACAACCGTTGCTCCCAGTAATTTTCTTTGCTCACCTGCTATATCTTCACATGTCAAGGCATTCAGACTTAAATTAACCGGCTCATACTTGGCATGATAGATATCAAAGCAACAGGCTTCAATGGCATCTTCGATGTACATAGAGCTCTCTCTGTTCGAAGAAAGGTGACCAGAAAGCATGTCATTACTTAAAGTATAGTAAATGTCATCGTAACTAGAGTTGACTGGATTTTGCAGATGTTCTACTTCACCGTATTCTCCATTATTCTTCTCTGCCCGATAGATATCATAACCTCCCATTCCCTGATAACCTTGAGAACTAAAATATAAGGTGTTACTCGGATTATGATAAAATGGTGTCGCATCGTTTTCGATGGTATTTATGGAATCCAGATTCATGGGCTGGGTCATCTGCATATTATCATCTATGATCGTGTACCAAATATCAAACTTGCCCTTTCCACCAGGTCTGTCAGAAACGAAATAAAGAATTTCTTTATTGGTTTCAGAATCAATTCCGACTGCTGGCTGGGTAGAAGTATATGTGGCATCATTGATATGATCGGGTAATTTTACCGCTTCTCCATATTTACCATCTTCCAGAACATCTCTATAGTATAAATCACACTTAATAGAATGATCAGCAGCGTAATCACACAAAGTGTAGAAAACTTTGTTGGACTTACTGCTAAACGTCGTGTGCGAAGTAATTCTAGATTCATCATTAATAGTTTCGACTTCCACACCAGCATCCCCATCTTCACTTATCAAAATCTTGGCAATGTATTTGGGATCTCTGGCATCAGCCGGGTTAGGCTCAAGAAATCTCAAAGAAGAATAAAAAAGTTCACCATCTCTCTCCAGAGCTCCTACCTCAGAAAACTGAGTATTTACTGCTCCAAGCCTTGTGATCGTTACACTTTCGTCCGGATTTTCCAGTTGTTCCATAGCGAACTCTGAAGCTTTTCTTTCTTTCTCTGCCTTCAACGTAAAATACTCATCCTCTCCTTCATGCTCAGATAGATACATGTTGAAGTTGTCAATGGCAGATTGGTACTTACCCAGTCTTTGTTGCATTTCACCCAGGTAATAAGTTGCTGTAGGAAATTGATTGTCGTAATCCCTTTCTACCACTTTGTTGTACCACTCTTCAGCATAACTGAATGCGTCATACTTACGCGCCATTTCTGCGGATCCAAAAGCCAGATCTAGCCTGGTTGTATCAAACTCGTAAGCTTCCTGCAGATATCTATAAGCAGCGTAGTAATTTTTCTCTTGAGCTGCTTCTTCCGCTGCTTTGAGATAGGCTTTGAAGGTCTGTCCGTATGACGAACTTAGAAAACCTCCAAATATTATTAATATGTATAAAAATCGTTTCATGTCTGAACTTGGGACTTTACTTAATAAATAGGACACGGTTTTTGATTGAGCGCCTGAACTTTAGTAAGGATATACCTTACATGTACTTCGGGACCTCCCCTTCCATTAAAATCACTTCTGAACTCACCTAGATTAATATCATAACTGGCTCCTACATATATTTGATTGTATTGAATAGCAAGTGTAGGTGCTATAAATTTACTTGTTCTGTACGATGCACCTAAGTCAAGTCTGAAAACTTTGCCTTTCGTCTGATTAAGATATAATTTGGCCAAACCTCCTAATACAAATTCTCTGTATGGACCCTGAAATTGTGCAAGTCCGTGAGCCTGAACATCAAAAGCTTTCGTCAACTGAAAGTTGAGTTGTCCGGTTAGAGCTGTCCTTACAGGTAGTCTTGGATTTTCCAGATCAATGTATTCAGCAGAGGGACGGGTCAAGTGAAATAGTCCCACTCCTATATTGGCATAGGTTCTGGTCGAATCTGACTGATACCTATAATTAGCTCCGGCTCCAGTCTCCAAATAAGTATATCTGAAATTATCAAAGTTTTCACCCGTTGGGCTGGTGGGATTAAACTCGATTCCGTTCCATTGATTACCGAATGTCAATTCAGTTTCATTAAAGCCTTCACTAGCTACCCCCAGTAGAATTCCAGCTGAAAGGACATTGTTCTTGTTGACCAGATAGTTGTAACTACCTGTCAAATTCAGATCTGATATGTTCAGTTTACTGTCACCAGCCTGATCATAATTCAGAATACCGCCGAAACCAAAGAAGTATTTATCTGATTTCTTGGGTAAGTACTTCATGTCGAAAGCACCGGAAAAGGTAGTGTAAGATACAGGTACGGATCTCCATTGATCTCTTATGGAACCTATGACTCTAATATCACCATTAAAAATTCCGGTTAAGGCAGGATTTATATTCAGGGGGGAATTATAAAATTGTGAATAATGTATATCCTGTGTTTTGGCTTCGAATTTTATTAAAATAGTCAATAAGAAAACGAAACCTGCTAAATAAATGTTCTGCTTCAAAACAGGCTGATTTAGTTATTAAAAGTTGTATTAATATATAATTTGCACACTTTCAATAAAGTATATAAAATACTGTATTTCAAGTGTTTTAGTCAAGAATGTAGTGCAAAAACCTTGCTAGTTTTTACGCTTCATTCTTCTTTCGTTCTGCTTCAACAAATATAGTCTTTTGTTTAGGATTTTCATTTTTTTAATATTTGATTCAAGATTTTTACAGCGGCAAATTGGAGAGTGCCAATTTCTCAATTATTGTATTATTTTATCTTTATTGAATCAAATTAGAGTTCATTTGTCTTAATAAACAACAACTATGAAACTATTGGATAAGCATAAAATCAGGGAATGGGATCAATATTCTATTGAAGGACTGGGAATGGAATCTTTAGAGTTGATGGAAAAGGCTTCGTCTCATTTTGTTCAATGGTTCACAAGCCTCTACTTTGATAAATGTCGACTGATTACGGTAGTTGCTGGACCTGGAAATAATGGCGGTGATGGATTAGCAGTAGCAAGAATGTTGATGAACAAGGGATACGCTGTGCAAGTCCACTATATGGCATTTAGTGAATCACCTAGCAAGGATAATGCAGCCAACTTAGAACGCCTGGGTACTGTATGCTACTATCGGTCTTTTACTAAAATTTTATGTCCTCCCAGTGCAATTATTATTGATGCCTTATTGGGTACCGGAATAAAAGGCCCTGCTAGAGGTGAATACCTGAAAGTCATCCAATTTCTTAATCAGTCAGATCATGAAATTGTTTCTATAGATATACCTTCTGGATTAGACCCCGATGGTCATGAAGAGGGTGAGTACATCAAGAGTCAAAGGGTCCTGAGCTTTGAAATTCCTAAAATTTCATTCTTCACTGAAAATATACCTTGGTCTTGTAAATCCATCGGCTTGGTTCCCGATTTTCTTGAAAAGCAGGAGGTCAAATATGAATTGATCACTCGGGAAATGGTTCAAAAAGGAATGAGAATCCGGTATTCTGATCAAGGGAAACATCATTTTGGCTTTGGACAGTTTTGTGGAGGAAGTCCGGGGATGTTGGGCTCAGTCATCTTGGCTTCTAGAGCAGCAATGCGGTGTGGGCTGGGTAGGCTATCAGTAAGCATTCCTAAACTACATCATGGAGCGTTCCTAGCGAGCTGTCCGGAAGTAATGGTACAATCAGGAATCGAGGCTAATAGACGTAAACTTTCTGCTTTTCAATTTATAAATAAGGGAATTGATGCCATTGCCATAGGCCCCGGTCTTGGTACCAGTGCCAGTGCCATAAAGTATATCGATGAATTTCTTGATGAGGGGTTCCAACAAACTATCCTTGATGCTGATGCATTGAATATTATAGCAAGGGAGGAATGGCAAGATCGTATACCAGAGGATGCTATCATTACCCCACATGAGCAGGAATTCGAAAGACTTTTCGGACCATGTGAACGGAGGTTAAATCGCATCGAATTACAAAGAGCAAAGTCAGAAGAATTGGGCATATACATTATTTTAAAAGGGGCTCATACGTGCATCTCTACACCAGAAGGCATGTGCTACTTCAACAATACCGGCAATGTGGGTTTGGGTACTGCAGGATCAGGGGATGTACTTTCTGGGATGTTGCTGGGATTTCTGGGACAAAATTATGCTCCCTTGCAAGCTGCAATTAGTGCGGTTTATCTTCATGGTTTAGCAGGGGATCATGCTAAATTAAAATTTGGGGAAGTGTCATTGATTGCTTCTGACATCATCGATTATATTCCCGAAGTGATTAAAAACGTTTATGAAAAATAGCAAAATGACGAAGAAAAATTTAACTGTTCTTAGTGGGGCAGGTATTAGTGTGGCAAGTGGTTTAAAGACTTTTAGGGGTGAGGGAGGTCTTTGGGAAGGCTATGATATCATGAAAGTGGCCTCGATAGAGGGTTGGGAAGAGGACCCTGAATTGGTACTTGAATTTTATAATAAGAGGAGGTCGCAATTAAAGACAGTAAAACCCAATGACGCGCATCAATTCTGTGCAAAACTCGAGGAGTATTATAATGTAACTATTGTCACTCAGAATGTTGATGATCTACATGAACGAGCAGGTAGCAGGCATGTCATTCACCTTCATGGTGAACTGAAAAAAATCAAGTCCTCCAAAAATCCACATTACGTTCAGTCCTTTGACGGAGCGCAAAAAATGGGGGATTTGTGTCCTCAAGGTGGCCAAATGCGACCAGATGTTGTTTGGTTTGGGGAAGCAGTGCCCAAGTTAGATCATGCTGCTGCTGTGCTCGTTGAATCTGAAATTGTAATCATAGTAGGTACCAGTATGCAGGTTTATCCAGCAGCCGGCTTAATTTCCTATGCACCCAGATTTGCCAATATATTCTATATTGATCCTGATCCAGCCATAAATTATGAGTTATCAAGGTTACAAAATTTAAGAATCATCCAGCAGACTGCGGAGGAAGGCATGCGTACGGTCTACGAGCACCTAACAAAAGAATAAAGGCCATTCCAACTAGTGGAATGACCTTTTATTCATGAGTAATCGCGATATATAATTCTTAAGAACCACACATTATGCATCCATCTTCCATGGTGCAGGTTTGTCCTTCAATAAATTTTTCCTCAGCACTTTTAGTATCTTCTCCACTAAAACTAGCCTTGTTTGCTGCGTGATCAATAGCTGGTGTTGCTTCGACAACCACTTTTTCTGTTTCAACTACGGCTTCTTCCTCTTCAATGTAGTTTCTTTGATGCTTGGCAGATAATGTAAACTTGATTGGATCTACTGCTGCCTTTGATCTTAAATAGTACATTCCAGTTTTCAATCCTTTCTGCCATCCATAAAAATGCATCGAAGATAATTTTCCGAAATTTGGACTTTCTACGAATAAATTCAGACTCTGGGATTGACATATATACGCACCGCGATCAGCAGCCATGTCAATAATAGATTTCATACTGATTTCCCAAACTGTTTTGTACAATTCCTTCAAAGCGTCAGGAATAACATCTATGTGTTGTATAGAGCCATTGGCTGCCATTAGGGCCTCCTTCATTTCCTGATTCCATAAACCTAACTTGATCAGGTCTTTGAGCAAATGCTTGTTGACGATAATGTATTCACCTGATAGTGTCCTTCTGGTGTAAATATTAGAAGTATAAGGTTCAAAGCACTCATTATTGCCCAAAATCTGGGAGGTAGAAGCAGTAGGCATCGGAGCTACCAATAAGGAGTTTCTTAATCCGTTCTTTTTGATGTTCTTTTTCAAACCTGCCCAGTCCCATCGATCAGAAGGCTCCACTCCCCATAAATCGTACTGTAACTCACCCTGACTGGCTGGGCTTCCTTCATAAGTTTCATATGATCCCTCTTTTGCCGCGAGAACATTTGACTCCGTACAAGCCGCAAAGTAGATGGTTTCAAAGATATCCTTGTTCAATTGCTTGGCTTCTTTGCTGTCAAAAGGATAACGCATTTTAATGAAAGCATCTGCAAGACCTTGTACGCCTATTCCTATTGGGCGGTGTCTCATATTAGAGTTCTTAGCCTCAGGGATAGGATAATAATTAATATCAATAACCTTATTCAGATTTCTGGTCACCACTCGAGTTATTTCATATAACTTGTCGAAATCAAAGGTTGCATCTTCCTTTACAAATTTAGGCAGGGCTAATGATGCCAGGTTGCAAACTGCTACTTCATCTTTTGATGTGTATTCCAGGATTTCTGTACACAAGTTACTGGATCTGATA
This sequence comes from Portibacter marinus, assembly GCF_021533195.1. Lineage (GTDB taxonomy): Bacteria > Bacteroidota > Bacteroidia > Chitinophagales > Saprospiraceae > Portibacter > Portibacter marinus. Next base: position 196,383 of record NZ_JAJNKB010000008.1, read on the forward strand.
GTTCCCAGATTTCGTTGATTAGACTTCCTGTTTGCCGCGTCTTTATATAGTATATAAGGAGTGCCTGTTTCGATTTGTGATTCTAATATTGCAAACCATAGATCCTGAGCTTTGATGGTTTTTCTTGCTCTTCCTTCACTTTCATACTTGTGATAAAGGGCTTCAAATTCACCACTATGCTTGTCAAAAAGACCCGGACATTCATTGGGACAAAACAGCGACCACTCACCTCCTTCCTTCACTCTTTCCATGAATAAGTCAGGAATCCACATTGCATAGAAAAGGTCTCTTGCTCTCAATTCTTCTTTACCGTGATTTTTCTTAAGGTCCAGGAATTCAAAGATATCAGCGTGCCATGGCTCGAGATATACAGCAAATGCACCTTTTCTTTTACCTCCACCTTGGTCTACATACCTTGCGGTGTCATTAAATACCTTCAACATAGGTATGATTCCGTTAGAGGTTCCACCTGTTCCTTTAATATATGAACCTGTAGCTCTTACATTATGAATGCTAAGTCCTATTCCACCGGCAGACTGAGATATTTTGGCACATCTGGAAAGTGTTTCAAAGATACCATCGATGCTATCGTCAGTAGTTGAAAGTAAAAAGCAGCTGGATAATTGCGGTTTTGGTGTTCCCGCATTAAATAATGTAGGCGTTGCATGTATAAACCACTTTTCAGACATTAGATTGTAGGTCTGAATTGCTGAATCAATATCTTCACCATGGATTCCTACAGCAGCTCGCATCAGCATGTGCTGTGGTCTTTCTACTACTTTGCCCTCCATCCTCAATAAGTAAGATCTCTCCAGAGTTTTGAAGCCAAAAAAGTCAAAGCTATAATCCCGGTCATAGATAATGGCTGAATCAAGTTTAGCCTTATTCTTTCGAATCACCGCCATGGTATCATCTGATATCAAACCAGCTTTCTGACCCGTTTTAGGATCTATATAAGCGTACAGTTTTTCCATTGTTTTGGAAAAAACTTTATCTGTGCTTTTATGCAGATTAGATACTGCGATTCTCGCAGCTAGCAAAGCGTATTCAGGGTGCATTGCTGCCATAGTGGCTGCTGTTTCTGCAGCCAGATTATCAAGTTGGGTAGTGGTTACACCATCATACAATCCCTGGATGACTTTTTTAGCGATTTCAATGGGATCGATATAGTTTTGATCAAGGCCGTAGCAGAGTTTCTTAACTCTGGCCGTGATTTTGTCGAAGGACACGTCTTCCTTCCTGCCGTTTCGTTTAATAACTTGCATAGTGATCTACTTAAGGTAGTGGTTAAAAAAAATATAGCTTTATTCCAGGTCTCAGTCGTATACGGTAGTGGTGAAGACTAGAAATCTTCATCCAATGAGAATACTTGCTTGCTGCGGTCTTCTCCCACCCCAGATTTGCGGTAATCTCCTACCCTCTTCTCAAAAAAGTTGGTTTTTCCTTGCAGAGAAATCATATCCATCCATGGGAATGGATTTTCTGCGTTGTATACTTTTGGGTTTCCAAGCGATTCCAAAAGTCTGTCAGCTACAAATTCAATGTAGTCACACATCATGTCAGCGTTCATGCCGATTAGTCCTACCGGCAGTGCATCCGAAACGAATTCTTTTTCAATTTCAACAGCATCGACGATAATTTTCTCTATAGTCTCTTTTGGGAGTTTATTCTGTATATGATTGTTGTAAAGCAAACAAGCGAAGTCACAATGCATGCCCTCATCTCTGGAAATCAATTCATTAGAGAAAGAAAGTCCAGGCATCAAACCTCTTTTCTTCAACCAGAAAATTGAACAAAATGAACCACTGAAGAAAATACCCTCTACTGCAGCAAATGCAATCAGTCGTTCTGCAAATGTAGCCTCTTCAATCCAATTCAGTGCCCAATCTGCTTTCTTCTTCACACAGTCCAAGGTCTCGATGGCATTGAACAAATAGTCCTTTTCTTTGCCATCTTTGATATAGGTGTCGATGAGCAGCGAGTAAGTCTCTGAATGAATGTTTTCCATCATAATCTGAAAGCCGTAGAAAAATTTGGCTTCAGTATATTGAACTTCATTGACCATATTTTCAGCAAGGTTTTCATTTACGATACCATCGCTTGCAGCAAAAAATGCCAATATGTGTTTAATGAAATGTCGCTCATTATCATTCAACTTACTGTCCCAGTCTGTCAGATCCTGGTGTAAGTCTATTTCTTCTGCAGTCCAAAAACTTGCTTCTGATTTTTTGTAATAATCCCAGATATCACTGTGTTGTATAGGAAAAAGTACAAATCTATTCGGATTTTCAGTTAAAAGTGGCTCGTTTACGTTACTCATTTGAATTATATTTTGCTTTTAAAACAGTTCTGAAAAATGCCCGAGAAATATTACAATTTTCTATATATCAAAAATATTATAATTTGTTCAAAACGACACAATTATATACGTTAAATCTATATATATAATTAATCGTAATGTGTAATATTTTGATTATAATTGGTAAACAGCTAAATCGATATTGGGTGTAAAGTTGGTCTAGCTGATTGTGGTTATTCTCAAGTCTGATGCAAATAAAGTAAAATTGAATGAATAAAAATCTTAATATGATTCCTTAGTTTTCCACATGATGTTAGTAATATGTATAACATATTAACATATAGCCTTATATAATAATATATATTTCTAATATATGTGGATAACTTCTAATATGTTGAAAACCACAATGGTTAAAAAAGTTTTTTCCTCCGGAAGAACCAGATGAGAAGAAGGGCTAAAATGATAGAAGTGAATACAATAATATAAAAGGCATAATTGCTATTATCAAATGGAACCTTGACGTTCATACCATAAAAGCTGGCTACAAGTGTAGGTACCATCAAGACAATGGTTGCAATGGTCAATCTCTGAATAAACACATTGAGATTGTTAGAAACAATAGAGGCATAAGCCTCCATAGTCCCACTTAGAATATTGGTGTGAACATTGGCCATTTCCAGAGCCTGACTATTGTCAATAATGAGATCTTCAAATAAATCATTATGCTCCTCCATTCCCCTGATCTCCAAAAAGTCCGTACGTTTCATTTTCATTTTTAAAAGCTCATTCGAACTTAAAGTATTCACAAAATATACCAAAGACTTTTCAATTCTGAGTAACTGCTTCAATTCCTCATTTCTTGAACTGTCATATAATTCACGCTCTATTAAGTTACGCTTCAAATTGAGTTTCTTCAAACAACTCAAGAACTCAAATACATTTTGCTCCAGGATTTTGAGGATAAACATTTGCTCATCTTTTGAATCGAAATTTTTCACTCGATTCTGGGTGAAACGGTCCAAAAGGTTATTCTCAAATCCTGTGATGGTGATCAAGTGATCTTCAGTGATGATAATACCAATGGGAACCGTGATGTAGATCCCTTCACTTTCTTTTGGGTCCTCATTCAGATAAGGAGTATTGACAACGATCAATTTCACACCATCCTCTTTTTCGTATCGGGAACGTTCGTCTATGTCAATGGAGTCAGTAAGAAAATCGAAAGGTATATTGTAGCGCTCAGCTATTTCAGTGAGGTCATTTCTGTCAAAGGGTGGTGAAACCGAAATCCAGCAATTGGGTTCTGCTTGCTCTAACGAAATCAACTCTTTGTCTGCAGTTTTGAAATACCTGATCATACCTGTCAATTTCCATTTAAATAAAGCAATTATCGAGCCGCAAACATACGACTATTCTGATTATTCCTGCAATTGAGCTATGAAATTATTATACAGACTACTTCTTCCCTGCAGCTCGAAACCATCTTTAATAATCTCTGCCATTTGCTCAAAATTGTAGTCAAGCAGATCAGTCTGATATGTTAAATTGACAGGCCCACCGTAATCATAACCTGCATCCGAAGCCTGAGCATGCAAAGCACGTACTATATAAGCTGATCCGAACTTCTCATATTGCCAGACATGCACCAATTCATGAATGAGAACGCCATCACTGATACAATTATGGAAATGGATGGTATGAAAGCTTACAAAAGCGATATTCATTCTCCGACAAACGAGGGTATTATTATCATGGATTCTGACCGATTCCCAATGAATCCTGTTCCCAAATATGGATTCAGCAATCAATTGTTCTCTTTCATCCAGCGCTCGCACGTTATTGTTGAGCAACTCATGCAAGATCTGATAAATTTCAGGTAGTCCTAAAAGATCCAGAAATAAGCACATCCATTCCAGAAAACTAAATGGTCTTTTCCAAGAATCTATTGACCAATAAAAGAAAAAGAACCTGCGTAACCTTGCCTGATAAGAAGTCAGAAAATAATCAATGTACGGATATACCGATCGATTTTTCATTCAAACCTGAGTATTTTGACGGGCTGTAGCTTAGAAATGATATAGGTAGGAAGGGTCAGGAACAATAAAATGACCAGAAAGGCGACCAGATTGATTAATAGAATCGTGGTCACATTCATATTCACAGGAGCCACCGATAAATAATAATTGGTTTCATCCAACTTAATAAAACCGGTATGTTTTTGAAGTTGGCACAAACCAACTCCCAAAATATTCCCAATCAGTAAGCCGTAAAGAATAATATATCCTGAATAGTAGAGAAATATCTTTCGAATATTCCAGTTTGTCATCCCCAGAGCTTTCAAAGTTCCGATCATTTTGGATCGTTCTATAATCAGTATCAATACAGAAGTAATCATATTGATTAATGCTACTAAGATCATCAACACTAAAATCACTCCACCGTTAAAGTCCTGTAAATCCAACCATTCGAAAATGTTAGGAAACTTATCCCTGATGGTTTCAGAAAATAACTTGGTAGGGAGAATTTCAACTGTTATATATTCATTGATGGTAGCCAAATTGTCAAGGTTGCCAAGGATGATTTCATAACCAGCTACCTGATTCTTGTTCCATAAGAGCAGTTCCTGCACCTTACTGATGTCGGCTATGATAAACTTTCTGTCATATTCCTCTAATCCCGTTCTGTAAGTTCCCACAATTTTGACCCGTCTTTTAATTTGCTCACCATTTTTAATGATGTTCAGAATAACATAGTCATCAATATCAACTCTAAGCCGCTCGGAAATTCGAGTAGAAACCAGAATCTCCTCAGGTGAGGCGATTTTTCTACCTTCCTGAATATATTGTTCAAGTTGGTCCCAGTCATAGTTGTCTCCCAATCCACGAACGATCACCCCGTCGAATTCTGTCTTTGACTCAATGATTGCTGGAACCATGGCGAAAGGGTAAACACTTTTGATGTCGACGTCCATGGTTTTAAAAGAAAACTTTCCTGGAATATTTCTTCCCAGTATGGTTAGAGGCCTTTGATAGTGAATGGATTCAAGAGTATCCAGGTCATACAGAAAATCTTGATTCATCTCAATGGGCGAGGCTTCAATACTTCGGGAAACATTGTAATCGGTAATATGAATGTGGCCCCAGAAACCAAATATCTTGTCAGATATTTCCTTTTTAAACCCAGAAATCATAGAAAAAGCGACGATCATTACTGTTAGAGAAAGTGCAACTGCAAAAATCGCTATCCTTATGATCCAATTTGTAAAGCTTTTATTGCCGGCAAATGCGACTTTCGTTGCAATAAATCTGGAAGTATTCATTTGGCGTAATAATACACTATTTTTTATATCGAAAATAATACTTTTGCAATCTAATTATAGATCATATGAATTTCATAGATGAATTAAGATGGCGGGGTATGTTACATGATATGACGCCAGGTGTCGAGGATTTATTGTCTAATGAAAGTGTGGTAGGTTATATTGGTTTTGACCCAACTGCTCCATCAATGACCATCGGCAACTATGTACAAATTATGCTTCTGACCCTTTTTCAAAAACATGGGCATACACCTATTGTGCTGATGGGTGGTGCCACCGGAAGGATTGGAGACCCTTCTGGAAAAGATCAGGAAAGACAGCTAAAATCTTATGAAGAACTGGATTCTAATCTTGAATTTCAAAAAAAGCAAGCCGAAAAATTTTTGGACTTTGAGCATAGATCCAACGCTGCCCGGCTGGTCAACAATCTTGATTTTTATAAAGACATGAATGTTCTTGATTTTTTAAGGATTGTTGGCAAAAATCTGACGGTTAATTACATGCTGTCAAAAGATTCTGTTAAAAATCGGTTGGAAAGCGGACTTTCATTCACGGAATTTAGCTATCAGCTATTACAAGCCTATGATTTTTTGTGTTTATTCAGACAGGAGAATTGCGTTTTGCAAATGGGTGGTTCAGATCAATGGGGCAACATCACGTCAGGGACAGAATTCATCAGGCGAAATACAGAGGAGGGTAAGGCACACGCTGTGACCACTCCCCTACTGACCAAAGCTGACGGTTCTAAGTTTGGCAAGTCCACCGAAGGAAATATATGGTTAGACCCTGAAATGACCTCACCTTACAAGTTTTATCAATTTTGGATCAATGCCGCTGATGATGATATTGGAAAGTACATGAGATACTTTACATTGAAATCCAGAGAAGAGGTAGAAAGCATCGAAAAGGAATATGCAGATAATCCACAGGCATACAAAAGAATTCTTGCAGAAGAGTTGACCCGTAGAATTCACGGAGATGAAGACTATGAAGCAGTACTCAATGTTTCAGAGTTACTTTTTAATAAAAAGGCCGGCGTAGAATACGTTCAGAAACTCGATGTCAGGTCGCTTCGAAGCATTAGTAAAGAAATACCTAGTTACGAAATCTCTGCTTCGGACCTTTCGAATGGAATTGCCATGGATGAGCTGCTTACTGAAAAAGCTTCTGTTTTCAATTCTAAAAGTGAAGTGAGGAGAGCTGTGAAGTCCAATGCCGTAGCTCTAAACAAGGAAAAAGTCAAAGACTTTGACCAGACGGTTACTACGGATGATACCCTTCATGGTCAATATATTCTTGGGGAAAATGGAAAGAAAAATCAATTCATTTTACAAATTGTCTAATGAGTCTCCGTAGACTTTATTATGCGCTTCCCCCTAACATTCGACTTCTGTTACGAAAGGTGGTCTATGCTCCCTTGGACTTATTTGGTCAAGACCAATATGATAGTGGACTGAAGGTGCCTCCCCGTGGTTTAATCTACACAGGGTCAGGTGACTTTAAAGAAACAGGGGAACGGTTTGTTTCTTACTTTAAAAAGTATGGACTTAGGCCAAATGATAATGTACTTGATATTGGATCTGGAATAGGTAGGATCGCATTACCCCTTTGCGGATTTCTAAAAGGCCAATATGTTGGTTTAGACATCATGCCCCAAGGCATCAACTGGTGTAAGAAAAACATTACCTCCAAATGCGATAATTTTGAATTTCGACTCATTAAGGCTAAGAATGACCTTTACAACGATCAAGGACTGGATGCTATAGACATCAAATTTCCTGTGGCTGACAACCATTTTAATTTTGCCTGTCTTATTTCAGTATTTACGCATATGCTACCAGACGAAGTAGAGCATTATCTGGAACAAATTCATAAAAGCCTAAGCAGCGATGGCATATGCTTCAGTACATTTTTTATTTTCGAAAGTCCAAATGAGCTTAAAACCAATAATTTCCTTGAATTCCATATGCAGGATGCACGATATGCTTTAATGGATGAATCCGTAAAATCAGCTAATGTGGCTTATAACAAGACTTATCTGTGGTCAATATTTGTTCAAAAGGGTTTTGACGTTCTTGATTATCGTCCTGGTAAATGGAAAGACATTTTAGCCCCAGATGATTTTCAGGATTTTGTAGTCCTTAAAAAAAGATAAAAAATGAAGGATAGTTTAAGCTATATATTGAATCATTTAGGAGAAGAAAGAAGTAAATATTTCAATGCAGTATCACCTCCTATCATACAAACCAGTAATTTTGTGTTTGATTCTTTTGACCAATTCAGGAATGCGATTGCGAATGAAGATCGAAGCCATATTTATACCAGGGGAAATAACCCCACTGTACAAATTTTACGAAAAAAAGTAGCTGCTTTAGAAAAGACCGAGGATGCGTTGGCTTTTGCCAGCGGGTCTGGAGCCATTGCAGCGGCTGTTATGACATTCATTAGATCTGGCGACCACGTGGTATGTGTTGACAATCCTTATAGCTGGACGAAGACACTTTTTAATATGGTCTTACCCAAATTCGGGGTGAGTGTGACTTATGTTGACGGAAGATCCCTTTCGAACATAGAAAGCGCAATAAGACCTCAGACCAAAATTCTTTATCTCGAGAGCCCCAATACAGCGACTTTTGCCTTGCAGGATTTGAATGAATGCGCAAAACTTGCTAAAAAGCATGAAATTATGACGATGATTGACAACAGTTATTGCTCTCCCATTTACCAAAATCCATCTGATTACGGTATTGACCTCGTTTTACATTCCGGCACCAAATATCTGAATGGTCATAGTGATGTCGTATGTGGCTTCGTTTGTGGATCGCATGCTCATGTCAAACAAATATTCCAATTTGCTACCATGACCATGGGCAACATTCTAGGGCCCGCTGAAGCTGCACTGGTCTTACGAGGATTACGCACCCTTGACCTACGTGTACATAGGTCGCATATGACGACGCTTGAGGTGGTGGCTTACTTAAAAAGTCATCCAGCCGTCGACAGCGTCCTTTATCCATGGGATGAATCGTTCGCACAGTTTGAATTGGCAAAACAGCAAATGAAAGGAGCAGGTGGTTTGTTTTCTATCATTCTGGACACAGATAATAGAGAGAAGATTGAGCAATTCTGTGAAGCACTCAACACTTTCTTATTTGCTGTATCCTGGGGAGGGCATGAATCTCTTATTCTTCCTTTTTGTAGTTTATTAGATATACCAGGACATCCTGACCCTGAAGTTCCGGTCAATCTCATTCGATTTTACATTGGGCTGGAAGACGCAGATTATTTAATACAAGATCTGAAGCAAGCCTTTGAAGCTACTTTCCCATCGCTTTCCTGATGTCAGCAGGACTGTAATTGACTGATTTTAGAACTTTTCCATCCTCTATTCTGTATACCAGGTATTCACCGTTGCTTTCTACAATTTCAGATACCATCCCTTTATGTTCAGAGTAGTGCAACTGTGTGGTCTTCGCTTCCTCCATCGTTTTGCACGTTTTACTCATATTTGATCTTTGCACTTCGTCAAAAATATGTTTAAACTTTTCGCCTAATCCGAATTCTAAAATAGCACCTGAAAGCACGTATTGCAGATCTGCCAGAGCGTCAGCCACTTCCACGATATCTTTATCTTCTATAGCCTCTTTTAATTCATTCAGTTCTTCCTGTATCAAATTTACCCTCAATGCACATCTTTTATGAGATGGTATAATAGGTTCAGACTCAATCGGAAGTTTGAATGTCTTATGAAAATCTGCGACCGCATTTAACGCTTTTGGTTCCTCCATATCAAATTTTATTTACAATACCGCATTCCTGAATTGCAATGCGCCAGCATTTCTATGAGACGCTAAAAAACAAAATTGTATTTTTAAATCCTATAATATGTTACGATTTATGTCGAAGATCAGTAGGAAAAAGTTTTTAAAGTCAGCAGGAACGCTTGGAGTTATGGGCATTGTGGCGGGATCTTGTGCCAATATCGAGCGTGAAAAGCAGAATAATTTCGCCGAAAAGCCTGAATATGAATGGAAAATTGTGACCACCTGGCCACCTAATTTCCCTGTTGTTGGAGAGGGATGCAACCTTCTTGCCGATTGGGTGTACAAAATGTCAGGTGGCAGAATGAAAATTTCGGTATATGGGAGTGGTGAATTGGTGCCGGGATTAGAATGTTTCGACGCTGTCAGTATGGGTGCAGTCGAAATGGGCCATGGAGCTGGTTATTATTGGGTGGGTAAATTTCCTGCGTCGCAATTTTTTACAACAGTTCCATTCGGTATGAATGCTCAAGAATTCAATGCCTGGATGTATGGTGGTAATGGCATGAGTCTTTGGAAGGAAGTATATGAAGATTACAACCTGGTTCCCATGCCTGCAGGAAATACTGGTTTTCAAATGGGGGGATGGTTTAACAAAGAAATCAACACTATCGCTGATCTCAAAGGGCTCAAAATGCGTATTCCCGGATTGGGAGGAAAAGTCCTGGCAAAGGCCGGAGGCACTCCTGTTGTTTCTGCAGGCAGCGAGATTTACACCAATCTGGAAAGAGGTGTAATAGATGCTACAGAGTGGATCGGTCCATATCACGATTATTTAATGGGCTTTCATGAAATAGCCAAGTATTATTACACACCCGGATGGCATGAACCACAAGCCTGTCTTGAATTAATTATCAATAAGAAGAAATTTGACAGCTTGCCAGAAGACCTGCAGGTCATCATTGAAACCGCTGCTGCACGTTCCAACATGTGGATGCTGTCTCAGTTTGTTGCGAAGAATAATGAATATCTGCAAAAGATCAAGAGTGAAAGTGATGTAGAACTAAGGACCTTTCCCGATGAGGTTTTAAACGCGCTTAAAGGTTATACTGAAGAAGCAATCACTGAAATTATAGATCGTGATGATGTGAGCAGGAAGGTTTATGAAGATCAAAAGCAATTTAGGAAAGGGGTCAGTCAATGGTCACAAATTTCTGAAAAAATGTTTTTTGACAAGTTGATTTAGTAAACACCTAATAATCCGGGCCAGATTAAAACGGCCATTAGAAGGATTACCTGAAGTATTAAGAATGGAATAACACCTCTGTAAATATCTATGGTTTTAACCTCCGGGGGGGCAACACTCTTCAAATAGAATAACGAAAATCCGAATGGAGGGGTTAAAAATGAAGTTTGAAGATTCAAAGCGATCAGGATACCAATCCATATCAAGTTCATTTCAAATTCTATAAATATCGGAGTAACAACCGGGACAATGATGAAAATGATTTCTATGAAGTCAATGAAGAAGCCTGCTATAAAAATGACCAGCATGACAATCAATAAGAACACCATCGGGCCCATGCTAGAAGTCTGTATGACTTCTATTAAAAAACGATCACCTTCCAAGCCTCTGAAGACCAATGAAAAAGTCGTTGCACCTAACAGGATCATAAAAACCATGCTCGTTAAGTGTGTGGTCTCCTGTGCCACATCCTTGAGTACTTTGATGGAAAAGCGCCTCTGAATTGCAGCAAGCAATACCGCACCCAGTGCGCCAACAGCGGCAGCTTCTGTAGGACTCGCTATTCCGTAAAATATGGAACCCAATACAGCTAGGATCAGAAGTATGGGCATGATAAATGCCTTCGCTACCTTCAAATAGAAATCATCCGATTTATATTTTGCGATCTCTTCGGCTGGAACTGCAGGAGCTAAATCAGGCTTGAGATGTGCCATGATCAAAATATAAACAATGTACATGCCCACCAGTATCATTCCCGGTACAATAGCTGCTGCGAAAAGTTGACCCACAGATACATTCAGAACACTACCCAGTAAAACCAACACTACTGACGGAGGAATAATCTGACCTAGAGTACCAGAGGAAGAAATAACACCAGTCGCTAATGAAGGTTTATAACCACGCCTTAACATAGTAGGGAGGCTGATTAAACCCATCGTGATAACTGTAGCCCCAACGATTCCAGTGGAAGCGGCAAGTAAGGCGCCAACTATGATAACAGATATGGCTAATCCTCCTCTTACCCGACCAAATAAAATAGACATGGTATCCAATAAATTGGATGCCAATCCTGACTTTTCGAGCATCAGGCCCATGAACACGAATAGCGGAACCGCCAACAGAACGTAATTCTGCATGATGCCCATGATCCTAAATGGTAGCAAAAGAAAAAAATCGGGGATGGTCAAAGCCCCTACTAAAATAGATAATCCTGCCAAGGTGAAAGCCACGGGATATCCAGCTAGAATGAGGACAAAAATAAGAACGAAAAGAAGTATTGCGACTAATTCCATTTCAAATGCTTCAACTTCTCAACTGAATCTATCACGGCTTGTATAAGCAATAGCACAAATCCTAATGCTATGATATATTTGATAACATATCTGGCAGGAAGACCATTCGGATCAGGAGAACCTTCCAGGTATGAAAATGAAACATTGGCATACTTAACGGATGCATAAATTACCACAATGCACCACGGAATTAGGAACAAGATATTTCCAATTAAATCTATCCACATTTTCCGTTCTTCACTGAACTTCTGATAGAATAAATCCACTCTTACATGTTTGTCATGCTTAAAAGTGTATGATGCTCCCAAGAGAAAAACTGCTGCAAAAATGTGCCATTCCAACTCTATAACCCATTTCTCAGTTACGTTCAGAACATATCGCAATATTACATCGAGGCAAATCAGCAGTACCAGCGCCACATTCAACCAGGAAATCCAGGAACCAATTTTATTGATCATACGAATCAAATATAAGCTTATGCCACAAATTGTGTTAAAGTGCGTTAAAAATATTCAATCTTCAAGCATGTATTTTGTTACATTCGTTATAAAAGAAAATTCTGATTTATGAAAAAGACATTAATAGCTTTGACCATTTTTATAGGGCTTGGTCAATATGCGCATACACAAATCTACATTGACGGGAAGGAATTAAGAGAAGATGAAACCCATTATATAGAGATAGAATTTTTCAATACGATAGGAACAGCAGATGTTAAAATGCTGATAGATTTCGGGCAAAACGTTGGCTTCCTGGATCGAAGAAATCGTATTGTGTCTGACTCTCGAGGGAAAGCGCTCATATTCAACAGTCCTGTACACGGTTTAAATTGGTTGTATAGCAAAGGATATGAAGTTCTAAACGTTTACAACCCAAAATCAGGTGGAACTACTGTTAATACCGACTTGCTTTATCTGATTCAAAAGAGAAAAGACGTTGAAAGTAATTCGCCTGAATAAGCAGATCCTTAGCAATTGTAAATAAAAAAACGTGAATAGATTTCATTCTATTCACGTTTTTTATTGTGCCTTTTAAACCGTAGAAGTTGAACGATCTCTTTAGCGAGGAATCAAATTAAATTCAACTCTTCTGTTCAAAGTCTTGCCTCGTAAGGTATTGTTATCAGCTATCGGTCTTGATTCTCCAAACCCGGCATAATTCATTCTGGAACTAGATACACCTTGTGTGATCAAATATTCGTAACAAGCTTTCGCACGTCTTTCTGATAAGGATTGATTGGTTGCTGCTCCTCCCACATTATCCGTATGTCCACTGATGGACAGATTGTATGAAGGATATCTATTCATGATCGCTGCAATTTGAGACAATATGGTGAATGACTCTGGTTTTAGAGTGGCTTTACCGGTATCAAATTGAACAGCTCGCATAGCCAATTCCAGTACGTCTTGATCTGCCTGTGAAATCTCAGGACAACCATTATTAGATACCGGACCGGCAGCCTCAGGACATCTGTCCCTACTATCGTCTATTCCGTCATTATCTGTATCGGGACAACCGCCAAATGCATTTATTCCTGCTTTTGTTGGACATTTGTCCAGGTAATCAGGAATACCATCATTGTCTACATCAGGACAACCATCAGAATTTGCAGGTCCTGCTGCATTAGGACATTTATCCACATCATCCGGCACACCATCACTATCTGCATCCATCATGGGACAACCATTGTTAGCCGGAGAACCTGCAACATCGGGGCAGCGATCAACATTATCCGGTACACCATCATTATCTGAATCTGTTGATGGACAACCATTATTTTCTACCGTTCCTGCTACATTAGGACATTCATCGTCATTATCAGAAACACCATCTCCGTCGGCATCCGGGCAACCTCTCAATGACTTAGGACCGGGCAGTAATGGGCACGCATCCTCAAAATCGGCAATACCATCGCTGTCAGAATCAGGACATCCTTGTAGCTCCTTTGGCCCGGCGATCTGCGGACAAAGGTCAACGTCATCGATAATTCCATCTCCATCTGCATCATCTTTGAGCATCATTTTGTTATCCTTTGAAGTGATGCCACCCTCTCCAAGTACGTAGGTAAACCCAAGGCCATGATGCAAATTATTTCGATCTTCAGCCAGAGCAAGTCGATATTCCGACTGCCAACTAAAATAAGCTCTTTCATTAACACGGAATTTTACTCCCAGACCCAAAGGTATCTGCACATTAGTCCCGCCTTGTGTTTCTGTGACAAATCCGATTCCACCTAAACCATATGGAATAATTGGAGCTTCATTTTCAAGGAAGTTGTAGTGGATTACAGCATCTAAACCAATGATCCTTTTTCTAAGAGTGGCCACATCTTCATGTGACTGGACAGATCCAATTTTTAAAGGAACATTCAGGTTTATCTTATTGGCAAGATATCTTGTATATGAGACTTCGAAACCATTATTGTAATCTTTAAAAGATGCAATATTCCCACCATTCTGTGATTGGTAATCCATGAACAAAGCTCTAAAAGTTAAAGCGTTCGGATCATCTTCTGTCTGCCCGTAAACTGTCGCTGTGCTCATGATCGCGCAAAACAAAGAGCATAATATTAATTTTCTCATCATATCTGTTCTAGCTTAATTTGAAACCTTAACAAAGTTAAAATTATTTATTAGAAAAATATTATATATGTTATTTTAAATTTAAAGACTGCTTAATGTATTAAAATTTGGTTTTGAGGGTCTTAAATACGGTATGAAGTGATGGGAAAATGTCATGTGGAACAACAGAAAAGAAAAAGAGTCATAAAAGCTTTGCTAGTAACTTTTCTTCATCACTTGTGCTCAAAGTATCCTGTAGAATAGTTTTTTTCAACATTGTCATGTTTGAAATATTTACCATTCATACTGATATACACTCCCGGTTCCAAGACCTGACAGAATGCGATTGCGCTTCCCAAATTAAAAAAGCCATCAGAAGAACTTCCAAACGCATAAGGAATAAGTGCACCTGTAATGACAATCACTCGATCTTTAAGATCACTGTTTGCTAAAAATTCCGCAGTCTGAACCATGGTATCTGTGCCATGGGTAATGATAATGCGCTTTGACTTGGTCTTAATGCACTCTTCCAGGATATATTCGCGATGATGATTTGTCATTTCCAAGCTGTCCAACATCATCAGGGTTTTAATTTCATGTGGAATAGTGCATCGACCACGTTCCAGCATATCATCCAGATGTGTATGCTTAAAGTATAATTTGCCTTCTATATAATTGTACTCTTTGTCAAAAGTACCACCTGTTACAAAAATTTGAATTTTCTCTGTCTTCATATCACTTTATCTGCACAATAGGAAGAGGCAAAAGCGTCCGGCTTTGCTTTAAAATCATAGCCCATTCCTTTGATATATCCCATGGCTTCAGCAAATGCAGCATGTGACTTATAACTTGGATCGGCATTAATGTCCGCGTGCACTTCAAGACGAACCTTGAGCTTTTCCAAGACTGGTTGTAACATGTAAGCAACATTGACTGATTTACTAACCTCTGTAATCATTCGCTCTTTGAGGCCAAATATCTGTCTGGTTTTCTCCTTAGTAATAAACATGAATCCTCCTGCCCTTTCCCTGATAAAAACGATCACGGTAGCGAATTCTGTTACCCCGGAAGTAACTTGTGAGTCTGTACCAATGCAAATATGTGTCCTAAATCCCATCGCTTTTTCCCTGGATAAAGTTTGTTCAACTTCATTCAGGATGTCACCGGAGATCACACTACCATTGTATTTTTTCCAAACCATCTTAAATTCTTCGCTTAAATGTACATATACATATTTAATTTCATTATAATTTATTTGGCTAATTTTATTGCTTAATACAGAGCTATCTATGCCACATACAATATTTATATACTTAACGCTGATCCTTTTTCTCTTTCAATGCAACTCCTCTAAAACCATGAAAAAAGAAACATCTGAGCAGCCTAATGCCTTAATAAATGAAACATCTCCTTATTTATTGCAGCATGCCTATAACCCAGTAGACTGGCACGCCTGGAATGAAAATAGCATTGAAAAAGCGAAGAAGGAGGATAAATTACTCTTGATCAGCATTGGATATTCTTCCTGTCATTGGTGTCATGTGATGGAACATGAATCTTTTGAAGACTCTACAGTTGCTGCACTGATGAACGATAGTTTTATTCCTATAAAAGTGGACCGAGAGGAAAGACCTGACGTGGATGATATCTATATGACCGCCTGTAATTTAATAAATGGTAGTGGAGGATGGCCCCTCAATGCCGTTGCACTTCCTGATGGTAGACCTATTTGGGCGGGAACATATTTTCCTAAGGATCAATGGATCAAAATTCTTGAACAATTTAAGGAGCTGAAGCAAAATGATTATCAAAAATTGGTTTCATCTGCTGAAAAACTAGTCTCAGGTTTAAGACAAGTAGACGCAGTGGTGGATGTATCTGATGATGTAGAATTCAATGAAGAGGAACTAAAGTCTATTGGACAAACATTCATTTCAACCATTGACATGGTAAAAGGTGGCAGAAAAGGAAACCAGAAATTTCCACTACCCAACAACTACGAGTTTTTACTTAAATATGCGTATAAATACCCTGACTCTAAAGCTTTAGAAGCTGTTGAAACTACCCTAAACGCCATGATCAAAGGGGGGATTTATGATCAGATTGAAGGGGGATGGTCCAGATATACCGTACATAATGAATGGATGGTGCCCCATTTTGAAAAGATGCTGTATGATAATGGTCAGCTTGTAGAACTTTATTCCGAAGCATTTAAACTTACTAAGAACGTAAACTACCAAAGCGTAGTTAATGAAAGCGTCCAATTCATTCAGGAGAACTGGAAAGATGATACTGGTGGATATTATTCATCCTATGATGCCGATAGCGAGGGTGAAGAGGGTAAATTTTATGTGTGGACCTACGACCAATTAAAAAGTATCATTCCTGCTGATCAGTTTGAATTTTTTGTCCAATATTATAATGTTGAGAAAGATGGAAATTGGGAGGAGAGGAATATCTTATATATAGATCGAGATCGGAGTGAGTTGGATGGTAATCAAATCGAATGGGTCACAAATTGGAAGAAATTGCTAAAAGATGAACGTGCTAAGCGTATTTATCCCGGTCTTGATGATAAAATATTGTGTTCCTGGAATGCGCTCTTATTATCTGGCTACACTAAGGCCTTTGAGGCATTCGGTCACAAAGAATACCGAGATGAGGCCATTTCGATATGGGAATTTATAGAAACTTATCTTCTTCAGCCGGATATGCGTTTGAATAGAAATTACAAAGATGGACAATCTACCATAAATGCGTTTCTCGATGACTACGCTTTAACCATCAGAGGCTTAATTCATTTGTACCAAATCACTTTTGAGGAAAAGTATTTGACCCTTGCAGATCAAATGACGACATATGTATTGGAGCATTTCTCATCCAGTCAATCCGCCATGTTTAATTTCACTTCTGATCTTGACCCACCGCTGGTTGCTCAGAAATCGGAGCTTACTGACGGAGTAATTCCTTCTTCTAACAGTGTAATGGCTCGTAATCTTTATCACCTGGGACTATTTTTGTACAATGAAGAATATGTCGATCGAGCAAAACAAATGCTTCGAAACATGAAAAATACGATTGTTGAGAGCAAACAGCCTAGCTTCTACTCCAATTGGTGTAACCTTTATTTTGAAATGATCCATGAGCCTTTTGAAGTGGCCATTATAGGTCCAGAGGCTTCAAATTTTCGCAACCAGATGTTGAGTTATTATCACTCTAATGCCCTTTTTCTTGGTGGCGAGCAGGAAGGAAATTTAAAACTGTTAGAAAACAAATTGCAGGGTGAAGATACCTACATTTATGTGTGTGTTAACAAATCATGTAAACTTCCCGTCCAGGAACCAGAAAAAGCAATTATGCTTATGAATTAAGCTCTTTCCAATTGTTTATTTTGACAATGGAAAACCCGCGCTGCAAATATGGAAGTTAAGCCCTCATCATGAGTAGCTGCTATAATGGAAGACCCCTGTTGTAATGCGAGATCGCGAAGCAACTTGAAAATTTCTATGCCCAATGACTTGTTTAGATTTCCGGTCGGTTCGTCAGCAATTATAATTTGAGGTTGGTGTACTAATGCCCGAGCTATAGCTAGCCGTTGCTTCTCTCCTCCACTCAATTCGAAGCCCTTTTTTTCTAATTTGGCTTTCAAATCAACTTTATCCAGAATGGAATGAATTCTATCCGTATCGTGAATATTGATGGACCTCAAGAAATAATTCAAATTTTCGAATACCGTCTGCTTTTCGAAAATTTTAAAATCCTGAAAAACCAATCCTAATTTTCTCCTAAGAAACTGTAATTCATGTGGACGAATAGATAATAAATCGTGTCCTAAAATTCTTGCGTATTCCCCTTCGACATCCACAGCTCCATACATGGATTTTAAAAAGGTGGACTTACCACTTCCCGAGTTCCCCAGAATGAAAACCAACTCTGCATTATGTAAATTCAGGGAAACGTCATGCAAAATGACTTCATCCTTCCTTTTGATATCAACGTTTTGAAAGCTAAGTAACTCCTTGAGTTCCGCCATTAATCTTCCACGTCTTCCTTAAAGATCTTTTTCTTCATCACTTGAAACTCATCTTCCGTAAGAAACCCCTCTTCTTTCATTTTGGCGATGGCTTGAAGCTGAGAAAGCGGGTCTTTCGGAGTTCGTTTCTCCTCTTTCTTCTTCTTTTTGACCTTAGAAACGCTTTCAACGAAATCCTCATTTGATACCACTACAGTGGATGCTTTAGTCTCTACAGCTTCTTTTTCTTGTTCATTCTTAATTTCTTTCGCGATTTCTTTGCCCTTTTCGAATTTCTCATCATAATACTTTTTCAGTCTACCCGGATCAAAATCCAGAAAAGTACCTCCAGTCTCAAAGTGTTTTTTGAATACTTCACCCAAAGCATATGTAGATGCACCTGACAATACTGCCATTGTGATTCCACCCAATACGCTTCCTACTCCCGGAATAAATTTTACAGCTCGCGCACCAATTCGTGCAAGTCCTGAACCTGTAAGAGCAGTAATGGAAGCTTTTCCAGCGGTTTCAGAAAAATCAATATTATGTAACTTGGCAATTTGACGTACCATATCCAATTGGATCGCAGAAACAGCGAAAAAATCAGCAATTGGAACAGGAATAAGGCCTGCACCCATGGCCCAGATCATGTGATTTCTAATTATCGTATCGGCTTTTTCCTTATTTCCTTTGTTCTCAGACATAATCATCTTTTTATAAATGTATTTAATCATTGCTTATCATTTTTTCTCACTCATATTAATTCATTGGCTAACGAATTAGTTTCGAATCACTAGTCTTACAGACGAAATTATTAATATTATGGACGAAATGAGACACATTACCGGATTATATTTAGCTTATACCGACAAAGGCCGCTCTATGTTCACTGCTGAAAAGGTCAGCAAAGGTGATATTATTGAAGCGTGTCCAGTGATATTGATACCTGAAGATCAAAAGAGCAACATACACCATACAGTATTACATGATTATTATTTCATCTGGCCAGAAGGAGGTATCGCTATCGCATTGGGTTACGGTTCGATTTATAATCACTCTCCCACTCCCAATGCAAAAGTTGTATTTGACATTGAGCAGAGTGAGATCATATTGGTCGCCGCGCAAGATATAGAGCCTACACACGAGATTTTAATTGACTATACAGATGGTCAAAAGAATCACCCCTTATGGTTTGACCCAAAATAAAAAAATGCGACCCCGAATCAACAGGATCGCATGATAAGTTTTTCTCTTTAGTGAGGCTTAACTTAAATCAAGAACGCAGTTTTGTGCATCAGCATATTCAGAAGCAACATAAGCATCAGCTTTCTCATCATTTAACCAAACATTCTCGTTGGTCAAATACCTGTACTCATATTTTTTACCTTCTTTAAGCTCTTGTCTTGACTTAAGAATTCCTTTGTTATTTTTTAAAACTGGAGCCTTTTCCCAGTCCCAATTATTAAAGTCACCTAAGACTCTTACTTCTTTAGCGCCATTGACCCATTCCTTAGGAATTTCGAATGTTACCTTGTAAGATTTCTTTGACTTTACATAAGATTTTGTTAAAGACATAATTGTGATTTTTTAAATTTAGTGCAAAGTTATACAATCAATGCGACTAAACGATGTTTTAAATTTAATTATTGTAGTGCCTAAGAATCAGAAGTTTAGAGCCGAATAAAACAAAATGAAAGCTTTTTATATTTTAAGCCTAATTTGATATGGTTATTTGTTTACAGCTCCCTATTTTATATCAAAAATTAACTTCCGGACTGTAAACTAAATGTTAAGTCTAAATTAAATATTTAATAGAAACTTAATATTTAATGTTTTGGCAACTACTTTAATAACTCAATTCTTAGTGGAAATGTTCGAAATTTGCCCCTAAATCATCAAGGTGACAACATCAAAAATTCAAAATACACTTATTCATCGATAAATTCTTCCTTTTCGTCGTAAATGGATGCCAATAGTGCAACCGTAAGCGCTCCTTATCGTCTCTGAATTACAACGCTAATCATAATAATTCAAATTAGAAAGATGAAAAATCAACTTTTACTACTTTTTGCATTGATAAGCTTTTTTACCAATGCTCAGAATGGCACCATTCAGGGACTAGTCATTAATTCAGAAGGTGAGCCTATGGAATTTTCCAATGTCTTACTGCTCAATGCAGCAGACTCTTCACTTATTCGGGGTGCGGTAACCGGAAATGACGGCACCTATCAATTCGAAAAATTAAAAACGGGAGTTTATATGATATCGACATCCATGGTTGGATATAACGATATTTATTCTTCCCCATTAACCATTGATAATAATGTTATTACTGTTCCAGACCTTACACTTACAGAGGGTGTGGAATTAAATGAAGTAATGGTCACAGCTAAGAAGCCGTTCATCGAAATGAAAGCTGACCGGATTGTTGTCAACGTTGAAAACAGTGCTGTAAATGCAGGAAATTCAGCACTTGAAGTGCTACAGAAGTCTCCCGGTGTTACAGTAGACAAAGACAATAATATAAGCTTACGAGGTAAGCAAGGTGTATTGGTCATGATCAATGGAAAAAATCAGTACATGTCAGGACAGGAATTATCCAGACTTTTGGAGTCCACACCTGCGGATAATATTAAGAATATTGAGATTATCACCAATCCATCAGCCAAGTATGATGCCGAAGGAAATTCAGGTATCATCAATATCGTGATGAGGAAGAATGAAAACTATGGTTATAATGGTTCCTTTAATGCAGGTGTAAGGCAAGGTAAGAGATTTACACATAATGCTGGGCTTAATTTAAATTATAGATCAGAGAAGATTAATGTGTATGGCTCCGGTTCTTATTATGACTGGCAGGGCTTGAATGATTTAGATCTTATGAGAGTCATTCCATTTGAAGGTGGTAGCACGACCTTTGATCAAGAGTCAGACATGAATTTCGATGGAATCAGCTACAACGGTAAACTGGGGCTAGATTACTATGTGACAGATAACACCACCATCGGATTATTATACAAGGGTAACTCAGGTGGTAATGTGTGGATGAATGAAAACATGACCATGATCAGTGGTTCCAATGCACCCAACTTTGACATTCTTTTCGTGGATGGTGATCAGGATACAGATTGGAGACAGAATTCCTACAATGTCAATGTTAGTCATAATTTTGACGACGAAGGTACTAACCTCACCTTTGATGCGGACTACTCCTTATATAGTAGTGGTTCTGATAATCTATATTCTAACAACTACTTGTTTGCGGATGGTTCTATGGCACTTGACCCTTTCAAATTGAGAAACGATCAGGCAACAGATATCTTCATATTTGCAACACAATTGGACTTTAGTAAAACTTTCACCACGGGTTACAGAATGGAACTGGGTACAAAAGTGAGTATGGTCAGTACAGACAATAACACCATTTTTACTGCGCTTGAAAACGGAGAGTGGGTCAATCAAACCAACAGAACAAATAATTTCATATACGACGAAAATGTTTTCGCAGCATATTCCAATGTATCTAAGGCCTTTGGAAAAGTGAATGTCCAGGCTGGATTAAGAATGGAACATACCCGCAGTGAAGGATTATCAGTCACCCTGGATCAGTCTGTGCCCTTACAATACACAAATCTTTTCCCGAGCCTGAGTCTTTCTCACAAAGTAGGTGACAAACATGAATTAAGCTACAGTTATTCCAAAAGGTTGAACAGACCGAATTATAAAGACTTGAATCCGTTTGTTGAATATCTGGACGATTATACATTTCAGAAGGGGAATCCTTTTCTAACACCGCAGTACTCTGATGCTTTTGGGATAAATTACGGATATGGTGGATTCTTATTTATATCGGGAAATTACAGCTTCACAAAAGATGCGATCACCGAAGTGATTCAACAAGAATCTGAAGTAAACCAAACATTTCAAACCAAAACCAATCTTGATAATTTTAATTCGGGAAGTCTTACGATCTCTTCCGGAATTCCATGGAAAGAATTTGGAATGTCAAGAATCAACATCACCGGATTTTACAATGATTTCAGATCCGTCATTCCATCAGGATTTTTAGATAATCAGAGTTTTGGATACAATGTTTATGTAGGAAATGAATTCAATTTGCCATATGATATTACCATGGAGTTGAATCAAAGTTACCGATCTGGTTTGACTTATGGCCTCTACGACATTAAACCCCAATACGGAACAGACATAGGATTTGCCAGGGACATTTTAAAAGGCAAAGGTAATATCAAGATCAGCGCAGAAGATATCTTTTTTACGAGAAGAAATATTATTCAGATCAGACAAGATGATATCAATCTGGACATCGACAGCAGGTATGACTCAAGACGCGTTAAGGTGAACTTCAGGTACAACTTTGGCAATAGTAAAGTAAAAAGAGAGCGAAGACGAACAACTGCAACTGATGATGAAACATCAAGAATAGGTAACAATAATTAGATTTTGAGCTTTAATGAAAAATGCCAGGTAGGAATAATACCTGGCGTTTTTTATTTTTAACGATGATTACTATACAGGACGCCCAAGAAGATGATTTACTGCAAATTTTAGATCTGCAATCTCGTAATCTAAAGATAAATCTTACCCCTGAAGAGGCTCAAAGTGAGGGCTTCGTCACACTGATTCACTCTCTTGAGTTACTTCAAAAAATGAATCACCCTTTCGCCCATACCATTGCAAAAGATGGAAATAAAGTCATAGGGTACGCGTTGACATTGTTATCAGACGTAAAATCTGATATTTCCGAATTAAATGCCTTATATGAAGCCATTTCCGATGTCGATAATTTTGTGGTCATGGGTCAGGTTTGTATAGAGAAGTCATATCGAGGCAGGGGTGTTTTCAGGTCAATGTATGAAAGAATGAATCAAAAGTTCACGGGCAGTTTTGATTATATCATTACTGAAGTTTCTGAGAGCAATAGGAGAAGTTTAGAGGCGCACTACGCCATTGGATTTTCAGACCTTAGAATTCGGCCAGGCTGGCGAATCATTTGGAAGGAAATAGATAAGTCGCAATAATACCCATTGACATAGAAATAACAAAAGAGGGAAATAATACGTCCATTTTCTCAAAGTAAATACCTATTTCATCCAGGTTTTGTATGACAAATTTGAATAAGGGAACACACGCGAAACCAGAAACCATCGAAACCATTGCTCCTATAGCATTGTATTTTTTCCAGAACAAAGATAAGATCATCATCGGACAAAAAGTTGCGGCAATCCCTGACCAACCAAAAATTGCAAACCAGAAAACAGTTCTGTCAGGAGTTACTATAGCAACCGTCAAAGCGATGCCAAGGGCAAGCAGGGACATAATGATTGTCACTATTCTACTAAAAAAGGTTAGGTTTTGATCTTCAATTTCCGGATGAAAGATCTTCTGGTAAAAATCCCGTGTGATTGCACTAGAAGCCACGATCAGTAACGAGTCAATGGTAGACATAATTGCAGAAAGTACGATAGCGGTATAAATACCAACGATCACCAGCGGAAATACGGTCTCAACCAAAACCACCAATACATTTTCGGCGGCAGTTCCAAGTATGGCCTCCGGATCCTGACCGGCTTCAGTAAATAAATAACGGCCGATCAGCCCAATGGTCACTGCCGCAGTATCTGTAATCAATGTAAATAAAACAGCAACCCATTTACCATGATCTATTTCTCTGACATCTTTGACGGCGATAAATCGGACGTAGATATGTGGTGCGCCCAAAAAACCAAGGCCTATCATTGCAAATCCAAAAATAGTAGCAGCATTCATCCAAGGATCCGAATCTCCACCCCAAATATCTAAAAGCGCGGGATCGATTGATCGGAGACCTTCCCACAGTTCAGCATCACCCAGATAAAAGTATCCTACTATAGGCAAGATGGTTAATCCCAAAAACATCATGATGCCTTGAAAAAAATCAGACCACACCACGGCAACAAAACCACCAAAAAAGATGTAAACCACCACTATGACAAAACCTATTATCGCGCCTGTAAAATAATTAAGCCCCAGTAATGCTTCAAATGCCTTTCCTGTGATGTCTATTTGAGAGCTAACGAAAATGATCACAAATACTGAAAGTGTGGTCGCGGCAATAACCCTTAAGGTATGTGTCTTGGTTTGAAAGTGACTTTCTAAATAGTCAGGGATTGTAATGGAATCGTATTCATCAGTCAGTTTTTTGAATGGTTTTGCCATGAAGAACCATGAAAGTCCCACCCCCAATATTTCACCCAGCACTACCCAATAGGCAGAAACTCCTGCCAATGCACCCATTCCGGTTAATCCCAGGATCAACCAACCAGATTCACCTGTCACTCTGGCAGAAAAAGCTACAAACCAATATCCAAGAGTTTTACCACCTACATAAAAGTCTTTTAAACCACTCACCTTTTTAGAGGCGGCAATACCTATAAAGAACAGGATAAAAAAGTAAATAATCAGTATGATGACCTTAGTGACCATAAGTAGCGATTAAGCTATGATTAATTTTGTCTGGATGGATCTTCAAGTCCAGCGATGGTTAAAAAATCCAATGCTGCAGCTTTTAGTTTATAAACAATATGATCAGTGGCCTCCAACTTTTGTACTGCACCTATAAAAGGTGTGATATCATCTAAATATAATAGAAGGTTGACCGTTTGTAAAGCAATATTCACATCAGTATGATGAATCATTTCATTTAAAATCATTTCCGCCTTTTCCGAATGGGTATCTCTGTACATGATAGCGCTGGAATAAGCTCTGGTTAAAGGATGTTCGCTGTCCATAGCTTTTTCAATGTCATTCAAATGAACTGTTAGTTGATCAGGGGGAGCAGAAAAGAGTCCGACTCCTGACCAATAGGAGATTGCCGGATTTTCATTGGTTAAATGAACAGCCAATTCTGCAATAGACTTCGTAGTATTGACGCCCACTAGCTTAGCGATTTCAAGAATCTTTTCAGGGTCAAAGTTCTCTTGCTTTAATCGCCATTCGTATGGTGGTTCATTTTGAGAAATTTCGGCTATCATGTATTCTGGAAGGAGATGTAAATCACGATATTCTATCATTGACTCATAGGTATTTTGTCGCAATACTTTTGCTTTATTTGTATCTATGTCTATCAGGTTTTTTGTCTCCCACAAATCTCCATGAATATCATATAGGATCTCATCAGGTCTCACTTTGAATAGTGTTTCCTGTAGCTCATTCATTTTCATCAACTTCAGGTCTTTTCTCATCTCCTGCGTAATGGGTCCAATATTGACATACCGTATATTTTTAACTTCTGGCATAAAGGGCATAAAGTTTTTCGAGTAGAGCATTTGACCATCTGTAGAAGTCCTAACCATATCAATCCCATTATCAGCCCTGTCTGAGGATAGAAAGAGCAATTTTCGTTCTTCTGAGCGATTTTGTCCCATCAGAATTCTTCCTTTAAGATATTCCGGTATTTTTATTCCTGCAATGGATAAAACTGTGGGCGCCAGATCTTCGAAACTGACGAGTTCTTCTTCTGTTTGTTCCAACCAAGGTGAGATATTCTGATATTTAGGTGGAATTTTTATAATAAATGGAACACGATATCCCAGATTGATGCCATTGGTCTTGCCTCTCGGAATCCCTTCACCATGATCAGCAAATATGAATATGATAGTATTCTCCATCAACCCATCTTCCTCCAAACGTTTTAGTAATTCACCAATTTTATGGTCGGTCAATTTTATTGCATTATACACTCTGGCAAACTCTCTTCTCATGGCAGGTGTATCTTTATAAAATGGCGGCATATCAAATGCATCATCGGAGATGATTTCATCCTTTTTCAAATGCTTTAACACATTATTTTCATACCACTCGAAAGGCATGGTCATTGTTCTGGATTGATGGGAGTCATTAAAATTGAATACACTAAAGAAAGGTTGATCGTCATCTCTGTTCCACCAACCTGCAGTTCTCGATGATTCATTCCAGGATGCTTCTATCATCTTATCTTGCTCTGCAACATTATAATCTGTTTTGAAATTATTAGAAGTATAATAACCGGCCTCTCTCAGATAGGTCGGAAATCCTTTTATATATTCTGGTATGCTGTAGGCGCTTCTATGATTACCAGTTCCAAGCTTGTAGGTGGGTACACCTGTGATAATAGTACTACGACTTGGTGAACACACTGTACCAGTTGAGAATGCATTGGTAAACATTACGCCTTCTTTCGCCAGTCGGTCAATAATTGGTGTACTGGCACTTTGATTTCCATAACAACCTATAAATTGCGGAGAGGTATCTTCAATCGTAATCCAAAGTATATTCGGTCTTTCCTGACCAAACAAGATTGCAAATGGAAGAAAAACTACGATTATTAAAGTGATGTATTGTTTCAAAATCGATTAATTTAGAAAATTGAGGAGTGTGTGTAAGTTATGAATTATACACATTTTAACGAATTATTTAATAAACAAAACTGATCGGTAATAATCAGAGATCTATATATTCATTAATTTTTTATATGTAAGAGACGTATGGTGTGATTTCAATAACTGTGATTATCTTAAATCGTGGCTCATTTAGTAGATTATATTAAAAGTTTAATTACTTTTGCGCTTTATTTCAAACAAGCAAATTAAATGGCTAGAAGAAAAACGAAAAAGGAGCAAGACGAAACCTTGGTTGACATTGTTGATGTTAGGGATCAGGCGGTCAATTTTTATGAGAGAAATCAGAATGCGATCATCGGAGCGGCTGTAGCTGTTTTGGTGCTTATTGGCGGGTATATTGCTTACCAGATGTTTTACAAGGCACCACGTCAAAAGGCTGCCCAGAATGCCATGTACATGGCAGAATACCAATTCGGCAGAGATTCTTTTGCCTTAGCATTGGAAAATCCAGGTCAGGGTAGTGAAGGTTTTCTAGACATTATGGAAAATTATAGTGGTACCACTCAAGCCAACACTGCAAAATATTACGCAGGTGTCAGCTATCTAAATTTAGGAAGGTATGAGGACGCGGTGGCGATGTTGAAGTCATTTAATGCCCCAACAGATCTTACGAAAGCGACAAAGTTTGGAGCCCTTGGAGATGCTTATTCTGAGTTGGGCAATATGAGTGAGGCTGAGTCCAATTACAAAAAAGCTGCAAATGCGAGTGATGTGGCTTCAGTTGCAGGTTATTACATGCAGAAATTAGCCATGTTTTACAAGTACCAGGGTAAAAATGCAGAAGCCCAGGAAATTTATAAGGAAATCACAGAAAAATATCCGGATTCTGAGTGGGGCATAGAGGCTCAGAAATTTGTTATGGATTAAAATACAAGCTTCCTAAAGTTTAAATAGAAAAGGTTTAGTTTTGTGCTAAACCTTTTTTTATGTCAAGTAAAGATAATAATCTATCAGCCAGTAAAGGCGATTTACCCTCAGGTGAAGGTCTTAAAATCGGTATTGTAGTATCGGACTGGAACGACAATATCACCCATTCAATGTTGGAGGCTTGTAAAAATACGCTCTTAGAAAATGGGGTGTCAGAAAGCGATATGTTGACCATTCATGTTCCGGGAACTTTTGAGTTGCCAGTAGGCGCCAAGTTGTTAATGGGAGAAGAAAATTTTAATGCAATTATTTGTATTGGTTGTGTAATAAAGGGAGAAACCAAGCATGACGAATACATTTCGAATGCAGTTGCCAACGGTCTGATCAACTTAGGAGTTTTGTCTGGTAAGCCTGTAATTTTTGGTGTATTGACGCCTAATAACATGGAGCAGGCTTTAGAAAGATCTGGCGGCAAGTACGGTAATAAAGGAGTTGAGGCAGCTATCTCCGCATTGAAGATGGCAGATATAAAGCGTAAGTTCAAAGGATTCAAGGTCAAAATCGGATTTTGATGAAAATTTCAATTGTCCATGCAGGACTTTTCAAGTTAGATGGCGGTGCTATGTTCGGAGTGGTCCCAAAGCAGTTGTGGAACAGATTAAATCCAGCTGACGAAAACAATATGTGTACCTGGGCCATGCGATGTTTACTTATAGAAACAGATGATCGCAAAATATTAGTCGATACAGGAATGGGTCATAAGCAGGATGAGAAATTCAAAAAACATTTTGAACCACATGGACCCTATGACTTAATCCAATCGCTTGCAGATCATGATCTGAAGCCGGGTGAAATTACAGATGTATTTCTTACACATTTCCACTTCGATCACGTGGGTGGTGCATTGGTAAAAGACGGGAATAACATAGTTCCTCAATTTCCAAATGCCACATATTGGTCGAATGAATTGCATTGGGAGTGGGCTTTGAATGCCAATGATCGCGAGGCAGCCTCTTTCTTAAAAGAGAACATTGTAGGATTAAAAGAACATGGTGTCATTGAATTTATAGATGTCGTGCAGGATATAACTTGGATAAAAAATATAGGTGTAAAGTTTTTTTATGGTCATACTGAGGCTATGATGACGCCCATCATAACCCTTAATAATGGTAAGCAATACGCTTACGCAGCAGACCTGATGCCATCTTCATATCATATAAGAATGCCATATGTAATGAGTTACGATATAAGGCCTTTAGATACATTAAATGAGAAAAAAGAATTTCTCGAGTTTGCCATGGAAAACGATATTTATATTATTTTTGAGCACGATCCAATATATGAGTGTGGAAAGGTCGCTAAAGATGATCAACAAAGATTTTACTTTAGTGAACTTAAAATGCTTTCAGAGACGTTATAGTAACGTACTTAACAAGGAAATCTCGGATAACGATCTTTTTGTTCTTTAGTAAGTTACATATGAAAGCCGAAAGGCATATTATTTTGAACCGAGATAATCATTTATTAGCTTCTCATCACTGTTTCGCTTTTTAATTTTTTTCTCAATTTTTTAATCTTTTTATTTTTTTATAATGAACATTTTTGTAGCAAAACTTTCTTACGACACTTCAGAAGCTACTCTTCAAGACACGTTTGAAAGATATGGTGAAGTCGAATCTGTTAAAATCATCATGGACAGAGAACAAGGCAGATCCAAAGGTTTTGGCTTTGTTGAAATGCCTAATGAGGACGAGGCATATGACGCAATCAATGCTTTAAACGATTCTACCCTAGATGGTAGAGAAATTGTAGTTAAGAAATCTAAGCCTAAAGACTCTGGATTCGGTGGAAACCGCAGAGGTGGTGGAGGTGGAGGATACAATCGCGGTGGCGGTGGTGGCTACAACAGAGGCGGAGGAAACAGATATTAATCTGTAGAAGATAAAATCTCAATAGCCGGGGCAAGTGCTTGCTTCGGCTTTTTTATTTTATCTTATTACACGAAACTTATATCTACTCCGTGACTCACATCTGCTTTCGGACTCGTAATGGCTTTTGTTACCTGCAATATCCATCAGTACTTCCAAATTCTATTGGAAACTCACTTTATCATCTTATCCAAAAAGTCCACAATCATCTCATCCAGTGTTCCACTCCCTTTTAAATCCCCAATCATCCCATACAATGCCGCTGACCTGTTGCTATTTGCATCACTTTTATCTACAGCTAATTTTTGAAGTTTTTTGAAGGTCTTTTTTGGTAAAACCTTTTTTAAACCCCTCGCAGCATTCACTTGCAATCGGTTTTTTAGTTTGACTACATTATTTCTCGTTGCTCTATTATAAGCTTGTTGAAAATCAGAATTAAATGCTTCAAACACCCTGGCATGAACAGGCGAAATAGATAGGTGTAAAGCTGGTGGATCTTGTTGACGGTCCATTTGCCAACCCAATTCATGCATTTCATCACCTAGTTCATAGATGTCGAATGAGTTAGACCCTATTGAAAATAGGCACATGTCTGGTTTACCTATAACTCTTATTCCTTCAAATGTCTCCAGAAAATTTTGAAACATTCTTGCAGTATCCATCATGATGCTTACATGCTTTTCATATCCGCTCCTACCGAATAATTGTAAAACAGTCCATGCTACTGCGATAGCACCGCCTGGTTTGGTTCCCAATATAGAGGGCGAAGCATAAATTCCTCCCGGCCATCCTGTGTAGACATAAAATTGTGATTTTCTCATCTCCCTATCTCTGTAAATCACCACTGAACTGCCTTTCGATGCAAATCCATACTTATGAATATCAGCACTTAAAGATGTTACTCCTTTGACCCTAAAATCAAATTTCGGAAAACTACTTTCCTTTATAAAGGGTAATACAAATCCACCTACACATGCATCTACGTGAAAAGGTACCTCTTTGTCTAAGGCAATCTCAGCAATCTCTGGTATTGGATCTACCACCCCTTGTGGATATGATGGGGCTGATGCGACTATCATTATCGTATTTTGATTGATTGCTTCTCTGTAGAGATCTGGTACTGCTTTGTAATTTTCATCGATAGGAAGAATAATCGTTTTAATTCCAAAATAATCGCACGCTTTATTGAATGCAGGATGCGCCGAAACAGACATAACCAATTCGGGATGAGCAATTCCTCTCTTCTTGACGGCCCATTCCTTAGCCGCTTTTACAGCCATAAGTATGGATTCAGTGCCACCACTGGTCATCAGACCTGAAGCTGAATCACCAGCGTGAAACAAATCCTTGCACATGGTAATGACCTCAGACTGCATTTGACTCAAACTTGGGAAAGCCGAAGGATTTAAGGCATTTTCAGAAAAGAAGGTCGAATAGGCTAATTGAAGAGCTTGACTTACCTGCTCCGAAACATGGTAAACATAGCTAAACGCCCTACCCTCCTTATAGTTAAGGTCATTGGCTTTCAGTTGCTCCAATTCGTTTACCAATTCCTCAATGCTTCGACCTTGCTCGGGAAACCCTTTCATATTTTCTATTTTGTAAGCCAATTTTCCAGAAGATAACTCAAAGTGATTCCCAAATAATTGCCTACCGCATACCCCACTAGACCAGTAGCCATACCTGCAAATACAATTTGCCTGTTTTTCATCACACTCGCAATTTGTCCGATAAATGCCGGACCATACAAAGCTGCCGTAGAAGTGATCAATGTTGTATCACGATCAATATTAAATAATTTAGACAAAGCTAAATGAATGATGACGGCAAACAAAAAACAGCCACCAGTAAATAAAATGACATTGCCTCCTGTATTGATCAACTCTGCAAAATCGGACCTCATGCCAATAGCCACGCAAAAAACCAACAATAAGTAATCACCAGCCTCAAATGAACCCGCCAAAGATCTTATTCGCTTGACAAACGACAACAATACGCTAATCGTAGTCAATGCAAGTATAATGAATGTGCTATTGCTCAAACCGTCGAAAATGAGGAATGCTAGACCTACGGTGACTCCTACAACGCCTAAAGAAAGCGCTATTGCAATAGACATTGACTTATAATTCATATATTCTATAGCTACATCTTCTTCCTCAGTTGCAGTTGTAGATATATGATCTGGAAGGAAAGTACCCAGCACTTTGTGAGCAATTGAAGTGATAAACAAAAGATAGACGCCACCCCACAATATTTCGGCAGCATTTAAAACTACAAATGTTTCCTCGGAGACATCTAAAGCCAGACCGACAGCCTGCATATTTGCTGTACCTCCGGTAAAAACACCTACCAGCATTCCACTTTGATGCCACACTTCATCGATTTTACCACTAAAAATCCAAGCAAAAATCGCCGTACTTAACATGGCTGCTACAACCGCACATACAAAGGACAAAACAGTGGGCCCTGCATGCTTTAACCAAGCTCTGATATGTGCAGTGAAAAGCAAAAGTGGAATAGCAATCATAATACTGATCTCCGAAAAACGAATGCTGACCTCCTCATTAAGTGGAACCAAACCAAACATGGCCACCAGTATTCCTATGACATAAGACATAACCACTGG
Source organism: Portibacter marinus (assembly GCF_021533195.1). Taxonomy (GTDB): domain Bacteria; phylum Bacteroidota; class Bacteroidia; order Chitinophagales; family Saprospiraceae; genus Portibacter; species Portibacter marinus. The sequence continues at coordinate 228,735 of NZ_JAJNKB010000008.1, forward strand.
GCTCAATAAATTACCTACTTTTTTATCTTTAAGCAAGTGATTTAAAAGCCAGGGAACTAAGCATATAATGAGGACTTGAGGGATGAATTTCATGCAAATGTATTATCTGCTGAAAGTGATTCTCTGACCATGTAAATCCCTATTTACCCTACCATTTTGGTAGGCGATATGACCATTTACAAAAGTACTGAGTACTTTATTTTTGAATACTTTCCCCTCTAGCGGCGACCAGCCACACTTGAATAGAATGTTGTCTTTTGTTACCTCATACTCTGAATCAAGATCTACTAATACCAGATCAGCAAAGTAGCCTTCACGAATGTACCCCCGATTTGCAATTTGAAAACAAATTGCGGGAGCGTGACACATTTTTTCCACTACTTTCTCTAATGATAGTGCTCCCTTCTGATAGAAATCAAGCATGATGTTCAATGAATGCTGAACTAGCGGTAAACCGGAGGGCGCGTCCAGATAAGCACCATCCTTTTCTTTTAACAAGTGAGGTGCATGATCCGTAGCGATGATGTCTAATCTATCATCCAGCAAAGCTCTCATCAATGCCTCTTTATGACGGCTTTCCTTAATAGCTGGATTACATTTGATCTTAGAACCCAGTGACTCATATTGAGATGCATCAAAATACAAGTGGTGAACGCAGACTTCAGATGTAATCCTTTTTTGTTCTAATGGTTCATCATTTTGAAACAGCGCCAGTTCTTCTTCCGTAGAAATATGAAGAATGTGTAGTCTGGTATTGTATTTCTTAGCCATCGAAATGGCAAGTGACGAAGATTTATAACATGCCTCTACACTCCTTATTTCAGGATGTGCAGAAAAAGGAATATTATTTCCAAATCTTTTGATATAGTCAGCGGTGTTGTCTCTGATCGTTTTTTCATCTTCGCAATGAGTGGCGATCAGCAAAGGTACCTGACTAAATAAATTTTCCAATGTTTGTTGGTCATCTACAAGCATATTACCCGTAGATGAACCCATAAAAATCTTAACACCGCAGACCTCATCTTGGTTGGTCTTCAGTACTTCTTCGATATTTTCATTAGAGGCTCCCATGAAAAAGGAGTAATTTGCCGGTGATACCTGAGCTGCTCTATCATATTTTGACTGCAGCGCTTCCTGAGTAAGAGCTGGAGGTTTGGTGTTAGGCATTTCCATAAATGTTGTAGTACCTCCTGCAACAGCTGCCCTTGATTCAGTACCAATGTCAGCTTTATGAGTCAGCCCGGGCTCCCTAAAATGTACCTGATCATCAATCACACCTGGTAGCAGGAAGTTTCCTTTTCCATCTATTTCTTTCGCCCCATTTGCTTCGATGATACCGCCGACCTTTTCAATTCTTTCTCTGCTAATCAGTAGATCACCTTCAGTAATCTTTCCCTCATTAACTATTCGCACATTCTTAATAAGCTTCTTCATATACACTAAAATTAATACTTTTGCGAAAACGAACAAACCTAAATGAATTATCGGCAAAAGAAAGTAGGCATCCTGGGAGGTGGGCAACTCGGAAGAATGATATATGAAGAAGTCCTAAAGTGGGATCTAGATCTTCATTTTATGGATAAAGATCGAAGTTTCCCTGTAGGGAAGGTCTGCCCTCTTTTCACCGAAGGAGATTTTACCAAATATGAAGATGTTCTGGCCTTTGGTCAAGATAAAGATATCGTTACGATTGAGATTGAAAGTGTTAATCTGGAAGCCTTACTGGAGTTACGAAAACAAGGAGTCACCATTCATCCTTCACCTGATGCCTTGAAAATAATTAAGGACAAGGGCTTGCAAAAGATGTTTTATGAAGCAAATGAAATTCCCAGTTCAAACTTCCAATTATATCAAGATGTAGAATCGATCAAAAGTGACATTGCCAATGGAAATTTGAATTACCCTTTCGTTCAGAAAGCAAGAACAGGAGGCTATGACGGTAAAGGTGTTGCAGTCATCAGAAGTGAGCAGGATTTGATGAAACTACTGCCATCTGCAAGCCTTGTGGAAGATATGGTTCCTATTGAAAAAGAAATCGGCCTTATCGTTGCCAGAAATGAGAATGGCGAAACCCAGGTATATGACCCCGTTGAAATGGTATTTGATGAGGAGGCCAATTTGGTAGATTATCTTTTTGCGCCTGCATCACTCCCTAATGGTATAGAGAAAAAAGCAAAAGATATTGCCATAGAACTCATTACCAAATTGAATATTTGCGGTCTTTTAGCAGTTGAATATTTTTTAGATAAGAATGGTCATCTGTTGGTCAATGAGGTAGCACCCAGATGCCATAACTCTGGCCACCACTCGATTGAAGCTTGCGAGACTTCACAGTTTGAACAACATATTAGAGGTGTCATGAATATGCCTTTAGGAAATGTAGCTTTGACGACACCGGCTGTTATGGTCAACTTGTTAGGTCAACCGGAGGTAAGTGGTCCAGTTCATTATGAAGGAATGAAGTCTTGTTTAGCGAAGGGAAATGTTCATTTACATTTCTACGGAAAGGAGGAAACAAAACCAAGTCGAAAAATGGGCCATGCCACCATAACGGACAAAGACCTCCAAAAAGCCATTGAAAAAGCTAAATTTGTAAAAAATCATCTAAAAGTAACGGTATGAGCCTTCCACAAGTAGGAATTATAATGGGGTCAGACTCCGATCTTCCAGTGATGGAAGCCGCCGCTGAGTTATTGAAGTCGATGGATATTCCATTTGAATTAACAGTAGTTAGTGCCCATCGAACGCCAGAGCGCATGTTTGAATATGCTGGAGGGGCCCATCTAAGAGGGATTAAAGTTATTATTGCCGGTGCGGGAGGAGCGGCCCATCTGCCGGGAATGGTTGCGAGTTTAAGCCCTTTACCTGTGATCGGTGTTCCCGTAAAGTCTTCTAATTCGATCGATGGATGGGATTCCATTTTATCCATATTACAAATGCCTAGCGGTGTGCCGGTTGCTACTGTAGCTTTGAATGCTTCGAAAAATGCTGCGATCTTAGCCGCACAGATTCTGGGCTCTTCAGATAAAACCATTCAAGATAAAATATTGAGCTACAAAAAAGACCTTAAATCGCAAGTCGGTCAGAAAATAGAAAACCTCAAAAATAAGGGATATCATAGTCCTGATCTAGACAATTAGCCTTCATTCACAGAATTGTTATACTTTCGTAAAGGCCAATCTGAAACAAGCTTGGTTTTTATGATGTTCCTCTTCCTATGAAAAATATACTTGTTTTAGCCTTTTACTTTTTCTGCCAGTCTTTATTAACGGCACAGCAAATAGATATAAATTTTTTTGAAAAAGCAGATATGTTTTTCAAAAATTATGTAGAAGATGGCTTGGTTGCCTACATGAAAATCAAGGAAGAACCAAACCTTGACAAACTAATAAACATCATTAACGTAGCAGAATACGAAGAGCTGGATTTAGTGACTCAAAAGGCATACCTCATCAATGCGTATAACTTACTGGTTATTAAGGAAGCGGTCTCGGCTTATCCTGTTGCTTCAGTGCAAGATGTTGCCGGGTTTTTTGATCGAAGAAAAGTAACAGTAGCTGGAATGGATATTACACTGAATGATTTTGAGAAGAAAGAAATTCTGAACAAGTTCAAGGATCCAAGATTGCACTTTGTCTTAGTTTGTGGTGCACTTGGCTGTCCACGAATAACGGATTTCGCTTACCAGCCTGAAAAGATAGAAGAACAACTGGAAAGACAAACTAAAATAGCTTTAAATGACCCTTCTTTTATCTGGTTTGAAAATGATAAAGCTCAACTTTCCCAAATTTTTAATTGGTATGCTGAAGATTTTGGCAATTCCAGATCTTCTATAATTCAATATATTAATCAATATCGTGATACAGATTTTGATGAAAATATATCGGCGAACTTTTATAATTATGATTGGTCACTTAACAGTACCTCTACAGCTCAAAAGAATCCCAATGTACCTGCTAATGCTGCACGATACATCGTTTCCTCTACCATACCTAAGGGTCAGATTGAGTTGAAGATTTTTAATAATCTATATTCACAGGTGGTGGCCAGAGAAAACAGATCTACCTTTTTTACCACAAATACCAGTTTTCTTTACGGTATCAATCGAAGATTCAATCTGGGATTCAATACTTCATACCGAAGGGTTTTAAACAGTGGTATTCCCTCTTCGCCATTTGATGTGATCAATGCTCCGGATTCAGGAAATTTCAGACAAGGAATTACCAGTTTTGGTCCTCAAATCCGCTGGGCTCCAAAGCCGGAATGGCAAAACTTTTCCATTCAAAGTAGATTAGTATTTCCAATAGGCACCAATCTTGCCGGAGGGGATGGAGAGCCATATATCGATTGGGGAGGTCCAAGTTTATTTAATCAATTTTTCAACGACCGGTCCATTGGAACCAGATTTTCACTTTTTACAGAGTTCGGATTGCATTGGGAAGACATCGGAAAACTTTCAAATGGACGAATTAATCAGGTTTCTACACCCTTGACAGGTATTTTAAGTTATAGTATCACTACCAAAGCATTGATATACACCCTCGCCCAATTTACACCCTATTACAGAATTCCATTCGATTACTTCATACAAGGCGGTATAGGAGGGAAATACCAGTTCACCAGAAATATTGAACTGGAGCTACTTTATACAGGATTTACTAACAGATTCCTCTTACAAAATGAGGGTGGTGCAGCTACCTATAATATTGGTTTCAGGTTCAATATATAGTGATTTCAACCATGAATGCCTAATTACACGTACCTTTGTATAGTGCGAATTGTTATCATCATATGGGCCCTCTTATCTTCTGCAAGGTTATTGTCACAATGGACAATACAGTATGAAGGTCTGCACAAAATGGATTCCTCATATGTAACCATGTTTCTTTTCAAAGATCAACCTGAAAAAGATCTTCAGCGTATTAAAAATATACCTGGCGTAGGTTATGCCACGATGCAGTTTGATTCAGTAAATTCCATTGCGCGCTACCAGATATATGAAGTAAATACATTGCTTCCTATCATTAATTTTGGAGGCATTAAAGATAATTATTGGTATAGATTGGGTCTTGCAGATGCCAACTTTCGAGGAGAAGGACAAAATATAAGTTTACATTACCAAAACAATGACGGCCGTCACTCAGGTCAATTTTACTATCGAGACCCCTTCTTCATCGGTAGCAGGTGGGGTTATATTATAGATATCAATCGATGGGCTTCAGAAGAACCACTTTTTTTCGAGGAAGGGAGGGTTAACTACGAATTTAGATATAGTAATTTAGGTTTGGGTATCATCAGAAATTTTGGCATTAATAGACGCCTGCAATTTGTAGGCAACTATTTTATAGAGGAATACCAGAAAAATTCAAATCAGCAACTGCAAAATCCTCCAGGACCAGATGCACTGAGACAACCAAAGTTTCTGATCAATTCATCGTTTACCGAAAATTTTATCAACTATAATTTTTTCTTACTTGACGGGTATGAATGGAGGTTTCAATTGCAAAATGTGTACAATTTTTCTGAAAGGGATTTCTTTCATATTGTCCAGTTTCAATTAAAACGATTCTTTAGTCAACCAAGGTTCGGCAACCTCGCCTTGCGTTTTCGACTTGCTTTTTCAACCAATAATTACTCCCCTTTCGCACCATTCGTAGCGGATAGCTATGTCAATATTAGAGGTGTTGGCAATCGGATCGACAGGGGAACAGGGCAGGCTATTTTCAATCTGGAATACCGCAAAACAATCTTGAAAGCCTATCCCTTCGGTATACAACTGGTGGCCTTCTCAGATCTTGGGAGTTGGCGAAATCCGGGAGGTCAACTGAATGAATTAATCTCAAGGGACTCCTTCAGACACTTCGTAGGAGGAGGGATCAGAATGATATATCAACAAATATTCGGAGCCACCTTTAGAGTGGATTACGGAATTGATTTATATGATCCTAAACAACGAGGTTTTGTCCTGGGTTTAGGTCAATACTTTTAACCAAAGTTCGAAACTAATCTACTTGAATCGATATGATTTCATCCCCCTGTCGAATGTCATCCACAATATCCTGATCATCTTCACTTTTCACTTTACCAAACACAGTGTGTTTATCATCCAACCATGGCGTAACCACATGAGTGATAAAAAACTGTGAGCCATTGGTGCCAGGACCTGCATTCGCCATAGATAAGATACCTGGCGAATCATGAGTCAAATCTTCATGAAATTCGTCCTCGAACGTATATCCCGGTCCACCTGTTCCTCGCCCAATAGGACATCCGCCTTGAATCATAAAGTCGGGAATCACTCGATGAAAGTTAAGACCATCGTAGTATCCGGCCTTCGCAAGTTCGGTAAAGTTTGCCACAGTTTTAGGAGTTTTAGTAGCAAACAAAGTCACATGTATATCACCTTTGGAAGTCTTAATAATAGCATCCAAGTCCTTGTCAAATTTGGCGGAGTTGATCTTATCCAGCATTTCATTGGGATTGATTTTATCTTTTGCATTCATCTTTCTTACGTTTTCTGTTGCGAAAATAATATTTTTAATGAGCTTCAAGGACTAATCACCAGATGTTGGCCTATTCTCAATGTGGAAGTAGCACTGACTTTGTTTTTGTTCATTTGAACCAAGTCGCTGACCCTCATTCCGTTTTTTCTTGCAATTCCCCAAAGCGTATCACCCTGACGTACTACGTAAATTTTCTCTGCACGGGCATCATAACCATCAGCGAGTTCTCTACTGGTCAATACTTCGTACGATCCTTTCCTATAGGAGCTGTGTCTCAATGGATTGGTTAATCCTTCTGTCACCCACAAAGAATCTGCAAATATGTGAGGATTGTAAAAATTAAACAGGTATTCAGGGTTGATACAAACGCCTTTATGCCTTATTTCCAGATGCAGGTGACTCCCTCTGGCATTACCAGTTATTCCACCTAAGCCCAAAACTTGACCTCTTTCGACGAATTCATTGGTCTTAACCTTGTATTCAGATAAATGGGCGTAGACCGTTTCCAAATCGTTATCATGCCGGACAACTACGGTCTTCCCATGACCTCTCGAATAGCCCACAAATCGAACCTGTCCTCCTAAAACGGTCCGGACACTATCACCAATTTCCAGGTCGATGTCTATTCCCCGATGTGGACCTCTCCTTCTCCTTCCAAATCTGGATGTCACTACCATTCTCCCGTCAATAGGAGGATGATAGATGGTATCTTGAAAAGTTAATAAAAATGGATATTGTAAAGCAACACTCTTGTATGGATTCACCTGCATAGTATCCCAGAAATCTTCAAGCAAAGGCTCAATGTATGAAGGTTCAACCGTCTCTGCTAACATACGATATTCCCTTTTGGTAAGAATTTCTTGGGTTGATTGATCAATGAAGGCAGTATCTCCGTCTAAGAGAATTTTCTCAAAAATAATGGTGTCAGCAAGACCCTGTATTTTCTCTTGTGATTTGTATTGTGAAATACAAGCACTAATGATTATTATTGTCAGATAATATTGAGTTCTCATTGTTTTAAGGTGGGGCAAATTTAACAAAATCTCTGAAATCAAAGCATCAGAAAAAGTCTCTAAAATTGGATGGTATCTTGTTTTAGCCATATTTGCATCGGCTTTTATTCCACAACTTCTAACGACAGGAATGTTCTTCGATGGGCTAACTTATTCTTCTATTGGCCGTAATCTCGCAGAAGGCAAAGGCAGCTTCTGGTCTCCTTATTATACTGAATTTGTTTATCCTACATTTTATGAACACCCTCCTTTAGCTTTCGGCATACAAGCCATGTTCTTTTACCTTTTTGGAGATTTATTCTTCCTCGAAAAACTGTATAATCTTTTATTTACACTGTCCGCGTTGTATTTTGTTGTTAGATTGTGGTCCATTTTCTCAATGAGAAGGACTGCCTGGTTTCCTTTACTTCTATTACTATGTATTCCCGTTTTTCACTGGACTTTTAAAAACAATATGCTTGAAGTATATGTGACCATGTTCACTTTGCTTTCCGTCATTTTTTATGTCAATGGTATTAGGAACCATTCCCTTCTTAATATTGGACTTGGTTCCATATGGTGTTTAGCTGCATTTCTGACCAAAGGTCCGGTAGGATTGTTCCCGTTGGTGACGATTATCGCTTATTGTTGGATTTTCAGTGTAAGGAGATTGATGATAACAAGATTATTGATCCAATGGACATGTTTCTTGATTCCATTGTTTCTGATTGCATGGTTTTTTCCTGCATCTATTGACCACATGAAGCAATATTTTCACACTCAAGTCTTCGCATCGCTTCAAAATCAAAGGGAAATTACTGCCAGTTTTAGGTTTCAGATTCTTTTTGAACTGATGCTTGAATTATCGATACCTATCCTTTTTTTAATCCTGTCCAGAATCAACAAAATAAGCATTGAAAGGAAAAAACTTAAAGCCACGGCTTTTCTGCTCCTCATAGGCATTTGTGCATCGGTACCGCTTATCATTAGCTTAAAACAAAGAAAATTTTATTTAGCTCCTTCCCTGCCCTACTATTGCATGGCAGTCGCTTTAATGTCCTGGCCATTGATTGAAAATACTGTGGATCTTATCAGGCAGAAATATGTTAATATCACCAGGTTGACCACTCTTGCAATATTGACAGGTTCTCTGATAATTATGGTTAAGAATTATGGCAGCATTTCAAGAGATAAAGAGATCATGTCTTGTGTTCAAAGACTTCCTAACCGTGAAGCCAACTTTATATCCAAGCCCAGTTCAATCTCAGAGTGTCAAAACTGGACGTTGGTGGCTTATATAATGAGATATAGAAAGGTAAGCATATATTGTGACGATTTAAATTCATCACTATGCGATTAGAAGTCATTTATGAGGATGAACACATGCTGGCAATCAATAAACCACATGGTCTTCTGGTTCACAAAACTAAAATTGCCAAAGATGCTAAGCAGTTTGCTTTGCAGTTGCTGCGAGATCAGGTGGGATATAAGGTTTTTCCAGCACACAGGCTGGACCGAAAAACGTCTGGTGTCCTGGTCTTTTCTAAAAACAAAATGATGGATTCCATGATTCAGCAGCAGTTTATGAATCATAAGGTTGAAAAAACGTATCTTGCGATCGTTCGGGGCTGGCTGGATGATACTGGTGAAATTGACCATCCCATTGGCGAAGCCTTAAAAAAGAAAGAAGCCATTACTAAATATCAGCTTAAAGAAAGATTTGAAATTGATGTGCCACTCGGCAAACATGAGACATCGAGGTACAGTCTTTTAGAGATTAGACCATTGACAGGTAGGTTTCATCAGATCAGAAAACACATGGCTCATATTTTCCATCCGATCATTGGTGATCGGCCTCATGGCTGCTCGAAACAGAATAGGATGTGGAAAAACTTATTTGCGATGGAAAAGATGATGCTACATGCTTCAGAATTGAAAATCAATCTTCCTGAATCAGCCACCATTGAGATAAAAGCACCCCTGAGCAATGACTTTAATCGTGTCCTTGAGATACTAAAAAACAATTGAAATGGAATTAAATTTAGCGGTATTAGTCGATGGAGATAATATACCAGCAGCATATGTGAAGGAAATGATGGAGGAGATTGCAAAATATGGCAATCCTACCATTAAAAGAATTTATGGAGACTGGACACGTCCCGGTCTTAGTAAGTGGAAGAATGTGCTTTTAGAAAATGCCATCACACCTGTGCAGCAATATGGCTATACCAGAGGAAAAAATGCTACCGACTCAGCCATGATCATTGATGCCATGGATATATTGTACTCTGGAAAAGTGACCGGTTTCTGCCTGGTATCCAGTGATAGCGATTTTACAAGATTAGCGACAAGGCTCAGGGAGGCCGGCATGCAAGTTTTTGGAATTGGTGAAAAAAAGACACCGAATCCTTTTATCGTAGCCTGTGATCGGTTTATTTATCTGGAAATATTGAGAGAATCTGAGAATGAGGCGGACAAAAACGAAACCGCGAAAGAACCGGCCGCAACCAATAATGTGGACAAGATTACACCTAGAGTCGTCAAATTTATATCCTCTACCATAGAGGACCTATCAGATGACGATGGATGGGCTTTTTTAGGAGATGTAGGTAGTCTGCTGCAGAAGAAAATGCCTAATTTTGATTCCAGGAATTATGGCTTTAGAAAACTGACTCCGCTGATTGAATCCATTGATAAATTTGAGGTCGAAAGAAGAGAGAATTCAGGAAGGTTTAAGTTAGTTTATGTACGGATAAAGAAAAAACGTAAATTGAGAAAAAAGTAAGCTAGAATGATCATTAATAGTCGCGTCCTTGTGGCAGCATTTTTATGTCTCACCATGATTTCCTGTCATCTCAATGATGACACCACTAAAATTCAGCTCAATCCTGATGACCGTATCGTATTGATAGGTAATAACTTATGTTCAAGAATGATGAATTTTGGTCATTTTGAAACAGAGTTGCAAACGAGGTTTGCCGATCATAGATTGACAGTTCGTAATATGTGTGATGCGGGGAACACTCCCGGTTTCAGGCCTCATTCTTCTAGAAAATCGCCGTGGGCTTTTGAAGGTGCGGAGAAATTTTATCAAAATGAATTAGGTAATCCTACCAATAGTATTGGTTTTTATTCCACTTCAGATGAATGGCTCAATACCCTTCAACCAGATGTGATACTTGCTTTTTTCGGTTATAATGAATCCTTTAGAGGAGACGAAGGACTCGAAAATTATAGCGTGGAATTAGAGGCCTTCTTGGATCACACGCTTACCCAGCAGTATAAAGGAGACACCACTTCAGAACTGGTTTTAATTTCACCCATTAAATTCGAAGACCTTTCTGAAGATTTTGACTACCCTGATGGAGTTGAGATCAATGATCGCATAAGAGCCTATACAAAAGTTATGTCTGAAGTGGCTCATATGAAAGCAATCAAGTTTGTGGACTTGTACGATGTTACTGATGACTGGACTGACTATACTGATGATGGTTTTCAATTAACGGACGAATCCTATCAAAGATTGGCAGAAGTATTGGTCAATCAAATTTTTGCCAATCCATCTAATCAAACCCCTAATCGGGAGCTGGTCCATGACTATGTTCTCGAGAAAGACTGGATGTGGCATAATGATTACAAAATCCCAAATGGAGTTCATGTCTACGGTCGCAGATATGAGCCTTTTGGTGGAGATAATTATCCAGCTGAGATCGAAAAAATCAGACAAATGACAGCTCTCCGGGATACTGCCATCTGGGCAGCCGTCAAGGGTCAAATGACAAACTTGGATTCGCTGGATCAGACTACAAGGTCATTACCAGAGGTGGAAACCAATTATAATCCTGAAAATCTAGAAGATCAAGCCTACAAATACGGACAGGAATATTTAGAAACATTCACGATGGCACCCGGCTACAAGGTGGAGGTATTTGCGTCTGAGGAAGATTTCCCGGATTTAGCAAACCCTTGTCAGATGTCTTTTGACGACAAAGGTAGATTGTGGGTCAGTGTTATGCCCTCTTACCCTCATTACAAACCTGGTGACGGCAAACCAGACGATAAACTAATTATCTTGGAAGATACTGATGCTGATGGGAAGGCGGATAAGCAAACCATATTCGTTGACGGTCTACACTTACCGGTTGGGTTTGAATTTACACCTGATGGAGTTTTAGTAAGTCAAGGAACAAATCTCAAATTATTTACAGATACTGATGGCGATGACAGAGCAGATACAGAACGGATCATTTTTAGTGGCTTCGATGATCACGATACCCACCATAATATCAGTGCTTTTTGCGCAGATCCTTCAGGTGCTGTGTATATGGGTGAAGGCGTTTTTCTTCATACAAGCGTTGAAACAGCCTACGGGCCACAAAGATCTGCTAACGGCGGCTTCTATAGGTACAATCCCACTAAAAACAAATTAGATCGGATCGCCAACATGAATATTCCTAATCCCTGGGGGACGGCATTTGATCGTTGGGGACAGGATTTCTTTTTGCACACTTCAGGTCCAACTGTTAATTGGATGATGCCATCTACTACGAAGCAACGATATGGTTCACCGGTTCCAATCACAGAAAACCTCATTGAACCAGATCATAGAGTACGTCCAACCTCAGGACTTGAATTTATTAGCAGCAGACATTTTCCCGATGAAGTGCAGGGCGATATGTTGCTTAACAATACGATAGGATTTTTAGGGACTAAGCAACATCAGATGATGGACAGTGGTACGGGATATGAGACCAAATGGAGGCAGGATCTGATCAGAAGTACTGATGGCAATTTCAGACCAGTTGATCTGGAATTTGCACCTGACGGTAGTTTATACATGGTGGACTGGCATAATATTCTGGTCGGACACATGCAGCATAATGCAAGAGACCCTTTGAGAGACCACGTTCATGGTAGAGTTCTACGGATAACTTATCCAGAAAGACCATTGGTTACACCAGCAAAAGTACATGGAGCCTCTATTGCTGAACTATTTGAGAATTTGAAGCTTCCAGAATACCGGGCAAGATACAGGTCCCGAAGAGCACTACGAGGTAAAGAAGAAAGTGAAGTGTACGATCACCTGCAAAGCTGGAAAGCTGAGCAGACAGATGAGCATGCACTCCTGGAAGGGCTGTGGGTAAGTTGGGGTATTAATCAGATAGATGTTGAATTACTCATAAAGTTATTAAATTCAACAGATCATAGGGTGAGAGCGGCTGCTGTCAAAGTGCTGAGGTATAATTACGAGGATGTTCCCGATTACAAATCGTTGTTTTTAGAAGCAGTGCAGGACGAGCATGGCCGTGTTCGCCTAGAAGCCATTGTGGCATCTTCTTGGCTTCCACTCATAGACGGATTAGAAGTTTTAAACAGTGTGGATAAATCGACACTAGACAACTGGATGAAGGCTTCTTATAACTATGGACTGGCTCATCTCAAGGATCAAAATTTCGTACCTGAGAAAAATCAAGAGGAAATATTGACAGCATTAGAAGGAGACCATAAAAGTTCTTTCATAAGGGGTAAGGAACTGTATATGCGTGAAAGTTCGTGCGTCACGTGTCATCAAGAGGATGGAAATGGATTAGTAGCTTCAGGGTTTCCTCCGCTTACAAACTCGGAGTGGGTAAACAAAAATGATGAAGTCCTAATTAAAATTGCGCTTAAAGGTATCTATGGACCAATCACCGTAGCAGGTAAAGACTATCCCGGACAAGTACCTATGCCCGGATATGAAAAGATGTTAAATGATCAGGAAATTGCAGATGTTCTCACCTACGTGAAAAATGCTTTTGGTGACGGAAGTTCGGTCATTACTGCAGATCAGGTAGAATTTATAAGAAAAGGAGATACGGACCAAACGACTTACTATAGCCCGGAAGAATTGCTTAGAGTATATTCTATACAGTAGATATTACTTCAGAATGATCAAAAATTTTAAAAAGTCAGGGCAGAAGCAACCACAAATCCAAGATAAGTCTGTAATATTGCAGTTTTTCTAAAAGTAAATTATAGTCTTATCGCAGAGATAGAAAAGAAGGATCTATACGACTACCAGACAGAGTCCATAGCAGAGATTTTTAGTTATATTGACTCTTACCAGGGAGAAAATAAGAACTTGTTGTTTCAACTTCCCACTGGAGGAGGCAAGACCGTGATTTTCTCTGAAATTGCAAGGAGGTTTGTCGAAAACCGAAACGAGAAGGTCTTGATTTTGACGCATCGGATTGAGCTTTCCCGACAGACAAGCAACATGCTTTCTAAATTTGGTGTCGAGAATCTGGTAATTGAGAGCAGCGTCAAGAAGTTACCACAACCCAATCCCTATCACTGCTATGTAGCGATGGTAGAAACATTGAATAATCGCCTGAATGATAAGGATATGTCTATGAAAGACATAGGCTTAGTCATTATCGATGAAGCTCACTACAATAGCTTTACGAAATTATTTAAGTTTTTTCACTATACCATGATCCTGGGAGTGACCGCTACCCCACTGAGTAGCAATATTAAGCTTCCTATGAACGATAACTATGATGATCTGATCGTAGGGCCCCAAATCAATGATTTAATTAAAAACGAGTTTCTTGCAGAAGCAGATATTGAGGTATACAATGTAGGTTTGGGTTCGCTTAAAGTTGGTATGAACGGTGATTACACCGTTAGTTCTTCTGACAGATTGTATGCAGATTTCAATATGCGGTCTCTCTTATTGAGAGCCTATAAAGAAAAGGCACTGGGTACTAAAACCCTCATCTTTAATAATGGGATCAAGACATCGCAACAGGTCTATCTGACATTCAAAGAAGCTGGTTTCGATATTCGACATCTCGATAATAAAAACTCTGCAAAAGAGAGAAGATCCATTCTTAAATGGTTTAAGGAGACCCCTGATGCTATTTTGACGTCGGTAAGTATTCTGACGACCGGTTTTGATGAACCTACGATTGATACCATCATTATGAATCGGGCGACCAAGTCCTTGACTTTGTATTTTCAAATGATTGGTAGAGGTTCCCGAATTTTAGGCAACAAGAAAAAGTTTACCATCATTGATCTGGGTAACAATGTGGCCCGTTTTGGTCCCTGGAATGCACCTGTTGACTGGCAAAAGATCTTTAAATCACCGGATTTATTTTATCAGAATTTGGTATTGGACGAAGACATCGAACGCCAATTCCGCTATGTTATGCCAGATGAGTTGAGAGAGAAATTCGCTAATACAGATGAAGTAACTTTTGACATCTATGAAGAATACAATAAAAACGTTGCAAAGCACGGAAGGCCAACTGAGGTTTTAGAAAAATCATTAGAACAGCACATATCCATGATTAAAGAGAACGCACCAGACTTGTTGACTGCCCTGGGATTGGCAAGGTTGCTGGAACACGATATTTCGCAGCGTATCAAGCACTATTCTTACTGTATTACGAAGAGCACGCTAAATTACAGGAGGTGGTTAAGGGATGACTACACGAGTAAGTTGAAGTCGAGATTGATGAAGGAGTATTGAGTGAAACAGACATAGTTTTATGGTCCAATATTCTTTATGGTCACATTTCAATGTTTTTATTTTGGTGTATACTGAGGTAGCTATGAGATAATTACTGATTAGCTAATCCATTTTATGAAAATACCTTATATCGAGATTATGAAGCACCCTTGGTGAACACGGCAATTAAAAGTTCTAACGTCATATGTGAAAGACCATCGGTCATTATTCTGCAACAGGTGATATATTTTTGTGCCGGTATGGGATAGTTATGTGTGATGAAACAACCTAAAAAAACCGAAAATATAAATAATGAATAGCTTTCTATTTTATAAACAACTAGACTCGCTGAATTCTAGTCTTACCTCTCTGCCAATGATAGCAAAGTATTATGCAAAAAGTTACTCATTCCCATTTCAAAGTGAGAAATGCTATATTATTAAAGCGGGAGTTAGTCTGAAAGGGAAGTGAATCAGCTGAGTTAATAGGTCTAAGAACAGTCTTATGTAATTTAGTTGAATAAAAACATTTACTAATGTGTATTTATCTTTGTCAAGAGGATAATATTTAACTTGACGGGCATAAAACACTAATTAATGAAACACTTACTTGTTATTGCTATTTCTTTGCTGAGCATTGCCTGTAATACCAAAAGTGAAAGTCAGAAAAAGTTAGATTTTGTGGAATTTGATTTTCATTTTGATACAGAGTCAAATGAAATGCCATACAATTTTTCTTCCTATTGGGATACCTTTCCTTCCATTGTCGATAGAACAGCATGGGAATTTGCCAAAATCGGAAACATAGAAAGGATGCATGAGATTTGGGATACGAAAGAATCAATTGAAATTGGACTTACGCAGGAACAACGAGATAGTTTTGGCCTCTACAAAGCAATGGATGCAATAGATTACATATTGAATGAAGCTGAAGAGCACCAAGTAGTCATCATCAATGAAGCTCATCAAATGCCCCAACATCGAATTTTTACCACTCGACTACTTAAAGGACTCAAAAAAAGAGGCTTTAAACACTTAGGAATGGAAGGATATTTCAATACGCCTCAAGCAGATTCAATCATGCAAGCCAATGGTTATCCTATTCTTGATTCTGGATATTTTACACAAGAACCTCAATTTGCCAATTTAATAAGAACTGCCTTTGATATGGGGTTCAATTTATTTGGGTATGAAAGCAGTGGACATTCTAATGGGAAGGAAAGAGAAATTAATCAAGCCCGGAATATTGAATCCTATCTAAATCGATACCCCAACGAAAAGATATTAATTCATTGTGGCTTTGATCATGTGTACGAAGGAGATATGCCTAACATGTCCATGGGTTGGGGAAAGGCGATGGCAGGGAGATTGACGGTATTTACAGGTGTTAACCCATTAACCATAAATCAGACCATTTATTCTGAAAAGGGTAATAGCGATTACGAAAACTCGTATTATCAGATTACAGATCTAGAAAGATCTAGTGTTTTTGTCAATGAATCTGGTGAGCTGTTTGGTCAGCAACGAAAGGAAGCCTCTCTTGATTTACCTCCTATGGGTACATTCAGATATGACATAGCAGTTTTCCATCCAAGAAGTAAAAAGTACGATCGTCCACAATGGATGGTATATGGTGATCGTAAAGAAGTGGAACTATCATTTGTTGAAGAAAATATCCAGTGCCCTTGTTTGGTACTTGCCTACAAAAAAGGTGAGAAAGTTGGCAAAGCCGTTCCATATGATATACAAGAGACGGATGATAAGAAGGTTACATTAGTTTTGGATAAATCTGACTTTGAAATTGTCATACTGAATCAGAAGAATATAGCCCTAAAAGCTGAATTTAATTAGGCATCTTTGCAAAAACTTTATGTTTAAATTGATAGCCAAAAGACTTTTAGGAGGTGGAAAATATGGCAGAATGGTATGGGAGATACGCTAGAATAGATGAATTAATCCAAATGAAGACTAGAGTCACCACACATAACACGGCATGATCAGAATGGCTTGTACCTTACCACTCTCGATATGCCCAGATCGTCGTGCACAATTCCCCTGACTCACTCATTTACACCTACCAAGATTGAATTTCAATATTAAATCATTCAATAATAAAAAGCACTTCTGGGAAGTGAGCTTCCCCCCAATTGTTAGACAGAAATAGTCTGTTTTTAGGTTTGAATTTGGCAGTTCGGTTTTCCACATTTCAATATCAAAAATATCCATGGTAAGATATTTTCAGATGTTGAACATAGTGGGAAACATGAATATTTATGCAGCTACTTTTAGCTTCGTTTTATAG
>NZ_JAJNKB010000009.1 GCF_021533195.1 Portibacter marinus
GAACGAATCTATCAGGAAACGAGGCTTACTACACTGCACCAAATGGTGGGGGCACAAGATATGATGCAGGAGATCAAGTGACGGAATCTCAGACACTTTTCATCTATGGTGATGCCAACGGATGTCCGTCAGAATCTATCTTTGAGGTGAATATTGTGGAGACTCCTGTATTGGATGAGATTGATCCTGTTGTGGCATGTGATGGTTACACATTACCGTCCATCACTGGTACCAATCTCACAGGAAACGAAGGGTATTTCACCGAGATGAATGGGCAGGGTACTCCATATAATGTGGGAGATTTGATCTCAGAAAACATGACACTCTACGTCTATGTTTCTGCAGGAACCTGTTCAACAGAAGAACAATTGGATATTACCATTATTCCAACACCAATTCTCGACAATCCAGACAATCAATTTGTCTGTGAATTTTATACATTGTCGCCTATCACTGGTGAGCATTTGGATGGAACAGAAGCTTACTACACGGGACCAGGAAGGACCGGAACCCTACTTAACATTGGAGAACAAGTCGAACCAGGCACCACTGTATTTATCTATGCTGGTGGAGAGCTGTGTAATGATGAGGTTACGTTCGAAGTTATTGGTCAGGATATCCCAGAAGCAGAATTAGTGGGAGGTGGAAGCGTTTGCGATGGTAAAGATGATGAAGTAACATTAACCATCAATTTCTCAAATGGTGACAATTGGATAGTAGAACTATTGAAAGACGGAGAATTGTATGAAACCATCAGCACCACAGATCCTTCATTTGAATTACAAGTGACAGAGGCTGGAAACTATACGTTAGGCAAAGTTACAAATGCTGCAGGTTGCGAAAATGACGCCACAGGCTCTGCTACCATCATTCTATACTATGTTCCAAGGGTTGAAAATGTAATGGTAGAATGTAACGCTGATCGACCAGGCTATAAAGTAACATTTGAAATTTGGGGAGGAGATCCTACAGGCTATATCGTCAACGGTAACACCATTGACAATCCTCAAGGAGTGGAGCCTTATGTTTATATAAGTGAAGACATTGAGTCGCTTGAAGATTATTTCTTTGAGGTAACTGATGTGAATGGATGTGAATTGATCACTATCGCTGATAAAGGAATTGAATGCGGATGTCTGACCATTGTGGGGACTATGAATCAGGATTTGATAGAAGTTTGTGGACCAGACTTATCTGCCACTGGAGTATATGACGCTACACAGCAATTCCTGGATTTCAATGATAGGGTTATATATGCATTACACGAAGGAAATGATACGATTCTTGTCAATATCATAGCATTAAGTGAAGATGGAACCTTCTTTTTTGATCCAGCAACTATGGTGCATGGACAAACTTACTACATCTCAGCAGTTGCTGGTAATGAATTAAGTAACGGTTTGGTTGATCTTACAGAGGAATGTACGGTGGTGGCAATCGGTCAACCGGTGGTATGGTACGAAATTCCAACTGCTGAGCTCAATGGTGAGGAGGAGATATGTTTGGGTGAGTCCGTAGACTTACAAGTTTTGTTGACGGGTACGGCTCCATGGACCATTGAGGTTAATGCCAATGGAGAAATTTTTACGTTCTCTGATATTTTAGAAAGTCCTTTCACTTTCGCAGTGGAACCAGATGTAGATATGAACATTACTTTGGTATCTATGTCCGATGCACATTGTGATGGAGAGGTTTCAGGCGAGGCCAATGTGGAGGTTAGTTATCCAACCACAGCAAGAATTTATGAGTATACTGAAATTTGTAATCTTGACTTTAAGGGTGCGATCATAGATCTCGATACCTTGGTTTTCGAAGGAACGCTTGATGGAGTTTGGGCAGATATATCTGAATCAGGAGCCTCCCTTAATGGTAATATTGCTGATTTTCATGGAGTGATCCCAGGTGATTATCAATTCACTTATACAGTGGATGATACTGATGGAATATGTGAAGCTAACTCTTATATTTTGAATATCACAGTATTAGATTGTTCATGTCCTGTCATAAACATTGGAGAAGCAGGGCCGTTCTGTAACGATGACGCAGTATTTGATCTTAGCAGTATAGAGAATGATTCAGATGATGGTACATGGAGCGTAGCTATTGTTCCGAACGGTGGGAATGCTGCTGTTATCAACGGAGACATATTCAACGCAACTGGAGCAGATGCTGGCGAATATGGACTCAAGTTTACACTTGACGAAATTGATCCTCTTTGTACTATGGACACCACTATTTTTGTAATGGTGATGGAGAGGTTATCATCAGGTGATCCTTTAGCACCAGTTGAAGCATGTGAAATGGATGCAGTAGTAATTGATCTAGCTTCCATTTTAGAAGGAGAAGATCCAGGAGGCACATGGACCAGTACAGTACCTTCCGGATTCAATGCTGCGAATGGTACCTTTACTACCAATGGTATTCCTGCAGGTACATACGAATTTACTTACCAGGTAGATTCTGAGGCACCTTGTGAGGATAATGAGACTACAGTACAAGTGATCATCCATGCTCTTCCAACTGTTGAAGCAGGTATAGGTTTTACATTGACATGCGAAATGCAGGAAGGTAGACTAGATGGAAATGGCACACCTACTAGTAATTATTCCTTCCTATGGTCGACTCCACAAGGTAATATTGTTGAAGGAGAAAGTACGCTTACTCCTTTGGTAGATCAGCCAGGCTGGTATTACTTACAAGTAACTGATAATACAACGGGCTGTATTGATATAGATTCAGTTGAAGTATTTATTGATGAGAACTTCCCGAATGCAGATGCAGGAGAAGATCAATTCATCAATTGTGCAGTGACAGAAGTGACCATCGATGCGACCAATTCAAGTAGAAATAAAGTGGTGACCTGGATAGGACCGGACGGTGAAGAATTTACGCCTGAAGATAATTTCTTATTCACCACCAGCATACCTGGAGAGTACACATTGATTATTACGGATACGATTTCGGATTGTACCAATACCGATCAAGTTTTGGTCACAGATGAAATTGCATTCCCGGAAATCGACACGAATGTTCCGGCAGTACTAAATTGTATTAATGACATCGTGGAAGTTGCTGCATTTGAATCAAGTGGCAATCCTGCTATGACCTTTACATGGACGACAGAAAATGGAAATATCGTCAGTAATGCAGATTCATCTGCTATATTTGTTGATCAACCTGGAGTGTACACGGTCACAGTGACCAATGGTGATAATTTCTGTATTTCCACAGAAACTGTTACGGTTCTTTTAGATAGAAATTATCCAATAGCGGAGGCAGGACCTGGATTTACATTGACATGTGTCATTACCAATGTCAATCTCAGTGGTGAAGGATCCTCCGTAGGAAATGAGTTTTCCTATCGATGGACGACCACCAATGGTAGCATTTTGAATGGCTCGACAACCTTGAATCCGGAAATCAATTCCATTGGATGGTATTATCTTGAAGTCACTAACAATGTCAATGGATGTTCTACATTGGATAGTGTTGAGGTTATCGATAATATCATACCGATCAATGATTTTGACATAGAAACCATTAATCCATGTTTTGGAGACTTTGAAGGCCTGGTAGCTGTACTTAATGTTGAAGGTGGCGTGGCACCTTACACTTACTCATTGAATGGAGGCTCGTTCCAGGATAGAAATGTTTGGGAGAACTTAGGTCCTGGATCTTATGATGTGACGGTAAAGGATGCCAATGGATGTACACTGACTAGATCAACGGAACTTTTCGAGGGATTAGATCTCCAAATTTACGCCGGTGAAGACCAATACATTGTTTTGGGTGATAGTGCACAACTGCAGGCTGAAGTGAATATAGATCCTTCTATTATTTCCTCAGTAGTTTGGGAAGCTTCTGATGCAAATATTGATTGCCTTGAATGTATGGATCCGATGGTATGGCCATACTATACTTCACAGTACAGTGCTACATTGACTGACATTTACGGTTGTACAGACGTATCTACTGTGAGGGTTTTTGTGGATCGCAGGAGCAAGGTCTATGCACCAAATATTTTCTCACCTAACAATGATGGCGAAAATGACTATTTCACCTTGTATTCCGGAAACCAGTTAGATAAAATCAATGAATTGAGAATTTTCAATAGATGGGGAGAAAAAGTTTTTGAAAATGGAAACTTTGATCCGGGAATTGATGAGATGGGTTGGGATGGAACTTTCCAGGGTCAATATGTTAATCCTGCGGTGTTTGCCTGGTATGCAAGGGTGCTTTTGGTGGATGGTACAGAGAGAATTTTGAAGGGAGATGTGACAGTAGTGAGGTAAGTTATTACTATGGAAAAAAAATCAAATTGATTATAATATCAAAGTGTTCCTCTGAATTATTAAAAGAATAATTCAGAGGAGCTATTCATTTTACGAAATGGTATATTATCCACAGAATTTACAAACTGTTTGTATAGGCTATATGGCTAAGGCAGTTTCATGCATTTTGAAGACAATCCGATGTATATTCTGAATTTATTTAATACTGTAGAGTTTTTATCTATAAGCATCAATCTTGAAGTTTCGAATTAAATATTACATAAAGTATTATATGGAAGAAGAAAAATTTGTTGCCTACGAAGACTGTCAAATTTTTGAGTGTATAGATATCTGGATTTAAACCATATTTTAACTATCTATTTTTCCAATTCAGCAATCCGCTCTCGTAAGGATTCCACTTCTGCCGATAACTCCTGAACTGCCTGTATAAGCGGCACGATAAATTCTGAATATTTCAAACCATATATGTCTTCAGGATGATCTGGCTTCGAAACTCCGTCAAAATCATAACCTTTTTGTAGCACTAGCTTTTCTACCTCTTGAGCGATAAGCCCAGTTCTCCTAACCCTGCTCTTCTGATTCCTTGCTTCTATCATATCTTGCGATTCAGGTGTTCTGATTCTTCTACCATTTACATCTGTTGAATATTGCTCTCCTATGTGGTGAGATATTTGATTGAAATCTAAGGTATAAGTCACAGGATTTAAAGCCTCAATAAAGCTTAAACCAGGAACATTATCCTCTCTCACATCCTTTTTAAATCTTCCATCACTCGCATTTGACCATCCAACAAAACCACCAATATAGGTCATAGAACTATTTCCAATTCTTACTGAATTTGACCCCACAATCACAGAGTTATAACCTAGTGTAACTGAGTTGCTGGGATTAGTATTGGATGAATGAATAGTAGCATTTACCCCCACTGATGTGCAGAACGAACTTGTAGGAGAAGGATTATTCAGCGAATTTCGACCCACTGCTACATTATTGCTGCCAGAGGTGATGAATAAACCAGCAATATCACCTACGAAGGTGTTTTGATGTCCGGTGATTAATGCCTGACCCGCACTTACACCTAACATTGAGTTTCTATAGCCTGTCGTTACATTGTATCCACTGTTTTCACCTACAAATGTATTTCGTTCTCCCGAAGTATTAAATACTCCAGCATCCTCACCTATGAAAGTATTTTTCGATCCACTTGAATTGGTTTGACCTGCTTGATGACCCACAAATGTATTTTCAGTAGCAGAAACCGCAGATTGCCCAGCTTGCCAGCCCACATAAGTATTTGCGGAACCATCTGTATTCAGGTTGCCAGCATTTCTACCTACAAATACATTCTCGCTTCCTGTGGTGCTGGTATACCCAGACCTATCTCCTATAAAGGTATTTTCGTTACCTGTCGTATTGAATCTGCCACTTGATTGGCCAATAAAAGTATTATTCATTCCAGTGGTATTAGATCTCCCAGCATCATAACCGACAAAAACCGAACCTTCACTGGAAGAACTCCTTCCAGCATAGCCACCTATTACTACATTTTTGCCCAGACCACTGATGTTATCTCCAGCATAGGTACCTATAATCACATTATCGTCTCCAAATGCTCCTCCGCTAGCCGCATAGTTTCCTAATACCATATTTCGAGTACTACTTATAGCATTTTTCGCAGCGTCATACCCGATAATCGTATTATCATCCCCAGACTGATGATTTTGTGCAGCGTTATTGCCCAGAAAATTGTTTCGATTGCTGCCTTGACTCAGCCATCCTGCGAAAGAACCTAGCATTACATTGTTTTCACCTGAGCCCAAGTCTTTTCCACTTCCATATCCCATCAATAAATTAAATTCTCCGGTTGTCGAATTACGACCACTTTCAGTACCTAAAAAAATATTGGAGCCTCCAGCAGTCTTGTTCTGCCCGGCAAATGTTCCTATGAAGATGTTGTTGCTTGCATTAGTGACGTTCTGGCCAGTTTCGCTTCCTATGTAAACATTAAAGCTGCCACCTTCTGAAGAGAAACCTGATTCATATCCAATCATCACATTACTATTTCCCGTTTCATTTTCTCTTGCAGAATTGACTCCCAAATAGGTATTTCTTTCCCCTTGATTTGTAAGGCCTGCATATGCACCAAGGAATGAATTGCTATTTCCCAACGTATTCATTGCTCCGGTATTATATCCTATAAATGTATTTTCTCCTCCTGTTGTATTTTTTCTCCCTGCCTCGTATCCTATGTAAGTATTGTATATGCCGGTCGAAAATTGAGCAGTAAAATTTCCAATTAAAGTATTGCGCATGCTAATATCATCCAGGAGAAGTCCAGAATCATAACCGATGCTTATATTACGAGGCAGTGGATTAAGATAAGATGTGTGTGCATTTCCTGACGCCGTCCAATTATTAATACCCTTGGAGAAAAATCTTACCAAGTCATCATCCTCAGTTAATTCTACATCTATTCCACTATCTCCATCATCATCAAAAACCTCCGTTATAGCTAGTCGTTCCCAGGAACCATTCCCCCAGGGGTCGCTCACCATTACCCGACCATCTCCCTCTGTACCATCTTCTATGCGAAAAGCATAGTTTTTAATGAAAGTAATGGAAATCGCATCGACCCATACCTTGTCCGCACTATTGAAGTTAGTATGCTGGTCTTTAACGTAGTACCAGTCCAGAGTATTCTGACCTATTGCGAGGTTATACTTATGAAAAGTCCAATCTATGTTCCCATTTCCGGTGTAGACTGGAGTTCCATTAATGTGCAATTCAAAGATGTCATTTTCAGTATCCTGCTTATGGTAAAAATTAATGTAACATTCCCTGTCCGTGGGACAATCGATATTTAAACGAAGCCGTCCAAAGTTATTGTCTTCTGGATTCACAGTCGCGACCGAAACAGAACCCTCGTAGACTTCCTCGTAATCAATATCCCATGTAAATTCTCCCATTCTTTCGAAGTCAGACAGATCCTCACTTTCGAAATCCTGACTGTAGAAAACAGAATCAGCTAAAGGGTGTGAGATATGAAGTTTTGACTCAGGTCCATTTGTGCCGATTCCTATATTTTGAGCGAATAAAAAGGCACTTGAATAAAGAAGGATGAAGAATAAAATCACACGTTTCATGAATTGGATTTTAAGGAGAAGACCGCTTCACCAGATGAATGGTTGATATCGAAGTTGACCAAAACCTTTTGTGAAGAGGTTGTGGAAATATCAATTGGTTTCATGAAGTGAAGCTTAGTCTTTATTTGTAATTTAGGTTGAAAAATGACTACAATATTTTATAATTTCCGATGGTGGGAACTTATTTATTATTGAAAGGGAGGAAATAATTATCGATCGGGAGAAATGTGTGCGATGAAAAGACGAAATTGACAAAGTACTTAATTCATCCTAAAACTTAACCTTATGAAAATCGCTATTGTAGACGATGAACCTAAAGCAGCAGAAGTTCTTGAAACCCTTCTTGTCCAATATTTTCCTAACGAAATCCAAAATATCAAAATATTTAATGACCCCCAATCTGCATTAATATCTGTAACAGCTAAACCACCAGACCTTTTATTTCTGGATATAAAAATGCCTAAAATGGATGGTATGTCATTTATCAAACAAATGAGTAACGCCTCAATCAAAGTAATATTCGTGACCGCTTACAGTACATTTGCAATAGAAGCACTGCGGGAAAACGCCTTTGATTACCTGGTTAAACCTGTAGATGAGGAAGATCTGATTGCAGCTATAGATAGGTTTAAAAAATCTTCCCATCTAAAGCCGGAAACGATCAAGATGAGATCTGGAGAAGTCGATGTTTTCGCTTCAGTAAAACATATCATAAGGGCTGAAGGATTTAGTAATTACACTAAAATCTTTAGGGATAATGGAAAAAGTATATTGACAGCCAAAACACTTAAAGAGTATGAGAAATTACTTAAGCCCTTTGGCTTTCTCAGAACGCACAAGTCCCATTTAGTGAATCCAGCATTTCTACATTCAATATCCAAAAATGCTGTTATCATACTTAAAAATGGCGATTTAATTCCCATCGCTAAAAGAAGACGCAAGGTCATAAAAGAGGCGCTTCATGAACTATTACTTGAAAGCCGATATTAAAATGAAGCGATCACCGTTGATCTTATTCATAATAACCGTTCTCTTTATTTCCATAG
This sequence comes from Portibacter marinus, assembly GCF_021533195.1. Taxonomy (GTDB): domain Bacteria; phylum Bacteroidota; class Bacteroidia; order Chitinophagales; family Saprospiraceae; genus Portibacter; species Portibacter marinus. Next base: position 8,482 of record NZ_JAJNKB010000009.1, read on the forward strand.
ATGTCAGGAGTCAAACTCTTAGCCGTGAACTAGACTATCTGATAAAGAGCTCATACGAAATTAGTGTTACTAAGCCTCCGTATTTCATACGTAGCATTTTCAAAGATAAGGAAGGATTTATCTGGTTGGGATTGTTGAATTCTGTTGTACAATTTGATGGATCTAGAGGCAAAGAAATTTTCTATCACCCACAGAATAATCCCGAAATGATCACGGCTGGACCAGACATTATAAGAGAAGATCAAATGGGTAACATATGGTTTGGTTCATGGAAAGCGGGCCTGTGTGTTTATGATAAAGAGCGAAGGAAATTTCGATCACTAGAATTGGGCAGTAATGAAATTACCGACATTCTGGTCAGATCTGATTCGACCATTTGGATAGCTACAAAGAACGGTACTCTCTATCAATACACGAAGAATTCTAAGATATTGGAAAAGGTGCAAATTATTCAGGACGAAACCATTGGCCTAGAAGAAGAATCTGAAAAGTTAGGTAGAATGGCAATACATTCCTTATATGAAGATGAGCTGTGGATTGCTGGACATCATGGTCTTTTTCTTTACCATTTCTCTTCAGGATTAACCGACTACATCCCTTATCCTTTCACGGAAGAAAGATATTACGAGAGGTGGCCTCCTCCTGTATTGGTAGATGACCTACACCAGGTCTATGTGGGTCTTTATAATGGATTGGGAATTCTAATTTATAATGCTGACTCTAAGAAATGGACACACCAAATTACTGTTTCGGAAGAGCAAGGATTAAAACTAGGCAGAACTAGGATGATAAACATTTTTCCTTATCAGGACTCTCTAATACTGGCTGCTAGCTGGTTTAATCACTTCTACCTGATTAAGAAAAACAATCCATCAGACTTCGTAGTAAAGCCTTACTCGGGAAATCAGAACGCTCTAGGTTTTTTTGTAGACAAAGAGAGCGCTGTTTATGTAGGTCTACATAACAAATTGCTAGCATTCGACCAGTCGAACGATATTTTCAGAAACTTTACCTTCGAGGTATATGAGGATTATGATGGTAAGTCAAATTTTCAGCGTTCTTTTCTAAAGGACGAGGCGTCCGGGCGATATTATTTCGGGACAGCAGGTGGCGATGGAGTGCTTTCCTATGATAAAGAAATGAAAAACCTTGAAGTGTTTCGTCATAAATCTGAATATGGTAGAGATCAATTCGATTCAGAAATTAGCTCACTTTTTAACTGGAGAGATACGATATGGGCTGCTACATCTGATGGACTCAGGTATTTAGAAGATGAAAAGCTTAGACTTGGACGCAAAAATGATATGCATTGGCAGAACATCGATCAATGTTTCGATGCAGTGGATGGATACTGGTTTTCACTAAAGAATGGTGGTATGGTTTCTATCAATAATATGGACAAAGTGTATTTAGAGAAGCGTACTATAGATAAAGTGGTGGAAATAGATTCTTTCATTTTGCTCATCAAAGCGAGAGATCAGCTATTTTTTTACCATTATCCTTCAGAACAGATCGTTGAGAATTCTGTATTAAACAATGATTTGCTAAGGGCCTTTGAAATTAATGACTTCATTTGGGAAAACGATACGATCTGGATGGCAAGTAAAGGTAATGGCCTTCTCCAGGTCTTTGAAAAAGACAGTACTTTTCAAATCGTGCAATGGTTGAGTGACAGAGGTAAAGGGAGCAACGTCGTCAATAAATTATTACTCAGCAATGCCGGCAATATTTGGATGTCGACCGATCATGGGTTCTCTTGTTTCGTTCGAAATTCATCAAAAATTCTGGATTTTGGGATCGAAGATGGAGTCGATTTTGCACCCAGAGCAGGTCTGCTAGAAGAGCTGAGTGATGGAATTATTATATCATCAGCAAGAAATGGATTTGAATATTGGGATGAAGGATTATTGACCGGTGAAAAGCTTTCCCTTAATCCATATGTAAGAAATATTTATGTCAATGGTAGTTTTACAGATCATGATCCAAACCTTTCTCTTACATTGAAGCCACATGATGACCATTTGAGCATTGAGTTAGGCACTATTCACCACGGGCTCAATACCGATATCTATTATTGGTACAGACTGAAGGGTTACGAGGAAGGATGGATAGCTAATGGTACGAACAATGTTGTTCAGTTTACTAACCTCGCTCCTGGAAACTATGCCTTAGAGCTGAAGAGCACCACGACGCCCTCTTGGGAAGAGGGAGGTGTTACCGAAATGAAAGTACAAGTGAGGGCTACTTTTTTTGAGCGTAAACTTGTTCGATTTTCTGCTCTTATAATACTTACATTACTGCTAAGTTTATTGTTATTTCTGTATTATGATCGCAAGAAAAAGAGAGATGTGCTGCGGGAAAAGGAACTAAAACTTAGTGAAGCGAAGAGAGAAAAAATACATGCTGAAATGACTGCTTTAAGATCCCGCATGAACCCTCACTTTATATTCAATAGTTTGAATTCGATCAAGTGGTATATCCTAAAAGAAAAACCTGAGCTTGCCTCTAAGTATTTGTCAAAGTTCTCCAAGTTGATGCGTCATATTTTAGATTACAGTAAGCAGGAGATGATTAATCTTAAAGAAGAAATCTCGTGGCTAGAACTTTATGTAGAGTTGGAATCACTAAGGTTTGAAGAGTCATTGCAATTCATCGTCAAAGTAGATATAGCTAGGGATCAAAAAACCGTAATGATACCCACATTTGTACTCCAACCATTCTTGGAAAATGCTATCTGGCATGGCTTGGCGGATAAGAGTGGTGAGAAAAAGCTATGTTTAATAGTGAAGGAATATGAAGATCATCTTGAATTTCGTGTTAAGGACAATGGTGTCGGCAGAAAGTCCGTGCAATTTTGTGAAAAACCTCATTCTTCTAGTGGTATCGCTATTACCTCCAGAAGAATTGCACCATACAGTGTCGATGGTGAAGTCCCTATTATTATACATGACTTAATCGATAAAGGGGGTGCACCTTCGGGTACCGAAATTGTGATTCGACTCAAGAAAGTAATTCATGGAAAAAAGTATCTTTACGATCTTAAACACTTAAAAGATGAAGAAAATTTTATGGGTGATCACGATGACTTTAATCCTTAGTTGTTCTCAGGAATCAAAGTTTCAGGATTATGATCTGATGAAGCATGGCTTAGCCATAAAAATAAAGGCGCCAGCAGAACCTGAAGTCAAAGTCACTGATATGGGTATTGCAAAGGATGTCACTGTAAAAAAAGGTGATGAATATAATATTCAGATAATCTCTTCAGCTGCAACTACCTATGATATTGCTAAAATCATCGAAGAAAAGAAAAAAGAGGTTCAGGAAGGGGTCTATTTTTCTCAAATCATACAAGAAGATGACAACGGCTTTGTTTTTGAGAAGAAAGTAAACGAAGATAATGTCAACTATGACTTTCGAGTAGTCAAAATTGTGGGTGATGTGGAATACGACTTCCAGACTGGTTTGATGGGAAAGTTTTCTAAATCAGATGTTATCGATATGTACGACGCCGTTAGATAAATAATTGAAAATTATAAATAAAAAAAGGCACTTAGTTTAAACTAGGTGCCTTTTCTCTTTAGAAAGAAATCTTCTCAGGCTTTGCTTATAAGTCGTTCACCAAAGGCGAAGAAAAGTAATATAACAATTGATAGAATTAACATGGTTTAGTAATTTAGTTCAAATTAATGTTTTTAGTTATTCGTGTCAATCATATGAGCGAAATTTTATGTCGTACGATAGGCACTAACAGATTGTTCAATCATATTAAACAGAAGAAACATTTGTTAAATCTATCATATGCAAATACATTGCCAACAATTTCTATAAAAGATACGGAAGAGTTTATAGGTTTTTAAGGTCAATGGTTCACGGCATTAAATAATCATTGACTAGTGCTTGAAGTCTCTGTATTGCTTTTGCATGGCGAACAAGAAATTACGGAGATACTGATCAAGGCATTTTCTATATTGATTTTGTCCTGGTTTGCGAAAAAACGCATTTACCTCATGTTTGCTTATGACTATTCCTACAATATTATATAATTCCACCATCTCTTCCACTTTTAAGTTCATAGCGATCTTAAGTTTTCTCAGAATGATGTTGTTATTCAATTCCTTCTCCGGATCAGGTTGTATTCCCTCTTTTTTGCCCCGCTTTTTATTGATCAAACCATTCAGAAAAGCAGCCAAATATTCATCTGAAAGATTGGAAAAGGAAGCGTCGTCTTCCGGTTTTAACCACTCGCTCAGTTCTTTGCGATTAGTAGGTTTGCCTCCTGACCGAAATAAATCCATCATCTGATCATCTCCATAATCGAAAATATATCGAAGTTGTCTAAGCACTACATTATTGTCCATTGTTTCATTTTTATTAAGAAAAAGGTTCTCATCATTGACCTTTTATGGTAGTAAATGAAAAGAGCTGATGAACCTCCGCTCACCAGCTCTTTAAATTTTTTATTCAACAGCTAAATGTTACTTGGCTGCATTGTACCTCTTATTGACTTCATTCCAGTTAATAACATTGAAAAATGCCTGAACATAGTCTGGTCTTCTATTTTGATAATTTAAGTAGTACGCATGTTCCCACACATCTATTCCAAGGATAGGTGTTCCACCACATCCGACGCCTGGCATCATGGGATTATCCTGATTGGGAGTAGAACAGATTTCTACTTTACCACCTTTGTGCACACAAAGCCATGCCCATCCAGATCCAAACTGTCCTCCAGCTGCACTTTTAAACTTGGTTTGGAAATCTTCATATGATCCAAATGCTTTAGTGATTGCATTGGCCACATCACCAGTTGGTTCTCCACCACCATCCGGACTCATTATTTTCCAAAACAAACTATGATTATAAAAGCCCCCGCCATTATTTCTGACAGCTTTATTGTTCATATCAAGACCACTCAATATTTCTTCTATTGATTTACCTTCCATATCGGTACCTTCGATAGCATCATTCAGTTTATTGGTGTAACCCTGATGGTGCTTACCATGGTGGATTTTCATTGTTTTTTCGTCAATGTGGGGTTCTAATGCATCGTGAGCATATGGTAAATCTGGTAATTCGAATGCCATAATTATATTTTTTAGTTGTTTAAATTTTAATTTCAATTTTCACTAATTTAACCAATAAGTATATCTTTTGTTCGGATAAAATCCAACTTCCACGGAATATATATGTTATAAAAAAAAAGGTCGTAAATTTGCGCAGTTTATATGGCCATAGTTCAGTAGGCATTGCATTTATTATACAAGATATGAAGACAAGAATTGAGAAAGACAGTATCGGTGAAATTGAAGTTCCTGAAAATAAGTATTGGGCAGCTCAAACCCAACGATCTAGTGAAAATTTTAAGATAGGTGGGCACGAAATGCCGACGGAAGTGATCAAAGCTTTCAGCGTATTGAAAAAAGCGGCAGCTTTGGTAAATGCAGAAGCCGGTATTCTTGCAGATGAAAAAGCTGAGGTAATTGCGAAAGTTTGTGATGAGATCTATGCCGGAATATTAGACGATGAATTCCCTTTAGTCGTTTGGCAAACAGGTTCTGGTACACAGACGAATATGAATGTGAATGAAGTCATAGCAAATCGTGGTCATGTGCTAAAGGGTGGTCAATTAACGGATGACGATAAGTTTTTACATCCTAATGATGATGTGAATAAGTCGCAATCATCGAATGATACTTTCCCTACCGCTATGCATATTTCAGCATACATAATGTTAGTTGATGAAACCATACCTGCTATAGAAACGCTTGCCAATACCCTGGCATCTAAGTCAGCGGAATTTATGGATGTAGTGAAAATCGGAAGAACGCATTTTATGGATGCTACTCCAGTAACATTAGGTCAAGAACTATCGGGGTATGAATCACAGCTCAGACACGGAATAAGGGCCATAAGAAATACCTTGGCTCATCTCAGTGAATTGGCATTGGGTGGTACAGCCGTCGGTACAGGCCTAAACACGCCTAAAGGATATGCGGTCAATGTAGCTGCGAAGATTGCAGAACTGACAGGCAAACCATTTGTAACCGCTGAAAATAAATTTGAAGCATTGGCAGCTCATGACGCCATTGTGGAGTCTCACGGAGCATTAAAAACGGTTGCGGTTTCATTGATGAAAATAGCCAACGACATCAGAATGCTGGCATCAGGTCCCAGATGTGGTATTGGAGAAATAAAGATCCCCGCAAACGAACCCGGATCTTCCATTATGCCAGGGAAAGTTAATCCAACTCAGGCAGAAGCTATGACCATGGCCATGGCGCAAGTATGTGGAAATGATGTTGCGATCAATATAGGCGGAATGACTGGTCATTTTGAACTTAATGTCTTCAAACCCATGATGATCTTCAATTTTTTAATGTCTGCCAAACTGATTGCAGATGCTTGTAGTAGCTTTAATGAGAATTGTGCAAAGGGCATAGAGCCAGCTTACGAAAACATCAAGGAAAACCTCAACAACTCTTTGATGTTAGTCACAGCACTAAATACCAAAATAGGTTATGATAAAGCCTCTGAAATTGCAAAAAAAGCCTATAAAGAAGGAACTACTTTGAAGGCTGCGGCATTAAAGTTAGACTATCTTACGGAAGAAGAATTCGATCGATGGGTCGATCCCTCCAAAATGCTTGGCAGATAAAATAATTATGGACTAGAATGAGAACACTTTATATCCTTTTAATGGTATGTTGCTGTCTTGCGCTTAAGGCGCAATTTACAATAGGAGATCAAGTGTCCTATGAATTTGCAACCAGTGATCTTGGCAAAAAGTATTTTGAACCCATCAGTCAGGTGTACAGCAGTCTTCTTCACTCCGGTGTTTTTCCGAGATATAGTGAGGAGGGATTTCATATAAAGATTGGGGCGCACGTGACCAGATATCCTGTATATAGTGGATTGAGAACTTATGCAGCTTCGGATGAAATTACGGATGCACCCACATTGATCGGACCTGAAGAACCGATTTCAATGGATAATGGTGTATCCCTTCCCGGAGGTAGTGACGTTGATAACATCACACTTGGTATTCCTGAACTTTACATTGGTACATTACTGGGCACAGATTTTTATGGTCGGTATCTTCAGCTTCCCGTAGAAGGTAACCTGGGGAGGTTAGAGCTTTACGGAGGAGGCATCCGACATGACTTTGGTCGCTATTTTTTACCGGAATATGTGAAATGGTACTTATCATACAGCTATCATCAACTTCACGTAGGCGAATCGGTAAACGCAGTCAACCAATACGGTCTGACACAGCTAGGAGTCAAATTAAACCGTATTGGTTTCTATGGTCTTTTTGGGTATGAATACAATCGTTCAGAGTTGACATATGATTTTAGTGGAGGACCCAATGATCATACGTGGACTGTAAACATTGATGACGAAATTCCTATTCGCTATGGAGGTGGGTTCAATCTCACATTCAAACATGTGGACCTATACGGTGAGTATAATGTAAATGAACCCATTGTCTTGTTATTAGGATTCTCTGTGGGTATCTAGATTGAATTCATATATTCGCTGACCTGTGCATGTCTTAGAATTATAAATTTTTTCATGAGCTGTACTTCTTTTTGAAAGTCATCATTGTCGTAGTAATCATCGGCATCATGCGGCCATCTGATGAAATTCTTTTCTACCAATGGTAGAAGTTGTGATCGATAATTCTCCACCATATCCAATATTGATTTTACGGAAAGTACATTATTTTGGACCAGAAAATTCCAGCGATTTTTCAGCTGAAGACGATAATGTTCTTCTTTAACTAAATTTGAAAAGAGCAAGGATTTATCCAAATCTATCAATCGATCGAAGTTATATTCTCCATCACCATCTCTTCCGAAACTATGGTCAAAGTCCCACGGTGCGACTCTAATACCAGTTTGTGCATTGATCTTATAGAGATAGAAGTTTTTTAAAAAACCATCACCTGCATTACTTATAAGTAAGAGTAAATGCCAGTCAATAATGTTAGATAAGTCGAAAATCGTTTGCAGCTGTTGAAAATCGCTCTTATCGTATGACATCAATAGTTTTCTAATTAATCTTAGCGAATCTGCAAGATCACGATCGGCTATATCCGGACTAATCTGTTGATAGTAATTGGCAGTGTCTTGAGGTGTAACATACGCTTGATGTCTGAATAGGGAGGGCTCTTTGAAAATAAAAGAGGCACTGTCATTTTTATTAATATCGAGACTTGAAACGTCTAGTTTTTCCATTAAAACATAGAGACCATGATAACTTCCATTGAGCTCAAGTTCTACATATACGGATTGGCTCGCCTCGTGGTCGGGATTCATCTTTCGAAATAAGTCATAGCTTAATTTGTGCCGCATAAATGTCTTGTCAATATAGTTGGCATTCAAAATCCAATCATCGTCAGCAGGCAAATCAAATAGACTGACATCCTGATCAAAATCAATTTCATAGGAAGCTTTTGGATATCTGACCGAGTAGCCTCCTCTAGTCTTCATTCGGCCTTTTAAAGTTTTATGATTATTAAAACGGATAGAGGCATCGATGTAATTTCGAGACAGATTTTCCTTCTTGCACTGCACGCGAATGGTATCTATAGCTTCCGCTTTCTCGCCCTCACAGCTAACATTAACAAGAAGAAGTAGAGCTATTCCTATCACTAAAGAGAACAGCATCAAATTTTGCTTTTGCAAGGATTTATTAAAAGCCGAATCAATCATCTATGTGCAAGAAAATCAGGTTGTCTAAAACAATAGTGCAAGTAATGTACTTAATTAATTATGGAAAATGATAAATATGCTCCCGGATCTCCAGGAATCGCCCCTCGATGGACCACCAGTTCAAAGGAAGGAATTGGTACTTCTATCACCTCAGAAAGTAATGTGCACTTTACTTTGAGTCATGGTATATTGAATGAGATTTACTATCCCCAGACTGACACTGCTGCGATTCGTGACATGGGTCTAATCATCACTGATGGAAAGAAATTTTTCGCCGAAGAAAAGCGCCATACCAAATCTAAGACAAAGCAGATCGAACCAGGGATTCCGGCTTACCAAATTGTGAATGAATGTCCGGAAAAGCGTTATAAGATTACAAAGATACTTGTAACAGATCCTTCCAGAAACACCATGTTGCAAAAAATCAAATTTGAAAGTAAGGGAGAGGATGAATATAAGCTGCATGCCTTGCTAGCACCAAGGTTAAACAATCAGGGTGCAGGTAATTCGGGTTGGTTAGGACACTATGAGGATTATCCTATTATTTATGCTGAGAATGGTGGTAAATTTCTGGCGATGGTTTGCAGTAAGCCTTGGTTACGAAGATCTGTGGGATTTGTTGGTGAGTCGGATGGTTGGCAAATCTTGAATGAAGACAAATGGCTAAGCAGGGAATACACTGAGGCATATGACGGCAACATTGGATTAACAGGTGAGATTGATATCAGTGTTGGAGAAGTTGTCATTGCTATTGGTTTTGGAAACACACACGAGAATGCTGCCAGAGCGGCTATTGAAAGTATTGAAGAGGGATTTGACTTTATATCAGAGCAATATATTAATGATTGGAGGGATTGGCAGGATATGTTGAACGAGTTACATGAAGGTCGAAAATCTCCGGGTCATTTATTTAGGAACAGTGCAGCAGTTTTGCGAACTCATTCATCGAAAAACTATCCTGGCGCAATGATGGCCAGCCTCTCCATACCCTGGGGGGAAATCAAAGGAGATGACAGTGTGAGTGGATATCATATGGTGTGGCCGAGAGACCTCGTAGAATCTGCAGGCGGCTTATTGACGTTGGGTGCAAAAGAAGATGCCATGAAGGTATTGGATTATTTGGTCAAAACTCAAAAAGAGGATGGAAGCTGGTCACAAAATATGTGGTTGTCAGGTGACGAGTTTTGGGATGGTATACAATTAGATGAAACCGCCCTACCGATTTTGCTTGTAGACCTTTGTTTGAAGCATGAAGCCATTGGCAAAGAAGACATCGATCGTTACTACGAGATGGTTAGAAATGCTGTTACATTCTTGTTGAGAAAAGGACTTTTTACTCCTCAGGATCGATGGGAAGAACAAGAAGGTGTTTCAGCGCATACAAGTGCTACGATCATATCAGCCTTGGTTGCTGCGGCTGAGTTTGCTGATAGAGTAGGGGATAGTATAGGTCAATATTTGAGAGAGAATGCTGACGCATGGAATGAAGGATTGGATTATTGGTTATATGTACGTTCGACCCGATTGACTGAGGAGGTTGGAGTCGATGGATATTATCTCAGAACCAATCCGCTAAGAATGAAAGCAGCAGATTTAGGTGACAGAACAATGACGGTAAAGAATCAGCCGGAGGGAGAAAATATTATGCCAGTAGTAGAAATGATTAGTGTGGATCCATTGGCCCTGGTGAGATTTGGGCTCAGGCATCCCAAGGATCCAAGAATATTAAATACCATAAAGGTAATCGATCATACCATTATGGCAGAGACAGAGAACGGTCCTTGCTGGTATCGTTATGTTAATGACGGATACGGCGAACATGAAGATGGTACCGGCTATGATGGCACTGGAATAGGCAGACCATGGCCGCTTTTAGCTGCTGAAAGAGCACACTACGAAGTAGCAAAAGGTAATGTCGGTGCTGCTAAAAAATTATTGAGGGCAGTCGAAAAATTTTCCAACAATGGTATGATTCCTGAGCAGATCTGGGATAGTGAAGATATATTAGAGAAAGAACTGTTTAATGGGCAGCATTCGGGTTCGGCTATGCCATTGGCCTGGGCTCATTCGGAACATGTGAAATTGGTTTGCTCCATTAAACACAAAGAAGTTTTTGATTTGCCCCGATGTACTTACAAGCGCTATGTCGAAGATGGTGTGCAGTCTAGCCATGCTATCTGGAGAGGTGATTTGCGATTAGCGGAGATGCCTGCGGGCAGAAAACTCAGGATAGAAACGGTTTCTCCTGCGCGAGTGAAATGGACAACAGATGGTTGGGATACTGAGCATCAGGTAGAGACAGAAGATATGGGTCTAGGAGTTCACTTTACGGACCTGCCGGTTCAGGAATTACAGGAAGGACAAGTCATCTTTACAATATTTTGGACAGAAGAGGGTCAATGGGATGGAGAGGATTATAAGGTGGTAATTGTATAGCCTTTAGCAGTTCATTTTATTCCTGTTTTAAAATCATAAAACATATGGCAAGTCTACTTTAATGAGCAATGATATGGGATGTTTTAAAGTAATTTGTAATTTATTATAATGGGAAATTCTCTACCGTTTTTTTTCTGGAGATTTCGAATTTTATGAACTAGAATTGACTAGAAAAGTTTTATTAGGTGTAAAAATTTCCAGTATGCTTCATATTCATTAGCGTCTTTTATTATCTTTTATAAATTACTACTCCTTCTAGATCTTAATAAATCTGGCAATGTAGGCTTTCTTATTTTTTTATCAAAAATTTGTACAATGTATTTACCCGTTTGTAAACTGGAAATGTCTATAGAATTGTTAGCGACTAAGGAAATTTGGGCATTCACTATGGATCGGCCATCTATAGAAAAAAGTCTAAATTTAAGATCACTAGAGTTTTGATTTTTTAAACTCGGTAGGTAAATAAAATCCGATGATGGGTTAGGGTATGCATTGAATGCAGTAATATCACGCACTTCGTTGTTTTCTTCTTGTGTGGAAGATGTGAAAGATAATAGATCATCACAATCATTCCTGAAGCATCCATTTGGAGGCAATTTTATTAATAGTCCTACATTCACTCTCGGTTCTACATCATCTCCCACATTGTCTAATTCTGATCGTCCTGCTGCAATTAATGATCCATCAGATAATTCTATGACGTCATGAATTATACTGTTGTCTATTTCACCCTCCTTATTGAAATTAGTATATATGTATTCCCAGATTCGTTCTCCTGAATTCCTATCAAGCTCAGAAACATAGGCACTTGCAAAATTATCTACATTTCCTAAGTTCGGAAATTCCACACTGTCAGGATTGAAGAAATTCTCTTTGATTCCAAACGCGAATATATTCCCGTTCTCTCTTTCTGAGAACCCAGTAATTGTAACTGCGGTGAACTCTGCTGCTGCAAGGTCTGGAGCTTCCCAATGAATTCCTGAGGCCATGTTTTCATAATATTGCGCCCACCAGTTGGGAAAAGGAAGGTCTGGATTTCTTCCATTAAAGATATATTCAGTAGAATCGAAGAAGTGGAATGAAAATTTCCAAGGTTGAATGGAACCCCATTGATGAATAATGTTATTCTCCCCTTCTTCATCTATCCTTAAGATGCCACGACTATTTTCTGATTCAGGTATTCTTCCATTAAAGTATATATGAGCTAGCTTACCACTCACATGCAACGAGAAGAATTCCGAGGATGAATTCAAAAAGATTTCCGAACCCTTTAGGCTGTAAATTAAGGAGTCACGAGCCTGATCTATCTTAAGATATAATGCTTTATGATCTTCAGAATCATTGAAATATCCAGAAATATGAATGATTGAATCTGCAATAACCAATTGAGTAGGAACAAATTCAGGAAAGGAGTCAAGCGCAACGCGCAGAGTGTCCATAAGATCCAGATTATAATTGTATTCATTCAGGTACAATGAAGAATCTGGCTCATTGTACACCAATAGATAAATGCTGTTTGTGTCTTGGAAAGATCGAAATGAGGGTTGATCCCAGTCTCTATGCTGGGTTTTGTACTCTGGAAATATTGACTTAATCCTTATGAATTCTTTATTGTACTTAAATAAAAGGGGTTGTGTCCCTGCTCTATCTATATATTGACCACTGACTATGAAAGTTGAATCACTTGTTATGTGAATTTTAGAAAATTCAGTGTGATCATTAGCTGGGAAGAAAAGGCTCTCGTACTTGACGAAAGAAGTGTCACTTTGTGCATTAGAGATAATCGCAATCAATAATATTACGGCAACTGAGAATAAGTTTTTCATTTCTTTATTATCTTAAAAGTATAAGTTTCTTTTTTTTCTAGGTCAATGATATTAAGGAAATATATCCCAGCGCTAAGACTTGAAAAGTCGATTACACCCGAATCTGACATTCTCAACTCGGCATTTTGTACGCGTTTTCCTTCAACATTACTTACATTATATTTAAGTGTCCGATAGTCAATAATGTGAAGATCCTGAATATTTAGCTGATTGACCACAGGATTAGGATACACTTCTAAACTAGGATTGGAATCAAAAGTGATATTATTCGAAGAAGACAGAAAGGACTCCATACCCTCACAGTCACCAAGAAAACACCCATCTGGAGGTAATTTGATGATCCAGGGTTTTACTGCTACTATACGACCTTCTGGATCTTTTTCATCAAGTAAACCTACGCAGAAAAGATCCCTATTTTTTAAAACGGTCATTCCTGAAATACCATAAGTTTTAACTTTGCCGAAAGTATCATACTCTACGTAAGTTCTACCCCATTCTTTTTCTCCAGTTTCAACATTAATTTTTAGAAGATATGCAGTAAGATAGTCATCTAAATCGTCAGGTATCGGAAAATCAACCCCATTATATCCAAAGTGCCATTCTCGAACACCGTAAGCATAAATCATATCCTGTTCAATGGTGTAATTAATTATATCTGGAATATTAATATTAGTTGCAGGCAAGTCTTCTAATTCCCAAATCGTATCTAAATTGGTAGTCATCAGTACATGCTTTCCTCTAGGTGGGCCACCTGATAAGTGGCTGTAATATAATACTTTATCATCGAAGAATTTTGAAACATTAACATTCGAAGGACGGCTATATTGTCCAAAATCCTGACTAATGTACATATTGTTGGGGTTAATGGTTAGAATTCCATGATTTGGGCGGGTCCCGGGTTCGTCAAAGTTTTTCTTTGCAAAAAAATACACGTAAATATCTTCTTTATCTGAAAATGCTACTTGATGATACTGATGTCTACCATCATAATTTCCAGGAATAGTATCTAAAATAAGATCTGGAATCAATGAACTCTTATTTATTTTGACTAGAATCCCATTTTGCACATCAATTTTGTTAGCCCATCCTACAAGTACTATTGATTTATCATTAACAGCTATATCAACCCCAGCACATTCTATTGCGGCATTACCGCATGGATACAAATTCTGACTTAGTAAGTTGAGACTTGTATCTACTTTTGATAGTCTGAATTGAAAACTATCGTCAATCTTCACAACGTCGAAAATAAAAATGGTATCACTATATAAGACCATATTTTCGGTGCTTTGGGGAAAGAAATCAAAGAGCTTTGTTTCTAATACTGTGCCTTCACTATTGATCTTGGTAATATGTGAAGTAGGAATTCCATCGTCTGTAATATTTAGACCCAATACGTAAAGCGTTTCATTTTCACTCGATTCTACCCATCTGAATCTAATATTATTTTCAGTATAACCGAGGTCAGGAACAGCACTAAAGTATCCATTATCCTGCGAATACAGGATAATGGAATTTAATAACAATATGCTCAGAATGATTATTCTCGCATTCATATTTTACTAATTTTCTGCGAATGAAGAGTTCGTCCATTGGTGGAACGAATCATTACACCGTAAAGACCAGGTAAAAAATCTTCAGAATTAATGCTGATTACAGTTGTAGCCTCACCATTGATAAGATGAGACTGCTCGTAAATTTTCTGTCCAGAAATACTAAAAATTGTAACATTAACCTTGTTATCAGTTGTGCCTGCAATTTCTAAATTAATTTGATTAGATACAGGATTCGGAAATAGTGTTATATTTTGCTCACTAAAACTCCTATTTTTAACTGTGCTTTCCTCAGAAAATAGAGGTTTTTCATCCTTTAAGTTCAATTCACCAGTTAAAGCATGTAGCAGTGATCTTGCATATCCATCCAGGACATCTTTCTGATATGCAATGCTCTGTAATCTCATTTTATTAGCTGCTGATAAAACATATTTTTCACTTGATAGCCAGTCGATGACCAAGCTTTGAGTAAAAATAAAATCTTTCTCAGATCGATTCAAACTATGAGTTTCTGGAAGAGCAGTAAGATAGGTCCTTGCCTCTGCTAAATCTCCATTTGAAATCATTAGTCCTAGAATATATCTAGCGTGCATAAAGGAAAGAACGCCATAACTAAGCTTTAGTATTTCATAAGAATCACTTTCAAAATTGTTTACGATGTCCAAAAAATTCATCGACTGTTCACTATTTCTTGTGACGTTTATATCCTTGCTTTTTGCAGAAGCACCACAAGAAGCCACGTTACTTGCATCGAAAATATTTCCTGGTTAATTATACGGAACCTTAGTCGAAGATGTGGAAGTTCCAGTTTTTATGTGGTAATTAAAAACATCAGTGGTGCCATATCGACCTATTGCTTTAAATCTAGTTGTGAAAGAATTACCCGCTTCAGTAGTTGTGCCATCATGTTCCCCTAAAATACCAGGACTTGGTCCTACAGCATAAGTATTACCACTGTATCCTACATCCTTACTACTTGACCCGGTAAAACATTTTTGTTCAAATTCGAATCCAGAATTATCATAAAAGGCATAAATTCCGAACTCGCAATCATAAAATTTATTAAATTTACTTAGATTACTGTTGTTTCCAGTACTAGATAAGTAAATTCCTTCATAGGTTAAGTCTCTAAAGCTATTATCTTCAATAGTAAACCATCCATCACCTACTACATATACACCATAGCGGTCTCCGCCTTCGAATACATTGTTTGCAATAGTTATAGGAGATGTATTTCCAGGTGACAACATTAGTTTCTGGTATCCATCATCAAATATATTTCCGTCTATGTCGGAGACTTTGTTTCCTGAAAAAGTATGTTCAATAATAATAGAAGCTTCAGCACTACTATTAATATAGCTTCCGTCAAAGTTTGAACTATATACATCTACACCAGCATCCAAAGTGCTAATTGCCGAAGTGGAATAATTTAGAAAATCGCAATTGTTGTATTCCACACCTACAGTTTCCCAATGAGTGGCATTTTCATCCTGACCGTCAAACGTTACATTGACAAACTCACTTTTATTTTCAATATCATAATCAACAAACTCAGCGGCTCGGAAGCAGTTTTGGATAGTTGAATTCTCAACCAATATTAATCCACCGCGATAATCTTGCTCTTGTGGCCATCCTATTCCTCTAGAATTTGTAGAAAAAGCTGTCCATGCGTTTTCTATTAAGGAGTTGTTCTTAACCTCCACTACACCATTGGTAGCATAACCGATTTGAAAACCGGGCATAGTCTGAGATTGATTACTATAACCATCCACGAATATTCCACTCCATTCATTGGCACATGGAGCAGTAGTTATTGTGCCACCATCTATGATAAATTGCGAACCTCTTCGTACCAATACGTCCACACTTTCTCCCATTAGTAATGTTCCATTTAAAGTAAGTTTTGAAGTTGGTGCAAATTCTATTTCAGCATTATCCGCCAATTCTACTGTTCCATTTATTGTAATATTAGCTCCATGATCAATATATAAATCTCCGCCGATGTAATCATCATCAATGGTTTGAGTACCGCTGTAAGTCTTGCCTGATCCCATTCCAGCTGCTATTTGCACAGCAGCACATGCATACATTTTATTGTTTTGCCGGTTCAGGAATTGCAGTAAGGACAAGTCATCTTTACAATATTTTGGACAGAATAGGGTCAATGGGATGGAGAGGATTATAAGGTAAAGGTGGTTTGATTCCTGGGCTTTACTGAACAATTATTGCAAAATGATAGTTTGAAGCGAGACATGAAGGCTTCGTTATTTCTTTTGATTATTTGTTCCATTTTTATAGCTTGTGCTGTTGATAATCAGCACACAAACAAAGAAATTCCAATAGAATTGACCGATTATGAATGGAGAGTCCCTTTTAAATCCACGTTAGACACATCGGTGGAATTCACACGACTTTATGAAAGGGACGAGACCCTCTTACTATTTTTCCAAGACTCAATTGGTCAGTTTATAAAGAAATACAACAAGCTTGGTGGCAGTATCATATGGGAAACTGCCATACCTGAAACTTTTCATGTATGGACCAATAAAGAGCTTCGACCATCTAATCGAAGTTTTTATCTGAATGGAAATTTCGGATTGACTGGAAATGTAGACTTATCTGATGGCTCTTTTAATGACAATACTTTTGATGGTATGATTACAGATGTCATCTCATATGAGGAGACTGATGTGATAAGTTCTGACAAAGCGATCTATGTTTTGTCACGTGAAGGTACCCAGAATTTGGCATTGGTCAATCCGACCAGCACTAACCTAAAGTCATCTCATCAACTGATCCAAAATGAACTTGGAGATGTTTTTCTTTTAGAATACCTTGGAATAATAGGTCCACAAATAGGTAAGATCTATAGAAATATTTACCAGGTTTTATCTAAAGGCAATATTAACCTTAAGTTACTTACTCAGAGTGAGATTACAAAAGATGTTGAGTACTACGATGCTAGCTTATTCACAGATTTCACTTCAGATTCAATCATATTGTTGACCAAACGAGACAAAATCATAGGGTATCATATTTACAGTGGTTCGCAGACAGAATCGTCACCTTCCGTATTTAGTAGATATGGAAATAATGAATATAGGATTCATGAAGACATCATTGCAGTAAAACATAGTCCTAATGATATTATGATCTTGGATAGGAAAACACTTTCTGTCATTTCTCAACATGAAATTGGACAATTATACTCGATGAATCGCCAGGAGGTGGGGTTTATTAAGCAAAATCTGCTTGAGATTGGTAATTTTCTCCGTTTGTTCAATTATGAAAGGGGTAACTGGACCAATGTTTTTCATACGCCTACCGGTAGCAATGAGATTGGAGACTTTGGGGGTCTACACTTTCAAAGTCATACCATGGATCAAGAATACATCTACGTTTCTGATGAAATCTATTTGTATAAAATTAAAAAAGAAGATCTATTAAAAAATTAGGTGGTATACTAAGCGATATTTTATTTATCTAGTATTTCGTATTTCAAACCTTTATATTATCTTTGCACTCCTTTTGAAAAGTAAAATGTTATGAAGCGTCATAATACTTTCAATATTCCTTTTAAAAATGCACGTCTCGGCATTCATGAATACAAATTTCAGGTCGATTCGATATTTTTTAAGGATTATGAAAGCAAGACGATCGAGAAAGGAAATTTTGACATCGTGGTAGTCATGGATAAGAAGGAATCTATGTTGGATTTGGAATTCCAGATTGAAGGTGCGTATGAAGCACCTTGCGACAGATGCCTTGCCGATATTTCGATTCCGGTGGTATCCAAACAAAGAATACTGGTTAAATTCGATGATTTCGGAAAGGAAGATACAGATGAAGTCATCTACATTGGAACAGATGAGACCAATCTTAATGTGGCGGATTTGATCTATGAATTTGTATCAATCTCACTACCCATGTCTAATACCATCGATTGTGAGTCCAATAATTTTAAATATTGTGACGAAAAAGTGCTCGACTATTACGAAGAGTTAGAAGAGCAGGCAGAGCAGATAGAAGAGGAAGAGAAAGAAGAGAGTAGCAAAATCTGGGATGCATTAAAAGATATTAAGTTAAACTAAAAATATAGGGATATGGCACATCCGAAGTCAAGAATCTCAAAACAGAGAAAAAGAAAAAGAAGAACGCATAAAAAAGCTTCTGCTCCACAAATTGCTATCTGTAAAAATACAGGTGAAGCACATCTTTACCACAGAGCCTATTGGTCTGAAGGAAGTCTGTATTATAAAGGTAAAGTAGTGATAGAAGCGGCGGAGGAACTGTAGTTTTCTCTCTAAAGTTATAGCGAATAGCTCCTTTTCCTTTATGGATTAGGGGCTATTTGTGTTTATGTTGGAGGAGGAGAGGAGTAGTGGGAGGTTAAAGTGAGGGGGGATTAATGAAGAATTACGAATTGCGAATTGCGAATTGCGAGTTGCGAATGAAGAATTACGAATGACGAATTACTAATTGCGAATTGCGAATTACGAGCACCGAACAACAAAAAAATATCAATGAAAAAAATAATCAACACAGATAACGCTCCAGCTCCTGTAGGTCCATACAATCAATCAGTTTTGGCAGGCAATACACTCTACGTTTCCGGTCAAATTGCCCTGGATCCTGATACGGGCGAGTTGAGAACAGACAGCATCGAAACAGAAACGCACCAGGTAATGAGGAATCTGACCGCGGTTTTGGATGCAGCGGGAATGACATTTGACAATATTGTCAAATGTTCTGTTTTTGTTGCAGATATGGAAATGTATGGGAGAATTAACGCGGTTTATGCAGAATATTTTGATGAAGATTCTGCACCTGCCAGGGAACTGGTGGAAGTCGCAAACCTTCCTAAGTATGTCAATGTGGAGATCAGTGTGATTGCTGTCAAATAATCGATAAGAATAAGGAAGAAAAATGAATTGCGAAACGCGAACCGCCAAAGCGAATGGCATGCAGCCATCAATGAATAGCGAAAAAACTTTTAAAAGTGAGCGATAACATCAAACAAAAACAAATCTCCAAAAAAAAATCAATCCTGTCCTGCATCCAACCCACAGGCGATATGCACCTTGGAAACTACTTTGGTGCCGTTAAGAACTGGGTGGACTTACAGAAGGATTACACTTGCTTTTATGGAGTGGTGGACTACCATGCCATGACGATGCCTTACGATGTGAAAAAGCTGAGAAACAATACCTGGGAATTGATTTTCAACTTGATGGCAGTAGGAATCAAACCTGAAAATCTTTTCGTCCAATCTCTTATTCCTGAACATGCAGAGCTAGGATGGATATTCAATTGTTTTTGCTCCTATGGTCAACTGACGCGTATGACCCAATTCAAGGACAAAAGTGCACAAGTATCGCAAAGTAGTACAGACCAATTTATTTCTGTGGGCTTGCTGGACTATCCAGTTTTACAGTCTGCAGATATTTTAATTTATAGGGCTGATTATGTGCCAGTTGGAAAAGACCAGGAACAGCACCTGGAATTGACAAGAGATATAGCTGGACGTTTTAATCATTCCATTGGCAAAGAGTATTTTGTTCTGCCTGAAGGATTGTATACGGAAACACCTAAAATTCGATCTACTGCCGATCCCAGTAGAAAAATGTCTAAATCAGCTGGTGATAAACACTATATCTCTCTTTTCGAAGATGAAGCAAGAATAAGAAAACAAATCAAGTCAGCCGTCACCGATACGGGTGATGCGCAGGAAGGTCAAATGTCAGAAGGCGTCACTAATTTATTTGAATTGCTGAAAGTTAGCGGTGGAAAAGAGGAATATGAAAGTCTGACTCATGATTACAACGCAGGTAACTTAAGGTATTCTGATCTAAAGCAAGCAGTTGCAAATCAGTTGGTTACATTGACCAATGATTTTAAAGACCGAAAAAATGAAATTGTCAAGCAAAAGAAGGATATTAAATATCAGATCAAGCAATCTTCTGCCGAAATCAGGAAAAGAGCACAAGAAACCTTAAGGGAAGTTAAGGATATGGTTGGTCTTTTAAATGTGAAACTCTAAGTAATAAGTTAACAACCCTTAATTCAAATATGAAAATCATCTGTATCGGTCGCAATTACATTGACCACGCTAAAGAACTTAATAATCCTGTGCCTTCTCAGCCATTGGTGTTCATGAAACCGGCCACCGCCCAACTTAAGAATGGCAGTGATTTCTACTATCCTGAGTTCTCTGAAAACATTCATTATGAATTAGAATTGATCTTAAAAATCAGCAAAAATGGAAAGTATATCGAAAAGAAATTTGCTGAGAATTATTACGACGAAATTGGACTGGGAATTGATTTTACAGCCAGGGATCTCCAGGATAAATGCAAGGAAAAGGGACACCCCTGGGAAATTGCAAAAGCATTCGATCACTCCGCTGTCGTTGGAGACTTCATAAATAAAGAGGATATTCAGCAAGACCATATTGACTTTAGACTTGTCAAAAATGATGATGTTGTTCAACAAGGCAATTCTAAGGATTTGATTTTTCCTTTTGACACCTTAATTGAGCATGTTTCAAAGTTCTTTACCTTGAACAAAGGGGATCTGATTTTCACAGGGACACCAGCTGGAGTAGGGCCAATAAAAATTGGTGATCGACTTCAAGGATTTTTAGGGGAACATTCATTATTGACTTGTAATATTAAGTGATTTCTTAATAAATAATATCTTTGCGCTCAATTTACACATTGACATAAAATACATATATAAATGGCATATCTATTTACGTCTGAATCCGTTTCCGAGGGACACCCGGATAAAGTCGCTGATCAAATCTCAGATGCATTGGTTGATCACTTCATCGCCTTTGATCCCGAGTCCAAGGTGGCCTGTGAAACATTGGTAACTACAGGTCAGGTCGTATTGGCAGGCGAGGTGAAATCTCAGACTTATCTAGATGTCCAAAATATTGCCAGAGATGTCATTAAAAGAATAGGATACACAAAATCAGAATATATGTTCGAGGCCAATAGCTGCGGAGTTTTCTCAGCTATTCACGAGCAATCACCAGACATTAATCAGGGCGTGGACCGAGCCACCAAAGAAGAGCAGGGTGCAGGTGACCAGGGGATGATGTTTGGTTATGCCAGCAACGAGACAGAAAACTTCATGCCTCTTGCCCTTGACATTAGCCATAAGATTCTGGAGGAACTGGCCAGAGTGAGAAAAGAAGGGATAAATTTGACTTACTTGCGACCAGATGCCAAGTCTCAGGTAACCATCGAATATTCGGATGACAACAAACCTCAGAAAATTGATAGCATCGTAGTGTCCACTCAGCACGATGAATTCGCAGATGATGAAACCATGTTGGCACAAATCAAAAGAGACATCATCAACGTCATTATCCCTAATGTAAAGAATCAACTTAGTCCGGAATTACAGAAACTCTTTACGGATGATGTTACCTATCATATCAATCCCACTGGAAAGTTTGTGATTGGAGGACCTCATGGAGATACTGGATTGACAGGGCGTAAAATCATTGTAGACACCTATGGAGGGAAAGGTGCACATGGAGGTGGAGCATTTTCAGGCAAAGACCCTTCTAAGGTGGACAGGTCAGCAGCTTATGCTACCAGACATATCGCTAAAAACTTAGTGGCGGCAGGGCTATGTGATGAAGTCCTGGTTCAGGTTTCTTATGCCATTGGGGTCGTGGAGCCTACGAATTTATATATCAATACATATGGTACTTCTAAAGTGGATATGACCGATGGTCAAATCGCAGAAAAAGTATATGAAATCTTTGACATGCGTCCATATGCCATAGAAACACGTCTTAAATTAAGAACACCTATTTATTCTGATACAGCGGCTTACGGCCACATGGGACGTCAACCACAAACCAAAGTAGTATCATTTACTGATGGATCTGGTAATACCAAGGAAATGGAAGTAGAAACCTTTACCTGGGAAAAATTAGACTATGTGAACAAGGTAAAAAAAGCCTTTGGATTATAGTATTGTTGATATCCCGGATCTTATACCTGCATTAGAGCAACACTGTGATGAAATGGGATTTACCATGCCATCTGACCGACGGATAGGTGCGCTATTAAGGACGCTTTGCCTTTCAAAACCGGGAGGTCAATTTCTAGAATTAGGAACAGGTATAGGCCTTTCACTCGCCTGGATGGTTGATGGATTGACAAAAGGTTCAAATATTACCTCTGTCGATAATGACACGGAACTTATTGAATTTGTTTCTAATTATTTCGGAAATCATCCACAAGTCACCTTGAATTGTGTAGATGGCTGCCACTGGATTATTGCCAATAAACATCGCAGATTTGATCTGATTTTCGCCGATACATGGCCCGGAAAATATGAAATGATCGAAGAAACTTTGTCTATGCTCAAGACTGGTGGTTTTTATGTGATAGATGACATGAACGAGCAGGACAATTGGCCGGAAGGCCATGCTGAAAATGTGCATCGACTTACTGATTTGCTATCTCGAAGTGATGATTTGCAAGTCACAAAAATGAATTGGTCCACAGGCATCTTTGTTTGTGTCAAAATTACTTGACAAATCGCTGTGAAAGTTTCGTGAACAAATCTCAATTTTTAATATTTATAGTATCTATATTCATCGCAATTAGCTTAACAATGCTAACTTTGCGGCTGTTATAAACCAAGCGATAAAAATGCAGATAACTAATAAAGGAGATCGATTTGCAGACAGGCATATTGGTCCCTCTAAAGAAGCATTGAATGAGATGCTCAACACCTTGAATATTGCTGATTTAGATATGCTCATCGATGAGACCATTCCGTCTGATATTCGAATGAGAAAGGAGCTAGATATTAGCGAGGCCATGTCTGAATTTGAATATTTAAATCATATTAAAGCACTGGGTGAAAAAAATATAATAGCTGATAACTATATCGGCCAGGGTTACTACGGAACCATTACCCCATCAGTAATTTTACGAAATATCTTTCAAAATCCGGGTTGGTATACACAGTACACGCCCTATCAGGCCGAAATTGCCCAGGGACGATTGGAAGCCTTATTGAACTTTCAGACCATGGTCTCTGACCTGACTGGCATGGCATTAGCCAATGCTTCTTTGCTCGATGAGGGTACTGCGGCGGCCGAAGCGATGTCCATGTTCTACGGTCTTAAAAACAAGCGGGCCAAAGACGAACCGGTCAGCAAGATTTTTGTGGACAGTGGAGTATTTGACCACACGGTAGAAGTATTGTTGACCAGAGCCGAGCCTATGGATATCGAAGTGGTGATGGGTGATTGGAAGGAGATGGATCTGGAGGATCAGTACTTTGCAGTTCTGCTTCAATACCCGGACAAACATGGCGAAATTGAAGATTTCAGAAACTTTGTATCGAAACTGAGTGATAAAGGCATCTATTCCATATTTGCGGCGGATTTATTAAGCTTAGCCCTGATCACTCCTCCGGGAGAATTTGGCGCTGACGCAGTGGTCGGTTTGACTCAAAGATTTGGGGTGCCTATGGGTTTTGGTGGGCCTCATGCAGCGTATTTTGCTACCAGAGAGGATTTTAAGAGAAACATTCCCGGAAGAATTATCGGCGTGTCTAGAGACAGAGATGATAACTATGCACTGAGAATGGCGCTTCAGACCAGAGAACAGCACATCAAAAGAGATAAAGCTACTTCCAATATTTGTACAGCTCAGGCACTTTTAGCCATTATGGCCGGTATGTATGCGGTTTATCATGGCGAAGAAGGGATTAAAACCATTGCGGAGAACATTCATAAAAGAACTGCGTTTCTGGCTTCAGGACTTCTATCTCTGGGCTACGATTTAACTAGCGAATCCTTTTTTGATACCATTTCCATCAAATGCAGCAATGATCTCTTAACAAAAGTAAAAGATCAGGCATCAGAGCGTAGAATTAACTTCTTTTACGCTGATGGGGAAATAAGGATTTCTATTGATGAAACGAAGTCAGACCAACAAGTTCGTGATCTGTTGCAAATGTTCGCGGATATTAAGAGTGGCGACATTGCTCACGACTTCATGTCTGAAAATTCATATATTCCTACCAGTCTTCAGAGATCATCGGCTTACTTAACGCATGAGATATTCAACCAACATCACTCTGAAACTAAGATGATGCGCTATATCAAGTCTTTGGAAAACAAAGACCTGTCATTGGTTCATGCCATGATACCACTGGGATCATGTACCATGAAGCTAAATGCTGCATCTCAATTAATTCCGGTAAGTCTTCCTGAATTTGCGAACATTCACCCGTTTGCACCCTCTGACCAAACCAAAGGGTACATGGAGCTTATTCACGAGTTAGAAAAAGACTTGAGTACGATTACAGGTTTTGCAGCATGTTCGCTACAGCCTAATTCGGGTGCTCAAGGTGAGTATTCCGGACTTTTAACCATCGCTGCTTATCATAAAGAGAATGGGGAAGCACATAGAGATATTGCCCTAATTCCTTCATCCGCCCATGGTACCAATCCCGCGAGCGCAGTCATGACAGGAATGAAAGTGGTGGTTGTGAAATGTGATGAGAAAGGTAACATCGACGTCGATGATTTACGAGATAAAGCGGATCAACATTCAGCTTATTTGGCAGCCTTGATGGTGACTTATCCTTCTACTCATGGTGTGTTCGAGTCAAGGATAAAAGAAATATGCAAAATCGTGCACGATAATGGAGGTCTGGTGTATATGGATGGTGCCAATATGAATGCACAGGTAGGATTAACTTCGCCAGGCCATATCAATGCAGATGTGTGCCATCTTAATTTGCACAAAACTTTTGCCATTCCCCATGGTGGTGGAGGTCCAGGCATGGGGCCAATTTGTGTTAATGAGAAACTTAAGCCATTTTTACCAGGTCATATTTATGCGGACTGTGGTGGGAATAAAGCCATTAAGGCGGTGTCTGCAGCACCATATGGCAGCGCCAGTATTCTACTGATTTCATATGGATATATTAAAATGCTGGGTGCAAAAGGATTAGTGGAGTCGACGAGGTATGCCATTTTAAATGCTAACTACATTAAAGCCAGACTAGAAGAAGAGTATCAAGTTCTTTATACGGGCGAAAAAGGTAGAGCAGCCCATGAGCTGATCATTGATGTTAATCCTTATAAAAGTTTAAATGTAACTGCAGAAGACATTGCAAAGCGACTGATCGACTATGGTTTTCATGCTCCTACTTTGTCATTTCCTGTAGCAGGTACATTGATGATTGAACCGACTGAAAGTGAGAGCAAGGATGAATTGGATCGTTTTTGTGATGCCATGTTGGAGATTAAGAAAGAATTGAATGAAATAGCTACCGGAGAGGCAGATAAAGACAATAATGTACTGTCCAATGCGCCTCATACCTTAGCCATGCTGACCAGTGATGAGTGGAAATTGCCTTATACCAGAAGCAAGGCTGCCTATCCTCTATCGTATTTGCACCAGAATAAATTTTGGGCATCTGTACGAAGAGTGGACAATGCATATGGTGACCGTAATCTGATTTGCACCTGTCCACCTATGGAAGCTTACGAAGAGGCGGAAGCATGATCATCGTCACGGGAGCGGCAGGTTTTATCGGATCATGTATGATTCGTTATCTCCAGGATGAGGAATATTCCGACATTGTGGCAATTGACAATTTCCGGGTAGAGAAAAAAGAAAAAAATTACATCCATAAGGAGGGTATACTAAAGATCGATCGCAGGGAAGCCTTTAGTTTTATTTCGACCAATTCGAGTGATATCAGAGCGATCGTGCACTTAGGTGCCAGAACCGATACAGTGGAAACTGATCCTGCTATCTTTCAGGATTTGAATGTCAATTATTCTAAAAAAATATGGGATCTCTGTGCTACACTTGACATACCTTTAATTTATGCATCTTCAGCAGCTACATACGGTAATGGAGAACACGGCTTCGACGATCATTTGGATGATATTTCAGTATTGAAACCTATGAATGAATATGGTCGGTCTAAGCAAATATTCGATGAATGGGCGCTTGAACGTAGCAAAAAACCACCATATTGGGTCGGATTGAAATTCTTTAATGTCTATGGTCCTAATGAGTATCACAAAGACAGGATGGCCTCTGTTATTTTTCATGCTTTTTCACAAATTCGAAAGACCGGTCACATGAAGCTCTTCCGCTCTCATAAGCCAGAATTTAAAGACGGGATGCAATTAAGAGACTTTATTTATGTCAAGGATGTATGTCAATGCATCATTTCTCTAATATATCAGCCGATCGATTCCGGCATTTATAATCTGGGTACTGGACAAGCCAGATCATTCCTGGATTTGGTCAATGCCACATTCGAGGCCATGGAGATAGAACGCCAAATAGAGTACATTGACATCCCTAAAGACATTCGTGACAATTATCAGTATTTTACTGAGGCAGAGATGGGCAAATTAAAGCATCAAATGCCAACTCTGAATTTTTATTCTCTAGAAAAGGGTGTAGATGATTATGTGAAAAATTATTTATTGCCAGGTAAATACCTATAGCCTCACCAATTTTTTTCCTCGGTTCCGTAGTAAATCAGACTCCAGGTCGAATCTACTTTGCCCCATCGCCTTTCAATTGTCAGTAAGCCCATGTTATCCTGAATTTTCTCGATCACCAAATCTCCCAGTACCGTAAAAGATCTGGAATACCCGGCATCCATGTTAAAAGGTCGATGAAGTTTCCATGAATCTGAAACATAAGTTTTTTCTAAGGTGAGTGTTTCCATGGAGTCTCGGCTAGTCATTTCACCTTTCAACGGAAAAACGATGTGACTCATCTGAAAAGATGAATCGGAATGAAACTGGTCATAGAAGTCATGAAAGCCGTCTGGTAATTCAGTCTGTAATCCGGATTCTTTCACAGGCTCTTCCTGTAATTCCGGCTTGCTATTGTTACAGCTTGTAAGGAAACAAGCACAGAATATTATTAATTTAAATGGCTTCGGCATACACTAGAATATGTGAATTGATTTTCATCGCTTCTAACTTGAAATCTGATTGATAATCTTCTTTTTCGAATCGTCCTATAAATGTGATGGGTGAGCCATTCCATTCGTTCACATGGATATCCATATGCTTTTTGAAATCCACCGATTTCTTTCCATACGCTTTAAAGAGCGATTCTTTAGCTCCCCAAATAATGTGCATTACTTCAATGTGTTTGTCCTCCGATATATTGTCTAAATCTGACCATTCTCTTTCATTCATAAACTTAGGTGCTATTCGATCGATCTTACTGACAATAAATTGGATGTCGATACCGACCAATGACTTAGAGGCAATGGCTGCTGACATACCATGGGAGTGGCTGAAAGAAATGTGATGTTTTGAATCGTGGATGTAAGGTTTACCATGTTGATCTTTCAGAATAACAGCCCTCTGCGTTCGTTTAGACATCAGGTGTATCAAATGGCGGGACGACAGCCATTCTATACTTCTTCGTCCTTTCATATCAGCAACCAGATCTTGTTCCTCTGAGGTGAGTGCGAGCTCATTTTCGAAGTATGCATCATCTTCCTCAATCATCCAAACACCTAGCATGGCTCCTCCAAATACCTGTTTATCTATGTAGTGCGGCATGGCCCAAAAATAAGGTATTATCTTCTAATATACGCATAAAGAAAGGTGGATGAAATTTGTCTATATTTGCACGCACTTAAAAAAGTCATATATGATTCTTACAGATGTGAGTATAAAACAGGCCATAGAGAATGGTGAAATCATTATAGATCCTTATAGACCTGATTGCCTGGGTACCAATTCATATGATGTCCATCTTGGAAAGTATCTAGCGATTTATAAGGATGAAATTCTCGATGCAAAAAAACACAATGAGATAGAAGAAATCATTATTCCTGAGGAAGGCTATGTACTTAAGCCGGGAGAACTTTATTTAGGCGTGACAGAAGAGTACACGGAAACTCACAACTCTGTTCCATTTTTAGAAGGTAAATCAAGTGTAGGTCGACTTGGAATTGATATTCACGCCACTGCGGGTAAAGGTGATGTAGGCTTTTGTAATACCTGGACACTGGAAATTTCATGCACTAAACCGGTTAGGGTCTATGCTGGAATGCCTATAGGTCAACTCATCTATTTTATGGTAGATGGAGAGATCCACAACTACTACAATAAGAAAAAGAATGCTAAATACACGGAACGGACCATTAAGCCGGTGGAGTCGATGATGTGGAAAAACAGTTTTTAAAGCCCTTTACGGTTCCATTCCAGCATTCCACCCACCAGATTTCTTACATTTTTAAAACCCATCTGCTCCATGAATGCTTTAGCTTGTCCGCTTCTATTTCCGGAACGACAATAAACCACGATTTCCTTTTCCTTCGCATCTTCGTAGTCTTCTAGGTTGGCGGGAAGAGTTCCCAGTGGTATGTGATCGCCACCTACATGAAATTCAGCCCTTTCATAGTCCTCTCTAACATCGATCAGAATGAAGTCATCCTTAGCGTCTAATTTATCTTTCAGTTCTTCTACTTGAATATCCATTTTA
This sequence comes from Portibacter marinus, assembly GCF_021533195.1. Classification (GTDB taxonomy): domain Bacteria; phylum Bacteroidota; class Bacteroidia; order Chitinophagales; family Saprospiraceae; genus Portibacter; species Portibacter marinus. Next base: position 37,539 of record NZ_JAJNKB010000009.1, read on the forward strand.
ATTGCAATTAACTGGTTTGTTCTGAGATATGGTCAATGTGATCTCGTCTCCTATTTTTATGAGTCCTTCGGGATTGTAAGTGGGGTTCTGTCCCACCACATAGGCAGAATTAGCATCAGCCACTTCCCCTGAAGAAACAATCTGGCCTACATTTAGTTTTAAACTTTCTATTAAGAATTGAGCAGATTCCAGATCCATGCATACCAGATCAGGTATGCCCATCTCTCCTCCGTATCTTTTACTTAAAACAAACTGTAATGTTCCACCTTTTTCAATCTCCACTTCATTATTGCGGCCTTCGCTGGATATAATTTTCTGGCCCTCATAGTAGACTTCCAAAATATGGTTAGGCTCTCCCGGGTCATAGATGTAATCCCTCACCTCTGAATTGATATCCATAAAACCTAATTCTTTGCTTTTTCTTTCAAAATCCCTTCCATACAAGCTGGGAAGACTACTGACTTTGATTTGATCAGCCAGATATTTCGTTGTGGTTACGTATACTTTCCGATTTTCCTTGACCTTACTATCAGGTTTTGGATTCTGGTCAATGATGATTCCACCTTGACGGCCAATTAAATGCACAGAATCATTTACTATGATTTCAAATGTCTCTTTTTGGGCCAATTGAGAAGCTTCCGTCAATGGCATGTCCACAAAATTAGGTAGGATTAGCTTCTGTCCGTGATTGGTATATGACCTAAGCCACAAGAGGACCAAAAGGAAGATGACCACGAAAAAAAGTGCGATAAAAAGAAGATTCTTTATAAATGACTTGCTTGTCAAAAATTTAAATATTGAATTTGCCAATAAAATTAATTCATTTAAAACGCGAAATATAGCTATTAAAGGTGATTAATCAATGATATATTGTGCTCAATTGTAATATGAATAAAGAAATCCTCCGGCTTGCTATTCCCAATATTATAAGCAATATTTCCATCCCTTTGCTATCTTCTGTGGATACTGCTTTGATGGGGCATTTGTCAGCGCTGGAATTGGGTGCGGTGGGCATCGCATCTATGATCTTCAATTTTGTTTACTGGAACTTTGGTTTTTTACGGATGGGCACAACAGGTATGACAGCCCAGGCCTTTGGTCAAAAGAATGAACAGGAAATTGCTGCGCTACTACAGCGATCCTTGCTGCTTTCATTCGGCATTGCATTCGCGATCATTTTACTCATGACACCCATTGGTTCAGCGGCTTCTTACCTGATGAATGTCACCACAGAGCAGCAAAGCTTTGTCGATGATTACTTTTACACCAGAATATGGGCCGCACCCGCTACTCTTGGCCTGTATGCTCTGTTGGGCTGGTATTTCGGAATGCAGAATGCAAAAGTGCCTCTTTTAATCACGGTTTTTATAAATTTGGTAAATATTGCCGCCAGCTATTATTTTGTAAGAATAGAAGACTATGGTATTAAAGGTGTGGCATGGGGAACAGTCATTGCTCAATACCTGGGCTTGTTCCTTTCTATTGGAATAATCATCTATCAATATGGTAGATTTCTCAAGAGCATTCCGGTTAAAATTTTATTAGCCCGCAAAAAAATCAAAAGATTCTTGAATGTCAATCGAGATATTTTCATTCGCACAATTTGCTTGACATTTGCTTTTGGATTTCTCTACAGCCAGGCATCTTTAAAAGGAGAATTATTCCTTGCTGCGAATGTTATCTTATTGCAGTTTTTGAATTGGATGTCCTATGCCATCGATGGTTTCGCTTACGCTGCAGAAAGTTTGGTAGGCAAATATTTTGGTGCAAACGATCGTCAAAACACAAAGAAATCTATCAAATATATATTTTATTGGGGCTTGAGTTTTGCATTTGGATTTACATTATTGTTCTGGCTGGGAGGAGACGCCATTATAAGGATATTCAGCAATCAAGACGATGTGATCAATAAGGCCAATGAGATGCTAGTTTTGGTGATTATTTTGCCGTTGATTTCCTTTGCCTGCTATATTTGGGATGGGATATACATTGGACTTACTGCCTCCAAGTCAATGAGAAATGCCATGATTTTGGCAACTGCTATCTATTTGGGGATTTATTTCGGCTTAGATTTACTAACAGGTCAATCAATGATCTGGCTGGCCTTTATCATTTTCATGGGAGCCAGAGGATTAATCCAGACCGCTCTGTATAAACGATACGGGTTAAGACTTCAATAAAGAGAAGCTAGGGAACAATAATTTTTCTAACATCATTGATGGCATCACTTTGTACATTTAGGAAGTAAATGCCACTAGTTAGGTGACTGACATCTATTGAAAATTTCAAGTCAGATGCAGGAACTTTCTTTTGCAAGAGGCTACGACCTGTGGCATCCAGTAAATTAATGTGCCTGACTTCATGGTCGAACGTAAATTCAATCACTAGTCTGTTTCGAACAGGGTTTGGAAATACTTTAAACCTTGGAATTGATACATCTTCAGTATTGATGATGATGTCATTATCAATAAAAATATCGAAAGAAGTGATGCTGATCCAACCTCCTTCGCCATCCTGAACGGTGAAAAGGAAACTGTCCTGCTCACTTGTCCCGTCGTGCTGATAACTTATAGTCATTTCATTAAGGTTTTTCTGACTAAATTGGTCACCTTCCGATAGTACCTGATCCTCATTTCTTAAAATGCCACTTTGTGGTAAGCGAACCAATGTATAGACGAGTTCTTCTTCCGTATTATTACCATCCTCAGTCAAGAGTAACTCGGAAGATAATCTTCTGGCAAATCCATTAGGTAAGCCCATCTTTTCATTGTTAATCAATGAGGGACCATCTAAGACAGCATTGGAGCACACCTCCAAATTGTACTCCTGGACAGTTCCACCATTTCCTACTTTCGTATCTGTCAGCTTAAATAACCACTCTCCAGCGATTTGCTGTCCATTAAATGTGTCCAGCTTTTCCTGTGGTTTGAATGACAACCCCTGACTTAAGGGACAAGTCACTTCGCCCATAGCTTCATCATCGAATCCAAGATTAAAATTGGATTGATTTCCGCATTTATTTCTAAAAAGTAGCACCTTGGTCCCTTCGGGGCTAATGATTTCACCCTTTAATTCACTTACCCACGAGTGTGTCCCTCTAATCTTTTTGATATTGACATCTGTTACTTGTCCATCACCTATAATATTAATCGGCATATCTATCTCCAAAATACCTGATGGTGATATCCCAAGTGGAAGATCATTGTAACTGTAAGTATTACAACTTACGGCCTCTGTAGCGAAGGCATAAACTTCGGGATCCTCAGCCACGCCGCATTCATTCCTGGCGGTCACTTGCCAGTAATAAACGGTATTTTTATTCAGTATATCATCCAGAATAAAAAAAGTATCTTTTACATTCTCTTTATATAAGATATCACTTTGATTTTCATTAAAAGATGGATTGTCAGATAACTTAATGTCATACGATTGTGCATCTGAATCTCCTTTCCAGGAAAGGATTGGTGCTACACCATTACCTGAAGATCCTTGTTTGGGATGATCAAAGGCAACGTTTGAAAAGTCAGTCGAAACCAGGTCTAAAATAACTTCTCTGGTTAAGGTGTCTGTCAATGATGCCGCCTGAATTACAATGGGTATTATTCCTGTCAACGAAGCATTATTAAAGTCAAAGAGAGCTGTTGTTGTTTCTCCCGGAGCCACCTCAGATTTTGAGAATTCGACGGAAAGGTCTTCGGGCAGTTCAGTCAAAACTTCAAATGTGATGGGCTCATCATAGCCCAAAATACTTTCTGTCGTAAAATTAACCGAAACAGGCTGTGGAACACAATTGCGGATGTAACCAGGAGTATATGAAAACAGAAATCCGGGAACCACGGGCTCTGCGATAGTAATATTTTGATCGTTAATGTCGAAAAATATGTTTTCAGCGGCTTTCACCTTCAGTCTAATGGCATCTCCCGGGAGATTGGGCATAAATACTTTTTCCTGACCATCATTGGGTGTATTTTCTAACAAAATCACATCATAAGTATATCCTCCGTCTTGCGATAGAAGTATATCTACAGCCTTGCATCCTACAATTTCATTGTCAGTATTGGCAACGTCCCATAAAACCTCGATTTCTTCTCCCACCTGGAAGGTGTCAGGTTGATTGGGAAAGTCAATGACAAATGGTCCTGCACTTTCCGTGGTATAAAAATCAATTTCTTCCCAGGCTACTCCTCCTGATTCCAGATTATTGTCTCGAACTACAAACTGAAAATTTAGATCGCGTTCGTATGAAGGTAAGACCTCCGTTTTAGAGCTTACATTATTGACAAGGAATTCTAAATCAGGGAAGACACGAGTTGGAGCGTGCGAAGGATAGGCAGAAACGAATAATGGGCTATTTCCCACGGGTTCACCAGGGATGGCCATTGGCCCTAAATTGAATTGCTCCCAGGTATAGGTAAGTTCATCTCCATCCTCATCCGTTGCTTCACCTATTAGTTCGAACGGTGTGCTAACCGGGATAGCAAATCCACCTTGTAAAGGCAGATTAATCTCAGGAATGTGGTTGTTTGTGGTGATAATGTTAGGACAGTTGCCACCCAGGCCTTCCCTGGTATAATTAGTCACTTCTATGATGGAACTTACGTGGAAGTAATCATCCGAGACAGAGGTAACATTGAGCTGTGAACCACACAAACCGCCATAAGACATAATTGTTGTGCCGCTGCCAGGCTCATAGGCAGTACCACTATTTTCGTTACCATTACAATTATTAAATGTATGATTAGAACCCAGTTGATGCCCTACTTCATGCGCAGCCACCCGAATGGCCATGGCAGTAATGTCATTATTATAGTGGCACGTCACACCGGCACCTTTATTTCCAGCACAGGCACTACGTATAGCCGCAATACCTCCCGTATCATCGCACCCTCTGGTGTAAACATGACCGATATCAAAGTTGGCAAATCCAATGGAATCCGTTAAGTACTTGGTATTTACAGCAAGCAATGAAGATCCGGTATTCCCATCGGTGTAAAAGTCATTTTCTGGGTCGGTATTAATCACCTTGTCGTTGTTATCTACAATCACTAATCGCACAGCGAAGTCATTCTCTAAAACCATATTCATTCTATTCACAGACTTCATCATTTCTCCGAGAACATCCTCAATTGAGGGTCCATAAAATGCACCGAATTCTCCTGTACAAGCCAGCGCAAATCGGTATTCCCGTAATGGCAATAAGGTTCCGGCACTTCGACTTTCGACCTTGAATGGATCTTGCTTCCCACTTTCCCCAATTGTACCGCAAGTTTGTTTGAATATATTTTCGTCTATGTGGTCCTTTGTGTAATAGGAAATGTAGAATTGATCTTGTTTGTCTGCATATCGATCAATGGAGTAGGAGGCACCAGGCTTTCTAACGGTGGCATAAAAACCCGTACTACTGAACCCAAAATAGACTCGCTCACTCTTTCTTTCAGGATGGTATCCCATATAAGTCTTGATGCCCGGATACTTGGCTGCGATTCCATCTTGCATCATTTTTGTTTCGAAAACGCTATACCCCACTTCTTTACCCTCCGGATCGATCAAATAAAATAGTTTTCCTTTATCGTCTGAATTAATATGGTTTGTTAAGTATTTTTTCATTTCATCGAAGTTCGCTTCTAAAACGCGATATGAAGTAGGTACGATCGAGCGTTCAGTTCGTATTTGCTTTTGAATGGATGATTCTTGTACTTCGGTAAAAAAAGATTGCCCGATAAGACCCTTGGCCAGAAAGCAGATCAATAAAAAGATAAAGTTATGCTTCATAAGATGCTCGTAAAACGAAATTTTAAGATTCAAAAGTAGGATTTCTGTTCACTTTAATTGTCAATGCGCGGCCTATTATTGAGAAATATGATCTAAAAACTGCTCTTAACCTGCGCCCTGCCCACATGCACGGTATCTCGATCTCCGGTTTTTCGACCCTCGTAAGAAATACTGACATCGATATTTTTTCGGATTCTTCTGGAGTAGTCGATTGACCAAAGAACGTTTCTTCCATCTTTCAAGCCATCCAACATGCTTAGCTCGAGGGCTGTATTGGGTTGGCCGGTATAATTCACATTGGCATACTTGATTTCTCCCATGATCCTTGACTTACTTCTTTCTGCATAGGTAACGCCAAAATTCACATCATTGATCATGGCCTTTTCATTGTTTTCACCTGCTATATTTACTTTTCTTTCATAGGTGTATTCCATGTTGAGTCGAAAAGAATTTCCAACCCTGTAGGTTAATTGTGGTTCTGCCCTTGCAATCTCTAGAGCAAAATCATTATTAGAGTAAATTTCAGACACCAAAGACCTTTCTCCTCTGGTAATTACCAAGATCACATCTATATTTTTTGAAGCAGCGATCCGATTTCGAAGATAATACTCTTCAAACCCTCTTTGTTCAAATCCAAGTGTCTGTACGACCTTACTCTTATTGTTCCGAATACCTAATTGTATGTCATATGCCGGATTTCCTTTGTTAAAAAACAATATTCCATTATAAAGTGAGCTATAACTTACCAAAGAGGTGTCGTTAATAGAAAATTGATTTCCTTCGAAAAGTCCCTTACTTCCTCTATTCTTGGCATCTACTCTATAATTAGAAATCAATGACCAACGGCTTGCAAATTGATGCCATTTTTGCTTTTCCTTGATAGATCGTAGGAATATTTTGGGGTCTATTCGCAGAGATTGAGTTAGGCCATTATTATTGGTTCTAATGAATTCATTGTTGAATAGACTCACTCGAACATAATTCGCCTGATCTTGATAAGGAGCGATTTGAAATTCATTTCTTTGTTGGATTCCATCGCCATCATCAATCCAGATATACTCTCCATCCCCCTGAAGTACCTCTCGGAAATCAAATTCGATTTTGGGCTCTTGACCGCTGGAGACTTTGTAATTGAAGGTAGAATTAAACGCCCCCTTCCATAACTTTAGAATGTGGTTAAAGTTCCCCAGCAGCACAGCATTGTTTTGCTCCGCAGTCAATTCATCATCCTTTATCATCAATTCTCTGTAGGTAAATGACCAACTGGAATTCGAGTACTGCTTCACGTTCCACTTCCCATTAAGCACATATTCGTTCGCAGTGGCTGATAATGTAAATTCGCCTGGTTCAGAAGAGTAATCATTTCTTTGATTGAAACCCACACCGAAACTAAAATTATCCTTGTCATCACTTCTGAGAAAGAACTTTGAATAATCATAGAGGAAACTGAGATCATCTAAAGTGTCTGCATTCTTTTGTTGAATTTCATTTCTTTCACGTTCACCATAATATCCCACGCTCCAGTTGTCTAATTTGCTAAACTTCTTAGATATATTGATTTTCGGACGCGCAAATTTGGTGGTCTGATCCAATGAAGTGGAAGTAAGATAATTATTGTTGAAGTTGACATCGAAGCCGCCTTTATTAAGATCCGCTGAAACATTATGACGATGACCTTCGTAAAATCCATACTGTGTAAAGTTACCATAGGAATAACCCACGGCAGCTTCGTTATTTATCTGATTAATTCGAAAACCAAAGTTTCCCAAAAACTCATCAGTTTCAATATTGGGGTCCAGATTCCAGTCTCTGATAAATTCAGGATTTCTATAAGGGTTAAAAGCTTCAAAATTACTGGTCTTGGATTCCATGCTGATGAGGGGGCGCAGGTTCCAATTTTTGTTTTTACCCAAGCCGATCTTATGTTCAAAATCAAACCTCCCACTTAATCCAAGGTTGTCCCGATCGTCAAGAGAGGAAAAGCGGTTCAAATCGAAATAAGACATCCCTATTTCAGCAGTAGCATGGGCATCTTCATTGAATTGGTAGTGGCTTCGAAGCGCATACATCTGATTTTGCTCCGGTGCAACCAGTCTTACAAACGGCTCATAGTTGCCTTGACCCGGGCCTACATATTTATACACCCGTCCATTGGCATTTACATTGGTATTGATGATATAAGAACCATTTCCATTACCCACATCTGAGAAATTCGCCTGATACATGGCACTGTCAGGGTCAGCTGTAAACACCAAAACAGAATCTGGAGCCTCTGGTCTGAATTCTTTCTTGTAGTAGATTTTATTGTTACTGAATTCTGCCCGATTTCTTCGAATACCAGATCGTACAGCGCTTTCATCCGAATCTCCGGCATTGTCAAGCAAACGGAAGTCCAGCGAGTCCAATTCAATATTACCTGTCGTATTCCTACTGTCTTGCTGACTGACGACATTGAAGTCCATCTGCAACTTGTCCTTGGTGTAGGTTGAACTGTATTGATACAATGATCTCAAATAGCGCTGATCCGCATATTCAAATTCAACAATGATTCTGCTGTCCTTAGTAATCAAACGATTGGTGGTAAACACAATCTCTGCACGGTCATAGTAAATGACGTAATCATTTTCTTCGCCCCTGGTCATCAATCTACCATCAAAATAGACCTTCTCAGTTCCTGACAGCACAATAAGAAAGCGCTCACCCTCACTACCTGTTAATTTGTAAGGGCCTTGATTTCCTTCTGCAACATCTAATATGTTTCTGCTAAACTTACCTCTCGATATGGCAGCACTACCTTTTTGATATAGGTTGCCAAACTTGCCCAAATCATTTTCCTGAATTACTGAAACCCCTTGTAGCTTCTTGTAATAGTTTATAAAGTAAGAGTTGGGTCTGCTGATTTCATAATCCCCTGCGAGAAGTGTGGTGTTTTTTCGTTTGAGTTGAATGAAAACCTTATCGAAGTCCTGTAGCTGTTGAGTGGTGCCTTCAGGTTGAATGGGTATGTTAGCGTCTGAAATGGACGCCAGAATTTCAAGATCGTCTGAAAGCTTTCCACCGAGTTGCAGGTTAAAGCTAGAGTTAAGTACGAGGGACTGACTATTGCCAAAAGACAATCCTCTGGAAAAACTACCATCGTACTCAAGACCTCTGGAGAATAGGAGTTCCGGCTCTTTTCTTTGATAGATATCATAGTCATAGCCAATATAAACCTCGTTCGGTTTTGGCAAAACTTTGGTGCTATCTAAGTGAGAATAGGGAGTGCCGAAGTACACCGGAAACACCCTATACATGACTTTAATGCTGTCTGAAGTAGTGGTCAATGCCTTAGTTTGCGGTCTTATGATCAGACGATCATGATCTAGATGATAGCTGAGTTCTTTAGTGATGTCAATGTTGTTATTGAAAAAACGAAGGGATGAGGGAACAATACTTAGCGTATCTAGTTGTATAATCGTATCGCTTAAACTGATGTTCTTCAATCTGATATTGGATAACTCCACTTGAGAATTAACAGGTGAATAGAGCAAGACGCTCAATATCAGTAATGAAAAAAATCGCATACTTTCTAGGTAACAGTCTTATCGTACGATAGAGATTTATAATAGTTTAAATCACTTCGCTGAATATAAACGCTTGAAAAGTCGGCATATTCTAAAAAAAGAAGAAATTTAGAACTTATGTGTCATATTAAATATTTTTGTAATATGAATATACTAAATTTATATTTGTAAAACATAGGTGGGTATCGGTAAATGTTTATCTTTGACCCCTATTACGATTGTCCCATGATGCAGATTGATTTAAAACTAAGTCTATTTATCCTATTGCTTGGAGCGCTTTGCTCTGGGAATCAATTATCTGCACAGAATGTAAGAAATATCGATGGTTTCGGGAATAATACAAATGATCCTGAATTAGGTGCTGCGGGAAGTTTACTAAAGACAGCGACGACAGTTGATTTTAGTGATGGTATCGGATTACCTGCCGGAGAAAATAGAGAGAATCCACGCGTCATCAGTAATCAACTTTTCCAACAAGAAGGCTTTATACCGGATGCCAAATCTTTAAGCGATTACAATTGGGTTTTTGGTCAATTTATTGATCATGACCTGACATTGGTGGAAAATGCTTCACCAACTAATATTTTTGAGGGTTTGGTGATTGTTCCGCCTGCAGATGATAATTTTTTTTCTGAAAGTGATCGGATTTTCATGATGAGGAGCAAGTTTGCCGAGGGGACTGGAACGGATGAAAGTAATCCTAGAAGATTTGTCAATGAAATTACCAGCTTTCTGGACGGATCAGCGATTTATGGAAGCGAAACAGAAAGAGCGCACTGGCTTAGATCATTTAAAGATGGAAAACTGAAGGTATCCAGTGGAAATTTGCTTCCATGGAATACAACGACAGGTGAATTCAATGCGCCATTGGACAGTAAGACTCCATTTATGGCAGATGACACGCGTGTTAACAATGCCAAACTTTTCGTGGCAGGGGATGTAAGAGCTAATGAAAACCCACTTCTGATCGCGATGCATACTATTTTTGTGCGAGAACACAATAGAAATTGTGACCTTCTCAAATCTGAAAATCCTGGTTGGGATGATGAAGAGTTGTATCAACATGCCAAGCGAATTACTACAGGTGTTTTGCAATCCATCGTATATAATGAGTGGCTTCCGGCTCAGGGAATAGAAGTTCCGACATACAGAGGATATAATCCATCTATAGACCCTTCGATTTCCAACGTATTTTCTGCTGCGGCTTTCAGAATGGGACATACGCTAATCAATTCCAATATCATCAGATTAAATAATCGAGGAGAATCTAACTTTAGCTCGATGTCATTAAGAGATGCCTTTTTTAATCCAGCAGCCGTCTGGTTGTCAGGTGGGATAGATCCATTTTTAAAGGGTATGGGTACACAGATCCAACAAGAGCTTGACTGCAAGATTATTGATGATGTTAGAAATTTTCTTTTTGGAGCTCCCGGGGCGGGTGGTTTAGACTTAGCAGCTATAAATATTAATCGAGGAAGAGAAAGAGGGTTGCCGCACTACAATGAAGTGAGGATCAATTTTGGCTTGCCGGCGGTTAAGTCATGGGAAGACATCAGCTCAGATGTAGAAGTCATAGAAGGAATGAAGGCCATATATGAAGACGTGAATGATATTGACCCTTGGGTCGGTATGTTGGCGGAGGATCATATGAAGAATGCGATTTACGGCGAACTTTCGATGACCATCATCGAAAAGCAGTTTAGAGTAATAAGAGACGGAGATAGATTTTACTACGAAAATGATGACATGCTTTCAGAAGCTGAAAAACGCGAGATTTCAGCCACCACTTTGCATGATGTGATTATGCGGAATACCGGTATTGATTTGATGCAAAAGAATGTATTTACTGCGATGCCACACGAGGAAATTCCCAATGGTCCGACTTTGCGAGTTTTACAACTAGATGCAGCCATTTATCCTAACCCGGTAAAGGATCATTCGACAATTAAGGTCTATTCTGAGCGTGATACGGAATTGGAAATAGAAATGTTTGACAATTATGGTCGGCTGATCAGAAAGGAGAATTTTTCGGCCCTAAAAGGTGACAATTTCGTTCCTTTTAATCTCTTTAGGGACCTGCCCAATGGTGCCTACAACATCAAGGTGACCAACGACCTTGGAATTTTTACAGTAATCAGGGCTGTAAGGTAGAACTGATGGGCTTTCTTTGTTAAAATGTACTTGTTTAGATAAGAATAGTTTTGCTTGTTTGATTGGCCTTTGGCGAAGAGCGAATCTTGAGCAATCCATTAAAGAGCTTCCTGTGCTGTAAGGCAATTCTGTAGCTCTTAAAGTCTGCTGCATCCCTTTAAGAGCTTCCTGCGCTGCCTAGCTCTGCTGCAGCTCTTAAAGTGAACAGCCGCCTGCGCTGCCTAGCTCTGCTGCAGCTCTTAAAGGGAAAAGCGAAATGTGAATGACGAACTGCGAACTGCGAACCCCGCACCACTATACCTCCTCTCTTCTATGCTTCCACCTCTTATGGGTCCAAAGCCAGTTTTCCGGCTGCTCGATTATCAATTCTTCTAATCTTTTCATAAAAAGTGTTGTGATTTTTCCATCATCACATTGACCTACATCCCTCACTAGCCATTCCAATCTCACTTCATAGAATCCTCGCTGCACACGTTGAGGATATGCAAAAACCACCGGTAAGTTATATTTTCGAGCATATTTTTCAGGACCATGCAAACAAGCAGTATCCTGGTTTAAAAACTGAAGCCAAACAGCCTTATCGGTATTAGAAGGACTTTGGTCAGCGGCCATTAAATAAATACTAGGCTGCTCTTTATCTTCATGAATTTGAAAAGCTCTGGCAGTTTTTTGAATTTCGTACATTTTCACTCCCGTATGCGAACGAGAATTTTTCATGTATCTGTTCAAGTAAGGATTATGTAACCTTTTATATAATGCGACCAATTGGTGGTTAAAAAAATACGGTGGAGACAAAGCTGCCCATTCCCAATTATTGTAGTGTCCTGCTACCAAAATCACGGACTTACCTTCCTCATAAGCCTGATCTAAAATTTCAGGATTAATGAATTTATACCTCCTCACAATTTGTTTCTTCGTCATGGAACCACCTTTTATACCTTCCACCATAATGTCGGCTAGATTTTGATAAGCGCATTTTATGATGTGGTTATAGTGTGATTCGCTTTTTTCTGGAAAAGAAGCTTTTAAATTCGCTACCATAACATCCTTGCGGTATGCTAATACGCGGTGTAGCATAAAACGGATGGCATCAGAAAGAAGATAAATAGCCCTAAATGGTAGAAGGCCAAAAATGAAAATGAAAAACCGAATAATTAAGTAACTGACAAACTTCAAACTTGGAATGGCATTGGTTTTGTTATACAATATTACACCTTTTAATTTCACTGGAATAATCTTTTACAGATTAAGAACAAAGACATTTTATCAATGCTGAACACTGTCATACTGGATCATCAAAATCTTTTCGTAGAAGGATTCAGATTAATTTTACAAAAGATGGAGCAGCGCAATTTCAAATTTATCGATCTTAGTTTTGAAGAACTTTGTCAAAAAGAAACCGATCACGAAATTGATTTGATATTTGTCGAATTGAACATGGACCTGGCAGAGCAGCAAAGAAAAATTCGGAAGTTGCGAAGATGTAATAAAGACGCCAGGATAGCTATTCTAACTACTTTTGAAAACACAAAAATTGTGCGAGAAACATTCCAAAGCGGAGTGGATGCTTACTTTTTAAAATCAACAACTTCAGCTGAAATTTACCGTGGCATCGATGATATCTTAAAGGGCAAAACATTTATGACTGATGGTTTGCGCTTGACTCCAAGAATCGGACATAAGTCTAATTCTGAAAACAGGCAATTTTTATATGGTGACCAAATGCAAGCCAAACAAAAATTGACCAAAAGAGAAAGAGAGGTGCTTGAGCATATCGTTCAAGCCAAGTCCAATGTTGAGATTGGAGAACTTTTATTTATAAGTGAACAAACAGTCGGAGTACATAAAAAAAATATAATGCGAAAATTAGGAGTACACAATACAGTTTCACTCGTTAGGTTCGCTATAGACCACAACTTGGCATAAGACTTGTATTAAGCCTAATACTAATATTTGTCCCAAAGGATTCAAGTGGCACGAATATTGGAATTAAAACTAATGCTATCTTTGCTGGCGTATTTTAACAATAAAAAGAATATATGCAAATCATAAAAAGTCCCTCTAACATGGTAAAGAAATACTCCTTGTTTTTACTTGGACTATTCGCAATGATTCAGGTTGCAACCAGCCAGGTAACTGTGACCATAAGTGACGACGCAGCAGATGCAGGCGGAACGGTAGATATGGATATCACCTATGAAGATTTTACAGATATCATTTCTTTCCAATATTCAATCAGGTGGAATACAGATCATTTTGATTTTAATTCTATTCAAAATATTACTTCTAATCTTCCTGATTTTTCTATTTCTGCAATCAGTACGCCGGATCAAACCGGTGACCAGGGTGTTATACAAGTTTCATGGAATAAGTCAAATACACAACCTGAATCACTGGCAGATGGAACTCGAATTTTTACTTTGAGACTAGATGCCGTAGGTGATCCTTGCGATAATTCAACGGTAAGATTTTCCAATGATCCTTTGGAAATCGAATTTGCCAATAACGATGCAGTCAATATAGGAGCGAATACGAACAATGGCACTGCTTCTATCAATGGTATGAACTGCAGTGGTGGAGATGGTGAATTGACTGTTACTGTTGAAGATGTTACAGTTAACAAGAGATCTAACCAATGTGTCAAAATTGATGTAGAAAATTTTATAGATATACAGACTGTTGAATTTGCGGTAGAATTTGATCCGGAAATCATTAGTTATACTGGTTTTCAGAATGCCAACTTGCCTAATTTTACAGGCAACGGCGGCAATTTAAATGAACTACAGGCTGATCAGGGTAGGCTACAATTGGCATGGTTTGACAATACCGCTGTGAATCCTGTTACCCTTGAAGGAACACTCATTGAGTTCTGTTTTGATGCTATTGGAACAGATGGACAAGTAAGCCCCATTACCATAGAAGAGCAAATAGATTTTACAAATGAAGATGAGGTATCTCTTCCTTATGTATTGAACAATGGTTCTTATACAGTTGCAGGTGGAGTCAATGAAAGTGATTTTATCCTCATCGCAGGTAAGGAAAATATAGGGATGGGACAAACTGGTTGTATTCCTATTTCAGTACGTAATTTTTCAGACATCCAGTCTATGCAATTCAATGTCAGATGGAATCCAGATGACTTGATATATAATAGCGTTCAGAATTTAAATTTGGAACAATTAACAGAGGATGTGATCAATAATGTTGGAGATAATCTAGTAAGAGTATCATGGGGAAATCCTACCGGCACAACGGTTGCAGACAATACGGTCATATTTGAATTATGTCTTGAAGCTAAAGGTGATTGCGATAAAACTGTTCCTGTTCAAATTGTAAGTGCAGGTGGTGTTGCTATCGAAGTAAGTAATACTTCAAATGAAGAATTACCAGTTAGTGTCATCAATGGTTCAGCCACCATTGATTGTGATGGCTGCTCTATAGCAATCGAGTCTTTAGAAAATCCTACGTGTCCAGGTGACGCTGATGGAAGTATCATGGTTAGTCTGCCATCCGGTAGCTATACTTGTACATGGACTGATGACGATGGAAACATTATTCAGCAATCATCAGAATGTGATCTTGTCAATGTAGAGGCAGGAACCTATACTTTAATGATAGATGATGGTGCAGATTGTCAGGAATCGAGAACCTTTACGTTAGAAGGACCGGGTACAATTGTGTTTGGTGGTTCTAAGGTCAATGAAACGAGTGGATGTGACGGAAGCATCAATCTGGATATGATGGGAGGAACAGGTGAATTTGATTATATCTGGGATGATGGATCTACTGAACAAAGTAGAGATGAATTGTGTGCGGGTGAATACTGTGTGACGGTTACTGATGATAATGGATGTACAGCAGAGACTTGTTTCACCATCACCGCAGGTGGACCAGTGACATGTGGAATTGACATAACGAATGTAAGATGCAATGGTGATAATGATGGAGCGATAGACATTTGTGTAGAAGGAGGAACAGGACCTTATACCTATGCCTGGAATGGCCCTTCAGGTGAATTTAATACCGAAGATATTTCCGGATTGCTAGCCGGTACTTATAATTATACCATAACGGACTCTTCTGACCCAGCCTTAAGTTCACAAGGTTCGGTTGTTGTGGAGCAACCTGATATGATTACCGCTTCAGCTGTTCCTACAGTTTCCTCAGGAAATGATGGTGCACTTGATTTGTCTGTTTCCGGTGGTACACCTCCTTACAGTTTTGTGTGGAGTCCTGGTGGTCAGACGACCGAGGATATCTCTGGATTATCAGTGGGGACCTATACGGTAATGATTACCGATGATAATAATTGTAATAGATCTTTCGACTTTTTAGTACCATCTGATGGAATAACCTTTATTCCTAATCTGACCCATGCATCATGTAACAATGTTTGTGATGGTATCATTGATGGTGAAGTACAAGGTGGAGTTGGACCCTATACTTTCTCAGTCGGAGGAAGTGCCATTACCATTCCTTTCAATGAGCAATGCCCCGGAGATTATGAGTTATTGGTCACAGACAGTGAAGGTACAACAGGCATGCAGACTATTACCATTAGAAACCCGGAAGTGCTCTCAGTGGAAGTAGTGGAAAAAGTGAATTGTTCCGAAGGACAAGCAGATGGATCTATTACGGTAGAGGCTAGCGGCGGAACGGAACCATATACCTATAATTGGGATGCATCAGGAAATATGGCCAGGATTTCAAATTTAGGATCGGGAACCTATAATGTTATTGTCACAGATGCAAGAGGCTGTACAGCAACACTAGATAGCCCTGTTAGAATACAATGTATTGACAATCCATGCTTTAACGCACGAACAATTATTACTCCAAACGGTGATAATTTTAACAATGAATTTGTAATCATGTGCGCAACGGATTTTCCTAATCGATTGCTGGTTTTTGATCGATGGGGAAGGACAGTGTTTTCACAAGAAGATTATGCCAATGATTGGACAGGTACTGATGATAATGGAGAAGAGCTTCAAGATGGTGGCTATCTATGGGTACTTGAAATTACAAATGGAGATGGTTCTAAAGAAATACATCGAGGTACCGTCACGATATTAAGAGATCAATTTTAATTATTAGACCACTCCGGATAAAAAAAAGATATGAAGAAGATTTTAATAGCTTTAGTACTTGTAGTGGGAATGTTTTTGAATGTTCAGGCTCAGGAAAGAAGTGTTTATACACATCATTTCATCAATCCTGTTCTGATTAATCCGGCCGCATCTGGTTTCAACGGAGAATATAACATTCTTGTCAACTATAATAATAAGTGGTCTGGATTTTCAGATGGACCGAAAGCTTTTACATTATCATACGATGGGCCAATAGCAGATCGATTATCCATCGGAGCAATATTATTTCGAGATGGGTTTGCTGCGCTGGAAACAACAAAGGGTCAACTTTCTTTTGCCTATAAAATTCCAGCTGACAATTATGAGATCAGCTTTGGTCTGGCAACTGAATACTTACAGTTTGGATTGGGCGGACCGGCAATTGCCTCACCGCTGGTAGATCTCAATGATCCGTCCTTACAGGAAAGACTTTCAGGAGCAAGATTTTTTGACGTGGCTTTTGCCACTTATGGTACATTCAATGATAATGTTAAGTTTGGATTAGTGATACCAGGCCTGGTCAGAGCGAGATTAGATGACAATGAAGGTGACTCCGATCGAACAAATAACTATATCCTTCATTTAGGGTATGCGTACGATGTACCTAACTATGACTTTACAATAGAACCCTCCCTATTTATAAAGCAATTAAGAAACGTTCCTTTTCACGCGGATATCAATGTAAAACTAGGTTTTATGGAAGATCAGCTGATGGGAGGTTTATCCTATGGAATAGGATATGATAGGTTAGGATTTTTATTGGGCACGCAGGTGAACAATTTCAATATATTATATTCTTACAATGTTTCCATGACAGATTCTCAGTCATACCATAATGGTATGCATGAAATAACGCTGGGATTCAATATCAATAGGATGCTTGACGGGAATACGATGAACAATTAAAAGAGAATTAAAAATTATAAGATATTAATATTTAGTCAAATTAGATATGACGAATATTTATAATATAAAAAATACCAAAATGTTGGTATGTGATCACAAGATCGAAAATGTATCTTTGTGTTTGTGAGTACCGAGAGCAAAAGTGTCTCTCTGTGTTCTATTTATAATAAGACAACGAAAACTACAATTTTTTAGAGGCTTTTCATTTTTGACGAATTGTGAAAAGTACTTACACAACTAGGGTAATTCATAATATCCTTGTCTTACATTAAATAAGGCTAACTTTTTTTGAATTAAAATATATTTAATAACCAAAACTCAATCTCATGAATAAGGCGAATTTTACCTTCTTTCATTTGAAGAGGACTGAGAAGCTGGGCATGAAAATCGCCGGTTCTTTGTTCTTATTCTTAAGTTTGTTCTTCTCAGTTAATCTGAGCGCTCAGACTGTTTCCTGTAATGGAAACTTAAATGTGTCGGTTGATCCCGGAACATGTACTGCAACGCTGACGCCAGCGACTGTAGGTACTGTGAACGGAGCAGCTGCAGACACCATTGTTTCAGTTGTTGGGCTTCCAGAAGCTGCAACTGATCCTACTCCTGATGGTAACGACCATAACAACGATAGTGACAGCGATGAAACTAACGGTAGTGATATGGTAGTTATCGATGTAACTGAAATTCCTGCATTCCTGGCAACAGGAATGGTTATGGACATTTCTTACAATTTAATTGTTCTTGACGGTAACGGAAATGTTTCCAACTCTTGTTGGGGAACATTCTTGTTGGAGGATAAAGCTCCTCCTGCTGTCCGTATGGGAATTGATACTTCTATCTCTTGTGATGATTACAACGAAGCCACTTTCTGGTTGCCGTTCACTCCTACTGTAGATGATAATGATGGTATTGATAATACTGATGACCCTGCTGAAGGTGATGAGTCAGTTGTTGAATGTACCAACATTACTGTGTCATTTTCTGACAGAGAGAAAAATGTAAGATGTGTTGCAGACACTATCTTTAGAACATGGAGAGTTCGAGATGTTAAGGGTAACGTAGCAACTATTGTTGATACACTTGAACTTACACCTGAAACACTTGACTCGCTAACTTTACCTCCATATTTCGATGGCCGAGGTGACAGAGATGGTGACCCAGCTGTAGCTGGAGATGAACCAGATTCTGTTTTAATCGGTGGCGTTTACTACTTTATTGCAGATGAAGGAACGATTCTTTGTTCTTCTTTAGATTCATTTAATCTATTGCCTGATGGTAATCCTTCTCCGGATGGTAATTTACCTTCAACTGGTATTTGGGCTGAAGACGATAAGTATGGAACGGGTAGACCTGGCGGAATCTCTTGTGGAACGATTAATGCAGATTTCGAAGATACTGAAATTGATGTATGTCTTCCAGTTGAAGAATGCGATCAATTCAATCCTTCTTATAAAATTTTAAGAGAGTGGACGATCGTTGATTGGTGTACTGGTGCTGTACTTGAGTACAATCAGATCATCAAGATCGAAGATACGCTTGCTCCAACTATTACTGAACTTCCTGATGTAACTATCAGTACTGACCTTTGGGGTTGTGGTGCTACTTATTTGTTGCCAGCTGGAACAGCTACAGACAACTGTACTTCTGCTGATGCCATCAGAGTAACTTATGGTTCTTCTGAAGGTACAATTACTAATGGAGTACTTATCTTACCTTCTGTTGCTAAGACTATGCCTGGCGAAGAAGTGGAAGTTTACGTGAATTATCTCGATTGTTGTAATAATATTGCTATTGATACATTCCTAGTAACTGTTGAGGATCAAGTTCCTCCAGTAGTTGTTGCAGACAGACACACTGTTGTTTCTTTATCTCAGTTCGCTGAGGAAGGATTGGCAAAAGTTTTTGCTGAAACGTTTGATGATGGTTCTTTCGATGGCTGTGGTCCTATTGGATTTACAGTTAGAAGAATGGGAACTGCTTGTAGTGGTAATCTTCCTGGTGAAGGTTCTGTTGCTGGAGATGATGATGATTTAGAGAACGAAGACGGAACTGATGATGATGATATGCCAGGTGATGGCGAAGGAACTAAAGCGAGTGATATCTGGTTTGACTACATCCACTTCTGTTGTGATGACTTAGTTAGAGATGAAGATGGTGATGGAGAAGTTGACCCTGTAATGGTTCTTTTCCAGGTTTGTGATGATGCAGATATGGATGGAAACATTGGTTTCGAGCCCGATCCTACTCAACCTAACGGAAGAAGAAAAGATGCAGGTGATTACTGTAACACTGCTATGGTAGAGGTTACTGTACAGAACAAATTACCTCCTATCTGTCAAGATCTTCCTGAAGTAACGATTAACTGTATTGATCTAGTTGCTATTGATGATCTAGTTGGTGCTGGCCCTCTTGATGAAGATGGTGCTGCTAAATTAGATGCATTATTTGATCCTTTCTTAAGTGCTTCTACTTGTAACCTTACAGCAACTCAGCAGATTTCTGGTGATGACGACTGTGGTGAGGCAGTACTTACTAGAATCCAGACTGTGACAAGCACAAGTGGTTCAACTACTTGTAGACAAATCATAGATGTAATCGTTGAAGATGAAAACATCTTGGGTTGTGAAGATATTACTTTCCCTGATGGCTCAGCTGAGGAAAAGGCTGGTTATGACTGGTGTGAAACTAACAATGATGACATTGACGATGGAGATTTAGATGACACTGAGACTGAAGATTTCCCTGCAATTGAAATTACTGATTGTGGAGGAGCTACAATTACTCCGCCTCAAATCAATATTGACAACTTGTGTTCTGAAGTTGGTATCAACTTAGAATTAGATACATTTAACTTCAATGGTGTTGGAACTTGTGTTAAGATCCTTGCACACTGGGAAGTAATTGATCAGTGTATCTTCCGCGAAAATTATTTACACAAACCTACAAGTGATCCTAGTTCATGGGAGGTTAATCCTTTCGTTCCTGAAAATGGATACTTCGAGATCTATGTAGAATATGATATTTTTGATAACGTTGGTCCAGAAATTGAATGTGGTGACGGTTTATTGGTTGGATGTGGTGAAGAGCTTACAGGTTCTTTAACAGCTACAGCTACTGATGATTGTACTACTGATCCTTCTTTCTTCGGATGGTCTTGGAGATTAGATCTTGACGATGATGGAGACATTGATGCTGAAGGTGAAGGTCAGACAGTAAGTCCTAGCGATGCTGGATTGGATGAATTCCCAGAAGGAAATCACGTGATCACTTGGATTGTTTCTGATGCTTGTGGTAACATTTCTTCTAAAGATTGTCCATTCGGAACAGAAATCGTTGACAATAAAGAACCTACGCCTTACTGTTATGATGGTTTAGCTACTGCTGTAATGGAAGTTGGTGGTGTTACATTGTGGGCAGCTGATTTTGATGCTGGTTCATTCGATGCTTGTACTGATGTTACTGTTTATATTATCCCTGAGGATGATGTAGTTGATGGTGAGTTGTCTAACGAAGAAGCTTTTGCAGCTGCAAAAGAAAATATCGTTTTCAACCCAATCACAGGTCAGGATGAGTTTGGATTCACATTTACTTGTGACTACATAGATAATGGTGTTTCTTCTACCATTGATGTTAGAATGTATGCTGAAGATGCAGCTGGTAATTTCGATTACTGTACTGCAAGCTTGAGACTACAAGATAACTTAGATGCTTGTGAAGATGATATCGATGGAAATAGAGCTATCGGTGGAACAGTTGCTACTGAAGGAAGTGACGCTGTTGATAATGTATTAGTTGAAGCTATGGCTGACAACCCTGAGTTCCCTAAATATGCGAATACAAACGCTGCGGGTAACTACGAGTTTTCTAATAATCCTGTTGGATTAGGTTATGAGCTTTCTGCTACAAGAGAAGATAACCATATGAATGGTGTTTCTACTCTTGACCTTGTAATCATTCAGAAGCACATCTTAAACATTGAGTCTTTAGATTCACCGTATAAGAGAATTGCTGCTGACATCAACAATGATGGTAGCATTAAAGTGAATGATTTACTACAATTGAGAAAATTAATCTTAGGATTATACGACGACAATAAATTACCTTCTAACGAAGCGTGGAGATTTGTTGATGCTAAGCAACAATTTGCTGACCCATCAAATCCATTCCCTTTTGACGAGGTAGTCAATATTGGAATACTTGCTGAAGACAGAATGGCTGAAGACTTTGTTGCCATCAAAGTTGGAGACGTAAATAGCAACGTTTCATTGAATGCAAAACCAAATGCAACAGTGAGATCTGCTAAGTCACTTACTTTTGACTTGAACAATAGAGACTTTGCTGCTGGTGAGATAGTTGAATTAGAATTTACATCTGCAGACTTCAAAGAAGTTTACGGATACCAGTTTACTTTAGAATTTGCTAAAGGATTATCTTTCAATGATATCGTACCAGGCGCATTAAACGTAACTGAAGCTAACTTTGGACTTAACAGAACTTCTGAGGGAATCATTACTACATCATTTGATGATGTTAGAGGAGCAAATGTTGCTGCTGACGAAGTATTATTCACTCTTAAGTTTGCTGCTACAACTGCAGGTACATTAAGTGACATGATAAATGTTACCTCTACTAAAACTGCTGCTGAAGCATATGTTGGATCTTCTCTTGAAGTACAGAATGTTGATGCTTCATTCAGAACGAATGAAACTGAAGCTGGATATGTACTTTATCAGAATGAGCCTAACCCGTTCAAAGGTTCTACAGTAATCAAGTACAACTTACCTGAGGCTGCAAATGCAACTCTTAAGGTATTCGATGTAACTGGAAAAGTACTTTACAACCAACAATTAAGTGGTGAGAAAGGCGCTAACAGAGTAACTGTTAAAGGTCTTAACGCAACAGGTGTTATGTACTACCAGTTAGATTCAGATGAATTTACTGCAACTAAGAAAATGATTGTTATTGAATAATCTCCTTCTTAGTTAGCCGAAGATAAAATCGGTTTTTGGGATGGCCTCTCTCTAGATTTCTAGAGGGGGGCTTTTTTTTTGTCCCAATTTTTGTAGTGATAGAATTTTTGACGAGCTGAGTTAAGCATGTGTTAAGGTTGTTGCTTAGTCGGTAGTTTGTGTTGATTTATTTTGATTTACAATGTCTTTGATGCACTTCCAAGATCATCAGACTAGGCAACCATGCAAGAACAAATTAATATGACTTGCAAAGCTAAATGTTTGTGAAGATCGATACGGAAGGGCTTCCACGTTAAAGGTCTCACAGTTACTTGCGAAAGCGTGGAAAAAATATATTGGAGAATACACGCTAGCTGATGCGATAGGGGATCGACTTAGACAAAAAGCGCAAAAATAGAACTCAAAGGAAAAAGATTACCGGACATTAGTAGCCTAAAGAAATTATTAACCTAATAATGATTGAAGCATTTCTCAGAATTTGAGGGGGTCAACTTGTTAGAATGAGACTGCTTATGATAGGTGTAAACTTGTAGGAATTTTGTAAAGAAATAGAAGATTTGTACCATTGCTTCCACGTCATGATCTGAAGATCAGCTTGATAGAAATAGGGGGTCAGAGATACAGGTATATATGATTTGTGTAAATTAAACTGCAAGCTATAACTGTATTATCTTTACATATAGCTAGTGTTTTTTAATATCTTGCGATTAAGAGTTTTTAAGGATATTTGAATGTAGATAGAATACATCATGCGAAAATAAAATTACAACTTTTTTTACAAATTTTATATGATTTATTATCAACTAGAAGTTAAAGATTTTTTGAAGCAATATAAGAACTGTAAACTTACTCTAGAGGAAATGACGAGAATTAGAGAATTTGCAAGTACTTACATTGACCCCTATCAGGGAATTTCTAGTAAAAAACCAAATGATATTCCATTACAAAAAATAGTTTATAATGTTAACGTAAAACCAAAAGATATTTATGCTTTAAGTTCTTCTTTTGTAAGAGGAAATGCGATCAGTAATCGATTGAAGGAGGTCTTTAATGACTATAACTTGCCAGGGCATACTGAATTTGAAGGTATAAAGTATTATTACAAAAATAAAAACTTACGTAATGACTTTAATTATCTTTTTATATATGAAAGTGTCTATGATAAAATTGATTTGAGTAGATCAACATTTTACAGCTATAATTATTCAGATAATATTGAAGTTCGAAAAAGTGGAATAAAATCAGAAAAGATAATCGATAGAAATTTGAAGTTTAAAACTAAAGAAGAAGTAAAGAGCTATGACACTAAATTAGAAAAGCTGTATAATCAAAAACTTTGGTTTCAATCATTGGTGATAGCATGTGAAATAGAATATGATATTGTAACTCTATACAATTTAGCGAACAGGTATTGGATGATTTCCGAAAGACTTCTTGACAAGATGCAGAAATTAAAGCTAACGGGATTTGATTTTATAGAATTTCCGGTGAATATTAAGTTTAGAAGTGATGCTGGCTAATTATGCTGGGTAGTTAGTATTTTTTTAAACGATACCTTTTACTATTATTCTCTCATGAGAAGTAATTTAAAGAGAAACAGTACCGCTGTTTCATATTTACAAATTCAAATATAAAATATACCATAAAAAAGGTAGTATAACATATTAAAGAAATCTTATATTTGTTCCTGTAAACTAATCAACTGTTAAAATCTGTCCTTTCGGACAGTTCCTTCCTGAACGATAATGTAAAATAAAACGATAGAGCTTCGACTACTCTGATCGTATGGACTTTTCGTCTAAGGTATTTAATAACTACAATTTTATAATGTGGGCTGCCGACTACAGCTTACCATTACTCATTTTAAGAAAACTATTTAAATCTCATGAAGAAAGCGATTTACACTTTCCGAACTTTAAGATGTCATCTTTTGATGCCTCTGACACTTTTGTTTTTAATAAGTATTCCAGAGGTTCTTGATGCTTGTGAACTTTCATGTACACAATCCCAGCAGGTTTCATTTGATGAAAATTGTGAAGCATTGATTACACCCAACTTAATTCTTAGTGATGATGGTGCTTCTTGTCCTGATGGAACAACCTTTTCGGTAGGTGTTAGAAGAACGATGAATGGCCCCAATTTACTTGAAGGACCAACCGTTGTGGTTGATGAACAGTTCTTAAACGAAACCATCATTGTAGAAGTTACTGCTGATGATGGAAATGTGGTCAACAGATGTTGGGGAAATGTATTATTAGAAGATAAGCTGGCTCCCTCCTTGAATTGTCCTGATATCACAGTTTCATGTGCAGAAGATGAACTTCCTCAACCAACATTAGACGGTAATGAATGTGGGGATTTCACTATTAATTTAGTGGGCCAAAGCCCAGATATGACTATGTGTTCTGATACATTGAAAACTTTCGATCAATCCTTTACAGCGACAGATGAACAAGGAAACACTACACCAGAGCCTTGTACCAGAACTGTTTCCGTGATCAGGTTAGATATTGAAGAGGTTATATTTCCGGAGAATTTCAGAGTTTCAATGGGTACAGCCTTATCATGTGATGGTGATTATCCGAGAGTGGAGGAAGGGAGTATTATTCCAGATCCTTCATTTACTGGTGTGCCGACGCTGGATGGCGAACCATTATTTCCAACAGATGACTTTAATTGCAATACAGTAGTGACCTATGAAGATATGATACTTCCTGAAGTAGGTTGCGTTACTAAAGTGATGAGAACGTTCACCATTTCTGAATGGATATGTGGTGAAGATCAAATAACAGATAGCACACAGATTATCGAAATAGTAGACAATCAAGGTCCTGAAATACAGCCTATCAATGATGCTACCATCTCTACATCAACTGGTTTCGACTGTGAAGCGGCTTATTTATTACCACCTGTAAATGCAGAAGATAATTGTAAAGAGGTCTCAAGAATAGACATAGCCTATCCAGGCGGCTTTATTGAGGACTATGATGGTTTCGAAATGATCACTCTTGATAGAGGTTCAAATTTAATTACGGTTACAGCATATGATGCTTGTCTGAATTCTACCGAAGAGACATTTACGGTATTGGTAGAAGATAATAATGCACCAGTAGCAGTATGTGATCAGAATACTGTGGTGGCTTTAAGTTCAAATCCTGATGGATTGACGGAAGTGGCAGCCATTTCTTTTGATGATGGTAGCTATGATGAGTGCGGTCTCGCTTCGCCGGCTTTTAGTGTTAAAAGAATGGATGACGGAGCGGCATGTGGAATTGATGGAGATGAATTTTCTAGTTCTGTATTCTTCTGTTGTTCAGATATCGGAAATAACCCTCAAGTCATTTTTAGAGTGACAGACCTGGAAGGCAATACGAATACTTGTATGGTCAATGTAGAGTTGCAAGACAAACTTCCTACTTTACTCATTGCACCAGCTGACATGACAGTTGAATGCGATGAGCCATTTGATCTTACAGAACAAGGCCTGATAGATGCTTTTGGAGACGCCACAGGAGTTGATAATTGTGGCAATGGAGCAGGTGCGATTAACAGATCGTTTGCAGATCTGCGTGATGATTGTAATTTAGGTGAAATAAGAAGATTTTTTACCAATCCTGATGGTTCAGGCAATACTGCAGTACAGCGTATTTTCTTTGAGAATGATGATCCTTTCGATGTTGAAACGGATATAGAGTGGCCGGATGATGTGACTTTAAGCGATTGTTTGCCATTGGCGATGGGAATGCAAACGGAGGATTTAGCAGAAGTAAGTCCTGATGTTACGGGTAGACCTATTTTAAGCAAAGATGCATGCGACATGGTGGGCATTGATTATGATGACATGATTTTTGAGATGTTTAATTCAAATAGCGCTTCTTGCTTCAAGATCATTAGAACCTTTACTGTAGGAGACTGGTGCCAGGATAAAACGGTACGCTACTCGCAGACCATTATGGTTATCAATGAGATTGCCCCTGAGCTTCAGTTATCATGTGACACCATCAATGTAGAAACATTTGATGCAGAGTGTGAAGATGGAGAAGTTACTCTTAGAATGGCCGCAAGTGATGATTGCACCCCAGCTAGTGCTTTGTCCTGGCAGTTCTCAATAGATGCCAATAATGATGGATCTTTTGATACGATCAGCCCAATACTTAAGGGAAGTGAAATTGACTCACTCAATGGAGAAGAAGTTTCTATAATCGATGCCTCAGGTGACTATCCAATAGGAACACATAGGATCGTTTGGACCGTGGAAGATCGATGTGGAAACTTGACAAGATGTACACAAATTTTCACTGTTTCCAGTGGAAAAGCACCTACACCTTATTGTTATAATGGCTTAGCGATCGAAATTATGGGGGTAGATAACGACGGTGATAATGTTATAGACGACGCAATGATCGATATTTGGGCATCCGATTTTGATGCAGGATCATTTCATAGCTGTGGTTATGACGTAACTGTTTCGTTCTCTCCGGATCCACTAGATACCGGAAGAACATATACTTGTTCCGACTTGGGTGAAAATCCTATAGAATTGTGGGCTACTGTGACCTTGCCAGATGGTACTCAAGTTCAGGATTTCTGTACTTCTTATATTGATGTTCAGGACAACATGGATCGTTGTAGTCAGCTCAATGGAGGTGATGATGAAGAAGAGGATATGTTGACTGTCAGAGGCCGAATAGCCACAGAATCAGAACTTAATATAGAAGAAGTAGCAGTTCAGGTTACAAATATGGATATGTTGCCTGCAATGACTAATGTTGATGGGGAGTACTTATTTGCTGAAATGCAACAGGGTGGTTCGTATAGCATGAAACCACATCTGGATAAAAACCCTATGAATGGCGTTACAACTATCGATCTTGTTCTGATACAAAGATATATTCTAGGGCTTAAGGATCTAGAATCACCTTACAAAATCATTGCTTCGGATATCAACAACGACGGACAGGTTACTGCCAAAGATCTGTTGGATCTGAGAAAGTCGATATTGGGACTAACAGATGGTATAGCCAATAACACTTCATGGAAATTTGTAGATAGAAGTTACAATTTCATTGACCCTACTAATCCTTTACAGGAGCCATTTGCGCAGAGTTATGATATATATAACATGAATTCAGATATGGCTATTGATTACATTGGTGTCAAAATCGGTGATGTCAATAATACGGTTAAAGCGAATAGGGCTATAGAAGGAGAGGTAAGGAGTAGCTCGAGATTAAATTTCGCAATAGAAGAAAAGGCAGTCGAAAAAGGCGAAATGGTTGAAATTCCGGTCTATGCAGACAATTTTGACAAGGTATACGCTTTCCAGTTTACGATTGAAATAAATAAAAACTTAAGCTTTGTGGATATTAAGCCAGGTGCACTGGAGGTAAATGGCAATAACTTTGGTTTACAATTAGCTCATGAGGGCTTGATCACAACCAGCTGGGATGACTATGTCGGCAAATCAGTGGACAGTGAAGAGCCTTTATTCTACCTTCACGTCAGTGCGGAGAACTCTTTTGATGCGTCCGAAGCCATAACGTTTGGGTCAAGCATTACAAAGGCTGAAGCTTATTCTGAAGAAGGTGTTTTGGATGTCAATCTTGTAAAAAGGAATCAACCATTGGCGGTCAATTCCTTCAAATTATTCCAGAATACTCCGAATCCTTTTGAATCGTCAACCGTTATTCGATTTGAATTACCTGTCAGCCAGGTGGCCAGTTTGAATATCTATGATGTAACAGGGAAGTTGATTAATTCCTATAAGAAAACTTATCAGCAGGGTATGAATGAAGTAGAGATCAGTGTAAATGAAATGCCGACTCAAGGAGTTCTTTACTATACTTTGAGTACAGAAAATTATACCGCTACCAGAAAAATGGTAGTCATTAAGTAAGATATTATTGTTTGTGGGATGGGGTCCTCCTTCGCATTAAGTTGTGAAGGAGGCCTTTTTTATCAAACAGTTTTACCTTCTTTTCTAAATTCTTTTTTGATACCCTCTATGATATCTTCCTGATAAACCTTTTTTTCATCACGAATAACTGCATTAAGTGCGCAATGCCTTAAGACGTTGATGATAGAACCACCTGTCATTTCGTAATTCTTGGAAATGGGCCATAGATCTACCTTGGGATCGATCTCAAAATCCTTGAAGGCGTTTTCCCATAATTTCAGTCTTAACTGTGGGCTTGGGGTAGGGAAGTAGATCATAGATTGAAACCTTCTGGCAAATGCCTCATCCATATTACTTTTAAGATTGGTCGCCAAAATGAGAACACCTGGAAAGTCTTCAATTCTTTGTAGCAGATAAGCAATTTCCTGGTTAGCATACCGATCCTTTGAATCTGAAGTACTCGTTCTTTTCCCAAAAATAGCATCAGCCTCGTCAAAGAAGAGAATCCAATTCTTATTTTCGGCCTGATCAAATATGTTCGCCAGATTTTTCTCTGTTTCACCTATATATTTAGAAACAATCTTGGATAAATCCACTCTAAATACATCCAGACCAGTAGATTTACCAAGCAGTGAAGCAGTCATCGTTTTTCCTGTGCCTGGAGGTCCGTAGAATAAACTTCTGTATCCTGGTTTGAGTACTTTTGCAAGCCCCCAATCATTAAGTATTTTACTATAATTATTGATCCAAACCAATATTTCCTGAATCTCATCCATGAGATATTCTTCAATGACTAAATCTTCCCATTCCAGTTTTGTCGTAATTTGTTGAGCTGGAAATTCCGATGAAAAGTTCGGTTTGTATTGAGTTCCATTGGTGAAGTATGAAAGATAATCCGGTGTGATGGAAAGAATGCCGCTAAGAATAGGCTCGTTACTTTTATCTTTATCCAGACTTACTATTTTGTATTTACTAAAGTAATGATCTGGATCAAATATGTTCATCACTTTGATCTTGCCCAGAATATCGTTTCCTGCTATGACAAAGGCAGCAGTCTCACCTGTAGGGATAAATCCACTGTGTTGGCTTCCTTTTACGCCGCCAAATTCCGTGAACCCCCTGCCATATTTTTCATTCTTGGTAAAAAAAACGTCCAGAATTTGTGGACAGATGTGTGGAGCCATGGCCAAGAGAATGATGATCCTTTCTTCGATGGAAACATTGTAGTATTTGATTACATCAGCATAGACAGATGACCCTTCCTTAATTTCGGGAACTGGAATTTCATGAATGCTAGCGTACTCACTAGGCTGATTAAAATACAACTTGAACCTGGTATCCAGTATACTGTGTAGCCACTTCAGCTCCTCTAAAAGCGACTTGGAATTGTTTTCAATCTTTAGGTTTTTTTCGGTAGCTACAACGTCCATTTACTTTCCTGCTTCCAAATCAGTCATATCTACAAGTTGATAAGCAGACAAATCAAATAGTGAAGGATCTGCATCTTCTTGAATATCAGTAACATTGTAAGTCACGATTTTATCGTCGTCATATTCAAGACTCATTCTTAAGGGAAAACCCAATGCGGGATCAAGATATAAGCCATCAAGCTCTAAAAGGGAATAAACTACTGCTATTTCAGCATCTATCTCTTTCGTAAACCATATTTCACCTTCATAATCTTTATGATCCACAATATACTTTCTTGCAATGTATCCTCCTATGGTTTCAATATCGTCCGTTCTTTCAGCTTCAGCATATTTATCTTCCACAACATCGGACAGGGAAACCCAATCTTTAAGAGCTTTTCCATTGTAAAGTTCGTTGTTAATCGTAGTCTGGGTTTCTTCTTCTTTGTTGTATATAATTAGATTGTGCGGTTTTTTAATCATCAAGGGCCTGATGGCTGTTTCATATTCCCTCATGGCAATGGTATACATGTTGCTTTCATCATCTCCTTCGCCAGAAACATCTCTGGTGATTAGAAACTGTCCATTAAATGCATTAGGAATAACTTCCTTAACTACAATAGCTTCCCCATCACCTTCGTAATAAATATCATCATCCTTATCCTTATTCTTACCGCGTTTTCTGCGTTTTTTTCCTTTGATAGCATCTTCAGTCTCATCTAGAGTGTTATCAATAGCTTTATCAATATTGCGGTCAATACGCTTGTTGACAGAACGTTTCGCATCACGTGCGATTTTACTTAGATCAATTTGAGCCTGACCACTGACTACAAAGCAGAATAGAAAAAATATAGGAAA
The DNA here is from genome assembly GCF_021533195.1 of Portibacter marinus. GTDB lineage: Bacteria > Bacteroidota > Bacteroidia > Chitinophagales > Saprospiraceae > Portibacter > Portibacter marinus. The sequence continues at coordinate 68,190 of NZ_JAJNKB010000009.1, forward strand.
TAATGACTTGAGGTTCATAATTTAAAGTTTATCATTCAAAGAATATTTTATAGACGGTTGAGATACTATAAAGTTACATAATATTTCGTTCCCACTCAACACTTACGACGTATGGTGCCCAAGATAACTTGATCATTCCGATACCCCATGGAAGCTTATCCATTAAGATATCATAGGCTTTTTTCTCAACGGTAAGTAACCATCCATTAGAAGATGGAGTCAAAATTCCATCTCTTATTAGGAACGAGCCTCTTAATCCATCAACACTTGAGCTTTTTAAAGCGTTCCATTGCTTTAGGACATTGTTTAACAAAGCATTAGATACGTCTATTTCTTTTTCTGTCATCTTTATTTCATAAGGCAAAGATTCATCGAGCGGGTAGCCTGTTAAAATTTTGTTAAGGGGATAATAGAACTCTTCACCATATGACCTTTTAATGGCAAGGTATTGTAGAAGGTGACAAGCTCTTGCCCTTTCTTCCATAGATCTGAAATTCCCTTTGCCATCCAATAATTCGAGCATATTGAAGTATATCTTTAAAAATGGCCACAAAATCACTAATCCGGCATTCTTAACACTAATGTCCTGAGCATAATTGTCATAGGTAAAATCAACTTTCAATTCATCTTCTACTTTTTCCTTGGTTAATGCCAACAATAAATTGAGCTCTTTACTGACTTCCTCAGATAGTTTCCATCGGTTTTGCAGAACGGTTTTAGCATCGCCGAATTGTTCCATCCAGTAGTTGACCATTTCTTCCAGATAACTCTTTTTATGCTCTTTGCGTGCATAATAAAGCATGAAAGCTTTTTGAAATTTCTCCGGAACACCGCCTTCTATGTTGTACTTAAAGTACAAGTACTTGTTTTTGATTTCACTATCTGTATTGGGAGCAAAGGCTTTAACCATATGTAATAGTGCCTTTTCTGATAGATTTCCGAATATTTCATAATTCATCTTATCATTATTAGCGAAGATGGACAATTTTTTAATCTGGCTGGCACCCAAAGATAATATTGCGAAATCGATTCTTTCGACTGTAGTCTGAATCCCTGAACTGAAAGGAATCGCATGATGTCTTAAATAATAGTCCACAAGGTCGACTTCTTCATATATCTGTTTTGCATACTTAGGTTCTGAACCAAAATAGTTTCGCTGTTTGATGTCAAAATCGAATTTGCTGGTATCTCCTTCCTTCAATAAAATTTTAAACAGCTCTAAATGAGCATTTTTAAGCCCACCACCACTCTCTCGATTTATACTATTCAAATGTTTATTAACGTATGCTCCTTTTCGGACGAATGAGGAGATTACTTTAACGATCGAGGGCTTCGAGATCTTTTTAAAGAATTGCTCAGCTATTTTTTTCCAATCGCGATCTGAGTCATATTCGATGATAAGATATTTAAGCAATGACTTAAGTTTGTTAGGATTGTCAGCGTAAATAAACCTGATCATATCGTTGATATCAAATCTCCTGATATGGGCTTGAAAACTTTCATCACTAAGATCTAATACGAGTGCTGTAAAGTAATCCTCAAATGCCCTGGGAATCCTGGGATCAAACTTAGATTCAGATTTTGTTTGGTCTAACAGTCTATTTAATCTCACCTTAGCCTTATTATCGTGTCTTATTTCTTTATTTATGGCCTCTGAGAACCCTGGTTGCTGATGATTAAGATTAAAAACATCCAACATGGAAGTTCCGAGTTCATATTTTACATTAGAGGGTAGTCTTCCATATTTTAAATAGTATATTAATGCTTTATCAAGAGGTGTCAACCGTTTAGGCTCCACTGGCAGTCTTTCAGCACTTCTGAGCTCTTCTTCCTTGTCCGGTTCAATATTTAACTTCTCTCTTTGTTTCCCATCTTTCAGTTCTAAATGCAATTTTGCTGGCATACCTTCAATTGAGTGTGGCTCTGACTTATTCTCTTTTTGCGATTCGTCTTTAATCGTAAACTCACTTTCCGAACTCGACCTTATTGGTTCTTCCTTAGAATCAAGATTGATTTCATTTTGTTGGGGGGCAATCCGAGATTTTTTTATGACCTCTTTTTGAATATCAATGGCATCGGCTATAATGTAGTCTTTTAGGTCAATGATCTCTTTCTCTCGTGCTTGAATTTCTTTCGTCAGCATGGTAGATCTTTCCGTTTTAACATCTGATCTGTAAAAGAATTCAGTCTTATCCAATTCATAATGTCCTCCGGAGGTAGGTCTGAATTTAGCCTGAGAAATCTCTTCCTTCAGATTGCTAACATGCTTTTTTAAAAAGAGATCGATTTCTGACGCGATGGCATTCAAGATGTATTGCTCGAACGCATGTGTTGGAATATTGCCCAGATCTATTTCAAGCTTTTTAATAATGAGGTCACCTCCCGGAAGATTGTATTTCTTGAGAATTTCAGAAATGGCAGATGGCAGCTGGTAATTGGTTAGTTTAGAGATTTTATCTGCATAGGGTTTGAATTCACTTTCGGAAGCAAATTCAATTTCAAAATTGAGGTTATGAATGATCAATTTATCTTTTGAAGCCATCCACGCAAGCTAATGTTATTTTAGAGCTTTGATTGCAGATGCGATCTCTTTCTCCAGATTTTTATTGACTTCCTTACTATCAAATTTCTTAATGAAGAGTAGTAAAAGATGTGAAAGGTCATCCAATAAAGGTTGAGTGGGCTCAGGTTTGCATCGTTCTTCAAGCCATTTTTCATAATACTCTTCGAATTTTGCCAAATCCTCTATTCCCAACCAGAAAAAATTTAATTTCAAATGCGCCGGAGCGTTTATTTTGACAATATTTTCGAATAAATATTTCATTCTACTACTATTGAATCTACCAGACCATGAAGGAATAATGAAACTCATTTGTAGGGAAAACGGATCATCATCATAAGCTTTGATTTTACCAAGATCCTGTTCGTACTGAATTCTAAATTCCAGTTGGGGACTGTCTATAGGTGTAGCCTTTATTTCCTCAATTAGAGCCGGAATGGCATCATCTGCACTCTTCTTAAGTAAAAATGAATCATTAGAGGCTACTATATTACCTGAATCATCTGTTAAATTCAAGGCATATTGCTTCTCTCCAATTTTCTCCACTTTATAATTCTTTTTCACCTTTCCGAATTGAATCAAATCAGCAACAAAACTGAGTTGATCTATTTCTGGATCTAAGTATTGATATTTACTTCTTAACAACACATTGTTATCGCTTAAATAAGTAAAGCAGTACCTTGAATCCGTATCTCGTAGAAGGATGTGCTCGATGATATGAAAGCCTTCTGACTGAGAATTGTAATCCGTCAATTTCTTAATCAATTTCGTCAGATCATTCTCGCATTGCTTGATATCTTTTCCTTTGTATATCAATATAGATTCCCGTGATACAGGGTTTTCGAAGAATATACTGATATTCTTGCCATCATTATCTAAATGGTAATTCGACCGCTCTACGCCATAAGCCAATATTTCGGAAAGAATGTTCTTATTTCCAGAGGTGAATGTAAAATGATTTGCTTTTGTCTTTGATTTGGGCTTTTCAGATGTTTCTTCGACGGCTAAATCTTTTGAACTTTTGATTTCAGAAAGTTTCTTGTAGCTGTAGTCCTTAATATTGAATAGAAGGCAGATTTTCTTCTTCAAACTGGAGACATTCTCCTCAGATTGAAAATCCTCCATCTTATTGAATCCTACTGCTTTGTCTCTGCCGATTTCCACGTAGTTCTTGATGTATTTGAGTTTAGCATCAATGGTTTTCTTGAGAAAATCAATTTTTGCATAGGAGCTCGATTCTCTATGAATTGCAGAATAAGCCTCACTCAGAAATTCTTCTCCAAATCTCGCTAATATGTGATCTAAAAAGCGGTTTCTACGCTCATATTTGTTGTCGTATTTGGACAATATTTCCTTAAAGGTTTCTTCAAAACCATCTTCTCCATTGCCCAGAATATCTTCATATCCATTAATATAGTCTAAGGGCTGGAAAAAGTAAGTTTCATTGATATCTTCATCAGCGGAGAGCAGTTTGTCAACATTGACCAGCTGCCGTAGGTAGTTGGCCATAATTTGCTCATAAACAAAAAGATAGGCTCTAAGTTGTTTAACTTGTGCCAATCGCATGTCAGTTTGCTTACCTTGGAGACCATAGTCAGTGATACCGTAATTTCTGGGAAAACTATTTTGGATAGAATAGTAGTATTCGATTTCTTCTTTGATTCTTGATGATTCAGTTTCTTCTACATCAAAATCGATAAACCTTTTATGTTGGATGGTATCCCTATTTCTAATGGTGTCTAATGTGTACTGGATTACATTTTCATCCGGTGCATACAGAATTTCTCCAGCATATAAGGAGATCGACTTACTTCGAATAATTTTCGAAATATCCAGATTGGGTATTTTATAATCATCTAATTGGATCAGTTCAGTTTTCACTTCTTTTCCACTCTTGAAGATTGAAAAGTTGATGACTTGTTCAACGCCTTCAGTGTCCGAAATAAGTCTGATCAAATCAGATTTAAAGAGTTGATTGACTTTGCCTAAAGATGATTTTTCCAGTTCATTGTCGAGAACCAATCCATTTTCGATAGGTGGATTATTAAAAGCAGATTCATAGCTATAACCTTTCTCAAGAATCTCTTCCAAATTGTATAATGAAATATTAGGCGCAAAGTGATCCAGCATTTTACTTATGATGCGGGCAATGATGGCCTCTCCTACAGAATTTTGAGAAATGGATATATCCGCTTCGATGCTGATATTTTCTGGTTCCAAAATTTTTATGGATTCGAAATCTTCACATAGATTGCGATTCTTATTCAGAAGATTAAGTACTTTATTGATGATATAGGATCGATCATACTTTTCTTCATCTAACAATAAAAGCACTTCATAAAGTCCAATCACCTTGGCCCCAAGACTACTCTGTCGCTTAGGAACCAACCAGGCATTTTTAACTTCTTTGACATTATCTATCAATAATTTACGATAATCATTGATGGTAGTTGGTGCTGCTGGCAACACTTCGTTGGCCTTATAAAAAGTTTCCGCAAAAGCTCTTTTCTCCCCATTTTGGCTGAAGAAAAGGTCGGGAACCGAAAAATTAGACTTGTATCCAAGTTCCGTTAGTGCAAAACATAGATTCTCAAGAATGGTAATACCTGGATCATGTTCGTTGTAATCTGTCCAAATTTTTCCTGAAAGTTTTTGAATATGCTCTATTCCTTCACGCTTTAATCCTTTAAAGTCCATACTGATGGGCAGGACTTTCCCTTTTTTGATACTTTTAGGTTCTATGTTGGACATACTGTTTTCAGTTTTCTTTGCTGATGGAATTCAATTTCTTTATTTGTTCATCAGCTTGCTCATTGATTTTTCCTATTAATTCATAAACTTCTTTAAAAGGCTCTTGAGCCAGGGATTTGATAATTTTATTGGTTTCCTCTAATGTCAAGGTTAATGTTATCTCTTCCATACTTACTTTCTTTTAATCGTAAGACCACCCTTCCGTTTAGTAGATGTCGCACCATTACCGGGGCTAGTGGGCGCAGGTCTGGGAGCAACGGGCCTGGTCGCGTTACTATCTTCCCATTTTCTTTGTGGATAGACTTCTAATTCATAGTCTTTGTCCCATAGTCTTTTGACCCTATAAAAAATTTGCTTGGGTTGACCATCTTTCATTCCGTAGTGACCTTTGGTTTTGATCTGGCACATATACTTAAGCTTGCCTGGTTCAGTATTTAAGTCATCTATGATCCAACGAAATTTAATCTTATTCCAAAACCTTCCAAAGAGCCATTTATTACCAGATTCTACAGAGACTACTTTTGTACGATATCCTCTCTTACCGTAGGTCATTAGTACTGTGCCAATGGACAGTCCGAACCTCTTATCTTTTTCGTCCACAATGTGCGCAATAATTTCATAGGCCTGGCATCCTTCCAGATTGGTCATTTTTGCCATGGTATGCCATTTTGCATCTGCTAAAGCAGTTCCTACAGAATAAGTTCCTACAATGCCTTTGACTGCTATCAAGCCATTTACATCCAATTGATAATTAGGGTTTTCTGTATTGATACCGACTCGCCCTCCTTCTTTAATGAACATTCTGCTTTTCTCACCTTCGAGGAAATTAAGACCTTTACTTCCTCTCTCACTATCTAAAGAAATACTCCACAGTGGAGTCGATTTATCACTGATCCTCTGATAGAAAGAGGCGAGTTTTTTTGATGGCCCTTTCGCGGTAAGTACTAATCCTTGTTCGGGATTAACACCAAGACCGTCATCTTTTATATTTAGGGCGCTGTCCACTAAATGTTCAAAGGCTTTATCGTGAAAACCGCCTTTGTATATTTTATATAATTCTGATCTAGTATGTTGAGCCATTCTTTATAATTTAATACTAACGGTATAGGTTTTCTGAGTTTCTTCGGTAGATGTGTAAGCTCTTTCCAAGATAGGGTTTTTAATTTTGATATATTTCTTTTCGCCAAGGATGTTGACTTTATCCTGAAAACGAATTATCTCGTCTGTATTCACCCGTTGTTGAGGTGGTTCTTCTTCTTCATACTCTACCATTTCTATTTCATGCTCTGAATCAGGCAGTAAGACCCCCCAAGGCCTAGCTTTAATAATCGAGACAATATCAGTTTCCATTGCTGTGTCATGCAGTTTGTATAAACCATCTTCTTCGATGATATGGATAATGGAAAACTTGGTGAGAAACTTGACATAATCAAGACCTTTAATAAAGTTTTGAATCACGTTTTCGTTAATGGATCCTCCGATTACAATTTCTTTTTTATCGTCGTTTATCCATGGAGAAATAAAATGGTTGATATCCTGCACAAGCCTTTCCATGGTCTGCCCGTTGTTCATGTTTTCAATAAATTTCACGTTGCAAACAATTCGGACGTATTCATACTGAGGATTGACCATCTTTACAGATGTAAAGGGTGAAATCAGATAAGCTAATTGTTCTTCAAATTGCATTAGTTGGTGTAAAGAAAACTTAGGAGTGAGGTTTTTAAAGTAAACTTTCTTTCTTGGTACAACGACTACTTTCACGCCTTCTTTGTGCTGAACGCCATTATAATCCTCCTTACTTTTTTCGACGTTGATATACTCTTCAACGGTTTCAATGTGATTTTCTTCTAAAGGATTGCTTAAGTATGATATCACTTTGGTTTGCTGGACTTCATAAAACTTTTCAAGAACAATCCTTTCGATATCCCAGTGAGTCACACCTCTGCCCTTATGTCTAATCCTTTCACTCACCCGGGCAAAAAATTCTTCGTCATTTTCTTTAGGCTTTCCACCAAAGGATTCGAATCCTTGACGAACCGTATCTATGGCCACCACTGATTGCTGCAGTCTATTGATTGAAAATGGTGGAAGCGGTTCACGAATACGATCTATAATTTCATCGTTCATAACCCAATGTGCCTTCACTGCATGTGGTTGGAGATCTATCACGTGACAAACCAGTTCCGTATTGCCATGCAGAGATGCAGCCAACCAAAATAAGTCATAATCGAGAATATCATTCTGGTCTTCCAGTGCGGCTGGTAATTGAAGTCTGACAATTCCAGACTTGGTAAATCCATCTGTACCATCAAACAAAACTTTACTCTCATCCATAGTGTACCAGATGTTATTAGACAGATACTTCCACTCTATCTGAGGAATGGTATTCACATTTTGAATTTTAGTTTTTTTCGAGCTTAATTCAAAGTAAAGTGAAATTGATTCCGGAGGATTAACATCCTGAAGGCCTATAAAAAGGTAACCATCGGCTTCATATTTTGGAAGAAGGCCATCTTTGTCAGCTGATCCATCATAGTAAGTTTTCTCGATACCAAAAGGGTGAATGTAAAAGTACTCTTCAGGCAACGGTTTGCTTCCAAAGGTCACATTAAACTTAGCTTCAGCCTGGTAGGAGATGTTAAGATTTCGAGCATACGGTGTCACGGGTTCTTGTGGGAATTTTCTTTGCTCCTTAGGATTATTTATATTTCTATTGAGGGCTTCTTGTACCTCATTTTGATAGACATTATGTGAAAATGCATTGCGTGGTTCCACGATCTCCATCACGAAATATCCAGTCTTCGTATTTTCATCTAAAGGATTATTCTCAGGTAAATATGGATCTGGATATATGTCAAGATTATCGAACGCATAATTATTTAATTCAAATTCACTTTCTGAAATATCAGTCTCATCATGAATTTCCAGATCCCCTTCGGTAGATGGGAAAAATGGAAAATTTAGTGAATCATCAAAATTGGTGATCACTTCATAATCTGAAATGGCTCCGAATCTTATTTTGAGCGAAGATGGATGAACCGATTCCTTATAATCAGAGTATCTGTTCTTAAACTGACTTACGGTATCGGGCATATTTGCCCAATTGAATTTAAAAGTGGCATTCGTCACTTCTTTGCGAAACATTTCAGGAACACCGATGTAACACCTGGCATTTCTGCCGGGATTATTTCCGAATGGATATAAGTTTCTTGAGGTCTGAATATTGTAATTTTCATCGTACACTGTAAAGTTCCTAATTTGATCTACACTGACCTTCATTTCAACGTCTTGTACAATAAGACTCTGGAGGAATGAATATGAAAATGGTTGTTTATTATCGTTTAAGACCACCTTCATTACAGGGAAATCAGTGTCGAAATATTCGTCCTTGTACTGATCCGGATCAAATGGAACGATCGGAGGTTTTGCCTTGGATACAGAAAATTTGATTTCAAGAGTGTTCATAATGTCAATGCAGTCCTCTATATTCTGACTAAAGTCGTAAAGCCAGTTTCCATCGCCTACCGCTCGGATAGTAATGGTACTGGGATCAACTTCTATCCATTCTTTTTCTCCAGTAAGATAAATTTTAAAATTTCTGGTGGTGTCTATCTGATTGAATACTCTGTTATAGAACGTTTCTTCAATCGTATTCATAGGTTCATCTGCCTCTTTACTGGCATTTACTTTTTCATGTACATCATATACCAGGCGTTTATAAATTCTGGTGGACTCTCTGGTGAAATTTAAGCGAAGCGTGACTTCTCTTCTTCCTTCGGCTAATTCCAATATGGGAGAGGCAATGGCAAAACCCAATTCAGCAGTTTGCATCGTATTTTGTCCTTGTGGCTTATATTCTTGTTCTTCACCGAATGTAGGCCATTCATCGTAGACATTTTCAAATTTTGCACCTAGGCCATCTTTTGAATTAGCTATGGGAGCAGAATAGATGTGGCTGACCAGTTTATAATGGCTGGTATCCAAATCATCAATTCTACTGAGATATAGCGTTTTTAGTGCTGCAATTTTTGCACTTGTAATTTCCAGATGATCTGAAGTTTTAAAATCGACATTCACACCATCGATGATCACAGATGTGTTTAGTATACTACCTTTAGGGAGATAATGTCTGTCGAAACGATCCTTCAATGTAAAATTTACGAAGACCTCATCAGGAGTTGCTCCATTGGGCTGCAGTTTGAGATACTTTTTGTAGTAAAAATTTAGTAATCTGGAGCTGATTGAATTGTAGTCGTTTTGTACATGATTAAACAATTTCAAGAAGGAGATCAAGAGTCCAATATTGGGATGATGGTCATTCTTGAATTTTAAAGAATTGACAAAAAACTTCTCAAAATGATAGACTGAATAGTTCAAAGAGTTGAAAATGGACCTAAACAACAATCTGAATTGCAGCATGGCTGAAGTAATCTTTTCCAACTTATCTTTCCCGAAGTATATGTTGTCTTCTTGTACATCATCTAAAGCCCATATTTTCTTGAAATTTTTGAAATCATATAGGTCCTTATCATCAATGATTTTATCCTTTACTCCAGCATCGATGTAAGATTTAAATCTTTGAAAAGGAAAGCGGACTTTTTCTACAATAACATTGTGAAATTCATGTTCTACTGTATTTTCAAACCGGCTGGACTGGAGATTTAGTTTGGTAATGTCAGCATACCATCTATTAAATTTTTGTGCCTGTTCGAATAATAAATCAGTAAGTTCTTTGAAATATTTATATCGTTGATCAAAGTTTTGATTTTTATAAAAATTTGAAATAATGATATTAAACTTTTCAGTTATCTTCTCAAGATCTGTGCTGATAATGGATGCCAGCACGATGGAAATATCTGAAGAGTAGAAATTATTCCAATTGCCTTCTTCTTCGTTTTCTAGATTGTAATACTTAACATGTTGGCTAATATCTGCTATAAATGCCAACATGGTAGGCATATTTCGATCTTCAAGTCTTACGTAATTTGGATCTAGTGCCTTTAAAAGCCGTGAGGATTGGTGGGTACCATTGCCAAAAAAAGAGGAACTATTGTGTAGTACTTCCTTCATTATGTTTCAATTGGTCTTTATTGGTCGTTGTTAAATATTGTCTTCGTCAATCAGAGTTCCCTCTAATTTATAAAAAGGAAATACAATATTACTCCTAACATTGATTTTTCTTATGGTGTATTCTAATTTAATATCAAGGATACCTTCTAATTCTCTGCTGGTATCTATTTCAACGTTGTTGAGTGTAATTCTGGGTTCAAAGTAGAGTATAGCCGTTTCAATGGCACTTTTCATTTTGGTCAAAGTGGACTTAATGGTAGGTTCGAAAAGGTAATCATAAAGGTTGCATCCAAATTTTGGGTTGGTGATTCTTTCTCCCGGTCTGGTAGAAAGAATAAGCTTCAAACTTTGTTCTATATCAATTTCGTCTTCGACCATTTCCACTGCATTTTTTTCTTTGACGAATGTTGGTGGAAAGGTCCATCCTCTACCTAAAAATGTATTTTTCATATTGATTATCAATTTATCATTACGACTGATCCTTTAATAGTAGCTATGGCACTAGATGACATGGTGGCACCGATGGTGCCGGCTTCAAATTTACTTCCTGCAGTATTTTGCATGGTGGCTGACATTCCTCCCTTTGCGCTAAAAGTCATTTTTGATTCTAAAGCCATTTCTTGCATGGAGTCCATATTCACCTTGCCTTTTACGTCCACCACAAAATCTTTGTTACCTGTGAATTTGAATCCACTAGAATCCATGACCATCTTATTGCTATGTTGATCTTCTAGAGTGATAGATTTTTCTCGATCATCTAATTTTATCTTTTGTCCGGCTGGAGTTTCTACCCGCACAATTTTATCTTTATCGTCAAAATGGAGTAATAGGCCTTCCCTGGTTTTCCACCCTTTGTGGTTATTTTCATCAGTGTGTATGAAGTCATTCGAGGCAAAGTAATTTACACTTGAATAAAGATGACCCAGAATGACAGGAAATCTTAAATCACCCCCTAATGCTCCAAGTATGACCTCGTCATCAACTTCAGGAAAAAAAACGGAACCGAAATCTCTACTGGCCATGATATTGCTCACCCTGGCCCACACCCCTCCATCTATATCTCCGCCAAGCATTGGAATTTTAACCAGAACTCTTGCTTCACCTTTGGGATCAACTATGTCTAATACTTTGCCGATAAATAAACCTTGATAGCCAGGAAATAGACCATCAGCTAAAGGAAGTGTGACGTCATTTTTATTACTAATAAAAAGTTCAGGCTTAAGTCCAACTTCAACTTCAGTAATCCAATCGCCATCTTTTTCTTCATGATAAACTCCAGTCACATAAGCTTCCCCGCTAAAGTGCGGAGAAACTTGCTCCAACTTTAAAAAGTCGTTAGGATTAATTTTTGCAAAACCTCTAAATTTTACAGTTCCTCGGACCCTTGATAATCTGGATATCAATAAGGTAGATTCTGCCCATTTTTCGAGCTCCTGGCCTTCTAAATAACCTGTCGAATGTAGTTTTGACTTTTTAAATTGCAGTTTACCTGCAATATCTTTTCCTTTAATATTCCCCAACTTGTCGACCTCTGAGGGTTCTTTGCTTTTGCCTGTTACATTTTGTTGTGTCGTGTAGTCCCATGCAGAGGTTTCCACCTCTAATAATTGTGTTCTGGCATCAACAGATAAATCCATCGAAATGATATCTAGTCCATATTCTACTACAGCATCAGTTTTTGCACCCTCACTTGGTTTAACAATTTTCAGTTCATTATTCAAGGTGTAAACGACGAGGTAGTTAGCTTGAGCACGAGTAACTATAAAATCCCAGGCAGTGCAATTTTGTTGTACAACCCGTTCATGAAGGATATTTGTAGCTGAACATGAAACAGGAACGCTCTTATCACTTGCTAAAGCCTTGATGACATCAGAGTCCTTAATATCCTCATAGATCTTAAATTCTCTTTGACCTGTAAGTACTATACTCTTATCGGCACATTCTATAAATACATGTGAGGTGCCGGTAGAAGAGATCTTAATGCCATGTTTGACAATGATGCCTTTAAATACAGAGTCATTACTGGTACCATAGCCCATTTGAATTTCAACTTCATCGCCTTCTTTGAATTTGTTCTCTTCTATAGTTTTAAATTCAGTATCATGCATGGTGCCATCCTCAATTTGTATCTTTGCAGTTGCAATTTTATTAAGTGCCTTTGATACAGAAATATATGTTATGATAAACTCATCAGGGACGGCTTGTCCGTTTATCTTGACTTCGTATGAAGTTAATTCGATCTTTTCCTGACTTGTTAATGGGCTAGCAGGCATAGTATTAATTGACTAAAGGAGGAAAAATAATTTGTTGTCCCGGTCTCACCTGTCTAAAATTTGTAAGATTATTTGCTTCAGCGACCTGGACATAATAAGTTGGGTCATCATATATATCATCACAAATGATTGGAATTTTATCACCTTCCTTCATTAACTTCATATGTGTCATGTCTGGCGAGTTTCTATTTTGTTGATGAGCCTGAGCAATCGCGGGCACAAAATTAACAAAGACAAGATCCACTTCAGCATTCGTTGCGGTGCCATCAGTATTAAAAGTGTTATAATTAATACTCATGTCTTTCAAATGCCCCAGAAACTTAAATTCACCCCAAAGTACTGTGACATATGGTGATTTGTGGCTAGAACCATCATAGTCATAAGTTGCTTTCAATAGATTATCTATTTGTTCACTGACACTGGTAGATTCCCGTCCTGAATATGCGTCAAATTTCGTCAAGATTAGTTTGATCTCCATTTCTATTTCACCGTGACCTTGGTATTGTTTGACATCATAACCTGAATTAGCTCTATTGTTGGTATTGAATAAAATAGATCTTTTTGTCTTTATATTGGAAGGGTTAACCTTCGCTTTAAATTCTTTCGGTCCAGCTTGACCAGGTGAAGATGGTGGATCTGTGTGTCCCCAGATGTATATATATTCTACTGTTGCAGCCATGGTTAACGTTGATTTTGTTTATCAAATTCATTGGCAATAATATCTCGACATTCATTCAGAATTTCCTCTCTCAGAACTTTAATAATTGAAGAGTTGATGATATTGCTGTTTCTGTTTTCAAATTCTTTGACCACTGCACTCCTGGAATGAATGGAGTTAGAAACAATTCCTTTTATTCTTAATTCTCTGATTTCTACTGGCATAATTAGGTATGAACGTAAATAGATGTGCATTCTAAGACGATGGTTTCCAAGGTCAGTTCTTTACTCATGGCATCAAAACTGGAAATCTCCCACTTCGTAGGATATGCTCCTGTTAACAGAAAGTAAGCCACTGGATCCCCTTTCTCGTTCATCAGAGTAACGGTCACATCCTGATGACTAATTTCATTATCGACCTGATTCATCTTTAGATTGAAAACAGAATCAAGGATCTTCTCGCTTAGTAAGTTGCCTTTGACCAGTCCTTTCTTAAAAGATACCGGACCTGGTTTTACTTTATCAAATTTTTTGGGTGCAGCCGTTGAGTCTCCACCTGGGTTTTCTTGCTTATATTCAATGGTAGCTGAAAGACCACTAACTTCTTTAAAAGCCATTTCTGTGCCTCCCATAACCACTTTAAAATGGTAACCAGCTACAGGATATTTGAGTGAATTGGTTGATGCCATAATTGTTATTTAATCTCTATACCGGAGTGACTGAATTCTATTTGTTCTATTGCGATTGCATTGTCGCTAGCACTCAATGACTCCATGGTCAGTTTGGTGGGTACTGCGTTTTTGGCGACCCAAGTAAAAGCACTTGAACTGGTTTCATCCAGTAAGTCAATCTGAACATCAATTGCTTTTTCATCTGTACTAAAGAATTCTTTGAGCTTAGTGACGTTATCATAAATTTTGATCAAGTCTTTATCATCTTTAAATAAACCTTTTTTTAAAGTGATGCTTCCTGACTTGCGCATACTCACTCTTCTTGCGGGAATAAATTCTTTGTCTGTACCATTTCGGTATTCTGTGATTTCATTTTCAACAGTTAAGCCCGTCACTTCCTGAAAAGCGATGGTGTTACCATCAATCTTTACTTCGAAATGAAATTTCGGTAATGGGAATTTATTATCTGCGGATGATGCCATTAATAATCAATTAATTTTTACAAACCTATTAGGTGATCAGAGAACATTTAAATTTCAGAATGAAGAAATTAAATTCATTCATTTCTTGAAAAAGTCCAGCATGAAAGAATAATGCGCTCCTCCTTGCTGAACTTATAATATGATTCGTTGTAAAAAACTTAGTAATATTTACAATGAATTATTTGTATTACGCTTGAATTATTCCGGAATGAACAAAATCAATTTGTTCAATCGCGATAGCGTTCTCTTCAGACTTTAAGTCTCCATTGGTCATTTTTATTGCGACTGCCTTAGCAATGGTCCAAGTTATCACTGTTCCACCTGATTCATCTAAGAGTGTGACTGTCAGATCAACTGGAGTTGACTGGCTGTAATAATTCTTATCATCTATGATGGTTTTATAATTGTCCCAAACGTCGGTATCACCTGTAAAGACGCCTTTCTTGAAACTTACCGTTCCTGTTTTTCTTAATCCTGCCCTTTTTAAGGTTACAAATTCAGGATCATCACCTGACCGGTATTCCATATGATCGTTTTCCATATCCAAGCCAGTCACTTCCTGAAAAGCAATGGGTCCTGATCCCAGGTCAACGGTAAAATGAAACTTCGGTACCGGGAATTTATCTTCTGCTGACGATGCCATAAAGTTTTACTTTTTAAAATCGCCTCCGGAAATATTACCGGAGGCGTAAGATTAATAAATTTTATTCGAATTCAATTTCGATTTCCTCGTAAGCAAATTCGATAGATTCTATCGCTACTTCGTTAGCATCTGATTTCAAATCAGTAAAGCTATACTTAATAGGGAAACAATTCGTCAAGTTACATGACATCACAGCTTCGCCCTGCTCGTCTAGGAGAGAAACGACAATGTCCATTCTGTCATCTTGAGTATAGTAAGCCTTTTCCTCAGTAATGGCTTTCCAGAATTCCAAAGAATCTTCATCATCGTGGAAAATACCTTTCTTAAGAACAAGATTACTAGTTTTAATTAAGCCTGCGCTTTTGTTAGGGCTGAAAATCTCGCTATCGCCATGTCTGTATTCGATAACAGTAGTCTCAGTCTCTAACCCAGAAACTTCTTGAAAGCTAATCGGAGTACCATCAATTTCGACTTCATAGTGAAATTTAGCTACTGGCCACATGCCTTCATAATCTTCTGCTGCCATAATTTATTTGTTTTAAATTTTTTTAATAATTAATACGATCAAATTAGCTTCTAATGAAGCTATAGAAGATTACTCTTCAGCTGCGCCATCTTCGCCACCTTCTTCTTCGCCTTCTTCTTCACCTTCTTCTGCTCCTTCTTCTACCGGCTCTTGCATTCGTTGCTCAAATGTGATTTCAATGAATTCTGCAGGTCTGGCTACAGACAAGAAGACAGATATTCTCATGACACCATCTAGAATGTCTTCCGGAGTCATGGTATCGCCTAATCCTATCGCCACTTCATATGCTTCTGCTGGAGAAATACCCATCAACGCTCCTCTCTTCCACATAGAAGTCAAGAAGTTTTCAATAGCTATTCTAACCCTCATCCACGTCTGAGGTGTGTTAGGTTCAAAAATGTAGTTTTCAACAGCAGATTTAACAGATTGCTCAATCATAAGAATAGTTCTTCTTACATTGATGTACTTCCAATCTTGACTGTTTCCATCCAGGGTTCTTGCACCCCAAACTAATACTCCTTTACCGATAAAGCTTCTAATTGCATTGACGGCCTTACCGTTAATAGGTAAATTTAAGTCCTCTTGAATTGCTCCCGTAATGTTAAGAGTAGGTGATAATACCGAATTCAAACCTATGTTTGCCGGCGCCTTATGTACACCAATATTGTTGTCTACATTGGCATAAATACCAGCAATAGCACCACATGTTGGCATTACATTAGCACTTTCTCTTATTTCTCTCAATATCGCATTATAAGTAGGACTGATGGCTTTCAGGTTTTGATCTAGAACCTGACCGCTTCCTGATACACTCTTGAGTCTATCGATCTCAGCTTTCACCTCATTGAACTTCATCATTGCTCGGCTATCCACATTTTTTGTAGAAGAAGCAGATGACTTGGAACTTGATGATTTAGAACTTGAACCCGACGAACTCTTCGAGCTTGAAGAACTTTTTGATGATGATGATGAACTGGAAGATGAGGTTGAACTGGAACTTGCACTTGGTTGAGGTCCACCCAGATAGCGATATTCTGCTTCCTTTGTCAAAATTTTAACCAGTTCGTTCACATTGCTGATATTCTTGAACGATATCTCGCTGCCAGAAACTACTGTAGTATTAAGCCAAGGATAGTAAGCTGCGCCATAAGCTAAATTCTGATGACCAACTCCTTCTCTGAATTGGTTGATATTATCTTTGTCATCGTAAGATCTTGGTTCATTTCCGTTAGGAACATCAAAGATTGCAAATCTATCTCTGGTTTCGCGCCCACAGTGATTTAATATATCTCTGTAAAGTTCAAAACACTCTTTAGAGTCGAGATTGACTGCATCTGGACAAACCACTAAGCTTGGCTCTTGTTCTGCCACTAATACTTCAAGTCCTTCCTGAAGATTTTTCAGTTTAGAACCGCTTTGATAGTTACCTACGGAGACGATATAGCATGATCCTCCACCGTTAGAGTAGAATAATCTTAAGCTATTATATAAGTGGAAATTACTTTCCGGATCTAATTTTAAAGTATAGTCTTTTTCATCTTTTGCTTTGATAGAAAAAGAAACTTTAGGACCTTTTCCAAAGTAGTTGATAAACTCTTTAAAAGAATCAATCCTTGTAGGGGTATTTAAAAGAGATTCGTGACCTCTTTCAGCCTTTGCGGTATATCCAATAAATGCCGGTATTGCCGACGGTGCTTCAACCACTGAGCTACTGAAAGCATTATTCTCCCGAACGTAAACACCCGGGGTTGCTAATCTTGCCATAGTACGATTATTTGATTAAGTAAATAATAAAAATTTGTTATAAATAAATGTAAGTGGTGGAGTAAATTTTATTGGATTCCCTGTCCGGTTTCACGGATTTTATCTTTGGTTTTGGAATCTTAACTGATTTGCTTAACCACTTTGAGTTGTTCTTTATTTTCAATTCTAGTTTATCTGAGACATTTACCACTTCTTTTAATTCAATCGGTTCTTTTGATTCTATAGCAAATGCGTCTTCTCCATTGGTCAATGTTACTTTTTTCGGTTTAGAAAAAGCGATGTCCTTGCCATTATAGCTCACTTTGACTTCTTCTAATTTTAAGTCCACATTTTTATTCTCAGAAAGAATAAAATATTTCCAGAAAGTTTTGCGGGCATTGAGATTAATTACATACTCCTTATGATCTATTTTTCCGTCTGTGAAGAACTTGTTTTCTTTTGGCAGATCATTCAGGAATAAATCCATGATGCCCCACATAGGTTCTTTTATGTAGTCTATCACATAAAAGGACATTGAGGACTTTCCGTTAAGGATGGAATATTTTCCTTCGGAAAGATTTTTAAGTTTGACCAATGTATGATCCTCAACTTCTTGAGTCCAAAGGTCTTTCTTTAAATCGTTTTGTCTTACATCTACAAGTTTGGTACTTTTAATGACTTTGTCAAGTTTTATGGACTGATATTTATTATAAATTCTCAATGCCTGCTCCTCATTGACGTATTCTTTGTCGTGAATCAGCAGTTTAGCCCCATCTTTAGACGTGGACAAGTTCGTGAAGTAGTACATTTTGTTGTTATCTGAGAATGCCAGATCGGTGTAATTTAACAGATAGCTATTTTTGTTTCGAATGAGAAAGATCAGCTTTTGGTCTAGTTTAGCCTTTATCTTTTGAATCTTCTGAAACTTTTCCGTATTGCAAAACAGTGAAAAACCATTCGTTTCCGGCTTGAAGAACAAATGATAGTTCTTCATAATAATCTGAGTCTTATTAGTAGGAATAAACTCAAAGTCCCTACCAGATCCATCGTGGTAGAAGTTGTTTAAGCATTTTATTGTTAATAATTTATCCCACTTAAAACCGAGATTAACCCTTTGGTACATACTAATAGTCGTCTATAATTGAGCCGGAAACCGGTGGTACTTCATCATTAATTCTATCATCATCCATACTAATTGTTCTAAACCTGAATAGTACAGATGGCATGTATTTAGCCCCGAGACCAGCCCAAATGTTACTCATTTCTCTGAAGTCGACATTATGAAGTTCTGCTAAAATGGTATCTGATTCTATCACAAAGCTGGGATTAGCTTGAAAGAAGCCAATTACTCCAGACAGGAATTTTAGGGATTCAAAATAGTTGGTGAAATAAGCAGAAAATAGAACATATAAATTGACATGAATGGGCATATCTCCTGCTCCAGGTCCGCCACTCCCATAAGGATTAGAACCGTCCCTCTCGACATTGATCAGCGATACAATAATCTTATTTTCTTCTCTTACGGCAATAGATCCATCTTGAGCCAGGATATTCGATAGAATAACCGGGTCCTCGCTGGTATCAAATTTAGCATCCAGATAATCATTGAGCTCATCTGCGATGATAGGAATTACTTCATGGATCATTTCAACTAGTTTTTAGATTCATCGTGATAGATGTCTGGAATTATATAAGGTATCTGGGTTAAAATTCTTAAAATCAAGTATGCTGTAATCCTCATCAGATAGATGCCTGCTACGCCCAGCAAGATACCGTAAAGAATAAGCTTTATTTCGTCTCTGATCAGATACTGAGCTTCTGACATGATAAAAAAGATGGAAAGCACCATGCCTGCAGGTAGTATCCTGAACAAAAAAAGTTTGAACTCAGGAATAATATGCGGAACGATAGATCGAAACATCTTTTTCATACACCTCTATTTTACAATGTTTACATATTTCTTTGATCTCATCATCATCTTCTTAACCATAATATAAATGAAGAAGCACAGCATAATTAATAATCCAAGCCCCAGCAATAATATTCTGGCTCCTCCTATCCCGGTACAAATGATAAAAATCAGTATTGATACCAAAAAGAAAATTCTAAACCTGGTCCAATACTTATTAAATTTTGCCAATGAATTTCTGACCTCCCAGTACCTGAGTATCGAATACACAAATCCAATCGGTAAAAAGGCTGCTAAATAATAGGCAATGACCCAGCCGATCTTTTCTCGTTTTTCACCAAAATTATCAGCTATGGCAGCCCAGTTCTCCCCCCTGCGATTATCTGGATTAGAGTAGTAGCCTAAGGCATTAACTGCAAATCCCCGCATTCCCAAACTGTCAACTAAATAAATATATTTGGATGCCAATGAAGTCGAATCCTCAATAAGATAGGCAGATTGCGTTTCATTGTCAAGATAGTACGCCATCGTGTTGTCATTCTTATATTGAATCGTACCTGACCGACCTCTGATGTCTTTGTTAAACTTGTCAATGGTAATATATGGACTTCCTTCCTTCAAATTGTAGTTGTTGTTTTCATCACGTTTGAAAATAACCCCATACCATGGTAGTTCTACGATAAATTTATCCAGAATGACATCTTCATATCCAGGAACCATATAGTTGTTCAATGTGCCCTCAATACTGTAAGACGATTGCTTATCTATCGCTACCAAGGGTGAATAGGATCGCGAGTACTTTTCAAATCCATAACCTTGAATAATAAAGCGATCAACCATCGGTTCCAATAACTGTATAATTTCGAGCGGTATTAGGGACTCTTTCCTATATTTCGCAGGTACTTTCAAATAGATCAAATGATCCTGACCTAATTCATTTCTTAAGAAGGTTATAAAATCAACAAAGTCTTCATTATAAAAGCTGTTCTCGATCTGTAAATCGATCAAAATACCAGATCGATCAGCGGTGATATTGTAATCCTCACTTAATTCCAGGAAATAACTTTGTAAACTATCCTTTAAAGTCTGATGGACTTCTACGTCCTTTAAAAGGGTGTTGATGTATTGTCTTTGCTTTGCTTCTCTTCCATAGTCACCATAGTAGGTCAATTGAAGCAGAAAGTTGATTCGAGGTTGGTGATAATCAGCAGTTTGGATGATATTGAATTCATCTTTAGCTGTCTTATCTCTCACTTTTTTCTCAAACTGCGCTCTTAAACTGCTTCGATTTCTCGTATTTCCGGTCGTAGGATTAATGTCATATTCTCCAACCACAAGGGTGGTCAACAAATTAAAATAGTGGTCTTCAAATCTACCTTCATTAATCATCCAGGAAGGCTCAAATCCGATAACCTCATATTGTTGTTGTATGGCCATATCTATCAGGTCGGGTCCCTTGCCAGTATTCACAAGTCTTTTTCCGTATTTTTTGACTCTATTTTTCTTCAGGAAACGTTTTGAAATCCTGTCAAATACTGATTGTGACTGCAATGACTCAGTCGGTATACTCACCGCCATAAAAAGCGTAAGTAATGGAATTAAGAATCGTATATTAAAATTCTTTCTTCTCGACATCGATGGCAAAAAATTTAAAAAATACATTAACTGGTGTTGCTTTATTATTATTACAGGCGCAGAAATAGATGTCTCCATCATCTGCAGCCTTGCCGCTAATTCCATTGTCTGCTGTGATGAACTGAGCATTTCTGACCGGCTGATTAAGCTTGCTATATCGCTCGCCAGCCATAAATTTCAGCATGTTTTCCGTATCCACAATGGCATATTCTGCATCTTCATTCAAATATTCACTGTATCGGCGTTCATCGGGATAACTTGGATTTTTCCGTCCCAGTTCTGTCCCGCCGAATTTGCTGTAGATGTACTCTGCTGCAGCATCTGAAAATTCTGTACGATAAACCCTCTTGATTTCTTCACTATGAATGTCAAAAGCTTCTTCAGCATTCTCTCCCACGCCTACCCAGTAAAACCAGATATTAAAATTAGTAGGTTGAAGTGTGATGATCTCACATTTTCTATTTTCATTGTTGGCTGCAAAATTCAGCTCCGGCTCTAGCCTTAGTTCAATGTCATTAGGAATAGAAGTGACTTGGGTAATCACATTTTTTTTGTTCAGGGTTTCTTGCATTTCCTTCATGGTTTCCGCAATGGCTAGTGCAAGTTCTTCACTACTTTTATTGCCTTCAGCGATTAGCTTTGCGATGTCCATACCGGGATCACTTTCAGCTCCTTCAGCATCAGCATTACCAGAGTTGTCAAATAGATCTTCATTCTCACCTCCTGTGGAATTTTCAGAATTGGTGTTATTGACCATTTCTGAATAATCTACGGCACGTTCTCTATAGATACTTAAGTCTCTAAATAAGATATCATCGCGTGAAAGCAAGTCCCTCAGATTTAATAATGAAGTGCCTTCATCGTCATCATCCAGATAAAAATTAAAAGTATAGGTACCGTCGGAAGTGATGTCGATCACTGTAGAACCCCTAATGGACATGATTTTTGGTTGCTGAGTGATATTGAGTTTGAGAAAAGCAGCTTTTTTATCTGTACTGCTTATCGTTATTTTATCTCCTTCCGTGAGATAGTAAACCACTTTGAGTGCGTTGGCTTCACCTTCTTCAATTACAGCATTGGTGGCATGTAAAACTTCCTTAGACTCTCCTTCCTTCACACCTTCATAGTCTTGGATGTCAATTTTTAAAGAAAGATCTAAACTTCTTTCCTTTAAAATTCCGCTACCTCTACCGGTATATATGAAATCCACTCTGTATGTGCCTTCATACGCAGCAAGAAAATCTCTGCCTGACCGGTTAAAAGTTGCAATCACTTCCTCTTCCTGTTGGTTGAGGTCAATAATCTGTACTTCCAGATTCTTTAAATCCGCATTTCCTGAGTTCTTGCCATAAGAAACCGTCACAATATCTTGTTTTTCTAACTCCAGGACAAAACTTGCGGGGTAGTCTTTAGATACCTTAATAGAGGTGATGTTTATGAGATTGCCAGCATGAATATTGACAACACATAAAAGAAAAATGCAGGTAGAAAGTGTAGAATACACTGATAGCCTACGAATGTAATCCGTAAAGATTGATTTTATTTTCAATGATTGTTCTTTGGTTTATGTATTAGTGTTAACTAAATACGCTTCGAAGTTATAAAGAATATAATAGTATGTCAAACTTTTTTAGAGTGTTTATATGGAAATTTCGAAAATAGAAATACTTATACATCTAAACTTTTGAAGATAAAGCTGAAATGCAAATTTTGTTTCCTGTTTTAATCATTAAGATTGTAAATCGATTATCCTAAGTCACAAGGCCTCTTTTCATTTCCTTTTTAGTAGAAAAAGTAATCAGAAATAGTTTATTTCTTTAAGCCTTGCTTTAATGGGATTAATGTATTCATAGTAATCCTGAATTTCTCTGGAAGCGATTCTGCCACCTGTACCTGCATTTTCTTTTCTTGGGTCCTCTTGTTGATTGTTCTTCCAAAATCTATAACAAACGTGAGGTCCAGTGGAAAGACCAGTAGATCCCACATATCCGATGATATCACCTTGAAGAACCCGGGAACCTACTCTTAAGCTAGGTGCAAATTTTTGCATATGTAAATACTGAGTCTCATACACTTTATCGTGGCGCATTTTAACATAATTGCCATTATTTGATTTGAACTCTGCTTTGGTAATGATTCCGTCAGCCACCGCCTGAATAGGTGTCCCTTCTGGGGCGGCAAAGTCTGTACCCAAATGTTGTTTAGCATGTCCCGTCACTGGGTGAACACGAAGGCCATATCCAGAAGTAATGACGCCTCCATACTTAATAGGAGTAGCTAGAAATGATTTTTTCATGGATTGCCCAAGTTCAGAAAAGTAACCTTGTTGACCTTCATCATAATAAAAGGCGTAGATATCTTCGTCATCTTTCCTGAAATATAAAGCCTTGATTCGCTCTATTTTATTGGACTTCCCATTGACAAATTCTTCATCGTAAAGGACTTTGAACCTATCACCATCACTTACATCAAACAAATCCACGGACCAGGCCAGTATTTCCTCAATGGCAGAAATTAGTTTTAAGTTCAGATTGTTTTCGATAAATGTGTTGCCCAGCGTACCTTCTACAATTGCAGCTGTATGATTTTCACGGATTTCAATTTTTTTGTCTTTTTTGTCTATCGAAAGTGCCGTAGCATCTATCAGATAGAAATCGTAAGGTTCAGCCTTGGGCTCAATGATTAACATTTTGACATCTTCGGGCGCCCCCTCGGAATGACCAATAGTAATTTTGTCACCTGCTCGTAATCTTCTGATCGAGTACTTATTACCTTCTCCCTCCAAAGTCTTGACATCTGATCTGGGAATACCAATTTCTGTCATCAGTTCTCTCAAAGTCATATCACGTGACAGGATATCTTCTATTTTCTCAGTACCTGAAGGCAATTGATCTTTGATCAATGTCGCTGCTTCTTCACTATTAGTTTCAATCGCCATTTCATCCATTGATTCAAAATCATCATTAGAAAATAATGGCCACACTACAAAATAAATCAATGCAATCAATCCTAAAATAACACTTACAGTGACGCCTATCTTCAACCAGGGAATGGGTTTGACAAAATCGTCGTAATTGATTTGGGACTCATTGACCTCAGGCGAAACAGGGACCTTTTCGCTCAAATCATCATGATTCTCTTGATGCTCTTCGTGAAGAGGATAAGTCTTTTCTTCCACAGGTTCTGCGGCCTTTGCTTCACCTTTTCGTACAATTTTTATTTTTGGCCGATCGCTCATATAACTTCAATGGTATTTGTGATTATTTCAATCCAGCAAACCGAAATTTGAATTAGTGTAAAATGGGAAATCACCTCACTAAATTAATAAGTATGGTTAAAGATTGTTAATAAATTGACTAACTATCTGAAAAATTGCAACTTAGGAATATGAAAATTACCATGGTTTTATTAATAATAGCTGGTTTTAGTTTCCCTTGCATTTCACAATCGATATATCTTAATGGCAGCAATGTCGGTAAAATAGAATCAGATGGCGACGTTTATATCGGCAACGCCAGAGTAGGTGAGATAGAGGAAGATGGCGATGTTTATATCAATGGATCAAGAATAGGAGAGATAGAAGAAGACGGCGATGTATATCTCAATGGAAGACGAATTGGGAAAATAGAATCAGATGGCGACGTCTATCTAAATAATTCACGAATCGGAAAAGTGGAGAGCGACGGAGATATCTATAAAAATGGATCTCGGATCGGAAAAGCCAAAGGCATTAAGAAAGAATGGGCAGCAGCTGTATTCTTCTTTTTCGATTTCGGTTTATTATAACTTAGATTTCGTTGTATATTCATTAGAGTTAAGAAGTCATGCTACACCGTTCGCCATGATCTACTCCTTCACTCTGTTAATAAAAACGCGACCGATTCCAGGCGATTCTGGTTTTTCAAACTTTGCTATATGAAACTTATCATCATTCAGAATAATGGTATCTCCTTCTTTCGGAAAAATGAATTCCTTCATATCCACGTCAATTTGTACATTGACCTCCTTGCTTCCATTCACTTCTCTTTCTGCAATACCACCAAATAAAAGTTGAGCATTATTTATAGATATTGAACCTGTCTCTGATACCACGAAGTCGTATTGGCTATCCTGAGATGGCGCATCAGATTTAATACTTGGGTTTTCTGTTGTATGATCTTCCATCGTTTTATTTTTAAAGTAAAAAAAAATCCCTATTCCTATAACTGCTGATGCGATAATTAAAGTATTTCTCATCGATTAGTCTTTATTCGAATACTGGTCAAATAGGCCAAAGAATTGAGCCCATGTTAATACTGGCTGTGCAACCCTGGCACCTCGGATTCCGTTAGCTGCATCACCTTGTCCATGGGGATTCCTCAGTGTAATTGTCTCATCATTTGCACTTATAACCGTATATGCGTGTGGTGTTACTATACTATTTAATCTTGCAAAGGTTTGTAATTCTGCAGATGCATCTGTGATGTTAATTGCAGACGCTACGACGGGTACATTTTCATCCACCATCTCTATTATCCTTTCTTTTGCGGCTGCATTAGTATCATTGGAAATGACTCTTTCAGTATACCTTTCACCGGTAAGTACTTCTAATGCATCGGCTGATAAGCCTCCTTTACCGATCTGCGTATAACTACCTATCAATAAGGCGTATGCTTTCTCGATCAATTTCACCCAAAGTTCATTTTCATCTCCTGGCGCACTCCATGCATGTGCGGCGTTTGGTGGATTAGGATTGGCAGTATCTGTTGATCCTGCCGCGACCGGGAAAGTCGGATAGATGGTGACGTTATGTGGTCGAAGTTGCATATCTTCAAAGATCCATCCTACATCTTGCTCTGTGTAAAGTCTTACGGTGTAAGTACCATTAGAATTCTCTGTGATAGCATCTCTAAGTAGCCCAGGATTTGTATTTGCAATTGCTCCCAGTGAAGCCAGAAAGTAGCAATCACCAATGGATCCTTGCCTGATGTCATTAGGTGAAAATGAATGAGCATCTCCCTCTCCTCTTGAAGCTATGGGTCCTGTTTGAGTTTGTCCCAAAGTTTCCGGGAGTGATTTTTCTTCCCTTTGTACTATTTCACTGGAACTGACATTTGTATCCTGGCTTTTTGTTCCATTTTTATTTTCTGGAATGGAATTCTTAGCAGCTTTTTTCCCTTTAAGGTCGGCTTCATTTTCCAGGGAAACATCATCATTAATACTATGGCCTTTCATTTGTTTAGTGCCTGAGACTCTTCCAGCTCTTTGCTGAACAACGTGCGTTAATTCATGACCTAGTAGTTCCTGTCCGGACTGTGTTCCCGGATTATATTTTCCCGGTGCGAAATGGATATCATTTCCTTGAGTATATGCTTGTGCTCCTAATGAATCTGCATTTGATGAATTATTATGAATATTCACATTAGAAAAATCTGCACCAAAACTGGATTCCATCTTATTCTGAACTTCTTCCGGCATTTTTGTCTTAGAAGAAGTTTTCTGACTTTTATCTTCTGGTTTGAATGCTGCTTTTTTCATTTGTAATTCCTCCTCTTCCTCCTCGATATTTTTGGATTGAACCACACTTTTCATTTGGAGTTCTTCTTCCTCTTCGTCTTCTTTTCTTTGAAAAGGATCCTTTTTCATCTGGATGTGACCCGCTGAAGAATTGATATTTGATTTTTCAGCTGTAGGATTAAATTCCGGTACTGAAATGGCGTGTTCTGAATCTAGATGGTCAGCTGAATTGGTTTGCGTACTTTTTGTTTCTCGTAATGATTCTTTTGTGTCTTTCATTATTGAAAAAATATGGTTAAAGTTTAAAGGAAGGTTTTTCTGCACTTTTATCTGATAACTGAATGGACTCCTTCTTCTGTACAATAGGCATTTTGAAAGGTTCTGCAATTCCTTTACCCTGAATGATGTCTGTTCCGAAAAGCCTTGTACTTTCTGTCAGCGGATTATCGGCTGGTGAAGCAAGTACGAACTGGAAGGGACCTTCATCTTCTCTCTCTTTTTCTCCACCCATGTCTTCTTGTTGACCTTTTTCTGCTTGCAACTGCAAAGCCGGGGGATGGAGTGTCTCGGTTGCAGTCTCGAAATCTTGAGTATCTACTTCTGGGCTGGCGGTTTCAACATCCTTTTTCTGGATCGTCATATGGTCTTTTTGGTCACCCACTTGTTGGAATTTACTGTAAGATAATGTTTAATTGGTGGATTGTCAATTGGGTCGAAAATAAGGATTGTCATCTTCAGGATGGACAAAGTGATTTGCACGATCATATTTGGGGCTTAATACCCATTCTCCAGAGGCATCTATGTAACCTAACTTACGATTTTGCTGAGCAATGCAAAGTTCATTTTTAAATTCAAATGCTGCTTCAAAAGTAGGTGGAATCACCACTTCCCCTTCTTGATTTATAAATCCCACCTTACCTTCCAATTGGAAAGCCGCTTTTCCTTCCTTAAAAGCTCGTACCTGTTGAAACCTTGGCGCAATGGTTACCATGCCTGTTGAGTCTAAAAAGCCCCAAAGTCCTTTCTCTTTAAAAGCGCATTGACCTTCAGAGAAATTGCCCATATCCTGGAATATAGGTTGGACTATGACGTCTCCGACATCATTTATAAACCCAAATTTTTCATCTGATCGGACAACAGCAAATCTCTCATGAAAGTCAAAAATTTCTTTTTTTTGCGGCTCGATGAGCCATTGACCTGTCTGGTTGATAAAACCGATGTGCTTTTCTCGTATAATTTTCGCGATCCCACCCGAGAAACTGTGCAACACATCATTTGGCTTCATTAAAAATTCCCACTCTCCATTCGTATTGAGGTAACCTAAATTTCCCTTCTTTTTTGCTGCTGCCAGGTGGTCATTGAAAGGAAATATATGATCGAAACTCTGAATTTTCAAACTACCATTTACATCTATTACGCTATAATCATTTCCACTTTGAATGACAGATAGACCACAGGAAAAAAATGAGGGTTTCTCCATCCAAACAGGGAGGACATCACCTGCAACATTGACATATCTAAAATTACCACCGATGACCCCTTCAGGATTTTGAATTCTTTCACCACCCATGTTCGTGCAAGCCCATCCACTTGAGAAATTATCAGTAAAGCGGAATTCACCAATACTTTGTTTGCTGCCTTCTACATTGATAAAAAAAGCGCTTGGTCCTATTCGAACGGCTGCCAGCAAATTTTCAGGATTCGATGCGTTTTTCATCATCAAATCTCTATCATTTCATTTTGGCCATTTTTATTATCGTCCTTAATTAAATGGAATAGCTTCTCTTCATCTATTTGATCTACGGATCCGTTAACAATTTTGATAAAGAGTACCTTTTGCAGGTATTGCATTTTATTGATTAGATGGTCCGCATCCTCTTCAGAAGTAGCATCAAATCCAAATGTCATTTCATCCAGATTTTTACCTTCCAGAAATCCCTTGGGCCAGAAGCCGGCATACAGTGAATAATTATTATTATACTTACTGTGCATTTCTTCTAAAATGGCCCTGAGGGTCACAACAATTTGATGAAAAGGTCTGTCTGGGATTTCAAAAAAGTAGGTGTTCATCTTAACCGTACTCTTCGGGCTTCTTTTATCCAGATATTCACTCCATTCAGGTACCTCATTTCCAAATTTATGTTTGTAGTCAGTGTGGACAGAAGCTGAGGCGATATGCTTTAATTCCTTATTAGGAAATAAAGATTTATAATATTGACCAGCCTGATAGGAAAATTTTTCGTTAGGGTAGGCGTCATGATCAATTTTATTCGCTTCTTCGCTTTCTCGCTCATCATATGTTCCTTCGAACTCAATTTCAGGTTGTGCAGCAGGATGTGCAACAAAAAGGTATAGATTTTGTGATTTGTCGAAGTAAGCTTCCTTTACTGTGAATTCTTCAGAGTATTTGGCTTTTAGTGTTGAAGCAATCTCTTTTTTCATGTTTCGTTTTTGATTCTGATCAAGTGACAACTGTGATGTTGAATTAGCACAAGATATCAAGATTAGAATATTAAAGTATGCCAATAGAATTTTCATTAAATAAGTTATTTAGAATGGCAGATTGTCTCTGATTCGCTGAGCAGCATCACTGATTCCATCCCGCATTCTGCCCAGGCCATCCCTGGCACCTTGTTCGATTGCCCTCGCTCTATTTCTCACTGCATCATAGGCATCCATGGCTCTGAAAACCAAATGAAATAGTCTTTGTAATTCTGGTCCCAATGTAGATCGAAGTGCTTCTGCTAATCTCCGTTCGTCCTGATGCGGATGACCTGAAAACTGGCCCAATCTTGCAGTTTCACCTGACATATTGCCGCTGTCAGCCTCTCCATTGGCAAAGGCTTCATCCTGAACACCATGCCTTTCCCTTATATCAGCATAATTACCAGCTGAAAAGACCCTCATGGAGTGCGCAGCGCCAACGTTTCCACCAATTTCAGACATGTAATTCTTTAAATTTCCGAAGGAGGCTTTTAAGGCTTCAAAATCAGTAGCATTCTGACCTGGGGATCTAAAATCTATATCGAGAAGAGCATTGGCATCAGCTCGAACTTGAGCCATATGTCCCAAAAGGTCATCTCTCATTTGATAAAGATTCAAAAATTGTCCAAAGTCGTGTTCATATACATCACCTCCTATATTACCTTGCCCTGCTTTATCTACTACATCTCCTGTTACTATATGATGTGTGGCCAATGGTCGGACTTCCTCAGGCAAATTGTTAAATCGATCGACGGATTCCTGATCTATTCCCGGTGACTGGAAGGTGGTCACACTTGCCACCATAGATGAGAAATTAACTGCGGTGTGTTGAGCCATAGCTCCACCTAGACTATGTCCGGTTACATCTGCTCTGCCTCCTGCTTGTTGTAGTAATGCCTGGATCAATACTGCGTTTAATCTGAATTGTTCTGCTCCCACGGCTGCCTGATCTAAATCGGTCATGACGGTTTCAAGATCTGCACGACCTGTTCCGGGTTGGGTGCCTCTAATCGCGAGAAGTGGTAATTTACCAGATCCTGGTTTAGGATATATTAAGACTGCTCGGAAGCCCATCGGCCCCTGATGGAATGACATGCCATTTTCAGTATCAGTCATATATCCATTGGCCGCCATTGAATCTAATACGGCTTGAGGAACAGACCTTCTGTTTGGTTTGTAGGCTATATCATGAGCGGCAATTTCATACAGCATCTGCATAGGTGCAAGTTCTCTAAGAGCTTCTTCCGCTTCCGGCATGTGATCATATCCTTTATCTGTTTGAGCCTTTCCTTCTACAAATGGGTTCAAAGCATGAGAGCCTCTTCCTAGAAATCTGGCTGACCATGGTACTTCACGACCTTGTTCATCATAGACTTCATTCCACCACTCGATATTGGTCTGTCCTGACAGTGGATTAAATTCTTGCTCTCCCTGCTCCCGATGTAAGTAATCATACCCTGGTCCTATATTATGAGCATTGTAGAGGTACCCAGCTGCATCATGGACTGTGCCATGAATGGAAACGGGATTAGAAGGATCCAAATTCGTTAAAAGTGGATTGCTATTCGCAGGACCTACTAATCCACCTGTAGGACTGATTAGACTTCCAAATACGGCATCAATACCAAAGGTGTCGCCCAGAATCTTTCCAAATTTTAATTGTCCATTTGAAGCGGTAAACAAAGGGTGTTGTACTATATTGAGATTAGGCGCTGCTCGATCTCCCGAATGATCTTCATTAGGAAATTGCCTTCTCATATTTTCCTGATAAGTAATCTCACCACGGATCCTTAAGTCAATAGCTCTGTTATACTGAGCTTCTGCTTGCTGAAAGGTCATACCCCTCGAACTGGCAATTGAGGTCAAAGCCATATTGTAAACAAATCCAGCGCGTGGGTTGCTGTACAGTGACATCATTGCTAATCTGAGCGTAAGTGAATCCTCTCCTTCGAAGGTTGAGTCGATGAAGTCTTCCCTTAATGCTTCCTGATTGAATTCAAGATCACCTTCTTCATTTCTTTCTACTGTGCTTGATGTCATGGAGTCTCCAGGTGCAGATTGTGGCGTATTTACCTGTGGACCATTTTGTAGTTCTGAGGATACTCTGTTTTCAGAAGAAGAAGATAATCCTTCTTGCTGCTCATTTTCTGAGATGAGCTGATCTGCTGAAGCCGTTTCTGGACTTTCAATGGCGGGCTCTTGTTCTTGAGTCTGTTCTCCTGTTGATTCAGTTGACGGAGAGGCTCCAGCACTATTATCGGCAACTGAAAGCCCAACATAAGAAGTGCCGTTTCTTAATAGATCTTCGATTTCAGCTGAAGTAAGAACTCCATCTCCAAGTTCAGCAATCATGTCTGTTTCTCTAAATACACCAGCAGCAAACCTGCCATCCAATCTAATTTTTGCCCCTTCAGCAGCTTGAGCGCCAGCAGCTAGTCCGATACCACCCTGTAATCTCACTTTCAGCTCGGTAACCCTGGTTTTTGATACAATATCTGCGATCAAAGTAATCATATAACCCGGTATTTCACCAGTCTTAAAAAATCTGATAAAATCTATTAGCATATTCTGCCAATTGCCGTCCGTCAAATGGTTTTTATGGAACTCAAATAGCGTTCTCAAAATAGATTGCAGATTTGCTTTGGATATCTCTAAGCCATAGGTTAAGAATCCACCAAAGTTAATACCAGTATGTTTGTAGTCTTTGCCTAACAATGACTTAACAGCGCCTTGCCTTCTGCTTGAAGACATGAATTTCCTTCCAAAACTGGAAGCAAGTCCAATTCTTTGTCTATGTTTTAATCCAGATATGCCTTCAATGAACTCCTCAAAATTAAGCATTGATCCTTCTGAATTCAACTCTGTCTCCGAGGCTGGTCCATTGAACAGATCCATATCACCGGTTTCGAAATAGGGAGAAGCACCTTTAAAGGTAGAATCGAAATCAAAAAAACCACTACCACTTTTCACAAAGGCCCAAGTGGCCTTGACACCAACAGTTGAATCAACTCCAAGGCCATTTAAAGGGAGCGGAACAGGTAGGCTAGCATTAATATTGGCAGCAATCGAGCCTTCTCCGAAGACATCTAACTCTGCGGTGTGTGGTTCTCGATTGCCTTCGCTATCCTCACGCCAGTCAGCGGGTCTTAACTCTACGCCAATTCCAGCTGAAAGATTAAGATTTGCTCCGGCACCTACATTTAATTTATTCAACAGATTCATCGGACTGTACCATGGGGCGTCGACTCGCTGATTAGTATTACCTCTTTGCGCATCGGGATTTTGTCCATCAGTACCCCAGGTATTGGGTTGATTTGATCTACCCTGATTTCCGCTTTGGTTTCCTCCGAGACGCAGTCCTGCGTTGGCTTCAGCGCTGGCACTACCATAAACACCAAACTCCATTTTTGTCTTGGTGTTGTATCGCATGGGATCCAAGTTGACTCCTGGGACTTGATCAACCAATTTTGTGGTAAGTCCAGAGATGCCGGTGGAATCACTTCCAGTGGCAGCAAGCATGAAGCTAATAAAAGCTACATCTTCGTAAATGGGAAAGTCAAATTCCTGAATCAGTTTCATTTGCAGCCCGGCTTCCAAATTTGCACCGGCCTCAGCACCCAAGCCCCATTCCTGTCCTTGTTGGTCACCAGATCCTCCTTTTTGATGACCGGACCCCACAAATACACCTGCACCTACCCCTGTATCAAGTCCACCTTTCACAATGCCCTGTCTAAAAAAGTACATCACTTCAGTAGATTTGTGTTGTATATAAGAGACATAGTCCACACCTACGTGAAGTGGTATTCCAAAGGTGGCTCCGATTCCTCCTTCTAGATTAATCCCATATCCTACCGGCCAGATGTAATCGATGACCACTTTTACTACTTCTAGGAACATTCTGTAACCTTCGATCAAAATTCTAATGATCGCTTTACCCAATTTGATGAGTAAGCTACGCATGAATTCGACGGTCTGCATGATAATGGCCCTAACGATATTTATTACAAACTTTCCATGATTTACGATCTTGCGAATAATAGCCGCGGCAGCATCAATTGAGATCGCTGCCAAAACTTCTGCCATTCGTAAGGCATTTAATAGAAGAAAACAATAGGCTGCAAAGATGTGACCTGGTACTTCCAGTAGGAAGTTGACAATCTTTTGTATGTCAATAGATGCAATCGCTGATAGTATTTTTTCAGCTATTTTTTTACTGACTCTGGCTAGAATGGAGATAATTTGCTGCACATTATCGATGACCCTGGCTAATTGAGCAATGACGTAATCCGCCAACTTATATGCTGGAGAATTAACTAAAATATCAATTAACATGGTATAGTCTATTCGGGCCATTATCTGAATGGCTTTTCTTGCAATACCTTCACTTAACTCTCCCAGAAAATTCAAAATGGCCTCCGCTCCATTCAATGCTCTAATTGCCTGTTCAAGTGCTAACTCTTTCCCTGCGTCCCAGGCATCGTCTATTCTCTCTGATGCCCAATCAATTCCATCGCCTACCGCATCAACCACTCGCCCGCCGGTAGCGTCCCAGGCATCTCCAGCCATATCTCCTATACCACTTGCAGTATCTTTTACATCGTCCCAACTTGGAAGACTAGGCCACATCTGAACTGTATTTTCCTTTCTCTGAACCGGAAGACTGCTCTTAAATCCTCCTCCTAGTTTTTGCTGAATTGGATTCTCGTCTCTGTTTTGTAAAGAATCGGCAAATGCTACTCCGAAATTGTCTGCCTCCTTTTCTAAAGATGGATCATTATTGACAGGAGTACCCTTGGCCTCAAAATTAGGCTTGACCCGCCCTTCTTTTTGCTGAATGACATGACCAAGTTCGTGACCAATTAGTTCTTGACCGGATCTGGTATCTGGTTTGAATTGCCCTGGAGCGAAGTGAATGTCTGAACCTTGCGCAAATGCCAGAGCACCTAGTTCAGAGGCTTTGGGAGAATCGGTATGTAAATTGACAGAAGATGGAATAAAAGGTTCATTAGGTACATTCTTATGGGTATCTCCAGCGGGAGAAATATCATTTTCTTTTTTCTGAATAGGCGCACCAGCACCTGAAACCACATTGCCGGAAGAATCACCTGCTCCAGACCCATCCTCATCCTGGTCATCCGTTCCTCCTGCTGCATTTGCGAAAAGAAGTGTCTGATTTTCTGATTCTGCATCCTCTTCTTCTCCTTTTGATGATACACCATCTGTTTTATTTTGTACAACCTGGACCTCAGGGTTAAATTCAGGTGGTTGCATGGTTTCCTCATCTTTCGAAGTCAGATTATGGTCATCATATTCAGCGGAAGCGCGAGATAGCTCTACCTCGTTGGTGTTTTCATTGTTTTTCTCCAAAGCTTTGTTTTCCTATTAAAAGTTTGTCAACGATTGATAATTTTCTTATCCATTGCATCATCACCGGTGAGGTCGCTATACTCCGTTACATTCAGGAGTGCATCTGAAATGTTATACTCATTGATTGCGTACAATTTAAAGAAATCTCGATTGTCTGTCAAGTTTATGTGGTGTGCAAATTCTTCATTTTCTGATCTGTTATTAATTAAGTGATATACTTCCTCTATATTATTTCCACTCTTTTCAATCTGAATGGCCTTTACCATAGCATTAGTAGCACTACTTTTAATGATGAAAGTACTTGTCGTACACTTCATTATTTCAATATCCACTACTTCATGAGTAATATCTTGCAAATCGGCTTCACTGTCTTTATGGTTGTCTTTAATTTTCAACTGGTTTAGGTCAATGAATGAACTTGATGACTGGTTGATTTAGGTTGTGAAAAATTGATTAGCTTGTTTATTAAATAATTTTAAGAAAAATATGCTGAAATAGACAGCATTCACCTTTAAACAAATCAATATAGGCCATTTTAATTCGCATGTCAATCTAAGGCGTAAATTTATTTAATATTACTTGCTGCGAAGTCGGGTCATTTATCAAGTGGGTTTGATCAGAGCATTTGGAACTGAATGAATGTATCACTTTTCTTTCTTTCTAATTCTGCAACTGAAAATGATATGACAAATCGAAAAGAATTGGAAACGGCAATGAATTAATTGTTGAGGCCCATGTCGTTTATCGTATCACCATAATCACCCTGTAACTCATTTAATCTTTCTTGTTGGGCCTCGGATAAGTTTCCTTCCTCCAGTAATGCATTCATTTCTTCGTTTGCGGCTTGCACTTCTTGCATTACGGCATCAGCTTGTGCTGCAACATCTGCAGCTGCCTGAGCAGCTTCTGTGGCTTTAGCAGCTATTGCGGATGGGTTCATAGCACCTGCGCCCACCACTACAGTAGTACATCCAATAATGATCGTACCACCATGAGCTGTTGTATCTCCCATTTTCGCCAATGGTGTATTGTTGACCAAGACATTGCTCGTCGCTATAATACTATCTGGAGGTCCCACACATGTGCACAAGGAGCCCGCACCTGCTGCTGGCAATCCACCAATTAAGCAAGGTTTTCCCATGATTGGTTGCACGATGGGTCCGCCTACATGAGGTATAGGAATAGGAGGCGTTTGCAATGGGCAAATATGCATATCTGTTATTCTAGCTGCAAACATATCGACTAAGATTTCAATAAAGATATGTGATTATTTAGAGAAGATGCAAGTCACGTATTTGTAAATGATGAATTTTTACTATAAATTTAACTTATCTAGGCCATTGCAATCCGTGGTTTAGAACTAGAAGACCCAAATTATTATGTTGAAAATAAAAAATCCCTATCCGGGATTTCATGACGGTATTCATCGTGCTTATGATGTCGACGAGTCCTCTCTATTTCATGGAAGAGATCAGGATATTTCCAACATCAAACTCAGATTGAGGCAGAACAGGTTGGTGGCTTTATTGGGAGCGGGTAAGTCAGGTAAAACAAGTTTTTTAAGGGCTGGGGTCATGGCCAATTTCGATAAAAACCTTTTCAATGGCATCAATGGCCCGAGGTGGAAAAGTGTATATTTTACCCCAGAATCGGATCCGGTTTTAAGTATGGCCAGGGCGATCGTGAACCCTAAATCTTTTCTAAGCGAAAAGATAAAGCCCAGTATGGAAGAAGAGGTGCTTAGAAAGCTAGAGAAAAATGACTATGGATTAGTCAGGGTTGCTGAAGATATAATCGGGGATCAAACTTATAACCTACTGATCGTTGTTGATGACTTTGCAGACTTATTTACCCGAAAATCAAATCTAAAAAGAAGAGATCAATTCATTAGTCTCATCACAAAGGCTATCAAAACCACTGATCTTGGTTTCTATTGCATCGTTTCCATGAATATTGAGGATTTATCGCATCGTGAGCTCAAAGATTATGAGGAATTGTACAAGAGCATCATGAAGGGTAATTACCAACTTCGACTTTTAGATCAGATGGGCTTAAAAGATGCCATTGAAATTCCCGCAAAAATTGAAAAGTCTGAGGTGGAAGAGCAATTAAGTCTTCAATTAATAGAAGAACTCATTTCGGATTCAGACCAATTAAGAAAACTACAGGTTTATATGTCCAAAACCTGGTTTGAATGGAAAAAGAATCATAAAGACAAATTCATTGACGTCAACCACTTTTTAAAGGCGACGGGTCAAAGACAAAAACTCTCAAGTACCACAAGTAGAAAGAGCAGTAATTCAAAAATAAAAATTAAGGGAGATACGGAAGTCGATTTTAATCCGATGGCTTCTGGAAACATCGTCTCAGGATCGGTTTCAGATGCTTATGAAAATCTATCAGGAAAAAAGAAGGAAATTGCGACCAGGATTTTGCAGACCCTACTAAAGCGAACACAGAACAACGGGGT
The DNA here is from genome assembly GCF_021533195.1 of Portibacter marinus. Taxonomy (GTDB): domain Bacteria; phylum Bacteroidota; class Bacteroidia; order Chitinophagales; family Saprospiraceae; genus Portibacter; species Portibacter marinus. The sequence goes on from NZ_JAJNKB010000009.1 coordinate 104,927, forward strand.
GGACGCTGTGAGCAAAGATCTTGAAGAAATGGCAGGAATTGTTAATGTTTCAGAAAATGAAATTATAAAGTTGGTAAATGAAATACCTTCAGTATTGTCTATTGAAAGGAAACAGGTTAGTGTAAACGATATCAATGCTATCTCAGACTGGTCCAAATCAATTAAGTTTATAGAAGTCGAAGAGGAGGCCATAGAGAATTATAAATTAATGGCAGATGCATCCATTCTTCATTACATAGAAGGTATTGATATTGATTCGGTTTTCAGCAAGGAGCAGTATGAAAAGGTAAAAATCTGGTATGATGACTTTCAGCCTTCGGAATCTTGGGCAAAACTATATCACAAACAGTACGATTTGGCCATTGATTTTATTGAAAAGCTCGAAAGTCAATATGGACCTGTCAGCAGACCTGCTGGCTTGAACACTACACGTGATAATAAATCTATGGGTAGTCCGGCTAAAAAATTGACACTAAAGAAAGATGAGGAAAAGTTAGCCGTTGAGTCCACCGAAGAGCAAATCATCACAAAGAAAAAGATCATTAAACCAACTGGATCATCCAGTAAAAAAATTGTTTTTAAAGAAAAGGGAGATGACGCCTCTGGCAAAAAGAAAATAGTAATCAAGAAAAAGTAGAAGTTGAGAAAAATTGCTAGTTTAGGGTGCCCTAATCACTTTAAAATAAAAAAGTAAAACCAATAGAAAATGGGAGAAGAACCGAAGAAGTCCCAAAAATTAAAAATAGAGAATACCGGAGGTGCTAAAGAACATTGGGATGACACTTTTAGGTTAATGTCGTGGTGGGATGCAGAAAGAGTTAAAAAAGCACAGGTAATGGTAGTAGGAGCAGGTGCTTTAGGAAATGAAGTACTAAAGAATCTGGCTCTTATGAATGTCGGTTCTATTTTTATTGTAGACTTCGACACCATAGAATTCGCGAATTTATGTAGATCTGTACTTTTTAGGACAGAAGATATTAAGAAGAATAAGTTTAAATGTGAAATTGCGGGAGAACGTATAAAGGAGATTAATCCAAATGTCAAAGTCCAGACTGTCAACGGAGATATCATGATTGATGTGGGTCTTGGAGTGATGCGAAGAATGGATGTCATTATAGGTTGTCTCGACAATAGAATTGCAAGGCTATTCATTAATCGATATGCCTTTAAGGTAGGAAAAGTATGGATAGACGGAGCGATTGAAAATCTTTCAGGGCAACTCAATGTATACAAAAATGGAAAGAGTTGTTACGAATGTGCACTAACCAATACCGACTGGGAAAACATTAGATTTAAGATGGGATGTGCTGATATTGCGCAAAGAAATTCAACGCAGGGAAGGGTGCCCACCACACCTATTTCGTCATCAATTATTGCAGCTATGCAAGTTCAAGAAGCCATTAAAGTCATTCACGGTAATGAAAAGCAATCTATGGCAGGAGAGCAATTCAAATATGATGGCATGAATAATTGGATCATTCAGTTTCAGTCAGAGCCTGTGAGAGATGAATGTGATAGTCACTACGAAATTAAGGAGGACGAATTAGTGAAGGCAAAGGGGTTAAGTTGTGCCATGACCATCGAGGATTGTCTTTCATGGCTTGAAAACCATTTTGAAGATGATTATATAAGCATTCAACTCAATTATAAAATCATACTCGAGATTGCATCCATGAATACAGAAGTGTCTCATGATATTATCATCCCTGAGCCACATTTTTCAGAGCAAAAGCAGACTAAATATCAAAAGGAGCCGGGAGAGCCCATTGGGATCACAAAATATGCAGATCAGATCAATAGGGATTTTCCTGATTTAAGCCTTACATTAAGAGAAGTGGGTGTGCCTCCTTTGCATATATTAACAGTGGAAACAAGTAAGGATATTTATTTTGTGGAATTGACAGGAGATGAATCCTTTTTAGAATTTAAGTAATATATTTATTGAAAACCATATTTAAGCATACAAAACCAATATAATTATGTCTAACTCGGAAGTAATGGGTATTGTCGTTAGGGTCATGCCTAGCGGGGATGAATTAGAAGTGGAATTACCGATCTATTCCACTGGAAAAGAGATCAAAGAAGAATTGTTGGCAGCAGAAGTTGCACCGAGGGTTGATCCTGAAGGAAACCCTTATGTATATGACCTGATTTTTAAGAGAAAAAATGTTTCTATAGGGGACAGTAAAACGCTGTTCGATCTTCAGATACAGGAGGGGGATACGCTATATTTAGCTCCCAGACTTGTACCGGGATAAAATAGTACCCAAGTATACTCTGCTATTGCTTTGAAACTTTTTTTACAATAATTTAAGGTTATGTCCAGTAAACCAACATACGACTTCAAGTCTGATTTCTTTAAGAAAAACCCATTCTACAAGAGACTAGCAAAAGACCATTTATCTCTCTTTGAAATTGATAGTGATGTCATCAAATGGGAAGTAGTCAATACGAGAGGAGCTATGAAAATTCCTTGTGAATATCATTTTCACTTTTATATAAAAAGTATTGTAGGAACTAAAGCGGATAAGTCACCAGTATACGGAAAGCATCATATTGCAAAGGTGACCTTTCCACCTAAGTATCCTATTGAACCCCCTGAGCTTTACATGCAAACAGATTTGTGGCATCCCAATATTAAATCGGAGGGTAAGTATAAGGGCAGAATCTGTGGTAATACAAAGGGATTTGGATTAGGCTATGATCTTTATTTATTGGTCATCAGAATAGGCGAAATCCTGCAATTTAAGCAGTATCATGCCGAAAACACTCCACCTTTTCCTGAAGACATTAAGGCTGCACGTTGGGTGATGGAGTATGCTGAACCCAATGGAATTGTAAATAAGTATCAAGATTTAGCGGTGGATGAAACACCCCTTATTAATATAGATACTTCGAAAGATAGAAAGCCAGCTAAAGATGACGCGGCTGCAGACGAATTGCCAAAGGAAGAACCTAAAAAGCAAGAGCCCAGAGTTGTTGAAACGAATATTAGTGAGACTCCAGTCAGAACCAAGCCCAAAGAAAGTGAAACTACATCAGTTCCGGGTAAAATGAAAATAAATATTGTTGCAAAAAAAGCCGCAGGTAAGAAGAAGATAGTGATACAAAAGAAAAATAAATAATCTTTGTATTTCCAAAGTCCAAATTATCCAATTGATGAAAACTAGAAAGGCAATCAGCTTTATTGCGTCTTTTTTAATTCTGAGTTCTATACTTTCAGGGCAAGATCAAGTTCGTATTATGGACAAGTCGGATGAATCTGCAGGAAGATTCAAGACTCAACTATACCATAAGATTGGATCTTCTGAGGAAAAGCTTAGGGGTAATTCACCTACTGTAGAGGCCAATGGGAAGGAGGTAGAACTGATTCTCAGACTGAAAGACTTGAGATGGTTTGAAGATAAGAATATCAATGAAAGTATCAAGATCAGAAGATCTGATATTGTCATCAATGATCCTACTAACTTGCAAATTGCTTCCTCTCCATCTCAATATGAAATTGGGCCAGTGGAAGGTTCGCAAGCTGAAATCAGATTTAAAGTACTTGCTAATGGAAAGTATTCGTTAAAAATTCCGTTTTCCACCAATCAGATTTCTGGTCAATATGTCCAGTCGTTTTCAGTAGAGGGCCTTTCAGGTACAGCAAAAAATTCAACTCCGTTAGGAAATATTGCAGACTTGAAAAAAGAATGGAGTGATACAGATAAAACTAATGCTTCTGATGTTCAGAAATTTATCAATAAGTACCAAAATAATCAGATCGCTTTAGAAGAGAATCTCATAGCTATAGCCGAAAGAGCGTTACTGCGAATAGAGAAAACGAACGAGTCTGGAGAAGATGAAGAAATGTGGGCCAGAATCAGTGATTCTGACGACGAAGACCAATTTACAGCCTTCCTTGATCAATATCCAAACTCCAAGTATGCAGAAGCTGCTAGGGCTAAGTTAGGGATGGAAGCAGATGTTTTAATTACTTCTGAAACCGAAAACCGTAAAGCCATTAACACCATTACAAAACTGGTGGACAACGTCTATAGTATGGACTTATCTCATCTGGAAGAAGTGGACATTAAAATTTCAGATCCGGATGCAATAGAGATATTTGATACTGGAGGAAATATATTTGATCTGAAGGTTAGTGGCAGTAATGTTTATACCATTACGGTGAAAGAAAAAAGTAGTGGGGAAGAGCTTATTTTCACGCTAGATAATAGATTCAGTGCAGATTTTAATAGAACAGGTGGTGCCTTTAATTTTGTTTTAGATGGAGGTGTTTCACCTTTTACTGTTGAATTTTTAAAGAAAGATGAAGAAGTTTCAACGCCAGAAGGACGATTTGAAAACCTTAAGCCTAATCGGGCTAATACCATAGTAATTACGCAGAAAATGCTGAATAAATCAGGCATGGCGGGGGACTATGGTACGGTTATTATCAGAGATAAAACAACTCAATCTTTGTCTTCTTTCCCCATAGACCTGAACGTGTCTCCTAGTAAAATATCTCCTGGATTATTAATCGGCTTATTACTGGCAGGAGTGTTATTAGGAGGTGCCTTTATGATTATTCGCAGCAAGAAGCAAAAGCAGACCAGACAAGAATATTTGCAAAAGGCGAAGGTTTTTCAGGAAACTCAGAAACTGGAAGCAATGAAGGAATCTGGTATTCATCAAGATAAAATCACTCCGGTAGCTAATGCAAAAGGATCTCCGAAGAAGATTACCATTACTAAGCCAGTCAAAAAGTTTGTGCCTGCCAATGGTGGTACAGGTGAATATAAATCTTCAGGAAAAATGAAAATTACGCGAAGGGAAGTGAAAGGTGGTCGATTAACCGGAGATGAATTCAGAGAAATGTTGGAGGGCGATCGCTATGCTTTTCTGGACCTTACAGAACTTTGGAATGACTCTGCCATTAAAGAGCTTTATTTAAGCAAAGACTGTATAAAAGACCTCGGTAAGTTCTTGAAAGAAGAAAATCTAGATAAGGCCATTGCTGAGATGGAAGGTGCGATTCCTGAAGTAGGAGGATTTCTAATGGGATATCACCAACAAAATGATGCCGGAGAAATTAGGGTTACCATGGACGAATTTGTACCATTTGTTCCTGAATACCATGATGTCTTTAAGATAGAGATCGGAACTGCCACTTTAGTACAAGAATTAGGAGATGCTCAGGATACACATCCTGATAAAGATGTTATTGGGTGGTTTCATACTCATCCGGGCCATGGTTTATTTCTATCTAACTCTGACCTATCTGTACAACGTCACTTTCCTCAGAAGTTTCAGATAGCAATGGAGATAGATAGTTTGACGGAAACACTAGATACAGCTTTTTTCACAAGAAAAATGGATGGAACTATTAACAACGTAGAACATCGAAGAAAGGGAGCAAAATGGTTTAGTTGGAAAAAAATTGAAAAGATTTAGAAAAGTAGATTACACTGACTTAATGATGCGAAAAAACTTAATACTTCTTGCCATAATTCTCACTGTATTTTCAAAAGGATTTTCGCAGGATGCAGATCAAACCCTGGAGCATCTTCAGATATTGTCTGTCAATATAAGCGAGGAAACCAATACAGTGAATGCTACGGTACTAGCACCTAAAATTGGCAATGCTAAATTCACGCATCAAACAGCAAAATTTACTGAACAGATCGGTGGTGAGGTGTACCCCATGAGCTTCTATAATTTTGAAGAAGTAGGTGCTCAAAACCAAGAGATATATAGCATTCTATTCGTGCTTGATTGGAGCGGAAGTATGCGGACAGAAGATCGTCTGATCAAAGCAAAAAGAGCTATCTTTAACACCATTCAGAGCATCACTTTACCCCCGGGTTCCAAGTTTTATCTAACCGCATTTCACGATGATATATTTTCAAATGTAGAAGTCAATAAAAGTAATATTGAGGCTCAGTTGGCCAGATACCCTGTACCTTTGCCTGGACAAGGTAAGGGTACAGATCTGTATAGGGCAGTTATTCGAAAAACAGAACAATTGCAGGATTTTAAAGGGAATAAAATCATCTTGCTACTGTCAGATGGAGAAAACGATCTACAACTGAATTCTTTCTACAGAGAAAACAATGTGACGCCACCTACACAGGAGGATGTTTTTAATACTATATTGAAAGAAGATAGTACGCACAATATTGCATTTTACCCTATTGGTCTGGGGAGTGGTGCAGATACTACTTTTTTGAAAAAGCTTCCCGACCTGACAAAGAATACCAAGGATAGATATATTTACTCCAATAATCCCGATGATTTATTAAACATTTTCCTATCCGTCATAGCACAATATTCTGTAACCTATAGAGTTCAGCTGATTCCTTCACCTGAAGTTCAGACCTTTAAAGGAGAAAACAGACGGTTAATGCTAAATTGGGTAGCGAAAGGATTGCCATCTGCGATGATCGCCTCCTATGACTACAAAGGAGGTTCATTCATAGAGCCTATAAACTTAGGAATCAGCCAAAGTACCTATACTACCTCTTTTTGGTTGATCCATATTCTGATCGGGACCTTATTAATTGGCGGATTATTGGCACTATTGATGTATCTGGTCCCATGGCTGAAAAAGAGAGAATTTAAAAGTAAATATGTTATTCCCTATGTACCTGAAAAGAACAAGATAAGGAGAGACCCCATCACGCAAGATGCTTTTGAAGAAGGAGATAATGTAGTGGTCAAATGTAAGCAAATGACCTCACTGGCAACTTGGGAGGCACTGGGTCATTGCCCAAATTATCCTAATTGTATGGAATTCGCAGACCCATGTAATGGATCTGGAGGAGAAGATATGCAGGGAAATTTTTTCTCTCAGCAAGGAGTTTTTAGAGTGTTGAATTGGCTTTGGTTTGGTGCCACAGGAGGATTTGCAGCGTGGGTTCTTTATGCTATTATGCAAATGATAAACATAGAGGGACTCTACCAAAGTGCATTTAATTTATTCAATGGTGAACGCATCAGGGCCAGTCTTTTGGAATTACGAGGTGGTGAGTCTTTTTTGAAGAATATTCCTGAAATGGTCGATCAGACTTTGATCGGTTTATTTTTAGGAGCTTGTTTGATTATAGCGATTGCATGGGTCGAAGAAAGAGGGCATTCCAGGAAATTTTCTTTTTGGAGGGTATTCGTTCGTGGAATCTTAGGTGTTTTGATTTCGTTCATAGTTTTTTTTACCGGCTATATTTTCCAGTATTTAGTGTTGGATAATCCATTCTTAGCAGGTATTGTTATTTGGGCAGTATTTGGAGTGGCCTTCGGAGCCATCCTTTCCATTAATTCAACTGTAGAATTAAAGAAAGGAATTTTTGGTGGTGTAATTTCATCTCTCGTTTGTTATTTAATCTATTTCGGCCTAAGTGCAATAGCACCTGATGATGTATTGGCCAAATTGATCAGTTTTATTGTTTTGGGCGGAGTACTTGGAGCCTTAATCGTGACCGTACTATCTAATTTAGAGGATTTTGAACTTATCTACCTTTCTCCTAAGGAGTATACAGGAATGAAAAAGCCCATTAGTAAGTGGTTGAAGAAGGGTATGGAAATCTATATTGGCCGGTCTTCAAAATGTTATGTTTTTGTCAAATGGGAAGATGAATATGTAGATGATCGCCATGCTAAACTCGTATATCAGGGTGGGTCAGTTCACATCATTCCATTATTTGAAACGATGGTCAACGGGGTAATTGTGCCGGAAAATCAGAAGACAGCACTTCAGGGAGATGATATCATTCAATTGGGAAGATATAGCATATCCCGAATGCAATACAAAGAAAAAAGAAGCTAACAATGAGACTACGAAGACAAGTTTATCGCTTAATTGATGATGACAACTCTGCAAATCTGAAAATCAATGATCGGATTGGAACATTTATAATGATTCTTATTGTCTTAAGTATTATCGCTGTTGTTGTGGAGTCCGAGGAATCGGTTAGAATTAATTATGAGGGTGTTTTTCTTTGGTTTGAAGTCATTGCGGTGGTGATTTTCACCATTGAATACTTAGCCAGAGTTTATACGGCCAGACTTGCCTATCCGGAATTAAGTCCCGGCAGGGCGGTGTTGAAGTATATTTTTAGTCCAATGGCCATTGTGGACCTTCTAGCCATATTGCCTTTCTACATTGAATTGGCGGCAGCATCTATGGGTCTTCTCGAAATAATGGACTTGCGTTTTATCAGAGTATTGCGTTTAATGAGATTGTTGAGAATTTTCAAACTCAATCGCTACAACAGCAGCATGAAATTGATTGGCGATGTGATGCGCGAAGAGAAAGAAAAATTATTCATTACCATATTTATGACGGCCATCTTATTGGTTCTTGCTTCAGCTTTAGTATTTACAGTTGAACATGAGGGACAACCTGAAGCATTTCCAAATATTTACTCCTCAATGTGGTGGGCAATCGCTACATTGACAACTGTTGGTTATGGAGATGTCTACCCGACTACTGCGATGGGCAAAATTTTGGCTGGTATTATTGCTCTACTAGGCATCGGTCTGGTTGCACTTCCTACGGGCATATTGTCGGGTTCATTTGTGCAGGCCATTAATGAAGAAAAGGAGCGTAAATTAGAAGAAAAGGCTGCGGAAATTGCGGCTGATGTTGCAGAAGAGGTGGTTGCCGAGCATGAAAGTGAAATCGAACATTTTGCCATTTGTCCTCATTGTGGGAAAAGTCTGGATGAGCATTAGTAATGAGTGAGCCAACGAGCGACAAGAGGAGTGTATTTAAAAAATGGTTGGAAACGCTACAGCAGGAAAGCTGGCAGCTTGAGCTTCTTATATCTGGTCTAGCACTTTTAGGCGTATTTAATGCAAAAGTTTTCATTGATGGCCTCGAAAGCTATTTTGCGGTTCAATTTCTCCGAGGAGCCGCTGTTTTTGGCGTAGAGATATTCATGTTCTTACTAAAGGGCAGTTGGTACATTTTCCTTATTAACCTTATGATTCACATTATTCTGAGGGGATTGTGGATAGGAGCTATAGGTCTTCGATATGTGTCTGAGGATATTGACTACCAAAAATTAAATTTTTCAAATTATTTCACGAAGTTATATACCCGTAAGTATCAATCTTTCGACGATTATATAGAAGATCTTGAAAGAATCTGTAGTGTCATATTTGCCTATACCTTCCTTCTGTTTTTCATATTGATTTCAGCTTGCCTATTTCTGATCTGGCCTATCTTGTTGTATGCTGTAATAGACGAACTTTTGGCCACATTTATCGTCATGGCATATTTAATCATAGGTTTGATTGTTTTCGTGGACTTTATATTTCTAAATCCTTTAAAAAAGATAAAGGAGGAATGGTTTGGACGAGTTTATGGTTTTGTGTTCCGTTTTTATAGCACCATCACGTTATCATTTATTTTTAGGCCCCTGCTGCTTAATTTTCTAGACAATAAATTTACAAAACGGCTTTTTTTATTCAGCATTCCGTATGGTATCGTCATTATCTTATTACTTCCTAATTTAACTAGCAGGAGTGCTGGATACTTTCCTTCATTTGAAAGTAATAGCCTACAGATAAGGGCATATAATTCCAATGCTCTTAATCCACATCTGTATGATGACTTAAGGCTTGATGGCAAACAAAAAGTCAATTATATTTCATTAGATAAGTACCGCATATCAGGGAATGTTCTTGAATTCTTTGTTACACATATGAAGTCAGATGAATACTACTTTAAGCAAGTGAAAGATATTCAGCCTTTAAACAAAGTCGGAGTGTATACTGGATTTAAAAGCATGACCATAAAAGACAGCATATTTCAGCAGTTAAGTGAGCAAAACGTCCAGGAAAGAGTAGCATTTTTATCAGAAAAAAGAGAAAATAGATCCGAAAGGTCTAACTATGAGTGGGATAGCTTATATAATGTGCTGGAAAACAACCATCAATCAATAGAGAGGGCTTATCATGCTGATAAGATGCTGGAGCTTAATGCCGCTTTTGAATCACTTTGTAAATTCTACATTGATGATCAGGAGATCACAGACCATGTAGAATGCTTAATGACTCAGCATGGCAATTTAGGTGAAAAAGGATGGAAGTGCATTACGGTCCTGGATAGTTTGCAAAGTGGCCTCCATAGATTGAAAGTAGAGCGTGGAATATACCGGCGAAATTTAAATGTTATTTCCCCGGTCGTTCTGGAAATTCCCTTTATATTAGATTAAATAATCATCTAAATCAAGAAAAATGACGGAGCCGGTAAAGTATGGTTTATATTATTTCGCAGTTAGCGCAGGTATTACATTATTACTATATCTAGTAAATACAAATTTGATTTTTAATCCAACTTTAAGTTTATTAATGTCCTTTGGACTGCCTATTTTGTTCATTATACTCTCAATAAAAGCAGACAGAGCTGATGAACCAGGATATTCCATGGCAGAAGGTATAAAGGCTGGAATGATTACTTTTGCTATCGGAACCCTGTTAGGAGCTTTATTCACTTATATTCTGGCAAACGTTATCGATCCTACTTTAGGAGAGAAAGCCATTGAATTTACTCGTGAAGTAGCCGTAAAAACAGCAGAAACCATGGGTGGACTTTTAGGTGCCGATGAAGCAGAAAAAGCTAAAATGGTCGAGGAGGTTGGCAAACAAGAATTGCCCAATCCATTTTCTATGACTCAATTGGGTCTCGGATGGGTCATTAGTTTAATATTTCCAGGTCTGATCATATCTCTCATTGCTGCAGCAATCTTAAAGAAGAGCTAAAATAAAAAAGGGCAATTCAATGCCCTTTTTTATTTATTCATATTGTCTTTTCTTAAAATTAATAAGACATCTTTCAGCCTCGTCTCTGCTCAGATTTATACCATCAGCTAATTCAAATAGATCTTCTCTGCTGGTTTCAGCTGTAATGGTTTGTTCAAGGCAGTATTTTTTAGCCAACATTTCCAGTTTTTCTTTTCTGTGGTCTGGTAATCCGAATATTTCACCATATGTGTTTAGTATCCTAACTTCACTTGGGTCTACATCGAAATCGGATAAAGCCATAGCCCATCCAAGTAAATAAACGGTTTCCTTTACGTTTTCGTCTATTTCTTCAGCCTCTATTCTTGAAACCTGATCTTTGGATTGGATTTCTTGGATTGAACCAAATCTTGCGGGAATGATATCTGCGAGCATTTCTCTCTCATCCGGTGTTATCTTTCCGTCGGCACTTGCGATGCCTACTAAGAACCTGGATAATATTTCCTGATCGTAACCATTTTCTACAGGTGATTCTGCAATAAGTTGCTCATAGTCTGAATCGCTCCTTTCATCTCCCCGTCGTCCACTTCGCCTTTCTCTACCGCTGCTTCTTTCTCTGCTTCTTCCTCTTTCTCTTCGTTCCCCTCTCTCGGGCCTTTCTTTTACTACACGTTCTCTTCTGTTGCTTTCAAAATGCCTTGATACCCTTCCAAAAGCCTTGACGATGGCTTCTTCCTTGTCTTGGGTGGTGAAATTTTCTTCATTTGAACTGCCAATGTTTCCTATAGCGGATCGAGCAACACGAGACCCAATTCTTCCTGCTGTGCCACCTAACATAGATCTGATCAATCTATTGGTTTGCCTTCTGGCATTTCTTTTTACTACCCTTGCTACTTCATTTTGTACGGCATTACCAATGGTTTTACTTGCAGAAATCATGCCTGAGGCCTCATAAATTTCCCCGTTTGGTGTTTGAAACGTGCAATTGATTTTTTTTCCATCGATTTGATAGTCGACCAGATACTGTTCAACATCTGGATAGGAGTATTTCATTTGTTGTCATTTAGTTTGTAAATCACTTTCAAACCTAAAATAAACAATTTAAAGTGTAGTTCAAAAAAAACTCAAGCCATATGTTAATAATAGGTCATCTAGAAACATTGATGGAATAAATATGCGGTAATTTGCTTAATCCATCATCTCTTATAGCAAATAAAAGTGGATTAAATCATTTTAAAATTATATTTTTACTTAGTGAAAACATTCATCATTAATAGGCAGTAGATAACAAACCCTTGCCTTTGAGTATATTTTAAAAACCAATCGAACAACAATGAGTAGATCTTATTTGTCATTTTTTATCATTTGCTTCACCACCATATTAATCATATCTTCTTGCAAGAGAGATACCCCTAATCGAGATCAAGCCATCATTGAGGTAGACTTCTTGCTAAATGAGAGAGATCTCGAGAAATTTGGCCTGGATTATACTGAGCAGGAATTCGAAAGAGATAATAATGATCCCAATAAAGTATTGACCGTGGCAGTAGGTGAACCGGTCAAGTTTAAGGACACCTCGAAAGGATCATCTAGCACCAGTAAGCGGATGTGGAAATTAAACGGGAATGAGTGGGAACAAGCAGAGAATGACAAGGAAGTACATGTTCCTGAATTTACCCATGTCTTTGAAGAACCCGGTTATCATAGAATTAGCCTGTATATAGAGGACGTCAGCTACGCTACCAAACTGATTAAAGTAGTTTCTGAAGATTTTGCGATCAACAATGTTCCAACTGTAGAAAATGAAATGGCTGATGCTAATGAAGATCTTGCCGTAGTAGATCCACAACCTGAAAAAGAAGATTTATTTGCAGAAACAAATACTTCTCAGCCTAAATCATCACCGAGCAATGAAAACTCAAGACCTACGTCGGAACCATCTAAGCCAAAGGTAAATAATACACCTCCACCCCCTGCTAAAATTTCCAATGTAGATTTTCGAATCAGCGGTGATTTAATGGTTGGAAATACAATAGAACTAAGGGATTTGTCCACACCATCAAGCGCTATTTATATTCGTCAATGGGATATGGGAGATGGTACTACTCAAAAGACCAAAGGTGGAGTATACAATCAAATTTATTTTTCATCAGGGGATAAGACCATCACGCTTTGTTTGAATAATTCTAATCAGTGTATCAGCAAAACCATTAGCATAAAACCAAGACCAGCAAGAAAAGAGACAGCTGAAGTTGAGAAGGCAAAACCTACTCCACCCAAAGCTCCCGAAATTACAAATGTTGAATTTAAAATTCCTTCTACGGCTGTGGTAGGTACTGCGGTAAATTTATCAGACAGATCTCAACCCTCTTCAGCTGTCATGAAAAGGAAATGGTCATTTGGGGATGGATCGCCGGATCTGAATACCGGAAAGAGCGCTGTAAGCCATGTTTTCAATAAAGCAGGCACTTACGAGGTGAAGTTATGCCTCAATGATTTATCTAACAAATGTTCGACTGAATCGATTACGATCACTGAGAAGCCGGAGGCAACAGTAAAAGAAGTGGTTGAAAATACTAAACCTACAACAAATCCGACCAATGTAAATGTGTCCACACCGAATTGGTTAGACAATTACGATGGAACTACACCGGGAAGGGTAGGCTTATTATCATCTCAGAAATGTGATGAAACGACCTCCGAATGGTATGAAGGTGCAGCTTTTATCAATATCAACCCAAAGAAACCCATGGAGTTAGATGTAGCTAAAGTGTATGCAAGCCGAAATGGAACGGTAGACATCATATTAACTACGGGTGATAAAAAAGAAACTGGAGTTCTAAAAAACGTTCAGGTAAACCCCGGACCTTCTAATATTTATTTGACAGACTTGGCCATCATACTTGAACCAGGAGAGAAATACACATTATTGATTAAACCGTCCGATCCAGATAGTGGATTAAGATTAGAGAATGCCGTTAATTGTAATCCAAGACCTTTACCTAGTGATGTGGTCAGTGTGAATTATAATGATAAGTATATTTTGTACGATTTGAAGTTTTTCTATTAGGAGAAGAGGAAGCAAGTTGTAATAAAACTTACGCTTTATACTTGGAAATACGTTCTCTTTGCATTTGTAAGCTCATTCGCATTATATAATGTTTTACGGTAGATCAGTTTCCTTATAAAGGACATTTGAAAGTTAACGGATATTGATGAAAAAACAGATGTTTTGAAGACCATTGATACAAAATGCTGCTACAAAAATCACAGAGCGATTAGTTAGTTGCTAACTTGGTAAAATAACATTTGAATCGAAGGCTTTATACTAGATGAGATAAGATTGCCAAGGTTTAATTTAAAGAAAAATTTGCTTAGATGTTAATAATGACATCGATTAGTGTATAAACTATTTTGTATTAAGTAAAAGATTAAAAAGTTATATATTAGATTTATAATTCATTGTAGAAATTTTCTATCAATGTTTGAAGGTCAGTAGTAACCCATTTTGACCTCAATAAAGTTTGAACCAAATGAAAATAATACCGCCTACTCAGGAATGCATAAGAATTGTACTTGCTCTCATTATCTGGATCTTGCCATTTTTTCTTGAGGCGCAATGTACTGATTGTCCTAATTCCGATGACCAGACATTATTGGGTTGCGACGATGATAATGACAATGATGCGGTCTTTGACCTTACAGAAGTCACCTTGAGCGATCCTGGAAATACGGCAGGATATTATGATAAATGTACGGGTAGTGGAAATTTAAATTCAAATGACACCATTAATAATCCCAGCAATTATACAGCGCAAGACGGTGATATTATATATGTCAGCGAATTTGATGGAAATACTTGCGTTCAGATTCTGAGGGTAAGATTGAATTTTAGTGACCTAAGCGTCTCTATATCTTCAAGTGCGCCAAGTGTTTGCCCCAATGGAACGGTCACAATTACTGCCACACCTTCAAATGAAGAAGGTGATGTAACCTATTCTTGGGCAGTTCCATCGGGTCAGTCAAACCCTGGCGATGTAAGTTCCTTTAGTGCTAGTAAGGATGGGGCTTATATTGTTTCAGTGACTGATGATGTATGTTCAGCAGAATCTTCGGCATTGAATATTATGGATGGCGACTTTGATATCAATTTGACCACAGAGAATGCCACTTGTGCAGGAGGTAGTGACGGAACGATTACGGTCACCATACCAGGTGGATCTGGTGATTATAAATTTGACCTTAGTAATGGAACTACCGTCACAGAAGAAAGTCCTTATACTTTTACTGGTCTGCCTACAGGTAATTATAATGTCACAGCGACTCAAATAGCAGCTCCCATGTGTTCTAAAACTTCGGGAACTTTTAATGTTGGTAACGGTAGAACGGTCACTATGACGTTAAATGGAACAGATCCAACAACGGTTGGAGGAACAGATGGTGAAATAGATGTAACAGTCAGTGGAGGAACCAGCACCTATGCATGGTCATGGACAAGAACTAATCCGCCGGGCTCTAGTAGTGGAGGAACTTCTAATTCAAGCAGTTTTACAATTGATAATCTTCTCGCTGGAGAATATACTGTCACCGTAATGGACGATTCAGATTCACCTCCGGGTTGCACCGTAGTGGAAGATGTGACCTTGAATAGTGTAGTTTGTACCATAGATGTTGGAGGTGCAATCCCGGTTTCTCCAGACTGTAGGAATGGTGATAACGGAAGTATAACAGTAGATGTGGATAATTTTATAGGAGCATATAACATTGAATGGTCAGGCCCCGAATCTGGAAACGATAATAATGAAACGGGGAGCACCTATACCATTAATAATTTGAGTCCGGGCACCTATTCAATTACAGTTACGGATGCGGCAAACTGCACAGATGATATCTCATCAGTTAATGTAGCCAACCCTCCATCCTTGACCTTCAGTGCATCACAATTACGAGCTTCTTGTGAAGGTGCAGATAATGGCGCCATAAGAGTAAGTAATATTTCAAATGGTGATTCTCCATATCAAATTAGTTGGAGTGGCCCAGATAATGGAACTTCTAATACTTCCTCCTCGACATTCGATATCATAAACCTTGAGGACGGTTCTTATAGTATCACGGTGACAGATGATAATGATTGTAGTGCCACTGCAAATAATGTAGTTGTAGGTGTTTTACCTGAGGTCAATGTAGATATTGTCGGAGATTTGATTTTCTGCGCGGAAGAAGGGTCTGGAAGTTTGAGTACGAGCCCTGGTGGGTTTTCAAGTTATGATTGGAGCACCGGTGCCAGTAGTTCTAGTATATCCATTCCCAATCCCGGTAATACGGATGATGTATATAGGGTGACTGTGACCGATAGCGATGGTTGTACGGGAAGTGATGTTGTACAAGTGGTTGCCTTAAATGCCATTTCTGTATCATTAAATAACGGGGCTTCAAAAACTTCAGTAACCTGTAGTAGTGATTGTGATGGCAGGATTGACATTAATGTTTCAGGCGGGAATGGCTCTTACACCTACTCATGGTCTGGACCTGGCAATCCACCTAATATCGCGGATATCAGTAATCTTTGTCCAGGGGAATACAATTTAACGGTTACGGATGGGGAGGGATGTATAGGTACTTTTAGTCGTACCATCACTGTTCCGGACGAAATTGAAGCTGTTGCTATTGCAACAGAGGTGACTTGCCACGGTGATAACGATGGAAGAATAGAGCTCAATGTACAAGGAGGAACAGCGCCTTATGACTATGATTGGTCATCGCCCATTACTCAAAACACTGCTACTGTAACAAACGTTTCAGCGGGTAATTACACGGTTACAATCACAGATGATAACAACTGTAGTATTACAGAATCAGTGACTGTAACAGAACCACAAGAGGTAATTGGTACGATAACACCCAACAACGCTGAGATTTGTATAGGTAAAGAAATAACGTTAAAAGCTGACGGTGGTACATCCTACCAATGGTCTGCAGGATTGGGCAACAGTGCGGAAGTAACTGTTTCACCAGGCGCAACGATAACATACAGCGTTACCGTTACAGACGCTAATACCAAAGGTTGTACGGATGTAGCTTCGAAAACTGTAACCGTAAATCCATTGCCCAATGTCAATATTAATATTTCTGAATCTTCAGGCAATGCGAATAACGATGGCACCATTTGCGAGGGGGACGAAATTACGCTTACAGCCACTGGTGGAACGTCTTATAATTGGACCGGCGGGAATCCAAATCCCTATAAATTTAGTCCAGACCCTGGAACTTCAACATATCGTGTTACTGTCACTGACAATAATGGATGTGTGAATACTGATTCAGAAGAAGTTACGGTCAATGTAAATCCTCAGGCCAATTTCGTATTTAACATGCCTACTCAGATTGTTGGTGATCCACAGAGGATTGTTAATCAGTCTGAAGCATTGTGCGGACAATTGGTCAGTTGTCAGTGGGTCATAGATGAAAATCCTAATCAGAGTGATTGTGAAGGTGTGAGTCCAACCTTTAATTCCCAGGGTAATAAAAATATTCTATTGACAGTTGAAAATTCCTGTGGCTGTACTGATCAATTTACTAATGTATTGGATATTGGTGCATCCAACCAATGCGCAATTGAAAACTTTACGATAAATGGTAATGAATTGATTGCTTGCGTTGATCAGGAAGTGCCATTTATTGCAGTGGATAGGGATGCTGGAGGAGAATGTATGATTACGAGTCGTGAATATCGTGTGTTCAGGAATGGGAATGAAATGACTTTAGGTAATCAGTTTCAAATACAGTCGGATCATTTCATATTTAAGGAGACAGGAGAGTTTGAAATAACCTACACTATCAACGATAATGTATGTGGTTGCATCAAATCTGCCGCAAGATTCTTAACCATTCTGCCACCTCCAGACATTGGTTTTGCCACAGATAACCCCTCTCAAGGCTGTAGTGGGCAAACACTAAATATCAAATTTGCGGACTTTGATGATAACGATCGGGTAGGTGTGGAGTTTGAAAATGGGGAGATTTTCTATTATGAAAATAATAATTTTGACTTTGCGCCTTCTGGAACAGGAATCACAACTTTAGAAATCATTTCAGTAGATATAGGTACTTGCGAAGTGCCTGTCAACAATGAAAAAATAGACATTAACATTCTACCCGAATTTAGAATTGTAGATGAAGTCATAGACGATGAATGTGACGAGAATCTAAAATTTACCTATGTAGTGGAGGTCGCTGGAGGCGATCCCAATGCGCCACTAACGGCAACAGGAATAGAGGGTGGCATTACTTCTGGAAATCGTTTTCAATTGAATAATTTAGATCCGGGAGTCCCTTATGATTTTACACTAACTAAAGGTAATACTTGTGACCCTATCGAAATCAGTATTTTTAAGGCACAATGCGATTGTTTCTTTGAGCCGGGTAGTCGGTTAGTCAGAGATCTGATAGGTTGCGAGGGTGCAGTGTTTGATATCTCTAATGTGTTTACTACAATGACGGATTCTTCGGAGTACGACCCCGAAATTGACACTTTCTTTTATGCACTTCACCTCAGTGGAGGAGATGGTCAGACTTTGGGTACTGTTCATAGAATTTTGCCAGCAAATACACAAACTTTAGATAGCGATTTTCCACTATTCGTTGCCGGTGTAAATTATAAACTTTCAGCTGTAGGGGTCAAAAAAGCTTCTCTTGAAGCCGGTGAAATTGTACTTGACCTTAGTAACCCTCTGCTTCTAAGTAATAAAGGAAGAAGCCAATGTTTCTCAGTAGTAGGAGGTACCAATGTTAAATGGGAGAAAGTTCCCACACCAGAAATAAGGACACTCGGAAATGTGACTTCTATATGTAAAAACGCTAATGATTTTGCAGTTTTCGTCGGCAACCCCACAGATGGTACTGATATTGAATTCTCAGTCATTGGCCTTGATAATAGCAATGTCAAGACTTATGGCTCGCAAGATACAGCATATATCTACTTCGAAGATAATGGTCAGGATTCTTTTCAAGTCGTAGTTAGGGAAAGTGCCGCATTCGATGGCAATAGTTTTTCGTGTGAAGGCAGAGATACCATAACACTTTACGTAAGAGATGATGCAGGAGCTCCACCTTTGAGTAAAATCATTCTTTGGCCAGGGAACATATTAGCCAGTACTGCAGATTCGACCACAACTTGTTTTGAGTGGCGATTGTACAGACAGGGTACTTTTTCCTCCATTTTAAGCACAGATAAGTATTTCTTCGCAGATAAAGATGCAGACATCATTAGTGGCAATGACATCTATTTTGTTGATACCTATTTTTGCGATAATCCTGATTGTGTAACCAGGGTGTTTTTTAATAATGATAGACCGCTTCCAGGACTTAATTATCAAGAACAAGAGACATATCAGTATTTAATTCACCCCAATCCAAATAACGGACTATTTGAAATAAGCCTGTTTAGCGAGGTAAATGGAAATTTTAGATTTGATCTGATAGACGTGACAGGTAATCCTATAATGAATAGAAGTGAAGCTGTGAATAGATCTAAAAATAAAATAGAATTTGACGTCAGAAATGTCCCAAAAGGAATTTATTTCCTGAGAATCGTTGACATGACTTCAAAAACATCTTCAATTGACAAAGTAGTAATTCATTAATATGAAATTTTTATCGCCTAAAATTATATTTATTACTCTTGTTTTAATGTCTGTGGGTCAATATGGCAAGACCTGTGAGATCGTAAGTTTTATTGCTCCGGAGCGCCTATGTCTAGATCGTGCGGGAAGTTTTCAGGGGAATGGGTTGAAAGAACCAGGTTGTGGATTGATGACTACTGAAAATATAGAAGTGGTTGCTGGGCCTGGCGATTTTCAAATCAGTTTCACTAATGATGAAAGAAATAGAGCAAATATTATTTTTGATCAGGTGGGTACATATACCATTAGATATACTTTCAAAGACGAGACCGATTGTAATAGTGATCCGTGTATTATAGAGAAAACAACGGAAGTATATTATCCTGAAGCTTTCTTTGTCGAGGATACCATCAATATATGTAGGGGTGAAACGATTGAAACGGCTATAAGCTTTGTTAATGCGGAAAACGCAAGTGTTGAAGGTCAAGGTTCCCTAAATGTTCCAAATTCAGGGAACAATATGGGAGTATATAGAACCTCTGCTCCTGTAAATCAAAGTTTAGTTTTGAAAATTACAAGAGCGCAAGATGGAACTTGTACCAATGAGGTGCTTCTCGATTCACTGGTTGTAAATGTCCTGGACATTCCAAAACTAACGGCCATAGACACGATATGTGATGATAAAAATGAAATGTATCGAGGTGTTTATAAAATCACAGGAGGGGACGGTATTTATACTTTACTTACACCCGAAATAGGGATTATTGACGGAGATATATTAACCACCAAATTTCTTCCCAGTTTACAGTCTTTTAATTACAGAATTGACAGTGGACCTACCTGTGGCGAGTTTCAGGGTTCTGCGACGGCCGAATGTAAGTGTACCGCAGCGGCTGGCTTGATGCAATCTGAAGAAGTGGAGGCATGTCAGGATGAAATTGTAGAAGTATTACATAATAAGTCATCAGTGGATAAGAGGCCAACGGATTCCATTTTGTACGTTTTACATAACAGCGATCAAAATGAAATTGGCGCTTTCTATGACGTCAGTTATGATCCGATTTTTACGCTACCAAGTGAGGAGTTAGTGGACTCTCAATTGTACATTTCTGCTGTAGTGGGACCATTTACCATTGAGAATTTTGCGATAAATGAAGTAGAATGTAAAGCGGTATCGGCAGGCACACCTGTGAGATGGTTTAGTAAAGATGAGTTTAAGATTAGTGGTCTCCTGGATGTCTGTGCTGGTGAAAAGAACAGAATGTACAAGGTGACATTAGATGCAAAATTAAAAGATAGGGATAATCTATTCTGGGAGACCAATGATGGCAGTGGATTTGTAATCGAGAGCCAATCAAAGGAGAGAGCGTATGTTACATTTCCAACTGCCAGTTCTTCTGGCAAACTGTACTATCAAATAGATCGGAAGATAAGTAATACTAAATTTTGCTCTTCAAGGGATAGTGTAGCAATCACCATTGATGGTACTGAAAGTGCTCCAGAAGCAGCAGATATTATCCTCTGGCCTGGAGATATATTTGCAAGTACATCTGATGGTCCTTGTTATCAGTGGGGATTTGTCGATCGATTTGCCAATTTCTCAGTTGAATTAGTAGGACAGAACAGCAAGTTTTTCTTTTCTCCGGAAGCCATTGGACAAGGAAAATTAACAGACAGAGCTTATTTCTGTGCGACATATGATACTCCAAATTGTGAGTTCTCCTTCAATAATTGCAACAGTATTACTTTCTATAATCAGAATACTTTGAATGGTTTGGTTGAGGGCACTCAAGATGACTTCGTTTTGGGTTTAAGTCCAAATCCCAATGATGGAAGAATGAGGTTGGATATTTTAGGCAATTATAAGGGAATTTATAAACTGGAGTTGTTTTCAGAGTTAGGTGAAAGGGTATCTAGTAAAGTAATTGATAAGACTTACGTCAGATCTATTACCGATTTAGATTTTAGTGATGTGCCCAAGGGAATATATTTTTTAAGAGTACAAAATGAATTAGGTCATACGCAAATCATCAAGACTGCGATAACCAGATAATCAAAGCGTGCTATATAAGGAGACAACTGTTTTAATATTATTGATGATTTGTTCATGTAGTGCATTGCAAACAAATCAAAAGATTTCGAAAGCGAAGTTTTTACCAAGTAGTAGTATTTATCTAAAGCATAAGAAAATGATAGCTGATTGCTTTAAATTATACATGGATTACTCTGATTTTATAGACTCCTCTTCATTTGTAACGGC
Organism: Portibacter marinus; assembly: GCF_021533195.1. Classification (GTDB taxonomy): domain Bacteria; phylum Bacteroidota; class Bacteroidia; order Chitinophagales; family Saprospiraceae; genus Portibacter; species Portibacter marinus. The sequence continues at coordinate 126,530 of NZ_JAJNKB010000009.1, forward strand.
TAGGAATGTTGAAGATTTTAAAAAGTTATTTATAGATAACGCAAGAGTTTGGAATGATTATCTATGGGATCCAAAACTGGAGTATGCTAATGTTTATGCGGATCAGGTTTACTACTATCACCGGATAAAGGGTCTGAAGGTAGAATACGATGAAGATGTTTTGGAGCAGCTCAGCAAGATTAACCTTGAAGAGATGCTCAAAGATATTGATGATGCAGAACCGAATGATATAACTTATAAATACGAATTTAATGCCCGAAAAGGCGTGTATTATATACTTAACAAAGAAAACAAAGTCATCTACTACAATGAACCCGTGGAGTATGACTTAAATTTTATATTTCATATATCAACTGAAGATCAAATGGCGAAAATAGCAGATATTCTTCCTATTGACTTTCAGAGTAAAAAGTAAAACTGATGAAAACATTTAAAGTTTTTTCCATCCTACTGCTTGCGTCACTGCTCAATACCACACTTTTTGGTCAAAGAACCATCAATGTTATTACCGACGGAGCTGCAGTTTCAGCAGATGTGGATGAGCAAACGAAGAACGAAATCATCGATGTAGTTCAGGAAGTTTTAAACAAATATTATAATATTGCTAGCTTCTGGAACGAGAATGCCGAAGAATTTGACGAAAATAAATACACCCAATTTATCGGAATGTTTTCTGGATCAGCACGTGTATATGATGATATAGCAGAGGAACCTACCAACATTGAGTATAGTGTATATGCAAATAATGTTTTCCAATACATGCAAGAGGAAGGTGTTCAGTTTTTACTCGAGAATGTCTATTTAAATAGTATAGAGAAAGATGAGGGCTTTTATGTCGCAGACCTTGACATGGACAAAATTGTTTATGTTGGTTTAGATAAGCAAAACTTTCCAGTCAAGTTTGGAGATGGCAAGAGATATACACTCAATGTAAAAATTGACATGCCAGACTACGACGTTAAGGATGCAAAGATTCAATCTATCACCGGAGAAGAGGCTGCTAAAAGGGTAAAGACAGCTGGTTACCTTTCGGGTAATTTTCATTATGGAATAGGCAGTTACGTAGAAGGACCTGTGAATAGTTTAGGACAAAGCTTTGGCGCGCTGACGAGTAAGGCTGCGAACACTCTTGGATTTCAATTATTATTCAGAAAAGCACTCAATCCGGCAGAAAAATTTTGGTTTCACATCGGCGTAGGAGGTCAGCAACATACCTTGAAAACCGGATATGGCAATTTCGATAATTCGGGTCTACCTGGCGAGCAAAGATCTCAGTCTGATTTTGAAGGGGCTTTTATGAATGGTGGCACGCCTACCCCTTACATTATCGAAAATGGTTCGGTTTTGCAGGGTAATGTCACCATTAACAACATAAATAATGCTCAAGAAATTTTTAATGTCATTACTGTCGATGTTCCTATTGGCGCAACGATAAGACTCAACAGAACCTTTAGCTCTAGAATATTCTTAGACGTCAGTGTAGTTCCAAGTTATAGCATCACCTCTTCAGGAACCACCAGTGGAAATCCTGAAGGTGTTTTTATTCCAAACAGTGAACATTTCCCTACGATTGAACAAATCCAAAATTCACCTAATGGACAAGAACGACTGGAAGAATACTCATTTGATGATGACGATTTTAGATACGAAGACAACGACTTGAGTTTAAGCCAAAATAGTTTTAATCTTGGTTTGCAATTATCTCCGACTTATATGTATGATATCAGTTTCAACTATGGAATTGAAGTAGGTTTTAATCTGTGGTATAATGTCTTATCTTTAGTGGGTTCTCAAAATTCGGAAAGAGGTTATCTAAGTTCTGATTACGCGAACAATTCTTTTGCTACAAAAACCAGTATATTAGAGGATTATTTTGAAGGGGTCAAGCCTTTTTATGGCAGTGTGAAGTTGGGATTTTTCTATAAAATTAATTAATAAGTACATGAAAACTATAAAATTCTTAACACTCGTAGTATTCATCTTTACCTTTCTGGGTGCTTCCAATGCACAGAAGTATTCACGCATAATGGGTAAGCCTGAAAAATTCGAAAGACCTATTGATTACGCAGCAGAAGCTGATCAAGAACGCTTCCAGAATGCAAGGGATAAATACAGTAAAGATCAGCCTTGGATCGTGGTTTCGGACCGTGATAATAATCCGACCTATGAGAAACCGGATGAAACCAGCCCTCAAAAGGAGACGCTAGGTTTTAAATCCTATTTCTATGTAGTCGATGAAAAAGAGGAATGGATTCACATTATTCAGGCCAGAACCAGTGGTTTAAAGGTGTCTAAAATGAACAAGGATTATGGGTGGGTACCTAAGGATAAAATGTTGCTTTGGACATCAGGTTTAGTAGATGAACAGACTAGAATTCACAAGAAAGCTTTCCTTCTTAACAAAGTAAAAGATATTGAAAGGATTCTGAGAGAAGATTCTAAAGATTTTGCCAAGATATACTCTGGGCCACTGACCAATAAAATTGCGGACAAAAAGACCATTTATGAGTTCTATTTCGTCTATAAGAAAGAAAACGACAGATACCTTTTGGGTAAAGAATCGCTTGTAAGTTCTTCAAGAGTTGAAAATGTTATAGTAGGGTGGGTGGATAGAAAAAAAGCGGCAGACTGGAATACAAGGATTGCTCTTGAACCTAATTTTGATCAATTAGCTTTTGAAGAAAGACAAAATAACCCGAATTTCAGAGTGGTGGGTTTTACAGATATTGGAGGAGCCGATGGTTATGCCAGGACTGGTTCTATTGTGGATGATAAAAAAGCTTGGGATAACGATCCTATTAAGATCAGCTCTAATAAATTGGCCAACTCAAATCCAAGGAGATTTAAAGGGTCTGTAGTTAGATTCCCCATGCTGAAAAATTATCCTAACTCCTTCATGTCAGGTGCCATCGGAGAAATACAGACCAAGTCCATGAAAGATGTTGTAAGTAGTGTAAGCGAAGTGGATTACTCTGGAATTGTAGAAGGGGTCAAGGAAAGTAGTACCTCCAGGGATAACTATAATATCTTCTTTTTAGTAGAGGGAACAAGACAGTTAGGCAAGTACAAGCAAGCTGTTATGAATTCACTTGAAAACTTGGAAAGAAACTTCGGAGACGAAGTCAATGTGCGATATGGTGCCGCAATTTATCGCGATACACCAGAGGAGAAAGTGGATAAGTTGTTTGAGATTCAACCTCTTGTTAACGATAAAGCAAAAGTTATTAATTTTTTAAATCAAGGTGAGTTCAATCAATGGCATGACAATGATGAATATACTGCCCTTTACTATGCGCTAAATGAGACATTACTAAAAGGGAATTTTAGTGACAATCATACCAATATCATTTTCCTGATTGGAAACAATGCAGACTATAAGTTTGATAGAGTAAGAAAACAATTGGCTGTTGAATCGAATGATAAAACCTACATTGAAACCGACCAGATATTGGATAATCTTGCCAAGATCAATGCGCATCTTGTTACAGTTCAGTGTATGAATCAGGGCAACAGATCATGTGCAAAGTATCCAAGTATGGGTGCGTCATTTATAGTTGAAGCTTCAAAGAAGCAGCATAGAGAGTATTCATCCATAACTGAGTATTTTCCGGGAGCTAAGATTGTAAATCCTTCAATGCCGGATATAGATGAAGGCAATAAGCTTGAGATGTCCGGTGGGCCCAATGTAGGAGTTCTCTTCAAGCCAGAACGCAATGCTGAGATATCAGAAAGAGAATTGCAGGAATTTATAGAAGAGACGATCGTAGAAGTTCAGGAATTTGTAGAGGATCACTGGGAGAAGATGGCCAACCTTACTTTCGATGGAGATGCTATGGATTTGGAGCAAAGTTCAGGTGTTTGGGAGCCAGCTATTGCAAGAGAAGTATATCGGTTGATTCAGAAGAGAAAAGAAAACAAGAGCTTCAGTGAAGAAGATTTGAAGAAGATCATTGATCAAAAGTATCACCTTTACCGTGAAATCTACTTGGCAAAAAATATTCGTGGTGCGAAGAATGATGCCATGTCCTATGTAATGTTTATGCCCAAGGAGGATCTGAAAGACTATATCCGTACTTTGAAGAAACTTGCACAGGCAAGTGATGGCTCGCCTGATCAACAGAGAGAAGCTCTATTCCTGACGTTTACTGAATTGTTAAAGCAATTTACCGGTAACGCTGGTATTTCAAGACGAGATGTGGAGCAAACTTCGGTTGATGAACTTCGTGCTATCATGCAGGGAATTGAAGGTGAAGGTCTAGTGATAGGAGAAGGTATGGGTTTTAAAATTGGAAACATTTTGTCACCGAGAAAAATGGGTGAAGCTGAACTTGAGAAATTAATACAAGACATTCTTGCCAAGCTTGAGGGTCTGGAAAGTATATACAGGCTGGGTGATAGATATGAATTCTCCTATTCTACTGCGGATAATACCTATTTTTGGATACCTGTAGAGTATACACTCTAAGTATTTATCTTTAGTAACCCGAGCCTAAAAAATCAAAACCAACTGAGAACTAACTTGATGCAAGAAGAGATAATCTATGATATCAGTAACCTGGAATGCCAATACATTCCAGGTACTACTGTCTTAAAAATACCAAACTTACAAATCCCCAAGGGAAAGCTTGTCTTTGTTCTCGGAGTCTCCGGAATCGGTAAGAGTACTTTCATTGAAACTTTGGGTCTTATGAATCGTACGATTCACGTGACAGAGGAAACTTCAGTCAAATTCAATAATGGAGGTGAGCTTGAAGAAATAAAGAACATATGGGAACGAGATAATCGATCGCTTTCCAAGTTTAGGAATGATCATTTTTCTTTTATTTTTCAGAATACTAATTTGATGCCCAACTTTAGCGCGGGTGAAAACATGTGCATTTCGATGCTTATTGAAGGTAAGAAATTATCAGATGTAAAGGAGAAAGTACTTGAGGTAATGGAAAAGCTAAATCTTGATGCAGAATTGTATGATCGGAAGATACAAGAACTCTCAGGTGGCCAAAGACAAAGGCTGGCTTTCGTAAGAGCAATCATAGCTGGATTTAATGTACTTTTTGGAGACGAACCAACCGGTAATCTTGATAGGGATACAGGCCATAAACTCATGCGTACCCTGAAATCAAATCTTTCAGAATATAACAGAACTGGTATCATCGTTTCTCATGATATAGATTTGGCGCTTTCTTTTGCAGATATCATTTTGTTGTTATCAAAAACGGGCGAAGGAGAGGAATTACATGGTACTTTTGATGATCAGTATTACCTAGTCAAGGAAGGTCAGGAATGGAAACGAAAGGATGGAAGTAAACTTGAAAATCCTCTTGAATTGATCAGCGAAATTCTGACAAAGTGATGAAGAAGCTACTTTCTGTTTTGCTGAATATAAGAGGAGACTTCCAAAATTTATTCATATTCAATGAATATGAAGAACTTACCGGAAAATCTCGTAGTGGCATTGTCACCTTGGTGGTTATTCTAACCATCACTTTCTTAGCCCTGGGATTCGCCATTGGAGGTATCAATTATCTTAAGGAAAAAATGGATGATCCATTTACCAATTGGGTCAACCTGGAAATTAAACAAGGTTATAGAGATAAGGTCAGTAAAATACAAACTGAACTAGCAGTAGATACCACCAAACAAAAATTCTTTCTCAATAATGTCGGCCAATACAATATTGAGTTTTTACCTTTTCTCAACTTTGACAATGGGGAGGAGTATAATTTAAGATTGAGAACACTTGAAATGGATGACAACCTTCTCAAGGAAATCTTAAGTGAAAAAAAAGGCAATGTCGTTACTGGATACACCTATAGCGGGGAGGGCGAAGTTGATATCGAACGATGTGGTCTGATCATCAAAGAATCAAGCTTGAGATCTCTGGGGTACGAAGATATAGAAGCGGTGAAAAGAATTCCCGTCAAAATCGAAAGTTTCGTTATTTATCCTGAAATTACAGCGGTTGTCCGTGAGCTTCCAAACCTTGTAGATTTGGTGGTTACTCCCCATTTTTATGTCCTTTTGAATGAGGCTTTTGAAACAACAAATTTCATCAACATTTCCTCTTCTAACAAGTTAGAAGTCATTTCAACCGAGCAGGATAAAGATAAACTTCAAAAAGATATAATGTCCAGCTTAATGAAATATCGACCAGCATCGACAGATGTAAGAGAAATAGAGTTGATTGAAGGGGAAACTCAGAACATTGTCACATTGTATTTTTCAGATTATTTTAAATATGAAATAAAGGATAGCATCGTCAGTGAATTAGAATCAAATTCTGATCTGGACTATACACGATATTCACCCTGGGAATGCAACACCTCCAGATTTTACAACATTTCAGATCCTTACTACCTCTCTTTTAATTTTGATCAGCTAGATAAAGTCAGAGACTTTAAGAATCATATGTGGGATAAGTATAGTGTAGAGATTAGTATGGATCAGGTAGAGCAAAAGGAGAATTTTGCTTTGGTTTCCAGATTAACAGGATTTATTTCTATCATCCTGTTTGGATTCAGTATTTTAAGTATCATATTTTACGTCAACTCGCTTTTGCGGACCCATCTTGAGAAGATAAAAATGAATTTAGGCACGCTAAAAGCCTTTGGCTTGAATAATAGTTTCCTGATAAATTCTTATCTTAAGATCATCGTTACATTCATTGGAATTTCAATTGTGATAGCTTTGATCATTTGCTCAGTCTGGGATTTAATCGAGGCTAGAATATTTGAAAATAGCTATTTTGATATATTCAATCTGAAAATTTTACTTGCAGTAGTTGTTATAGTTCTGACAGCTTTATTGACATCACAAAGAACAATTTCTAAAACATTGCTTAAAACACCAGGCGATCTTATTTATAATCGATAAATGCTAAGATTATGAAAACTTACATAACAAAATTCTTTTTATTGGTCTTGTTATTTGCGTCCTGCAAAACAGATCAAACTCAATCAAATGACGAAATTACTGAAGAGAAAGTAGAGGATCTTGCCGAAGATTTACTGGCCGAAGAATTGGCTGATGTGGATGGATTTGAAAGCGAATCCGCGCAAGGAGGAGGGGTAGGCAATGAGGTTGAAGTAAAGTTAGAGGAAGTATCGGTAGATCAGGAAAAACTGATTGAGCAGAAAAGAGAAATTCTAAAAGAGCAATTAAAAGAAAGTCCTAATCTTGGTAAAGATTGTGAGAGTATTCTTAAAGAATATGCAGAGCTTGTAGATAAGTATGTCAGCGGAGAAGACAAGGATGCAGTGATAAAGCGATTAGCAGAATGGGCGAATGACCCAATCTACAATAAGTGTAAAAAAGACGATGCGTATAAGGATCGATTTTATCAATTAGAAGAGAAGATGTACGCCGACGAGGAAGAAGAATTTTAAGTATGCGTCATGTTTTTGGATATACAGTAAAAGAATTCAACTTCACGGATAGAATTGAAGATTCTCTTAAATTGGATTATAGAATCTTAGCAAATACTTGTAATGAGATTGAAAGAACCGGTGATGTTGCAGTTTTTTACATAGCGATCATGAATAACAATTTTGGTCTTAAGTTAAGCAAGCTTACTAAGCAATTCGATCATCTGGCCGATGTAGAAATGTATTTTATCAATCCTGACTACTCAGATTTCAAATATTATATGAATATCATTGGCGCTAAAGTGACTGATATGGGAAGTCGCTTTACGATTCCTCCCGTTAAGAACGAGAGCCAGAGGAGGCAAATGAACTTATTTGCAGAAAAGGTAGGTAGAAGATGCCTTCACAGAATGATCACCATAAGGGAGAATAAAGTGCAGGAGGTCAAGAATAAGTATGCACATCCTTCTGGATTGGACTGGACCTACTATGGAATTATTCCTGATTAACAGAAGTTGATGGTTTAAAATGAAATTTTGGCACGAATACTAGCGATTGATTATGGTGCAAAGCGATGCGGTCTTGCAGTCACAGATTATTTGAAAATCAGCATCAACCCTCTCAAGGTTCTCGAGCCAGAAAAATTGGTGGAGTTTTTACAGGATTATGTGAAGAAAGAAAATGTTGATACCTTGATTATCGGTTGGCCTACGCATGCTGACGGCAAGGAAACCTATCTGGTTAAGGAAATAAAGAAATTTTTATCTACTTTCGCACAACTTTTTCCTAATATAAAAATTGAGAAAGTAGATGAATCGTTTAGTTCATCTGAAGCGAAGCAACTCATCTGGGATAGTGGCGTTCGAAAGAAAAAGAGAATGGAAAAAAGTCTGGTAGATCAGGTGAGTGCAATCTTATTAATTAAAAGATACTTAGATTCTTTATGATTTTGCCAATATATGGTTATGGATTTTCTGTGTTAAAGAAAGTTTGTGAGCCAATCAATAAAGATTATCCCCAATTAGATCAACTTATCGAAAATATGTGGGAAACCATGTATAGCGCCAGTGGAGTTGGTCTGGCCGCACCTCAAATTGGAGAAGATATACGACTTTTCATTGTGGATACCAAGCAATTGAATGAAGACGAGCATTCAGATGAAGGTATTAAAAAAGTTTTCATTAATGCTCAGATTGTAGCTGAAGCAGGAGAAGAGTGGGCCTATGAGGAAGGATGTCTCAGCATCCCATTCATTAGAGCGGATGTTTTTCGCCAGCCGGAAATTACCATTGAATACTATGATGAACACTTTGAAAAGCATGTAGAATCTCTAAGTGGAATTGATGCCAGAGTAGTACAACATGAGTATGACCATATCGATGGCGTACTATTTGTAGATCATCTCACGCCATTGAAGAAAAGAATGCTTAAAAGAAAATTAGAGGCCATTAGGAAAGGGAATATTGATCCTGAATACCGAATGAAATACGCGACAAGTAAATAATTTACTTTCGACCAAAATCAGCTGGAATTTCACCCCACTCCTTTGTTTCCCACTTTAATATTGTGTTTTGGTAATGATTTTGATGCAGCCAGGATAAGGCACGGTCTATCAATTGAAATATTACTTCGTTGTCTTTGTCTTTTTGGAGATTGGTCTTGACTTTCTTATTTCTTACCCATGCCATCGCTGTTCTGGAGTCTGAATAAATGATGCGATTACGGTCTCCCATTTTTTTGAGTAGTGCCAGAGCATGTACCAATGCTAAAAACTCGCCTATATTATTGGTACCTTTCTTAAATGGTCCTTGTCTAAAAATTTCCTCGCCGGTATCAGTAAGGACACCTCGATATTCCATCAAACCAGGATTGCCACTACAGGCAGCATCTACAGACCAGGTGTTTTTTGGTATGCCAATGTCAATAATCGATGGTTTTTTTTTCTTGACTCCGGAAGACGTGGTATGGTTAAAGTAGTCATCTTTGAAAGCTGCTCGAGCCTCTGCTTCACTCTTAAAAGCTTTATATTTCGCTCCTGGATATCCTTTTATTTGTGCCTGACACTCTGCCCATGTTTTATAGATGCCCGGTTCATTTCCCTGCCATACAACGTAGTATTTAGATTTTTTAGCCATTGAAAACTATGAATTTGCCTCAATATAGTAGTATTTTTGGCGCTTATGTTTATAGATACCCACGCACATTTATATTTAGATCAGTTCTCTGATGACATTGACATGGTTGTTGAATTATGTAAGGAAGAAGGAGTAGAACACATCTATCTGCCCAATGTCGATGCTGCTACTGTTGACTCTCTGCACGAATTAGTTGAGTCTTATCCTTCTATGATGCATCCAATGATGGGTGTGCATCCGTGTTCTATCAATGAGAACTATAGAAAGGAATTAGAGTTAGCTCTTCGATTGTTAGAACAGCGAGAATATGCAGGAATAGGAGAGATCGGAATAGACCTCTATTGGGATAAAACCTTTCACAAAGAGCAACAAGAGGCATTTCGCATCCAAATAGAATGGGCGAGAGATATGAATAAGCCTTTTGTAATACACTCTAGAGATTCTTTGGATGAAACCATTGATATTGTGAGCCATTTACAAGATGGTACATTGACGGGGATTTTCCACTGCTTTAACGGAAATGAAGAACAGGCTCGAAAAATTATCGATATTGGATTTTTACTAGGCATAGGTGGAGTTATAACTTTTAAGAATGCCGGAGTTAGGGAAGAGTTAGTAAATATAAGTATTAATCACATGGTCCTAGAAACAGATGCACCTTATTTAAGTCCTACCCCTTTCAGAGGCAAAAGAAATCAAAGTAATTACATCCCTATCATTGCTGAGCAATTGGCCGAAACCCTGGAAATAGAAGTGGAACAAGTAGAGAAGATCACTACTCAAAATGCCATAAATTTATTCAATACACCCATTCAGCTTTGAATTGCATCTATGTAATAGTAGAATGACTTAATCCAGCTTTTAAGTGGCTGTGATCGACATTGGAAATTAAATTTTGAAAGAAAGAGATTATTTGTAATATTGTGAATCATCCAAAAGGCCTAAACTATAGTAAAGACTATATCATTCTAGGAAAGGAAAATTACATTACGACATATTCTAATTTGTAATATTTTCATTGTCAAGGATATTATTGCTTTTTTAGGTACATGTGTGAAGACCAAAGGTCTGGAAAAGTAGGAGAGTTGGCCGAGTGGTCGAAGGCGCACGCCTGGAAAGTGTGTATACTCCAAAAGGGTATCGAGGGTTCGAATCCCTCACTCTCCGCAAAAAAAATTAGGGTATTCCTTTTTATTTTCTAATTTTAGAGTCTATTTAATTAAGTTACGTTAAACCAATAAAAGATTAAGATTATGCGCAAATTATTTGTTCTATTAGCAGTTTTTACTCTCGCATCATACTTTGGTGCAGTGGAGATGGTTGCACAAGACGCTACTGGTGCTGCTGATGAAGCTGGAGTTCTACAAACATTGAAACAGTACTTCATAGAAGGGGGCTGGGGTTTTATGACCTTTGTACTTGTTTGTCTAATATTAGGATTAGCATTTTGTATTGAAAGAATTATAACCTTGAACCTAGCGACCACCAACACTGATAAACTTTTAGCAAATATTGATGAAAGATTAGCCGATAATGATATCGAAGGCGCTAAGGAATTGTGTAGATCTACACCTGGCCCTACAGCTAGCGTACTACATGAGGGCTTGAAGAACATCGATGGAGGACCTGTTGCAGTTGAAAAAGCAATTGTATCTTATGGTGCGGTTCAAATGGGCTTATTAGAGAAAGGCCTGGTTTGGATTTCATTATTTATAGCCATTGCTCCGATGTTAGGATTCATGGGTACGGTTATCGGTATGATTAAAGCATTCGATAGAATTGCAGAAGTAGGGGATTTATCTCCGGCTGTTGTTGCAGGTGGTATTAAGGTAGCCCTATTGACAACTGTATTTGGACTTATTGTGGCAATTATTCTTCAGGTTTTCTATAATTACATTGTTTCAAAAATCGATAGTATCACCACTAAGATGGAAGCTGCATCACTAGCAATTATTGATGTGATGGACAAGAACAATGTTTTTAAATAATCTAAAGAAGTAATTCATTATGTATAAATTTTTAATAAGTAAAGGTCAAACATTGGCTTTTGTATTGGGAGCAGGACTTTCCATACTCTTTGCTGTCCTTATTTACCTGGGTGTAAAGGACAGGAGTTTGGCAGAAATGTCTATTGACTCCCTTAAAGAGACCACGATCTTTGACTTCGGTATAAAAGCAGCATTGGCACTGATAGGACTTGCCATTTTAGCACTGCTTATTTTTGGAATCATAAGCTTATTTACCAATTTCAAAGGAGCGATAAAGCTTCTCATTGGCCTGGCGATCATAGTAGGTTTGTTCTTTTTGTTTTACACCATCAGTGTTCCAGAAGAATCAGGCATACTAGCTAGACTTGCTGACGAATTTGCAATTACCGACAACATCAGTAAGTTTATCTCAGCTGGGATTAAGACCACCCTGACCTTGTTAGGTTTGGCGTTGGTGATCTGGCTTTTTTCGGAATTGCGTAACGCTTTAAAATAATTATTATGGCTAGAAGAAAACCACCTGAAATCAATGCAAGCTCAATGGCTGATATAGCCTTCTTGCTTTTGATTTTTTTCCTGGTAACTACGACAATTGTAGAAGATAAAGGAGTATTGGTGCGACTTCCGCCTTGGTCTGATGAGCCTCCTGAAAATTTAAAAATGAATACCAGGAACGTTTATTCTGTGTTGGTCAATGCTGAAAATCAGTTATTGGTGAGAGGGGAGCCTGCATCTTTGGAAACGCTTAAGGAGAATACCAAAATATTTATTTCTAATCCTCAGAGATTAGAGAATATGGCGGAGGATCCAAAGAAAGCGATTGTATCACTTCGAAATGATAGGGGGACGAACTATGAAACCTATCTTACGGTGTACAATGAGCTAAAAGCAGCTTATAATGAGCTGAGGGATGAAATGGCAAACCGACGACACGGTAAAGACTTTGAATTCCTGACTCGCGATCAGCAAAGAGTGATCGCCAGCGAATTACCGCTGGTCATATCCGAAGCTGAACCAACGAATTTCGGAGAAGAACAATAATTTTTAATTTTTAAAACTCATTATTATGGGAATGTTTAGCAGCAAGAAAGGAAAGGAAATGCCAGCCATTTCAACGGCTTCACTACCTGATATTATATTCATGCTTCTATTCTTTTTTATGGTGGTTACAGTCTTAAGAGATGCAGAACTTAAAGTGAGTGTAAATACTCCTTCCGCATCAGAGTTAACAAAGCTTGAGAAAAAATCTCTTGTTAACTACATATATGTGGGTAGACCCATGAAGAAATGGCAAGCTACCTATGGTACTAGCCCTCAAATTCAGCTTGGGGACAAATTTGCGTCTGTAGAAGAAATTCCATTATTTTTGGAAAATCACAAAATTACTGTGCCAGAGGTGCAAAGACCAGGTATCACTACTTCTTTGAAAGTGGATGGTACTGTAACGATGGGAATTGTCACTGATGTAAAAACCGCCTTGAGGAAGGCTAATCAATTGAAAGTCAATTATTCGGCAAAGCCGAAAAGTGATTAAATAATAAGCCCGATGTTACGCATCGGGCTTTTTTATTTATCTTAATCTATCCATCGACTTTACTAGTTTCTCATCTTTCCCGATATAGCGGTTGGCGAAAAGAACAAAGAAGATGGCTAAAAGAGGTAAACCCAATCCTAGCCTTTCATCAATATTGGAAGTCAATTCAGACTCCGTGTCCTGTACTACTAACCAGATGGCGACAATAATAAATAGTATGGCCAATGTGAGTGTACCATACCCCAACTTTTTTTGAAGTGGTCTGTTCTTGAAAAGAAAAATTGCAATCAAAGCTAGAACACCTCCAATGCACGTCACACCTATTAAGATGGGATTATCGAAGATGTTGTATACCCTATCAGCAAATAAACCTGCCATAGCAGTTTCACTGGTCGCTAACGGCAGTCCGAAAAGACCAAAAAAACATGCTGAAGCAAGAAATAAAAATATAGTCTGTATCCTCTGAATCATAACTTAAATTTTAATAGGTTGCAAAAATAATTAAACTTAGGTTATTCAAATTACGAAGCCATGGCTTTTAATTACAGTTATTGGGAAAGACAGACATTTGTGAAGAATGTTGACTACTTAATCATAGGAGGAGGACTGGTAGGAATCAACACGGCCATATCGTTGAAAGTAATGGCTCCTGATTCAGAGGTGATGGTTGTGGAAAGCCACGCCATTCCTATCGGCGCAAGTACAAGAAACGCGGGTTTTGCGTGCTTTGGGAGTGTTACAGAACTATTAGACGATATTGAGCAACGATCTGTCGACGAAACCATGAGCCTTTTAAAAGATCGATACACTGGACTCCAGTTCCTCAGAGAAAGGGTCGGAGATCAGTCTTTAAGTTATCAACCGGTGGGAGGCTATGAAGTCTTTGATCACGATGTAGACGTTAAAAAGCTTTATGGTGATCAAATACAATACTTGAATAAGATTATAAATGATCATATCAATCTCAAAAAAACATTTGAAATGGTAAAGTCACCTGTTCAATTTAAATCCTTGAATAAGTGGGCTATATATAATCAATATGAAGGATGTCTGCATCCAGGACAGATGATGCAACACTTATATCAAATGGCTTACAAGTTGGGAGTGAAAATAATGACAGGGACTAAAATCGTGGAATTTAAAGAAGTAAGTGAAGGGTTAGAAGTAAGATTCGCTAATCATACATTATATACTAGAAAGCTTGCCATTTGTACCAATGGTTTTACTAACGACCTGGAAGATATACCAAACCTACAACCTGCAAGAAATCAGATCTACGTTACTCAAGAAATTCCCTGGCTTGTTTTACGGTCATGCTTTCACTACGATAGAGGTTATGTTTATTTTAGAAATGTGGATAACAGAATTCTAATAGGAGGAGGCAGAAATATTGATAAGGATACTGAAACCACTTCGTCGTTTAATACTACAGATAAAATTAAAAATTATCTTTCCCATTTCCTATTGGAGAAAATTGGGATCTCCAGTGAAATCAGAATAGACTACGCATGGTCCGGTATAATGGGAGTGGGAACGTCTAAAACTCCAATACTGGAAAAGCGAGGCGAGAATATTATATTTGCTGTCCGTTTAGGAGGAATGGGTATAGCATTAGGAGCCCGATTGGGTGACCAAGCTGCTAAATTAATGTTAAGTAACACTATACCATAGGATCTTAATCGTTCATGTATTTATGAGGATATTTTTTCTTCTATGTAGCTTTGTAATCCCACTTTGCTTAAACGCTCAAGTGGGTGGCGGTACTTCTGTTGATACGACTAAAAGTTCGCGTATAATTGTGGAGTTGGCTGATAATTTCAGATTCGTAAACACGGAGAATGAAGGTATTAAATATCTGAACGGAAATGTTAGAATGTATCAGGATAGCACGTTCATGTATTGCGATACTGCCATTCTAAGAGGTAATCAATTGACAGCCTATGGAAACGTCGTCATCATACAGAACGATACTGTTAATGTCTTTGCAGACTCTCTCATCTATAATGGTAACCAGAAAATTGCGACTTTATATAACAATGTAATCCTGCAAAGTAAAACCAGAGAGTTGTTTTCTGACTACCTTATATATGATATGAATACAAAAATAGGTAGCTATACACAAGGTGCACTACTGAAGAATGAAGGAAAAGAAATCAAGAGTTTGCAAGGCAAGTACTTTGTCAATGAAGAAACCGTTCGTTTTTATCAAAATGTCACAGTAACCGCCGATGATTTCAAACTTTGGACTGATTCATTAGAGTATGACAGCGAGGAGGATGTCACTTATTTTTTAGGTCCGACACGAATTAATCAAGACAGTGCCAGAATCTATTGTGAGGACGGTTATTATGACCTCACTAATGAAATTGCTGAGTTTAGAGAGAATGCTCAGTACATCCAGGGAAATAAGATAGCGACAGGTCAGTTGATTAAATATGATGCTGGACAAAAACTAGTGGTCCTCGCTGGCAATGCAAAATACGAGGAGGATGATGTATTGGCAAAAGGCGACACGATCAAATACTATGAGATTACGGAAGATACTAGACTTATTGGCAATGCATCCTATAAAGACAAAGAGCGAAGTGTAGTCGGTGAATTCATTGAATATAATGCTAAGTCGGAGTCTTTTTCTAGTGAAGGAAGGTCCACTATTGTGGATTCGACTACTGTTTTGACAGCTAATCAGATCAATTTTTCACAAGAAAGTGATTTTGGAATTGCAAGAGGTTCAGTTGAACTTGTAGATACTGCTTCCAAAACTACCATTTACAGTGAAATTATGGAGTATAAAAAAGATGAGAATTATTCCAAAGCATACAATGATGACGGCAGTAGACCGATGATGCAATCGCTTATCGAAGGAGACAGTATGTTTATGAAAGCCGACACATTGATCAGCTATGAGCTAGGTGATTCAACTCAAAAGAAGTCTATATTAAATGCTTTTCACGATGTAAAAATTTATAAATCAAACTTCCAGGCCATGTGTGACTCGATGAGTTATAATACGACAGATAGTATCTTGTCCATGTATTATGATCCTGTGATTTGGTCTGATTCTTCGCAATTTACTGCAGATACGATCGATATCTACTTGAAAAACGAGCAAATTTATAAAGTGGAATTAAAGAATAAAGCTTTTATTATTAATACAGAGGATTCCATATTTTACAATCAAATCAAAGGAAAGTTGGTGGAAGTCTTTTTTGAAAATGGAGCGATCGATTCTATGAGTGTAACTGGTAATGCAGAGTCAGTTTACTTCATGTTGGATGAAAATAACGCCTATATTGGAATGAATAAGTCTGTCTGTTCTAAAATGAGCTTTACGTTCGAAGAGAGTGATCTAAAAGATATTTTCTTTTATCTGGATGTCAATTCAAATCTTATTCCAATGAAGGATGTTAATCCATCAGACACCTTAGACGGGTTTAACTGGCAACCTAAGATTAGACCTAAAAATAAGAATGCATTATGATTCGCAGTATTATCTTCGTTTTTGCTTGCATGACCACTGTTTTATTAGGCGGCCAATCTCTGGAAGATATTGATCCAAAAGCGACGTTTAATCAAGCCAATCGGTATTTTGATGGAGGAAACTACGAAAAGGCTATTGAACAATATCTAAGACTGAATGAAGAATACGCTTCTGTAGCTCTTTTTCATAATATGGGACTGGCATATTTCTATAATGATGATTTGGGAAAGGCCATACTATATATGGAGAGAGCTAAAAGACTCGCACCTTTGAATAAAGATGTGCGTAAGAATCTAAAACTCCTCAATGAAAATGTGGATTCTGAAGTGCAAAATTTACCGCCTTTTTTTTTAAAGGCGTGGGCCAATAGTGTGGCTCGTTTCTTAAATCCAGGAACCTGGTTGGTCTTGCACCTTTTGTTTTTGTTTGGAGCAGTAGCATTCTTGTATTTTTATCTTTTAAAGGGTGTGGATTTTAATTTACACTTTTATTACATCAGAGGTACCATCATCGGTTTCATGATATTATCAATATTGAGTGGATTACTCGCATACCATGCTCAAAATCTTCGATACAATACCGACAATGCCGTGGTACTGGAAGATGATACACCTCTTCGTGCCGGAGCCGATTTGAATGCACAAGAAATTGGACAATTGAATCAGGGCGTAAAGGTAAGAGTTGAGGATCAAATCAATGACTTGCTCAAAGTAAAACTAGGTGACTATTCTGAAGGATGGGTGGCTTCTGTTGCAATAGAACGGATATAAGGTGATTGAGAAGCAAAAAAAAGAGCCACTGAATTTCAGATGGCCCTTTCTATTTCTTGACAAGATTTTAGACTTTTATTCCTCCTCTGCAACGACACCTCCCTGCAAATCATCTTGTAATTTCTCTAACTCATCCCATTTACCTGCAGCTGCCAATTCTGCTTGCTGTGGCCATGTGGAAGGATTATGACTTTTATATCTGTTACCAGCTTCTGCTAAGATATTCTCTAGCTTGCTTACTTCGCTACTTGCTAAATCGGAAAAAGATACAATTCCAGCATTGTTAAAAATCTCAGCGATTTTTGGTCCAATACCTTCGATCTTTTTCAAATCATCAGACTTGGCTTTAGTGGCCTCTTTCTTCTCTGCTTTAGGTGTGTCATTCTTTTCAGCCTTAGGGGTGTCCTTCTTTGGACTTTCTTTTTTGGCTTCAGTTTTCTTAGGTGCTGGAGCATCTAAAGTCTCTTCTACCACAACATGAGACGGAAGAACGCTTACGTAAGTTCTGTCATTTCTTTTCTTAGTAAAAGTTACATATCCATCTGTTCTGGCATGAAGTGTAAAATCTTTTCCTAAATAGGTATTTTCTCCCGCATGGAACTTTGTGCCTCTTTGTCGGACAATAATGTTTCCAGCCTTAGCAAACTCACCTCCGAAAAGCTTTACACCGAGTCGTTTACTATTACTATCCCTTCCATTATCCGTACTACCTACACCTTTTTTATGTGCCATGATCTTATTTTTTAATGATTATTAAGCTGAAATAGAATCAATCTTGATTTTAGTGAAATGCTGTCTGTGACCATTTTTCACTTTATACCCTTTTCTTCTTTTCTTTTTGAAAACGATGACTTTGTCACCTTTGATGTGCTCAACAACAGTAGCGCCTACCGATGCTGAATCTAATAGAGGAGCACCCACAGAAGTATCATCTCCATCTGTAATCAGGTGTACTTCATCGAAGCTTACTGAATCTCCTGCTTCCGCATTGATCTTGTGAACAAAAATCTCTTGATCTTGCTCTACTTTAAACTGCTGTCCCGCTATTGTAACTATTGCAAACATTGTGCGAATTTAGTATTTTTCGAAAATTGGACTGCAAAGATAAGTTTAATCTTTTGTTTTTCAAAGACTAAATTTAAGATCACTTGATATTTTTTTCAAGAAAATCTTCTAAGCGAAATGAAAATTTCAATTTTTGACTATTTCTGGCGATCGTCAGGTTAATTTTTTTTCCTGGTTTTCTTGATAACTTTCGATTGATCGATTCTAATGATAGAAACCTGGTCGGAATGCCATTGAAACCCAAAATATAATCCCCAGGCTGCAACCCAGCTAGATAAGCCGGGGTTCCCTCGATGACAGACTTAATATAAAATTTATCGAAGTTTCTGCCAATCGCAAAAATTATGAGTCCACTTTTATCGTATCTAAAGGGCTTTGTGAAATTGAATCGCCTGGGTTTCATATGGATTTTCTCATTGGGATAGTCAATTACAACAGTAAATCTTTCTAGCAGTCGATTCCCTATAATTCCATTTCTTGTTACAGAACTCGCATCAATAACTGAAGAATCCAGGTTCTGAAAACTGGTTGTGAGCCTTTCAAACTTATATTGGCCTACCGTCAAAAAATTGACTTTACCCAAAAAGCCTTGAAGGCTTCCACTAATTCCGGTTCCTATCTGACCCGGTATCACATATTCAGGAAGATCAATCTGTTCATGAGTGTTCTCATGTAATAGGTAGTTTAAGCTGGCACCAGTATCTAGCAATAAATTGATTTTTATAGAATCATTGACCCCCACACCTGTATAGCATTCCATGTAAGGTTTGTTCTTGACTACTTTAAGGTCGAAGCTGGTAAAACCTGCATTAGGTCCTGTATAATATTGCGGATCATGAAAGATTAAACGCGATCTCCTGTAGTCAATCTCAACAACCAGATTCTTAAAAATACTTGCACCAATAATACCATCTATATTGGTTCCAGTAATCATATCCAGGTTGTTCAGATCATCTTCAAGAACCAGAATGTCCTGCGTGATCCGACCTGAATTTTCAAACTTTAGATTGACATTTCTGGTAATGTAGGCAAACACAATATTGCTGAGATCAGATCCGATTAGACTGATTTTCTTAGAATATTCCATGCCAAGAAGATCAGTAATCTCTTTCTTTAGTACCAATGTATTTTCTGCTCCGGTATCAAAAATAAATTTAAGGGGTAAAAACCGATTGAAGTCCACGTTCAATACAATAAATCCCTGGATATATTCGAAAGGTACCTCCACGTGCTTTCTGCCTCTAAGGAGTTCTCTCCCCGGAAACTGAGCTAACACATGTGTTAGGCTAAATAGCGTTAATATGATGACCGTTAATAACCTCAACTTAAACAGTTCTTTGCTTAAGTATCTAACGTATTTTAACTCATTCTGTTCCCAGTAATTCGTCTTCGTTCCACAATTCGGTTCTCTTTTCATACTGGTCTATGAGACTGTCTACTTTTTCCTGAGAAATATAGGCAACCTCATCCCGAAAAGCATTGTAAATGTAATTGGTGATTTTGGTAATATCTGCACTATTTAAATCAGCGGAGTGCATCATTGCAGGCATGATGGAGCTGTATTCTTGCCTTTCTCCATCAATGGTGACCATTCCTTCCAGTCCATTGATGATGACCAATGGAACGGCCTCTACCTTAGCATTAATAATCTTAGATCCCACCAATGAGGGAGCCTGTCCTTCAGCACCATTTCCACCATATCCGTGACAAGAGGAACAATACTCATTGTATAGAAAATATCCATCTTCCTCACCGCCGGTCAGCCTCTGTTTATGAATATAAAAAACATCTTCATTCGCCACAGCTTGATTGTACTCTTCGAATGAATCAGAGTATTTCAAATATTGTCCCGAAGGTATAGCAGATATCTGAGCAGCAGGCAGCACTCCCTCCATCTCTAACCACAACTGGCGGTGCAGATCAGGATGAGAATTATAGAGTATGTAGGATGAAGCCAATAAATGATTGCGAACCACAGGATTGCTATGCGATCTGTAAGTCTTAAAGACATCAGCAAGCGCTTGAGGATTCTGAATTTCAAGGGTTGTCAGAATCTTAAATAGATTTGCTATTACCCATGGATCTGAAAATTCTAATTGCTTTATTTTTAGTACGTCAATGGACTTTCTGCCTTGCAATGTCCATAGTAAGTGTATCTTTTTTAATTTAGAAGCCCCTTCAAGACTTGACATCAATAAGTCATCAAGTCGACTCTCGGTGCTATAAATCAATCCCTCCTGTGCCATTCTTCTGACCCATGGGTTATGAGATCCCAGATAATGAATCAAACTGTCCTTATGTTCAAAATTGTATGCTGGTGCAGGGCTTGTAGATTTACTTGATTTTACTTTTAAAATTCTACCCATGTTTGTTATTTCATCCAGCTTTCTTTCCTCGATTTGATTTTTCAGATAGCTGGTCATGTATATTTTGTGCTGTATGATGCCACGATGAAAATCAACGATGTACAAATTACCATCTGGCCCGGTTGCAAGATTAACTGGCCTGAACGCTTCGTCTGTACTCACCAGAAATTCACTACTATCATTGTCAAAATTAGCCTCCTGCCGAAAATCATTGGTATTGACATTGAGGTGTTTGATTAAATTGGCTTCGGGAACACAGACAAAAGCGCTTCCTTCGTACTTTTTGCCGAGGCTGCTAGTTTGATGAATATATGGGCCACAAGCGGATGTGGTTTTGCGTAACTTGCCTTCACTGTCCAGGACATTATCATTATAGCCTCTGTTAACGGCAGTCGCATGTGCTGGATAAACCGATCGGTTCTTAACGAGATCTTCATTGATCCCTTCGACCTTTTTAAGGTACTTATTGTGTGTCAATATTCCAGGTAGAAAGGCATCTCCAAAAAATAAATTGGAATTATCATTGGTGTATATCCTTCCGTTTTGGTCTTCAGTAATACCCCATTGTCCTCTGAAAAACACAGCTTCTTTAATCCATTGATTGTTTTCAAAGCAATAGCGATAGTGACTTTTTGCACTGTAGAAACAATTATCCATGCTTTTAATCAGGCCATTAGGCTTGTGTTCAACGTTCCCGCCCAGGGCATAAGTAGAATCTATGATAACGGTATGATCAGGGCGGTCGTTTTTAATCTCTGAAAAGTATAGATTGGGATCATCAGCATATAGGATACCATTCCTGAAGAGTCTAAGGGCGCGAAGCTGGTGAATACTATCTTTAAATACGGTACTATGTTCCATATAACCATCTCCATCACGGTCCTCTAGAATGACAATTCTGCCAGCAGGAATCTTTTCAAACTGCCCATTGATATCCGGCATATAGTCCGGCATCTCTGCAACCCAAAGTCTGCCACTTTTATCGAAATCAATAGCGACAGGTGCTTTTATGTGCTCTTCAGATGCCACTACTTCCAACAAAAGCTCTGAATCCTGGATGTGATAGGAAGACAGATCAATCTCCTGAATCTGACAAGCATTTAGTAATAGACACAAAAGTAAACCGCGAAAATAGATCATAAAGTATGCATCGTGAAAAGGCAGACTTAAATATAAGCGAGGTTTTTATCTTTTACGCAAAGTCATCGACCTTTCCTTATTTTAACTTGGACTCTGCGGTTCTCGCGGCGACCTTCTTCTGTCTCATTAGTGGCAATAGGTTCTTCATCACCATACCCCTTTGCCACCAGTCTGTTTGAATCAATTCCCCGATCTACTAATCTGGCCTTCACGGCTTCTGCTCTTGCTTGTGAAAGGGCCTTATTTACTGCAGCATCTCCGATGTTATCAGTATGCCCCTGAATCTCGACATTGACGCCTGGATATGCTTTTAAAATAGAAGCCAGATTATCCACTTCTTCTCCAGAACCACTCTCTATGGCAGCCGAACCTGTCTGAAAGCTCAATTTTGTAAAAATAAATGTACTATCTGAAGTTATATCTCCATTAATATAAGCCAACATATTCGCTCCGGCGGAATTGGCAGTAAACGAAATTCCTTCCAGTGCCTTTTTGGCTCCTTCATCCATTTTTTGAAAGACGGTGGAAACCGCAGCTTTAATTTTATCAGCACCTGACGAAATCGAATCACCTGTCTCTATTTCTTGTTCATCGAAGCTGGAAGTATGGACATTAGAACATCCTTCTGTTTTTGAAAAATAATAGGCAACGCCGATGAGAACGACAAGAGGCAACATCCATTTCATCATCATTCCACCTTTAGGTGGTTCAGGACTATGATCTTGATTATTAGGTATCATCGAAGAATATTTTACGGCATATCAAAATGAAATTGGCTACACGACGAGTGCAACTTGACCACCACGAAAGATAAGAAAACTATGCTTATATTCACTTTCTAATCGATACAGTGTGGCTAGATACAATAAATTTTTAATCGTTCCTGACAGCTTTAAAAACAGTTTGAGTGCCGAAGAAGTTTCACAGTACTTGGCTGAGGGTTTAGACTATTTTAAAGATAAATTAGAAGTGAAGGAATTTCCTTTTGCAGATGGTGGAGAAGGTAGTTTAAAGGTGATAGAACGATTTATTGACTTGGAGAGGAGAACCATATTTACCTTCGATGCTTTTTTAAAACCGATCAGAGCATCTTACCTTTTAGATTCTAAAAACAAAACGGCATACCTGGAATCCGCTGCTGTCATTGGTCTTGAAATTATCGATAAGGAGCCGGACTGTTACAATGCGAGCTCTTTTGGAATAGGGACGATGATTGCAGACGCTCTCGATATGGGAGTGGAAACACTTTATCTATTTCTGGGAGGTACGGCCACATGTGATGGAGGTGTAGGAATGGCTGCGGCACTTGGATACCAATTCATTACCGAAAAACGAATTATCGAAAGACCTCTGGCTCGGGATGTGAAATACATTAGTGAATATAGCAAAGATAATATCCACCCTAGGCTGGATCAGTGCCAATTTAAAATTGCTACAGATGTGGATAATACACTTTTGGGTGATAGGGGTGCGGTATTTACCTATGCCAGCCAGAAAGGCGCTACAGAAGAGCATCTGGAGCTATTAGAATTGGGTATGGAGAATATTAAAAGATTTGTAAGAGAAAACAAGCACGTAGACATTCAGCAAGTCATAGGTAGTGGTGCAGCAGGTGGTCTTGGTGCTGGAAGTCTGTTATTTTTAAATGGTGAATTGGCATCTGCCTTTGACATGTTGGCTTCCATTTCTAACCTTAAAGAAGAAATCAAAAGTGCCGATATCATCATTACTGGAGAGGGTCACATTGATATGCAAAGCTTCCACGGAAAACTTATTGACAAGATACAGGCCGAA
This sequence comes from Portibacter marinus, assembly GCF_021533195.1. Lineage (GTDB taxonomy): Bacteria > Bacteroidota > Bacteroidia > Chitinophagales > Saprospiraceae > Portibacter > Portibacter marinus. The sequence goes on from NZ_JAJNKB010000009.1 coordinate 150,167, forward strand.
GCAAATCAATACCATAAACCTGTTTGGTTAGTATGTGCAATTCGCTCTATCAGTGAAAAAGAAGCCCTTAAAATGGGATACGAAAAAATTGAATCAATATACCGAAGCATGCCTAAAGAAATCAATATACCAGAAACAAAGAGAGCACTGGTAAAAATAGGAAAGAAATGGGCTGAGGAATGGACGAAAAGATAGCGCAAGATTACCTATATAAAGTAAATGTTATTGACAGTGGCGACATTGACATCCATCAGAAGACAAAAGCCTTACACCACCTTTTGGATGAATATATTGATTTACTTCTGCAAGACGAGAAAATTCATTTTACTACTCTATTTACAAAGGTCACCTATCTCGTTTTGAAATTTAAGCTGGATAAAACCTTGTCTTTCTTTCTGCACACCCATCGAAAAAATATGACAGAAGAGAAAATGGGTGAGGAAATTTATGATGTTGCCCGATTTTCTTTATCCTCGCTGATCGTTCAGACGGGTGAATTAGTAGGTACGGATCAGCATAAAAACTTGTTTCGAAAACCCGATGTAGATCGGCCGGTACGCCAAGGAGTCTCTGGTTATTTTTCATTTCTCAGAGTTCACGTGTTCAATTACAATGCGACTTCCCAGACCTTCACAGGCTTTGCAGAAACCTTTGAGGAAAAGGCGGTGCAAATACAGATGAATGTCACGGGCAAAAATGATGATTTTAACTCTTTGCTTAAATATATTGAAAGAACTAAAAATTTTCCATTTATTCTACATCTTGAGCATGTTGACGTAAGTGAAGATGGCCTGTTTATTCCCGGAACTGTTATTTTTGAACCCGACTATCTCGTAGATATAACTACAGTCTCCGAGTGTTTCAAGCCTGAAGAATCCAATCCTCTCTTTTACTTTCTTCGAAAATTTTTATCGGTTTTTCAGAACAAGTATTTAATCATTGGAAATACGGCAAATTACTTTTTGGATGAATTATTTTACAGACCGGAGAGTACATACGAAGAGTTGATTAGGCATACTTTCAAGATAAGTCCACTAGGCTTTGCAATGATGGATGACCGCGAATTACGAGAGGTCGTTACCACACTGCGCACGCATTTTAATACCATTAAAGATGTGGTAAAAAACAGACTATCCCGACATGATATAACCCCTGATAATAGTGCTATTGAGCCTTCATTTTACGCACCTCAATATGGGTTTCAGGGAAGATTGGATCTTTTTTCAAATTCTGAGGATGATCGCGAAGCGAGAATAGTTGAGCTCAAAAGTGGTAAGCCTTACAAAGCCAATGCATATGGTTTGAACGTGAATCATTATGTGCAGACTTTGCTTTATGATTTAATGGTGACAGCCGTTCATGAAAATAAAGCGAAGATTTCTAATTTTATATTATATAGCAGCCAGCCGTCTGATCCCCTGAGATTTGCACCTCCACTCAAGATGCAGCAAAAAGAAGGGATCAAATTACGCAACCAATTGGTAGAGATTGATTATTTGCTGGCAGATTTCGAGACAAACAATGAAATTCTGTTTTCATTTATTAGCAGTAATGCTATCAGGTCAGATGGATTTGCGAAGCGTGATATTGAGAAGTTCGAACGGATTTACAAACAGGCCTCAGAAATGAGCCGAAGATATTTTAATTCATATACTGCCTTTGTTGCCAGGGAGCAAATCCTTGCGAAGACAGGCGAATATGGGATGGACAGGTCCAGTGGACTGGCAGGGCTCTGGCTTGATGATATGCAGGAAAAGACAGAAAATTTCCAACTTTTGAATGCCTTAGAAATGGACCAAATTAAAAATGAGTTTGATTATACCATCATCTCCTTTAAAAGAACCGTGCGAACAGAACCCAATGCCAATTTTCGGGTAGGCGATCTGGGTGTACTTTATCCTTATACCCATGGCAATCAATCGGTTTTACGAAACCAGATTTATAAATGCTCAATTATTCATATTGATAGGCATAGGGTAGAAGTAAGGCTAAGAAACAAGCAACAAAATACGAGACCATTCGAAAAAGATGGTTTTTGGCACATTGAGCATGACCATCTTGATCACGGTTTTAATGCCATGTTTCAGGACCTCTTTTTGTTTTTGAGTCAGGACAATTCTTATCAAAACAAAATGTTGGGCTTACAACCGCCTATTCGCAATGATAGTACAGTTGATATCATGCCCCCCTTAGATGGGTATCTCACTCCGGAGCAAAAACAAGTGTTAAATAATATGGCCGCTGCTGAAGAATATTATTTATTGTGGGGTCCTCCGGGCACAGGTAAGACCAGCGTCATACTTTATGAATATCTCAAGTGGATTTTTACACATACCGAAAAGCGAATTCTTGTTTTAGCCTATACCAATCGGGCAGTGGACGAAATCTGTGAAGCAATCAGCAGAATCGGTAATGGGATTAAGGATTACTACTTCAGAGTCGGCAGCAGGTATTCTACAGACCCTAAATACAAAAATGACCTATTGGTCACAAAATTAGAAGAAATTACCAACAGATACGACTTGCTGGAGCTCATTAAAACTTCCAGGATCATCGTTTCTACACTTTCCAGTATAAATGGAAAGAAAGAACTTTTTTCTCTGATAAATATTGACGAGATCATTGTTGACGAAGCGTCACAAATTTTGGAACCTCAGTTGATAGGCTTCTTGTCGTATGTCAATAAATTTATTCTGATTGGCGATCATTACCAACTTCCTGCAATAGTCAGACAACGTGAGGATGAAAGTGCTGTTCAGGATGTCAAATTGAAGGAACTAGGTTTAATAGAGAGAAGGAATTCTTTGTTTGAGAGGCTTTTCCAAAATTCATTACGAAAAAATTGGCATTGGTGTTATGGGAGTTTAAGTAGCCAGGGAAGGATGCATCAGGAAATCATGCATTTTGTCAACCAACATTTCTATCATAACACGCTAACTTTAATTCCAGGCAGGATGGATTTAGTGGATCATGAGGATTTATTATTTGATGAGCGCCTGATCTATCTGCCAGTTGACATAGACACTGAAAGTATTCATTATAAGACCAATCGCTATGAAGCTGAATGGATTGCTAAACTCATTTCAAAATATCTGAAAAAAGATACAGTGGCTGCTGATAGTATTGGTGTGATTACCCCTTATAGGGCGCAAATTTCTGCGATCAAACATGCTATTTCTATTCACGGAATAGAAGAGGACGTTAATGTTGATACAGTAGAGCGATATCAAGGTGGGGCCAGGGATATCGTAATTTTGTCACTTTGCCTAAACAGTGAAAGCCAACTCAGGCAATTGGTCAACCTCTCAGCTGAAGGAATAGACAGGAAACTTAATGTAGCCTTGACAAGGGCCAGAAAGCAAATCATTGTTTTGGGAAATCAAGATATCATGATGGCCAATAAACTGTATGGTAAACTAATCGAATCGGCGACATTAATCTCCAGAAAAAAAATAGCCCAGCAATTGTCTTAATGCTGAGCTATTAGATTCTTAGTTTGATCCTCGTTATTTAATTTGTATCAGTTTGCCCTGATAGCTAGCTGTATTTGACTTCAATACGTATAAATATAGCCCTGATGTTCCCATATCGTTAGCATTTACAACAAAGTTTTTACTTCCCTTTTCCACAGTTTGTATTCTGCTGTAAACTTTAGCGCCATTTAAGGTAAATATTTCAAGGCTTACTTCCTGTTCAATATCATTGGTAAATTCAAAAGCCACTTCTCTGCTAAATGGATTGGGAGAGATCGACTGCAGCTCGAAACCATGAATTTCTCTCTGGCTAACTGGTTGAGTTAATAGAATATCCTCAAGTGAGCTGGCATGAGTTAAGTCTCCCATCTGGAAGATCATCAATTCGACACCTACCGCATTTCTATTGTTGATCTCTACCAATTTAGATGTAGGATAATCATCGACGTCTAAGGCCATATTTGATGGAACTTGATGATCAGGATCATAAGTTACCCAGTTAAATTGGGTCGCTGTATTGCTGCCATTGACATAATCATTTAAAATGGCCAGATCATCAAAATCAATGATTTGATCGTGATTCAAGTCTGCAGCCATTTTTTGATACATGTCCAATTCCACTTTTCCTTCTAAGAACGCACTTAATACATGTACGTCCATGGTATCTATGAATGAATAATCTGGTTTCATATTAGAAAGTGTAAGGATATAATCTTCATTTAAATCCAAGTTCTCCAACATGAATTCTCCTTCTTGAACCTCGATTGCAAAATCCTTATCGATGTCTGTAGTATCTATGGAGGCCACCTCGACTTCGGCTATGCCGTAATCATAGGAAATAGATCCATCTTCATTGATCATACTGTCGATGACCAAAACTTCAGTCTGCGTGGAGTAGGAAGTGTCGAATTCCATTCCCTCCCAGCTGCTATTCACATCCAACATAAGAGATTCAGTATTACCATATACGCTGGAAATTTTTCCAGAAATAGAAGCTTCTTCCAAAGCTTCACAATTAGGGATGTCTGCACCGTTATTCTGAATTTTTATATAAGTGGTGCAATAGTCTTGTTGACCAGTTGCTGCTGTAACCCAAATGTTAACCTCTTGTTGTCCCACTTCTTCACAGGTAAAGACACGCACATTATCCGTCGGGTCAGAAGAGAAAGAAAACTTAAGTGGAATATGCGGGTTACAAGGAAAGTAAGAACCAGCATCAAATTCTGAAGCCCACACTTCCCTCATTCCATCTTCGAATTCACCATCACCGTCTTCATCGACACCCATTAGCGGTACTGCTAATCCAAAATAACAATAAGGGACCGGCGTTGAGTTGTCTTTAACAGTAACATTGACATAGAAAAACTTAGTTTCCCAACAATTGTACTTGACCATAAAGCGAACTTTCGTTGTTCCCACAGGGTACTTTCCACTTGCATCTGCCCCATTTTTGTAAGCAAAAGGTGAGTTGTTAGTAATAATGTATTGATCTTCACATCCATCCTTTACCTGCAATGGAGGTATGTCTACCCAGGCTTTTTGACAGCCGGTTGTTTCAGCAGTCACATCATAAGGCACCCAAACTTGAGGGGCGTCATAGGCAGTGGTCACTGTAATTCTTTGATTATACGTCCAAATACCAGTATTGGTCCATGGATTGAAGTTGCAACAATCTACAATCTTCCAGGTCCGAATGATCTCATAACAACCAGGTCCGTATGTAAAAACATTGTCATGGTAATTGACTCCTATCTTCGAGCAAGTTGCTCCGTATGTTGACCAGGTAGGCTTATTTTTTCCATATGGCAAATGCTCTGGATCAGTAGGAGGATTACATCCAGAAAGCTCGATGTTCTTTGGCCATTTAATACTGCCACTGTTAAAGTAGTTGCCTTGTACATAGATTTTCTGGGTGCACTTGTGCCAGTATCCATGATAATCTGCTACTTTCCACGTTCTGGTAATGTAACCTACATTGCAATCATTAAGATGGTATTTCACCTGAGGTTCACCTGCATCATGTGTGCCGGTATAGTCTTTATACCAGGCGTTCCCCAGCCAACTTAAATCCCATATTTCATCGTCACAATCTATCCATTTAGTTGGCGGACAATAAATTTCGAAAACGACGTCTTCATCTTCACAGTCATTGATTTCATTGGCGAGAACACTGCCGAAACTTAAAATAAAAGTGGTTAAGATGAGCAATAGGTACTGAGGGATTTTAATTTGTAAATCTGCTTTCATACAAGATAATTGAGTTAGTTTTTACACTTTATCGAAACTGGGGGTATTCGATAAGATGGTTTTGTCCTTGTGAAGATAACCCGATCCCGTTAGGATTACAAATTAACGGTGACAAGTTTATGTCTAAAAATCATATATTTTAAATTCAGATGTATAAACGGCTTTATGATCGCAATGTGAATAAGATTGACAGCCAGCGTTACGAGTTCATTATTTTATTATGATTTTGCGCTGATACTTGCAACTTACTTTTGCAGTGACACGAATATTAACAAATCATAATAGTCCATGATCACTGGCAGATTACGGAATATTTATGCGATGCCTAATATCTTATGTGTTTGCAGGCTGACCCTCCACTGAGGATTATCTTTACAGAAATTAATGGATTTCAAAATATTATCCTCATAGGACTCTGCATCCATCGGTTGAATAAAGAAGTGTTTGAAGTCATAATCTTCAAAGTCTTTGGGGTTAATTCCTTCCTGAGGATACACAATCTTTAGTTCATTTCCCTTTTTGACGATGATTTCAGTATGTGCTTTTGGACTCATACAAATCCAGTCTACACCCTCAGGTACCTTGAGGGTTCCATTGGTTTCGATCGCTACTTCGAATGCATACTGATGCAATTCCTGAATAAGCTCTTCATCGAGTTGAAGCAAAGGTTCTCCTCCTGTGCAAACAACATATTTATGACCTGAATTTTCCGGCCATAAATTATTCACGAAAGCAGCGAGATCTTTAGTAGAATATTTTCCTCCATTGTGACCATCTGTGCCCCAAAAATCTGTATCACAGAATTGGCAAATGGCTTTATGGCGATCTTCCTCTCTTCCAGACCATAAGTTACAACCACTGAATCTAAGAAACACAGCCGGTCTTCCGGCGTGAGCACCTTCTCCCTGTAGGGTATAAAAGATTTCTTTGACTGCGTAAGACTTCATATGACGTTACTTTCTGACCTGAGCCATTCAGATCATTGGACTTGTTTTGATAAGTACTTTAATTATTTGAAACGCAAAGATACACCATCCATTCACTTACTTGAATAACCGAGCAAAACATTTACCAGACAGATTGCCTGGTTACTCATTAGAGTTCACGAGGTCGAATAAGTTACTTAGTTTGAGGTAAGTCCGATCCGGATCTTCAAAAGCTTCAGCTGGTAAGACATGCTGAATGACTCCAAACTCATCCACTACAAATAACCTTGGATATCCCATTTCTATACCGTAAGCAGCCTCGCCTAACATCTTTCCGTTATACAAAATCGTGTAATTAATACCTCTTTCCTTCTTATATAACAATAAATCATGCTGAGACTCGTCACCAATGGCAATTACTTTGAGATCGCCAATTTTCTGATCCTGAATCAAATTCAAAGCGGCTGTTTGCTTTTCGCATATTTCGCAGTCAGTATTGAAGAAGTAGATGAAAACTGTTTTTCCAAGATAATTTAATAAGTATTGTTCTTCTCCGGTTACATCAGGAGCCATAAATTGCATGGGTTTCGTGCCTTCGAACGCTCTAATTTGATCCTGAGTTGAAGGTTTGAACTTTTCAAATTTAACTTCGAAAATGGCAGTCTCACTTTCTTCAATCTGGGCGTTTACAGCAAATGCAAGTAAGGATAGTAAAAGGTATAATATCTGTTTCACAGCTTTTTTTTAGTGAATTAAGAATTCAGCACACGACAACAAATCGGTAAAAACATGGTCAGCCAGTGATAAGGTAGGCTGCTCCACTTTTCTGGATTCTGAAATGAGTATCGTTCTCATCCCGGCATTCCTGCCAAATTGCATATCCGTCAATGTGTCACCTATCATTATTGATTTTTTGAGATTAATGTTCGGAAAATCTTTAACGGCCTGGAGAGCCATGCCGATCTCCGGCTTTCTGCATTCCGGCTTTTCACTATCAAGGCCGGGACAGTAATATATTTCATCTACATAGCCCCCATTTTCAGTAATTTCCTCCAACATTTTCACATGAATTTGTCTTAAATCTCTCTCGGTCATCAATTTTTTTCCAACACCTTGTTGATTGGTAACGATAATAGAGCGTTCGAAAATTCGGTTCATAATAGGAATGGCATCCAGGACTCCTTCTATAAACTCAAATTCTATGTAGTTTTTGACATAATCCTTGTGCAATCTTTTATTAATGGTTCCGTCACGATCCAGGAACAAAGTCCACGATGGATCAATTTTAAATTTTTTCAAGTCAATTTTATCCAATTTGTCCCCGATTGATCATGCTGGTGGTGCAATTCCTTGCTTCCAGTATCTCCTTCAAATAATCGATTGCTTTTTCAGCTTCAAGGGTATCGCTGCAAGTAAAAATATCAATGGCAGCATAAAAATGTTCTGGCCAGGTATGAATGTTAATATGTGACTCGGCAATAACCACTGTTCCACTTACTCCAAACGGAGAAAATTGGTGAAAGAATTGTTGCACAATAGTGGCATTAGCCTTCAGGGCAGCATTGGTCATTGCTTCGCCGATAAATGAAGGATCATCCAGCAACTCCGCATTACAACCTTGCAATTCTACCATATACTGTTTGCCTAGAAATTTCATTAGATTGATAATTATTTCTTTCTCACTGTTCGATCAGGTGTGGTATAAACTCAGCATCATCGTCTATTATCAAATGATCACAACGCCTGAAAGAGATGGCAGCTGCTCTTCCATTGACAACAAAAATCCCTGGCTGATAGTAGTCTCCATCGTCATCCTGATACAAAGGACTGAATGCCTGATAGATTTTGTCAAAATTCCCGAAATCTCCATCATTTGATGCTACTTTGCCCCCAAACTTATCTACTACCTTAACATTTTCCCCAAGTCTGCCAAAAACCACTTTTTCCACGTAGGCCTCCTCTTTAAAATCTTCCTGACGAAAACTGCTTTTAGCTATAAATTCTTCTTTAAAATGAGCACTTATGTAGGGCAAGACAGCTTTAGACTGCATCAATGCTGAATATGCGGGATTCATGATATATAGCAGGTCGTCCATTTGAAGACCATGTAAGATTTCCATAAGATCTGGTTCTTCATACATGATGAATTCCCAGGGAACCAACTTAAACATGTAGTCATACCTCATATCGGAGCCGTCCTCAAAATCCAAATAGATACCATCTTCTTCAAAAACTACATTTTCGAGATCTGAATATTGGGCTTCAAATCCCGCCTCTTCAGCGATGTCTACTATCACTTTAGCGTTCAGGACATCTTCTTCGTAGCCTAGAGAGCATACCAACATGGTCGGAGTACGATGTGGATTGTTTTGGAGCACCTGCTTAAAAGCTTCCAGTAGTTCGATTCTCAGCCTATTAAATTGTGCGAATGAGGATCTGCGAATTTCATCTTTGAAAAGTGGTTGAAAATGAATGGTTTCAGGAAGCATCGTGGGAGTATCAGCATTCAATTCATATATCTTTGAGGGCATGCCCATGATCCCACCTGATACATCAAATCTAGCCAGGAGATGAATGTCACCACGGTCCCAGGAATGCTGAATCATTTCTCGCATAGCAATAGGAAAGGGAAACTTGTCCCAGTCGGCCAGGTCGATAATTCGCCTAGTAGTTTCATGAAATAAGTCGATGGCTTCTTCGGCTATCCTGATGTACTCATCTGCCTCTTCGGGAGTTAAGGTGATAGCGTCGGATACCAGATACTCCTGACCAAGATACCACTCAAAACCACCATCACGAATACCTCTTTCGGGAATTCGTTTGAGGTCAAATATTCTATCCGCCATAAGATCTTGTTGATCGACCAGAGCCGTAACCTGAGCGACCAGTCGATGATGGCCTTGGACTACGTACCGTACGGCGTGTAGCTGTGTTCGTCATTCTCGTGCGTCCAGTCTGAGATCTGTTATAAGCATCGGTTGAAGCATAGGCACTACGATTGATTCCAGTACCCATTGGCCTGCCTAACCAATAGCCAAGCAAACCATAATGAATAGCTGTGCTGATACCACTCCTTCTTCTGTACTCTTTGTTTTCACTCTGAATGGTAGTATCTACCACAGCGATTTGCTGCAGTGTGAAAGTATCCTTAGCGCCATCCAGATAGGTGGCAATGATTCTAGAATCCTCCTTAGCCGTAACTACTTCTTCATTTGTTATTTTAAAGACTTCAGGTTCTACCTCCTTTAATTGGGTGATGACTCCTTCAGTAGGCTCCTGTACTGTAGACTCTATGTATACAGTATCTCCTTCATTAGGCTTACCTGACTCATCGTTGTTCTTTTTACCGACCATGTAAAAAACAAGTACGGCTATGCCGATGAGATACCATTTATATTGTCCGAAAAAACTCTGCTGACGTTGTTCCATTCTTTATTTTTTTGTAAAACTAATTATAATACCTTTGTTTTCTAAATTTACATCTGTTTTTGCCAAGTATCAAATCACAGAAACGATTCCTCTTATTTTCTACTTTGATTGTCGGAATGTGTTCCATCATCTATGAGTTGTTGATAAGCACAGTATCATCCTATTTCCTGGGCGACAGTGTTCGGCAATTTTCCATCATTATTGGATTCTACCTGGCTGCCATGGGTTTTGGTAGTTGGTTGTCCCGGTTTTTTACGAGAAACCTGATGTTTTCATTTATCTGGATCGAATTAACTCTAGGAATTATTGGTGCTTTTTCAGTGCCGTTATGCTATCTCTACTTTTCATTTGCCGACTATACAGGTTTTAACATATTTGTTCTGGGTTTGGTTTTCATCATTGGGACTTTAACAGGTCTTGAGGTTCCTATTTTAACGAGATTGTTGCAGCGGGACCAACTTGAATCTCAAGAACTCTCGGATGTATTGACGCTTGATTACCTGGGCGCGTTAGTGGCTACTCTTATCTTTCCCTTTATTCTCATTCCCTTTATGGGCGTTTATAAATCCTCTTTACTGTTTGGTTTTCTCAATGTTTCTATTGGCCTTTCTAATTTTGTATTTTTTAGGTCAATGGTGCCCGGTGGGAAGCATCGAGATGTCATATTATGGATCGTCAGTCTGGCATTTATCGCTTTAATTGCATTTGCAAGTTTTCGGGCCAATGAGTTTATTGAGCACTGGAACAGTACTGTCTTTAAGCATCCGGTCGTATACAATGAAGCAACGTCCTACCAAAATGTGGTTCTCACAGATAATGGTGAAGAATTTAGACTCTATCTGAACTCCGCCATTCAGTTTTCGTCAAGAGATGAATACAGGTACCATGAAGCATTGGTGCACGTTGGTGCTATGCAGATTACTCAAGTTCGTCAAGTGGCCATATTAGGAGGTGGGGAAGGATTGGCCTTACGAGAAGTGCTCAAATATCCTGAACTGGAAAGTGTAGTTGTAGTAGAATTAGATCCGGAAATAGTACGGATATCCAAGGAGTTTGTGAACATCCGAACCCTGAATGAAGATGCTTTTAGCGATGATCGGGTGAAAGTGGTTAATGAAGATGCCTTTGTTTGGTTAATGGAAAACAAGACTAAATTCGATCTTATCATTGCAGATTTGCCAGACCCAACCACTGAAAGCTTAAGCCGACTATATTCCATTTCATTCTATCACCTTGTCCAGAATGCTTTAAACTCAAATGGATTATTTGTCACACAGGCTACCAGTCCGGAATTAAGTCCAAATGCATTCAAATCCATAGAAATAACATTAGAAGAGGCTGGCTTCAAGTATGTTTATCCATATAGCATCAATGTTCCTTCCTTCGGAAATTGGGGATTTCTTTTGGCTTCCATGGAGCCTTTAGCATTTAATATGAGAGGCGAATTGGATCTTAAATTTATAGAGGATGAAAGCTTTCAACACATCTTTTACTTCCCACCGGATTTGCTCACAGGTGATGTTGAACCTAATCGACTGGATCAACCTGTATTAATAGAGTACTATCTTAATCACTGGCGAGATTTGAATACAGAGAAAAAATAATAACTAAGGACATGGTTGTTGTGATAAATTCAGTAGATTTAGACTGTTCAGATCAATAAATTCGTTTTCTAAGACAACCTCAAACCGATCAGTAGTAGGGCATCCACAAGCATAACAAGTCGAGGATCTAAATCCCTGAATGAGTGTTACTGATTGAATGCCCATGCCTTTGGATTCCAGAAACGCTTTCATTTTCATTTCTTGGTCTATGGGCAGATCGCTTTCTGGTATGTGATTCGACCATTCATCCAAGCCACATGACCTCCGGTCAAAAGAAGCACACAAGTGCTCTTTTTCTGATAGACTGCAAGAGCCCATAAACACTAAAATGAAAAAGGCTATGAAATATCTCACTTAGAGGTTATTACAAGCTGCTTCTTCGAAGTTAAGTAATTCTAACTCTTCCAGGATATTGACATCTTCTTCGTCCACTATCTGAATAAAGAACCGATCGCCCTGAGGACAAACTACACATGCCTCACAAACAAATTCATGGAAATTCTGTACCAAAGTTATGTCTTCGATATCTATGCCTTTATCTTCCAGATAGGCTTTCATCTTGGTTTCCTGGTCATCAGCAGAATCACCTAGTGGCACGATATCTGACCATTCGTCTCCATCACATTGTCTTCTATCAAATTCATAGCAGAGATCGTTATCGTGATGATCTCGAAGGCAATCACACTGAACGAAAATATTGCTTATTAAGAAAAGGGCTACTATTAAAAAAGTGTTTTTCATAATCTTACATTTTACTACATAGACGGAGATAAAGACAAAAACGTTTGATGAGAATGTAAAATTTTTAGGTTTTTCTATGTAAAATCTTATAGCACTGAATTAATCACAATTGTAGTAGCTGAGTTCTAATAAATCCAAATTTAAGAGTCGCTCTAAATTCTCTTCATCTAATTTCATCTGTATAAGATGGTTTCCAACACAAGTGTGGCACCCTCTGCATCCTCCACCGGAATCCTCGAAAGTCAATTCTTCAAAATCAATATTGATATTTCTAAGAAAGAACCCCATTTTAGCGATTTTCTCATCCTCTGTATCGCCCTTCTGATAGTTTTCTGCCCATGGATCGGTATCACACTCCCTCGAATAAAACTGAATGCAATGAAACTTCTTCTTAGAGCACGCGATCGATCCTGCTATGACTAAAAATAGAATTAACTTTTTCATGTTGACGTAAATGGTGAACTACAAACTTTTTATTTAGATCCTGCTTTCTACCTTGTACTGACTTCGTCTGGGGTTGTTTTGATTGATCAGTTCGGCCAAAAATCCAACCAGAAAGAGCATGGTTCCCAAGATAATAATCGTGAGCGCTATATAAAAATAGGGATTGTCTGTTACCAGAGTGGTTTGCATCTGATTACTAAGTCGGTAGATTTTAACACCACCGATGTATAAAGCAACCACAAAGCCCATAAAGAATAAAAAAGTACCCAGTAAGCCAAAAAAATGCATTGGTGCTTTACCAAATCGACCAATAAATGAGATGGATATAATGTCTAAGAATCCATTGATTGCCCGTTTTAAACCAGTAAACTTGCTGGATCCATACTTTCTGGCTTGGTGCTGGACCACTTTTTCTCCAATCTTTGTAAATCCTTCCCACTTTGCGATAACCGGTATATATCGATGCATTTCACCATAAACTTCGATATTTTTCACTACTTCATTTTTATAAGCTTTCAGACCACAATTAAAATCGTGGAGTTTTATACCACTCATACGACGGGTGAAAGCATTAAAAAATTTGGAGGGAACAGTCTTAGAAATAGGGTCATGTCTTTTCTTCTTCCATCCTGATACCAGATCATAATTATCTTCCATAACCATTCTGTATAACTCGGGAATCTCTTCAGGGCTGTCTTGAAGATCGGCGTCCATAGTAATCACTATATCACCTGTTGCTGCTTCAAATCCAACATTCAGCGCAGCTGATTTTCCATAATTTCGTCGAAACTTAATCCCCCTTACATTGGAGTCTTTTTCCTTTATATCCAGTATGACCTCCCATGACTTATCAGTACTGCCATCATCCACTAAGATAATTTCATAACTGAATGCTTTTTCCTCACAGACTCTTTTGATCCAGGAACATAATTCAGGAAGACTCTCTTCTTCATTCAAAAGGGGTACTACTATGGATATATCAACTCTGTCCACCAGCTGGATTTTTTCTTTTAATAATTAGTGAAATTAGCGCAGCAATAATGAAGCCTAAGATAAAGTTTTTTGACAACCCCATCAGCAACCCTTTAATAGTAGGCTGCATCTCTTTCACGTCCATAGCTTTCATGTCTGCCAAATTCTCCTCAGATAAATTAATTAGTCCGGACATCGACTCCAGTGATTCCACAGCGATTTTCTTCTGGACTTCCAGCAATTCCACATCCGAAGACATTAAAATGAACTGGAATATGCTAAAAATGATGACACCTACTACCAAAGTGAGGAAGGTCGGCTGTATGATTTCACTGAAATTGGCAAAACCACCCAATTCTTTTCTTTTTTCTAGTCCAGCCTTAACCATAAAGGATATAGGGATGGCAAGACTTAATAGCAACCTTAAAGTGGGGCTTAAAAATAATGGTTTGTCAATGAGGTAGAGCACGACACCCACTGCAACTGCCACACCTCCAAAAAGTAAACCATTGACAACACCTCTATTCATTGGGCACAAACTTCTTATTGTTAATGACCCCAAGAACCTTACCTAGAAAGGATCTATTTAAAAATGGGCTGTTTTTGGATTTCGATTTCACCTCATCATATGTCCAATCTATACCTGGATCGAACATGCAAAGATTAGCTACTGCGCCTTCTTTAATCTCAGGAATGTCCAGATTCAGAATTTTACGGGGACCGTGGGCAAATTTTTCGATCATCTTACCGATTTCCAACAAGTCCTTTAATTCAGAAAGTATAGCAGGAAATGCAGTTTCAATACCTATTGCTCCAAAATCTGCGAATGCAAATGATTTTTTCTTTAATTCTTCCTCAAGTGGTTGATGACCAGATGTAATGGCATCTATTTCGTCATTAATCAATGCTTTTACTAAAGCTCTTCGATCCTTTTCTTCTCTAAGTGGCGGTTTGACTTTCAAATTCACATTGAATTCTTCCAGGTCTTCATCAGTATATAAGAGGTTTAAATAACCAACAGTAGCGGAAACCTGAGGTGCTTTCTTAAGAATGTTGATGGCTGACTTCGTCGAAATGTTGTAGGCGCATAGTACACCTTCGGCATATTCTGAAAGTGTAATGTCCCTTTGGAGTCCTAAAAGTTCAGCCATTTCCGGCAGACCCTCCAGGCCAAGACTTACACTAACTTCGCCTTCGTGAACTTGGCCAGTTTCAGAAATACTGACCATGTCAGGGTGATTGATAATGACCCCTCCGCTTGCTTTTGTATACTGAAGTGCTCGCAACATAAGGCCTGCATTGGCAATGGTTTGAATACCATCTGAAAATGCAACCGCTCCATGTTGTACCATGTCGATGAATTCGGTGATATCTTCTCCCTTAGCATTTTTACTGATGGCTCCGATTGGATAAAAATCAACTACACGCTCAGCGGTGTTATTGATAATAAATTTTATTTCAGATTTCGATTGAATAACTGGATTGGTGTTAGGGAAAGGAGCAATTCCTGTATATCCACCGGCACATGCGGCCCTGGTTATGGATTCTAAATCTTCACGGTGTTCCAATCCAGGCTCACCTACAATTGTTCCGATATCGAAAAATCCTATCGAAACATGCAGATCATCTGATTCGAGGACTTGGTGTCCATTTATATCAATGTTTTCAGCGATTCTCTCAATGATGCCATTTTTAATTTCAATGTCAAATCTCTTTTTCTCTTTGTTCCATGAGGGATCCACAATCTTCGCCCTTCTGAGAATCAGCTTCATTATCTTTTAATTGTAAGATTATTTGGGGCGAAATTACATAAATTTTATCTGATAGGAGTAATTATGAATTCCGGAAGCGTAAAAGCAATTGTTCTATCGCAAGAAATACTAAGGCAAGAATTATACACCACTTCCAAAGTACTATACCCTGATCCTTTTCTTCAATGATTTGTGTAAAATTGCTTTGTAGTTGATTGGAGAAAATATTGACTTCTCCACCAAAAAGTGTGGTAAGATCTGAAGTATTGTAGTAGTCTAGTTCAGATTCCAATTTGTTATAATTAAAGGCAACTTTACGTATCACATCATCACCTAAGACGATATCGTAAATGCCAGATTCGGTAATATTGTCTCCCATATTCAATAATACCTGACTTCCGGTGGTGACTTGAGAAGGAATAAATTCTTGTTCACCTATAACCCGATAGACAATATCAGCGTTTGATTTTTCATTTTCTATTTCTACTATGCGATTACTTCCAATGGTGTAAGCAATAGCTCCACTGTTGCCAGAGGAAATGGCCATTTTGAAAACCATCGGAACAAATATTTCAGCATTTTGGACCAAATCGTTTACTTCTGTACTTAAAGGGGCTGCACAAATATATATGTGGCCTGAACCAGAAGTGTACTTGCCCAGATAAGTCGAACCATCTCTGTAAGTTAAAATGGCTTCCTCACCTCGTGATTGAAAATTATTTAATTTATAAGATCCTGAAACCGAGGGCAATTTGATATTTCTACGCTGACTTTCAAATACATCCTGGAAAATAAATTCATCCGTATTCAAGTTGCCTACTGACTTATTAACTTCTTGAAAGTCCTGTAGGCCATTGGCATTAATCTGTCCTAAAAATGAATTGTAATTTGCGATATCAATGTTTCTACCTGGAAAAATCAAAACATTTCCACCATTGCCAACATAGTCATCGATGGCGGCACTAAGACCAGAACTGACTCTGTTAAGATCATTTAAAATAATGAGCTCGTAATTGTCAAATTCGGAGTAGGCCACATTGCTTGCAGATTGGTTTTCTGACTGAATGAACTGGATACCTTGGAAAAGCGCTTCTAAAAAGCGGTTTGTCGCACCCTCATTAATGGTTAAGACACGAATGTTTTGCTTAACCTCAAAAGCTATCTTATAATTATCATCAAAGACGATAGGGTAATCTTCAATATTGATTTCAGCGGTATTCCACCCAGAAGTAGTCAAAGTAAGATTCGCTGTGTCCAGAATACTGGATCTTGCCTTGATGGACTTGAGCCCTAGCGGCTTGGTTTGATTATCATTATTTACACTTAATCTAATCCCCTCTCTATCTTCGTCACTATGGTTGGTCAATTTGATGACCAATTGATTACTTTGATTAATCATAGGCACTTTGGTGGCGAACCAAGCACTATCGATGGATATATTGATGTCCTGAACAGACTGAAGTGGTATGAAATTCATCTGTTCTGTTGAATCTTGCATTTCAAACTGCTCAGTGACATTTTTCTGAAAATCGGAAATTTGATAAAATATTTTACTGTCAAATGGTTCTTGATTCAATGCTTGCCTTTGACGATTAAAAACCTGAGATAAGGCATAAACCTCGGGGCGTTCCTGTACTTCATCGATTTGTGCCAATGCTTCCTCTTTAATAAGCAATCGCTGTTGTGCAGCTGAAAAATCATTGCTCAAAATTTGAAAACGCTCATCCTCTCCATAGGCAGCAATGATTTCTTGTGCTTTCTGCTTTGCCTTATTCAATAAACTGACGTCATTAGATAGCGCTGACATGGAAAAAGAATTATCGATGTATATGCTAACCGCTCGCTTTCCCTGCAGTCTTTGGTCTTCAGATGGAAAAAACGGCTGCGCAAAGGCCAAGATCAGAAAAGCCAAGGCCAGTAATCTTGTTAATAATATTAAAAGATTTTTGAGCTTATTTCGTGAACTGGTCTCTTCTTTAACCTCTTTAAGAAACCGAACGTTCGTAAAATATACTTTCTTAAATCGTCGGAAATAAAATAGGTGAATGATTATTGGTACTGCCAATAACATAAGAGCCCACAAAAAGCCTGGAAACACAAATTGCATAAGCGGCAAAAATAGAATATTAAATTACTAGAATAAACAATAGTTATCAATTATTATATTAAAAGACCTAAATCGCTATTTTCGCGATCAGAAACTCAAAAATTGCAAACATGTTTAGAAATAATATTCTCACGATAATCATCTTATTCATTTGTTCCATCAGCTTTGGTCAAAAAATAGACATGGAACAGTTGGAAGGCTTAAGTCTCCGTAATATAGGGCCTGCAGGCATGAGTGGTCGAGTTACGGCCATTGATGTGGATTTATCAAATACTGACAGAATTTATATTGGGACAGCATCCGGAGGAGTTTGGCTTTCAGAAAATGGCGGCGTCAGCTGGAAACCGATTTTCGACGAAGAGGAAACGCTTTCTATAGGTGCAATAGAAATAAACCAGCAAAACCCTAGTGAAATCTGGGTAGGAACTGGAGAAGGTAATCCACGTAATTCTCACAATAGTGGTCGAGGTTTATACAAGACAAATGATGGCGGGAAAACCTGGAAACTCGTAGGATTAGAAAAAACGATTTTAATTCATAGAATCATCGTTCACCGGGACGACCCGAACACTGTTTTTGTGGGAGCTTTGGGATCCGCCTGGGGGCCTTCTGAAGAAAGAGGTGTATTCAAAACCACTGATGGAGGAAAGACCTGGGATAAAGTGTTATATGTTGACGATGAAGTTGGAGTTGGTGACATGGTGGCGGACCCGAATAACCCCAATAAAATACTGGTAGGGATGTGGGAATTTGGTAGAAAACCGTGGACCTTTAATTCAGGTGGAGAAGGATCAGGTTTATATATCACTGACGATGCTGGTGAGAATTGGAAAGAAATTACGGCTGAGGATGGCTTGCCGAAGGGAAATTTAGGAAGAATAGGACTGGCCTTCGCTACGAATAAAAGTAATATCGTTTATGCATTAGTAGAAGCCAAGGTCAATGGACTTTATAAATCAACGGATGGAGGTTATAATTGGACATTGGTCTCTGATAAAAACATTGGCGGCAGACCCTTTTACTATGCAGAGCTTTATGTAGATCCGTCGAATGAAAACAGGATATATAATCTTCATACCTACGTAACTAAGAGTGATGACGGGGGAAAAACATTTAGAAGTATTGCTGACTATGGCAATGGAGTGCATCCGGATCATCATGCGTTTTGGATAAATCCTTATGATCCCGATCATATTATTGATGGAAATGATGGAGGATTAAATATTTCCCATGATGGTGGAGAAACCTGGAGATTTGCTACCAATATACCCGTTGGTCAATTCTATCATGTCAACGTGGATGGCGATTTTCCATATAATGTCTATGGAGGTATGCAGGACAATGGCTCATGGGCTGGACCTGCTTATGTTTTGAAAAGTGGGGGAATCAGAAATCATGATTGGCAGGAGTTATACTTCGGTGATGGTTTTGAC
Source organism: Portibacter marinus (assembly GCF_021533195.1). Classification (GTDB taxonomy): domain Bacteria; phylum Bacteroidota; class Bacteroidia; order Chitinophagales; family Saprospiraceae; genus Portibacter; species Portibacter marinus. The sequence goes on from NZ_JAJNKB010000009.1 coordinate 169,294, forward strand.
GTTGCAGCTAAGCCTGGTGACAGTCGATATGGATATGCGATGTCACAAGGTGGGAATGTGGGATTCTATGATCGCAAAACGGGAAGAACTGCATTTATCAAGCCTGTTCATCCGGATGCTGAGTATTTAAGATTTAATTGGAATGCTGCGCTTGCACTGGAGCCTGGCAATCCTGAAGGCTTATATTTTGGGTCACAATTTGTTCACTACTCTTCGGATGAAGGAAAAACATGGACCATCATTTCTCCTGATTTAACAACGAATGATCCAGAAAAACAAAAGCAATTGGAGTCTGGTGGTTTGACTATTGATGCTACACAGGCAGAAAACTACACCACAATCATTTCCATAGCTCCGAGTCCCGTAGATGGAGAAGTCATATGGGCAGGAACGGATGATGGCAATCTTCAATTGACCAGGGATGGGGGAGAGAGTTGGACCAATTTGAGTCCTACAATACCTGGATTTCCTAAGGGAGCCTGGATTCCGAAGTTGGAAGTTTCTCCTACAAATGCAGGGGAGGTATTTGTGGTGGTCAATGATTTCAGGCGTAATAATTGGGAACCGTATCTGTTTCATACGAAGGATTTTGGTGCAACATGGACGAGATTGGTTGACAAGAATGATGTTGCAAGCTTCACGGTTGCCTTCATTCAAGATGACGAAGAACCCAACCTGATGTTTTTAGGAACAGATGACGGACTCTATGTTTCATTTGATTATGGTGCCAACTGGAATAAGTGGAATAAGGACTTTCCAAGTGTACAAATCAGAGATTTTGCTATTCAGAATCGGGAGGCAGATTTAGCCATAGCAACTTTTGGCAGAGCCTTTTGGATATTGGATGATATTAGACCACTTAGAGCCATAGCATCTACTCAAGGCAAGGTGCTTGAACAGGAATTTGCTGTCTTTGACCCACCTACTGCTTATCAGTCGAGCTCAAGGTCTTATGATGGTATAAGATTCACGGCGCAAGGCGAATTTATAGGTGATAATAGGGGAACCAATGGCAAAGTGGCTGTCTGGAAAAAGAAATCGGAAGACGATGTGGAGGTTGAAGAGGTCGATAAAGAAGAGGTCGATAAAGAAGAGGGGCAGGATCAGCCAATGAAAAAACGAAAAAAGAAGAAAAAGAAAGATGCGGACACAGATGATGAGGTAAAGAAAGAAGAAAAGGAGGAGCAAAAGTCCGAGAAAAAAGCGAAAAAGAATGATAAGGCGATGATGTATGTGATCGATAATAAGGGAGACACTATTCGTACGAGAAGCAGCAAATTAGAGGATGGAATTAACTTCATCAGTTGGAATCTGGACCAAAAAGGTGTGGATTATCCGAGTTTAAGTGATAGAAGGGGAGATGAAGACAGGGAACCAGGAGGTGTAGATGCGCTTCCGGGCACTTATAAAATTGTGGTAGCTTACGGCGACTACAAGGATTCTACTGTGATTGCAGTTAAAACAGACCCAAGAGTTGAAGTTGTAGCGTCTGAAATGATTGCAAAGAATGAAATGATCAGGGACTATGAAAAGATCATTGTTGCTACTAAAAAGTCCATTGATCAATTAAAAGATGCAAAGAAAAAGGTCAAGTTGATCGGTGACATGACTGCTGTACTTACTGACAGTGTAAAGGTAGAAGTTGAAGCATTGAACGATAAAATGATAGAAGAGATTGATTCTATAATAAATGTCTTTACCGAAGTAGAGGAGGTTAAAGGAATTGTTCGAGATCCGGCCAAATATTCATCTATCATCAGGACGCCGAGTCGTTATCTTTATTCAGCTTGGGGAGTCCCAGGTGAGAATGCTGAAAATACGGTAATCATTGCAAGAGAGAAAGCGCAAGATCTGATCAATGGTACCAATTCGTTTTTTTCAGACACATGGAGCGACTACATGGGTAAGATCAATGCCATCGATTTTAGTTGGTTTGAGGAGATGGAGAAGGTTGAGATTGAGCGGTAGTTTGAAATAATTGCTCAATAACTTCTGCCTCATGGCTGGACTTGTTATTACCGATGTAGAGAAATTCATTTTTACTGGGTTGGTAAGTATAATCTTTTGACCAGGAGGCAGCATTTTCTGAAACTTGCTTGATCGCGTCCAGAATATAAGCGGCTTCCTTGTTGGTCATGGTAGGGTGTATGGATAACCTGACCCATCCCGGTTTGTTAAGAGAGTCCCCTTTCAAAATTTGCGCTCTTAGCGAATAAGCATTTTCCTGATTGATTTCCAGCAAGTAATGCCCGTAGGTACCTGCACATGCGCAGCCTCCTCGGACTTGAATACCAAAAAAGTCGTTTAGCAGCCTGACATATAGATTGTAATGGACAAATTTATGAACAAAAGAGATGACACCAAGTCTTTTTTTGTGCTGTCCCGCTAATATTGAAATATTGTCAATCCTATTCAATCCATCAAAAAAGTAGTCTAATAATTCATGTTCCCTTGCTTGTATTTTATCCGGGTCCATTTGATCTTTCAGTTGGATGGCTAATGCAGCTCTAATTCCCTGCATAAAGGGTGGCGTGCCTCCATCTTCCCGGGCTTCAATATCATCTATATAGTCATGCATGGTCCAGGGACTGGTGTAGACTACCGTACCTCCTCCCGGATTATCTGGTGATTTATTCGAATAAAGTTTGGAATTAAAGACAACGATTCCAGGAGTACCAGGTCCGCCTAAAAACTTATGAGGAGAAAAGAAAACTGCATCAAGGGCTTGTTTAGGATTTTTCGGATGCATGTCAATTTTCACATATGGTGCTGAACATGCGAAGTCTACAAAACAGAAACCATTGTGGTTATGAATCATTTCTGCCATCTCGTAATAGGGCGGAATGATGCCAGTGACATTTGAGGCCGCCGTAACGGAAGCAATCTTCCAAGTCCTATCTTTATATTTTTCCAGTAATTCTGAGAAATGGTTAAGATCCACCAGTCCATTTTCGTCAGAAGCAATCACTTCGAGATCGACAATGGTTTCTAGCCAACAAGTGTGATTAGAATGGTGTTCCATGTGGGTAATAAAAACAACAGGTTTTGCATTTTTCTTGAATGAAAGGCCGGCTTGAGGTAAATCAGCTTTTCTACCTAGCAATTTATCCAACCATCCCTGTTGACTTGTGCTTTCTAAGTAGGCATTGGTTCTATCAAAGACCTTAAGACCCATTATTCTTTGCAATTTATTTATAGCACCAGTCATCCCTGATCCAACAAAAAGTATGACATCCTTTTCATCAGCATTTACATGATTTTTAATGATCTGTTTAGATTGGTGATAAGCATTGGTCATGACTGTCCCTGTATAGCTGGTCTCAGTATGGGTATTAGCAACTATAGGAGAGAGCAACTTATTCACCTTTTCTTCAATTTCATCATACATTCTGCCGCTTGCGATCCAATCGGCATAGACGAGAGGTTTGCGACCCTGAGGGGTTGAGATCTGGTGATCAATGCCTGTGATTTGAGATCTGAATTTATTAAAATATTGCTCTAAAGACATGAGACGGTTTTATAATAGCAAATATAGCAAATTACCAACTTTATCACTTATGGGGTTGAATGTTAACGGTATAGGAGCACAAACTTATGATTTACCACCCACGATATTTAGGTGCCTCTACATTATTGATTCTCATGTATACTAAAATCTGGCCACGGTGGTGGGTCATATGGTCGGTCATTAGCATCATGATTTGTTGAATTTCCATAGGTCCAGCAAAGAAATCTACCGTTTCAGACATTCTATTCTCAGGAAAATCCTGTACAGCTTCTGTACTTAAAATGAAAGTACTTTGAAGAATTTCTATTACGGCGGCTTTTGACAATGTGCTGTCTTTTAAATCAAAGTTGTGCCTTGTACCCTCTAAGTAATCTGTACTAAGCCACATCATATTGCGAACCATGTGTAATAGTTGCTCTTTAAAGGTCATGGCTTCCGGGGTAGGTTTAAAGTCGTAAAGTTCTTCAGGCATGGCTTCTGCACATTCAATGGTATATTTTGCAGCGTTGGCCCATTTTTTCAAGAAATTAGATTTATAGTCAGCTTGTGCAGTGAGCATACAAGTGGAAAATATTAAAATTGTAATTAGAATAGATTTCATTTTGAAAACGAATTTGAGCTCGCAAAACTACAATAATTATTGATCTCCTTACATTAATTAATATATTTGCAACTTCAATAATATATGATAAAACAGTGACAATGAAAATAGCGGTAAGTACCATTTTAATAGTTGTTTTTTTAAGTTCATGCGCCAATGATGGAAGGGTAGAACCTACAGATCAGATAGAAGCGCCTCAGAAAATTGAAAGAACAGATAAATTGCCTTTTGCGTGTGACTTCATAGATGAAAAAGAGATGTTAAGCATCTTAGATAAGGATGTGAATCTTGAAGTCTTAGATGGTAATAGAAATAGAAAGAGTGAACACAGTACATCGTGTTTCTACAAGTGGGATGATATTCAATATGACGTTTCCGGAGTGATGATCCAAATCAATCGAAATCCTCTGCCTGATGAGATACCAAACTTTGTTCAGAAGTCTTTAGATAACAAGCGGTGGGAAGGGGAAAGAAGTTATGACGATCCCAACATAAGTTTCAAGTATGATGACATGGAGGGTATGCCTTTTCCTGTGATTTACAATCGTGAAACCAATAAATACTTTTTTGGCTTAAAGGACATGTTTGTTTGCTCCGTTGTTTTCAATTATCCGGCTGAGCCTGATCAGCTAGATGCATGGTTTAGAGAAATTGCTACTAAAATCGTAGAGAGCGTTTAAATCCATAGTAGTAATTCTGCATGAAAATTTATTCGTCGAATGAAAGTGATTTATTTTCAATAGAATTTATATTTTTGCATTCGCATTGGCAAAAGCCAGTGAGATTGTGTAGAGGAAAAGAAACTCTAAAACAAGGCATATGATAAAGGCCTCGGTGGCGGAACTGGTAGACGCGCTGGATTCAAAATCCAGTTCCTTCGGGAGTGGGGGTTCGATTCCCCCCCGAGGTACTAAAAAGCTTCACTCTGAAAAGGTTGGAGCTTTTTTTATTATAAAATGGAGCATTTTACAAGTAGGGGAATATAAAAACCAAACACCCTGCGGGTTTGCAGCAGTTTCACTCTGCAGGAATTACATATCTAAATCATCCATCTGAGTAGACGCTTCGAGCCGTTGTTCGCAGTTCAGAGCTAAAAAGAACCCACTCGACAAACACACTATAGGTTAACTCATCATATTTGATATCACAATTCATTAGCAAATACATGAGCAGGTAGAACAGCTACTACTACCTTATTACACCAGAAACAGATCCCTGCCTTCGAACTTTTCAGAAAAATTATGTATATTTTATATGAATAAATCGTGTTAAAATGAGCTCAACAATTGAAATTCCCCTCAATCGAAATAAATTATTCGTATTACTAGGTGCCGCGGTACTTTTTATACTATTGGGCGTATGGCTCATTTGGTATGCTAGTTTTCCTGTAACGGATGGAGAATCGCTTTTTACAGATCCACTGATCCTACGCACTTTAGGAATTATATGCATTATTTTTTTTGCTGGGGCAGGAATCTTGGGATTTAATAAAATACGAGATCGAAGAACTGGGCTGGTCATAAACAACCAAGGAATAATAGACCACTCTAACGCCTCCAGTATCGGATTGATAAGATGGAAAGAAATAAGCGACATAGAAGCGACAAAAGTGATGTCTACCAAATTCCTTCTTGTTAAACTAAAGAATCCTGATGAATATATTTCAAGAGCAGAAACCAATATGAAACGAAAATTGATGTCAGTGAATCATAGAACCTATGGAACACCTGTTACCATCACTTCGGACCGATTAAAATACGATTCTAATGCATTGGAGCAATTGATTAAGTCAGAATTTGACAAACATAAATCATAAATTAAAGACCATGAAAGCATCAAAATTACTATTCCTCTTTTTTGTAATTGTACCTCAATCCTATTTGCTTGCCTGCTCCTGCGGTGGGCCTTACGAGACAACATTCTGCCGTGCTGTCTTAGAAGATAATAACATTGTCCTGGCTGTGGTCACAGATACTTTAGGATACTCAGATGTTCAAGTGACGATTATCGATAATATATTAAACGAAATAGCAGAAGATACCATCAAAATATTAGGTCAGGATGGACTTAATTGTGGGGAATCAATGGGCTTCTTTGCGCTTGGAGATACCGTCGTTTTAGCCTTAGATAAAGGCGAATATCAAGAGGCCACTACAGGAGAGCCCTATCAATATTATCTAGACGGTTGCGGACGAAGGTTTTTACGCTATGCTGAGGACAAGGTCTATGGAAGCATTTCATTTGCAACTGATTCCTTAGAATATGAAAGTTTCAAAGCCTCAATTGAAATTTGCATACAGACAGCAAATTTGCAAGAAAATCAAATAGTTATTGAGGAGCTAGTAAGTGTTTACCCTAATCCAGTAAAGGAAACACTGAATGTTAATGTTTCAACTATTACAGCTTCGAAAATTGCCTTCGATCTGATCGATTCGAATGGTGCGATGATGATGAAGAACTTGCAACTTAAACCAGGTATTAATCGATTCGAAATTCCTGCTGATTATCCTCCGGGTACTTACTTCATGCTGGTTAACTTTAGAAGAGATCAACATGTCATTAAAATTTTACACCTGTAACCTTAATAGTAATACCTTCGTCGAAGAAATTGTTGCATTTATTCTAAGCACTCTATTTTGCAATTAAGAAAAAAAATAAAAATGAAAAGACTTTTAACCATATTGCTTTTAGCTGCCATGATTCAATTCTTATTGCCGACCATTGGCCTAACACAAACAAAGGCTGATGAAATTTATCAACTTCTAGAATTGTACAACACATATCATCAGTTTAATGGTTCTGCACTTGTTGCACAACATGGAAAAGTGGTTCATAAGGGAGGCAATGGCCTGGCAAATATGGAATGGGACATCAAAAACACTTCAGATACCAAGCACCGGCTGGGATCCATTACTAAACAGTTCACTGCGATGTTGATTTTGCAGCTGGTAGAGGAAGGTAAACTCGATCTCCATAAGCCTATTGAAAAGTACATCCCTAATTACACAGGTAAACATAAGAATAAAGTGACGCTACATCATTTGCTAACGCATACTTCTGGCATTCCTAGCTACACTTCGTTTCCAGGTTTTTTTCAAAATGATTCAAGAAATCCATATACACCTGAAGAATTTACGATGTATTTCGCTGACTCTACTTTAAATTTTGAGCCAGGCTCAAGATATGAGTATAGTAATTCAGGTTATTTCTTGTTGGGCTATATCCTCGAAGAAGTAACAGGTAATTCTTATGAAAATGAACTGAAGAAAAGAATTTTAGATCCTCTCCAGATGAAGGATACCGGATTCGACCGTCACCAAGATATTCTTAAGAATCGGGCTACAGGATATGAAAAGCAGGGTATGAATTATATCAATGCTCCATATCTAGATATGTCAATCCCCTATTCTGCAGGTTCTCTTTATTCTACGGTCGAGGATTTATATAAATGGGATCTGGCGTTGTATACTGACAAGCTCCTTTCTGATAATTTGAAAGAACAAATGTTTACTGATCATATCAATGGATATGGCTATGGATGGGGTGTCAGTGAAAGGGACGGTAAAATGATCATCAGTCATGGTGGAGGTATCAATGGGTTCAATACTTTAATTACGAGATATCCACAGAGTAAAGATTTGGTAGTGTTGCTTAATAATACCGGAGGAACCAACCTGGGAGAGATTTCAAAAAACATTATGGCCATACTTTACGATGAACCGTATGAAAAGCCAAAAGAGTCTTTGGCCAGAAAATTAAGTGAATGGATTGAGGAAAAAGGAGTAGAAAAGGGAATTGCAGAGTTCAGAGCAATGAAGAATGATGACCTGTATTACGTCAGTGAGCGAGAACTGAATAGTTTAGGCTATAATTATCTGGGATTAGAGAATCTTGATAAGGCGCTAGCGGTATTTGAGTTGAACACATCATTATTTCCGAATAGCTGGAACGTCTATGATAGCTACGGAGAAGCTCTGATGAAGTCTGGTGATAAAAAGGCAGCCATTGAAAATTATAGGATTTCTGTACAAATGTATCCCGGAAATGAAGGTGGCATTGAAAATTTGAAAAAACTGGGTTTTGATGTTTCAGAATTAAAAGATGAGGTTGAAGTGTCGGATGAAATTCTTCGATCCTTAGTAGGAACTTATGAACTGCAGCCGGGATTTGATATTACCATCATTAAGGACGGAAAGGCAATGAAGGCAGAAGCTACAGGACAACAGGCCATACCTATTTACCCTAAATCGGATTATGAATTCTACGCAAAATTGATCGATGCACAATTGATCTTTAATAAAGGAGACGATGGCAGCATCGAAAGTTTTACCTTGAAACAGGGTGGACGTGATACCACTGCAAAAAAAATTAAGTAGCGTTTAAAACGCTGGTATATCGTAAACAAAATCAAAGAACCATCGGCTCGTTCGGCCTTCAGGAAGGGGTCCGACCAGGTATGATAGTCTTATGCCAACTTCTATTTCTGAAAATATATTATTGATAAATACGACATCGCTAAGAAGATCCAGGCCAATAGACTGGAATTCCGTGGTCTCATTTTCAAAACGAAGGTGGTTGTAGTGATAAAAAGGTTTGGTAGTAATCCGCTTGAAATATATAAAATCAGCAAAACCCCAATCAGGATAAGCTAGTGGCATTGCATAAGTTGCATTCAACCCTAATGCCCAGTCATACTGCTCACTGAAGAAGCCGGGTGCGTAGCTGAATCTGTCTAGTAATCCAATCCGCGTTTCATCAGGTTCATTTTGTTGTGCGTAATCAGCACCCAGACGGAGGCCATGGTTTCTTAAGAGGCCGGGCACAAAAAATGAGTTGCTGAGATTCAATGCACGATGATTATCATTAAATCGATATCTATGCCGAGCTACTGCATTATATCCCCATCTGGGAAAAAGGTTTTGTAACGCCCTCAAACGATTAGTGGTAAAGCTCATGGCATTGTTCCATGTGATGCCTTGTTGGTTTAAAAATTGGTCTGTTCCTATTTCTTCTACATGTGTCCAGGTCTGTGAAATAGAGGTTTGATAGCGCAGTCCTCTGAGATAAGTACCGCTTGTGAAATTGAGCGGAATAATCATTCCCGGCGACAGACTGTGCTGACTAACTGCGAAACTTCTGCTTTGATCGTTCGTGAAAACTATTCTCGGAAGAGCGAAGTTGTAGCCCAGTTGGTAAATTGGAAAATACCGTCCATAATTGACATTCAAATTGATAAAACTGCCTTTAACATTTGCGTTGTAAGTATATGATGGCTCAATATTAACCTGATTCAAGATATTGTCAGAGAATAGGGTGGCTGAATATTCCGATCCATCTCCAATCAGCAGCCATGAATGAGATCTAAAAAATTTCCAATTTCTAGGATATTTAGTAACACTAAACTGTTCAGAGGGAACATCAGTTAATATATCCACGGGTTCTAAATGAGAAGTTTGCAGATAAAAGGGAACGTTGTCCTTTCTAACCATAGACACGGTGGGCCAATCGGCAATAGAAGTTTCAATTTTATGGAGTAAAAAACCTTGACTATGTGGACGCTCTGCAATAATTTTTCCTTCTTCATAGTTGCTGGGATTGTACATGCCAATGTTATCGTCTGATATTTGTTTTAGCAGTCCCGTTTTCAATTCATAGGCATAAATCTGATCCGTGGAGCCGACATTAGCTTGAAATATGAGGTGACCTTCACTCAGTTTTAGTGGTCCAAAGACCACATCATCCCATTCCGTCAGAAGAGTAAATGCACCCTGCAAACTTACTTGAGCAAGCGCATACTGGTGACCCTTCTTGACAACAGTGTAGATTGAACGGCCATCTGCGCTTTGAATAGGGTACAGGTATTGCCTGTCAGATGATTTGATGATTTGCAAGACAGCATTTGATTTAATATTGTACATCGCAATACCTGATTCGGTCCCTAGATATCCATTGACAAATATCAAGTTCAGACCATCATTAGAAAATGAGGGTGATCGATAAGCCTGATTTCTCCCGATTATTCTCTTTGTCTTTTCCTCCGAGTCGTATAATATTAAGTTAGCAAAATTTTGATTGCCTCTCCTCATGTCTCTCTGGATCTCATCCCACACAAAATATTTTCCGTGCTTGTCAAAATAGGTGTCCAGTACGACCCCCTGGTTGACGATGAGTTCGTGATCGCCGTTTTCAACATACCGATATAAACCTCTGATTTTCCTGCGATCAGCATAGCTGAAGAAAATGTCCCCTTGATCCTGAATAGGATTCTTGAATTGTACGACATTATTTGGTTTCAGTGAAGTAATGGCTTCTGAAACATTTTCTTTTTCAGGAATCTCAGATTTCATTCTGGCGACGCCGTTGTAATAGTGTTGCTTTATTTTAGTACCGGTAACTTTCTTCACAGCCCGACGAAATGGATAAAAGATACCCCTAAAACTAGAAGCTCGCCTATTGATTTCATTAAAGTCTTTGTGATCAGCGCTAAGCCTCATTTCTGAAAGAATATAATATCCAGTATTGTAGTGATTGGGCACAAAATCTAAGAAAGAGCCGTTCATCGCCTTCATATAAGAATAATTAACACCGGCTTCCTGCTGGGCCCGTTGCTCTACACTAAATGAAGGCACTCGACCCCTTCCCCCCGTAGTTAAAGCCGTTTCCGCTATAGTAGCATCACCTTCGAGGAACCATGCAGGCATCGTTAGCCCAATAAGGGCACCCCAACCATAATCTCCGAAAAGATAGTAGATCAAATTTCCGATACCACGCCTGGCATTTAGGAATTGGTTGATATGTCTATACTCATGAATCGCAAGTTGATCAGTCCAGTCCAGTGCTGATTCTTCAAAGGTCTTTTGCGGTGCCTGCATGAAAAACTCCGTCTTAAAAGGTGCTATTTGTGCATATCCATTGCTGATCACATCTCTGTTTCTCAAAATGATATCCACCTTTTGTCTTTTTTCACCTAGAAGACCAACATTTTCATTGTTCATGTAATGGATGATATTGGCCACCCTTTGTGCTTTATCCTCCAGTGAATCTGGAAAGATCACTCTTACGATAGGTGTATTAATTTGACTCCACTTGATGTGAGCAGGATAACCGCCAAATGAAGATTGTGTAAAGGCGCTCAGTGAGCTTAAAGCGATGAGAAAGGCCACAAAAAAACAACGAAAGGCAAATGTCTTCATTACAAAGGATAGATGAAAAAACATGTAATCTCGTAAAATTGGAAGAATTTCAGCTTAAAAAGAATTAAAAATCTACGGTGAGAAAGGAAAAAATATAGATTACGATTGGATCTTTTCTATATTTTCTTCAAGCCTTTTGAGATATTTATTTTTTAGGTAAAATTCCTTTAAAAGCTCATAGTCACTTTCTGACATTTCTTCATCTGACTTGGGAATGATTTCAGAAATACCAGCCTTCAGTCGCTTCTTGGTATCATCCACATCTTTTTCTAACTGATCGAGCTTCGATTGGTTGAAATCGAATTGGAGTTCCATGACTGCCTCATTGACATCCATCATTTCCATCAAAAATTCCTGGGGAATTTGATTGTCTCCTTCTTCTTTGAGTATGCCTTTAAGTTTTAGCAAATACCGAAGCCTTTTATCAAAGTCAATCAAGGTTTTATAGGCAGTGTTATTAAGGGTGGATTGCTCCAATGCCTCCATTTGCTTTTCGACTCCATCCAATGTAAAAAAATCAGGATGAAATTGTTTGCTGTTAGCATAAAACCGCTGTTTCAAAAGGGCTTCATCTATGCTGAGACTAACAGGCAAATTGTAAAATTCAAAGTAGTTCATCAGAATGGCCAGAATCTTCTAATATCGTTACCAAGTGCAAAGACCATCAGGAGAATCAAAAGTACGAATCCTACCATAGTCGCGTATTCTACTACTTTATCGCTCACCTTTTTACCTGTAATCACTTCCCAAATCAAGAACATCACGTGGCCTCCATCCAATCCTGGTATAGGTAACAGGTTCAAAATTCCCAGAATCATGGAGAGCATGGCCGTCATGTTCCAAAATATCTGCCAATCCCAGGATGACGGAAACATATTTCCAATCGAAAGAAAACTTCCTAAGCTATCTTTCGCTTTTATTTTCCCTCTGAAAATTTTACCAAAGGCATTTAATTGGTCAGTCACAAAGCCATTGGCACGCTTCACTCCTACTGCAAAAGACTCAGAAAGATTGTACTCTTCAGTTTCTACCTTAAAGAACTCTCTGGGAGCATAGTTATAAACCCCTATTTTGCCATCTTCATCTATGGTTAAATCGGTGGTTCTGGTTTGACCATTGCGTTTGTAAGTAATTTCGATGGTTTCGTTCTTCATATCCCTTGTTTTCAGGGCTAATTCATCGTAAAACTCAATGGGATTGCCATTGTAGCCTACAATCACATCATCTTTCATTAATCCGGCCTTGTCTGCAGGAGAACCTTCTACGACCATAGCAAGCTTAAAGGGAACACGAGCTTCAAAGATTAATTGCTCTTTCCCTTCGCCCGTCAGGATCTGTACATATTTTTCATCAATAGGAATATCAATAACAGAACCATCCCGATTTACTGTCACTGATCTCGCATCGTCAATCACTACAGCCCTTAGTAAGGCGCCGGAGTTAAATTTGTTAAACTCCTCGTCACCGATTTTAATGATCTTATCACCAGTCCTTAACCCCATATTGTAGCCGAGTGTATCTACATAAATGCCGTCTTTTACTTCGGAAACAGGAATGTAGGAACTGCCCCATGTGAATGCGACAAGGGTGAATATCAGATAACCTAGAATAATATTAACGGTCACTCCGCCAAGCATGATGATCAGACGTTGCCAGGCTGGCTTGGATCTAAATTCCCAGGGCTCCGGTTCACTATCGAGAAACTCTTTGTCCATACTTTCATCGATCATGCCGGCAATTTTCACGTAACCACCAAGTGGTAACCAACCTACACCATATTCTGTTTCACCAATTTGCTTTTTGAATAGAGAAAAGCCTGGGTTAAAAAAGAGATAGAACTTCTCCACTTTTGTTTTAAAATATTTAGCGGGAAGAAAGTGACCCAACTCATGGAGTACAACTAGAATAGACAAGCTGAGAATGAGTTGGAGTGCTTTTATTAAAATATCCATTTATTTGCTTTCTGATGAATCAACCTTAGTAACGGCAGACTTCAATGATTTGTTTCTAATTTTCGGCAAAAGTACTGAAGTGATAGAAGAATACCCTACTTTTAACTGATTATTAAGATATGATTCTATTCTACAGCGAAGAATGTGACGGCCAGACTGCCAGATTAGTTGGAAGTGAGGCCAGTCATTGTGTACAAGCTCTTAGACGTCAAATAGGGGATGAGGTCTACGTTACAGATGGTTTAGGCCAATGTTTCAAAGGGGAAATTACTGCAGCATCAAAGAAATCGGTAGACATTACCATCACCGAAGAAATAATTTTGAAATCACCCAGAAATTATCACATTCATATTGGTATCGCACCTACCAAAAATAATTCTCGGTTTGAATGGTTCCTGGAAAAGGCTACAGAATTTGGAATCGATGAAATCACACCATTAAAATGTGCCAGAAGTGAGAGAAAATTGGTCAAACCTGATCGACTGAGTAAGATTATTTTGAGCGCTATGAAACAATCTTTGAAAACAAAATTGCCAGTGCTTAATCCTATGGTACAGTTTCAGGATTTTGTTTCAGGACAAAATCATGACCAAATGTATATTGCACACCTCGAAGAAAAGCCTGAATTGCTTATTCATAAGTATAAATCAGGAAAAAATGCTACGATCCTAATAGGTCCCGAAGGAGATTTTACTAGCGGAGAAATCAATTTGGCTACCTCAAAAGGAGCAAAAGCTGTCAGCTTGGGAGACTACCGATTAAGGACAGAAACAGCTGGTATAGCTGCAGTTCAACTGATCCATTTTGTGAATCAAGCAGGGGCTAATTCTGAAAAAGGAAAGTCAAACCAGTAATATGACATCACTAGAACTTCGAAGACCAGAGTGTTGTTAAAAGAAATGTTTTCAAGCTTTTTCCGTCGTAAATTATGGAATAAATATTTGACTTGCAGACCTGTCGGTTTTGAATAAAAAAGAATTATGAAATATACCATCATCACCATTATTATTGCTGTTTCTCTTGTTTTCTTGCTGTCATTTACTAATAAATTCAGGTCAAAGAAAAAGGAACACTTAGTACTGAATTATATCAAAGAGAATCCGGAGAAGTCAGCCATCACCATCATTAAAAATGGAGAGAAAAAAGTTGATTTTAATTCAGACAAATTAATGCCATTGGCAAGCACAGTGAAAATCATTATAGCAATCGAATATGCTGAGCAAGCGGCTGCCGGGCTTATTGATCCTCAAGAAGTGATTTCATTTGATTTATTAGACCAGTATTATATTCCCGGAACTGATGGTGGAGCACATATGGCTTGGTTTAAATCTATCAAAAATGATATTATTGGTGACGGAATTACATTGAAAGAAATAGCCAAAGGTATGATCGATTACAGTTCTAATGCAAATACAGAGTTCTTGTGTGATAAGCTGGGACTTGAGAACGTTAATGATAGAATAGGTAAGTTAGGGATTGATCGTCATTCAGAAATCTATTATATCGTTTCCGCCTTATTTGTGGATAGAGAAATGTTTCCGGATTTGACGGGACAGGAATTGACTAATGCGCTTGAAGAGGTTCCTATGGAAGATTATATTTCTATCTCTCATAGCATCCATGATCAATTAAGTAGAGATTTTGGATATAAGGACACCTTGGGAGAACTAAATCTGGGCGTACAAAAAGTCTGGTCTGATCGATTACCTGCCTCAACCACAGGTGAATATGCTGAATTGATGCGTAAAATTAATGGTCGGACATTCTTTGATTCCAAGGTCCAACAGCATCTGAATAACGTTTTAGAAGGCATTATGGATAGTCCGGCCAATAAGACTTGGCTACGACATGCAGGAGCAAAGGGCGGATCGACTGCGTTTGTTCTCACTAAAGCTTTTTATTCGACTGATAAAGAAGGCAACACTACAGAATTGGCCTATTTTTTCAATGACGTTGGATTCTTGGAGAATAGTCAGTTACAAAGGGCTATGAATCAATTTGAACTAAAAATATTAAGAGATCCCTCATTCTTAGAGTTATTGATAGAGGGATTAGCAGAGATCGATTAAGTAGTTATAGATTGGAACAATAAATTAAAATAGAAACACCTTAATTAGAGTATGAAGAAATTGTTGACATTAGTCGTAATCTCTGTGGTCATTTTTAGTTTTAGACCAGCAGAACCAAGTCTTAAACTGGCATTGGCGAAATATAGCGGTGGGGGTGATTGGTATGCAAATCCTACAGCTTTGACCAACCTCGCAACATTTTGTAATCGTACGCTTGGAACAAATTTGGATCCAAACTATGCTACAGTGGATGTTGGAAGTATTGATATTTACAATTTTCCTTTCCTACACATGACAGGTCACGGTAATGTGGTTTTTAGTGAAGCAGAAGCGGAAAATTTAAGAAATTATTTAATATCAGGTGGATTTCTACATATTGATGACAATTATGGGATGGATAAATTCTTGCGTCCGGCAATGAAGAAGGTATTCCCGGAGCTTGAATTCATCGAATTGCCCTTTGACCATGAAATTTACCAACAAAAGTATACCTTCAAAAGTGGGCCTCCGAAAATTCATAAACACGATGACGAACCTGCGCAAGGACTTGGATTGATATGGGAAGGTCGCGTGGTTTGTTTTTATACTTTTGAAAGTGACATTGGAGATGGCTGGGAAGATGAAGAGGTACACAAAGACCCTGCGGAACTACGATTAAAAGCACTGCAAATGGGGGCCAACATTATTCAATACGCCTTCTCATTTTGAACATGATGGGGTGTGCCAATGTTTATATGGTATGAACAAAGAGAGAATTAAAATAGATATCGTTTCAGATGTAGCATGTCCTTGGTGCTATGTGGGAAAGAAGCATTTCGAAAAGGCACTCGAGAATATGAAGGATTTGGATTTAGAAGTTAATTGGAAGCCTTTCCAATTGGATCCAACCATCCCAGAAAATGGTCTGGAGAGAGAAACTTATCTGAGAAATAAATTTGGGAGTAAAGAAAGAGTGGATGGAATGATGGAGCGGTTGAAGTCCTTTGGAGAACAGGTGGATATAGAGTTCAATGATATGAATAGGATTCCCAATACACGAAAGATGCATAATCTAATGCATGTGGCCAGTGAAAAGGGATTTGCTAATGAACTCAAAGAAGCATTTTTCGAAGGATACTTTGAAAAAAGTTTGAACATGGCAGATGATGACATCATTTTGGATATCGCAGAACGATTTGGTTGGACAAGGGATGAGGCCAATGCAATAATGGATGATGAGGAGATTTCTTATTTAGTGAATCAGGAAATCCGGGATGTCCAGAATAGAGGAGTAACCGGTGTGCCATTTTTTATATTGAATGATCAATATGGTGTGAGTGGTGCTCAGCCACCGGAAGTATTGGAAAATTGGATTCGTGAAACGAAGAAGGAGTTGCAAAAAGAAGAAGCTTAATAATTGCGACTTTCAAATTCTATTCCAATGCATTGCCTCAAAAAAGTTTGTCAAGTGTAGTACTCAAGGGACTTGCAAATTCCATTTGCAAGCGCTGCATTAGAAAAGTTTGTCAAGTGTAGTAATCAAGGGACTTGTAAATTCAATTTGCAAGCGGTCACTTTATTGACAAAAACGCTTAAACATCAATTGAAATTTTTGATTAATGAATCATCATTTATATCTAGCGCTTTTGAGTTGATTCTTGAAACAATAGCCTTTTAAAATTTAAAAATCAGTAAAAAGACTTCGTTTGCTCCAAAGTGTGACTTTCTAGAATCATTGTAGATGTGCAACAATAGTGTGAAAGTGTCAATAAAAGTTTTACCGATGATTTAGAAATTTATCAAATAGCATCAAGGAATCGAACTGAGACATTGACCAGCATATTTATTATTCAGGAAGAAGTGATGCCTATGATTTTCAGCTGTTTTGGATATTAAAATACTCTATGTAAAAGGATTACCTTTGATTTTTCATGCTTTTGCAAAGATAATTTAAATTATATCCAAAGTTGTATGGTGATATGAACTTTAAAGGTTTACTTATAAACGCCCTTATTTGGAGCCTGTTATTATTGGGAAATCCTTTAAATGCTCAGAATATTATCAAGCGCTATTTTGATAATATACTGAATAATAAGAGTGATTTATCGCAACCTCAACTCTTAGTTTATCCCACGTTAGCTTACGCTCCAGAAACAAGTTGGGAGATAGGTGCGAGCACTTTGTACGTTTATTTTGCAAAGCGAGACACTACAAATAGGCTAAGTGAAATTAATGCTTTTTCTTTTGTGACGTTGGAGAATCAATACGGCTTGTGGTTTGACCATGCCCTATATTCTGATAAAAATCGTTGGTTTTTTCTTGGACAAGCTCGGATACAAAGTTTCCCGCTGTTTTATCATGGAATAGGTATTGATACACCAACCGCGTATACTGCCAGGATAGAAGCCAATCAAATTTTAATTAAAGAACGTGTTTTAAGGAGACTGTTTAACGATGTATATTTAGGATTTGAATTTGATTTTCAACGTCTCACTGGAACTGATTTTATCTTAGCGGATCCTGAAATCATAAATTTCGAATTACCATTAGGGCATGAAGGATCTAATAGTTTTGGACTAGGCCTGGGTTTGATTCAGGACAATAGACATAACGTATTAAATGTTAGGAAAGGATTGTTCTCGGAACTAGCTTTTTTGCACTACAATTCAGCATGGGGAAGTACATTTGATTTCACTTCGATATTATCTGACACCCGAGTTTATAAGCAGATGGGTCACAACAATGTTTTAGCGTTTCAATTGCTTGGACAGTTTAAATTTGGAGAAGTTCCATTCAATCAACTTGCGTTGATGGGCGGAGAAAGTATGATGAGAGGTTATTATTACGGAAGGTATAGAGATAAAAATCAAATGGCTGCCCAGATAGAATATCGTTTTCTACCTGTTCCATTTCACTTCACTGACCGTTTAGGTTTTACCTTATTTACGGGTGCTGGCTCTGTCTTTAATCAAATAGAAGATCTAAATATTTCAAATTTTGTAGTTTCCGGAGGAGCTGGCTTGCGCTTTCTATTATTTCCCCAAAAAGATATTTGGACACGTTTGGATTTCGCGGTAAATGCGGAAGGTTCAGGTTTTTATTTTTTTATAGGGGAGGCGTTCTGATCATTGATTTAGTTTGTTTTGCTAATACACTGTATCCATCCCACTAACCCCATCTTGTCTATTTAGCTAGGAATAGAGAATTTGCGATTAAAAATAGTAATGGCAATAGACAGTGAAAAATTATATCGACAGTTTCAAGCTTCAGGAATGAGTAG